>NZ_PTXL01000010.1 GCF_004343775.1 Burkholderia sp. SRS-46 | reverse complement strand
CGCCGGACAGCGGATGCGGACTCGCGAGCCGCTCGAGCGGCACCAGTTGGCCGCGGGCCGGCTCGATCGCCGGGCCCGGCGCCACCAGCGGCTCGGTCAGGTCGACGTCGACGTCGACGGCGATCGCCACGCCGAGCGTGCGGCGCAGCCACGCGACCAGCACGCGGGCCCGGCCGGCGCCGATTCGCGGCACCGACAAGTGCATGACGTCATCGGCCGAGGTTCGGCAGGAGACCTTGAGGATCGACGGAAAGACCCGTCAGGAAGTAACTCTTTTAATTGGCTATTGTTTGGGGGGTGGAGTGCTAAGCCTTATCGCACCTAGACCAGCAGGGGACCCAAACGGTGGAACCGTCGCTTCGCTGTGCTCGAATTGCCGGAACGCCTCGCCGATCTGCTTGCGCAGCAACGGGACATCCCACGGCTTGATCAGGAGCTTCTGGACCGAATGGGGGGCGGCGATCGACTGCGCGTCGGCGTAGCCGGACAGCAGGATGCGCACGACGTCCGGATACAACGCCTTGACCCGCTGCAACAGGTCGATTCCGGACCGGGCCGGCGTGCGGAAATCCGACACGATCACCCCCACGCGATGTTGCGCGAGAAGGGCGAGCGCTTCGTCGGGATCGGTCGCGCCGAGAATCTCGTAGCCGTCCCGGCTCAGTGCCCGCTTGAGCATCTGCAGGACTGCCCTGTCGTCGTCGACCAGCAGCAGCGTCCGGTGCAGCAGCTCGCGTCGCCGGCAATGATCCGGCAGTTCCGCGCCGACGGACAGCATGTCGGCGATTTCCTCCCCCGTGATCGGATGGCTGAAGTAGTAGCCCTGCATCGCATGACAGCGATGCCGGTTCAGAAACGACAACTGCGCCTCCGTCTCCACGCCCTCGGCCACCGTCTCCATGTGCAGCGACTCTGCCATCGCGATGATCGAGCGCGTCAGAGACGCTCCCTCCGCGCTCGTGGTGACGTCGCTCAGGAACGACTTGTCGATCTTGACGACGTCGATCGGCAGGTCCTTCAGATACGACAGGCTCGAATAGCCGGTGCCGAAGTCGTCCAGCGACAGCACGACGCCGAGGGCCTTCAGTTCACGCAGCGTCTGCGCGATCGAATGGCGGTCTTGCATCAGCACACTCTCGGTCAGCTCGAGCTCGAGCCAGGCCGGCGCGAGGCCCGTTTGCTCGAGTGTCGTGCGCACCATCTCTGCCACGTCTTGCTGTCGGAACTGGCGCGCCGAAAGGTTCACGGCAACAGGAATCGGCGGATGCCCCTCCTGCTGCCAGGCGACGGCCTGCGCGCACGCCGTATGCAACACCCATTGCCCGATCGGCAGAATCAGCCCGGTTTCTTCCGCGATCGGAATGAAACGGTCGGGCGGAATCACGCCGATGCCCGGCCGCCGCCAGCGAATCAGCGCCTCGACGCCACTGATCTGGCCGGTCTTGAGGTCGACCTTCGGCTGGTAATAGAGCGTCAGCTCGTCGTTCTCCACGGCCTGATACAGCGCGCTCTCGAACTCGGCCCGTTCCTCCACCCGGGCGCCCAGCTCGCGCGTATAGAAGCTGTAGCCGTTCCGCCCGCGCTCCTTCGCGCAGTACAGGGCGGCATCGGCCGTCCTCAGCAGCGTTTCCGCGTCGGCGCCGTCGAGCGGACAGAGGCTGACGCCCACGCTCGTCGTCACATGCAGGTCATGCGCGTCCAACGAGAACGGCGCGACGAAGGTGCCGAGTATCTTGCGGGCAATCGCGTCCGCATCCGCCGGCGTCGACAGGTTGACCAGCATCACGACGAACTCGTCGCCGCCGAGCCGCGCGACGGTGTCGCCGTCGCGCACGGCCGCTTTCAGGCGTGCCGCGACGGCCCGCAGCAGGCCGTCGCCGACCGAATGGCCGAAGTTGTCGTTGATGTGCTTGAAGCGATCCAGGTCGAGCACCATCACCGCGACCAGTTGCCCCGTGCGCCGCGCCTGCGACATCGCCTGCTCCATGCGGTCGTTCAGCAGGTTGCGGTTCGGCAGGCCGGTCAGTGCGTCGTGGTTGGCCAGATATTCGATGCGCCCCTGCTGCACCTTGCGCTCGGTGATGTCCTGCACGATGCCGCGCAGGATGATCGCGTGGTTCCGGTCGCGGCCCGACTCCGCCTGGTGCAACACATGGCGCTCGGTGCCGTCCGCGTGGATCAGCCGATGCTCGAGCGAGAACGCGACGCCTTCGGTGCGCAGGCTCGTGAACGACTGGGTCAGCAACGGCTGCTCGTCGGCCGGCGCGGCCTGCAGCAGCCGGTCGAAGGTGGGCGGCGCATGTTCGGCGTCGAGCCCCAGGATCCGGTACAGCTCCGGCGACCAGTAGCCGTCCGCGCGGCCCGCCTGATACTCCCAGTTGCCCACGTGCGCGAGTGCCTGCGCATGGGTTAGGCTGATCTCGGCGGTCGCCAGCCGTTCGAGCGCGGCGGCGGCCCGCAACAGATAGCGGATCCGGTAGCCGAGCAGCTTCCAGCGCATCGGCTTCGACACGAAATCGGTCGCGCCGGCGTCGAATGCGCTCGCGATCGACGCGTCGTCGTCATTGCCGGTCAGCATCACGATCGGCACGCGACTTCCTTCCGGCAGCGCGCGCAGCCGGCGGCAGCATTCGAAGCCGTCGCCGCCAGGCATCTCGACGTCGAGCAGCACCAGGTCGGGACGATGACGCAGGAACGCGTCGATGCCTTCCTGCGGCGCCGCCGCTTCCTCGACGCGAAAGCCGTCGGGCTCGAGGGTCTCCACGACCAGCAGGCGCGTCATCGCGTCGTCGTCGATGACCAGGACCACCGGTGCCTCGGAATTTCGATTGTTCACGACTGGGTTCCCTCCTTCTCCGGTTGCTTCACCTACTCCACCTGCGTCCATTGCTTGGCCGCTCACCCATCGACCCGCTCCGCGATCAACGCGACCTGCGCCCGATCGAATTCGGTGTTCGTTCCGGCGACCAGCGTCGTCGCCGCTGCGATGTCGGCGGCGCGCGCGAACTGCTCGATCTGCCGGCAACGCACCGACAGCAGACGGGCGCCGACGTTCGCGCTGCTCGATTTCAGCGTATGCGCGGCAATCTTGAGCGCAACCGCGTCGCCCGCCGCGACGGCCGCGTGCATGTCGCCGATCAGCCGCGGCGCATCGAGATTGAACTGGTCGATGATCCGGGTCAGGACGTCGGGGCGGCCGGGCCGCTGCAGTGCGCGCAAAGCGTCGAGCGCCTTGCGGTCGATCACGTTCGCGTCGGCCTCCGGGGCGGCATTCGCCGCGGCGATCACCGCGTCGATTGCATCGATCGCGTCGTCGCTCGCGGCCACCGCCACCGCTGCCGGCGCATTGCCGCGAGAAAAATGTGCGAGCAGCTTCAGCAGCGCATCGCGATGGAACGGCTTGCTCAGGTAGTCATCCATACCGACGGCGAGGCACCGTTCCCGGTCGCCGCTGATCGCATTGGCCGTCAACGCGATCACGGGCAGGCGCGGCGCGCCCGTTTCCGCCTCGCGCCGCCGCAGTAGCCGCGTCGCTTCGAAGCCGTCCATCTGCGGCATCTGGCAGTCCATCAGCACGACGTCGAATGTTTCGTTCGCCAGCCTCTCCAGCGCCTGCCGGCCGTTCTCGGCCACGGCAACCTCGTAGCCCGTGTCCTCCAGCATCGCCAGCGCGATCTGCTGATTGACCGCGTTGTCCTCGACCAGCAGCACGCGTGCCGACGCCGCGCCGGGCGGCGGACCGTCGTCCGGCTCGGCATCGGCGGAAACCGGCGCCGCCGACGGCCGCCGAGGCGGCGTCACGTGCATCGCCGACGCGATGCACGCATACAGGTCCGAACCGTGGAGCGGCTTGGTCAGGCGCGCGTCGATGCCGAGTTCGCGCGCGACCTGGATGCTGTCCATCATCTCGAATGCGGTCAGCGTGACGATCCGGAGCGCGTGCAGCGCAGGATCGTCGCGGATGTGCCGTATGAGCGAGATGCCGTCCATGCCCGGCATCCGCACGTCGACGATCGCCAGGTCGAACGGTTGCCCCTCGGCGGCGGCGGCCCGCAGCTGCGCCAGCGCATCGCCGCCGCCGCTGGCCGTGGCGACTCGCAGCTGCCATTCGTTCGCATGCTCGACGAGCACGCTGCGATCGGTCTCGCTGTCGTCCGCGATCAGCACCTTCAGGCCGGCCAGCGACCGGCTGGCGTTCGTGGCGGCGCCGGCCGCGCCGCCCGCCGGCTCGAGCCGCGCCGTCACGGTGAACACCGAGCCCCGGCCGGGCGCCGATTCGACGGTCAGCGTGCCGCCCATCATCTCGGCCAGCTGACGGGATATCACGAGCCCGAGCCCGGTCCCGCCAAATTTGCGGGCGGTCGAGCTGTCGGCCTGCTGGAACGGCCGGAAGAGCTGCGCGGACACGTCCGGCGCGATGCCGATGCCGCTGTCGGCGATCGTGAACGTGACGAGACCCTGTTCCGAATACGCAACGGCCAGCTCGACCTGGCCGCGCTCGGTGAACTTGATCGCATTGCCGATCAGGTTCGTCAGGATTTGCCGCAGCCGGACCGGATCGCCGCGCACCCATTCAGGCACCGTGTCCGGCTTGTGGAACCGCAACGCGAGCGCCTTGCGCGTGGCGGCGGGATGGAGCAGCGACACGACGTCGTCGAGCAGCTGGGACAGGTTGAACTCGATGCGCTCCAGCACCAGCTTGCCAGCCTCGATCTTCGAGAAATCCAGGATGTCGTCGATGATGGTCAGGAGCGTCTGGCCGGATCGATACACGGTGTCGACGAAGTTGTGCTGCTTCGCGGTGAGCCGCGTGCGCTGCAGCAGCTCGGTCATGCCGAGCACGCCGTTCATCGGCGTGCGGATTTCGTGGCTCATCCGCGCGAGAAACTCCGACTTCGCCGAATTCGCGGCTTCCGCCGCCCCGATCGCGGCCTGCAGTTCCACGTCGCGCCGCTCGATTTCATCGAGCATCGTGTTGAAGCCGGCGATTAGCGTCGCGACTTCATCGCTGCCGTGGTGCCGCACGCGCAGCGACAGGTCGCTGCCGCCGCGAATGCGCGCCATCGTGCGCGTCAGGTTCGACAGCGGGCGCGAGATCGACAGGCCGATGCGACGGCTGATCACAAGGCCGAATACCGCGAGCAGCAGCGATACGACGACGATCATGCCGACCGCGCCCGCCATCGAGCGGTACACCTGCGACACGATGCTGCGCTGCTGCAGGTCGACGCGCACGCCCCCCTGTTCCGCATCGGCCGCGAGGCGATTCGAGGTGGTATCGATGTCAGCGACGATACGCTGCATAGCGGCATCATTGGACAGGGTATGCCGCTTAGCCGCGAGGATGCGGTGTGCGGAGTTTGCCAGTATGACGGTCAATGGGACCACGTCATGTGTGCGGACCAATTCGCCTTGCCCGCTCGCTTCGAGCGCCGACCGCAGCGCGTGCGCCGAGGCTGCCAGTTCGCCAAGATCCACCTGCATCTCGTCGTCGACACGCTTGAGTTGCTCCGCGTTTGTACTTTGCGTGACCACTCGGAAGTTGGCCGTTAATTCTTCGATACTGCCGCTAACGACCGCCGACAGGTACTTGATCTCGGCAGCCCGCTGCTGGAACGCGGTCGCTGCGTCGAGACGCTGCCGCGCCTTGAAGATCCGCAACGCAAACGGATCGACGATCTCCGCGAGCTTCGTGTCCAGCGACTGGAGCGATTGCGAAAGCTCGGCATGTTTTGCTTGGTAGCGCGTGCCCAGGGACGCATCCGTGAACATCTTGCCGCGCAGCGCGACGACGCCGTTGTCGCTGTCGAGGATGTCCGTTGCGAATCGCTTGAGCGTATCGGCGACGTCCCGAGCTGCAGCAACATCGCCATTTGACGCCGCGATCGTCATCGAATTGCGCGCACCGTCAATGGCCGCCTTCATCCGTTCCCGCAGCGGCGCAAGCCGGTATCGGCTCGGCGCATCATCGATGGCGTTGACGTGGATGATGATTTCCTTCACGTCCACACGGACCTGATCCAGCGCATGTATCGTCCGGTTGAATGCCGTGTTGGCCGCCAGAGCATCTGCCACGTCCGCCATCGCCCGGTTGTCGAGCCGCGCCGTTTGCCTGCTGACCGCGGCAAGTAGCTTAGAGCCGATCTCCTGCACGTCCGCGATCAGTCTGCTTTCGGTTTCGATTTTCGCGTTGTCACGCAGGCGCTGCGTGACGCCTTCGTTCATCGATTGGAGCATCGCCCGCAAGTCGGCGGACGGCTCGTCGACGCCGTGCCTGTCGATCGCCCTCACGGCCGCCGTGACGGCCTCGATCCGCTGCAATTGCGTTTCGATCGCCGACGTCGCCCGTGCCTGCTCGGATGCGTCTTGGGCCCGCTCGAGCCGGCTGAAATCGACCGCGAGGTCGGCGTACGCGCGCTGGAGCTCGTTGCTGCGCACTTGCAACGGCAGTGATTCCGTCGTCAGCGTGCGTACGCCGGACGCAATGCCGTGCACGGCAAGCAGGCTGGTCGCGGAGATCGCCATCACGCCCAGCAGCATCACGCTGGTGCTGGCGACAAGCTTGGCCTTGATGTCCATACAGCCCTCCGGGACCCGGACGGCCTTTCGCGCGGCCATCCGGATGGATTACCTCGCCAGCGCGTCCAGCGGCGTGATCTGCCCGTGCTCGATTTCGGTGAGGAACACCGCGTTCAGCGCTTGGTGATTTTCGGCTCGCAGATCGGCCACCAGGCCGCCCAGGTCGAGATGCCGGATCGACTCGAGCGCCTGTATCAGGGCCGCCCGGGTCGGCGATGGACCGGCGCGTTCGAGGCCGATCAGCATGATCTTGGCGTCGATGCAGCCCTCGATATTCACCACGCCGGTGCGTTCCCCCGGAAAGCGCCGCTCGATCAGCCGTGCGCAGTCCCGCACTACCTCGCGGTCGCTCCGGGGAAGCGGCACGACTTGCGAGATCAGCGTGCCGTCGCCGTCGGTGCCCACGAGGCGCAACAGGTCGTCAGTGCCGACGAAGGACACCGTGGCGAGCCGGGCCTTGAGCCCTTCGTGGCGCGCCGCGCGAATGAACGCGGCGATCGGCGTGTAGGGGCCGACCATGATGACGACGTCCGGCCGCCCCTCCAGCACCGACGCGAGGCCCGTGTCGACCGCCGTCGTCCCGCGGCGGAAGGTGCCCGTCGCGACGACGTCCAGGCCATGACGCTGCAGCGCCAGCCGCGTGCCCGCCAGCACCGCGAGCCCGAAACCGTCGTCCTGATAGAACACGGCGAAGCGTTTCACGTCGTCGTGCGCGATGAAACGGTCGACCAGCGCGCGCGTCTCGTCTTCATAGCTGGCGCGGATGTTGAAGACCTCGGCAATGACCGGCCTGCGCAGCGCCATCGCGCCAGTGAACGCGCCGACGAGCGGAATACCGGCGTCCTTGATGATCGGCAGCACCGCCGTGGTCGTCGGCGTGCCGACGTAGCCGAACAGCGCGAATACGTGACGCTGCTCGATCATCTCCAGCGTGCCGTCGATGGTCCGGTCGGGCTCGTAGCGATCGTCGGCGACGACGAGTTCGATCTTCCTGCCGTTCACGCCACCGCGCGCGTTCGCGTCGTCGAACACGGCTTCCGCGCCCATGCGCATCCCGCGACCAAGGCCCGCCGCGGCGCCCGTCTGCGCATTGACCATGCCGAGGCGGATTGCGCCGTCGGTCACACCGGGTTCCGCCGCGATGCAAACGTTGGGACTGGTCATCGCGACGAGCCACGCGATAAGCGCCAGCGTCAGCGTCCGGCGAAACGCCACGCGTTGGATGTGTCGACAGACAGAGTGGTCGTGTTTGGGCCCAACAGAGAACACCACACGCCTTGAGCTGTGTAAGCTCTGGGACCGATGGGAGAACGAAAGCTGCCAGTAGCCGGTATGGGAAAGCACACGAAACACATTCGGGTACCAAACTATCCACCACCCAGCGATACCGGAACAAATCCATGCGAGTGACGCACAATTGTCCATGCTGCGCTCCCCTCGGGCACACGGTTATCTTGATCTGGTGGTGTGCCCACCGCACGCTGGACCAACGGCGCGGCACGAAGCGATTACGTCATTTATCTATATAGATGGTATTAAATTCAACCGCAAGTCGGAGGGACGGATGAAGGCTATATGTCGAGTGCGACTGAATTCATCGCACTTCGCCAGCAGCGTGAGATCGAGGTTCGGTAGCAGCTTGTTTTTGCAGTCCCGTAATTTCAATTCAATTACCAATCAGCCATTTTGTTTCCGAAGTTGGTAAATACGTGGTCGGAAAAAGTGTGAGTGAGACAGCATAAAGATACGAAAGCGAGCTAGAAATGCTGGGTCACACGTCAATCGCATGATGACCTTGCCAACAGGCCCTGTTCGAGATCGAAGACAGCTTCGGCCCGCTGTTGCGCGTGCTGACTGAGCGCGGCACGGAATACTGCGGCAACTCCGGGCATCACGAATACGAGTGGCATCTGGTCGCGAAGGATATCGAACCATACCCACACAAAAGCTAAGTCGCCGCAGACCAAAGGGATCGTCGAGAGCCTGCACGTTCAATCGCATCACGTTCCGCAAGAAGATCTACGTGGACTCGTCCCCGCATGACCGGACAATGTCATCAAGCGCCGGGCTTACGGGTACCGCGATGAGGAATACTTCTTCTTCAAGATCCGCGCCGCGCTCCCC
This sequence comes from Burkholderia sp. SRS-46, assembly GCF_004343775.1. Lineage (GTDB taxonomy): Bacteria > Pseudomonadota > Gammaproteobacteria > Burkholderiales > Burkholderiaceae > Burkholderia. The sequence continues at coordinate 377,463 of NZ_PTXL01000010.1, read as the reverse complement.
GGTAATCTGCGATGAACCATAATTTGAGCGCGATCCCATTTCCGGTTTTCGCAGGGGCCAGCCCACAACCACAAACGCGAAACACTATTCCGGCTGTGAGAGATGCTTGTTCAGAACGATTGGGTCGGTGTTAGCGCCGCATAGCAACACTCCGACATGCAAGAAAATCCTCCCCGTGGCGTCATCTACGATGGCCCACGCGGCAAATCCGCGCATTCTTTCGCCACGCAAACACTACACCCAGCTCGGTCGGATCGAAATCCTCGCAGCGATAGCCGCTTACTCCCAGCTCGCAGGCGCGGAGGGGGCCACGCATCTGCCGCTGCAACGCGCGATCGTTCCTCTACTCCATGCCCTGACTGTCGGATCGACGGCATCGCTGCCCTGTCACTTACTTCATCGCATCTTTCCGCCCCGAGCTCACCATTACATGTCAGCCGTCAGTGGCGCCCCCTGTAAGCGCCGGTTGTGGACGCAAAAAAACCCGACCACTGGGGAAAACGGTGGCCGGGTTGCAAAAATCGTCCACTCTCGGGCACGAGGAAGGACGTCATTTAAATCTAGCGCAAACGCTTTATTTTTCAAATAGTGTTAAATACCGTATCATCATGGAAAATTGACAACATAAAAGAAATAATAGACACCAGACACGGAACTCGGCTGAAGACCACGCCGCGACTCGTCGACGGGCCGCCGGCCCGGCTCGGTGGATGACACCGGGTGAGGGCGTTGGGAATCGCGACGGCACCGGCGAAGTGCGGGCCGACCGCGTTAACAAGGTGTCCGCGTCCCAACCGGCACGCGCGCGGCGATCCAAATCGGCGGGGCAACCCACTGGGGAAATCCTCTTGCGGGTTCTGCGCCGGCGCAGGGCCCGTCAGTCTTCTGCCGCGAGCCGCGCGTGGTACTTCGCGAGCTCGCGCCGGCGGCGCTTCTGCTCGGCCGTCACGTACACCGAGGTGGTCTGCAGCGACGCATGGCCGAGCAGCTGCTGCACGACGTCGAGCGGCACGTCGGTGGCCACCGACTGCGTGCCGAACGTGTGGCGGAACGCATGCGGCGAGAGCCGCGCGAGCTGCCGGCGCTCCGCCTCGGTGAGATCCGCGAGGTGTGCCTGCAGCTGCGCGACCGCCCATTGCACCAGGCCACGGGCACCGCGCACCGAATAGCCGGCCGCTGGGCTGGCCGCCGGAGTGTCCGCGTTGCCGGCGTCGACCGCGAATTTCGCGCGCGCGCGGCGTCGGCGGAATCACCAGCGGCGCAACCAGCGGCCCCCGCCCCCCGCAACGTCGCCGCGTCGGGCGCATCGAACGCCAGCCCGCGATCGCACCAGTGCGCGCGCAGCGCGTCGATACACGCGGCGCCGATCGGTACGAAGCGCTCCTTGTCGCCCTTGCCAATCACCTGCAGCTCCCACATCGCCGGGATCTCGCCGTCGGCCGGATGCAGCGCGAGCGCGTCCCGCGCGACGGCGGCCGCTTCAGCGATGCGCAGCCCCGCGTCGCCCATCAACAGCAGCAGCGCGCGCACGGCCGCGAGATCGTGCGGCGCTACGATGTAGGCGAAGCCCGGCGCGCGGTTCACGCCCTGCGCGCCGGACAGCGGATGCGGAATCGCGAGCCGCTCGAGCGGCACCAGTTGGCCGCGGGCCGGCTCGATCGCCGGGCCCGGCGCCACCAGCGGCTCGGTCAGGTCGACGTCGACGGCGATCGCCACGCCGAGCGTGCCGGCGCAGCCACGCGACCAGCACGCGGGCCCGGCCGGCGCCGATTCGCGGCACCGAGCGCCACCAGCTGCCGCCGCGCGCGTTGCAGAGCGCGACCAGCTGGCCGAGCGTCGCGATCCCTTCGTCGGCCAGCCGCGCGGCGACGAGCGGCCGGAACCAGCGGCCGACCGGGTGATCCGCCGCCGGCGCCGCGGCCGCCCACGCGCCGGCGACCCGCTCGATCAGCTGCAGCGACACCGGCGTCAGGCGCGGCTCGCCGTACTTGGCGATCGACGCCTGCAGGTGCGAGACCAGCACCGACGAGCCTTCCTGCAGCGCGCGCTCGACCAGGTCGTCGTGCATCGTGCGCAGCAGGCGCTCGACCTCGAGCGGTTCGGTGGTCATACCGCAATCAGCTCAAGACAACGACGCCTTGATAGCCGACAAATAGGCCTACGAGCAGGATCAGCGCGCCAGAAAAATATGGTGCCTTCCGCGCGAAATCGCCGAAACCGCTCCAGCGCTTCCGTAAAACCACGCTTAAATAAATCCGCGCGCGGATTTGCCCGTCGTTACGCCGGGTTGCCGCTGCCGCCCGTGCCACCGGTCGGTTTGCCGGCTGCCGCGCCGGCCGTCTTCACCTTGTCGAGCAGCGTCGGGGATGGCTGGCCGGTTCTCGTGAGCGCGCCGTTGGACTTCAAGGTTTCGAGGTCCGCATCCTGACCAGCCTGACCGGGCTTGAACGGCGTCGTCAGAAACGAGGACGCCGACACCGTGACGCCCGTTTCGTTCTTGATTGTTTGGATGACCCCGTTCTGCGCCGACGCGACGGCCGACGGACTCGTCAACGCGCCCTGATATGTCGGATTGGTCGTGAGGCCCGTCAGCAACCCGTTCAGGTCTGTGCCGAGTTGCGCTGCCATGTAGGTCAGCAGCATTTCGGTCAGCGGCGTCACGTTGAACGTGCCGCCGCCGCTCGCGAACGAGTGCTGCGTGGTCGTCCCGTTCGTCCCCGTGATCGCGCACGGTCCCGCGAACACGAATGTGACCAAGAAGGCGCCGTTCGCGTCGGCTGTCCCCGAACCGTTGCCGCTCTTGCAGGCGATCGTGATCGCGGCGTTCGCCATTGGCGCGCCAGTCGCGGCCGTGCCGCTGATCGTGGCCAACGATGCATTCGAAGGCGTCGTGCTGTTGCTGTCGCTGCCCCCGCCACATCCCGCAAGCATGCCCGCCACGAGCGCAGTCATCCCGGTCTGCCATGCTCTCAGTGCCACCTTCTTCATCGTCTTCATCGATTTTCTCCATTAGATCGACTCGATCCGCCAGTGGACATCCCGGCCCCTCGATCATTGAATGCCTGCGTCACCGCCCCGTCTGGGCTGTGACGCACTTCCCGGTAGCGGCACCGCCTGCATGGCTGGCGGCACAGCGCTTGTGGACCGCGCATAGCGCTTGTACGCGTCGCGCATCCGGTAAAGCTGCGTCGCAAAGTATTCGGCGCTGAAGCGCCCCCGGTTGAGCATGAATTGCTGCGTGTTGTAGGCAAGGTCGAGGTTCTCGGCGCCGTCCTGCGACAGGTAGTTCGTCGATCCGACGCGCGTGCGGAAATTGAGCGAGAACTGCTCTGCGCCGTTGACCTGCACGATCCCCGGCTTCATGCCCTGGCGCGGCGTCAGCGGGAAGCTAACCGACGCCCCGGCGAACGAACCGCGCCCGCTGTGCCAGCCCTGCACGCTGAACGACACATCGTCGAACCAGCGCGTCAACGTGATCAGCGGCCCCTTGTCGCCACCCACATAGCGCGCGACGCCCGCCTCGATCCACATCTTCCACGCAGGCTCGACCCACCGGTACGTGAGCAGCGCGTTCTTCTCCGCCGGCAGCGCATCCTTGCCCGGTTCGTGATGCAGATACGCGAGCTTTAGCCGCACGACGTCGGGGCGGCCCGGCACGAATGCAGTCGTCTCGTTCTCGATTCCGAGGTACTGGAGGTTGAACTTGCCGAGCGCGGTCACGTTGAACACGCGCGGCGCGATCCAGAAGCTCTGCACGAGCGCGACCGTCGACAGTCCGCCGCGCAGGCGATACCGGTCGTACACGCGGCCGTTGTCCATGTTCTGGCTGTTCGCGATCGGCACGATCACGCTCGAATACAGTTCCGCACCTCGCCACAGCGGCACGAATCCCTGAAGGTTCGCGCCGATCGAGTAGTCGAAGTTGCCGTACTCCGTGCCGTACAGGTAGCTCGTGACGGGTGCGATCTGGATCCGCACGAGTCCGTGCTTGTGCGCGTTGCCCGACCATGCGATCGAATCTGCGTCATGCGTCGGCCGCGTGCGCATCGACAGCGTCGCGCCTGCCGCAGTCGATGCGCCGCCCGCGACAAATTGCGCGTAGACCGTCCGGTCGACGCTCACCTCGCCCAATGGCTCGTTCGCCTTCTTGATCACGACGCGCACGGTCTCGATACCGTTTGGCGCGTACTGCGCCGCCGCGCCGAGTGCGATGCCCAGCGCGTCCGCCTCGTTCTGGTTGTAGCGGTGATTTTCGTATTCGACGACGAGATCCGTGCCCGCAACGCCGGCCCGCACACGCTCGAGCCCCGCATCCGTCAACACGCGCACGATCGTGTCGAGCGCCGCCGCCGGATCAGGTGCCGCGTTGATTGCCGGCGCGGCGGTCGGCAAAAACGCGAGGGCCATGCGAAGCGACGGCATGGCCACGTCACCGCGCGCTACGGCCGCCGTCGCGGGCATCGATGCGGCCGGCTCGACGTGCGTGAACGTGCCCAACGGCGCGAGCACGGTGGCCGGTTGCAGCGCATCGCCGTCCGTGGCGTGAACGTCGCCGAGCGATGCCGCATTCGCCGCCGCATCCGGCGCACCGTCGCACAAGCCCTTGCCGCAACGCGCCACATCGAACCGCTTGCCGAGCGGAATCTGCACGCCGATCGAAAACGACGTGCGCGGTGCGACCCCGTCCGTATGCTCGAGCGAACGTGTCACGGTACCGACGAGGCTCGCGTTGGCGAGCCACCTGATCGGCGGCGACTGGTAACGTATCCCTGCATACGGCGTTTTCGAATCATGTTCTGCCAGCAGCGACAGCCCCGTTTGCCACAGCCGAAGCTCGGCGCCGCCGAACACACCGTCGAGCCGGTCGCCGTGCCCGTAGCCGACCGTCAGTGTCGCGGGCCCGAGCGCCTGCGACACGACGCCGTAGGTGGACCGGAAGAAATGTGTCTGCCCGCCGACGTCGTTGATGCCTATCGCGATATCGGGCTGGTATTTGAAGAACTTCGGAATGGAGACCTTCGCGTTCGCCATCAAGTGCCGAAGCACGAAATGGTCGTAGCCCGGCACCGTCGTGCGCACCTTGCCGGGGTAGTCCGCGAGGCCGCCCGATACCTCCAGGTATGGAAACAGGCCGATCGCGCCCCAGACGATGTCGGAACTCGTCGTGTTCTTCCCGTATTGCGGATCGATGTAGTTGTTGTATTGCCCCTCGAATGTCCCTTCAGGCAGCGTGAATCCGTATGGAATCACAAGCCCGCCGGACCCGCCCATCGAAGTCAGCACCGGCGAGCCCGCCGCGCCGGCCGGCAGGGAAAATGCCAACGCCGCCCCGAGGGCAACGGCGGTCGGCTTATTCGTGCCCACCTTCGCATGCGACTTGATTGTCATGGGTCGTGTCCTTGGTTGTTCGTATCGTGTCGTGACACCCAACATCGCCAAACGTCGACGCGCACCGCCGCGGCGCTCGTATCGCTCGCGGACGTGAGCATCCCTACTGCAACAATGCAACCGAAGCGCCGGGCGATCCTACGCTCGATTCCATTCCGCGGAATGACGGTTCGACAGTTCTGTCGAACCGTGAAGCATGACGTCCCGGACATCAAACCCATCTTGTTGCTCTTCTCCCGCCTCATCGCCATTCACGATGCAATCTCCACGCTCGTCACGCCTGCGCGCCGCTAGGTGTGGCGCGAAGAATGCGTAACGTCCACGTCGTCCCTCGGCCATTCGCTGACTTCCGCCTTGTCTGGATCAGCTCGATTCGCTTGGCCAAGCATCTCGTGAGGGAACAGGCAATATTTCAGTGCTCAAAATGCAAACAATCCAAATCGTCTCGCGGCTTGCCTATCAGGTCCGACTTGTCGCGACAGAACCCGTGAGTTGTCGCCCGATTCCGCTACAGGAAAAAGACGTAGACCCCGGCGAAGTAATTCTTGATGGCGTCGTACACGACCATCATCACGACCGCGGACAACAGCAACAACCCGAGTGGCTGCTTCACCTTTGTCTCGGGCAACAGGATGGCGACCATGGCCGGCGCATAATAGCCAATACGGCTCATCGCAAACGGAAAGACAAAAAACGACGTGACCAGAAAGACGATCAGTCCGACGTGCATCACCGCGATCTGATCGATGACCAACTCGTGAGCGTCCTGCTGCTTTTCAAGAAACCATCGATGAATGATCATTGCAGGCGCAATCGAATAGATAAGCAGTGCCAGCACGTAAGTCGCGTTGAACATGCGTTCGAGATTGCGATACTCGTCGACGCGCCGCCCCCCGAGTGTCGCGAACAACAACGGCGATGCCAGGGCAAGCAGCAACCCGACGCAGGCGCTCGCGGATGCGGAGACAATCGCCCCCCGCCGTCGCAACAGCCGGGCCACTAACAGAAGCAGCGCCGGGAACGCGAAGGTCGTGTGAATGGTTCCCGCGATCAAGGCGCCGGTTGCCGGACGCTTCCACCGCAGCGCGACGTACATGGCAATGGCAAACGCCATGCCTTGTCGGATCTGAAACAGCCCCATCGTCGCCAGACCGACCGGGATCACCGACCACAGACACAAATCCAGTATCGGACGTCGCGTATTCCAGAGTGCCGAGATCATCGCGAAGTTGAGCACCACGACCGTGATCCGCACGCCATCCTCCGGGTCCACACCCAGCGCGTTGATCGCCAGCACCCAGGCTCGCCAGCCGAGTTCCTCCGTCATCACGCTGATGGCAAAGCCCAGGAACGACGATCTGTCGGCCCATATGTTCATGAACCAGCCGGCGTCGGTCAGGCGAAAGTAATTGACGTAATTGCCCTGATCGAGAAGCTGGCTTCTGTCGCCGACAACCATGATGCTCAGGACCACGCCTGCCAGCCCGAAAAAAGCGAATGCCGACGGCCGCATCCATCTTTTGTCGATCGAGATGGCGATTTTGTCTTGCGAGATGAAGAGTTTCATCGCGGCTGTGCCTTGTCGCCGGAATGTTCAGCCGTACGGCAATCCGTTTCACGTGTCACCCGCTGCGGCGGACGCTCATGATCGGCACTGCTCAGGCCCATGCTCAGGAAAAGTCGCTCCCATAGCGGAAGGATGCGCGACGGTGCGAATCTCGCAGCCACGTCATTCGCCATGCTCGCCATTCGCTCCCGATCCCGGGTATCGACCATCAACTTCAGCAAAGCGTCGGCGAGCGCACCGACGTCACCGGCCGGACGCACCAGCACACCGTCGATGCCGTCACGAATGATGTCCCGCGGCCCCACGTCGCAGTCGAAACTCACTGCCGCGCAACCGCTTCCCATCGCTTCCATCAGCGTCATCGGCAACCCCTCGAATCGGGAACTCATCACGTAGAGGTCGGCACGACGGTACCACTCCCCGATGTTTCCGGCTCTCCCCGGCATCAGGACCAGGTCGTCCAGTCCACGCTTCGAGATCGCCGATTGCAGCGTCCCGCGTGCTTCCCCCTCGCCGAGAATGATGAGTTTCCAGCCTGGCCCATGCTCGCGAATCTTTTCGAATGCCTGAATCAGCAGATCGAATCCCTTTTGCGGTGCCAGGCGCCCAACGGCCAACAACAGCCGCGTATCGGCCGATATCGTTTCCACTGGCGCAAGCCGAGGCTCCATGACCTCCATCGGCAACGCAACAGGGTTGGGAATGATGCTCACGTTCCGGCACCTGCAACGACGCGCAAGCCATGCGCCGGTCTCCGCCGTCAGCGCGACCACGGCATCCGCGTGCCTGAACGTGAGGCGCCGCAGCGTCTCCCATACCGCACTCATGCGAAGCATCGGCGGATGATTGTGCTCGGTGGCGATCACTTTCAGCCGTAGCCCGATACCGCCGAGAATGCACAGAACGGACGGCACCGTCATCACCCCGATCACGACATCGGGGCGCCGATCCTTGAAGAGCCGGCGAACGGCCGCGAGACGCCGGACGTTCGCGAGCATTCCGCCAAGCACGCCCGATGAAGCGCCCGCCAACGCCAGGTCGACACGCGCCACCCGACTGTCCAGTCTGTAGAAATCGGCGTCCGAGGACACAAATGTCGCGACCGCGACATCCCATCCGCGCTCGGCCCAATGGTTGGCGAGATTGGCCGTGACGCGCTCGGCTCCGCCGCAACGCATCGAGTGATTGAGCAATACTATCTTCATCGGCATTTAGCGTCCTTTCTCGAGAGGACGAGGTAGCAGCCCAGCGACGACGCATGCATCAGCGCGCTCGCCAGCAGGACGCCGGAGCCACCCATCCAGCCTATCAATACGTAATCTCCGAGCGCCTTCACGCCGAAATTGATCATCGCAATGGCGGCCATCGCCCGAAAGCGCCCTTCGCTGGCGAAGCACTGAACCAGGACGAGCACGGCGAAATAAAACGGAAGCTGAATCAATCCCCATCCGACAAGGGCCGATACCGCGAGCGTGTCATGTGCACTGAAAGCACCGCGCTGGAACATCAACCGCACGCCCAGCGGTGTGCCCAGCCAACCCACGATCGCAACGAGACAGCCACCGACAAACATCACCGCTGCCCACTTGAACGCCGTCGTGCGTGCCCTGTCCGGGTCGGCGCTGCTCAGGATGTCCGCGAAAACGGGCAGCGTCGCCCGGCCGATCGCGAGTGCGCCCATGCTCATCAGCAGGCCCAACAGCCGATTCGCGTAGCCGAGCGTTGCGATCGCGCCGCTGCCGAGGTTTGCGACAAAATACTGGTCCATCGGCGTAACGAGGCTCATCACCATCTGCCCCACCATGAAGACCCCAAGCGCGCGATACAGGGTCCGCCACTGCGAAGACCGGAACCCGAAGCGCAGGCCCGGGCGGATTCCGTCGGCACGAGCGGCCAGCATGCTCACGCAGGCCGCTTGCAGCAGGAAGCCCGTCGTCGTGCCCCAAGTCAGCGGGACAGAGGTGTTCTTGTTCGGCGTCAGCAATATCCAGACGAGGAGCACGCCCGCCGGAATGCATTCCAGCAACGTATTGACGTGATGCTCGCGCGCTTGCAGGCGTGCGCCCGACACGCAGATCAGCAACGTAAAGAATGAAATGAACGACATACCCCGCGCCATTTCACGGGACAGCTCGGCCGTGTGATGCGGCAGATGGGCATCCATCACGGCCAGGCCGGCATCCCACGCACCGTAGAGCGTGCCGGCAAGCAGGATGCCCAGCACCAGGCTCGCTCCCTGCAATTCGCCCACAAACAGCGTTCGCTCCCTTTCCGGGAGCTTCTGCAGGCGAACCAGCGTCGGTACGAGGACGACACCCGACACCGTCGCCACGGTCCCCGGCACCCACGTCATCATCGTGAGCGTGAGTTGGTACGCGTCGACCGTTGCGCTGATGCCGTAGCGATACGCAATGGCCATTTCCTTCATTGCGCCTGCCGACTTGCCGACAAGCACGAAGAAGGAAACGAGCATCGCGCTGCGCAGGATGCGCTTGTGATCGGCATGAACTGCCGACAAGCGGCTGCCGATTCGGTCGATTACGGGCGTCAATGTATGCGCTCTGAAACAGGCCGAGGGCCCGTGAATCCGAAAGACTTGCGTGAAAGTCGTGTCGCCCGGCGGATCGACCGCGATCCGTCGAACGTCCGCGTTCACCCCAGATAGTCGATATACCAAGGCATCGCGCGCTCGATTCCATCGAACAGGCGAACCGAACCGCCATAACGCAACAGCCTTCTTGCTTTGTCGACGCTTGCTTGCGAGTGCCTCACGTCCCCGGCACGAAAGTCCCGGTAAGCAGGACGCGCGTCGCTCCGGATGCCGTTTTTCACCAATGCCGCCTGCAACGCGGCGAACAGTTCGTTCAGCGTCGTCCGATCGCCGAGCGCCACGTTGTAAACCTCGTTCTTGCTCGCATCGTCCGCCGTCGCGGCGAGAAGATTCGCTTCAACGACGTTATCGACGAAACAGAAATCGCGACTCGTTTCGCCATCGCCGTTGATGAACACCGGCTCGTTCCGAATGAGCGAAATCGTCCATTTCGGAATCACGGCGGCGTAAGCGCCATCCGGATCCTGACGCTTTCCGAATACGTTGAAATACCGCAAGCCGATCGTCCGGAACCCGTAGTTCCGCGCAAAGACTTCCGCGTACATCTCGTTCACGCACTTCGTCACCGCGTACGGAGACAACGGCTTGCCGATCCGGTCCTCGATCTTCGGCAAGCCCGGATGATCGCCATAGGTCGAACTCGATGCCGCGTACGTGAAACTCTTGACGCCGGCATCGTGACCGGCGACCAGCATGTTCAGAAAACCGCTCACGTTGACTTCGTTCGTGGCAATCGGATCGACGAGCGAACGCGGCACCGAACCGAGCGCCGCCTCGTGAAGCACATGGTCCACGCCCGTGCACGCGTTCCGGCAATCCTCGAGCGAACGGATATCTCCTTCGATGAATCGGAAGCGACGCCATTGGTCCGGCGTGACGAGGCCGCAGACCTCGTCGAGGTTACGTAGATAGCCCGTCGACAAATTGTCCAGGCCGACAACCTGCTGATCGAGGTTCAGCAAGCGCTCGAGCAGATTCGAACCGATGAACCCGGCCACGCCCGTGACGAGCCAGGTCTTCGGATCCTGTTGAAGCGCTTGGCTGGTTCTGCTGTAGCAGTCGGACATGTCGGTGTCGGGTCGAATGGGTCGGAAGCGGATCGAACCGCAATGTCTTACAGACGAATATCGGTCGAATCCATGTGAAAGACGAACTTCAGATCGTAGAAGACGTGGTCGGGTCTGCCGAATTCGTGAATGGCGTCCGCGCCGAACTCGGCAAACTCCCGATGTGCGACCGCCAGCACGATGGCGTCGTATTTGTTCTTGAACGGCCGATCAATCGGATCAATGCCGTATTCCTTCCGCGCGGCCTCTTTCGATACCCACGGGTCATATACGTCGACGTCGACGCTGTACTCCGCGAGTTCCCTGATGATGTCGACGACCCGGCTGTTTCGCAGATCGGGGCAGTTTTCCTTGAAGGTCAGACCCAGGACCAGCACGCGCGCGCCCTGAATATGGATGCGCCGCTTTGTCATTGCCTTGACGAGTTGGGCCACCACATACCGACCCATTCCGTCGTTCAACCTGCGTCCGGCCAGGATGATTTCCGGGTTGTATCCGATCGCCTGCGCCTTGTGCGTCAGATAGTAAGGATCGACGCCGATACAGTGCCCGCCGACGAGGCCCGGAACGAACGGCACGAAATTCCACTTGGTGCCGGCCGCGGCGAGCACCGACTCGGTGTCGATGCCCATCTTGTTGAAGATGATCGCCAATTCGTTGACCAGCGCGATATTGACATCGCGTTGTGTGTTCTCGATCACCTTCGCCGCCTCGGCCACACGAATGCTCGGCGCCTTGTACGTTCCGGCAACGATGATCTCCTTGTACAGTCCGTCGACGATATCCGCCACCTCCGGCGTCGAACCGGAAGTCACCTTGCGGATCAGCGGCAGCCGGTGGTTGCTATCACCGGGATTGATCCTTTCGGGACTGTATCCCGCGAAGAAGTCCACGTTGAACGTCAGGCCCGACACGCGCTCGAGCACGGGCACGCAAACTTCCTCCGTAGCCCCTGGATAGACCGTCGATTCGTAAATCACGGTGTCGTTCTTCTTGAGTACGTGGCCAACCGTCTCGCTCGCACCGATCAAGTGGCGCAGGTCCGGCTGCTTGTGTTCATCGATCGGAGTAGGAACAGTCACGATGAAGACATTGCAGTCCGCGAGATCTCCTCCGTCCGCGGTGATCTTCAGGTGCCGGGCCTGCGCCAACTCCTCTGCGCTCACCTCGAGCGTCGCGTCGTGACCCTCGTTCAGGGAATCGACGCGTGCACGACTGGTGTCGAACCCGACCACCAGCAGTTTCTTGCCGAATTCCACGGCCAGCGGCAGACCGACATACCCCAGGCCAATCACCCCGATCTTGAATTTGAGATTAGACATACGCCCCCAAAGCGAAGCACGGCTTCAAGCCGAATTCCCGTAACGAGGATCTTCTTGAAACCGGTTAAGTTTTTTCATAGTCATACGAAACATACCGGTAGCTTCCGTACTTTCCTCCATACCTGTAGTTGCCGCCTCGTGTCTTCATTCCGTTGAAGATCAGGCCGCTCACGCGCGAACCGCTTTGCACCAGCTGCTTGACGGACTCCACCACTTCGCCGACACGTGTCTGGCCGAAGCGTGCAACCAGGAAGACGGTACCCGCGCTCGTCGCGATGATGGCCGCGTCCGTGACGGCGAGTACCGGCGGCGCATCAATCAGCACGATGTCGTAGTCGGCAGACGCTTTCTGCATGAACGAAATCCAGTTCCTGTTCATCAGCAATGTCGCGGCATTCGGCGGCAGCGTTCCCGTCGTCACGAGATCCAGGTTGGGCACGTTCGTCTTGCGGATGATGTCGGCGGCGGATCGCGTTCCCGCGATGAAATCCGCGATGCCGGTTCCGCGCTCTTCGCCGAAGTACTTGTTCAGAACACCTCGACGCAAATCGCCGTCGACGAGCAGGACCCGCTTGCTTTCGGCCAGTACCACCGCCAGATTGGCCGACGCAAACGACTTGCCGAGGTCGGGCGACGGCCCCGTCAACAACACCACGTTGTTATGGGCGTCCAGCATCGCGAATTGAAGTGCCGTGCGCAGGCTGCGCAGACTTTCTATGGCCGGGTCTCCCGGGTACAGATTCGCGAGCAGACTTGCTTGACCGGCTGACATCGAATCCGCCAGGTTGGCCGCGAGCTTGCGTTGCTGCTCGCTGTGCGGAACCGTTGCATAGACGGCCAATCCGCTGTGCGCCTCCAGCGCGCGCACATTCGTGATACCGGTGAAAAGCTTGTCACGCACGAACGCCGCACCCGCGCCGACAAACAGGCCCAGCAGCGTTGCGACGACTACTACGATCATCTTCTTTGGAAATACCGCCCGCTCGGGCAACGAAGCGCCGTCCACGAGACGAACGCTGCCGACCTTCCCCGCCTTCAGCAGGCGCAATTGCTCGATGTTGTTCCTCAACGCCAGGTAGAGATCCGTATTCACCTGGACATCACGCTGGAGTCGAATCGCATCGCGTTGCGCGGTCGGCATGCGCTTGATCTGATCCGTCAGTTTACCGATATAGCCCTGCGTTCCGACAATTTGCTCGTCGATCGCCACTACGCCCGGATGCATGGGACCAAAGCGCGTCAACAGTTCCTGACGCTTCTGCTTCAGCGTGAGAAGTTGCTGCTCTGCGTCCGACGACTGCGCGAGAATGGATTTCCCTTCTTCCGTCAGGTCAAGGACCTTGTGCGTGTTCCGATAATCGTTCAGCCGATTCTCGGCCTGTTCAAGATCCCATTTCATCTTCGGTTCCTGACTGACGAGAAACTGCAGCGAGTTCTCCGCTTGTGCGGCTTTCCGATCCACGTTTTGCCTGACGTACTGATCGCCGATTTCGTTCAGGATCGCGCTGAGCCGCACCGGATCGTCGGATCGAAGCGTGGCGCTGATGACGCCCGACTGCTTGCCAAGCTCCTGGATCCTCAGTTGCTTCTGCAGGTCTTCGATCGTGTCCATGCGTGAACCGCGGAGAAGATCGAACCGCGCCCCTGCCGCGCCGTTGATTCCGCGTACGAAGAGGTGGATCGGGCCCGCAGACGCCGGGAATGTCTCGGTCTTCCCGACACGGCCGTTGACCGGCTGGTCGAAGCCCGGACCGCTCAGTTCATAGCGGTCGCCCGCCAACGCGACGAGCTTGTACGGTTTGCCTTCGAGTTGCTTCGGCACATCGAATGTCACGACGTCGATCGACTCCCTGCCCCACGTGTAGCCGCCAACACCGAAGAGCCCCGGCACGGACAGGCCGTCGTGGCGACGCGCGAGCCATCCGCCGATCACCGGAAAGCGATGCGGCTTCTCGTGGATAAAGAGCGTGAGCTTATCGACCGCTCGCGACACGACGAGGCGCGAACCGAGAATCTGGATTTCCGCATCGGCAGTCGATTTGACGTCGAACATCGTCGACAACGTGCCGAGCAGATCCTTGGCCGCCGATGCATCCGGGCTGTCCTCGATCTGGACCAGGATGTTCGACTCGTAGATCGGCGTCACGAGTAGCGCATACAGCCCGCTGATGAAGATGAATACCGCGGCAATCGCAGCGATCAACAGCCGATTGTCGAGCAGGATGTCGAGAACCGATGCGAGATCGAGTTCTGTCGTCTCGACGACGTTCACGTCTGCGTGTTGGTTCGATTGGGTCATGAGTACGGCCGATTCCTTCAAGTTGTGATCCTGGTTTTCCGGGGTAACCTTCCTTGCCTCGCCCCCCCTTGCGAGGCGTCGAGCCACGGATTAGCTAAGCTTCCGGATTCGTTGCGCCCAATCGTCAACGCCCATCTCGATCATCTCGAGGCACTCCTGGAACTTCAGTCGCTCCTGCCTGAACGGATCGACAATGTCAAAGCGTCCGTAGTGCCCCAGCGTGAAGACCCGCCCGCGCGCGAACGGATACAGGTGTTCGATCGCCCGGCGGTGCCCGTCCTCCACCGCAAGAATGAGATCCGCCCGGCGGCACTCGTGCTCCCCGAGTTGCCTGGCGCGGTGCGGCCGGATATCGATCTCGCGTTCCTCCATCAGTTCGATGGAGCAGTTGTCGGCCGGCTGTCCGACCAGCGCATCCAGTCCGGCCGACCGGACTTCGACATCCTTCAGGCGCTCGCGCAGCAGCCCCTCCGCCATCGGACTGCGGCAAATGTTCCCGACGCACACGACAAGTATTGAACGCATGGCAGTATCAGTTCACGGCGCCGCGGGCAGCATTCGCACCGGTCGTCGTCGGCACGACCTGATTGATCATCCGGCTCCAGCGGGTCAGGCCGGTCGCGTCGACATACACGACATCCTTCGGCTTCAGCTCGAAGTGTTCCGCAAGTGCATAGGCGACAGGCGACTTTCCGTTCAGGCGGAAGACTTCCGGCTGAGCGGGGTCATCGGTCGCACGGATCACGTAGACCGCGGCCGGATCGCTGGAATTCGGATCGACGCCCTGCACGCTCGCCAGCGCATCGCTCAAGGTCAGGCGGCCGTCATGCATCGGGAGCCCGGTCGGCTTGCCGACCTCGCCCGTCACGAAGACCTGGTTGTAGGTCTGCGGCACGATGCGGATGACGTCACGATCCTTCAGCATGATCTGCGCGGTGTTCACGCCTTCCGCCGCCATCTCCCCCAAGTTCAGCCGGAATCGCTTTCCATTCCGAAGCAGTTCGATCCGGCTCAGGTCGCCCACGCCGGATTGCACGCCGTTCGCCTCGCCGAGCACCTCGGCCAGCGACATCGGAACGTCGGTGATCGGCTTCACGCCGGCCAGCGCCACCGGCCCCTCGACAAAGACACGCTTGCTGCGATACGCCACTACACTGATCGTCAGTTGCGGAGACCGGATGTACGGTTGCAGCACCGTGGTCAATCGTTGCTGCAGTTCGGCCGTCGTCAGGCCCTGTGCCCGGAACGCCCCGATGAACGGAAACTGGATGTTGCCGTCGTCGCCGACCGTGAATCCGGGGACCGCTTGCGAACTGAGTCCCGGGCCCGCCGGCTGCAAACCCGCCGTTTCGCCGATCGTATAGGTCAGGTTCGGAATGACCAGTTCAGGGTGATTCCACACGATGATCGACAGCACATCCGCGGGGCCGATCCGATACGGCGCAACAGCGGTCATCAACTGCCTGTATGTATCGCCCGACGTCCGCAACCTGCTTTCGCGCTGCTGCTTGATGATGGTCGGCGTGATGGTGGTGACCGTGGGAACGACAGACGGATCGTCCGCATCGATCGACGCATGCGGATCGAACTGCATCCCCGGTGCGAGTACGCAAGCACCCACGATGAGCGGCAGGACCGACGCACAAGTCATTCGCGCGAAACGAGAAAGGAAACGCATAGGCCAGGTGACAGATAGAAATAGTGGTTTATCTTTTTTGCCGGGCAATCCGACTTACAACCATCCATCCCGGCAAGACCGCCATATCACGACAACCGGTTCATTGCGCCACGAAATTCGACATGTCATCCTTCATGCCTGTTGCGCAGATACTCATTTCCTGAATATCAATCAGGTAGCCGAAACATTCGTCCGTGGTTCTTCGGATCGTCCGACTCTCACGACGATCCATCTCGGCACCTTGAAACGCACGATGCGTGTGTAGATCCACACATACGTGATCGCAAACATGACAACGAAAGCGAACAACACGATCGTATTTCGCCAGAACAGCGTCGCGGGCCCGACGGCCAGCAGGCAAAGCAGCCACAGGTACGGCGACGTAAACGAGTTCCGCTGCGTCAGTTCGCGTGCCTGTTTCGTTCCGACCACCCAGCGCATGATTCGCTTGTAGACGAGCATGTGAAGGTGCACGCCGTCCGGCATGCCCGGTGACATGCCGCGCAGCAGCTTCTTGCGGTAGATCGAGAAGCACGTCTCGAAGATCGGGTACATGAACAGCAGGATCGGATACCAGGCCGAAACCTGTGGATTGCGCTGGACCAGGACGATCGACAGTTCGGCCAGCATGAAGCCGAGGAAATAGGCGCCGCTGTCGCCCAGGAAGATGAGCCCGGCCGGAAAATTCCAGACGAAGAATCCGAGCACGGCGCCCATCATCATCAGCGACGCGGTCATCACGACTTCGTCGTGGACCTCGAACGCGGTATACGCGAGCGACGCGAACATCATGATCGACACCATCGACGCGAGCCCGTTGAATCCGTCGATGATGTTCACGGCGTTCGCGAGCCCGGCCACCGCCACGACCGTGATCAGGCCCGCGACGATCGGGTAGCCGAGCAAGAAGTCGATCGGCGGCACGCTGATGCGCGTGACGGCGATATCGAGCAATCCGTAGCCGAGCCCGGCGGCAAACATCGTGCAGAACAGCCGTGCACGCGCCGACACGCGCTTCGTCACGTCCTCGGCGAAGCCCGAAAGGAATGCGGGCGCACCGCACAGGCACACGTAAAGCAGGTCCCGCGCGATTGCCGGATAGCGCCCCCACAACACGGCGTTCGACACGATGACGCCGAGCAGGATCCCGACGCCGCCGATGCGCGGCACCGGGCGCGCGTGAAATTTCTGTACACCCTGCATGTCGAAATCCACGCCCGCAAACTGCTGGTTGACACCGTGATACCGGATGATCAGCACGGTGACCAGCAAGGACGCCAGCATCGCCACTACAAAGTTCAACATTTCGTCACCCCGTCTCCGTCGCCTCGCATCACGGGCGCCCTTCACCCACGCACGTCCGCACCCGCTCCCCTGCCGCCGATCAGCACGCCCCTCGTTCACGAACACGTCATGACGCCCGTGCGATAAAGGACCCGGCCTTCGCCCGGCTCCAGCTCGAGCGCCGACGGCGCCGGCCTGCCCGACACATCGCTGAAGCCCGGCGGTACGCGATAAACGGCCGCGACCGGCGACATGGGATCGGCGAACACGGTCACGCCTCCCGCATAGCGCCGCGAATAGATGCCGCCGCTGTTGCGGTATTCCTCGCACGGCGTGCCGACCGACCGATCGAAGCCGCCATACTTCGGCTCGCTGCCGTAGTCCTGCACGCCGTAAATGGACACAGCGCTCCTCGACCACGCGTAGATCAGATAGGCCGCCATGACCGACTGCACGGTGTCTGCGGACGGCACCTCGATCTCATAGATCGCGTAGAAGCCCTTGTCCTCCCGCTTCAATCGATCGGCGTAGTCAAGAATCGCCTTGAAGCGGCCCTTGTGGCGCGGCGGAAACATTTCCTCCGTGAGCACTGAGTCGACGGCCTTCGTGATGCGGCGAACCAGCGGCGAGTCGACCGGCCGATCGATCTGGTAATTGACCGTCACCGTCTTTCCCGCCTCATGCAATTGCGCCGTCACGCGTTCGAGCCATGCGACCTTGGCTTCCGCGAATCTTTCGGTGCCAGCGCGATCTTCCGTGTACCGGCGAACAAAGCGGCCGTTGCGCTTCACGCCGCATTCACGCTCGACGTTCGAGGTCGAGAAATTGTCGAGCGCAATATCGCGGTACTGGCCGTTGACGAAGTTGCCGACCTGCCAGGCCACCACCTGCGGATTCGAAATGTCGAGTGGCACGATGGGCTTGTCGAAGAGCTTGGCCATCGTCTCGCCGTCACAGCGGTACGCGATCCAGTCCGGATGCGACTTCTGCCAGCTCGCGGGATCGGCGCGGGCCGGATCGCGGCCATACGGGAAATAGGTACTGAGCTCGGTGTTCGGCGCGTACTGCCTCCACACGTCCGCGCGGACCGGATCGCGTTTGCTCCCGTCGCTTTCGCCCCAGACGAATACGTACTCGCTCCCGTGTTTCATGATCCACGCATCGGAAAGGCGGCTGGAGAACGTGAGAAACCTGCGCGGCTGCGGCGCGTCGCCCGCCGTTGCATCGGTGGACACGCAGCACAGAGCGGCGCCTGCGAGCGCAATCAGCGAACGCATCGTGTTCGTCACGTTCCGGCGTCGCGTTGTGCTCATGCTCTCGATATTTCCGATGTGACGACATCCCTGTCGTTCAATCTGCTCAGGGGAGTTGGGAGTTGCCCCTGATCCGGACGGCCGTCGGCTCTCACCCGATCTTCAATGCATGGACTGCGGCATCCTGAACCGTGCAACCATCGGCCCATACGTGCTCGAATGCATCCACCATCTTCGAAAGCGAGAAATGCTGCTCGATGCGCGTCCGGCATCGCGCCGCAATCACGATCCGGTCCGTCGTCCGCAGCCGCTCGAGCGCATCCCACAAGCCGTTCGCAAGATCTGTCGGATCCCCCGGGCGCACCACCCAGCCCGCGTCGCCGACGATCATGCGTGCGTCGCCGACATCTGTCGTTACGACGGACGTCCCGCACGCCATCGCTTCGGCAAGCACGTTGGGAAACGCCTCGCCCGAACTCGACAGGACGAGCAGATCCACAGCGTTGAGGATCGCCGGAATGTCGTCGCGCGGGCCGACGAGCATCACCTGCCTTTCGACGCCGAATTCGTGAATCAGCGACATCAGGTCGGCGTTGTGCTCGTCCATGTTTCGGCCCACCAGTACGCATCGGCCGAGGAAGCCGCGCTGCGCGAGCATGCCAAGCGCCCGAAGCAAGTTCGAATGATCTTTCTGGATATCCCAGCGCGCGACGCATCCGATCAGCAGTTCGTCCTGGCCGACGTGCCACGACCGGCGAGTCGCGTCGCGTGCGCCGGCGTCGACACGGAAGCGATTGAGGTCATAGCCGTTCGGGATGTTCACGAACTTCGCCACGTCGTAACCGAATGCCTTGTGCGTCGCGGTCGCCTCTTCCGAGCAACTGACGATGGCGCGCGGCAACAGGTGCGAGAGGCGCGCGCACAGTCTCGCGACGCGCAGCGTCATCGTGGAATTCTTGTCCCGGTCGAGGTTCGCATGGCGGACGCCCCAGGAAAGGTTGCGGATGCCCGCAAAACGCGCGACCAGCCCGCCGATCAGATCTGAGTGGTACATCCACGTCTGGACGACGTCAGGCTGCGCGTTGCGCAGCACGCCATACAGCCGGTGCAGTCCGGATAGCGTGACGCGCCCTTTCGGCATGCCGAGCGGTATCACGGCGATCCCCTTCTCCAGCAGCCTGGGACCGTAGAACCCGAGCCCCTGCAGCGAGACGACGATATGGGCGGTCGATTGCGACGACGGAAACGTCGCCAGACGGAACAACACGCCTTCGGCGCCGCCTTGTTCAAGGCATGTGATGACGTGAACCACTCTCATATCGCCCCCGAATCGCTCCCACGCGCGCATACAACCGATCCCACTGCGCAAGGATGACCGCCGTCGAGAACCGTTCGCGCACCGACGCCGCCGCCTTACGTCCCAATTCGCCTCTCAGGTGTTCGCTCGAGAACAGCACGCGGAACGCCGCTACGAGGCCGCCGACATCGCGCCTGTCGACCAGCATGCCGTCGCGGCCGTCCCGCGTTAATTCACGCGGCCCACTCGGGCAGTCAAAGGCGACACAGGGCAGGCCGATCGCCATCGCCTCCATCATTGCCATCGGCAGCCCTTCGAAATGCGACGTCATTGCGTAAACGTCCGCATGCGCCATTTCGGCCCACAACTCCCGCGTCGTTCCCGGCAAAAACACGCGACCGTCGAGTTCCAATACGCCAACCTGACGCGCCAGCGCATCCCTCGTCGGACCATCTCCCCAGATGTGTAGATCCCAGTCCGGAAACTCGTGCGCCAGCGCAGCGAACGCGTCGATCAGCACGTCGTACTGCTTGATCGGGTGTAACCGGCCTGCGGCCAGCAACCGCTTGCGCGAGCCCGGGGCGCTGGCTGCCTTCTGATAGCTCAGAACCGCGGCATCGATCGGATTTGGCATCACGGCGACATTTCGCAAGCCGGGGATCGCCTTGCGCAGCGGATCGACGACGCCGTCGGTCAACACGGTCAATACGTCTGCGCGCGGATAGAGACAGCGCACCATGAGTCGCTGAAGTCGGCCACGCGGCGCCGCGATCGGATTCGTATGCTCGCAGGCGATGACGGGAATGCCCGTTCCGCGGCTCGCCGCGATCACAGCGATATTGACGTGCGCAAGAAACGAAACCAGCACGTCCGCACGTACCGCCTTGATCAACTGCCTCAACGCGATGAGACGCCGCCCCGCGTTGATCATGCCCGCCGCGGTCGATCGGACAAGATCGGCGAGATACACAAGCCGGACCCGCGACGAAATCTCGTAGAAGCAATCGCCCCGTCCCGAGAACGTCGAAACGAGCGTCACCTCATCTCCGCGATCCGCCCACGCGTTGACGAGCGTCGCTGCCACGCGCTCCGCTCCGCCGCCCCCAAGAGATCCGACCACAAGAATTATCTTCACGGCCAATATCACTTTGACTTCGTTTGAACTTCGCTTCGAACCGATCGCCCGGGCTTTGCATTTCAATCACGGAATCCTCGTACGGTCCGTCGTGGCGATCGGCTCGGTCCGTGAAACCTGCTGCACATGACATCGCGCCTTTCCGCGCGCGACACTGCCACTCCATCGCGTTCGTGCGCCCGACCGCGATGGCGCTCGACAACGTGGGTATGCACCACGATATCGGCAAGGTGGCGCGGAAACGCTGGTTGATCGATCACTAGACTGTCCGGCTCCATTTGCCCGCTTGAAGTCCAGAATTTCAAAAAATCGGGTTCGTATGGTGGCGACTAAATTACCGATAGCGGCGCTTCGTTTGCCCGGGCCAAGCAAGCAATCGACTCGGAACTCATCGACCCACTGGTCGAATGTGGCACTAAATTCCGGGCAAATTCCACGAATATTTAAATCACAATCCACGCACTACATTAAACATAGCCCAAAAATATCATTTATATACCTGATATTTATAACAGCTCAATTAATCACCAATCACTGCCATTGCCAACAAATAAAAACCACCCAATTCTAACCCACTTTAATAAATAATCACTCAAATTGAACACCATCATCCAAATTTCTTCCCGGATAAAGAAGTGTGCACGAAAAGCGGGGCATCTCCAGCCAGCTTCCAGCGTTAGGTGCTATGTGGGAGAGCAGTGGCAGCAAGTCCGACTGGAGTAAAACGGGATTTGCACACTCGTTTTCTCCGAAGGGACACGCAGATGGACTCGCCTGGCACAGCCCTCCGTGGGCACGATACGACGGCGGTTGGCCACTTCGACGTCCAGCTTCGGGGCGGATTGCTTGAGCGTGGCGGCAAGCGGGACCACGAAGCTCTGCTTCAGGTAGCGATTGAAGCGCTCGACCTTGCCCTTGGTCTGGGCCCGGTATGGCTTGCATACCCTTGGCGTGAAGCCATAGGCCTCCGCCAGCTTCAGCATCTCGGTGTTCCAGCGATGCTGACCTTCACCATAGGCATCGCGCGTGATAATGACCGACTTCGCGTTGTCGAACAGCACATGCTCGGGCGTGCCGCCGAGGTAGTTGAATGCCTCGGGCAGGCACTCGCACAAGGTCGAGGGATCCTCGTCGCTTGTGAAGCGCACGCAAGTGGCGCAGTTATAGCCCAGCGTCGCGACCAGCGCCAATAATGGCGGCCGTCCGCGCCGGATGGTCGTGAAATCGGCTTGCATCTGACGATCCCGCGGCGTCTCAAAGCGAACGACTGGCTCCGGCCCCACGGCATTGTGTTGCACCACAAACACATTGAGCTGGCCGATGCCGCCTTCATAGCCGGCCTCCCGCACCTCACGCAACAACACCGTCGCCGGAACGCGGCTTGCACGACCATCCTTCACGCGGCGCTTTTTCGAGAAAAGCGTTTCCCTGACACTTGCTGCAATCATGTGTAATCGATTCGGGCGAAAATCTCTCCTATATTGCTAGTGCTCGTTCGCGAGCCGCTAATTTTCATCCAAGCACGAGGTCATTTTTCCTTCGATCGACGCGGGAATAAGCGAGGAATGCCGGATTAAATTTAAAGATGCAAAAATCGTACAATTAGATAATTCGTTTCGATACTATCAAAATGCCTAGAGAAAATACCAGTCTGGCCGTTTACCTGTCAGTTTTTACAGATGGCGTTTCTCATGAATCAGCTAAAGTTCATTCGGTGCACAAGCAAAGCAGAAAAATTCCGAAGTCTCGCCAATTGCATTCGAAGGACTCAGGAAAAAATCGTGCCAGAAGCCGTCACCTAGAATCCCGCAAGGACCAAACACCGGCAGTACGTTCGACAAATCAACCAGGCTGAACAAGCCTGTTTCTGCAATCGACGGCGCACCACGATCTACCTAAAAACAGCTCGCCTTCAGATACGTCCGCATTGGCAGCATTGGCAATACGCAGAACACGGTGGCGTCGTTCGAGTGAACGGAAATATCTCGCCACATCGCATGTGACTTGATCTTCAAGCGTCTCGTTTCGGCTTGCGAGTCGCCGCGTTCGCTGGCGAATGGTAGCAGTCCCATACCGGAAGTTCCGTGCCAATCCGCATAAGCGAATCGGCTACCCGGGCTTGCCGTTTTCACCCGAATGACAACTGCGGGCGGCATTTCAACAGCCTGTTAGCCAATACAGGGGTTTATTGTGGTTTATCTAAACGATATTGCCGATGGAAGATTTTCCGCAGTTATAAGCCGCAATCCGGATTTCAATCTCGGCACGCATGATTTCTTCCTGCATCGCGCGGAAGCGACCCCGGGCCTGGACACGCTGGCACCGCATGAGATAGAGACGCTGAAAGCGTATCAGCGACTCTCGCGAATCACTGACGACGGCAAGCTGGCCGACCGGTTGGTCGCCGCGGGGCTGACCTCGGCACACAAAATCGCTCGGAATTCCGAGCGGCAATTCATCGCCGAGCACGCGCGGCAACTGGGCCTGACCGAGGAGGATGCCCGCACCCTGCACCGCAGCGCGGTCCAGGCAAAGATCCGCGCACAGAATGCCGCCTTCGCGCTGCGTTATTCGGTTGGCTCGGCGGCCTTTCGCGCCGGCGCCATGAACACGATCGGCGCCGACATGCTCGACTATGTCGGCGCCATTCCCAGCTATCAGGACTTTTTCGGGTCGCTGGATTACTGCAATTGCGATCCGGATCAATCGATATTCAGTCCGGCCGCTTACCTCGTCGACCTGCTGCGCGTGGTCTATCAGTACATCGATACGGCGACCTACAACCCCGGCATTCCCGACGGCTGCCACCTGGCGCAGCGCCGGCCCGATATCGGCAACATTCCGCTGACACCGGAAATGACCCGGCAGCTCGTGCCCTACCTTCAGATTGTCAATGAGGCGCTGGAGGCCAATATCGCGGGCGCGACCCAATGGCCGGACGTGTTCCGCGCGTTCACCGCCCAGGTCTATCCGTTCGTGCTTCCCACCATCCTGCCGTTGACCCAGACGCGGATCTACAGCGCAGCGTTGGGTAGGACGCTGCTGCAGCTCTACGACGTGTTCGCGGCCAGGGACCAGACGCCGCCTGCCTCGAACCTGCCCGGGCCCGAAGCGATCGGCCGGGAGGCGATCGGCCTCAGCCCGACGACGCAGAAGATCGTCACCACCGTCCTCACGAGCGCCGCGGATATCGGCCCCTACTATGGCATTGCAGACGGCAGGCTATTGGGCTTCACCGCCACCGGCACGGCCAGCGCGGCGAAAAACTCGACCACCGTCACCGGTAGCGGCACCCGATTCACCACCGAGATCCGGATCGGCGACAACATCCAGCTCGGCGCGCAGCGCAGTCGCGTCGTCGCCATCGGCGGCGATACGCAGCTGACTGTCGCCGACGCGTGGACGACGGCCGTGTCGGGCGCGGCGATCCTCGATTTCCCGCCGACCGATCTCGGCACCTCGTTGGTCTTCTCCGAGCGCACAGGTGTGCCCTACGAGGCGCTGTCCCAGTTGTTGTCACAGAATCTGTCGGATGCCGAAAAGGCTGCCGGCATCGCGACGCAATTGTTCATCAACCAGGGCCAGACGGCGCAGACTTGCCTCAAGCTCACGGTCGATCAATCCGATCCGAACCACCCGGTGTCGCGGATCGCCAATATGAACCTGGCAGCGCTCGACCGGCTGAACCGTTTCATTCGCGTTGCCAACGCCAGCGGCATTGCGTCGGCCGATCTCGACTGGATGATCGAGACGGTCGGCCAACGCAACATCGACGCCGCGGCCATTTCCAGGATCGGCCGGACGCGACAATTGGCCGACAGCCTGTCCTGCACGCTGCTGGAAGCCAGCGCGCTGTTCCAGCCGCTGAAGACGATCGGCGTCGGTGACCCGAGGCGACCGCTCGATCCGTTCGACCAGCTGTTCAACGCGCCGTCGGTCCTGGGTACGTCGGCAGGATCGATGCCGGCTTTCACTGCCAAGGGCTCGGTGACGATCGCCGCCGGCAGCACGACGGTAACCGGCACCGGCACCCGCTTCACCACGCAGGTCTCCGCCGGCATGCGCGTGCGCGTCAATGGCGAGATACGGGTGGTCGCGACCGTGCCCACCGACACGACGCTGACGGTCGGCTCGGCCTTCAGCGACGCGCAAAGCAATGCCGTGATGGTGGTGATCCCCACCCCGGATACGCCATCCGACGCGTTGCCGATCTACCACCCGCTTTATGCCGGCAACCCCCTTTACCAGGATGTCGTCGCCGACTGGAAGCCGACGGCCGACGCGGGCGCGGCGCCGGAGATCGCGGGTGTCCGGTCGCGCCTGCGTTCGGGCCTCAACGTCGTCGACAACGATTTGACGGCCATCGGTCAGGCGGCGCTCAACTGGCTGATCACGTCGAGAGCCTTGCCCGCCGGCAGCACGGCCATACCGTTGACCGTGCCGAACATGTCGCTGCTGTACGCGTATGCCAAGCTGGCGCGCCAGGCCGGGCTGACCGTCACCGAATACCTGACCCTGCTGCAGTTGCTGGGGATCGGCGCAACCCGCGACCTCGATACCACCATCGGCGTGGCCGCGTGGGCAGCATGGTTGAAGAATTCACATCTCGACATCCAGGCGCTGGACTACGGCATGACCGGCCGCGTATCGAAAAACTTCTCGCCCGCGTTCCTCCTCGCCGACCTGCCGAACTTCCTGGCCGCCTTGTGGCAGACGGCGCAAAACTGGCTGGTTCTCGGCAACGGTTTCATCAATCAGGACATCACCGCCGAACAGTCGCAAGCCTATTTCGTCCAGCTCTGCGCCCCTGAGGCCGGCTTCCTGACCATCCATGGCGCGGTGCTCGACAAGGCGGTGGATTTTGCCGCGATCGCCTTCATCGACCCGCTGGGCGGCGGCGCCTTCATCACGCCGCTGATTTCCGCCACCCAGTCCCAAAGCGCTCATGACGACCTGATCGCTCATCAGGTGCTGAACCAGCAGGGCGTGCTCAGTGCAAGCTTCTCGCCCTCGGCGAATCTGGACTTCCTGTTCCCCGGCCTCCCCGACCGCGTGGCGATGATCGCCGAGGTGCGCGCGATTCTCGTGGCCACCCGGGACCGGCTGAACCATGTCGTGGACGTGCTGCTGAACTTCGGCGGCGCGCCCACGGTCGAGTATCCCAACCGCGGCATCCAGCGCTTTCACGTGTCCGAGCAATTGGGCGTCGCGCTGGGGTCGGACACAGGCATCATGCTCGCGCTGGGGCCGGCCGTCGCCGCCGCGATCGGACTGGACAACTACGTCGCGGCCTTCCTAACGCCGCCGGATGGCAACCCGCCGCCGGTCAAGCTACAGGATTTCATGGCGTTGATGACGCGCCTCGTCACGCTGTTCAAGCAACTGGCCTTTACGGCCAGCGACGTCAGCTTCGTCGTCCAGTATCCCGCGCCGTTCGGCATTGCCAGCTTGACCACCCTCAGCCTCGCCAATATTCGTGCGCTGTGGACCTATCGGCAGTTGCGGCAGAACTTCAACGACGAGGACGGCCGCCTGCCCGCCTATCTTGCGGCGCCTGACCAGGGCGCTTGCGCGAACGATCCCAAGTTCAAGGACCTGTCGCTGATGACCGGTTGGCCGGTCGACCAGATCTGCGAATTGCGCGCGACCCTGTTCGGCACGGGATCGGGCTACAACACGGTCATGGGCCTGGCGGGGATGGCGGCCTGCTTCAAGACCGCTTCGAGTCTCGGCCTGGATATCCATGGCACGCTGACCCTGGCCCGGCTCAACGTCTTGCCGGCACAAGTCGATAACTCCGCGTGGACGGCATACAACCAAGCCGCTACCGCCACGATCGGCTCGCTGAAGGCGCGCTACGGCGGACCGCAATGGGAAACCTTCTATCGGCCGATCGAGAACGCGGTCAACGAGGCCAGGCGCGATGCGCTGCTGCCCTATGCCGTGTTCAGCCTAGGCAAGAAATATCCGGTGATCACCGATGCGGAGAGCCTCTACACGTACCTGCTGATCGACGTCGAAATGTGCGGCTGCGCCGATATTTCCTATATCGCGCAAGCCATCCAGTCGGTACAGCTCTACATGCAGCGCGCCCGCATGATGCTGGAGCCCGGCATCACCGACGTGGCTGTTGAGGTCCGCTAATTCTGCTAACCACGCCCAACGATCTTGCCAATGAAGAATTCTTCTAGGCCATTGATTTTACGGACGAATTGTCGAATTTCCGTCGTCGAAAAATGTTGTGATTTCGCAACGCCTCGCATAAGGCTTCCCCACTAATTCAGCTAATACCCATTTCTTGCCCGTCAATTGTACTAACGTAGATAAACGACATCGGCAATCTACATCATCATGCGCAAAGCGGACGGAAGCGAAGCTCGGGAGATCACGGTTGCCCGCATACTTCGACCACTCGGAAATGGACCGCTCACCAAGGCTCAGGCATTAAAAGCTGCCCAACTGCTTGACGTGCATTGGACCACGATCTATAGGCTTCGGCGGCGCTTTCTGGCCAATCCTGTCGCCAGCGCGGTCAAGCCTCGTGGGCGAGGTCCAAAGACAGGCGGCCGCCGCTTGGGGGCCCGGGCAGAGGCAATAATCGACGAAGTGCTGACAACCTGGCTTCCCAGGCAGCCTCCGCTGGCGCATCCGCTTTCCGATCTGGTGCTCGAGATCCGGCGCCGATGCACCGCCGCTGGCGTGACGCCCCCCAGCCGCAACTCGGTAGACCGGCGATGGACGGCCCATCGTGAAATCGCAGTTCTCGAGCTCGCTGGCAAAACCGCATCGGCACCGGGTAACTTTGTCGTCCACCATCCGCTCGACGTGGTCCAAGTTGATCATACCCAGGCGGATATTCTGGTGGTTGATGCGATATCCCGTCGGCCGATCGGTCGACCATGGCTTTCCCTCGCCGTCGACGTTGCCACCCGATGTGTCGTGGGCTTCTATGTAGGCATGGATCGCCCGGGCGCGGCAACCGTCGCCTTGCTGCTCACCCGCGTGGCGCTTTCCAAAGCGGCGTGGCTTGACAAACTCGGCGTCCAGCTCGAGTGGCCCATGCGCGGTGTGCCCACGGTATTACATCTCGACAATGCCGCTGAGTTCAAAAGTCGAGCCCTGCGCAGTGGATGTTCAGAATACGGCATTGAACTCATGTACCGTCCCGTCGGGCGCCCTCATTTTGGCGGCCACATCGAGCGATTGAATCGCACGTTGATGGAACGGGTCCATGGGCTTCCAGGCACGACCGGCTCGTCTCCAAAGGGTCGTAAGGCGCGTCCGCCGGAAAAACAGGCTGCCTTGACGTTGCAAGAATTCGAGCGCTGGCTCGCGTTGGAAATCGGCCAGCGCTATCACAACAGCGCACATCGCGGCCTGCATGGCGCCACGCCTTCCAGTATGTGGGATGCGTTGAAAGGCGCCACCGTGACGTCGCGATTGCCCGCCACGCCGGAAGCGGAATGGCAATTCCTGCTGCAATTCCTTCCGGTCGCCCGTCGGACAATTCAGGCTAATGGTCTAACGCTGTTCCACATCCGTTACTGGCATCCGATCTTCTCTGCATGGCGACTCGACCGGCGCACCGTGACGGTCCGTTACCACCCGGAAGACCTGTCACGCATCTTCGTGAGCTTATCCGGGAAAGACTTTATCGAGGTCCGATTTGCGGACTTGCGTCATCCCCCGATCTCGCTGTGGGAACAACGCTCCGCGGTTCTGCATTTACGCGACCAAGGGCACGCCTCGATTTCGGAAGCGATGGTGTTCCGCGCAATCGAGGAACAGCGTCGGCTCGTCGACCAGGCCCAGCGTCGTACACGCCGCGCAAAGCGCCAAGGCCCCGATCCGGACCACCGGAGATCACGAAAGATATCTCATACACTGGTTTCTGAACCGCCTTCAGTTGATCAACAGGCTGAAGCTGTCGATTACAGCAAGCCGGCGCCGGCCTACGATGCTGAACAATGGTGAGGTGAGACATGAAAAACACGCCACTCGGCCACCTGCTGCCGGCGATCCGGCCACAGGCGCAGCTAGACGATGAATTGCGCATTCACTCCCTGCTGCGTGACCGATGGATAGATTACCCACGGGCGACTCAGGCGTTGGAGCAACTTGAAAGATTACTCGCGACGCCACGACGTGAGCGCATGCCGTGCCTTCTCCTGCACGGCGATTCCAACATCGGCAAAACGCAGATCGTTGCCAAGTTCCGACGCGCCCATCCCGACGAGTTCGACGAAGGACGCGGCGTTGAATTGCGCCCAATCATCTCGATGCAGATGCCACCGACGCCTGACCAACATCGCTTCTATTCAGCCTTGCTATTTGAGATCGGCGCCCCACACCATGCTGCAGCGAGCCTCGCCGTACTCGAGCGACTCGCACGGGATCTGCTTCGGCGCATGGCCCCGAGTATGCTGATCGTCGACGAGGTGCATCATCTCCTCGCTGGCACCTACCGCGAACAGCGTGCTGCCCTGAACTTACTGAAATTCCTCGCCAACGACCTTCGCGCGAGCATTGTCCTGGTTGGCACGGATGACGCGGTGATCGCCCTTCAAAGCGATACGCAAATGGTCAGCCGATTTACCCCGTTCGAGATGCCTCGCTGGCGTGAAAGCGAGACGTTTCGCCGACTTCTTTCCGCGTTTGCTCGCATCTTGCCGTTGCGCCGACCCTCCGATCTCGCCCAACGGGACATCGTACAGTACGTGTTGGCCGCCAGCGATGGGCTCACCGGCGAGGTGTCTCGTATCCTGAACGCCGCGGCCGAACTGGCGATTCGCGACGGTAACGAGTCGATCGGGCTCCACCACCTCGAACAGGTGGCACCGATTGCCGCCCACTGACCTGCGCCCGTGGCCCGTTGCACATCGGCCATTCGACGAAGAGGCATTCGGTAGTTGGCTGGGCCGCATCGCCAGCCGCTACGCGCTCAGCCTTTCCCAGTTGTGGGAAATCAGTCAACCTGGACGCTTCCCGGCACTGACTAATGCGGGTTGGATCTTATTTGCACCGTTGCCGGAGGCCTCACTCAAAATCTTCGCAACCCTGGCGCGCGTGGAAATCGGCCGTCTCGTGCGAATCCAAACCCCATCCGATTGGATGACTGACCGCTCACAACTACCGTACTGCTTCAGATGCTTGGTGGTGAACCCGGTTGATGTCACCGCCCCACGCTGGAAGCAGCGTTGGCTGGCCCCCGATATCAAGGTATGCGAAAAACACGGAGACGATCTGGAGCACATTCCTGCGTCGATTCCACGGCAGGCGAAAAACATGGATCGCTTGCTCGCGAACATCAGCAAATATCGACAGCGGCGCTCTGAGGTATCGTTGTACAGGCGATATTAGCGTAATTAGTGCACCCAGTAGCAGAATTAACGGACTTCAACAATCGCGTCCCGCAGCCGTGGTGGCCCGGCGACGACGCGTAATACCGGCACGAACTGGAAACGGTGAGCGCAATGGTGGAAATCGCGACCAGATCGGCATTACTGCGTTAAACGCGGTCACGACCACGGGCGGTGCTTCTCGTAGAGTGATTCGTATTCGGCCCATGCCCGCGAGAGAGTCTCCGAAGTGTCCGGCGTGCAGACCGAAGCTTTATCGCAGGCGAAACATGCCAATAGTATGCCGGCGCAGATAGTCAGGACGGCAGCCGGGGTTTTTTCGAGCAACGGCCGGTAGTGAACATAATGCTTCCCGTCCGCGTCCTTCGCCAGATAGTCGTCGACTGCAGAAAGGGTGGCGTGAAGGGCCTGATGGGACAGGTGCCGATACGGGCCGTCGTACATTGCCAACGCTTTCCCACGGCGCGCGAATTCGTAAGCACCAATCTCCTTGGCCCCCGAGACGCGTCGAACGAAGGTCTCCAACGTTTCTCGATAAGGCTCGACGTTCGGATAATCCTTCGAGTTGAGCAGTGCGTTCGCGTGCTTGAGTCGAATCGCATTGTCATGGCTCAGCAGCTCGTCCGGCATAACCGCGTTTTCCGCGATCGCCAGCATCACGAAGCACGTCTCGAACAGGCTCCGCGACAGAGTAAGCGATTCGATCGCCATCCCGCATTCAGTAAGCATGAGCCCAGCCTGAAAATGAGAAGCGGCACGAGCAAAGAACTGTGAGACAACGACCTGTCGTGAAGCCCTAGCAAGCGGCAAGAGCGCCGTGACATCGAGCACGATGCGCATACATCGATCGCCAAACTGGAAAAGATCGGCATGTTCCACACGTAGCCGGCTGCGGAGATTCGCAGCGCCGTCACCCGCAAGGCCATATCGTTCGAAATTGCTCATCTGCTAAAGAACCCGCTTTTGCGTGATGATAGCTCCTGCTGCATCAGTTCGAGCTGACTGGCGAGCGCGGTGACTTTCTCCTTCAACAGGATTAGCGTGTCGAGTGTCGCGCGGGATCGGTCGACTGCGTTACGAGCTCGGGCATCCGCCAACTCGTCACTGGACAGAAGATAGACGTTGTCAGCGCTCGTCAGCGACTTCACCACATCGTCCGTAAACCTCTCCGGATGGGCACGCATGATTGTGACGAGCTCGCCAATCTCCCGGAACTCATCGGTACGCCAAGGCAGTACGGCAATGACCTCATGGGGCATCGAGGCCAGTTCGTCGACACCGATCGTCGTTAGGCCCATGCGGGTCGGCAGCGCAAAGGCAAGCTGACGCTGAAGTACAGGACCGGCCCTTTTGACCACGTCCCATCCGGCACGAATCGCCTTGCCTGCGGTGTAGGCGTCGCCACCGTCGGGGAAGTCATCCGGGTTCCGCTCAAGCGCTCTGCGAACCTCAGGCAGCGCAAGAAATTCGGTTGCACATTCGGTCAGTTCAGCGTCCGGCACGCCGTCATCAATCGCCCGGCCCAGCCACTCGAAGAACGCACAAACGTCCGGCGTCGACAACGAACGCAGGAAGGCCAAGCGCCGAAACTGCGGTTCCTCGGCTAAAGTCCTATATGACAGCGTGTCGCCACGTTCCGCACATACCCGAACCAACTCGGAAGAATCACCCTTTGTTCTCTCGTACAGTTGTCGGTCTGCGTCCGTCGATTCGCGCAAAAATTTAAATGCGTCGGACGTGTTTTCGGCAGCAGGTTTCTCAATATAGGCCGAGCGAGCGGCCCAGTACCGAACGATCGGTGCATGGTCCTCGATGGCCAGCATCACCAGCCAGTCCGGTATCGCACCGAACACCTGGTTGGCGATCGCCTGAATGATCTGCAGCCGGCTTTCGGTCGTTAGGTTCGGCCATGCCTCCCGGACCAGATGCTCCCGCATTGGCGTAGCACGCAGCAGTTCCTCGAGGACGTTTTCACTGAGCACGTTGGTCTCCCGGGTCTCATGGATTGCTATGAGCTTACCAGTTGCATGGGTGGATGCGCGCGGTGCTACCGCAGCACCGTCATGGCGACGGCTTGAAAACAACGGTCGAGATTGTGACAGCGCGGGCCGCTCAGTGGCCCAGGTCGCGCCGACTCGCCAGCGGCGTGTCGTATTTGAGCAGGACGGCGAGGCGCGCATAGTCCGTCTCGTATTCAACGACGGCGGCCGGACCGGCTTGCTTGGCCAGCTCGCTCGCGAGGGCGCGCCAGAGGTGGAACACACCCAGCGCGGCGCTTTCATATCTCTGTTTCGCCACGCGCGACTCGCGCGCCGTCGCGCGTTGCCTCATGAAACGCAGGCTACGCTCGGCTTGGCCGAAGAGTTCTGCATAACTGATGGACCGGTCGATAGCCATGGGGACGATCTCCTGCAACGTGCGCAGCTCGTCGTGCGCGATCCCGTAATCGTAGGTCATTGTCGGCATCAGGCACGACACCGGCTCCAATGGTGGACGCACCGGTATCGAAACGCCGGTCGCAGCACGCGATCGTGCCACTGTCACGTGGGCTGCTTGAGTCGCGCGTGGTACTTCGCCGCCTCGCGACGCATCCGCGCCTCCTCCGGCGACACATAAATCGACGTCGTGCCGAGCGACGCGTGCCCGAGCGTGCGCTGCACGACCTCGAGCGCGACGCCGGCGGCCAGCATCTGAGTGCCGACCGTATGCCGGAACGCGTGCGGCGACGTGCTGGCCAGTTTGCGCCGCTCGGCCTCGCTCAGATCCGGCATCACGTCGAGCAACTGCGCGATCGCCCACTGCGTGAGCCCGCGTGCACCGCGCACCGAATAGCCGCCCGGCTTCGTTGGCTTCCCTTCCCTGTCGGCATCGACCTCGACGCCAAATTTCTCGCGGGCCCGCGGCGTCGGCGGCAGGATCAGCGGCGCAACCAGCGGGCCCGCCGCGCCGGCCGCGTCGAAGTCCAGGCCGCGATCGCGCCAGTGCGCGCGCAGCGCGTCGACGCACTCGTCGCTGATCGGCACGAAGCGCTGCTTGTTGCCCTTGCCGATCACCTCGAGCAGCCAGCTCGCCGGCGCGTCATCGTCGGCCGGCAACCAGTGCAGCGTCGCGCGTTCGGCGGCCGCCGCCTCGGCGATCCGCAGGCCGCCGTCGCCCATGATCAGCAGCAGCGCGCGCGCGGCGCGCCAGCGTGGGCCGCTGGGGCCCTGCAGGTCGCCTCGCTCGGCCAGCGTCACACGCACGCGGGTCCACAACGCGAGCGGCAACGCACGCTCGACTTGCAGCTTGCGCACGCGTCGCACGACGCTCGGATCGGTCACGGCCTGCCACGGATTGCCGGCCAAGTAGCGCACTGCGACCAGCCAGCTGAACGCCGCGCGAATCGTGCGGATCGCATAACGTTGGCTCTCCGGTGCCAAGCCACCGGGCGCGAACGGCCGCCAGCGGCCGCTCGTGCGCGCGCCGGGCGGCCCCGTGAAGCGCTCGCCCGGCGCGGCGAGAAACGCCTTGTACGCCTCGCAATCCTCGACCCGCATCGACGACAGCGCGACGCCGCGCTCGGCCACGCACCACAACACCAGGCGCTCGAGCTCCTTCTTGTAGACCCGCTGCGTCGCCGGCCGGTCGTCGTAGCGGTGCAGGTACGCGCGCACCGCATCCAGATCGTGCGCGGCCGTCAGGTACGCGAACGTCGGCGCCCGGTTTGCGCCCTGCGCGCCGGACAGCTCGTCCGGCAGCGCCAAGCGCTCGAGCGGCGCGAGCTGGCCGGCGCCGGGAATCACTCCGGCCGACGTCGGCGCCAGTGTGTCGCCGGCGTCGACTTCGGGTTCGACCGCGGTGCCGATCGACGCCGCGTGCGTGCGCAGCCACGCGACCAGCACGCGGGCCCGGCCCACGCCGATGCGCGGTACCGATCGCCACCACTGGCCGCCGCGGCGGTTCACGAAGGCGACGAGCTCGCCCAGCGTGTGGATCCCTTCGCCCGCCAGCCGCGCCGCGACGAGCGGGCGGAACCAGCGCCCGATCGGGTGGTCCGCGGCCGGCGCCGCGGCCGTCCACTGCCCGGCCACCTGCTCGATCATCTGCAGCGACACCGGCGTCAGGCGCGCCTCACCGTATTTCTCGATC
This sequence comes from Burkholderia sp. SRS-46, assembly GCF_004343775.1. Taxonomy (GTDB): domain Bacteria; phylum Pseudomonadota; class Gammaproteobacteria; order Burkholderiales; family Burkholderiaceae; genus Burkholderia. The sequence goes on along the minus strand of NZ_PTXL01000010.1, from coordinate 343,075 downwards.
GTCGCCTGCAGGTGCGACTTCAGCACCGGCGAGCCGTCGCGCAGCGCGGCCGCGACCAGGTCGTCGCGCATCGTGCGCAGCAGCTGCGCGACGTCGACCGGCTCATCGGCGTCGGGATCAAAGTACAGTCGTTCGATCGTCGTGAGCGGCAGACCTTTCACGCGCGCGCGCAGCGCGGTGAATTCGGTGCGGCTGTAGGTGCGCAACGGCAGCTGCGCCAGCTCTTGCGGACGATTGGCCATGATCAATTCTCGGGAATCGGTGACGCGATCGCGTCGGCCGTGGTGACGCGCTGCAGCCGCTCGAATGCGGCGAGATACCGGTGCATCGGTACCGCCGCCAGCTGCGCATCGAGCCGCGAAAGCACGTGCTCGATCGCCGCGCGCTCGAGATCGGTCAGCGCCCACGGCTCGCCCTGCTCGGCGCGCGTGGCGCACTGATTGACGGCCGACTCGGCCCGCCGACACGGTGCCGGATCGGCGGGATCAAGGAAATACGTGAGGTAGATCGCGTTCAGGAGCGTGGCCAGTTGCGCGACGTCGGCGTGCTCGGCGCGCAGCGCGGCCAGCGCCACATGGTGTTTCAGCTGGATCCGGCGCAGCTCGGCGGGCGGCAGCGGCAGTAGCTGCGCTCGGGTCAGTGGCCGGCGTCCATGGGGAGAAGCTTTTCTCATCGGCTCAGAAAATTCGACGACCGCACCTTGTCACAGCGCTCGCATTGATATGCGTGAAGCCCGCTGTCGTTCAGGATGTAGTGGTAATGGGTATGCTGCACCCAGCGATGCACCCCCATCAGACACGCTAACCGCGCTATCCAATTGCGAAACATGATGTCCTCCGGATCGGTTGTAGCATGCCGCTCGTGCGGCGCTTGGTTCAGGGTTGGACGGAGACCGGAGCCGCGCGCGCCGCAGCGAGCACGATCTGCCGGCATTGCTCTGCATCCGCACAGGCGCGATGACGCGTCGCGAGCGCGCCAGCGCCGAGCATCAGCGCGGCGTCGGCCAAACTGAGCCAGCGACCGGCCCAGCCGTTCAGCAATTCCATCGTGCATTCCACGCGCAGCGTCGGCAACGTCACGCCGTGGGATCGCGATGTTTGGTACAGCAAGCGCTCGTCGAACGCAGCGTTGTGGGCGATCAACAGCCGGCCCGCGACCAGCTCGGCCACCTGCGGGCCGATCATGGTCCAGCCGGGCGCGCCGGCGACGTCCGCGTCAGTAATCCCATGGATCTCCGTCGCGGCCGCTGGTATCGGCATCGCAGGCTTCACGAGCGTGTCGAGCAGCACGGCGCCAGCGCGATCGAGAATCGCGATCTCGACGATCGCCGCCCGAAGATCGAGGCCGGTCGTCTCGGTGTCGATGAAGAGCGGATCAGCGGCCAGCCACGCGTTCGCGGTGACGTTGAGGCCGCGAGCCGCATCGGCGCGCTTCTCCCGGGCGACGTCCTCAAGGCAAGCGTCGCAGCATCCGTATCGATCCAGCCATTCGATCGCCGTGCGCGCGCGGCATATCACGCATGGCCGGGTTCCGGCCAGCGCCCGACCAGCCGCGAGCGCCGCCGCTTGCGCGGGGCTCGGCGCGCGAGCCGCGCGCATCGGCACCGTCGACGCGGGATCGTAAAGGGCGATCCACGTATGCCCCTGCCAGTAGTGCGCAACCGGTGCCTGGCCGCCGGCGAGATTGCGCCGTGCCTGCTTCAGTTCGGTTTTCGTCTGCAGCTCGACGGGCGCTGCGGCGCGATTCGGGTAGCGCATCGGGACGCTCTCAGGGTGCCTTGCAGGTTGTCACTCAAGCGTCGCGGTTTGAGCGGGCCCGAACGCTGCGGCCCAGCTCTCGTCCGTGACGTTGTCGAGCGTGGCAATCGCCGCCGCGCGCGACGCGTCGATGCTCGACGCCTCACTCTTCGGTACGTGCCCGCCCGTCAGCACGTCGGAAACCGAAAAGCACAGGACATCATCGAGCCCGACGATGGCATGAACGGCCCATGTCCGGCCGCGGTGCTCGAACGGGATGCCGATCACCTCGACATCGCCGGTCCGCATGGCGAGCGTGAACACCACGCCATTGACGTACTGCGGTGCCGGTCGGGCTGGTGGCTTTTTGCGGGAAGAGCGGGCCATGGAATTAACTCCAGGGAATCGACACGTAGAGTTCGGACACCGGCGGGTCGCCGAGGACGAGTGCGAGAAAGTCGCCTGCCGCCGCCGGGTGTTCAATGAAACGCTGCTCATAAGGCGGCCGCGCAAACGCGACATCCAGCAACGCACCCGATGCGCTGCGGACCAGCGAATGCGAGACGAAGCGTTGTTGCGCGCCGTCGCCACCGTCCGCGAGCCAGCCGCGTACCGGCGTATCTCCGGGATGCGATTGCAGCCAGCGCACGACCTGCTCGTGGCAGCGATGCGGATTGGGAGGCCAATGCGCCAGCGCGCCGGCGCCCGCGTAACGGTCAATCGACAGAGCGTTCGCATAGTCGTGCGCGATTGCATCGGCGAGCGTCAACTTTACGGCGACAAGCGCGGCGTTACGGTCGAAGGCAGCGGTCACGATACGCGGTGCTCCTGTGTGTTACGCCCAGACGGTGCAGCCGCCGCGCTGACCAGATCCAGCAGCCGATGCTCGTCGCGCTGCAGCGCTTGCCGTCCGGCGGCATCGACGGTTTTTCGAGCGGCGTTCACGAAGCCGAGCCAGTACGCGAACAGGCTGACGGCGGATGCATGCAGTGCCCTGCGTTCGGCGTCGTCGCCGGCGGCCGCGGCGAACGTCATATAGTCGCGGATCTGCCTTTCGGCCGATGCGGTCAGTTCAGGGTACGAGACGGTGTAGTCGAGCACGTTGGCTTTTCAGGTGTTGAAGTTAGAGGAATCGGAGGTCGCTGGAACCGTCCCGGTGCATCTCGACATTGCTGTTTTTCTACCAGGCCGGTACGAACGCGCCGGGCTTCAAAATGAGATTCATAAAGTGGTGCGTGCTCAATGACACCGGCCGCTACTTCGGACGCTTCAAGATCTCGAACTCACACGGCGCCATTTCCACCAGCAAGCCGCATCCTTCCGGCACCTCGGACGGCTCGATCATCCCGGCCGGCGCGGCGTAGTACAGCACCTCCGCGATCTTCCCGTAGCCGGCCCGTTTCTCCGGGCGAGCAACGTCTGAGAGAAAATCCGCGCGGCTCACCTTCACTTCGTCAACACACGGATTGATCCGCTTTTCGTCGTAGGTCGCAGCAACGGAAAACACGTCGGGGCGAATCGCTTGCTGGCCACCGCTTTCAAGGTCGACGAGCAATTCGATGTTCTGCCACGTCACCCGCCCCTGGCTCTGACGCCACTGCGCCAAGCGGCCGGCTAGAGCGTGATGCGGCTGACGCCGCTCGACTTCGCGCGCCTTCTCAGCAGCAAGCTCTTGCTCACCCGCTTGCGTGATGCGAAAGCAAACGCCGTAGCCGAAGCGCTCGAAGCGCTCCACCATCCCGAGTGCGGCGAGGTCTAGGTCAATACCGTCAGTCCTCCCAGCACCCCCGTTAGCCCGTCCCTGCCAGTAGAACCGCAGGCGCTTGTAGTGTTGGCGAGAAAGCGTCGTCATTGCGCCTCCGTCAAAACCAGTACGAATCAGCACCCCAGCGGCGCAGCACCTGGTAATCGTGTTCGGGCAGCACGATCAGCCCTGCCTCGGCGGCTTCGAGCACGCGCCTCATTTGCCCTTCCTTGATGAGGTTGCCGTGCACGCCGTAGAAGAACCAGGCGAAGCGATGGCCGATCCGTTCGTCGAACTGGTTGAGCTTCCCGTACAGACCGTACGCGTCGAGCTTTGCGGTCTTCAGTTCCGCAACCTTGCGGGTATGGGTCCAGCGCGGCACGAAATCCATGTAACGCACGCCACGGGCATCCGTGTAATCCGACGTGCTGAACACCCAGCGGCAACACACGCGCTCGCCAGCCCGGCCGGCGCTCGACGTGGCCCAATCGTCGAAGAACCGCCGACCGCGCCACTGATGCCGATCGTAGCCGGGCGTGAGCTCGCGCACGCTGATCACCCGCTCTTCGCCTGTCTCCAGGTTTGTCTCGACGAACCGACGATCGCCTTCGCGCTGACGCCGTTCGCGCTCGGTCGCCTCCGCGAGCGCTGCAAACTGCTGCATGTCGATCGCGGCCTGGAGCCGATAGCGTGGCGCGCCAAGCGTGCGCCGTTCGATGCCTTTGATCGGCACGCAGCGGCCGTCGCGCAATTCGTCTGCAGTCGGCATGCCCCAAAACGTATCGCGCGGAAACACCTCGCGCTCGACAAATTCCTGTTCTTCCCACACCTCAAGCTGCACGAAGCTGTCCGGGTCGCCACCGCGATCGTGGACGAAGTAATGCAGCACCGGCTGGCACTCGACCAGCTGGTAGCCGGCATCCTTGTGCGCTTCCCATACGGCGCTCGCCGACCCGCCGTGCGCGTCTAGCTCCGCGTCGATCCACGCGCGGTAGTCGGCCGCGATCTCGCGCCCCTCTGCATCGAGGATCCGCGCCGGCTGCGAGCCGAACTCGTCGCGGGTCACCACGTATCGCGCGCTGCGGTAGTCGGTGCGGGTCGCCAACGCGGTCAGCAAGTCGGCGTGCTGGGGGGTGACGCGTGTGGTCGCGACGATCGTCGCCAGCACGTCGGTCTGCAGATCGTATTCCTTGCGCATCTCTCTTACCCCTTGTCGGTCGGCAAGCACTGATACGACCAGCTGCGCGCCCGATAAGCTTGCACTGTGACGCCTGGCGAGTACGTGGTATTGGCTTTTGCCACCTCCGCCTCGTGTCGTTCAAGGCGGGCCACGGCCTCACTGCCCGTGCGCTCACACAGCGCTTCGGATTTGTAACCGCCATCGGCGATCGCCACGGCGCCTGCGCCGGAAATCGATCCGCTCGCCATCAAGGCCAGCAACCAACTCGTTGCCATCCCATTCTCCTCTTTCATCCATTGGTGGTCGGCACTGCTGCCGCCGATCGGTTGGCTGACTCGATCACGTTGCAGCGTCGCGTTTCCTGCTCGACATCGCGCAGCGTGTCGAAGCCCCGAACACCGCAGCCCGGATCGTCCGCGAAGTCATACCCCCGCGCGAGCATGACCATGTAGCCGTTTCCTGCGTCGCGCTCGTCGTCGACATGCGCGACCCATGCCCGTGATTCGATGCGTTCGATCATCGTTGCCATCGCTGAGCGCCGTTTAGGGTTGGGTGGCCGGCACGAAGTCCGGGTCGATCAGCGCCCAAAGCCGGGCCCGGTCGGTCTCGTAGTCGGCGCGCTGGAACGCCATCATCTCCGTGACGAGGTCTTCCCACAACGCGATCGCGCCGCGCGCCTCGTCGAGGTTCTTGGGCACCAGGCTGCGAATCGTCCGCTCGGCGCGGGCGGTCAGCTGTGGGTAGGTCAAGGTCGACATGCGGTCTCCAGTGAAGGCGCGGGGCTCGCGTCAGATGGCCGACGCGTGGGGAACGCGCTGCTCGAGGTGGATCACGTTCGACCGCGCAAACGTCACGCGCTCGCCGAGAAAGAAGCCGCGATATTCGTCGCCGGCGCTGGCGGCCCCGACGAACTCGGTGACGATCGCCCCGTAGCCGTCCTCGTCGACCAGACCGTCGTGCACGCGATCGAGACACACGGTCGCGCGCAGCAGCGGGCCGTCGAGCGGCTGCAGCTCGACCACGTCGCCGCGCTCGATGGTCTCGCGTCGCCGATCGCGCTGCATATCCCAGCCGCGCGTCGTGTCCGGCGCCGGCGCGAAGTCGCTCGGAAAGCGATAGCCCCACGACCGGCGCAGCAGCAGCCAGGCGGCGATCGGCATCGGCGCCTGGCCGGCTTCCCAGCGCTGCACCTGGCGCTCCTTCACGCCGAGCAGCGCGGCGGCCTGCGCCTGGGTGCGCCGGCCGCGCTGGCGGGCCGACTTGATCTCGTCGGGCGTCGGCCCGCCGTCGTGCGGCGCGACTTCGAGCGTCACGCCCCCGTCCCACTCCAGCGCGACCGGGCCATAACACTTCGCACAGCTGGCCGCCGCGCCGTCGTAGCTGTCGTCCGGGTGATGGACTTCGCCGCGGTGGCCGCAGGCCGGGCAGCGATACACGTACAGCACGGACATGCATCCTCCAGAATCGAAACCCGTCTTAAAGACGTATGACCCTAGCATAGCACGTCTTAAAGACGTGTCAAGGGTAGTTATAACCCGCCCTTCTGGGTTTTGGCACATTAACCGCAATGCCGATAAGCGGAGTTAGCGGCATTGCCGGTGCCCATAAGAAACCCGGCCAGAGCCGGGTTGACGTGGGCGCACGAGGCGGCGGCCCCCGCCTACTTCACCGTCGCCAATGGCAAAAACAGCGCCAACGGGTCGTGCATGAGGGACTGGAAGCCGAAGTGTGCATAGAACGCCGCGGCGCCCTCATCCTTCGCGTCGACGGTCAAGGCGACGGCCGGGATCTCCGAGCTGGCGGCCCGTCGCAGGGCATTGACCAGCAAGGCGCCCCCCAGTCCCCGCCCCCGGTACCGGCGGTCAACGGCCAGCCGACCCATGCGGACCGCCGGGATCGCGGGATAGCGCGGCAGCTTGCGCACCACCTCGCGAGGCAAATCGGTCAGCGCGATGCTGGCGGCCGACAGCGTGTAGTAGCCCACGACGACGTGGCGATCGAGCATCACAAAGCACGCGGCCACGCGGCGCCGAACGTCCTGCGTCACCGTTTCGCGCAAGTAGCGGTCCAGCGCCGGCGTGCCACATTCAAAACCGGTTCGATCATGGGCCGCACCAAGCGCGGCCACCGTCAGTTGCGGACCGGTCATTCGTTACGCAGCAGTTGGTCGTGACGATCGAGCGCGCGCTGCAAGGCGTCCGTGGGCTTGGCGGGCGACAGAATCGCCGCGGCGAAGCGCTCCGAATCCGCGACCGACAGGCGCATCACTTCTGCCTCGGAAATGGCGCGTTGCGCGGCTTCGCGCGCGGCGGAGACGACGAAGTCCGACATCGTGCGCCCCTGGATCTCGGCGGCCCGGCGGATCACGGACAGCACGTCGGTCTCGACGCGCGCTTCAAAGCGGGTAGTAGCCATAGGGTGTGACCTCCTTGCGCTACTGTACGGAAATTTGCCGGGCACGTCAAGCCGTACGGAAAATTGCCGGGCAGTGTGTGTGATGCATGGCTGCCGGGAGCAGCGCCTGGGACAGCGGAGTGAGCCGTCGCCGCCGAGCGCGGGCGCAGCCTGGTCACACGATGTGAGGGACGATCGCCCGCCACCCTCAACCGCCCATCTGATAAGCAGAGTTATCAGATGGGGCATTTTTGCATCGGCTCGGATCGTCGATTGGCGCTCACGCAACTAAAGTTGCGATCATCCGGCGCGCGCGGCGGAGCGCGCCCGCCCGGTCACCGCGACGCGCATCATTGGGGATCCGCGGACGTGATATCCCCGAGACGTTCATGTTGCCCTCCCCGAGGCTCACCCAGAGTTCCGCCGAGCCAAGCTTGAGCGTCACGCTGCGCAGCACGGCCTTCCCCAGCGTGGGGGCCCAGTTGCCGCTCGACACGACCACGCTGCTCGGTGCGACCAGCCCCTGGACCACCGGATCGGGATGAGCGTCCTCCAGGGCTTCTACCACGGCCCGGAGCTGTTCAAATTCTGCTTCAACGTCGTATTGCATGTTTTCTCTACAGTGTTCGGTATGGCTGGGGATCGCGGCCTCAGCGACGCCGCGGTCGCGTAGCGGCGGTGATACCAAAATTTGGTATATGATGACGCTGTCATGAGGAGGTGCGCGATGGCACGCAATACATCGATCTCGCTGGGGGATCATCTGACCCAGTTTGTGGACACACAAGTCGCATCCGGGCGCTACGGCTCGGCGAGCGACGTGGTGCGGGCGGGACTGCGTCTGCTCGAGACGCAGGAAACCGAGCTGCGGGCCTTGCAGGAAGCCTTGAAGGCCGGCGAGGCGTCGGGCGCGCCAGCCGCGTTTGACAGCCAGGCGTTCCTGGCCCGGATGCGGGCCAGGCATGCCAGTTAAGGCGCGCACGGTACGCCTGACCCCGCTGGCCGAGGCCGACCTTGAGGATATCTGGACCTACACTTTTGAACGCTGGTCGCTCGAGCAGGCAGACCGCTATGTGGGAGAGCTGGCCGTGGCATTCGAGCGGCTGGCGCGCCGCGAGTGGGTGGGACGGCCGAGCCGCGCACGCGAAGGCTATCTGCGCTATCTAGTCAGTTCGCACGTGGTGTTCTATCGCGAAACGACGGAGACCCTGGACGTGATCCGGGTGCTGCACCAGCGCATGGACGTCGACCGGCATCTGTAAGCGTGCAACCTCGGGCAGGCAATGATCTAACCGGCGCGTCAGTTTTTCGCATGATGCCCCCTCGTCGAGGCATGGTGGAGATCCGGCAGGGCAAGCGACGTGTCGGCCGGTACGCCAAGGCGGCCAACCCTTCGACGGATACTGTGGTGATTGAAAGGGCGCCAGCAGGGACACTGGGCGCGCGAAAGATTGTCGCAAAGCAGGCGGTCGGGTTCGGGCGCATTGCGGATCGACGGTTCAGGGACGCGGTGCGGAAGGTCTTCATCGCAACGGTCCATGATGCGGCGACGGACGAGCGCCTAGCCCGAACTCGAACGGAAGGTCGGTCTGGTCACGCGCTTTGGCCTGGGTGCCGATTTGAGCGAGACCACCCGTCTGGAGAAGTCGCGCCCGCTTTTGAAATTTGTTGAGCGCCTTGCGCGCAAGGCCGAACCGGCGAAGAAAGCTGGACGGGCCGCTTGATCGCAGCCGAATGTCTCTGCCAGCGGTCGATCCGGAGACCTTGTTGGAACAGCGTCTGCAAACCATCCATGATTGCTTCGGCCTCCGGCAGAAAGCAAAGGCGTAACGCGAAAAAGGGCGAAAGTCCTCTTTTTGTCTGACTGCCGCGAATCGCCACATTCTAGGGTAGTCGCGCCAATCCGCCCTAGTAGCCTTAACGGCGCCCCAAAAACCAGACAGAGGCCGGGTTCGTCACTGCCTCACTATTCCGTAGGCTCACCTTGCAAGACCGAATTCGGCAATGGAATAAGCCGATCGGCCATCAGCTTTGCTACCGCGCTCCTAATATGGACGAGGGCTTTGGGTCATCGGTATCCTGATCGAGCCCTGATCTGTGGCTGCTCGACGCAATGCTTCGCACCACGATTCCTCATGCTTCGCTTCTTCGCGGTCGTTCGTCATTGGACCGCATCTCCCGACAGGAAAAGCCCTGGTCGACTCATCCGGCCGGCGACAGCGCTTCGCTCCAAGGGAAGGTCCCGCGTGACCGGCTTTCGTCATGCTACGGGCCCCGCCTGCCAACAGTCCGGGTCACGCGGCGCCGTGGACTGGGAAGTGCGCCTGTTGCTCGCAGAAGACAGCGACGGGAGCGACATAGTCGACCGCAGCGTGCGAACAGCGCTGGCCGCAGCGAACGCGTCCTCGAGTTCGACCAGTTGGTCCCGCGCATCCGGCCAGAAGGCAACGCGGCAGATGAGACCCGCTCAACGCGACGACCCACGGCCTCTGCCGAGCGACGCTCGGACGTCGGCCGCCGAGGGTGTATTCGACACGAAGCGATCTGGGTATGTATAGATGGCATTTGCCTGAGCAGTCAGGGCCGACGCGATCGCACTTCTTAGATGGCGCCGCCGTGCGCACTAAGACGCACGATTATTGAATACCAGCGCAGAACGCTCGAGGCGACCATCGTTCGCATCTGCTAGAGGGGGGCCGGCGAGCCGCCATCAAAAATTGGCGTCCCTAATAGGGACACCACTTTGAGTTCGCACTTGGCAACAGCGATGCCTGCGATTATCGCCTTCCCGTGTCCCTAGTAGGGACACGGGAAGGCGAACAAAAAGCCCGCTCGCGGCGGGCTTGATGTCCTACTGGGAACGAATCACTCGTTCGGCGCGAACAGTTGCGCAATCAAGGCCCGGATTTTCTCTTCCTTCTCTGCGGTGAGCATTCCCGCTTTGATCTTAACCGTGAAGCCCCCCGCGTCCTTCGTAATTGACCCCGCTTGGTTCTTCCCGGCGAAGATTTTTTCGATATTTCGATCGCTCAAGGCCCCGGCCTTGCCGTCGCTCTCGATCGCGTGCTTGATCGTCTTCGCAAGCTTGGTTTGATCGAGGTCGCCGGCAACTACCTGAGACCACAACTCTTGGGCAATTTCGAATGCCCGTCTTTCGCGATTGCGCAGCACGGAAACGACTTGCTCCGCCGCGTTGGCACCGAGCAGTCGAGGTTGGATATCCAAGTCCTTGACGACGAATCCGGGCAAATCGGCGAAGGCCAAATAGCGATAGAGCTCCGATCGCGAGATGCCGAGTGCCTCAGCCATGCGCTTGCGGTTCGGAAACTCTTTCTCCGTTTCGCGGATCGAGCGGGAAACCTCGTAGTCCGTAAGGCCGTCGCGCACCACGTTCTCGACCAAGGCCAGCATCGCCATGTCTTCGTCGGAGAGGTCAACAATCACAACTTTGATCGTGTCCCTTCCGATCATCTTGTGCGCACGCCAACGACGCTCGCCGGCGACAATCTGGTAGCCGGATGCCGCTCGACGTACCACGATCGGTTGGATGAGCCCAGCTTCTCGAATCGATTCTGCGAGTTCAGTCAGCTTCGCTTCGTTGAATACGCGTCGCGGTTGCCAAGGGTTCGGGACAATCTCCGCGATCGGCAACTCGGACGAGCCGTTGCCTTTCTCGAGTTCCAGCACGCGCTTCTGCACGGTAGCGAGAGCCGCAGCCATACCCGGCGCCGTGCGCGGTGACGTCGGCTTATCCGGTTGCTGCTCGAGCGGAATGTCTTTCGCGGGGCGCAGGTCCGCGGTCTTGCTCATCATGCGTTCACGCAAGCTGCTCATGCTTCAGCCCTCCATTGCGCCACGTATTGGTCGTCGATCCACTTGCAGTAATCCATCAGTGGTTGCTTCACTCGTGCCAAGGTTTTCGTAACGCCGTCAGAGCGCGACAAGTCAAATACTGTCGAGAATGCGAGCGCGCCATTACTCATCACGGAACTCGCGGGAATTTCCGTCGTTGCGAGCCAATCGCCGTACGCGCGCTGCGCCCACGACCGGACCACCGGCGCCGATGAAGTAGTGCCGTAATCGACTTTCGAAAGCAGCACCGAGATGAAATCGTAGGTCTTGTCCACTTCGTGCTCGACGAAACCGGCCGCAACCTCGGAGAACAGCGACCAGAAGGACACCGACGAAATGAAGTCAAGGCTCTCAGGAACCAACGGCATCACCATCGCGTCCGCTGCCATCAGGCCGTTGAGTGTCATGTACGACAGCGACGGCGCGGTGTCGAGAATGATGTAGTCGTAATGCGCGCGCAGCGGTTCAATCCCCCGACGCAACACCGACCAGAATTCGTACTCGGGATTTTCCTTCTGCGCCGTCGGCAAATGGAACTCAGCGTCATGCAGATAGTTGTGGGACGGGATCACGTCGAGGCCGTCCCAATACGTGGTCTGGACCTTCGCGCCCAAGCCGCCTTCGATCGCCGGATCGTAAATGAACGGGAGCACCGTATCCTCCCATGTCACGTCCTTCTCGGCATAGAGCCCACAGAGCTCCGATAAGGACGCTTGCGGATCCAGATCGATAACCAGGACGCGTCGGCCCCGCAGGCTCAAGCCTTGCGCGATGCACATTGTGGTTGTCGTCTTACACGACCCCCCTTTAAAGTTGGCCGTGATCAACACTCGGCCGCGGTGGTGGCCTTGGCCCGTAACGAGCGCCGTCTGGTGGACGTTGGATACTTGCTGAACCCAGGTGCGCGCCTCCGCAAGCGTGAAGATTCGAGACCGCCCCGTACCGTGGGCTTCACCCGGCGGCAGACTGCCGCCTTCCTTTGTTGCCAGGTAATTAATCTTCTGGCGATCGATGCCGCACATATCGGTCAATTCACCGATCGTAAAGACCGGCGCGGTCTTACGCGGTCGCGGGGCTAAGATTTGATCGCGAAGCTCGTCGGTCATGACGGACAGTCGCTTGGCGAACTCCCCAAGTTGGGAGAGTTTCACGTGCCGCTCGACGGCCGGCAACTCGCTCATTTTCATTGGACGGTTCCTCTTGGATTCAACGGTGAGGCGTTTTTTCCACGCTTGCCGTACATTTATACGGTTTTAATTGTTCAAGCGACGAACCGTAGAATACCTGCCTCACCCGGGAATAGCTACTTCAATCGTGTGAGGATCCGCGTTTCGACGTTTACCTACCACAGATCCAGGTGGATCAAGGCTTAAACCCCGGCGGGCCTGTACATCACAGCAATGATCTTCATCAAAGGTGAGGCGAAATGTGATGGATTTCAGGGAACGACCTCTCCCCGATCCGAGGATCCTTCACAAATTGCCTCACCTTGCCAAGCCCCAAAGCGCCAATGCCGAGGAGCTTTCAGGCAACTCGCACATTTCACCTCACCATGGAAGGAGCGTGATAACGGGCTGGAAGCCCAAGGTCACAGGCCAACACTGGTACCCCATTAAATGTGGAACCCCTTATGGGCACAGCGCGTCGCGTATTCGCGACACGGCTTTCGTACAAGCTCGGGGTGGTTCGTTTTTTAAAAGATAAAACCGACCAACCACAAACAGGCCAATCACTGTCTTTTAAAATCAAGCGGTTACGGGCGTAAGGTGAGGGGCTTTGTGTCAAAGGCGCTGTGGATTGAGCAGCAAGGTGAGCGATTATCCCCGGAGAAGTGAGGAAAAATGGCATCGAAGGTGAGGTCTTTTGGCCGATGGGTGATGTGAATGGGCAGATAGGTGAGGTGATTTGTGTGCATCGCAGGAGAAAGGTGAGGTGATCTGTGTTGACAGTTCACCTTGAGGTCGGTACCTTACGGATCGATATGACAAATCAATAACGGGAGTGGGAGGTCGCATGGCGGAAACAGGGCAAATGGCAACGTCCCGTCAGCTAGCGCTCGCCCTGTTCGATGACGCCCAGGCCGAAGGGCTGGCCGTAGAGAATGCTCGCTCTGACATCGGGTTTTCGCGTAACAACGTACTCATTCGAATCGTTGACTTAGGTGTGGCCGCACGACGCCTGATCGATGCGGCCTATTTCATTGTCGCCTGCGATGATCGACCGCGTGACCTCTACGACGTTGAGCTGGACTACTTCAAATGGCTCATGCGTTACTCGAGCCGGAACAATACGCACCTGGAGCAGGTGATCACCGAAGCGCAAAAGGCGCTGATTCAGGCGACTGCCGCCGTCGAGGAAGACGGCGAACGTCCCTTCGGGTCTACACAGTTGATTGGCCGCATCTCTTACCAAGGGGGACGTTTCCAGTTCCGCGTGCCGCCCGACCTGATCGGAATCATCCGTGGGCCGGGCAAGTCTCATTGGTTGAGCTTACGCATCACGTCGTTGTTCACGCTCTCATACGCGCGCGTGATGTACGACAACCTCCTGCCGTTCGCTGACGAAGGTATGACCGACTGGATCCCGCTCGACGAGTTGCGGGGATGGCAGGGTGAGATGGGCGCCAACGCCCAAGTGTTTAAGTATTTCAAGCGCGACTGGCTCGAACCAGCCGTGCAGCAGATCAATGAGGTCTCTGACCTTGCGATCACGTACGAGACGCGCACCGTGCAGGGCTCGCGCAAGATCGGTAGTCTGCGGTTCCGAATCACCCGTAAGGATCTGGCCGAACGCGTGCTGCACACGCACGAGCATGCCCAGGCGATCTACCAAACCCTGAAGCAGGAGTTTGGCCTTTCCACCGCGCAGTTCAACCAGATCGCGGGCGATCGTGACACCTACACTGATGAACGCTTGGAACAGGCGATCGACCGCACTCGGTTCAGTCTGAGGATCGGGAAGGTAACGAAGAGCCCGGCCGGGTTCTTCATGAAGGCGCTCAAAGAAGGGTGGGTCGTCTCCGACGCTGAGCGAGAGATGGTGCAAATTCAGCAGACCCTCGTGCTACGCGAGAAGCAAGACGCCGAGGCCAAGGTCCAGGTCCAAACGCGCATGGCGTTGCAGACCGCTGCTCAGGACGTCAATGCCCAGGAACGCATGGGAGACGAGGTGCGCCAAGGGTGGGAAACGTACGAAGCCGCGTCGCCCGAGCAACGCGACGATTGGCGTCGTCAATACAGACGAACGCCTGCTGCGAAGCTGACGCTGCGTCGGTTGAGTATTGACCCAATGGCCGATCTGACTGCCGCGATTTTCGAAATGCATCCGGCACTGAAGAACGCCTTCGCCGGCTACGTGTTCACGCAAACGAAGTCCCTAAGAGCCAAGGTCCTCTAAGGCTTGGCGTTGAGTCCTTCCCGATGGGAGCGCTTCGTTTGCAGACATAGGGCGTATTGGGTCCAAGGGTGTTTGAAGGAGGATCTTAGGCGATTGATCGTTAGTTGCATTTAACTCAGCCTGGGTCAACAAAACTCCCGAACTGCTCGTTCCGGTCGGCGAGCTTGCTCGCGATCAGGTGGCGTACCTTTCGGGATTCTCGTTCTTTTCGTGCGGGAAATAGCGGTTCGTGCTGAAAAAGAGACAAAAGATAGGGGCTGCAACCAGCGGCGTCGCGCGATTCTCCACCGACCTCAAGCGCTGGCACGTCGCAGGAACGACTCCGCTTCCCGGTACTGCCGACCGAGTTCGGCAGTCGCGTAGATCGACGTGGTATCGAGGGAGTCGTGACCCGCAAAATTCCGCGCGCTCTCAAGGCTCATGCCATTGGCCAGCGCATGCGACACGAAGGTGTGTCGCAACCAGTGCGGACTGGCTGCACTGAAGGCCCGTGCGTGCGGGGAGTCCTCGCGTAGTGCGGCAGCGGTGGCCGCCGCGAAAAACTGCTTGATCGCCTTGTAGAGCTGCAGCGGATGGATCGGCCCGGTCTGCCGCGCGCGGGTCGCGAGCTCGGGCGCCGGATCGGTGTTGCTGGCGGACGCCGCCCGTTGGATCTCGCCGATCTCGGCGTTCGACAGCAGCGCCGGGATCAGCGGGGTCGCGGCCGGGCAGGCGAGGGGATCGCGCGGCAAGCCACGCGATTCGAGGTAGTCGCCCATCAGCGTCAGCACCGCCGGCACCAGCGGCACGAAGCGCTCCTTCGCGCGCTTGCCGACCACGCGCAGCAGTCGGATGGTCCCCAGCTCTGGACCGGCGTAGCGTTCCTGTACGTCGTCTGCGAAAGCGCCACACAACTCGGCGCGCCGTAGCCCGGTGCTGTACGCAAAGCTCAGTACGAAGCGCGTGCGTGTCGCGGCGGCCGTGTCCGGCATCGCGTCGAGCACGCGCATCGCGAAGCGCCAGGCATCGGCGGTCAAGCCATGTTCGATCTGCAGACGCGACTTGGCAGCCACGCGCCGCTCGTTGCCGGCGGCGTCGTGCGTGGTGCCGGTGAACACGCGGATTTTCGCGAACGTGTTGTGATCCAGGTACTGCGCGTCGACCAGCTCGCCGAAGAACTTCTTCAGCGCGGACAGCGCGTCCTGGCGACTCTTGACCGACAGCGGCCCGCGGAACGGCCGCCAGCCGAGATCGCCGCGCGGCGCGGTGCCGGTCATGACCCATTGGCTGGCCGGCTGCGGATCGATCAGGAAGCCGTTGATGTAGTCGCGCGCATCGTCCGTGTCGAGGCTCGACAGCGCCTTGCGCTTCACGAAGATCGCCCACAGCAGCAGCCGCTCGGCTTCGGTGCGGTAGCGCTGGCGCGTGTGCGGGTTCTCGTAGTCGGCGAGCCAGAAGTCGATCGCCTCGCGGTCGTTGTTCGCCCGGCTGTTGTTCTTGACCAGATTGCGGTGCGCGCCGTGCGAGCCGTCCAGCTCGGGCGGCAGCAAGAAGCGCTCGAGCGGCACGATCGCGGTGACCGGGCCGGCTGCGGCGAGCGGCGGGCCCGGCAGCGTGCGCTCGGACGGGTGGGTTTGCACGCCGGCGGCCAGCTGCAGGCCTGCGACGTCCCCGTAGTGCGCCAGCCACGCGGTGATGCGGCGGGCGCCGATCTCGCCCAGACGCGGCACGCGTCGATACCAGCGGTAGCCGACCGCGTTGATCGTCTCGACCAGCTTGCCGATCGTGGTGAGGCCGACGTCGGCTAGGCGCAGCGCGACGGCTGTATCGAACCAGCCGAGCACGTGGTGTTCGGGGCGCGGGTCTTCGACCACCAGCCGCGCGAGCGCGTCGAGGGCGGCCATCTGCCGGGCGCGCAGGCGCGCGTTGCGTTGTTGTCGACGCGAGGTCGCGCCGGCGTCGGTGCTTGCCCCCGCGTGCCGGGCCGCGAACAGGTCGAGCAGCTCCTTCTCGGTATAGAAGCCGTCCGGATCGTGTTCGGCCGCGAAATCCTCCAGCGACGGCGCGGCGTGCGCCGGGGCGTCGGCCGCCGGCGACGCGGCGAGCGCGGCCGGCCGGATCGCCAGCAGTCGGGCAGTCGCGAAATCCTGCCGTTTGCGCGCCGCGGCGACGAACGCCGTGACCAGCCAGCTGCGCGTCGCCGCGGCCTTGCGGGCGTCGCGGCCGAACTCGAGATACTGGTCGGCCAGCTCGGCGAGCTCCAGCCCCTCCAGATAGCCGCGGAAGAAGGCGAGGTGCTGCAGGCCGATCCGGCGCGCGGCGGCCGCGTCGCGGCGGGCCTGGCGTGAGCGCGATTTGCGGCGGGCGGCCGGCGTGGCCGTGCGACGCGGCGCGGCCGGCAGTTCGCGAAACTCGACATCGAGCACGTCAGGATCGTCGGCAATCGGCATGGGCGTGGTCAGGGGCTACGGAAACCGTGTGGTTCGATACAGTGCCGCGCGCCGGCCACGTGCGACGACGCGGCGCGAACGCGGTGAGGGGGGCGTGACGGTGCCGCCCCGATCGTCGTCAGCCGGCCTCTGGGCCTTGCTGGGCAAGGAAGCGGCGCAGCGACGCTTAGAAATTGGGCGTTTCAGCCAATAAACTGAAGGGTAACATAGTAGGGGCTATGTTACCCTTCATTTCTGGACAGCTTCATTTTCAACGGGCGCTCATCCAACTGAAGTTGTGTCTAAGCCACCGCTGCCCGTGGTGGGCACGATGGGAGGCGGCAGGACGCGGCACGAACCGATGCAGTAATCCGTGCGGGTCGGCCTCGGCCGGGGAACGGATAATTGTGTGATACCTGAAGCCCGATAGTTGTGTGAGCGTCGGCCAGGCTGCGAACGTTCACAATGGCTATATTGGCGAGCGTATCTGCGACAGGTGTGAAGTAAGGCGGAGTTCATTGGTGCGCCGCCCGCCAGTGAGGG
The DNA here is from genome assembly GCF_004343775.1 of Burkholderia sp. SRS-46. Taxonomy (GTDB): domain Bacteria; phylum Pseudomonadota; class Gammaproteobacteria; order Burkholderiales; family Burkholderiaceae; genus Burkholderia. The sequence goes on along the minus strand of NZ_PTXL01000010.1, from coordinate 325,822 downwards.
GGACGGAGGCCAGCGAGTTGGAGGGTATTGCTGCACTGATCGCCAGCGATTTGCTTGTTTGCAGCGGGATGAGGTAGGGTGCAGCTTTGACTTTGTTGCCGAGGCTGTTCATGAACAAGCAGGAACTCATCGACGCGGTTGCAGCGGGCACGGGTGTAACCAAAACCGACGCGAGCAAAACCGTTCAGGCGGTCCTGGACGCGATCACGGACGCGGTGAGTCGCGGCGAATCGGTACAACTCATCGGTTTCGGTGCGTTTTCGCAGGGGCAGCGCGCTGCCCGCACGGGGCGTAATCCGACGACTGGCGCGGAGATTGCCATCCCTGCCGCGAATACCGTGAAGTTTACCGCCGGTAAGGCGTTCAAGGATGCGGTGAACGCACTGTGACGCAGCGCGATGTCGGGCAGGTCGCGTATGCCGGACTACACCGTGAAATTGCTGATGTAGTTACGTCGGCGCGCGAAGCAACGGCTCGCACGGTGAACGCCCTGATGACGGCGACATATTGGGAGATCGGGCGACGAATCATTGAATTCGAGCAGGGCGGAGAGGGGCGGGCCGCTTATGGCGAGGCGGTGATCCGCCGTTTGGGCGCCGATCTGTCAGAGCGATTCGGTCGCGGCTTCGGATGGCGCAATCTCGCACAGATGCGCGCTTTTTACTTGACATGGCCTGCGGATCGGATTGTGCAGACACTGTCTGCACAATCCACGTCCGCCCGGATCATCCCGACAGCGTCTGCAAAATCAACCAAGGTGGCGGTGAAAGCGCCGCCGAGCGTGGCGTTTGAGCTAAATTCTATCGCTCAGGCTTTTCCGTTGCCCTGGTCCGCCTACGTTCGCCTCCTCGCGGTGAAAGCGCAAGCTGCTCGCGATTTTTACGAGGCCGAAGCGCTGCGCGAGGGCTGGTCTGTGCGACAGCTTGACCGTCAGATCAGTAGTCAGCTCTATGAGCGGCTAGTGCTGTCACGCAATAAGGCGTCCCTGCTCGGAAAGGCGGCTGAAGTGCAACCCGGCGATCTTCTATCGCCTGAGGAAGCGATTCGCGATCCGTTTGTCCTCGAATTTCTTGACATGAAGGACGAGTATTCGGAGTCGGATCTCGAAGCGGCCTTGATCCAGCACTTGGCGGATTTCCTCCTCGAGCTCGGCGATGACTTTGCGTTCATAGGTCGGCAGCGGCGTCTACGGATCGATGACACCTGGTTTCGAGTCGACCTCGTGTTTTTTCATCGGCGCTTGCGATGCCTGCTCATTATCGATCTGAAGGTCGGCCGCTTCAGCTATGCGGACGCGGGGCAGATGCATCTGTACCTTAACTACGCGCGTGAACATTGGATGAAACCCGGCGAGAACCCTCCGGTCGGCTTGATTCTGTGTGCTGAAAAAGGCGCGTCAGAGGCGCATTATGCACTCGACAACCTACCGAATAAGATACTCGCAGCGGAGTATCAGATGGTCCTGCCGGATGAGGCCACGTTTGCTCGAGAATTGGAGCGAACCAGGATCGAACTGGAGCGCCGTGGCCGCAAGGCGTGACTTCTCGTCAAAGGCTCGGAGATGCTTAGGCATGCGTGGAGTCAGTGAATCCGATGCAGGGACGGGCGTCCGGTAAATTTTGATGTGCTGGTACTGGCAATCAAGCTATGCGAAAACACTATACCTTGCGCCGACGGCCACTGACGAAGGCGCAGCGAAGGGCTGTTTGTCTATGCCCCGCGGCTGCTGACAATCGGCGAGTCGAGGTAAGGTAACTGAACGCCAGCGAGGAGAAAACAATGACCAACACTTCTCCTTGGGTTGCCGACGCAGATCGCGTCTGCGTTAACTGCATCGGCGACTACTACGCGTGGACTTGTCCAATACCATACTCCTTTGGTGAGTTGATGGACCGTCGTGCGCCAGTGGTGCCTTATTACGGGGGGGCGCGCGTTCAGGTCAGTTGTTGGAGCGTTTGTTCGCCCTTCATGCGCCGGACTTCGATGACATAGCGTGCGATGTCCGGTATTTGACCATCCACCACGATCTCGACGACCGGTTTGGCGGGACCTCCGCGGGCATTGACCGGATAATCCTGGATTCGCTTGAACACATCGATCCCCCTGGCATGAGGCATCGGAAAGGTGTTCCCGGAATTCATGTGGCACAACCAGAGGCTCGGAGCGTACGCACGGATGAATGGGCCGCTGTCAATGGTCAACACATCATGTTCGAGATGTCGGTAATCCCGCGCCCCGAGCAGGCCATGCAAGCGATGTTCTTCCGCCCAGAAGAAGACCTTGCCATTAATGAGCCTGTACCAGGCTTCCGGCGTGGTTCCGTCTATCAGTGCCCGTGCCAAGCGTTCGGGAGGCATCGGCTTTTGATCCCGCAGCACGATCTCGCCAGGCGCTTGAGGAATCACAGCCATCTTGCTGGTCCGTTGAGCGGTCTCATATTGGCTGCGAGCCCGGCCGGTGACGCCGAAGTGGTCCAGTACAGCTGAAGCCGACATCAGGCCGCGGTCTCGGATGCTGGGCCACGTATCGGCTTCGGCCATATGGAAGATTCTTGGATAAGCGTCAATCAGTTTTTCGATTTCCACGAGGTATCCGACGTGTTGAGCGGGCGGTCCAGTTCCGACGGTCGATGACGGAGCGAAGATCGTTCGTTCCGTCAGGCTCTCGCGGGAACCGGGTGTTGATGAGTGAAACCGGGGCTTGTGCGACGCGCTCCAGTTCTTCCACGAACTTGATGGTGTCTTGAGTGAGCTGCTCGAAGCGGCGGGCCTTGCTGTTGCTCGCGTCGATATAGTCTGCGAAAGTGAGGACGATGTCGGTGGGCGCATTGAGTGCACAAGCCTTGCGGAACTGGTCCCATTCGAACCAGCCCACACGCCGTTTGCGCTTGGTGGTGGAGGTCTTCTCCGCCTTATTCAAAGCTTCACGGTCCAGGCCTGCTTTTTCAGCAATCGCATCAAAGGTTGTGCCGTGCTTGAGCGGCCCCGATGTGTGCCCCTGGTCCCCATCGGGATCACCCACGCGGATAGGCATGGGGCGAATGACCACCAGGATCTTCCGCACCCGACTCGGTGAGATGCCTGCCTCGGCCAAGCAGCCCGCTACATTGGTGTCGCGCGAGGTTACGAACGGGTAGGTGCCGTGGAACAAACTGAGGCCGCTGCCCTGTGTTCCCTCAAGCAAGATAGATTGTCCGTTGCGGTAGGCCTCTTCGAGGCGATCGGCTGTGCAGCCATGGTAATGACCCTCTGTTCCCACATAGGGTCGAAGCTCAGAGATGTCGCGTGCCAGACGAACGCTGGGCTTACCTCGCTCCAGAATCCGCCTCGCGGTTGCCGCTCCGCTGCCGCTACCCGTCGAAGCAATTGTGCCTACCAGATGTTTGCCTTCAGCTTCTCGGTCGGCTGGTTCGATGATGGTGGCGTGAGGGTCGATGAATAAACGATCTGCCGTGAGGCCGCAATCGGCGATCTCCTTGAGCAATCCAGGCAGCCAGATGGTCATCCCCGGTCCGAGTAGGAGCTTCGCTTTGACGTCACGGGCGCCGGACGGGATGTGATGGTAGGTATAGGCACCATCAGCACTGGCGACGGTATGGCCAGCATTGGGGCCACCGACCCGTACCATGACATCGTACTCGCGAGCTAGATAGGAAACGACGTTGCCTTTGCCTTCGCTGCCATATTGACCACCCACGATGACGTCGACACAGCGCACGTCGGGCGGGGTGTAGAGGTGTAGACGGGCCGCAACGCGCACCAGCGTATCTTGAGCGTCGGTGCGGGTTGTTGAAATTCGCACGTCCGCGTCATTCCTCAGCGCAAGGATGTCCGATTGCTCTTTGAGATGGTCAATTGCCTCATACGGCGGCGCGCCTAGCTGTTGTCCGTCGGTCGATGCGTAGCGGGAGAGCAGCGTCTCCTGGCTCGCATATAGGTGCACATGAACGAGACTCGGCCCGAAGTGCTTGCGAAACTCCGCAACCTGGTTCGGATCGATGACATGGTCGACGACGACTGGCTGGTCGGAGGGAATCCCCTCAAGGCCAGCAAGGACGCCCAAGACGACCCACCGGGAGTGGGTGTCGACATTTTGCTTCAAACCTTGCTCAATGAGGTGCTGTCGGTCGGCGGACGAGGGGGCGAGTTCTAGCTGGGCCGCTAAGAGGTCCCGGGTGCGAACCACAAAGAAACCGAACTCCTTCTCCAGCAAGGTCGCGAGACCAGTTTTGCCGCTGCAGGTTTTGCCACTGATAATGACGATCTGGCGGTCACTCATGCTTCGACTCCCCAGGCTTCCATAATGCGCTGGGCGATGTCTGCTGGTGATAGTGCAGAGGTATCAAAGGTGTGGTCGGCAACGCTGCCGAGGGATCTCGCAGTGATCTCGTTTGAGTGAGCGATCACCTCTGCGTACTGTGTATCTCCCGGCTTGGCGCGTTCGTTGTAGCGCTGCTCAAGCACTGCTTCGGGCGCGGTGAGGTGGATATGTCGGATATGTGGGCCGAAGCGGTGCCGGAAATGCAGCACCTGTCGAGGTTTGCGAACAGCGTCGAGAAGCCAGTTCGATTGCTCGGGAGCACGATCGACCGTTGGAGCGGCGACTTCGTCGACGATCCAAGTGAAGTCGGTTTCGTCGTCCAGCCTGTCCCCTAACTCCTGCAGCTGATGCTTTTCTCCTTCGGCTGAGAGCGATTGCCCGTAAGACCGGAGGTAGCCGCTGCTGCTAATGCGGCGAAATTGAAAGCTGTCTTCCAATTCTTTGGCGATAGACGATTTCCCGGCGCCCGAGGCGCCGCTCAACAAAAGCAGTTTTTCCATCGCACCGCCCCCCGAGGCTGTAGCCACTGGCATTGCTGTTTTTGTGTCAGCAAGCTGGCTCGGATGAATATCCGAGGAAAGCATTATTTGCTAATAATTTGTAGGGCTTTCCAAACAAAATACATTGTAAGCGCCCGGTAAAGGCACCCAAGCCGGCGAGTGATGGCGATCAAGCGGTAGCTGGCGCCCAGCGATGCGGAAGTAACGACGCGATGTCGTCGGCGCGATGGGTCGGCAGTCGTGTGAGCACGTCTTTCAGGTAGACGTACGGATCATGACCGTTGAGTTGCGCCGACCGGATCAGGCTCATGATCGCGGCCGCGCGCTGCCCTGCGCGCAGTGAACCGGCGAACAGCCAGTTCGAGCGGCCCGTTGCCCATGGGCGAATCTGGTTTTCCAGCCAGTTGTTGTCGATGGGCACACGCCCGTCGTCGAGATAGCGCATGAGCGCTTCCCAGCGTTTCAGGCTGTAGTCGAGCGCCTTCGCAATCGCAGATCCTTCGGCAACCAGCTTGCGTTGGGTCACCATCCAGGCGTGCAATGCATCGGCAACGGGTCTGGATCGCTGCCGGCGGATGGCCTGCCGTCGGTCGGGCTTCAGTTCGGCGACATCGCGTTCGACGTCATAGAGCGCGCCGAAGTATTTCAGCGCCTGCTCGGCGATCTGGCTCTGGTGGTTAACGTGCAGCTCGTAGAACTTCCGGCGCGCGTGAGCGACACATCCAATTTCCGTGATGCCCAGTTCGAAGCTGGCCTTGTAGCCGCTGTAGTCGTCGCACATGAGTTTGCCGCACCAGGCCCCAAGGAACTTTCGGGCATGTTCGCCGGCGCGGCTGTCGGCGAAGTCGTAGACCACGGTCTTCAGATCGGCGAACGGCGTCGTGCTGTACGCCCATAGGTAAGCCCGATGCGTCTTGCCCTTGCCAGGTGCCAGCATCTGCACCGGCGTCTCGTCGGCGTGCAGCACGTCCTGCTGCAGGAGCGCTTCGCGCAGCGCATCGACCAGTGGCTGCAGCCGTACACCGCAGACGCCGACCCAGGCACCGAGCGTCGATTGCGGGATCGCCAGGCCGGCGCGAGCAAAGATGCGTTCCTGCCGGTACAGCGGCAAGTGGTCGCCGTATTTGGCAACCAGCACCTGCGCCAGCAGCCCGGTGGTCGGAATGCCCTTGTCGATGACGTGAGGCGAGACTGGCGCCTGGATCAGGGTTCCGCAGTGCCGGCAGGCCCACTTGCCCCGGATATGCCGCTCGACCGTGAACACGCCAGGCGCATAGTCCAGCTTCTCGCTGATGTCTTCGCCCACACGCTCCCGCTGGCAACCGCACGGGCACGTGGTGTCTTCCGGTTCGTGATGGACGTCCGTGCGCGGCAAGTTCGGCGGCAAGAGCGCGCGCTTCGGCTTCTGGCGCTCCTCAGCGGCGGGCGTGGCCGGCCGAAGCTGCTCGAGCTCGGCTTCGAGTGCCGCCAGGTCCGCATCGATCGCCTCGTCGAGCAGGCTCATCTGTTCGGCATCGAGCCGCTCGCTGCGCTTGCCGAATTGCAGGCGCTTGAGCACGGAGAGTTCGTGCGTCAGTTGGTCGATACGCGTTTGCCGATACTGCAGCTCCCGTTCCTTCTCGCAGGCTTCCCGCTCTTTCTCCGTGACCTGCACGATCAGTTGTGCGGCCAACGCACGCAGCTGTTCCGGGCTCAGGGAGTCGAGGTCGGTGGGCAGGTCCATGCTGGCCAGTCTGCCAGAGGCTGCGCCAGCGCGGAAGCGCAACTGTTTACGTCTCCGTGTGGCTCATATCACGGTAATCGCGTGATCGGGTGTCAGCGTCCGCCACGGCAAACCCGTGACCAGCGCACGCAGTTGTTCGGCGTTCAGCGGCAGCGAAACCGACTGTTCGCCATCGCTCCAGATGAAGCGGCCCTTGTTCAGCCGACGCGCGGCCAGCCAGATGCCCAATCCATCGTAGACCAGCACCTTCATGCGCGTGGAATGCCGATTGGCAAACAGATACGCGTGATGCGGCCGCACTGCGCCGAACACCTTCACCACCCGGGCAAGCAGCGTATCCGCACCGGCACGCATGTCGATCGGCTCGGTCGCGAGCCAGATCGCATCGATTCGAATCATCGCAGCCAGTCCCGCAGCCACGCCGCGCACTCGCCGGCCGCCGACAGCGGCCAATGCACCGTGAGCGTCGCGGCGCCCCGACGAACCTCGATCCGAATCTCTGACTCGCCCGTCGGCGCACACGCCGCTCCCAACTGGAGTGGCATGAATGCCGCCTGCGGCACGTCGAGCCCTTCAACGGCTGGCGGCTCGAGCATCCGTTGCTTCTGCTGAGCGACAACCCAGCGGCGCACAAGGTTGGCGTTCAGGCGATAGTGCAACGCGACCGCCGCGATCGATACATTCGGTTGCATCGCCGCGCGCACGACCTTCTCCTTGAACTCGCGGCTATGCCGGCGCCGGTGCGTCGGCTCGATCTGCTCCAGTTCCCCAGCTTCGTTTCCGTCCATGGTGTACACGTGTCCACTTAAAAATTAAGTGGACACGATCCTCCCGGTCGGGAAGCGGACAGACAAGATGACTTCACCGGGGGCTTACAATACATTGGGGTTTTTGCTAGTCGTGCCGGATACTCGGCTGCCTATTTTGGTCCGCGCAATCGGCGCGAATTTGGAGCGCTGGCCGTCGGGCGCTCGCCGGCCAGAAGCGGTAGTTCGCGCAGTTCCGATCAATGTTCGGCCGAAGCGGCCAATTGCTGCGATCGGATGAGTACCGACCAAATCTTCTAATGCCGCTCGAGATCCGGTGCCGGCTTCCAATATGGCAGGTCCGACATACCCGGGTCGTCGAGTACGATTGCGACGCTCTGTTGTGCCCGCGTGACCGCGACGTAGAAGCTCGAAGCAGCGATGGCGTCCATACTCACACCGCCTCGAATAAAGTTCGTGATGGTGGACGTCGGGACAATCAGTACGCGGGGAAACGTCGCGCCTTTGGAAACCTTGAAGTTCATAAAATCCAGGGCCAGTTTCTTCGCCGAAGCAACTGAGTGACGCAAACACTGGGGACCATATTGGGCCACGTAGGCATGGACGTGCTCGCTACGGACGAGAAATACGCCGTCATGACCAGTCATGTGGTCATTTCTAGAGACGGTGCTAGGAAAGGCCCAGGACGGGTCAAAGATAGAGTCCGAGAACGCCGCGATCTTCGGGTGGCACCGCCAAGTGACCACGCTCTCCTCGAGCGCCAAGAGCCCCCTCTTTTCGCGACTTCTGAACCAGTTGATTGCCTCAGCGTAGGCGTACTTCTTGTTCTTCGTGCTGCGCGCATTGGTGGAGAGCACCGCTTGGCGGATATCGCCAACCATCCAGAGGTCGACAGCCGAGCCTAGAAGGGAATCGACGATGTCCCAATCGTAGGCGCTAAGGTCCTGCACCTCGTCAATCAGGATCTCATCGTAGATGCCTTCCAGTCTGCGGATCAGCGCACCCTGGCTCGCCGCGATCAGTTCGAACGCCAGACGTCCAAGTTCGCTCCTGTAAACTGCGCCGCTCTTGTCCACAAAGCGAGCCTTGCCGGTTGCCATTCGGAATGGCATTCCTTCAAAGTTGAAGCCCAGCACACGCTCGCCGGGAAACTTCAACGGCAAGAAGGGCTTCGCGAAGTGCCGCAAGAGGAACGTGAACCAGCCGAGCACTTCGACGTTCAGATGGTCGCCTGCGTAGCGAGCAAGGCGTTCATGAAGCTCGGCCTGGTTCTTTTGTGTGTAGGTCACGGCAAGGACGCGCCGCTCACGCGGCAATCCTGCGCAATGCTCGACGATGCCTTGAGTCTTGCGAGAGCCGGCGACCGCCAGGGTCACCCGCTTAGCCATGGATGAACTGAGCAGCGTTGAGCATGTATGCCGGAGGCGTGAACTGCTCGGACGAACTCGCGATGCGCAGGGCGGCCTCGGTCTTCTCGCGCGACATCCACGTCTCGACGTCCGCTTTGTCCGTGATTCCGAGGATGGTCCGCAGGTGGGCCTCGCCGCAGTGATGAATAATCTGCGGCTCGAGCGTCCTGCCATGAGCCACTTCGCCAATGAAGACTTCGCGGGAGCCAGGCATGAGCCACTGCACGAGCGGTTTTCGAAGCTCGTTCGGTTCGACGCCGTCGTTGTCGCGAAGTGCTGCGACCTTCTTGCCCAAGCGCCAGCACAGCTCGAGCCCCCGGGCCAGTGACAGGCCCCGCATGCTCAGAACATCGATCCCACACGCCATGGGCCTCTTTCCATAAACGTCCGTGAACACCCGCTCGAAGACGATTTCATCGGAGGGGCCCTCAACGAGCACAATTCTGTCGGCCAGAACGATGCGCAGGGTGTCGAATCCCGGTAGCTTCTTGAAGTAGCTCACTGTCTCTGGATCCAACTCGTCGAGTTTCACGGGAGCAGTGGGGCCGAGGAGCTGCAGGGCTTCAAGTCCGAGCCTATTCAGCACGCTAGAACTGTGCGTGGTGATGAAGAGTTGCTGGTCGTCGCTGGCCAGCGCTTCCATCCTGTGCAGGAGCCTGGTCAGGCTGGTGTGGCTCAGGTGATTCTCGGGCTCCTCGATCATGACAAACTTGGCTCGGCCCGCATGCTTGTTCATCGCCAGTGCGATCTTGATCGCAGACTGCTGCCCTTGCCCAGCCATCGTGAACGGAACCCCATCGACGTGTGGGGTAACCGACTCCTCCCAGGACGTGCGCGCGGTCTGATCCATCGCCAGGGCAATCGGCTGCTCATGCAGTGCCGCATGAAGCTTGGCGATTCGCTCATTCACGCTCTTGAACGCAGAATCTGATAAAGCTGCCTTGGATTCGCGGTATTGGCGGGAAATGTTGGCTCGCTCCTGGGGTTCGAGCTGACTACCCAAGATCTGGCGCAGGTGATAGTCAACGCCACTAGTGCTTCGAACGGTGCGCGCGTCAATGACCGCGGTCGCCAGCACCCGTGGGCGCATAGTCAACCGGGCGTCAGCGAACGTGGTCCACTCCACGCAGTAATACTCGACTGGCAAGAGCGGCGAGGGCGCCTTCGCCCACGCTTGCAGCTCGGCGGAATAGTCGGGGTTGGGAATACAACGAATCCGAACGCCTGGACACGCGTTGGTGGGCGTGTCCGAGTTATGGGCCCCGCACAGTTCCTGAAATTCCGGGACGTCTTCGAGGAACACTTCGATGTCGATTTCCGGCAACCGTTGGGGTTCGCCACGCGCCCTCATTGTGATGAAGTCGGCCACCACGCCCGCGTTGAACCAGTGGGGATTGAGCTCTTCGGCGGCGCTTCGCCCGTTGATACGTCCCGTCAGCGCGAGAACGATGGCCTCCAAGAGCGTCGACTTACCAGACTCGTTAGTGCCGACGATAAGGTTGAGCTTGCGGTTTGGGTAGATCGTCAGGTCGCGATGGATGCGGTATCCGCGGACACGAATCTTCTTTATCACGAGGTCTCCAGTGCACTCAGATGTGGTGCGTCCGGCATTCTGCTGCAGAGCAACGAATCCGGTCGAAGATGTTCTGGCGACATTGCCGGGTAGCACACGTCGACGCTCGTGGAGCACCGACTCTCCATAAAGCCTACTGAGTATATCGCCGAAAATTCGGCCTTTACTGTCAGTCGTTTTTATTCGGAAGGGCGCGGCCAGTCAGGCAGGCGATGACTGCCTTCGATTGCAAAGAGCCATTCGGGCGGCTCCAGAACGATCACTTGCTCGCGCGTGGCTATTGTAAGCGTTCGATTTGGGCCGTATTGACAGCGGGAAGCTATCGCATACGTTTCCGGACGCTACTCAAGGCTCTTTAGCCACGTATCGAAGTATTCTCGTTGTGCGGCAACTGAAGCCGGTCGAACGTCTGGCCCTGTATCAAAGATACGAACCAGGTCCTGCCTCTTTGCCTGCTGTCCTGGCGTTAGTCTATAGGCCTTGAGCCCGCTGCCCATTTGCCTAGCCATGGGCGAAGGAAACACATTGAGGCTCGCGCCATAACAGCCAAGGAGGAGTCCATGTGCTTCCAACCTCTGACGAACTGCGGATAAGGCTTCGAAGAAGTCCGGTCCGTCCCCCGACAGACTTAACTCCTTGTACTCGAGTTTCACCTGGCAATTTTCATCATCCTCTTCGTAGGAGAGGACTGCCTTGCCATTCTCCATGTCACCGCGGATATCCAACTCGATCCGTTCCATTACTGCCTCGCGTTGATCGGTTAATGTCCGATCATTATCGTACCGGCGTGACTCTTGCGGTCAACGGGAGGTGGGGCGCAACGTTCCATGGCAGGAATTCGTCGATGCGATTGACAGGGTGATCCGCAATACGTTCGATGACGTGGTGCAGATAGGCCTCGGGATCGAGGCCGTTCAGGCGCGCTGTGCCGATCAGGCTATACATCGCAGCGGCACGTTCTCCGCCCGAGTCCGCGCCAACGAACAAGTAATTGCGGCGGCCCAACGCAATTTCCCGTTCATTCTGCCCATATCGGGCAGGAAGTCGAGGTTCATTATCGTTGGCATCCGCTGTATGGGCGTCGCGTCAAGGTCAGAGATATCGAGCGGCGCGGCGGAGGTCAGGTCGTCCATGTGGAGGCGGACGCTGGCGTAGTCAAGATGATCGCGTCATGGATGCTCGACGCGGCCACATGTTCCGCGATGGTTCTCGGTGAACCGAGAGTTACGGTGACGGTGCTGCATAATCTGCATCGCTTGCTGGCCGATGGGCATTTGCGAGGAAACTCTCAGGACGGTTCCACCAACGTCCGGGAGAAGCGCAATGGGCAATTTGGCAAACGTCGTTCCAGCAGGTCAACCATCATCACGGTCGATGCCCCAGCAGATGGACCTGACGTTCGACACGGTCGAGCTTCAGGGGATGAACGCGCTGCAACGGGCAAACGCGATCAGGCACCTTGCACGCCTGCTGATGCAGGCAGCCGGCATCTCGACTGCGAAGGGGCGTGACGATGACGAATGTTGAGCGTTTGCCCGCAGATCTTCTTAAACGCAAGGCAGTGGTGTATGTCCGGCAGTCCAGCCAGACGCAGGTCCAACTGAACCTCGAGAGCCAGCGCCGGCAGTATGACCTCGTGCAGGAAGCAAAGCGACACGGATTTCGCGACGTTGAAGTCATCGACGATGACCAGGGACGCTCGGCTAGCGGCACGGTTGCGAGACCGGGCTTCGATCGTCTGGTCGCACTGTTGTGTGCAGGTGATGTCGGCGCGGTGCTTTGCCTGGACGCCTCGCGCCTTGCCCGCAATGGACAGGACTGGCATCATCTGCTCGAGCTCTGCGGTCTCGTTGAAGCGCGAGTAATCGACCTTGACGGTGTATACGACCCTTGCCGGGCAAATGACCGGCTATTGCTTGGCATGAAGGGCAGCATCAGCGAATTCGAGCTCAACGTGCTTCGAACACGCATGCACGATGCCAAACGAGAGAAGGCGCACCGTGGTGAACTACGTATCAGCGTGCCGGTCGGCTATATCTGGCATCGTGATGTTGGTCTGGGCTTCGATCCGGACGCGCGGCTGCAGGAAGTCATACGCCTGATCTTCACTCGTTTCCGGCTACTGGGAAGCGCGCGGCAAGTCCTGCTGTCGATGAGGGCTGAGCAGGTTCATTTTCCACGCCCATCTGATGGCCGGACGCTGACGCAAGTCGACTGGACTCCGATACGCTACCGGAACGTGATCTCGGTGCTCAAGAATCCGTTCTATGCTGGTGTCTACGCGTATGGTAAAAGCGGCAAGCAGATGACGATCGTCGAAGGCCGTGCACGCAAGAGCTACAAACACCGCAAGCCGTTTGAGGACTGGGACGTCATGCTTCGGGAGCATCACGAAGGCTACATCGACTGGGCCGAGTTCGAGCGCAACCAGAAGAAGCTTGCAACCAATGCCTACGGCAAGGCTGGTGACGTAAAATCCGGTCGTGGTGGACGCGCGCTGCTTGCCGGTTTGCTTGCCTGCGCACGCTGCGGATGTCGCCTGTCAGTGGCCTATGCTGGACGCACTCCGCAGGCAGTCTACCGGTGCAATCGCTTCGACATGCCGCTGCGATGCATGACGTTCGGCGGTTCACGTATCGATATCGCTGTCGGCAAGGAACTTCTGCGGGTCGTTGAGCCATTGGCGATCGAAGCAGCACAACGGGCCGGGCAAATGCACATGGATACCCTGAACGAGCAGCGGCGGATCGTGGAACTCGAACTGCAGCAGGCCCGGTACGAGGCCACGCTGGCTGAGCGGCGCTACGCCGCCTGTGACCCTGAGAACCGCCTGATTGCCGCGCAACTGGAGAAGAACTGGGAAGCGGCATTACGCCGTGTACAGGCTTGCCAGGTACGCCTGGAGACGGTGGCGGCACCAGAGGTGCAGGTTCCCCTGCCTGATTTTGCGGAGCTCGCCGAGGATCTTCGTGCCGCGTGGAATGCACCAGGCGTCACCATGCGTACACGTCAACAGCTTGTTCGCGCGTTGATTGTCGACATCGTCGCCGACGTGGACGAAACCGCTCGCGAAGTCATCCTCACGATTCACTGGCAAGGTGGCCAGCACTCCCAGCTTCGAGTTCGCAAGCCCCGGACTGGCGAGCATGGATGCAGCACCTCTGACGACGCGCTCGCGGTCATTCGCAGCATGATCACCCGATGGTCAGACCAGGACATCGCAGCATCGCTGAACCGGATGGGAATACGCACCGGCCAGGGCAAGACCTGGACTGCACACCGTGTCAGATCGATACGGCAAGTGCGTGACATTCGAGCCTACAAGTCGGCGGAGAAGGATGGTCAATGGTTGACGATGTCTGATGCGGCAAAGCTGCTTGGCGTCACCCATTACATGATCCGGCGCTTGATCAATGATCGCGTTCTGCCTGCGGAGCAGGTCATGCCGGATGCGCCATGGCAGATTCGTGCGAGTGATCTGCACAGCGACGCTGTTGCGGCGGCGCTGGCGCGTAAATATCGCCCGTGTCGTAACGATGATGAAGCGCAGATCCCAATGTTTATCGAGGTTTCGGAATGAGGTGCACAATGAACGCCCCATTGCCCATGGGCGAATCTGGTTTTCCAGCCAGTTGTTGTCGATGGGCACACGCCCGTCGTCGAGATAGCGCATGAGCGCTTCCCAGCGTTTCAGGCTGTAGTCGAGCGCCTTCGCAATCGCAGATCCTTCGGCAACCAGCTTGCGTTGGGTCACCATCCAGGCGTGCAATGCATCGGCAACGGGTCTGGATCGCTGCCGGCGGATGGCCTGCCGTCGGTCGGGCTTCAGTTCGGCGACATCGCGTTCGACGTCATAGAGCGCGCCGAAGTATTTCAGCGCCTGCTCGGCGATCTGGCTCTGGTGGTTAACGTGCAGCTCGTAGAACTTCCGGCGCGCGTGAGCGACACATCCAATTTCCGTGATGCCCAGTTCGAAGCTGGCCTTGTAGCCGCTGTAGTCGTCGCACATGAGTTTGCCGCACCAGGCCCCAAGGAACTTTCGGGCATGTTCGCCGGCGCGGCTGTCGGCGAAGTCGTAGACCACGGTCTTCAGATCGGCGAACGGCGTCGTGCTGTACGCCCATAGGTAAGCCCGATGCGTCTTGCCCTTGCCAGGTGCCAGCATCTGCACCGGCGTCTCGTCGGCGTGCAGCACGTCCTGCTGCAGGAGCGCTTCGCGCAGCGCATCGACCAGTGGCTGCAGCCGTACACCGCAGACGCCGACCCAGGCACCGAGCGTCGATTGCGGGATCGCCAGGCCGGCGCGAGCAAAGATGCGTTCCTGCCGGTACAGCGGCAAGTGGTCGCCGTATTTGGCAACCAGCACCTGCGCCAGCAGCCCGGTGGTCGGAATGCCCTTGTCGATGACGTGAGGCGAGACTGGCGCCTGGATCAGGGTTCCGCAGTGCCGGCAGGCCCACTTGCCCCGGATATGCCGCTCGACCGTGAACACGCCAGGCGCATAGTCCAGCTTCTCGCTGATGTCTTCGCCCACACGCTCCCGCTGGCAACCGCACGGGCACGTGGTGTCTTCCGGTTCGTGATGGACGTCCGTGCGCGGCAAGTTCGGCGGCAAGAGCGCGCGCTTCGGCTTCTGGCGCTCCTCAGCGGCGGGCGTGGCCGGCCGAAGCTGCTCGAGCTCGGCTTCGAGTGCCGCCAGGTCCGCATCGATCGCCTCGTCGAGCAGGCTCATCTGTTCGGCATCGAGCCGCTCGCTGCGCTTGCCGAATTGCAGGCGCTTGAGCACGGAGAGTTCGTGCGTCAGTTGGTCGATACGCGTTTGCCGATACTGCAGCTCCCGTTCCTTCTCGCAGGCTTCCCGCTCTTTCTCCGTGACCTGCACGATCAGTTGTGCGGCCAACGCACGCAGCTGTTCCGGGCTCAGGGAGTCGAGGTCGGTGGGCAGGTCCATGCTGGCCAGTCTGCCAGAGGCTGCGCCAGCGCGGAAGCGCAACTGTTTACGTCTCCGTGTGGCTCATATCACGGTAATCGCGTGATCGGGTGTCAGCGTCCGCCACGGCAAACCCGTGACCAGCGCACGCAGTTGTTCGGCGTTCAGCGGCAGCGAAACCGACTGTTCGCCATCGCTCCAGATGAAGCGGCCCTTGTTCAGCCGACGCGCGGCCAGCCAGATGCCCAATCCATCGTAGACCAGCACCTTCATGCGCGTGGAATGCCGATTGGCAAACAGATACGCGTGATGCGGCCGCACTGCGCCGAACACCTTCACCACCCGGGCAAGCAGCGTATCCGCACCGGCACGCATGTCGATCGGCTCGGTCGCGAGCCAGATCGCATCGATTCGAATCATCGCAGCCAGTCCCGCAGCCACGCCGCGCACTCGCCGGCCGCCGACAGCGGCCAATGCACCGTGAGCGTCGCGGCGCCCCGACGAACCTCGATCCGAATCTCTGACTCGCCCGTCGGCGCACACGCCGCTCCCAACTGGAGTGGCATGAATGCCGCCTGCGGCACGTCGAGCCCTTCAACGGCTGGCGGCTCGAGCATCCGTTGCTTCTGCTGAGCGACAACCCAGCGGCGCACAAGGTTGGCGTTCAGGCGATAGTGCAACGCGACCGCCGCGATCGATACATTCGGTTGCATCGCCGCGCGCACGACCTTCTCCTTGAACTCGCGGCTATGCCGGCGCCGGTGCGTCGGCTCGATCTGCTCCAGTTCCCCAGCTTCGTTTCCGTCCATGGTGTACACGTGTCCACTTAAAAATTAAGTGGACACGATCCTCCCGGTCGGGAAGCGGACAGACAAGATGACTTCACCGGGGGCTTACGGAAAGAGGCGGCCGCAAGGGGAATCAGGAGCTTCGTGATCGAAGCTGATCCCAATGCCGTGCCATTCTATCTGTCGCTCGGCGCAAAAAAATCGGCGAGAAAGAATCGACCGTCATTCCCGGAAGGATCTTTCCAATCCTTCGGGTACCTGTCTGATGGGCGTCGTTTATTGATCGCTTACAATCAATCGACCATGTCAAGGGCGGACGCAGCGAGTTTCCCTATCCCTAGCGTGCTACCTGCATCGTCTCCCTCTGCGCACATCCATACCGTCGATAAACCGGTCCACGCGAGCACCCATTGCAGAAGTCGATGACGCTCGATGCCAGTGGCTTCAACCACTAACTCAAGACGGTGAGTGAAGATACCCGGAGCCAATGCGCTTTCTCCGTCGGGGTTACAGAAGATGTTGGCGTAGTCGAAACCACGCTCACCGTACAAACCCTTTGGGTCAATGGCAAGCCAGCCGGCCGCGCCGAAATCGAGAACATTACCGTGATGAACGTCGCCATGCAGCACCGTTACGTCACGTGGAGTTTCCAGCAGATCTCGCGCGGTACGTGCGCAGTGATCGAAAAAGCGACCGTGCCCGCCAGCCGTAGACAGCAGCGCATCGAACCATTGCGTCAACGGAATCAGACCGGGAAGTGGTTCTGCATGCCGTTTGTGTAGGCGTGAGGTGGTTGCACACAGGATGTGTGTCGCATCGTCATCGCTGCCCAGTTTGACCATCTGTGCGAGCGAAACTGAACTTTGCGCCCGTACCATGAGCAAGGCTTCGTCCTCGTGGGCAAGCACTGGTGCTGCACCATCGCCATTCCACCACGCCATGAGACGGTTACCCGCGCGCTCCTCTAGTTCTCGCGAAATCTTTAGCATGGCCGGTACGTCACGTTGGCGCACTGGGAGGAGAACGCCGTTCCGCGATCCAAAGGGATCACCATCTATCGTCAGATCCCACTGCTTCAGATACTTCTCGAACATGGATTCCGTTTCTCAGGTTCTGTCTGTCCTTGCCAGTGACTCAAAAGCGCTCGCACGAACTAAGGACAAGGCATCGACATGTGTGTGCGCAAACGATAACAGAGTATCCCGCACAATCGGCGTATCGCACTGTCTTGGAGGAGCGTCGTCTATGGATCGCTCACCATTTACCAAACGCGCTACGAGACCCGCGCTCAGGCTCGCCTGGACATCGTCGACTGGATCGAAGGCTATTACAATCGACAGCGCATGCACACGTCAATCGACTACTGCACTCCCGTCGAATACGAAACCCTACGCGCTGCTGCATGACATGCTGTATGAACCGCACCGGATTTGGTGGAGGCTCGTATTCTTGAGAGAATCGAGCCATGAACAAGAAGCCAAGCAAGTTTTCCCCGGAAGTCCGAGAGCGCGCAGTGCGTGAGCAGCGTAGCGAACACCCGTCGATGTGGGCGGCAGTCGAATCGATTGCGCCGATGATCGGCTGTACACCGCAAACGCTGCTGGATTGGGTCAAGCGCGACGAGGTCAAAAATCTTCTGGGTGGTAACGAACAGTCACTGCACGGCGTGTTTCCCGCCACGCTGAAAACAGCGGATGCCAGTACCGAATGCGAAAGATGCTCAGGCCGTCCGGCTGTATGGTTCGCGTGGCCACTGGCAAGAATCGGATCAAAAATTGAAGCTTGGCATCGGGGACATTCGGCAAACATCGTGACTCAACCGAACGACTTTTCTCTCGCCACATCTCGGCAGGCGGCAGTCCCGAAAGGCCACGATGGGAAGTGCTGTGATATTGCCGGCCAATCTCGATCGTCAGCCACTGCTCAAAGTCTTTCAGCGTGAGTGCGGCGGTCTTTTCGGCCTGACGCGCTTTCCTTCCGTTGACGGACGACCCAGTCGACCCTGGCAATCCTCGCACCCGCTCCATTAGTGTCCTGTTAAGCCGTTCAATATGGCCACCAAAGTGTGGCTTGCCTACTGGTCGGTACATGAGGTCGATACCGTACTCGCGGCATCCGCTACGGAGCGCTCTGCTTTTGAACTCCGCTGCGTTGTCGAGATGCAAAGTGCGGGGAATGCCGCGCATTGGCCATTGCGCATCGATACCGATTTTTTCAAGCCACGCTGCCTTCGGTAGCACGACGCGCGTAAGGAGCAAACCAACCGTCGCTGCGCCCGGTCGATCCATTCCCAAGTAGAAGCCGAGAACACACCTCGTTGCAACGTCAAGCGCCAGCGAGAGCCAGGGTCGACCAATGATCTGACCGTCCCGTTCGTTTACCAGCAGTATGTCGGCCTGCGTGTGATCGATCTGGACGACATCTAGGGGATGCCGGGCCTCGAACGTGCCGGGCACAACTATCGCGCCTGGAAGCGCCGCGCGTGCCAATGCATCCTGTTCGCGATATGCCGCCCAGCGGCGAGCAACCGTCGATCGACTAGGCGAAACCAAGCCTGCGAGAGCACATCGACGCTTGACCTCGAGCACCATGCCCGTTTCGGGATGAGCCAGTTGTCGCTGCGCAGGTAGCCATTCATGCACAACTTCATCGATGACGCTCTCGACAGCGGTGTCCAGTCTTCCGCGGCGAGATCGACCTCGCGGCAACGGCTGCAAGGCGCTGGCCACTGGATTCGCAAGGAAGCGCCGTCGTAACCGATAGACGGTTGCCCAATGAACACCGAGTAGTTGCGCAGCGCGCTCTGCCTGCTTTCGCGAAAGCGCGCCTCTCCCGAGCGGCCTGAGCACCAATGCGACCTTCGCTGCTCGAGTTTCGATCTCTTCGAGGGAAGCCACGTTCGCTCCAGCAAAGGTACGGGACACGCTAGCGGAATTAAAGGACACGAAAGCCGCGCTAGCAAAATTAGTGAGCAAAGCAAGCGTCATTTGTTGCGCAATAGCAACGCCCTGAGAAATGCGGAATTTCCCCCGAACTCCTTGAAACTAGGTGGTTTCCGTTTGATTGCCGTTAGCATGGTTAATGAGCACCGCTGGCATCAATAAAGAACGCCAACAGCAGGTACGCTGCTTCGATTTCAATCGGTCGGCGTGTGGGTGGACGCGGTCATCCCATGCTCGGCAGATGGCTACCCGGCCCAGTTGTTCTATGCGACCGGGCATCCGCCGCGGATCCTCGACGATGGCCGCTATTTCCGTTTGATGGGGCGCATCGTGCCGAACGACGTGGTGCCGACTCAAGACGATCCGGCACAGACGTTTCCGATCGGCGTTCAGGGCGAACATCGGGCGGCCACCGACGGCGTGCTCTTCGTATTTGCAAACGACCGCACCGGCTATTATTGGAACAATTGGGGCGCCATCACGCTCACGATTTCGACCGGTGAGGCGGGCGGCGGTCAGTCGAGCGCGCGGCGCTGTCAGGCTTCGACCTGAGATGAGGCGATCAGGACCGTCACGGCAATCACGGCGAATGCAAATCGCCCGGGTGTGATTGCCGACACTCACGACCATCCAGGTGCCGATGCAAACACGACGAAAATGCTGGCCGTCCTGTTCGCGCTATCGTGCAGTTCGCTCCCCGGACCGGCCTCGCGCACCGGGGCCGCCATTCGCCGGCATGCCTGCCGCTTCGAACGCGTCAGCTTTCGCGCTTGTGCTGCGGAAGCACCCAGAGCATCCTGCCGACCGCCTCGGCCTGATTCCGGGAATGGGTCTTCTCGTAGATTGCGCGCAACTGGGTGCGAATGGTCGCGAGCGACACCCCGGCACATGCCGCGCATTCGTCCGGCGTCTTGCCACCGATCAGCGCTTCCGCGACCGCGGCTTCGGCACTCGACAGGCCGAACGCTTGCCGCAGCTGTTGCGCGACGACGAGCGGGGCGGTGCTTCGTCGCCTGACGGCAATCAGCGTCGTTGCGTCGCCGAACGCGGCATGGAGCGCCTGTCCGGACAGTGCCGAGATGCTGAGAAAGATCTCGTGCGCGGCGTTCAGGGTACCCGAAAAGGCAAGGCTCTCGCCCTTTCGAGTCTTGGTGACGCGCGCGAGCGCGGCCTTGAGCGCGTCGTTCTGCGGCGCGCTCGCCGCGCTCAGGTGTCCGTGCTCGAGTTTGAGGCAGGCGGTCGCGCGCAGCATCGACTCTGCTGCCCGGTTGACGAAGACGACGCGCGAATGCCGGTCGAGTGCAAACACGGCCAGACCCAGTTCCTCCATCAGCTCGGTGCCGAGCGCGGCGTCGCGATGCAGCACGCGTGCGTCCTGCCAGAGGTTGATGGCGCGTTGCAGATGTCCTGCCATGCCCGACAGGGTCGCGCGTTCCTCGGAAGAGTAGGGTGGCCGGCCATGAGCCCTCAGCAAGCCGAGCAGGATGTCGTCGCTGCCTGGACGCTCGAGGCGCACGCCCATCAGATAGCGGATGCCCGACGGGATCTGGTAGTCCTGAAAGAACTCGCTGCGCGCAACGTCTTGTTCGGTCAGGTAATCCTGGCAGCAGACAAATTCGCCAAGCGGTGCGCGCTCGACAAAGCCGCGACGAGGATCTAGCGCGCCGTAATACTGATCGTAGAGCGCGACGACGTCGTCTATTTCCGCGCGCGGGGAGTAGATCGAGAATTGCGGTGCATTGCGCGCGCTGTCCCAGCTGAACATGTGGAAAACGTTTGCGCCAAGCGATTCGGACACCTGATGGAATACGTCGAGAAAGCCATCCGGGCGCAGCGCGGCCTCATAGAGGTCCCCGATGAGTTGGTCCCTTTGCATTTTTTCTTCCCCCCCGTCGCGATCCCGATTCGCGGTATTTTGTCTGATGATATTGATTCGAATAGCGAATGTTTTTGAAAGGCTAGCACAGGTTTTTTGCCGTTAGTTCTGCATGGTTTCCCGATTTTCATCCACCTGAATGATGATCGAGAAAATCGGCTTTGCGAGAATCCCCGCCATTCAGCGTGCATGCGCGGTGCGTATGCCACGCATCAACCAGAAGGCTCTCGGGGAAAAGGCCATGAAACTCACACCTGTGGTGGTCGGTATCGCAGCGCTCACGCTGTCCGCTTGCGGAGGCGGCAGCAGCTCGTCTTCATCGCCTCCGGCGCCCGCCGCGCAGACTGTCAGCGGTGTCGCGGCGGCCGGCGCGGCGATGCAAGGCGCGACCGTAACCCTGATCGACGCGACCGGCAAATCGGTCGACTGCCCGGCCGATGCGACGACCGGCGCCTTCCATTGCACCGTGACGGGCCTGACCGCGCCGTTCGCATTGTCCGCGTACGGCAACGTCGCCGATTCGCAGACCACGCTAATCGCGCTCAGCGCCACTGCCGGCACGCAGACGATCAACATCACGCCGATCACGAACGCGATCGCCGCCACCCTCATCGGCGACAACCCGACGAAGGTGCTGGCCAACACGGGGCTGCTGCAGAGCAAGGTCACGGCACAGGCCGTTGCCAGCACGGTGCAGGCTTATTCCGCCGCATTGGCCGACCTGCTGGCCGCGACCGGCAACACGGGCGTCGACCTGATTTCCGGCCCGTTGACCGCGGGTGCGCCAGGGCTCGACCGGTTGCTCGACCAGGTGAAGATCAACGTGCTGCCGGATGGCGGCGTGCAGATCAGCTCGGTGGCGGGTGCGTCCAGCGATACGCCCGCGCTGCTCCAGCTCGCGCCCGGCGTCGCGCCGCAGGCCAGCGACAAGGCCAGCCTGCCGTCCGTCGCGACCATCAACGGCGCGGCGGTGTCGAACCTGCCGAGCGCCAGCGACCTGGTGGGCTTGCAGGGCGCGCTCAACCAGTGCTTCGCCGGTTCGACCGGCGCTTCGCGCACCGGCGGCAAGGTGGCGGCGTGCGGCCAGATCTTCGTCGATGACGTCGCGTCGGGCGCGCTGAATGCGGGCGTGCCTGCCGCCTACCTCAACAACGGGATGTCGGCTGCCCAGGAGTTCGGCGCGTCGCCCGGTGGCGCGCCGGGCATCATGGCCGACGATGCCATGAACGGCGCCAGCTTCAGCCTGCCGGAAGTGATCCGCGTCGCGGCCAGCAATACGATGTGGGTCAAGCTTGCATGGACACGCACCGACGGTATTCGCGACGGCATGCAGCAGAATGTAAAACTCGCCGTGCGGGCGAGCAGCCTCGCGAGCGGCGATACCGGCTGGCGCGTGATCGGCAATCAGCGTGCGGTACTGAGCAAGGTGAACGCGAACGCGCAGAAGTGGGACTGGCTGAATTCGGCCAACCCGTCGACGGGCACCAACGCGTTCGTCGATTCGATCAACCTGCAGGTGGGCACCGTTGACGCTGCGGGCACCGCGGTGGACTTCGCGATCGTCAACGGCCCCGGCTTGCGCAACGGTGTGTTCCTCCAGCCGTCGAGCGGCACGTGCGACACGCTGAACATCCGCGCGCAGATCGCGAGCGGGCAGACGCCGGCACAGCTCGCCGCACTGACGAAGGGGAACCAGTGCCGCAACAACTATCGTCTGGCCGGCGTGGCGCAGGACCCGGCCAATCAAGGCCTGTTTTCGTGGCCCGGCGACGCACCGCGCAACAATTCCGCCTGGGCGAAGCCGCAATTGAGTGCGGCCGAGCTGGCCGACATCAAGCCATTCAGCACGTACACGATCGACATCTACCAGAACGGCAACACCGCGGCGCCGGCCAGGCACTATGCGGTCCGGCTGCGCACGCCGTCGCCGTCGCCTGACGCACTGCGCGAGTACCAATGGCACGATGTGGCGCAGTCGACACGCGACCGGGCGACGCCGGGCACCGCCAGCACGTTTGCGGGCGGCGCGACCTTCCCGCTGAGCTGGACGTCGAAACCGGGGCTGCCGTTCGTCAGGCACGGCAACGTGCAGATTCGCGCAACCGCGCCGGGGCAGGCGTCGGCGACGTTCGTCAGCGGTTCCGCACGGGCCCAGCCGGCCCAGCCGGGCGCCACGGTAACGCTCACCGTGCCGGGCGATCAGGGCGTAGCGTTTCCGTCGGTGGCGGGCTGGACGGGGAGCGCCGACTTCTCGTACGTGAACCTGAACTGGACGGATACGATCGACATGCTGTTCACCGAGGTATTCGAGTACGACCGGTGACAGGCAGCCGGACGGATGCGTCCGGCGAGCGCCTGGCCGGCGGGACGGGGCGCCGTTCCGCCGGCTTGTTTGCATGACGGCGTGGCGTGACAGAGCAGGCCGGAAAACGCCTGCTCCTCGATTCCGAGCAGCGCGCCAGCTCAGCAGGCGCGGATCGGCGGCGCGCCGGAAGACATCGAAGATCAGTTGCGAGATCGTCGTCGGAGATCGGATTCTCTGCGCGAACCGTGAATTCGCGTCATGAGGATTTCGGCATGAGGAAGTCCAGTTCCCGGGATATCGAATTGCAGCGAAAATATTGAACGCAATGTCGACTCGCCGAGCGTCGATCGACGTTGTTCTCGCAAGTCAAACCATGAAAGCACGTTCGCTCGATTGCGGCAGCGCGAGCCGAGTCCGGCGGCGTTCCGTCCGCGGCGGATTGTTGAGTTCGACGCATTGTCGAACCACAATCCGCGCTTGCCGACATTGACGATCAACCGCGTTTCACATGCTTGCAGAATGCGAACAGGTCGTGCAGCGGACCAGGCACTGCGTCGCCGGTCGTCAGCAGGACATTGACGCTGAGATCGACGAAATAGGCACAGTCCGGCAAGTTGGTCAGGATCCAGTTATTGGGAACAGCGGTTCCGAACCGGTTGTCCGCCGTGCTGGTAGCGGCCGGATCGAGCGTGAACTGGTACGGGCCGCCGGGTCCGGTCAGCGTAATGGAAACGCCGTTCGGATCGAGGTTCGGATGCGCCGCGGTGAATACCACGGTGAGACTGGTGGTGATCTCGGCGCAGCCGGCAGGAATCAACTCCTGGATGCCCACCGAGCAAACCGCCAGCTCGTTCACGCCGACATAGCCGTCCCAATAGGTGTGATGTGCCACGTTGGAGTACAGCGTGTTGTCGATCGCGACGTGCGTGCACGTACCCGCATCGCTGCCGTCACCCACATCGCCCAGATTGCGCACGCGCATGCGGATGCCGTAGTAGCGGTCAGCGGCCAGGGGCAGGTTGGCGCTGGAGCCGGCCATCACGCCGGTCTCGTCGTGGGAAGGCCAGGGCTGCAAGGTGGTGGAAATCAGGTTGATCAGGTCCGAGCCGGGTATGAACTTACCGCCGAACGACTGCACCGGCGGCACTGTGATCCAGCCATCGGCCGCCGGCGTGATATTGATCACGTTCGGGCTCGGCGTCGGGTTGTTCACCCAGACCTCCTGCCCCATCAGACCACTGATCCAGCCGATATTCGTCGCGGCGATCTGCGTTGGAAGCACCGGTACCCACGCACCCGCAGGGTTGCCGTTGGCGTCGGTGGGCACGATCTCGAAGCGGTACTGGACCTGCGGCGCCCCGTCGACCAGCGCATAGCCGCCGTTCAAGCGCATGGTGTCGAAGAAGGCGCGGTTGTCGTTGGTCAAGCCGTTACCGTTGAGCGCACTGGCCACCTCGAAGCTGTAGTAGTAACCGCCGATCTTGGTGAACGCCGCAGTGGAAGTCGGGGGACATACGCAGAAGCAGAACTCCTCGCAGACCTCGGTGCAGATCCATTTGCACAGCTGGACGCAAAAGCGCTCGTAGCCCAGCCGCTTCAGCTCGGCGGCGTATTGCTCGCCGTCGGCCGTGCGCACGGCATCGGTCAACGTTTCGAGGCTGGCCGTCTGCGGCCCGAGACGGCCCACCGCCTGAGCGAATGCGTAGACTTCGGTTCGCACGTCTGTCAGCGGCGGCAACGGGAAGGCGCGGCAGATGGTCAAGCACACCGACACGCAACGCCAAGTGCAGAACGACTCGCAGATGATGTGGCAGCGCCCCTCGATCGGCAGGCCCCGGATGATCTTGCGCAGGCTTTCGCAGTCGCCTGCGCGCGCCGCGGCGGCCGCCGCCTCGAGTGTCTGGCCATCGGCAGCGAGCTTCGCGATCACCGCCGCCGCAGCGCGTACCGTCTCGGCCTGGCTCGGCACCTCGACCACCAACGGCGAGCAGACGATGCGGCAAACCCGCTCGGACAACACGGTGCAGACCCACGAACAAACGTAGTGGCAGATGTCCCTGATCTTCAACTGCGCCACGACCTCGGCGAAATCGTCCGCATCCTGTGCTTCGACGCCCGCGATAACCTTGTTCAACAATACCTCGTCGCCGGCGATCTTGACGATCACCTCGGCCAGGCGCCGGATGTCGGCGAAACGCTGCGTCTCGGCGGAGGCTGGCCCGCATAGCTTCAGGCAAGTGACCACGCACCATTTGGTGCGGAACCAGTGGCAAATGAGTTCGCAGCGATCTATCAGCTTTTGCTGCCCGAGCACATACCGGAAACCATTTGCGTCCGCCATCAGATAGGCATCCAGGGCGGCGTCGAACGCGCCGCGGTCGGCAGACAGCGCTGCGATCGCCGCCGCCTGCTCCGCCAGGTTCCGCGTGGTGGACTGCTTGAAAGAGTTGCTCATGATGATCACGTCCTTTCGTAGTCCTACATGTGACTGACCTTGGACCTTGCCCCGTTTCGCAATTCCCAAAGCCAACGTGATCGGGCGTGCCTGCGCTGTTCGTCGAAAAAACGTCCGGAAAACATTGAGATCGCCACCGCCGGTGCGTGATCGTTCTACGTCCACGCACACGCACACGTCGTCGTAGAAAATTCGCGCGAAAGGTGCGACGGCCGACGCGCGGCGCTTTCGTC
Source organism: Burkholderia sp. SRS-46 (assembly GCF_004343775.1). GTDB lineage: Bacteria > Pseudomonadota > Gammaproteobacteria > Burkholderiales > Burkholderiaceae > Burkholderia. Next base: position 300,001 of record NZ_PTXL01000010.1, on the reverse strand, counting down.
ATTCGGCGGAACGCCGCGCGTTCGAACTCAGCCGCCGCGCTGTACTCCGGCCAGACCTCTCAGGTCATATCGCGGCAATGCACGCGACGGATTCCGTTCCGGCTGATTCGGAACGGCAGTCGAAGGCGGCGCCTCATCGACGCGGAATTTCTGAATGCGATCGGGTGAAATCTTCAGCGCGCGCTGCAACGCCTCTGTCTTGCCAATGCCGCCAAGCGATTGCACTGTCGAGTCGTCCAGCTTTCCTGTCGGCGTCAAATTCTGGCTCGACTGAAATTGACGCAGCTTCCGGGTGAACTCGATCGTGGCGGTTGGCACGCCGTTGACCGTTGCCGTCGGCACATCGACTCCTAGCATTTTCCCGGCTGACAGCAGCGCCTGACCGCGCAGGAAATGTGCGTCGCCGGGGCGCGACTGCTGAAGCGCGTCGGCTGCCGCGCTGAAATACGCCTGCGCCTCCCCGAATCGATCGGCCTTGAACGCATCGCCGCCGAGCTTGACCAACGCGTAGGCCGCCTGCGCGGTCGACACCTCGAAATGGACGACCGGCCCGCATGCCTGCGGCCCCGGATCGAGATAATCAGGCAGCGTTGTGGTGACATTAAAGCGATCCGTATTCAGACACGACGAATTCGGCGTGACCGTCCCGCTCTGATCGGTCGTTGCGACGTAATACTTGTTGCCGTCCGAGGCGATCCGGTAAATATCGGCGGGCACGCCCGACGACGTGCCTTTCTGATGCACATCGATGCGCAGCACGTTGATCGGGCTGGTGGGACTTTGTGGCGGCATCGCATGCGGCGAGTCCGGAGGATTGCCGGCGTCGTCGGCGCCGGCCAGGCTCGCGGCTGTCGCAGGCGTCGCGGGCAGGCGAGCCGGCTCGCTTGCCGCGCTGTTTGCTGTCGGCGCCGCGATGGCGCTGGCGCTTGCCGAATCCGACGCCGGCGGAGAGGGCGTCTCGTTCTTCGAGCATCCGGCGGAAAGACCGGCCGCAAGCAGAATCCATGCAAGCGTTTTCATGCGCACTCCCCGTTAGGGCCATCGACCGCGGCGATCCAGCTAGGTTGGGTCGGTCGCGCCAGCCGCAACGGCGACGGCATAGAGCGCGAAGACGACCATCAACAAACCGCAAAGCAACGTGAACTGATAGCGAGCGACCCATGTCTTCCAGCTCTTCTCGACGAGACGTATCCCCGGGCTGCTCCGGCTCGGCAGAATCCGAACGATGGGACGTTTGCCGGCTTCGACCGAGCCGACGTAGTCGATGGCGATGTGCAGCTGCGAATCGGGAGTGAACCACGGCGCCTGGAACTTGAGTCCGCTCTGCAACAACAGGCAAACGCCATCTTGAGCCCATAACGGCGGTGGGAAAGCGCATCGAATGGAGTCGGGAATGAACGTGGCTTTTCCCGAAGGGTCGTAAATCGTCACGCCCAGATTCTGCAGCGTCGAGTCGCGCGACAGGTTTGTCAGTGCAACCATTATCCGCGCGCCGGCCTGACCGTTCGCCACGGTTGCGGCCGAGTAGGACACGTCGTATTCGACCGTGGGACTGTCGACGACTTCGTTGACGATGCGCGTGAGCGTCCACACCACCAGGCCAAGCACAATGCCTGCCGCTACCGACGCGTCCTTCGACAGCAGTCCGCTCATGAACCTGCGAAGAAATTTCCCGATCGTCATGTCATTCTCCCACCGGGCAATCGCCAAAAACGACAGAGCAGATGGCATTGAACAATAGTGTGTTTTTATGGGAATTCAAGAGAATTGCGATAAATCAAAACCGGCAATATGAAAAACCCCGCACATATTTCCCATGGAAATTCAGTGCTTCATTAACAAACTACTCCGCAAAACGCTTACAGAACCAATAGCCCCCGAGCAGGCGAGACATCATGCATCTTCCGAATTTGTCAGATGTATAGACACCCTTCCTTCCCGTTAAATTTGGCCAAAAAACCGGCAATTCAGGGGGATGAAATCAATTAAACTGACAATACAAAATCAATGTAAACGTAAACATTCACCCAATTAACATTACAAAATAATTTCACGCAAATCTAAATAAAAATCGATACATTTCGAGGGGGCGTCATGCAACATTCCACTTTAGGAAAAATAACTGATCACGACGGTGCATACGCTGGAGCATCGCAACCTGCGCCGTTGCGTTCCCTACGGCGTCGACTTCGATTCGTCGCTGCCCGCCAGCGTGGTGCGAGATCGTTGCTTGCAGGGGTGATCGTCCTTATCGTGCAGGAAATGGTGGTTGGGTCTGAAAAGAGCCAAAAGATCAAGGGCTTGCGATTGGACAGGCCGCGTGAAATCCCAATGGCGGCCAAGCCTTGCTGCAGGCGGGGCATCACCCTGAAACCGCCACATTTCGCATGAAAAGTACGCATACCCCTTTCAGGACCTGGAACGTCGTCTCGTCGCAATAGATCAGTTCGGCCTCGAGCAGTGCGTCACGCATCAGGTTGATCACCGGCTGCGCCGCGAGTCCGACGCGAACCATCCTCGCGGCGATCGTGTTCGATGAGATGTCGCCGCCGAAGCGGCGCAGCAAACCAGCCTGGCGATACAGCGGCATACCGAACTGATACTTGCCGGTGGCGATCCACGCGATTGCGGATTCGCTCAACAGTCCGCGCGGGATGATGCGCACCGGCGCTGGTGTGACCTTGATGCCGAGATCGCAGCACGGGCACGCATACTTGACGCGCTGGTACTGGATCACGCGAAGCTGCTCCGGAATCACATCGAGCTGCTCGCTGATCTCCACGCCGATCTCGACGAGTGCGTGGCCGTCGTGGGCGCAGACACGCTCGGCTTCGGGCAGTTCGTGCCGTACGACTTCGCGTGGCAGATTGGGATCGAGTGGTTTGCGGTGACCGCGTTTCTTGCGCGTGTGCGCGGCGATGGTCGTTTCCGGGATGTCTTCCTGAGCGGGTGCCGCGTTCGCGCCGAGCGCTTCGGCTTTGTTGAACAGACCGAGCTGGTCAGAGTCTCGTGCCTCGCTCTTTGCACCGAACAGTTCGCGACGGTATGCCCGCAGCCGTTCCTCGGCGAGATCTCGCTCTGCTGTCACCAGACGGAGTGCGCCGTCTCCCGCTCAAGGGAGCGACGTATCCGGGGGGAACTGCGAGGAGCCGGATCGTAGCGAGGGCGGTGGATTTTCGCGGTCCAGTCACGGAACAAAGTGGAGCAGATCAGTGCAACCTGCGCAGGAAGGTAGATGGCGGAAGTAGCGGGGAATCTGCAGGTTCGGCGCGGCGCGGAAAATCGGAGAAAGGTGAGCAGCAGGTGGGGCGCGGGTGGACCGATGAGCATTGTCCACACATCCACGGCGTCGGACGAACGGCCGTGATCGGGATGGATCACGGAGCCGTTCGCAGCGCGGAGTTGTCCACGCGTGTTGCCGTTCACCGAATCTTGACCCCTGGGGATGCGGACAAAATCTTGGCCTACTTTGGAGGTAGTCCATGTATTCACACGAAGACCGCGTTCGAGCGGTCGAGCTCTACCTGAAACTCGGGAAGCGCATCAAGGCGACAATCCGCCAGTTGGGTTACCCGACGAAGAATTCTCTCAAGGCGTGGTGTGAGGAATTCAAGAAGAGTGGCGATCTGCAGAAAGAGTATGTTTGCGTAAAGCCAAAGGACTCAGAAGAACAGAAGAACTTAGCACTCGAGCATTACGTCAATCACGGGCGCTGCTTCAGCTTCACCCTCAGGGCATTAGGCTATCCCTGTCTTTGACGCGACGGAGTGGCCGGTCCTGGCCTTGAGCGTCGCCATGTCGACAAGTCGCCTGACCGTCCCCCGTCGCCAGACTTTGCTGACTGTCTTACGCGAGCATGCCGAGCACATGCAGAAATTGATACGGAGTCACCGCGCGGCCGCACATGACCCATTGACTCACTGACAGGAGGCGGTGCAGCGGAGTATTTTTGCAAAAAGTCCCACGATTCGGACCTCGATGATTTTTTTGTGCCGGGCAGGACTGAAAATCGACAGATCAATCACAGACGGTTTTTGGTTACAAAGGAAACCAAAATGAGCCAGGCGATCGCATCCTCTGCGCCGTTGCACAAGACGTCCGATACGGACCGCGCATGCACGTTGCTCTGCACTTATTTCGCGAATGCGCTGGATGCGCAAGCGTATTCGAGCGTACGTCAGCTGTTTACGGATGATGCCGAGATCGTGTCGGAAGGGCGCGCCGTGCGCGGACACGATGCGATCAGGAATCGCTCAGCGCACGACCGGCCGAGATGATTATCGGGCACATCTGCAGCGATATCCGCAGATTCGTGGGACACTGAAATGAGTTGTTCATGGTAGTAATCGAATGCACAAGCCCCGTCGCGAGTTTTGCAGGTAATGGGTGTTGTGCTTACCTTGCCGATGGAATGGATTTTCGATGAAAATTAATGCGGGAACAAACTACCTAGTTGCGAGTCAGCGCTCGCGGGTCACGTCCGCCGATCGCTCGGCCGCAACGGTCTTCGACGCAACTCGAACTGCAACCCAGAGCGACAACATCAAACAGGCGGATTTCACTAGCATGACTCGTCAGGAAATACGCGATTGGGTCAATGCTCAAATCCGCAACGGGGAAATGTCACTCGACGACAGCCGGCCTTTCATGGCGATGAGCATGAAAACTCCGGTAGAGGGCGGACCCAGCGGAGAATTGCCGGCTGTCAGCGATGACACACGATATGACTTCACGCAGAAAGTTCGCGATGGCATCCAGGGCGCACTATTGCGCAATGACAAAACGACCTTGAGGATGCTGGAATCCGCCACGCAGATCATGCAGCGGTATCAGGGCCAGACTATTGGCATCGATATTCGGGCCTAAAACGCATAAGGTCGATTTCCCGGCCTCTCGCGCCGGCAGCTACAGTTTCGTTCCTGGCCACCCACAGTGACAACGTGCGCACGAACATTCTGAAGCTGCCAGCCTACGAGGTCCTTTCGGTCGGGCTCGATCACCAATATCACCTCGACGTCACCTAGTCGCCTCCACACTGCCTAAACTGCAACTCTGAATGCCTGATTGCCTTCGGCCGCCGCGAATAGCCTGTGCGGCGCGCCGCGTCAAGATGTACGTCGGCAGCATTGCGAGCCAAACGTTTCTCACGAACGGCGTCGCAGCCCTTTCGATTTCGAGATTCTTCGACTGGGCGGTCTCGCGAGCGGCCTTGGACGGCATGCGTCCCTTCTTGCGCGGATTAATTCGAAATATCCGTAAATATCCTGCCAGCACCGTCTGGTTGGATTGCGTATGGGAAGCGAAAGTAGTTCTCGGTCGGCGCGACGCTCGGTGGGCACATTGCCGACCATTGCTATCGGACGATATCGTGGCGCGAAGGTATGCGTGCCGCACTGAGCTCACGATTTGCGGCGGTTCGCGTGCGCGCCTCGCACCGCGATTACTGGCGTTCCACTGCGCGCGACGAGGAATGGCTGTTGATTGAGCGGCCAGCTGGCGAGGCCGAGCCGACCAAGTACTGGCTCTCAACTTTGCCCGCAGACGCACCTGTGGAACGACTCGTTCACGTTGTCAGGATGCATTGGCGCATCGAGCGCGACTACCAGGATCTCGAGCAGGAGTTTGGTCTTGGGCACTTCGAGGGCCGCGGCTGGCGCGGGTTTCATCACCACGCGTCGCTATGCATTGCCGCTTAAGGGTTTCTTGTCGCGCAACGCCTCATTCAAGGAGGCAGTAAAAAAGCGCCGAAATTGGCGCCCCACTTGCCTTACCCCCGGACTACATCCCACGCGGCTCCCCAGCGCGCGCAGCGCCACGTGGCTGACTCCATCGCGACGTTGCGCTGGCACATCGCCGCTTGCATTGCGCGCCGGCTCCACCGATGTCCACGATGTCCATTTTGCTTTGTGTCTTCCGGCAATTTATCGACACAGTAGTACTAAGGCCAGTTCTGACTAAAATTGGGAGCAGGTCGCATCGGTTTCATTATTCGCACTTCGAACGAACGTGTTTTGATCAATTTTCGGAAGTTTCCTTCTTCTGATTTTTTGGAGGCATTGATATGTCGATTTCTTTGATGGTATTTCAGGGGCGCGCTGGCGACCATAACGATTTAGCGATTCCCGGGGCGAAGGCGATTTCCGGCTTGCTCAGTAGTCGGCTCGGGTTGGCGCCGACGATCGTCGGAACACCGGAGCGCGCGCTGAGCACGGATTGGCGTAGGGAGCTCGAAGTGGCGTTGCCGTCGCTTCGAGTGATGCAGGCTGAATTTGAACGGATTTTTTCGGAAGGGCATAAGCCCGTGGCCGCGACGAGTCGCTGTACGGTCTCCATCGCGACACTACCGGTGGTGGCCAAGTACAGAAAGGATGCGTGTGTTGTCTGGTTCGATGCTCACGCCGATTTGAATACGCCCGAGTCGACAACGACTGGCTATCTCGGCGGACTGGCACTTTCCGGACCGGCCGGGATGTGGGACTCCGGGCTAGGCGACGGGTTGGCACTCGAAAATATCGTCCTAGTGGGACAGCGTGACCTTGATCCCTTTGAGATCGAACTGATCGAGTCTGGCAAGGTAAAGCACATCAAACCAGGCCCGAATGTGGCTGCAGAGCTTTCTGTCGCCATTGTGGGACGCCCTGTCTATATGCATCTGGATTGCGACGTGCTGGATCCCGGCATCGTGCCGACTGACTATGTGCATGAAGGTGGCTTGACGCTTGACGACCTTCGCGCAGCCTGTCAGGCCATTGCGCAAGGCGAAGTCATCGGTATCGAGGTTGCCGAGTTCCAGAACTCGTGGACCGTGGACGGTGATCCTGTTTCGCCTGGGCCTCTACTGGAGGCGCTCGAGCCGATCTTCGATCGTCTGCGAGCCTGATATTCGAGAATTGCCGTGATCAGTGCCAGTCGCTCATCCCCACGTACTGGCTGAAGCGGTTGGTAATGGTCTGCTGAAGCGGGTCGTCGTGTTCCCGCGGCCGGCCGACTACGACGAATAGTTGCGCACGAAGAACATCGAAGCCGCGCGGGCGATGCTTCTGCTGTATCCGGCGGACAAGATGGCGGCCAAGCCAGCGCCGAAAGCCTCACCTCGCATGGCCGCAGCGGGACCGGACGACCAGGGCAACGGCTCGCTGTCGGGTCGATTGCAGCCGCGGACACGAACTCGCCTTACGACTCTTCTCCGGGCCACCACGGCTTCGCCACCCGGTCGACCAGATAGTCATCGAGATTCTTTCCTTCGAGCCATTTCGGACGCGGGCCACGGCCGGACCACGTCTTGCCCGAGGAGGGATCGTAGTATTTCGCCGGCGCGCGCTGCTTGCGCGCCTTACGGAAGCCAGCCGCGCGCTGGTGATTTACGCGCCGTTGGGCCACGGCGGCTGGCGGCCGGCGTGGCGCTTACGGCCTGCCGAAGACGAGCCCGGGCGTTCCTGATGGTTTGTACACGGCAAGCGGGCGAGAGCCCGCGTGACGCCTCGCCGGCGAAGCCGGCGAGGGTGGATCGCCACGTTGCCCGCGCTCACGCCGTTGCTCGAGTTTGCGCCGGCAGTGGCGCTATCGCCGAGTGCAGCATTGCGACTTCCCGAGGCGATCGTGTTTGGCCCGAGCGCCGCAGAATTGGAACCCGCTGTCGAGCCTGCTCCAACCGCAACCGCATTGGCTTGCGCGGCATGCTGACGTGCCTCTGGTTTCAGTCGCTCAGGCAGTACACGGTCGGGTTGCGCACGCCCGGGCCGCTGCTCGCGATCACGGTCGCATCGATCGTCGTCAACGCGACGCTCGACTATGCGCTGATGTTCGGTCGCTTCGGCTTCCCGCTGAACACCTGCCATATGCCATCGCTGCAGAACTAGATGGAACACGTCGACTTCATAGCAGTCGTTACCGGTATCGGCACCGAGGCGGAACTCGAAGACCTGCTTGTTGCGCCCGAAGTATGGTGAATGGGAGTGAGCAAAAGGCTTCTGATCGAATCTGAGCGTAATGCTATGAAACTTGGATTCCGTCGTTTCTATCGTTGCGCGTCGTGGCTGGCGATCGGGTACGATCATTCTACGAAGCTTCTGGATTTCGATTTTTTGGGACCGTCGATACAGAAATTTCGCCCGCAGCCGAATTGCGTAAATGCCTAACCCAAATTTGACACAGATCGTTCCAAGAATTACTTCATCAAAGATGATTCAAGAGACGCAAGAGATGAGTGACGCCGAGTTCGAAGAGGCCTGTGCGATCGTGCAGGTACCCTCAACCATGCTCGTTGAGGTTGATGGATACAAATGGGCACGCGACACGGTGGGCCAGTCCGGTTGCTCCGTCTACCGTTTGCATGGTAAAGCCCTTGCGCCGGACCTCTTCCTGAAACAGGGCAAGGATGGCGCCGCCGATGACGTAACCGACGAAATGGTGAGGCTGCGCTGGTTGGCTGACCATTTGCCCGTACCAACGATTAAGCACTTTGTCCGCGCGCCAGACGAGGCGTGGCTCCTGATGACGGCCATGCCCGGCAAGACGGCTTATCAGGTGTTGGAGGCAAACCCCGATGCCGGTCCCGACGTGGTGGATGCGCTGGTAAGATTTCTGCGCCGACTGCACGCGATCCCGGTGAGCGTCTGCCCGTTCAACAGTCGCCACGAGTTTCGGCTTAACCGAGCAAGGAGACGCATCGATGCTGGCCTGGTCGAAGTCGATAATTTCGACCAGGAACGGGAAGGTTGGACGGCCGATCAGGTTTGGGAAGCCATGCAGGGCTTGCTTCCGTTTGCACCTGATCCAGTCGTGACCCATGGCGATTTTTCGCTGGACAACGTTTTGATGCATGAGGGTGAAGTGGTTGGCTGCATCGACGCTGGCCGGGTTGGCATTGCCGATCGCTACCAAGACCTTGCCATCCTTTGGAACTGTCTTGGTGAGTTTGGCCCATCGCTGCAAAAAAGGCTATTCGAACTGTACGGCATCACCGACTCCGATCGGTGCAAGCTGCAATTTCACCTGATGCTGGATGAGCTTTTCTGACTGGATCTAATCGGGCGCAAAGCCCGCCGATTTCCGCACGCCAGTACCAACTGCTTGGGCGCGCCACAGGATTCTTCCTGCTGGGCACGTCGATGGCCACGTGTATATTCGCTACGGCCGTTGAACGCGATCGGCGCATGGCCCGAGAACGGCGCAGGTGTTCCAGCAGTTCTCTTTTCAGCGCACCACGGGCCTGGATGTAGAGGCTCCGATAGATGGTTTCGTGCGACACCTGATAGTCCTTGTTGACCGCATACACGTGCTTGAGCCAACCCGCGATCTGCTCCGGCGGCCACTGCAATCGAAGCTTGCTTGCCACAACCTGGGCGAGCGTCCGATTCCTGACCAGCTTACATGTCTTTGGGCGCCGTGCGCGGTCCCAGGCGATCTCGTCGGCCTGGCTCGCCCGATAGTACTGCCTTCCGCCATTTCGCCGCACCTCGCGGCTGGGCAAGTGCGGCGTGCAGTTACAGCCGCCGGTCGACGCCCTCCGCCAGGCCATCCTGCAACACGATGTGCTGCACGTGGACGAGACGCCAGTGCAGATGCTCAGCCCCGGCAAAGGCAAGACGCACCGGGCGTACCTGTGGGCGTATACGTCGACTCAGTTCAGCGAGCTACGCGCGGTGGTCTACGACTTCGCCGAGAGCCGCGCCGGTGCGCGCGCACGTTCCTGACGAACTGGTACGGCAAGCTAGTATGCGATGACTACAGTGAGTACAAGGCCTCGTTCCAGCACGGCATCACCGAGATCGGATGCGCGGCTCGCCGAACTCGTCGATAAGTATTTGTTTGAAGGTGTCCAGCACTTCGCTGCTGTCGCAGTTTTTAGGCGTCGCGAGCTGGAATTGGGCAGCGTGGCTCAGTTTGTTCGCGGGCACTTTGTGCATTTTTCCGGACATCACCCATGGTGCCGCAATATGATCGGGTAGGAAGCCGATGTGGGCACCTGACAAGATGAAGACAGCGTCTGCTTCGGCGTTCTCCGAGAATGCGGTTGGCCATTCATTGCGCAACGTCGATTCGACGGTATTCGATTTGTACAATCGAGCGACATTACTCGCTCGCTTCACATCGTCGATAGACAGTGACTTCTTGGCGTAGAGGGGATGTCCGGTACCGCAGTAGAGTGACTGTGTTTCCACGAACAAAGGCACGTAATTCAAGCCTACCTGATGTCCTGAAAAGTAACCGACAGCGAGATGTAGTTCGCCCTTCAGAAGCTTCCGCTCAAGTTCATCTGGCGAACTGGCGAGAATCTCGATCATTACGTCCGGCCCAGATTCCCGGAAGCGACCAACGGCAGCCGCAATCGATTCAATGACCTCGGGTGCCAATCGTTCCGACAGACCAATCCGGAGATCGCCAAGCAGCGTCCCTGACACGTGCTGCGTATCGCGCGTGAATACATCAAGCGCCTGCAATAGTCGTCGTGTGGACTGCAGTACACGCTCGCCCTTAGGTGTCAGCCGAAAGCCGCTTTTTCCTCGATCGCAAACTCGGAATCCAAGACGAGCCTCGAGTTTGGCCATCTGGGTGCTGATCGTTGATGGGGCCATTCCGAGCTTGCCTTGCGCGGCGCTGAACCCGCCGCTCTCAACAATCGTAATGAAGAGGCGCAGCAGTTGCAGGTCCATGTCCCTGATTGTTGTGAGCATAGCGATACATAGCGGAGGTATGAAGTTAGCTTATGATATTTCATATTTGTTCCCGGTTGCGAGGGCGGCATCATTGGTCGTGATGTCGGTCGGTGGCGTACCCCCACTTCGCATAGAAAGGAACTCGAAAGTTGAAAAAAAATGATCTCGCCTTCACGCGTGACAGCCTGTACGGCACGGTGGCGGAACCCAGTTTTGCAGGCGCGACGAGCTTCATGCGTCGACGCTTCAGTCGTGATCTCGACGGCGTCGATCTCGCCATCACCGGGGTGCCGTATGACGCTGCAGCCTCACATCGACCTGGCACCCGCTTCGGGCCCCGAGGGCTGCGTATTGCGTCCACTGGGATTGCGTGGGAGCGACCGTGGCCGTCGGAATTCGATCCGTTCGACGTGCTCGCTGCCGTTGACTACGGCGACTGCGCGTTTGATGCCGGTCAGCCTGAATCGGTCCCTGGCGCAATCGAGCGACATGCGGATGAAATCCTGAGGCGAAATTGCGGGATGCTGACCCTCGGCGGCGATCACTTCATCACGTATCCGCTTCTGAAGGCTCATGCGAAAGTCCATGGCCCGCTGTCCTTGGTCCATTTCGATGCTCACACCGATACATGGCCCGATCATGACGCGAAGCGGATTGATCACGGGACGATGTTCTTCCACGCCGCGAAAGAGAGTTTGGTCGTGCCTGAACGGTCGATCCAGGTGGGGATCCGAACGACCAATGACGACCCGATGGGTTTTGAAATTGCAGACGCGCGGCAGGTACACCGTTCAACTCCGGAGGTGATTGCAGCACGCATTCGAGAGCGGGTTGGCGACCATCCCGTGTATCTGACGTTTGACATCGATTGTCTCGATCCGGCTTTTGCTCCGGGAACGGGTACGCCGGTCTCCGGTGGGCTGTCCAGCTACCAGGCATTCGAAATCCTGCATCACTTGCGAGGCATCAATCTGGTCGGAATGGACGTCGTCGAAGTGTCGCCGCCCTATGACCATGCAGAGATCACATCTCTCGCGGGAGCGATGATCGCACTGGAAATGATATGCCTCTACGCGTGGCGGAAGCAAAACCGATAACGAATTGCGAGTGAGTGGCGGTGATCGATTCGATCACCGCTGCGCAAGAGGCCCAAGAAGGGGGGGCGGGCGGCGGATTTGAAGGAGCGACGCGCGGGTGCGTGTCGAACCTACCGTTCGATCCGAGGAGCGTACACAGCTCACCTCAGTTTACAAAAACAATACTATATAATCAAATGAAGTTCAATTAGTAATACGAAATATAAAAGACGAATTTTGTTGTCGATTCAATAAATATTAAGGAGACAATTTTGAAGAAGCTACTTATTTGCGTTGCCCTCGCGTCGTTTGCAGCGGGATCCTATGCCAAGGACTGGGCCACGGTTCGTTTTGGCGTTGCCCCTACCTTTGCTCCGTTCGAGTCGAAAACCGCGGATGGCAAGCTTGCCGGTTTTGATATCGACCTCGGTAACGAGATTTGCGCGAGGCTGAAGACAAAGTGCGTGTGGGTCGAGAACGACTTCGACGGCATGATCCCTGCCCTGAAGGCTAAGAAATTCGACGGCGTGCTGTCGTCGATGTCGATCACGGCGCAGAGAGCCGAGCAGATCGCGTTCTCTGACAAGATTTACAACGCACCGACGCGACTCCTCACGAAGAAGAGAGTATCGCTGCAACCGACGGTGGAGTCCCTGAAGGGTAAGTCGGTCGGTGTCGAGCAGGGCACGATCCAGGAAACGTACGCGAAGACCTACTGGGCGCCGAAGGGCGTGCAGGTCGTGCCGTACCAGAATCAGGACGGCGTGTACCAGGACCTAATCTCCGGCCGTCTTGACGCGGCGCTGCAGGACGCGGTGCAGGCCGACCTCGGCTTCCTCAAGACGCCGCGCGGTGCGAACTTCCAGTTCGTAGGTGGCGACATCACCGATCTGAAGACGCTCGGCAGTGGTGTGGGCATCGGTCTGCGCAAGGAAGACACCGATCTGAAGGCGAAGATTGATGCGGCCATCGGCGACATGATCAAGGACGGCGCGTACAAGAAGATCGAGAAGAAGTACTTCGCATTCGACATCTACGGTGGTTGAAGTTTTCGCGGCGCACGCAGCTTTGTCCGTGCTGCGTCGCCTGCCATTCTGGTTTCTGGAAACGCTGACATGATCTTCCAAGGATTTGGCCCGCTGCTGTGGGCCGGTACGGTCGAGACCGTGAAGCTCGCGGTGCTGTCGCTGGCCGCGTCGCTCGTGCTGGGGCTCGCCGGCGCGGCCGCGAAGCTGTCGGCGAACCGCGCGCTCGCGTCGGTCGGCACGTTCTATACGACGCTGATCCGCGCGGTGCCCGACCTCGTGCTGATGCTGCTGCTGTTCTACGGGATGCAGATCCTGCTGAACAACGTGACCGACCTGCTCGGCTGGGACCAGATCGACATCGACCCGTTCGCGGCCGGCGTCGTGACGCTCGGCTTCATCTACGGCGCGTATTTCACCGAGACGTTCCGCGGCGCGTTCCTGTCGGTGCCGCGCGGCCAGCTCGAAGCCGGCTTCGCGTACGGGATGAGCGGCTGGCGCGTGTTCCGCCGCATCCTGTTCCCGCAGATGATGCGCTTCGCGCTGCCGGGCATCGGCAACAACTGGCAGGTGCTCGTGAAGGCCACCGCGCTGGTATCGATCATCGGCCTCGCCGACGTCGTGAAGGCGTCGCAGGATGCGGGCAAGAGCACGCTGAACTTCTTTTTCTTCACGCTTGCGGCGGGCGCGATCTACCTCGCGATCACGACGGTGTCGAACGTCGTGCTGCACCACCTCGAGAAGCGTTATTCGGTCGGCGTCCGGAGGCTTGCACTGTGATCGAGATCATCAGCCAGTATTGGCAGAGCTACCTTTACACCGACGGCTACCGCTTCAGCGGGCTCGCGATCACGCTGTGGCTGCTGGTCGTGTCGATCGCGCTCGGCTTCCTGCTCGCGGTGCCGCTCGCGATCGCGCGCGCGTCGAGCAACCGCTGGGTGTCGGGGCCGGTGTGGTTCTATACCTACGTGTTTCGCGGCACGCCGCTCTACGTGCAGCTGCTGATGTGCTACACGGGCATCTACAGCCTGCAGGTCGTGCACGATCACGTGCTGCTCGACAGCTTCTTCCGCGACGCGATGAACTGCACGCTGCTCGCGTTCACGCTGAACGAGTGCGCGTATGCGACCGAGATCTTCGCCGGCGCGATCAAGTCGACGGCGGCCGGCGAGGTCGAGGCCGGCCTCGCGTACGGGATGTCGCGCTTCAAGCTCTATACGCGAATCATCCTGCCGTCCGCGCTGCGCCGCTCGCTGCCGAGCTACAGCAACGAAGTGATCCTGATGCTGCACGCGACCACGCTCGCGTTCACCGCGACCGTGCCGGACATCCTGAAGGTCACGCGCGACGTGAACTCGGCGACGTACATGTCGTTCCAGGCATACGGCATCGCCGCGGTGATGTATGCGCTGGTCGTCTTCGCGCTCATCTGGGCGTTCCGCAAGCTCGAGGCGCGCTGGCTCGCGTTCCTGTCGCCCCGCGGTCATTAACGCGTTCACGCATTCGAAAGGAAACACACGCATGTACAAGCTCATCGTCGAGGACCTGCACAAGAAGTTCGGCGACAACGAGGTCCTGAAGGGCGTCTCGATGCAGGCGAAGGCCGGCGACGTGATCAGCATCATCGGGTCGAGCGGCTCGGGCAAGAGCACGTTCCTGCGCTGCATCAACTTTCTCGAGCAGCCGTGCTCGGGGCAGATCACGATCGGCAGCGAGGCGATCCAGACCACGCGCGACAAGAACGGCGGGCTGCGCGTGGCCGACCAGAAGCAACTGCAGCGGATGCGCACCAAGCTCGCGATGGTGTTCCAGCACTTCAACCTGTGGGCGCACATGACGGTGCTGGAGAACGTGATCGAGGCGCCGATGGCCGTGCTCGGGCTCGGCAAGGACGAGGCGGTCGCGCGTGCGCGCAAGTATCTCGAGAAGGTCGGGCTGCCGGCGCGGGTCGAGGGGATGTATCCGTCGCACCTGTCGGGCGGGCAGCAGCAGCGCGTCGCGATCGCGCGGGCGCTCGCGATGGAGCCGGAAGTGATGCTGTTCGACGAGCCGACGTCGGCGCTCGATCCGGAACTCGTCGGCGAAGTGCTGAAGGTGATGCAGAAGCTCGCCGAGGAAGGCCGCACGATGGTCGTCGTCACGCACGAGATGGGATTTGCGCGCAACGTGTCGAATCACGTGATCTTCCTGCATCAGGGGAAGATCGAGGAGCAGGGGCATCCGCAGGAGATTCTCGTCAGCCCGAAGAGCGAGCGGCTGGGGCAGTTCCTGTCAGGGCGGTTGAAGTAATTGAGGGAACGTAGATCGAATCCTATATCCCGCCCGCTGAGGCTGAGGCAAACTACTACAGGCAACTCAGAAATGCCGCTGACGTGCCCTGCATTAACTTAAACCAACCAGCCTCCACGATTCCCGGTGCGGTTCAGTTCAGATTCGCGTGATATTCGTTCAACCACCGTCCAACTTCTGGGGTTCGGTTCATTCCTCGATCGTGCGCAAGCTGAGCTGGAATCGGCAGTACCACCTCGCCGCCAAGCTGATGATCGAGGCCGGGAATCGATGGCCGTGACAGGGCGATTTCGTCTTCTTCATCGGGTCATCCTAACCGACCCGAGGGACTACGTGACAATGCCGGAATTTACCCAGGACACTTAGGAGCGTTTTTTACATTTTCATTACACGCCACGCAAGACATTATTTCATCGCGATGCTGCGTTGGCGTATCGCTACATACATCGCGCTAGCTATAGCCCTTCATTCGGGAAGTTCATTAGGAAGTCCATTACTCATGGTGCAGGCAAACATCGAAGCCCCGGGGCCGGTCGGACCGCTGCGCGGCACGCTGTTGTCTCCGGCCGGCGGCGAGGCCCCGGTGGTGCTAATCGTGCCGGGCTCAGGTCCGAACGACAGAAACGGCAACTGGCCAAACGGGCTGCAGGCGTCGACCTACCGGTTGCTCGCCGATGGACTGCTAAGCCAAGGAATCGCGTCGGTCCGCATCGACAAGCGCGGCATGTACGGTAGCGCGTCAGCGATACCGGACGCCAACGATGTCACAATTGAAGACTACGCGACGGACGTCCGCTCGTGGGTGATGACCATTCGAAAGCGGACCGGTGCTTCCTGTGTATGGGTGTTGGGACATAGCGAGGGAGGATTGGTGGCGTTGTTGGCTGCGCAACAAATGGCCGACATTGGCGGATTGATTCTGGTATCCACGATGGGACGCCCGCTCGGACAGGTATTGAGGCAACAACTGCAATCAAACCCGGCAAATGCCCCGATCTTGGGAAACGCACTGTCGATACTCGACTCCCTCGAGACCGGGAAGACGGTGGACGCGGACAGAATCGATCCAGCACTATTGCCGTTGCTCAGGCCGCAGGTTCAGCGCTTCCTGATGAGCGAATTGACCATTGACCCGGCAGCCCTTCTAGGTGGCTATATGAAGCCGGTGCTCATCGTACAAGGTTCGCGGGATATTCAGGTTACGCTTCAGGACGCACAACGACTTAAGCATGCCAATCCGCGAGCTGAACTGGTGACTATTACCAACGCAAATCATGTCCTCAAAACCGTCCACACGCAGGCTCTGAGTGACAACCTTGCAGCGTATACGGCCCCGGATCTTCCGCTAGCGGATGGCGTGGTGGAAGCCATCTCGGCGTTCGTGCAGAGATCAACGACGAGGCAATGCCAACCCCGGTGAAACAAAAGTATGCGATCAGTAAAGTAAGCGCCCGGCGAAGGCACCCCTCGGCGTAAATTGCCGCCAATCAAGCGGCGACGGGTGCCCAACGATGCGGCAGAAGCGCGGCGATGTCGTCGGCGCGGTGGGTCGGCAGGCGATCGAGCACGTCTTTCAAATAGACGTAGGGATCATGGCCATTGAGCTGCGCTGATCGAATCAGGCTCATGATCGCGGCGGCCCGGTTCCCGGCGCGCAGAGAACCGACGAACAACCAATTCGCGCGCCCCGTCGCCCACGGACGAATCTGATTTTCCAACCAGTTGTTGTCGATGGGCACATGCCCATCGACCAGATAACGCGTGAGCGCCTCCCAGCGCTTGAGGCTGTAGTCGAGCGCCTTGGCGATCGCCAATCCCTCGGAGACCAATTTGCGCTGGGCAACCATCCACTCATGTAACGCATCGGCGATCGGCCGAGCGCGCTCCTGGCGAACCTCGCGTCGGCGAGTGGGATCGAGTTCCGCGACGTCGCGTTCGATGTCGTGAAGCGCGCCGAAGTATTTCAGCGCCTGTTCGGCGATCTGGCTCTGGTGGTTGACGTGCAGTTCGAAGAACTTCCGTCTCGCGTGGGCCATACATCCGATTTCGGTAATGCCCAGCTCGAATCTGCCCTTGTACGCGCTGTAGTCGTCGCACACCAACTTGCCACGCCACTTGCCGAGGAACGCGCGAGCATGTTCGCCAGCACGGCTGTCGGCAAACTCATAGATCACCGCGCGCATGTCGGCGAACTGCGTCGTGGCGTACGCCCAGACGTATGCGCGCTGCATCTTGCCTTTACCGGGAACCAGCATCTGCACCGGCGTTTCGTCGGCGTGCAGCACATCCTGCTGGAGAAGCGCTTCGTGAAGCGCGTCGACCAGCGGCTGCAACCGCACGCCGCACACGCCGACCTATTCACCCAGCGTCGACTGTGCAATCGCCAGGCCGGCGCGCTCAAAGATGCGTTCCTGACGGTACAGCGGCAAGTGATCGCCGTACTTGGCGACCAGCACCTGTGCGAGCAATCCGGTGGTGGGAATGCCCTTGTCGATCACATGCGGCGCAACGGGCGCCTGAATCGGCGTCTCGCACGCCTTGCAGGCGCATTTGCCGCGGATGTGGCGCTCGACCGTGAACACCCCCGGCGTATAGTCCAGCTTCTCGCTAATGTCCTCGCCGATGCGCGCGCTCGCAACCGCAGGAGCACGTGATGTCGTCGGGTTCGTGATGGATGTCGGTGCGCGGCAAGTGCGGCGGCAACGGTGCACGCTTGGGTTTCTGCCGTTGCTTGTCCGCAGGCGTCGGTTGCAACTGCTCCAGCTCGATTTCGAGGGCGGCCAGGTCGGCGTCGATGGCCTCGTCGAGCAGGCTCATTTGCTCGGGGGTGAACTGCTCGCTGCGCTTGCCGAATTGCAGGCGCTTGAGCGCGGCGATCTCGTGGGTAAGCTGGTCAATGCGCGTCTGGCGGTAGTGCAGTTCGCGGTCCTTCTCGCCGATCTGAGCCATCAACTGCGCAGCCAGCGTGCGCAGTTCGTCAGGGCTCAGGGCGTCGAGGCTAGCGGGTCGGTTCATGCGGCCAGTCTGCCAGAACCTAACCCGCTGCGGGTTTACGGCCTTGGGGGTATTACACGACCGTGATCGCGTGATCGTGGGTGAGCGTCTGCCACGGGAGCCCGGTCACCAGCGCGCGCAACTGCTCAGGATTGAGCGCGGTGGCGATCGCCTGGTCTCCGTTCGTCCAGATGAATCGCCCCTTGTTCAGGCGACGTGCGGCCAGCCAGATGCCGAACCCGTCGTACACTAGCACCTTCAGGCGCATCGAATTCCGGTTGGCGAACAGGTAGGCGTGGTGCGGACGCGCCGCGCCGAACACCTTCACCACCCGGGCCAGTATCGTATCGACGCCAGCGCGCATATCGACGGGCTCCGGCGCCAGCCAGATCGCCTCGATGCGGATCACCGCAGCCACCCTTGCAACCATGCCGCGCAATCGGCCGCAGCGCATAGCGGCCAGCGCACCGTCACGGTCGCCGCGCCCCGGCGTACCTCGATCTGAATCTCGGTCGCGGCAGCCGTCGCGCCCGGCGCTTCCAGTTGCAGCGGGATGAACTCCGCCGCCGGCAAGCTCAGCGACTGGCGTGCCTCGTCCGCTGCGTCCAGCTCCTCACGTGCGGCCACCCATCGACGCAGCAAATTCGCGTTCAAGCGGTAATGCAGCGCAACCGCCGCGATCGACACGTTCGGCTGCATCGCCGCTCGGATCACCTTTTCCTTGAATTCTTTGCTGTGGCGGCGTCGCCGCGTCGGCTCCAGCGCCTCCGAAATCGCTTCATTCTCGTCCATAGCGTACACGTTTCCATTTAAAGAATAGATGGACACGATCGTCGCCTTCATCACCCCGACGGTTCAAGGTGACATTGCCGGGGGCTTACCGTTTTTCGAGAATCAGGCCCCGATGGATGTGATGCCGTCGGAGGAGGGACTAAACCGCGTAATCGCCTATATGCAAGACTGGATCTCGAAAAACGGGACCGGCGCGCCATGAAGGACACGAGCCAGTGTTATGGTGCCCCGTTGTCCGCTTTCTACTGTTGATGGTTGATGAACACACCAGTCGAGGCGATTACCAGAACGCTACGCTAGCAGGACTACTGAACTTGCTAGCGCTCCTGTGAACACCGCTAGCGCCAATTGTGAACACCTACAACTGGACTCGCCTAGGCGGTGATCACGCCGGCTTCGTAGCAGTGCGGCGGCCGTAAGTGTCGTCGAAGCGCACGATGTCATCTTCGCCAAGATACGATCCGGACTGCACCTCGATCAGCTCGAGCGGGATCTTGCCGGGATTGCTGAGCCGGTGCAGGGTGCCGAGTGGAATGTACGTCGATTGATTCTCGGTCAGGATGATTTCTTTGTCGCCGTTCGTCACGCGCGCGGTGCCTTTCACCACGATCCAGTGCTCCGCGCGGTGATGGTGCATCTGCAGGCTCAATTGCGCTCCGGGCGCCACGACGATCCGTTTGACTTGGAACCGTTCGCCCGTGTCGATACTTTCGTACGAGCCCCAGGGGCGAGCAACGCGGCGATGAGTGACGGCTTCGTGACGGCCGTGCGCGTTGAGTCGCGCCACGATCGTTTTCACGCTCTGGACGCTTTCGCGATTGGCGACGAGAACGGCATCGGCGGTCTCGACGATGACGACGTCCTGAACGCCGACTGCGGCAACCATCCGGTGTTCAGCGTGGATGTACGCGTTTGCGACGGCTTCGATGTGGACGTCGCCACGGACGACATTGCCTTGCGCATCGCGCGGCATGATGTCGGCGAGTGCGCTCCACGAGCCGATGTCGCTCCAGCCGAGGTTGTGAGCGGCGACGACAGCGGCGCGGTCTGTCTTTTCCATGACCGCATAGTCGATTGAAATGTCGGGACAGGTGGAAAAGGAGTCGGCGTCGATGCGAAGGAAGTCGTAATCCTGTTGCGCGTGCTCGAGTGCCAGCGCAGCCTGCCTGCCAACTTCGGGCGCATGCCGCTCGAGGTCGGCGATGTAGGTTGCCGCGTTCAGCAGAAACATTCCGCTGTTCCAGTAATGGCGCCCATCCTGGGCGAATGCCGTAGCACGTTCGTGGTCGGGTTTTTCGACGAATGCGTCGACGGCGTGGATGCCGTCGTGAGCGACGAGCGCCGCGCCGCGGCGGATGTAGCCATAGCCGGTATGCGGGCTGGTCGGTGGAATTCCGAACGTGACGAGGCGGCCTGCTTGCGCGATGTCGAACGCGGACCCGATTGCCGCGACGAACGCCTGCTCGTCCTGTACAACGTGATCGGACGGCAACACGAGGAGCAGCGCATCCGGATCGTCGCGTAACGCGAACCGGGCCGCAATAGCGATTGCCGGCGCCGTGTTGCGACCGAAAGGCTCCAGCACGATGGTCCGCGGTGCGATGCCGGAATGACGCAATTGCTCTGCTACCAGGAAACGGTGCTCGTTATTCGCAATGACGATGGGTGGTGCGGCGTTGGGCACCGCGGCCGCCCGTCGTGCGGTTTGCTGAAGGAGCGTGTCGTCTCCGGCGAGCTTCAGGTATTGCTTAGGGCAATTGCTGCGCGACATTGGCCATAGCCGGCTGCCGTTGCCGCCGCAGAGGATGATCGGATGGAGACTCATGCGGAATGGTCGGTCGGAATGATTTCTGCTGTGGGCCGAGACTGCCGTGGCATTCTAGCGGAGCGGGGCTGGGGCGGCGGGTGGTTTCGGGCGGACGCTGGAAGGGCTTTCAACGCTCATCTAGGACTTGCCGGAAGCGCCAGGCCCAGTGATGCATTGAATTGCGTATCCAGCGAAATGCCTTGGTGTATGGACGCCAGCGATCCTGCGTGACCGTACGCAGCGGACGAGCAGTGGCCTCCGACAACTGGCCGACGACGGCTTCGGGCGTCGTGTAGAGTCCGAGGCGCCAATCCCAGTAGAGCGGATAGTGTAGCAGTGCACCTGCGATCAGCATGTCGAGGGTCAGGGTTCGTTCGCGCCAAGGCAATGGTGCGAGATCGTCGTCGGTCAACCCCCAGCCTGCATAAAACGGCATGCCGTAAGTGCACACGTGCTTGCCGCGTAGTAGCGCGTCGAAACCGGCAAGCGAGGATAGCGTATGTACTTCGTCTGCCACTTCGATTAGCGAAACCATGTCCGAGTCGGTGTCTACGACGTCCGCAAGCCGGGTCGCGTCTACAAGACCCTTCCTGTTTCCCGAGAGCACATCCGGATGGGGTTTGTAGACCACGAATGCATTCGGGCGACGCTCGCGCACGCGCCGAAGGAGCGCATCCAGGCTCCGGATGCCGCGCGTACCCAGTCTGATCGATGCGTCGTCGGCAACCTGACCCGGTACCAGGACGACACGGCGTCCTGCCGGAGCACGCCAATTGGGCGCCTTGCGCCCCAGGTTGTACTTGGTGATGCCCGTTGCGACAATCCGTGACCGCAATGCAGCCGCACGGGCGAGTTCCTTGGGGGGAAAGTCGATGGTATTCAGTAGTACCGACAGGTCGCTTGGCGCACTGGCGTCAAAATAGAGCCCGCGTCCGTCGATTACCTGGCTGCGTGGTGCCGACATGTCGGACCCGAGTCCGGTGGAGTGAATGAAGCCATCTTCCATCCGTACGCGCGGAACGGCGGCAGGCAGGCCATTTGCGTCTCGCGCGCCCCACAATGCCGCGCATTCGCCGGTGCCTGGCGCGTCTGCACGTGCACTCCAGCGCAGATTGCCTCCACCGGCGGTGAGATACGGTGTCGCGAGCGGGCGTTTCCACCACTGGAAGCGGATGGCGACGACGCGCCGAAGGTCGGCGAAGCGTCGTGCAACCGCGTGCTGGAGTTCGACGGTGTCGAGCATGCCGTCGAGCGTTCCATCGGCGTGAGTCTCAAGATCGCGGTAGTGTGCCTGGCCGACGAACACCGCGTCGAACAATGCGGCGAGCGTGGGACGTGCCGAGCGATCAGTCAGTGGCAGGTTATCGATCGTCAACCCCCAGCCGGCGTAGTAGGGGGCGCCGAATACGTGGACGGGCACGCCTGCGAGCAATGCCGCCATCCCTTCGGATGCGCCTACGACGTACAGGCGTCCCGTGTGGCGCAGAACCTCGCGGAGCGAGCTCGCGTCCGGCAGGTGGCGCACTTGGCGCGGCGGACGTATCCGGTCGGACAACCACGCGCCGCGTCCGGGATCGTTCGAGCGCAGGATCCAAATGCGTGCTTCAGGCAGCGTATCGCCGAGATGCAGGAGCATTGCGGCAAACTGACGTAGTCGCTCGCAGTGGCGGACACCGATGTCGACCTCGGAGTGAATGCGCTCGTCGACGACCACGATATTGTTCGAGGGAGCGGTACAAGTCATGGCGTCTGGCAACGCCTCGATGCGACGGCGCAGATGAAGCGCATCGCTGTCCAGCACGCGCGCCATCAGCGCAGCGATTCGCTCCGGTTCGCCTGGTTGCGGATTCTCGCGCAACCTTGCATCAAGGGTGGAGACCAAGGTATCGCGTGGCTGCCGACTCGTTGGCGCGATGAACCACGACAACAAGGGTGCTGAACGCTCCGGTCGGGATGCTATTGGCCCGGGCCACATGGTGGCGGCCCTCGACGGCCCGTGCGTGGGCGATGCCGGGTGTATCCAGCGTGTGATGCGACTCGTCGTCATGATTCGAGGGGCGTCCCGTATCGGAGACGCGACATGGCTCGGGCGTCGGGGTATCGGACGAGCATCGTGTCAGGTCAGGGCGTCGAGGAAAGTATCGACCCGTTCGAAGTGCTCGGGCCACGTCGATTCGCGAAAGTGAGCAATCCTGGCCATCTGCGCGGTACGCTCCGGACTGGTGGGGGAGACGTACGCGAGAATGCGGGCAAGCCAACCGGGCCCGTCGAGCGGATCGAGGTAGTCTGGCAAGTCCGACGAGATTTCTCGAAAAATGGCGAGATCACTAGCGATCACCGGCACGCGCAACATCAATGCTTCAACCAGCGGTAGGCCGTAACCTTCAACGAACGACGGAAAGAGCAGCGCACGGGCATGCTGGAGTAGTGCATGCAACCGGTCATCCGGGCAATCCCTCTCCTCGACGACCGCTCCCTTTAGAATCGAGCAGCGTTCGAGCATGTCGACGACGTTCTCGCATTCCCAACCGCGTCGACCGATGATGACCAACTTGGGCGCGGCGTTGCCCATGCGCTCCACCAGCGTTCTCCATACGTGCAGGATGAACCAGTGATTCTTGCGAGGCTCAATCGTGCCGAGCATCACGAAATAGGGGGTATCGAGAAGCGGGGCGGCGAGAGGTCGAGGTGCGACGCCAGGCGCAAGGTGAGCGACAACCGTCGGTGGAAGCCGAAGTCCCGCGTTATTGGCTTCTGCGCGCAGCGAGTCGAGCGTGGCGTTCGAGTTGGCGATCAGTCCGTCAGCGTGTGCGAGCGCGGTGTGGATGCGACGCCGGTGAATTTGGTCGACCCCGGCGCGGCAATACTCGGCATGGGTCAACGGAATTAAGTCGTGCACCATGAATACCGTGCGTGCACGCCGTTTCGACATCGCCCGGTAATAGCGGCCGAATTCCATTCCATTGTGACTGGTGTGGAGTAGAACGGAATCGGCCAATTGACTGCGGTTCTGTCGGTCTACAAGCGCATATCCCAGCAGCTTCGCCAGCACGCCGCGATTGCGGTTTGCCGACAAGATCAAATCAAAGGCGCGCCTGGAGTGTTTTCCCGTCAAAACGACGGAAAATCCTTTTTCGCTCAGAACGGCGTGGGCCTGATGCCCGTAATGCTGGATGTAAGCGATGCCGACGCGATCGACACCTGTCGGCTGAAGACCGTTCGATAGGCGCGACAGAAGGCGTGTTACATCAAGCAAGATCTTGGGCACAGGATGCGAAGCGATAGGTTGCGCCGCGCGTCACAATTGCGCAGCATGTGCATTTTTATCTGTCGCGTTCAATTTTTCCGTGCGACATGCGACAATTGTCCCATCATATCTCGAGTTCCTTCAAGAATAATGTGGCGAGTGTTTGCTGTACGAGGTTGGGCGTTGATGGCCATGGCGGGAGTGGGTCTCACAGGGTGTGGAGCGGTGCCGACTTCGGGACCCAGTCGTGCGCAAATCGGGGATGCCGCTGCGCAGGCGAATCCAGCCGGAATTCAG
Organism: Burkholderia sp. SRS-46; assembly: GCF_004343775.1. Taxonomy (GTDB): domain Bacteria; phylum Pseudomonadota; class Gammaproteobacteria; order Burkholderiales; family Burkholderiaceae; genus Burkholderia. The sequence goes on along the minus strand of NZ_PTXL01000010.1, from coordinate 275,816 downwards.
ATCGTGGACGTGACGGACGATGTGGCGCGCAAACTGTTCGCTGAGCGGGAAAAGGGCGATTTCGCGGCTGTGTTCGGCAGCGACGCGGCGTTCAAGCAACAGCTGGGTGTGGGTGACTCGATCGAAGTGTCGATCTGGGAGGCGCCGCCGGCGTTGCTGTTTGGCTCGTCCCAAGCTGATGTCCGGCAACCCGGCGGCAGTTCACGCGTGACAGTCCTGCCAGACCAGACGGTTGGCGCGGACGGCAACATCAGCATTCCGTTTGCGGGCGAGGTTCGCGCTGCAGGCCGAACGCCGAACCAACTGCAGAGCGATATTGCGGCGCGTCTCAAGGGGATGGCACATGATCCGCAAGTGCTGGTGAAGTTGTCGCGCAATGTCACGTCTTACGTGACCGTTGTTGGCGATGTGGCGAGCAGCAATCGCATGCAGTTGTCGGCGCGGGGTGAACGGCTGCTCGATGCATTAGCAAATGCCGGCGGTGTTCGTCAGCCGGTGGACAAGATCACGATTCAGGTCACGCGTGGGAACACGGTCGTGTCGTTGCCGTTGCAGACAGTAATACGCGATCCGCGCCAGAACATTCCGCTGCGGGCCGGCGACGTCGTCACCGCGTTGTTTCAGCCGTTCAGTTTCACAGCGCTGGGTGCAACCGGGAAGAACGAGGAGATCAATTTCGAGGCTCAGGGCATCACGCTCGCGCAGGCCCTTGCAAGGGCAGGAGGGCTTCAGGACGCGCGCTCCGACGCGCAAGGCGTATTCGTGTTCCGGCTCGAGAAAGCCGACGCGCTGCAATGGCCGGCGACGCCCGTGCGCACTACCGCGGATGGCAAGGTGCCGGTCGTCTATCGGGTCAATTTACGTGACCCCAACGCATTCTTTGTTGCGCAGAGCTTCGTGATGGACAACAAGGATTTGCTCTACGTCTCCAATGCGCCGATCACCGAGATCCAGAAGGTGCTGAATCTCGTATTTTCGGTCGCTTACCCTGTCGTGACCGGGGTTCAATCGTTCAAGTAGCCGGGATCATCTGGCGTCTCTCCAATTGGTTGCAAGGGGGCGAATTGTGGCCAATTTTTGAGGCGACCGTCGCTACGACGCCTTCTGATTCCGGTGCCCGGCCTCGGCGCGGCTGCGGAACCATTCGCTGCTCAGCAATTCGTAGCACGGCCTGCCGTATAACCGCATGAGTCGCGACGGCGTCAAGATCACATCCTGCGAACGCAGGCGGGCACCGACCTCGATCACCAGGCACTCGCGGGGTATTTCATCGATCACGCCTGTCGTCTTCCATGTCCGTGCATGCACTAGCTGGTCGTGCACAAAGTCGTATGGGCCCACACCGAATTTGGCTGCGTGGCGCCTGGCAGGCGTGGTCGTTGCCGCAACAACGTCTCGGTGAGGGCGTCACCGCGGAATGTTGAGCTGCAAGGCGCGCCAGATTCGTCAAACACGCGATTCCCCCCAATGCCGGCCAGGCGACATCCTGCGATAGCCGAAGCGTGGCACCTCCTGCGCGGCCCCAATCAGCCGCTCGCCCAAACTCCTATCCTGCTTCGGTTGCTTGAGCGTATAGGTCGCCACCCGGCGGCTCAATCCCAGGTGGCGACATTCCTTGCATCGCGACAACCCCCGCCGGATCGGGATTTCCAGCGCCTCGTGCCGGCCCGTCGGGGCGCTCATTTTTTCGATTGGACTGCTTCAGGCCATCGATCTGACATCTGCTCGGCAATCAGGCGCTTGAGCCGCTCGTTCTTCGATTCCAGCTCCTTGAGCCGACGCGCGTCAGCCACGTCCATCTCACCGAACTTGTTGCGCCAGCGATAGAGCGTCTGTTCCGAAATGTTGTGTCGCTTGGATAGGACCTTCATCGGCTCATCCCGGCCCTCAGCCTCGCGCAAGATGCGGATGATCCGCTCGTCGATGAATCAGACGGGGGAATGCGGCTGACCAGCGGCATGAAACTCCATAGCGGCACGATCGCCGATGTCACCCTGATCGCGGCATCGGGCTCGACGACGAATGAACAGAAGGCGCGCGATCCCGAGATGCGTCAGACGAAGAAGAATGCCAACTGGCACTTCGGCATGAAGCTGCACTTCAGGATCGACACTCGGAGCGGGCTGGCTCACGGCGCGGTCGCGACGGCGGGTAATGTCCACGCAAGCTTGCAATGCTGCTGCATGGGTAGGAGCGGCGCGTCTACGGAAACAACGCCTACGCGAGCCAGAAGGCATTGATTCATGGCAAGGTGCCCAAAGCGCGCGACTTTACGAATCAGCGCACGCATCGCAATGGCGTAGTCGACGAGGATGCGTACTGCAAGAGTGGCAACAAGTCGAAGACTGGGGCTCGCGTCAATCACGTATTCGCCATGGTCAAGCGGCTGTGGGGCGTCACGAAGGTACTCTATCTGGTCTGTTCGCTTGAGACGCTGGTTGATTGAGGCTCTACACAATAACAATTGCCACAGGGCGCAGTGCACGAGCGTCCGTAGTGCGATTTGCCGGGCGGTGCGTGCCGGTCGTCGCTGAACAAGTCGGCTACAAGAAACATCGCAGGTCAAAACTTCTGATGCAAGGCATCGAGGTGTATTTTTTTAAAAGTTCCACGATGCGGTCCTTGACGATTCTTTTTATATCGCAAGAGACCGACAATCGATCACTTCGCGATGTGATCCTCTTGCGAGATGCCTCAATGAATCAGGCGATCAATTCTTCGGTGCTGTTACACGACACGCCCGATCCGGAGTGCGCAATACGCTGGATGACACAACGCAGTCGGTCGGCGGTTGACATTGGGTGGCCATCGAACGTATGCAGCTTCGTGCGCGGATCTAATTCAATCACATGAGCTTTTTGCCGCAAGTACATCGGAATTCGCGCAATTCGCACCTAGCGGCGCCCTGAATATTATGGATTTCCGCGTGAAAAGGGGGGGGCGAGGGCAGCGCGGTGTTTCAGGCAATCATCAACGCCGAATCGATGTCGCGACGCGGTGGCCAGGAGCGGTGCTGGTGCGTTCAATGGGCGTTGTCGCCATTCGCGTGGCGATCTATCCGATCCAGGTGTGAGCGTGTCGACGGACGCGTGTCTGGTGTGTACAAGCGATTCTGCGGTGAACGGAAATGATGTCGAGCGCCATCAGGGATGGCGTGAGAGCAAAAACAGTATCTTGGGGTGAGCACGTGGTATTGCGTCGGGGCAGTCTGATCAAGAGTCCGTTTTTCTTCCTGGTGGTTATTCCGACGTTGCTCGCGGGTATCTACTTCAGTTTGATTGCCTCGGATATCTACGTTTCCGAAAGCCGCTTTGTCGTCCGTTCGCAAGACAAGGAGACACAGTCGGGCATCGGGGCCCTGTTGCAGGGAACGGGCTTTACGCGTTCCGGAGACAATGTGTATGTCGTGCGCGACTTCATTCAGTCACGCGACGCACTGGAGCAACTCGATCAGCGACTAAAAGTGTCCGGGATGTTTGGGGCGAAGAGTGTTGATCTTGCGAGTCGCTTCGATCCGTTTGGCTTTGATCCGAGTTTCGAGAGCCTGTATAAGTACTATTCCCGGCGCGTCGATACTGATGTCGAATCCACGTCGGGTATCACGACGCTGACCATCAATGCGTTCTCCGCGTCGAACGCCTACGCGATCAACGCTGAGCTTGTCGCAGCGGCGGAGCGCCTCGTTAACAAGATGAACGAGCGCATGCAATCGGATCTCGTTGCCTCGGCTCAGCGCGAGGCGGATAGGGCAAAGGCGGCCGCTGTGATTGCGGAGTTGAATCTTGCCCGCTACCGTACATCGAAGCAAATCTACGATCCCGAGCGCCAGTCCGTACTGCAGTTACAGCAAATCTCGAAGCTGCAGGAAGCCATTGTCGAGACGAAGGCCGAGATTGCACAGATCAGATCATTCGCACCCGGCAACCCGCGGCTTCAAGCATTGACAACCCGGCTTGCGTCTCTGCAGCAACAGGCTGACGGCCAGATGGCTTCCATCGCGGGCGGAGGCGCCTCGTTGACACAAAAGGCGACGGAATTCAGTCGCCTGCAGATTGAACGGGTCTTTGCGGAGAGGCAACTGACTTTGGCGCTCGCGACACTCGAATCGGCGCGCAATGAAGCGTTGCGCAAACAATTGTATGTCGAAGTCGTCGCAAGCCCGAATCGGCCCGACATGCCCATCCGGCCGTATCGACCGAAGAACGTTCTTGTTACGTTCATCGCCGGGTTAGTCGTATGGGGTATCGTAACCCTGTTGATGGCCGGTATTCGAGAGCATCATGGCTGAGATCGTTGATATCAACATCGAGAAAGCATCGTTGCGTCGCTCTGTTGTGCTTCAGGCGAGAGCGATCTACTCCCTTTTGATGCGCGAGATTCTCACTCGCTACGGGCGCCACAACATCGGCTTTCTCTGGCTTTTTCTCGAGCCGATGTTGTTGACACTCGGCGTCACGCTGTTGTGGCATTTCACGTTCAAGTCTCACGCCGGCAATCTCTCGATCACCGCGTTTGCCGTCACGGGATATTCGTCCGTGCAACTCTGGCGTACGACTGCCGGGCGATGCATTCATGCACTGCAGCCGAATTTGAGTTTGCTGTATCACCGCAACGTTCATCTGATCGACATATATTTTTCTCGCATTTTGCTGGAACTGGCGGGCGCCACGGCAGCTTTCACGCTGATGATTGTCCTGTTCGCCGGCGTCGGATTGATCAAGATGCCGGCAGATCCGTTTTCCCTGATGTCCGGGTGGCTCCTGTTAAGTTGGTTCGGCGCGTCGTTGGCCCTGACGTTGGGGGCGGCAAGTGAGCTTTCGGAACTGGTCGAGCGCCTGTGGCACCCGATTGCATACTTGCTGTTTCCGCTCTCCGGCGCGATGTTTCTTGTCGAATGGTTGCCGACGAGTCTGCGTTCGCTGGCGCTGTGGGTGCCGATGATTACGCCTATCGAGTTGATTCGTCTCGGCTACTTCGGGCATCAAATCAAGGCACACTACGATGTTCCGTACGTCATCGGCGTAAACATGGCGCTCACGCTCGCCGGCCTCTATCTCTGCCGAGACGCTGAAGCTCGGGTGGAGCACGAATGATCGTTCTCGATGCCGTATCGAAATACTATCCGACGAGGAAAGGGCCTCGACGCATTCTCGACAACGTGACAACCGGGATTGGAGCCGGGGAGCGTATCGGCATTCTTGGCCGAAACGGATCAGGCAAATCTACGTTGCTGCGGCTACTGAGCGGCGCAGAGCGCCCCTCGACCGGTTCGATTACGCGCTCGCTCCGCGTATCGTGGCCGCTCGCTTTCGGCGGCGCATTTCAAAGCAGCCTCACAGGACTCGACAATCTACGCTTCATTTGCCGGTTGTATGGCGCATCGTTCGACGAGAAGGTGGATTTCGTCGAGCGTTTTACCGAACTAGGCTCTTATCTACGAGAACCCGTCAAGCGCTATTCGGCAGGGATGAGAGCCCGGCTGTCGTTTGCACTTTCACTCGCGATCGACTTCGACTGCTATCTCATTGACGAGATTATCGCGGTGGGCGATTCCACGTTTCATCGTAAGTGCGAATACGAGCTGTTCGAGAGGCGGGGATCTTGCGCGTTTGTGCTGGTATCACACGATCCGCATTTGATTGAGCGATATTGTCGACGGGCTGCTGTTCTGAAAGAAGGTCGGTTCAGCGAATTCGGAACGGTTGCAGAAGCATACGAGTTTTATGGGAAATTGCACCATGCTGTCGAAGCAGAAGGTTAGGAAGGTCGCGGTCCTGTTGACCGGCGTGCCGCGAAACTATGAGCGGTGCATCGAGCCGTTGCGATTTCTCCTGCAGGATCGTGATGTCGACTATTTCGCCGTGTTCCGCGAAGAGTTTGCCTCTGCCGAGGCGCTGGCTGCGCTCGCACTGCAGGGGCTGAAGGCCATCGTAGTCCCGATTCAGTCGACCTCGGAGGCAATCGCGCGATTTGCTGGAAAGCCGATCAAGCCGACGATCGTCATGATGTGGCATGAACTGTCCTACGGAATTCGGCAGATCGACAACCTGTCCGATTACCAGTTGGTGTTTCGTACGCGCTTCGACGTTTTCTTTCATCGCCAGTTTCTGCCGGAAGTCATTGCAGGAGACGACGATGTTTATCTGCCAAGTCAAATGAGTTGGTCTGGCACCAATGACATGCTATGTCTTGCCGGACCGCGCGCCTTCCTGCGGTATGCCAGCACTTACGATCGTCTTGGTCAAATAGTCGACGAAGGAATATGGAACCCGGAGATCATCGCCGCACGATCGGTTGCCATCGCGAGTCTCGTTCAACATCGGCTCGACGTGTTCTTCGTTCTCTATCGGCATGCACTATTTTCGTCACTTACCGACGAAGAGTTGCGCATTCTCGCAACCGCGTACCCAACATTGTCGACGTACAAAATCGGATCCAATCTCGATACACCCGAATCTCGAGCTCAGTGTCTTCGGGAAATTCGCGCGGCCACCGAAACCGAACTGCGCTTCCCGCTTCATACCGCAGGTAACACCGATGCGAACTTCTATCCGATCGAAGTCGATGCGCGCGATGGCACGGTATTCCGCTGGATGGCCGTGCATGCGCATCTGAATCGGGCTCTTTCGCCGCGAGCGAAATCGCTGTCGTTTCTATTGCATTTCCGCGTATCGGAATGGACGTTGTCCGACTTCACACTGCACATTGATGGCACCCCGGTGCAGCTTGTCGAAACTTCGACGGATGAGTACGGTCGCGTGCGCGTCGAAGGTACGTTGCAAGGCATGCAATTTCGCCGTCCTTGGAGCAAATTCGGTTTCTCGTCGAGGCGGGTGGTGGTTCCCTCTCAGACCGGAGCCAATCCTAACGATCATCGCAAGCTTTCCGTGGCCGTAGGGGCGATCCAAATCCGGGGCGAAGACGATGCACGTGCGAATTCGCAGGCAGACATCATCTGATGTTGATCAATCACGTTAGCCGTATGTGCGAATCCAAAATCGCCAACGACGATATCACGCTCGTATTCCAGGGACCAAGGCATGCATCGTTGCGTGAGAACGTCGAACGCGCCCGCGAGGTTTTGCCCGGCGCCGCGCTCGTCATCGGCAGTACCGATCCGCTCATAAAAGGCGTGGTGGAGGGCGTGCAAGTCGCGCTCGTACAGGATCCGGGTGAACTGCCGGCATACAGGCGAGGCCGCAACAAGCCCGCAAACAACGTCAATCGCCAGATAGTTTCCAGTCGTGCCGGTCTTGCGCAGGTGAAGACGCGATATGCGGTAAAGATCCGGACGGATTGCAGCATCCAGGAGAGGGGATTTATAGACCTCTATGAGCGCATCGCGCGTGAATCCGGAAATTCAACGCGTCTGCTCGCGAGCAGCATTTATACACTGCATCCCGAAGGAATCGAGGCGCTGCCGTTTCATGTATCCGATTGGTTTTTCTTCGGTGAAACGTCAGCGCTGAGTGAATATTTCGATGTTCCATTGATGTCGAAGCAAGATGCTAGCTGGTATGCCACGGAAAGCCACGACATAGGGACCAACCATTTTGCACGCCGATACCGGAGTAGATGGAGTCCTGAACAATATATCGCGATCGAGAATGCGCGGAAGGCTGGTTATGTGGTGCCGACGCATCTGGGCGACACATGCGTTGAGGTGATCGATAGCTATGTTCGATTTCTGGTCGAGAAGTTCGTGATATGTGATTTATCGGAATTTGGCTTCGTATTTGAAAAATATCAGCGAGCGGCAGGGTCGAACTTTCAATTCTTCAACTGTGTTTGGGGTTCGGATTGGCGCTCGTTCGCAGCAAACGAGAAGAATTCCGTGATAGCGACGGAGCCGGCGTTTTCCGATAAAGGGCCGACATCGGATCAGCGCAGAGCGGCCGTGTCGCTGATCCGGCAGCTCGACCGAGCGCTGGGTCTGATGAAGACTTGCGGACTGATGCCACTGATTGGCGATGTGCTTGGAATTGTTCGTAGACTGAATTACCGAGGGTAGAGATCATGTTGAATATCGTTGTACCTATGGCTGGAGCCGGAAGCCGATTTGCCAACGCAGGGTATGCAGATCCCAAGCCGCTCATTCCGGTGCGTAGCGTCCCGATGATCAAGCTGGTGATCGATAACCTCAGGCCGGCCTCCGATCATCGGTTCATCTTCGTGTGTCAGCAAATGCACGTCGAGCAGTACGGGCTCGTCGAAAAGTTGTCGAGCTGGGCGCCGGGATGCGCGATCGTCGGTCTGAACGGTTTGACCCAGGGCGCGGCATGCACTGTACTGGCCGCGCGAGAGCACATCGGGGCGGACGAGTCGCTGATGATCGCAAATAGCGACCAGTATGTGGATGTCGATATTGATGCATATCTCGCAGAAATGGATCGGCAGCAGCTTGACGGGCTGATCATGACCATGACGGCAGATGATCCCAAGTGGTCGTTCGTCGGCCTGGACGAGGCACATCTCGTGACGACCGTCGTGGAGAAGCAGGTCATATCGAATGAAGCGACGGTCGGGATCTACAACTTCCGTCGCGGCTGCGATTTCCTCCGTGCAGCCGATTCGATGATTGAAAAGAAGCTGATCGTGAACAACGAGTATTACGTTGCCCCCGTCTACAACGAACTCATCGCAGAAGGTGTGCGCATCGGCATTTCGAACGTGGGCAGCGAAGCTGCGGGGATGTACGGACTGGGCATCCCGAAAGACCTCGAACTGTTTCTCTCCCTGCCGGTATGCGATGCCGCCACGGGAGTGCGGGCGTGAAGATACTTTCGCATCGCGGCTACTGGAAGGAGGCAAGCGAGAAGAACACCCCGCTTGCCTTCCATCGGTCGTTCGACATGGGTTTCGGCACTGAGACCGATGTGCGGGATCGGTTGGGTGAACTGGTGATTTCACACGATCCCGCGACCATGGCGTCGCGGTCGCTCGACTCGTTCATCGATATCGTGTCAGGCAGAAATTTGCCGCTCGCGATGAATGTCAAGGCGGACGGCCTCGCCGTAGGTCTCGCCGACGCATTCAATCGTCGCGCACTCGACTGGTTCGTCTTCGACATGTCGATTCCCGACATGAAAATGCAGTTGAAGGCAGGAAACCCTGTATTTGCGCGCATGAGTGAGGTCGAGCAGGCTCCGGCCTGGCTGGACCAGATACAGGGTATCTGGCTCGATGCGTTCTCCCAGGTCTGGTACAACGCGGCTACGATTATCGATCTGCTTGCCAGGGGGCTGCGCGTTTGTGTCGTCTCTGCCGAGCTTCATGGCCGCGCGCACGGCGAACTCTGGTCTGCACTGCGCGACTTGAAGGATCAGGACCGACTGATGATCTGCACGGATCTTCCGGAAGAATGTCAACGGTTCTTCGGATAACACACTACTGAACACGGGGTTGTGATGATCAAGGCGGTGATATTCGATATGGACGGCGTCCTCATCGAAGCCAAGGAGTGGCACTACGAAGCGCTCAATCGAGCGCTGCAGCTGTTCGGTTACGAAATCAACCGGATCGACCATCTGACGACGTATGACGGATTGCCGACCAAGCGGAAGCTGGAGATGCTCTCGCTTCAGACGGACCTTCCGCAGGCGCTGCATTCGTTCGTAAACGAAATGAAGCAGCAGTACACGACTGAAATCGTACACGCACTGTGCAAGCCGCGTTTTGTACACGAATTTGCACTTTCCAAGCTGAAGGCGCAAGGGTGCAAGCTTGCAGTCGCGTCGAATTCGATTCGCCACACGGTCGAATTGATGATGGACAAGGCCGGATTGACCAAGTATCTCGACGTGATGCTCTCGAATGAAGATGTCGTGAATGCCAAACCGAATCCCGAGATCTATCTCAAGGCAATGCAGGCGCTCGGTTGCCACCCGACCGAATGCGTGATCGTCGAGGATAACGAGAACGGCGTGAAGGCCGCCCGAGCGTCAGGCGCGCATGTTCTGGTCGTCAAGGACGTTCACGACACCAATTACGCCAACATCGTCGACGCAATCGACAAGGCGCAGGAGGCGCTGACCGCATGAACGTACTGATTCTCGCGGCAGGCGCCGCAACGATGGAGCCAGTCGACGGCGAATATCCACTTCTGCTCGCCGAAATCGACGGCGTGACGCTGATCGAACGCGTTATCCAGTCTGTCAGTTCGGTTGTCGGCGGCCGCGTCATCGTCGCGCTGCGGCGCTCTGAAATGACGCGTTTCCATATGGGCGATGTCGTGACCATCCTGCGTTCGGATGCAGCGCTGGTCCCTGTAGCGGACTCCGTTCGCGGTGCAGCATGCACTGCGTTGCTCGCATCGGAATATATCGATTCCGATTCGGAACTCCTGGTCGTCAACGCGAATCAGCTGGTCGACGTGAATCTAGCGGAAATCGTGCATGACTTTCGTTCCGGCAAGCTTGACGCCGGGATCATTACGTTCCAGTCGGTTCATCCGCGTTACTCGTATGTTCGCGTCGGCGAAGATGGCCTTGTTACCGAAGCGGCAGAAAAGCGACCGATCAGCAAGTTCGCGTCTGCGGGCGTGTACTGGTTCGCCAGCGGCCGCAGTTTCCTTGCGGGCGTCCGCGACATGATTCGCAAGGACGTCCACGTTGGCAGTGATTTTTATGTGACACCGGTTCTTAATGAGCTGATCTTGAAACAGGCCCGCATCGGCCTGCACAACATCGAAAGCAGCAGGTATCTGCCGATTAAGAGCGAGCGCCAGCTTCAGCATACCGAAGCGCATTACGAGCAAGGAGTGTGAGAGATGCAGGTATTCAAACTCTCTGATATGACAAAGGGGTGGTTCGTTGGCGCATTTACGCCGACCGCACTTTCCACCGACAGCTGCGAGGTCGCGGTCAAGCGCTACAAGGTCGGCGACAAGGAAGGTGCCCATTTCCACAAGCAAGCGACCGAAATTACCCTGGTTCTCTCAGGACGTGTCCGCATGTTCGGCAAGGAGTGGGGCGAAGGCGACATCATTGTCGTATCGCCCAATGAGGCAACGGATTTCGAGGCGTTGACCGATGCGATCAATGTCGTCGTGAAGACGCCGGGTGCGCTCGACGACAAGTATCTGGTCGAGTAAGCGATGCCCATCATCAAACTCGAGCATCTCAAGTCGCTCGGATACACGTCGATCTCGAAGAAGACCGCCCCATTGTTGCCCGATGACGTCGCTGCGCTGGCAGATCAAGGTGCAACGGTGTTGACGTTCCGGTCGATCGATTCGCGCTATCGCCGTAAGGTGGTGAGACGTGTTCATGCCGCTGAACGATTTTTGTGGGTGCACGGTTCGAACATCGTTCTGTACGGCATCGAGACCGATTCTCCGTTGGCTCCGCTTATCCTTTGGGATATAGCGCATACGGTTGACGTCGGTGCGACGATCACGATGATGGGCGACGTGTCGACTGAGCCCTATCTGCAGCGACATTATTTCTCCGATGCCTTCGAGCGAATCGACGGTGAGCCGGGGGCCATTATTTTCAGAAAGCGTGCGCCGTTGATGGCCGAGCGCGATGCCGGAGTGGACGCCTGGACGTTCGGTATTCCGGTTGGGCCGGAAGATGCGACGTTGCTGAACGTGGTTGTCGAGCGCATCCTTGAGCTGAAAATCGAGAAAATCGAGATCCTGCTCTGCGGCCGGCCCGGGAGCAACTTCAAGTATTTCGACCGAGTGCGGATCGTCGGCGAGGACATTACGGCGCCGCCGGTGAAGATCTGCGAAAAGAAGAACCGTCTGGCTCAGGAAGCCAAGTGGCCGAATCTTTGCATCATTCACGATAGGGTTTTCCTCCCAGAGAATTTCCTTGAAGTCGTGCAGCGATTCGGCGATTGCTTTCCGCTCACGACGATGCAGAGCGTGTTCTTTGAAGACAAATTGAACCTCATGCCTCGCCGGTATTCCGATTTCGGCATATCGCATCGCGTGCGCGGGCAGACCGAGCGTGGTGTCATGCGCAACGAGGACGTAGAGAAAACGAGCGAATTCGCGCCGAGTGTGCTTGCGTTGACGGAGCGCTCCGGATTCTTCGCAGCCAATGCCCTTCGTTACGAGCAGACGAGTTACCCGACTGGAAGCATGTACCTTTGCAAGAAGTCCGTGTGGCTCGCGTGCCCGCAGAACGAAAACTTGCATTGGATCGAATTCGAGGATCTGGAGCATGCGTTCCGAGCGTCTGACAAAGGTATTCCGAGCCGAGTCAATCCGTTCGGTATCACGCAATCGTTGGTGTCCCGTCCGCTGCTGTCGCGTGTCACCGGTATGCTCATCGAAAACGCGCGAGGCAAGGCGCGCCACATTCGCGCGTGGACCGAAATGTTCCCATTCGCACGCAAGCCGTCGATCAAGGTCAGCACGTCCAAGGCGCTGGATCTGATGAATCGCTTCGCCGCGAAGTATGTGCCGGCGGATATCCGGGTGCAGTTGCCAGCGGCTGCCGTCGAGCGTTCATCGCATCGGATTGCGTTGATCATCAACCTGCTGTCGCGCGTTCGGGTGCCGATTCAGGCGACGGCACTGCGCACATTCATCGCGGATTTCGAAAAATGGGTGGTTTTTGATCAGTTGCCCTTTTCCTGGACGGAGCGCGTCGTGCATCGCTTGCTCGTTGAGCGTGTCGATCCGGTTCGAGCGCTTGTTCTAGAGAACGAAGTATTGCTGAACCACATCGCACTACGACCGCTGGGCTCGGTTTTTTATCGCGCACCAGAAGACTATCTGCAGAAGCGGTCGGTGGCATTGATTATCGGAACATTGTTCTCCGCTTTCCATCTCTTTCGTCGGCGACGGGACGTTCTTTATTTGCGAGGCGGCTTGTTTTTTTACTTTCAAGCGCTCATGAAGTCGACGCCGTTCATTCGTACATAGCATGCATACAGTCTGTCTTCCGACATCGGTGTGGCGGGCCGACGAGGCCGCCGTCGCGCCGTTTCTCCACCGAGTCGCCGAGCTTGATGACCCGGTCTCGATGGTTGCCGATACCGCCGCAATACTGCGACGGCCGTCTGAGAATGGCGCGACGCGTGTCCTATCGATCTGGAATTTCTGTGATTGGGTTGAAATCGGCTTCACGCTCGAGGGGGTGCTCGACGTCGAAAAAATTCGCGACTCGTGCGCCAGCTTTCCGGCGGACGGAGTCGTGCTGGTCAAGGCCAACGGATTTGAGTCGGAGCTTGTCATACGCGCGCTGTTCCAACTGCGCGTTGGTTTGCATTCGATTACCGACTGGCCGAAGGTCTTCGCGCTGATTTGCGACGATTCCCAGATTTTCCAGTTGGCTCCGCCGTTGTCGACTGCATTCTTTGTGCAGCCTGCAATCCTGAATCCGGTCACTGTAAAACGGATTGCCGAGCGACTCTGCAAGGACGGAAAATCTTTGAAACTCCTCGGCAAGAACATCGGTGCGTTGCCAAGCCTTCTGCACAATTGGTCGGCACGTCGACGCCGAGCAGAAGATCGTAAGATCAAGCGCGAGCTGGGTTGGGTCTGGGAGGAGTGAAGTATGGCTGACATGAATGACAAACCCGTCGACTGGCTGGTCGTGGGCGGCGCACCGCGTAGCGGTACGACGGCTTTGGGAGCAGCGCTGAACCGGAGCGCCGAGATTGCTCTGTTTCATGAGTATTCCTCGTGGACGTTCTTTGATTCGCTCGATTCGATCTTCCGTGAGGAACGGCGGCTGCGCAAAGAAACCGGCTTCGAAGACTACGCGCATCTCATGCCTGTTCAGGAGCGCGACGAGAAGGCGCTCTCACTGGCCATTTTCGGACGTGTGCTCGGGAAAACGCCGCGCTATATCGGCACGAAATTTCCCGGACATCATGCGTGGCCGCAACCTCGATATCCAGCATGGATCGGATTTCGTGAGATCTGGATCACACGCAATCCATACGACGTAGTGATCTCGATGCTCAGGAAGAATCACGGTGAAGAGGCGACCCTGGTCGATGCCGAGACCGCTTTACATTGGTGGGTGAGTGCGTGGAACCATGCGATGACGCGTCGCGTCGCCGGCGACTTTTTTCACGTCTTTTACGATAGCCTGATCGTACACCAGCGTGTCTGGCGGGACGCCATGTCCCGGTTTCTCGAAGTTGATGATTTCGATTTCGACAATATGAAGGTTATTGGGGACACGCCGGCGCGAGAGAAATTCGTTCGTGCCGGTCTCGAGCATTGCCTGCCGCTCTTGGATGTCGTGGCAGAGCCGCTCGGGTGGTTCGACACCGCGGAGCCGGGATCGCAGCTTGGTGAAAGGATCGGCTTTCCGCTACCGCGCGGGATTGTGATCGATCTTCGGCATGGAGGAAACGGTTACCGGTATATCCAGACTGGGTTCTATCCGGCAGAGGGGGCGGGCAGTTGGACACAGGGGCAGGATGCGGAACTCCTGTTTGCCCCTGATTGTGATCGCACGGGGCCTCTGCTGATCAAGATGAATATTGTTTGGGTGGCGGAGCACCAGGGGCGCGGGCGGCGGATAGCACTGCTTCTGAACGGTACCAGGATATTTGACACCGTGGTTACGCTGGGAACCCGCAACGGAGCTGGCGCAGCGTACACGATCTATCTTCCGTCGGTGGATCTGCGGCGAGGCAGGGCCGTGAGCTTGGGAATCCGGGTCGAGGATCCAGTTAATCCGAGCGTCGAGGGAGTTGGTGAGGATGACCGGAATCTCGGAATCATGATCAGCGAAATTGAGTTCGCCGACTGATAAGTTCCGCGATCCGTCGCGCAATATCTGCGCGTTCGTACCACTATCGTTTCGGCAGGTGTCATTCTCATGCGGCGTTCCATCCTGACCCTCCAGGGGCCAGCTTCCCCATTCTTCGCGAGCCTGAGTGCGTCGCTCTCGGCGCGCGGGTACTCCGTGCGCCGCGTGAATTTCTGCGGCGGTGATCTCGTTTACGGAGAGAAGAAAGGGGTTCTGAATTATACGGGTCGAGTCGGCGAGCTTTCGACTTGGTACGACGTCCTCCTCGCGCGCGAAGGCGTCACCGACGTACTGATGTTCGGGGACTGCCGAGCGATTCATCTGCCGATGCACAAGGTTGCGCATGCACGCGGCGTTAAGGTTCATGTTTTCGAGGAAGGTTACGTCCGTCCATATTGGTTGACGCTCGAACGCCAAGGTGTCAATGGCCGCTCCGAGCTACCGCGCAATCCGGAATACTATCTTGACGTTCACGGATCAATTCCGCCGTGTCCGTTGGGTAAAGAGACCGGCTACAGCCTTGTCGAGCGCGCCGCGCACGATATGCGTTATCGTGCGGCCAACCTCCTTTTCGCGGGCTACTTTCGGCACTATGCAAGCCATCGCCCTCGCAATGGGGTGATGGAGTACATGGGACTTGCGTGCCGCGCGATGTCTGGCGGCCGCCATCGCGCCGAAGCGCAAGCGGTGACGGAAGACTTGCTGGGCGCACGGCGAGCGTATTTCCTGTTTCCACTGCAGCTGAATTCCGATGCGCAGATCGTCGTGCATTCTCCTTTCGACGGCATATGCGACGCAATCGAGCGAATCATGCGCTCGTTCGCCCGCCATGCTCCAGAATCGACATGGCTCATCATCAAGAATCATCCGCTCGATACAGGATTGATCGACTACAGGCGTTTTGCCGAAGGTCTCGCGAGAGAGCTCGACATCGGCGGTCGACTACGCTTCATCGATGCCGGCCACTTGCCGACGCTGCTTGAACATGCGCGAGGTGTGGTGGTGGTAAACAGCACCGTTGGCCTTTCCGCGCTTCACCACCGCCGACCGCTGCTTGCGCTAGGCACGGCGATCTACAGTATGGACGGCCTCACGTGGCAAGGTTCCGTCGATGCATTCTGGAATGAAGCGAAGGCGCCGGATGATCGTCTTTATCGTGCGTTTCTCGATTATGTCGTCCATCGTACGCAGATCAATGGTGATTTCTATACGCGCACCGGCATAGAAATGGCGACAACGGGTACTATTCAGCGTCTCGAGGCGGCCCATGACTAGAACAGTTGTTCGTCATGTCGTCATCACCGGCGCGAGCGCTGGCATTGGCCGTGCGCTGGCGAGAGCCTACGCGGAGCCAGGCACTGTGCTTGGTCTCGTCGGGCGCGACGCGCAGCGTCTTTCGGAATGCGCCGCGGATTGTCGTGCACGTGGCGCCGAGGTTGTAACGGGGCAATTTGACGTCCGGGACGCACAAGCCGTCGAGCACTGGCTGCGGCAATTCGACGCCTGCTATCCGATCGATCTGTTGATCGCGAACGCGGGCGTTGCGAGCACGCTTGCCAGTTCGGCGGATTGGGAGGGGCGTGACAGAACGGCCCGCGTCGTCGATACAAACTTCTACGGCGCGATAAACGTCGTACTACCGGTAGTTGAACGCATGCGCGAACGCAAACGAGGCCAGGTCGCGATGGTGGCGTCGCTTGCCGCGCTCCGTGGCATGGCGATCTCACCGGCATATTGCGCAAGCAAGGCTGCGGTCAAGGCGTTCGCCGATTCGGTACGGCCTCTGCTGAGGCGCGACGGCATCTCGCTGACGGTGGTCTTGCCCGGTTTCGTCGAGACAGCCATGAGCGACGTGTTTCCGGGCGACAAACTGTTCATGTGGACACCCGACAAAGCCGCCGTACACATTCGACGCAAGCTGACGGAGCGGCGGGGCGAAATCGCGTTTCCGCGCCTGCTCAACCTTGGCATGCGTATTCTGCCGCTGCTGCCGATCCGAATAGCGGACACCATCCTCGGCGTTCTCTATCCAGTGCCTCATGAGGAGCGCTGAGGTGCGGCTTCTGCTCATCTTCGCAATCGGTGCTGCAACGTCGTTCTTGCCGGATGCTATGGCCAAGCCGCGCGCGAGGTTTCGACGTTCCTGCGCTGCGTTGGCGCTTCATGTGCTCGCCTTTGCGTTCGTCGCAAGTCTCATGCTGCTCGTAACGCGCCGTCCGTCGTTCTCGGCATTCGTTACGGTCGCACTGGTTTGCTTGGTGGTAGTTGTCAGTAACGCAAAATACAAAGCATTGCGCGAGCCGTTCGTATTCTCGGATCTGAGCTTGTTCAGCCAGTTGTTTTCGCATCCTCGGCTGTATCTGCCGTTTCTGAGTCCGGCTGCGGTTGCGGGTGCACTGGCCGCAGTCGTGGCGCTTTCGGCAGGGTACTGCTCGGAGACGTCGCCATATCCGGATACTCGTGTCGGTGCCGCGCTGACGGCACTCGTCTGCCTGTTCGCTGGCCGGTTGGTGGCAGCGCGCCTGCCGCTTACACTCGACGCGAACAACGACCAGCGTCGCCACGGTTTTTTTGCGGTGTTCGTTGCCCTTCTATTGAATGGCCTGCGTCCCACGACGTTCGAAACCCTGCTCCGCACACTGGAGACAAGTCCGTTCGCGGGCAGCGTGCCGAGGGTGCGGCCGGACGTGATCGTGATTCAGAGTGAATCTTACTTCGATGCACGAGATCATATTCCGGCGATCGAGCCGGCGGTGTACGCGCAATTCGACCGGGCTTGTCGCGAATCCGTCATGCATGGCCGACTGGCGGTACCTGCTTGGGGCGCCAACACTATGCGCACCGAATTCTCGGTGCTGACGGGTGTCGCGTCGGAGCGGCTCGGCTACGCGCGTTTCTATCCTTACGCGTTTCTGCGTCGTCGTTGCGCGTCGCTGGCTGGCTGGTTCCGCCGCGCCGGCCATCGCACGACCGCGATTCATCCGTACTATGCAGATTTCTTCGGTCGGGATCGCGCGTATCCGCTACTCCAGTTCGAGCGCTTTCTCGACATCAGGCATTTTGCGGACGTGGAGCGAACAGGTGCTTATGTTGGCGATGTCGCGGTCGCTGACGCCGTCATCGCGGAGCTAGATGCATCAGCCGATAGTCCGGTGTTCGTTTTTGCGATGACGATGGAAAATCATGGGCCGTTGCATCTCGAGTTCGTCAGTCCCGGGGAGTCGCTGCCGCTCCACCGACTTGGCGAGGATGCGGACTGGCGGGACCTCACCGCCTATCTGCGCCACGTGGCCAATGCGGATGCGATGATCGGGCGGCTACTCGGATACCTGCGCGAGCGGCGCCGGGACACCGTGGTGTGCTTTTACGGTGATCACGTTCCAGCGCTGGGGCACGTGTTCGACAAACTGGGCGCCTCGCCCGAGAAGAGCAATTACTTTATCTGGCGCAACTTCGATGTTCTGTCCGGGGAACGGCAGGATTTGCGTGCGGAGGAACTCGGGTCCGCGCTGCTGAGG
Organism: Burkholderia sp. SRS-46; assembly: GCF_004343775.1. GTDB lineage: Bacteria > Pseudomonadota > Gammaproteobacteria > Burkholderiales > Burkholderiaceae > Burkholderia. The sequence continues at coordinate 257,575 of NZ_PTXL01000010.1, read as the reverse complement.
GCGACTTCCGTCGATCAGGCAAATGCACAACTCGAATGTTCGCCGGAGTGAATGACATTACGATGAGTAAAGAGATAGCAATTATCGGGATGGCTTGCCGATTTCCCGGCGGCGTTGAAGGAGTCGATGATTTCTGGCGCCTGCTGCTTGATGAGCGTGATGCCGTCACGGAAGTCCCCGTGAGCCGCTTCGGCACCGACTTCTACCAGCATCCGTCAAAACGCGAACCGGGCAAGAGCTACACGTTCGCCGCGGGTGTACTCGATGACGTCGCCGGCTTCGACGCCGCGTTCTTCGGCATTTCGCCGCGCGAAGCGACGCAGATGGACCCGCAACAGCGCCTGCTGCTAGAACTCGCGTGGGAAGCCTTCGAGGATGCCGGCGTGCGTCCGACCGACATGCGCGGCAGCAACTGTGGCGTTTTCGTCGGCGCAGCGAGCATGGATTACGGCAACCGCAACATGGACGACCTGAATGTGATCGATCCGTATTCGGCTACCGGCAACACCCTGAGCATCGCGTCGAACCGCGTGTCCTACCTGTTCGACCTGCGCGGACCGAGCATGTCGGTCGATACCGCATGCTCGTCGTCGCTCGTCGCGCTGCATCAAGCCGTTCAGTCGCTCCAATCTGGCGAGACCGACATGGCGCTCGCGGGCGGCGTCAACCTGCTGCTGCATCCGTTCGGCTTCGTCAGCTTCTCGAAGGCGTCGATGCTGTCCCCGCGCGGCCGCTGCAGCGCGTTCGATGCGACGGGCGACGGCTATGTCCGTTCGGAGGGCGGGGCGTTCGTGCTGCTCAAGCCGCTCGATTGCGCGCTTGCCGACGGCGACACGATTCACGCGGTGATCGCCGGCTCCGGCGTGAACTCCGTCGGTCATTCACCTGGCGGCATCAGCGTGCCTGGCCTGGATGCACAGACGACGCTGCTCCGAAGTGTCTACGAGCGCGCGGGCATCGAGCCGCGTTCGCTTGCATATCTCGAAGCACATGGTACTGGCACCGCGGTCGGTGATCCGATCGAGGCGCGCGCGCTGATCGACGTCGTATCGGCAGGGCGCCCCGCCGACCAACCGCTCCTCATCGGTTCGGTCAAAACCAACATCGGGCACCTGGAGACGGCGTCCGGGATGGCCGGCCTGGTGAAGGCCGTGCTGTGCCTGAAGCACCGTGCGGTGCCCCGCTCGCTGCACTTCGTGACGCCGAACCCGAACATCGATTTCGACGGCGGTCGCCTGCGCGTGGTCGATCGCTACACGACGCTCGATGGGCGCGACGCACCGCTGACCGTGGGTGTCAATTCGTTTGGCTTCGGTGGTACCAATGCGCACGTGGTGCTGACGGAAGCGCCGAATCCTGCTGCCGCGCCAGGCGCGTCGGCTGCAATGCCCGCCGCCCCGTCGCCGCTCGTGCTGACAGCACGCAGCGTGAAGGCGCTCGCCGCACTCGCCGGTCGCTATCTGGCGGCGCTCTGCGACGACGGAGACTGGCAAGCGCTCGCAGCGGCGGCCACGCGTCGCCGCCAATGGCTCGAACATCGCATGATCGTCGCGCCGGCCGACGTCGCCGAAGGGCGAGCAGCCCTCGCTGCTCTGGCGGAACCGTCGCAGGACGCACTGCCCGTTTGCGTGGTGACGGGCGACGCGCCCGCAGACGCCGTGCGCACCGCGCTCGTGTTCTCCGGCAATGGTTCCCAGTGGGCCGGGATGGGCAAGCAGTTGTACGAAGAGGATGCGGTGTTTCGCGCGGCGCTCGACGAGGTCGACGCGCTATGGTGTACGGGCGGCAGCCCGTCGCTCGTCGACGTGATGCGCGAAGGCGCGAGCGCCGAGTGGCTCGCTGCGACCGAAAACGCCCAGCCATTGCTGTTTGCGATCCAGGTCGGCATGACGCGCGTGATCGACGCGCGCGGCATGCGCTACGACGCCGCGATCGGGCACAGCGTCGGCGAAGTCGCCGCAGCATGGGTGACGGGCGCGCTGTCGCTTGCCGACGCGGTGCGCGTAATCAAGATTCGCAGCCGCGCGCAAGCGATGACGCGCGGCAGTGGCCGGATGGCGGCAGTGGGTCTCGGCGAGGACGCGGCGCGCGAACTGATCGCGCACCACGGGCTTGCGCAGCTTGTCGAGATCGCGGGTGTCAACAGCCCGGACTCCGTGACGCTCGCGGGCTCGCTGCAGGGGCTGCAGGCGTTCGAGGCGTCGCTGCGTGGCAGCAGCAAGCTCTTCCAGATGCTGGACCTCGACTACGCGTTCCACAGCAGGCACATGGACCGGATCGAGCCTGTCGTGCTCGCCGAGCTGGCCGGCATCCGGCCGCAGCCGGGCACCAGCGGCCTCGTGTCGACCGTGACAGGCGGCGCGCTGTCGGGAAGCGAACTGGACGCTCGTTACTGGTGGCGCAACATCCGCGAGCCGGTGCGTTTCGGCACCGGCATCGCGCAACTGATCACGGACGGCGTGCGCCTGTTCGTCGAGGTGTCGCCGCACTCGATCCTGCGCACGTACGTGAAGCAGACGCTCGCTTCGGCGAACGCGGCCGGCGTGTCGCTGCCGACGCTCAAGCGCGACCATGGCAGCGCGGCGATGCTGCAGCACGCGATTCTTGCGGCGGTCGCGCACGGCGCCGCCGTCGATCCTGAGCGTTTCGCACCGGGCGCATCGTATGTCGCGCTGCCGACCTATCCGTGGCAGCACGAGCGCTATTGGCTGACGCCGACCGCCGACGGCTACGGTCTCGTGAACCGCCGCCGCGAACATCCGCTTCTGGGCTATCGCCTGCACGAACATGCGTTCGCGTGGGAGAACCAGCTCGATCCGGCGAAGCTGCCGTTGCTGGCCGATCACGTCGTCGATGGCGGCGTCGCGTTCCCGGGCGCAGGCTACGTGGAGATGGCTCTGGCTGCCGCGCGCGCGTATTTCGAAACGTCGGACGTCGCGCTGGAGAACCTCGAGATTCGCGCGCCGGTCGTGTTTCAAGCACAGCAGTCGAAGCAGTTCCGGCTCGTGATTGAGCCCCGCACGGCGACCTTCGCGATCGAGACGCGCGACCGTATGTCCGACGGTGTATGGACGCTCAACGTGACGGGTCGGATGCTGGCCAGCGGCAACACGCTCGACGCGGCCAGCATCGTTCCGGCGACGACGCTCGACGCGTTCGTCGCGCTGCCGGCGATGAGCGGCGACGTGCTATATGCAGGCACCGCGGCGATCGGTCTCAGTTACGGTCCGGCGTTCCGCTGGGTCAGCACGGTGCGGATCGCCGAAGATGCGGCGCTGGCCGACGTCGTCGCGCCGGCAGTATGCTGCGATGCTCGCTCGCTCGCTGCCTACCTGCTGCATCCGGGGTTGATGGACAGCGGCTTTCATCCATTGTTCGCATTGCTCGCCACGCATGCGCGTGATGGCGAGCATCCAGCTTACGTGCCGGTTCAGATCGGCCGCGTCGACTACCTGCGCGGCGACACAGTCACACGCGTGCTGGCACGTATCGACCGGCGCAGCCCGCACTCGATCGTCGCGACCTTCGAGTTTCTCGACGCACGAGGTGAGATCGTCGCGCGGCTTGGCGGCTGCCGGTTCCGGCGCGTGGATCTCGTTGGCCGCCGACATAGCCCGCCGGCGCACTTCGTCTACACGCTCGAGGAGACGCCGCTGCCGGGCGATTGCGACGCGGCGAGCTTGCCCGCGCCCGGCGTGCTGCTCGAGCAGGCGGTGGCCCGGCTCGCGGCGGTCGAGAACGGCAGCCAGCGCGAGCGGCATCTGACCGAAATCTTGCCGCTGCTCGACGTGCTTGCAAGCCTGTACGCGCTGCGCGCATTCGATGCGCTCGGCGCATTCGACGCTGCGTGGCAGCCTGCGTCGGCACATGCTGCGCTTGCGGAGCGGCTCGCGGACATGCTGGTCGAGGACGGTCTCGCACGTCGCGACAGCGGCCGTCTCGCGCGCGTCGATGGTGCTTGCGCAGCCCTACCGCCGCTCGACGAGCTGTGGCGCGGGCTGCTTGCCGTATCTCCCGGACATGTCGCCGAACTGACGCTGCTTGCACAATGCGGCGCTGCGCTGCCCGACGTATTGACCGGCGTGAATGATCCTGTACGTGTGTTGTCGCCGACGGGGCACGGTCTGGTCGAGCATTTCTTTGCTGCGTCGCCGACGTGGAGCCATACGCATGCGCTGCTGAAGGCGGGCGTCGAGAAGACGCTCGACGCTTGGCGTCCGACGCGCCGGCTTCGCGTGCTCGAGCTGAATGCGACCGACGGCGACGTTCTGCAGCCGCTGGGCGTGCATCTGCCGGCCGCGCGCTGCGATTACGCGATTGCTGCGACGGCGGGTCAGCTGCCGGGATTCGAGGCTGAAGCACTGGCGGGCATGCGCACGGTAACGCTGCAGCCAGGCGAGCGACTCGCACTGTCGGGTGACGACGCGGGACCCTACGACGTGGTTGTCGTCAATCGCGGATTGAGCGGTCGCCCGGATCCGCTCGATGCGCTGTCTGCGATCCGTTCGTGGCTCGCGCCGGGCGGGCTCTTGTTGCTCGCCGAGCCGCGCCGTGGCCGCTTCGCGGATATCGTGTTCGGCTTGCAGGCCGCAACTGCCGACGCCGTTGGATTGCCGTCGCCGATACCTGCCGATCTCGGCGCGGCGGTTGCCGGCGCCGGCTTTGGCGACGTCGCGCGTCACGCGGAGCAATCGCTCGATCTCGAAGGTGCGCCGGCGCTCGTCATTGCGCGCAATCCGACGACGTCTGCGGTCGACAACGCCGCGGACGGCTTCGATGCACTCGCGCGCACCGAGCGATGGCTCGTTCTGCATGCGTCGGAATCCGGCGCGTTTGGCGCGCGGCTTGCCGCTGCGCTGGTGGGCGCGGGCTACCCGGCCGACGCATGCGAGATTGCGTGCGCTGCTGATGCAATCGCTGCGTTGCCGGACGCGCAGCCGCATCACGTCGTGTTTTGCGCACCGGAGACGGCGCTCGACGACGCGACGACCGGCGCACAGCTGCTCGCGGCGCAACAGTCTGGCGCAATCGCGCTCGCAGCGCTCGTACGCCTGTTCGACGCGCAGGCGTGCGCGGCAGTGCGGCTGACTGTCGTCACACGTGGTGGCGCGCCGTTCGCTGGTGCGGCGAACGCGCATCCGGAGCATGCGACGCTATGGGGCCTCGGCCGGGTGCTGGCAAACGAGCATCCAGAGCTGGCGTGCCGCATGATCGACGTCGATCCTCGCGCCGACGTGTTGCTCGATGCACTGGTGCGCGAGCTGACGGGTGCGGCGCTGGAGGAGGAAGTCGTGTTGTCGGCGCGTGGCCGGCTGGTGCCGCGCATGCTGACGGCCGCGAGTGTGGCGGCCCGCAATGTGCGTACTGTCGCGCAACCCGCAGTGCTCGCATTCGACGCGCCGGGTTCGCTGCGCCATCTCGAGTGGTTCGCGTTGCCTGAGCGAGCGCTTGCCGCCGACGAGATCGAGATCGAACCCGCGGCGACCGGCCTGAATTTCCGCGACGTGATGTACGCGATGGGCCTGCTGTCCGACGAGGCCGTGGAAACCGGTTTCGCGGGAGCCACGATCGGCATGGAACTGTCGGGGCGTGTCGTGCGCGTTGGCGCCGACGTGACGGGTTTCGTGCCGGGCGACGCAGTGCTCGGCTTTGCTCCGGCGTCGTTTGCGGCGCGTGTGACAACCTGTGTGGCGGCGATTGCGCACAAGCCGGAGCGGCTCTCGTTCGAGGAAGCCGCGACCGTGCCGACCGCGTTCTTTACCGCGTACTACGCGCTCGTTGAGCTGGCGCGTCTGCGCCGCGGCGAACGAGTGCTCGTGCACGGCGGCGCGGGCGGCGTCGGGATCGCGGCGATCCAGCTCGCGCGCCATTTTGGCGCCGAAGTGTTTGCAACGGCCGGCAGCGACGAGAAGCGCGAGTTCGTGCGCCTGCTAGGCGCCGATCATGTGCTCGATTCGCGCAGCCTGGCGTTCGCGGACGAGATCCGCGCGATGACGGCGGGGGCGGGCGTCGACGTCGTGCTCAACTCGCTCGCGGGCGAGGCGATGGTGCGCAGCATCGACACGTTACGTCCGTTCGGCCGCTTCCTCGAACTGGGCAAACGGGATTTCTACGAGAACAGCCATATCGGCCTGCGGCCGTTCCGTAACAACATCAGCTACTTCGGTATCGACGCGGATCAGTTGATGGGCGCATTGCCGGAGCTGACGGCGCGCGTGTTCGGCGAGGTGATGAAACTGTTCGCCGCCGGCGCGCTGCATCCGCTGCCATACCGTGTGTTTCCCGCCGAGCGGGCGGAGGGTGCGTTCCGCTACATGCAGCAGGCGCGCCAGATCGGCAAGGTGCTCGTCATCTATCCGTCCGGCACGCCGGCGCCCAAGCTCGGCGTCGCAGCGCCGGGGCCACTCGTGCTCGATTCTCACGGTGCCTATCTGGTCGTCGGCGGCACCGGCGGGCTCGGTTTCGCGAGCGCGCGCTGGATGGTCGAGCGCGGCGCGCGCCACGTGACGCTTGCGAGCCGCTCAGGCATCCTCATGGGAGCCGCACTGGACGAAGCCGTGCGTTGGCGTGACACGCTCGGGGTGACGGTCGACGTTGTGGCATGCGACGTCACGAATGAGGCTGCGGTCGACGCGATGGTCGCGGCAATCGCAGCGCGCGGTACGCCGCTCAAGGGCGTGCTGCATTCGGCGATGTCGATCGACGACGGTCTCGTGCGTAACCTAGACGACGCACGTTTCGCTGCGGTGCTCGCTCCGAAGGTGGCCGGTGCGTGGAACCTGCATCGGGCGACGCGCGCACTGAAGGTCGACTGGTTCGTCGTCTATTCGTCGGCGACGACCTATCTCGGCAATCCCGGCCAGTCGAACTACGTCGCAGCCAACAGTTTCCTAGAAGCACTCATCGAACACCGTCGAGCGGCGGGCCTGCCCGGCACGTTTATGGCATGGGGGCCGGTCGAGGACGTCGGTTTCCTTGCTCGCCATGCGAACACGCGCGAGGCGTTGCAGACGCGCATCGGCGGCGCGTCGATCACCTCCGATGAGGCGATGGTCGCGCTTGAGCACGTGCTCGTCACCGGGGCGGCGGGCGAAGCCGTGGCGCGCCTCGACTGGCACGCGGTTGCGCGCGGGATGCCCGCGACGAAGGCTCGGCGCTATGCGCTGCTGCAAATACACGCCGGTGGCGGTGACACGGGCGATGGTGGCGGCCGGCTCCGCGAGGACGTGCTCGGGCTCATGCGCGACAACGCGGTCGCGCTCGTCGCCCAGACGCTGCAGGGGCAGATCGCTCGCATCTTGCACATGACGCCGGAGCGTATCGCCATCGATCGATCGGTTCTCGACATGGGGATGGACTCGCTGATGGGCATGGAACTCGGCCTTGCGGTCGAGGAGGCATTCGACGTGAAGTTGTCGGTGATGGCCATTGCCGAAGGCGTGACCGTGACGACGCTGGCTGGCCGTATCGTCGATTCGATCGTCGCCTCGGCCGACGGCGGCGGCGAGCCGGCGGAGGGTGTGACGAACGAGGCAGTGGCCGCGCTCGCCGAAAAGCATGCGCTCGACGGCGACGCGCAGGCGTTGCTCGACGTTGCGCCTGCAGCGCCTGCTGCGATGCCGACCGTGCCGGAGACCGTCCAGTGAGCGCGCCGGTCGGTTGGGCCGGTAGCCAGGGCACACTCGCGCGCGAGCTGACGATCACCGGCCATGGGCTGCATACGGGCCGGCGGGTCGGCGTGCGGATCCTGCCGGCAGAACCCGAGAGTGGGGTGACGGGCGTCATGTTTCGTCGCATCGCGCGTGGACGCACGCTAGCCACGCTTGCCGCCGCCCCGGCGCTGCGGCGTGCCCAGCCGCTCTGCACCATGCTGTGTAATGCGGACGGAGTTGGCGTGCGCACCGTCGAGCATTTGCTCGCGTCATTGCTTGCCTGCGAGATCGATTACGCGATCGTCGAGCTCGACGCGGAGGAGGTACCGATCCTCGACGGCAGCGCCAAGCCATGGGTCGACGCGATTCGTGCAGGCGGGCGTGCCGCGCTCGCCGTGCCGAAGCGCTTTATCCGGGTGCTGCGGCCTATTGTCGTCTCGGGCGGTGTCGGCGACCAGCGGCGCGAGATGCGGATCGAACCCGCGCCGCGCTACGAACTGAGCGTACGCAACGACTTGCGCGGCTTCGGCGACATGCATTGGGAGGGGGTGCTGACGCCCGCCGCGTTCGCCGCCGAGATTGCACCGTCGCGCTCGTACGGGCGGGTTAAATGGGCAGTGCCCGCGATCCTCGCGGGCTACGCGCGCGGGGTGCCGATTCTGCGCGGCGCACGGCCGTCGTGTACCGCGTCGATCGTCGGCAATCGCGTGCTGGGCGGCATGCGGCTTCCGGATGAGTTCGTCCGGCATCGCGTGCTCGATCTCGTCGGCGACCTCGCGCTTGCCGGCGCGCCACTGCTCGCGCGAGTCAGCGCGGTGCGGCCCAGCCACGAAATGAATTTTCGACTGGTAGACGCGCTGCTGGCCGACGCCGGGGCGTGGGAGTGGGCCGGGTTCACCGGATAACATGGATTTGTTCGAGATAAGGGCGTACGAAACGATGGGACTGGGAGAGCACCTTCGGCGGCAACTGGCCGCAAAGGCGCTGAAGCGGCAGCTCGATCGGGTGGCCGACGGCGCCGCTGCGGTGCCTAACGCTGCACCGGAGCAGATGTCGGCGCGCAGCCGATTCGAGGCGATGCCGCTCTATCAGCAGGTCAGGATCATGCGCGAGATGGGCGAGAAATTGCACGTCGACTCGCCGTTTTTTCGAGTGCACGACGGCGTTGCCGGCGCGACGACCCGCATCGGCGGGCGCGAATATCTGAATTTTGCCAACTACAACTATCTTGGCTTTTCAGGCGATGCGGTCGTCTCGGCGCGTGCCAAGGCAGCCATCGACCGCTACGGCACGTCCGCATCGGCGAGCCGTATGGTCGCCGGCGAGCGGCCGGTGCAACGCGCGCTCGAGCAGGCACTTGCGTCGTTCTACGAGGTCGACGATTGCGTCGCGTTCGTGAGCGGCCACGCGACCAACGTGACCGTGATCGGCGCGCTGTTCGGGCAGGGCGATCTGATCGTTCACGATGCGCTCGCGCACAACAGCATCGTGCAGGGCGCGCAACTGAGCGGCGCGAAGCGTCTGAGCTTTGCGCACAACGACTGGCAGACGCTCGACGAACTGCTGACGCGGGTGCGTCGCGACTACCGGAACGTGCTGATCGCGATCGAAGGCCTGTACAGCATGGACGGCGACTTTCCGGACCTGAGGCGCTTCGTCGAATTGAAGGAGCGTCATGGCGCGTTCCTGATGGTCGACGAAGCGCATTCTCTCGGCGTGCTCGGCGCAACCGGCAAGGGCATCCGTGAGCAATGCGGCGTCGCGTCCTACAACGTGGACTTGTGGATGGGCACGATGAGCAAGACGTTGGCCGGCTGCGGTGGCTTCATCGCCGGCTGCCAGCCGCTAATCGACATGCTTCGTTATCTGTCGCCCGGCTTTCTCTACAGTGTCGGGCTCGCGCCGACACTGGCCGAGGCGTCGCTCACGGCACTCGAACGCTTGCAGGCCGAGCCGGAACGGGTCGCGCGTTTGCAGGCGCGCGGCCGGCAGTTTCTGGTGGAGGCGCGTGCGGCCGGATTGAATACTGGCACGAGCGAGGGTTTCGCGGTCGTGCCGATCATTACGGGCAGTTCGCTGAAGGCAGCGCGGTGGGCAAACGCGCTGTTCGACGAAGGGATCAACGTGCAGCCGATTTTCTATCCGGCCGTGGAAGAAAAAGCGGCGCGCCTGCGCTTTTTCATCTGCTCGACGCACGAGCCCGACCAAATCAGTCGGACGATTGCAGCGGTGTCGCGGCTTGCTCGACAAGCGGCACAATGACGGCATTCGCACCCGTGAAGGCTGACGGCTCGCGGCACCGAGATATCGGGTTGCGGTTTCGAGCGGCCAGGCCAGGCGACGCGCAGATGTGCGCGGCACTCGTGTTCGCGGCGGGTGTCGGAGAGTTCGGCTTCTTCCTTGGCGAGTGCGATGCGCGCTGCATCGCATTCCTGAAGTTCGCGTTTCAGTCGCGACACGGCCGCTTTTCGTGGCGGCGCCACCGGGTCGGTGTGGCCGACGACGGCACGGTGCTTGCGGTGACAGCCGTTCAAGACGGCCGCCGGACGATGTTCGATGACATATTCGTCGTCTGGGGGCTACTCCGTTTTTTCGGGCCGTGCCACATCGTTCGCCGGTTGCTGCGCGGTCTGGTCCTCAAAAGCGAATTGCCGGCACCGAAGCGTTCGCAGTGCCTGATTGCACATTGTGCGACGGACGAGCGGTATCGCGGTCGCGGAATTTCCAGCGCATTGCTCGACGATGCGCTGCGGGCAGGCGTGTTGCCGCTGGATCGCGGCAGGCAGGAAGTGGTGCTCGATGTACTGACCAGTAATGTGCGCGCCCGGGCGCTGTACGAACGTCTCGGTTTCGTGGCGCAGGCGCGGCCGCGCCTGCGATCGCGATGGCTGCCTGTCGAACTCGCGTCGATCCGGATGCGACTTGAGCGCCGGGACTGAAGCGCCAACTGGCGGTTCCGAGGCCTACGCGTGATGCCGTGGCACAAACGGCCGCTGCTCGACGTCGCCGCCGCGCGCAATGATCGCAGTTCTTTCCGGACCTGATTCATTCAATGCGGCGATCATTCAGCCGCTTATCGAGCTGACAGGCGATGGCCTCGAGCAGCGCGGGATGCTCGGGCGAATGACTGGGCGAGCCAGGCGCAGGCGCTGACGCTCGGAGATTTGCATGGCCACAAGCAGGCGTCGCCGGGTCACCTGAGCCGCCAGATCCTGCTGTGCGGGATCGCTCAGTGGGCGCAGGAAGCGCTCGCAGCCGGGACGTTGAGCCAGTACGGGAGCGAACTCAGCGAGGGTAGCGGCATCGATGCGGTCGGTCTTGGTCAGGCGCTGCATCGCACGAGCGAAGTCACGAGCCATGCGCGGGTTGATCCGGAGGTATCCGGAATTTCGTGTGTAAGGCGGGTTGAGACTCAGATTCCGATATTGAATCGGTCCGGGTAAAGCAACGCAAACTGGGTCATCGCGCTTTTCCAATCGTGTCGGGAGTTGGTCCACTTGGCAACGACGTTGCGCAATGCCAGCCAGATCAGCTTGAGCACGGCCTCGTCCAACGGGAAGTGGCCGCGCGCCTTGATGATCTTGCTGCCCGCGATCGCGCAGCCCGACGCGCGTCAGCGCGCGAGCTGGGCCAGCTGACCTGAGGCGGAATTTTGTGACCAAGCAGGCGGTGAGTCTCGCGTCGATATTATCGGAGACGGACCGTGGCCAGAGGTCGGTAGCGATGCGCGTTGTGGGGTCGGCGCTCGTTGTAGAACTGCCGCCAGCGTTCGATGAGCACTTTGGCCTCGGCGCAGCCGCGGAGCCATTGGTTCAGCAATTCGTCGCGCAGCTTGCCGTTGAAGCTTTCGATGAACCCGTCAAGCTAATCTGCACCTCTTCCAAGCTCTTGACGCAGACAGTTACGGATGGATAGGAAATTCGAACCCTTGCGATGGCAACGATTGTGCACTTGCCTGCTTCATCAATGTCTTGAGCTGGGTCAGCAGGGCTTTTGCGCGGCTCATGAAGTCGGCATCGGCAACTGCCTCGTCATTCACGGAAGTGGCTCTCGCGATGGCCAGATAGGCACTGGCAGGGCTTCGAGAACCAGCCCCTGCAGCGGTCACGGTTGAAGCATCCCGCGGCGAATCGCCAACATCCGGGACGCCGTTGCGTTCTCCGTTACCACCTTCGGCGGAATGTGCCTCATCCGGATTGGCTTCATTCCTTTGATCAAACGCAGACACCCCCGCATCACTGGTGGAAGCGTCTGCGTTCTGTGCAGATCCGGCCGCTGGATAATGTTCGATGATGCCCTTTAATTCCTTCACTATCTGAGCTATTACGGCAGGGGGAAGTCTGAGCATAATCAGGTGATGCAGCATGTCTTCAAGCTGTTCGAGACGCTTCTTCGCATAGGCCTTTTCGGATTCGACCGAATTCTGATTCAACTGGCTAAACGCTACGCGGCTTTCCTCGTTCTTCTCCAGTAGCGCCTTGAGGGAAGACGCGGCGTTCGTCAAATCCTGTTGCGCCTCGCGAGAAGATACCTGCCCACTGGTGTAGGGGAGGTCTCCAATTCTGATGGTCGAGATGAGAGTGGACACAGACCCGCCTTTTCGAATGGTATTTTCGGACTGCATGCCATGCTGCGGAGCATCGCAGTATCCACTAATGTTTACGTAAGACTTTCGCCTAACTTTAGCCCCGTTCCAGGGAGATTCTCCGGAGCAACCCAGGAAATCACTGGACCCGGCCACTCAGCGAGGGGTGTCGTCAACTTGACGGTATGCGCGTGCTCTGACTTGCGGAGGCAACTCCACATCAGGCAGAAAATGTCGACGGGCTAACCGGAGCGTTTCAATTGAATGCGAGTGTCGCGACAACGCCCAGTGCGAGAAGAATCAATATCGCGCCCGTGGCCTTTTCCAGCCACGGCATCGCGAGCGAGAGGCGCGACCGAACCGAGCGATTGCCGATGGTCATGGCGACCAGCAGGTCCCATAGCAATACGACGGTGAACATCCATGTCCCGTAGACCGTCTTCCAGCCGATGCTCGCGTGCGGGCCGGCCAACATGGCTGCCAGGCTCGCGTAGAACAGCGCGTTCTTTGGATTGAGGATCCCGGACAGAAATCCGCTCACGGCTGCACGCGGCCACGAAAAAGCTGCGCCAGCGGCTGATGTCTGGTCAATCGTGCCTTCTGCGGATTTGAGCGAGCTGCTTCCCGAATGGCGGATGAAGAGGTAGCCCATGTACAGCAGATATAGGCATCCGGCCAGTTGCATGACCACGAACAGCGAACTGCCGCGCTGCAATATCCCAATGCCCGCAAACGCGATGACAATGAACGCGCCGTTGGCCAGTGCGACGCCCAAGCAAGCGCCACTGGCGACGCGCCAGCCGGAGGCCAGCGAGGTTCGTGCAATGAGAAAGAAATCGGGGCCAGGGGAAAGCAGCGCGAGAAAATGCACTGCCGCAATCATCAAGAACTGCTCCATGCGATCGGTATCACTTTTCGGAATGACGTTTCCGGGAAGTGTGCCGACGCGCCGGCATCCGGTATTGAACAAAATTGCGCGCGGCTACGTTCGGTAGCTTCCCGGCGTTACGCCGGTGTGCGCCTTGAACACGCGCTGGAAGTGGCTCTGATCCGAAAAGCCGAGGTCGTGGGCGATGCGTGCGAGATCCTTGCCGGCCTGCAGGCATTCGCGAGCCCGATTGATCCGCTGATTCAGCTGCCACGCATGGGGCGTGAAACCGGTCGCATTGCGGAACGCCCGGATCAGCTGGTAGCGGCTCATCCGGGCCAGTTCCGCCAGTTCGCTCAAGGACGCATCCGCCTGCGCATCGCGGAGCGCATCCAGCACCGGCCGGATTCTTTCTTGCGACACTGCGTCATTGGACGAACGGATGGCTCGTGCACCATCCCCCACGCCGCAGTCGCCAATGAACTCGATGAGTGCGGCCTCCTTTTCATGGATACCGGCTTCAGAAAACAACAGTGAATTGAGCCGGCAGAATCGGACATAGTCGGCACGCGTGCGGCTGACGCGTATCGGCTCGTCGGTCGGAAAGCGCCCCAGGGGCAATGCGGCTTCGTGTCGGATGGTTTGCCACCACTGCGCGTCCAGGTGAAGCATCTGGTAACTCCATTCATCACCGGGTTCGGGATTGCATGCATGCACTTGCGCCGGCGGTACGAAGACCAGCGTGCCGGGATAAAGGACGACTGGACCACCTGGCGTGCCACTGAACACGCTGTTGCCATGATCGACCGCGCCGACAGAAAACGTGGGGTGGCTGTGAGGGCGATAGCAGGCGCGACTGTGGCAGGCGCGCCTGCTTTCGACAAAGGGCATCGCGGGGTGGCGCCAAAACTGGGTTGTACGGTGCATGAAATGGGGCTGCGGCGACGAGTCGCCGCTCGCGCGGGAAACCGGCAGGGCTGGTATGAGCTTGGGCTTCAGTGCTTTCACGGAGTGATCTGGCTAATTCTGGCACAGCGATGGAGCTGCATCGATGTCCGCAAGCGTGCTGGTGACGGTGGATGCTTTGGTGACACTGAGGCGTGCAAGAAAGCTGACGGATGGTGCGAATCGATCGCGGAGCGTCGATGCAGGCCGCAGATGAACAGCTAGCTGGCCGGTCGAGTGCTTGCGTAACAGGATTGTAATACGATACGATGCGAACCGTATCGTATTGGTGCGTTGACGACACCGGAGCTGGAGAGTCATGCCTACTGACGTGTTCGTGGATTCGAACGAGGTTGCGCCGCAAAGAGTCTCGCCGGGCCGTCCGCGGAACGCTGACGCTACTGCGGCGGTGCTCAAGGCAGCGTTGGAATTGGCATATGAGGGCGATCTCGGCAACGCGACCGTCGAACGCATCGCTCAACGGAGCGGAGTTTCGAAAGCCGCAATTTATCGTCGTTGGCCTAACGCCTGGGCGGTCGTGATGGAGTCCTTCTTCGTCGAGATTGCGCCCTCAATCAGCTATGCCGAGGAGCGCACGGTCGACGCGACTTTCAAGGTAGTCGCCAAGAAGTTGATCACGGAGCTGAAAGGCCGTCGTGGACATTTGTTGTCCATGCTGCTCGCTGCCGCGCAACTCGACGCGGTTTTGATGCAGGAATTCATGGCGAAATGGATCCATCCTCGGCGATTGCTCGCCAGGGAAGTCATTGAACGCGCGAAGCAGCGGGGCGAAGTGCGTGAGGATGTGAATGCCGACGTGCTGATCGATACGATTTTCGGAGCAGTCTATTATCGCTTGACCATTCCTTATGCCCAGCTTGATGACGCTTACGTAAGTCGGCTGATCGATACGGCATTCACGGGGGCTTCCACGACGGAGGCACGGAAGAATGCATCGCGTTAACCGCGAAGTCAGCGTTCCCCGAGACGTGATTTGTGAGCGAGTGGACGCAGACGGGAACCGACGATTGCGTTGCCAGCAGAGCGAGGGCGGCATGAATGAATGACATGGTGCGGTGGGGCGGGTCACACGGTCCGCGCGCAGGATGCGGGGCGGCAATCGTGCAGGATGGTCGGATTTTGCTCGTGAAGCGATTGCGCGACCCGGAGGCCGGTTGTTGGGGGTTGCCTGGCGGCAAGATCGATTGGATGGAGACCGTCGAGCGATCGGTGCTTCGCGAAATTCGCGAGGAGCTCAGCATCACCTTGAGCGACATCACGTTGCTGAACGTCGTGAACCAAATCGACGTGGAGCGCGACGAACACTGGGTCGCAGTTGTGTACCTGGCTACTTCGTTCACCGGGGCGCCTGCATTGCTTGAGCGTGACAAGCACGACGAGATCGGCTGGTTCGAACTTTCCCATTTGCCGGAGCCGCTCACCGCGGCCACTAAAGATACGCTGCCGATCCTTCGCCGCATCGCGAATCCCGTGTGTGGCCTGCCGAAAGAGGAATGACGGAGTGATTTCAGCCGCTTTCCGTGCGTACCCCGCAGGGCCGGATCGGTGCGATGAGAGAGGAGGGCCTCCACGAGAGGGACAGCTCATTTCCCGACGCACATCTGCAAAGGCAGGCGGTGTCCGTGCAGTCTGGTCGGCATTGTGGGCAGTTGCGCTTGCAACGATGTTCATCGGGCTCGAGGCGAGAGCTGGCGCTGCGGAGCCGGTGTCCAGGCCTGCAGTGATCGAGCGAAGCGATCGGACGCGCATCGACTACTATCTGGAGCGACGCGTCTCGTCCGCTCATGACAGGATCTTGCTTGTCGTTATCCAGGGATCAGATTGCAATAGCGTGACCCGGATTCAATCGATTCGGCGGCATTTGGTCAATGTATTGCCGGGTGCGGATGTTCTCACTGTCGAGAAATACGGTCTGACCGCGGATCTCCCCTACAGCGACGACGTGGATCGACCGGATTGCCCGCGCGAGTATGTGCTGCACGATAGCCCGACGCAGCGGGTACGGGATCTCGAGACAGTCATATCACGCCTGAATGACGTCTACGGATATAAGAAAATCGTCGCGCTGGGTGGAAGCGAGGGCGCCGTCATCGCGAATTTGCTCGCATCCCGCAGCAACCTGGTCAGTGCGGCGGTCGCATTCAATGGGGGCGGGCGCTGGTTTCTCGATGACGTCCTCCATAGCATCTCGACGTCGGAAATGCCCCCGGATGAAAAGGCCAGCGCGATCGCCGGCATGCGCCAGCTCGCAGCACAAATCGAAATGCACCCAATGCCAGACCTGCGCATGAGTGATCATGGATATGCATGGTGGAGCGAGATGTTGGTTCTCGATCAACTGGCGGTGCTTGAACGCGTGAATACGCCGACACTGATCATTCAGAGCGGAGCTGACAAGTCGGCATCGCCGGACGCTGCGGCGGCGCTTGTTGCGGCACTCAAGGAGATGGGCAGAAGGAACGTCGACATGCGTACCTATCCGACGCTTGATCATCGACTGCGAGGGTATGACGGCGCCGATGAGATGGAGCGGGTCGTCGGTGACATCGCAGTGTGGCTTCGTACGCACGGATTCCGGTGACGATGTCGGCATAAGCTGTTCATGCGCAGGGGCGGGTCAGGAATGGACTGATGCGGCAATTCACCGAGCCAGTATCGAAAGAAGCGAGGGACATGTTGGGTCGACACGCAAAACGCGGTGAGGTGATCGATGGTACAGATGGTTGTCGGGTCCCCTCTCGCTGAGTAGAATGCAGTCGGCGCGTTCCTCGCCACCAGTCCGCGGAAAGGGCCCTGCCCAGGAACAGCCAGCAGCATTCTCCATGCGACTCCGGGCCTAAATGCGGACAAGGCTTGTACAGGAGATCGTATGTCTCGGCAATTCGAAGCGGCGCCCCACCGCGATGGGCGCATCAATCTCGAGTGGCAGCGCAAGCTTGCCAAACGCTTGCTCAGGCAACTCCAAGACGGTCAGTTGTCGCACTATCAGACAATCTTGCGCACGGTGGGAATCTCTCCTGCCACGGTGCATTTGTCTCACGCTCTGTGGCTGGTTGCTCGGGATCTTGGATTCAGCAGCTGGCCCGCATTGAAAGCACACGTTGGGGCGGTTGAATTTGCGGCGGCACATCCTGCATTCCACGCCGATGACGAGGCATCGACTATCCACTGGCGCTGCGGAAGCGATCTGACTCATGCGTTGAAGCGAGCCGGATTCAAAGGGCAAGTCAGAACACTGACCGATCCATTCACGATGGGGCCGGTACTCGATCGCCCTTTGGATCAGTACCTTGCATCGCGTGGTCAATATCTGGCTGAGATGTTTTCGCGTGAGCGGTTGTCGATCGACAATCAGCTGCGCCGCGAGTACGCGTCCATGGCAGCGCTAGGGGGACACAGGAGCGTACTCTGGTGCGAGGCGGACGCCTACGACCAGTTGTTCCTCATACGATTGCTCGCCGAACCCGCTGCCCGCCACGGGCATATCGAGCTCATCGCAGTCGCCGACGTTCCGGGCGTCAGCCGGTTTGTCGGCATGGGGCAACTCGCCCCCGAACTGCTGGCGTGGCTGTGGCCGCAGAGACGATTGCTGGAGCGTGACGCGTTCGACCTGGCGCGTCAGGCATGGGCAGCATATTGCGCGCCCACACCACAAGCGTGGGCCGATCTGGCGGACCGGCCCACGCCCGCGCTACCGTTGCTGGCGCCGGCGCTGCGTCGCCAATTGCAGGAACTACCGTCCGCCCGAGACGGCTTGTCGTTGACAGAAAGGCATGCACTGGAAATCGTGCAGGAATTCGGGGAGATCACGGTTGCGCACGCCTTTTCGGAATTGCAGCAAGCGCGCGAGGCACTGCCGTATCTCGGTGACCTGATGTTTCATGCTGTACTCCGGCCTCTGATCGATACCGAAAATCCGCTCCTGTTGGAACAAGACAACCGAGCGGATTGGTCTCAGCGTCGCCTGACGCTGACAAGGCTGGGCGACGCAATTCTCGACGGGAGAGATGACTGGCTTGCGTACGCGACGCGAGACCGCTGGGTGGGCGGCGTTCATATCGCGGCAGGGCGCGCGCACTGGACAATCGGCGACGACTGCAAGCCTGTTTGGCGCAAATGACGCGTCGTATTGTGCTCGGGGCCCGGCGTCCGGCCGGTTGGACTCCGTGGCGATTTCGCCGATTTTGGCCGGGGCGCATCGATCGCGACATCGGCACAGCCATTGCGACTCAATGGCCTGGGACATCCGGGCAATAGCGTTTGAAGCGTACCTTGTTGGTTGGAACTCGGTGAAGTACGGTTTTGTGTGACGCGTGTACGAATTCAGGTATGAGGATTGGCCGGCGAGTCAGGTGCATCGAGATGAAGCGGCTGATTTGTCGACGTGGTAAATGATGATGGGCTGGATTACAGGTGCCGGGTATTGAAGATGGTCAACCAGGAAAATGAGCGGCTCGTCGCCGACGGCAGGCGGGACGCGGCTAACCGATTGCGACGCAGATGCGGCAGTCGCCGATCAGGCGTGGGGCAACGGCGCAGTTCGCGAATCTGCCTCCGTGACCCCGATCGTGTTGTGAGACAGCAGAGGGGGCGACCGTGACGGACAGTTTGAAAGGGCTGATGCCCCGACTCAACAGAGTTCAAAGCATGGACCGTGCGTTTGGGCTGTTGAGATTCATTGCGGGGTCGAACGTGCCTGGAATGACGTTGACCGACCTCATGAAGGCCAGCGGCCTTCCGAAGGCCACCGTCGCTCGTTTGGTGGCGGAGTTGCTGGCGGTCGGCTTTGTCCTGCGGGACGCCGAGCGGCGATATCATCTCGGGCCATTTGCGCGTGAACTGGGTATCGCCGCGGCAGCCCACTTCAGGCTGCCTGACCTGTGTCGTCCAGTCACGACTCAACTGGCCGATGCCACGGGTGACATGGTGTATCTGAAGATGCGTAGCGGGACGGACGCAATCTGTATCGAGATCGCGACAGCGAACAAGGAACGCGAAATCGCTCCGTCATGCAAGGGCGGACGGGTTTCATTGGGGGTTGGCGCTGGCGGCCTTGCGTTGTTGAGCTTCATGTCCGAACCGGAGCGTCACAGCGTGCTGGGAGGGGCGGGGGTTGCGTTACCTGCAAGTGGTGGCGTGATGGGTTCGGACGTACTGGCAGGGCGGATCGAGCGAACGCGCGACGCAGGTTTCGCCGAGAATGCCGACGACGTGGTGCCGGGAATGTCGGCGATCGGAGTCCCGGTCTTCGACGCGACGGGGTGGCCCGTTCTGGCCCTGAGCGTCGCCACGTCGACAAGTCGCCTGACTGCCGCGCGTCGCCAGACTCTGCTGTCTGTCTTGCGCGAGCATGCCGAGCGCATGCAGAAGTTGATACGGAGTCACCGCGTGGCCGCACACGACCCACTGACTCACTGACGGGAGGCCGTGCAGCGGAGTATTTCTGCAAAAAGTCCCACGATTCGGACCTCGATGGTTTTTTTTGTGCCGGCCAGGACTGAAAATCCACAGCTCCATCACAGACGGTCTTTTGTTACAAAGGAGCCCAAATGAGCCAGGCGATTGCATCCTCTGCGCCGTTGCACGAGACGTCCGATACGGAACGCGCATGCGCGTTGCTTTGTACTGATTTCGCGAACGCGCTGGATGCGCAAGCGTATTCGAGCGTACTTCAGTTGTTTACGGACGATGCTGAAATCGTGTCGGAAGGGCGTGCCGTGCGCGGACATGATGCGATTCAGGAATCGCTAAGTGCACGGCCGGCCGAGATGATTACCCGGCACATCTGCAGCAATATCCGCATCGAGCAGCGAACGGCCGACTCCGCGACAGGGATTTGCTACGTCACTTGCTACAAATTCCGGGGTGGGACGATTGCAGGTGAATCGATTGGCACGCCGGCACCGATCATTGGCGAATATCACGACAAGTATGTACGCACGGTCGCCGGGTGGCGAATTCAGGAGCGGCGAATCGTCGTCGTCTTCAACCCGCCGGATACGATTCAATAAGTATAGCGACCACTACGCGATCGTAGCGGGTGTCTGCCGCGACGACTTGCAAGGTTGCCGCACGGGATCAAGGTGCAAAGGGCGAACGAACTCGCAGTGGAGTTATTCCGGCGATATGCATCCACGTCAATGCATTGAAATGGCTCGACGTCTCTAGACGCTGAAGGAGGCCGGTCAGGATGGTCAAATCGGAGCAGCCGGTGCTATGTGCAGACGGCACGACGTTGAAAGCGACACGCTATTCGCCTGAACCAGAACATGAATCCATAGGTGCGATTTTGATTGCCGGTGCCTTGGGTGTCCCGGAGCGCTACTACAGCGGTTTCGCGAATTTTCTTGCAGAAAAAGGATTCGAAGTCCTAACGTTTGAATATCGAGGAACCACTGGGAACGATCGCGAGAAAGAATCCGAGATCAGTCTCGATGCTTGGGGTTCGCAGGATATCGACTCAATGATTCGGATGTCTATCAGTATTGCGTCAGGGAACCCCGTTCATCTCATCGGCCACAGCATTGGCGCGCAGTTGCTTGGCCTTGCCGAGCACGCCCGTCAACTGGCGGGGGCCGTATTCGTTGGCGCATCTTTTCCGCACTGGCGGCGATGGCCGCTCCGTCAGCGGGCTCGGCCATTCGTATTATTCAATGTGCTGATCCCGGTCATTGGGCGACTCATGCGCCGCGTTCCGGCGAAGGTCATCGGCTTGGGTTCGGGAGAACTTCCCAGTGGCGTGCTGCGCCAGTGGGCATCCTGGACGAGAAGCGACGCGTACCTGCGCGCGCCGGAACACGGCATCAGGAATGCGGAGCGTTACGACGGGCTTGCACTGTCCGTTCTCGCACTGGAATTTGATGACGACAATCTGGTGCCTCTCGCCGCGGCCAAGGCGTTATATGACGGCTATCCATCGGTGAAATTCGAGGTTCGCCGCAAAATCAGCGGAAATTCGCGTGTCGGCCATTTTGGTTTCTTCAGGCAGGCGAGCGGCGAAAAATACTGGTCGGAGGTGATCGATTGGTTGAGCACTGGCGAGAAGTAGTGCGGTAGTGCGAGCGGACGAATCGATGCATCGGCGTGCCCCCGCTTTTCCGTGGACCCGAGCTACGCCAGGGCGACTTACCAGTTGATGCGCGGTTGGTCAGTCGCAGCCAGAAATTGCTACTCATCGTCGATGCGCCCTCGCCGCACCTGCTGCGATATCACGCTTATCCATCGCGATTCAGTTAAAGAAATTCACATAAGCCATCTATTTAATCCGGCTTATATCTGAAGTAAATCTATGAAAAATCGTATTACTGCACTTGCTGCAGGAGCCATGCTCGTTATTTCTCTTTGTGCGTGTGGTGGCGGAAGCGACGGCGGCGGCAACACATCCCAGACGTCGGAGAATGCAGGAAGCACGCCAGCGCCGACGCCTGTCGTCAAGCCGAAGACACACATCGTCATCTACAACGGCGGCGACTCGACCAACTGGGGCCAAAATCCTGATGCGCCGACGAAGGAGCAATCCCCGAATACCGACCATCAGATTGTCGGACGATCCAATCCGACACCTTCGCAACTTCTGCAGGCGGATTTCGACAAGGTGCTGGGCGCCGGCGTCGTTACAGTCATCGACGGCTCCATTCCCGCCAGCACACTGCCGGCAGATCTGCAGGGCACCGGTCCCGTACCGACGCCGCTTGCGACCCGCTTGGCGCAGTTGTCAACGCCGGCCGACATCGTGATCACCAACAGCCAGATCAACGATCAGTACGTGCTCCGCCAGACGCCCGACCAATACCGCTCGTGGCTGCAGCAATGGGTGCAGGCGGTGAGGGCAGCCGGCGCCGTGCCGATCTTCGAGGAACCGAACCCGATCTGCCAACCGGGATTCGACATTCCCATGACCGATGCATTTGTCGCGACGATGCGCCTGTTCGCGTCGACGCAGGGAATCACAGTGCTGCCGATCTACGACGCGTTCAAGCTCTATCCGGTGTGGAATCTAAAGCTGATCTCATCGGATTGCGTACACCCGAACGACGCCGGCCATGCCTTCAAGGAAGCAAACTACTTTCCGGCGCTCTTGCGCGTCGTTCAGGGGATGTTGCACCCCTGACCATATAAGCCAATCCACAACCATGACTTAAAAATATTTTCGGATAACATAGTAATGAGAGGATTTCTCGGAAGTATATTGCGCTCGCTTCAGCAACGCGAAGCAGAGAAGGATATTGAATCTACATATGCCTACCAAGCCGGCTACTGCGCTGCGGAACGGCTCGATGATTTGAACCCCTACACACCAGGAACGAAATCTCATCGACATTGGGCTGCAGGCCACATGAGGCAGCAGCGCGACGCGATGACTTACTGGTGAACCGATCCGATAACTGCGAGATGAACCACGCGAATAACGCCACAGCTTATAGCCATTGGGCCATTTTGGCCGGATTGCGCTTCTTTCTCTCCGTCGTTGTCGTTGCCGGCCACTTCGTTCTGTTGGTGCGCCCGGATCCCTATCAAATGTTCGGTGGCGGCTACCTGAATCCTCTCAGTGCCGTCTACGGGTTCTTCATCCTTTCCGGGTATAGCATTGCCGCAAGCCTCGAGCGCGAAAACTTCGGATTCTATCGGCGCCGGTTCCTCCGCATCTGGCCGCTTTACCTTGCCGCCATCACATTCGGCATGTCCATGTATTTCTTGGCACCGAACGGATTCACATGGCCGATCGACGGACAGCGAATGCCAGTCCCGAGCGGACTGACGGTCATTGCATCTCTGCTAATGCTCCAAACCATCATCACCGGCCCCATCCCGACACTTGGTCCTATCTGGTCCCTTGCCGGCGAATGGTGGCACTATATGATCTCCCCGATCCTTAAGCGAGCAACGAACACGATGCTGCTCGTATGGATGCTGGCTTCGTTCATATACTTCCTGAATCTCAACGGCCCGCAACCGGGCGTCGCGGGCATGGACCAGTTCCTCGCCGGGAAGGCCATCGTCGGCCTGTCGTGGGTCTGGGTGACCGGCTTTCTGTATTATCGCCTTCGCGGCACGCCCTTCGGGTTCGTGATCCTTGTCGCGCCGTCGCTATTCGCTCTCACCATCCAGCACTCCACAGGCGTCCCCATGTTCATTACGGCTTTTGTGCTCGTCTTGAGCGAAGGGAAGCAGTTCTCCGAGAGGGTCATCGCAGCGCTCAACTTCCTCGGCGATTGGTCGTATCCCTTGTACCTTTTCCATATCCCCGCGCTCATCGTCGCACTCTCGCTAGGGGTTAATCGCTCGGCATTGCAACTGGGCATGGCCTTTGCCGTGTCACTTGCAGCGTTGTACGTGGTCGACTACCCGAGCCGAAAGTTGTTCAAGAAGCAACCGCTCTCACCAAAATTTTCCTCTGAATAATTTACGGCTCCGTCAAATGAAGTTCCAACCAGCGAGCAGGACTTCCTTCAGTCTGCAACAGATTTCATGCTCTTCCCGCGGACGACCTCCCAGAGCAACCGTGCGCTGAGCGACGCCCGGATCGCAGCATGTCCACTCACGACGCCTCCGTCGCATACGATATCCGCATCCAGCTAGAGCACGCTCGAATACGCCTGTGCATCCGGCTCATTTTCGAAACAAGTGCAAAGCAGCATGCATGCGCGCTCCGTGTCGGAGGTTTCGCGCAATGGCTCAGGGGATCCGATCGCGTGGCTCGTCTGGATTCCTTTGTCACGAAGACTGTTGGTATTGGAACCGTCAATTTTCAGCGTAGCCCGGTACGTAAAGGACCTTCAGAGTCCACATCGAGGGACTGTCATCAAAAAAATCCAGTCGCGCCACCTCGTCAGTGACTCAACGGATCATGCGCGACCATGCGGTGATTTCGTATCACTTTCTGCAAGCATGCGGCATGCTCGCGGAATGTCTTGCCACTGAGAGACGCTCAGCCGACTGGTTGCCGTCGCACCTATCACGGTTACGATGGGCTATCCTGGCATCGAAGACAGGAACGCTGATCGTCGACATTCTCCGATGATGGCCTTGACACGTAGAGTGCCATGTTCGGCAACATGGATGCCATTGAAGCCAGACTCGTCAAGCAACGGGAAGACGAGAACAATCGGCTGAAGTTGCTCGTTGCAGGGCAGGCCCGCGATATACGGCCGCTGGATGGCGAATTCAGGAGCGACGGATCGTCGTTGTTTTCAATCCGCCGGAGTCGACTCAATGAACGACTCAACCGTAATGCAATCGTGGGGCGTCAGATGGAAAAATTGAAAGGCGAGGTTTCTGAGATGGACGAGCACGTGCAGCGCGCCAGGGGCTATACCGGGAGCAGTGAACGTCACCCTTGCAATTTACTTCTCGTGCGTACCGCCCATTGAGATCGTCGATCCACAGGTGGCGCTTGAATTTACTTACGCTGACTCCGGGTGTTCAAGCGGGCTTACAGATCCGGCCACGTTGGCCTGCGCGGCACGTCCACGTCGATGAGCAAGTCCTAGGCCTACTGCAGACTATCCAAGCCGAGTTGCCCGCAGAGGTTGGGCTAATCTTGACTCGAGGCTACGAGCCCGAAGCGACCGGTCTTGGTTTTGCCCGTCGTCGGTTTCGTGCATTGGGAGTCGGTATGTTCCGCTTGCTCTATCCGACCCGACACGATGAGCTAGCCGATATTTTCGGAGCCAATGGCCATGATATTGATGGCACGCATATCGACGTTTCATTTAGCTTGAACGGTCGTCGCGTACGGATGTTACCGCTGGGCGTATTTACCCCTCCTTTCTGGCAGAG
Source organism: Burkholderia sp. SRS-46 (assembly GCF_004343775.1). Lineage (GTDB taxonomy): Bacteria > Pseudomonadota > Gammaproteobacteria > Burkholderiales > Burkholderiaceae > Burkholderia. Next base: position 232,725 of record NZ_PTXL01000010.1, on the reverse strand, counting down.
GCGTCGCATGCAGCGATACGCTTCGGCTCTGACGCAGATCAATTCCGCGCTGATAGGCCAAGGATTTCGGATACACCACAACGCTACGGAAAGTCTACAGATTCATTGTGATCTAGCGAATTAGCGAAGATGTGCGGGTGATCCGCGGTCGGTACCGGCGCGCTGATCGATGTGTATCGCTGCGTGTCGGACGCGACGATGTCGCGCGCCGTCTCGCTGCCCAGCAGCGTCAGGTCGCCCGATTATGAGATGTGCAGGATGTGCCGCCACCTGATTTCTCTATCCGATGGACAGTCGGACAGTGGTTCGAAGCGAAGTGCGTCAATCCTGGCGATCCGAAGTGTGGCTGCCGTTATGGCGATGCCACCGGGAGCAGATTTTCCGACATGAAATCGACGAAAGCCCGTACCCTGGGCAGCAACTGTCGATTGGACGGCCACAAAACCCAGAACGTGCTGACCGCGCCCGCCCATTCGTCCAGGGCTGTCACGAGCGCGCCGCTATCGAGGGCTGGCTTGACCGCGAAATCCGGCAGGTAGGCAACGCCATGACCTTGTATAGCCATATGCAGCAGGGTTTCGACATGGTTGCTTGTCATGCTTGCGGCAGGACGGAAATCGGCGTCCCTGTCCCCAACGCGCGAGCGCCATTTTTCGAGCAGGCCAGTGGTTGGGAAACGATGGAGCAGACACGCGTGCTGCGCAAGGTCTTCTGGTCGCGCGGGTGTTCCTCGCCTCTCGAAGTAGCGGGGCGCGCCGACGTAGACGAAGCGGCTGGTGCCCAGGCGTTTGCTCATCAAGCGGGAATCGCTCAACTCGCCGGTGCGCACGACCGCATCGAAGCCTTCATCTACGACATCCACCAGACGGTCGCTGAAGTCCAGATCGAGTTCGATCTGCGGATAGCGATTGGCGAAGGCTGACAGCACCGGCAGCATCAGTCCGCTGACCAGTGGCAAGCTCACCCGCAGGCGGCCTTGCGGGCTGGTTTTGGTACTGGCCAACTCGTTCTCCGCCGCCGCGACTTCGGTGAGGATGCGCCGGCAACGGTCGAGGAACAGCATGCCTTCCGCCGTAAGGCTCACGCTGCGGGTGCTGCGCTGAAACAAGCGCACGCCAAGTTTTTGCTCCAGCCGGGCCACTCCCTTGCTGACGGCCGACGCGGAGATACCCAATTGGCGCCCCGCTGTTGCGAAGCTGCGCATCTCGGCCACCTGAACAAAGATCGTCATACCGCTCAGGCTGTCCATCTCGAACTCCGATTCATGACTGAATTGTCATGTTGGTGATGATTTTATGCATATTTTTCTGGAATGGGATCTTTCTTATCATCAATTCAACGTGCCATCGCGTTATTGCACTCACACCGTCCCATCCGTTGGCGTGACGGAATTCCGCATGTCCTCGGCCTTAGCCATTTGCAGAGATACCCGATGACCATCACCACCGTATCAACGACAGGCTCGATAGTCCGTAGCGCCCCCTTGATCCTGACCGGCTGCCTGACGGCAGCAGTCATTCCATTGAGCATCGCCGGCCCGGCGGTCGTCGTTCCCTCGATCAATCAGGCGCTCGGTGGCAGTGCGAGTGAACTTGCCTGGATCATCAACGCCTACATCCTCACCTACGGCAGCGCGACCCTGGCAGCGGGAAGCCTGGCGGACACCTATGGACGCAAGCGAATCTGGTTGACGGGCATGCTCTCGTTCGCCTTGGTCACGGCGGCCATTCCTTTCATGCCTTCGGTGCTTTGGATCGACATCTTGCGATTGATCCAGGGTCTGGGAGCGGCGGCGGCGTTCGCAGGCGCAATGGCTGCGTTGACGCAGGAGTTCGACGGCCACGCCCGCACGCGCGTATTCAGTTTGATCGGGACGACCTTCGGCGCGGGAGCGGCCTTCGGCCCGTTCCTGGCCGGGCTGATGATCGACACCTTCGGTTGGCAATGGGTATTCCTGCTGCCGGCGCTGGTCGGCGTGCTGGCGTCTGCGCTCATCGCACCGTTCGCTCGCGAGACGCGCGACCCCGAAGCCACAGGGCTTGATTGGCCCGGCGCCGTGAGCTTTACCGCGGGGCTGGCGGTGCTCACCTACGGCGTCATCCTCGCTCCCGAGAAAGGTTGGGGCCATGCCTCGGTACTGATTTCCCTGGCAAGCGCCGCCGCGTTGCTGATCGCCTTCGTCATCATCGAACTGCGGCAGGCCAAGCCCATGCTCGACCTATCCCTGTTTGCCAACGCACGATTTGTCGGCGTACAGGTGTTGGCGATTGCGCCAGCTTATGCGTACATCGTACTGCTTGTCTTGTTGCCTGCGAGATTCATCGGCGTGGAAGGTTACAGTGCACTGGAAGCGGGCCAGATGATGATTGCCCTGTCTGCGCCGCTGCTGCTGGTGCCCTTCATTGCAGGCAACCTGGCGCGCTGGATCAGCGTAGGTTTGCTGTCAGGAATTGGACTCGTCATCGCAGCGGCTGGCTTGGCCTTGCTGGGCTACAGCATTTCCGGTGATATCCGGAGCGGCCGCTTGCTGGCGATGGTGGTGATCGGCACAGGTATCGGCTTGCCCTGGGGGGTGATGGATGGCCTTGCGGTGAGCGTAGTGCCCAAAGAACGGGCCGGCATGGCAGCGGGCATCTTCAATGCGGTTCGCCTGGCCGGTGATGGAATGGCCATCGCGGCAGTGGGTGCCATTTTGTCCGCCCGTATTTGCTCGAGGCTGACGGCTTCATCGGGTAGTGGCGCGTTCGGTCGGGTGCCTGCCGGTGATTTGATGGCGGCATCGAACCGGCTTGCCATGAGTGATCTGAAAAATGCGCTGACGCATTTGCCGATGATGGGCCGCCCCTTGCTGTTGCACGCATACGAGACTGCGTTCCGGTTTCAGCTTTTTGTGTTGGCCGCCGCTGCGGCAGCGACGGCGATTCTGGTTTTCGTTCTGTTGGGTAGCGTGAGACCGCATGCGACTCGTTGATGGCGCCGGTGCGCCATCTCATGCCGGCCCACGAACACATTCCGCTGGAAGAACTGCTGCGCCCCTTTGGTGCCGTGCGGTTCCGCATGCATGCGACGGCTATCCCCGCGGGACAGTCTCATGAACTCCATACCGACGCCATCCAGCAGGCACTTCACGCGAGCTGTCATGCGGTTGCTGCTTCCCTGGAGCTCGGCATCTCGTCCATTTGCAACGTGCTAGGTCCTCGATAAGACAAGCGCTTGAATGTCAACGAGGCTTGCGCGCACAACTTGCTTCGGCCTTTCCGTTCGCTGAAGACTTGCGCCGTGCAGAATGCGATGGTTCGACTGCAACTCACGATTTGCGCGACGCACCGTATGGTGTCGCCCATGACCGGCGCGAGGAACGACGTTTTGAACTCGAGCGTCGCCATGTCATCACGGTCTTCGCCTGCTGCCTCGTCGAGCACTGTCAATGCGGCATAGCCTGCCGTCGAATCAGCCATCATCGCCACGATGCCGCCTTGTACCGCTCCGCGATGATGAAGCAGTTCCGTCACGATGTCCGCCGATGCGATGCAAAGGCCGCGAGCCAGTTTGTCTACCCGCAGTCCGATATGCCGGTAGGCCGGCTCGTCTGCAAACTGCTGGGCAAGCCAAAGTGCCCGGCTTTCGCGCAGAACCGGGTGGGGAAGGGTAACGTCGATCATATTGGTGTGAACTCTCTCGTCAAACGAATGGTGAACTTTGCCAAATGCTCGGGTGAGCCGGACACTCGGTGATTCATCGGCGAATGGCAACGTCGTGAAGACGGCGTCCTCTCGGGCATGGCATCGTCGGAGCGTCACGCCGCAGGACTCAGATCGCGCTTCCGGAGCGACAGGACAAGTAGTGCAGCGAAGGCACCGAGAATCGTCGAGACTTCGAGTGCGGCGTGGTAGCCGCCGTGGCCGGCCAGAAAGTAGGCGAAGTACGCGGGTCCGGCGGACGTGCCGAAAAGAAAGGCGGCCATGAGGGCGCCGTAGATCTTGCCGAAGTGCTCGATGCCGAAGGCGCGCGACGTGATGTAGGCCAGTGCGTCTGCCTCCGCACCGAGACCAATGCCGACGAGCATTGCGGCCATTTTGGTGTCGGTTCCGCTTAACGTGAGCAGACCGAAGCTGCCTACCGCAGGAGCGAGGAATACCAGAAATGTCACCTTGGAGGGCGGCAATTTGTCAAGCGCTGCGCCGACGAGCAATCTGGAGAGCACGCTGGCGATACCGACCATACTGGATGCCGAGGCTGCATCGTGTAGCGTCAGCCCTTTCTCGATCAGGATGGCGGGTATGTGAATCGTACTTCCCGTAATGATCGCTGACATCGCAAAGAACGACACTGCCAAGATCCAGAACGCGCGACGGCGTAATGCGCCGCGCAAATCAGTGCCGCCAATGGACATATCCGGTCGGTCAACGCAGGGCATCGCTCGTGCCGGAACTCGAGCGAGCATCAGAATCGCAAGCGTGCCGAATGCGACCGTCAGGCACCCCAAGCCGACATATGCGATTCGCCAATTGCCGGCGCCAAGCAGCCGGCTCGCGAGGTGGGGCCAAACCGCAATGCCGATGCCGGAGAACGACAGCGTTACGCCGAGCGCCAAGCCTCGGCGCTCGTTGAACCGCTCCGAGATGAGGTGTGCATATGGTAGGGGCGTTTGACCCGCGCCAAGGCACGTGGCAAATACCAGAAGACCAATAAAGCTGGCTTCGCTCCAGGGTATGGCGCCCAGCAGAATCAGTCCGGCAGCGAACGCCATGATTGAGAGGAATGCAAATCGCCTCGGGCCGTACCGATCGAGCAAGATGCCGGTGAGGGGCTGAAGTATGGCAGTCAGGAGCAGCGCGGGGGCCATGGCCGCAGCAATCACCGCGACGCGCCATCCGGTCTGATCCGCAATCGGACGCAGGAACATCCCGAACGAAAAAACCAGGACTGGACCGAGATTCAGGAACATTCCGAGGCCGGCGCCAACGATGATGCGAAACGACTGCCACGAGGCGGTCGTCAAGATCGCATTGCCGTGTGGATTCGCTACAGGCCGTTCAATTGTTTCCATGTTGGCTTCCTCGCCCGTCGGGCCTGGGCTGCAGGCCAGTCACGCTTGACGTGTCCCGGCAGACTCGTCGCTGCCGATGAGTTCAATACAGTAATGTATTGAGTGTCACAGGTGCGGTATGTCGAGTCAATATTTTCATATGTAAAAATTGACAAAAATCGCCAGCTGAGGGGCCGCCAGGGGGCCTCGGGGCAATCGCATGCCCTATAATTGCGGCTCTTTGAGAGGCTGAGCCAATTGGCGCGTCGATATGCCACGTAAAGCAGCAACACGCAAACAGGCGACATCGGACATCGCGGGTACCGCAACCGTGCGGGCGAAGATCCCCGTGATCGGATACGCGCTGCTCGGCAAACTCGCCCATCAGGATCAGACCGGATATGAACTCGCCCTGCTGATGGGGCCGCCCAGGAACTACACTTGGGAGGCGAACCACAGTCAAATCTATCCGGTGCTTGCCGTTCTAACCGACGCGGGTTATGTGACGTTCTCCCAGGTCGTCCAGGAATCCAAGCCCAACAAGAAGGTCTACCGATTGACTGACGAGGGGCGGGACGCATTGAGGGAATGGGTCAGGACGGCGCCGACGCACACGCCAACGCGCAACGAATTCAATCTCAAGGTTGCTTCGCTCGGGTTGTTGTCGGCCGCGGAGGCCGCTGACGTGGTGCGCCGTCAGATCGAGATGATCGAAGGTGAAATCCAAGCAATCTCTGCGCATCTCGAGGAAGCCCAGGCCCGATACGGAGTGAAATTTCCGGTGAGTGCGGATCATGAGCTATTCGGCTTGTATTCGACGGTTACCTTCAGTCGTGAGCATCGGGCCTTCACGCTTCAGTGGTACCAGTGGATGTTGAGCGAGTTCGAGAGGGTTGGTTAGCCCACGATACCGCGGGCGTTTGCATTCCGGATTCGCGAATCGGCGCAAGTTGGCCGACTCGCAGTATCCGGACATACACCGACGCCTCGTCAGCCGGCGTCGTTCGAAGCGCCTCGGACGTGATTCAGGGTTGCCCGTGCGTTCTCCGGCAGCGTGTTCCCGCGCCATGCCACATGACCATCGGGGCGCACGAGTACGTAGTTCCGTTCGTACAGATCCCGAATCGCGGTGGACGATATCCGCGTTTCCGTGAACGGTACGCCGAGTGACTTCGCGGCGGCCGCGAACGCCGTGGATGCTGGGGCATCATCGAATCGAACCAATACGAACCCGTCGCCGAAGAGGTCGAGTGTTGAACGGCCCTCGCTCAGCCACGCGTGAGGGGCCCGGCTCCCCGGCCACGTCGACGGGTGATACGACATGTGATCGTCCGGTGGCTCCAGCGCATCGTCGGAAACGCAAATGGGAGACTGCCGGTACCGATACCCCAACTGGATTCCTTGCGTCTGGAATTCCCTCAAGCGCAATGCATGGATTTGGTTTTCGACCCGGGCTCTTCTCGCTTGTCCCTCCGGTGAAAGTTCGTCAAGGAGAGGATCTTGCTCGATGAGCGCGTCGAAAACGCGATTGTTTGCCCCTTCATTCACGTTTCTGACGGCGATGGGACGTCGCTCGGCTTCGTAACTGTCGAGTAGCGCGTCCCCGCCCCAGCCTTGCAGCACCGCTGCGAGTTTCCACCCCAGGTCTACGGCATCACCAATGCCCGTATTGGCGCCGAACCCGCCTTTGGGCCAGCGGAGTTGAACGGCATCGCCGAGCAGGAACGCGCGTCCGGAGCGGTACTTTCTCGCGACAACGCGATGGCCTGCCCAAGGCTGGGCCCGGATGATCTCGGTGTGTACCGGCATGTCGATCGCATTAGCGAGTGCAGTCGCCGGGTCGGGGTTCGCGTCTGCAGGCACATACATCGACATGCGCCACTGGTCTTTGCCGTTGACAGATGTGAAGTAGGGACGATGTGGCGTATTTACGGTGTGCAACTGTACAAAGCGATTGCCGAAGCGTGATTCGATCATTCTCATGAAATCTGGAGAACGAAAGAAAACCGCAAAGTTGTGGCCAGTCGCAAACTCGCCAAGCAACGGAATATCGAGTTTCTTGCGAACGTGACTGCGTCCACCGTCGCACGCCGCAAGGTAAATGGCGTGAATTTCGTATGTCTGGCCCGTGTCGTTCTCACGCACCGTCGCAGTGACCACGCCGTCGCTTTCACGAAAGTCCATCAGTTCCGTGCGATATCGGAGATCTGCCCCTCTTTCTTCGGCGCCTCGCCGGAGCAGTGGATCGAATACTTGCTTTGGGCAGATGATGTTGCCTTCCGGCGAATGCGGGCTGCGAGCGGGCATCGTGCGATTCGAGGGAGCCTCGAATGCGGCGAGAAGCGTGCCCGATAAAGACGTCGCAAAACCGACGTTCAACGGGTAGTCGTCCGGAAATCCTTCACTGGTGCGTGCACGGTCCGCCAGCCCCCAGCGCCGCAAGTGCTCCATGGTTCTCGAAAAAATACCTTCCCCTGCCGGGAAAAGCACGTCGCCGTCGCTCTTCTCTACCAGGATGAACGGGACGCGGCGATAAGCCAGCTCATTCGCCAATGCCAGGCCGACCGGGCCAGCGCCAACGATCAGGACGGATGTTTCAACCTTCTTCATGGATTCCTCGTGTGCCGGGGGAATTTGATGGAGCCGGCCGCTTCAGCCGGGCCGCGGCGCCATGTTGAGTTGGCCAACTTCATATGTCAATACATACATATGACAATATTGACATATGCACGCCTGTCTGTGAGACTTTGCTCGTGTGTGGTTGATGTCTGCCGATTCGCGGCAGTGAACCTTGGAGGAAACGATGGCGGATGGAGGAAAGGCGCACTTCGGCGTGCAGGCCTCGCAAGTCGCGCGGCAATGCGAACTTGTCGTGGTGGCGTTCACGACGGCGTTTGACGCCGGTGATCACGAGGAAATGATGCGCAACATGGCACCGGACGGCATTTGGAAGCGGCTGGACGGCGAAATACGCGGCCATGAGGCGCTGACGGCCTTCATGGCCGATCGCCCGGAAGGGCTGCTGGTTCGACATGTGCTCAGCAACATGCGAACCCACTTATCGTCGGCAACCCGTGCCGTCGTCCACTCCTACGTTACGGCCTATCGCCACGAGTCCTCGCGACGCCTGAACGCGCCTGCACCACTCGTCGGCCCGCATGTGGTGGGCCGTTATCGCGACGAGTTATGTCTCGTCGACGGCTCGTGGAAGCTGGCCTGTCGTCACGTGTATGTCGATTTCAAACAATCCTGACTGAGGATCCAACATGAAACTTGCGTCCGTGATCATCGATGGCCAATCCACCTACGGGGTTCTCGTAGAGGATGGCTTCGTCAATCTGCAAGCACGACTCGGATCCAGATACAAGGATCTGCGGGAATTGTTGGCGGCTGGCGCGCTGTCAGCAGTTCGCGAGATGCTTTCTCACGCGGCCGTCACACCGATGGCCGATGTGACGTTCGATCGGGTGATACCGAATCTGGATGCCCGCATGTTTGGACTGGGTTGGGCATATCGCGCTCATCAGATCGAAACTGGAAAAGAAGCGCCCGAGTATCCGTTTCTGTTCAACAAGCTCCCGCAGTCCATGGTCGGGTCGGGGCAGTGCGTGCTGAAGCCCAGGCATTCCGATCGCTTCGACTACGAGGGTGAAATCGTGATCGTGATCGGGAAGCCTGGCAGACACATTTCGCCGGCAAACGCGCTGGAACACGTGGCTGGCTATTCGATCATGATGGACGGTTCGGCTCGCGACTGGCAACAGCACAGCGTCACGGCGGGGAAGAACTTCGATGGATCAAGTTCGTACGGCCCCTGCCTTGTCACTGCAGACGAGATCCCCGATCCGTTGCAAATGGAGCTGGTGACACGAGTCAATGACGTCGAGATGCAGCGCAGTTCGTTCTCGCTGATGGCATGGCGCATCGAGGAACTGGTCGCCTACGTGTCGACGTTTACCCGTCTCGAGGCCGGAGACTCGATCTCGACCGGGACGCCGGGCGGAGTCGGCCACAAGCGTAGCCCGCCGGTATTCCTCAAGTCCGGCGACGAAGTGTCGGTTGCCGTGAGCGGAATCGGCGAGCTGAAAAATCGCGTGGCCGACGAAGTCTAGTACAACCGCCTGGGCCGTCGGAAGCCGCGATGACTAAGCGCATAGGGACCGACACGTCGCAACGATCTCAACGAAAAATCGAGGCGAGTTGCCGCAGGACGAGTGGGGCAACTTGACCTCGGGATGCTTAAGGAGACATGCAATGACTTACAAACTGCTGATCAACGGTCAGCTCATCAATGGGGCAGCGTCGCTGGAAGTGATCAATCCGGCGACCGGCAAGGCCTTCGAAACTTGCGCGCGCGCCGACGAAGCGCAATTGAATCAGGCGATAGCGGCAGCAAAGAGTGCGTTTCCGCGCTGGGCGTGTCTCACGCACCGTGAGCGTCGGGAGAAGCTGGAGGCACTTGCGGATGCCATGGAAGCGCGTGCGCCAGAGTTTGCACGATTGCTCACGATGGAACAGGGCAAGCCGCTCGCTCAGGCGGAGCACGAAATCGAGGGTTCGGTGGGCGCTATCCGGACGTTCGCCGCGATGGACCTGCCGATGAAGACGCTGCGGGACGTGCCTGGAACCCGAATCTACGAGCAACGGACGGCCTTGGGCGTGGTCGCGGCCATCACGCCCTGGAATTTTCCGATGCTGCTGATGATGGCCAAGGTCGCTCCGGCATTGATTGCCGGCAACACCGTGGTCGCGAAACCGGCGCCATCAACACCACTGACGACTGCATTGTTCGGTGAGCTGGCTGCATCGATCCTGCCGCCCGGGGTGCTTAACGTGGTGATCGACGGCAACGATCTTGGCGGCGTACTGTCCCGGCATCCGGATGTCGCCAAAGTGTCATTTACGGGTTCGACCGCAACCGGCAAGAAGGTCATGGAGAGCGTGGCCGGCACACTGAAGCGTCTGACGCTCGAACTTGGCGGCAACGACGCAGCGATCGTCCTGGATGATGTGGACGTCGACGTGTTCGCGCCGAAGGTCTTCCAGGCGGCCATGCTCAATGCGGGCCAGGTGTGTTTTGCGGCAAAACGCGTTTATGTGCCTTCGTCGCGGTATGACGAGATGTGCGACGCACTGGCGAGCCTTGCCCGCAACGCCATGGTGGGTGACGGCCTGGACCCGGGCACGCAAATCGGACCGATCCAGAATCGATTGCAGTACGACAAGGTGCGTACCTTCCTCGACGACGCACATGCCCGCGGCACCGTCATTGCGGGCGGCCATGCGATGGAGCGAGCGGGATACTTCATCGCGCCGACGATTGTCCGCGACATACCAGACGATGCCAGGCTGGTGAGAGAGGAACAGTTCGGCCCGGTGCTTCCGGTGCTGTCATACGACAGCATCGACGATGCGATCGAACGGGTAAACGACAGCCCCTACGGCTTGGGAGGGACGATCTGGACGGCCGATCCCGAGCGGGCGGTAGCGATTGCGGCGCGCATAGACAGCGGCATGGTCTGGATCAACAAGCACCTCGATCTTCCGTTCGACATGCCATTCGGTGGCGCCAAGGCTTCGGGGTTCGGCAGCGAGTATGGCCGGGAGGGAATGGAGGAATATACCCAGCGAAAGCTCATCAATCTCGCTCCCTGAAAGCAGCTACGGCGAAAAGGAGGATAACCATGGCGTTGCAAAATGGTGGTGAGCTCGTCGCGCATACGCTGCGGCGCGAGGGAGTCGACACGGTTTTTGGCTTGCACGGCGCGCATATCGATACGATATTCCAGGCATGCGTGGATTGCGGCGTGACGATCATCGATACTCGGCATGAAGCGGCGGCGGGGCACGCTGCCGAAGGATATGCGCGTACAACCCGCCGTATGGGCGTGGCATTGGTGACCGCCGGCGGCGGTTTCACCAATGCGATGACGCCAATGGCAAACGCATTTCTGGACCGTACGCCGGTGCTTTTCCTGACCGGATCCGGCGCTCTTCGCGATGATGAAACCAACACCTTGCAAGCGGGTATCGACCAGGTTTCCATCGCGAAACCCGTCACGAAGTGGGCGCACCGCGTCACGTCGGCTGACCATATCCCGCGTCTGATTTCGCAGGCAATTCGCATTGCAAACGCGGCCCCGCGCGGCCCTGTCTTGCTGGATCTTCCGTGGGATGTATTGACCGCGCAGGTCGACGCGTCCGATGCCGCGTTGCCCATCATGCCCGCGCGTCCCTCATGCGGACTCTCTCGCGACGATGCCGAGCGGGTCTTTCGGTCGCTACGCGAAGCGTCTCGTCCCGTTATCGTCATCGGATCCGAGGCCGCAAGCGATGACACAGGCAGGGAATTGCGGGTATTGGCAGAAAGACTCGGAGCCCCGGTTTTTTCGGATAGCGAAGGACTCTGCGCGCTGAGCGGGCTGCCGGACCGACTCTACGGCGGCCTGGTTCAGGGCATGTTCGGGCTGTCCCGGGAAGGTATCGAGCCCGACGTCGTGTTGCTGCTCGGTTTGCGATTCGGGTTGAGTACAGGCCACGGTGACGGAAAGCTCATTCCGCGAGGCGCCCGCATTCTTCAACTGGACCCGGACGCACGAGAGATCGGGCGATTGCAACCGGTGGAGATGGGGCTGGTCACCGACGTGGGGTGCGCCATCAAGTCCCTCGCGGAGATCGCTTGGACGCACGACGCGGTTCGGAAAGACGATTGGCTTGCAGGTGTTCGCGCGCATGTGCAGCGTCGCCATGACCATGTGTTCGAGTCGGTTCGAAGCGATCCGGAACGCCCCCTTCACCCGCTGGACGCGTCGCGGGTCGTGGCCTCGCATGTCGATGAGAATACCGTGGTCGTGGCGGACGGCGCATTGACCTATCTCTGGCTGACCGAGGTGATCTCCCAGGCCCGGCCGGCGAATTTCCTTTGTCATGGATACCTTGGCTCGATGGGCGTCGGCTTCGGGATCGCGCTCGGTGCGCAGGCGGCGTGTGCCGCATCGGGCAAGCGAACAATTCTGGTAACCGGCGACGGGGCCGTAGGCTACAGCCTTGCAGAGTTTGATTCCGCCGTGCGGCACGGCCTGCCGCTGATTGTGGTCGTGATGAACAATCGCAGTTGGGGCGCGACGCTGCACTTTCAGCAGGCTGCCGCCGGACCGGACCGGATCACCCATACACGACTCGAGAATGGGCGCTATCACGACGTTGCTTCCGCATTCGATGCGGATGGCTATCTCGCGACCAACGCCGATGAACTGCACGCTGCCCTGGCAAGCGCGCTGGCAAGCAATCGCCCGGCGTGCATCAACGTTCTCGTCGATCTGAATCCCGTTCCTCCAGAGGAGCTTTTCATCATGGGCATGGACCCGTTGGCGCCGGCGCCGATGGCGGCGCCCGGTCAGTCGGTTCACCGTCAGGAGCACGCCAACATGACGCGGAGCGAAAAATGAACGGGATGATCCAGGGCAAAGTCGTGATTGTGACGGGCGGCGCAAGCGGCATCGGCGCCGGCATTGCGATCGCTGCCGCCCGCCACGGTGCGGCAGCGGTGATTATCGGTGACGTCACGGACGAGCCACGAGAGGGGGGCAAACCTGTTGTCGATCGTCTCCGATTGATGGGCGTGCATGCGCTGTTTCATCGCTGCGACGTTACCAACCGCGAGGAGGTTGCGGCCTTGGTCGAAGCCTCGATGACCTTCGGTGGTGTCGATCTCATGGCGTGTAACGCCGGTATCGCGCTCGCCTCGGACGGCCCGTGGATTGGTGCGGACGATTTTCACCGGCTGCTCGCCGTGAATCTCGACGGTGTCCTGTACGGGGCTCAGGCGGCCGCGAAGCAGATGATGGCGCTGGGAAAGCCGGGGGCGATAGTCGCCACGTCGAGTATGGGGGGGACCAGAACCGGGCAGCTCACGACTGCCTATTCGACGAGCAAAGCCGGCGTGAACATGATGGTGGCGGCCTTGTCGGATGCATTTGGGCCATCGGGTATTCGCGTCAATGCGGTGTGCCCGGGGCTCATCGACACCGCACTGTCGCAATCGTCACCCGAGGTTGCCAAGCTGTTCGATGGCATGCGTGCGCGTATGCCGCTGCGTCGCTTGGGCACGCCGGATGAAGTCGGCAATGCAGTGGTCTGGTTGGGCTCGGACCTCGCGTCGTTCGTGACCGGTGTTGCTTTGCATGTGGACGGCGGGCAGACCGTTGTCCTCTAGAGAGACATCGAGGTGATGGTGAGTGAATCGGCATGGATCCGTTGTGGTTCCGTGCCGCCTGAAGAGTTTAATCCGATACTACGTGGAAAAAGGGTTCTCATATGGAGAAGGCTGAAAAAATCGCCGGAGCAATGGGTGAGTTAAGCAGCAAAACGCGAATCATGCCCGGTGTCCGAATCGCGGAAGTGGTGCTCCAGACGTCCAACTATGACGCATTGCGGGAATGGTATGAAGCTGTGCTTGGACAGGAGTGGAGCATCGTCAACACGCCATCGGAGCACCGAAATATTCGAGATAAACATGGCGATGGTGGAAAGCAGGTGCATGCAAGCGATGTGCGCTCGTCCTTCATGTTTATCGATCGCTCTCTGCCCTATGGACAGATGTTTGCGATTTTCGAAATTCCCTCGGTGGGAGCCGTACCAACCAACGATCCAGGGTTGAATCACATGCAGTTCAAACACGTGAATCTCGCTGCGCTGATCGAGCGTGTTCGAGCCCTGCGCGACGCAGGCATCGATCCTCACCGAAGTGCCAATCACGGACCGGTAACGAGCTTCTACTTCCGCGACCTCGATCAGAATATCGTCGAGCTCTGCAGCAACAACTACGACACCGAGGAGAGCTTCTTCGGATACTTCAGGACCGAGGCATACAAGAATAATCCTTCCGGCATAGATATTGATCGAGACACCTTTATCGCCAGATTCGACAGCGGGGAATCGCAAGATCAGCTGGTCCGGATTGCCTAGCGACAGAGTGTGCAGTGCGTGTTGAGCCGGCTTTCATCTGATCAGGATATTCTGGATATCGAAGTGATTGATGATACGTATCTCATTGGAAAAGGAGATGGAGATGAGTCGAGCGCGAGATCTTGGCACGCTTCGGCTGGTTGATGAGCCGCCACCGGTAGCTACACCGTTTCAGGTCCGCGCCCATCACTGCGGAATCAGCATCCCTGATCTGGAGAGGTCGATTTCCTGGTACAGGACGTATCTGGGTTTCACGCTCGAATACAGGACGATGATGCCGGCGGTGCCTTTCAATGGGGCGTTTCTTCGTCGTGGTTCAACACGCATCGAGTTGTTTGAGCTGCCGGACGCCGCGCGCTTGCCGCTTGAGCGTTGCGATCCGATTACGGACCTGAAGACGCACGGAACGAAGCATCTCGCCCTGGAGGTCGATGATCTGGAGACGGCCTTTCAATGGTTGGCTCGACGAGGTGTTGACGTGGCATTCCCTCCCTTTGAGGCGCACGGCCTCGCTGGATGCTACATCCGCGATCCAGACGGCATCCTGATCGAACTGATTGAGCATCGCGACGGCCGCGGCTTCGTTTGAAAGTCCAACGCCCCTTCTCTAAAAGCATAGTGGTCTAACAACGCAATGCAGGTGTGGCAGGTTCCGGCCGCGATGTGAGCGACAGACAAGAATACCAAGGAGACAATCATGGAGACGTTGGAAGACGCTGGGCCTTCAGCAGTATCTGACGCTTCGGAAGCGTTCGACTGGCAAGCGGTGCGCGTGCTACTTGGGGCGGGTCTCGGGATGTTCCTGACTATCGGCCCCGTTCTGGTATTTACGTTCGGAATCTTCCTCGAGCCAGTCGCGAAGCTCAACGGCTGGAGCACGGTCCGGTTGGCATCCGCCGTCGGGCCGGCGATGCTGATTGCCGCGATGCTTCAGCCAGTGACGGGCGCGATGCTGGACAGGTATGGTCCCAGGCGGTTTGCATTGGTCGCGATCCCTTTATTCGCAATCGGATTGATCGCACTGGGCATCGTGCCGCGGACAGAGAAGGGTTTCATCATCTTCCTCGTTCTAGCCATTTTCCTTGGCGCTGGCCAAACCCCGGTGGCTTACTCGTATCTCGTGTCGGAACGGTTCGACAAGCATCGTGGTCTGGCGCTTGGCCTTGTGTTGTCGTTCTCCGGGTTGGGCGTTGCCATATGGCCGCATATCGTCAGTTTCCTTCTCGCGGCCACCGGCTGGCGAATGGCATATGTGGGCCTCGGTGTCATCGTATTGACTGTAGGCATGTTTGCTGCGACGTGCCTCATTCGAGATCCATCGAAAACATCCCCGAATGCAGATGGCGATCCGATGGAGCGGGATGGTCTCGAGTTGCGAGAGGCGTTGCGACTCGGTGCTTTCTGGATACTCGCGATATCGTTTTTTGTCATGGCTGCCGTCACGACGGGGGCTGTTGTGCATCTGCCGGCCATGTTGATGGAGAAGGGCGTTTCATTGCAGAGCGCCGCATCGATGAGCAGCTTGGTGGGCTTGGCAAGCATCGTGGCTTGCTGGTTGATTGGTGGCGTCCTCGACCGGGTGTTTCCTCCGCTCGTGACCTGTCTGGTCCTGCTTTCTCCCGCGCTCGGCTGTTGGGCGCTGTCTGTCTTCGGCATCGCAGCGGCCCCGCTGGCTGCACTATTGATTGGTGTCGGGCTCGGCGCGGAGGGAGATGCGTTGGGATACGTTGCGTCCCGAATCTTCGGCATCAAGCATTTCGGTTCGATATACGGAACATTGATGGTGATGTTTCTTGTCGGCGCGTCGGCCGGGCCTGCGCTCTTCGCATTTTTTCTTGCCGAACGCGGTGGATATGAGTCTGCGCTCTCAATGTCGGCAATCGCGGGCGGATGCGCTGCGCTGCTGACGCTCCTCCTGCGTAGGCGAGACTTCATGTATCGATAGCCAATGAGGCGTAGTCGAGGGTTTCACCAAGTCATCGACTGCCTGTTGTAAAGCGCACTCAGTATCTCGCGTGCATGATCGCGATTTATATAATTAGGATTACTGCAAATATAAATACATAAATTTGGAGACATTGCCCCATGAAACGGCTACATATCCTTGCCGGATGTACTTTCGTGCTATCACATGGTCATGCGTGCGCTGGCGATATGACGTTGTTCGGATTGATGGATGCGGGTATCACCTATGTGAACAACGTCGGCGGAAAGCCGAGTACGAGGTTTGACGACGGTATCGTTGTCCCAAATCTTTTCGGCATGCGGGGCAGCGAAGATCTGGACAAGCGCACAAAGGTCATCTTCGAGTTGGTGGGGCAGTTCAGTCTCGGCAACGGTGCGATGGTTCCGGAGCAGAATGCGATTTTCGGCCGGGAAGCGTACATGGGGATTTCTGATGAGCGGTTCGGCAAGGTGACGCTTGGGCAGCAATACGACTTCATGACGGACTCGCTGACATTCGCGCGGGTGGATGGAGGCGTGCTCTTTGCCGGTGCCTACAATTTCAGGCAAGGGCCGTTCTCGAAGTTTGGAATTCCCGGCAATCCGACCGGATCATTTGACTTCGACCGAATGGCTGGCAGCACCCGAGTTTCCCGCTCCGTAAAGTACACGAGTCCCGAACTGCATGGCCTGCAATTCGGAGCGCTCTATGGTTTCGGCGGCGCGCAGGAGGACCGGGCCGTGAGCTTCGGGGTCAGGTATGGTAATGGCCCGATGATGATCGGCGCTGCCTATGTCGCGGTGACGTATCCGCTGGTCGACCGTCCGAGTGTCACCGTCCGAAGTTGGGGCATCGGCGCGAACTATCAGCTTGGCGACGTGTTGCCGTTTGTTCTCTATACATCGACGAGAAACACGCTTGACGGCGCCCGGATTGACGTCGCCGAGGTGGGCGCGGACTATCGATTTGCAGGCGTGTGGGCGTTCGGCGCCGACTACCAGCTGATGGCCGGAAACGAGCGCCTCGACCACAACCGGGCTCATCAGCTTACTGCAGCGCTGCGATATTCGCTTTCGAAGTTGACAAACCTGTATGTGGAGGGGGTCTATCAACTTGCGTCAGGTGATGGCGGAAGAGTGAATGCGTGGATCATCGGCGTTCCACAGGAGGCTCTCTCCAATAAGCAATTGCTTCTGCGCGTCGGTATGACAACCCGGTTTTGAGGCGGTTGGCTCGTCAGTGTAGGTACTGCCTGAAGCGGTTGGCAATGGTCTGCGGTCACTCGCCATCCCAAGCAGAGTTCGTCCTGCATCTTCCAGGGCAGCAGCGCATCATAACCGTCGACGCTTTTCACTGGCGGCAGACGCTCGAACAGCCAGGTGAGATGGCGATACGGGTCGATACCGTTTTCCGATGCAAGATCTTTCGGGCATATTTTCAATGAAAATCTCACAATACGGACCTCGACGGTTTTCCCTGTATCGGGCGGGATCGACAATTTGCGATCTACGATGATGATCTTCTTACGAGCGTCGTGGCGACTTGGTGCGAGAGTACCTTGCGGCTCGCTGTCGGATACACGAATTCGCGTGTCATCGGAATGTAGGTCGGGTCGAGTGCCCACGCCTGGTTGGCCCGCTCGATCTTCAGGGCACGCAGCAGATATGAGTGTGCGGATCATCGTCGTGGAGGATGCAATGTTGAAAAAAGGAGTTCAAGTGAGGCATTAGTCGAACTTGAACGTGACTATCCACATCTCATTCCACGGAAACCATCATACCTACGATGAGCATCCAGAATATTTGCCGCTTTCCTGCAGAGCACGGCTACGGCGCGATGAAGATTCGGCCGACACAACGCCAGGCTGTGCGTAGCGCTACGGAAGATATGTCCAGCCAAGTCAGTATTTCCGGCGCTGCACGTGACTTGATGAATAAATCTCAAGTGACGGAGCGGCGGCTTGCTGAAATCAAGGCAATGCCTGCGCTCAATAGAACTGCCGATGATATGGACTTCCTCATGAAGAACGACAAGCGCCTTGCACAGATCTATGCGAAGGATGAAAAATATCGTACGGCGGAGGAAGTCGATTACGTACAAAAGTCTGTGGGATTCGTCAATACCATGGCGGGACTGAGCTCTGATGAGAAGGCGCTGTACGACGAACTGATTGCTCGTGGCAATTGGGATGCCGCAAAGGGGTTGCAATCCATTGGCATGGCTCGCATCACTGTCGAGGATCCTCGGCGGGTGACGTTGCCGGATGGTCGCGTCATTAATCTGACGACAACGAGCGTCAGTGCCCAAAGCGTTCGAAACATCTTCAGTCTGATGACTTCTGATAAAACTGGCCTCGAGGCGCTTGCCGCTTATCTGGATCAGCGTGCATCGATGGCAAGCGTTTCGGGGAAGCCGCAACTTTCATCGTAGCACCTGCGCCACAGGCGTTGAAAACTTGACCCAAGACTTTCGCGAAATTGCGCCAACTTCGATAGAAGCCGCGTCGGCACCCGGTCCAAAAGCAACTTTCGCCGATTCTACTGAACAGAGATTTTTCTCGACATCGTCTCGCGATATCCGACTGCGATCTTTGACGTTCTCTGTCCGCCAGTACCAGCGGCGTGGGCGCGCCACGGAACCGTTTGGCTATTCTGGACAGATTCCAGCGTAAGTGCCGGGTGTTCCCGAGCCGCTTGGATTTCTTGGACAGTGCCGAGCGTTCGTGTTCGGTCTTTCATGAGCCTTCGGCCTACGGCCGAAGGCTGTATTGCCGGGCGAATTCGCCCTGCGTCAAATCGTTGAGCGCCATGTGAGGCCGGGTCTCGGGTGAGCCACACGGTGGCTGAGCAGCGTGACCCCACCCGGCAACTCGAGCAGTCCTCGGTCGAACAGGGTATGCAAGTCACGCCGGAGCAGGATTCCGTACGTAGCCATATTTCGGGTTCATCGAGGATTCCAACTGATGGGGACGCCGATAACTCAGACCGTCAAGACGGTTTCGGCTCCGCGCTGACCGATCAACTATGCCGAAACCCGCAGTTCTCAGGATTCGAACGTCAGAAGCAGGAACTGCAGGCGGCAGTGCCAGCGCGGCCGGCAACACTGTCATGCTTCACCGCTTTCCTTCTAGAATCAAAAAAAACGATTAAAATGGTTTTTATCCATATTCCACCGCGCCCCGCCGCAGCGGAGCCATGTTCGTGCGACGCGGGCGACTGCCGTACGGGCTTGCCCGGGCAGGCGCACATCAAGTACAGAGAGCGTGCATCTTCATGGGAACATCTGACCTTTCGTCCTCCGCTAGCTTGACGACGCAGGCGTTTCGGCAATTGCGGGCAGACATCATAGCCGGCGAAATCGGGCCCGGTGAGCGGTTGAGGATTCAAGCGCTCGTCGAGCGATACGGAATCGGTGCGACCGCGATTCGGGAGGCGCTCTCGCGGCTGACGAGCGATGGCCTGGTCGAGTTCCAGGAGCAGCGCGGGTTTTGCGTCGCTCCGGTTTCTCGCGAAGAGTTGTTGGATCTTACACAGACCAGGATCGCGCTGGATTGTCTGGCGATACGGCGTGGGATGGAGCTGGGCGGGATCGAGTGGGAATCGAAGGTGGTCAGCAACTTTCATCGCCTTTCCAGAACACCGCTGCCGACATCAAAAGAATTGGTGGCGGAATGGCTGAGCGTCCATTCTGCATTTCACGAATCGTTGTTGGAGGGGTGTCAGTCTCCGACGACGCTGAGCCTGTGCAGACTGCTGCGCGAGCGGCTGGCGCGCTATCACAACCTGTCCCTGCGCAATACGACCGTCGAGAACCGTGATGCGTTGACCGAGCATCAACAGTTGATGGAGGCGGTCGTAGCCCGTGATGCAGCCCGCGCCGAGCAGCTGATTGCCGGGCATTTCAAGAAATCGGCCGACCTCGTACTAGTGGCCTTCGACGAGAAGTTTCCCAGTGAAGCGACGGCATCGGGGCGGCGCGCACGTTTACGTGTCGCGGATTGATTGCTGGAAAGCATGAGCGGGCGATGTAAGGACGCAAGGCGCATGCGGGCGGCTACCACGGCAAGCACGCGCTAACAGGGCCGCATCTGGCGCGCGGAATGCGCTCGACATCCTGTCGCAGCATTTCGGGGGCCCGCCGACGACCGGCATGGGCCCAAAAGTCTAACGAGTATGTAATGGTCGACCGTGCGCGCACATTACATGCGTACCGTCATTTTCTCCACTTCCGAGCCTCGCATGCTCATCGCGCACGATCCTGTCCCGGTCCCGGGAATTGCCCCGTCGCGCCAACCGCGACACCCGACTCAGCAAAGCGCTACCGCATGCCGATCGATGCTTGCGGGCTGCTCAGTTCGCCCAAAAGGTGTCGCACAACCGCAGGTCACGAAATCCATAAAGATTGATCTGATGGATATTTGTCTTGAAAATCGATAAAAATGCATTTACGATATGACGTACTGCCTGGATGCTGCGGTGAACCAACCGCCGCGGCACCCGGAGAGGAGCAGCGCGCACGACACAGTGATCGAGCGCGAGAGGAGACAGACGAGACGTGCGACGAAGAACTGCCTCGAAGGCCGAGCTGCCGTCGCCTGGAGTCGGCAGATGTCCGCAATGGTGGCTTCGACACCGGCGCGCGGCGGTACGCGCCGCGTTCCGGTCGAGCGCGGCATTGCGAACGCATATCGGTGTTTGAATCTCCTCGCTCACCTGTTTAGCCGCTGACGCTCGTGTCATGCACCGGCACACCATGGTCGCCGGAATGTGACGTGAGCCCGCGGAGATGTCGGGCACGCACCGACACCACTTCAAGCGAGGACCCATGTCTCGGAAAGTCATCATCACCTGCGCGGTGACTGGATCGATCCACACCCCGACGATGTCGCCGTATCTGCCGATTACCCCTGAACAGATCGCGCAAGAAGGTGTTTTAGCTGCCCGTGCGGGAGCAGCCATTCTGCATCTTCACGCACGCGATCCGCTGGATGGGAGGCCAACCCCCAGTTCCGGCGTGTACCGGGATTTCTTGCGGCCGATCCATACGGCGTGTGATGCGATCATCAACATTACGACCGGCGGTGCGCACACGATGACGCTCGATCAACGGCTCGAGGCAGCGTTGACGTTCGCACCGGAAATGGCGTCCTGTAACGTCGGATCACTGAATTTCGGCTTCTTCCCCATTCTCGACAAGATCAAGCACTGGCAGCATGCCTGGGAGCCGGAATACCTGGAAGCATCCAGGAACACGATCTTCCGGAACACGTTCGGCGATATCGAGCAGCTGTTCGAACGCGTCGCGAGGCCGCTGGGCACGCGCTTCGAGTTCGAGTGCTATGACGTCGGGCACCTGTACACGTTGAAGCATTTCGTGGATCGCGGTTTCGTCCGGCGGCCATTCATCCAGTTCGTGCTCGGCATACTCGGCGGCATCGGTGCGGACGCCGAAAATCTGACGCACATGAAGCGCATCGCCGACAAGCTCTTTGGCGACGATTACATGTGGTCGGTGCTCGGCGCCGGACGTCATCAGATGCCGTTGATCACGCAAGCTGCCCTGATGGGCGGCAACGTGCGTGTCGGGCTCGAGGATTCGCTGACGACCGGAAAGGGAAAGCTCGCCGAGTCCAACGCGGAGCAGGTGACGATGATTCGCGATGTGCTGGAGCGTTTGGGGCTGGAGATCGCGACGCCCTCCGACGCACGCGAGATGCTGGGCCTGAAAGGTCGCGAGCACGTGTCGATTTGAGAATTCCGTTTGCAAATGAGGTGCTGTAGATGAATACGCCAAACTTACTGCGTTCCCGCATCGCCATTGTCGGGGCAGGTCCGGCCGGGCTGGCCACTGCAATCCTTCTGCGGGCGAAGGGAATCGAGACGACCGTCTTCGAGCGTAGCGACTCGATCGCGCAATTGCCCCAGGCTCACGTGGTGAACACGCGGACGTGCGAAATCCTGCGCGAGCTGGGGCTGTTCGAGAAGATGGAGGCCGCTGCCTCGCCCGAGGACAAGATGCTCGCCGTGACGTGGTCGTCGTCACTGGCCGGCACGCGCTTCGGCCATCTCCAGCTGGAAGGCAACACCGAACAGAAAGCATTCCGCCGAGACGCGAGCCCGGTGCGAACACTCAACATGGGACAAAACGTGTTTTGTCGCGTGCTGCTGGCGCATCTGGAAAGCATGGGCGGCGCCGTTCATTTCGGGCACGAAGTTCTCGATGCCGCGACCGAGGGCGAAGCTGGCGTACTAACCATCCGTGATGCATCGGGCGAGCAGAGTCGGCAGGTATTCGATTATGTGCTTGCTTGCGACGGAGCGGGCAGCAAGGTACGCAGGGCACTCGGTATCGACATGATCGGGCCGCCGTCCATCGCCCAGTTTGCAACCTGCTATTTCAGAGGGGATCTAAATCGCTATCTTGGCGAACAGACCGGCCCGGTTCACTTCATTGCCGGCGAAGATGTGCCAGGCATCTTTGTCTCGTTCGACCTGGACCGGACCTGGGCGCTGATGTGTGCGATGCCGCCAAATGCTTCGCGCGATGATTTCAATGGCGAGGTCATGCTCGAACTGGCGCGGCGCGCCATCGGAGACCCGGATGTCGAGCTTGAACTCATCAGTGTCGGCTCATGGAACATGAGCGCGCAGGTTGCCGCGGCGTTCCGCAAAGGGCCGTACTTTCTGGTCGGCGACGCGGCGCATCGCTTCCCGCCGACTGGTGGATTGGGACTCAATACCGGTGTGCAGGATGCGCATAACCTGGCCTGGAAACTGGCACATGTCGTGCAGGGGAAGGCGGGTTCCGCGCTGCTGGATACGTACGCGCTCGAGCGTCCGCCGGTCGCGGCGCGCAATTGCGCGCATAGCGTCGAAAACTTCAAGAAGCTGATAGAGGTTCAGCAAGCGATCGGTGCGGAATTCATCGTTCCTGCCGATCCGGCGGTCGTGCAACGCGCAGCCACACCTGCTCGCGATTTCGGCTTGAGCGGCGATGCGCCGGATGCCGTTGCGAGACGAACGCGTATTCAGGCATCGATCGATAACCAGCGGGCGCACTGGGATGCGCTGAATATCGAGCTTGGATTCTGTTACGGGGCCGACGAAGCAGAGGTCGTCGACTACGACCATGTGCCGGCGATTCGGCGAGGTGCACGCCTGGGCCATGCATGGCTCGGGCAGCGCGGGAAGGGGGACTCGAGTCTGGATCTCTACAGCAAGGAAACGTATTCGCTGCTTCTGTTCGGCAATACAGCGGCGCCTGGTGGATCCGTCGAGGATCTCGCACGGGCGGGAATCGAGGTTGTCCATGTCGACGCTGCATCGATGGATGATGCGCCTGAACGCGGCAGTCGGTTCAGCGACGGCGATGCGGTGCTCGTGCGCCCGGACGGCCACGTATTGTGGCGCGGCAAGACGTCGGATGCGGCACTGTGCGACGAGGTGACGGAGGCCGTACGCACACTGTCTTCCGGCCGCGTACCGGGTGCCGACGCGTCGGAAAATCAAATTACCAACACGGGGAAACTCATGCAATCTGATGCAAACGACAAGGCAATCGAAGGTGGTGTGCGCCCGAAGAAGCTAGCGCACGTGGTACTCCGCTCTGACGAGCGCTTCGAAGCGATGTGCGAGTGGTATCGCGACATGTTGAGCGCGCAAGTCGCACACAAGGACGCAATGACCTGCTTCATGACTTTCGACGACGAACACCATCGCGTTGCGGTGGTGCGGGTTCCCGGTATGGTGGATCGACCTTCGGGCACCGTCGGGCTCGAGCACGTGGCGTTCACGTTCGCTTCGCTGCCGGATCTGCTCGAGACGTACGCCCGGCTGAAGGTCAAGGGAGTCGTCCCCATCCTGACGATCAATCACGGTCCGACCGTTTCCATGTATTACGAGGATCCCGATCGTAACCGCGTCGAATTGCAGATCGACAACCAGGAAACGATTGAAGAATTTGTCGAGTTCGTCAAATCCGGTGCGATGGATGCCAACCCGATCGGGCAGCGTTTCGATGCCGATGACATGCTGGCGAAGCTGCGTGCTGGCGTGCCGGTCGAGGAACTGAAAGCGTATCCGAATCCGCCGAGTCCGGTCGACCCGTCGGTGATGGAAATTCTCTACCGGAACTGACGAGAGCGGTGTTCGAGGCATGCAAACTTCACTTCAACTGCGCTCGCTGGTGAAGCCGGATGGCGAACTGGAACTGTCGCTCGCGTCCATCGAAATTCCGCAACCTGGTCCTGACGAGGTACTGGTTCGTGTCGAGGCTTCCCCTGTCAATCCGTCCGATCTTGGGCTGCTCTTCGGCACTGCCGACATGAGCACGGCGGTCAGGAACGGGGAAGGCAACCGCTCCATCGTCGTCGCGCGCGTGCCGGACTCCGGGATGCCTGCAATGGCGGCGCGGTTGGGGAAGTCGATGCCTGTCGGTAACGAAGGGGCCGGCGTCGTTGTCGACGCTGGCGCGTCCGGGCTCGCGCACGCGTTGCTCGGAAAGACGGTGGCCATCTTTGGCGGCGGCATGTATTCACAGTATCGGTGCGTGCCGGCCGATCAGTGCATGGTGCTGCCGGAAGGCACCGCGCCGGCGGAAGGCGCCTCCTGCTTCGTGAATCCGTTAACGGCGCTGGGCATGGTCGAGACGATGCGGCTCGAAGGTCACACGGCGCTGGTACATACGGCTGCTGCATCGAATCTTGGCCAGATGCTCAACCAGATATGCATCCAGGATGGCGTCGATCTGGTCTGCATCGTCCGCCGGCGATTTCAGGCTGATCTGCTCAGGAGCCAAGGCGCCCGTTACGTCTGCGATACATCATCGTCGACGTTCACGCAGGACCTCGCCGATGCGATCGCCGAGACGGGGGCGACGATCGCGTTCGATGCAACGGGCGGCGGGAATCTGGCCAGCCAGATCCTGATGTGCATGGAAGGGGCGCTGAACCGGAAGGAAGCCGGCGCATACAGCCGCTATGGTTCGACGACCCATAAACAGGTCTATATCTATGGTGGGCTGGAGACCGGTCCGACCGAACTGCATCGTGACTTTGGCATGGCGTGGGGCGTCGGCGGCTGGCTGCTGCTCGCCTTCCTGAAAAGGATCGGGCCCGACGCGGCGAGCGCCCTCAAGCAGCGCGTGGTAGCTGAACTGAAGACGACGTTCGCAAGCTGCTATTCACATGAGGTGTCGTTGATCGAGGCACTGGATCTCGACGTTATCGCGGCGTGTGACAAGCGGGCAACCGGGGACAAATACCTGATCAATCCCAACAAGGGAATCGATGGGACGTTTCCAGCACGGTTTGCTTGAAGGCGGCGGCCGGTTCCGTCCGGCGTTTTCTGGAGAACTTCGGAAAGCGCCGGACGGACCGGCGCTTCGCATCAGGTCGGGAGTGAAGCGAGGAACGACAGCAGTGCGGCGTTCACCTCCGTGGGGCGTTCGGCCTGAATCCAGTGTCCGGCACCATCGATGAAAACGGCATTGCCCATCGCCTCCGCGGCTTCACGGAAGCCAGGGAAATGCAGAACGGTATCCGACGTACCACCGATGTAGGCCGACGGCACAGGTAGCGGCATCGCGTTCCACGGCGCGGTGATTTCCCAGTTGCGCTGGAATACGCGATAGCCGTTCAGGCCGCCGGCGAACGACGTGCGAGTATACGCTGCCGCGTAGACTTCGAGTTCGGCATCACTCAGGAAGCCGATCGGACCTTGTGGCTCGGGCAAGGCATCGACAAGACTGCCACCCTGCGGAACGGTCATGATGAACGGTACCTGCGGGTTTTGCCCTGAATTCGCGTAGATGAGGCGTCGCAGGGTTTTCTTGACATCGAGACCAAGATCATGCTCCGCGACATCCGGTTCCTGGAAATACTGCATATAGAAGCCGTCCGGAACAGCACCGTCGAACGCTTCCAGGATGCTCTTCGGGCCGCGCGGAATGTACGGCACCGAGAGACCCATCACGCCGCGCACACGATCCGGACGCATCAGGGCAGCATGATAGGCAGTCGACGTGCCGGCATCGTGTCCGACGAGCACTGCCTTGTCAATGCCGAGCACGTCCATGAGACCTATTACGTCGCCAACAGTGTGGCAAACATCGTAGTCCTCGACATTCGATGGTAAATCCGATTCCCCATGACCACGCATGTCGAGCGCGATAGCGCGGTAGCCGGCCTCGGCAAGCGCCGGTAGTTGATGGCGCCAGCTGTACCAGAGCTCGGGGAAGCCGTGACAGAATATGACGGCAGGACCTTGACCAGATTCGACCAGGTGAAGACGGACGCGATTCACTTTCACGTCACTGTGACGAAGTAGATTCATGCATTGACCTTGTTTGGATTTCAACAGGGGATGGCTGACGTACGTGCCAATTGCGCTTCTGCGCGAACGCGATTTTCGATGTATCCCAAGCCGTCGACTTCGGCTCGGACGATATCTCCGGCCTTGAGAAACGTTCCACGTGCGACACCAACGCCGGAAGGTGTACCGGTGGCGACGATATCTCCCGGCTCGAGCGTCATGACGGTCGACAGATAGCTGATCTGTTCGCCGATGCTGTAGATCATGTCTCCCGTCGAGCTGCGTTGCCGCTCTTCGCCATTTACGCTAAGCCGGATCGTCAGCGCATGTGGGTCGCGCACCTCATCGGCGGTCGTCAGCCAGGGGCCGATCGGGCCGTGAGTGTCGAAGCTCTTGCCGAGTGTATGGGTCGGGGAGCGCTGTTGCCAGTCGCGAACGCTGACGTCGTTGGCGACGAAATAACCCGCTATCACGGACAACGCGTCTTCGGCGGCGACGTGACGGCATCGCCGGCCGATGACGAACGCGAGTTCGACTTCGTAGTCCAGCTTGTCCGACACGCTCGGAAGAACGATTGGATCGTAAGGACCATTGATGCAGCTGACTTGCTTGTTGGTCCAGAGTTGTGTGGCGGGAATGGGGATGCCCGCAGCTGCGGCTTCTTCGGCATGGGCTCGGTAGTTCATGCCGATGATCAGGAACTTCTGCGGATCGTCGATCGGTGCTTCGAGCTTGACTCGCGATAGCGAAATGCGCGGTTCGACCATGGCTTCGAGATCGGCGCGTATGGTATCGAGCCGGCCTAACAGCTGCCGCATCGATGCGTTCGCGCCGATCGCAGACGACAGATCGACGACTTCATCACCATCTATCTTCCCGATTCGTATCGAGTCGTCGATGGTGAAGCGACAGAGCTTCATGATTCTTGTCTCCAGTGAATCCGCCCGCTGTTTGAAAGGACCGCCAGGGCGGAAGACCATCATGACGTATCGGCACTGGACGCTCTTGAGCCGTGGTCCGCATCGTGGGACTTTGAAGACATTTTCTTGATTGCTGATCCGTGGTCAATCCGCCGAGCAAGAGAGATGGATCGGGCAACGCTCATCAACTTGCGTTGCCCCCGCGACTTGTCGATCGTCACCCGTGCGAGAAGAGCTTCGTCCCCGCTACACCAACGACAATCAGAAGAATGGACGCCATCTGGGCCATCGAGATATTCTGTTTGAAGACCACGTAGCTGCCCAACGCAACGCCGGCCGCGCCCAACCCCGTCCAGATTGCATACGCCGTTCCTGCAGGAATGGTTCTCATCGCTTGCGCCAGCAGGAACATATTGAGAAAGCTCAACACGATCGGCACGACGGCAGCCAGTTTCGACGCGCCGCTAACGGTGGTCCATTTCAAGCTCAACGCCCAAACAATCTCGCTGACGACCGCGAGCCCCAGTAATAACCATTCCATAGCAATCCGAGTATTGGTGAATGCTCGTGTCGATGGATTTCAACACGAGCAGGACTAGATCAAGGTCCGAAACAAGAACCCGCGAAACGGGATCGCTTGCTTTGGCTTCCGACGCGATGCCGGCGGGCATTCCAGAGAATCCGGATACCCGGCAGGCGCGTTGTCGATCTTAAGTCGCCGGCTCGAGCGATACGACGGCCTCGACTTCGATCAATGCCCCCTTGGGCAGTGCAGAGACTTCAAAAGTCGCGCGCGCCGGATAGGGTGCCGCGAAAAACTCCGCGTAGGCCGCGTTGATTTCGGAAAATCTCGAGAGGTCCGTCACCAGAATCGTCGTCTTGAGCACGTTGGCCATCGATGAACCGGCGGCCCGTACGATGCTCGCGATATTTTGCAGGCACTGCCGCATTTGGTCAGAGGCGCTTTCGCACTCGATATTTCCGGTTTCGGGATGGATGGGAAGCTGCCCGGACACGAACAAGAGGTTTCCACAGGTTCGTGCTTGCGCATACGGACCGACAGCTGCAGGGGCGTTAGCGGTTTCGATTACCGACATGAATGTCACCTTTCAAAAAAAATATCACCAAAATTGCTTGTTACGCGAGTCGGCGCGCGGGTGTTCGGTTCCTGATAGTTCCTATCACCTGGTCCAACTCGTCGACCGTGTTGTGGTAGTGCGGAGAAAGGCGAATGGCCCCTGAGCGCACGCTGGTCAAGATCTTGTTCTGAGCCAGGTCGGCATGAACATCCTCGGCACGTCGAGTCGGATGGCGCAACAACACGATGCCGGAGCGCTCGCCTTCTTCGAGAGGATTGGCAATGTCCAGTCCAGCGCTCCTCGCACTTTCGAACAGGTACCCGACGAGATGGAGCACACGAGACTCGATAGCGGCCATCCCGATCTCGTCAATCGACGCGAATCGTTGCGTCAGGCCGAAGATGCCCACGCTGTTTTCGCTGCCTGGTTCGAAGCGTTCCGCGGTTTCGAGGAAATCCAGGGTGCGGTGAAACGCAAACGGGTCTTTGACCGAAAGCCAGCCGACCAAGGCAGGTCGGATTCTGTCCATGGCGCGTGACGAGAACGCCATGAATCCTGTTCCGACCGGACCGAGCATCCACTTATGAGAGGCAGCGACCACGACGTCAACGCCGCAAGCCTCCATGTCCAGTTTGAGCGCGCCAATCGATTGCGTGCCATCGACGACGAGCAGCGCGTCAGTCTGGCGGCAGAGTTCGCCAATCACGTCGAGATCGACGCGATAGCCGTTGTAGTACTGCACGTGACTGAGGGCGACCACGCGAGTCCTCGCGTCAACGTGGCTTCGGAGTGCATCGGCCGTGATTCGTCCGTCGATGGCCTGAACGCGACGAACTTCGATACCGGCTGCTTCAAGTTGAATCCACGGCAGCAAGTTGGAAGGAAACTCCATGGCAGGCACGACAACGTTATCGCCAGGTTTCGTGTCGATGCCGGCTGCAATCATGGACATGCCGATGGACGTGTTCTGCACATAGGCGACATGCCCCTGGCGTGCACCAACGAGAGAGGCGGCGAGTGATCGACCACGCGCGTATTCGGCGTGCGCAGGGGCTTCAGACGCCGCGAGCACATGTACGTGCATTTCCGCGGCGCGCATCATCGCTCGCTGAACGGAGCGGGGAATCGGCGATATGGCCGCGTGGTTCAGAAACGTGTAGTTCGCCAGAAAAGGGGTGTCCTCTCTGGCGGCTTCGATTTGCATACGGTCCATTGAGTCGTTACCTCTACGTGTCATGCCGGTTCGTTCTCTCGCATGGGCTGATGAGAATTGAAGGTGTGTCGTCGGCAGGATGCTTCGCCGACGACGCTGGCAAGCGTGTTTGTCAATGCCGCGGCAACGAGACAGGCGCAAATTGCGGGCTTGTCGGTGTCATGTCTTCCGCGATGGTTGCCTGCGGAATCTCGCTGCCGTCGAATCGATCAATCGCGGTTGGCCGCATACTTCGACATCCGTCGACCGCGAATCTGGTAGATCAACGCGATTGCAGCGGCCGTGATCCCGGTGGTGATCATCTGGTTGCGCGATTCAGGGTCAAATAGCGAGACCGCCACGAAGCCCGCCATCATCGCGGCCGCGAGATACGACAGGTACGGGAAGGCCCACATCTTCACCGGCAGTTCGGCGTTCGGATCCTTGTCCGCGCGGCGGCGCAGAATGATCTGCGATACGATCGCCGAGGCCCACAGAATGAGGTTGACAGAGCCGACTGCGTTCAGGAGCAACATGAGTACCGTCTCGGGCCAGAGGTAGTTCATCAAGACTGCGGCAAAGCCAAATGCAACCGAAGCGAGCATTGCAGCGCGGGGAACGCGGTTGGATGCGAGCTGAGTGAAGCGGCGCGGCGCCGAGCCACGCTCCGCCAGCGAGAAAATCAACCGTGACGCGCCATAGATGTTTGCGTTCAACGACGAAAGCAGAGCCAGAGCGATCGTCATCGTGATCAAGGTCTCGACGCCGGGAATGCCGGCGAGCTTGAGGATCGCGACGAAAGGGCCGGCTTTCAGGTCATGCGAATTCCACGGCAGCACCGTGACCATGATGGCCACCGGAACGACGAAGAAGATCACGATCCGATAAACCATCGAGCGAATGGCGCGCGAGATGTTTCTTTTCGGGTCTTCAGTCTCGGCTGCGGCAATTGCGATGATCTCAGTGCCACCATAGGTGAACGTCACGATCAGAAGCGCCGCGCCAACGCCTGCCAGCCCCGTCGGCATGAAGCCGCCGTGATTGAAGAGATTGCCCAGGCCAGGCGACGGAACATGCGGAATGATCCCCGCGATGATCGCCATACCGACAGCGACGAACGCGATGATCACAGCGATCTTCAGGCCCGCAAACCAGAACTCCATCTCGCCGAACTTGGAGGAGCCGGCAAGGTTGATGATCGTGAACCCACCGACGAAGCTCAAGGCCAACGCCCATTGAGGAAGGGAAGGCCAGTACGCGTGAAGTATCACCGAGGTTGCCGTGGCCTCGGAGGCAATCGAGATGACCATCGTGAGCCACCACAGCCACCCCACCGTAATGCCTGCGGTCGGTCCGAGCGCCTGGCCAACGTATACCGACAGAGCACCGCTGTTCGGGTTGGCAGCGGCCATTTCACCGATCATTCTGATGATAAGGATGACCAGTAGACTGGCGAAGCCGAATGCAACCAGAACCGCTGGCCCAGCTACCGCGATCGCTTTGCCGGTTCCGACGAACAGCCCGGTTCCAATCGCGCACCCGAGACTCATCATCACGAGGTGCCGGGGTTTCATCTGCTTGCCGAGCTCGGCCTCCATTCCCTGAGCTGAAGCGGGTAACGCTTGAATGTTGTCGGCGCTCATTGCCGTGCCTCCTTGGACGCTTCTCTCCACGACTTCCTCCATCTGCTTAGTAATGCGAAATCATTGATAAATTGTTATTAGTATCTTTAACTTTCTCGACTTGCTCCATCGACGTTTCAGCAAGGTTGGTGAAGCTCAACGCCTCGACCAGGAAATACAGTCCTTGAAGTCGCGGCTAGGCGGAGCGAGCCTGCCCGAGGCTTGCGCCCCATTTCCCGATGAAGCGCGCCCCCGATCATTGTCAACGGTCCGACCCCGTCTTCTGCGGCGCACTGGAAGATGAAGCTGACGGCGTCGTTGAACACATGGCGTCGACCGCACTTTCATAGCCCCGCATCGACATGGAAGCAATCAGAACACACGTGTCGGAGGCATGCAAATCGACGCCAATAATGGGGAAAATGATTAACAGTCATGATCCTTCGGCGCCTGGAAACGCCCGGAATGCATGATGCGAGGCCCACTTGTGATCTCGCGCCGGCCCTGTACACTGACAGGCACTATCGTCATTCCTACCAGCCGAGGTCGACCTGGATTCGCCTCGTAATTCAGGTGCCTCGCCATGTCGACCGACGAAAAAACTGTTGATTTCCATCTCGACAAGCTCGATCTGAATCTGCTCCGAGTTTTTCTGGTGCTGATGCAACAGCGAAGCGTGACCAAGGCCTCGCAGCAGCTGGACAGGACGCAATCGGCCGTCAGTCATTCACTGGCGAAGCTCAGGGAGTTTTTTCAGGACGACCTCTTCAGCCGCGATTCCGGTGCGATGGAACCCACGGCCCGAGCGCGGGAGCTGGCCGCGGTGATCGCGTCGTCGCTCGCTGAGATAAACGACGCGGTAGATCGACATCTTCACTTCGATGCGGCAACGACAAAGCGGAATTTCCGCATCGGGGTGACCGATGACGCGGCACTTGCCTATATCCCCGGCCTGACCAGACGCTTCGTCAGTCAAGCGCCGAACGCAGCGCTCAATGTGGTGCACGCACCAGCGTCTCAGGTTTCGAGCCTCATTCGCTCAGGCGAGATCGACTATGCAATCGTCCCCGCGCACGGCATCGCGGACTCTCGACTCGAGCTCATCCCGTTGTCACGCGACAGACTGCTTTGCGTCGGCTGGCGGGGAAATCCGCTCATGCACAAGCCAATCACGATCGAAGACTACCTTGATGCTCTTCATTTGCAGGTGTCGGCCGACGGTGTGTCGCCGGGCGTTGCCGATCGCATGCTTCATGCGCAGAGACTGAAGCGTCGTGTGGTTGCCACGGTGCCGTACTATCTGGTGGCCCCGTCGATACTGAAGGGCTCGAACCTGCTCGCCATTCTTGGCGACAGTATTCTCTTTGCCTTGGGGGACGACAATGAAATGATGGTCTCGTCACCACCCATTAAGCTGCCGCGGCTGAACATCTGTCTGGCCTACGATCCGGCGCGCCAGCATGACGATGGGCACAAGTGGCTGAAGCAACTCATCATCGACCTGTGGAAAGCACAACGTCTCCGCAAGCGCGAGTTGATGGCGCGATACAGCCGTGGTGGATGACGCAAGCGGTTTCGCGCAAGGGGGCGGTGCCCTTTGTGCTATTACCCTGGAATGAGGTGCCCGCTAAGAGCACGGTCGCGACGATAAGCGCGTCGGAATTGAGATACGGATTCCGGTGCAGACATGTCGCCATGACCGATATTCCGCGATCTCTGATCGAAAGGCACAAACAAGGCGTCTTCAGAACACGGTGCGAAGACCGACGCGTGCGATCGCCTGTGACGCGCTACTCGACGAACCGGCTGGATTGACGATGCCGTTGATTGCGGCATGCGCCCCCGAGTTGGCTCGCTGGTAGACACCGTCTACGTAAACCATTGTTCGCTTGGATATCGAATAGCCAACTGTCGCGCCGATCTGGTGCGCATGGTTGTTGTCCAATTCAGCGTTGCCTTTCATGTACATGTAGCTCGCACCGAACGTCCACGCCGGCGTGATTTGCCAGTTGGCACCCACCTGCGCGGCGTAGGCTGCAGCCCCCGTCAGTGTGTTTCGGACGGTGACGAAATCGGCGACGGTATATACGGGACCCAATACGTAATGGGCGCCGACACCCCAGTTCCTGATCGGGATTTGCGGTGATCCATCGGGTGAACCCGGATACTTCCTTTCCGTGTAGGCGGCGCCGAGGCCGAACGGCCCGGCAGTGTAATTCAGGCCGAAGCTCAGGGAGGCATTCGAGCCGAATGATCCCGGCACACCGCCCGGCGCATAGAGCACGCCAACCGACAACCCCGCAAAGGTCGGCGATTCGTATTTGATCGAGTTCGGTGTCGGCATGCCACTGGTTCTGCTCCACTCGAACCAACCGGTCGGGTTCTGCGGAATGTTGAGCTTTTGGAACGGACCAGCCGCGAAATTGTACAGGCCGCCGGAGAATATGCCCGGGGTGTTTCCGTTCTGGGTCATCGACGTGAACATGAAGTCGTAGACGTTGCCGAGCGTCAGCTTGCCGAATCGCGCGTTCTCGAGGCCGACATAGGCGTTGCGCCCGAAGATGCCTTGCTGAAGCATCATGCCGGTGGCAAGCTGGAACTGCCCCTCCAGTTTGAAGATGGCTTTCGTTCCTCCCCCGAGATCCTCTACGCCCTGCAGGCCAAACACATTGGGCGTGTAGATCCCGTCATCGAACATGACCGTCGCGTGACCGGCCTGATTCGAGACGTAGGAAACCCCGGCGTCGATCATTCCGTAAATCGTCACGCTGCTCTGAGCAAGTGCCTCGCAGCTTGGCAGGACTGCCAAGCATATGACGGCAGAGAATTTTCGCATCGATGTCTCCAGATAGTTTTATTCGATCTTCACGCGTGCTGTTTCGTATGCCTCAAGACGAGGCACGATGTTTCACCGTTGGGGCGTGTCGTGTCCCGACGATAGAGGTGCTCGGCGACGAAGCCTGGGCCCCTTCGGGTGTGTATGGCTTGCGATTCAGCTGTCGTGGATCTGTAGAGTAAAACCAATTTTATCGATAAACAACAGGGAAATCCATTATTCATAGATTGATGGATTTTTATGAACAATCGCGCACAGACGCTCCTACAGGCGATTGAACAGGGTCGCCGGCGATGGCACGAGCCGCGCTGACGGGCTCGTCTCTTGGAGTCAGGCAGGTTCCAGGGCAGCTTGGCCGGGTGACCTTGGCGGGGAGCGTACAAGGTGGTCGCCCGCTGCGTGGGTCAAAACGCGCAGGGCGTCACGACCGGCTCGACGTGATCAAATTCATCACGTCGCATGATGTACATGACCCCGGATTCGAACGCGGTCGTTCCGCCGGGTTATCTGCTTGCTGGATTCGCGCGACCGATCGTTCCGACAGCGGGGTGTGTTAGCGGTGGTCCGGGATCAGCCTGCTCGCTGGCGGGATTCGTTACATGTCGCTGCACGGCAGAACATGGGACGATCGTCGCCGGTCCGGGCAATAAATCGTTTGCGTGCCGACAACTGTTTGCGAATGCGGCGCGGCGCCATGCGCATATCAGACGCCGACGGCATCACGCAGCAGCATGCGCTCCATGAACGCACGACGCTCGTCTCGCTGCTTTGCGGTCCCCTGGTTCGACAGCAGGGATTCGGCGAGCTCATAGCTGTACAGCGCGAATGCGCGCTGGCGCGATTCCGGAATGTCGAAGCCGAGTGCGCTGAAGCATTGCGCGATATAAGCCAGACGCTTGCCGTCGACTTCATCGACGAACTGACGTGCCGTTTCATCGCGCCGGGCCCATCCCCGGATGGCCAGTTCCGTTGCGGCGGCCATTTGCGCCGCCTCGCCATGAAAGGGCAGCGCCAGGAGGTCGCGCAATAGCTCTTGCGGCTTCATGTTGCGCTTTTCAAAACGGTCGATGATGTGCTCGGTTGCAGTGTCCCGCCACCAGACGAGCAACTGCTGCAACAGATCTTCGCGATCCTTGAAGTGCCAGTAGAAACTGCCGCGCGTTACGCCAAGATTCTTTGACAACACCTCGACGCGAACGGCCTCCACGCTTTTGTCGATCAGAACCTGGGCGGACGCGCGGATCCAGTCGTCAGGCGTAAGTTGGGGCTTGCTCGCGACGTGCGCCGTGCGCGATGTGGAGGAGGGCGGCATCTGAACTGGGTCGTCTCGGGGAAATCCGTATTCTATCTGATCGGAGAATGCATAACTGTATTGATAGTTTAATAGGCGTTAACACCGACGACCGCTGCGGGAAATGGTGTTGACACGAGGATCATCCTTTCCTACGATCGGTCCATACACATACGTATGTGTATGGACCGATCGTAGGAGACTCAAACATGAACGGATTGGCGGGCGCCGGCAAGACGCTGGTCGCGGCGGACCATCGCACCAACTATCACGAAGTCGGGCAGGGCATGCCGCTGTTCCTGTTGCATGGCTCGGGGCCGGGCGTGTCGGGCTGGACCAACTGGAAGGGTGTAATGGATGAACTGGGCGCGCATTTCCGGGTGATTGCGCCCGACATCGCTGGCTTCGGTTACACCGAATTCAAGGAAGGCAACAAGTACGACATCAAGCTGTGGGTCCGGCACCTGACCGGCATCATGGATGCGCTCGGAATAGAAAGAGCGTCGTTCGTCGGTAATTCGTTCGGCGGCGCGTTGTCGATTGGACTCGCGTTGTTCGACAAGCGGCGCGTCGATCGTCTCGTCTTGCTTGGTACGCCAGCGGGCGAATTCGAGCAGACGCCAGGCCTGAGATCGGCGTGGACGTATGAGCCGTCGCTCGAAAACATGGAGCGTACGATGCGCCTGTTTCCGTACGATCAGTCGATCATCAACGACGAGATGGTGCGTACCCGTTACGAGGCAAGCGCGCGTCCCGGCGCGCAGGACGCACTGCGCAAGCTGATACCGAAGCCTAACGAGGCTGGGCCCACGATCGTCAGGGGGTTTCCGGCGGAGGCGCTGGCCGGTATCGAGGCGCCGACGCTGGTGTTGCATGGCCGGGAGGACCAGGTCGTGCCGCCGGCGTGCGGGCAATTGCTTGCACGGCATATTCCGAATGCCGATCTCCACCTGTTCGCGAAGTGCGGTCACTGGGTCCAGACCGAGCGGCGCTCTGACTTCTTGCGGCTCGTTACTGACTTCGTCGGGCGGGCATCATGAGTCGGAACACGGTAGAGCTCGCGCTGTACCAGCTGTGCGTCGATCGTGGCGCCAAGCAGCGCTTCAGAGAGGACGCGACGCAATATCTCAAGCGGTTCTCGATGACAGACCAGGAGCGCACGATGATCGTGACGTTCGACGTAAAAGGGCTTCAGGAAGCCGGCGTAAACAGCATGCTGACGATGGGGTTCTGGCAGGAATTGTCACCGCAACGTGACATGCGGGCATACATCGCTCGGCTTCGCGATGTAGGGCACGACGAAGCGGTGTTTGCGGCCGCTTTGAAAGGATAAGTCGACATGGGAAAAATCGTTGGCGCGTTCTTGGTGCCTCATGACCCGGTCATGTACGTGAATCCGGAAGGTCCACGGAAGGCGCAGCGCGACGCGGTCTGGGACGCCTATCGAACTTGCGCGGAACGCCTGAGGGCACTCGATCCGACCACGGTCGTGATCGTCGGATCCGATCATTACATCCTGTTCGGTCCGCAATGCTTGCCGAGCTACCTGATCGCGACCGGCGACGTGGACGGCCCGATCGACCAGTTGCCGGGCCTCAGACGAGGTGTCATCAAAAATAATGAAGTCCTTGCGACGCACATCGCAACTTTCGGACGGGCCACGGGATTCGATTGGGCCGTAGCGCGCGCGTTCACCGCAGATCATTCGGTTGCGATTCCACAACAACTGATCGTCGACCCTTTGCGGACGGAAGGTATCGACATTCGGACGATTCCGATCTACCTGGCATGTGGCGTCGACCCCTACATCACGCTGAAACGTGCGGCGGAACTCGGCGCAAATATCAGGCGAGCGGTGGAAGCATTTGCGGCCGACGAGCGCGTCGTCGTCATCGGAAGCGGTGGCATCAGCCACTGGGTTGGTTCGGCGCAAATGGGGCAGGTCAATGAACTTTTCGATCGTCAGATCCTGCGATACGCGGAAGCGGGCGATCTCGAGGCTCTGTGCGGTCTATCCGATGAGTACATCCTGGAACACGGTGGCGAGGGTGCCATGGAGATCCGCAATTGGGTGTGCGCAATGGGGGCGCTGGATGGCGCGCGCGGAGAACTGCTGGCTTACGAGGCCGTACCCGAGTGGGTGACGGGTCTTGGATTCATGCAACTGCATCCGTGACGGCGGGAAGGAAACGTGAAATGAGCAACAAAATCTTTCTCGTCAAACGGGAACAATTGCAACCCGGCCGAGTATGCAAGGTCGAGTCGCCAGACTGCACACTGGCCGTCTACAACATCGGTGGAACGTTTTATGCGACTTCGGATATCTGCACGCATGCTACGGCGTCGTTATCTGAGGGGGAAATCGTCAACGGCGACATGATCGCGTGTCCGCTTCACGATGGACAATTTCATATTCCTACCGGCCAGGCCATGGCGTTTCCATGCACGGTCGATCTTCGAACCTACATGGTCTTCGAGGAGGGCGGCGACGTATACGCCGATCTCGATCAGGAATCGGAAGCCGCCGCGGCGGCGATCTGAGGAGCGGCAAGATGCCACATGAATGCAACGGACATTGCGAACGGTTGCGCAAGGACCCTGTCAGCGCACCGCT
This sequence comes from Burkholderia sp. SRS-46, assembly GCF_004343775.1. Lineage (GTDB taxonomy): Bacteria > Pseudomonadota > Gammaproteobacteria > Burkholderiales > Burkholderiaceae > Burkholderia. The sequence goes on along the minus strand of NZ_PTXL01000010.1, from coordinate 194,920 downwards.
GCCGGACCTGGCGAATCTTCTCGACCTCGACGCTGGGCGCTTGTCGAGGCGCGTGTACTGGGACCAGCGCATCTACGAGCAGGAACTGGAAAAGATCTTCGCGAGAAGCTGGCTGTTCCTTGCGCACGAATCGCAGATACCCCACGCCGGGGACTATTTGACGACCTACATGGCGGAGGACAACGTCATCGTCGTGCGCCAGAAGAATGGCGACATCAAGGCCTTCCTGAACACCTGCCCACATCGTGGCAACAAGCTGAACTTCACGGACGCCGGCAATGCGCGGACGTTCGTCTGCAACTATCACGGATGGGCGTTCGGGATAGATGGTGCGCTGCGCGGCATGGCCGGGCAGGAACTGTTTGAGCGCAGCGGGATGAATCGTGCCGAGCACGGCCTGCACCCAGTCGCGCAGGTCGCCTGCTACAAGGGTCTGGTGTTCGGCAACATGGATGCCGAAGCCCCCCCGCTCGATACGTACCTCGGCGACTTCCGGTACTACCTCGACGCGATGCTGGACATGGATGAACAGGGTACCGAGTTCATCGGCGGATGCGTCAAATCGGTGATCAACTGTAACTGGAAAGTTCCTGTCGAGAACTTCATTGGCGACATCTATCACGCGCTCTGGACACATGACTCCGCTGCGCGCGCAATGCTGGGCGGGCCTGTTGCCGAGGTCTACAAGGATCCCGAGTCCTACCACGTGAATTTCAATGGTCATGGCTGGGAATTCAATCTCGATGTGGTCGGCAACGCCGCCACTCTTGGCGACAAGGCGATTCGCAAGTACCTGTACGGCATCCAGCCGAAAGTCGCCGAGCGGCTCGGCGAATTCCGTTCGAAGATGATCGGTTCGATCTCGTCGGTCGGTGTCTTTCCGAATCTTTCGTTCCTGCCTGGGCAGAACACGTTCCGTGTCTGGCATCCCCGCGGCCCGGGCAAGATCGAACTGCATACCTGGACCATCGTAAACAGGAGCGCGCCACAGGAGATCAAGGACAAGTGGCTCAAGGGAACCATGCTGACGTTTTCGCCAACCGGTGTATTCGAAATGGATGACGGCGAGAACTTCGAGTTCTCGACTCGCACGAATGCAGGTTTTGTAACGCGTCAGCAGGATCTCTACATGGGTCTCGGGCGCGGCACTCGGGTCGAGGACAGCGATCTGCCCGGCAACGTCTACCGGAACCAGGTCAATGAGGCCAATCACCGGGCGTTCTATCAACGCTGGCTCGATCTGATGCAGGCGCGCAGCTGGGAGGACGTGCCGCAGCGTGACGTCGCCAGGCTCGACGAAAGCGCATTCACGCACGACGCTGACGAGACGGAGGGGGCATGAGCGCCGTACCGACAATCTCAATCTCTGGTGAGCAGGCCGGCACGGTCGAGCCGGTGAAAGTCCACCATATCGAACAGTTCCTGTACCGCGAGGCGCGGCTGCTGGATGCCGAGGCCTGGGACGACTGGCTCGCGCTGATAACCGACGACATTCATTACTGGATGCCGGCGATCGAGAACCGGCGACGCGCAGACAAGCTCGGGGCCTATGCCGGTGGTCGAGGGGCGTATTTCGACGACAACCGACATGATCTGGAGCGGCGCGTCGCGCGGTTCAAGCAACCTTCTGCATGGGCGGAGGATCCGCCGACGAGGCACGTGCATTCGATCAGCAACGTCGAGGTGCTGCAAGGAACGCAGCCGAGCGAGTATCTCGTGCATTCGGTATTCGTCAACTATCGCAGTCGGGGCGAGATGGACAACGACCTGCTGCTCGGCCGCCGCGAGGATCTGATACGCGAGAGCGACGGCGGCTTTCGCATCGCGCGTCGCAAGATCGTCATCACGCAATCGCTGCTGATGTCCAAAAATCTGAATACGTTCCTTTGACCATGGGCTGGCTAGACAACAACGTCGCGCTCGTGACGGGCGCGAACTCCGGTATTGGCCTCGCGGTATTGCGGCGTTTCCTCGAGGAAGGTGCGAAAGGCGTCGGCGCGCTCGTGCGCAGCGGTTCGGGTGCGGACATGTTGCGCAGGACGTTCGGCGACCGGGTCGCGGTAACGGTCGGCGACGTACGCTCGTCCGCGGCGAACGAAGAAGCGGTTGCGTTGACCTGCCGGACGTTCGGCAAGCTCGACACGCTGGTCGGCAATGCGGGCGTCTGGGATCACTTCGCATCGCTGCGCAGGTTCGCAAGCGGGCAGCAACTGGAAGATACGTTCCGCGAGGTGTTCGACGTCAACGTACTCGCATACCTGCTCGCGGCGTACGCGGCGGCGCCGATCCTGCGGGAATCGCGCGGCAGCATGATCTTCACGCTGTCGAACGCCGCGTTTTATGCCGGCGGCGGTGGGCCCGCTTATGTCGCGTCGAAGCATGCCTGCGTGGGACTGATTCGTCAGCTCGCGTATGAGCTTGCGCCGCACGTCCGTGTGAATGGTGTTGCGCCCGGCGGCACGATCACGCCACTCAAGGGGCCTGAATCGCTCGGCAAACAGGACGAAAAACTCTCCGATATGCCCGGATTCGCGGATGCCGTCGCGGATGCCGTTCCGCTCGGATTCATCGCCCAGCCCGAAGATCACACCGGCCACTATGTGCTGCTCGCGTCGCGTGCGAATTCGCGCGCGACGACTGCTGCGATCCTGCAGAGCGATGGCGGCTGGGAAGTGCGCGGACGTCCGCGCAGAAACACATGACCCGATGGAGCGTCAGGACGATATGAAAGGCCCGGTCAACCGCGATTTTCTCGACGAGGTATTTCCGCCTGGCCGCTTGCCGCTGATCGCTGCGCCCATGTTTCTGGTGTCGGGTCCCGAGCTGGCGATCGCGTGCACGAAGGCGGGCATAGTCGGCAGTTTTCCCGCACCAAACGCGCGCAGCGTGGAGGTTCTCGACAAATGGCTGGAACAGGTGGCCACCACGCTGAGCGAAACACCCGGCGTGGCGCCTTGGGCGCTGAACATGATCGTGCACAGCACGTACGACCGTTTCGACAGCGAGCTCGACCTGGTCCTGAAGTATCGCCCGCGGATCGTATCGACCGCGCTCGGTAGCCCGGCTCGGGTGCTGGACCACGTGCACGGCTACGGCGGGATCGTGATGGCCGATGTCGTCACGCCGACTCTTGCACGCAAGGCCATCGATGCCGGCGTCGACGCGTTGATCCTCGTCACCCACGGCGCCGGCGGACACACGGGCTGCTACAACCCGTTTGCATTTATTGCCGAGGTACGACGCTTCTGGCACGGGCCGCTCGGTCTCGCCGGTTGCATCACGCATGGCCGCGACGTTCGCGCCGCCCAGCTGATGGGTGCCGATTTTGTCGTGGCCGGCACTCGATTCATTGCCGCGCGGGAAAGCATGGCGTCACGCGAGTATCGCGATCTCGTCGTGGGAAGCCGCATCGAAGATCTCGTCGAATCGAAGGCCGTATCGGGCGTGTTGGCGAACTGGCTCAAGCCGACGCTCGACGCGGCACGGATCGAGACAGTCAGCGCCGGCACCGATCGGGGAATTGATTTTTCCGGTGACATCAGCGCCGGCAAGAAGGCCTGGAAGGACGTGTGGTCGGCTGGCCAGGGGCTTGGCGCGATCGATCGCGTGGATACGGCCGCCGCCATGGTGGCGCAGCTCGAACGCGAATACGTCGCTACCTTGCGCGGCGAACAGGGGCAGGTCGACGCGCTGCTCGGCGCGTGGCGCGTTTCGTCGGCGTAAGGCCGAGCACGGAGAACTTGGGAGACACATTGATGGAGCGAAACATTCAAGCGGCTGCGGACGCGCTATGGCAAGCACGGACGACGAGGCAACCCGTCGCGCGCATCTCCGAGACGTTCGACATTCGGACCACCGGGCAGGCTTACGCTGTCGCAGAAGCGAACGTCGCGCGTGCCGTGGCCAACGGCGCAACGATTTGCGGCAAGAAGATCGGCCTGACCTCGAAGGCGGTGCAGCAGCAGCTCGGCGTCGATCAACCCGACTACGGCGTGCTGTTCGCGGATATGGAGTTCTTGAGCGGCGCGACGATACCGTTCGACCGGCTGGTACAACCGAAGGCCGAGGGGGAAATTGCATTCGTCGTCGGCCGCGATCTCGACGAACCCAAACTGAGCTGGGGGCGCTTCCTGATCGGTCTCGACTATGCGCTTCCCGCGATCGAGATCGTCGACAGTGTTATCGACAACTGGAAAATCACGCTCGTCGATACGATCGCGGACAACGCCTCGTGCGGTGTTTATGTCCTCGGTCTCGAGCCGCGCCGCATCGGCGACCTGCCGCTCGCGGGATGCGGAATGGATTTTCGCAAGAATGGCGAGACGGCCGCGATCGGCGCGGGTGTAGCCTGCCTGGGCCATCCGCTGAGAGCGGCTTACTGGCTGGCCAGAAAGATGGCCGACGTCGGCGAGCCGCTGCGCGCCGGAGATGTCGTGATGTCCGGTGCGCTGGGGCCGATGGTGCCGGTGACGCGCGGCGACAGCATCGAGGTCGATATCAGCGGCCTCGGCCGTGTCAGCAGCTCGCTGGAGTGAGGGGGAATGCGATGCATGGCCCTTCTGACCGCAGCACCGGTTCCGCGCGCGCCCGGCTCGCGCGTCCGGATATCGAGCGAATCGACGCGCCGGACGGTAGCTTCATCCTGCGTTCCCGCGTACCGCCCAGATCGTCGGCCCGTTGTGTTGGCGAATGGCTCGAATACTGGAGCCGTCATACGCCCCAGCGCATCTTCATCGCGGAACGTGCGGCGGATGGTGCGGGTTGGCAGCGTGTCACCTATGCGGATGCGCGAGCCGAGGTCGGCGCATTGGCCCAGGGGCTGCTCGACATCGGGATGACGCCTGCCCGGCCGATCGTCGTTCTTTCGGAAAACAGTATCGACGGTGCGCTCCTGACGCTGGCTGCGATGCACGTCGGTCTTCCTGTATCGTTCATATCGCCGGCCTACCTGCTTGCCACGCGCGATCACGCGAACCTGAATGCATTGATCCGCGCACTTACGCCCGGACTAATGTATGCCGACGATGGCGCGACCTGTGCATCTGCCTTGCTGGCGTGCGAGGCACAGTGCCCGCTGGTGTTTTCGCGCAACGTGCCGCGAGGGGCAATCGAGCTGGACGCGCTACGCGGGACACGCGAAACGGAGGCGGTGATGGAGGCCTTCGCGCGCATCACGCCGGATTCGCATGCGAAGTACCTGATGACGTCTGGATCGACCGGGGCGCCGAAGGTCGTCATCAATACGCATCGGATGCTGTGCACGAACCAGGAGGCGATCGCACAAGTCTGGCCATTCGTCGATCACGCCGCTCCGCTCGTGCTCGACTGGCTGCCGTGGAGTCATACGTTCGGCGCCAATCACAATTTCAACCTGGTTCTGCGCAATGGCGGTTCGCTCTATATCGATGACGGGCGCCCCGTGGCGGGATTGATGGAGAAATCGGTTCGCAATCTGGCGGAGCTTTGGCCAACAATCTATTTCAATGTGCCGCGCGGTTTCGATGCACTGCTCCCGTATCTGGAAGAAAGCGCGTCTTTTGCCCGGCATTTCTTCGAGGACTTGCAGGTGTTGTTCTTCGCGGGCGCCGCATTGCACAAGCCGCTGTGGGATCGCTTCAAAGTATTGGCGAATCGTTATCGGGAAACGCCGGTGCTGTTTGGTTCGGCGTGGGGCACAACCGAGACTGCGCCGCTTCTCACCAGTCTGCACTATCACTACCCGGAGCCAGGCAACCTGGGTGTGCCGGTTCCGGGGACGGAGATCAAGTTCGTGCCGAACGGCGACAAACTCGAAATGCGCGTGCGTGGTGATCAGGTGTTTCCGGGGTACCGCAACTCGGCGGCACTCACGCAGGGGGCGTTCGATGCGGCCGGATTTTACATGACGGGAGACGCCGGGCGGCTTGCCGATCCCGCCGACCCGAACGCCGGCATTCTTTTTGACGGACGAGTGTCGGAAAACTTCAAGTTGTCGAGCGGCACCTGGGTATCGGTTGGAACGCTGCGCATACGGTCAATGGGGGCTTTGATGCCGTATGCGCAGGACGTCGTCGTCGCCGGCCATGATCGCGACGAGGTCGGCCTGATGATTTTTCCGTCGGATGCGCTGCGCGCGCTCGCGGGCGATGGCTCAGGGACCATGACTGGCGAGACGCTGTCCGCTCACCACGAAATCCGGCGCGCGATTTCTTCGGCGCTGGCTACGCTCAATGTCGGACACGGGACGGCAGCCCGGGTGGCGCGGGCGGTGATCTTGGGTTCCGCGCCTGATCCCGATACCGGAGAAATAACGGACAAGGGCTATGTGAACCAGCGGCAAGTACTGGCGTCACGGGCAATTGAAATCGAACGGCTTTTTGGCAACGGGGCGACCGTCATCGTTCCCGCCGACAGGCAATGTACAAGCGAAGGATTTCAGCAATGACTAGAAAACTCAAAGTTGCGATCATCGGGTCTGGCAATATCGGAACGGATCTGATGATCAAGATCCTGCGACATGGCGGCCGTCTCGAGATGGCCGCCATGGCCGGAATCGATCCAGCGTCCGATGGCCTTGCGCGCGCCGCGAGCATGGGCGTGGCAACCACGCATGAAGGCGTCGATGGGCTCGTGCTCTTGCCGATCTTCGATCAGATCGACATCGTATTCGATGCGACGAGTGCCGGTGCGCACGTCCGAAACGACGCATTGCTGCGCTTGTTCAAGCCGGACATCCGGATGATCGATCTGACGCCGGCCGCGATTGGCCCGTATTGCGTGCCGGTGGTGAATCTCGATGAACACTTTGATGCGCGCAACGTGAACATGGTGACCTGCGGCGGTCAGGCGACGATCCCGATCGTCGCCGCGGTTTCGCGCGTAGCGAAAGTGCATTACGCCGAGATCGTTGCATCGATATCGAGCCGGTCCGCGGGCCCCGGCACGCGGGCCAACATCGACGAGTTCACGGAGACGACGTCGAAGGCGATCGAGCAGGTCGGCGGCGCGTCGAAAGGCAAGGCGATTATCGTGCTCAATCCGGCGGAGCCGCCGCTGATTATGCGCGACACGGTCTATTGCCTGTCGGGACCTGCGGACGAAAGGGCGATCGCCAGTTCGATCGAGGAGATGGTTGCGGCCGTGAATCACTATGTGCCCGGTTACCGCCTCAAGCAGAACATCCAGTTCGATCGGATTGACGCTGCTGCGCCGCTGAGCGTCCCGGGTGTGGGGGCACGCATGCATGGCCTGAAAACATCCGTGTTTCTCGAGGTGGAAGGCGCCGCACATTATCTGCCGGCATACGCCGGCAATCTTGACATCATGACATCGGCAGCAAAGTCATGTGCCGAGCGCATGGCGGCCAGAATGATCGCCGATGCTACCGTATGACAGGAGAAAGGTGATGAAACCCTACAAGAAACTCTATATCTCGGACGTGACGCTGCGGGACGGATCGCATGCGATCCGCCATCAATACAGTATCGAACAGGCAGTCAATATTGCAAGGGCGCTCGACGAGGCAAAGGTCGACTCGATCGAGGTGGCTCACGGCGACGGTTTGCAAGGATCGAGCTTCAACTACGGCTTCGGCGCGCACGCGGATGTGGAGTGGATCGCCGCCGTAGCGGACACCGTCAAACACGCGAAGGTTGCGACACTGCTGTTGCCTGGCATCGGTACGATCCATGATCTGCGCAATGCCTACGACGCCGGCGCGCAGATCGTGCGCGTCGCGACGCATTGCACGGAAGCGGATATTTCGAAGCAGCACATCGAATACGCGCGAAATCTCGGCATGGAAGCAGTGGGTTTCCTGATGATGAGCCATATGACCACGCCGCAGCATCTTGCCCAGCAGGCGAAGCTGATGGAGAGCTACGGAGCGACGTGCTGTTACGTCGTCGACTCCGGGGGAGCACTCGGCATGCATGACGTCCGCGAGCGTTTCCGTGCGTTCAAGGACGTGCTGAAGCCGGAGACGCAAACGGGCATGCACGCGCATCACAATCTGAGCCTGGGTGTGGCAAACAGCATCGTTGCCGTCGAGGAAGGATGCGACCGGGTCGATGCAAGTCTGTCCGGAATGGGCGCAGGAGCGGGCAATGCTCCGCTCGAAGTCTTCATCGCTGCTGCCGACAGGCTCGGCTGGAATCATGGATGCGATTTGTACGGGCTGATGGACGCGGCCGATGATCTCGTACGCCCGCTGCAGGATCGGCCGGTACGCGTCGATCGCGAGACGCTCGCGCTGGGCTACGCCGGCGTGTATTCGAGCTTCTTGCGCCATTCGGAGGTGGCCGCGAAAAAGTATGGTCTGAAGACGGTCGACATCCTGGTCGAATTGGGGCGCCGCCGCATGGTCGGCGGGCAGGAGGACATGATCGTCGATGTCGCGCTCGACTTGTTGGCGACGCAAGACGATGCCCGTTCGATCGGGTGATCGCATGGCTCCGTTCAAGCTGAAGATCGAACCGGCCGGCGTAGCGATGCCCTGCGACGGTGGCGGCAACCTGCTCGACGCCGCATTGGCGGCGGGCTTCTTTCCGCGTCATGGCTGTCGCCGCGGCCAGTGCAATGCCTGTGAGACACGAATTCTCTCGGGAGATGTTTGCTACCCAGGCGACTTCGCGCCGGTTGGTGTGCGTGACGGATACATCCTGACCTGTCAGGCGCGCGCGCTGACGGATATTGTGATCGAGGCGCCGGAAGTGATGTCGACGCCGGGGCGACGTGTCGTACAAGCTGCGGCGCGGGTACTGGAAGTGGCACATGTCAGCGCCGATGTCGTGCGTGTGCGGCTCAAGGTGCCGCCCGGCTCCGGATTCTCGTTCCGGCCGGGGCAATACGCTGAAGTGATCTTGCGCGACGGCGCGCGACGAAGCTACTCGATGGCGAACGCCCCGGATCCCGACGGGATCATCGAGTGGCATATCCGGGTGGTGCCGAACGGCAGATTCTCCAATCATGCATATCGGACACTGAAACCGCGCGACATGCTGAAAATAGAAGGGCCCTTCGGCAGCTTCATGTTGAGCCAATCATCCGCTCCCATCGTGCTGTTGGCGTCGGGCACGGGGTATGCCCCGATCGCCGCGATGCTCGATGCGCATGACGCCGAGATTCGACAGCGCGGTGCGTTGCTTTACTGGGGTGGCGCCCGCCTATCGGATCTGTATGCGCATGATCAGGCGCGCGAGTGGGCGCAATCGGCGCCGGGATGTCGCTTCACCCCAGTCCTCTCGGGTAACGAGCCGGAATGGACAGGACGGAAAGGGCTTGTTCACGAAGCCGTGGCGGCGGACCTTCCAGACCTGTCGTGTCACGAAGTCTATGCATGCGGCAATCCTCTGATGGTCGATGCGGCCAGGCGGACGTTTGTCAGCGAGAACGGGCTGCCGGCGACAAGCTTCTTCAGCGATGCCTTTGTCAGCGGGGGAGGCCTCGTCTAACCGAAGGCGGTTCTCGAGAATCGGGGAATGGCGTGACCGGACGAACACTTCAAGTCGCACGGTCTCCTCGAGGCAATATCAGTGAATGATCTGACTCAGGAAAGCCCGGGTGCGATGTTCTCTCGGGGCCGTAAAGAAGGTCTGCGGGTCACTCTGTTCGATGATTTCGCCCGCGTCCACGAAAACGATGCGATCCGCCACCTTGCGGGCGAAGCCCATTTCGTGCGTGACGCAGATCATGGTCATTCCGTCGGCCGCGAGTGACGTCATCGTCTCGAGAACTTCGTTGACCATTTCCGGATCCAGTGCCGATGTCGGCTCGTCGAACAGCATGATTCCGGGCTTCATGCACAGGGCGCGTGCAATTGCCACGCGTTGTTGTTGGCCGCCCGAGAGCTGCGCAGGGTACTTCAGCGCGTGGCCCTGCAGTTTGACACGCGATAGGTAGTGCATGGCCCGTTCCCTGGCTTCGCTCCTGGAGCAGCGGCCTGTCGTGGTCGGAGCAAGCGTGCAGTTTTCGAGGACGGTCAGATGCGGAAAGAGATTGAAGTGCTGAAACACCATTCCAATGTCGCGGAACCGTCGGGCCTGCCGACCTGAATCCACGCCGTCGATGTATACCGTCCCATCCTGAATATTCTCGAGATGATTCATGCACCTGATCAGCGTCGATTTTCCGGAGCCGGACGGGCCGCAGATCACGATGCGCTCGCCCTTCGCGACGCGGAGATTGATCTTGTTCAAGACGAGATGGCTGCCATACCATTTGCTGACGTCGCGCATCTCGATGGCAGCTGGAATGAACGCAGCATCCTCATGTGGCTTGACAGTTGTTTTCGAGATCACGGCATGCCTCGGTCCGGTATCGTTCACGATTGGGTTTTCTCGAGAAACGGAATGGTGCCTTGCTTATTGCGCTCGTCATTCGTCGTACTCGGATGGAGCGCGCGCGACATGCGCTTCTCGACGGCGGATTGCAGCACCGTCAGGATCGTGACCATCACAAGGTAGTACACCAGCGCGGCGACATACCATTCCGTGAATTTGAAGCTTGCCGTGATCGACAAGGTCGTCGTGGTCATCAGCTCTTTCAGCGAAATCGTGTAGGCCAACGACGTCGATTTGAGCAGGCTGATGAACTCGTTCATCAGCGACGGAACGGATACTCGCATTGCCTGCGGCAGGATGACATAAAGGAAACCATTCAGCTTGCTGATGCCGAGCGCCGCGATGGCTTCGTGCTGCCCCTTGTTGACCGACAAAAGACCCGCTCGGACAATTTCGCCGTTATATGCGATGCCGACCAGCGACATTGCCAGGAACGCGGCCAGAAACGGGCTGAACCAGTCCGATCTCAGAGACGGGAATAGCTGTGGCAGCCCATTCCAGCAGAAGAGCAGGATCAGCAACGTCGGCGCGCCCCTGAACAACCAAACATACGCCTTCAGGCACGTGCGCAGCCAGCGCCGAGGCGATGTCAGCCCCGCGGCGAAAGGGAGCGAAAGGAGCAACGCCGTGACTTGTACGACAGCAGACAGCGCGATCGTGACGAGCGCGCCTGTCAGCAACGCTCTGCTCGACAGCGCCTCGAGAAAATATTCTACGTCAAAGATCATTGGCAGCCTCTTCACTCTCGGGCAAGGGACCGAAGCGGGCGCAAGCGGACGAAGCTCACGAAGGACATCACACCGTTTTCGCCCGTCGGACACGAAGGCGGACAAGTACAACGGGAGACGATCGGCCCCTGGCTCAGCGTGAGATGTCGAAACTGGATTCCGGCAGGTTGTATTTGAGCGCGATCCTTTTCAGTACGCCGTTTTCCTTGAGATCGCGCAGCCCGTTCCGTATGGCAACCTGATCGTCGTGATTCTTGCGCAGATAGATCCCGTAGTGCTCCTGCGCAGGGAACGTATAGGCAAGCTTGAGTCTGCCGGCGGATTGCTTGACGCGCACGCCTGCTTCGGCCGTTTCCGTGATGGTTGCGTTGACGCGCCCACCCAATACCTGTTGCGTGGCGTCGACTTGCGTCGGATACGTGCTGATCCTGATCGGAGGCCGCCCAGTGACGCTGAATTGAGCGTTGAGCTTCTGGAGGATAAGCAAACTGGAGGAGCCGGCTTCCATCGCGACGGATTGTCCGCTGAGGTCGGCCGGCCCATGAATCGCCTTCTCGCCGCTGTCTGTTACGATTGCCGGAGCGGACAACAGGTACGGAACTGCGGCATAAGTACGCAGACGCTCCTCGTTGACATACATGCCGCTTATGGCGAGCGCGCAGCGCCCCGACTGCAACGACGGAAGGATTCCGTCGAAATTGCTGGTCAGGAAACGAACCGTTGCTCCCCAGCGCGCGGCGAGTGCGTCGGCGATGTCGATATCGATGCCTTGCGGCTGGGAGTCTGTCGCATTGGCTACATAGGTGAGGGGAGGGAAGTTACCGCTCGTACACACGTCGATACGGCCGTCATGTACGAACGACGGTTTATCGGACGCAGCGAGGGCCGGCGCCGACCATGCCAGTGCGATCCAAAAGGCGATTCTTCCTGTTATCCGCGCAGTCATCGATTGTCTCCTGGTAGCGTTCTGTTATTGAGTGACTTTGTGTACGATTGACGCCCACTGCGCACTGTCGAACGCGCTCAAAATCAGCGGATCGACGTACCCGTCCCGGCGCGCAGCCAACACGTATTCCATCATGGCCGCGTTGTCGGGCATTTCGAAAATCTGGACGAAGTCGTAGCCGCCGAGCGTTGCGAACAGCGCGAGGCTTCTGCCGCCAAGGCGCTCGACTCTTTCCTCGCTGATTCGGCTGCGATCCGGTGAGTTCTCGAGCTCGAGCAGGCCCTTTGGGGTCATGCGCATGAGAGAAATGAAATACGGCACGGTAGCGCTCCTGACGTCGGGTGATCAAAGCTGGCGGAAGCGATCAAGCGCATCGAGTACCTGCCGGCTTCTTGCGACGGTTCCGAAGATGCCGTTTTCGACCGTTACCATGTGGATCGCTGCATCGTGCGCATACTGATCGCCGCTGGCGCAAGCATCTTCGATCATCAGGTTCTGGTAATTGCGATCCTGTGCCTCGCGCATCGTCGTGCTCACGCATACGTCGGTCGTGCAGCCGCTGAAAAGCAGGTGCGTGATGCCTCTGGCGCGCAGGATGTGGTCCAGTTCCGTATAGGTGAATGCGCCATTCGCGGTTTTATCGACGATGATGTCGGTTTTGCTGACGTCGACTTCGGGGTCGATCTCGAAGCCGGGAGAGCCGCGCAGCAGCACATCGGTGCCGTCCAGACCCGCCTGCCGGCGGCGCCATTTCTCGTAGTCGGTCATGTCGGCCAAGTCCGCGCGATAGCCTTGGCGGGTGTGAACGATCAGGCACCCGGCCGCGCGCGCGGCTTCGATCACCTGGTTGACGATTGGCACGATCTTTCGAACCCGGCTCGGGTCATAGCCCATCCGTGCGAAATACCCCTGATGGGAAATGAAGTCGATTTGCAGGTCGATGATGAGAAGTGCCGTTCGCGCAGGGTCGAATTTTCCGTCGTATGGATAGTTGAAAGGCCGTGCAATGATCGACATGTCGGATGCCCGTGGAATGGTTCGAATGAGTGTGTTGGGTTTGCGTTGACACGACTAGCGATAATTATTAACCTCTGTCCGTTTAGTTATTCTTAACGATTGGTATGGCTCAGCATCCCGGTCTCGCATATTTCAGGGCGTTCGAAGCCGTCGCCAGACTCGGCCTGGTTCGTGCGGCCGCGTCGGAACTATGCATCACGCCTGGCGCAGTGAGTCAGCAGTTGCGTAGCCTTCAGGACTCGCTGGGCGTCGAGTTGCTGGTGAAAGACGGCCGGCAGTTGCGGTTGACGGAGGCGGGAAAGCGCCTGCAGCGATCGGTGGCGGTCGCGCTCTTCGAGATCGAGGATTGCCTCGAGCAGCTTTCCGGTGGTGCCGATTCCGCACCGATACCGGTTCTGAACATCTCGTTGCCGCTGGCATTGGGCGTCTCCTGGCTGGCTCCGAATCTGTTCGAGTTTGCAGACGGGACAGGGCTCTCGTCGATGAACATTCAGTCCTGCAACGACCCGGCCCAGATAGACTGGCGCACCACTGACGTGGCGATCATCTATGGCAACGCACCATGGCCTGGTCTGGCCTGGCATTTGCTCGCAGGCGTCGATATCGCACCGGTTTGCAGCCCGCGCTTGCTCAACGAAGCAACCGCATTGCGCAGCGTGGAGGAGCTTGCCGATTGCTGGCTGCTTCACGAGGACGATGGAACCGAATGGCGCCGGTGGTTGGGGAAGTCAAAGGTCGCCAAGCTGCCGATGAGGAATGCCCGATTCGGATCGATTGCACTGGCACTTTCCGCAGCGCTCGAAGGCAAGGGCGTGGCGCTCGCGAGCCGCTGGTTGGTGCGTGATTATCTGCGCGACGGACGATTGGTGTTTCCGTTCGACGTCACGATCGAAGCATCGAAAAGCTACTACTGCCTGTGCCTTGAAACACGTGCGAGCGAGCCGGCTATCGCCGGCTTCATGGACTGGATAAGCAGCCGCAAGGTGATGGTCAGCGCCGGCCATTGACAGTCGGGTCGCACGGCGCACGCGACCCCGATCGCGGCGAGCGTACGGAAGTCAGGCATTGCGTCTTGTGTCAAGGGAGGCGTGGCGCCGATGCGCCGATCGCATGGCGGCGTCGAAATCAAACTCGGTCGCGACGTGTCGATGATCGACGGTGACCAGCCAGCCACGGCCGGAATGACACCATCTGATACGTCTGTCTTCGTACAGGCCGCAGAACCACCGCCAGAGCTCGGCATCCTCTTCGTTTGCGATTTTCGCCGCTTCCGATCGTATCCGGTCGATATGTATCGTCGACATAGTGAACCATTCCTGTTGCGATGAGACGCCATGTCTGGAACATGGTGTTGGTACGGGGCGGGGCGTTCATGGCAGCCTGTCTCCGATCATCGTATTTCTCCCGCCGAGTATAGGAAGCCGATTTGCGATCGTAAAATCACGAATAGAAAACTCAGGTATTCGAAAATCAGATGCCCTCTGATCTCAAGCTGCGCGGCTGGTGAAAGACGCGAGTCGAGCGCGAAAATCGCGTTTCGTGCGACGTGGATGGCGACGCCGCGAGGATGCATTGTGCATGGCTTCGCGTTGCTCGCCCGCGGGATGGCGCTGATCGAACGCATGCCAGGTCAAGCCGCTTGCGGAACGTGTACGAAACGTCCGTATCGACTGCCCGCTCGGCGACCTGCCGCATGTCGTTCCGCCTTCGGTCCAGCCGTGATGGCGCACGGCTCTTCAACCATGCTAAGCGTGATCGATCATGAGCGAAAGCGGGCTGGCGTGGTTTCTCCATTCACTTAATGTGTTGCATAAACTGCGGGAACCGGTTTATAAACGGGAATGATTCGCATTGTCGTTCTTGTCTACCGCCATTGATGTGGAAGGGGTTGTTACATGACTGTCGCCCAGTTCGCCGTGCATCAGGACGTACACGCCCTTTACCGTGATCACCATGGCTGGTTGCAGGGTTGGCTGCGCAGACGGTTGGGTAATGCCGTCGATGCCGCTGATCTGGCCCATGACACGTACCTCCACCTGATTCTCAAGCCCGCACCCAAGGGCTTTGGCAGCGATGTCGAAGCGCGCGCCTATCTGCGCACGATGGCGCAGGGGATGTGCATCGACCTCTGGCGCCGTCGTCAGGTCGAGCAGGCGTGGCTGGATTCATTGACTGCTCAACCCGAGCCTTACGAGCCATCGCCGGAGCATCGCGCGATCGTCATCGAAACACTGATGGAAATTGGCGTGCTTATCAGTCTACTGCCAAACAAAGTGAGGAGGGCGTTCATCATGGCGCAGATCCATGAAATGCCGACGCGCGACATTGCCGGCGAGTTGGCAGTCTCCGAGCGCATGGTGCAAAAGTACCTTGCTCAGGCCATGCTGCATCTGGCGCTGCTCGACGCCGGATTGACGCGCTGACACATGTCGGCAACACCTCACTTGCCTGCGGCGGCGGACGAAATTCAGGCGGACTTAAAGAGTCTCGACGAGGCTGCTCACTGGTATGCAGCGCTTTATGCCGACAGGATGACCGACGAACGCCGCGAAGCGTGGGCGCGATGGCTGGCCGAGCGTCCGGAGCATCGTCGTGCGTGGGCTCACATTGAAGCGATCAGCCTCCGATTCGAGCCGTTGCGGGTCGCAAGCGATTGCGAACGCGAGGCGGCGGCTACCGCCGTTCAGGTTTCTGCCGGACGCATCGTCGGCCGCCGTCGGGTGCTTGGTTGTCTGGCGGCAATCGGCGGAACTGGCGCCGCCGGATGGTGGGCATGGCACTTCACGATGCTGCCGGATCCGCTGACTGCCTGGCGATCGGATTACCGCACGGGTATCGGCGAACGGCGCGACATTTTGTTGGCCGACGGCACGCGCGTCTGGCTGAACACGAACAGTGCGTTCGACGTCGACTTCGACGGCGTACATCGGCGTCTGACGCTGACGACCGGCGAAATCCTCATCGATACCGGCAAGGACCGCCTGGGACGGCCGTTCCTCGTCGGCACCCCAAACGGCCGGATGCAGGCGCTCGGTACTCGATTCACGGTGCGACAGACCGATCGATCCACTTTGTTGTCCGTCTTTGACGGACAGGTCGCGATTCGCAACCACTCGGGACGTGCCGAGATGGTGGCCGCCGGCCGGCAACGGCGATTTACAACCGGCGCCATTTCCGGCACGTTACCCGCCGATCCGGCCCGCGAAGCGTGGTCGCGTGGCGCGATTCTGGCCGAAGACGTCACGCTTGGCGCATTGATCTCGGAGCTGAGCCGTTATCAACACGGCCACATCGGCGTCGATCCGCAAGTTGCTGGAATCCGGGTCTTCGGCCGCTTTCCGGAAAACGATCTCGATCAGACATTCGCGATGCTCGAACCCGATCTGCCGATCCCGGTGCGGCATACGCTGCCGTGGTGGATCACGATCGAAGCCAGGCTTTGCGCCCCGTCTCCAGCGACGCCACCGAGTCAGCTGAAAAAATATTCCGATTCTGGTTCGCATTTCCGTTCCTCATCCGGTTAACAGATGAAAGAGGACCATTCGGAGATCGATCGGCACTGAATGCAGATCAACCGAATCCGGCATGCCACTCATTTTCTGGCTGTCGATGTCGGCCGATCTCTAAACTCTACCGATGCGCAATACGCAGGATTCGATCGACCCGACGTCTCCTGGCGGGAAATGACCGATTTCACAGCAAGGAAAAGCGGAAGTAGAAAAATGCAGATGATCAGTAATGCGATGGTTTCAAGGAAGGGTGTGCGTGTCGATCGGACAGTCACGGCGCGACGTCAGCAGGGCGCGATTCTTGCGTGCTCGCTGGCGTTCGCATCGTGGCAAGTCTGCGCGGAGGAAGTCGCGAGTAAGACTGCGACGGGTACCGATCCGCGGGATATGAAAACCGTCGAGGCCGTGGCGCTCGATGCGATTTCCGTGCAAAGTAGCCGCCCGTCGCTGTATGCGGTACCCGACGTCAACGTCGGTGCGCTTGGCGCGAAGAACCCGAAGGATTTGCCGATGTCGGTCGCGTCCTACTCGAGCGAGCTGATCGAAGCACAGCGTGCACGCACGCTCATGGACGTGCTGAAAAACGATCCTTCGGTGCAGAACACCGCGGTCGGCGGCGCGATGGACAACATCAGCATCCGAGGCTTTCCGGTCGACTGGACCAATACGATGCGACGTGACGGCATGCCCGTCGCACCCTACTACGATCTTCCGCTCGAGAACGTCGAGCGCATCGATGTGCTGAAGGGGCCGTCGGGGTTCCTGTACGGCGTGAACTCGCCGGGCGGCACGGTCAACTACGTGCTCAAGCGCCCGACTCGCGATCGCTTCACGACCGTCACCGGCGAAGTGCGCAGCTACGACGGCTACTACGGTGCAGTCGACACCGGCGGCCCGATCGGCGACGGAAAGTTCGGCTATCGCTTCAACGTGGCCGGCGAGAAGGTCGGCAATTTCGGACACTCAGGCGACCTGCGTCGCACGTTCGTGAGCGGCGCGCTCGATTGGGCGATTTCGCCGCGTGCGCTGCTGCGCGTGAACTTCGACTACCAGAACAAGCGGCTGGCATCGCAGCCCGTGATCGGCACGCAGCCGGACGGCTCGCTGCCGCCGCAGATCGATCCGCGGACGCTGCTCGGGCAGCCGTGGCTGCAATACCGCACCAACACGTTCAACATCGGCGGCCAGTTCGACTTCAAGCTGACCGAGAACTGGACCTTCACGACTCAGGTCGCGCAGTCCTACAACAACCGCGATGCAGCGTTTCCAGACATCTACTCGGTCGCCGCGAACGGCAACATACTGAGCGGCGACATCTTCCTGTCGCCGGGTCAGAGTTTCCGCGTGCTGTCGACCAACACCTTCGTATCCGGGAAATTCAACACCGGGCCGCTCGCCCATCAACTCGTGACGGGCTTTTCGACACGCAACTACGATTCACAGCAGGGTGGCTTCGGCGTGATACCGGTCACCGTGGGCAACATCTTCAATCCCGTCTATTCTCCGCCGCAGACCGCCGCATTCCCCGGCAAGACAGCCACGAAGAACTTCCAGCCGAGCGTGTTCATCAGTGACCTGATCGATATCGGTTCGCACTGGAGCGTCATGCTCGGCCTTCGTCACGTGCGTTACCGCGACGATTCGTATACGCCGTCCGGCCCCGACACGCACTACGAAACCAGCGTGAACGTGCCGTCCGCCGGCCTGATCTTCAAGCCGCTGCCGTCGCTGTCGACCTACGTCAGCTATTCGGAGGGCTTCGAGCAAGGGGGCGTCGCCCCGTACAACACGCTCAATGCGGGCCAGAATCTCGCGCCGGTGAAGAGCAAGCAATACGAAGCTGGCGTGAAGGCCGACGTCGGCAGCGATCTCACCGTCAACGCAGCGGTATTCCGGATTGAGAAGACGCTGCAGTACGTGAACGCGGCGAACTACTTCGTGCAAGCAGGCAAGCAGCGCCATACCGGCGTCGAACTGACCGCGAATGGCCGCCTGACGCGCGACCTGTCGATCGTCGCGGGCGCAGCGTACCTGCATACCGAGCAGGACGACACGGGCGACCCGGCGACGAATGGCAAGCGGGCCGCGAACGTGCCCAAATTCCAGGCAAGCGCATTCCTCGACTATCGGATCGCCGCCGTGCGAGGGCTTAACGTCGACGCGGGCGTCTACTACGTCGGCAGCCGGCCGCTCAATGCGGCGAACAGCGTGTCGCTGCCCGGTTACGTGCGTTTCGATGCGGGCGCGCGCTATCAGATGAACATTGGGGGACACACGACGATTTTCCGCGCCGGCGTCCAGAACCTGACCGACAAGCGCTACTGGGCTGCCACGAACTACAGCGCCGTGTGGCCAGGCCAGCCACGCACGTTCTTCCTGTCCGCGCAGGTCGACATGTAACGCGCCGCATCGGCAAATCGAGAGACGACGGTCAAAGGACGCGCCATAGAGCGCGCCAGCCGTCTCCCCACGAAAACAGGTATCCGCACAGGGTATCCGCGACGCCGTCGGCGTAGCGCTGCCCGTTTTCACACGAGGGAAACGCATGAATCTAGTTGAAGGTATCGATCCGTCTGGCCTGCGGCCGGTCTCGAAGTCGCTGGCGATCTACGAATTGCGGGACGATGAAATCGCCGGCCTCACCGACGTCGCACGTGAACTGATTGCCTGTCACGAAAGTGTCGAAAGCGCGCCGTTCGCACATGACTGCATGCTTGCCGCCCAGGAGCTGCCTCGCTCGCTGCGTGCGCTCGCGCACCGCTACCGGCACCTCGAACTGCCATGCAGCGTGCTGTTGCTGCGCGGCATGCCGGTCGACGACACGCGTATCGGCGCATCGCCATCGCACTGGGATGCCGCTTGGCAGAATCCACCGTCGTTGCTCGAAGAGGCCATGCAATGCCTGATGACGTCACTGCTCGGGGACATGTTCGGTTGGCGCACGCAGGAGAACGGCCGCTTCCTGCGTCACATCGTGCCGATCAGAAAGGATCACGCGGAGCAGCTTGGCGGCGGCAGCAGCGTGACGCTCGTCTGGCATAACGAGGAGGCGTTTCACGAGCATCGCGCCGACTTCCTGTCGATTCTCTGTTACCGCAACGACGAGTGTGCGGAAACGATCTTCTGCGGGATCGACGAGATCGAGATCCCGGACGACATGTGGCGCGTACTGAGCGCGCCGCGCTTCACGATTCGGCCCGACAAGTCGCACCTGCCCGAACAGAACGTCAGCGACCAGTGGCGGCTCGACGACCATGTATTCGAGCGGATTCGCCGCATGCATGAATGCCCGGAGCCTGCGCCCGCGCTTTCCGGGCTGCGCGCGAAGCCGTGGGTGCGCGTGGACGAGGCGTTCATGGCGGCGTTGCCGGGCGATGACGAGGCGGAGGGCGCGCTGCGCTGGTTGATCGACGCGTGCTATGCGCACCAGACCAGCATCGTGATGCAACCGGGCGACATGGTCTGGGTCGACAACAAGCGGGCGGTGCATGGGCGCACTGTCTATCAGCCGAACTATGGGCCACGTCAGCGCTGGCTGCGGCGGGTCAACGTTCACGTCAACCTTCGCGAGACGCTGCCGTTCCGGCAAGCGCCGGCGACGCGAGAAATCCTGTGAGGCGCAGATGAATACGACGACAATCGATGCGGCCGCGACGGCCGAAACCAGTATCGACGTGCGTCCGCGGCTCGCGACGCAACCGTCTCGGCTGCTTGTGCTCGGCAAGCGGGTGATCGACGAACTCGATTACGCGCCGGCGATGGTGCTCGACGCGGTCGAGCGCGCATATTTCGGTCTGGGCACCGGCGAATCCGACAATCCGCGCAAGCTGATGAGCCAGCCTGCGGACCAGCATTCGGTCGCCTACTCGATGCTTGGCCGCGACGGCGGACGCAGGACGGTCGGCTTCAAGACCTCGTACAAGCACGACCCTGAACATAGCCGCGAGCTGCAGAAGTACTACACGACGCTGCTGCTGTTCGACGACGAGACGGGCATGCCGGTCGCCATGATGGATGGCAGCCTCGTCGGTTCGCTGCGTACGCCGGCCGTCTCGGCGCTGATCGCGCGGGCTGCCGCGCCGCAAGCTCGCACGGCACTGGTGGTCGGAACCGGCACGCAGGGCCGGATGGCTGCGCCATTCCTGTTGACCGCGCTGCCGAATATCGAACGCGTAATCGTGCACGGCCACTACGACGAAGGCATCGATGCGGTGCGCAAAACGCTGAAGCGCTTTCATCCGGATCGCGAGATCGATGTGTCGACGAACCTCGAGGCATCTGCGCGGCAGGCGGACATCGTGCTCGGCGTGGCAGGCGCCGGCGCGCCGGAGGTCGTGCGTCACGCGGCGTTGAAACCCGGCGCGCTGGCGTTGCTGGTCGGCTATGGCATTCATGCCGACGCACTCCATCGAGCCGACTACCGGATCGCGACGAGCGAAGCGCAGATGCAGGTGACCGGCGTCGATCTGGTCGACGAGGCGGGCAAGCTTCCCCCGGTCGATGCGGAGTTGCCTGACATCCTGCTGGGCCGCAAGCCGGCGCGCCGTCACGCCGACGAGATCGTGTACGCGTTCAACAGCGGGATGATCGTGACCGACATCGCGCTCGGGCGTGTCCTGGCCGATGCCGCGCGCGCGAAGGGGCTGGGCACGGAGGTCGAGCTATGGTGAACGACGTTCCGCGCCTGCCGGCGCTGTGGGATCCCGCGCTGCGTGATTTCGTGGACGAACATGAAGCGATGATCCACGAACTTGCGGCCGGCTTCGACGCGCCCATTCATCTGCTGTTTCCAGAGCGATTCACACGTAATGTCGAAGCGTTTCAGCGCGTGCTCGCCGAGCGTCAGGTTGCAGGCCGGGTTTACTACGCAAAGAAGGCGAACAAGGCGCGTTGCTTCGTGCGTGCCGCTGCCGACTGCGAGATTGGCATCGATGTCGCAAGCGTGGGCGAATTCACCGACGCGTTGGCTGCAGGCGTGTGCGGCGACGACGTCGGCGTTTCCGGCCCGGCGAAGTCGGACGAGCTGCTTCGGCTCGCCGTAGTTCATGGTGCACTGATCGCCGTCGATGGTCTGGACGAACTCGGCCGTCTCGTCGTGATTGCGCAGCAATGTGAATGCATCGCGCGCATTCTGCTGCGTATCGAGCCAGATCAACAGGCCGGAAGCCGGTTTGGTTTGAGTGCCGCGGCGATCGACTCGGCGCTTTCAATCTGTGCATCGGATCGATCGTCCGTGGTGCTGGAGGGTTTTTCGTTCCATTTGTCCGGATACAGTGCCGCGGCGCGCTGCAACCAGGCAGGGATCGCGGTGCGCGCATGCGTGGCTGCGCGTGCGCTCGATCTCTCGCCTCACACGATCAACATCGGCGGCGGCTTCGCGATGTCGTACGCAACGTCGGACGACTGGCGTGCATTCCAGGCGGCCCACGGTCCGGACGATTACCACGCGAATAAGGTGTTTGACGGTTTCTATCCGTATCACTCGGCGTGCAGCGGCGCGCAGATGCTCGACGCCATCGTGACGGGCATTCCGGAAGGCGAGTCGAAACCGCTGGCCGACCTGTTGCGCGAGCACGGCCTACAACTGATGCTGGAACCGGGGCGTGCGCTGCTCGATCAGGCCGGATTCACCGTGTTCACCGTGCAGGGCGTGAAAGATCGCCGCGACTACGGCATCGCGACCGTGAACGGCACGAGCTTCAGCGTCTCCGAACAATGGTTCGCCAGCGAATTCCTGCCCGATCCCGAGTTGCTGACGGCCGCACGCGAGCCCGGGCAGCCACCGCGCACGGCGAGGCCGTACCGCGCGTGCGTCGGCGGCGCGAGCTGCCTCGACTCGGACATGATCACCTGGCGCAAGGTCGCGTTCGCGCAACGCCCCGAGCCCGGCGACCTGCTGCTGTATCCGAACACGGCCGGCTACCAGATGGATTCGAACGAGTCGCCGTTCCATGAATTGCCGTTGCCCCCGAAGCTTGTGATGACCCTCGATGGCGCGCGGCCGCGTTGGCGCGTCGACCGCCTTTCCCCGTTTTCCGGAGCCTGACGATGAATATGCGTTTCCTGGGTGAACAACCGACGATCACCGTGCCGGCGATCGTCTCGAAAGTATCGGACCTGATTGGCCGTACGCCTTTGTTCGAGCTGATTCGCGGCGCCAACGGCGCACGCATCCTGCTCAAGCTCGAATCGACGAACCCGACCGGCAGCGCCAAGATCCGGATGGCGCGGCAGATGCTCGACGAAGCCGAGCAGGACGGCAGCCTGCGACCGGCCGGACGGGTGATCGAATCGACATCCGGCAATACCGGCATGGGGCTCGCGTTGCTGTCCGCCGAGCGCGGCTATCGCTTCACGGCCGTGGTCGACTGCCATGCGTCGAAAGACAAGCTGCGCGCGATGCAGGCGTTCGGCGCGGAGCTCGTCTATGTGAGCGAGGGCGACGCGCTCGCGACGGCCGACCGTGAGGCGCTTGCCGAGCGGATGGCCGCCGACGATCCGGACAGCATCTGGACCGAGCAGCACAACAATCCGGCGAACGGCAACGGCTATCGCGGGCTTGCCGGCGAACTGCGCGACACGCTCGGCGAGCGGATCGACTACCTGGTCGGCTCGGTCGGCACCGGCGGCTCGCTGTTCGGCACCGCGCGCGAGCTGCGCGCAACCGGCCCCGTGCCGCGCGTCGTGGGTGTCGAACCGGTGGGCTCGATCGCGTTCGGCGGCGAAGGCGGTGATTATTATCAGTCGGGTACCGGTACGCCGCCCGGCGCGGAGATCGGCGCGCTGGTCGATTACGCGCTGCTCGACGAAGGCGTCAAGGTGACGGACGCGGCCGCGTTCAATACCGCTCGCTACCTCGCGCGGAAGAAATCGCTGCTCGTCGGCGGATCGGCGGGTGGGGTGATCTGGCATGCGCTGAAGATGTTCGACGCGCTGCCGCCCGATTCGACGCTGGTCGTGCTGGTGTGCGACGGCGGCGAAAAATATCTCGACACCGTATTCAACGACGACTGGATGCGCGAGCGCGATCTGCTCGACGACACCGTCGCCCGCGAACTCGATCCCATCTTTGCCAACGCCGCATGAAGCTCCATCGACAGTTCTGGTTCGACGCCACGCACGTCGGCGCGCTGGCCGGGCCGCTGATTCTCACGCAGCTCGCGCAGGTCGCGCTGACCACCACCGATATCGTGATGATGGGGATGCTCGGCCCGCGCGAGATCGCCGCCGGCGGTCTCGCGCTGACGATCTTCAACCAGTTGCGGACGATGGGAACCGGGCTCGTGACGGGCACCGGCAACCTCGTCGCATTCGCGAACGGTCAGAACGATCATCCGCAGATCAGGCGGCTCGTGCGGGCGGGTTTTGCGTTGTCGACGCTGGCGGCGCTGGCGTTCGCGCTGCTGATGCTGTGCGTCGAGAAGCCGCTCGTGTGGCTCGGCCAGGACCCGGCCGTGGCGCGGCAGGCCGCGTTCTATCTTGCGGCTGCCGCGCCCGGCATGCTGCCGTGCCTGTGGTTCCAGTCGCTCAGGCAGTACACGGTCGGGTTGCGCAAGCCTGGCCCGCTGCTCGCGATCACGGCCGTGTCGATCGTCGTCAACGCGGCGCTCGACTACGCGCTGATGTTCGGTCGCTTCGGCTTCCCCGAACTCGGCCTGACCGGCGTGGCGTATGCGACGAGCAGCGTCTATCTGCTGTCGTTCGTCGCCTTTCTCGTGATCGCAAAGCGCCGGCCGGAGCTGGCCGAACACCTGTCGCTTGCCGCGTGGCGAACGGACGCGCAGGCGCTGGCGCGCACCTGGAAAATGGGCCTGCCGATCGCGGCGACGTTTGGCTCGGAAGCCGCGTTCTTCACCGTGCTCACGCTTGTAATCGGCACACTCGGCACCGATGCGCTGGCCGCGCAAACGATCGTCAACCAGGTGATCTACATCGCGTTCATGATCTCGGTCGGCCTGTCGCACGCATCGTCGATCAGCATCAGCCATGCGTGTGCGCAACACGACTTTCGCGGCGCGCGGCGGCTTGGCTATACGGGGCTCGTGCTCGGCTTCGCTGCGATGCTGGTCGTCGCGTTGCCATACCTCATCGCGCCGACCTATGTCCTCACGCCGTTCCTCGATCGCGGCGCGGCCTCGAACACCGATGTGTTGCGGCTCGCGACGGGCCTGCTGACGATCGCGGCACTGCTGCAGATCTTCGATTGCAGTCAGAACATAGGCGTCGGCATTCTGCGCGGCCTCGGAGACGTGAAAAGCGCGTTCCGGATTTCGATCGTAGGTTACTGGATGATCGGCCTGCCGGTCGCGTTGGCGGCGGGCGTGACGTTCGGCTACGGGATCTACGGCATCTGGATCGGACTCGCGATCGGGCTCGCCGCCACCGCGACGATGTTGTTGCGCAAGTTCGAGCACCGCCTGGGTTCGCTGGCAAAACAGGCAGGCGCGAGTCACTCATGAACGAACGGCATGCAACGGAATCACGAACGTCCGGTCGGTGGTCGCCAGATGTGGGGAGCGTGCGATCGGCGCTACTCGGTCCGGCGTATCCGACGCGGGCTCGAGTCGGAACGCCCGTGTTCGCACTGATCGTTGCACTGGGTATGGTCGGGGGCGTGAGCCTGTGCACAGGCAACCTCGTGCTCGGTCCGGCCGACGCACTCCATGCGCTGGCGAACGGGGGCGACACGCCCGCAGCACGGATCATCCATGTGCTGCGGCTGCCCCGGTTCGTCGGGGCCCTGCTGGTTGGCGCAAGTCTCGCGGTGGCCGGCGCATTGATGAAAGGCATCACACGCAATCCGCTTGCCGATCCGACGTTGACCAGTGTCGTCAGCGCCGGTTCGAATCTGCCGGCGTGCGCGGCAGGCGGGGTGGCGGCGCTGGTGCTGGCGATCGTACTGGCGGTGTGGTTCGGTGCGGCGGACTTCCCGTTGGCGGTGGTTGTGCATGCGTTGACCCATCGCGGCGGTGCACACGACGCGGCATTCATATTGTGGGAGCTGCGCATGCCGCGCGCGCAGCTTGCGGCGAGCGGGCTCGTGTTGCAGACCGCGTTGCGCAACCCGCTTGCCGAGCCGGGCGTGATCGGTGTGACGTCGGGCGCAACGTTGGGTGTGATGATGCTGTTGCTCGTCGCGAATTTCGCATCGCGTCGCGCGTCTCGCTACCTGTTCGTCTGGGGCTCGGGCACAGCGCCGTGGGCGTTCTATGACGAGAACATGACCTGCTCGTTACTGAACTTGCTCGGTGGCGTCAATGTCGCGTGGCGACCCGCTGCCGGCGTGACGTGACAACACGGCCTTCCAGATGAGCCTAGAGACCTTGTTCATCGCGAAGCCGGACACCATCTTCGTATACGGCGACGGCGGTTCGCACAGCTTCGAAACGAATCCGACGTGGAGATACCTGTCCACCGTACATCGTGCGCGGATCGTACGCGTCGGCGGTCACTGGATCGAATCGTTCGGGCCGATCGCGCGTCACGCGGTGCTGGCCGAAGCAGCCGCGCATTTGCATCCCGAGCGGTTCTCCCCACCCAGTCTGCGCGCAATCGCTTCGCTCTATCTGGGTCAAACGAGTTGATTTTCCTTTCATCGATTTCGAAGGATCACGCCATGCAGCATGACACCTGGAGTATCGAACTGATTTCGATCGATCAAATCCTGCCGAACGAGGAGCACGACGAGCTGCGCCTGCTCGAAGTGCTGGCGAGCATCGAGCACAGCGGCCGCTGGACTGCCCCGATCGTACTCGAGCGTACGAGCCTCGCCGTAATGGATGGTCATCACCGGCTGGCGGCAGCACGTCGTCTATGTCTGTCGCGTGTACCTTGCGTGCTGCTGGACTACCTGCAGGTCGGGGTCGAGACTCGACGTCCGGATTTTCGGGTCGACGGTGAACGGATCGTCGCGCGTTCGCGGGCCCGAGCGCTCTATCCCCCGAAGACGACGCGACATATCTTTCCTCAGCCGCTGCCGGTATGCAGTATCGAAATCGGGATGCTTTCACGGTGATCTCAACGAGCGAGTCGTGACTAGCCGGGCGGGAAGCCGGGAAGGGCAACCCGCAACGGAACGATTGCGTCACGCATCAAACGTCATGCTAGAGGTTGCCTTCGCTCACCCAGGTTCCAGGCGTTCCTTCCGCCGTACAGACCCAGGCCTTGGGTTGACCCACCGCAGGACGTGAATTGACGGTACGATCTCCGATGCCCCATGAGCCAATCTCCGGAGGGACGATTCGGTACAGGACCCGGGTGCCGGCATCGGTCAGCTCCATATATGGACGCGTCAACGTTCCGTTGAAATCACCATTGACGTCGATCTTTTCCATGTTGCTGTAGCGGATATCCGTCGCGTTCGGCGCATAAATACCACCGACCGGATGTGTCATTCCCTTCAGGTATCCGTTCCGCAGGCTGATCTTCCCGGAGGTACTCAAGTACAGGTAGAGCGCCGATCCGCCGCCATCGAACTCGTCACTGTCGGAGTAGAAATCCCCTGCGATGACAACGCCGGAATAGCTTGCTGGATCGCCGCCGATATATCGATTGCCGCGCGAACGGATGGTGCCGTCGACCTTTACGTACAAGCTCCTCACGTTCAAATTCGGGCCGATAGCCTCATTGTCATAGAGGTCGACGTCAGCCGTCAGATTGGAATTTGCCCCGACCGCTATTACGTAACCAATAGAGGAGGGAGACGCCAGGAAGCGGGCTCGGACATTTGCGATTGTCAGGCGACGGATACTTCCGCTCCACGCGGGATTGTTCAGTGAAACGTTGACCAGCCCCACCGTCCCCGCAACGGTTGAGGGGACCGTTTCGACGGTGATGCCGTCCAGCGTGACCGTGTCGAATGTGAGAGCGTCGTGATAAAGCACAACTGACACGCCGGTCAGCCCGGCGTGGTTCAGCGCGTAAACAGATCTGGCTTCGATGTACGATCCGCTGATTTCGGGAATGAACCACAGCGCGGCAGCAGCGGTTGTCGCACGGTACTCACCTCCAATGACGCGAACGTTGATGGCTTGCAGTGCTGCGCCGTTGTGAACGTGACAACCGTAGAATTCGATAAACTCGGCATTCCCGTGCGAATCGAGACTGAAGGTGCGGCTTTTGTCATCGTTGTTGACATTGGCACCGAAGACTTTGACGTCACGCACGGGGAACGTGCCACCAATCGCGATGCCGTGGCGACCGCCAACGAAATAGCCACTCTGAATTCTCAGGTGCTGGCACGAACCGATCGAGAGCCCGTACGCCGTAGATGCCCCGGGATAGTACTTGCCGTTGAGGCAAGCGCTATCGACGACGCCATTGAAGCATTCCAGCAAATACAGACATCGCTCATTGGCGCCTTGGATATCGACGCGAGACAGTCGATAGTCTCGAACATATTGCAACTGGAGCCCGGCCTGGTTGCTGTTTCGCAGGATGCGCATTCCTTCGATGCGGCATTTGCCCGCCATGTACTTGCAGACTTTCGTTGTATGGGCAACGTACGAGTCGTACAGCGGGGTTTCGACGTAGACGGTATCCCCCGAGACTGCATAGACACGGCAGATTTCGCCTCGATAGTAGTAAGGGCGGGTCGGGTTCCACAAATCCGTCGACTGGATTCGAAAGATGTCTCCCGCTACGAGGCCGTGGCCCGGTACCAGAATCGATTTCGCCCCCTTATCCGCATTTTTGCTCAGGGACGTGTCCGCACCGGCAGTACCACCCAGGGTGATCAGGTAAGCGGCGGCACTGGAACGACCATCGATAATTGCACTCGCCTCGAAAACGATGTCGATGTCTCGGCCCGTCACATTGGAAACGGATCTGCCCACGACATAGGTGCCACCCGGGAATCGAAGCTGCTTGCCGTTGGCCATCGCGGCGTTGATGGCTGCCTGAATCGCCGCACTGTCATCTGTCACCCCATCCCCTTTCGCGCCGAAATCCATGACGTTCAGGGCGCCATCGGGCGAAAATTGTGCGGTGTCCAGTGTATTCGCGCCAAAGAGCTCTTGTGATTGAATCAGATCCGCGTGCGAAGGTTGCATACGTTCGATGGTCATCTAATTTCGTTCTCCAGTCGACAGTGTCGTGCCACATGCATGGCATTTGCAAGACCGGAGCATGAGAGCATGCATCCGCGCTCCGGATCGGGCGTGTCATGTAACGGCACCGAGGATTTGATCGCCTGACACATTGAAGCCCCTCGCAAGACGATCATCATCGCGAAATCACTGATTGTCGATTCCTCCCGATACAGAAAAAACCATCAAGGTCCGCATTGTGGGACTTTCATCAAAAAAATGGCGCGGTGGTTTTGCACCAGAAGATTGGCATTTCCCCTCTGACGCATCCCGCTGTAGTGTTAGCGGCAACGCCGCAGGAGAAACCCGGTCATGAAGACGGCGCAGTTCGGTGAAGAACAGATCATCGCAGCGTCGAAGGAAGTCGAAGCCGGACGCACGAGCGATCGGTAAACGGCATGGGGTGATTCGATCTTCCTTATCCACCCACCCTGGTCACAATCGTTACTCCTTCTGTCCTCCTGGACTCGTGACCACCATCATAGTGAAATTGGCTCATGGCTAAACTGACATATCGCCCAGCAACGTCTGATGACGCATCCTTGTGCATCATCATCCGGGGGCTGACGAGAGAGAATGCATTTTCAGAAGAAGAATTACGCGCGCTAGGAATCACCGCCGAGTCATGGGGCGCTGGCATCCTAGACGGTAGCGTCCCCGGCTTCGTGGCCTGCATGGACGGCCGGATAATCGGCTACTGCTTTGGTGACCGGGATACCGGCGAGATCGTCGTGCTCGCCCTGCTTCCCGCATACGAGGGGCAAGGAATTGGCAAAACCTTGCTTGGACTGATGACCGAGAATCTTCGACGTCGAGGATTCAATCGTTTGTTTTTGGCATGCTCCAGCGATCCGAACGTGCGCTCGTACAGCTTCTATCGACGCCTGGGCTGGACGTCGACAGGAGAGCGGGATGAGGCCGGAGATGAAATCCTCGAACTCTCGATCGACAGATAGTGGATGACGTGCCCAAAACAGTCTCACGCCTGCCCGCCGGTTCAAGTGAGAGGCTGTGCCCGGTTTTTCAAAGGGCTGGATGTCGTCAGGCCAAATTTCCAGTTGTATTGGCGGCATTGTGTTAGTTCTGAGTCCTGATGACTTTTCTTCCGGAAATCGATTCTTCGTGTTCGTCTTCTTCTGCGAAAGCGAAAATTGTTGGGCGCCGGCATGACAAGGTATTGAAAGCTCATTGACATGTGAGTCGTCCTCTCTTACGATCCATCCATACACATACGTATGCGTATGGATGGATCGTAAAAAGCGCGGGTGAATTGACGGGTGTCGGCAAAACGCCGACCGCAGCGGGGCATCGGATTAGCTATCACGGGGTTTGGTTACACCAAGTTCAAGGAGTGCAGCAAGTACGGTCTAGCTGCGGGTGTGGTGCATGAACGGCACCATGAATGCGCTCGGCCTCGGGTAGGCATCAAGGGTGGCCACGAACAAAGTCGTGCTCGTAGCGTACATCACAAAGGGATTTGGATTTGGTTGACTTTGTATTCCCGACTGTCGCGGCCGCTCGGAAGTATGGTGCCGGACATTCAGTGAGTTGACCGATGTCGCTGTCAACAAGGATTGCCGCCATTGGATCGCAGCACATCAACCGAGACGTGCCTGCCGCAGATCCAATCTCCCAGTTCGATTCACCGATATCGAGAGGCAAGAGAATATGTTGAGACAGATTGCGGGAATATGTGCGTTGACAATGCTGTGTGTTGCCGCGCCGGCGACGGCGGAACCCGATCGCGACAAATTCAGGAAGCAGCTCGATAGTTTCGTCGAGGTCCAGATGCAGTCGCAGAAAGTGCCCGGCGTTGCAATTGCGGTGATGCACAAGGGTGAGGCTGTCGTCGCCAAGGGCTATGGCAAAGCTACGATCGAGCACGATGTGCCGGTGACGACCGATACGGTCTTTCAGTCGGGCTCTGTCGGCAAGATGTTCACGGCCGTGGCCATCATGAGACAGGTCGAGCAGGGCAGGATGGGACTCGATGATCCTGTAAGCAAATACTTGAAAGCTACACCCGAAAGCTGGCGCACCATTACCATCCGGCATCTGCTCACTCATACGTCGGGTATCCCCGATTATTATGGTTCGGTTTACGACTATCGGCATGATTATACCGACGATGAACTCGTGAGGATGGCATATGAGTTGCCGCTCGATTTCAAGCCCGGTTCGCGCTGGAACTACAGCAATACGGGGTACGTTCTGCTTGGCATCCTGGTGAAAAATGTATCGGGCCGATCCTATCTGGAGGTTCTGGACACTGATGTGTTCAAACCCTTGGGAATGAAGACGGCACGCGGGGTCAACGATCGCGACATTGTTCCCAATCGGGCAGCAGGCTATCAGCTTGTCGATGGCGTGCTGAAGAACCAGGATTGGGTATCGATGGCAAACCCGACGGCGGATGGCTCCCTCTATCTTTCACTCAATGACATGATTGCCTGGGAGAGAGGGGTGGAAAGCAACGCGGTGCTCTCACGCGACGGCTGGAAGCAGGTCTATACCCCAGTTCGGCTCAATAGCGGCAAGCCGTTTCCTTACGGTTTCGGTTGGGAGATCAACGAAGCTGGCGGGAGCCCGCGCTATAGCCATGCCGGCACGTGGCAGGGCTTTCGTGCGTACTATTCGCGCTACCTCGGCGATGGCCTTTCGGTGCTCCTGCTCACCAATTTGGCTGAGTCTCAGCTCAATACCTTCATGGATGGCATAGCCGAACTGTGGGATCCGCGGCTCGTTACGCCCGAGTCTCGCCCTACACGTGAGCCCGCTCTCGACAATCGTGTCGCCGCGCTGATCGAGCTCGTTCGGGCTGGAAAGCTTCGCCAGAAGGACGTTCCGCTGGCGGTGCCAAGATTCGCCGAGGCTGCGAACAAAGAGCTTGCTCCAATGCTCAAGGC
This sequence comes from Burkholderia sp. SRS-46, assembly GCF_004343775.1. Lineage (GTDB taxonomy): Bacteria > Pseudomonadota > Gammaproteobacteria > Burkholderiales > Burkholderiaceae > Burkholderia. The sequence goes on along the minus strand of NZ_PTXL01000010.1, from coordinate 163,409 downwards.
ACTGGGGCCTCTCATCAAACTCGAGCTCACCGAACGTCGCGAGGAGGGCGATGACATCGCCTACATCTACGCAGCAACGTTTAGTGCTCGCACTGTCGCAGTGAAATTAAGTGTTGCGAATGACAGCCTGGTTTCGAATCTGATGATCACGGACTGACGTGATATAGCTGCGCAATACAAATGCTGGGAAACGGGGTTTCGATATTCCAAGAAAGATGAAGCGGCCCTATATATTGCAGACCGCTCGACCTTCGCGACTCGACTGGACATAAAAATGATGCGACTTACTCGACGCGAAGGTTATTGTCGTTTCGAATGCAAATAAATTGCGTTCAAACGCGCTACAGGACATGGCACGGGAATCATGAGAAATCGGAGCACCGCAGGATCGGATAGAGAGCACGATCGAGCCGGAGCGTCATCCGGCGATCATTCAACCAGGCGGTGTGTCGTCGCAGGTGTTGTCCGACGCTACGATCCTCGCTGAGCAATTAATCGCCCTCTGGCGGCCGAAGAAGGCGGGCTGCCACGGGCGTCCCGCCAAATTCGTCGTTTTTGAATACCTGTTTCGGACGTCCCGGCGCCCGAAATGACTTCGTACGCGTTTGTTCATCGTGAGCTGTATGAGCGAATCCGTTTCAGGCCGTGACGGTATCGACTGACTGGCCTTGCTCGCAAACGTTCGCGGGTTGCACTACGGTCTGAGAGGGGCCGTGTTGCGCAGACGTTTGCGTCATGATTTGACGACGTTGCTCGCGCGTTTCAGTGTGCGCCGAGCTTATCCAATTTTATTCGTACTACATAGTGTTATGAGAGGACACGATGAACAACGTATTTAGGACGGTCTGGAATCAAGCTCTCGGCACATGTGTTGCTGTGTCGGAGCATGATTCCACAGTGGGTAAAGGTAAAGCCGGGTCTGGCAGTGCCGTCTGCGACGGTAGGGACATAATCTTGAGTGCGGGCATGGCCACCGTGCTCGGTCTGTGTGGCACGCTGCTTCCTCATGCGGCGCTGGCGCAGTATGCACCCGTTGGCAACGATGGCATGGCCACGGGTCCCGTATCGATCGGGATTGGCGAAGATACTGGATACGCGACCGTAGGAAGCAGCGCTATTGCGACTGGCATTGAATCCCTCTCGATTATCAATAACGCCAGCACGACGGGCGACAACGCGATTGCAATTGGTCCAGACGGCGGCCCCGCACAAGCTTCGGGTAATCGAACGATTTCGATTGGCTATCTTACGACGGCGTCCGGCACCCAGGCGTCCGCGATCGGAGATAGCGCTGTTGCATCAGCGAATCAGTCGACTGCATTTGGAGTGGGCACAAGAGCGTCCGGCAGCAGCGGGTCAACCGCCATCGGAGCGAACGCGACGGCGAGCGCGACGAACTCTCTGGCGTTGGGTACTTTCTCCAATGCAGCAGGAACAATTGCGACTGCAGTGGGACCGGGAGCACGCGCGACAGGCGTACAGGCTTCAGCATTGGGCGCATCGTCGTCAGCCGGGGCGACGAGTGCCACGGCCGTTGGCTACAAATCTCAAGCGCTTGCAATCTCGACGCTCGCGATAGGGGACAGCAATACGGTTGCCTCGGTTGCGGGAACGGGCTCGATAGCTGCGGGTCATAGTTCCCTGGTAACGGGCGGTACGGGTGCTGTGGCGCTTGGCGAAAGTCAAACGGCCAATGGCGACGGTGCAGTGGCCATTGGCGACCCCGGTAGTGCAGTTGGCACGGGTGCCGTTGCAATGGGGGCGAACAATACGGCAAACGGAGATGGTGCGATTGCGATCGGTAATAGCAACAACGCACAGGGGCTCGGATCGATCGCACTGGGCAATACGTCGACAGCGGCCGCTGCTGGTGCGGTCGCGTTCGGCTCAGGAGCGAAGGCCATCAATGTGGGGGACGTGGCGCTGGGTTCCGGGGCGGTGACGGCCGCGCCGAACCCTACCGCGAATGCAACGATCGGTGGCACGATATACGGCTTCGCGGGTACCAATCCGGCTAGCGTCGTGAGCGTCGGGGCACCGGGCAGTGAACGTCAAGTGACCAATGTTGCGGCCGGACGCATCAGTTCTGCCAGTACCGATGCAGTAAACGGCTCGCAGCTGGATGCAACGAACCAGGCGCTTACCACGCTGTCGACATCGACATCCACCAGCCTGAACGCGGTCACGGCAATCACCAACGACCTCGGCCAGAGTACTGCCGCCGCGCTCGGTGGAGGCGCGACATACAATGCAACGACCGGCACGATCTCCGCGCCGACGTACACGACGTACAACGCGGATGGCACGACGACGACCAGCAACAACGTCGGCTCAGCCATCAGCAACATCAATTCCCAGGGTATCAAGTACTTCCATGCGAACTCGACCCAGGCGGATTCGCTCGCGGTCGGCACGGATTCCGTCGCGGTCGGCCCGACGACCGTCGTCAACGGCAACAACGGCGTGGGCATCGGCAATGGCGCGATCGTCGATTCGACCGCGCCCGGTGGCGTGGCCATCGGCCAGGGCGCGAGCTCGGCCCAGGCCGACGCGATCGCGTTCGGCAGCGGTGCGACGGCCGCCGGCGCGCAGTCGATCGCGCAAGGCGCGAACGCGAGCGCGCTGAACGCGGGTGGCGTCGCGCTCGGGTCCGGCGCGCATAGCAGTGCGATCAACGCGCTGGCGCTGGGTGCCGGTGCAAACGCCACGCTCGCCAACAGCGTCGCCCTCGGCGCAGGCAGCACGACGGCCGCCCCGAACACCGGAACGACCGCGCTGTACGGCGGGACCGCGGCCGGCCTCGCGAGCGCGGCCAACGGCGTCGTGTCGGTCGGCGCGTCCGGCCAGGAGCGGCAACTGCAAAACGTCGCCGCCGGCGTGGTCTCGGCGGCAAGCACCGATGCGATCAACGGATCGCAGTTGTTCTCGGTGGTGTCCGGCGTCAATACGCTCGGCAGCAGCGTCGCGTCGAGCCTCGGCGGCGGCAGCACCTACAACAGCGCGACCGGCGTCGTGACGGCGAACCTCAGCTATGCGGGCAATACGTATAGCTCCGTCCAGAACGTGCTGAACGCGATCGGTGGCGGCGGGACGACCGCGGGCGTCAAGTATTTCCACGCCAATTCGACCGGCGTCGACAGCCGCGCGCTTGGTGCCGACAGTGTCGCGATCGGCACGAATGCCGTCGCGAACGATGCGGGCGATATCGCGCTCGGCGCCAATTCGACGTCTGCGGCGGTCACCCCGACATCCGGCGCGACGATCGGCGGCACCCACTACGTCTTCGCGGGCGCGAATCCGACGAGCGCGGTGAGCATGGGCACCAACGGCGCGGAACGGCAGATCCAGAATGTCGCTGCCGGCCAGCTGAACCCGACCAGCACGGATGCAGTCAACGGCTCGCAGCTCTACGCGACGAACCAGCAGGTCACCGCGAATACCACGGCGATCAACAACATGACCAACGGTGGCGGGATCAAGTATTTCCACGCCAATTCCACGGCTGCGGACAGCCAGGCCACCGGCGCGGACAGCGTCGCGATCGGCGGCGGCGCGCAGGCGACCACCGCGAATTCGGTCGCGCTCGGCGCGAATTCGACGACGAACGCCAATCTGGGGCTTGCCGCATACAACCCCGGCACTGCGCCGCTGGCGGGCGCGACGCCCGCGGGTGAAGTGTCGGTGGGTTCGGCGGGGGCCGAGCGTCGCATCACGAACGTCGCGGCAGGCGCCGCGCCGACCGATGCCGTGAACGTCAGCCAGCTGCAGGCAGTCAGCTCGAAGGTCAGCCAGGTGCAGAACGACGCGCTGATGTGGGACCCGACGGCGAACGGCGGCGCCGGCGCTTTCAGTGCCAAGCACGGCGGCAGTAGCCCGAACACGATCACGAACGTCGCGGCCGGCGCATTGAGCCCGACGAGCACGGACGCGGTCAACGGCTCGCAGCTGTACGCGACGAACCAGAACGTGACCAGCGTGACGAATGCCGTCAACAACATCCAGAACGGCGGCGGCATCAAGTATTTCCGCGCGAACTCCAGCGCGGCCGACAGCCAGGCGACGGGTACCGACAGCGTCGCGATCGGCCCGCAGGCCATCGCGGGCGGAACGAACAGCCTGGCAGCCGGCAACGGCGCGCAGGCGCAGGCGGCGAATGCGCTGGCGTTTGGCGCGCAGTCGAGCGCATCGATCGCGGGTGGCGTGGCGATCGGCTCGGGTTCGGTATCGGATCGAGCGGTGCTGTCGGGTGCCGGTTCGGTGACGATCGGCAGTCGGGCAGTTCCGTTCAACACGTCGGACCAGACCTTGCTCGGGGCGGTGTCGTTCGGCAGCGCGAGCGGCAACACCTATCGGCAACTGACCAACGTTGCGGACGGCACGCAGGCGCAGGACGCGGTCACGGTGCGGCAACTGGCCGGCGCGCTGTCGTCGTTCGCGGTGAGCGGGCAGATGTACTTCCACGCAAACTCCGCGCGGACCGATTCGCTGGCAGTGGGCGCGGAGTCGGTCGCGGTCGGTCCGACGACCGTCGTGAACGGCGATAACGGCGTAGGCATCGGGAACGGCGCGATCGTCGATGCGACGGCGCCCGGCGGCGTGGCGATCGGGCAGGGCTCGAGCGCCGCGCAGGCGGATGCGCTCGCGCTCGGCAGCGGTGCGGCGGCCGGCGGCGCGCAGTCGATCGCGCAGGGCGCGAATGCGCGCGCGCTGAATGCCGGCAGCGTGGCGCTCGGTTCGGGTGCGCAGGGCAGTGCGATCAATGCGCTGGCGCTGGGCGCCGGCGCGAGCGCGACGTTCGCCAACAGCGTCGCGCTCGGCGCCGGATCGCTGACGGCGGTTGGCGCGTTGAACAATTACGTCGCATACGGGTTGAGCAGCCCGCAGTCGTCGGCGGGCGAGGTCAACGTCGGCAACCGGCAGATCACGGGCCTGGCCGCCGGACGCGCGGGGGCCGATGCGGTCAATGTGTCGCAACTTGACGCGGTGGCCAGCAAACTGACCACGTTGATCAATCAGCAGAGGGGCGGCGACGGAGGATCGTTCTCATCAGTGCCTTCCGCCGGTGGTACGCCAGCGTCGCCCACGGGTTCGAACTCGTCCGCCGGCGGCTCGGGTGCGGTGGCATCCGGCGCGAGCAGCACGGCCGTGGGCAACGGCTCACAGGCAAGCGGCAGTGGTTCGACCGCGATGGGCGTCGGCGCGACGTCGTCGGGCAATCATTCGGTGGCGATCGGAACGGGCAGCGATGACGGCGGCCGCTCCGGCGTCGTCGCGGTCGGCTCTGACAAGGCTGCGCGTCAGGTCGTCAACGTGGCCGAGGGTACGCAAGGGACCGACGCGGTCAACGTCAACCAGCTGTATGCCGTGTCGGGTGCATTGTCGACGTCGGTGAACAATCTGGGCAACCACGTCAACCAGTTGCAGCAGCAGATCCAGCAGACCGATGCGATGGCGCGCGAGGGGATCGCCGCCACCGCCGCGATCGCGTCGATCCCGCACATGGACCGCGACTCGAATTTTGCGATGGGTGTCGGCACGGCGACGTTCTCGGGCCAGAAGGCGATGGCCATCGGCGTGCAGGCGCGCGTTACCGAGAACCTCAAGGCGACGCTGAATGGCGGCTTCAGCGGCAGCCAGCGCGTTGTCGGTGCAGGCATGCTGTATCAGTGGAAGTGACGGCGTCATCGGGCAGCGCACGCATGCCCGATGACGGATATGCGCGAACCCGCCTGCATGGCCATGCGGCGTTCGCTTTTGCAACACAATTTCCGGAGTACTACAGTGAAGCATATTAGCGTCGCACTCGTTTTGTCAGTATTGTCCCTTTCGGCTTGCTCCAGCGCGTCCGGGCCGACGTTCAGCGCGTCCGAGCTGCAGTCGAGAGAAGGTATCCGCACCTATCAAGTCGATTGTCGCGGCATCGTTTCAAGCCAGACGACCTGCATGAAGGCTGCGAAGCGCATGTGCGGCGACGAACTCGTGCGAGTGATCGATTCGGCCAGGCCGTATCGCGATGGCGCGGATCCTCGGACGCTGGTGTTCCAATGTGGCGTCGCCAGCGCAGAGCCGACGCCCGTTGTGGTGGTACCCGCTCCGGCCAAAAGCATGAAAATGAACGGCCCAAGCACCTGACTACTTTGGTTTACCACTACAGCACGATTGTCTGGACATACTTGCTGGCGCGAAAAATGCGCATGGCGTCGACGCCGCCCACCGAGCCGAGTCGATTTCTCGGATGCCGACGCACTCGCAATGCGGCACGTCGGGCTGGACGACCGGCGCGTGGACTCCTCGGCGGTAATCGCAGCCTGGTGGGCGCCCCGCTCCAGCGGGGCGCCGGATCTTGCCGACGCGCTGACACATCGCGATGGTGAGCATTTACGGGGGAGGCGAAGGCGGTCGCGGATGCGATCGAGGCTCTGCGGCTTGTGACCCAGTTGGTCGATTGGCACAAGCCCCGACGCAGAACTCGTGAATACCATGTTAGATGCGGCTATCGAGACCGTGACCGAGGACGATGAGAGATCATGCATTCCGATCGGGGTGGCCACTACCGTTGGCCTGGCTGGCTATCGCGGGTTGCAAAGGCGAATCTGATCCGATCCATGTCGCGTAAAGCTTGCTCTCCAGACAACGCGGCCCGTGAGGGATTCTTCGGCAGGCTGAACCGCCCCGGGAATCGTGTCGTCTTGCCACGCGGCCGAGTAGGTATAGCCCCAACCCTTCGACCATTCGGGGCACAGCGTCGCATACGAGCCGGTGTAGCTCGCGAGCATCCATTTCTCGATCGATCGACAAGTAAGGTTGAATTAGAATCGACCAATTGATTCTGGTGAGGCGCGACCGATGAGATATATCCCATCCGGGATGCCGCGATTGGCTGCACGCCCGAAATCGAAACAAGCACCTTCTTGGACCAGGCACGACGATGCCGTATTCGGAACCATTCGATAATCTACCTTATAGGGATACCTTGACCGATACGAACCTATCCGGGCGGCTTCTCGGTATTGAAGATGTGCTGGCAATTGAAGGCTTTAACCGGACCTATGGTCCCCTATTCGAATTCAGTCCGTGTAGAACCCGGTTAGCTGTCGTCATCACCAATGGACTGTCGTCTGCTCAGTCGGCTAGTCCACAGACTCTATTGGGCGTCGATCGCGCGCGGCTGTGTCTGATCGATTTGGCCACGCGTGATGTCCGGCGCTTGAGCGGACCTGACGAATGTGGCCTATTCTCTCCGACCTGGTCACCGTGCGGCACCATGATTGCCGCAGCGGCGACGAACGGCGAGCGCATTCGCCCTTGCGTTGTGGACGTAGCGTCGGGACAGGTGCGATTGCTCGGCGACCGCGATCTCGACGTCTACTTCAGTCCCACGCCGTCAATTCACTGGATCAGTGGGCTGGAAATTGTGTGCCGCCTGCTACCTCGCGGCGCCCGAATCGACGCAATCAGTTTGACACGAGATACGCCGGAACTCGCCACTGCGGCGTGGCGTCAACAACGTGAGGGACAACATGCAACCGCGAGTGCCTTGTCGGTGGACGTTCAATACGAACGGAGTGACATCGTCTGCATCGACGTTGCGACTGGGGCCGTCATTTCATTTCGGGACGAAGATGCTCTTCCGGAACTCATTGCGGAATTCGCGAATCGGCAGATCACCGACACTACGGTGACATCGCAGATAGAAGACCTTTACTCGCCGGACAGAAGCCTGTTTTCGGATGCGTCCACTGGGCAAGCGCTAACGCTAAGACGCTCCGACGATGGTCCGACGACGTTGAATTGGCGCACGGGTCATGAGAACGAAGATAGTGCACTACTCATATGCAACGATCACCTTGCTGGAGTCCTCAAAGGACCGGTTCGTGATCTCACATATCGCCTTGAAGATGGCACGACTGCCGTGACCCGTTGCATCCTGCCGCCGGACTGGTCAGAGGGACAGCCACGTCGAGCTGTTGTGTTCGTTTATCCCGAGTACGTTTGCGACGTTGGAGTGCCCGCCTACGAGATGCTCGATCAACCAGGCTTGTTGAATCTGCACCTCCTTGCAGCGCAGGGTTACGTCGTTCTTCAACCTAGCTTACCCTTCTTCCGCGACAGTGGCGGCGAAATGATCGATTCGCTGGCTGCAGGTGTAAAGCCAGCGCTCGACGCCGCTGCAGAAGCCGGTTTGATCGATAGAACGCAAGTTCATGTAATGGGGCACAGCCGAGGCGGTTGGGCGACCATGGCTTTGCTGGCTACGACGGAATTGTTCAGATCGGGGATTGCGATAGCCGGGTTTTCCGATCTCATCGCGCTGCATGGACAAATCGATATGCGACGACGATACCGAAGCAGCTATGGCGGGCTTGCTCTTGACCAAGCATGCGAGGATAGCTTCGCACTACCCGGACCGCCCGCCCAACATGCGGATCATTACCTTCGCAATAGCCCGTTGTTCCGCGCTGATTCGATCCATGCGCCGCTTCTGATACTGCACGGTGATCTGGACTCCTATCCACCAATCACACAGTCTGAGGCGATGTTTCATGCGCTTCATCGCCTTGGGAAACCGGTTGAATTCGTCCGGTACTGGGGCGAGGAACATATCTTCACGAGTCCAGCGAATATTCGCGATGCTTTCAACCGGATCGTGGCATGGTTGCAGCGCCTTAGCCCTGCCGATGTAGCTTAAGAAACAATCGTCAACGCTTAGAGTCGCAAACTCAACCCGGACATGAGGCTGCGACCGCCATATCCTCGCGGAATGGCAAGACGCAAAATTAGCAAAGAGTTGTGGGCTGCGCTGGAACCGCTGGTCCCGGTTTTTGCGACATCACCCAAAGGCGGTCGACGTCGCACGGTTGACGACCGCGCAGCTCTGAACGGCATCTGTATGTGCTGCAGGCCGGTATTCCATGGGAGGATTTGCAGCAGGAGCTTGGCTTCGCCAGCGGCGTGACGCGCTGGCGGCATCTACGAGACTGGCAAGCCGCAGACGTGTGGGAGCGATTGCATCTGACGATGCTTTGTCGATTGCGAGAACACGACCAAATTGATTGGGATCGGGCGAGCCTCGATGGCGCCACCTCTTTCCGAGCAGATCGTGGCTGTCGCCGCCTTTCGCCAAAGTCATTCTCTGAGGTTGATATGCCTCAAAGACATCCGATGAATCAATCCAACTAGACAGGAGATGTATGACACGACAGTACCCGGAACGGCCCGCGCTATATGCTCTGGCTTCCTCTAATTTCGCCGTCGGCAGCATGTCCTATGGCATCGTGGGCTTACTTCCCGGCGTGATCAGCGACTGGCACATATCGACAGGACACGCTGCGCGGCTTATCGCCGTATATTCGCTCACGTTCGCGGTCGGTGCCCCTGTCCTGCAAATCCTGATTGGCCATTTACGCCGCCGAGACGTACTGATCGGCGGGTTGTTTCTGATGGGAACTGCATCGATATGCGGTATGTCAGCTCCCAGTTTCGGCTGGCTTGTCGCAATGCGTGTCGTTGCTGGTCTGGGTGCTGCTGCGGTTAGCCCGTTTGCTACGGCAATCGGCACAAGCATTGCACCTCCGGAACGTCAAGGAAGGGCACTCGCGACCGTTTTCGTCGGTGTGACATTGTCCGGCGTAATCAGCGCGCCGCTTTCCGCTGCGATTGCCCACTGGCTAGGGTGGCGCTGGGTATTTGGGCTGCTGGCGCTCGTATCGCTCGGCAGCGCCGCGTGGATCGGTTTCCGAGTTCGCGATACTTCGTGCGGTGTACGCCTTCACCCTTTCGGGCTGGTGCAGCTCGTCGCACAACCCGCGATCATGGGAGGCCTCGGTGTTGCGCTGTTGCAAACGGCTGCGTTCTTCTCCACTTTTACGCTGATCCTACCATTGCTGCGCACGCAATTCGGCGTAAGCACAAACCACGGGGCGCTTGCCCTGTTCGTGTTCGGCTTGTCCGGCGTGCTCGGCAATATCATCACGCAGCGAATATCAGACCGCTGGCCCGTCGACCGCATGCTGGCCGTCGCCATGGGCTCCATGCTGCTCGTGTTCGGAGGGATCACTGTCGCGAGGTTCCTCCCGTTGCCATCGCTCGGGCAGACGCTCGTAGTGCTGCCACTGCTGATAGTCTGGGCGCTTATGCAAGACCTGTTCTATCCATCGCAACTCCGCCGCATCGTATATCTCGACATTCACCATCGCGGAATGCTACTTGCACTGAATTCGTCCAGCATCCTGATGGGGATCTCGCTCGGCGCGACGCTCGGTGGACACATTGCCGACCATTGGAGCATTGCGGCTCTACCAACTGCATCGGCGGCGATTACATTGATTGCGATGGCCTGCCTGTTTGCTTCACGACGATTTTCGGCGCAGCTTCGCAAGCTCAGCTGATGTTGCTGTTGAAGTCCGTTAATTCTGCTACTGGGTGCACTAATTATTTTTATCAGTCCATCACTGATGTTGCTCTAAACTGGAACTCATGAAAACGCGCGAGACCGGACCCGTCTCCTTCCCCGGCGACGCCGAACTGGCTGCGCTGCGCGCCTGGTACGCCGGGCTCGACGCCCGGGCGGCCGTCGCGCGCTATCCGGGCGACCGCAAGGCGCCCGGGGCATCCGCGCGCGGCGTGCTCGGCGGCATTCGGCGCACCCTGGTCGCGTTCGCGACGAGCCGTCACCGAGCCGACCTAGCCGCAACATTCGGCGAGCGATCCACTGCGTCGGCCGACACCGTCGCGCGCACGATCGAGACGCTGGGCAGCCTGCCAGCACCGGTTCCGCATATTGCTGACGAGATCGATCGGTGGTTGCCACTGCGCGTGGTGGCCGCCCTGCAGGCGCATGGCATTCGGACGCTGGCCGATCTGATCGTGCGGATTCCGCGCCGGCGCCGCTGGTGGATCGCGATCGACGGACTCGGCGTCGCTGGCGCGCGTCGCGTGGAGGCGTTTTTCGCTACCCATTCGGCACTGACTGAACGGGCGCGGGCGTTGATCGTCACCGCGCCGGCGGGGAACGTCGTGCCATGGGAGCAGTTGCGTGTGCCCCACGACGTTGACGGCTCGCACGGACAGTTCCGCGCACCGCGGGCCGCCTGCCTGCTGAACGCGTCCAACGATTACGAAGCAATCCAGTCGTGGCTGGCGCTGCACGAATCAGCCGCCACGCAACGCGCCTACCGTAAGGAGGCGGAGCGCCTGATCCTGTGGACAATCGTCGAGCGCAACCGCGCGCTCTCGTCGCTCAACACCGATGACGCGATCGCATACCGGACGTTCCTGCGCCGGCCGACCCCGCGTGAGTGTTGGATCGGACCGTCGCGGCCGCGACACAGTGTCGAATGGCGGCCGTTCACTGGAGCGCTTTCCCCCCGATCAGCGGCATACGCACTGAACGTTCTGTCGGCACTGTTCCGCTGGCTGGTCGAGCAGCGCTACGTACTCGCGAATCCGTTCGCCGGCGTCAAGGTCAAGAGCCACGCGCCGCGCGCAGGTCTGGACGTGTCGCGCGGCTTCTCCGAAGGCGAATGGCTGCTGATCCGCACAGTTGCCGACGGCCTTGAATGGTCCTATGGCTGGAGCGCACCAGCCGCCCAGCGCCTGCGGTTTCCGCTGGACTTCGGCTATGCGACGGGCCTGCGTGCCAGCGAGCTGGTTGGCGCAACGCTCGCCGACATCCGTCGGGATGAGCATGGCGATCATTGGCTGCACGTGCTCGGCAAGGGCGGCAAGCGTGGCAAGGTGGCGTTGCCGCCGCTTGCCCGGACGGCACTCGACCAGAATCTCATGCAGCGAGGTCTGCCCGTCGCGCCTGTGCGCTGGAACCCGACGACGCCGCTCGTCGCAAGTCTGAGGAGGACGGTGCAGGCATCGAAAGCACGCGGCTCTGGCGCGTGCTGAGACGGTTCTTTGTCTTGGTGGCCGATGCGATACAGGACGAGCTGCCCGCGGCGGCGGAAAAGTTGCGCCGCGCAAGCCCGCACTGGATGCGGCACACGCATGCCTCGCACGCACTCGCCCGGGGCGCCGAGCTGATCATGCTGCGCGACAACCTGCGTCACGCGTCGATCTCGACGACGTCGACCTATCTGCACAGCGACGAAGTGCAGCGCGCTCGGCAGTTCGATCAAGCGTTCGGCGCGCGAAAAACCTAAACGTTTATTAGGCCCATACCGTGGCGGCGGTCGGGCTTGTTGGAATGCCTGAAAGGTTTGCGGATAGGAATCCGCTGTTGATGGCAGGGGAACTAGAAATATGCTATGCAGCAAGTGAACCGAGAAGATATCGAGATTGCCCTGCGGAACGGGGAGCGGGCCTTTGTAGAGTGTTCGTGGTCCGAGGCGGATCTGTCCAGTCTCGATCTTTCTTACGCGACCTTCACGCATTGCACGTTCGAGCGCGTCGATTTCAGCCGAACTCGTCTGTTGGGCAGCACCTGGCATGCCTGTAAAGCCGAGCATGCGAGATTCTCGGCTGCGGATTGTTGTGATGGGAAGTTTTCTCGATGCAACTTTGCTAATTCGGACTGGTACGAGGCACGGTTAGCGTCCGCTCGCTTTGAAGAGTCGAAGCTGACGGGCGCGAACTTCTCGAATGCTCACATGCTCGGTGTAGAGATCGAAAATTGCCTCTTGGTCAGCGCCGTCCTGAGAGGAATTTCATTTCGCAAGCGCGTGCTGCGAGGGTTGGATTTCAGTGATGCCGATCTTGCTCAAGTGGATTTTCGAGAGGCGACGTTGATCGATTGTCGTTTGCGCGGCACCTCCCTGAGAGATGCACAGTTTCGGGGTGCCGATTTGCGCGGATGTGATTTGGGCAATCTGTCCCTGAAAGACGCAGCAGTGTTTCGAGGCGCAGTGATTTCCAGTCAACAAGCCACGGAGTTGCTCGGAAGTCTAGACATCCACGTCTTGTGAATTGCCGAAATGCCACCCGCCCCAGCGGGGACCCGGTGCAACAACAGACCAAGGTCTTTATGCCAAAATAGTTCAGTATCTCGCAAAAGCAATAGCTTCAGCGCTTATGATAGGAATTCGCGCTTACCATGTTCATACCCGAATACCGTCTCGAACATCCTGGTCACTGCAGAGTATGAGCGGCACAATCGCCGGGTTTCAAAGATTCGATTTCGGGTTGAGGAGAATCCACAACGATCGATGTACGACGACGGTGGAGAAGAGCAAACGGCGATACGAGCGTCGGAGACGTATCGCCGACTGATCAAGCTTGGAATCGCCGACAGACTGGCGGTTGACTGGATTCAGCATGACCCGGATCGTGCACAAAAGACCGTAACGTATGTCGAGGAGCGGAAGCGGGCAAAGAAGATCCGCGGAAGTGCTGGTGGCTATGCACGCACCGTGTTCGAAGGCGGCGGTGATATCGAAACCATCGAAGTAGTCGACGCGAAGAGCGCGTCGAATGGTACTGCACCTCAATCTTCCGATTCGGATGCGGTCGCTGAAGTGCGCGCAAGGGCTATCTCAGCCGTGATCAAGGCACTGACGCGAGAGCGCGCGCCCAGTATGTTCGTGAGTTCGGAGAGGACGGCGGTAAAGTGTCATCGTACTCGCCTGAGACGGGAACGTTTAAGGACGTGTTGGAACGAACTCACTACACGGCTTGGCTTCGCAGTAAGGTTGGTGGGACGATCCCAATGTAATTGGTCCTCGGTCCGCTCGAGGAGAAAGCCGGCGATAGCCGGTTTTTTTCGCCTATCGAGAGCGCGTCAGGTCAGTCGCATCAGCCCAATATGTTGGGATTGATAGCGGCGGAGGGCGAGGCCGGCAGAAAAAATAGTCTGTCCGACCACGGCTCCGTGGGAAGCTTTGAAACTGCAATTTGGTTCAGGCGCAGCCGAAGACAAGAAGTTTAGGGAAACTGTTCGGCAAGCACTGCTCCAGGTACTGGAAGTCTATCCGGCAGCGAACGTAAACCCAACGAAGGCTGGTCTGTACCTTGAGCCTTCAAAAGCGAGCGTGCCGAAGCTGGTAAAGGCGTTCTGAGCGACGACCGCAACGGGTCTTTGTTTGAACGCATATGTTGGGGCAGGGGCTTAGTTGTGTTTCGAATCACGCGCGGCCGACCCTCAGCCAGAGCGCCGAGCTCCGTTACCGTCACGCAGGTAGGGCTCGGCATCCAGGCGCTTGAGAAACAAGTCCCAAAGCGGCGTGGGGACACTCGTCGGCTGACTGTGAAAACAGCGCCGCACATCGTTCACGTGGATCAAGGTGAGCCGTAACCGATGGATCTCCCACAACAGGGCACGCACCGCGGGTGTGGGGTTGTCATCATAGATCCGCCGCAATTCAGCTGCTGTCAGCGGCACGCGTTCCGGTCGACTCTGGTTCTGCATGTTGGATTACGAGCAAGGTGGGAAATGCTCGAGCACTGCCGTCGTTTTCCGGCCTCCCAGTTCAGTTAGCATACCTACCAATCGCATCGTGCCGGCTTTTCCATAGCGTACAGATTGCGTCCAGCCTGTTCTCGAAGGCACCAACCACGTGCGTTTCCGAATCTGTTCGAGCGTCATAGTAGGAGGTGATGGCCACACGCCACTTGCCGTCCTGCGTCACTTCATAGACGCCGACACATTCGACGGCGCCGGCGTCGCGCGATGTGCGATCGCATCGACGCATCAGGCGCCCGGTGTTGCCGTCCCGGGCGGCCGCTGGATTGTTTTCGATGAAATAGATGCCGTCGTCGAGCAAAACGTCGCCGTCATTGTGGGTCCGTGAGGTCATCGCGTGCGCCGCTCCGTTGTGCTGGGTGGTGGCGGCTACCGATCGACGTTGATCGTCGTGTGCCGGCCAAAATACTGTATGGATATCCAGTATATGACAATGGACCGGCACGCTCAACTCCGTCCCCGAATTACGCTGCCAGTTGATGCTCGTAGTAGGGCCGTTCTCGGTCAGCCAAGATCTCGCGTAGGTCGGCGCGCCGGGACGGATCCGGCGCGAGCCAGGCGTCGACGTTCGACGACTTGATCGGCACGGGGCAGCGGTCGTGGCCGGCGGCGGCAACTTCCGGCGGCGGTTCGTCGGTGATCGCGGCGAATGACCAGAGGTCGGCCGCGCCGGGAATCTCGGTTCGCGTCCACAAGCAGGCGAGCTGCATTTGCTGCGGTGGTGTCGGGCCGAAACGCAACACGACATCCTGGCCATCGCGGTCGACGTGCTAAAAAAAGTCTCGGCGAGCACAATACCGTGCGTGTAGCCGAACACCTTGCGCCAGGCCGTGGAAAGTGAAGTGACGCGGCTGTTATAGCAGCCGGGCTTCTTTTTCTCGTCTGCCTCGGTCCAGCCCGGCAAGCGGCATCGATAGCGCATGGGCACGACCAGGCGCTTGCCGTCCAGCTCGATCAGGACGGGCGCGTACCAACCGGGGAAAATCCGTGAATCGCCATCCCGCAGGTCTTGTCGGCGGAGGTCGTTGAGGTTGCGCAGCGCCGCGGCGATTTTGTCGGTGGCGATCCTGGCGTCTTCGCTTGCGGCCTTGGTGACTTTCAGCTGCAGCTTGCGCTCGGCCGCCGTGAGCCGTGTTCACAGCGCGAAGAGTTCGGTCTCGAGCGCGCCGATGCGACGATTCCTGTAGTCGTGGATCGCTGACGTGATGTCGTCGCTGACCGGCGCGGCCAGTAACGCGGCGTCGACGGCCTGCGGGATCTTCACCACGCCGCGCGCGGCGCGCTCAAAGTACAGTTCCCGAAACGTATCGACGTCGATGTCTGCGCCGTAGAGGCGCACGTACTCGCGGTAATCGGCTTGAATTTTTGCGGAGTAGCACATGATTGCCTCCCATAGACGTCGACTTTTCGACAGAGCACCGCGCGGTCGCGATGTGCGAACGGAAATACATACGCGGTGCCATGGGACGTTGGCCGGCGCTCCTTCTTGTAGACAGGGGGTATGCAGGGGCAGGGCGCCAAGTCTTGGGGCGAAATGCGTTTGACTGTTAGTTGCGTATTTGGAATACCCCCTCCTGCAAAGCTGGTTTTTTAACGTGTGGATATCGTAAGTCTCTCCGCGCCCACGCCCACCAGCCGAGTGAAGCACCCCGCCGTTGCTTTTATGGGGAGGCCCTTGTGGTAGCGCTTACGCCTGCCGGTGGGTAGCGCATGCGGTGAGATGGTGTTGTCCTGGCAAGCGGACGAAGCCCGCGTGAAGCCGCGGCATAGCCGCGGGTGGATTTAGAGGGGTAGGTAGGATCTGTGTCCTGATTAAGAGCCGACATTTAAATGCTCTTATCCACTGCAGTGCGCGTACCGTTCACGAAATCGCGCGGCCGCCGGTGCTTTTTTGGGCTACCCCGGTAAAAAGCATTGAAATCAAGGGGTGGCCTAGTAGGGCCGTTCGCGGTCGACCAGGATCTCGCGCAGCTCGGTGCGGCGGGACGGATCCGGCGCGAGCCAGGCGTCAACGTTCGACGACTTGACTGGCACGATGCACCTATCGTGACTGGCGGCCGCAACTTCGGCCGGCGGATCGTCCGCGATGGCAGCGAACGGGCAAAGCGGCCGTAGCCTTCGCTCGAGCCGTGTCGGCACTCAGATCTCCGGCAGGCCTCCCCGTCGAATTCAGTGGCAGCGCGCAAGCCATCGATTTCGCCTTCGAACGGCAGCGCGCCGGCGACACGCCCCGCGCCCTCTATGAGGCCTGCCTGGCCCGCGTGCATCCGATCATGATGACGACTTTCGCTGCGCTGCTCGGCGCGGTGCTGCTCGTGCTCGGTTCGGGATACGGGTCTGAGTTCCGTCGGCCGCTCGGCATCCGCGATCATCGGTGGCCTGCTGGTCGTCAATTGTTGACGCTGCACACCCTGCCGGCAGGGTGTCCGACATCCGAGCGCATGGGCCGGACGAATCTTGGAACCAGAGTGGAGCGACGCTCCGCCAGCCGTCGATCATTATGTAACAAAATGTAACTCTTTGACTGATTCGCTAAACGAATTCCAAACGCCACTGATTACTCCCGTGCATATGCCGCGTTCGACCTCTCCGGCCGAGCGGCAACCACAACGAATACGGGAGTACAAGCGCATGGTAGCGATCGTCACGGGCCAAGGGCTGGGCCTGCAAATGTCGTCGGCATTGGGGCTGGGGAATAGCGGCGTGCTGGGCAATGCGTCATTCGGACAATCGGGCGAACGGATCTTTGTGAACGCGTCGAATGGCAACCTAATGCTGCAGGATCGCGACCAGCTATTGTTGGGACGCGGCGTGAACGGTGCGATTTATCGCGCCTACAACAGCATGGGCCAATTGACGGGGGACGGCTGGCAATCAGGGACGACGCGTTCGGTGGGTAGCTTGAGCGGCGCGTTGAATAGCGTCGGCAGCACAGTCACGCTGACCGATTGGGATGGCTCGCAAACGGTATTCAAATACGACGCGGCGTCCGCGGCATACGTGTCGACGGCTCAGTCTGGCGTATCGGTGACAGACGGGGCGAACGGAGGCGCGTCCGTGGCGGCGCCATCGAGCACGCGGGCGACGCTCGCGTTCGATGCAGCCAGCAATGCGTGGGTATGGCGTGATGGCCAGCAACGATTGACCGAACGGTACGGCGCCCAAGGACGCGTAGTTGAGAGCCGAGACCGCGACGGCAATGCGACAACCTACACCTACGACGCCAACGGGCGGCTGGCAACCGTCACGACGTCAGGTGGCGACGTGACCACCCTCGACTATGACGCTGCTGGACGCTTGAGTGCGCTGCGCACGTCGTATCACCAGGAGAGCGGGCCGGACAAGCTGGCGACGACGGTGCGTTATGCGTATGACGAGCAGGGCCGCCTGTCGGTGGTGACGGTGGATCTGACGCCCGAGGACAATAGCGTCGCGGACGGCAAGGTATACACGACGAAGTATGCGTACGACGGTGCAAGCAGCCGGATTGCGTCCCTGACGCAATCGGACGGTTCCAAGCTGAGTTTCACGTATGTCCAGGTTGGGGCCGACTGGCGCGTGGCGACAATTGCACAGGCGGCGGATAGTGGGGTGGTGCGAGTCACGAGCCTGAACTACGACGCGGCCCAGCGTCAGACCACGGTGACAGATCCGCTGGGTAACGTGCAGGTGTTGAGCTATGACGATGCAGGGCGTCTGACGCAAACCCGCGCGAAGGTAAGCGGCGGGCAAACGAAGGACACCCGCTACCAATACGACGACAAAGGCAACCTGGCGCGACTCGAGACACCGAATGGCCGGGTGCTGGTGCTGACCTACGACCCGACTGGTAACTTGAGTGGAACGCGCGAGACGCAGGACGGCGCGGAGATCGCGCGGGTCGAGCGCCGATACGGCACCGACAACCTGTTGCTGAGTGAGGCCGTCTACGGAAGTGGTGCGGCAACCGGGAGTGTCACACGCTACGCGTATGACAGCGTGGGTCACTTGCGCTATACGGTCAGCGCGGCAGGGCGTGTGACGGAATACCGGTACAACGCGATCGGCCAGCGCGTGTCGGAGATCCACTACCGATCCGGGGCATACGACACCGGCATGTTGAAGGGCGACGCGCCTGTGACGCTGGCGAGCCTGGACAGTTGGGTCAAGGACTCGGCTCGGTTGGATCAGGCGGTACGTGTCGATACGACCTACGATTTTCGCGGCAACGTGGCGGGCGAAACGCGCTACGAAACGCTGCAATCGGACGGCACGGCCGGAGGCGGAATTGCCCAGGTCCGATACGTCTACGATGGCGCCGGTCGCCTGCTGCAACGCTATGTGGGGCAGCCAGGGCGCGAAGTCGTCGAGCAATTTACCTACGACGGGCTTGGTCGGATCCTGAGCGCAACGGGATTTGATCAGTCGGTGACGACGTACCAGTACGACGATGTCCAGCATACGGTTGCGGTGACGTACACAAACGGACTGCTGCGCACGTCCACGTATAACGCGGCGGGCGAGCTCGTTGCAGTAACAGACACGTCGCAAGGGCGCGTGCTGTCGCAACGAAAAAACGCGTACGACGCGGATGGTCAGTTGCGCATGGTGACCGATGAGGATGGGCGGATCACGCACTATCTGTACAACGAGGTCAGACAGCGGACCGCGACGATCGGGCCGGACGGCACCGTCACGGAATATCAGTACGGCTCAAAGCAGGACAGCACGATTCGCACGCTAACGTACGCGACTCGGTTGAACGCGGCGCAACTTGCGACCCTGGTCGGCGCATCCGGTAAGCCGGTGGAGCGAACGCCGTCCGGTCAGGCCGCGTCGCTGGACAGTCTCGGTTTGCGGCCGAGCACGACAGAACAGGATCGGGTGTCATGGAACGGCTACCTGCCTCCGCCCAATCAGTTGACGCGAGTGGAGATCGATGCAGACGGAGGCGTGACGCGATTCGACTACGATCCGCAAGGGCGCTTGCTGACGCAGACGGCATACAGCAACCGCGCCAGCGCAGAGCTGCGCGCACAAACGCTGGGCACCAAGCCTGACGGCGGCCAGGCGCTCAAGCTGCCGGCCGCTGATCCGGAGCAAGACCGTATCACGCGCTATTTCTACGATCGGGACGGCCTGTTGCGAGGCTCGGTCGATGCGCAGGGTTATCTGACCGAGCATCGCTACAACAGCGCCGGGGAACGGATCGAGACGGTTCGCTATGCGGATCCGGTGGACGCGGCGCAGGTGGCTGACGGGACGTTTGCCGAGATGATCCCGGTCGCAGGGGTACGGGATTCGCACACCCGGTATGCCTACAATGCACGCGGGCTGTTGAGTGTCGAGATTGACGCCGAGGGATACGTGACGCGGTATCGATACGACGCGGCCGGCAATGTCATCGAGCGCACGCGCGGCGAGCAGATCACGATGATGCCGGTCGACAAGGCACTGCTGTCCCTGCCGGTGACGTTCCAGGCAAGTGGCGCCGTGGGGAGCGTCGTAGAGGTCTGGGTTGACGGCCGCAAGATGGGTTCGGTGACGCTCGATGGTGCAGGCTTCAATGCCTATTCGGTCACGGCGACCGACCTGAAGCAGCTAGAGGGGCATACGGTCGACTTCCGGCGCGCATCTACGGGCGAGACGGTCAGCGTGAGGGAGGTGCGGCTCAACGACGTGGTGCTTTCCAGGAACGGGGGGCAGCCGGACATTCGCGGCTCGCGGCCGGTGGTCGAGGCGAGCTTCATGCTGGAACCCGCGGTGTTGCTCGCCACGGCGAAGCCGCTGGGCCAGGTCGAGCAGACGACGTATTCATACGATGCCATGAACCGGCTGCTGGGGCGAACCACGTCCTCAGTCACCGGTACGAGCGCCGCGACATATACCTACGACAAGATGGGCCGCGTGGTTAGCCAGACGGTGGCGGGGCGCACGACTACCAATCGCTATGACGCGCAGGGGCGGCTTGTCTGGCAGTTGACGGGGGAAGGCAGTGCGGCGCTCGCGGATCTCGGGCCGTATGCGACGCAGGCCGCAATCGACGGCGTCTGGAATCAATGGGGTGTGAAATACGCATACGACGCCGCGGGATTGCGGGTATCGATGACCGATGTGAACAAGCTCACGACGTTCTATTACTACGACGCCAATGGCAATGTCGTGAACACAGTGAATCCCGCTGGCGAAGTTGTCGGTCATCGTCGTGACGCATTCGGCAACATCGAGCAGACCACGGTCTATGCCGTAC
Source organism: Burkholderia sp. SRS-46 (assembly GCF_004343775.1). GTDB lineage: Bacteria > Pseudomonadota > Gammaproteobacteria > Burkholderiales > Burkholderiaceae > Burkholderia. The sequence goes on along the minus strand of NZ_PTXL01000010.1, from coordinate 142,776 downwards.
GGCTTCCGGCGGCTACCCTTTCCAAGCTGAAGGGCGGACTGATTAGTGTCGATCTCGCCAATTCATTTGCCGCGCTGTACAACGCCGATGCGTCCCGAACCCGCTTCACCTACAGTACCGCGGGGCGATTGACCAAACAGGTCGACTCGATGGGCTACGCGACTGATTTTGCCTATGACACGTTCGGCGATGTGAAGTCGCGTTCGCAGGACGTGGCGAACGGCGTGCGGCAGGTCATCGCATACGACTATGACCGTGTCGGACATCAGGTCAGGCAGGCAATGGATCCGACGGGCCTGAATCTGATCACGAAGGCGGTCTACGACGCGTTTGGCCGACTGGTTCAGTCGGTCGATGCGAATGGCATGACGCGCAGTACGGAGTACGACCGAAACGGCCGAAAAGTCGTCGTGACGGATGGCATGGGTCAGACGCGTATGACATACGATGCGTTCGACAACGTATTAACGCGCACGGACCGCCTCGGGAATACAACGCGCTACGCATACGATGCAAAGAATCGTCAAACCACAATGACGACACCAGAAGGCATCGTCTGCATAACGAAATATAATGAAGCAGGACAGGAAATCGCAATTGTCGATGGGCGTGGCAATACGGTTACGCACGAATATGACCGAGATGGCCGCTTGGTGAAATCTTCCGACGCCGCCAATATTCATTTGTACCAGCATGATACGTCGGGAAGACTGTACGCGGAAAGTGACTCGCAGAATGTGACCATCATTTACGAGTTCGATGCGGCGGGACGTGTCATAACGCGTGCCAATTCGGAGGGGTTCGGGGAGCGTCCAACGACGACACGCTATGAATTTGATGCGAAGGGTCAGAAGATCCGAACAACCGAACCAACGGGAGTGGTGACGGATACGCGCTACGACCTGAATGGTCGCGCCATTACGGTGATTGTCGACCCAAATGGCTTGAAACTCACCACGACTTTCACGTATGACGCGACCGGGAAGGTATTGACCACGACTGAGGGTACGGGTACCGAAAGCGCGAAGGTGACGCGGAATAGCTATGACGGTGTGGGCCGATTGATTGAACGAACGATCGATCCGGCGGGCCTGAACATTGCGACTCGCTATGCCTATGACGGTGTTGGCAATATGGTGGCCGAGACCAATGCGTTGGGAGGTGTGACGCACTATGTCTACGATACCGAAGGCCGGCAGACGTGGATTGTGGGCCCCGCTGGAGCGGCGGTTCATTTCGAACGGGATGCCGAAGGGCGGATTCTGACGCGAGAAACATTTGCAATTCCGCTGAATGTATCTAACCTGCCGGAAAAGTTGACGCACACGCAACTGTCAGGGCTGATTTCGCGATCGAAGCAGGACGAAGTCGAATACAACGTCTACGACCGTGACGGTCGCATGCGCTATGCCATCAATGCCTTAGGCTATGTAAAGGAGCAAGTCTACGACGCGAGTGGCAATGTTATCCGTACGATCGCTTACGGCGGTCCGATCACCGTATCCAGTCGAATGACGCCGCAAGCCGTGGCGAATGAGCTGGTAAGGCTGGATGACGCTGCGCGTGCTGCCACGCGTATCACCCGAGTGGTTTACGACAACACAAATCGCCAGGCAGCGGTAATCGATGCCGAAGGATTCGTGACGAGGATTTCCTACAATCCGCATGGCAACGTAACGAGTCGCGTGCAATACGCCACCCGTCGCTATACGGCAAATGACGATCCGGACCTTCCGGCGCTGACGAGCATAATGGCGACCTGGGGTGTACCCGACACCGAAATTTCGAACGTCAGGGTTTCGAAGACGTTTTATGACTCCAGTGATCGAGTGCGTTTCACTGTCGATGCGGTCGGCCATGTAATCGAACACAAGTACGATGTTACCGGACGTCAGTTTGCGATATTGCGCTACGTCGGTCCGAATCTGGCTGCAGTCAAAGCATGGACGATAGAGGATCTGAAGAAGGTCCTGGCTTCCACTATTTACGCGTCGTCAACAGGGTATAGATACGATAGTGCTGGGCGTCTGTGCGAAACGATCGATGCCATTGGTACCTCGACACGCTATGAACTCGATGCACTTGGCCGGGCCATCAATACAGTCGTCGCGCCAGGAACAAGTCAACAGTCAACGACGCATGCGGTCTATGACCTAGCAGGCAACTTGATCGAAAAAACGCAGGCGTACGGAACGGCACAGGCCACGACGACACGATACGCCTATGACGCAGCCGGCCGTCAGATCGCCGCGACTGATGCACGAGGCGTCGAGCTAGCGCAACAGGACACCACCTGGGCACTCGCGGAACGGCAGGCGCGTGGCTTGGTGGATAAGGCCGGCAAGGCATTAACCGCTGCCCAGCTCTCCGAGGATCAGAAGCGTGTTCTGCAACAGGCTTATTCGAGCACGCAGGCATACGATGCTGTCGGACAACTAATCGAAAAAGTCGATGCGCTACACAATACGACACGATATCGATATGACGCATTTGGCAATCAGGTCGTTGTGACCGATCCGTTGTCGGCAACGACGGTGAAGTTCTATGACAAGCTCAATCGCCTGATTGCTCAGGTCAGTCCGGACAATTGGGTCGTCGGCACGCAATACAATGGCTTCGGCGACGTCACACAGGTCACCGACTACCGATTGGCAAGATCAGGTGCATCGGACGATGCTTGGAAGCAGGACGGGTGGAAATCGGATCTGTCCGCGATCCTGCCTCCGAGTGACGTTGCGGATGCGGTCACCCGAATGGAATATGACAAGGTTGGCCGCCTGATCAAATCGACCGACGCGGAAGGTCATGGCGAAAGCTACGAGTACAACGGGCTGGGCTATCGTATCCGGCGTACGAACAAACTCGGTAGTGTGTTCAGCTATACCTATGACAGCCTGGGGCGGTTGGTCACCGAGACCTTGCCCGTTACTTCAGGGGGTAAGCCTGTCGTCAACCGCTATCAATATGACCTGTGGGGGAATGTCACGTCGTTGACGCGGGCCGAAGGATTACCGGAACAAACCACGACGTCCTACAGCTACGACATGTTGGGTCGTCGATATACCGAAACGACTTCGGCTGTTTCTGGTACAACCGTCAATCCGGTGACGTCGAAGGCTTTCGCTTACGACGTTCGGGGCAACCTGACAGCGCAATACGATGTGGGCGGCAAGGTCACGACGTGGTACTACGACGCCGCGAATCGGCGGACGGGTGAGGTCAGTCCAACGGGTACGCTCACGCTATGGAAGTATGACGCTGCGGGCAATGTGACGAGTACCCGGATTTTCGGTGATCCTGTCAAACCGACACAAGGATCGCAGCCGCCAGTACCCGTCGACCCGAGCAATGTGCGCGAAACGCGCACGGTGTACGACGCGAGTGGGCGTTTGATCGAATCCCGCGTGATAAACGTTGCAACCGGGTATTTCGATCCGACCGCAGGCGAGGATCAGCGCGGCGAGTATTTCATCACGTCCGGTAGCGAACTCGTGACCCGATGGGAATACGACGGGCGCGGCGCGATGATCGCGAAGACGGATCCGGCGGGTGGTCGTACCTTGTTCTTCTACAACGGCAGTGGCAAGAAGACGCTGGAAATCGACGCCAAAGGCTTTGGTACTGCCTACACGCTCAACGAGCGAGGCGACGTCACACGGGAGATCCGGTTCGCAAAGCCCTACCCGGATCCGGTGACGGCAAATCCATCTCTGGGTGCGTCGCTTATCGCTTCCTGGCCGCGTAGCGACGACGATCGCATTACGGAATACACGTGGGATCGCAACGGTCGTAAGACAAGCGAGACTCGTTTGAACGTGCAGTCCGCGACCGTGGACGGCAATGGAAAGCTTGCGCAATCATTCGGCAATGCGACGACACAGTATGCCTACGATGGCGAAGGGCACCTGCTTCGTAAAGTGGATGCAAATGGCCAAGAGTACGGCTTTCAATATGACGCAGTGGGGCGGCAAACCGCCCAGACTTCGCCGCAATTCGCCGACTACAAGGGGCGACTGGTCCGAACGACGACGACGTTTACCTACGACGGTATAGACAATGTGATCAACGAAAGCGTGTCGGCCGGAGATGGGACGCCGAATCACGTCTATACGTACACGTATTACAAAGGCACGAAGCAGGTCGAGCACGTCACCGATCAACAAGGGCAAGCGACATATTATTCGTACGACACCGCCGGCAACGTCACGCAAACGCGAATTGCGTACCGCGATGCGGACGGGGTGGAGCGACAGCTGAATACCGACATCCGCTACGACGCATCGAATCGCGAAGTGGCTCGCAGCACGAACGCGGTCGGGCGAACCTCGGGGACCCCGAATTTGACAGGGACGTCCATCGAGCTGCGCTACAACGTGTATGGCGAATTGACAGGGCGACGTACGAATGGCGGTGGTCCGAACGGCGAATGGCAGGAATATACCGACTACAACAATGCGGGTTGGGTGGTCCGCTCGAACTTCAATGACGGCATCTCGCATTTGTACATGCATGACCGCAATGGCAATGCGACGCTGAAAGTCGAGTCCATGGGGACGGACCTGCGCGGGCTGGTGGTCGCGACGGGACAGGATCTGGAGAAACTGCTCCAACGGACCGACATGATGCAGACTTTTACGCGCTACGACGCGCGAAACCAGGTCATTCAGATTCGTCAGCCGAAGACGTCGGGGAGCGTGCCGCGCATCAGTTTCAGTCCGGTCGATATTCCGATTGACGGCGGGGTGTTTGCGAATACGCAACTGAGCATCGGTGGATGGATCGAAAAACGGAACCGCCCAGTACCTGGGCCAGCGCAACCCATCGAGTCCGGCTCAATTTTCGAGGGGAGTACGGCTGGAATTGGCCCTGCTGCGTTCGCATTGAATTGGACTCCGGGGATTGCGCTGGGCCCTGGTAAGCGTTATTCCATCGACTCTATTGATCTGCGGCTTCAGGATCTCAGTGGCGAATACAATCTGGAAGCGCGCGTGTCATGGGAATTAACGGAAGACAACGGTAGCGCCCCTCGGGTAGGAAATCTGACCGCGGTCCTGCCGTCACACGGCGGGGCAGCCAAGATTCCCCTGGGGCTTGAATCTATTCAGGACTTTGTCTTAGGCACTAAGTTCCTTAATAATATTCAGTTTAAATATAAGCTTGAAATCTATGCCACACCTAAAGGCGGTGGCAGTAGTGCGGAATTGGTCGGATCAACGGATCAAAAAATCGACCTCGTGATGCCGGAATCTGGCAGCGTTCAGATAGGCAACCCTGCGAGAACGGAGGAGTCGCTTGTCTATCTGAGCGTGCCAACGAGCCAGCTGGTGTTCCCTCAGCGGGCGATGGTCGGGTTGAATTGGACTCCCCATGGCATGTGGATGGCGGTCCCATTTACTATTAATTCAATCGATTTGGCATTGCCCGATCTCAAGGGGCGATACGGTGCTTATGATCTCGAGGCGCGGGTTTCGTGGCAAGTGGGCGATACCAGTTACAAACCAGAGAGAGGTAATTTGACCACCGTATTGCCGTCTGATGGCGGATCGGCGACGATCCCGATCAACCGTGTCTTTACGCGCTTCCCAAATGATGCGTTCTTCGAATACACGGTGGAGTTCTACGCAAAGTCGAAAAGTGGCAACGGCCCGCCCGAAATGATCGGCTCGACTACTCAACGTGTTTCGATGTTGAACATCGTCGACGATCGAACGGTGTTTACGCCGAGGAAGGACGGGGATGCGTTTTTCGAACTGAGTACCGCGAAAAACAAGTTCACGTTGGCGCAGCACTCTCTTCCGGATGGTGCTCGAGGCGCGCTTTATTATCGCCCAGCGGGTTCAAACTCAACTTTCCAGCAGTTGCAGAAGTCCCCTGGCAGTCAACCCAATTCGTTCAGTGTCGATTTAGGCAGTTTGCCCGATGGCGACTACGAGATGATCTTCATGGCTGTTTCGGACGGCAGCGACGGGCGTGAGGCCGGTACATTGTTGCGCCGTGACGGTTATCGAGCTCACGTCGAACACAGCGGAAGTTCCACCATGACGCCCGAGCCGATCCCCGTCGATCAGGAAAGCAGCCGTGCGGGCTTCCTGGCCGATGCATCGGGCAACTATATCTGGACCTCGCCACGGACCCTGAATCTCTTTTCGGCGCGCGATTCCGCGCTGCATCTGGCCGATCATATCGTCGTGAAAGTTCGCCAGCAGGGCGTAATGGTCTGGAACGAAGAACGGACGCTATGGCGCGATCCGGTTACCGGTGCGTTCGGGATCGATCTGTCGGGTTACAAGCCGGGTAACTTGGACCTGCAGATCGATCTTTATGCCGCAAGCGGCCAGAAGCTCGATACCACGATCGGAACAGTTGGCTTGTCGGGTGACCAGGCGTCGCCGTCGTTCACCATCGGCTATTTGGCCGACCTGAAGTCGACGGTCGTATTCCATTCTCAGCCTGCCGACACTGACTACATCATGGTGTCCTGGGAGCAGAACGGGACGACCCGTTACGAACGTGTGACGCGCCTGGGGAACGGTGAATTTACGTGGGACGTCAAGGCGAGCGGCATGGTGCCGCAACCCGGTCAACCATATGGCTACGCGATCAAGTACACCGCGTACGACGCGGCGGGCCAGCCCGTGGCGATGGGTGCGGGCGACATCTCCGTGGGGATGGCAGGCAACATGCAGGTCATGCTGAAAGGCAGCGAGCGACCCAGCATGTTCGAATTCAAGCCGACTGGCGCGGACGGCAAGCCGCTGGCGGAAGCCACGGAGCTCGTGCTCTATTACCGGCAATCGACGGTGAAGGATCATGCGTATGACCGACCGTTCACGGAGGTGACGCTCAAGCGCGATGCATCCGGACGCTTCATTCTCGATGCGTCGGCGTTGTCGACGCGCGCGGAGTTCGAGTACCGCTACGTGGCCAAGGACGCCAGCGGCAAGGTGCTGAGCGAGCGTCAGAGCTACTTCCTGACGGGCACGCGCAACAACCCGGTGACGAACGTCGACATTGTCGGCGTGATCGATCAGACCGCGAAGGATATGACGATCGACCGCTTGCAGCAGCACAATGCGTTTCGCGAGGTATCGGCGGAACGTGACGGTCGCGGCAACTGGACAGCGTCGTCGTATAACACCATGGGTCTCCTCACGCTCAAGCGGGAACCCAAGGTCAGCGTCACACTTACAAATGGCGCGAAGATCGAAGTCGAGCCCGAAACGCGTTTCTACTACGACCTGACAGGCAACCTGATCGGGATGAAGGACGCGAACGGCAACCTGACGACGCAGCAATGGAACTACGGTACCGCCAAGCCAGCGGTGGCCAAGTCATGGGATGCGTTGGGCTATAGCAAGGTATCTCAGTACGACGGCTTCGGGAACCTGCGGACAACGCTGGATGAACTCGGGCGACGAACCGATTACATCTATGACGCCCGCAATCGACTGATCGAGGTCGACCGTCCAGTGCTGGCGAACGGTAAGCGTAGTATCGACCGCTACGAGTATGACGCGCTGGACCGGCGCGTCGCGCATGTCGACGCATTGGGTGGCCGCGAGCGCACCTATTACGATGCCGACGGCCGGATTACCAAGACCGTCAGCGCGGCGGGTCGGACGGTACAGTACGACTATCGGTGGGCGTCGAACATCCGCTCGTTGGGGACGGCGGCGATGGGCGGCTGGGCCCGCACGACGACCAACGCAAACGGCATGAAGACGGTTGATGAAACCGATCAGTTCGGGCGAGTGACCCAGCATACGGATCTGGGTGGCCACGTTTTCCAATACACCTACGACTGGGCTGGCCTGGTCACGAAACAAACCGGCACCAGCGGGCAGAACGTCGACTATTCGTATTACAGCAATGGCCTCGTTCGTTCGATTGTCGACAACGCGACGAAGACACAGTCGCTCTATGAATACGATGGGGATGGAAACCGGACGGCGGAGTATTTCTCGAACTTCGGAGATGCCTATGTCTTCGCCCAGTCGCAAGTCAAGTATGACGCCCTGAATCGCGTCACCGCAATCGAAGACGACACTTATAAGGTGTACTACGAGTATGACGCGGTGGGCAACCGTCGGCGCATGTTGGCCAAGTACACGGACCTGGTCGGCCATCATGAACGAACTCAAGACTATTGGTACGAGTACGACGCGCTGAATCGCTTCACGGTTTCGATGGGGGGCTTGTCGGCGGCACCGGCGACCGATCCGAACGACAAGAGCGTGCGGATCGTGAATGGGGCACGCGGCGAAGAGGGGGTGCAGCTCGGCTACAACGCCGCAGGCGAGCGGGTATTGGCCACGTATGCGAAGGACGGTCGAACCGAGCGCTATACGTACGATGCGAACGGTTATCTGGAAACCCAGAGCGTCAACGATATTGTCGTTCAGCAACGCACGAACGATTTGCTGGGTCGGGTGACGGGAACGGTTGAGCGCGATGCGGCGACCGGCAAGGTGGTGACGTCCGTCGAGCGCAGCTGGGACGCGGATAGCATTCAGAAGCAGGAACGCGACAATCTCAACCGGGTGACGTCCGTCTATACGCGGATGGCCGACGGCACGTTGACGCGCGTCGAGACGAACCCGGACGACGCGAGCAACACCCGGACGGTTTCGACTTATACGTATGAATGGTGGGACAGCGCAAAGCAGTCGCAGATTACGACGCAGGCATCGAATCCGAACGCGCCGGGTTGGCGGCCAGCATCGTCGTACTTTAATTACGACGCGAATGGCAACCTGAAGAGCACCTATGACGACGGCGGCAACGACCCCGGCAAGGCGCGGGCGTTTCAGTACTGGACGGATCTTCGCGGTCAGGTGCAGCGGCGTGACGAGCTGAGAGGCGTCAGCGTCGACGCAAACGGCCGGATCATGGGGGCGGAGGGGGACCGCAAGCACAACTACTACTACCTGAACGGAAACCGGGTTGGGAACCAGGGGAACGATGGGATCGATCGGGTCGACTACATGCAGGAGTTGGCCGGAAAGCTTGGGAAAGGAAGCGAGAATCAGTACCGTGTGTTCACGCCGGTCAGCACTGCGGACTTCGACGAGAACTACATGGCCATCAATGGTGTGTATCCGGCGACGAGCCCTGGGCAATGGACGGTGCGCGACGGGGAAACGCTGAAGTCGATCGCGTCGGCGCTTTGGGGAGATTCGAGTCTGTGGTATATCCTTGCGGACGCGAATGGCCTGAAGGGCGGCGACGAATTGCGCCCAGGGCAATTGCTGACTGTCCCGAACAAGGTAACGAACGTCCACAATACGTCGACGACGTTCAAGCCCTACGATCCGGGCAAGGCGATTGGGGATACGCAGCCGACCCTGCCGGCGCCACCGCCGCCGCCAGGACCAGGAGGGTGCGGCGGCTTCCTGTCGATCATTGCCATTGTGGTGGCGGTCGTCGCGACGGTGTACACGGCAGGTGCGACATCCGGGTTGCTGGGTGTGACTGCGACAGGGGCCGGCGCGACAGCAGGCGGCGGGCTGGGCAGTCTGGGCGTGGCCACGCTGTCGGGAAGCGTGACAGGCGGTGCGTTGGGTGCGGCCTCGGGCGTCGTCGCTGCAGGCGTTGGCGGCGCGGTGGGCGCGCTCGCAAGCCAGGGCGTGATGGTCGCTGCCGGCCAGCAACGCGGCCTGGATTGGGGCGGGGTGGCGTTGTCAGCATTCTCGGCTGGTAGCATGTCGGCACTCGGTGGGTCTTCGGCCATGGCTGCTGTGAAAAGCGGTCTGGGCCAAACCGGAAGCGCTGTCGCTTCCGGCGCAGCACGGTCCGTGATGACCCAAGGGCTGGGTGTCATAACGGGCGCACAGCGCAGCTTCGACTGGACGAGCGTCGCGGCAAGCGCTATTGCAGCCGGTGCCGGGTCCGCAGTTGGGCAGACTGCACTCGGACAAACGCCGTTTGTCGGCTCTGTAGCCTCTGGCGTAACTGCAGGTGCTGCAAGTACACTGGTGCGCGGTGGTAGCCTTTCGCGTGACATCGGAGCAATTGCGGCGGATGCGGTGGCAAGCACGGTCGGCAATATGGTGGCGAGCAACGTGCAGGCCGCCTCCGTCGACTCGACAACACGACGCACGCAAGACGCGATCGCAGCGGTCGGCGGACAGATTCTGCCGGGTGGGCTCGGTGGCGTTGGTAGCGGCTTCGTAGCGCCGGAGCCGGCGTACAGCAATGCCGCGTTGTTGTATGGCGCGTACGGTGGCCTGGTCGACACGACGCCGACAACTTACAGCAGTGCGTCGACCTTATATGGCCCGGGCATGGGCGTGCCTGTTGCGCCAACGCCGTTGGCTGGCGAACCCTTCCAGTTGCGATTGGGAGAACCCAATCCAGGTGTGCAGGTAGCGGATGCTGGCGACCTGTTTGGACGACTCGCACAGAATTCGTCGGCCCGTACTGACGCGATGATGTCGGCGTATCCGCTGCCGCGACTAGATCCGCTGGCCGGACAACCCAAGCTGGTTCCGCTCGATGCCGCAACTGCGCGCGCGGGTTCAGATGCCGCATTTATGCGTTTGATGGAGACGCAACATTCGCAACCGATCGGTGGGTTGATGGCGAATGCCGCCTATCAGGCTACGGGGAACGCTAGCTATGCGGGGCTTGTTGCTGATGCGGCCGGACCGCTGGATGCTCTTTGGGCGCCACGAGGTGGGGCTGGTGCTTCGGTCGCGAGTATCCGGCGAGGCCTTGCTAACGTTGGGGCGGTTGAGCGACTTCTGTATGGAGCGCGAGTTGGCGAGGGATTGCCTGGTGGCGAAGGCGTTCCGATCGCGGCTAGACCTACGCCAGCGCAGTTGGAGTCCTTGACGGTTAAACACAACGTCGAGTTTGCAGTGACATATCAGCTTGGACCGGGGAAGGGAGGCGGCGGCGGACAATACTTCTTGTTCTCGGGTGAGAAGGGCGCTGTCGACATCCCGATTCGCAACGACAGTATTTTTATTTATCACACTCATCCAGGTGGAACGCCGTGGGCGAGTTCGTCGGACATGAAAATCATGCAGCTGCTGGAAATATCTGGATCGCCTCAGCGAAGCTCTCAGGTTGTTCCCGTTGGCAATGATGTGATTCGGTTTAACAAGAACTCATCGAGGTATTGACGATGCATGATCAGCTGGAGAACTTCAAATACCTTTGGGATGGTAGCCAACCGCAATGGGCGCTGTTGACCATGGAGCAGAACGGCCAACCGAGCTATCTGGTTGTGAATACGCAATCTAGGGCAGCCAAGATCATTGAAGATGACGTGCTGGCTCAGCAGATAATCGAGCGAATGTTGGATGCTGGTGTCCGGGTCGTTGCTCCTGGAGCCGGGTTTTAGGTAGATGACTTAATTGTATTGACGCCCGCGAAAGCGGGCGTTGTCGTATCTGAGCTTGCTGCGTCAGAAAAGCCTCTCTGCGACGCGTCGCCGCTCGTCGTCATCGAGGCACATTGCACGAATTCCGTCGATCGCGCGACGCAGCCATTCGTCGGCGATAGCGTGATGTTCGTCGTTCGCGGCGGCCGCCGTCGACACCGGCAATTGCCTGATTCCTGCGCTGGCCGTCGCGCCGTCGTTGACCGTGTTTGCATTGGAAAACTCGTGTTGGTCCAAAGTGCACCACCCCCTTGAAATAGCACAGACATGACGCACGCGCCAAAACGCGTGCAAACCGGTCGCTCAGGCAAGCGTGGCGCGGGTTTGAGGCGCACCACATTGCTGAACGGTGAAACGTCGTTGCAGTGGCCGCTGATCGCGCGGAGTCCGAACTGACAAGGCTCGCGGGCATGGTGCAGATTGCACCACGTCGTGCGCGCCACGGCGCTTACTGTAGCGCTTGCGCACCCGGCCTGCATCCCGAGTGTTGCCCGGATGATGTTCCCTCAGTGTGCCATCGACGTGCGCCCATGTACCGGTCGTGTTCCGGTTGTGTGCGTTGGTCTGAGCCGAGAGGGGCAAGGGAGTTATTGCAGGATACCTGGCGCCGCCGAGGCTGGATCACCCGCTGATGGACCACATGAATCGCTATCTGGAGTGGCGCGCGGTAACCGGTGCGAGCGAGCGCACGATCGTGTCGCTGAGGAAGCTGCTGAGGTTGTTCGTGGAGTGGTGCGCGGTGCGGGGCCTGCGCCATCCGGCCGAGTTCACGCGGCCGGTGCTGGAAGCGTACCAGCGCAATCTGTACCTGACGCGCAAGCAGAATGGGGAGCCGCTGTCGGTGCGTTCGCAGCTGCACCGTCTGCGGGCGCTGATGGGGTGGTGCCGGTGGCTGTCGCGGGAGCGGGTGATCGAGCACAACGCGTCGGCGGACCTGGTGCTGCCGCGTGAGTCGAAGACGCTGCCGAAGCTGGTGCCGAGCGTGACGCAGATCGCGCGGCTGATGGCGCAGCCGGACCTGATGGGGATCACGGGCACGCGTGACCGGGCGATCCTGGAGGTGCTGTACAGCACGGGGATGCGGGCGATGGAGCTGTGCGGGCTGGGGCTGGGCGACGTGGACCTGGAGCAAAGCACGGCGTGGGTGCGGCAGGGCAAGGGCCGGCGCGACCGGTTCATTCCATTGGGGGCGCGGGCGGGCGACTGGATCCGGCGCTACCTGAGCGAGGTGCGACCGCAACTGGTGGTGACGCAGCAGGAATGGGCGCTGTTCCTGACGGACTACGGCGAGCCGTATCTGCCGGGCCGACTGGGGAGCCTGGTGCGGCGATACCTGCGGCAGGCGGGGCTGATGAGCGGGGCGAGCCACGTGCTGCGGCACGCGTGCGCGACGCACATGCTGGAGAACGGGGCGGACATCCGTTACATCCAGGCGCTGCTGGGCCACGCGCAGCTGTCGACGACGCAGATCTATACGCAGGTGGCGATCGGCAAGCTGAAGGCGATCCACGCGGCGACGCACCCGTCGCGGGCGGGTGAGGTGATCGGGACGTCGGGGCTGAGTGAGGACGCGGCGCCGCTGCTGGCCGCGCTGGAGGCCGAGGCACGGGAAGAGGCGAATGAGGGCGCAGTCGATGAGGCATAGCACGAAGTGCTATGATTGAGTGATTGATGTAGAACGGTGAGAGACGCGAGGTGAAACGATGAGTGCCAAACTGCAGCGCGTCTTGCACGAGACGGCCCGAGGCTTGCATGAAGCCGGCGCGCTGGACGCGGTGACGTTGCGGGAGTTCGACGCGCTGAGCCTGCCGCCGGTGAAGACGTACAGCGCGGCGCAGATCCGCCGGTTGCGATTGCGCAGCAAGGCGAGTCAGGCGGTGTTCGCGGCGTACCTGAACACAAGCGCGTCGACGGTACAGAAATGGGAGCAGGGTCAGAAGAGGCCGAACGGGCCGTCGCTGAAGCTGTTGAATCTGGTGGACCGCAAGGGTCTGGAAGCCCTGTTGTAGAAGGGGTACCGGAAGAATCTGAAGGGGAAGAGGACGATGAAAGCGAGCCGCTATGAGAAGGACGTGATTGCATGGTCGCAGGAGCAGGCGCAACTGCTGCGCAGCGGCCGGTTCTCGGAGCTGGACATTGAACACCTCGCTGAGGAGATCGAAGACGTGGGCAAGAGCGAACAGCGAGAGTTGGCGAGCCGGATGGCGGTACTGCTGGCGCACCTGCTGAAGTGGCAGTACCAGCCGGGTCGGCGTGGTGTGAGTTGGCAGTTGACGATCAAGACGCAGCGGGCGGGGATCGAGCGGCGGCTGGCGAAGACGCCGAGCCTGAAGACGTCGCTGGCGGATCCGGAGTGGTGGGCGGATGCGTGGGGCGACGCGATGGTGGCTGCGGTGAACGAAACGGGGCTGGGGCCGTTCCCGGAGAGGTGTCCGTGGAGTGTCGAGCAGGTGTTGTCGGCGGAGTGGTTGCCGGAGTAAGTGCGAGGTCAGGCGGGCGCGCAATGCGCCCGCTGTTGCAGGTACGGGCGCTGGCCCGGCGACGCGCGTCGCAGTCTCCCAGCGAATCCAATCTGAAGAAGGCGTGTCGTGATGAGCGCGGCGTGTCACGGGCGGTCGCTCATGCGTAGCCGAGGTGTATCCGACGTGTAGCCCGAGCGTATCCCGGCTGTCGCCCGGATGAACCGGACAGGCACGACGCATACGTTTACGGATCGCCGCGCGCTCCGCCAACGTATGGCGTGCCAAAGGGGCCAAGCCCCTTTGCAACCCCCGGCTGCGAGCCGGAAAACCGCGTCTAGGGCGAAAATTTACGCCCAGTCTGATGGAATGGCTGGAAGGCTTGTGCTATAAGGGTTTGCGGGCGGTAGGGACGGGAAAGCGCGTCTAAGGAGGTGTAGGCGCGATCGTTGCCGACACGGTGGGGAGCACGGTTGGCAATATGGTGCTGGACCAAGTCCAAGGTGCATCCGTCGGGAAAACCACTGCAACGCCGATGCGTCCCGACGATGCCCAATTCCTGGGTGCGCTGACAGGTGCAATTGAGAAGTACGGCAATACGCCGAGCCCGTATGCAGGGGCTCAGTTTGCCGGCCCCGGTGCATTTCAATGTGACGGCATCGGGTTCGACAAGCGGCCTCGGTGCTCTGTATGGAACGGGTTACGACGGTGCGTTTGCGGCGTGGTCGGGCGATACCCGGATGAATCTGAACGATGCAGCATTTCGTTCGACGATGAGCGGTACGAGCACCGACATCAGGCTCGCGCAAACCGATGGTGGTTTCTGGCGCGGTCTTGCGGGTGACACGCGCAATGTGTTCGAAGCGCCTGCTCCGCTATCGGAAAAGATCGGTGCTGGCGTGCGGGCGCTTGGCGAGTTTATTGCCGACCCGCTTATTGAGGTTGGGAATCAGTATCGCGACTTGGCGTCTGCGGCGACGGGAGCGACGGGCGGTTGGCACAGCACCTTTGCGCAGCAGTTCTCGGACGGAAGCTACGGTGTAGCCGCGCTGGCTGAGTTCGGAGCAGTAGCTGGCGCAACAACTCTGACGGGAGCAATTGCCGAAGGAGTTACAGGGACTTTGGCTGCAGCAGGCGCCGGTCAAAAGTCGACCATTGTTTATCGAGCACTTACGCCAGCCGACGCGATCTCGATTGAGGGCGGTGGTGGGATCATGGCCAAGGCTCCAAATGGAACGTGGACAGCGTCTGAACATGTCGCGAATTCTGGCCCCGGGATTGGGGGAGCAGCAGCCAACAGTCCTTGGATCTCGACCACTCGCAGTCTGGAAGTTTCGAAGGCCTATGATGGTGGAAATGGCATCATTGCGATTGACTTGAATAAGCTCAATTCTATGAAGGTCGAGGTTTGGCAGGCTGCACCCCGTGTCAATGGGGTAGACGGCTTGGCATACCATCGTTCAATTTGGTCTCAAGAAGTAACGATTTATCAAAGCATTCCGCCAAAGGCAATCATTGGACCGGTGAGAAAATGACCGATATAGAAGAAATTTCTCGAAATTTATGCAATCAAGTCTCTGAGTTCCTGATTCCTCTGCAGACGCGCAAAGTAATAAATCAGGCCGCATTTGTCGGCGTGGAGGAGTGCGCTCGAAATCTCGCTAAAAAACTTAAGGGCTCGGAAGTGCTGCCGAGGGACCCATTGAATGAAATTAATGTGACTATAGGTGTAATACTGAGGGAGGCTCAGCATTTCGGCAGCGAGTCCACAACCTTGATAGGTATGTCAAGTCGCTTAAAAATAGTGTTTGATCTAATCTTGCGAGGGGAGTCGCCAGATGATCGTATACCCGGTGTTCCAAGGATTATATGATGAACATTGAAGAGGTGGATTCTATTCGATTTCAAGAGCGTGTCAAAGTCATTGGGTTCGAATGTGTGGACCCAAATTTGCACATGATCGAATGGCTAGGCAGAGGTCGTGACGTTCGCCAGTTCATCGTTAACGATGTAGAGACTGAGCTATATGTTCAAGACCGCAATGCTCAAGTGCTTTCTATTGAATGTACGAGTGAGCCCGAGTACGAGACGAAGATTAAGCAGCAGGGTACTCGCGAGAAGGGCATCGTTAGTCAGTTTGCCGTGACGTTTCCGTTGAGTGTTCGCGTCAAGGCAGGGACCGGAGCGATATGGGCGTTGTTGGTTCGGCAAAGCTATAATGCGACTGCCCTGGATGTACCGGAAAACCGTCAACTGATGCTGAACTTTCTGATTGTCGGGCAGCAGGAAATGAAATGATTTGAAAGGCCGAGATCGAGCAGCTCGCTCGTGACCCTGCCTCGATTTCACGTACAGCAAGAAGTTTGATAACTTTTGGCCAGCGCGAAGCTGGATATCGAGATCCTTCGAAAGGCGACGGCGTACTTCGCGAAGGGGTCGCGGTGAGGTACGCCTGGATCGACGCACATCGCGACCAGTACAGCGTAAGTCGGCTTTGCCGGGTTCTGGGTGTGTCGCGCAGCGGCTATTGCCAGTGGCGCGGCCGGGAGCCAAGTCGGCGGGCACTGGCCAATGCCATGCTGGACGCCGAGGTCGCCGCCATTCATCATGCCAGCCGCGGCAGCTACGGCCGTCCTCGTATCCTGCGGCAGTTGCGTGCCCAAGGCCGGCCGGCGAGCGCCGAACGCGTGCGTCGCAGCCTGCAACGCCAGGGGCTGCGTCCGGTCTACAGGCGCCCGTATCGCGTCACGACGGACTCGACACATAGATTGCCCGTGGCGCCAAATCTGCTGGATCGGCGCTTCGACGGCTGGCAACCGAATCAAGCGTGGGTGAGTGACATCACGCTCGTCGCCACCGACGAAGGCTGGCTGTTTCTGGCCGCGATCCTCGATCTGGCAAGTCGACGTATCGTCGGCTGGTCGATGTCGGCGCAATCGCGACGGATGCGGTGGCCAGTACCGTTGGCAATATGGTGGCCAGCAACGTGCAGGCCGCCTCGGTCGATTCGACAACGCGACGTACGCAAGACGCAATCGCAGCGGTTAGCGGGCAGATTCTGCCGGGAGGGCTTGGTGGTGTCGGTAGTGGGTTCGTGGCGCCCGAGTCGACTTACAGCAATGCCGCTTTGCTGTATGGCGCATACGGCGGTCTGGTCGACTCGACGCCGACAACCTATAGCAGCGCATCGACGCTGTATGGTCCGAGCATGGGGGTGCCGGCAGTTCCGACGCAACTGGCCGGACAGGCATTCAGCGCGCAGTTCGCTGATGCATTGCCGGGCGTTCAGGTAGCGGATGCGGGCGACTTGTTTGGACGACTGGCGCAGAATTCGTCGGCACGTACTGACGCGATGATGTCGGCATATCAGCTGCCGCGACTGGATCCGCAGGCCGGACAGCCCAAGCTGGTGCCGATCGATGCAGCCGCTTCGCGCGCGAGTACAGATGCAGCTTTCATGCGTTTCATGGAGACGCAGGGCTCGCAGCCGATTGGCGGATTGATGGCGAATGCTGCGATCCAGGCTACGGGGAACGCTAGCTATGCGGGGCTTGTTGCTGATGCGGCCGGACCGCTGGATGCTCTTTGGGCGCCACGAGGTGGGGCTGGTGCTTCGGTCGCTAGTATCCGGCGAGCCGGTGCGTCAATAAGGGTTGGCGGTTTTAATCCTGCATCGTCAACGGGACTTACCTATACTCCCGAGTCTCTCGGCGCGAACGTCCTAGAGTTAACTTCACGTCAGAAGTTTAATGCGGAGGGCAACATCGTACCTGCAATGGGCATTCGCTCAGAAATTGTGTCGACGTTTAACCCAGAGAAAGGGGATTTGTTTATCAATTTCTACCGCACTACGGAATCTGGACGAGGCGTTGGTACGGAAATGATCTCGAATTCCATACAAGGCTTTGGCGCACAGAATGTGCGTTCCATATCAGATGAACTTGGGCTGACGAACAAATCGGTCTATGAATACAACATGTCCGTTGAGGGAATGTCGCCAGCGCAAGCTGCGAGCAATACGCCGCTAGGAAAGTCACTGATCAATCTTGGATATGGTCAGATTGAAATGAATGGCTTGTACATTAGAGCTAGACTGGGGAACTGAATTGAGTGCTGCTGAAAAGACCGCCATTCTGCGGTTACTGGAAGAGGGAAAAGCATCGGATTTGGTGGACCTGCTTCTTGGAGATTCACCATATCGTGTTACTGGTGAAGTCGAGTTCGCGAGTAACGACGAGCGCGACGCTTATGTAATGACCATAGAGCACTTGCGGTTCGTAAGTAAGTATGGAGCGCAAGCGGGACCAATCAAGGAGAATGGCCGAGTGTACTTTGCGCACCCTGACTACTTCGAAAGATGGTTCCAACTTGGCACACCAGGACTAACCCAGGAGGATTTGCTTAGCTATCTGAGCGGAGCAGCATGATGCCTGCGCAGAGGTGAGAATGCACAAGGGGCCGCGGGTGAGTCGCCCCTGGTGTTTCTACTCGTCGGTGATAGTAAGCCTGCCGCGCTCGACGTTGATCCTCACACGCTGCCCGGCTTCGAAGTCAGCCTGCTCGATCCACCGTCCTGCGAGCTTCATCCACGGATGAAGCCGGGGTCTGGAACGGCTTCGCCAGTTGCGCTGCGACACTGAAGAGCGAAGGGTGATAATTTGCAAACATAGAGGGAACTGAATAAATGCAATTGAAGAAATTGATCCCGCTGGGTGTCTCGTTGTTGATTCTGGCGGGCTGCGCCTCGGTACCGATGGGCGATCCGCAACGCGATGCCAAGCTGAAGACGTTCAGCGCGCCGCAAGAGAAGGCGGCAATTTACGTGTATCGGAACGAGAGCATGGGCGGTGCCGTCAAGATGCCGGTGACGCTCGACGGCAAGATTCTGGGCGATACCGCCGCGAAGACTTACCTGTATAGCGAGGTGGAGCCAGGCCGTCATCAGTTGGTCTCGAAGGCGGAAAACGATTCGACGCTGGACGTCGATACGGTCGCTGGAAAGATCTATTACGTCTGGCAGGAGGTCAAGATGGGCATCATGTACGCTCGCAACAAACTGCAACTTGTTGACGACGCGACCGGGCAGGACGGGGTGAAAGAATCGAAGCTGGCGGTCCTGAAGTCCGAGCAAAGCGAAGGCGCGAAGTGATGCTCTGTTGCAGCTTGCGCTAGTACCGACGCCCGCATTTGCGGGCGTCGTCACATCTGCGCTTGATGTGTCAGAAGAGCCTCTCCGCGACGCGTCGTCGCGCATTGTCATTGAAGTGCATTGTGCGAATTCCGTCGATCGCGCGACGTAGCCAATCGCCGGCAATGACGCGATGCGTGTCGTTCGCGGCGGCCGCCGCCGACGCCGGCATTTGCTGAATTCCGGCGCTGGCCGTCGTGCCGTTGTCGATCCCGTTTGCAGCTGAAAACTCGTGTTGGTCCAAAGTGCACCGCCCCCTTGAAATAGCACAGACATGACGCACGTACCCAAGCGAAACGGTCACTGGCTAGGTGTAGGATCGTTTCACTTCCTCGAAGCAATCGTCGAAATCAATTCGGCCCTGAGCCCATTGTGTTCTAGGATCGCCTGTACTACACGGCTGGTTATGCTTTGGAACGACGGATCATTGACCAGCGCGTCGCCGAACTGTCGGCGCAGGACGTGCTCAATCGCCGCGCGCGCCAACTGGGATTCGTCGGTCACACCTGACGCGACGAGCTTGTCGATGTGCAGGCGGAGCGTTTCGTTCAAAGGCCGCGGACCGTCGTTCCGCGATGCCGCGGTGGCCGCCGCGCCGCTACCCGAACCGGTTTTCGAACTGACCTTCTTGTCGAGCTCGCTGCGCAATATGTCCGTGAGCTGGTCGAGCGTGGAGCGGGAAATCATGGTGGTGTGGGGTCGTATCAGTAGGAAGCGGGGGAGGCGCGATCCATATAAGTGAGGATACCCGTTGTTGTCGACGCCTCCGAATGAGCCTGCGGTTCGAGTCGCTCGATCACCGCGGAAATATAGGGATTGATCAACGGATAAGCTTCATTGGACGCCATGCCGGCACGAAGTTGCGCAATCGCGGTATCGAATCGGTCGTTGGCCAGATTCAGGAGGCCGGTTTTCAGCACGCGCAATGTATGCTCTTCCGGGAGCATATCGAGCGCTTGCCATGAGTCGGAGGCGCGCGGGACGTTCCCGTGGGTCAGATCAAGGAAACCGAGCATGAACCTGGCAATCAAGAACGCTGGGGCGAGATCGAGTGATGTTTCGAAGTCCGCCCTGGCTGCATCGTAGCGATACGAAGCCGCGTGGACTGCGCCACGCATGAACCAGATTCGATGGTCGTTCGGCCAGAGCCGGGCGGCGTCGTTCAGCAGACGGATAGCAGTGGCATCGTCGGTCTGCATCGCACCGATCGCGTCACGTATCGTGCCGTCCGGGCACAGATGGGATGTCGAGGTGTCGTTCATCTTGATTCACGCGAGCAGGTAAAAATCATCAATCGTCCCGATCCGGCGACGAAGTTCGTTCAGCGCCGAGCGATGCAGCTGGGACACCCGGCCTTTGGAGAGATTCAGAATGTCGGCAATATGTTCGAAGTTCAGCCGATGGAAGTAATGGTACCGAATGATCTTCTGCTCGCGCAGAGGCAGGTGCGACACGGCCTCCTGAAGGCGCATCTGCGTCTGCTGTTGCGCCAGCGTGCGATAGGGATGATCGTACACGCGCGGCGCATCGCCGAGCGCGGTACTGACCATGCCGGTGTCTTCCAGCATGAAGCTAATCGCAAGGCCGACCGTCACGCTTGCCAGATGCCGAAATGCATTGCGCGGTTCGTCATCCGACGCTGCGTTCAGCGATTCGAGCCGCTCGCGTCGAACGTGCGCGCGTAATGCGGTCTGCTCCTGGCCGTCCGTCAACCGGACGACGCCATCGAGCACGTTGCCCTTGATCCTCGGTGTCGAGAATGTCGTGAACGTGACGCCTCGCGTACGATCGAAGCGGTCGATCGATTCGAGCAGCCCAATGCAGGCCAATTGCAGATAGTCCGGATAGTCGACGTCGTCGCGATGCCGCCCGCGATATAGCTTGCCTGCCAACGCGGTCGCGTACGACAGGTAGAAGTCGAAAATGGCTTCCCGCACATCGGGATGCCGCCCGCTTTCGAACGCCAGCCACAACGCCTGTTCATGCTCGTTGGACAATGCCGTGTGCGGTGCGTCCGAAAGTGGCAGGTTCATCATTTGAAGCTGCCCAGTACGCCGCGCAGAATGAGTCCCCAGCCATCGACGAGGATGAACATCAGCACCTTGAGCGGCAACGAGATCGTCGCAGGCGGCACCATCAGCATGCCCAGTGACAGCAGGACGCTCGACACGACGAGATCGATCAGCAGGAACGGCAGCAGAATCACGAAGCCGATCTGGAACGAAACGCGCAGCTCATTCAGGATGAAAGCGGGTGTCAGTTGCAGCAGGCCGACGTCGGCTGGCGTTGCCGGCAGCGGCTCGTGCGAGAGCTCGTACATCCACTTCAGCTCATCCTCGCGAACCTGGCGGAGCATGAAGTCACGCAGCGGTCCGCTGCTTCGTTCCAGCGCTTGGGCGAGTTCAAGGTGTCCGCTCATGAAGGGTTGCAGCGCATCATGATTGATCGCGTGCAACGTGGGCAGCATCGCGAAGACGGTCAGGAACAAGGCCAGGCTGATTAGAACGGGCGTCGGGGGCGTTTCGGGCATGCCGAACGCATGACGGATCATCGACAGAACGATCGCGATCCGGATGAACGCCGTCATCGATACGACGAATGCCGGCAGGACGCTGAGCACCGTCAGCAATGTCGCAATGCGCACGGCCTCGGACATGCCCGCGCCGGAGCGAGCAAATTCGGTGATGCCCCGCGGCGACAGCGGTTCGATCGCATGCACGGGCGCGGCATGAACCCATCCCGTGGCGAAGAGAAGCGCCACGAAGACGGCGGCGACGAATGGAGACAACGAAGTCGCGCGCATGTCAGGACTCCGAGGTCGACCTGGTATGGGCATCGACGACTTTGGTGCCGGTTGCATCGGACATGAGAAGCACGACGCGCTGGTCATATTCGATCATGTGCAGCGTGGTACGCGGCGTCAGGCGTGCATGTTCGACAACGCGAATGCGCGGCGCAACGGACGCGTCACGATGTGGCGCGCGCAATATGCGCGCCCTGACCACAAAGACCGTGACCGTACCGATTGCGAGACATAACAGCAAGGCGATCGTGACGCGCACCCAGTCGATGCCGAGATACGAGACGAGGCCGGCGGCCGACGTATTCGCGGCCGGCCCCGCCAGCCAGGAAGGTTGCACCGTCGAAGTCATCGGCCGGCGGCCCCGATGTTGACAATCCGAATGCCAAAGCGATCGCCGACCGCGACGATTTCTCCGTTGGCAATCGTCTTTCCGTTCAGGACGACTTCGACCGGATCGCCGATCGACTTCTCCAGTTCGAGGATGCCGCCGCTCTGCAAGTCCATCATGTCCTTGACGTTGATGGTCGAGCGTCCCAGCAGGACGTCGACCGTCACTTTGACCTCGTCGAGCAGCTCCAGCATCGGGCGAGGGGCATCCGGCACATTTGCATCTGCGTGTTGCTCGGGCAGGTCGACCAGGGCGGCGACGGTATGTTTCTGAAAAGAATGGGTGGTCATGGTGAGTCTGGCGTCGCGAGCGACGTGAGTTTGAAGGAGAGCGCGGTGCCGGTGCGTCCGGGCGTGCCGAATGCCACAGTCGACGATGTCCCGTCGACAAGCAGCATGACAGGATCGTCGATGCGGTGATCGAGGACGAGGATGTCGCCTGGCGACAGGGCTGTCAGTTGGGCCGCGGACATCTGGCATCGACCCAGCAAAACGGCTAGCGTGATCGGGCTGAGATCGAGCGCGACGCGCCGTGGTGTCGTCGTATCGACGACATGTCGGTCTGACGTGACGGCCGGCCGCCCTGCGTTCCTTTCCCAGATGTACGTGACGTCGCAGACCAGCGATGCTAGCGCGTCGCCCCGCAAGGATTCGATAGTCAGTCGCACGGCACCGTACCGTCCGGCCGACTTCGCGGTGGCGACGTCCGTGTCGGGCATGCCCGAGGGCGTGAGCGCGAAGCGGAGCGTGTCGCTCAGGTCGTCGCGAATTTCGTCGGCAATCGATACGAGCCGGTCGTGGCAAGCGGGAGAGTCGAAGACCGCGTCGGTCGTCGCGAACGCCGCCTTGATCAGCGCCCGGTCGCTGCGCGCAAGCATGTCGAGCCGTATGCCTGGTGCAGAACGGTGGCCGGTCTCCGCCCGCATGTCGGAACTGAAGGCGCCCGGAGGCAAGTGGACGACCTCACCGACGGTGAAACGCTTGATGCCGAACCAACGGGATTGCCAGTCGGCGAGGGCGGTATCGACCAGCATGCGCAGGGCGTCCAGGTCGCGCTCGCTCGCGGGGCGCCAGATCACGGGCGTGGTGCTCATCCCTGCCCCCGCATCTGCAACAGCTGCATCATCATTTCATTGGCGGCGCTGATCACCTGCGATGAGGCCTGAAAGCCGCGCTGAATCAGGATGAGCTGCCCGAATTCGGTCGACAGGTCTACGTTCGAGGCTTCCGTCGCGCCAGACAGCAGTTTCCCGACGCCCGCCCCAGTGCTTGCTCGATACGCCGGCGGCGCGGCGTGCGCGGCGTCGAACAGCCCTTTCCCCATTTGAATCAGCTGCTGCGGGTTCGTGAAGTTAGCAAGCGCGATCGCACCAAGCTTTGCGCTTTGGCCGTTCGAGTATCGAATGACGAGCTGGCCGGTTGGGTCGACGCTGAGCGACGATAGCGTACCGGTTCCGTAGCCGTCCGCCGACGACACGCGCAGCGTCGACGAGCTGCCGGCCGAATAGCTCGTGACGCCCTTCGAAAAATCCAATGAAATCGGCAACGGCGGTGCGCCAGCCGGGCGCAGCGTGATATCGATCTTGTCGCGTCCGGGCTCTGGAATTCCGCCATTGAATTGAAGCGTGGTTTCCTGCACCGGCAATCCGTTTTCGTCATTGACGACGACTTTCCAGCGGCCGGGCATCGTGCCCTTGTCGGGGGTGAAATCGATCTTCAATGTGTGCTTGCCGCCGTTGGCGTCGTACACGTCGACGCCCGGGATGGAAAAGCTGGTTGAGCCGGTCGATAGATTGTCAGTGAAGCGGACCACAGTTGTGGCTTGCGGCGGACTCAACTGCTTGCCGGCGATCGAGACGCCTTCGGTGCCGCCCGATTCAGAGAGCGCAGCGAGTTGCAGGCCGCTGGTCTTGTCTCGGATGGATCCGTCATTCTCGACGACAAAATGCCCTGTTCGCGCATAACGCGTTGTTTGTCCGTCGAGCAGGGTGAGAAATCCGTTCCCCTGAATGGCCAGATCGAGCTGGCCGTCGCTGGGACGCGTGTCGCCTTGCGTGAAGTTCAGCGACGCGTAGCCGTATTGCACCCCACTGCCGGAATAGGCGACGCTGGGGCCGCCGTTGGCGCCGGGAGCGAACTGCTGGCCGTAGTTCAGGTCCGCGAACTGGGGCGTGGTGGTCTTGAAGCCTGCGGTATTGAGATTCGCGACGTTGTTGCTGATCGTTTGCAAACCGCGCGAATAAGCAGTCAAGCCGCTCATGCCGATATAGATGGTTTCAATCATGCATTTCTTCTTGGCGAGGGCTATCGAACGGAAACGATCTGGGCAATGGTCGCATTGGTCAAGAACTGGCCCCCCGTCGTTTCGATCGTCAGTTGGGGCTGGTCGCCCTTGAAAGACACGCTCTTGACGACACCGCTCATCAGCGCCGTATCCGTCTGGACGTCCACATTCCGGCCGAGCAGCCCCAGCGTTCTGGTCGCGGACTGCGCCGACAACAGGCTGTCGAGCTTGTCCGTCATCTGGCGAGTCTGTTCAAGCGACGTGAACTGGGCGAGCTGGGATACGAACTGGAAGTTGTCGACCGGCTTCAGCGGATCCTGGTAAGTGAGCTGGGTCAGGATGATCTGGAGCAGCGACTGCATGTTCAGTCCGAGTGAGTCTGCCCGCGTGCCGAGATCGGTGGCTGAGCCGATGGGATTAATCGCCATGAGTGTTTTCTCCGGTAGCGGTGACAGTGCAGTCGATGCCGTTGATGAGAAGCGTCGACGTTCGGAGGCCGCTCTTCAGCAGAGCGGCACGAATATGGGAATCGAGTGTCTCGAGGTCGTCCGGGTCGACCCTCGCGAAGCGGATCGCGACGACCGGCGCGTCACCGGACAGAACCGTGACGCGAAAGGGCGCCACCGCAGAATCTCGCGGGACGTATGCGGCCGGAAGATCGACGCCTGTCGCGAACGTCTCATCGCCCGTTCGTGCGGCAGCCGTCCTTGCAGGTCCGCCCCGTTGGTCAGGACATGGGGCTTGAGGCGATGCGCAGTATGCCGTCCAGCGTTGCGTGCTGGATCTGGCGCGCGGCGCGTCTACGTCCAGCATGTCGATTCGCAGGGCGACATGCACGGATGGCCGAGGCACGTCGGCGGGCAGCCCGGTTGTCGGCAGGACGAGCGGCGGTGCATCAGGCAGCGCGGCGGCGGATTGCAGGCCGCCTTGCCGCGATTCGGTGCGGGCGGGCGCGATCCGCGCAGGCGCGGGCGAGCGGCCGTCCGGCGACGACCGGCACGCATTGGCCCACATGTCATGCTCCATTGAGCGCAGCAATTGCCCAAATGCATTGTCGGCACCTGATTCGCCGGCGCGCCGCTGATCCGGATGGACGTCGACGATTCGATGCGGTTGAATGGCTGCCGTCATGGATGGGTTCTGGAAAGCGCGACGCGTATCTCGAGATCAATCATCGAGTACTCGTCAAGCATGCGACGATGATGTTTTTCCGCTTGGGATTCACGTTGTTTGGCCGATGCGGCGAGGCGATCGCCTTGTTGCAGGTTGTGTCGCGCCGTCTCCATCTCAGTGAGCCTTTTGTCCATGCTGCACTTTGCGTCATCGCGTTGCGAAGTGATCACGGC
Organism: Burkholderia sp. SRS-46; assembly: GCF_004343775.1. GTDB lineage: Bacteria > Pseudomonadota > Gammaproteobacteria > Burkholderiales > Burkholderiaceae > Burkholderia. The sequence goes on along the minus strand of NZ_PTXL01000010.1, from coordinate 116,923 downwards.
AACCGCTGCGGAACAATTGGCAAGGACCGTGGGAGAAAGGCTCTCTCGACCAGCGGCTGATCGCCAGGCCTGAAGATGTGCAGCGTGGGCGGCTTCGATTTCCCTTTGTCGTACACGCACCACATCGAGGGCCGAGCGCGCCTGCGCGGCGGCCGAGATGGCGCGTTGCAGCTGCAGCTGGCGAATGATCGCGATTTCTCGCGCGTCGATCCATTTCGATCGGTGGTTCATGACGGAGCTCCAAGAATGTCGCGCAATAGCGCGAGTGCACGGTCGCGGCTCGTTGATTGCCCAACATCTTGCCGAAGAAACGAAATCAAGTCGGACCGGACGCGCAATGCATCGTCGAGATCGGGATGCGTGCCCGCTACATAAAGACCGGCTTCGATCAAGGTGCGGGATCGCTCGTAACGCGAGAGGCCGGCGAGCGCGCGCGTGGCGAGACCGCGCGCATTGTCGTCCGCGACGTGCTGCATGATGCGGCTGATGCTTCGCGTCACGTCGATGGCGGGAAAGTGCCCCTGTTCCGCGAGCGTGCGGGTAAGCACCACGTGGCCGTCGAGCAGCGCACGCATGGTCTCCGCCATCGGATCGTCGATTTCGTCCGTTTCGGTCAGTACGGTCATTAGCGCGGTGATTGCCCCACCGCTGCGAAGCACGCCGCAGCGCTCGACAATTTTGGGCAGCGCGGCGAACACGCTTGGCGTATAGGCACGCAGCGTTGGCGGTTCGCCGGCAGCCAGGCCGATTTCTCGCAGCGCGAGGGCGTAGCGCGTGACGGAATCGAGAAGTAACAGCACATGCCGCCCTTGTTCGCGAAAGTACTCCGCGTGAGCGAGCGCAGCGGATACGCCGCGTGCACGCAGGACGGCCGGCTGATCCGAGGTGGCGATCACCATGACTGAACGCGCACGCGCGGCATCGCCTAGCGAGCGATGCCAGAAGTCCTCCGCTTCCCGGCCGCGTTCGCCAACCAGGCACAGAATGCAGACATCCGCGTCGACATGGCGCGCCAGCGTGGCGAGCAACGTGGTCTTGCCGACACCGCTTCCCGCAAAAATGCCGATACGCTGTCCGGCACCAAGCGTCAGCATCGTGTCGATCGCCCGCACACCCGTTTCAAGGACCCGGTCGGGCGTGGTGCGGTCCAGCGCTGGAGTTTGAAAACCTGCAAGCGGCCAGGGATGCGTTGACGTGATCGGCGGCCCTCCGTCAAGCGGAGCACCGAGCGGATCGACAATCCGCCCGAGATACGCTGTGCCAACCGGAAGCGTCGCATCTGAACCGATTGCGCGCACCGTGTCGCCGATGCGGAGCGACGCAACGCCCTGATAGGGCGCTAGAGTGACGCGGCCGACTTCCGCGCCGGTGACCTCCGCATGAAGGGTGGGCGATCCAGGCTCTCCCAATACGCAGAGTGTTCCGACCGGCACGCCCGGGCCGTCCGCCTCAATGAAAGTCGGCATGATACGCGTCACAGTACCGAAGCGAACGACCGGATCGAATCGGCGTATGGCTTCAACGTAGCGATGGCCGGACTGGCGCTCAATCATCGGCGCAGACCTCGCGAAGCGACGCGGCGATGTTGCGCATTTGGTGCGGGATGCTGGCGTCCAGCTTCCCCAGCGTCAGGTCGATGAAGCATGCGCCAGCCGGCAGCGAAGGGTCGGCGACGAGCGTGATGGACGGCGCGATGCCGAGCGTGCCGGCCAGATCTGCGAGTTGGGCGGATTCGTCGAAATCCGCAGCCGATACACGGATCGCGATGATCGATCCGTCAACCGTCGATTCAAGGCGATGGCGGATGGTTTCGCCGATGAGCGTCGCGTAGCGCGCCGTATCGCCCAGCACCCGCTCAAGTCCGGTGAGCGCAAGCTCCACTGCGAGTTTGTCGATCGCCGCCATGCGCGAGACAAAATCCTCGCGAGCGGCAGCGGCGGCGGCCTTCAATGCGGCGATGCGTTCGCCTTCCTCCCGGATCGCCTGTGCTCGGCCATTTTCGACGCCTGTTGCGAACGCTTCGCGCATTTTGGGCTCCAGACCGGCGTCGCGGTCCGCCAGTGCCGCTTCGAGTGCAGCGATGCGAGTCAGTAACTGCTCCCGTTCCTGGGCAAGCGGGTTGTCGCCGTTCGTTGCAGAGGACGGTTGAGGCGTGGCGTCGTTCGAGGCGTTAGAAGGTTGACCCAGACGAGCGCGCGGTGCGGCAAGCGGTAGCCGATCCGCACTCACCAGCACGTGCCCGGCCTTGATGACGGTGGTCATCCGCGGCCCCTGCGGAAAGGGTTGGAAAGGCGCTGTGTCCACGTTTTTGGCGTTACCGACGGCGTTTTGTGATCGACGACGTCGGGCGGCAGCGCCTGGACCGCGTCCGCAGCGGCTCGCATGAGCGCTTCGCTCGCACGTGGCGCCAGCGTAGACGTCGGGTGCTGTCGCCACTCGGGACGGGCGGCGAGGCATCGCATGCGTTGATCGTTGTCGAGAGAACCGAGCAACTGGACGAGAAGCGAGTCGGGCCAGTGTCCGATCAGGCGTTCGACGGCCACCGGCGGTTGTCCGGATCTGTCGGGTCGGTCTCCAGCGGGCGGTGTGAGGGCCAAGACCGAGGCGAATTCCTGCTTTGCGTCGGGTAAGAGCGATGCAGCTTCTTCAAGTAGCGGGCGCAGTTGGTCGCGCTCGCCTTCCGAGAGCGCACGCCAGATTGCCTCGATGTCGTCGAGTCGCCGGGAAGCGAGATCGGCGACAAGGCCGCGCAGGCGGCGATCGGTGTATTCGCGTGCGTTAGCTTTCATGATGCTGCCGGCTTTCAGAAAGAAGGGCGCGCAGACGCGTGACGTACTCGATGCGCTCGGACGACGTCATCGAACGCGATCCGCTCCGCTTGCGGCCAGCGGCCAGCCGCATCAAGAGCAGCCCGATGCCGAGCGTCAGGACGAGTGCGAGCACGTACGAGATAGGCGCTCCTGGAATGGAGAAGCCATTGCGGATGCGTTGCGCGCCGTCTGCCGGTGCTGCGGCCTGCATTCGGAGTGCGTCGACCCTGGGCGGCATCACGTCGGCCGCACTGGCCGCATGGCTCGGATCCGATTCCGAATTGCCCGTCGGAGGGATGTCCAGCGGAATCCGCCGGGAGAAGGCGACGACCGTGTCGCCTCGTGCGGCGTCGGCGCCGACGGCTGCGGCTGCGACGGATTTCAATTGCGCCAGTGCGTCTTCCGAGAGTGCGTCGTCGACCACGACGCTGATGCTCAGATGCTTGAGTGACCCAGGTGCCGACACGATCTGTTCAGTTCGGCGTTCCGTTCGGGTGCCATCCGTCGACGGCACCGTGGGCAAGGGAGGGGGGCTTACTGCCGATGTCACGGTGCGGGCCAACGCGCCGAGCGACTGCGGCGGCGGAACGGAGACGCCGGCGCTTGCAATCGGTCGGCTGAGGTCCGACTCATTGGTCACGCGTACCTGATCGAAATTCAGCGTTGCGTCGACGCTGACGGTCGCGTGCCGAGATCCGAGCAATGGCACGATCTGAGCGATGATCTTGCGTTCGTACTCGCGCTCGAGCGCGTGCTTAAGTGCGTAGCGCGGATCGTCGACGGGCACGTCACGCCCTCCGGCCGGTTGACCACGTTGATCGACCACAGTCACGTCGGCGACAGACATTTGTGGAACTGCGGCGGCCACCAGGCGCTGGATGCCGCGAACCGTGTCGGGGCCGAGCGTATGGCCGCTGCGCATGAAAAGCGCTACGGACGCCTTCGGCCGATCGTCGGCACGCCGGAACAGCGATGAATCGGGAAAGGCCAGATGGACGCGCGCCAGTTCGATTTCATCGAGCGACATGATGGTGCGGGCGAGTTCGCCTTGTAGTGCGCGCTGGTAATTGACCTTCTGGGCGAAATCGGTCAGACCGAGATCTGAATTACTGAACAGTTCGAAGCCGACCGCGCCTTGAAGCCGCAGGTCGCTGCTCATCAACTTCAGGCGGGTGGTTTGGGCATCGGCAGCAGGAACCAGGATCGCGGAGGACGACTCGTCGACTTGGAACGGCACCTTTTGTCGTTCAAGTTCCGCGATGATCGATGCTGCATCCTGCGGCTTCAGATCGCGGAACAGGACTTGATAGCGCGGACGCAGCACGACGTAGCCCGCCGCGATCAACGAGGCGATCAGGGCGACGAGGACAGCGATACCGGCCAGCTGGCGGCGCGGCGACGCGTCGGCGAACGCGGCGCGAATACGGGAAAGCAGAGATTCCATGGTTTAGAGCTGCATGCGCATCAATTCTTGATATCCCTCGACGAGGCGCGCGCGGACCTGCAATGCAAATTGCAGCGACATACGGGCTTCCTCCAGCGCGATCATGACCTGGTGAGGGGGCACGGCGCCATCGAGGGCAAATCGGGCGACCGCGTTGTCGGCCTGCGAGGCGGCGTGATCGACGCGCGTTGCGCCGGCAACCAGCCAGTCCGAGAACCCGTGGCCTTGTACCGGGAAGGGCGAACCGACCAACTGTTCCGAACGCGTCGCATCCAGGAGCGGGGATATGGCTTCGGCCGGGTATGCGCTCATGAACGAGCTCCAAGCTCCAAGGCGCGCATGTACATCGAGCGCGCCGCGTTAAAGATGACCGTGTCAGCTTCGTAGCTGCGCAGGGTTTGAACCATCAGCGTCATTTCGCCGGCGTGATCGATGCCGGGATAGGCGACGAAGCCCTTGGCGTCGGCATGGGGGTGGGCCGGGTCGTAAACCATGCGCGGCGGGGTATCGACCCGCTCGATCCCGTAGCTCTGGACGCCTGTCATCCCGAGATTCGACAGTTCGCTGCCGCGATTCAGGTGATCGTCGAATGTCCCGCCGAGTCGCGGGCCGGAGACGAGCTTCAGCGGATGGTAGGGTTGTCCGTCCGCGGTTCGGGTCGTGCCGGCATTGGCGAGGTTCTGAGCGATCACATCCATGCGTTGACGTTCGACGTCCAGGCCGGAGCGCGCGATCGCGAAAAGGCTGTCTCCCATGGCTTATGCTCCCTTGATAGCCAGTTGACGAATTTGCAGCGTCCGGTCGAGCATTCCGATCAGCATCGCGTAGCGTGCCGCGGTCTCGGAGGCGGACGCGATTTCGTTGTCCAGGCGTACGGTGTTGACGTCAATCGGCAACGGCGCGTCGATCGACGGCGCGACGGACTGGATGCGTGCCAGTTGCGTCGCGGCGGTATCACCTGGATGCGTTTCTGCCGCATCGCGAAGCGCCGCTTCGAAAGACACACGCATGGGGACGTAGCCTACGGAATTGGCGTTTGCGATGTTCTGCGCGGTAGCGGTTTGGCGCGCGAACAATCCGTCAAGTGCCTTGGCGGCAATGGCCGCGACCAGGTCGATGGTCATGTGCGGGCTCCTTATTGAACGATGATGTCAGCATGTAGCGCGCCGGCGGCCTTGATCGCCTCGAGGATCGCAATCACGTCTCGCGTGCTGACGCGGCTGGCCTTGAGGGCTTGGACGAGTTCCCCGACGGTGCCATGAGAAAACGAGGCGGCAACCGTCTGGCCCGGCTCGTCGACGAACATTTCACTGTTCCCGACGATCAAGCTGCGCACTTCGGGGCCAGCTATGCCGATAAGGGCCGGTTGCGATGCGTTGTACTGGGTCGCAACCGTGACCTTGATGTCGCCATGCGAGATTGTGATGGGCGCGATGCGCATATCACCGCCAGCTACGACTGTGCCTGTGCGTTCGTTGATCACGATGCGCGAGCGCTGGTCGGGCGTTACGACGAGCGATTCGATGCGTGCGACGTATCCGTTCAGCCCACTGCCATCCAGCGGGGCGCGTATCCGCACGGTTTTCGCGTCGACCGACTGCGCGATGCCACCGCCCAACGAGCGGTTGATCTGCGTGGCAATGCGTTCGGCCGTGCTGGCGTCGGCGTCCTTCAGGATGAAGTTGAGATAGCCGTTGCGATTGACGAGCTCGGCCGTGACCCTCACTTCGACCGTAGCGCCTTCGGGAATGGTGCCGGCGGTGGGATGGTTCTTCTGGCGCAAGTTGCCGTTGGCGTCATAGCGGTAGCCGCCGACGGAAACCGGGCCTTGCGCGAGCGCGTAGGTTTTCCGATCCGGACCTTGCAATGGCGTCATGATCAGGGTGCCGCCGGACAAGCTGCGGGCATCGCCCATCGACGTGACGTTGACGTCGAGTTTGTCACCGACATCGGCCGTGGGCGGCAGCGATGCAGTGATCATGACCATGGCGGCATTACGGCTTTGCAACTGATCCTGGGCCAGGTTCAGGTCGAACTGAGACAGCATGTTCGTCATGGCCTGGCGCGTGGCCTGGTTGCGCGGGGTATCGCCCGACCCCGACAAGCCTGTCACGATGCCGTAGCCGACCAGCATGTTGTCACGCCAGCCGAGAAATCGGCCGAGATCCTTGAGACGAACGTCAGTCGGTGCGCCGCTGGCACCGGCCGAAACGAAACAAAGCATCCATGCGATGCGCGCGAGGGAACGCTTTACCATAGGCCTAGCCATGCGAGAAAACGGGGAATCAGGCCGGGACGCGAGCGGTCGGTGATGAACCCTTCGCCGACGTAGTCGATCTTCGCGTCGGCCAGGCGCGTAGACAGGACCGTATTGTTTGCAGCGATGTCGACTGGGCGTACGCGGCCCTCGACCCGGATCTGTGTCTTTTCACCGTTGACGTCGATTTCCTGGGTTCCCGTCACGAGCAGATCGCCGGCCGCAGTGACGTCGATCACGTGGGCACTCAGTTGCGCCAGCAGACGACCCGTGCGCTGGATCTGACCTTTGCCGCCATAGTTGTCTCCCAGGCCGATCTGCGCAGCATTCTGCCCCGCGTATTGTGTCGTGATGCTGCCTTGCACGCCGACGTTGGTCTTGGTCGACGTATCTGCGGTGTTGCTAGCGGTTGAACTCTCGTAGACGAGAACGGTGACGATGTCGCCGGTACGGGAAGCGCGCCGGTCGGACGTCAGTGACCGATAAGCCGAATCCTGATATAGATCGGCAGCGCCCGCGGAGCCCGATGCGAGCAATAGCGCGACGAGGCCGACGCATAGGGCGAAAGCAATGCGATGCAGCATGTCAGGACCCTTGATCGTCAACGGGAAGACGCCACATCTGCGTACCGGCGTTGCCGGTCAGGACAGAAGCGGTTCGGTTGAGACCGGCATCGGTCAGCGCCGTGCCGGACTGGACGATGGTGACAGCGCCCACACGCACGGTCTGCCTCACGTGCTCCCCGCGCCGGACGGTGGCGAGGCGTGACGCGGTGGGCAGCAACACGATTTCCCCTGCGGTCATATCCCTGACAGCGCGCACCACATGTGAGTCCGGGTCGTAGCGCCATGCCTGCCGCGCACCGCTGTCAGGGCAGGGAGCGGACCGAAGCTGATCGGCCGACACCGCGGTTGCCGCGAGCAGGTCTGTAAGCACGATGCCGCAGGTGTGCGGTGCAGGGTCGATCGCTTTGTCACCATGGTCTCGTGAAACAGCGATATCGGCCGCCGGCACATCGGCCAGCCAAGGGGCGAGCATCGGCATGCCCCGCCGAGCAGCCTGGGCGAGCCGGCGCGCGTCGACGCGCACCCGCGTTGCCTCGGGTGCCAACGCCAGCACGATGAGATCAGCGGCGCGTTGCCGCAGGGGCTCCGGCAAGGGCGTGAGGTCAGCGACGTCCGAAAGCTTGAGCGTCGGCGCGCGAATGGTGGCCTCGGACCGGAAGTGGAGTGCGGCGTCCATGGCGGGCGCAGCGACCGCGATGCCGGATGCGACGATCCCGAGGTACAGCAGATAGTGGCGCAGCGCCTGCCCGCTGAGGATGCGTGCGCCCTTCCCAAACAGAAGAGACATCATCGCTTGAGTCCGTTGGCGATCGACATCAGTTCATCGCCGACCTGAACGAGCCGGGCATTAGCCGCGTAGGTCCGCTGATAGAGCATGAGCCCGACGAGTTCATCGGACAACGAGACGTTCGACGCCTCGCTGAAACCCTGCGCCAGCAAACCCGCGTTGTCCTCTCCAGGACGGACGCGGGTCAAGGACAGTGCATCGTCGCGCGTGCGATAGACGCCACCGCCGACGGATTCGAGCGTTCGCACGTCGGCAGGCATGAGCAATTCGATTTCGCCGATGTTGAGCGGGTCCGTCTGGCTCGGCACGGTAGCCTGGACCTGACCGGTGGCCGAGATCGTGATCGCGGACGCGTCCCTCGGGACGGAGATCATCGCCCGCAGGCGTCGGCCGTCTGCCGTGGCGAGATAGCCGTCGGCACCGACACGCAAGGTGCCGCCGCGCCAGAGCAGCGTTTGCCCGGAATCAGGCGCCAGCTCAATAAAGCCGTCGCCGCGCACGGCAAGATCGTAGGTGTTTCCTGTTGACCGCAGCGTGCCCGGCGCATACACATGAAGCGAAGCATCAGCGGCCACGCCGGCCGGTGTATTCGCCATTTCGCTCGAGTAATTGCGCGACAGCGAAGCGGGGGCCGTCGTGAGCATTTCGGTAAACGCAACCGCGCCACGCTTGAAGGCCGGCGTATTCACGTTGGCGATGTTGTTCGCGGTGACATCGATGGCGGTTTGCTGCGCATCGAGCCCTGTCGCGCCGATATAGAACACGTTATTCACGATTACATGTCTCCCAGTCGTTGCAGGACCGCGCCCATCATGTCGTCGTACACGTGGACCAGCTTCTGTCCCGCCTCGATTCTTCGCATGGCTGCCATCATCCGGATCATCTCGTCGCCGTTCGCCACATTCGACGTCTCCAGGTAGCCCTGCAGAACGCGCGGATCTGTCAGTTCGACCGGTTGTGCTCCATTGGCCCCGTACAAACCTTTGCCGAGGCGCGCGAGCTGGTTCGGATGGGCGAACGAGGCCGTGCCGATGACAGCAACAGGCTGGCCATCGTCGAGCACAGTTCCGTCGGCGAGGACGCGCCAGTTCTGGGAGCGAACCACGACATCGCCGCCGCCGTTGCCTTGCAACACCCATCCCTCCGGCGTGACGAAGCGACCATTCGCGTCGAGTTGGAACGATCCGCCGCGAGAATAGGCGAGGCCCCCGGGCGTCGCGAGTGCGAAGAATCCCTCGCTCGCGAGCGCGAGGTCGAGCGGATTGCCGGTATGCATCATGCGGCCCGGCTTGAAGTCGGTGGCATCGCGACGATCGACCCGATCATGAGAAAGATGGGACGGCAGCGAGGTCTCAGCTTGCGATACGGCATCGGCGAACGTTATCAGCCGCTTGTAGCCAGGCGTGGCGAGATTCGCCACGTTCTGGGCGGCCGTCTCGACCTGGCGCGTCTCGGACGCGATCAGGCCGACGGCGCTTGTCATCAGGTTATCCATGGCAGGTACGGGGTAGCGTTCATGAAATCAAGCTGGCAGGGCGGCGGATGCTGTCTGGTCGACGCTGACCATGCCGAATGCGCGGAGACTGATCGCATGCGGGATTTCATTCATCGACAGCACAGCAAGACGGGGGGCGATGCGACGCGAGAAGATCTTCAGGTGCCGACGCAGTTCTGGGCGGCAAAGCAATGCGGGCGCGAGATTCTGGCGGAGCATTGCATCGACCTGTTCGGCGAGGCGAGCGAGAAACGATTCCGCAAGCCCCGGATCGAGCACGAACGGGCTGCTGCCGGCCGCGCCTCGCAGATTGTGGGCGATCGCGTTTTCGAGTACCGGATCGAGGGTCAGTACCGCGAGCGCCTCCTTTTCGCCGAGCAGGCGCTGGCAGATGCTGTGCCCGAGCTTTTGCCGGACACGTTCGCAAAGGAGTGCGGGATCCTTCTCGTGCCGCCCGGCGTCCGCCAGTACCTCTGCGATCAGATCGATATTCCGGATCGGTACGTGCTCGGACAGTAAGCCTTGCAGGACGGTCTGGACGTCGCTGATGGACAGGATGTTGGGCACGAGTTCCTCGACAAGGCCGGGGCAGCGCGCACGCACGCCCTCGAGCAGCGTGACCGTATCCGTACGTGACATCAATGTGGAAACATTGGCACGTGCGATTTCGGTGACGTGCGTGACGAGCACCGTGATCGGATCCACCGCGGTGTAGCCAAGTGACGATGCATGTGAGATCTGTTCCGGCTCGATCCATACCGCAGGCAGTCCAAAGGCCGGGTCTCGGGTGGCAATGCCGGGCAGCCCGTCCGACTTTGCGTTCGGATGGATCGCCAGGGTCTTGTTCGGATAGAGCGTCGCTTGACCGAAGCGGTTGTCGAATAGAGAAATCCGATAATCGTTCGAGGCGATCTGAGGAACGTCGCGGAAGACGACAGCCGGAATCGCGACACCCATTTCCTCTGCGTATTGCTTGCGGAACGCGGCAATACGGTCGGCCAAAATGCTTTGCGACGGTATCCATGCACGAGCGAGTTCCGAGCCGAAGCCGACTTCGATGGGGGAAACCGGCGGTACGGCATCGTCTGTCGACGAGTCGTCGAAGGCGCGCGGGTTCTCCGTGCTTGCGTCCGCTTCGACGCTCGATGCGCCACGCTTGGCCCGCCACGCGAAGAATGCGGTGGGAACAAGTATCAGAATCGGCCATTTCGGCATGCCGGGCAAGACCAACAGGCCGACCAGAGCGCCGGTCACCAGAATACGGATCTTCGGGAATTGCACCAGCTGGCGAAACACCTCGTTGCTAAGTTCGCCGTCCGAAGACGAGCGTGTGACGATGATGCCGGTCGCCACGGAGATGATGAGGGCCGGTACCTGCGTCACGATGCCGTCGCCGATCGTCAGCAAGGTGAATTGATGCAGAGCGCGGCCGAGCGGCATGCCCATCTGGGCGACGCCGACCGCCCACCCGCCCAGAATGTCGATGAGCATGATGACGATGCCCGCAATTGCGTCGCCTTTGACGAACTTGCTGGCGCCGTCCATGGATCCATAGAAAGCGGCTTCCTTTTCGAGCGCCTTTCTGCGAGTGCGGGCCTCGTTCTGGTCGATCAGCCCCATGTTGAGGTCCGCGTCGATGCTCATCTGCTGCCCCGGCATCGCATCGAGGACGAAGCGGGCGGCCACCTCCGAAACCCGTTGCGCGCCGTTCGTCACGACCACGTACTGGACAACGATCAGGATGAAAAAGACGATCAGGCCGATGACGTAATTACCTTGCACGACAAATTCGCCGATCGCGCCGATGACCTGGCCAGCTTCCGCTCCGGAAAGAATGAGTCGGGTCGCAGCGATGTTAAGCGAAAGCCGGAAGAGCGTGGCGATCAACAGCAGCGACGGAAAGGTGGAGAAATCGACAGGGCGTTCGACATAGATCGTCAGCAGCAGGATCGTGAAGGCAAAGGCGAAGTTCGTGATGATCAGGAGATCGAGTGCAACCGATGGAATCGGCGCGAAAAGAATCAGCAGGATCGCCATGATTGCGAACACGAGCGCCAGGTCGCGCTGACTGCGCAAGCGCGAAACGTACGTGTTCATGCGTTCCCCCCAGTGGGCTGACGACGCGTGCGCAGATAGATCGCTGCGGTTTCGCGATACGAGTCTGCGGAGATTTCCTGGTCGATGCGCGTTTCACGAAAGATTTGCCGAGCCAGCGGCGGTGACTCGACAACGGGCACGCCGTAGACAAAGGCAATTTTCTTGAGCCGCTGGGCGAGATCGCCTGCTCCCTTGGCGATCACAATAGGTGCCGACATGCGCGAGGGGAGGTATTTCAAGCCAATCGCATAGTGCGTCGGGTTGGTGATCAGCACATCGGCGTCCCGGACGCGGCGCAGGCTGCGCGTGTGCTGAAACAGCTCGCGCCGGATCTTGCGGCGCTGGGACTTGATGCGTGGGTCACCTTCCCGCTGCTTGTATTCCTGCTTGATTTCGTGGCGACTCATCCGCATCTTTCTTGCAAACACGCGATGCACGACCGCAAAATCGATCGCCGCGAAAACGGTTGCCGCAATCAGGAGTCTCGTCAGCAGGCTAAGGCTGGTTGCCTGCATCAGATCGCCGAGACGACGCGGGGGTATCGACGTGTGCGACGCGCTTTGGATCACGGGCGCGATGCAATACCAGGCAATCAGGCTGTAGACGACCATCTTCACGAGCGTTCGAGCTGACTCGAAGAGTGTTTGCAGTGAAACGACGCGCCGGAGCCCCTGGATCGGATTCAGCCGCGAGAAATCGGCCTTGAGCGCGGCGGGCGCGAACAAAAAACGAGTCTGCAAGACCGTGACCAATAGGCCGGCGCCCATCGACAGGAGGGTGATGGGTGCGATCAATCGGACGAGATCCAGTACGATGGCGCTCAGCCATGCGGACATCGCGGCGGGACTGTGCGCGATACCGGGGATATCGGCGAGCGCACGAGCGCTGCTGGTCGCAATATGTTCGGCGATTCGCGCGCTATTGCCCCACAGATACACGGCGCACGTCGCGAGGCTCGCCAGCATGCCAAGCTCCTGGCTCTTGGGTACCAGACCTTTCCTACGCGCCTGCTCCAGCCGATGGGCCGTGGCCGCTTCGGAGCGGTTTTCGTCTTGCTCAGCCATATCGCTTGAACGTCGCTGGAACGAAATTGAGCGCGGTGTGTAAAAGTCGCAGCACGACCGGAGCAAGCGCGCCGGTTGCCAGCGCCATTGCGATCAGCGTGACGAATACCTTGATCTGAAAACCGAGCATCAGGGCGTTCATTTGCGGCAACGCGCGGGCCAGGAAGGCAATCGCCAAGTCGGTCAGGAACAGCGGCAGCATGACGGCCGCGGTTGCGGCCAGCGCAATGCTCGTCAGTGAGCCGAAATAAGACGCGAATGAGGCGGCATCGCCCATGATGCGTGCGTTTGCCGGCGGAAACAGGCGTGTGAGGTCGAATAGAAGACGCAGCAGTTCCAGGTGCCCATTCGAGGCAAAGAAAATAATCCCTGCTGCCATGGTCAAGATCGTTCCAAGCAGCGGCGCCTGACTTCGAGAACCGGGATCGATGACCATCGCAAGCCCATATCCGGCTTGTACGTCGAGCACGCGCCCCGCAAACGAGAGCGCTGCGAAGGCTGCCTGAAACGCGAAGGCGATGGCGAAGCCCAGCAGACATTCCCATGCAGCGGCCGGGATAAGCGCTGCATCGACAGGCCCGGTATAGGCGACCGTCGTTGCCAGGCACGCGGACAGCGTAAGCGTCATCGCCATCTTGATGCGCATGGGGATTGCCATTTGGGAGAAGGGCGGCGCGGCCGCAAATATGGGGCCTACGCGCAACGACAGCAAAAGCGTTGCCGCTGCCCATCCGAGATTCGGATTGGCAGCCATGATTAGCCCAATGTCGGAATGAGATTGAAGAGGGTTTTGGTAAAACCGGTCAGGCGGGCCAGCATCCAGGAGCCGAGCGTCGCAATTACCAATCCCACGACGATCAGCTTGGGCACGTAAGAGAGGCTCATTTCCTGCAATTGCGTGACAACCTGAAACAAGCTGATAACGAGGCCGGTTAATAACGAAGCGATAAGCAGAGGGCCTGCAACAAGCAGCCCCGTCCACAATAACTGTGCGACAAGATTCAGCGCGCTATCGCTCGACATGCTGGCCCCGGGAAATCTAGTTTTACAATTTTTTCACAATCTTACATTGCATTACGAAATTGTCAACACTTTGTCGGGGATTTCTATAGTTTTTGCGGGTGCGTGGATTTCGTGCGCTTCTCACTGAAGAGGAGGCATCTCCGATCGCGAACCGGATACAGGATTAAGGAAGAGGAGCAGGAGAATGGTGAGAGATTTTTGTTGCCGACAGGCGCATTGGGCGCCTCAGTTGGCGACAATCGGTCGACATCGTAAGTCGCCATATCACCGAGGGCATGCCAATGGCCGAGCGCCGTGGACCGATTCGCCATGTCGGTGCGCCCGATAGGCTCGCGCGACAGCGGTTGGAGCCGTGCAACCGCTGCCTGTTTGTTTACTTGCGTTTGAGGCCAAGCAGCTTGAGCGACTGGGCGATCGTGCGTCCACCGGTGCCCAGCGGCTGATGCAGCGCTGCATTCCGAATGGCGCTGGCGGCCCCGGCTTGACCCGCATTCTCGTGCTGCATGCTCTTTGCGAGCGCACCCGACAAGCACGTCGGATCCAAGCGTAGGGCTGTCTCGGCGTGACGCCGAGCATCGTCATGCAAGCCTTCAAGATGGCTGACAACCGCGAGGGCGCCGTGGGCTTCTGCAAAACCCCTGTCCAGCGTAGAGGCATGATGGAAACGCGTACGTGCAGTGGCCACGTCGCCCAGGAGCAGCCGAGCCCACCCTGCGGCGATCCAGGCGCCCAGGTGCGTGGCTAGCTGCTCGGCGGCTTGATCGAGGGTGGTCGCCGCCTCCGCGAAACGCTCCTCTGCGAACAAGCACAGACCAAGCCCGAGTGTTGCCCGGGCTTCTCGTGGATTGTGCGCTAACGCTTCCCGTAGCAGCGTGAAGGCTTGCTCGGTGTCACCTGCCTCAAGCGCCGCCAGGCCGAGTACGGTGAGGCCATCGGGGGTTTCGACCGACTGCCGCGCGTAGCGTTGAGCGCCCTCTTGATCGTCGAGGTCGAACAGGAGGGTGGCATAGGCACCGTTGAATTCGGCGGGCGCATCTAGCCGGCCAGCCAATCTTTGCCCCAATTGCAACGCTTCGTCGAGTCGACCCAGATAATGGAGCGCGCGCAACTTTAGGGTGCCTGCGCCCGATACTGCATCCAGACACGGGGCGTCGAGGGATGCCGCAGGCTCATAGGCCCCACACATGGCGCTGGCATAGGCGGTGTTGTAGCTCAGGACGGCGTCCGCGCGACTTTCGCTCAGCGTGTGGAAGTGACCCAGCGCTTCGGCGAAGCGCCCCTGCGACATCGCGGACACCCCTTGCATGTTAACGAGGCGAGGAGGAAGCGGGCGGATCGCCTGGTGACGCGCCAGTAGCTCATCGCAAATCGAAAAGCGGTGCGCTTCGAGCGCAACGGTGGCCGCATCGGCCAGCAAGTTCAAGTTATCAGGATCCTGGCTCAGAAACTGTAACAGGCGATCAAGATGAGCAAGGTGATTGGATGCGAATTGATCGGCTGCCATGAAACGAATTTCCTGAGTTTGAACGGCGAGTTACGTATTGATCTGAGCGTCCGCCTCCGGGGAGGTCGCGCGTGAGATGACGTCAAGCGCTCATACGATTGCAAGCATTGCCTCGATCTAGCGATCGCTAGTGAGTGTAGCAAACAGGTCAATTATTTGGAATATTGGAAAAAGTAAGTGCGAATCTGCCGCAGGTCAGGTCCACAAAATCATCCCGTTTAAGGTAGAAAAATTCCAGAAGATTGAACTGACCGAAGTTTCGTAGACTCGCCGTTTAGCACTAATGGGTCTTCTCCCATTCGCCGATGCCGGGCCGCGCGTGAGCAATTCGACTGGCGCGCCGGCTGGCCATCCACCGTCCTGCAGCTCATTCGTCAATTCCGGGTGGCCCGTGTGGACACTGCGTGCGCTTGAGCGCGCCAACTGGCTGGTACGCCAGAGACCTGGATGGATGGCTTCAGGGTGGCCGAGGGCCCCCGTTTTACGCCGCCAGTTGGTGCGCGTAGTACGGCCGCTCGCGGTCGGCGAGGATTTCGCTCAGCTGAAGGCGCCGGCTCGGGTCCGGCGCCAGCCAGGCGTCGACATTCGGCGACTTGATCGACACGATGCAACGATCGTGGCCGGCGGCTGCGACTTCGGGGGGCGGCTCGTCGGTGATTGCCGCGAATGACCAGAGGTCGCTCGAGGCTGGGATCTCGGTGTGCGTCCACAAACAGGCGACCTGCATGTGCTGCGGGGGCGTCGGGTCAAAACGGAGCACGACGTTCTGACTGTCGCGCTTCACGTTTTCGAAGAATGTGTCAACGAGCACGAGGCCGTGGGTGAAGCCGAACACCTTGCGCCACGCCGTGTGAAGGCTGTCGGTCCTCGCGTTGTAACTTGCCGGCTTCGCCCGCTCGTCGGCCTCGGTCCAACCCGGCTGCCGGCATCGGTAGCGCATCGGCACGACCAGGCGCTTGCCATCCAGCTCGATCAGCACGGGAGCGTACCAGCCCGGAAAGATCCGCGCGTCGCGCTCGATCAGGTCCCGCCGGCGCAGGTCGTCGAGGCCACGGAGCGCGGCGTCGATTTTGTTGGTGGCGATTCGGGCGTCTTCGCTGGCGGTCTTGGTGATCTTTTGCTGCAGCTTGCGCTCGGCCGCTGCGAGCCGCGCGCGCAGTGAGAAGATTTCGGCCTCGAGCTCGCCGGTGCGGCGATTCCCGTAGTCGTGGATCGCCGACGCGATGTCGCTGCTGACTGGCGTGGCCAGTAGCGCGGCGTCGACAGCCTTCGGGATCTTGACGGTGCCGCCCGCCGCGCGCTCGAAGTACAGCTCGCGGAACGTATCGATGTCGATGTCGGCGCCGTAGAGGCGCACGTACTCGCGGTAGTCGGCTTGAATCTTCGCGGAGTAGCACACGACTGCCTCCCATGGACGTCGCCCTTTCGGCAGAGTATCGCGCTGCATGGCAGGCGCTGTCACCGAGCGCGAAGCATGCAGACGTGGCAGGGCAGACCTCTTCTTGGAGACTCGGGGGGAATGGGCAGGGACCGATGTCGGAGGGTGGGAACCGGTAGACGGTTAGTTGCGTTTATGAAAAAGCCCTCTTTCTGCAAAACCTCGTGACCTCGATGACCGACACATCTAGCAGGCAGACGGGCGCACACTTGCGCGCGCTGATTTCGGGGTGCGGCTTTGACGCGCCCCGAAATCTTTTGTCGCGCCGTTAGCGGTGCGGCGGCCACCGGCCGCCGTAGCGCTTACGGCCTGCCGGTGGGGAGCGCATGCGGCTCGTGGGGGTTGTCCCGTCAAGCGGGCGAAGCCCGCGTGACGCCGCGGCATCGCCGCGGGTGGATTTGGAGGGGTAGGTAGGATCTGTGTCCTGATTAAGAATCGACACTTAAATACGATCAGCCCCGACATGTAAATGCTTTTATCCACAGCCTCGCGCGCCGCGATCGCGAAATCGGGCGACGGCCGGCGTTTTTCCGCCCGCAGAGCCCACCCCAGCGCGCGCGGAATGCCGGCCAATCGGCCATCCGGACATGCGGGTGCCTCGCTCACGCGATGGGGGAAGCTCAGGTCAGGGAGCGGCTGGTACGCGCCCGCTAAGCAGAATCGCCAGGTGGGGCGATCTGCCGCCGAGCGGCGGCATAGAGGGAGTCCCGATCCCAGTCGGGATGGGCGTGCAGCAGTTCGCCGACGCGCAGCTTGATCGCGCGCTCGAGGTCGGCCGCGTCGCACTGTGCGGCATCCGCCGCTGCAGCCTGGCGCCGGGCGCGAGCCTCGATGCCGGCGATCTGCTCGACGAGTTGCGCGCCCAGCGCCGCACCCTGCTGCGTTCGCTTGCGCTGCTGGTTCGCGCGGCGCTGCGCACGCAGGTGCGCGCGCGTCCGTTCGTGCCGCAGCCATTTGCCGAGCCCAAACGCCTCGAAGAGCGTCGACGTCAGATACTTGATCGACGCGACGCCCTTGTACCGCACGCCTTGCTCGGTTTCCTCGAGCTCGCACTGGCGCCGCACCTTCACCAGCCGGGCCTTCTGCAGGTCGCGCAGTGCGCGCTCGGCCCGGCGCTCCGACAAGCCGGCCTGAGAAGCCAGATACGGCAGCGTGAAGTCAATCCAGCCGGCCGCGCCCGGCACGCCGATGCGCATCGTGCGCAGGTCGCAATACTTGATCATCGCCCGCGCGAGCTGGACGCACGCGAGGCGGCGCTCGCTGCGTTGCTGGCGCCGGCTGCCGTTCGCGGCGTTCAACTGCGCGAGCCACTGCGCCGGCTTGTCGAGGTAGCGCGACAGCCGAGCCTTGAGCTCGCGCAGAATCCGCGGTGCGTTCGCCGGCGCCGGCGACGGGATGTCGTCGGGCCACACGCGCTCCGGCAGCGACGTCTTGGCGACACCTGTGCCATGCGTGTCGATCGCCGCGGCCGCAGCTGCGAACGGATCAGGCGCGTCCATGCTGGCCGAGTTGCGGCGGCCTGCCAGGAACGGATCGATGGAAGGGAAGTTCACGCGCGACCCTATCGGCGGCCGCGCTCCTTGCCGATCGACGTCGGCTGATCGGATGTCCGTGAGTATGTTGTCCGGTGCCGGCAACGAACTTCGTCGACGCCCGCTGCTGGCGCGGCCTGCTGCGCGTCTCGGGAGTGTTTCCCGCCCTCCGTGATCCGATTCATCTGGCGCTCAATTTATGATGGTTGTGGTCACACAGATGTCGCTTGACAGCAAAAAGAGCTTCGATAGAATCGGCTTCGTTGTGGTGTCGCCGACTTTTTGCTCTTTTCTCCGTCGCGCTTCATCTGGAAGAGCCCCCGTCCGTCAACGGGGGTTTTTCTTTTTGGGCGAACGAACTTCGTCAGGTGACGTCGCGCCGATCGGACGAGCTGTGCCGGCCGACCGGCGAAAAGCGCACGGTGTGCGGACCACGCGTTACGCGGTATCCCGTCGGTGCCTCCCGGTCTGACAGGTGAAGCGTCAGCTCGCCGCGCGGTGCGATCCGCGCGCTGAGACGAATCTCCTCGTGCCACGCTTCGTCGTAGTGATCTCGCGGCCGCGGGCCGGGAACGAGGATGTGCCACATCGTCAGCACGATGCCGGTGAAGCCGATCGCGGTCCACGCCACCCCGTCAACCAGCACGCGCAGGTCCGCTTCGCCGGCCGTCAGAATCTGATGCGCGAGATGCGCGAATCTGGCTGGATTCGTTGCCCACAACAGGCCGGCGAACGCAAGAATTACGAGTGGGACACACAACGCCATGTTCGAGATCTGACGCATCACGGCCCCCGCGTAGCTGACCACCGAGGCGATCTTCAGATCCCATTTCCGATGCTGATCAAGCTCGCGCTCAATGCAACGGATGACGTGTTCACGCACCTCGGCCGCCGGGACATCGTTCAGCCGCACCTGCCAGAGCGTCGTATCGGTGACCGTCGCGGATGGTTGACTGCGAAGTTTGCGCTGGCGCCATCGCTGCGTGCTGCCTATGAGTAGCGCGGCAAGCGGAATCGCAAGCAGCGATGCGGCCACGAGCGGCCACGCGCGATGGCCGACCACAACGGTGACTAGGAACACAGCGAAAGCCACGCCAACAGCGAGCAGGGCAGAGCGTTTTGGTTGTCGCATCATGTTCTCCGTGAAGATGATTAGAATTACTACATTTCTCTACCAGGCGTAACCTGCGCCCACGCCTGCGGCGACCGTGCCGCGTGTGTTCGTGGAGCCGCTCGCCTTGAAGATCCAGCGGCCGGCATATGTGGACAAGCCGACCGCCATCGCCGACTGTCCCGCGTAGCTGCCGCCGCCGATTGCGACCACGCTCGTTCCTGGACTCGGCGCTTGCGGGAGACTCGCGATCGCGACGGCCGACGCGGTTCCGCCATTGGCGTCACGGCGATCATGTTCGATCTGGTTGCGAATGCTGCCCAAGGAGTCGTTGAGCTGCTGGACGTTGACCGCATCGGTCGGCGAGACGCCGGCGGAAACGTTGGAGAGCGTCCTCGTGAGGCCGGTCGCCGTGTTGCCGAACGACACGGTGTTGTCACGCTCAGCGAGGGCTCCCGGTCCGAGCGCAACGGCATTGTTCGCTGGGGCGGTGGCATTGCTGCCGATTGCGACCGATCCGTTGCCTGATACATGCGCGCTGGACCCTATTGCCGTGCTACCCGTGCCGCTCGCGAGGGTGTTGCCGCCAACCGCGACGGCCTCGGTACCGCTCGCGGCGGCGGCCGTACTCGACGAATTGACGGAAACGTACTTCAGGTTGCCTTGGAGGCCCGGAACCGGCTGGCTGGGGACGGACGCCTGGATTCGGCCGACGTGGGACGCGAGCTCCGTGATCGCGTTCGTATTGGCCTGGACCGCCTGATTGGTCGCGAAAAGCTGCGCGCCGTTGGTTGCATCAGTGCTGGTCGCGGATAGCGCACCCGATGCGACGTTGCGCAGCAGGACGGAGGAGGTGGTGTGTAAGCCGCCGAGTGTCACGCTGACCCGAGCAGGGTCGTCATAGGAAACGGCGTTACTCGCGACGGTGTTGACGGCCCCAGCAAGCTGGTTGAGCTGCGCGACATTCACGGCGTCCGTCGCATCCCGCCCAGCGGCGACGCCAGTGATCCGCCGCGCGCCGTCGGTCCCGGAAACGTCGACGGTGGTGCCGCCGGTGGTTGCGCCGACCGTGATCGTGCCCGCGCCCGGCGCACCGCCTGCTTGCTGGATGAGCCCGACCGTGCCAGCCGCAATCCCGGTTTGAAGACCAGCAAGCGTTTGGTTCGTCGCGTAGAGTTGGCGACCAGACACGGCGTCGGTGCTGGCGCTTGTCAGCAGGGCATCGGCGACGTTGGTCAGGGCGACAGGCGTGGTGGCCGCCGGCGTGCCGAGAGTCACGCGCGCGTGTGACGCATCGTCGTAGACCACCGCGTTTGCGCTGATCGCGCCAACGTTCGTTGCCAGCTGCTGCAGCTGCTGGACATTCACGGCGTCGGTCACGTCGGCACCGGCCGCCACACCCTTCACCTGTCGCGCCCCTGCCTTACCGCCGACATCGAGCACACTGCCGCCGGTGGTCGCACCGATCATGATCGTGCCGGCGCCCGGCGCACCGCCGGCTTGCTGGACGAGCCCGATCGTGCCCGCCGCGAGGCTGGTCGACAAGGTGGTCAATGCGGATTCGTTCGCTGCGGCGCCGGTCGACAGCGACGCGATCGACTGCCCGGTCGACGTCGACAGCGCGCCGATCGCGGCCGTGTTGCCGGCGACCGCCTGGTTCGTGGCATAGAGCTGCCGGCCGGCGACCGCATCCGTGCTGGTGCCGGTAATCGCTGCGTCGGCCACGTTGGTCAGCGCGACCGGTCCGCCGGCTGCCGACGTGCCGAGCGTCACGCGCGCGCGTGACGCGTCGTCGTAGACCACGGCATTCGCGCCAATCGATCCGACGGTCGTTGCCAGCTGTTGCAGCTGCTGGATGTTCACAGCGTCGGTGGCGTCTGAGCCACTAGCGACGCCCTTGATCTGCCGCGCGCCGGCCGTTCCCGAGACGTCGACGACTGTGCCGCCCGTGGCCGAGCCGATCGTGATCGTGCCGGCACCGGGCGCACCGCCGGCTTGCTGAACGAGACCGATCGTGCCGGCCGCGAGGCTGGTCGACAGCGCGGTCAACGCGGAGCCATTCGCGGTAATGCTGGTCGACAGCGACACGACCGACTGACCGGTCGACGTCGACAGCGACGTGGCGTACGCCGACGTGGCCTCAATAGCCTGATACGCCGCGTAGAGCTCCGATCCGTTCACCGCATCGGTACTGGCGGCCGAGATTGTGCCGGCCGCGACGTTCGTGAGCTGCCGCTCGGCGCCGACGGTCCCGAAGCTCACCACACTTCCAGGGGCGCCGCCCGCAAGGTCGTAGGTTCGCCCGGCGACCGTGACGTGAGGTGCCGCGCGCGCCGCAGTTGTAACGGATCCTGCGCCGATCGCGACGTCCCCGGCATTGATGGCACCCGCGCCCTGGCCAAGCGCGATTGCTGCAAGCGCGGTTGCAGATGAGTTTGCGCCCAGCGCGATCGCGGTTGCGGCTGCGGTGGAGCCGGATCCGAGCGCGACCGCATTGGCCTGCGCGACGGCCGCCGTGCCGATCGCGATCGCATTCACGTCGGCAGCCGTACCACCCACGCCAATCGCGAGCGAGTTTCGGCCGAGGGCGCGCTCACCGTTACCGAGCGCAACGGAGTAGTCGCCGAGCGCCTGCGTTCCGTTTCCGTTCGCGATCGCGCCATCGCCCAGGGTTGGGTCGCCGTTTGTCGTGCCGGCGTACGATGCACTCCATCCAGAGGCGAGAGAGGCGGCAATCGCGACCGATATCGCCGTCCGTTTTGGCCGACAGATCATATTCATTACAATCCTCTATACAAAATCGAGAGCCCGGGTCACGGGACATGTGCGCCTGCGCTCGCGCAGGGATTGGGTTCCCCTTGCTCCTGTCCTCCGCCAAGATTCCGGGAGCAGGGGGAGGTCTTTCCATACGGGCCTCACGTTTCAGGGTGAGACCATCACCTCCTCGTTTCGGGACAAGGTCTTCTTCGCCGTTACCACGACGTCGTCTTCGCGCGGCCGAATCGGCAGCTGGCGCGCCGCGTCAGTCGACCCCGCGGCGCATGCGAGATTCGTCGAGTTCGCTGCGATCGCGCAGAAGCGTTCTTGAGCTCGCTCGATCTCCGAATCGGCATAGCGCGCGCCGCGGCGGGCCTCGATGGTCTGCAACGCGTCGTAGGCAAACGGCGCCAGTGACTGGAGGGTGGCCAGGAATGACGATCGCGAGTCCGCCGGCGCCGCGGACGGGCCAACACGGGACAATCCCGTCATGACAGGTACGCCCATCAACGGCTCGGGGCGCGGTTCGAGGTCAACGGCACGCGCTACCTGCACGGTTGGCAGTGACACCACCGCAACCAGAGTGGCGTGGAGCATGAGGCGACGCGGAGCGAAATTTCGGTTGAGCGCCATGTGCGGCTCCTAACGATGAGGGGTGTCGCTGCGAGAATCACGCGATGCACCGGCGCGATCGTCCGGTGCGTCGTACGGGAGCCGACCGGCGTGCGACGCCATCAACTTCTTCCAGTTTTCGAGCGGCTCGGGCAGGGCGGGCATGGCACCCTTGAGCGGCTCCCAAACCCACGAATCAAGCTGGCTTCCTGCCAGGAGGTCGTCGAGGGCGGCCTGATACGCCTCGGTCACCGCCGGTGGCACCAGATACAGCGCGGTCGCGCGCTCCGTGTCCGAGAGCACGGCGGTCGCGAGTGGACGCGTCGACGGTAGGTTGTAGCGCAGGCACTTCATGTACCGCCGCCCACCGATCGCCTTAAGCAGCGTGGATTCGATCTCCGATTCGAACGGAATCCACTGCTCGGTCGTCAGCATCAACGCGACCTCGACGACCGAAGCGATGCCCGCGCGCGAGACGCTCGCGGTCGCGATGGCCACCATGTGGGCTTCCTCATGGACGTTCCACAGTTCCAGTTCGGCCTCGAACCGCTTCTTCAGGCGCTTGTGGACGTCGTCGTCCAGCATCAAGCCGTAATCGGGCAAGTGCTTCAACACCAGCTTGTGCCCGTAGCGTGATGGAGCGACCTCTTTCAGTTCGCCGATCGCGAGCATGTAGCGCTGCGCACCGTTCGCGGACGTCACAATGCGCGCGATCCGCTCGGTGCGCCGCTGCTGGATCGCATCCTTCTGATCCGCGACGAACGACTCCGGGATGTACAGCAGACTCGACAGGTCAACGCCCTTGGTGACCTTGTCGGTCGCCGCCTGCTGCAGATACTTGCGAATCACATACCAGCTGCGCTTGCCCTTCATGGCGGGCGACCACCGGTTCAAACCTGCCTGCTCCCAGAGGTAGTGGAGCGTCGCGCGCAACGTCAGCTTCTTGCCGTCGGCTTTGACGCTGTCGGGTTCTTTTTCAGACGGCGCCGGTGCTTGCTTCTGGCCACCCTTGGACATCGCGAAGCCGAATTTCAGCGCAACGCGCCCGGTCTCGAGGTCCTCCTGGATCGCGCTGCCCTCGACATCGCCCAGGCCCGACAGCTCGGGCGGTGCATCGTACGAGTCGCAGCCAACCTTATGCTGACCCGCCGTGTCGGGCATCCGCTTGACCAGAAAGCGGTCCTCGAAACGCGCGATGTACATCTCGACGCCGGGCTTCTGGCACATGCACAGCGGGCGGATCTTCTTCTCGTGCGCACCGGGCAGCACGGCGAACAGCTCCGGCGTCGCCGCCTCGTATTCCTTCCCGGCAATCTCGTACCTAGACATCACCGACTCCTTTCCAGGTCCATGCCCTGGCGGTTCTGCTGCAGCTCGCGGGCCTCGTCGTGGGTCAGCACCTTGGTCGTGCCTTGCTCCGAATGCAGCAGCGCCGTTTTCTCGCCCTGGTTGATCTCGCGATCGAGCTTGCCGCGCTCGACCATCACGACCATGTTCTCGGAGATCTGGACGAGGGCGTGCTGTGAGGTCTTGGCAACGACATCACCCTGCAGCACGCGATCGGGTTCGGGCGTGCGGATCATGAGGTTGCGCTCGCGCGCGACGACGCCCATTACACGTTCAGACTCGGCGAGCGTCGTGTTGCCGCCAGGGATTTCGCCGCGATGAAGCTGCTCGGACAGGCGTCCGAGCGTATCGAAGTACTGCTGCTGCCGATCGGCCAACGGGGTGTCCGATTGCCAGCTTTTGCGCACGTCGGCGAGCTGCCGGTAGGCGCCGTCAAATTCCGGATAGCGCGCCAGCGCCGCCACGGTCGGCCCGTCATCGAACACCTTCGCGCGCTTGTAAATCTCACTGTGCTCGAACGCAGCGTGATCCTCGCGAGCCGCCTGGAGCCGCTTGGACACTTCGGCGAGATCCTGCGGGCCAACACCGGGTGTGCGTTCGTTGCGCGCTCGGGTGTGCTCGACAATCTCCTCAAGGATCTCGATGTGCGCGCCTCGCTCGGCGTGGGTCAGTAGGCGATTCCGGACAGATTCCAGTGTCGTCGCGGCGTCGGACGTCGATTGCGAAGGATCGATGTCTCGTTCCTTGCCAGTTGCCGGCTTCTGGCGATCGCCGTTCATCTCCCTGGTCGGATTCGCCGGAGAGATACCGCCGGGATCGGTGATGACCAGGCGACCTTCAAGTCGGCCGATGTTGTCGGGTGCGGCATCGCCCCACACGTAGCCCCGCCGCTGCAAACTGTCTTGCAAAGCCTGCACATCTGCCTGCGTGATTCCCCGTGTATCAACCTTCGGGAGTATTTCGTAACGAAGAAAGCCAACGGCACCAGCGTGCTCGGCCTGCAGAACCTCGGGAACCTTGGGCCTCGGTATCGATTCGCCGACGCCAACGCGGACCACGCGGTCCTTCGCGTCCAGTACCACCGATGACGCGCCTGCCGCCAGCGGTCGCAAGTCGCGGATACCGAGCGACGCGAGCTCTCGATCAAGTGCGCGGACGCTTTTGGAGCCGAGCACTTCGTTCGCAACCGGATCAGGAACCGGGCCCCACCGTGTATCGCGAGTCGCCACGCTGAGCGCCTCGAGCAACCCGGACGCTGCCGTTTGACGCGCGATGTCCCGGTTGCGATCGCGCTCGCCGTCGTAGACCTCGCGGGCGTGACTGTCGTAGATCCGGATGCGGTCGGCCAGGCCGTCGCGCTCAAGACGGGCGACCGTTGCGGGCAGGCCGCGGTAGGCCGCATCGTGCTGTTCGCGATTGACCACGCGTCCGACCTGCCCCTCGGCCGCGAGCTGCTCGTAACGCAGCCTCGCGCGGTCGAAAGAAGGATCCGGGGGCACCGCCATGACGCGCGCCTCTACCGTGTAGCCGGCGCGCTGCAGGCGCTGCGCGAGGGCCGCGATGTTGTCCGGATTGCGCATCGTGCCGTCGACGATCAGGTTGCGGCGCTCGTCCTCGGCTCGCTTGGTCAGGCGGGATGCCCACCTGCCGGCAAGCGCTTGCGTCTGATCCGCCGCTCGCTCGGGGTCGGCTCTTGCGAGCGCTCGATACGCAGGGTTGAATGCGCGCATCTGGTCGGCGTCGATCACGACGGCGCCGCCGCGATCGCGCAGTTCGCGTTGCGCCACGCCGGCGAGGCCGGCCTTGCCGGAGCCGGGTTGCCCGCCAAGCAGGATCGCCACGGGCTGCTCTTGGCGCAGAGTGGTCTCGATCGCGCGTTGCTCCACGCGCCGGTAAATTGCGTCGAGATCCGCATCGTTCAGTTCGCGTGCCATCGTCGCTGTTCCTTAAACGATCGACTCGTCGCGAGCGATGGGGCCGTACTGGCGAATTACCTCCTCGATACGCTTGTCATCGAAGGGAGCGATGGCGTTGCGCAGATCGACGAGCTCGTCCTGCCGCGCTTGCAGCGCCTCGATGCGCGCAGCGTCGGGCGGATCCTGGCGCATCGCGTCGCCGATGTCTTGCGCGCACTTCGCGATCACGGCGCCGACGATGCCGAGCGCGACCTCGTAGCGGATGATGCTGTGGTTGAACAAGCCGTTTTTCATCGTGGTCTCCGGAACTAGTGCATCGCGCAGCCGCGGCAGAGCAGGGCCGGGGCGGTGGACACGTAGGGGGTTCGTGGGGTGCCGGCGTCGGCCGACGTGAGGGTGGCGTCGGTGGGTGTGGCCGGGGCGCAGCCGAACAGCAGCATGGCGAGCGCGACGCCGGTCAGGGCGATCGGTACGCGCCGCGCGGGTCGAAGGAAAGGGTTCCGCATGCTTCACCTCGTCAAAACAAGATGCCGTAGCCGGTTGCCCGGAATTGTTCGATGACGTCCTGGTTCTGGTCGTCACGGAACGACGAGCGGGGCCGTTTGCGCTGCGGGGCATTGGCCGTATTCGCAGCGCTGGCGCCGCTGGCGGGCTGAGCCGCGACCGCGGAGGCGCCGGACGCAGCGACAGCAGACGCCGTTGTATTTCGGGGAGCGATCAATTCGGAAAGACGCTGCCGCGCGATCGGGATGTCCTGACACGCGGCCAGCGCGAGCACGGCGGCGGAGATCGCCGTTGCGACAATGAGACGGTTCGCGAAAGGGCGAAAAGTCACATGAATGGAGGTAAAATGGGTGATATGCATGCGCTCGTCTCCTGATGCGATGAGGGGATGACGCCGGACCAACATACCCAGACGCCTGAGACACATCCAGCACAACAGATGAATGGCGTCCGACAGCGGGGGTGGCCATGAAGAACCTGTTCCATGCGCTGTGGCATCCGTTTCTGCATTTCCACGCGCTGCGCTGGTTTGCGCGCGGCGGACGTTGGTTGCTCGTGATGGTGCCGCTCGCCTTCGCGCTTAAGGCCGTGCTGGATTCGCTCGGCCACCCGGTAGCGGCGAACGTCGTGTTCGACCTGCTGGTCGTGCGACTGATGTTCGTTGCGTTTGAGAGCATCTTCGGTATTCCTCGATATCTCGCCGATAAAGGGGTGCCGCTCGCGCCGTCGGACCCGTTTGATCCCCCTCTCTGGAGTAAATCGGAGTCGGGCCAGGAGCCGCCGATCTGGTACAACCCTGATACAGGACTCGTCGGTACTTGGTCTCCAGGTTGCATTCGGATCAATTGATCTTCGGCGGCACGTCCTTCTTGTCGTAGTCTTCGCCCGGCTTGAGGCCAACCGCCTCCTTCGCGGTGTTGGCGGCCCGCCGGGCGTAATCGTGCAAATCGCGGCCCTCGTTGGCGGCATTCACTTCCGTCTGCGTGACGCGCCCCTCGCCGAGCGCCCGATCGGGGCTCGCGTATCGTTGGACCTCCTTGTCGAATTCCTGAGCACGCGCGCCCAGGCTCTGCGGTGAACTAGTCGAGAGGGGCGCGCTGGCGTCCGCGCGTGCCCCCGCGATCTCCGACGGCGACGCCATGTTGGGTTGAACCGGCGTAACGGAACCGAATCCCGTATCGCGCACCAACGAGTCGAACGTGCGGGCGCGGGCGCCGCCTGAGCGGCGACTGGAACCGTCCGAAGCACCGGACGCGGCCCGCCCGGTGTCGTAGGAGGCGTAGCCGGGCGCATCGGGCGTGTACGGACTGCCCCACGTCGGCGTGGAAACGTGTTGGGCCATCGCCTGGTTGTCGAGGTATTGCCCGACCATACCGACGATCTTGCCCTCGTTCTGCAGGACGAAACGGGTCGCAGACATGTGATTGGCTTGCGCGACCTTCCAGAAGAGCTCGGGGTCGGCCATCATGTTTTCCATTACTTCATGGCGTCGCGAGCTATTGGTCGCGGCTGATGTCCGCGCTCCCGACTCGCGCCGAAAGCCGCTCTCACTCTGGCTGGCCGATTCGGACGTCGTGGTTCTCGACGCGGTGCGATCGTGACGATCGCTTTGCGCCGATTGCTCGCCGGTCGTGTTCTGAGCCGTTGCCGACCCAGTGTGGGAGTATTCGGTTGCACGCGACGCGGAATCGCCATCGCGATGACTTTCACCGTACCCGAACGTTCTCCCCTGATCGGCTAGATAGTTTCGGGCACCCGTAATATCGCCCCCGATGTGTGCATCAACGCCTACTGCACCTCGGGCTCGATTCACCGCTCCAGTCGCAGAGGACTGACTGGATGTTTGCGCCGCCCCTACCTTGTTCACAGCGTCTGCGATTTGCTGCTGAGACGCCCCCCCTTGCTCCATAGCTCGGCGCACGCGCGCTTGATCGCGGGTGACGTTGTTTCCATTTGGCTGGCCCGCTGCACGACCTGGATTTCCCGTGTCGACGCTTGCGTCCACACCGAGACGACCGCCAGCTCCCGCGCGCAGGAGAATGCCGTCTTGTGCTTGGATGTTCTCGCCAAAGCGCGAGTCAATCGACCGGTCGCGCCCCACCGACTCGTCGTGTGCACTGCGGCCGCTCAACCCACCGCTGTCCGTCACGGAATTCAGCTGGCTCGTCCCCTGACTCGTGCCGCGGTCGGCGGAATGCCCGAACGTCTCGGTACCCGAAAGGGAGGTACCGGTCCGCGAAATATTCGAGCTGCCTGAGAAGTTCGACGTGCCGCTGAAGCGCTCGCTGCTGCTGCCGATCGAACGCTCGTCGGCCGCGACCATGCTGCTCAGCATGTGCTCCTGGAAACGATCGAGCGCGGCACGCCCGTTGCTCGACACGCGCAGCGTGCTGCCGTCGGCGAGCTGCATCGCGGTGCTGCCGCTGCTCGAGGCAAAGCCGCTATCGAACTTCTGCATCGTGGTGGTATTCACCGACGACGTATCGATGCCGGACTGCCCCATGCTGTAATTGCCGCCGGCGATCGCGGCGCCCGAGCGTGCGCCAGCCGAACTCAAGCCCGAAATCATCCGGTCAGCCAAGCCGTAGATCTGGCCATCGGCCATTCTGACAACGGCGCCGGCAATGAATGGGACAAGGACCACCATGTAACCGATCATCGCCTGCTCGTCGACGATCGTGGCGTCGAACACGTTGCTCAACTGGAACGGCACGCCGTTCGCGAGCTTGAGCGCGGCGAGCTTGCTGTGGAGGTGGATCAGCGACAGAT
This sequence comes from Burkholderia sp. SRS-46, assembly GCF_004343775.1. Taxonomy (GTDB): domain Bacteria; phylum Pseudomonadota; class Gammaproteobacteria; order Burkholderiales; family Burkholderiaceae; genus Burkholderia. The sequence goes on along the minus strand of NZ_PTXL01000010.1, from coordinate 87,890 downwards.
GATTGATGATCGCGAACAGCACCGGCCAGAGGCCGATCCAGACCAGCCCCATGAAATACCCTGCGAGCACCCGCTTGGCGGCCTCCGCGGGCACCAGGACCATCAGCGCAACCACCACCGGGAAGAGGGCGTACAGGATGGCCTCGATCCAGTTGCGCATGTGGGGGATCGTTTCCTGGCCGAGCAGGCTGAGGGTGCTGTTCGAGCCGTTCGCCTGCCGCGCGGCTTCCGCCTCGGCGATCAGCGCATTGGCGTCTGCGATCGCGGCCGGATCGTTGTGCGCGCGGGCCATGGCGGTGCCGGCGTCGCGCCACAGGTTGTTGAACATCGCCTGTTTCATGGCGTCCGACGCGGAGCCTGATGAGTCGAGCAGCCAGGCGTTGGATGTTGAGACCGTCGAGAGGAACATCTGCTGCGCAAGCCCGTCCGAACTGGCCTGGGGGAACGCCTGGCGGCCGTAGAACTGCTGGGCGCTGGTCACCGCGCCCTCGACACGGGTCTTCAGCACCTGCGCGACCGCGACGCACGTATCGGTCTTCGGCGTGTTGGTCAGCACGTTGTATGTGACGAAGCGCGCCGGGCTCGTGTTGCTGAAGATCGTGTTCCACGTATCCGTTCCAGCGACGATTTGGTCGGGCGTGATCACCCCGTCGAGAATGTCGTACTTCGTGCACTCCTTGAAGAACTGCATCAGGTCGGCGCGCAAGCCGGGATCGCGCACGACGGCCGAGTTAACCTGCCGCAGGATCCGATGGCCGAACCCGACGTCGCCTTTCTCGAGCCCCAGATCGTCTGGTACCCCGAACACGGTCTCGTAGGTCCTGGTCAGGTAGTTGAAGACGAGCGAATTCGCTTGCGCGACGCTCGCCAACGCGACGGGGACGTGATCGATGCTCCGCGGCGGCTCGAGACCGGTGCGATCGACGAGCGTGACCCGCGCGATCGGCAGGTTCAGGATCGTCACGAACATCAGTGCCTGAATGAACCACATCATCAGCTCGAATTGCCGTCCGACGTAGCCGAAGAGCCCGATCATCAGCGCGATGATGAACACGAACTTCAAGAGCCCGCTGTAGCCGACGCTCATCATGGTGGCGGCGACCGCGTTCAACACGTAGTACAGCGTCTCGACGTTCCACCACGTCTGAATCTCGATGCCCATTCGAACCCCCACTAGTTCAGGCTCTTGCCGAACGCGAGCGAATTGCGCAGCGTCTCGGAGAGATTGGCGTCGACGGCCCGTTCCATCGCCTGCAGCTCGAGCGCGATGTTGTGGGTGCTCACGGTCTGGGAATACGCTTTCATCAGCGCCTGGTGCGCGAGATTCGTGACCCGGTCCATCTGGGGCTGAATCTCCTTGAGCGAATCCGCCTGGCTCGCGTCAGCGAGCGCCATGTACTTGCCGATCGCCTCCTGCAGATCCTTGACGCATCGCCGGATGTACACCTCCGCGTACTTCGCCGCGACCAGGTCGACGTAGGTCGCGATCGCGCCGTCGCTCAACGACGTGTTGCCGTAGCGCGTGCCGGTCGCGATCATGCTGTAGACCGGCAGGTCGGTCGTGTTCAGGAAGGCAATGACCTGGTCGACGTTGTCGTGCGGTGAGCGGCTGGCGATGTGATCCGCGATGCTCGTCATGCGGTTCTCGACCATCGTGTAGAAGCTATCCGTGCTCAGGTTGTCCGGGTACGGATGCAAACACCCATCGGCGCTCATCGTGTCGCACCGCCAGATTGGGACCTTCACCTTGCTGCCCTTGTCGATGGCGCTGCCGATCAGCGTTGCGACGTCGATGTCGGTGGGCATCAGCGGCCGGGGGGTCTGTGGGCCGCCATCGGTCGGGAAGATCATCGAGCCGACCAGCGACATCAGGACCATCCGGTCCTCGTCCGTCATCCCGTCGACGTGCTTGAGCGCCTTCCACACGACATTGCCGGTAGGGAGCACATCCTTGGCCTGGGGGTTGTTGTTCTTGACGGTGTCGATCACGTCGTTCGCCTTGGACTCGTCATCCATCACGTTGGTCCAGGCGTCGGTGATGTTCTCGAAGATGTTGCTGTCCACGCCGAAGTTCTTGGCAGCGTCCTGCTTACCGCGTGTCCAGGTATCGGGCAGTGCGGCATTGACGAGACCCTTGGCCGCCGTGCACGAGTCCATGTTGAGCCGATTGACCTGCTGCGCGGTCGCGGCGAGCGCCTGCATCACGTTGTCGCACGTCGGGCACAGGTTCTGGATCGCGAGCTTGAAGCTATAGCCGAGCGCGTTCGAGCCGATGTTGCGCAGCATCGCGACGAACTGCTCCTTGGTGATGAACGAGAACCCGCCCATGAACAGGTCGATGCCGCCGCAGCCGGCATTCCACGACGGCGGTGTCATCGACGCGACCTGATAGGTGCGTCTGGGCATGCGCATGAAGAGCGAGCCGCCGGAGAACATGTCCATCGTCTGGCCCTGGAGTGCCCCCGGGCCCGTGACGTTGCCCATTGCGTTGACGCTATTGAACAGGTCCTGCATCGACATGGCGGCCGACGGCTGCGTATAGACCAGGCAGGCGAGCGAGAGCGCGGCGATGACGGCCTGCAGGCAGCGCTGCGCGCGACGGGAGAGGCGATACGCCCTGAACGAGAGCCCCTTACACATGGCGATCTCCAACGATAGGAATGACGTGTCGAGCGGGGGTAACCCGGGAAGCCGCGACGTTGTCGACATTGCAGAGGGGCCGTGCCGAATCCGGGAACGCGTGATGGACGACGCCGTCGAGCGCGCGCCCCGCGAGCTTCTTGCCGACGCTCAGCATGCGGGTGTCGCCGTTGGCAAATGCTGCGGGGTCGTTCCCATCGTGAACATGGCCGGACAGCTGAATCCACGCGGCGCACCGAGCTACCTCGGTCTGCTCGTTGGTGGCGTCGATCCCCGGCATCCACTGTCCCCATTGTTTGAAGAGGAACGGCACATCGGCCCCCTGACATTGATCGCGAAGCCGACGAACCCACACGGGGTGCGTGATGCGCGCGCCGCGCCCACTTTCGCCGCCGGCGATCACCCAATCAACCGTGCTCGGGAAGTCCGAGTGATTCGTAAACCCGCCTTTCGGCGCATCGAGCGCAGCCGATCGCGCGCCGGTGACGTACGGCGCCTCGTTCCAGTAGCCGCCGCGCAGCACGTCGACGCGATGCCCGTCGAGGCCGGGCCACAGCACCGACTCCAGGTCGATGGGGCCGAGCATGGGCTCGATCGACAGGAAGCGGACACGGGCCGGCGTGGTGATCAGCTTCGGGATATCGCGGTCGGCCTCGTCCTGATTGACCACCGTCGCGCCAAGCCCCACGTTGCCGGGCATACCGTCCGGAAACATTTCCGCCAGCATTGCGCCGGCATTGCCGATGCGCTTGGTCAGCAAAAGCCACGTCAGTGCGGGGGTGGCGAGAATCATCCGGCCGAATGCCCGGCGAGCGCCAGCCGGCGCCGCGTTGTCGAACGGATCGCACACGCTCGGGAAGACCTTGACGGAGCGGCCGGAGACGCGCGCATGCTCGTTCCAACGCAGCGGCTTTTCCCAATGCCGAGCCCCGTACGTGCGGCGCGGCGCACCAGGTCCCCAGTTCTCACCCCGGCGCAACCACCGGTTCATGGACTCCGCATAGCAGTGGTCACATCCCGGGCCGGTCTTCTGGCAACCCTCCCAGGGCGACCACGTATGGTCGGTCCACTCGATCTGGCTGTTCTCGCTCATCGCCGCACCATCATGCAGAGGTCCGCTCGACGCCGGAGCTCCGCGGCGTACGCGTCCAGGTCACCGGTCATCACGAAATGCCGACGCGGCGCGGCCGGCACACCGACATACTTCTCGGTGGCCGAAGTGGGACGCGGGTCGGTACCCGCAATACACACGTTGCACGATCTCGAGTTCGACACGTGAATCGGTGAGAGCCGCCCGGTCGCGAGCAATTCGTCGAGCAACGGTCGAATTCGGTCCGCCTTCAGGTTGAACTGGCCAGCAAGCACATACGGCGCGTAGGCAACGCCCGGGTGCATAACCGCGAGCAATTCGTCGGCCGTTGGGACGGGTCTGAAGCGCGCCATGATCAGATCTCCTTGAGCGTGATGGGCTCCATGTAGACATGGAGGGCAGCCGGCAACACGCTGTTGTCCGCGCCGCGGTGGTAAAGCATCATTGCGAAGTTGGCTACGTCGATCGGATCCCCCTTGCCGACGTGCTCGACGAGATACCGCGCGAGCGTGGCAATGTGACAGCTCGCTGGGTCGTCCCAGCCGCCTCGCCCCTCGGCGCGCTTCTTGGCGAGCTTCGCCTTCATCGCCGCGCAGAAGCGATCGACCGCGATATCGTCGGGATGCGTCGACTCCGCGCGCCGATTCCATGCTGCCGCGGCATCGGACGGACTCGCGAACGTGAGCGCCATTTGATAGCCCTGACACGCCGGGTCGGTGCAGGTCGCGCCGAACAAGCCGTGCGCCGCCTTCATCCCGGCGGGTCCACGGCAGAAGGGGCAATAAATCAGCTCGTATTGGACAGTGGTGGTCATTGGCTCGCTCCTGCGCCGCCGGCATCGGCCGCGACGCGCTCGAAGTAGAAGATGATCGGCGCCGGCGTCTCGATTAGAAGGCCGAATCGACGTGCGTGGCGGTAGGTAGGGTAGTTGCCATTCAGGACGTCGAGCGTCCGGCTCAACTTCTTGCGCCATGCCTCCAGATCCATGGCGTGCTTATCGATGTTGCAGGGCACACACGACGGCATAAAGTTCTCGAACACGTCGAACTCGGGCCGCGTTGGCGGTCCAGACTTGAACCGGTAGCCGCGCTCGGTCTGGACGATCGCCAAATCGCGACGCACCGGATTGAAGTGGTCTGCATGCCAACGTTGTGTCAGCTCGGTGCCGCAATAGGCGCATCGACCGCCGAACATCTGACGCACCTGCTCGCGCTCAGCTTTGGTCAGGCGGCTCACGCTTTGCGCTCCGAGACGATGGTCGCAGCGTCATGATCGAGCGCTTCGGATTCCGCGCAGACGCCGTCGCGGTCGCGGTATTCACACTCATGCCCGTGGCCGACTACGGCGTCGCCGGGTGTGCTTGCGACCAGTCGCTGGCCCGTCCGGTACCGATGCGCGCGGGCCAGAACCGAGGCGTATCGGACCATGAGCGTGCCGTCGTCTTCGCAGTGCTCGATCTCGTTGGCCGCAGCCCAGGCATGTACGGTATCCAGGTCGACACCGACCTGGAACGCGGCCCGGCTGGCGGCCAGCCATTCGAGAGCCGAGCTCCGCGCCCACGCTGATTCCGGCTTGACCGTCGCAGCAAGTCGTGTGATGTCCGCGGAGCGGATCACAATCTCTACTTGTTCCCACAGCAACGGCTTGCAGTCGCGCGCGAGTTCGTTCGGGAAGCCGGTAATACCGATGGAGCCGGCCGACGTCCTGATGTCGAGCTGCCCGCCCATGACCGGACTACTTGAGATCTTCGTGAGCTCGCCGGCAGCAACAATCTCCGCGGGAAGCGCGGGTGCGGGGGCAACGGTCGCGTCCTTGTACCAGAGCATCATCGCGAGAAGGGCGACATCGCGAGAATCGCCTTTGTCGACGTGTGCGCGAAGCATTGCCGACAGCTCTTCCACGGGCGCACTCCACCAGCCACCGTGTCGCTGGGCTCTGCCCATCGCCATCTTCGCTTTCAACGCGCGGTTGAAATCGTCAAGCACCGCATCGTCGAACACCGCAGCATCGATCACGGTATTCGCTTGTCGCGGTTCTGCCGCACGTGATGAGTCCGGTGCGTCGCTGGACAGAGCCAGCTGGTCGGCCGCATGCTCCAGGAACTGCAGAAAGCCGAATTGGAACGCAGCATCGCCACGAAATCGGGCTTCGCCGAATTCGGCGAAACCGCGTATGTGGTCCAGAATGAGCGACCCCGCGCCGAGCCAACCGGCGAGCGCTCGACGCATTTCCGGTTGCAGATAGTCGCCGTCGACATCTCGATCGAACTGCGGCTCGGCACCCGCCTCGTGCGCACACCGTTGCATCGCGGACTCGAACGCCACAAGCGTCACGCTCTTCTGATCGTCATTCATCGGAGTAGCCTCCATCGATTGCACGGCGATCGTTGGCGATGCCGTCGTTGATGTTGCTGATATCGGAAAGGGCGCCGTCATATCGGCTCCCTTCGTCACGGCGAACTCGACCACGCGGCCACCGTCGGTCTCAATGACCGGGAAAAGCTTTTCGGCTGCGCGGATGTAGTCCTGCTTGAGGGTGTCGGCAGCACCAGAGACCCCGCTACCGATTGCGGCGCGGCCGCCCTGGCTGGGACTGATAATGGAAGTGGCCCCGAGCGCGGCGGTCTCAAGCGATTCTGAATTTAGGACCGCGTCAATCTGCGAGAGAAAAGTTACAACGCGATTCGATGGATCGTTCTCCCATTCCACGCGCGACAACTCGTCGCGAGCTTGAGCAAGGAGAGAGAGGACATGATCGTGTGCCACCGACACACGATCGGATTGAACCGAATCTACCGCGATCGGGAGGGGAGAGTGCCTAGGCTTCGCGGCCTGCTTCGCGCGGATCTGCTCGGTCTTGGTCCAGACACGCGCGAGTTCCGCTTCGGCAGCCGCATGCATGTCCAGCCCGTTCGCGAGGCACAGCGCCGCCAGCGTGACCATGACTCCGCCAACCTCTTGCGACGGTTCGCCAAGCGGGCGGCTGAATGTGTAGTCGACAAGCTGGTGCGCCTCGTTGCGCGTGCAGCCGCATGCCTGCACCAGTTCGAGCGCCTCTTCTAGGAAGCGATGATTCCGCTCGGCGCGGTCTCCCGCGATCTCCGCGCCGAAGCATTCGAGCAGCCACGGTTTGACGCGGAATTGGAACGCTACCGCTTCCAGCACCCGCGCGAGGTCGTCCTCGCCGAACAATGATTCGCTCGTCGCCATGACGAGGTCGAGACGCAGGGCCTTGGCTTGCGCCGCAATCGCCGCGCGCTCTGGCGAATCCGGCAGGCGCTCAATCGCACCGACCAGTTCGAACGCATACTGCGTTAGGTTCACGATGCCCTTCGCGCGTGTGGCCGGCCCGTCAGTCGCAGCAACGGGAAAGCGGGCCGAGAGCAAGCGCGCTGCGGCATCCATGTTGTCGGCCATTTCGACGAACTGGTCTTCGTCACGCAACGTAGCAGCGTCGTCCCCGAGGCAGGCGATGACCTGTTCGAGCTCGCTCGGCTCGTCGTGGATCCGCCGTTGGTGATCCGTCAGCGCATCGGGGTGGCTAATAGATTGGGTCATGGTGTCCTCCGTGGGTCAGGCGAGCGCGAGCCCCGGTTGGCGCAGCCGGTCGCGTTGCAGGGGTTCGTAATCGGGATTGAGTTCGCAGCCGAGGAAGCGGCGGCCGAGCCGCTGCGCGACCTGGCCCGTCGTGCGGCTGCCGAAGAACGGATCGAAAACAACGTCGCCCGGCCGGCTGCCGGCGAGCACGCAGGGCTCCACTAGCGCCTCGGGGAACGTAGCGAAATGCGCAGCTGCGTATGGCTGCGTCGCGATCGTCCAGACCGAACGTCGGTTTCGATAGCCGAGATCATTCGGATTCGCGGTGCGCTCGCGTTCCGAATATGCAACAAGGCCCGCTTTCGTCCGATGATGGTCATCTGAAGCGGAAGCCGTAGTCCCCTTGTGGGACTTGTTGCCTGGCACGCGACGCCTTCCCATCGTGCCGTTATCGGATGCGCCGCCGACATAGCATCCGCCGCGGAACGTGGAACTGTCCTCATCTTGCGTGCGCGACTCGCGCATCGCGTCAGAATCGAAAAAGTACCGCTCGCTCTTGCTCAGCAGGAGTAGATACTCATGAGCCTTCGTGCACCGGTCGCGCACGCTCTCCGGCATCGGATTGGGTTTCGCCCACACAATGTCCTGCCTGAGCCACCACCCAGCCTCTTGCAGTGCGAATGCAAGCCGCCACGGCTGACCGACGAGATCCTTCGGCTTCAGGCCGTCCACGCGCACGTCAGAGCACGGCCCCGGCGCATCGTCACGCCGGCGGCTCGCCGTCATAGCACGTAGCTTCGGGCCCCCGCCTAAGTGGCCATTACCGGCGAGCGTGGACGCATTCGATGGTGCGCCTGCACCACGCGAGCCCGCGTAGCTATCGCCCATGTTCAGCCAGAGCGTCCCGTCATCCGCCAGCAGCTCACGCGCGAGATCGAATACGCCGACAAGGGTTTCAATGAATTCGCGCAGCGTCGGCTCCTGGCCGATCTGGCCGTCAACACCGTAATCGCGCAGCCCCCAATACGGCGGACTCGTGATAATCGTCTGGACCTTTACGTCGTCGGCGACCATGGCGCGCATCAGCGCGCGGCAGTCTCCGAATTGGCAGCGGTCGATCCAGTCTCGCATCACGTCCCCCTTAGAAGTTGTCACCGGCCTTCGTTCCGGTCAGCACGAAGATCCGGTTCACGATTTCGGACAGGGACATCGCGCCGAAGCCAATCGGCGCGTGATCGCCTGTCTGCTTCGAGCCAATGAAGAGCGCTGGCACCCGCTCGACACCCCAGGCAGCGGCCTTCGATCGCCCGTCAGCAGGATGCGGAAACCCATCGATGCCGCGCCCATCGACAGTGACGCCCAACACGTCGATGCCGTACTTATCGGCGAGCATGCGCATTACGGGCGCCATCGCGTGGCAATACGGGCAGTCCGACCGGAAGAAGAAGATCAGGCCGTGGTCCTTGGCCAGTGTCCGCAGCTGCGATTCTTCGTCGGCATCACGCTTCGCGTCGTAGACCTTGATCGCAGAGTTGTTGGCCGGACGTGTCAACGTGTAGTCGAGCGCAGGATCCTGCCAAACGACCCGTCGCCAGTTGTCTGCAAACACGGCACCTTTCTCCTGCGTCATTTGCCAGAGTTGGATGTAATCGCGAATGTGATCGGGTGTCGGCTCCATCGTCGCGACGTCGAGCCGGCGCGAGAGCTCCTTGCGCATCTGCTCGGCGGTCTTGATGTCGGGAATCTCGATGCGCTCGCTCGGTGCCGGCTGCGGCTCCGAGGCAGGCGGCGGCGCCTCGGCCTGCTCGGGCGCCGGCTTCTTCAGGTCGCAATACCAATTGAACCGCGGGGCATACGCGTCGTTGTCGGCACCGTGGCCGGCGTCGCACTGCCAGATCGACGGGTAGTCGAGCGGATTGGTTTGCCCCGGCACCGCCAGCGCAATGAGCGGCACGAGAAGGAGCGGAACGACAGCGGCTCGAGGTTGGATCCGCATGGCTCACTCCGAGTCGCCGGGCGGGCTGCCATCGGCACAGATGTTCATCTCGGTGGTCAGCACCGCCGTATCCGGCCCGTTTGGCGTGCGCGCCCCCGCCTGTGACCAGACGAGCTTGAGCCGCTTGCACTCGGGATTGCGGAGCGCGCGCACGGTGCTGACGTCGACGGTCAACAATCCCGACGCATTGAACTGGCGCCGGAACTGCTCGGCGATCGGTCCCGTGACAACGCCATGCGCGTGGCCGTTGTGGATCGCATCCGCAATGAGCAGCAACGGTGTGTCGACGACCTGGCCGTCGGCTTGCGCTTGCGCCGGCGCGGCCGCCGCGCACGCAAGCAGGGCGAGCGCGCGGAGCACCTGAGCAGCAGGGCAGTGGCCGGGCATTCTCATGCGGGCTCTCCAGCCACCACTGCTGGCGGTTCTGCATCGCACCACGCCGGGTTGATGCGTGCGGCCTCCTGGTCCGTAACAGCCGCAATCGCATCGGCGATATCTGCGGCGCCGAAGTAGTGCGCGGTGACGGCCACCGACGTGCCGTGCCGGATCACTGCGGCACACGCCTGCGCTGCCGTCATGTCACCGCAGGCAACACGAGCGGCCTGCGATGCAGCAACCCGGCGCACATGGCGGATCAGCATCGTCAGCGCGAGATGGGCGTCGGGACGCGGCGGAAATGAGAGTGAAGCAGAGAAGTGGTTCACGATGAGCTCCCAATATGGAAACATCCGACACGGTCCTCAATGACCGCGTCATCGGACACGGACGCCGCGAAGCGTCGAGCGGCGTCCATACTTGCCGGCTGTGGCGTCGTCGAAGACGCGCCCGTGCCGGGGCCAAAATCCAGGTGACTGTCGAGATCAGACCGGGCGAGGGCCCCGGAGGGCACGCGCACCGTGCGATCACCGGCGTCCCAGGCGCTGACGCACTCCGGGCATGCGCTGCACACACCAAGGCCCGCGCCGCGGTCCACCCGCTTCCAGAAGCACGGGCTTTCGCGCGCGTCGTCCCAGCACGCGTGGAAATCGTCACAGCCGCAGCCGATGCAGAGCGCTTTAATGGTCATCACGCATCTCCGTGGTCCGGCCGGGCACCGTCGAGACCGCCCGTTCCAGGCGGGCCTTGAGGTGGGTGAGCGTGCGCACGACAGGCGCTTTGTCGACGCGCTTGCCCGGCGCGCGTGCCGCGATTAGCTCCAGTTGCAGGTCGATGGTCCGGATCGCGGCCCGCACCGTATCCGGCAGGGTGTCGCGTTCAGATGGCGGCTCGAGCTGTTGCGCCGCCATGCCGCGGGCCTTCTCGGCGGCGCACGCTTCGAGCGCCACCGCCAGCGGATCCAGCGTCGCGCGCGCGACCGCGGCGAGCGCGAAGCGCGCGCCATTGGTCCACGCCTCGATATCCCCGCCGGGCGCCGCGGCGGCGACAGGCGTGATGAACTCGTGGAGCCGCTCGAAGGCGAGCGCCTGGGTGCTGTCGTCCATCTTCAGTCTCCGTTTCCGTAGTAGTCGCTCACCTTGTCGTTCACGGTCTTCTGAACGTTTCCGGTGATGCCGCCTTGATCGGGATTCTTCGGTGCGACGGAAGCAATGAACTCCGAAAAATCGATCGTGGAGAAATCAAGCTGCGAGATCTGGCTCTGGTTGAATCCGCCGCACTGGTTCATCGGCATGCCGAGCTGCGCACGGCCCTGACGGTTGATGAGCTTGGCGAGGATCGAGTTGAAGCAGCAGTGGTCTTGTTTCCGCTCGAGGCACACGCCGAGCACCTTCTTGCTGCAGTAAGTGGCGACCTGCACGCACAGGTTCTGGCCGCGCTTGAGCGACAGAGTCTGTTCCGCTGTATCGCAACGCAGCCACATCTGCACGAGCTGGATCGCGATCGCCAGTGCAAACGACGACGGATCGAAGCCGACGAACGTGAAACCTGACGAAAACGAGAAGCTGAACGTGAAGCCGTACGCGCCGAACGTCGGCGTGAAGCCGCCGCCCGTAAAGAGCGACGTGACGCTGTTCGCCGCGCCGACGCCCTTGCTCATCAGCGTGCTATCGACGGTCTGGTAGAGGCCGTCATACAGGTACTTGGAGCCCGTCGCGATTGCCTTGCCGGCGCCGACGGCCAACATTGCGTAGTTGATGAAGGCCTGGCCGCCGTCATTCGACTTGCAGCAGTTCGACAGCGTGGCGCCGCCCACGCCCTTGATGCTGCAGGATTCCTTATAGCCCTTGAAGATCTCGACCGAGTTCGGATTGACGCCGTACACGCCGGCTTCCCGGACCGCTTCGAGGTACGCCACGGATTTGCCGAAATCCTTGTCCTGGGGCGAGCTGGTATCGAAGCAGCCGACCCCGTTCTGGCAGAACGTCCCTTTGTCGCAGACCGTCTGGTTGACGACCTGGTCCGGGGACGTTTTGCATTGGAATGTGTTCTCCTGCGTCAGGCACGTCCCATCATCGGCGCGCGCGATGCACTGGGTGCCGATCTGGCCGCATCCCCGATCTCGCAGCGGCTGGCAGTCGCTCGCCGCGCTGACCGAGCGACACTGATACGTCACCGTATAGCGCCAGCATGCGCGCGTGACGTCGACGCCCGAGACGTTCTTCGTCGAGGGGCCGTCCACGCAGACCTCGCTGAGCTTCTGGCACGACGGATCGGCTATTGCCGCCGGCGTGTGCATCAACAGCGCGAGCATGGCCGCGACGACCCGCGCGACGACGCGGCCGCCGCTGTACGGAGCCCGAAAGGGGAGTAGGTTCGGTTTGGTCATGGCGGGCCTAATGCGCGCGGGAATCGAGATACAGGCACTGGTCATCCCAGTGGTCCGTGATCGTGGTGACGCCAATCACGCCAGTCGCGGTTCCTTCGTTGGATGCGACGACGGTCGGCTGCAACCTGCAGTTCTCGTTCATGTCGCAGGTTTCCTGCTGCTCGACCCATTCCCAGTAGACGTGGTACGAGCACGACGTAGATCCAGCCTGGCAGCCGGGCGAATCCTTCAGGATGTACACGGGCACATCACGGATGCTGTACTCCCAGTCCGGGTGCGTCATCACGAGCAGGTAGCCGGTGCGCTTGCCCATCGTCGTGACCCATTGGTCCGCCGGGATCGTGGCAACGTCCTTCGGGATCTTCACCAAGGCGTTTCGAACCTGTCCGCCGCGGATGCCGAACGAGTCGGCCGTCATCTCGATATACGATCGCGATTCGGCGGCCATGTCGCATTTCGCGAAGATCTTCACGTGGTCCACGGCATTGCGCGGGAGGTCCAGCGCCTGCATCAGCTCGTTCTGCTGACAGCTCATCTGGACGTCGACGGACAGCACCTTCGAGCACGACTGGGTGTCGAGGGTCATGCTGTCGGTACACGTCTCGGTCACGGTCTTGCCCGGAATCGTGGTCTGCTCGACGTGACATTGCTGCGTGGACGTCCCGGCCGCCGCGCCCGGATTCTTGATCAGGTCGCGCGAGCCGGTCATGATCGGATCCTTGTTCTTGTCGATCTTGAATTTCGTCCGCTCGGTGGGGTTGCGCGTCATGAAGTTGACCGCGTCGCAATCCTGTTGGTCGAACGCGGAACCAGCGTGGTACCCCTGGCAGCTGATCTGCTTTTGCGAACCGGCGGCGCCGACCGCGCCGCGCCCGTTTCCGAACTGGCTGGATTCAGGCGCGTTGGTGTTGTAGTACGGTAGGTTCCGCTGACCGGTCGTCGTGCTCACGGCGCCTGCGGCCGCGTCCTTGCCTCCTCGGGCGAGGTCTTTGCCGGCCTGGAACGCCGCGTCCGGCGTCGACTGCGCGAACGCCACCGAAACTGCGAGGCCCACGAGGAAAGCTCCAGCGCGCGAGAACCGTGTTCCATATCCGACGAATGGCGAGCGGCGCATGATCAGTGCTCCCCCAGGCTCACGAGCAACCGGGTCGCGAGCGATTGATAGGCCGGCGATCGCCGCGCAATCTCCCGGAGGGAGTACGGCAGCGTCACATCCCCCGAGATGCCGGCAAAGTTCTCCGGCAGCGCACACCCTTCGGCGTCGAGATCGAGCACGTGGTCCGCCTTGACGAGCACGATCGCGGGTACCGCGCTGACGCGGTACTGCTTGAAAGCATTCGGATTGATCTGCACGGCCGACGTATCGACGCCCAACGCCTGGATCGCGGCGGCCGTCGCCTTGAACGAGCGATCCTTGACCCCGCGTAGAACCACGACGCCGCCGACGCGCGCCGTATCGCGAATCAACCGCTTGAGCGACTCGGCCGGCATCGACAGACTGGCGAACGCGAGCAGTTCCTCCTGCCTGCGTTGACCCGCGCGCTCCTGGTAACGCCGTGCAATGGACAGTGGATCGATCCGCGACGGTGCCGGGGTCGCGATATTCGGGAACGCGTTCGGCGCCGGTTGCACGTCGCCGAACATCTGCTTGCGTTCGCGCTCAATGCGCGCTTGCTCGGCGCGAATACGGTCGTCCGCCGGCATGCGATCTTTCGCGCTGACGGTCGGGAACGGAACGTCGGCGGCGATGCCGCGCTGCGGGTCAGGTGCCGCCGGCGCCGCCAACGAAATCGTCGCCAATACGGCGCACACTGCGACCGAATTCCTGATCATGGGAGCACCCCCAGGCAGCAGTTCTTCTTCCGGAAGACCATGTACGAGAAGTCTTCGCCCTTGTACGGGTAGCTCTTGCCGGCGCCCCAGATCGCCGTGGTGCGTCCATAGGGCTGACAGCAGCGGCCGTCGATCTTTGCCGTCTCAGGGATCGGGTAGAGCATCTGGTACTTGTATTGGGACTTGTCCATGACCGGCTGAATCGTCGCCCCACACAACGCGTCGCCGCCGCTGGTGCCCCACATCAACCCCTCGCGATGCAACTTGGCGGTCATACGCTGAACCAGCAGCGAGCTCGCCTGAACGTGAGAGATGTGGGCCTGCACGTGGCCGTTGAACGGGTAGATCGACCCATTGCAACCGGCGCACCAGAACAGCGCGTTGCTGCCGAACCCGGCGCTCGAGAGCACGCAGTCGCCCGCGCATGCGGCCTGCGCGATCGGGTTGCCGAACAGAAACGTCTCCGGGTTCAGCAGCATCGTGAGCTCGTCGTCGTTCCACGTCGGATCGATCTCGGTGAGATAGGCGACGTCGAAGCTGCCGGTTTCGAGGCACGAGAAATCGAGCAGCACCTCGAGCCAGAAGAGAATCGGGTCGAGATACCAGTGGACCTGGTAGCGGGATTGCTTCGTCAGATCCTGCTGCTGACGGATCTCGCCCTCGGGCGCGCGGATGCCGGGGTCGATCTTCACGCCACCGAGCGACACGAAGCAGTACGGCACGCGGGTCACGTCGACGCGGCGCACGGGCTCCCAGAATCCGATCTTCAGGCCGACCACCGCGCCGCAGGCGCACAGCAATCCGCTCGGGTTGGACGTGTCCTCCTGCCCAGCCGTGATGATCGGCGTGCCGCCGAGCGAGATCGGGAACACGCAGCTCCAGCAGATGTCGGTGATGGGGTTCGCGAACTTGCCGTTGCAATTCAGGCTCTGCGCATGCGTGGCGAGCGAGCAAGACCCGAGCACCAGGAGCAGCGCGACGCGGCGCAGGACGGCGAGCAGGGCGGCGCACGATGGCGTGGCATGTCGCATCATTTCAGCTCCCGTGCCGGCACAACGGAAAGCGACAGCGCCTTGCCCTGCTGCCGAATGAGCGCCGGCACCTCGGAGATGCCGAACCGATGCGACAGCGTGCCGTTCTGATCGAAGTAGACCTGCGTCTTGAATTGCTTGGTCAGGTCGAGCCAGGACCCGGCAATCAGCACCGGCTTGACCCGAGCGTTCGGGCGCGCCAGCAGCCTGGCCACGGCCGCCGCTTGCTCCGGATCGCGACCGTCGAAGAACACGAGCGTCTCGGTGAAGGGCATGATGTCGAGCGGGTTCACCTTGGTCCCGGCCGGGATCACGATGCGGCCGTCGTCGGTACGCACGGGTTCGGCATAGGTGACGGTTGGGTCGATCAGCTGCTCACTGCGGGCGGTCGCCGTCCGGATGCCGTCGACCGGCGCGGGATTGCGCGCACTGTTCAGCGATCGCTGCACGGCTTCCTGTTTGAGATCGGCAAGCTCGCCCGTCTGGGCCTTCTTGCGCAGCTGCGCGAGGATCTGGTCCACCGCGCTCTGTTCAGCGATCGGGTAGGTCGGACCGACGGTCCCAAGCATTCCCGCACATGCGGTGTTGACCGAGACTGCTGCCAGCACGAGTGCGCATTGCCAGGCGATGATCCGTTCAGAAGATTTCATAGGCCCTCCCCTGAATGGCCGAGCGCGGGACGTTGCCGGTGAGCGCGTAGCGGGAATCGAGGCTGTCCGGGTGCGGGGTTGCGACGAAGTACGAGTCGGGCTGGATCACGTCGGGCCGGGCGGGCACGAGCGGAACGCCCGCACGAGTCCGCGGCTTGGCGACGCCGATCCGGGTGTCGTTCACGTAATAGACGCCGTTACGCACGGTCACGACGTCGCCGGCGATGCCCATCACGCGCTTGATGAACACGACGCCCTGCGGATAGGTCGCACCCCCATGCCAATAGAACGCCACCAGATCGCCACGACCCACTGGCGCGCCGATGTGCGTCACATAGAGCGTGCCCGGCAAGCTCTGCGTGAGGTTGATCGAGAAGTCGAACCACGGCGTCAGCGCCCAGCAGGCGAACGCACCGAGCGCGAGCCATTGGCACGAGCCGATGAGGACGAAGCGCACGATCCGGTATCGCAGCGTCCGGCATGCGGTGCGTTCGTCGATAGAGGAGGTGGACGCCGACATGATCACTCCCAGCGGCGGGTTCTGTGGCCGACCCAGATGGCCCCGGCCCCGAAGACCAGGCACCCGAGCGCGCCGGTCAGCCCAATCTTGACGAGGGCACACGCGGCGACGCCGATAGCGAGCACGCCGACGATCGTCCAGCCGATCGACAGGAGATTGCATCTCCGGGCCGGCGGCGCCTTTGCGGTATCGTGTCCGTTACGCATGCCGACTCGCTCCGTTGCAATAGTCGACGGCGACCAGCTCGCGCATGGCGTCGTGCGCGGCCGCCGCGTTGCGATCGCGCCAGGCCGCCTCGAGGCCGGCCAGCCGCGCCAGTTCGATGGCCGACACATCGAATCCCAGATCCGGGCCGGTTTCGCCGTGCGCCCACCATTCGACCGCGAGGGCACCCAGCTGACAGAAGAGGGAGTTTTTGCACGCCGAGAAGACTGCGAGGTACAGGATCGAGCACGCCGCGCGAAACGTCCGGCCGTCGCGCGCGGCACACCGGGTAGCGCACGCGGCCAGGATGCGCTCGATGGCGGCATCGTCAGCGTGGGCCGCGACGTCAGCCGCGGCCGACGGGCCGATCAAGGTGACGATCGCCGCGAGCTCGTCGAGGAGCGCTGCGCGATCCGGCTTCGACTGGGCGCGCCAGTGCAGGACGTTCGGGTTCACGACGCGCCACGTGCGACGTTCGGTGATATAGGTGCCGCGTCGCGGCGAGGCGGTGAGCATGCCATGCGCAATCAGCTGCACGACCGCCTCGCGGATCACGACCCGGCTGACGTCCAGACGCTGCGCCAAGACATCCTGGGTCGGCAGGAGTGTCGGATGTTCCGTGGACTCGTTGATGAAGTCCAGGAGTTGGTTCAGCACTGCCTCGCCCAGCGTGACAGCAACCGCTCCCGCCGGCTGCAGTGCGTCCGCGTGACGATCATTGAGCACCGGGAAAGCATGGATGGCCGTTTCCATAGATGGACCTCAATAGGGGAGGACGTAGTCGCTACCCTGCGACCAGCGCGATTGCCAGTGCTCGAGGTAGCTGCGCGCGACAGCGGGGCATTGCGAGATCAGGACCGCGTTCTCGCTGTTGCGCCGTGCCGCGCTGCTGTAATTGAATGAGCCGGTCTCGATCTGCGATCCGTCGATCACGATGTATTTGTCGTGGTGGATGGGATAGATCGAAACCGTGCGTGAGGGAATCCCGGACTGCGTCAGGAGATTCAACGCGGCGACGCTCGCTTTGCCGTGGTTCGCTTTATCGTCGACGACGACCGCGACGTCGACGCCGCGGTGCTTCGCGTCCATCAGCGCGCGAACGATCGACGGCGACGTGAAGGAATAAGCGGCGAGGCGAATCGACTGGCGTGCGCCACTAATTGCGGAAACGACCAGTTCCTCCGCGGATCCGTCAGGCGAGTAGGCGACCTGCACCGGGCAGCTTTCTGCTGCCGTGGCTGGTTGTGCGAGCAGCGCGGCGCTCGACAACACAGCGCAGGCGAAGAAGCTGGCGGGCGAGCCCACTGCTGCGCGCATTGCGCGAGCTCGATCGAACATCAGTCGGAGCGCAAGTCTCATCATTGCGGGTCCCTTATCGGATCTTTCTGTTCGTCGTTAGCAACGCGGACAGGCGATTGGTCCCGGCTGGCTACGACCGGCGTGGCCGTGAGGTCGATCCTGTACGTCCCGCCATCGGTCGGCATAAGCGCACGCAACACCCCGAGATGTCGCTTCGGTCGACTCGACTCGAACGAGAATCTGAGCGTTGGGATATCGCCGACCGATTCGTCGCCGGTCGAGTCGAGCAAGGGCTGCGTGCTCGTGTTGGCATGGGGTGCGCTTTCCATCACGACTGCACTACGTGTTCCAGCGTCGGGGAGGGGAAGGGTGGGTGTGAGGGCGGCCGAGAAGCCGAAACCGACCGCGAACATGACGATTCCGACAGCAATCGACAGGGTCCACGAGTGTGTCGGTGCGCCACGCTCAACGAGTTGGTCGGGATCCGCTGTTTCCTGCGTGAAATCGGCGCGTCGAATCCGGACGTTCAGGTAACTGCCCAGTCGCTCAAGCAGCGTGTCGCGAACTTCGTCGGACACGTTCTCGTGAACCATCGACAGCAACGTGGACAGCTCGTCCCGCTGGTAACTGGCGAAGGCCGAATCCAGACCGACCCGCGCTCGCATCGCGTCCAGGTCGTGCATGTATGCCTTATCGCGCGTCAGCAGGTTCCGGATCTGTCTGGAAAACACCAGCCGCTCGACCGGCCGAAGCAGGCAATCCTCGGGATACTCGACAATGACGTTCATCGCGCGGCTCCTGGTTTCGCCGGCGGAAACTTGAGCTTGTCCCGCAGCTGATCGGTGTAGTCGGTGATAGCGTCGCTGTTGAGCACCGCGGCCTTGTTGACCAGGACGCACTTGCACGTCGCGCCGAGTTCGATGACCGCGGCCGACAGGTCGCGTGCGAACTCCGCCGAAGCGGCAGTCGCGGTCGACACGTCCGGGATGGAGGCCGCCGCCTGCACACTGCGGCGATCGAGATAGCGCTGCTGCCCGAGCACGACGAGCTGCTGCAGATCCACGATTGCAACCGGCTTCGGCAGATGGGCAAGTCGGACGTAAAGGACCGGTGCGAGCGCAAGCAGCGTTACGATCGACGAAATGAGAACGGGGGCGACGTAGCCGGCAATGTCGCGCGTGGCTCGCCCTACGACCATGCCATCGACGCGGCTGGTGCCGGTGTCGCCAAGCGCTGGCGCAGCGCTTGCGTCGGGCTTGGCACGCTGCTCGAGATTCGTCATGAGGGTCGGTTCTTCCTTCATACCCGACCTCCGCGTCGCTCCAGCATGATCGAGAGCGCTTGAGCGTGCGTATGACCCTGCTCGAGCAAGCGATCCCGCTCCACGACATCCTCGCCAGTTGACGACGCCATCATCAACGCGAGCGGATCCGGGGCGTGCCGGAGCAGCATTTCGCCCTCGGGCGAAATCATCACCATCTCCGAGAAGTAACCGTCGACCTTGGTCAGCGAGCGAATCATCTGTTCGACGGCCGGTGAGAACGTGACGGTTCCCTCCGCCATCATCTTGTTGAACGACTGCTCGTCCTGACGCAGCACGATCTTCCAGTCTGCGTTGTTGTATGCCGCCCGCGACGCGTCATTCTTGAACGCGTCGTAAATCGATTGGGTTCCAAGGCCAAATATTCCCTTGTACTTCCGAGCCCGCCGATACCCCTCCTCAATGAAAAGCGCGGTCTCCGGA
Organism: Burkholderia sp. SRS-46; assembly: GCF_004343775.1. Taxonomy (GTDB): domain Bacteria; phylum Pseudomonadota; class Gammaproteobacteria; order Burkholderiales; family Burkholderiaceae; genus Burkholderia. Next base: position 68,583 of record NZ_PTXL01000010.1, on the reverse strand, counting down.
TCACTGCCGAGCAGTTGCCACGCCTCGTCTACCAGGGCAAGCTTGGGAAGGTTGCGCGGCGACATGTACATGTCGTACGTGATGCGGTTCGTTGCGGCGAACAATACGACCCGACGCAGCTCGGGCGCGTCTTTCAGTTCCTCGAGTTCAAGCGCAGTGAGATCGTCGTCGAAGTTGATGTTGGCCTTGCCGTTAAAGAATCGCCCGAACGCACCGCCTTTGCAGAAGGGCCGCAACTGGTGCGAGAGTTCGAACGCGATCCGCTCGACTTCGCCCTTCTCGTTCTTGATCTTGTCCTTCAGGTATTCAGCGATGCGGGTCGGATTCGACTCGTGCCCGTAGTCGTTCCAGACAGCGGTGATCGCGTCTTCAATGAACGAATACTGGAGCGGCGACAACGGACTGTCGGGCGACGCCATGCGTCCGATCATCGGTTTGAGCAGGCGCAGCTCCTGTTCAAACGTGTTCTCGTCATCGGCAGCAACCCATGTGAATGGGTTGATGCAGATATTCGAGTTCAGCTTGAACTCGATGAACGAACCACCCATCAGTGCAACAGCGCTCTCGTAGCCACGGCCGACGTCGATAATCGAGCAGCGCGCACCAAGGCTGCGGTAGGCGTTGACCACTTCCACCAATAGCGCGGTCTTCCCGGCGCCCGAGACGCCCGTGGCGAATAGGTTGTAGTTGCCCTGCTTGTTGGCGTAGAAATCGATGGGCGTGATGGTGCCGCGGCGGCCATACAACAACAGGACTGGTCGGCCGACCCCGCTCCACTCGGCGAGAACCGGCGCCATGTCGATGGCGTTCACGGTCGTCTTCGTCGACATCAACCGACTGCGCTTCAAATCCCGGTACGCGCCCTTTGTGAGCGTCATCGGCAAGCTTGCGTAGAACGCGCCGAGGTGGAGCATTCGCAGCGGGGTAATGCGAAACCGCACCTTGTCCCAGATGTTGATGGCCATTTGGCTGGCGCGGTTGATCTGGTCCTTCGGGGCGAACAGCAGCAGCGTGTGATAGATCTCGCACAGTTGCCCCCCGGCGGCGACCTGATGCTGCACCATCCGCCAATCGCGATTCTGCGTGGCCAGATTCACCTGGAACTTGGCCATCTTCGACTCGGCATTTTGCTGAGCGCGCGCGGCCTTCAGCTGAACCCGGTTGTCGGTGGCGATCCGCTCGAGTGTCTGGACGCCGCCGCAAATCAGGAACGGGCACGGATACTGGAGCTCCGGATCAGTGAACGATCCGATGATGTTGCTCATCTCCCACAGCCGCTTTTCCGCCGGGTAGCGCTGAATGCCAAAGGCGCGGACCGCGACGCGCGCGTCACGCTCGGCGTCGTCGGCCGGCGGGACGCCGAATACAATCTCCGTGGTCCGCACGCGTGCGCGGTGACCGACGGCGGTGATCTGCTCCTTGATCGGTCGTGTCGGGTCGTAGCGCAGATCCGGAAGAGGATCGTCGTTGAACAGATACTCCGGGTTGAAGATCGGGAACAGGAAAGAGATCAGGCCGTCGGCGTCCATGCTTCTCGCGGGCAGGTTGCCGGTGCGCAGAGAGGACAGGAGCGTGGCCTGCAGGTCGTGCATCTGCTCGACGAGAATCGGGTCGTCGTGAGTTCCGGATCGGGTGATGGACAGCACCAGGCGGAAACGCCGAATCGAGAACGGCATGTCGTCGAAGAGCGACTGGCCGGTGCGGCTACGGATGAACTGCGTGCGTTGCCGGGCGAGATCGAGAAAGAGCGGGTCGACCTTGCCGGCTTCGACTGCCTCGAACCTCAAGTCCTCGTAGCGATCGAGCACGTCGTCGACGCGCGAACTGCCGAACAGACACCATTGCACGCCGGTTCCAGAAGGAATCGGGGTGAAGAGGGTGCTCAACCGACTGACCATTTCGTCGTTTGCGCCGGTTTGGGGAACGACATCGAGCACAAACGCAACCGAGTTGTCGTTGTAGAAGAGCCCGGTCGTGTCGTCGTACTGGTCGTACTTCAGGATTTCGTGAAAACGGCTGGCGTCATCCTGCTGCGGCGTGTTCAGCGTTTCGTCGATCGGATCGTGCTCAGGGGTCTCGCCGAGCACGGACTGCCGCATCATGTCGCGGACCGTGGTCCTTGCCTGCTTGAGCCACTCACCGGTGTCGGGCATCTTCATGGCGTGCTTCCCGTTATTGCGGCGCGCGAATGCCGGTCGCGAGGTTTTTCAAGAGGTCGCCGGACATCGGCGCTTGCCTTACCGCCTGCTGGGCCGAGTCCATCGCGTCGCGCGCCGATTTGAGAAGCTCACCCTGCGCGGTCTGGACGGCGCCACCGGTCCCGAGCGCGACGGCCGTCGACGGCGGCTCGGCCTTCGGCGACGCGCTCGCGTCGGCGGTAGCGGTGCCGCCGACAGTCGGCCGATACAGGTCGCGGATGCGTCGCTGGTTGTGTTCGACGAGCCAGCGACCGGTGTCAGTGGTGAGGTAGATGTAGCTCTGGTCGTGGAGGTCGCCGTCGGCGTCCTCCCACGGCGCGATCCACGCGCGAACGACGTGCGGCGCGCTGCGGATCGGCGAGCCGCTGAAGAGCGGCCGGGCGAGCACTGCGCCCTGGGCCGGCGTCTTCGACGTCGGCGCGCTGGCGGCCGCCGATTGGCTTGTTCGCGTGCTTCGGACGTTTCCAGCCTGCAGGTTCGCGAGCGAGCCGGTCATCGAATCGCACACAACGCCGTCCGGCGCCTTACAGGCGAACTTGCTTTCCGCATCGAGGCCGGAGAAGCTGCACGCGGAGAGGACAGCGACGGTTGCCGTGGTCACCAAGCACGCGCGGGCAATCATTGCGCCACTCCCCGCGCCGGCGCGTTGGCCGCGGCGCCATCCTGGCCGCTGGGGCTGGGCGCGCGTTGGCCAGCGTTCAACCACGCCTCGAGCTGCGGCGCCGACACCGCGCCCGGCAGCACCCGACCGTCTGCGGCGATCAGCGTCGGCGTGCCCGTGACGCCGAGGCGTGAACCGAGCACCAGGTTGTCGTTGATCGGGTGATGGCACGCCACCATGGGCGGCAGCCGCTTGCTCGTCATCCAGTCCCGCCACGCCTTTGCGGGGTCGCTCGCACACTGGATTCGGATGGACTTATTGGTTGCGCCGGGATGGCGCGTTTCCAGCGGAAAGAGAAACGTATAGATCGTGATGTTGTCGACGCGCTGGAGCTGTTTCTCGAGGTCGCTGCAATACGGGCAGTCGGGATCGGAAAAGATCGCGACGACACGCTTGCCGTTGCCGTGCACGGTCTTGATCGCGTGATCGAGAAACTGCGCCGGGAACCGGGTCTTGTAGTTCTGGGCCTGCGTCTGCTCAGTCAGATCGACCTGGTTCTGCATATCGAAAATGTGGCCGAACAGGAAATACTGGCCGCTCGCATCGGTGTACGCGGTGTTCTGCCCCATCGTCACCTCGTACAGCCCGGCGACCGGCGCCGGCTTGACGTCGCGGAACGGCGTGTTGGGATAGAGCGAGGCGAGGTGAGCCGCGACGGACTGGCTGTCGTCGGCGGCCGTGGCGAGCGTCGATGCGGCGAGGACGCCCACGGTAACGGCGGCGATCGCGCGCTTCAGGCGGATACGATTAGTCATCAGAGAGTCTCCGGGAGCGATCGCCACTGCGACGGCTGCTGTCGCGTCGATCGAAGAGGGCGGCGGTGGATGCGTCAACGAACGTGCCTTGCGTGATCGAGACCTCGATCGTTCGGGTTGCATCGGTCTCGATGGACGGGTAAAGCTTGTTGGCAGCCTGTAAGTAGTACTGGGCGGCCATCTGGCCGGCGGAGCCAATACCGCCGCCGATCGCGGCCCGCCCGATCTGGCCGCTGTCGACGGTCTGCGAGATGCCGCCACCGCCGATAGAGGTGACGGTTGCCGATTGCTGGAACGCCTGGCCGATGCCGCCGAGCGTTCCCGACAGGATGGCGTTGGCGAGCAACTGACCTTGCTTCGTGACAAGGCGTCCGCGTATGCCTTCTTTGCCGTCCTCGCCGATGACCTTGCCCTTGATCGGGATTTCGATCGTTTTGCCCCCGAGAATGCAAGACAGCGTCTGGGTCCGGCCCATCGTGCGTTCCGACGAGAGATCGCCCCAGACCGCCGACATCACGCGGCAACCTCGGATATCAAGCCTCTTACCATTCGGCAAGTTGGCTGCCTCGAGGACATGAAGGTTCGCGGACAGCGGGTCGCTCTGCGCCTGCCCGCCGGTGGGTGCGTCTACGCCGTTGAGCATGCCGACACGGAAAAACGACCCAGCTGGCAGAATATTGACGAGGCCCTGCCCGCTGCTCGAGGTGGCGACGCTCGTTGCCTTCGTCGTGGCGTACCGCCGCGCCTTCGGGTCGGTCGGAAACCCGAGGACTTCCGACTTTCCACCGCTGGAGCCGGCTGCGTTCGCGCTGTCGGCGCCCGAACCCGATCCGTCGTCGACGAACGAGATAATTTCGAGCTGACGTGGCGGTACGTCGGTGCCGTCGATGCGTTGCGCGAGCGTGCCGCCGGGAGGTGGCAGGACCTGCTTTCCGCCCAAGCCGCGCGCGGTGACGGGCAGGGGCTTGTTCAGCGTCGTGGCTGCGGTCGCACTCGACGCCGGCGTCGCAGTGCTGGCCGCCGCAGGGGCGGCCGCGCTGGACGCCGCCGCGGCAAGCGAAGCCGCCACGGCGGCGGCGGCCTGTTGGGCAGCGGCGGCAGATGCCATCTTCTCGATCGACGCCTGTTGCTCCTCGAGGCGGGCCTGCTGCCGTTGGACACGTTGCTCCAGGTCGGCCAGCGTGGCGGCCGACTTGGTACGCCAAGCGTCGCGATCGTCGATCGTGCCCGGCTGCTGAATCGCTTGCGTAATCGGTTTGGGTTTCGGTGGAGGCGCGGTCTCGTCAGTCAGCATCAGGCCAACGCCCGTGATCGCGACGATGACCACGACCGCGCCGATCACGACCAGGCGCTGCCGTCGCTTGGTCTGATCGTTCGACCCGCCGCTTGGCCTGGTATCACTCATGATCGGCGCGCCCCCTCACGACATAGACGGCCGTCGAATCGCCCGGTGCCAGGGTTTGCTGATCGACCACGATCGCGAGTACGCCTTTGCGATACAGCTCTTGCTCGGCAATGACCATGTCGCCGGTGGATACGTTGATCAGCCGGTATTGCTCGCCGACCAGGTCGTCCTCGGTGTAACGCAGCTCTAGCGTCAGCTGCGCTTCTTGCCAGAGCGGCACTGTCTGGTTGATGGGCGTCGCCGCAGCGCTGGATTGTGCGTCCCGGTCGTCGTGGGCCACGACCATCTCTTCGAGCAGGTTCTTGATGGCGGACTGATAGGACGACGTGCGCGCGGAGATCGGTTGAGTGCGACGAACCTCGGCGCTGCCGGCGGCCGGCACCACAATGTTCGCGCTCGGCATGCGCCGCGGCTGCAGCAGCAGTTGGTACGTGTCGTTGTGATCATCGACCACGAAGAGCGACTCGGTGCCCTGCGCGGTGTCCGGGTCCGCGAACGTGAAATACAGAACGCCGTTGGCCAGATCCTTGACGTACGTGAGCGCGCCTTTCTGTTTCGGGACGATCTGCGCGATCTTCCTGCCGTCGATGGCGAGCCGGTTCTGCTCGGTCGCCGAGACGTTGTATTCCGACAGGGCGGCACCCGTTCCTGCGAACGTGTTACTGGCCGCGGCCAGCAGCAGCGCGAGTGCTATCCAGCACTTCCTCGGCTTTGCGAACATAGGTCCGTCCTGAAAAGGAGATGGGAAGTTCGACGACATAGGTGTGAGGCACCGTCGAAATTGGCTGATCGGCGATGTAGGTCTTGAGGGTGCCCTTCCAGATGACGCGTTTGGCATCCACGAAGATCTGCGATGATTGCGGCGACCAGATCGTGGTGATCTTTTCGCGTTTGATGCGAATAGCAGCCGCGTCAAATTGCGTCTTGAGCACGGGGTACTGCTCAGGCTCGGCCATCTTGAGCACGATGCTGTTGTTGTAGTCGACGGTGTCTGGCGTCGACGTCAAGATGAGACTGAGCACGTAGCCCGACATGTCGCTCAGATAGTCCTTATCAGTCTGGCCCGCTCCGATCTGATAAGGGCGCTTCACTTCAGGCGGCACGATCCGCGTGGTGTCGTGGAGCACGGTCCAGCCGACCAGGAGCGTCAGGAGGACATTGGCGATCGCTTGCCCCGAAATGATCTTTCGGTGGAACCGGATCGTCTCGCTTTGCCTGTCGCGTTCGTTCTTGGCGATGTCTGGACGCATGGCTCAGCCCTTGAATTCGCGCAGATGGGTAGGCGGCAAATCGGACGGCGTCGGCATGCCAGTGATCCATGCGATCAGGTGCGCGGCGATGCCGGGATGAAGATCCGATTTAAAGAAGCGGGAGTAGACCCCTGCGAGGGCAATGCCAATGACGAAGCCGACGATCGGGTATCCGGCGCCGAGACCGGACGTAATCCCCAACATCGCGATACACGCAACGTCCCACTCCCAGAACAGCAGCTTGGGCGCGTCGTCAAGAGTCAGGGGTACGGCGTGGGACAGATCGTCGGCTGACATGGATCCTCCTTCAGATCGTGGCAGTGAAGCTGGAGTTGATGATCCCGACGATGATGCCGGCGATCATGCCAAGCGCGACGCCACCCAGCATCCATTGGTAGTCCTTCCGGACTGCCGCAACGAGCATGCCGATCGCAACGCAGATGAGAGCGGCCACTTTGCCCAGATTGCCCTTCACCCAGGCTTCGAACTTCGCGGAAGCATCCTGGAACTCGGTACCGTCGTTCGCAATGGCATGCGAGACGAGGAACATCAGGCCGAGCAACAGGCAAACGAACAGCAGCGCCTTGGCCCATTGGCGCAGCTGTTCGAAGCGTTCGTCCTCGAGCGTGGCGGCGCTGGCTGTTGTGGAATGGTTCAACGTCGACATAGGATTTCCTCAATGAAGGTGACGTCACGGGGTAGAGCGAGCGGCCGGCGCACAAGTCACCACGGGCTTGCGGTGAGGAGTCTGCCGGTGTCGGCGGACGCGCTTCGCGGGGGAGCGGGCGCGCGCGGGCGACTCGGTATAGGCCGGGACCGGCGTCGAGACGGAACGTGGTGCGGCAGAACCGGCGAGATGCTTGAGCGTCCGTTGCGGGCATTCCGATCCGTCGCACAAGACAAAGTCACCGTCGGGCCGCATGCCGAATTGCGCGACATCCGACAAGCGATCGACCGGGTTCGGTGAGGCAAGCACCTCGGCAGGCGCCGCACCAATGAAGAGCGTCAAGACAACGACGAGAGGCCGGATCATTTCTGTTGCTCCCTGGCGGCGTCACGTTGGTACGCGGCGTAGTAGCGCTGAACGCTTCTCACGTATCTGAGCTGCGCGGCGACGTTGTTGGAGGCGGGCCCGGTGTTGTAGCAGCCGACGGCTTTCCACGTCGGGCCAAACTGTTTGATGCAGTTCGCGAGCACCCAGGCGCCAATTTTTTCGCTTGTGCAGGCGTCAAGCAGGTCTTCTCTCCGAATCCCGACGCTGGTGAGCGTTGGTAGGTGGACTGTATTGATCTGCATGACGCCGATCGCACGATTGCCGTCTGGCAGGATCGGGCCTTTAGCGCCGCTCCAGCCGCGCGATTCATGCCAGCCGATCGCCTTAAGCAAGATCGGATCGACGTCGTACATTGCAGCGGCCTCATTCCAACAGGCCGCACGCACGATTGATGCGCGTCCACACACCAATATAATTAGTAGTACGAACATATTAAATGACACGAGACGGCGTTTCATGCGTATCATCAGTTTAGGTATCTTTCAGCCGTCGATCACCAACGACTGACTTGGAATAAAAAACGCCGCGAGCTCGTCCCATGAAGGACTTGCCCGCAGCAAAACCACCTGCCAAGAGTGAGGGCCAAACAGGGCTTGGCGATGGTGTGAGGAGCGAAGAAAAAGAAAGCGGCCCCCGACAGAATTCATGGTTGTCGAGGGCCGAAAGCCCGTCCGATCTATCCGAGGCACGCGGCTAGATGTAAACGCGTGACCAGACGGCACTCCAGCGGAGTTCACGATATGCGAGACAACGTACAGATAATTTGGGAGATAGAACGGAGATGTGGATGCGGCACTTCTACCAAGCGGCACACCGACAGCGCACCAGTAGCCGCGCGCGTCAGCGAGAAAGAGACGGCGAACGAAGGACCGCCCGATTGCCGTGTCGCCGGCGATAAGGAGGATGCAGAGGTTGTACGTCGCCAAACCCGGCTCGCTGATTGCGTTGAATTCGCGATCAACCCGGTAGATTGCGACAGCCTGCAAAGAAAATAGGGCGCTAACGGTGAGCAACGTCACCGAAATGCGCCGATGTTGCCGTACAATACGGACAGCCATCGGTGGACTCTCTCGAAATTCTGCCTGGTTAGGTTGGTGTCGGTGTTGGTAGCACCGGCATCAACCGCTCACTTCGCTACGCTACGCTTCGTTGCTCCACCAGAACTAGTGGGCCAACTTCGACGCGAACCTCCTGTGCTTCTTTGCAGCTCACGATCACAACTTCCATTGCATCCTCGAACACCCGCCACGTCTTCGGCGTGCCTTCTCGGGTCTCGACTTCAAGCAGACGCCCTGACTGCGTAGTCAAAGCAATTTGCCACTTCCCTACGGGGCCCAAGTAAACGCGAACGTTATACGGCTCCTTGAGAACTCCCTTTGCGAGCTCCGCGACAATGATGCCCATGACTGCTTTGGCCCTTCCTTTGGTCAAAACAGTCTTTTTGCGGGACAAACGGATTCGCATCAAGGGATATTTTCACATTTTCGAAAACTCGTTTTTTCGAATTTTCGTTTTTTCATAAAATAAGACCTTTGCCTCTCCTTGTCAAGCAGTCACCCACAGTTCCCGACCCAGACACAGAATCGTCAGGTGATCCTTGCTCGCCAGGCGCCTCGCTCGTTGCCTGGACAGCGAGGCGGGTAGGTTTTCGAACATGGGGGAAGGTCATCCTTTCAGCTTGACCCAAACCTTGTCGCGCAACGCCATCGCGGCAGGCGAGCAGATCTTAAGCGGCTTCAACCGCTTCTGAAACTCGGGCGGTGGGTTGATGGTCGGATCCTTCTGCAGCTCGGGCGTCAGGAACTGCGTCGAGCCGACGATCGCGTCGTGGTAACGATTGAAGTTCGATGCCTCGGCAATGTTGCGCGGCTCCATCATCCAGTTGACGAAGCGATACGCGTTGTCGCGACTCTTCGCCGCGCTCGGGATGACGAAATTGTCGACGTATTGATGCACCCCTTCCCGCGGATACATGAAGACGATGGTCGGCAACACCTTGTGATACTTCGCCGCGTCGGCGCTCCAGTCGTGGTTCATGACGACCTGCTTGGACTGGAAGCGCTCGACCACGCCGTCGTTCGCGTACGCGAGGAGCGACGGCTTCTGCTTCTCGAGCACGGCGAGCACGCGTTTCGCGTCCTGCGGGTTCTCCGAGCATTCGTCCTGGCCCAGGTACCATGAGGCCGCCATGTACAGTTCCTCCTGGACATTCAGCGCGACGATCTTTCCCTTCAGGTATTCCGGCGGCTCGAAGAAGGTCTTCCACGTGTCGGGCAACACCCCGTTCGGGACGCGTGACGTGTCGTAGACCAAGCCGGTCGTGATCACCTGGTACGGCATGCCGTAGTCGCGATTCGCGTCGCCGACCGGATGCGCGTACTCGGGCCGGATATTCCGGGCGTTCGGCAACCTGGTCTTGTCGAGCTTCTCGATCAGGTTCTGCTTGCCCAGCATCGACACGTAAAGGTCCGAAACGATCACGACGTCGTAGTCGCTGCCGCCGGCCTTCATCTTCGTCGCGACCGCGGCATCGCTGTCATACGCGGTGAGCGTGACGTCGATCCCGGTTTCCTTCTTGAACTTCTTGAGCAGCTCCACCGGGTAATATCCCGGCCAGTTGCCGAAACGCAGGACTTGCTCGGCGTGCGCGGCTTGCATCATGCCCATGCCGGCCAGGACGACGGTTGCTACGATCTTCATGCACTTTGCTCCAGGATTGACAGTTGCTTTTCGCTGTTGGCCGCCCGCGACAGCCAGACTGACAGCAGCGCGGCGCCGAACGAGAAGACCAGCACGATCGTCGCAAGCGCATTCACGTTGGGTTTGACGCCCCGGGTAATGAGGCCGTAGATGTACATCGGCAGTGTCGTCGTCGCGGTGCCCGACAGGAAGTACGTCGTCACGAAATCGTCGATCGACACGACGAACGCGAGGGCGAATCCGGCCGCGATCCCCGTGCGGATCAGCGGCCAGACGATCTGCCGAAACACGCGCCAGCGATTGGCGCCGAGATCGGCCGCGGCCTCAAGATAGGTCGTGTCGATCCTCGACAGCGAACCACGAATCGGCAGATAGGCAAACGGGAGACAGAAGACCGTGTGGCCGAAGACCACCGTCCAAAAGTTGAGTTTGACCGCGGCGATCGAGAACACGATAAGCGTGCCGAGTGCAAGGACGATCTCGGGTACGAGCAGCGGCGACGTCACCAACATCCCCGCGAAACCTGCTGTGCGCCGTGTGTTGTTCCACAGATAAAGTGCTGTCGGAATGGCGATCAGCGAGGACGCCGTCGCCGAAATGGCGGCAACTGCAAACGAGGTGCGAGCGGCCTCGAAAGCTGCGGCGTCGCGAAGCACGGTCAGGTATCCGCTTAGCCCGAATCCTTGCCACACGGTTGCCGATCCGCCATCGTTGAAGCTCAGCGCGACAAGAACGACGATGGGTGTGTACAGAAAGACGAAGAACCCACACGCAGTGATGCACAATCCCGGAATCTTACGTGGATTACGCACGGCAGCCCCTGCTCGCTGCATTCGTGAACAGACGCTTCGCCAGAACGCAAAGTAAAACGAGTGCGTACATCGCAATCGACAGGGACGCGCCGAGCGGCCAGTTGTGTGCGTCGCCGAACTGGAGATTGATCAGATTGCCGAGCATCATCGACTTGGCACCGCCCAGCATGTCCGGGATAAGGAACGCGCCAAGAGAGGGTACGAGCACGAGCATGCAGCCGGACCCGATTCCGTGTCGGGCGGACGGCGCGATTATCTGCGTCACCACGGCCCAAGGTTTCGCACCAAGATCGAACGCCGCGTCGACGATGTTCCAGTCCATGTGCTCCAGGCTCGTGAAGATCGGGAGCACCATGAAAGGGATAAATGCGTAGACTAGTCCGATCACGGTCGCGGCGTCGGTATAGAGAATCGTGGGAACAGGGGTTCCGAACACCCGGTCGAGCACCGTCGAGGCAACGCCGCCGCTCCTCAGGAGGAGAATCCATGCATACAGACGGACCATAAGGCTGGTCCAGAACGGAACAGTGATGAAGACGAGAAGCCAGGTACGGCGACGTGCGGGTTGCATCGCGATATAGAGCGCCACCGGAAAACCGAGCGCGAAGCATGCGATCGTTGCCACAAGTGAGAGTGAGAACGTTCGGGCGGCAACACGCGCAAGCCCTGTGTTGAGCGCCCAGTTGCCATCGAAATCCTGCTCAAAAAGGAGTCGTACATACGCGTCGAGGTTCAGGCTTCCCCAACGGACGCCGCCCCATTCTTCCGGAGTGGAGATCGATGCAACGAAGATGACAACCATTGGCAGCACGACACCCGCGACGAGCAGCAATAGCGAAGGTGCGCCCAGAGACAGCAGGGGCGAAGCGAATCCTCCCCATGGCCGGGGCTGAAGTTCGCAATCACTGGCGCTCAACCGAGACCCCGAAGCGCCGTACACATGTTCTCTCATAACAAGCTCGGTCTACTTTTATTATGCTTCGCAATATAGTTTGTGGGCATCGCGCCAGTGCATTCATATTCAAACAATGCAATTCGTACTTTTGCTGTTTTACCTAAGATAGTCAATAGGCACTTTGCGACAACCATAGGCATTTCGCGACAATTGGAAGTTATATTCTCGTAAAACCCCGCACGAAATTAACAAGGCGTCAGGATGATACAGGCGATCAAAGGCTCGCTAGATTCAGGGCTTGACCACCATGATGAAGAGCACACCCCGGTCTCGCTGCATACGGTCTCAATCGTCGTAAACCTGCTGGCCGAGGCGGGTATCAACGGGGAGGACGTGTTGCAAGGCACTGACATCTCCCTTGCTCAGGTCGAGAACGCCGAGGCATCAATCACTTACGCGCAGGAGCTTGCGGTGCTGGCGAATGCGAAGCGCCTGTACCACGATCCAGCGCTTGGCTTGCTTATCGGGCGGGCGATACACGTCTCGATCGGTGGCGTGCGTGGCTACGCGATGCAGTGTGCCCCGACCTTCGGCGAAGCTTGGCAGTTCGCGTGTGACCATCCACTCACTGGCGAGTCATACTTCCGGATGAGAGTGGAGGCGCATGGGGATCAGGCGGCGATCATTGTGGATGGGTACCGATTCAATGAGGGCTTGCGACAGCTGAACACCGAAATATGCGTGGCGGCAATTCTGACCGAATCAGAAGATATGCTTGGTTACACAGCTCCGTTTACGAAAGTTGAATTTTCTTTCAAAAAATCAAAAATACCGAAACGCTTGTATAAGCAGTTGCTGGGGTGTCAAGTTGAATTTAATGCACCACATACCCAGGTAATTTTCCCCTCGTGGCTATTAATGTCTAAGCCCCGTTTTTCGAACCGAGCCGTTTTCCGACAACTGTTGCCGCGATGCAACCAGTTGGAGTGGCAATTGGCGAACCACACGAAGCAGTCGGCAACCTCGCGGGTGACCCAGCTCTTGTACCAGTCGTGGGCCAGGTACAGCAGCTTGAGCTCTGTCGCCGACGCGCTCGGGCTAAATTCTCGTACGCTTCAGCGACGCCTTGAGGCCGAGGGATCAAACTTCAACGTCCTGGCGAAGAGCGTCATGATTGACCTTGCGAAGAGCTTTCTGCAGAACTCCGCAATTCCGCTTCTCGACGTGGCGGAAGAGCTTGGCTACTTCGACGTCGCCACTTTCAGTAGGGCGTTTGCGCGCATTTCTGGAGAGAAGCCGGGCGCGTACCGGAAGATGCTGTTATCGGGCCAGCGGGAAGGTCTGTAGTCGAGATGGTCGCGCATAGAGGGCTGGACACCGAGCGCTCTGCTGCGCGAATAACATGTATAGGCCGAGACCTGACCGGTCAGTCAACGTCAGATTAGGTCTCGGACAATACGACCGCTCGTCGCCAATGGCGGTGATCGACTGCGGATTCAACCCGTCGATGCAACGAATTGATGAAAGCGCTCAGCCGGTGTATCCAAGCTGACTGCCACCGAGCGACCTGCGCAGGACGAAAATTGCGCCCTGCGCGTGTGTGCCAGCTAGCTTTCCGGTAACGGTCGCGATAAGCTCCGCGGGGAAAAGGAGGCCAGATCGTCGTGACGACAGTTGAGATGGGCGGGGAGGAAATCGAGGGGAGGGCCGCGGCGGACCGGTTGGCCAACGAATGGAACGATCGCAGCTGGGTGCCGCTTGAACCCTCGGCGACTTGGGCGCGGGCAGCGGTTGGACGGCTCGGCGAGATAATCTCCACGCAGCCGTCTATCCTCCGCGCGAGTATGCGAGGCGCCGGCAAGGGCGCCAGCTCCTTAAGCCCACGTCCGTTCCAAGGTCTGATTGAGTGCCTGCAGAACGCGGACGACCTCGGGGCAGCCTCTCTGCGGGTCGCCTATCGGACCTCGCCCCGCCCCGAACTCCTGATCGTGCATGACGGGTCACCGGTTACGTTGGCGCACGTCGGCGCAATGCTGCTTCCATGGCTGTCGACGAAGGACGACGATCCCGAGGCATCCGGCCGCTTCGGAATCGGCCAGCGCACGCTTAGTTCGCTGGGTGGCCCCATCGAGATGCACGCTCCGCCGTTCCACTTCGTCATCGGGGACAATGGTCCGGAGCCGTGTCAGCCGGAGGCCGACGTAGAGAACGTCTACAATGCAGCGCTGCGTCACACCATGCTCGTCGTCCCCCTGCTCCCGGCCGTCTCTGGTGAGGCGATCGCTGCAGCGGTGAGCGAGCTGAACGTTGACTCCCTGATTTTCTTGCAGAGCATCCGCGGGCTTCAATTCAGGAACCTTGAGGACCCGTCCCAAGATCTCGATTTCGCGGTCGAAGTGACGTCGTCCGGCTGCGGGGAGATCGATTTCTGCGGCGAGATCGCCGCGGTAGACGTGACAGAGGTCAGAGTTCTCGAGCCAGCCGAGGCGGCGGGAGAAATACGCTACCGGCGTTACTCCACCCGTCGCGCCGTCGGGTCCGATGAGAACCGATCCAATAAGGCGACCGGTTCCAGCACGCCTATTGGGATTTGCGTGCCGCTGGCGACTGCGCGACCGCTGCGGCTGTACGATCGGATGCCGCTGCCTGCTCAAACCGGCCTCTCTATCGGTCTCAACGCCCAGTTTGATCCGGACTCCGCCAGGTCCACGCTGCAGCCTAACGATTGGAACATCGCGCGCTTTGCCGATCTCGGACGCCTAGTCACTTGGGCCGCGTTGGAGAGCTTCTCCGAGGGAAGCGTCTCGGCATGGAGCCATGTTCCGCTCAAAGCGGAGGCGGATGACGGAGATGGCTGGACGGAGATCCAAGTTTGTAGGCTCGTCGCGGATTGCCAGAGCGATCTCCACAAGCAGCTTCGCATCCGAACAAAATCGGGTTCGACTGCGCTCGCGGAGATTGCATACGAGCAGGAGGAGCTCGCAGAGTTGCTGACAGAGGCCGACATCGAACGGCTCCGGCCGGACAGTGTAGCGATGCCGCGTGCCGGTCGCGATGCCGAAGGGCGATGGCGACGGGTGCTCGACGAGCTGGGTCAGTGCAAGGTCGTCGAGATCGTTGACGCGCTAGAGGTGGTTGACGGACAAGGGCAGCGTGAGCCAGAGTGGTACGTGTCTTTCGCAGCTCTGGCTGAGCGCCATGAACTGACGACCGAGTTCTCGGCCCGCCCCGGCATCCTCCTCTCCGACGGCGCGGCAACCCCCCGGCCTCAGCCGGGAGATCCCTGGGTGCTCGTCAGGCGAGCGTCGCTCGATGCCCTCGCCACACGGCTCGGCCTCGCCCGCCGCATCCACCCTGCCTACCTAGATCCCGGGGCGCCGACGACGGCTTTTCTCTCAAGTCTTGAGAAGCTCGGAGTCCTGTTCGATGATCGCGACGCGAGCGGGGACGTGTTCGAGGTGCTCGGCCGTAGTCACCTAACCGGCGCCGGACTGGATGTACCGGTGAGAATCGAGGATGATGACCTGATCTCTCTGCGCGACGCGTGGGCGCAGCTTCCTCGAGATCGACACGCCACGCTCGGTCCGAGGATCGGTCGCAGCATCGCACTCAAGGCCATATGGTACGGAACGGATGGCAAGCTTTCAACGGGCTGGGCGCGCCCCATTGAGACTTATCTTCCTGCCGCCATTGATCGCGAGGCGGACAGTTTCGCCAAAGCGGCGGGCCGTGCGCCGGGTCTCAAATGGGTCCATCCCGCGTATGGCCAGCTGCTCAAGCAGTCGGCCGGTCGCTCTGCAATCGGCGCCCAGCGGCTCCTTGCGGCGTGGGGCGTTGCTCGTGAACCGCGGCTCATGAAACCGGCCGACGAACGTGTGTACTGGGCTCGTGACACGACTCCGGCGTGTTCGATTGGCCCCTTGCAGACGGCGGAGCAACTGCAAGGCATTCGCGCAGGAGGGAGAAACACCCATTTGATCGACGACCATTGGTCGCCCGACGCGCACACTGTGGCCACTGACATCGCAAAGGCGGCCGTGAAGCTGAGACGCAAGCGGGCGGTGGCGCTCCTCGCTACGCTGAGTCGCGGGTGGGAGCGTCGCTACTCAGAAGCGGCGACAGCGATCCCGGCCTACGCATACAACGGCTACTGGCACCGCAGCACGGAGGTCCGCGCGACTTGGCTAGCGCAATTGGCCGAAGTGAGGTGGATGCCCGATGCCGCGAGCGGCTTTAAGCGGCCCGCTGATCTGCAGCTCCAAGTGCCGGGCAGTCCGCCCCGCCCGTCGGAGCGATCGACCACGGTAGCAAAGTTCGACAGTCAGATACTCCGCTCGGGCGTCCTTGCTGCGCTTGGGGTGAAGGCCGGTCCGACGCAACGCGATCTCGTCTTTAGACTTCAGGCGCTGCGCAAGCAGGTGGTCACGGCGTCCGTCAGCGAGGAGGCCTCGGCGACCTATCAGCTACTCGCGGCGTCTCTGCGAGATCGGAGTGAGGGCGTTCCCGAAGGGCGGATGACGTCGGCGCAGCTGAGGAACGCATTCCGCGCGGGGAGCGAAGGTCCTGGTCTGCTGCTGGTCGGCAACAAGTGGAATTCGCCGGAGCAGGTGTTCCGGGGACCAGCACTGTTCGGTGCCCGTCGGGCGTTTGCGCCGTTCGTCGAGGGTTTGGATCCGCTTTGGAAAACCTTGGGGGTGGCCCTACCGACTGCGGCCGATGCGATCGCCGTCCTAAAGGAGATGGCGGTGGGCGAGCCGTCCCCTGCAGACCTTGGCATCGCGATCCGCGCCTACACGCTGATCGCAGCCGAGGTCGCTGAGATGTCATCTCAGCTTCGTACGACCCTAAAGCGGCTACCGCTTTGGACCGGCACCGCTTGGGTGACAGAGCGGCCGGTCTACGCAATGGAGGGAGAGGCTCTTCTCGCGAGCGCTCCCCCTGAAATGCGTGTTTGGCGGACCGGCATTACCTCCTTCTCGGCTGTTGAGACGCTGCTGGAGTCACTCGGCGTCGTGCGGCTCACTCCGGCGGACTTCCAGGCAGCATCGACACCATCCTTCGGGCTGGCGGAAGGAGAGCCGCTCCGACCCATCTTCGCCGGTGCCATTTCTCTTCTGCGGCAGGAACTCGTTAGGGCGGATCAGGTTCTACTCGACTCGCTCTCCGTTGAATGGAACGATCTCCTCGCCGCGCCCGTCGTGATTGACCCCCAGCTGTTGATCGTCGCCGACCTCCCCTCCGGCCAGGTCGTCCTTCCTGCCCGCGCTCACATGGGTCGTGAGCCGTTGCGTATGATCGTTCGGGGTGCGGCCGATCTGGCAACTGCCGAGGGCGCCGGTGCTGCAGTCGCATCTCTCTTTTCCGGAGACCGACAGAAGGCAGCTTGGGCGTGGGCGTCGATCTGGCCACGCGCGGCCGCCGGTGTGCAAGCCGGCGGGGCGGTGATGCCGACAACGCGTGCGGAGCGTGGCAATGGAAAGGAGCGACTCGAAAGCCTCGCAAAGCAGGCCGCCCAGCGCACGGCGCCGAAGAAGGGCGCGAAGAAGAGCGAGGCACCGGAGCCGGTTAGCAAGCCGCCGGTCCAGGTACGGAGGCTGCGGGAGCTCGATGACTTGGAACCGTCGGCGGGCGAGATCGTTAACCAGGGCGTCAAGTCATCGGGCGGTATGGTCTTTGCCAAACGCCGGGTGACCAGGCCGCGTGTGTTCACTGCTGGCGAAGAGAAGTCGGTGCAATCCGGCGCTCCCCAGGTGCGAACGGTGCTGCCACCCAGCAGCGATCGCGAGCGGATGGCGCTGGATGCCGTCCGGCGTGCGCTGCGATTGGACGCAAAGCAGCTCAACGACCTGCGCGCGGCGAGAGGCGTTGGGGTCGACGCGATCGATGAGCTCCGGCAGTGCTATGAAATCAAGATGAGTTCAGGCACCAGCATGCCGAGCGACGTGACGCTGACGGCCAGCGAAGTGGAGGCCGCGCGGAACGACGAGGACTTCTTCCTCGCCATCGTCAGCGGCCTGGAGGATGGACCGGGTCAGCTGCGCGTTCGCTTCATCTTCGACCCCCTGGCCAATCTTGACGTGAGGGTTCGTGGAGACCTCACCCTCACTGGCGTCGACAAGGCCGAGGCCCTGGAGTTCCGCTTTGACAAGCAACCGACTGAGTCGGAAGCTGGCCAGCCGTCCGATTAAGTGCTTCTTGGAGCTTGCACAGCGGCCGATCTAATGTAGCGTCCGAGTGAGATGTTGGCGACTTGCTGGTTAGCCTCGTCATCTGATCACCGTGATGTCTGCGCCGACGGAAGTCGACGCTTGCAATCATCTCAAAGACCTTCTCTGTGCCATGACGTTGGGTCTCGCCGTTCATAGTGAGAGGAAGCAGCCTCTGGCGAAGGACGACGGTCGCGGCTTGGCCATACGTGTCGCAGGCTCTCGACTGCCGCGAGCGAATGTCGCAGGCTAAAGCGGACGGTCACAGTTGCTAGGTGGACGGCAGCTCATGGCCGTTCTCACCCTTTCTCACGGCCCGGCTCAACTGTCTCTTGCTCATCCTGAGAAAGAAGGTCGGATAGTTCAGATGGGGAGAGGCGTTTCATCTTCTTTTCGAGCTTGCGATCGTATTGCCGGTCGTTGGGTTCTGAGGCCTGAGCCTTGCGGGCGTACTGCTGGACGAAGCTACTAAGCTCGCCAGCTAGCCGAGTTTTTGTGCGGTTCGTAGTCATGTGTGGATCCGGTGCTAATCCAAGTTACGTCTTGCGTCTGCCTGCGTCGATTGTCGGCGATTCAGGTCCCGACGTCGACTGACCGCTTCTGGCCGAACTGAGTCAGCCGATCTGACGCTGTCTGTTTGATCTAGTCCGACCTTTTACAAATAACAATTGGGACGGTTCGCGTCTGCAGAAGCTCCTACAGTTCCAGCTCTTTCCGCTGCAGGTCGACCGCCTGCTTGTCTTCGGGGTGCACCCCGATCGACGTTGTCTTGTCTTGCTGCTGCGTGATCGCACGCCGGGTCTTGGCGACGTCGTTCGTCACAATCGCGATATCGTGCGACGCCCGGGTCACGCCGACATAGTAGCTGCGATCGCCGAATACTTTCGCGAATCCCTCCAGCATCTGCTCTGCTTGCTTGGGCTGCTCCGGGTCGACGTCCGGCATGTTGATCGCAAAAATTACTTGCGCCTTTGACGCCCCCTGCGCTGCGTGGATCGTCGACGTATAGGCGTGGTCCCAATGCTGGCTGGTGTTGAGATCGACATGGCGGTGTGTGGTAGCAGCCTTGTCTGAGACCTCCAGCACCGCGAGCCCGCGCTGCAGCTCGATGACTCGCGCGATTTCACCGTTCTTGAACGTGTCGTCGTTTCGGGTGAGTCGGATCAAGTCACCGACTGCGAGTTGGCGCTGCTCCCCGTCGTAGACCTCGACCTTATTGTGTTTCGCGGGCTCCCAGTCGAGTCGAGTGCCATCGCGTTTCTCCACCGTCACCACACCGAGCTCGTGATCCACGCCCAGTACCCGCGCGTAATCGCCTTTGCTGGCGGCGATTTGCTGGTAGTCTCGGTTGAACCGCACAACGTCGCCCGGATTGTAGTACTGGGCCTCCTTGATCATCGCGCGAGTCCATCCCTTCGACACCAGTATCGTGTGGTCGCTCTCGTCGCGAGACAGCTCCCCACGGATCTGCAATCCCTCTCGAATACCGTTGTTGATCGCCACCCGATCCTTGTTCAACGGCGTGATGATGATGCTCTCGGCCCGCGCGTGAGATGGCATTGCGAGCCCGCGGCTCACCGCATCAGCGACGACATCCGCGGTCTCCGTCACTTTTCCCTCCCGGACGAGGTAGTCGAACGATTGCGCATTGCGCTTCAACTCGAGCGCCGACAGGCGCTCGCCAGCCTTCAAATGATTGCGCCCGGTAATGATATCGACGGCTTCCTGCATGTGCGGCGTCTTCTGACGATTGATGTCCGTCATGTATGCAGTCGCGATACCGTGATCCTGGGCCAGCTCGAACGGTTTGCCGGCCTCCACACCCTGCAGCTGCAGCTTGTCACCGAGATAGACGACCTTGGCATTCGCCTTTTCAGCAAGGTTGTGGATCTGCGCCAGCTGGCGCTGCGCGAGAAACGACGACTCGTCGACGACCCACAGCTCTGGACGACGCTCGAAATCCGGCGCGAACTGCTTGGCGAACTCGATATCCTTCTGCAGCTGCCGCTCCTTGATCTGGAACATCGCGACAGTATCGGCGGCGATTCCTGTTTCCTTCACCATAATCTTGGCGGCTGCGCCCGTCGGCGCCATCCCACGGACGACATAGCCCTCGGTGACTGCGATGTCATTGAGAGTGCGTAACATCGTCGTCTTGCCGGTGCCGGCGAGCCCCTGGACCGCGACGAATCTATCCGGGGACGTCAAAGCCAGAATGATCGCGTCTTTCTGCCCTGTAGCGTAGGGAAAGGGCTGTTCCTTCTCGGACGCGGCAATCCGCTCCGTCACCGACGCAGTATCGAGTACGATCGGCGCGTGGTCCTTTTGCTGGCGAACGAAGTCGATCGCCCAGCGCTCGCTCTGGAACATCTTGCGCGTGGTGTACTTGTCATCTGGAAGGGCGATCAGATCGCCTTTCTTCTCGAGATCGTCGAACGCGCTCAGGACCTCCTGGGCACCAACCCGCCCGGTACCGTGTTCGATGGCCGTCTTGACGAGATCGATTTTGTCGACCGCTACCTCGCGCTCGATCATGTGCGCTGCGGCGAACGACATCGCCTCGCGCCCCGTGAGACGTCGCGGAATGGCGATTCCGTCTTCCCTGCGCTTCGCAGCGTCAGCACGCAATCCATCCAGGTCGATACCGTTTTCCTTGGCGCGGCCGTTCCAACTGTCGAGCAGCTCCTGGTGGTCGACATCCTTCTTCCGGTCGCGCGTCGCGAGCGCCGCGCGCTCCCTTTCCGCGGCGCTGGCCGAATCGAGGCTCGTGTTCTGCTTTTCGAGCACCTCTTTCATCGCCGCCCGCCGCTGGCTGAAATGCTCGATCTGCTCGCGTGAGATGCCCTGGATTTCGAAGTTACCTTTCTTGTCCGGGTTCGTGAGACGGTACCCGAGCTGCTGCAGGCCGCCGGCCAGTTCGGCGTTGTAGATGGCGCCGGCCAGTTTCTGGATCTGGTAGATCTCGCGGTTGTCGATCGACCGCCATTGCCCGTCCTCGCGCTGCGTGGCATTGATGAGCACGGCATGCGTGTGGGTCTGAGGATCGAGATCGCGGCTCGTATTGTGCCGAAACAGCGCGGCCACCATATTTCCGGTGTACTCGAGCAACGTGACGCCTGCCCTGGTCGCGCGGGTCCGGATCACTTGCTCCTCGATGTAGGTGAGCGCAACCTCGGTGGCCCGCTCATGCGCAGCCCGCACGCCCTTGTCTCCGGCGACCTCGGCCAGCAACGAAACGCTCTTGGGCGCAGAGAACGTCAGGTCGATTCCCGGCTGATGCTCCTGCCGCCGCTCGCCGGTCTTTTCGTCGGTCACCCATTTTCCGAGCTGCTGGTCGCGCACGCGCCCCTCGAGCAGATTCATAAATTGTGCGGGCGTGACCGTTCCCGACAGGCCAAGCGTGGCTGCGCCCTTGCCAAACCAGGCCGAATGCTCGGTGTTCTCGTCCTGGGTGTAGTAGTTATCTTTCGCGAAATAGGTTTGAGCCTGCGCGGCGTTGCTAACGTTGTGCAAACTCAACATAGCGCATTCCCCTAATACCCGAGCACCGGGTCGTACTGACGGCTGAGATGGATCCGTCGTTCGAGGGGAGGAAAGCACACACCGACCTCCGCGCATCCCTGAATCGTGACGACGAGATCGACCGGGCGGCCCTCGGTCATGATGACGTCGACCCTGGTTTCGCGATCGTAGGTCTCGACGGTCTTGCCGAGCGCTGCATCGAAATGCATCGTGCCGGGCGGTTTCAGGACGTTGTAGATCAGGCGCGTCGGGGTTGGCGTCGTCACGCTGATCTTGTCGCGATAGAGCCGGTAGCCGGGTGCAATCCGAAACACGATGCTCAAGTAGCCTTTCGCGACCTGAAGGTAGTGCATCCGGAAGGCCATTTCCGGCGGAAGCAGCTTGTCGGGCTCCGGTGCAGCTTGAGCGATCCCAAGAGCCGGAGCGGCGAGCACGGGGAGGGCAAGTGCTGCGAGGAAGAGGCGTCTGTTCATCGGCTGGTCTCCGCGATTTCAGATTCGAGTGATTTGCCACGCACTGCGTCCGCTCGACACCACTTCCCCGGTGTCCGGCAGGATGTATTCCACCGGCGCGGCGAGAATTTCCGGCTTCGTCGTCCAGTCCTCGGGCGCTACCGGTCCGCCCGATGACGGCGATGGTGGCGTTGACCCATCCGGCGCCGGTGCGCCACCACCGGAAAAAAGCTCGCCGAACGGCCGGCGCTTGACGAAGGCCGGCGCGACCTTGGGCGACGGAGCGTACTTGTAGGAAACGCGCGCTGTCGGATAATCCCCCGGCACGACGAGGTAGCCGGTCATGTCGGGCAGGCGCCGAATTTCGGACGACAGCACGAGGTTGCGCAATTGCCGGCGCTTGGCGATGCTCACGCCATCGCGCTGGGCGTTGAGGCCGAAGCTGACGGATTCGTCCTTTTCCTCGATCTCGCCTTCGCCAATCAATTCCGCAAGTTTCTCTGCTGCCTCGCCATCGGTGACGCGCAACAGCAGCTTCGTTTGGCAGCCGGAGATGATCGTGGTCGCCAGGTGAACACCGTAGATCTCGTAAATCTGCGAGAAATCCTGAACGCCGAGCACCATACACAAGCCGTACTTCCGTGTGCCGGTCAGGGCCTGCTTGAGGATGTCGAGCTTCTGGAGCGTCGGCAACTCATCCAGCGAGAACCAAAGACGTTCCTGATGAATTGGATCGAGCCCAAGCACCGCCTTGACCGCGATGTCAACCCAAAGCGAAAGAACGGGCTTGATTGCTTCGCGCATTTCCTCGCGCGTCGAGATGAACATCCACGAGTCGCTTTCCTGCTGAATCCAACGACGGATCGAGAAATGAGGACCGTCGTCGCGAAGGTATCGGAACGACGACAACTGGTTCTGGACAGTCATCTTCAGCGACATGCCGGTTCGCTCGGTGATCGGATCGACATATGTCGCCCCCGCCGTGTTTCTCAGCAACTGGTAGATGCCGTCGAGGTTGCTGAGCGCGACCGAAGAATACAGATTCTTGTTCGTCATCCGGTTCTCGCGCTGAAGTACCTGGACGACATCCCGAAACACCTCCCGGCCGGCCATCGCCCAGAATGGATCCGCTTCCGTCGGGTTCGGAATCAGGCCGGAGGCCATATTGTCGAAGTGATACTCCTCCTCGATCTCCTGCCAGATGTTCCAGTTCGGCGCGCGGTCGTCGAACGGGTTCATGATGATGTCGACGCCTGGCCGATAGAAAGCAGCGGTGAATTCGCCCGAAGGGTCATAGACAATCATCCGCTTGCCGCGTGCGCGGACCTGCTTCATGAGCGCGAAAAACTGCTGCGACTTGCCGGTCCCCTGCGCGCCGGTAATGATGGTGTGAAGCGTTTCCGATTTCTTCCGCAGCGGCACCCCGGCGAGCTGGTACGGACTGGCGTCGTCGGCCTTCTCGAGCAACCGTTTGAGCTCCGGCCCGGTTGCAAGCGTCGCGCCCCGCATCTGCGTATCCTTCATCGCTGCGCGACCGAACTCATACCAGTAGGTGCCGATCAGCATCGCGACGATGATCGCAACGGTGCACGCAAGGATCAGGAATTTCCGCACGATAGGCCCAGCGTGGCCCCAGACGGGATCCGTCAAGACGACGACCTGGTCGACCGGCAACTGGAGCACAATGCCGTCGCGGTTGTAATTCATCGGCGCCGCGGTCATGTACAACGTGCTGCGGATATGCGCGAGGACGTTGTCTGCGAGATCCGGCCAAAATCCGCGCGGCGCAAGGAACCACAAATACAACACGCCGACGACGAGTCCGGCCGCGACGCTGGCCAGGATGATATTGCGAACGGCCACCAAAATGAGGGCGAGGCGGTGCATCCATATTTCGGAACCGGTGCTGAAATGGTGGCCGATTCCTGCCTTTCTGTCGGAGCTCATCGCACGCCCCTCACCAGGTCGGCGGCCAACCGCTCCGCCGCATCCTTGGCACGAATCGTCGCCGACATATCGTTGCGCGTGACGATCTCGTCGAGCAAAAACTGGCAGTGGAAGATGGCGCGAATCACATCGGGAGGAAGCGAGGCCGTGTTGGTGGTGCGGTCAAGCTTGGCAGGCGAAAGTGCGCCGAGACTCAACGACGCACTGATTTGCTCCAGACGGGCAGTTGCGGCCTTGACGGACCCAACCGCGTCTTCGAGCGACGCAGTCGATACGCCTTGGTGCAGAAGATTGCGCAAATAGTCGGAAAGCGACTGGCCCGACGACTGCGCTTCTTTGCGATAGTACCGATGATCCTCGGGCGCAAGCCGAACGGTTGTACGCGGAGAATTTCCGATATTGCGATACGCCGACGTGGACATGGCGTGCGTCCTTTGTGCCGAGAGGCGCAATCGCTGTGGCCGAAAATTCGCGGATTTTCTCTAGGATGGCGCGAGTGGAAAATTCGTCGAATTTGCGCAACAGCGTGCAACTCTTCTAGATCGGCCCTCGCGCTGATTTTATCAGGACATACGATAAAAACAACGCCATACTGCTGTCCGACGCCAACATCCTTGCTGGACAAGGTTCCGAACGCAATCAGCGGGTGGCTCAATCACTCGAATTATCGATGGGTGTCCGACGCGAGTGCGCATGACGCATAAGGCTTTAAGTCGTCAAATTGGAATATAAGCTAACAATTGCGCGTAGGTGTCCGACGCGAAATTGCACTCGTGGCGAGCATCTGCGCCGATTTTCGGAACCGTTTTTCCATTGGTGTCTGACGCGAACGCCCGCGTCCTGGCTAGATTCCGTATTTCCTTAACGAGAAGTCGCGCCGGAAACGGGCGTTGATGTCGGACGCGAATTTCACCCATAGACGGTCACCTCATATCGATGAGGCATCCAAAATGACTAACGAGCGTCGCGCCTGTCCGACGCGAACAACACCGTCCGCGCTCGCGCGACACACCGCAACAACGTTGCATGGTGTGTGACGAGCTTGGAAGGGGGCGGGGATTCCCCCGCTCCCTGGAGAGCTCGTAGCGTTCATCACTTCAGGTTTTTCCGGAGCAGCGCAGATTTCACCCGTGAAGTGCGCCGTCTCCCGCTCAAGGGAGCGACGCATACGGGGGAACTGCGAGGAGCCGGATCGTGGCGAGGCGGGTGGATTTTCGCCGTCTGTTCACGGAACGAAGTGGAGCAGATCAGTGCAATCTTCGCAGGAAGGTAGAGGGCGGAAGTAGCGGGGAATCAGCAGATTCGGCGCAGCGCGGGAAGCTGGAGAATGGTGAGCAGGAGGTGGGGCGCGGGTGGACCGATGAGCATTGTCCATACATCCACGGCGCCGGACGAACGGCCGTGATCGGGATGGATCACAGAGCCGTTCGCCGCGCGGAGTTGTCCACGCGTGAGGGTGGGCAACTCCGGTGTGAGCGCGGGGCGCGGTGGATTTGTGGTCAATGCGGCGTAGGAAAAAATTCGGGCGGGCGCGCACGATGGGCGTATCCGCTCGACGACGGTGTCGGGCGGAGTGCCGGACTTTGCGGGATGCGCGCATCCGCGCATCCCGCAAACTGAAGTGAATTTCGCGCGGGCGGCCGTTTCACCTGCGGGGCGGGTGAAACGGCCGCCCGCGCGACGTGTACCGGGACCACCCGACGGATGGCGGGCCCGGCGTGGAAATTCGGGCGCGCGACGGCGCGGCCGAACTGGCTGAAATTCGCGCGATCCACATATCCACGGTGCCGTTCGACCGGCCGTGATCCGCACTGATCACGTGGCCGGGCGCCGCGCGCCGTTGTCCACACGTGAGTGTGGGCAACGGCGGGGTGAGCGCGGGGCGCGGTGGGTATGTGGATCGCGCGGGGTGTCGAGTGCGGCGGCCGGTTGCCGCGCTCGATCGTTTTTTGCCCGCTCGCGGGCAACTGGAAAGTGTTCGCGTGCGCCGCGCGAGCGGTAAAATGCGCGGCGAGGGCCGATACCACGAAATGGAGTGCCTGAGATGAGTGAGCTATCGGAAAAACCGGCGCGCAAGTCACGATCGCTGGATGACGAGATCGCCAAGGCGACCGCGAAGCTGAAGCGATTGCAGGACGAGCAACGCGGACAGATCCGCAAGGATCGTGAGCGAAATCAGAAGGCGGTGCTCGAGCTGCTACGTTCGGAAGGGTTGGACGAGATCCCGGCCACGCGATGGAAAGAGAAAATCGACGCGATCAAGCGCGCGTTGGGCGTCAAGCCGCAGGAGCCAGAGGTGAGCAAGCCGCGTCCGCAAGGCGAACCGGCTGGCGCATCGGCGGTGTAAGTGTTGGGGCAGTCTGGCGAAGCGCGGGTTTTGCGCTGAACGGGACTGCCCCGTTTCATTTGCGCTACGCGCAAACTGGACAACGCATCGGTCGCGGGCGGTCGGGTGATTGCGGCGTAGCCGCGAGCGCCCGACCGCCCGCGACGCCGCCACGATGCGCAGGCGCCCCAAGCCGCCCCACGATTGCGGGGCGGCCGAAGGCGGCCGCATGGTTGCGCACGCCCGTCCGTTTTCAGACTTCGGCGCTACCGATTCAGAACGCCCCAAGATAACGCAGTTAGCTAAAATGCGTGCCCTCTCAGAATCGCTCGCATCACCGTGAGAATGCCCGCATCGGCGCCGGATGCTCTCAACTGATACCACTCACGATCAAGAACGCCATGCGTTCTACCGTCCTCCTCAAAACTGCCCATATATCCTTCGAGCCATGCTCTGTGCATCCTGTTTCCGGCCATGATCTGGCGCAGCCAACGAGGCAAGCAAACCCCCTTATAGCCGGCGAGATAGAAGCGAAATTCGAGATCCATATAGCCTCAAATTTGAAATTTGGGCGTGACCGTGCTGTCGCGCAGCATAGAAAATCACCCACATAAACCGGATACCTTAATAGCCGAGCCAGTCGAGCACTTCTCTGCCCTCGTATTCTTCCCGGTCCCCAACTTCCGCGAGAAACGCGGCGAACCCGCCTTCGGCGGCGTGCTTCGCGATTTCGGCCTCGGCCTCCGCGCGGGTCACGATCCAGTCGCATGCTTCGTGGTAGGTATAGGCAGGCATGGTGGCGTCCTCAGGTGAGCTGCACATGCGCGCCCTGCAGGGCGGCGGCCTGGTCCGCCGTCAACGCACCGGCGTCGATCGCCACGTCCCGGCGGCAGATCATCAGCGCGTATACGTCCGCCAATACGCGCGCCTCGGCGCACAGGGTAGGGCACGTGTTCGGCGCTTCCGGTGCCGGTCGGCGCTCGCGCCAGATATTGATCGCGGCCTCGATTTGCTCGATGCGAACCATTGCAGTGACAGCAGTCATGATGCGTCTCCAGTTCGCGCGCCGTGACTGGCGCGCGTGGTCGGAATGCGATATCGGTCAGGCGTTCTGCAGTGTCAGGTCGGCGCGGATCCTGTCAAATTCGTGCTGCAGCATGTCGCGGGTAATCGTGTCGGGCGGCAATCCGGCAGCGCCATCGCTCCACGCCTGCATCAGGACCGGCTGTCCGTCGAATTGTTCCGGCATGTCGCGCGCGGTTCCCGGCATCGCGCCCACACGGTTGGCGAGCGCGCACGCATCTTCGGCGCATTGTTCGACACTCACGGGCACCTCGCCGTTCACTGCGGCCAGCGCACTGCGCACCTCGCCCCATGCGTCGCATGCCGCAAGGATCAACGTGCGGCGCGAAATGTGATCGGCATCGGCAACCCTTAGAAAAGCGCGATTCGCGCGCATGTACGATTCGAGCCGCATCACGAGCGCTTCACGTGCAAGCAAGCGTCCTTGGTCGTGCAGGGCATCGGTGCGTGCGTGAACGCTGGTTGCATATCCGGCGACAAGGTGCTGGATGCCGTCGTGCCACTTCAACGCCGGGGCGAGGTCGAAGAGCGACCAAAGGTCGTTCGGCTCACCTGTGAACCACATGCCGGCCTGCAGGTTGCCGAGCGAGTAACCGATGCGGTTGCAAACGTCCATGCCGTGCTGATCGGCGGACAGGTCGCGAGCCTTCGCGATCAGGTCATCGATGGTTCGCTTGATCCTCATCAGCGGCTCGACGTAGAAGTACGCACCCGCAAAAATCACGGCGCTACCGTGGTGCTGCCAAACGTATTCGACTGCCGCCAGCATCTCGCTCGCGGACAGCGTTTCGCCAATCACTTGCCATTTGTTCGGGTGGCCGCTGTGGACCATCTTGCGCGCGATCTGGGTGGGATTCATGACGTGCTCCGATTGGTAAGGAAGATTTGTTGTCAGTCATCGAGACCTGCTGCAAGTCGCGGTTAGCGACAGTTCTCGGGCCACCAACGACCGCGTGCTGCATCGGCGAATCCGGCCTGCCAGCTGAGGGCGAGATGCGGCTCGTCCTTGAAAAACTCCGACATCGGTGTATTCGGGTAGGCGTCGAATCCCATTTCGTAGGCACCGAACGCCGCTTGGATGTAAAGGTCAAACTCATCCCACCTCCCTCCGTGGATTGCACATGTGTGCAACGCCCAAGCAACGCGAATTTCGAGTGCTTTCGAGAAACACGGCAGCGGATTGAAATCCTTCTCTTGTGACTTCGCGAACGCGATAGGGCATTGCCTCGGATGAAGGGTTGGGGCGGTCGTATCGCTATACATGGCAGATCTCCTTTACAGGGGCATCGGCGACCAAGCGCCGGACGGTTGGCGAAAGAGGGTGATGCGCTTGGTGCCAATGGCGGTTACGGTTTCGAGACGGACAGCGCGCGCGTCGTCATCCGGGCGGGTCCAGCGGTGCAGCACGCGAATCGGCGCGTCGAGCGGGCATTCGAACCAGTGCGCGGCCGTCGCACGCAGCCGACTTGTCGTTTGACGGATGACTGCCTGGCGGTGAGCCTCGGGGGGTGCGGGGGGAACGCCCGCGCGTGTGTGCGTGATTCGGTCGGGGGTGGTTGCGCTCACGGTTTCGTCCTTTTGTGTCGGGTTGTGGATCTGCCATTGGGAGCCGCCTCGACGCGGGTTTAGCGCGCGCCGGCCAGGGTGCAAGGGCGCGGGCGGAAGCCGCATGCGGAGCGCAGCCGAAGGCGAGCACCGAACGGGTGGAGAACGCGGGCGAAGCCTTCACCCTTGCGCCCTGGCCGGCGTGCGCTATGCGTCGAAAAGAGGCGGCACCCAATGGCAGATCCACGCGCTTAACCCGGCGCAAAAGGATGGAGCGCAACCACACGGTTTCCCCGGCCGGATCACGCACACGGCGCGGGGCGGGTCTGCCCCGCGCCCCCTCGGCCGGCGTAGCCGGACGCTGGACCTGCTGTTCGCCCGCGCGCAGCGGGCGCGTACCCCGCGAGCAAGCGGAGCGCGCAGCGCCGGGACGGCGCGTAAACGTCAGGGATTGAAGCCCGCAGGGGCGAGACTCGCGCAGCGAGGCTCGACGCGCAGCGCGAAAGCCCGGCCCGGAGCGAAGCGCAGGGAGACGCCCCGGCGGTAGGAGGGGAGCACACACGGAAAGGCAAAACGAAGCGGTGAGCTTTTACGGGAGACACGGTGAGACTTTGCAGGAGTCCCGGCGCAGCAGCACCGCGCGGGACTCCTGCATCGATCACTCCTCGACGGATTCGGCGTGGTCGATGTGCTCGACCTGCTCGGCAGGCTCCACGTGGGCCGCGCCGGACTGGCCGTCGTTCACCGGATCGAGTTCGGCTTCGTCGTCTCGCTCCTGGAGCAACTGCCAGAGGTTGCTGGTGCGGACTTCGGCCCGCGCGAGGTGTTCGGGAAGCCAGCCGCGTCCGGCCATGAGGCGTTCGGCTTCCGCTGCGGCGTCGGCCTTCTTGAGCTTCGCGATGCGCATGCCCTCTGCGTGCGACACGGCAGCCGCGACCACATCGGCAATACGCGCCTTCGGCAGATGATCGAAGTAGCTGGCACGCGTGGGCTTCCATTCGTCGGCCATGTTCAGGCCGAGCGCGGGGATCAGGCTGTTGATGGCGTGCGGCCGCTCGTCATTCGTGACGCTGTCGAGGCTGGCAGCAACGTATTGCGCGAGGATGAGCATGAGCCGCTCGTCGGTCTGTTCGACGCACCAGTCGAACAGAGCTGCACTGTCGGCGGGGATCACACCGGACCAACCCAAGCGTTGCGCGCTATGGAGTCGATACGCGAGGTCGTCGGCCAACTCAGGTGCGGCGCGCTCGACGGTGTCCGCCTTGTCGTGCCACTGAATGTCGAGCGCGCTGGCGGCCGAGCCTGCCGCGTACTCGGAGGCAAGGAAGCGATGGACGAGCGCGGCGAGGGCGACGTGCGGCTGGCGAGCAAGCGCCATGCCGACAGCGGCGGTACGCCGGGCGTTCAGTCGCCGCGTGAGCGCGGCGGAATGCGGGCCATCTTCCTTCGGTGCGGATGCTGGCGAGGGGCCATGCACCGTTGCACCGGGGCCGCCGTCGTCCGTCTCATCCGAGTCGTCGCTGGACTTGTCGACCGCCGGGTTGGTGGCCTCCGGTTTCTTGACCCAGCCGCGCATGATGGTGAGGGTTCCGTCCTGCTCGATGGTCACGATAGCACCAGCACCGGCCCTCTGGTCCGGGGTGTAGACGGCCAGCGATTCCTCGATGGCGGCATATCGTTCCGACAGGACGGCTTCTTCGTCACACAGACGCTCGTAGGCTTCTTCGGTAATGTCGTCGTCGTTCTGTTGCTCGGTGATGGCAGCGACGCGCGCGTCGATCGCGTCCAACTCCTGCTGTTGCTCATCGGTCGGCGGCACGCTCGTCGGAGCGATCTGCGCGAAGCGGCATCGAGCGTGGTAATCGAAAGTGAGCACGGGTTCGACCCAATCCCACCCCTCATTCAGCACCTCGGCCGCAACCACGCCAAGCTGCTCCAAGGCGACCCGCTCCATCAGCGCCTGATCGGAGTACCACGCCGAGCCATCGTCCGAGAACAGATCACGGCGCACCGAGCCGCCTGCGGTTTCGAAGGCGTCGATGCCGACGTAAAGGGCGACGCGGCTGCTCAGGAAATCGCGCTCGCCCGCGACCAGTTTGCGACGAATCGCCTGCGCGTGGCGATCGTGCGGCTGCGCGTCGAACCATGCGCGCTCCTGCTCGTCGTGGCTATCGGACAGGGCGAGGGCCATCATTTGGTCCGCGCCGATCTGGTCGTCGCGGAACAGGTCCACCAGCTTGGGCGAGACGCGGGCGAGCTTCAGGCGTCGTTGCACGGTCTGCACGCTCACGCCGTAGATTTCCGCGACCTCGGCCACGGCGCGGCCCGCGTCAACGAGCACACGATAGGCGTCGCAGGCGTCGGCCGGATGCATCGGCTCGCGCATTTCGTTCTCGGTCGCCGACAACAGCACTGCGTCCTCGACAGACACGACGAGACAGCGCACCGGATAATCGGCGGGGATATAGTCGTGTTCCAGCAGATAGATGAGTGCGAGGCGGCGACGCTCGCCGGCCGCCACGCCATACGTCTGTGCCTTCTTGGGGCCGACCTTCATCGCGTGGACGACAAGGTTTTGCAGCAGGCCGCCGGTGTGCCAGATGTTGAGGGCGAGTTCCTTGATGCCCGTGCGCGGCACACGGCGCACGTTGTAGGGTGATGCGACAAGGCGTTTAAGGGGAATGTCTCGCACATCGGCTGCCTGGCGGTGAGCCTCGGGGGGTGCGGGGGGAACGCCCGCGTCGTGGGCGAGGGCCGGGATTTCGGTGGTCACTGCGTTCATAAAAGCCTCCTTTGCGTCGGGGTGAAAATTGCTGCCATTGGGAGCCGCCTCGACGCATGGGAAGCGCTCGCGGGGAGGCGTTGCAGGGGCGCGGGCAAGGCCGCAGCGGTGCGAACCCGCAGGGGCGCACCGACCGGGCGCAGCACGCGGCGTAGCGAACCCTTGCAACGACGGGACGCAGCGCTATGCGTCGGGATGAGGCGGCCCCGATGGCAGTCGATTCGCCGACAGCTGGGGCTGGAACGCAGGGACGGTTACCGAGATCCGGACATCGCCGGCGCCGGGCCGCGCGCGCGGCCCGAGCGCGAACTCCGCGCACGCTCGCGTGCGCGGGTGGAGGGGCGGCCAGCGCCGGGGCCGGACGCCGGCGGCGGCCGAGCCCCAGGAGCGGACAGCCCGTGAACCCGGCGCGCGGAACTGGCGGCTTGCGTGCCAGGCGCAGCCAGGCGCGCAAGGTGCCGCGCGCCGGCTGGCGAAGAGGAACGCCGGGATACCGCCTCGAGGCGCCGGGAGGGGCGATCGCCGCCCGCGCCGGCCGCTCGATGCGGACGGGGTGGGCTCGCCCCGACTGGGTGGAACACTTCCGCGGTACGGATCCAGGCGAGCGTGTTCCAGCGACCGCCCGGGCCCGCGGGGCCGGGCGAGTCGTGAAACAGGCCGGGCCAGGGCGCCGCCGGCACCAGCCGCGCGCCGGCGGCCGTGCGTCAGTCCGACGAGACCCCAGTGCGGCGGCCGTGCACGACGCCGGCGTTGAATGCCTCAATCAACGCGTCGCGGATACTCCAGACCGCGCAGTCGTGAAAATCCAGCCGATCGCTGTGGCGAGTCTCGAGCGTGTAGATGTGCAGATGGATGGACGCGATCGCGGTGAGCAACATTTCGAATTCGCCTGGCGTCACGGTCAATTCCTCCGCACGTCCTGGCCGAGCTCGAACGCATCGCGCAACGCGTGGATGAGCTCGCCGACCGTCATCGTTAGCTTGTCGTCGTCATCGGTACCGGTCATGCGGGCGCCGAAATGGTTGTCGGCGATCGCGCACAGCAAATGCTTGATGTAGAAGAGCTGCATCGTGTTTCTCCGTGTTCGCGGCGCCGGCCGCGGCGTGCGGCCGGCCGATCTGCGTGTGTTAGTGGAATTGCACGGCGCCGCTCAGACGCGCGAGCATGAAGGCCTGAAACCAGTTGCGGTACAGCAACGCAAAGGTGCTGTCCTTTGCGGCGTCTACCGCGTGCATGAAGCGGCTGAAGTCGTCGGCCAGCTTGCGGGAGAGCCGCGGGCCAATCGTGCCCATCGTTGCCGAGAAGTGAATCAGTTCGTAAAAGGGACCGGCGCCGACGTCGATCGCGCCGTTCTCGTGCCACGCGCCGCGGCGACCCGGCAACGTGATCGCGGGGTAGCCGGCGAGCTTCGCGAGCTGCTCGCGCCAGATGTAGAAGATCGCGTAGCTGCCTGCGTGAAACTCGTAGGAGTTCGTATAGCGGTAGACCAGGCCGGTATCGATGCCGTCGGCGTGATCCGGAAAGCGCGGCGCGCTGCAGAAGCGCCCCGCGAACGTGTCGAGCGGGTCGCCGTTGCCGCCGATGCGCGGTTCGTCGATTTCGTCCAGGCTGCAATAGGCGGTGATGGTCAGTCCCATGGTCGTATCCTCATCGGTAAGTGATTGGAGGAGTCAGGCGGCGGCCTGGGCCGGCGCCGTGAGGCGCGCCTTCGCGGCCGCAAAGTAAGTCGCGTCCAGTTCGATGCCGATGTACCGCCGGCCGAGCTCGCGCGCAGCAACGCAGGTCGAGCCGGATCCGGCGAACGGGTCAAGTACGGTGTCGCCAGGCTGTGTAAACGCGGAAATGAGTGTGCGCAGTGCGGAAACCGGCTTTTCCGTCGGGTGGTGGCGGTTGCCGCTGTACTGGAACGGCATCACGTCGGCGATAGGCTCCGCCGGCGCCGCGGGCCGCCCCTTGGCGAGCAGGTAGGCGGATTCGTGCTGATACTTCACCAGGCCGGCTTTCGACGCGTAGGACTTCGTGAACACGAAGTGGCCGCCGATGCGAAAGCCGGCGGCCTTCCAGGCGTCGAAAAACAGGTCGACCTTGTTCCAGCCATAAAACGAAATGCACACCGCGTCGCGCTTGAGCACGCGGAACATTTCGGCGAACGCCGGCGCCAACCAGTCGCCGCTTACGTCGTTCGCGATCGAGCGGCCGGACCGGTCGCGGAAATTCACGAGGTAAGGCGGATCCGTGACGATACAGTCGACGGATTCGGACGCGAGTCGAGGCATGGCGACCAGGCAGTCGCCGTTGAACAAATAGCTCACGGTCAGCTCCAAGAGTTGGGATAGAGGCAGCCGGAGCGGCAGGGCTCGCGCACCGTGCTACCTGGAGCTGGCGAGCGCCCGCTGGGGAATGGCGGGCAAGCGACCGTGGAATACCGCAGCGCGCAGCGCGCGCGAGGATATGCCGCGAAAGCGCTTGAAGAGTCCGGGGCCGTGCGACGATTCGCGCGCACGGCATCCGGAGTCGGTCCGCCAGGCAACGGCGGGCGACCGTGGGCTCCAGGTAGGGGAGTCAGGAGCGTGTCGGGATGGGGGTGCTGGAAAAGGGCGGGGAGGGCGGTGCGCGGTCGGTGTTTCGTGCGGACCTGAGCGCCCGGGCGATCATGGATGGTCCCCGGAGGGGGCCGTCATCGATCGCCGGGCGCGATCGCGAGCAGACCGGCGCGCTCGACTCAGAACAGCGGCAGCTGCACGGCGCCGGCGCGCTGGCCGCCATCGTGCGATGCACTCTGCGCGTCGACGTCGACGGACAGGAAGACGGCGTGCGACGCGTCACCGTCGTCGCTCTCCGCGGCACCGGCGTCGTCAGCACGGTGAGCAGCTCGAGGCGACACAATCGCCTCAAATTCCGCGCGTGTAGAGACGGACAACGCCTGCGCGGCTTGCTCGGGCATCACGCATTCGACGCTCGCGTAGCGGCCGTCGAAAAATCGTATCACCGCGTACCGGCTTCCGCGTTCATGCCTCGGCCGGTACGCGTGCAGCGATACGCGTGCGGCGTCGCGCAAGCCGTTGTCCCAACCGACCGGACCACGCGGATGCAAGCCGTGCGCCGTGGCGATTGCCTGCGCCGTCGCAATGAGGTCGGCGTGCGCCCGGTCGAGCGTGCGATGGAGGTGGGGCATCTTCAGGAATAGCTGATCCATTACCGTGTCCTGGTCGCGGGGAGGCTGCTCGGCCGGCGAGGGCCGGCGGGCAGCGATGGTCAGTGGGCGTCGCGGCGGACGAAGAGACGCGAGGCGGTCGTCGAGCGCGGAAATCCGCGCGTGTCGGTCGACTCGGCGAGCATCGCGTCGACGTCGGTTTGCAAGGTCGCCCCGGATCGACGCGCGCCCGCGCGGTGCACGCCCGGGATCTCGAGCGCGTGCAGGAGGCCCACCCGGTAGCCGGCGACCGTCATGACCGCAGAGATGTCCGGCGCCAGATAGTCCGCGTAGCGTGACGCAAGGCGCGCGAGCGCCCGCTCGACCGCGCCGTCGCTGAACTCGCGACATAGGGCGATGCGGTCGGCCGCGAGGCTGACGACCTGCCGCCCGGCGGGCGTCAACATGAAATGCTCGACGCGCTCGACTTTGCCGCCATCCGTCAGGCGCGTGGCCTGCAGCGGCATCACGAATCGGGCGACCTGCAGGTCGCGCGGGCCGTCCGTCCAGCGTATCGCCAGCTGCGAGCGGCGTCCGTTTTCCGAGACGGAGATCGAAAACGCGGTGACGGGAAACGCTTCGCGCAGGATCTGCCGCACCAGCTGCGCGGTACCGACGAGCGTCAGAACGTCGGCGAGTACGGCAGGCGCGGTCGCAGGATCCGGACGAGTACGTGCCTGAAGCGGTTCGGCGATGTTCAACCGATGATCAGCGATGTCGTGGAACATGATGAACCTCGATGAAAATTGACGACAGGAGAGGAGCGCGCCGGCGGCGGCCGCCGGCGCGGGGTCGATTAGCCCTTCAGCTTGCGCATCTCATCGGCGAGCACCCACAGCGCGCGATTCAGTCGGATGTCCTGGTCGATGCCGGTCACAGCGCGCGTACGGATTTGCCGACCGGCCTGCGAGCGTCCCTGCAGGCCTCCACGCACCATCGATTCCTGTACGCGGTTGAATACACTCCAGAGATCGTTGCGGACGTCTTCGGAACGACGCGGGCGGAGCACCTGGTCCTCGGTGATCGGCGCCGGGGCGTCGGTTACGTCGTAGCGCACGGCGAGGGCGGCAGTCGCGTAGGCCCGTTGCTCGCCTTCGTCGAGCTGGACCGCCTCCATCCCTTGCTTGACTTCCCGGATCAGGTCGAAACCGTCGAGCACGTCGTACGCGCCGGCGACGACATCGTCGATCACGTTGCCCTTGTGCTGGACGCGCACGTCGTGCGTTTTGTCCCCGAGGACCAAGCCATTGGCACAGACAAAGCGGAAGTAGCCCCCGAGCATCTGATAGCTGCTCGAGCCATCGTGCGAATTGAGCAGGATGATTTCGGGCGAGTCGGAGCTCGTGACCTGCGTGGCGTGGCGTAGCCGGAGCATGTGCTTGGCGTGCTCGCGCTTGCCTTCGGCGCGCACACGGGTCTGACACGCCATGAACGGCTGGAAGCCTTCCGCTCTGAGCTTGTTGAGAACCTCGATCGTCGGTATGTACGTGTAGCGGTCCGATCGTGAATCGTGCTTGTCCGTCGCGAAGATCGACGGTGCGACACGGCGGATCTGGTCGTCGCTCAGGGGCGTGTTCGAGCGAACGATCGGGGCGTTGTAACCGAATTTCGATGCCAGCGTCATGATGCACTCCTATGTAAGTGATAGGTTCGGCTGTCAGGCTGACCGGGCCCCAAGATTCCCTGTCCCCACGTAGGGGTTGGGTCGTTGGTGCCTGGATTTCGGCAGAACTGCTGCCGCCAGTCCCCTGAGTTCGCCGTCCCGCGACAAAAGGAGCCCGCGGCCGGGCACGTTCAAGGACGGACGCAAAGCCGCATGCGGAGCGCAGCCCAACGGGCGAGCACCGAACGGGTGCCGCGGCCGGCGAAGCGCATCCTTGAACGGGAACGGCGAAGGGCTACGGTCGCGCTTGGGACGACGAGCTCAGGGGGCTGGCGGCATGCGGATACGCGAGGCAGCACAGACCCGCCGCGCGGCGAGCGCCCCTTCGCGCGGCTCTGGCCGCGCGACTGGACCGTCGCGTGCACCGTCCGGTGCACGCCCATCGCTACCTGATGCGATAGAACTCGGCCGCCATCGCATGCAACTCCCTCGGTGTGGTCTCGACGGTCACCCGGTGACAGCCGAGCTCGCGCGGGCCGGCGAGGCGCGCGCGATACCGCGCACCAGCCACCCGCCTAAGCATGTTTCGCTTCACACACTCGATCGCACGTTCGGCAGTGCGCGCTCGCGCGTAATAGGTATGGCGGTAGGTCGGACGCTTTGCCGGGCCCGCCGCGATGTCGACGGCCCAGATCTTGACTTCCTTGTCCGACCAGTATGCGATCGCGTCGGCTTCGTCCGGGAACAGAAAGCGTTGCTGTTTCATCTCGAC
The DNA here is from genome assembly GCF_004343775.1 of Burkholderia sp. SRS-46. Taxonomy (GTDB): domain Bacteria; phylum Pseudomonadota; class Gammaproteobacteria; order Burkholderiales; family Burkholderiaceae; genus Burkholderia. The sequence goes on along the minus strand of NZ_PTXL01000010.1, from coordinate 31,422 downwards.
TCCTTGGAAAGGCGGCCCGCCGCGGCGGGCCGCTCATAGGTCGCAGTCCGCGCTATAGGCTGCCAGGCAGGGTCAGCGCAATCGCGACTGGGCGTACCCACACCGGCGTCGACGAAAGCCGGAACGTCTCACCGGATTCGGCGAGCAGCAGCGTCGTCCCCATCACCTCGCCAATTGCCTCTGCGGCGTCGGGCGGCACGGCGTTGCCGATGCGCTCACGCCATGCCTGGTCGGACAGGCCCTCGAGTTCGAGATATTCCTCGGGCTCGGCGAGCGACTGCAGGACAGCCAGCTCGAGCGTGGTGAATGGGCGATGCCACGTGCCGTCGAGCGCGCGAATGATCGCGATGGTCTTCTCGTTCGCCGCAGGCAGGCGCGGATCGGCGACGGACCAGCGTCCGTTGTCGTGGCCGGCGGCCGCTGATACTGCGCCACTATGCTGGTCCCAGCCGACTACGCCGTAGTGGCCGCCGGTGAGGTATGCGTCGCCGCGCTCGCGCCGCATGCCCGGGCGCGGGTCGGCGACAGCAAAAGCACCTTGGCCGCTGTCGCTGCGCGCGATGACCGTGCCGGCCGGCTCGTCGAAACCGGTCACTCGGTATTTACCAGCTCCTTCGAAGCCGGTGGTCGACCGTGGATCGGCGACCGCATACGCGCCCTGGTCGTCGCCTCCGATTACCGTGCCGGCGTGGCCGGCCCAGTCGGTCACTTTGTACTTGCTGAAGAGCGGGCCGGCCGGCGGCCGCGGGTCGGCAACGCCTTGACCGCCGGCGCTGGGCCCGGTACCGCCAGTGACAACGCCGGCCGGCTGATCGAATGGCACGATGCGGAAGCAGTTGTTGTGCTTCACGCCCGTGCGAGGATCCGCGACGCTGAAGGTACCTTGGCCGGGCGACTTCTGGCCGGTGATCGTGCCGGCGTGGTCGTTCCAGTCGAGTACGCCGTACTGTTGGTATTGCGCGGCGTCGGCCGGCCCGCGTGGGTCCGCTACCGAAAAGCTGCCGTTGCCCGGGCGGCTCGCGCCGGCCACTACTCCGCACGGTTCCTCCCATCGGTTCACGCCCAGCACGCCGTTGTGCATGTCCGGCACGATCAGGTAGTCGCGCAGATGGCCATTCTCGACCGCTAGCTTGTTCAGGCTACGCCAGTCGCTGCCCGCTTCGACGAACGCAAGGCGCACCCACGTTTTCCACTGCAACGACGGCACGCGGTGCATCGGGCCGGCGGCCTCGACGTCGCCCGGCAGCGGCATGCGGCCGAGCAGCGTGCCGACGCCCTGCAGGCGCTTCACGGGCGGCTCATACAGACACGCCGGCACCTTTTCCATGTGCCGCGCGACGAGCAGGAATCGCTTGCGGCTTTGCGCGAGGCCCGCGATCACGCCGCAGTCGTGCGTCGTCTCGTTCTTGGCATAGCCATAGTGCTGGAAGATCTGGCCGATCTGGTCGAGCAGATGGCGCCCGCGCGTCGCGAGGCGCGGCACGTTCTCGAACACGATCAGCTCGACCGGATCATCCTTCCATGCCTCGCACATCAGCCACACGCATCGCAGCGTTAGCTCGTTGAGCGCCTGGTACTTCGGCGTGCGACTGAGTGTTTCCGACAGCAGCCCCGATGCGCCCTTGCACGGTGACGAGATGAACACACAGTGCGGGTGCTGGTAGCCGGCGGCGCGCCGGACGTCCTCGGCGGTTGCCTCGCGCCAACCTGCCGGCGGCTCGGCGCCGTGAAACGCCGTGTACTGCTCGCGCGTGAACAGGTCCATCACCGTGCACGGCGTGCCGACGAGCTTCTCGAAGTCGCGGGCGGCGGCCGGATCGTTGTCGATGCCACCGATGCAGCGCCACGTCGCAGTCATGTTCCCGACGCGGGACAGTGCTCGTTGGAAGCCCTTGGCCCCCCCGCCCAAGCCGCTGCACATCGTGAACACGTTGTAGGTTCGGCTCATATCCATGGTTCTTCTCCGGAAAGCGTGGCCCGCTCGCGCGGGCCGAGCGTGGTTTAGGAAGCGGCGAGGAGCTGGTCGATCTGCGGGCGCAGCCAGGTCGCCGTGCTGATCGCGGCCGGGGTCAGCTTGCGAACGTAGGCGGACGTCCCATCAGGGGAGCGTGTGGGGCTAAACAGAAACCCATTGCGACGCAGGAGCTCGCGCAGGTCTTTCGCGGGCTTGGTGTCAAAGATGAACGCCACGCGGTTGTCTTCGATGTCCTCGCGATACAGGTAGCCTTCGCCTTGATGCTCGACCGAGCTGCGCGCGGCGATTTTCTCGAGCTGCGCAATGCGATCGCGAATTCGGCGGATGTTCGCGCTGCTGTTCGTGATCTCGTACGACGCGAAGCCGATACGGCCGGCGTGATCCGGCGCAAAGAGCTTGTCAATGGTGTCGGGCTTGTATCCCATGCGGGCAAGACCGGCACGGTCATCGCGGCGCACCAGGGCGTTGGTGCGTTTCATCCGGTCGTGACGATCCTCCAGCTCGGTCAGCTGCGCGCGCAGCTTGGCCACCGCGTCCGGGTCGTCGCTGGAGATCCCGCCTTTGCCGACTGCGGCGGCCCGACGGTCGAGTTCATCCGCGTGATCGGCGAGCGCAAACGACTTCCCGATCGTCTTGTGGATGCGGTTGCGATAGCTCCTATCGCGCGATTCCGAGTGGTGGCCATCCAACACGGGTTGACCGCACGGAATCACCGAGGCCATTTGTTTGGCGGCGGTGTAGACGATCTGGGATGCGGAGCGTGCCTTGCTGGCGCGTGCCTCAAGACGCGCGCGACGGTCGTGCTGGCGTTGCTGGAACTTGTTCACGAGCTTTCTCCTGTGAAGGTTGACGCGGCTGGAACGGTTTGGCTGTTGTGCTGACCGGGCCCCAAGATTCCCTGTCCCCGCGTAGGGGTTCGGGCTTTGGTGCCTGGACCTCGGCAGAACTGCTGCCGCCAGTCCCCTGAGTTCGCCGTCCCGCGACAAAAGGAGCCCGCGGCCGGGCACGTTCAAGGACGGACGCAAAGCCGCATGCGGAGCGCAGCCCAACGGGCGAGCACCGAACGGGTGCCGCGGCCGGCGAAGCGCATCCTTGAATGGGAACGGCGAAGGGCTACGGTCGCGTTTGGGACGACGAGCTCAGGGGCTGGCGGCATGCGGATACGCGAGGCAGCACGAGCTCGCCGCGCGGCGAGCGCCCTTTCTCGCGGCCCCGAGGCCGCGAGACTGGACAGGTAGGTCCGCGTGTCGCGGCATCAGCGCGACACGCGGTTTGCGCTATCCTTTGCGTGTGATGACTCGGGGAGAGAAGATGCCGATCCTGATTCGAGAGCATGGCCGGAAAATCAAGGTGATCCGGCGAGTGAAAGCAGCGGATACCGGGCGATTTCGCCAACGTGTCATCGGTGCGTTCTTGGGCAGCGATCCGGCGCCAACTGCGTTGCTCGAGCTACTCGACAAGAGCGAGCGCCGAACGCTGGAAGCCTGGCTCGACGCGTATCGGAAGGCTGCGGAGGTTGAACGCGCGCGCTGGACGCTGATGGGTGCGTCGACGCAGCTTGCATCGCTCGTCGATGCCCTGGCGGTCGCCGCGGACACTCTCGCACCGACGGAGGCGGACCGGGTGTGGGAACAGATCCATACGATCGCGCGGACGCTTCGTCGCGCGGGCCATCCGCGGCCGGCGCGGTCGCGCGCTTCTCCGGCTTCCTTACCTGGTCAGCGAGATCTGATCGATGAACTGGAGATGATCGATTAGCTCGGGTCTCGGCGCGTCCGCCGATGGCCGGGACCATCGGCGAAGTTCGTTGCATAACGTTCTGCGGCGCCATCCGGACAGACACGCATGCAAAAGTTTGCTAGATGTATTTATGTCAACTTACATCGGATTCCGAAATTATAGACTCGAGCAATCGCCCAAACACTAAGCACAGTATCACACGACGTTTCAGGCGCTGCCCATGCGCCGCGGCTCGGCGCATGGACTAGCTTTCTGCTGCAGCTTGTCGAGATCCTGGTCGCCAGCGAGCGCGGCATCAACGCGGCGCTCGACCGGGGCATCGCGAGCGAAGAGAACGGGTACTGGATCCCAGACGGACGAGTTCGTCGCGGCGCTGCTCGCGTGGCACGACGATCAATTGCGCGCGGCGCCGCTGGCGGTGTTCGCCGAGGCGCTCGAGCGGCTTGAGCGGATGCGCGACGGCCGATCCTACGACCGGCCGCCGACGCGGCGCGGAGGCATCGGATCCGGGCTCGGTTGATGCCGCAGGTGCGACGTCCGGCAGGATCTTGCGTACCGCCCGGACCCCTGATATATATACAGTGTTCCGGTCGCAATGGCCGCCGGACGGTGCGGAGAACGGAATGGACAATCTGATTCGAGTGGTCGACGTTCGCGATCGCGGTGCCTTCGCGCAGCCGTTGTACGAGTCAGCTAGCATGCACGCGCACCTGGCCCGTACAACCGGGAGTCGAGCATGACCACGGCGCCGATGCTCGAGCAGCGCGAAACGATGGTCGCACTCGGATGGACAGTGGTCAGCGATTACGGCTATTCGCATCGCAGCGGCTGGACGATCGCTGTCTGCCGCGTGCGCGATAAGTGGACCGTCGAGCTGTGGGATGGAACGTCTCTCCATGCCGTCGTCGACTCGCCGGTGGCGGCCGTCAGGCTCCATCGGGAGTTGGTCACCGAATCCGACTCAAGCACACCCGACGATCTCGACGGACAGCACGAGATGTCGACCTGATGAGGCAAAGCGATCGGGACGCTGGCCTTGGCCGGCGCCTCAGTCACCGTCATAGTGGGATCGTGCCAGCGTTGCGACGTCTTGCCACCTGACCCGAGCTGGCCGCGCGGCAGTCGCAAGATGGCGATTTCGTGTGCGTTCGTCACGCACGAAATCGCCCTAACTACCCGGCTCTTTCAGATAAGGCTAGAAATGAGGTGACAACCGCATGTCGCCCGATGCCCGTGCCGGGCAATCGGGATGCCGTCATCCGTCATCGTCGAGTCGCCTTCCTCGATGAGGTTGGGCGACACATCGGGATGCTGCGGGCATGACACGTGATCGCCCTTGCGAGCGACATAGCGGCCGTCGAAACGCATGTTCGTGGAACCTGTTTCGACTTTCCCGCCATGGTCGGTATTGTCGCCGATGCGAACGAGATCAATCATGGCGGAATAGTTAGTAAAGTATTGTCCCCAGGAAAAAGTCATATTTCCTATTCTTTGATACCCAGGTCCCAACGTATGCGTTATCGAATTTCTTGCCCGCAAAAGTCGCGACAGGCCTATTCCCTGGACTCGAGTACTCCGTCAAATTTATATTCCCGCCGGCCGCCGACCCTTTAATTGAAATCGGCGTCTTTTTCTTCAGATACATGTAACCTCCATCGATTGCGCCATTCTCGCCCTCAGGCAAGGATGCGTCGATCCAAAAATCCCTTCCAATCCATCCACCAAGATGCCGGCGTGCCGGATCTTCCTTGCAACCGGAAAGACAAAGTAATGCACTTGCGTCGGGCGTGTCATTGGAAGGAAATGCGTACGTTGCCGCGGACCAAACTCTAGTATCCGCATTGTACGCCGGCACTGTCACAACAAGCCCCGCCTGATTCGCAATTCTGACCGCCGATGTGTTAGGTGGCGTTGGTGAAGTATTATTTACGCTTCCATTGCACAAAGCCTTGAAGGCGCTCGCTAGAACGGTCTTTTCTCGGGTCAGGGCAACATCACCACGACAACTTTGCCCAACCCAGCGCTCACCATTCGCGAGCACCTCCTTAGAAAGTGAGATGTAATTTTTCGCATGCAATGCGCCATTCTTGTATGAGAAAATCAAAACGACCCAGTTTTTTGATGACGATGCATTACTGTATTCCAAAACCAAACCTGTCATGCTCTCATAGAGCGTTGCGTCATTCACAGATCCCTTGAAGTCGGGATCCGCAGACAATCGAGTCCCACTAGCGCTATCGACTAGATACCCATTGCTATCCAGTTGGACAGGGCAATGCTTCCCGGATGAATTCGCATCACAAACTTCCAGCTGGGGAATTTGATAGCTGCCCGCGATTGCATTCGACGTCAATGCTGACGCGAGGCACGCTCCAAAGATGAACTTAGCGATCATTTGGTTTCCCTGATAAGCTTCTCAAATTTTTCCGCATAAAATTGGAATTGCTCAGCCTTGTCGGGGTGACCAGACCCCGCCGGACTGTCGCCATTAATAATGTAGCGAGCATGGTAATAGTCAGGCTTAGCCCCATCGAGATGGGTTGAGAGTGAATTCCCCCCTCTAAACATCCCGTCCCTCATTCCAATCATCATAATCCTAACCGCGACAGGCAAATCCAAAACCAAATCAGGATTCGCGACAATATCGGCGCCGGCTATTTCCTTAAATTTATTGTATCCGATTTTCCATGTAAGCTGAACCAGTCCGCGCCCTCGGTACTTATACCCATCGCCGGCCTCAGTGTTTCCGTTGGCGATAGCCCGTTTTTTGTGTGCCGCCGTTGCGTTAGGGCCGACTCCATAATCGGTCTCCGCTTTATCATACGAAATTCCTTCGCATATCGGAGAGAAGAAATGCTGGGTATGCCAGTCGTACGATTCAATTCGAGCCGTTGCCAGCATATATGCAAGGTACTCTGTTTTACATTCCTTGAAGTGGGTGGGATATTGCTTCATCATTTCGGTCACGAGATCATGCAGGCTCTTGACCGACTGGGGATTCATTGGTGGCAATGTCACATGTTTGCTGCCTTCGAACCAGCCAAATTCAGTCGGATGTTGATCCGCATATCGCTTACAAAACTCATCGACGTTTATGCAATTGCATGAGCCTGATGCCGCGAAATTTCCAATCAACCCGATTGGATGAAAATGCCACGGCTTCGGCTCTTTCGGAAGAATCTTCGCGTCAATCCCTTGCACCTCTTCCCACCACTGCAGCTTCTTGATCCGCTCCATCTCGTTGACCCACTTCCACGGCACGAGCTTCATATGAGGCGTGATGTCGTCCCACTTCCCCATGTTACCGCCCCATTCGCTCTCGCTCTTCACAACCATGTGCGAGATCGCCTCGGCCAGCCATTGCTTTGTCTGCGCATCCGCCAATTCCGCTGCGGTTACCTTGCCGTCGTGATTAACATCAATGGCCATTTCGAGTTTCTGGATGAGCTCGCTGGTGGCCAATGCATCCGCACTCGGCTTGAAGTTGTCTTGATCGTCTCCCATGGCCAGGCCAGCGACGAACAGATAACGCTTGAACATGTCGACCATTTTCGTCGAACTGTTGTCGACGAGATCGAACCCGGGCCAGTCCCACGGGCTGCACAGCTTCACGTTCGGATGATCCTGCTCGCGCACCCATCCCTGACGGGTTCCGCCCTCTTTCGTGCCGACTGTTACGTTCCACCAGCGTTTCGTTTTTCCGCTGGCGTCCTTGTCTTCTCGCGCCAAGCTTTGCGGCCCCTCCTTGTCGAGATCGACCACCCGGAGCACGTTGCGGAAGTCCGCTTCGGGCCCGTCCGCCTGGCTGACCTTCAGCGGAAAGCTTTTCCAGCCCTTGACGGGCGCCGTCGTCATTTGATTGACCAGGCCCAGGCTGCTGTCGACCCAGAACGGGCTACCGGTCGGCGTCTCGATCGGCGCCTGCTTTTTCTGTGGCTTCTCCTTGCGCTTCTTCCCCTTTCCGGCCGGCCCGGCTGGTTCCGGCTGCGCAGCAGGCATTTTTACGGTCTTGGGCTGCACCTTGACCCATCGCGATTTCGGATCGCTGACAGGTACCAACTTCAAACCCGTCTGCTCGAGGGTGAAATCCGGATCCGGAACTTTCGTCACGAGTTTTGCGCCCGCCAGAATTTCCAGAAACGGCTTGTCTGTATCCGGCAGCTCCTTCGCGCGTGCCTGACTCTTGGCGATGAACGCCGGAAGATCCGAGCCGGCAAAGACTTCAAGATGCAGCAATGGCCGACTCGGTACCGGAGGAGTGAGCTTCGCTTCCCTGTAGCGCTGGTATTGCCCGAAATGCGCGACAACGTCTCCCGCCTTGACGGGGTAAGGCTTCTTGAGCACGACCACCTTATCGACGGGGCCGGACTGAGGAATCGGCTCCAGCTCCGAAAGAAACACGTAGCTGTACTTCAACTGCACATCCGGTGGTTGACCTACAACTGGGCCCACCGGATCACCTTTAATGATCTTCGTGATCTTCACCCACCCCTTGCGGCCACCGTTATCGGCCTCGTTCACGGTGAGTTCCGTCCCCTCGGGTAGCAAACCGAGGAGCTTGCCGTTCGGGATAATACGAACCCGAACACCCGATACGGGCTCCGGCAGCGCATCATCCGCACCTTGTTGCGGCTGCGACGGACCGTCGCCGAGCGCATCGGGATTGATCGGCTTCGGTTTAGGAAGGTCCTGCTTGTTCGGCTTCAACGCTCGATACGAGCGGTCAGCTTCCCAGTACGGAAGAGGCTTGAGCCGCGGCGCCTTGGAATCCGCGTTTTCCGTTTTGGGCTGATCAAGCGCCGCCTTATACGTTTTCCAGTCGAGCGTATGCATGTACAGACTGAAAAACGTCAGCGTTTCATCGGGAGGCGGACTGGACGGCGCAGGAGCCTGCGCCGGGGCTGGCGCAGAGGCCGGTGCCGGCGGTGTCCCATTGGCGCCCGACGCGGGCGATGTGGGTGGCGCATTCGAGGGTGCAGGAGCCGGGTCCGGCTTTTTCGGAGCCGGCGGCAATTGCAGGGTATGGCGAATCAGCACAAAGCCCCGCGAATACAACGCGTTGCGCTTGTCCTGGTACGCCAACGTGGGGCACTCGTTGTCGAGCCGGTAAGCGACGATCTCCCCGGTGGCGATCGCGCGTACGCCCTCGTCCTGTTTCAGTGCCTCGCCGGTCTTTTGACCGAAGTGAATGCCGCCATGCCAGATGCCGCTGGCTCCCAGCGGATAAAAACCATCCTCAGCGGTCGCAAGCACCTTCATATAGGTCATGGGATCCGTGGCATCCGGCACCGCGCTTTCCTTGGTCGCGGGCGAAAACGGATAGCTCCATGCAAGAGGCGTATACGCGGGCTTAGCGTCGGGCTCAGGTTTCTTCGGTGGTTGTTGGGGAGGATGCTTGTCCGTCATGGCAATTAGAATCGCAAGTCGTTATCGTGCTTCTGGTGCGGGCCGAATCCGGATCAACCGGAAAAATCGTCCGCGTAACCGCCGTGCTTGGACACGGGCGTGCCGTTCAACGGATCGCGCAACGTCATGGTCGACGCACCGGGCTTGTCCCACGATGCGCATTTCTCGAGAATCTGACCCGACGTCCCGTTCTCGATCATGTTCGGCGTGATCTTGATATACGAACCGCCGACATTCAGAATCAGTTCCTTTTCCGCTCGCAGAACCATCCGTCCGGACGCGCTCTCGATCATGATGTCCTGTTGCGCGAGCATCGTCAGCGCATCGTTCTGAGCCTGGATCTCGACAGGGCCTTTGGTCGCGAAGATCTTGATCCCGAGGTTTTGAGCGTACAGGCTGATCTTGTCCATGACGCTGGCGAGAAGCGACTTCCCGGCCGCAACGTTGACGTTCCTGCCCGACACCAGGTTGACCTGTTGATTCGCCGAGGCGTGAAGCGACTGCTGGCTGGAGATCCCGACACCTGCCGGACTCGACAGCAGCATGGCCGGCTTCGCAAAGCCGTTGGCACTTCCCGTTCCCCCGCCTGCCGTGCGACCACCTTTCGTGACGCCCGGAACGCTGCCCTGCGTCATCTCGGTAAACGCCTTCAGCGCATCGCTGCCGTCCTGCAGGCTCTCGGCCCGGTTCGTTTCGCTCGCCTGCGAGACTGTCTCGAACACGGCTTCCGCAGCCGCGAGCTGATCAGTCGCGGCCGACACGTTCATCGGCTGCACTGCGGCCGAATGGGTCGAGATCGACAGGCCTTGTACCGCCCGAATCGCACCGTGCGCCTCCGACTTGAGATCGAAGCCGCTGCCGACGAATGCGCCGCGCGTGTTGTCGGACTGCTCGATCAAGTAACCCAGATGCAAGTGGGAGCTGTAGCTTGACGAGTAAAGGTGCGCCCGGTTCTGGCCGCTCGAGTCGTCCATGACGAGCTGGTTGAAACCGTCGCCGCCGTATTCACGGGACCGGAATCCGGACAGCAAGCCGTGCGTATGCCATACCGGCATCGTCGCGCCCCCATGCAGTCTCGAGATGATCACCGGCCGGTCGCAATCGCCGTTCACGAATCCCAGAAGCACCTGGTCGTCTTTGCGCAGCGGGAAGTAGCCACCACGCTTTGCGCCGGCGTCCGGCATTGCCGCGCGGATCCACGTCGTCGACTTCGTATTGCGATCGTTCCGGCTGTTCGATGTGCGGACCCGCACGCGGTTGCCATCGTCGGTGAGGATTTCGTCGTCGCTATCCGTCACGACGATCGCCGTCTGCAGGTGCATCTCCGGCTTCTCGTGCTCGAACGGACTGCGGAACGGCGTCTTGCGGCGTTGGGCCTCGATCTCGACGTGGAAAAATCCAACGCCGCCGTCGCGATGACGCACGGTCGTGCCGGTCCCGGCCGCCTGGACCTGCTCGATTTCGCTGCGCAGGCTGCGCGGAAACCGCGTGAGCGCGTCCACGCCCGGCAGGTTGTTCTGGATCAGCCAGTCGCTCGCGATGATCGACAGCTCGCGCTCGTCCTCCGGCTGCGTGTCGAGAACGGGATGCCCCGACACCTTGAACCAGTAGCCGGGCAATGCGTAGCGCGGGCTGCCGATCGCGAAATAGCGCTTCGACCTGGACGCCCATTCCTCGGTGCGAATGCGAGCTAGCTGCTCGCCGACGTCGGATGCGTCCCAAGACTGCGAGCCGGTATAGAGATAGTCCTCACCTTGACCTGGCAAATCCTCGAGGTCGGCCGCCGGCATGCCGACCTGTTTGTCGAGATCCGGCCGCTTGTAGTCCGCTGTGCCGAGCGTCAGCGTCGCGCTTTGTGCGTCTTGCTGTTCACTCAGTTGGGTGAGTCCATCGAAATCCTCGTCGGTCCCGGCATGACTGAACCTCATCTCCGGATTCGGCAGCGACGGCCCGAAATAGAGGTCGTCCATCATGACGACCTTGTGCGACTTGCCGTCTTTCGCAAAGTCGAAGCGCGGAAACACACCGATCTCTTCCAGGCTTCGGTGCACGAAGTTCCAGTCCGTTTCCCACTGCACGCGGTGCGAATACGAGCGAATCGCACCGCGCAGCTCCAGCCCGTAGTGGCCGGATGCCTGCGGATATTTATTCAGCACGTCGGTCAGGATCTGCCAGCCCGGGGTCTCCTGCCAATCTCGCCGGTCGCTGCTGAGCTTGAGGAAGCTCAACCAGGACGCGAAGCGGAGCTGGAAATATGAAAGCGATCCGTCACTTCCCAGGCGCCGAACCTGCTGCACGTAGCCGTGAATTGGCAGATAGCTGCCGTCCGTCTGGCGAATCCAGAGCGTGACGGGTTGGAGCATCAGCGCGTTGAGCTTGATCTTGTCGCCGACGACCGATGACGCGTCGACGATTACCTCGAAATTCCGCCCCAGCCGCGCTTGAATCTTGACGTACAGCGGCACCAGCCAGTCGTCGCCGAGCGGTGTGTCGAGTTTGACGATGCGTTCGAACTGCGCGTGCCCGCCGCGCAGCGCCTTCAGCAAGACTTCGCCGCTCATGCTGACATCCCATGGTAAGCAATCTCGGCCGTTATTGCCCTCTCAGAACCGCGACTGCAATTATTAAACAATGCGACGAATTGGTTACATATTCTTTCACCACCTTTGCGCTTCGCGTGCCAATTAAGTCGTTGCGCGTGAGTCGTGATTCGAATCGCTTCGTCGAAAAAGACAAACTCAGATCATATGGCAATTCGCGCATGTACGTAGGATGATCGGTCGGCAAAAGTATCGACAATAGTTAAAACTTCGTTCAAGTACCGCCCAGCGGTCAAAACAGCGGACGTGAATTGGAGGCCGATGCCGTCGTGCGGGCCGCCGACAAGGTATTCCACGTTGGCGCCGACGGTTGTCAGCTCGATCTCGCGATTCATGGCGCGCAGACGGAGGTCGAGCAACTGTAGCGCGTGGTAGTGCCGAGGCTCGCGTGGCTGAGTAGCTCCTGGTCGGCGCCGGCATTGAGTCATGGGTCGCTAAGGTGTGGCGCAGCCAGTGCGTGCTCGCGCGGCGCAGGTCCGCGGCCGCGTTTGGGTACGTGACCGCCAGCTGGTCGTCCGCCCGCGCAAAGATCCCCTTGAACACCCGCTCATGTCGCGCATGCACAAGCCGGGGGACGAAAAGCGATCGGTGGTGATCTTGCGGCCCGACGACTGGGAGGAATGGCTGACCACTTCGAACGTCGAAGCCGCGCGCGTGATGCTGCAGCTGTTCCCGGCGAATGCGATGGAAGCTGGTCCCGCATCCGGCACGTCAAACCGACACGATGCGGGCGGAACGGACAACTAGGCCAAGGACTCGCTGCTCTGAATCCGTGCGGCTCGCGCCACGTCAGCATGGCCGCGCACGGCCTCGGCTTCGGTCAACGGCTGTCCTATGCTTCTTCGCCCGGCCACCACGGCTTCCCGGCTCGGTCGACCAGGTAGGCGTCAAGATTCTTCCCTTCCAGCCATTTCGGACGCGGACCATGTCCGGACCACGTCTTGCCGGTCGACGCGTCGTAGTATTTCGTTGGCGCCCGCCGTTTGCGCGATTTCCGGAAGCCCGCCGCGCGCAGCAGCTCCTCTTCCGTGATGCCATAGAGGGCAACACCCTCCTGAATAGTTGCCAATAGCACTTGCTTCTCGTCTTTCTTTACATCCAAAAGACGGACGTTCAATTCGCGCAACCGCGCCTGGAGATTCTGGAGTTCAGTGGTCACGATCAATCGTCGAATTGTTCCAATACGGCGGAATGATAACGGACGGCCGCAATAATGCGGAAGTTTCCGAGGTTGCCTTGTAGGACGGCATGGTAGTCTTGAAAAAGAGCCTGCACGGTTTTCTCTCTGAACGATCCCGATTTCCATCCCGTTCAGAGAGCCATTATGCCCAACGCCCCGAAACGAGCCGCCGTTCTGTCGCCCGGCCAGATCCGTCATCTGCTGCGCGTTACTGAAGCGACAAGCAGGCATCCAGCGCGCGATGCCGTGATCCTGCTGCTTGGACTGAGCGTCGGCATGCGGATCACCGAGGTCGCGCAAATCACGGTGGCCGACGTCATGTTTCGCAGTGGTGCACTCCGCACGGAGGTCTCTCTTCGAGCGGCAATTACGAAGGGCTGTCGCCAGCGCGCAGTGTATTTCTCGGCCCGCAAACTGGTCGACGCGATCGAGCGGTACCTGGCGTTCCGAGTTGCGCACGAGTTGGGGACTACTCTCGACAGGTCTCGCTTTCGTGGACTGATGCCTGACCTTCCGCTGATCCTCAGCCGCAAGGGCTATCCGTATGCGCTGAATCGCAAGATTCGAATCTCGGCTGACGGCGAGCCGATGGACTACTGGGCAGCCGATTCTCTTCAAGCGTACGTGACAAGCCTCTACAAAGCAGCGGGGCTCAAGGCTTCCAGTCACAGTGGGCGACGCACGTTCGCGACGCGGTTGCTGGGTCGTGGTGCGACGATTGAGCAAGTGCAGCTGTTGCTGGGTCATGAATCGATTGACGATACCCGGCGCTACATCGACGTTGACAGCGCGATTCTGGCCCGAATTTTCGAGACGGCAATATGATGGCGCGTCTGGTATATAGTACCGCCATGGTACTAGACAAACTCTCTAAAGGTCTCTTCGAACGCTGGCTGGAGATTGAGGCGGCCGCTGGCAAACCGCTCAAGCAAACGCTCGACGAAATCAATGCCGCATGCGGCACGGCATACCGACATAACTGGCCCGCCAAGATGGCGGAAGCCGGGCATTCGCTTGAGCGCATTCCCTTGGCAGTGCGCCGCCACATGATGCGCACCGTACTGCCGGCAGAGCTGAGCGCGCGCGGCGTGACGCTTGCTCCCCAGATCATCGAGCAACTGATAAAAGCATTGACATAGTACCGCAACGGTACTATTCTTTTCTCAAGAACGGTGCACTTGTGCCGTTAATGCAATCGAGAAGGAAATCGCAAAATGGCTACGTTGTTGGAGTGCCTCCGATCGTTGCCTGGTGACATGACGATGCGGGATCTCGCGGCCGTCCGCAGTGAAGTCGCAACGGTCGCCGAGCACATCGAACGTGTCCACCGCGACGAAGATGGATACGAGGTTCGCAAGGAATCACGCAACTATGGGCGAAGCGAGCTTGCGGCAGTGGGTCTCATTGGCGGGCCCGCAGTATTTCGCGAGATTCGATAGGAAAGCAGGAACATGACGGGGGCAGCGGATAAATTCGGGTACCCGGATTTTGCGGTTGATTTTTACGTGTGCGACGCAACAACCCAGCGGTTCCTTGACAGGAAATTAGACGTGACCAACGACAACACAACCCCAGCGACAAGAGAGCGGATCGCCAAAGCGATCTGCGCAGCTTGCGATGAGAGGCCGGAGCATGCCGGCGTTGCAGCAGGCAACCGATACCGCTGGCAGGACTACCTGCCTGTGGCAGATGAAGCGATCGCGGCGATAGCGGCGATGACGCAGGCGAATACCCGGGCGGTGGAATGGATTCCGCTTGCCCAGCGAGAACCGACGATAGCGGATGCTGACATCGGCGGTGATGTTCTGTTCCTTCGCTGTGGTGTGGGTATGCGTGGTCGCGTTGCTCTTGGCATTCCGGTCGACGCCACGCACTGGCGGCACACTGGTCGCAATTGAAAAAGGAAAGTTTCGATGACACCGGAACAGATCACCTCGCTTGGCGAAGCGCTCGCAAAGGCAGCGCGGCGCGCAAACGAGGCATCAGACAAGGCCGGCGCTGACCAGAATCGCGGACAGTTCGTCAAGATGGTCTCGGACGCGCTGGGCAGCATTCCCGCGGATCTTCGCGGAGAGGCGGCGATCGACTTCTTGGGCCACAACGCGCTGCATCCCTACGGACAGCAATAGGAAAACGATTCATGGACATTTCGAAGATCGACGCGTCGGTTCTCGAGGCAATTCGCAAGCGTGGCAGCACCGACGCAGATATCGCCTTGATGACGCCCGAGCGCGCTTTCGTGGAGTATTGCGACTGGAGAGCGCTGCCCGGCCACGGCGAAGAGCTGATTCGCGTCCTGGATAACCTGAGGCGTGCGGCGTGTAACCAAACGAGCGACGCCGCCGGCCGCGCACTCTACGAGCGACTGCAGGAGTGTATGCCGAGCGACTACCCCGACAACTGGACTGACCTGGCGGTCAAGTATCGAGCCGCTTTCGTGGCTGCTGCAAACAGATAAGGAACACGGAATGTACCTTGGAGCAATCTCGATCCGTTGCCCGCACTGCGGCCGCCTTGCGTTGCGCAGCGCGAGCAAGGGGATGTGGTGCTGTCACTGCAAAAACGGCACTGTTCGATAGGAAAACACAGATAGCATCGAATCGGAATCACACATACCATGTTTATCCGACATGTATCTCAGGCACTTCCAGGTAACCTGTGCGCAGAGTTACTGGATTTCGCTCACCAGCAGCACTTCGAGGCGGCATCCGTCAACTTTTACGGCGAGAATCAGCGTCGGGAATCCGTGCGCAACAATGATCGACTTGAATGTGACAATCCTCATCTCGCCAAGCAGATTGAAACCTGTCTACTGCAAGCAATCGGGAACGACTTTCCTCGATTGCTTGGCGGCAAGCGTTATGCAGAAATGGGTAACCACTTCCGGTTTTATCGCTACAGGCCAGGACAGTATTTCAAGCCGCACCGGGACGGGTCTTATCAGTCCGGGCGGATGGAGAGTCTCGTTACTGCACTTTTCTATCTCAATGATGCGGATGGAGGGGAGACCGTGCTGATGCCCTATGGGTTGCGCGAGCAGTGGGCTCATCGGCCTATCTCGCCACGCGCCGGGGATGCGCTGCTTTTCGAGCATCGTGTGTGGCACGAGGGCAAGCCGGTCCATTCTGGCGAGAAGTATGTGTTGCGGACTGACCTCTTTTACACTGAGTAGAAAAACAAGAGGGAATCATGAGATACACCATCGACACGTCCTATGATCCGGAGAAGCAGTTGCATGCCTTCCAGGTGATTCCGGAAGTGGTCGGCCGGATCGGTCCTTTCCAGTCCCCTGTGGCGTATCCCTCCGCGACAGAGGCACTAATCGCGGGCGTCCGATACCTTGAGGGCAATGGCGTCACCAACATCAACTGGCAGGCGGTCGGTACCCTACTTGTAGGGTAGGAAAACGTATGCACCCCGCACCAACCATTCTGACACTCCTGCGCGCGGCGTACGGACCATGCGCAGGCTTCACCGGTGCGTGTCGGACGGCCACATGGAATCCGGCAAAGGGGCACGTGCCTCGAGGGTTTTGCGGATCCATCGGCGAGCCGGCGGAGGTCCGCTTGGTGCTGGTGTGTGCCGAACCAGGCGATCCGCACGGGTCAGAGTCACACGACAGCGATGGCTCGCCGGCAGGGCGGCTCTCGTCGGCGAGCAGTTACGCGTGGGAATGCTTTGCTAACGGCGAGGATCAGTTTCACCGGAACGTACGTGGACTACTCAACCTCTGCTGGCCAAGGCAGACGTTTGAAGATCAGATGCGCAAGACGTGGATCACCGATTCCGTATTGTGTTCCGCGTCGAAGGAATGTGGCCCGGTCCCCCGCGAGATGGAGCAAGCATGCGCCGCACAGTTTATCGACACGTTTTGCGCGAACAGCAGCTCGGCCAAGGGGCGTGTGGAGCGCGCCCATCTGACCTTGCAGGACCGGCTGGTGAAGGAGCTGCGGCTGCGCGGGATCAATACGGTGGCCGACGCCAACGCCTATGCGCCCTCCTTCGTCGCGGACTTCAACCGGCGTTTCGGCAAGCCGCCAAGAAGCGGCTTCGATGTGCACCGGCCGCTGCGGGACGACGAGGATCTGGACCAGTTGCTGACCTGGCGCGAGACGCGGCGCGTGTCGAAGTCGCTGACGGTGCTGTACGACCGGGTGCTCTACCTGCTGGACGACACGCCGGCGAACCGCAAGCTGATTCACCGCTACATCGACGTGTGGGAGTACCCGGACGGGCGCATCGAGATCCGGGCCGACGGCGCCGTGCTGTCCTGCCGACAGTACGACAAGCTGGCGGAGGTCGATCAAGGCGCGGTGATCGACCACAAGCGCCTGAGCCATGCGCTGCAAGTGGCCGAAGCGATCCAGGCGCAGCGTGACAACCGGCGGGCGTCGGGTTCCCCGTCACGCACGAACCGAGGCATCGAGGCTCGCCAATCGGAACGCCGGCCGGGCACGAAGAAACCGCGCGAGTTCACGCAGGCGGACGTCGAGCAGGTGATCGTGGAGTTGGCCGAGCGCAGGCAGGCGCCACCGCAACCCCGCAAACCGGGTCGTCGGTCTGCCAGCCCGATCTGAACGGGCACCAGCGCCCTGCTGCTTCACCCCTGACCTTCTACGCCGAGTGACGGCAAACCAATGAAAGATGCGACATCTCTACTTAGCTGACGCTACGACATTTGAGAATGGCTTTGACATTGGGGGCGGGTCTATTTTAGTGCGACAGCCTCCGGGCTCCCCTTGATTTCGACACTCTTTGCCGGGGTGGTCTGACCTGGGCGCGACAATGGCTTCCGGTCCGCCTTCAAAAATTGTTTGACTGCACTGGCCGACCGTCAACATCCTTCAGTCGGAAGTACGACCGGTGAGTGGTCGAATCAACTGTGGCGACATACGCATTCGATCCGGGGTGGATCTTGCCGACTCCGTCATCAATACCATCCTTCAATCGAAATAGCGAAACGATGTCATCCTCGCATGCCCTGTTGAGAGGTGATACGGATTAATCGGCAACCATTACAATCCTGTCATTGTTGACCGTTTGCTTTCATTGAATGGAGTGTTACTTTCAATTCTCCTTTAAACGGAAATGGATAAATAGGTTAAGGAGAAGATGAATGAATGGCGTATTACGAAAGAGTTTGATAATCGTCAGTGCATGCTGGCCGTTATTCATGTCGCCGGCGCACGCGGGGGGCGCGCCCGACGTGTCGCCCATTTGCACGTCAGTCGTCCAGGACACGAGCGAAAACTCCCTGCTCGGTCGCGGTTCGCATTGCCAGAAGTCAGAGTCCTTCGAGCGGGTGCTGATTGGAGACGACAACCGCGAGACCGGCAGGGTCCGCATCGAGGCCTACACCTATTCGGATAATCCGCTCAACCAGCTGTCGTGGCAGATCCGGTTCCGGTTCCGCACGACGACCCTGTCCGGCAATGGCGGTGGGTTGCAGATCAAGCCGGTTATCGAGTGCGGGTCGCAGTGCACCGTGTCGCCGAACGCCGGCGTAGGCCTCGTGCCGGATAGCCTCTCCAGCGAAACGATCGTCACCATCACGCCGAACATGAAAGAGGGCAATCCGCTGTATGTGCGCCCGTATGTGGAGTACCGGATCGTGAAGACCGGCGACTCGTTCGAGAATGGTTCGAGCTTGACCTCGCATTCTGGCATGAGCTACGTCCCGGATTTGCGCTGTGACGTCGACCTCGCGAAAATCGGCACGCAGGGATGCATCTACTTGAAGGCGCCGGCGGTGATGCGCTCGGTCAAGACCGACAACCAGGAGGTCGACGAATCCGCGAAGCACATCAAGGAGGCGCAGGCCAAGGACCTGCCGGGCAAGTTCATCTCGCGTGACGACGGTACGATCCTGCCGGGGTCGGGCTCGCAGGCGCTCACGCGCACTCGCGACGCAACGCTGCGCACCAAGAATCGCACTGCGTCCAAGGACCAGTGCATTGCGCAGTACGGCCGGGTCACCGGACAATGCACGTTCACCGGCGATTCCAACGAAACGCCGAGCGATTGCGATTGCGATGAGTATCCATTCGCGGCAACCAACGAGGGCGCGGCGACCGGCAAGTTCTCGGTCAAGCGCATCGACGCCAGCGACAATCGTCGCGCCGGCGCGTTTCTCGGCGATTTTTTCCGCGCGCAGCGCGTGCTGGACGGCGATGAATTCTACGTCGACGTCGAACCCGGCGGTGCTTCGCCGGCGTCGAAGCGGCGCTGATTCGCCCCGCCGCACCTGATCGACCGCGCGCATCGTCGGGCTGCTTGCCGACGATGCGCGCGCCTGTACCGTATTGACATGACGATGACGAACGACCCTTTACCGATACCAGCATGGCTGGCCGACGCCTATCGCCGTTGCACCGACGCTGTGCCGGGCGGCATGCGCGTCGAGACCGTGCCGGTCGAGCACGCATGCGGACGCGTGCTCGCGCAGGCCGTGACCGCACCTGAGGCGCTGCCGCGGCTCGCGCTCGCGGCGATCGAAGGCTTTGCGCTGCGTGCGGTCGACGCGGCACACGCATCGCCCGTGCGGCCGGCGATGCTGAATGTACGCTTGCATTATCCGATTCTGATTCATCGCGGCGGCGATCCGGTGGCGCGGGCGCTGTCGGCGGGCGATGCAGAATGGCTGCCGGCGCTCGCGCCGTTGCCGGCGCATGCGGACACCGTGGTACCTCGCACGCGCAATTGCGCGCCCGACGGGCAGCAGTATGGGCGGCTCGACCTTGACTCGCCACCGGTCGAAGGAGAAGGTGTGATCGCGCGTGGCGCGGATTACGCATGTGATGCCCTGTTGCTCGACAAGGGACAGCGCATTGACGCGGAACAGCAGGCGCTGCTGATAGCCGCCGGCGTGCGTACGGTCGAGGTAAGCCGACGGCCGCGCGTGTGCGTGGTCGTCGCGAGCTACGACCTCGTGCCGTCCGCCAGCGAGCGGCAGCCGTGGCAGCGTCCCGACGCGAACGGCCCCTATCTGCAAGCGCTCCTGAAGCAGTGGGGCTGCGACGCATCGCTCGAATATGTCGCGCCGCCCGACATGACCTTGCCTCCGCGGGAATCCCGCGATGCCGAGCTGGCGTTTCGCCGCCAGCTTGCCGCGCTAGCGCAGCGTTACGACCTGCTGGTCGGTACCGGGGTGCTGGCGAATGAGCCGCACCAGAATGCCGCGCTGAACCGGTTGCCGGTGTTTCCGTTCAGCGAGGCGCGCGTGACGCTGCAGCAGGCGCGCGGCGCGCGCTTCAATTTTGGCCGCAGCGAGGATCGTTCGCCGGCGCAGCGCCGGACGTTCGAGTTGACCGATGCGGCGGGCCGATCGCGCGGGTCGCGCCTCGTCACCTATTACGACCAGGCGACGCTCGTCAACCTGCCGGGCTACCCCGGCGAGGTCGCGATCCTCGCGCACACGATCCTGCGTCGGCTGATCGATTTGCTGGAATTCGCGGATATGCCGGGACCGTACTGGGAGACGGGCATACTTGGCGCACCGACATCGTGTGATCCGGTGCTGAATGACCTCCGCTGGGCGACGATTGCAGCGGGCGCGACGGGCGAACCGGTCGTGACGCCGCTCGCGGGCGAACGGGCCGATGCGCTCGGCGCGCTAGCCGGAGCCGATGCGCTCGTCGCGGTTGCGGCGGGGGCGACGCCGCTTGCGGCGGGCTCGCCGGTACTGTTCATGCGGCTCGACCAGCCGCGCCGGCCGGTGCGGGCCGCGCACGCCGCGGTGGACGACACGCAAGCGGTTCGCGCATCGCCCACGGCAGCCTCTGATGCAACGCGAGCGGATGCGACAGGCGCTGCGGCCGCACCGTTGGCTGACGACGCGGTCGCGGCGTCCTGGTCGCGTCTCGACGCATGGCGGCGCACGCTGCCAGCCGATGCGCCGGAGCCGTTCCGCGGTCCGGCGAGCGACGATGATCTGCGCGCGCTCGAGGCCGGGCTGGGCGTAGCGTTGCCGGAGGTGTGGCGCGAGAGCCTGCGGTTGCACGATGGACAGGAAGCCGGGCGTACCGAACCGTTTGCCGGCGAGACGCTGCTGTCCGCTCGGCAGATCCTCGCGCAGTGGTCCATCTGGCGCGAACTGGTCGCGAGCGGCGATTTGGCGGACTGCGAGGGCGAGCCGGAGCCGGGCATTCGCGGCGACTGGTACAACCTGAAATGGATACCGCTCACGCACAACGGCAGCGGCGATCATCTGTGCGTCGATCTCGACCCGGACGACGGCGGCCGGGTCGGCCAGGTGATCCGGGTGTGGCACGACAGTCCGGAGCGCGAGCACGTGGCGGCGGGCGTGGGCGAATGGCTGTCGCGCGTGGTGCCAGGCTGACGCGTGCCTTGGGGACGGTCGGGAAACGTGCGGGAGGCGCAGGCGCGTCGCGGATCACTTCCGACTTGGGCGCATAGGCGCCGCTGACGACCTGTTGCCTCACGCCGTCGGCCACCTCGTTCGGGAGCCTGATGCTCATTGCTGGGCGGTGCCTATGGCGATCCTCCTACTCCATCCTTCGTGTAAGTCGTACTGGCTCATGACGCATACCTCAGATACAGGGTGGATACCCGCTATTGGGAATGGTCGGCTAATTCAACGGCGAACTACTTCGGAGATGGGTGATCGCCGCGGACACAAGGAAAGCCATGTTTCGACTGACCTGTCTTGGCGTGAAATGCGAGCCTCTCGGATTGGAAGAGACTTGCACCGCCATCAACGAGCTGCGGGATGTTGAAGTCGAAGTTCTGGATTTGCGCGAAGGTGGAAAAGTACACCGTCTAACAATCGGCCCCGCTGGATTCGTTCATGAGACCTATGGTGCTCGTCTCATCGTCAAAGATATCCGGTTGTTGCTGGAAACACCCGGTAGACGGGTTTATGCGTAGGAAAACACGAAAGGGAGCAAAACCGTGAAAAGAATTCTGGTGGTTGCGGGAGCTGCGTGCGGCTTCGCCGGCCTAGCGTTGGCATACAGCCCCACCACGGGGGCGTGGGACAAACCCTATTTGGCGCTGTTGGTGCCAGGCTTAGCCCTCAATCTATGGGCGATGTTCACCAAGGACTAACGGGACGGAAACCCGCACTTGCCAAGATTCTAATTCATGCGACTCGTCGATCATAAACACCCCGAAATAGTCAAACGTGAACTCAGTGCGCAAGAGGCTGCAGCGGTGCGACGGTTTTGCGGCAAAGGACAGCGCGCGCAAGCCGGCGATTCCGAGCTGGTTGGAGCGATCCTTGCCGAGATGCATGACGGCCGGCGCGTTCAGCAATGGCTCGAATGCGATTGTCAGGTCGACGGCACCACACAGCCGAGGCTCACGGCGCGCGTCCGCGAAGAGGGGCCGCGGCACTTCGTGCGCATGAACCGTCAAGGCAAGCATCTTTGTGCATTGGCGGCGTTTCGATCCAGTCCTGAGCCCGACGACGAGCCGGACGATGACGCGCCTCCGGGCAAGCATCACCCGCTTAAGCCCGTCGACGACGCGCTCGACTTCCTCGACGACCTGCACGAAGGGACTTCGCGGCCGAAAGGGGGCGGGGGTAAAGCCAGCCGCCCTCGAGCTCCCGGTCGACGCCTTCCGAAGCTTGGGCGCATCATGCATACCTTGCTCGATGACGCCGGCTTTGCGGTGTTGTCCGACGCTTCCGAGAATACGCGTAGCTCGTGGGACCGACTCAACGACTATGCACTCGACGAGGCGATGAGCGAAACGCTCAGTTTGGGGCAAATCCTTTACACGAAGCCGTGGTTGAGTATCGCCGACAAGATGGATGCCATCGATGCGCTGCCGTGGCCGGAAGGCAAGGCGCGCAGCGCGATGCTGCTGTTCGTTGCAGATGAGATTCGGGACGGTGCGGCAATCAAGGTCACGAGCCGGGGCGAATGCGTCGTGCGTCCCGAAAAGGGAATTCACATTGGCGGGCGCGATCAGAACATGGTCCAACCGCCCTATTGGGTGCTCGCCGTCGTCGATCGCGACCGAAACGGCCAGGCACGGTTTCGGGAAGCCTTCGCACAGCACGCGTACTCTCGCCGTCAGCCCGTCCCGCTTGACAGCCGGTTTGAGCGCGCGACGCTGAACTGCCTGATTCAGGTCATCGACTGGGTGCGCCGGCGCGGCGTCGACGTCACCTTGACCAAACCCTTGTTCGACCGCCAGGTTGATTCTCACGACGGAGAGCTTCTCTGGTGCCGGCCAGACTTCGAGCTGTCGTTTTCGTCTGCGGCACGAGCGCACCGCGTCGTCGTTGAAACCATGGGCGCGGATGACACTGATTATCTCGAGCGCAAGTCGCGCATGCACGACATCATGGGGCGCCGCGGCATCCTCCTCGAGCACCACGTACTCCATGACGGCGATCAGGCAGAACGCGACAAGGCATTCGTGCGTCGTACCGGTGCCCGGATTCTCGATTTGGCGGGAATCAAGCGTCCAGAATCGTGACCGCCCGTCTTTGTGTCGGACCAATTGCACAATGAATCGCCCTGCGCGGTGGATACCGCTCAAGCCAGGATCCACCGTGTCATCGCATCGGGCTCATGCGATGCGGTCGTCATGGCCCGACATGCACGACTGTTGAAGTGCTGATCGAATCTATGTCCGGCTGTCAACGTCGGACGTAATTTCCCCAGAAGGAGGTGCGGCCAAGTGGGGAGTATCTATCCGACGCTGACAAGCCTCGGGTTTGTCGCAAGATTTGCCGGTTTCGGTCGCCGGGCAAACAGTTCCGCCTTCCACTGTGCGACTGATGCCCGATAGTCGAGGCGGCCACTACGAGTTGCAGCATTACGCTTGAGTTCTCGTGAGACCGTTGACGCGCTGCGGCCAATACGGCGAGCGATCTCACGCACGCCGACGCCTTCGGCTGAGAGTAATCCTATCTCTTCACGCTCAGCAAAGCGCTCCAGTTCGTCGCGTCGCAACCCGGTTCGGCCGCCGGCATGCAGCGTGCCATGCTCCAGGTACGCGATCTCGGCCACGGAGCGCGAAACATCCAACCCTACGATTCGCATAACTGTCTCCCGTTTCAGATCACTGTCGGGAGCCGGTGGGACAGCACGACATCGTGCCGCAATGCAGAGATGTCAGAACGACATTGCAAGGACCCGAAGGTCCTTGTAGGTATTTCAGGGGGCTGCTCCACCACCCTCTCAAATCACACATTTCATACAATTCCGCACACCTCTCGCGCATTGATTACAATATAATGGTATTGTTTAATGCCTTTTTGAAAAGCCACGGAATTTACTCAATGGAGGTAGCTGTGAAATATCTACGCGTCGCAGTTGCTGGATTTTCGATTTTTGTTGCTTCTCAATTTTCGAGTGCGCAGGACATCGATGCCATCAAAGCCGATTCTCATCCGCCGCACGTTCAGGTTGGCCTGTCTGAAAGCGAAACGAAACTGAATTTACCGTGGTTTGTCGATGAATTTATTCAAGCCGCTAACACGCAAACATCGCCAACTGAATTCGCGCAAGATTATGCGGACCGTATGCGGCAAGGGTTTTGATGTAAACGGGCATCCTGCAGGGCGCCCTCCTTCCTTAATTAGAAGGAGCGAATGAAAGAGGATCTTAAAGATTTGCTGGATGGTCTTCCTATCGCTGCGACTGCATTTCTCTTAATAATAACTGGAATTTGCGTCATTGGCGAGATGGGAGTATTTGAGGGGTGGAGTGGTATTTAAAATACTTTATAATAAACCGCGATAAAACGGTGGAATTATATGAAGTATATTTGGTTAAAAATAGATCCGTAAATTCAATAGACTCTTTTTGAGGGGCGCAAAAATTCGAAGTAGCGCATGTTGCACAGTCAGCACACGACATTCTCGAGTGGCATGCTGCCGGCGTGTTAACTCGACGAGTCGTTTTCGCGAATTGGCAGACAGCCGCTCTCGAAACCTACACCAACAAAGCCCTGCAGTGGGCGCAGACTACGCGCGGCGCATACCTTCGAACGGTTCCCGGGAATAGATGATACGGGCCGCTGGTCGCGGAATTCGTGACGAAGGGCGCATACCCTTAAGACACCTCAGGGGACGCTACGAGCCTCTGCAGCCGATCCGCTTGGGGTTTCCGGGCCAAATCTAGAGCGAGTATTCCGGCGTTTCGGGTTCGGTAGGACCCGATGAAGGCGCCAACTGGCGGGCGAATTCGGCTGGTGCCAACTCTTTGAGAGCCGAGTGAGGACGGCTCTCGTTGTAATCCCGGCGCTATGCCTCGACGATCGCTTTGGCTTCGCCCAGTGTTTCGAACCCATGTAGGTTCAAGCACTCGTCGCGGAATGATCCGTTAAACGTCTCGATGTGGCAATTGTCCGTCGGCTTACCGGGCCTGCTGAAGTCGATTTTTGCGCGGTAGTGGTACGCCCACATGTCGAGCAGGCGCCCGGAAAATTCGCTGCCGGTGTCGACAAACAGATGCCGCGGAGCGCCGCGCCGAGCTGCGATTCGATTCAGTGCAGACACCACGTGTTCGCCTTTCAAGCGTTGCCCGACTTCGATGGCCAACGCTTCCTTCGTGAAGACATCCACGATCGTCAAGGTGCGAAATTTCGAGCCATCAGCAAGCTGGTCGGCCACTAATGGTATGGTCCACCCGCTTCTTCTATCGTAGTGGCGCTACCACCCATGGAGGCTGCCACGAACTCGGTCACGTTAGGAATCGATCTCGGCAAGCGCTGGTTCCACGTCGTCGGCTGCGACGCTGCTGGCAAAGTCGTGTTGCGCGAGAAGTTGGGGCGTAATCAACTCCTGCAGCTTATGGCACAACATCCGCCATGCCTTGTCGGCATCGAAACATGCTGTGGTTCGCAGTTTCTGGCCCGCAAATTTCAGGGCTTCGGCCACGACGTCAAACTACTGCCAGCACAGTACGTCAAGCCGTTCGTCAAATCGCAGAAGAACGACTTTAACGACGCTCAGGCTATTGCCGAAGCTGTCCGACTTCCGACGATGCGGTTTGTGCCGCTCAAGTCAGAGGAACAGATGGATGTCCAGGCGCTGCATCGCGCCCGCGAACGCATGCTCCAGCAACGCCCCTGGCATTGACCAATCAGATTCGCGGACTGTTACTGGATCGCGGTATCGAGATCGCACAGGGGTTCTATGCGCTTCGCACCGTATTGCCCGCTCTGCTCGAGAAGGAAGACTCCGGCTTAACTCCCATGATGCGCGATCTTGGACGCATGCTACTCGACATGTGGAACCGCACGGAATCAACCATTGAACAGATGAACGACCGGCTCAAATGTCTCGCACGGGAGAGTGACCTTTGCCGACGCCTTCAAACGATTCCAGGTGTCGGTGTCTTGCTGTCGACCGCCATCGTCTCCGCAGTCGGCAATGCATCAACGTTCCGGCGGGCACGCGATCTCGCCGCCTGGGTAGGGCTGGTGCCACAACAGCATACGACCGGCGGCAAGCCACGTTTGCTCGGTATTACGAAGAGGGGAAACAGTTATCTACGCCGCTTGTTCGTGCAGGGCGCCCGCGCGCTATGGGTATGGAAAGACAAGCATCCCGACGATCCGATCCAGCACTGGCTAATCCAACTTGCCGAACGCCGGCATGCGCACATTGCGGTCTGCGCTCTGGCAAACAAACTAGTCCGCATTGCATGGGCTGTCATGCGAAGCGGCGCGGAGTTTAACCTGCACCATCACACCTGAGGCATACCAGACCGATCGTTACCCTTGACGCAATGTTTTACCGCAGCCCGCGCAGCCAATCAGCATGGCGCAAACGACCATCCGTCGCTTCCCCAAACCCGTCTGGACTTCCGGCAGACATCATGCCGCGCCACTAATTGGGACGGAAGCGTGCGACCTCATCATGCAGGCCAGATCCGGATTCGATCGGATCGCTATAGGCCGGATAGATAAACGCGAGTCGTCTATCGCCACCAGTCTGCGCTTGCGGTTTGCGGGTGGACCATAGAAAAATCCATACTCCAAGCGTCGTTTGGTTTTGCCGGCAAGATCTTCGCCACCCGCGTCACCACCATCTTTCGTCGCTTCGGCAACTTCGAGCGCAGCTGCAACTGCTCTTCGCAATACAACCGGTACGCCTGGTTCCGGCCCAACTGCCAGCCTTCCCGGCGCAGCAGTACATGGACACGTCGATACCCGTAACGCACACGCGTATAGGCGATCTCGCGCATACGTGAGCGCAGCTCCGGACGCGGATCCTTGACGCTTCTGTAGTACTGAACGCTGCGCGGTTGCTTCACGAGCCGACAGGCCCGCCTCATCGTCAATCCGTAGTGGCTCATCACGTAATCCACCACGTCTCTCCTCAGCGCGGGGCGGACCATACATTTTTTAATGCAACGTCCTGCAGGATGGCCTTGTCCAGGCTCAGTTCGGCAACCAGCTTCTTCAGCCGCGCGTTCTCTTCCTGCAGTTGCTTAAGTTCGCGTACCTGATCCGACTGCATGCCGGCGTATTGCTTCTTCCACCGATAGAACGTCTGTTCCGAAATACCGACCTGCCGGATCACATCGGCCACCGGCATGCCCAGCTCGGCTTGCTTCAGCACCGCCACAATCTGTTCGATCGAAAAGCGTTTCCGTTTCATGACAACCACCTCCTGGTTCAGGGTGAAGTTTGCCGCAAAACTCACTCTCTGATCGGTCCAGGATTCCTAAAGCGGATCAGTGATGCGGGTAGGAGAAGACGCCGCCCCCGGACAAGTGCAGCGTATGTGACGTCGTCTCATGCACGTGCACGATCTCGTGTCGCAGGACCAGCGAAAGGTCGTCAATCTGCACGCGCCGGATCTCCGGAATGGCCCCCGTGATGTCGCCCGCCTCCGAGACAAGATATTTTTCGCCCTCCGGGCCTTCGACAAGGTGACTGCCGTCCGGAAAATCGGTCCGCCTGCCCCCGGGTATCTCGACAAACGTCCGGACCGACATGCCGGCCAGGCGTGGGCGTTCGGTCATCGAATTCTGGTCGCCGTCTTTCATTGGTCGTCTCCGACACCTGTGTTGGGGCTGTATTTCGGTCTCACTTGTGCCGGACGCGCCCTTTATGGTTTTTCCCGGCTAGGCCCTTCCGATCGCGATGCTCGTATCACGACGCCGTCCGGCGAAAAATGCGAGTTGAACACGGCATCGCCCGAAACGTCATCTTCGGCCGAATGCCAGCTCCAAACCGTCTGGTCACAGCCGTCGGCTTTCGCGGCAGTCACCGTACGTCATCCTACGTCGTGCCCAGCGCCACCTTCGCGATGTTCCCGGCCGTCAACGCCTGCGCAATAGGCAATAAGCGTGGAAAATCCACGGGAACTCACTATGGCTGTCTCGCAGGTCGTCGGGATCATCATTGCCAGGAGAGCGGAATGATCGCTCACGCACCGAGGAACACCGACGCGGACAGTCATTCCAGTCGGTTATTTGGCGCGGCGAAACCTGCTCTGACTGCTACCAGACTAGCTATGTTAGTTCGGGATGGGTGACGGTGCCAGAAGAAGATTAAGCGTCAAAGCTCATTTATTGATTGGTAATCCTTGTAAGACAATCGTGCCTTTGCGTAGCGCATTTGAAATGTGGATGCGCATGCCGATGTTGGAAGGTCGCACCACTGCATCGCATGCCGGTGCGTGGGCAAATTTCTGCCGGCCAGCATCGCGCGATTTCGCCTCCAAGTAATTTCTCCAACCAAAGCGTGACCGCGTGTCCGGTCGTACCGGCACATCCACCCAGTCAGCACGCCTCGATCATCGATAGGCTGACCCTAGGTATCGCGTCCGGCGTAGCTTCGGCGATTGGATCAGTTGACCACAGATCGTCTATAGCCTGGGTTTCGCCATAGCCCCATCAATAACCTCCAGCAAATCATTTTGCTAGAGTCATTTACACGCCTTCCGCACTTTCGATCATCCGCAATTGCAATACAGGGGCATTGCAAAGCCCAATTAACTACGGGGGAGGTGTCGCGTGGAAGCCATTCTGCGAAGCGTCTATCGCCCATATCGGACGCTGCCCGAACTACTCGAGCCGATGATGCTCGCCGTGGTTGGGAAGCTGGGGTTGCGAGCGGCATCGATATGGCTGCGCGATGTAGGCTCCTTGAGGCTTAGCTACAACGGCGATGCCGTCGATCTTGCCTGGGTTGGCGACGGGAGTATCGGCCGAAATGGAAATGACTCGCACGATGAGGACTCCGCTCAATTCGCCGTAATCTACGCAGGCGAGCAGATCGGCGAACTGCGGCTGCCCGGACCGGGTACGCCAGCGGAGGCAGATGCCTGGCGTGAACTGGGAACTTGGTTCGCTCGATGCTGTGCGCTGCTGAACATGCGCTACGAAGTGCAACGATGGGCTCAGGAGCGTTTGGGGCGCCCGCTGCTGCTTGTAGGCATATCGAAAGCGCTGCAACAGATGGAAGTGTTCGTCGAAAGGGCATCTCGCAGCACGCTTCCCGTGCTGCTGGCGGGGGGGTTCGGGACCGAGAAAATCCCGTTGATGGTGGCGCTGCATTGCAGCGGCCCGAGGCGTGACGGGCCGTTCATCGAGGTCAATTGCGCCGATCCGGCAGGCGAGCCCGTGCAATGGTTCAAGCAGGCCGCCGGCGGCACCTTGTTTTTCAATGGCATCGACGAACTTGCTCCCCGCCTTCAAAGCCAATTGCCGCAACATATGCATTCGCGGCTCGGACAATGGCTGACCGTGCCGGATGCAAGCGAGGCTCGCGTGGTCGCGTCGACGACGTCCGATCTGCGGCAGCGAGTCGAAGAGGGGCGGTTCTCGCGAGCGCTGCTGGCCGAACTCGATTTCCTGTCAGTGAGCATTCCGCCGCTGCGCACGCGCATGCACGATATTGCGCCGCTTGTGGTCGCTGCGCTCGAGCGTCATGGCTATGCAGCGCTGCGTTGATCGACGCTTGCGAGGCCTACGCCTGGCCAGAAAACCTCTTCGAGCTCGAGCGTGTGATTGCGCGTCTTGCCGTGATGGCGGACAGCATGCCGATCATCTGTCGCAACATCACCGCGCGCAGGACGTCATGAAACAGGTTCATTGGCAGCACAGCAATCACTTCGTCCACTACGGAGGTGCCGGGCTCGACATGCTTGCTCCTCAAACCATGGGCTTCCTGCAAGATTTCGATGGAGGCTTCAGGTTCGACGATGTTGCCCGTGCGAAGTCGGATAAGGAACTCGTCGTTCAGCTCGCAAGACGAATTTTCGACCAATCCAACCCGAAACCATTCTCCGTGGTCTTTTCGGAAACGTGCAACGGTTCTCCTGCGACGGCATCAATGTATAAGGATGCACTGGCCATTCTGGTATCAGAAGGAGAAGCAATCGTGCGTTCGGCGGATGGAAAGCCTCGTTATCGCGCGCGATATATGCGCGATAACGATGTAGTAGACAAGCCGAAACAGTTCAAGCTGTTCCTCTCGAACGGTCTGTAGCGTCCTGGTCTCCTCTGCCCGGCCACGCGTGACCGAGATGCGATCACCGACTGCGGGGTTGAGTTTGAGTCCGTCGGAGTGTTGCCCGCAGCTGCGCGACGGCCCATTGCACAAGGCCGCGTGCGCCGCGCACCGAATAGCCGCCTGCGCGACGCGTCGATGCGTCTTCCGTGTCGCCGGCGTCGACCGCGAATTTCGCGCGCGCGGCGTGGGTGGAATCACCAGCGGCGCAATCAACGCTTCCCGCGGCGCCGACGCGCCGGGTGCATCGAACTCCAGCGCGCGATCGCGCCAGTGCGCGCCAGTGCGCGCGCAGCGCGTCGATGCAAACGGCGCTGACCGGCACGAACCGCTCGTTGTTGCCCTTGCCGATCACCTGCAGCTCCCACCTCGGCGAGATCTCGCCGTCGGCCGGATGCAGCTCGAGCGCGTCCCGCGCGACGGCGACCACCTCGGCGATGCGCAGGCCCGCGTCGCCCATCACCAGCAGCAGCGCGCGCGGCGCGCCAGCGCGGCGCGGCCGGGCCGGACCCGTCACGCCATGCCGCGAGGCTCGTGCGCGCCCACAAGTCGTACGGCAGCGCCAGCTCGATCCGCAGCGCACGCGCGCGCTTGACGGGTTTCGGATCGGTGACCGCGACCCACGGGTTGCCGGCCAGGTAGCGCACCCTGACGAGCCATTCGAATGCCGCGCAAAGCGTGCGCACCGCGTAGCGTCGGCTGTCAAGCGACCGGCCGCCGGACGCGAACGGGCGCCAGCGACCGGACGCGCGGGACGCCGGCGCGGCCAGAAACGCCTTGTGCGCGTCGCAGTCCTCGACCAGCAGCGACGACAACGCCGCGCCGCGCTCGACGATCGCCCTCGACAGGAACCGCTCGAGCTCGCGGCGGTATGCGCGCTGCGTGGCCGCCTGGCTGGCGTAGCGATTCAGGTACGCGCGAACGGCCGCGAGATCGTGCGGCGCGGCGATGTAGGCGAAGCCCGGCGCGCGGTTCACGCCCTGCGCGCCGGACAGCGGATGCGGAATCGCGAGCCGCTCGAGCGGCACCAGTTGGCCGCGGGCCGGCTCGATCGCCGGGCCCGGCGCCACCAG
>NZ_PTXL01000009.1 GCF_004343775.1 Burkholderia sp. SRS-46 | reverse complement strand
TGGCGGCACGAACTACACGTTCGCCGGCGCCAATCCGAGTAGCGTGGTGAGCGTCGGTGCGCAAGGTTCGGAACGTCAGATCACGAACGTCGCCGCCGGGCAGGTCAGCGCCAGCAGCACGGACGCGGTCAACGGTTCGCAGCTCTTCGCGACCAATACGGCGCTCAACTCGCTGTCGACCAGCGTGAGTTCCACCACTTCCGCGAACAACAACCTCGGTAGCAGCACCGCCGCGGCACTGGGCGGCGGCGCATCCTACGACCCGGCGACCGGCACGGTCAGCGCGCCGTCGTACACGACGTACAACGCGAACGGCACGACGACCACCGCCAACAACGTCGGCTCGGCGATCGACAACATCAACAGCCAGGGCATCAAGTACTTCCACGCGAACTCGACCGCCGCGGACAGCAAGGCGCTCGGCACCAACTCCGTCGCGATCGGCCCGAACGCCGTTGCCAACAACGCCAGCGATGTTGCGCTCGGTTCCGGCTCGGTCACGGCCGCGGCCAACCCGACGTCCGGCGCCAATGTTGGCGGCACGAACTACACGTTCGCCGGCGCCAATCCGAGTAGCGTGGTGAGCGTCGGTGCGCAAGGTTCGGAACGTCAGATCACGAACGTCGCCGCCGGGCAGGTCAGCGCCAGCAGCACGGACGCGGTCAACGGTTCGCAGCTCTTCGCGACCAATACGGCGCTCAACTCGCTGTCGACCAGCGTGAGTTCCACCACTTCCGCGAACAACAACCTCGGTAGCAGCACCGCCGCGGCACTGGGCGGCGGCGCATCCTACGACCCGGCGACCGGCACGGTCAGCGCGCCGTCGTACACGACGTACAACGCGAACGGCACGACGACCACCGCCAACAACGTCGGCTCGGCGATCGACAACATCAACAGCCAGGGCATCAAGTACTTCCACGCGAACTCGACCGCCGCGGACAGCAAGGCGCTCGGCACCAACTCCGTCGCGATCGGCCCGAACGCCGTTGCCAACAACGCCAGCGATGTTGCGCTCGGTTCCGGCTCGGTCACGGCCGCGGCCAACCCGACGTCCGGCGCCAATGTTGGCGGCACGAACTACACGTTCGCCGGCGCCAATCCGAGTAGCGTGGTGAGCGTCGGTGCGCAAGGTTCGGAACGTCAGATCACGAACGTCGCCGCCGGGCAGGTCAGCGCCAGCAGCACGGACGCGATCAACGGCTCGCAGCTCTTCGCGACCAATACGGCGATCAACACGCTGTCCACGTCGACGTCGACGGGCATTGGCTCGTTGTCGACGGGGCTGAGCACCACCAATAGCACGGTGACGTCGCTGTCGACGTCCACGTCGACGGGTATTTCGTCGGCGAACAGCTCGATCGCCTCGCTTTCCACGTCGACGTCGACCGGCATCAGCTCGTTGTCGACCGGCCTGAGCACGACCGACAGCACGGTGGCGTCGCTGTCGACGTCCGCGTCGACGGGCATTTCGTCGGCGAACAGCTCGATCGCTTCGCTGTCCACCTCGACGTCGACGGGCATCAGCTCGCTGTCGACGGGGCTGAGCACGACCGACAGCACGGTGGCTTCGCTGTCGACGTCCACGTCAACGGGCATTTCGTCGGCCAACAGCTCGATCGCTTCGCTGTCCACGTCGACCTCGACCGGCATCAGCTCGTTGTCGACGGGGCTGAGCACGACCGACAGCACGGTGGCGTCGCTGTCGACGTCCACGTCGACCGGTATTTCGTCGGCAAATAGTTCGATCGCGTCGCTGTCCACCTCGACGTCGACGGGCATCAGCTCGTTGTCGACGGGCCTGAGCACGACCGACAGCACGGTGGCGTCGTTGTCGACGTCCACATCGACCGGTATTTCGTCGGCGAACAGCTCGATCGCGTCGCTGTCCACCTCGACCTCGACGGGTATTGGCTCGCTGTCGACGGGCTTGAGCACGACCAACAGCACGGTGGCTTCACTGTCCACCTCGACGTTGGCCGGCCTTAACTCGCTGTCGACGGGCCTGAGCACGACCGACAGCACAGTGGCGTCACTGTCGACGTCCACGGCAGCCGGCATCAGCTCGTTGTCGACGGGCCTGAGCACCGTCACTGCCACGACCAACAACCTCGGCAGCAGCGCCGCCGCGGCACTGGGCGGTGGCGCATCCTACGACCCGGCGACCGGCACGGTCAGCGCGCCGTCGTACACGACGTACAACGCGAACGGCACGACGAGCACTGCGAACAGCGTCGGCTCGGCGATCGACAACATCAACAGCCAGGGCATCAAGTACTTCCACGCGAACTCGACCGCGCAGGACAGCAAGGCCCTCGGCACCGACGCGGTGGCGATAGGCCCGAATGCCGTTGCCAACAACGCCGGCGACGTCGCACTCGGCTCCGGCTCGGTCACCGCCGCGGCCAACGCGACGTCCAGCGCCAACATTGGTGGCACGAACTACACGTTCGCCGGCGCCACTCCGGCCAGCGTGGTGAGCGTCGGTGCGCAAGGTTCGGAACGTCAGATCACGAACGTCGCCGCCGGGCAGGTCAGCGCCAGCAGCACGGACGCGATCAATGGTTCGCAGCTCTTCGCAACCAATACGTCGCTCAACTCGCTGTCGACCAGCGTGAGTTCCGCCACTGCCGCGAGCGGCAACCTCGGCAGCAGCACCGCCGCGGCACTGGGCGGCGGTTCGACCTACAACCCGGCGACCGGTGCGGTCTCCGCCCCGTCGTACACGACGTACAACGCGAACGGCACGACGAGCACTGCGAACAGCGTCGGCACGGCGATCGACAGCATCAACAGCCAGGGCATCAAGTACTTCCACGCGAACTCGACTGACGCGGACAGCAAGGCCCTCGGCGCCGACTCGGTGGCGATCGGCCCGAACGCCGTTGCGAACAACGCCGGCGATGTCGCACTCGGCTCCGGCTCGGTCACCGCCGCGGCCAACGCGACGTCCGGCGCCAACATTGGCGGCACGAACTACACGTTCGCCGGCGCCAATCCGAGTAGCGTCGTGAGCGTCGGTGCGCAAGGTTCGGAACGTCAGATCACCAACGTGGCGGCTGGGCAGGTTACCGCCAGCAGCACGGACGCGGTCAACGGTTCGCAGCTCTTCGCAACCAATACGGCGATCAACACGCTGTCCACGTCGACGTCGACCAGCATCGGCTCGCTGTCGACCGGCCTGAGCACGACCAATAGCGCGTTGACGTCGCTGTCGACCTCGACTGCGACCAGCATCGGCTCGCTGTCGACGGGGCTGAGCACGACCAACAGCTCGATCACGTCGTTGTCGACGTCGACCTCTACCGCGCTCCAGGCCGCCAAGACGCACTACTACAGCGTCAACGACAACGGCACGCAGCAGGGGAACTACAACAACGACGGCGCAACGGGCATCAACGCGCTGGCGATGGGGACGAATGCGACGGCCGCGGGCGCGTCCAGCGTCGCGGTCGGCGACGGCGCGAATGCGAGCTCGGGCGGCGCGGTCGCGATCGGTCAGAACGCGATGGCGACGGGTGGCAAGGCCGTATCGATCGGTGTCGCGAACACGGCCAGCGGTGACGGCGCGGTCGCGATCGGCGACCCGAACGTCGCGACCGGCACCGGCGCAGTCGCGGCGGGGGCCAACAACACGGCGACGGGTCAGGGCGCACTGGCGGCAGGTAACGCCAACGTCGCAACCGGCACGGGTTCGGTCGCACTGGGCAACACTTCGACGGCGGCGGGCGCCGGCTCGCTCGCGTTCGGCTCGAACGCGGTCGCGATCAACGCCAACGACGTCGCACTCGGCTCGGGCTCCGTGACGTCCGCTGCGAACCCGACGTCGAGCGTGACGGTCGGCGGCGTCAACTACGCGCTGGCGGGCAGCACGCCGACGAGCGTGGTGAGCGTGGGTGCGCCTGGCGCGGAACGCCAGATCACGAACGTTGCGGCGGGCCGCGTGTCGGCCGGCAGCACGGACGCGGTCAACGGCAGCCAGCTGAACGCGACCAACATGGCCGTCAACAGCCTGTCGACGTCGACCTCGAACAGCATCACCTCGCTGTCGACATCGACTTCCCAAGGCTTCACGTCGCTGTCGACGGGCCTCAGCTCGACGAACGCCTCGATTGCGTCGCTGTCGACCGGTGTGACGAACATCAACAACCAGTTGTCGGCGCTCTCGACGACGCTCAACAACAACACGACGCGCCTGCAAGGTGCCCAAGGCGTTGCAGCCGACCTGAACGGCACCGGCAACGACGCGCCCAAGGTCACGGCCGGGGCGAACTCGGTCGCGATCGGTGCGAACTCGACGGACGGAGGCCGCTCGAACGTGGTGTCGGTCGGCAGCGACACGCAGCAGCGGCAGATCACCAACGTCGCGGCGGGCACGCAGGGCACCGACGCGGTCAACGTGAACCAGCTGAACGCGGTGCAGTCGACACTGTCAACGGCGCTGTCGGGCCAGCAGGCGCAGATCAACAGCCTCGGTTCGCAGCTGCAGCAGACCGACCAGATGGCGAAGCAGGGTATCGCGGCCGTCGGCGCGATGGCGTCGATCCCGCAGCTCGATCGCGACGCGAACTTCGGGATGGGGATCGGTACATCGAGCTTCCTCGGCCAGAAGGCGATGGCGATCAACATGCAGGCGCGGATCTCCGAAAACCTGAAGGCGTCGATCAACGGCGGCTTCAGCGGCAGCCAGCGCGTCATCGGTGCAGGCATGCTGTATCAGTGGAAGTAACCGTCGCCGTGCGGGCCGGGCGCAGTCGTCGCTGCCCGGCCCGCCGCTCGAACGGCTACCGGGCGGCGTGCTTCATCAACGATCGCATTCAGGACATCATCGTGAACAAACTCACTCTCGCGCTGGCGCTCTTCGCGTTCTCCCTCGCCGCATGCTCCACCACGTCAGGCCCCACCTTCAGCGCGTCCGAACTGCAGCCGCGCGACGGCGTGCGCACGTACCGGGTCGACTGCCACGGCATCCTCTCGGGCCCGAACACCTGCATGAAGGCGGCCCGGCGCATCTGCGGCGACCAGCCGGTGCGTGCGGTCGACGCCGAGAAAGCGCTGCGCGACGGCACCGACCCGGCCACGCTCGTGTTCCAGTGCGGCGCGCCGGAAGCCGCCGCGCCGGTGCCGGCCTCGTCGCCCGTGGCCGCGGCTCCCGCCGCCGTCGAGCACGTGAATCTCGCGGGCGATGCGCTGTTCGCCACCGGGCTGGCGACGCTCACGCCCACCGCCCTCGCATCGCTCGACGCGCTGCTGGCGAGGCAAGGCGACGCGGCCTTCACGCGCGTGTCGGTCACGGGCTACACGGATTCGGTCGGTAACGACGCGTCCAATCTCACGCTATCGCAGCGCCGCGCGCAAGCCGTCGCCGGCTACCTGAAGGCGCACGGCCTGAACGCACGCACTGTTGCTGTGACGGGGCGCGGCAGCGTCGATCCGATCGCGTCCAACGCCACGGCGGAAGGACGCGCGAGCAACCGGCGCGTCGAAATCTCGCTGGAACGCTGATGCCGAAGCGTCGTGCACCACCCGTGCCGAAATTTCGGAATACGCACGACAGCGTCGGGCCCGGTCGCGGCGTGCCGCGCGAATCCGGCCGGCCTTGAACTCAGGGAAGGTAACGATGGCCACGGTTCATATCGCCCCGAACAACTCAGCCGCCGGGTGTCTTGACGCAGGACTTGGCGAGCGCAAGCAGGACGCCATCGTCTTGACGTTACGGGACGACCTGCCGGTCGGTCCCTTGCGCACCAGGGCGAGCGAGCCAGGTCGCCGCGCCGACCGCGGATTCTGGAGCGAGTTCGAGCGGGCTGGCAGGCGGCAACGGACAATTTTCCGTCGCTACGTTTCCGCCGGAAGGCCTGGCAGCGAAGCTCGCAAGCGCGGACTCTCAGGCGCCCGATGCTCAGGTGTTCGAACGCGTCGGAGACGATTGGCAGTCCGAGCGTAATCTGCGGTGAGATCATGATGGCCTTGTACGTGTCCGATAACCTCGTGTGGTGGCGGATGGTGCAAGCCGCCAATGATGGGTACACTGAACTTCGGGGCGATACGCATGACCTTCGCGTGCTCGAGGTTCGGGCCGCCCGGTACCCGCGCTCGCCAAAGCAGCAATCGGTGTTGCGGCGATATGCGCCACACAGACATAGATATTCTGAAAAGGCTCGCTCTCCCATGTCATTTCCCCATCGCCCCATTGCATTCGTACTCGCTGCCTCGAATCACGGCACGATGATCGTCAATCGCAACGATTACAACGTCAACAGTTCCGGGCACGTGTACGGTGTCGGACACCAGATCCTGGTGCAGTCGAGTTTTGACGCAGACGAGGTCGCCTTCCTGCTCGCCCTGCTCGATCGGCGTCGACAATATTTCGGTGACGGCGTGCTGGCGATCGATGGCGGTGCCAACATTGGCGTGCACACGATCGAATGGGCGCGACATATGTACGGCTGGGGGCGCGTGTTGAGCTTCGAGGCGCAGGAGGTCGTCTACTATGCGCTGGCGGGCAACATCGCCGTCAACAATTGCCTGAATGCGCGGGCGAAGCTTGCTGCGCTCGGCGATCACGAAGGCGAATTGATCGTGCCGCAACCCGATTATTTCGCGCACGCCAGTTTCGGCAGTCTCGAGCTGCGCCATCAAGCCAACACCGAACACATCGGACAAAGCATTTCGTATGATCCGTCCAGCGGCACGACCGTGCCGATGGTCAGCATCGATTCACTGAGCCTGGAGCGTGTCGACTTCATCAAGCTGGATGTCGAAGGGATGGAAGTCGATGTGCTGCGTGGCGCCAAAAAAACGTTGCAGACGCTCAAGCCGGTGCTTTCCGTCGAGATCCTCAAATCCGATCAGACGGTCATCAAAGACATGTTCGACGAGCTGGGATACCGTTATTTCCCGGCCGGTATCAACCTCGTCGCAATCCACGCCGATGATCCCGTGCTGCAGCACGTGAGCCATCGCGATGGGATCACGTATCTGAATTGAGATCCGGTTCGACGCCGGATGCAGTCGGGCTGCTTCAACCCAGTGTGGGAGCACGGCACGATGCATGATCGGAGCAGCGCGCGATTGCCCCCGTCTTCTGAAGCCGAGATCCAGCGATGACCGTCGAATTGAACCATCAACTACGTGCATTGGAAGCACGGCACGCGAACAATCCACACGACATCGCAATCGTGCGCGAAATCTGCGAGACGTTGATTGCGCTCGGACGCGAGAACGAACTGCTCCCGTGGGCGGACCGTGCGCTGGCGCTCGATCCGCATAGCGCGGCGTTCATCGGATTACGCGCGTTTGTACTGAATCTGCTGGGAGGGCATGCCGAGGCTGCCGAGACATGGACGCGCGACCCGCTGAGTTCGGGTGTGCCCGGGCTTGACCCGCTGCGCCTTGGCTACAGCCTGATGATGGCCGGTGACCTCGTGCAAGCAGTCGCGCTGCTGGACCAGGCCAGGCAGCTGGCGGCTGCCGACAACGCCCCGTTTGCGGTAGAGGCCGAACACCTGATGGGCGAAGCGATGCTCAAGGCGGGAGACCCGCGGGGCTTTGCCCATTGGCTGATGCGTAATGAGGATCCGGCCTCGGGCGGCAACTATCGTCCCGCCGGAATTCCGATGTGGAACGGTGAAACCGATCTTCGCGGCCGGCGCGTGCTGATCACGCATCAACTGGGTTTCGGCGACAACTTCCTCCTGGCCGCATGCGTGACCGACTGGCTTGAAGCGGGCGCGCGCGTGATGATCACCTGCGACCCGCAGGTCCATGCGCTCATGCAGGCGGCGCTGCCCGATTGCGAGGTCGTAAGCGCGCCGCGTCCATTGAGTTTTCATGAAGTGTTGCCCGAGGACGCGCAGGCGCGTGTCGACGCGTTCGCGCCGCAGTTGTACGCCACGCTGCTGCACCTGCCGCTGATGAAGGCCGGGCCGAAGACGGCGCCGTCCGGGTACTGCTTCCAGCCCTATATCCACGCACCGCCCGAGAAACAGCAGATTGCCGAAGCGTGGGGGCGGCAGCTACGCGCGCAGCATCCGGGGAAGATGCTGGTTGGTCTGTTCTGGGACTGCGATCAGCGCCACCGACCGGAGCTGAGCGGCACCCAGCGGCATTGGGCCGCGCGCCGCAGCTTGCCGCTCGGTGCTGTCAACCGGCTCGCGGCGAATCCTGCCGTGGCCGATCGCGTGCATTTCGTCAACTTGCATCATCCGGTGGTCGAAGCAGTCGCCGGTACGCCGGCCAGCAACGTCAGCCGCTATCTGCCCGGCATCTGGCATTTCGACGACACGGCCGCCTGTATTGCCCAGCTCGATGCGGCGGTCGCCGTGGACTCGGCGGTGGCCAATCTTGCCGCGATGATGGGCACGCCGACTTGCGTACCCGTTCATACCTCCGGCGACTGGCGCTGGGGCAGCCGGGGAACCGCCAGCCCGTGGGTCAGGGACGCATTCGTGCTACGGCAGACTCACGAGGGAGATTGGACGCCCGTCGTCGAAAACATCGCGTCGTGGCTGCTGCAACGCGCGAACCGCCCGGTATAGTCACGCGTGGATCGCATGCGTCGGATACGCCGCACCGCCCGGACCGGGCGATTGCGCGAGCGGCGCCACCTGCTTGCGCCGTTCCCGCGTCGGCGCGACACCGAACGCGTCGCGGTAGCTCTTGCTGAAGTGGCACGCTGACTGGAACCCGCACGCCATCGTGATGTGCATGATCGACATGTCGGTCTGCAGCAGCAGCTCGCGCGCGCGGCGCAGCCGCAGCGTCAGGTAGTAGTGCGTCGGCGTCATGCCGAGGTGCTCGCGGAAGAGGCGCTGCAACTGCCGCTGCGACATGTTCGCCAGCCGCGCGAGCTCCTCGCGCGACAGCGGCTCCTCGATGTTGTTCTCCATCAGCGAGATTACTTCGAATAACGACTTGTTCGCGGAGCCGAGCCGCGCGACGAGCGGCATCCGCTGCTGCGCGCTCGTGTCGCGCACGTGCTCGACGATGAACTGCTCGGCGATCTGCGTGACGCGCGCGGTGCCGACGCGCGCGGCGATCAGGTTCAGCATCATGTCGAGCGGCGCGACGCCGCCCGTGCAGGTGATGCGGTCGCGATCGATCACGAACAGTTCCTTCAGGAAGCGCGTATCCGGAAACTCCTCCTTCAGCGCGGACATGTTCTCCCAATGGATCGCACAGGCGTAGCCCGCGAGCAGGCCCGACTTCGCGAGCGCATAGGTGCCCGTGCACAGGCTGCCGAGCGGAATGCCCGCGCGCGCGAAGCGGCGCAGCGTTGACAGGTGTTCGGCGCTGGTCGCGCGCTGCACGTCGACGCCGCCGCAGACGAACACGATGTCCGGCTGCCCCGCGCATTCGGCGGGGCCGGTGTCGACCGTCAGGCCGTTGCTCGCCGTCACCGGGCCGCCGTCCGGGCTGATCACCGACCAGCGGTAGAGCGGCTGGCCGCTCAGGTAATTCGCCATCCGAAGCACTTCGATCGCATTCGTGAACGCAATCATCGTGAAGTTGGGCAACAGCATGAACGCGAAGTGGGACAGCGACGCTGTACGGTCGGGCGACATGGGGAGCGTTCCTAGAATCTCTACTAATAGCTTTCAGCCCGAGGCACGATCCGGGCTGCGGTATTGTGTGAGCGAGCGCAACAAGCGTGCCATACGGCTAAACCCCTAGCTCCATACGTTGTCTGGGCCGAGCGCCCATGCTGCAGTGCACCGTATCCGTGATCGGCTGCACCTGCCGCGGGCGCCGGCGGCACCGTGGCAGTGCCTGAGCGGCGGTGGCGCGCTGCGGCGACGATGCTTGGCGATCCGAAAAAGCACGATCGGTCACTTGTATAAAACGGACGCGAATGGCGGAAAAGGCAAAGAACGCGTCTAAATTCATCAATCGACCGAAAATCCGAACGACAAGAATAGAGCCGTCGGCAGCCCTGCCATGGACATGCTGGAAACCCAGGCGCGGCGGGCCTTACGCGTTGATCGCAGCCCCACAATTCTTCGTCACGGATGCTCTATGTCGAACACCCAGTCTTTCTTCTCGCAGCCCCTCGCCGAGCGCGACGCGCCGGTCCGCAGCGCCATCCTGAAGGAACTCGAGCGCCAGCAGTCGCAGGTCGAGCTGATCGCGTCCGAAAACATCGTGTCGCGCGCCGTGCTCGAGGCGCAGGGCTCGGTGCTGACCAACAAGTACGCGGAAGGGTATCCGGGCAAGCGCTACTACGGCGGCTGCGAATTCGCCGATGAAGTCGAGGCGCTCGCGATCGACCGCGTGAAGCAGATCTTCAACGCCGGCTATGCGAACGTGCAGCCGCACTCGGGCGCGCAGGCGAACGGCTCGGTGATGCTCGCGCTCGCGAAGCCGGGCGACACGGTGCTCGGCATGTCGCTGGACGCGGGCGGCCACCTGACGCACGGCGCGAAGCCGGCGCTGTCGGGCAAGTGGTTCAACGCGGTGCAGTACGGCGTGAACCGCGACACGATGCGGATCGACTACGACCAGGTCGAGGCGCTCGCGCACGAGCACAAGCCGAACCTGATCATCGCCGGCTTCTCGGCGTACCCGCGCGCGCTCGACTTCGCGCGCTTCCGCGCGATCGCGGACAGCGTCGGCGCGAAGCTGATGGTCGACATGGCGCACATCGCCGGCGTGATCGCCGCGGGCCGCCATGCGAACCCGGTCGAGCATGCGCACGTCGTCACGTCGACCACCCACAAGACGCTGCGCGGCCCGCGCGGCGGCTTCGTGCTGACCAACGACGAGGAGATCGCGAAGAAGATCAACTCTGCCGTGTTCCCCGGCCTGCAGGGCGGCCCGCTGATGCACGTGATCGCCGGCAAGGCGGTGGCGTTCGGC
The DNA here is from genome assembly GCF_004343775.1 of Burkholderia sp. SRS-46. Classification (GTDB taxonomy): domain Bacteria; phylum Pseudomonadota; class Gammaproteobacteria; order Burkholderiales; family Burkholderiaceae; genus Burkholderia. The sequence goes on along the minus strand of NZ_PTXL01000009.1, from coordinate 517,596 downwards.
GAAGTGCTGCACGCGGACTTCAAGACCTACATCGACAACGTGCTCGCGAACGCGCAGGCACTCGGCGAAGTGCTGAAGGCGGGCGGCGTCGATCTCGTCACGGGCGGCACCGACAACCACCTGCTGCTCGTCGACCTGCGCCCGAAGGGCCTGAAGGGCGCGCCGGTCGAGCAGGCGCTGGAACGCGCGGGCATCACCTGCAACAAGAACGGCATCCCGTTCGACACCGAGAAGCCCACCGTCACGTCGGGCATCCGCCTCGGCACGCCGGCCGGCACGACGCGCGGCTTCGGCGTCGCGGAGTTCCGCGAAGTGGGCCGCCTGATCCTGGAAGTGTTCGACGCGCTGCGCGCGAACCCGGAAGGCGACCACGCAACCGAACAGCGCGTGCGCCGCGAGATCTTCGCGCTCTGCGAGCGTTTCCCGATTTACTGATCGACACCGACACGACTGGAGCAAGAGGCAGATATGAGCACGCTGCATCAGGACAGCATCATCATCGACGGGCTGAACATCTCGAAGTTCGAGAAACCGGTGTTCGAAGACATGCGCACGGGCGGCATCACGGCCGCGAACTGCACGGTGTCGGTGTGGGAGAACTTCACGAAGACCGTCGACAACATCGGCGTGATGAAGAAGAAGATCCGCGACAACAGCGAGCTGCTGACGCTGGTGCGCACGACGGACGACATCTTCCGCGCGAAGAAGGAAGGCAAGACCGGGATCATCCTCGGCTTCCAGAACGCGCATGCGTTCGAGGACAACCTCGGCTACATCGAGGCGTTCGCCGACATGGGCGTGCGCGTCGTGCAGCTCTGCTACAACACGCAGAACCTGGTCGGCACCGGCTGCTACGAGCGTGACGGCGGCCTGTCGGATTTCGGCCGCGAAGTGATCACCGAGATGAACCGCGTCGGCATCATGGTCGACCTGTCGCACGTGGGCGGCAACACGTCGTCGGAAGCGATCGCGTTCTCGAAGAAGCCGGTGTGCTATTCGCACTGCCTGCCGTCGGGCCTGAAGGAGCATCCGCGCAACAAGAGCGACGCGCAGCTGAAGGAGATCGCCGACGCGGGCGGCTTCGTCGGCGTGACGATGTTCGCGCCGTTCCTGAAGCGCGGGATCGAAGCGAACATCGACGACTACATCGAGGCGATCGACTACGTCGTGAACTTGATCGGCGAAGACGCGGTCGGCATCGGCACGGATTTCACGCAGGATTTCGCGAAGGAATTCTTCGACATGCTGACGCACGACAAGGGCCGCTATCGCCAGCTGACGAACTTCGGCAAGGTGATCAACCCGGACGGTATCCGCACGATCGGCGAATTCCCGAACCTGACCGCCGCGATGGAACGCCACGGCTGGAAGGAGTCGCGCATCCGCAAGATCATGGGCGAGAACTGGGTGCGCGTGTTCAAGGACGTGTGGGGCGCATAAGCGCCAGGCCGGCCGGACCCCCTCCAGCGATTCAACACTAAAAAATCGGGACGTGCCCGCGCAAGCCGCGCGGGCGCGCGGACGATGTCGTGCCTGCGCCCTGAGCCGCGCGGCCACTTTTCCTCACGGAGTCACCACGATGCAACCGCAACTGCCGATCAACGTCGATCCCGATACCGGCGTCTGGACCACCGACGCGCTGCCGATGCTGTACGTGCCGCGCCACTTCTTCACGAACAACCACGTCGCCGTCGAGGAAGCGCTCGGCGTCGAAGCGTATGCCGAGATCCTCTACAAGGCCGGCTACAAGTCCGCGTACCACTGGTGCGACAAGGAAGCGAAGCTGCACGGCCTGACCGGCATGGCCGTGTTCGAGCACTACCTGAAGCGCCTGTCGCAGCGCGGCTGGGGCCTGTTCTCGATCATCGAGGCGGATCCCGCCAGCGCGCGCGCGAAGATCGAGCTGCGCCATTCGTCGTTCGTGCTCCAGCAGCCGGGGAAGGTTGGCAAGCTCTGCTACATGTTCGCCGGCTGGTTCGCCGGCGCGATGGACTGGGTGAACGACACGACGCCGGAAGGCAAGGGCGCGCCGCGCGCGCAATCGAAGGAAGTGCAGTGTGCGGCCGAGCACCACGACCACTGCGTCTTCGAAGTGTCGCCGCTCGCGCACTGACGCACCCGCACCGAACAACACCCGCAACACGAGACACACGAACGCCAGAGGTCGCCTGCGATGCGTTATCCCCACCTGTTCAAACCCATGCAGCTGAACCAGCTCACGCTGCGCAACCGGATCGTCAGCACCGCGCACGCCGAGGTGTACGCGGAGCCGGGCGGCCTGCCGGGCGACCGCTACATCCGTTACTACGAAGAAAAGGCGAAGGGTGGCGTCGGCCTCGCGATCTGCGGCGGGTCGAGCCCCGTGTCGATCGACAGCCCGCAGGGCTGGTGGAAATCGGTGAACCTGTCGACCGACAAGATCATCGATCCGCTCACGCGTCTGGCCGACACGATGCACCAGCACGGCGCGAAGATCATGATCCAGGCGACGCACATGGGCCGCCGTTCGTCGTTCCACGGCGAGCACTGGCCGCACCTGATGTCGCCGTCGGGCGTGCGCGAGCCGGTGCACCGCGGCAACGCGAAGATCATCGAGATCGAGGAAATCCGCCGCATCATCGGCGATTTCGCGGCGGCCGCGAAGCGCGTGAAGGCCGCCGGCATGGACGGCATCGAAATCTCGGCCGCCCACCAGCACCTGATCGACCAGTTCTGGAGCAAGCGTTCGAACCACCGCACCGACGAATGGGGCGGCAGCCTGGAGAACCGTCTGCGCTTCGGTATCGAGGTGCTGACGGCCGTGCGCGAGGCGGTCGGCAAGGATTTCTGCGTCGGCCTGCGCATGTGCGGCGACGAATTCCACGAGGACGGCCTCGATCACGAGGCGCTGAAGGAGATCGCCCAGGCGATGTCGGAGACGGGCCTGATCGACTACCTGAGCGTGGTCGGGTCGGGCGGCGATACGCACAACACGATCGCCAACTGCATGCCGCCGATGGCGCTGCCGCCGGAGCCGTTCGTGCACCTCGCGGCCGGCATCAAGTCGGTGGTGAAGATTCCCGTGATGCACGCGCAGAGCATCCGCGACGCGGGCCAGGCCGAGCGCCTGCTCGCCAACGGCATGATCGACCTGGTCGGCATGACGCGTGCGCAGATCGCCGATCCGCACATGGTGATCAAGATCCGCGACGGCCGCGAGGACGAAATCAAGCAGTGCGTCGGCGCGAACTACTGCATCGACCGCCAGTACAACGGCCTCGACGTGCTGTGCATCCAGAACGCGGCCACCTCGCGCGAATCGACGATGCCGCACATCATCGAGAAGTCGCGCGGCCCGAAGCGCAAGGTGGTGGTGGTGGGCGCCGGCCCGGCGGGCCTCGAGGCCGCCCGCGTCGCGAAGCTGCGCGGCCACGACGTGGTGCTGTTCGAGAAGAACGCGGAAGTGGGCGGGCAGGTGATGATCGCCGCGAAGGCACCGCAGCGCGAACAGATGTCGGGGATCATCCGCTGGTTCGACCTGGAAACGAAGCGCCTGGGCGTCGACCGCCGCCTCGGCGTGGCCGCCGACGAGAAGATGATCATGGCCGAGAAGCCGGACATCGTCGTGCTCGCGACGGGCGGCTCGAGCTTCACCTGGCAGGTGCCGGGCTGGGGCGTGGCCGAGGGCCTGGCCGTCAGCTCATGGGACATCCTGACCGGCAAGGTCGAGCCGAAGCAGAACGTGCTGCTGTTCGACGGCGTGAGCACCCATGCGGGCGCGGGCGTGGCCGATTTCATGGCGAGCCGCGGCTCGAAGGTCGAGGTCGTCACGCCGGACGTGAAAGTGGCCGACGATTGCGGCGGCACGACCTTCCCGATCTTCTATCGCCGCCTGTATGCGCTCGGCGTGATCCCGACGCCGAACACCATGCTCGACCGCGTCTATGAAGAGGACGGCAAGAAGATCGCCGTGCTGCGCAACGAGTACACGGAAGAACTGGAAGAGCGCGCCGTCGACCAGGTGGTGATCGAGAACGGTTCGTCGCCGAACGACGAGCTGTACTGGAAGCTCAAGCCGGAATCGCTGAACCGTGGCCAGATCGATCCGCACACGCTGTTCGCGGCCCAGCCGCAGCCGTGCCTGTCGGAGGAGCTCGGCAACGGCCGCTTCCTGCTGTTCCGCGTCGGCGACTGCATCTCGATGCACAACGTCCACGGCGCGATCTACGACTCGCTGCGCCTCGTGAAGGATTTCTGACGCCATGAATCCGTCCTTCCTGATTACCGCATTGCTGTGGCTGTCGGTGGCGGGGCTCGCGTTCGCGGTCGCGAAGCGCTCGTCCTACTGGCGTCTCGGCCGGGCCACCGCGCCCGGCGCATTCGGCATCACGAACCTGTTCGCGATTCCGAAGCGCTATTTCGTCGACCTGCACCACGTGGTCGCGCGCGACCCGTACATCGCGAAGACCCACGTCGCGACCGCGGGCGGTGCGATCGCCGCGCTTGCGCTGGTGTTCGTCAACTACGGCCTCGCGATCTACTCGCCGTGGCTCGACAAGCTGATCTTCCTCGCGGCGCTCGCGATGCTGGTCGGCGCGGTGTTCGTGTGGCGCCGCCGCCATGCCCGCAACGTGCCGGCGCGGCTGTCGCGCGGCCCGTGGAATACGCTGCCGTGGCTGCTGGGTTCGTTCGCGCTCGGCCTCACGCTGTACGTGGTGGTGCCGGCCGGCGCGATGTCCGGCGCGTTCGCGGTGCTCTGCGCGGTGCTGATCGGCGTCGGCGCGTTCGCGATGACGTTCGGCGCGGCGAAGGGCGGCCCGATGAAGCATGCGATCGCGGGCCTGCTGCACCTCGCGTTCCATCCGCGCCAGGAGCGTTTCGCGGCCACGCGCGAGTCGTTCACCGGCAACGGCACGGCCACGCCGCCGACCGCGCTGAAGCTGCCCGACATCGAGCAGCAGGAATACGGCGTCGCGAAGCCGGTCGAATTCCGCTGGAACCAGCTGCTGAGCTTCGACGCCTGCGTGCAGTGCGGCAAGTGCGAGGCCGCGTGCCCGGCGTTCGCGTCCGGCCAGCCGCTGAACCCGAAGAAGCTGATCCAGGATCTCGTCGTCGGCATGGCGGGCGGCAGCGATGCGGCGTACGCGGGCAGCCCGACGCCGGGCATCCCGGTCGGCCAGCACCGCGGCGAGCCGAACGGCCCGATCGTGTCGGGCCTGATCGAAGCGCAGACGCTGTGGTCGTGCACCACCTGCCGCGCGTGCGTGCAGGAATGCCCGATGCTGATCGAGCACGTCGACGCGATCGTCGACATGCGCCGCAACCAGACGCTCGTGCACGGCACGGTGCCCGGCAAGGGCGCGGAAGTGCTCGCGAACCTGCGCGAGACGGGCACGATGGGCGGCTACGACACGGCCGCGCGCTACGACTGGTCGGTGGACCTGAACGCGCCGGTCGCGCAGCCCGGCAAGCCGGTCGACGTGCTGTTCGTCGCCGGCGAGGGGGCGTTCGACATGCGCTACCAGCGCACGCTGCGCGCGTTCGTGAAGGTGCTGAACAAGGCCGGCGTGGAGTACGCGGTGCTGGGCGGCAGCGAAACCGACACGGGCGACGTCGCGCGCCGCCTCGGCGACGAGGCGACGTTCCGGCAGCTCGCGAAGCGCCTGATCGGCACGCTGTCCACGCTGTCGTACCAGCAGATCGTGACGGCCGACCCGCACGTGATGCACAGCCTGCGCAACGAATACCGCGCGCTCGGGCTGCGCGTGACGGTCAAGCATCACACGACCTACCTCGCCGAGCTGGCCGAACGCGGCAAGATCGCGCCGAAGGCGGTCGACGCGCTGCGCGAGAAGCGCACCACGTATCACGACCCGTGCTACCTCGGCCGCTACAACGGCGAAACGGAAGCGCCGCGCAAGCTGCTGAAGACGATCGGCATCCAGGTGGTCGAGATGGAGCGCAACGGGATGCGCGGCCGCTGCTGCGGCGGCGGAGGCGGCGCACCGCTGACCGACATCCCCGGCAAGCAGCGCATTCCGGACATCCGCATCGCCGACGCGCGCGCGATCGGCGCGGACGTGGTCGCGGTCGCCTGCCCGAACTGCACGGCGATGCTCGAAGGCGTCGTGGGCCCGCGCCCCGACGTGCTCGACGTGGCCGAACTCGTCGCTGCCTCGCTGGAGTGAATCGATGAACACGATCAAACGAATCGATCCGCGCCGGCCGTTCGTCATCACGGCGGCGGGCCTGAAGCGCATCACGCTGGGCGAGGAAGGCAGCGCCGACGCGAGCGCCGCGCACTGGCCGGGCCATGCGCACGGCGCGGCGGCGAAGCCGCGCCGCGCGGTGCAGGAGCCGAAGCACGTGCTGCTGGTGGTCGCGCATGGCGAACGCGGCGCGCTCGACGATCACGCGCGCCAGGCGATTGCGGCCGCCGCGCTGCTCGCCGATGCGCAGACCGAAGTCGCGCTGCTGGCGTTCGGCGAACTGAAGGACGACGTGGCCGAACTCGGCGTCGACAAGCTGGTGGAGCTCGCTGGCTTCGACCGCCGCGCATTTGCGCCCGAAAGCGAATTGCAAGCGTTGCAGGCATGTGTTGCCGCGTTCGCGCCGAAGCACGTGTTCGTGCCCGACAACGCGACGGGCGACGGCGATCTCGGCCGGCGGTACGCGGCGGCGGCCGGTGCGAGCGTCGCGACGAACGTCGTCGAGATCGACGCGAAGCATGTCGGCGCCTACGCACAAGCCGGGCGCGCCTTCGCGACCCGCGCGCTGCCGGACGTGATCCTGCTCGCGCCGAACGCGGTGGACGCGAAGCTGCCGTTCGTCGGCGCGGGCGAGCGCCTGGCCGGCGACTTCATCCGCCCGGCGGCCGACGCAGGCGTGCCGTATCGCGATCTCGGCCTCGAGGAAATCGACGCCGCGCAGGTCGCGCTCGAGGAAGCCGATTTCATCGTGTCGGCCGGCAACGGCGTGACCGACATCGGCGCGTTCGAGCGGCTGGCCAGCGCGTTCGGCGCGGCGATCGGCGCGAGCCGCGTGGCGGTCGACAACGGCCACTTCACGCGCGACAAGCAGGTGGGCGCGACCGGCAAGACGGTGGAGGCGAGCATCTACATCGCGTTCGGCATCTCGGGCGCGGTGCAGCACCTGCAGGGCATCAAGGACTGCCGCCACGTGATCGCGGTGAACCTCGACGGCAGCGCGCCGATCGCGAAGCGCGCGAACCTGACCGTGGTGGGCGACGCGCAGGCGACCATCGCCGCGCTGATCGACGAGGTGCAGGCCGCGCGCGCGGCGCGCGGGCAATCACCGACGGCCGTCGGCAATCGTGAACCGGAAGGAGTCGCCGCATGAACGCCCCCCGACTGTTGAAACGCCTCGCGGTGCTGGTGTCGGTCGGCCGGCACCCGGTCAGCGGCGTGCCGCGCTACAGCCGCAACGACGCGGCCGCGCTGGAACTCGGCCGCGCGCTGGCCGAGCGCCACCACGCGCAGCTCGACGTGATCCACGCGGGCGACCCGGTTACGCCGGCGCTCGCCGAATACCTGGCGCTCGGCGCGCGCGAGGTCGAGGTGCTGACCTGCCGCGACGGCGACGATGCCGCACACGCGCTGGCCGCGCGCGTCGAGGGCTACGACCTCGTGCTGACCGGCACGCGCGCCGAGGGCGCGTACGACACCGGGATGCTGCCGTACCGCGTCGCCGCGGCGCTTGGCTATCCGCTGGTCGGCTCGGCCGTCGACGTGACGATCGACGCGGGCCGCGCGGCGGTCCGGCAATTTTTGCCGAAAGGGCTGCGCCGGCGCGTCGATACGGCGCTGCCGGCGGTGGTCGCCGTGCATCCGCTCGCCAATGCGCAGCCGCGCTACGCGTATGCGCGGCTGAAGGCCGGCACGGTGCGCCCGGTGCGCGTGTCGCCCGGCCGGGACGCCGAGGCGCCCGCCTGGACGGTCGGCGCGACCGAGCGCAAGCCGGTGAAGCTGGTCGCCGCCGAGAAGCGCTCCGGGCATGCCCGGATGCTGTCGGCGACGACCACCGAAAGCCGGGGCGGGAACGTCGTAAATGAAGGGAGTTCGGTCGAAAAAGCACAAGTGATCCTCGCGTATTTGCGCGAGCATCAGCTCATCGACTACTGATTTTGATGCCTGTCGGCAACCACACTGGGATGCAAGGAATCCGGAGCAAACGATGAAAGTAACGGCAGACATTCGTGCAATGATCGAGCGGCGCAAGGCAGGGTACAGCCTCGAGGCGCCGTTCTATACGAGCGAGGAAATCTTCGCGCTGGACATGGAGGCGATCTTCCGCCAGCACTGGATTCAGGTGGCGGTGGAGCCGGACGTACCCGAGCCGGGCGACTACCTGACGGTGCAACTGGGGAACGATTCGATCCTGATCGTGCGCGACGACGACATGGAGATTCGCGCGTTCCACAACGTGTGCCGCCATCGTGGCGCGCGGCTGTGCAACGAAGACAAGGGCTCGGTCGGCAACATCGTGTGCCCGTACCACAGCTGGACCTACAACCTGACGGGCCAGCTGATGTTCGCCGAGCACATGGGCGAGCAGTTCGACCGCTGCAAGCACAGCCTGAAAACGGTGCACGTGCAGAACCTCGCGGGCCTGATCTTCATCTGCCTCGCGGACGAGCCGCCGGCCGACTTCGCGCAGCTGCGCGCGGCGATGGAGCCGTACCTGCTGCCGCACGACCTGCCGAACGCGAAGATCGCCGCGCAGATCGACATCATCGAGGAAGGCAACTGGAAGCTCACGATGGAGAACAATCGCGAGTGCTACCACTGCGTCGCGAACCATCCGGAGCTGACGATCTCGCTGTACGAATACGGCTTCGGCTACCAGCGCTCCGACGCCAACGCCGAGGGCATGGACGCATTTGCGGAAACCTGCGTCAGGCGCGGGAAGGAATGGGCCGAGATGGGCCTGCCGTCCGTCGAGATCGAGAAGCTGGATGAGGTGACGGGCTTCCGCACGCAGCGCCTGCCGCTCGACCGCAGCGGCGAATCGCAGACGCTCGACGCGAAGGTCGCGTCGAAGAAGCTGCTCGGCGAATTCCGCCAGGCCGACCTCGGCGGCCTGTCGTTCTGGACCCAGCCGAACTCGTGGCATCACTTCATGAGCGATCACATCGTGACGTTCTCGGTGATTCCGCTGTCGGCCGGCAAGACGCTCGTGCGCACCAAGTGGCTCGTGCACAAGGATGCGAAGGAAGGCATCGACTACGACGTGAAGAACCTCACGGCGGTGTGGAACGCGACCAACGACCAGGACCGCGCGCTCGTCGAGTTCTCGCAGCGCGGCGCGAACAGCAGCGCGTACGAGCCGGGTCCGTATTCGCCGTACACCGAAGGCCTCGTCGAGAAATTCTCGGCCTGGTACATCGGCCGGCTCGCCGAACAGACCGGCGTATAGCAACCAGCTTGAAAGCGGAGCAAGACATGATGCGAGATGCGGCGAATTTCGAGCCGGCCGACAGCCGGGTGACGCGCCCGGCGTTCTGGAATGCGCTCCCCGAGCGCTGGACGAGCGACGTCGAGGAAACGCTGGTGTGCTGCCACGTGCGGCAGGAGACGCACGACGTGAAGAGCTTCTTCTTCCGTTCGCCGCAGGGCCGTGCGTTCTCGTTCGAGCCGGGGCAGTTCATCACGCTCGAGCTCGACATCGACGGCGAGACGATCAACCGCTGCTACACGATCTCGTCGTCGCCCGCGCGGCCGCACACGATCTCGATCACGGTGAAGCGTGTGCCGGGCGGCAAGGTGTCGAACTGGCTGCACGACAACCTGCAGCCGGGCGCGCCGATCCGCGTGCTCGGCCCGGCCGGCGAGTTCACCTGCGCGCGGCACCCGGCGCGCAAGTACCTGTTCCTGTCCGCCGGCTCGGGCGTCACGCCGCTGATGTCGATGAGCCGCGCGCATCACGATCTCGCCGAGGATCGCGACATCGTGTTCGTGCACAGCGCGCGCACGCCGGACGACATCATCTTCGCGCGCGAGCTCGACCTGATCGCGTCGAACCATACGAACTTCCGCACGTCGTTCGTCGTCGAGCGCGTCGGCGCGCGCACCAGCTGGCCGGGTGTCACGGGCTTCCTGACGCTGCCGCTGCTGAAGCTGATCGCGCCGGATTTCATGGAGCGCGAGATCTTCACGTGCGGCCCGGCGCCGTACATGAAGGCCGTGCGCGACCTGCTCGACGAGGCCGGGTTCGAGCGCAGGCAGTATCACGAGGAGAGCTTCTCGTTCGAGACGCTCGCGGAAACCGCGAGCGCCGAGCTGGCCGCCGATCTCGCGCCGGCCGTGGACGGTGGAGCGGAAACGACGCAATTCACCGTCAGCTTCGCGAAGAGCAATCGCGAGATCGTCTGCGGCTCGGCGCAGCACGTGCTGGATGCGGCGCGCCAGTCGGGCGTGCGGCTGCCGGCGTCGTGCACGCAGGGCATGTGCGGCACCTGCAAGGTGAAGCTGGTGTCCGGGCAGGTCGAGATGAAGCACAACGGCGGGATCCGCCAGCGCGAGATCGACCAGGGGATGGTGCTGCTGTGCTGCAGCAAGCCGCTCACGGATCTCGTGATCGACAAGTAGCCGTCGGCGTCGCGGTTGGGCAAGCGCACGTCGGAAAACAACGATACCGCGGAATTGTGGTTGAAGAACCTAGAGAGACATGGGGGCATTCGCGCCCGATTCAAAGGAGATCGACCATGAAGTTGTTCGGAAAACTGCTGTGGACCGGCGCGCTGTCGGCGATGGTGGCGCTCAGCGCATCGGCGCTCGCCGACACGAAACCCACGTTGAAGATCGGCTACGTCGAGGGCTGGGACGATAGCGTCGCGACGTCGAACGTCGCCGCGCGCATCATCGAGAAGAAGCTCGGCTACCAGGTGCAGCTCGTGCCGGTCGCGGCGGGCGTGATGTGGCAGGGCGTCGCGCGCGGCGACCTCGACGCGACGCTGTCCGCGTGGCTGCCGGTCACGCACGGCGCGTACTGGGACCAGTACAAGACCAAGGTGGTCGATCTCGGCGCGAACTTCAACGACGCGAAGATCGGGCTGATCGTGCCCGACAGTGTGAAGGCGAAGAGCATCGACGACCTGAACGCCGAGAAGAGCGACTTCGGCGGCCGCATCGTCGGCATCGACGCCGGTGCGGGCGTGATGCGCAAGACCGACGAGGCGATCAAGAGCTACGGCCTCGGCTACACGCTGATGCCGAGTTCCGGCAGCGCGATGACTGCCGAGCTGGCCCGTTCGATGAACGCGAAAAAACCGGTGATCGTGACGGGATGGGCACCGCACTGGATGTTCGCGAAATGGAAGCTGCGCTTCCTCGAGGATCCGAAGAAGGTCTTCGGCGGCGCGGAGCACGTCGACAGCGTGGCGAACCCGGGCCTCGAAACGAAGGCGAAGCCGGTCGCTGTGTTCCTGAAGAAATTCCAGTGGAAGCCGGGCGAAATCGACAGCGTGATGCTGGCGATCCAGAACGGTTCGAAGCCGGAAGCCGCCGCCGATGCGTGGATCGCAGCCCATGCGGACCGCGTGAACGCATGGACGGAAGGCGCGCAGTAATTCATCACACTAAAACATCAACGAGACGTCCGGGAATGACGAGCAGGATTCCGAAGCATTAAAGCGGAACCGTCGTCATATCCCGGAATTATTTTTCCGACTCTGCAAGAAAGCGCAAAAGTTGTTACACTGCGCCTCTTGTGCGGAGTCATCACAGGAGGATTTGGATGAGTCAGGCAGGACTGCGTGCGAATCGCACCAGTGATGTTGAGGCAACCATCTCACATGATTCGACGGGCCACACGCTGCATCGTGGCCTGACTTGGAAGGATGCATTCTGGGTAACGAGCGGCGTGCCGGCAGGCGTGCTGTTCACGATCGGCGGCGTATGCGCGACGATCGGCCAGCCCGCGTGGGCGATCTGGATCGCCGCGATCACGATGGGGCTGATCCAGAGCGCGACTTATGCGGAAATCTCCGGGCTATTTCCCCATAAATCGGGCGGCGCGTCGGTGTACGGCGCGATCGGCTGGGTGCGTTACAGCAAACTGATTGCCCCGGTATCCGTATGGTGCAACTGGCTCGCGTGGTCGCCGATGCTCGCACTCGGGTGCGGCCTCGCGGCGAGCTACGCGCTGACGAGCCTCTTTCCCGCCGATGCGGCGGTGCTGCACTGGCAGCTCAAGGTCGCGGACCTCGGCTTCATCAAGCCGGGCCTGTCCCTGCGGATCAACGCGACGTTCATCATCGCGACGATCCTGCTTCTCATCACGTTCAAGCTGCAGCACAGCGGCGCCTCGAAGGCCGCGCGCACGCAGCGCATTCTCGGCATCGCATCGCTCACGCCGCTTTTGATCGTCGGCATCGTGCCGTTCGTGACGGGCGACGTGCCGATGTCGAACCTGCTGCCGCTGCTGCCGCTCGGCCACGATGCGCAGGGCAACCTGAGCGCGTCGACGTTCGGCTCGTGGAACGGGCAGGGCGTCGTGATGGCGCTCGGCGCGATGTTCATGGCGGGCTGGGCGTCGTACGGCTTCGAAACGGCCGTCTGCTACACGCGCGAATTCCGCGATCCGCGCCGCGACACCGCGAAGGCGATCTTCTGGTCGGGCGCGCTGTGCCTCGTCGTGATGACGCTCGTGCCGATGGCGTTCCAGGGCGCGCTCGGCACGCAGGCGATGCTCGATCCCGCGATCGGCGACGGCACCGGCGTGGCGGCCGCGATGGCGAAGATCGTCGGCGGCGGCGCGTGGGTCGCGAACGCGGTCGTCGTGATGCTGATGCTGTCGATCCTGCTGATCGTGATGACGTCGATGATGGGCTCGTCGCGCACGCTGTACCAGGCGTCGGTGGACGGCTGGCTGCCGAAGTACCTGTCGCACGTGAACGAGCACGGCTCGCCGACGCGCGCGATGTGGACCGATCTCGGCTTCAACCTCGTGCTGCTGATGATGTCGGACTACATGACGGTGCTGTCGATCTCGAACGTCTGCTACATGCTGTTCGTGTTCCTGAACCTGCAGTCCGGCTGGATCCACCGGATGGACCGCGGCAACTGGGATCGTCCGTTCCGCTGCCCGACCTGGCTGCTCGTCGCGGGCGCGCTGTGCGGCTACGCGAACCTCGTCTACGTTGGCGCGGGCGCGAACCTGCAGGGCGAAGGCACGCTGCGCAACGGCCTGATCGCGATGCTGCTGATCGTGCCGGTGTTCCTCTATCGCCACTACTGGCAGGATCGCGGCCGCTTCCCGGCGCAGATGCAGCGCGACATGGAGCTCGAGGTGCCGAAGCGCGGCGCGTGGATGAATCTGATGCCGTACGCGGCACTGATCGGTGCCGCGCTGACGATCTGGCTGTCGTACTACTTTGCGTGGGTGAAGTAAGCCCATAGCGGGCGGAGCGAATCGCGCGCCGGACACGGAAACCGCACACGGGTCCGGCGCACGGGTTGCTTCGCGCGACAACGCGCTGCACGACAAGACGAAGGCCCGACCGGTTCGAACCGGTCGGGCCTTCGTCGTCGATACGTGCGGCTGCGCGGCTTACGGGAACACGACGGTCCGGTCGCCGTTCAGGAACACGCGCCGCTCGATGAACGCCTTCACCGCGCGCGCGAGCGTGATGCATTCGACGTCGCGGCCGGCCGCGAGCAGTTGCTCCGGGCGATGCGCGTGATCGACGCGCTCGACGACCTGCTCGATGATCGGGCCTTCGTCGAGATCGTCGGTGACGAAGTGCGCGGTCGCGCCGATCAGCTTCACGCCGCGTGCGTGTGCCTGATGGTAGGGCTTCGCGCCCTTGAAGCCGGGCAGGAATGAATGGTGGATGTTGATCGCGCGGTTCGCGAGCTTCGCGCTCGTTTCCCGCGACAGCACCTGCATGTAGCGCGCGAGAATCACGAGCTCGGCGCCGCTCGTCTCGAACACGTCGAGCCACTGCGCTTCCTGCTGCGCCTTGGTATCGGCGGTGATCGGGAAGTGGCGGAACGGCAGCCCGTGCTGCGCGGCGAGCGGTTCGAAGTCCGGATGATTCGACACGATGCCGACGATGTCCATCTTCAGCTCGCCCATCCGCCAGCGGAACAGCAGGTCCGCGAGGCAGTGCTCGAGCTTCGACACCATGATCAGCACCTTCGGCCGCGCGTTGACGTCGTGGATCGCCCACTGCATGTCGAAGCCGGCGGCGATCGGCGCGAACTCGTGGCGCAGCGCATCGATATCCAGCGTTTCGTCGGTCGGGTGGAACACGCAGCGCACGAAGAAGCGGTTGCTGAGATCGTCGTCGAACACGTTCAGCGCATCGACGTAGCAGCGATGCCGGTCGAGAAAGCCGATGACGGCGGCGACCTGGCCGGCCGCGCTCGGGCACGACAGCGTCAGGACGAATTGTTCGGGGCGTTGGGCGTCGCTCATGGGAATCCTCTGGTCTGTAGATACGTCTTGCCGTGAGCGGCAAAGCACGATGCTGAAGTAAATCAGGCCAGATTCGGAGCGGATAGAACTTACCCGCCGTGTGGCTGGTATCGGCGCGTCAGTGCACGGCTGCGGCTTACCTGGAGCGGGCGGCGCATGCGTCCAGCAGCCAGCGGCGGAACACCGGCACCGCGTCGGGCTCGGGCCGCGCCGGCGGCCGCACGAGGAAATAGCCGCGCGACGTGACGACCGGCGCATCGACGAGCGTCACGAGCTGGCCGGACGCCAGCAGTTCGTCGACGAGCGGCGTCCAGCCGAGCGCGACGCCTTCGCCGAGCAGCGCCGCGTGGATCACCAGCGCATAGCTGTTGAACGTTACGCCGTGCGCGGCGGCCGGCGCGGCGAGCCCGTGCGCGTCGAACCAGCCGCGCCACGACAGCCAGCGCTCCGGCCGCGTCGGCTGCACGTGCAGCAGCGGGAGCCCGGGCAGGTCGCCGGGCTGCGCGACCCGCGGATGCGCGGCCCGGAACGCCGGCGAGCAGACCGGCACGACCGTCTCGGGAAACAGCCGCGCGGCCGTGCACGACGGCCAGTGGCCATCGCCGAACAGGATCGCGATGTCCGCCTGGTCGCGCTGCACGTCGAAATCCTGCGACGTGACCACCCGCACGTCGACCTCCGGCATCACGCGCTTCAGGCCCGCGAGGCGCGGCATCAGCCAGTAGGTCGCGAAGCCGACATCGGTGACGAGCGTCAGCGTGCCGTGTTCGCGCCGCGCGCGCAGCGCCGCGGTGGCGGCACGCAGCGTGTCGAGGCTCGCGCGCACCGCTTCGTACAGGCGCTTGCCGTCGTCGGTCAGCGTGACGCCGCGCGGGCTGCGCTCGAACAGCGGCACGCCGAGCTCCGCCTCGAGCTGGAACACCTGCTGGCTGACGGCCGGCTGCGTCGAGCCGAGCTCGCGCGCGGCGGCCGTGAAGCTCGCGAGCCGCGCGGCCGATTCGAACGCGCGCAGCGCCTGCATCGATGGGAGCGAATCGGGTTTCGACATAAGCCTCTCTAATGGGCCCATAAGGGCCGAATGCCTTCCCGGGCGGGATACGGCGGGCAATAGTGCAACCGTGCGCGCGACGCGGTGCGCGGGACGCCCGGCGATTCTAGCGAGGTTTCGCGGGGTTCCGTGCGATGGCCATCGCACTTCGCCGTTTCAGCAGACAAGTGGCTGCCGAAGCGTCGCGCGCGCGATCCCGACGCGACCCGTTTTCCGACCCGACCGACGATGACGAACCCGACACCCCACATCCTGATCCTGATGGCCGACCAGCTCACGCCGTTCGCGCTGCCGGCCTACGGCAACCGCATCGCGCGCACGCCGACGCTCGACCGGCTCGCCGCGCAAGGCGTCGTGTTCGATGCCGCATACTGCGCGAGCCCGCTGTGCGCGCCGTCGCGCTTCTCGCTGATGACGGGCAAGCTGCCGTCGGCGATCGGCGCCTACGATAACGCCGCCGAATTGCCGGCGCAAACGCTGACCTTCGCGCACTACCTGCGCGCGGCCGGCTACCGCACCGTGCTGTCCGGCAAGATGCATTTCTGCGGGCCCGATCAGCTGCACGGCTTCGAGGAGCGGCTGACCACCGACATCTATCCGGCCGATTTCGGCTGGGTGCCCGACTGGGAGCGCCCGGCGGACCGGCCGAGCTGGTATCACAACATGAGCTCGGTGCTCGATGCCGGGCCGTGCGTGCGCACCAACCAGCTCGACTTCGACGACGAGGTCGCGTTCGCCGCGCGGCAGAAGCTGTTCGACCTTGCGCGCGAGCGCTCGGCGGGGCTCGACGCGCGGCCGTTCTGCATGGTCGTGTCGCTCACGCATCCGCACGATCCGTATGCGATCACCCGCGAATACTGGGACCTGTACCGCGACGACGAGATCGACCCGCCGGCCGTGCGCATCGGGCTCGCCGACAGCGATCCGCATTCGCGGCGGCTGCGCGCCGTCTGCGAAACCGACCGCACGCCGCCCACCGACGCACAGGTCCGCAATGCGCGCCATGCGTATTACGGCGCGACGTCCTACGTCGACGCGCAGTTCGGCCGCGTGCTCGCGGCGCTCGAGGAAAGCGGCTTCGCCGACGACACGATCGTGATCGTCACGTCGGACCACGGCGACATGCTCGGCGAACGCGGCCTCTGGTACAAGATGACGTTCTTCGAAGGCGGCTGCCGCGTGCCGCTGATCGTGCACGCGCCCGGCCGCTTCGACGCGGCGCGCGTGACGGGGCCGGTGTCGCACGTCGATCTGCTGCCGACGCTCGTCGAGCTCGCGGGCGGCCTGCCGGCCGGCGGCTGGCCCGATCCGGTCGACGGCGCGAGCCTCGTGCCGCATCTGCGCGGCGCGCCCGCGCACGACGTCGCGCTCGGCGAATACCTGGCCGAAGGCGCGATCGCGCCGATCGTGATGATCCGCCGCGGCGACTGGAAATACGTGCATTGCCCGGCCGACCCCGACCAGCTCTACCACCTGAAGGACGACCCGCGCGAGCTGCAGAATCTCGCCGATGCGCCGCACGCCGCCGGCGTGTTCGCGGCATTCCGTGCGGAAGCGGCGCAGCGCTGGAACCTGCCCGCGCTGCACCGCGACGTGCTCGCGAGCCAGCGGCGCCGGCGCTTCCATTACGCGGCGACCACGCGCGGGCGCATCCACGCGTGGGACTGGCAGCCGTTCGCCGACGCGAGCCAGCGCTACATGCGCAACCACCTCGAACTCGACGCGCTCGAGGCGATGGCGCGCTTTCCGCGCGTGCCGCGCCCGGCATGAGCCGACACCCCGATCACTGACGATGGAGCGAGCTATGAAACGAGTGGGCAACGCAGCAGCAGGCATCCTCGGCGCGGCGTGCATCGCCGCCCTTTGCACCACGGCGGCGCACGCGGCGGAGCCGCAGACGTGCCGCGACGTGCGGATGGCGGGGCCGGGCTGGACCGACATCGATGCGACCAACGCGATGGCGGGCGTCGTGCTGAAGGCGCTCGGCTACCGGCAGGACGTGGCGAACCTGTCGGTGCCGATCACCTACCAGGGGCTCAAGAAAGGGCAGGTCGACGTGTTCCTCGGCAACTGGATGCCCGCGCAGGGGCCGCTCGTGAAGCCGTTCGTCGACGAGCGGTCGATCGACGTACTGCACGCGAACCTGAGCGGCGCGAAGTTCACGCTCGCGGTGCCCGACTACGTCGCGGCGGCGGGCGTGCATACGCTCGCCGACCTCGAGCGCTACGCCGACCGCTTCGGCGGCAAGATCTACGGGATCGAACCCGGCGCGCCGGCGAACCAGAACATCAAGCGGCTGCTGGCCGACCACGCACTCGGCGCGGCAAACTGGTCGCTCGTCGAATCGAGCGAGACGGGGATGCTGACGCAGGTCGAGCGCGCGGTGCGCGAGCGGCGCTGGGTGGTCTTTCTCGCGTGGGAGCCGCACCTGATGAACACGAAGTTCCGCCTGACCTACCTGTCCGGCGGCGACGCGTACTTCGGGCCCGACTACGGCGGCGCGACGGTCAACACGGTCGCCCGCGCGGGCTTCGCCGGCCAGTGCGCGAACCTCGCGCGGCTGTTCCGGCAGATGACGTTCACGGTCGGCATCGAGAACCGGATGATCGCCGACATGCTGGACCACAAGACCCCGCCCGCACTCGCCGCGCAGCGCGTGCTGAAGGCCGACCCGGCGCTCGTCGCCGGCTGGCTCGACGGCGTGACCACGGCCGCCGGCGCGCCGGGCCTGCCGGCCGTGCGGGCCGCGCTGGACGGGCGTTGACGCGCGCGCCGCCGCCATCGCCCTCCCTCCGTGTTTTCCCGACCGGTCGCATCGTGACCATTTGGTGTCGCCTTCAGACGGGTGATGAGAAATATGGGTTTGTATTTTTCGCCAATGGCTGCGCTATTTCGAAAAACGAAATACCGAGGCCATCAGACGGTCTGAATACGAATCGGCCGACGCGCGACGTTGCGCGTACGACCATGGGTTATTTCCATCAAATGGGTCAGGGAGGGTGGTCGACGATGAAGCAATCGAAATTTGCCGTGGCAGCCGCGCTTGCATGCGCGGCGTGCGTACCCGCCATCGGTCACGCGCAGAGCAGCGTGACGCTGTACGGGATCCTCGATGCGGGCGTGACGTGGGTGAACAACACGGGCGGCGCGCACGTGGTCAAGTTCGACGACGGCGTCGCCTACGGCAACCGGTTCGGCCTCAAGGGCACCGAGGATCTGGGCGGCGGCCTGAAGGCGGTGTTCGTGCTCGAGAGCGGCTTCCGCCTCGGCACCGGTGCGCTGACCTTCGGCGGCGCCGAATTCGGTCGCCAGGCTTATGTCGGTCTGCAGAACGACTGGGGCACGCTGTCGTTCGGCAACCAGCTCGACATCACCAACGAGCTGGTGTCGATCTACAACATCTCGGCCTGGGGCAGCGGCTACGCGATCCACCAGGGCGACTTCGACCGCTTCAACGGCGACCGCCTGCCGAACTCGGTGAAATTCATGTCGGGCGATCTCAGCGGCTTCAAGTTCGGTGCCATGTATTCGTTCGGCAACGTCGCGGGCAGCTTCCACCGCGACAGCGCGTGGAGCGCGGGCGCGAGCTTCACGAAGGGCGACTTCTCGATCGGCGCCGCGTACACGCGCCTGAACAACCCGCACGGCATCTACGCGTTCGACCCGTACGCGATGATCGGCACGCACACGTTCCTCGGCCAGCAGACCGTCACCGTCGACCCGGTGACCGGCGCGCGCACCGACCTGTTCGCGAACACGCCGATGAACGTCGACAGCCAGGGCACGTTCGGCGTCGGCACGAGCTACACGATCGGCAAGCTGACGCTCGACGCGAACTACTCGTACACGACGATCAAGGGCTTCGGCAACACGTCGCGCATGCAGTCGTACGAAGGCGGCGGCCTGTACCAGTTCACGCCGGCGCTCAGCCTGATCGCGGGCTACCAGCATACGCGCTTCGAAGGCCACCACTGGAACATGGGCAGCGCGGGCCTCCACTACCTGCTGTCGAAGCGCACCGACGTCTACATCTCCGGCGATTACCTGCGCGCGTCGAACGGCGTCGATGCGGTGGTCGGCTACAGCTTCACGCCGTCGACGACGCAGACCCAGGCCGACGTGCGGATCGGCATGCGGCATTCGTTCTGAGCGAGCGACGCGACGCGGCAACCCGTCTTCAGCGAGGTCTCTCTTTGGCGCGAACTTCGGTTCGCGTTTTTTTTGAGGGAGCGGTCGGTGATCGGCCATTCTGAAATACCAGGTCGCACGACCGGCGCAGCCAGGCGGTAACCGCTAGAATTGCGGTTTTAGCCCGGAATACGTCCATGTCTTTTGCCTCGCTTGGCCTGATTGAGCCGTTGCTGCGTAACGTGCAGGGCCTCAATTACGAGACACCTACGCCAGTGCAGGCCAAGGCGATTCCTGCCGTGCTCGGCGGCAAGGACGTCATGGCCGCGGCACAAACCGGCACGGGCAAGACGGCGGGTTTTGCGCTGCCGCTGTTGCAACGGCTGGTGCAACACGGCCCGGCGGTGTCCAGCAACCGCGCGCGCGTTCTGGTGCTGGTGCCCACGCGTGAACTGGCCGAACAGGTGCTGCAAAGCTTCGTCGAGTACGGCAAAGGCCTCGATTTGCGATTCCTGGCCGCCTACGGCGGGGTGAGCATCAATCCCCAGATGATGAAGTTGCGCAAGGGCGTGGATGTGCTCGTTGCCACGCCGGGCCGTCTGCTCGACCTCAATCGCCAGAACGCCGTGCAGTTCGATCAAGTCCGGACGCTGGTGCTGGATGAGGCCGACCGCATGCTGGATCTGGGCTTTGCGCGCGAACTCGACGCCGTCTTCGCCGCGTTGCCCGCGCAGCGCCAGACCCTGCTGTTCTCGGCCACGTTTACCGATGACATCCGCGCGATGGCGGCGAACATTCTGCGCGGCCCGGTCAATATCAGCGTCAGCCCGCCCAATGCCACGGCCAGCAAGATCAAGCAGTGGGTGGTGCCGGTCGACAAGCGGAACAAGCCCGACCTCTTCATGCACCTGGTGGCCGAGAACCACTGGGAGCACGCGCTGGTGTTCGTCAAGACCCGCAATGGCGTCGATTATCTGGCGGCCATGCTGGATGAAGCGGGCTACGCGGTCGACACCATCCACGGCGACAAGCCGCAACCCGCGCGCCTGCGTGCGCTGGAGCGCTTCAAGACGCGCGAAGTACAGATGCTGGTCGCCACCGACGTGGCGGCGCGCGGGCTGGATATCGACGACCTGCCGCTGGTGATCAACGTCGATCTGCCGATCGTCGCGCAGGACTATGTGCACCGTATCGGCCGTACCGGCCGCGCAGGCGCCAGCGGGGTGGCGGTATCCCTGGTGTGTGCCGACGAAGCGCCGCAACTGGCCGCGATCGAAGCGCTGATCCGGCAAACGTTGCGACGTGAAGAAGAGCCGGGTTTCGAAGCCGAACACCGCGTGCCGGAAACCAGCGCGACGGGCCAGATCATCAAGAAGCCGAAAAAGCCGAAGAAACCCAAGGTGCCGCAGGCCGCGCCGGTCGCCAGGCCGGTGCCCGGCAAAAAGCCGCGCCCGCAAGGCGGCGAAAGCAAACGCAAGCCTGCGGCGCAGCACGCGAAGCCGGCCGGTAACGGAACGGACTTCTCCATCGGCAGCCCGTTCAGCATGCAAAAGCCACGCAGCAAACCCGCCGGCAAGCCGGCTGCGGGTTCAGGCAGGTCGGCTGGCAAACCCGCAGGCAAACCCGCTGGTGGCCGCGGCAAACGCCAACCCTGATCTCGCCCGAAAGCCGTCGTTTGATCGGTGCGTCGCGAACGACCACCTTGAACCCTGCGCGCGACAGCGCATCAATAGATGCCTGCCGCCTTCAATGCGTCCGTGGCCATGTGTGCGCCAAGCGCAAGCAGCATCACGCCCATCGTCCAGCGCTGAGCCCGCAGGAGTCCCGGGCGGCTGGCGAGGAACGTCGCCATGCCGCCGGAGCAGATCGCCACGAAGCCGTTGACCGTGGCGAACGCGACGATCAACGACGCACCGAGCACGAGCGACTGCCTGAACACGCTGCCGTCCTGGGCGTTGATGAATTGCGGCAGCAGCGACAGGAAGATCATCGCGAGCTTCGGATTCAACAGGCTCGTCGTGGCGCCCATCGCGAAGAGCCGGCGAGGCCGTTCCCGGGGCAGGTCGCGAACCTCCAGCGGCGAACGGCCGCCAGGCTTCACCGCCTGCCACGCCAGATAGAACAGATACACGGCTCCGCCCGCGCCCAGCACGCTGCCGGCATAAGGCACGCTCAAGAAGAACGCCGTGATGCCGAACGCCGCGCCGAACATGTAGAACAGGTAGCCGAGCATGACGCCCGCGAGCGAAATGAGCCCGGCCGTGCGTCCTTGCGCAATCGAGCGCGACATCACGTACACCATGTTCGGGCCCGGCGTGACGGCAATCATGCCGCCGACCGTCAGAAATCCGTAAATCGATACCGTACCCTGCATTGTCGCGTGCTCCTCGGCAGTTCGTCGGTCGTAGTATCGGGTTGATGCATATACGAGTAAAACGAATTAAACTGAATCGATTGCTCAGATTTTCTGAATAAAATGAAGAAGCTCGATCTGGACGTACTCGAGATGCTCGTGGCGGTTGCCGATACCGGTTCGTTCGTTCGAGGCGCGGAGGCCGTGCATCGGTCGTCGTCGGCGGTGAGCATGCAAATCAAGGCGCTCGAAGAAGCGCTGGGCAAGCCGCTGTTCGTGCGCAGCACCCGCAACGTGACGATTACCGCGGAAGGCAGGACGCTTCTGGACTATGGCCGCCGCATGCTGGCGATGCGGGACGAGGCATGGGCGTCGGTCGTTCGCCCCGAGATGAAGGGCCGTGTCACCATCGGCGTTCCCGACGACTACGCGTCGTCGCTGCTGCCGCAGGTGCTGGGAAAGTTCGCGGTGGCGCATCCGCGTGTCGAAATCCGGGTGATCGGCCTGCCCAGCAGCGCGCTCGTTCCCCTGCTCAAGGACAACACACTGGACCTGGCCTGCATCACGAAAACGCGAGGCGTCGCGAGCGAATTCATCCGGTTCGAGCCGATGGTGTGGGCCGGGTCGCCCGCAAGAAAGGTGTGGAAGGAACGCCCGCTCCCGATCGCCGTTTTTGCGCAGGGCAGTACGGCGCGCGCCAATGCGATCGGCGCGCTTCAGCGGGAAAACATCAAATATCGGATGTCCTACGAAAGCCCGAGCCTGATGTGCCTGATCAGCATGGTCGAAGCAGGGCTCGCGATCGCCCCGCTCGCAAAATGCAGCGTGCCGGGGCACCTCGTTCAGCTGTCGCAGAACGAAGGGTTGCCGCCGCTGGATGAGCTCGAAGTCGTTCTTGCCCGCAGTGCCCGGTCCGGCCGGCCGCCCTGTGATTTTCTGGCTGAACAGATTCTCGCCGAAATGAGCGTTTGAGGCGGCCGCCGCGTCAGAACACGCGCGCCAGCGCCCGCGCCGCTTCCACGGCCGCGCGCCGGTCCGATCGGCCGTCTTCCCCGAACAGGGTCTTCTCGACCACGATGCCGTGCACGTCGGTCACGCCGACGAACTTCAGCCACGTCTCGACATAAGGCCGCTGCAGGTCGTATTCGCGCGCCGGCGTGAACGAGCCCGGCGACGCATAGTCGAGCCCGCGCGCATAGACGACGGCGGCCTTCCGGCCGGCGAGCCTGCCGGCGAAACCGGTGCCGTCGAACGTGAACAGCACGTCCTTCTGCGAGATCAGGTCGATCAGGTGCTTGAGCTTGTACGGCACGCCGAAATTCCACAGCGGGATGCCGAACAGGAGCTTGTCGGCCGCATGAAACGGCGCCGCCAGCGCTTCGATGCGCGTCCATGCCGACGCCTGGGCCGGCGTCCGTTCCGCGCCGGCGAGCGCTGCGTACTTGGCGGCCAGCGCGTCGCCGTCGAACTCGGGCAGCGCGAGATTCCACACGTCGAGCGTGTCGACGGTATCCATGGGATGGGCGTCTCGGTACGCGTCGAGAAACGCGCGGCAGATGTCGATGGAAGCCGAATCCTGCTTGCGCGGCGAACATTCGATGTAGAGCAGTCGGGCCATGGCGGCGATTCCTGTCACAGGCGGTGGAGGGGGGCGGCGCGAGCGGGTGCGCGCGACGACAGGCACAAGGGTAGTGGAGCGGCGTATTATCCGGAAATGATATTAATGCGTTTCACTTACCCGATTTGGTGATGAATGAACGGACCCCTCGATACCGCGCTGCTGCACACGTTCGTCACGGTCGCGGACGCCCGCAGCTTCACCGGCGCGGGGCGCCGGCTGCACCTGAGCCAGTCGGCGGTCAGCGCGCAGGTCGCTCGGCTCGAGGAGCAGATCGGCTGCGCGTTGCTGATGCGCAATACGCGCACCGTGTCGCTGACCGAGCAGGGCACGCTGCTGCTCGGCTATGCGCGCGCGATGCTCAACCTGAGCGACGAGGCGCGCGCGAGCCTCGGCGGCGCGGGCCCCGGCGCGGCCGGGCCGCTGCGCGTCGGCGCGTCGGACGATTTCGCGTGCGGCTGGCTGCCGGACATCCTGCGGCGCTTCGGCGCGCGCCATCGCGGGCTGGCGCTCGAGCTCGTCGTCGACATGCCGGCCAATCTGGTGCAGGCGTTCGATGCGGGCCGCTTCGACCTGGTGATCGGCAGCCGTTGCGAGCACGACGAGCGGGCGGTCGTGCTCGGCGGCGAGCCGTCGCGTGGTGTTCGCGCGGCACGAGCCGGTGCCGGACGGCGTGCTGCCGCTCGCGTGCATTCCGAGCCGTGCCCGTTCCGGGCGGCGGCGCTGACGGCGCTGGCGCGCGCCGAGGTCGCGTCGCGCATCGCGTGCGTGAGCCCGAGCGTCGCGGGCGTGAAGGCGGCCGCGCGGGCCGGCCTTGGCGTGACGCCGCTGCCGCGTAGCGCGATCGACGACGGCTTGCGTGAACTGACGCCGGCCGACGGCCTGCCGCCGCTGCCGCCCGTCGAGTACGTGCTGATGCACGACGCCGGCGCGCCGGCGGCGCGCGCGCTCGCGCAGGCGATTCGCGACGCGTTCGACATGCGGCCGCTCGGCGCGCCGGCGGCCGCGCATGCGCGCGGGGCAGCCGCCGGCGGTTGAGCGCGGGCGTGGCGACGATTTGCGTTGAGCTGGCGTGGATCGCGATCGCGACGGCGCTCGTCGCGGCGGTCGGGGTGTTGTAGCGATGGCGGGGCGTGCCCGCGATGCCGCGCGGCGATGCGCGATCACGCCGCGCGGCCGACCTTCACGGCGGTGCCGTAGCAGATCACTTCCGTGACGCCCGTGCCGATTTCCGTCGAGTCGTAGCGCATCGCGACGACCGCGTTCGCGCCGAGCTTGCGCGCGTCCGCGAGCATCTTGTCGAACGCCTGCTGGCGGGCTTTTTCGCACAGCGACGTGTAGAGCGTGATGTTGCCGCCGAACAGCGTCTGCAGCGCCGCGCCGAACGAGCCGACGATCGAGCGCGAGCGCACGACGATGCCCTGTGCGACGCCGAGCGAGCGCACCGTCGTGTGGCCGGGCAGGTCGAACGCGGTCGTCACGCGGTCCGGCGTGAGGTCGTCGAGGGAGCGGGAAGTGTCTTGCATGGCGGAATGGCGCCTGGCGGCGCGAGGTGAGCGAGCGACGATTTTAGCCGCACCGGTGCGGCCGTCGAAACGGAAACGGGCGCGAACCTGGCTTCGCGCCCGCTTTGCCGCCTGCCGGAAACCGGCTCAGACGCCGATCGTCACGGCTTGACCGCCGCTCCGCCGTTGCCGAGGTCGACCGCGTACGCCAGCGCCAGCTTGCCGAACTTCAGCGCGTGGTTGGCCTGGCTGTCCGAGTTCGCCAGCGTGTCGTTCACGGTATGGATGTACGGACTGTCGTTCTTGTCCGCCTCGAACGGGAGCGAGGCCGCATAGCCCTGCGCGTTCCACGACGCATGATCCGAGCACGCGTAGCCGCACGTCGACGTGCCGACCGATAGTTCCGGCAGGTAGGTCTTCGCGAGGTTCGCGAGGTAGGTGTTCTGCGCGGCGTTCGTGTAGTCGGTGATCAGGTAGATGTCCTTCACGTCGCCCTTGTAGTTCGTCATGTCGAGCTGCAGCACGCCGACCACGTTCGCATTCTGCGCGCGGAACTGCTTCGCGATCGCCTTCGAGCCGAGCAGGCCGGCTTCCTCGGCCGCATAGCCGATGAACTTGATGGTCCGTTTCGGCTTGTAGTTGTTCGCGAACAGCACGCGCAGCGCCTCGGTGAGGCTCGCGATGCCGGACGCGTCGTCGTCCGCGCCGGGCGAGCGGGTGTTCTCGGTCGTCCAGCCGACGGTCGAGTCGAGGTGCCCGCCGAGCACGACGGTGCCGGCCGACGGATCGCTGCCCTTGATCGTCAGGATCACCGATTTCTGCGGCCAGCTAGCATGCGCGAACTGCTCGACGGTGACGTCGGCGCGCCCGCCCGCCAGCTGCTTCCATTGCAGTGCGAGCCAGTCCGACGCGGCGACGCCGTGCGACGTCGTGTAGTAGCGGTTCGTGAAGCTGGACAGCGACGTGATCGTGCCGACGATGTTGCTGGCCTGCAGTTGCTGGATCCAGGTGCCGATCTGCGACACGTTCGCGACCTTGTACTCGGCGGTGGCCTGCTTGGCCAGCGCAGCCGGCAGCGGTTGCAGTGCCTGGCGCGCTTCCTCGTACGAGTCGTGCACGACGTAGCCCGGGCCGTGGCCGCGCGTGTGGTGCACGGCGGCCGCGAGCTCGCCCAGCGCGGCGTCGTCGACCTGCACGACATGAACGGTTTCGCGGCGGAGCGCGCCGCCGTCGGTCTTGCCGGCCGTGACCGACGTGCTGTACACGGCGGTCACGCCGGCATCGACGCGCTGCAGTTGACGGAACGCGCTGTCGCCGAGCGTGATCCAGACGGGTGCCGCGTGCGCGGCGGCGGCGACCAGCGTGCCGCATAGCGCGGCGCTCAGGTGTTTGAGTTTCAGACTAGGCATGTTCGATCTCATCAGGATAGTGATGTCGAAAAAGAGGGCGTCTCGCAGGGTGTGCGATCGGCCCGGCCTGCTGCGGGATTACGATTTCGGCACGGTGACGCCATACGTGCAGCTCTTGTTGTACGCATTGCCGATCGCGGCGATCTGCGTGGCGCTGTAGCCGAGCGTGGACGCGGCGGTGATCACGGCCTGCGCGGCCGCCTTCTGGTTGGTCGAGCCGTTGGTCATCGACAGGCCCTTCAGGAACGCCTTGTCCATCGCCGCGCCGCCGATCGCGTCGCGCGCGACCAGGTTGCACGAGGCCCAGTACTGGCCGGCCGTGTGGATCTCGGCGCCGCGCGCCTGCGCATAGGTGCGCCCGACGTTCCAGTTGGTCACGCGGCCGCCCCAGAACTCGTTGTGGCCATCCCAGTTGAAGACCCAGTTGTACTGCGCCTCCGACGGGCTCCACTGGTTGAAGTCGCGGCTGTACGCGGCGGCGAGGTAGTCGCCGGTGCCTTCCGACAGGCCTTCCTGCTGCGACAGCCCGCCGTTCGTCACCCAGTCGTGGATGCCGTGGCCGAGCTCGTGGATCACCACGTCGGCGTCTTCCGCATCGTCGACGCCGCCCTGGCCGAACGTCAGCTTGCCCGTGCCCGACGAATACGACGAGTTGTCGGCGCCGGATTCGCCGTGCGGATCGTACTGGACGCCGCCCGCGTACTGGTAGGGCGTCGCCTTGATGCCGAGCGTCTGGTTCACGTAGCGCAGGAACGTGTCGATGTGGTAGTACGCGTTGACCGCCTCGAAATAGAGGTTGTTGCGGGTGAACTCGAAGGTCGTCGACGCCTGTACCGGGCACGCGTTGTCGCGCGGATTGTCGTAGTCGGTGCACACGGCGTACGGGCCCGAGAGCCGGTAGCTCGAACCCGATTGCGCGAGATCCTTCAGCGTCACGCGCGCGCGCGCGGCGCTCAGTTGCGGGGAGTCCGCGTCGTTGTTGTCCTTGAAGCCGGGGCTCCCGTAGGTGCTGCGGGTCGGCGACAGCGGATCCGGGCGGAATACGTAGCCGGTGCCGTCGGTGGCGTAGAACGCCTTGTCCTCGGCGCGCAGCACTTCGCCGCTGTCCGCGTCGATCAGCAGCTCCCAGTCGCCTTTCGGGCCGCCTTGCGGCCGGCCGCGCACCTTCCACGCAGTGTGCGTGCCGGCCGCATCGACGAACGCGACGAGCTTCGCGTCGAGGTTCGTGAAGCCGCTCACGCCGAGATACGCGCGCGCGCGGTCGAAGGCCTGCTGCTGGTCGACGGCCTGCGCCTTGCGGGCCTTCACGACGGCGCCGCTGATCGTGTTGCTGGCGACGTACAGGATGCGGCCGTCCTTCGCGACCGTCACCGCGATCTCGCTGCCGTACACCGGCAGGCCGCCTGCCTGCTGCTCGAAGCGCACGACGGTGAAATCGGGATCCTTGCGCTCCGACGTCACTACGAGGCTCGCGAGCGCGGCCGCGTCGAGCCCGAGCTGCGTGGCCTGCGACGCGACGAAGCCGCGCGCGGTGTCGGCCGGCGTCGCGGCGGCCTTCTTGGTGTGATAGGCCGGGTTGTACAGCGTGACCGCGACGCCGTCCGCGCGATACTGGCCGGTCGCCGAATCCGACTTGGCGGCAGGCGGCGCGACGCCGCGCGTGAGGCTTTCGCGCAGGCTCGACGCCTGCGGGTCGCCGGCCTTGGAATCGGCCGCCGCCGCGCCGTATGCGATGCCGAGACCCAGTGCGATGCTCAATGCCAACGGCAATGCCTTGCGTGATGTTTGCATACGAGATCCTTGTTCAACGGTTGGGGAAGCCCGCGCCCTCGTGGAACGCAGGTACGACACGGCCCGCGCGCCGGCTTGCGAAAGCCGGCACGTCAGTGCACATTGCGGTGCTGCCTGAGACTAAGGAACCCTAAATGTCAGGTCGAAATGAAACGCCCGGGCGATGGCGCGATCGCGCACCGCCGGGCGGCGGGGGATGGGGAGAAACGGACGGCAAGCGGGTGCTGCGACGGTGTATCGAGCATCGTCATGTCATACCCCTCGGATCAATGATCAACTGGCAGCAGGCGGGCTCGACGCGGGTCGGCCAGGATTCTCGTCTACTTAGGCTGCCTATCTAATTTTGGGATATGTTACAGAACATTTTCGCGGACATTGCAATTTATTTTCGAAGTCCGCTTCGATTCGTCGAGCAATTGGCGGAATTGTTCATCGAGCAGCGGCCGTTGTTGCCGATATGCTCAATATTCCGCGATTTTATGCGCAAGCTTGACGACCTGCGCGCGCGCATTAGCGCAGCACGCGGCGATCACTGCGCGGACTGGTGCCGAAACGCGTGCGATAGGTGCGCGAGAAATGCGACGGCGATTCGAAGCCGCACGCGACGCACACGGACGTGATGCTCATGTCGGTCTGCTGCAGCAGCTCGCGCGCGCGGTCGAGCCGCAGGTTCAGGTAGAAGCGCGTCGGCGTATCGTTCAGCGTCGCGCTGAACAGGCGCTCGAGCTGGCGGCGCGTGATCGCGACTTCGCCGGCGAGCGCGTCGGGGCCGAGCGGGTTCTCCATGTGGCGCTGCATCGTGCCGATCACCTGGATCAGCTTGCGGTTGTGCACACCGTAGCGTGCGGCGATCTCGAGCCGCTGGCTGTCCGAGCGCTGGCGGATCCGGCTGACGACGAACTGTTCGGAGATCGCCGCCGCGAGATCCGCGCCGTGCCGCCGACCGATCAGGTCGAGCATCATGTCGATCGACGCGGTGCCGCCCGCGCAGGTGATGCGTCGCTCGCCGATCTCGAACAGTTCCTGGGTGACTTTCAGGTCCGGGTAGCGCTCGCGGAACGCGGCGAGCGCCTCCCAATGCAGCGTGAGCGGATGCGTCGGGTCGAACAGCCCGGCCTCGGCGAGCACGAAGCTGCCGGTGTCGATGCCGCCGAGCGTCGCGCCGTGCCGGTGCTGGCGCCGCAGCCAGTCGCCGAGCGCGCGCGTATAGCAGACGAGCGGGTCGAAGCCCGCGACCACGAATACCGTGCCGACGCGCTCGACGTCCGCATACGCGGCTTGCGCGGCGACCGGGATGCCGTTGCTCGCGGCCACCGGCGCGCCGTCGGCGCTGAGCACATGCCAGCGGTAGAGCTCGCTGCGAAAGCGGTTCGCCACGCGCAGCGGCTCCACCGCGGACATGAAGCCGAGCGCGGAGAAGCCGGGCAGCAGCAGGAAGTGGAAATCCTCAGGCATCGGAATGGGCAGCGGGATGGCGATGAACGTCGGGCGGGCGCCGGCTCGGCGCAGCGGCGCGAGGGCCGGGCGGCCTGCTTGCGGATTATGACGGGTTTTGCCGCGGCCTCAGCGGGTTTTCGTTTGGCGCGCCGCGCGGCGCGCGGTCATCGACGGCAGCTCGCCGAACTGCGCCTTGTACACGTTCGCGAAATGGCCGAGATGGATGAAGCCCCACTGCGCGGCCGCGTCGCTGATCGGCAGGTCGGCCTGCCGCGTATCGAGCAGCAGCCGCCTGACCTGCGCGAGGCGCAGCGAGCGCATGTAGCTCAGCGGGCCGGTCTGCACGACGGACTGGAAGCTGTTCTGCATCGTGCGCCGGCTCACGCGCAGTTGCGTGCACAGCGCCTGGATGTCGACGGGCTCCTCGGGATGCTCGATCACGTAGTCGTGCACGCGGCGCACGATGTCGGCGCGGCATGCGTGCGTGAGCCGGTTCGCCGGCGCGGGCACCCGGTAGGCGAGCAGTTCGGCGAGCACGTCGCCGACCTCGTTGCGCAGCGCATGCTGCGTGTGCGGATCGTCGAACATGTCGGGCGACGAGAGCACGCGTTCGAGCAGCGTCGCGATCTGCAGGCCGGCCCGCACGCAAGCGGCGTTCGGCATGCCGACGACGCCGTGCCGGAACAGGCCGTCGTCGAGCGTGACGCTGGCCGCGTCCGAAATCTGCAGCGCAAGGTCCGCATCGACGACGACGCAGATCAGCGACATGTCGCCGGGGCAATGGAGTTCGAACGGCGCGCCACCGCGCGCCATCACGATCGCGCCGTGGTCGATGCGCGTGCCGCCGAACGCGAAGGCGCCCGCGCCGGTGAGCGGGATGCCGAACACGGTCTGCCCGGGCGGCAGGTGTCCGCGCTGGATCACGCGCACGTTCGCGGCCTCCTGGAACAGCTGCACGCCGTCCAGCGCGACCTGCTTGACGACGCTGCGATACGCGCCCGAACCGATCTGGTCGTAACGCTGCGTCCAGCCGCGCAGCGCCTCGGCATGCCGGTCCGCGTCGTCGAATAACTGGTGATGCACGAACACGGAGCCTCCGGCGCCTCGATCAGACCGCGCAAGCGTAAACCGACCGCGCGGTCGGCGCAAGATCGACGAGGGTTATTCCGGGCGTGCCGGCGCCGGCGTCCCTTTCAGCCGGATTTCCAATATCCCGAATCGGCACGAACGCATTGCCGGTCTTGGTGCTGACCGAATTTATTGTCGATCTACAGTCGGCTCACACAACGTGAATCCCTACTGGAGGCGACATGAAGACTGGGCGACGGACCGCGGCCATCGCGGCGGCGCTGTCATGCGCGGCGGCCTGGAGCTGTGCCGCGCACGCAATCGAGAAGCCGGAAGAACTGGTCGTGCGGAAGATGCCGCCGTGGCATCCGCATCAGGTGTTCGTCGTCGACATGTCGATGCCGTCGATGACCGACGGGCGCGTCCACGTGTACGATGCCGACGCGAAGAAGCTGCTCGGCCAGATCGACGGCGGGTTCGGCCCGGGCCTCGCGATCTCGCCCGATCACAAGACGAGCGTCGTGGCGACCACCTACTTCTCGCGCGGCTCGCACGGCACGCGCACCGACGTGGTCGAGCTCACCGACAACGCGACGCTCGACCACACGGGCGAGATCGTGATTCCGCCGAAGCACGCGCAGCACGTGCCGTCGCCGTACAACACCGCGTTCAGCGCGGACGGCAAGCGGCTGTATGTCGCGAACATCACGCCCGCCGCGTCGATGACGGTGATCGACGTGGCGACGAAGCAGGTGCTGCCGGAGATCGACATGGCCGCCTGCGTGCTCGCGTATCCGTCGGCGAACGACCGCTTCACGTCGCTGTGCGAAAGCGGCAAGGCGCTCACCGTCACGCTCGATGCGAACGGCCACGAGGCGAAGCGCACGATGTCGGACGCGTTCATCGACGTGGATCGCGATCCGGCCTTCGTCAACGCGTCGCCTTATCAGGGCGGCTATCTGTTCACGACGTTCGGCGGCAGCGTGCGCAGCGCCGATTTCCGCGGCGACCAGGCGGTGTTCGGCAAGCCGTGGTCGCTGCTGACGGACGCCGAGCGCGCGGAAGGCTGGCGCCCGGGCGGCCTGCAGCAGACGGCCGTGAACGCGAAGCTGCATCGCTATTACGTCGCGATGCACAAGGGCGGCGAAGGCTCGCACAAGGAGCCGGGCACGCAGGTGTGGGTGGTCGACCTGCAGACCAGGCAGCGCGTCGCGCGCTGGGATCTCGCGCAGCAGAAGATCGATCCGCTGCTGTCGATCCAGGTCAGCGCGGACGACCGGCCGCTGTTCTACGGGCTGACGCCGACTTCCGACCTGGTCGTGATGGACGCGCGCACGGGCAAGCTGCGGCACGTCGAGAAGCAGGTCGGCAACACGTCGTCGCTGCTCGTCAACCCGTGAGGCCGCGATGATGATCGACCCCGTACTCGCCACGGGCGCGCAGGCCGGCATGGCCATCGTCGTGCTGCTCGGCGCGGTCGCCAAGATGCGGCGTCCCGCCGCGTTCCGCGATGCGCTCGGCGGCTACCGCCTGCTGCCCGGCGCGCTGATCGCGCCCGCGGCATTCGCGCTGCCGCTCGCGGAGACGCTCGGCGCCGCGGCGCTGCTGTTCCCCGATACGCGCACCTTCGGCGCGGGCGTGCTGGTCGCGCTGCTGCTCGCGTTCGCGGTGGCGCTCGCGATCAACATCCTGCGCGGCCATACCGACATCGATTGCGGCTGCTCGGGTTTCGCCGCGACGCGGCCGGCCGCGCGCGCGGATGCGCCGCGCGGCATCGGCTGGTTCCACGTCGCGCGCGCGCTGCTGCTCGCGGCGCTGGCCGCGACCGCGTTCGTCGAGCAGGCCACCCGCGCGATCGTGTGGTTCGACTACCTGACGTTGTGCTTCGCCGTCCTGCTGATCGTCTGTGCGCTGCTCACCGCCGACGTGCTGCTGGCCAACGTGCCGCGCCTTTCCCACCTGAGGAATTCATGATGCAAACCGCTCTCACCGTTTCTACCGCACTGCTGTGGATGGCCGTGCTCGCGCTCGGCGCGATCTGTTTCGCGATGGTCCGCCAGGTCGGCATCCTGTACGAACGCATCATGCCCGCCGGCGCGCTGATGATCGACAAGGGCCCCGCGGTCGGCTCGATCGCGCCGGTGTTCGAACTGGCTGACATTCGCGGCACGCCCGTGAAGGTCGGCGGCATCGACGCGTCGGGCAAGGCCACGCTGCTGTTCTTCCTGTCGCCGACGTGCCCGGTCTGCAAGAAGCTGCTGCCGCTGTTGCCATCGCTGCAGGCGAGCGAAGCGACGCCCGTGAACATCGTGCTCGCGAGCGACGGCGACCTCGACGAGCACACGCGCTTCGCACGCAAGCACGATCTCGGCCGCTTCCCGTACCTGCTGTCGCAGGAGCTCGGCCTCGCATACCAGATCGGCAAGCTGCCGTATGCGGTGCTGCTCGACGAAACCGGCACGGTGCGCGCGAAGGGCCTCGTCAACACGCGCGAGCACCTCGAGAGCCTGTTCGAGGCGAAGGAGCGCGGCGTCGAGTCGCTCCAGGCGTTCGTGCATGGCAGCACCCGCCACGCAGGCCACGCGCAGCACGTGTGACGCGCGCCCCTTTTTCAATCTCGGTGGAGAACAACGACATGGGTGTGTTTGATTCATGGTTCGAGCGCTCGGCGCGCAGCGTCGCGCAACGCAGCTCGCGGCGCAGCGCGATGGCGACGCTCGGCAAGGCCTTGCTCGGCACGTCGCTGCTGCCGCTGCTGCCCGTCGACCGCACCGCGTATGCGGCCGACGCGGCGTCGGGCGCAGCGGGCGCAGCCGGCGCCAGCGACGATCCGACGAGCTGCGACTACTGGAAATACTGCGCGATCGACGGCTGGCTGTGCAACTGCTGCGGCGGCACGTCGAGCAGCTGCCCGCCCGGCACCACGCCGTCGCCGATCACGTGGATCGGCACCTGCCGCAATCCGCACGACGGCACCGACTACATCGTGTCGTACAACGATTGCTGCGGCAAGACGTCGTGCGGCAAGTGCTTCTGCAATCGCAACGAACGCGAGAAGCCGCTGTACAAGCTGTCGCTCAACAACGACATCAACTGGTGCATGGCGAACGGCAACGCGAATTACCACTGTTCGGTTTCGGTCCTGCTTGGAGCTGTGAAGCAATGAACGTGAAGCACGCTGGAAAAATCCTGGCCGCCTGTGCGACGGCGGCCGTCACGCTGGCGATGGCGGGCGTCGCCGATGCGCAGCTGAGCGCGGCCTACCCGGCCGGCAAGGGCCTGTTCGACGCGCAGTGCGCGGTGTGCCACCAGGCCGGCGGCCGTGGCCAGGACGGGCTCGCGCCGCCGCTCACCGAGTATCCGGGCAAGTACGCGACGCTCGCGCAAGGGCGCGCGCAGCTCACGGCGACGCTGCTGCACGGCATGTTCGGCGAGATCACCGTGCGCGACAAGCGCTACAACTTCAAGATGCCGTCGTTTGCGAGCGCGAGCGACGAGGATCTCGCGCAAGTGCTGAACTACATCGTGTTCGACCTGAACGCGCAGCACGGCGACGCGAAGCCGTTCACGGCCGCCGAGATCCGCGCGGCGCGCACGCAGGCGATGGACGGCGCGGCCGTTCATGCGCAGCGCGCGGTCGTCACGAAGGGGCTCGGGCTATGAATGCCGATCGCGCGCGCCGTGCGCGCGACGGCGCGCATGCGCGGCGCGGCGCGGCCACCGCCGCGTGGGCCCGATCGTCGCGCTGGAGCGCCGCGCTGCTGCTCGCATGGGCCGCGGCCGGCGCGGCGCCGTCGCCCGCGCGCGCGGAAGGCGGCACCGGTGCGGCGCTCGCGCGGCAGCACTGGGTGCTCAACTGCATGGGGTGTCACACCGCGACGGGCGGCGGCATCGCGGGCAAGGTGCCGCCGCTCGCGAATTCGCTCGGCTACTTCACGCACCTGCCCGAAGGCCGCGACTACGTGATGCGGGTGCCCGGCGCGTCGAATTCGGCGCTGTCGGACCAGGCGCTCGCCGACGTGCTCAACTGGGTGCTCACCACGATGAACCGGGATGCGCTGCCGCGCGATTTCCGGCCCTATACCGCCGCCGAAGTCGCCGCGCGCCGCCGCCCCGCGTTGTCCGACGTCGCGACGGTGCGCGCCGACCTGGTCCGCGCGCTGCAGGCGCGCGGGATCAACGGCGTCGCGGAGCGCTACTGACCTTGCGACCGAAGCAGATGCCGATCGGTGCGGCACGGCCATCCCGCGCCGCTGGGGACGCGCGCGATCGCGAACATCGCGATGGACCACGCGAAATAATGGGTTCGCCGCGGGTTGCAGGAGAACACGATACCTTTTTCTCGTGTTCGGCCGCGACCGATCCCGGGATATTGTTTGTTCAGCTACGAAAAGCGCTGTTCTTGTGTCTTCAACCCGACACGTCGACGGCAGGAGGATCCCCGGAGCCATGCGAGTTCATGGCCCCATGACCGGCTGGAGAATCAATATTTTGGCGATAGTGGAAATCCAGTATCTCCATTCAGATTCCGGGCTGTGCTGCGGAGCGTTCGATACGGTGGGCTGCCGATCGGAGTTCCTATGGCATCAAGTATTGAAGATATCAAGTTGTGCTATGAAAAATCCATTGAGGCTTATAACACTGGCCGACTTGAAATCGCTCGTCAGCTCGTCGAAGATGTCCTGAAGGCGTTTCCTTCAAACGGTGAAGCCTTGAATTCGAGAGGGCTGATCGCTTTGTCATTGAATCAAGCGGAGGAGGCTGAGGACTGGTTCAAACGGGCTATTGATGCGTCTCCTGACGCCACCTTCTACAATAGCCTGTCCGTGGCGCAAGTACGATTGAAGGCATTTCCGCAGGCGGCAGCAAGCGCGCGAAGCGGTCTTGCGTTTGCTGAAGATTACCAACCGGACCTGGACACTTCGTTGCTGTTGTATAACCTGGGTATCGCCTTGCAGCTGGATGACAAGCTGGAAGACGCCGTGGATATTCATCGACGCACCATGGAACGCAATCCAGAGCATTCCGATGCCCATAACAATATGGGAACGTGCCTGAACCTGTTAGGCAAAACCGACCTCGCGATAAATGCGTATCGTCGAGCAATCGAGTTGGATCCTAAGAATCTCGTAGGCCGCGGCAACCTCGGATATGCATTGCTTGGTGCCGGTGACTATAGCGAAGCCTGGCCATATTTCGAACACCAGTGGGCCTGCTTTCAGGCGGGCGATTCGCCTGCCGGGATCAAGCCTCCTGCCTTGCCGATCCGTCGGTGGCTGAGGGAAGGGCTGCCGCCCGGCGAAAATCGCTTGCTCGTTTTAGCCGAACAGGGCTTCGGCGATACGTTGCAATTTTGCCGATATCTCGAAATGACGCTCAGGCATTTCACGGCAGTTGGATTTTTATGTCCGCAGCCTCTGCGCCGGTTGCTGACCGATTCGCTCTGCTCCCGATGGCCAAATCTGACCGTGCTTGACCACAAGCCACTCGATGCACTTCGGTGGGACTGGTATTGCCCGCTCCTGTCGTTGCCGATGGCCTTCGGAACGCGAGTAGACAACATTCCCGCCGACCTGCCTTATACGGGCTGGATCTCGTCATTTCCGTTGACACTGCGGTCGCTCATCTGGCGGCAGCCATGGGCAAGCGCGTGTGGCTACTGAACCGATCTCGGGCTGCTGGCGCTGGTTGCGCAATCGTGACGATAGTTCGTCGTATCCCGGTATGCGAATCTTCACCCAGTCCACGCGCGGAAACTGGACCGAAGTCATCGAGCGCGTCCTGTCCGAGTTGGAGAACACCGTCACGGCTTGGTCGGCGGAGTCGACGTCAAATCGTGCGTAGGGCGTGGCGGCCTGACCAGTCGGCCATCTGCACGCGACGAAGCCGGCTGGCGAGCAGCGGTTCAGGAACGTCGATGGGGCGGGCTATTCGACGGTCGTTCGCACCAGCGGCAGCAATACCGCGCGCGCGGAATCGGACAGCGGCTTCGAACGGCGGCTCTGGCTATCGATCTGCACGATCACCGTGCGGGCGAACGCGGCGCATCGCCCGTCCTGGAACAGGCTCTGTTCGAGCTGGACCGATGCGCGGCCGAGCGACGCCACGCGCGTCGCGATGTCCACCTTGCCCGGCCAGCGCAATTCCGCGCGGAATTCGAGCTGCAGGTTCGCGATGACGAATTCGCCATCCGCCCCGGCGAGCGGCTCGCGCCCGCCGTAGAGAATGTCCACGCGGCCGGTCTCGAGAAAGGTCGAGAACACCGCGTTGTTCACGTGACCTTGCCGGTCGGTATCCGCGTAGCGGATCGTATCGAAGGTGACGAGCGGGAAATCTTCTAGTGTCAGGTTGTCCACGTCAGCTCGGCTCGCGCCGTCCATGATGAATCGGGGCCTGTCTCGCGATGCCGCCGAACAGGTCGAGCAGGCGCTCGCGCCACCCGCTGACGGGATCGTCCGGCGCCACGAGTTCGAGGCGGGTCACGCACCGGATCCACATGAACATGCCGAACACGCAGTAGTCGGCATAGTTCGGGGTGGTGCCGGCCAGGAAGGGTTGGCGCTTCAGTGTCGCACGCAGCGGCGCGAGACTGCGCGTCAGCTCATCCTGAAACGTCGCCCGGCGGGCAAGCAACGTGTCGAAGGTCATGCCGAGCCGGTCTTCGCGGGATGAACGGAAGTACGGCTGGTCGACGGCATCCAGCATGCTATACACGTCCGGCGCGACGATGCGGGCGATGATCGGCAGCAGGATCGTGTCGGCCCATTGATTGGCAAACGCGCAGGACGCGAGCGCGCCATGGTGCCCGGCGAGCGGCGGCGTGCGCGGAAAGTGCGCCTCCAGGTGCTGTGCGATGCGCCACGAATCGCTGACGGCCACGCCGTCGTCGAGCAGCACCGGAACGCATTCCTGCCCGGAGAACGCGATCGCCGATTTGTCGGTGAAATGCCAGGGCAGACACTGCGCGGCCAGCCCTTTATGGGCCAGCGCCATTCTGATCTTCCAGCAATGCGGACTGAATCGCACCGCCTGATCGGCACCCGCCAGCTCGAACAGCACCAGCCCGGACGCGCTCACGTGCCGCTCCCGGCGCGATGGGCGGAATCGGCGCGCTGCCCGAACAGGAACCGACGCGCCTCGTCGGTGACGGTCGGCGTGGTGTTGACCGATTCGGCGATGCGGTATGCGTCGATGAACGCGGGGCGCGCGGACAACTGCTCGAACCAGCGGGCGATGTGCGGAAAATCGCGGAGATCCTGCCCCTGTCGCGCATACAGCCTGATCCACGGATAGCAGGCGATGTCGGCGATCGAGAAGGCGCCGGCGACATAATCCTGGCCGGCCAGCTGATTGTCGAGCACGCGGTAGAG
This sequence comes from Burkholderia sp. SRS-46, assembly GCF_004343775.1. GTDB lineage: Bacteria > Pseudomonadota > Gammaproteobacteria > Burkholderiales > Burkholderiaceae > Burkholderia. The sequence continues at coordinate 479,451 of NZ_PTXL01000009.1, read as the reverse complement.
CCGGCTGGTTTCATCGACATAGCGCCGGGTCGCATACTCGATGCGCTCGGGCGCATAGTGCGCGAAATGGTGATTCTGTCCGGCCATCGGGCCGAGCCCCGACATTTGCCAGTACAGCCACTGGAGCGCGACGAAACGCGGCCGCGTGGCCTTGGCCAGCAGGCGGCCGGTCTTGTCCGCGAGGTATTCGAGAATGGCGCCCGATTCGAACACGCTCAACGGCGCGCCGCCGCCCGGCGGATCATGATCGACGATCGCCGGAATGCGGTTGTTCGGGCTGATCCGCAGGAATGCGGGGCGGAACTGGTCGCCGGCCGAGATGTTGACCGGCACGATCCGGTATTCGAGACCCAGTTCCTCCAGCGCGATCGTGATCTTGTGTCCGTTGGGCGTCGTCCAGTAGTGAAGATCGATCATGTGCGTTCCGTGAGTGTTCGGATGTCCTTCCCGGGGTGTTGCGCCTACGCGGTCGCGCGCCGCAGGTGCGCCAGCACGCGTTTGCCGGCGAGCGTCAGCGTCATGCCGACCATGACGACCGCGAGGCCCGCCAGCACCGCGGGCCGGGGCATTTCGCGCAGCAGCAGCGCCGCCAGCAAGGTTGCGGCGCCGGGGACGAGCGCGGCGAACGTGGCGCCGATCGCCGGCCCCAGGAGCTGGACGGACTTGCTGTAGAAAAACAGCGCGACCATCGACACGAGCACGCCCTGATAGATGGCCTGCAGCCCGATGTCGGCTGGCGATGCCTGCAGCACGTGCAGGCCCCTGAACGCGAGATAGAACGGCAGGTACACGGCGATCGAAAACACCGACACGACGGCCGTGGCGTGCAGCGCGGTGACCGAGAAGCGCTTCGCGCACACCGTATACACCGACCAGAGGAGCCCGCCTGCGACGAAGATCGCATAGGTCGACGCGCCGCCGTGCGACACCATCAGCTCGCGCATGCCGGCCGACAGGACGCCCGCGACGATGAGCGCGATCCCGACGACCTCCGTCCAGACGAGCCGGGCGCGCAGCAGGATCGTGCTGGCGATCGTCGAAAACACGATCATGCTGGCCGGCGTGACGATGGCGAACTGCTCGACCGGCGCGCGCTTGAGGCCTTGGGCCACGACCAGCATGTAGGGCGCGCCGATGCCGCCGACCAGCAGCGCGATCTGCGTCCACGTGAGGCCGCGCAGCCCGGCCTTGAGCAGATACGGCAGCAGCAGGATGCCGGACACCCCGAAGCGGATCAGCGTGATGTCGTAGCTGTCGAGCGACGTATGCGTCAGGCCGAGGCGCGTCACCACGGGAAAGGCCCCCCAGATCAGGGCCGACGCGAGCCCGCAGGCAATGCCCGCGGCCCGCGTTTCCGCATGCTGGCCCGCCTCGGTTCCGACCGGCGAGGAAAGCTCGCTGCGCGACATCATTGATGCCCGATATGCACCGATTCCGAATGGCCCTTTCTGCGCAGATACACGTATTCGAGATCGTTGAGCAGCATTTGCGCGCGGTTCAGGTGACGGGACGCATAGTTGATGCTGGTCAGGAAGTGCGCGAGCTCCTCGGTGTCGTCGCCCGCCTGGCTGAACGCGATGCGCGTGGTATCGAGCGAGGGCCGGCTGTCGAGCGTCGCGAGATAGTCCGTGTCGATCACCCGGAACGCCGCGCCGATGCTCAGCCCCTTGGCATTGAGCACCTTGTGCCACTCGAACGGCGGATTCAGCAGCACGTCGCCCGGTTCGAGATACAGCACGTCACCCTCGAAATCGCCGTTAGGCGCCTCGCGGCCGCTGCTGGTCGCGAACATCTTGTCGTAATCGCGGAACTGGTCGCCGATTTGCGGCGGACGCGACGTCCATTTCTTCGTGCCCGCGATCATCACGAATACATTAAGTGTCGGGAACATGTGCCAGTCGCTGCCCACCGCGCCGCGCGCCGGTTCACCGAAATCCTGCGTGCTGTGGCCGAGAAACATGTGGCCGCTCACCTTCCACGAATCCACCGCGAACCAGGGGTTCGCGAAAATCGCTTCTTTCACGCGATTAAATGCGATTTTTCCCCATTCGTACGGATCGCTGTATCCCGACGAGATCGTGCCGAGGTGCGAATACACATCGCGCTGGTTTTCGAAGATATCGTCCAGGAACTCGCTGCCGGTGCCGACGCGGCCGGTCACGTAGTTGTAGTCCGACTTGCCGTTTTCCCCACGCATCGACACCGGCGCATCGCCTTGCTTGACGCGCCACTGAAGCGTTTTTTCGGAACCCACCGCATCGTAGAACGACCGCGTGGCCAGGCGCTCGTCGATGTCGACCAGCTGGCGGAACAACGCGGGCCGCGAGAAGCCGTCCGTGAAGCGTTCCGCCGCGTCGCGCGTCAGCCTGCCCCCATGCGTGGCGCGATCGACGACGTTCACATAGCCATATTTGATGCGACTGTTCTTCATTTATAGAACTCCTAACGTATCAATAGACACACACAAAGAAACTTCTTCCTGGATGGCAATCGATTAATCGAACTGGAGCGCACGGGGACGAAGGGCGAGACGTGTCGTTCATGTATTTCTGGACACACGCGCCTTCACGAGGCTCCGGCCGGGAGCTCGTTCCGTGAAGAGATATAATGCCAGTATTGTCAACGTTGACGGTGTTGTCAATGATTTTTATTGCGTCGCAACGTTGATTGTTTCTGGAGGTGTATCGCTGTTATGGCAATGGTCAGGCAGTTCGACGAAGAAACCGTTCTGGATCAGGCGCTGAACGTGTTTTGGCAGAAAGGGTGGCAGGCAACCTCGATGGCGGATCTTGCCGAGGCGACCCAGGTGCAGCGCGGTTCGCTGTATCACGCGTTCGGCGGCAAGGAGCAGCTCTTCCTGCTCGCGTTCGATCGCTATGAGCGGCGCTTCCTGTCGGAGGCGCAAGCCGCGCTGGACGCGCCGTCCGTGTCGCTCGCGCTTGAGCGCTTCTTCGACGTCGCGATCACGAACATGACGTCGGGTTCCCCGCCGCGTGGGTGCCTGACGACGAAAACCGCGAGCGAGAGCGAGGAGCTGAGCCCGCTGATCCAGGCGCGGCTGCGCGCCTTGCTCGATGCGCTCGAAGCGCGAATCACGGAAGCGCTGTCGCGCGACGCGGTTCGCGCGGGGCTGAAGCTGCCGCCGGCGCCGGCCGCGCAAGTGATCGTCGCATTCACGCGGGGGCTCGCGGTGATCGAGCGCGTGTATCACGAACCCGCGCAGCTGCATGCGCTTGCCGAGAACTTCGCGAGCCTGTTGCTGGGGCCTGCGGCGCCCGGCGCGTAGGCCGGAGCAAGCGAGTCGTTTCAGACAGGGGGCGGCGCCGCGTCGCGGCGTGGTCGCCCCGGCCGCGCGGGCCGCACCGATGCGCCCCTGTCGGCCTCCGATCGAGCGCGTCAACCGCTCCCCGCGTCGATCCCCCTCATACGCACCCCCGGCGACGCACCGGGACAAGCGCCGATCCTCCCGAATCCTCCCCGAAACCCCGCCCGGCAAGGCCCACGTGCGACCTAGTGGTTTTTCCGCATAGTCGCACCCAGTCAAGAAAATGTCGCCGGCGGTCGCCTTTGCACGAATATGGCTCGTTACTTTTGAGTCCACGATGCAGGCCGGGACGCATCCCGCACACCCGCTGCTTACTGAGTCGAACCGGGAGGGAACCATGAAGTCGAGAACGATCGCCGCGCTGTGCGCGGCCTTGCTGGCGGCGGGTACGTGGTCGACGGCGGCGCTCGCCGATGCGGACCCGGCGACCTGCCGCACCGTGCGTTTCGCGGACATCGGCTGGACCGACATCACGTCGACCACCGCGATGGCGTCCACGGTGTTCGAGGCGCTCGGCTACAAGCCGACCACGACGATCGCGTCGGTGCCGATCTCGTTCGCGGGGCTCAAGAGCAAGCAGCTCGACGTGTCGCTCGGCTACTGGTGGCCCGTGCAGCAGAAGCAGCTGCAGCCGTTCCTCGACAGCAAGTCGATCAACGTCGTCGAGCCGCCGAACCTCGCCGGCGCGAAGGCGACCCTCGCGGTGCCGAGCTACGAATACCAGGCGGGCCTGAAGACCTTCGACGACATCGCGAAGCACCGCGCGGAACTCGACGGCAAGATCTACGGGATCGAGCCGGGCAGCAGCGCGAACGCGACGATCCAGAAGATGATCGACACGAACCAGTACGGGCTCGGCGGCTTCAAGCTCGTCGAGTCGAGCGAGGCCGGGATGCTCGTCACCGTCGAGCGCGCGATCCGCGACAAGAAGTGGGTCGTGTTTCTCGGCTGGGAGCCGCATCCGATGAACATCCAGATCAGCATGAACTACCTGTCGGGCGGCGACGCGTCGTTCGGGCCGAACTACGGCGAGGCGCGCGTCTACACGCTGACCGCGCCCGACTTCATCGCGCGCTGCCCGAACGCCGGCAAGCTGGTGACGAACCTGCGCTTCTCGACGCAGCTCGAGAACCAGCTGATGCAGTCGGTGATGAACAAGACCAAGCCGGCCGAAGCCGCGAAGGCGTACCTGAAGAAGAATCCGCAGGTGCTCGATCCGTGGCTCGCGGGCGTGAAGACGTTCGACGGCAAGGACGGCCTGCCGGCGGTGAAGGCCTATCTCGGCCTGTGACGGCCCCGCGCGCCGACGATCCACGCAGCAACCCGAAACCAACGAGGCAACAAGCATGAACCACGAAGTCATCGTGACGTGCGCCGTGACCGGCGCAGGCGATACGGTCGGCAGGCACCCGGCGATTCCGGTGACGCCGAAGGAGATCGCGGCCGCCGCGATCGAGGCGGCGAAGGCGGGCGCGACGGTCGCGCACTGCCATGTGCGCGATCCGCAGACGGGGCGCGGCAGCCGCGACCCGAACCTGTATCGCGAGGTGGTCGACCGGATCCGCTCGGCGGACGTCGACGTGATCATCAATCTCACGGCCGGCATGGGCGGCGATCTCGAGATCGGCCCGGGCGAGGACCCGATGCGTTTCGGCAAGGGCACCGATCTCGTCGGCGGGCTCACGCGGCTCGCGCACGTCGAGGAACTGCTGCCGGAGATCTGCACGCTCGACTGCGGCACGCTGAATTTCGGCGACGGCGACTACATCTACGTGTCGACGCCCGCGCAGTTGCGCGCCGGCGCGAAGCGGATCCAGGAACTCGGCGTGAAGCCGGAGCTGGAGATTTTCGACACCGGGCACCTGTGGTTCGCGAAGCAATTGCTGAAGGAAGGCCTGCTCGACGATCCGCCACTGTTCCAGCTGTGCCTCGGCATTCCGTGGGGCGCGCCGGCCGACACCGGCACGATGAAGGCGATGGTCGACAACCTGCCGCCGGGCGCGCACTGGGCCGGCTTCGGCATCGGCCGGATGCAGATGCCGATGGTCGCGCAGGCGATGCTGCTCGGCGGCCACGTGCGGGTCGGCCTCGAGGACAACCTGTGGCTCGACCGCGGCGTGCCCGCGTCGAACGGCACGCTCGTCGAGCGCGCGCGCGAAATTGTCGAGCGCCTCGGCGGCCGCGTGCTGACGCCGGCCGAAGGGCGCCGCAAGCTCGGCTTGCCGGCGCGCGGCGAGCGGCCACTCGAACGCCGCGCGATCGCCGAGTTCGCCTGAACCTGCATTGCGTCGTGATGGCCGCGCACGTGCGGCCGTCGCCCGATTCCACTCGATTTGAAGGATGCGTTTGTCATGGCAGTGATTACCGACATCAGGACGTTCGCCGCGATCGGCACCGGCGTGATCGGCAGCGGCTGGGTTGCCCGCGCGCTCGCCCAAGGTCTCGACGTGGTCGTATGGGATCCCGCGCCCGGCGCGGAACAGCAACTGCGCGCGAACGTCGCGAACGCGTGGCCCGCGCTGGAGCGCGTCGGCCTCGCGCCGGGCGCCGATCCCGCGCGCCTGCGCTTCGTCGCGACGATCGACGAATGCGTGGCCGGCGCCGACTTCATCCAGGAAAGCGCGCCCGAGCGCGAAGCGCTGAAGCTCGAGCTGCACGAACAGATCAGCCGCGCGGCGAAGCCGGACGCGATCATCGCGTCGTCGACGTCGGGGCTGCTGCCGACCGATTTCTATGCGCGCGCAACGAACCCGGAACGCTGCGTGGTGGGCCATCCGTTCAATCCGGTGTACCTGCTGCCGCTCGTCGAGGTGCTCGGCGGCGCGCGCACCGCGCCCGAGGCGGTCGAGGCCGCGATCCGGATCTATCGCGGCCTCGGCATGCGGCCGCTGCACGTGCGCAAGGAAGTGCCGGGCTTCATCGCGGACCGGCTGCTCGAAGCGCTGTGGCGCGAGGCGCTGCACCTCGTCGACGAAGGCGTCGCGACGACCGGCGAGATCGACGACGCGATCCGCTTCGGCGCGGGCATCCGCTGGTCGTTCATGGGCACCTTCCTGACCTACACGCTCGCGGGCGGCGAGGCCGGCATGCGACACTTCATGCAGCAGTTCGGCCCCGCGCTCGAACTGCCGTGGACGAAGCTCGTCGCGCCGAAGCTGACCGATGCGCTGATCGATCGCGTCGTCGACGGCACGCGCGCGCAACAGGGCACGCACAGCATCAAGGCGCTCGAACGCTATCGCGACGAGTGCATCACCGAGGTGCTGAAAGCGATCGCCACGGTGAAGACGCGGCATGGCATGCAATTCGAGGACTAGACGATGACCGGCGATACCCCGCTGACGATTCACCGCGACGTCGTGCGGCCCGAATGGGTCGACTACAACGGCCATTTGCGCGATGCGTTCTACCTGCTGATCTTCAGCTTCGCGACCGACGCGCTGCTGGAGCGCATCGGCCTCGACGACGCGGCGCGGCGCGAGCGGGGCCGCTCGGTCTACACGCTGGAAGCGCACGTCAATTATCTGCACGAGATCAAGGAGGGCACGCGCGTGCGCGTCGACGCGCGCGTGCTCGCGCACGACGCGAAGCGGCTGCACCTGTATCTCGAACTGTTCGCCGACGGGCACGACGACGCGGTATCGGCGAGCGAGCAGATGCTGCTGCACGTCGATACGCGCGACGGGCCGAAATCGGCGCCGTTCGATGCGGACGTCGCCGAACGGGTTGCCGCGCTGCATGCGCTGCAGCGCGACGAGTCGCCGCCCGCCTGGGCGGGGCGCGTGATCGGCCTGCCGTCACACCGTTAGCGCGGCGCGCGAACGATGCTCGAACCGGAAATCGCGGCGTTCGTCGCGGCCGTCGACGCGTGGTATCCGGCCGACGCCGCCACGTGCGCGCCCGCGGAACAGCGCCGCCTCTACGACCGTTTCGCGGCCGCGTGGACACCCGCCGGATTGCCGCCGGGCATCGTGCAGGAAGCGGGCGCGTATCGCGCGTCGGATGGCCGCGCGATCGCGTTGCGCCGTTACCGACTACGGCGGCCCGCGCATGCCGCGCCGTGCGGCACGGTGCTGTTCTTCCATGGCGGTGGCTTCGTCGTCGGCTCGCTCGACAGCCATGCGCTGATCACCGCGCGTCTCGCGGCCGATACGGGGCTCGAGGTGATCGCGGTCGACTACCGGCTCGCGCCCGAGCATCCGGCGCCCGCCGCGCTCGACGACTGCGTGGCCGTGACGCGCGCCGCGCTCGCCGCGCGATTGCCGTTCGGGCCGTGCGCGCGGCCGCTGACGCTGGCGGGCGACAGCGCGGGCGGAACGCTCGCGGCGGCCGTCGCGACCGCGCTGCGCGACGCGGGCGAAGGCGGCATCGACGGCATCGCGCTCGTCTATCCGATGCTCGGCTTCGAGCCGCAGCCACCGGCGCGGGATACCGAAGCGCACGCGCCGATGCTGACGCTCGACGACGTGTACCGCTATCGCGCGCTGTACTGGGGCGAGCAATTGGACGCACCGCCGCCGCACGCGGCCGCACCGCTCGATGGCGCGCGCTTCGACGGCTTGCCGCCGGTGCTCGCGATCGGCGCGGAGCACGATCCGCTGCGCGACGACGCGCGGGTCTACGTCGAGCGGATTCGCGCGGCCGGCGGCGCGGCGCGGTACTGGATGGGGGAGGGGCTGGTGCACGGCTGCTGGCGCGCGCTCGACACGAGCCCGCGGGCGGCGCGGCTGCACCGGATCGTCGGCGAGTTTCTGCGCGCACCGGGCGTGCAGCGATCGTGAACAGGAGGCAACGATGCAGGCAGCAGCAGTGCAATTGCGTATCGAGGACTGGCGGACGTTTGCCACCGACGTGACGATCGCGGCCGCGACCGCCGGCGACGGGGTGCTGGACGTGACGTGGAGCGACGGCCGCCGTTCGCCGTTTCATTTCGACTGGCTGCGCGACACCTGTCCGTGTCCGGTCTGCGTGCATGCGCAGACGCGCGAACAGGTGTTCGAGATCGTCGACGCGCCTGGGGCGCTGGCGGTGCGCGGCGTGCAGGTGGACCGCGACGGCGCGCTGCGGGTCGAATGGCACGACGGCCACCGCAGCGCATGGTCGCCCGGCTGGCTGCGCGTGCATGCGTACGACGACGCGTCGCGCGCGGAGCGCCAGGCCGCGCACGGCCGGCACGTGTGGCGCGGCGACGATCCGGAGGCGATCGCGGTGTTCGCGTGGCGCGACGTGATGCATGACGACGCGGCGCTGCTCGCGTGGCTCGCCGCGTTGCGGCGCACGGGGCTGACGCTGGTGGAGGGCGTGCCGCCGGAGCGCGGGCGAGTGGATGGCGTCGCGCGCCGGGTCGGGCTGATCCGCGAGAGCAATTTCGGTGTGCTGTTCGACGTCGAGTCGAAGCCGCGTCCGGATAGCAACGCGTATACGTCGATCAACCTGCCGCCGCACACCGACTTGCCGACCCGCGAGCTGCAGCCCGGCGTGCAGTTCCTGCACTGCCTCGCGAACGATGCGACAGGTGGCGACAGCATCTTCATCGACGGCTTCGCGCTCGCCGATGCACTGCGCGCCGAATCTCCGGACGATTTCGCGCAGCTCGCCACCACGCCGTTCGAGTTCTGGAACAAGAGCGCGGCCAGCGACTATCGCTGCGCCGCGCCGGTGATCGGGCTGAATGCGCGCGGCGAGGTGATCGAGGTGCGCCACGCGAATTTCCTGCGCGGGCCGCTCGACGCGCCGGCCGCATCGATGCCGGCGATCTATCGTGCGTACCGGCGTTTTCTCGCGCTTGCGCGCGAACCGCGTTTTCGCGTGCAGCGGCGGCTGCGCGCCGGCGACATGTGGGCCTTCGACAACCGGCGCGTGCTGCATGCGCGCACCGAGTTCGATCCGTCCACCGGGCGCCGGCACCTGCAGGGCTGCTACGTCGATCGCGACGAGCTGTTGTCGCGCTGGCGGGTGCTGTCGCGCACGGCGACGCCCGCATGACCTGTTCGCATCGGCGAAAAAGCGCCCGGACGCGAAGCGCCCGGGCGAAGCCGTCCCTTGCGGGGCGGCGGAGGTTTGCGGTTCGCAAAAAAGGACGAGCCCGCGTGACGGGCTCGTCCTGACTGCTGTCGCGCGAGGCGCGGCGCCTCGCGGGTGCGCTTACTGACCGAAGAAGATCGAGTCGCGCGGGTTCGACGTCGTCGCGGCAGCCGGGCTGCCGGCGCGCACGACCGGCGCGGCTTGCGCGCCGTAGCCGCTGTTGTCGGCACCCTGCACGCGCGCTTCGGCGGCCTGGATGTCTTGCGGATAGTACGGGCTCGACACGCCCGGCTTGTAACCGGCCTGTTCCAGCTGGACCAGTTCGTTGCGCACTTGGGCGCGGGTCACGGTGCTTTGCGCGAACGCGCCGAACGAAGCGGACAGGGCGGTAGCGGCAACGACTGCATAAACGAGCGATTTCATGATGACCTCCGATGTTTTATTGGGCTTCGCTCTCGACACCTTGTCTTAAGCGATTGACTAAATCTTAGTCACCGGGGTCTTCAGGGTAAACGCCGATTTCCGCTAAAGATCGTTTACCGGGTTGCAAAAATAGCCCGGCCAGACAGGCTTTCGGCGCGCTTTCATTGCATCTGTTGTAAATAAGTATGACAAATGCGCGGCCGTCGTCGCCCTGCGTTCAGCGGGCGTCGGGTGCCGCCGTCGCGGTGCCGCACGGCCGGGGCCCGCGGCGGGCCGCGCGCGGCTCAGCGTCAAGGAAGCGCACGCCCGTCGCGGCTTCCGACGTCTCCCACAGCAGCGCCGCCGTGGCGACGTCGCGTGCCGCGCGCGGCACGCTCGCCGGCGCCGGCAGGCCGCGCGCCTCGAACCAGCCGGACGGGCCCACATAGGCGCCGCCCGCGAGGTCGGGCGACGTCGCCGCGAAGATCGCGGGCAGCGCGCCCATGTCGGCGGGTTGCGCGAGCGTGCGGTTCGCGGCGCGCATCAGCGCGGCGCGCCACGCCGCGCGGTCCATCTCCGGGCCCGCGAACTGCAGGTTGGTGGCCGCATAGCCGGGATGCGCGGCCACGCTGATGCCGGCCAGCGCCGCGTGCTCGAAGCGGCGCTGCAGCTCGATCGCGAACATCAGGTTGGCGAGCTTGCTGTCGCAATAGGCGAGATAGCGGTTGTAGCGCCGCTCGGCGCGCAGGTCGTCGACGCGAATGCGGCCGCCGCGGTTGAAGCCGCTCGACATCGTCACGACGCGCGCGCGGCGCGCGGCCCGCAGCGAGGGCAGCAGCCGGCCGGTCAGCGCGAAATGGCCGAGGTGGTTGGTGCCGAACTGCATCTCGAAGCCGTCGCGGGTATGCCGCAGCGGCAGGAACATCACGCCGGCGTTGTTGCACAGGATGTCGACGCACCCGTGGCGGTCGGCGATGCCGCCGGCGAAGCGCTCGATCGATGCGAGGTCGGCGAGGTCGAGCGCGGCGACTTCGACGCGGGCGTGGGAATGTCGATCGCGGATCGCATCGGCGGCGGCCGCGCCGCGCGCGGCGTCGCGGCAGCCCATCACGACCGTCGCGCCTTTCGCGGCGAGCGTTTCGGCGAGTTGCCAGCCGAGCCCGCTGTTGGCGCCGGTCACGACCGCGACCTTGCCGCCTTGCGCCGGGACGTGGCGCGCACTCCATGCATGCATGTCTGCCTCCATCGGATCGGTCGCGCGATGCGTGACCGTTACATCATTCGATGTAACGATAATGCGCATGCGTGAGGCAGACAAGCGGGGGAATAGACCGGCGCTTCTAACGCCGCTCGGTGAGGCTTACTTGCCGGCCAGCGCGAGCACTTCGGCGGCGGAGATCATCGCGGCGGCGTTCGCGGGGGCCGGGCGCTCGGCGGGGCGAAACACCTCGTCGCCGCGCTGGATCACCTGGCGCGACAGCGCGCAGGTGCCCGTGCGCTGCGCGAAGCGGCGGCGCCAGCGCTGTTCGCCGTAGTGACAGCGGCCGGGTTCGACCCAGCGGATGACGAGCAGCGTATCGGAACGTTCGAGGATTTCGACGTGAACGTCGGCGGGATCGAGCGCAGGCAGGGATTTGGAGGACTTCATTTGCCGTTTCCTAAAGCTCGTGCGGTATCGGCCTGGGCAGTGGTTGCAACTGCCCCAAGTCGATTCCGTAGCGGTTTCCGGTTGTGGTGCGCTAAATGTAAGCGTCTGTGACCGGAAAAAACATCCTGCTTCGCTCAAATTACCTTTTGCCGATTTAGAAACAATCCATGCTTATTTTCTTGGGAAACCAGCGACAAAAGCGCCCCGGACGGGCGTCCGGGGCGGGAAGCCGGGTGTGCCGCCGCGTCTGCTCGCTCAGATGCGGAGCAGCGCCGCGCGGGACGGCGTGCCCGCGACGTGCGTCGGCGGGCGGCGTGGCGCGGCGCCGTGTGAGGGGCGATCCGGCACGCACATGATCGCGCGGCCGCCCGGTTGCGACGCTGACGGGCGGATGGCGGTTCTGACAGGTTGACGGCCGGGAAAACACTGAATCCCATTTCCGTGACAAATCGCGGGTCACTGCCTATGATTGGTTGGACCTTTGGTCCTTTGTGCCAATCAGCCGGCGTGGTGCCGGCCTCCTACAGGAGCGGTGCTGATGAGATTGCAAGGCAAGCGTGCGCTGGTCACGGCGGCGGGGCAGGGCATCGGCCGCGCGACCGCGCTGCGGTTTGCGCGCGAGGGCGCGCAGGTGCTGGCGACGGATATCGACGAGGCGGCGCTCGCGCGGCTCGCGGCCGACGCGGAGGCGGGGGCGGGTGCCTCGGGCGGCACGCTGGCGACGCGCCGGCTCGACGTGACGAGCGCGCCCGAGATCGCGGCGCTGGCGGCGGCCGAGCCCGCGTTCGACGTGCTGTTCAACTGCGCGGGCTACGTGCACCACGGCACGATCCTCGATTGCGACGACGACGCGTGGACGTTCTCGTGGCAATTGAACGTGACGTCGATGGTCCGGCTGATCCGCGCGCTGCTGCCCGCGATGATCGCGGCCGGCGGCGGGTCGATCGTCAACATGGCGTCGGCCGCGTCGAGCGTGAAGGGCGTGCCGAACCGCTGCGCGTACGGCGCGACCAAGGCGGCCGTGATCGGCCTGACGAAGGCGGTCGCCGCCGATTTCGTCGAGCAGCGCGTCCGCTGCAACGCGATTTGCCCGGGCACGATCGAATCGCCGTCGCTGGCGGCGCGCATCGCGGAGCAGGCGCGCGTGCGCCAGGTTTCGGAGGAGACGGTGCGCGACGCGTTCGTCGCGCGTCAGCCGATGGGTCGCATCGGCAGCGCCGACGAGGTGGCCGCGCTCGCGCTGTACCTGGCCTCCGACGAAGCGTCGTTCACCACCGGCGCGATCCATCTGGTCGACGGCGGCTGGTCGAACTGACCGGGCCTTCCCATTCACCTCCATTCCGACGACGACATGAAACTGCTGAGATACGGCGCGAAACACCACGAAAAACCCGGCCTGCTCGATGCGCAGGGCCGCATCCGCGACCTGTCCGGCGTGATCGACGACGTCGCCGGCGACGCGCTGTCGCCCGCGTCGCTCGCGCGCCTTGCCGCCATCGATCCGGAAACGCTGCCGCGCGTCGACGGCGCGCCGCGGCTCGGCGCGTGCGTCGGCCGGGTCGGCAAGTTCGTCTGCATCGGGCTCAACTACTCCGACCACGCGGCCGAATCGGGCATGGAGGTGCCGAAGGAGCCGGTCGTGTTCGGCAAGTGGACGAGCGCGATCGCCGGGCCGAACGACGACGTCGAGATTCCTCGCGGCGCGGAAAAGACCGATTGGGAAGTGGAGCTCGGCGTCGTGATCGGCCGGGGCGGCCGCGATATCGCGGAGGCCGATGCGCCGGCGCACGTCGCCGGCTATTGCGTGGTGAACGACGTGTCGGAGCGCGCGTTCCAGCTCGAGCGCGGCGGCACGTGGGACAAGGGCAAGGGCTGCGACACCTTCGGCCCGCTCGGGCCGTGGCTCGTGACGCCCGACGAGGTGCCCGATCCGCATGCGCTGCGGCTGTGGCTCGACGTCGACGGCCGCCGCTACCAGGACGGCACGACCGCGACGATGATCTTCCGCGTGCCGTTCCTCGTCAGCTACCTGAGCCGCTTCATGAGCCTGCAGCCGGGCGACGTGATCTCGACCGGCACGCCGCCGGGCGTCGGCCTCGGGCAGAAGCCGCCCGTCTACCTGCGCGCCGGGCAGGTGATGACGCTCGGCATCACGGGGCTCGGCGAGCAGCGCCAGCGCACCGTGCAGGGCTGAAGCCGCTTCCCGGTTCCCGTTTTCAGGCTCCTTTCCCGGACCGTTCGTCATGCCTATCATTCGTTCGATGCACGTCGTCGACGTGCGCTTTCCGACCTCGCGCCAGCTCGACGGCTCCGACGCGATGAACCCGGACCCCGACTACTCGGCCGCCTACGTGGTGCTCGACACCGACCGCGACGGGCTCGAAGGCCACGGGCTCACGTTCACGATCGGGCGCGGCAACGAGATCTGCTGCGCGGCGATCGACGCGATGCGCCATCTCGTCGTCGGGCTCGACCTCGACTGGATCCGCGCGGACATGGGGCGGTTCTGGCGGCACATGACGTCGGACAGCCAGTTGCGCTGGATCGGGCCGGACAAGGGCGCGATTCATCTCGCGACCGGCGCGGTGGTCAACGCGGTGTGGGATCTGTGGGCGAAGGCGGAAGGCCAGCCGTTGTGGCGGCTCGTCGCCGGCCTGTCGCCGGAGGAACTGGTGCGCGCGATCGACTTCCGCTACCTGCGCGACTGCCTGACCGAGGACGACGCGCTCGCGATCCTGCGGCGCCAGGCGCCGGCCAAGGCCGAGCGCATCGCGACGCTCGAGCGCGACGGCTACCCGTGCTACACGACGTCGGCGGGCTGGCTCGGCTACAGCGACGACAAGCTGCGCCGCCTGTGCCAGGAAGCGGTCGATGCGGGATTCGACCATGTGAAGCTGAAGGTCGGCGCGAATCTCGAGGACGACATCCGCCGCGTGACGATCGCGCGCGAGGTGATCGGCCCCGAGCGCAAGCTGATGATCGACGCGAACCAGGTGTGGGAAGTCGACGAGGCGATCGACTGGGTGCGGGAACTCGCGTTCGCGCGGCCGTGGTTCATCGAGGAGCCGACGAGCCCCGACGACATCGAGGGCCATCGCAAGATCCGCGACGCAATCGCGCCCGTGCAGGTCGCGACCGGCGAGATGTGCCAGAACCGCGTGATGTTCAAGCAGTTCATCGCGCGCGGCGCGATCGACGTCGTGCAGATCGACGCGTGCCGGCTCGGCGGCGTCAACGAGATTCTCGGCGTGATGCTGCTTGCCGCGAAATACGGGCTGCCGGTCTGCCCGCATGCGGGCGGCGTCGGGCTGTGCGAATACGTGCAGCACCTGTCGATGATCGATTACGTGTGCATTTCCGGCACGAAGGAGGGGCGCGTGACCGAGTACGTCGATCATCTGCACGAGCATTTCGTCACGCCGTGCGTGGTGCGCGGCGCGGCCTACCTGCCGCCGAGCGCGCCCGGCTTCTCGATCGAGATGAAGCCGGAGTCGCTGGAGCGGTATCGCTTTCGCGGCTGACCCGGCCGACCCGGCTGGCCTGGTGCAAGCGCGGCAACGCAAACGACGGAGACGCAACGTGGATCTGGATCTGCAACAGAAGGTCGTGATCGTGACCGGCGGCGCGTCGGGCATCGGCGCCGCGATCTCGCTGCGGCTTGCCGACGAGGGCGCGATTCCCGCGATCGTCGCGCGCGATGCGCCGGACGATGCGTTCCGGCAAGCGCTGCTGCAGCGGCAGCCGCATGCCGCGTTTTTCCCGGTCGAATTGCAGGACGATGCGCAGTGCCGCGACGCGGTCGCGCAGACGGTCGCGCGCTTCGGCCGGCTCGACGGCCTCGTGAACAATGCGGGCGTCAACGACGGCGTCGGCCTCGATGCGGGGCGCGACGCGTTCGTCGCGTCGCTGGAGCGCAACCTGATCCACTACTACGTGATGGCGCACTACTGCGTGCCGCACCTGAAGGCGGCGCGCGGCGCGATCGTCAACGTGTCGTCGAAGACGGCCGTGACCGGGCAGGGCAACACGAGCGGCTACTGCGCGGCGAAGGGCGCGCAGCTCGCGCTGACGCGCGAATGGGCGGCCGCGCTGCGCGACGACGGCGTGCGCGTGAACGCGGTGGTTCCGGCCGAAGTGATGACGCCGCTGTACCGAAACTGGATCGCCGGCTTCGACGATCCCGACGCGAAGCTGGCCGAAATCGCCGGCAAGATTCCGTTCGGCCGGCGCTTCACGACCGCCGAGGAGATTGCCGATACCGCCGTGTTCCTGCTGTCCGCGCGCGCGTCCCACACGACCGGGCAGTGGCTGTTCGTCGACGGCGGCTATACGCATCTCGACCGCGCGCTCGGCTGACCGGACCCAGGCCCCCACATGCAACCCGCCCCGAACCCGCAAGCCGCGCGCCCCCCGCTGATCGCGCTGCGCGGCGTCAGCAAGCGCTTCCCTGGCGTGCAGGCGCTCGACGATTGCCGCTTCGACCTGCTCGCGGGCGAAGTGCATGCGCTGATGGGCGAGAACGGCGCGGGCAAGTCGACGCTGATGAAGATCCTCGCCGGCGTCCACCGGAAGGACGGCGGCGAGATCCTGCTGGACGGCCGCGCGGTCGAGGTCGCCGATCCGCGCGCGGCGCAGGCGCTCGGCATCGGCATCATCCATCAGGAACTGAACCTGATGAACCACCTGAGCGTCGCGCAGAACATCTTCATCGGCCGCGAGCCGCGCGGCCGGCTCGGCGTGTTCATCGACGAGGACCGCTTGAACCGCGACGCGGCCGCGATCTTCGCGCGGATGCGGCTGGACGTCGATCCGCGCACGCCGGTCGGCCGGCTGACGGTCGCGCGCCAGCAGATGGTCGAGATCGCGAAGGCGCTGTCGTTCGACTCGCGCGTGCTGATCATGGACGAGCCGACCGCCGCGCTGAACGACGCGGAGATCGCCGAGCTGTTCCGCATCATCGGCGACCTGCGCGCGCATGGCGTCGGCATCGTCTACATCTCGCACAAGATGGACGAGCTGCGCCGCATCGCCGACCGCGTGACCGTGATGCGCGACGGCAAATACGTCGCGACGGTGCCGATGGCCGGCACGTCGATGGAATCGATCATCGCGATGATGGTCGGGCGGCAGCTCGACACGCAATGCCGCCCGCCGCCCGACACGTCGGCCAACGACGTCGTGCTCGACGTGCGCGGCCTGTCGCGCGGCCGCGCGATCCGCGACGTCGGCTTCACGCTGCGGCGCGGCGAGATCCTCGGCTTCGCGGGGCTGATGGGCGCGGGCCGCACCGAAGTCGCGCGCGCGATCTTCGGCGCCGATCCGCTCGACGCGGGCGAGATCCGCGTGCACGGCGCGACGGTCGCGATCCGCACGCCGGCCGACGCGGTCGCGCACGGCATCGGCTACCTGTCCGAGGACCGCAAGCATTTCGGGCTCGCGGTCGGCATGGACGTGCAGAACAACATCGCGCTGTCGAGCCTGCGCCGCTTCGCCCGGCGCGGCGGGTGGCTCGACGCGCGCGCGCTGCGCGACACCGCGCAGTCGTACGTGCGCCAGCTCGCGATCCGCACGCCGTCGGTCGCGCAGCCCGCGCGGCTGCTGTCGGGCGGCAACCAGCAGAAGATCGTGATCGCGAAGTGGCTGCTGCGCGACTGCGACATCCTGTTCTTCGACGAGCCGACGCGCGGCATCGACGTCGGCGCGAAGAGCGAGATCTACAAGCTGCTCGACGCGCTCGCGGCCGACGGCAAGGCGATCGTGATGATCTCGTCCGAGCTGCCCGAAGTGCTGCGCATGAGCCACCGCATCCTCGTGATGTGCGAAGGCCGCGTGACCGGCGAGCTGAGCGCGGCCGAGGCCACCCAGGAAAAGATCATGCAGCTCGCCACGCAGCGCGAATCGACCGTTGCGCGCTGATGCCCCGACTCCGACGCCCATCGACCACCATGCCCCACGACACGCATTCCGCTGCTTCCGCACCGCTGCCCGCCGGCGCCGCCGGCTTGCGCGCCCGCTTGTTCAGGCCGGCCGCGCGGCAGAAGCTGCTGGCGTTCGCGAGCCTGCTGCTGCTGCTCGCGTTCTTCAGCGCCGCGTCGCCGAACTTCCTCGACGTCGACAACCTCGTCAGCATCCTGCAGGCGACCGCCGTCAACGGCGTGCTCGCGGTCGCGTGCACGTACGTGATCATCACGTCGGGCATCGACCTGTCGGTCGGCACGCTGATGACGTTCTGCGCGGTGATGGCGGGCGTCGTGCTGACGCACTGGGGCCTGCCGCTGCCGGTCGGCATCGCCGCCGCGCTCGGCTTCGGCGCGTTGTCCGGCTGCGTGTCGGGCGTCGTGATTGCGAAGATGAAGGTGCCGCCGTTCATCGCGACGCTCGGCATGATGATGCTGCTGAAAGGGCTGTCGCTGGTGATCTCGGGCACGCGCCCGATCTACTTCAACGACACGCCGGGCTTCACCGCGATCGCGCAGGATTCGCTGATCGGCAGCCTGATCCCGGCGCTGCCGATCCCGAACGCGGTGCTGATCCTGTTCCTGGTCGCGATCGGCGCGTCGATCGTGCTGAACCGGACGATCTTCGGCCGCTACACGTTCGCGCTCGGCAGCAACGAGGAAGCGCTGCGGCTGTCGGGCGTGCGGGTCGATGCGTGGAAGATCGGCGTCTATACGTTCAGCGGCGCCGTGTGCGGGATCGCGGGCCTGCTGATCGCGTCGCGCCTGAACTCCGCGCAGCCCGCGCTCGGGCAGGGCTACGAGCTCGACGCGATCGCGGCGGTGGTGATCGGCGGCACGTCGCTGTCGGGCGGCGCCGGCAGCATTCTCGGCACCCTCATCGGCGCGTTCATCATGAGCGTGCTGACCAACGGCCTGCGCATCATGTCGGTCGCGCAGGAATGGCAGACGGTCGTGACCGGCGTGATCATCATCCTCGCCGTGTACCTGGACATCCTGCGCCGGCGCCGCCGCTGACGCGGCGCACGGCAGCGGTTTTTCCGGCCCGCCGCCGCGGTGGCGGGCGCCTCAGTCGACACAACAAGGAGACACGAAGTGATCAGGAACAGCTTGCTCGGCATCGCATTCGGCTTGTCGCTCGCGCTCGGCGCGCCCGTCGGCGCGCATGCGCAGGAGGCCTATATTCCGCTGATTTCGAAGGGCTTCCAGCATCAGTTCTGGCAGGCCGTGAAATCGGGCGCGCTGCAGGCCGCGAAGGACTATCACGTGAAGGTCACGTTCGACGGCCCGGAAACCGAGGCGATGGTCGACAAGCAGATCGACATGCTGTCGGCCGCGATCGCGAAGAAGCCGGCCGCGCTCGGCTTCGCGGCGCTCGACAGCAAGGCCGCGCTGCCGCTGCTGAAGAAGGCGCAGGCGGAGAAGATCCCGGTGGTCGCGTTCGACTCGGGCGTCGACAGCGAGATCCCGGTGACCACCGCGGCCACCAACAACAAGGCCGCCGCGTCGCTCGCCGCGGACAAGCTGGCCGAGCTGATCGGCAAGGAAGGCGAGGTCGCGGTGGTCGCGCACGACCAGACGAGCCGCACCGGCATCGACCGCCGCGACGGCTTTCTCGAACGGATGAAGGCCGCGTATCCGAAGATCAAGGTGGTGACCGTGCAGTACGGCGAAGGCGACCAGCTCAAGTCGACCGAGGTCACGAAGTCGATCCTGCAGGGCGACCCGAAGCTGAAGGGGATCTTCGGCACCAACGAAGGCTCGGCGATCGGCGTCGTGAACGGCGTGCGGGAAATGAAGCGCAAGGTCGTGATCGTCGGCTACGACTCCGGCAAGCAGCAGAAGGACGCGATCCGCAGCGGGCTGATGGCCGGCGCGATCACCCAGAACCCGGTCGGCATCGGCTACCGGACGGTCGAGGCGGCCGTGAAGGCGACCAAGGGCGAGAAGCTGCCGAAGATCATCGATACCGGTTTCTATTGGTACGACAAGACCAACATCGACGATCCGAAGGTGGCGGCGGCGCTTTACGATTGAGCGAGCGCCATGCGCATCGATGCCCACCAGCACTTCTGGCGCTATCGCGCCGACGATTACCCATGGATCGGCGCGGGCATGGACGTGCTCGCGCGCGACCGCCTGCCGGACGAACTGCGGCCGCTGCTGGAGGCGCAGGCATTCGACGCATCGATCGCGGTGCAGGCGCGCGCGGGGCGTGACGAGACGGGGTTCCTGCTCGACCTGGCGCGCGACGACGCGCGCATCGCCGGCGTGGTCGGCTGGGAGGATCTCCGCTCGCCGCGGCTCGCGGAGTGCGTCGCCGAATGGGGCAGCCCGAAACTGCGCGGGTTTCGCCATCAGGTGCAGGACGAAGGCGACGTCGCGTCGTTCGTCGCGCAGCCGGATTTCAATCGCGGCGTGGCGTGGCTGCAGGCGCGGGGCTACGTGTACGACGTGCTCGTGTTTCAGCGGCAGTTGCCGGACGTGCTTGGGTTTTGCGCGCGGCATGATGCGCACTGGCTCGTGCTCGACCATCTCGGCAAGCCCGCGCTCGCCGAGTTCGATCGCGACGGCACCGCGCATGCGCGCTGGCGCGACGCGCTGCGGGCGCTCGGCGCGTTGCCGCATGTCGCGTGCAAGCTGTCCGGGCTCGTCACGGAAGCGGACTGGCGGCGCGGGCCGCATGCGCGGGACGATGCGCACATCGAGCAGGCGCTGGATACGGCGCTGGAGATCTTCGGCCCGCAGCGGCTGATGTTCGGCTCGGACTGGCCGGTGTGCCTGCTGGCCGCGCCGTATCACGAGGTCGCGGCGCGGGTCGAGCGCTGGGCCGCGACGCGCCTGTCCGCGGCCGAGCGGCAGGCCGTGTGGGGCGGCACCGCGGCGCGCTGCTATGGCGTGCCGGCATGAGCGCGCTGGCGCGATGCCGGATCGATGCCGGATCGATGCGATGGCGCCGCCGGATAAAATAGCGCGAACGGTATGTGACATGCGCAGGCCGTTCCGAACCGAAACCCTGACACGCAGTGCATCAACGTATGTCCATCCAGCCGATTCAGAACCGCCGCCTTTACCAGCAGATCGCCGACCGGTTGAGCGCGATGATCGCGTCCGGTGATTTCCCGCCGGGCAGCTACCTGCCGCCCGAGCGCGAACTGGCCGAACAGTTCGGCGTGTCGCGCACGTCGGTGCGCGAGGCGCTGATCGCGCTCGAGGTGAGCGGGCTCGTCAGCGTGCGGGTCGGCGACGGCGTGAAGGTCCGGCATCCGGAAGCGGCCGCGCCGGCGCCTGAACGGCCGGCACAGCGGGGCGGTGCGCTCGCGGTGGCCGAGATCGATCCCGAGCTCGGCATCGAACTCGACCTCGACACCGAGATTCCGCCGTTCGCGCTGCTGCAGGCGCGCCGGCTGATCGAGCCGGAAGCGGCGGCGCTTGCCGCGACGCATGGCTCGGATGCGCAGATAGAAGCCATCCACGCAGCATTCCTGCGCAACCAGGAAGACAATCGCAGCGGCTCGCGCACGCATCCCGGCGATCGGCTGTTCCACATCCGCATTGCCGAGGCGAGCGACAACCCGGCCTATGCGCTGATGATCAAGCAATTGCTCGCGCACAAGTACGACCCGATGTTCCAGCGATTGCAATCGCTGTACACGCCGAGCGACATGCCGCACCGGTCGGAGCTCGAGCATCGGTCGATTCTCGACGCAATCCGCGCGCGCGACCCGGAGGCCGCGCGGCGCGCGATGGCCGAGCATCTGGATTCGGTGATCCGGATCTTCGGTCGGGCCTGCGATTGATCCGACCGTTCAGAAGCGATCGGCGCGATACGGCGACGGGTCGGTGAACGGCGCCTCGCCCGTCATCATTTCCGCGAGCAGGCGGCCCGTGACGGGCCCGAGCGTGAGCCCGTGGTGGTTGTGGCCGAACGCGAACCACAGCCCGCGATGCGCGGGCGCGGGGCCGATCACCGGGCGCATGTCCGGCGTGCACGGCCGGAAGCCGAGCCACGGCTGCGGGTCGAGCCGCTCGCCGAAGCCGAACATCGGCCGTGCGAGCCGCTCCACGCGATCGAGCTGCACGCCGGTGGGCGGCACGCGGCGCCGCGCGATCTCGACGCCGGTGGTCAGGCGCAGGCCACGCTGCATCGGCGCGATCACGTAGCCGTATTCGCGGTCGACGATCGGCGCGGACGGCATGCCGTGCGCGGATGGCGCGTAGTGCATGTGATAGCCGCGCTTCCCGCGCAGCGGGATGCGATAGCCGAATTTCTCGAACACGGTGTCCGACCACGGCCCGAGCGCGACGACGACCGCCGGCGCCGCCGCCGTGCCGTCGCGGGTCGCGACCTGCCAGCCGGGCGACAGCGCGTCGAGGCTGGCGGCGTCGCCATGCAGCAGCGTGCCGCCGCCTTGCTCGAACAGCCGCGCATACGCTTTCACGAGGCCGGCCGGATCGACGACGCTCTTCGGGTCGAGCCAGTGCAGCGCGCCGCAGAAGCCCGGTGCGAGGCTCGACTCCCGCGCGAGCAGCGCCGCCGCGTCGAGCGGCGTCACGCCGAGCCCGTGGCGGCGCGCGGTGAGCTGGGCCTCGGCGATGCCGCGCTCGAACGTGCGCGGCGTGCGGAATGCTTCCAGCCAGCCGTTCGCGCGCACCAGCGCGGCGGCGCCCGCGCGCGCGATCAGCGCGTCGTGCTCGACGATGCAGCGCTCGATCAGCGGCAGCATGTCGCGTGCGGCCGCCGCGTGGCGCTGCGGTGCGGATTCCCACCAGAAGCGCGCGAGCCACGGCGCGAACGCGGGCAGCGACGCGCTGTGCCAGTAGAGGTCGGTCGAGCGGTTCAATGCGTAGCGCAGCAGCGTGAGCGGGCCGCGCGGGAACGGGTAGGGCTCGACGGACGAGCGCTCGATCAGCCCCGCGTTGCCGAAGCTCGTGCCTTCGCCGGGCGCGCCGTGGTCGAGAAGGGCGACCCTGCGGCCGCGGTCCTGCAGGTGCAGGGCGGTGGAGACGCCGACGATGCCTGCGCCGAGAACGATGACGTCGAAATCCATTTAGGGTGGTGAGGGCGGTTGGCGGTGCGCTCGCCCGCAGTGCGGCGTGCGCGCCCAGGTTGGAGAGCGTTTGAGCTGCAAGCATACCCGTGGCGGCGCGGGGTACCAAGCGGATGCGCCGCTGCTCGACGGGAAACGCGTGGGCCATGCATGGCGCTTGCCGGCCGGGTCACGGGCATCCAATCCGCTGAACAATCCGCCAACGCCGGCGCCGGATCGACGTCGGGTTCGGCATTCGCCTGTATAAAGCGCGCACAGCACCCGTTCAGCGTGCGTTCCGACGTTTTTGGCAGGGGTGTTTCCCACTGGTTGACCGCGCGACTTTGTACCTAATATGAAGCAATCGTGCGCGTGAAACGGTGCCGACACGCGCAGGGCTGGAGGCAGGAGGTAGCGCCGGGAGCGACGCCAGCGGATGTTTCCATCATGGATGCGACAGTGTGCGCGTCGGCCGCCAGTCTTGCGACTGCAACGACGCCAACAGGCGCGGCGGCGAGCGCCGCGCGGACGACGTCCGGCCGGCGCGGCCGGGGCGCTTCGCTGCGCCATGCGTTGCGCGCGGTCGCCTGCGCACTCGGCGCGGCGCCCGCCATAATCGCCGGGGCGCCCGCCAATCCGGACGATCAGGCCGACACCGTGCGCATCGTCGCCACCGCGAGCCGTGCCGATTCCGCCATTCCGCCACTCGACGCCGCCGTACGCCAGGTCGTGCTGGGCATCATCAGCTTCACGCGCTGGCCGACCACGCCCGTCGGCCTGCATCTGTGCGTGACGGGCCGGCCCGACTACGCGCGCGGCCTGATCGACACGTTGCAGGCCGGCTCGACGCAGCTCGACGTGCAGCGCGTCCGCTTCGACGATCCCGCCCTCGGCATGGCCTGCGACGTCGTCTATTTCGGCACCCTGAGCGGCGACGAGCGAACGCGGGTGGCCGCCGCGGTGGCCGGCCATCCGGTCCTGACGATTGCGGAACACGATCCGACCTGCACCGCGGGCAGCATGTTCTGTCTCAACGTCGACGGAGAGCGCGTCACGTTCGACATCAATCTCGACGCCGTGGCGCGCAGCGGCGTGCGCGTTCACCCGAACGTGCTCAATCTCGCGCGACGGCCGGTGACGCCATGACACGGCCCGCGCCCCCCGCTTCCCTTGCGCGCGTGTCGCGCCCGACGCTGCAAAGCGTGTTGCGCCGCGCGCATCTGCGCCTGGCGTTCGTCGCGGTCGCGATGGCCGCCGTGTCGTTGATCGTGGTCGCCGTGATCGCATTGCGTGCCTATGCCGGCAACAACCTGAACCTGCTGGCCCGCTCGCTCGGCTATACGGTCGAGGCGGCGCTCGTGTTCGGCGACCGCGTCGCGGCGGCCGAGGCGATCGCGCTGATCGCCAGCGACGAGGACGTGGCACAGGTGGTGGTCACGGATGCCAAAGGCCAGCCGTTCGCGGCGTGGCAGTTGCCCGTCCGCAGCAGGATCGCCCGGCTCGAGCGAGGCGTCGCCGACCTTGCGCTGCCCGGGCCCGTGGCGATCCCGGTGGTGCACGACGGCATCGTTGTCGGCCACGTCGTCGTGCGTGGCCGGGGGCACCAGTTCTTCGGCTTCCTGCTCGGCGGCGTCGGCGGCATTCTCGGCTGCCTCGTCGTCAGCGTGTTCGGCGCGTATGCCAGCTCGAAGCGCCTGCTGCGCAGCATCGTTTCGCCGTTGCGCGCGCTGGCCGGCGTCGCTCACGCCGTGCGGCGCGAGCGCGCGTTCGAGCAGCGGGTCGAGCCGGCGGCGATCGCGGAACTGAACGAGCTCGGCGACGACTTCAATGCGTTGCTCGACGAGCTGGAAGACTGGCAGAACACGCTGCGCGACGAAAACGCGTCGCTCGAACACAAGGCGACGCACGATGCGCTCACGGGCCTGCCCAACCGCGAGCAGTTCGAGTCGCGCCTCGCGCTCGCGCTGCGCGAAGCCGGAGTGGCGGGCCAGCGGGTCGCCATCCTGTATCTCGACTGCGACCGCTTCAAGGAGATCAACGACTGCCTCGGCCACGAAGCCGGCGACGTGGTGCTGATCGGCATCGCGAAGCGGCTGCGCATGCAGCTGCGCGAGGCCGATCTGGTCGCTCGCCTGGGCGGGGACGAATTCGCCGTGATGCTGGCGCCCGTACGCGAAGCGGACAGCGTCGGCCGGATCGCCGACGAGATCCTGTCGGCGATGGTGCCGTCGATCACGCTGGCCGACGGCCGCACGGTGCCCGCGACGATGAGTGTCGGCATTGCGCTGTATCCCGATCACGCGCCGGACGCGAGCGGCTTGCTGCGCGCGGCGGATGCCGCGATGTACCGGGCCAAGCGCATGCGGCCGGGCTCGTGGCAGTTGGCTGAAGGGGTTGCCGGGCCGGCTTGATTTTTATCGCCTCGCGCAGTGGGCGGGCGCGTTCTAAGGGGATGCGATGATGGAAAACCCGTTTCCTGTGAGCATTGGGCGGATGGGCATCGGCGGCGCGCTGCTGGTGTGCATGCTGCTCGGCGGCTGCAAGACGCCGCCGCTTCATCGCGGGCTGACGCAGACGCAGGTCACCGCGCTCAAGTCGGCCGGGTTCCACGAGACCGAGCAGGGTTTCGAGTTCGGCTCGACCGGACCGATCCTGTTCGATTTCGATCGCTACAACCTCAAGCCCGACGTGCGCCGGATCGTCGAGCGGATCGGTCGCACGCTCAACTCGGCGGGGATCAACGGGGTGCGGGTTTACGGGTACTCGGATGAGGAAGGGGCGGAGGCGTATGACGCGGAGTTGTCCAGGCGGCGGGCGGAGGTCGTGGCGATCGAACTCGTCGACGTCGGGCTGGATGCGACGCGCATCGCGATCGTCGGGAGAGGGAAGCGCGATCCGGTAGGGGATAACCGGACGCCGGCCGGGCGGGCACAGAATCGACGGGCGGCGATCGTGGTTTCGCCGAGGTGAGCCCGACAGGCGACTTCCGCAGCATCGACGCTGACAAGCGCGCCAGGCCGCCGCTGCCTGCGCCGGCGGAAAAGCGCGGAGCCTGATCGCCATCGTCGCCACGTGACCGTGCGGCTCGGCGGGGCGACATCCAGGTCGCCGAATGGCGCTTACCGGGTCGTGGCTGCTTCGTCCGGGCGGGCGGGATACGCGCGGCGCAGCAGCGCACGGGCGCGTGCGACGAGCACGCGCGGCTCGATCGGCTTCGTGACGTAGTCGTCGGCGCCCGCTTCGAGAACGGCGACCTGATCGTAGACGTCGGTGCGCGCGGTCATGATGAGCACGGGCACGTCCGAGAACGCGCGAATCCGCCGGCATACCTCCACGCCATCGAGATTCGGCAG
Source organism: Burkholderia sp. SRS-46 (assembly GCF_004343775.1). GTDB lineage: Bacteria > Pseudomonadota > Gammaproteobacteria > Burkholderiales > Burkholderiaceae > Burkholderia. The sequence continues at coordinate 453,712 of NZ_PTXL01000009.1, read as the reverse complement.
CATCAGGTCGAGCACCACGAGCGCGGGCCGGTGCTGACGCACCGCCGCGACGGCGAGGTCGCCGCGCGACACGATCGTCACCGCGAACGCGTGGCGGTCGAGATAGTCGCGGATCAGTTGCGCAAGCCTCTCGTCGTCTTCGATCAACAGGACACGGCTTTCGGGCGTGCCTTCATTCATCTGATTTGCTCCGGGAAACCCGTCCTTGCGGGCGGGGAGTAGGTTCGCCGTCGAAAGCGTCGCGGTGTGCAACATATAGAAGAAACCGGACGTTCGCGAAGTCGAGCGGCGACGCAGGTTGGTCGTATTCGTTCGGTCGTCGACGTACCCGTCCGCACGGTACCGGCGCATGCCCGGCGGCATCGGCCGCCGCTGTCCGTCCGGCAGGCGATGCCGCCCATGCGAATGCACGGCGTCCCGCATGTCGCGGCATCCACCCGCCACGTGAACGCCGCGCGGTGTTCCGTGAAGCGGGAATCGCCATCAGTTGGGAGAACCGTCACGCTCTCCCCTGATGTATTCGCCGTTGCGCGGCCATGCGTTCGCGACCGAGACGGGCGAACTCGACGACGCCTTGCCGACGCTCCCGCCCGCGTCGAGCGCGGCGGCCACGATCGGCCCGATTTCCGCGAGCGCCTGTGAGGTCATCATGGTTTCGTGCAGGCATTCGACGTCGTGCACGTCGATTTGCCCCCGCACATACGGTTGCCATGCGCGGACATCGCGTTGCTGATACGCCTCCGACCGGCTGAGCGCCGCCTTGAAGAAGAGCACGTCGCCATGGAATACACCGGGCGCAAACATGCTGGCGAGGGTCGGCGCAACCTGGAATTGCCGGACGATCGATTCGAATGTCCGCTCGTTGAGCGTCTGGAACATCGGGTTGTTCCGGGCAAGGCGCGTCTTGAGCGTGTCGATCGTCAGCGAGCGGGCGTCGGTGGGGTGCGGCGAGTCCGCGAATGCGCGCATCAGCACGTCGATGACCTCCGTCTCCGTCAGTGCGGGGTAGGCGTCGCTTCGTCTCTCCGGATAGCCGTCGAGCATCGCGAGCAGCGCCACTTTTTCGCCGGCGAATTGCAGTTGGGTGGCGATCGCGTGCGCGATATGGCAACCCAGCGACCAGCCGAGCAGATGATAGGGGCCGTTGCGCTGTACGCTGCGAATCTGCCGGATGTAGTCCTGCGCCATTTCCTCGATCGACTGCACGTACTTGCCCGCCTCGGTGAGTGCGCGCGCCTGCAGGCCGTAGAGCGGCCGATCCCGCAGGTGGTGCGTCAGGCTCGCGTACGGCCAGCTGAAGCCGCCGGCCGGGTGGACGCAGAAGAGCGGCGGGTTCGATCCCAGCGGCTGGAGCGGCAGCAATACGGCAAGCGCGTCGGACGGGCCCGTTGCGTGGATCCGGGGCGCCAGCTGTGCGACGGTAGGCGCTTCGAAGAGCGTACGAATCGAAACTTCGTGGCCGAACGTCTCGCGGATTTGCGCAAGCAGGCGGGCCGCGATGAGCGAATGTCCGCCGAGCGCAAAGAAGTTGTCATGCCGGCCGACGCGCTCGACGCCGAGCAGTTCCGCCCAGAGCGCGGCGACGGTCTGCTCGATGTCGCCTTGCGGCGCTTCGTACTGCGCCTGGACGAAGGCGTCGTCGTCCGGTTCCGGCAGCGCGCGGCGGTCGAGCTTGCCGTTCGGGGTGAGCGGCAATGTGTCGAGCACGACGAACGCGGCCGGCACCATGTATTCGGGCAGCCGGGCCGCAAGATGCTCGCGCAAGTGCCGAACGAGTTCGGTGCGTGGCGCGACGTCGTGCAGGGTCACGTAGGCCAGCAGCCGGGCATTGCCTGCGGCGTCGTGTCGGGCGATGACGACGGCGTCGCGGATGGCGTCGTGCGTGGCGAGCTGCGCTTCGATTTCGCCGGGTTCGACGCGGAAGCCCCGGATCTTGACCTGCTCGTCGTTGCGACCGAGGAAGACGATATTGCCGTCCGGCAGGTAGCGGGCGAGATCGCCGGTGCGATACATGCGGGCATCGGGCTGTCCGGCGGCGCGGGCGAACGGATCGGGCAGGAAGCGCTGGGCGGTGAGGTCCGGACGGTTGAGGTAGCCGCGTGCGACCCCCGCGCCGCCGATGTATAGCTCGCCGACCGCGCCCAACGGCACGAGCGCTTGAGACTCGTCGAGCAGATAGATGCGGGTATTGGCGATCGGCTTGCCGATCGGATAGACCGCCTCGCCGGAGGACGGCACGATCTCGCCGGAGGTCGCGACGACGGTGGTTTCGGTCGGGCCGTAGTTGTTGACGATGCGCAGAGACGGCGGCAGCCCGGTGGGCAGCGCGGTGATGCGATCGCCGCCGATCAGCAGGAACGTTAGCTCCTTCGGCAGCTCGTCCTGCATCGCGAGCAGGGCCAGCGGCGTGACGAGGAACGCGCAGTCCATGGACTGCCGGCGCCACCACTGCAACAAGGCGGCGGCATCGGACGCCAGACCTGCCGGAGGCAGCAACAGGGCTGCGCCGGCGCAGAGCGCGGGCCAGATTTCCCACACGCTGGCGTCGAAGGCCAGACTCGCGGTGGCGGGCACGCGAGAGCCGGCGTGCAGTTCGAAGCGGGCGATATGCCACGTCACGAGATTGGCGAGTTGCCGATGCTCGACCATGACGCCCTTGGGCGTGCCGGTGGAGCCGGACGTATAGATGACGTAGGCGAGATGGCGCGAGGTCAATCCGAGCGGGTGCGGCGGGAGGTTGTCCGGGGACAGCGCGGCCCACGGCGGCGATTCGACAGTCACATCGATCGTGTCGTGCGTCGCCAGATGCGCATCGGCGAGCGCCTCGCGTCCGGCCGGATCGACGAGCACGACACGGGGCTTGGCATCGTCGAGGACGTGGGTGAGCCGCGCACTGGAATAGGCGGGATCGATCGACAGATAAGCGCCACCGGCCTTGAGCACGGCGAGCAGCGAGACGACCATCGTGATGCTGCGCTCGGCGCACACGGCGACGGGCGTATCGGGTCCGACGCCGAGCGTGACGAGATGATGCGCGAGCCGATTGGCGCGGGCATTGAGCGCGGCATAGGAGAGCTGTTCGTGACCGGCGACGAGCGCGACGGCCTCGGGCGTTTGCCGTGCCTGAGCCTCGACGCGCTCATGAATGCACTGGTGCTCGGGATAGGCTGCCGCCGTCGCATTCCACGTGTGCAGCAGCAAGTGCTGCTCGTCGGCGCCGAACAGGTCGATCCGTCCAACCGACTGCTGATCGTCGCGGGTCATCGCGCGCAACACGGCGATCAGGTACGCGCAATGACGCGCGATCGACGCCTCGTCGAACAATGCGGTCGCGTAGCGCAGCGCACCGGCTACCGCGCGGCCATCGTCAGCCAGATCGAGTTCGAGATCGAACTTCGCGCGATCGAACGCGCCCGCAACCGGCGTGATATCCAGGTCCGGCAATGCGATCGTCCGCATGTCGGTGTTCTGCCACGAAATCATCACCTGGAAGATCGACGTATGACCGAGCCGTCGCGGCGGCTTCACGATTTCCACGACCTGTTCGAACGGGAGATCCTGATGGTCCTGTGCGCCGATGACCGTCGCCTGAACGCGGTCGAGCAACTGCGCGACGGACGGTATACCCGACAAGTCGATGCGTAGCGCAAGGGTGTTCACGAACAGGCCCACGATGGATTCGAGTTCCGGGCCGGAACGATTCGCGACGGGCGTGCCGATGACGACATCCTCCTGGCCCGCGAGGCGCCCGAGCACCGCGGCCCAGGCCGCAGTGACGGCCGCGAAGACCGTGACGCCCCGCCGCGCGGCGAGCCGTCTCAGATCCTGTGTGAGCGCCGGGTCGAGTTCGAGCGGCAGCCGCGCGGCGTCGAACTGCTGGTGCGTGGGCCGCGGGCGATCGGTCGGCAAGGTCAGCAGCGTCGGAATGCCCGCCAGCGTTTTTCGCCAGTAACCTGATTCGCGTTCGAGGCGCTCGGTGCCCAGCCATTGCCGTTGCCATGCAACGTAGTCGGGGTATTGGACCGCCAGCGCGGCAAGCGGGTCCGGATGGCCTTCCGTGGCGGCCCGGTAAAGCGCGCACAGCTCCTTGACGAGCACGGTCAGGGACCATCCGTCGCAGACGATGTGGTGCAGCGTGAGCATGAATGCGTGCTCGTGCGCCGTCAGTCGGACAAGGCGCGCGCGTACCAGCGGCCCGCGTGCGAGATCGAACGGGCGCGTGGCTTCTTCCTCGCACAGGCGCAACCCGTTCTCCGAGGCATCGGGTTTCGACGACAAGTCGTCTTCGTGCCAGGGCATGCCGTCGCCTGCCGGAAGCAGCGCCGCGTGGGCGTCCTCGCGTGCGCCGGCCGTATCGGGAAACACGGTGCGCAGCGCGTCGTGACGCGCCCATAGCGCATCGAGGGCGCGATGCAATGCGGCGGCGTCCAGTCTGCCGTCGAGCCGCAGCACGAGCGGGACGTGATAGATCGTGCTTGCGCCTTCGAATCCGCTCAGGAACATCATCCGCTGCTGGGCGAACGACAGCGGAAGCGGGGCGTCGCGATCGATGCGGGCGATCGGGGGCGCAACGGTTCGGTTGCGAGCACCGATCGCCTGCGCCACCGCGCACACCGTCGGATGATCGAACAGCGACGAAAGCGACAGCTCGACCTCGTGCAAGGCCCGCAAGCGATTCAACATCCGCACGGCAAGCAGCGAGTGCCCGCCGAGCGCAAAGAAATTGTCGTGGCGACCGACGCGCTCGACGCCGAGCAGTTCAGCCCAGAGCGTGGCGACGGTCTGCTCGATGTCGCCTTGCGGCGCTTCGTACTGTGCCTGGGCGAAGGCGTCGTCGTCCGGTTCCGGCAGCGCGCGGCGGTCGAGCTTGCCGTTCGGGGTGAGCGGCAACGCGTCGAGCACGACGAACGCGGCCGGCACCATGTACTCGGGCAGCCGGGCCGCAAGATGCTCGCGCAAGTGCCGGACGAGTTCGGTGCGTGATGCGGCGTCGTGCAGGGTCACGTAGGCCAGCAGGCGGGCGTTGCCAGCCGCATCGTGTCGGGCGATGACGATGGCTTCGCGGATGGCATCGTGCGTGGCGAGCTGCGCCTCGATCTCGCCGGGTTCGATGCGGAAGCCCCGGATCTTGACCTGCTCGTCGTTGCGGCCGAGGAAGACGATGTTGCCGTCGGGCAGGTAGCGGGCGAGATCGCCGGTGCGATACATGCGGGCATCGGGCTGGCCGGCGGCGCGGGCGAACGGATCGGGCAGGAAGCGCTGGGCGGTGAGATCCGCACGATTGAGGTAGCCGCGCGCGACGCCTGCGCCGCCGATGTATAGCTCGCCGACCGCGCCGAAAGGTACGGGTGCCTGATCGTCATCGAGCAGATAGATGCGGGTATTGGCGATCGGCTTGCCGATGGGCACGGCTTGCGCGTCGAAATCGGCGGGACACGTAAAGGCGGTCACATCGATGGCGGCTTCGGTCGGGCCATAGAGATTGTGCAGCTGCGCATGCGGCAAGCGCTCCAGACAGCGCTGCGCGGTTGCAACCGGCAAGGCCTCGCCGCTGCAGATGATGCGCGACAGCGTCGTGCAGCGCGCGAGGCCCGGCGCCTCGAGAAAGCCGCTGAGCATCGACGGCACGAAATGCAGGGTGGTGACGCCGTACTGTGCGATGACGTCGGTCAGAGTGTCGGCGTCACGGTGCGCGCCGGGCGCGGCCATGACGAGCGTGGCGCCGTTGGCAAGCGGCCAGAAGAATTCCCAGACCGACACGTCGAAGCTGAACGGGGTCTTTTGCAGCACGACGTCCCGGGCGTCGAGGCGATAGGCGGACTGCATCCATGTCAGACGATTGATCAGGGCGTCGTGTTCGTTCTGCACGCCCTTGGGCATGCCGGTGGAGCCGGACGTGTAGATGACGTAGGCGAGATGGCGCGGGGTCAATCCGAGGGTGTGCGGTGCGAGGTTGTCCGAGGACAGCGCATCCCACGGCGGCGACGCGACACTGACATCGACCAGCGCGTGCTTCGTCAGATGCGCATCGCCGAGCGCGTCGGCAAGCGCCTTGCGTCCGACCGGGTCGACGAGTACGACAGCGGGCGCGGCATCGGAGAGGATGTGCGCGAGACGCGCGCCGGGGTAGGCGGGATCGAGCGGGACATAGGCACCGCCGGCCTTGAGGATGCCGAGCAGCGCAACGACCATCGGGGTGCCGCGATCGAGGCAGGCGGCGACCAGGGTATCGGGGGCGACGTCGAGATCGATCAGGTAGCGGGCGAGCCGATTGGCGCGCGCATTGAGTTCGGCGTAGGAGAGGCGCTCGTCGCCGGAGATCAGCGCGGTGGCCTCGGGCGTACGCTGGACCTGCGCCTCGAAAAGCCCGTGCAGGTACTGATGCCGGTCGTAAGGCGCGTCCGTCGCATTCAGCGTGTCGATCAACAACGCCCTTTCGTCGCTCGATACGAGGTCGATCGCCCACGCAGACGCACCGTCATCCTCGCAAGCGTGCTCGATGAAAGCGAGCAGACGCGCCACGTGGCGCGAGACGGCGGCCGGCTCGAACACGTTGCCGTTGTATCGGAGTTCGACGTCGATCGGCGCGCTTCTTCCGAACTGGGTAAACAGAAACGAGAGGCCATTCTCCGGCCCGGACAGCCACTGAACGTGCGTGGGCTGCCCGGCCATTTCGACGGGATGCCGCAGGAACAAGGTATTGACGCTGACCTCGATATGACGAGGATCCAGCCCGTAATGCCTGACCATGTCGCCAAGCGGGAATCTTCCATGACGCATCACGTCCCGAAATGCGTCGCAGATTCCGCTCAACGCGGCTGAAACGGGGGCGTCGGTCTGCTCGATCGACACCGGAAGCGGAATGACCTTGGCGAATTGCCCGGGAATGTCGAGCGCTTCTCGCGTCCGGTTCAGATACGACACGCCGACGACCGCGCGCCTTTCGCCAGCGATCCGCATCAGATACAGGCTGGTCAACGCGGTCAGGCATTCCGACGGCGACAGCGAAAGCTTCTGCGCGATGCGGGAGAGCCGCTCCTGCAAGGCTTGCGAGAACGTCCTGCGCAACGACCGAACGACGCCGCGCGCATCGACGGGATGGGCGTGGTCGGCAACGAGCGTCACCAGCGCGCGTCCGTCCATCTTCGCGCACGCCGCTTGCCAGAACGCAGCGTCGCGCTCATGGGTCGACGAACAGAGATAACGCTCGTCGAGCGACAACGTATCGAGAAAGACCCGGTCCATGTCGAACGTATGGGCCGGATCGTTTTCGAGTGCGGCATAGTTTTTGGCGACGCGCTCGAACAATCGAACCGCGGCCCAGCCGTCGTTTTGCAAATGATGCGACCGCAACGCGACCAGCACGCTCCCGGGCGATTCGAACACCGCGACGGCACCGGTCTTGTCGTCGAGCGTCTCGTTGAGCTTCTCGTGCCAGTCGACGACCGCCTGTCGCATCGCTTCGTCCGTCATCGTCGCGTGTTCGACGAAATGCTCGAAACGCGTCGTCGGCGTGGACGCTTCGCGTTGCAGGCCGGTGCCGGAGAACTGAAGCCAGAACGACTGATTCTGCGTAATGATCGCGCGCGATGCGGTGACGAGCCGATCGCGATCGACCTCCGGCGCGCAGCGCATGGCTGCAATCGAACAGAACGACGTTCCGCGCCGCGCGGCCTGCTCCTGGAGCCAGACCGCCTGCTGCGCGGGCGACAGCACATACCACGTTCCAGACGGGCTGGCCGGAGCGTCGATCAGCCGCGCGACGTCCGGGCCCGACGCGGCGGCCCGCGCGTGCGCGACGCCGGCATCCCAGAGTTCGGTAACCGAAACCTCCGGGCGCCGCACACTTTCCGTCACGAACGTCAGGAAGAGCGCGATGATCGCATCGATGCTCGCCGGGTCGAACAAGTCGGCGCTGTAGGAGACGTCGGCGCTGACGTACTCGCCCGTATCCAGGAACACGAACGCGAGATCGGCGCCGCGCCCGACGCGCGTGCGCGGAATGGCATCGATCGTCAGGCCGGCGATCGTCTCGCGTCCCTTTCCCGGGCCCTGCTGGAATTGACAAAACACCTGAAAGATCGGGTCGTACGATGAAGTGCGCGGTGGATTGACGGCCGCGACCACATCGGCGAAGGGCAGCTCGCTCGCTTCGAGCGCGGACAGGAGTTCCCGCGATGCCGCGAGCAAATGACTGGCGACGGAAGCGGAGCGGTCCAGCCGGTGGCGAAGCGGCAGCGTGTTCACGAAGAGACCGACCATCGCTTCGGTCGCCGCGTGCGTCCTGCCGTCGGTCACCGTGCCGATCACGATGTCGCGGCTGCGCGCGAGTTGCGCACAGGTGATGGCGAGCGCCGTCTCGAGCACGAGGAAAGGCGTGACGTTGTATGCCGCCGCGGTTTGCCGGATCTGCTGCACAAGCTCCGGCGCGAGCGTGCGTTCGGTCCGTCCGGCGCTATCCGACAACCTGGCAGGCCGAGGCCGGTCGGATGGCAAGTCGAGACACGCGGGCGCACCGGCGAGGCGTTCCCGCCAGACCTGCCGCAATTGCGCGAGACGTTCGACGTCGACGTGCCGCTTCGACCACGCGGCGTAGTCCCGATATTGCAGCGTGAGCGGCGCGAGTGCCGGCGGTTCGTCGGCGGCCAGCGCGGCATAGGCGTGCCTGAAGTCGCGCCAGACCGTGTTCCAGGACGCGGCGTCCATCGCGATGTGGTGAATCGATATCATCAGGATCGCCCGCTGCGGCGATTCGACGAACAGCGTCGCGCCGAAGACCGGGCCCTGGAAGCAATCGAGCAGCCTGGCGGCTTCCGATTGCGCGAGTGACATCGCGTCCTCTTCGGCGACGTCGCGGCGCACCAACTGGAAGCGTTCGGCGCGGTCGACGACAGGGGCGAACGCTCCAGTGGCGTCGTCGCTGACATAGTGCGTGCGCAGGATTTCGTGACGTTCGACGACCGCGCGCAGCGCGCGATCCAGCACATCCTCGCGCACGTGACCGGACAAGATGAAGAGGCGCGAGGCGTTGAACATCGCGCCACGTGCGGCACCCGCTTCGATCGCGAGTACCCGCTCCTCGGCGAAGGACAGCGGCATCGGCGCGTTGCGGTCGATGCGGACGAGGTCATGGCCGCTTTCGTGCGATGTCGCGTCTGCCAGTGCGAGGGCCAGTTCCGCGATGGTCGGTACTTCGAATACCTTGCGCAGCGGCAAGACCTTGCCGGTTTCGTTGGCGAGGCGCGAGACCATGCGAATGGCGATAAGCGAATGTCCGCCGAGCGCAAAGAAGTTGTCATGCCGACCGACGCGCTCGACGCCGAGCAGTTCAGCCCAGAGCGTGGCGACGGTCTGCTCGATGTCGCCTTGCGGCGCTTCGTACTGCGCCTGGACGAAGGCGTCGTCGTCCGGTTCCGGTAGCGCGCGGCGGTCGAGCTTGCCGTTCGGGGTGAGCGGCAACGTGTCGAGCACGATGAACGCGGCCGGCACCATGTATTCGGGCAGCCGGGCCGCAAGATGCTCGCGCAAGTGCCGGACGAGTTCGGTGCGTGATGCGGCGTCGTGCAGGGTCACGTAGGCCAGCAGGCGGGCGTTGCCAGCCGCATCGTGTCGGGCGATGACGATGGCTTCGCGGATGGCATCGTGCGTGGCGAGCTGCGCCTCGATCTCGCCGGGTTCGATGCGGAAGCCCCGGATCTTGACCTGCTCGTCGTTGCGGCCGAGGAAGACGATGTTGCCGTCGGGCAGGTAGCGGGCGAGATCGCCGGTGCGATACATGCGGGCATCGGGCTGGCCGGCGGCGCGGGCGAACGGATCGGGCAGGAAGCGCTGGGCGGTGAGATCCGCACGATTGAGGTAGCCGCGCGCGACGCCTGCGCCGCCGATGTATAGCTCGCCGACCGCGCCGAAAGGTACGGGTGCCTGATCGTCATCGAGCAGATAGATGCGGGTATTGGCGATCGGCTTGCCGATGGGCACGGCTTGCGCGTCGAAATCGGCGGGACACGTAAAGGCGGTCACATCGATGGCGGCTTCGGTCGGGCCATAGAGATTGTGCAGCTGCGCATGCGGCAAGCGCTCCAGACAGCGCTGCGCGGTTGCAACCGGCAAGGCCTCGCCGCTGCAGATGATGCGCGACAGCGTCGTGCAGCGCGCGAGGCCCGGCGCCTCGAGAAAGCCGCTGAGCATCGACGGCACGAAATGCAGGGTGGTGACGCCGTACTGTGCGATGACGTCGGTCAGAGTGTCGGCGTCACGGTGCGCGCCGGGCGCGGCCATGACGAGCGTGGCGCCGTTGGCAAGCGGCCAGAAGAATTCCCAGACCGACACGTCGAAGCTGAACGGGGTCTTTTGCAGCACGACGTCCCGGGCGTCGAGGCGATAGGCGGACTGCATCCAGGTCAGACGATTGACCAGGGCGTCGTGTTCGTTCTGCACGCCCTTGGGCGTGCCGGTGGAGCCGGACGTGTAGATGACGTAGGCGAGATGGCGCGGGGTCAATCCGAGGGTGTGCGGCGCGAGGTTGTCCGAGGACAGCGCATCCCACGGCGGCGACGCGACACTGACATCGACCAGCGCGTGCTTCGTCAGATGCGCATCGCCGAGTGCGTCGGCAAGCGCCGTGCGTCCGACCGGGTCGACGAGTACGACAGCGGGCGCGGCATCGGAGAGGATGTGCGCGAGACGCGGGCCGGGGTAGGCGGGATCGAGCGGGACATAGGCACCGCCGGCCTTGAGGATGCCGAGCAGCGAGACGACCATCGGGGTGCCGCGATCGAGGCAGACGGCGACCGGAGTATCGGGGGCGACGTCGAGATCGATCAGGTAACGGGCGAGCCGATTGGCGCGCGCATTGAGTTCGGCGTAGGAGAGGCGCTCGTCGCCGGAGATCAGCGCGGTGGCCTCGGGCGTACGCCGGACCTGCGCCTCGAAGAGCCCGTGCAGATACTGATGCCGGTCGTAAGGCGCGTCCGTCGCATTCAGCGCGTGGATCAGCAGGTCTCGCTCATCCTCGGGCACCACCTGCAGATGTTCAAGCGGACTGGCCCCCGCATCGAGCGCGTTCGCCAGTTGCTCCAGCGCACACTGCATGTACGCGCATATCCGTTCAGGCAGCCCCGGCGCGACGACCTGCGCGGCAAGCTCGAGTGCATCGCCATAATCCTCGACGGACAGTGTCACCGGATAATTCGTCCGTTCGTGCGCGCTCAGCAGTTCGACATCGGACGGCCACTGCGAGTGACCATCGATGCGCATGGTGTGGCGGTAATTCAGCAGCGCGCTGAAGAGCGGCGCATTCGCGCCGATGCCGCTGCATCGCTGCGCCAGCGCAAGGGAGGCATGCTCATGTGCCAGCAGACCCGCGAGCCGGATCTGCGTGTCGCGAACTGCCGTGCGCACATCGGTCGCGTCGATATCGATGCGCAGCGGCAGCGTATTGATGTACAGGCCCATGGTGCGGTCGGCGCCCGCACCGGCCGCCATGCGCCCGAACAGCACCGTCCCGAACACGACATGCTTCTGATCGCTCGTGCGCGCCAGGACGAGCGCCCATGCAAGATGGCACAACGTCGCGAGGCTCACGCCGGTGTTTCTCGACAGCGTACGCAGTCGTGCGTCGAGCGCCGCCGACACTGTTCGACGCGCCTCGTACAGCGGCGCCAGGTCGTCATGCGCGAGCGTGAGGCCGAACGGAAGGGTCGGTGTATCGACGTCTTTCAGCATCTTGCTGAAGAACGCTTCGTGCGCGCTGGCGGGCAGCCCGAGACGCGCATGCGCGACAAGGTTGCGATAGGGCTGCGGCTTGGGAAGGCGATGCGCCTGTCCGGCGATCGTCGCCTGAACTTCCTCGTTCAGGATCGCGAGGGTGGAATGGTCCCCGACGAGGTGGTGGAGCAGCATGAGCGCGTGCCAGCGTCCTCCCGTCGCTTCGGCGATCACGAAGCGCAGGAGCGGCGCTTGTGTCAGATCCATCCTGTAGCGCCCCGGATGGATGCGATCCAGCAATCGCTTCGCGACGGGCTCGCTTGCGTCGTCGAGGGCGAGTTTGGTCACGTCGACGTGCGCGCGCCGCGTGACGACCTGCACCGGCGAGCCGAGACCTTCCCACAGTACGGCCGTGCGAAAGATGTCGTGCCGCTCGACGAGGCGATCGATTGCATGAAGGTAACGATCGAGCGCCGCGCGATCGGAAAACGCCAGATGCGCGCTCAGCAGATAGGGATCGCCGTGCGTGCTGAGGACATGATGAAACAGGATGCCGTCCTGCAGCGGCGAAAGGGCGTAGATGTCCTGAATGTTCGCGATGCCGCCCGGAACCTGCGTGACGATACGATCGATGTCGCCTTGCGACAGGTCGGCGAGCGGCAGGAGGTCGGGCGTGATGACTTGTGTGTCGGGCCCGATCCGGTTTTCCGGCACGACCACTTCGCGCGATTGACCGAGGGTGGCGGAGAGCGCGGCCAGGGCCGGCTGCTCGAATAAATCCCGTATCGCAAGCGTCAGGCCGATTTGGCGCAAGCGCTCGATAAGCTGAACGGCGATGAGCGAATGTCCGCCGAGCGCAAAGAAGTTGTCATGCCGGCCGACACGCTCGACGCCGAGCAGTTCCGCCCAGAGCGCGGCGACGGTCTGCTCGATGTCGCCTTGCGGCGCTTCGTACTGCGCCTGGACGAAGGCGTCGTCGTCCGGTTCCGGCAGCGCGCGGCGGTCGAGCTTGCCGTTCGGGGTGAGCGGCAATGTGTCGAGCACGACGAACGCGGCCGGCACCATGTATTCGGGCAGCCGGGCCGCAAGATGCTCGCGCAAGTGCCGAACGAGTTCGGTGCGTGGCGCGACGTCGTGCAGGGTCACGTAGGCCAGCAGCCGGGCATTGCCTGCGGCGTCGTGTCGGGCGATGACGACGGCGTCGCGGATGGCGTCGTGCGTGGCGAGCTGCGCTTCGATTTCGCCGGGTTCGACGCGGAAGCCCCGGATCTTGACCTGCTCGTCGTTGCGACCGAGGAAGACGATATTGCCGTCCGGCAGGTAGCGGGCGAGATCGCCGGTGCGATACATGCGGGCATCGGGCTGTCCGGCGGCGCGGGCGAACGGATCGGGCAGGAAGCGCTGGGCGGTGAGGTCCGGACGGTTGAGGTAGCCGCGTGCGACCCCCGCGCCGCCGATGTATAGCTCGCCGACCGCGCCCAACGGCACGAGCGCTTGAGACTCGTCGAGCAGATAGATGCGGGTATTGGCGATCGGCTTGCCGATCGGATAGACCGCCTCGCCGGAGGACGGCACGATCTCGCCGGAGGTCGCGACGACGGTGGTTTCGGTCGGGCCGTAGTTGTTGACGATGCGCAGAGACGGCGGCAGCCCGGTGGGCAGCGCGGTGATGCGATCGCCGCCGATCAGCAGGAACGTTAGCTCCTTCGGCAGCTCGTCCTGCATCGCGAGCAGGGCCAGCGGCGTGACGAGGAACGCGCAGTCCATGGACTGCCGGCGCCACCACTGCAACAAGGCGGCGGCATCGGACGCCAGACCTGCCGGAGGCAGCAACAGGGCTGCGCCGGCGCAGAGCGCGGGCCAGATTTCCCACACGCTGGCGTCGAAGGCCAGACTCGCGGTGGCGGGCACGCGAGAGCCGGCGTGCAGTTCGAAGCGGGCGATATGCCACGTCACGAGATTGGCGAGTTGCCGATGCTCGACCATGACGCCCTTGGGCGTGCCGGTGGAGCCGGACGTATAGATGACGTAGGCGAGATGGCGCGAGGTCAATCCGAGCGGGTGCGGCGGGAGGTTGTCCGGGGACAGCGCGGCCCACGGCGGCGATTCGACAGTCACATCGATCGTGTCGTGCGTCGCCAGATGCGCATCGGCGAGCGCCTCGCGTCCGGCCGGATCGACGAGCACGACACGGGGCTTGGCATCGTCGAGGACGTGGGTGAGCCGCGCACTGGAATAGGCGGGATCGATCGACAGATAAGCGCCACCGGCCTTGAGCACGGCGAGCAGCGAGACGACCATCGTGATGCTGCGCTCGGCGCACACGGCGACGGGCGTATCGGGTCCGACGCCGAGCGTGACGAGATGATGCGCGAGCCGATTGGCACGGGCATTGAGTGCGGCATAGGAGAGTTGCTCGTGACCGGCGACGAGCGCGACGGCCTCGGGCGTTTGCCGTGCCTGGGCCTCGACGCGCTCATGAATGCACTGGTGCTCGGAATAGGCTGCCTCCGTCGCATTCCACGTGTGCAGCAGCAAGTGCCGCTCGTCGGCGTCGAGCAGGTCGATCCGTCCGATCGGCTGCTCAGGGTCGGCAAGCGCCGTCTCGATGAAGTGGAGCAGTCGCTTCCGATGGACCTGTACGCTTGCATCGTCGTAAAGCTCGGTATTCGCGTCCACGTGCAGCGTGCACCCGGGATCGCGCGGATTTCCCGTCACCGTCACCGAAAAATCGTTGACGAGGCCATTGGCGAGCGCATGCAAGGTCGCATGACTGTCCCCGAATGCCCACCGGTTGTCGTAGGGAACGATATTGATACGGGGACCGAAAACAGGCCCTGCGAACGCACCGCGCATCTGCTTGATCTCTTTCACGCGAAACTGCTGGTGCTTCATGTGCGCGAGGACTTCGGTGCTCACGTGCCGCGTCAATTCCGTGAGCGTCGTGCGCGGCGTGATCGGCAGCCGCATCGGCAAGATGTTGGCGAACATCCCGGGCAGCGTGCGCGTCTCCTTCGTGCGCGCCGCTACCGGAAAATCGAACGCGGTGATCCGGCCATTGCTCATCCGGTAAAGGTAGGCCGCCACGATCGCCGTGAGAACGAGCGGCCACTTCGCGATCCGCGCCTCGATCGTGTCCAGTTGTTCGATGAACGCAAGCGGGAGCGGTGCCGATGCCCGGTTGAAAAACCCGCTTGCGCGAGGGGCCGCACCGACGATCGTCTCCGGGGCGGGCAGGGTATCGACGTAGTCTTGCCAATACCGGCGGTCGTTCGCGTAACGCGACGAGGCCCGGTATGCACGATCGCCGTTCGTCATCAGGTCGATCGACCCGAAGTCCGAGTCGGGAACCGGCTGTTGCCGCATGAGTGCCGTGTAGATTTGGGCAACCCGACGTGTCGCGAGCGGAATGCTCGCGCCGTCCATCACGATATGGTGATAGCGCTGGTACCAGATATGGTGTTCGTCGCTCAGCTTGAACAGCGTTTGACTGAAAAGCTTGCCGGAGAGCAGGTCGTAGGGGCTATTCGACTCGGCCTGCATTGCATTCCAGCAAGCTGAAAATGGATCGGCCTCATTCGATGCATCGATGAATTTCAGCTCGAATGAATCAAAGTCGCATCCAAATTGCACTGGTCCCGTCGATGATTCAATAAAGCGAAAATGCAGGCTCCGGGCATCCTGAATGAAACGATGTAGCGCTGCCTCGAAGGTGGGGCAATGTATCGACCCTCTGATATCCACATAACCGCGGCTGTCGAACAACGGGTTGTCGGGTTCGAGTTGCTGCGAAAACCACATTTCCATCTGCGCCGCAGTGAGCTCCAGGATTTCTTGAGGGTCTTTGGTATTCAAAATTGTCCTCGGCATTATTTAATGCGAGCAACCCCATCGCGGACAGCGCGCGAATTATTAGCGGTTGCGCGCTCAATATCGTTGCGCGTTCGAGAAATTGAAAAGCTGAACCCGTTCCTACCGATTTTTATGCGTCGATCAGCACGTGGATGCGTGCCTGACTTGCAAGACGGAACCAGTCAAATTGGGTGGCGTCCCTTGGCTGGATTCACGACTTGGTGACATGAGATATCAGGTCACCGAAAGATTTGAAAACTACTGTAGCACGGGGATGGCGAAAAATTAACCTCTGTGAAGCGACCGTTTATAAATGAAGCGCGATCCATAATAAATGGATCATTTGGTTCGGTATTATGAATATTAAGAATTTTTTAAAACAGAATATGTATTTGGTGACAAATGCGCCGGAGATGGGTGCGAGTTGCGGTATCGATTGACGATCGGGCGGCGTTGAATGGGACTCCGTTCGTTCTGCACCGCAGAATTCCCTGGGAAGCACACCATAACCCTGGCTCGACGTGGCCGCAAAAGAGCAGCCCGCCAGGCTCCGCAGATGCCCAAATATATCGGGCGTCGCCTTCGCGCCCGTACCAGCAGGCGCCGCTCGAATCGACCAACCAGCCGTCCAGTGTCGTATAGACGGCCGCGACCTTTTGCCAATCCTCCGGCGACAGATCGGTCGGCACATTTAGCGTGATCGAATGTTCCATGATCGTCGGAACGGTGGGTTGCGAACGGCGCGCTGCTTGCGTCGTCCGGCGATCGCGGCGCTATCCCGTCTTCGCCGCCACGGCTTGCCCCGCGCGCACGAAATCCGGATCGTCGAACAGCGTGCGCAACAGGCCCTGGAGATCGAGCCCGTCCGACGCAGCGAGCACGCCGATGCGCATGGCGATCGCGCCGTCAACGGCGTCCTGTAGTTAACGGTGGTGGCCGACATCTTTAGCCTGCCGGCCCCATCGTCGTAGAACACGCGCCGCGCGATCTACTTCATCACACGCCCCAGAACCTCGCCCAATTCGGCATCGTCGAGCACCGGCGCGATATCGAGCGCCATCAGGTCGCTCCACATGTACGCGAACTCGGTCAGTTTCTTCACGTCGTCCGTCTCGAGCAGGTCGAAGCCGCCGCTCAGGTCCGCTCGGGTCCATCGGCCCAGCAGCGTGACGCCCGAAGGCGGGAGTCCGCCGGTGAGCCTGAACCGGTCGATGGCTTCCGCCCTGGATTGCGTGTCAGGGGCCCAAGTGAAAGTCAGCAAGAATTTCATGGCTTACCTCCTTCTATCCGCTGACCAATCGACGCCAGGGGAACGTCCTGGCGTGACCGACGGATGCATCGCGCCGTCGATCCTCCGCGATGGGTGGAGCGGGCTGGTTCAATCCATTTTAGGTAACCGGAGGCGTGCGGATCAGCCGGACGTGAAGGCGGAACGATCGCTCGCCATGCGAGCCGTCACCACCGGATATCGCACGACGACCGCGACGTGCCCGTGCCGCCCGTCGCGGTACAACGCGTGCCGGCGCCGTCGTCGTAGAACGTGCGTGTCTCGGGCTGCGGCACCGACGGGTCATACGGATTCGGCACGCCGGGCGCACCGGGCGTGCCACGCGCGCGGTCGTACGGACGCGTCGGCACGCGCGGGTTCGACGGCGGAAACGCCTGCGTTTCGGAAAAGCCGGTGCCGTACGGCGTGCCGTTGGCCTTCAGATACGCATCCCAATTGAGCGCACGCCGTTCGTGCTCCGGCACGCGGCGGCCGAGGCCGTCTGCGCCGCCCGCGCCGAGTTCGACACGGTTCGCCGGCCAGCGTGCGTCGTCAGGGCGGTCTTCCGGTTCACGGGGCACGAGGCGGCCGCCGGACATCTGAAGCTCGCGCGTGTCGTCCGTATCGAACGGGCTGCGCGTCGCGGGCGCGGCATAGCGTCCGGCATCCGCGTCGCCCTGGACGCGCACGCCGTTCGTCGCGTGCCGCTCGGCACGGAACACGTTCGTGCCGGCGGCGTCACGGCCGGGAACGTCCTGGCTCCACGCACAGGCTGTCATGGCGAACAGCGCCCCGGCGAGCGCGGCAGCGGGAGCGAAGCGAAAGGGGTGATTCATAGGCGAGGCAAGGCAAGCGACATGCGTTGAAAGAAACGGGCAGATCGCTGGCTGGCGGTGAGGCGGCGCATCGTGGCGCGGGGCTGGCTGGACTGCGAAAACGGCTTTGCATTATTTCATGAATATAACGACGAGCTTTCGTGCAACGCCAAATAGTGGGCAAATTGAATGGGTTTCGATCACGGCAGGACGCACTGCAATGGTGCCCCCTCCGCATGCCATCCGGGCGCGTCGCCGTTCCGCCCCGGCGCGTTGCATCGCGCCGCGTGACATCCGAATGGAACGGATTCCAGAACGCCTTGCCGGACAAGGCAAGGCGCCCGGCACCCGGCTGCGATCGCAACCGGATTGCGCTGCCGGCAACCGTGCCCTTTTAAATCAGGTTGCGCCGCCATTGCCACCGTACACCAGGGCAATCCTACGTGTTTTCCCTTGGTTGGCCGGCATTTTTGACAGATGATTGAAAAACGCCCATATAATTTCGACTGCCTTGCCAACGGCTGTCGGACCATCCCTCCGACATGCGGTTCGGCAAGCGGGGCAGGCGAAACGCTTGCGCAATGCAAGACGCATCACGTTGTCTTTCCGAACCACTCATTCCCTTCGGGGATGGTAAGAGCCGGGCCCCGCACAAGTCTCGTTACGCCGCAGGTCCGTCTCCGTGTCTCGGGCGTGTCCCATGTTCTCGCCCCGGGTGCTGTTCGATTGCGCAAGTCATGCCGCCTTTGCCCGTATGACTAACAACATCGAGGAGCTCCTGATGACGCTGTCCCGTCTTACGTCCATTTCCCTCGCCGCCGTGCTGTTCGCCGCCGGCGCCGCCGCCGCGCAAGCGGAAACCGTGAAGATCGCCATCGCCGGGCCGATGAGCGGCTCGGTCGCCCAATACGGCGACATGGTGAAGGCCGGCGCGCTGACCGCGATCGAACAGGTCAATGCGGCAGGCGGCGCGGGCGGCAACAAGTTCGAAGCAGTCCTGATGGACGACGCATGCGAGCCGAAGCAGGCCGTCGCGGTCGCGAACAAGATCGTCAGCCAGAAGATCAAGTACGTGATCGGCCACGTGTGCTCGGGCTCGACGATTCCGGCCTCCGACATCTACGAGAACGAAGGCATCGTGATGGTCACGCCGTCGGCCACCGCGCCGCAGCTGACCGAAGGCAAGAAGCGCCACTTCATCTTCCGCACGATCGGCCGTGACGACCAGCAAGGCCCGGCCGCCGCGAAGTACATCATCGGCAACGTGAAGCCGAAGAAGGTCGCGGTGCTGCACGACAAGCAGTCGTACGGCCAGGGCATCGCGTCGTCGGTGAAGAAGGACCTCGAAGCCGCGAAGATCCCGGTCGTGCTGTTCGAAGGCATCAACGCCGGCGATTCGGATTACTCGGCGATCATCACGAAGCTGAAGTCGCAAGGCGTCGACTTCGTCTACTTCGGCGGCTACCACCCGGAAATGGGCCTGCTGATGCGCCAGGCGCGCGAGCAGGGCGTGAAGGCCACCTTCATGGGGCCTGAAGGCGTCGGCAACAAGGACGTGACGGCGATCGCCGGCCCGTCGTCGGAAGGCATGCTCGTCACGCTGCCGGCCGATTTCACGGCCGATCCGGCCAACGCGCCGCTCATCAAGGCGTTCGCGGACAAGAAGCGCGACGCGAACGGCCCGTTCCAGATGCCGGCTTACGCAGCGGTGAAGATCATCGCCGAAGCGATCGCGGGCGCGAAGACCACCGATCCGACGAAGGTCGCCGCGTACATGCACAAGGCGACGTTCGACACGCCGATCGGCAAGGTCGCGTACGACGCACAGGGCGACCTGAAGGCGTTCAAGTTCGTCGTCTACACGTGGCACAAGGACGCGACCAAGACGGTCGCCGCCAACTAAACGGAGTACCCGCCCACGCCCCCGCCCCGCTCGAGACCCGAGCGGGGCGGGGGCGTATTGGCTGCGCAAGCGGCCAAAGGGCGGCTCGTGTCGACACCGTGCGCTTGCCCGCAGCCCTGCCGTGATCCGGCGGCGGCGCGTGGCGCGGCGCTACCGGGAGCTTCCCGCACATGACTGATTTCTTTCCGCAATTCGCCCAGCAGCTGGTCAACGGCCTGACGCTGGGCGCGATCTATGCGTTGATCGCCATCGGCTACTCGATGGTCTACGGCATCATCGGCATGATCAACTTCGCCCACGGCGAGATCTACATGATCGGCGCCTACGTGGGCCTCGTGACCCTCACCGCGATCGGCATATCCGCCGGCTACCCGCTGCCGCTCGTGCTCGGCGCGGCGCTGATCGTGTCGGTGCTCGTCACCGGGCTGTACGGCTTCGCGGTCGAACGCGTCGCCTACCGGCCGCTGCGCGGCGGGCCGCGCCTCGTGCCGCTGATCTCCGCGATCGGCATGTCGATCTTCCTGCAGAACTACGTGCAGATCGGCCAGGGCGCACGCGACGTGTCCGTGCCGGTGCTGATCTCCGGCGCGTTCGAAATCCACCTCGGCGGCGACTTCGACGTGACGGTGCCGTATGCGCGCCTGCTGATCGTCTGCGTGACGGTCGCGCTGATGATCGCGCTCACGCTGTTCATCTCGCGTTCGCGGATGGGCCGTGCGTGCCGCGCGTGCGCCGAAGACATGAAGATGGCGAACCTGCTCGGCATCGACACGAACCGCGTGATCTCGTTCACGTTCGTGCTCGGCGCGATGCTCGCGGCCGTCGGCGGCGTGCTGATCGGCCTGACGATCGGCAAGCTGAACCCGTACATCGGCTTCGTCGCGGGCATCAAGGCGTTCACCGCCGCGGTGCTCGGCGGGATCGGCAGCATTCCGGGCGCGATGCTCGGCGGCGTGCTGCTCGGCCTGGCCGAAACCTTCGCAGCGGGCTACATGCCGGCCGAGTACAAGGACGTCGTCGCGTTCGGCCTGCTCGTGCTGATCCTGCTCTTCCGCCCGACCGGCCTGCTCGGCAAGTCGGACATCGAAAAGGTTTGAGGGAGACGCAGATGAGTCAAGTCATTTCCGTCCGCCGGCCGGCTGCCGGCGCGTCGTTCGGCGATACGCTGAAGAATGCCGTGGCCGCCGCGCTGCTCACGGCGATCCTCACGGTGCCCGTGCTCGGCCTGCAGCTGAAGCTCGAAGGCTACCAGGTCGTGCTCGAGCCGCACTGGCGCCCGGTGTGGATCGCGGTCGCGGCCGTGTTCCTGTTCCAGCTGTTCAAGCCGTGGCTCACGCGCGCGAAAGCCGCGGTCGCGCTGCCGGCCATGCCCGAGATGGGCGCGAAGCAGCAGCGCGCGATCGTCTGGGTGCTGCTCGCGGTCGGCCTCGTGTGGCCGTTCTTCGGGTCGCGCGGCGCGGTCGACATCGCGACGCTCGCGCTGATCTACGTGATCCTCGGCCTCGGGCTGAACATCGTGGTCGGTTTCGCGGGCCTGCTCGACCTCGGCTACGTCGGCTTCTACGCGGTCGGCGGCTATACGTACGCGATGCTCAACCAGTACTTCGGACTCTCGTTCTGGGAATGCCTGCCGCTCGCCGCGATCGCGTCGGCGACGTTCGGCTTCCTGCTCGGCTTCCCGGTGCTGCGGCTGCGCGGCGACTATCTCGCGATCGTCACGCTCGGCTTCGGCGAGATCATCCGCCTGCTCGCGAACAACCTGACGAGCCTCACGGGCGGCCCGGACGGCATCTCGGGCATTCCGAAGCCGACCGTGTTCGGCTTCGAGATGGCACGCTCGGCGAGCGTCGAAGGCGCAAAGACGTTCCACGAGCTGATCGGGCTGGAGTACAGCGGCGAGCACATGGTGATCTTCCTGTACCTGCTCGCGCTGCTGCTGGTCGGCTTCACGCTGTTCGTGACGAGCCGCCTGATCCGCATGCCGATGGGCCGCGCGTGGGAAGCGCTGCGCGACGACGAGATCGCCTGCCGTTCGCTGGGCCTGAACCCGACCCGCATCAAGCTGTCGGCGTTCACGCTCGGCGCGGCGTTCGCGGGCATCGGCGGCGCGTTCTTCGCGGCGCGCCAGGGCCTCGTGAACCCGGAATCGTTCACCTTCATCGAGTCGGCGCTGATCCTCGCGATCGTCGTGCTCGGCGGGATGGGCTCGCAGCTCGGCGTGATCCTCGCGGCGATCCTGCTGACGATCCTGCCCGAAGTCGCGCGCGGCTTCGCCGAGTACCGGATGCTGATCTTCGGCCTGGTGATGGTGTTGATGATGATGTGGCGTCCGCAGGGCCTGTTGCCCGCGAGCCGTCCTCACGTGGAGCTGCCGCAATGAGCGCGAATGCAGAACTGTTGAAGGTCGCCGGGCTGCAGATGCGCTTCGGCGGGCTGCTCGCCGTCGACGGCATCGATTTCGACGTGCGCCGCGACGAGGTGTTCGCGATCATCGGGCCGAACGGCGCGGGCAAGACCACCGTGTTCAACTGCGTCGGCGGCTTCTACAAGCCGACCTCGGGCGAGGTCGTGCTCGACGGGCACCGCATCGCGGGGCTCGCGAGCCACCAGATCGCGGTGAAGGGCCTCGTACGCACGTTCCAGAACATCCGCCTGTTCAAGTCGCTGACGGTGGTCGAGAACCTGCTGGTCGCGCAGCACCGCAAGGTGAAATCCGGGCTGTTTCACGGCCTGTTCGCGACGCCGGCCTACCGGCGCGCGGAGAAGGAGGCGCTCGAACGCGCTGCCGTGTGGCTCGAGCGGATGAACCTGACGTCGGTCGCCAACCGGCCGGCGGGCACGCTGTCGTACGGCCACCAGCGCCGCCTCGAGATCGCGCGCTGCATGATCACCGAGCCGCGCCTGCTGATGCTCGACGAGCCGGCGGCCGGCCTCAACCCGCAGGAGAAGATCGAGCTGCAGCAGCTGATCGACCGGCTGCGCCGCGAGTTCGGCGTGTCGGTGCTGCTGATCGAGCACGACATGAGCCTCGTGATGGGCGTGTCGGACCGCATCCTCGTGATGGAGCACGGCCGGCCGATCGTGATCGGCACGCCGGAGGCGGTTCGCAACGATCCGCGCGTGATCAAGGCCTATCTGGGGGAGGAGTGATGCTGAAGCTGGAACAGGTCCATACGCACTATGGCGCGGTCGAGGCGCTCGCGGGCGTGTCGATCGAAGTGAACAAGGGCGAGATCGTCACGCTGATCGGCAGCAACGGCGCCGGCAAGACGACGCTGATGATGACCGTGTGCGGCACGCCGCGCGCGTCGTCGGGCCGCGTGCTGTTCGAGGGCAAGGACATCACCGGGATGTCGACGCACCAGATCATGCGGCAGGGCATGGCGATCTCGCCGGAAGGGCGGCGCGTGTTCCCGAGCCTCACGGTGCTCGAGAACCTGAAGATGGGCGGGTTCTTCGCGAGCCGCGACGAGATCGACGCGGGCGTCGAGCACGTGTATCGCCTGTTTCCGCGCCTGAAGGAACGTTCGGCGCAGCGGGCGGGCACGATGTCGGGCGGCGAGCAGCAGATGCTCGCGATCGGCCGCGCGCTGATGAGCAAGCCGCGCCTGCTGCTGCTCGACGAGCCGACGCTCGGCCTCGCGCCGCTCGTGATCGCGCAGATCTTCGACATCATCCGCATGATTCGCGATGAGGGCGTGACGGTGTTCCTCGTCGAGCAGAACGCGAACAAGGCGCTGGGTGTGGCCGATCGCGGCTACGTGCTCGAAACGGGGCGCGTGGTGCTCGCCGATACGGGCGCGAACCTGCTTGCGAACGATCGGATCAAGCAGGCTTATCTGGGTGGTTGACGCGGCGGTTCACCCAGCGGCTGCATGATTGTGCGCCGCCGACGAAAAGACCGGGCGATGCCCGGTCTTTTTTTATGTTCATCGCAGATACCGGTGGATGTCTGTTGCCGACCCAGAGCAGCCGCTTGCGCTGATGCGATATCGCTGGCTGCTTTCCAACCCGTTGCCGCCACTTACGGACCCGCCTCGCGATCAGCGGCAAAGCAGGCGAGGACATCGACATTTGCCACTGGGAAGCGCCGCGTTAGCTATGCACGAGTGAGTCGACATAATCTAACGCGACACACGGCGGCGTGGATCTTCTCCACAAGACCGTAGCCATCCACACCGCGAGCACCAAAAGGCAACCTGCATGCTGAAAAAAACGTATAATTCCCGTGAAATTTACGCTAGAGGAATGGAACACAACCATGCTACTTCGATTCGGCGTCGAAAACCACAAGTCAATCCGAAATTATCAGGAACTGCTTGTGACAGCGGCGAGCTTCAAGGATGGCGCGTCACGGTTGCTGCATACGGCCGACGCACGCGTCAAGACCGTGCCGGTTGTCGCCATTTATGGCGCTAACGCGTCAGGTAAAAGCACACTCTTAGACGCCCTGCGATTCATGCGCAACGCTGTGAGGTACAGCCATTCGAGAGGCGATGCAACTGGGGATTCAACCCCTTATCAACCCTTCGCCTTGGACGAGGTGTCGAGCAGTCGCCCGTCTCGTTACGACATCGACGTCGAATTCGACGAAACGCGCTTTCATTATGGCTTCGCTCTCGACGGAACCAAAATCAACGAGGAATGGCTCTACGCAATCCCCCTGAACAAATCCAGGAAGACGCGCCAGACATGGTTTCACCGTACTGATGATGGTGAGCCCATCTATTTCGGCAAGGAACTGAAAGGAGAGAATAAGTTAATCGAGAAAATCGTTCGACCGAACAGTCTATTTCTCTCGGCTGCAGCACAGAACGCACATCAACAGCTCTCAAAGCTGTATGACTATATCGTTTCTAAAATTAATGTTATTTCCACAGAAACAAGCTCAAATTCTTTGGGTCCGCAGGTTGCTGGCTTCTTTCAGAAGCACAAAGATCTCGAGAGTGACGCGCTGGAGTTTCTCCGAATCGCGGATACCGGTATCGCGGGCGTGAGATACGAGAATGTGGAGATGAGCGAGAAAACAAAGAACTTTCTTGAAGAATTCAAAACATTCTTAGAGCGTCATTCTATTCCGAGTAAACCAGGCGCAGACGAGCAACTCAAGCGGAAAGCGTCGTTCACACATCGAGGCGTGGACAACAAAGAGTATCGCCTGGATCTTGAATCAGAGAGCGAAGGGACTAAGGCAATACTGTCTGCAATCGGGCCAATCTTGTATGCACTAAGATCTGGTGGCGTCTTGCTTATTGATGAATTGAGCAATTCTCTGCATCCACTGATGTCCAGAAAGCTGGTTAGTTTATTTAACGACAAGGACATAAATGTAGGTGCGGCACAGCTTATATTTAGTACACACGACACCAATTTGCTTTGTTCGGGAGTGTTTCGCCGCGATCAGATTTGGTTCGCAGAAAAGGATCGCGAGGGAGCCACTCATTTCTTTCCACTTACGGAAATAAGTGTCGATCAACGGGACAATCTTGAAAAAGGTTACCTGCAAGGTCGCTTCGGAGCGATTCCGTTTTTCTCGAAATTCGACGTTCAATGGGATTTGACTGAGGAAAATATCAACTCTTCGCACGAGACCCCAAAACATGGCTAAGAGACGTCAGCCACCTACAATACCCTCGATCATCCGTAAGGGGCCAGTCCGAAAACCTAAGGTTGAATTTGTAATAGCGTGCGAGGGGAAGGCAACGGAGCCCGCATATCTCAAAGCTTGTATCGAGTATTACGGACTGAGCTCCGTCAGACTACGCGTGCTAAAGGAGAGGGGCGTTCCATTGACGGTCGTGAGGTTAGCAATTGCCGAGCGGGAGCGCCTTATGGCAGAGTACAGAAGAAGTCCTGAGTCCGTTAGCTATGGGTTCGTCGTATGGGTAGTCTTTGATCGTGACGAGCACCCCCAATACGAGGAAGCGATCAAGCTTGCGATCGACAATAAGATCATGATCGCGGTATCAAATCCGTGCTTTGAGCTGTGGCCATATTTGCATTACTCTGATTGCAATGGGCACATCGAACGTGATGCAATGCATACTTCTCTGGCCGAGATTGCGCCACCATATCATCACAAACGCAATCCAGTCGTGGACTTCATTGCTCTAGCGGACCGTGTTGCAGATGCCGAACATCGAGCAAAGGAGCTAGAGCTTGCTGCCACGCGTAATGGAACACCCTACGGGAACCCGACGACGAGCATGCATGCGTTAGTACGCCATGTCATTAATAACGGACGCCGACAGCCCCGGAACAGCTAGCTTTCGATACCGAACGAGTAAAGTCCCACGCGGATAATTTCAATTCTGACCTAATCGTTTAGTGCAATTTCCTAGGCCTGTGGCGGCACAATCTCGTGTCGCCTGAACACTCTCGCCTTTGTGTCGGTGGCCCAAAAATCGTCCGTTTTGCGCGACAAGATTTTGAGCAAGTGCGGGGGCACACGACGCGCCGTAAGCTGATCATCCTGCGTGAAGTTTTTTTGTTATTGGAAAACTCATCTTCCACAAGCTCCCCGTGTACTCGCGGCGCTTCTGCAAGATCATAGTGCATGGTGGGCAGCCGCCGGCCAGTCAGCATTAAAGTATCCTCGCTGGCACTACGCCGCCGGCTCCGCCTCCGATTCGAATGACTCGATGCAGGGTGGAAGAGACTTCCAAACGTCTGGGAGACTGAGCATGCGAACGACTCGTCATGGCCGAACCCGGTCGGTTGGCATCGGGATGGCTGCCGACTGGCGGATGCCGACCCGAAGAGACAGTCGCGGAAAGCGATAGCAGACATTCGCATCGTCGTTAGAGGCGAATCTATCCTATTGGGCGACTATCTTGCCTAAATTCGCAGAGCGCCCGAATCGCCCTCCCTGATCACGGCGTGACAGGCAGTTGCTTCCATTCGCCGCCTATGCGTCGGTACAAGTGAGGGGGCAGTCGATGGTCGCAATCCACGGACCGCTCGATGACGTGCCGAAGCTCCACTAGCCCTTGTGCGGAAGATGAGTCGCAGAATGCAAGGAGGTCACGCGCTGGAGCAACTGCAACAAAACCCTGCGGGGCAACATGGGCGTACCATTGATTCCACATGGCATCAAGCGTGAGAAGACTCGCCTCGAAGTTGCCTCCCATGAGTGCAACGTATATGGAACCGTATTCGCGAACAGCCAGCTTTTCTTCCGCAAGAGCCTGCAAATTTGAAACGGCGATTGAATGAAGCTCATCAACCGAGACACATTCCTGTTCCAGATGCCGGTGCTGAACGAAAGCCAAATGATCAGCTGCATCTACGACATACGAAACCAATAGGTCGTCGCTGAGGGGGCGGAGAACAGGCGAGTCCCCGCGTGACATTGATATTGCTGGCGTTAAGTCTTGCACCCTGGGCTTCAGGTAAGCGATGGCGCGGGCACAGATGCCGCCTTCTGTCACAGTCATAGAGCGATATTCAATCTATCCAAAAATACTGCTAGAACCAACCTCGGCGGATTGTCGACGATTCGGGTCGCAATGTCGAATGGCTGGTTGTGGCCGACTGCCGCCAGACGCGGTCGGCAGTGGCCGCCCCAAAGCGGCCACGGACAAAGACCACGGCAAAGCGGGCGACATAAGGAAGTAGCTTAGCGATCGGCGAAGCCATCCGCTAGCATAGGTTAAGTCTCCTCGTTGTAGGCCTTAACCATTTCTTCCCACTCCTCCTTTGATAGCCCTTTGAAGAAGGCCTCCGCGTCAGCAATGATCTTCTCGGTATCTCCCGACGTCTGCTGAAGGACCTCCAGAAAATCTTCGCGTACTGGCGGACAGTCAATGGCACCTGCTGGATCTGGAAGCAATGCCGCAAGCTCCTTAGCTTTTGCTACGATCTGTTCAATTTCCGATTTCTTGTATATCTTTCCGGAAATCGATTCGTCCAGCTTCGCTTCCGAGTGTCGGAGAAAATCATCGACTGAAAGTGACAGTGCCCTGAGTCTCCGCTTGTACTTATTGTGCGCGGACAGTCGTGGATTTTTTGATTCGTCGTTGAAACCCATGGGGGACTCCGTTTGAGGATCTAACGTGCCGCATAACCGGCGCACTGAATTTTACTGCCATGCACGCAATCACTAACGTGTGCGTTGCGGCTGCCAACGACTGCCCCTGACCGATCGCTGACGCTCTTCCCCGGTAATCCACGATGCCCCCTTCTTATTGCGCGGCGCGCACGTCAGGTCGTTTGGGCGCAGGCGTCAGCCGACGAATCAGCTGCTGAGCGGGGAATGTAGCCGACTCTGCTTCATTCGCAGCCGAATTGGCTACATTTGATCGCGTGCCATTTCCGCCACTTGCGCGGAATATTTCCCGCGCAGCCCATGCATCCGGCCAACTCGGCATGCAAGCACGCGTCGATGGCGCTCACCCGGCGCCATCCATCTCCCCATCCTCCTCGAGATTCCGCCGCAGCGTCGCGATCACCCGCGCCGTCGCCTCGAGATCCTCGACCGACGCCCCGTCCGACAACCGGTTGACCCACCCAGCCTGCAGGTTCATCGCGGCATCGAACGCGCGCTTGCCGTCGTCGGTCAGCACGACGAGCTGCGCGCGGCGGTGGTGCGGGTTGGTCTCGAAGCGCACCAGCCCTTCCGCTTCGAGATCGTTGACGATCCGCTGCACGTTCTGGCGATTCGCGCCGAGGTCGCGCGCGAGCCACGCGACCGGCTGCGGCTGCTGCGCGGCGATCACCGCGCCGAGAATCTGCCAGCGGGCGCTCGTGAGCCCGAGCCCGGCGACCAGCCGGTCGCCGGACGCCAGCAGCCGGCTGTTCAGCCGGAAGAAATCGAGCATGAAACCGGTCAGCACGTCACCGGCGGGGGTTCGTTTCGTCTTGCGCATCTGTCACCATCAAACGTAATTGACATCATAGTGTCAATGGATGTACCTTGCACCTGTCGAATTGACATCATGCAACCAAATTGACGGAGTCGATCATGCCACAAATGCGCCCGCTGGACCCTGCTTTCCCGATCGAGCGACAGATCCCGATCGATGCCGCTCCCGTGATCCTGGTCAACGTGTTCACGCTGGAGCCGGCGGACGAGCCCGCCTTCCTGCAGGCGTGGCAGGACGACGCGGCCTTCATGAAACGGCGGCCGGGCTTCATCTCGACGCAACTGCATCGCGCGCTCGGGGAGAGCCCGACGTATCTGAACTACGCGGTCTGGGAATCGACGGCCGACTTCCGGGCGGCGTTCACGCACCCGGAGTTCCGGGCGAAGCTCGGCACGTATCCGGCGTCGGCGGTCGCGTCGCCGCACCTGTTCCAGAAGGTCGCGGTGCCGGGCATTTGCGTGGCGTGAGCGGCGGCGCCGCATCGTGCAGGGTGCGCTTACGCCTGCCGCGCCGCGAGCAGCCTGACGCCCAGCGCGACGAACAGCAGCCCGCTGCCGCGCTTGATCGCGCGCACCCAGCGGGACATCCCGAAGCCGCGATGCAACCGGACCACGCCGGCCGAGTACACGCAGTGCACGACCACCACGCAGCAGGCGACGGTGAGGTACATCTCGGCGAACTGCAGCGGCAGCGAGCGGTCGTGCACGACGAACTGCGGCATGAACGCGGACAGGAACACGAGCGTCTTGGGATTGCTGGCGGACACGAGCAGCGCTTCGCGGAACAGCTTCTTGCGGTCGGGGAGGACATCCGGCGACACGCCGGCTGTCGCGTCGGCGCCGGTGCGCGGGCCGCGCAGCTGCTTGACGCCGAGGTACATCAGGTACAGCGCGCCGACGATCTTCATCGCGACGAACAGCGGCGGCATCGCGGCCAGCACCGCACCCACCCCCAGCGCGACGAGCACGACCACCGCGAGCTGCGCGACGAGATTGCCGGCAATGGTCGCTGCCGTGCCGCGGCTGCCGTACCGCACGGTGTTGCGGACGACGAGCAGCACGTTGGGCCCGGGCGTGAGCGTGGTGACGAGATAGGCGGCGGCGAAGAGAAGCCAGGTCTGGGCTGACATGCGTTGCTCCGGGAGAGGGATGCCGACGGGCGCGGCGCAGGGCATGATGCCACGCCGAAACGAATGATGGGTTCGGGCGCGATATGGCCTGCACCGTGCGGGCCCTGCAGCCGTCCATTCGCGTGCCCGCGTCACGCCGCCTGACAGATTGCGCCGAGTTCACGCGCCAGGAAGTCCAGCATCGCCTCCACCTTCGGCAAGTGCTGGCGGTGGCGCGGCCAGATCAGACCGACGGGCAGGCCCGTCGTCGCGCACGCGGGCAACACATCGACGAGCTCGCCGGTGCGCAGCGCGTCGCGGATCATCCAGGTCGCCAGTTGCGCGACGCCGTGCCCGGCCTTCACCGCCTGGACCTGCGCCTCGCCGCTGCCGACGACGATGCGGCCGTTCATGGTCCGGCGCTCGACCTGGCCGTCCGGCCCGGCCACGATCCACGGGCTCACGCTGCCGTCCGCGCGGCCGAACGTCACGCAATCGTGCCGGTCGAGCTCCGCCGCCGCGCGAATCGCCGGACGTTGCCGCAGATAGCGCGGCGCCGCGCAGAAGATCACGCGCTCGCGGCCGACGGTGCGGTGCGCGAGCAGGTCGGACGGCGCATCGACCTGGCCGATCCGCACGGCGACGTCGATCCCTTCCTCGATCGGATCGACGAACCGGTCGGTAAACGACGTGTGCAGCGTCACGCGCGGATGACGCTCGGCGAAGTCGAGCAGCAGCGGCATCACGTGCAGGTGGCCGAAGGTCACGGGCACGTCGACGCGCAGGCGGCCCGCCGGCGCGGCGTGCTCGGCGGCGAGGCCGGTTTCGGCGGCTTCGAGGTCCGCCAGCAGGCGGGTGCAGGTGCGATGGAACGCATCGCCGGCGCTGGTGAGCGCGAGGCGGCGCGTCGTGCGCTCGAACAGGCGCGCGCCGAGCCGCGCTTCCAGTCGCGCGATGCTCTTGCTGACGGCGGACGCCGACAGATGGAGCCGTTCCGCCGCAGCCGTGAAACTCCCGGCTTCGGCGACGGCGACGAAAACCTCGAGGCCCTTCAGACGTTCGGTCGACATCATCCCGTGCGATATCGTGGCAGAAGGCTCGATTGTCTACGCGATTGCCGCCGCACGGTGCGTGGCCGCCGGCGTCGGCCACGCGAATCGCCGCGATGCCGGCCCGACGCATGCCGGTGCGCGGGGCGGGGCCGCCGCCGTTCATCGTGCACCGCGCTACTGGCCGGCCGCGCCAGGCGCGCCGAACCCGGCGTCGCGCCGCGCGCCCGGGCGCCGGCCGATGCCGAGCGCCATCAGGCCGGCGAGCAGCGCGATTGCCGCGGCGACGTAGCCGAGGTTCGCCAGCGCACCGTGCCCGATCGTGTAGCCGCCGACGATCGCGCCGAGGCCGATGCCCGCGTTGGCGGCGGACACGTTCAGCGTGCCGGCGAGCGCCTGCGCGTGCGACGCGGCCTGCATCACGCGCACCTGGCACACCGGATAGAGCGCCGTATAGGCGATGCCCCACACCGCCAGCGCCGCATGCAGCCAGCCGGACGTGGCAGCCAGCGGTACGTACGCGGCCATGCCGAGCGCCAGCAGCAGCGCGAAGGCGGCGGTCACGCGCGCCGGATCGCGGTCGACGTAGCGTCCGCCGAGCCAGTTGCCGGCGAGGCCGACCGCGCCGAAACCCATCAGCCACCAGCCGACCTGCGCGGAAGGCACCCGCGCGACGCGTTCCAGCAGATCGGCGAGATAGGTGTACGCGGTGAACATCGCGGTAAACACGACGACGGACAGCACGACGTGCGCGACGACATACCGGTCGCGGACGAGGCCGAGCTGCGTCGCGATGCGCAGTTTCGCGGCCTGCGCGCACACGGGCATGAACGCCGCGAGCGCCGCGGCCATGCCGAGCGACAGGATCGCGAGGCCGGCGAACGCGCCGCGCCAGCCGATCGCGTCGGCGGCGACGGTGCCGAGCGGAATGCCGAACAGCGTCGCGGCCGCGATGCCGAGGTAGACCTGCGACACCGCGCGCCCGGCCTGCCCGGGGGCGGCGAGCTGGCTCGCCGTTTCGCTCGCGGTGCCCCAGAACACCGGCAGCAGCAGCGCCGGGACGAAGCGCGCGAGCGCGAGGATCCACAGATTCGGCGCAAGCGCCGCGAGGAGGTTGGCCGCCGCGAAGACGGCCATGATCGCGACGAACAGCCGCTTGCGCTCGACGTGCGACAACGCGGCGGTCAGGAACGGGCCGAACAGCATCACCGTGAACGCGAACAGCGTGACGAGCTGTCCGGCGGCCGCGATCGACAGCTTCAGGTCGCGCGCGAGCATCGGCAGCAGGCCGACGATCAGGAATTCGGTGGTGACGATGACGAATGCGGAAATCGCGAGCAGCGCGATGGAGAGGGCGCGTGTGGTGTGACCCGCGGCGCGCGGCAAGGTATCGATCGGGGGCATGTCCGGCAGTCTCGTGAGGACGGAAAGCCTCACAGCGTAGGGAATGTCGCGCGCGTCATCCCGGATGAATATTCACGTCGGTGATGACGCCGGTTCCACAATCGAGGCGGGCATAATGCCGATTCCATTCATCGCACACGAGGTCACGATGCGCGCGTTGTCCGATGCACCCGAAACCGAA
Source organism: Burkholderia sp. SRS-46 (assembly GCF_004343775.1). Classification (GTDB taxonomy): domain Bacteria; phylum Pseudomonadota; class Gammaproteobacteria; order Burkholderiales; family Burkholderiaceae; genus Burkholderia. The sequence continues at coordinate 421,563 of NZ_PTXL01000009.1, read as the reverse complement.
TTCAGCGCGGTCCGTTTCGTGCTGACCGACATGGACGAGACGCTGACGTATCGCGGCCGACTGGCCGCCGCAACCTACGCGGCGCTCGAACGGCTGCAGGCGGCGGGCATCCGCGTGATCCCGGTGACGGCGGCGCCCGCGGGCTGGTGCGACCAGATGGCGAGGATGTGGCCGGTCGACGGCGTGATCGGCGAGAACGGCGGCCTGTTTTTCCGGCGCGACGACACGGGGCATGGCGTCGAGCGTCACTTCTGGCACGCGGACACCCCGGCGCACGAGATCGCCGCCTGTGTCGCGCCGATCGCGCAGATGGTGATGCAGCTGCTGCCGGACGCGCGGCTCGCCGACGACCAGCCGTTCCGGATGACGAGCGTGGCGTTCGCGCGTTCCGGCGACGCCGCGTTCGACGACCGCGTCGCGCAGGCGCTCCGGCAGGCCGGCGCGGACGTTACCGTCAACAACCTGTGGGTGCTCGGCTGGCTGGGCGGCTACGACAAGCTCGCGATGGCGCGCCGCGTGCTCGCGCAGCACTACGGCGTCGATATCGACCAGGCGCGTCACGCGATCCTCTATAGCGGCGATTCCACCAACGACGCGCCGATGTTCGAATTCTTCGCGCACACGGTCGGCGTCAGCACCGTCACCGCGTATCTCGACCGGATCCCGGTGGCGCCGCGCTGGATCACCCGCGGGCCCGGCGGTGCCGGGTTCGTCGAGATCGCGGACGCGGTGCTGGCCGCGCGGCGCCACGCGGGGGCGTGACGCCGCGCTTACGCGTGCTTCGCCAGGTACTTGCCGATCAGCATCATCTGCGCGGTCCAGCCATGATCGTTCATCTCGTACGCCTTCGCGCGCCGCTCCGCGAAGAGCTGGTCGAAACCGGACTCGGTGAGCGTCAGCAGCGTGCCGTCCGGCTGTTCCGCGAGCACGAACTCGATCAGCGTCATCGGCTCGCTCGCGTAATCGACCGACGGGTTGATCGCGAACGGATGCCAGCGGAACGAAAACAGACGCTTCGGCTCGATGCGGTCGATGACGATTTCGAACACCGCGCCGGCGTACGGCTCCTGCGCTTTCGCGACGTCCGCGTCGACGCGTGTCGGCGTGATCCGGCCGAACAGCCGCTGGCCGGCGACGAACGGCCCGTCGAAGGTCACGCCGAACCAGATGCCGAACTCGCCGGCATTGCTGACGGCTTCCCACACGCGATCCGGCGATGCGGCCAACAGGGTCTGCTTTTCGATGCGATCGGTCTGCTGTGTCATGACGCTCTCCTTGGAACGACGAAACGTGGCCGCTGTCTTGCGGTCGCGGCGGCCGGATCGCTCGCGGCGCGCATCAGCGCGTCACCGCATCAGCGCATCAGCGCATCAGCGCATCAGCGCATCCGGCACGTCGAGCACGACATCCGACGTCGCGATCGCGACGCACGGCAGCGTATAGCCTTCGGCCTTCTCCTCGCGGCTCAACCCCGGCCATTCGATCGTATAGCGTACGCTGCCGCTGACGATCCGGCACAGACACGTGCGGCACGTGCCGTTGCGGCACGAGCGCGGCAGCGACACGTCGGCGAACGCGGCGGCTTCGAGCAGCGTCAGCGAGTCGGGCGCCTCGAAGCTCACGCCGAGCGGTTCGATGCGGACGAGAGGAGGGCGTGCGGAGTCGGTCATGTCGGAACGAGGCGGCGGGGCGCCAGGGCAAGCCGCCAAGCATACCCGAAGCCGCGCGCCGCGGCCGCCGTCAGTGCCTGCGCATATGCCGGTACACGGTATTGCGCGCGAGCCCGAGCTCGCGCGCGGTGGCCGACACGTTGCCGCCGTGCCGCGCGAGCACCGCGTCGATCACCGCGGCCTGGTGGTCCTGCAGTGTCGTCGCGTCGGGCGCCGACGCCGGGTTTGCCGGCGCGTGCGGCGTGTCCGGCGCCGCGTCGCAATCGAGCCAGAAGTCGTCCGGCAGATGCGCGAGCGCGATTTCCGCTTCGTCCTCGGCGAGCATGCCCGCGGTGCGCAGCACGTTGGTCATCTGCCGCAGGTTGCCGGGCCAGCGATGGCGCGCGAATGCCGCGAGCACGTCGGATGCGATCCGGCGCGGCATCGGTTCGCGGTGCGCGAGCCGGTCGAGAATCCGTTCGACGAGCGCCGGCAGGTCGCTGCGCGTCGCGAGCGGCGGCAGCGTCACCGCGAGGCCGTTGATCCGGTAGAACAGGTCTTCGCGGAACGTGCCGTCCGCGATCATCGCGCGCAGGTCGCGGTGCGTCGCGCACACCACGCGCACGTCGACCGGCACCGCGCGCGCGCCGCCGAGCGGCATCACCGCGCGTTCCTGCAGCACGCGCATCAGCCGCACCTGCTGCGCGAGCGGCATGTCGCCGATCTCGTCGAGGAACAGCGTGCCGCCGTCGGCCTGCGCGATCTTGCCGGGGCTGCCGCGCTTGCGCGCGCCGGTGAACGCGCCGTCCTCATAGCCGAACAGCTCGGCCTCGATCAGCGAATCGGGCAACGCCGCGCAGTTCACCGCGACGAACGGGCCGTCCGCGCGCGGCGACGCGTCGTGCAGCGCGCGGGCCAGCCACTCCTTGCCGGTGCCGGTCTGGCCGAGGATCAGCAGCGGCAGGTCGCGCCCGCGGATCTTCGCGACCCGCTCCAGCACCGCGGCCATCCGCGCGTCGCCGGTGTCGAGCGTCGCGAACGTGATCGCGTCGGGGTCGGCGGCCGGGGCGCGCGCGATCTGCGCGGCGGCCGGCGTGACGGCGATGGCCGTCTTCTGCGCGTCCGCGAATTCGCAGCGCGCGAGCACGCGCACGCCGCTCGCGAGCGTCAGCCGCACCATCGCGCCGGCCGCGCGCGCGGCCTGCTGCGCGAGCTGGCCGAACGACATCCCGAACAGCGCGTCGCAGCCGTGATGCTGCAGCGCGTCGAACGGTGCGCCGAGCTGGAACAGCGCGCTGCGGTTCGCGGCGATCAGTCCGCCTTCGGGCCCGAACGCGACGAGCCCGGCGAACAGCGAGTCGACGCATTCCTCGTGCGCGTGAAAGCGCACGCGCAATGCTTCCGCGCATTGGTTCGCGAACAGGTGGTTTTCGATCAGTTGCGCGGACATCCGCACGAGCGCGAGCGTGTGCGAGCTGAAGCCGCGCGGGTCGCCGCTCACGTCGAGCGCGCCGAGCGAGCGGCCGAACGGATCAATGATCGGCGCGCACGAGCAGGTGAGGATGCGGTTTGCACGCAGGAAATGCTCCGAGCCGTGCACGGCCAGCGCCTGGCCCGACGCGAGCGCGGTGCCGATCGCGTTGGTGCCGCGCGCGCCCTCGGCCCACGACACGCCCGGGTACAGCGCGACGCGGTTGGCCTTCTCGATGAAATCCGCATCGCCGATGCTGTGCAGGATCACGCCGTGCGGATCGGTCAGCAGCACGAGGCTCTGCGTGTCGGCGATCTGCGCGTGCAGGTTCTCCATCACCGGGCGCGCGTGCGCGTACAGCGAATGATTGACGTCGATCAGCTCGCGCAGCGCGATGCGCGACAGCGGCGAGAAATCGGGTTGCTCGTCCGCGCGCAGGCCGACCGCGCTCGAGCGGGCATGCGCCTGCGCGAGCAGGTCGACGCGGCCCGCGGTGGCGGGCAGCACGGAAGATTGAGGCATGACGTGTCTCCGGTCCTGAGGCCGTCGGCGGGGTACGCTCCCCGCTCGCGACGCGCAAGCCGGCCCAGGGCCGGCCGCGCGGTCAACGCTTCATCATACAAGCGCCGCGCGAGATGCGCGACCACGGGCAAATTCTGCTTGCTTTTGAGCGAACGACTGCAATGATGGAAATGGAGCACGCTCGCGCCTGGTTCCGCATTGCAACACGCATGCGCCGCGACATGCATCCGTGCGGGAGAACCATCATGGTTCGGACGGAACTGCGGGTCGTCGTGGCGGCAATCGCCACGTTCGTCATGCTCGGCGGCATTGCCGTCGCGATCCACGGGCTGCTCTTCGATATCGAGGACGCGTTGCGATACGGCGCGGCGGCGATCGCGCTGGGCGTCGTCACGGCCGCGATCACGCTCAACGTGTGGCCGAAGGACCCGCATTGAAGCCGCACCGGTTCCGGTGCCGGATCCCCGATTGACCTGAGGAAACCCGCGTCGGAACGCCGCGCGTCGCAATATTTGCCTCCTGCGCGAAACCGTCTAAAGTGAATGCAACCGGTACGCATTGTCCGCGCCAAGCCCCGCGCGCCATGTTGCTACCGGCCAGCCCGCGAACACTTCGTCCGGCCGGTAGCGGACGACGTACGCGGTCATTCATTTTCTACCGGACGGTTGAGGCGCTCCCATGCAGATCCATTTCCCGAACGAAGCGCCCGAGTATTCGGGGCGCGAACTGATGCTCGCGTTTCCGGCGTTGGTCAATGGCGAGCGAGTCCAATGCCAGATCACCGCGGAGGCGCTTGAAGACCACTTCGGCGCGGCTTCCCCGCGCTTCGAGGACATGGTCGGCGCGTTCGACATGCACCGGGGCCGGATCGAGGCGGCCGCCCGGCGCCTGCTGTCTGAAACGCGCGCGCAATGCGTGACGCTGCGCAGCGGCTACGTGCGCTTCTACGAGGCGAACTCCGCGAGGCGAACCGGCGCTGACGGTTGAGCCGGTGCAGCGCGTTCGGCGCCGATCGGTCGGGCGCCCGGACGTGATCGATTCTGCGCGCGTCGAGCGACGCGCGCGGCGGTTTCCTGTCCGCTGCCACGCCTGCCGGTGAACCCTTCTCCGTGACGATGCGATGCCGTTCGGCCGATGCCGGGCGGCATGTTCACTTGTGCGCCGCGCGCTGAAACGACAACGCCACCCGAAGGTGGCGTCGTCGTTTCAGCGCTGCGTCAGGTCGCGCTTGAGCTCATTCGCTGCCGAGATAGAAGAAGCGGAACAGGAACACGGCCGCGATGATCCACACGATCGGCTTGACCTGCTTCACCTGGCCCGTCAGCAGCTTGAGGCCGCCGTACGCGATGAAGCCGAACGCGACGCCGTTCGCGATCGAGTACGTGAACGGCATCAGCAGCGCGGTCAGCGCGGCCGGCACGGCTTCGGTCGCATCGTCCCACGGCACGTCGACCATGTCGCGCAGCATCAGGCACGACACGTACAGCAGCGCGGGCGCGGTCGCGTAGCCGGGCACGACGCCCGCGAGCGGCGCGATGAACAGGCACGCGAGGAACAGCACCGCGACGGTGATCGCGGTCACGCCGGTGCGGCCGCCGGCCTGCACGCCGGACGCGCTTTCGATATACGCGGTGGTCGACGACGTGCCGAGCACCGAGCCGGCGACGATCGCGGTGCTGTCGGCGAGCAGCGCCTTGTTCAGACGGTCCATCTTGCCCTGCACGAGCAGGCCCGCGCGGTTCGCGACGCCCATCAGCGTGCCGGTCGCATCGAACAGCTCGACGAGGAAGAACACCAGGATCACGTTGATCACGCCGGTCGACAGCGCCGCGCCGATGTCGAGCTTGAACAGCGTCGCGTCGATCGACGGCGGCGCGGAGAACACGCCGTGGAATTCGTTGCCGCCGAAGAAGAACGACAGGATCGTCACGCCGAGGATGCCGATCAGGATCGCGCCGCGCACGCGCAGGTGGTCGAGCGTGACGATCGTGAAGAAGCCGATGATCGACAGGATCGTGGTCGGCTTGTGCAGGTCGCCGAGCGTGACGAGCGTGGCCGGGCTGCCGACGATCACGCCGGAGGTCTTCAGCGAGATGATGCCGAGAAACAGGCCGATGCCCGCGGTGATCGAGATGCGCAGCGATTTCGGAATGCCGTTGACGATCGCCTCGCGCACGCGGAACAGCGTGACGAGCAGGAACAGGCAGCCGGAGATGAACACCGCGCCGAGCGCGGCCTGCCACGTGAAGCCCATGCCCTTGACCACCGTGTACGCGAAGTACGCGTTGAGGCCCATGCCGGGCGCGCACGCGATCGGGTAGTTCGCGTACAGCCCCATGATGATCGACGCGAGCGCCGCGACGAGGCAGGTGGCGACGAACACGGATTCCTTCGGCATGCCGGCGTCGCCGAGGATCGCGGGGTTCACGAAGATGATGTAGGCCATCGTCAGGAACGTGGTGACGCCCGCGAGTATTTCGGTGCGGAAGTCGGTGCCGGCTTCAGCGAAGCCGAAATACCGCTTGATGGATTCCATGTAGGCGTTTCTCCGGTCGGATTGTCGTGTTGCTTGTTGCGTTGATTTGTTGTATCGGTGCGGCCAGCCGGGTAGGGCCGGCGTACTGTAACCAGCCACTAATGCGCGACTATCGGCGGATTGTAATAGCCGGGATAGGTCGGACGATATAGTCGTGGGGCACGATCGGCCGCGGCAGGCATGCCGGCGGCATGGCCGCGCGACGGCGGCGCGCATTTTACCGGTTCGGACGCGGCGCGGCGGTAAAACGACGGGAGTACGGCGGAAAACGGGCGGAGGTATGCGCGGGCGGCACCGACACGCGGCTGAAACGGAGCATCCGCATCCTGCAGGCAAGCGGGGCAGGTACGCGACGCATGCATTCGTCAGTCCATTGCCGGGCGGGGATCGGATCACGCTGCGCTGAAGCCGATTCGCGCGCAACTGTCATCTCATGCTGCGGTGCGGACTGTGGTTTCTGTGTAAAAGAGTGCAAGACCGTATCGCGTTAATCGGCAACTGTTCCTAGGATAGAGAAACCGTGCACGCACACCGGGCCGATCGCCGCCGATGCGGGGGAGCAGGCGGCCCGCGCAGCGCCCGGCAGTGACGTGCGGCGGCGGCCGATGCGCGTGCGGGCAGCGCGCGGCCGAGTGCGATTGCCCGATGCGGGTTCGTCCGTTATCACGGAGGTCAGTATGCTGAACTGGATCAGCCGTTGGGCAATGCGCCACGCCCCCACGCCGGAGAAAACCGCCGCGTCGATGCTCGTCACTGCGCGCATGGAGCTGTTTGCCGCCGAGCAGCGCGTGATCGATGTCAAGCTGCAGGCGGACTACTGGCGTACGCGCGTGTCCTTTCTCGAGGAAGTGCAGAAGCAGGGCATCGATCCTTGGGTGAGCGCGCAGGCGTCGCAAAGGCCGGACGTCGAGTCCACTCCTCGCGGCACGGGCCCGCGTCTCGCCGCCAGCACCTGATGTTCGCGCGCGGCGCGCGATCGCTCGCGGCACGCAGCGGCGTGCCGCGTCATTCGGTGCACGCCCGCGATGCGTCGTCGCATCGCAGGCGCGCGCTTTCCTGACGTCGCCGGCACGCGCATCGCGTGCGCGGCGACGCTTTCCTTTCATCAATCCCGACATCGCCATCGCCCGCGCAATACGCACCGCATCTGCGCGAGCGCGCGCTGGAGCCGCTCGCCACGCTGCACGTACGCGGTGGTGATCGACGCCTCGGCCGGCCGGTCGTCGTCCGTGCTCAGCCAGATTCGCTCGCCGCGCCGCAGGCGCAGCACGTCGCCGGGTTGCATCCAGTAATCGTCGACGCTGCCGACGCGGGTGAGCCACAGCGTCGCGTCGTGCACGCGGATCTCGGCATCGTGCCGCGCGCGCCACGTCAGCGTCTTGCGCGGCGCGACCGCGAAATGAATCACGACGCGCGGCAATGCGGGCGCGTCGGCGCGGCGCAGATCGGGGCGAACGAACAGCTGGCTTGCTTGGTCCATCGTCATCTCCATCCGTTGAGCCGGGCGGGATGACGCGCACCAAAACAAAAAAGCCTCATCCGTTTCCGGCGAGGCCTTGTGACATGCAGTACTGCTCTCGATGCTAATGCACAAGCGCCTCCGGTGATCGACCCGTATGGGTGTTCACTGGTGTTTTGATCGCGATGGCGATGGGCTTGAGCATAGGCATGCGAACGAGTGTGTCGTGGCGGCGAAACGCTGTCAACGAAAATTTCGAGATACGTGACGATACGTGGCGGTTACGCGTCGCGCTGCGCGAGGCCGTTCACCAGCAGTTCGCTCAGCAGGCCGGTCATGCCGTCCGGGTGCGTCGCCGCGCGCGCCTTCAACTGCTCGACGAGTTCCGCGTTGAGCTTGCACGCGAACGGCACGAGCCCCTGTTCCTGGTCGAGCTTGCGCTGCGCACGGCGGTCGAGCTTCGCCGCGTCGTCGGCGCCCTTGCCGAAACGGGCGGAGCCCGACTGCTTCATCGCATGCGTCAGCTTGAGCGCCTTGTTCTTCTCGAGATCGGTTTTTTTCATGGCCATCGCGGCACCTCCGGGGAAATGAAGCCGCGATTGTACGCATTTCGCCGGGCGGCGGGCGCGCGCCGGCGTGGCGGCGTCACGACGCCTTCGTCGTGCCCCAGTTGCCGCCGTGCGCGGCGGCCTGCGCGGCCGGCGAGCGCGCGAGGTAGGCGAGCGCCTGTTCGGTCGAGCCTTCGTGGTGCGGCGTATAGCTCGGCCGGAAGTAGCGCAGCGCCGCGCCGATCACCTTCCAGAACGACGGCAGGTGCCCGCGCCGCGCGCCTTGCCGCCATGCCAGCACGAAGCCCGGATAGCGGCCCGCGCCCGGGTCGCGCCGGTACATGAACTTCGCGCCCGTCGTGATGTAGTAGAGCAGCAGCACGATCACGAACGCCATGTGCACGCAGCGCTCCGGGTACGAGCCGCCGAGGTGGCGATAGATGTCGAACGCGACGGTGCGGTGCTCGACCTCCTCGGCGCCGTGCCAGCGCAGCAGGTCGACCATCGTCGGATCGGCGCGGCCTTCGTCGAGCCCGTGCGCGTTGAGCACCCAGTTGCCGAGGTAGCCGAAGAAATGCTCGAGCGACGCGATCACCGCGAGCTGCTGGCGCAGCCAGAAGCGCGTATGGCCGATCTTCAGCCCGAGCGGCGTTTCGCCGAGCACGCGCGTAAACAGCCAGTTGAGCCGCTGCGTGAACGGCTTCGTGTCGATCCCGTGCCGGTCGTAGTAGTGCTTGAGCACGCCGCCGTGCGAACGCGAATGCACGGCTTCCTGACGCAGGAAGCCTTCGGCCTCGTCGCGCAGCCGGGCATCGGCGATGTGCGGCAGCGCCTTGTTGTACACGCGGCAGAACCACAGCTCGCCTTCCGGAAACAGCAGGTTCAGCGTGTTGATGATGTGCGTGCTGCCCGGATCGTTCGGCACCCACGTGATCGGCGTCGCGCTGAAGTCGAACTTCACGTGGCGGGCCTTGATCGGGTGATAGTCGTCGGGTGCGGTCATGGGTGTCTCCGTGTGCGGCCGGGTGGCTGCTTTTTTTTTGCCTGGTTGCGCCGTCAATGCGATGCCATGCCGACGCGGGCGATCAGCCGGCCGAGCCAGGGCATGAAGCGACCGACGAAGCGCAGCGCGTGCGCCTCCGTGCCGACCGCGACGACCGGCCGGTTGCGCAGCACGCCGTCGACCATCGCCTGCGCGACGGTGTCGGGTTTCAGGCCGCGCATCTGGTAGAGCTTCGTCGCGCGCTTGCGCAGGCGCGCTTCGTCCTGCGCGTCGGCGCCCGCGTACTGCGTCGACGCCATGATTCCGGTTTCCGCGAAGCCGGGGCACACGGCCGTCACGCCGATGCCTTGTTCGGCCAGCTCCGCGCGCATGCATTCGCTCAACATCAGCACCGCGGCCTTCGTGGTCGCGTACGCGGGCAGGTCGCGCGACGGCCCGAACGCGGCCGCCGACGCGGTGTTGACGATGTGCCCGCCGGCGCCGCGCGCGGCCATCTGCTGCGCGAACAGGCGCGAGCCGTGGATCACGCCCCACAGGTTCACGTGCAGGATCCGCTCCCAGTGCGCGGCGCTCGTGTCGAGGATGCCGCCTGCCATGCCGATGCCCGCGTTGTTGATCACGACGTCCGCGCCGCCGAGCTCGCCGCCGACCCAGCCGGCGAGCGCTTCCATGTCGGTCGCGGAGCCGACGTCGACGCGCCGCGCATGTGCCGGTGCGCCGATCAGCCGGACCAGCAGCGCAGTACGCTCGGCGCTCGCGAGGTCGATGTCGACCGCGACGATCGTCGCGCCTTCGCGCGCGAACGCCAGCGCCGCGCAGCGGCCGATCCCGCTGCCCGCGCCGGTGACGACCGCGACCTTGCCGCTGAAGCGGCCGCTCGTCGCGCGGCGCCGCGCGTTCGCGAGCGCGGGCGGCGCGTCGCCGGATTCGACCGCGTCGATCAGCTGCTGCGCGAGGCCCGCGAAGCGCGCCGGATCGGCGAGCGGCAGCCAGTGGCCGGCGGCGACTTCGCGCCGGTAGTACTGCGGCACCCAGCGCGACAGGTCCTCGGACAGCGCCGGGCTCACGTACTTGTCGCCGAGCGGCACGATCGTCTGCACCGGCGCGTGCGCGTAGCGCTCGCGCGGCGTGAAGAGGCAGCGGATGAAGTTCGCGCGATACAGGCGTACGCCGCGCGCGCCGTCGTCGGCCTGCGTCGCGCGCGGCGCGACCGGCGTCTTCTCGATCCGGCGCAGCAGGCCCGGCCATGCGCGGCCGAGCCACAGCCGCCAGCCGAGCTCGGGGATGAACGGCAGGTGGAACAGGACCACGTACCACGAGCGCACGAGCTGGCCGGCGAGCTTGCCGAGCGACGCGGGCGTCGGCCGCAGCAGGCGCTCGCGCAGCCAGTGGCCCACGTGGTCGAGGCACGGGCCGGAGCACGACGTATACGACGCGATGCGGCCCGCGAGCCGTGGCTCGGTGACGAATTCCCAGCCCTGGATCGAGCCCCAGTCGTGCGCGATCAGGTGCACCGGGCGGCCGGGGCAAAGCGCGTCGATCACCGCGATGAAATCGTCGGTCAGCTTCGCGAGCCGGTAGTCGGCCGTGCGCGCGGGGGCGCTCGACAGCCCCGCGCCGCGCACGTCGTACGCGATCACGTAGTGCTGGCGTGCGAGCAGCGGCGCGACGTCCTGCCAGACGCTGCTGGTGTCCGGATAGCCGTGCACCAGCACGACCGGCGTGCGGGACGGATCGCCCCAGGTCTTGACCGCGAGCGTCAGGTCGCCGGACGCGACCGCGGTTTCGGTGAACACGGAATCGAACAGGGCCAGCGGCGCTTCGTCGGAAAGTGGCTGCATCGTGGGTCCGTACACGTTCGGAAAAGGGGAGGCGCCGCGCGCCGCGTCAGGCCGCGGCCGGGGCAGCGGCAGCGGCCGCCGCCGGGGCGGCCGGCGCGAGCGCGGGCGAGCGTTCGGCCTGGCGGCGCGCCCAGCGGCGCACGTGCGGCAGGTCGTCGTCGAGCCAGTACGCGTCGTCGTCGGTGATCACGAGCAGCTCCTCGAACTTCGCGCCGACGCCCGCGAAGCCGAGGTGCGGCTCGACCGCCCACAGGCCCGGCACCGGCGCGTGCTCGGAGCGGCGGTCGATCGACCACAGCGGCGACCAGCCCTGCTGCTTCGCGGCGCGGCCCTGGTCGAGCAGCAGGTTGCGGGTTGCGTTCAGGCCGAAGCGCGCGACGAAGCGCGGCTTCGACAGCGTGTGGATCTTTGCGACGCGATGCGCGAGGACCTTGAACGGATACGCCTTGTGGCGCGGCTCGACGCCCTGGCGGCGGCACAGCGCGTCGACTTCCTGCGCGACTTCGGCCATCGGCCGGCGCGCCTTCACGAGCCGCACGATCAGCTCGCGGTGGTCCATCAGGTCGTCCTGCAACTGCTCGAGGATCGGGTTCGTGCCGAGGCAGTGCGCGTAGCCGACGTCGGCGACGATGCCGTCGAGCACCGGCGCGACGTCGAGGATCACCGGCATGTCGGTCTCGAGCTGGCGGTTGCTCGGGAAGAACGCGAGATTGAAGCCGCCCAGGTGCGTGAGGCCGGAGAAGCCGTCGAACGCGGTGCGGTTGCCGAACCACGCGAACGGCTTGTGCAGCCAGTCGCGCACGCCGTGGTCCTGCAGCCATTCGGCGAGCAGGCGCGCGGCTTCCTTCTCGGTGATGCCCGGGTACAGCAGGCCGCCGACGGTCTCGACGCAGCGGTACGCGAGTTGCTGGACCGCGCGGAATTGCGCGAGCTCTTCCAGATGGACTTCCGGCAGCGGATGTTCGGCCATGAGGCGTCTCCAGTGTCGACCCGAGTTGGCGCTTCAGCGCCTACGCGGGTCCCATGCAAAGCGAGGGCGCTGAGCCGGAACACGCCCGCCGGGCGTCGCCGCCGCAGGTTATTCAGTCAGCTTTTAATGTGCCATTGAATGATGTAACGATCATAGCGAATTCGGCCGAACATGCCAGTGTTTCGGGGTGAGGGCTTTTCCTAGGTCGCGCGGGCGCGGCGGTCATGGGGTTCGCGTGCGCGGGCCCGGCGCTGAAGGCGGCGCGGCCGATCCGGCCGGTGCGGGGCCCGGCTAGTAGAACCCCTCCACGCAAATCGTCCCGGGCGGCCCGCCATGTCGCCGCGGATCAACTTCATGTCGCGCCGTGAAGAGACGCTGTCAAATTGCCGCAATATTTTCGCCAGATCATGCGTCCCCATTCCGGAGCCACCCCGGCCCGGCCGGACGGATGAGCCGCCGGCGCGCCACACTGTGCCGCGCGTCGAGCAGGGCGGCGACCGAACCCGAATCGTCTATTCCACGGAGACTGACCATGCAGCGCCGCACCTTCCTGAATACCCTTGCCGCGGCGAGCGCCGCGACGTCGCTCGTGCTCAAGGCCGGCACGGCCAATGCGAAGAACGCGTCCGCGCCGGACGCACTGGACCCCGGCCGCTGGTCGCCGTTCAACGCCGCGCGTCTGCAGGCGGTGCTCGACCGGCACGGCATGGGGAGCGCCGGCTACGACGCGAAGCGGCGCCCGTACGCGGTGTTCGACTGGGACAACACGTGCATCATGAATGACTGCGAAGAGGCGTTGCTGATGTACCAGATCAACCATCTGCAGTACAAGCTGACGCCGGACGAATTCGTCGCCGTGATGTGGCAGGACGTGCCGAAGGGCCCGTTCGCGAAGGACTACACGACGGTGGACGGCAAGCCGGTGACGATGGAGGATCTCGCCGCCGACGTCGAGGCCGACTATCGCTGGCTCTACGCGAACTACCAGGGCTTCGGCGGCGGCAAGAGCCTCGACGAGATCCGCGAGACCGACCAATTCAAGGATTTCCGCGCGAAGCTGTACTTCATGTACGACGCGATCTGCGACACGCATCCGCTCGAGATCGGCTACAAGTGGATCATCTATTTCTACAAGAACATGACGACCGCCGAGCTGCAGGCGATGGCGCAGGCGTCGAACAACCACGGCATCGGCGACGCGCTGCGCAAGGTGAAGTATGAAAGCCCGAAGACGTTGCCGGGCAAGGCCGGCGTGGTTGCCGACACGCATTTCCACGGCATCCGCATTCACGAGGAAATCCGCGGGCTGATGCACACGCTGCGCGCGAACGGCATCGACGTGTACGTGAGCACCGCGTCGATCGACGACGTGGTGCGCGTGTTCGCCGGCAACCCGAACTACGGCTACGGCGTGCCGCCGGAGAACGTGATCGGCCTGCGCCTCGACATGCAGGACGGCAAGTACGTGAGCCATTACCCGGACGGCTGGCACTTCAACTACGGGCCGGGCAAGACCGTCGGCATCCGCAACGTGCTGCAGGCGAAGAAGGGCTATGGCCCGGTGCTGGTGGCGGGCGACAGCGACGGCGACGCGTGGATGCTGCGCGACTTCAAGGACACCGCGGTGGGCGTGATCGTCAACCGGATGAAGAAGGGCGAGATCGGCGCGGACAGCAAGCTCGCGGCCGAGCAGATCGGCAACCCGGACGCGCGCTTCATCCTGCAGGGCCGCGACGAGCATACGGGCCTGATGATCCCGGACGAGAAGTCGATCAAGTACGGCAAGACGGAGCGCAAGCTGCTGGCGTGATGCGCGGCCGCGGGCGGGCGGGGGCGCCTCGCGACCCTTACCGCTCGCGCGGCGGCGCGAACCGGTCGAGCACCGCGTTCAGCAGGTCGACCGGCAGCGGGAACACGATCGTCGAGTTCTTGTCGGCCGCGATCGTGGTGAGCGTCTGCAGGTAGCGCAGCTGCATCGCCTGCGGCTGCTGCGCGAGCCGCTGCGCGGCCTGCAGCAGCTTCTCCGACGCCTGCAGCTCGCCTTCCGCGTGGATCACCTTCGCGCGCCGTTCGCGCTCGGCTTCCGCCTGCCGCGCGATCGCGCGCACCATCGTCTCGTTCAGGTCGACGTGCTTGATCTCGACCGTCGACACCTTGATGCCCCACGCATCGGTTTGCGCGTCGAGCGTCTTCTGGATGTCGGCGTTCAGCTGCTCGCGCTCGGCGAGCAGCGCGTCGAGCTCGTGCTTGCCGAGCACCGAGCGCAGCGTGGTTTGCGCGAGCTGGCTCGTCGCGTCGAAGAAGCGCGCGACCTGGATCACCGCCTTCTCCGGATCGACCACGCGGAAATACACCACCGCGTTCACCTTCACCGACACGTTGTCGCGCGTGATCACGTCCTGCGCGGGCACGTCGAACACGACCGTGCGCAGGTCGATGCGCACCACCTGCTGGACGATCGGGATGATCAGCACGAGCCCCGGCCCCTTGACCTTCCAGAAGCGGCCGAGCATGAACACGACGCCGCGCTCGTATTCGCGGAAGATGCGGATCGACGACGCGACGAGCAGCACCGCGAAGACGATCAGCAGGCTGCTGAAGCCGAACGTATAGCCAATCATTGTTGTTCTCCTTTGAGTTGTTCTCCAGTGCGCGTGGGCGGCGGCTTGTCGTAAAGCGGAGTGACCGTCAGCATCAGCCCCTGGCGGCCCGTGACGCGCACCCGGCAGCCCGCGGCGAGCGGCGCGCTGCACGCGACCCGCCAGCGCTCGCCGCGCACCAGCGCCCAGCCGGCGGCGGATGGTGCGGGGCCGGCGGCCGTTTGCGGCTGGTCGGGCTCGAGGCCGTCGTCGAGCACTTCGCCGACGCTGCCGACCATCGCCTCGGCGCCGGTGACGACCGGCCGGCGCCGCGCGCGCAGCGCGAGGCTCGATACGCCGGCCACCAGCAGCCCGCCGGTGAACGCGAGGCTCGCGATCAGCGGCCACGGAATTCCGTAGCCGGGCACGTCGGTGTCGATCAGCATCAGCGCGCCGATCGTGAACGACGCGATGCCGCCGAAGCCGAGCACGCCGAAGGTCGGCAGGAACGCCTCGGCGACGAGGCACGCGAGGCCCAGCAGCACGAGGCCGAGCCCCGCGTAGCTGATCGGCAGCAACTGCATCGCGAACAGGCCGATCAGCAGGCAGATCGTGCCCACGAGGCCCGGCAGCACGAACCCCGGGTTCGCGAATTCGAAGAACAGCCCGTAGATGCCGAGCGTCAGCAGGATCAGCGCGACGTTCGGGTCCGTGATGATCGACAGGAAGTGGCTGCGCCAGTCGGGCTCGACGACGACGAGCGGCGCGTGCGTGGTCGCGAGATGCTGCGCGCCGGCGGACGTCGTCACGGTGCGGCCGTCGACCTGGCGCGCGAGATCAGCCGGGTCCAGCGCGATCACGTCGACGACGTGCTGCGCATGCGCCTCGCTCGCCGACAGGCTGACCGCTTCGCGCACCGCGCGCTCCGCCCAGTCGGCATTGCGGCCGCGCAGCTGCGCAAGGCCGCGGATGTACGCGGCCGAATCGTGCATCACCTTGCGGGCCTCGGTCGATTGCGTGTCGCTTGGCAGCGTGCCGGACGCGTCCGACGCGCCCGACGCGGGCGCCTTGGGTGACGTAGGCGACCCTCCGCCGGTCGGCGACGGCGGGTTCCCGGGCGCGCCGCCGATGCCGAACTGGACCGGCGACGCCGCGCCGAGGTTGGTGCCCGGCGCCATCGCCGCGATGTGGCTCGCATATACGATGTAGGTGCCCGCGCTCGCCGCGCGCGCGCCGCTCGGCCCGACGAACGCGGCGACCGGCACCGGCGAGCCGAGAATCGCCTTGATGATCACCCGCATCGACGAATCGAGGCCGCCCGGCGTGTCGAGCTGCAGGATCGCGAGCGGCGCGTGCTCTTTGGCCGCGCGGTCGAGCGAGCGGATGATGAAATCGCCGCTGGCCGGCCCGATCGCGCCGTTGACCGGGATCACGATGATGGGCGCGCGCGCAGCGGCCGCGGGCGCGTTGGCGGCAGGCGCCGCGGCCACCGCGCAGACGACGAGCAGCGCCGCGAACAGCGCGGCGCGCGCGACCCGCGCCGGCAGCGGGTGAGGAGTGAGGCGACGGCCCGACGCGTCGTGCGTCGGCAGGTGCCAATGGCGTTGAAAGCGCATCGGGACGTCCGGGCGGCGCGCAACCGCACGCCGTCCGGCCCGCAAGAAGGGCGCTGGCCCGATATTTAAAGATTAGGCGGTTTCCGCGCAAAGCGCGATGGCGCGCGCCGCCGCGCCGGCGCTGCGATCTCAGCGGGGGCCGACCGTGCGCCCCAGCGCCTCGTCGCGAAACTCGGCCGGGCTGCGCCCGCTCCATTTGCGGAACGCGCGGTAGAACGCGCTCGGCTCGGCGAAGCCGGCCGCCGCGGCGACGTCGGCGATCGTGCGCGACGGATCGGCGAGCGCCTCGAACGCGAGGTCGCGCCGCAGCGCATCCTTGATCGACTGGTACGCGTGGCCTTCCTGGTGCAGCTTGCGGCGCAGCGTCGCCTCGGCCACGTGCAGCCGCACGGCCATCTGCGCGGCGCCCGGCCACGCGGCGGGCGGCATGCCGCGCAGCACCGTGCGCACGCGCTGCGCGAGCGCATTCGGGTTGCGGTACTTGACGATGAAGCTGGCCGGCGCGTTGCGCAGGAACGCCTTCAGCGTCTTCGGGTTCTGCACGACCGGCAGCGTCGCGAATTCGGGATCGAAATCGACATACGAATCGGGCTGGTTGAAGCGCATGTCGTCGCAGAACATCGACGGGTATTCATGCTCGGCGGGCGGCGTGTCGCAGCGGAAGCTCGCATGCAGCAGCGGAATGCGGCGGCCGATCAGCCAGCAGGTGAGCCCGTAGACGATGATGAAATAGGTCGCGTACGTGAACATCGCGGGCGTCGCGCCGTTGTTGCGGTGCACGAAGCGCAGCCGCACGCGCTGCGGGTTCGCGTCGAGTTCCGCGTGCAGGCCGTCGAGCACGCAGTGCATGAAGTTCACCGCGCGGGCCATCGCGTGCAGGCCGTCGCGCGCGGTGAGCGCCGCCTGGCTCATCGCGACGAAGCTGCCGCTGCGCATCGGATGCGGGTCCTGGCCGAAGAATTCGTCGTCGAGCGCGCGGGCGATCGCGTTCCACAGTGCGCCGTATTGCTGCGCGGACACCCGCGCGCGCGGCTGGCCGAGCAGCGCGGGCGCGATGCCGGCCTGCACGAGCAGCGGCTCGGCCGCGACGCCTTTGCGTGTCGCAAGCGCGACGCTGTACGCGACCAGGCTGATCGCGATGGTTCCCTTTTCTTCCTGCTTCATCGACGGCGCGGGTGTGGCAAAAACGCTCAGTGTAAATGAGCGGTGCGAGCATCGAACAGCGGCACGCGCTTGCCTACACTTGATTCATCCAAAACTGATCGCGGCCGCGCGAGGCGGGCCGCCGGGAGACAGCAAGCGCCATGGACGAGCTTTACACCGAAGACCAGCGGATGATCCGCGACGCCGCGCGCGCTTTTGCCACCGAGGTGCTGGCGCCGAACGCCGCGCAATGGGACCGCGACGCGCACCTGCCGGACGCGGTGGTCGCGCAGCTCGGCGAACTGGGCCTGCTCGGGATGATCGTGCCGCAGGAGCTGGGCGGTTCGTACACCGACTACGTCGCCTATGCGCTCGCGATGGAGGAGGTCGCCGCCGGCGACGCCGCGTGCGCGACGATGATGAGCGTGCACAACTCGGTCGGCTGCGGGCCGATCCTCGGCTTCGGCACGGCCGCGCAGAAGGATCGCTGGCTCGCCGAGATGGCCGCCGGCCGCACGATCGGCGCGTTTTGCCTGACCGAGCCGCAGGCCGGCTCCGAGGCGCACAACCTGCGCACCCGCGCGGAACTGCGCGACGGCAAATGGGTGCTGAACGGCGCGAAGCAGTTCGTGACCAACGGCCAGCGCGCCGGCATCGCGATCGTTTTTGCCATCACCGATCCGGAGGCCGGCAAGCGCGGCATCTCCGCGTTCCTGGTGCCGACCGACACGCCGGGCTTCGTCGTCGGCAAGCCGGAGAAGAAGATGGGCATCCGCGCGTCGGATACCTGCCCGATCACGTTCGAAAACTGCGCGATTCCCGAGGAGAACCTGCTCGGCAATCGCGGCGAAGGGCTGAAGATCGCGCTGTCGAACCTCGAGGGCGGCCGCATCGGCATCGCCGCGCAGGCGCTCGGCATCGCGCGCGCCGCGTTCGACAAGGCGCGCCGCTATGCGGGCGAGCGCGTGCAGTTCGGCAAGCCGCTCGCCGAGCATCAGGCGATCCAGCAGAAGCTCGCCGACATGGCCACGCAGATCAACGCCGCGCGACTGCTCGTGCATCACGCGGCGAAGCTGCGCACGGCCGGCCTGCCGTGCCTGTCGGAAGCGTCGCAGGCGAAGCTGTTCGCGTCGGAGATGGCCGAGCGCGTGTGCTCGGACGCGATCCAGATCCACGGCGGCTACGGCTATCTCGCCGATTACGAAGTCGAGCGTCACTACCGCGACGCGCGCATCACGCAGATCTACGAGGGGACCAGCGAAGTGCAACGGATGGTGATCGCGCGGCAGCTGTAAGCCACGCCGATTGCCCGATGGCGGCAGCCCGCCCCAGAGACTCGAAGACAGCCGGGGCATTGCGGCGCGGGGGGCGTGGAGCCTGCCGCGCCGCGCAACATGGATGGCATTGCATCGAACCGGAACGGGTGCTGCAGCACCCGCGCCGGACAACAGGAGACGACACGATGACGGCACAGGCTTTCCTGGACGCACGCGACTTTCTGCTGCGCCACCGCACCGACTACGAAACCGCCTACCGCGATTTCCAGTGGCCGGCGCTCGACACGTTCAACTGGGCGCTCGACTACTTCGACCCGATGGCGCGCGGCAACGACCGGCCCGCGCTGTGGATCGTCGATGCGGCGACCGGGCAGGGCGACCCGTATTCGTTCGCGCAGATGTCCGAGCGCTCGTCGCGGATCGCGAACTGGCTGCGCGGCCTCGGCGTCGCGCGCGGCGACCGGATCCTGCTGATGCTGCCGAACCGTGTCGAGCTGTGGGACGCGATGCTCGCCGCGATGAAGCTCGGCGCGGTCGTGCTGCCCGCGACGACGCAGCTCTCCGCCGACGACGTGCGCGACCGCGTGCAGATCGGCGGCGCGACCTATGCGATCGTCGACGACAACGAAACCGCGAAATTCGAGCAGCCGGGCCTCGGCCTGAAGCAGAAGATCGTCGCCGGCGCGCCGCGCGACGGCTGGCTCGCGATGAACGACGGCTACGCGGCGCCCGCCGCGTTCACACCGGACGGCGTCACGCACGCGAGCGATCCGATGCTGCTGTACTTCACGTCGGGCACGACGTCGAAGCCGAAGCTCGTCGAGCATACGCACCGCACCTATCCGGTCGGCAGCCTGTCGACGATGTACTGGGTCGGCCTGCAGCCGGGCGACATCCACTGGAACATCAGCTCGCCCGGCTGGGCGAAGCATGCGTGGAGCTGCTTCTACGCGCCGTGGAACGCGCAGGCGTGCGTGTTCGCGTTCAACTACGCGCGCTTCGAGCCGAAGGTCGTGCTCGACGCGATCGTCAAGCACCAGGTGACGACCATGTGCGCGCCGCCGACCGTGTGGCGGATGCTCGTGCAGCAGCCGCTCGCGTCGTTCGACGTGAAGCTGCGCGAGATCGTCGGCGCGGGCGAGCCGCTGAACCCGGAAATCATCGAGCGCGTGAAGAAGGCGTGGGGCATCACGATCCGCGACGGCTACGGCCAGACCGAAACCACCTGCCTGATCGGCAACTCGCCGGGCCAGCCGGTGGTGGCCGGGTCGATGGGCCGCCCGATGCCCGGCTACCGGATCGCGCTGCTCGACCCGGACGGCGTGCCGGTGGGCGAAGGCGAAGTCGCGCTGCCGGTCGGCGCGGACGTCGAGCGTCCGGTCGGCCTGATGAAGGGCTACGCGAACAACCCCGACGCGACCGCGCATGCGATGCGCGACGGCCACTACCGCACGTCCGACATCGCGATGCGCCGCGACGACGGCTACTTCGTCTACATCGGCCGCGCGGACGACGTGTTCAAGTCGTCCGACTACCGGCTGAGCCCGTTCGAACTCGAAAGCGTGCTGATCGAGCATCCGGCGATCGCCGAGGCGGCGGTCGTGCCGAGCCCGGACCCGGTGCGGCTCGCGGTGCCGAAGACGTTCATCACGCTGCGCCAGGGCTACGAGGAAAGCCCGGCGCTCGCGCTCGAGATCTTCCGGTTCTCGCGCGAGAAACTCGCGCCGTACAAGCGCATTCGCCGCCTGCAATTCGCGGAACTGCCGAAGACGATCTCCGGCAAGATCCGCCGCGTCGAGCTGCGCCGCCGCGAGATCGAGCGCGGCGACGACGCGAGCGCGCGGATGCCCGGCGAGTACTGGGAAGAGGATTTTGCGGCGGACCTGAAATGACCCATGCGCGGGCCCGGCGCGCCGCGCGTGCCGCCCGCGTTCGAATCGAACCCGCCGCCCGCGCGCACCGTCGCGCGGCGGCGCTCCCAAGGAGAGTTGAGCAATGAACGCGAATCCGACGCCCCAGGCGGGGCAAGACGTGCCGACGGTCAAGCTGCTGATCGACGGCGCATTCGTCGAGTCCGCCACGCAGGAGTGGCGCGACGTCGTCAACCCGGCGACCCAGCAGGTGCTCGCGCGCGTGCCGTTCGCGACGGTTGCCGAGGTCGACGCGGCGGTGCAGGCCGCGCACGCCGCCTATGCGACCTGGAAGAACACGCCGATTTCCGCGCGCATGCGCATCATGCTGAAGTTCCAGGATCTCGTGCGCACGAACCAGCAGCGCATCGCGAAGACGCTGACGGCCGAGCAGGGCAAGACGCTGCCCGACGCCGAAGGCGACATCTTCCGCGGCCTCGAGGTGGTCGAGCACGCATGCTCGGTCGGCACGCTGCAGCTCGGCGAATTCGCGGAGAACGTCGCGGGCGGCGTCGATACCTACACGCTGCGCCAGCCGCTCGGCGTGTGCGCGGGCATCACGCCGTTCAACTTCCCCGCGATGATCCCGCTGTGGATGTTCCCGATGGCGATCGTGTGCGGCAACACGTTCGTGCTGAAGCCGTCGGAGCAGGATCCGCTGTCGACGATGCAGCTCGTCGAGCTCGCGGTCGAGGCGGGTGTGCCGAAAGGCGTGCTGAACGTCGTGCACGGCGGCAAGGAAGTGGTCGACGCGATCTGCACGCATCCGCTCGTGAAGGCGATCTCGTTCGTCGGCTCGACGGCCGTCGGCACGCACGTGTACAAGCTCGGCAGCGAACACGGCAAGCGCGTGCAATCGATGATGGGCGCGAAGAACCACGCGGTGGTGCTGCCCGACGCGAACCGCGAGCAGACGATCAACGCGCTGGTCGGCGCCGGCTTCGGCGCGGCGGGCCAGCGCTGCATGGCGACGTCGGTCGCGGTGCTGGTCGGCGAGGCGCGCGACTGGCTGCCCGATCTCGTCGCGAAGGCGAAGCAACTGAAGGTCAACGCGGGCCACGAGCCCGGCACCGACGTCGGCCCGGTCGTCTCGAAGACGGCGAAGGCACGCATCCTGTCGCTGATCGAAGCCGGCGTGCAGGAAGGCGCGCAGCTCGCGCTCGACGGCCGCGACGTGACGGTGGCCGGCTACGAGAGCGGCAACTTCGTCGGCCCGACGATCTTCTCCGGCGTGAAGACCGACATGTCGATCTACACGCACGAGATTTTCGGGCCGGTGCTCGTCGTGCTCGAAGCGGATTCGCTCGACGACGCGATCGCGCTCGTCAACGCGAACCCGTTCGGCAACGGCGTGGGCCTGTTCACGCAGAGCGGCGCGGCCGCGCGCAAGTTCCAGAGCGAGATCGACGTCGGCCAGGTCGGCATCAACATCCCGATCCCCGTGCCGGTGCCGTTCTTCAGCTTCACCGGCTCGCGCGGCTCGAAGCTCGGCGATCTCGGCCCGTACGGCAAGCAGGTCGTGCAGTTCTACACGCAGACGAAGACGGTCACCGCGCGCTGGTTCGACGACGACGCGACGGCCGGCCCGGTCAACACGACGATCCGTCTGCATTGATACCAACAGGGAGGCAGCCATGAAGATCGGTTTTATCGGCCTCGGCCACATGGGCGCGCCGATGGCGCTGAACCTGCTGAAGGCCGGCCACGACGTGCACGCGTTCGACCTGAGCGCCGACGCGCTGCGCGCGCTGCAGGACGCGGGCGCGCAGGTGGCCGGCTCGCCGCGCGACGCGGCGGCCGGCGCGGAATGCGTGATCACGATGCTGCCGGCCGCGCCGCACGTGCGCTCGGTGCTCTCCGGCGAGAACGGCGTGCTGGCCGGGCTCGGCGCGGGCGCGACGGTGATCGATTCGAGCACGATCGACCCGGCGAGCGCGCAGGCGTTCGGCGCGCTGGTGCGCGAGCACGGCGGCGCGTTCGTCGATGCGCCGGTGTCGGGCGGCACGGGCGGCGCGGCGGCCGGCACGCTGACCTTCATGGTCGGCGGCAGCGACGCGGATTTCGAACGCGTGAAGCCCGTCCTTTCCGGGATGGGCAGGAACATCGTCCACTGCGGCGCGACCGGGATGGGGCAGGTCGCGAAGGTCTGCAACAACCTCGTGCTCGGCATCTCGATGGCGGCGGTGTCGGAGGCGATGTCGCTCGGCGTCGCGCTCGGCATCGACCCGAAGGTGCTCGCGGGCATCGTCAACACGTCGACGGGCCGCTGCTGGAGCTCGGACACCTACAACCCGTATCCGGGCGTGATCGAGACCGCGCCGTCGTCGCGCGGCTACACGGGCGGCTTCGGCACCGACCTGATGCTGAAGGATCTCGGCCTCGCGAACGACGCGGCGAAGCAGGCGCGCCAGCCCGTCTATCTCGGCGCGCTCGCGCAGCAGCTCTACCAGACGATGAGCAGCCGCGGCGACGGGCAGCTCGACTTCTCGGCGGTGATCCGTCTCTACCAACCGGCAACGAAGAAGGACGCGCAATGATCGAACTGGACTACGTCGACGACGGCGCGATCGCGTGCGCGACGCTCAAGCGTCCGCCCGCGAACGCCTTTACCGCCGACGGTCTGCTGCGGATGCAGCAGATCGTCGCCGAGCTCAACGCGAACCCGCGCGTGCGCGCGCTCGTGATCACCGGCGACGGCCCGAAGTTCTTCAGCGCGGGCGCCGACCTGAACACGTTCGCCGAAGGCGATCCGGCGGTTGCGCGCGCGATGGCGATCCGCTTCGGCACCGCGTTCGAGACGCTGTCCGAAGCGCGTTTCGTGACGATCGCGGCGATCAACGGCTACGCGATGGGCGGCGGGCTCGAGTGTGCGTTGGCCTGCGACCTGCGGATCGCCGAGACGCATGCGCAGATGGCGCTGCCCGAACCGTCGGTCGGGCTGCTGCCGTGCGGGCTCGGCACGCAGACGCTGCCCTGGCTCGTCGGCGAAGGCTGGGCGAAGAAGATCATCCTCGCCGGCGTGCGCGTCGATGCGGCCACCGCGCTGCGGATCGGCCTCGTCGAGGACGTGGTCGACAGCGGCGCGGCCCGCGACGCGGCGCTCGCGCTCGCGCGCAACGTCGCGCGGCAGAGCCCGCACGCGGTCACCTACAGCAAGGAACTGATCGGCCTCGCGCGCCGCGGCGTGCCGCGCAGCGCGGCGCTCGCGGTCGAGCGCGAGCGTTTCGTCGACCTGTTCGATACGAACGATCCGCGCGAAGGCGTGGCCGCGTTTCTCGGCAAGCGCGCGCCGAACTGGCAACCCGACGGAGAGCAGGACCGATGAGCACCCCGATCACGACGCCCGACGCGCTCGCGCAAGCCGCGCCCGACGTGCTGTTCCGCGTGCTGAACCGCGTGGCGCTGATCACGCTGAACCGGCCGGCCGCGCTGAACGCGCTGTCGCACGAGATGGTGCGCGAGCTGGCCGCGCTGCTCGCGCGCTGCCGCGACGACGACCAGATCGTCGCGGTGGTGCTGCGCGGCGCGGGCGAGAAGGGCTTCTGCGCGGGCGGCGACGTGCGCGCCTTGCACCAGATGGTGGCGCGGCGCGACGCGTGGCTGCCGTTCTTCGTCGACGAATACCGGCTCGACTACGCGATCCACACGTTCCCGAAGCCGGTCGTCGCGCTGATGGACGGCATCACGATGGGCGGCGGGATGGGGCTCGCGCAGGGTGCCGCGCTGCGCGTCGCGACCGAGCGCAGCCGGATCGCGATGCCGGAGACGCGCATCGGCCTCGTGCCGGACGTCGGCGCAACGCACTTCCTCGCGCGCATGCCGGCCGAGCTGGCGCTGTACGTCGGGCTGACCGGCGTGACGCTGTCGGGCGCCGATGCGCTGACCGCGAAGCTCGCGGATCTGTGCGTGCCGTCCGCCTGGCTCGACACGTTCGAGACGCGCATCGGCAACGTGAAGTGGGACGGCAACGTGCTCGCCGCGCTGCGCAAGGTGTTCGAGCCGCCGTGCAACATCGTGCCGCATGCGACGCTGGCGAGCCAGCTGCCGTGGATCGTCCGCCATTTCGACAAGCGTTCGACGGTCGACCGGATCGTCGCGACGCTGCGCCAGGAGCTCGCGCGCGACGAGCTGTCGCGCGAGCTTCGCCAGTGGCTGCAGGCGACGCTCGACGCGCTGCTGGGCCATTCGCCGACGATGCTCGCGGTGACCCGCGAGGCGCTGCTGCGCGGCCGGCAGATGACGCTGGCCGAATCGTTCCGGATGGAGCTCGGGATCGTCGCGCGGTCGATCGAGGAGGGCGACTTCCGCGAAGGCGTGCGCGCGCACCTGATCGACAAGGATCGCAAGCCGCGCTGGGCGCCCGCGTCGCTCGTCGAGCTGCGCGCGGAGCGCGTGCGGCACTTCCTCACGTCGCCGTGGAAGCTGTTCGCGCATCCGCTGGCCGATCTCGGCGCCGCGTGACGCAGGCAAGCGCCGCGCGGTGCGCGGCGTGACCGGGCCGGCGCGCACGCGCCGCGCCGGGGGGCGATCAACGCGACTCGCCGCTATGCCTGGCTATTCGCCGATCATCGGCGGAATCGCGGCAACGAGCGCATCGATCGCGCAGCGTGTCTTGCGCGGCAGGTAGCGCGTCTTCGGCCAGACCGCGTGGACGCCGCCGCTCCTCACGAAGCACTTGTCCCGCACCACCACCAGCTCGCCGCGCCGCACGTGCTGCGCGAGCAGCCAGCTCGGCAGCCACGCGATCCCGAAGCCGGACACCGCCGCCGCCGCAATCACCTGAACGTCGTCGAAACCGAGCTGATGCGGCATGTCGATGCGCGTCGGCGTGCCGTCCGGCCCGTACAGCTCCCACGGCTGCGGCACGCCCGCGCGTGAGTAGGCGATCGTGCGGTGATCCTTCAGCGCGTCGAGCGTCGCCGGGGTGCCGTAGCGGGCCAGGTACGACGGCGCCGCGCCGAGGCTGCCGTACTGCGTGCCGAGCCGCCGCGCCGCGAGGCTCGAACTGTCGGGCAGCTCGCCGATCCGCACCGCGAGGTCGATGCCTTCCTCGACGAGATCGACGAATCGGTCCGTGATCGACACGTCGATCCGCAGGTGCGGGTAGGTGTGCGCGAGATCGAGCAGCACCGGCGTCACGCAGTGATGGCCGAACGCCAGCGGCACGCTCATGCGCAGCCGCCCGCGCGGCTCGTGGCGGCCGCTGTCGAGGTCGGCCTCCGCGGCGTCCAGCTCCGCGAGCGCGCGCACGCAGCGGTCGTAGTACGCCTGGCCGTCGTCGGTCAGGCTCTGGCTGCGCGTCGTGCGCTGCAGCAGCCGCGCGCCGAGCCGCTTCTCGAGCCGCGCGATCGCCTTGCCGACCGCCGAGCGCGTCATGTCGAGCCGCTCCGCGGCGAGCGCGAAGCTGCCGGATTCCACCACCTGCACGAAAGTCGTCACGCCGTCGAGTTTGTCGGTCATCGTTGGGGTAGGTCTATTGGTTCCTGTGGGTCCCGAGTCATGCGAAGCAGATGATTCAATGGGGAGTGGGATTCTCACTATAGTACCGACTCCCGTTCATTGCGTGCGACGCCGCGGCCGTGCGCAGCGAACGCCTTTTCGACTCCTGGAGGTGCGCGTCGCCCGGCTGCCGGGCGATGCCGCGATATCGATGACGTCTTCTTCTACCCGCCGCAATACGGTCGCGCTCGCGGCCGTCTGTCTTACC
Source organism: Burkholderia sp. SRS-46 (assembly GCF_004343775.1). Lineage (GTDB taxonomy): Bacteria > Pseudomonadota > Gammaproteobacteria > Burkholderiales > Burkholderiaceae > Burkholderia. The sequence continues at coordinate 395,332 of NZ_PTXL01000009.1, read as the reverse complement.
TCATTGATGTTCGGTCTCGAGATATCGAGCGTGCCGGTGATCCTGCCGACGCTCGAGCACGTGCTGCATGGCGATTTCAACGGCATGCAGTGGATCATGAACGCGTACACGATCGCCTGTACGACGGTACTGATGGCGGCCGGCACGCTCGCGGACCGTTTCGGCCGCAAGCGCGTGTACGTCGCGGGCACGCTGCTGTTCGGCGCGACGTCGTTGCTGTGCGGGCTCGCGCCGAACGTGCCGGTGCTCGTCGCGGGCCGGCTGCTGCAGGGCGCGAGCGGCGGCGCGATGCTGATCTGCCAGATCGCGGTGCTGTCGCACCAGTTCCGCGAAGGGCGCGAGCGCAGCCGCGCGTTCGGCATCTGGGGGATCGTGTTCGGCATCGGGCTCGGCTTCGGGCCGATCGTCGGCGGCGCGATCGTCGCCGTCGCGAGCTGGCCGTGGGTGTTTCTCGTCCACGCGCCGCTGGCGGCCGTCGCGCTCGCGCTGATCGGCGGCGCGGTGCAGGAGTCGCGCGATCCGCACGCGGGCTCGCTCGACGTCGCGGGCATCGTCACGCTGTCGCTCGCGGTGCTCGGCCTCGCGTTCTACATTACGCAGGCCGATGCGCTCGGCCTGACGAGCACGGCGGGGCTCGGCGTGCTTGGCGCCACCGTGCTCGCGCTGGTTGGGTTCGTCGTCGCCGAGCGCCGCAGCGCGCACCCGATGTTCGATTTCTCGGTGTTCCGGATCCGCGCGTTCACCGGCGCGATCTTCGGCTCGATGGGGATGAACTTCAGCTTCTGGCCGTTCATGATCTACCTGCCGATCTACTTCCAGGTCGCGCTCGGCTACGACAGCGTGACGGCCGGCCTCGCATTGCTCGCGTACACGCTGCCGACGCTGGTCGCGCCGCCGTTCGGCGAGCGCCTCGCGCTGCGCTACGGGCCGGGCGTCGTGATTCCGGCCGGGCTTTTCACGATCGCGGCCGGCTTCGCGCTGATGCGCATCGGTGGCGCGGCCGCGCACGCGGACTGGCTGACGATGCTGCCCGGCTGCGCGATCGCGGGCATCGGGCTCGGCCTGACCAACACGCCGGTCACCAACACGTTGACGGGCGCGGTGTCGAGCGCGCGCGCGGGGATGGCGTCGGGCATCGACATGAGCGCGCGGATGATCTCGCTCGCGCTGAACATCGCGGTGATGGGCTTCGTGCTGGTCGCGGGGATCGTGTCGAGCCTGAAGGCCGGCATCGCGGGCGGCGTCGGCGACGCGGCGCTGCGCGCGCTCGCGCAGCAAGTCGCGGCCGGGCGTACCGACGGGCTGCGCGCGTTCGCGCCGGAGCTCGCGCGCGCGGACCCGACGGGCGCCGCGCTGCACGCGGCGCTCGTGCACGGGTTCGGCTGGGTGATGACGTACGGCGCGCTGGGCGTGGCGGTGCTGGCGACCGCGAGCGCGCTGGCGTTTGCGCCCGCGCGGCGCGGGGCGGCGATGGCGGAATGAAACGCCACCGGCGGGGCCGCGCCGATACGTGGCCGCCGCCGCGCCGCGCGCGGTTCGGCTTCAGTGCATGCCGCCGCCGAGCGCGCGGTACAGCGTCATCTGGTTGTTGAGCCGGTTCAGCCGGTTCTGCGCCTCCGTGCTTTCCGCGTCCCGCAGCCGCTGCTGCTGGTCGAGCCACGGCTGCACGCCGGTCGCGCCGGCGCGGAACTGCGTGCCCGCGAGCGTTTCCGCGCGCTGCGCCTGCGCGAGCGACAACGCGCGCTGCTCGGCCTCGCGTTCGAGCTGCACGCGCGCGGCGAGCGCGTTCTCGACCTCGGCGAGCGCTCCGTACAGGCGCTGGCGGAACGCGACCACCGCTTCCTCGTACTGCGTCTTCGACACCTTGACCTGCAGCTGCATCGTGTTCCACTGGATGAACGGCAACGCGAGCCCGAGCCCCAGCGTGCCGATCGGGTTCGTGAGCACGCGCTCGAGGCTCGCGCTCGTCGTGCCGACGCTGCCCGTCAGCGTGAAGGCCGGGTAGAAGCTCGTGCGGGTTGCGTCGACGTTCGCGAGCGATTCGCGCAGGCGGAATTCCGCGGCGCGCAGGTCCGGGCGCCGGCCGAGCAGGCTCGCCGGCACGCCGGCCGCGACTTCGGGCAGCGGCCCGCCGGGCAGCGTCTGCGGCTCGGCGGCGAGCTGCTGCGGCGGACGGTCGAACAGGATCGCGAGCGCGTGACGGCTTTCGGTGCGCTGCTGGACCAGCTGCGTCTGCGCTGCGCGCTGCGCGGACAGGTTCTGCTCGGCCTGCGCGACGTCGAGCCCCGACACCGCGCCCGCCGCATGACGCGAGCGCACCAGCGCGAGCGTGCGTTCCGCATACGCGATGTTCGCGTCGCCGAGCGCGATCAGCCGGTTCAGGTAGCCGAGCCGCCAGTACAGCGAGGCCGTCGTGCCGATCAGCGACAGCCGCGCGGCTTCGCGGTCGGCCTCGGTCGCGTCGGCTTCCCAGCGCGCGGCGTCGCGCAGCGCCGCGAGCCGTCCCCACAGGTCGAGCTCGTAGTTCAGCGTGCCGTTGATGCCGCTCGTGCGGGACATCTGGTGCGTGTCGAGCGTGCGCGTGACCGAGCCCGACGCGCCGAGCGTCACGTTCGGCGTGAGGTTCGTGTCGACGAGCCCGGCCTGCAGCCGTGCGCGGTACACGCGGATCGCCGCGATCGCGAGATCGCCGTTGCTGCGCAGCGCGTCGTCGATCAGGCGGTCGAGCACCGGATCGCCGAAGCTGCGCCACCAGTCGGCCGACGCGGCCGATGCAGCGGGCGCGACGGGCGAGACCCAGTTCGCGGGCATCGCGACGGCCGGCAGTGGCCCGTTGCGGGTGGCGGTGCAGCCGGCCGCCAGCGCGGCCGCGCAGGCGAGCGCGGCGACGCGGCGGAGCAGGGGGGAAGGCATCGTCATGAGCGGGCTCCGTCAGTCTCGCGCGAGCGCATCGATCGGATCGAGCCGCGATGCGTTGCGTGCCGGCATGTAGCCGAATACGACGCCCGTCAGCGTCGAGCACAGGAACGCCGACACGATCGCGCCGGCGGAGAACACCATCTTCCATTGTTCGACGACCATCGAGAACACGATGCTCACGCCGAACGACAGCGCGATGCCGATCGCGCCGCCGAGCAGGCAGACCAGCACGGCCTCGACGAGGAACTGCTGCAGGATGTCGGCCTGGCGCGCGCCGACTGCCATCCGGATGCCGATCTCGCGGGTGCGCTCGGTGACCGACACGAGCATGATGTTCATCACGCCGATGCCGCCGACCACGAGCGAAATCACCGCGATCAGCGACAGCAGCAGCGTCAGCGACTGCCCGGTCTTCGCGACGGTCTTGACCACGCTGTCCATGTTGTAGGTAAAGAAATCCTTGCGGCCGTGCCGCTGCGCGATCAGCTTCGTCACGCTCTGCTCGGCCGCCTGGCTCGGCTGGCCGTCGCGCACGCGCACCGTGATGCTGTCGAGATACTGCTGCCCGAACAGGCGGCCGCTCGCGGTCGTGTACGGCACCCACGCATTGAGGCTCTTCACGTCGCCGAACGCGCTTTTCTTGTCGGCCGTCACGCCGATCACGACGCACGGCAGGTTGCCGATCAGGATCACTGCGCCGATCGCATTGCGGTTCGCGCCGAACAGCTTGCGCCGGGTGTTCTGGTCGATCACCGCGACCTGCGCCTGGCGGCGCACTTCGTCCGCGCCGAACGCGGCGCCCTGCGCCATGCGCATGCCGCGCACCTGGAAGAAGCGATCGCCGACGCCGCTGACGAGCGCGTTGACGTCGACGTTGCGATGGCGCAGCAGCTGCGTGCGCGAGGTCTCGGGCGTCACGCTGTCGACGTACGGCTGCTCGGCGAGCGCGGCGACGTCGGCGGGCACGAGCGTCTGGATCGCGTCCGCGCGGCTGTCGCCCCAGTCGGCGCCCGGGTACAGGTTGATCGTGTTGGTGCCCATGCTGCCGATTTCCTCGAGCATGTAGCGCTTGGCCCCTTCGCCGATCGCGACGATCGACACCACCGACATGATGCCGATGATGATGCCGAGCATCGTCAGCAGCGTGCGCAGCCGGTGCGATACGAGCGCGATCCACGCCATCCGGAACGCCTCGGCGAAGCGGCCGGTGCCGGCCGACAGGCGGCGCGCGCGCGGCGGCGCGACGACCGACAGCGCGTCGTCGCCGTGCGTGCGCGCGGGCGCGACGTCGCGTGCGGGCCGGACCGAGGTCGCGACGCCGCCGGCATCGGGGTCGGGCCCGGCGCTCGCATTGACGTCGGCGTCGGCTTCGGTGTCTGCTTCCAGCGGGGCGATCGCGGGGTGCGGGTTCGGCCGGTCCGCGACGATCTCGCCGTCGCTGATCTCGACGATCCGCCGCGCGTGGCGGGCGACGTGCTCGTCGTGCGTGACGAGGATCACCGTATGGCCGAGCGCGTTCAGCTCGAGCAGGATCCGCATCACGTCGCGGCCGCTTTTCGAGTCGAGCGCGCCGGTCGGCTCGTCGGCGAGGATCACTTCGCCGCCGTTCATCAGCGCGCGCGCGATGCTCACGCGCTGCTGCTGGCCGCCCGACAGCTGGCTCGGCCGATGGTCCTCGCGATCGGCGAGCCCGAGGCGCGCGAGCAGGCTCGACGCGCGCGCGCGCCGCTCGGCCTGCGGGCTGCCGGCATAGACGGCCGGCATTTCCAGGTTGCCCACCGCGCTCAGGTGCGGCAGCAGGTGATAGCGCTGGAAGATGAAGCCGAAATGCTCGCGGCGCAGGCGCGCGAGCTCGTCGCCGTCGAGCATGCCGGTTTCGCGCCCGCCCACCGTGTAGCGGCCTTCGCTCGGGTGGTCGAGGCAGCCGAGGATGTTCATCAGCGTCGACTTGCCGGAACCCGACGCGCCGACGATCGCGACGATCTCGCCGGCGTCGATCGACAGGTTGACGTCCTTCAGCACCACGACGTCCTTGTCGCCGGTGGCGAAGCGCCGCGTGACGTTCGTCAGCTGCAGCAGCGGCCGTGCCATCGTCAGGCTCCCGGCGAGGACGCGGCGAGCGCGGCGGCGGCGTCGGCGGCGTCGCCGATCACGACGCGCTCGCCTTCCTTCAGGCCCGCGAGCACCTCGACCTTGACGTTGGTGTTGATGCCCGTGCGCACCGCGCGCGTGTCGAGCGTGCCGTCGGCGCGCAGCACGCGCACCGCGTAGCGGCCGTCCTTGTCTTTCGTGCCGAGCGCGGCGGCCGGAATGCTGAGCGCGTTGCGCGCATTGCCGAGCAGGATGTTGACCTGCGCGGTCATCGAGATGCGCAGCCGGTGGCCGGGGTTCGGCACCTCGAACAGCGCGTTGTAGAACACCGCGGTGTTCGATTTCGTGCTGCCGCTCGACATGCCGCCGAGGCTGCTCTGCGATTCGAGGAAATTCTGCGGCGCGGGCTCGATCGCGCGCAGCTTGCCGTAGTAGCGCTTGTCCGGATCGCCGAGGATCGTGAAATACGCGGTCTGCTCGGCCTGCACGCGGATCACGTCGGCTTCGGACACCTGCGCCTTGACCGTCATCGTATCGAGGTCGGCCAGCTTCAGGATCACCGGGGCCTGCTGCTGCGCGATCACGGTCTGGCCTTCCTGCGTGACGATCGCGACGACCTGGCCGTCGATCGGCGCGACGATGCGCGTGTAGCCGAGATTGGCCTCCGCCGTCTCGATCTGGATGCGGGCCGCGCGGATTTGCGCGTCGAGCGACGCGAGGTTCGCGCGCTGCACGTCGAGCGCCGCGCGGGCGGTCTCGAACGCTTCGCGGGATGTCGCGTCGTCCGGCAGCATCGCCTGCTGGCGGCGGAACGCGAGCTCGGTCTGCTTCAGTTGCGCGGCGGTCGCGCGCTGCTGCGCAAGCAGGTTCTCCTCGCTGGTGCGCGCCTGCCGCAGCGCGTTGCGCGAGATCACCGGATCGATTTCCGCGAGCCATTGCCCCTTCGCGACCTTGTCGCCGAGCTTCACCTTCAGCGTCTTGAGCTGCCCCGACACCTGCGCGCCGACGTCGACCTGCCGGAACGCCTGCAGCGCGCCGGTCGCCAGCACGGTGTTTTCGAGGTCGCCGCGCGTGACGGGCGCGGTCAGGTATTCCGGACGCTTGTCCGGCGCGAGGAAGTGCAGGGCGAGGCCGGCGACGAGCGCGACGGCGGCGAGACTTGCAAGCGCGATGCGCCAGCGGCGGCGGTTCTGTTTCATGAAGGCACGGCGACGATGGGTCGCGCGTCGGCTAAGCGGGTGGTCGATCGGACGTTCGAATGGCCGCGACGGACGTGGCGTGCCGGCTGGACGCACGGCAAGGCAACTGTCAGGTTTCGTCGCGGCTGCTCATGGTAAGCGAAATGATCCGACGATATCGAGCCGATTTTTGTCATCAATTGTGCGCAGATGTGCCGCGCGGTGCGCCGGGCGGACGACACGGTTTCGAAGCGTGAATTCGGCGCAATCGACGGACACGCATGACGAAGCAATGCGCCTGCGCGGCGCGGCGGCGTGTGATTGCGCGCGGCGGCGCTAGCGACGCGCCGACGCGATCGGCGTCATTCGGATTGCGGCGCGTGCGGCGCCGCGCCGTCGATCCGGCTTTGCGTATCCGCATCGACGATCGCCCGGATCGTGCTGAACAGCGGGCTCGCGCTCGTGTAGCGCCGGCCATAGCCGAGGTTGAACGCGTAGTCGAACGCCGGCGGATTGTCGCCCTGGTTGTGCTGCAGGATCGTTTCCAGCTTGTCGAGCGCCTTCACCGCCTGCGCTTCCGGCGACGCCGCCTGCTCGTATTCGTCCCACAGCGCGACGATCTCGTCGCGCAGCGCGGCGTCGAGGCCGGCGGTCAGCGTCAGCAGGTCGCGGCGCTCGTGCGCATGCCGGTCCGGATGCGCGGCCTGCTCGATCGCGGGAACGTCGCCGTGCAGCGCCTCGCCGAGATCGTGCACGACGCACATCTTCAGCACCTTCAGCGGATCGGCGCCGGGCAGCGCGTCGGCGAACACCAGCGCCATCAGGCACAGCCGCCAGCTGTGCTCGGCGGTGCTTTCCGGGCGGCCCTGCGACGTGTGGCCGCTGCGCAGCACGTCTTTCAGGCGTTCCGCTTCGCGCAGGAAGTCGAGCCGCGCGTGGATCGTGTCGAGGTTCGTCGCGAGGTTCATCGTCGGTGTCCTTGCAGGGAGCCGCCAAGCGTACGCCGCGCAGCGGCCCGCTGTCCACGCATGAAATATGCGCGGCGTGTCACAGCGTCTCGACGAGCCGCGCGGCGCAACCGTCGGACAGGATCATCCGCGTCCAGCGGCAGGTGCTGCGGCGGATCGGCACGACGCGCGACGCGTTCGCGCCGCTGCCGAACTCGACGCTCGGCGGGCCCGCGCGGTCGCGCCAGCCGAGCGCGTCGAGCGACGCTTCGACGCACGCGATTTCCGGCGTTGCATAGCGCCACAGCGACGTGCCGAGCAGCGTCGACAGCGGCATGCCGAATTCGGCGGCGCGCAGGCGCGAACTCGCGAGCAGGCGATGCGTGAGATCGCACACGAGATGGACCTGCCCCGGATGCGCATCGACGAGCCGCGCGAGCGCACGGTCGCCCGCGGAGTCGAGGCGCGCCGCGAGCAGCCGCTCGGCGATTGCGCGCTCGTCTGGCGACATCTGCTGCACGCCGGCCTCCCAGCGAGAGATAGTCGATTGCGCGACGCCGAACAGTTCGGCGGCGTGGTGCTGCTTCACGCGATGCAGGAGCCGCCAGCGTTTCAGCAGCGGGCCGAGCGGCGGCGTTTGAAGCGGCGAGTCAGCCATGTCGGTGCTCCGGTTGCGGCGGCCGTGCGGGCGTCTTTACTGGATGATCCGCAGGCCGCCGTTCGCCTGGATCGCGATGGCCACCACCGGCACGAGCAGGATGCCGCCCAGCACGAGCACGCCGTCGGCCGCGACGGTGACGGGCGTCGCGAGCAGCCGGATGCCCTTGTCGACCGGCGACAGCGATTCGCGGATGGTGACGGTGTAATGGCGGTTGAACGGCTGCGCGGCCGCGTCCGGTTTCTGCTCGAAGCCGGCGGCGGAATAGCGCTTGCCGCTGATTTGCCCGCCGAGCGACAGGCTGTCCGTCCGTTCCTTGAACCCGTCCGCGATGGCGGCCTGGCGGTCGTCGGCGGATGCGTCCTTCGGCAGGGTCGTGTGATAGGCGCCGGTCACCGCGTCGCCGTCGACGCGAAAGCCGTAGAACGACGAGCGCAGCGATTTCCGGTAATGCGACATCAGCACCGGCCGAAGCGTGTCCGGCATGTCGAAGATGTAGTGGTACTGATCGCCGAGCACCACGAGCTTCTTGCCGTCCTCGGTGATCATGAAGCTGGAGACGCCCTCGGTGTATTGCTTGTCGTTGAAGAGCTTCGGCGTGAAGCAGCCGGACAGTGCGAGGCTGCTCGCCAGCGCCCCGGCGCCGAGCAGTCGGCGGCGTGTGATTGTCGTTGTCATTGGTCGTTGTTCCGTCTGTGCGGTCTGGGCGGCTTGCGCCCTCGGAGGCGACGATTCTGGCGGATTGGCGCGGCTTTGTCGAACGGCGCGTTCGGCAATCGACGCAATTGTTGCATCGTCCGTCGCGGCGCCTTCATATTCGTGCCACGGAGCCGCGGCGACAATCGCGGGCAGACGTAGACGATCTCGTGGCGCATCCCGCGACCGCGAGCCTTATCCGAGGGAATGACATGCTCAAGACGCTTCTCCGCGCCGCGGCCGCGCTCGCCGTCGCCGCCACCTCGCTGCACGCCGCCGCACAGACCAGCTACGACTACCTGCTGCTGGCTTCGTCATGGGAGCCGGGCTTCTGCGCGACCCACTCGACGCCGGAGTGCGACAACCTCGCCGGCACCTACGCGGCGACCAGCCTGTCGCTGCACGGCCTGTGGCCGAACAACTACGACGGCAACCAGCCGTTCTTCTGCGACGTGCCGCAGCGCGACATCGATCTCGACAACAGCCACGCGTGGTGCAGCATGGACGCATATCCGATCAGCAGCGCGACGCGCAACACGCTGTCGACGTACATGCCGGGCGTCGCGTCGTGCCTCGACAAGCACGAGTGGTTCAAGCACGGCACCTGCGCGAACGCGGCATCGCCGGATGCGTACTGGAACCAGGCGAGCGGCATGATCGGCCGGCTCGGGAACACGTCGTTCAACGCGTTCCTGCAGGCGAACGCGGGCCGGACGGTGACCCGCAACCAGTTGCTGTCCGCGTTCGAAGGCGCGTTCGGCAGCAACACGCGCGGCGCGGTGTCGCTGAAATGCACGAAGTCGAACGGCGTGAGCTATTTCACCGAGGCGTGGATCGCGGTGAAGACGAACGCGGCCGCGCAGTTCCCGAGCGCCGCGTCGCTCGTGACCGACGGCAATACGCAGGGCACGTGCCCGACGACGGGCGTGTATATCGCGCGGTAACGCGGCGCGGAGCCGGCATGGCGCGCGCCGGCGGCGCGCTGGCCATGCCTGCGCGCAGGGCGCATGCGGGAGGCACGGGCGGAACCCGTCGGCCGTTGTATTCGCGGAGATATAATTCGCGATCCGAGGGCATTCCGCTCGATTGACGACAAGAAGATCCACCCATGGCTCCGTCTCAAACGCATTCCCTGCAACGCCCGCCCGCCGAGGTGCTGCATGCCGAACAGCTTGCGAAGCTGAAGGCGCGGGATGGCGCGAACCCGCGCCCGCCCGGCTGGCAGCTGAGCCTCACGGCCGCGCGCGCCTTCATCCTCGGCGAGCGCGCGCTCGATATCGCACCGAAGATCGTCGCGCCGGTCGCCAGCATCGAGCGCATGCTGGTCACGCTCGCGACCGGCCGCGGCCTGATGCTCGTCGGCGAGCCGGGCACCGCGAAATCGATGCTGTCGGAGCTGCTCGCGGCCGCGATCAGCGGCACGTCGACGCTGACGATCCAGGGCGGCGCGTCCGTCACCGAAGACCAGATCAAGTACGGCTGGAACTACGCGCTGCTGATCAACGAAGGCCCGAGCCCGCGCGCGCTGGTGCCGGCGCCGCTGTACCAGGGCATGCAGACCGGGCGCATCGTGCGCTTCGAGGAAATCACGCGCGCGCCGCTTGAGGTGCAGGACTGCCTGCTCGGCATGCTGTCGGATCGCGTGATGGCGGTGCCCGAGCTCGACGGCGAGCACGCGATGCTCTATGCGCGCGAGGGTTTCAACATCATCGCGACCGCCAACACGCGCGACCGCGGCGTGAACGAGATGAGCGCGGCGCTGAAGCGCCGCTTCGATTTCGAAACCGTGTTCCCGATCCTCGACTTCGATCGCGAGGTCGAGCTGGTGCAGGAAGCGAGCGCGCGGCTGCTCGCGCAGAGCGGCATCCCGATGGCCGTGCCGCCGCCGGTGCTCGAACTGCTCGTGACCACCTTCCGCGACCTGCGCGGCGCGGCGGGCCGCGGCGAGAGCGGGAGCCGGAGCGGCGATGGTGCGATGGACCGGCTGTCGGCCGTGATGTCGACGGCCGAGGCCGTCAACGTCGCGCATGCCGTCGGCGTGCGGGCGTGGTTTCTCGAACAGCGCGAGGGCTCGCCGCAGGATCTCGTCGACTGCATCGCCGGCACGGTGGTCAAGGACAACGCCGACGACCGCGCGAAACTGCGCCGCTACTTCGAGCAGAAGGCGGCCCGGCGCGACGGGCCGCACTGGCGCGCGTACTACGAGGCACGTCACCGGCTGCCGTGAGGATCGCATGAGCACGCTCGATTCCGGCATCCGGAAGCGGCTCGCGTCATGCCCGGATACCGCGCGGCCGGCATGGCGTTCGCACGGCCGCCGGCCGCCGTCGCTGTCGCCGCGCACCGCCGAACCGGCTGCCGCCGGTCGGCCCGCACCGGATGCGCACCCGCATGTCGACTGAGCCGCACATTCTCGGCATTCGCCATCACAGCCCCGCGTGTGCGCGGCTGGTGGCCGAACGCATCCGCGCGCTGCGCCCGGCTTACGTGCTGATCGAAGGGCCGGCGGATTTCAACGACCGGCTCGGCGAGCTGTATCTGCCGCACCGGCTGCCGGTGGCGATCTACAGCTATCTGTCGAGCGACGCGGTGCATCGCGGCTCGTGGTCGCCGTTCGCCGAGCACTCGCCGGAATGGCAGGCGCTGCAGGCCGGGCGCGAGGTCGGCGCGGCGGTGCGCTTCATCGACCTGCCGGCCTGGCACGATGCGTTCGCGCAGCTGGAGAACCGCTACGCCGACGTCGCCGATGCCGAGCATGAAGCGCGCGCCGACGCGTACGAGCGCGCGCTGGCCGATCGCTTCGCCGTGCAGGGCCGCGATGCGTTGTGGGATCACCTGTTCGAATCGGCGGGCACGACGCCCGGCGAACTGGACGAACTGGCGCAGCGTCTGGCGACCTACTTCCGGCATCTGCGCGGCGACGCGCCCGGTTCGCTGGGCAACCAGGCGCGCGAGCGGACGATGGCGCACTGGATCGCGTGGGCGGTCGCGCAGGCGGGGCAGGCCGACCGGGTTCTCGTCGTCTGCGGCGGCTACCACGCGCCCGCGCTTGCGCGGCTGTGGCCCGGGATGCCGGCGGGGCTGCCCGAGGCGCCGCTTCCGAATGCGAACGGCGGCGTTGAGGGCGGGGCGCCTGAAGCGAATGCGGATGGCCCGCAGGATCGGGCCACGGCGTCGCAACGTCTGGACGATCCGCTCGGCGCGCAGGCATCGCCGGACCCGCAGGCCGCGATCCGCTTCGGCTCCTATCTGATCCCGTATACGTTCAAGCGTCTGGACGCGTTCGCCGGCTACGCGTCGGGCATGCCGTCGCCCGCCTACTACCAATGGCTGTGGGAAGACGGCGCCGACGGCGCGGCAAGGCGCGCGCTGCAGCAGGTGATGCAACGCCTGCGCGAGCGGAAGCTGCCGGCGTCCACCGCTGATCTGATGGCCGTGCATCTGCGCGCCGAGGGGCTCGCGCGCCTGCGCGGCCATGCGCGGCCGCTGCGCTGCGACTGGCTCGATGCGCTGGCCGGCGCGCTGGTCAAGGACGCGCTCGACGCGCCGCTGCCGTGGACCTATCGCGGGCCGCTGCGCGCCGGCACCGATCCCGTGCTGGTGGAGGCGATGGACGTGCTGGCCGGCGACGCCGCGGGCGAGCTCGCGCCGGGCACGCCGCAGCCGCCGCTCGTGCTGGCGGTGCGCAGCGAGCTCGACGCGCACGGTATCGCATTGACCGGCGCGCTGGAGCTGGATTTGCCGAGCGAGACGGGCCGCGCGCGCAGCCGCGTGCTGCACCGGCTCGCGCTGCTGCGCGTGCCGGGCATCGTGCGCCGCCACGGGCCCGCGCTGGCGCTGTCCGGCGAGCGCACCGAAGTCTGGCAATTGAGCGAGCCGCTCGAGCAGCAGGCCGCGCTGATCGAGGCCGGCGCGTGGGGCGCGACGCTGCAGGACGCCGCGCGCGCGAGGCTCGAGGACGACCTGCGGCAAGCGCGCGGCCGCATCGGACCGCTGGCCGACGGCCTGAACCGGGCCGCGTGGGCCGGCCTCCCGGCGCTGAGCGCGGCGTTGCTGAGCGAGCTGCGGTGTGCGATGGCCGACGAGCCGCGCGTCGACGCGCTGGCCCCGGCGCTCGGCATCCTGCATACGCTGCTGCGTCACGGGCAGATGCTCGGGATGGCGGACGCCCCGGTGCTGCGCACGGTGATCGAAGCCGGCTTCGATCGCGCGCTGTGGCTGCTCGAGCCGCCCGCCGCGATCGCCGCGGCCGATTTCGACGCGCACGTGCAGGGCTACGTCGCGCTGCACCGCATCGTGGCCGACGTGCTCGCCGGTGCGAGCGACCTGGTCGCGATCGAGCCCGCGCGGGCGCTGGCGGTCTGGCAGCGCAAGGCCGCCGACCCGGCCGCTGCACCGGTGAGCCGTGGCGCGGCGCTGGGCGCGATGCTGAGTCTCGCCGCGCACACGGGCAAGGCGGGCGGTGCGTCGCAAGCGGGTGTCGGCGATGCGCTGGCGCTGCTGCAGGCGCTGCCGGCGCCGGTGCTCGGCGACGCGCTCGGCGGCCTTCTTGCGCTCGCGCGCGAGACGCTGTCGAGCGAGCCCGCATTCGTGTCCGGCATGGATGCGCTGGTGCGGGCGCTCGACAACGCCGATTTCGTGCAGGCGCTGCCGAGCCTGCGCGGCGCGTTCACGTGGCTGCCGCCGCGGGAGCGCGGCCAGCTCGCCGATCAGGTGCTGGCGCTGCACGACGCAACGCACCTGTCGGCGCGGGCGCTGACGCAGCGGCGGACGGGCGAGGCCGCGCCGGAGGACGCCGCGCATGCGGGGCTCGTCGAGGCGCGCGTGCTGGGCCGGCTGCAGGCCTGGGGCGTGGCGGCCGACGAGGCGGGCACGTGATGCGCGAGCAGCGACCGGAGCAGTCCGTTTTGCGGCGGGCGATAGCAATCGCGCCGGCACGCGTCGCGCGACGATGCGCTCGCGCGGTGCGCATGCATGCGCATCCTTCGCAATCCTTTTCATATCGCCCCGGCCGATCGCATCGGGCGGCGAATCTTCCGGGAGCCGGATCGTGCCATTGAACATTCCCGCCCCGCTCGAACGCTGGCGTCTGCTGCTCGGCGAGCCGGCCGAGCAGGCGTGCGGCGCGCTGGGCGCCGACGGGCAGGCCGCCGACGCCGCGCTCGAATGGCTGTACGGCCGCGATGGCGATCGCGCGGCGCGGGGCGAGCGCGGCGCGAGTCTCGGGGCGTCGGCGCTCAGCACCCCCGACTGGATCAACGCGATTCACACGCTGTTTCCGCGCGAAGTGATCGAGCGGCTCGAACGCGACGCGGTCGAGCGTTTCGGCATCGACGAGGTGGTCACGAACCTCGAGGTGCTGGAGCGCATCGAGCCGTCCGAATCGCTGCTGCGCGCGGTGCTGCATACCAAGCACCTGATGAATCCCGAGGTGCTGGCAGCGGCGCGGCGGCTGGTGGCCGAGGTGGTCCGGCGCATCATGGCGCGCCTGGCGACCGAGGTGCGGCAGGCGTTCAGCGGCACGCGCGACCGGCGCCGACGCTCGCGCGTGCGGGTCGCGCGCAATTTCGATTTCCGGCGCACGCTGGCCGCCAACCTGCGCCGCTGGGATCCCGAGCGCCGCCGGCTGTATCTCGAGACGCCGCTTTTCAACAGCCGCACCCGTCGCCACGTGGAGCCGTGGGACATCGTGCTGCTCGTCGACCAGAGCGGCTCGATGGTCGATTCGGTGATCCACAGCGCGGTGATGGCCGCGTGCCTGTGGCAACTGCCCGGCATGCGCACGCGGCTCGTCGCATTCGACACCGCGGTGGTCGACCTGACGGCCGACGTGTCCGATCCGGTCGAGCTGCTGATGAAGGTGCAGCTCGGCGGCGGCACCGACATCGCGAAGGCCGTCGCCTATGCGCAGTCGGTCGTCGCGAACCCGGCCCGGACGCTCGTCGTGCTGATCAGCGATTTCTACGAAGGCGGCAGCGCATACGAGCTCGTGCGCCGCGTGAAGACGCTGGCCGAAAGCGGCGCGAAGGTGCTCGGCCTCGCCGCGCTGGACGGCCAGGCCGAGCCCGCGTACGACCGCGAGATGGCGGCGCGGCTCGTGAATGCGGGCGCGCAGGTCGGCGCGATGACGCCGGGCCAGCTGGCCGGCTGGCTGGCGGAGAAGGTGCAGGGATGAGCGCGGCGATCCGCACCGACCTGCTGGAGCTGACGCCCGAGGCGCTGACCGCGCTCGCCAACGCGGGCTTCGTCAAGCGCGCGCAAAAGGATGTGGCGGCCGGCTTGCTGCCGCGGCTGGAAACCGGCGAGGACGGCGCCGTGCACGCGGTGTTCGACGACGGCGTGCGCACCAGCCTGCCGCCCGGCCGCACGCTGCGCGACGCGCAGTGCGGCTGCGCGGCGAGCGGCATGTGCCGGCACCGCGTGATGCTGGTGCTGGCCTATCAGGTGCAGCACCGGGCGGCGCTGTCGGCCGATTGCGCAACGTCCGCCGCGCTGGAGCCTGGTGATGCGCCGCGCGGGCCGGATGGCGACGCGGCGCCGGCCGGCGCCCGGGACGATGCATCGAGCGGGACGGCGTCGTCCGACGATCCGGCCGGTGTGTCCGGTGCCTGGAGTCCCGCCCGCTTCGACGATGTCGCGCTGGCCGCGAGCTTCGCGCCGTCCGTGCTGGAGCAGGCCGAGCGGTTGGCGGCCGCGCGGCCGGCCGTCGCGGTGCAGGCGTGGGGCGGCGCGAACGTGCCGCCCGCCGCGCGGCTGCCGATGTGCAGCGTGCGCTTCTTCTCGCGGAGCGCGCTCGCGCATGCGCGCTGCGACTGCAAGCAGGGCAGCGGATGCGCGCACGTCGTGGTCGCCGTGTGGGCATTCCGGCAGGCCGGGCCGCTGCCGGCCGGCGCAGCGGAAGCGATCGTCGAGGTGCGCCCGCCGGCCGAGGCCATGACCGAGGGCGCCGACGGCCGCGCGCTGCTGCAGGGCGCGACGGCGCAGGCGGTGTGCGACGAGATCGATGCGCTGATGCGCGCAGTGTGGCTGGACGGCTCGAGCCAGCCGCCGATGGCGCTGGCCGCGCGCGTCGAGGCCGTGCGCGGCCGGGTGCGGGAACTGGGCTGGCGCTGGATCGACGACGCGCTCGACGAAGTGTGGCAACTGCTGCAGGCCCAGCACGCGCGCAGCAGCCGCTTCGAGCCGTTGCGGCTGCTGCGCGTGCTGGCCGAGCTGTGGGCGCGCCTGCGCGCCGCCGCGCACGCGGAGCGCGCCGACGGCAGGCCCGCGATGCCGGCGAGCCAGATCCTCGGTGTCGGCGTGAAAGGCGAGGTCGAACTCGATCATCTGCGCCTCGTGTCGCTCGGCGCCGAGCTCTGGGCCGATGACGACGCCGAGGGCGCGAGCGTGCTGTTCGCCGATCCCGACACGCAGGCCGTGACCGTGCTCGAGCGACGCTGGACGCGCGCCGCCGACGCGGCTGCGGGCGGTCGCGCGCCGGGCTTGTCCGGCCGCCGCGTCGCGGGTTTTCCGCTGCGTCAGGTCGCGGCCGGGCAGGTGGTCACCAAGGCGGCCACGCGCCGCGCGAACGGCGTGATCGACTTCGCCGGCGGGGTGCGCCAGACCGGCGTGCTGCCGTTGTCGCCGAAATCCTGGGGCGATCTCGTCGCGCCGTTGCGTCAGACCAGCGTGCCGGCGCTGGTCGCACACCTGCGCGACGCGCTGCCCGATTTCGTGCGGCCGCGTCAGGCGGCGAGCGGCGCGTCGGCGGGGGCGGCCGGTTCGCTGCACGTGCTGGCCTTCGAGCCGATGCGCGTGCACTTCACGTACTGGAACGCCGCCGCACAGACGCTGCATGCGCGGCTGGCCCACGCCGATGAGGACGCCGCCGCGCGCGCCGACGCGGCGCCGGCGCTGCACCTGATGCTGCCGCATCGCACGGCGGCGCCCGGCGCGGTCGATGCGCTGGCGCGCGCGCTCGCCGGTGAATGGGGCGAGCTGCGTGCGGTGGCCGGCACCGTGCGGCTGCACGGCGGCGAGGCCGTGATGCGGCCGCTGGCGCTGCTGACCACGCAACGCGCGGTGGTGCTGCAAACCGAAGCGGCCGCGCCGCGGCCGCTGCCGTTGCAGCGCGATGCCGAGGCCGTGCCGCCGCTCGTCGCGCTGGCCGAGGACACGCTGGAATGGCTGGCCCGCGTGTTGCGCCAGGGCTTGCGTCACCAGGGCGGCGGCGCGGCGGCGCGGGTCGGCGAGCAGGCCGCGCGCCTGGAGCGGGCCGGCTTGCGGCACGCGGGCCGGCTGCTGGGCGCGCTGGCTGATGGCCTGTCCGCGGCGCAGTCGCCGTCGCGGCTCGGGGAACTGGCGACGCTGACCCTGCTGCTGCAGGGCATCGTCGAGCAATGACGAGCGCCGCGCGCCGGGGCCGGCGGGCGGCGGGAAGAACGAAAAACTGAGGGTCGTCGCGGGGCAATCGGGGCCCGCGACTTTCGGGCCGGCATGCCGCCGGGCCGCCGATGCAAGGAGAGAGTCGGATGCGTCGTTTCGAACTGATTGAAGGCAACTCGAGCAAATTCTGGGAGGTGGCGCAGGCGGACAGCGCGCTCGACATCCGCTGGGGCCGTATCGGCACGGCCGGCCAGAGCCAGACCAAGGCGTTCGCGGATGCGCCGAAGGCTGCCGCCGCGATGGACAAGCTGATCAAGGAAAAGACCGGCAAGGGCTACAAGGAAGTCGCCGTGGCGGGCGGGGCCGGCCTCGGCGCGCCGGCGGCGAAGCCCGCAGCGACCGAGACGCCCGCGGCGTCGCCGGCGGGCGCGATTCCCGCCCCGGCCGCGGCGCCGGCTGCCCCGCGTGCGGCCCGGCGGGCTGCCCAGGACGAGACCGCGGCGGCACAACCCGCACAACTCACACAACCCGCGCAATCGGCCGCCGCCTCGCCGGCCCCGGCCGAGAGCCTCGACGCGCAGTGCGAGCGCGTGTTCGAGGCGATGCGCGCGCAGATCGCCGACGGTGTCGCAAAGCCGGGCGACAAGGTCTCGGCCGCCGCGCTCAAGCGTCAGTTCGGCGTGACCGATCAGGGCGCCGCGATGGCGTTCGATCTCCTGAAGTCGCGCCGCCTGCTGTACGGCTGGGGGACGACCCTCGAGATCACGGAGCACGCGGCCGCCGTCGCGAAGGAACTGGGCGAGTGGCGGGCGCCTGCCGCTGCGACGCCGGGCGCGGTGCCGCCGGCGGGCAGCGGCGCGGACGGCGCGTCGCCGGACCTGCCGCCCTGGCTCGCACAGGGCGAACCGGTGCGCGTTGCGTCGCTGCGGCAGCAGGACGTCTACCCGTCGCGCCGCTTCCCGATGCCGGTGACGGTGCCGGACGTGCGCGCCGCGTGGCTGCCGGTGCGCGAAAAGAAGGATTTCCGGATCGACGTGAGCGCGACCGACGCGGCACTGCGCCCGGCGGCGCAACGCGTGATCGACCGCCTGGCCGAGCGCACGCCCGTCGCCGGGCCGCCTGCCGACCCCGCCGCCGACGCGCTGCTGTTCGCGCTGGCCATCAGCGGCGCGGACTACTACGGCAGCAACCCGATCGGCCGGCCGGTGGCGGTTTACCTGATCGCGCAGTACGGGCTGCCGGGCGCGATCGACATCCTGCTGGACGCGCTGAAGGTGCAGATCAAGGGCGATTACGACAGTCAGGCCAAGGAGCGCGTGTACAGCTTCTCGACGACCGTCGAGCGTTCGTTGCGCGATATCGGGCGCGGCCTGATCGGCGGCGGCGAAGCGACGCTGCGCGAGCATCTGGCCGCCGCGAGCGAAGCCGACTGGCAGGCGTGCGTCGAGAAGATCGAGGCGGCGCTGCCGCAGCTTCACCCGCTGCGCCAGCCGGTGCCGGCGGCGCTGCTGCCGGACGCGGCGGAACTGAGCAACGCGCTGGTCCGTCGCCTCGGGGCCGGGTCCGACGTTCCCGAGACGCTGCACTGGCTGCTGCTGACCGCCACCGATCCCGATGCGATCGCGCTTGCCGCGAAGACGCGCGTGGCCAGCTACGGCTACGGCAGCGGCTTCTGGGGCGTGGAGAAGATGACGGCGACGCTGCTGCGCGAGCGCGGCGTGGCGGCCGTCGACGTGCTCGCGCGCGGCGCCGAACATGACGCGGCGGGCGACGCGCTGGCCGCGATCGGCACGCCCGAGGCCGTCGGCGCGCTGGCCCGGGTCGCGAGCACCTCCAAGGGCGCGCTCGCGCGCTTTTCGCTCGCCGTGGACCGCTGGCCGATCGCCGCGCTGGCGGCGCTGGCGCGCCTGGTGGCAGCGGGCGGCAAGGAGGCCGGCCTGTTGACGCCGAGCCTCACGCGCCTGCTGCGCGCGCACGCGGCCGAAGTGGATGCGCTGCGGCCGTGGCTGGACAGCGCGGCCCAGGGCGCGATCGACCGGCAACTCGCGGTGCTCGCGGGCCCGGCCGAGGTTGCCGACGCGAGCGAGCTGCCGGGCGTGCTCGCCGCGCCGCCGTGGCTCGCCGGCCGCCAGAAAAAGGCCGCCGCGCTGACGCTCGCGCCGCTCGAACTCGCGCCGGTGGAGCGCTGGGACGACGGCGTGCGCGAACGCGCGTTGGGCCTCAACCAGTGGGAGGTGAAGCGCCACGCGGACGCCGGCCAGGACCGGATGATGCTGATCAACAACCTCGGCTTCGACGCGCGCAAGAAATACTACGGGCCGCTCGGCGAAGCCGCCGTCGCGGCGATTCGCCAGGGCGACGCGGCGGCCTTCGTCGACGCATGGCGCGGGATGCTGGCCGAGCGCAAGCGCGAACGCTTCTACTGGTTCAACTTCCATGCCGGCTATCTCGTGCTGTTGCCGCGCGCGATGGCGGTCGACGTGTGGAACGCCGTCGCCGGCGAGACCGAGATGTCCGACGTTCGCTTCGTGATGGCGACGCTGGGGCTGCCCGCGCTGCCGGGCCTGCTGTCGGCCGTGCGCAGCAAGCCGACCGAGAACCTCGATTGCGCGCTGGCGTATGGCGCGGTGGAACTGGCCGCCTACGCGGCGCGCGCGTTCGCCAAGTTGAAGACGTTGCGCGCGACCGGCCGCGAATGGCTGCTGAAGTACCCGGGGCATGCGGCATGCGCGCTCATCGCGCCGGCGCTCGGCAAGCCCGGCGAGGCGCGCGATTGCGCCGGCGCCGCGCTGCGGCTGCTGGTCGCGAACGGGCACGAGCCGTTGCTGCTCGACGCGGCCGCTCGATATGGCGACACCGCCGTGCTCGATGCGCTGCGCGCGGTGCTCGCGGAAAGCCCGCTGGACCGGTTCCCGACCAAGCGCGGCAAGCTGCCCGAGTTCTGGCAGCCGCGCAGCTGGCGCCGCCCGATGCTGACGAACGGCAAGGCGCTGCCCGACGACGCGCTCGAGCATCTCGGCCAGATGCTCACGTTCCCGACCAACGAGGAAATCTACGGCGGCATCGCCGTCGTGAAGGACGCGTGCACGCCCGAATCGCTGGCCGATTTCGCGTGGGACGGTTTCTCCGCGTGGCTCGATTCCGGCGCGCCGAGCAAGGAGGGCTGGGCGCTGACCGCGCTCGGCCTGCTCGGCAACGACGACACCGCACGCCGGCTCACGCCGTTCATCCGCGCGTGGCCGGGCGAGGCCGCGCATGCGCGCGCGGTGACGGGGCTCGACGTGCTGGCGGGGATCGGCACCGACGTCGCGCTGATGCTGCTCAACGGCATCGCGCAGAAGGTCAAGTTCAAGGGGCTGCAGGACAAGGCGCGCGAGAAGATCGACGCGATCGCCGACGCGCGCGGCCTCACGCCCGAGGAACTGGAGGACCGCCTCGCGCCCGATCTCGGCCTCGACGAGCAGGGCACGCTGCTGCTGGATTTCGGGCCGCGCGTGTTCCGGGTCGGTTTCGACGAGACGCTCAAGCCGTACGTGCGCGAGGTCGGCGCCGACGGCGCGCCGGGCGCGCGCCTGGCCGATCTGCCGAAGCCGAAGAAGACGGACGACGCGGCCAAGGGCAAGGAGGCGGTGGAGCGCTTCAAGCTGCTCAAGAAAGATGCGCGGACGATCGCGAGCCAGCAGGTGATGCGGCTGGAAATCGCGATGTGCACGCGCCGCCGCTGGACGCCCGACGTGTTCCGCGCGTTCCTCGTCGCGCATCCGCTGGTGCGGCACCTCGTGCAGCGGCTGATCTGGGGCGTGTACGACGTGGCGGACGGCGGCAACTACGGCGGCGCGCTGACCGCGTGCTTCCGCGTGGCCGAGGACGGCACGGCCGCGACGGCCGAGGACGATGCGTTCACGCTGCCGGAGGGCGACACGATCCGCATCGGCGTGCCGCACGCGCTCGAACTGTCGCCGGCCGACGCGGCCGCGTTCGGCCAGGTGTTCGCCGACTACGAGCTGCTGCAGCCGTTCGCGCAGATCGGCCGCGACGTCTACCGGCTGTCCGACGACGAGCGGCAGGCGCGCGTGCTCGAGCGCTGGAAGGGCGCGAAGGTGCCCACCGGGCGCGTGCTCGGCCTGGTCAACCGGGGCTGGCGGCGCGGCGCGGCCGAGGATGGCGGTTGCATCTGGTACTTCACGAAACCGGTGAACGCGGAGAAGGTGATCGAGCTGTCGTTCGAGCCCGGCATCATCGTCGGCATGGTCGACGAGTACCCCGAGCAGGCGCTCGGCGGGGTGCAGGCCGGTACGCGCTCGGGCTGGGGCGCGATGAGCCAGCCCGAGGCGCTCGCGCTGCTCGACGAGATCACGGCGAGCGAGTTGATTCGCGATCTGGAGGGGGTGCGGGGGTAGTGGGCCGCGTGCTTCGGGGTGCTCGGAAAATCGACCGCCCCGAATACGTCGTCAGCCACTCCAGCGCCAGCGTGCTTGCTCTCTGGAAACATAAACTCGCATGTGATTCCTGCGGCACCGACTGGACGGGTGGGCGCAACTCCGACTTTGACGTGCGGGATCGGCCATGAGTGGTCGCTCGACATCGTCACCGAAATTCTCGACAATCGACCGCGCTCTTATGACGATAACTGCAGGCGGCCAACACTTGGGTCAGTAAACGCGATGGCGAAACCTATCTTGATCGTATTGCTGAAGGGTTCATTTCCGGAAGCTTTTTGTTTTGTCGAGACTTTGCTCAAGCCTCTTGGATATCTGCTTGCCAATCCTGATGGCGGACGAATCACACACTGGAGCGATGACGGCCAGCAGATCGCAGTATCCAGAGCGTGGATTGTTGACGAAGCACCGGCAGGTGTCGTGAAGAACGTTCAGTTTTGGCAGTCCGACAGCGATGATCTATTTGTGTCCTGGATCGATGCGTCGCCGGGATGGGAATTTTCTTTTCATCTCAACGGCGTCACATCGGAATTGAAGATCGCGTTGGCGACTGCACTCTCAAATGCGGTCCTGGTCGATTTGAAGCTGCAATACGTGGAAGAGAGTGCCTTGAGGATCGATTTCGACTAACGTTCCAGCCGAGAGCCAGGTCCGGACTCGGTTTGCCAGATCCAGCGACCACTTCGAGAACACTTGACTGGCTGTTCAGGGGTGATCGCTGCCGAAGGACGAATGCCATTGCAAAGCATGAGTTGCGCTCAACCTCGCCGCCTCAAAAAATCGACCGCCCCGAATAAGTCGTCAACCACTCCAGCGCCAGCGTCCCCGCCAGCGAGTTCCCATTCGCATCGAGCCCCGGCGCCCACACGCACACGGCCATCTCCCCGGGCAGCACCGCGACGATCCCGCCGCCGACGCCGCTCTTCGCGGGCAGCCCGACCCGGTACACGAAGTCGCCGGCCGCATCATAGGTGCCGCAGGTCAGCATCAGCGCCGACAGGCGTTTCGCGGAACTGGAGTCGACGATGCGCTCGCCCGTGACCGGCGCGACGCCGCCGTTCGCGAGAAACAGCGCGGCGCGCGCGAGCTCGACGCAGTTCATCGTGATCGCGCACTGGCGGCAGTACGCGTCGACGACGATGTCCGGCGGCATCTGCATGTTGCCGAAGCTCGCCATGAAATGCGCCATCGCGCGGTTGCGCTCGGCATGCTGCAGTTCCGACATCGCGACGCGCGAATCGTAATCGACGTCGTTGCTACCGGTCAGCCGCCGCACGAATTCGACGAGCGCGGTCTCGGCCTTCACGAAGCGGCGGCACAGCACGTCGGTGACGACGAGCGCCCCCGCATTGATAAACGGATTGCGCGGCTTGCCGCGCTCGCTCTCGAGCTGCACGAGCGAATTGAACGCGTTGCCCGACGGCTCGCGGCCGACCCGTTTCCACAGCGCGTCGCCGAGCAGCTGGAACGCGAGCGTGCACGCGAACAGCTTCGAAATGCTCTGGATCGAGAATCGTTCGCGCGCATCGCCGATCGTGTAAACGTTGCCGTCGAGCGTGACGATGGCCATCCCGAACTTGTCGGCGGGCACTTTCGCGAGCTCGGGGATGTAGTCGGCCACGCGGCCCTGGCCGATCCAGGGGGCGAGTTCGGTGTGGATGCGTTCGAGGATCGGTTGGTAATTCATGAAGTCAGGCGAGGGCGGCACGGCGCCCGGGTTGCGGCGAGCCCGTATGGAACCGTCTCGGCGCGGATTCGTCAAGCCTTCGACCCGTGCGACGTGCGGCCGCATGGGCGTTCTTCGCGCCCCCATTTTCAAGACAAGCAAGAAACCAATCGGCAGGCGCAGTATCATGCGGTACGTTTCGGCGGCGCGAAACGCCCGGCATCCGCCGGCGCGGCCGTCGCCGTTTCCTGTGTGATTCAACTGCTGCCCATGTCTTTCCGGATCCTGCTCGTCGAGGACGACACCCGCCTATCCACGCTGATCGCCGGCTATCTGCGCAAGAACGACTATGAAGTCGAGACTGTGCTGCACGGCGACGCCGCCGTGCCGGCGATTCTTTCCATTCGCCCGGACCTCGTCATTCTCGACGTGAACCTGCCGGGCAAGGACGGCTTCGAAATTTGCCGCGAGGCGCGCAAGCAATACGACGGCGTGATCATCATGGTGACCGCGCGCGACGAGCCGTTCGACGAGCTGCTCGGCCTCGAATTCGGCGCGGACGACTACGTGCACAAGCCGGTCGAGCCGCGCATCCTGCTCGCGCGGATCAAGGCGCAACTGCGTCGCGCGCCGGCGCGCGGCATCGAAAGCACGGCCGCGCAGCCGGAGCGCTACACGTTCGGCAAGTTCACGATCGACCGCACCGACCGCTCCGTCGCACTGCCGGACGGCAGCGTGCCGGACCTGACGTCGGCCGAGTTCGACCTGCTGTGGGCGCTGGTCTGCCACGCGGGCGAAGTCGTCAGCCGCGACGACCTGATGCTGCAATTGCGCGGCGTCGAATTCGACGGGCTCGACCGCACGATCGACGGGCGCATCTCGAAGCTGCGCCGCAAGCTGCGCGACGACGCCAGCAACCCGCAGCGGATCAAGACGATCCGCAGCAAGGGTTACCAGTTCAGCAAGCATGCGTGGGAATGACGCCACGCGGGGTCGCGCGGCCGCGCGCGGCGAGCCCGACCGCCGGGAGCCGCGATGATGAATCGCTTCCGCGCGCGCGCTGACGCGCCCCCCCTGTCGCCGCTGCGCTACGTGAAGTGGCGCTGGATGCATTTCCGCCGTGCGTGGACGGACACGCGGGCCGATCGCATCCCGAGCTGGTCGCGCCTCTACGTGCGTACCTACCTGCACCTGATCGGCCTCGTGCTGCTGACGGCGCTCGTGCCGGCGCTCGCGCTCGCCGTGGTGCTGTCGCCGAAGGCGGTGCTGCACGCGTTCGACGCGCTGCCGGGCGGCCTCTGGGTCGTCCTCGTGTTCATCCTGGCGCTGCCGGCGCTGGCCGCGTATCGCTGGATGCGGCCCGTGTGGACGGATCTCGTGATGGTGCGCGAGCGCGCGATCGACTTCACCGGCGGACGCTTCAACACGCGCGCGCGCGAATCGCACAGCGTGATCATCGGCCCGCTCGCGCGCACGCTGAACGCGCTCGCGATGCGCATGGAGCGCCTGATCGCCGCGCAGCGCGACCTCACCAACGGCATCTCGCACGAGCTGCGCACGCCGCTCGCACGCGTGCGCTTCGCGCTCGAGATGCTGCGCGAGCCCGGCTCCGCGGCCGAATACCAGGGCGCGCTCGACAGCATCGCGCAGGACGTCACCGAGCTCGACGAGCTGATCGACATGAGCCTTACGTACGCGCGGCTCGAATACAGCTCGCTGCAGTCGAGCCTCGAGCCGACGGCGCTGGCCGCGTGGTTCGAGCACCAGGTCAACGATGCCGCGCTGCTGTATCCGGAGAAGGCGATCGAGACGCGCATCGCGATCTCGACCGACCTGCGCGTGGCGATGGACCGCCGGCTGATGGCATACGCGATGCGCAACCTGCTGCGCAACGCGAGCAAGTACGCGCGGTCGCGCATCGCGGTCGGCATCGCGATCGTGCACGGCAATATCGGCATCTACGTCGAGGACGACGGCCCCGGCGTGCCCGTGGACGAGCGCGAGCGGATCTTCGATGCGTTCGTGCGGCTCGACCGCCGCACCGGCGGCTACGGCCTGGGCCTTGCGATCACGCGGCAGGTGCTGCACGCGCACAACGGCCGGATCGCGAACGTCGACCCGGCCGAGCTCGGCGGCGCGCGCTTCGAGATCAGCTGGCCGATGTGAGCCGCGGCGCCGCAACCGGCGCCGCGCGTGGCCGGCCGCACGTTGCACGCCGCATCAGTACGTGCGGCCGAGCTGGATGTAGAAGTTGCGCCGGCCGCCCGGTGCGAGCGCGACGCCGATGTACACCGGGCCGAACGACGTCGTCATGCTGGTGAAGAACGTATAGCTTTGCTTCATCGAGCCGCCGCCGATCCGCGAGCCGCCCAGCCACACATTGCCGGCTTCCGCGCTCGCGCCGACGAACAGCGCCTTGACCGGCGACGTGTTGAACGACGCGAGCTGGTTCATGTAGGTCACCTGCGCATACGCGAGCGAATCGCCGTTCAGCTGGTCGGCCGCATAGGCGGACAGGTGCTGGAACCCGCCGAGCGTGAAATTGAACGCGTTGACGAGGTTCGTGCCGCCGATGCTCTTGCCGCCCTCGATCGTCGCGCTGATGCTGTGCCGGCCGAACGACTGCGCGACCATCGCCTTGCCGTAGAGCTCGGTGTACGGCGCGTTGTTGATCCTGGAATCGAAGGCGTCCGTCGACGCGCCGTTGCGCGAGATCAGCGAGCGCTCGACGCGGAATTCCGTGTAGTAGCCCTTGCGCGGGAACATCGGATCGTCGAGCTGGTCGATCACGAGCCGCGCGCGGGCCGACAGCGCGTCCGCCGAGTAGCTCGGGAACAGCAGGAACCTCTCGTCGCCCGTGTCGGGGTCAGAAAAGGTGAGTGGCACGTTGTAGGTCGGTGAGCCGTGGCTGTGCGTGTACGCGAGGCCGATCCGGAAGTCGCCGAGGCGCCCGATCGGCACGCCGAAGTCGATGCCGGCGCGCGACGTCTGGACCAGGTACCGCGTGACCTTCACGTCGCCGGTTTCGTCGTACAGGCTCGCGTAGCGGCGCTGGTATTCGGCGTACGGCGCGATGTAATCGCCATACTTCACCGATAGCGGCTGGCGCAGCTCGACGTGCACGGCATCGAGGTCGCTGCCGACCGTCGCGTCCGCGCGGAATTCGAGGCCGGATTCGGTGAGCCACGGGCGGCGGTAGCCGACGTGCAGACGGAAGCCGCCTTCGTCGGTCGAACTGCTCGACATGCCGAGGCCGAACAGCAGGAAGTTCGGACCCCAGTATTTTTCGCGCGCGTCGATCACGAGCCGGTTCTCGTCGCCCTTGCTGACGACCTGCTGCGTGACGCTCTCGAAATTGCCGCTGGTCGACAGCGACAGCAGGTCCTGGCTGACGGCCTTCGGATCGTAGAAGTCGCCCGGCTTCACGTGCAGCGCGCTGCTGACGACCCGCTTCGGCACGCCGCCGTTCGTGCGGATCTCGATGTCGGTGATGCGCACCGGCGGCGGCAGCGGCTGCGCATGCGCCGAGTGGTATTCGGCGTACTGCTGGGGCGTCAGCGCATAGCGCTTCAGCTTCGGCAGCGCCGCGATCGCGGCGGCCTCGCCGGCGGCGATCGCCTGTTTCGCGTTCTGGAAATCGGTGAACGCCAGCGAGCCGAGCGCGGGCGTGAGCAGCACGTCGTGCGCGGTGAGGTGCTGGCGCTGCGATGACACGTTCTGGCGGATCAGGATGCCGACCATCTGCTGCATCACGTCGGCGGGCGACGCGAGCGCGTCGAGCGGGCGCAGCTGCGAGCCGATGTCGACCGCGATCACGACGTCCGCGCCCATCTGCCGCGCGGTGTCGACCGGCAGGTTGCTGACGAGGCCGCCGTCCACCAGCGCGCGATCGTTGATCTCGGCCGGCGCGAACAGGCCCGGCATCGCCATGCTCGCGCGGATCGCGAGCGGCAGCGAGCCGTGGTCGAGCACCACCATCTGCCCCGTCTGCAGATCCGTCGCGATCGCGCGGTACGGGATCGGCAAGTGGTCGAACTGCTGGTTGGTCGGCACGGCCGCGGTCCAGTCGGCGAGCAGCGCCTGCAGGCGGTTGCCCTGCACGAGCCCGGCGGGCGCCTTCACGCCCTTCGCGCCGAAGCCGAGCGCCAGGCCGTTCGCGTACAGCCGCTCGTCCTCGCGGCGGCTTTGCGGCAAGTCCGCGCGCTCGGTCACGTCGAACGCGACGTCGGCCAGGTTCACTTCCGACAGGCGCTTCTGCATGTCGGCGGCGGCCATGCCGCTCGCGTACAGGCCGCCGACCACGGCGCCCATGCTGGTGCCCGCGATGCAGTCCACCGGGATGTGGTTCTCCTCCAGCACCTTCAGCACGCCGAGATGCGCATAGCCGCGCGCGCCGCCGCCGGACAGCACGAGGCCGACCGACGGCCGGCCGGTGGGGCCGCCGTTGGGTGTGCAGGCGTGCGAAGTATTCGGGGGCGGAACGGCGGCGCCGGTCGCGGCGGCCGTGTCGGCGGCGGGCCCGGATTGCGCGGCGGCGGCGCAGCACCAGACGGCAACGAATATCGGACAGAGGCGGTACAGCCCCCGCCAGCGGTAAGAATCAGGCGCTGACATCGTGTTTTCCTGGCGTGATCGGGCGTCGGGAACCTGGCGGGAACAGGCAAAACCGAGAGATTAACGTGTTTTGGGGGCCCGACGCGAGACACGGGCGTTGCGGCGGGGCGGACGTCGGTCAATTAGTCGCGAAAAAATCACGAGAATTGATTAAAGTATCGGCACAAATTGCCGCTAAGGCAGAGATGGGCGGGCACACGCCGTGCGCCGCCGAAAACGTTTCACCCGTTCGTATAGGGCCTGACCATGCCGACACCGCTGTTCGGAAAGCTGTTTGCGCAACCCGTTGCGATCGATACGGGAACCGCGACCACGCGGATCTACACGCACGATCGAGGCGTGGTGGTGAACCAGCCGTCGGTCATCTGCTTCCGCAAGCCGGACGGCGCGGTCGCCCGGCCGACGCTCGAGGCGGTCGGCGAGCGCGCGAAGGCGCTGCTCGGCCGCGAGCCGGTGCATCTCGAAGCCGTGCGGCCGCTGCAGCACGGCGTGATCGCCGACGCGCACGCGGCCGAGCAGATGATCCGTCACTTCATCGACATGTCGCGCACGCGCTCGCGCTTCGGCCGGCGCGTCGAGGTCACGCTGTGCGTGCCGTCCGGCGCGACGGCGGTCGAGCGGCATGCGCTGTCCGAGGCCGCGCTCGCGGCGGGCGCCGCGCGCGTCACGCTGGTCGACGAGGCGCTTGCCGCCGCGTTCGGCGCGGGGCTGCCGGTGACCGACGCGGTCGGCTCGCTGGTCGTCGACATCGGCGGCGGCACCACCGAGGTCGCGGTGATCGCGCTCGGCGGCATCGTCTATCGCGAGGCGATCCGCGTCGGCGGCGAGCAGTTCGACGCGGCGATCGTCAACCATATCCGCACGCTGTACGGCGTGCAGCTCGGCGAGCAGACCGCCGAGCACGTGAAGAAGACGATCGGCACCGCGAGCGCCGACGTGCCGCGCGACACGATGCGGGCGGTCGGCCGCAGCGTCGTCGACGGCCTGCCGCGCACGGTCGAGCTCAGCAACCACGACATCGCCGATGCGCTCGCCGCGCCGCTGAACGCGGTGGTGAGCGCGGTCAAGCGCACGCTCGAGAACGCGCCGCCCGAGCTGATCACCGACATCGCGGATCGCGGCATCGTGCTGACCGGCGGCGGATCGCTGCTGGCGAACCTCGGCAAGCGGCTGCACGACGAGACCGGCCTGGCGGTGCGGGTCGCGGACGATCCGCTGACCTGCGCGGTGCGTGGCGCGGGCGCGGCGATGGGGCAGTTCCCGGTGCGCGCGGCCGCCTGACGCGCGGCGCGGCCGGGGCCCCGCCGTTCCCTGATTCGGCCTCGTTTCATTCCCTCCACGTCCTGCACCCTCCCGCACCGTCGCGCGGCGCATTCCGCATGCCGCATGCCGCGCGGCGGATCCGCATCGGTCGCCAACTCAAATTGCGCATTTCACGCCGCATCTCGTTCTGACGAATCGAAATTCGAAACGAAATTCCCGTAAAAATGGTGATTTACGCTGTTAATAAAATGCTTAATTATTTTCGTAAACTCAAGAATAAAATCTGCGATATTTTCGATCGGTAATGTATTGCGGCGCGGCATCGTCGGGATTCGCGAATCGGTCCCGACCATTGAATCGTTTGCGCCCGCGTACCTGGCTTCTTGCGCGCATTACGGCTCGTTACATCCCGCCAGGTAAGGCCTGCAAGACCTGCGGCCCATCACGGCTTTCGCGCGTAACGATACTATCGGCCGTTTTATGCAATTCAATAGATGACCCGCTGCCTTAGGTCAATTCAACGTGACATACCGATTGGCAAATAGGGTGGGTTTGATATAGCCTTGTCTGACAATATGCAGGGCAGTCATCAAATCAACCAGAATGTCGCTGCCAGAGGGGGCGCCGTCATGCCATTCGAATAGCGCCGCTGTTCGCATTTCCGGGCCGATTTCAATCGTCACATCCTGAATCAATCCGATCCCGTTTTCCGGGGCGTCGGAGGGGCACGTCTTGCCCGCGATTTTCAACCGTCATCGTGGCCGTTAAGAGCCATCGAGTCGTTCCTTGCCGCCGTATCCGCTGACAGACAGGAGAGCATCAGCATGAGCCGCACGCGTTCGAGAAAAAACAGAGAGACCCTTCCGCGATTCCTGCTGCCCACCGGCGTCTGCCTCGCGCTCACCGGCGCCGGCATCGTGCCGGCCTACGCGACCTGTACCACGGCGGGCACCACCGTGACCTGCTCGGGCGTCGCCAACCCGCTCGCGCCGAGCTATTCGAACAGCGCGAACAACATCCACGCGACCGTCAACCCCGGCGCGAGCGTCGGCGTGCTGCTCGGCGTCGGCGGCACGGCGATGTCGCTGACGGGTAACAATACCCAACTGATCAACAACGGCACGATCGACCCGTCGGCGCTCGGCTCGGGGCTCGGCGTGCTGTCGAGCGGCGCGGTGATCGGCAACGCGGCGGCGAGCGCCGGAACCAGCGTCACCAACAACGGCACGATGAACGGCTCGACCGGGGTGGCGATCAGCGGCGTGACGGGCATGGCGCTGTCGGTCCAGAACGGCACCGGCGGCACGTCGGTGATCAACAACACCGGCACGATCGGCTCGAACCCGCTGGTCGGCGCGACCCTCACCGGCGCGGACGCGCCCGTGGTCGCCGCGTACGGCGGCGCCACGGTCAACATGACGAACAGCGGGACGATCACCGGCCGCGTGTCGCTCGGTTCGAACGGCACGCCCGGGGCAGGCAATACGTTTACCAATTCGGGCACGATCAACGGCAGCGTGTCGATGGGCGCGAACAGCACCAACACGTTCAATGCGATGACGGGCTCGCAGGTCAACACGGCGGGCGGCACCGGCGGCGCGTTCAACATCACGGTCGGCCCGGTCACGCTCGGCGTCGCGGCAACGGGCACGGTCGACGGCGGCGACGGCGGCAACAACACCCTCAACCTGAAGCAGGGGGCCGGCGCGAACGGCACGATCGCGGTCAACAACTACATCAATTTCAATCACCTGGACGTCCAGAGCGGCAACTGGACGATCAACGGCCCGTCGACCGCGCAGGATGCAACGCTGTCGGGCGGCGTCGCGATCATCAACGACAACGCGTCGCTCGGCACGGGCACCATCACGGGCAACGGCGGCGCGCTGCAGGCGGGCACGGCGGGGCTCAACGTCTCCAACGACGTGTCGATCGTCGGCGGGCTGACGGTGCAGGGTGCGACCGGGCTCACGCTGTCGGGCACGGTGTCGGGCGGCGGCGCGCTGACGAAGAACGACGGCGGCATACTGACGCTGACGGGCGCGAACACCTACATCGGTGGCACGAATCTGAACGCCGGCGGCATCGTGGTGGGCAACAATTCGGCGCTCGGCGCCGGCACGTTGAACGTCAATGCGTCGGCGTCGCTCGACACCAGCACGAACGTGACGCTCAGCAACATCGTCAATCTCGCCACCGGTACGACGCTGACGCTCGGCGGCAGCAACAATCTCGGGCTGGCCGGCGCGATCAACGGCAACGGCGGCCTCGTGAAGAACGGCTCGGCGACCGTGACGCTGAGCGGCGAGAACACGTTCACGGGCGATACGACGATCAACAGCGGCACGCTCGCGCTGAGCGGCGCCGGCACCGTGTCGGCGACCGGCACGGTCAACCTCACCGGCGCGGGCGCGACGTTCGACCTGGGCGCCGCGTCGGGCGCGCGGACGATCGGCGCGCTGGCGGGCGCGGCCGGCACGAACGTGGACCTCGGCAACAACAACCTGACGCTCAACGGCAGCGGCAATGCGACGTACGCCGGCACGATCGGCGGCGCGGGCGGCATCACGATCGCGGGCCCCGGCACGCAGTCGCTGACCGGCACCAACGTGTATACGGGCGGCACGACCCTGAACGGCGGCAATCTCGCGGTCGGCAGCAATACGTCGCTCGGCAGCGGCACGGTGAACGTCACCGGCTCGTCGTCGCTCGACGCGACCACCAACGTGTCGCTCGCGAACGCCATCAACATCGCCACGGGCAAGACGCTGACGCTCGCCGGCAGCACCGCGCTCGGGCTGGGCGGCACGATATCCGGCGGGGGCGGCCTCGTGAAGAACGGCGCGGCGGCGGTGACGCTGTCCGGCGCGAACAACTTCTCGGGCGGCACGACGCTGAACGCCGGCAGCCTGGTGCTCGGCAATGCCCAGGCGCTCGGCACCGGCGCGCTGAACGTCGGCGGTGCGGCGACGCTCGATACGACCACGGGATTGACGGTCGCCAACGACATCAACCTTGCGGACAGCATGACGCTGACGCTCGGCGGCAGCAATGCCCTCGGGCTGAGCGGCAAGATTTCCGGCGGCGGCGGTCTCGTGAAGAACGGCGAGGCGACGACGACGTTGACGGGCGAGAGCAACTTCACGGGCGGCACGACGATCAACGCCGGCACGCTGGCGATCGGCGCGGGCGGCAGCCTGTCGGCGGCCGGCACGGTGAACCTGGCGAACGCGGGCGCCGCGTTCGACATCGCCGCGGGCGGCGCGCAGAGGATCGGCGCGTTGACGGGCGTGGCCGGCACGAACGTGAACCTCGGCGGCAGCACGCTCACGCTGCAGGGCAGCGGCAGCGCGACGTACAACGGCGCGATCGGCGGCGCGGGCGGCCTGACGCTGGCCGGCACCGGTACGCAGACGCTGAACGGCGTGAGCAGCTACACGGGCGGCACGAACCTGATCAGCGGCACCGTGGTGCTCGGCAACAACGGGGCGCTCGGCAGCGGCACGGTGAACGTCGGTGGCGCGGCCACGCTGGATACGAACACGAGCCTGACGCTCGCCAACGCCGTCAACCTCGGGACGGGCGCGGCGCTGACGCTCGGCGGCAGCAACGCCCTCGGGCTGAGCGGCGCGATTTCCGGCGGAGGCGGTCTCGTGAAGAACGGCGAGGCGACGACGACGCTGACGGGCACGAATACCTACACGGGCACCACGACGATCAATAGCGGCACGCTGGCGCTCGGCGCGGGCGGCAGCTTCGCGTCGACCGGCGCGGTGAACCTGGCCGGCGCGGGCGCGGTGCTCGACCTGAGCGTCGCGACGGGCGCCCAGTCGCTCGGCGCGCTGTCGGGCGGTGCGGGGACGAGCATCAACCTGGGCGGCAACGCGCTGACGCTGGGCGGAACGGCCAGCGGCACCTTCGGCGGCACGATCGGCGGCGCCGGCAGCCTGACGCTCGCGGGCCCCGGCACGCAGACGCTGACCGGCGTGAACGCGTACACGGGCGGCACCAACCTGAACGGCGGCGGCGTGGTGCTCGGCAACAACGGAGCGCTCGGCAACGGCGCGGTGAACGTCGGCGGCGCCGCGACGCTCGATACGAGCGCCGCCATGACGTTCGGCAACGCGGTCAACCTCGGGACGGGCGCGACGCTGACGCTCGGCGGCAGCAATGCCCTCACGCTGAGCAGCGGCATCACCGGCGGGGGCGCGCTTGCGAAGGCCGGCGCAGCGACGGTGACGCTGACGGGCGCGAACGCGTACACCGGCGGCACGACGATCAGCGCCGGCACGCTGGCGCTGGGCGCGGGCGGCAGCCTCGCGTCGACGGGGGCCGTGAACCTCGCCGGCACGGGCGCGACGCTCGACGTGAGCGGCGCGACGGGTGCGCAGACGATCGGCGCGCTGTCCGGCGCGGCCGGCACCAACGTGAATCTCGGTGCGAATGCGCTCGCGCTGAACGGCGGCGGCACCGCGTTCGGCGGCGCGATCGGCGGCACGGGCGGCGTCACGGTGGCGAGCGGCACGCAGGTGCTGACCGGCAGCAACACGTACACGGGCGGCACCACGATCGCGGCCGGCGGCACGCTGCAGCTCGGCAACGGCGGCACGTCGGGCAGCGTCGCGGGCAACATCGCCAACAACGGCGCGCTCGTCTTCAACCAGTCGGGCAACGTGACGGTTGCCAGCATCCTGTCCGGCAGCGGCTCGCTCACGCAGGCGGGCAGCGGCCAGCTGACGCTCACCGGCACGAGCACGCTGTCCGGCCCGACCACGGTCGCGGCCGGCACGCTGGCCGTCAACGGCTCGCTGGCCGCCTCGGCCGTGACCGTGCAGGGCGGCGCGACGGTCACGGGCACCGGCACGATCGGCGGCCTGATCGTCTCGAGCGGCGGCACCGCGGCGCTGTCGCAGCCGGGGCAGGCGCTGAACGTCGCGGGCACCGTGACGTTCCAGCCGGGCTCGACGCTGCAGGTGGCCACGACGCCGCAGCAAAGCGGCAGCCTAGTGGCGACGGGCAGCGCGACGCTGAACGGCGGCACCGTGCAGGTGATCGCGAGCAACGCGTCGTACCAGGCCAACCAGCCGTACACGATCCTGAGCGCGGGCGGCGGCGTGCAGGGGCAGTTCGCCGGCGTGAAGTCGAACTATGCGTTCGTGACGCCGACGCTCAGCTATGACGCGAATCACGTGTACCTGCAGCTCGGGTCGAACGGCACGTCGTTCGCGTCGATCGCGACGACGCCGAACGAAGTGGCGGTCGCCAACGCGATCTCCACGCTGAAGGACGGCAACCCGGTGTACGACTCGGTGCTCGTCGCCGACGCGCCCACCGCGCGCACCGCGTTCCGGCAGCTCGGCGGCGAGTTCTACGCGAGCGCGAAGAGCATGCTGATCACCGACAGCCGCTATGTGCGCGACGCGGTGTCGGATCGCGTGCGCCAGGGGCTCGCGGCGGGATCGGGGCCGCTCGCGGCGCTGTCGTCGGGCGGCTCGGCGCTGTGCGACGACAAGGGAGCCGCCGCGGCGGGCGGGCAGCTCGGCTCGCACGCGGGCTGCGTCGGCAACGTGCCGTACCGGCCGGTGGTGTGGGGGCAGGGCTTCGGCGGCCGCAGCCGGCTCGCCGGCGACGGCAACGCGTCGACGATCAACCGCAGCATGACCGGCTTCATCGCCGGCGCGGACATGGCGCTCAACGACCGCACGCGCGTCGGCGTCGCGGGCAGCGTCACGCACGGCTCGCTCGACAACGACCAGAGCTCGTCGGCGTCGTTGAACAGCTACTCGTTCGTGCTGTACGGCGGCGCGCAGTTCGACGCGCTCGGCGTGCGCGGCGGCGCGGCTTATACGTGGCATCGGATCAACGCGAGCCGCAGTCCGTCGTACGCGGGCTTCAGCGACAGCAACTCGGCCGGCTACAACGCGAACACCGCGCAGGTGTTCGGCGAGGTCGGCTACGCGATTCCCGTGGGGCGCGTCGCGCTCGAGCCGTTCGCCGCGCTCGCGTACGTGCGCCTGCATACGAGCGGCTACACGGAAACCGGCGGCGCGGCCGCGCTGCACGCCGATTCGGACACGAGCCACGTCGGCTTCTCGACCCTCGGCGTGCGCGCGGCGACCGAACTCGGCCTGCTCGCGAAGGGCACGCTGACCGCGCGCGGCACGGTCGGCTGGCGGCACGCGTTCGGCAACGCGCGGCCGACCTCGACGTTCGCGTTCGCGACCGGCAGCGCGTCGTTCCAGGTCGCGGGCGTGCCGATCGCGCGCGACAGCGCGGTGCTCGAGCTGGGGCTCGACGCGAGCGTCACGAAGAACCTGACGCTCGGCGTGTCGTACAGCGGCCAGTTCGGCAGCGGCGTGCGCGACAACGCGGTGCTCGGCAACATCCTGTGGCGCTTCTGAGCCCCATCTGAGCGCCCCCTGAGCCGCCGCCGACGCGGCGGCGCACCCAAAGCGGCCCCGCACGGCATCGACGCCGTGCGGGGCCGCTGTTCGTCCGGCTCGCTGCGCGCCCGGCGCAATCTGGCCTATCCTGTGCGGAACCGGCGACGCGCGCCGCGCGTCCTGGCCGACCCAGGAGCATCGATGCCGAATCAAGCCGACGAAACGACGACGCGCGCGCCGCAGGTCGCGCCGCTTTCCCCGACCAAAGCGTCGGGCCCCGCATTCATCGCGCCGGAAGCCGATCCGCAGGCGGCCGCGCGCAACAACCAGTACGTGCTGAAGGCCGGCGACGCGTTCGTGGTGAGCGACGCGCTCGGCGACATCGGCGGCCACGACGACGGCCTGTTCGTCGACGACATGCGCGTGCTGTCGAAATGGCGCCTGACGTTCGGCGGCCGCGCGCCGTCGCTGCTGTCGGGCGCGACGAGCGCCGACAACGCATCGTTCACCGCGCACCTGACGAACCGGCCGCTGCCGCCGCTCGGCGGCCACGAGACGCCCGAGGGCGTGATCCACATCGAGCGGATGCGCGTGCTCGCGAACAACGTGCTCTACGAGGCGCTGACGCTGACGAACTACGGCGCGAGCGAGGCCGAAGTGCCGCTGTCGCTGTCGTTCTCCGCGGATTTCAAGGACATGTTCGAGGTGCGCGGCACGCAGCGCGCGCGCCGCGGCACGGTCGCGGCGCCGCGCATCGACGCGGGCGCGGTGCGCCTGCGCTACGACGGGCTCGACGGCGTCGAGCGCGCGGTGAAACTCAATTTCTCGCCGGCGCCCGACGCGCTGTCGGTCGATCGCGCCGACTACACGCTGACGATCGCCGCGCAGGCGTGCGTGTCGATCTACCTGACCGTCGAGGCGACGGTCGGCGATGCGCCGGGCGAAGGCCCCGCGTGCGATCGCCCCGCGCTGCGCACGGCGCTCGTCGCGGTGCACCGCGCGATGCGCGCGCGGCGCGCGACGATGGCCCGCGTGCGCACCGGCAACCCGCTGTTCAATGCGTGGCTCGACCGTTCGCTCGCGGATCTCGGCCTGCTGACGACGCAGCTCGACACCGGCCCGTATCCGTATGCGGGCATTCCGTGGTTTTCGACGCCGTTCGGCCGCGACGCGGTGATCACGTCGCTGCAGATGCTGTGGCTGCAGCCGTCGCTCGCGCGCGGCGTGCTGCGGTTTCTCGCCGCGTACCAGGCGCGCGAGACGTCCGCGTTCCGCGATGCCGAGCCGGGCAAGATCATGCACGAGTTCCGCAAGAGCGAGATGGCGGCGACGGGCGAGGTGCCGTTCGCGCTGTACTACGGCGGCGTCGACACGACGCCGCTGTTCGTCGTGCTGGCGGGCGCCTATGTCGAGCATACCGGCGACGATGCGCTGCTCGACGAGCTGTGGCCCGCGCTCGAACGCGCGATCCAGTGGGTGACCGACAAGTGCGACCGCAATCCGTACGGACTGCTTGATTACCAGCGCACGTCGGAGCGCGGTCTCGCGAACCAGGGCTGGAAGGACAGCCACGACTCGGTGTTCCATGCCGACGGCCGCTTCCCCGACGGGCCGGTCGCGCTGGTCGAGGTGCAGGCGTATGCGTGCGCGGCGTTCGACGCGATGTCGGCGTGCTCGCAGCGGCGCGGCCACGCGGCCGATGCGACGCGCTATGCGCTGCGCGCGAAGCAGTTGCGCGAGCAGGTCGAGGCGCTGTTCTGGATGCCGGAGGCGAACTTCTACGGAATCGCGCTCGACGGCCACGGCGAGCTGTGCCGCGTGCTCGCGTCGAACGCCGGGCATCTGCTCGCGTTCGGCCTGCCGGATCCGGCGCGCGGCGCGGCGGTCGCGGACGTGCTCGGCTCGACGCTGTTTCAGACCGGCTGGGGCGTGCGCACGCTGGCCGCCGGCCAGCCGCGCTTCAACCCGATGGCGTATCACAACGGCTCGGTGTGGCCGCACGACAATGCGCTCGCCGCGCGCGGGCTCGCGCGCTACGGCGACAAGGCCGCCGTGCTGAGCCTGCTGCGCGCGCTGTTCGAGGCCGCGGTGAGCTTCGAGATGCGGCTGCCGGAGCTGTTCTGCGGGTTCCCGCGCCGGCGCGGCGAGCCGCCGACCGCGTATCCGGTCGCGTGCCTGCCGCAGGCGTGGGCGGCCGGCGCGCCGTTCATGATGCTGCAGGCCTGCCTCGGCGTGAGCGTCGACGCCGCGCGTCACGAAGTGCGGGTCGAGCGCCCGGCGCTGCCGGAAGGCATCGACTGGCTGCGGATCGACGGCCTGCGGGTCGGCGACGACAGCGTGTCGCTGACGTTCCGGCGCGTCGACGGCCAGGTGGTCGCGGCGGCGGAGCCGGGGCGCGTGAAGGTCGTCGCGGTGCTGTAGCGCGGCGTGCGCGAACGTTGCGCGATGTCGCGCCACGTTCGCGCACGCAGGCATAGAATCGTGACATGACCCTCGAACCTTCCCGGAGGCACACGATGACGACCGACAAGCGGCCCGACGACGGCGAGCAGAAACTCGAGCATCTCGAAGCGGCGGTCAACCACCTGCACGAGTCGATCGAATCGCAGAGCATTGCCGTCGGCGCGGCGAAAGGCATTCTCTTCAGCCTGATCGAAACCCTCGGCGCGCTGATCGGCGATCCCGACCTGCCGGAACATGCGCGTTCCGGCTACGAGGCGCTGCGCGACAAGGCGCGCGAGTTGCGCGGCTCGCTCGAGAAGCACTGAATCCCTGCGCGGCGGCGCGCCTGCCGCCGCGTCTTCACGCCGGCTGCCCATTTACGCACGCGCAGCATAAAGTGCCGTGCGCTCAATAGGTTAGGCGTCGCATGCGCAGGATATCCACAAGCTTGCCAACAAAAATTGTGGAGAACATGCATTCCGCCGGAATGGTCCGTGGCGATCGGATCGCGCGTGCCTAGCCCGTGCCACCTGGGTGGCGCGGGGTCGAATCTCCCGTTGTATCAGGTGCTTACATCCTCCATCGGCAGGATATCCACAGGTTTGCCAACAAAATCTGTGGATAACTTTCGCGCTATTGCATCGCGATGGTTGGTAATGCGGGATCGCCTCGCGGGTGTTCGCCGCACCGCGCGGGCGGCCTGCACGAAGCAGGCATCCCGGCGGGAAGTCGTGCGCGATCAATGAGTTAGGTGCCGGGTACCCAGGATATCCACATCCTTGCCAACAAAATCTGTGGACAAGCGGTGCGGGGCGTGACGTCACGCAGCCGGCATCGCGCCCGCCGCCTCGTCCACGATCCAGTCGCGAAACAGCGTCATCGCCGGCGTGAGCGGCTTCGACTTCAGCGACGTGAGCCAGTAGCCGCCCGCCTGCACGTCGATGTTGAACGGCCGCGCGAGCAGGCCGAGCTGCAACTCGCGCGCGAACATGCAGGCCGGCGCGAGCGCGACGCCGGTGCCCTGCATCGCCGCCTCGACCATCAGCCGCGACGAATCGAACACGGGCCCGCCGATCGACCAGGGCTCGAGCTTGGCGGCCGCGAACCAGCCGAGCCATTCGTCGGTGCGGTACGAGCGCAGCAGCGTTTCGTTCGCGAGATCGGCCGGCTGCGCGAGGCGCTCGCCGATCTCCGGCGCGCACAACGCGCTGAGCGGCGCGTCGAGCAACGGCTCGTTGCGCGTCGCCGGCCAGTTGCCTTCGCCGAAGCGGATCGCGAAGTCGAGCCCCTCGGCGGCGAGATCGACGACGTTGTTGTTGGTGCGCAGCCGCAGCTCGACGAACGGATGCGTGTCGCGGAAGCGCTTCAGGCGTGGCATTAGCCAGCCTAGGGCAAACGTGCCGACCACGCCGAGCGACAGCACCTCGTGGAAACGCCCGCCGTCGAACTGCTTGAGTACCGTCTCGATGCGGCTGAACGCGTCGCTCAGCACCGGCAGCAGCGCGCGGCCCTCGTCGGTGAGCCCGAGCCCGCGCGGCAGGCGCGTGAACAGCGTGCAGCCGAGCCGCTCCTCGAGCATGCGGACCTGCTGGCTGACCGCGGCCTGGGTCACGCTCAGCTCGAGGCCCGCGCGGGTGAAGTTCAGGTGGCGAGCGGACGATTCGAATGCGCGCAGCGCGTTGAGCGGAAGGTGCGGGCGAAGTTTTGTCATAAGGAATTCTTTTGTCAGAACTCAATTATCGTTGCTTGTCAGCTAACCGTAAACTGGCGATAGTTCGCTTCGCCCGGCCGGCATCACGCATCCATTCCACTACGAGACCCACCTCATGACCTATTCATCGCAACGCCGAACCCTGCTGCTGGCCGCCGCGACGGCGCCGCTCGTCCTGACCCTGAACGCCTGCGCGTCGTCGCAGGCGGGCGCGTCGTCCTTCGCGTCCGCGACCTCGCTCGAAGCGCTCGAACGGGCCGCGGGCGGCCGTCTCGGCGTGTGCGCGATCGACACCGCGACCGGCCGGCGCGTGCAGCATCGCGCCGACGAGCGCTTCCCGTTCTGCAGCACGTTCAAGGCCATGCTGATCGCGGCGGTGCTCACGCAGAGCGTGGCGCGTCCGGCGCTGCTCGCGCAACGCCTGATGGTGCGCCAGGCCGATATGGTGGGTTATTCGCCGGTGACCGAGAAGCATGTCGGCACGGAGATGACGGTCGGCGAGTTGTGCGAGGCGACCGCGCAGTACAGCGACAACGCGGCCGCGAACCTGCTGATGAAGCTGCTCGGCGGGCCGTCGGCGGTGACCGCGTTCATGCGTACGATCGGCGACGACACGTTCCGGCTCGATCGTTGGGAAACCGACCTGAACACCGCGCTGCCGGGCGACCCGCGCGATACGACGACGCCCGCCGCGATGGCGGCCAGCCTGCGCGTGCTTGCGCTCGGCGATGCATTGCCGGCGCCGCAGCGCGCGCAGTTCACGGCATGGCTGCGCGGCAACAAGACGGGCGACCGGCGGATTCGCGCGGGCGTGCCGGCGGGCTGGCAGGTCGGCGAGAAGACCGGCACCGGCGACTACGGGACCACCAACGACATCGGCGTGCTCTGGCCACCCGCGCGCGGGCCGATCGCGCTGGCGGTGTACTACACGCAGGCGAGCCCCGATGCGAAGGCGAAGGATGGCGTGATCGCGGCGGCGGCGCGCATCGTGATCGCGGCGCTCGGCTGACCAGCGCGTGGCGCGCCGGGTGTGACGCGAATCGGGCGTGCGCCTGAAACGTTGTGCGATCAACCACTTAGGTCGCGCATGCTCAGGATATCCACACGCTTGCCAACACAATCTGTGGATAGCGGCGCGCGCCGCTGACCCGGCGGGCCCGTGCCTCATTCGTGGCGACGCCAGGAAAGCCTTTCGGATCAAGCGCTTGAGCAGGGTATGCGCAGGCTATCCACATGCTTGCCAACAAAAATTGTGGACAAGCCGCGGGGCGCGCATGCATGCATGACGCGTCGCGCGCCCCGCCGGACGGGGTGCCTCATTCGTGACGACACCGGGAAACCCTTTCGGATCAAGCGCTTGATCGCGGTATGCGCAGGCTATCCACATGCTTGCCAACAAAATCTGTGGACAAGCCCGGCGGCCGTCAGCCGCGCGTGTCGTCGACGGCCGGCCAGCGCGCGAACGCGAACACCCAGAGCATGATGAAGTTCAGGATCGGCACGGCCATCGTCAGCACCCACCAGCCGGAGTGGCCGGTGCGCCGGACGATGCGGACATACGGATAGATGCAGATCGCGATGATCACGAGCGTGAGCAGCAGCTTCAGCGCGCTGAAATGATGCATGGCCTTCCCCTCGAGCTAGTTGGTTGTCGTTGTGCTGCGTGGACAGGATGCCGGCTCGCGTGATGGTGACGCGTCGCGTGAGCGGGCGTCAAGCCGCCGCCGCGCGCTGCAGTGCCGCATTGCTGACGCGCGGCGCGATTTGCCGCCCGATCAATGGGTTAGCTCATGCTTGCGCAGGATATCCACAAGCTTGCCAACAAAATCTGTGGGTAAGTGGCGGGGCCGGCGCCCGCGCGGCCATGGTGCTTCCTGGTGCATCGCCGGTACGGTCGTCGTGCAAATCCCGAAAAAATGACGCGCAGTGTGCCGCAATCGCGTGCGCCGTCTGCATCACGCGTGCCAAAGCCCGTCGGATCAAGGGTTTAGCGTGATCTTGCGCAGGATATCCACAAGCTTGCCAACAAAATCTGTGGACAAGCCGGGCACCCGCGCGGATTCATTCTGGTGCATCGAAGCGCACCGTCACGGTGAGGCCGCGTCCGTCCGCGCGCGTGCCGAGCGCGACCTTCGCGCGATGCTGTTCGGCGATCCGCTTGACGATCGACAGGCCGAGGCCGCTGCCCGAAGTCGTCGTCGCCTGGGCGCCCGCGCCGCGATAAAAGCGCTCCCACACGTCCGCGCGCTCCGCGTCCGGAATGCCCGGGCCGTCGTCCGACACTTCGAGCACCGGCGTCGTGCCGTCGATGCGCGCGCCGACATCGACGCACGCGCCGTCGCCCGCATAGCGGATCGCGTTGTCGACCAGGTTGTTCAGCAGCACGCGCAAGGTGTCGGCGTGGCCGGCGACCATCACGCGCGACGCGCCGGTCGCGCCGAGGTCGACGCGGTGCGCGTCGGCGACGCGCGCGCGGTCGGCCACCACCGCGCGGCACAGCGCGGCGAGATCGACCGGCGCGAGCGCGGCCGTTTGCGCGTCCGGTTCGAGGCGCGCGAGCGTCAGCAACTGTTCGGCGAGATGGCTGAGCCGGGTCGTGCCCGCATGGATCTGCGCGAGGACATGCTCGCGTTCGCCGGGCGTCGTCGCGCGTTGCAGCAGCTGCGACTGGATCGACAGGCCCATGATCGGCGTGCGCAGCTCGTGCGCGGCGTCGGCGATGAAGTGCCGCTGCAGCGTGAACGAGCGGTCGAGGCGGGCGAGCAGGTCGTTGATCGCTTCGGCGAGCGGGCGCATCTCGTTCGGCATCGACGCGACGTCGACCGGCTCGAGGTTGTTCGCGTTGCGGCGCTTGAGCCCGGCGGCGATCGTGCGCAGCGGCCGCAGCCCCGCGCCGATGCCGAACCACAGCCCGATCGCGAGCACCGGCAGCATCGAGAACACCGGCCACAGCAGGTGCACGGCGATGCCGGCGATCGCTTCCCGGCGCGCAAGGCGCGCCTGCGCGACGCGAATCGTCGTGCCGCCGCGTTCGGTCACGTAGGTGCGCCACAACTGGCCGTCGACGTCGACGCGCGCGAAGCCGGCCTGCGTCGGCGGCGGCAGCTTCGAATCGCGGTCGGTCGAATAGACGAGCGCGCCCTTGCGCCACACCTGCAGCAGCACCGCATCGGGATCGTCGGACTCGAAATGGTGCTCGCCGTCATCGCGCCGGCTGAACGACAGCTCGCCGTTCGGGCCGACGACGATCTGCTTCGACATGCTGCGCATCTGGTCGTTGAGCAGATCGTCGAGCTCGCGCAGCGCGGCCCAGTAGGTGCCCGCGCTGGCGAGCAGGCCGATCGTGCAGGCGGCCGGCAGCAGCCAGAACAGCAGCCGCCGCCGCAGCGATGCGCTGCGCCACCGCGCGATCGCCTGCCGCACGCCCGTCATGCGACGTCACCGATCCGGTAGCCGACGCCGCGCACCGTGCGGATCGTGTCGTGGCCGAGCTTCTTGCGCAGGTTGTGGATGTGCACCTGCACCGCGTTGCTTTCGATTTCCTCGCCCCAGCTGTACAGGCGCTCCTCGAACTGCTCGCGGGAGATCACCGTGCCCGGCTCGCGCATCAGCTCGTGCAGCAGCACGAATTCCTTCGGCGACAGCGCCACTTCGTCGTCGCCGAGCCAGACCTGGTGCTTGACCGGATCGAGCCGCAGCGGCCCGATCGCGAGCGTGGTCTGCGCGCGCCCCGCGTGCCGGCGGTTCACCGCGCGGATGCGCGCGAGCAGCTCCTCGAGCGCGAACGGCTTCACGAGATAGTCGTCGGCGCCGCTGTCGAGGCCGGCGATGCGGTCGGACAGCCCGTCGCGCGCGGTGATGACGATCGCCGGCAGGTTCTCGTCGCGGCGGCGCAGCGCGGCGAGCACCGACAGGCCGTCGCGGTTCGGTAGCCCGAGATCGAGCAGCAGCAGGCCGTAGCCGGTCGTGCGCAGCGCGAGCGACGCGGCGTCGCCGTCCTTCACCCAGTCGACCGCGAAGCCTTCCTGTTTCAGACCCTGTTCGAGTCCGCTGCCGATCAGCGGATCGTCCTCGACGAGCAGTACGCGCATGGCTTTCGTGTTTCTCCGTGGCGGCGCGACAGGGCGCCGGTTGGCGTGATGATAGGCGCGGCCGTCTTAGCGGAGGCTTAAGGCGCGCCGGTGCGACGCGTTCACGCGCGGTTCGGCTGCGGCATATCGCGC
This sequence comes from Burkholderia sp. SRS-46, assembly GCF_004343775.1. GTDB lineage: Bacteria > Pseudomonadota > Gammaproteobacteria > Burkholderiales > Burkholderiaceae > Burkholderia. The sequence continues at coordinate 351,738 of NZ_PTXL01000009.1, read as the reverse complement.
AGCTGCGTCAGCGCGGTGCGGACGAACTGCGCAAACGACGCGGCGTCGTGCCGTTCGCCGGATTGCTGGCCGCCGATCAGGCATAGGTGCGCGACGCGGCCGACGAGTTCGGCATGGCCCGGATCCGCGAGGCGCGCGCGGCACGTGTCGATCGCGAACGCCAGCCGCGTGCGGTCGACGCGGTCCTGGTATTCGGCGGCGAGCGGATCGCGGCGCGCCCACGCGCGAATCGCGATTTCCCGGCCGGGCTGTTTTTCCGCGGCGATCGCGAGGTAGCGCGCGAGGATGTCTTCGAGGCCGTGGCCCTGCGCCGCGTGCGCGAGCATGCGCGCCGTGTAGTCGGTTTCCCACTGCGCGAGCAGCGCGTGCACGAACGCGTCGCGGCTGCGGAAGTGGTGGTAGAACGAACCGCGCGTCACGTTCAGGCGCCGCGCCAGCCGCTCGATGGACACGCCCGGATAGCCTTCGTGATCGAGGGCGTCGAAGCCGGCGGCAATCCAGTGGTCTCGCGTCAACATGCGGTGTATCCAGCAAAACGTACAGGCTGTGTATGTTATCGCCTGCGTCGCTAGACTGCGGCTTCCTTTTTTGTGATGCGCGACGGGCCACCGTCGACCAACGGAGCTGCCGATGAAACGAATCGCCCTTGTTGCTTTCGACCAATTCACCGACCTCGACCTGTTCCTGATGTGGGACATCCTGGGCCGCAATCGCCGCGACTGGGACGTCCGGATCCTCGGCCTGCAGCCGACGCTGCGTTCGGCCCACGGGCTCGCCGTCGACACCCACGGCGGGCTCGACGCCGCGAACCACGCCGACGTCGTGCTGTTTTCGAGCGGGCGGGAGGGCGTGCCGGCCGCGTTGGCCGATCCGGCCTTCACCGGGGCCTTCCGGCTGCAGCCGGAACGGCAGCTGATCGGCTCGATCTGCGCCGGTTCGTTCATCCTCGACCGGCTGGGCCTGCTGCCGGGGCGCCGGGCCACTACCCATCCCGACGCGCGACGTGCGCTGAGCGACGCCGGCGTGACGCCGGACGACCGGCCGTTCATGAGCGTCGGCAACGTCGCGACGGCCGGCGGCTGCCTTGCCGCGCTGTACCTGGTCGGCTGGGTGGTCGAGCGCCTGTTCGGCGAGGCGCTGCGCCGTGAGACGCTGAGCTACGTGCTGCCGGCGGGCCAGCAGGACACCTATCAGCAGCTGATTGCGTCGAGCATCGCGCAGGGCGCCGACGTGGCCAGCGTCGCCTGAGCGGCGCCGACGGCGACCGGGCGCGTGCGATCGGGGTGTTTCGTACTCGTCCAATGCGGCGCTGCGTCACGTCGCCGCGATCTTCAGCTTTGCTTAATCTTACGTTCCGTAATCTGCGGGCGTCGCGTTCATCGGGAACGCGCGTCATGCCAACAAGAGGAACGACATCATGAAGCAACTGGCCACTCTCCTGACGATCGCGCTCGCCGTGCTGCCGGCCGCCGCCCATGCGCAATACACGGGGCCGTCCGCGGTGACGGCGACCACCGTGAAGGACCTGCTCGCCAACGGCAAGGACGATCAGCACGTGCAGCTGCAAGGGCGCATCGTCAAGCACGTCGGCGGCGAGGATTACGAGTTCGCCGACGCGACCGGCACGATCCGCGTCGAGATCGACGACAAGCTGTGGGCGGGCGGCCAGCCGGTCGGCGAACGCAACGAGGTGAAGCTGACCGGCGAGTTCGAGCGCAAATGGTCGGGCCGCGTGAAGGTCGACGCCGACCGGATCGACGTGCTGCGCTGACCGGTGCGCGCGGGGCCGGTGATACCATGGGCGACCGGTTTCCGCATTCACCAAGATGGCCGCCAATTTCGATGAACTCGCGTCCCGGATCCGGGCGCAATTTTCCGAGCTGAGCCCGCAATTCCAGGCGGGCGCGGCTTTTCTGCTCGATCATCCCGACGAAGTCGCCGTGTCGTCGATGCGCAAGGTCGCGCAGCGCGCGCAGGTGCAGCCCGCGTCGCTCGTGCGGCTTGCGCAGCAATTCGGTTTTCCCGGCTGGAACGAGTTGCGCGACCTGTGCGTCGCGCGCGTGCGCACGCGCCCCGAGCCGCTCACGCAGCGGGCGCGCTCGCTGGTGCGGCCCGATGCGAAGGCATCGCTCGCGCACGACCTGCTCGCCGCCCAGCAGCACAATCTCGCCGCAACCGCCGCGCAGAACGCGCAGGCACTCGCCGAGGCCGCGAAGCTGATCCGCAAGGCGGCGCACGTGCACGTCGCCGGCTTCCGCTCGTGCTATCCGGTTGCGTTCGGGCTGGTGTACGGCTACCGGCTGTTTCGGCCGACCGTGTCGCTGCTCACCGGCGTCGCCGGCTCGCTCGAGATGGAGCTGCGCACGATCGCGAAGCACAGCGCCACCGTGATCGTCAGCTTCGCGCCGTATTCGGCGGAAGCGACGCGCGTCGCGCAGGCCGCGAAGGCGCAGGGCAGCCGGATCGTCGCGATCACCGACAGCGCGGTGTCGCCGATCGCGCTGCATGCGGACGCGCAGCTGATCTTCACGCACGACAGTCCGTCGTTCTTCCCGTCGCTGGTCGCCGCGCATGCACTGGCCGAGGCGCTGGTCGCGCAGCTGCTCGCGCTCGAGGGCAGCGACGCGATCGCCGCGCTCGAACACGCGGAAGCCGAATTGCACGCGAAGGGCGCGTACGTGGTCTGACGGATCGCCGCGCGCGCCGCCGCGCGGTGCGTCGACATTTCAGCGCGCAGCGAAGCGTCGTTGCAAGCCGTGCGCGTACGCTGGGGCTTTCCACGTTCCAACGGAGCCCGCGATGATCCATTCCGACCTTCGGATCCGCCACGCGCACGCATTGCGCGCGCTGCATGCGCAGCCCGGCGCGTTCATCCTGCCCAATCCGTGGGACGCCGGCACCGCGCGCCTGCTCGCGATGGCCGGCTTTCGCGCGCTCGCGACGACGGGCGCCGGTTTCGCGCATTCGCGCGGCCTGCCCGACAACGCGATCGGCCGCGATGCAATGCTCGCGCACATCGCCGAGATCGTCGCGGCCGGCGGCCTGCCGGTGAGTGCCGATCTCGAGAACGGCTTCGGCGACGACCCGCAAACGGTGGCCGAGACGATCCAACTCGCGGCCGGCGCCGGCGCGGTCGGCGGCTCGATCGAGGATGCGACCGGCCGCTCCGACGCGCCGATCTATCCGCACGACGCCGCGGTGGCGCGCATTGCGGCAGCCGTCGACGCGGCGCGTGCGCTGCCGTTTCCGTTCACGCTGACCGCGCGCTGCGAGAACTACCTGTACGGCCGGCGCGACCTGGCCGACACGATCGCGCGTCTCGTCGCGTATCGCGACGCCGGCGCCGACGTGCTGTACGCGCCGGGCGTGACCGATCCCGGCGAGATCGCCGCGCTCACGCGCGCGGTGGACGCGCCGGTGAACGTCGTGATGGGGCTGCAGGGCCCGCTGCTCAGCCTCGACGCGCTCGCGGCGCTCGGCGTGAAGCGCGTGAGCGTCGGCAGCGCGCTCGCGCGGGCCGCGATGGGCGCGTTCTTGCGCGGGGTCACGGAAATGGTGCAGGACGGCACGTTCACGTTCGCGAAAGCGGCCGTGCCGGGCACCCGGCTCGATCATTGGTTCGCCGCGGAGAATAATTCACTGCGCTCGTTCGAAAATTGACGCCAAAAATAATATGGGATCGTTCCCAGCTGAAACTTTGATTGACGTTAATCAAGCGGGGAAGCTTTCGATTAAATAACCGTCGCTGGAGCGGACGCCCGGAAAATTCCGGGTACCCTGTATTTTCGATCAGGTTCTTTTAAGTGTGTCGCATCAATTTGACGGAAAGAATCCGGAAATCGCCCGCAGGGCGGGCATTTCCGGGATTTTTTTTGCAATTTGGCTCGCATGGGAGTTGCCGGTTTTTTTGCTGATTGATAATCTTCACGGCAGCTGAAAAATGCCGGCTGCGACGATGCCGGGAAAATCAATATAAAAGTAATGAGAGAGCCATGACGATCCGAGATATTCTCCGCACCCGGTTTCGCGTCGGCGATGTCGTGACGCTGAAAACCGGTGGACCGCGCATGACGGTCATTTATGCCGGGCCGGTCGTCTTCGACGAGGCCGACTGGCTGATTTGCCAGTGGTTCGACGACAGCGGGCACTTCCGGCAGGAAATGTTCCATCACGAAACGGTCGTCGCGGAGCCGCGCGCGATTTCGGCCGGGCGGGTGCGCGTGCGGATGCAGGCCCATCGCTGCCGGTCCGCCGCCTAGCGGTTCGCGCGGCGGGCGGGCAGGGGGGCTGCCGGCCGCATCGACGTTTCACGCGGGTCGGAAACATCGCGCGCACGGCAGGGCCGATACTGCAGGCATGAACCCGACCGATCCGATTGCCGCGGTGACGCACCGCGATCCCTATCCCTACTATGCGACGCTCGTCGACGGGCCGCCGCTCGCGTTCGATGCCGCGCTCGGCCTGTGGGTCGCGAGCCGCGCCGACAGCGTGAGCGCCGTGCTCGGCCACCCCGCGTGCCGCGTCCGGCCGCTCGACGCCCCGGTACCGCCGGCGCTGCGCGGCACCACGGCGGGCGAGCTGTTCGCGCAACTGATCCGGATGAACGACGGCGCGCTGCGGCACGACGCGCCGAAGCGCGCGATGCAGGCTGCGCTTGCGTCGGTCGACACCGATGCGCTGCGCCGCCGCGCGTTCGCGCTTGCCGCGCAGCGCCGGCCGGCGAACGCCGCGCCCGACGCGCTGGACGCGTGGTGCATGACGGTGCCGGTCTGCGCGGTTGCCGACCTGCTTGGCTTCGACGACGCGCGGCTCGACGGCGTTGCCGCGTGGGTGACCGACTTCGTCGCGGCGCTGTCGCCATTGTCGACTCAGGTGCAACTGGGCCGCGCGAGCGACGCGGCGGCGCACCTGCTCGAGCGGATGACGACGCTCGTCGCCGCGACGCGCGCGGATGACAGCAGCCTCGTCGCGGCGGTGCAGCGCGCGGCGCGGGACGTCGGCTGGCACGCGAGCGGCGCGCTGATCGCGAACCTGGTCGGGCTGCTGTCGCAGACCTGCGAGGCGACGGCGGCGTGGCTCGGCAATACGCTGGTCGCGTGGCTCGAGCCCGGCCGCCATCCCGACGGCGGCTATTTCCCCGCGGACGATGACACGGCGCTCGACGCGTTCGTCGCGGAAGTCGCGCGCTTCGACGCGCCGGTGCAGAGCACCCGGCGCTTCGTCGCGGCGCGCACGACGCTGGCCGGCGTGACGGTCGACGCGGGCGATGCGATTCTGGTCGTGCTCGCGGCGGCGAACCGCGATCCGGCGGTGCACCGCGACCCGCACCGTTTCGTGCCGGGCCGGCCGCCGGGGCCGGCATTCGGCTTCGGCGCGGGCCCGCACGGCTGCCCCGGCGAGCGGATCGCGCGGGCGGTGACGGTGGGGGCGGCGGGGGCGCTGTTGCGCGCCGGCGGCTTGCCGCCGCGCGACGCATTGCGCTGGCGCTACCGGGCCTCGACCAACGTCAGGATACCGACGTTCGAGGCGGCGCGCTAAAGGAAGGGAAACGGAGGCTCAGCGGCAGCCCTGCTTGTGCGCCCACTCTTCCTGGGCGGCGACGCGGCGCTGCACGCGTTCGACGAGGCCGGTCGAGAAGGTGCGCATGCTGATGCCGCGGCGCTTCGCGAGGATGTCCTGCACGACGTCGGCGTGCGGGTTCGGCTGGCAGGCCCAGTAGAGCGTCATCAGCCAGCCGATCCCGGTCCACGCGAACAGCGCGTTGAACAGCGCGATCGTCAGCTTGTCGTGGCGGCGGCGCCGGTCGGCGATGATCGCCGGCAGAAAGTAGAGCGCGATCGCGGCGGCCGAGCCGGCGACTTGAATCAGGACTTCGGTCTGCATGTTGCTGCTCCATCCGGACTGCAATGGGACCGATTGTCGCGCTTTTCCCGTTGACGTGCAGACAATTGATTGTTGCGCTTTTAATGACGATCAGGCGGCCAGGCTGTCCGTCGGATCGACTTCGTGGCCGAGCGCGAAACCCTCGTCGAGCCAGCCGGTGAGGCCGCCGATCATCAGCTTGACCGGCCGGCCGAGCCGCGCGAGGCGGATCGCGGCGCGTGCGGCACCGTTGCAGTGCGGCCCGGCGCAGTAGACGACGAACAGCGTATCCGCCGGATAGCCGGCCAGCTTGCCCGCGATGATCTTGCGGTGCGGCAGGTTGCGCGCGCCGGGCACGTGGCCGGCGGCGAACTGGCCGGGGCTGCGCACGTCGAGCAGCACGAAATCGGGCGCGCCGGATGCGAGCGCGTCGTGCACGTCCCAGCAATCGGTCTCGAAGCGCAGCGATGCTTCGAAATGCGCGAGGGCGGCGGGGCTGTCGGCGGCGGGAACGTCGGTCACGTAGGACATGCGAGGTATCTCCTGTAGGGGCGTGCGATACACGGTGAACATGGGGCCAGTATCGCGGTTCGGCACGCGGCGCGGCAGTGGCGCGATCGACAAGTTCCGGTAACATCACGCCATGCAAAACCATCTCGTCGTCGCGCTCGCCTACGATCGCCTCTGCACCTTCGAATTCGGCTGCGTGGTCGAACTGTTCGCGCTCGAGCGCCCGGAGCTGGGCGTCGACTGGTATCGCTTCGCGGTGTGCGCGAGCGAGCCGGGCCCGGTGCGCGCGGCGGGCGGCATCACGGTTGCCGCGCCGTACCGGCTCGCGATGCTCGATCGCGCCGATACCATCGTGATTCCCGGCTGGCGGGATCCGGACGAGCTGCCGCCCGAACCGTTGCTGAAGAAGCTGCGCGCCGCGCACCGGCGCGGCGCGCGGCTGTGCACGATCTGCTCGGGCGTGTTCGTGCTCGCGGCGGCGGGCGTGCTCGACGGGCTGACCGTGACGACGCACTGGCGTTACGCGGAGCGGTTGCAGGCGCGCTATCCGGCGTTGCGCGTGAATCCGGACGCGCTGTACGTCGACGAAGGGCAGGTGGTCACGTCGGCCGGCTCGGCGGCCGGGCTCGACATGCTGCTGCATCTGGTGCGCCGCGATCACGGCGGCGCGATCGCCAACCGGGTCGCGCAGCGGCTCGTGCTGCCGCCGCATCGCGACGGCGGGCAGGCGCAGTTCGTGCCGCGCCCGGTCGCGCCGGGCGGCAGCGACCGGCTCGCCAGGCTGATCGACTGGATGCGAGCGCATGCGGCCGAGCCGCATACGCTCGCGTCGCTGGCCGCGCATGCCGCGATGAGCCCCCGCACGCTGCAGCGGCAGTTCGCCGATGCAACCGGGATGTCGCCGGTCGCGTGGCTGATCCGCGAGCGCGTGAACGTCGCGAAGGACTTGCTCGAGGCGAATCCGGCGCTGCCGCTCGCACAGGTGGCGATGTGCGCGGGCTTCGGATCGGAGGAATCGCTGCGCCGGCACTTCCGGCGCGTTGCGGCGACGAGTCCGGCCGCTTACCGGCGCGGGATGGATCGGGGCGAAAGCGCGCGGTGATCGGGAGGCGCCGAGCGGGCGCGCACGATTCGTGGAGAAGCGCTTCGACATCCTGAACGGAAGGCCACGCAGCCGGCCGAGGCGATCGGCCGGCTGACGCGCGGCACCCCGTCACCGCAGGCGGGGCCCCGCGCGCAAGCGATCACCGCACGTTGGCGTCGCCCGTCTTGCGCTTGATGCATGCGATCCGATACACCCCATCTTCCACCTCCACGCCATGCGTATCGTGCGTGAAGCCGGGGAACCTCAGGTCGAACTGCTCGAGCGCCTTCAGGTAGCCGAGCAGCGGCCCGTCCGACGGCCCCGCGTTCTCGCCGGGCATCAGCAGCGGAATGCCCGGCGGGTACGGCACGACGCCGGTCGCGACGGTGCGGCCTTCCATCTCCGACAGTTCGAGCATCTCGATCTCGTTGTGCACGAGGCGCTCGAACGCTTCCGCCGGGCTGTAGTCCGGCTGCGGCAGCGTCGAGAAGCCGCGCGACATCATCTCGGTGGTCTTCAGGTCGCTCATCGCGTTGAACATCAGGTCGCACAGGTCGCGCAGGCCGAGCTTGCGATAGCGGTCCGGGTAACGCGCGACGAGATCGGGCAGCACCTGCTCGAGCGGCGCGTTCGCGTCGTAGTCGCGCTTGAAGTCGAGCAGCGTGTTGACGAGCGTGCCCCACTTGCCCTTCGTCACGCCGAGCGAGAACAGGAACAGGATCGTGAAGTCGGTGGTCTTCTCGACGACGATGCCGTGCCGGTCGAGATACGCGGTGACGATCGTCGCCGGGATGCCGACCGGCATCAGCCCGCCGTTCGGCGCGACGCCCGGCGTGACGATCGACACTTTGATCGGGTCGAGCATGCAGTAGTCGTCCTCGATGTCGCCGAAGCCGTGCCACACGTCGCCCGGATGCAGCACCCAGCACGACGGATCGGTAACCAGCAGCGCCTCGTCCGCCTCATGGAAGCGCATGCGCCGGCCTGTCTTGCGGTCGACCACCGTATCGGGCTGCCAGCCGTTGAAGAACCAGTCGTCGTTTTCCTCGCATTCCGCATGCAGGCGGCCGAGCATCTGCCGGAACGCCACCGCCTCGCGGATCGCATCGGTGGTCAGCGCTTCGCCGCCGGGGCCGTCCATCATCGCGGCGCTCACGTCGTTCGACGCGATGATCGCGTACTGCGGCGACGTCGACGCATGCATCATGTACGCCTCGTTGAAGCGCGCATGCTCGATCGGGTTGCGGCCGTCGCGGATGTGGATGAACGACGCCTGCGACAGCGCGGCGAGCAGCTTGTGCGTCGATTGCGTCGCGAACACGGTCGGCTTGCTCGCGTCGTGCCGCGCGGGGTCGCCGTGCATCGCGTGGCGGTCGCGGTACAGCGGGTTGAAGCGCGCGTAGCCGTACCACGCTTCGTCGAAATGCAGGCGGTCGACGCTCTGGCCGAGCAGATCCTCGAGGCGCGCGACGTTGTAGCAGAGGCCGTCGTACGTCGAGTTCGTGATCAGCGCGTGTACCGGCGTCGGATCGATGCCGTCGCGGCCCTTCACGAGCGGATTGTGCTCGATCGACAGCCGCACGGCGGCGGCGGTCAGGCGCTCGGGCATGATCGGCCCGATGATCCCGTAATGGTTGCGCGACGGCACGAGGTAGGTCGGGATCGCGCCCGACATCGTCATCGCGTGCTCGGCCGACTTGTGGCAGTTGCGGTCGCACAGCGCGACCTGGTTGCGCGTGACGCTCGCCATCAGGATCACGCGGTTCGACATCGACGAGCCGTTGGTCACGTGATACGAGCGATGCGCGCCGAACACGCGCGCCGCGTAGCGTTCGCTTTCGCCGATCGGGCCCGAGTGGTCGAGCAGCGAGCCGAGCTCGCCGACCGAGATCGACAGGTCGGAGCGCAGCAGCGCCTCGCCGAAGAATTCGAAATACGCGCGGCCGACCGGCGATTTCAGGAACGCGGTGCCGCCCGTGTGGCCCGGCGTGTGCCACGAATACTCGTACACGCGCGAGAACTTCGCGAGCGCGCGGAACATCGGCGGCAGCACGGTTTCGCGGTAGCGCTCGATCGCCGCGACGATGCGGCCGCCGATGAACGCGGTGGTGTCTTCGAGCATCCAGATGAAGTCGTCGGCCTTGCGCATCGCTTCGACCGGCACCGCGGCCGCGCTCGCGCGGCTCGCGAGCAGGAACACCGGCACGGTCGCATTGCGTGCGCGCATCGCGTCGAGCACCGATTGCGCCTGCGCATGGGTCGCGTCGCCGCCGAGCTCCCAGTTCAGCAGCAGGCACTGGATCGCCGGGTCGGCGTTGACGACCGCGCGCGCATCGTCGGCGGACGTCGCGATCACGACGTCGACGAGCCGTTCGCGCAACTCGTCGGCGAGCGCGGTCGCGGCGCGTCCGGTGGCGGTGCGCTCGTCGATGTCGTGCTGCACCAGCAGCGCCTTCATGCCGAGGCGACGGAATGCCGGTTGGGTCAAGGAAGCGGTCATGTGTTATTCCCCCGTTTGCTGGGTTGCTTGAGCGCCCGCCGCGGCGATCGGCGAACGGGCGTGAAGGATGTCGGCCTGGTGGCGGCCCACGGAGATCCAGAAGGTCGCGGCGAGCGCGGCGATGGTGACGGACAGCGCGAGGTAGCGCACCCAGCGCGGCGAGCGGCCGCCCGGATGCACGTGGGTTTCCTCGATCTCGCGCTGGCGGTTGATCGACAGCTCGTAGAACACGATCGTCGCGACGACGAAGATCAGCGACCAGCGCGTCTGCTGGCCGTCGGAGCCGACCATCGCCCACAGCGCGTAGACCGCGCCGATCAGCCCGACGATCGTGTAGAACGTGAACTGGTGCGACGGCATCTTGCCGTAGCCGAGCACCTTGATCGCGATGCACGAGTAGATGTACGGCAGCAGCGTCATGATCACCGCGATCGACGCGATCTTGCCGAACTGCTCGCTCGCGCTCGGCGACATCGTCGCGAGCACCTGCACCGACATGATCACCGCGACGATCGCGAGGCCCGCCGACGGCACGTTCTTCGAGTTGACGCGCGCGAACACGCCGGCGAACAGGCCGTCGTCGGCCGCGGCCTTCGCGGTCTGGCCGACCAGCAGCGTCCAGCCCGCGAGCGAGCCGAGGCAGCCGAGCGCCGCGCACAGCGCGACCGCGTTCGCGGCGGTGTTGCCGAGCGCGAGGCGCGCGGCGTCCGCGAACGGCGCGCTCGACGCGAGCAGCGCCTTGTTCGGGATCATCCCCATGATCACCGTCGAGCTGAGCACGTAGCAGACGGCCGCGAGCACCACGCCGCCGACGGTCGCGATCGGCACGTTGCGCGACGGGTTCTCGACGACGCCCGCCGACACCGACGCGCTCTCGACGCCGATGAACGCCCACAGCGTGAAGTTCAGCGTCGCGCCGATCGCGCTGAAGCTGCTCGCGCCGGACACGTTCCAGCCCGCGAAGTAGACGTCCTTGCTGAACCAGAACCAGCCGAACACGGCCATGCCGAGGATCGGCACCAGCGCGAAGATCGTCGTGACCGACTGCACCTTGCCGACGACGTTCGGCCCGAGGATGTTCGCGTACGTGAACAGCCAGATCACGAAGATCTGCGCGAGCGCGAACACGAGCGGATCCTTCAGAACCGGGAAGAAATGCGTGAGGTAGCCGAGGCCCGCGACCGCGAGGCCGACGTTGCCGAGCACGTTCGCGAGCCAGTAGATCAGGTTGGTCTGGTAGCCCATGTACGGGCCGAACGACTTGCGCGCATACGCGTACGGGCCGCCCGCGACGGGATCGATCGCCGCGAGCTTCGCGAACACGAGCGCGAGCGACACCGCGCCGACGACGGTGATCAGCCAGCCGAAGATCGCGATGCCGCCGGTCGCGGCGAGGTTCGCGGGCAGCATGAAGACGCCGGAGCCCATCATGTTGCCGGCGACCATCAGCGTGGCGGGAACGACGCCGATTTTCGGCGCGGACGCCGCGGCGGTGGCGGCGGGGGAAGAAGATGTTGAGGAGGACGAACTGGCATCGGACATGCGAGTCACCTTGAAAGGACGTGAAACGGTTGAGGTGGCGCGGCCCTGCGCCGGTCGGCGATTCCTGTGTGGATCGCCTTCTTGTTGAATCGCCCCGATGTTATCTCGTAATGGTCCCTGCATTGAATGGGCGCTTTCTTTTAATTATTTAAATTTTGACGATGATCATTGAAAGACGTGAATCGATCGGGCGGGGCGGCTTCGGCGGGCTCGGGCGCGTGTTCGCGCGTGTGCGTTGCTGCACAAGGCCGTGTGCGTTCGAAGTGTGTCGCGCCGATTAATCGCGCGTGAAGCATTTGCGTGATGTTCTATCTGTCCGGTTGAATCGGCTTTCCGCGGCGCGCGAGGCCTTAATCGGAAAATGCGCGGGTCGTTTAATATCGTGATCCGATCGGGCGCGATGGGCGTCCGAGTTTCTCGATGCTCCGCACGGTGATCCCCATGACGATGTTGCCTTCCCGCCTGCCGTTGATTCAGGCGCCAATGGTCGGTTCGTTCAGCCCGCTTGCGATCGCCGTGTGCGAAGCGGGCGGCCTCGGTTCGCTCGCTTGCGCGGCGCTCGGCGCGCAGCAGTTGCGCGACGAGATCGAGGCGATCCGCGCCCGCACGCCTGCGCCGTTCAACGTCAATTTCTTCTGTCACACGCCGCCCGCACCCGACGATGCGGTGGAAGCACGCTGGCACGCGGCGCTCACCGGCTACTACGCGGAGGCCGGGCTCGATCCGGCGGGCGTGCGGGGCGGCCCCGGCCGCGCGCCGTTCGACGATGCGATGTGCGCGGTGGTCGAGGATCTGCGGCCGGCCGTCGTGAGCTTCCATTTCGGGTTGCCGGACGATGCGCTGCTCGAGCGGGTGCGGCGCGCGGGGGCGCGGGTCGTGTCGTCCGCGACGACGGTCGAGGAAGCGCGCTGGCTCGATGCGCGCGGCGTCGACGCGATCGTCGCGCAAGGCGCGGAGGCGGGCGGCCATCGCGGCATGTTCCTGACCGACGACATCCATGCGCAGCCGGGCCTGTTCGCGCTGTTGCCGCAGATCGTCGACGCGGTGCGCGCGCCGGTGATCGCGGCGGGCGCGATCGCCGACGGCCGGGGCATCGCGGCCGCGTTCGCGCTCGGCGCGCGGGCTGTGCAGATCGGCACCGGCTACCTGCTGACGCCGCAGGCCGGCCGTTCCGCGCAGCATCAGGCGGCGGTGCGCGCGGCGCGCGATGACGGCACGCGCGTGACCAATCTGTATACCGGCCGCCCCGCGCGCGGCCTGATGACGCGCTTCATGCGCGAGCAGGGGCCGATGAGCGCGCTCGCGCCCGCGTTTCCGCTCGCGACGGCGGCGGTCGATCCGCTGCGCGGCGCGTTCGAGCGGCAGGGCCGCGACGATTTCTCGCTGCTGTGGTCGGGCGAAGCCGCGGCGCTCGCGCGCGACGAAGATGCCGGCGTGCTGACGCGCCGCCTGTGGGACGACGCGCTCGCGTGCGCGGCGGGACTTGGCGCGGCGTTCCCGGCGGCGCGCTGAGCGCCGGCCGAAAAGGGGGAGGCCGGCGGGCGTCGGCGTATCATCTTGGTTTTCGTCAGCCCGATCCAGGCGCCCCACCATGACTACCGTCGACACTACCCCCGTCCTCGACCATCAAAAGCTCGTTACCTTCGTCGAGCGCAAGTGGAACGATGAAATCCTCCATGCCCTGACCGACTACATCGCGATCCCCGCGAAAAGCCCGGCGTTCGACCCCGACTGGGCGAAGCGCGGCTATCTCGAGCGGGTCGTCACCGATGCCGCGCAATGGGCCGAGCGCCAGCCAGTCAAGGGCCTGAAGCTCGAGATCGTGCGCCTGCCCGGCCGCACGCCGGTGATCTTCTTCGAGACGCCCGCGACGCGTTCGGGCAGCACCGACACGATCCTGCTGTACGGCCACCTCGACAAGCAGCCCGAATTCGACGGCTGGCGCGCGGATCTCGGCCCGTGGACCCCGAAGTTCGAAAACGGCAAGCTGTACGGCCGCGGCGGCGCGGACGACGGCTATGCGATCTACGCGAGCCTCGCGGCGCTCGGCGCGCTCGACGAGCAGGGTGTCGAGCGGCCGCGCTGCGTCGGCCTGATCGAGACCTGCGAGGAGTCGGGCAGCTACGACCTGCTGCCGTACGTCGACGTGCTGCGCGACCGGCTCGGCCAGGTGTCGCTCGTCGTGTGCCTCGATTCGGGCGCCGGCAACTACGACCAGATGTGGCTCACGACGTCGCTGCGCGGGCTGGTGTCCGGCGACCTGCAGGTCGAGGTGATCGAAGAGGGCGTGCACTCGGGCGTGTTCGGCGGCATCGCGCCGTCGAGCTTCCGCGTGATGCGCCAGTTGTTCGAACGGCTCGAGGACGCGAAGAACGGCAACCTGCTGCCGGGCGCGTTCCACTGCGAGATTCCCGCGAGCCGCCTGCAGGAAGCGGACGCCACCGCCGCGATCCTTGGCGACGCGGTGTGGAAGGGGCTGCCGTGGGCGTGCGGCGCGGACGGCAAGCCGGTGCTGCCGACCACGACCGACCCGCGCGAGGCGCTGCTGAACTCGACCTGGCGGCCGTCGCTGTCGGTGACCGGCGCGGCCGGCCTGCCGCCGCTCGCCGACGCGGGCAACGTGCTGCGCCCGCGCACCGCGTTCAAGCTGTCGCTGCGCCTGCCGCCGCTCGTCGACGCCGCGCAGGCCGTGCAGCAGCTGAAGGCACTGCTCGAACTCGATCCGCCGTACAACGCGAAGGTCACGTTCAAGCCCGACGCGGGCGCGGCGACCGGCTGGGCGGCGCCCGATCTCGCGCCGTGGCTCGCGTCGTCGCTCGACGCCGCGTCGCGCCGCCACTTCGGCGCGGACTGCGCGTACATGGGCCTCGGCGGTACGATCCCGCTGATGAACGTGCTGCAGGCCGGCTTCCCGGCCGCGCAGTTCATGGTGTGCGGCGTGCTCGGGCCGAAGTCGAACGCGCACGGCCCGAACGAGTTCCTGCACGTGCCGTATGCCAGGAAGCTCACGGCGGCCGTCGCCGACGTGATCGCTTCCGCACGCTGACCTGCGCGCCCGAGCGCCGACTCCACCCACGAGGAGCCCCGCCGATGAGCGAACCGCAACCGCCCGCCACCGAACCGCTGCGCGTGCGTGCAGAACCGCTGCACGCGTGGGTTGCCGCGATCTGGGCGCGGGCGGGCAGCAGCGAGCGCGAGGCGCGGCTCGTCGCCGATCATCTGGTGGGCGCGAACCTCGCGGGCCACGATTCGCACGGGGTCGGCATGATCCCGAACTACGTGGCGTCATGGCGGGAAGGGCAGCTCAAGCTGAACGCGCATGCGTCGATCGTCCGCGCCGCGCGAGGCGCGCACGGGATTCCGGTCGACCCGGCGACCTGGCGGCAGATCCGCGACAGCGCGGCGGCCGTCGGTTTCGCCGACGCGGAACTCGACGCGTGGACGCAGCGCTGCACGGAGCGTGCATGAGCTGGCAGTCGGAGAAGGCGCACGGCGAGGAGATCGCGTATCAGCTCGCGAGCCTCGGCACGGTCGAGGTCGCGCGGTTCTTCAGCGGCGCGTCGCTGCGGATCGACGGCGTGATGTTCGGCTTCATGTCGCGCGGGTCGCTGTTCCTGCGGGTCGACGACGTCAACCGCCCGGCGTTCGTCACGGCGGGGATGGGGCCGTTTTCCTATCCGGGGCGCACGCGCACGGTCGCGCTCGAGGGATACTACGAAACCCCGGCCGACGTGCTCGAGGACGCGGGCGCGCTGTTCGACTGGTGCCGCGGCGCGTATCGCGCCGCATTGCTGGCCGGCCCTCGGCCGGCGAAGCGCAAGCCGAAGCAGAAGCCGAAGCACGCGGCATAACCGCGCAGGCTGCGCGGGCGTCGCGGCCGGTTCTTCATCTTCCTTCCTTTTCAGTGCATCGCGCGTGCCGGTTTGTCCGGTGTGCCCGATGTCGCATCCGCGCCCCGGCTTTGCCGAGGTCGCGCTTCACAACCGGCGGCACGGCGTTTATGATCGGCGCGGTCGTGCCCGCAGACGGCGCGCAGAACGCCACGCGGCACGCTTCCCCACTCATCTTCCAGATGGAGCAACCGATGCTCGTGCTGATTCTCGGTTTGGCGATCTTCCTCGGTGTGCATTCGATCCGCCTCGTCGCGGATGGCTGGCGATCCGCGCAGATCGCCCGGCTCGGCGAGAAGGGCTGGAAGGCACGCTATTCGATCGCATCGATCGTCGGTTTCGTGCTGATCGTCTGGGGCTACGGCCTCGCGCGCGGCGGCGCGACGCTGCTGTGGGTGTCGCCGGCCGGCGTAAGGCACCTGACCGGGATGCTGACCGCGATCGCGTTCGTGCTGATCGCGGCGTCGCACGTGCCGGCGAACCGCATCAAGGCGCTCGTCGGGCATCCGATGGTGGCCGGCGTGATGGTGTGGGCGATCGCGCACCTGCTCGCGAACGGCACGCTGCATGCGGTCGTGCTGTTCGGCGCGTTCTTCGTCTGGTCGCTCGCGAGCTTCGTGGTGTCGCGTGCGCGCGATCGCCGGGACGGCGTGCGCTACCCGGCCGGCAAGATGTCCGGCGACGCGGCCGCCGTCATCGCCGGCCTCGTGATCTGGGCCGTGTTCGCGCTGTTCCTGCACGGCTGGCTGATCGGCGTGCGGCCGTTCGGCTGAGCGGGCGCGCGGCGCGTGCCTCGGCCGGAAGTGACTGAAGCGGCCTCGCCGGGCCGTCCGCCCGCCGTCGCCGCGGCGTCGATCAGAACGGCTTGACGAACAATCCGATCGTCAGCGCGACGCCGATGCACACGATGCCGATCCGCAGGACGCGCTCATTGACCCGGTGCAGCGCCCACGAGCCGAGCAGGCCGCCGACGATCGCGCCGCCGCCGAGCGCGAGCGCGGCGGGCCAGTGCAGCAGCGGCGAGGTCAGGAACAGCACGACCGCCGATGCGTTCATCACGCCCGCGAGCGCGTTCTTCGTCGATGCCGCGTGACGCGGCGACAGGCCCGCCATCGTCAGCGCGGCCATCATCAGGAAGCCGATCCCCCCGCCGAAGTAGCCGCCGTAGATCGCGATCGCGAATTGCGCGACCGCCGTCGTCACCGGGCCGAGGTGGACCGTTTCCTGGCTCGGCTTGCGGAAGAAGCTGCCCCACGCGAACACGGCCGTCGCGAACAGCACGAGCCACGGCACGAGCCGCGAGAAGATCGATGACGGGGTTTTCAGCAGCAGCAAGCCGCCGAGCGCGCCGCCGACGATGCTGATCGCGAACAGCGCGCGGAACGGCAGCTTGCCCGCGCCGCGCACCATCTGACGGCTGGCCCAGCCGGTCGTGACCTGCGCGGGGAACAGCGCGACCGTCGACGTGATGTTCGCGGCGAGCGGCGACATGCCCGACACGATCAGCGCGGGCAGCGTGACGAACGAGCCGCCGCCGGCGAGGGAGTTCTGCAGGCCGGCCCAGAGGCCGGCGAGGATGACGAGCGTGAGCATCGGTGCGGGAGCGGGAGGTTGGCGGGGCCGGCGTGCCGGGGGCGGACGCCAGATGGTAATGCAGGATCGCGGGCGCCGGAAGGCTCGGCGCCGGCCGTCCGTATCGTCGGCGCGCCCGGGATTCAATCGCGGGGGCGTTCGGCCGGGCCCGGCTCGTCGGTGTCGCCGGCCGTGCGCGGGTACACGATCGTTCCATCGGGCTGAACGACCGCGCCCGGCGTCAGGCGTGCGGGCTCGAGGCGGTTCGGGCCCATGATGTGGAAGACCGTCTCGCCGCGCGCGATCAGGTAGTCGGCGACGATGCGCCGGTGACAGCGCCACCACACGGCTTCCGCGCACATGAGCGCACAGCGCTGCCGGTGGCCTCGCTCGATCAGGTGGTCGAGGCCCGCGCGAAATTCGGCGGACAGCGCGTAATCGGCATAGCGATGGAAGCTGTCGTTCGTCCAGAAGCCGTTGACGTCGTCGGACACGCCGCGCGTCTTGCTGCGCAGGCCGCCGAGCGCGGCGACGTGCTCGTACGCGATGTCGAATGCGGCCAGCGCGACCGGCAGCGTCGTTTCGTTGTATTGCGGATTGGTGCGCGAGCGCGGCATCTTCCGGACATCCGCGAGCAGCGCGACGTCGGCGTCGGTCAGCATGCCGATGAAGTCGTCGAGCGTGCGGTCGGAATGACCGATGGTAAAGAACGGCAGCTTCACGCGTCGTCCTTGCCGGAAACGCGCGCGAGCACGCGGCCGCGATGCGCGGCGATGTGGTCCGTCCGGTCGCTCTTGATCTCGTACTGGGGATCGTCCGGCGACGCGTGGTGCCGATGGCCCTTGTAATCGAAATCCGCCGTGTGCATCGCGATGATCGTGCCTGTCACGTGACCGGCCTCGGAATTCCACGTGACCCGGTCGCCCGGTTTGAACCTCGTCGTCATCTTGCAGATCCTCCTGCTTTCGGCAAATGCGCGCGCGTCACGCCGGCGCCTGCTGTTCGAACGCCGCTTCCGCATGAAGGCTCGCGAGGTCGCGCCCGACCGTCGCGACCGCGAGCGGCTTGCCGTCGCGCCAATACGTGACGGTGCAATCGTGCGCGGCCGGGTCGCCGTCGACGTCGATGCGATCCCAGTGCTCCGCGTGCCCGACGTAGTTGATCGCCACGTCGTAGTGCTGGCTCCAGAAGAACGGGACCGCCGCAAAGGCCTCGCGCTGGCCGAGGATATTTCGCGCGGCCGTCGCGCCCTGGCGCTCGGCGACGACCCAGTGCTCGACGCGGATGCGCTCACCGGTTCTCGGGTCCGGCCATCGCGCGATGTCGCCAGCCGCGTAGATGCCCGGCACGCTCGTTTGCAGATGAGCGTCGACCGTCACGCCGCGATCCATCGCGAGGCCGGCGTCCTGCGCGAGCGCGATGTCGGGGCGCACGCCGATGCCGGTCACGACCAGATCGGCGGCCAGGTCGGCGCCCGTCGACAGCGTCACGCGATCCGCCTCGATCGCCGCGACGGTCGCGCCGAGATGGAACGTCACGCCGTGCGCTTCATGCAGCGCCTTGACCATGTCGCCGAGCGCGGCGCCGAGCACGCGCTCCATCGGGCGCGCTTCGGGCGCGACCACCTGGACTTCCACGCCGCGCGTGCGCAGCGCGGCCGCGACTTCGAGCCCGATGAAGCTGGCACCCACCACGACGCACCGGCGTGCGCTGCCGACGCGCGCGATCAGCGCGTCGCAGTCGGCGAGCGTGCGCAGCACGGCCACGTGCGGCAGCGTCGCGCCGGGGGTTGTGAGCCGGATCGGATCAGCGCCGGTGGCGAGCAGCAGCGCGTCGTACGCGAGCGGGCTGCCATCGGCAAGCGTGACGATCTTTTGTGCGGGGTCGAGCTTGATCGCACGCGCGCCGCAGCGCACGTCGATCTGCTGTTCTGCATAGAACGCCGGCGCATGCAGCGGGAGCCAGTCGGCCGGCGCGGTGCCGGCGAGATAGTCCTTCGACAGGTTCGGCCGGTCGTACGGTAATGCAGGATCGGCGCTCAGCAGCGTGACGGGGCCGCGATATCCTTGCTGTCGCAACGTCTGTGCCGCGGCGTTGCCGGCCGCGCCGCCGCCGACGATCACCACCGATGCGGGGTGCGAGGCGGCCGGCGACACCGGCGGCGCGGCGGCAGGCAGCGCGTCGCGCACGAAGACCTTGCCGTCGTGCTGCTCGACGCGCCAGCACGTCAGATCGGACAGCGCCGGCGCGCGGAGCGCCTCGCCGGTACGCAGGTTGAAGCACGCGTGATGCCACGGGCAGCGGATCGTGTCGCCGACCACGAGCCCGTCCGCGAGCGGCGCACCGTAATGCGAGCAGGTCGCGCCGACCGCAAGGCACGTGCCTGCCCGGCGCACCAGCAGCACCGGGGCATCGCCGACATGGCCCGCCACCATGCCGCCATCGGGAAGATCGGCCAGCGGGATGCCGAGCGCGAGGTCGGGATCGCCGGGCGACGAGGCGTGGTCGGTCATGGCAGCTCTCCAATCGGAGCGGGAATACCGACATTATCGACCTCGATTTCGCGGGGGAAAAGATACAGTCAGCGAAACGCCCGCCTTGCGGCGGGCGTCCGTGTTGCGCTGCGATGCGCCGATCGCGCGGCTACTGCCACGCGGGCGCCGGCGTGATCTGCGTCGTATAGGCGGTTGCCGGCAGCAGCGTCAGGTTGGAAATCTTCTGGCCGCCGTACACCTCGGTCGACGTGCCGAACGTGACGCCCGTCACCGGCACGACCACCGATTGCCCGTCGGAGCGCGACGCGCTGACGACGATCGACTTGCCGGGCGTGAGCGTGGCCGCCACGTTCGACCCGTTGTAGACCATCCGCTGGTTCGCGAGCGTGCCGATCGTCGACAGGTACGGGCTCTGGATCGGCAGGTTCTTGTAGTACTTGTTGTACTTCGTGAACGTCGCGTTCATCAGGTCGCCGAGCAGCGTGCTCGTGCCGCTGTACGCGCGCAGGTTCGACTGGTGGAACATCATCGGCCGGTTGTCGTACGTGATCAGGTAGACGACGAGCTGGTCGGACACCTTGTCGAGCACTTGCGCGTAGGTCAGGTCATAGCCCCAGCGGGTCGGGTCGATCCCGTTCGCGCCATAGAAGTAGTTGTATTCGGCGACCCATTCCGACGGTTGCGACACGTTGTAGAACAGCGCGGTCGCATAGCGCGGCACTTCGAAGATCGTCTGGTTCACGCAGTTGTACTTGCCCGCGTTGAACGCCGGCAGCGCCCAGGCCACCCCGCTATTGTTCACCGGGCAGCCGGCCGTGCCGACGGGGGGCGTCGGCTTCGAGCTGTCGGACACCAGCACGCGCGTGCCGAACGACGCGAGTGCGCCGAGCGTCGTCGCGTTGTACAGGCCCGAGATTTCCGGCGTCACCAGCGTGCTGATGTTGAAGGTCGTGAATTTGAACTTGTTCGCGACGATCCGGTTCTTCTGCATCTCGGTCGTGACCTGCGTGGCGGTCGTGGTGTAGGGCGGGTCGAGCAGCTCGTGATCGTAGGTATGGCTGATCCACTTGAAATTGCCCTGCAGCAGCGCGGTTTGCAGCGACAGCGAATCGATGCCGCTCGGCGGGTAGTCGCCCAGGCCGCCGTACGCCTTGCTGTAGCCCGCGCCGTTGAACGCGAGCGTGAGCTTGACCGCGGACGCGCTCGGCGTCGTCAGGTTCACGAGCGATTGCCAGGTCACGACGTTGGTGAAGTCCGCGCCGGTGGTGCGGTATTCGCACGCGGTCAGGCCCGTCGCCGGGTTCGTCGAGCCGACCGGGCTGCCGAGCGGGCACATGCCGGGAGGGCTCGTGCTGGTCACGGCGCCGGTCCGCACGTCGTACCACAGGCCGGTCGAATCGGATTGCGCGTACGGGAAGATTTCGTCGGGGATGCCGTTGTCATCCACCTGCGGATCGATGGAGACGTGCCGGCTGCCGAGGAACAGGCCGCGCGTGAGCCAGTTCGCGATCCCGTAGGACAGCGTGATCGAGTGCGTCAGGTACTGGCTGTTGTCGAACATCAGCGCCATCGTCTCGCGCGACGTGCTGTCGCCCGTGAGCGGCGTCGTGTTCGCGAACAGGCAGGTGGCGCCGATCGAATACGTCGTGCTGCCCGGGCCGGTGGCCTGCACGATCGGCGTGACCGTCGTGCCGGTCGGCAGCGGGCTGGCCGGCGACGCGAAGTAGGTCCATGCGTTCTGCACGGTCAGCGGATTGGCCGTGCTCGTGCCGGCGTTCATATAGGGGAACAGCGCTTGCCCCGACGGCGTCAGCTGCGACGACAGCGGCGTCGCGGTCGTGTCCTGGTAGTTCACGTACTGCAGGCAGCCGCTGTCGCTCGGCCACGTATAGAAGCTCGCGAGCCGCACGTTGTACTTGAACTGGTAGCGCGCGAGCGTCTGCGCGAGCGCGCCGCCGGCGAACGGGTTCATGTAGCGGTAGTCGCTGACCGGCAGGATGATCCCCTGGTACAGCGCATGGTCGGCGGTTTCGAGCGGCGGCAGTGTCGGGTTGTTCGTGTCGTACGTATAGATCGCATACGGGATGCCCACGCGATCGAGGATCGATTGGGCGGCTGCCAGCTCGGGCGAACTGCCGGCCTGCTGGCTCGCGATGATCAGGATCTTCAGGTCGATCTGGGCATCGCTGGGTACCGCATGGCTGACGCCGGCCACGGCCAGGAGTCCTGCCGCGACGATCCAGCGCGCCACCAGCCTGAACGGGCGGAATAGGGTTCGCAAAGCGCTCATGTCAAACCTCACGCATCGTGTCCGATGATTCGGACGAGTCCCCCGACAATCCGAAAAAGGTGTGGTGTCTGTCGTTATTGGTTGGTTGAGCGATGCTTCACTGTCGACTTGTTGACGGTGTCGCCCGGGTGCGGGCCCGATGGCGGATATTGGGGCTTGCCCCAGCCTTCCTTGCCGGACGGCGCCGGGCCGCGGCCTTGCGGCGCGAACTTGCTGTCCGCGAGTGCGCTCGGCGGCGCGATCGCGGTGGCGGCGATCAGCGCGGGGAACAGGCTGCAGAGCATCACGCGTGGCCAGCGTGACGACCGTTTGGGTCCAGAAGTGTGCATGGTGTCCTCCCGACGCGGCGTGGCGTCATGTGGCACGTGACGGAGTGGATCGAACGGATGGCGTTGGCGGCCCGGCTTGCAGGAACGGGGCGGGAACGCGCGGTGGACCGGCTCCGCATGCGATCGCCATGATGGGGGCGCGCGCAGCCGTGTCTCGGACAATTCAAGCGAACACCGTGCCATGCGCCGCAAACGCCTAATTTTCCTGGAGTAATTTCACGTAATGAACGCGCGGTGGCCAGAAATGTTTCAGTCTTGATCGGCCGGTACGGAATACGGTCGAGAATGGTTTCATCGCTGTGACATCGCGCAGTGCGCCGCGGTGTCCGTGCGGGCGCTCATTGATCGTCTTGCGGCGGCGGCGGGCGAGAGCGAGGCTGTTCGAATTTATTTCACGAAACCCCTTGCGCATCTCGCGTGGGCTGCCTAGAATCACGCCTCTTTCGCGCTAACGGAAACGCAGCGCGGAAGAGGGAAGCGAAGCTGGTGGTGTGTCGCAGGATGGGACGCGCGGCTGGCTGAGAAGAAGAACCCCGCAGTCGCAACGAAGTAGTAAAAAAGTTGTTGACGAACTGCGAAACACGGTTCATAATCTCGCTTCTCTGCTGCTGAAAACGCAGCGCTGCTGGGAAACAAGGCCAACGCCGAATTTCTCGCAGAAACGCTCTTTAAAAATTAACAGCCGATAAGTGTGGGCGCTTGATCGAAGCGAGCTGATCCTCGGATCAGATAGCAAAAGTATCAAGAGTCTCACACTAAAGTAAGTCAGGTTTATGAAGCAATTCATATTCCTGTCAGCTTTGAGTGAGCGACCGGTTCTTAACCGAACCGAAAACAGTAACAGGTTTAAACTGAAGAGTTTGATCCTGGCTCAGATTGAACGCTGGCGGCATGCCTTACACATGCAAGTCGAACGGCAGCACGGGTGCTTGCACCTGGTGGCGAGTGGCGAACGGGTGAGTAATACATCGGAACATGTCCTGTAGTGGGGGATAGCCCGGCGAAAGCCGGATTAATACCGCATACGATCTACGGATGAAAGCGGGGGACCTTCGGGCCTCGCGCTATAGGGTTGGCCGATGGCTGATTAGCTAGTTGGTGGGGTAAAGGCCTACCAAGGCGACGATCAGTAGCTGGTCTGAGAGGACGACCAGCCACACTGGGACTGAGACACGGCCCAGACTCCTACGGGAGGCAGCAGTGGGGAATTTTGGACAATGGGCGAAAGCCTGATCCAGCAATGCCGCGTGTGTGAAGAAGGCCTTCGGGTTGTAAAGCACTTTTGTCCGGAAAGAAATCCTGAGGGCTAATATCCTTCGGGGATGACGGTACCGGAAGAATAAGCACCGGCTAACTACGTGCCAGCAGCCGCGGTAATACGTAGGGTGCGAGCGTTAATCGGAATTACTGGGCGTAAAGCGTGCGCAGGCGGTTTGCTAAGACCGATGTGAAATCCCCGGGCTCAACCTGGGAACTGCATTGGTGACTGGCAGGCTAGAGTATGGCAGAGGGGGGTAGAATTCCACGTGTAGCAGTGAAATGCGTAGAGATGTGGAGGAATACCGATGGCGAAGGCAGCCCCCTGGGCCAATACTGACGCTCATGCACGAAAGCGTGGGGAGCAAACAGGATTAGATACCCTGGTAGTCCACGCCCTAAACGATGTCAACTAGTTGTTGGGGATTCATTTCCTTAGTAACGTAGCTAACGCGTGAAGTTGACCGCCTGGGGAGTACGGTCGCAAGATTAAAACTCAAAGGAATTGACGGGGACCCGCACAAGCGGTGGATGATGTGGATTAATTCGATGCAACGCGAAAAACCTTACCTACCCTTGACATGGTCGGAATCCTGCTGAGAGGCGGGAGTGCTCGAAAGAGAACCGATACACAGGTGCTGCATGGCTGTCGTCAGCTCGTGTCGTGAGATGTTGGGTTAAGTCCCGCAACGAGCGCAACCCTTGTCCTTAGTTGCTACGCAAGAGCACTCTAGGGAGACTGCCGGTGACAAACCGGAGGAAGGTGGGGATGACGTCAAGTCCTCATGGCCCTTATGGGTAGGGCTTCACACGTCATACAATGGTCGGAACAGAGGGTTGCCAACCCGCGAGGGGGAGCTAATCCCAGAAAACCGATCGTAGTCCGGATTGCACTCTGCAACTCGAGTGCATGAAGCTGGAATCGCTAGTAATCGCGGATCAGCATGCCGCGGTGAATACGTTCCCGGGTCTTGTACACACCGCCCGTCACACCATGGGAGTGGGTTTTACCAGAAGTGGCTAGTCTAACCGCAAGGAGGACGGTCACCACGGTAGGATTCATGACTGGGGTGAAGTCGTAACAAGGTAGCCGTATCGGAAGGTGCGGCTGGATCACCTCCTTTCTAGAGCTATCTCGCGAAGTTGAGCGCTCACGCTTATCGGCTGTAAATTAGGACAGACTCAGGGGTCTGTAGCTCAGTCGGTTAGAGCACCGTCTTGATAAGGCGGGGGTCGTTGGTTCGAATCCAACCAGACCCACCATTGTCTGACGTGTGCCGGTGATCGTTAGCGCTTTAGCGCTTACGAGTACCCCATGCCGATGGGCTGAAACCTGAGGAAGTCTCTGTACATGGGGGCATAGCTCAGCTGGGAGAGCACCTGCTTTGCAAGCAGGGGGTCGTCGGTTCGATCCCGTCTGCCTCCACCAATCTTCAATGACAAGCGTTCGACTTGAGTCGAATCTTTGTCATTGGCGATTGAGCCAGTCAGAGTGATATGAGTAACACCATATCGGCTGTCGTTCTTTAACAATCTGGAAGAAGTAAGTAATTTGGATAGCGGAAGCGTCTTGAGATGGACGTGAAAACTATCCGGGTTGTGATTGTATCGATGTATCTCAAGATGATTCGAACTTAACGTTCGGCTCAATTGGAATACGGCACAACGCGAGAACTCAACCTGTAACGAGACAGACTCGTTATAGGGTCAAGCGAACAAGTGCATGTGGTGGATGCCTTGGCGATCACAGGCGATGAAGGACGCGGTAGCCTGCGAAAAGCTACGGGGAGCTGGCAAACGAGCTTTGATCCGTAGATGTCCGAATGGGGAAACCCACTCCTTTTGGAGTATCCATGGCTGAATACATAGGCCATGTGAAGCGAACGCGGTGAACTGAAACATCTAAGTAACCGCAGGAAAAGAAATCAACCGAGATTCCCAAAGTAGTGGCGAGCGAAATGGGATGAGCCTTGTACTCTTTATTTGTATTGTTAGCCGAACGCTCTGGAAAGTGCGGCCATAGCAGGTGATAGCCCTGTAGGCGAAAACAGTATGAAAGAACTAAGTGTACGACAAGTAGGGCGGGACACGTGAAATCCTGTCTGAAGATGGGGGGACCATCCTCCAAGGCTAAATACTCGTGATCGACCGATAGTGAACCAGTACCGTGAGGGAAAGGCGAAAAGAACCCCGGGAGGGGAGTGAAATAGATCCTGAAACCGCATGCATACAAACAGTCGGAGCCTCGTAAGGGGTGACGGCGTACCTTTTGTATAATGGGTCAGCGACTTACGTTCAGTAGCAAGCTTAACCGTATAGGGCAGGCGTAGCGAAAGCGAGTCCGAATAGGGCGTTCAGTTGCTGGGCGTAGACCCGAAACCAAGTGATCTATCCATGGCCAGGATGAAGGTGCGGTAACACGTACTGGAGGTCCGAACCCACTAACGTTGAAAAGTTAGGGGATGAGCTGTGGATAGGGGTGAAAGGCTAAACAAACTTGGAAATAGCTGGTTCTCTCCGAAAACTATTTAGGTAGTGCCTCGTGTCTCACCTTCGGGGGTAGAGCACTGTCATGGTTGGGGGGTCTATTGCAGATTACCCCGCCATAGCAAACTCCGAATACCGAAGAGTGCAATCACGGGAGACAGACATCGGGTGCTAACGTCCGGTGTCAAGAGGGAAACAACCCAGACCGCCAGCTAAGGTCCCCAAATATAGCTAAGTGGGAAACGAAGTGGGAAGGCTAAAACAGTCAGGAGGTTGGCTTAGAAGCAGCCACCCTTTAAAGAAAGCGTAATAGCTCACTGATCGAGTCGTCCTGCGCGGAAGATGTAACGGGGCTAAGCTATATACCGAAGCTGCGGATGCGTGCTTAGCACGCATGGTAGGAGAGCGTTCCGTAAGCCTGCGAAGGTGCGTTGAAAAGCGTGCTGGAGGTATCGGAAGTGCGAATGCTGACATGAGTAGCGATAAAGGGGGTGAAAGGCCCCCTCGCCGTAAGCCCAAGGTTTCCTACGCAACGTTCATCGGCGTAGGGTGAGTCGGCCCCTAAGGCGAGGCAGAAATGCGTAGCTGATGGGAAGCAGGTCAATATTCCTGCACCATTGTTAAATGCGATGGGGGGACGGATCGCGGAAGGTTGTCCGGGTGTTGGAAGTCCCGGTCGCTGCATTGGAGAAGGCACTTAGGCAAATCCGGGTGCGCAATTCAAGGGTGTGGCGCGAGCTTCTTAGGAAGCGAAGCAATTGGAAGTGGTTCCAAGAAAAGCCTCTAAGCTTCAGTTTAACGATGACCGTACCGCAAACCGACACAGGTGGGCGAGATGAGTATTCTAAGGCGCTTGAGAGAACTCGGGAGAAGGAACTCGGCAAATTGGTACCGTAACTTCGGGATAAGGTACGCCCTTGTAGCTTGATGCGCCTGCGCGCAAAGGGTGAAGGGGTTGCAATAAACTGGTGGCTGCGACTGTTTAATAAAAACACAGCACTCTGCAAACACGAAAGTGGACGTATAGGGTGTGACGCCTGCCCGGTGCCGGAAGATTAAATGATGGGGTGCAAGCTCTTGATTGAAGTCCCGGTAAACGGCGGCCGTAACTATAACGGTCCTAAGGTAGCGAAATTCCTTGTCGGGTAAGTTCCGACCTGCACGAATGGCGTAACGATGGCCACACTGTCTCCTCCCGAGACTCAGCGAAGTTGAAGTGTTTGTGATGATGCAATCTACCCGCGGCTAGACGGAAAGACCCCATGAACCTTTACTGTAGCTTTGCATTGGACTTTGAACCGATCTGTGTAGGATAGGTGGGAGGCTATGAAACCGGAACGCTAGTTTCGGTGGAGCCGTCCTTGAAATACCACCCTGGTTTGTTTGAGGTTCTAACCTTGGCCCGTGATCCGGGTCGGGGACAGTGCATGGTAGGCAGTTTGACTGGGGCGGTCTCCTCCCAAAGCGTAACGGAGGAGTACGAAGGTACGCTAGGTACGGTCGGAAATCGTGCTGATAGTGCAATGGCATAAGCGTGCTTAACTGCGAGACCGACAAGTCGAGCAGGTGCGAAAGCAGGTCATAGTGATCCGGTGGTTCTGTATGGAAGGGCCATCGCTCAACGGATAAAAGGTACTCTGGGGATAACAGGCTGATACCGCCCAAGAGTTCATATCGACGGCGGTGTTTGGCACCTCGATGTCGGCTCATCTCATCCTGGGGCTGTAGCCGGTCCCAAGGGTATGGCTGTTCGCCATTTAAAGAGGTACGTGAGCTGGGTTTAAAACGTCGTGAGACAGTTTGGTCCCTATCTGCCGTGGGCGTTGGATATTTGAAGGGGGCTGCTCCTAGTACGAGAGGACCGGAGTGGACGAACCTCTGGTGTACCGGTTGTCACGCCAGTGGCATCGCCGGGTAGCTATGTTCGGAAGAGATAACCGCTGAAAGCATCTAAGCGGGAAACTCGCCTTAAGATGAGATATCCCTGGGGACTAGATCCCCTTGAAGGGTCGTTCGAGACCAGGACGTTGATAGGTCAGGTGTGTAAGCGCAGTAATGCGTTCAGCTAACTGATACTAATTGCCCGTAAGGCTTGATCCTATAACAAGTCTGCCTTGTAGATCGGCGCCGTGCGCAAGCACCGGCCGCGATCGAGGCGACAAGTTGGATTCTCGTGTGTGATACACACAACCAAAATTACTGCTTCTTCCCAGATTGGTCGCGCTGCGAAGCCGCGCGACAACCCTCTTTGCCTGATGACCATAGCGAGTCGGTCCCACCCCTTCCCATCCCGAACAGGACCGTGAAACGACTCTACGCCGATGATAGTGCGGATTCCCGTGTGAAAGTAGGTAATCGTCAGGCTCCCTAAGCCAGAAACCCCCGCCCGAAAGGCGGGGGTTTTTGCATTTCCAGCCCAGGAAATGCGATGGCCATTCAATACGCGCCATGAACTGCGCATCCCAGCAGCCCGACGTGACCAATCTCCCCCAGGTCCTTCTACGAAAGAGCATTTGGAGGTTGGTTGGGCCGTGTTGCGTCCTCCGACCCCGCCGCGAATCAGGCGCCCCCCGCCCGAACCCTCCGCTGCCCGCCATCCTGCCCAGGCGCTCCACCCGGACTCCCCGGCGGCAACCCCGGCGGCGGCCCCGTGTCCGTCAGGCTGAACGTCGGCATCGACCCGGGGCAATGAAAGCTCTGCAGCACGTTGCTGGTCAGCGGATTCGCGACGCTGCCCGCGTTCGCGATGTCGAGCACCGCCTTGCGGCCGTCGAAGTCGAGCGCGACGCGCGTGCGTCCGGGCGTCGCCGTCTCGATCACCTGCCCCTTCTGCAGCAGGCGCAGCAGCGCCCACGGCCCGTCGGTCGACACTGTCGACGTGTCGGGCCGGATGCGCGGCTGCGCGGTGATCTCCGCATGAACACCGCCGCGCGGCCCCGGCCACGTCACCGTGAACGGCGCGACGGGGCCATGCTGATAGAGCGTCGTCTGCCCGTCGACGTCGATCATCAGGCCCGTGATCGACGGGTCCAGCTCGGGCACCCGGAGGTCGGTCTTCCAGGCGAGCTGCTTGCGGCCCGGATCGCCGAAGAAGATCTCGCGGATCGCCTTCGCATGCTGGAACGGCTCGAGGTCCGGGCCCTGCACGGGCTCGGTCGCGCCGGGCAGCGTCTTGTAGCGCCACGGCTTCGCCGACGTGTCGACGAACGGCGCGAGCGTCTTCGTGAAGAAGTCGTCGATGATGCCGCCGTGCGCGAACACCCGCGTGAAATCGTCGATGCCGACGTCGCGCTTGCTCGCGGCGACGAACGGGTAATTGCCTTCGATCGTGAGCCGGCACGCGTCGCCGACCGTCGCCGCGAGCTGCCGCGACAGCAGCTGGCCGATGCCCCGGTTCACCTCGCGCGAGCCCTGCGCGGACAGTTCGAGCAGCACCGCGTGAAACGGCGCGGGCATCGTGTTCGCGGCCATCTTCAGCTTCGCCGCGGCGTCGTTGGCGGGCGGCATGCTGTTGTTGGACAGCGCGTCGTCGGCGACGGTCAGCGCGGTGTAGTAGTCGTTCAGCAGGTTCGTCACACCGTCGAGGCCGGTCTTGGCCGCAGGCGCGGCGGCGGGCGGCGCGCCCGCCTGCGTGTCTGCGCTACCCGTCACCACTTCGCGCAGCGCCGCGAAATGACTGTCGACGAGCTCGCGCTCGACGCGCTCCTCGGCGCGAATGCCGAGCGCCTTGTCCACCTTGTCGACCTTATCCGCCTTCTGGCCGAGCTGGTCGGCCGCCCGCTGCAGGAACGAATGGTCGGCCGCGGCGATCGGCTGGGCGAGGGTGGTTTCGCGGACCGCCGCGCGCGCGAGGCGCGCGAGCGGCGAATCCGGCGCCGCGAAGCTGCGCAGCACCAGCAGGTTGAAGCCGAGGCTCGTCCCGGTCACGGTGCGGATGTCGCCAAGAAAGTCGTCCCACTGCCGCGCGTATTCCATCAGGTACTGGCGCCGGATCGCCTCGGTCAGCGGATCGTCTCCGCCGGTCACGTCACGCGCGAGCGACGCCGTTTTTTTTTGAGCCGAATCCGACGCGCCCGCGAGATAGGAGCGGCCCATCACCCACGCGTCGTCGTCGCGCGCGATCTGCACGAACTCGGGCAGCCGCTTGTCGAACAGGCGCCGGTAGCCGTCGAACGTGAAGAGGCCCGGCACGCCGCGCGACAGCGGCGCGTCGCTCGCGCGCGAGAAGACCAGCCCGGCCTGCGGACCGACGGCCCGCAGCAGCGTGAACTCGTCCGGCGCTTCCTTCTGCATCGCCGCCTTCGCGCGCTCGTAGAGCCGCTCGGTGGCGTTGCTGCCGTCGAGGAACACGCGCGCCTGCTGGATCAGCGCATCGTTGCGGATCAGCGGGGACTGCACGATGCGCTCGCCGGAGAACAGCTGCTCGACGTGGGCGACCATCGAGGCGCGGCCGCCGAACACCGCCGCGCTGTCGGTGCGGGCCCAGTCGTCGAGCACCCATGCCTCGACCTGCGCGGCGTTGAAGCGGGCCTTGTCGTACAGCATCAGGTACACGCGCAGCGCGTCGTAGGCGGCCTTCGGGTCGCGGTTCGCGATCGCCTGCGCGAGCACGGCCTCGATGCGCTTGACGATCTGCGGCAGCAGCAGGTTGTCTTCCAGCGCATCGTAGGTGCGGCGGCTTTCCGCGACGACGCCGGGCGGCGTGTACAGGCCGAAGCGCCAGCCGCCCGCCGGGTCCGACAGGTCGAGGCCGGGGAAGGTCGGCAGGTAGCGCGTGTCGCTCAGCACGTCGGGCACGGCCTCGGGCTTCGGCGCCTTGTAAAGCTGGCCGACCCGGGCGCCGAGCGCGGCCGTCTTGCGCGCGATCGCGTCGAGATAGTCGGCGTTGTTGCCCATGCTGATGCGCAGGCCGATCGCCACCCACGCGAACAGTAGCAGCGCGAGCGCGTGGCCGGTCAGGCGCAGCGTACGAAAGCGGTACTCCCAGCGCAGGTTGGGGGACACGAGGTGCATGTCCGAAAACACGATCTTCGTGAGCAGGTCGTGGAGGAAGAAGCCCTGGTTGCTTTCGTGCGCGGGCGCTGCGTTGGCCGGGATGCGTCCGATGACGGCCGCGAGGCGTTGCACCACGGTGCGCCGTTCCACCACGATCTCGTTGCCGGTCTGCGCGGCGCTCGTGAAGTACACGCCGCGCAGCGTCGCGTGGCGCTGCGTGTCGTCGTAGCGGGAATCGACGAACACGCGGTCGATCAACGCGTCGAGCGAACGCATCAGCACCAGGAATTCCTCGGCGAACGCGGCGAGCCGGCGGCGCCTGAGCGTGTCGTGCTCCTCCAGCAGGCGCGCGTTGACGCCGGCGGCGAGCCGCGCGGCCAGCGTGTCCAGCTCGGCCGCGCAGCGCGAGCGGAAGCCGTCGGTCGCAAGGGTCTCCGTGCCGTACGGGAGCGTGAACCCCCAGGTCTGCGCGCGGCCCTCCGTGGTCAGCGAGCTGAAGTACTCGCTGAAGCCCGGCAACCGGTCCATCTTCGTGATCACGAGGTAGACGGGAAAGCGGATGCCGAGCTCCGTGCGCAGATCGGCGAGCCGCGCGCGCAACGCGGCGGCTTCGGCATCGCGCGCGTGCTCGTCGGTGCCGGCCAGTTCGGCGACGTCGACGGTAAGCAGCGCGCCGTTGATCGGCGCGCGCGGGCGATGCTTGCGCAGCACGCGCAGGAAGCCGAGCCACTCGGCCTCGTCGACGGTCTGCCGCCACGCGCGGTCGTCTTCCTGCGGGCCGCCGGCGCCGGCCGACGCGGTTGCGGCGCGGTCCCTGCCGGCCGCCTGCGCATCCTGGCGGGCGGTGTCGGCGTTGCCGCCGGCCGCCCCGGCCGCCGGGTCGGCGGGGCGCGGCGGCAGCGCATGCCGCGACGTGCCGTGCCGCGTGTAATGGCCGGCCGTATCGATCAGCACCGCGTCGTTGGTCAGCCACCAGTCGACGACGCCGTCATGGTGCGCGGGCACGCCCGCCGCGCGCTGCATCTGCGACGCCACCGGAAACGACAGGCCGGCGTTGAGCAGCGCGCTGGTCTTGCCGGACGCTCGCGAGCCGAGCGTGATGTACCACGGCAACTCGTAGAGGTAGCGCTTGCCCTGGAACAGGCGGCCGAGCCCGCGTGCGCCGGTGCGCATCGCCTTCAGCCGCGCGAGCGCGCCGGCGACCGCGGCGTTCACGCGAAGTAGCCGGCCGGCGGCGGGCGACGCCTCCTTGCGGCTGCCGAATTCGACGAGATGCTTGAGGAAGTCCGGGTCGGTGCGCATCTTGCGCAGCAGCAGGAACGCGAGGTAGACCACGAACACCGCGAGCACGACAGCGATTGCGATCACCCGCGCGGATTCCGGCGCGAACGGCGTGGCGGGGCCGAACGCGAGCAGCGGCGACGCGTGCCAGATCAGCAGGCAAAGCAGCGCGATGAACACGACGCTAGTCGACCAGCCGGCGAGCCAGAGCAGCACGCCGGCCAGCAGCAGCGCGATCACGACGACGCGCATGCCGGTGCCCGCGAGCGGCTTGAGGCCGCCGAACGCGATAAACGGGCCGATGAACCAGATCAGCAGCGAGACGACGACGAGTGCGGCGAAGGAGAGGAACTGGCGCGACGCCAGAAAGGACAGGACCTTGTTCATGTCTGGACTGGAATTCGGTTAGCCGGAAGGGGGTCAGGGCGCGACGGTGATTTCGACGCGGCGGTTCAGCGCGCGGCCCGGCACGGTCCGGTTGTCGCCGATCGGGTTCGCCGCGCCCTTGCCGAGCGCCTCCAGGCGGTTTGCCGGCACGCCGGCGGCCTGCAGCATCTGCATCACCTGCGTCGCGCGTTCCTCGGATAGCGCCTCGTTCGACGGGAACGCGCTGCCCTTGACCGGTACGTTGTCGGTGTAGCCGAGCACCGTCACCTTGCCCGGCACCCTTGCGATCTCAGCGGCGATCTTCGCGATCAGCGGCCCGCTCGATGCGTTCACCGCCGCCTTGCCCGGCGGGAACATCGCGTCGCCGCGGAACGTCACCGCGCTGTGGCGGGCGTCCTCGTCAACGCTGACCGTGCCCGCGGCGATCTCGTTCCTGAGCAGCGCGGCAAGACGCAGCGCGGGCGCGGGCGCGGCCGAGGGCGGCGGCGTCATGCGGCCGATCGCGGCGATCTGCCTCTCGACGTCGGCGCCGCGGGTCAGCAGAGCGTACTTGAAATAGCCGAACGCGCCGAGCAGGAGCACCGACAGCGCGGTGGCCGTGATCCATACGGGGAAATCGTGGATCGACAGGCGCTTGCCGCGCGCGCCGACTTGCCAGTGCGGCGACAGCGCGACGGACACCGGCCCGTGCTGCGCCGCGATCTCGTTGTGGAGCCGCTGGCGCACGGCCTCGTGCTTGCGCTGGCCGTCGGTCTCGTAGCGGTAGCGGCCTTCGAAGCCGAGACTCAGCACCCGGTAGATGACTTCGAGCAGGTCGAGGTGCTCCCGCGGCGCGTTCATCAGCCGCCCGATCAGCAGGTACACCTTGTCGCCGCCCTGGCGATCCTCGTGGAACGTGGTCGCGAGCCCTTCGCTGATCCATGCGCTGAGGCTGCTGTCGCCGGCGCGCGCCCACGCGGTCTGCATCGCGGCCTCGTCGAGCGCGGTGCACAGGCAATAGCGCGCGCCGAGCACGTGATCGCGGCGCAGGTTCGCCTGCTCGCAAAAGCGCTGGAACAGGCGCACTTCCTGTTCGAGCAGCAGCCGCAATTGCCGGATGCCTTCGCGGTCGAGCTGGTCGGGCATGTCGGCCAGCGCCCGCAACAGCGGCCGGCTCGCTTCCAGCAGCGGGTTGCGGGCGGCCTGGATCGCGGCGAGGCGGGCGGCGGGCGGCTCCGCCGGCGGCACGGGCGCGGCGCCCTGCGGCGCGAGCGGCGTCGCGGCGGTACCACGCGTTTGCGGACCGGACGGCTCCGGACGGTACACGGCTTCTGAGGTCACTGGGTTTCCCCCGGTTCGTTCGATTCGTCGGGATGAGCGTGAACAGGCTCTAGCGTATGCCCCACAGCTCTAGCTTCAGCGCCGGAAACTCGCCGGCGACGTGCAGTGCGAGCCCGCCGTGCCGCGCGACTTCCTCCCACAGCGGCCCGGTGCGCGCGAGTTCGTAATAGACGTAGCCCGCATTGAACGGGATCTGCCGCGGCGGCACCGGCAATGCTTGCAGCGCGATGCCGGACAGATGGCTGCGCACCAGGTCCGGCAGGCGCTCGGACGGCCCGGCCTTCGCCTGCGCGGCGAACTGCTGCTGCAGCAGGTCGGGCGGCATCTGCGCATGCACCGCGAGCACGACCGCGCTGAAGCCCTGCATGTCGGCCGGGTCGATGACGGCGTTGCGCATCCCGTGCCCCTGGTCGGCGAGCGCGATGCTCTGCGCGCTGCGCACGAGCACCGCATTGAGCAGCCGATGCGTGTCGTCGACGACGGGCTTCAGGCACAGGTGCGGCGCGACGTGCTGGTACGGAGGATGCGAGTCGAGCGGGCGGCGCGTGTCGGTGCGCACGTAGGTCGACAGCTCGCCCGCCATGCCGATCAGCAGTGCATACAGATCGGCGGGCGACGTGGTCGGCACCCGCTGCAGATGCAGCAGCAGCGGCTCGTAGCGGTTGAGCGCCTGCAGCAGCAGATAGTCGGACACTTCGGCGGTCGTGCCAGGCTTGCCGTCCGCGCCGGTCAGGCGCTCGGCGAGCGCGTTCGCGCGCAGCCGCGTCAAGTCGTGGATCTTCGCGAGCCAGCTCGCGAGCAGGTCGCTCGCACCGTAGCCGACCACGGGCGGCACCAGCGTGTCGTCGAGCTCGATGCTCGCGTCGGCGCGGATCGCCTTCACGCGCGTCAGTGCGAGGCCGATCCACGCGTCCGTCAGCTCCTTCTCCGGCAGCAGCCGCAGCCGGAGGTTCGACAGCTGGACCGCCTTCGGCCCCTGGCCGATCGAGTTCGTGTCGCGCAGGTCGGTGTCGAACACGACGTAGCGCGCGAGCGAATCCGCGGCATGCTCGAACACGGTCTCCTCGCCGTTCGGTACGCGGATCGGCACGGCCAGGTAGATCAGCTGGTCCAGGTGCTCGGGGCGGATCGTGAGCGGCGCGGGAGGCGGCGTGCTGCCCGGCGCGTCGAACGGGGTGCCGTCGGCGAACACGCCGCTCGCCGATTTCACGACGATCTTGCCGAGCGCGGGCGCCTCGGTATCGAGGCTGTAGTGGCTGAAGCCGAAGAAGAACGGCGAAAGCGGCGCCGCGCGTTTGTGCGCATAGTGTTCGAGGTAGCGCTCCTGCTGCTGGAACAGCTGCGGGCGCATGAACAGCCCCTCGCTCCAGACGACCTTGTTATGCCAGCTCATGTTTTTCGTTCCGACGTTCGTGTCAGTGTCAATTACCGGTTTCGGTGATCTTGACCGCGTGGCTGTCGAGATCGATGGACAGCTTCAGCTTCGACGACCACACGCGATACCACGCCGCGTCGTGCGCGGGCGGCAGCGGGTAGACCGCGCGCCACACCGAGTGCGGCAGGTCGCGGTAGGCCGCGACCACGCCGAGCGCGGTCGTCGCGGGATCGGCCTTGCGGCGGATCGCGCGGTGCTCGCCCGGGCGCAGCAGGAACTGCTCGCGCGCGACGAGATCGTCGGCCAGCACGGTCTTGTCCTTGTCCTCCAGCATGAAGAAGTCGGCGGCGTTGAACGCGCCGTCCGTCTTCAGTTCGTAGACGCGCACCACGATCGGCGCCGCGCGCTTGCGGTCGTCGGGGTTGACCGTGGGCGCCGCGTTCACGGTCAGGTCGAGCAGCAGAGGTTCCTTCGGCTTCGGCGTGCCGCTCGCGCAGGCGGCGAACAGCAGCGCGGATGCCACGGCGGTAGCGGCGGTAACGGGAGTGATCGGGCGCATTCGGGTGCACGGTGCCGGGGGAGGTCGGTCGAAGGCGGGCGCGGCCCGGCGGGCGTCATCGACGCCCCGCCAGGCCGCACGGCCGCCGCTCAGGCTTCCTTGTTGCCCTTGATGTCGAAGCTGGTCGTGACGGCGCCACCGCTGCCGCCCTGCGCGTTCTGCACGACGTACTCCTGCTTGACCCGCGCGAACGACAGCGACACCGTCTCGCGGCTGCCTTCCGTATCGGTGCGGCTGCCCGACGGCCGCACGCGCGTGACGAGCACGTCGCTCATCGTGAGCTTCAGGTACTCGAGCGGATTGCCGCCCGCCTTGCGCATCACGAGCACGGCCTGGTCGACGTGCTTGCCGGTCAGCGCGTACTTCATCAGGTTCGGGCTCGCGCGGTCGATCGCGTGCTCGAACGTCAGATCCCTGACGCTCGCCTTGCCGGCGCCGCCGCCGCTGCCCGAGTGCATCGTGGAATGCTGCTCGATCTCCCAATCCCAGTTCAGGATTTCGATTTCGTCCTTGTGCCGGTCGTCGAGCGATTCGCCGTTGATGCCGTCGATCTTCAGAAAAATGTCCTGTGCCATGTGCTTACTCTCTTAGGTGGATGTCAAAAACGGCCGGTCTCACGGTGTGCCGGATGCGGCTTGGCCATGATCCCGGCCGGCGGGGGGAAGCCGACCTGCATGGGCTCAGGCGGCTTCCTTGATCGACGGCAGCTTCGCGACGAGCCGCAGCGACACGGTCAGCCCTTCGAGCTGGAAGTGCGGTCGCAGGAAGAACTTCGCCTGGTAGTAGCCGGGGTTACCTTCCGCTTCCTCGACCACCACCTCGGCGGCCGCGAGCGGCCGGCGCGCCTTGGTGTCCTGCGACGAGTTGGCCGGGTCCGCATCGACGTAGTTCATGATCCATTCGTTCAGCCAGCGCTGCATGTCCTCGCGCTCCTTGAACGCGCCGACCTTGTCGCGCACGATGCACTTCAGGTAATGCGCGAAGCGCGAGCACGCGAACAGGTACGGCAGGCGCGCGGACAGGTTCGCGTTGGCGGTCGCGTCGATGTCGTCGTACTCGGCCGGCTTGTGCACCGACTGCGCGCCGATGAAGGTCGCATGGTCGGTGTTCTTGCGGTGCACGAGCGGGATGAAGCCGTTCTTCGACAGCTCTGCCTCACGGCGGTCGGAGATCGCGATCTCGGTCGGGCACTTCATGTCGACGCCGCCGTCGTCGGTCGGGAACGTGTGGCACGGCAGGCTCTCGACCGTGCCGCCCGATTCGACGCCGCGGATCAGCGAGCACCAGCCGTACTGCCGGAACGACCGGTTGATGTTCACGCCCATCGCGTAGGCCGCATTGGTCCACGCGTAGTGGCGGTGATCGGCGCCGTTGGTGTCTTCCTCGAAATCGAACTCGTCGACCGGATTGGTCTGCACGCCATACGGCAGCCGCGACAGGAAGCGCGGCATCGCGAGGCCGATGTAGCGCGCATCGTCGGTGTTGCGCAGCGAATTCCACGATGCGTATTCGAGGTTCTGCGTGAAGATCTTCGTGAGGTCGCGCGGGTTCGCGAGTTCCTGCCACGATTCCATCTGCAGTACTGATGGCGCTGCGCCGGAAATGAACGGCGTGTGCGCGGCCGCGGCCACCTTCGCGATCGAGCCGAGCAGGTCGACGTCGGGCGGCGTGTGGTCGAAATAGTAGTCGGCCATCAGGCATCCATACGGCTCGCCGCCAAGCTGGCCGTATTCCTCTTCGTAGATCTGCTTGAAGAGCGGGCTCTGGTCCCACGCCTGCCCCTTGTAGCGCCGCATCGTGCGGCGCAGCTCTTCCTTCGAGATGTCCATGAAGCGGATCTTCAGGTGCTCGTCGGTCTCGGTGTTCGACACCATGTGATGCAGGCCGCGCCACGCCGATTCGTTCTTCTGGAAATCCTCATGGTGGAGGATCAGGTTGATCTGCTCGGACAGCTTGCGATCGATCTGCGCGATGATCGCGGCGATGCTCTTGTACGCGTCGTCGCTGATCGTCGCCGATTGCGCGAGCGCCTGCTCGGCGAGCGTGCGGACCGCGAACTCGACGGCCTCGCGAGCCTGCTCGGTCTTCGGCCGGAACTCGTGCGTGAGCAATTGCGCGAAGTCGGACTGCGATTCGTATTCGGCGACGACCGCCTGTGCATGTTGTTTTTTCATGATGGGTTTCTCCGGGTTGCGCCGTTCGGCCGGTCAGAGGGCGTTGTCTTCGCGGCCCGCGGCGTTAGCCGCGTCGGCTTCGCCGGCTTCGTTCGCGGCCTGGGGCTTCGGGGTGGCCGCGAGCGAGCGCAGCAGCCCGGGGTCCTGCAGCAGCTGGTTCACGAGCGCTTCGGCGCCCGACTTGCCGTCCATGTAGGTCTGCAGGTTCGCGAGCTGGGTGCGCGCCTCGAGCAGTTGCCGCAGCGGCTCGACCTTGCGGGCGATCGCGGCCGGCGAGAAGTCCTCGATGCTTTCGAAGGTCATGTCGACCATCAGCTTGCCGTCGCCGGTCAGCGTGTTGTCGACGCCGAACGCGACGCGCGGCTGGATCGCCTTCATGCGTTCGTCGAAGTTGTCGATGTCGATATCAAGGAAGCGCCGGTCGGCCACGGCCGGCAGCGGCGTCACGGGCTTGCCGGAGAGGTCGGCGAGCACGCCCATGACGAACGGCAGTTCGACCTTCTTTTCCGAGCCGTAGACTTCGACGTCGTACTCGATCTGCACACGGGGCGCCCGGTTGCGCGCAATGAACTTCTGAGAGCTGCTGGATGTGGACATGCGTGGCTCCATCAACGAGGAAAGGGGCAGGATCAGTCGACCTGCCGGTCAAAAATCGGGCGCCGCCGCGGGCGCCGCATCGTCGGCATCGCCAGCGAAACCGGCGCGGAACGTGAGCGCGTCCGGGGCCGGCGCGGCCGGGTCCGCGACGCCGACGTCGATGCGCGCGAGCGCGTCCGGCGCGCCGTACGCGTCGAGCCACAGCGCGGACAGGGGCGGCAGCACGTGCTGCTCGATGAAGCCGATCAGCAGCCGCGCGCCGGTTTCCTGCACCAGGCAGCGTCCGACGATGTAGTCGACGATCGCGTCGTCATAGGCGAGCGCGATCCGGTGGTTGTCGGCCATGCGCCGCACGACGCGCTCCAGGTGCAGGCGCACGATGCGCGCGAGCGCAGCGGGTTCGAGCGGCCGGTAGGGAACAACGGTGACGCGCCCGAGGAATGCGGCGGGGAACACCTTCAGGAGCTCGGGGGCGAGCGCGTCGCGCAGGTTCGCGGCGTCCGGCGCGAGAGTGGGGTCGGCGCACAGGCTCGCGCTCAGCTCCGCGCCGACGTTGCTCGTCAGCAGGATCGTCGTGTTGCGGAAATCGATGTAGCGGCCGTCGCCGTCTTCCATGTAGCCCTTGTCGAACACCTGGAAGAACATCTCGTGCACGTCGTGGTGGGCCTTTTCGATCTCGTCGAGCAGCACCACCGAGTACGGCCGGCGCCGCACGGCCTCGGTCAGCACGCCGCCCTCGCCGTAGCCGACGTAGCCGGGCGGCGCGCCTTTCAGGCCGGACACGGTGTGCGCTTCCTGATACTCGCTCATGTTGATCGTGATCAGGTTCTGCTCGCCGCCGTACAGCGCTTCGGCGAGCGCGAGCGCGGTTTCGGTCTTGCCGACGCCCGACGGTCCGGCGAGCAGGAACACGCCGAGCGGCTTCTTCGGATCGGCGAGCCCGGCGCGCGCGGTCTGCACGCGCTCGCCGATCTGGCGCAGCGCATCGGGCTGGCCGATCACGCGCGCGCCGAGCGTGGCGGGCAGCGTGCGCACCGCCGCGATTTCGTCGGTCATCATCCGGCCGACCGGGATGCCGGTCCAGTCGGCGACGATCTCCGCGACGATCGCCTCGTTGACCTCCGGGAACACGAGCGGGGCGTCGCCCTGCGACGCGGCGAGCGTGCGCTCGAGTTCGCGCAGCGCGCCGGTCGACACGGCGTCCGGCGCATCGGCTGCCGGTTCCCCGGCGTCGGCCAGCGCCGCCTCGCGCGCGGCGAGCAGCGCCTGCGCGGCGTCGGCCTGCGCGTTCCAGCGCGCCTCGACCGCCGCTTCCTCGGCCGACAGCGCCGCGATGCGCTCGCGGACGGCGGCGAGCGCCTCGTCCGCCGCGAGGCCGATGCGCGCTTCCTGCGCGAGCAGCGCGAGTTCAGCGCGCGCGGCCTGCCGGCGCTGGCGCACGTCCTGCAGCTCGCGCGGCGCGGCCTGCTGCGATAGCGCGACGCGCGCGCAGGCGGTGTCGAGCAGGCTGATCGCCTTGTCCGGCAACTGGCGCGACGGAATATAGCGATGCGAGAGCGTCACCGCGGCGCGGATCGCCTCGTCGCGCACCACGACGCCGTGATGCCGCGAGAACGTCTGCGCGATGCCGCGCACCATGTGGATCGCGGCGGGCTCTTCCGGCTCCTGCACCTGCAGCACCTGAAAGCGGCGGATCAGCGCGGGGTCCTTCTCGATGTGCCGCTTGTACTCGGACCACGTGGTGGCCCCGATCGTGCGGATCGTGCCGCGCGCCAGCGCCGGCTTCAGCAGGTTTGCCGCGTCGCCGGTGCCGGCCTGGCCGCCGGCGCCGATCAGCGTGTGGATCTCGTCGACGAACAGGATCACCGGGGCGGCGGATTTCGCGGCGGCCTCGAGCGTGCCTTTCAGGCGCGCCTCGAATTCGCCCTTCATGCTCGCGCCGGCGAGCAGCGCGCCGACGTCGAGGCTCATCAGCCGCACGTCGGCGAGCTTGGGCGGCACGTCGCGTAGCGCGATGGCGAGCGCGAGCCCTTCGACGACGGCCGTCTTGCCCACGCCCGCCTCGCCGGTGAGCAGCGGATTGTTCTGCCGGCGCCGCAGCAGCACGTCGATCATCGTGCGGACTTCCAGCTCCCGGCCGATCACGGGGTCGATCTCGCCGTCGCGCGCGCGGGCGGTCAGGTCGGTGCAGTACTGTTCGAGCGCGCAGCCTTTCGACGCGGCCGCCATTGCCTGCGAGGCCTCGCCGGGCAGCGCGGCGGAGAAATCGCTGTTGTCGTGCGGGGCGTCGGATGCCTCCGGCGATCCTTCGATCCACGCGGGCAGCAGCGCGTCGATCTGATCGAGAGGAATCCTGTCGAATAACGGTGAAATGGACAGCAGCACGCGGCGCAGGTCCGGCGTGCTCACGAGCGCCGCGACGAGCCACGCGCCGCGGATGCGCCGGTCGCCGAAGCGCAGCGTCGCCAGCACCCATGCGCGTTCGATCGCCGTTTCGATGTGATGCGACAGGTCGCTGATCGAGCTGGCGCCGGCGGGCAACGCCGCGAGCGCCCGGGCCACGTCGCGATCCAGCGCGTCGCGGTCGATGCCGGCGTGCCGGACGATGCGGTGGAGGTCCGAGTCGGTCTGCTGCAGCAACTGGTGCAGCCAGTGAACCAGCTCGACGTACGGGTTGCCGCGCAGCTTGCAGAATGCCGTCGCCGATTCGACGCTCTTGAAGAGCGTCCCCCCGAGCTTGCCGAACAGCGCCAGACGCGAAATCGCCATGAGCAGATCCTTGCGTGAGTTGATTTCGGATTTTCGTTATCGCACGGAATGTGCGAGTGATTCGATGTGCTGCGTGAATTCGTTAATACATGCTACCCAGCGATGGAATGCGAAATCAATCGTTTGAAAAGAGGGTGGCAAGCAATTTGTCTCGCATAATGCGCCCGCACGTCTCATTTGAGGTTTTATTAAATAAATTGGGGTTTTATTAAAAAATCGGGCCAGGTAATTTGTCTCGCGCAACACGTTTATATGTCTCATTTTCATTCTGGCCGGCGATGTATCCGAAATTCAATCGATATGATCTGCTTTCGGAAACTCCGGCTTGCCGTTGAGCCGGCCGCCAGGACGGGCAGGCGCCGCGCAGGGCTGTCGGCTGCGATGGCGCAGGAACGCAAGGCGCGCAATATCCGGTTCGACTGTTTCGAAAAATGAATCGACGCGATTGGCGTGAAGCAAATTTGCAAAACTTTGTTAAATCGGTCGGCCGGCCGTCGTGAAAAGTGGAGTGTCAGAATGTTAAATATTGAAAATCGCCATATTTTGATTCTTGATTGACTGGATTGTTCGGGTGCATATTTTGATGATTCGAATCTGTAAATATGCAAACTCTGAAACGGGTTGCGTATGAGGAGGCTGGCATGCGCGTATTTAAAACGGTTCGCCGCATTGAGCCGGATTGGCACTACACCGAGCCACGGCCGCATCGCGCCGATGCCGGATCGGACGCCGCAGGCGACGACGACGCGCCGCCGGACGCGATGCTGCGAGACGCCGACGCGGTGCTCGACCTGATCGGTGCGGTGATCGCGGCGGACGCGATCGCATCGCGCCAGGCCGACGACGCGATCGCGGATGCGACGGCGGCCGGCGGCCCGATGCCGGCCCAGGATCTGATGAATTCGTTATACGAACAATACTGCGGCGCGCTGGAGAATCCGCAGGCATCGCTGGCGAGCGGCTGGGCGGAGCAGATGACGACGGCACGCCGGCCGCTGCCCGACCTGCGGGGCGACGCGCGCGACGGCGTCGACGCAGCGGATTCGATCGCCGCGCTGCTGGCGCGCGCGCGCGTGCTCGACGACGCATTCGGCCCGCTGACGCCGGGCGACGGGCCTGATCCGGCTGCGACGGAGCGGGTGCCGGAGATCCTGCGGCTCTTTGCACCGGCCGAATTCCACGTGGCCGCCGCGCGCCGCGCGGGCAGCCTGCCGCCGGCGCTCACGCGGCAGGAACACCAGACGCTTGCGATCGACAGCCCGCTGCCGGCATCCGTGCCGGCCCCGGCCGGCGACGCGTGATGACGACCGGCATGCAACGGAGGAGCCGATGAACCCATACGAGAACGGCACGAGCGCGCCGCGCGGCGGCGCCAGCGCGCGCCCGGGCAACGACGGTGTCGCGCCGCCGCGCCGCGCGAACGCTTACCTGTTGCCGACGCTGCTTGACCGCCTGCGCGACGACGCGCCGCGGCGCC
Source organism: Burkholderia sp. SRS-46 (assembly GCF_004343775.1). Classification (GTDB taxonomy): domain Bacteria; phylum Pseudomonadota; class Gammaproteobacteria; order Burkholderiales; family Burkholderiaceae; genus Burkholderia. The sequence goes on along the minus strand of NZ_PTXL01000009.1, from coordinate 308,986 downwards.
AGACCGAGGCGCCCGGCGAATACGCGGTGACGCGCATGCAGATGCGCGGCATCGTCCAGCGCGATCTCGCGTTCCTGCTCAACGCGATGAGCATCGACTCGCACATCGACCGGGAGCGCTATCCGGAAGCGGCGGCGTCGACCGTCAACTTCGGGATGCCGCCGCTCGCCGGCGCGTTCATGGCGTCGCGCAAGTGGGCCGAGATCGAGCGGGTGATCCGCCGCGTGATTCTCGACTTCGAGCCGCGGCTGATTCCGGAGACGCTCGTCGTCGCGCCGTCGCGGGACGCCGAGGCCGGCCATCTCGCCAACGTGCTGGCGTTCGAGGTGCGCGGGATGATCCGCATGGATGCGTATCCGATCGAATTCATGGTGCAGAGCGCGCTCGACCTGGAAACGAGCCAGGTGAGCATTACCGGCATGCGCGCGCGTTGACGCGCGACCAGACCAACGGGGCTATCCAGTGGATCCGCGACTGCTCGACTACTACAACCAGGAACTGATCTATATGCGCGAGCTCGCGACCGAGTTCGCGCACGCGCACCCGAAGATCGCGCGGCGGCTCGGCATGCAGGCGGGCGAAGTGGCCGACCCGTATGTCGAGCGGCTGATCGAGTCGTTCTGCTTCATGGCCGCGCGCATGCAGATCAAGCTCGACGCGGAGTTTCCGCGCTTCACGGGCCGGCTGCTCGAAGTGCTGTATCCGAACTACGTCACGCCCACGCCGTCGATGTCGGTCGCGCGCCTGTATCCGAGCCGCACCGAAGGCAATCTCGCGGACGGGTTCCGGATCGCGCGCGGCACCGCGTTCGCCGCGCGCGTGCCGGCCGGCGAGAAGACTGCCTGCCAGTTCCGCAGCAGCCAGGACGTGGTGCTCTATCCGCTGGAAGTCGCCGACGCGCGGCTGACCGGGATTCCGCCCGACATCCCGGCGCTCGACCGCTACGTGCCGGCCGGCACGCAGGTGCGCGGCGCGCTGCGCCTGCGGCTGCGCACGACCGGCAACGTGCGCATCGCCGACCTGAAGGGACTCGACCGCCTGCCGCTGTACCTGGCGGGCGACGAGCAGGTCGCGTCGCACCTGTTCGAGCTGCTGCACGCGGGCGGCATCGCGACGATCACCGGCGCGCCGGGCGAATTCGCGACGCCTGGCCGCCCGCTTTCCGCGGTGACGGCCGATGCGGTCGTCCACGAAGGGCTCGGCGTCGACCAGGGCCTGCTGCCGCTCACGTGGTCGAAGTTTCATGGGCACAACCTGCTGCACGAGTACTTCGCGTGCCCGGCGCGGTTCTATTTCTTCGCGTTGACGGGGCTCGAGGAGCGGCTGCGGCGCGTGACCGGATCGGAAGTCGAGATCGTCGTGCTGCTCGACCAGTCGCCCGAGCGGCTCGCGAACGTCGTCGATGCGTCGCGCTTCGCGCTGTTCTGCACGCCGGTGATCAACCTGTTTCCGCGTCACACGGACCGCATCGAGCTGTCGTCCGGGCAGACCGAGTTCCATCTGGTGCCGGCGCGGCTCGCGCCGCTCGACTACGAGGTGTATTCGGTCGAGGCGATGTACGGGCAGGTCGCGGCCACCTCGGCCGAACTCGAATTCCGGCCGCTGTACCAGACGCTGAACGACGACGAGCGCAATCACGGCCGCTACTTCTCGACGCGCCGCGAAAGCCGGCTCGCCTCCGATTCGGCGCGCCGCTACGGCACGCGCACGCCCTACGTCGGCACCGAGATGTTCGTGTCGCTCGTCGACCAGAACGAAGCGCCCTATGGCGAGGACATCCGCTACCTGTCGGTCGACGCGCTGGTGACGAACCGCGACCTGCCGAGCCTCGTGCCGCGCGATGGCGTGAACGACCTGACGGTGGCCGAATCCGCGCCGCTCGAAAGTGTCGGGTTGATCCGCGCGCCGAGCGTGCCGAAGCCGCCGTTCGCGGAGCGCGAGATGGCGTGGCGGCTGATCCGCCAGCTCAACTTTAATTACCTGCCGCTCGAGGAACTCGACCACCGGCCCGGCGGCCAGGGCCTGCGCGACCTGCTGCGGCTGTTCGTGGCCGGCGACGAGGCCGACAACCGGCGACAGATCGAAAGCCTGATCGGCGTGAAGACGCGGCCGGTGACCCGCAAGCTGCCCGGCGCGGGGCCGCTCGTGTTCGGGCGCGGCATCGAATGCTCGCTGACCGTCGACGAGCCGGGGTTTTCCGGCGTGAGCCCGTACCTGTTCGGCGTGGTGCTCGAACACTATCTGGCGCGGCACGTGTCGATCAACGTCTTCACGCAGACCGAGCTGCATTCGGTGCAGCGCGGCCGCATTGCCCGCTGGCCGGTGCGCATGGGCGCGCGGGGAGGGGCATGACGATGCGCACGATGCCCGAAACCGACGTGCGTGCGGTGTCCGAAGCCGCGCTGTCGCCGCAATTGCGCGCGAGTCTGCAGGCCGAGCCGTGGCGCTACGGCTTTTTGTCGCTGCTGCGGCGCATCGGCGCGGACTCGCGCATCGATCCGGTTGGCACCGCGAAGCGCCCGCAGGCGGAGCCGTTCCGGCTCGGCCAGCAACCGAGCCTCGCGTTCTCGCCGCGCGAGATCGCGAGCGTCGGCGACGTGGACGGGCGAATCCGGGTGCGCCTGTTCGGCCTCGGCATGCTCGGGCCGAACGGGCCGTTGCCGATCCACGTGACGGAGATCGCGCGCGATCGCGAAGAGAGCCGTCGCGACCCGACGCTCTGCAATTTCCTCGACATCTTCCATCATCGCTACCTCACGCTGCTGTACCGCGCGTGGGCGTCGGCGCAGGCGGCCGCCGGCCTCGACCGGCCCGGCGACGAACGGTTCTCGTTCTACGTCGCGTGCCTCACCGGCCAGGACACCGGCGAAATCGGCCACCGCCCGTTGCCCGCGCATGCGCGGCTGTCGGCGTCGCCGCACCTGGTGCGCGAGGCGCGCAATCCGGACGGCCTGCGCATGACGCTCGAACGGTATTTCGGCGTGCCGGTCGCGCTCGAGGAGAACGTGCTGCACTGGATCGCGGTGGACCCGCTCGAGCACAGCCACTTGGGCCGGCCGGGCAGCGCGTCGACGATGGCCGAGGGCGCGCTGCTGGGCGAGCTCGTGCCGGACCGCCAGCACAAGTTCCGCCTCGTCGTCGGGCCACTCGACATCGACGACTACCTGCGCTTCACGCCGCAGGGCGAGGACCTGCCGCAACTCGTCGAATGGGTGCGGGCGTTCGTCGGCTACGAATTCGAATGGGAGCTGGAACTGCGCATCCGCCCCAACGGTGCGCCGCCCGCCGTGATCGGCGGGCCGCAGCAGCTCGGCTGGTCGGGGTGGCTCGGACGCTCGCCGTCCGGCGAGCCGGTGACGGGCATGCGTTTCGAGCCCGAACGATATGCGGACCAGTTCGCCCGACACGACGATTCACCCGATTCCCTCGCGCAGGAATACACACGATGAGCCACAACCGTACCCAAGCCGGCCGCGCCGCGTCCGCGCGCACGCCGAACACGCACGACTGGATGGCGCCGGTCGATCCCGCGGCGCCTTGCGGCGCGGACCTTGAATACGATCCCGAGTTCGTCGTGCTGGCGGCGAAAGTCGCGCCGCGCGCGGAAGCCCAGTACGGCGACTTCGTCGGCTCGCCGGAACCGGTGAACTGGAACGACGTCGAGCGCGACTGCCGGCGGCTGATGATGCGTAGCAAGGACATGCGTCTCGCGATCCTGTTCACCCGTTGCCGCACCCGGGTTGGCGGCGCGACGGGCCTCGCGGAAGGCGCGGGCCTGCTCGCCGGCTGGCTGGCCGCGTTTGCGGACGGGATACACCCGCAGCCCGGCGTCGATGCCGATCGCGACGCCGCGCTGGAGATCCGGATGAATGCGCTGCAGGCACTGACCGATCCCGACGGTCTGCTCGCGGACGTGCGCGAGATCACGCTCGCCCGTTCGACCGCGATCCGCCTGCAGATGCGCGACGTCGAACGCGCGTTCGCGCAGCCGCGCGCGGCCGACGCGCTGGCGCCGGAGTCGGTGCTGCGCCAGCTCGACGAGCTGCGCGCGCAGCAGCCCGCCGCGCTGGCGGGCTGCGACGATGCGCTCGCGAGCGTCGCCGCGATCGACGCATGGAGTCGCGACCACCTCGACGCGTATGCGCCCGACCTGTCGGCCCTCGAAGCGCTGCTGCGGCTCGTCGCGGGACGGCAAGCGCGCGCGGCGGACGCGGAGCCGGCGCTCGACGAGGTATTGCCGATGCAGAACGCAAGCGTCGCGCAGCCGGACGAAGCGTGGCCGGCGCCCGCTGAAGGCGTTGATGATGCGGTGCGCCCCGGGGTACGCGACACGCCGGCGGATCGTATCGCCGCAGCCGAATTGATCCGCGCCGCGCGCCGGTGGTTCGAGCAGCACGAGCCGAGCAGCCCGGTTCCGGTGCTGCTCAGGCGTGCCGAGCATCTGGTCGGGAAGCGCTATGCGGAGGTGGTGCATGCGATTCCCGCGGAACTGCTCGCGCTTTGGGCCGGCGACGCGCCATGAGCGCTCCGGGATAGGCCGCGCGCACGTCGGCGCGCTTCACCGCTTGATACCGTTTCTGGAGGGATTCCGTCATGCCGAATTTTCCTGCCGCGCGCACCGTGATGGTCAGCGGCCCCGCGTTGCCGACGACGCCCGTCGGCGAACCCGCGCTGCAACTAAGCGCGATCCACGGCAACGAAGCGTTGTCGGAGATCTACGCATACACGCTCGACTGCCTGACGCCGCCGGACCTGACGATGCCGGAAGAACACGCCGCCAACCTCGACCTGAAGGCGATGATCGGCAAGGCGTTGACCGTGACCGTGCAGCTCGACGGCATGGGCGCGTTCGTGCCCGGGATGCCGGGAATTTCCGGCGCCGCCCATATCGGGCAGGGCAAGCGCGAGATCAGCGGCATCGTGACCGGCGCGAGCTTCGAAGGGCAGTTGAACCGACAGTGCCGCTACCGCCTGACGATGCAGCCGTGGATCTACCTTGCCGACCAGCGCTCGGACTATCGGATCTTCCAGAACAAGTCCGTCGACGAGATCATCGACGAGGTGCTCAACGCGTATTCGTATTCCTATGACAAGCGGCTGAGCGGCCGGTATCCGAAGCTCGTCTACCAGGTGCAGTACGGCGAGACGGATTTCGCGTTCATCCAGCGGCTGATGCAGGAGCACGGCATCTACTGGTTCTTCGAGCACTCGAACAAGGTGCACCGGATGGTGCTCGTCGATCACCTGGGCGCGCACAAGCGCGTCGACAGCACCGCGTATCGCACGCTGCGGTACTACCCGCCGGGGCACAAGATCGACATGGAGCATGTCGACGCGTTCAACACGACGGAGCGCATCCAGTCCGGCCGCTGGACCACGAACGACTTCGATTTCGAGAAGCCGAACGCACGGCTCGGCGTCGAGAACGCGCTGCCGCAGGACACCGCGCACAACGGGCTCGAACGCTACGAATGGCCGGGCGACTATGCGGACCCGGCGCACGGCGAGCATTTCGCGCGGGTGCGGATGGAGGAAGTACGCGCGCAAGGGGAGCGCGCGTCGGGCGGCGGCAACGTGCGCGACGTCGTGTGCGGCACGACCTTCACGCTGGAGGGCTATCCGCATGACGACGCGAACCGGGAGTACCTGGTGCTCGGCGCGTCGTTCGAGGCCGTGGAGACGGTCGGCGCGACGGGGCCGGGCGAATTCCGGATCGGCACGTCGTTCGTCGTGCAGCCCGCGACCACGGTGTTCCGGCCGCCGCGCACGGTGCCGAGGCCGCGCACGCGCGGGCCGCAGACGGCGGTCGTGACCGGGCCGCAAGGGCAGGACATCTGGACCGACCAGTACGGGCGCGTGAAGCTGAAGTTCCACTGGGACCGCTCGCCGGTGCGCGACCAGAATTCGTCGTGCTGGGTGCGGGTGTCGTATGCGTGGGCGGGGAACAGCTTCGGCGGCATTCATATCCCGCGGGTCGGCTCGGAAGTGATCGTCGATTTCGAGAACGGCGACCCGGACCGGCCGATCGTGACCGGGCAGGTGTTCAACGCGCTGCACATGCCGCCGTGGCCGCTGCCGGACAACGCGACGCAAAGCGGGATGCTGAGCCGCACGCCCGCGGGTAGCGGCGAGCAGGCGAACATGCTGCGCTTCGAGGACAAGCCCGGTGAAGAGCAGGTCAAGCTGCACGCGCAGCGCAATTACGACGTGTCGGTGGAAAGGGATGCGACGAAGGTCGTAGGACGCAAGCACCTGACGCTGGTGGGGATCGAGTTGCCGCCGGTGTCGTCCACGAAGTCGCCGCTGGATCGGCTGGTCGACATCCTGCGGCGCGGGGGCGCGGCGAGTGCTGAATCGTCGGGGCAGCAGCCCGCGTTTCAGCAGCAACAGCGGCAGCAACAGCATCAACAGCGGCAGCAACAGCGGCAGCAGCAATATCAACCGCTGAAGCAGCAGCGCCAGTTTCAATTGACGGGCGCGCCCCAGGCGCTGGCCACGAACGTCATGACCAGGCTGCAGGGAATTGTCGACATGCTCAAGAGCCCTTTTGCCACGGCATCGGTGAATACCGTGCAAGGCGCGTCGACGTCGGTGGTGTTCGGCAATACGCAGGGCGTTCACGTCGGCGACACAGTGACGGTCACCAGTGGGAACGCGCGGTCGGAAGTCAATGGAACGGCTTTCTCGATGAAATCGAACAGCGTGTCGTTGACGGGTTCGGCAGAGAACTTCACCGGATTCAGTACCGGACATACGGGAACGAGTGTCGGCACGACGGGCTGCGGTATTACGGCGAATGGCTCGAGTATCACAACGAACGGGGTGAGCATCACCGTTACGGGAGTAGCGGTTTCCAGAGCGAACCTCAAGACCGAAACCATCGGGGGACTGGAAATAAAGTATTGACCAGAACTTGAAGAAACATCACCACGTCGAATGAAAATCATCAAACCACTCAGGCTCAGCCCGCTGACACGCCTCTACCGAATGCATGGCGAAGAGCATCTCGGCATCGCGGCGATGATGGCAGTGACATTGGGCGACGCTCCGCAATTGCTGATGGAATCGGAACTCTGGAGTCTGGCCGGCGAGGAACTGGGCGGCTACACGCTCGACATGGCGTTGCCGAAAGCGCATCCGGAATTTCTCGTCTCCGGCTACGCATACGGCAAATACGCCGACGCGCGCGGCGACGGAGCCTGCGAGGTCGACGTCCACCTAAACGGCATCGAGAAGCGGCTGCGGGTATCCGGCGACCGGCATTGGGACGGCTCGCGCATCACCGCGCCGGAGCCGTTCGAGCGCCTGAAGCTCGACTGGGATCTCGCCTACGGCGGCGCGGGCTACGCCGACAATCCGCGCGGACGGGGCATCGCGACGCCGAACGACGACGCGCATCTTCTGCCGAACATCGAATCTCCGCACGACCCGATGCGTTTCCGCAACCGGCACCACGCGCCGGCGGGCTTCTGCCCGATCGACGCCGCGTGGCCGCAGCGCGCGAGCCTGTACGGCGACCCCGACCAGCAATGGCTGGAAGAAGATTTTCCGGGCTTTCCGCGCTCGCTCGATCCGCGCTACTTCAACATCGCGCCGGCCGACCAGCAATGGATCGAGCAGGCCGAATGGCCCGACGGCGCGGCCTACGAGCTGGTGCATCTGCATCCCGACCATGCGTTGCTGACCGGACGCCTGCCGGCACTGCGCGCCCGCTCGTTCATCGTGCGCGCCGGCAGCGACACGCCCGAGGAAATCCCGCTGCGCCTGACGACCGCATGGTTCATCCCGCACCGCGAACGCGTGCTGATGATCTACCACGGCGTCACGACGGTTCGCGAATTCGACGGAAGCGACGTGGAAGCGTTGCTGTTCGGCGCGGATGCGAGCGGGCAGCCGAGGCCGGCCGACTGGTATCGCCAGGTGATCGACTGGCGAACCCGGCACGAGAAGGCCGCGCTTTATGTGCTGCGCGATCAGGATTTGCTGCCCGAGCGTTATCTGTCGCCGGGATTCCCGGGGATGTCCGGTGCGGCGTCGCAGAGCGTGAGGCAGCAGATCCTGAAGAACAGGTTGAGCGCTTTCCCTGATGTCGGCCGGTTCGAGGCGCCGCAGCCGGATCAGCTGATCGAATTCGTCGAACGTCAGGAGGCGGAGGCTGAAGCGCAGCGGGTTCGCATGGAAAAATTGCGCGAGGAAGCTTCGTCAAACGAGGCAATTTCGAAGGCGGCGCGACGCGGTCCGCCGGAACGCATCGCGACCCCGAATGACGGAGCTGGGCCGGCTGATCGCTCACGCTTGCAGCAAATGCAGCACGACGCGGATGAAAGCCTGCGCAAGCTGTACCTGCAGTCCGCGCATCATCAGGATGCGCCGGAGCGGTTGAGCACGGTTGCGTCTCGATCGCATCGGGAACGAATCGCCGCGGCTATCGCTGCACGACAATCGCTGGAAGGCGCGGACCTCACCGGCGTCGATCTTTCCGGGATGGACCTGCGCGGCGCAAGGCTTTCCGGCGCGATGCTCGAAAATGCCGATCTGAGCGACACGGACCTGACGGGCGCGGCTTTGGACCATGCCGTGCTGGTACGCGCCAACCTGAGCCGGACGATGTGCTGCAATGCGGACCTGACTGGCGCAAACCTGTCTCTCGCGGCTTGCGACCAGACGGATTTCGCCGGGGCCAACCTGAGCGATTGCATCGTCGAGCGCGTTCAGTTGCGCGATTGCAGATTGAACGGAGGCATGCTGGACAACACGCGATTCAGCGAATGCGGTTTCCACGCGGTCGACTTCAGTCACGCGACGCTGCGCAACCTGGTTTTCATCGAGCAGTCTTTCGACGATGTGGATTTCTCGGGCGCGACGATTCGCAAGATGCTGCTGATGTCCTGTTCCGTCGCCAACGTCCGGTTCTCGGCCGCCGATATCGACGGATTCGGGATCATCGACACGCAGGCGACAGGGCAGCTTCGCTTCGATCGTGCGAGCGTGGTCAAGGCCTGCTTCATCCGGCGCTGCGATATCGGCGGCGCCGATTTCTCGTGCGCGATGCTGAATGAAGTCAATTTCCGCGAAACGAATCTCGGCGGTGCGGATTTCAGTGGCGCGCACATCGGCAACTGCGACTTCACCGATGCATGCCTGAGCGCCGCCCAACTCCGCGGCGCGAAAATCGACGGGAGCAATCTCGTGCGAACCGATTTCACGCAAGCCGACCTTCGCGACACCGACCTCATCGGCGCATTCATGCGGCGGGCGACGCTTGACGGCGCCGATCTGCGCCGGGCCAACCTGTTTCGCGCGAACCTCGCGCAGATCCTGGCCGACGACGATACGCGCTGGGACGAGGCTTACCTCAACAAGGCCGTGCGGTATCCATTGGCGGAGCCACGCAGATGAGAACGAGCGCAGCACAGTTGCATGAAGCGATCCGTCAGGGTCAGGTCATCCGGGATATCGTGATCGAATCGGAGCACTACGACGCGCTGGATTTCTCCGGCGGCGTGTTCGAGCGCGTCAGCTTCGTCAACACCGGCATGACACGCGCGCGGCTCGTTGACGCCGTGTTCAACGGATGCCGGTTTCAACGCGTCGACCTGACGCAGGCGGACCTGTCGAACAGCGTATTCGAGCAATGCAGCCTCGACGACGTCTGCGTCGCGCAAGGCAAGCTGCACGGCTGCGTGATGAATGCGACGCAGGCCGCCGGCACGAATTTCAGCGGCGCGCACGCGGACGGCTTCAGCTGCATCAAGAGCGACCTGAGCGATTGCCGGTTTCACGACGGGCGGATCGAGGCCGCCGTGTTCTGCGAGACATGGCTCGCGGGCGCCGATTTCACGCGAGCCGAAGTTCGCAAGGCGGTCTTCTACCAGCTCGACCTGACGCAAGTGAGGCTGACCGATGCGACCTTCCACGACACCGTCTTCGCCGAATCCAGCCTGGTCGGCCAGCAGATGCGCGGGCAGTGGATGTACCGCTGCCAGTTCGTCCGCGCGGATCTGCGCGATGCCGATTTCACCGCCGCCAATCTGGCCTATTGCAATTTCAACGGCGCGAAGCTGGCGAGGGCGCGGCTCGACGGCGTCGACGCGCCGTACAGCATTTTTTTCGAGGCCGACGGGCAGGGCGCGATCTGTCGCGACGCCGCGTTCAACGACAGCATCTGGGTTCAGGCGGATCTCCGGCACGTCGATTTCAGCGGCTCGAAACTGGACCGGGCCGTGCTTCAGCACGCGCAATGCAATGGCACGCGCTTTTCGCGGACGAGTCTCGAGGGTTCGGATTTCTCTTACGCGAATCTGACCGGGGCCGAATTCGACGATGCAAGCTTTGAGCGAACCGGTTTTCATGGGGCGATTTCGCCCGATATCGCGTGGCGCGCGCATCCCGGCGCGATCGAACGCGACAAGGAATTGGCCGACGCGCAGGCGTGGTCGCGGCACCGGGATGAACGCCGCGAGCGCGAGGACCGATAGGCAGCGTGTGTTCGAACCGTCTCGAATCGAGGGAGAGAAGATGCATTCAACAGTTGCAGAGCGGCGTGCCGGCGTTTCGCCCGCGACGCCGGAAACGGTGGCCACGATCATCGATGCGTTGCCCGACGGAAGGTTCGTCGCGACATGCGACGGCGTGAAGCTGCATTGCCGGCGCGCGTTCAGCTGTCTCGTCGAACCCCGGCCCGGCGATCGCGTCGCGATTTCGCGAGCGGACGCGCGACGCGCGTATGTGACCGCGATCCTCGAGCGTCCGGATGCGGACGGCGTGCACATCGTCGTCGACGGCGACCTCGTGCTGGAGTCGACGCGGGATGTCTGCGTGAAGAGCCGCGACGCGCTCCTGCTGCGAAGCGGCGAGCACGTGTCGATCAAGACGGCGCAGCTCGCGATGTCGGCGCAGGAGGCGTCGTTGTCGTCCGAGCGGGCGACGATGACGAGCGCGGAGTTCCACGGCCGGGTCGGGAAGGTTCGGCTGATCGGCAAGATCCTGGAGATGGTGATGGACCGCGTCGTTCAATCCTGCCGCAGCAGCTTCCGCACGGTGGAAACTGTCGAGCACCTGCGTGCGTCGCATGTCGATCACGCGGCGACCGGGACCATGCGGCTGCATGCGAACAACACGGTGATCACGTCCGCGCAGTTATCGAAGATCGATGCCGGACAGATCCATCTCGGTTAGGAGGACATATTCATGTGGGCGAATTCGAGTGCGGGCGGCCAGAACGAGGCGATGAGCGTCAACATGACGCCCCCGGTGGGCGCGCCGGTACCGTATCAGAACGTGGCGCAGCGGGCCGGCGCGGTGCCGAATGTTCCGAACGTGATTCTGGTCGGCGGGCCTGCTCACAATGCGGCGACGGTCGTTCCGTCGTCGAGCGGCGACGCAGGCGGGGCGATGGGCGGCGTCTCGTCGGGAACGGTGGGAGGGACGTCCCGCAATCCGCAGGGCTCGGGCAAGGTGATCCTGTCCGGGATGCCGGTTACGCGGATGACCGACCAGACGCAGCAGAATACCGGCAATACCAGCGGTTCCGGCACGTCGCCCAGCCAGCTGAAGGTGCTCGTGCTTTCGTGACCGGACCGGCCGGCGTCGCTTCATGAATCGGCTTGGTAGCCGCATGCGAATTTCCGGGGGTTATCGCGCCCTCGCGCTAAGAGCGCAACTTTAGTTCGTCGGACTTGAACTCCGCATCCCGGCCCCCTCCCGCTTGCCCGCGTGAAATTGTCGTGCTAGTTTTTCATGAAATTGCACGACGAAAATTTCACGGGAGCGCGCATGTTCCTGCAGTCGGATTGTCACGTCGCCAGCTACTACGCCGGTACTCATCCGGCACCGATTCCGCATCGCCCGACACTGGACGCGCGCGTCGACGCTGACGTGCTGGTTGTCGGAGCGGGCTTCAGCGGGCTGCATACGGCATTGCGCCTTGCACTCGCGGGCAAGCGCGTCGTCGTGCTCGAAGCGAGCCGGGTGGCGTGGGCTGCGTCGGGGCGCAACGGCGGTCAGGCGCTGCTCGGCTGGTCGTGCGACATGCCGCCGATCGAGGCTGCGCTCGGCCGTGACGGCGCGCGCGAGCTGTGGGACAGCATGCGCTGGGCCGCGGCCGAAGTGCGCGAGCTGCCGGCGCGGCACGGCTTCGACGTCGACTACCGGCCGGGCAGCCTGTGGGCGGCCGTGCGGCCGCGCCGCGCCGCGATGCTCGCGCAGGCGCGCGACGAGGCGGCCGAGCGCTGGGGCTACGACCGGCTGCGCGTGATCCCGCGCACCGAGATGCCCGAATGGATCGGCAGCGCGCGCTACGTTGCCGCGCTCTACGATCCGGAAGCCGGCCACCTGAACCCGTTGAAGCTCGCGCTCGGCCTCGCGCAGACGATCGAGCGCGCCGGCGGCCTCATCTACGAACAGAGCCGCGTGCTCGACTATCGGGAGGCCAACGGCGGCTACGTCGCCCGCACTGCTCAAGGCGAGGTGCACGCAGACGTGCTGGTGCTCGCGTGCAACGCCTACGTCGACCGGCTCGATGCCGATCTCGCGCGCCGGCTGCTGCCGGTCGGCACCTACCAGGTCGCGACCGCGCCGCTCGATCCCGGCGTCGCACGCACGCTGTTGCCGCGCGACAACTGCGTGATCGACAACCAGTTCGTACCCGACTATTTTCGCCTGAGCCCGGACGGCCGGCTGCTGTTCGGCGGCGGCTGCACGTATCTCGGCGGGATCCCCGCGGACATCGCGGCGGCGACGCGCCCGCACCTCGAACGCGTATTTCCGCGGCTGCGCGGCGTGCCGCTCGAGTTCGCGTGGGGCGGGCATATCGACATCAGTATGCGCCGCACGCCCGACGTCGGCCGCCACCGGCAGCGCTACTGGCTGCAGGGCTTCTCCGGCCACGGCGTGCTGCCGACGCTTGCGGGCGCGCGCGCCGTCGCCGACGCGGTGCTCGGCGACGATCGCCTGCTGGCGCTGTACCAGCGCATCCGCAACCCGCGCTTCCCGGGCGGCGACCGGCTCGCCGCGCCGCTGGAGGCGATCGGCAAGGCCTGGTACCGTCTGCGCGACACCGTCTGACCGCCTCCGGAACCCACGATGAACGAACAGGAAGAAATCGAGAGCCTCGCGATCCTGATCCGCGATCTCCGCAAGCACCGCAAGGTCACGCTGAACGAGCTGGCCGACAGGATCGGCCGCTCGGTCGGCTTTCTGTCGCAAGTGGAGCGCGGGCTGTCGCGGCCGACCGTCGCGGACCTGACCGCGATCGGTGAGGCGCTCGGCGTGCCGACCACGTATTTCTACAGCCTGAGCAAGCCGCGCGCCGTGCCGTGGGTCACGCGGCCCGACGAGCGGCGCACCGTGTATTACGCGGCAGGTATCACGGACATCCTCGTGTCGCCGAGCATGCGCGCGCGCTTCTCGATCCTCGAAAGCCATCTCGCGCCGGGCGCGAGCAGTGGCGAGCGGCCGGTCGACGACAGCGACGAGCAGGGCGGCTTCGTGCTCGAAGGCGAGCTGACGATCTGGCTCGACGGCGATGACGCACCCGTCACGCTTGGCCCGAATGACGCGTTCCAGCTGCCCGCGCACCGGCGGTTCCGCTACGCGAACCTGACGGACCAGCCGACACGGGTCATCTGGGTGTTTACCTGAGATTGGCCGCAGCGGGCGGCCTCGGTCGGCCACCGTCCCGGCCGGCGTTTTCTGCAGTACTGAACGACCGGAACAGGCGGCGCCGTGCGCGTCACCCGGCCCCGGCTCGCCGCGATGCGGCATCGTCACATTCGAACGGAAGGATGAATCATGGCTGACGTCGTTTCCGCGCTGGTCGATGAAGTCCGGGCATTTCGTGCCGCGCATCCCGAGATCCGCTATGTCGACCTGATCTGCCTCGACCTGCCCGGTCACTTCTACGGCAAGCGTTACCCGATCGATGCGCTGGAGAAGGTCGCGTCCGGTTCGCTGCTGAAGCTGCCGCAGAATTGCGTGCTGCTCGGCACGCAGGGCGGCCTGTACAAGATCGGCGACTACTGCTTCAACGACGGCGACCCGGATGCGCCGCGCCGGCTGATTCCCGGCACGCTGAAGCCCGTGCGCTGGGAGAGCCAGCCGCTCGCGCAGATGCTGATCAGCTCCGACGGCACCGATGCACCGATCGAGTTCGAGCCGCGCGAAGTGCTCGCGCGCGTGCTGCGGCGTTTCGCGAAGCGCGGAATTCGCCCGGTCGTCGCGTTCGAGCTCGAGTTCTATCTGTTCGCCGCACAGCTTGCCGAAGGCCTGCCGCAATTCCCGCGCGACCGCCTGAGCGACGATCGCGACGATCAGCCGAACATGCATATCGAGCGTCTGTCGCGGTTCTCCGACGTGCTGCACGAGATGGTCGAGGCCGCGTGCGAGCAGGGCGTCGACGCGACGGTGATCACCGCCGAACTCGGGCCTGGCCAGTTCGAGATCAATTTCGGGCATACCGACGACGGCTTGCGCGCGGCGGACTGGTCGGCGCTGTTCTGTCGCAGCACGCGCGGCGTTGCGCTGCGGCACGGCTATCGCGCGAGCTTCATGGGCAAGCCTTACCTGCATGCGCCGGGCAGCGGCATGCACGTGCACGTGAGCCTGTACGACGAAGCGGGGCGCAACGTGCTGGCCGCGGACGGGCAGCGGCCGCTGCGCCACGCGGTGGCGGGCTGTCTCGCGCTGCTGCCGCATTGCATGCCGGTATTCGCGCCGAATCACAACGCGTTCCGGCGCTACGGGTCGATGGTGAATGCGGCAAGTCGCGCGAGCTGGGGATTCGAGGATCGGGATGCGTGCATCCGGATTCCCGAATCGGACGCGCGCAACCTGCGGATCGAGCATCGGCTCGCGAGCGCGGATGCGAATCCGTATCTCGTGCTCGCGGCCATTCTGACCGGAATGGAATACGGGCTCGATGCGGGCCGGGAGCCGATCGCGCCGCTCAACGACGATCGCGGCAGCGGGATCGATTTCCCGAAGGACATGATGTCGGCGGTCGCCGCGATGCAGGATCATGCGGCCGTGCGCGAAGGGCTCGGCGGGGAGTTCGTGATGGTCTACTGCGAGAACAAGCGGCAGGAGCAGCTCGATTTCATGAACGAGATCGGTTCGCGCGAATATCGATGGTTTCTCTGAGGTGATCGGCGGAACGAGCGTCGGCTCGATGCGGGCAGCCCGGGCCGACGCTCGCGAGGGCTCGCGTCAATCCGTCGTTGCCGCATAGGCCGCTTTCAGCGCGGCGCAGTCGAACTTCGTCATGTGCATCATCGCGTTGGCAACGCGCGCGGCCTTGACCGGGTCAGGGTCGGCCATCATTGCAATGAGATCATCGGGAACGATCTGCCACGAGACGCCGAAGCGATCCCTCAGCCAGCCGCAGCCGTCCGCCGATCCGCCGCCTTCGAGCAGTGCGTGCCAGTAGCGGTCGAGTTCTGCCTGGTCGCCGCAGTTGACCATCAGCGATATCGCATGATTGAACGACTCGGGGCGTTCGTGGCTCATCGCGATGAACGGCTGCCCGAACAGGACGAACTCGACCACCTTCGTGGTGCCGGCGCCCTGCACGCTATTGTTGGTAGACTTCTCGCGTTTTGGGGCCGCGGCCACCCTCAACGACGTGTGTGCAATGTGAGGATCAGATATGGATGACACGACGATCATCGGGCCGTACGAGGAGGCACTCCGGGCCGCCATGCTTGCCAACGATGTCGAAGCGCTCGCCGATCTGCTGGATGATGACCTCGTCTTCACTGCACCGGATGGGCAAGTCCTGTCGAAGGACGATGATCTATCCGTTCACCGGAGCCGGCAATTGCGTCTGGATCGCCTGGATCTGTATGACACCCGAATCCACCGCATCGGCGAGATGATCGTCGCAACGACCAAGGCCGCGCTTGCGGGGCACTTTGGATCGACGCCGTTCGACGGTGCATTCGCCTATACACGCCTCTGGAGACAGGCCGGCTACCGGTGGCGAGTCGTAGCGGGGCAGGCCGCCAAAATCGGATGATCGGCTGGAGCCAGGGACTGCCGGTTCGGCGACGCGGCGCGCGTTCGCGAGGCCCATGCGTCGATGCAGCGCCGGTTCCACTGCAGGCGGCCCTGCGCAGAAGATCGGCGTGCGATCGCCTCACGCCGGAAATGATCGAAAACCCGAAGCCCATGCATCGAGACAAGTCCATTCGAAAGAGCATCGATCCACGCGATTACCAGAATGCGCCCGGCGTCGCCGCGGTGATGCCGAAAGCCTTTCCGGATGGCTTCGTCGTCGCCGAGCATCGACACGCGCGGGCACAACTCGTCTACGCCACGGCGGGTATCGCCGAAGTCGTCGCCGATCAGTCGCTCTGGCTGGTTCCGCCTCATCGGGCGCTCTGGATACCCCCTGCGCTTGCGCATGGCATGCGCGCACGCGGGCACGTCGAATTGCGAACCGCGTATGTCCACCCGCGGGCGTACCCGTCGGGCTACCCGAATCAACCGAGGCTGATCAACGTCTCGCCACTGCTGCACGAATTGATCATCCGCGCCTCGTTGTTCGCGCTCGAGGACACGCCCGGCGGACGCGACGCACTCGTGATCCAGCTCATGCTCGCTGAAATCGAATGGGCGCCGGAGCAACCGCTGCGGCTGCCGTCCGGACAGGATCGGCGTCTTGCCCGCGTGTGCGATGCGATTCTTGCCGATCCGGCCGACGGGCGAACGCTGACCGAATGGGCGCATGAAGTCGGCGCGTCAAGCAGGACGTTGTCCCGGCTGTTCACCGCCGAAACCGGGCTGTCGTTCAGCCAGTGGCGGCAGCAAGCCAGGATTTCGGCCGCGCGCCCGCTGCTGGCGTCAGGGCGCTCCGTCATCGCAGTCGCGGCCGAGCTGGGGTATGAATCCACGAGTTCGTTCTCGACCATCTTTCGTCGGTTGGCCGGCATCACGCCCAGCGCTTACGCGAGGTTGTCCGATTCGGCGTAGGAAATGTCTCGCCTGCCTATGCGGCGCGTGACGCGCTCCCTTATCGTGACGCTCATCGACACAACCGAGCGATCAAGGCAGGGCGACATGGCA
Source organism: Burkholderia sp. SRS-46 (assembly GCF_004343775.1). Taxonomy (GTDB): domain Bacteria; phylum Pseudomonadota; class Gammaproteobacteria; order Burkholderiales; family Burkholderiaceae; genus Burkholderia. The sequence continues at coordinate 291,925 of NZ_PTXL01000009.1, read as the reverse complement.
CGTTACGACATCGAATTCTCATCCGAAGGCGCGACGCTGCGCGGCTGGTTCTACGGGCCGGACCCGCGTGGCCCCGGCGCGGCAGCGCACCCTGCGATCGTGATGGCTCACGGGTTCTCGGCCGTGAAGGAACAATATCTGGACCGCTACGCCGAGGTGTTTGCCGCGCGTGGCTTTGGGGTGCTCGTGTACGATCATCGGGGGTTCGGCACAAGCGATGGGCAACCCCGCCAGGAAGTCGACCCGGTGCAGCAGAAGCGCGGCTATCGCGATGCGATCAGCTATCTGCTGACACGTCCGGATGTCGATGCGGCACGAATCGGTATCTGGGGCACCAGCTACAGCGGTGGCCACGTGCTCGAGGTCGCCGCGATCGACCGGCGGGTCAAGTGCGTCGTCTCGCAGGTGCCGACGATCAGCGGATATCGGTCGGCCCTGCGTCGCACGCGCTCCGACCTCGTGCCGGCGTTGCTGGCGCGTTTCGATGAAGACCGCGCGCGGCGATTTGCCGGCGGCCCGCCGGCCATGCTGCCCGCGGTCAGTGACGACCCGCAGGTGGCTTGCGCGATGGCGGGCGCGGAGGCGTTTCAATTCTTCACGGAATCTGCGGCCCGGTTCGCGCCGAACTGGAAAAACGAAATCACGCTGCGCAGTGCGGAAATGGCGCGTGAGAATGAACCGGGCCAGTACGTCGCCCGCATCTCGCCGGCGCCGCTGCTGATGATCGTGGCCGACCAGGATGTGATCACGCCAACCGATCTTTGCCTGCAGGCGTGGGAAACTGCGCTCGAACCGAAGCAGTTGCTGATGATCAAGGGCGGGCACTTCACGCCATATATCGAGCACTTCGAAGAAACCAGCCAGGCGGCGGCGCAATGGTTCGAGCGGCATCTGTCAGGCATACGTCGGCCCGATCAATCGGCCAGTCAAGGCTGACACCGGACCGCGATCGACCGTCTACGGAAGGGCTTTCCAGTAGCGCACTTCCCCGAGTCGGGTGCCGCCGATCTCGAAGGTCTGGATTTGATCTTCCGCCACGAAACCATCGCGCGCGTAGAACGCTCTTGCGCGATGGTTGTCGGCCAGCACCCAGAGCGATACCGAGGTGTGGCCCATCGCACGCAGCGATTGACCTGCGTGCTCGACGAGTGCCGCGCCGATGCCTTGTCCGCAGTGCGACGGATGCAGGTAGATCGCCTCGATTTCGCCCCAGGCGGCGTCCTTGTCGGCATCGCGGCTCGGGCCGTATGCGACCCAGCCGGCCAGGCCGCCGGCCGTAAGCGCGAGTGCGACGCGGGGCCGTCCGGTTTCGAGCGCATTGCGCCACTTGGCCGTGCGCTGCTCGACCGACAGGCCGGCGAGGAATGAAGCCGGCATGATGCCCGCATAGGTTGCTTGCCACGCTGCGACGTGGATTTCTGCGATGGCTTGTGCGTCCGCGAGGGCGGCCGGACGGATGTCGATCTTTGCCGTATTCGCTGTCACTTCCGCCTCGTTTGATGATCCGGGGGCGCGGGTTGGCCGTCGCGGTTGCCCGCACCATAAAGGGAATAGAACCGATATGGAAGGTCGGCCCGCTCGTCTTCCAGGTCAGCGCCGGGGGGAGCCCCCGGCGCCGGGAATCCATTGCAATGAGATCGGCTGCGCGTCAATCGAGTTACCCTCGGACCGAGGCCGCTTGCCGACAGTCATGGCGCTGGACGAACGAGCGCGTTACTGCCCGAGCTTCGACGACACGCACCCCGTGCTCGAGCACTCGCGATCCCGCTCGCGCAGGAACGACAGACGCGACTGCGTAAAGTCGATCGCGCATTCGAGGTTCACGTAGTACCCGTCGTCACGCGTATAGCTGCACTTTTCGTCGCGCTGCTTCAGCCATGCGAGCTGGCCGGTCTTCAGCGTGCCTTGCTGGTCGCCGCTCAGCTGCTTGCGCAGGCGGCCGTACTGATCGTTCAGCTCGCGATCGATCTGCGAGAACTGCGTGCTGCTGCAGTACACCTGGTCGAACGCGCTGCGCGGCTTCGAGCAGCCCGCGGCGTGCGCGGCGAACGGAATGGCGAGTGCGAACACTGCGCACGATGCGACGAGCGTTTTCTTCTTCATGTGATGCTCCTGGCTGGGTGAAAACCTTGGACGGCGAAGCGGCGCGCTCAGGCGGGCGCGGTGCACGCATCGATCCCGCCGGCAATCGCGGTGGACAGGCGCCGGATCGTGTCGGGCCGCGCGAGCCGCTGCTCTTCGTCGGGATTGACGATCACGCCCGCTTCGACGAGCACGGCCGGAATCGGCGCGGTGCGCAGCACGACGAGATCGTCGAAGCGGTGGATGCCGAGACGCGGATCGATCAGCGGGCGGTTCTCGCCACGGATCGGTTGTGCGTGATACAGCGACGGCGTCTCGCCGGCCGCGATCAGCCGCTCGGCGATCGCCTTCGCGCAGCGCAGGCTTTCCGCGTAATGCGGGTTGCGCTCCGACACGAACACCGCGAAGCCGTGGAATTCGCGCTGCCGGCCGGCGTCGATGAACTGCTGCTGCATCGAGTCGTGATGGATCGACACGAACAGGTTGGCGTCCGGCGCCTGCGTCGAGCGCTGGTCGAGCGCGATCTCGCGGCCATCCGCCGATGTGCGCAGCACGCGGTCGCCATGCGCGCCGAGCCGTTCGGCGACGGCGCTCGACAGATCGAGGTTGTACAGGTATTCGACGCGGCCGCTCGCGCCGGTCGCGCCAGGACGCGCAGCCGTGTGGCCGGTATCGACGACGATGTAGCGCGCGGGCACGTTGACGGGCATGGGCTTCGCGCCGTCGGCGGCGCGCAGCGCGAGCGGCGCGCCGAGCAGCGCCGCGCAGGCGAGCAGGCGGACGGCGGCGCCCGCGTACGGGCGAAGGCGTCGGATGGTTCGGTTCATTGTTGTTGTCGCAGTGGTGCGGGCCCGCGCGATGACGCCGCGCGGTCGGCCTGCATGATGCAGTCGGAATGTGGCGCGATTATAGCGGCTGCCGGCCGCGCGGCATTGACGAAACGGTGGCCGGCGCACCCGGTGAAAGCACGATGTAAGTGTCGCGATGCCGCGTATCAGGCAAGCACGCGCTGCGCGGCTTCCGCCTCGGCCCAGCGCTTGAACGAATCGAGGCGCCGGCGCGTCTGCACGAGATAGAACGCGCCGAACAGCGGCTCGACGAGCCAGCGCAGCCATGATGGACGCGCGCGGAAGTGGTATGTGAACTTCACTTCGGTCGACGACGGCGCGCGCTCGGTGAAATTCCAGCTGCCGCTGAAACGCGCGAGCACCTTCGGGCCGTCGACCATCTCGACCGCCGCGACCTGCGGCGGCTGGTACGAGATGTAGCGCGACACCATCGTCGCGCCCGTGCGGCTGCGGCAGAATGCGTCGATGCCGACGTCCGCCGTCATGCCGTCGAGCAGGTACACGTCGGTCAGGAAGCTGTCCCACACGAGCCGCCGCGCGTAATCCTGCGACCACGTGAAGAGGCGTCTGCGATCGACGCCGATGGTTCGGCTGACTGAGATCCTCATGATCGGTGAGTGCGCGTTCGCACAGGTTCGGGTGCCGTCGAGTGTAACGCGCGCGTGCGTTGTATTTCGTCAGATATCGTCAACCTGAGGACGGGGTCCATTGACCCATCTCAATAAAATGCCTACGATTCTTTCCATGCCTTCGGGACAGACCCGAAGCGTATCCATCTCTTGAGGGAGCCTCATGAGTACGCAACACACCAGGCGCTTCGACGCGCTTGTTTTCATTGGTCGTTTCCAGCCCCCGCATCGTGGCCACCTGAATGTGCTGAAGTCGGCGTTGAGCCAGGCCGAGCGCGTCTGCGTGCTGATCGGGTCGACCGACAAGCCCCGCACCATCAAGGATCCGTTTTCGTTCGACGAGCGCCGCCAGATGCTGGCTTCGCTGCTCGACGCGTCCGAGCGCGACCGCGTGACGATCGCGCCGGTGCAGGATTCCACGTACAACGACGGCGACTGGGTGCGCTGGGTGCAGGACGCGGTCGCATCGGCGCTCGGCGACGTGTCGCAGCAGAAGGTCGGGCTGATCGGCCACGAGAAGGACGCATCGTCGTACTACCTGCGGATGTTCCCGCAATGGACGCTGCTCGACGTCGACGCGACGGAAGACATCTCCGCCACCGAAATCCGCGACCAGTATTTCGCGGAGCGCACCAACAGCTTCGTGCAGTGGGCCGTGCCCGAACCCGTGTTCGGCTGGCTCGAGCGCTTTCGCACGCAGCCGGAATTCGCGCAGCTGAAGGCCGAAGCCGAGTTCATCGCCGCGTATCGCAAGGCGTGGGCGGCGGCGCCGTATCCGGTCACGTTCGTGACCGTCGACGCGGTGGTCGTGCACTCGGGCCACATCCTGCTGGTGCGCCGGCGCAGCGAGCCGGGCCGCGGGCTGTGGGCGCTGCCGGGCGGCTTCGTGAACCAGGACGAACGGCTCGATGCCGCCTGCATTCGCGAACTGCGCGAGGAAACCGGCCTGAAGCTGCCGGAACCCGTGCTGCGCGGCTCGCTGAAGGATCGCCAGGTGTTCGACCATCCGGCCCGCTCGCTGCGTGGCCGCACGATCACGCACGCGTGCCTGTTCAATTTCCCGACCGGAGAACTGCCGCGCGTGAAGGGCAGCGACGACGCCGACAAGGCGCGCTGGGTGCCGCTCAACGAATTCGCGCAGATGCGCGGCGTGATGTTCGAGGATCACTTCGACATCGCGTATCACTTCCTGGGGAAGCTGTGATCCGCTGACTTCCCGCATTCCATCGTCGCGACAGACGCGACGGTTTCCCAACGGCCGCGAGGAGCTCTAGCCATGCAAGACGATCTCGGCGGCTTTGCCGCGGTTCTCGCCAACCCGATCCTCAATACGGATTCGTACAAGGCGTCCCATTTCCTCCAGTATCCGGCCGACGCCACCGCGATGTTCTCGTACGTCGAGTCGCGCGGCGGCCGCTACGACCGCACGCTGTTCTTCGGCCTGCAGATGCTGCTGAAGGAATACCTGTGCAAGCCGGTCACGCACGCGATGATCGACGACGCGCGCGATTTCTTCGCGGTGCACGGCGAGCCGTTCAACGAGGCCGGCTGGCGCACCGTCGTCGAGCGCTACGACGGCTACCTGCCGGTGAGGATCCGTGCGGTGCCGGAAGGCGCGGTGGTGCCGACGCACAACGTGCTGATGACCGTCGAATGCGACGATCCGCAGCTGTTCTGGCTCGCGTCGTATCTGGAGACGATGCTGCTGCGCGTCTGGTATCCGGTGACGGTCGCCACGCAGAGCTGGCACCTGCGGCAGACGATTCGCGGCTTCCTCGAGAAGACCGACGACGATCTCGCGCAACTGCCGTTCAAGCTGCACGACTTCGGCGCGCGCGGCGTGTCGAGCGCGGAATCGGCGGCAATCGGCGGCGCCGCGCACCTCGTGAGCTTCATGGGTTCGGACACGGTGCTCGGCGTGCTCGCCGCGAACCGCTTCTATCGCGAGCCGATGGCCGCGTATTCGGTGCCGGCGGCCGAGCACAGCACGATCACGTCATGGGGCCGCGCAGGCGAGGCCGACGCGTATCGCAACATGCTGCGCCGCTTTGGGCTGCCCGGCGCGATCGTATCGGTCGTGTCGGACTCCTACGATCTGTTCGCCGCGCTCGACATGTGGGGCGGCGAGCTGAAGCAGGCGGTGATCGACTCGGGCGCGACGCTCGTCGTGCGCCCGGATTCCGGCGACCCGGTGACGATCGTGCTGCAGACCGTGCGCGCGCTCGACGCGTCATTCGGCTCGACGCTCAACGGCAAGGGGCGGCGCGTGCTGAACCATGTGCGCGTGATCCAGGGCGACGGCGTCGACGCGACGTCGATCGAGGCGATCCTGTCGGCGCTCGACGACGCGGGCTATGCGGCGGGCAACGTCGTGTTCGGCATGGGCGGCGCGCTGCTGCAGCAGGTGAATCGCGACACGCAGCGTTTCGCGATGAAGTGTTCGGCGATCCGGCGCGGCGGCGTGTGGCACGACGTCTGCAAGGATCCCGTCACCGATGCGGGCAAGCGCTCGAAGCGGGGGCGTCTCACGCTGCTGCGCAACCGTCGCACCGGCGAATGGCGGGCCGCGACGCTGCCGCTCGCGTGGGACGATCGCGCGATCGAAGGCGAATGGGAGGAGGCGCTCGAAACGGTGTTCGATACCGGGCGATTGCTGGTCGACGTGTCGTTCGCGCAGGTGCGGGCGCGGGCGCACGCGCACGAAGCGTGACGTGATGCGTGGCGCGGTGGCGACGATATCGTCGCCACCGCGCCGGAAACCGACACACGAATGGCCCATGGCGCACGGTATCATGGCACCCGCGCTGCAGCCGTCACCCCGGCCGCGGCCCATCCCACCGCGAGGCTCCGAACGATGCCGCTGATCCACGCCATTCCCATCCTGCGCATTTTCTCGGTCGAGAAGGCGTACGGGTTCTATCTCGACTATCTCGGCTTCACGCTCGACTGGGAGCATCGCTTCGAACCGGGGCTGCCGCTCTATGCGCAGGTCAAGCGCGATTCGGTGGTGCTGCACCTGAGCGAGCATCACGGCGACAGCACGCCCGGCACGGTGACCTTCGTCCCGGTCAAGGACATCGATGCGCTGCATGGCGAACTGATCGAGAAGAACTACGCGTACGCGCGGCCCGGCGTCGACGCGCTCGACTGGGGCCGGCAGATGCAGATCACCGATCCGTTCGGCAACCGGCTGCGTTTCTGCGAGTTGTCCTAGACGACAACTACACGTCGCGCACCAGTGCGCGCTCATCCGCTTCCGGCGCCGCGCACCCGTCGCGCCGCGCCGCGTCCATCGCCCGCGCCAGCGCGTCGAACACCGTCGGCCCCTTGCAGCGCGAGACATTGAAACGCAGGAACGACGTCGCGCCTTGCGACGCACTGAACACGTTGCCCGGCGCGAACACGACGCCGTCGGCGAGCGCGTGGCGCGCGACGCGCGCGGCGTCGAGCCCGTCCGGCAGTTCCGCCCAGACGAACAGGCCGCCGCGCGGCTCCGTCCAGATCCCGAGCCCCGAGCGCGCGAGCCGCCGGACCGTCTCGCCCATCGCGTCGGCAAGCCGCGTGTGCAGGCTGTCCAGATGCCGCCGGTAGGTGCCGTCGACGAGCAGCCGGTGCACGACGTTCGCCGCGAGCGGCGCGTTGCCGAACGACGTCGCAAGCTTCAGGTCGACGATCGGCTCGATCCATTCCGCACGCGCGGCGATGTAGCCGCAGCGTATCGCGGCCGACAGCGTCTTCGAGAAACTGCCGATCGACACCACGCGCGACAGCCCGTCGAACGCCGCGAGACGCGGTGCCGGCACGCGCTCGAAATCCGCGAAGATGTCGTCCTCGACGATCAGCAGCCCATGCTCGGCGGCCAGCGTCAGCAGCCGGTGCGCGACGGGCGGCGCGAGCGTCGCGCCGGTCGGGTTGTGCAGCGCCGCGTTGGTGATGTACAGGCGCGGCCGGTGTTCGGCCAGCGTCTGCTCGAAGCGCGCGAGATCGGGGCCGGTCGGCGTGTACGGCACGCTGACGATGCGCGCACGGTGCGCGCGCAGCAGCGCCTGGAAATTGAAGTAGCAGGGATCGTCGAGCAGCACCGTGTCACCCGGTTCGAGCAGCATGCGGCACACGAGGTCGAGCGCGTGCGTGCCGCTGTCGGTCAGCACGATCTGCGCGGGCTCCGCGTGAATGCCGTGCTGCGCGAGCCGCCACGCGAGCTGCTGGCGCAGCGCGGGCAGGCCGAGCGGGGTCGAGTAGTCGGTCAGCGCGTCGGCTTCGTCGCGCGACACCGCGCGCAGCGCGCGGCGCAGGCTGTCGTCGGGCAGCCACGACGGCGGCAGCCACCCGCAGCCGGGCTTTGCCGCGTCTGCGCCGGATTCGAGCGACTGGCGCGTGAGCCACAGCGGGTCGAGCTCGCGGTCGAGGCGCGGCGCGAGATCGGCGAGCGCGAGCGGTGGCGCGTGGCCCGATACGTAGAAGCCCGAGCCGCGCCGCGCGACGAGCACGCCTTCGCCGGCAAGCCGCTCGTACGCGTCGACCACGGTCGACTTCGACACGTGCAGCGTGTCGGCCATCATCCGGATCGACGGCACGCGCGCGCCGGGCATCAGCGCGCGGCTCGCAATCCGCGCGCGCAGCGTGTCCATCACGGTTTCCACGCGCGTGCGCGGCGGGGCGGGCGAAGCGAGATCGTGGGCGAGGCGGGTCATGGTGCGATTCGTGAACTGTACGGATGTTTGTCCAGTACAGTTTTGTCCAATTGTATTGGGCTGTAGCTTACGCGCTTTTGCGGGGCGGCGGATCATCGGGCATTCATCTTCGATCAGGAATACCCGTGCAAAAGTCCACCGACGGATGGCTCAGCGGCCTGCTGGGCGTCATCATCTTCAGCGGTTCGCTGCCGGCCACGCGCGTCGCGGTGCAGGGGCTCGACCCGATGTTCCTGACCTTCGCGCGCGCGACGATCGCCGGCGTGCTAGGCCTGTTGCTGCTGGTCGCGTTGAAGCAGCCGCGGCCGACGCGCGGCGAAGCCGTGTCGCTGGCGATCGTCGCGCTCGGCGTCGTGGTCGGCTTTCCGCTGCTGACGGCGCTCGCGCTGCGGCACGTGACGTCGGCCCACGCGATCGTGTTCGTCGGGCTGCTGCCGCTCGCGACCGCGCTGTTCGGTGTGTGGCGCGGCGGCGAGCGGCCGCGGCTGCCGTTCTGGATCTTCTCGCTGGTCGGCAGCGGCGCGGTGGCCGCGTTCGCGCTGCGCAACGGCGGCGAGGCGTCGCCGGTGGGCGATGCGCTGATGTTCGCGTCGATCGTCGCGTGCGGGCTCGGTTATGCGGAGGGCGCGCGCCTGTCGCGGCAGCTCGGCGGCTGGCAGGTGATCTCGTGGGCGCTCGTGCTGTCGCTGCCGGTGATGCTGCCGCTCGCGTGGGTCACGCGGCCCGCGTCGTTCGACGGCATCGACGCCGGCGCGCTGTGGGGGCTCGCGTACGTATCGCTGTTCAGCATGCTGATCGGCTTCGTGTTCTGGTATCGCGGGCTCGCGCTCGGCGGCATCGCGGGCGTCGGCCAGCTGCAGTTGCTGCAGCCGTTCTTCGGGCTCGTGCTGGCCGCCGGGCTGCTGCACGAGCCGGTGCCGGCGTCGATGATCGCGGTGACCGTGATCGTGGTCGGGTGCGTGGCGGGCGCGAAAGTGTTTTCGCGCGGCGCGCCGGTGCGCCGCGCGGGGTGACGCGGGCGGGGCTCAGTCGTCCGGCGTGCAGACGCGCAGGCGATGCCCGTCGGGGTCGAGCGCGACGAAGGTGCGGCCGAACACGGCCGTCATCGGTGCCTGCTCGATGTGCACGCCGAGCGCCTGCCACGCTTCGTGCAGCCGGTCGACTTCCGCGTCGGTGTCGACCATGAACGCGAGCTCGGCGCGATGGCCGGCGCCGTGCGACTCGAAATCGCGGGCGCTCGTCGACCACAGGCCGACATGCAGCCCGTGGTCGAACCGGAAGGCCGCGTAGGTGGGAAACGCGGCGACGGGCGCGCGCCCGAACAGCTTTTCATAGAACACGGCGCTGCGCGCCGGGTCTTCGACATAGAGGAGTACGAGGTTCGGAGAGGTCATGCCGGGCGTGTCCTGACGGGCTGGAGGTGTGAATCATTCTATTGGACGATGCTGCCAGAAAATGGCAGCATCGTGCCATGACACGCTCCGAACGCCTTTTGACGCTGCTGCAGGCCCTGCGACGCCACCGCCTCCCGGTGAGCGGCCGCCTGCTCGCGCAGGAACTGGGTATCAGCCTGCGCACGCTCTACCGGGACATCGCGTCGTTGCAGGCCCAGGGTGCGGACATTCAAGGCGAACCGGGGCTTGGCTACGTGCTGCGCCCCGGGTTCATGTTGCCGCCGCTGATGTTCTCGCCATCCGAGCTGGAGGCGTTGACGCTCGGATTCCGCTGGGTCGCGAAATTCGCCGATGCGACATTGACGTCGGCCGCGACCGATGCGCTCGCGAAGATCTCCGCCGTGCTGCCCGCCGAATTGCGCCGCGAACTGGACAGCACCACGCTGCTCGTCGGCCCGCGCACGATCGACGACCGCGAGACCGTCGACCTGGATCTCGTCCGCCGCGCGGTACGCAACGAGCAAAAGATCCGCGTCACGTATGCCGATGGCCGAGGCAGGTGCTCCGAACGCATCGTGTGGCCGTTTGCGCTCGGGTATTTCCAGGACGCGCGGATCCTGGTCACGTGGTGCGAGCTGCGGAACGATTTCCGGCACTTCCGAACCGATCGCATCGTGGCGCTGGAGCGGCTGGATGAACGCTACCCGCGACGGCGCACCGCGCTGCTGAAAGCGTGGCGGCAGGCGGGCCTCGATGTGCGCGTGCCGGGTTAGGCGCGTCGGTTCGAACGGACTCCGCGAACCCGGCGGCGCGCGAAGTCCGTGACTGCATGACGCGCTCAGCGCGTCATTACCCGCCGCACCGGGTTATGCGACATGCGCGACGCCATACTGCGACGACAGATACCGCCGGATATCGGCCGGCGCATCGATGTAGCGCCGGCCGTTGCTTTCCTTCACGTCGATCGCATCGTCCAGCGGGACGCGGGCCTGCCCGAGCACGAGCACCGGCGCCGACTGGTTGGCCTCGCCGATCAGCGCGACGATCGGCTGGCGCGGCCGTGGCGCGTCGACATATTCGACGTCGATCGCGTCGCGCAATTGCGGGAAGAAGCTCAACAGCCCTTCGACGGCCACGGAATCGCCGCAGTAGAACGGGCCGTCGGCATCTTTGAAGAAGCCGGGACGCAGGATGAACAGCGTGTCTTTCATGCTTGCCTCGCTTAGGTTGGGGTCGAACGTTGAGAAAACTTCGCTGCGGTGCGGCCCGCGCGACGCGCAGGCCGCACCGCGAACGCGTCAGGCTTCCGCGAGCGCGGCCGCGCGCAGCCGCGCGAAACCGGCGTCGAGATCGGCGATCAGGTCGTCGGGGTGCTCGAGGCCCGCGTGAATCCGCAGCAGCGGGCCGTCCCACGGCCAGCGCGTCGCCGTGCGGTGGCGTGCGGGGTTCGCCGGGATGATCAGGCTCTCGAAGCCGCCCCAGCTGTAGCCCATGCCGAAGCACGTCATGCCGTCGAGCAGCGCGCGCAGCGCGTCGGCGGCCTGCGGGTGCAGCACCACGCCGAACAACCCGCACGCGCCCGTGAAGTCGCGCTGCCACAATGCGTGGCCCGCATCGTCCGGCCACGCCGGATAGAGGATCGTCGCAACTTCGGGCTGCCGCGCAAGCCACGCGGTGAGCGCGTGCGCGGTGCGCTGGTGTCGCTCGAGCCGCACCGACAGCGTGCGCAGGCCGCGCAGCGCGAGATATGCGTCGTCGCCGCTGACGGTCATGCCGAGCTGCCGGTAGCAGCGCGTGAGCTTCGGCGCCAGTGCTTCGGTCGTGAGGATCGCGCCCATCAGCACGTCGGAGTGCCCGGCGATGTACTTCGTCGCCGCGTGGATCGACACGTCGACGCCATGCGCGAACGAGCGGAAATGCAGCGGCGTGCCCCACGTGTTGTCGAGCAGCACGATCGCGCCGTGCTGGTGCGCGACGCGGCTGATCGCGGGAATGTCCTGTACCTCGAAGCTCAGCGAGCCGGGCGACTCGGTGAACACCGCGCGCGTGTTCGGCCGCATCAGCGCGGCGATGTCCGCGCCGAGCCGCGGGTCGTAGTAGGTCGTCTCGATGCCGAGGCGCGCGAGCGTCTCGTCGCAGAACGAACGGGTCGGGTCGTACGCGGTATCCGTCATCAGCAGATGGTCGCCGGGGTTCAGCACCGCGAGCAGCGCGGTGGTGATCGCGCTGAGCCCGCTCGGCGTGAGCAAGGCGGCATGCGCGCCTTCGAGCCGGGCGAGCGCCTTCTCGAGCGCGCGCGTGGTCGGGCTGCCGTGGCGGCCGTACGCGAGCGGCGTGCCGCGCACGGTGTCGAGCGCATCGGTGTCATGGAACAGCAGGGTCGACTGCCGGTAGACGGGCGGGTTCACGGGCGAGCCGGGCTGGCCGTGCGAGCGGCCTTCATGGGCGAGTACGGTGTCGGGCGAGTGCAGGGTCGTCAAGGCGTTGTCCTTTTGTCTTGAGTCGTCGGGGCGATCGGTTCGCAGCGGCGGCACGGCCGCCGCGCGGTCAGTGCAGGATCTTGTCGAGGAAGTCGCGCGCGCGTTCCGAGCGCGGGGCGTCGAAGAACGCGTCGCTGGCCGTGTCCTCGACCACCGCGCCCTGGTCCATGAAGATCACGCGGTGCGCGACCTTCCGCGCGAAACCCATCTCGTGCGTGACGCACACCATCGTCATGCCGTCGCGCGCGAGCTCGACCATCACGTCGAGCACTTCGTTGATCATCTCGGGGTCGAGCGCGGAGGTCGGCTCGTCGAACAGCATCGCGACCGGGTTCATCGACAGCGCGCGGGCGATCGCGACGCGCTGCTGCTGCCCGCCGGACAGTTGCCCCGGATACTTGTGCGCGTGCGCGGCGAGGCCGACGCGCTCGAGCAGCTTCAGGCCGTTGTCGGTGGCCTCGTCCTTGCGGCGGCCGAGCACCTTGACCTGCGCGAGCGTCAGGTTGGCGAGGATCGACAGGTGCGGAAACAGCTCGAAGTGCTGGAACACCATGCCGACGCGTGCGCGCAGCTGCGCGAGCTTCACCGCCGGATCGCCGAGCCGCGTGCCGTCGACGGTGATGCTGCCTTGCTGGAACGGTTCGAGCCCGTTGATCGTCTTGATCAGCGTCGACTTGCCCGAGCCCGACGGCCCGCACACGACGACCACTTCGCCTTTCGATACCGCCGCGCTGCAATCCGCGAGCACCTGATGCTTGCCGTACCACTTCGAAACGTTGTCGAGCGTAATCATGTTCTGTCCGTTGTTCGGGTCGGGAGAAGGGGCCGCGCGCTCAATGCGCGGTCGGCAGCGCGAGGCGGGATTCGACGCGCACCTGCAGCCGCGTGAGCAGCGTGCTCAGCACCCAGTAGATCGCGGCGGCCGCCAGATAGAGCGGCAGCGGCTGGAACGTCGCGGCGATCACTTCCTGGGTCGAGCGCAGCAGCTCGGTGACGGTGATCACGGACACGAGCGACGTATCCTTGATCAGGCTGATCAGCGTGTTGCCGAGGCTCGGCACCGCGAGGCGCAGCGCCTGCGGGCAGATCACGTGGCGCAGCGTCTGCACGTGCGTGAGGCCGAGGCTGTGCGCGGCCGCCCATTGCCCGCGGCCGATGCCGAGGATCGCGCCGCGCATGCTCTCCGACAGGTACGCGGCCGCGTTGAGCGTCAGCGTGAAGATGCCGGCCGACGTCGGGTCGAGCGTGATGCCGAGGTCGGGCAGCCCGTAATAGACGACGAACATCTGCACCAGCAGCGGCGTGCCGCGCATCACGCTCACGTAACCTTGCGCGAGGCCGGCCGCGAACCGGTTGCTGCCGATGCGCAGCACCGCGATCGCGAGTCCCGCGAGCAGGCCGAGCGCCATCGATGCCACCGCGAACTTCAGGGTCAGCGCCGCGCCTCTCGCCATCGCGGGCAGGGTGTGGACGACCAGGTCGAATGCTTCCATCACGTGTCTCCTGTAGGTTGGCCGGCCGCGCCGCGCGCGCCTGCGCGCGGCGCGAGTCCGTATCGCCGCGTCATTGCGCGACGGGCTTCGACGTGTCGGTGCCGAACCACTGCATCGACAGCTTTTTCAGCGTGCCGTCCTGCCGCAGCGACGCGAGCGCGTCGTCGATCGCCTTCGCGAACTTCGGGTTGCCCTTGCGGAACGGGATCCCCATCTGGTCCTCGCCGCCCGCGAGCACGGAGCCGGGGCGCAGCGGCAGGTGCGAGTTCTTGATCAGGTAGCTGAGCATCAGCCGGTCGTTGACCGCCGCGTCGATGCGGCCGGCCGCGAGATCGCGCAGGTTCTCCGGCGTGCCGGGGTACACCTGCAGGTCGATCGCGGGCACCGTCTTCACGAGGTCGACGTAGTTGCTGCCCATCGTCACGCCGACCTTCTTGCCCTTCAGTTCGTCGAGCGACCTGAACGCGCGCGCGTCGTTCTGGCGCTGCAGCAGCTGCGCGGACGAATACACGTACGGCTGGCTGAAATCGAGCGCCTGCCTGCGCGCCGGCGTAATCGCGACCTGGTTGACGATCACGTCGAACTTGCCGGCCTGCAGCCCGGCGAGGATGCCGCTCCATTCGGTGGTGACGAACTGTGGCTTCACGCCGAGCCGCGCGGCGACTGCCTTCGCGACCTCGACGTCGAAGCCTTCGAGCTGGCCGTCGGCGTTGCGGTAGTCGAACGGCGGATAGGTGCCTTCGAGCGCGATCTTCAGCACGCCGGCCTGCTTGACGGTGTCGAGCAGGTCGGCCGCGTGCGACGTCGTCGCGACGACGCACAGCAGCGCAGCGGCCAAACCTTGCTTGAACTTGAATATCGGGGTGAAGCGCTTCATGGTTGTCTCCTGGGTTGTCGTCGAAAAATTCAGGGTGTGCGCGACCGCGGCGACGGGCGGCGTCGCCGTGGGCGGGCGGGGCGTCGTGTGTCGGACGACGCGGGAAACGGGCAGGCCGGCGCGGGCCGGCCGCGGGCGTGCGTTACGGCGTGCGATCCCGCGCGGGCGCGGAGCGGCGCGCGCGCCGAGGCGGGGAGTCGAAGTGAAGGACGGTGGCGCGGGAGAGGGGCCGCACGACGGGCCGCGCGGTGTTCGTGCCGAACGTGTGGCGATGCGCGGCGAGGAGTTCAAGCATGGTGTTCATGATTGCCCGTGCGGCTTGCGAGTGTTGTAGACCGGACGCATCGGCGATGCGTGCCGGGCGGCCACGACTGCTGAACGACTGAGGGCAATCTTAGGTTTGTCAAAAAGGAATGTGTTTCCAAAAACGCACGGACTTTCTCCGTTGCTTGGAAAGTTTTTCTCTCGACAGGCAGGGTGGTGCAACCGATCTGCTGCGGTTGCACGCGATGGCGAGCATCCGGTGCTACGCGGTTGAGCGGAAGTCGGACAGAATGAAGAGGAGTGCGATCGACGCGACTGATGGCGCTGTATCGATACGGCCATGACGCCGCGACCGCCGTACAGCCGCAGGAAGGCGTCGATATCCGGGAAGTACGGTGCGACAGCGATCTCGACGCGCTGGCCGGTCGCGCGGCAGGGGCGCCGGATTACGTCGGACCTCTGCGAGGGCTACGACAGGCTCTGCAACGCGAGCGAGCCGCCGCCGGCGCGGATCGAGTTCGACCCGCGCGCGGTTTCACACCTGACGGTCAGGCTGAGCGAAACGCCGCGCGCTCGGCTAGCGCGCGGCCGCCCTTACGCCTGCAATTCCAGCGCGAGCAGTTCGGCGATCGTCTGCCGGCGGCGGATCAGGCGCGGCGTGCCGCGATCGACGAGCACCTCCGGCGCGAGCGGCCGGCTGTTGTAGTTCGAGGACATCGACGCGCCATACGCGCCCGCGTCGTGCAGGCACAGCAGGTCGCCGATCTGCGGCTGCGGCAGGTGGCGGTGCGTGACCACGCCGCCCGCGTCCTGCGTGAACACGTCGCCGGATTCGCACAGCGGGCCCGCGATCGCGATGTGCGCGAGCGGCCGGCCGTCGGGCGCCGCGCCGTCGGGCGCGTGCACGGTGACGCCGTGATAGCTGCCGTACATCGCCGGGCGCATCAGGTCGTTGAAGCCCGCGTCGACCAGCACGAAATCGTGCTTCGGCCGGCGGTTGATCGCCTGCACCTCGGTGACGAGCGTGCCCGATTCGGCGACAAGGAAGCGGCCCGGCTCGATCTCGATGCGCACCGCATGGCCGAGATGCTGCTCGATCCGCTTGCGCGCGGCGTCCCACTGGCTGAAGTAGTGACCGACGTCGACGCGCGGCTCGCCGTCGCGGTACGGGATCGACAGGCCGCCGCCCGCCGAGATCGCCTCGATGTCGTGGCCGAGCGACGCGACGAGGTCGACCATCGCGTCGCACACCTGCGACAGGTGGCCGTAGTCGACGCCCGAGCCGATATGCATGTGGATGCCGACCAGCTTCAGCCCGTGGCGCCGCACGATCTCGATCGCCTGCGGCACGTCGTCGATCCAGATGCCGTGCTTGCTTTGCGGGCCGCCGGTGTTGGTCTTGTTGCTGTGGCCGTGGCCGAAGCCGGGGTTGATACGCAGCCACACGCGATGGCCGGGCGCCGCTTCGCCGACCCGCGCGAGCATGTCGAGCGAACCCGCGTTGACGGTCACGCCGTGCTTCAGCACCGTCGCGAGCGTCGGCCGGTCGACGAGGTCCGCGGTGAACACCACGCCTTCCGGGTCGCCGTCCGGCCGGAACCCGGCCGCGAGGCTGCGCTCGATCTCGCCGAGCGACACCGCGTCGACGAGCACGCCCTCGTCGCGCATCAGCTTCAGGATATGGACGTTCGAGCACGCCTTCTGCGCATAGCGGATCACGTCGAACTGGCGCAACTGCGCGATGCGGTCGCGAATGACGTCGGCGTCGTACACCCACAGCGGGGTGCCGTGTTGCTGCGCGAGCGTCGCGAGCTGGCGGGAATCGAGAGACATGGTGAACGGATCGGGTCGAATCGAATGAACGGATAGTGCGCATGATGCGCGCGAATGGTTATCCAGTAAAATGCCGGTTTATCTGTATTTAATTCATTCCTGATATATATGGCTACGCTCACGCATCGCCACATCGAGGTGTTCCGCGCGCTGATGGTCACCGGCAGCGCGACCCGCGCGGCCGAGATGCTCTACACGTCGCAGCCGACCATCAGCCGCGAGCTCGCGCGGATGGAGCAGATCGTCGGCTTCGCGCTGTTCGAGCGCGCGCACGGCCGGCTGCGGCCGACGATGGCCGCGCTCACGCTGTTCGACGACGTGCGGCTCGCCTATGTGGGGCTGGAACGGGTCGCCGCGACCGCCGCGCGGCTGCGCGAATTCCGCGACGGGCAGCTGTCGGTGATCGCGCTGCCGGCGTTCTCGCACGCGATCCTGCCGGGCGCGTGCCGGCGTTTCAACGCGGCGCATGCGGGCGTCAGCGTGTCGGTCGCGACGCAGGAATCGCCGGTGCTCGAAGAATGGCTGACCGCGCAGCGCTACGACCTCGGCCTGACCGAGCACGACGTCGCGCCGGCCGGCACCGTGCTCACGCCGCTGCTCGAGGCCGACGAGGTGTGCGTACTGCCGGACGGCCATCCGCTGCTCGCGAAGGACGCGCTCGATCTCGAGGATCTCGCCGATCGCCCGTTCGTCAGCCTGTCGCTGAACGACCCGTACCGGATCCTGATCGACGAGGCGTTCGCGCAGCTCGGCGTCGCGCCGCGCTCGGTCGTCGAGACGCCGTCGGCGGTGTCGGTCTGCGCGTTCGTGCGGCAGGGCCTGGGCGCGGCGATCGTCAATCCGCTGACCGCGCTCGATTTCGTCGGGCGCGACCTGCATATCCGGCCGCTGACGCGCTCGTTCCCGTACCGGGTCAGCATCATCGTGCCCGAGCACCGGCCGAAGAGCCTGCTGGTCGACGCGTTCGCCGGCGCGCTGCGCGACGAGGCGGACGCGCTGCGCCACCGGCTTGCCGCGCATCTCGGCTGACGTGCGGGCCGGACCGCGGGCCGTATGATGGAGGCTTCGTTCCGTTGCCACGCGCCGCCATCATGACCGCTGCCCCCGTCCTGCCCGAGCCGCCGACGCTCGTCGGCGACCACGTCGAACTGCAGCCGCTGCAGGCATCCCATGCGCCCGCGCTGGTGGCGGCGGCCGCCGACGGCGAGCTGTGGAACCTGAAGGTCACGGTCGTGCCGGGCCCCGCGACGATCGACGCGTACATCGCGGCCGCGTTGCAGGGCCGCGCGGCCGGCACTGTGATGCCGTTCGCGATCGTCGAGCGTGCGTCGGGCCGCGTCGTCGGCAGCACCCGTTTCTGGAAGATCGACGTCGCGAACCGCAAGCTGGAAATCGGCCACACCTGGCTGAGCGCATCGGTGCAGCGCTCGCGCGTGAACACCGAGGCGAAGTGGCTGCTGCTCGCGTATGCGTTCGACACGCTGCACTGCGTGCGCGTGCAGTTCACGACGGACGAGCTCAACGAGAAATCGCGCGCGGCGATCCTGCGGCTCGGCGCGAAGCAGGAAGGCATCGTGCGACACGAGCGGATCATGCCGGATGGCCGCAAGCGCAATTCGGTGCGCTTCAGCATCATCGACGACGAGTGGCCGGAGGTGCGGGCGAGGCTCGCGGAGAAGCTCGCGCGATAGCGGCTCGCCGAAGCGGAATGGCCGCCGCCGGGAGAGGGGGCCGGCGGCGGCGTGACGGCGGCCGCGCGACGCGCGGCACGCGAATGCGGCGTTACTGCGCCGATGCGAGGTGGTGACGCTGCGCGAGCTTCTGCGCTTCCGCGTAGTGCGCCTGCAGGATCGGCAGCGCCTGGCGCGCGACTTCCTTCAGCTTCGTGTCGCGACCCGACGCGATCTCGGCCTGGAACACCGACAGCGTCTTCTGCTGGCCGGCCAGCGCGACCTGCTCGATGTACGCCTTGTCGAACTCCGCGCCGCGCAGCGTCTTGATGCTGTCGAGCACGGCGGTGTCCGGGTCGTTGTGCGGCACGTCGATGCCGCGCGGGCTCGCGGCGCGCATCGCCTGGATGATCTTCTCGTTGTCGGTGACCACGCGTTGCGCGAACGCCTTCACCTGGCTGTCCGACGTGCGCGAGTCGGCAATTCTTGCCGCATCCTTTTGGGTCGACACGGATTTCGTACCGTCCGTGATGAAGCTCTGGTCGGCTTCATGCAGCCGCGGCGCGGCGGCCGACGGTGCGGCCTGGGTCGGCTGGGCCGATTGTGCCGGTTGCGCGGTTTGCGCGGTGGCCGTCACGGCGACCAGCAGCAGGCCGGCGGCAGACAGGGCAAGGCGCGAAGCAGTAGGAAAACGGTTCATGTGACCTCCTTTCAATCGGGGCTCGAGTTGCGGGACGGATTGCGTGATCCGTTGCTGTGCGAGAGTCCGGGCGCGTGCCCGGGCCGGGTTCGACCGCCGCGCTGTCGCGGCATCGGTCGCAGGGGTAACCGGCCCGATCGATTCTAGGAGAGGGGTTTTCCCGCAGGTGAAACCGCGCTGTCGCTTCTGTAACGGTTGGTAAGACGAATGGACGCGCGTGGATGCGTGTCACGCTTCGCGTGTGCGCAGGCGCCGTGCGATCTCGCGACACGGCATGGCCCGCGCGCGTCACACGAGATCGAGCAGCGCGTCGAGCCGGGGCAGCAGCGGCGTCGCGCAATGCGCCTGCAGCGTGGCGGGCGCGGTGTAGCCCCACGCGACGCCCTGGAACGCGATGCGCGCGCGGCGCGCGGCCTCCGCATCGCGGATCTCGTCGCCGACGTACAGCATGTCGGCCGCGTGCAGGCCCGCATCGCGCGCGAGCGTGCGCAGGCGGCGCGACTTGCCGAACAGCGGGATGCCGCACGCGAAGTGCGCGACGTAACCGCCGGCCAGTGTGCCGAGCCGGTCGCGCACGACGGCCTCGGTGTTCGACGTGGCGATCGCGATGTGCACGCCGCGCGCCGCGAGCGCGGTGAACGTGCCGGCGACGCCCGGGAACAGCGTCACCTGCGCGATGCGCGCCTGCATCAGGCGGCGCATGTCGCGCGTCACGCGCGGCACTTTCCACGGCGGCACCTCGAGCGCGCGGATGATGTCGCGCGCGGACAGGCCGCGCAACTCGGCGAGCAGCGCGTCGTCGACGCGGCGAAAGCCGTGCATGCGCGACGCTTCCGACAGCGCGGCGACGAAACAATCGAGCGAATCGGCCAGCGTGCCGTCGAAATCGAACGCGATGAGTCGGTAGGTCATGGGCGTGGAGCGAGTGTGGCGCGATTGTAATCGCAGCGCGGGCCACGCCGCTCGTGCGCGCGGCGCTATGCACGAATCATGAATACGTTATTGCGCCAAATCGCTTGGCGCGGCCATCGTGCCTCCACTAGCATGACCGCTCGGAGCGCGGCGTGCCGCGCCGCTTCATGACACGTTCCCAAGGAGGCTCATCATGGCATTGCGTTCGCTTGGCACCTCGTCCATCCAGGTCTCGCCGATCGTGTTCGGCGGCAACGTGTTCGGCTGGACGGCCGACGAGCCGACCTCGTTCTCGCTGCTCGACGCGCTCGCCGATCACGGCATCAACTTCATCGACACGGCCGACGTCTATTCGGCGTGGGTGCCCGGCAATCGCGGCGGCGAGTCGGAAACCCTCATCGGCAAATGGCTGAAGCGCCGCGGGCGGCGCGACGACGTCGTGATCGCGACCAAGGTCGGCCTGCTCGAAGCGCGCGCGGGCCTGTCGCGCGACACCATCCTGAAGGCGGTGGACGAATCGCTGCGCCGTTTGCAGACCGATTACATCGATCTCTACTTCTCGCATTGCGACCTGCCCGACAGCGCGCCGCTCGAGGAAACGCTCGGCGCATACCGTACGCTCGTCGACGCGGGCAAGGTGCGCATCGTCGGCGCGTCGAACTACAGCGGCGCGCGGCTGCGCGAGGCGGCCGAGATCAGCCGCCGCGACGGGCTGCCCGCGTACCAGGTCGTGCAGCCCGAATACAACTTGTACGATCGCGCCGAATACGAACGCGACATCGAGCCGGTTGCCACGGAGCTGAAGCTCGGCGTCGTCACCTACTACGCGCTCGCGAGCGGTTTCCTGTCCGGCAAGTACCGGTCGGACGCGGACCTGAACAAGAGCACGCGCGGCGGGGGCGTCGCGCGCTATCTCGACGCGCGCGGGCTGCGCATCCTCGACGCGCTCGACGCGGTCGCGGACAAGCATCGCGCGACGCCGACGGCCGTCGCGCTCGCATGGCAGATCGCGCGCCCGAGCGTCACCGCGCCGATCGCGAGCGCGACGTCGCTCGCGCAGCTGCACGACCTCGGCGCGGCGATCCGGCTCGCGCTCGATGGCGACGACGTGAAGCGCCTCGACGAAGCCAGCGCGTACTGACGACGCCGCGCGGCACCGCGCATCCCGCATTGCCGGTGCCATTGTAATCGTTTCGTCAGCTTGCGCGCCGCCGGATCGCGACGCACGCGCGCGATCCGGCGCCGGCAATTGCAGCGCCCGCGCACAGGCCCCAGAATAGCCACACCGATCGACGTCATCGGCACGATCGGCATTCAGACCAGCATACGGGCAGCGCGTGGGCATCAACTTCGATCTCACCGACTTGCAGGCTTTCCGGGCAGTGGTGCAGCTCGGCAGCTTCCGCAAGGCGGCGGACGCCATCAATATTTCGCAGCCGGCGCTGAGCCGGCGCATCGAGAAGCTCGAGGAAGCGCTGGGCGTGCGGCTGTTCGAGCGCACGACGCGCCGCGTCACGCTGACGACGGTCGGGCGCACGTTCGCGCCGAGCGCCGAACAACTGCTCGACGATCTCGACGCCGCGCTGCTCGGCATCCGCGACGTGTCGTCGAGCCGGCTCGGCCACGTGACGATCGCGTGCGTGCCGTCGGTCGCGTATTACTTCCTGCCGAACGTGATCGCGCGCTACCGTGCGCGATATCCGAAGATCCGCATCAAGCTGATCGACGCGAGCGCGAACGAGGTGCTCGACGCGGTGATGAGCGGCGAGGCCGACTTCGGCGTCAGCTTCATGGGCAGCCAGGAGCCCGGCGTCGAGTTCCGGACGCTGCTGCAGGAGCGTTTCGTCGCCGCATGCCGGCGCGACCATCCGCTTGCCGCGAAGAAGCGCGTGACGTGGCGCGAGCTGTATGAATACGACTACGTGTCGGTCGACAAGACGTCCGGCAACCGGCTGCTGCTCGACCAGGCGCTCGCGGGCGGCGTGCCGCATGCGCCGAGCGTGTGCGAGACGCGCCACGTGACGACGATGCTCGGGCTCGTCGAGGCGGGGCTCGGCGTCGCGGCGGTGCCGTCGATGGCGATGCCGCTGCCGACGCATCCGATCCTGACGAGCGTGCCGCTCGTCGATCCGGTGGTGACGCGGCGCGTCGGCATCGTGCGGCGGCGCGGCCGCGCGCTGACGCCGGCCGCGCAGGAATTCCTCCAGTACGTGATGGAGGATCGCAAGCCGGCCGCGCCGCGCTCGCGGGCGGCAGGGGCGCGCGCGTGACGCTGCCGCGGCCGCTCGGGCTGCTGTACGTGCAGGTGCTGATCGCGATGGCGCTCGGTGTCGCGCTCGGGCACACGTTCCCGCAGGCGGGCGTGGCGCTGAAGCCGCTCGGCGATGCGTTCATCGCGCTCGTGCGGATGATGGTCGCGCCGATCGTGTTCTGCACGATCGTGACGGGCATCAACGCGGCGAGCGACGGCGCGCGCATCGGCCGCACGATCGTCAAGGCGCTCGCGCTGTTCTACGCGCTGACCGCGGCCGCGCTCGCGGCGGGGCTCGCACTCGCGTATGCCGCGCGGCCCGGCGACGGCCTGCACGTGGCGGCCCGGCAGCTCGATGCGTCGGCGCTCGCATCGTTCACCGTGCACGCGCCGGCGACGGGCGTCGCATCGTTCCTGCTGCAGATCATTCCCGATACGCTCGTCGGCGCGTTCGCCGGCGGCGACGTGCTGCCGGTGCTGCTGGTCGGGCTGCTGTTCGGTTTCGCGCTCGCCGCGACCGAGCGGCGCGACGGTGTCGTGCATGCGTTCGTCGAAGGGATCGCGCGCGTGCTGTTCCGCGTGCTCGCGCTCGTGATGCGGCTCGCGCCGCTCGGCGCGTTCGGGGCGATCGCCTTCGCGGTCGGGCGCTTCGGCATCGATTCGCTCGGCTCGCTCGGTCGGCTGATCGTCGCGATGTATCTCGCGTGCGCGCTGTTCGTGATGCTCGTGCTCGCACCGCTCGCGCGCCTGCACGGCTTCTCGCTGTGGCTGCTGCTGCGCTACCTGCGCGAGGAGCTGCTGATCGTGCTCGCGACGTCGTCGACCGAACCGGTGCTGCCGCGCCTGCTCGTCAAGCTCGAGGCGCTCGGCTGCGACAAGGGCGTGGTCGGGCTCGTGCTGCCGGCCGGCTATTCGTTCAACCTCGACGGCACCGCGATCTACCTGACGCTCGCCACCGTGTTCATCGCGCAGGCGTGCGACGTGCCGCTGTCGGCCGCGCAGGTCGCGACCCTGCTCGCGGTGATGCTGATCACGTCGAAGGGCGCGGCCGGCGTGTCGGGCAGCGGGCTCGTCGCGCTGATCGCGACGCTGACGGTGGTGCCCGACCTGCCGGTCGCGGGCGTCGCGCTGCTGGTCGGCATCGACCGCTTCATGTCGGAGGGGCGCGCGCTGACGAGCGTGATCAGCAACGCGTGCGCGGTGGTCGTCGTGTCGATCTGGCAGCGCGGCTGCGATCGCGCGCGGCTGCGCGCGATGCTCGACCCTCGGCAGCAGGCGTCGGGTCGGTCCGACTAGAAGCGCCTGCGGGATCGAAGCGCGTCAACGCCGAATCATCAGGATGCCTGCGGAAAACCTGAACGGGTGACGTCGGGCTGCATGCGTCGTCGCGGCTTCGCTCAACCGAGACAGACGCGACGCAAAGCCACCGTTCGCTGGTACACGGATCGATCGAGCCACGGCACGAACACATACTCGTCGTAGGCGTCGCAGCCGATCACGATCCAGTGGGACAGGACGTTGGACATGGCGGTCTCCTTTTCTTGTGTTGGCCCCGATGAGCGGGAAGCGAAACGCGTTCGTCGTCATTCGGCGTGCTCACACGACGGTATACCCGGAACGGGCGCCGCTTATTCCCGCGCGGGAGATCCCGCATCGCTGGAATAAATCGGCCCACCCGCGGGTATATCGATCACGCGTGGCACACGCGGGGGAGAGGCAGATGGACGACGAGCAGAGGCAGGCAGGGGGCGCGCCGCGGCCATCCTCGATCCGGCGCGGCGCCGACACACCGGCACCGGCGCATGGCGGGGCCCGACAGGCCGCGCGAACGCTGCAGCTCGGCTCCGGCATCGTGCTGTGGCTGTACGTGTCGATGCATCTGGTCAACCACGCGCTCGGCATCGGCTCCATCGACATCGCGGAGCGCGGCCTGACGCTCGCGATCGGGCTCTGGCGCAGCGTGCCCGGGACGGTCCTGCTGTACGGCGCGGCCGGCGTGCATTTCGCGCTGGCGCTACGCACCATCTACGGCCGGCGGCATTGGGCGCTGCCTCGCGCCGAATGGCTCCGCCTCTGGGCGGGGCTCAGCCTGCCGCTGCTGCTGATACGCCATGTGGTGGGTACGCGCGTCGCCGTGACGCTGTTCGGCTTCGAGCCGACTTACGCGCGCGTGATCGTGTCATTGCTCACGAGCGGTACGCAGGGGTTGCAGATCGCGTTGCTCGCGCCGGGATGGGTGCACGGCTGCCTTGGCCTGTGGTTCCACTTGCGCCGCTATGCGCCCCTGCGGCGCGCAAAGTGGGCGCTGGTGGCCATGGTCGTTCTGTTGCCGATGCTGTCGGCTGCCGGTTTCGTGCAGATGGCGCGAGGGATCGCGCCGGAGCACCGCCTGGTTTCGGCACCCGACGCGGTGCTGGTCGCACACCGTGCCGCGCTGGACGACTGGCGCCGCTTGCTCGTCATCGGCTATCTGTCGCTGATCGCGACGGCGTTCGCCGGCGGCCAGTTGCGAAACCGGATCGAGCGAGGCGGCGCGCGCCACGCGTGCGCCGAGCGGCAACGCGCGAATTGACGACGGGCGCCGCGCCGCGGCCGGCGCGTCAGTTCGCCGTCACGGAGTCGAGCCCCGTCGCCCGCACGACCGGCTGCGCCTGCGGCGACGCGAGATAGTCGAGCAGCTTCTTCGCATCGTCCGGATGGTCCGCGCCGACCGGAATGCCGCCCGCGAAGCGCGTGACCGACTGCACCGATTCGGGCACCTTGCCGACGTAGGTCACGCCCGGCACCGGCAGCAGCTCGCTGACCTGCTGGAAGCCGAACTCGTAGTCGCCGTTCGCGACCACCGACGCGACCGGGATGCGCGGCACCATCGACGCCTTCGGCCGCACCTGCGCGTCGATGCCCAGTTTCCGGAACATCTCCTTCTCGACGTAGACGCCGCTCGCGCTGTCCGAGTACGCGACCGATTTCGCTTTCAGCAGCGCGTCCTTCAGCCCGTCGACGGTGCCGATGTCCGGCTTCGGCGCGCCCGCGCGCACGACCATGCCGATCCGCGAATCGGCGAGCTCGACACGCGACGCGGGAATCACCTTGCCTTCCTGGATCAGCCGGTCGAGCGCATAGCCGACCATGATCAGCACGTCGGCTTTCTCGCCGCGCGCGAGGCGGTTCGGAATCGCTTCCTTCGACTGGCCCATCGACGGGCCGGAGATCGTGTCGAGCGTGTCGCCGGTCGCGGCGGTGAAGCCGGGGCCGAGCTGCTGGTAGGCGGCGGTGAAGCCGCCGGAGATCATCACGCGCAGTTCGGTGGCCTGGGCGTGGAGCGCGACGGTGGCGAGCGCGGCGGCGGCGAGCCAGCCGGCCGCGCGGCGGGCGAGCGGTCGTGTGTTCATCGTGGGGGGATCGGAAGAGGGTGGGCAAGCGCGGCGCGCCGGCGCCGCGCGGGGAAGGGGTGCCGGATCAGGCGGCGGGCAGCGCATCGCGGCGGCGGTGGTACAGCATCACCGTTGCGCCGAACGCGCAGGCGGCGGCGAAGCCCATCCAGTAGCCGGGCGCGGCCTTGTCGCCGGTCGAGTGGATCAGCGCGGTCGAGATCGCGGGTGTGAAGCCGCCGAACACCGCGGTGGCGAGGCTGTACGCGAGCGAGAAGCCGGCGACGCGCACCTCGACCGGCATCACCTCGGTCAGCGCGGCCACCATCGCGCCGTTGTAGAGGCCGTACATGAACGACAGCCACAGCAGCACGAGCAGCATGTTGACGAAGCTCGGCGCATGCGCGAGCAGCGACAGCGCGGGGTAGGCGGTCAGCACGTTCAGCGCGGTCATCGCGAGCAGCACCGGGCGGCGGCCGAAGCGGTCCGACAGCGTGCCGCCGATCGGCAGCCACACGAAGTTCGACACGGCCACGCACAGCGTGACGAGCAGGCTGTCCGCGGTGCTCAGGTGCAGCACGGTCTTGCCGAAGGTCGGCGCGTAGACGGTGATCAGGTAGAAGCTCGTCGTCGTCATCGCGACCAGCAGCATCCCGCCGAGCACGACGGTCCAGTTGCGCGCGAGCGTCGTGAACACTTCGCGCGTCGTGGGGCGATGGCGGCGCTGCGTGTACGCCTCGGTTTCCTGCAGGTTACGGCGCAGCATGAAGATCATCGGCACGATCAGGCAGCCGACGAAGAACGGCACGCGCCAGCCCCACGCGGCGATCTGCGCGGTGCTCAGCCATGCGTTCAGCGCGAAGCCGAGCGCGGCCGCGACGACGATCGACACCTGCTGGCTGGCCGACTGCCAGCTCGTGTAGAAGCCCTTCTTGCCGGGCGTCGCCATTTCCGCGAGGTAGACGGACACGCCGCCCAGCTCCGCGCCGGCCGAGAAGCCCTGCAGCAGGCGGCCGGCGAGCACGGCGGCCGGCGCGAGCAGGCCGATCGACGCATAGCCGGGCACGAACGCGATCAGGATCGTGCCGCTCGCCATGATCGACAGCGTGACGATCAGGCCCTTGCGGCGGCCGACCTCGTCGATGTACGCGCCGAGCACGATCGCGCCGAGCGGACGCATCAGGAAGCCCGCGCCGAACACCGCGAAGGTCATCATCAGCGACGCGAACTCGCTCGTCGACGGAAAGAACACCGATGCGATCTGCGTCGCATAGAAGCCGAACAGGAAGAAGTCGAACTGCTCGAGGAAGTTGCCGGCGGTGACGCGGAACACGGCCGCGGCCTTGGAATGGGCTGGGGGGGCCACGGGATGTGACATCGGGGGTGTCTCCGGAATTTCATTGGGCGACGTCCGGGCGGGCCGGAGCGAAGCGTACATGGTGGTCCGGATCGGCGCCCGCGATAAGTGCTTTTTTTCGAAGGATTGATGCACAGACGTTATCAATCAGGCGCGCCGGGATGCGCGGGGAACGTCGCCTGGCGGCGCTAACCGCGGATCTATACTGGCGTTCACCGCATGCGGTTCCGGAATGGGAATGCCCGATGTTTCGCCCACCCGCCACGCTCCTCGCGTCGATCGATGCCGACAAGGCGGCGCTCGATGCCGCGCGCCCGCTGCCGAGGGCGGTGCTGGGGTCGTTGCGCGAGAAGCTGATGCCGGAACGGGCCGGTTGCGCGCTCGCAGACGCCGCGCCGGCATTGAGCGAGACCCGGGTCGCGCTCGAAAGCGTCATGTCGGGCGAGATGTCCGCGCGTGCGCCCGTCGATGCGACGCATTTCCGCGACGCGATCCGCTATGTCGAGGACATCGTCGCGAAGCGCGAGCCGCTGTCCGAGCGGCAGATCCGCAACCTTCACCGGCTGGTGACGGGCGGGCGCGGCGAGGTGCGCCCGTACCGCCAGCAGAACGTCGCGATCGCGGGCGCGACCACTCGCCCGCCCGGATTCCTGGACGTGCCGGCCGAGATGGCGGCGCTGGTCGGCTGGTACGGCACGGCCGGCGCGCTGCATCCGGTCGCGCGGGCGGCGGAACTGCACACGCGCTTCGTCGGGGTCCATCCGTTCGTCGACGGCAACGGCCGCACGGCGCGGCTGCTGCTCGGTTTCGAGCTGATGAAGGCCGGCTATCCGCCCGTGGCGATTCGCGCGGAAGACCGGCGCGCGTACTATGATGCGCTGGACCGCGCGTGCGCGAGCGGCGACTTCGGCGGCATCACGCGCGTGGTCGCGCAAGCGGTGCAGCGCACGCTGCACCTGTATCTCGACCTGCTCGGGCTGCGCCGAGCCGATCCTTTTCCCCACCGTCCCAACGGAGACCCGACGTGCCCGAAGCCGCTCCCGCCACGCTGAGATTTTCGACCGACCCGCGCGAACTCGACGTCGACGCGATCTACGATTTCCTGCATCTCGATGCGTACTGGTCGAAGGGCATTCCGCGCGACGTGTTCGACCGCTCGCTCGCCGGCTCGCTGTGCTTCGGCGCCTATCTCGGCGACCGGCAGGTGGGGTTCGCGCGGCTCGTGACCGATCACGCGACGTTCGCGTACCTGTGCGACGTGTTCGTGTTCCCCGCGCACCGCGGCAACGGCTACGGCCGCGCGCTGATCGACCACATGTTCGCGCTGCCGATGGTGCAGGGGCTGCGCCGCATCATGCTGATGACCGCCGACGCGCACGAACTGTACCGGCCGGTCGGTTTCGGGCCGTCGGCGAACCCGGCGCGGCTGATGGAAATCAGCCGCCCGGACATCTACACGAAGCGCTGATGCGCAGCGCATACAATACGCGCTCTCCGTATCACCGAATCATTGAAGGAAGCGCATCATGACCGAACAGGAAGCCGAACAACTCGCGACCCACCGCCATTACAAGGGCGGCCTCTACCGCTACATCGGCGTCGCCCGGCACTCCGAAACCGAGGAATCGCTCGTCGTGTACGAGCATCTGTGGCCGCATGCGCGCGGGCTGTGGGTGCGGCCGGAGGCGATGTTCAACGAATCGCTCGAAGACGGCACGCCGCGTTTCCGCAAGCTGCGCGACTGAGCGGCGCAGGCCGGCGGCCGTCCCTGCATCGGGCCGGCCGCTTCTACCCCGCACCCCCCGTTTCGCCCCCCGCGGCACGCTGCTGCATCGCCAGCGCGAAGAACCGCCGGATCTCGTCCATCAGTTCCGCGCGCGCCGACGCGAAATCGAATGCGCGCCGGTGTTCCGGCGTGTAGCGGCGGCGCCAGTCGTCCGCCGCGTGCCGCGCCTCGCGCGCCCGCAGCACGTCGAGTTCCGGCGTGCGCAGCGCGTGATCGGCGATCAGCGTCACGCCTTCGCGGCTCACTTCCAGCACGCCGCCCGCCACCAGGATCCGGCGATGCGCGCCGCCCGGCGCGTCGACGAGCGTGACCACGCCGGGCCGCAGCCGCGTGAGCAGCGGCGCATGGCGCGGATAGATGCCGAGCTCGCCGTTCTCGCCGGGCGCGCTGACGAAGTGCGCGTCGCCGGAATACAGCACCTGTTCGATGCTCAGGATGTCGAGCTTCATCGAGGTTTCCATGGGCGCCGCCGTCAGACGGCCGCCGCGCCGGCGACGATCTCGCACAGCTCGGTGGTGATCTGCGCCTGCCGGGTCTTCTGGTAAAGGTGCCGCAGGCCGTGCAGCACGCGATCGGCGTTCTCGGTCGCGGTCTGCATGCTGAACATCCGCGCGCACTGCTCGCACGCGTAGTTCTCGACGACCGCCTGGTAGAGCATCGCCTCGACGTAGCGCAGCAGCAGCGTATCCACGGCCGGCTTCGGCGCCGGTTCGTACAGGTAGTCCGACGCCTCGGCGCCGCCCGCGGGCGCGCGGCTGTCGAGGCCCGTGACGGGCAGCACCGGGTCGATCCGCGGTTCGTAGGCGAGCGGGCTCGTCAGCCGGTTGTACGCGATATGTACCTCGTCGAGTTCGCCGGCGACGAACGCCGACAGCGGCACGAGCAGCGCGCCGAGCATCGTGTCGAAGTGCGGCGCGGCGGCGAGGCTGGCGGCACGCGCGGTGATGTTCGCGCCGTAGCGTGCAAGCGGCGCGACGCCGCGCGCGCCGATCACGCTCAGCTCGCACGCGACGCCGGCCTGGTCCCAGCGTTCGAGCGCGTCGACGCACTGCACGAGCAGCCGCGCATTGAGCGGCCCGCACAGCCCGCGATCGGTGCTGACGACGATCAGGCCGACGCGCCGCACGGGCGTGCGTCGCGCCATCAGCGCCGACACGTGATCGGGCCGGTCGCGCAGCACGCGCTCGGCCATTGCCTGGATCTTTTCCGCATACGGCCGGAAATCCCGGGCGCGCTTCTGCGCGTTCGCCATCTTGGTGCGCGCCATCATTTCCATGGCCCGCGTGATCTTGCGCG
Organism: Burkholderia sp. SRS-46; assembly: GCF_004343775.1. Taxonomy (GTDB): domain Bacteria; phylum Pseudomonadota; class Gammaproteobacteria; order Burkholderiales; family Burkholderiaceae; genus Burkholderia. Next base: position 261,988 of record NZ_PTXL01000009.1, on the reverse strand, counting down.
TCGACGACGTGCTGGCGATCTTCGAGCGGATTTCGCGAATGTGCATGGCTTCTCGCGGAAAGGGCGTCGGGCCGGGCCGGCGCGCGGTTGTGAGGCGGCGTGCGATGCGCCGCGACGGCGGACCGTCATGCCGCCGCGTCGAAATCCATGCTATCGGGACTTCACCTGATTCGATTGACGCGCGTCAAACATCCGTCCGACGAATCGCACCAGAATCCGTTCATATGACCACGGAGGTGTGCTCGATGTCCGATTCCCGTTCGCATCAGAAATACGACGCGCTGATCGCGCGCTGTCGCTCGCTGGACCCGGTGACCGTCGCGGTCGCGCACCCGTGCGACGAGGTGTCGTTGCGCGCGGCCGTCGACGCGGCGCAGGCCGGCCTCATCGTGCCGGTGCTGGTCGGCCCGGTCGCGCGGATGACGGCGCTGGCCGCGATGGTCGGCCTCGACCTGTCCGTGTACCGGCTCGTCGACGCGCCGCACAGCCATGCGGCCGCGGCCCAGGCCGTCGCGCTGGTGCGCGCGGGCGAGGCCGGCGCGCTGATGAAGGGCAGCCTGCATACCGACGAACTCCTCGCGGAAGTCGTGCGCGCCGATTCGGGCATCCGCACCGAGCGGCGCCTGAGCCATGTGTTCATCATGGACGTGCCGACCTACCGCAAGCCGCTGTTCATCACCGATGCGGCGGTCAACATCCGGCCGACGCTCGAGCAGAAGGTCGACATCGTGCAGAACGCGATCGATCTCGCGCGCGCGCTCGGCGTCGAGCGGCCGAAGGTGGCGATCCTGTCGGCCGTCGAGACGGTCAGCTCGAAGCTGCCGTCGACGCTCGACGCGGCGGCGCTGTGCAAGATGGCGGAGCGCGGCCAGATCACGGGCGGCGCGCTCGACGGCCCGCTCGCGTTCGACAACGCGATCAGCCCGGAAGCCGCGCGGCTCAAGCACCTCGGCTCCGACGTCGCGGGCGACGCCGACATCCTGCTCACGCCCGACCTGGAGGCCGGCAACATGCTCGCGAAGGAGCTGACGTTCCTCGCCAACGCGGACGCGGCCGGCATCGTGCTCGGCGCGCGCGTGCCGATCATCCTGACGAGCCGCGCCGACAGCGAGCGCACGCGGATGGCGAGCTGCGCCGTCGCGGCGCTTCATGCGCATGCGACGCGCGTATCCGGCGCATCCGCGCCGGTGACGCTCTGAGGGGGGCACGATGGAACACCCGGTTCTCGTGCTGAATGCGGGCTCGTCGAGCCTCAAGTTTTCCGTGTACGACACGCGCGACGACGGTTCGCTCGTCGCGGGCGTGCACGGCCAGGTCGACAGCCTGCACACGGCGCCGCGCCTCGTCGTCGACGATGCGCACGGCGTCAGGTTGACCGACCAGCCGGTCGCGCAGCCCGGCCATCACGGCGCGATCGACGCGCTGCATGCGTGGTTCTCGGATCATGTCGGCCGCGAGGCGGCGTTCGACGGCGTCGGCCATCGGGTCGTGCACGGCGGGCCGCATTTCGCGGCGCCGGTGCGGATCGACGCGCCCGTGCTCGACGCGATCGCGGCGCTGTCGCCGCTCGCGCCGCTGCATCAGCCGCACCACGTCGACGCGATCCGCGCGGTCGGCGCGGTCGCGCCGGACCTGCCGCAGGTCGCGTGCTTCGATACCGCGTTCCATGCGACGCTGCCGGCGCTCGAGCGCGAGTTCGCGCTGCCGCGCGCGCTGACCGAGCGGGGCATCGTGCGCTACGGGTTTCACGGGCTGTCGTACGAATACATCACGACGGCGCTCGCCGCGCTCGACCGCGAATGGACGCAGCGCCGCACGATCGTCGCGCATCTCGGCAACGGCGCGAGCCTGTGCGCGCTCGAACAGGGCCGCAGCGTCGCGACGACGATGGGCTTCACGGCCGTCGACGGCTTGCCGATGGGCACGCGCACGGGCGCGCTGGACCCCGGCGCGATCCTGTACCTGCTGCGTCACGAAGGGCGGTCGATCGACGAGGTCGAGCATCTGATCTACGCGGAATCGGGCCTGCTCGGCGTGTCGGGCGTCTCGAGCGACATGCGCACGCTGCTCGCGAGCGACGCGCCGTCGGCCGCGCACGCGATCGACCTGTTCGCGTACCGCGCCGCGCGCGAGCTGGGCGCGCTGGCCGGCGTGCTGGGTGGCCTCGATACGCTGGTGTTCACCGCCGGCATCGGCGAGCACGCGCCGAGCGTGCGCGAGCGCATCTGCCGCGGTGCGGCGTGGCTCGGCGTCGAGCTCGACGATGCGGCGAACGCAGCCGGCCGTCCGGTGATTTCGAGCGCGGCGTCGCGCGTCACGGTGCGTGTGATCCCGACCGACGAGAACCTGATGATCGCGCGGCATACGCGCCGCGTGCTGGACGCTGCCGCCGTGCCCACGCCGCAACCCGTTGCGTGAGAAGCCGACGGCATCACGCCGCCGGAGCAGGTGTTCGATGCGTGCAAGCCGCTCGGCATGGGTTCACGGGGCGTGCACGCTGAGGGAGGCGCGGCCGGAGATGGCCGCGTGGATCGCGTAGATGTGCTGACGTGATTGCATCGCAATCGCCGCTTCGTCGACGCCGCGCCGCTCGCACCGGCGCGGCGGCCGCTTGCGTTACGCGTCGGCGATCGCCTGCGCGAGCGCCGGCGGCGCATCCCGGACCGTGACCGCCGGCGTGCCGTGCCACGTCGCGAGCTTCTTCACCGCGTTCGCGACGTCGCTCGCGAGCCCCGCGCCGATCCGCACGTCCGGCTCGATATGGACGGCCTTCAGCTCGAAGGTGCCGAGCGTGCGATGCGCCTTCGCGTCGACGCGGCCGATCAGCCGCCCGCGATGCAGCACCGGCAGGCAGAAATAGCCGTAGCGCCGCTTGTGCGCGGGCGTGTAGCACTCGATCGTGTAGTCGAAGCCGAACAGCGTGGACGCGCGCCGCCGGTCCCACACCACCGGATCGAACGGCGACAGCAGCGTCGTGACGGTCGAGCGCAGCGTGCCGGCCTCGGCGGCCGGCAGCAGCGCGTCGAGCGAGCGGTGCACGTAGGCCGGCTCGTTCCAGCCGTCGACCGCGACCGGCACCAGCTCGCCCGCGTCGGCGAGCGCATCGAGTTCCGCGCGGTACGAGCGGCGCGGCAGCCGGTAATAGTCGGCGATCCAATCGGCGCGCACGATCCCGAGCGCACGGCACGTATGGTCGAGCAGCGCGGGCAGCACCGCTTCGCGCGACGGCAGGTCGCGCGTGTCGTCCCAGCCGGGCAGCACGCGCTCGCGCACGTCGTACACGCGCTGGAAGTTGCGGCGCTCGGCCACCATCAGGTCGCCGGTCGTGAACAGCACTTCGAGGTGCTGCTTCTCCGGCTTGCGGTCCCACCAGCCGTTGCCTTTCGCGCCACCCTCGCGCGCGAAATCGGCCGAGCGCACCGGGCCGTCCGCGCGGATCCGCGCGAGCAGCCGCTCGATGTCGGCACGATGGTGCCGGTGCCAGTCGGCCGCGTACTTCCAGCCCATGCCGGACGGATCGAGCATCTTGTAGCGCATCAGGCCGAACTGCTCGATCGGCAGGAAGCACGCCTCGTGCGACCAGTATTCGAACAGCCGCGCTTCGGCGAGATGCTCGTCGAGCCATTGCGGCGCGAACGCGCCGAGCCGGCTGTACAGCACGAGATACGGGCTGCGCGCGACGACGTGGATCGTATCGATCTGCAACTGCGCCATGCGGCGGATCGTGTCGAGCACGTCGGCCTTGGTTGCCTGGCGGCGCGGCGGCGCGAGCAGGCCCTGCGCGGCGAGATGCAGCGCGCGGGCGGCGGCAGGCGAGAGCATGAGCATCGGGATGGCGGCGGAGGATGGCGGTCGGGCACCACTTTAGCGCGATTCCGGCGCGCGCGCCCGCTGCGCGGCGGCACCGCGCTTGACAATCGTTGACAGACGCCTTTTTCGAGATTCCTTATAGTGCATTCCAGAGCGCGCTGCAGTGCGCGCGCCGATTCCGCTTCCGACGCACGATATGTCCATGGCACGCACGAAGCGAATCCGGGCACCTCAACCCCCAATGCGAGGCCCGGCGCCCTGAGCGGACATCCATACGGTTGTGCACCGGCCCCGTGTGGATGTCCGCTGATTTTTTTTGCGGCGGCGCTTCCGCTCCGTTTCTCCGCTTCCCTTGATTCGTTTTCCGCTTGCGTGGCCTACTGGCGACGGCCGCGCGCGATATCGTCGCCGGCGCCCGGCGGCAGCCGGCGCGTGATCGGGATCGACGCGAATGAACACAGCCCGACCACCAGGAACGCCGGCCAGAAATCCGACCAGACCATCTGCTGGTGCCCTTGCGCCCAGTGCGATACGTGCAGCACGAGGCCCGCGACGGTGACGCCGAGCCCGAGCGACATCTGCTGGACCACGCTGCCGAGGCTGGTCGCGCGGCCCGCGTCGCGCGGCGAGATGTCCGCGTAGATGATCGAGTTGAGGCTCGTGAACTGCAGCGCGGGGAAGATCCCGCCGACCAGCACGATCAGCCAGATCGCCCAGGTCGCCATGCCCGGATGGAACACGCCGTACGCGGCGATCGCGAGCCCCGCGAACGCGGCGTTGTAGATCAGCACCGTGCGAAAGCCGAAGCGGCGCAGCGTATGGGTGGCCGTCGAGCGGCTCATCGCGCCGCCGAGCGCGGACGCGCAGGTGATCAGCCCCGAATGGAACGCGGACATGCCGAGCCCTTCCTGCAGCGCGAGCGGCAGCAGGAACGGCACCGCGCCGAGGCCGATGCGGAACAGCGAGCCGCCGACGACGCTCGCGTGGTAGGTCGGGATCCGCAGGAACGTGAGGTCGAGCACCGGCCGCTCCTTGCGGCGCGCGTACGGCACGTAGAGCGCGAGCAGCACGGCGCCGGTCACGCACATCGTCAGCGCGTTGCCGCGCGTCGTCAGCGCGCCGTCGATCAGCGTGAGGCCCATCAGCAGCAGCGCGGCGCCGCTTGCCGACAGCAGGAAGCCGAACCAGTCGAGCGGGCCCGGGTCGGGCTCGCGCGTGTTCGCGATGTGCTTGCTCGCGAGGTAGATGCCGTACAGGCCGATCGGCACGTTGATGAAGAAGATCATCCGCCAGTGCAGGTATGTCGTGATGAAGCCGCCGACCAGCGGGCCGACCGTGGGGCCGAACAGCGCGGGGATCGCGAGGTAGTTCATCGCGCGCACGAGATCGGCACGCGGCACCGCGCGGAAGATGATGATGCGCCCGACCGGCACCATCATCGCGCCGCCGACGCCCTGCACGAAGCGCGCGAACGTCAGCAGGCCGAGGGAGTTGGACGCGGCGCACATCAGCGAGCCGACGACGAAGATGCCGATCGCGGTGCGGAACACGCTGCGCGCGCTGAAGCGGTCGGCGAGCCAGCCGCAGATCGGGATGAACACGCCGAGCCCGACGACGTACGCGGTGATCGCGATGTTCAGCGTGACGGGGCTGTGCCCGAAATCGCGCGCCATCGCGGGCAGGGCCGTGACGATGATGTTCGCGTCGACGCTCTCCATGAACAACGCACAGGCAACGATGAGCGGTGCTAGGAAGACGGGCGACATGGGCTGGGCGCGCGGTAAAGACGCCATTATGCATCGTTTGCTGCCGGTGCGTCACGTATGACAACGGTTGTTCCGCATGTTGCAACAGTTGTTCTTGCGGCGCGGCGTCGCGAAGAGACGACTTCGGCGCGCGCGACGACGGCGCGCGGCGCCGATGGTTGCGCGATCACCGAATGCCCAGTTTGACGAAGGGGAAAGCGCGTTTCTAGAATACGAGCGCCGACTCGCTTTCGAACCCGCCGCCACATCATGCCCCGCACGCCAGCCAGCTCACCGATCGCACCCCGCAAGTCGCCGCGCCAGCGGCGCTCGACGGCCACCGTCGACGCGATCGTCGAAGCCGCCGCGCAGATTCTCGAGCGCGACGGCCTCGACGGCTATACGACGAATGCCGTCGCCGCGCAGGCCGGCGTCAGCATCGGCTCGCTCTATCAGTACTTCCCGAATCGCGACGCATTGACCGCCACGCTGGCCGCGCGCGAGAGCGCGGTGCTGCTCGACGACGTCGCGCGCGCCGCGGCGTTGCCCACGTGCGATGCGATCCTGCATGCGCTGGTGCGCGCCGCGGTCGCGCATCAGCTGCGCCGCCCGGCGCTCGCGCGGCTGATCGACTTCGAGGAAGCGCGGCTGCCGCTCGGCGAGCAGACCCAGCGCGTCGCGGACCGGATTCACGTGGCGGTGATGATCGCGTTCGGCCGGGACGACGCGCCGCAACTCGCGGCGCCGGCGCTCGTCGCGCATGACCTGCTCGCGATGATCAAGGGCCTCGTCGACGCGGCGGGCGCGCGCGGCGAGACCGATGCGCGCGCGCTCGACACGCGCGTGTGGCGCGCGGTGCGCGGCTATCTGCGCGAATCGCACGGCGCCGCGCTTGCCTGACGCGCGCGTTTCGTGCGACAGTCGGACCACTTGCGGACATAACGACGCGCGTCGATCGAGGGCCATCGAGACGAGCGCGCCGCGCGAACGAGACCACGTGCCGAGCCACTCACCATCGAAAGGAGGGGACACGTCATGACGTCACGTCGTGCCGCATCAACTGCATTCGCTGCGTCAGCCGTATCGTTCGCGTCGCTGCCTGCGCGGCGCTTGCGCCGGGCCACCGTGCTGGCCGCGACCTGTCTCGCCGTCGCAGGCTGCGCCGCGCAGGCGGACAGCGCAAACCCGGCCGCCGCTCAACCCGTCACGCGGCCCGCCACATCCGCCATACTCGGCGCGAACGCGATCCTGCCGCCGCCGAGCGAGCTCTACGGCGACCTGTTCGTCGCGGTGCAGACCGCGCGGCTCTATCCGGACCAGAAGACCTTCGTCGACGCAGCACCGGACACCGACCCGGCCACGCTCGTCCAGCGCTACCGGCAGCAGCAAGCGCAGCCGGGCTTCTCGCTGAAGGCGTTCGCCGGCCGGCACTTCACGCCGCCTGTCGACCAGGGTGTCACGCCGCCGCCGAACCAGACGCTGCGCGAGCACATCGACTGGCTGTGGCCGAAGCTCACGCGCGCGAGCGCGACGGTGCCGCCGTACAGCTCGCTGATCCCGTTGCCGAAGCCGTACGTGGTGCCGGGCGGGCGCTTCCGCGAAGGCTATTACTGGGACACCTATTTCACGATGCTCGGCCTGCAGGTGTCGGGCCGCGAGGATCTCGTCGACGCGATGCTCGACAACTTCGCGCACCTGATCGGCACGCTCGGCCACGTGCCGAACGGCAACCGCACGTACTACGCGAGCCGCTCGCAGCCGCCGTTCTTCGCGTACATGGTGACGCTCGCGGCGCAGGCCGAGGGCGACACGGTCTACCAGAAATACCTGCCCGCGCTGCGCCGCGAGCATGCGTACTGGATGGAGGGCGAGCGCACGACGCCGCGCGGCGGTGCGACCCGCCACGTGGTCGCGCTGCCCGACGGCGCGATCCTGAACCGTTACTGGGATGCGAGCGACACGCCGCGCGACGAGTCGTATCTCGAGGACGTGCAGACCGCGCAGGCGGTGCCCGGCCGTCCCGCGCGCGAGGTGTGGCGCGATCTGCGCGCGGGTGCCGAAAGCGGCTGGGACTACAGCTCGCGCTGGCTCGGCGACGGCAGGACGCTCGCGACGATCCGCACGACGTCGATCGTGCCGGTCGACCTGAACAGCCTGATGTTCCATCTGGAGAAGACGATCGTGAAGGGCTGCGAGATCGCGCGCGACGTCGCGTGCGCCGCCGATTTTTCCTCGCGCGCGGCGCAGCGCGCGAAGGCGATCAACCATTACCTGTGGAACCGCCGCGGCTACTACGGCGACTACGACTGGCAACGGCGCCAGCCGCGCGACGCGCTCACCGCGGCCGCGCTGTATCCGCTGTTCGCGGGCGTCGCGTGGCCGGAGCGCGCGAAGGCGACCGCGCGCGCGGTGCGCAGGACGCTGCTGCAGCCGGGCGGCCTCGCGACGACCACCGCGACGACCGGCCAGCAATGGGACGCGCCGAACGGCTGGGCGCCGCTGCAGTGGATCGCGGTCGACGGGCTGCGCCGCTACGGCGAGCCCGCGCTCGCGAAGGACATCGGCACGCGCTTCCTCGCGAGCGTGAAGCACGTGTATGCGACCGAGGGCAAGCTGGTCGAGAAATACGTGGTCGAGGGCAGCGGCGCAGGCGGCGGGGGCGGCGGCGAATATCCGCTGCAGGACGGCTTCGGCTGGACTAATGGCGTCACGGTGAAGCTGCTTGGGTTGTACGGCGACTGATGCGCGCCGCCGCGCCCGATCGCGTCAGAACGTGATCGTCGTGCGCACGCCGACCACCGTCTCGTCGCCGATGCGCGCGCCCGGCGCGTTCGGGTTCGGGATGCCGCCCGCCGGCCGGAAGAAGTGCTGCAGGTCCGCCTGCAGTTGCCACCACGGCGTGACCTGATACTGATAGGTCGCTTCGATGAGCGTCTCCGCGCGGCGCACCGGATAGCCGGGCGTCGTGTACCTGCCGACGTCGCCGTCGAGCGCGCGCGCATGCGAGCCGATCTTCGTATAGCCGAGCGCGATGCCGGCGACGTCGTTGTCGCGCCCCGCGAACGGCGCCTTCAGCGAGACGCCCGCATTGAGCGCGAAGTCGACGAGGTTGCGGTCGCCTGGCGCGCCCATCACCCGCATGAACACGCCGACCGAGCGCGGGCTGTCCGCCGCCGGGCGCCATACCATCTGGTCCGCGACCGCATAGAACCCGTAGTTGCCGCGATGGTTCGACGGCACGCCGTTGCTCGCCGGGTCCGCGAGCGACAGGCCGTCGGTGCCGGTGCGCAGGTCGGCGGCGTGCTGCGTCTGGTACCAGACGCCGAGCTTGTAGGTGCCCGGCAGGCCGGCCGGCGGCGGTGCCTTCGGGTCGGCCGACGGCGCGTTCAATGCGTACTGCACTTCGCCGATCAGCAGCGCGCCGCTGCGCAGGTTGAAGTTGGTGCCGTGCGCGTTGAGCCTCTGCGGATCGCCGTCGGCGCGGCCCGCCGGGTTGCCGTCGAATACGCCGGCCAGCACGGTCCAGGTATCGGACGGCTTCACGCGCAGCCGCGCGCCGAGCGACGACAGCGGATAGGCGGGGCCGCCCGCCGGCAGGTCGGTCGACGGCAGCACGGGCCAGCCGAACGTCGCGTTCATGAAGGTCGCCGCGTACTGGCTGACCATGAATTCCTGGTCGATGCTCTGCTGGCCGACCTTCACGTCGACCTTGCCGTCGAGCAGCACCTGCTGGTACCACAGCTCCCACAGGCGGGTGGTCGAGTTCGCTTCGATGCCGGTCGCGGTCTGCAGCGTCTGCAGGTTGCGCTGCGTGAGGCTGGTGCCGTGGATCTGCAGCCCGGACACGTTGAACGTGCCGCCCGGCAGGCCGATCGCCTTGCCGGTGTCGACGTTCACGCCGAACTGCGTGAGGCCCTGGTACGCGCCGCCGCGCTTCGTGCCGCCCGACGTGTTGGTCAGGTACTCGCTGGTCTCCTGCAGGTTCAGCGTGATGCCGCGATCGCCGAGCATGTCGCGCACGCCGCCCATGTTGCCGAGCAGGTTCGAGCGTTCCCAGAAGCCGGTCGGTGCCGGCGCCGGCGTGGCGGCGGCGTCGCGTGCGCCCGCCGCGGGTTCGGGGGCGGCCGATTGCGCGAACGCGGGCGTGGCGGCGAGCGACAGCAGCAGCGTCGCGCAGGTGGAGAGACGGGGCTTGCGCAGCGTGGGATCGAGATGGTTTTTCATGTGGACCCTGTTGGCGGATTGATTAGTCAAGCTAATGACACGGAACGGCAAAGCGAATGCGTCGAGGCGGCGGGCCGGCGTGGCCGGCTCGCTCGCGAATGAGCGATTACGGCAGCCAGCAGCCGACCCGCCAGGCCTGCGCGAAGTCGAGGCGGGCGGCAGCCGCGCACAGCAGCGCGACCAGTGCGATCGCGCCGGCCATCGCGCCGAGCACGGCGCAGTCTAGCGTGCGCATCGGCATCAGCGCGTGGGTGAGCGACGCGTCGCGCCAGTTGCTGGCCGCATGCGCGAGCGGCGACAGCGCGGAGACGAGCGAGCGGTTGCACGCCACGTGGACGTAGCGCTTGAGTTTGACCGCGAACGATTGAATGAACATGACGTTGCCCCCGTCCGGTCCGGCATGGCCGGACGACGTGATGGACCCCAGGGCGCGCGCGGTGCGGCCTGCGATCGGCGTTTGAAACTTGACGGAGCGTGCGACGGAAGAACCGGCGAGAACCGGTTCGGAAGGAAGCGCGCTAACCCGACGAATGCGAGCTAGCGGCGAAGGACATGCCCTGGGCTGCTATCTCGCGATGGCTTGGCCGGCCTGGACCGGCGTCGAACAGCAACTAGAGCATGTGTCCACGGAGGGACTCCTGTGATGAATTGCGGCGGATTGTAGTCGCGTCGTTTGCTGCAGCGCAAGTAAAAATCGCACGAATCTTTGCGTTCGTTGCACCTGCGGCGAGTTGACGGCGCGCGGTCGTTTCGGGTCGCGCAAGCGGCCGGCGCGCTTGCCCCGAGCGTTGCGCATCCGCACCGGGCGGGGCGGGCATGCACTCGCGCTGAAAGGTTCGGGCACGCGTTTGCGGGGGCGAATCTTTCAATGCCGGGGCTGCGGAAATTTTTTTCCTCAAACGGGGATTCAAGGGGTTGACTTCGGTTTCGAGCGATCCATAGAATCCGCCATCTTCACTCTTGGGGCGAACGCCTTGGACGCTTGCAGTAGTCGACCTTCGAACGAGTTTTCCGCCTGAGCGACCGACGTCCGCGCCTTCCCGAAGCCGCCGTTTGTCACTGAGGCAAACGGTGCGCGCAGCAGTACTTCGCAGTTACTCCCTACGTGCACCCTGATTCGCGCCAGAAACGCGTGATGCCATCGCGCATGCGCTGTCTGGTTTCGCCGCCGCCCGGCACGCGGCCGCGTTCGCGCACGCCTTTTCCAGGCCTGCGCACGCGGCATCCCGCATGCAGGACGGCGGTCAACCGTGTTCTTCCGGAACACCGAACAGGAGCCGCCATGAACGACAGTGACAGTTGTCCCTTATGCCGCCAGACCCCTTTCAATCCGGGTCGCAGGGACACGCCGGCCGAATAGCCTGATTTCGCTCAGGCGCCGGACTGGCCCCGCGCCCACGACGCGGCGAGCGCATACGCTGCCGCCGCCTGGAGCCAGATCATGAACTTCGGCCTTCTGCTGTCGCAACTTCCGCACGTGAGCGAATCGCGCTCGAAATACGACGCGATGCTGTCGCTCGATATCCGTCAGCCGGTACTCGCCCGCCTGCTGAACCACTTGAAATCGCTAGTCCACTAAAAGCCGAGCGCGCCTCGGCATGCGCATCCGCGGCTGCACGCACGCCGCCGCGCACGCGCATGCCAAGGATGCACGCTTGACAGATAACCATTAGCCGTACGGAACACATCATGTCCACACCCTCCAACGTTTCTCCACCGATCGCCGTCGAACGCAGCGCCGTGCTCGACGAAGCGCATGTGGGCGACATCCGCGGCGCGCTCGGCACCATCGCGCATCACGACACCGCGTCGCGCGGCACGTGGTGGGCACGCCTGCGCACGCTGCTCGCGATCCTCGGGCCGGGCCTGATCGTGATGGTCGGCGACAACGATGCGGGGGCATTCGGCACCTACACGCAAGCGGGCCAGAACTACGGCACGACGCTGCTATGGACGCTGCTGCTGCTCGTTCCGGTGCTGTACGTGAACCAGGAAATGGTGCTGCGCCTCGGCGCGGTGACGGGCGTCGGCCACGCGCGGCTGATCTTCGAGCGCTTCGGCAAGTTCTGGGGCGCGTTCAGCGTGATCGACCTGTTCCTGCTCAACGCGCTGACGATCGTCACCGAGTTCATCGGCATCACGTTCGTGCTCGACTTCTTCGGGCTGCCGAAGGTCGCGGGCGTGTGCGTGGCCGCCGCGCTGACGATGGCGGCGGTCAGTACCGGCGATTTCAGGCGCTTCGAGCGCTTCGCGATCGTGCTGTGCGTGATGAGCCTGCTGCTCGTGCCGGTGCTCGTGACGATCCACCCGCCGGTCGCGCAGATGTCGCGCGATTTCTTCGTGCCGAACTGGCCCGCGCACGCGAAGCTCTCCGACGTGATGCTGCTCGTGATCGGCATCGTCGGCACGACGGTCGCGCCGTGGCAGCTGTTCTTCCAGCAGAGCTACGTGATCGACAAGCGCATCACGCCGCGCTTCATGAAGTACGAGAAGGCCGACCTGTGGATCGGGATCGTGTTCGTGCTGATCGGCGCGGTGGCGATGATCGGTTTCAGCGCGGCGCTGTTCGGCGGTCACCCCGAGTTCGGCAACTTCACGGACGCGGGTGGCATCATCGCCGGCCTCGAGAAGTATGCGGGCCGCACCAGCGCGACGCTGTTCGCGGTCGCGCTGCTCGACGCGTGCATCATCGGCGCGGCGGCCGTGTCGCTGTCGACCGCGTACGCGATCGGCGACGTGTTCAAGATCCGCCATTCGCTGCACCGCAACGTGTCGGACGCGAAGGGCTTCTACCTCGTCTACTTCGGCATCGTGGCGGCCGCCGCCGCGATCGTGCTGATTCCGGGCAGCCCGCTGGGCCTGCTGACGGAAGCGGTGCAGACGCTCGCGGGCGTGCTGCTGCCGAGCGCGACCGTGTTCCTGCTGCTGCTCTGCAACGACAAGCAGGTGCTCGGCCCGTGGGTCAACTCGACGAAGCTCAACATCTTCACGGGCGCGGTGATCTGGGTGCTGGTGATGCTGTCGACCATCCTGACCGCATCGGTGATGTATCCGGACATCAGTGGCGAGGCGATCGTCGACGTGCTGGTCGGCGGCACCGTGTTCGCGATCGTCGGCTACCTCGCGACGGTGCTGATCCGCCGCAACAAGCGCGTGATCGAGCCGCGCGCCGACCGCTCGCTGCGCGACACGTGGCGCATGCCGCCGCTCGACACGCTCGCACCGCAGTCGATGACGCTGTCGACGCGGATCTGGATGGGCGTGCTGCGCGGCTACCTGGTGATCGCGGTCGGCCTGGTGATCGTCAAGGTCGTGCAGATGATGCTGCTCAAGTAAGCGATTTCGCCAGGACGGCGCCGGCAACGGCGCCGTTTTTTGCGCCTGCCTGCCCGTCCGCCGAAACGATGCGGGCGCAACGATCGGCTGGCCGCCGGGTGCGCACCCGGCAGCGCGCGGCTCAGATCAGCTCGAGCTTCGACGTCAGGTAGGTGAGCTGGATCCGGTTGGCGACGCCGAAGCGCTTGCGCAGCTTGCGCAGGTGATAGTCGACGTTGTGTGCGCTGGTATCGAGGCGGCGCCCGATCTCCTTGTCCGACGCGCCTTCCGCGATGCCGCGCAGCAGCTCCTGCTCGAACGGCGTGAGGCCGTTGACCGACCGCTCGCGCGACGTCGCGATCAGTTGCGGCGACGCGAACTTGTGCACCGACAGCCCGATCGACAGCGCCTGCTCGACCGTCGCGGGCGTGATCCATTCGCGGGTGCGGCGCGGCGCGGTGAAGCTCATGAACGCATGCAGCCGCGTGCCGGGCACGGCCATCGAATACATGATCCCGCTGCACATCCCGTCGTCCTGCATCGTCTGCAGGAAGCCGTCGAGCGCGGCGGCCGGCACGCACGCGCCGTCGTCGCGCTGCCGGCGCAGCTGCTGCAGGTCCCACACGACCGGCATGTTGCACACGCGCGCGCCGAGCGTGCGCGGATCGATGTCGTGATGGTTGTGCCGCACGTAGTCGCCGCGATAGGTCGCGGGCGTGAACGCTTCGTGCAGATAGAGACTCTCGACGCGGTCGTGCGCGAATTCGAGCGCGAAGTACGCGAAGGTCGAGAAACCGGTGAGGTGCAGCAGGCTCGTGACGATGCGGTTGCGCTCGGCGGTGCTCTGCGCCTGCTCGAGCGTGTGCGCGACGCCGAGCCGCGGCGCGTGCGGCTGCGCGACGTCGCTGCGCTTCACGTCATCGCACCAGACGACCTGCACCGGGCGTGCGCGCAGCGCGTCGGCGCGGCTCGCCGGATCGCATGAAGGAAATTGAAAGCTTGGGGCGACTGCTTCTTCGTGCAATGCAATATCGGACATGAGCCATCCCTCGGAACCGACGCGCAGCGCCACGACGCCATGTCGTGCACGGCGGGCCGCGGCGCTGCGATCGAAGCATTGTGTGTTATGGGCGCCGATCGTCATCCTGACGAAGCGCGGGGGCATTGTACAAAAAATGCCGGTGTGCGCGTAATATGCCGTAATACTAATCGCGCTGAAAGTTTCATGCAGAAGCGTGAATCGGATCGTAACCAGATCTTCAAAAAAAGACCAAGTCGTGTCGGGGCTGCTGGATAGACCTAATTGGGAAAAGGGGCGGGCTCCTCATGACGCATGCTGACGGTACGCCACTCGTCGAGTGGTTCTCGCAGGCCGACCTGGCGGTCGCTGCCGCGTATTCGAGCGATTTCCAGGCGGCGAACCGGGAGGTTCTTACCGCCATTCAATATGCGACCGGTAAATCCGACCCGGGCGCATTCGATTTTGCGCAATGCCATGCGCGCCTTCGTCAAATCGGTTTCAGCACGCTCGGTTATGGTGCCTATGAAATGATCGGGCGGCGCATTCTGTGCGCGCATTTGCTGCGCGACCTCGCGCCGCCGACATTCATGCAGCCCTATATCGAGGGCATGCTCTACGAAACCGACCCGCGTTTCGCGCAGGTGCGGCAAAGCGGCTTTCCGGTGGCGTGGCGGCTCGACGAGATCGAGGCGGCCGCGCAGCGCGGCGGCGACCGCAAGGTGCTCGCGCTCGCGGGCCACCTGCGCGCGCATGCGATGAACAGCGGCGTGATCTTCAGCCTGTCGGCGCCGCGGCTCGACCTGCGGGTGGCGGTGAACGTGACCGCCGAGACGCACGACACCGACTGGATCGACGATCGCGTGATCGGCGGCGCGCTGTCGGTCAGCCTCGCGGTGCACCGCGTCGCACTGCCGTTCCTCGAGGCGCGCATCGCGCGCACGCGCGGCTTCGCGCTCGGTCTGGAGCAGCAGGCGGTGCTCGAGCGCCTCGTGCACGGGCTGTCCGACCAGGAGATCGCGAGCGCGCTGCGCACGTCGCTGCACAAGGTCGGCCATCACATCCGCTCGCTCGAAAAGCTCTTCAACGTGCAGAACCGCGCGCAGCTCGCGTATCTCGCCGCGCGCCGGCTGCCCACCTGACGGAATCGGGATGGGAGCGGTTCCGGCGGCGTGGCCTCCGAACCGCCGCCGGGGTTTCGTAGTCCGATTCGTTCGTCACTGACAAACCGCCTTTTGCGCTACGAGGCGGATCCGTTTTTCCGCCGTGTCGCATCGCTACACTCGTCGCATTCAAAAGCACCGCGCGGCGCGGGGGCGCGGTAGCCCATGCCCGTTCGCGATTCCGAGAGGGCGACGACACGATGGCAGAACCGAAGGCGCTTCCCCGCGACTGGCAGCGGATGTTTTCCGCCGGCCGTGGCGTGTCCGGCAGCCGCCTCGGGGCGTCGCCGCGCGCCGACCTGTTCCTCGCCGCGTTCATCGTCGCGGTGGTCGCGCTGTTCATCCTGCCGCTGCCGCAGATCGCGCTCGACGGGATGATCTCGCTGAATCTCGCGGTGAGCGTCGTGCTGCTGACGGTGTCGACCTACGTGCCGTCGGCGGTCAGCTTCTCGTCGTTTCCCGCGCTGCTGCTGTTCACGACGCTGTTCCGGCTCGCGCTGAACATCGCGTCGTGCAAGCTGATCCTGCTGCACGCGAACGCGGGCCACGTGATCGACGCGTTCGGCCGGCTCGTGGTCGGCAACAACGTGGTGGTCGGCGGCGTGGTGTTCCTGGTGATCGCGGTCGTGCAGTTCATCGTGATCGCGAAGGGCTCGGAGCGGGTGGCCGAAGTCGGCGCGCGCTTCTCGCTCGACGCGATGCCCGGCAAGCAGATGAGCATCGACGCCGATCTGCGCGCGGGCATCATCAGCGCCGACGACGCGCGCGAGCGGCGCGAGAAGCTCGAGCAGGAATCGCAGATGCACGGCGCGATGGACGGCGCGATGAAGTTCGTGAAGGGCGACGCGATCGCGGGGCTCGTGATCGCGTTCATCAACATCGTCGCGGGGATCGCGGTGGGCACGCTGATGCACGGGATGGGCATCGGCGACGCGCTGCAACGCTACGCGATCCTGACGGTCGGCGACGGGATGGCGTCGCAGATTCCGTCGCTGCTCGTGTCGATCGCCGCCGGCATCGTGACGACGCGGGTCGCCACGCGCGACGCGCGCCAGCGCCAGCTCGGCGAGCAACTGGGCGAACAGCTCGGCGCGCATCCGCGCGCGCTGCTGATCGCGGCGCTGGTGCTGGCCGGTTTCCTCGTGGTGCCCGGTTTCCCGAAATGGTCGTTCGCGCTGATCGCGGCCGGCCTCGGCGCGTTCGCGTTCACGCAACTGAAGCGCAAGACGATCGCGCCGAGCTTCAACCTGATCCAGATCGCGGGGCGCATCGGCGCGGCCGACGACGGCCAGCCCGCGAAGGCGGCGCACGCGGCGGGCGTCACGTCGCTGATCGCGGTGTCGCTCGCCGACGACCTGCGCACCGGCCTGAACCTCGCCCAGCTGCAGTCGGCGCTGTCGAGCGCGAAGGCGCGCGTCGACGCGGACATCGGCACGGTGTTTCCGCGCATCACGCTGAACGACGACGAGGGCGCGACCGCCGGCACTTACCGGGTCTACCTGCAGGACGTGCTCGCCGCGCACGGCGCGCTGAAGCCGGGCTGGTTGCTGTGGGACGGCGCGTCGCCGCTGCCGGAGCGTGCCGAGCGCCAGCCGGTCGAGGCGTTCGGGCCGTTCGCGACCGCGCTGTGGATCAAGCCCGACGGCGCGGCGCCGGACAGCAAGTGGCTGACGAGCGAAGCCGCGCTCGCCGCGCACGTCGAACAGGTCGTGCGCCAGCATGCGGACGAGTTGCTCGGCATCCAGGAAACCCAGGCGCTCGTACATCTGGTGCGGCGGGACCACCCGGAACTCGTCGGCGAGCTGACGCGGCTGGTGCCGCTGCAGCGCGTGACCGAAGTGCTGCGCCGGCTGCTTGCCGAGCAGGTGCCGATCCGCAACCTGAGGGTGATCTTCGAGAGCCTGATCACGTGGGCGCCGAACGAGCCCGACGACGTGATCGCGCTGGTCGAGCTCGTGCGCGTCGACCTGCGCCGGATGATCACCGACCGCCACGCGGGCGAGACGCGCCAGCTGCGCGTCGTGCTGTTCGAGCAGAACCTGCAGGAGCGGATCGAGAGCGCGGTGATGCGCACCAAGCAGGGCAATTTCCTCGCGCTGTCGAGCGCGGTGAAGCAGGACATCGGCGAGCAGGTGCGCGCGGTCGTGCAAGCGGCGCACGCGGCCGGCGCCGGCGGCCCGCATGGCGCGGCGCGGCTCGCGGTGATGGTCGCGCTCGGCGCGCGCCGCTACGTGAAGTCGATCCTGCAGCCGGTGCTGCCCGAGCTCGCGGTGCTGTCCTACCAGGAGATCGAGGAGGACGTGCAGCTGCACACGATCGGCTGGGTCAAGAACCCGCCGGACGACGGCACGGTGGGCGCGGGCGCCGACGTGCGCGCACCGGGGGCCGCGCGATGACCAGCTCGACGATTCTCGATCTCACCCGTCAGGCGCTGATGCTGGTGCTGTTGCTGTCGCTGCCGATCGTCGCGATCGCGACGGTCACCGGCCTCGTGGTGGCGATCCTGCAGGCGGTCACGCAGGTGCAGGACGCCAACATCGGCATTGCGGTGCGGCTGATCGCCGTGATGGTCGCGCTCGTGTTGCTGTCCGGCTGGCTCGGCGGCGAAGTGCTGCGCTTCGCGCAGCAGGCGCTGGAGCGCATGTTCGTTTCTTCCACAGGAGTGTTTTGATGCGCCGACGCGTTGCCTCGGTCTGGTTCCAACCCCGCAACCTGCAAAGGGCCGCGTTCGCGCTGTGCGCGACGGCGCTGCTGTCCGCGTCGCTGTGCATGACGCTCGCGCAGCCCGCGCGCGCCGCGGATCTGCGCTGGCGCAACAAGCCGTTCACGATCGTCGCGAACGGCAAGAAGATTGCCGATTTCATCCGCGAGCTGGCGTCGTCGCAGGGCGTGACGGCGGTCGTCGATCCGAAGGTCGACGGCGCGATCAGCGGCCGCTTCTCCGGCACGCCGCAGCAGACGCTCGACACGATCTGCTCGACCTACGGGCTCACCTGGTATTACGACGGGTCGTTCCTGTACGTCGATCCGGCCGACCAGTCGCAGACGCAGATGATCCCGATTCCGCCGAACGCGGCCGGCGAGGTCGGCCGTGCGCTGCAGGCGATGCAGATCGCCGACAAGCGCTTCACGCTCGTGATCAACGACCGCGCGAACAGCGTGTACGTGTCGGGGCCGCGCCGCTACGTCGAGCTCGTGCGGCAGGCGATCGGCACGGTCGGCGATCCGGCCGCGAACGGCCAGCATGCGGACATCCGCGCGTTCCGGCTCAAGTACGGCTGGGCGTCGGATTTCACGATCAACCGCTCGGGCAAGGAGGTCACGGTGCCGGGCGTCGCGACGATCCTGCGCCGGCTGTTCGGCAAGAGCGGCAGCGGCGCGGGCTTCACGCCGGCGAGCGCGCCGCTCGGCCAGGCCGCGCGCCAGGTGAAGCTCGGCTCGGGGCTGACGATCGCGGTGCCGCGCCTCGATTTCCCGGACATCTCCGGCGGCCCGCGTGCGGGCGGCTACGGCTACGGCGGCGGCAGCGACGGATCCTCCGCGTTCTCGCCGTTCCAGAGCGCAGGCGGCGGCGACACGCTGCCGCAGATCGTCGCCGATCCGGCGATCAACGCGGTGATCGTGCGCGACCTGCCGGAGAACATGTACCGCTACCAGTCGCTGATCAGCCAGCTCGACGAGCGACCGCGCATCGTCGAGATCAACGTGACGATCATCGACATCAACGAGGATTCGCTCGACAGCCTCGGCATCGACTGGCGCCTCCACACCAAGCACGGCGACGTGCAGATCGGCAACGGCGCGAGCGCGCTGAACGGCAACACGCAGTTCAACGGCGCGGGCAACCCGCCGCTGACGTTCGGCGTCGGCACGAGCGAGACCGGCCAGACCGGCGCGTTCATGCCCACCGGCATCGCGCTGACCGCGTCGATCGGCGGCTCGCTGCGCAATTACCTGCTGACGCGCGTGAACGCGCTCGCGCAGAAGGGGCAGGCGCAGCTGCATTCGAAGCCGAAGGTGCTCGCGCTCGACAACACCGAGGCGATCCTCGAGAACCTCACGCAGTTCTACGTGCAGGTGCAGGGCTACCAGGATGCGTCGCTGTACAGCGTGACGACCGGCACCAGCATCAAGGTCACGCCGATGATCGTCGACGAGGCCGCGCGCGCCGCGGCCGCCGCCGGCAACCCGCAGAGCGTGATGATGTCGATCGACATCCAGGACGGCAACATCGTGCCGGGCGCGTCGGTGTCGAACGTGCCGGTGATCCAGCAGCGCAACATCGTCACGAAGACGATGATCGACGAAGGCAAGAGCCTGCTGATCGCGGGCTTCAACGACGACGAGGTGCGCCTGAACAAGAGCGGCGTGCCGTGGCTGTCGGACATCCCGCTGATCGGCAACCTGTTCAAGTATACCGACAAGTCGGGCAACCACATGGAGCGCTTCTACCTGCTGACGCCGCGCGTGGTGACGGCCGCGTCGATGTACGCGCCGGACGGCGCGCCGGTGAACCCGGGGGCCGGCACGCCCGCGAACCCGGAAGGGCTGTCGATGTACCGGCCGCCCGACAACGACGTCGCGGTGCCGCTGACGCCGAAGCCGCTGCCCGGCACGAAGTTCGGCCCGCCCGCGCTGCCGCCGCCGAAGGATGCGGCGGCGCAGCCCGCGGCGGCGACCACCGCAGGAGCGTCCACCCATGTCGACGAGCATCGTTGAACCGCACGGCGACGGCGCGCCGGCAGGCGGCACGAGCGGCACGGGCGGCGGCGTGGCCGCGCCCGCGTCGCCGTGGAACCTGTGCTTCCTGAGCGGGCCGATGTACGGCCGCACGATGTCGCTCGCGCGCGGCGCGAACTGGATCGGCACGTCGGCCGATTGCGAGGTGATCCTGCCCGACCGCGAGATCGGCGCGAAGCAGATCTGCCTGCAGGTCGGCGCGCTCGCGGTGACGGTGCAGAACCACGGCGGCGACGCCGGCGCGCCGGTGCTGTTCAACGACGCGCCGCTCGGCGCGAGCCGCCGTTCGCTGACGCCGCAGGACGTCGTGACGGTCGGCTCGATCCGGCTCGGCATCGCGCGGCACGCGCAGGCGAGCGTCGCGGTGCCGGACGAGCGCGACGCGCCCGAGGCCGCGCGCGAAGCGGCCTGGCTCGGCTGGCTCACGGGCGGGCTGCGCCGGCTCGGCAGCCGGCGGCTCGTGATCGCGGTGGCCGCGCTGTGGCTCGGTGTGCTGCTCGGCGCGCTCGGCTACGGGCTCGTCGCGTGGTCGGGCCGGCTGCCGTGGCAGCACGAATCGGTGCTCGCGCGCACGCACCGGCTGCAGCAGCGGCTGCATGCGTATCCGGAGCTGGCGGTGACGCCGCGCGACGACGGCGTGATCGTGTCCGGCTACGTGAGCGACGCGGCCGCGCGCGAGCGCGTCGCGCAGATCGTCGGGGGCGTCGACAACGCGGCGCTCGGCAACCTCTACGTGGTGAGCGACCTCGTCGCGACCGCGCAGACCTATTTCAGCGACACGGCGCTGGTGGTGTCGTATCTCGGCCGTGGCCGCATCGAGCTGACCGGCACGGCCGCGCGCGCGCAGATCGAGCCGCGGATCCGCAACTACATGAAGGATGCGCGCCCGGCGCTGGAAGTCGTCGATCACGTGCGCGACGCCGAGGCCGCCGCGCCGCGCGTGACGGCCACGCTCGGCGGCTCGGCCGGGATACCGGAAATCACGACCGTGTTCGCCGGCGACGGCGACCAGCGCTACATCGAGACGGTCGACGGCAACCGCTACTTCGAGGGCGCGAAGCTGAAGGACGGGCCGACCGTCGTGTCGATCGGCGCGGACGAAGTGGTGTTCGAGCGCAACGGCCAGCGGATCACGATGCCGCTCGGCGGCGTGCCGGCGGCCGAGCCCGAACGCGCGCCGGCGCCGCCCGTGCCGCCGCTCGCGAGCGGCGCGGCGGCCGGCGTCACGCAGCCGGTGCCGGGGCCGGTGCTGCCGGGCGCGCCGGCGGCGGAAAGCGGGGCGGCGCACTAGGGCCGCAAGGAGGCATGCGCCGCGCGCGATGCGCGGGGCGCGACGGACGCGAGACGTCGCCTGCGGGCGGCGGCTCACGTGGCCGACGGGAGCATGGGGCGACCGCCGGCGTGGATGGAAACCTTACGTAAAGGAGCGAAGCATGGGTGGCTCGACAGGCGGTGTGACGAATACGGGCGATGTCCAGAAGCAGGCGGACGACCTGACCAAGACGCAACTGGAGCTGACGAAGATCAACTTCCAGGTGCAGCAGTCGACGGCGACGTTCGAAACCAGCAACGCGGTGACCGCGCAGGAGGGGACGGCGAACGCCCAGGTTGCGCAACACCTGAGTTCCGCCGGCCGCGCATGACGCCGGCCGCCGGCCGCGCCGCGCGCGCGGCGCGGCCGGTTGCGGCCCGGTCGGCGGGATGGGCCCGGATGGATACGACCCGCAGCAAGGAGGACAGATCATGTCAGTGACAGGCGTAGGCGCGCCGGGCGCGGCCGCGCTCGCGAGCGGCGTGCAGCAGCAGGCGGGCGCGGCGTCCGATCCGGCGCAGGTCCGGCAGTTCGACGCGCTGATGCAGCCGGGGGCGCCGGCATCGCACGCATCCGCGTCGACGGCGCCGCCGGCCGCCGGGCGCGTGCCGCCCGACGGGTTGCGCGAGGCCGCGCCGGCGGTGCGGATGACGCCCGCGCAGGCGAACGCGTCGTCGCTCGTCGAGCGTTTGCGCACGTACGGCAACGACCTCGACGCGCGCTACGCGAACATCGACAAGCATCGCACCGAGATGCTGACATCGATGGCGGACAACCGCGGCGACCCGCTGATGACAATGGTGAAGGCGATGGATTTCCAGTGGACGGCGACCACCACGATCTCCGAATACCAGTTGAGCCTGTCGGTCGCACAGGCGGCGAACGGCTTCACGCACACCGTGCTGAAGACGCAGGAGTGACGCACAGGGGCGCGGGGCCGCAGGGCGGCGCGCGCCGGGAACGCGGACAAACGATGACGACGATCGATTCGACGCCGCGCGCTGCCGCGTGGCGCAGCCGGGCGGCGCGCGCGCTGCTCGCGGGCATGCTCGTGCTGCTCGCCGGCTGCCAGAAGGAGCTGTACTCGGGCCTCACGGAGGTGGATGCGAACCAGATGATCGCGGTGCTCGGCGACGCGGGCATCAGCGCGGCGAAGGACAACGACGCGCGCGACGCGTCGGACCGCAACGCGTGGCAGGTGAGCGTCTCGGACGGCGACCTGCACGCGGCGCTCGGCGTGCTGCGCGCGAACGGGCTGCCGAAGCCAAGCTATGCGAGCCTCGGCGAGCTGTTCCAGAAGCAGGGGCTCGTGTCGACGCCGGCCGAGGAGCGGGTGCGCTACCTGTACGGCGTGTCGCAGGACCTGTCGCGCACGCTGCAGGACATCGAGGGCGTGGTGGTCGCGCGGGTGCAGGTCGTGATACCCGAGAACGATCCGCTCGCGGACAAGATCCGGCCGTCGTCGGCCGCGGTCTACATCCGCTACCGGCCCGGCATCGACCTGCGCGCGATGGCGCCGATGGTCAAGGATCTGGTCGCGCACAGCATCGAGGGGCTGCAGTACGACAACGTGTCGCTGTTCCTGCAGCCGGCCGCCGAACGCGCGGCGCGGGTCGACGGGATCGGCAGCGTGCTGTCCGACATCGTGCGGCTGCGTTCGCCGCTCGGCTGGCTCGTGCTCGCGCTGATCCTGCTGACCTGCGCGGTGATCGCGCTGTCAGCCGCGCGGCGCGGGATGTTCGGCGCGCGGCTCGCGGGCCTGCTCGGCGCGGTGCGCGGCGCGCATGCGCCGGCCGGCGGAACCGGCGGGGCCGGCGGGGCCGGCGGCGGCGGTGCGCGGCGCGCGCCGGATGGCGCGCGCGACGGCGCATGAGCGCTGCGCACGCGCCACGTCCGGCGGGCGATGCGGTGCCCGACGCCGCGCGGCTGCCGTGGCTGCAGCCGCTCGCGCCGCCGCCAGCCGCGCGGCGCGGCGCGTTCTACGGGCTCGTGTGCGATTTCAACCTGCGGCCCGACCGCTACCTGCACGTGACGCGCGTGCCGGCCGACTGGCCCGCGCGCTACCGCTCGCCGGACGCGTTCGGCGCGGCCGGGCGGAAGCTCGTCGCGCGCCACCTGCTCGATGCGCATGGCGTGGCGCATCAGCACGACTTCGACGCCGCCAACCCGTGCGCGCGGCTCGCGCTGCTGCCCGGCGCGGCGCTCGAACAGCTCGCGTCGTATGCGGGCCTGCTGCTGCATCGCGCATGGCTGCGCGATGCGTTGACGGGCAGGCGGATCCGCGCGGAAGTCGCCGCGAAGTTCGGCGGCGATGCGCTCGAGCTCGCGCTCGAACGCGCGCCGGCGTTCGACGCGCTCGCGGAGACGCTCGAGCCGTGGCGCGGCGAGCCGGCGGCGCTGCCCGCGGTGATCCGCGCGCGTGGCGGCCGGCTGCTCGCGGATTTCATCGGCGCGTCGGGCGACGCGGTCGCGCGGCGCGTGCGACTGAAGTTCAACCGCGCGATCGACGACGAGGCGCCGTACTGGCTGAACCGCGCGCAGCGCGACCCGTTCGGCGAACTGCTGTTCCTGTTTCTGATTCCCGAGAGGCTTGCGTCATGGGACTGGCTTTTCTGATCACGAGCGACAACCTGCAACTGCTGTCGGAACGCAAGGTGCTCAAGGAGCGCGAATACGCGGCGCTGCTCGACGCGTCCGCGGTGATCGCGACCGCGCACGAGGAGGCGGCGCGCATCGTCGCCGACGCGCAGCGCGAATTCGACCAGCGGCACGCGGCCGGCTACGACGAGGGGATGCGCCGCGCGCAGCGCGAGGCGGCCGCGCAGGCCTATGCGCAGTCGCTCGCGGCGGCGCGCACGATGGAATCGATGAAGGACGCGATGGCCGAGATCGTCGTGAAGGCGGTGCGCGCGATCGTCGGCGAGACGAGCACGCAGAGGCTGTATGAAGCCGCGCTCGCGCGGATCGCGCCGCTCGTGCGCGACGAGCCGTTTCTGACGGTGCGCGTCGCGCCGGGCCGCCAGGCCGAGATGCAGGACGCGCTCGGCGGGGCATTCTCGGGCCAGTCGGCGCGGCAGAAGATCCGCATCGTCGAGGATGCGCAGCTCGATCGGCACGCGTGCACGGTCGAGACGCCATCGGGCCGCATCGACGCGAGCCTCGACCTGCAGATCGACGCGCTGCGGCAGGCGATCCGCCGCGACGCGCTGAAGGGCGCCGCGCGATGAGCGCGCCGCTCGACGAAGCCGGCGCGCCGGCCGGCCACGATGGCGACGGCGACGCCGCGCCGTTCGACCGCGGCCGCCTCGTCGACGAGCTCGACGCGGGGCTCGCGTTCTTCTCGCCGGTGTCGGTGCAGGGCCGCGTGAATCACGCGGTCGGGCAGATCCTCAACGCGACCGGCATCCGCGCGCGGCTCGGCGAGATCTGCGAGCTGCGCACGCCGAACCAGCCGACGCTGCTCGCGGAAGTGGTCGGTTTCTCGCGGCAGACGACGCTGCTCACGCCGCTCGGCGACGTCGCCGGGCTGTCGCCGGAGACGACCGTCGTGCCGTCCGGCCGCGAACACGTGTTTCCGGTTGGCGACGGCCTGTTCGGCCGCGTGCTCGACGGGCTCGGCCGGCCGCTCGACGGCCGCGGGCCGGTGGCCGGCACCGCGTGGGTGTCGACGCAGCAGGATCCGCCGAACCCGCTCGCGCGGCAGATGATCGATACGCCGTTTCCAACCGGCGTGCGCGTGATCGACGGGTTGATGACACTCGGCGTCGGGCAGCGGGTCGGCATCTTCGCGCCGTCCGGCGTCGGCAAGAGCACGCTGCTCGGGATGATCGCGCGCGGCGCACAGGCCGACGTCAACGTGATCGCCCTGGTGGGCGAGCGCGGCCGCGAGGTGCGCGAATTCATCGAGCACAGCCTGTCGCCGGAGGTGCGCGCGCGTTCGATCGTCGTGGTGTCGACCTCGGACCGCCCCGCGATGGAGCGTGTGAAATCCGCGCTCGTCGCCACCGCGATCGCCGAGCACTTTCGCGACACGGGCAAGCGTGTGCTGCTGCTCGTCGATTCGCTGACGCGCTTCGCGCGCGCGCAGCGCGAAGTCGGCCTCGCGAGCGGCGAGCCGCCGACGCGCCGCAGCTTCCCGCCGTCGACGTTCGCGGTGCTGCCGCGCCTGCTCGAACGCGCGGGGCAGGGCGCGCGCGGGTCGATCACCGCGCTGTACACGGTGCTCGTCGAAGGCGATGAAGAGTCGGACCCGGTCGCCGAGGAGGTGCGCTCGATCCTCGACGGCCATATCGTGCTGTCGCGCAAGATCGCGCTCGCGAACCGCTATCCGGCGATCGACGTGCTCGCGAGCCTGTCGCGCGTGATGCCGCTCGTCGCGAGCCGTGCACACCAGCAGGCGGCCGCGCGCGTGCGCGAGCTGATCGCGAAGTACCAGGAGATCGAGCTGCTGGTGCAGATCGGCGAGTATCGCGAAGGCAGCGACCGGCTCGGCGATCTCGCGCTGCGCGCGCGCGACGCGATCGCCGCGTTCTGCGCGCAGGCGTCGCACGAGGACGTGCGCTTCGACGCGCTGCTCGCGCGCCTGACGAAGCTGGCGAACGACCATGTCTGAAGTCGACGATCGCGCGGTGCTCGCGACGCTCGCGCGGCTCAAGCGCGTGCGGGAGATGCGCAGCCAGCTCGCGCGCGTCGCGGCCGCGCGCCAGCAGGGCATCGCCGCGCAGAGCCGCCACGCGCTCGACGCCGCGAACGCGCGGCTCGCGCAGCACGTCGCCGCGAAGGCGGCGGTGCAGACGCGGCTCGCCGATGACGCGCGCGAAGCGCGGGCGCTGCAGAACGCGGCGGCCGATACGCGCACGTTCGACTGGCATATCGGCACCGCGAACCATTCGGTGCGCGCGGCCGCCGACGTGCATCGCGGCCACGAAGCGGAACTCGCCGACCTGCAGCGCGCGGCGCGCAAGGCGAAGGCCGCCGAGGACAAGCTCGACAAGGCCGGCGAGAAGGCACTGCACGCGCGCGCCGCGCGCGTCGAGCGCGAGGCCGATGAAGTGGCGGACGGCCATGCGGTGCGGCGCTTCGCGATCGCGCCGCCGCTTGCGGCGCCCGAGGCAGGCGCAAGCGCCGACGCCGCGGCCGTCTCCGCGTTCGACGCGGCGTTCGCGGGTGGCGAGCCCGACGCGTTCGCTGCCGACCGGGCCGCCGCGCAGGGCACCGGCGACGCCGACGACCTTGCCTCCCCCGTCGCGGAGCGCCGATGCTAGACCACGCGACGGGTTTCAACGACCTCGCCGGCACGCTGCGGCCGCTGCTGTACGTGATGCCGCGCCTGCTGCCGATCATGTTCGTGGTGCCGGTGTTCAACGAGCAGATCATCACGGGGCTCGTGCGCAACGGGATCGCGGTCGTGATCGCCGCGTTCGTCGCGCCGGCGATCGACCCCGCGCAGGTCGCCGCGCTGCCGTTCCTGATGTGGTGCCTGCTGGTCGCGAAGGAGGCGGTGGTCGGCATGCTGCTCGCGGGCGCGTTCAGCGCGGTGCTGTTCGCGATCCAGGGCGTCGGCTACCTGATCGATTTCCAGACCGGCAGCGGCAGCGCCGCGTTCTTCGACCCGATGGGCGGGCACGAAGGCGGCCCGACGTCGGGCTTCCTGAACTTCGTCGCGATCGCGCTGTTTGTCACCGCGGGCGGGCTGCAGGTGCTCGTGCAGCTGTTCGCTCAGTCGTACGCGTGGTGGCCGATCGGCTCGCTCGGCCCGGATTTCTCGTCGATGCTGCAGACCTTCGTGGTGCGCCAGACCGACGCGATCTTCGACTGGATGGTGAAGCTCTCCGCGCCGGTCGTGATCGTGCTGGTGCTCGTCGAGCTCGGCATCGGGCTGGTCGGGCGCGCGGTGCCGCAGCTCAACATCTTCGTGTTCGCGCAGCCGGTGAAGAGCACGCTCGCGATGCTGATGATGGTGCTGTTCCTGCCGGTCGTGTACGCGTCGCTGCATGCGCTGCTGAGCCCCGACAGCGGCTTGATGGCGCTGCTGCGCGCGCTGTTCGCGCCGCCCGGCGCGACCTGACGGCGCGCGCATGGCCGAAAAGGACCAGAAGCCGACCGAGAAGCGCCTGCGCGAGGCGCGCGAAAAGGGCGACGTGCCGAAGAGCGCCGAGACGGTGTCGACGGCGTTTTTCGTCGGCGCGTGCGCGGCACTCGCGATCGGGCTCGGCGCGCTGTTCGGGCGGCTGCAGGCGCTGTTCCGGAGCGCGTTCGGCGCGATCGGCGCGGCCGACCCGGGCGCGCGGCTCGCGGTGCTCGTCGACGGCGCCGCGCGCGACTGGATGACGCTGTCCGCGCAGATCGTCGGCGCCGGCCTCGTGCTCGCGCTGCTCGCCGGCTTCGTGCAGGTAGGCGGCGTGATGGCGTGGAGCCGCCTCGTGCCGCAGCTGTCGCGGCTGAACCCCGCCGAGGGGCTGAAGAACATGGTGTCGCTGCGCAACCTCGTCAATCTCGCGAAGATGCTGCTGAAGGCGGCGCTGCTCGTCGCGACGCTCGGCTGGCTGATCGTCGAGTCGCTCGATCCGTCGGTGCAATCCGGCTTCACGCGGCCGATGTCGATCCTCGCGCTGATCGTGAAGCTGCTGATGCTGCTGTTCGGCTGGGCCGCGCTGATCTACGTCGTGATGGCGATCGTCGACATCGTCCATCAGCGCCACGAGTTCAACCGGAAGATGAAGATGTCGATCGACGAGGTGCGGCGCGAGCACAAGGAGGACCAGGGCGACCCGCACATCCAGGCGAAGCGCCGGCAGCTCGCGCGCGAGCTGCAGTATGCGTCGCTGCAGGACCGGATCGACTTCGCGTCGGTCGTCGTGTATTCGCCGCGCGTCGCGGTCGCGCTGTACTACGGCGGGCTCGGCTCGCTGCCGTGGGTGCTCGCGCGCGGCGAGGGCGAGGCGGCCGAGCGGATCGTGCGGCTCGCGCGCGACGCGCTGCGCCCGACGCTCGCGAACGTCGGCCTCGCGCAGGCGCTGTACGACACCACGCCGGAAAACGGCACGATTCCCGCGCAGCATTTCCGCGAGGTGGCGGCGCTGCTGAAATGGGCGACCGGCGCGAACTGATCGTTGCAGGTTCCGCCGCAATCGTCGGATCTATTCCCGTCACTGGTTTCGGTTTGCCACCACTATTTCCCTTTGCGCAGCGGTTTTTCGCTTCGTTGCGGCGAGCGTCGGCATCGACCGCCTGCACATGCGTGCGTGTCGCGCAATCGGATGCGACCCCTTTCGGCGCGACCCTTTCGCGTGGCGCTTGGCACGATTTTTTTAGAGGGTCGTTACGCGCGGCTACGAATTATTGACGAATTATTTCTTCGTAAGATGGCCCGACCGTCGCGCCCGATGGCGCGCCGCAAGGCGCCACGCGCGACGGGATCGGTCAACAGACAGGCAAGAACATGTGCGGAATCGACGGCTTTCTGAACAGCGTCGCCTTCGACGAGGAGACTGCGCGCGCAACGCTTGCGCGGATGACGGCAAGCCTCGCGCATCGCGGGCCCGACG
Organism: Burkholderia sp. SRS-46; assembly: GCF_004343775.1. GTDB lineage: Bacteria > Pseudomonadota > Gammaproteobacteria > Burkholderiales > Burkholderiaceae > Burkholderia. The sequence goes on along the minus strand of NZ_PTXL01000009.1, from coordinate 233,114 downwards.
GCCAGGGGATCTGGCTCGATGCCGAAGCCGGCATCGCGCTCGGTCACCGGCGGCTCGCGATCGTCGATCTGTCGGTGCATGGCCGGCAGCCGATGGCGTCCGCGTGCGGGCGCTACGTCCTCGTTTTCAACGGCGAAATCTACAACCACCGGGCGCTGCGCGACGAGCTCGAGCGCGCCGGCCGCGCGCCGAGCTGGCGCGGCCACTCCGACAGCGAAGTGCTGCTCGCGGCGATCGCCGCGTGGGGCGTCGAGGCCACGCTGCGGCGCGCGACCGGGATGTTCGCGTTCGCGCTCTGGAACCGGCAGTCGCGCGTGCTGACGCTCGCGCGCGACCGGATCGGCGAGAAGCCGCTCTATTACGGCCGGATCGGCGACGCGCTGGTGTTCGCGTCCGAGCTGAAGGCGCTGCGCGGCTACCCCGGATTCGAGGGCGCGGTCGACCGCGACGCGCTGTGCCTGTACCTGCGGCAGTCGAGCGTGCCCGCGCCGTACACGATATACCGCGGCATCCGCAAGCTGCCGCCCGGCACCTTCATTCAGTTCGAGCACGCGCGCGACACGCCGCGCGTGCGCGCGTACTGGGCGCTCGAACATGCGATCGAGGCGGGGCGCGAAGCGCCGTTCGAAGGTAACGCGCGGGAGGCGGTCGGCCAGCTCGACGCGGTGCTGCGCCAGGCGGTCGCGCGGCAGATGGAGGCGGACGTGCCGCTCGGCGCGTTCCTGTCGGGCGGCATCGATTCGTCGGCGATCGTCGCGCTGATGCAGGCGCAATCGGCGACGCCGGTCGATACGTTCACGATCGGCTTCCACGAAGCCGGCTACGACGAGGCCGGCTATGCGAAGGCGGTCGCGCGCCATCTCGGCACACGGCACACCGAGCTGTACGTGACCGCGGACCACGCGCTCGCGGTCGTGCCGAAGCTGCCGTCGATCTACGACGAGCCGTTTTCCGACGCGTCGCAGATCCCGACCTTCCTCGTTTCGGAGCTGACGCGCCGGCACGTGAAGGTGAGCCTGTCCGGCGACGGCGGCGACGAGCTGTTCGGCGGCTACACGCGCTATTTCCTGACGCCGCGCCTGTGGCGCAAGCTGCATCGCGTGCCGGCGGCCGTGCGCGCGCGGATCGCCGCCGCGCTGCATGCGTTGCGGCCCGATCATGCGGACCAGCTCGCGGCCGTCGCGCAGGGCGCGTGGGGCGGCACGGAGACGCGCGAGGCGCCGGCGCGCATCGGCGACCGGCTGCACAAGCTGGGCCACGTGATGACGGCCGACAGCCGCATCGGGCTGTACCGGCTGCTGATGTCGGCGGTGCATCATCCCGAGCGCATCGCGCTCGCGGGGCAGGAGCCGCCGACGCCGCTCGACACCGCCAGCGCTTGGCCCGCGCACCTGACCTTCTCTGAGCAGGCGATGGCGATCGACACGCTCACGTACCTGCCGACCGACATCCTCGCGAAGGTCGACCGCGCGGCGATGGCGGTCGGGCTCGAAACGCGGATGCCGTTCCTCGACCATCACGTCGTCGAGTTCGCGTGGCGGCTGCCCGCGGAGATCCGGCTGCCCGACGGCCAGTCGAAGGTGCTGCTGCGCCGCCTGCTCGACGCGTACGTGCCGTCGTCGCTGATCGACCGGCCGAAGCAGGGCTTCTGCGCGCCGATCGACCACTGGCTGCGCGGCTCGCTGCGCGACTGGGCGGAGGCGCTGCTGCATCCGGCGCGGCTGCGCGAGGAGGGCTTCTTCGACCCGGTGGCGGTCGAGCGCCTGTGGCGGCAGCACCAGACGGGCCGAATGAACTGGCAGCACCAGCTGTGGACGGTGCTGATGTTCCAGGCCTGGCTCGAGGCGCAGCGGGCGGCCTGACGCCGCGCGCCGCGCGCGGCCGGCGGCAGCCCGTCCCCGGTGCGGCCGGCAGTGCGTGCCGCTGCCGCCGCGCCGCATTCTTCCTGCTCCTTCAGCCGACGATCAGCGGCATCCCGATCGTCAGGTGCTGCGGGTCGGCCGCCGCGTTCGGGTTGAGCTGCAGGATTTCCCGCAGCGCGGCCGCATCCTGCTCGCTGCGCGACATCTTCTGCTGGTCGGCGCGCGACACCTGCGCGGCGTCGAGCAGCGTGTCGCGGTGGCTGTCGGCGATCACCCAGAGCGAATCCCCGTCGACGACGAAGTAGCGCGGCGGCTGCGATGCGCCCGGCGACGGCGTTGCGCCGGGTGGTTGCGGCGAGGGCGGCGCGGACGAAGGCGTTGCCGATGGCGTGGCGGACGGGCTGGCCGCCGAGGCCGACGGGCTCGCGGACGCCGTCGCGGAAGGCGAGGGCGACGACGTGCCGCCCGGCGGCGCGACGTTCGATTTCGACGGCACCCGGTGCTTGTCGTCGAGCTCGGTGTAGAGCGCGTTGCCGGCGTAGATCGCGATCGGCACGAGCACGATCGCGGTCGGGATCCGGCCGGTGACCGGCTTCGTGAAATTCGGGAAATGCGATTCGGCGCGCGCGAGCGCGAGCAGCGTGGCTGACGTCGCGCCCGAGATCGCGAGCGGCGGGTTCGTGTGCATTGCCGCGAGCGCGCTCGCATACCCGCCCGCGACCGACACGACGTCGGACGCCGCATCGATGAAGCGCACCGCCTGGCTGCGACGGTCGAGCGACAGGTTGCGCGTCGCGCCGAGATGGATGGCGCTCGTGTAGGCGACCCCGAGCAGCGCGCCGATCGCGCCGAGCGCGGACGCGGGCGTATGGCTGTTCAGGAAGCTCTGCACGGCCGCTTCCCCGATGCCGACGTAGCCGGCGAGCGCCGCCGTGCGGCCGAGCTTGCCGAAGAAGCGGCGCGGGTTGCCCTCGTGCATCTGCTGGATCGACGTGCCGCCGAGCACCCCCTGCATCTGCGCGATCATGTCGTTCGCGATCAGCTTCGTGTATGCGATCGCGTCGCTCGCCGTGATCTGCCCTTTCTCGAGCTGCGTGACCAGCCGATCGACCTTGACGTGCGCCTCGGTCGCGAGCAGCTTGAGCGCCGCGCCGCGCGTTTTCTGGTGCATCTGGTGCGCTTCGAGCTGGCTGCTGAGGCCGCGCACGAAGCGGCCGAGCACGCGCCGGAACAGCCGCGGGTCGCCGCTCTGCAGCGCGCGCACCGAATCCTGGTGCAGCGCCTGCACGAGGCGGCCGGTGCGCGCGCCGACCAACAGGGACGTGTTCGTCTGCTTGAACGAGGTCGCCTCCACGCCGAAGTGGTGCCTGGCGAAGCCGACGCCGGCGCCGGCGGCGATGCCGGCCATCAGCGACACGGCGTTCGGCCACGTGAGCCACTCGCGCCGGTGGGCCGCCCGCTGCAGCCGCAGCGCGTTCAGTTCCGCGAGGGCGGCCTGTTCGGGCGTGCGCGCCGTCGGCGCCGGCTTGTTCCGGGCGGCCGCGCTCGCCCGGCTCGAATGCGAGCCGACGAGGCGGGCGTCGCTGAGCGGCTTGGTCTCGTCGACCAGCAGTTCCGGCACCTGCACGACCTCGTTCCAGTCGGGACCTTTCATGCGCTTGAACTGGCGCTTGGTGAGCGTCGTCAGTTGCTCCGGGTGGTCGAGCTTGCTGCCGATGTCCTTCAGCCAGTCCTCCGTGAAGCGCCGGACCTTCGACTTCGGCGACGGCGCGTGCTTGGGATCGGCCGCCCAGGCCTTCTTCGCGTAGCCGGCGACCGCATGGCGCGCGCGGTTCAGCAGCTTCGTCGTGTTGCCTTCGTACAGGTCGTTGACGAGCGTGTCGATCTTCTCCGGCGTCATGCCGTTCTCGCGGCCGATCCGGTCGATCTCGGCGAGCAGCATCTGGTGCTGCTCGAACAGCGCGCCGGGCTCGACGCGCTCGTATACGCGGGTCAGCGCGTCGGCGCCGTGGATCCGCTCGAACGAGTCGCCCTTGAGTGCGCGCTCGACCAGCATCTTCGCGAGCCCGGTCGTCAATTCCTGGTTCGCGATGAAGTCCGAGCCATGCGTCGCGTACGAGAGCCCGACGTGCACCCAGTTCAGCGCCGGCCGGTCGAGCAGCTTGTCGACGAGCGCGATGTGGCCGTCGCCCGGCACCGATTCGGGCACCGTGTCCCAGCCGTGGAACGTCACCATCACGTGCGGCGCCTTCTCGCCGGGATGCTGCCTGGCCCACTTTTCGAGCATCGACGCGAGCCGCACGTAGTCGTGGTACTGATCGTTCGTGCCGGGCTCGTAGCGATTGTCTTCATGCGACACGAGCGCGCGCGCGGGCGCCGTTTCGAGCCGCAGCAGGAAGCCGCCGTCGGCCGCCGCGTCGAGCCACGCGTTCAGGTTCTGCTCGGTCAGGTCGTCGAGATGCGCGACGTCGCCGTGCTCGCCGGTGATCGTCGCGTCGGCGTAGTTCATCTTCGCGCGGTTCTGGTCGCCGAGCGCCTTCACATCGCGCACGAGCTGCGGATCGTGCTTCTTGCCTTGCGCGGCCGCGAGCGTGTGTGGATCGACGACGATCGTGACGACCGCGCGCGCGGCGCCGCTGCGTCGCAACTGGTCGAGGAACACGTGCGGATCGTCCGACAGCCGGTACGCGCGGCTCATCAGCACGACGCGATTCTGCACGTCGCGGCTCGACGCGAAGAACCGGCGCAGGATCTTCCGGTCGATCGCCATGGCCGCGCTCAGCCGGCGATTCAGGCCTTTCCAGGGCGACACCGGCGCGTAGCGCGCGCCGCCCGCCGTATGGTCGCGCGCGACGCCCAGCCATTTGCCGAGCCCGCGCCATGCCTGCGCGTCGGCCATCAGCGCGGGCGGCGGCGCGTCGCCCGCGGTGTCCAGCAGTTCGAGCGGGCCCGCGCGCGTGTTGCCTTCGCGTTCGATGAACGCCTTGAGCCGCGTGACGTGGGCGAGCGGGTCGGGCATGCCGCCGTCGCCGTAGCGTTGCTTCCATTCGACGATCGTCGAGCTGACGAGCGCCGGCTGGTACGGCTTGATCTCGAGCGCCGGATGCTCCGGCAGCGGCAGGTTGGCGGTGCGCGCCGTCTCGATGTCGCGGTCGATCTGCTGCTGCGTGTCGTCGCGCTCGCGGGCGGTCTTGCTCTTTTCCTGCTTCGCCCAGTCGCGCAGCGTCTTGACCCAGCTGCGGCGCGACGTGTCCTGCAGATTCGTCAACCGGTCGACGCGATTGCCCAGCGCCTTCAGCCGGGTGCCGGGCGCATAGGCGGCGAGGCCGTCGGGCGGCAGCTCGGTCAGCAGCAGGTGGACGTTCCCGCCATACGGCCCGCCGCCGATGGGCGACGCGTCGAGCGGCACGCCGGGGCCGCTCGTGTCGCGCCAGTCGTCATGCCAGGTCAGCTTGCCGTCGGCGTCCGGCACGAGCGCGCCGTCGGGTGCATCGAGTCCTTCCGCGATCGGCGCGTCGGTCCGGTACACGTAGATCCGGTGCGTGTCGGGCGACAGGCCGCCTTGCTCGGCGATCGCCAGCAGGTGCACCGCGTTGTGTCCGCTGAAGTCGAGCGCGTGGCCCGGGCCGCGCGGCAGCAGGTGCGCGTCGACGAGCGCGTCGTGCAGGGTCGCCGGGGTCGATGCGCGCGAGCGGGCCGGCGACGGCGCCGCCGCGGGGCCGCCCTGCGTTGCCGGCGCGTTCTGCCCAGGCGCCGCCGCACCGGGCGGCAGTGCGCCCGGTTGCGCGGCCTGGCGCTGCCGCAGCGCGGCCGCGCGTGCGCGCGTCAGCAGCGCGACGCGGTGGCCGGCATCGAGCGTCCACGCGAGGGAGGCCTGGCTGGCGTAGCGCGGGCGGATGCGGGACGGCAACCGGTCGACTGCCGCCTGCTTCGGCGCCTTGATCGGATCGAAGCGGCCAACGCGGGCCATCATGTCGGGCCCGACCTCCGTCGCGACGAAGGCGACGCCGCGCTTTCGTGCGCGGGACAGCGGGATCCGGTGCTGCGGCCCGCGCCTTCGCGCGCGCGCGTTTACGCGGCGCTGGAACGCGTCGGCCAGCGGGCGCTCGACGACCTTGGTGCGCTCGACCGGCGCGTTTTCCTCGTAGTGCCAGACGCCGCTGTCGGGGGCGCGCGTCGCGTGGCCGAGCACGTCGCCGGTCTCCTTGTCGACCGCGTAGATCGTGTCGGTGATGCGCGCGCCGGCGATCGCCTTGTTCGCGTTCGCGTAGCGCTTCGCCGAGCCGAGCGCATCGATCGCGGCCGCGAGCGCGCCGTCGACGCGGCCGGTGCGGGTGAACGCGATCGTGCTGCCGTTGCCGCCGCGGGCCGGCTCGATCTTCGACGGGCCGCCCAGCTGCCGCAATTGGTCGAGCGGCACCGGCGACGTGTAGAAATCGAACCCGCGCCGCGCGTCCGCCGCGTCCTTGTCGTGCTCGAGCGACAGCGCTTCCTCGAGCGCCTGCCGTTCCGTGTCCGTGAGCGATGGATCGACGATCTTCAGCGTCACGCCGCCGTAAGCATCCACTTCCGCCGTCGCGATGAACGCGGGCGGTGCGTCGGGGGCCGGCTCGCCGGCGCGCGCGATCAGCACGTGCGCGTTGCGGCCGGTCTCGCGGGCCAGGTCGCGCAGCCCCGGCAGATGCCCACCTTCGATGCGCGTCAGCGTGCGCAGCCCGCGTTCGTCGAGCCATTTGCGCGCGCGCGTCATCAGGGCGCGCTCGCGCGCATTGCCGCCGCGTGTCGCGCCCGACGCGCGGCGGCCCGAGCCCGGCGCGGCGAGCTTGGGCGGCCGTGCGTCGCCGCCCGGCGCGCGCGCCTGTTCCCCGTAGAGCGTGCGATAGGTCGGATTGCCGGGCATCGACGTGCGGGTGTCGCCGAACCGGTCGGCAAGCGCCTGCAGCGCGGCCGGGTCGCCGCTCTCGTACGCATGTTGCGCGGCGCGCGCGAGCCCGTCCGGCAAGCTCACGTGCGCGGCGATGTCGCCGCCGCCCGCGGCGAGGATCTCTGCGCGCACCCGGGCCGCGTTCCGCTGCGCGCGCGCTTCGGCGAGCAGCAGGCTGTTCACGTAGGCTTCGGGGCTCGAGCGATCGAGGCCGAGCGCGCCGGTCGAGATATCCACACTGTGCTGCGCTTCGTGCGCGAGCGCGTTCACGAGCGTGCCCGCGTGCCGCGTGTTGCCGTCGAGCACGATCACGCGCCGCTCGGGGTCGACGTACTGGCTTTGGCCCCGCGCGCCGAGCTTCACTTTCCAGCCGTCGCTCCTCGCGATCCGCATCTGTTCCATCAGTGTCGGCGAAAGCCGCGCGAGCGAATGCGCGCGCATCTGCAGCACGATGCCGCGGACCTTCGTGACGATCCGGTCGATCACGCCGCGGCGCGGCGCGTACGCGCCATGCTCGGTGGCTTCGGGGTGGGCGAGACGGATCTGGCCGGTCGCCAGGCCGCGATGGATCCTCGCGGCGACGTCGTCGATCCGCATCAGCACGCTGCCGGTCGTGTCGGCCCCGGGCATCACTTCGCCGGGGTCGTGCAGCATCACGTCGCCGTTGCGGCCGAACAGCACCTGGAAGTCGTACAGCAACTGGTGCGTCTGCGTGACGCGGCGAATCCGGCCGAAATCGGCGAGCCCTTCGTGCGACACCACGCTCGGCAGGCCGACGTCGAACTCCACGTCGACGCTGCTGAGCTGCGCGGACGGCTTCAGCACGACGCCGACGCGGTTCGCGACCGTAAACGGCCCGTCGGTGGTGCTCGTGGGCAGCTTGTACGTGTCGCGCAGCGTCCTGAGCCCCGTCTGCTCGATGTCGACGGCCTCGTATGCGTCGAGGCGGCCGTCCGGCGAGCCGTCGCGGTACACGCCGATCGCTTGTCCGGCGCCGCCGTCGAACACCGTCTTGTACGCGCCCGAGCCGAGCACCGGCCCGAGGAAATCCGCCGGATCGACGGGCCGGGCGGGATCGCCTGCGACGTAGAGGCGGTCGCTCGCCGTGTCGACCGACAGTTCGCCGAGCGACGGCTGGCGATACGCGGCCGGCACGTAGCGGTTCATTCCCGACAGGTCCGTCAACGCGCCGGCGTCGCCGACCGCATCCGGATGCGCCGCGTAGACCGGGCGCTGCCACAGGTTCGCAAGCTGGGCGGCTGCGCCTTCGTTCGCATGCCGGGCCGACAGGATCGTCGTGTAGCCGGTGTCGGAGAGCGGTGGATTGAGCAGCGTGAACGTGTGCGGATCGACCGGCCGCCCGTCGGGGCCGAGCAGCGTGCCGTCGCGCAGCGTCTCGGCGGGCAGGATGGTGAGGCGGTTGTGCGGATCGATCAGCAGCCGGTCCTCATGCAGGAACGACAGCGCATCGAGCGACGGCGGATCGCCCGCGCCGAATGGCGACGCGTTGCGCTCGACGTTCGCGCGCGACCACGCGGCGCGCTGCGCCTGGATCTCGCGCATCGAACGCGGCCCGTCGCCGCCCGCGGGCGTTTCCTGCGGCGCCGGCATGGTGCGGCCGGCCCGCGCGGGGCCGCGCGCGAACGCGTCGCCGTAGAACGCGTCGTAGGTCTTGCCGCGGCCGCCCGACACCGGCGCGTGCGCGAACGCCTCGGCGAGCGTCGCGACGGTGCCCGCGTAGTCGTGCGACGGCCGCCAGCCGTCGGCGACGTCCTGGATCGCGTCGGGCAGCTTCACGTGCGCGGCGATGTCGACGCCGCTCGCCATCTGGATCTCGTAGCGCGCCTCGAACGCGTTGAGCTGCGCGCGCGCCTCGGCTTCGAGCGCCTTTCTCGTGAAGTGGCGCCGGCCGCTGTAGTCGAGGCCGAGCGACCCGTCGATCGCCTCGACCGCATGCTTCGCCTCGTGTGCGAGCGTGTACGTCATCGATCCGGCGTGGGTGAGTGCGCCGTCGATCGTCACGCGCTTCTTCTTCGTGTCGATCCGGCTGCCGCCACCGCGCTTGCCGACGCGCACGCGCCAGCCGTTGTCGTCGAGCATCCGCAGTTGCTGCGCGAGCGTGCCCGACTGCTGCGCGAGCGCGCTGACCTCGTTCGGCAGCGGCGCGCCGCCGAAACGCATCTGCAATCGCGCGGCGAGGCCGGGCTTGTCGGCGGCCGGCGCGGTCTCGGTCGTTTCCGGATGCGCGAGCTGGATGTCGCCGCGTTCGACGCCGCGCTCGAGGAGCTGAAGCTGGTCGTCGACCCGGTCGTGCGTGCCCCGGTAACCGTCGTTTTCGGTCTGGATGCGCCCCGGGTCGGTGATCAGCAGGCGGCCGTCGTGATAGACGCCCTGCACGTCGAAGTACAGCTGCTTTTCCGCGATCAGCGTCTTCAGCGCGCGCAGCTGGTCGAGCGTTTCGGCCTTGAGCATCGTCGGCAGCACGCCGCGCTCGACGTCGTGCGTATGCACCGTGCCGCGCGGCTGGTACAGCACCGCGACGCGGTTCGCGTGCGAGAACGGGCCCTCCATTGTCACGGTCGGCAGGTCGAACCGGCGCCGCAGCAGCGCGAGGCCGGCCTGTTCGCCGAGCGCCGCGCCGCGCTGCGCGGCGCGCGTGCTGAACGCGTCCTCGTACAGGCCGACGACCGCGCCGCGGCCGAGCGTGAAGCCGCCTTTCTCGTTGCCGAACCCGATCAGCGCGCCGAGATGCTCGTCGAGGTCGACCGGCTTGCCGGTGTCCGCATGGAACACCGTCTGGCCGTCCGCGTGCAGCGGGCCGAGATCGACGTCGGGATGCGGCGCGGGATCGAAGCGCAGGTAGCCGCTCGTCGCGTGCAGCGTGCCGTCGGCGGCGAGCGCGCCGCGCGGCGCGACGAACACCGGCCGGTTCCAGACGTTCGCGAGTTCGGACGCGAGCGTCTCGTCGGCATGCTTGCCGACCAGCACGATCGGCTCCGCGATGTCGGCCGGCGCGCGGAACGCGTAGCGTGCGTCGAGCGCCAGTTCGTGCCCGCTCAGCGGCACGCCGTCACGGGTCGCGAACGCGCCGCCGGTTCGGTCGTTGCGCACGACGTACAGCGTCCGGCCGCCGTATTCGTGCGTCTCGACGAGCGGCCGGTTCGTCACCGCCTGCACGCCGGCCTCGCGCGCGATGAAGCCGGCGGACAGCGGTGACGCGTCGATCGCGTTGAGGATCGTCCAGGCGACGCGCTGGCGGAACGTCATCGGTTTCAGCGCGCCGCCCGCGCCGGCCTCGGCCGGATCGGAGACGCGGCGGTACTGCAGCGTGCGCGCGTCGCCGCTGCGGCGATCCGCGCGCGATGCGCGCCGTGCATCCTGATCGTTTTCGGCGGCGCGCTCGCGCACGTCGGCGGACGTGCGGCGCGCCTGCGACGTGGCGCGCGAGGTGGCGGCCGCCGGCTCGTCGCTCGCCGGCGTCGCGTCGCTTTCGTGCGGCGCGGCCGGGTTCACGCGGTTCGCATCGCCGGGCGGCTGCCGCCGATCGTCCTGCTGCGGCGCGACGGGCGTCGTGGCCGGGCGGGGCGGCGCGATCTCGTTCGAATACTTGAGCTGGATGCCGTCGGAGACGGTGAGCCCGCCGTGCTCGTCGGCCGTGATGCGCGCGTCCGTCGCGTACTTGTCGAAGTGCGTCAGCATCAGGCCCTTCACGCGCCGGCCGAGCGTGATCGTGCCGTCCTGGTCGAGGAACGCGGTCGATTCGGTCTTGCCGCGCGCGCCGGTGTTGACGTCGTTGCCGCGATTCAGCACGCGGATCGGCACGCCTTCGTAGGTGAGGATCTTGCCGTCGGCCATCAGCGTGCCGTCCTTCGCGACGTTGATCACGTGGCCGTCGAGCGTCGCCTGCTGGCGGCCGACCCGCAGCGTGGTCGACGGCGCGTACTTGTCCTGGCCGATCGTCACGCGCTGGTCGCCGATCGACACCGCGCGGTTGCCGAGGTCGCGCGCGCCGAAGCTGCCGGTGCGGCGCACGATGCCGGTCGACAGCGCCTTGACCTGCTGCGGGCCGGCCGCGAGGCCGACGTTGAGCAGGAACGACGAGGCGTCGCCCGTCAGCCGCTCGGTGTGGCCGGACGCGAGGTCGTAGCCGAACTGGCCGGCCGCTTCGCCCGCGCCGCCATAGCCGGCCAGCTTCGTCGCGAAGCGCGAGCCGCTCGCGACGCGGGTCGCGACGTTGGCCGCATCGCCGCCGAAGCGCGTGACGACCCGCGCGGCCGTGGCCGTGCGGCTCGCGAGCGTCAGCGCCTTGCCGACCCCGCCGACGCCGAGCGGCAGCAGGTTCACGTAGTCCGCGCGCGCGCCCGCGTCGAGCGGGTTGATCGTGCGGTCGTGCTGCGAGCGGTTGATGAGGTCGTAGCCCGAGTTCGCGACGGCCGCCGCCGCGGACGTGTACATCAGCCCCGCGCCGGCCGCGTTGAGCGCGATGCCGAGCGGCGCGCCGAACACCGTCGCATCGAGCAGGCCGCCGCCCACTTCGAGCGCGAGCCCGCCGAGCAGCATGCCGAGGTTCACGTTGCCGCCGCCGAGCGTGTGCATCACGGTTTCCCACCAGCTGTCGTCGTGCGCGGTGTCGTGGCGGTCGATCTGCGCGGCGCCGTTCGCGTCGAAGCCGGTCGCGATGTCGAGCGTGCCGTCCGGCGACAGTTCGTTGTCGTCGATGAAGTTGCCGATGCTCGAGTATTTCGAACCCTGGTCGTCGACGTAGTGCGTGTCGCCGCTCGCGTTCGTCACCTTGAAGATCGCGCTCGTCGTCAGCCCGGCGTCCTTCGACGCGTAGACGACCGGCATCACGTTCACGCGCGTCGCCGCGCCGCCGCCGACCTTCAGCAGCTCGTTGCGGACCTTGTTGATCGATTCGAGCTTCTTGGCATCGGTGAACTGCGCGGCGTGCGGATCGTCGGTCGCGCTGTCCGGCGACAGGCCGATCGCGATGCCGACCAGGTTGCGCTGCTGCGTGTCGTCGAGCTTGCCGAAGTCGATCGTCGCGCCGCGCCGCGTCGCCTCGCCGGCCTTGTCGAGCAGCGATTGCGACAGCTCGCCGCGATGTGCGCCGAAGAAGTCGGACAGCGCCTTTGCATAGTCCTTCTGGTCGGTTTCGGTCTTCGCGTTGCGCAGCCGCTCGTCGAGGTGCGCGTCGAACTCGTTGAACAGCACCTGCTGGTGCAGTGCCTCGCTCTGCAGCTGCGTCTGCTGGACGTCCTTGTTCGCGAGGTCGAGCTGCGTGCGCGCATCGGACAGCCGCTGCGCGTACGGATTCACGACGAACGGCACCGGCGCGGTCAGCGGGATGTTGGCGGGCGTGCCCTGCGGTTTCGACACCGCCAGCACGCTCGGCGTCGTGCCGACGCCGTGCTCGCGGTTCCACGTGTCGTACTGCTTCTGCAGGTCGTCGACCTGGCCCTTCACCTGCGACTGCTTCGCCTGCGCCTCGACGAGCGCCTGCTTCGTCGCGCGCTCGTTGACGGTCGCGGTCATCCGGTCGTCCGCCTGATGCAGCGCGGACGCGATGGTCTTGATGCCCTTGATCGCGAGCGGCGTCGGGTCGTTCGCGACGCACAGCGTGCGGTGAGCGTACTGCGTCTGCACGCCGGCCGCGACGTCGTCGTAGTGGAGCGCGAGCGCATTGCCGTACGCGGCGACGTAGCCGTCGTGCGCGAGGCTCGCGGCGTCCTTCGCAGTCGACAGTTTCGCGTAGGCGTCGCCGAGATCGAGGTCGACCTGCGGATCCTTGAGCATCGCGCCCGGATGGTCGTGATGCCACTGCGTCGACGCCTTCTGCGCGGCGTCGTGCTTGGTCTGCAGGTCCGTGACCTGCCGGTTCGCATACAGCACCTGCAGGTAGCCGCCGCTCACGCGCGCGCTCGCCTGCGCATGGTCCAGCAGGTCCTTCTGCGCGGCGACGGTGGTGCTCATCACGGTCGGGCCGTACTTGCCCGACACCGCGTTGTAGGTGATCTGGATGTCCGCGACCTTCGACGCGTCGGTGGCGGCGTTCAGGCAAGCGTTCGCATAGTTCGCGTCGTCGGCGGCGCTCTTCAGGGCGGCCTGTGCGTCTTCCGGCTTCAGCGTGTCCGGCGCGTCGATCACGCGGTCGAGCGGTGCGAGCTGCTCGTTCACGTTGCTGATGCCGTCGCTCGTCGCGTCCGCGTAGTCGCCGTTCGACGCGTACGACTGCAATTGCGCGAGCGCGAGGTTCGAGTTCGCGACGTCCGCGTTGTGGCGCGCCTTCGCTTCGGACAGCTTCGCATCCGCATGCTGCCACGTGTCGTAGGCCTGCTTCTGCTGCGGCGTCCAGTTCGCCTGCGATGCCTGCGTCGGGTCGTCGCCGAGGCCGGGTACGGCCGCTTTCAGCTTGTCGAGCGCCGCGTTCGTGTCGGCCTGCGCGGAGCCGGCCTGGTTCGGGTCGAGCGCGGCCTCGTCGTGCTTCGCCTGTTGCGCGTACGCGATCATGTAGCCGGCGTCGGTCGTGACGTCGAGCGCCTTCTCCGCCTTCGCGGTGGCCGCGTGCGCCTGGTCGCAGGCGGTGCGGGCCTTGCCGATCGTGTCCTGCGAGGCCTGCGCATCGGTCTGCGCGGTCGTGAGCGCGGCCTGCTTGTCCTGCTCGTCCTTCAGCGCGTTGTCGTATTTCGTCTGCGCGCCCTGGATCGCGGTCTGCGCGGCCTTCGTGAACGGATCGTCGACCGTGATGTCGGGCGTCGTCGGGCGATACTGCTCGGCGAGGCTTTGAATGAGCGACGTCGCGGACGCGATCTCGGCATTGGACGGCTTCGACGGATCGCTGTCGGGGCTGACCTGCACGGCGATCGGCGGCGGGGGCGGGGCGGTGTCGACCGGCTGCTTCGACGGGTCGCTCGTCTGCTGCGCGGCCTGGCTCGCGGCCTTCGCGCGCTCCGCCTCGAGCGTGCGCTCGAGGAAAGCCATCCAGTTGACGCCCATCCCGACGCCGTCGATGTCCAGCATGAATATCTCCCGTCAGACCCGCCGTCGCGCGCGGATGCGCGCGATTCGGCGCTGAGCCGGCTGCCGCTTCGAGTGTAAGGAGGGCCGTGCGGGCCGGGCGGCGTTGGTTTCGTAGCGGGGGACGGCGCCCGGCGCGCGGGCGAGCGAGGGGCTACGAGATGCGCACGGAGGCCAATGCGGACATGGCGTGGCGGCCCAGCTATTGATCGAGGCACCGGACGCAGAGCCGCCGGGCGTCCGCGGCCGGCAAGCCGCGGCACATCATCACGACCGGCGGTGCACCGCACGATGGCGGCGCGGCCTGCAGTCGTCGCGCGCGAACCGGCGGCGCGGCAGCGGCGGCCGTGACGCGGCGCGCCTGGTCGGGCGGCGGCACGTCGCGCACGACCGGAATCGGCTCGATGCCGCCTTCGCGCGCATTGCTGTGCGCGCTCGCGACCACGCGGCTCACGTAGCCGCTCGCGAAACCCGTCGTGAAATTGCCGCTGTAGTAGCACGACAGCGCCGCGCGCAGCGCGGCCTGCTCGGGGCGGCCGGTGTTGCGCGAGCGCGCGAAGCACTCGGTCAGGATCGCGCCGCCCGCCTGCAGGTTGCGGCACGGCTCGAACATCGTCGCGTCGTCGAGTCCGTATTTCGCGAAGTTGCGCGTGTTGACCTGCGCGAGGCCGACGCTGTAGTCGAAGCCGTGCGCGGCGAGTTCGCGCGCGGTCGCGCGCGCTTCGTCGAGCGACGCGGGCTGGCGCCGCAGGTGCCCGCCGACCACGCCGATCGCGTACGGATTGAAGCCGGATTCGGTGCGCACGAGCGCGGCGAGGGTGACCGGGTCGACGTTCGGCGCGCAGGCCCGCGCGAGCTGCGCGAAGCCGGCGCCGCCGTTCGTCGCGTGCACGACGCGCGGCTGCGCGCACGCCAATGCGAGCGCGGCCACCGCCAGCGCGTCCATCCACACGGCAACGCGCCGCGGCCCGCGCGCGTTCATCCGGCCACCCGGTACGACAGCACGAGCCCGTGCACGAGCATCGACCAGCCGTCGAGCGCGACGAACAGCAGCAGCTTGAACGGCACCGAGATCGTCGTCGGCGAGATCATCTGCATGCCGAGCGCGAGCAGGATGTTCGCGACCAGCAGGTCGACCACGATGAACACGATGTAGATCACGAAGCCGATCTGGAACGCCTTGGTGAGCTCGGCGAGCGTGAAGCTCGGTACCAGCACGAGCAGGTCTTCGTCCTTGATGCCGTCCGCGCGGTTCTTCGGCCACACCGACGTCGCGGTGCGCACGAAGAACTCGCGGTCGCGCTGGCGCGTGTGCGACACCAGGAAATCCTTGATCGGCGGCAGCGCGGCATCGGCGAGCGCGCCGACGTCCGCGGTCGACAATTGCCCCGACGCGTCGAAATGGCGCTGCTGCAGCGCGTCGCGGATCGCCATCCCGACCGGCGCCATGATGAACAGCGACAGGATCAGTGCGATGCCGTTCAGCACGAGGTTCGGCGGCACCTGCTGGATGCCGAGCGCGGAGCGCAGCAGGCCGAGCACGACCACGAGCTTCGTGTAGCTCGTCACCATCAGCGCGGCGAACGGCGCGATGCCGAGCGCGGCGATCACCGCGATCAGCGCGACGGGGTTCGGCAGGTTGCCCATCTGTCAGCGCTCGCGTGGCGCGGGCTGGGTCAGCGTGACGACCCGCACGCCCAGCTTCTGGCCGACCGCGATCAGGTGGCCGGTGCCGATCAGCATGCCGTTCGCGACGAGATGGATCACGCTCTGGTTGATGCCCTGCCGTAGCTCGATCACCGCGCCCGGCTGCAGCGCGCCGAGTTCGCCGAGCGGCATCGACGTCGGCGGCAGCTCGAAGCGCAGGTCCACCGCGAGCCCGTCGAGCGGGCGCGGCGGGTCGGCCGGCGGCGCGTCGCTCGAGGTCGCGGGCGGGGTGTCGGTGCGGGTCGGTTCCAAGGGCATCTCCCTGATTCGTTCGACGGTCAGCCGGTTGCCGGACGGCCGCCCGGTGATCTCCCATGCGGGCGCGGACGGCAGCCGCGCGACGCACAGCAGGTTCTGGTCTTGCGCGCGCCAGTGCTCGATCGCGATGATGTCGCCGGCCACCACGTCGGCCAGCTCGGCCGCGGTCAGCGCGGTGCGGCCGATCTCGAACACGAGCGGCACCGGCAGCGCCGCGTACGCGGCCTGCGCGTCCGGCCGCGTGGCGGGCGGCGCGGCGAAGAACACCGCGAGCGCGTCCGGCGCGTCGAACAGCAGCGCGCCGTGGCAGCGCCAGCCGCCGTCCGCGCGGCGCAGCTCGAAGCGCAGCGCGGCGGGCGTTGCGCGCCAAGCGGGTGGTGCAGGGCGCTGCGGCGACGGCGGCAGCAGCTCGACGCGCTGGCGGGTCGCGGCCTGCAACGCGGCGGCGAGCGGCGCGCATAGATCGGCGAGCAGCGCCGCGCGGATCACGGCCGGCACCGCGGGATCGGCCGCGTCGCCGAGCCATTCGGTTTCGGCGAGCGGGTCGATCCACAACGTGCCGGTTGCGGGGCCGACGACGAAGCGGTACGCGTGCGCATCGGCGGCCGGTTCGGCGTCGACGCGCCAGCGTGCCTCGTACGCGTGCTCGCCGAGCGTGAGCGGCATGGCCGCCGGCGTGCCGTACGCGTGCGACAGCCCGCGCGCGGCGGCGGCGGACAGGCGCGGCAGAAGCGGCGACGCGTCGAGCGCGACCGCCGCCTGCGGGGCGGCGGCCGGCGCGGGGGCATCAGGCGAGGCCTGATCCGCGGCGTCGCCGGCGTCGGCATTCGTCAGGGACAGCGCATGCACGGCGGGATCAGGGCGAATTCGGCGTACTGGACGTTGGGTTGGTCGGAGGCGGCGCGGCGTGGGGCGCGGCGCAGCGTCGATTGTAGGGATGGGCGCGGCGGCATGCGGCGCGGGAATCCGTAGTCGCGCGGCGCGCGACGCGGCGGGGTTCGCGGGGATTTACGAAGCGCTCGGGCCGATGCGTGGCCAGGGGGCCGAGCGGCCGTCGGAGGGACTGCGGGCGGACACCGGCAGCCCCTCGAACCACCGGGGCCGCATGGTGTCCGTGTGGGCGTTCAGACGAACTCGGCCGCCATTTCGCGATGCGCGAGGGCGCGCACGACCGGCGCCGGTTCGTGACGCTCGACATGCGTCATCGCCGCGCCGAACAGCACGAGGCGGTAGCCGACCGCGTAGATCGGGATGATCCGCAGGTTCTTGTCGTGGTCGAGGCGCAGCTTCGAGCGGATCCGCGAGATGTGCGTGTCGAGCGTGCGCGACGAGACGGCGAGCTCGCGGCCCCAGACTGCTTCCTGGATTGCCTGGCGCGGCACGATCTTGTTCATGTTGTCGAGCAGGAATTCGACGACGTCGAATTCGCGCGGCGTCACGTCGATGACCTTGTCGTCGATCTCGATCGTGCGGCGCACGAAGTTGATCTTTATGTTGTCGATGTACAGGTATTTGCAATCCATGGTGGCCCTCGCATGTCCATTTTGGCGTGCTGCGAGGGGAGTCATGCAAATTCCGGGCCATGCCGGCGATGCGGCGGCGCACGACGCGCGCGAAGCCGCGCCGCTGTTGAATCGAAAAGAATTTTTAACGCGCCGCCGGCGGGCGCGGGCGGCGCGTGGCTGAAGGAATGTTACGTAGCATCGGCGGGGACGTTACGGGCGTTACGTCCGACGTAACGCGGGGGCGGAGCGGCAGCCGGGCGGGTCGGAACACGACGCGCCGGACGCACCCGGCGCCCGGCGCGCCGCCCCCGTCACGCCTTTGCGGCGTCCGTCGAATCGAACGGCAGCGTGTAGTGCCGCTTGCCCGTCGCCGCGAAGATCGCGTTCGCGACGGCCGGCCCGACCGGCGCGACGCCGGGCTCGCCGACGCCGGTCGGCGCCTCGGCCGACGGCACGATGTGCACCTCGACCTTCGGCATCTCGGCGATGCGCAGCACCTGATAGCTGTCGAAGTTGCGCTGCTCGACCTGGCCATCCTTCAGCGTGATCGCGCTGTGCATCACCGCGCCGAGCCCGAAGCCGATCCCGCCCTCCATCTGCGCGGCGACGATGTCCGGGTTGATCGCGATCCCGCAGTCGACCGCGCAGACGACGCGCTCCACCTTCACCTTGCCGTCCGCGCCGACCGACACCTCGGCGACCTGCGCGACGTAGCTCTTGAACGCCTCGGCGACCGCGATCCCGCGCCCGCGGCCCTTCGGCAGCGGCTTCGCCGGATCCCAGCCGGCCTTCGTGGCGGCCAGCTCGAGCACCGCGCGCATGCGCGGCTCCTTCGCGAGCAGGTCGCGGCGGAACAGGTACGGATCCTTGCCCGCCGCGTGCGCGGCCTCGTCGATGAACGCCTCGACCGCATACGCGGTGTGCGAGCTGCCGACCACGCGCCACCACAGCACCGGCACGCCGGCCTTCGCGGTGGTCAGCTCGACCGACACGTTCGGCACCGCGTACGGCAGGTTCGCCGCGCCTTCGACCGAGGTCGCGTCGATGCCGTTCTTGACCATGAACGGCTCGAACGGCGTGCCGGCGAGGATCGACTGGCCGACGATCCGGTGCCGCCAGCCCACCAGCTTGCCGTCCGCGGTCAGGCCCGCGTCGAGCTTGTGGAAATACATCGGGCGATAGAGGCCGCCCTGGATGTCGTCCTCGCGCGTCCACTGCAGCTTGACCGGCTTGCCGTTCGCGCCGAGTGCCTTCGCGATCGACACGGCCTCGACCACGTAGTCGGACCATGAGTTCGCGCGCCGGCCGAAGCTGCCGCCCGCGTACAGCGTGTGGATCTTCACCTGCTCGGGCTTCAGGCCCGCGACCTGCGCGGCGTTGCCTTGGTCGACCGTCTGGAACTGGTCGCCGGCCCAGATCTCGCAGCTGTCGGAAGTCAGCTTGACGACCGCGTCGAGCGGCTCCATCGGTGCATGGGCGAGGTACGGGAATTCGTACGATGCGCTGAGCTTGCGTGCCGCGCCGGCGATCGCGGCGTTCGCATCGCCGTCCTTGCGGGCCGGCGTGCCGGGCTGGCCGGCGAGCTGCCGGTATTCGCGCATGATCGCGTCGGAGCTGCGCTTCTCGGCGTGGCTTTCGTCCCATTCGACCTTCAGCGCGTCGCGGCCCTGCTTCGCGGGCCAGAAGCCCGTCGCGACGACCGCGACGCCGCGCGGCACCTGCACGACCGACACGACGCCCGGCACCGCCTTCGCGGCCGTCGCGTCGAACGACTTGACCGTCGCGCCGAAGCGCGGCGGGCGCTGCAGCAGCGCGACCAGCATGTCCGGGAACGCGACGTCGAGCGTGAACTGCGCGGTGCCGTTCGACTTCGCCGACGCATCGACGCGCGGGATCGCGTGGCCGATCAGGCGGAACTCCGACGGCTGCTTCAGCGCGACCTTCTCCGGCACCGGCAGCTGCGCGGCCTGCTCGACGAGCGCGCCGTAGCTGGCCTGCTTGCCGCTCTTCGCGTGCGTGACGAAGCCGTCCTTGGTGGTCAGTTCGCCGGCCGGCACCTTCCAGCGCGCCGCGGCGGCCGACACGAGCATCGCGCGGGCCTTGCCGCCCGCTTCGCGCAGCTGCTGCCATGAATTGGCCATCGCCGAGCTGCCGCCCGTGCCCTGCATCGTGCCGAATGCGAGGTTCGCGTAGCGCTTCGCGTCGGCGGGCGCGCTTTCGACGCGCACGCTCGACCAGTCGGCGTCCAGCTCCTCGGCGACGATCGTCGCGATGCCGGTATAGGCGCCCTGGCCCATTTCGACGTGCTTCGCGACCACGGTGACGAGGCCGTCGGGGGTGATGCGCAGGAACGCGTTCGGCGCGAACTCCGCGGCGGGCGCGGTGGCGGCCACGGCGCGGCGGCCGGTGCCGAACCATTCGAAGCCGACGGTGAGGCTGACGGCCGCGGCCGCGCCGGCGGCCTTCAGGAACGTGCGGCGCGCGGGGCGGGCCGCGTTCGGGTTGTCGTATCCGGTCGTCATGATCAGGCCTTCAGGGTAGCGGCGGCGTCGTGGATCGCGGCGCGGATGCGGGCATAGGTCGCGCAGCGGCAGATGTTGCCGTTCATCGCGGCGTCGATGTCGGCGTCGGTCGGGGCGGCGTTCTGTTCGAGCAGGGCAGTTGCGGACATGATCTGGCCGGACTGACAATAGCCGCATTGCGGCACCTGCAGCTTGACCCACGCGGCCTGCACAGCCTGCGCGGGCTTGCTCTGCAACCCTTCGATCGTGGTGATGTGCTTGCCTTCGATGCCGGCGAGCGGCAGCACGCACGAGCGCACGGCCTGGCCTTCGAGATGGACCGTGCAGGCGCCGCACTGGGCCATGCCGCAGCCGAATTTGGTGCCGGTGAGGCCGGCGTGTTCGCGGATCGCCCAGAGGACGGGCGTCGTCGGATCGACGTCGAGCGTGACGTTCTTGCCGTTGAGGACAAACGAGGTGGGCATGGCGTGACTCTCCGTGGGGAAAACCCGGCGCCGAACCGGGGTATCGGGATAGGCGGCAGTGTGCGCGAGTGCGCGGTGTTTTCGTCTACCTAATTCTGCAAAATTCTTGAACGATCCTGCAAATCCCCGGCGCGCATCCGGCGGCTTCGCTAAGCTGCGGCGACACGGGGAAATGGACGAAACGAGGCAATCCTGATGGACATGACCGATCTTGCCGCGTCGCGCGTATCCGGGCGGCGCGAGCTGGCGGCGCTGATCAGCCGCTTTGCGCCGGTCGACGGCTCGCACGCGACGGCCATCCCGGCGCTGATGTTCCACAAGCACAGCCGCCCGGTCGACCTGGGTTGCGGCGTGTCGCGGGCCGCGTTCGTGCTCGCCGCGCAGGGCGCGAAGCGGGTGGTGGTCGCCGATCAGGCGTACGAATACGATTCGCAGAATTGCCTGATCACGTCGATCGACTTGCCGATCCTGTCGCGGGTGACGAAGGCGTCGCCGGATGCACCGTACCTGTGCCTGTCGTTCGCGCTCGACCCGCAGCGGATCGTCGAGCTGGCCGCCGAGATGCGCTTGCCGGACGGCGACGCGGGGCCCGAGGGGGAAGGGATCGCGCTGGCCGAGCTGACGCCGCCGTTGCTCGACGCCGCGCTGCGGCTGGTGCGGCTGCTCGATACGCCGGCCGACATCCCGGTGATCGCGCCGCTGATCGAGAAGGAACTGCTGTACCGGCTGATGACGAGCGAGCAGGGCGCGCGGCTGCGGCACATGGCGGTGGCCGGGAGCCAGACGCACCGGATCTCCCGCGCGATCGAGTGGATTCGCGACCACTTCGCGGAGCCGATGCGGGTCGAGACGCTCGCGCAGGTCGTCAACATGAGCGTGTCGTCGCTGCATCATCACTTCAAGCATGTGACGACGCTGAGCCCGCTGCAGTATCAGAAGCAGCTGCGGCTGCACGAGGCGCGCAGGCTGCTGTTGCGGCAGGGCGGCGACGTCGGGTCGGTCGCCGCGAGCGTCGGGTACGAGAGCGCGTCGCAGTTCAGCCGCGAATACAGCCGCCTGTTCGGCGCGCCGCCGATGCGCGATGTCGTGCAGTTGCGGCGCAAGGAGTTGCTGGGGTGATGCGGCGTTCGTGTGCGACGACGCAGGCTGACACTCAGGTCCCGAAGGCGAGCCGGTCCGACTGATCCGGCCGACGTAGCGCCCCCGCCTGCGCGAGCACGAACGCATAGACCTCGTCGAGCGCCTGCACGATGCGCGTACCGTGCGGGACGCCATCGAACGCGCCATCGGGGCCGACGCAGATCAGCGGTTTGGAGAAGCGCGTCGCGAGGCGGATTTCGTCGAGCGTGCCCTGGCTGCCGGGTAGCGCGACGACGATATCGCTCGTCAGCACGTTCACGTAGTTGCGATTCAGCGCGTCGTCCGGCGCGTCGGCGTCCTTGCGCGGCAGCGGCGTCACGACCGGCAGGTCGACGAACGGATTCGGATAGCCGGCGAGCGGCGCGAAGCCGAACACCGGATGCGCTTCGCTCGGCACGACGCCGATCGAGCGGCCGCGGCGCCCCGGCGTCGTCGCATACGCGCGCGCGGCCGACAGCATCACGCCGCCGCCGCCGCCCGTCAGCAGATCGAACCCTTGCGCGGCGATCCACGTGCCGAGCGGCGTTGCCAGCTCCGGCCACTCGTTCTTGCCGGAGCCCATCACGCCAATGATTGTCATCGTGCCCTCCCGTTTTGCTCGCGAACGGGCCCGAGGATAAGGGATTTTCGCCGGCAATGAAGCAAAAAGGGGGCGATCAGCTCCGGCAACCGATGCTCAAGACCGCCCCGCGCATGCCGATAAGTCAGGATGGGATCCATGCGTCGCGCCGGCGCGCGCGACCGATAAAAAAACATCCGAGGGCAACGTGGCAGAGTGCAGCAACTGCGGCAAGACTTACTTCGTCGGCGGCCGGTCGATCGACGGCCATCGCTATTGCGGCGCGACCTGCGCGCACCGGCATCCGGTGCTGGTCGCCGCCGAGCGCCTGCCGGCCGCCACGGTCAACCGCTACGTCGACGACTGCCGGTACGGGCCATGCCCGGTCTGCCGGCGCGACGGCAGGCCCATCGACGTCCATGCCGCCCATCGCGTGGTGTCGCTGATCTTCGTCACGCAATGGGCGACGCGGCGCCACGTGTGCTGCCGGCGCTGCGGCCGCAAGAAGCAGGCGGTCGCGCTGCTCATGTCCGCCGTGTGCGGATGGTGGGGGCTGCCGTGGGGCATCGTGCTGACGCCGATCCAGATCGCGCGCAACCTGCTCGGGTTCGCGCGGCGCGAGCCGCGCACCGCAACCGAGCAATTCGAGCGGGTCGTGCGGCGCAAGCTGGCCGCGCGTCAGCTGCAACGCGCGCGGCGCGTGGCCGAGGGTTGATGCGTCAGGTCTGCTTCCTGCCGCTGCGGCCAGGCCGCTCTCCGTCCCGGTTTTCGTCGGAATCGTCCGGCCCGTCGATCGCCGCGTCGCGGGTGCCGGCTTACGCCATCCGCGCGGGATCGGCAGGTGGCGTCGCCGGTGACGGCGCGCGCGCCTGGCTGCCCACGCAGCTTGACGAAGTTCCCGCATCACCTATGCTTCGTTACGGCTTTCTGTCTGACGTTTGAGGCCGGTATCGGGGCACGGGCGGGGCCGAACCACCATCAAGGAGAGCGCATCATGCGTCGAGTCAAGAGGGCAGTGCTGGGCGGTCTGGCGGCCGCCATGCTGATCGGGGTCGCCATGCCGGTCTCGGCCGAGGAATTCCAGTTCCAATGTACTTCCAGCCAATGCCTGGTCACGCAATGCTGGGAGTTCTGGTGCTTCTGGGGCGGCTAGCCCCAAGTCGATTCCGCGAGATGTAATGAGCAAACCCGGCGCCGGCCGGGTTTTTCTTTCCTTCGAGCGATCGCGAGCGACACGTCGGGCAGGCGCCAAGCGCGAGCAATGTCTCTTTTCCTGCGACGCGGTACTGTCGCCGGCCGCTCGGCTCATACCGCCATGCGCCCCGGATCGCAACGGGCGCATATGGAACCCGATGAAAACAAAAAACCCGCGAAGCGTTGCGCTGTCGCGGGTTTCTGCAGGTCTCCGAACTACGCCGGAACCGTATCTGGTGCTCAGGGCGGGACTCGAACCCGCACGCCTCGCGGCGCTACCCCCTCAAGATAGTGCGTCTACCAATTCCGCCACCTGAGCAAGAGGGTCGCCATTCTAACCGTTCGTGGCAGTTTTGTGAACACCTTCCGGCCCGAAATTTGCAGTGACGGGCAGGACGGCAGCGAACGGAAACTCTGCGGCCCGTTTTTCCCGCTCAGGCCGGCCGCGCGAACCCGGACTCGACCCAGCGGTCGGCGCTCGCCTTGGTGAGCTTGAACCCCGCCGACACCTTCGCGTCGCCGAGCAATTCCCCGAACCGGTCGAAGGCCTTGAGCTCCGCATAAGGCTCGAACTCGTCCGGCACGATATCGAGCGTGACCGACACTTCGTCGTCGCCGGCCCACACCGTCACTTCCTTGTGCAGCATCGCGTGCCGCTGCTGCGCGTGCCGCATCAGCACCTCGGTCGCCGTCTTGACGAGCGTGCGGAACGCGTTCGCATCCATCGGCTTCGGGTTCTTCTTGTCGCGCCCCATCGTCCACGGCCCGACCAGCGCCGGCTCGGCCTCGCCGTCCTTGACCATCTCGACGGCCCAGCCGTCGTCGTCTTCGTTCTTGATGATGCGCGCGGTCCAGCCGTTGTCGCGCCAGAGGGTGTCTTCGTGGAGAGTGGTGTCGTCGGCTTGGAGGTCGGAATCGGTCATGGATCAATCGGGAAAACAGGCGAGGGCGCACGCTGCACGCACCGGCGCGCGGCCCGCAATGGCATTCGAATCCCGCAATTTTACCCGCTACTGCACTCGCCGCACCGCGCGGGCCCCAACGTCGGCCGATCGGCCAGCCGGAACGGCGGCCGGCGTTTCAACGCACGGGGCCAAATTAAAACTCGTACCAGCGCTTGGCGGCGCATTTAAGGTCCTGTCCGATATCCCGTGTCGCAACGGATTCGTAGAATGGCATTCAGGCTATAAATCGCCTGATCAGGAAAACCGAACCCGATATCCGGATGGCGGCGCGACAGCCCGCGAATCCACGTCAACCATGGGAAGCGCGTATGGGGAAATTCAGTATCCGCACCGTCTTTGCGTACGACTGGCCATTGACGCTGGCAGGAATGGAACACATCGCGGGCCACGGCTGCGCGATCGAACTCGTTGGCGTCTACCGGCGCGTCGGCGACATGGTCGCTGCGCTCGGCGATCTCGACTGCGATGTCGTACTCGTCGATTACGCGATGCGCGGCGACGGTCAGATGGATGCGCTGCAACTGTTCGATTGCCTGCGGGCCTCCTGCGCGGGCGTCGGGGTCGTCGTGCTGGTGACGGACGAGAGCCCGGTGATCGTTCGCTCGATTCTCGCGCAGGGGGCGTCGAGCGTCGTCAGCAAGCTCGACGACGTCGGTCACATCGTCACCGCGATTCATTCGAGCTATGCGGGCGGCGGCTATCTGTCGCCGGCGGTCAGGCACGCGCTCGCGTCGGCGGCCGACGACAGCCAGGGCACGCCGAAGCTGTCGCCGCGCGAAATCGAGGTGATCCGTCTCTACCTGGCCGGCGTGTCGATCAAGTCGATCGCCGAGCGGCTGAACAAGGGCAAGCAGACGGTCAGCGCGCAGAAGATCAGTGCGATGAAGAAGCTCGGCGCGAAGAACGATGTCGAGTTGATCTCGCGCGCGACATGTCTCGGGCTGCGCGACGGCGCGAGCGTCGGCGATCCGGTGCCTGCTTAGGCGCGTGAGGCACGGCGGCGCAGCACTGCAATGCGCCGCCGCTCATCGGCAAGGCGGGGTGCGAACGGCGTCAGGCCGGCAGCGCAAACCGCGTGACCGCATCGCGCAGCGCTTCGGCCTGGTCGCGCAGCGAATGCGCGGCGGCGGCGGCCTGTTCGACGAGCGCCGCGTTCTGCTGCGTGACCTGGTCCATCTCGCCGACGGCGCGGTTGACCTGCTCGATCCCCGCGCTCTGCTCGCGCGACGCGTGGCTGATTTCGTCGAGGATCTCGTTTACGCGCCGCACCGACTGCACGATCTCGGCCATCGTCTCGCCCGCGTTCGTGACGAGCGTCGCGCCGTGCTCGACGGTTTCGTTCGACGATACGATCAGCGACTTGATCTCCTTGGCCGCGGTGGCCGAGCGCTGCGCGAGCGAGCGCACTTCGGCCGCCACCACCGCGAAGCCGCGGCCCTGTTCGCCCGCGCGCGCGGCTTCGACGGCCGCGTTTAGCGCGAGGATGTTGGTCTGGAACGCGATGCCGTCGATCACGCCGATGATGTCGCCGATCTTGTGCGAGCGGTCGGTGATCTCGTTCATCGTGCGCACGACGTCGTCGACCACCTCGCTGCCGCGCGTCGCGACCTGCGCGGCCTGGTCGGCGAGCGACGCCGCCTGCGCGGCGCTGTCCGCGTTCTGCTTCACGTTCGCGGTCATCTCGTCCATGCTCGACGCGGTCTGCACGAGCGCGGCCGCCTGCTCCTCGGTGCGTTGCGACAGGTCGGTGTTGCCGGCGGCGATCTCGCTCGCGCCGACGTTGATGTTCTCGGTGCCCATGCGCACGCGCGACACCATGTCGATCAGGCCGCCCTGCATCGTGTGCAGCGCGTGCAGCAGGCTGCCGCGGTCGTTCTGCTTCAAGTCGACCTTGGCCGTCAGGTCGCCTTGCGCGATGCGCTGCGCGGTGGTCAGCGCGTCTTCCAGCGCGCCGCCGAGACTCGCGCGCACGCTCTTCAGCACGAGCACCATCACGGCCGTCGCGATCGCGCCGAGCACGGCGGTCATCGCGAACCAGCGGCCGATGCTCTCGAGCACGGCGGTGTGCACGTCGTTCATGTACATGCCGGTCACCACGTACCAGTCCCACGGCGCGAAGCGCTGCACGGCGCTCGTCTTCGACTGCGGTGCGTCCGAGCCGGGCTTCGGCCACAGGTATTCGACGAAGCCGGCGCCGCTGCCCTGGTTGCCGGCCTTCACGATCTCGACGAACAGGTGCTTGCCGCTCGGATCGGTGAAGCCCGACAAGTCCTTGCCGTTGAGCTCGGGCTTGATCGGGTGCATCACGATCACCGGCTTCGAGTCGTTGATCGAGATGTAGCCGTCGGCGCCGTAGCGCATCGCGGCGATCGCTTCCAGCGCCTTCTGCTTCGCGTCGGCTTCCGGCAACGCGTTCTGCTGCGACAGCTTGTAGTAGTGGTCGCTGACGCTCACCGCTTGCGCAACGAGCGCCGCGAGCTGGTTGCGGCGGTCCTCGATCATCGACGCGCGCGTCTGCCACGCGCCCAGCCCTGCGATCACAAGCAGGCCGAGCCAAAGGATGACGATCATCGAAGCGAGT
This sequence comes from Burkholderia sp. SRS-46, assembly GCF_004343775.1. GTDB lineage: Bacteria > Pseudomonadota > Gammaproteobacteria > Burkholderiales > Burkholderiaceae > Burkholderia. Next base: position 206,416 of record NZ_PTXL01000009.1, on the reverse strand, counting down.
TTTTGATTCAGGGTGAGGTTGCGCATGGTCGGTTCGGTCGGTCGATCGGGGAAACGCGCCGCTTGCGGCGTGACGGGATAACTTTCTTGACGGCGGCCGTTGTGCGCCGCCGTAGGCGGGAAATCCCTAACTGCGGCATCGGATGTGAAGCATGCCGCGCCGGGCGCGCTGCGGTGCGTGTCGTTCTGCGCAAGGTTTGACGGCGAGCCGGTCGCAGTGTGAAAGGAGTGGGGCGCGAGCGTGCGCGTGCGTCGGCGTCATGCCGAAGCGGGGCGGAGGCGGCGAGCGACATTCACCGCGTCAGGCGAAGGTTGCGTGCGCGATCACGCGTCGCGCGATGGGACGGTGCAAGTCGGGCGGGAAGTCGACGATGCGAATGCGCCGGATGCGAACCGATGTGTGCGCGCCGTTGCACCTGGCTGGTGCGTGCGGTGAAGCCGGCGTGCGGGAGCAGGCGTCGCGAGACGCCTAGACGGGGTCCTTGCTCGGCGGCCCCTCGGGCTGCTGCGGGCTGTCGTGATGATGGCCGGGCGATGGCGGCGCGAGGGGATCGCCTTCCGGGTCGCGGGTCGGATCTGCCGGGGGCTCGGGCAACGGGGTCGTGTGGTCGGTCATGGAGCGCTCGCGGAATCGTGACGGGCAGCGCGGTGCGCCTGCGCCTCGTCTCCTTTATAGGCAATCGGGCGCGCGATTGCACCCGGATTCGCTCAACGTTCGTTGCGTTCGCGCGCGAGGTCCGAGGGCGTGTCGACGTCGCGCAGGATGGCCGGATCGTCGACGTCGAGCAGCGTCGCCGGCTCGCGGGCGAACAGCGCGCGCGCGCCGGTGTCGCCGTCGAGCGTGGCGAGCGCATCGTAGTGGCGCTCGGCGAAGCCGACCGGGTGGCCGCGCGTGCCGCGATAGGCCGGTGCGACGATCGACGCGTTGTCGACTTCCAGCGCGCGGGTGACCGCTTCGTAGGTGGCCGGCGCGATCCACGGCATGTCGCCGAGCGCGACGAGCCAGCCGCTGGCGTCGGCGCTCGCGCGCACGCCGGCGGCGAGGCTCGCGCCCATGCCGCGTTCGGCATCGGGCGCGAAGATCACGCGGCAGCCGGCTTCGTTGAGCAGCATCGCGAGTTTCTCGGCACCGGGGCGCACGACGGCGATCACGTCGGCGGTGGCCGCTGCGAGGCGGCGGGCGGCCGCGACCGCCACCGGCGTGCCGTCGGGCAGCCGCGCGAGCAGCTTGCTGTGCAGGCCGCTCGGGTCGAAGCGCTGGCCGAGGCCGGCGGCGAGGAGGACGCCGGTGGCGAGCGACGCATGGGACATGGGAGCAACCGGTGACGGACGTAGCGCAATTGTGCGGTGCGGCGTCGACGCGGCGCAAGCCCGGGATACCCTTTGCCGTTCGATGCGGCGGCCGTGCCCCGAAAGTGTGCGCGCCTTGCTCGCGTGTCCCGCGTGATCTAGATTTTTTTCTATCGAGGTGCGTCGGGCGGGAGGACTGCCATGGAACTGAGCGTAGAACATGTCGACGTGTGGGCCGCGACCATCGACGACAAGCCGGGCGGCCTTGCGCGTGTACTGGGCGCCTTGCGGGATGCGGGCGCGGACCTGCAGTTCATCGTCGCGCGTCGCACGTCGGAGGCGGCGGGCAAGGGGGTCGTATTCGTCGCGCCCCTGCAGGGAGATGCGGTGGTGCGCGCCGCGACGCAAGTGGGGTTCAGCGTCACCCCGAGCGTTCACTCCGTGCGCGTCATGGGGCTGGATCAATTGGGCGCGGTCGCGAACTTGACGCAGATGCTCGCTGACGGGGGGATCAATCTCCGTGGCGTGTCATCCGCCGTGCTGGGTTCGCAGTTCATTGCGTATCTCGCGGTGGATTCGCTGGACGATGCGGAGAAGGCCGTCGATATCTTGCAGCGGGCCTGAACGGCGGGCCTGTGTTTGCCGCGCCATCGGCGCATTGCGCCGATGGCGGGAGGTGTGACGTCGAGCATCGTCGATCGCGCACATCCAGACACGCAGTCAAGGCAGCAACTCGGACATTCTGGCATCCGCTTCGGCCAAGCCTCGTGCGGTGCCACGCGGCTTCATGTCCTGCCCCTCGGGTTGGTATCGTGATTCACGGGCGCGCCGCCCCGTGAACTGAATTCGCGCCTTCACGCCCTCAACGAGCCCGACAGGACAGGTTTTCGCGTAGCGAAAGGTCACCGGCGCATGCGCCACGAGGCCGAACCGGTTTGTTGGAGAGGACGGCACGTTCGGGTTGTACATCGGCACGCTGATTGGCAGAAGATCGCTGATCAGTTCATCCAACGCGGCTACCACTTTCTTCGCCGGTTTGCCGGGATGGACAGCGCCCCTTAGTGGCTGGAACAATTCCCGGTCCAGAACCGGGGCCGTTCAAAACGGAACGTTTGCCATGGTTGAAATGGCCCGAAGAAATCAAGCAAATCACCCGGTCAAGCTGAGTGACACGTTCATTAAGCTTGCTTTACCATAATCGAGTTGTAATAGAAGAAACAAAGACAGACTTTCCCAAGAGTAATCAAAGGGACTTTGTGAAAAGACATTATCTGAGAGTGGGCGACAAATCGACGGCCGGGGGCGTAGTAGTCGAAGGCATTGCGGCAACATCGGTCATGGGTCAGGCGTTGACCCGTCTTGGCGCATCAGTAACGTGTCCGGCATGCAAGACGGTCGGACATATTGTCCCAGTAGGTCCGCGGTTTCCGGATGGGTGGATGGGACAGAAGGTCGCGCTTGAAGGCGACAAGGTTTCTTGCGGATGCTTTCCCTTACCGACGATGCTGCCTTCGCAATGCGTGATGTATGAGCAATATGACGGTGAAGGACTTTCGAGCATGGGTTTCTCGTCTGCCGCCGCTGCAAACGCTGCACTTTCCGATCCCGAGCATTGGGTTAGATTCAAGCTCGACGAAAAGGGGAGTTGCGAAGGGATGAAATGCACGGCTCATTTTGCCGATGGCTCTGTTCAGCACGGAGTTGTCGACTCGAACAACATGATTGCGTTCGAGCGGACGAACAGTAGCGCGTGTGAAAAGGTCGAGATTCACCACGAGAGCGGCGCGCAAGGTGGCTCGGTTATTGATCGTTTGCTGGGAGCAATGTCGTCGTGAGCACAACTGAAGCGCGAAGCAAGACCACCCACGAAGGAAACTACGCGACGCAGCAAACACACACGCTGGAAAGAGGCATCCTTGAAGCGGCCATTATTGAATTCGAAGCCGTGGCGGCGAAGTTTGCGGCCGATGCAATCAAGGATAGCAAGACGCGCGAGCGCTACATGGCGCACATTAAGGAGGTGTCAGACGAAACTCGTAAACAGGTCGATGGCGGGCACATCACCGTAAAGGATGGCGCGATCTATATCAACCAATTGCGAGACAAGCTGTTTGTCGAGTATCGGCGATATACGTCCGCCATCGGCGTCGTCAGTGCCGAGAAAATTAAGCTGAAGTCGAGGGGGTTTGACTATTACCTCGACAAGTATGCGCAGCGTCAATTTGGTAAGCCGTTTTCTCAGCTGACGGAGTTGGAGCGAAGCAAGGTTTACTATACGGTCATCGAAGCTGCGGGGCGTCCGAATGATGACGTCAACGCGTCGATTCGCAAGATGCGGGTTATGGCAAAGGTTGCCATCCTCGTGACTTCCCTGTTCGCGATTGGCGCTATCATCAACGCAGATGACAAGGTAAAGGAGGCCGCGCGACAGGGCAGTATCATCGCAGGCTCGATGCTGGGCGGCGGCATTGCAGGCCTGCTCGTGTCGTTCATGTGTGGGCCCGCCGAGCCCGTCTGTGCTGCGATTCTCGTCTACATTGGCACAAGCGCGGGCGCAATCACCGGCGAGATGGTGAATGACGTGTATCAAGACGAGCTGGATGAATTCTATCGATGGACTTCCAAGTGAGATTGGGTAGAAGAGATGTCAATGTTCGTTACAGTGCTGATGGTGATTCTGTTCGTTGCGGCTGGAGCAATCGTCATTCTGAATCTTGCCCATCGCCCTGATTCCGTGTCGGATTTCTGGAACCTCGACAATGAATACGAGCGGAGGCCTGGCAAGCTCGAATTCCTCCGAACGAAGTTCGCTTTCTATGGCGCAATCGCGACGGTGCTTGTCATCGGACTGCTGCACATCTTCGTGTTGCGATAGCATCCGATCGCGCCACTTCGGTGACGCTTGCGTATTGAGTTTGAGGACGCTTTACGCGTCCTCTTTTCCACCCCAAAAACCTACGCTGCGGCAAAGGCTTGGGGGGATTTCAAGTGCTTGCCGGTCTCCACCCGACGTCTTCCGCGCCGCATCACGCATCGGCCCACTTCCGCAACAGGTTGTGATAAATCCCCGTCAGTGAAATGACCATCGGATCCTTCGCGCCTTTTTCGGCGGACAAAGCCTGAATCTGCGTATCGAGCTGAAACAGCAGCGTGCGATCCGCGTCATCACGCACCATGCTCTGAATCCAGAAGAACGACGCGACCCGCTCCCCACGCGTGACGGGCGTCACGTGATGCAGGCTCGATGCCGGATACAGCACGAGATCGCCGGCCGGCAGCTTCGCGCGATGCACGCCGTACGTATCCTCGATGCACAGCTCGCCGCCGTCGTACGCATCCGGTTCCTCGAGAAACAGCGTGGCCGACAGGTCGCTGCGCACGCGGAAATCCGTTCCGCGCAGCAGGCGGATCGCGTTGTCGACATGCGTGTCGAACGCTTCGCCGCCCTCGTAGCGATTGAACAGCGGCGGGAACACCTTGAGCGGCAGCGCCGCCGAAAAGAACAGCGCATTGCGCGCGAGCGCATCCTGGATCGCGTCGCCCACCGCGCGCGCGGCGGGCGAACCCTCCGGCAGCTGACGGTTGCGCTTCGCGAGCGCGGATTGCGCGCCCGACGTCGCATTGCCGTCGGTCCATTCGGCCCGGTCGAGCACCTCGCGGCATTGCGCGACCTGCGCCTGGGTCAGCACCCCGGGAATATGCAGCATCATGACGTGAACTCCGGCTCCTGAACGGACAGCCGCGCCGCCGCCGCGCGGAACGCATCGATCGGCGAAGTGGCGAGATACGCATGCATCTTCGCGACGAACGCCGGCGTCGCGGTGGCCGGCACGCGCGCGAGCCACGCGAGCGCTTCGTCGATGCGGCCGCGCTCGGCAAGCAGCCGCGCATGGTTGAACTGGCCGCGGAAATCGCCGGCAACGGCTGCGCGGCGATAGTGATCGAAGGCGAGCTCGGCGTCGGCGGCCACGACCCAGCCGTCCTCGTAGAACCCGCCGATCAGGTTGATCGACTTCGCATGGCCCAGCGCGGCCGCGCGCCGGAACCAGTCGAGCGCTTCCTCGCGGTTCTCGTCGACGCCGTTGCCGAGCGCGAGCGCGGTCGCGTAGTTGTACATGCCCCAGTCGAGCCCCGCCTGCGCGGCGAGCCGGTACCAGTACACGGCGACCGGCGCGCACGCGGCGGTGCCCCAGCCGAACTCGTAGCAGCGGCCGAGCATGTTCATCGCCATCGGATGATCGGCCTGCGCGGCATGCCGGAACCACGTGACCGCGGCCGCCGGATCGCGCGGCACGCCGTGGCCGTCGAGCAGGTATTGCCCGTAGACGGCCTGCGCGTCGACGATGCCGTTTTCGGCCGCCGCCGCAACCCACGCGGCGGCGCGCTCGGGCGGCCCGGACAGGATGGCGGCGAACTCGCGCGGCGACACCGACGCGAGCGCCGCGAGCGACACGGCCTCCATCGATCAGTAGCGCGCGTTCAGCGTGACGAACGCCGAGCGGCCCGGCGCGATCGACGCGTAGTGCGCCGGGTACGCCTGATCGTAGTAGGTGCGGTTGAACAGGTTGTTCACGTTCAGCTGCAGGTCGAGCTTCTTGGTGATCCGGTACTGCGCCATCGCGTCGAAGCGCCAGTACGACGGCACCGCGCGCTGGTTCGCCGGGTCGCCGAACACTTCCGACATGTAGAACGCGCCGCCGCCGACCGTGAACTTCGGCGTCACGTCGTAGTTGCTCCACATCGTGAAGCTGTGCTTCGGCGTGTTCGGGAAGCGGTTGCCGTTGTTCGCCGTGTCCTTGCCGTTGTTGCGCAGCTCGCTCTTCATGTACGTGTAGCCGCCGAACACCTGCCACTGCTTCGTGATCTGGCCCGCGACGCCGAGCTCGAGACCCTGCACGCGCTTGTCGCCGACCATCGCGTACTGGTTGTTCGGCAGCGTCACGCGCGCATTCGTCGTATCGATCTGGAACAGCGCGGCCGTCAGCGCGAGCTTGTCGTTCAGCACGTTCCACTTGGTGCCGAGCTCGATGCTGCGGTTCTTCTCGGGGGCAAGCTGGTCGGCGTTCGAGCCGACGCCGCCGCGGCCGGGCGTCAGCGATTGCGTCTCGGAACCTTCGCCGAGCAGCATGCCGGCCGGCGTCGACGACGTCGCATACGACGCATAGATGCTGCCGTTCTGAGCGGGTTTGAACACGAGGCCGAGCTGCCAGTTGAACAGCGTGTCGTCACGCGTGGTGGTCTTGCCGCCCTTCGCCTGGGTGTCGGTGAAGCGCGTCGAATAGTCGTCGACGCGCAGCCCCGCGTTCACTTGCCAGCGCGGCGTGAGCTCGATCGTGTCGAAGCCGTAGATCGATTTGGTGACGGTGCGCGCGTGCGCGTAGTCATTGTCGCGCGTGATCGAGCCGGCCCACGGGTCGTTCGGGTTCGGCGACCACAGGCTCGTGCAGTTGTAGTTCGATGCCGCGCCGATGCCTTGCTGGCAGATCTTGCCGGTGCCCGTCGCGACGGTGTACGTGTCGCGCTTGCCCCATTCGCGCGTCAGCTCGATGCCGGTCGTGAAGCTGTGCTTGAACGGGCCGGTGCGGAATTCGCCGAACAGCTCGGTCAGGTTCGCGATGCTGTTGATCGAGCTGTTGCGGTTGTTGTTGCGGCGCCAGACCTTGCCGTTGATCACGTTGCCCGAGCTGTCGTCCGGCTGCGTCCAGATGTAGTCCTGCGTCGATTCCGTGTAGCGCGTGGTGTTGCGGATCGTCAGCGACGGCGTGATGTCGTGCTCGATCTTCAGCGTGCTGATGTCCGACGTCGTCTTGCGGAAATCGCGGTCGCGCAGGCCGTAGAAGTTGTGGCGGTCGACGTTCGCGGGGCCGTCGGTGACACCCTTCGGAATGTTGAAGCCGTAGACGTAGGGGATGCCGCCGTCGGGCAGGTCGTCGGTGGACAGGTGGTAGTAGCTCGCGGTCACGCGGGTCGGCGTGCCGAGCCCGAACGCGATCGACGGCGCGACGCCCCAGCGCTCGTTGTTGACGGCGTCGCGGCCCGCGACGTCGTTGTTGTGGCTCACAAGGTTCAGGCGGAACGCGGCGTGGTCGGCGAACTGCCAGTTGCCGTCGGCGGTGAAGCGGCGGTACCGGTCGGTGCCGGCGCCCGCGCTCGCGGCGGCCGTCGTGCCGAGGTGCGGCGCCTTCGTGACCATGTTGATGCTGCCGCCCGCGCCGCCGCGCCCGCCGTATGCGCCGTCCGAGCCCTTGGTGATCTCGACGCGTTCGGTGTTGAAGATTTCACGGGTGGTCGCGCCGGTGTCGCGCATCCCGTCGACGAACAGGCTGCCTTGCGTGTCGTAGCCGCGGATGAACGGCCGGTCGCCGAGCGGGTTGCCGCCTTCGCCCGCGCCGAACGTGATGCCGGGCACGGTGCGCAGCGCTTCGGTCAGCGTGGCCGCGCCGCTGTTCTGGATCAGCTCCTGCGGGATCACGGTGACGGATTTCGGCGTATCGACGAGCGGCGCGGGGAATTTCGCGGAAGCGGAGAAGTCGGCCTTGTAGCTCTGCTCGGCCCGGCCCTTGATCTCGATCGGCGCGAGATGGCCGTCGGCGCCGGGCGGAGCGGGCGGCGGCGCGCCGTCGGCGAAGGCCGGGCCGGCCGCGAGCACGCCGCACAGGGTGGTGAATTTTCCGAGCTTCAGTTCGTCAGGGCGGGACTTCATCAACGCGTCGACCTCATCTGGTGTGGCCCCGGAAGCGATCGCTGCGCAAGCACCCATGCCGCCGGGAATTATTACGATTTGTTTTCAGGCGGCATTCTATGTAATTCCGTGTTAAATGAGAAGCGTTCTTGTTCTCATTGTTGGAATAGTGTTGAAAATTGTTGCAAGGTGGTTGAAGGGGGGAGGGAACGCGGGCGCTGCGATGGTGGTGGGGCGGAGGCGGTGCTGGCGCGACCGGCGCCTTTGACACTGCGCCGGCGTAAATGAAGCAGGAGGGGGAATCGCGCGCCGGCTCGACGCGCGACCGGAAGGACGTTACGGTCTTACGCCCGGAGCGATGTTTGTCCACTCCACTCTGATATCGGGGGCAATGTTGACGTACTCGATCGTGAAATCGGGGGCGATCTTGACAAACTCCCACCGGCCGCAGCTGTTCGGCGCAATCTTGACCCGTTCGACTCGCAGATCGGGGGCGATGTTCACGACTTCAACCCTGAGCTTGGCCCCGATGGTCACGACCTGGACCCTGCCTTTCAACGGAATGCCTTTGTACGTGCAACCCGGGCCGACCTTGCCCGCGCTGGCCAGGCACGGGGTCAGCAGCAGCGCGAGCGTCATCGCGGTTTTGAGTTTCATGTGGACGGAACTGGAAAGGTTGAGCGGCATGCGCCGCAAGCAATACGTAAGTTGCGCCCGCATTTTGCCTGACGATTGAAACGGCTGCCGGGAGGTTGGCCCGCGGCGGCGGCGCCCGTCCGGTGCGCCGCCTTGTCCGCTCGTCCGCGCCGCTCGGCCGCTCAATCGATCCCGTGAAACACCGCGTCCTCCGGCCCGAGGTACGCGGGCGGGCGCCACGTCGCGTCGCGCATCGAATGCTGCACGAGGTTCTCCACGCCGAGCAGCACCGCGAAGATCGCCATTCGCACCGGAATCCCGTTGTCCGTCTGCCGGAAGATCGCGAGGCGCGGGTCGCGGTTCAGGTCGACCGACAGGTCGTTCGCGCCGGGCCGGCTGTCGCGCGGCAGCGGGTGCATGATCAGCGTGTCGGGCCCGCAGACGGTGTCGACGAGCGCCTGGTTGATCTGGAAATCCGGCGTGTAGCCTTCGAACGACTCGTCGGTGAAGCGCTCCTTCTGGATGCGCGTCGCGTAGACGACGTCCGCGCCCGCCAGCCCCGCCGCGAGATCGTGCGTCTGCTCGATCACGTGGCCGTTCTTCGAGATCTGGTCGATGATGTACGCGGGCATCTCGAGCGTCGGCGGCGACACGAGCGTGAACTTGAGGCCGCGGTACAGCGCGAGCAGCTTGACGAGCGAGTGCACGGTGCGGCCGTACTTGAGGTCGCCGACGAGCGCGATGTGCGCGCCGTCGACGATCTTGCCGAGCCGCGAGAACTCCCGCTGGATCGTATACAGGTCGAGCAGCGCCTGGCTCGGGTGCTCGCCGGGGCCGTCGCCACCGTTGATTACCGGCAGGTTGGTCGCGCGCGCGAATTCGGCCACCGAGCCTTTCTCCGGATGGCGGATCACCAGCGCGTCGACGTAGCCGGACATCACGCGGCTCGTGTCGTAGATCGATTCGCCCTTCGCCATCGACGAGAACGTGAAGCCGGTCGTGTCGCACACCGAGCCGCCGAGCCGGCAGAACGCCGCGCCGAACGACACGCGGGTGCGCGTGCTGGCCTCGAAGAACAGGTTGCCGAGCACCGCGCCTTCGAGCACGCGCGAGATCTTGCGGCGGCGCGCGATCGGCTGCATCACGTCGGCGACGCGGAACAGCGCCTCGACCGATTCCCGCGAGAACTGGTCGACCGACAGCAGTTGCGGCTTGCCCTCGAACAGGAACTGCTTCGCGAGCCCCTGGTTATCTACGCTTTGCGTATAGTCGCTGCCCTCCGGCGGGGAGCGGTCGACGATCTCCGACACGAAGCGCTCGACGATTTCCGGCATGCCGCGCGATTCCTGCGAATCGTCGGGCAGCAGCCACGTATCCAGTGCGCGGCGGCTGACGCCGATGCGGCTGGCGAACGCTTCGCGGGTCATGTTGAGGCGGCGCATCGCGTCGCGGAGGAAGGCTTGCTGGGGAACGGTCATCGGCGGCACCTCGCTGGAAAATATACGCGGTGCGTATATTAGTTCGTGGCCGATTGAAGTCAAGGGAAACTTGCGCGGGCCGCGCAAACGGGCCGGACTGGCGCAAGCCGGCCGGCTTCGTATAATCAGGTCAGGCCCCGCGCCCTGTGCTTGCAGGCCGCCATGCCGCAGACGCTTCACGACCGGCCCGCCGCCCGGGCTCTTTGACTCGAAGGAGAAGGAGAATGATGCGTACGATTGCTGCAATGCTGCTGGTCGCGACCGCCGCGCTGGCCGGCTGCAATACGGTTGCCGGCGTGGGACAGGACATTTCGAAGGGCGGGCAGGCGATCAGCGATACCGCGGAAAAGGCGAAGTAAGCCTCCCCACCCGAACAGGACGAGCGCCGTGCCGCTCCCGCGATCGCGGGGCGGCACGGCGCTTTTTCGTTGGGTGCGTCAGCCGCGCTCCGCGAACACGTAGCGGCCCTGTGCCTTGCGCGGCCGGAACCACACGTAATCGGGAAACAGCCGGTTGCGCACGAAGTAGACATACACGACGAGCGCGATCGAGATCGCGAGGCCAATGAGCGCGTCGCCGGGATCGGTCGCGAGATGCCCGATCAGCTTCGGCATCTGCGCGATCGACAGCGCGATGTACGCGTGGTATGCGCCGACCCGGTACGTCGCGAACCCCCAGATGAACAGCAGCGACAGCGGAACGGTGAGGGCGAGGAACAGCGCGATGGCACCGATCGACCCGACTTCGACGAAGAGCGTGTAGGCCACCCACAGGCAGAACAGCAGCTGCAGGATGCCGAGCGCGATCAGGAGGCGGACATGCAGCCGGTTTTGCCGGCAGCGCTCGGGGTCGGGGCGGGAGGCGATCAGGTTGGCCAGCACGCGATCCTTGATGCCCTGGCCGGATAGCGCGGCCAGTACGTCGCCCTTTTTCGAGCCTGCCGACAGCATGGCCGCGATTTTTGTTTTGGCTTCGGTTTTGTTCATGGTGTGTCGTCGGAATGGCGATGCGCCCGGAGACGCGAATATTGCATCTCGCGCGACCGCGCGCAATGGCTTCGCGCCGTGCGGACACATTCCTGCAAGGCATGCGGCGTCACGTTGCATCGCGTCGTGACGGGCGGCGGCGCGGGCATGAATGCGGGCGCTACATGCGACGCACGCGGGCCATGCGCGCGGCGTTCACGCCGATTGCGCGTCCGGCGCACGCGCGGCCGCGGCCCGCCGCCGCATCGCGCCGACCAGCATGCCCGCGACGACCAGCCCGATGCCGGCGAGCCGCGTCGCGTTCAGCGCCTCGCCGAACAGCGTCACCGCGAACAGCACCGCCGACACCGGCGCGATCGCGGTGAACAGCGCCGCTTCCGTGCCGCTCGTGCGCGCCGATCCCGCATACCAGCACACATAGCCGAGGACGGTCGGCACCAGCGCGTAGTAGACGATCGCCGCGACGGCGCTGGTGGTCCAGCCGGCCGCGGCGGCGCGCCATTCGAAGGCGGCCGGCACCAGCGCGAGCACGAAGCCGAGGCCGGACATCGCGGTCGACAGCGCGAGCGGGGCGAGCGGGGCGAGCGGCGCCGCGAGCCGCCGGTTCAGCAGGATGAAGACCGCCTCGCACGCGACGGCAGCCAGCACCAGCGCGTCGCCGCCGAGCGTGCGCATCGACGGCGCCGCGTGGCCCGGCGTGAACGTGACGAGCAGCACGCCGGACGTCGCGAGCGCGGCGGCGGCCCAGTCGCGCGGCGTCTGCCGTTCGCGCAGCAGGATGGCCGCGATCAGCGTCGACATCGCCGGCAGCGTGCCGAGCATCACGCCTGCGTCGAGCGGCGACGACAGCCGCGTGCCGCAGATCAGCAGCACGGTGTAGCCGACGCCGCCCGCCGCCGCCTGCACGACGAGCAGCGCGGTGTCGCGCCGCGACACGCGCGGCCAGCGCAACCGTTGCGCGCGCATCAGCGCGAACAGCAGCGGCGTCGCGATCAGGAAGCGCAGCGCGGTCGCGGTGAACGGCGGCAATCCGCCGGCGGCGAGGCGGCTCGCGATGACGGTGCTGCCGACGCCCGTCATCGCGGCGGCGAGATAGAGGTAACCGATCAGTCGTGTCTTCATGCGCCGCATCGTCGCGCGGCAGGGCGGCCGGCGTCTTGAACGAAATTGCAGCGCGGGTTTTGTGTCGTTGCGAACGAGGACGCTGCGCAATGGCGCTGCGGCCGTGCGGGCGCCGGTACGCGGGCATGGTGGGCCGCCAGCGCCGCGAGGCGACGCGCCTCGTGCCGCCTACCGCATTGCGTGCGCGAACTGCCCCGGCGTGATGCCGAACTGGCGTGCGAATACCCGCGTCAGGTGGCTTTGATCGGCGAACCCGGCCTCGGCGGCCGCATCCGCGATCGGCCGGCCGCGTGCGAGCAACGCACGGGCAACGCGCGTGCGCGACTGGATCAGGTACGCGTGCGGCGTGATGCCGAGCTCACGCGCGAAGCCGCGCAACAGCTGGAAGCGGCTGACGCCGCTCAGGTCCGCCAGCTCCGCGAGCGACACCGGCGCGGCGGGCGCCGCGTCGAGCCGGCTCGCGCGCCGCGCGGATCGCGGGCGCGACGCCGGCCGGCGGCAGCGGGCGGCTCGCATGCCGCGCGAGCAGCCCGCGACGAGCATCACGAGCGCCTCGTCGCGCGCGAGCGGTGCGTCGTCGCCGCCGACGATACGCTGTAGAGCCGGCTCACGGCGGTGCTCAGCCGAGCGTCGCGCACCGCCGGATGCGCGAGCTCGACGCCGCCGAGCCCTTCCTCCGCCGCGACGCGGGTGACAAGCGCCGGCGCGAGATACAGCATCCGCCACTGCCTGCGCAGGCCGCGGCCGAGCGGCGCGCCGTCGTGCATTTCGCCGGGATTGACCATGATCGCGTCGCCGGCCAGCGCATCGACCTGCCCACGGCCGCTCCACGATCGCTGTGCGCCGCCGACGATCACGCCGACGCCGAATTCGTCGTGCGCGTGACGCGGGAACGCGCGGCCGGAATCGAGGCTGAGCGCTTCGACGCCTTCGCGAGTGCGGCAGTAATGGGTGACACGGTGCATGAGCGCTCCTCGCGCGCCGGCCACGGCGCGGATCAGCTGCACTGTAGCGCGTTCCGGCGGCGCGCGCCGTTCATCCGTTTGGCGGATACCGCGCGCCGCGCGCTGCCCGCACCATGTGCACGAGCAGCGTAGATGGCCCGCCGGGCCTGAGGCTGCACGGGAGACGGCAGGTGGAACGACAGGATCCGGTATTCATCCAGGTGGGCGCGCTCGCGGACGGCTTCGCGCCCGACGCGAACATCCTCGCGACCGTCGACGCGCTCGACGGGCACACACTCACGCTCGACGACGCGTCGGGCGCATCGCGCGTCTGCACGTTCGCGCATGGCGCGCTGCAATGGCGCGACGCGGCGAGCGGCGCGAGCGGCCGCGAGCCGTGCCGCGTCACGCGGCTGCGCGACGGGCTGTTCTTCGTCGACTATGTCGATTCGACGTCGCGCGCGACATCGGTGAGCCTCGTGATCGATCTCGACGGCGGCGTGTGGACGTCGGTCACGGGCACATTGCCGACCGAAGCCGATACGCGTATCGACGCGTTCACGCGGGTTGCGCGCGGTCTGCCGCTCACCGGCGTCGACGTCGCGTTCCGTCACGGCACGCTCGGCGGGCACGCGCGTCCCGCGCCGCTGCACGCGCCGACCCGCGAACTGATCGGCAAGCGGACGATGTATCGCTACAGCCCGACCGAATGCTACGAGCACATCTACCTGAACGAGAGTTTCTACGCGTGGCAGTGCCTGGAAGGCGTCGAACGCGGGCTGGCCGACGTGGACCGCTGCCACGCCTTTCGGATCGCCGAGGCGCTGTACCTGTTCGTGTGGCGCGAGAAGGTGGTGCCGACCCTCGGCGTCGTGCTGATCGATCTCGCGCAGTGCAAGACGGACGGCAAGATCTTCGGCTATCGGGGCGGCGATTTCGGCTCGCTGTCGAATTTTCCGATCGGCGCCTATGCGCGCGTGCTGAACGACACCGTGCATCCGCTCGGCGAAGGAGCGGCGCAATGAGCGGCGTGCCCGGCAGCGGCCGGCTCGGCGCGGATTTCGCCGGGCGCGTCGTGCTCGTGACGGGCGCCGCACAGGGCATCGGCGCGGCGATCGCCCGGCGATTCGCGCAGGCCGGTGCAATCGTGGCGCTGGCCGACCTGCAGCACGCGAGCGCACAGGCGCAGGCGGCGGCGATCGTCGAGGCGGGCGGGCAGGCGCGCGCGTATCGCGTCGATGCCGCGCGCCGCGACGAACTGCAGGCGCTCGTCGCGGCGGTCGAGCAGGATGGCGGGCGGCTCGATGTCGTCGTTCACAACGCCGCGTATTTTCCGCTGACGCCGTTCGCGCGGATCGACGAGGCGCTGCTCGAGCGGACGCTGTCCGTGAACCTGTCCGCGCTGTTCTGGCTCGCGCAGGCGGCGCTGCCGGCGTTCGTGCGCGCGGGGGCGGGGCGCTTGCTCGTCACGTCGTCGGTCACGGGGCCGCGGGTCGCGTATCCGGGGCTCGCGCACTACGCGGCGTCGAAGGCGGGGGTGAACGGCTTCATCCGGGCGGCGGCGCTGGAGCTGGCGCGCAGCAACGTGACGGTCAACGGCGTCGAACCCGGGATGATCCGCACGCCCGCCGCGGCGAATCTCGGCGATGCCGCGGTCGCGGCGCAGATCGCGCGGCGCATCCCGCTGGCGAGGATGGGCGAGCCGGAGGACATCGCGAGCGCGATGCTGTTCCTCGCGTCGGCGGATGCGGGGTACATCACCGGGCAGACGATCGTCGTCGACGGCGGCGCGACCCTGCCGGAGAGCGGCGCGGTGCCGGGAGACGGGTGATGCCGGCGGCGCGGCTACAGCCAGCCGTTGCGGATGAACTCGACGATCGAATAGCGGCGGTTGTCGAGATCATGCTGCCGCACGGCCTCGACGATGCGCGACACGCCGTCCGCGTAGGGCGATGCGCCGTACACGCGGGATTCGAGCTGCAGGCTGCACGCGCCGTCTTCGATGCGGATCCGGTGATACGCATGGCGGCCGAGCTGCGCATCGGGGATCTGGCATTCGCCGCGCTGCACGTCCGGGTCGCGCACGGAGCGGATCGCGTCAGGCGGCACGCCGAGCGACTGGGCGATGCCGACCGCGGTGCCCGGGACGGACGTCTTGCCCGCCTGGTGCGACTCGGTCACGCTGATCCGGCAGTCGCGAAACAGATGGCCGCTGGTTTCCAGCATGCTCATGAACTTGAGCATCAGGATGTTCGTGTTCGGGCAGAGCACGACCGGGAAGTCGTGCGACCCGGTTTCGAGGTCGGATCCGGTGGACAGTTCGACGAGCGGCGACGCGGTGGCGCGGCAGAACGCGATGGCGGCCGGAAGCTCCCGGCCGGAGCCGGCGTGCACGACGATCGATCGGACATCGCTGCGTGCGCTGTCCGACCACGACATCACGCGCCAGGTTGCCGGGTCGAGCAGGTGCGAGCCGAGCAGCTCGGTGGCCAGCTTGCCGGTTCCAACGACGAGTACTTGCATGGAATTGACGGGTTGAGGTTCAGGATTCGATTCGGGATCGGCGTGGGCCGTCGGATAGCCCGGCGCGGTCGCGGTGCGCGCCGCGCCGGACCGGCCTCGCGCATTATGCCCGGCCGCCCGCATGCGCGTCCGTCGGACCTCGCATGCGGAATCGCGGCCCGTCAGCTTGCCGACGCCGTCGGCAACCACGCGTTCGCCGTGTTTTGCGTGGCGAGCTGCTTCGCGATCGAGCGCGCGAGGCGATCCGTATCGGACGCCACCGTGTCGTGCTTCGCCTCCGACACGCCGTGCAGGCCGGCGCCGACCGCCGCCGAGGTCGCGAGGTGACCGGCCACCGCACCGACCCCGGCGGTTTCCGCCACGCCGGGCAGGTGGCCGCTGTTCGCGCTGACGGAGAACGTGTCGAGGGGCTGCGATGCGCCATGGGCCGGCTGGAACAGCACGGTGACCGACGCGCCCACTTCGCTCTTGCCCGCGCCGAGCCCGATCAGGATGCGGCGGCGGCGGTTGCCGGCGTCGATCGTCTCGAAGCGGCCTTCGACGATCAGCGCATCGCGGCCGTCGGGCACCGGGCCGCGCAGCGCGGGAATGCCTTGCGACCGGAGTTCGCGCACGAGCGCGTCGGCGAGCTGTTCGCGGGTCTTCAGCGCGCTCTGCTGGCGCTGCGCATCGGCGGACGAGCCGTTCGCGAGCGTCGCGAGCTTGTTGATCATCCCGCCGTCGACCTTCACGTCGGTCGCGGCCACGTCGAACCTGGACACATAGACGACGTCCGCATGAACCCGCGGCAGCGCGCGGGCTGCCGGTACCGAGGTCGCGGCCGTGGTCGCGGTCGACGCGCAGCCGGTCATCGCGAGCGCGCCGGCGATCAGCGCGGCAAGGGTCAGACGTTTGGCGTGGGCAGTCAGTGCGTGAAGGGAAGTGAACATGTCGATCTCCGTTGCCTGGATGAAGTTGCCGATACTGTCGCGGCATTCAGGAACGCGAACGATCGGAAGCGGGGCGTGGACGCAGGCGGGAGGAGCGGTTTCATGCCGTTGCGCAACACGCAGGCGCAAGTATGCGGAGATGGCGCGCGGTACGCCACGCGGGAATTATGTCGGCGCATGTCACGCGCCGCGGCGTGCGGCCACGCGAGACCGTCAAGCAGTCGGTCGAGCAGGCCGTCGGGCCGTCACGCCGGCAGCGACGCGCGGCCCGGTACGGATGTATCGAGCGGCAGCGCGACGACGGCCTCCAGGCCGCCGCCGTCGCGGTCGCGAAACGTGAGCGAACCGCCGTGCAGGCGCGCGATCCGCTCGACGATCGCGAGGCCGAGGCCGGTGCCGCCCGCATGGCTGCGCGCGTTCGCGCCGCGGCTGAACGGTGCCTTGAGCCGCTCGAGTTCCGCCGCGCCGATGCCGTTGCCGCGATCGCTGACCACGGCATACGCGATGCCGCGTTCGGTCCACGTGCGCACGCAGAGGCCCGTGCGGCCGTATACGACCGCGTTCTGCATCAGGTTCATCAGCAGCCGCATCAGGCTGATCGGGCGGAACGCGAACGCGGGCACGTCGCCTTCGTCGAATTCGAACGCGTGGCCGAGCCCCGCGAAATCCGCGACGAGCTGGCCGACCAGCGCGTTCAGGTCGCCGGTTTGCGGCGTCTCGCGCTCGCCGCTGCCCGCGTAGTCCATGAACTGCTGCAGGATCGTATCGATCTGGTCCAGATAATGCTCGGTCGATGCAACGAGCGCGTCGTGCGTGCCGCGCGGCAGCGCCATCGCGATCGCGAGGCGCAGCTTGGTGAGCGGCGTGCGGATGTCGTGCGACACGCCGGCCAGCATCAGCGAGCGGGTCGTTTCGGCCTGTTGCAGCGCGTCGGCCATCCGGTTGAACGCGCGGCTCACGTCGGCGATTTCGGTCGGGCCGTCGGTGGGCAGCGGCGGCGGGCGTTCGCCCGCGCTCACGCGCTGCGCCGCGCGCGCCAGCGCATCGAGCGGCCGGTTCAGGTGGAGCTGGATCAGGTAGCCGGTCAGCGCCGCGAGCAACGCCAGCCCGATCGACAGCACGAGGGCCGTCGTGATGCCGCTCGCCTGCGCGTCGGCGGCCATCGGCAGCGGTACCCAGACAGGCGAGCCGGCCACGTGCAGCCGGATCCACAGGCGTTCGTCGTCGCCCGACTGCCAGCGCGCCGGGAGGTCGGGCGGCAGGTGGCGTTCGAGCGCCAGCATGAACACGTCGCGCTGCCAGGTGCGGAAGAAGGCCGCGAGGCTCGGCGCATGCGGCGGCGCGGCGGGCGGCGGCGAGGCCCGGCCGCCGAGCTGCGCGGCCACCGTGCGGCTTGCGTCGGACGGCATGCCGGCGAGCGTGCGGTCGAGCAACTGCACGTAGTCGGAGAAGATGATCGACGCGCGCTCGATGCGCGGGCGCTGCACGTAGTGCAGCAGCACGGCGAGCGAGCAGGCGAGCGACAGCGCGACGAGCGCGACCAGCAGCGCGATGTTGCGCGCGAGCAGCGAGCGCGGCAGCGGGAATCGCATCACGGCTCGATGCCGGCCACCAGCATGTAGCCGATGCCCCACACCGTCTTGATGAAGCGCGGCTTGGCGGGATCGTCCTCGACGATCTGGCGCAGCCGCAGGATCTGCACGTCGACGCTGCGGTCGAGCGCGGCGTGGTCGCGGCCGCGCGCGCGGGCGAGCAGGTTCTCGCGGCTCACCGCGCGGTTCGGCGACGAGCCCAGTGCATGCAGCAGCAGCATCTGCGCCGAATGGATCTCGACGGGCGTGCCGTCGCGCATCAGCGTCTGCTGGCCGACATCGAACGTGAACGCGCCGAAGCGCAGCCGCTGCGACGTCACCGTCGGCTCGCCGGCCGCCATCTTCTGCCGCCGCAGCAGCGCGCGGACGCGGGCCACGAGTTCGTCGGGGAGAAACGGCTTCGCGAGGTAGTCGTCGGCGCCCGTCTCGAGGCCGACGACCTTGTCCGCCGCGTCGCCTTTCGCGGTGAGCATCAGGATCGGCAGCGTCTGGCCTTCCGCGCGCAGGCGGCGGCATACGCTCAGGCCGTCTTCGGGCTCCATCATCAGGTCGAGCACCAGCAGGTCGTACGGCTCGCGCTGCAGCAGGCGGTCGAGCCGCTTGCCGTCGGCCACCGCGCGAACCTCGAAGCCGTGGCCGGTCAGGAAGCGTTGCAGCATGTTGCGCAGCTCCGCTTCGTCGTCGAGCACGATGATCCTGCAGGACTGTTCCATCGGCTGCCTCCCGGTGCGGGCCGCGCGAGTGGGCTTTCGTCCGGGCTCAGCGGGCCGCCGCCATGCGTTGCCGCATGAAGTTTTCGAGCTGCGCGAGCGTGACGTAGCCGTGGTGCTGCGCATCGATCTCGTCGAAATGCTGCGCAACCATCGGCATCCCCGCGGCGGCCTGCTCGCGGGTGAGCTTGCCGTCGTGCGTCGTGTTCGCGTTGGCGAAGCGGCCCTGCAACTGCGCCAGCGCGCGCTCGACGCGTGCACCGCCGTTCGCCGCACCCATCGGCATCTGCTGGGCCGACGCTGCTGCTGAGACGATACACAAAACGACGACGGCAATCATCTTCTTGATGGACTTCATGGGGTTTCTCCTTGCGTGGCCGACGGTCTGCGCCGGCCGGGTGGTTGATGAAACGGGTGGAACGTGAAGCGAATCGGTTGCGGATGCGGGGCAGGCGCCCGGTTACGCCCAGTGAGCGGGCACCCAGAGGCCGCCGGCCCAGTGGCCCGGCACCCAGACGACGGCGCGCGGCGGATGGGCGATGTACACGGCACGCGGTGCGACATACACCGACCGGGTCAGCGGCGGTGCGAGATACAGCACCTTGGGCGGGGGCGGCGCGACGTAGACGACCTTCGGCGGCGCAACGTGCACGACTTTCGGCGGCGGCGTCACGACGACGGTCTTGGGCGGCGGCGCGACGATGACGGCAGCAGGCGCTGGGGCGGGTGCCGGTGCAGCAACGGCGACTGCGACCGGCGGCGGTGCCGTCACGACCACTGCGTCGGGCGGAGGCGGCGCGACAGGCACCGGCACGGGAACCGCCACGGCCAACGGCACCGGCGCAACGGCGATCGTCGCACCCGCGACGGTGACCGTGCCGGTTGCCGCCGTGCTGCCGTGGATCACCGTCGTGCCGCCGGTCGACACCGTGCCGCCGTGCACGACGGTCGTGCTGCCCGACGTCGTCACGACGCCCGGCGCGACGCGCGTCGCGCTGCCGGAATGCGCGACGCGCGCGCCGTCCGTGCCGGACACGGTGCCCGAGCGCGAGCAGGTCGAGCCCGCGCAATTCGTCGATGCCGTGTGGCTTGCGGTGTTGCCGCCCGACCCGGTGACCGTGCCGTTCGACGTGTACTCGCCCGGGCCGTTGCGCGTCACGCTGCCGGATGTCGATGCGCTGCGGCCGTCCGAGCCCGTCATCGAACCGGTGTGCGAGCAGGTGCCGTTCGCGCAGCTCGTGTCGCCACTGTGCTGGACCGAGCGGCCGTTGGGGCCGACCGAGGTGCCGCTGTTCGAGAACTGGCCGGGCGCGGTGCGCTTGACGGTGCCCGTGTTGGTCGCGAGGCCGCCGCCGGGGCCGATGACGCCGCCCGCATGCGAGCAACTGCCGCCGCCGCATGCGCCGGCGTGCGCGCCGCTGTAGGTACCGCGCGGTGTGTAGGCGGTGCCGTGGCCGGACCAGCCGGCGAAGGCCGGTGCGCTGGCGAGCGTGGCGAGTGCGGCGGCGGTGACGAGGAAGCGGGTTTTCATCGGGTGTCCTGGCGGTTCGTTTCGGGGCACGCGGTGGCGTGTCGACGGAACGCACTTTAGGACGGCGGCGCGCGCCAGTCGCGTCATAAAAGATGTCGCGGTGTTACACGGCCGGGTGTGCTTCGGTACGACGAATGCGCGCATGCGCGGCGTTCGTCGCGCGAGTCTCGCGACGGGCGTGGCTGCCACGCAGGTGAACGCGTTCAGGTGGCACGAAACGGCACGCGTCAATGGACGATGTGTGCCGACGGAACATGTGTCGCCGTGACACGCGGCGACATATTTCCCGCGTGGTCTTTCCGTCGGCAGACGCATACAGTGCGCTTCATTCGACGCGACGGCAGCACGTGCCGCACATGACGCGTCCGACTCAACCGAAGGAAAGACCCATCATGCTCACCACCACCGGAAAACTCGCGACCTTCGTCACGCTTTTCATCATCGCCGTTTCGCTCGTCGAGGCGGCCGTGCTCACCTGGCGGCGCAGCCGCCAGCCCGAGCCGTTCGACTGGCACGAGGTCTGGCTGTCGCTCGCGGATCTCGCGGGGCGCAAGCTGCTCGCGCTGGCGCCGCTGTCGCTCGCCACGCCGATCTTCGAGTTCGCGTGGGCGCACCGGCTGTTCACGATCCAGCTCCATAGCGTGCTGCTCGCGCTGCTCGTGTTCGTCGGCCAGGAGTTCTGCTACTACTGGTATCACCGCGCGTCGCACCGCGTCCGCTTCTTCTGGTCGACTCATGCGGTGCACCATTCGCCGAACCAGCTGACGCTGTCGTCCGCGTTCCGGCTCGGCTGGACCGGCAAGATCGCCGGCGCGGCGATGTTCTTCACGCCGCTCGTCTGGCTCGGCGTGCGTCCGGAAGCCGTGCTCGCGATCCTGTCGTTCAACCTGATGTACCAGTTCTGGCTGCACAACACGTGGCTGCCGAAGCTCGGCTGGCTCGAAGCCGTGTTCAATACGCCGTCCGCGCATCGCGTGCATCATGCGTCGAATCTCGACTACCTCGATGCGAACTACGGCGGCGTGCTGATCGTGTTCGACCGGCTGTTCGGCACCTATGTCGCCGAACGCGCCGACGAGCCGTGCCGCTACGGCCTCGTCACGCCGACCCGCTCGCGCAATCCGTTCGTCGTCGAGCTCGAGCACTGGGCGAGCCTGACCCGCGACGTCGCGACGGCCGGCAGCGTGTGGGACGCGATCCGTTTCGTGATGCTGCCGCCCGGCTGGCGCCCGGGCAACCAGGGCGAAACGACGGAGGAACTGCGCCGCCGCGGCCTCGTTCCGGTGCGCACGGACGCCTGAGCGGCGCTAAGCTACGCTGCGCGAAGCGCCGGCCACGCCGCGAATGCGGCGGCCGGCATGAACCCGGGCCGGTATGCCGCGTGCTGCGCGCAGGCGCAATACGGACACACCGGCCTCTGACGAAGGAGAGGACATCCATGGCACACGACATCAACGGAAAAACCGTCGCGATCACCGGCGGATTCGGCCAGCTCGGCCTCGCGACGGCCGCATGGTTCGCCGAGCGCGGCGCGCGCATCGCGCTGATCGGGCGGGGCGATCCGCCGCCCGTCGTGCCGGCCGGCGCACTGTGCATCGGCGGCGTCGACCTGGTGAACGCGCAGGCAGCCACGCAGGCGCTCGACGCCGTGCAGCGCGACTTCGGCCGGCTCGACGCGCTGCTCAACATCGCGGGCGCGTTCACCTGGGAAACCGTCGCCGACGGCGACGCGGCCACCTGGGACCGGATGTACGCGCTGAACGTGAAGACGGCGCTGAACGCGTCGAAGGCGGCGCTGCCGCATCTGCTGCGCGCCCCGGCCGGCCGCATCGTCAACATCGGCGCGGGCGCGGCGCTCAAGGCCGGGGCCGGCATGGGCGCGTACGCGGCCGCGAAGGCGGGCGTCGCGCGGCTGACCGAGGCGCTGGCGGCGGAGCTGCTGGACACGGGCGTGACGGTCAACGCGATCGCGCCGAGCATCATCGACACGCCGCAGAACCGCGCGGACATGCCGGACGCGGATTTCTCGCGCTGGGTGCAGCCGCGCGAGATCGCGGCGACGATCGCGTTCCTGCTGTCGGCCGATGCGCAGGCGATCCGCGGCGCGACGATTCCGGTGAGCGGGCGGGTGGCGTAGGCGGGGTCGAGCCCGCGATCGGCGCCCGCGATGCGTACAATACCGGACCGCATCGCGCGAGCAGACCTTGAAACGCCCTGAAACCATGAATCAGCCGAATATCCTGGTGGTCGAAGACGAATTGGCCATCGCGGACACGATCGTCTACGCGCTGGGCACGGACGGCATGCAGACCGTGCACTGCACGCTCGGGCAGGCCGCGCTCGAGCAATTGCGCGAAGGGCGCTTCGATCTCGTCGTGCTCGACGTCGGCCTGCCCGACATCAACGGCTTCGAAGTGTGCCGGACGCTGCGCACGTTCACGGACGTGCCGGTGATTTTCCTGACGGCGCGGCATGACGAAATCGACCGGATCGTCGGCCTGGAAATCGGCGCGGACGACTACGTGGTCAAGCCGTTCTCGCCACGCGAGCTGGCCGCGCGGGTGCGGGTGATCCTGCGCCGGCTGAACCGGCCGGCGCTTGCGCCGCACGAACCGGCAAGCGCTCGGCCGAGTGCGCCGTCGACCGTCGCGCCGGGCTTCGAGCTGGATACCGGCGGCGGCCGCGTCGCGTGGCTCGGCCACGCGCTGAACCTGACCCGCTACGAATTCGGCCTGCTGGCGCTGCTCGTGCAGCATCCGGAGCGCATCTATTCCCGCGAGCAACTGATGGATCTCGTCTGGCGCGACGCGATCGACACGACCGACCGCACGGTCGACACCCATATCAAGACGCTGCGCGCGAAGCTGCGCGCGATCGACCCCGCGCGCGACCCGATCCGCACCCATCGCGGGATGGGCTATTCGCTGCAACCGTGACGACGGCCATTTCCTCATGCATATCGGACTGCGGATCTTCTTCGGCTTCTTCCTGATCGTCGGGCTCGCGGCGCTGATCACGCTGCGGGTGTTCGTGCAGGAAGTCAAACCCGGCGTGCGCGAAGCGATGGAGGACACGCTGGTCGACACGGCCCAGGTGCTCGCCACGCTCGCCGCCGACGACATGGCCAGCGGCCACATCGGCGACGGCGCGTTTGCCCGCCAGCTCGAAAAGCTGCATGCGAGCCCGGTCGGCGCGGAAGTCTGGGGCATGCGCAAGGACACGATCAGCTACCGCATCTACGTCACCGACGCGCGCGGGATCGTGCGCTACGACTCCGCCGGCGGCGCGGTCGGCCAGGACTACTCGCACTGGAACGACGTGTATCGCACGCTGCGCGGCCAGTACGGCGCGCGCAGCACCCGCTCGGATCCGGATGACGACAGCAGCACGGTGATGCACGTCGCCGCGCCGATCCGCAAGGGCGGCGAGATCATCGGCGTGCTGACCATCGCGAAGCCGAACCAGGCCGTCGCGCCGTTCATCGCGCGCAGCCAGCGCAAGATCCTGCTGTACGGCGCGCTGCTGATGGGCGGCGCGATCCTGATCGGCGTCGCGTGCACGGGGTGGCTCGTGATCGGCCTGCGCCGGCTGCAGCGCTATGCGCGCGCGATCGCGGCGGGCGAGCGCGCGGACATGCCGCTGCAGGGCGCCAACGAGCTCGCGGAGCTGGGGCGCGCGGTGGAAACCATGCATCAGCGCCTCGAGGACAGGCAGTACGTCGAGAACTACATCCACACGCTCACGCACGAGATGAAGAGCCCGCTCGCGGCGATCAGCGGCGCGGCCGAACTGCTGCAGGAGGAGATGCCGGTGGCGAACCGCCGGCGCTTCGCGGACAACATCCGCCGCCAGGCCGGCCGCCTCGAGCAGATGATCCGCAAGCTGCTGGCGCTCGCCGAAGTGGAGCAGAAGCAGCGCCTGTCGGTGCGCGAGCCGGTCGCGCTGGCGCCGTTGCTCGAACAGCTGCTCGACGATGCGGAGCCGCGTGCGCGCAAGCGTGGCGTGACGCTGCAGCTGGATCCGCCGGCGACGGACGTCGGCCACGTGGAAGGCGATCCGTTCCTGCTGCGCCAGGCGCTCGGCAACCTGCTGGACAACGCGCTGGATTTCGCGCCGCCCGGCAGCGCGGTGACGATCGCGGCGCAGCGGCAAGCGGCGGGCAGGACCTCCGTCGCGGTCATCCGCGTGACCGACGACGGGCCCGGCATCCCCGACTACGCGATGGCGCGCGTGTTCGAGCGCTTCTATTCGCTGCCGCGGCCCGACGGCCAGGATCGCAGCACGGGCCTCGGCCTGTGCTTCGTCCGCGAAGTCGCGATGCTGCACCATGGCAGCATCGCGCTGGCCAATCGCACGGAAGGCGGCGCCTGTGCGACGCTCACGCTGCCGTCGCCGGGCTGAGCGCGCTTCACGTTCGCCACACATTCGCTTCACCTCCGCTTCCGACGCGCTTCACGCGGCAGGCTCATGCTGACCGGACTGTTCCCACTCCGGTACCCGATCGCATGAATCGCATCCTGTTGTTCAAATCCCTGATCACCGCGTCTCTCGTGCTGCTCATCCTGATCCCGCTGCATCTGGTCGGCAGCATCGTGCAGGAGCGCGCGCAGTATCGCGATGAAGCATTGAGAAGCATCTGGTCCAGCTACGCGGGGCCGCAAACCGTGACGGGGCCGATCCTCGTCGTGCCGTACACGGAAGTCACCCGCGTGCGCGACGATACGGCAGCGGACGCGCCCGAGAAAACCCGCTTCCAGAGCGAAACGAAACGCCTGCTCGTGTTCCCGAAGACGCTGAGGATGAACGGCAGCCTTGCGACCGACGTTCGCTATCGCGGCATCCACAAGGCGCTCGTGTACGACCTCCAGAGCCGCTGGGAAGGCACGCTCGCGCTGCCGGACCTGAAGCAGCTGCCGCAATCGGCCGGGCACGTGAGCTTCGCGATCGGCACCGCGTATGTCGCGTTCGGCATCAGCGACGTGCGCGGGCTGATGACGCAACCCGTGCTGGCATTTGGCGGCAAGCAACTGGCGGTCGAGCAGGGCGCGCGGCTGCCGAGCCTGCGCCAGGGCGTGCACGCCGACGTCGACCTTGCCGCGTTCACGGCCGCCGCCGGCGGCAACCCGGTGCCGTTCAGCATCGACCTGCCGCTGCTGGGCGCGCAATCGGTCGCGTTCACGCCGGTGGCGGACCAGAACGACTTCTCGCTGAAATCGGCGTGGCCGCATCCGAGCTTCGACGGCGCGTTCCTGCCGCGTACCCGCACGGTCGATGCCGGCGGCTTCGCCGGCGCGTGGAGCCTGACGTCGTTCAACACGAAGGCGCGCGAGCAGATCGCGTCGGGCAGCGGCGACGACGCGTTCGAAGCGGCGTCGGTGTCGCTGATCGAGCCGGTCAACGTCTATCTCGAGGCCGAGCGCGCGACGAAGTACGGCGCGCTGTTCGTGATGCTGACCTTCGCGAGCTTCTTCATGTTCGAGCTCGTGAAGCGGCTGCGCATCCACCCGATCCAGTATCTGCTGGTGGGGCTGTCGCTCGCGCTGTTCTTCCTGCTGCTGCTGAGCCTGTCCGAGCACATCGCGTTCGGGTATGCGTATCTCGCGGCCAGCGGCGCGTGCATCGGGCTGCTCGGCTTCTACGTGTCGTTCGCGCTGCACAGCGTGCGGCGCGGGGCGACCTTCGCGGGCCTGCTGGCGGTGCTGTACGCGGCGCTCTATGGCCTGCTGCTGTCCGAGGACAACGCGCTGATGCTCGGCTCGCTGCTGCTGTTCGCGATTCTCGCCGGCATCATGCTGCTCACCCGGCACGTCGACTGGTATTCGGTCGGGGCGGCATGGCAACCGCTCGTCGACAAGCCGGACGCCGACGGCGCGAAGCCGGATGCGCCCGCGTCGTGAGCGTGTCTGTGCACGGCGTCGCGTCGATGGTCGCCACTGTTTGAAGTGAGAGCAAGAAGCGGACGCCGGCTGCGACCGGCGTCCGCTTTTGCATGCGCACCGTGTTTCGGATGGGGTCACGCATGCGATCCGCCAACCCGCGCAAGCCGCCGAAGCGACGGCGCGGATCGGCCTATACTGACCGTTCCACCTCAACCGAATCCCGCCGTGCCCCGCAAGCCCGCCCCGGATCCGTCGCTCGACGATCCTCGTCCGACCCCGCCGCAGCAACCGGAACTCGAGGACTGCTGCAACAGCGGATGCTCGCCGTGCGTGTTCGACCTGTACGAAGAAGCGATGGACCGCTATCGCGAAGCGCTCGCCGCGTGGGAGGCGCGCGAGGCGCAGCGCGCGAAACGCCGCGCCCGTCGCTGAGCGGCGCGGCGCGCGTCACGCCTCCGGATGCAGGCGCCGGTGCATCGGCCCGAGCGCCATCGACAGCAGCACGCACATCGCCAGGATCGCCACCATCGCGAACATCGACGCGCGGAACGCATGCACATAGTCGAGCGCGCCGGGATGCGCGCCCAGCCGCGCGAAGAACACGCCGCCGAGCGTCGCCGCGCCCACCGCCGCGCCGATCTGCAGCGTCGCGGACACCATGCCGGATGCCACGCCGGCGCGCTCCGGCGCCACCTCGGCGAGCACGATCCGCACGATCGACGGCAGCACCAGCCCCTGTCCCACGCCCATCGCCGCGAGGCCCAGATAGAACCCGGGCCCCGGCGCGTCGGTGCCGGCCAGCGCGACCGCGGTGGCGAGGCCGGCGCTCAGCAGCGCGAACCCGAGCGTCAGCACGCGATAGCCGCCGAGCCGGCCGACGAGACGCGGCATCAGCAGCGGGCTCGACAGGAACCCGAACCCGAACGGCAGGATCGCGAGCCCGGCCGCGAGCGGCGTCCATTGCAGGCAGCCCTGCAGGTAGATCCCGTAGCTCAGGAAGAACGCGCTCAGCATGTAGAACAGGAACGCCAGCGTGAGCCCGAGCGCGACGACGGGGTTGCGGAACAGGCGCACGTCCAGCAGCGGATCGTGCCCGGCGGCGAGCCGGCGGCCCTCGACCTTCAGCAGCACGCCGAGCATCGGCAGCGCGCCGATCAGGCAGGCCATCATCCACAGCGGCCAGCCTTCCTCGTGACCGCGCGTCAGCGGATAGACGAACATCAGCAGGAACAGCGACAGCAGGATCGTGCCGGGCAGGTCGATGCGCTGGCCGCGCGGCGGCCGGCTTTCCGGAATGAAGCGCCAGCTGCCGAGCAGCGCCAGCATGCCGATCGGCAGGTTGACGAGGAAGATCGCGCGCCAGCCGAGCCCGAACGGATGCAGGCTGATGAGCGCGCCGCCGCCGAGCTGGCCGATCACGGCCGCGAGGCCGAACACGAAACCGTAGAACCCCATCACCCGCACCTGCTCGTGCGGCGTGAACACGCTGCGGATCGTGGCCAGCACTTGCGGCGCGAGGGTCGCGGCGAACAGGCCCTGCAGCACGCGCCCGGCGACGAGCACTGCGCCGCTGCCGGCGAGGCCGCACAGCGTCGATGCGACGACGAAGCCCGCCATCCCGATCATGAAGATGCGCTTGCGGCCGTACAGGTCGCCGAGGCGCCCGCCGGTGATCTGGGCCACGGCGTTCGCGCACGCGTACGCCGAGATCACGAGCTGGAGCTCGGTGGGATGCGCGCCGATGCCGGTGCGGATCGCCGGCAGCGCGAGGTTCACGATGAAGTAGTCGAGCGGCGGCAGGATCGCGCCGACCAGCAGGACCACGAGCGCCCAGCCGTGATGGCTGCGCGCGGTGGCCGCGGTCGGGTCCGCCGCGACGGCGGGTGGGGAGAGCGTGGAATGCGTCATGAGTGTGCGGGTCCGAATGAGGCTTGCCGTTCCAGCCGCGCCGGATATCGGGTCCGCACGCGCCCGGGCAGGCGAGTCGCCATTCTGACGCCGCGCCTATGGTTCGGAAAAGCGGGAAAGAGTGGTAGCATCCATCGGGTTATTCGATGGATAGGGGATGGCATGCGCGGATTCGACCTGGACCAGTTGCGGACCTTTGCGATGGTGGCCGACGCGGGCAGCCTGTCGGCGGCGGCGCCGCTGCTGCACCTGTCGCAGTCGACGGTCAGCGAGCAGGTGCGCAAGCTCGAGGCGCGCGCGGGCGTGCCGCTGTTCGTGCGCAGCAAGCGCGGCGTCGAGGCCACGCCGGCCGGCAGCCGGCTGCTGCATCATGCGCGGCGCATCGTGGCGCTGAACGAGGCCGCGTTCGACGAGCTGCGCGGGCAGGCGATCAAGGGCGAATTGCGCGTCGCGATCACCGACTATTACCGCACGCACGAGGTCGCGGGGCTGCTGGCGCGGCTGCGCGAATGCTATCCGCAGCTGAGCCTGCACGTCAGCGCGATGAAGAGCGCGGAGATCGAGCACGCGCACGCGAAGGGGCAGATCGATATCGGCGTGGTGATGAACCTGTCGACCGGGCCGTTCAGGCCGGTGTCGGCCGATACGCGCTGGGTGCTGCGGCGCGAGCCGTTGTCGTGGGTCACGTCGCCCGCGCTGGCCGAGCACTTGCCCGAGCCGCTGCCGCTCGTGCTGCTGCCGGACGACTGCATGATGCATCAGGTCGCGATCCGGTCCCTTGAAGAACAGCGCGTGCCGTTCGTGCTGGTGCACAGCGCTTCAGGCGTCGCCGGGCTGCAGTCGATGCTGGCGGCGGGGCTGGGCGTCGGCTGCCTGTGTGCGTCGGCGATCGGCGACGGCCTCATGCGGCTCGGCGCGAAATTCCGTCTGCCGGCGCTGCCGGACGCGGTGTTCTCGCTCACGCCGCCGCTGCCCGGCGAACGCGAAGCCGTGACGCAGGCGCGCGAGGTGCTGGCGAGGCAACTGCTGGTGTGACGCGGCGGCGGCCGAACGCCGCCGTCAATCCTCTCTTCCCTCGACATACGCGCACAGCCCGCCCACCAGCGCATCGAACGCCGCGCGGCAGCGCGGGCTGTTCCGCAGATCCTCGTGCATGACGACCCACGTCTCCAGCGGCAGCGCCACCTCGTCCGGCAGCACGCGCACCAGCCGCGCGTCGCGTTTCGCGAGCGCGGCCTGGCAGATGCCGATTCCGTAGCCGGCCCGGATCAGCGCAAGCTGCGCGAGGTTGCTGTCCGCGCGCAGCGCAAACGCCTCCCGCTTCCAGGCCGGCAACGCGCGGGACGCGGCACGCAGGAACGGCGTCACCGTGTCGAAACCGATCAGCGCATGCCGCGCGAGTTCGGCGAGCGTGGCCGGCGCGCCGTGTTCGGCGACATAGTCGTCGCGCGCAACCATTGCGAGTTCGATGTTGCCGATGCGTCGCGCGACGAGCGCATCCTGCGCGGGCGGTGCCATCCGCACCGCGATGTCCGCTTCGCGCTTCAGCACGTCCTGGACGCGGTCGGTGAGCACCAGCTCGACGACGAGTTCGGGATGGTCGCGCCGCAACCGCGCGAGCATCGGCGGCAGCACTTCGACACCGATCACGTCGCTCGCCGAGATCCGCACCACGCCGCTGACGCCGCTGCCGTGGCTGGCGGCCGCGCGCTCGAACGCGGCGGCCGCACTGCGCAGCGCCTCGGCATGGCCGCGCAACGCCTGCGCGGCCTCGGTCGGCAGCAGCCCGGACGGCGAGCGGGTGAACAAGGCCTGGCCGAACGCGGCTTCGAGCGCGGCGACGTGACGGCCCACCGTCGGCTGCGTGGCCCCGAGCGCGCGTGCCGCGCCCGACAGCGAGCCCTCGTCGAGCACGGCGAGGAAGGTTCGATAGTGTTCCCAGTTGAGATCGGAGGCCATACGAAAATGTATAGCAGATCGATCATGCTAGACAATTCCTTGCTACCCCGATGCGGTCCAGAATGCCCTGGAGACAAACGCGATTCGGGAGTGCGGCAATGGCAAACCATATGGACGGGGCGGAACGGCGGGCACTGGTGCTCGGCGCGACGGGCGGCATCGGTGGAGAGGTCGCGCGGCAACTGCGCGACGCGGGCTGGCAGGTGCGGGCGTGGCGACGCGGCGGCGCGGCGAGCGGGCCGCCGCGGCCCGACGGCCTGACCTGGGTGCAGGGCGATGCGCTCGATCGCGAGGCGGTAACACGGGCGGCGCAGGGGTGCAGCGTAATCGTGCATGCGGTCAATCCGCCCGGATATCGCAACTGGTCGACGCTGGTGCTGCCGATGATCGACAACACGATCGCGGCGGCGGCGGGGGCGACCGTCGTGCTGCCGGGCACGGTCTACAACTACGGCGCCGACGCGTTTCCGGTGCTGCATGAAGATGCGCCGCAACATCCGTCTACCCGCAAAGGCGCGATTCGCGTCGAGCTGGAGCGCCGGCTGCAGGCGGCGGCCGCGCGCGGCGTGCGGACGATCATCGTGCGCGCCGGCGATTTCTTCGGGCCGCGGGTCGGCAACAACTGGTTCTCGCAGGGGCTGGTCAAGCCCGGCCGGCCCGTGCGGGCCGTGAGCCTGCCGGGGCGGCCCGGCGTCGGCCATCAATGGGCCTATCTGCCGGACGTCGCGCGCACGATGGTGGAATTGATCGCACGCCGCGACACGCTGGCGCCGTTCGCGCGCTTCCACCACGCCGGCCACTGGGATGCCGACGGCATGCAGATGGCGCAGGCGATCTGTCGCGTTGCGCAACGGCACGGCGCGCACCCGGTGATGCGGCGCTTGCCGTGGTGGTTGCTGCGCGCAGCGTCGCCATTCGTGCCGACGCTGCGTGAACTGCTGGAGATGCGCTACCTGTGGCGCGAGCCGATCCGCATGGACAATGCGCGGCTGGTCGAGGTGCTGGGCAGCGAACCGCATACGCCGCTCGACACGGCGGTCGAGGCGACGCTGGCGGGGTTGGGGTGCGTGCGGTGAGCGAGGCGCCGGCGGCATGTCGCCGGCCTGCCGTTCGCACCGGGCGCGACGCGTGGCTCGGCGAACGCCGGCGTGTGGATGGCGCGCGACAGATGGCCGTCGCCGGCTTTCCGGGGGCGACAGGCTTCTGCTAAGATCCGCGCTCCCTTCCTTGACGCTGCTGCGGGAAGGTACCGATGACCGCCGGCTTGGCCGGAGGTCGCGTCGTACCTGTTTGAATCCTGGCAGCCATGTCATCCTTTCCCCGTTTGAAAAAAGCCTTGCAACGGCAAGGCATCCACGTCGGCTATCGATCCGGCGTCTATCACCTGCGCAACGAACAGTCGCAGGCTTCCGTGCTGTTGCCCGACACCTTGCCGCTCGAAGAGAAGGCGGTGCAACAGCTGTTGTCCTTCGCGTCGGTCCGTTCGCCCGATGGTCATCATGGCGTCTGCAAGGCTTGCGCGACGCCGGATTTCCATCCGGGCGGCATCGCGCCGGTCGGCTCGATCGTCGCGACGGACGATGCGTTCGTGATTCCCGCCGCGGTCGGCACCGACATCAACTGCGGGATGCGCCTGATCACGACCGGCCTCAAGCGGTCGGCGCTCGCGCCGCTCGAAGCGCGGCTCGTCGAACGCCTGACGCGCGCGATCCTGGCCGACCAGCGCGACGTTCCGGTCAACGGCGCCGCGTTCCGCGCGCTGTTCGACACCGGGCCGGCGGCGTTCGTCGATCGCGTCGCCCCGCAAGGGATCTGGCGGCAGGTCGATCGCGAGCGGCTGTTGCGCGAGCTGTCCGCGTGCATCGGCCTCGAGCGATTCGATGGCAGTTCGAACTATGCGCCGGACGCGCACGTCGGCGCCCGCGAGGTGTTTCGCGATCCGTGCCTTGGCACGCCCGGTTCGGGCAACCATTTCGTCGAGCTGCAGGTGGTCGACGCGGTGCTCGACCGGCATGCCGCGTATCGAGCCGGGCTCGCGCGCGACGACGTCGTCGTGATGATCCACAGCGGCTCACGCGACGTCGGCTTCTACGTCGGGCGGCGCTGGATGGACCGTGCGCGCGCAGCCTGGCCGGTGGGCCTGAAGCATCCGGAGAGCGGCCTGTACGGGCTCTCGGGAGAGCTGGCGCGCGAGTACCTGAGCGCGATGGGCACCGCCGCGCGTTATGCGTGGCTGAATCGCGTGGTGCTTGCCGAGATGGTGCGCAAGGAGCTCGCGGAACTGACGGGCACGGCCGATTCGACGCTGGTCGTGGACGTGCCGCACAACGTCGTGCTCCGGGAGAACGGCATGAACATCCATCGCAAGGGCGCCACGCCGGCCCGCGAAGGGGATTTCGCGTTGATTCCGGGCTCGATGGGCGATGCGTCGTTCCTGGTCACGGGGCTCGGTCATCCGGACTGGCTGTGGTCGTGCAGCCACGGCGCCGGCCGCAGCGTGCGCCGGCAGGCGGTCAGGCGGATGCGTGCGGAGCAGGCGCCGGGCGCGTGGACCTGCGTCACGCTGCGCGAGGAGCGGCGCATCGAGGAAGCGCCGCAGGCGTACAAGCCGATCGGGCCGGTGATTCACGCGCAGGAGGAGGCCGGCCTGATTCGCGGCGCGGTGCGGCTCAAGCCGTGGATCACGTGCAAGGCGTGATGCGGCGCCGCGTTTGAACGAAAGGGGCGGCTGCCGCTCACGGGCACGGGGAGGGTTCGGTGCGCAACGAGCCCGGGGTCATCAGGACGGGCCG
This sequence comes from Burkholderia sp. SRS-46, assembly GCF_004343775.1. Classification (GTDB taxonomy): domain Bacteria; phylum Pseudomonadota; class Gammaproteobacteria; order Burkholderiales; family Burkholderiaceae; genus Burkholderia. The sequence continues at coordinate 173,456 of NZ_PTXL01000009.1, read as the reverse complement.
CTTTTTGTCGACGGTCCGTCGATGGCGTTACGGTTGGTCGAATGCCAGCGTCGGCACGTCGACGACCATCGCGCCGCCATCGGCGACGAGCGTCGCGCCGGTCACGAACGACGCAGCAGGCGAAGCAAGGAACGCGCACACCGCCGCAATCTCGTCCGGATCGGCCGCGCGCCGCAGCGGCACGTCGGCGCTCACGCGTGCGTAGGCCGCGTCGAGTGATACGTCGTACCGCGCCATCAGCGGCGCCATTTCCGCGTCGGCCATCGGCGTGCGGACCCAGCCGGGGCACACCGCGTTCGCGCGCACGCCGTGCGGCCCGTAATCCCGTGCGAGCGAGCGCGCGAGCCCGAGCAGCGCGTGCTTGCCGACCGTGTAGCCGCACACGCCGGGCCCCGCCGCGAGCGCGGCGATCGACGCGACCAGCACGATGCTGCCGCGCTGCGCGATCAGGTCCGGCAGGCATGCGCGGGCGCTGACGAACGCGGTGTCGAGGTTCGCGTGCATCGCGGCGCGCCATTGCGCGTCGTCGGTCTCGTCCGCGCGGCCGAGGCCGTGCCCGCCCGCGCAGGTGACGAGCGCGTCGATGCGGCCGAAGCGTTCGGCGATGCGCGCCACGAAGCGGCTCCAGTCGGCCGTGCTTGCTGCATCGCCGGCCAGCGCGAGACCGCCCGTTTCGTCGGCCAGCGCGTCGAGCGGCGCCTGGCGCCGGCCGATCAGCACGACGCGGTCGCCCTGGCGCGCGAAGCGGCGCGCGCACGCGGCGCCGATGCCGGTGCCCGCGCCGGTGATCGCGATCGTGCGGGGATGCGGGTGCGTCATATCGTTCTCCGGAAGGGTGTCGATTCCGGTCACTGTAGGCGGCGCGGGCGGGCGAGGCTATCAGCCGGATGGATGAACGCGGGCGCGGCCGCATTTTGCAAAAACTGACGATCCCGCGCGCCCGATCGCTCTATCCTCGATATTTTTGCGATAAGCCGTCAAAGCTCGGCACAATAGCGCGGGCGGCCGGCGTGGTCCGGCCGGCGCAACGACAAGCAAGGGAGAGTCCGCCATGAGACTGGACGACGAAGCAGAAAGCCAGAATGTCGAAGATCGCCGCGGTGGCGGCGGCTTCGGCGGCGGGCGGGCGACGATCGGCATCGGCACGATCGTCGTCGCGCTCGCCGCATCGTATTTCTTCGGGATCGACCCGCGCGTCGTCCTCGAAGGCGCGTCGGCGCTGCAGGGCGCGCGGCAGCAGCAGGCGCAGCCGCAGCCGCCGGCAGCGCAGCCGCGCGGCGCGCCCGCGAACGACGCCGGCGCGGTGTTCACCCGCAAGGCGCTCGGCAACATCGAGCGGACCTGGACGAGCATCTTCGCGACGCAACTGCACGAGCAGTACCAGCCGCCGACGCTCGTGATGTTCCGGAACGCAACGCCGACGGCATGCGGCACCGGCCAGACCGCGATGGGGCCGTTCTACTGTCCCGCCGACCGGAAGGTCTATATCGATCTCGGGTTCTACAGCGACCTGCGCACGCGCTTCGGTGCGGGCGGCGATTTCGCGCAGGCGTACGTGATCGCGCATGAGGTCGGCCATCACGTGCAGAACCTGCTCGGCATTTCCGGCAAGGTCGACGCCGCGCGCCGGCGCTCGAGTGAAGCGCGCGCGAACCAGTTGTCGGTGCGGATGGAATTGCAGGCCGACTGCTTCGCCGGTGTATGGGCGAACAACGCGCAGCGCGCGAACCAGCGGCTCATCGAGCCCGGCGACTTCGAGCAGGGGCTGAAGACGGCCGCCGCGATCGGCGACGATCGCCTGCAGCGGCAAGGGCAGGGCTACGTGGTGCCGGAGAGCTTCACGCATGGCACGAGCGAGCAGCGCATGGTTTGGCTGCGGCGCGGGCTCGAGTCGGGGGAGTTGAGCGTGTGCGATACGTTCGCGGCGAAGTGAGGGAGGCGCGCTCCGGGGAGGACGCCTCACACTGGCCGCATAAGCTGGCTCGAGCCTCGCACCTACGCTGCCTTCATCGCGGTCAGAAATGCTTGTCCTTTGGCGATGACGGAGGGTGACGGTCCGGTGGCGAGCGCGGACACGAAATTGATGAAAGCGGTGACTGCCGCGACGGTCGTCGCAATCCGCGCAGCCGTCTTGATGGCGTCACCGAGCGTCCGCGCGCACTGGTTGATGACATCGACCGCCTGCCCGGAATCGGACAGGGCGGCCGTCATATTGTCGACGGTGATCGTCTGAAGCGCCGCAAGCAACGTGTTGGATTGCCGGATCAAGTCGAGGGCGAGCGCCAGGTCATCGGCAGTCTGGTCGGGTTCCACCGTCAACTGATGGACCCGCGTGCCAATGGCTTGCACGTACGAGATGCCGACATCCTTGAGCTGCTGAAGTTCGTCTTGCGTCGGTGAGACGGAGATAGCGGGTGCCATGTGTGACTCCGGTTTTTCAGAATGCCTTCTTCAGGGCTTCGGCAGTGTCGTAGGCGGATTTCGAAAAATCCTTTATTTCAATCGCGACATCTTTCTCGGATGGCGACTGTACGCTGGACTGGGCGGCCTTGAATGCCGGCATGAGCTTGTCCAGAAGCACGACGTACTGGTTCAGCGCGTGTTGCTGCGCCTCGTTCTTGACGGACATCGCAGCCATATCCGTCGATATGTTTTCCTGGGCGATGGGTTCGAAGTAGTAGCCCGCAGACTGGAGAACCGAGAAAAAATCCTTCGTCTGAAGTGCGAGCTGCTGATTAGCCTTGAGTTGCGTCATGTAATCGCCCGCCAGGTTTTTCAGGGCGTCGACAATCCTGGAAACATCTTTCGAGGTGTCGTCATTCAGCACGGAAGACAGCTTCTTCTGGCGGTAGGATTGAATGGCTGCCGAATAGATGAGTTTTTGCAGGCTGTCCACCGCCTGTACCTGGCTTGTCGTGATCAGCGAGGATCCGTCCGGTTTCTTGAATCCGGCGAGGCTTTGCGGAAGGCTGTCAAGGGCGGGGTTGTAGGTAACGAACTGATCCTGCGAAAGGCTTTTCAATCCCGAAGCGTAATTCGACAAGGCCTGATTGAGTAGCTGCAGGGCGGGGGAAAGTTTTTCGATTCGCGTGCAATTGTCCCTGACCTGCTGCCGAACCGGTTGCAGGCCATTGACTGCATTTTGGGCTGCCTGTTCAATGGCCGGATGGATTTTCTGTTTGGTGGTTTTGGCATGAGCCAGGGCAGAAGATCCCACATTGTATTCCGCGCGGAAAAGTGATTCGAAATCCGTGCATGTGTCGGGCAGGCTCGAGAATACCGTATTCGTCTCGGATGCCACACTGGAGGCGGAATTTGCAAATGTCGACACGCTCGACAGATTCGTGGCGCACCCTGCCAGAAAAAAGGAGAGGGTGGCACATATCCACAATTGGAATCGCATGTTTTCCCCGGGATCGCGTAAAAGTCGCTGATTCTTATTGCGTGCCGGGCGCTGTAGCTTGTTTTCGTGCGCATGGTCACGCGGGCGTCTGAATCGCCTGGCGATGGATTGCAGCAGACGGTACGAAGAAATCTAATACACGGATAAACCTTAAGCAAATGAAATTCGCGGGGAGCATCGGGTAAATCGGTTTCTTAACGCCAGTGCTTAATTCGTTCGGTGTTTTTATGTAAATGTCTACTGTCGAAGACCTTGTTCGGTGTCGTTCCTTTTGCCGATTTGAGCTCACGTGCTGCTCCCCGCCGCCGCTAGTCTGCCCCGACATCCGACGCGTCCCTCCGCCACCCGATGTCCATCACGCCGACCCCATCCGCTTCTCCAGACGTCGCCGCAGCCGACTGGCACCGCGCGCTGCATGCCTGCGTGGCCGCATTCGACGCGTTCGCGAGCCCGTCCGCGATCGTGTTCTATCGGCTCGACGCGACTGGCGAACCGGCGGATTTCGAACTGTTCGGGATGCCGGAATCGATGCACCGTACTTACGTCGCCCGCTACCGGATGCTCGATCCGCTGCATCCGTCGCGCTGCGCATCGGGCGAGGGCGCGGTCGTCACGCTCGCGTCGCAGCTGCCCGACGCGTGCCGCGACGCCTCCGCGTACTGGACCCGCTTCCTGCGTCGCCACGACGTCGCCGACGTGGTCGAGATCTGGCTGCGCGATGAAGGCCGGACGATCGGCGCGTTTTCGCTGCTGCGTTTCGATGCGGCCGGCCCGCGCGCCGCCGGCCGATTCAACCCGAGTGAAATCGACGCGCTCGCCCGCCTGCAGCCCGTTGCCGAAGCCGCGCTGGGCCCGCTGCTGCGCGCCCGGCGCGGCATCCACCGGATCGGCTGCGACGCGCGCCTGACCTACCGCGAGGAGCAGATCGCGCGCCTCGTGCGCGACGGCCGCTCGAACAAGGAGATCGCGCGCGATCTCGCGCTCGGCCAGCCGACCATCAAGACCCACCTGATGCGCATGTACCGCAAGCTCGGCGTGTCGAACCGCACGGAACTGGTCGGCGCGCTGTTCCTGTAGGCGCGGCGCCCCGCACGCGCTGCCAATTTGCGCTCACGGCGCGCCGAACCCGCTCGATACAGTGGTGCGACGCCCGCGTGCCGACGCACGCGGCCCGGACCCGACATCTTCGAGACGCCCATGACCTCATCGACCTTCGTCGCCGTCAGCGACACCGTGCGCACTTTCGTTGCGCGCGACTTCGGCCTCTTCATCGACGGCGCCATGCAGCCCGCGCACGCGGCCGCGCGGCTCGACGTCCACGACCCGGCCACCGGCGAGCGCCTCGCCTCGGTCGCGGATGCCGACGCACACGACGTCGGCCGCGCCGTCGCGAGCGCGAAGCGCGCGTTCGACGCACGCATCTGGAGCGGCCTGCGCCCGGCGGACCGCGAGCGCATCCTGCTGAAGCTCGCCGACCTGATCGAACGCGATGCCGAAACGCTTGCGCAGCTCGAAACGCTGAACCAGGGCAAGTCGATCCACGTCGCGCGCGCGATCGAGGTCGGCGCGAGCGTCGAGTACGTGCGCTACATGGCCGGCTGGGCGACCAAGATCACCGGCCAGACGCTCGACGTGTCGATTCCGTTCCCGCCCGGCGCGCGCTACACGGCCTATACGCGCAAGGAGCCGGTGGGCGTGGTCGCGGCGATCGTGCCGTGGAATTTCCCGCTGATGATTGCCGTGTGGAAGCTCGTGCCCGCGCTCGCGGCCGGCTGCACGATCGTGCTGAAGCCGTCGCCGGAGACGCCGCTCACCGCGCTGCGCCTCGCCGAGCTCGCGCTCGAAGCCGGCGTGCCGCCGGGGGTGTTCAACGTCGTCACCGGCGGCCGCGCGTGCGGTGCGGCGCTCGCGAGCGATCCGTCGATCGCGAAGATCTCGTTCACGGGGTCGACCGCGACCGGCAAGCTGGTCGGCGCGGCGGCGGTGCAGAACATGACGCGCTTCTCGCTCGAACTCGGCGGCAAGAACCCGATCGTGATGCTCGACGACGTCGACGTGCAGCAGGCACTCGACGGCGTCGCGGCCGGCGCGTTCTTCAACCAGGGGCAGGTGTGCGCGGCCGCGTCGCGCATCTATGTGCACCGCAGCAAGTTCGCGCAGCTCGCGGACGGCCTCGCGGCCGTCGCGCAGTCGATGAAGCTCGGGCCGGGGCTCGACACGACCGCGCAGATCAACCCGCTGGTGTCCGCGCAGCACCGCGACAAGGTCGTGCAGCACATCGAGCAGGCGCGCCGCGACGGCCTCACGTTCCTCGCCGGCGGCACGCCCGCCGACGATCTGCCCGGCTACTTCGTGAAGCCCGTGGTGATCGCCGACCCGCGCCCCGACAGCGCGATCGTGCGCGACGAGGTGTTCGGCCCGGTGATCGTCGTCGTGCCGTTCGACGATGCGGCGGATGCCGTGCGGCTCGCGAACGCGTCGCCGTACGGGCTCGCCGCGAGCATCTGGAGCAACGACCTGACGCGCGTGATGAACCTCGTGCCGCGGATCGAGGCCGGCACCGTATGGGTGAACTGCCATATCCCGCTCGATCCGTCGATGCCGTTCGGCGGCTACAAGCAGTCGGGCATCGGCCGCGAGTTCGGCCAGTACGCGATCGAAGGCTTTACCGAAACCAAATCCGTCTGCATCGCGCATTGACGCGGTGCGGCGTGCATCCCTATCCGAAACTGGAGACTGCAATGAGCTACAACGAAGCGAAGTTCTGGCACCCGATGCTGCACCCGAACGAAATGAAGCGGCGCCAGCCGATCCGCATCGTCCGCGGCGACGGCTGCTACGTGTTCGACGAACACGGCCGGCAGCTCGTCGACGGCGTGGCGGGCCTGTGGAACGTGAACGTCGGCCACAACCGCCGGGAAGTGAAGGACGCGATCGTGCGCCAGCTCGACGAACTCGAATACTTCCAGCTGTTCGACGGGGTCAGCCACCCGCGCGCGGAAGAGCTGTCGAAGCTGCTGATCGACATGCTCGAACCGGAGGGGATGCGCCGCGTGCTGTACAGCTCGGGCGGCTCGGATTCGATCGAGACCGCGCTGAAGATCGCGCGCCAGTACTGGAAGGTGCGCGGCCAGGCCGACCGCACCAAGTTCATCTCGCTGAAGCAGGGCTATCACGGCACGCATTTCGGCGGCGCGTCGGTGAACGGCAACACGGTGTTCCGCCGCAACTACGAACCGAACCTGCCGGGCTGCTTCCACGTCGAGACGCCGTGGCTGTACCGCAACCCGTTCACGCAGGACCCCGAAGAACTGGGCCGGATCTGCGCGGAACTGCTCGAGCGCGAGATCCTGTTCCAGAGCCCCGACACGGTCGCCGCGTTCATCGCGGAGCCGATCCAGGGCGCGGGCGGCGTGATCGTGCCGCCGGCCAACTACTGGCCGCTCGTGCGCGAGGTGTGCGACCGCTACGGCGTGCTGCTGATCGCCGACGAGGTGGTCACGGGCTTCGGCCGCAGCGGCAGCCTGTTCGGCAGCCGCGGCTGGGGCGTGCGCCCGGACATCATGTGTCTCGCGAAGGGCATCTCGTCCGGCTACGTGCCGCTCGGTGCGACCGCCGTGAACGCGCGGATCGAGGATGCGTTCGCCGGCAACGCCGATTTCGGCGGCGCGATCATGCACGGCTACACGTACGCGGGCCACCCGGTCGCATGCGCGGCCGCGATCGCGAGCCTCGGCATCGTGCTGAAGGAGGACCTGCCGGCGAACGCGGCGAAGCAGGGCGCCTACCTGCTCGAAGCATTGAAGCCGTTCGCCGAACGCTTCGATGCGGTGGGCGAGGTGCGCGGCAAGGGGCTGATGCTCGCGCTCGACCTCGTTGCCGACAAGCAGACCCGCGAGCCGATCGACCCGCTGTCCGGCTATGCGAACGCGGTGGCCGAAGTCGCGCGCGAACACGGCGTGCTGGTGCGCCCGGTCGGCACGAAGATCATCCTGTCGCCGCCGCTCGTGATCCAGCGCGAGCAGCTCGACCGGATCGTCGACGCGCTCGCGGCCGGCTTTGCGTCGGTGCCGTTCGCGTAACGCGGCCCCGCCGCGCGGGCGGCCCGGGCGCCGCCTGTCGGTTTGCCGATTTGCGCTATCTCAAGGTATTTTTGCCTGCGTATTTTTTCGACATCGAATGATCGAAATGGAGACAAGGATGTCGGGATCGTCAGGGTTTACCAGCGCGGCCACCGAATCGGGAACCGCAACGCCGGGCGGCGCGCCGGCGCAGGCAGGCGGCACGGCGCTGAAGGCGGGCGCGGTCGGCTTTCCGACGGCGCTGGCGAGCGCCGTCGGGCTCATCATGGCGAGCCCGGTGATCCTCACCGCGACGTCGGGCTTCGGGATGGGCGGCTGGGCGTTCGCGGTCGCGATGATCATCGCGTTCGTGATGATGCAGGCGCAGGCGACGACCTTCGCCGAGGCGGCCGCGATGCTGCCGACCGCGGGCTCGGTTTACGATTACCTGTCGTGCGGGCTCGGCCGCTTCTGGGCGATCACCGGCACGATCTCCGCGTACTTCCTCGTGCACGTGTTCGCCGGCACGGCGGAGACGATCCTGAGCGGCATCATGGCGCTCGTCAACTTCGAATCGCTGAACGCCGCGTTCGAGCAGCACAACAGCGCGTGGCTCGTCGGCGTCGGCCTCGTGATCACCTTCGCGATCACCAACATCATCGGCATCAAGGTGTTCAGCAAGCTCGAGATCGTGCTGACGGCCGGCATGTGGCTGTCGCTGATGATCTTCGGGATCCTCGGCGTGGCCGCCGCGCCGGCGGTGCAGCTCGACGGCTGGTTCGGCGGCTCGGCGGTCGGCACCACGGTGCCGGCCGTGCTGTCGCTGGTCGGGATGGCGATGTTCATGTTCGTCGGCTGCGAGTTCGTCACGCCGCTCGCGCCGGAGATGAAAACGCCCGGCCGCACGATTCCGCGCGCGATGGCGCTCGGCCTCGTCGGCGTCGCGATCTGCATGTTCCTGTACGGTGCGGCGATCCGCCGCCAGGTGCCGAACGTCGCGGTCAGCGCCGACGGCCTCACGCACCTGCTCGACACGCCCGGCGCGATCCCCGCGTTCGCGCTGCAGGTGCTCGGGCCGTTCGGCCGCGTGTGGTTCGGCATCGCGTTCCTGTGCGCGGGCGCCGCGACGATCAACACGCTGATGGCCGGCCTGCCGCGCATCCTGTACGGGATGGCGATCGACGGCGCGCTGCCGCGCTGCTTCGCGTACCTGCATCCGCGCTTCAGGACGCCGGTGGTCGGCATCGTCGCGGCGGCGGTCGTGCCGATCTTCCACGCGTGGCTGATCAAGGGCAACCTCGACAGCATCCTGCACCTCGTACTCGCGGCGACCTGCGCGTGGGGCACCGCGTACCTGCTCGTCACCGCATCGGTCGTGATGCTGCGGATCCGCCGGCCGGACCTGCCGCGCCCGTACCGCTCGCCGTGGTTCCCGCTGCCGCAGATCGTGTCGAGCGTCGGCATCGTGCTCGCGATCTGGTACATCACGCCGCCGGGCATGAACCCGCGCGACATCTACGTGCCGTTCGGCGCGATGCTCGGGCTGACCGCGCTGTATGCGCTGTTCTGGACCGTCGTCGTGCAGCGCAAGCACCCGTTCAAGCCGGTGCCGGTCGAGGACGTGCTGCGCAACGAGCACGTTGCCGGATGAAGGCCGCGCTCGCCCGCTGGCGCGCCGCGCCCGCTGCGCTGCCGCCCGGCTACCGGCCCGGCGCGACCGCCGCGCGCGTGCTGGCCGACCTGCGCGCCGCGCGCGACGGCGCGAGCGGAGCGAGTGAGGTGGCGCGGCTGCCGAACGGCGTGCGGGTGAGCGCCACCGAGCAGGTCGCGCGGCAGTTCCTGATGCACACGGTCGGCGTGCGGATCGCGGTGACGGCGCGCGGCCCGGCCGCGCAAGGCCGCGCGCGGGTGCAGCAGACGGGCTGGCTGCGGCGCACCGGCGTGCGCGCGGCGCCGCAGCCCGGATGCGACCGGGGCTTCGCGCAGACGGTCGACGCGCTGCTGGCCGAGCCGGCGCTTGCCGCGGCGCTGCGGCCCCTGCATTTGGCGGATTGCACGATCGACGCGGATGACGGACGCTGGACCCTGGCCATCGTGCCGTTCGGCGGCAGCGAGGTCGTGAACCGGATGCCGTCGTTCCGCCGCTACGTGCGGCTGACGGACGAGCAGGCCGCGGCGCTGTCGGCGGCCTGCGCGGCGTTCGATCGTGCGCTGCGCGGGTTTTTGCGAAGGTAAGCTGTGGGCTCGCATGCCGCCGCACGATGCCGGCGGCCGCGTGCAAAGGGATCAGGGTTCCACCGGAGGTGCCGATGTTGTTCCAGTCACGCTCGCACGAAGACGTGCACGACCATGGGCTCGCGATCGCGGGCTGGCATCAGGTCTACCGTCAGATGACGCCGGGCCGGTTCAAGGGCACCGTCACGCAGGTGCTGTACGACGATTTCCACTTCTTCCGCGAGACCACCAACCGGCGCGTCGCGCAGACGGGCGTCGCGCCCGCCGGCCGCACGTCGCTCGCGGTGCCGCTGTCGATGCCGCTCGCGGGCACCTTCCAGGGGCAGCCGATCGACGGCTATGCGCTGCTCGCGCTGCGCGCCGGCGAGGATTTCGAGTTCCATACGCCCGAAGGGATGGGGCTCGTCGGGATCAGCGCCGCGTCGGACCTGGTCGACGAGCTGTGCGAGGTCGAGTTCGGCGCGGCCGGCAGCCGCAAGCTGCACCACGTGACGCGGCTGTCGGACGCGCAGGGCCTCGCGCTCGGCGTGCGGTTGTCGGCGCTGATCGACGACGCGCAACGCAACCCCGGCTGCCTCGAATACGCGGCGACGCGGCGGATGTTCCGCGACGCGATGCTCGGCATGTTCCTCGATGCGCTCGACCAGGCGGTCGGCGCGGAGCGCCGCGACATCACGCATGCGACCTACAGCGACATCGTGCGCCGCTGCGAGCGGCACCTGCGCGAGCGGCCGGAGGAGCCCGTCACCGTGCTCGAGCTGTGCCGCGCGCTGCGCTGCAGCCGCCGCACGCTGCAGACGAGCTTCCAGCGCGTCGCCGACGTGACGCCGGTGGGCTACCTGCGCACGATCCGCCTGAACGCAGTGCGGCGCCTGCTGCGCACGACGTCCGCGCAGCACCTCGGCGTGGGCGAGGCGGCCGCGAGCTGGGGCTTCACGCACCTCGGCTACTTCGCGCGCGAGTACCGCGACCTGTTCGGCGAGCTGCCGTCGCAGACGCTGCGCCCCGCGTGAGCCACACGCCGCATCCGTTTGCCGATTTGCGATAGCGGTCAGGAATTTTCGCTGGATAGAGTCCCGTCACCCACACCATCAACCACATCGATTCGTAGAACGAAGCGATAACCAACAGGGGACGGGAATGACGATCGGACGACGACTGGCAGCCGCAGCAGCTGCGGCTGCTGCAGCTTCCTGCATCCACGCGCACGCGCAGACCTCGGGCAGCGTGACGCTCTACGGCACCGTGGATACGGGCATCATCTACTCGACGAACCAGCAGTTCACGCGCGCGGACGGCAGCGTCGGCGGCGGGCATGCGTGGCAGATGGGTGGCGGCAACCTCGTGCCGTCGCGGTTCGGCTTGCAGGGTGCGGAGCCGCTCGGCGGCGGCCTGAACGCGGTGTTCACGCTCGAGCAGCAATTCCTGTCCGCGAGCGGGCAGGCGCTGCAGGGCGGCACGGCGTTCAGCCGGCAGGCGTGGGTCGGGCTGCGGCAGGACGGCATCGGCACGCTCGGCCTCGGGCGGCAATACGATTCCTACACCGACATGCTCGGCGCGTACGTGTCGAGCAACAACTGGTCGACGCCGTACGGCTCGCATCTCGGCGACGTCGACAACCTGAACGCCGCGTTCAACTTCAACAACGCCGTGAAGTTCACGAGCACGGATTTCAACGGCCTGACGTTCGGCGGCACGTTCAGCTTCGGCGGGCAGGCCGGCAATTTCTCCGCGAAGCGCGGCTATGCGCTGGCGCTGTCGTACAACCGTGCACCGGTGTCGCTCGCGCTCGGCTACCTGAACCTGCGGCAGCCGCTCGACGCGGCGCTCGGCGGCCAGAACGGCTATATCGGCGATTTCGCGTGCGGCAACCCGGGCGCGATGTACTGCCTGCTGCAGGACGCCGCGTCGATGCGCGCGTTCGGCGCGGGCGGCTCGGTCGCGCTCGGCGATGCGACGGTCGCGCTCACGTACACGCATACGCGGCTCGGCGACAGCCGCCTGTTCTCGACGGATGCGCGGCCGGGCACGCAAGCGTTCACGTTCGACATCGGCGAGCTGAACGTCACGTATGCGCTTACGCCGTTCTGGCAGGGCGCGGTCGCGTACATCTTCAACGCCGCGCATACCGACGGACGCGGCACGACGCGCTTCCACCAGGTGAACGTCGGCACCAACTACAGCCTGTCGAAGCGCACCGCGCTGTACGCGGTCGCGATCGGCCAGCTCGCGAGCGGCACGGGGCTCGGCACCGACGCGGGCGGCAACCCGGCCAACTACGCGCAGATCCCGGTGCTCGGCAACAGCAATTCGAGCCGGCAGCTCGCGGTGCTGGCGGGCATTCGCGTGAATTTCTGAGCGCGGCGGCGGCGGAAGCCGCCTGCCACAATTCCTTAACGATCGGCGTGAACAATGGCGTTCGTCTCGAGCGGCCCGAGCCGCCTCTTTCGTTGCACACGTGTGCAACGGATCGCCGTTCCACCACCGCGCCCATCGTGAGGAAGACCATGACATTTTTCAGCCGCCTGCGCGCGCTGTCCGCCGCCGTTGCGCTCTCCGTCGTCGCGTCGCATGCCGTCGCCGCGGATCTCGTCATCGCGGGCCGCGACGACATCTACGGCAAGGGGCTGGCCGACGCCGTCGCCGGCTTCACGAAGCTGCACCCCGGCACCGAGATCGAGCTGCTGAAGCTGCCGAACGCGAACCTCTACCAGAAGCTCAAGCTGTCGATGCGCGAGGGCACCGGTGCGTACGACCTCGTGATGATGGACGACACGTGGTCGCCGGAATTCATCGGCAACGGCTGGCTGAAGCCGCTGCCGGCCGCGCTCGCGGATGCCGACCTGGTCGCGTCGACCGTCGCGCTTGGCCGCAACGCGTCGGGCGGGCTGTATGCGCTGCCGGTGGTCGGCAACGTCGAGATGTTCGCGTACCGCAAGGATCTGCTCGCGAAATTCAAGCTGCAGCCGCCGCGCAGCTGGGACGACGTGCTGAAGATCGCGCAGACGCTCGGCGGCGCGGACAAGAGCCTGACCGGCGTGGTGTTCCGCGGCACCAAGGGCAACCCGGTGGTGACGGGGTTCCTGCCGATCCTGTGGGCGTACGGCGGCGACGTGCTTGATCGCGCGGGCAACGTGACGATCGATTCGCGCGAGGCGCAGGCCGCGCTCAAGACCTTCCTCGCGCTGAAGGCGTACGCGCCGAAGGACGTCGACGTGTACGGCGCGGCGGAAGTGCGCGATGCGCTGCAGCGCGGCACCGCCGCGCAGGCGATCGAAGTGTGGCCCGCGTGGGTGCCGGCGCTCGACGATCCGAAGCAGTCGCGCGTGGCCGGCCAGATCGCGCTGCAGGCGCCGCCGGGGCAGACGGCCGGCCCCGCGCCGATGCTCGGCATCTGGCAGATGGCGATTCCGAAGGATGCGCCGCACGCGAAGCTCGCGCAGGATTTCCTCGCTTACCTGACGTCGCGCGGCACGCAGACGCGCCTCGCCACGCTCGGCATTCCGCCGACCCGCAAGAGCGTGTTCGAGGATCCGGCGCTGGTGCGTCAGTACCGCTGGTACCCCGATCAGCTGAAGGCGCTCGAAGCGGGCCGCGCGCGGCCGCGCGTGAAGGACTGGCAGCAGATCGAGAGCATCCTCGGCGACCAGCTGCAGCTCGCGCTGACGGGGCAGGCCGCGCCCGACGCCGCGCTGCGCCAGGCGCAGCAGAAGATCGCGCAGGCGATGGCCACGGCGGGCAAGTGACGATCCGCGCCGACGCATTCGACGCAGGCCGCACATGAAGCCGCTTGGCCGCACGCTGCCGTTCGTCGCGCTGCTCGGGCCCGCGCTGCTGGTGCTGGTCGCGCTCGCGCTGTATCCGGTCGCGCAGGTGCTGATCGATTCGTTCTGCCAGGTCGATTACACGGCGGGCCGCCGCGCGTTCGCGGGCCTCGCGAACTATCGCGCGGTGCTCGCCGACGACGCTTTCGCGGCCGGCTTCGGCAACACGCTGCGCTTCACGATCGCGGCGTCGCTGGCCGAGGTGGTGCTCGGCTTCGGTCTCGCGCTGCTGTTCGTGCGCGCGTTCCCGGGGCGCCGCCTCGCGCTGCCGCTCGCGATCCTGCCGATGATGCTGTCGACGCTCGTCTGCTCGGCGATCTGGCGCAACTGGCTCAACTTCGACGGCTTCCTGAACGCGCTGCTCGCGACGGTCGGCCTGGACGGCGTGCGCTGGCTGTCGGATCCGCATCTGGCGCTTGGGTCGCTGATGCTCGTCGACGTGTGGCAGTGGACGCCGATGGCGTTCCTGATCGTGCTTGCCGGCTTGCAGTCGATTCCGCAGGAGCTGTACGAAGCCGCGCGCACCGACGGCGCGAGCGAATGGCAGTGCCTGCGCGACATCACCCTGCCGCTCGCCGCGCCGCAGATCGGGCTGGCGCTGCTGCTGCGCTCGATCGATACGTTCAAGCTGTTCGACAAGGTCTACGCGCTGACGGGCGGCGGCCCCGGCAACGCGACGCAGACGCTGTCGACCTACATCTACGACACGGGGTTCCGCTTCTTCAACGTCGGGCCGGCGAGCGCCGCGTCGGTGTTGATGCTCGCGGCCTCCGCGCTGCTCGTCTCGGGATACGTATGGCAAACGGTTCGCAAGCGGCGCGCGTGACGCCGCACGGCGCGCGCGCCACGTCGCGGCCCGCGCGCGGCCGCGCCGCGTTCGCACGGGCCATGCCGTGGGCGCTGCGCGCGCTCGCGCTGGCGGTGCTGCTGCTGCCGTGCCTGTGGATGGCGGGCGCGGCGTTCATGCCGACGCTCGAGCGTCTCGATCATCCGCTGCGGCTCTGGCCGGCCGCGCCGACGCTCGAGCATTTCGCGTCGGTCTGGACGAGCGGCATCGGCGGCCCGCTTTTGAATTCGCTGCTGGTCGGCTTCGGCACGACGCTGCTCGCGCTGTCGCTCGCGTTTCCGGCCGCCTATGCGCTCGTGCGGCTGCGCTTTCCCGCGCGGCTGGACCTGCTGTTTCTGGTGCTCGTGCTGGCGCTCAAGCTGATGCCGCCGATCACGATCGCGGTGCCGCTGTTCGCGCTCGCGAAGCGGCTGCACCTGCTCGATTCGTCGCCCGGCCTGATGCTCGCGTACCAGCTCTACGCGCTGCCGATGGCGATCTGGATGCTGCTCGCGTTCGTGCGCGACGTGCCCGTCGAATACGAGGAGGCCGCCTGCATCGACGGCGCGGGGCTCGCGCGGCGGCTCGTGCAGATCGTGCTGCCGCTGTGCGCGCCCGGCCTGATCGCCACCGCGATCTTCGTGTTCATCGCCGCCTGGAACGAGTTCCTGCTCGCGCTGCTGTTCGTGTTGACGCCGAGCCGCTTCACGCTGCCGCTCGCGATCGCGGGCTACGTGACCGAGAACGGCATCGACTGGGGCGACCTGATGAGCGCGGGGCTGATCGCGTCGTTGCCGACGCTCGCGGTCGCGGGGTATGTGCAGCGCTATCTGCTGCGCGGCTTCGCGGGCGGGCTGAAGTGAACCGGCTGGGCGGGGCGGGCCGGGCGCGTCGCGGCCGGCATCAGCCGCAACTGTGACGGATCACGCGCGTCACCGGCACGACCTGCGTGCGCGACGGGCCCGAGAACGCCCGCATCCGCTCGGCGAGCATGCCGACGGCCGCGTTCGCGAGGCCCTGCGTGTCCTGCCGGAAGGTCGTCAGCGCGTAGCCGTCGTAGGCGGCGGCGGGAATGTCGTCGAAGCCGATCACGCGCAGGTCGTCCGGCACGCGCAGGCCGAAGCGGTGCCGCGCGGTGTCGATCACGCCCAGCGCGAGCAGGTCGGACGAGCAGAACACGCCGTCGGGACGGGCATCGCCGGCCAGCAACTGCTGTGCGGCGTCGACGCCGCATGCATAAGTGTCGGACTGCGTAACGTGCACCTGAACCTGCACCGTGTCGCCGGGCGTGTGCTGACGGAGCGCATCGACGAAGGCGGCGGCACGCGCGTTCGCGCTGTAGCTCGTCGCGCGCGGCCCGACGAACGCGAGCCGTCGCGCGCCCGCCTGCGCGAGCATCCGCGCCGCGTGGCCGGCGCCGTCCGCGTTGTCGCTGACGACGACGTCCGCGCCCGGCAGGTTCGCCGCGCGGTTGATCATCACGACCGGAATCCGGTGCGCGAGATACTGGCGCGCGACCGACAGCGGCGGCGACGCGGACGTCATCACGAGGCCGGCGATCCGGTAGCTGAGCAGCCGCTCGAGCGACTGGCGGATCTGGCGCGGGTCTTCCGCGTTGGTCACGAGCGGCGTGAGCGCGTGATGCCCGAGCGCCGCCAGCAGGTCGGACAGCAGGCGCGCGCGAAACGGATTCTCGAAGCCCGCGGTGACGACGCCGATCATGCTGCTGCGCTGCGTGATCATGTCGCGCGCGATCAGGTTCACCTGGTAGCCGAGCGCGCGTGCCGCATGCATCACGCGTTCGCGCGTCTCGGGCGCGATGCTTGCCGTCGGCGAGAACGCCCGCGACACCGCCGAGCGCGACACGCCGGCCCGCGCCGCGACGTCGGACGCGGTCACCCACTGTTTTTTCTGTCTGTCTGTCATCGACTCATGATCCATCCGCACCCCGATCCGCGCCTGCCGCTCGCCGACTGGATGTCGGCGCTCGACGACGGGCGAGCGCTGCATACCCTGACCGTACCGGGCAGTCATGACACCTGTGCGTATACGGTCGACGATGCGCTGGTCCGCACCCAGGACGCGCCGCTCGACGCGCAGCTGATGCACGGCGTGCGGATGCTCGATATCCGGTGCCGGCACGTGCATGACCGGTTCGAGATTCATCACGGCGGGATCGCGCTCGGGATGACGTTCGACGACGTGCTTGCGACCTGCGCGCGCTTTATCGCCGCGCATCCGCGCGAATGCATCGTGATGTCGGTGAAGGATGAGTGGCCCGCGCACGCGTGCCGGCGCAGCTTCGATGCGACCTTCGATGCGCATCGCGCGCGGCATCCGGGCTTGCGCTGGCATGCGGGCGGCGCGATTCCGGCGCTCGGCGACGTGCGCGGGGCGGTCGTGCTGCTGCGGCGTTTCCGGAGCAGCCGTCCGCTCGGCATCGACCTGACGGCGTGGCCCGACAACCAGACGTTCACGATCGATCATCCGGATGCGGCGTTCACGATCCAGGACGCGTATCGCGTGCCGGTGGCGGTGTCGATCGACTACAAGTGGCACGCGGTCGACACGTTGCTCACGCACATGCCGCCTGTGGAAAGCGGCCGCTGGGCGGTCAATTTCACCAGCGGGACCGGCATGGGCGCGAACCCTTCGGTCGTGGCGCGCGGCAACGGCGCGATCGACGGGATTCACGCACGGCTCGCGAAACGGTTGCGCACGCACCACGGGCCCGGCGGGATCGTGCTGCTCGATTTCTGCCGCGACGACGACTGGCTGCTGGCGCGGGCGCTGGTGGCGCACAACGGGTAGCCGCTTTCGTTACCGCGTGTTTCAGGCTTGCCGGAAAGCGCCGCCACTGTGAGCCACCGCGAGCGCGACAGCCGTCACGATCAGCAGAAATCCTGAATGTTTATTCGGGCGGCTGGCGTATGCTTGATCGTCAAGCCGCATGCGGGAACGCGATGCAGGGCGGCCGGCCACGGACGGATTGCACTCGACGCGATGAAAATCATACGAATCGTGCTGTGTCTCGCCATCACGTGCGTGATCGTCGTGACCGGCGTCGCCGCGCTGCAGGATCGCTTCCTCTACTTCCCGGAGAAGGCGACGGTTGCCGACGTCGTGTCCGGCAGGCTGCGCGCGTGGCCGTCCCGGGAAGCTTATCGAGGCCTGGTGGCCGAGCCGTCCGGGCCCGTTCGCGGCACGGTCGTCGTATTTCATGGCAATGCCGGTCATGCCGGGCGCCGTTCGTACTACGCGACGGAGCTCACCCGCATGGGGCTGCGCGTGATTCTCGCCGAGTATCCCGGCTACGGGCCGCGCGACGGCACGCCGAACGAGCGGAGCCTCGCCGCCGATGCGCAGCAGACGATCGAGCTCGCGCGCCGCCGCTACGGCGCGCCACTGCTGGTGGTCGGCGAATCGCTCGGCACGGGCGTGGCGGCCGAAGCCGGCTCGCGCGAGCGCGACAAGATCGCCGGCCTGATGCTGATCACGCCATGGGACACGCTCGAGCATGTCGCGGCCTATCACTACCCGTGGCTGCCGATGAATTGGCTGCTGCGCGACCGGTATGACAGCGCCGCGCACCTGACGGCATTCGGCCATCCGGTGCTGGTGGTGGTCGCGGAGCGCGACAGCACGGTGCCCGCGCGCTTCGGCGAGGCGCTGTTCGACACGCTGGCCGACCCGCGCCGGCTGGCGGTCGTGAAGTCGGCCGACCACGGCGATTGGGCGGCGTTCGTCGACGAGACCTGGTGGCGCGCCGCCATCGGCTTCCTGCTCGCGTCTTCCCGCTGAACGGCGCGCGCGTCGTGTCGCGAGGGCACGCCGCGACGGCGAAGAGAGGAAAGGAACAAGACGCGTCGACGAAACGCGCGTCAGGCCGTGCCGCCTACCGCGTCGCGATCGCCACCGCCGCGCTGGCCATCGCGGTCGCGCTCGTGCGGTTCGCGATCCGCATCGCCTTGCGACTCGTCAGGAAGCGCCGCGCGCGGGTGGCGACGAACGCCCAGCAGAAGTCGCTCGCGACCAGCACGACGAGCATGGTGACGGTCAGCTCGAACCACGCGAGCACGCCGATGTTGCGCAGGTCGACGAGCGTCGGCAGCAATGCCAGATAGAAAATCATAATTTTGGGGTTGCCGAGCGTCACCAGCAGGCCCGCCACGAACATCCGCCACGGCGAGCGCGCGCTCGGCAGCGTCGCGCCGGCGGGGTCGGCCGGCGCGCGCCACATCTTCCACGCGAGGAACAGCAGGTAGGCCGCGCCCGCGAATTTCAACACGACGAACAGGCTGCCGAACGCGTGCGTGAGCACCGCCAGGCCCGCGACCGCGCAGCCGAGCCACATTGATTCGCCGATCCACATCGCGAGCAGGAACGGCAGCACGTCCCGCACGCCGTTGGTGAGCACGCGCGCGACGAGCGCGGCGACGCTCGGGCCGGGCGTGCCGGCGGAGACGAGCAGGGCGAGGGCGAATACGGCGAGCGCGGACAGCGTCATGGTGGCCTCGTATGCGGGGCATTCGATACGTATGAAGTTTCGATTATAGTGATGCCCGTTCCAGCCTGCCTACTGCCGACGCCATGACCGAACCTGTCCGAATCCGCCTCGCTACCCGTGACGACGCCGCCGCGATGGCCGCAGTGGAAGTCGCCGCCGCGCAGCGCTTTCGCGAGATCGGCATGGCGCACATCGCCGACGCCGGGCCGACCGACGCGGCCGCCGTGCGCGTGCGCATCGACGCGGGCCGCGCGTACGTCGCGGTGGCTGCGCACGACGCGTGCGTCGGCTTCGCGTTCTACCGGCTGCTCGACGCGCAGCGGCTGTATCTCGAGGAACTGGACGTCGCGCCGTCGCACGCGGGGCAGCGGATCGGCGTGCGCCTGATCGAGCAGGTGGCCGCGCGCGCGGCCGAGGATGGATGCGCGCAGATCGTGCTGTCGACGTTCCGCGCGCCGCCGTGGAATGCGCCGTATTACCGGCGCCTCGGTTTCGACGACATCGACGACGCCACGCTCGACGACACGCTGCGCGCGATCCGTGCGTATCACGTGTCGCTCGGCCTCGACGAAACCCGGCGCGTGTTCATGCGCCGCGACCTGCGCGCGTGAACCCGCGGCCGGCGGTGCTCACGCCGCGTCGCCGAGCGCCGGGTAGTCGGTGTAGCCCGTTTCGCCTTTCGCGTAGAAGGTTGCCGGCACCGGCTGGTTGAGCGGCGCGTTCAGCGCGAAGCGGCGCGGCAGGTCGGGGTTCGCGATGAACAGCTGGCCCCATGCGATCGCATCGGCGTCGCCGCGCTCGAGCACCTGTTGCGCGGTGTCGAGCGTGAATTTCTCGTTCGCGATCAGCGGGCCGCCGAACGCTTCCTTCAGTTGCGGGCTCAACGGGTCGCCCGTGAACGACTCCCGCGTGAAGATAAACGCGATCTTGCGGCGGCCGAGTTCGCGCGCGACATGGCCGAACGTCGCGGCCGGGTCGGAATCGCCCATCGTGTGTGCGTCGCCGCGCGGCGCGAGGTGCACGCCGACGCGCCCGGCGCCCCACACGTCGATCGCGGCGTCGACCACTTCCAGCAGCAGGCGCGCGCGGTTCTCGATCGGGCCGCCGTACGCGTCGGTGCGGCGATTGGTGCTGTCCTGCAGGAACTGGTCGAGCAGGTAGCCGTTCGCGCCGTGGATCTCGACGCCGTCGAAGCCCGCTGCCTGTGCGTTTTCCGCGCCCTTGCGGTAGGCGGCGACGATGCCCGGGATCTCGTCGAGTTCGAGCGCGCGCGGCGTCACGAACGGACGCTGCGGCCGCACGAGGCTCACATGGCCGCCCGCCGCGATCGCGCTCGGCGCGACCGGCAGTTCGCTGTCGAGGAACGCGGGATCGGAGACCCGGCCGACGTGCCAGAGCTGCAGCAGGATGCGGCCGCCTGCGTCATGCACGGCGCGCGTCACGCGCTTCCAGCCTTCGACCTGTTCGTCGGACCAGATGCCCGGCGTGTCGGCATAGCCGACGCCTTGCGGCGTCACCGACGTCGCTTCGCTGATGATCAGGCCGGCCGATGCGCGTTCGGCGTAGTAGCGTGCCATCAGGTCGTTGGGGACGCGCACGTCGCCCGCACGAGCGCGGGTGAGCGGTGCCATCACGATACGGTTCGGCAGGGTCAGGTCGCCGAGGGTGACGGGATCGAACAGCGTGGGCATGGCTTTACCTCTTCACGAAAGCAGGGCGGATGTCCGCATGGACGGTCCGGCCGGGTGGGCTAGAGTTCGCGGCGCAGGGCGTCGAGAAATGCGTCGATGACGGCCTCGTTGCGCTTGAAGAACGCCCACTGGCCGATCCGGGTCGAGGTCACGAGCCCCGCGCGCTGCAGCGTCGCGAGGTGCGCGGACACCGTCGATTGCGACAGGCCGCAGCGCGCGTCGATCTGCCCCGCGCAGACGCCGTGGTCGTACGGCAGCGTCTGGTTCGGGAAGTGCGCGCCGGGCGTTCGCAGCCAGACGAGGATTTCCCGGCGGACAGGGTTCGCGAGCGCCTTCAGGATCGCGTCGATGTCGAGGTCGGTCGGCATGGGTGGAAATTGTTCAGGCAAATGGGCATCGTCGATGGCCGAATCTTATATCGGAATTTGACGATATATTCGAAAGCACTGATGGCTATGGGGTTGATAGCTGTCGACATACAAAAAAGGTCGCACTTGGAAGAAGGGGGGAAATGTGCAAAAAAGACCGCACCACGCATTTCATTATGTGATAAGTTGAGATAACTGATTGATATCAATATGTTTTATGTCCTGCTGCGTTAGGAGGGCTTGAGAGTCGCCAGGGACGTGCAAAAGTTGCCTGTCGAGAAAACTGATTGGTATTTCTAAGTTAATGCGTGCACTAAGTAGATGTGGCAAAGGAAAGCGATATCCTTTCACAATGCTTTCTAATTGGGGCAGAAATCCACTCAATGCGAGCAGGTTGAATGACCTGGCGTTGGCGCTCTCCCCGCGGGTGACAGAAGACGAAGGGCGGAGCACGGATGAACGTGGCGCCGACTGCACGGGCGGCTCAACATGGGCCTCGTTTGAGGCGACGACAGACTTACAGGACCGCGTGACATCTCGTCGACGTTGTGGCGCTCAATCGCGAGAACTGAAGGGGAACATAGTCAGGGCTATGTTCCCCTTCATTTCGGGACAGCGAGCGAAAGTGCCGGGGCTCGCCGCTCACACAACTAAAGTTGTGTCTAAATTTCAACTAATGTTGTATCGATCGATCGCGCGCTACTACACTGCGGTTCCTCTGCAGCACGCGAGCACCGGACATCGCGCCTTACCTTATTTGGGTTCGCAACCAAGCCGCGATGGCAAGATCGGCGGGTTGAACTGGCCGGCGCCAGCGGCCACTCGCCCAGGGATGGTGTTTAGAATTCGCTTTGCCGCACTCAACCATCAACATAGAGCCGATGCGGTCCAAGCGGTGCGGCACCTGGCTCGAATGCCGCGCGACGTTCGGCATCAAGAATGCGCGGATTGCCTACCCGCGCGGACGGCTTTTGCGCTCACGCAATGGCCTCGCCCATCAGTCGTCCACGCATCATCCATAGGGTGCTCAGGGCGAACACCGTATGCAGTTGCTACGTGTTCTTCATCGGCCGCGATAGCGCACCTTTAGATGCCACCGTGCGCGGCGATGAACATGGCGACGGCCGACCGGCAATAGGATTCGATTTCGTTGTCGTTCTCCGCTCTCGTCTCATCGAAGCGTGCGATAAGCAGCAGATCGCATCCTTTGAACAGCGCGCCAAACAAGCGGGCGGACCGGTGAGCATCGGGTACGTTCAGCATCGCTTTCGCGTGCAACTGACGCAACACGGCCTCGATGTGGGCGACGACATGGGCGGGCCCGGCTTCGTAATGGAGCTTGCTTAACGCCTTTTGATTCGTCTTGTCGGCCAAAACCATGGCTTCGACACTGCGGACGTCCGGACTCAACAGCGTGCGAAGCAGGGATGACCCCACCGCCATGAGCTGATCTTCGGCCGAACCGTCGACGCCTTCAGAAAGGGTCTGCGGTGCAAATTGATCGCAGCGGGCCACCATGGCCGCGCTGAACAGCGCCTCCTTGTTCTCGAAGTGCCGATAGATGCTGAGCTTGGATATCTTCGCCCGCTGCGCGACCTTGTCCATGGTCGTCGCTTGAAAACCCAATTCCACAAAGAGTTCGCAGGCGGCGTCGACGATCGTTTGGCGAAGCGCCTCGTTGGCGGGCCGGCCGCGCCGGCCCTGGCTATTTTCGGTCACGACAATTCCAGTACTTGACAGTATTCAAATTCGCGCACTACGATACCACTCAGTATCGCAATGTGCAAGCCAAGGGTAGATTTCACCGGTTTCCCCGGGCCACCAGCGCTATCGAATGCGGCATTGTCGGGCTGGTCAATACAGCAAGGGCAACTTTCTCGCCACTGCCGAAGCCCTGCTCGCTGACCGTCTCAAGCGCGTATCACGGGACGATATTGCACACCACGCCCCGCCCACCCCTCCATCCACAACACGGAGCACATCATCATGAACGACGTCGTTATCATCGGCGGCAGCTTTGCCGGCCTCGCCGCCGCCCTGCAGCTTGGCCGTGCCCGCCGCAAAGTCACCGTTCTCGATACCGGCCGGCCGCGCAACCGCTTTGCCGGCCACTCGCATGGCCTGCTCGGCCACGATCACAAGCCGCCGCTGGACATCCTGGTCGAGGCGCGGCAGCAGCTGTCGCGCTATCCGACAATCAGCCTCGTCAATGCCCGGGCCGAGAGCGTGTCTGGCGCCATCGACGATTTCTGCGTTGTCACTGACGATCACGAAAGCCTGAGGGCACGCCGCCTGATCCTGAGCTACGGCGTCGCCGACCAGATGCCTGATGTTCCGGGTTTTGCCGAAAGCTGGGGCACGTCCATCGTGCCCTGCCCCTATTGCGACGGCTTTGAAGTCGCCGGCCAGCATTGGGGCCTCGTTTGGTCCGGCCCGCAGTCGTACCAGTCTGCCAAGCTGTTTCGCGATTGGACTGACAAGTTGACTGTCTTCGCCGATGGTCATGACATTGCGCCCGATATCCAGGCGGATCTGGCGCGCCGCAACATACCTCTCGTCGATGGCCGGATCGTCGAGATCGCTCACGCGAACGGCCATATCACCACCGTCAATCTCGATACCTGCCGCAACGTCGCGGTCGACGTCCTGTTCGCCCAACCGCGCAACAAGCCGTCCGCAAGCCTGCACGAATCACTGGGCCTCGCCACGGTCGATACGCCCACCGGCATCGTTCTCGCGATCGACGAGCGCCGCCAAACCAGCATGCCGGGAATCTACGCCGCCGGCGACCTCGCCACGCCCTTCTTGCCTTCGGTCACCCAGGCATCATCGCAGGGCGCGATGGCGGGTATCTTCGCCCAGCAGTCAATGGTGGTTTGAGAGCACAGATTCCCTTCTCCCGTTGCGCCGTCGCCTTCAAAAGGTTGGCGTAGATCGGCGCGGCGAAGGACGGATCGTCGAGTCAAGGAGATGACATGGCAGAGCAAATTGCCGATCAGGTCGGCGACTGGAATGGTCAAGGCGGGGAGCGCTGGGTCGCCAACCAGGCCCGGCTCGACGCTATGGTGGCGGTGTTCGGCCAGGCCGCGATAGAAGCCGCCGCGCCCGCGACGGGTGAGCGCGTGCTGGACATCGGTTGCGGCGCGGGCGCGTCGAGTCTGGCTCTGGCTGCCCGCGTCGGCGCGCGGGGGCATGTGCTGGGCGTGGACATATCCGAACCGCTGATCCGCCGAGCGTGCGCGCTTGCACCACAGGATACGGCGGCCCTGTTCCAGTTGGCCGACGCCAGCAGCGCCGAGCTGCCCGAGGCTGCGTTCGACATCCTGTTCTCGCGCTTCGGGGTGATGTTCTTTGACGATCCTACGGCGGCGTTCGCTCATATGCGTCGTGCGCTCAAGCCGGGCGGGCGGGTCGCTTTCGTCTGCTGGCGCGGCGCGGCCGAAAACGATTGGGTGCGCCTGCCAATGGGCGCGCTCAAGGGCATCGTCCCGCCGAGCGCGCTGCCCGATCCCGAAGCGCCCGGCCCATTTTCGTTCGGCGACCGGGCGCGCGTGGCACGCATCCTGACGGCGGCCGGCTTCACCGATATCGCTATCGCGCCCTTCGACGCTTCTGTCCTGTTCGGCGAGGGCAGGACGCGGGACGCTGCGATCGACGACGCGGTGACGATGACGCTCGAGGTCGGCCCGCTGTCGCGTGCGCTCGCTGATCAGCCGGACGACATCCGCGCCCGCGCCTCGGCCGCGGTTCGTGCCGCCTTCGCGGGCCTACCCGGCGAACGGTCGGTGTTGATCAACGGCGCGGCCTGGATTGTCATGGCACGCAATCCGGCAAGCTGACAGAAATTAACGGTCGAGACGTCCCCGCTCGGTGGAGCGGGGACGTCTTTGGTCGGCCAGATTGATGTCCTCTCTGGGTTCGGAAGCCGCCATTAGCGAGCGAGGGGCTTCGACGGCGGGGTACTGCGTTTGCACGACACTCGCTCGCACGGCTTAGCGCGGATCGAAACCGTCGACCGCATTCGCCGTTCGATTCATCCTGACAATATCCTCATGGCGCGGATCCGCGCCGAGCTTCGCGAACTGCTCGGGCATCCGGTCGCGTTTGGCGGCGGCGTCGCCACGAATCGCCGCGGCAAGCGCGGCGCGCGTCGTCGGTGCGTCCCAGTCGCAACAATAGGCGGGCGTCGACGGCTGCTGCCGCCACGATTCCGCCAGTGACCCGGCATCCACAGGGTCGAAGCCGACCGCATCGACGAGCGCCATCGCGACTTGCTTGGCATCGCCTTCGTCCCCGGCGACCGCCACCGCCAGACGTCCGGGCGTTCCTTCCGGCGTGCCGAGCTCGGCGAGCGAATAAGCGAGGATGTTGTTGAACGTCTTGATCACGCGACGACCGAGTCGTTGCGAGACCCACACGCTTTCGGGCATGCCGCCGTCGATGTCGGCGATGCGCGGATCGCGCAGGCCGGGGTAATAGTTGCTGGTGTCGATGATGGGCACATGCGCAGGAACCGCGTCGAACAGACGCGGCGGCAGCTTCGCCATCGCCGGCAGCGGAATCGCGAGAATGATCGCGTCGACATCGCGAACAGCGCCTTCCACGTGGACGTTGAGCGCGCCGATTTCATTTGCGAAGGGCTGCACGCCCTCTGGACCCTTCGAATTCGCGACCCGCACGGCGTGTCCCGCCGATATTGCCAGTTCCGATGATGCCGATTTCCATAGCGGATACCTCGTTCAAGAATGTTTCGTCGGCCCACCGTGTCACGCGAGATGGAATTTTTTCCGGAGGCTCGCATCGACCGGGCCGGCCGGCATGAAGCGCCGCAACTTGCGCAGCAGCGACGCCTCGCCGTTAGGTGTATGCCGCATCCGCCATGCGCCGAGCGCCGCGTCGACGACGGTGGCGGCCACGCCCTCGGGGTGCGGCGCGGTTTTCACGCTGTGGACGACGGCGCGCGACGCAAGCGTGCGCTCGCGGTCGTAATCGGCAATCGGCGCGCTTGCCTGCGGCGCATTGACGTCCAGGTTGGTCCGCGTAAACGACGGCTCGACCAACGTCGCGCGAATGCCGAACTGGCGCAGTTCGTGATCGAGCGATTCGGTCAAACCCTCCACCGCATGTTTGGATGCCGAATAGAGTCCCATGTACGGCGCCGGCAGGAAGCCGAGCACCGAGCTGACATTGACGATCCGGCCGCGCCGTTGCGCCCGCATGTGCGGAAGCACCGCATGGGTCGTACGCAGGATGCTGAATACGTTGGTGTCGAACAGGGCCGCTGCCTCGCCCACCGACGTTTCCTCCACCGCGCCGATCAGGCCCGTGCCCGCATTGTTCACGAGCACGTCGATACGCGCGGCGCGGTCGATGATCGTCTGGATTCCGGATCGAACGGACGCGTCGTCACGCACGTCCATCTCGATCAGCTCGACGCCGGCAACCGGCGCCGTTCGCGCGATGCTGCGCACGGTGCCGAACACACGGCACCCGCGTTTGGCGAATCGTTCTGCTGCGGCGCGCCCGATGCCCGACGACACGCCGGTCACGACGACAACGGTGGAATTCGACATGGCTGTTTCCTTAGATACGATGAATGGGGCGAAGTAATCAATCGCGCGCGTCCAGCAGCGCGGGCTGAAGTGCGGTCTCGCCGGGCGTTGCCGGTTCATGGCCGTGGCGGGCCGCGGAGGAGTGGTCGGGCCGGATCCTGAACCAGATCGCATACATCGCCGGCAGGAACATCAGCGTGAGGATCGTCCCGGCGAACGTGCCGCCGATCAGCGTGTACGCGAGCGTTCCCCAGAACACCGAATGCGTGAGCGGAATGAACGCGAGCACGGCCGCCATGGCGGTCAGGATCACCGGGCGCGCCCGCTGCACGGTCGCTTCGACGACCGCGTGGAACGGATCCAGTCCCGCCTGTTCGTTCTGGTGAATCTGGCCGATCAGGATCAGCGTGTTGCGCATCAGGATCCCCGACAGCGCGATGAGGCCGACCAGCGCATTGATGCCGAACGGCTGCCGGAACAGGATCAGCGTGGGCACCACGCCGATCAAGCCGAGCGGGCTCGTCATGAACACCATCACCATCGCGGAGATAGAGCGAACCTGGAAGATGATGATGACGAGCGTGACCGCCAGCATGATCGGGAACAGCGGCAGCATCGCCTTCGTGGCCTTGCCGGATTCCTCGATGGAGCCGGCTTCCTCGATTCGATAGCCGCTCGGCAGCGCGGCGATGATCGGCTGAAGCTGCTTCGTGATCGCAGCCGACACGTCCGGCGGTTGCAAGCCGTCGGCGATGTCGCCACGCACCGTGAGCGTCGGCACGCGATCGCGCCAGCGCATGATCGGCTCTTCCATCCGCACGTCGACCTTGCCGACCTGCGACAGCGGGATGCGCTGCCCGTTCGCGCCGGCGAGCGTGAAGTCGTCGAGCCGCGCCGGGTCGAGCCGCGCATCGCCGCCCGACCGCGCGATCACCTGTACGGTCCGGATATCCTCGCGCACCGCGGTGACGGGCACCCCGGTCAGCAGGAACTGCAGCTGCTGCGCGACCGCGCTGGACGTCAACCCGACTGCCTGCAGGCGATCCTGCTGCAACGTGAAATGCAGCGTCGGCGCGCGCGTGCCCCAGTCGGCATTGACCGTGCGCATCATCGGGCTAACTTTCATCACGCGCTCGACGTCGGCCGCGATGCCGCGCAGCGTGTCCGGATCGGGGCCCGTGATCCGGTAGGCCACCGGGAACGGCGAATACGGGCCGAACACGAGCTGCGTCACACGCACGCGCGCTTCGGGCGCAAGGCCGTCGGCGATGGCCCGCCGCAGGCGCGCCTCCAACGCGTCGCGCTCGTCCTGGCTGTCGGTGCGGATCACGATCTTCGCGAACGACGGATCGGGCAGCTCCGGGCCCATCGCCAGATAAAAGCGCGGCGCGCCCTGGCCGACGTACGCGGTGACGATCCTCGCTTCCTTCTGCTTCGCGAGCCACGCCTCGACCTTCGACGTGGCGGCGCTCGTTTGCGAAATCGACGTGCCGTACGGCATCTGCACCTCGATCAGCACCTCGGGGCGATCGGAGATCGGGAAGAACTGTTTCTTGACGACCGCCATGCCGAGAATCGCGAGCACGAACAGCGCGACGACCGAACCGGCGACGAGCCACTTGCGGGCGATCACGCGTGTCAGCAATTGCCGGAAGCGGTTGTAGCGGGGCGTGTCGTAGATCGCGTCGTGACCGCCTTCGAATTTCTTGAGGATCGGCAGCATCTTCACGCCGAGGTACGGCGTGAAGGCCACTGCAACGACCCACGATGCGATCAGCGCGATCCCGACGATCCAGAACATGTTGCTGGTATATTCGCCCGCGGTGGAGCGCGCGAAGCCGTTCGGCATGAAGCCGACCGCGGTGACCAGCGTGCCGGCCAGCATCGGCGCGGCCGTATGGCTCCACGCGTACGCCGACGCGGCCACGCGGTCGTAGCCTTCCTCCATCTTCACGACCATCATTTCGATCGCGATGATCGCGTCGTCGACCAGCAGCCCGAGCGCGAGGATCAGCGAGCCAAGCGTGATGCGGTCGAAGTTCTTGCCGGTGGCGGCCATCACGACGAACACCACGGCCAGCGTCAGCGGCACGGCCGCGGCGACGACGAGGCCCACGCGCCAGCCCATGCTGACGAAGCTCACCAGCATCACGACGAGCAGCGCGGCGAAGAACTTGACCATGAACTCGTCGACGGCCGAGCTGATGTTCACGGACTGGTCGGTGACCTTGGTCAGGCTCATGCCGAGCGGCAGCTCGGCGTTGATCGCGCCGACTTCCCGGTCCAGCGCACGGCCGAGGTCGAGCCCGTTCCAGCCGTCGCGCATCACGACGCCGAGCAGCAGCGCGGGTTCGCCGTTGTTGCGGATCATGAACGTCGACGGGTCTTCGTAGCCGTGTTCGACGGTCGCGATGTCTGACAGTTTCAGTGTGCGGCCCTGTGCGACGATCGGCGTGTCGCGAATCTTCTGCAGCTTGTCGAATGCGCCGTCCACGCGAATGAAGATCTCCGGCCCGCGCGTCTCGACGGAGCCGGCTGGCGTCAGCGCGTTTTGTCCGTTGAGCGCGGCGAACACGTCCTGCGGGCTCACGCCGAGCGTCGCGAGCCGGTCGTGCGACAGTTGCACATAGATGCGCTCCGCCTGTTCGCCGATGATGTCGACCTTCTTCACGCCCGGCACATGCAGCAGGCGCTGACGCTGCATCTCCGCATCGCGCACCAGCAGGCGCTGCGGTTCGCCCTTGGCCTTCAGCGCGAACAGCGCAAACGTGACGTCCGCGTATTCGTCGTTGACCATCGGGCCGATCACGCCGGCCGGCAGATCGTTCGCCACGTCGCCGATCTTCTTGCGCGCCTGATAGAACTGCTCCTGCACCTCGGATGGCGGCGTGCTGTCGAGCAACGTCAGCGTCGTGAACGCGAGGCCGGGGCGCGTGTAGGTTTCGGTGCGGTCGTACCAGCGCAGCTCCTGCATGCGCTTTTCGATCTTTTCGGCAACCTGGTCGTGCATTTCCTGAGCGGTCGCGCCTGGCCATGCGGTGACGATGGTCATCACCTTGACGGTGAATGCCGGGTCTTCCGCGCGGCCCAGCTTGAAGAACGACATGAGCCCTGCGAGGGAAATCAGGCAGATCAGGAACAGCGTGATCGCACGCTCGCGCACCGCGAGCGCCGACAGGTTGAAGCGGCGCTCGCTCATGGCTGTGCCCCTTCGCGCGCGACCGTGGTGGCCTGCGCGGCCACGCGAACCGCTTCGCCGTCATGCAGCAACTGCGCACCGAGCGCGACGACCCGGTCGCCTTGCTTGAGTGCGCCGGACACGCGCGCGCTGTCGTCATCCAGATGTTCGACCGTGACCGGCTGCCATCCCACCTTGGCCGGATCGCCTGCGACGACCCACACGCCGGGCCCTTTACCTCCATCCAGCAGCGCGCCGATCGGCACCTGCAGGCCGGCTTGCGGCGTCGCGCGTGCATCATCCGGTATGCGGATCGTGACGGTCGCGCCCAGCGGTGCGGCGGCCAGCGTACCTTGCAGCACGTAGCGCGCTTCGAAAGTACGCGTTCGCGCATCCGCGGTATCGGAGAGCTGGCGCAGCGTCGCGGGGACACTCGAGCCCGGCTTGCCGAACAGCTCGGCCTGCGCCATGGAGCCGACCGCGGGGCGCAGCGTTTCCGGCAACTGGATCACGGCTTCCCGGCTGCCGGCGTGCGCGAGTCGCACGACCGGCTGGCCGGCGTTGACGACCTGGCCGGGCTCCGCAAGCGTTTCCATCACGACGCCGTCGCCGTCCGCGACGAGTTCCGCATAGCCGGTCGCATTGCGCGCGACGTCGGCGTCGGCTTCGGCGGCGCTCAGCTGAGCCTTCGCGGCATCGGCCGCCGCCTTGACCTGGTCATAGGCCGATGCCGATATCGCGCCGGTACCGCGCAGGTCGCGGTAGCGCGCTTCGTCCTCGGCGGTCTGCCGCGCGCGTGCCCGTGCTGCGGCCACTGCTTCGTCGCGTGCGCGCGCTGCGAGCTTCAGGTCGACGGGATCGATCCGCATCAGCGGCTGGCCGCGCCGGACGGTCTGTCCGGTATCGACGAGCCGCTCCAGCACCTTGCCGGACACCCGGAAGCCGAGGTCGCTCTGCACGCGTGCAGCGACGGTTCCGGTAAACGAGCGGGACGCTGGCGCGGCCGCCTGCACGATGGCGGTACGCACGAGCGGCGCCTCCGTGCGCGGATCGGAAGGCGCTTTTCCGCTGCAGGCGGCTAGCGCGAAGGGCAGCGCCGAAGCGACTGCGAGGAGAGCGAGGCGACGCCGGACCATGAAAGACCCACTGACGAAGTGATCGGGGCTTTCATTGTGTATCTAGTGACCATAATAGTCAATGGTCACAAGTGGTGTCGGTTCAAGGGGCGAGGCTGCGGAGCACCAGGCTCGACAACTGCGCGGGCGCGGCATCGGTCGTGTCGAGGTTGTACTGCAGCAGCAGCGGATTCAGGTACGGCCGCATCACGAGGTAGATCGCCGTTGCGGTTTCGTCCAGCGGCGTCTTGCGCTCGAACTCGCCGCTTTGCCGGCCCGCCTGCAGCACCTCCTGCAGCAGCTTCTGCACGCGCGCCTCATAGGCCTGCACCGACTGCCAGTTGCCGGTGGCGGCCGACGCGGCGATGTCGTACAGCTTGCGGTCGCGGAAGAACAGCCGCAGGCTCGCTTCGGTAAAGACCTTGAACATGCGCCGCAGCTTTTCGGTGGGCAGTTCCGCTTCGGCGACGGCGGCGCGCACGTCGGTTTCGATTTCGTGCAGGCAGTTCGCGCAGATCATCTCGCCGATCGCCTGTTTCGACTCGAAGAACTTGTAGATATAGGCCTTCGAGAAACCGATGGACTTCGCGAGGTCGGACACGGTCGTCTTTTCATAGCCGTACCGGCTGAAGTGCTCGGTGGCGGCGGCCACGATCTGGTCCCGCACATCGTGATCGGCCGGGCCGCGCACGGGAGCGGGGGAAGAGGTGTTTTCTTTCATGGGTTGCGGCTGGCAGGGATGGACAACGAGTGACTATTTGGTATTATAGTCACCATCTGATCTTTGCTAAAACCGTCATGCTACCGAAACCCATCGTTGCCGCGGTGCTTGCCGCGCTCCTGTCGGCGGGATGTGCCGTCGGTCCTGACTACGTGCGTCCGGACATCGCCATGCCGCAGCGCTTCCAGGGCCAGAGTGCCGTGGAGCAGCGGCACGCGGCGGCCGAGGCGGAGCTCGCGACTTGGTGGACAGGCTTCGGCGATCCGCAGTTGACCCGGTTCGTCACGCTCGCGCTCGCGCAGAACCTCGATCTCGCGCAGGCCGCGGCACGCGTCACGCAAGCGCGTGCCGGGCTCGGTGCGGCCAATGCAGCACTGTTGCCTTCGGGCAATGTGACCGGTCAAGCCGCGCGTGTCTACCAGTCGGTCGAAACGCCGATGGGGCGCGTGCTGAATTCGGCGCCCGGTTTCGACCGTCACGGCAACGACTACGAGGCCGATTTCAACGCGAGCTGGGAACTGGACGTGTTCGGCGGGTTGCGCCGAGGGCGGGAAGCCGCGCTTGCCGACTATCAGGCCTCCGAAGCGGCGGCGGTCGCCTCGCGCCTTGCCGTGGCCGCGCAGACGGCGGACATCTACATCACGATTCGCGGGTTGCAGGGCCGGCTGAAGGTCGCGCGGCATCAGGTGCAGACCGAACAGGATCTGTTGTCGACCATCAATCTGCTGTATGGAAAGGGGCTCGCGGCGGAGCTTCAGGTCAGGCAGGCCGAAGGTGCGCTCGCTCAGGTTCGTGCAACGGTGCCGGTACTCGAAGCGGCGCTGGACACGGCGATGAATGCGCTCGACGTGATGCTCGGCTCGCAACCCGGTACGTATCGAGCGGAATTGCTCGACGGCGGTGACGTGCCGGTTGCACCGCGGATCGCGGCGACGGGAACGCCTGGCGAACTCCTCAGGCGGCGGCCGGACCTGATCGTCGCCGAGCGGCGCCTTGCTGCGTCGAACGCGCGCATCGGCGTGGCCATTGCCGAGTATTACCCGAAGTTCTCGCTGAGCGGGTTGATCGGTAGCGCGACGACGATGGGCGCGGGCAACCTGTTTGCCGGCGGCGCGAACCAGGCTTCCGGCGTGCTCGGCCTGCGCTGGCGTTTGTTCGACTTCGGCCGAATCAATGCGCAGATCGCGCAAGCCAAAGGACAGGATGCCGAAATGCTGGCTGCGTATCGGCTCGCGGCGCTGCACGCCACCGAGGACGTCGAGAACGCGTTCTCGGCACTTGTCAAACGCGACGAACAGGCGGCCGTTCTCGCAGACGGCGTCGATTCGCTCGGCCGCGCGAGGGCCGCGTCGTTCGCGGCGTACCAGAAAGGTGTCGTCAGCCTGGTCGAAGTGTTGCAGGCCGATGAAAGCCTGCTGCGCGCATCGGACGAGCGCGTGCAGGCGAAAACCGAAGCGGCTCGGGCGTCGGTGGCTGCGTTCAAGGCGCTCGGCGGAGGATGGCAAGGGTCGGCGTCCGAAGCCGTCGCCAGTCGATAACGGCCGTACGTACCGACGCGTTGGCGGGGCGTGACGTTGTGCTCCCTGTTCTTTGTGCGAGGCGTGCTCTGGAATATGCGACCCACGCGGATGACACGTGCGGAAAGCCGCGAATACACCCGTCGGGTCCTGCTCGACGCTGCCGCGCTGTGCATCGCGGAGCAGGGGCTGGCGGCATCGAGCGTCGAGGACATCGTTGCGCGCGCCGGGTACACGCGCGGCGCGTTCTACTCGAACTTCGGGAGCAAGCGCGAGCTTTTCGTCGAACTTCTTCGCGTCAAGCATCGCGACATTCAAGAAAATATCGAGACGTTACTGCAGGATGCCGCGGTATCGTCCGAACCCGTTCAACACCAGTTCGCTTTGCTGTATGCGCGCTGCTATTCGAGCAGTGTCGATTACGTCGTCTGGGCCGAGGCCCGCTTGCAGGCAGAGCGCGATGCGGACTTGCGCGAGCATGTGGAGGCCATGTGTGTTGAACGACGCGACATGATTGCGCGCTTCCTTGATCGAGGAAGCAAGTCTCGCGGCACTGGAGTAGCAGCCTCGTCGGCCGATCGTGCACGTGTCGTGATCGCGATCATGGATGGCCTGCGGTACTTGGGGAGATCGTGATTTCCGTGCATGTTTTCGGTTAGAGCGATCTGGCGGGGCGACTGGCCAGGCCAAAGTAGGGCGTTTCAGACGGTTGTGGATGACGCGCGATCGGTGCGGCAACTAGAAAAATGAGTGCGCCAGTTCCTTCATTCCGGCAGTCCATCATGAAGCCGGCAAGATAATTTTTTTACCGGCTCATGCGATTCCAACCTCCGCGCCGGCGTCCCCATTTGACCCACGGCGAATTGCCGGGCAGCCCGCCGCGCGCGGCCTGGGTGTGCTGGTGGAAACGGGCAGCGTCCGCCAAAACCGCGGCGTCTCGCCAAAATCCCGTCTGGTAACGGATGACCGCCACGAAATTAAGGTAGTCCGCCGTCAAGCGGGCATCCATCGGTTCAGGCACCACCAGCGGGATCGGTCGGGCAATAGGGAGTTCGACCTGGCAGATTCGTCGGTAATCGCGGGCGCACCGCCGTAGCGCCGCGAGGGCGGCGTCGGGCGTTGCGTCCAGTACCTGCAGGCGCGCCTGATCCCAGCGCGCGACGATGCGGCCATCGGCGGCACGGTAAAGCCAGCACCACGGCCGCCCCTCCTTTACGCCGAGCAGGCGCCGCCGCCGCACGTCGCTGTCCACCGGCACGATCGCGTCGATCACGTGCCAACCTGCTTCCTCCGACCAGGTCAAGCAGGCGCCGCGACAAGCTGCCCACATTGCCGCTAGACGGGCCTGTCCGCGCGCCGCGTCCCGCGCCCGACGGGCCGCCTTGTCGAGGCGCGCGATCGCCGACCAGCCCATCGTCCACGGCGCAGCGAAGTGCAAACCATCCGGCGTGGCGCGCGCCAGCCAGACCCGCTCGCAGCCGGTTGCGTCGAGCGTCATCGCATCCCACGTCGCGACGCCCGAACAAGCGCCCGCCGTTGCCTGGGCGTCGGCCGCGTGCCAGACCCCGGCCAGATTGACGCGCGCCGCATGGGCCTCCAGCCAGTCTCGCGCAGAGGCTGCCATGCCTCGGGCACCGAGCACCTGACTGCCTGCCACCACGCGCGCCGTGAAGCGCGCGACCTCACCGACCGGCGGGGGCCGGTCCGGCCAGCGACGGCGCTCGACCTCGGTCTCAATCGTGTGAGCCCAGAGCATGTCGGCGAACGCCCGTCGTGCACGGTCGCTGGCGCGCAGGTGGTCACCGATCACGAGTGGATCGCCAGCGGCGACGAAACGGGCAACCCAGCGATTGCCGTCGCGGGCCAGATGCCGACGCACGTGACGCGCGAGCGCCCGGTACACGATGGTGGTCGGCGAGGCCAGCCAGTACAACGAGCGGTCTTGCAGCGGCGATTGCGGGGGCTGTTGCGGCGGCGCCCGGTCCGAGCGGGTGCCGGGGCCCTGCCGAACCAGCACGACCGGAGCGGTGGGCGCCACCGGTCGCAGACACGGAGGATAGGCGACGCCGAGCGTGCACGCGGTGCTCACCAGCCAGCGAATGCTGTCGGGCACGCGGCGCAGCAGCGCGTCGTCCAGCCGCGCCGGCCGGATCAGTGCCGACATGGTCTCCAGCCAGGCCACAACCGGCTCGAACGCCCCGGTCAACTCGGCCGACGGCACGTTTCACGCGTAAAGAAATGCAACCGACCGCATCGGCAGCTGTCCGCCGTGCCGACGGCGGCGATCGAGCCAGACCAGCTTCAGGCATGGGAGCTTTCCTCGCGCGCAAGCGCCCTCCGAAGCGCCGCCGTCGCGGATACAAGCGCCATCAACGCCCGGTGTCCGCAGTCGTCGACGGCCGCCCGCCATGCGTCCGCCGACGTCACCACGTTGACGTCGGCGCCGCTTGCGATGCGCAGCAGCACGTGTCGGCACGACTGGGCGACGGTTTTCATCGGGAAGTCGATCGGCCCCGCATAGCGCGGCGGCAGCTTGTCGAGCATCGCCTGCATCAGCGCGTCGGCCTGGTGCTCCATTCGGAACCCACCGGTCCATGGGCGTGGCGCCAAGCCCGCCGTAAATGACCGCCCCGAACCGGGTGGCCATTCGCTGCCGTCGTCATACCCTCGCATCACGTAGGCGAGCTCGTCGGTCGTTCGCACACCGTGAAACGGCTCGGCGGCCAACATGAAGCGCGCCGCGACGTGAGCGCTCCCTGCGAGCGCAAGGCCGAACGGCTCGTCGAAGAACTGCAGCGACGCGATCGAAAACACGCACAGCCGAATGCGTTGCTTCTCAAGCAAGCTGTGCAATTCGACCAGCCACAGCCACTCGCGCTGGCTCATGCCCTGCGCTTCGTCGATCACCAGCACCAAGAAGCGTCCGCCACCCTGCGCGGCGAGTTCGATCCAGCGCTCGACAAGCATCGTTTGCCGTTCCAGCGGGCTGCGCCGCGCCTGAGCGAGCCGGTGACCGCTCGCATCGAGCAGGTGCGCGTAAAAGCTGGCCACTGCCTGGCTGCTGCCGGAATCCGTGTGGCTCCAGATCACCAATGGCACGAACCCGCCGTGGCGTTCGGACAGCAGGCGCTGCAGCCAGTGATCGACAGCGCTCGACTTGCCAAAGCGGGACGGTCCGAAAATGGTCGCGCCGTCTATCTGATCGTCCAGCCAACTGCCGATCCGCTCGGCCATGTCGTGAATCGCGATCGCAAATAGCGAATAGTCGCGCGTGACGACTGGATGATCGCGAGGCACGTGGGCTGCCACGAGCGGGTCTGCGGTTCCAGGGGGCGTTACCATTGCTGGGCCCGGCGCATCGGTGGCAACGGCGTACCGCTGCGCGCGGGCGCCGTCGGCGGCGCCTCCGCGTTCGCGACCGGCGCTCCGTGTTGCTTGACCAGGCTCACCATCGACTGCCCGGCCGATCGCTCCGCCTGCTGCTGCAGGATGCGCCGCGCTTCGAGATAGGCGGGGTGAGCCGGTAACTTGCCGTCGGGCGAGGCCTCCGCGTAGCGGATCGGCGCTTCGACCGCATCGCCGTGGGTCGCCAGATGCAGGAGTCGGCGCTTTTCGAGCGCGCGGATCGCCGCGCGCACGTATAGCGAGTGCGGCGTCAGGTGCCACGGCGGTGCGGCGCGCACCGCACCGAGAAACAGGCCCTGCTGGGTCGACACCGTCGCAAAGCGCGCGTCGTCTTCGTTGTCGAGCTGCAGCCAGAAAGCCTGTCCGAGCAGGTCCGTGCGCAGGCACAGCCACTCGGCGGAGTAGCGCGCATTGGCAAAATGGAAATGCGGACGGCGTCCGGTCTTGATCCCTTCCAGCAACGTGCACAGCTTGCGCGTACCGACCAGGCGGCGTACCGCGGCAGGCTCGGCCAGACGGGGCGTCCACGTGTCGACGGCCAACAGCCACTCCAACTGCTCGAGCGGGCTGCGATAGCCCAGTCCCGAGTGCGGCGTGGCGTTGTAGTTGGCGATCAGCGTGTCGAGCAACTCCTGCGCGTACTCGACCTGGAAATGCGTCGCCATAGCTGCGGCGTTGGGGGCGGCACCACGCTTGTCGGCAGGCGAACTGCCCGTTGTGGTCGCCAGTCGGTGGAAACCGCCGGCGGCCAAGCGCCCGAAAAACGACTCGACGAACGGTCGGTCGTCCTTGCTGCGCCGGCTGCTGTAGCTCCCCGGAGCCTGCGGCTTGACGATCCTGGCGTCGACCACGTCGCGCAGCACGTTTTCGACGCGTCCGCAGATGTTGGCCAGCGCGCCGTCAACGCTGAATTCGTTCCAGCACGCGCCCACGAGCTGCGGGAAACGATAGGACGGCAGGCCGGCGCCCGGTACGTACGCGGCGTCGCTGAACTGCAGGTCGCGCGGCATCCACGGCATCAGGGCGCAGCGCACCGCGCGCAGTACGTCTTCCGCGGCGCACTCGCGCCGCAGACTGAGGTGATAGCCCAGTACCGCGCGCGAAGCGACCTCGACCAGCACGACGACCCACAGACGATGGATCATGCGCGGCTCGGTGCCGCCGTGTGGCGACGGCACCAGCACGACCATGCGTGCATCGAGCTTGTGCGCATCGCATTCGACGCGCTCGAATGGGGCAAGCGGCGGGCGACGCGTGCCGTCGCCGGCGCGCGCCTTGCGCACGGCTTCGAGCCCGCCGACGAGTTCGCGGGCTCGCGCCGGATGCTCGGCGAGGATGCGATCGATGTAGCGGGCCAGCGTCACGTAGCCGCGCTTCTCGACGGTGAACGGCCATTCGCCGCGGCGCTCGAAGCCGCGTTCGCGCAACTCGGCGAGAAACCAGCGAAACACGGCCATGCGCGGTCGACGCGAGGCTTCGAGCTCGGCACGTTTGCCGAGGATGCGTTCGCGCAGCTTATCTTCGAATCCGCGCCCCGCGGGCGACTCGAACACCCATTGCAGGGCGCCGACGGCTCCGCCGCTCCATGCGTTGAGCGCAAGCGGCGCCGTTCGTTCGTAGGCTTTCACGCGGGCATGTGGCAACAGGCCGCGCCAGCCTTGAATCCGCCCGTCGGGATGCGGCTTGAGGCAGCGCTCGGTCAGCAGTCGATAGGCCTGACTGCGTCCCATCCCGCAGGCCGCTTTGATCTGGACGTCGGTTGCGCCCTCGAGGTAAAGCCGGATCGCACGTTCGCGTCGCAGATACAGGGCGCCACGCTCAGCGGGCAGCGCCAGCGGATCGATGGCTGGCCAGTGCTCAAGATCGACCTCGGCGAGCGGCTCGGTGTCGCCGTTCTTCGCCGCATCGCTTGTCCGCAACCGAGCGCGCCGTGTCATCCCGAGCCTCCGCCATCGCGTCGACCATTACGGCACAAGATTAGTTGAAATCGCGCATTGCGCTACAACTTTAGTTGACGGGGGCAGATGGAATAGACACAACTTTAGTTGAAGCGAGATGGAGCCTCTCGGCCTTATGCGACGGGGGTTTCGTGAATTGCTGCAACGCACAATGGTGGTTGCAACTTTAGTTGTGCAGGCGGCGCGGCACTCGCCCTAGGGAATTGAGCGCTCCCACCGCGGCGATCGAAAAGCGGTGCCATCACCGTTCCGGCGCCCTTGGATTTCTGGCGCGGGCGACGACGTGCCGGTGGGTGGGTTCATTGGGCATTGCGTCGCACGCGGGCCTGGAGGTTCTTCGATCCGGGCGGGGCGACTGGAAGGGCGGCTTTGTCTCTGGCGGTGTCGAAGCTCAATTGCGAGCGCCCACATTTAGCGTGGTGACAGGGCTGGGCCTCGGCGGGCCGGCGGCTGAATTCTCTCCGCGGTGCGGAGAGAATTGGGGGAGCGCCCAGCAGGGTTCCGCCGTGGCTGAGATTCCGGTAACGTGGCCCCTATTGGCGCGCGCCGGCCCGCCGAGCCCTCCATTCCTGACAAGATGACCGAACTCGTCCCCGCATCCCTATTGACCGACGTCCGCCGCATGATTGATTCGGCGCGCGCCCGAGCGGCGGCGGCCGTCAATGCTGAACTGACCCTACTTTATTGGCAGGTTGGTTGTCGCATTCGGGATGATGTGCTGGGCGGGGAGCGTGCGGGCTATGGACAACAGATCCTCCCCGCGCTCGCCCGGCAACTGAGAGCCGAATACGGCCGGGGTTGGAGCGAGCAGCAATTGCGCCACTGCATCCGCGCGGCCGAGGTGTTTTCGGACGAGTCAATTCTCTCCGCACTGCGGAGAGAGTTGAGCTGGACCCATCTGAAGATGTTGATGTACGTCGAAGACCCGCTCAAGCGCGACTTCTACATTGAACTCTGTCGCCTGGAGCGCTGGTCGTCGCGGCAGTTGCAGGAGCGGATGCAGTCGATGCTGTTCGAGCGCAGCGCACTATCGCGCCAACCCGACGAAGTGATCCGGCGCGAAGTGGCGCACCTGCGTGACGCGCAGCAGATGACGCCCGATCTCGTGCTGAAAGAT
Organism: Burkholderia sp. SRS-46; assembly: GCF_004343775.1. Classification (GTDB taxonomy): domain Bacteria; phylum Pseudomonadota; class Gammaproteobacteria; order Burkholderiales; family Burkholderiaceae; genus Burkholderia. The sequence goes on along the minus strand of NZ_PTXL01000009.1, from coordinate 133,978 downwards.
CCATACGTCCTCGACTTTCTCGGCCTCAACGATCACTACCTCGAGCGCGATCTCGAAGATGCGATTCTGCGCGAGATGGAACAGTTCCTACTGGAGCTCGGCGCAGGCTTCACGTTCGTTGCTCGCCAAAAGCGGTTGCCAATCGACGATGACGACTTCTATCTTGATCTGCTGTTCTACAACCGCAAGCTCAAACGTCTTGTTGCCATCGAACTAAAGCTCGGATCCTTCAAGGCCGAGTACAAGAGTCAGATGGAGCTGTACTTGCGCTGGCTCGCGAAGCATGAGCAGGAGCCGGAGGAAGCGCCGCCGATCGGCATCATCCTGTGTGCGGGAAAAAAGCAAGAGCAGATCGAATTGCTTGAGCTTGGCAAAAGCGGCATTCACGTCGCCGAGTATCTCACCGTGCTGCCGCCACGCGAGACGCTGCAGGCGAAGCTGCACCAATCGATTGCGACAGCGCGGGCTCGGCTCGATGATAAGCGGGGGGCGTGATGATGAACGCTTCATTACCGAATATCGAAAGCGTTGAATCTCCGGACGCGCCCCGTGTGCTTGATTCGAAGCGATCGATCGGGCAGCGAGTCGGACGCTATGTAGCGGCGCATGTGTTTGAGGCATGCGCCCTCGCGCTGACCGTGGTCACAGGCCTCGCCTATGTGGTCGGCCGTTCCTACCTGAACGGCTGGGAGGAGGCGGCCGGCGTACCGGGCCTGATGTTTCGACGTGATCTATCCGACGTCATGCTTGGAGGCGCGACCGTGGCGCGTGTCTGGATGATGCCTGTGCTGTCGGCAGTGGCGCCGTTTTTGATTATGTGGGTCATGGCGACGGTGCCTGAATGGATGATGGCGCGATGGCCATTCCTGCCGCTCAAGCGGTGGTGCCGGCGGGCTCGACGCGTGTACCGCAGCGGTATCGATCAGATTGGTTTGAGGCAGCGCTACGCGGTCGCGGCTTATACCGCGACGCGAGGTCTCCAGCCGCAAGCGCGACGAGCATCCGAAGTGTGGTGGCGGTGGAAGGTGCTCGGAGCGCGGCACGGCCGTACTGCCGAACGAGAACACGTCGTTCGCCCACGACGCGCGATGCGGCGTGTGACATTCGTGATGCTGCTTGCTGTCGTGGCCGCTGAGGCGGCTCTTTTTGGCTACACGTTCTTCGTCAGCGCATTTCTGGACGAACCGCGTCGCTTGGGGCGCGAAAATTTCGCGAAAATCTATCTGGCAGTCACTGGTCGCGTGCCATATCAGTACGGCGATCAGGCTCGTGCTGCGCAGGAGCTGCAAGCCTGGGCGTGTGAAGGTCGCACGATGCTTTCGTATTATCGAGCAGTGATCCTAAGCAACTCAACGGAGTCGTCGAAATCCGACTCGACGTACTATTTATTGCAGGGTGCAGACCACACGTTTATGTTGCTTGGGGAGGCCGGCTCTGTAATTCGATCGCTTGGTGACGCACCGTTCTCGATTTCCGAGTCGAGCGCCCGACCTCTATCGAACCTGGCACGCAGATGTGAGAGTGCTCGCTAATCTGGGAACGAAAGATTATCCGCGTACACATAAAACCTGGCGAGGCAGTCCTTCTAACTTCATTTCACCATGTCCGCTGACCCGATAACCTACTGTCTTGAGTGCATCTGACCTGCTCCCCGCGTTTAGTACGGTGACGGTGTAGAGTCCGTTCCAGAGAGGAACGGCAATGAAAAAGCGATTCACCGAAGAACAAATCATCAGCATCTTGAAGGAAGCTGAGGCTGGCCTGAAGCCGGCGGAGCTGTGCCGCAAGTACGGCATCTCGGAAGCGACCTACTACAACTGGAAAGCGAAGTTCGGCGGGATGACGGTCTCCGAAGCGCAGCGCCTGAAGGAACTGGAGCAGGAGAACAACAAGCTCAAGCGCCTGTTGGCCGAATCAATGCTCGACAACGCCGCGCTGAAGGACCTGCTGGCTCGAAAGTAGCAAGCCCGCAGGCCAAGCGCGAAGCGGTCCGGATATTGATGACCGAACGCGCCATGGGTGTTACCCGGGCCTGCGGGCTGGTAGGGATTTCGCGCTCGCTGTTCCACTACGAATCACGCCGCCGAGTTGACGACGAAGCGCTGACTGGCCGGATGATGGCCATCGCCGCGCAGAAGCGCCGCTACGGCTATCGCCGGATTCACGTGCTGTTGCAGCGGGAGGGCTGCTTCGCCAACCACAAGCGCATCTGGCGCCTGTACAGCAAGGCGGGACTGAGCGTGCGCAAGCGGCGACGCAAGCGTATTGCGGCCGTCGAGCGCACGCCGCTGCCGTTACCAACAGGCCCGAATCAGAGCTGGTCGATGGACTTCGTTTCTGACGGGCTGGCCTATGGTCGGCGGTTTCGATGCCTGAACGTGGTCGACGACTACACGCGCGAGTGCCTGGCCATCGAGGTTGATACTTCGCTGCCGGGCTTACGAGTGCAGCAAGTGCTCGAGCGGCTCAAGGAGATGCGAGGCTTACCCGCATCCATCACGGTCGACAACGGGCCGGAGTTCGCTGGTAAGGTGCTGGATGCATGGACCTACGAAGCCGGTGTCACGCTGTCGTTCATTCGGCCTGGCAAGCCGGTGGAAAATGCCTATATCGAGAGCTTCAACGGTAAGCCCCCGGTGAAGTCATCTTGTCTGTCCGCTTCCCGACCGGGAGGATCGTGTCCACTTAATTTTTAAGTGGACACGTGTACACCATGGACGGAAACGAAGCTGGGGAACTGGAGCAGATCGAGCCGACGCACCGGCGCCGGCATAGCCGCGAGTTCAAGGAGAAGGTCGTGCGCGCGGCGATGCAACCGAATGTATCGATCGCGGCGGTCGCGTTGCACTATCGCCTGAACGCCAACCTTGTGCGCCGCTGGGTTGTCGCTCAGCAGAAGCAACGGATGCTCGAGCCGCCAGCCGTTGAAGGGCTCGACGTGCCGCAGGCGGCATTCATGCCACTCCAGTTGGGAGCGGCGTGTGCGCCGACGGGCGAGTCAGAGATTCGGATCGAGGTTCGTCGGGGCGCCGCGACGCTCACGGTGCATTGGCCGCTGTCGGCGGCCGGCGAGTGCGCGGCGTGGCTGCGGGACTGGCTGCGATGATTCGAATCGATGCGATCTGGCTCGCGACCGAGCCGATCGACATGCGTGCCGGTGCGGATACGCTGCTTGCCCGGGTGGTGAAGGTGTTCGGCGCAGTGCGGCCGCATCACGCGTATCTGTTTGCCAATCGGCATTCCACGCGCATGAAGGTGCTGGTCTACGATGGATTGGGCATCTGGCTGGCCGCGCGTCGGCTGAACAAGGGCCGCTTCATCTGGAGCGATGGCGAACAGTCGGTTTCGCTGCCGCTGAACGCCGAACAACTGCGTGCGCTGGTCACGGGTTTGCCGTGGCGGACGCTGACACCCGATCACGCGATTACCGTGATATGAGCCACACGGAGACGTAAACAGTTGCGCTTCCGCGCTGGCGCAGCCTCTGGCAGACTGGCCAGCATGGACCTGCCCACCGACCTCGACTCCCTGAGCCCGGAACAGCTGCGTGCGTTGGCCGCACAACTGATCGTGCAGGTCACGGAGAAAGAGCGGGAAGCCTGCGAGAAGGAACGGGAGCTGCAGTATCGGCAAACGCGTATCGACCAACTGACGCACGAACTCTCCGTGCTCAAGCGCCTGCAATTCGGCAAGCGCAGCGAGCGGCTCGATGCCGAACAGATGAGCCTGCTCGACGAGGCGATCGATGCGGACCTGGCGGCACTCGAAGCCGAGCTCGAGCAGCTTCGGCCGGCCACGCCCGCCGCTGAGGAGCGCCAGAAGCCGAAGCGCGCGCTCTTGCCGCCGAACTTGCCGCGCACGGACGTCCATCACGAACCGGAAGACACCACGTGCCCGTGCGGTTGCCAGCGGGAGCGTGTGGGCGAAGACATCAGCGAGAAGCTGGACTATGCGCCTGGCGTGTTCACGGTCGAGCGGCATATCCGGGGCAAGTGGGCCTGCCGGCACTGCGGAACCCTGATCCAGGCGCCAGTCTCGCCTCACGTCATCGACAAGGGCATTCCGACCACCGGGCTGCTGGCGCAGGTGCTGGTTGCCAAATACGGCGACCACTTGCCGCTGTACCGGCAGGAACGCATCTTTGCTCGCGCCGGCCTGGCGATCCCGCAATCGACGCTCGGTGCCTGGGTCGGCGTCTGCGGTGTACGGCTGCAGCCACTGGTCGATGCGCTGCGCGAAGCGCTCCTGCAGCAGGACGTGCTGCACGCCGACGAGACGCCGGTGCAGATGCTGGCACCTGGCAAGGGCAAGACGCATCGGGCTTACCTATGGGCGTACAGCACGACGCCGTTCGCCGATCTGAAGACCGTGGTCTACGACTTCGCCGACAGCCGCGCCGGCGAACATGCCCGAAAGTTCCTTGGGGCCTGGTGCGGCAAACTCATGTGCGACGACTACAGCGGCTACAAGGCCAGCTTCGAACTGGGCATCACGGAAATTGGATGTGTCGCTCACGCGCGCCGGAAGTTCTACGAGCTGCACGTTAACCACCAGAGCCAGATCGCCGAGCAGGCGCTGAAATACTTCGGCGCGCTCTATGACGTCGAACGCGATGTCGCCGAACTGAAGCCCGACCGACGGCAGGCCATCCGCCGGCAGCGATCCAGACCCGTTGCCGATGCATTGCACGCCTGGATGGTGACCCAACGCAAGCTGGTTGCCGAAGGATCTGCGATTGCGAAGGCGCTCGACTACAGCCTGAAACGCTGGGAAGCGCTCATGCGCTATCTCGACGACGGGCGTGTGCCCATCGACAACAACTGGCTGGAAAACCAGATTCGCCCATGGGCAACGGGCCGCTCGAACTGGCTGTTCGCCGGTTCACTGCGCGCAGGGCAGCGCGCGGCCGCGATCATGAGCCTGATCCGGTCGGCGCAACTCAACGGTCATGATCCGTACGTCTACCTGAAAGACGTGCTCACACGACTGCCGACCCATCGCGCCGACGACATCGCGTCGTTACTTCCGCATCGCTGGGCGCCAGCTACCGCTTGATCGCCATCACTCGCCGGCTTGGGTGCCTTTACCGGGCGCTTACCTTCAACGGGCGGTTCCGAGATGAATGCCTGAACGAGCACTGGTTCGTCTCAATGCGCCACGCCAAGCGGCTGATTGAGGAGTGGCGTATCGAGTACAACACCGAGCGGCCTCATAGTTCGCTCGGTTATCTGACGCCTGCGCAGTTCGCCCGGGCGCACGATGCAAAGCAGCAGTTTTTAACCTTGGACTCTAACTGCAGTCCGGACTAAAACCGGGGGCAGGTCACATCTCGGATTACAGAGATTTCGAACGACTGAGCTCGGCCATTTTGGCGGGGTTGGGATACTTGGAGATAGATCCGCTTGGCGGGACCGGTGACGAAGGCCGGGACGCGGTCATCCGAAGTGGCAGTCACCCCGTCTCAGGTTCAGCGTCCTCGGGTCTGATCGAGCTCCCGTATTCGACTCTCCACGGGAACCTGTCCGCGTTTTTGTGGGCGGGGCACTGAGAACTATCGGATTAAACCTAACGCTTTCGCCCTCTGATACGCATTCAATCGCCGTCTAACGCCAAGTTTTGCATAGATCTGCTGCATGTACCATTTAACTGACCCTTCGGAAAGGCCGAGCCGGTCTGCGATCTCCTTGTTTTGCAAACCTTGCGAGACGAATTCAAGAATACTAATCTCCCGTTGCGACAGCCGCCCCTCAGTTCTCGCTGGTAGAGCCGCTGCCTGCGCTACCGCTGCACGTGGACGCTGCAAGACACTCTCCGGTCCTGCGGCATAAGCCTGCAGAAGTGCATCGGAAAACTCGACGTCAGACCGAAGATTTTCCGGGACGCTAAAGATCGTAGCGAGCGTTTGCTTGACCGCGTGGCCTTCTTCGAGGAACGGCAGGACAATTCCCCGCGGCACTGCATGCGCAAGTGCGTCGATCAATGCTCTCGTCGCTCCACGAGCATCACCGGAGGCCAGCTTCGACGCGGCAACCAGAATGCGCATGCGAATCTCGGTACGCAGGCAGGAACGGGGCAGCGCGAATGTGATCCACCGCTTTGCCAGTGCCTCGGCCTCCTTTGCGAAGCCACGCGCCAAAGCCAGCCTGATCCACGCGATAGCCATCGCCTCGGTTTTCGTCGTTGTTTGATCAGAGGGGTAGAGAGGTGTCGCATCGCGAGGTAGTTTTGCTTCATTGGCGATTCGCTGCGCGCTAGCGACATCATTGCTTTGTACCGCCCGCCTGATTTTTTCTGCAGTCACATGCCAGAAAAGACGGTCGAAGGATTTTGCCGAGGCAAATCGCGTGGCGTGCGCCAACAGTGATTCGGCGATCTCGTTTTCTTCGAATATTGAGGCCAGTCTTGCGCGTCCGACATATGCGGCAACAAGATGGTCGACGAGGCCCAGTTCGTCACAAAGCGGCAGATACTGGTCCCATTGGGATCTCGCGACATCGTATTGGCCGCATTCCATCAACAGCTCGGCAAGCAGGACCGCGGGCATCGCGCCCAGTGGGCTGGCATGCCCGGCGATGCCGTGCGCAATGTCAATCGCAGATCGATATCCACTTGCAGCTTTCGCAACATCGCCGCGTTGAAATAGGGCGGGTCCCAGTATGCTCTCATGCCAGACAAGAACGAACTGGCTGTTGGCTTGCTCGAAAAAACCGCGGGCCGCCATTTCGAGGCGATCGACGGCCTCGAGGTGGTACGTCTCACGCTGAGCGCAAAGAAGACACAACTCAACGCTGCCGCGAAGATATGGGTCATCGTCCGGGAAATCTACGAGCAGCTCAGGGCACATTCGCTCTACCGTGCGCATGTCATCGGAAAAATGCGCAAGCATCATCTTTCGATGCTGGTAAATTTGGTAAAGCCGCGCGGCAGCTTCAGGCGCGAGCGAGTCTTTCTCGACCGACTCGCGAATGCACTTAAGTACCGAGTTCAGAACGCATCCGGCCTCGGCGAATCGCCATTCGAGCGTCAGGTTCCAGGCGCGAATGAGCTGTATCGTTGGGTATTCGTTGAGCACGCACTCCGGAATCTGCTTGACCCACGCCATGAGCGACAGAAGCTTTCCCTGGTAAAAAAGGTCGTTACATGCTTCGTCGAGAATGCTGGCGGCATACCTGAAGTCGCCCGAGGAGATGGCATGGAACATGGCATCGTCCAGCATTCCATTGCTGCAGAACCAGTGGGCTGCACGCCGGTGCAGGGTATATAACTGAGTTTGACTGATTTCGCTTAATCGTTTCTTCAGGAATTGCGAGAAGAGATGGTGATATCGATACCAATTTTCTTCTTCGTCGAGCGAAAATATAAACAGACCCTGTCGCTGGAGTTGCTTGATGATCGCCCGGCTATCGTTGCGTTGGCCTACCTCATCACACAACGGATAGCAGAACTGCCGGAGAACCGACGACTCGAGCAGAAAGCGTTGGACTTCTTCACTCTGCGCCGAGAAGACGTCGTCGGCGAGAAACGAGCCGACCGAACGATTGCTACCGGAAAGGCCGTGAAGTCGCTCGTCCCAGTTATTGCCGTTGCCGACAGATAGCGAGACCAACTGGAGTCCTGCTGCCCAGCCTTCGGTCTTTTTGCACGCGAGCTCGACCAGCCTGTCGCTTGGCGGACTTGCGTTGCTGCTCTTGAAGAATTGATGCGCTTCTTGTACCGAGAACCTGAGCGTTGTCGAGTCGATTTCGCCGAGTTCGCCGCGGGCGCGTAACCGTGCGACGCTGAAGCCAGGTTCCGTTCGACTTGCTATGGCAAAGTGCATCCGTTCCGGCGCATCGCGCAGCAAGCATTCATACAGGCGTTCACCGGGCGTGCCGGCAATGGCATGAAGGTCGTCGACAAAGAGGAAACCATCACCGTCGGCGCTCTCCAGTTCGTTGCATAACATCGCGCCGATCGTTTCCGGCGACACATTGCGCTGTGCTTCGAACAGGGTCTGCATGGCGCTGTCGAGGCCAGGCACGATCTGGGAAAGAGCCGCTGCACAATGCATCGCGACTTCGGCAAGGGATGCGCCAATCTCCCCCACACTGATCCACCCTACGGGCGCTTCCCCGCCAGCCCGCAGCGCGGCATAGAGCTGTGCCATCAACAGGCTCTTGCCATAGCCGGCAGGCGCGCGCACAAGAAGCAGTCGGCGTGAACGCAAGTGTTCCAGCGCCGTCGGCAGTACCTCTCGCGGTACCGCGGCACCTGCTCTTGTCGGCGGGCGTAACCGGGTCGCGACCACGGGTAGCATCTTCGTCTTCCTCCTCTAGCCGTATAGCCGCTCACAAGCCAGCTTCCGGTCATTTGGTTTCTCGTCTCCTCACAAAAGCATACACGCGTGTCAGCATCCAGGTTCCTATCGAAAGATAGGTTTGTCGCGTTCGCCTTCCTTGGATGCTCGTCGCCCGGAAGCCAAAATCGGGGTGGCCGGGCGGCCGCGGGAAAACACCTAGTAGTGGCCGTCACCCTTGACGGGCGGGCGCTGCGTCAGCGACGCATGTCCCAGTCAGCTCGAACACTGCATCTCACCTTCCTTTATGCAGGTGTGTGAACGTCCATCGATTACTACATTGACGCATCAGAAGCGCCGCTTCCCGAAGCTTGGATGTGGCGCAAGGAACACATGGAGACACAGACATGACCATGAGACGCCAATTGGAGGTGCCTCTCACCTCGATCGCCCTTTCTCGGACAGGTAGTGATCGCAGTGCTCGTTACGCATTGTCGCTCGCTCCAGTGTGCATGACTGCCTTAATCGGCGGAATTTGACAGGGAAGGGACATGAATACTCAGACGCATGCGCAAAATCTGCGCAGATGCTTCGGACGCTTTCTGACAGGCGTAACCGTGGTCACTTACCGCACAGCGGAAGGTCCGCGCGGCGCGACAATGAATTCGTTTACCTCGGTATCCCTTGATCCAGCACTTGTGCTGATCTCGGTTGCTCGGTCGTCCCGTACGTGCGCAGCTATTGATGCGCAGCCTTTCGCCATCAATGTTCTCCGATCCGATCAAGTCGATGTCGCTTCGCACTTCGCAGGTCGGAGCAAGGAGGGCATCGAGCTAGTCTGGAACGACGACGGTGCGGCCAACACGACACCGGCTCTTGCAAATGCAATTGCTATTTTCCAGTGTAAGCCATGGCGGCAGTATGACGGGGGAGACCACGTCCTGGTCGTCGGCGAGGTCACATCGAGCATCTTGCGCGACGGAGACCCACTGGCATTCAGTGACGGGCGGTTTATGAGCGTGGGTCTTCCCTTGCTCAATTGACCACCCGTAAGTCATCAGGATGATCGACTGGCGCCAGCCCATCGTCAGTCGGGCACGCCACGGGGCCGATCTCGGCTGGACGGCATAAGCACAACTAAACAGTTAAGACAATCACAGGAGCAGAGATGAAGATCAGTCTATTTGCGCAAGCGGCGTATCGGGGGTTGCCTGCGGACTTCGAACACCAATACGAGTCGGTGTGCGACACCCCGTACTCTCTTACCAATCAGGATGGAATTTATGCGGACGTTCGAGACTTCCTCGATGTGCTGATGGTTGCCGCTCGAGCCGGATTTGATGGACTCGCTGTAACGGAGCACAGCCAGTCGGCATACGACATGATCCCAAATCCGGACCTCATTGCCAGTGCGCTGGCTTATATGACCGAGTCGGAGAACATTCCGGTCGCGATCATTCCGATGGGTCGGTCGCTCGGTAAGGCCCGCGAACCGCTTCGCGTCGCCGAGGAATACGCGATGATCGATGTGATGAGCGGCGGTCGGCTTGTGGCAGGTTTTCCGATCGGCTTGTCTTACGATGCGGCGATCAACAATGGCATCGCACCAATCGACATTCGGCCTCGCTTCGACGAAGGGCTCGAACTGATTCTGCGGACCTGGAGGGATAAAGAACCGTTCCCGTTCAACGGACGATTCAGCCAGCATCCGACAGTCAACATTTGGCCGCGGCCCTTGCAGGAAAATATCCCGGTCTATATCACGGGCACCGGCAATCCGCGAACCATGCAGATGTGCCTGGAGCGCAATATGGCGTTCAATTACCTGAGCTGGTTTGGCGCGAAACTGACCGGCAAGCGAATCTTTGACCGCTTCTGGGAAACCGCCGACCAACTCGGTGTAGCGCGCAATCCCTTCCGCATGGGATTCGTGCAGACCATCGCGGTAGCAGAAACTGACGCGCAAGCAGAGATCGACTACGCGCGGCATCTGGAGTACGGATTCCGAAAAGGCCTGGGAGCCATTCCGATCGAAAAGCTGGGGTTGCCGGGAGGCATCGATATCAAGGGTGTCGAAGCACTGATCAAGGACCCGGGTGACTTTGGGATGGTCGAAAAGTTGCGCGATGCCTCCTATCGTGACCTCGTCAATGCTGGTTGCGTGATCGCCGGTAGCCCGGCGACTGTCCGCGAACAATTGGCCGAGTACATCAAGCTGTACGGTATCGGGAATCTCCATGCCATGTTGACATTCGGATCCCTCCCTCGGCACCTCGCCATCAAGAACGTCGAACTGTTCGCAAAGGAAGTCGCGCCTTACTTGCGCGACATCTGGAAAGACTCGGATCACGAACACCACTGGTGGCCGGCCAAGCTCGGCGGGCGTCCAGGCCCGGTTACAAATGGCACTCGCGCAACCGTCAGTGGCTCCGAAACGCAGAAACCAGGCCGTTGAGGTCACGAGTTTGCCTTAGTGCTCACATGTCAAAAGGAGACTGTTCCATGAATATGCCAACCCGGGCCGCGAGTCCGGACATCACCGAACGCACGCTGCGAGTGTGGGGTGGTCGTATCAACATGCGCGTAAAGGTCGCCGGTACAGGACAACCCGTCGTCTACCTGCATCCGTCGGCCGGACTTGGCTGGGATCCATTTCTGTCCTGGCTGTCTGAACACTTCACGGTCTACGCTCCCGAGTTTCCTGGAACGAGCGCTGGCGATCCCTATGCGATTCACTCGGTCAACTCGCTTGGCGACGTCATACTCGTGTACGAGGAGGTCGTCCGCACCTTGGGGCTCGTTAAGCCCATACTGATTGGCCAATCATTCGGCGGCATGCTCGCGGCAGAACTCGCGGCGGCTTTTCCCAACCTCGCCTCCCGGGTCGTGCTGCTGGATCCTATTGGCCTGTGGCGCGAAGACTTGCCCGTTGCGGACTGGATCTCCGTTCGGTCAGAGGAACTTCCGTCACTGCTGTTCCACGATCCGGCGAGTCCGGCTGCACAGTCGATGCTTGCGCTGCCCGAAGATCCCAATTTGGCGGCCGCTGCCATTGCGGCGCGGGTTTGGGCATTCGGCTGTACCGGGAAGTTCGCCTGGCCTATCCCTGACCGAGGCCTGAGCGCAAGGCTGCATCGGATCACTAAACCGGTCCTGCTGGTCTGGGGGCGGGAAGACAGGCTGGTTCCGGTCGGATACGTCGACGAATGGCAGGCTCGACTCCTGGATTCGAGAGCCGCTGTCATCGATACCTGCGGCCACATTCCGCAAGTGGAGAAGCTTTCCGAAACAGTGGCTGCAGTGAGCGATTTCCTGCGCGTCGAATAGCTTTCTCGCAGCGAATCATGGGGCGCCAGGATATCGGGTACGTGGGCGCGTACCTGATTGAAATATTAGTAATGCTACGTATAAATGGAGTGGAGATGCTGAATTCCATTAGAAAACTGCTGCCTTCGATGATGGCGATTCTGGCGTTTCTGAACACCAACGCAGGCGCGACCGAGAATGGCCTGATCAGCTACCCCGTCGGAGTCAATACGGTGCTCAACGGCGTGCTACCCCCACCTGGCGCCACGCAATTCTATAACTACACGCTCTATTACCTTGCGAACAAGTTTGCTGGATCACACGGACAAAATCTGCTTCCTGGGTTTCACCTCGATGCGTTTGTCGATGCGCCGAGAGTCGTCCATACGTGGGGCACAACTTTGGGCCCGTTCAGTGTCTCCAGTGGCTTGATTGTCCCCGTATTCCATCTGCACGTAACCACTCCCGGAGGAACGGGTAATCGGACTGCACTTGGGGACATCATTCTGCAACCCTGGCTGATCAGCTACACGAATCCGTCACACACGTTCCTTGCCTTTCTTGCCACTGATGTTGCGGTGCCCAGTGGCGTGTATTCGGTGAACCGCGTGGCCAACACCGGATTGAACACTTATGCGCTCATGCCGAACCTAAGCGTGACATGGTTTCCTGCGCCTGCGTGGGAAGTCTCGTCAACCGCGCTTGTCGAGATACACGCTCCGAATTCGGCCACACACTATCACTCGGGCGTGGTTGGAACCCTGGATTATCTCGTCGGCTATTCGTTGGACAACAAGGTTCAACTCGGTTTGCAAGGATATTTTCTGAAGCAGGTTACCGACGACACCGTGAACGGCACTCCAGTTCCAGACGGTGGCTTTCGCGGACAGGCGGTCGCTATAGGGCCGCAACTGCGATACATGTGGTCGCCGGCGGCTGGAATCGTATTCAAATACCAGCATGAATTCGCCGTACGCAATCGTCCGCAGGGCGAGAAACTTTGGGTGGAAGTGAGTTTTCCGCTCTCGTAACACGATGAACTGAATTTTGGCGGGTGCCTCGCCTCACGCAAGCAACGGCGCTCAAGCATTGCTGCCGCAGCTCGGGTTCGGTTTCGGTCTCGGCGCCGAAGTATTCCTGAAGATGGTCTTGGAGCAACTTATGAAGATCGTTGATACGTTGCCGACATGTCCGGATGGACCGTTGGCGCTCACGATTGGCAACTTTGATGGCGTTCATCTTGGCCATCAGGCAATGATAGACAGGTTGAAACGCCAGGCGAAATCAAGAGGCCTGCCTGCATGCGTACTGACGTTCGAGCCACACCCTCGGGAATATCTTTTTCCCGAAATCGCGCCGAGAAGACTCACAACGCTGAGCGAAAAGGCTGCCCTGCTGGAACGATACGGCATCGACCGACTCTATGTTTGCCCCTTCAATAGCCACATGGCCAACTTGCCGGCTGAACTGTTCGTATCACGGGTTCTCGTGGGAAATTTGAGCGTGCAATGGCTTCTTGTAGGCGAGGACTTTCGTTTCGGTGCGAGGCGGCTGGGTGATTGTGCGATGCTGACCGAGGCCGGTCGTGCGTTCGGATTTGAACTTGAAACCCAGCGCGATGTAAAGGCACTCGGCGATCGAATTTCGAGCACTGCCGTGCGAACTGCCAGGGCGCAGGGAGATCTTGACCGGATGTGGCTGCTGCTTGGTCGGCCCGGTCTGCTTTCCGATGCCATTGCCCGTTCAACGTGACATCTGTCGTTAACTGCGAGCGGGACGAACTCCGGGGAGCACGCGCGTGCATTCGTCAACCGGATCTTCCGTATCCAGGCACCTGTCGACCTGTATTCCATGCGTGCTGGCCGTTTCGGGAACGTACCTTTTCACTTTCCGCGGAATGAATCTGCCTCGCCCCTTCAATCGATTGAATATCACTCGGAGACAACGAACATGCGCAACCTGAACGAAGACACGATTACGCAGGCGGTAATTGCTTCGCTAGGCGGCTGTCGTGACGATCGGCTACTCACCATTATGACGAGCCTCGTTCAGCATCTGCATTCGTTCGTACGCGACACGAACCTGACCGAAGCCGAATGGCAGGCTGCGATTGAGTTCCTGACGGCAGTTGGCCACATCACCGACGACAAGCGTCAGGAGTTCATCCTGTTGTCCGACGTACTCGGCCTGTCGACTCTCGTCACCGCGCAAAACCATGCAAGACCGGAAGGATGCACGGAGGCGACAGTGTTTGGGCCTTTCTACGTTGAAGGCAGCCCTGTGTACGACAAGTTCGACGACATCTCGAACGGCGCGTGCGGTGAACCGTGTTTCGTCAGCGGGCATGTGCGTGCACTCGACGGTACACCGGTCGCAGATGCGCTGCTCGAAGTCTGGCAGGCTGATCAGGACGGGCATTACGACGTACAACTGCCGGCCGGCAATGCCGCGCATCGAGCGCGTGGCCAGCTGCGCACGGATGCTGGCGGGCGCTTCGCGTTTCGCTCGATCCTCGCCGAGTCGTATCCAATCCCGCACGACGGCCCGGTGGGTGCGCTCCTGGCAGTGCTCGGCCGTCATCCGTGGCGGCCAGCGCACCTGCATTTCATGATTCAGGCTGCTGGCTATGAACGCCTGATCACGCATGTTTTCCGCGACGGCGACCGCTATCTCGATTCCGACGCGGTGTTCGGCGTTCGCTCGACGCTCATCGCCGATTGGGTAAGGCACGCGCCTGGCACGGCGCCTGACGGTTCACGCGTCGACATACCGTATTACACGCTCGACTTCGATTTCATCCTGAACGCGTTGGGGGACGACGCATGATCCGGCACATCGTGATGTGGAAGGTAGCGGGTGAAACCGATCGAGAGCGCAGGCACGCGAGCGCGCGCGTGAAGGCCGCATTCGAGGGGTTGCGCGGCCGCATCCCGGGAATGGCGTACCTGGAAGTGGGTGCCGATTTTAGCGAAGTCGACTACGCGTGCGATCTGGTGCTCGTCGCCGAATTTGATTCGCATGAAGCGCTGGATGGCTATACGACACATCCCGAGCACATGCGCGTTCGCGATGAACTCGCGGGTTTGCGCATTGCGCGTCACCAGGTCGATTACGTCGTGCAATGACGGAGGCAGCATGCAGAGCAAAGCGGATTTCATCTATCAGGCGAGTCCTGCTCGCGTGATATTCGGCGCGGGCAGCCTTCATCATCTGAAACGAGAGGTTGTGGAACTTGGCGCCGAACGGGCGATCGTGCTGTGCACACCGGAGCAGCGCACGCTCGCGCAGGAAGTCATCGACCGTCTCGGCTCGCGAGGGGCCGGAATCTATGACCGCGCCACGATGCATGTCCCGCTGGAGATTGCCCGAGACGCGCGCGCATTTGCGAGTTCGTGCGGTGCGGACTGCGCGATCGCGATTGGCGGCGGCTCGACGATCGGTCTTGGCAAGGCAATTGCACTTGAAAGCAGCTTGCCGATCCTCGCGATTCCGACGACCTATGCGGGCAGCGAAATGACGCCGATTTACGGCGTCACCGACGACGGCATCAAACGCACAGGTACGGATATGCGCGTGCTGCCGAAGACCGTGATCTACGATCCGGAACTGACCGTGACGTTGCCCGTCGAGCTGGCGGTGGCGAGCGGCATCAATGCGATCGCGCACGCGGCCGAAGGGTTGTACGCGAACAATGCCAATCCCGTGATGAGCCTGATCGCGGAAGAGGGCATCCGCGCGCTGGCGAAGGGGCTGCCGGACGTGCGGCGCGACGGTGGCGACCTGCGGGCGCGCAGTGAAGCGCTGTACGGTGCATGGCTGTGCGGGATGGTTCTCGGCAATGTCGGCATGGCGCTTCATCACAAGCTGTGCCACACGCTCGGCGGTAGCTTCAACCTGCCGCATGCGCAGACGCATACCGTCGTGCTGCCGCATGCGCTTGCGTACAACTCCGCCTATGCGCCCGACGCGATGGGCCGCATCGCACGTGCGATTGGTGCGGACGATGCTGCGCGTGGCCTCTACGAGCTTGCGCGCGACAACGGCGCACCGGTTGCGCTGAAGGTGCTCGGGATGAAAGAGATCGATCTCGATCGTGCCGCCGACCTCGCCGTCGCGAATCCGTACTGGAACCCGCGGCCGATCGAGCGCGAAGCACTGCGGGTGCTGCTGCAATACGCATTCGATGGCGCGCCGCCTGGCATATACAAGACCTGATATGCCGGTCTGGCGCATGGGCAAGGAGGGCGTCGCCGAATTCGTGAATAATTTCAATAACAGTAAGTTATTCGAATTGTCTGTTTTGAAATCGGAAATGGATCGGCTCGCGCACGCCTCCTCAATACTGGCGTTTCAAGCGGATGATGAAGTACATCGATGGGATTTGCCGTCGTCCAAACAGCGGCGCTCGGCTGAACATCAACAGGGTGTTGGGTCCGGAAGGAACGGAAGGAACGGAAGGAACGTGAGACGACGTAGCTCACCGTACACCGGCTGTCTCCTTGCCAACGCGTTCACCGGTTCCGCATGACCTGCCGACGACGGGACTGCCGTCAAATTTCCGATCCTGACGGTTTGCGAGCCTGACACCGGCGTGAGAAAACTCAATGAATGGAGACAAGCGAAATGAAAAATGGGCTAAACCCTGACTGGGATACCGCATACGAATGGAGGATCGTGACACTGCTGTCGCTCGGCTTCGGACTGGTCGGCATTGATCGGTTCATGATCATGCCACTCTTTCCAGTGATGATGCGTGACCTGCATCTCGATTACCAGGATCTTGGGCACATTACAGCCGCCTTGTCCATCGCGTGGGGCTTTTCCGCAATGTTTGCCGGCAATCTGTCGGATCGCTTCGGACATCGTAAAGTCATCATCCCCGCGATGCTTGCATTTTCGGTTCTGGCCTGTGCGAGCGGTCTGGCGTGGGGCGTCGGCAGCCTGATGTTTATTCGCGCGGCGATGGGCTTTGCCGAGGGAGCCTATACGCCCCCTAGCATTACAGCAACGCTTGATGCATCGAAACCGACTCGGCACGGGCTCAACATTGGGATTCAGCAAGCAGCGCTGCCGCTTCTCGGGCTCGGCATCGCGCCGATCTTCGTCACCCAGCTACTCAATTTCATTCCGTGGCACTGGATCTTCGCGATAGTCGCGCTACCGGGGCTCGCACTGTCCGCGCTGACCTGGAAGATCCTGCGTGATACCAGCGCGACGGCCGCCGCGGAGCACACGGAAATCCATGATGCAGCGAGCCACCCGTGGCACGAGGTGCTGCGTTACCGCAATGTGCCACTCAACATCGTCGGGATGTTCTGCTGGCTGACTTGCCTGATTGTGCTGAGCGCGTTGATGCCGAATTATCTTACCGACTATCTGCACATGACGCTTGAACAGATGGGATTCGTGTTGTCGGCGATCGGCGTGGGTGGCACCCTGGGCGGACTAATCATGCCGGCGTTGTCAGATCGGCTCGGCCGAAAGCCCGTGATGGTTATCTCGGTAGTCGGTGCATTCGTGGCGTTGTGGGCGCTGGCGCGAACCGGTGCAGATCCGACACGGTTGTTCCTTTGTCTGTTGGCAACGATCTTCTTCGTCTTCAGCTTGATTACGCTGACGGTCGGCCCGATTAGTGCGGAGGCAGTCCCCGCAAAGCTGATGACAACCGCATCCGGTCTTGTCATCGGTGTCGGTGAGGTATTCGGTGGCGGCGTGGCCCCATCGGTTGCGGGTTATGTCGCGAAGCATTTCGGCATCCAGCACATTATGCAACTGGGCATGGGTGCGCTGATGATCGGACTCGTTATTGCACTGTCGTTAAGAGAAACCGCACCTGTGCGGCTTGCGCAGCAAGGCGCCGTTTCCACGGTGCCATGATCCCCATGAACGGCAGACCCTTCCATATTCATAGGAACTTCTCTGCTGCGGCTTCATCGTGGTTCGAGATGCTTGTCTCGCTCAATGAGCCGCGTAGCCGGCATCTCTTCTCATGTTTTGGCGAGGGGGGTAGCTTGGGCGGTCCCGGCCGAACATGGAAAGTCGATATTGAAGAATACCCATAAGTCAGAGCGAGAGATTGGTTAAGGCACAAGCGTGAAGACGGGACATTTTTTTTGAAACGTCCACTTGGTAAGCCCCGGTTCGTGTCGTCCGCAGACTCGTAACGGTCTTCCCGGCATCGGAGTAGCAATCGAGAATTCGACGTCGATATCATAGTTGGTTATTTCGTAGTCCATATGTAAATTTGAATTCGCACGATCATGTGCATGAAAGGAGTGAGAGATGGAGATTAATTCGATGAATGACGAGCAGAGGAAGGCCGTGGCTATCGAGTACTTCAAGCGGCTCGATCGCGGTGAAAATTTCCTCGAGTTGTTCGATGAAAATGCAGAAGTGTACTTCCCGAAATGGGGGGTCGCGCGAGGCAAGCCGGAGATCGAGCAGTTGTTTTCCGATCTCATGGCGATTATCGACAGCGTGGCGCACGAAACCTCGTACTTGAATTTCATCCAGCAAGGCGATCTCGTGTGCGTCGAGGGGCTTTCGAGCGGCAAGCTGAAAAGCGGTGCTCAGTGGCGGGCCGGCGCGACGCATGCCGGCCGTTGGTGCGACGTATTCGAGATTCGCGACTTCCGGATCCATCGCTGCCACATCTATCTGGATCCGGACTATGCAGGCGCGGACACGGGCCGATACCCGTGGCTTGTAGCTGATCACGTGCGTCGGTATTGAGACGATGCCGACGGAGATGTCCTGCCGTAGGTCATGCACGCTTGACGGCTCGCCGGCGACGAAGGCGACTTGTTGCAAATCGCGCGGCGATCCCGCGCGGGGACGATAACAAAAAGATTGCCGCACTTCGTGCGGTGGGTAACGGAGACAACAATGTCAGTGAAAAGGAAGGGTGGGCTGGGACTTGTCGGCTGCCTACTGGCAACCGCCGCTTGCGGGCCCGCGCATGCCCAGAGCAGCGTCACGCTGTTCGGCGTGATCGATGTCGCGATTCTGTATACCAACAAGACGCTCGATCCCGTCACCGGCTTGAATGCCGGGAAGCAAATTTCGATGATTGACGGCGGGGGCTACTATTCGCAGTTCGGTCTGACCGGGATGGAGGACCTGGGCGGCGGTGTCCATGCGAAATTCCGGCTACAGAGCGGGATCAGCGCGACGAATGGCGGGCTGCTCCACTGCAACGGCAACCTGTTTGGTTGCGAGGCATGGGTATCGCTTGCCAGCTCTGCTGGCGAGCTCAAGATGGGCTTGCAGTTTTCGCCATTTTTTCTTGCCGTATACGATGCCGATCCACGCAGTCTTTCTCTGTTCGGCAGCCAAGCGATCCACTATGTTGATAGCGTGTTCGCGACGGGCGTCTTCAACCCTAACTCGGTGTCGTACACTAGCCCGACGATTGCCGGATTCAACGTGAGCGCATTGATCGCGTTTGGCGGGACGCCCGGCGACTTCAGCGCGGGCCGGCAATATTCCGCGAGCGTTCGCTACCACCTTGGCGGTCTCACACTGAACGCGGCGCTTTACAGCGGGAATGCCGGCGGAGCGAGCAGCACGCCGGTTCCGACCAATGTCGAATTTAACGGGCGCATGCTCGGCGTCGGGTACCAGTTCGGTTCGCTCACCGCGAAAGCGTCGTTCGTGAATTACAAGGTTGCCGGTTCATTCAATAAGCATGTCTATGGCGGCGGGGTCGAATGGTTCGTGCTGCCAACGCTTGATATCAATGGCGGCGTATGGCTGACGAGCGACCGCAATCACACCACTAACCATTCGATTCTTAGCGCAATTGGTATGGATTACTACTTGTCTAAGTCGACAACACTTTACGCGCAGGCCGGGATAGTAAATAACCACGGCGCAATGAACACCGGCTTGTCGATGATCGGTGCGCCTTACGAGGGGCGAGGCACATCGTTCGGCGGTGTGCTGGGCATCCGAAAATATTTCTAAACCCACTCCAGGCGGCGCTGCGGTTCCTTTGAATGGCGCGTCGCCTGACCGAATGAGGGAAATGCGATTATGAAACTTACCACGAATCTGAAGGTGCTGATGGCTGCGCTCGCGCTTGTCGCCGTGACAAGCGCGCACGCGCAGGGCGACCAAGCCGCGAGCACCGTAGCGACTGGATCGGTCAGCATTGCGGAAAAGAATGTGACGAAAGCAGAGAATCGGAGGCTGCAGAAGGCAGTGGTTCGGGCGCTATCTAGTGCGAGGGGATTGAACGCGATGAATATCGCCGTCATCGCGCGCCGCGGGGAGATCACGCTGCGTGGTTCGGTCGTGGACGCGAGGCAGGCGGACGTGGCGACGGCTGTTGCCGGTTCGGTGAGCGGCGTCTCAGCGGTCAAAGACGATTTAATGATCCGGCCGGAGTGAGCCATACGTCGTCGAGCTGTGTGCCCTGTGAAGAAGCGCATACACGTCGTCAGTAGCCGCCATATGCAACCGCTGAACTTCTCCGCGTGGGGCGCCAATGTGCGCACGGGGGGCTGGATTTCGGTGCACTTTACGGTGTAGCGCGCTCCAGCTTCGACGGTGTTGGCAGTTCGTTCACCTGATAATTAATATATAAATAAATGGCTTGCCGATTGCCTGACGGTCAGCGTATCGCGGCGAGCGGCGAGCGCGCGATTCATCTTCGGATGGCGGACAGCATGGGCTTCCGTAATCAAAGGGACTCCATATAACAAGAAGTTTCACGTCCAGATGAATGGAGGCCAGGAAACGAACCATGGTCCTGGCGTCACCGCTATGGCCCAGCGCCGTCCGAGAAGGTGCTCGCATGTCGCATCGCATCGAAGAAATGCTGCACGATTGCGTCGTGCGAATTGTGCCTGGTCGCTGCGATCGCGATGTCGACGTACGAAACCGGACACAGCGGCCGGAATGCCAGTTGGTCGCCCATCGTCCTCGCGGCCGACGCTGGATTGATCGACATGCCCAGGCCCGTTCGGACGAACTCGGATCGCAAATTGGTGTAGCCGACGTGTACCAGCGGATCGACGCCGTGACGGCCGAGCGCTTCCGCGATTTTCAGGTTGATGCCACAGGCGCTGCCAGCAGACAGGCCGAGGATTTGCTCTTCGGCGATATCCTTGGCCGAGATCCGCTCCCGTCCGGCGAGGTGGTGGTTCGGCGACATCGCGACCCAAAGCGGCTCCCGAGACACGATTGCGCCTTTGCGAGGATTGCGCAGGCTTCCTCGGCCAGCACGCGTCCCGCACGTGTCAACGCAACGTTGCGCTTGTCGCGCAGCAACAGCGAGACGCCGAGTTCCGACTCGAGCGACTGGATCGCGCGCGTGACTGTCGGCTGCGCAACGCTCAAGCGCTCGCCCGAAGTTGAGTTCCTCGGCAACAGCGAGGAAGTACTTGAGTTGCCACAATTCCATAGTCATGCGTTTTGGCGTCTCGGTATCGAACATCAGGCGGATTGGGCGGTCTGATGCATGTCGCCTATCCTCGGGGATGCATACTTCATCGGGCCTATTCTTTGCGGTGCGTGAAACCTGGGTCGGTCGTTTGTTGCAACGTGTTCATGTGACCGGTGTGTCGAATGAGAGGATGCCAGCGGTGCATCGCTTTCGCGCCAAAATCGTTTATTTCTGGTTCGCCCATCGATTGCAATGTGGACGGCCGGTGGATTGTCAGGACGCCACCTGCATGCGTCAGGGCGCAACTGGCTGTTTTCAGCCTGGTGCCGCCCTCGACTCACGCTTGGCGTAATCCCGCGGAATGTCTCTATGTGAACGATCGCCTGGCCGTAGCTGGAAAGCACTAGTGCGTAGGTGGAGGTCGTGACATCGGATGTGAGGTAATCGCTTTCCTTTTTTCTTCGGGGGTGCGGTGTGCTCGATGGGGGGAGGCTAATGTGGCGCGCGCGGAAGAGTGCCTCGCCTTGCTGCCACCTTCGAAAACGGTATCGCGTTGCGAGATTGAATGGTGATGGGGCCTCGGTCATCGCGTCCCGACGGGAGTCGGTCCGTGGCCGGAATAGCCGTATTGAATGTCAATTTGTAAGGGGGTGATTTCGAGCATCCAGGTGGTGACCGACGATGCCATTGACGTGGGTGATGACCTTGCACATGCCGGCGATCAAGGCCACCTCTTCAAATCCACTCCTTCCTCTCGAATTCGAGAGGAAGGTTGTCAGATTTGTCGATTCCAGAGCAACACCCGAACGTGCATAGTGGCAACACCGTCCAGATTGAAGACGAGCAGCGCATGCTATGCCGAATCGTTTGAAGTCAAGGGCGGTGAGCGGTCTATACGGTTACGGTCGCTGACTCGACGATCGGGAGATCAACGGGCCGATCCGAATTGCTAAGACGGCTTCGCCCACGCCGCCCTTCTGTCAGAAAGGGGGGATTGGCCGGAGGATTCACACCGGCTTGTGGCTATGCGGCGGAGGCTATGTTCCATCAACCGACCTGACCGACGCACCTGCGCGATCGGTCAGGCCTACCGTACTGCGAAGGAGGCGCCTTGAAAGCATATGTGATCGACCGTATCGGCGGACCGGAAGTCCTGCAACTCCGTGACATCCCGTCCGTTCCGCCGAACTCGGATGAAGTTCGTATTCGGGTCCGTGCGTTTGGCCTCAATCGTGTCGAGACCTATCTACGTGCGGGCAAGATGGGGCCTGTCGACGGCATGCGCGTACCCGGCGTCGAGGCAGTTGGGGAAGTCCTTGAGGATCCGTCCGGTATGTTCCGGGTTGGCCAGCGCGTCGCAACCGTAATGGGCGGCTTGCAGTTTAGTCGCCGCGGCACCTATGCAGAGGAAGTGACGGTGTTGCGTACGAACGTGATTGACCTCGGCGGTACCGCACTGTCATGGGAAGAGCTCGCGGCACTGCCGCTGGCCTATCTGACGATCTGGGGTGCGCTAAGTCGCAGCCTGGAAATCGAGTCGGGACAGGCGATTCTCGTGCGCGGCGCCACCTCGGCAATTGGGCTGGCGGCTGTTACCTACGCGAAAGCCCGAGATCTGCACGTGATCGCGACGACACGCACGAAAAATCGCGTCGAACAGCTTCACACCGCCGGCGCAGATAGTGTGATCATCGACAACGGGACCATTTCTAGTGACGTGCTCCGGCTCCATCCCGAGGGGATTGATGCCGCATTCGAAGTGGTCGGTGCGTCAACGCTGCGCGATACGGCAAGGACGTTGAAACCCTTCGGCGCAGTCACCGTGATCGGGATGCTGGGCGGTCCGCCAGTTCTCGAAAAATTTAATTTGATGGCCGATCTGCCACCGGCTGTTCGGCTTGCCTTCTTCCCAGCGCAGTTGCTTGGCTCGGCGGCGCTCCCGCTGACACATTCGCCACTGCACTCGATCGTCAACGACATCGCCGCGGCTCGCTGGCCGTCGCATCTTCAACATACGTTTGCGTTCGATGAAGTGCGGGAAGCACACGAGTGGATCGACAGCAATCGCGCACACGGAAAGCTGGTGGTGCGAGTCTGAGCCAGGCGCGAACATTCCGAAGGCCGGATGTCGCCATCCGCTAGTCCCGATAGGCAGCGAGCGCTGCATTAACGCAGGAGATGAAAAATGGGTAACGAACTATTCGACTATTCCGACAAGACAGTCCTGATCACGGGAGCGGCGTCGGGTATCGGCCGGGCTACCGCGCTGGCATTTGCCGAGCGCGGCGCTCGGCTTGTGATCGGTGATGTCGGGCAAGGTGTCAACGAAACCGTCGAGCAAATCCACGCCTTGGGTGGGGAAGCGATCTTCGTGAAGACGGATGTCAGCAACGCCGAAGCGGTGCGTGCGCTGGTGGCGACGGCGGTCGAGACTTACGGGAAGATCGACGCCGCATTCAACAATGCGGGGATCTTGCCGCGTACGGCGCCTTTCGCCGAAATGACGGAAGAAGATTTTGACCGGGTGATCGCCGTCGATCTCAAGGGGGTCTTCCTGTGCATCAAACATGAGATCGACGCGATGGTCAAAACGGGTGGCGGCGCCATCGTGAACACGGCCTCGGTTGCGGGGGTGATCGCTGATCCCGGGATGGCGCCTTACGCGGCAGCGAAACACGGGGTGATCGGCTTGACGAAGGCCGCAGCCCTCGACTACGCAACCAGGGGAATTCGCGTGAATGCGTTGGCGCCCGGTTTGATCCGCACGCCGATGACGGACCGCTGGTTGAGCGATCCGGCAATGACGCAGACCCTGATGGCGAGCAGCCCGATGGGGCGTGCAGCGGAGCCGGAGGAAATGGCCGGTGTGGTGCTTTTCCTGTGTTCTCCCGCGGCGTCGTTCGTCACCGGTGCGGTTTGGCTCGCCGATGGTGGCATGACTGCACATTGATGCTCGACATTCACATGCATATTGCGTGCGAAGCAGGCCGTCGCGATACGTAGGATCGCGAATATCGGTGGCGGGACGTTGCAGATCCGACGCGACCCTGCCGCCCTCTAGGAAGTTCCTCGCCCTGATGGGATCCGTATGGGATATGAGGAGCGTCAGTTACTTTGGGAGCAATCATGGCAAAAATCTTGGTCCTCTACTACTCGATGTACGGCCATATCGAAACGATGGCGAATGCGGTGGCCGAAGGCGCGCAATCAGTTTCCGGCACGGAGGTGACCATCAAGCGCGTTCCCGAAACGATTCCGGCTGAACAGGCTGCCGCCTTCGGCGCGAAGCTCGACCAGGACGCAGCAGTCGCGGCACCTTCCGAACTCGCCGATTACGATGCGATCATCTTCGGCACGCCGACCCGTTTCGGCAACATGGCCGGACAGATGCGCAACTTCCTCGATCAGACCGGAGGGCTGTGGGTGAAGGGTGCGCTGGTCGGCAAGATCGGCAGCGTCTTCGCTTCCACCGGGACTCAGCATGGTGGTCAGGAGACGACCATTACGTCCTTTCACAGCACGTTGTTGCATCACGGAATGGTGATCGTCGGTGTCCCGTATGCCTGTGCCGGACTGACGAAAATGGACGAAATCACGGGCGGTACACCCTATGGTGCAACGACGCTGGCGGGTGCTGACGGCACACGGCAGCCGTCGGCCAACGAACTCGATATTGCGCGATACCAGGGTAAGCACGTCGCGGAACTGGCGGCCAAACTATCTCGCTGAAATCGGCGTTTCCTGTTTCGCATCAGATTGGCGTGTGCCACCGTTCGTGCAGGTGGGCGACGGTGGCACGATCCCCATTAATTTCGCTGCGTGAAACTCGCAGAGGATGTCGTTAGAGCGGGCCAGGGCTAGCGTGCGGCATAGGATCACTGCATCGTCAGTTGAACTTGAACGCTGCGGCCGGACGATCTCATGTGACCTTAGGATTAAGAAATATGAGCAATTCAAGTCATCTCATTGCAAAGGATCAGGTAAGCGCAGTCACTGAATCACCCACTGTTTTGAAGTTGAAGACAAAGGATGATATTGAAGCGACGCGAGCCGCCGTGCGCATGTTCAGCTCGAAAGTGGACGACAGTTTTTTCGGGAAAAGAGTCCAGGTAAACGACGATGTGAGCGTCCTCGTGTACGGTCCTTCGCAAAGCGCAGAAAACGAACTGTTGCCTGCAATTTTCTATATCCATGGCGGTGGGTATGTAGCAGGGTCCGCTGACCTGTACGACAACGAGCACCACGCGGCGGCCGCGAAGCTGCATTGCGTCGTCGTCGCGGTGGATTACCGTCTGGCTCCTGAAAACCCGTACCCGACACCGCTGAACGACTGTGTTTCCGGAATCACATGGGTTTATGACAACGCGGAACAGCTTGGCATCGACCGGGAGAGAATAACGGTGATGGGGGAAAGCGCAGGGGGCGGCCTCACTGCTTCGCTGTGCCACTATCTGAGGGACAAGACAAAGATCACCCCCAGGAACCAGGTCATGCTGTTCCCGATGCTGGACTACAAGACGTCTGGCAATCCCGCCGAGGTCAAAAACAAATACGCCGGCGAGTATGTGTGGACCCACGATGTGAACGATTTCGGATGGAAATATCTTCTTGGCGAAAACAAGGTGGAGGATATCGAGATTCAATACTACTCGCCGTCGTATGCACCGAGTTTCGAGAATCTGCCCAGCACGTACATCGCGGTCGGCAGCCTCGATCTGCTGCTTGACGAAAGTCTGGAGTATGCAAAGAAGCTCAGCTGTGCAGGCGTACCGATTTCGATGGAAGTGGTGGCCGGGGCCGTTCATTGGTTCAACTTCATTCCCAGCGAAACGGCAAGAAAGTTCAATGCGCGACTCAGTGAGTATCTGATGTCTGTTTTGTAATGAATGTCGGATAGCGGGTGAGTCGGTCCGGGGCGCTTCTCATTGACAACATGTCTGCCAATGGTGGGGGGCGCATCAAATGATTGCCTTGACCGCGAGTGCCGTGTTGGCGCGGATTCGATGGGGTGCTCTCAGCGAACCGGGCCCCGACGCAACAAGGATTTTCCTCGATGTGGAGGCGCTGCCTGATCGTCCAGGTTGAGACTTCCGGTCACGTGTTCTATCGAGGGATGAAGCAATACGCGGGGAGGCAGTCGTGAGACTGGGCATGGGCGATCCTCGATGCGTCACGCCGGGCGATTTCGCCCGGCAATTCGGTTGTCAAACATCGTTGATGTACATGCATTCGGCGCAGGATCACATGTTTCTTGTTCGCCCCCGGAAGGTCAATGTGTCGGAGCAGGGGCGGCGCCAACATGCGTACGAAAGAGCCTGTACGGCTTTTGGCGCAGGTCCTTGCCGCCATGGAATCCGGCCTGCCGCGGCAATTGATTGGCCGTGAAGTACAGGTAGCCGTCCGGGCCGATGGCCAATGTGTCGGGCCACAGAATGCGCGAGTCGTGCACGATGGTCGTCCACGCTCCACTGGGCGAGCGCTTGCGGATCGCATTGTGCTCGTAGTCGCCTGCGTACACGGTGCCATTCGCGTCTGCCGCGAGCCCGTCGGATGCGCCTTTCTCGCCGAGATCCTGGACGGCCGCCGACAACTGGGTGTCGCTGACGGAGGCATCACGCAGCATTGACGTCGATACCGCGTAGAGACGACGACTGGAGAGCGGGCAGTAATACAGCGTCTTCCCATCCGGTGACAGGGCAATGCCGTCCGACGCGACCGAGAAAGGCCGGGTGTTGCCCTCGGCATCGCGGGTCATCACGTGTTCGCCATCGAAGACAGGTACGAAATGCGGATCGGCCGATGTCGATACGTCACCCGTGAGGCGTCGCATTGCGCTGCCCGTGTCAAGATCGACGATGATGATGCCGCCAGTACCCGTGAGCGACGAGTCCGTCACATAGGCGACCCCCGCCTTGCCGACGCGGAAGTCGAAGCGCACGTCGTTGACATAGGTTTGCGCGCGCATGACGTTGCCGGGAAAGACGATGGTCTTCACGATCCGATTTTGCTTCAGATCAATGGCGACGAGCTTTGCGCCGCCCGCGACCGGGCTGGAAAAATTCGGCGCAGCCGTATCGAGCACCCAGAGGCGGCCGCGACCATCCGCCACCACGCTCTGGACGCTCAGGAAGTGATCGGCCGGATTTCGGTTGTCCGCGCGATTGACCTCGGCATCCGGATACGGGGCGACCTTGCCGTGCCGCAGTTCGCCGACGGTGAACGGCACGTCGTCCCCCCAGCGCGGAAAGTTGACGAAGATGCGGCCGGATTCGGAAACCGTGACGCCGGTCGGCATCGCATCGTTGAACGTGGCAACAGTATCCAGGGTACCCGGGGTTGACCGGGTGTCGGAAGGTGTCGGCGTGACGTTTGCCGCCGGCGTCGCGGCGACGCTCGAGGCGTAAGGTGCAACGCTCCACAATGCGAGCGCACTGGCAAGCGCGAGTGATTTCAGGCGGGAGCGGATTGGCGTGGAATGCCGGCGCGAGTGGCGCATGGTTATTTTCCTGTCGTTGAGGGAATCTGGCTGCCGGTGTGGCATCGAATGCCGACACGGTGTTGCCGTGCTCAAAATCCCTCGAGCACGATCTTGCCGCGTGCGCGGCCGCTTTCGATGAGGGCGTGCGCGCGGCGGAGGTTTTCCGCATTGACGACCCCGAAGTGCTCGCCCATCGTCGTACGAAGCGTGCCGTCGTCGATCAGGGTGGCGATGCGGTCGAGGATGTCGTGCTGGCGGATCATGTCCGGCGTCTCGAAGAGCGAGCGGGTGAACATCAGCTCCCAGTGCAGCGAGATGGCCTTGCGCTTGAGCGGCACCGCATCGAGCGTCGCCGGATCGTCGATGACACCGAGCCGTCCCTGAGGGGCGAGCGCTTCGACGATCTGCGCATAGTGACTATCCGTCTGCGTGAGACTGGCAACATAACGTACGTGGGGTACGCCGATTTCCCGCAGCCCTTCGACCAGAGACCGAGAATGATCGATGACGTCGTGGGCACCCAGTTCCCGGACCCAGGCCTGCGTTTCCGGGCGCGAGGCCGTGCCGATGACGCGCAACCGGGTGAGGCGCCGCGCGAGCTGCGTCAGGATCGACCCGACACCGCCGGACGCACCGACGATCAGGATGGCATCGCCTTCGCCGCCTCCCTCGGCCACGCCGAGACGGTCGAACAGCAACTCCCATGCGGTGAGCGATGTCAGCGGAAGGGCGGCGGCATGAGCATCGCTCAGGCTGGCGGGCTTGCGCGCGGCAATGCGTTCGTCCACCAGCCCGTACTCCGCATAGGCGCCGGCTCGCGCGATCGACCCTGCGTAGTAAACGTCGTCGCCCGGCTGATACAGCGAAACGTCGCGACCCACGGCCTCGACCGTGCCGACCGCATCCCAGCCCAGCACGCGCGGCTTGTCGGTCGGCGATCCCTTCCGGACCTTGGTGTCGACAGGGTTCACGGCGATCGCCCGGATCCTGACGAGCAGATCCCTCGGCCCCGGCTCGGGCAGGGGCAACTCCGCTTCGTGGAGCGCGTTGGGGTGGGTGGCCGGGAGACCGTGCTGCGTATAGACGATGGCTTTCATGCGGTGTGTTCCAGTCAATGTGGAGAGAGGTCGGGAACCGGTGGCTATCGCCGCCGTCGACTATGTGGATCGTATTTTCCGAACTGCAGCACGGATGAAAAACCAGGAAAATCGGGTAGAACTTTCACTGTTGGAATGAAAATGATCCGGATTGACGACCTTGGACTCTTCGTGCGTACGGCGGCGCTGGGCAGCTTCTCCAACGCCGCCCGTGAGGCCGACCTGCTTCCGGGGCAGGTCAGTGCGGCGATTCAGCGGCTGGAACGGGAGCTGGACATTCGCCTGTTTGCCCGGTCGACGCGCAGCCTGAAGCTCACGTCGGAGGGCGAGCAATACCTGCCCTATGCGCAGGAAGTGCTGTCGGCGCTCAGGGAGGGGCGGGAGCGCCTGCATGGGGAGCGCCACGAGTTGCAGGGCGTGCTGAAGATCTCCGCGCCGTCGGATCTTGGGCGAAACGTGCTGCTGCCAAGGCTGACGGCGTTTCGCGACGCGCATTCAAAGCTGGTGCTGAAGCTGTCGCTGTCGGATTACGTGGCAGACGTGTTCCGCGATCCGGTCGACGTCGCGATTCGCTATGGTGTGGCAGAAACCGCCAGCTATGTGGCGTTGCCGCTCGCGGAGAGCAACCGGCGCGTGCTGGTCGCATCGCCGGCCTATCTGGCGCGCCATGGTCGCCCGACCTCGCTCGACGAGCTTGCGTTGCACAAGTGCCTGCTCTTCGCGCTCGGCGGCCGCGTGTACGACCGATGGGTATTTCCCGTCAACGGCGTGCGCCGGCTGGTGACGGTCAACGGAGAACTGCTTTGCGACGACGCAGACGTTGCGCGTCGCTGGGCGGTGGAGGGACTCGGTGTTGCCTACAAGTCATGGCTCGACGTCTGCGATGATGTCACGAGCGGGCGGCTGGAGGTGCTGATTCCGGATCAGCCCGGCGAGCCTGCGCCGCTGAACCTCGTATGCCCGCACCGCCGGCAATTCTCGCCGACGGTGCGTTATCTGCACGCGGCGCTGCGAGAACCTATCTCGAACATGGCCGCTGAAATGAAAAACCATACCGTGCTACAAGGGAAATAAGGGCGCGCGGGGCGTTCCGATCGGGCATCGATCTATTCCGGCATCGCGACGACACGGATCATGCGCGGCTTTTTTTGCCGGCGCGGTGTTGTCACGTCAAAGCTCGGAGAACGTCCATGGTGCCTGCGCGAAGTGCTCGGCAAGAAAGTCGAGCAGCAACGTGACGCGCGCCGGGCGCAGCATGCCAGGTGGCGTGACGAGGTTGATGTTGATGTCGGAGATCGCCCAGTCTTGCATCACTACCTCCAGTTCGCCGCGCTGCAACGTGTCCCATATCACGAACTCGGGTTGCAGTGCGAGGCCGTGCCCGCCGATCAATGCGGGCATGATCAC
The DNA here is from genome assembly GCF_004343775.1 of Burkholderia sp. SRS-46. Taxonomy (GTDB): domain Bacteria; phylum Pseudomonadota; class Gammaproteobacteria; order Burkholderiales; family Burkholderiaceae; genus Burkholderia. The sequence goes on along the minus strand of NZ_PTXL01000009.1, from coordinate 104,027 downwards.
TTCGGCGTTGTTGCTGCGGATGCGCCCGCGCACGGGCGCCAAGAATTCTTCGCCCGACTTCGGGTTGCGAAAGTGCCAGGATTCGGGTGTTGGCTGGTTCGTGTAGAGGAGGATTACGTGCTTTTCGAGGTCGCGCGGGTGTGCCGGGCTACCGTACTTGTCGAGGTAGGAGCGGGACGCGACGAGTGACCGGCGCACCGGACACAGCGGGCGGGCGCGCAGTGTCGAATCGTCCAGCTTGGCGATTCGGATCGCGACGTCGAAGCCGTCCGACACGATGTCGACCAGACGATCGGTCAGCACGAGATCGATATCGACGCGCGGATAGCGTTCGAGAAACGCGGGCAGCACCGGCGCGAGATGGTGGACCCCGAACGACATGGGTGCATTAACCCGGACGAGGCCGTGCGGCTCGATTGCGTATGCGGACGCGTCGCACTCGATGCATTCTGCGTCCGCGAGCAGTTTTATCGTGCGGTCGCGCAGCATCTCGCCGGTCGGCGTGAGCGACAGCTTACGCGGTGTTCGGTACAGTAGCGTGGTGCGGAGCCGCTGTTCGAGGCGAGCGATTGCTTTCGATACGGTCGGTTGCGATATACCGAGCAGCGCGGCTGCTTTCGAGAACGAACCGGTTTCGGCGACACGCACGAAGATCGCCCAGGCTTCGAGATCAGGAAGGTGACGCATGGTGGAGTGGGGGGCGATGAAGGTTTCGCGCTGACGTCGATCGTGAGGGCAACCTCTCCGATATACGCGACGCGAGGCGGGACCCGGAGGCGCCTCTCGGGAATGTGTTCGATGTGATGCGGGCCGCACGCTCGATACTCGAACTGTGCGGCCACGCAATGCATAAGGGCATTGCGTAGGCGCTTGCGTGTCAATCGATCATGGCGACGGGACAGCCTGACCGACCGGGCGGATTCCGCCGGGCTGCGGAGGCGCGGCGGATCGGCGAGGCGCGCCCGAACGCGTCGCGTTCTGCCTCGGCCGGCGCGCTCGCCACCGGTTCAGATCGTTTGCGACCGGACCACGCGAACCGGGATCGACTTGTACGACGGCGTACCGCTTTCCTTGTCGATGTAGTCGAGCGGGACGAGTACGTTCGCTTCCGGGTAATACGCGCCGACGGATCCCGCGGCGATGTCGTACGCGATCGCGGTGATCTTCTCGAGCCGCATCGGCCGGCCGCCGGGTGTGACGGTCTCGATGTCGACCAGGTCGCCGTGTTCGAGCCCGCATGCGGCCAGGTCACCCTCGTTCATGAACAACACGTCGCGTCGGCCGAACACGCCGCGATAGCGGTCGTCGAGCCCGTAGATCGTGGTGTTGTACTGGTCGTGGCTGCGCAGCGTCACGAGGCGCAGGATGTCGTCGCCGTGAACGGGGGCATCTTCCTCGACGCCGCTGAATACCGAGAACATCGCCTTGCCGGTCGCCGTCGGCCATTGGCGTTCGGTCGGCGGCAGCGGCAGCCGGAATCCTCCCGGAGCCCTGATCCGTTCGTTGAAGTTCTCGAAACCCGGTATGGTTCGTTCGATCAACGTGCGGATCTCGTCATAGTCGGCGATCAGGTTCAGCCAGGCTACCTTGCTGTCCGGCAGCGTCGCGTGCGCAATGCCGGCGACGATCGCGGGTTCGGAGCGCAAATGCCCGGACACCGGCGTGAGCTTGCCCGACGACGCATGGACCATCGACATCGAATCCTCGACCGTCACCGATTGCGGGCCGCCTGCCTGCACGTCAAGCTCGGTGCGCCCGAGGCAGGGCAGCACGAAAGTCTCTTTCGCGACCAGCAGATGAGAGCGATTGAGTTTGGTGCCGAGGTGGACGCTCAGGTCGAGCTGCCCCATCGCCGGAAAGCATTGCCCGGAGTCGGGCAGCGCGACCGCGAAGTTGCCGCCGAGGCAGATCAGCGCCTTGGCCGTGCCATCGATCATCGCCTGCATGCCCTTCACGGCATCGTGGCCGTGTGCACGCGGCGGCTCGAAACCGAACACGTCCTCGATCTTCTTCAGGAATTCGGCCGAGGGCTTTTCGGTGATGCCCACCGTCCGGTTGCCCTGCACGTTCGAGTGACCGCGCAGCGGGCAGATGCCCGCGCCCGGCTTGCCGATATTGCCGCGCAACAGCAGCAGGTCGGCGATCAGGCGAACATTCGCGGTGCCCGTGTTGTGCTGGGTGATGCCCATCCCGTAGGTGACGATCGTCGCATTTGCCTTTGCATAGACGTTCGCCACCTGTTCGAGTGCCGCGCGCGCGAGCCCGCATTCCCGCTCGATTTCGTCCCAGCCGGTCGCGACGAGATCGGCGGCGAACGTGTCGAAACCTTCGGTGTGCTCGGCGATGAACGCACGGTCCAGCACGTTGCCTTGGGCGGCGTCCAGGGCCAGCAGCGCCTTCATGATGCCCTTGAGCGCGGCGGCGTCGCCGCCGGCCTTGACCTGAAAGTAGGTCGACGCGATGCGCGTCGACCCATAGGTGGCCATCTCGACGGGATTCTGAGGGTCGGCGAAGCGTTCGAGCGCACGCTCGCGAAGCGGATTGAACACGATGATCGGCACGTTGCGGCGCGCGGCTTCGTGCAACGTACCCATCATGCGCGGGTGGTTGGTTCCCGGGTTGTGGCCGATCGAGATGATCAGGTCGCACACGTCGAAATCTTCCAGCGATACCGTCCCCTTGCCGATGCCGATCGACTGGGGCAAGCCGACGCTGGTCGGCTCGTGACACATGTTCGAGCAGTCGGGAAAGTTGTTCGTCCCGTATTCGCGGGCGAACAACTGGAACAGATACGCGGCCTCGTTCGACGCGCGGCCCGACGTATAGAATTCGACCTGCTCGGGCGGCAGCGCGCGCAGCACTTCGCCGATGCGCGTGAATGCATCGTCCCATTCGACTGCACGGAACGTGTCGGTCGCGCGATCGTAGACGAGCGGATGCGTGAGCCGGCCCATGTTCTCCAGCTCGTAGTCCGACATGCGCAGCAGCGACGACACGGTGTTCGCCGCGAAGAACCCGGGCGTCACGCGCTTGGTCGTGGCTTCCCACGTGACGGCTTTCGCGCCGTTCTCGCAGAACTGGAACGTCGACTTGTGTTCCTTGTCGGGCCACGCACAGCCGGGGCAGTCGAACCCGTCGGGTTGATTGGTCCTGAGCAGCGTGATCGGCGCCTTGAGCGATTCCATCTGCGTGCGGACTGCCCCCGCCGTTGCACGGAGGGCGCCCCAGCCACCGGCCGGGCCGTCGTATGTCCGGATACCAGGTACGTCGCGTCGTGCAGTCATGTGAACTCCGTTGCTGTCCAGGCCAGCTTGAATGCCGGTCGGTTTGGCTGGTCACTGTGCCTGTTCGAATCGCGATGTGGAATCGACAAATCTGATAACCTCCCTCTCAAATTCGAAAGGCTGATATGGATCTGAATGCTGTCGAGATGTTCGTGATCGTCGTGCAGGCCGGCAGCCTGTCGGCGGCGGCCGTACGTACGGGTATCCCGCTTCCGACACTGAGTCGCCGGATCAGGGCCCTCGAAAGCGAACTGGCCGTGCAATTGCTCGAGCGTTCAGTGCGTGGCACGCGGTTGACGGATGCCGGCGTGCGGCTCTACGAACACGCCAGTCGCGGCATCGAAGCGCTCGCCGAGGCGCGCGAGTCGGTGGTGGGCGCGCAGCATGAATTGAAAGGGTTCCTGCGTTTGTCGTTGCCGCCGACGTTCGAAGTCTGGTGGGATCTGCTCGGCGAGTTTCAGGCGCGCTATCCGGGTATTCGCCTGTTCGTTCATACCACCGAGCGTCGTGTCGACTTGATTCTCGACGGCATCGATGTGGCATTGCGTGTCGGGGCGATTGAGCAGGAGTCGATGGTGGCGCGCAAGATCGCAATCTATCGGCATCGGCTCGTCGCGAGCCCCGCGTTGCTGGAGCGCTACGGCCGGCCGGAGACGCCCGAAGATCTGCATCGTTTGCCGTGCGCGACCTGGGGGCGCGGTGCGTATGCGCCGCCCGTCTGGCATCTCGGCGACACGAAGTTTCATCCACGCCCGGTGCTGTCGACGAACGATTACTCGCACCTGCGCAACCGCGTGCTCGTCGGCCATGTCGTGACCGAACTCCCGCCGTTTCTTGTCACGGACGAACTGCGTAAAGGCCGGCTGGTCTCGATTCTGGACGACTATCCGTTTCCTGCCGTCGAACTGAACCTGCTGTTTCCGTCACACCGACATCCGTCATCGATCGTCAGGGCGTATCTCGACTTTTGCCAGGCGTACTGGGATGCGAAGTTGAGTGATGTCGTGAAGGGGGCGGGGCCTCTGGATTCGTACGCTTGACCCGGTGAAGCCGGGCAGCGTTCCCGGGCCGATCCTGCAGCTTGCTTCGTGCAGATCCGATCGGGATTCGGTACGATCCGACGGACCGTGGCGTTGGTCCTGAACGGGATGCGCAATGTGGAATAAGATCGATTCCAGTTCTACTGTTCCCTTCAAAAGCTATTGCGTGTCCAATAATCGGGTTTGGATCCGACTGCTCGAATGCAATGTATCTCGGGCGTTACCGATCCATCTGATCAAGAAAGCAATCCATTTCCTATCCGTCTGGAAGGGCAACACACGCAACGAGCCATCGAGATTGACGTTGGTGCCCGCGATTTCCCGGTCGTGCATCGCGTCTTCCAGTTTGCCGTCGCGCCCCGCAGAATCGGTGCGAGCCTGGCGACGAGTCGTTGGGCCGTGCGATTCGGATTGAAACGTCGAAGTCGCCAGGTGCGATGTCGACGCGCGGTAGCGACTCTGACTCCGTGACCGCGCAGGGTGTGACATCAAATGAATGCACGGGTGCATATCCTGGCCTATTCGAACGAATTGCTGCTGGTGCGTTGGGTCGAGCCAGGGCGCGCTCATTATGGCGAGCAACATTGGCGAACGGGACGAGCGCCGCGTTCTGGCATCTGTGCACTGTCGGGTGTCGCGATTGCGCGAGGTGACGAGATTTTCAGGCCGAGCGGCCGCCCAAAGCCGTCAAACGCGGGAGCGATGATTCTCGCAGCAGCGCTCGACCGCAACAACAGGTCGTCCGTGTGAACGCCATATCCGGTATGCCGTGCCGGCGCTCGAGCCGGTAATGCGCTGGCACCGCGTGTCGTCCGCTGCACGCAGCAATTCATGTGATCGCGCGAAACGGCCGCCCCGGCGTAAGACCTCGGGCGCGCGGGTTCAACCTTTATGAGGTCGGTCCATGGCGTCTCAAGCGGATCCCGACGCAAGCTCCACACCTGCTTCTTGAATTTGAGAGGACGGTTATCAGATTTGTCGCTTCCGCAGCGTGAAACGAACGGGCATAGTGCTCGGGCCATATCGTCCACGCAAGGAGGAACACGATGCTCGAGATCAGACATGCAGATCAACGGGGAAGAGCGGAGCACGGCTGGCTCAGCACGCGTCACACGTTTTCATTCGCGAGCTATTACGATCCGGAGCAAAACGGTTTTTCCGATCTGCTGGTGATCAACGACGACCGGATCATGCCGGCGCAAGGATTCGGCAAGCACCCGCACCGCGACATGGAGATCTTCACGTACGTGCTGGAGGGCTCGCTGGCGCACAAGGACACGATGGGCACCGGATCGGTGATCGTACCCGGTGACATTCAGGTGATGAGCGCTGGCACGGGCATCGCCCATAGCGAATACAACCACTCGAATAGCGAGCCCGTGCACCTCTTGCAGGTGTGGATCGCAACTGCCACGAAAGGCACGCCGCCAAGCTATCAGCAACGTCACTTCGGCGTGGAGCAGAAGCGTGGCGTGCTGCGACTGGTGTTGTCACCCGACGGTGCGAACGAATCGCTCGCGCTGCAACAGGATGCCCGCGTCTATGCCGGTCTGTTCGACGGTCACGAAAGCGCCGAACTAGAACTCGCCGGCAATCGCTATGCCTATGTTCATGTGGCGCGCGGCAGGATTACCGTGAACGGAGTCGAACTTGGCGAAGGTGACGGTGCACGGGTCCGCGGCGAACGAACACTGAGCTTTGCACGAGGTCACGATGCTGAAGTGCTTGTGTTCGATCTGCGCGGCATCGAAGTATCGCGGTTGTCGTCTTAACCGGCCTATTCAGAACCCGTCGAGCGTCATGTGGAAGGCTCGACAGCTATCTCATCGAGGAAAATCATGCGCTTTACACTATTTGAAAACCGGAAGGATGAGTTGATTCTTATCGCTCGCATTCTATTGATGGTGCTGTTCGTGATATTCGGTTGGTCGAAGCTGACGGCCTTTTCCGGCACCGTCGCATATATGGCGTCGAGCGGTGTGCCCGCTCCTGCGTTGTCGACGATCACCGCTGTGGTGATGGAGGTGGTTGTCGGCATCGCGTTGGTGATCGGGTTCTACACGCGGCCCTTGGCTTTGTTGCTCGCGATCTATACGTTAGGTACGGCGATTATCGGCCATCACTACTGGAATATGACTGGCGCCATGCAGCAAGACAACATGATTCACTTCTACAAGAACATCAGCATCATCGGTGGGCTGATGCTGCTGTGTGTGACGGGTGCCGGCAAGTATTCTCTCGACCGGCGTTAATCGGTAAGCCATCTTGGAGTGCATGATCCAGTGGCGACGCCATGAGATGGTCGAGCATCGCATCGACGATGGTCTTGTCACTGATTCATCCTTGCCAGTGCTCCATCGGAAACTGGCTAATGACGATGGAGGGTTTGTGCGCCGGGCGGTCATCGATCCTCTAGAGCAGATCGTTTCGAACCATTGCGTCGAGAGATACCATTCCCAAATCGCTCTGCAGGAGAACGTCAACGCGGGCGATCTGTTGCGGTCAATGGTGCAGTCGCCGTTGCCGTGCAATACACGCAGTTCCTCGCCAAGTCGCGGCACACGCAAGTACAGCGCAGAGTGCACGCGTCGGCGCTATCCCTAATCGGCCCGTCACGTTCGTCAGAAATGCGCATCCGAGCAGAGAAAAGGCTGAAATACCTATCTTTTGATAGGGGTCTGGACGCTGGCGCGCACGTATGATCTTTCCTCCGAGCATGAAGAAAACGTCGTCAACGGCCAGAGATGCTGACCTAGGTGACACATCGATACCGAACACAGGAGACGCCATGAAAATTCTCGAAGGAAAGACCGCTCTGGTCACTGGTGCTGGACACGGACTCGGCAAGGCGAGTGCGCTTGCATATGCCAAATACGGAGCTTATGTATTCGTCAATGACATTGACATGATGACTGGCGAAGAAACCGTGTCGGAGATCGAGGAGGCTGGAGGCGAAGCGGAATTTGTTCTGGCCGATGTAACGTCTCCGCAGCAAATTCAGGCAATGATCGACGTGATAGTGCAAAAGAAGCGACGGTTGGATATCGCGTTTAATAACGCAGGGATTGCTCCTCTTGCAACGCCGGTTGCTGACTACAGTGATCAGGAATGGAGCCGAATCACTCGAATGGATCTCGATTCGGTTTTTTATTGTGCGCGTGCCGAGATCAAGTCGATGATCGTGACCGGTGGGGGCGTTATCGTAAACATGGCTAGTATCCTCGGACAGGTGGCTTTTCCCGGGTTCGCACCCTACACTGCGGCGAAACATGGTGTTGTCGGCCTCACCAGGCAGATCGCCGTGGATTATGCGGCGCTTGGTATTCGTGCTTTTAGTGTTGGTCCAGCATTCATGAAGACTGGGCTGGAGGCAGGCCTTGACGAAACTTCCCGCAATTCGCTTGCACAACTGCATCCAGCAGGACGTATGGGCGAGCCAGAGGAGGTTGGGGAAGTGGTTGCCCTCCTGAGCAGTATGGGCGCGTCATTCGTCAACGGTGGTTATATCCCGATCGACGGTGGCTTCCTCTCGCGTTGAGATAGCCGTTCAAAGCGTTGTGGAGCGTCAAACCTCAACTTCCATTCGACAGCAGGGGCTCATCGGTTCAACCCCGCCAAACGGAAGTGACCTTGTGCAGCATGACTTCGTCCTGGACGACATGTTGCTCGTCATAGAAGTGCACCGGACCGGTCGCAAGGCGATCGGTCCGGTCTCGAACTGCCAGCGGATGTTGCAGGCTCTCGCGCGGCAGCACACGGCGCAGCTTCGAGTTCGCAGGTGTCGGCGCCGATGTTGACGTCGGCAATGTCAGCGCGCTACCTGCTCAACAGCCCGCCTCGCTGCCGGATGCTCGCGCGTGGTGGAGTGCACACGCACGTTGGCAACCTCGGCAAGCCACCGACCGATGCGCGCGTTGCCGGCCGCGACATCCAGCTTCAGTCCAGACTGCTTAAACGTGGCCGCGAGCGGCACCACGAAGTTCTCCTTCAGGTAACGGTTGAAGCGTTCTACCTTCCCCTTGGTCTTCGCCCGATAGGGTTGGCAGACCTTCGGCGTGAATCCGCCGTAGGTTTCGGCCACAGCGAGCAATTGGGTGTTCCATCGATGCTCGCCTTCACCGAACGCGTCGCGCTCGATAATTACGGACTTCGCGTTATCGAACAGCACCTGCTCTGGCGTGCCGCCGAAGTAGCCGAACGCTTCGCGCGGACACTCGCACAACGTCGCGGCATCCTCTCCGGATCGAATGGGCGAGCGCCGCAGGCTACAACAGCACGGGCTCGTGGGGTTATCGAAGCCAGAACGTCGGCCGTATCGGCGTCTCCTACGATATCAGCCCGAAATTGACCGTGCGGGCCGGGTATAGCTTCGCCAACAACAACGTGGACTCCGACCATACGATCGCGAACGTGTATGGCCCAGGCATCAGTTCGCGCGCCGTGACGCTCGGTGCGACCTATGCGATCGACAAGAACAACCTGGTGACCGCCGCGTTCGAACACGACATTCCAACGACGATCATCGGAACCGGACCGAGCAAGGGGATCAACATCCGCGCCAGCTATCAGGGCTACACGATGGGCTATACGCACAAGTTCTGACAACGCGCCGGGCGCCCTGATCACCCCCGGCGTCCGACCGTCACCGGCTCGCCTTGCGGCGAGCGCGGGAATCGCTCGGCGGCGTCGACAGCCAGGCCTCGAATCCGTCCAGCATCAGTTTCAGGCCGGCATCGAGCCTGGTCTCGATGTCGATGCTCGCGAAGGTCACGACGATGCCGAGCATCGGGTCGCGCAGGCGCTGCAGCACCCAGCTCATCGCATGGCCGCACGCGAGGCCGACCGCGATGCCGATCAGCGTGAGCGAGAAGAACAGGTCGGTGGCGCTCGCGGCCGTGATCGACACGGCGAGCGCGGCCGACACGGCCATCTGGTACAGCAGCAGGCCCGACGCATCGTTGACGAGGCTTTCGCCTTCGAGCACCGCGACGAGCCGCGCGGGCAGCGGGTGGCGCTGCAGGATCGCTTTCGCGGCGACCGCGTCGGGCGGCGACACGATCGCGCCGAGCGTGAAGCATGCGGCACATGGCAGCGCCGGGTTCGCGGCATGCACGGCGAGCGCGACCGCGACGGTCGTGAACACCACCGCGCCGAGCGCGAGCGACGCGATCGATGCAAGTTCCTGCCGGAGTTCCTTCCACGCGGTGTAGAACCCGCTCGACATCAGCAACGACGGCAGCATGGCCGCGAGCAGCAGCGCCGGGTCCATGTCGGGCACGCGCTTGCCGGCGACCGCGACTACGCAGCCGCCGAGCAGCAGCACGACGGCCGGCGGAATCGAAATCCGCTCGGCGAGCCACGTGAGCGCGCCCGCACCTCAGATCAACAGCAGCAGGTAATGGAACAGCTCGACGTTGGTCATGCGCGGCCGCGGGCGACGGGGGCATCACGACGGCTTGCGGTCGTTCGCGGTACCGCCCGGCAGCGCGCCGAACATGTGCTGGCTGCATTGCGCGTCGCGCCACGCGGTGTTCAGACGATGACCCGCGAACATCCGGCGCGCGACGGGCAGGATCTGTTCGCCGGCCAGCATTCCGAGCAGACCGGTGAGCGCAATGATCGGCGGAGCCGGCGAGTTCACGCCGATCGCGCCGTAGATGACACCGGCGAGGATGCCGGCGAGCAGCGACAGGACATAGGCTTTCATGATGGGCGTCTCGTGATGTCGTGATCGTACGATTGGCGGCGACGAGTGTGTCGTCGAGGTCCCGGAAGCGTATCGGGTTTACGTGAGGAAAAAAAGGGCGGATTGCCCTTGTTGACCGCCTATTCTGGAATCCGAGTGATTCCATTTTTTGGATGTTCGTACAGCAGGATTGCGGTTTAAATAATTCGAGCCGGACGACACCGATCCGGCGCAACACCCACTCGAATCCTCCCGCGTTCGCGGCGAGGCAGGTTCCCTCTTTTGTTCACAGGATGAACGGCGCCATGAGCAACCCGAAACTTGAAGTACTCACTCCGCAGAACAGCCAGCTGATCTTCATCGACCAGCAGCCGCAGATGGCGTTCGGCGTGCAGTCGATTGATCGCCAGGCGCTGAAGAACAACGTCGTGGGCCTGGCGAAGGCCGCGAAAGCGTTCAACATCCCGACCACGATCACGACGGTCGAAAGCGAGGGCTTTTCGGGGCATACCTACCCTGAGCTGCTCGACGTGTTCCCGAATCAGAAGACGCTCGAACGCACGTCGATGAACTCGTGGGATGACCAGAAGGTGCGCGACGCGCTGGCCGCGAACGGTCGCAAGAAGGTAGTCGTGTCGGGCCTGTGGACGGAAGTCTGCAACACGACGTTCGCACTGTGCGCGATGCTCGAAGGCGACTACGAAATCTACATGGTCGCCGACGCATCGGGCGGCACGTCGCAAGCCGCACACGACTTCGCGATGCAGCGGATGGTGCAGGCGGGCGTGGTGCCCGTCACGTGGCAGCAGGTCATGCTCGAGTGGCAGCGCGACTGGGCGCGCCGCGACACGTACGACGCGGTGATGGCGATCGCGAAGGAGCATTCGGGCGCGTACGGGATGGGCGTCGACTACGCGTACACGATGGTCCACAAGGCCGCGCAGCGTACCGCGACGCTGCACGAGTCAATCCCGGCCGTTCCGGCAAAGTAACGGGCGACTGGCTGCCGCCGCGCCGCGACCGATGCGATCGACGCGTTCGGCGGCCACGGCGTTCGCAGGCCGCCGTTCGCTCAGGCCGCGGGCAGTGCCCACGGCGCATGCGAGAAGTGTTCGGCGAGGAAATCGAGCAGCACCGTCACGCGCGCGGCGCGCAGCATGCCGGGCGGCGTGACGAGGTTGACGTTGATGTCGGCGATCTTCCAGTCGTCCATCACTTCCTCGAGTTCGCCGCGCTGCAGTTCATCCCACACCAGGAATTCGGGTTGCAGTGCGAGGCCGTGGCTGGCGACGAGCGCAGGGACGATCACGTCGGCGTTGTTGGTGCGGATGCGTCCTTGCACCGATACGCCGACTTCCTCGCCCGATGCCGGGTGGCGAAAGCGCCAGTACTCGGGGGTCGGCAGGTTCGTGTAGGTGAGGCACACGTGCTGTTCGATGTCACGCGGGTGCGTGGGGCGGCCACGCCGGTCGAGGTAGGCGGGCGATGCGACGAGCGGGCGGCGCACCGCGCAGAGCTGGCGCGAGCGCAGCGACGAATCGCTCAGCTCGGCGATGCGGATCGCGACGTCGAAGCCGCCGGACACGATGTCGACGATGTGATCGGTGAGCACGAGGTCGATGTCAACGCGCGGATAGCGTTCGAGAAACGTGGGCAGCACCGGCGACAGATGGCGCAGCCCGAACGACATCGGCGCATTCACGCGCACGCGGCCGTGCGGTTCGAGCGCCTGTTTGGACGCTTCGCTCTCGATCAGCTCCGCATCGGCGAGCAGGCGGATCGCGCGATCGCGCAGCAGTTCGCCGGTCGGCGTGAGTGACAGCTTGCGCGACGTGCGGTACAGCAGCATCGCGCCGAGGCGCTTTTCGAGGCGCGCGATGGCCTTCGACACGGTCGGCTGCGATACGCCGATCAGGTCGGCGGCTTTCGCGAACGAACCGGTCTCCGCGACGCGCGCAAAGATGGCCCAGGCTTCGAGATCAGGAAGGTGTTGCATGGTCGGGACGAATGGCAGGGAAGGTAAACGGATGCGGCGCACCGCGAAGGCTGGCGTGCGATGCAGGTGATTCTAATCCGGCCGGGAGAAAAATCGTTATGGAATCTTATCTACTTTCATTGGGCGCCGGCGTGTTGATCGGCGTCGTGTACAGCGTGATCAAGGTGCGTTCGCCGGCACCGCCGCTGATCGCGCTGGTCGGCCTGGCCGGCATGCTGATCGGCGCCCAGGCCATCGCGCCGGTCCGTCACTGGCTCGGCTTCTGACCGCATCGAGGACACTTCATGAGCGCAACCGCTACTCAACCCGATCTCATCCTGCACAACGGGCGCATCACGACGCTCGATCGTGCGAACCCCGTCGCCACCGCCGTAGCGATCAAGGACGGCCGCTTCGTCGCGGTCGGCGCCGACGCGGACGTGATGCCGCTCGCGGGCCGCGCGACGAAGGTCGTCGATCTCGACGGCCGCGCCGTGCTGCCGGGCCTGATCGACAACCACACGCATGTGATTCGCGGCGGCCTGAACTACAACCTCGAGCTGCGCTGGGACGGCGTGCGTTCGCTCGCGGTCGCGATGGAGATGCTCAAACAGCAGGTCGCGATCACGCCTGCGCCGCAATGGGTGCGCGTGGTTGGCGGCTTCACCGAACACCAGTTCGCCGAGAAGCGCCTGCCGACGATCGACGAGCTCAATGCGGTCGCGCCCGATACGCCCGTGTTCATCCTGCACCTGTACGACCGTGCGCTGCTGAACGCGGCTGCGCTGCGCGTCGTCGGCTACACGAAGGACACGCCCGAGCCGCCGGGCGGCACGATCCTACGCGACGCAGCGGGCAACCCGACCGGCCTGCTGCTCGCGAACCCGAACGCGACGATCCTCTACGCGACGCTCGCGAAAGGCCCGAAGCTGCCGTTCGAATACCAGTACAACTCGACGCGCCACTTCATGCGCGAACTGAACCGGCTCGGCGTGACGGGCGTGATCGATGCGGGCGGCGGTTCGCAGAATTATCCCGACGATTACGAAGTGATCCGCAAGCTGCACGATGCGGGCGAGATGACGATCCGCATCGCGTACAACCTGTTCACGCAGAAGCCGAACGCGGAGAAGGAAGACTTCGTGAACTGGACGAAGAGCGTCAAGTACCACGACGGCACCGACTACTTCCGCCATAACGGCGCGGGCGAGATGCTGGTGTTTTCGGCAGCCGATTTCGAGGATTTCCGCGTCGCGCGGCCGGACCTGCCGGCGCAGATGGAGGACGATCTCGAAGGCGTCGTGCGCGTGCTCGCGCAGAACCGCTGGCCGTGGCGCATGCATGCGACCTACGATGAAACGATCAGCCGCGCGCTCGACGTGTTCGAGAAGGTCAACGAGGATATCCCGCTGGAAGGGCTGAACTGGTTCTTCGATCACGCGGAAACGATCTCCGAGAAATCGATGGACCGGATCGCCGCGCTCGGCGGCGGCATTGCGGTGCAGCACCGGATGGCGTACCAGGGCGAGTACTTCGTCGAGCGTTATGGCGCGCAGGCGGCAGAAGCGACGCCGCCCGTCGCGAAGATGCTGTCGAAAGGCCTCAAGGTGTCGGCCGGCACCGACGCGACGCGCGTGGCGTCGTACAACCCGTGGGTGTCGCTCGCGTGGCTCGTGACGGGCATGACGGTCGGCGGGATGCGCTTGTATCCGCAGCGCAACCTGCTCGATCGCGAGACCGCGCTGCGGATGTGGACCGAGTACGTGACGTGGTTTTCGAACGAGGAGGGCAAGAAAGGGCGCATCGCGGTCGGCCAGCTCGCCGACCTGATGGTCCCGGATCGCGATTTCTTCACGTGCGCGGAGGACGATATCGTCGATACGACGGCGTTGCTGACGGTGGTGGGTGGCCGGATCGTGTGGGGCGCGGGGCCGTTCGCGTCGCACGATGCGCCGATTCCGCCCGCGATGCCCGACTGGTCGCCCGTGCGCGAGTACGGCGGCTACGGCGGCTGGGGTGCGACGCAGCGCAACGGCGCGCCGCTGCAGCGGGCCGCGGCGGCCTCCGCGCAGTGCGGTTGCGCAAGCGCGTGCGGCCTGCACGGCCATGCACACGCGAACGCGTGGAGCCGCGCGCTACCGACATCGGACGCGAAGGGCTTCTGGGGCGCGTTCGGCTGTTCGTGCTGGGCGGTCTGACATGACGACCGCAACCGGCCGGTACAGCCCCGGGTGGATTCGCGCGCTCCTGTCGCAGGCGTGGGTCGGACCGTTGGTGCGGCTCGCGCTCGTTTCCGCGTTCCTGATAGGCGGCGTCAACAAGGCGATGCACTTCGGCGATGCGGTCGCGGAGCAGGCGCATTTCGGGTTGCAGCCGGCCGCGCTATGGGCGGCACTGGCGGTGGTGGTCGAGATTGGCGGCTCGCTGTGCGTGGTGTTTCGCCGCTTCACGTGGCTCGGCGCCGGCAGCCTCGGCATGCTGACGCTCGTCGCGATGGTCGTGGCGAACGACTTCTGGGACCAGACGGGCGTCGCCCGCTTCATGGCGCTCAACAGTTTTTTCGAGCATCTCGGGCTGATCGCGGCCCTCGTGCTCGCGACCGTGCTCGACGATGCGCGGCGACCGGCCGGCGACGGCCGCGGGTGACCGGGATTGCCCGAGCCGGTGCACCATTTGATCAAACAACAAGGATTTCCGTTATGAAAGCCATTCGTTCCGCGCTGCTGGCGCTTGCGATTGCCAGCGGTCTCGTCGCCGCGCCTGCCGCGTTCGCGAAACCTCCCGTGCAGCCCGCGGTCACGCCGACGGTGGCCGTCGGCCCGCAGTACGACACGACGCACGTGTGCGTTGCGCCTGAAGACTTCGACCGCTTCACCGATAGCTTCGTCGCGACGTTCGGCGGCAAGAAGTCGAAGCAGGGCGTGTTTCAGCTGACGCCGACACCGAGCCTGGCGATGTCGCAGCTCGTGCTGACGCCGGTCGGCACGATCTCGGTGTTCGGCTTCAAGACGCCGATCCCGTATCCGTTCTGCGCGGAGCGCACCGGCTATCTCGTCACGGACATGGACGTCGCAGTGAAGTCGGCGCGCGAGCACGGCGCCGACGTGATCGTCGACACGTTCCCCGATCCGATCGGTCGCGATGCGATCGTCGCGTGGGCGGGCGGCGTGAACATGCAGCTCTACTGGCATACCCAGGCGCCCAACTACGACGCGTTGCAGACCATCCCCGAGAATCGCGTCTATGTGTCGCCGCAAAGCGTCCGCAAGTTCGTGCACGATTTCGTCAAGTTCTCGAAAGGCAAGGTCGTGTCCGACAACCTGAAGGCGCCGGGCGTCGAGATCGGCCGGCCGAACGACACGTACCGCCGGATCCGCATCGAATCGGGCTTCGGCAAGATGACCGTGCTCGTGACGGATGGCCAGCTGCCTTACCCGTTCGGTCGCGAAATGACGGGCTACGAAGTACCCGATCTCGCCGCGACGCTGGAGAAGGCCAAAGCAGCGGGCGTGACCGTGCTCGTGCCGCCGTTCGCGTCGGACGGCCGCAATGCGGCGCTGGTGCAGTTCCCGGGCGGCTACGTCGCCGAGATCCACGCGAGCGCGGCGCGATGAAGCACGAGGACACGATCCTTGCCGCGGTGGCCGGCTTCGTCGACACGCTGAGCTTCGTCGCGCTGTTCGGGCTGTTCACCGCGCACGTGACCGGCAACTTCGTGCTGATCGGCGCGGGCATCGCGGGCTTTGGCCAGGGCGTCGTGCTGAAGCTCAGCGTGTTTCCCGCGTTCGTGTGCGGCGTGATCGCGGCGAGCCTGATCGCGCGGTCGATGTCCGGGAGGCCCGCATGGCAGGGCATGCGGGCGCTTCACGCGGTGCAGGCCGTGCTGCTGCTGGGCTTCTGCGCGGCCGGCGTGTGGGCAACGCCCGTCACGCAGCCCGACAGCCTGCCGGCGCTCGTGGCCGGTATCGTCGGCACGTTCGCGATGGGCGTGCAGAACGCGCATCCGCGCGTGATCCCGCGTGCGGGCGGCGTGCCGAACACGGTGATGACCGGCAACGTGACGCAGGCGATCCTCGACGTCGTCGACCTGCTGTCGGCCGGTACGGCCGACACCGCACGCGCGGCGGCGCGGGCACGCTTCGGCAAGATGCTGCCGGCGATCGTCGCGTTCGCGCTCGGTGCGGCGTGCGGGGCGCTCGGATTCCGCTATGTCGGCTTTCTGGCGCTGCTCGTGCCTGTCGGCGCGCTCGCGACGCTCGCACTGGGTGCGGCGCAAGCGGCCGCACCGGCCACGCAGGAGCGCGCATGATCGGGCGGGAGCCGGGGGGACACCAAGGCGGCCGCTTCGAGCGGGTCGCCAGCATGTCGATCGTCGCGGGGCTGCTGTTCGCGGGTGCCGACGCGGCGTTCGCGGAAACGGCCGTGACATCGACATCGATATCCGGCGACGCCACCGCGACGACGTGCACGGCCAAGCGGCCGACGGTGCTGTTCAACCGCTGGCAGGAAGACTGGTCGGTGCTCACGAATCCGTGCGTGCCGCGCGCGCCGCTCGACGGGCTGAAGTACATTCCGCTCGGCAACGATCCGGCCTCCTATCTGTCGCTCGGCGTGAACCTGCGCGAGCGGCTGGAAACCAACAACGCGCCGCTGTTCGGGATCGGGTCCGCGCAATCAGATACGTTCCTGATTCAGCGCGTCGAAGTGCATGCCGATGCGCATCTCGGCCAGCACTGGCAGTTCTTCGCACAATTGCAGGACGCGCGAGCGTTCGGCAAGAACACGGTGTCGCCGATCGACCGGAACCCGCTCGATCTCGAACAGGCGTTCGCGGCCTATACGGGCGCGCTGGGCGGCGGCACGTTCAAGTTCCGCGTCGGCCGGCAGGAGATGGCGTTCGACCTGCAGCGCTTCATCGCCGCGCGCGACGGCCCGAACGTGCGGCAGGCGTTCGATGCGGTCTGGGCCGATTACGAATACGGGAAGTGGCGCTTCATCGGCTATGCGACGCAGCCGGTGCAGAACCGCAACGCCTCCGATTTCGACGACGTGTCGAATCGCGATCTCACGTTCAGCGGCGTGCGTTTCGAGCGGCAGTCGGTGGGGCCCGGCGACTTGTCGGGCTACTGGTCGCGCTACAACCGCAGCAACGCGCGTTTCCTCGATGCGAGCGGCCGCGAGCGTCGCGACGTGTGGGATCTGCGCTATACGGGCACGCACGGCCGCTTCGACTGGGATCTCGAAACGATGCTGCAGACGGGCACGGTCGGCAGCAGTTCGATCCGCGCGTGGGCGGTTGGTTCGATCGCCGGCTACCGCCTCGACGCGCCATGGTCGCCGCGCGTCGCGCTGCAGGTCGATGCGGCATCGGGCGACCGGCATCCACATGACGGGCGCGTCGGAACCTTCAATCCGCTCTTTTCGAACGGCTATTACTTCACGCTCGCGGGCTATACGGGGTATTCGAACCTGATCCACGTGAAGCCGTCCGTGACGCTGAAGCCGTCGCCGAACCTAGCGCTGCTAGGCGCACTCGGGTTCCAGTGGCGCGAGACGACCGGTGATGCCGTCTATCCGCAAGCCAACGTCGCGGTACCGGGCACCGCAGGCAAGGGCGGGTTGTGGACGGGGATGTACGTGCAGTTACGGGCGGACTTGACGATCGCGGCGAACCTGATTGGGT
Organism: Burkholderia sp. SRS-46; assembly: GCF_004343775.1. Lineage (GTDB taxonomy): Bacteria > Pseudomonadota > Gammaproteobacteria > Burkholderiales > Burkholderiaceae > Burkholderia. The sequence continues at coordinate 86,359 of NZ_PTXL01000009.1, read as the reverse complement.
CGATCGAGGCCGTGCATTTCCAGGTCGGCGATTCGATTCGGCAGGCGGGCGGGCACAACGCCGATTATGTCGGTGCCGAGTTGAAGTATGGATGGTAGATGCGAAGGCACGACATCGCGACGTACGGCTTGCAACTGTTATTACGTAACCGTGCAGAATGCTACATCAAATGAATGGGCAGGTGCGAATACTGGAATATTCGAACGAGTCGCTGCTGGTGCGTTGGGACGAGCGCGGTCGCAGCGGCACGGAAGAACAGCGCTGGACGCTAGGGCGCGCGTTGCGTTCCGGAACTTGCACGTTGTCCGGATCGAAGATCGTTTGCGGCGATGCTGTCTTTAGGCCCGGCGATCGGCCGGCAGCTCGTCCGAACGCAATGATTCTCGCTGCGGAGCTCGAGCGGATCATGCGCACGATACAGGCTAGCCCGCAGGTTTATGTGCTTGAATATTCTGATGAATTGCTGCTGGTGCGTTGGGTAGAACCCGGGCGCGCTCACTATGGCGAACAGCATTGGCGAGCGGGACGAGCGCAGCGTTCAGGCGTCTGCGCACTGTCGGGTTCGGCGATTGTTCGCGGCGACGATATTTTCAGGCCGACCGGACGCCCGATGCCGTCGAATGCTCGTGCGATGATTCTCGCTGCGGCACTTGACCGCAACGTCAGATCGTTCATGTGAATGAAGCGTACGGTGTGCCGCGTCGGTTTTCTGGCCAGTAACACACTGATACCGTGTGTCGTCGACTGTACGTATCGCCTCGCGATGTCATCGAGCGAAACGGCTGGCCGGCGTACGATGCCGGAAAGCGCGAATTCATTCTTAGCGAGGTCGATTGATGTCGCCCGTGTAAGCATTCAAGCTGGTTTTGTTGTCATTTCTGGCGATCGTCGCACTTGAATGCATCGCCAAGCAGTTGCGGTTGCCGCCCGCAGCCGCGCTGCTCATCGGCGGCGTCGGCATCGCGTTCATTACAGGCCTGCCGTCGATCAACCTCGATCCCGAACTGGTGCTGCCGGGATTTCTGCCGCCGCTGCTGATGGACGACGCGTACTGAACGGCGCCCAATCCCTGAGCGATCTCGAGCTTTGTCCCGGCGCGGCTCAGTGTGAGCAGCATGTAGTCGTGACAGTCCGGTGCATTGCGCAGCGCAAGGACAAGCGCTGGCCGGCCATGCAGCGCGGTCGGTGCTATCGCGCGAGTGCCGCGAGCGGATGGCCGAGCGGCTGCGCGACGACGAACCCTTCTTCTAGCACCGCGCATGTATCGATGCTGCATGTCTGCGGGCAGCCGGATCATCCCGAAATCAATCCTGCGATGCGCCGCGCCGAGACCAGGCCTGGCTTCGGCATGTCCTGCAATTCGAGCGTGATCAGCCGATAACACGCACGCATCACACGTAGCAAGGATGGAAGTGCGGTTGGCAGCATCTACGATACGTGCGCGATGGGCAGCATGCCGATCTCGCTTGAGCTTGAGCCGTGCCATCTGCTCGGCGGGCGCGGTCTGATGCAGTTCCGCTCGCACTTCCAGAAGGAATATGCGCCCGGTGTCGCTCAGCTCGACTTCGTACCGGTTGCGCTCTAACAGCCGTACGTCGAGTTCCTCGTTGAGCGCCGGGTCTGCTGTTCAGTGCGGACTGCGCAACGGACAGGCGCTGCGCTACGCGCTCTAGAGGCAGATCTGACAAATCCGCGCAGTTATTTGAGTTCCATTGAGAGTGGCCCACGGCTGGCCGGCGTTGGTGATCAGCCCTCTTGATAACCAGATCAGAAAAGACCATTGGCGCAATCCGGGGTAGAGAACAGATGATACGTTCCAAGCAAAACGGGCCGTGGTAATCCGACGGCTTTACAAGCATTCGAGGAGACAGACACGATGAATGCGTTAGACCGGTTCAGTTGGAACTGCAGCTGCGCAATGATCGCTGAAGCATGGCTTGGGGTGTGACTCGCCTGCGGCTTGGCCGAAGCGAGATCAGCGATCGTAATGAGGAAACGGCCGCGCTGCTCACGCCGCACTTCCGCAGGTACGGCTTCACGCTCGCCTGCGCGGTGTTTGAGGTGATCGCGCAGGCGGGGCATGTCACGGCATCCACGCCACGGTCTTGCGCCTGGCAAATTTGAAACTGCATTAAAGGTCGACGATCGGGGCGGCACGGCGATCTTCGTCGCGTCGGGGTTTCCGATTTCGTAAATGGCACGACGCTGCTGGTCGCCAGCGGGCTGACGAGCGCCGTATAAGCAGCGCCGTCGTGCGCAGGCGTTGCATGTGTCTAGCGATCCAGGGATTGACCAATCTGCGAGTCGAGGTTTGCCAATTCTTCACACCGTCGTCATCTCGGTAGGTCTCGGCCTCACGTGAGATCGGAGTGCGCTCTGTACAAGAGGTAATCAATGATTCTGATCGCAATGGGCGTGTCGGGCGCGGGAAAATCGCAAATCGGCGAAATGCTGGCGGAACGCTTGTCGTGCAGCTATACCGACGGCGATGCGTTTCACAGCGCGGCGAACAAGGAAAAGATGCACCACGGCATTCCGTTGACCGACGACGACCGCTGGCCGTGGCTGCAGTCGATCCGCGCTGCCATCGAGGAGCGGCAGCGTGCGGGAGAGGCTGCCGTCTTCACGTGCTCGTCGCTGAAGCGGTCGTACCGCGACGTGTTGCGCGGCACCGACACCGACGTTCGATTCGTTTATCTGAAGGGTTCGTTCGATACGTTGCGCGAACGTTTGAACGCGCGCAGCGGCCACTTCTTCGATCCGTCGCTGCTGCGGAGCCAATTCGATACGCTCGAGGAGCCGGGGGAAGATGAGGCGATCGAGGTCAGCATCGAGCTGGCACCCGCTCGCATCGTCAATCTGGTCATGCAAAAGATACGAGCGTTGCCGTATCCGGAACCGGGTGCCGGCGAGGAGGATGGCGCCGTATGTCGAGGCCAGACACACTTCTAGCCGAATCGATATGGCAATTCAAAACAATACTGTACTTAGGAGACGAAATGGAAAAGACACAATCGGTTGCCGTACAACGCTGGTGGTACTTGATGCCAGTGATCTTCATTACCTACAGTCTGGCCTATCTGGATCGCGCCAACTATGGCTTTGCGGCTGCGGTCGGGATCGACAAGGACCTTGGCATCACGCACGGCACGTCGTCGCTGATCGGCTCGTTGTTTTTTCTCGGCTACTGCCTGTTCCAGGTGCCCGGCGCGATCTATGCGCAACGCAACAGCGTGAAGAAATTGATCTTCGTCAGTCTGATCTTGTGGGGTTTGTGCGCTGCGGCGACCGGGTTGGTCAGTAACATTCCGATGTTGATGGTGCTGCGCTTCGTGCTTGGCATGGTGGAAGCCGCGGTAATGCCGTCGATGCTGATTTACATCAGCCGCTGGTTCACGCGTAGTGAGCGCTCGCGCGCGAATACGTTCCTGATTCTCGGCAACCCGGTGACCGTGTTGTGGATGTCGATCGTCTCGGGATATTTGGTACGCAGCTTCGGCTGGCGGGAAATGTTCGTCATCGAAGGACTCCCGGCACTTGCGTGGGCAATTGTCTGGTGGTTGACAGTCAAGGATCGACCTGCCGACGCAACGTGGATGACCGATGCAGAAAAAGCTGAACTCGACGCGCGCCTGAGGTCTGAGCAAGCCCACATCGCGCCGGTTCGCGACTACAAGGCTGCATTCCGTTCGTCGGTTGTGCTGAAGTGCAGTGCGGTCCACGCCCTCTGGAGCATCGGCGTATATGGATTCATCATGTGGTTGCCGTCGATTCTCAAGACCGCGTCGAATATTGATATTGTTTCGATCGGTTGGCTTGCGGCCATTCCGTATGTTGCCGCGATTATCCTGATGCTTCTTGCATCGTGGCTTTCAGACAAGACGCGAAACCGCAAGCTGTTCGTCTGGCCACTACTGCTCGTCGGAACCATAGCTCTAATGGCATCTTACATGGTTGGAGGGGCACATTTCTGGCTCTCGTTCACGCTTCTTATAGTTGCTGGCGCAACTATGTACGCGCCGTATGGCCCCTTCTTTGCGCTCGTGTCGGAGCTCATCCCGAGTAACGTGCTCGGCGGCGCGATCGGCATCGTCAACTCGAGCGGCGCGCTAGGCGCGTTTGTCGGTTCGTGGGTCGTTGGATATTTAAATGGTGCGACCGGAGGCCCGTCCAGCTCATACATCTTCATGGCAGCCGCGCTACTGCTTTCCGTGATACTGATGATCACGGTTCCAGTTCGTTCGGGGCAGTTCGGAACGCGCCAGCGCCCCCGTCTTGACGACGTCCAGTACGACAGTTAGAGGTCAGTTCAAACACTCCGTGAGGGGCTGTTTACTTCCTCGGCGAGCTGTTAGCCTTGGGCACCAGAACAACGGAAGCCCAAGGATGGAAGCGCCGATCATTGACGACGAACCGTGGATATTGATCGAACCATTGCTGCCGCCCGCGAAGCCTCGTGCGAAAAGTGATCCTGGTCGTCCGTGCGTTTCCGATCGTGCGGCGCTCAACGGCATCCTGTTCGTGTTCAAAACGGGAATCCGCTGGAACCACTTTCCGACTCGGCTGGGCTTCGGTTCGGGCGCAACTTGCTGGCGGCGATTGAACGACTGGCAAAAGGCCGGTGTATGGGACCAACTGCACGAGCTGCTGCTCGACAAGTTGCGTGCGGCCGGCCAGATCGATCTGTCATACGCGGCGGTCGATTCATCGTCCGTGCGTGCCATTGGGGCGGGCGAAAAACAGGCCCGAACCCCACGGATCGTGCGCGACCCGGTTCCAGGCACCACATCCTCGTAGACGCCAACGGCGTCACGTAGTGGGATGGTCTTGATTTTCGCGCATTCTTCCGGTTAGCCCCCCTCGAGCCTGCCAAGGGTTTGGCTTGCGGCCCCAAATAATTATTTAGTCAAATCAAAAGGTTGCTGTCTACCTGTTGCTGGTCGGCTGTCCTTTCGGTCCGTGCCAGGCATCAAGGAGCAATCTTGATCTAACGCAACGCACCGCCATTTCACGGCGGTACGGTGGGAAACTCATCGGTCGACGCAATGCGAGCCGGGCACTGCGGGGCTTTTTCATGAGAATTCAGGTGAAGCAGTTGCGACGCCATGCCGCTGCGCATTCGTTCTATCACCTCGACCAGAGCGCGATCTCCGGGTGCGCCTGCGCCGGCTTGGCTTGCTTCGCCGCGCGTGCGGACCGACCACGGGTCTGGCAGCGCGCCATCGATCAACAGCCGACCGTTTCCTGTCTGGGAAAATGCTACGACGGCCCCAGCGACAGCGCGCATGACATTCGGCCAAACACCAACAGTCACGCCCGTCGCACCGTGTTGCTGGGCAACGTGCTCATCGGCGGCGTCACCGGCATCGTCACGCTTGACGATATCGTCGAATATCTCGCCATGCTGCTCGACGGGATCGTCGAAGTCGGCAAACTGCAACAGATCGAAGGGCAGCGCTTTCGCGCGTAGGGCATGACGCGGCTCCCGGTGTAGGAGCAAATCGTGACGCGTCGCTTTGTCGAGTGTGCCGATGCCGGTCGCCGGTTTTGATCTCACCCGGGGCCGAGGGTCGCCAACCGTATGGAATGGCGGCCGCGTGCCGTTCGTCTCCTTGGCGCCCATGCCGGCCAAGTGCCGGATCGTTGACAAGCAGGAGCAGTTAGGTCAGGCGCGTGTTGGCTGAGATCGGCTGACGCATGTCGACTTCACGGTTTTTCGTGTAGCCACAGTCTTTGATCTCCCTCAAGGTCGTGGCGCCGGCCCACTATGATGTCGAGCGGTAGCAGACCAAGATTGAAACTGTGGACACTCGCCGACGGGCCGCCGAGCGACCGAGCTGCCCCGTCGATCGCCAGTGCATTTCGCCTGTTTTCGCTGAGGTGGGTATGTTGTCGTCGAGGTTGCATGGCGCGATCACCGTCATCCTCCGTGAGCACGAGCAGCTGTCCGCCGTCATCGACGGCATGCGGCGCTATGTCCATCTGCTGGCTGCTGCCAAGCCCGTTCCGGGCCTCATGGTGCTCAGGGCGATGCTCTATTACATTCGAGAGTACCCCGCGCAGGTACATCATCCGAAAGAGGAGCGCTACCTGTTTGCGCCATTGCGGGATGCGACTTCCGAACTCGACGGCGTCCTCGACGAGCTGGAGACTCAGCATGCCCGAGGTGACGGGATGTTGACCAATCTGGAGCACGCGCTGACCCGGTATGAATTGAAGGGGGCACCCGCACTTGCCGAGGATCGGCGGGAAAGTTGGATGCGTACTTATTTGTCCGTCCAGAATAGCCGTCAGTGGACAAAGACCGCGCCGGCCGGAGCGTTCCGATCGACGTGGCGTTTCGGCCGCGCGAGCACCGCTGTCGATCAATCGTTGTCCAGCACCGCGACATAGTCGTACCGGTCGCCCCGGTACAACGAGCATGTCAGTTCGAGCGGACAGCCCTCGCTCGAGAACGAGCGGCGCTCGATCGACAGCACGGGGTCGCCCGCGTTGATGCCGAGCAATTCGGCGTCGCGGGCCGACGCGAGTTCGGCGCGCAGCCGCTGGATCGCGCGCACCGGGCGCACGTCGGCGTCCTGCAGCGCGCGATAGAGCGATTCGCCGAAATCGACCGTGTCGCGCAGCAGGTCGGCCGGCAGCGTCGCGCGCTCGATCGCCATCGGCACCGCATCGGCCGTGCGCACGCGTTCGAGGCGAATCACGCGCGCATCGGGGCCGAGCCCGAGCGCGAGCAGCTCGTCGGGCGACGGCCGGTCGAGCTCGCGCCGCAGCCACTGCGAACCGGGCTTGAGCCCGCGCCGCTGCATGTCGTCCGAGAAGCTGGTGATCGACGACAGTTGCTGTTCGACCCGCGCGGCGACGAAGGTGCCGGCGCCGCGCCGCGACTCGATCAGCCCTTGCTTCGTCAGCTTGTCGATCGCGCGGCGCACGGTGTCGCGCGACACCTGGAAGCGCTCGGCCAGTTCGCGTTCCGGCGGGAGACCCTCGCCGGTCTTCAGCTTGCCGTCCACGATGGCGGTGCGCAGCAGGCGCGCGAGCCGCGTCGAGATCGACGCGTCACCGCCCTGGCCGTCCTGGCCGTCGTTGCCGGGCGCGCGCAGCGCCGCCACCTGCGCGGCGTCGAACAGGTCGGCGCGTTCGGTCGGGCGGGCGCGGGGCCGGCCGCGTGCAGTCGGGTTCGAAGGTTTCATGTGTGGGTCGAAATGCGGGTGGGCGATGCGCGCATCATTCGTGTCCGTCGGGCGGAAGCGACGCGAGCGCCTTGCGGATCGAGCCGCCAGCCGCGCCGGCCAGCCGCTCGGCGCTCGCGCGGTCGATGCCGGCGACGAGCATCAGGATCGCGATGCGCGGCCGGTTGCCGGCCTGTTCGAGCGCGTGCTCGGCCGCCTCGTGCGACACGTGCGCCGCTTGCGACACGATGCCGATCGCGCGCTGCCGCAGCTTGTGGTTGTGCGCCTGGACGTCGATCATCAGGTTGCCGTAGGTCTTGCCGAGCGCGACCATCGAAATCGTCGACAGCATGTTGCAGATCATTTTCTGCGCGGTGCCGGCCTTCAGCCGCGTGGAGCCCGTCAGCACCTCCGGGCCGCAGTCCACCTCGATCGCGACGTCGGACAAGGCGGCCGCTTCGCTGCCGACGTTGCACGCGACGCACACGGTCCGGCAGCCGGTCGCCCGCGCGTGGCGCAGCGCGCCGATCACGTAAGGCGTGCGTCCGCTCGCGGTCAGCCCGACGACCACGTCGTTCGGCGCGAGCGCGATGGCTTCGAGATCGCGGCGGCCGAGCGCGTCCGAATCCTCGGCGGACTCGGTGATGCCCGCGAAGCCGCCCGCGACGATGCCGACGATGTCGCCGGGCCGCGTGCCGAACGTGGGCTGGCACTCGAGCGCATCGAGGTAGCCGATGCGCCCGCTGTTGCCGGCGCCGATATAGACCAGCCTGCCGCCCGCGCGCAACGCGTCGGCGATCGCGGCCACGCCGGCGGTGATCGCGGGCAGGGCCTGCGCGACGCACGAGGCGACGCGCGCGTCTTCCCGATTCATCAGTGCCAACGCTTCGCCGATGCCGAGCGCGTCGAGGTTCGCGCTTTGCCCATTGGGTTGCTCGGTGACGAGATGGTCCAGCGCCATGGTGGTGTGCTCTCCCGGAAACGATCGGTCAAATGATAATTGGTATGGTCGGATTTGAAAACAGGTATGGCATGAGGTGTCGCTGCCGCATGCTGGCGAAAAGGCACCGCGATATGTGAGATATCGCTTGAAATGGCAGAGATTTGAACGAATCCGTCGATCGATTCATATGCATATGAAAAGACGGATTTTGCGGGTGAGTCGATATTTGGTACGGTCCAATTATTGCGAATTCAACCCTTTCGCGAAGAACCGGCCCGAGCGCGGCGCGGCATCCGTTGCCGATGCCGTGGCGGCGGGCAGGCGTGGACATGACGGATCGACTGGCAGGAGCAACAGCATGAGTTCGGAACTGGGGGCGCGGTTCGACGCGCTGGCGCACGCAATCCTCGGCGCGGTGGGCGGGGCGGCGAACGTCGAGCGCCATTTTCATTGCATGACGCGCCTGCGTATCGTGCTGGTCGATGCGAGCCGTGCCGACCTGGCGGCGTTGAAGGCGGTGCCGGCGGTGCTCGGCGTCGTGGCCGGCAACCCGCTGCAGATCGTGATCGGCCCGGGCGCGGTCGCGCAGGCATCGGCCGCGTTCGCTGCCGCGCTGGCCACTTCGTCGACGGCACCCGCGGCCCAGCCGGACCCAGTGGGCCCGTCGCGCGAGGCCGCGACGCGCGCGGCACGGAAAAACACTGCGCCGAGCCGCTTCCTGCGGCGGATCGCCAGCATCTTCACGCCGCTGATTCCCGCGCTGATCGGCGCCGGCCTGTTGAACGCGCTGGCCGGCCTGCTGCGGGTCTGGGCCGCGCAGGCGCATGCCGGCAGCGCGGGTGTGCTGCCGTTCGCGGCGACCGTCGCGTCGATCATCGGCTCGGCGTTCTTCGCGTTCCTGGTGATCCAGGTCGGCATGAATGCGGCCGCCGAGTTTCGCGGCACGCCGTGCCTCGGCGGCGCGACGGCCGGCATCATGATCCTGCCCGCCGTCGCGAAGCTGCCCGCGTTCGCGTTGCCGATCCTCGGCGAGATCGTACTGAAGCCCGGGCAGGGCGGTCTGATGGGCGCGTTGCTGGCCGGCGCGCTGACGGCCTGCATCGAGCGGAGCGTGCGCGCGCGCATCGCGTCCGCGGCCGAGACGCTGCTCGCGCCGACCCTCGCGCTCGGGCTCGCGGGCATCGCGACGCTGTTCGTCATCATGCCCGTCGCGGAAGTGCTGACGCAGGCGGTCGGCAACCTGACCACGCACCTGCTGCGCGCGGGCGGCATGCCGGCCGCGTTCGTGCTGGCCGCGTCGTTCATCGGCCTGCTGATGTTCGGCCTGCATCAGGCATTGATTCCGATCCATGCGCAGCTGATCGCGCAATTCGGCTATACCGCGCTGTTCCCGATTCTCGCGATGTCCGGCTGCGGGCAGGCCGGCGCGGCGTTCGCGCTGTATTTCCGCACCCGCGACCCGCACCTGAAGCAGACCATCCGCAACACGCTGCCGACCTGCATGCTCGGCGTGAGCGAGCCGCTGCTGTATGGCGTCACGCTGCCGCTCGGCCGCCCGCTGGTCACGGCGTCGCTGGGCGGCGGGGCCGGCGCGCTGGTGCTCGGGTATTGCGCCGCGCATGGCCTCGACGTCGGCGCGACGACCATCGGCCCGGCCAACCTGATGCTGATTCCGCTCGTGACGGGGCCGATGGGGCTGGTCGCCAGCGTCGGCGTCTATTGCGCGGCGGTCGCGGTCGCCTATGCGACCGGCTTCACGCTGACGTGGTTCTTCGGCCTGAGCGGCGAGCAGCGCCGCCGCCTGGACCGCGACGAAAGCCCGGCCGTCGTCGCGCGCGCGGCGTAACGGCGCGCCGGGGCGACGACGATCGAACGGCATCAGCCGGGGTGGCATTCATCCCGGTGCATTCGGATAACTCAATGATGAAAAGCAGGATTTTCGTCTGCGCCGCGCTGGCGTGGGCTTCGCTCGCGCATGCGCAATCCAGCGTGCTCGTGTGGGGCCGCGTGGGCGGAGGGGTGCAGGTCACGTCGAACGTGCAGAAGGCCACGGGCGGTACGGGCACGCGATGGTCGGAAGGCAGCGACTGGGGCGTCAACATTCTCGCGATCAAGGGCACCGAGGATCTCGGCAACGGCAATTCGGCGATGTTCCTGCTGGAATCCGCGTTCACGCCGACGGGCTCGCTCGTCGGCGGGCTGATGTTCCAGCGCGCCGCGTGGGTGGCGCTGAAGAACGCGCGACTCGGCACGATCCGGTTCGGCCAGGGGCCGATGGTGAACAACTACGTGTGGGAGTTCGATCCGCTGCTCGAGGAGAATTTCGGCGCGCAATCGTTCGTCGCCTATCGCAACGGCTCGCGGCTGTCGAACGGTATCCGCTACCTGTCGCCGGATTTCCACGGCTTGTCGTTCGAGGCGCAGCTGAACCTCGGCAACAGCACGGTCAACTTCAATTCGGGCGACCCGGGCAACGCCGGCAAGGCGGGGCGCGCGGACGGCTTTGCGCTCGCGTACACGAACGGCGACTTCCAGGTGCGCCTGCTGTGGGACGAGATCCGCAACGCGCAGGGCCGGCAGGACAACCTGTTCCGCTATTCGCGCGAAGCGTTCGTCGGCATCCGCGACCGGTTCGGCCCGTGGCGCGTGCAGGCGGCCTATACGCATTACTCGGCGCCGGATACGCCCGCCGGGTTGTCGGACAGCGCCGACCTCTGGTGGGCTGGCGTCACCTACGACGTCGACGCGGCGCTGCATCTGCACAGCGCGGTCTACACGATGCGCGTGGGGCCGGGGCGCTGGACCGAGGATCACGACGGCGCCGCGCGCACGACGATGATCGGCGTCGGCTGTATGGTCGACCTGTCGAAGCGCACCTTCCTCTACAGCATGGCGGCGCATGTGTTCAACAGCGCGCACGCGAATTTCGGCGTCAATCCGCAAAACCCGGGGCTCGGGCCCGGCAAGGCCGGCTGGGGCACCAATCCGCCACCAGGGCAAGGGCAAAGCGGCCTGTATGCCGGGATCGAGACGCTGTTCTGACGAACGGCGTCGACCCGCCGGCGCGGCTGCAGCCGGGCCGGCTTTCCTGCAACCCTCGAGCGAGGACACCACCATGAAGCAACCCGGATTCATCCGCACGGCAGCCGCCAGGCTCGGCCTTCCCGCCGCGCTGCTCGCGCTCGGCCTGTTCGCCGCCGTGCCCGGCGCGGCGCACGCGGCGCCGTTCACCGTGCTGGACAACACCGCGTATTCCGACGTGTCGATCGGGCACGGCGCGGTGAAGATCAATTTCATTCCGGCGCGCTACTGCAAGCCGCTGACGGTCGATGCGAACGGCCGCGCGGTGCTGCCGTCGCGCAGCGCGTGGGTCAGCCTGATCAACACCTACGACCCGACGCCGGCCGATGCGCCCGGCTATCTCGTGCTCGACTGCGAGGAGCTGTACCTGACCGGCAGCAGCGCGACGATCGCGAACCACCTGGCCATCCTCAAGCAATTGCAGGCGTGGGCGCGGGAAGTGCGGCCCAACCGCGCGCTCGGCTGGTATGGCCTCGTCAACACGGCGCACATCAGCAGCGCCGATCCGAATGCCGCGTATCGCGGCGTCGCGGAACTGCTGGATCTCGACGGCGGGCATACCGCGCATTTCCCGAGCGCGTACATCCGCGCCGACGGCACCGACTCGTGGACGCGCGTGGACTGGGCGACGCAGCTCAATCGCAACATCGCGTCGGCGGCCAAGGCGGACGCGCTGAGCACCACCGGGCCGCATCCGGTGTTCCCGTACCTCTGGCCGCAGTACTACGACCGCAACACGCAGCTCGTGCCGGGCAGCCAGTGGCAGTACATCCTGAACGACATCCTCGCCACGACGGCGAACGGGGCTGTGATCTGGGGCGGGCAGAATCCGGCGGTGGCGTACAACCCGGGCAACGGCGGGGCCGGCGACTGGGTGGGCGTCACGCAGACCTTCCTGGACAGTCTGGGAAATCGCAACTGACGTCGCGACGGTTCGCGCGTGCGATGACGAAGGCCGGTTTCATCGAGGAGCCGGCCTTCCCGAGGCGACGCACGCATACGGTGCCGTTCCGCTACTTGCCGCTCTGCGCGGCAACATCGGCGGCAGGCGCGCCGGAAGCGGTGGCCCTTGCCGCCTGCTGCGCGGCGACGCGCGCTTGCGCCGCCTGAATATCGGCGGGATACGAACCCTCGTCGCCGGCGGACGGATCGTAGCCGGCAGCTTCCAGTTGATAGAGTTCTTCCAGCACTTGCGCGCGCGTCAGCGGCGCGGGCGACTGCTGGGCCCATGCCGCATGGCTCGTGAGCAGCGCGGCGACAATCAGGGATCCGATCGAATATTTCATGATGAGGCTCTCGACAGGGTAGAGGCGTGGATACGCGGGCAACCGGCGACGCGATCGCGTCAGCTGCCGAAGTACGGCATGCAGAAGCTCACGGGGCCGACGCAGGTTGCGGCGTCGGGCATCGACGGCGCAATCGCGCGCTTGCCGGCCTCGGACGACGCGGCGGGCTGGCTGCCCATGCCGCTGCCCGCCTGCGGATCCTGCATCTGGTTTGCTTGCGACTGGAACAACGGACTGACTTCAGGGTAGGACGTATCGGTCACGAAACGCAGGCCATGGTTTTCCGCATCGATCAGTTCCTGGCGCACTTCGGCGCGCGTCCTGCCCTGCGCCGATGCGGACGTGGAAAAACTCGCGATGGAAAGAATGGCGACGGCCACACCGGCCAGCAGAGGCTTGTTCATGTCCAGCTCCTTCGGAAGTTGAAAAGGTGAGTGCTGCATCCGTTCCAACTTCGGGTGGGGCGCATTTATTCCGTGATTCCGTGCGGGCGGAATCGATCCGGAGTCGTCCGTAACCGCCGTGCAGGGATTTGCGCGAAAGACGGGAATAGAACGCACGCATCGGCGGTTATCACGGATGCGGGTGTGGTTCCGATCAAGCGACGATCCGGGTGCGGAATGGACGAGCAAACTTCTGTCAGGCGCTTCGAGGCGTTGATGCTGCCTCACATGCATGCCGCGTACAACGTCGCCCGCTGGCTGGCCCGCAACGACCAGGACGCGCAGGACATCGTCCAGGAAGCGTACGTGCGCGCATTCCGCTTCATCGGCCGGTTCGACGGCGACGATGCGCGCGCATGGCTGCTGCGCATCGTGCGCAACGTGTTCTGCACGTGGTATCGGCAGAACCGGCGGCGCACCGCCGGATCGCTGTCGCTCGACGACGAGGATGCCGCGCTGGAGCCGAGCGACGAAGGCGAGTCCAGCCCCGAGGCGCTGATGATGCGCGACCAGGACCGCCGACAGGTCGTCCAGGCGCTCGACAGCCTGAGCGTCGAGCATCGGGAGGTGATCGTGCTGCGCGAAATCGAAGGGCTGTCATACAAGGAAATTGCGAGCATCGTCGGCGTGCCGATCGGCACGGTGATGTCGCGCCTCGGGCGCGGACGACGGCAGCTCGCCGCGATACTCACGGGCCTGGGCCAGGAGGCATGATGGATCACCAACAAGCGCATGACGTACTGCCGGCATACGTCGACAACGAACTGAGCCTGACCGAGAGCGCGGCCTTCGAGCGTCATCTGGCCCGGTGCGAAGCCTGCCGCGCCGCGCTCGATGCGCAGCAGCGCGTGAGCGCGTGGCTGAAATCGCCCGATCTGCGCTATCCCGTCCCGACCGCGCTGCGCGCGCGGATCCATGCCGACCTGCGCTTCCACCGGTCGGTGCGCGAGCGCATCGCCGGCTGGTTCGCGCCGCGGCGCGCGAGCGGCCCGTCGATCTGGGCGCCGGCCGGCGCGATGGCGATCAGCGCACTGGCGCTCACGTGGAGCGGCGTGCTCTACCTGTCCGCGCCGTCGGCCGACGCGCAGCTCAGGTCGGCGCTCGTCGACAACCATGTGCGTTCGCTGCAGCTCGATCACCTGACCGACGTCGTGTCGACCGACCGCCACACCGTCAAGCCGTGGTTCGACGGCAAGCTCGACTTCGCGCCGCCGGTGCGGGATTTCGCGCAGGCCGGCTATCCGCTCGTCGGCGGGCGGCTCGACTACGTCGGCGGGCGCACGGTCGCGGTGCTCGTGTATCGCTACAAGCTGCACCCGATCGACGTCTACGTCTGGCCGGGCGATGACGCCGGCGGCAAGCCGCGCGTCGACGAGCAGCATGGGTATCACGTCGCGCGCTGGTCGGCCGGGCACATGAACTACTGGGCGATCACCGATGCGGGCGCCCGCGAACTCGACGGATTCGTCGAGCGCATGCGCGCAGGTTCGTAAAACAGGCGGCCGGTGATACGGGAGAGGCGTGCGCGGTATGCAAAGCGCGATGCCGGACGTCCGCGAATGCGTCGTCCGGCACGGCCCGCGATGATCCGGATCACTGCACCGTGATCGTTTCCTTCATGAACGGGTGGATCCCGCAGAACACCTTGTAGACCCCCGGCTTGTCGAACGTATAGGAGAACGTCTCATCCTGGTCGAGCGCGTTCGAATGGAAGATGCCGGCGTCGTTGACGATGGTGTGCGGCTCGGCGTCGAGGTTCTTCCAGGTGAGCGTCGTGCCGGTCTTGATCGTCGTCGACATCGGCGAGAACATGAAATTCTTGATGGTGACGACCGGGCCGCCGGCGCTCTGCGCGAACGCGGGAACGGCCGATACCGACGCGGCGATGCCGAGCACGGCGGCGGCCAGGGCACGGGGCAACATGCGGTTTTTCACGATGGTCTCCTGGTCGCTTAGCCGATGGTCGTGTCGTGCAGCGCCGACGCGACGGGGTGGCCGGCGTATTCGACGGTCGTCACGCCCAGCATCTTCGCCAGCTGGTCGCGCGGCACCGTGAGCGGCACCGGGCCCGGGCCGTTGCCGGCGGTGGGCTGCGGGAAGGCCGTGGAGCGGGCGGTATGGAAGGTGATGTTGCCCTCCACCTTCGAGACGATCTGATGGATGTGCCCGTTCAGCACCGTGACCGACCCGAAGCGCCGCAGGTAGCCGAGCGCCTGCGGCGCGTCGCCGGTTCCCCAGCCCCACGGCTCGTAGATCGTCCACATCGGCATGTGCGAGAACACGACGATGGGGGTGCTCGCGCTCCTGCCCTTGAGATCCTGTTCGAGCCACGCGAGCTGATCGGCGCCGAAGCTGCCGAGGCCGTTGGGCTTGAAGTGCATCACGTTGACGAGCCCGACGAAGTGCACGCCGTCGTGGTCGAAGCTGTAGTAGCCGCGGTTGTCCGACGCCTTGCCGAAGCGGTTGAAATACTCGGCGCCGGCGCCGTCGGTGACGTCGTGCTCGCCCGGCACCGTGTGCAGCTCGGTGATCGACAGGCCCGACAGCAGCTGCGACGCGAGATCGAATTCCGCCGGCTTGGACAGATGGGTGATGTCGCCGGTATGAATCACGAGCGCGGGCTTGGCGGGCATGCCGTTGACGAGCTCGATCGTCTGCTTCAGCGTGCTCGTCACGTCGGGGTTGGCTTCCTTGTTGAAGCCGATGTGGGAGTCGCTGATCTGCACGAACAGCGGCTTGCCCATGTCCATGGGCGGCATCTTGCTGTCCTGCGCCAGGGCCAGGTCGAACGGCGTCAGCACGCCGCCCGACAGCGTGAAGAGCGTGCCGAGGCCGCCGAAGGCCATGCATTTCAATGCCTGCCGACGGGACGGACTGGAGGGATTCGGTGACGACATGGGAGCCTCGCGAGCGAATGACGACGGCGGACGGCCGGGAGCGTCCGGGAAGAAACCGGCACTTTCAGCCGGGTATACCTGCGAGGCGGCGGATTTATTCCCGCCGTGCGAGCGGTGTGCGAACGGGAATGCACGACTGTCGGGAAGTCGTAAGCGAGCGGCGGCGCGGCGAACGCGGCGGGCCTCGACGCGCGCGGGCGGCGCGATGGTGCCGCGTCGCGCGATCAGGCCGCTTCGAGCTGGTCCAGGCTAGCCGCGAGGATCATCGCGGCGGCGTTCCCCGGCGTCGACCCGAGCAACTGCGGGGCAAAGACGCTGTCGCCGATTTCGATCGGCCGCCCGGTCAGCACGCACACGCCGCGGCGCCGCGTGTTGAACAGACGCCATTTCTGGTCGGCGTAGCGGCCGGTGCACGCGTCGCACCACGAGATCACCACGCAGTCGCGCGTCGGCCGTTCGAGCACGCCGATCGTCGGTCGGCTCGCGGTGTTCCACGCCGGCAGTTTGTCGCGGGTCGTGCTGCGTCGCCGCGACATCGCCCAGTCAGCGGGCGGCCCCGCAAGGCTGCCGATGTCCGTGACGGTTCGCAGCCACGGGGTTGCACTGTCATCCAACATGTCTGTTCTCCCGAGCCGATGCGCGATCCGGAACGCGACCGGCGTTACGACAGGCGGATCCGCGGTTGCACGCAGCCGTTGATCCGTTCCGCGATCCACGGCAGGGTCGCCTTGGTAAAGCCTTGCGCCGCCCACGATGACGATGCGTACTGGATCGGGCGCCTTTAAATCATCACGTGATGAATAAGGTATGATCCTAGCGCTTCAGTGCTTGACGTGTCAATCAAAGAGGAGGCTGTCCGGCGCCGGATGCCCGGGACGGACACGGAGACCATGCAATCGGATTCGGGAATGGGGCGGAAAAACGTGGGAGCAGTGTCGGAGCAATCGGCGAGCGGGCGGCGCACGCGCGGACGTCCGTTACCGGGCGAATCGGTCGGTCCGGACGTGATATTGCGGGCAGCGCGCCGCACGTTCGCGAAGCGCGGCTATGACGCGACGAGCGTGCGCGAGATCGCGCGTGAGTTGGGGGTCGATGCAGCACTGATCGCGCACCATTTCGGCAGCAAGGTCACGCTCTGGAACGCGGTCGTCGACCAGATCGCGGAGCTGATGGCGCCGCTGTTCGATGCGGTCGACGTATTGCGCGCGTCGCCGCTGACGTATCGCGCGCGCGTCGAGCGCGCACTCGCGTTCGGCGTCGACATGGTGTTTGCCGAACCTGATGTCGGCATGTTCTTCTCGACCGCGGCGACGGAGGAGGGCGAGCGCTTCGACCGGCTGGTGGTGCAGCTGGTGCGGCCATACTATGCGGCGATGGCGAGCTTGCTGAACGACGCCGCCGAAGCCGGCGAAATCCAGGCAGTCGATCCCGGCCTGCTGTTCTTCATGCTCGAGCATGCGATCAGCACGACGGTGTCCTACAGCCACCTGATGCACGAATTCTCGAAGCTGCCGCTGCAGCCGGACGCGTTCAAGCGAGCCGTGCTCGCGACGGCGATCAACATGCTGGGGCCCGCCAAGCCGGCGTCGCCTTGACGGCCGGCTGCCGCCGCCGTCACACCGGCGGCGGATCCCCCAGCCAGCGACGAGCGCCCGGCCCGCGCCGGCCCGCGCGATCGTCCGGGTTGGTCAGCTTGCAGCACTTCAGCGACAGGCATCCGCAGCCGATGCACTCGTCGAGATTGATGTACAGCCGCTGCAATTCCTCGATCTGATCGGCGACCCGCTTCTTCCATCCGCGCGACAAGCGCTGCCAGTCCTTGTTGCTCGGCAGCGTGTCGGCGGGCAGGCTCACGAGCTGTTCGGCGATCTCGTCGAGCGAATAGCCGATCTTCTGCGCGAACACGATGAATGCGATCAGGCGCAGCACCGAGCGCGAATAGTGGCGATGGCTCGACCCGTTGCGATGCGAGCGGATCAGGCCGCGCGACTCGTAGAAGCGCAGCGTCGATGCCGGCACGCCGCTGCGCGCGGCGACTTCGCGGATCGACAGCAACGGCGCTTGCGACTCTTCCGTAGTACCCATGACGTCCTCCGGGGAAACTTGACTTAAAGTCAACTTCAACTTTTAAGCTACGCGGCAGTTTAACGTACCGCGAGGCTACATGTTCCATTTCCCTGTTCGCAAGGCGGCGCCATGGGGCGCCGCCGGCGCGCTGCTGCTGGCGTTGTCCGCTTGCCATGACGGCCGAGGCGATCCGCCGGCCCAGGCTCTTCCCGAAGTCGGCGTCGCGACGATCGCGCCGCGCACGGTCCGCCTCGCGGACGAATTCAACGGCCGCGTCGAGGCGGTCGATGCGGTCGAATTGCGGCCGCGCGTGAGCGGCTATCTGCAGCGCGTCGCGTACAAGGAGGGCGATCTCGCGCCGCAAGGCGTGGTGCTGTTCGTGATCGATCCGCGCCCGTACCGGATCGCGCTCGATCGGGCGACGGCGCAGCGGCAGCGCGCCCGTGCGGCGGCCGGTCTCGCGCAGGTGCAGCTCAAGCGGGTGCAGACGCTGATCGATGCGCACGCAACGTCGCAGGAAGAACTCGACAACGCGCGCGCCGCCGATGCGCAGGCGCGCGCGGACCTGCAGGCGGCCGAAGCCGCGGTCGCGGACGCGCAGCTGAACCTCGGCTTCACCGAGGTGCGCGCGCCGATCGCCGGTCGCGTCGGCCGCGCGATGGCGACGGTCGGCAACCTCGCGCGCGCCGACGACACGCTGCTCACGACGGTCGTGTCGCAGGATCCGGTGTACGTGTACTTCGACTGCGACGAGCAGAGCTACCTGCGCTACAACGCGCAGCGCACCGATCCGAAGCATCGCGCGATCGGCGCCGACCCGGTGCGCGTCGGCCTCGCGAACGAGGCCGGCTTCCCGCATGCGGGCACGGTCGATTTCCTCGACAACCGGCTCGATCCGGCCACCGGCACGATCCGCGCGCGTGTGCGGCTGGCGAATGCCGACCATGCGTTCACGCCGGGCCTCTATGCGCGCGTGCAACTCGTCAGCAGCCGCGACCAGGACGCGCTGCTGGTCGACAACAAGGCGGTGCTGACCGACCAGGACCGCAAGTACGTGTACGTGATCGGCCCGGGCAACAAGGCGCTGCGCCGCGACGTGACGATCGGCCGCGAGCTGGCCGGCGAGCGGATCATCGAGAAGGGGCTGAACGCGGGTGATCGCGTGATCGTCGACGGGCTGCAGCGGGTCTACTATCCGGGCGCGCCGGTGAAGCCGAAGGCGCTTGCCGCGCCGTCCGTCGCCGCTGTGCAGTCGCCCTCCACCGACGCCGCCGCGCCGGCGGCGCAGTAACGGGAGGCCGCACCATGGATTTCTCCCGTTTCTTCATCGACCGGCCGATCTTCGCGGTCGTGCTGTCGATCGTCATCTTCGCGCTCGGCCTGATCGCGATCCCGATGCTGCCCGCGGGCGAGTACCCGGAAGTCGTGCCGCCGAGCGTCGTGGTGCGCGCGACCTATCCGGGCGCGAACCCGAAGGCGATCGCCGAATCGGTTGCCGAGCCGCTCGAGGAAGCGATCAACGGCGTCGAAGGGATCATGTACATGAAGTCGGTCGCGGGTTCGGACGGCAGCCTGCAGGTGGTCGTCACGTTCCTGCCCGGCGTCGATCCGGACACCGCCGCCGTGCGCGTGCAGAACCGCGTGAGCCAGGCGCTGTCGCGCCTGCCCGACGAAGTGCGGCAGTACGGCGTGACGACGCAGAAGAAGTCGCCGACGCCGCTGATGTACGTGAGCCTCTACTCGCCGGATGGCAGCCGCGATTCGCTGTACCTGCGCAACTACCTGACGCTGCACGTGAAGGACGAGCTGTCGCGGCTCACCGGGATCGGCGACGTCGGCGTGTACGGGGCCGGCGACTACGCGATGCGGATCTGGCTCGACCCGAACCGGCTCGCGTCGCGCGGGCTGACCGCGAGCGACGTGATCGCCGCGGTGCGCGAGCAGAACGTGCAGGTGTCGGCCGGGCAGCTCGGCGCGGAGCCGTCGCCGAAGGCGAGCGACTTCCTCGTGTCGATCAACGTGCGCGGCCGGCTGCGCACGACCGAGGAATTCGGCGACATCGTGCTGCGCAGCGGCGACGACGGGCAGGTCGTCAAGCTGGCCGACGTCGCGCGGCTCGAACTCGGCGCGGGTGATTACACGCTGCAATCGTTCTACAACGACAAGAACTCGGCGGTGGTCGGCATCTTCCTGTCGCCGGGTGCGAACGCGCTCGACGTCGCGAAGGCCGTGTACGCGAAGCTCGACGAGTTGAAGACGCGCTTTCCGCAGGGCATCGCGTACCGGCCGGTGTGGGACCCGACGGTGTTCGTGCGCGAATCGATCCGCGCGGTGCAGCACACGCTGATCGAGGCGGTGGTGCTGGTCGTGTTCGTGGTGATCCTGTTCCTGCAGACCTGGCGCGCGTCGATCATTCCGCTCGTCGCGGTGCCGGTGTCGGTGGTCGGCACGTTCGCGTGGCTGTTGATGCTTGGTTACTCGATCAACACGCTGACGCTGTTCGGGCTCGTGCTCGCGATCGGCATCGTCGTCGACGATGCGATCGTCGTCGTCGAGAACGTCGAGCGCAACATCGCGCAGGGCCTGAGCCCGCGCGACGCCGCGCACCAGGCGATGAAGGAAGTGTCCGGCCCGATCATCGCGATCGCGCTGGTGCTGTGCGCGGTGTTCGTGCCGATGGCGTTCCTGTCGGGCGTCACGGGCCAGTTCTACAAGCAGTTCGCGGTGACGATCGCGATCTCGACGGTGATCTCGGCGATCAACTCGCTGACGCTGTCGCCCGCGCTCGCCGCGAAGCTGCTGCGGCCGCACGGCGCGCCGAAGGATGCGCTCACGCGTGCGATCGACCGCGCATTCGGCTGGCTGTTCCGCCCGTTCAACCGCTTCTTCGAGCGCAGCTCCGACGGCTATCACGGCGTGGTCGCGCGCACGCTGAAGCGGCGCGGCGCGGTGTTCGCGGTCTACGCGGCGCTGCTCGCGGCCACCGCGCTGCTGTTCAACGCGGTGCCGGGCGGCTTCATCCCCGTGCAGGACAAGCTGTACCTGTTCGCGGGCGCGAAGCTGCCGGAGGGCGCGTCGCTGTCGCGCACGAATGCGGTGGCCAAGCAGATGACGAAGATCGCGCTCGGCACCGAAGGCGTCGAGATGGTGCAGGGCTTCGCGGGCTTGAACGCGCTGCAGGGCGTGAACACGCCGAACATCACGAACTCGTACATCATCCTGAAGCCGTTCGACCAGCGCCATCGCAGCGCCGCGCAGATCAACGCCGAGCTGAACGCGCGCTTCGCGGGGATCAGCGGCGGCATCACGTATGCGCTGCTGCCGCCGCCGATCCAGGGGCTCGGCAACGGCTCGGGCTATGCGCTGTACCTCGAGGATCGCGCGGGGCTCGGCTACGGCGCGCTGCAGAACGCGCTGACGGCGTTCCAGGCCGCGGTCGCGAAGACGCCGGGGATGCAATACCCCGTCAGCGCGTACCAGGCGAACATCCCGCAGCTCGAGGTGAAGGTCGATCGCCTGAAGGCGAAGGCGCAGGGCGTCGCGCTGACCGACCTGTTCAGCACGCTGCAGGTGTATCTCGGCTCGATGTACGTGAACGACTTCAACCTGTTCGGGCGCGTGTATCGCGTGATGGCGCAGGCCGATGCCGGCCATCGGCAGACCGCGGAGGACATCGCGAACCTGCGCACGCGCAATGCGAAGGGCGAGATGGTGCCGATCGGCTCGATGGTGACCGTCGAGCCGACGTTCGGCCCCGATCCCGTCGTGCGCTACAACGGCTATCCGGCCGCGAGCCTGATCGGCGACGCCGATCCGAAGGTGATGTCATCCGCGCAGACGATCGCGAAGCTCGAACAGATCGCGAAGCAGGTGCTGCCGCCCGGCATCACGCTCGAATGGACCGACCTCAGCTATGAGCAGGTCACGCAGAGCAACGCGGCGATCGTCGTGTTCCCGCTCGCGGTGATGCTGGTGTTCCTCGTGCTCGCGTCGCTGTACGAGAGCTGGACGCTGCCGCTCGCGGTGATCCTGATCGTGCCGGTGTGCATGTGCGCGGCGCTGTTCGGCGTGTGGCTGTCCGGCGGCGACAACAACGTGTTCGTGCAGGTCGGGCTGGTCGTGCTGATGGGGCTCGCATGCAAGAACGCGATCCTGATCGTCGAGTTCGCGCGCGAGCTCGAGATCCAGGGCAAGGGCACGGTCGAAGCCGCGCTCGAAGCGTGCCGGCTGCGGCTGCGCCCGATCGTGATGACCTCGGTCGCGTTCATCGCCGGCTCGGTGCCGCTGCTGATCGGCGGCGGCGCGGGCAGCGAGGTGCGCGCGGCCACCGGCATCACCGTGTTCGCCGGGATGCTCGGCGTCACGCTGTTCGGGCTGTTCCTCACGCCCGTGTTCTATGTCGCGATCCGCAAGCTCGCGGGCGGCACCCCGGCCGTCTGGAACGAGCAGCACGGCACCCTCGAAGGAGAAAACCGATGAGCGCCGCTTTTCGTCTTTCCGCGCTCGCGATGTCGGTGACGCTCGCCGCGTGCGCGGTCGGCCCCGATTTCAAGCGGCCTGACACGGCCACGGCCGCGCGGTTCGCGCGCGACGCGCATCCGGCGGCGCAGCCGGGCGCGGCGCTGCCCGATGCTTCGGCCGATGCCGATGCCGCGTTCTGGCGCGGCTTCGGCGATCCGGCGCTGACCCGCCTGATCGACGCCGCGCTCGCCGCGAACCTGGATCTGCAGGTCGCGGTGTCGCGCTACGACGCGTCCGCCGCGCTGCTGCGCGAGGCCCGTTTCGACCAGATCCCGACGATCACCGCGAATGGCCAGATCGGCCATCAACTGATGAGCAAGGACCAGGCGTTCGGCGCGCCGCGCAGCCAGCGCGACAACCCGACGTCGAGTGTCGGGATCAACGCCGCATGGGAGCTCGACCTGTTCGGCCGCGTGCGGCGCTCGATCGAGTCGCAGCGCGCGGAAACGGCCGCGAGCGCCGCGGACGTGCGCGCGGTGCGCGTCGCGATCGCGGGCGAGGTGGCGAGCACGTACGTCGACCTGCGCGGCTCGCAGGAGCGGCTGCGGATCGCGCGCGAGAATGCCGCGAACCAGCAGCAGACGCTCGCGCTGATCAATGCGCGCGTCGGCGCGGGGCGCGGCTCCGAACTCGATGCGGCGCGCGCCCGCGCGCAGTACGAATCGACGACGTCGCGGATCGCCGTGTACGAAGCCGCGATCGGCGTCGACGAGCACCGGCTCGCGGTGTTGACCGGGCAGACGCCCGGCGCGCTGATCGGCCGGCTCGACGCGCCCGCACCGCTGCCGGCGCTTGCCGCCGACCTCGATCCCGGCACGCCGGGCGACCTGCTGCGGCGGCGTCCGGACGTCGCCGCCGCCGAGGCGCGGCTGCACGCGGCGACCGCGCGCGTCGGCGTCGCGACGGCCGACCTGTTCCCGCGCTTCACGCTGTCGGGGTTGCTCGGCAGCGCGACCAGCAGCTACGGGTTCTTCCGCGCGGGCAGCGACACCAACCTGATCGCGCTCGGCGTCGACTGGTCGTTCCTCGACGTCGGCCGCGTGCGCGCGCGGATCGCCGCGAGCGATGCGCAAGCCGCCGGCCAGCTCGCGCAGTATCGGCAGACCGTGCTCGGCGCGCTCGAGGAAACCGAAAACGCGCTGCTGCGCGTCGCGCGCACGCGCGAGGAGACGGTGCATCTCGTGCGCGCCGCGGACGACAGCGCGCGCGCCGCGCAGCTTGCGCAGGCGCGCTTCTCGGCCGGCGCGATCGACTACTACGAAGTGCTCGACGTGCAGCGCACGCTGCTGCAGGCGCAGGATGCGGCGGCCGACGGCCGGATGCGCAGCGCGAGCGCGACCGTCGCGCTGTACAAGGCGCTCGCCGGTGGCTGGCCGTCGGGCACGGCGCAGGGCGCGCAAGGCCCGCTCGCGCAGTCGGCGCGGTAGCGGGGCGTGTCCGGCGTGCCCGACGTGCGGGCGCGGCCGGCGGCAACGCCGCGTAGGGCGCATACGCGCCGATGCGGTGCCGGTGTCACGGCATCGGCGCCGCATCGCGCGATACACCGGCGGGCGGCCGGTGGCCGGGCCGGCGCGTCCGTCACACCGTCGCCGGATCGACCTTGTCGATGTCGATCCCGTAACGCCGGATCGCTTCGCCGACGGTTGCGCGCGGCACCTTCCCGTCGTCGGCCAGCGCCTTCAGCGCGGCGAGCACGATGAAGTGGCGATCGACCTCGAAGAACGTACGCAGCGCCTCGCGCGTATCCGAGCGGCCGAAGCCGTCGGTGCCGAGCGCGACGAAGCGGCGGCCGTCGACGAACGCGCGGATCTGGTCGCCGACGATCTTCATGTAGTCGGTTGCGACGACCACCGGCCCCGTGCGTCCGTCGAGACAACGCTGCACGTACGGCACGCGCGGTTCCTGCTCGGGATGCAGCAGGTTCCAGCGTTCCGCGGCGAGCCCGTCGCGGCGCAGCTCGGTCAGGCTCGTCGCGCTCCACACGTCGCTCGACACGCCGAAATCCTGCGCCAGCAGTTCGCTCGCGGCGATCACCTCGCGCAGGATCGCCCCGCTTCCCATCAGCTGCACGTGCGGCGTATCGGCCGCGCGCGGCGTGCCGTCGCGCAGCAGGTAGAGGCCCTTGAGGATGCCGGCTTCCGCGCCGTCGGGCAGCGCCGGATGCGGGTAGTTCTCGTTGAGCAGCGTGATGTAGTAGTACACGTCCTCCTGTTCCGCGAACATCCGCCGCAAGCCGTCGCGCACGATCACGGCCAGTTCGTAGGCATAAGTCGGGTCGTAGGACACGCAGTTCGGAATCACCGACGACAGCACGTGGCTGTGCCCGTCGTCGTGCTGCAGCCCTTCGCCCATCAGCGTCGTGCGGCCCGATGTCGCGCCGAGCAGGAAGCCGCGCGTGCGCGCGTCGCCGGCCGCCCACGCGAGATCGCCGACCCGCTGCAGCCCGAACATCGAATAGAAGATGTAGAACGGGATCGTCGGCAGGCCGTGGTTGCTGTACGCGGTGCCGGCGGCGATCCACGACGCGATCGCCCCCGATTCGTTGATGCCTTCCTGCAGGATCTGCCCGTCCTTCGCTTCCTTGTAGTAGCTGAGCTGGCCCGCGTCCTGCGGGGTATAGAGCTGGCCGAGATGCGAGTGGATGCCGATCTGGCGGAACAGGCCCTCCATCCCGAACGTGCGCGACTCGTCAGGCACGATCGGCACGACGAGCTTGCCGAGCTGCGGATCCTTCAACAGCGTGCCGAGAATGCGCACGAACGCCATCGTCGTCGACAGCCCGCGTTCGCCACTGTCCTTGAGCTGGCCGTCGAACGCGGCGAGCGGCGGCACCGGCAGCGGCGCCACGCGGCTGAAGCGGGCCGGCACATGGCCGCCGAGCGCCGCGCGCCGCTCGGCGAAATAGCGCGCCTCGGCGCTGCCCGGTTCGGGTTTCAGGTAGGGGAGTTCGTCGAGCTGCGCGTCGCTGACGGGCAAGGCGAAGCGGTCGCGGAACGCGCGTACCGCATCCGCGCTCATCTTCTTCAACTGGTGGTTGACGTTCTGGCCTTCGCCGGCTTCGCCCATCCCGAAGCCCTTGACCGTCTTCGCAAGCACGACGGTCGGCCGGCCGTCCGCGCGCACGGCCTGCGCATAGGCCGCGTAAACCTTCTCCGGATCGTGGCCGCCGCGCGCGAGCGTCCAGATGTCGTCGTCGGACAGGTCGGCGACGAGCTCGAGCAGTTCGGGAGACTTGCCGAAGAAATGCGCGCGCACGTACGCGCCGCTCTGCGACTTGAAGGTCTGGTAGTCGCCGTCGACGCATTCCATCATGCGCTGGCGCAGCAGGCCGGTCGTGTCGCGTTCGAGCAGGCGGTCCCAGCCACCGCCCCAGATCACCTTGACGACGTTCCAGCCGGCTGCGCGGAACGTGCCCTCGAGCTCCTGGATGACCTTGCCGTTGCCGCGCACGGGGCCGTCGAGGCGCTGCAGGTTGCAGTTGACGACGAAGATCAGGTTGTCGAGCCGCTCGCGCCCGGCGAGCGAGATCGCGGCGAGCGATTCGGGCTGGTCCATTTCGCCGTCGCCGAGAAACGCCCACACCTTGCGGCCCTGGTGCGCTTTCAGCCCGCGATATTCGAGGTAGCGCATGAAGCGCGCCTGATACGCGGCGGTGAGCGGCCCGAGCCCCATCGAGACAGTCGGGAACTGCCAGAAATCCGGCATCAGGCGCGGGTGCGGATACGACGCCAGGCCGTCGCGCCCGGCTTCGCGGCCGGCCTCGCGGCGGAAGTGGTCGAGCTGCGCGTCCGTGATGCGGCCTTCGAGATACGCGCGGCCGTAGATGCCCGGCGCCGAATGCCCCTGGATGTAGACCATGTCGCCGTCGAATTCATCCGTGCGGCCGCGAAAGAAATGGTCGAAGCCGACGTCATACAGCACCGCGGCCGACTGGTAGGTCGCGATATGGCCGCCGACGTTCGAATGCCGGCCCGCGCGCAGCACCATCACCATCGCGTTCCAGCGAATCATCGCGTTCAGCCGCCGCTCGAGCGCGAGATCGCCCGGATAGGCCGGCTGCCGCCCGCGCGGCACGGTGTTCACGTAGGCGGTCGTCACGCGACCGTGCAGGTCGCCGTGCCGCGCCGCGTCGAGGTCGGCGAGCCGGTCGAGCAGGTAGTGCGCGCGCGGGCGGCCTTCGAGCGCGATCACGGATTCGAGCGCATCGAGCCATTCGCGGGTTTCCTGCGGGTCGATGTCGGGTAGCGCGAGAGGTGCGGTCATCCAGTGTCTCCAGAAGCATAAGGCTGCGCGGGGCGACGGTCGTGGCGCCGCGTCGCGCGACGGAACGCCCGCCGATGGGCGGGCAGATAGTTGCAATTGCAATCGTATCGAAGGGAATTGTATCGAGGTAAAATTTAATTGCAACTGCAATTCAACGACAGAGGAACGACCTGACATGAGCGCCCCCGAACCCGATCTGTGGTTCTCGTTCGTCCGTGCGCACCGCACGATGATTCGCGAGATCGAGCGCCGCCTCGCGGATGCCGGCCTGCCCGCGTATGCGTGGTACGACGCGTTGTGGGGGCTCGAAAGCGGGCCCGACGGCACGCGGCGCATGCACGAGCTCGCCGATGTGCTCGCGATCGAGCGCTACAACCTCACGCGGCTCGTCGATCGCCTGGAACAGGAGGGGCTCGTCGAGCGCGCGCGCTCGGCGGACGACGGCCGTGCCGCGTACGCGAGCATCACCGACAAGGGGCGCGCGCTGCGCAAGAAGATGTGGAAGGTGTACCAGTCGACGGTCACCGAGCTGTTTCTCGGCCAGTTCGGCGGCAAGGAGCAGGCGGCCGTGGCCGCCGCGCTCGATCGCGCGACCGCGGCTGCGCGCGACGCGGCGGCCGACGCGAAGAAGTAGCCGGCATCGCCGGCGCCTGCCGCGTGCGCCGGCGGGCGCGCACCTTGGGGGCATCGCACGTCGCCCGCGTCAGCCGGGCGCATAGCGGCGCATCGCCTGCGCGGCCCACTCGGCAGGCACGCGGCCGTCGTCGGCCAGCAGCCGGATCGCGACGGCCGCGATCCACCGCGCGTTCGGCGCCTGCGTGTCGGGGCCGAGCGAATCCGCGCCGAGCGCCGCGAAGCGCGCGGGCACGAACGCGCCGATCTGCGCGGCGACGTGCCGCGCGTAGCCCGTCACCGCGAGCACCGGCGAGTGGCCTTTGCCAAGACACGTCCGCACGTGCGCGACGTGCGGTTCCGCGTGCGGATGCAACCGGTTCAGGCGCTCGGCCGCGTGACCGTCGCGCGCGAGCTGCGTATAGCTCGGGCAACTCCAGATCGTCGAATCGATGCGCCAGTCGTCGTGCAGCAGCGCGGCCGCCTGTTGCACCTGCGCGAGCGTGCTGCCCGCGCCGCACAGCCGGATGTGCGCGACGGCGCCGGCGCCTGCATGCCGGCCGACCCGGACCATGCCCCGGAACGCATCCCGGGCGGCCGCGGCCGACAGCGGTTTCGCGCCGGGCAGGGCCTCGTCGTGGCTCGCGAGATAGCAGAATCCCGGCTTGCCGGCGACATAGAGCGCGTGCAGCGCGCCGCGCAGGATCGCGATCGCCTCGTGCCCCGACGCGGGATCGTACGGCGTGCACGCGGGATGGGTGGCCAGCCAGTACGGCACGTCGGGCGTCACGCCCTTGGGCCACGGGGACCACGCCGTTTCGGCGTCGTTCACGAAAATCCCGCGATCGACCGTTTCGAACGACGCGAGCCGCAGCCGGTCGATCGCCGGCGCATGCAGCAGGTACAGCAGCGGCCGCTCGAAGCGCTTGCCCGTGTCGCGAAACCGCAGCGGCCAGGCGCTGATGGTCCGGTGGCCGGCCGCTGTTTCGGCGGCTTCCCGCGTATCCGCGCGGACGACCCACACGCGATCCGACGTCGCGCGATCGCGTTCGAGGCAATCGGCCGCCGCGCGCATCGCGCGGAGCGGCGATACCGGCCGGCCGTGCGGCGCGAGCCGCCGCGTGCCGAGCCGTTCGATGCACGCCGCGGCGGCGTGGCGGGTGTCCGGCGTCCGCGCGGGCGGACCCAATGGCGCTGTCTGCATGTCCCTCCTTCGAGTACTGGAATCTTGCCGGGGCCGTCGGCCCCGCATAGGATTGCAATTGCAACGATTGTAGTTGCAACAATATGCAAATGACAAGGATCAAGGACCGACATGACATCGACGCACTCCCTCACGTTCCATACGGCCGACACGCCGAACGGGCACAAGGTCGCCATCTACCTGGAAGAGGCCGGGCTTGCGCACGCGCGCGTGCACGTGAACCTGTCCGCCGGCGAGCAGCGCAGCCCGGCGTTCCTGGCCCTCAACCCGAACGGCAAGATTCCGGCCATCGTCGATCGCGATGCCGGGCTGACCGTGTTCGAATCCGGCGCGATCCTGGGCTATCTCGCGGCGAAGACGGGCTGCCGCATCCCGACACGCTGGCCGAGCGAACGGCGGTCGAGCAGTGGCTGCATTTCCAGATCGGCGGCATCGGCCCGATGCTC
This sequence comes from Burkholderia sp. SRS-46, assembly GCF_004343775.1. GTDB lineage: Bacteria > Pseudomonadota > Gammaproteobacteria > Burkholderiales > Burkholderiaceae > Burkholderia. Next base: position 57,424 of record NZ_PTXL01000009.1, on the reverse strand, counting down.
GGCCAGCTCTGGTGGTTCCTGCACGCATCGAAGACGGTCAATGCGGAGGCGATCGAGCGCTACCGGAACGAGGCGAAGCGCCTTTACGGGGTGGTGAACGGTCGATTGGCGGAATCGGCGTATCTCGCATCGTCGCGCTATTCGATTGCCGACATCGCCGCGTTCCCGTGGCTGCGCACGTCGCATGAGCTGGATCTCGACGTCACGGCCTATCCGCACGTCGAACGCTGGCTTGCCGACATCGCGGCCCGGCCGGCCGTGCAACGGGGCCTGATCGCATGCCGCGCACCGGCGGCGGAGCCGGCGCACTGACGCTGCAACGCGTGCGCCGCGCGGGCCGAGCCGGAGCCGGTCGTCCGTCCGCTGCCAGCCGGAAAACATCGTTCCGCCTCGTCGTAAACGTCTCGAATGCGTGATATTTGCGGCCCTCGAACTGTTTTAGAGTGGCCGCGAATAGTGATGACGATGCGTCGCACGGCTGCAGCCCCGGGCCGGACAGACGCACCTGAGGAGCTGGAGACAAATGGGTGAAGGCAGGATGACGCAGGTCGAGGCGTTCGGTTTCGAGCGCATTCCCGATGCATCGCGCTATGCGCGGCCGATCGATCTGTTCCGGTTGCTGTTCGGCGGGTGCAACACGTTTTCCACATCGGTGCTCGGCAGTTTTCCCGTATTGGTCGGGCTGTCGTTCAAGGCGGGCGTCTGCGCGATCGTGCTCGGCGTGCTCGCCGGCACCTGCATCCTCGCGCCGATGAGCCTGTTCGGCCCGCGCAATGGCACCAGCGACCCGGTGTCGTCGGGCGCGCATTTCGGCATTCACGGCCGCATCGTCGGCTCGTTCCTCGCGCTGCTCACGTCGATCGCATTTTTCTCGCTCGCGGTGTGGAGCTCGGGCGACGCGCTCGTCGGCGGTGCGCACGACATGGTCGGCGTGCCGGTCAATGGCTTCACGCTCGGCGCCGCATACATGGTGTTCGCGGTGCTCGTGCTGATCGTCTGCATCTACGGCTTCCGCTTCATGCTGTGGGTCAACAAGATCGCCGTGTGGGCGGCGAGCCTGCTGTTCGTCGCCGGGCTGTTCGCGTTCGCGGGCCGATTCGACATGAACTACGCGGGCACGCTGCAGCCGGGCAGCGCGGGCTTCTGGGCCGCGTTCGTCGGCGCGGTGCTCGTCGCGCTGAGCAACCCCGTGTCGTTCGCGTCGACGCTCGGCGACTGGGCGCGCTACATCCCGCAGCACACGCCGAAGCATCGCGTGATGGGCGCCGTGTTCGCCGCGCAGGTCGCGACCTTCGTGCCGTTCCTCTTCGGCCTTGCGACCGCGACGATCATTGCGTCGCAGGCGCCCGCGTTCGTCGCGTCGAACGACTACGTCGGCGGCCTGCTGGCGATCTCGCCGCGCTGGTTCCTGCTGCCGATGTGCCTGATCGCGATCATCGGCGGGATGTCGACCGGCACGACCGCGCTGTACGGCACGGGCCTCGACGTGTCGAGCATGTTTCCGCGTGTGCTGAACCGCGTGCGCGCGACGCTGCTGATCGGCACGATCGCGATCGCGTTCATCTTCGTCGGCCGCTTCGCGTTCAACCTCGTCGAGAGCGTCGCGACCTTCTCGACGCTGATCTGCACGTTCAGCTGCCCGTGGATGGCGATCATGGTGATCGGCTACGTCACGCGCCGCGGCTTCTATCTCGCCGACGACCTGCAGGTGTTCAACCGCGGCCTGCGCGGCGGCCATTACTGGTTCGCGCATGGCTGGAACCCGCGCGCGATGGGCGCGTGGCTGCCGGCCGCTTTCCTCGGGCTCGCGTTCGTCAACCTGCCGGGGCAGTTCGTCGGGCCGCTCGGCCGGCTCGCGGGCGAGCTCGACCTGAGCGTGCCGGTGTCGCTGCTGGTGGGCGGCATCCTCTATCTGACGCTGCTGTCGCTGTTCCCGGAGCCGGACGGCGTGTATGGCCCGGCCGGGCGGCGCTTCGTGCGCGGCGGCAAGCGGGCCGCGCGCATCGCGGGCGGCACACCGGCGATCCAGCCGAAGGGGTATTGAGCGCGGGCTGCGCATCTGACCGTACGCGCGATGCCTGATTCGTTTGGCCCGATTCTTTCCGATGTTGTCCCGCGGGCCGCTGTCGCGCGCGGCCGCTGCGCCCGACACTGGCGCCTCGCGGTATTCGCCGCGAACGGTACGGCCCGGCGCGCGCCGGGCGATCACGTCCCGTTCCACCGCTACATCGAGAGAGCCACGCATGCACCATCCCACCATCCGTACCATTGCCGGCGCGAGCGCGCCGAAGTCGATCCGGGCCGCCGGCACGGCACTGCTGGTCATCGATTTCCAGAACGAGTATTTCGGCGGCCGGCTGCCGATTCCGGATGGCCCGCGCGCGCTGGCCAACGCGCAACGCGTGATCGCACTCGCGGATCGCGTGGGCATTCCGGTCTTCCATATCCAGCACGTTGCGCCCGCCGATAGCCCGATCTTCGCCGACGCGAGCGACGGCTTCCGGTTCCACGCGGACCTGCAGCCGGCGCCACATCACACGGTCGTGCGCAAGACGTCCGTCAGCGTGTTCCCGACCACCGACCTCGACGCGCGCCTCAAGGCGGCCGGCATCGACACGCTGCTCGTGACGGGCCTGATGACGCATGCATGCGTGGCCGGCGCGGCGCGTGACGCGGTGCCGCTCGGCTACGCGGTCATCGTCGTGGACGATGCGTGCGCGACGCGCGATCTCGATGCCGCAGACGGCAGCGTCGTGCCGCACGGCACGCTGCATCGCGCATCGCTGGCCGCACTCGAGGATACGTTCGCCGATGTGTTGACGACCGGCCAGGTGCTGGCGCTGGACGTCGTCTGACGGGGCTGGATGATGCAGTGTCGGGCGCGCCGTCAGTTTCCTGTCGACGGCACGCCCGTCACGCGGCTTCAGAACATCGTGTTCGCATTCGCGGACTGTTCCGGCACCGGCTGGATCACGTCCCAGTGCTCGACGATCTTGCCGTCCTTCACGCGGAAGATGTCGATCACCGCTTCGCCGCGGTCGCCCGGGCGTTCGGTCGAATGGACGTGCAGGTAAACGAGATCGCCGTCGGCCGCGCTGCGCACGATCCGCGCGCGCGCGTGCGGATTGGCCTTGAACGCGCCGGTGAAGTACGAGACGAACGGCTGCTTGCCGTCCGGCACGTGAGGGTTGTGCTGCTTGTAGTCGTCCGCCACGACGGTCGCGGCCTCGGCGACTGCATGCTGGTTGAAGAAGCGGTCGTAGAACGTCAGCACGAGGTGGCGATTCGCTTCCTCGGCGGCGAGGTCGCGCGCTGCCGGCTGGCTGGCGTGCGCCGCCGCGGCGCCGGCCAGCAGGCCGACGGCGACGATGACGGAGCGAATGGACGAGCGGGGAGAGGCCATGAGCGTGTTCCTTGTCTGCGAGCGTTGCCGTTGGCGGGCAAGCTGAATGGGATGCGAGGCGCCGGATGCGCCGAATCGACACGCAGTTTTCCTGATGAAGCCGTCGAGGCGCGTGCTTCGAACATGCTTCGTTGAACTGCCGAATTGAGCCGGATTCCGGGCCGCTGGAATGGTACAGTGGCCGCCCCAATCGTCACAAGAAGTCACGGCGGTGTGAACAGGTCACACCGCGATGACCTGTCCGTTCCCGTGAAAGACCACCAGGCCAAGCCGATTCCCTCCGCAGACGACCCGTTCGCGTTCGACCAGCCATGCCCGATACGCGACGTGCTCGACCGGATCGGCGACCAGTGGAGCCTGCTGGTGCTCGAGGCGCTCGCCGACGGCACGCTGCGCTTCAATGAACTCGGCCGCGCGATCGGCGACATCTCGAAGCAGATGCTGTCGCGCACGCTCAAGCGCTTGGAGCAGGACGGCTTCGTCAGCCGCACGCTGTTCGCTGAAGTGCCGCCGCGCGTGGAGTACGCGCTGACCGGGCTTGGCCGGTCGTTTCTCGTGCCGATGCGCACGCTGGTCCAGTGGGCGGACGAGAATCATCGTGCGATTTGCGACGCGAGGCGTCTGGCGCGTAGACGCGACAGCGACGTGCGTTAGTGATGTAGCGGGGGCATCGTCGCCGGATGGCGGGCGTTGCGCCGCGCCTCGGCGGCTTGCGTGATGCTGGGTCGAGCCGTGAGGGCGCTTGAGTGGCGTGGAGAGCGACGCGGCTGGCTTGCGCTCCCCGGAAGCCTTGGGTGGTGATTCCACCAGCACGGCTGCCGCCGCAATCAGGCGTGTGACGGGGAGGCACAGTGGCGAGCCGCTGGTTGCGGATTCGGTGCGGTGTGGCGCCGGGCCTCGGACGCCACGGACCCGGCAGGCCTCGGCGACTAGCGCCAATACCCGTCGACGTACACCCACACCGGCCCCTGACGCCGCCAATAGCCGGGAATCCAGCGATGGCCGGGGCGGCGCGCGACCCAGCGGCCGGGGATCCATACATAGTGTCCACGCTGCCAACGCCAGTATCCGTCCGTCCATATATAGCCGTGCTGCCGTGGCGGCGGCGGGCGGCGGTCATGGCGGATCGGCGGCGGTGCGACGCCCGGGCGGTCGTCATAGGGCGGGCCGCCGGGCACGCGATGCGGGCCGGACGGTCGATAGACGGGCGCCGCGGGCTGCGCCGAGGCCGTGCGCAGCCACGCGCCGGTGCCGACGAAGGCGGCGGTCAGTCCGATGGTGCGCAACAGCGTGCGTCGGTTCATGGTGTGTCCTGTTCTGCTGTCCGGGTGCTCGTACGTTAGCCTGCCTGCGCAGGAGCGGGGTTACGCGGCCGGTTAAGGCTGTTACGGCATGTCACGGCCTGCCGCCTGCCCAATGACACGGAGGCGGGGCGTGGCGTGGGCCGCAAGGCCGCCGAAACCGCTCGGGTAAACCGCCATTCTTCGGACTTTTGACGCCGGCACTGTCCGCTTCGGCCACGAGAAGCCCAGTATTTGAGATGAAATTCGGTAAAAATTGCCGAATTTAGTGGGTTTGCCGGATTCCGTTTGTTGTTTCTATGCAACCGTCAAGACGGTGACATGAAAGAATGATGGGATGAACGTGACCAAAAAGAGGTCGTCAAGAAGCCAAAAAGAAACGTCAAAACAAATACTTATAACGCGGCCCCGATTTCATTATTTCTAGTTCTGGAAAAGCTTATTTCTTTATTTGCGAATGGCGGCCCTAGGGTACACCCCTAAACTCACGGTTCCCAAACGGGCAACTATCCGGGTGCAGCCAGCAGGACCGATGGCGCTTCCGGACGGTTGCAGACCGTTTATGAACAAGGTCGCGAGACCTGCCTCTTTTTAGAAGGGAGCTCCACGAATGAACAAGACTCTGATCGTTGCAGCAGCTGCAGCATCGTTCGCAACCGTCGCTCACGCGCAAAGCAGCGTCACGCTGTACGGCGTGCTGGACGCAGGCCTGACGTACCAAAGCAACGTCAAGCCGGTTGGCGCCGTCAACGGCGGCGGCAAGTCGCGCTTCTCGATGGGCAGCGGCATCGACCAAAGCCGCTTCGGCCTGCGCGGTTCGGAAGACCTCGGTGGCGGCCTGAAGGCAATCTTCACGTTGGAAAGCGGCTTCAACATCGGCAACGGCAAGTTCGCGAACAACGACAACGGCATGTTCAACCGCCAAGCGTTCGTCGGCCTGTCGAGCCAGTACGGCACGGTCACGCTGGGTAAGCAGTATGACGCCGTTCAGGACTACCTGGCGCCGCTGACCGCAACGGGCACCTGGGGCGGCACGTACTTCGCGCACCGTGACAACAACGACCGTCTGAGCACGAACGGTGACGTCGCACTGAACAACACCGTCAAGTTCACGAGCGCGAACTACGCTGGCCTGCAATTCGGCGGCACGTACTCGTTCTCGAACAACACGAACTTCGGTAACAACCGTGCATACAGCGCCGGTGCAGCGTACCAGTTCCAAGGCCTGAAGCTGGGTGCAGCGTATTCGCAAGCGAACGTCGGGAACAACACGTCGGGCGCGACGAGCAACCTGCTCCAAGGTCGTAACCGCACGTACGGTGTGGCAGCTGGCTACGCATTCGGCCCGGCACAAGTTGGCGCAGCATGGACGCAATCGCGTCTCGACAACCAAGCCAACGGTAACGCAACGGTTCGCACCGACAACTACGAAGTCAACGCGAAGTACAACCTGACGCCGGCTCTCGGCCTGGGTGCTGCGTACACGTACTCGAACCAGAAGGTCGCTGGCAACAGCGCACACTGGAACCAGTTCGGTCTGCAGGCTGACTACGCACTGTCGAAGCGCACCGACGTGTACGCACAGGCTGTGTACCAGCGTTCGTCGAAGAACTCGTCGGCCGCGATCTACAACGGCGACGCCGACGCGACGACGCGCACGAGCTCGGGCATCAACCAAACCGCAGCAACGGTTGGCCTGCGTCACCGCTTCTAAGCGTGACAGCTGGGTAACCAGCTTTGCAGCTCTGAAAAAGGCGCCTTCGGGCGCCTTTTTTTCGTGTGATCGAAGCGAACGCCGCGATCGTGCGCCGTCCCTGGCTGTTTTCGGCGGCGGCGATACAAAAAAGCGAGGCCCGAAATTCGGAGCCTCGCTTTTTCCATTCCCGGCGGCACGCATGATGCGACCGCCGCGCAGCGCCACGTCAACGCGTGTATTCGCCGTTGGCTTCCGGCTGGAACACGATCTCGACGACCTTCATCGGTTTTTCCACGCCGCTCGGCTGCATCACCTTCACGAGTTGGCCGCGCTGCGTGCCGAGCAGCGCCATGCCGACCGGCGAAAACACGTTCAGGCGCCCTTGTTCGAGATTGGCGTTGTCCGGATAGACGATCGTCCAGGTCGTCCGCTCCTGGCTCGTTTCGTCGAGCAACGTGATCTGCGAGTTCATCGTGACGACGTTTGCCTTGATGGCGTCGGGCTGGACGATATCGGCCCGCTCCAGCAGTGCGTCGAGCATCGCCTGGAAGCGCGGGTTGTGTTCGGCATGCTTCTCGAGACGTGCAACGTCGAGTTCGGTCAGCTGATAAAGGCGTTGTTTCATGGCAGTTCTCCAATTGATCGGCAGGGCAGGCGAGGCTTACCTACGTAGATCGCCCGGAGCCTGTCTGACTTGGCTCCGGGAGGAGACTGGGTGGTCAGATCAAGCGCCGGGCAGGGGCGAGCGGAGCCTGGGCCGCGCGTCGAGCGAGAGGGTGGGCCGGGTTGCCGGCGAGCGCGCGCACGCCGTCCGGGAGGGACGATGCAACAGCGGAAATCGTGAGCGCGCGCATGATGGGGGAGAAATCGTCAGTCGATTAAAACCTTACGATTCTACAACATCCGGGCGGGAGATGCGCGCCGACATGTCAGCGATTCGTCAGCAATTGTTGTCGAAATGACGTAAGTGGATGGGTGGCGATCGCAATATGGCCGGCGATTTTTGTCAAAATCGCAACGCAGTATGTTCAAACCAAGGGTTTCCCCTCGGTCTTGAGGCGACTAGACTAGTTTCAATCGCTTCAGACAAACCCGCCGGAAGCGATGTGCAAACAAAACACATTTCGGAGGTAAGTCATCATGAAGTCGATCATCTACGCAGCGCTTGCCGCTTCCGTTCTTGCCACCCCGCTCGCATCGTTCGCCCAATCGGAACAGGGGCTGACCCGCGACCAGGTGAAGGCTGAGCTCGTCCAACTCGAGCAGAACGGCTACAAGCCGCAAACCAGCGATTCGCAGTACCCGGACAACATCCAGGCTGCCGAGCAGCGGATCCGGCCGAGCCAGCCGATGCTGGCGCAGGCCGACACGAGCGGCTACGGCGCCGTAGCCGCCGGCGCGGCGCAATCGGGCGGCCGCCGTACGAAGGAAGCGCCGAATCCCGTGAATTCGGTCTACTTCGGCAACTGAACACCCCGGGTCTGCCCGCACGCATTCGACATCGACGAGCCGCGCGCCAGGTGCGCGCCGCTCGCAAGCAGGCGCAGAACCTCCGTCGCCGCATTCCGGCGGCTTTCAGCCCAGACGCTCGCGCGTTTGGGCCTTTTTTGCTGGAAGTGCCGTCAGACGGACGTGACGGCCGGGGTTCCGTGGATGTAGTGCTCGAGCTGGCTGATCGTGAACTGCTGGTCGGCAATCACGCTCTTGACCAGATCGCCGATCGAGATGAGGCCGACCAGCTTGCCGTCGTCGAGGACGGGCAGGTGGCGCATCCGGTGCTCGGTCATCAGCGCCATGCATTCGTCGGTGGACTGCGAAGGTTCGACGTAGCGCACCTTGGCGGTCATGATTTCCTCGACGCGCGTCGCCTTCGAAGAGCGATCCTGCAGCACGATCTTGCGCGCGTAATCGCGCTCGGTGACGATGCCGGCGATGTCGTCGCCGTCCACGACCAGCAGTGCGCCGATGCCTTTTTCGGCCATCAGCTTGATGGCGTCGTAGACGAGATCGGTCTTCCTGACGGTGAAGATGGTGCGGCCCGAATCCGGCTTGGCCTTGAGAATTTGCGCGACAGTCGTGCTCATACGCTTTCTCCGAGTGCTGGACAATGCAGGGAAGGCTGGGCGTGATGCGCGACACCCGGCGGGTTCAGTATATCCGGGTGCGTGGCAGCAGGCGCGTGACAGATTGCAGATTAGCGGTAAACTTCCGTCACGTGCCATCCAGAACATTCCTACATTCCTGATCGTTTGACTGACTTCATGATGTCTTCGCGTCCCCAATCGCCCACGCCGGGCAACGGCCAGGCCGACGAGTGCGTGACGCTCGTGGCCACCGCCTCGCTGCCCACGCGTTACGGCACGTTCACGTCGTATGCTTTCCGTGTGACTGGCAGCGATGCCGAACATCTCGCGCTCGTGATGGGCGATGTCGCCGGCGAGCAGTCCGTGCTGACGCGGCTGCATTCCGAATGCCTGACCGGCGACGTGTTCGGCTCGTATCGCTGCGACTGCGGCGAGCAGCTGGATCTCGCGTTGCGCTACATCGCCGCGGAAGACCGCGGCGTGCTGCTGTACCTGCGCGGCCATGAAGGGCGCGGTATCGGCTTGAGCAACAAGATTCGCGCGTATGCGCTGCAGGAGCAGGGGCGGGATACCGTCGAGGCGAATCTCGACCTCGGCCTGCCCGACGACGCCCGCGAATACGATTCCGCCGCGTCGATCCTGCGCATCCTCGGCGTGACCTCGGTGCGCCTGATGAGCAACAATCCGAAGAAATTCGACACCCTCGTGAAGCACGGCATCCCCGTGTGCGAACGGGTGGCGCTGGCGGTGCCGGTGCGCGAGGAAAACGAGCGCTATATCCGCACCAAGCAGACGAAGTTCGGGCATTACTTCGAAGAAAACGAGTAACGGATATTCCGTCCTCTGCGGAGCCCCTTGATTCATAAGGTGGTGAGCCATGAAACCCCCGTGGATAAAGGCCGAGAGCGAAAAATTGCGTTTTGCTCGGGGCCTGTCGTCACTTGATGAAACATGGGGAAACTTGGCACGCTGGCGCAGGATTTTGGCTGGTCGGACAGGAAAGCTACGCTGTCCGGCCAGCTCACGAAAAAAACTTACGCCTGGTTCGGGGAGATTCACGCCCGGACTGCGAGCAGATTGCCCGCCGGCCAACATTTGACCTTTGACGGCTTCCCGGGCCTGCGCCTGCGAGCGAAGGCCGTCGTTCGTGGATCGACCGATACAAGTCGACCAGAGACGACCGCATGCGTCAGCTGAAACTGGGCGAGTGGCCGGCGATGGCGTTTCCTTCGGCGATCGCCGAGTGGGAGCAGACGCGTTCGGCGCGGGATAGCAGGGGCGATCCTGCGGCCGAGACGCAGTTGTCACGCCGATCGTCGCGAGCTGCAAGGCAGTCAATGACTGTGTGAACGATTGTCGGGCCCATCCGGAAATGCATCCGGAGGGTGTAACGGCGTCTAGGCGTACAGCCCAACCGCTAATGTCACGCCCTCCCTGCGCGTTGCGTCTCGACGCATGGCTCGATTCTGTCAGGAATGCGAGTCTCCACCAAGCCGGCGTGGTTCATCCGGCCTGGCTGGCGTGAACGAGGTCAACGCCCATAGTCCATTCTCACACCGACAGGCGTCGCATTGACGCCGCATTTGTTCGACGCTACGGTGTTGATCGGAGACGTGTATTTATCCGTTCCGCCCGTATTGAAATAGGTGACGATCAGCGGGCTGAAGGTAATGCCGGTTTTTACCAGGGAGGCACAAGGATCGGAACTTCCCTCTACCCAGCTCGCCGGAAAGCTCAGCGCCATGTTGCCGCGCAGGATCTCGAATTTCCCGATCTCCACAGTCTGGATCCGATCGCCGGTGGCATCGAGTACGTCAACCGTGCCGGATAGGACCGCGTGCTGGGCAGTGCTTTCGACCAGGGTTGTCGTGAGATGATATGTATATCCTTGTGTCGTCGGCAGATTGAGTGCGCAGGTGACACCGCCTCCACCATCGGCGCCTTTGCTGCAATTGCTATTGTATAGCTGCCCTGCGTTATTGCCGAAATATGAAAAATGCGCCTGGCCTCCATAGCCGTACGATTGCACGGTCGGGTTGATGCCGATGTACATCGTATCTCCCCCTCCGGTTCCATTTGTCGGATCCAGCCAGAATTGAGTCGCGACATATCGTGTTCCGATCGGGCTGGAATTCAGTTTGTTGAAGGTAAAGCTCGTCTCCAGCTTGTCGAAATACCTTGCAGGGCGATTGCTTGGAAAGTCGTAGTTGATATTTATCACATTCCCCGTCGGGTTCGTAGGCGGAAAGTACGTCCCTTGATTGATGGCGGCGAAGCTCGGCGCGGATGTGAGGAGCAGGCTGGTGAGCAGGAGCGCTCCGTGCGAATGCTTTTTGATGGCGCGGCCAACTTGAAGGCGATTGAATTTTGATTTTCTGGTCATTGCTTTGTTTTTCATTTTCCGGGTTGATGTAGATTGTTAATTGGAGGCAGTTGTTTGTGAAACTACAGGGGGTATTTCATTGAGGTCGGGAAATTCTCAAGGCGCTGGATAAGCTGCGTGGTATGCCGTTTTGGTGTGTTGTGGGGTGTTTTGTGGCGCTGAAATAATATTAAAACGATCCGTTTCACCGTTTCGCGGCAATGAAAGTTCAGTGAGAACCTTGATCTGTCCGGGTTGTGCCGGGCGCCGCTCGATGAATTGTTTCTCATGAGGCATCGCTTGGTCATTGCGTGCTATTTATGAAAATAATTGTGTGGCGATTCGCATTCTCGGGAATGCATTTGAGTGGCGCTAGTATGGTTGCCGTGTTGATGGGGGTCAAGATGTTTTGTATGGAAATAATTGATTGGATAATTTAATTATCGCCGGCTGTGTTTAAAATTCTTGAAATATTCGATGAATTTTATATCTTTTGGAAAGCTGTGATGGATGGCCGTGCCTGTTAATTGGGGGGGCTATTTCACGGCGGGTCGCCAAATATTGGCGTTGATCGGATGAGGCTTGTGGCGTAGGTTTATGAATCAAGCCATGTCCAATAAGGCGCAGGCATCACTTCGACGAAGACGAGTAACGCGTCACGACGCGTCGGCATGAAGCTGGTCCGCCGGCCGTTTGCCATGCGTTTTTTCCGCGCGTCGTTGGCCCACGTCCTGTTCCAAGGGCGGCCGAATCCCGCCCGTTCCACCATCAGGTCGGCTCCAGCCTCCGCGATGACCTATCGCCAAGATGATTGCGCGCGCAGCGTTCCTCCGCCGGCGACGCAGTCCACGGCCCAACACGGGTGACGAATGAACGCTTCATTGAGGATCGTGACCGAGCGCCTGACGCTGCGCCGCTGGCGGACTGACGACGCCGCGGCGTTCTCGGCGCTGCATGCCGATGCCGAGATGACGGCGTGGCTCACGCGAGGCCTCATGACCGTCGCCGAGGCGCGCGACGATCTCGCGCGGTTCGACGCGCATTTCGATGAACACGGTTTCGGCCCGTGGGCGGTCGAGCGCAATGTCGACCGTGCATTGATCGGCCTCTGCGGGCTGCGTCGGGTGAGCGACGCAGGACACCCGATGGCGCCTTGCGTGGAAATCGCGTGGCGGCAAGCGCATGCCGCGTGGGGGCAAGGGTATATGGCCGAAGCGGCGTCGGCAGCGCTTGCCGACGGGTTTCAACGGATCGGGCTGGCCGAGGTTTTCGCGTGGACCGCAGGCAGCAATCTCCGGTCGCAACGTCTGATGCAGCGTATCGGCATGCAGCCGCAACCCGTGCGGGACTTCGATCATCCGGCGCTGGCGGCAGGTCACCCGTTGCGCCGGCACGTGGTGTACGTCGCCCGGCGGCGCACAACGTCGCACTGAGCGGCCGACGCGCCGCTCATCGCGGCCACGCGGCGTTCTGCAGGACGATCCGGTAGCCGTCGAGATCCTCGAAAGTCCTGCCCGACACTTCCCAATACCGGTTGAACGCGATCACGCGAACGAAGCCGTGCGCCGTCGCGCGGGCGCATGCGGCTTCCCACGCTTCGTGGTCGGGCAAGTAGAAGACGGTCAGGTCCTCGGGTGTCGGTGCCGGCGCGATCGGATGTGGCCGGCAGTGCGTGAACTCGAAGTGGTAGTCCATGCCTTCGCGTCCGAGGATCACGCCGTCGAAGCCGTCGTGATCCCGAAACCGCGTCAGCACCGTGAGACCGAATGCGTCGCAATACATGCGTTCGGCCAAGGCGAGGTCGGTGACGGGGCGGGCGATGCGCAGATGGGCTTGCATAGGCCGGGGTGACGGGGGCGATGAAGCGCCAATGATAGGCGGACGACGGCGGCGCGTGACCTGTCAGTCCTTTCAAGGCGCCGGATATCCGCGCCGTTTGCATGGCGAGTGCGGGCGACGCGGCCGCTGCCGTGGCCGGCAGGGCCGCGCGCGATTCACGCGATCGCCGGATCGGCGACCGTTTTCGCGGTGCCGGGATCGCGCACGGGCGGCGCGGACTGCACGCCGGCGAGGCGCCGATACCGCGCCAGTGCCCACAACGGGAAATACGCGGTGTAGCCGTAATACTTCAGGTAGAAGATGCGCGGAAAACCGGGCGCGTTGTGCGAGCGATGCCACCAGAAGCCGTCATCCTGCTGGACCGACAGCAGGTACGCGATGCCGCGGCGCACGGAATCGGATTGCCCGTCGCCGAATGCCATTTGCGCGAGCAGTGCCCATGCGGTGCAGTTCGACGTGCTCTCGCCGTGGTTGGTCCCGCCGAGGCGCGCATCGGCGTAGCTGTCGTTCGTTTCGCCCCAGCCGCCGTCGGCGTGCTGCCGTGCGCGAAGCCAGTCGAGCGCGCGCGCGATGTACGGCTGCGAGCTGTCCTCGCCCGACAGCGCGAGGCCGGCGAGCACGCTCCATGTGCCGTAGATGTAGTTCGTGCCCCAGCGGCCCCACCAACTGCCGTCCGGTTGCTGCGTGCGCTTCACGTACTCGATGCAGCGCGTGCGCGATGCCCTGTCTTCCTCGCGTCGCGTGACGCCGAAGCACAGCAGCACGCGGCCCGACACATCCTCGGTCGGCGGGTCGAGCAGTGCGCCGTGGTCGGCGAACGGGATCGCGTTCAGGTAAAGGCGATCGCAATCGGCATCGAATGCGCCGAAGCCGCCGTTGCGCGACTGCAGCCCGCGCATCCAGTCGAGCGCGCGCGACACGCGTTCCGCATACGGATCCTTGCCCGACACGCGCGCTTGCGCGCGCCCCCGGCGGTCGAGCATCGCCGTGACGACCGCACTGTCGTCGATATCCGGATAGTACGGATTCGCATACTGAAACGCCCAGCCGCCCGGTTGCGTGCCGCGCTGTGCGTTCTCGCGCCAGTCGCCTTCCAGGTCATTCACCTGGCGCGTCGCCAGCCAGTCGTATGCGCGCGCGATGCGTGCATCGAGTTCGCGATCGGGAACCCGGGCCTCCTGCGTCATGGCCGTCGCGCCGCGCGCCTGCTCGAGCGCCATCGTGCTCCAGGCCGTGTCCCACACCGGCGAGAGGCAGGGCTGGCAGTACATGCTGCCGTCCGCGCGCGTGACCAGCAGCTTCTCAAGCGCGTTTTCGCAATCGCGCCGCAGCGGATGGTCTTCCGGATAACCCAGGACTTCCATCATCTGATAGCTGTACACGATCGGCGGAAAGATCCCGCCCAGCCCGTCCTCGCCGTTCATGCGCTCCGCGCACCACGCTTCGGCGTGCCGGATCGCGCGTTGCCGCAGGCGCTTCGGCAGCAGCGGCTCGATGTGCCGGACGGTGCGGTCCATCGCCAGAAAAAGCTTGCGCATGCCGGTGGCGGGCGGGAAGTAGTGGCGTTCCTCGTCGGGCGGCGTGACGAACAGTTCGCGGATCGACACGTTGCGCGGATTGCGCGCGCGCGCCTTGAGCGAGCACAGCACCAGCAGCGGCACCATCGTCGTGCGCGCCCAGTAGGCGACCTTGTACATCGAGATCGGCACCCACTTCGGAAACAGCACGAACTCGATCGGCATGAACGGCGCGGCGCGCCACGGCACCTGGCCGAACGTCGCGAGCAGGATGCGGGTGAACACGTTCGAGCGGGCCGCGCCGCCCAGCTCGAGGATGGCTTCCCGCGCTCGCACCATGTGCGGCGCATGCTCGGCGTCGCCCGCCGCCTTCAGCGCGAAATACGCCTTCACGCTGCACGAGATGTCGGGCGCCCCGTCCACGTACAGATCCCACGCGCCATGCGTGTCGAGCCGCTGGATCGCGCGCAGGTAGCGCGCCATCTGCGCCTGCCGAACATCGTCGATCTTGTCCATGAAATGCATCATCAGGATGTATTCCGCGGTGATCGTCGCGTCGGATTCGAGTTCGAAACACCAGCTGCCGTCGGGCTGTTGAAGCTGGGCGAGGGCGTCGCGTCCGCGGACGATGGCGGCGTCGAGCGCGGACGGAGAGGAAATGGGGATCGGGTTCATGTACGAATAATACCATCCGGATGGAATGTTCCTCCGGAGATCCGACGGCGGTGATAAAATCGGCCTATGAACAGACACCTTGACATGGCGCCGCATGGCGCGCCCGTGCAGGCGGATTCGGTCGGAGTGGCCGCCACGCCTGCGGCGGAGCAGGCTGCGCCCCGCGTGACGATGGCGCTCGCCGGCGTACGCCGCAAGAAGGCGCCCGAGCAGGTACGGGCGCGGCTCCTCGTCGCCGCATCGGAGATCGTGACGGAGCGCGGCGTGCAGGCCCTGACGCTGGAGGCCGTGGCCGCGCGCGCCGGCGTGACGAAAGGGGCGCTGCAATATCACTTCGAAAACAAGCAGGGTTTGCTCGATGTCCTGTTCGAGCAGACGACGACGCGGTTCGTCGAGAAGATGGAGGAGCGGATCGCGGCCGATCCGCAGCCGGCCGGAGCCGCCGCGCGCGCATACGTGCACACGGCGATCGACCAGACGAATCCGGCGGCGAGCATGGATCTGATGCGCGCCCTCGTGGCATCGATGGTGAGCGAGCCGGAAACCCGCCAGCGCTGGGCCGTGCCGATACGAGAATGGACCCGTCCCGATCCGGTGCCGCTCGAACAGGCGGCGAAGCTGATGATCTGCCGGCTGGCGGCCGACGGCCTGTGGTTCGCGGATATCCTCGGCTGCCAGGACATGCCGGACGACCTGCACGCGGAAATCGTCCGTCAGCTCGAGCGCATGACCATCGAAGCCGGCTCGGCGGGGCCGGGCGCCTGATGCGCGTGGGCATCACGTTCGGCCGGATGCCGGGCGTGACTGCATGAGCGATCGTCAGCCCGATCTTCGGCGTCCCGTCGCGGGGCCATACCGTCAGCCGCGATGGGTGGCTGCGCTGGAAAGCGTCTTCGGGTTCGTTGCGAAAGGAACGATGGCGCTGGCCGTGCTGGTCGTGGTGGCCATCGCGTTCTTCACGGGCGACGCGTGGGAAGCGGGTTCGCCGCCGTTACCGACGACCAGGAAAGGTTGGTGGCGCCTGCTGATGGTGCTGGCGCTATTGATCGCGATCGTCGCTGCCGCGCTGTATTTCATGAAACGGGGCGGCGGACATCTCGCCGGCAGCTAGGCAAATCGACGGTGCATCGATCGCGTGCTCGAGCCGGCGCAGGCAATAAAAAAGCCCGCTGCTTGAGCGGGCCGAATCCATGTTGGAGACATGGAGGAGACAGATGCAAATTTAAGGGAAAACCCTAGCGATGGCAAGAGCCCGTTGTATTTCTGCAACTTGTCGGGCGTGTCACGGTCGCTTCACGGTGCCGGGTGTTCACGCGCCCTTGCGCGCCCGGTGTTCGCCGAACCGCTCCTGGGCGATCGGCAACGCGAACTTGTCGCGCATCTCCGTCTGGATCCATGCGCACGCCTCGCGCGCGCAGTCGTTCAGTTCATGCCGGCTGGCGTGCCCATCGATGTCATAAACGAAGCGCACACCGACTTCGTCGTCGGCGAGTTGCCGCTCGAGCTGGTTGAGCTGCAATTGCGGCGTATGCCGTTGCGACAGCGCGCGCAACTCGTCGAAGTGGTATTCGAGCCAGTCGGCCAGGAACAGCGCATCGCTGCGGCACGGCAAGCGGAACGCCGCGCTGCGCGACAGGCGCGTGCCGTCGGCGCCGCCGGTGATTGCCGTGGCGGGGTTGTGCGCCGTGCCGGCCGGCGCGGCCGCCGTATCGGCAACCGGCGCGAGCGGATGCTGGATATGCCGGTACGGCTCTCGGTCGCGCAGTGCGTGCCACAGCACTTCGTCGCTGGCGGCGCATGACGGCTGCATCGTCAGGTCGTGGCGCCCGTCGCCGGCCGCCGCGACTTCGCGGATCACGAGGCGCAGCGAGCAGAGCGGCTCGTCCCAGGCCAGCAGCGTGGCCGCGCGCGGCAGCCCGCAAGCGAGCGGCGCGGGGCCCGCGGCACGGAACACCAGCCCGTGGCGGTCGAGCCGGACCAGCGGCAGCGGCTCGGGATACGACGGGTAGACGACGGCGATGCGCGCGCCGTCGGCACTCGTCAATCCCGGCATCATCGAGCGAAAGACCGTTGAATGGTCCACGTTGACTCTCCTTCGAATACGATGCCGCTCGAGCGAATGGATGCGCTCAGGCGGCGATGGCTTGCCCGGCGCCGGACTCCGGGGTGATTCCAAGCGCTGCAAACGTTTGATGATCGATATCGATCCAGCACGCGACGACCATTCGACCGTCGATCATCTTCGGCGGGCCGGCGCGGTGCGCATGCACGCCGATGCGGCGGAACAGGCGTTCCATGCTGGCGAACGTCACGCCGATCAGCCGCTGCGCGCCGAGCTGCGCCGCGCATTCGACCACCGCCGCCAGCATCGGCCGCACCGCCCAGGCCGCGTTTTCCGCGCTGCCTTCGTCGCCGGTCGCCGCGAAGCGCGACAGCTCCCACACCGCGGCCGACTGCGGCAGCGGCATGTCTTCCGCGATCAGCTCCGCGAACAACGCTTTCAACAGGTACGGGCGGGTCGTCGGCAGCAGACGCGCGCATCCGCACATCTCGCCGTGACCGTTCCGCGCGAATACGTAAACGGTATCGTCGCGATCGAACTGATCGCGCTCGAAACACTCGTTCGCCGACGGGAGTGCCCAGCCGAGCTGTTCGACGAACACTCGGTGCCGGTAACGCCCGATATCCGCCGCAAGTTCGTGTGGCAACCGCCCTTCCTCGTGAACGAAGGTTCGCATGGTGTCCTCGGGTGTTTGCTTGGTATGCGTGCCATTACAGCGGCGTCCCGAGGAGGCGGTAACTGGTAACTCTTACAGGGTGCCCGGTGAAAATAACCGGTGAGGGCGTGGTAACGGTTTCTTGATCGCCGGGATTGAAAACTGGCGCGGATTTGCTTATAAAGAGCGCCAATGCTGCTGAAACATCGGACGAATACGAAGCTGGCCGGTTGTCACTGGAGCGTCGGCCCGGCATGATAGGCGTCGCGGTGCGCGAAGAGTGCGCATGCAACGACCGTGGACCAGTCGAGGCGCGCGAGGCGGGCCACGAGCGCGGCGGCGGTGCGGAACATGCCGATGTCGGCGCCGCTGGCGTCGATGGCCATGACGTTGCTGCGGACGTCGCCGCCGGCGATCACGAACGTGCCGGACGCGCGTTCGAGATACCAGTCCCAGCCGAGCGTCACGTAAGCGACGCCGGCGCGGGCGGGGCGGTGCCATTCGGTGTAGCCTGCGAGGCGGGCGTCGATCTCGGTGCCGCGCAGTTCGACCAGCAGGGATGCATCGATGCCGCTCGACACATGGTCGAGCTCGAGCTCGGCCAGCGCGCTTTCGGACAGGCGCACGTAGCCGTCCGGAGACGGGCCGTGGAAGGGGTACAGCAAAGGTGAAGTCATGCGCGGAATGTATCAGCCCGACTTGGGGCTGAAACCTGACAAGTATGACAGCGTGACGTGTCGGAGAACGAATGGAACTGCGCTGGCAGGATGCCTACCAACAATTCAGCGCCGCTGAAGACGAGCAGCAGCTCTTTCAGCGGATTGCCGCGTATTCGAAGCGCCTGGGCTTCGAGTATTGCTGTTACGGGATCCGGGTGCCGCTACCGGTGTCGAAGCCGACCGTCGCGATCTTCGACACGTACCCGGACGGCTGGATGGCCCACTACCAGGCGAACAACTACATCGAGATCGACTCGACGGTCCGCGACGGCGCGCTCAGTACCAACATGATCGTGTGGCCGGACGTCGACAAGATCGGGCCGTCGCCGTTGTGGCAGGACGCGCGCGAATATGGCCTGTCGGTCGGCGTCGCGCAGTCGAGCTGGGCGGCGCGCGGTGCGTTCGGCCTCCTGAGCATCGCGCGCCATGCCGATCCGCTCACGCCCGCCGAAATCAACATGCTGACGCTGCAGACCAACTGGCTCGCGAACCTGTCGCATTCGCTGATGAGCCGCTTCATGGTGGCGAAGCTGTCTCCGGAAGCGAGCGTCGCGCTGACCGCGCGCGAGCGCGAAGTGCTGTGCTGGACCGCCGAGGGCAAGACGGCGTGCGAGATCGGCCAGATCCTCAGCATCTCCGAGCGGACGGTCAACTTCCACGTGAACAACGTCCTCGAGAAGCTCGGCGCGACCAACAAGGTTCAGGCGGTCGTCAAGGCGATCTCGGCCGGGCTCATCGATACGCCGTAACGCACGGCGCGCTTGGCTCGCGCGCCGCTCACTCCATCAGCGGTTCCGCTTCCTTCGCGGTCCAGCTCACGCTGGAGATGCTCTTCTCCATGCTGATCCGGCTCGCGATCTGCTCGAGCTTCGGCTGGTCCTTCGGATGCAGCTTCAGCGTCGCGGTCACCTTCAGCCGGTCGGGCTGGTCGGGCACGTCCTCGCTCGTCAGGCTCTGGAACGACAGCGGCTTCGCGTACATCGAATTCGACAGCAGCGTGCGGATGTGCACCTCGTCGGTCGCGAGGCAGATCACGGTGATCTGGTATTCGCGCACGAGATCGGCGTTCGACACGGGCGTCGCGTTGATCGCCTGGCTGACGCCGCGCAGCACCGTGTTGGTGAGCAGCACGACGCCGGTGCCGGCCAGCGCCGGCACGAAATGGCCCGAGCCGGACAGCACGCCGACGGCGGCGGAGCACCACAGCGTCGCGGCCGTGTTGATCCCCTGGATCGAACCCTTGTCGCGCATGATCACGCCGCCGCCCAGGAAGCCGACGCCGGACACCACGTACGCGGCGATCTGCGTGACGCCCGCGACGCCGTTGCCGGTCAGCACGCCGAGCGTCACGAACAGGCAGGCGCCGCTCGCGACCAGCGTGATCGTGCGCAGGCCCGCGGTGCGCTGGCGCATCTGGCGTTCGAGGCCGATCGCGACGCCACAGGCGAACGCGGTAAAAAGTCGAAGTGCAAAATCGAAAGTCATGAGTCGTCCTGCCGTACGAGGCGCGCATGCGGGCCGGCGCCGTGCCGGCCTCGAAACGGGCGGCGATGCGGCGGCCATCATCGCCCGGTACTCTACCGTGCGAATGCGTCATGCAGTGTGAAACGGAGCGAAGCGGCGTGCGGGCTCGCGGGAACGCGAGCCGGGGCAGGAGAACTGCGGCGGGCAGGCGTTCAGGCGGCGAGAAGCGCACGCAATGTGCTGCAACTGTCCACGTTGATTCCTGAAAGTTGAATGGGCGGCATTCTAGTGGGCGGCGCGCAGGCCCGTCAACTCGCGTGCGCGTCGCTTGGAGCCGGGCCGCGCGCGGCGGGGGCCGTCGCCGGCACCCGCGTCACTGCGCCGCGCCGATCGTGCCGGTCGCGAGCGCGAGCGCGGCGGCGGCCGACAGCGCGCCGCAGTAGCTGTCGACATCGGCGTTGCGGGCCGCGAGCAGCTGGCTCTGCGCGAGCGTCGCGTCGGTCACCGAGCCGACGCCGTTGCGGTAGGCGGTCAGCGCCGCGTCGTAGCTCGTCTGCGCGGCATCGACGAGGGCCTTGGCGGCCTCGTTCGACGCGAGGCTCGTCTGCAGCGCGTTCTGCGCGGCGACGACTTGCCGGACCGCTTCCTCCTTCGTGCGCGTCAGCCGCGCCGAGGCGCTCTCGGCATCGTTGCGCGCCTGCATCAGCACCGCCGAGCGCAGGCCGCCGTCGTACAGCGGGATCGTCACGCCGACGAACACGCCGCCGCCGTAGCGGCTGCCGCTCAGGTTGACAGTCGGCGCCTGCTGGCCGATCGCCGGCAGCGCGGTGATCGCCGTGCGCCCGCTGCTGTACGAGGTCGACGCGGACATGAACACCTTCGGCATGAACTCCGCCTCGGCCGCCTTCACCTTCGCGCGATCGGCCTTTTCGAGCGCATACGCGCCCTGCAGATCGGGGCGCCGCGCGATCGCGTCCGCGACGATCGCGTCGACCGACGCGCGTAGCGCCGGAGGCAGCGGCCGGGCGGGCAGCGCCGCAATCGTCGGCTTCGACAGCGGCGAAATGCCGAGCGCCGACACGAGGCCGAGGTAGCCGTCGCTCTCCGCGCCGCGCGCCTCGACGAGCGCAAGGTTGGCCTGCGCGCGGTTCTGCGTCGCCTGCGCGGCCTCGACGACCGTGCCGACGCCCTGCTTGAGCCGGGCGCGGGCCGCCGCGACGATCGCGTCCGCGTTGGCGAGGCTCTGCCGGGCGCTGCGCGCGCGCGATCGCGAGGCTTCGTACCGGTAGTACGCCACGGTCACGTCGTGGATCACCTGCTGATGGACGGCCGTGAACGCGACGTTCGACACGATCGACGCCTGTTGGGCCGCTTCGACGCGCGCCGCCCGGCCGCCGAAATCGAACAGCAGCCACTGCAGCGACAGCGCCGAGATCGTGCCGCGCACGCTCGTGTCGGTGGACGCGCTGCCGAGCTGGGTCGACGTCGAGCCGTGGCCGGCCTGGTAGCCGCCCATCGCCGTCGCGGACAGATGCGGCAGGTAGGCGGTCTTCGCGATGCCGACCGCGAGCGCCGCGTTGCGCGCGTCGTTCCATGCGATGCGCGTCAGCGGGTTCGTCGATTCGGCGAGGTCGATCAGTTCCGGCAGCGTGTACGCATGCGCGGGATCGAGCGCGGCCGGCGGCGTCACCGCGGCGAGCGCGGGGTTGGCGGGCAGCGTGTAGTCGTGACCGCCGGCATCCGCGGACGCTTTCGGCGCGCCCGGCACGATCTCGCCGGACGATGCCGTCTGCGGTTGCCACGGGTGGTCCGGCGCCTGCGGCGCCAGATCGAGCGACGACGTTGCGCAGCCGGCCAGCGCGGCGGCGGCCGCGATGGCGACGATGAGCGGGGCGGCCGGCGATTCAGGTCGGCGCATGAGGGGCAGGCTCCTTCGGTGAGGCTTGACGGGCGGCGTCGGCGATGCGCGCGAGCCGTGCGTCGATCAGGTTCAGCAGTGCGTCGCGCGCCGGGTCGGTGGCGGCGTCGGCGGAGGCCGGTGAGGGCGGTGTGGTGTCGGCTACGGCTCCCGTGCCGCTGTCGCCCGGCCCGGCATCGTGCGACACGCGCGCGAGCCGCGCGCCGATCGCGGCGTCGCCCGGCGCGCGCTCGGCGAGCAGGAACAGCGGCCCTTCGAGCGCGTCCAGTTCCGCGAGCGTGCGCCGCCGCGTGGCGACCCACGCCGGCGCGGGCCGCACCCACGACGGTTCGTAGTGCACCAGGCCGAGATCCTGCGCGATCGCGCGGTGGCGCGCGAACGCGTCGGCCGCCTTCGCGCGCCGCTCGGCCGGCTGCGCGATCTGCGCGAGCCGCCGCCACTGGTCGAGCAGCGCGGCCAGCGCCGCGTCGACCTGCTTGCCGATGCTGACCGGCCACACGCGCGTGAACACGAGATACACGACGACGTTGCCGAGCAGGATGCCGATCGTCCGATCGCGCGCGAGCGTCAGGTCGAAGCCGGGGCTCGCGCCCTGCAGCACGCACAGGAAGAACGCGAACGCGATCTGGAAGCCCGCGTATGCAATGCGCGGCGACCCGAACGCGACCCACGCGGCCGCCGACGCACCGACGAACGTGAGCGCCATCAACTGGCCGATCGACGACAGCGACGGCACCACGAACACGATCGCCGCGGTGCCGATCAATGCGCCGACGACGCAGCCGGCGATCCGCAGCGTGAGCTTCTCGACCGTCTCGGCTGTCGTGCCGAGCGACACCATGTAGCACGTGATGAAACACGTATGGATGCCTGACCAGTCGAGCTGCAGGTACAGCAGATAGCAGAACATCGCGGCGGCGGTGGTCTTCAGCGCATAGCGGATGTGGTCGGGATTGGTGCGCGCGTCCGGCAGGAAGAAGCCGCCGCGCGGTGCGGCGGGGGCAGGCGGCGGTATGGCCGATGCGGTGGGTCCGGCCGCTGCGACCGATTCGGCGTGGGCCGGATCGCCGGGTTCGGCGAACCGCGTGATCGCGTCGCGCAGGTCGGCCACGGCGACGCGCGCGAGCGGCGGCAGCGCATCGTCCATCGGCAGCGCGAGCGCGATGTCGACCGGATAGCCGCCCTGCTCGAGCATGCCGGCCATCTCGTCGAGCGTGGCCGCGACCGGCGCGGCGAACGCGTCCGGCAGGCGCGCGGCGGGTTCGCGGGTCGCCAGCGCGGCCGCGACGAGAATCGCGGTGCTCGACGCGATCGCCTGCCGCAGCGCGACGATGTCGGCCGCGGACGACGAGCCTTCGAGTTTCGACAGCTTGAGCCAGGTCAGGAGCTGCTGGTCGCCTTCGCGCAGGCTCGCGTCGAATGCGGCGAGCGTGGCGTCGTCGCCGCGCAGGCGTTGCGCGGCGAGCCGCAGCCGCTTCGCGAGCTGCGCGCCCGCGAGCCGGCGCGGCGACGGCGCGAACAGCAGGTTGACGACGATCGCGACGCCGACCGGGATCGCGACCATCAGCCAGGCATACATCAGCCCGCGCGTCGCGGCCTCGCCGAACGGCACGAGGCCGAGCTGGTCGAGCCCGAAGCCGACGATCATCGCGAGAATCGCGCCGACCGGGCGCAGCTTGCTGGCCGACGTCAGGTAGAGCAGCCCGATCGACAGCACGACCATGCACGCGACGCGCAGGATCGAATAGTCGACGCTGAACATCGCGACGCCGAGCACGAGCCCGATCACGATCGTCACGAGCAGCAGCATCGCCACGGCCAGCACGACGCTCGTCACGCGGTCCGGCCGGATCAGGAAGAACACGACGTACGCGGAAATCGCGGCTTCGGGCGTGCCGTACGCGCTCGTCACGAGCACGGTCAGCGTGCAGATCAGCGCGACCCGCGCGACCATCGCCGCGCGGCCCGGAAACGGCGCGAGCAGGCGCAGGATCTCGCGCGGGCCGGGCGCGACGACGTCAGCGGCAGGCCGAGCCATGCCGCACCTCGACGATCGCGCTCGCGCCGACGCGCACGAGCTTGCCGTCGGGCTCGTCGAGCTTCACGCGCACCGGGAAGCGCTGCGCGACGCGCACCCAGTTCACCGAACGCTGGACGAGCGGCAACGCGCGCGGCAGGTTCACGCGGTCGGTATCGGCGATGCCGGCGCCGATACCGACCACCTTGCCGGACAGCGGCCGGCCACGGTCGATCATCGAATAGACGGTCGCGCAGTCGCCGACC
Source organism: Burkholderia sp. SRS-46 (assembly GCF_004343775.1). Taxonomy (GTDB): domain Bacteria; phylum Pseudomonadota; class Gammaproteobacteria; order Burkholderiales; family Burkholderiaceae; genus Burkholderia. The sequence continues at coordinate 33,446 of NZ_PTXL01000009.1, read as the reverse complement.
GCGATCTCCTTGAGCGACGTCTCGCGGAAGTTGCCGACCGCGAACCATTCGCTCGCGTCGATCAGCGTGAAGATCGACTGGTTCGGCGCGACCGTCTCGCCCGCGAGGATCGACAGGCCCGTCACGAGGCCATCGTGCGGCGCGCGCACGACGGTGTCGTCGAGCGCATGCTGCGCGCGGGCGAGCGCGGCTTCGCGCGCATGCAGCGTTGCGATCGCGTCGGCATCGTCGCCGATCGTCTGCGCGGACGCGCGCTGCTGCTCCTGCGCCTGGGCCAGCGACACGGCCGCGTCGCGCTGCGCGACCTGCGCCTGGTCGAAGGCCTGCGCGCTCACGTAGCCTTGCGCGGCGAGCGGCGCGAGCCGCTTCACGTTGCGCGCCGCGAGGTCGTGGTTGTGGGTCGCGCGCTTCACCTGTTCGGCGGCGACGGACGCATTCGACCGTTCGCCGATCAGCGTCTTGCGCCGCGTGTCGAGCGACGCGCGGGCGAGCTCGACATCGGCCTGTGCCTGCGCGACCGTCAGCCGGTACGGCACCGGATCGATCTCGAACAGCAGCGCGCCTTTTGCGACGCGCTGGTTCTCGTGCACCGCGAGCCGCACGATCCGCCCGCCGACTGGCGACGCGACGTGCACGACGTCCGCATCGATCGTCGCGTCGTCGGTCGACGGGTAGGCGGTCGTGCGGTGATATGCGTAGGCAAGGGCCGCGATGCCGAGCGCGACGATCGCGAATGCGATTGCGCGGCCCTTGACGGAGGGGCGGGAGAGGCCGGCGAGCTTCATGCGAACGGCCCCGTTCCGGTGAGCCAGACGAGCACGGCGATCACGAGCCCGATCGCGGTGCAGACGGCGAGCTGGTAAGGCACCGTGGCCGCCCAGCCGGTCGCGACGAACACGCGGTGCGCGACGATCGCGCCGACCACGCCGATCACGGCGCTGACGAGCCACAGCGGGAAATATGCGCCGAACAGCACGTAGGATGGCGCGCCGCGCGACGCACAGCCCGCGAGCGGCACGGCTGGCGCCAGGATGGCGGCGACGCGCACGGGCGCGCGCGACGTTGTTTTTCTCATGATGTGACGGGCTCGACGGATGAGGGTGGGGCCGGGCGCGGCGCGTTGCGGCCGCCGTGTCGCCACGACGGCGCCGCCGATGGTGCCTTGATACGGTGCCGATAATAAATCAGCGCGGCGCCGGCGACCAGCGGGCACTTGATGCGTCGCGTTCCCGGCCGTCCCGGGCGCGGCTGACGCGGGATCTCGCCGGCGCGTGCAGGTGCGTAGGGTAACTAATGATTGAAAGGGGCCGGTAACGCAGGAATCGGCGCGCGCGTTGCATCGCGAACGGGCGCGAATCGGTTCAGTCCTGCCGGCCGAGCCCGTCCTCGACGAGCAGGTCGACGAGCTTGCGCGCGAACAGCGGCAGCGCGTCGAGGTCCGCGACGCAGATCTGCAGCTGGCGCTCGGCCCAGTCGTCGTCGAGCCGGACGATGCGCAGCGCCATCGTTTTCGCGTGGCGGCGCGCGGTGCCTTCGGGCAGCACGCCGACACCGACGTTCGCCTCGATCATCCGGCACGCGGTCTCGAAGTTGCTGACCTGGATGCGCCAGCGCAGCGTGCGCTGCACGTCGGCCGCCGCGCGCTTCAGGAAGTTGTGGATCGCGCTTGCTTCCGGCAGCCCGACGAAGTCGTATTCGAGCGTGTCGACGAACGGCGTGGACTTCCGGCTCGCGAGCGGATGGCTGAGCGCGACCGCGAGCACGAGCCGGTCGCGCCGGTACGGCATCGCCTGCAGCCCTTCGGTGCGCACGTTGCCGGCGACGATGCCGATGTCGACGACGCCTTCCTGCACCGCGCGCACGATGTCCGGGCTCAGCCGCTCCTGCATGTCGATGGTGACGTCCGGATGGTTGACGAGATAGCTGCGCAGCACCGCGGGCAGGAACTCGCTCATCGCGGTGGTGTTCGCGAACACGCGCACGTGCCCCTTCACGCCGGACGCGTATTCCTGCAGGTCGCCGCTCAGCTGTTCGAGCTGCCGCAGCACGCGGCGCGCATGCGCGAGCAGCGTCTCGCCGGGCGGCGTGACCTTCACGCCCTGGCTCGTGCGGCTCAGCAGCTTCACGCCGACCTGCTCCTCGAGATTCTTGATGCGCATGCTGGCCGCGGGCACCGACAGGTGCGCGCGTTCCGCGCCGCGCGTCAGGCTGCTCGCCTCGGCGATGTGCGTGAAGAGATTGAGGTCGACCAGATCGAAGCGCATGGTGGTGTGGGCGGAGGAATGCGTCGATTATCGCGCGAACCCGCGAAACGGGACGCGAAGGTCACTACGGGTTATGCCGGATGGACGCGCGCGGTGCTGCAGCGGGCGGAGTCGGGTGCCTGGTTGGCGTCGCGCCGGCGGCATTCGGCATCGGCTGGCCGGCGTGCCGACGGGTGCCGACGCGGGCGCAGCGCCACGGCCCGCCGCCGTCGCGTTCGACGCGATGTGTGTACCATCGTGCGTACGGTGCGGGGCACGCGGCACGGGGCGTAACGCGCCGCTTCGACGTGCGCCCCGCTGGCTTGTGTCGCAACGTGGTGGGTGAGCGCTCCATGCGAAGTTTCTTTGTCCGGTTCATTGCAATCGGCGTGCTGTTCCATCTGTACGTCGGGACGCGGATCATTCCCGACGCGTTCGCGTCGCCCGGCGCGCGCATCGCCGCGGCGCTGGTGCTCGCGAGCTTCTGCGTGCTGATTCCGGTCGGGATGTTCTCGCGGCGCTTCGACGAAGGCTGGGCGGCGACGGTGTTCGGCTGGGCGGGCGCGATCGCGATGGGGTTCTTCTCGTCGCTGCTGGCGCTGACATTCCTGCGCGAGTTCGTGCTGCTCGGCATGGCCGTGTGGCGGGCGCTGGCGCATGCCGGCGCGTGGCCCGGGGCCGCCGCGGACAGCGCGGTGGCCGTGCTGGTCGGCGCGCTGCTGGTCACCGCGATCGGTTTCGCGGGGGCGCGGTGCACCGCGGCCGTCAAACGCGTGTCGATTCCGGTGGCGGGCCTGCCCGCCGCGCTCGACGGGCTGACGATCGTGCAACTGTCGGACATCCACGTCGGGCCCACGATCAAGCGCCCGTACGTCGAGCGCATCGTGGGCGCGGTCAACGCGCTCGACGCGGACATCGTCGCCGTCACGGGCGACGTGGTCGACGGGTCCGTCGAACGGCTGCGCGAGCATACGGCGCCGCTCGGGCGCATGAAATCCCGGTACGGCAGCTTCCTCGTCACGGGCAACCACGAGTACTACGCGGGCGCGCATGCGTGGATCGCGGAATTTCGCCGCATCGGGCTGACGGTGCTGCTGAACGAGCACGTGGTGGTCGAGCGCGACGGCGCGCGCGCGGTGGTCGCGGGCGTCACCGACTTCACGGCCGGCGCGTTCGACCCCGCGCACCGGAGCGACCCGGCGCGCGCGCTCGCGGGCGCGCCGCACGACGTCGGCACGCGGATCCTGCTCGCGCACCAGCCGCGCAGCGCGGAGCAGGCCAGCAAGGCCGGATTCTCGGTGCAGATCTCGGGCCATACGCACGGCGGGCAATTCCTGCCGTGGCCGCCGTTCGTGCGGCTGCAGCAGCCGTTCATCGCGGGGCTGCGGAAGTTCGGCGATCTGTGGGTCTATACGAGCCGCGGCACCGGGTACTGGGGGCCGCCGAACCGTTTCGGCGTGCCGTCCGAGATCACGCTGATCCGGCTGACGCGGGGCGCGTAGCCGGCAGCGCGGGGGGCGGCGCGGCTGCCCGTGCGGGTGCGCGCCGCGTGCCCGCTACGCGATGCGGGCGATGTCGTCGAAGTCGAAGCGCGGGCCGCGCGGATGCAGGCCGGCCGGATCGCCGTAGCCGAGATTGACGAGGAAGTTGCTCTTCACCGTGGTGCCGGCGAAGAACGCGGCGTCGACCGCCGCGTTGTCGAAGCCGGACATCGGGCCGGCGTCGAGCCCCAGCGCGCGGGCCGCCATGATCAGGTACGCGCCTTGCAGCGACGAATTGCGGAATGCGGTGGCCTGGATCAGCGCGTCGTTGCCGGCGAACCAGCTGCGCGCGTCCGCGTGCGGGAACAGCCGCGGCAGGTGGTCGTAGAACGCCATGTCCATGCCGACGATCACCGTGACGGGCGCGGCCAGCGTCTTCGCCAGATTGCCTTCGGACAGCGCCGGCTTCAGGCGGGCCTTCGCTTCCGGCGACTTCACGAACACGAAGCGCGCGGGGCTCGAATTCGCCGACGTCGGGCCGAATTTCGACAGGTCGATCAACCGGTGGAGCAGCGCATCGTCGACCGGCTTGTCCTGCCAGGCGTTGTGGGTGCGCGCGGTGAGGAACAGCTGGTCGAGGGCGGAATCGGAAAGCGTCATGATGAGCTCGAAAAAAAACGCGGCCGGGTCGCGCCGGCCGTAGGGTGACGAAAAAGCTGCGCCGCGGCGGCCGGCGTGGCCGGATCGCGGGGGCAACACGCCGCGATGATAGCGTGGCGCGGCCGGGCGCGCCCGGCCGGGGCCGCCGCACGAATGAGCGAGCATGGCGGCCGCGCGCGCCGTTCGCTAACATGCAATCGTGCATCGTCCGTCGATGTTTGCTGCCCGAATCCTCGCTTCACGCCCGATATGTCCACGCCCGATCTCTTCGATGACTCCCCCGTGCCCGACGTCGACTGGTACCCGGACTGGCTTGCGCCGCAGGACGCCGATCGCGCGCTGGCCGCGTTGATCGACGAGGTCGCGTGGCGTCAGGACGCGATCGGCACGCCGCGCGGGCGCATTCCGCTGCCGCGCCTGACCGCGTGGCAGGGCGAGCCGGAGGCCGTCTACGTGTATTCGGGCATCCGCAACGTGCCCGCGCCATGGACGCCGGCCGTGCTCGAGCTGAAGCGCGCGGTCGAGGCGAGCTGCCGCGCGCGCTTCAACAGCGTGCTGCTGAACCGCTACCGCAACGGGCTGGACAGCATGGGCTGGCACGCGGACAACGAGCCCGAGCTCGGCGGCGCGCCGGTGATCGCGTCGGTGAGCCTCGGCGCGACGCGCGTGTTCGACCTGCGGCACCGCGCGAGCGGCGTCACGCACGCGTACCGCCTGACGCACGGCAGCCTGCTCGTGATGCGCGGCCGAACCCAGGCCGAATGGCAGCATCGCGTGCCGAAAGCGCCGGCCGTGCAAGGCGAGCGCGTGAACCTGACGTTCCGGCTGGTCGGTGCGTCGTGAGCGGAATTGAAACAATGTATCGGTTTGTTAAGCGCAATAGCTGAGTAGAATCGCTAATGGTGCGTTGCAACAATCCTTGGCTAAACTGTCGGATGGACCGGGGTCTATCGACCGCTTCGACAGCATCGATCGCCGCCGGAATGATTGCATCGCATGCCCGAAGGTCGGCGGACGCCGAACGGCGGGCAGCGGGAGAACAACGCGTGACCGGACTGCATAAATCCCTCGAACCCTTGCTGCACGTCTTCGAACAGGACGGCGAATGGCAATGGGCGCTGACGGTGAAGCGGGCGGCTGGCGTCGGCGTGAAGGTAGTCGCGTTCAGCCGGGACGGTTTTCATCGGGAAGCGGACGCCCAGGCGGCCGGCGAGCGTGCGCTCGCGTCGTTCGACGGCCCCGTGATGGCGTGAAACGCGCCGGCCGGCATCGCCGCCGCGAGGCGGACGATGCGGGTCGGCGAACTGCGATCGCAGTACCATCTCGTCGTGTTTCATTGCAATCGCCATTCGCGACGGTTCGTGCCGGCGCGCGATGGCGCCGTTTCCCGGTTTCCCGTCCCGTTCGTCGCTTCCGCCTTTCCCCTGACGGCCAAAATGGTCCGTATCTTTCGACACGCCCCTGCCACAGGTTTCGCTTAACGTTGGCCGCGCATCCGGCCGGCGAGCCGGACAACCGACCGACGTGGGCCATGCGCGACGACCAGACTGAACACGATTACCGCCCCGTGCGCGGTGCCGCACTGGCGGCACGGCGGCCGCAAGCGGGCTTCACGCTGATCGAGGTGCTGATCGCGCTCGCGATCGTCGCGGTTGCGCTGGGCGCGGTGATGCGCGCGATCGGCGCGCTCGCGTCGGACACCGACATGGCCCGCATGCGCCTGCTCGCACTATGGAGCGCGGACAACGCGCTCGGTGCGATCCGCATCGCCGCCACGTGGCCGCCGGTCGGCACCAGCACGTTCGATTGTCCGCAGGGGCGGTACCGGTTCGTGTGCCGCCAGCGCGTGACGGCGCTGCCCAGCCCGCTGGTGCGCCAGGTGACGGTGAGCGTGCATCCGTCGGCATCGAGCCGGAACGTGCTCGCCGAAGTCGTCACCGTCGTACAGAATGAAGCGCGCCGCTGACCGTCGCGCGCGGCGGCACGCGCGCGGCTTCACGCTGATCGAGATGCTGGTCGCGATCGCGCTGCTGGCCGTGATCGCACTGCTGTCGTGGCGCGGCCTCGACGCGACGATTCGCGGGCGCGACGATATCGCGGCGAATCTGACGCAAACGCGGCTGCTCGGCCGCTATTTCTCGCAACTCCAGTTCGACCTGCTGAACCTCGTGACGGCCGACGAGGTGTTCGGGCCGCCGCTGCGGATCCGCCCGAACGAACTGTTGCTCGTGCGGCACGTGGGCGTCGGCAGCGGGCCGACGCACGTGCAGGTCGTGCGCTACCAGCTCAAGGGGCGCGAACTCGCGCGCAGCGCATCGCAGCCGCTCGCGTCGCTCGCCGAGCTCGAGGACGCGCTGCATCACATGGACACCTTCGCGCGCGTGGTCGTGAGCCGCGACGCGCGCGCGCTGCAGCTGTCGGTGTGGATCGCGCCGGACGGGTGGACCGCCAGCCAGCCGCTCGTCGAGCAGACGTACGCGCAGTTCCTCGCGCAGCACGGCATCAGCAACACCACGTCGCTCGGGATGCCGCTGCCGCGCGGCATCCGCTTCGCGGTCGCGCTCGGCACGCCGTCCGTCGAGTACGTGCGCACGATCCCGATCGGACAGTGAGCGGCCGACACGCCGCATGCCGCCCGCCATGCATGCGGGGCGGCGCATCCCGCGTGCCCGGCAAAATGGTCCGTAACATTCGTCATACGCGTGTTACCGCTCGTCCCTAGTCTCGCTTCGAGAGCGATTGCCGCGACCCGCCGCTTCCGGCGGGCGATCGGCAACGAATTCCGCAAGACGGCAAGGGGGCCAACGTGGCGGGCGAGTACTCACATGGTGCACACGTGCGCGCATCCGCGCACGCCGCATCCGGAACACACGCGTGGGCGGCGATCCTGACCCGCGCAAGGAACCGGCACAGCGCGGGGCAGTTCGACGACGCCGCGCGCGACTATCTCGCCGTGCTCGCGAACGAGCCGGACCATTCGCAGGCGCTGCACCTGTACGGCGTGCTGCAGTACCAGCGCGGTGCGGCGGCCGACGCGGAAGCGCTGCTGCGGCAGTCGATCGCGATCGAGGCGGGCGCGCGTGCGCTGTCGGATCTCGGCGCGATCCTCGCGGAAGACGGCCGTATCGACGAAGCGCTCGCGCAGTTCGACGCGGCGCTGCGTGTCGAGCCGAACGACGTGCAGACGCTGGTGCGGCTGGGCAACACGCTGATCGGGCTGCACCGCCACGAACCGGCGCTGGCCGCGTTCGACCGCGCGCTCGCCGTGTCGCCGCTCGTGCTCGATGCGCTGTGCAACCGCGGCAGCGCGTTGCGCGCGCTCGGGCGGCATCAGGATGCGCTCGACACCTACGACCGCGCGCTGATGGTCGACCCGCGCTCGTTCGAATCGTGGTTCAACCGCGGGCTCGTGCTGCGCGCGCTGCAGCGCCCGGCCGATGCGCTGCAGTGTTTCGACCGCGCGATCGGGATCCGGCCGGGCATCGCGGCGATGCTGTCGGCGCGCGGCGAGACGCTGGTCGAGCTCGGGCGCCTGAACGAAGCGCTGAGCGCGTTCAACGAAGCGATCGCCGCCGATCCCGCACTGATCGACGCGCTCTACAACAGCGCGGTCGCGCTCGAGCGGCTGAACCGCGCCGACGAAGCGCTCGCGCGCTGCGAACGCATGCTCACGCTCGCGCCGCGCGATGCGCGGGCCTTCGCGTGTCGAGGCAACGCGCTGTTGCGGCTCGCGCGCTACGACGACGCGCTCGACAGCTACACCCGTGCGCTCGACCTCGCGCCCGACGCGCTCGACATCCAGTGCAATCGCGGCACCGCGCTGCGATTCCTGAGGCGCTTCGACGAGGCGCTGCGCTGCTACGACGCGGCGCTGGCAAGCGACGACGGCCTCGCGCAGGCGTGGGTCAACCGCAGCAGCGTGCTGCAGGACCTGCACCGCTACGACGACGCGACGCAATCGCTCGACCGCGCGCTCGCGCTGCGGCCGGATCATGCGACGCACTGGCTCAATCGCGGCAACCTTCACTACGCGACGGGCCGCGCGGGCGACGCGCTGGCCGCCTACGATCGTGCGATCGCACTCGATGCGGACCATGTGGAGGCGCGTTTCGCGCGCGCGTCGCACTACCTCGTCGAAGGCGATTTCGCGCGCGGCTGGGCGGAGTACGAATGGCGCTTGCGCGATCCGGCGATCGCGCGGCACGCGCGCCAGTTCACGCAGCCGGCATGGCGCGGTGACGGCGCGCTCGACGGCAGGACGATCCTGGTTCACGCCGAGCAGGGCTTCGGCGATACGTTGCAGTTCTGCCGCTATGTCCCGCAGCTCGCCGCGCGGGGCGCGCGTGTCGTGCTCGAAGTGCCGGCGCCGCTGCGCGCGCTGATGGCGTCGCTGCACGGGCCGGCGCAGGTGATCGCGCGCGGCGAGCCGCTGCCGCCGTTCGACTGTCACTGCCCGCTGCCGAGCCTGCCGTTCGCGCTGCGCGAGATGCTGCCCGAGATACCGCGGCACACGCCTTATCTTCATGCGGATCCGCAACGGATCCAGCAATGGGCCGCGCTGCTCGGCAGCAAGCGCCGCCCGCGTGTCGGGCTCGCGTGGGCCGGCAACCCGGAACACCGCAACGACCACCACCGCTCGATCGATTTCGCGCTGCTCGCGCCGCTGTTCGACCTCGACGTCGGCTGGATCGGCCTGCAGAAGGCCGTGACCGCGCGCGACCGCGCGTTGCTGGAGCACGTGCCGGTGCTGCGCGTCGACGCCGAGCTCGGCGATTTCGCGGATACGGCGGCGCTGATCCAGTCGCTGGATCTCGTGATTTCCGTCGATTCGGCGGTCGCGCATCTGGCCGGTGCGCTGGGCCATCCGGTGTGGGTGCTGCTGCAGGATCCGCCGGAATGGCGCTGGATGCGCGAACGGACCGACAGCCCGTGGTATCCGGGCGCGCGGCTGTTCCGCCAGTCCGTTCCGGGCGAGTGGCCGGGCGTGATCGACGCGGTGCGGGCCGCGCTCGGCCGGCTGACACATTAAGACAACACGTGCGACAACCAGGGGCCAGACAATGACATCGAACGGTGCAGGGACGCCGCTCGCGACATCGACGATCGCGCAGCCGTCGCCCGAGATCCGTCCATCCGGCGCCGCGCAGCTCGACCGGCTGCTCGAGCGGGCGCGCAACGCGCATCGCGAGGGCGCGCTGCAGCTTGCCGAGGAGGCGTATGCGCAACTGCTGACGCTTGCGCCCGATCATCCGGAAGCGTTGCACCTGCTCGGCGCGGTGCGATTCCAGCAAGGGCAGTTGCCCGAAGCCGACTCGCTGATGCGGCGCTCGATCGAGCGGCAGCCGGCGCCGCTTGCACTCGCGAACCACGCGGCGGTGCTCGCGGGCCTCGGGCGCGAAGCGGAGGCGCTGGTGCGTCTCGACGAAGCGCTGGCGATCAATCCCGGGCATCCGCGCGCGCTGTTCCAGCGTGCGGGCCTGCTCGCGCAGCTCGCGCGCCACGACGATGCGTGCGCGGCCTACGACCGCCTGCTCGACGTCGCGCCGGGCTTCGCCGACGGCGTCGTGAAGCGCGCCGAGACGCTGCTCGCGCTCGGCCGTTTCGACGCGGCGCTGGCCGATTGCGAGCGCGCGGTCACGCTCGCGGGGCGCACGTTCGACGCGCTGCGCGCGCGCGGGCTGGCGCTGCGCGGGCTCGGGCGCTTCCGCGACGCGGCGCAAAGCTACGATCATGCGCTGGCGCTCACGCCGGGCAGCGTCGAAGTGCTGTTCCTGCGCGGCGTCGCGTACCTCGACCTCGGCGAGCCGGAACGCGCGCTCGCCGATTTCAACGCGGCGATGGCCGCGAGCCCCGCGTTCGTCGATGCGATCTTCAACAGCTCGGTGGCCCTCGAGCGGCTCGGGCGGCACGACGAGGCGCTGGTGCGCTGCGACCGGGTGCTCGCGATCGACCCGCGGCACGCGCTGGCGCTCGCCAACCGCGGCAACGCGGCGAGCCACCTCGCGCGCTATCGCGACGCGATCGACAGCTATGCGCGCGCGCTCGAAGCCGAACCCGGCAATCCGGGCGTGCTGTGCAACTACGCGAGCGCGCTGATCGGCGCCGACCGCCACGACGACGCGCACGATGCGTGCGATCGCGCGCTGGCGGCCGATCCGGACTACGTGCCGGCCTGGTTCACGCGGGGCCGGGTGCGGCTGGAGACCCACCGCTACGACGATGCGCTGGCCGATTTCACGCGCGTGATCGCGGCGACGCCGCGCGACAAGCTCGCGCATTTCCATCGCGGCAATGCATTGCGCGCGCTGCGGCGCCACGACGACGCGCGGCAGGCCTATGCGGACGCGATCGACATCGATCCCGATTACGTGCAGGCGCACTGCACGCGTGCGTTCCTGTGCCTGTCGATCGGCGATTTCGACGCGGGCTGGGCCGAATACGAATGGCGCTGGCGCGACAGCCAGCTCGACGCGAGCCGGCGCGCATTTGCGCAGCCGCGCTGGACGCGCGAGCTGCCGCTCGACGGGCAGACGATCCTGCTGTATCCGGAGCAGGGGCTCGGCGATACGCTGCAGTTCTGCCGCTACGTGCCGCTCGTGAAGGCGCTGGGCGCGCGGGTGGTGCTCGAATCGCCGGTCGAGCTGACGACGCTGTTCGCGACGCTCGACGGCGTCGACACGCTGGTCCCGCGCGGCGCGCCGCTGCCGCCGTTCGACCTGCATTGCCCGCTGCTGAGCCTGCCGCACGAATTCCGCACCGACCTCGCGTCGATCCCGGCCGGCGTGCCGTATCTGCGGGCGGACCGGGCGCGCGTCGCGCGCTGGCGCGAACGGCTCGGCGCGGCCGTGCGGCCGCGCATCGGGCTCGTGTGGTCCGGCAACCCGCTGCACGTGAACGACCGCAACCGCTCGATGACGCTGGCCGACCTGCTGCCGCTGCTCGACGACCGCTACGAATGGGTGTGCCTGCAGAAGGTGCTGCGCGACGAGGATCGCCCGCTGCTCGACGCGGCGCCGGTCCGCTTCGTCGGCGACGCGCTCGAGGATTTCGCGGATACGGCCGCGCTGACCGCGCTGATGGATGGCGTGGTGAGCGTCGACACGTCGGTCGCGCACCTGGCCGGCGCGCTCGGGCGGCCGCTCGCGTTGATGATTCCGTACACGCCCGATTTCCGCTGGCTGCTCGATCGCGACGACACGCCGTGGTATCCGGGCGCGCGCTTGTTCCGCCAGCCGGAAGGCGGCCAGTGGGCGCCGGTCGTCGAGCGGATCCGCGCCGCGTTGCCGGCGATGGTGGAGGGGGGCGCGCGATGAGCACGCGCGACGCGGCGCACCCGCAGGCGGCGCAGGCGCTCGCGCCGGGCGCGGGCATCGGCACGCTGCGCGCGGCGCTCGACGATGCGCTGCGCAATGCGCGCACGCGGCTCGAACAGCGCGACTACGCCGGTGCCGCGCGGCTGTACGAGGGCGTGCTGACGATGGCGCCCGATCACGTCGAGGCGCTGCATCTGCTCGGCGTCGCGTACCTGCGGCTCGGCGACCCGGCGCGCGCGGAGCCGCTGATCGCCCGCTCGATGCAGGCCGGCCTGAATCAGCCGTGGAATCTCGCGAACCACGCGGCGGCGCTTGCCGGCGTCGGCCGCCATCGAGACGCGCTCGCCGCGAGCGATCGCGCGCTCGCGCAGGATCCCGCTCATGCGGCGTCGCATCTCGCGCGCGGCGACGCGTTGCGCGCGCTCGGGCAATACGACGACGCGCTCGCCGCGTACGATCGCGCGCTCGGCGGCGAGCCGGGAAACGCGAGCGCATGGTGCCGGCGCGGCGAGACGCTGCGGCTGCTGGGGCGGCCCGCCGATGCGCTGATCAGCGCCGAATACGCGCTGCGATTCGATCCCAACGATGCGGCCGCGCATGTCGAGCGCGGCCACGCATTGCGTGCGCTGGGCCGGCGCGACGAGGCGCTGCACGGCTATCGGCTCGCGATGGTCGTGCGCGGCAAGACAACCGAGCTCGTGTATGCGTGCGGCGTCGTGCTGACCGAGCTCGGCCGCCCGGCCGAGGCGCTCGCCTGTCTCGACGAAGGGCTCGCGCGCGCGCCGGACGATGCGCAGCTGCTGTTCGCGAGCTGCGTCGCGCTCGACCTGCTGCACGCGCGCGACGAGTTGCTGAAGCGCTGCGACCGGCTGATCGCGCTGGATCGCGGCAACCCGGCCGCGTGGATCGGCCGCGGCAATGCGCTGCTCGGCCTCGACCGGCATGCGGACGCGGCGCACGCGTATGGCGAAGCGCTGGCGCGCGCGCCGGACGACGTCGATGCGCTGCGCAACCGCGCGGCCGCGCTGCGCGCGCTCGGCGAATTCGACGCTGCGCTCGCGCATTACGACCGCGCGCTCGCGACGACGGGGCCGCATGCGGAACTGCTGTACCACCGCGCGCTGGCGCTGCAGCAGCTCGGCCGCTATGACGACGCCTGCGCGAGCCATGCGGCGGCGGCCAGCGCGCCCGCGACGCTTGCGCAGCAGCTGTTCACGCGCGCGGTCGCGCGCCAGCAGCTCGGCGAACACGACGCGGCGCTCGCCGATTTCCGGCTGGCGTGCGAGCGCGATCCGCACCACGGCGCGGCGCGCCGCTCGGAGGCGTTCTGCCACCTGCTGATGGGCGATTTCGACACGGGCTGGAAGCGGCATGAGACGCGCTGGCGCGCGGCCGACACGGTGCTGCACCGGCGCCATGCGGACCGGCCGATGTGGGACGGCGCCGCACCCGTCGCGGGGCGCACCGTGCTGCTGCATGCGGAGCAGGGCTATGGCGACACGCTGCAGTTCTGCCGCTACGCGAGCCTCGTCCACGACCTCGGCGCGACCGTGATCGTCGAAGCGCCGGACGCGCTCGGCGCGCTGCTCGGCACGCTGCGCGGCGTGAGCCGCGTCGTCACCGAAGGGCAGCCGACCCCGTCGTTCGATCTGCACTGCTCGCTGATGAGCCTGCCTTACGCGTTTCGCACGACGCTCGACACGGTGCCGGCCGAAGCACGCTACCTGAGCGCCGACCCGCACCGCCGCGACGCCTGGGCGGCGCGCCTCGACGCGATCGCGCCGCCGCAGCGCCTGAAGGTCGGCATCGCGTGGTCCGGCAACCCGCGCCACGCGAACGACGAGAACCGCTCGATGCCGTTCGCCGCGCTCGCGCCGCTGCTGACGCTCGACGCGACCTTCGTGAGCCTGCAGCCGCAGGTGCGGCCGCGCGATGCCGACGCATTCGCGGCGAGCGGTGTCGCGTCGTTCGGCGGCGCATTGACGGACTTCGCGGAGACGGCCGCGCTCGTCGATGCGCTCGATCTCGTGATCAGCGTCGACACGTCGGTCGCGCACCTGGCCGGCGCGCTCGGGCGGCCGGTGTGGGTGCTGCTGCCGCGCGTGCCGGACTGGCGCTGGCTGCTCGAACGCGACGACAGCCCGTGGTACCCGGGCGCGACGCTGTTCCGGCAGGCGCGGCCCGGCGACTGGCCGGCGGTGGTCGCGCGCGTCGGCGCGGCGCTGGCCGCGCTCGCGCGGGGGCATCGCGAGCCGGCCCGCGCGGGCGCGAGCGAGCGCCCATGACAAAAGTTACGGACCTTTTGACCACGGCCGGAATGGTCCGTAGCACCCGCCACGTCGCTGCCATGCGGGCTTCGTATGGTCTTCGGATTTCAGCAGCCTGCTCAGGGCGCATCGACATGCGCGGCAGCGGATCGGCGTCGACCTCGGCGCGACCGGGGCCGCGCGCAATCTTCTAGGGTTCGGGGTGGAGAATGGCAGCACGCGCACGCACAGCACGACAACATGACCCGATTCGATCGCGGTCCATCCTGAGATCGGACCTGCGTCCGCTATGCCGGGCGATCGCCCTGGTGCTGGCGGCGGGCGTCACCGCGCACGCACAGGCGGCGGGCCTCATGAACCTCGGGCATGCGGCTGCGGGCGCGCCGGCCGGCGGCGCGGGCGGCGGGGCCGGCGGCGTGCCGGGCATGCCGAACCTCGGCGTGTCGCCGCAGCAGGCGTTGCAGGCGAGCCAGCCGTCGATCCGCAACCTCGGCTACGCGGCGCATGCGATCGCCGCGCAGATCGCGGCGCAGCAGAATGCGGCCGCGGCCGCCGCGAAGCTGCCGTCGACCGTGCCGAACGGGCTCGCGCCGGGCGGCCTGCAGGTGGCGGCGGGCGCGACCAGCGATGCGAACAACCCCGTGCTCTGGTTCAATGCGAACGCGCCGCAGCAGAGCGTCGACGCGAACGGGCACGTGAACGTCGACATCAAGCAGACCGGGCAGAACGCGGTGCTGACGTGGGAGACGATGAACGTCGGCCGGCAGACCACGCTCAACTTCGACCAGTCGGCCGGCGCGCAGACCAACGGCGCGAACAACTGGGCGGTGCTGAACCGCGTGAACGATCCGAGCGGGCGGCCGAGCCAGATTCTCGGGAACATCACCGCGCAGGGAGCGGTGTACGTGATCAACCGCAACGGCGTGCTGTTCGGGGCCGGGTCGCAGGTCAACGTGCATTCGCTGGTGGCGTCGTCGCTGCACCTGCTGGACACGAAGAACCAGCTGATGCCGACGCCGGACGGCATCGTCGCGAGCAACAAGCAGTTCCTCAGCCTGCCGGCCGGCACGACCGGCGGCCTCGCGTATCCGCAGTCGGGCAGCTCGAGCGGCGTGGCCGGCTCGAACCGGCCGAACGAGGTGCTGGGCCTCGGCACCCGGACGATGCTCGTCGGCGCTTACCAGGCGCCGGGCGACATCACGATCGAGCCGGGCGCGTCGATCACGACGCATGCCAACGGCACGGTCAGCGACGGCGGGTTCGTGCTGGTGGCCGCGCCGAACGTGACGAACGGCGGCAGCATCACGGCGACGGCCGGGCAGGTCGTGCTCGCGGCCGGCGTGGGCGTGAGCCTGCGCCCCGGCACGATCGCCGGGAAGAGCAATCCGCAGGTCCTGCTGCCGGAGCTGAGCGGGCAGATCGTCACGACCGACCTGCAGACCGGCGCGACGATCGACGTGACGCCCGCGGGCACGCTGACCAACACGGGCATCATCCAGGCCGCGCGCGGCAACGTGAACCTGCTGGGCAGCCGCGTCGCGCAGAACGGCGTGGTGGGCGTGACGACGAGCGTGAACACGCCCGGCACGATCACGATCTCGACCGCCGACGAGTATGCGTCGAACGATCCGCTGGGCAGGGCGTACCCGGGCCAGGCCGGGCCGGTCATCGGCGGGCCCGGCGGCAGCGCCGACGACGTGCACCGCGCGGGCCTGCTGAGCTTCGGCCCGGGCTCGGTGACGGCCGTGCTGCCGGACAGCAACGGGCAGACGGCGACCTCGACGCCGGGCACGACCTTCACGCCGGGCGGCATCGCGATGACGGCCGGATCGGTGTGGTTCCAGGGCGGCTCGCTGATCGAGGCGCCCGGTTCGAACGTGTCGGTGACCGCCTACGTGCCGCAGGTGGCCGGCGCGGCGCCGCCCCCCGGCCAGACCGCGGTGCCCGGCCGGATCTATGTGGACAGCGGCGCGACGATCGACGTGTCGGGCCTCGCGAACGTCGGCGCGCCGATCACGCAGACGCTGCTCACGATCGACCGGATCGGGCAGAACGAGCTGGCCGATTCGCCGCTGCTGCGCAACAGCTTCCTGTACGGGCTGAAGGGCGCGGTGGTCGACAGCACGCTGACGGGCACGCGCAGCGACGGCGTGCAGTGGGTCGGCAGCCCGATCCTGAACCTGTCTGGCTACGCGAACCTGATCCCGCGCACCGTCGACCAGCGGCTGACCAACGGCGGCACGATCACGCTGTCAGGCGGCGACGTGATGACGGCCACCGGTTCGTCGATGAACCTGAACGGCGGCTATGTGCATTACGCCGGCGGGATCGTGAACACGACGCGCCTCGTCGATGCGAACGGCGCGATCGTGCCGATCGGGCAGGCCAGCCCGTACGGCACGTACGTGGGGATCGCCGGGCAGTTCATCGAAAGCCACCCGCGCTGGGGCGTGACGCGCGCCTGGTTCAACCCGCTGCAGACGGCGGGCGCGTACCAGGCCGACTACATCGTCGGCGGCAACGCGGGCACGCTCGACCTCTATGCGTCGCGCTCGCTGGTGCTCGACGGCGACATCAGCGCGCAGGCGCTCGGCGGCGCGAAGCAGATGCAGGGCAACAGCCTGCCGTCGGGCGGCACGTTCAATCTCGGCGCCGATCCGAAGCTCGGGGGCGGCGCGCTGGCCGCGCTGGCGTGGAACAACAGCAACGCTGCGCCGTCGGGCATCACGGGGCTCACGATCCTGCAGGATCGGGCGCCGCTGCTGAACGACCTGGCGCCGGGTTTTTCGATCGAAACACCACTCGACAAAAATGCGTCGCAAACGCTGGCCGATACCGATCCGCGCAATGTCCTGACGACGATGGTGGTGCCGGTCGCGACCCTGAACCAGGGCGGCTTCGCGAACCTGAACGTGACCCAGGACAAGGCGGGCGGCAAGGGCATGACGGTCGACCCGCATGCGCAACTGAACCTGCAACCGGGCGGCTCCGTCACGCTCAACAGTTCGACGGGCGGCATGGACGTCAACGTCGAGGGTTGCCTGTCCGCGCCGGGCGGCTCGATCTCGATCACGAGCGGCGGCAATGTCATCGTGGGCCCGCAGGCGGTGATCAGTACCGCGGGTCAATGGGTGAACAACAACGTGCAGGCGGCGCCGGGCACGACGCCCGGCAACAGCCAGTTCATCAACGGCGGCAGCATCTCGCTGTCGGCCACCGAGAGTGTGATCGGGAAGAACGGCGCCACCGTCGATACGACAGGCTCGATCCTGCTGCGGCCCGGCAGCGTGCTCGACGTCTCGAGCGGCGGCGAGATGCAGGCGAACGGCCAACTGCTGATGCGGGACGGCATACCGGCCGGGCGGGCCGGCAATGTGTCGCTGCGCACGTACGTGGCGCCCCTCAACCAGCAGTTCGGGCATACCGGCGACGGAGGCCCGAACCTTCCCGACAAGCAGCCGACGGCAGGCACGCTCGCGCTGGGCGGCACGATTCTCAGCGAGGGCTTCTCCGGCGGCGGCACGCTGTCGCTGCAGGCGCTCGGCTTCCGGGTCGGCGGCGATCCGGCGGCGGCCGCGCCGTGGGACGTGTATCTGCCCGAATCGTTCTTTGCGCAGCAGGGCTTCGGCAAGTATGTGCTGAACGCGTATTACGACACGACCGTGGCGCCCGGCGCGACGGTCGCGCTGACACAACGCAATCGCATCCCGGACGCGCTGGCGCTGCAGCAGGCGGCAACGGGCGCGAATCTGTCGACAGCGGGGCTGACGACGTCCGGCCGTCTCGACGCGTATCACCGGCAACCGACCAGCCTCGTGCTGACGGGGGGCAACTACGTGTCGTGGCAGGACGCGGTCAGCAAGATGCCGTCGTATCAGGGCGTGACCGGCGGCGTCACGCTTTCGTCCGGCGCGTCGATCGATGCGGACGCCGGTGCGAGCATCGGCCTCGGTTCGCCGACGCAGGTGACGGTGCTGGGTTCGATCTCCGCGCCCGGCGGTTCGATCACGCTGAGTGCGGATTCGAACGGCGCGTTCGCGCAGGCGGGGCAGTACACGACCGGGTTCAGGAGTGCGGGCAAGTCGGTCTGGCTCGGCGCCGATGCGACGCTCGACGTGTCGGGCGTCGCGCTGGCCAATCCGCTCGCGACGCCGGTCAAGGTCGGCGCAAGCGCCGTCGTGCCGAACGCCGGCAAGGTCCTGCCGGGCGGTTCGGTGACGCTGTCGAGCGACACCGGCTACGTGGTCGCGCAGGCCGGCTCGAAGATCGACGTGTCGGGCGCGTCGGCGAACTTCGACCGGTTGCAGGCGAACGGCGCGTATGCATCGCAACCGGTGTGGAGCGACGCGGGCTCGATCACGCTGTCCGCCGGGTATGGCCTCTTTGCCGATGCGACGCTGGCCGCCCGCGCGGGCGCCGAGCAGGCGCGGGGCGGCACGCTGTCGATCCTGCCGCATCTGAACGCGAGCAGCGCCGGGGCGACCGCGCTGGTCGTGCGGCAGAGCGGGACGCTCGTGCCGGCCGGGCTGGCGCCGGGGCAAGACTTCTCGACGGCGATCGACCCGACCACCGGGCTGCCGATCGGGCAACCGACCGGCGTGATCCAGTTCGTCGCCGACAGCCTGAACGGCTCGGGCATCGCGAATCTCGTGCTGGGCGACAGCGCGCCGTCGCAGCTCAAGTCGCCGGTGCCGACGATCGCATTCGCCGGCAACGTGAACCTGGCGTTGCCGGAGTCGGTGACGCTGAATACCGGCCGGATCGCTGCGATCGGCCTGGATCAGCTGACGACGCTGCTGTCGAAGCCCGCGGCCCAACCCGACAACAATTCGACGCCGCCGACGGTGCTCTCGACGTTGCTCGCGCAGCCGCAGCCGCCGCTCGGCACGCGTGTGACGATCGATGCGCCGTACGTCGCGGTGGCCGGCCCGGTGAACACGACGGCGTCGCCCGGGTTGGCGCCGGTCGCGGCGCTGTCGGATGCGACGCTGAACGTCAACGCGTCGTTCATCGATCTGCGCAATCAGTTCCAGCTGAACAACTTCGGCCAGGCGAACTTCAACAGCCGCGGCGATATCCGCCTCAGTTCGACGAACGTGACGACGACCGGCACGACGGCGCCGCTGGCCGGCGTGCTGTACACGCCCGGCAACCTGACGTTCAGCGCGGCGAGCCTGTATCCGGCCACCGGCAGCACGTTCATCGTCGATGCGGTCGGCCCGGCCGATCCGGTGACGGGTACGCCTGCGCCGACGACGGTCACGTTCGCGTCGAACGGCACGTCGGGCGCGCCGCTGTCGGCCGGCGGCACGCTGCTGGTGGACGCGACGAACATCGTGCAGGGCGGTGCGGTGCGCGCGCCGTCGGGCACCCTCGTGTTCGGCGTCGGCGACCCGGCGAACAAGGCGACGCAGACGCAGTTCAACACCCTGCCGCTCGTCGCGACCGACTCGGTGACGTTCGCGAAAGGCAGCGTGACATCGGTGTCGAACGGCGACGCGATCATTCCGTACGGCGCGACCGTCGACGGCGTGCAGTGGCAGTTCAACCCGATCGCGGGGACGACGACGGCCGACCTGGGCGCGCCGCCGGCGAAGTTCATCGGCGTGAACGGCAGCCGCGTGGCGCTCGACAAGGGCGTGACGATCGACCTGTCGGGCGGCGGCGACCTGCAGGCCGCCGAATGGGTGCCGGGCACCGGCGGCACGCGCGACGTGCTGTCGCAATACAACGTGAGCTACGCGAACGGCAAGGGCGCGACGGCCGTGCCGGTCAACGCCGGCGGCGGGAACGTGTACGCGATTCTGCCGGGCGCGCAGTCGCCCGTTGCCGCGTACGACCCGGTGTTCGCGCAGACCGTGCAGCCGCAGATCAACGACGGCGGCGCAGCGACCACCACGACGGCCACGCTTGGCGTCGGCCAGGCCGGCACGAACGACGCGATCGGCAAGGCGGTGTACCTGTCCGGCGTGCCGGGGCTGGCTGCCGGCTACTACACGCTGCTGCCGGGCAAGTACGCGACGGTGCCGGGCGCGTATCGCGTGACGGTGTCGGGCACGACGGGCAACGTCGCGCCGGGCGCGAGCAAGGTGCTGCCGGACGGCACGGTGGTCACGGCCGGGTACTTCGCCGATGCGGTGACGGGCGGCCGCAGCGCGACGCCGACGCTGTTCAGCGTGCAGTCGGGCCCGGTGTGGCAGCAGTATTCGCAATACACGCTGAAGGGCGCGAACGGTTTCTTCACGGATCAGGCGGCGAAGAAGGGCAACGTGACGCCGCCGCTGCCGGTGGACGGCGGCCAGCTGGTGCTGGCCGCGACCCGGGCGCTCGCGCTCGGCGCGACGCTGAACACCGCCGCCGGCACGGGCGGGGCGCCGGCCGAGGTCGATATCGCGTCGCGCGACATCCAGGTCACCGGCAACGGCAGCGCGGCGCTGGCGGGCTATCTGCAGATCGGCGCGGACGCGCTCGGCTCGCTGAACGCGGGCAGCCTGCTGATCGGCGGCACGCGCACGGCGACGACGAAAGGCGTGACGATCACGCCGATCGCGAACAGCGTGGTCGTGTCGAACGACGCGAATTCGGCGCTGAAGGGGCCCGAGATCCTGCTCGTGACGAAGGCCGATGCGAGCGGCACGGATCCGAATGCGGCCAACGGCCTGCGCGTCGACGCGGGCGCGTCGATCGCGGCGGCGGGCGACTATCCGGCCGCGAAGGACCAGCCGATCGCGATCGCCGGCGACGGCGCGCTGCTGCGCGTGTCGAACGGCGCGATGGCGCCGCTCACGCGTACCGGCGGCACGGGCTCGGGCCTGCTGACGGTCGGCGCGGGCGCGACGCTGGCCGGCGGGCAGGCGTTGCTGCTCGACTCGTCCGGCAGCCTGAAGGTCGACCCGAGCGCGGCGCTGTCGGCGAAGGCGATCACGGCGGACGGCTCGGCAATCACGTTCACGAACGCGAACGGCGCGGCGGCGGCGAACCTGCCGGGGTTCGTGATCGATCCGGCGGGGCTCGCGCAGTTCGCGAACGCGCAGTTGGTGACGTTGCGAAGCTACGGTGCGATCGGCTTCGTCGGCGACGTCAACGCGACGTTCGGCAACAGCGTGAACCTGAGCGCGGGCACCTTCGCGAGCGACGGCGGCCGCGTGACGCTGAACGCGCCGCAGCTCGCGTTCACGAACGAGATGGGCGCGCCGCTCGGCACGGCGGCGCCGGGCGGCGGCACGCTGACGGTCAACGCGAAGGAGATCGATTTCGGCGCGGGCACGAAGACCGTGAGCGGATTCGGCGCGGCCACCCTGAACGCGACCGGCGGCATCGTCGGGCAAGGCACGGGCACGTTCGACTTCGGTGCGTTGCCGGTGACGCTCAACGCACCGGCGTACCTCGCCGATACGCGCTCGGCGTCGACGGTGAAGACCACCGGCGCGCTGACGCTGAATGCGGCAGCCGGCACGGCGTTGACGAAAGCGCCGGTGGGCGGCGCGTGGAGCTTCATCGGCGGGACGATTCTCGACAATGGTGCGACGATCGCCGCGCCGGCGGGCAATGTGAGCCTCGAGGCGACGCGCGGGAACCTGACGATCGGCAGCGGTTCGACGGTGAGTTCGGCGGGCGTGTCGAAGCAGTTCTTCGACGTGACGCAATATGCGCCGGCCGGGGCGATCCGGCTGACCGCCGACGCCGGCACGGTCGACGTGCAGCCCGGCGCGATCCTCGACTTCTCGGGCGCGAAAGGCGGCGGCGCGGCGGGCAGCCTGACGCTGTCGGCGCCTAAGCAAGGGGTGAACCTGAACGGCACGATCAAGGGCGGCGCGGCGAACGGTTATGCGGGCGGCTCGTTGTCGCTCGACACCGGGGGCGCGGCGGATCTCGATGCGCTCGCGAAGACGCTCGCGTCGAGCGGCGTGAACCAGTCGATCACGGTGCACACGAAGACGGGCAACCTGACGCTGTCGCCGGGCAATGCACTGACCGCGCATGCAGTGTCGCTGACGGCGGACGGCGGCGCGGGCAATGCATCGGATACGGCGAACGGCAACGTGAACGTGCTGGGCACGATCGATGCGTCGGGGCAGGCGGGCGGGCAGATCGCGCTGTTCGGCCGCAGCGGGGTGGACGTCGAAGGCACGCTGCTCGCACGCAGTGCCGATCCGTCCCAGCGCGGCGGCACGGTGAACATCGGCACCAGCGCGGTGTTCGATCCGGGCGTCGCGAATCCGTACAACGGAACCTATGGCTACGAGAATTTCGATCCGTCGCGTGCAGGGCTGATCCGGGTGGGCGAAAACGCGCTGATCGACGTGTCGGGCGGTACGGCGGGCGGGTTGTCGGGCGGCACGGTGACGTTCCGCGCACCGCTGCTCGCGGACGGCAGCGTCAACGTGCATTTACCGGTAGCGTTCAAGGACACCAAGGGCGTCACCGGGTCGCGTGCGACGTCGCTCGAGGCCTATGCAGTATGGAACACGACCGACGTGACGACGGGCGCGCAGCACTTCGACGGCATCGTCGATCCGGTGGGCTGGTTCGACAGCAAGGGGCACCTGCTGGCCGGCACGTTCACCGCGCAGGGGACGGGCGGCGCAACGTTTACGTTCACGCCGAATGTGACCGGCGACGGCCTCGGCACGGTGACGAACACCGCGACGGGCGCGCAATTCACGCTGACCGATCCGGCGCAGCTATACGCCGGCGTGAAGTCGGATACGTTCGGCGGCTTCAATGGGCTGAACGGCATGTATTTCGTGCCGACGAGCGCGAATGCCGATCACCAGAACTATTACGGCGGGCAGATCGTGAAGGCCGCCGACGGAACGCTGACAATGCAGCCCGGCACGCTGATGGATTTCATCCAGCGCGGCCTCGGTGCGAGCGGGCCCACGCTCGTTGGGCAGACGTCGAATATCGCGAACTTCCGCGTAGTGCCGGGTATTGAGTTAGACAATCCGGGCACGACGATCAACAACGGCAACATCTCGATCCTGTCGAACTGGAATCTCGGCGCCGGGCTGCCGAACGACAACGGCTCGATCACGCCGGCGTACCGCTACCACGGCACGATCGCGCCGATGCTGACGTTCCGCGCGGCGGGCAATTTCGACGCGCAGGCGAGCATCACCGACGGGTTCTTCCAGAGCGAGGTGGCGACGATCCTCGGGGCGGCGGGGAATGCTTCGGCCACCGGCACGTATGCGGATGCGTTGAAGCTGTACAACGGGCTGATGTCGGTGAGCGATCCGGCGTCGATTACCGTGACGTTCTTTGGCGGGGGGAGCCAGTCGCTCGCGTCGTTCGCCAGCGATCCGCAAAACCCGCTGTACGACCCCAATATTTCGTTGCGCGCACCGCTCACGAGTCAGGCGTCCGAGTACTATTCCGGCTACCTTCAGTACGCGAATTCGTGGGGAACATACTACGGCGACTGGGCAAGCGGCCGGTATACGTCGCACATTCTGCCGTACAGTCCGCTGCATACGCCGGCGCCGGTTCCGTCGAGTTTCTCGTCTTACAAGGATTACGCCCTCGCGTACTACGACGAGAATGGACCGAGCTGGCTGAAAGGCTATACCAGATTCACCATTGTCGGCTATATCCGGAACGGCACAACGATTTATCCGAAGTTCGGCACACCGACGCCACCGGTTTTTTCGACGAATCCGAAGGACTATGGGCAGTACATTTCCGTCTATAACGGCTATCTGAACTACGTCGCCAACCTTACGACGAGCCCCTTGCCCGTACTGCAGCCGAAGGGCGTATACAGCTTCTTTTTCGCACCGACCGCGCCGTTGTCCATCCCGTTCACGGGCGTGAATATCGGCGCTTTGCCGGGAAATGCGCCGGCCAACGTCGCGACCGCCAACAACCCGTTGCCGGTTAGCTTCGCAGCGCTCTTGGGCGGGCAGAGTGCGTCGTACCGGATCGTCGCGGGTGCCGACACCGCCAGCGCCAATCCGCTCTCGTTGCAGCCCGCCGCGGCATTCGGCTCCGGCGGCGCACCCATGGGCAACGTGACGCTCAATCAGCACACCGAGTATGTCGATTCCAATGGGCGCACGCTGCTGCAGCCGACGACGATCCGCACCGGCACCGGGTCGATCGACATCGCTGCCGGCAATGATTTTGCGTTGTCGGACAAGACTGCGCCGGGCGTGGTGTATACGGCTGGTGCGCCTGCACAGGGATCGCCTGCGCTGGGTCTGGCCGGCGCACTGATGACCGGCGCGCCGGGGAGCGCCGACATTCTGGTCACGCCGACCGTGAACCCGGATTCGGCTGGCGACATCACGATTCGCACCCAGGGAGACATCCATGGCATCGAATACGTGACAGATGCAACGGGGGCGGTGACGGGGCAGGCCGGCAACAACATCAGCCAGTTCTGGTGGCAGTGGATGCAGATCTCGCCGGGCCGGACGGTCACGACAGTCAATGGTACGACAGTCTATACGCCGCTCGCCCGCAGTTCGATCGACTTCGGCGCATTCGGCCAGGGGGTGATGAGCGTCGGCGGCAATGTGTCAGTCAGCGCGAACGGCAATATCTCCGACCTTGCCGTCTCGCTGCCGACAACGTGGTACAAGGACGCCAGCGGCACCCCGGTGACCGTCGGCGGTGGCAATCTGACCGTAAGGGCGGGCGGCGATATTCAGAGCGGCAGCTACTTCGTCGCAAAGGGAACGGGAATGATCTCCGCTGGCGGAAGCATCGCGTCGGATCTTGCGGTCAACTCCCGGGGAGGGTGGCCACTCGCCGTATCGACAGTACTCGCCGCGCAGGACGGCGTGTTCAACGTAACGGCACGGCAAGGCATCGACATAGGTGCAGTGCTCAATCCATCGTATGCGACAAGTTTCTGGCAACCCGGCGGTCAATCGTCAGGGATCGTCAATCTCTGGGACTATTCGCAATACGCCGACAGCCAGGGTTACTCGTCGAAATCCGCGTTGAACGCGCTGTCGACGACAGGCGATATCAGGCTCGGCACGCTCGCCGGCATGTTGACCGGCGCGAATGGGGTATTGCCTGCCAGTGTGAATCTGACGGCATTCAATGGTGGCATCGACATTCAGTCCGGCGGCACCTTGTATCCATCCGCGGTCGGGCAGTTGAACCTGATCGCCAATCGTTCAGTGAATCTCTCCAACATCGCGGCGCCGACCACCGGGGCTGGTCTTGCAGGCAAATTCGGCCTGTCGGATGCCGATCCTTCGCAAATGCCTTCGCCATCGAATCCGCAGGCGACCGTGCCGACGTTGACGGACACGACACTCGCCGCACATGCGATCGACGCGCTGCACCGTGGCGATACGGCGCCCGCGCGGATCTACAGCCTGAACGGGAGCATCGTCAACGGCGTGGCCGACACACCAGACCGGACAGGCCCCGGTGACGGCTACTACCGGAATCTCGTCACGCTTTCGATCGACAAGCCGGCACTCATCCAGGCGGGGCAGGATATCGTCAACCTCGCGTTCCTGGGCCAGAACCTGCGCAGTTCGGACATGACCCGCATCGTGGCCGGCCGCGACATCTACGATACGCCGATACCTTATACCGGCGGTGGCGCAGTGCCGGTGCTGGCGGTCGGCGGGCCGGGCTGGCTCGACGTGCAGGCCGGGCGCACTATCGGACCGTTGACGAGCCGGGCAGAACTGTTCAACGCTAGTGCCGATACCGCATCGGTCACGCAGGTTTTCACGGGCATCAACGCGGTCGGCAACGCGAACAACCCGAACCTCCCGCACGAAGGCGCGAACGTCAACGTGCTGTTCGGCGTCGGGCCGGGCGTCGATCTGCAGGGGTTCATCTCTGCCTACGTTGCGCCGGGCAGCACTGTCGCCGGCATCCCGAGCGCGACGCCGGCTTTGATCGCGTTCATGGAGCAGTACGGCGCAGGGCTTGCGGTCGACACAGGGTTGCTGGTCGACAAGCAGGCGGCGCAGGCCAGGGTGGGCCGCCTGACGGCCGATGAAGCGTGGAAGCAGTTCCAGGCATTGCCGTCTCACGTGCAACAGCTTTTTGCCGAAAAGGTGCTGTTTGGCGTACTGACGCGCGTCGGCGAGGATTTCAACGATGATTCGAGTCCGTACCGCGGCCAGTATGCGAGAGGCTATCAAGCGATCAATACGCTGTTTCCTGCTTCGTACGGCTATACCGCGAACAATCTGGGCGGCGGCGCCAGCGGCGCGAACAAGACGGTCAGTACCGGCAATCTCGACATTCGCAGCACGACGATCCAGACTCAGCAGGGCGGCGACATCACGATCCTTGGGCCAGGTGGGCAGGCGCTCGTCGGCAGCACCTCGGCGCCGCCGCAGATCGTCGACGGTGGCGGGACGGTCGTCGCCGGCCCCGGCACGATGGGGATCCTCGCGCTCGAGAAGGGCGACGTCAATATCTTCACCGACCAGAGCGTGCTGCTTGCGCAGAGCCGGATCTTCACCGAGCAGGGCGGCAACATGACGATCTGGAGTTCGAACGGCGACATCAACGCGGGCAAGGGCTCGAAGTCGTCGGCCGACACGCCGGCGCCGCAGTATGTGTGCGACGCGAACCACTACTGCACGGTCGACGCGCGCGGCCAGGTGACGGGCGCGGGCATCGCGGCGCTGCAGAGCCTGCCGGGCGAGCCAAACGGCACGATCAACCTGATCGCGCCGCGTGGAACGGTCGACGCGGGCGATGCGGGCATTCGCGCGGGCAACCTGAACGTCGCGGCGCTGCATGTCGTGAACGCGGACAACATTCAGGTGACGGGCAAGTCGACCGGCATTCCGGTCGTGCAGGCCGTGAATACGGGCGCGCTGACTGCCGCGAGCGCGGCGGCGTCGGCGGCGAGCCAGGTCGCGCAGGACCTCGCGAAGAACAACGCGGCGGGCGGCAGCCAGCGGCGCTGGACGATCACCGTTCAGGTCGAGGGCTTCGGCGACAACGGCGCGGATGGCGGCGCGAAGCGGCGCAGGTCGGAACAGGTCGGCTACGATCCGTCCAACGCCGTTTCACTGCTCGGATTCGGTTCCGCCGGCCCGACGCAGCGGACGCTGCTCAGCAAGGACGAACTCGGGAAGTTGAACCGGTTTTGATCGTTGTCTGTCAAGAAACCCCGGAACGGGTCATGAGCAACGGGTATGCAGCGAGTGACGATTTTCGGGGTGTTGGCGTTGGAACGTTGTGTCGTCAGCACCGGAGCGCGGATTGGCAAACGGAGAACCGGCGTGTCGACGCTCAGCGACGGGCCAATGAATGTTGCGGAAGCCGGGCGGCGACATACCCTCACCTTGGCGGGTCAAGGTGAGGGTGCGACGAGGCATTGATTCAGGAATGCAGACGCTTATCGGCCGGGGAAGTATCCGCAAAGGTCCGGGTTTCCGATGTCCAGAACATTTGCGCTTGCATTGCTGAGGAAATTCGAAACGATAGCCGACCGTAGTTTTGACGATACGGTGTCGAAGCCATTGCCGTGGACGATCGATGCGAAGGCGGCATTCGTGTAGTGACTATTCAGGAAGTCGTGAATGGCGGTTGTCACCGCGGGGCTGGAGTAGCACTGGCTCAGGATGATCTGGCTCGTGCCGGAAACCGGATAGCCGGCGGTCGGGCTGCCCGCGTTCGGCACCCATTGCGTCGGATCGGCTGCGGCCGAACCCGACGGCGCCGTGACCGTGCCGAGGGCCGTCGTCGCGTTCGCGTACGTCGGTGCGTAGTAGGCGCCATTCTTCGCGTTCACGAGGCTGGCCACCGACAGTTGCAGCGCACCGGTTGCCGTCACGACGGTACTCGATGGAGCGAGGAACGTGTTCGTGTAGGCGGGGCTCAAGTAGGCGACGGCGGCCAAACCTGCCGCACAGGTCGTCGTCGTTCAACGCGATTGTGCGCCTGACCCGGCATCGTTTGCGGGGTCGTCGTGCTCGTCACGGCCGGGGCGTTGACGACCGGGATCGTGATTGGGGTGACGACGTATGGGATCTGGATCAGCGGGCCGTCGGTCAGGGCGCGGCCAGTGTTGTTGTACGACGTGACTTGGCTCGTCGTGAGCGCTGCATCGCTGATGGCGAAATGAACTGGGCCTGTCACGCCCTGGCCAAGGAATGTCGACAGATTGTTCAAGAATGCATATTGACCCGCTCCGGCGTCGACCGGGTAGTACGTGAACGTGCCTTCGCCGTACCAAGCAGCCCGATTTCCGAGGCGGGATTGCTGACGCTACCGATCATCGGCGCGACGAGCGACGAGCCGCCGCCTTGAACGACCGGGCCGGAGGCCATCGCGAGCGATGCGCCCATGGCCGAAACGGCGAGAGCCAGGGCGTGGCAGATCTTGCGCTTGCTGGATTTCATGAGGATTGCCTTGATGAAGCATCGAGTGCGACGTATCCGTGCGATACGACGTGACGCGAGACGGCTCAGCCGGATGCGTCGCCACGTGTGGTCGTGACGCGTAAAAAACCCCGACCTTGAATGCTCAAGGCCGGGGTGCGGTCATACCGGGTATGACGGGAACTGCTTTCGATTAACGACCGGTGTACAGCGCGCAGCTCGAAGCATCGCCGATGTCGAGGCCGTTCCCGCTCGTGTTGCTCAGGAAGTTCGCCGAGATCGCCGAGCGGAAGTTCGACGGCACCGTATCGAAGCCGTTGCCATGCACGATCGATGCGAAGCTGGCGTTCGTGTAGTGGCTGTTCAGGAAGTTCTGCACGGCGCTCGTGACCGTCGCGTTCGCGTAGCACTGGCTCAGGATGATCTGGCTCGTGCCCGAAACCGGATAGCCGGCGGTCGGGTTACCCGCGTTCGGCACCCATTGCGTCGGATCGGCTGCGGCCGAACCCGACGGCGCCGTGACCGTGCCGAGTGCCGTCGTCGCGTTCGCGTACGTCGGTGCGTAGTAGGCGCCATTCTTCGCGTTCACGAGGCTGGCCACCGGCAGTTGCAGCGCGCCGGCCGCCGTCACGACCGAGCTCGACGGGGCGAGGTACGTGTTCGTGTAGTCCGGGCTCAGGTAGGCGACCGCGGCCGTGCCTGCCGACGAAAGGCTCGCCAGCGAGTTGCGCACGCCACCGCTACCCGAAGCCGCGACGAAGTTCGCCGGCACGCCGCTCGGGAACGAAGCCGTGAACGTCAGCGAGTCGACGAACGTGACGCCCGAGGCAGTGTTGGTCGTCGTACAAACGGCGGCCAGGTGGCGGGTCAGCAGTTCCGTCGTGCCGCTGCCGTCCGAGCGATAGATCACCTTGATCGGTGCGCTCAGCGTGTAGTTCGCGGTGGTTTCAGGATTGGTCACCTGATTCCAGTTCGTGAGCTTGCCCGAGAAGATGCCGCACAGGTCGTTGTCGTTCAGCGCGATGCTGTGTGCCTGACCCGGCGTCGTTTGCGGGGTCGTCGTGCTCGTCACGGCCGGGCCGTTGACGACCGGGATCGTGATCGGCGTAACGATGTACGGGATCTGGATCAGCGGGCCATCGGTCGTGCCGCGGCCGGTGTTGTTGTAGTTCGTGACTTGCGCGTTGCTCAGCGCGGCGTCGCTGTTCGCGAAGTTGACCGTGCCCGTCACGCCCGCGCCGAAGAACGTCGGCTGGTTGTTCAGGAACGCGTTCTGGCCGGCGCCCGAGCCAACCGAGAAGTACGTGAACGTGGCTTGCGACGTACCGAACAGACCGATTTCCGACGACAGGTTGCTGACCGAACCGATGGTCGGCGCGACGAGCGACGAGCCGCCACCTTGAATCACGGGGCCGGCGGCCATCGCGAGGGAGGCGCCCATGCCCGAAACGACGAGAGCGAGGACCTGACAGATCTTGCGCTTGCTGGATTTCATGAGAATGTCCTTGGACGAAGATAAACGGGAAGCCTGCTGCTGCGGTCGGAATACCGTGTCGACCGCGGGATGAACTGTAGGAGGAAATGCATGGAGTGCGTGTGAACTTTTCGTAAAGAATGGTACGGAACATTTTTAATGAAATGCCTGAACACCTTATTCGATATGGCCATGGCTGGGGATAAACCGGATTCGGAATGAACCGCGATTCCCGGATACCGGGAAAGCAGACGTCCGTCGGGAGACATGAACCCTTCAGTGCACGCGGAACAAGGCCACATTCCCGCCCGCTCTAGCGCGACGCCGAGTCAATTTCATGGCAGATGCTACGGAACATTTGTGCCGCTCCACGTGTGCGCGATCCATTCATGGCGCTGTCGTTATTGAATGATCGAGAAGAGTCTGGATTCGAATAGGCTGATTATTTAATCAATTTAGTGTATGGCGGAATGGTCCATCGATCGACTGAAAAATCCAAAGTGACGATAAGTAAATAACCAGAACGATTAATCCCCGCCGCTCGAAAAGGTAGCCCAACATCCGTCACAAATTTGCGCCGGTTCACTCCTTAGTCTTTGCCCGCGAATCCGCCGGGCATGACCACCGCCGACGGCCCCGACAACCCTACGCAACCTGCAGTGAGCATTCCGGCGTTCCGATGCGCGCGGCAGGCGCGTTCGTCACAGCCTGCCTGCCACCCGCCGCCGAACCCAGATGACACGCACACGCTCCCGTCTCGTCCGTCTTTCGCTTCGCTGCTCCTGGCTGACCCTCGGCCTGTTCGCCGTGCCGCTCGCGCACGCGCAGGTGCTGCTGAACTTCGCGAACGCCGACGTCAGCCAGGTCGCGAAGGCGATCGGCGCGGCGACCGACACGACGATCATCGTCGACCCGCGCGTGAAAGGGCAGATCAACCTCGTGTCGGACAACCCGGTGAGCAAGGCGCGCGCGCTGAAGAGCCTCGAAGCGTCGCTGCGGATGCAGGGTTTCGCGCTCGTGCGCGATCACGGGGTCATGAAGGTGGTGCCGGAGGCCGACGCGAAGCTGCAGGGCGGCCCGACCTACGTCGGCAACACGCCGCGCGCGAGCGGCGACCACGTGATCACGCAGGTGTTCCGCCTGCGCAACGAATCGGCGACGAACCTGCTGCCGGTGCTGAAGCCGCTCATCAGCCCGAACAACGCGATCGGCGCGTATCCGAACGACAACACGATCGTCGTCACCGACTACGCGGACAACGTGCGCCGCATCGCGGAGATCATCGGCGGCATCGACACCGGGGCATCGCAGAAGGTGGCGGTCGTGCCGCTGCATCACGAAAGCGCGGTCGATCTCGCGCCGATCGTGCAGAAGATGCTCGACCCGAGCGCGACCGGCAACACCGATGCGACGCTGAAGGTGTCGGTGAGCGCGAACCCGCGCCTGAACGCGATCCTGCTGCGCGCGACCGACCCGGGCCGGATCGGCGACGCGAAGGCGCTGATCACGCAGCTCGATGCGCCGACGCGCGTGCCGGGCAACATGCACGTCGTACGCCTGCAGAACGCGAACGCGGCCGAACTCGCGAAGGTGCTGCGCGGGATGATGGGCATGGCGATCGACAGCGGCTCGACGTCCGGCAAGTCGGCGTTCAAGGCGCTGGGCGATCCGGCCGGCATGGGCTCGACCGGCAGCACGGGTCGCAGCGGCGCCGGCAACGCGAGCACGTCGACCGGCACGCCCGGCGTGCCGCCGCTGCCGGGCACGACCGATCCGGCGGCGGGCGCGACCAACGCCGATTCGACGACCGCGCGCGGCGGCCTGCTGGCCGGCGCAACAGGCGGCGAGCAGGCCGGCGCCGGCACGATCCAGGCCGATTCCGCGACGAACTCGCTCGTGATCACCGCGCCCGAGCCGGTCTACCAGAACATCCGCAACGTGATCGACCAGCTCGACGTGCGGCGCGCGCAGGTCTATCTCGAGGCGATGATCGTCGAGTTGACCGCGACGTCCGCGGCGAACCTCGGCGTGCAGTGGCAGGGCGCGCTGCAATCCGGCAACGGCAACAACGCGCTGTACGGCAGCACGAATTTCGGCACGACCACCAGCCAGAGCATCGTCGACCTGACCGCGAAAGGCCAGTCGATCGGCCAGTCGCTGTCGAACGCGGCGGCCAACACGCTGCTCAACAACGGCATCAACATCGGGCTGCTGCACAAGTTCGGCAAGTTCTTCGGGCTCGGCGCGCTGGTGCAGGCGCTCGCGACGGTCAGCAACGCGTCGATCCTGTCGTCGCCGAACCTGATCACGCTCGACAACGAGGAAGCGCGCATCGTCGTCGGCGCGAACGTGCCGGTGCAGACGGGTTCGTATTCGACGGCGACCGCCGTGTCGAGCAGCGGCGTGAACGCGTTCAACACGTTCGACCGCAAGGACGTCGGCATCGTGCTGCACGTGCGGCCGCAGATCACGAAGGGCGGCGTGATCAAGCTGCAGATCTATTCCGAGGATTCGTCGGTCGACGCGACGTCGGTGAACAACCCCGGCGGCGTGACGATCATCAAGCGCTCGGTGCAGTCGACGGTGCTGAGCGACGACGGCGAGATCATCGTGCTCGGCGGGCTGATCCAGGACAACTATTCGGACGGCAACAGCAAGGTGCCGTTCCTCGGCAACCTGCCGCTGATCGGCTCGCTGTTCCGCACCGAGAACAAGAGCCGCACGAAGTCCAACGTGATGGTGTTCCTGCGGCCGGTGATCCTGCAGGACGGCGACACCGCGGCGTCGATCTCCGGCCATCGCTACGACCAGCTGCAGCAGCAGATGAGCGGCTACCAGTCGGACAACCGGATCGAACGCGACCGCGACAGCCCCGCGCTGCCGCCGCGCGCGCCGGGGCCGGGGCAGGGCGTGCCGGCCGCGGCGGGGATCTTCGACCTGAACCGGATGACGCGCCGTGAGCCGGCCGCCGCGCCGGGTGCGGCGTCGGACGCGCGGCCGGCCGCCGACGCCGCGCCCGCGACCGATGAAACGAAAGGACAACCATGAGCACCGACGCGCTGATCGATCCTGTCGTGGCATCGCCGGCCGATACGCGCGCCGACGTGACGCCGCCAGCGCCGCCGAGGCTGCCCTACGCATTCGCGCGCAACGGCCAGATCCTGATCGCGGGCGAGCGTTCGGCGGCGCATCCGGAGATGCTCGAAGTGTGGGTCAGCGAACGCACGCCGGCGAGCGCGATCGCGGAGGTCGCGCGTCGCATGGAGCGGCTCGCGCTCGTCTGCGTGCCGGCCGACGAACTCGCGCAGGCGATCAACCACGCGTATGCGCGCCAGGACGGCAGCGCCGCGCAGGTGGTCGGCGAGGTCGAGGGCGAAGTCGACCTGTCGCGGCTGATGCAGGACATCCCCGAAGTCGAGGATCTGCTCGAATCGGAAGACGATGCGCCGATCATCCGGATGATCAACGCGCTGCTCACGCAGGCCGCGCGCGAACAGGCGTCGGACATCCACATCGAGCCGTTCGAGAACGCGTCGGTCGTGCGCTTTCGCGTCGACGGCACGCTGCGCGACGTCGTGCGGCCGAAGAAGGCGCTGCACGGCGCGCTGATCTCGCGGATCAAGATCATGGCGCAGCTCGACATCGCCGAGCAACGCCTGCCGCAGGACGGCCGCATCACGCTGCGGG
>NZ_PTXL01000008.1 GCF_004343775.1 Burkholderia sp. SRS-46 | reverse complement strand
GTCCTGGAGCTTGCATGACGGCGAATCCCCCCGGCAACGATCGCGCGGCACTCGATCCGCGCGCCCGCGACGTGCTGGCATTCGGGTTCGGCGCGCCCGGCTCGGCGGAATTCGGCCACGCGCGCAAGATGTGGTTCAACGGCGGCGCGGCGCTCGCCGCGCGGCGCGCGGCCGCGCGCGCTTCGGCCGCTTCGCGTTCGCGGCGCGCACGCGCGAGGCGGCGGTCGTGGCGCTCGCGCGCGGCGTCGGCCTGCGCCGGCGTCCATGCGTCCCAGCCGGTGTGCTCGCCCGTGACGGGCACCATCGCGATGCAGTCGACCGGGCAGGGCGGCACGCACAGGTCGCAGCCGGTGCAGAGCGACGCGATCACCGTATGCATCTGCTTCGGCGCGCCGACGATCGCGTCGACCGGGCAGGCCTGCATGCACAGCGTGCAGCCGATGCACAGGCTTTCGTCGATCACCGCGACGGGGCGCGGGCGCTCTTCGCCGTTGACCGGGTTCAGCGGGATCACCGGCCTGCCGAGCAGGCGCGCGAGACGCGCGACGCCTTCGGCGCCGCCTGGCGGGCACTGGTTGTAGTTCGCGTCGCCGGCGGCGATCGCGTCGGCGTACGGGCGGCAGCCTTCATAGCCGCACTTCGTGCATTGCGTCTGGGGAAGCAGATCTTCGATGCGATCTGCGAGTGTCTTGGAATCGGTCACGGTGACAGCGGGCGCCGATGCGCCGAATGTCTCTCGGCCGCGGCGGGCGCGGCCGGAAAGGTTTGCCAAAACACGATTATCGCCGATTTCCCGCATTGCGCTTGACGGCGTCTGTGCGCATAATCGAAGCGCTTTTTGCAGGGGCGCAGCAGGAGGGACGCCGTACGCGGCGTGCCCGTTCGAGGGTCGCCAACGCAGACGCGGCGTGGCGACCGATCCGGATGACGCGGCTCACATAGCAAAACACGCCACCATGAATCAGCCAAAAATCAAAAGAGATCCTGAAGGCACCCGTCGCCGCATCCTGATGGCAGCGGCAGAGGAATTCGCGAGTGGGGGCTTGTTTGGCGCACGCGTCGACCAGATCGCGCGCCGGGCGGAAACCAACGAGCGCATGCTCTATTACTACTTCGGCAGCAAGGAGCAGCTGTTCACCGCCGTGCTCGAACATGCGTTTTCCGCGTTGACCGACGCCGAACGCGTGCTCGAGCTGGACGGCGTCGCGCCGGTCGAGGCGGTCACGCGGCTCGCGCACTTCGTGTGGGACTACTACCGGGACCACCCCGAGCTGCTGCGGCTCATCAACAACGAAAACCTGCACGAGGCCCGCTACCTGCACAAGTCGTCGCGGATCCGCGAAATGATCTCGCCGATCGTCGCGATGCTCGGCAACGTGCTCACGCGCGGCCAGAAGGCCGGGCTGTTCCGCACCGACGTCGATCCGCTGCGCTTCTACGTGACCCTGTCGGGGCTCGGCTATTACGTCGTGTCGAACCGCTTCACGCTCGCCGCGACGCTCGGACGCGACTTCAGCCAGCCCGACGAGCGCACGGAGATGGTCAGGATGAACACCGAGTTGCTGCTCGCGTACCTGCTGCGGCGCTGAGCGCGGGCTTCCCCCCGCCACATGAAAAACGCCGCCGTGCTTGCGCATGGCGGCGTTTTTCGTTGGACGCGGCGCGGGTCAGGCGGCCTTGCGGGCGCGGGCCGGTTTTGCGCGCGCGGCGCTGCCGCTGCGCTTCACGGCGGTGGCTTTCGCCGGTGCGGCCGGTGCGGCCGCGGCGGGCGCCTTCGCGCGCGCGCGCTTCGCGGCGGCCGTCCTGGTCGGCGCGGCAGGCGCCGCGGCCGGCACGGCGGCCAGCGTCGTGGCCGCCGGCGCGTCCGGGCGATCCTTCGCCGCGCCGTGCTTCGGCTCCGGCGCGTGCTCGCGGATGAAGTCGCGCAGCTGCGGGTAGATGATCGTGCGCCAGCGGCGGCCCGAGAAGATCCCGTAGTGGCCGCATTTCTCCGCGGTCAGGTGGCGCCGGTGGTCCTGCGGGATGCCCGTGCACAGCTCGTGCGCCACGTGGGTCTGGCCGCTGCCGGAAATGTCGTCGAGTTCGCCCTCGATCGTCATCAGCGCGGTGTGCCTGATGTCCTGCGGGCGCACGAGCTCGCCGGCGACTTCCCACGTGCCTTCGGCCAGGCGGAATTCCTGGAACACGATGCGGATCGTTTCCAGGTAGTACTCGGCGGCCATGTCGAGCACCGCGTTGTACTCGTCGTAGAACGAGCGGTGCGCTTCGGCGTCGTCTTCGTCGCCGCGCAGCAGGCTCTGGTAGAAATCCCAGTGCGATTGCGCGTGGCGTTCCGGGTTCATCGCGACGAAGCCCGCGTGCTGCAGGAAGCCCGGATACACCTGGCGGCCTTCGCCGGGGTAGTTCGCGGGCACCGTGTGGATCACGTTGTTCTCGAACCATGCGGTCGAGTGCTGCGTCGCGAGCGAGTTCACCGAGGTCGGGCTGCGGCGCGCGTCGATCGGGCCGCCCATCATCGTCATCGTGAGCGGCGTGTCCTCGCCGCGGCTCGCCATCAGCGAGATTGCCGCGAGCACCGGCACCGTCGGCTGGCACACCGAGATCACGTGCAGGTTGCGCGCGCCGATGTGGCGGATGAAATCCTGGATGTACGCGATGTAGTCGTGCAGGTGGAACGGGCCGGTCTCGACCGGCACCATCCGCGCGTCGATCCAGTCGGTGATGTAGACCTTGTGATCCTGCAGCAGCGTGCGCACCGTGTCGCGCAGCAGCGTCGAGTGATGGCCCGACAGCGGCGCGCACACCAGCACGACCGGCTCGTCCTTGAGCTGGGTGACGGCTTCGGCGTCGTCCGAGTAGCGCTTGAAGCGCAGCAGACGGCAGAACGGCTTCTCGACGATCGTCTGCTCGACGATCGGGATGTTGTGGCCGTCCTTGACGATCTGGTGCAGGTTGAACTCGGGCTTCTCGTAATCCTTGCCGAGCCGGTAAAGCAATTCGTAAGCGGCGGCCATGCGCGTCGCGCCGGGCATCAGCGAGAACGGGCTGGACGGGTTCGCGAACGATTTCGACGCGGCCTGGGCCCAGGCCGTGAGCGGGCTCAGCATCGCCCGCTGGAATTCATGCAGTTGGTAAAGCATGCAGACAACTCCCGCTTGGGGGACGGTGCGCGAGGGCGGCGTCGGGCGTCGCGGCGCGCCGTAGGGGTCAGGGATCGGCCATGTTGCACCGCGGCCGCTCAACACGGCCGCTCAATCGCCGTCGATCATATCGAACAACGTAGGGTGGTGCAATGCAACATTTCCCTGATTTTTCATGAATTTTTTACGATTTGACGTTCCATGACGATGTCGCCGCCGCCCGGGGTCAGCGCCCGGTGGCCACGGCGGCCACGGGCTGGCCGGCCGCGCGGGCCATCGCTTCCTCGTGGTGCATCAGGTTCATCGCGGTGTGCACGAGCGCGACGTGCGAGAACGCCTGCGGGAAATTGCCGACGAGGCGCCCGGCGACCGGGTCGTACTCCTCGGCGAGCAGCCCGAGGTCGTTCGACAGCGACAGCAGCCGGCTGAACAGCCGGTGCGCCTCGTCGATCCGGCCGAGCAGCGCGTAATTGTCGACGAGCCAGAAGCTGCACGCGAGGAACGTGCCTTCGCCGGGCGGCAGGCCGTCGTCGTACTCGGAGGTGCGGTAGCGCAGCACGAGGCCGTCGTGCAGCAATTCGCGCTCGACTGCCGCGACGGTGCCGACGACGCGCGGGTCGTCCGGCGGCAGGAAGCCGAGCAGCGGCATCAGCAGCACGCTCGCGTCGAGCTCGTCGCTGCCGTAGCTCTGCGTGAACGCGGCCTTGCCCGCATGCCACGCGTTCGCGCAGACGTCCGCGTGGATCCGCTCGCGCAGCGCGCGCCAGCGGTCGAGCGCGCCGGGCAGGCGGAACATTTCCGCCGACTTGATCGCGCGGTCGAACGCGACCCACGCCATCACCTTCGAGAACGTGAAATGGCGGCGGCCGCCGCGCGTTTCCCAGATCCCTTCGTCGGGCTCCTGCCAGATCTTCTCGAGGTGATCGAGCAGCGTGCACTGCACCGACCATACGGTGTCGTCGGCCTGCAGGCCGCCCACGCGCGCGAGGTGCAGCGCCGCCATCACTTCGCCGAACACGTCGAGCTGCAGCTGGTTCGCCGCGCCGTTGCCGACCCGCACCGGCTTCGAATCCTGGTAGCCGGGCAGCCAGTCGAGCTCCATTTCCGGCAGCCGGCGCTCGCCGGCGATCCCGTACATGATCTGGATCTGCTCGGGCGAGCCGGCCATCACGCGGCCGAGCCACGAGCGCCACGCGCGCGCCTCGTCGTAGTGGCCGCCGCGCATCAGCGCGAGCAGCGTGATCGTGGCGTCGCGCAGCCAGCAGTAGCGGTAGTCCCAGTTGCGGTTGCCGCCGATCTTCTCGGGCAGCGACGTGGTGGGCGCGGCGACGATGCCGCCCGTCGGCTCGTACGCGAGCGCCTTCAGCGTGATCAGCGAGCGGCGCACCGCGGCCGCGTAGCGGCCCTGCACCTGGCAGCGCCCCGACCATTCGAGCCAGTAGTTCTCGGTGCGCGCGAGCATCGACAGCGGGTCGCGCGCGGGCGGCAGGCGCAGGTGCGACGGCGCGTAGCCGAGCGAGAACGGCACGCGCTCGTCGGCGCTCACCGTGAATTCGGCGAGCGTATGCAGGTTCTTGCCGGTGAGCGGCACGCTCGTGCGCAGCACGACGGTGTCGGGCCCCGCGATCGCCTTCATGCCGTCCTCGCGCGCGAGCTGCGTGACCCATGGAATCGAGAAGCCGTAGTCGAAGCGCAACACCAGCTCCATGCGCATCTTCATCGTGCCGTGCCGGCCGACGACGATCCGCACGAGCTCCGACCAGCCGTTGCCGGGCGGCATGAAGTCGATCACGGTGACGGCGCCGTCGGCGCTCTCGTAATCGGTTTCGAGTATCAGCGTGTCGCCGCGATAGCGGCGTGTCGTGTGCGTGATCGCGGCGTCGGCGGCCGGCGCGAGCAGCCAGCGGCCGTGCTCGGGGGTGCCGACGAGGGCCGCGAAACAGGCGCCCGAATCGAAGCGGGGCCAGCACAGCCAGTCGACGGAGCCGTCTTTCGCGATCAGCGCGGCCGTGTGGCCGTCGCCGACGAGGGCGTAGTCTTCGATCAGGGCGGGCATGGGCGGCGATCCTTGGGTTCGAGTTCACATTGCGGGCCGCCGCGTCCGGGCTTCACGCCCGGACGCGGCGGCCCGTATACTCGGCCGGGCGGCGGAACGCGTACGGCCGGCGTTTCGTCACATATCAACACTTGAAGCGGCTCGATGCAAGGAGGATTCAATGCCCAACCGTTTTCGCGCCGGCGACGCGCGCGCTTCGACTCGAGGGTTTCCGCTTAGGCTCGCTCACTGGATGAAAGGTTTCGCGATCGTGCTCTCCTTATCCGCGACACATGCGTTTGCGCAACAGTCCGCGCAGGCCCCGGCCGACGGCGTCTACAACCTGCTCGTCGGCACCTACACCGACGGCGGCAGCGACGGCATCTACGTGTACCGCTTCGACACGAAGACGGGCAGCGTCGCGCCGCTGTCGTCGGCGAAGACCGTCAATCCGTCGTACCTGTTGCCGAGCCGCGACGGCCGGACCGTGTACGCGGTCAACGAGCTGCCCGGCGACAACGGGCCGGCCGGCCAGCGCGGCGGCATCAGCGCGTTCCGCTTCGACGCGAAGACGGGCGCGCTCACGTTCATCGACCGGGTGTCGGCGGAAGGGAACGATCCGT
This sequence comes from Burkholderia sp. SRS-46, assembly GCF_004343775.1. GTDB lineage: Bacteria > Pseudomonadota > Gammaproteobacteria > Burkholderiales > Burkholderiaceae > Burkholderia. Next base: position 604,900 of record NZ_PTXL01000008.1, on the reverse strand, counting down.
GCTACCTGAGCCTGTCGCCGGACGGCAAGTACCTCGTGACCGCGAACTATTCGGTCGCGGCGAACCCGGGCGGCAGCTTCGCGGTGTTCCCGCTGCGCGAGGACGGCGCGGTGAGCCCGGCCACGCTGGCCGTGCACCATGAAGGCAGCGGGCCCGTGAAGGGCCGCCAGGACGGCGCGCACGTGCATTCGACGGTGTTCTCGCCGGACGGTCGCTACCTGTTCGTGCAGGATCTCGGCGCGGACAGGATCTTCGGCTACCGCTACACGGTGGACGGCAGCCGGGGGCTGATCAGCCCGACCGAGACGCGCTACACGCCGGTGAAGGCGGGCTCGGGCCCGCGCCACATGGTGTTCAGCGCGAACGGCCGCCATGCGTACGTGACGAGCGAGCTGAACGCGGCGGTCGAGGTGTTCGGCTACCGCGACGGCAAGCTGACGCCGGTCGAGACGGTGCCGATGAGCGCGCCGGGCTTCAAGGGCAAGGTCGGCGGCGCGGCGCTTCACCTGTCGCCGGACGGCCGTTTCCTGTATGCGAGCAACCGCGGCGACGCGAACGAGATCGTGATCTATGCGGTGAACCCGGCCGACGGGCGGCTGAAGACGGTCGGCCGGCAGTCGAGCCTCGGCAAGACGCCGCGCGAGTTCCTGATCGATCCGACCGGCAAGTGGCTGATCGTCGGCAACCAGGACAGCGACACGTTCTACGTATTCCGGCGCGATGCCGAGACGGGCAAGCTCGACGCGAACCCGCAGAAGGTCGCGGTCGGCAAGCCGGTCGACTTCAAGCTGGTGCCGGCGCTGTAAGCGGCGTCATGTGGCATTGAGCGGCGTTCGGCGTCGCGAATGCAGGAAGGGCGCTGCCGAGGCAGCGCCCTTCTCGTTGGTGCGGAGCGGGGCCGGCGGCCCGCCGCTCAATCCGCGGCGGCCGGCACCAGCACCTCGCGGCTGCCGTTGATGCCCATCGGCGACACGAGCCCGGCCGCTTCCATCTGCTCGACGAGCCGTGCGGCCCGGTTGTAGCCGATCCGCAGCTGGCGCTGCACCGACGAGATCGACGCGCGCCGCGTGCGCACGACGAACGCGACGGCTTCGTCGTACAGCGGATCCGCCTCGGCGTCCGGCGCCTCGCCGAACAGGTCCTGCGCCGCGCCCTCGCTGGTCGGGCCGTCGAGAATCCCTTCCTCGTACTGCGGCTCGCCGAACTGCTTCAGGAACTCGACGACGCGGTGCACTTCCTCGTCGGCGACGAACGCGCCGTGCACGCGCTGCGGATAGCCGGTGCCGGGCGGCAGGAACAGCATGTCGCCCTGGCCGAGCAGCGATTCGGCGCCCATCTGGTCGAGAATCGTGCGCGAATCGATCTTCGACGACACCTGGAACGCGACGCGCGTCGGGATGTTCGCCTTGATGAGGCCGGTGATCACGTCGACCGACGGCCGCTGCGTCGCGAGGATCAGGTGGATGCCGGCCGCGCGGGCCTTCTGCGCGAGGCGGGCGATCAGTTCCTCGATCTTCTTGCCGGCGACCATCATCAGGTCGGCGAGCTCGTCGATCACGACGACGATCAGCGGCAGCGTCGACAGCGGCTCGGGGTCTTCCGGCGTCAGCGAGAACGGGTTGCCGATCTTCTTTTCCTTCGCCTCGGCGTCGCGGATCTTCTGGTTGAAGCCCGCGAGGTTGCGCACGCCGACGGCCGACATCAGCCGGTAGCGCTTCTCCATCTCGCCGACGCACCAGTTCAGCGCGTTCGCCGCGAGCTTCATGTCGGTGACGACCGGCGCGAGCAGGTGCGGGATGCCCTCGTAGACCGACAGCTCGAGCATCTTCGGGTCGATCATGATGAGCCGCACTTCTTCGGGCGTCGCCTTGTACAGCAGCGACAGGATCATCGCGTTGATCGCGACCGACTTGCCCGAACCGGTCGTGCCGGCGACCAGCATGTGCGGCGCCTTCGCGAGATCGGTGACGACCGGGTTGCCGGTGATGTCCTTGCCCATCGCGATCGTCAGCTGCGACGCCGAATGCTGGTACTGGCGCGACGCGAGGATCTCGGACAGGCGGATCATCTGGCGTTTCGCGTTCGGCAGCTCGAGGCCCATGCAGGTCTTGCCGGGAATCGTCTCGACGACGCGGATCGACGTGAGGCCGAGGCCGCGCGAAAGATCCTTCATCAGGCCGACGATCTGGCTGCCGCGCACGCCGAGCGCGGGCTCGATCTCGAAGCGCGTGATCACCGGGCCGGCGGACGCGCCGACCACCGTCACCGGCACCTTGAATTCCTGCAGGCGCTGTTCGATCACCTGGCCGGTCTGCGCGAGGTGCTCCTCGCTGATCGTCTCGACGTCGTCGGACGACGGCTCGAGCAGGTCGATCGTCGGCAGTTCGACGTTGAAGGAGGCGGGCGCGTGGAATTCGAATGCGTTCGGCCGCGGCGGTTTCGCGGGCGAGGCGTCGGCGGGCGCCGCGGAGACTTCGGCGGGCGCCGCCGGGGCGGCCGGCACCGCGAGCGCTGCGCTGGCGTCGACGGTCGGTACCGCAGGCGCCTCGGGCGCAGCCGCTTCCGGGATCATGGCGGAGGGCGGCGTGGCGATCGGCGTCGCGGAAACGGTGGCGCCGGTGCTTGCGACGACCGGTGCAACCGGGCTCGCAACGGCTGAGGTCGTCACGGGCACTGCCAGGCCGGACAGCGCGGATGTGCCGATCCGGTCGAAGTCGCTACCCGCCGGGGGCGTGCCGTTGCCGTGCGACGACGGCACGACGGGCGCCGGGGCCGGTGCAGCAAATGTGGTCGAAGCGGCAGGGACGATCGGCGCAGGCGCGATGTCCATCGGTCTGGCGGCGGTCTGCGTGAAGGCGGCAATGGCCGTCGGCGCACTTGCGACGGTCGTGGCCGGCGCTTGCGGCTGCGCGCCGGGCATGGCGATCGCGCCGAAGGCGGGTGCAGGCGTTGCAGTCGACGAAGCGGACGCGAAGGTCGATGCGGGTGCCTGAATCGATGTCGGTGCAGCGGGCGACCATGCGGACGCCGCGGCCGGCGCGGGTGCGGATGCCACCGCCGTTGCGACCGGCGGTGCGACGAGCGTAGGCGCAGACGGCGTCGCGGCCGAAGCGGCGGCAGGCGAGGCAAGTGCCGCGCCGAAGGTCGTCGCGCCGGTTGCCGGCGATAGCGCGGATGTCACGGTGAATGGCGAATCCGGTGCATCCGCCGCCGCCGGTTCGTCCTGCGTCGCGGCGTCGTGCAAGGTAGCGGCTGCGGCGGGCGTCGACGGCAGGAACGAGGCCGCGGCAGCGATCGAACCCGCCGCAAACGTCGCCGGTGCGATGGTTGCGGGAGCGGTTGCGCGCGTATCGGTGTCGGCCGTATCGGTCACTTGATCGGGGCTCGCGGTCGTCGAGGACGGATCCGCCGCGGCGGATCCGGATGCAACCGGTTCTGCAACGGACACGCTACCCGTCGCGATGGGCCACCGTGCGCTTGCCGGCACGCTCGTCGGCTGCGGCGCGATGCCGGGGGCGTGTGTCGATGCAACCGTCGTTTCAGCAGCAGGCGTGGACGCAGCGAACGGCGCAACAGCGGATGCGGTTGTGCTCGACGAAATCTCACCGGGGGGATTTGCCGGAGCAACCGGGGATGCCGCCACCGGCGCGACGACGTTCGCGTCGACGCTTGCCGCTGCCGGATTCGGCGCGACAGGATTCGCAACCGATGTCACGGGGTCCAGCGGCGGCGTGGCGAATGCGCCTGCGGCGGGGGCGTGCGTGGCCAGCGTCGCGGCAGGCTTCGCGTCGATCAAATTCCGCTCGATCGGGGGCGCGTCGCTCGCCATGTCGGACGGGACCACTTCATCGGTCCCCGAAACCGGCGGGTGCGGCGTGTCGGCGTCGTGTGCAACCGTGGCGTTTTCGGCGAGCGGGACACCAGCCTGCACGGCCGCGTGGTCTTCGGCGGCCGGCAGCTCGGCGGCCAGCGCACGGGGCGCGGCCGGCGGCGTTTCGCTCGCCGGCGCGTCGACCGCAATGCCGGCGGCCGTTTGCGGCCCGGCGATTTCTTCCCACGGGGCGAGGTCGATCGCGGTGTCGACCGGCGCCGTGGCGTGAGCCTCGACCCCGTCGGCGTCGTCCTGGCCGCTGTCTTTCAACTCGGACGTGATCGCTGCGTCGGTGTCGGCGGCGATCGCCGCCGAAGCCGGCATCGCGGTCGCGATCGCATCCCGCGGAGCGCTGGCCGGCGTCTCCGGTACTGCCGGGACATCCGCGCCCGAGCGCGCATCCGGCGTCCAAGCGCCGTCATCCACCGGCATGAACGCGGGCAGCACGATCGCGTCGTCGCCGTGCAACGTTGCGGCGTGCGTGCCGGCCACGCTGCCGATTGCTTCAGCCCCCGTGCCGCGCGACCCGGAAACCGGCCCGGCCGATGCGGCTGGCCACGCCGCGGCTGCAGCGCCTGCCGCCGCCGGCACGGCCGCGTGCGCGGCTTCGGCCGGCGACGTGCCGGCCAGCGATGCCCATTGCGCGGTGCTGGCCTCGATCGAACGCAAGGTCTCGTGGACGCTCGGCGCGGGTGTGATCGGCGCCGCGGGCTTTTCGGTCCACGCATAAAGCGGCGCGCGCGCCGGCGCGGCGGGGCGCTGGCGGGGCAGGGCGGGCGGAACCGGCGTCGACGCCGTTGCGGCGGCCGGGCGCGCCAGCGGCCGCGCCGGTGCCGCACCGGTCGGCCGAGGCGCCACGGTTGCGCGTGGCACGACCGGCTGCCGGAGCGCATCGGCCGAACGCGCGGGCGCCGCCGGTGCCGGCCGCGTGCGGGCCGGTTCGAGTGTCAGCGGGGCCGGAGCAGGGCGCGGCGACGGGACGCCTGGCGCGGGCCGGGCCGCAGCGGCGGCGCCGGCCGTACCGGCACCCGCCGCGGGTGCCGCGGCCGGCCGGAATGGCGGCGTGGGCTTCAGCCAGCCCGACGGCGCGACCGGCTCCGTGTGCGGCCGGGCCGCCGTCTGGCCGCGCGGCTTCGGCCGCGCCTGCGGATCGGGCTTCCACAGCGTCGGGCGCGAAAACCGGCCGTTCTGCCGGGGCGCCATCGAATTGACGGTATGCGCGGTGGTCGGCTGGACGTCGCCGGCACGGCGCACGCGGCGCTCGTCGTCGCGATGCAGCGCGTGGCGGGGCAGATCGGCGACGCCGCGGGCATCGTCGTCGGCGTCGCGCGCCAGCTTGAGCCCGAACGACGTATCGAGCCACGCGGCGACGCGCTGCCAGCCGAGGCCGGTCAGCCACGGCAGGCCCGCGAAAAACAGCACGACCATCGCGAGCGGCGTGCCGATCCGGCCGAGCACGCGCTCGAAGCCGGCCGCGAGCGCGTGGCCGAGCGCATTGGTGTCGGCACCGGACAGCGCGCTCGTCAGCGTGCAGCTCGCGACGAACACGCACGCGAAGCCGAGCCAGAGCCGGATCGAGCCGCGGCCGGCGACGCCGTCGCCGCCGGGCAGCATCGCTTTCGCGAGGCGCCAGATGAGGGGGATGAACCAGACGGCGGAGACGCCGAACCAGCCGAGGACAACCGTGTGCATGCTTTGAAACGGGAATGGGGCGGGGAGCGCGGAGCGCGATCCGCCGAGTTTAACGGCTGACGGGGTAGAAGACTTTAAAAGACGATCAGGCGCGACATGGCGCGATGCGCGTGCGCGGCGGGACGCGGTCAGCCGGCCGCCGTCCCGCCCGGGCGCATTACGGGCCGCGGCGCGTGAAGGTCAGCGTCGCGCCGCTGTCGGTGATGATCTGCAGCTGCTGCGGCGCGCGCATCTGCACGCCGGCCTTCGCGACGTGCGCGAGCGCGTCGAGGTACGCGCGCTCGAGCTGGCCGCCGAGCGTGCCGGTGCAGGCCATCCGCGTGCCGGCGAGCGGGCCGAAGCCGAGCACGCCGTTCTTGACGTCGTAGGTGCCCATGTAGCGGTTGCAGCCGGAAAAACCGGACGCGCGGCGTTGGCCGGATTCGGTGGACAGCGCGAGCTTGAGCGGTTCGCCGTTGTCGCCGTGCGGGATCGCGCGCGGCGTGCCGTCGGCGTTCTGCCAGCCGGTGAGCTCCCAGCTCGTGTCGTCGAGCAACTGCACGGCGGCGGGGTTGAACGGATCGGGCGAACGCGCGTCGGCGTCGGAGTGAGTCGGCATCGAGCAGGCGGCGAGAAGCGTGGCAAGCGTCAATGCGCAGAGCGGCGCGTGCAGCGGGCGAAACAGGCGCGCGCGTGCGGCTGCGGTCGGGTGGGACATGTGCCTCGATCCTCATCATGTTCTGGACAAGGCGTAAGAGTAACGCACTCGCCTCGCCTCAGGCGAGGCGACCATGCATGCGCGAAATCGTTCGCGGCGCGTCGCGGCCGGCCGAATCGGCGTCGACGCGCGTGTTAACATCGCAGTCGTTTTCGACCTCCAACCAGAAGCGGGAAATCACATGCAGATCGGTCAGCGGCTCGGTACGCCGCTTTCGTCCTCGGCCACGCGCGTCATGCTGCTCGGCGCCGGCGAACTCGGCAAGGAAGTCATCATCGCGTTGCAACGGCTCGGCGTCGAGGTGATCGCGGTCGACCGCTATCCGGACGCACCCGGGCACCAGGTCGCGCATCGCGCGCACGTGATCGACATGACGGACGCCGCCGCGCTGCGCGCGCTCGTCGAGGCCGAGCGGCCGCACCTGATCGTCCCCGAGATCGAGGCGATCGCGACCGACGCGCTCGCGGCGATCGAAGCGGCGGGCGTTGCCGAGGTGATCCCGACCGCGCGCGCGACGCAGCTCACGATGAACCGCGAAGGCATCCGCCGGCTCGCCGCCGAGGAACTGGGCCTGCCGACCTCGCCGTATGCGTTCGCGCAGTCGTTCGACGAATTCGCGGCGGCGGTCGCGAAGATCGGCATGCCGTGCGTCGTGAAGCCGGTGATGTCGTCGTCGGGCAAGGGGCAATCGGTGGTCCGCAGCGAAGCGGACGTCGAGCCCGCGTGGCAGTATGCGCTGGCGGGCGGGCGCGTGAATCACGGCCGCGTGATCGTCGAGGGGTTCGTCGATTTCGACTACGAGATCACGCAGCTGACCGTCCGTGCGATCGATCCGGCCACCGGCGGCACGCACACTTACTTCTGCGAGCCGGTCGGCCACGTGCAGGTCGCGGGTGACTACGTCGAGTCGTGGCAGCCGCAGCCGATGTCCGCGACGGCGCTCGCGCGCTCGCGCGAGATCGCGCACAAGGTAACCGAGGCGCTCGGCGGGCGCGGGCTGTTCGGCGTCGAGCTGTTCGTGCGCGGCGACGAGGTCTGGTTCTCCGAAGTGAGCCCGCGGCCGCACGACACGGGCCTCGTCACGCTCGCGTCGCAGCGCCAGTCGGAATTCGAGCTGCACGCGCGCGCGATCCTCGGCCTGCCGGTCGATCCGACGCTCGGCTCGGCCGCGGCGTCGGCGGTGATCTACGGCGGGCTCGACGAACGCGGCATCGCGTTCGAGGGCGTGCGCGACGCGCTGGCGGTGCCGGGCGCCGACCTGCGGCTGTTCGGCAAGCCGGAAAGCTTCGCGAAGCGGCGCATGGGCGTCGCGCTCGCGACCGGCGCCGACGTCGACGAAGCCCGCGCTCGCGCGAAGCGGGCCGCCGCGGCCGTGAAGCCTGTTTCGGCGCGCTGACCGGCAAGCGCACGCGCCGGCGATGCCGATGCCCGTTACGCGCTCCGTTACGCGCGCGGACGGCGTCGATCCCGGCGCAACGATGACCCGCGCGCCGGGGGCCGGGCGCGCTTTCACCCCCGTCTAGGAAGAGGACCTGCATGATTCGCCACACCCTCGCCACGCTCGTGCTGGCCGGCCTGACCGTTTCCGTTGCGCACGCCGCGCAGCTGACGGTCGAGGAAATCGACGCCGACGCGCGCCAGACGGCCGTCTACCAGTGCGCCAACCAGAAGCAGCCGGTGCGCGTGTCGTACTGGCTCGCCGGCAATGGCCAGAGCTTCGCGCTCGTGCCCGTGAACGGCCAGCGGCTGCTGTTCGTCGATACCGTGTCGGCGTCCGGCGTCCGTTACCAGGCCGGCCGCTATACGTGGTGGACGAAAGGCAAGGAAGGGACGCTGCGCGACGAGATCGCGGACCAGAAGGCGCCGCCGCTGCTGTCCGACTGCGTGCAGGTCGAGACGAAGAAAAAGAAGAAGGGTTGATCCGCGGGCGCGGGTGCCGGCGGCCGCTCGCGGGCGACCGCCCGCGCCTTGCCGCAGGCCGGCCGGGCGCGGCGCCGCCGCACGGCCGGAACCCGTATCGCGACCCGTGCGCGGCCGCCGTGCAAGGGCTGTCACGGACGTGACGCCGCGCAGTGCTACAATACGGCCCTTTCCGCCGGCATTCGCGCCGGCCGGAGTCCGCACGGCCCGGGGCCCAGGTTGCCCATCGCGCCAGAGCGGCGCCGCGCGGCGCGCCGCGGCTCCGTCTACTTCCGAAATGAGATTTGCGCAGCGGCCCGCCGGGCCCAGCTGACGCGTGATGTCCCCGCCGCGCCTTTTGAGCGAAACGCCACCATGTCCGATTCTGTCGCCAAGCCTGCCGACGCAACCTTCGATCAATTCGGCCTTGCCGCCGATATCCTGAAAGCCATTGCGGAGCAGGGCTACACGACGCCGACGCCGATCCAGGCGCAGGCCATTCCGGTCGTGCTCGCCGGCCGCGACGTCATGGGCGCCGCGCAAACGGGCACCGGCAAGACCGCGAGTTTCTCGCTGCCGATCATCCAGCGCCTGCTGCCGCAGGCCAACACGAGCGCATCGCCCGCGCGCCACCCGGTGCGCGCGCTGATCCTCACGCCGACCCGCGAACTCGCCGACCAGGTCGCCGCGAACGTGCACGCTTACGCGAAGCACACGCCGCTGCGCAGCGCGGTGGTGTTCGGCGGGGTCGACATGAACCCGCAGATGGCCGAGCTGCGCCGCGGCGTCGAGATCCTGATCGCGACGCCGGGCCGCCTGCTCGACCACGTGCAGCAGAAGACCGCGAACCTCGGCCAGGTGCAGATCCTCGTGCTCGACGAGGCCGACCGGATGCTCGACATGGGCTTCCTGCCCGATCTGCAGCGCATCCTGAACCTGCTGCCGAAGGAGCGCCAGACGCTGCTGTTCTCGGCCACCTTCTCGGCGGAAATCAAGAAGCTCGCGTCGACCTACCTGCGCAACCCGCAGACGATCGAGGTCGCGCGCAGCAACTCGACGAACGCGAACGTCACGCAGATCGTCTACGACGTCGCCGAGGGCGACAAGCAGGCGGCCGTCGTGCAGCTGCTGCGCGATCGCGGTCTCAAGCAGGTGATCGTGTTCTGCAACAGCAAGATCGGCGCGAGCCGGCTCGCGCGCAACCTCGAGCGCGACGGCGTGGTTGCGTCGGCGATTCACGGCGACAAGACGCAGATCGAGCGGATGCAGGCGCTCGACGCATTCAAGCGCGGCGAAATCGAGGCGCTGGTTGCGACCGACGTGGCCGCGCGCGGCCTCGACATCGCCGAACTGCCGGCCGTGATCAACTTCGACCTGCCGTTCAGCGCCGAAGACTACGTGCACCGGATCGGCCGTACCGGCCGCGCGGGTGCGACCGGCGACGCGCTGTCGCTATGCAGCCCGAACGAGCGCAAGCAGCTCGCCGACATCGAGAAGCTGATCAAGCGGCCGCTCGAGGTGCAGACGCTGTCGATCAACAAGCCGGCGCGCCATCGCCATGACGAGCGTGGCGGCGATCGCGGTGGCGAGCGCAGCGGCGAACGGGGTGGCGAGCGCGGTGGCCGTCGCGAGCGCGACGAGCATCGCGGTGCGGCAGGCCGCCGCCCGGCGGGCGCCGAGCGTGGGCATCACCGCCGCCACGAGGCGCCGATCGACGAGTTCTTCCTGAAGCCGTACGAGCCGTCGGCGTCGACGAAGCAGGCGGAAGATCCGGCGCATGCGCAACCGGAAAAGAAGGGGCCGAAGCGGCAGGTGGCCGCGCTGCTCGGCGGGTTCGGGATGCCGCGCAAGCCGTCGGCGTAAGCGGCTCCGGCTGCTGCGACGCGAAGCGGGTGCATGCGATGCGCATGCGCCCGTTTTTCATTTGGGGCGACGATCGGGCGCTAGCCGGCCTGCGGCCCGAATCGCCGTGCCCAGGCGGCCGTTGCGGCCGCGTAGAACGCGTCGAGCGTCGTGCCCGGCAACGCGCCGCCGTCCGGCGCGAGGCCCAGGTGTGCCGCCGCGGCCTTCAGCGCGGGCAGCGGATCGCCGCGTTCGAGCGCGGTCGCGCCGGTCTGCTTGCTGAGCTTTTCGCCATGCGTATCGACGACCACCGGCACGTGCAGGTACGACGGCGTCGGCACGCCGAGGCAGCGCTGCAGGTAGATCTGGCGCGCGGTCGAGTCGAGCAGGTCGGCGCCGCGCACGACGTGCGTGATGCCTGCGTCGGCATCGTCGACGACCACCGCGAGCTGGTACGCCCACTGGCCGTCGGCGCGTTTCAGCACGAAGTCGCCGACCTCGGTCGCGAGATTCTGTGACTGGGTGTGCTGCCAGCGATCGTCGAACGCGACGATCGCGGCGTCGCCGTCCGGCACGCGCAGCCGCCACGCGCGCGCGGGCTTGCCGTGCAGGCCCGCGCGGCAGGTGCCCGGGTACGCGAGCGTCGTGTGGCGCTCGTGCGCGGCGCGCAGCGAATCGGCGATCTCCTTGCGCGTGCAGCCGCACGGATAGACGAGCCCGCTCGCCTTCAGCCGCTCGAGCGCGGCCGCGTAGTCGGCCTCGCGCGTGCTCTGCCAGACGGGCGGCTCGTCCGGTGTCATGCCGAAATGCGCGAGCGTCGCGAGGATGGCCTCGGCCGCGCCGCGCACCGTGCGCGGCCCGTCGATGTCCTCGACGCGTACGAGCCACGCGCCGTGCTGCGCGCGCGCGTCGAGCCAGCTCGCGAGCGCGCCGACGAGCGAGCCGAAATGCAGCGGCCCGGTGGGCGACGGCGCGAAGCGGCCGCGATAGCCGGTCATCGGACGCTGGCCCGGCGGTGCTTACGCCGCGCTGGCCGCGTGCGCGCAGGCCGGGCAGGACTGGCCTGCCACGTAGCTCGGCGATTGCTGCTGCTCGGGCGTCACGACCGCGCGGCACGCGAAGCAGGTGACGTTCTCGGTCGGTGCGAGCTGCGGGTTCAGCGCGGTGCGGTAGTCGAACACGAAGCAGTCGCCGTGGTAGTGCGCGCCGCCGACTTCCTCGAAATACTTGAGGATGCCGCCTTCGAGCTGGTACACGTTGTCGATGCCGATGTCCTTCATGTGGATCGCGGCCTTCTCGCAGCGGATGCCGCCGGTGCAGAACGACACGACCGTCTTGCCTTCGAGGTCCGCGCGGTTCGCGTCGATGACTTCCGGGAATTCGCTGAACTTGTCGATCCGGTAGTCGAGTGCGTTGTCGAACGTGCCGACGTCGACCTCGAACGCGTTGCGCGTGTCGAGCATCACGACCGGGCGGCCCGCATCGTCGTGGCCGCGGTCGAGCCACGCCTTCAGCGTGGGCGCGTCGACGGACGGCGCGCGGCCGAGCTCGGGCTTGATCGCCGGCTTCTTCATCGTGATGATCTCGCGCTTCAGGCGCACGAGCATGCGGCGGAACGGCTGCGAGTCGGACAGGCTTTCCTTGAACTGCAGCGTCGCGAACTTGCCCTCGAACAGCGGATCGTGGCGGATGTAGTCGATGAACGCGTCGGCCGCGTCGCGCGGGCCGGCGATGAACAGGTTGATGCCTTCCGGCGCGAGCAGGATCGTGCCGCGCAGGCCGAGTTCGTTGCAGCGGGCGGTGACGAGCGGGCGCCATTGTTCGGTCGCGTCGATCGACACGAAGTGGTAGGCGGCGAGATTGACGATACTCATGGTGGTCGGACGAGAGAGCGCCCGCGGCCGCGCGACGGCGCGCACGGCGGCCCGCAAAAAAGGGTGCGAAGCCAGGCGGATGGATACGAAAACCCGTATTATCCCGCAATCCGCGCCCGGGACGGCAGCCGGCCGTTCGGCCAGCGGCGCGGCGCAGGGTCGCGCACCCCGGCCGATCGGCCAATGCGGGGTTTTTTGGGCAGCCTGCGCGGCGGGGCGGCTACAATAGCGCCCATGTCAGATCCCCGCTTCGTCCATCTTCGCGTTCACTCCGAATTCTCGATTGCCGACGGCATCGTGCGCCTCGACGACGTCGTCAAGGCCGCGGCCGCGGACGGTCAGGGCGCGCTCGCCCTGACCGATCTCGGCAACGCGTTCGGCCTCGTCCGTTTCTACCAGGAAGCCCGCGGCAAGGGCATCAAGCCGATCGCCGGCTGCGACGTCTGGATCGCCAATCCGGACGATCGCGACAAGCCGTCGCGGCTGCTGCTGCTCGTCAAGGACAAGCGCGGCTACCTGAATCTCTGCGAGCTGCTGTCGAAGGCGTGGCTCACGAACCAGTATCGCGGCCGCGCGGAACTCGACGCGAGCTGGCTCGACGGCGAGCTGTCGCAGGGCCTGCTCGCGCTGTCGGGCGCGCAGCAGGGCGACATCGGCCTCGCGCTCGCGGCCGGCAACGAGGAAGCGGCGCGCCGCAACGCGGCGCGCTGGGCGACGGTGTTCCCGGGCGGCTTCTACATCGAACTGCAGCGCTACGGCCAGCCGGGCGCCGAGGCGTACATCCAGCAGGCGGCGACGCTCGCCGCGGCGCTCAAGCTGCCGGTCGTCGCGACGCATCCGACGCAGTTCATGACCGACGACGATTTCACCGCGCACGAAGCGCGCGTGTGCATTTCGGAAGGCGACATCCTCGCGAATCCGCGGCGCCAGAAGCGTTTCACGACCGACCAGTATTTCCGCACGCAGGACGACATGGCCGCGCTGTTCGCGGATCTGCCGTCCGCGATCGCGAACACGATCGAGATCGCGAAGCGCTGCAACCTGACGCTCGAGCTCGGCAAGCCGAAGCTGCCGCTGTTCCCGACGCCGGACGGCATGTCGCTCGACGACTACCTGATCCAGCTGTCGAAGGAAGGGCTCGAAAAGCGCCTCGAGCAGCTGTATCCGGATGCCGCGGAGCGCGACGCGCAGCGCGACACGTACTACAAGCGGCTCGATTTCGAGTGCGGGACCATCACGAAGATGGGCTTCCCGGGCTACTTCCTGATCGTCGCGGACTTCATCAACTGGGCGAAGAACAACGGCGTGCCGGTCGGCCCCGGGCGGGGTTCGGGCGCGGGCTCGCTGGTCGCGTACGCGCTCGGCATCACCGATCTCGACCCGCTGCGCTACAACCTGCTGTTCGAGCGCTTCCTGAACCCGGAGCGCGTGTCGATGCCCGACTTCGACATCGACTTCTGCCAGCACGGCCGCGATCGCGTGATCCAGTACGTGAAGGAGAAGTACGGCGCGGACGCGGTGTCGCAGATCGCCACCTTCGGCACGATGGCCGCGAAGGCGGCCGTGCGCGACATCGGCCGCGTGCTCGACCTCGGCTACATGTTCACCGACGGCGTCGCGAAGCTGATCCCGTTCAAGCCGGGCAAGCACGTGACGATCGCCGACGCGATGAAGGAGGAGCCGCAGCTCCAGGAGCGCTACGACCACGAGGACGAGGTCCACCAGCTGCTCGACCTCGCGCAGCGCGTCGAGGGCCTCACGCGCAACGTCGGGATGCACGCGGGCGGCGTGCTGATCGCGCCCGGCAAGCTGACCGATTTCTGCCCGCTCTACACGCAGGGCGACGACGGCGGCGTCGTCAGCCAGTACGACAAGGACGACGTCGAAGCGGTCGGCCTCGTGAAGTTCGACTTTCTGGGCCTGACCACGCTGACGATCCTCGACTGGGCCGAGCGCTACATCCGCCGCCTCGATCCGTCGAAGGCCGACTGGTCGCTCGCGCAGGTGCCGCTCGACGACGCCACGTCGTTCCAGATCCTCAAGAAGGCCAACACGGTAGCCGTGTTCCAGCTGGAAAGCCGCGGCATGCAGGGCATGCTGAAGGATGCGCAGCCGGACCGCTTCGAGGACATCATCGCGCTCGTGTCGTTGTACCGTCCGGGCCCGATGGACCTGATCCCGAGCTTCTGCGCGCGCAAGCACGGCCGCGAGAAGGTCGAATATCCGGATCCGCGCGTCGAACCCGTCCTGAAAGAGACCTACGGCATCATGGTCTATCAGGAGCAGGTGATGCAGATGGCGCAGATCATCGGCGGCTACTCGCTCGGCGGCGCGGACTTGCTGCGCCGCGCGATGGGCAAGAAGAAGCCCGAGGAGATGGCCAAGCACCGCGAGATCTTCGCCGAGGGTGCGGCGACGAACGGTCTCACGCGCGAGAAGTCCGACGAGATCTTCGACCTGATGGAGAAGTTCGCGGGCTACGGCTTCAACAAGTCGCACGCGGCCGCCTATGCGCTGCTCGCGTACTACACCGCGTGGCTGAAGGCGCACCATCCCGCCGAATTCATGGCGGCCAACATGACGCTCGCGATGGACGACACCGACAAGGTGAAGATCCTGTTCGACGACTGCGTCGTGAACAACCTCGTCGTGCTGCCGCCGGACATCAACCAGTCGCACTATCGCTTCGAGCCGGTGGCCGAAGCGGACGGCAAGCGCTCGCGCACGATCCGCTACGGGCTCGGCGCGGTGAAGGGCAGCGGCCAGAACGCGATCGAGGAAATCCTGCGCGCGCGCGAGGAGAAGCCGTTCACCGACCTGTTCGACTTCTGCGAGCGGATCGACCGGCGGATGGTGAACCGCCGCACGATCGAGGCGCTGATCCGCGCCGGCGCGTTCGATTCGCTGACCGCGAACCGCGCGCAGCTGCTCGCGTCGGTGCCGCTCGCGATGGAAGCGGCCGACCAGGCCGAGGCGAACGCGATGCAGGCCGGCCTGTTCGACATGGGCGCCGAGTCGCCGCACGCGCATGCGCTCGTCGACGAGCCGGCGTGGGACGACAAGCGCCGCCTGCAGGAAGAGAAGGGCGCGCTCGGCTTCTACTTGTCGGGCCACCTGTTCGACGCGTATCGCGACGAGGTGCGCCGCTTCGCGCGGCAGAAGGTCGGCGAACTGAAGGAAGGGCGCGACAAGCTCGTCGCGGGCGTCATCGCGTCGCTGCGCACGCAGATGACCCAGCGCGGCAAGATGCTGATCGCGCTGCTCGACGACGGCACGGGCCAGTGCGAGATCACGATCTTCAACGAGCAGTTCGAGGCCAACAAGGCGCTGTTCAAGGAAGACGAGCTGCTGATCGTGCAGGGGCAGGCGCGCAACGATGCGTTCACGGGCGGGATCCGCTTCACGGCCGATACCGTGATGGATCTCGAGCGCGCGCGCAGCCGCTATGCGCAGGCCGTGCGGCTGACGATGAACGGCGATGCCGATGCCGCCGCGCTGCGCCGCGTGCTCGAGCCGCACGTGTCGAAGGACGATCCGGCCTCGGCGAGCGTCGCCGAGGCGCCCGCGCCGCGCGGCGGCGGGCGCGACGGCGGCCGCCGGCCTGCGCCGCCGCTGCCGAACGGTCTCGCGGTGCAGATCCACTACAGCAATGCGCGCGCACAAGGCGAGATGCGTCTCGGCGATGCGTGGCGCGTGAAGCCGAGCGACACCCTGCTCGCCGAACTGCGTGCCGCGTTCGCGAGCGGCGCGGTCGAAATCGTTTACTGAAATCCGGATCCGTATCCGTTTGAGGACATCTTGAGCGTCAAGCCTACTCTAAGCAAACCCATAGGCGGACAGGACGCGTCGTCGCCCGTGGTCGTCGCGCGCCGTCTGTGGCCCTACGTGAAGCCGCTCCTGTGGGTGCTGCTGGCAGGCGTGCTGGCGATGGCCGTCGTCGCCGGCACCGAAGCGGGGATCCCGGCGCTGCTGAAGCCGCTGCTCGATCGCGGCTTCGGCGCGAAGGGCGACGTGAGCGCGAAGCTGTACGTGCCGCTCGCGGTCGTCGGCCTCGCGCTCGTGCGGGCGCTCGCGCAGTATGCGTCCGGCTACCTGCTGCAATACGTGTCGAACCGGATCCTGCTCCAGCTGCGCATCGAGATGTTCGAGCGAATGATCCACACCGGCGTGTCGTTCTTCCAGCGCGAGACCGCGAGCACGGTGATCAACGCGATCGTGTTCGAAGTCAACCAGGTGCTCAACGTGCTGATGGGCGTGATGATCACGCTCGTGCGCGATTCGCTGACGGTCCTGTTCCTGCTCGGCTACCTGTTCTACCTGAACTGGCGCCTGACGCTGATTGTCGCGGTGCTGCTGCCGTGCATCGGCTGGGTCGTCGGCAAGATCAATCGCCGGCTGCGCCGCCTGAACCGCGAGCACCAGACGCTCACGAACCAGCTCGCGTACATCGTCGAGGAGACGGTCGGCGGCTACAAGGTCGTGAAGATCCACAACGGCGAGCGATACGAGATCGACCGCTTCAACACGCTGAGCCGGCGCCTGCGCGGCTATTCGATGCGGATGATCGTGTCCGGCGGCCTCGCGCAGCCGATCACGCAGTTCCTCGCGTCGATCGCGCTCGCGGTCGTGCTGACGATCGCCGTCGTGCAGTCCGCGAACGACCAGACCACGGTCGGCGGCTTCGTCGCGTTCGTCACCGCGATGCTGCTGATCATCTCGCCGCTCAAGCACCTGATGGACGTCAACCAGCCGCTGCAGCGAGGCATGACGGCCGCCGAGCTGATCTTCGGCCTGATCGACGAGCCGCGCGAGCCGGAAGGCGGCGGCAAGCCGCTCGCCCGCGCGACCGGCCGGATCGAGTTCCGCGACGTGTCGTTCGCGTACGGGACGTCGTCCGGCAAGCCGACGCTCGATCGCGTGACGTTCGACGTCGCGCCGGGCGAGATGATCGCGCTGGCCGGGCCGTCGGGCAGCGGCAAGACCACGCTCGTCAACCTGCTGCCGCGCTTCTTCGATCCGACGAGCGGCAGCATCCTGGTCGACGGCGTCGCGCTGCCGGAATACCGGCTGCACGACCTGCGCAGCCAGATCGCGATGGTGAGCCAGGACGTCGTGCTGTTCAACGACACGATCGCGAGCAACGTGGCGTACGGCGAGACGCCGGATCGCGAGCGGGTGGTCGCCGCATTGCGCGCGGCCAACCTGCTGAGCACGGTCGAGGCGATGCCGGAAGGTCTCGACACGCTGGTCGGCGACAACGGCATGCGCCTGTCGGGCGGCCAGCGGCAACGCCTCGCGATCGCGCGGGCGATCTACAAGGACGCGCCGATCCTGATTCTCGACGAGGCCACGTCGGCGCTCGATTCGGAATCCGAGCGCCACGTCCAGGCCGCGCTCGAGACCCTGATGAAGGGGCGCACCACGCTCGTGATCGCGCACCGCCTGTCGACGATCGAGCGCGCGGACCGGATCCTCGTCATGGACGGCGGCCGCATCGTCGAGAGCGGCAGCCACGCGGCACTGCTCGACCGCGACGGCCTGTATGCGCACCTGCACCGGATCCAGTTCCAGCAGGAGGCCGGTTGAGCATGCGGCGTCCGGTTGATTCGAGGGCCCGCGCACGATGATGAAGATCGGCCTGTCTGGAAACGCGCTGAAGCATGGCGGCGGCCTCGAGCGCTATGCGATCGACCTCGCGCGCGGCATCGCGGATGCGGGCATCACGCCCGCGTTTTTCGCACGCAAGATCGATACGTCGATTCCGGAGGCGCGGCTCGTCGAGCCGCACCGCATCGACGTGTCGTTTCTCCCCGGGAAACTGCGCGACGGCTGGTTCGCGTGGCGGTTGCGTGCCGCGCGCCGCGCGGCGGGTGTCGACGTGCTGATCGGCTGCAATCGCGTCGATTGCTCCGACATCGCGATCTGCGGCGGCACGCACCGCGGCTTCCTGCGCGCGATCGGCCGCACGCCGACGTTCTTCGACCGGCGGCAGATCGCACTGGAGAGCCGGCAATACGCGGCGGCGCGCTACGTCGTCGCGCATTCGCCGATGATGCGCGACGAGTTGCGTACGCTGTACGCGGTCGACGACGCGAAGATCCGCATGCTGTACCCGCCGGTCGACGCGCAGCGCTTCTCGACGGTCGACGACGCGGCGCGCGCGGCGCTGCGCCGCCGCTTCGGCTTCGGCGAGCGCGACATCGTGCTGCTGTTCCCGTCGAGCAGCCACGCGCGCAAGGGCCTGCCGCTGATCGAGGCGGCGCTGCGCGAAGGCGTCGATGCGTCGGTGGTGGTGGCGGTCGCCGGCCGGCCGCCGGAGCGGACGTCGTCGCAACTGCGCTACGTCGGCTATGTGAAGGACATCGAGGACGGCTACCGTGCCGCCGACTACACGATCCTGGCGTCGAAGTACGAGCCGTTCGGGCTCGTCGGGATCGAATCCGTGATGTGCGGCACGCCGGTGATCCTGCCGACGACGCTCGGCTGTTATGACGCGATCGCGGATCACGCGAAGCTCGCGTTTACCGCGAACGATGTCGCGTCGCTGCGCGCGGCCATCGCGGCCGCGGTTGCCCGTTCGCGGGCGAGCGGGGGCGGCGGCGACCGCGCGGCCGTCGCGCAAGGCGCCGTGGGCTACGATCCGGGCGTCGGCCACCATGTCGAGCAGTTGCTGGCGCTCGCCCGCGAGGTCCACGCGCGCATGCCGGCCTAGCGGCCGAATGGCGCCGCCGGGCCAGGCCGGACGGCGCGCTTTCGGCCCCGGAGCGGGGGAGGCGCGATGGTATACTCTGCCGGCTCGTGACCCGTCGGCCAGTGTCAGGCGACGGCCGGTTGCGCGATGCGCCTCCGGGCGCGCGGAACGGGCCGCGCGGCGCTGCGCGCACGCTCATCCCCGCTCAATTACTACGATCATATGGAGAGTTCGCATGACGACGTGGCCGCTCGTTGGGCCGATGCGCACGGCGAATCCCCGCGTCGAGACTGTCCGCCGTTGAACCGATGAGCCGTTTTCCAGGACGTATCCACATCTTTGCGCGGGCTCTGCCGAGAATGCTGTTGAAGCCGCTGCGGCGCAAGCCGCAACGGCCCGCTAGCATTCTCATCGCACACCACCTGCTGCTCGGCGACACGCTGCTGCTGACGCCGCTGCTCGCGAAATTGCGCGAGCAATATCCGGCCGCCCGGATCGTGCTCGCCTGCCCGAAGGCCATCGCGCCGCTGTTCGCGCGCGAGCCGTTCGGTGTGCAAGCGTTCGCGTTCGATCCCCGCGACCCCGCCTCGGTGCGGCGACTGCTGGCGTCGGGGCCGTACGACCTCGGCATCGTTGCGGCGGACAATCGCCACAGCTGGCTTGCTCTCGGCGCCGGCTGCCGATGGATCGTCGCGCATGGGGGCGATGCGCCCGCATGGAAGAACTGGCCCGTCGACGAGGCGCGCGCGTATCCCGACGTGCCGACCGCGTGGTGCGACCTGATCGCGGATCTGGTCGACGGCCCGCCGCCGCGAATTTATCGGCCGGCCGACTGGCCGGCGCCGCCCGCCGTTGCCGCGCTGCCCGCATCGCTGCGCGAGCGGCCGTATGTCGTGCTGCATCCCGGCGCGAGCACGGCGGTCAAGCGCTGGCCGCTCGAGCGCTGGCGCGCGCTCGCGGCCGACGTCGAGGCAGCCGGCTATCTGCCGGTATGGAGCGGCAGCAAGGGCGAGGTCGAGCTGATCGAGGCGATCGGGCCGGGCGCCGGACAGCCGAACTTCGCAGGCCAGCTCGGCCTCGCGGATCTGTGGCACCTGTATGCGGGCGCGCGGGCGGTCGTTTGCCCCGACACGGGCGTCGCGCATCTCGCGCGGCTCATCGGCGTGCCGACCGTCGCGCTGTTCGGCCCCGGCAGCGCGGTCGTGCACGGCGCCGGCCGCTACTGGCGCGACGTCCCGTTCATCGCGGTGACGATCGCCGACATGCCGTGCCGCGACCAGCCCTACATTTTCCAGCGCCACGTCCAGTGGATGCGGCGCTGCGACCGGAACGCGACGACCTGCGTCGCCTGGCACGACGACAACGCGGCATGCATGAGCGCGCTGACGGTGGACGCGGTGCGTGAAGCATTTCAACAAGTACTGGTGCAAGTTCGATGACTGTTACCCCGGCGCGTATCGAGCGCCTCCTGTGGATCGCCTGCCCGATCCTGATGTTCGTGGTGATGTTCGGACACGTGATGGGGTTCGTGAACAGCGGCCTGGTGCTCGTCGCCATCGCACTCGCGGCGGCCGCCTTCTCGTCCGGGCGGCCGGCGCCGTTCCGCTGGCCGCTGTTCGTCCCGATCGTCGGATGGGCGGCGTGGACGCTCGCGTCGGTGCGCTGGTCGGCGTTCCCGGGCGTCAGCCTGCATGCATGGCTCGACGAGGTCCTGTATCCGCTGCTGACGTTCTGGGGCTTCTGGCTGTTCGGCACGCGCGTCGAGCGCCCGGCGCGCGTCGCGCTGACGGTGTGGTTCGCGTGCATGCTGCTGGCCGTGATCAGCGTGATCTACTGGGGCCGGCTGCAGCCGCCGACGCCGGAGACGTTCCCGATCCGCTTCTATGCGCGGGTCGGCCACACCAGCACGCTGATGGTGTTCGCGATGGCGCTGTTCTGCGCGTTCCTGATGCCGCAGCGCAACTGGCGCTGGGTCGGCGGGGCAGGGCTCGTGCTGTGCGTGCTGGTCGGCTTGGGCACCCTCAACCGCTTCTTCTGGCCGGCCGCGGCGACCACGCTGCTGATCGGGCTGTACCCGCTGTATCGCCGCCATCTGCTGCTGGCGGCGCTGGCGGTGGTCGTGCTCGGCGCCGGCGCGCTCGGCACGCTCGAGCTGAGCGCGCGGCTGCGCTATCACGGCGCGCCGCCGCCGGCCCTCGCCAGCTCGCGCGACGTCTCGGTCGCCGGCATCCCGATCTACGTGCCGCCTGGCCTGACCGCGCTCGGCGACACGCTGTCGTCGGACACCCGGCCGAAGCTGTGGAAGTTTTACGGCGGCCAGGGAAGCCCGCACCAATGGACGGGCATCGGCTTCGGCAAGCCGCTGCCGGGGATGGTGTACGGCAGCGCGATGCCGCAGGCACTGCTGGAGGTCGAGCCGCAGGCGCGCACGCACGCGCACAATCTCTTTCTCAACACCTGGCTGCAGACTGGCTGGATCGGCCTGTTCCTGCATGCCTGGCTGCTGCTGTCGCTCGCGATCGCGTTCTTGCGGCTGCGGCGCAGCAATCCGTGGATTGCCGCCGGCGGCGTCGCGCTCGTGGTCGGCATGATCACCAAGAACGTGGTGGACGATTTCATGTGGCGGACGACGATGCTCGCGTTCTGGTCGTTCGCGGGGCTGGTGCTGGGCTGCGGCGAACGCTACGCCGGTGTGCTCCGCGCGCAATGGAAGGCGAACTGACATGAACGACGTCCTGACGCGCGCCGCTGCGGCTGCGCAAACTGCCAACGGCAAGCCGCTGCGCGTGCTGTTCCATATCGACGACTTCGGCCGCGGCGGCACCGAAACCGCGCTGGTCGCGTGGCTGAACGCGCTCGATCGGCGCGTGATCGCGCCCGCGCTGTCGGTTGCGTTTCCGACCGACGATCTGGACGCGTTGCGGCGCAGCGGCGCGATCCCGGCCGACGTGCCGGTTCACGTGCTCGCGACCGCGCGCTGGTCGCATGCGCTGCACCAGCTCGAGCGCCGCCGCCGGCTGCGGTTCGGCGAGAAGCTGCTGCACAAGCTGACGACGCATGCGGCGATCCGCCCGCTCGTCGCGCGGCGCTTCCTGCAGGTCGCCGCCGGCTACGACCTCGTCTGCGACTTCGATTTCTCGCTGCGTCGCATCGCCGGGCGCGGCGCGATGCCGTGGCTCGGCATCAGCCACTACAGCTTCGTCGCGCGCTTCGGCCACAAGGGCGAAGCGTACATGGCGCGGCGTACGCGCCAGTACGCGCGCTATACGGCGATCGCGATGCTGACGCCGGCGATGCACCGCGAGGCCGCAAAAATGTTCGACGGCTCGGGCGTGCGGATCGTCGATCTGCCGAACGTGATCGACGTCGACACGATCCGCCGGCGCGCGACGGCGCCGTTCGAGCGGCCGGCCGAGCGGTTCGTCGTGTCGGTTGCGCGGCTCGACGAAGGGCAGAAGGACCATGGCACCCTGCTGCGCGCGTATGCGCAATGGCGCGCGCGCCGGCCGGACGCCGCGGATCTCGTGCTGCTCGGCGACGGCCCGGACCGTGCAATGCTCGAGCAGCTCGCGGCGGAGCTGGGCATTCGCAATGCCGTGCACTTCATCGGCTACTGCGCGAACCCGTTTCCGTACATTCGCGTGGCCGAGGCGCTCGTGCTCAGCAGTCGCTACGAAGGCGCGCCGATGGTGCTCGGCGAATCGATGGCGCTCGGCACGCCGGTGCTCGCGACCGATTGCCCGACCGGGCCGCGCGACATGCTCGACGGCGGCCGTGCGGGCCTGCTCGTGCCGGTCGGCGACGTCGACGCGATGTCGGCCGCGCTGGAGCGCCTCGTGACCGATGCGTCGGTGCGCGCGGCGCTCGCGCCCAACGCGGCGGCGCGGATCGCGACCTTCGACGTGCCGGCCGCGAACCGGCGATTCGCCGCGCTCGCCGACGGCCTGCTCGCGGCCGCGCGCTGAGCCGGCCGCATGGTTCGCGTAACGCGATTTCGCTAAAATGGCCCGCTCCCCCCAGCCGATACCCGCCGTGACCGCTTCCCTTACGTTCGATACGCCGCCGCGCAGCATCCTCGTCGCCTGCACCCGCAGAATCGGCGACGTGCTGCTGACGACGCCGCTGGTCCGCTCGCTGAAGCGGCGGTGGCCCGACGCGCAGATCGACATGGTCGTGTTTCGCGGCACGGAGGGCGTGCTCGAGCACAATCCGGACATCCGTCGCGTGATCGTCGTCGCGCAGCGCGCGAAGCCGCGCGAGCGGTTCGCCGACGCGGCCCGCCTGTGGCGCCGCTACGACCTCGCATGCGCGGCGACCAGTTCGGATCGCGCCCGTTTCTACACGTGGTTCGGCGGGCGCCGCCGCGTCGGGCTCGTCGATCCGGAGCGGATCACGCGGCTGACGCGTTTCATGCTGGACGGCATCGCGCTCAACCGGCACGGCGACGTCCATACGGTGACGAGCAGTCTCGCGATTGCCGAAGCGCTCGGCGTGCCGCCGTGCGCGGAAGTGGTCGCACCCGGCATCGGCACCGATCCGGCGCGCATCGCGCGCTTCGACGCGCTGCTGTACGGGCCATCCGCGCTGTCGCGCACGCGGCCGCACGTCGTGCTGCATCCATCCCCGATGTTCCGCTACAAGCAATGGCGCGAGGACGGCTGGGTCGAACTGATCCGCTGGGCGCGCGCGAGCGGCTTCGACGTCGCGCTGAGCGGCGGGCCGGGCGCCGCGGAGGTCGAGTATGCGCAGCGGATCGTGGCGGCGGCCGGCGAGCCGGTCGCGAATTTCGTCGGACGCCTGACGTTCGGCGAGACCGCGGAGTTGATTCGCCGCGCGCGGCTGTTCGTGGGGCCGGACACCGGCGCGACCCATGTCGCCGCCGCGTGCGGCACGCCGACACTCGCGCTGTTCGGGCCCTCCAACCCGGTCCGCTGGGGGCCGTGGCCCGCCAACTGGCCCGCGCACGACGAACCGTGGCCGCTGCGCGGCTCGGCGCAGCGCGGCAACGTCTACCTGATGCAGGGCGATGGCGATTGCGTGCCCTGCAAGCTCGAAGGCTGCGACCGCCATCTCGAAAGCTGGAGCCGCTGCCTGACGGAACTCCCCGCGCAGCGCGTGATCGCCGTCGCGACGGCGCTCGTCGAAGGCCGCCCGGCCGTCGAGGCGCCGCGCGGATCGGTCATCGACGTGTCGGCGCTGCCGCGCGGCGGCACGTAATAAGGTACGTGACCCGGTACGCCACCGCCGCGCCACCGGCTGCGGTGGCCGCAGTGGCCGTCTAGCGGCCCGACGCGGGCGCGTCGTCGTGCGCGAGCTTCAGGAAGCGGTAGTAGACCGTCTCCGCGTTGAACACCGCGATCATCAGTCCCGCGCGCCCGTCGAGGAACCCGCGCCGCAGCACGTAGGTCCGCACGAACGCCCACAGCCCCCGCCGGATGGCCTTGCCGACCGTCGCGCGCTCGCCGGCCGCGCGGCGTTGCCGCGCGCCGGCGCTCGAATACGCGTCGAGCTTGCGCAGCACCGCTTCGATGTCGTCGTACGAATAATGGCGCAGCTTGCCGTCGAGCCGCGCGGCGCGGCTGTCGAACACCAGCCGTTCGTGGACGAGGTCGTCCGAGAAGCGGGCGGCGTCGCGCCGGAACAGGCGCGGAATCCAGTCCGGATACCAGCCGCTGTGATGCACCCATTGGCCGCAGAACGCCGACAGGCGATCGACCGCGTAGACGTCGGCCTGCGGTGCGCGGATCGACGCGCGGATCGACGCGGCGAGTTCGTCCGACACGACTTCGTCGGTGTCGATCGACAGCACCCAGTCGGTCGACAGCGCCGCGAGCGCGCGATTCTTCTGCGGCCCGAAGCCCGGCCAGTCGGCGGCGACGATCACGCGTGCGCCGTGCGCGCGGGCGATCTCGACGGTGTCGTCGGTGCTGCCGCCGTCGACGACGACGATGTCGTCCGCGAAGGCGAGCGCGTCCAGGCATTGCGCGAGCCGGCGGGCCGCGTTGTGGGCGATGACGGCGACGCCCAGCGTAGGTTCAGCCATGAAAAATCGTACGGATCAAAGGTGAGCGAGAGTATACCCGCTGCTCCGCGCGCGAAGCCGCCCGGCGGGCGGCCCCCGCGAGGTGTGCTAGCCTTGTGCGGCCGCGGCGTCATCCCGGCGCCGGCGGCTCGACGGGAGGTGGACGATGGCAAGACAGCACCCGATTCTCGCTTCTCTGCTCGTGGCGGCCGTACTGGCGGCGCCGACGCTCGCGAGCGCGCAACAGGACGACCAGGGGCACGATCATGGCCGCGGCCATGCGTACGGCCACGACAAGCACGGCATGCGCAAAGGGCACGATCGCGCCGAAGACGCGCCGCCGCGCTGGGCCGACGAGCCGCGCCGCGAGTGGCACAAGGGCGACCGGCTGCCCGACGAATTCCGCGACCGCCAGTACGTGGTCGACGACTGGCGCGCGTATCACCTGGCGCCGCCGCCGCGCGGCTATCACTGGGTCGGCATCGGCAGCGACTACCTGCTCGTCGCGATCCCGACCGGCATCGTGCTGCGGATCGGGCCGTAAGCGCAACCGCGGCAAGGCCGTAGCAAAAACGTCACCCATCCGGCGCGGGCCCGCCGCGCCGGACCGGCGCACGGCGCCCGGGCGCTGTTACCCGCGCCCGAACCAGCGCCGCTCGATCCGCGACATCCCCCAGCTCACCACCAGCGCGCATACCGTGCCGAGCGTCACTTCGCCGAGCCGCACGAGCGGAATGTCCCACAGCGGGCCGCTGCCCGGAAACAGCATCACGATCGTCGCGGTGACGCCGCCGAGCCGAGCCGCGCTGCCGACGTTCAGGCACCAGCAGCAGACGATCACGATCGCGACGGCGAGCGCATAGGCGATCAGGTGGCCGCCGCCGAGCGCGGCGCCTGCGAAGCCGAGCACGCCGCCGACCATCGCACCGACGAACTGGTCGCGCGACAGCGACATCGTGTCGGAGTAGTTGTGCTGGGTGACCGCGATCGCGGTGATCGCGGCCCAGACGGCCTGCTCGGTATGCAGCGCGCGGCCGATGCCGTACGCAAGGCATGCGCCGCAGACGGCCTGCAGCGCCATTAGCCCGCCTTGCGCGAGCCGCTCGCGCAGCGACAGCCCCTTGAACAGGTCGAAGATCGACTGCTGGATCTGCTGCCGGGTTTCGTCGAGGGTCCTGAGCGTATTCATCGTGTTGCCGCCATGAAACGGGTGAGGGGGCGCGGCCGGGTCAGCGCGCCTGCTCGGGCGATGCGGCGGCGGGCGCCTCGGCCGGATCGTCGCCGTTGTCGACGCGCGTTTCCGGCATCGCGAGCCACACGAGCAGCACCGCGAGCGCACCGGCCGCGGCGAGCCCGAAGAAGCTGACCGCATTGCCGAAATGGTCGGCGATGTAGCCGGCCACGGCCGTGCTGAAGGTCGCGCCGATCCCGGCCGCCAGGCCGAACAGCCCGATGCACAGGTTGTAGCGGCCCTTGCCGCCCGCGACGTCCGCGGCGATCAGCGGCAGCATCACGCCGAACACCGCGGCGCTGATGCCGTCGAGCATCTGCACCGGCACGAGCAGGTACGGACTGCTCACGCCGGCGAACAGCAGCGCGCGCACCGGCAGCGCCGAGAAGCCGAGCAGCAGGATCGGGCGGCGGCCCCAGCGCTGGGCGGAACGGCCGACCCACGGCGACAGCATCGCGACGATCGCCTGCGGCACGATGATGCACGCGGCGATCACGAGCTGCACGTTCTCGCCCATGCCGGCCGTCACTTCGCCGGCGGCCAGGTTGAGCATCGCCGCGTTCGACAGGTGGAACAGCACCACGCACGCGGCGAAGATCAGCATGCGCCGGTCGCGCAGCAGCTCGAGCAGCGTTTCGCGCTCGCCGCCTTCGTCGTCGCGTTTGGCGCCGACATGCGGGATCACCGTATGGGTCGGCTGGATCATCGCGAGCGCGAACAGCGCCGGCAGCGCGAGCGCGGCCGTCAGCCAGAACACCGCGCGCGCGGAGAAATATT
The DNA here is from genome assembly GCF_004343775.1 of Burkholderia sp. SRS-46. Taxonomy (GTDB): domain Bacteria; phylum Pseudomonadota; class Gammaproteobacteria; order Burkholderiales; family Burkholderiaceae; genus Burkholderia. The sequence goes on along the minus strand of NZ_PTXL01000008.1, from coordinate 578,304 downwards.
CGCCGGTGAGGCCCATCAGCCCCGCCGCGACCGCGCTGCCGATCGACGCCCAGCGCGCGTTGCGGCCGAGCCGGTCGCCGAGATCCGCGCGGCCGACGAGCGAGAACGAGATCGCCGCCATCGCCGGCACCAGCATGCAGCTCGCGAAGCCGTGGAACACCTCGGCCGCGATCACCGGGACGATCGTCGGGCTCGACGCGAGCAGCACCGCGGACAGGATGATCGCCGCGATCGCCCACGCGGCCGCGCCTTTCTTGTTCTTCAGCGCGTCGACGGCCGCGCCGCCGGGCACCTGGCTCACCATCGCGCTGATCGTGCCGATCGACAGCACCAGGCCGATCTCGCCCTGCGTCCACTTGTGCGACGCGAGGTACGACGCGATGAACGGGCCGAAGCCGGTTTGAACGTTTGCCACGAAGAAGTTGAGCCAGTCGAGAGAGCGCAGGCTGCGCGCGCTGACGGTTTGGTGGATCGTCATCGCGTGGCACTCGCTGACGAGGCCGGCACGGCGGCGGCCGGCGGCGAGACCGCGACGATCGGCTTGTCGGCCGCGTAGGGCGGCGACGCCTTGATCTGCGCGTCGGTCAGGTCGAGCTGCGGACGCAGCGCCTTGTCGCGCGTGACGAAGCGCAGCGCGGCCCAGTTCGCGGCGATCGAGCGGCGATCCATGTTGACGAACCCGCCGAGGTCGAGCACGACCGCCTGCGGCTGCGCGTCGCGGTCGATCAGCACGTCGACGACGCGGCCGATCTTCGTGCCGTTCGGCCGTTCGACGTCGCTGTCGAGCACGGGCAGGCGCGCCGCCGGCGCCGCGGCCGGCGAACCGGACAGCGGCACCGCTTTCGGGCGCGCGCCGGGCGGCAGTTCGCCCGACGGCACGTCGAGCACGATCGGCTCCTGCTTGCCGCCCGGCGTGAAGCGGAACACGGCCCACGGGAAGCTGACCTTGCGGTCGCCGACGCCCATGAAGCCCTGCAGGTTGACGATCATCTCCCGCGGCTTGCCGCTCGCGTCGGTCACCATGTCGACCGCATGGCCGATCACCTTGCCGTTGCGCCGCGCCACCTCGCTGTCGAGCAGCGCGTGGATCCGGGTGCGGTCGAGCGTGCGTGTCGCGACCAGCGGCGGCGGCGCGGGCGCCGCGGGCGGCGGCGTTTCCGGGCGCGGCGCGGGCTTCGGTCGCGCGACTTCGCGATGCGGCTTCTTCGGCGCTTCCGACTCCGGCTGGAGCGGCGCGGGCACCGGCGGCATCGTCAGCGGTTCGCCGGCGGTTTCCTCGACCGGCTCGACGAGCGCTTCGCTGATCGGCGCGGGCGGGTTCTGGACCGGCAGCAGTCCGCAGCCGGACAGCAGCGTGGCGGCGAGGATCGGCAGGACCGTCGTGGACGGGAATGACTTGCGGGACACGGAAAGCGGAATACCGCCGCTCATTGAAACTCACTCCATGGGTCGGGGCGGGCCAGGCGGCACGCGGCTGGCGATGGATGGCGGGTGCGGGCGGCGCACCACGCGAGGGGAGAGTTTAACGTGTCTCGCGGGGATGGCCGACGAACGCGGGCGGGCAGCGCACGTCGGCGACGGGAAATGGCGTGTGGCAAAGGGTCGCGGGGGCGGGCGGCCGGCGCGTCGCGAGCGGCAAGCAGCGCGACCGGCGAGCGCCGCTGGAACCCCGGCTTTCGACGGCAGGCGGAGCGCGGAGGGCAGGGGGCCACCCGGACCCGGACACCGTGGCGTCCGACCCCCGGCGGCCCGCTGCCGTTACTTCACCAATCCGCCGAGCGCGGTCGTGACGGGCGCGAGCAGGCCGCCGCCGGTCTTGGCGGCGGGGCCGCCCGAGCCGCCCGTCAGGCCCGCGGCCGGTGCGCCGCCGGTCGCGCCCGAGACCGTGCCGGTTACCGTGCCGACCGCCGACGTGAGCGCGCCCGCCGGGTTGCCGCCGCCGGTGGTGCCGCCCAGCGCGCCGGTCGCGGTCGACACGAGCCCCGTCACCGGCGCGAGCGGGTTCGCCGTCGGGCTGCCGCCGCCGCCGAGCAGCGCGGTGCCCGTGGTCGCGACCGTGTTGCCGGTGGCCGTCACGACGTTGCCGGCGCCGGTCGTGACCGGGTTGTTGCCGGTCTTCGTGATCGTCGTGCCGGTGGTCGCGACGCCGTTGCCGACGGTCGTGACGAGATTCGTCAGCGGCGCGCCGAGCGGCGTGCTCGACGCGACGGTCTGCGTTAAATTGAAGTAGGCGTCCGATTCATTGAGCGATCGTGGCGCGACGCGACAGCGCTGGCGCGCAGGGGCGGCATTCGCAGGGAGAGGCGGGAAGGAGCGGGGGGCGCGGCTGCGGGATCGCCAAGCCGCGCGGGTTCGGCCCGCGCGACGGGCGGGCCGGAGGATCAGGCGCGCGTCGAACCGCGACGCGCGGGTGCGGCGACTCAGGCTTCCGGGTACCAGGCGTCCGAGAAGTCGCTGACTTCGACGTTGGTCAGTTCCGGCCGGGCCGCGAGCCATGTGCGAACCGTCTCGCGGTCGGCTTCGGTCGTCGTGCCGCGCGGCGCGCCGGAGATCACGTACGCGCCGATGCCTTCGTCCGCGGAGGCGACGGTCAGCAGGCCGTGCGCCTCGACGAAGTCGATGAACGCGTCGATCAGCTCGCCGCGTTCGAGGTCGCTCAGTTCGGTGCGATAGTGCGCGGTGGCGTTGAAGGCCAGCTCCTGGAACTCGCCGATGTGGAGTTTCTTGCGCTGGCGGCGGTTGTGTTGTTTGCTCATGGTTCGAAATGGAAAAGGTTCAGGAATCGGGGTTCGCGCCTGGATGCCGCGCGGGTTGCGTCATGTGCGGGCGCGTTACTTCACGCACTGCACGTCCTTGCGGGGCACCGAGATGATGACCGGATACGTGCCGCGCTCGAGTTCCACGCGCGCGACGACGACGATCGTTTCGTCGCCGCTGTCGTCGTACACGCTGACCCGCTCGCGCCGCAGGCTCGTGACGCCGATGCAGCCTGACGTACGGTTGTCCTCGGCGACCCGGCAATTCAGCGGGTGGTCGACCAGGTAGCGGTATTTTTCGCCGGTTGCGAGATATTCGCGAAGGCTGGCTTCGGATCCGCCGATGCCGGTCACGTACGCGATCCCGCACGGTTGCGGAGACGTGTCGCCGCCGGCCGGCGTGTCGGCCGTCGCGTGCGCGCTGAAGGCGGCAACGGCGACGGCAAGGGTTGAGGCAAGGATGGGCTTCATGGCGCGGTTATCAGTGTGCGAACCCGAGCGCGGCATTGTAACCAACCCGCGCGCGGGCGCATGCGGTCACATCAGCACGATGTCGTACTGCTCCTGGCTCAGGTTCGACTCGACCTGCAGCGACACCGGCTTGCCGATGAAGTCGATCAGCATCGCGAGATGCTGCGATTCCTCGTCGAGGAACAGGTCGATCACCTGCTGCGCGGCGATCACGCGGAACTCGCGCGGGTTGAACTGCCGCGACTCGCGCAGGATCTCGCGCAGGATGTCGTAGCAGACGGTGCGCGACGTCTTCACCTGGCCCTTGCCCTGGCACGTCGGGCATGGCTCGCACAGCACGTGCGCGAGCGATTCGCGGGTGCGCTTGCGGGTCATCTCGACGAGCCCGAGCTGCGAGAAGCCGTTGACGGTCACGCGCGTGCGGTCGCGCGAGAGCGCCTTCTTCAGCTCCGACAGCACCGCGTCGCGATGCTCGGCGTTCTCCATGTCGATGAAGTCGATGATGATGATCCCGCCGAGGTTACGCAGCCGCAGCTGCCGCGCGATCGTATGCGCGGCCTCGAGATTGGTCTTGAAGATCGTGTCGTCGAAATTGCGCGCGCCGACGTAGCCGCCGGTGTTCACGTCGATCGTCGTCATCGCCTCGGTCTGGTCGATCATCAGGTAGCCGCCCGACTTCAGGTCGACCCGCCGCGACAGCGCGCGCTGGATTTCCGTCTCGATGTTGTACAGGTCGAACAGCGGCCGCTCGCCGGTGTAGTGGTGCAGCTTCGGGCTCACGGCCGGCGTGAACTCGCCCGCGAATTCGGACAGGCGCTGGTAGGTCTCGCGCGAATCGACCTGGATGCGCGTCGTGTCGTCGTTCGCGAAATCGCGCAGCACGCGTTGCGCGAGGTCGAGATCCTGGTACAGCAGGCTCGTCGGCGGCAGCCGCTGCGCTTGCCCGACGATCGTCGCCCAGGTCTTGCGCAGGTAGGTGACGTCGCCGGCCAGCTCCTCGGAGGTCGCGTCCTCGGCGATCGTGCGCACGATGTAGCCGCCTTTCTCGTCGGGCGGGATCACCGCGGTCAGGCGCGCGCGCACCGCCTCGCGCTCGGCCTCGCTCTCGATCTTCTGCGAGATGCCGATGTGCGGCTCCTGCGGCAGGTAGACGAGCGTGCGGCCCGCGATGCTCACCTGCGTCGACAGCCGCGCGCCCTTCGTGCCGATCGGATCCTTGATCACCTGCACCATCAGCGTCTGGCCCTCGAACACCGTCTTCTCGATCGGCTGGTGCGGCGTGTTCGCCTGCGGATCGCCGGCGAGACGCGGCTGCCAGATGTCCGCGACGTGCAGGAACGCCGCGCGCTCGAGGCCGATGTCGATGAAGGCCGACTGCATGCCGGGCAGCACGCGCACGACCTTGCCGAGGTAGATGTTGCCGACCCGCCCGCGCGACAGCGTGCGCTCGACGTGAAGCTCCTGCACCGAGCCTTGCTGGACGAGTGCGACCCGCGTTTCCTGCGGCGTGAGGTTGATCAGGATTTCTTCGTTCATGGCGGGATTCAGAAGTCGACGCGCGCGGCACGCAGCAGCGCGGCAGTCTCAAAAAGGGGCAGACCCATGATACCTGAATGGGAACCGGCGATTTGTTCGACGAACTCGGCAGCGCGCCCCTGGATCGCGTACGCGCCGGCCTTGCCGAACGGCTCGCCGGTCTCCACGTAGCGTGCGAACGCGTCGCGCGGCGCGGCGGCGAAGCGGACCGACGAGCGCGACAGCGCGGGCGGCAGCAGCGCGCCGCACGCGTCGATCACCGCGACCGCGGTCAGCACCGCGTGCTCGCGCCCCGCGAGGCGGGTGAGCATCGCGAGCGCGTCGGCGGGATCGGCGGGCTTGCCGAGGATGGCGCCGTCGATCGTCACGGTGGTGTCGGCGACGAGCAGCGGCGCGGCGGGCTTGCCGCTCGCGGCGAGGCGTGCACGCGCGGCCTCGGCCTTCGCGACGGTCACGCGCAGCACGTAGTCGTCGGCGGTTTCGCCCGGGCGCTCGGCTTCGAGCGCTTCGGCGTCCTCGTCGGGGCGGGGCAGCAGCAATTCGAAGCGCACGCCGATCTGCTGCAGCAGCTCCTGGCGGCGCGGGCTTTGCGAAGCGAGGTAGAGGGTCGGGAAAAGGTCGGAGGCGATGCTGGACGGCATGGTGTCGTTATCTCGTGGGGCGCGCGGCGCGCGCGTCGCGAGGACGACGCGTCATGCGCGGTGATAGGGGTGATTCTGCGTGATGCTCCACGCCCGGTAAAGCTGTTCGGCGAGCAGCACCCGCACCATCCCGTGCGGCAGCGTCATGCTGGAGATGCGCAGCAGCAGGTCGGCGCGCCCCTTGAGCTCCGGATCGAGCCCGTCGGCGCCGCCGATCACGAACGCGACGTCGCGGCCGTCCTGCTGCCAGCCGGGCAGCGCCTGCGCGAGCTGCATCGTGGTCCAGTCGCGGCCGCGCTCGTCGAGCGCGACGATCCGCGCGCCCTTCGGCAGCGCGGCCTCGATCTTCTGGCGCTCGGCGGCCATCACGCTCTCGGCGCTGCGGCCGCCCGAACGCAGTTCGGGCTTGATCTCGCGCAACTCGATGCGCAGCTCGGGCGGCATCCGCTTCGTGTACTCGTCGAAGCCCGATGCGATCCAGCCGGGCATCTTGTGGCCGACCGCGAGGATGAACAGCTTCATCGGGACGGCTTAGCGGCGGCGGGCGGGCGTCTTGCGCGCCGGGCGGGCGGCCGGCGCTTCTTCCTCGTCCTCCTCGTCGTCGCTGGCCGAGGCCGCGCCGTTCGGGCCCTTGCCGCCGCCGAGCTTCATCCGCACCGGCTTGTCGCCCCAGATTTCCTCGAGGTTGTAGTACTGGCGCAGCGCGGGCTGCAGGATGTGCACGACCGCGTCGCCGCAGTCGACGAGCACCCATTCGCCGGTGTCCTCGCCTTCGGAGCTGACGACGTCGCCGCCGGCTTCCTTGACCTTGTCGCGCACGCTCGACGCAAGCGCCTTGGTCTGGCGGTTCGACGTGCCGGACGCGACGATCACGCGGTCGAACAGCTCGGTCAGGTGGGTCGTGTTGAAAACCTTGATGTCTTGCGCCTTGATGTCTTCGAGGGCGTCGACGATCACACGCTGCAGTTTGCGGATATCCATGGAATCAGGAATGGTAGAGACGATGTTGAAGAATATAGGCCCAGACGGCGGCCGGCACGTGCTCGGCCGATGCGTCGGGCACCTGCGCGCGGCGCGCGATGCATTCGCGCAGATGCGCGCGAATGTCGGTCGCGGCGATGTCGAACGCAAGCGTCGTGTCGATCAGCAGCCGGCCGGCCGGCGTTGCCATCAGCACGTCGGCGCCGGCCTGCCGCGCGGCGACTTCCTGCGCGACTGCCTGCGGCGCCGCGGCAAGATCGAAGCCCGGGCGGGTCGACACGCAGATGTGCGCGTACTCGAACAGCCGCCGCCAGTCGTGCCAGGTATCGAGGCGCACGAGCTGGTCCGCGCCGATCAGCAGCGACAGCGACGCGTCCGGGCCGACCCGTTCGCGCCAGCGCGCGAGCGTGTCGACCGTGTAAGTCGGCCCCGCATGCTCGATCTCGTCGGTCGCGACGCCGACCGTCACGCCGGGCAGCGCGAGCGACTGCGCGGCCGCGCGCGTCATCGCCAGGCGATGCTCGGCGGCCGACACGTCGCGCTTCTGGTACGGCTGCCCGGCGGGCAGCAGCACGAGCTCGGTCAGCCCGAGCACGCCGGCGAAGCGTCCCGCGAGCGCGAGATGGCCATCGTGGATCGGGTCGAACGTGCCGCCCAGCAAGCCGATACGACGCGGCAGCGGGGTGGGGCGGGTGGTGGTGTCCAGAACGCGTCCTTTTCGTTGCGGTGGCGTGCGGGGCTCAGACCCAGTCGCGCGGCACGATGAAGTCGCTATACAGGCGCGCTTCCGGCGAACCCGGCTCGGGCTGCCAGTTGTAGCGCCAGTTCGCGACCGGCGGCATCGACATCAGGATCGACTCGGTCCGGCCGCCGCTTTGCAGGCCGAACAGCGTGCCACGGTCGAACACCAGGTTGAACTCGACGTAGCGGCCGCGGCGGTAGGCCTGGAACGCGCGTTCGCGCTCGCCGTACGGCGTGTCGCGGCGGCGCTCGACGATCGGCAGGTACGCGTCGAGGAAAGCGTCGCCGACGCGCTGCATCATCTCGAACGAACGTTCGAAGCCGGGCTCCGAGAAGTCGTCGAAGAAGATCCCGCCGATGCCGCGTGCCTCGTTGCGGTGCTTGAGGAAGAAATACTCGTCGCACCACGTCTTGAAGCGCGGGTACAGCTCGGCACCGAACGGATCGAGCGCGTCCTTGCAGGTCTGGTGGAAGTGCCGCGCGTCGTCCTCGAAGCCGTAAATCGGTGTCAGATCCATGCCGCCGCCGAACCAGAACACCGGATCTTCGCCGGGCTTGGTGGCGATCAGCATCCGCACGTTCATGTGCACGGTCGGGCAGTACGGGTTGCGCGGGTGCAGCACCAGCGACACGCCGAGCGCCTCGAAGCCGCGGCCCGCGAGCTGCGGGCGCGCCGCGCTCGCCGACGGCGGCAGCGCGTCGCCCGCGACGTCGGAAAAGCCGATGCCCGCGCGCTCGAACACCTGGCCGTCCTCGAGGATGCGCGTGCAGCCGCCGCCGCGCAGGCGCTCGTCCGGCCCGCGCTGCCACGTATCGGTCGCGAGCGGCGTGCCGTCGAGTGCGCCGAGCGCGTCGGCGATGCGTGCCTGCAGGCCTTGGAGGTACGCGCGCACACGCGCCACGTCGTAGGTCGAATCGGTCATGTCTGGACTGGGTGCCCCTTCGGAACGGGGCGCATGAAAAAGGCAACTGCCGGGCATTCTATCGAACCCCGGCAGAGGAGCGGGCGCGCAGCCTGGCGGCGCGCCCGGTGCCAACGTCACGCGCTCTTGCGGTTGAGCGCGCGGTAGCCGATGTCGCGGCGGTACTGCATGCCTTCGAAATTGATCTGGTTGATCGTTTCGTACGCATGCTGCTGCGCTTCGCGCACCGAATCGGCGAGGCCGACCACGCACAGCACGCGGCCGCCCGACGTCGTCAGCTTGTCGCCGTCGAGCGTCGTGCCCGCGTGGAACGTGACGGCCTGCGCGGTCTCGGCCGGGATGCCGTTGATGCGGTCGCCCTTGCGCGGCGCGTCCGGATAGCCGTGCGCGGCCAGCACGACGCCGAGCGCGGTGCGGCGATCCCAGTCGAGTTCGACCGAGTCGAGCGTGCCCGCGATCGCCTGCTCGACGACCTTCGAGAAATCGCTCTTCAGGCGCGCCATGATCGGCTGCGTTTCCGGGTCGCCCATCCGGCAGTTGAACTCGAGCGTGCGCGGGTTGCCGTCCTTGTCGATCATCAGGCCCGCGTACAGGAAGCCCGTGAAGCGGATGCCGTCCTTCTCCATGCCGCGCACGGTCGGCATGATGATCTCGCGCATCACGCGCGCGTGCATCTGCGGCGTGACGATCGGCGCGGGCGAGTACGCGCCCATGCCGCCCGTGTTCGGGCCGCGGTCTTCGTCGAGCAGGCGCTTGTGGTCCTGGCTGGAAGCCAGCGCCAGCGCGTGCTTGCCGTCGACCATCACGATGAAGCTCGCTTCCTCGCCGTCGAGGAATTCCTCGATCACGACGCGCGCGCCGGCGTCTCCAAGCTTGTTGCCCGACAGCATCATGTCGACGGCCGCATGCGCTTCTTCCAGCGTCATCGCGACCACGACGCCCTTGCCGGCCGCGAGGCCGTCGGCCTTCACGACGATCGGCGCGCCTTTCGCGTCGAGGTACGCATGCGCGGCGGCCGCGTCGGAGAAGGTCTCGTAGTCGGCGGTCGGGATCCCGTGGCGCTTCATGAACGCCTTCGCGAAATCCTTCGAGCTTTCGAGCTGTGCCGCTTCGCGGGTCGGGCCGAAGACCTTCAGGCCGCGCGCGCGGAACAGGTTGACGATGCCGGCCGCGAGCGGCGCTTCCGGGCCGACGAGCGTGAACGCAACGCCTTCGCTTTCCGCGAAGTCGGCGAGCGCGTCGAGCGACGTGATGTCGACATTCTTCAGGCGCTCGTCCTGCGCCGTGCCGCCATTGCCGGGCGCGACGTAGACCATCTGGACGCGCGGCGACTGCGCGAGCTTCCACGCGAGCGCGTGTTCGCGACCGCCGGAACCGACGACGAGTAGTTTCATGGGATTCCCCGCAGACTAGAAAACAGGGCGGCCGGCACGCTCAGGCGCGCCGGCCGCGATATCGGTCGGGCCGCCACCGCGAATGAAGCACGGCGGCAGGCATCTCATTCCTCGATGACGACGGCGTTCGTGTACACCTCCTGCACGTCGTCGAGATTCTCGAGCGCGTCCAGGAGCTTCTGCATCTTCGCCGCATCGTCGCCGGTGAATTCGACTTCGTTCTGCGGCTTCATCGTCACTTCGGCGAGTTCCGCCTTGAAGCCGCCGGCTTCGAGCGCGTCCTTCACCTTGGTGAATTCCTGCCAGTCGCACAGCACTTCGATCGAGCCGTCGTCGTTCGTGTTGACGTCGTTCGCGCCCGCTTCGAGCGCCGCGTCCATCAGCGCGTCTTCCGACGTGCCCGGCGCGAACATGAACTGGCCGACGTGATCGAACATGAACGCGACCGAACCGTCGGTGCCCATGTTGCCGCCGAACTTCGAGAACGCGTGGCGCACTTCCGCGACCGTGCGGGTGCGGTTGTCGGTCAGCGTGTCGACGATGATCGCCGCGCCGCCGATGCCGTAGCCCTCGTAGCGGATTTCCTCGTAGTTCGCGCCGTCCGCGCCGCCGACGCCGCGATCGATCGCGCGCTTGACGTTGTCCTTCGGCATGTTCGCGTCGGCCGCCTTGTCGACCGCGAGACGCAGGCGCGGGTTCGAGCCGATGTCGCCGCCGCCGAGGCGCGCCGCGACCTGGATTTCCTTGATCAGGCGCGTCCAGATCTTGCCGCGCTTCGCGTCGGCTGCAGCCTTCTTATGCTTGATGTTGGCCCATTTCGAGTGACCAGCCATACGTTTCTCCGTCGCCCGGGCGCGTGCGCGGGCGTTTTAGCCAATGTGTCGTTGATTCGGCGGCCGCTGGGGCGGGCATGAAGCCGCGGGGCCGCGCGTGTCGAGTGGAGCGTGATTTTATCACGCGGCGGGCGTCCGCTCGGGGCCGCCGCGCATGGCCGAACGGCCGGGGTCAGGCGCCGGCGCGCCCGGCCCCGGCCGGCCGCGGCCCGGATGGCCGTCCCCTCAGTTCTTGGTGCCGAACAGGCGGTCGCCCGCGTCGCCGAGGCCCGGAATGATGTACGCGTGCTCGTTCAGGTGCGAATCGAGCGACGCGACGTACAGCTTCACGTCCGGATGCGCGTCCTGGAACACCTGCACGCCTTCCGGCGCGGCCACGAGTGCGACGAACATGATGTTCGCGGCCGGCACGTTGCGGCGCTTCAGCACGTCGACCGCATGCACCGCCGAGTAGCCGGTCGCGACCATCGGGTCGCACAGGATGAAGATCCGGTCCTCGAGGTCCGGCAGGCGCACGAGGTACTCGACCGGGCGGTGGTCGTCCGCGCGGTACACGCCGATGTGGCCGACGCGCGCCGACGGCACCAGGTCGAGCAGGCCGTCCGACATCCCGACGCCCGCGCGCAGAACCGGCACGATCGCGAGCTTCTTGCCGGCGATCACCGGCGCGTCGATCTCGACCAGCGGGGTTGCGACCCGCTTGGTCGTGATCGGCAGGTTGCGGGTGATCTCGTAGCCCATCAGCAGCGTGATCTCGCGCAGGAGCTCGCGGAACGTGCGCGTCGACGTGTCCTTGTCGCGCATGTGGGTCAGCTTGTGCTGGATCAGCGGGTGATCGAGGATGAAGAGATTCGGGAAACGGCTGTCCTGTTTCATGACGGGGGCGCCCAGGGGCAAAAGGGGAACGAAGGTGGCAGGCGGGCGGCGGGCCCGGCTGCGCGCATGGACGCAAGTTTACCAAGACGGCTCGCGTGATCCGGATATTATCGACGTCTCATCGACAACCCGCGCGCCGCAGGCGCCCGTTCGCGAGGCCGCGTCCGGCGCGCAGCCACCACGGATATCGGAAATGGATCTCGGCATCGCAGGGAAGACCGCGCTCGTGTGCGCGGCAAGCAAGGGCCTCGGGCGCGGCTGCGCGGAAGCGCTGGCCGCCGAGGGCGTGAATCTCGTGATCGTCGCGCGCACGCGCGACACGCTGGAGGCGACGGCCGACGCGATCCGCCAGGCGTCGGGCGTGTCCGTGACCGCCGTGGCCTGCGACATCACGACGCCGGACGGGCGCGCGGCCGCGCTCGCCGCGTGTCCGCAGCCGGACATTCTCGTGACGAATGCGGGCGGCCCGCCGCCGGGCGACTTCCGCGATTTCTCGCACGACGACTGGATCCGCGCGCTCGAGTCGAACATGCTGACCCCGATAGAGCTGATCCGCGCGACCGTCGACGGGATGATCGCGCGCCGCTTCGGCCGGATCGTCAACATCACGAGCTCGGCGGTGAAGGCGCCGATCGACGTGCTCGCGCTGTCGAACGGCGCGCGTTCGGGGCTGACCGGGTTCGTCGCGGGGCTCGCGCGGCGGATCGCCGCGCACAACGTAACGGTCAACAACCTGCTGCCGGGGCTGTTCGACACCGACCGCATCGCGACGACGCTCGCCGCCAGCGCGAAGGAGCAGGGCGCGACCGTCGACGAAGTGCGTGCGCGACGCGTGAAGGAGATTCCGGCGGGCCGCCTCGGCACGCGCGACGAATTCGGCGCCGCCTGCGCGTTCCTGTGCAGCACGCACGCCGGCTACATTACCGGGCAGAACTGGCTGCTCGACGGCGGCGCGTACCCGGGCACGTTCTGACGCGCGCGGCGCCTGCGTATCACCCACGACAACACCCTGAACGACGAAGGATCTGGAGATGAGCACACCCCGCATCGCACTGATTGCGCACGACGCGAAGAAGGACGAGATCGTCGCGCTCGCGGGCGAATACCGCGCGACGCTCGCGCATTGCCGGCTGGTCGGGACCGGCACGACGGGCGGCCGCATCGCGGCCGCGCACGGCCTCGACGTGGAGCGCAAGCTGTCCGGGCCGCTCGGCGGCGACCTGCAGATCGGCGCGGAGCTGGCCGAGGGCCGGGTCGACATCGTCGTGTTCCTGCGCGACCCGATGACCGCGCAGCCGCACGACCCGGACATCACCGCGCTGGTGCGCGCGTGCGACGTGCACGACGTGCCGTGCGCGACCAACGTCGCGACCGCGCGGATGCTGCTCGACGACCTCGCGCGGAAGATGGCGGACTGAGCGGCGCGCGGGCGGCCCGGATTGTCCCTGCTGCCGGCAGGGCAATGCACGGATCGCCGCGACGCGCGAGAATCGGGCGTCGCGATGCAGGCGGCGCGTCCGGTTTCCCGCCGGTCCGAGGCGCCGCGCATCGTCGATACCCGGTTTTTTTCCAGACTGAACACGAAACGAGGAGCGATACGATGCCGAAAGCAATCCGATACGATCAGGCGGGCGGCCCGGAAGTCATGAAGTGGGTCGACGTCGAGGTCGGCGCGCCGCAGGCGGGCGAGGTCCGTATCCGGCAGCACGCGGTCGGGCTCAACTACATCGACGTGTATTTCCGTTCCGGCCTTTACCCGCAGCCGCTGCCCGGCGGCCTCGGGATGGAGGCGGCGGGCGAGGTGACGGCGGTCGGCCCGGGCGTCACCGCGTTCAAGCCGGGCGACCGCGTCGCCTATGTCGGGCAGCCGCCGGGCGCGTATGCGCAGGAGCGCGTGATGCCGGCCGAGCGCCTCGTCGGCCTGCCGGACGCGATCAGCTACGACGACGCGGCATCGGTGATGCTGCAGGGCCTGACCGCGCACTACCTGCTGCGCCGCACGTATCCGGTGAAGGCCGGCGACACGATCCTGATCCACGCGGCGGCCGGCGGCGTCGGCCTGCTCGTGTGCCAGTGGGCGAAGGCGCTCGGCGCGACGGTGATCGGCACGGTCGGCTCCGACGAGAAGGCCGAGCTCGCGAAGGCGCACGGCTGCGACCATCCGATCGTCTACACGCGCGAGAACTTCACGCAGCGCGTGAAGGAAATCACGAACGGCGCCGGCGTGCCGGTGGTTTACGACTCGATCGGCAAGGACACGTACATCGGCTCGCTCGACTGCCTGGCGCCGTTCGGGATGTTCGTCAGCTTCGGCAGCGCGTCCGGCCCGCTGCCGCCGATCGACTCGAAGGAATTCTCGTCGCGCGGCTCGCTGTTCTTCACGCGGCCGACGCTGTTCGCGTACATCGCGAAGCGCGCGGATCTCGAGGCCGCCGCCGCCGAGCTGTTCGACGTGATCGTGTCGGGCAAGGTGAAGACCAGCATCAACCAGCGCTATCCGCTCGCGGAAGTCGCGCGCGCGCACGCCGATCTCGAGGCGCGCAAGACCACCGGCTCGACGATCCTCGTGCCCTGAGCATGCACCGCCGGCACACGGCCGGCATGCGATCCCGAAAGGCGGCGCCGCGGCGCCGCCTTTTTTCGTTTACGCGTTTTTTACACCCGCCCGCGGACCTTTGACCCGTCCTTTACACGCGTTCCAATAAGGTTCTAGTCGTCTGATTTCGATGACGGAGAACACAATAATGGATGCGGTTTTCATCGGCGCGCTGGTGCTGTTCACGGCCCTGACCGCCGGCTTGATCGCCGGTTGCGAGAAGCTTGCGCAATACGGCCGCGGGGGGCGGGCATGACCTGGATGCTGTGGTTGGCGGGGGCTGCGACCGCCTTGCTGTTCGCGTATCTCGTCTATGCGCTGCTGCGCGCGGAGGACATCGAATGAACGCGAACAACCTGTTTCAGATGGCGCTGTTCATCGTCGTCCTGCTGGCGGCGGCCGTGCCGGTCGCGCGCTACCTGGCCGCGGTGATGGACGGCAGTGCGCGCGTCGTGCGCGTGTTCGGGCCGCTCGAGCGCACGCTCTATCGCCTTGCCGGCGTCGATGCCGGCCGCGAGATGAGCTGGAAGCAGTACGCGGTCGCGACGATCGCGTTCAACGCGCTCGGCGCGCTGTTTCTGTATGGCCTGCTGCGCCTGCAGGGCTTCCTGCCCGGCAACCCGCAGCAGTTCGGCGCGATGACGGTCGACGGCGCGTTCAACACGGCCGTCAGCTTCGTCACCAACACCAACTGGCAGGACTACACGCCCGAGCAGACGGTCAGCTACCTGACGCAGATGCTCGGCCTGACCGTGCAGAACTTCCTGTCCGCGGCGACCGGCATCGTCGTCGTGATCGCGCTGATCCGCGGCTTCGCGCGCCACACCGCGCAGACGATCGGCAACGTCTGGGTCGACTTGACGCGCGTGACGATGTACGTGCTCGTGCCGATGTCGGTGGTGATCGCCGCGCTGCTGATGAGCCAGGGCGTGATCCAGAACATGAAGGCGTACCAGGACGTGCCGGTGTTGCAGGCGAGCACCTACGCCGCGCCGAAGCTCGACGCGCAGGGCAACCCGGTGAAGGACGACAAGGGCAACCCGGTGACGGTGCCGACCCCGCTCGCGAAGCAGACGCTCGCGATGGGCCCGGTCGCGTCGCAGGAAGCGATCAAGATGCTCGGCACCAACGGCGGCGGCTTCTTCAACGCGAACTCCGCGCATCCGTACGAGAACCCGACGCCGTTCGCGAACTTCGTCCAGATCTTCGCGATCCTGATCATCCCGGCCGCGCTGAGCCTCGTGTTCGGCCGCATGATCGGCGACCGCCGGCAGGGCATCGCGGTGCTCGCGGCGATGACGGTCGCGTTCACGGTCGCGATCGGCGTCGAGACGAGCGCCGAGCAGGCCGGCAACCCGACGCTCGCCGCGCTGCACGTCGACCAGTCGGCGGGCGCGCTGCAGCCGGGCGGCAACATGGAAGGCAAGGAAACCCGCTTCGGCATCGCGCAGACCGGCATCTTCACGGTCGCGACCACCGCCGCGTCGTGCGGCGCGGTCGATACGATGCACGATTCGCTGACGCCGCTCGGCGGCCTCGTGCCGATGCTGCTGATGCAGCTTGGCGAGGTGATCTACGGCGGGGTCGGCTCGGGCCTCTACGGGATGCTCGTGTTCGCGCTGCTCGCGGTGTTCGTCGCCGGCCTGATGATCGGCCGCACGCCCGAGTACGTCGGCAAGAAGATCGAGGCGTACGAGATGAAGATGGTGTCGATCGTCGTGCTGCTCACGCCGCTGCTGGTGCTGGTCGGCACGTCGATCGCGGTGCTCGCGGATGCGGGCCGAGCCGGCATCGCGAACCCCGGCCCGCACGGCTTCTCGGAAATCCTGTACGCGTTCAGCTCCGCCGCGAACAACAACGGCAGCGCGTTCGCCGGGCTGACGGTCGGCACGCCGTTCTACAACTGGATGACGGCGATCGCGATGTGGTTCGGCCGCTTCGGCACGATCGTGCCGGTGCTCGCGATCGCGGGTTCGCTCGCCGCGAAGAAGCGCATCGCCGCGACCAGCGGCACGCTGCCGACGCACGGGCCGCTGTTCGTGGTGCTGCTGCTCGGCACGGTGCTGCTGGTCGGCGCGCTGACCTACGTGCCCGCGCTCGCGCTCGGGCCCGGCGTCGAGCACCTGATGATGTGGCTCGGCGCATGACGCGGCCGTCAACAAGGACAAGCATTCAAGAGATTGCGATGACTCAACATTCCGCAACACGCTCCATGTTCGATCCGGCGCTCGTGCGCCCGGCGATCGTGGACGCGTTCAAGAAACTCACGCCGCGCACGCAGTTCCGCAACCCGGTGATGTTCTGCGTGTACGTCGGCAGCATCCTGACGACGATCCTGTGGATCGCCGCGCTCGCCGGCCAGGCCGAGGCGCCCGCGGGCTTCATCCTCGCGGTCACGCTGTGGCTGTGGTTCACAGTGCTGTTCGCGAACTTCGCGGAGGCGCTCGCCGAAGGCCGCTCGAAGGCGCAGGCCGCGTCGCTGCGCAGCGCGAAGCGCGACGTGATGGCCAAGAAGCTCAACGAGCCGCATCCGAAATCGCCGATCCGCATCACCACCGCGACCGATCTCCGCAAGGGCGACGTCGTGCTGGTCGAGGCGGGCGACGTGATCCCGGCCGACGGCGAGGTGGTCGACGGCGTCGCGTCGGTCGACGAATCGGCGATCACCGGCGAATCCGCGCCGGTGATCCGCGAGTCGGGCGGCGACTTCTCGTCGGTGACCGGCGGCACGCGCGTGCTGTCCGACTGGATCGTCGTGAAGGTCACCGCGAACCCGGGCGAGGCGTTCCTCGACCGGATGATCGCGATGGTCGAAGGCGCGAAGCGCCAGAAGACGCCGAACGAGATCGCGCTGACGATCCTGCTCGTCGCGCTGACGATCGTGATGCTGCTCGCGACCGCGACGCTGCTGCCGTTCTCGATGTTCTCGGTGGACGCGATGAAGGCGGGCCACGTGGTGACGATCACCGCGCTCGTCGCGCTGCTCGTGTGCCTGATCCCGACGACGATCGGCGGCCTGTTGTCCGCGATCGGCGTGGCGGGGATGAGCCGGATGATGCAGGCGAACGTGATCGCGACGTCGGGCCGCGCGGTGGAAGCGGCCGGCGACGTCGACGTGCTGCTGCTCGACAAGACCGGTACGATCACGCTCGGCAACCGGCAGGCGTCGACCTTCGTGCCCGCGCCGGGCGTGACGGAAGAGGCGCTCGCCGATGCGGCGCAGCTGTCGTCGCTCGCCGACGAGACGCCGGAAGGCCGCAGCATCGTGGTGCTCGCGAAGGAACGCTTCAACATCCGCCAGCGCGACATGGGGCACCTGCACGCGACGTTCCTGAGCTTCTCCGCGCAGACGCGGATGAGCGGCGTCGACCTGCCGGGCCGCGAGATTCGCAAGGGCGCGGCCGATGCGATCAGGCACTACGTCGAGGCGCACGGCGGCCGCTTCCCGGACGAGATGCGCCGCGCGGTCGACGACGTCGCGCGCCGCGGCAGCACGCCGCTCGTGGTGGCGGAACTGCGCGACGGCGCCGCGCGCGTGCTCGGCGTGATCGAGCTGAAGGACATCGTGAAGGGCGGCATCAAGGAGCGCTTCGCGGAGCTGCGCAAGATGGGCATCAAGACCGTGATGGTGACGGGCGACAACCGGCTGACCGCGGCGGCGATCGCGGCGGAGGCCGGGGTCGACGATTTCCTCGCGGAAGCGACGCCGGAGGCGAAGCTCGCGACGATCCGCGAGCACCAGGCGGCGGGGCGGCTGGTCGCGATGACGGGCGACGGCACGAACGACGCGCCGGCGCTCGCGCAGGCGGACGTCGCGGTCGCGATGAACAGCGGCACGCAGGCGGCGAAGGAGGCCGGCAACATGGTCGACCTCGATTCGAACCCGACCAAGCTGATCGAGATCGTCGAGATCGGCAAGCAGATGCTGATGACGCGCGGCTCGCTGACCACGTTCTCGATCGCGAACGACGTCGCGAAGTATTTCGCGATCATCCCGGCCGCGTTCGCGACCACCTACCCGCAGCTCGATGCGCTGAACGTGATGCATCTCGCGACGCCCGCGTCCGCGATCATGTCGGCGGTGATCTTCAACGCGCTGGTCATCGTGCTGCTGATCCCGCTGGCGCTGAAGGGCGTGAAGTATCGCGCGCTCGGCGCGGCCTCGCTGCTGCGCCGCAACCTGCTGGTCTACGGGCTCGGCGGGCTCCTGGTGCCGTTCGTCGGCATCAAGCTGATCGACATCGTGCTGGCCGCGTTCGGCTGGGTTTGAGGAAATATCGCCATGAAAGCTTTGATTCGTCCGCTCGTCGTGATCTTCGTCGTGCTCACCGCCGTGACGGGGCTCGCGTATCCGGCCGTGATGACGCTCGTCGGGCAGGTCGCGTTCCCGTCGCAGGCGAACGGCAGCCTGATCGAACGCGACGGCAAGGTGGTCGGCTCCGCGCTGATCGGCCAGTCGTTCGACGCACCGAAGTACTTCTGGGGCCGCCTGTCGGCCACCGCGCCGATGCCGTACAACGCGTCGGGCTCCGGCGGCTCGAACCTCGGCCCGCTGAACCCGTCGCTCGCCGACCAGGTGAAGGCGCGCATCGCCGCGCTGCGCGACGCGGGCACCGACCTGTCGAAGCCGGTGCCGGTCGACCTCGTGACCGCGTCCGCGAGCGGGCTCGATCCGGAGATCACGCCGGCCGCGGCGGCCTACCAGGTCGAGCGGGTCGCGAAGGCGCGCCAGCTGTCGCCCGACGCGGTCGCGCAACTGGTCGCCGCGAACACGAGCGGACGCCAGTTCGGCGTGCTCGGCGAGCCTCGCGTGAACGTGCTGAAGCTCAATCTCGCGCTCGATGCGGCGCAGGCGGCGCACTGACGCGCCGCGTGCGGAATCCGTTGCGGCGTGCGACGCGGCCCGGGCCGCGCCGCACGCGCGTTTGCCCGACGGCGCTTGCGCCGTCTTTGCCTTTTGTGGCGATTTGGATCAACAATGCTCGTACACGCGCCGCATCCCATGCTTTGCTTTCCCTTTGACGCATGAACCGTCCCGATCCCGACCAACTCCTCGACAAGCTGCAGCGTGACGAAGAAAAGCAGCGGCGCGGCCAGCTCAAGATCTTCTTCGGCGCCTCCGCCGGCGTCGGCAAGACCTACGCGATGCTGCAGGCCGCGCGCCAGCGCAGGCAGGACGGCGTCGACGCCGTCGTCGGCATCGTCGAGACCCACGGCCGCAGCGAGACCGCCGCGCTGCTCGACGGCCTCGAGGTGCTGCCGCTCGCGCGGATCGACTACCGCGGGCGCACGCTCGCCGAGTTCGATCTCGACGCCGCGCTCGCGCGCCAGCCGGGGCTGATCCTCGTCGACGAGCTCGCGCACTCGAACGTGCCGGGCGCGCGCCACCTGAAGCGCTGGCAGGACGTCTACGAACTGCTCGACGCGGGCATCGACGTCTATACGACCGTCAACGTGCAGCACCTCGAAAGCCTGAACGACGTGGTCGGCGCGATCACCGGCATCCGCGTGTGGGAGACCGTGCCCGACCGCGTGTTCGACGCGGCCGACGAGGTGACGCTCGTCGACCTGCCGGCCGAGGAGCTGCTCGAGCGGATGCGCGACGGCAAGGTCTACCTCGCGCAGCAGGCCGAGCGCGCGGTGCGCAACTTCTTCCGCAAGGGCAACCTGATCGCGCTGCGCGAGCTGGCGCTGCGGCGCACCGCCGACCGCGTCGACGCGCAGATGCGCGAATACCGCGCCGACCGCTCGATCCAGCGCATCTGGCAGGCGCGCGAGCGGCTCCTGGTGTGCGTCGGGCCGGGGCCCGAGGCGCCGACGCTGGTGCGCGCGGCCGCGCGGCTCGCCGCGAGCCTGAAGGCCGACTGGATCGCCGTCTACGTCGAGACGCCGCGGCTGCAGCGCCGTCCCGACGCGCAGCGCGTGCGCACGCTCGACGCGCTGAAGCTCGCCGCCGAGCTCGGCGCGGAGACGGCCACGCTCGCCGGCGGCGATGCGGTCGCCGCGCTGATCGGCTATGCGAAGGTGCGCAACGTGTCGAAGGTGGTCGCGGGCGGTTCGCAGAAGACCGGGCTCGCGCGCTGGCTCGCGCGGCCGTTCGGCGAGAAGCTGGCCGAGCGCGCGGGCGATGTCGACCTGATGCTGATCCGCGCGTCCGCGAGCGACGAGGTGCGCGCCGCGCCCCTCGACGCGCGCGCGCGCGACTGGCGCGACGCGTTCGCGCATCTCGGCGGCCATCGATCGCCGCCGCGGCATTACCTGTACGCGGCCGCGATCTGCGCGGCGATCACGGTGGTCGCGAACGCGGTGCACGACCGGCTCGACCTGACCAACCTGGTGATGCTGTACCTGCTCGGCGTGGTGTTCTCGGCGGTGCGCCTCGGGCGCGGGCCGGGCGTCGTGCAGTCGTTCCTGTCGGTGGCCGCGTTCGACTTCTTCTTCGTGCCGCCGCGCATGTCGTTCTCGGTCAGCGATACGCAGTACCTGCTGACGTTCTTCGGGATGCTGCTGACGTCGCTCGTGATCAGCCACCTGACGTCGAGCCTGACCCGCGCGGCGAGCGTCGCGCAGCGGCGCGAGCGGCGCACGGGCGCGATCTACGCGATGGCGCGCGAGCTGGGCGCGGCGCTGACCACCGAGCAGATCGTCGAGATCGGCAGCCGGCACGTGAGCGAGGTGTTCCGCGCGCGCGTCGCGATCCTGCTGCCCGACAGCGCGGACAAGGTGCAGCAGAAGATCGAGGAGCCCGACGCGGCCATCACGCTGACGGGCGCCGATCTCGACAGCGACGTCGGCCAGTGGGTGTACGACCAGCAGAAGCCGGCCGGCCGCGGCACCGACACGCTGCCCGCGACGGCGGCGCTGTACCTGCCGCTGAAGGCGCCGATGCGCACGCGCGGCGTGCTGGCGGTCGCGTCGCGGGAGCCGCGCGAGCTCGAGGTGCCCGAGCAGCAGCGGATGCTCGACGCGTTCGCGGCGCAGATCGCGCTCGCGCTCGAGCGCGTGCATTACGTCGAGATCGCGCGCGACGCGCTGGTCAGCATGGAGTCGGAGCGGCTGCGCAACTCGCTGCTGTCGGCGATCTCGCACGACCTGCGCACGCCGCTCACGACGATCGTCGGCTTCTCGTCGATGCTCGCGAACGCGCGCACGGCCGCGCAGCACGGCGACGCGGCGGCCCCGCGGCACGGGCCGCGCGAGGACGAGCTGGTCGAGGCGATCCACGACGAGGCGCTGCGCATGACGGGGATCGTCACCAACCTGCTCGACATGGCGCGGCTGCAGGCCGGCAGCCTACAGCTGAAGCGCCAGTGGTCGCTGCTCGAGGAAACCGTCGGCGCGGCGCTCGCCGCGTGCAAGCGCGTGCTCGCGCGCCATCCGGCGCGCGTCGCGCTGCCGCTCGACCTGCCGCTGCTGCAGATGGACGCGGTGCTGATGGAGCGCCTGTTCACCAACCTGTTCGAGAACGCCGCGAAATACACGCCGGCGGACACGCCGCTCGAGATCGGCGCGGAGCGCGTGACCGAGGACGGGCTGCCGTTCGTGCGCGTGCACGTCGACGATCACGGCCCCGGCCTGCCGCCCGGCATGCAGACCCGCATCTTCGACAAGTTCACGCGCGGCGAGAAGGAATCGGCGACGCCCGGCATCGGCCTCGGGCTCGCGATCTGCCGCGCGATCGTCGAGGCGCACGGCGGTAGAATCGGCGCGCTCAACCGTACCGCGCCCGACGGCCGCGTGACGGGCGCGCGCTTCTGGTTCACGCTGCCGGTCGAGACGCCGCCCGCGGCGCCCGCCGTACCCGACGACGAAGCCGAGGCGCTGCACGCGCTGCCGGCCGTGCCGTCATCATCCGAGCCACCGCAAGACCATGAGTGAACCGAGCCTGACCGTCGTCCTGATCGAGGACGAAAAACAGATCCGCCGTTTCGTGCGCGCCGCGCTCGAGGAGGAGGACATCGCCGTGTTCGAGGCCGAGACCGGCAAGCAGGGGCTGATCGATGCCGCGACCCGCAAGCCGGATCTCGTGATCGTCGATCTCGGCCTGCCCGACACCGACGGCCTCGACGTGATCCGCGAGCTGCGCGGCTGGTCCGAGGTGCCCGTGATCGTGCTGTCCGCGCGCACGCAGGAGGACGAGAAGGTCGCCGCGCTCGATGCCGGCGCGGACGATTACCTGACCAAGCCGTTCGGCGTGTCCGAGCTGCGTGCGCGGATCCGCGCGCAACTGCGCCGGCGCAACCAGGGCGGCGCGAACGAATCGCCGAAGGTGAGCTTCGGCACCGTGACCGTCGATCTCGCGCTGCGCCAGGTGTGGCGCGACGGCGAGATCGTGCACCTGACACCGCTCGAATACCGGCTGCTCGCCACGCTGGTGCGCCACGCGGGCCGCGTGCTGACGCACCGCCAGCTGCTGCGCGACGTCTGGGGCCCGTCGCACGTCGAGAGCCATCACTACCTGCGCATCTACATGGCGCACCTGCGCCAGAAGCTCGAGCGCGACCCGGCGCAACCCGAGTACATCGTCACCGAGACGGGCGTCGGCTACCGGCTGGTCGGCGCGGCCTGAGCGCCGCGCCGGGCGGGGGCGCGAACCGTCCCCCGATTGTCGACACCGGTCGCGAATTCCCCGCTATGCTGGCCGTTCCGCGAACCGAACGAGGAGGATGCGATGCTTGTCCGTCTGGCTCTCTCCGGTGTACTTGCACTTGCCGCGTCCGGCGTGTGCGCCCAACCGCTGCCGCCCGGGCAGCAGCCGTCGCCGAAGACGGCGATGGCCAATCCCGCGTCGGTGAACTGCGCGAAGCTCGGCGGACGCCACGTGATCCGCACCACGCCGGGCGGCGATATCGGCATGTGCGTGTTCAAGGACGGCCGCGTGTGCGAGGAGTGGGCGCTGTATCGCGACGATCGCTGCGTCGGCACGGCCGCGCCGAAACGCGTGGCGAAGTAGGCGCGCGGCGCGCTTGCTATACTCGCCCGGCCCGGGGACGACCCCGGGCCATTCGCTTCAACGGGGACGGCCCCATCTGATCCATGGAGTCGTTCGAAATGGCGTGGGTATGGTTGTTGATCGCCGGTTTGCTGGAAGTGGCCTGGGCGGCCGGCCTGAAATCGTCGGATGGGTTCACCCGGCTCGGGCCGTCGGTGTTTACGGTCGTGACGGCGCTGGCCAGCTTCGGGCTGCTGGCGGTTGCGATGCGCCAGCTGCCGCTCGGCACCGCGTACGCGGTCTGGACGGGCATCGGCGCAGTGGGCGCGTTCGTGTTCGGCATCGTGATGATGGGCGAGGCGCTCACTGCCGCCCGCGTCGCCAGCGCGTTGCTGATCGTCGCGGGGCTGGTCGGGCTCAAGCTGTCGTCGGCCGCCTGAGGGTTGTCCGCATCGGGGGTTTTCCTCAGCGGGATTTGCGCCGGCCGCGCGGCGAGCCTGTCTATAATGGAACGCATTCGAGCCTGAATGCCGTCGCGCCGCGCGCGACACGGCATGCGTCGCCGGCCCACGCGCCGCGCGGCCGGCCATCCTGATCGATCGGCAAGCGCACGGAAAGTGCAAGGAGAGGGCCATGATCGAAGCCATTTCGCTCGGCGCGGGGCTGGCGTGGGCGAGCGGCCTGCGCCTTTACCTGACGGTGCTGATCGCCGGCATGCTGGCGCGCGCCGGCTGGCTCCATCTACCCGATACGCTCGCCATCCTCACGTCGCCGTGGGTGATCGGCGCCGCGGCCGTGCTCGCGATCGCCGAGTTCCTGGCCGACAAGATTCCCGCCTTCGATTCGCTGTGGGACGCGGTGCAGACCTTCATCCGCATTCCCGCCGGCGCCGTGCTCGCCGCCGGCGCGCTCGGCCATGCCGATCCGACCGTGCTCGCGGTTGCCGGCCTCGCGGGCGGCTCGCTCGCCGGCGCGGCGCACGTGACGAAGGCCGGCACGCGCGCACTCATCAACCTGTCGCCCGAGCCGATCTCGAACTGGATCGCGTCGTCGACCGAGGACGGCCTCGTGTTCGGCGGGCTCGCGCTCGCCTTCTTCGTGCCGGTGCTGTTCCTCGTGCTGCTCGCGGCCTTCATCGCCTGCTCGGCATGGGCGCTGCCGCGCCTGTGGCGCGGCGTGTCGGGCGGCTTCCGCGGCATGGCGAACCACATGGTGACGCGGCTCAACTCGGTCGGGAAGCGGGATTGACGGCGCCGACCGCAGGGCGGCCCGGCGCAGGCGGCCCGGCGCACGCCGGGCGATTCGGCTGGCATGACCTGGTCCGGCAGGCCGCGCGCATGACCGGGCGCGACTGGCGCGCGGGCGAGTTGACGCTGCTCGTGCTCGCGCTGGTGCTGGCCGTCGCGGCGCTGACGAGCGTCGGCTTTCTCGCCGACCGGCTGCGCCAGGGGCTCGAGCGCGACGCACGCCAGATGCTCGGCGCCGATTTCGTCGTGCGCGGCGATCGTCCCGTCGATTCGTCTTTCGACCGCGAAGCTCGCGCGCTCGGGCTGCGCACCGCGACCACGGCCATCTTTCCCAGCATGATCGGCTCGACCGTCGGCGAGGCGACCGGCGACGCGCCGCCCGCGCGGCTCGCGGCCGTGAAGGCCGTGTCGCCGGGCTACCCGCTGCGTGGCGCGGTCGAGATCGCGCCGGCCGGCGGCGCGCCCGCGCGCAAGGCGACGGCGATTCCGGCGCCCGGCACGGTCTGGGCCGATCCGGCGCTGCTCGACGCGCTGCACCTGAAGGCCGGCGACACCGTGCGCGTCGGGCTGCGCACGTTCACCGTCGCGGCGTCGATCGTCCGCGAACTCGATCGCGGCTTCTCGTTCGTCAATTTCTCGCCACGGCTGATGATGCGCGCCGACGAGCTGGCGGCGACCGGGCTGACCGGCTACGGCAGCCGCGTCACCTATCGGCTGCTGGTGGCCGGCGACGCGCCGGCGGTCGCGCGCTTCGAGGCCTATGCGCACGAACGCGTCGACGGCGGCAAGCTGCGCGGCGTCGGCCTCGAATCGCTGCAGGAGGGCCAGCCGCAGGTGCGGCAGACGCTCGACCGCGCGCGTCACTTCCTCACGCTGGTCGCGCTGCTGACCGCGCTGCTCGCGGCGGTCGCGATCGCGATGGCCGCGCAGCGCTATATGCGGCGCCATCTCGACGGCTGCGCGACGATGCGCTGCCTCGGCGTCAGCCGCCGCACGCTCGGCGCGCTGTTCGCGCTCGAATTCCTCGGGATCGGCATGGCCGGCGGCGTGGCGGGCGCGGTGCTCGGCTATGCCGGCCACTGGGTGCTGCTCGCGGCGCTCGGCAGCCTGATCGAGGTCGCGCTGCCGCCGCCGACGCCGTGGCCGGCCGCCATCGGCGTCGGCGCGGCGCTGGTGCTGCTGCTCGGCTTCGCGCTGCCACCGCTCGCGCCGCTCACGCGGGTGCCGCCGGTGCGCGTGCTGCGGCGCGAGTGGGGCGATGCGGCGCGCATCGCATGGGCCGCGTATGCGGGGGGCATCGTGCTGTTCGCGGGGCTGCTGGTCGCGGCCGCGGGCAACCTGAAGCTCGGGCTGATCGTCGCGGGCGGCTTCGCGGGGGCGCTGGCCGGCTTCGCGCTGATCGCCCGGCTCGCGCTGTTCGCGGCGGCGCGCGCCGTGCGCAACGGGCGGGTCGCGGCGAGCCTCGGCTGGCGCTACGCGCTCGCGTCGCTGCACCGGCGCGGCACCGCGAGCGCGCTGCAGATCACCGCGCTCGCGCTCGGCCTGATGTGCCTGCTGCTGATCGCGATCACCCGCAACGATCTCGTCACCGGCTGGCGGCAGTCGACGCCGCCCGACGCGCCGAACCAGTTCCTGATCGACATCCAGCCGGACCAGCGCGCGGATGTCGCCACGTATCTCGCCGCGCACGGCGTGCGCGACGCGGTGCCCGCGCCGATGGTGCGCGGCCGCCTCGTCGCGATCAACGGCAAGCCGGTGAATCCGGACGCGTACCAGAACGACGACGCGCGCCGGCTCGTCGACCGCGAGTTCAACCTGTCGTATACGACCGAGCTGCCGCCCGACAACCGGATCACGGCCGGCGACTGGTTCGGCGCCGCGAGCACGCCGCAGATCTCGATCGAAGCCGGCCTCGCGCAGATGCTGAACGTGAAGCCCGGCGACGTGCTGCGCTTCGACGTGACGGGCCTGTCGGTGGAGGCGCCGGTCACGAGCGTGCGCAAGCTCGACTGGGGCACGTTCCGCGTCAACTTCTTCGTGCTGATGCCGCCCGCGGCGCTGAAGGAGTTCCCCGCGATCTACCTGACGAGCTTCCACCTGCCGGCCGAGCGCGCGGCGCTGCTCGATCCGCTGATCGCGCGCTACCCGAACCTGACCGCGATCGACGTCGCGCCGATCCTCGCGCAACTGCAGCGGATGATGGTGCAGGTGATCGGCGCGGTGCAGTTCCTGTTCGTGTTCACGCTCGCGGCCGGCGTGCTGGTGCTGTACACGGCGCTCGCCGGGTCGCGCGACGAGCGGGTGCGGGAGGCCGCGCTGCTGCGCGCGCTCGGCGCGTCGCGCGCGCAGGTCAACGCGGTGCAGCGCGCCGAATTCCTCGTGGTCGGCGTGCTGGCCGGCGCGATGGCGGCGGCGGGCGCGATCGCCGTCGGCTGGGTGCTCGCGGCGCGCGTGTTCGACTTCAAGCTGGCGGTCGATCCGTGGCTCGTGCCGGCCGGCATCGCGGCCGGTGTCGCATGCGCGGGTGCGGCCGGCTGGCTCAGCCTGCATAATGTGCTGCGGCGCCCCGCGCTGCAGTCGCTGCGCGACGCGTGAGCGTCGCCCGGCCTTCAACACCCTGATTCCCGACTATCCGTATGACCGATGTGAATGACGATGCGCCGTCCCAGCCGACGGCGTTCGAGCTCGTGGGCGGCGAAGCCCGCGTGCGCGAGATGGTGGACCGCTTCTACGACCTGATGGACCTCGAGCCGGAATTCGCGCAGATCCGCGCGCTGCACCCGGGCTCCCTCGACGGCTCGCGCGACAAGCTGTTCTGGTTTTTGTGCGGCTGGCTCGGCGGGCCCGATCACTACATCAGCCGCTTCGGCCATCCGCGCCTGCGCGCGCGGCACCTGCCGTTCCCGATCGCGTCGGTCGAGCGCGACCAGTGGCTGCGCTGCATGGCGTGGGCGATGGAGGACGTCGGCCTGCCCGAGCCGCTGCGCGAGCGGCTGATGCACTCGTTCTACGACACCGCCGACTGGATGCGCAACCGGCCCGGTTGACCGGCCGGTACGCCGCCGCCCGGATGCGCGCCGAGGTGCGTCTGGGCGCGCGCGACGTGTCGCGCGACACTGATCGATCCCCCCCATCACGACGAGGCCTGTTCCATGACGACCCATGCGCTGTTTCGGGAAGACGCCTACCTGACCCGTTGCGAAGCGGTCGTCACCGCGCTCGGCGACGACGGCATCCAGCTCGACCGCACGGTGTTCTATCCGCTCGGCGGCGGCCAGGCCGGCGACTGCGGCGCGCTGACGCTGCCGGACGGCACGGCGATCGCGATCGCCGATACCCGCAAGGCGAAGTTCGACGGCGCGACGCCCGACGACGCGGCGCACGTGCCGGCCCCGGGGCAGGAGGCCGGGCTCGCGGTGCTGGCGCCCGGCGCGCGCGTGCTCGCCGAGATCGACTGGACGCGCCGCTACCGGCACATGCGCCTGCACACGTCCGCGCATCTGATGTGCGCGGTGCTGCCGTATCCGGTCGACGGCTGCAGCGTGACGGCCGATTACGTGCGGCTCGATTTCGCGACGGCCGAGCCGATCGATCGCGACGACGTCGAGCGGCGGCTCGCGGCGCTGATCGCCGGCGCGCACCCGGTCACGACCGAATGGATCACCGACGACGAGATGGCCGAGCGGCCCGAGCTGGTGCGCACGATGAGCGTGAAGCCGCCGATGGGCCTCGGCCGTGTGCGGCTGTTGCGGATCGACGGCGTCGACCTGCAGCCGTGCGGCGGCACGCATGTGCGCAACACGTCGGAAATCGGCGGCCTGCGGGTCGCGAAACTCGAAAAGAAGAGCGCGCGCACGCGGCGCATCGTCCTGGAGCTTGCATGACGGCGAATCCCCCCGGCAACGATCGCGCGGCACTCGATCCGCGCGCCCGCGACGTGCTGGCATTCTGGTTCGGCGCGCCCGGCTCGGCGGAATTCGGCCACGCGCGCAAGATGTGGTTCAACGGCGGCGCGGCGCTCGATGCGCAACTGCGCGAGCGCTACAGCGCGCTGCTCGACGCCGCGTGCGACGGCGGCTGCGACCACTGGGCGGAATCCGCGCAGGGCGCGCTCGCGCTGATCGTCGTGCTCGACCAGTTCTCGCGCAACGTCCATCGCGGCACGCCGCGCGCGTTCGCCGCGGATCCGAAGGCGCTCGCGCTCGCGCGTGGCCTGGTCGCCTCGGGCGGCGACGCGCAGCTGCCGAGCGGACATCACCGCGCATTCGCGTATTTGCCGTTCGAGCACGACGAGTCGCCGGACAGCCAGCGCGAGGCCGTGCGTCTTTGCGAGGGTATCCGGATGGAGGCGGGGTGCGCCGGGTATCACGATTTCGCGCTGCGGCACGCGGCCGTGATCGAGCGCTTCGGCCGGTTTCCGCACCGGAATGCGATTCTCGGGCGCGCGTCGACCGAGGACGAGGCCGCGTTCCTGCGCGAGCCGGGCTCGTCGTTCTGACTTCCGGGAAGCGTGTGTCGGCCGTTCCGGCAGGCGGCAGGGGAGGCAGGCTGCGCCCGCGGTTCATCGCGGCGTGAGCGGCGCGCGCGTCGGCTGACGGCGCGCCAAGCCGCCGTTCGTTACTGCGGATGGTGCTCGGGCGTACGCACGTAGACGCGCAGCATCTCGCCGTCGTCGCCCGGGCGGGCGCCCGACCAGAACAGCTTCCATTCGGCGCCCGGCGACTGCTCGACCGAGCGCACGCCCTGGACGATCATCCACGTGCAGCGCGTTGCCTGCGGCTGCGCGACGGGCTCATGCAGGATCCGCGAGAAGTAGTACAGCATCGGCGCTTCCGATTCGCCGAACCCGGGCAGGCTCGCCATGCAGTCGCCCGCGTTCCACTCGGCCGCGAGGTGCGCGTTCAGGTCCTCGTACACCGAGCGGTAGCTCTTCGCGACGTCCATCCACGGCAGCAGCAGCGTGTAGACGAGGCCCCACGCGACGATCGTGCCCGCGGCCCACGACAGCGCGCCGCGCCAGCGGCCCATCGTGCGCAGCGTCGGCAGCAGCCACAGCCAGCCGATCGTCAGCGCGAGCGCGCCGAGCACGAGGCCCGGCTCGAGCGGCATCGTCCAGTCGAGCGGCAGCCAGCGGCCGAGCGGCGCAAGGTGCGCGCGCGACGCGGTCGGATCGGCCATCACCGACCAGATCGCCCACGCGAGCACCGCGACGCTGCCGAACAGCGCGCGGGCCAGGTAATCCCAGCCGACGTGCAGCGCGCGCGGCAGGCGGCCGATCGCCTGCGCGGCGATGAGCGCGAGCGGGGCGATGAACGGCAGGATGTAGAGCTGGCGCGACGTCGCGGACACCTGCAGCACCGTCAGCCCGACCGTGGCGAACACGATCGGCAGCGCGATGCGCGGCGTGCGCCAGTCGCGCCATGCGCCGCGCGCGATCGCGACGATCGCGAGGGGCACGACCGGCATGCCGACCGTCAGGAACGCGCGCAGGATGAACAGCGGCTTGTCGTTTTCGGCGCCGAGCTGCGGCACTGAAAAGCCGAAGAAGCGGCCGACGTTGTTTTCCCAGAACCAGACGAGGAACAGCGGCTCCGAGCGCAGGAACAGCGCGGTCGGCCAGATGATCGCGAACGGCGCGAACACGAGCGCGGCGATGCCAAGCGAGCGCGCGAACGCGCGGGTGCGGCACGCGGGGTAGAGCACCAGCACGGCGACGAGCGTGGCCGCGAACACGAGCGGCACGAACAGGCCCTTCGTCATCAGCGCGATGCCGACGCCGGCACCGAACATCGGCGCGGCGAGGCGGTGCCGCGGCTCGCCCGGGAGGCCGCGCCGCGCGCGGTCGAGGTGCTGCATGACGAGTTCGAGCAGGCCGCAGAACGCGATCGCCGAGCCGGCGAACAGCGCGACGTCGGTCATCATGTCGTGCACGTGCTTGACCACGACGAGGGTGCTCGCGCACAGCGCGACCGACCCGATGACGCGCGCGTCGAACCAGCTGGTCGCGCCGCTCGCGACGCGTGCCGCGCGCGCGGTGAACACGAAACCGAGCGCCGCGAACAGCGCGCTCGCGAGCCGGGCCGCGTCGTGCAGCGGCATCACGCGCTGCAGCAGCCACGCGAGGCTCGTCGCGACCCACGCGTAAAGCGGCGGCTTTTCCATGAACGGCGCGCCGGCACTGGTCGGTACGACCCAGTCGCCGGTTTCGAGCATGTGCTGGATGATGCCGAAGGTATAGGTTTCGTCCTGCTTCCACGGATCGTGGCCGAGCACGCCGGGCAGCAGGTATGCGCAGAACACGGCGACGACCAGCAGCCATGCGCGCCAGCCGATCCGGGCGACGCGGCCGCGTGCGGGCGCATCGGTACCGGCGCCGGTGCCGGCCGCAGTGGGCGTGCCGCTGGCCTGGAGCGCGGGGGAAAGGTCGGTTTCGCCGGATGGGTGGACGTGCTGGGCCGGGGCGGACGCGGACGTGCGTCGCCGGCTGGGCGCTGCGGTTCCCTGCATGGAAAAGATCTCGGGTCGAGCCGGCCGGGCGACATGGGCCGGGCCGATAGAAGCCGCACGCGGGCGGCAATGGACAGCCGGCGGCACCGACTGTCTGCATGGCCGCTAGTAGATCACGAAATTGTTACGGTCCTTTACGAAAACTGTGGACGAAGTGTGGAGATTTGTGGCGTGGCCGGGTCGTGTCGCGAAAATGCAACAATCGTGTGCGGTGCGGGCGGGTTTACCGTCCGCCGCCGACGTCGAGGAGGGCGCCCGTCGTGTACGACGCGGCATCGCCGAGCAGCCAGACGATCGCCTCGGCGACTTCCAGCGCGTCGCCCGCACGGCCGATCGGCGTCTGCGCGCCGAGCCGGGCGGCCCGTCCCGGCTGACCGCCGCTGGCGTGAATGTCGGTTTCGATCAGGCCCGGCCGCACGGCGTTGACACGCACGCCGTACGGGCCCAGTTCCTTCGCGAGGCCGATCGTCAGCGAATCGACCGCGCCTTTCGAGCCCGCATAGTCGACGTATTCGTTCGGCGAGCCGAGCCGCGACGCGATCGACGACACGTTGACGATCGCGCCGCCGCGGCCGCCGCGATCGGTCGACAGCCGGCGCGCGGCCTCGCGCGCGCACAGGTATGCGCCGAGCACGTTGGTGTCGAACACCCGCTTCAGCCGGTCGGCCGGCATGTCGGCGAGTGGCAGCGACGGCGCGACGATGCCCGCGTTGTTGACGAGTGCGTCGAGCCGGCCGAACGCGGCGGCGACCGTGTCGAACATCGCGACGACGTCCGCCTCGTTCGACACGTCGCCCGCCACGACGCACGCGCGGCCGCCGGCATCGCGCACGGCGGCGGCGGTCACCTCGGCCGCGGCCGCGTCGCGCGCATAGTTGATGCCGACATCCCAGCCGCGTGAGGCCGCGAGCACGGCGCTCGCGCGGCCGATGCCGCGGCTCGCGCCGGTGATGAGGACGACTTTGCGTTCGGACGGTGCGGTCATCGTGCGTGGTTCCCGGTCATTCCGCGGGGTGTTCCGCGGGCTATTCCGTTTCGTCGGGCGCCCACTTGTCGCGCGTGGGCGGCTGGTAGCCGCGCAGCCGCTCGATCAGCGCGGCCGGGTCGGCGTCGATGCACAGCGCGTCGAAGTACGCGGGCCGCATGAAGCCCTCGTCGACCGTGTGCCGGAGCAGCGCGATCAGCGGATCGTAGAACGAATCGATGTTGTAGAGCGCGACGGGCTTGCGGTGGTAGCCGAGCTGCGCCCACGTGTAGACCTCGAAGAATTCCTCGAGCGTGCCGGCGCCGCCGGGCATCGCGACGAACGCGTCGGCGAGGTCGGCCATCATCTTCTTGCGGTGATGCATGTCGGGCACGACGTGCAGCTCCGACAGGCCGGTGTGGCCGACTTCCTTGTCGACGAGCAGTTCGGGAATCACGCCGACCGCGCGGCCGCCGGCCGCCATCACTTCATCGGCGATCGTGCCCATCAGGCCGACGCGGCCGCCGCCGTAGACGAGCGTGAGGCCCGCATCGACGAGCGCGCGGCCGAACGCGCGCGCGGCGTCCGCATACACCGGCCGCACGCCGGGCGACGACCCGCAATAAACGCAGACTGCCTTCATTGCTTCGCGTCCTTGGCCGCGGCCAGCCCGCCGGCGGCGCGCGGCGAACCGTCGCGCGGCGGCAGGTAGTCGGTGAATTCGCGCTTGGGCAGCTTGCCGGACACGAGGTCGTCGAACAGTTGCCGCGAGCGGCCGCGCAGGTACGGCGCCATCACGGAGATCACGTGCATGCTGACCTGGTGCAGCTCCTCGCGGATCGCATCCTGGTCGTTGTACTTGCGCGGGTGCATCACGTACTGATACGACAGCCAGTAGGTCGAGATCACCGCCATGTTGGTGGCGATCACCGAGATCTCGGCCGGCGTCGCGACCATCTCGGCATCGGACACGAGCAGCTCGCACATGTCGCGCGCGAAGCGCACCTTGTGGCTGATGATCTGCTTGAAGTGCGTCTCGAGCGTACGGTTGCGCGCGAGCAGGTCGTTCAGGTCGCGATAGAGGAAGCGATACGTCCACATGAAGTCGGCCATGTACTGCAGGTACGACCATGTTTCGTCGATCGTCGGACGGTGATCTTCGGGAAAGCGCAGGCGCTTTTCGATCGCCTGCTCGAACTGCGCGAAGATGCTGTTGATGATGTCGTCTTTGTTGCGGAAATGGTAGTACAGGTTGCCTGGGCTGATTTCCATTTCCTCGGCGATCGTCGTGGTGGTGACGTTCGGTTCGCCGATCTCGTTGAAGAGTTTCAACGACAGCTCGAGAATCCGTTCTCGGGTGCGGCGGGGAGGTTTCGCTTCCATGTCGTCCGGCCCTGTGTGTGCCGGACTGGCGGGCGCTGCAATCGATGCTGCGTGATTCGTCCGGCGCGGGTTGCTGTTATAAGTCTGGCGGACGATTATAAACCGCGGTTGTGCCGACCCGGTGCATTTCGTGATCGCAGCGTCCGGCCGGCGATGTTGCGCCGCGGCACGCCGCGCCCGCCGCGCACCGTGTCGCTAGAAGCCGAGCCAGCCCGCGACGACCGGGCCGAGCACGAAGCCCCAGGTCGTCACGCATGCGAACAGCGCGACCGTGACGGCCGCGCTGCCGAGGTCCTTCGCGCGTTTCGACAGCTCGTGGCGCTCGAGCGAGATGCGGTCGATCGCGGCCTCGAGGCTCGAGTTCAGCAGTTCGACGATCAGCACCAGCAGCACCGACGCGATCAGCAGCGCGCGCGATGCGGCAGGCACCGGCGCGAACGCGCCGATCGGCAGCAGCAGCGCGGCGAGCGTCAG
This sequence comes from Burkholderia sp. SRS-46, assembly GCF_004343775.1. Classification (GTDB taxonomy): domain Bacteria; phylum Pseudomonadota; class Gammaproteobacteria; order Burkholderiales; family Burkholderiaceae; genus Burkholderia. Next base: position 545,049 of record NZ_PTXL01000008.1, on the reverse strand, counting down.
TTCCTGGCGGAACGCGCTTTCCTCGCGGATCGCGACCCGGAAGCCGTTCAGCGAATGCTTGAGCGCGTACCACGCGCGCGTGAGGCCGCGATTGCCCTTGTACGGGTTCGGCGGCAGCGGCGCGAGCGGATCGTCGGTGCCGAGCGGCTCGTGCGCCTGCGCATCGGCGTGCGCGTCGCCGGCCGCCGGCTCGTCCTCGTCGAACGGCCGGTGCCGATGTGCTCGGGCGGAGGGTGGGGGGGCGTGGTCGTGCGGGTCTCTTTTCAAACGGCGGCACCTTCTGGGGTCGTGTAGACGTCCCTCGGCAGCGGCTGCAGGTGCGACGCGAACTGCTCGGACGCGGCGCGCCACGAGAAGCGCTCCGCCCATTCGCGGGCGGTCGCGCGCTCGATCTTCAGCGCTTCGAGGCAGGCTTCCTGCAGGTCCTCGTGCATCGCGCCGGCGCTGCCGTCGCCGAGCACGTCGATCGGGCCGGTGACCGGATACGCGGCGACCGGCGTGCCGCACGCGAGCGCCTCGAGCAGCACCAGCCCGAAGGTGTCGGTGCGGCTCGGGAACACGAACACGTCCGCGGCCGCGTACACCTTCGCGAGCTCGGCCTGCGTCAGCACGCCGAGATAGTTCGCTTCCGGATAGCGCGACTTCAGTTCGGCGAGCGCCGGGCCTTCGCCCGCGACCCACTTCGAGCCGGGCAGGTCGAGCCGCAGGAACGCCTCGACGTTCTTCTCGATCGCGACACGCCCGACGTACAGGAAGATCGGCCGGACGGTGTTGAGGACCTTGGAATCCATGGGGCGGAAGATATCGAGATCCACGCCGCGTGTCCACAGCACGACGTTCGTGAAGCCGAACTTCTCGAGGTCGTCCCGGACGACCGGCGTCGGCGCCATCACCGCGCGCGACGGGCCGTGGAACCAGCGCAGGAAGCGGTAGGTCGCGGTGAGCGGAACGCCGAAGCGGGCCTGCACGTATTCGGGGAAGCGCGTGTGATACGCGGTCGTGAACGGCAGCTTGCGCGCGCGCGCGTAGCGGCGCGCGGCGAGGCCGAGCGGGCCTTCGGTCGCGATGTGCAGCGCGTCGGGCGCGAACGCGTCGATCCGCGCGCGCAGCTTGCGGTACGGCAGGATCGACAGGCGGATCTCCGGGTAGGTCGGGCAGGGCACCGTGCGGAATTCGAGCGGCGTCAGCAGCTCGACGCGGTGGCCGAGCGCGGTGAGTTCGCGGGACGTGCTCTTCAGCGTGCGCACGACGCCGTTGACCTGCGGTTCCCACGCGTCGGTGACGATCATGATCTTCATCGCGGCATGTGTCCTGTAAGAGAGTGCCAGGCAGTGGCGGGGGTCAGGCGGTGGCCTTGGTCTTGCGCGAGGCCGCTTCGGACGGCGTGCGCATCACCGTCCAGTAGACGACTTTCAGTTCGCCTTCCATCGTTTCGACGAGTGCGGACAGGCTCTCGACCCAGTCGCCGTCGTTGCAGTACAGCACGCCGTCGATGTCGCGGATCTCCGCCTTGTGGATGTGGCCGCACACGACGCCGTCGCAGCCGCGGCGGCGCGCCTCGTCGGTCATCACGGTCTCGAACTGCGAGATGAAGTTGACCGCGTTCTTCACCTGGTGCTTCAGGTACTGCGACAGCGACCAGTACTGGAAGCCGAGGCGGCTGCGGATCCGGTTGAACCACCGGTTCAGCACGAGGATCAGCGTGTAGAGCGTGTCGCCGAGGTACGCGAGCCATTTCGCGTGCTGGATCACGCCGTCGAACAGGTCGCCGTGCACGATCCACAAACGTTTGCCTGCGAGCGTCGTATGGAACGCCTCGCCGCGCACCTGGATGTCGCCGAACGCGAGGTCGCAGAACTGCCGCGCGCCTTCGTCGTGGTTGCCGGGGATGTAGACGACCTGCGTGCCCTTGCGCGCCTTGCGCAGGATCTTCTGCACGACGTCGTTGTGCGCCTGCGGCCAGTACCAGCCCTTCTTCAGCTGCCAGCCGTCGATGATGTCGCCGACGAGGTACAGGTATTCCGATTCGTGGTGGCGCAGGAAGTCGAGCAGGTAGTTGGCCTGGCAACCGCTCGAGCCGAGATGGATATCGGACAGCCAGATGGTGCGGTAGCGATGGGCAGGCGGTTCGTGGTCGTCGTGCGGCTTGGCGGCCGCGGCCGGCGGCTCTTGCGCGGCAAGGGCGTCGGCCGTGGCCGAACCGGACAGGAAGGCAGTGGCGGCGCGTGCGCCGAGAGGGTGACGAAACAGAGAGGTCGCGGACGTTTTCTGGCCCATGCATGACTCGCGCCGGTTGACATTACCGGCATTCCGCCATGCGGGCGTGACTGTGCAGTGACAGTCACAAGACGTTCTTATTACGGCACGCAGCGTGCGTTCAGGGGTGAATTTTCAGGCGCTGCCGGGCGCCCGGTTCAGGGCGGCCCGCGCCGCATCCGCGCGGTGCGCGGTACTCAGCGCGGCAGCGCGACGACGCGGGTGCGTGCGAGCCGGTCGTGCGGGAACTGGCGCGCCGGATGCAGCCGCGCCGCGCCGGCCCAGGCGGCGATCCAGGCGCCGGCGAGCGCCAGCGTGACGGGTATCGACAGGCCGGCGAGCGGATGCAGCGCGAGCGGCGGCAGAAACCACAGCCAGGCGAGCGCATAGCGCAGGAGCGCATGGCCCGGCCCCAGCGGTCGGCCGCTGGCCGACTCGATCCGCAGGCGCCACGTCTTCATCGGCAGCGTCTGGCCGCCATGGGTCCAGAACCAGACGAAATACGCGCCGACCACGAGCGCGATCCACGCGGCGAGCAGGTTGTGATGGACCAGGCCGTTGCGCTGCTGCGTCGCGAGGCTGAATGCGAGGCCGGCGAAGAACACGACGCCGAACAGCAGCACGCCTTCGTAGAGCAGCGCGGCGAGGCGCCGCCGGACGGACGGCGGGGCGGGCGGGGGCGTGCTCGCGTGCGGCACGGCCGCTCAGGAGCCCTTGAACAGCGACGGCGCGTCGGCGGGCGACACGGGCGTCGGTGCGGCCGGCGCCGGGGCAACGCCCGCGGTGGCCGACGCGACGGCCGGCGGCGCGGCGGCGCCGCTCGACGCGGGCGGCTGCGCGGGCGCGGTGCCGGGGGCGCTGGCCGAATGGTCGTGCGCATTGACGAGGCGGCGGACGTCGCGGTCGGCCTTGCCGGTCGGCGGCGCGCTGACGACGGTCGGCCGGCGGCGGCGCTCGGCGGCCGCGAGGCGTTCCTTCTGTTCCTCGGGCAGCTGCTGGTAGGCCTTCCACGCGCGCTCGCGGGCCTGCGCGGACAGGTCCTTCGCGGTCTGGTAGTTCTCGCGCGCGACGCGGCGCTGCTCGGGCGTCATCCTGACCCATTCGGTCATGCGCTCCTGCAGGCGCTTCTGCGCGTCGGGCGTCAGTTTCGGGTAGCGGGCGGCGATCTTCAGCCATTTGCGCTTGCGGGCGTCGCTGAACGAATCCCACTGGTCGGCGAACGGCGCGAGCGCGACGTGCTGCGCGGGCGTCAGGCGCGCCCATGCGAGCGGGCCGGCGGCAGCCGGCAGGGGGGCGAGGTCGGCGGTCAGCGCAATGGCGGCCGACGCGAGCGCGGGCGCGCTGGTTGCGACGGCGACGGCTTCAGGCTGCGGGTGAAAGCGCGAATAGGTGGCGACGTAGGCGACGGCGATCGCGATCACGCATCCGAAGAATACGGCCAGGCCGTGTTTCTGACTCACCCGTGCGATCCCCTCGTTGTTGTTTAATGGGCGCGCGAAAGATACGCGTTGAACCCGTGATCGAGATACGCATTGAGCGGCAGGTCGTCGCTGAGCATGGCCGCGTCGATGTCGGCGAGCTCGGCGGTGCGCTGCATGTCTTCCCAGTACGCGATGCCGACCAGGCCGGCGAGCAGCAGCGCGACGGCCACGCGCGCAGCAGGCGGCGCGCGAACGAGGCCGGCGGGCGCGGCGACAGGCGCGGCGGGCCATAGGCGCCGGGCGCGCCGGCGAATGCGGGCACGAACACCGGCGCCGCCACCGGCTCGGGCTTCTTGCGCGCGAGCGCGGCCTGGCGGGCGACGGCCAGCCGGTCGGTGGTCGCGGCCGGCAGCGCGGCGGCGCGCTCGTCCAGCGCGCGGCGCACCTTCAGCGCGAATTCGTGTTCTCGATTTTCGGGAGCGGAGCTCATAGCGTGATTCCTTTGGCCTTGAGCGCATGCGCCAGGGTGTGGGTGGCTCGCGAGCAATGCGTCTTGACGCTGCCTTCGGAGCACCCCATTGCGGCGGCAGTCTCGGCGACATCCATATCTTCCCAATAACGCATCAGGAACGCTTCCCGTTGACGCGCCGGAAGCTTCTGGATTTCTTCGTCGATCAGGGCCAGAACCTGTTCCCGCTCGAGGCGGTGCTCGCTGCTCTCGACGCCCGGAGACTGGTCCGCCGATTCGAGCGTTTCGAGGGGGTCGAAGTCTTCGTCGTCCGTATTGTTGAGCGACGAAAAGAGCGTGACCCAGGTGTTGCGGACCTTCTGCCGGCGAAACCAGTCGTGGATCGCGTTCTGCAGGATCCGCTGGAACAGCAGGGGCAGTTCCGCGGCCGGGCGGTCGCCGTATTTCTCCGCCAGCTTGATCATCGCGTCCTGCACGATGTCGAGCGACGCGTCATCGTCCCGCACTGCGTACGCAGCCTGCTTGAACGCGCGCCTTTCGACGCCCGCCAGAAAGTCGGCGAGTTCCTTGTCTGATGCCATTCCGTGAAGGTATGCGCTGCGGACCGCGGCGTGAAGAGGGTCGAAAAATTTCGTAAAACCCGCGGATGCTAACAAATTTTCGTGCAGCTTGGCACCGGGTTGACGCCGGCGCGTTGCGCGCGAACCGCGGCGCGGGGTCGCCCGCGGGCGGCGATGATGCACTGCGGGACATTTTGCTTGACGGCGTTCGCCCGACCCGCTATCGTCGTCCGTTCGCAACATAAGTGATGGTCTCAATTGAGGCTGGCCCAAGAAGCCCGCCCTTCAACTGGACGCGCCGCTTGAACCCGAGCCACAAGCCCGGCAGAGAGCACCCGATCAATTTTTTGCCGAAAATTCGAAAGGTCAAAATGAACATGCCCAGCGCGGAATTCTCCACGTCGGAACCCCTTTCCCCTCCCGATAGCGACTCGATTGGCGCCACCGTGCTCATGAAGGCACTGGCCGACGAGAAAGTCGAATTCATCTGGGGCTACCCCGGCGGCTCGGTACTCTATATCTACGACGAGCTTTACAAGCAGGACAAGATCCAGCACGTGCTGGTGCGCCATGAACAGGCGGCCGTGCACGCAGCCGATGCGTATGCGCGCTCCACCGGCAACGTCGGCGTGTGTCTCGTCACGTCCGGCCCCGGCGTCACCAACGCGGTGACCGGCATCGCGACGGCCTACATGGATTCGATCCCGATGGTCGTGATCAGCGGCCAGGTGCCGACTGCCGCGATCGGCCAGGACGCGTTCCAGGAATGCGACACCGTCGGCATCACGCGTCCGTGCGTGAAGCACAACTTCCTCGTGAAGGACGTGCGCGAGCTCGCGGAAACCGTCAAGAAGGCGTTCTACATCGCCCGCACCGGCCGCCCGGGCCCGGTGCTGATCGACATCCCGAAGGACATCTCGAAGACGCCGTGCCAGTACGAGCCGGTCAAGAGCGTGTCGCTGCGCTCGTACAACCCGGTCACGAAAGGCCATTCGGGCCAGATCCGCAAGGCGGTGTCGCTGCTGCTGACCGCGAAGCGCCCGTACATCTACACGGGTGGCGGCATCATCCTCGCCGACGCGTCGCGCGAGCTGAACCAGTTCGCGGACCTGCTCGGCTACCCGGTCACCAACACGCTGATGGGCCTCGGCGGCTATCGCGCGTCGGACAAGAAATTCCTCGGCATGCTCGGCATGCACGGCACCTACGAAGCGAACATGGCGATGCAGCACTGCGACGTGCTGATCGCGATCGGCGCGCGCTTCGACGACCGCGTGATCGGCGATCCGGCCCACTTCGCGTCGCGGCCGCGCAAGATCATCCACATCGACATCGACCCGTCGTCGATCTCGAAGCGCGTGAAGGTCGACATCCCGATCGTCGGCGACGTGAAGGAAGTGCTGAAGGAGCTGATCGAGCAGCTGCAGACGGCCGAGCACGGCCCGGACACCGAGGCGCTCGCGCAATGGTGGAAGGACATCGAAAGCTGGCGTGCGAAGGATTGCCTGAAGTACGACCGCGAAAGCGAGATCATCAAGCCGCAGTACGTGGTCGAGAAGGCGTGGGAGCTGACGGACGGCAACGCGTTCGTGTGCTCGGACGTCGGCCAGCACCAGATGTGGGCCGCGCAGTTCTACCGCTTCAACAAGCCGCGCCGCTGGATCAACTCGGGCGGCCTCGGCACGATGGGCTTCGGCCTGCCGGCGGCGATGGGCGTCAAGATGGCGCACCCGGACGACGACGTGCTGTGCATCACGGGCGAAGGCTCGATCCAGATGTGTATCCAGGAACTGTCGACCTGCCTGCAGTACGACACGCCCGTCAAGATCATTTCGCTGAACAACCGCTACCTCGGCATGGTCCGCCAGTGGCAGCAGATCGAATACAGCAAGCGCTATTCGCATTCGTACATGGATGCGCTGCCGGATTTCGTGAAGCTCGCCGAGGCCTACGGCCACGTGGGCATGCGGATCGAAAAAACCTCGGATGTGGAGCCGGCGCTGAAGGAAGCGTTGCGCTTGAAGGACCGCACCGTGTTTCTCGACTTCCAGACCGATCCGACCGAAAACGTCTGGCCGATGGTCCAGGCCGGCAAGGGCATCACCGAGATGCTGCTCGGATCGGAAGATCTGTAACGGCGCGACGCGCGCTCGAGCCCTGCGGCCGCCTTCACGAAGGGCGGTGCGGCATGCGGCGGCGCGCGGCGCGAGTGAATCGACACGGACACATTCTGGAAGAAGCGAACATGAGACACATCATTTCCGTCCTGCTGGAAAACGAACCGGGCGCGCTGTCGCGTGTGGTCGGTCTGTTTTCCGCACGCGGTTACAACATCGAAACCTTGACGGTGGCGCCGACCGAAGACCAATCGCTGTCGCGGCTCACCATCGTTTCCATTGGCTCCGACGACGTGATCGAACAGATCACGAAGCATCTGAACCGCCTGATCGAGGTGGTGAAAGTGGTGGACCTGACCGACGGTGCACACATCGAACGCGAGCTGATGCTGATCAAGGTGCGTGCAGTGGGCAAGGAGCGCGAAGAGATGAAGCGGATGGCGGACATTTTCCGCGGGCGCATCATCGACGTGACCGAAAAGACCTACACGATCGAATTGACGGGCGCGAGCGACAAGCTCGACGCATTCATCCAGGGGCTGGACGCGGGCGCGATCCTCGAGACCGTGCGCACCGGCAGCTCCGGCATCGGACGCGGCGAGCGCATCCTGAAGGTGTGATGCCGAAAGGCACGCCGGGTGCGCCGTCATGTCCCGGCCCGCAGTACCCAATCCGAACGAATTGTTGAATTTTTGAATTAGCGAAGGAACCATCATGAACGTTTTCTACGACAAAGACGCTGACCTCTCCCTCATCAAGGGCAAGCAAGTCACGATCATTGGCTACGGCTCGCAAGGCCATGCACACGCGCTGAACCTGAAGGACAGCGGCGTGAACGTGACGGTCGGCCTGCGCAAGGGCGGCGCGTCGTGGAGCAAGGCCGAAAACGCCGGCCTGTCGGTCAAGGAAGTCGCGGAAGCGGTGAAGGGCGCAGACGTCGTCATGATGCTGCTGCCGGACGAGCAGATCGCCGACGTGTACGCGAAGGAAGTCCACGAGAACATCAAGCAGGGCGCAGCGCTGGCGTTCGCGCACGGCTTCAACGTCCACTACGGCGCGGTGATCCCGCGCGCCGACCTCGACGTGATCATGATCGCGCCGAAGGCACCGGGCCACACCGTGCGCGGCACGTACTCGCAAGGTGGCGGCGTGCCGCACCTGATCGCGGTTGCGCAGAACAAGTCGGGCGCGGCACGCGACATCGCACTGTCGTACGCGGCAGCGAACGGCGGCGGCCGTGCCGGCATCATCGAGACGAACTTCCGTGAAGAGACGGAAACCGACCTGTTCGGCGAGCAGGCCGTGCTGTGCGGCGGTACCGTCGAGCTGATCAAGGCTGGCTTCGAGACGCTGGTCGAGGCAGGCTACGCGCCGGAAATGGCGTACTTCGAGTGCCTGCACGAACTGAAGCTGATCGTCGACCTGATCTACGAAGGCGGCATCGCGAACATGAACTACTCGATCTCGAACAACGCCGAATACGGCGAGTACGTGACGGGCCCGCGCGTCGTCACGGAAGAGACGAAGAAGGCGATGAAGCAGTGCCTGACCGACATCCAGACGGGCGAGTACGCAAAGAGCTTCATCCTCGAGAACAAGGCCGGCGCGCCGACGCTGCAGTCGCGCCGCCGCCTGACGGCCGAGCACCAGATCGAGCAGGTCGGTGCGAAGCTGCGCGCGATGATGCCGTGGATCGCGAAGAACAAGCTCGTCGACCAGACGAAGAACTAAGCTCCGCGTGCTGTTCCGGCCCTTCGAGTGGAGGGTCGGCATCAAAAAGCCGCCCGAAGGCAGCAGTGCCCCGGGCGGCTTTTGCTATCCTACGGGCTTTGCAATTCACCGAACACAGAACGAATCCATGAACTATCCTCATCCGATCATCGCGCGCGAAGGCTGGCCGTTCATCGCGATTGCAGCCGTCATCGCGCTGTTGATCCATGCCGTCGGGGGCTTCGGCTTCGCGTGGCCGTTCTGGCTGCTGGTCGTTTTCGTCGTCCAGTTCTTCCGCGACCCGCAGCGCCCGATCCCGGCGCAGCCGAACGCGGTGCTGTGCCCGGCGGACGGCCGCATCGTCGCGGTCGAGACCGCGCAGGATCCTTACGCGAATCGCGAAGCGCTGAAGATCAGCGTGTTCATGAATGTCTTCAACGTCCACTCGCAGCGCTCGCCGGTGGACGGCGCCGTGACCAAGGTCGAGTATTTCCCGGGCGCGTTCCTGAACGCGGCGATCGACAAGGCGTCGACGGAGAACGAACGCAACGCGGTCGTGATCCAGACGGCGAGCGGCAAGACGGTGACCGCGGTGCAGATCGCCGGCCTCGTCGCGCGCCGCATCCTGTGCTACGTGCGGGCCGGCGAGCCGCTGTCGCGCGGCCAGCGCTACGGCTTCATCCGCTTCGGTTCGCGCGTCGACGTGTACCTGCCGCTCGGCAGCCGCGCGAAGGTGTCGATCGGCGAGAAGGTCTACGCGTCGTCGACGATCCTCGCCGAGCTGGAACAATAAGCGACGGGGCGCACGATGGCCGCATTCAAAACGCGCCGGCCGCGCACCGGCCCCCTGCGGCCGTTCCGCCGCAACAAATCGGTCGCGCCGGATCCGGCGCCGATCGTCGAGAGCCGGCGCGTCAAGCGCCAGCAGTTCCTGAAGACGCGCGGCATCTACCTGCTGCCGAACGCGTTCACCACGGCCGCGCTGTTCTGCGGGTTCTTCGCCGTGGTGCAGGCGATGAACGTGCGGTTCGAGATCGCCGCGATCGCGATCTTCGCCGCGATGGTGCTCGACGGGATGGACGGGCGGGTCGCGCGCATGACGCATACGCAAAGCGCATTCGGCGAGCAGTTCGACAGCCTGTCGGACATGGTGTCGTTCGGCGTCGCGCCGGCGCTCGTGATGTACGAGTGGGTGCTGAAGGATCTCGGCCGCTGGGGCTGGCTCGCCGCATTCGTCTACTGCTCGGGCGCCGCGCTGCGTCTCGCGCGCTTCAACACGAACATCGGCGTCGTCGACAAGCGCTTCTTCCAGGGGTTGCCGAGCCCGGCCGCCGCGGCGCTGATCGCCGGTTTCGTGTGGCTCGCGACCGACAACCGCGTGCCGATGAAGCTCGGCTGGCTGCCGTGGGTCGCGTTCGTGCTGACCATCTATGCGGGTGTCACGATGGTGTCGAACGCGCCGTTCTACAGCGGCAAGGCGCTCGACGTGCGCCACCGCGTGCCGTTCGCGGCCACGCTGCTGGTCGTCGTCCTGTTCGTGCTGGTGTCGTCCGATCCGCCGCTGATGCTGTTCTGCCTGTTCGTGCTGTACGGGCTGTCCGGCTACGCGTTCTGGGCCTACATGGCGGTGCGCGGGCGGCCGAATCCGGCGCGCTCGTCGCAGCGCGAGCATTGACGCGCGACACGTTCCGAAACGGCGGCCTGCGGGCCGCCGTTTTTATGTGCCCCTTTTTTCGCCGCGGCTTCGGGGGGGCGCCGATTGCGCGGCCTGCGGAATGCCGCTATAGTCGTCGGCATGACTGCATTTTCCCGCCTCTCCCTCCTTCTAGCCGGTGCGCCGCTACGCGCGCTATCGCTAGCGCGCCTGCCGCGCTGACCGTTCTCGCCCCCCCGTCAAGCCTCGTCTGTTGTTGAGCGTCGCCAGCGGTGGCGCGATCTCGTTTCGTTTGACACCCGTACAAAGAAGCCTTGGAGCCCCCCATGACAGACAAGCTGATCATTTTCGATACGACGTTGCGTGACGGCGAGCAGTCGCCCGGCGCGTCGATGACGAAGGAAGAGAAGATCCGGATCGCGAAGCACCTCGAGCGGATGAAGGTCGACGTGATCGAGGCCGGCTTCGCCGCCAGCTCGAACGGCGATTTCGATGCGATCCACACGATCGCGGGGCTGGTGAAGGACAGCACGATCTGCTCGCTGGCGCGGGCGAACGACAAGGACATCCAGCGCGCGGCCGACGCGCTGAAGCCCGCGAACAGCTTCCGGATCCACACGTTCATCGCGACGTCGCCGCTGCACATGGAGAAGAAGCTGCGGATGACGCCGGACCAGGTGTTCGAGCAGGCGCGCCTCGCGGTGCGGTTCGCGCGCAAGTTCACCGACAACGTCGAATTCTCGCCGGAAGACGGCAGCCGCTCGGACATGGACTTCCTGTGCCGCGTGCTCGAGGCCGTGATCGCCGAAGGCGCGACGACGATCAACATCGCCGACACGGTCGGCTACGGCGTGCCGGAGCTGTACGGCAACCTCGTGAAGACGCTGCGCGAGCGCATTCCGAATTCCGACAAGGCGGTTTTCTCGGTGCATTGCCACAACGATCTCGGGATGGCGGTCGCGAACTCGCTCGCCGGCGTGAAGATCGGCGGCGCACGCCAGGTCGAGTGCACGATCAACGGTCTCGGCGAGCGCGCGGGCAACACGTCGCTCGAAGAGATCGTGATGGCCGTGAAGACCCGCAAGGACTACTTCGGCCTCGACGTCGGCATCGACACGACGCAGATCGTGCCGACCTCGAAGCTCGTGTCGCAGATCACCGGCTTCGTCGTGCAGCCGAACAAGGCCGTGGTCGGCGCGAACGCGTTCGCGCACGCGTCGGGCATCCACCAGGACGGCGTGCTGAAGGCGCGCGACACCTACGAGATCATGCGCGCGGAAGACGTGGGCTGGACCGCGAACAAGATCGTGCTCGGCAAGCTGTCGGGCCGCAACGCGTTCAAGCAGCGCCTGCAGGAGCTCGGCATCGCGCTCGACAGCGAAGCCGACCTGAATGCCGCGTTCATGCGCTTCAAGGATCTGGCCGACCGCAAGTCGGAGATCTTCGACGAGGACATCATCGCGATCGTCTCCGAGGAAGCCGCGCAGGCGCACGAGCGGGAGCACTACAAGTTCCTGTCGCTGGCCCAGCATTCGGAAACCGGCGAGCAGCCGCAAGCGAAGGTCGTGTTCTCGGTCGACAGCCAGGAAGTGACCGGCGAAGCGCGCGGCAACGGTCCGGTCGACGCGACGTTCAACGCGATCGAGAGTGAAGTCGGCAGCGGCTCGGAACTGCTGCTGTATTCGGTCAACGCGATCACGACCGGCACGCAGGCGCAGGGCGAGGTGACGGTGCGCCTGTCGAAGAGCGGCCGGATCGTCAACGGCGTCGGCACCGATCCGGACATCGTCGCGGCGTCCGCGAAGGCGTACATTTCGGCGCTGAACAAGCTGCACGCGAAGGACGACAAGCTCAATCCGCAGCGCTCGTAAGCGCGTCGCGCAGCATTGAAACGCCCCGTGCGGCTCCTGGCCGCCGGGGCGTTTTTTTCATGCCGCGCTCATTCCGCGGCCGGCGCGCGGAACTGCCAGCGCCGCGCGGCCGGGCGGGGCGGCGGGGACGGCCGGCGGAATTCGACCGCGATCCCGCGCCGCGGCGCATCGGCGATGAACGCGTCGAGCAACTCGAGCACGTCGTGGTCGATGTAGTCGGCGCGCGTCGCGTCGATGATCACCGCCGCGCGGTCGGGAATGTGCCGCAGGTGATGCTTGACCTGCACCTTGCCGAGAAACGACACGTCCTTGCGGAACGACAGCAGGAAATGGTCGTCATGCTGCGCGAGCGTGACCGGGCTCTTCAGGTTCGCGACGGCGACCGTGAGGACGCTGCACGCGAGGCCGAGCGCGATGCCGAACAGCAGGTCGACCGCGAGCACGCCGGCGATCGTCGCGACGAACGGTGCGAACGCGGCCGGCCCCTGTTTCGCGACCGCGCGGAACAGCGCCGGCTTGGCGAGCTTGAAGCCCGTGTGGATCAGGATCGCCGCGAGGCTCGCGAGCGGGATCAGGTTGATGAGGCCGGTGAGCGCGAACACGCTGACGAGCAGCAGCACGCCATGCACGATCGCCGACAGCCGGCTTTGCGCGCCCGCATGGACGTTGACCGAGCTGCGCACGATCACCGACGTGATCGGCAGCCCGCCCACCGCACCCGCGATGAGGTTGCCGACGCCCTGCGCCTTCAGTTCGCGATCCGGCAGGACCGGCCGGCGCTTCGGGTCGATCTGCTCGACCGCTTCGAGGCTCAGCAGCGTCTCGAGGCTCGCGACGATGGCGAGCGTGATCGCGACCTGCCAGATGTTCGGATTCAGCAGCTGCGCGAAATTGGGGCCGAGCTCCGCGTGCTTGAGCGAGGCGGCGAAGGCGGCAAACGACGCGAGTTCGGGCAGCGCGACCCGGTGCGCGGCGCCCGGCGCGAACGCGGGCGCCAGCATATTGAGCGCGAGCGTCGCGCCGATGCCGAGCACGACGACCGCGAGCGGCGCCGGCACCGCGCGCACCAGTACGAAGCGGCGCAGCGCGGGCGAGTCCCACGCGACCAGCAGCGCGAGCGACGCGAGTGCGATCGCGGCCGCGATCCACGCGGCGGGCAGGCCGGGCAGCGCGGCGAGCGGCTGCGCGGCACTGCCGCCGATGCCGAGCGCGAACGGGATCTGCTTGACGATCAGCAGCAGCCCGATCGCGGCGAGCATGCCCTTGATGACGGGGGACGGCACGTAAGCGGCGAAGCGGCCGGCGCGCAGCATGCCGAAGCCGAACTGCAGGACGCCGGACAGCAGCACGGCGAGCAGGAAGGCCGAAAAGCTGCCGAGTTGCGCGATGCCTTCGACGACGATCACGACGAGGCCGGCAGCGGGGCCGCTGACGGACAGCGACGAGCCGCTCAGCACCGCGACCACGAGCCCGCCGACGATGCCGGACACGAGCCCGGCGAACGGCGCGACGCCGGAGGCATTGGCGATGCCGAGGCACAGCGGCAGCGCGACGAGAAAGACGACGACGCCGGCGACGATGTCGCGCGGCAGGGAGGACAGACGCTCGTTCAGGTTCATGTTGGGGTTCGGTTGGGGCGTGTCGGGGGCATGGCGCGATCAGGCGAGCGCCGGTGCGAGGGCGGCGGGCGTGGCGGGGGCGTCGGCCGGCAGCGTCGCGTAGCCGGAGTCGAGTTCCTTGAGGCGGCCGTCGGCGAGCGAAAAGATCCAGCCGTGTACGAGCGGTGGCCGTTCGCGGTCGCGTACGATCGGCGACGCGCGCAACTGCCGGACCTGCTCGAGCACGTTCAGCTCGGCGAGGCGGTCGGCGGCGGCCGTGTCGTCGAGCCCGGCGAGCGCGTCGCGGTGACGATGCGCGAGCGCGCACAGCGGCGCGATGCGGCGCGCCACGTGCGGCAGGGCTGACGGCGGCGGCAGCAGCGACGCGCGCACGCCGCCGCAGCCGTAGTGCCCGCAGACGATCACATGATCGACCTCGAGCACGCGCACCGCGTATTCGAGCACGCTGACACAGTTGTCGTCGTCGGGCTGGAACAGGTTCGCGATGTTGCGATGGACGAACAGGTCGCCGGGCGCGCTATGCGTGATGGTCTCGGCCGGCACGCGGCTGTCCGAGCAACCGATCCACAGCACGCGCGGATTCTGGCCGCGCGCGAGCGCGTCGAAGAAGCCGGGCGTGCGTTCGCGCGTCTCGCGGGCCCAGGCGATGTTGGCGACCAGCATGCTCTTGGGGCGATTCATGAGGACTCCTGTCTGATAAGGACAAATGAAAGACATCGAAACGGGTGAATCAGGATGCTTTCTAAACTGAAAGGTTAAATTTCGACTGATATTAGGGGTATGCCCTAGCCCGAAGTGAGGTTGAAACAAATTGTTTCAAATTAAGTCGAGATAGTGCACGGAATGCACCAGCGTGAAGCATTTGATGCATGCTTAATGGGATTTCTCGTAAAGGCAGGTGTGGCGGGGGATTCCGGATTTTCTATATTGAATCCGGGTGGCTCGGAAAATATTTCCGCGTTATTTTGAGATTAAATGTCGAGGCAGTAAAAAGGAATGGCCATTCACGCAACAATACGTGAATGGCCATTGCGAAAATGCGCGTGAATCGCCGTGCGCGATCAGAACAGATTGCGGCGGTCGGGGTCGTGCAGCGGGTCGGGGGTTTTCTGCGTGAGCCGCACGATGCCGTCGCCGTCGAAATAGAAGCTGTACATCATGTACCAGACGTTGTCCTCGAGGTAGCGATAGGTCCACACCTCGCGCTTCATCAGCGGGAAGTAGGATGTTTCGACCGGGCGGCCGAAATTGACGAGCACGTCGGTCTTGGTCCACTTGCCGATTTCGGCGCGATAGAACTCGCTCGGCTGCAGCACCTGGCGCACGTTGACGATCTTGCCGGACCCGTCGACGTCGGCGGCCACCGTGACCTCGCCCATCGGCTGGGTCGGCCACATCAGGCGCTTGCCGCCGCCGGGCAGGTCGTAGATCTCGCGCGGCGGCCCCATGCGCGCGACGATCGCCGACTGGTCCTGGCCAGCCTGATATTGCTGCCACGGCTGCGCGCAACCGGCGAACAGCGCCGCCGTGCAGGCGAGCAGCACCGGGAGACGAATACGCATGTGTTTCTCCAAGAATCACGGGGGATACACGTGTTTTATCACGGTCCGCGCGTCCCGGCGCGCCATCCGGAAAAATTCGGTGCGGGATCGCGGGCGCTTGCCCGCGCCGCGCGGGCGGGCCTATGATCCGCGCTTCTCAGCAGATTTCTCACGCAGATTCGGGGGCAGGGCCGATGCAGGTCTGGAAGCGTTGCGCGCTCGCATGGAGCGCAGGGTGGGTGCTGGCGTCGTCGGCGTTCGCGGGCGGTGAACCGGTGCGGATCGCGCTGATCGAGGGCATGTCGGGCCCGTTCGCGAACGCGGGCGCCGCGGTCGAGCGCAACCTGCGGTTCGGCGTCGAGCGGGTCAATGCCGCCGGCGGCGTGAAGCTGCGCGACGGCGCGCATCCGCTCGAACTCGTCGTGCTGGACAGCAAGGGCAGCCCGGAAGAGGCGCTGGTGCAGCTGCGCGCGGCGGCGGACCGGCACGTCGGCTTCGTCGCGCAGGGCAACAGCTCGGCGGTCGCGGCCGCGCTGGTCGCGGCGCTCGACAAGCAGAACGCCCGCAACCCCGACAGCCGGATGCTGTTCCTCAATTACTCGGCCGACGACCCGGCGCTGACGGGCGCGCGCTGCAGCTTCTGGCACTTCCGCTTCGACGCGCACGCGGGGCTGCGGATGGCGGTGCTCGCCGACGTGATGGCGCGCGATCGCGCCCTGCGCAAGGTCTACCTGCTGAACCAGGACTACAGTTTCGGCCACGATGTCAGCGCGCTCGCGCGGCAGGCGCTGGCTGCCCGCCGGCCGGACGTCGCGGTGGCCGGCGACGAATTCCATCCGATCGGGCGCATCAAGGATTTCGCGCCGTATATCGCGAAGATTCGCGCGAGCGGCGCGGACGCGGTGGTCACGGGCAACTGGGGCAACGACCTGACGCTGCTCGTGAAGGCCGCGCGCGAGCAGGGGCTGAACGCGAAGTTCTACACGTTCTACGGCAACAGCCTCGGCGCGCCGGCGGCGCTGGGCGATGCGGGCGTCGGGCGGGTCGTGGCGGTGGCCGACTGGCATCCGAACGCGGGCGGTGAAAAATCGGACGCATTCTACCGCGCGTTCCGGACCCGTTTCCCGGCCGCCCAGGACGATTACCCGGTCCTGCGGATGAGCCTGATGATCGAGATGCTCGCGGCGGCGATGAACCGCGCCGGCACGGCCGACCCGGTGGCGGTCGCGCGCGCGCTCGAGGGGCTGTCGTTCGACAACGGATTCCACGCGTCGCGGATGCGCGCGCAGGATCATCAGCTGATCCAGCCCCTTTACGTGATGGAGATGGACAAGGCCGGCACGCCGGGCGTGCGCTTTGACAACGAGGGCTCCGGCTACGGTTTTCGCACCGTGCTGGCGGTCGCGCCGCGGCAGACGGACGCGCCGTCCACGTGCTCGATGACGCGCCCGTGACAAAGCGGTTCGGATCGGCGCGGAGTTGTGCTAGAATGCGGCCCGGTTGTAAATCACGGCACGGCCATTCTTCCGTGTCCGCCTGTTCAGCTAGAAAGGAAATCACATGTCTGTCGCAGATATCAAGAAGTCGGAAGTCGTTGCTCAGTTCGCACGTGGCACCAATGACACGGGCTCGCCCGAAGTGCAGGTCGCACTGCTGACCGCACGCATCGTGGAACTGACGGGTCACTTCAAGACCCACGCGAAGGATCACCACAGCCGCCGCGGCCTGCTGCGCATGGTGAGCCGCCGCCGCAAGCTGCTCGACTACCTCAAGGGCAAGGATGCCGACCGTTACCGCGCGCTGATCGAGAAGCTGGGTCTGCGTAAGTAAGCGGCGCGATTGCCGTCAGCAAGATGCCTGTGTCAGTGCGCTGATACAGGCATTTTGTTTTTGCGCGGTGCGTAGCGTCACGCGCACCGCGGGCGAGCCGGCCATCCAGCGCCGGGCCGCCCGAACGGCCGATGCCGGAGTCAGGATTTGTGTCATTCCAGCGCGGTGCCGCGCAAGCGCCACGCTGGAATGGCATAAAAAACACACCTCGCTCCGGGCGATTCGGCCGGGACGCCGCCGCAACGGTTTGCCGGCGCGGCGAATGTTATGAACGAATCGAAAGGAGCAACCATGTCCATGTTCAACAAGGTCGTGAAGGAATTCCAGTGGGGCCAGCACAAGGTGCGCCTCGAAACCGGTGAAGTCGCGCGCCAGGCAAGCGGCGCCGTGATCGTCGACATCGAAGACACCGTCGTGCTCGCGACCGTCGTCGGCGCGAAGTCGGCGAAGCCGGGCCAGGACTTCTTCCCGCTGACCGTCGACTACATCGAGAAGACCTACTCGGCCGGCAAGATCCCGGGCGGCTTCTTCCGCCGCGAAGGCCGTCCTTCGGAGCACGAGACGCTGACGTCGCGCCTGATCGACCGTCCGCTGCGCCCGCTGTTCCCGGAAGGCTTCTACAACGAAGTGCAGGTCGTGATCCACGTGCTGTCCGTGAACCCGGAAATCCCGGCGGACATCCCGGCGCTGATCGGCGCATCGGCTGCACTGGCCGTGTCGGGCCTGCCGTTCAACGGCCCGGTCGGCGCGGCGCGTGTCGCGTACCTCAATAACGAATACGTGCTGAACCCGACGCGCGACCAGATCAAGGCATCGCGCCTCGACCTCGTCGTCGCCGGTACCGAGCGCGCCGTGCTGATGGTCGAATCGGAAGCCGACCAGCTGTCGGAAGAAGTGATGCTGGGCGGGGTCGTGTTCGGCCACGAGCAGATGCAGACGGCGATCGACGCGATCCACGAGCTCGTGCGCGAAGGCGGCAAGGCCGAGTGGGACTGGCAGCCGGCGCCGAAGAACGAGGCGCTGATCGCACGCGTGACCGAGCTGGCGCAGAACGACCTGCTCGCCGCTTACCAGCTCCGCGACAAGCAGGCTCGCTCGACGAAGCTGAAGGAAGTCTACTCGGCGACGTCGGCGAAGCTCGAGGAAGACGCGCAGGCGGCCGGTACGGCCGCGGCCGACAAGGCCACCGTCGGCAACGTCCTGTTCGACATCGAGGCAAAGATCGTCCGTTCGCAGATCCTGAACGGCGAGCCGCGCATCGACGGCCGCGACACGCGCACCGTGCGCCCGATCGAGATCCGCACCGGCGTGCTGCCGCGCACCCACGGCTCGGCGCTGTTCACGCGTGGCGAAACGCAGGCGCTCGTCGTCGCGACGCTCGGCACCAAGGGTGACGAGCAGATCATCGACGCGCTCGAAGGCGAATACCGCGAGCGTTTCATGCTCCACTACAACATGCCCCCGTTCGCGACCGGCGAAACGGGCCGCGTCGGCTCGCCGAAGCGTCGCGAAATCGGCCACGGCCGCCTCGCGAAGCGCGCGCTGGTCGCGTGCCTGCCGAGCGCCGAAGAATTTGGCTACTCGATCCGCGTCGTGTCGGAAATCACCGAGTCGAACGGTTCGTCGTCGATGGCGTCGGTATGCGGCGGCTGCCTCGCGCTGATGGACGCCGGCGTGCCGATGAAGGCGCACGTCGCGGGCATCGCGATGGGCCTGATCCTCGAAGGCAACAAGTTCGCGGTGCTGACCGACATCCTCGGCGATGAAGATCACCTCGGCGACATGGACTTCAAGGTGGCCGGCACGGCAGAAGGCGTGACCGCGCTGCAGATGGACATCAAGATCCAGGGCATCACGAAGGAAATCATGCAGGTCGCGCTCGCGCAGGCGAAGGAAGGCCGCATGCACATCCTCGGCAAGATGACGGAAGCCGTGTCCGGCGCGAATACGCAGCTGTCGGAGTTCGCACCGCGCATGATCACGATCAAGATCAACCCGGAAAAGATCCGCGACGTGATCGGCAAGGGCGGTTCGGTGATCCGCGCGCTGACGGAAGAAACGGGCACGACCATCGACATCTCGGATGACGGCGTCGTGACGATCGCGAGCACGAACAGCGAAGGCATGGCCGAAGCGAAGAAGCGCATCGAGAACATCACGGCCGAGATCGAAGTCGGCCAGGTGTACGAAGGCACGGTCCTGAAGCTGCTCGATTTCGGTGCGATCGTGAACCTGCTGCCGGGCAAGGACGGCCTGCTGCACATCTCGGAAATCGTCAACGAGCGCGTGAAGGACATCAACGACTACCTGAAGGAAGGCCAGCAGGTCAAGGTCAAGGTGATCCAGACGGACGAGAAGGGCCGCGTGCGCCTGTCGGCCAAGGCGCTCCTGAATGAAGCGGCGGCAGCGTCGCACCCGGATACGCCGCCGCAGCAATAAGCGGACAGGCGTGCGAACGGCCGGCGTTGCGAACAGCACGCCGGCCGTTTTTTCTGTAGGATCGTTGCGCCCCGTGCAGCGGCGCGCAATCCCATCCTGATCCTGGAGTGACGCTCATGAAAGCCATCGAAATCACCGAATTCGGCGCCCCCGACGTGCTGAAGCTCGCGGAACGCCCGCGTCCCGAGCCGCAGCGCGGCGAAGTGCTGATCAAGGTGGCGGCATCGGGCGTCAACCGTCCCGACGTGTTCCAGCGCAAGGGCGCGTACGCGCCGCCGCCGGGCGCATCGGATCTGCCGGGCCTCGAGGTCGCGGGCGAGATCGTCGGCGGCGATCTGTCTGATCCCGCGCTCAATCCGTTCGGCCTGAAGCTCGGCGATCGCGTGTGCGCGCTGCTCGCGGGCGGCGGCTATGCCGAGTATGCGGTGGCGCCGCTGCCGCAATGCCTGCCGGTGCCGGCGGGCCTGACCGACATCGAGGCCGCGTCGCTGCCGGAGACGTTCTTCACGGTGTGGAGCAACGTGTTCGACCGCGCGCAGCTCGGCGCGGGCGAGGGCGGCGAGCAGGAGACGCTGCTCGTGCAGGGCGGCTCGAGCGGCATCGGCGTGACGGCGATCCAGATCGCGCACGCGCTCGGCTATCGCGTGTTCGCGACGGCGGGCAATGCCGACAAGTGCCGCGCGTGCGAAGCGCTCGGCGCCGAACGCGCGATCAACTACAAGACCGAGGATTTCGTCGAGGTCGTGAAGTCGTTGACGCACGATCGCGGCGTCGACGTGATCCTCGACATGGTCGCGGGTTCGTACGTGCCGCGCGAGCTGTCCGCGCTCGCCGACGGCGGCCGCCTCGTGCTGATCGCGCTGCTCGGTGGCGCCAAGGCCGAGATCAACCTGAACGAGATCCTGCGTCGCCGGCTGAGCGTCACCGGCTCGACGCTGCGGCCGCGTCCGGTCGAGTTCAAGGCGCGTATCGCCGCGCAACTGCAGGCGCGTGTGTGGCCGCTGCTCGGCGACGGGCGCATCAAGCCGGTGATCTACCGCGTGCTGCCGGCCGCCGAGGCCGCGCAGGCGCATGCGCTGATGGAAAGCGGCGAGCATATCGGCAAGATCGTGCTCGATTGGGGCGCAAACGCGTGACCGGCGGTGCGATCGTGCTTGACATGCGCGGTTTGACCGGTTCAAGCGGTGCGCAGTAAAATTGCCGGTTTGCTTCGCCAGATCCAACCTGACGGCCGGTTTTCGGCCCGTCGATGACGAGACAGACACGATGTCGAAACAGAGAACAAAGCGGGTGATCGGCAACTGGAAGATGCATGGCCGGCTGGCCGGCAACCAGGCGTTGCTGAACGAAGTGGTGCAGGGTGCAGGCGCGGTGCCGGCGGAAACGGCGATCGGCGTGTGCGTGCCGTTCCCGTATCTCGCGCAGGTTCAGGGTCAGCTCGACGGCGGCCGGATCGCGTGGGGCGCACAGGACGTGTCCGCGCATGAACAGGGCGCGTTCACCGGCGAAGTGGCGGCGGCGATGGTTGCCGAGTTCGGCGCGCGCTATGTGCTCGTCGGCCATTCGGAGCGTCGCGCGTATCACGGCGAGAGCAGCGAGATGGTCGCCGCGAAGGCGCAGCGCGCGCTTGCCGCCGGCCTGACGCCGGTCGTGTGCGTCGGCGAGACGCTCGACGAGCGTGAAGCGGGCGCGACCGAGCAGGTCGTCGGCGCGCAGCTCGACGCGGTGCTGGCCGTGCTGTCGGCTGACGAGGCGGCGCGCATCGTCGTCGCGTACGAGCCGGTCTGGGCGATCGGCACCGGCAAGAGCGCGACGTCGGCGCAGGCGCAGGACGTGCATGCGTTCCTGCGTACGCGCCTGACGGCGAAGGGCGCGGCGGACGTGTCGGTGCTGTACGGCGGCAGCGTGAAGCCGGACAACGCGGAAGAACTGTTCGCGCAGCCGGACATCGACGGCGGCCTGATCGGCGGCGCGTCGCTGAAGGCGGAAGATTTTCTGGCGATCTGCCGGGCCGCGCGCTGAGCGGGCCGGGATCGAATTGAACCATGACGGCGGCCGGTGCGAACCGGTTGCCCGATACAAGCTCGGGTGAGTGTGATGCTGTATTTGAAAACGCTGATTATTGTGGTGCAGGTTCTGTCTGCGCTCGGTGTGATTGGTCTGGTGCTGCTGCAGCACGGCAAGGGCGCCGACATGGGCGCGGCATTCGGCAGTGGCGCATCGGGCAGCCTGTTCGGCGCGACCGGCTCGGCGAACTTCCTGTCGCGTACGACCGGCGTGCTGGCGACGGTCTTCTTCGTCGCGACGCTCACGCTGACGTACCTCGGTTCGTACAAGTCGCAGCCGTCCGCCGGTGTGCTCGGCGCCGCCGCAACCGCCCCGGCATCGGCGCCGGCTGCATCCGCGCCGGCCGTTGCGGCCTCCGCGGCTGCGGGTTCGGCCGCGAGCGCGCCGGGCCAGGACGTTCCGAAATAAAAAGTTAAAAAATTTGCGATTGTGCGTTGAACAAATCTGGAACCCGGGTTAGAATTTAAGTCTTGAAGCGATTCGCGGGAAACAGTTGTTACAACCCGGGTTGCATGCAGTGCCGACGTGGTGAAATTGGTAGACACGCTATCTTGAGGGGGTAGTGGCGAAAGCTGTGCGAGTTCGAGTCTCGCCGTCGGCACCAAAGTTACTCAATGCCAGCCGCTTCACGTGGCTGGCATTTTTCATTTCAGGGGTACGCTTGCGGTTGTCTTTCGATCGCCGGCAGTCCGAAATGATCTCTTCCGCCGGATAGTGTTATTCTCCGGACGCTCAGAACCAACCGATAGAGGATAGCCTTGAACCTCGCAGCCTATTACCCCGTCTTGTTGTTCCTTCTCGTGGGCACTGGTTTAGGTATAGCGCTGGTCAGTATCGGCAAGCTTCTCGGTCCCAACAAGCCCGACGTCGAAAAGAACGCGCCGTACGAGTGCGGCTTCGAAGCCTTCGAAGATGCGCGGATGAAGTTCGACGTACGCTACTACCTCGTCGCCATCCTGTTCATCATCTTCGATCTCGAGACCGCGTTCCTGTTCCCGTGGGGCGTCGCGCTGCGCGACATTGGCTGGCCCGGTTTCATCGCAATGATGATTTTTCTGCTCGAATTCCTGCTGGGCTTCGCCTACATCTGGAAAAAAGGCGGCCTCGACTGGGAGTGATGGGTTAATCGCCGGTTTGCATAGGCGGCCACGCTTCGCCGCCGGTCTGGAGTGGAAAGCAAATGAGTATCGAAGGGGTCTTGAAGGAAGGGTTTGTCACCACCACGGCTGACAAGCTGATCAACTGGACGCGCACCGGCTCCCTGTGGCCGATGACGTTCGGGCTCGCGTGTTGTGCCGTCGAGATGATGCATGCGGGCGCCGCCCGCTACGATCTGGACCGGTTTGGGGTCGTGTTCCGTCCGAGCCCGCGCCAGTCGGACGTGATGATCGTCGCCGGCACGCTCTGCAACAAGATGGCGCCCGCGCTGCGCCGCGTCTACGACCAGATGGCCGAGCCGCGCTGGGTGATTTCGATGGGGTCGTGCGCGAACGGTGGCGGTTACTACCACTATTCGTATTCGGTGGTCCGCGGCTGTGATCGCATCGTTCCGGTCGACGTCTACGTGCCGGGCTGTCCGCCGACAGCGGAGGCGCTGGTCTACGGCGTGATCCAGTTGCAGGCGAAGATCCGCCGCACCAATACCATCGCCCGTCAATAAAGCCCCGAGCGTCCCCACAATATGGCAAGCAAAATCGAGACCCTGAAGGCGAACCTCGAAGCCGCGCTCGGCGCGCGCGTGGTGAGCCTCACCGAAGCAATCGGTGAACTGACGCTCGTCGTGAAGGCGAGCGATTACCTCGAAGTCGCAAAGACGCTGCGCGACGATCGCACGCTCGGCTTCGAGCAGCTGATCGACCTGTGCGGCATCGACTACCAGACGTACGGTGACGGTGCATACGACGGCCCGCGCTTCGCGGCCGTGTCGCACCTGCTGTCGGTGACGAACAACTGGCGCCTGCGCCTGCGCGTGTTCGCACCGGACGACGACCTGCCGATCGTGCCGTCGCTCGTCGACATCTGGACTTCCGTGAACTGGTACGAGCGCGAAGCGTTCGACCTGTACGGCATCGTCTTCGAAGGCCATCCGGACCTGCGCCGCCTCCTGACCGACTACGGCTTCATCGGCCACCCGTTCCGCAAGGACTTCCCGGTGTCGGGTTACGTCGAAATGCGTTACGACCCGGAAGAGAAGCGGGTCGTCTACCAGCCGGTGACCATCGAGCCGCGCGAAATCACGCCGCGCGTGATCCGCGAGGATCGCTATGGCGGTCTGAAACATTAAGAGGGCGTCATGGCAGACATCAAGAACTACACGCTCAACTTCGGCCCGCAGCACCCGGCAGCGCACGGCGTGCTGCGCCTCGTGCTCGAGCTCGACGGCGAAGTCATCCAGCGTGCCGATCCGCACATCGGCCTGCTGCACCGCGCGACCGAAAAGCTCGCGGAATCCAAGACCTTCATCCAGTCCGTGCCGTACATGGACCGTCTCGACTACGTGTCGATGATGGTCAACGAGCACGGCTACGTACTCGCGATCGAGAAGCTGCTCGGCATCGACGTGCCGGAGCGCGCGCAGTACATCCGCGTGCTGTTCGACGAAATCACGCGCGTGCTGAACCACCTGATGTGGATCGGCGCACACGCGCTCGACGTCGGCGCGATGGCGGTGTTCCTGTACGCATTCCGCGAACGCGAAGACCTGATGGACGTGTACGAAGCGGTGTCCGGCGCCCGGATGCACGCGGCGTACTACCGTCCGGGCGGCGTCTATCGCGATCTGCCTGACGCAATGCCGCAATACAAGGCGTCCAAGATCCGCAACGAGAAGGCACTCGCGCGGATGAACGAGGCGCGCCAGGGCTCGGTGCTCGACTTCATCGACGATTTCTTCACGCGCTTCCCGAAGTGCGTCGACGAATACGAAACGCTGCTGACCGACAACCGGATCTGGAAGCAGCGTCTCGTCGGGATCGGCGTCGTCAGCCCGGAACGTGCGCTGCAGATGGGCCTGACGGGCCCGATGCTGCGCGGCTCGGGCATCGCGTGGGACTTGCGCAAGAAGCAGCCGTACGAAGTGTACGACCGCATGGATTTCGACGTGCCGGTCGGCGTGAACGGCGACTGCTACGACCGCTACCTGGTGCGCGTCGAGGAAATGCGTCAGTCCGTGCGTATCGCGAAACAATGTATTGAGTGGCTCCGGAAGAATCAGGGCCCCGTGATGACGGACAATCACAAGGTTGCGCCGCCGTCGCGCGTCGGCATGAAGACGAACATGGAGGACTTGATCCACCATTTCAAGCTCTTCACCGAAGGTTTCCACGTGCCGGAAGGCGAGGCGTACGCGGCCGTCGAACATCCGAAGGGCGAGTTCGGCATCTATCTCGTGTCGGACGGTGCGAACAAGCCGTACCGCCTGAAGATCCGCGCACCGGGCTTCGCGCATCTGGCGTCGCTCGACGAGATGGCGCGCGGCCACATGATTGCCGACGCCGTCACGATCATCGGTACGCAGGACATCGTGTTCGGCGAGATCGATCGCTAATGCTCGCGCCGCCCGCGCGAGCGGGCGGCGAGCGGTAAGTCACACGCGATGCGCGCCGGACCGGCGCGGCTTCGCAAGCTGTCAACAGTGAGCGCCAGGTCTGCCGTCCATGCACCCCAGTGTGCGGCAGGTTGTTCGTTCGGTAGGAATTGAAAGAGTCGTGTCTGAAAATGATCTCAGCTGAAGGCCTGAAGGAAATCGATCGAGCGTTGACGAAGTATCCCGCCGATCAGAAACAGTCCGCCGTGATGGCGGCGTTGGCCGTCGCTCAGGAAGAGCGCGGTTGGCTGTCGCCCGAACTGATGCAGTTCGTCGCGGACTATCTCGGCATGCCGGCGGTCGCCGTGCAGGAAGTCGCGACGTTCTACACGATGTATGAGCTCAAGCCCGTCGGCAAGCACAAGATCACGCTCTGCACGAACCTGCCGTGCCAGCTTGGCCCGCACGGCGGCGCGGAAGCGACCGCCGACTATCTGAAACAGAAGCTCGGCATCGGCTTCGGCGAGACCACGCCCGACGGCAAGTTCACGCTGAAGGAAGGCGAATGCATGGGCTCGTGCGGCGATGCGCCGGTGCTGCTGGTGAACAATCACAGAATGTGCAGCTTCATGAGCCGCGAGAAGATCGACCAGCTGCTTGAGGAGCTCTCGAAATGACGTCCCTCCACGACCGTCACATCAAACCGCTGATCCTCGCTGGTCTGAACGGCGAGAACTGGCATCTCGAAGACTACGTTGCGCGCGGCGGCTACAAGCAGCTGCGCCGCATTCTCGAAGAAAAGATCCCGCCCGAGCAGGTGATCGCCGACGTCAAGGCGTCGGGCCTGCGCGGCCGCGGCGGTGCGGGCTTCCCGACCGGCCTGAAGTGGAGCTTCATGCCGCGCCAGTTCCCGGGGCAGAAGTACCTCGTCTGCAACTCGGACGAAGGCGAGCCGGGCACGTTCAAGGATCGCGACATCCTGCGCTGGAACCCCCATGCACTGATCGAAGGCATGGCGATCGGCGCGTACGCGATGGGCATCACCGTCGGCTACAACTACATCCACGGTGAAATCTTCGAAGTGTATCGACGCTTCGAAGCCGCGCTCGACGAAGCGCGCGCGGCAGGGTTCCTCGGCGACAACATCATGGGCTCGGAATTCTCGTTCCAGCTGCACGCGCACCACGGTTACGGCGCGTACATCTGCGGCGAGGAAACGGCGCTGCTCGAGTCGCTCGAAGGCAAGAAGGGCCAGCCGCGCTTCAAGCCGCCGTTCCCGGCGAGCTTCGGCGTGTACGGCAAGCCGACCACGATCAACAACACCGAGACGTTCGCCGCGGTGCCGTTCCTGCTGTCGATCGGGCCGCAGAACTACCTCGAGATCGGCAAGCCGAACAACGGCGGCACGAAGATCTTCTCGGTGTCGGGCGACGTCGAGCGTCCGGGCAACTACGAAGTGCCGCTCGGCACGCCGTTCGCGACCCTGATGGAACTCGCCGGCGGGATGCGCGGCGGCAAGAAGATCAAGGCCGTGATTCCGGGCGGCTCGTCCGCGCCGGTGATCCCGGGCGACATCATGATGCAGACCGATCTCGATTACGACTCGATCGCGAAGGCGGGCTCGATGCTCGGCTCCGGCGCGGTGATCGTGATGGACGAGACGCGTTGCATGGTGCGCTCGCTGCTGCGCCTGTCGTACTTCTATTACGAGGAATCGTGCGGCCAGTGCACGCCCTGCCGTGAAGGCACCGGCTGGCTGTATCGCGTCGTGAATCGCATCGAGCACGGCGAAGGCCGCCAGGAAGACCTGGACCTGCTGAACTCGGTTGCCGAGAACATCATGGGCCGCACGATCTGCGCGCTCGGCGATGCGGCGGCGATGCCGGTGCGGGGGATGCTCAAGCACTACTGGGACGAATTCGCGTACCACGTCGAGCACAAGCACTGCATGGTCGGCGGCCACACGCACGCGGCGGCGGCCTGACGCGGAACCCGGTTTGCGGAATTTGAGCGCACGGTCGGGCGAATGCGCGAACGAGCGGAAATAGGTTAAGGACCATTCACCATCATGGTTGAACTTGAAATAGACGGCAAGAAGGTCGAGGTGCCCGAAGGCAGCATGGTGATCCAGGCTGCGCACAAGGCGGACAAGTACATTCCTCACTTCTGCTATCACAAGAAACTGTCGGTTGCGGCCAACTGCCGGATGTGTCTCGTCGAAGTCGAGAAGATGCCGAAGGCCGTGCCTGCCTGCGCGACGCCCGTGTCGGCCGGCATGATCGTCCACACCCAGTCCGACAAGGCGGTGAAGGCGCAGCAGTCGGTGATGGAATTCCTCCTCATCAACCACCCGCTCGACTGCCCGATCTGCGATCAGGGCGGCGAATGCCAGCTGCAGGATCTCGCGGTCGGCTACGGCAAGTCGGCTTCGCGCTACACCGAAGAGAAGCGCGTGGTGTTCCACAAGAACGTGGGCCCGCTGATCTCGATGGAAGAAATGTCGCGCTGCATCCACTGCACGCGCTGCGTCCGCTTCGGCCAGGAAATCGCCGGCGTGATGGAGTTCGGCATGCTGGGCCGCGGCGAGCACTCGGAAATCACGACGTTCGTCGGCAAGACGGTCGATTCCGAGCTGTCGGGCAACATGATCGACCTGTGCCCGGTCGGCGCGCTGACCAGCAAGCCGTTCCGCTACAGCGCCCGCACGTGGGAACTGTCGCGCCGCAAGTCGGTGAGCCCGCACGATTCCGTCGGCGCGAACCTCGTGGTGCAGGTCAAGAACAACCGCGTGATGCGCGTGCTGCCGTTCGAGAACGAAGCGATCAACGAGTGCTGGATCTCGGACAAGGACCGCTTCTCGTACGAAGGCCTCAACAGCGAAGAGCGTCTGACCAAGCCGATGCTGAAGCAGGGCGGCCAGTGGATCGAAACCGACTGGCAGACCGCGCTCGAATACGTCGCGAAGGGCCTGAAGGGCATCAGCGCGGATCACGGCGCGAATGCGCTGGCGATGCTCGCGAGCGCCCACGGCACCGCTGAAGAGCTGTTCCTCGTGAAGCAGCTCGCAAAGGAACTGAAGACGCCGAACGTCGACTTCCGCCTGCGCCAGCTCGATTTCTCGGCGCCGCTGCAGGGCGCGCCATGGCTCGGCATGCCGATCGCCGAGCTGTCGAACGTGAATGCCGCGTTCGTGGTGGGCTCGTTCCTGCGCCGCGATCACCCGCTGTTCGCCGCACGCCTGCGCCAGGCGGCGAAGAACGGCGCGAAGCTCCATTTCCTGCACGCGACCGGCGACGACGCGCTGATCCCGACCGCGCAACGCATCGTGGCGGCGCCGTCGGCATGGCTCGACACGCTGGCCGGCGTGGCGGCGGCAGTCGCGCAACTGCGCGGCGTCGCGCTGCCGGACGCGCTGGCAGGCGGCACCGCATCGCCGGCGGCCCAGCAGGTTGCCCAGTCGCTCGCGAACGGCGAGCGCCGTGCGGTGCTGCTCGGCAACGCAGCGGTCCGTCACCCGGAATTCGCGAAGCTGCACGCCGTCGCGCAGTGGATCGCCGACAACACCGGCGCCACGTTCGGCTTCCTGACCGAAGCGGCGAACACGGTCGGCGCGCACGTCGTCGACGCGCTGCCGGGCGAGGGCGGCCTGAATGCACGCGAAGCGTTCGCGCAGCCGCGCAAGGGCTACGTGCTGCTGAACGTCGAGCCGGAATTCGACACCGCCGACCCGGCGCAGGCGCTGGCCGCGCTGAACCAGGCGGAAATGGTCGTCGTGATGTCGCCGTTCAAGCACGGCCTCGATTACGCCGACGTGCTGCTGCCGATCGCGCCGTTCACGGAAACGTCCGGCACGTTCGTCAACGCGGAAGGCTCGGTGCAGAGCTTCAACGGCGTCGTGCGCCCGCTCGGCGACACGCGTCCGGGCTGGAAGGTGCTGCGCGTGCTCGGCAGCCTGCTCGGCCTGCCGAACTTCGAATACGAGACGGCGGAAGACGTGCGCGTCGCGGCGCTCGGCGATGCCGGCGTGGCGGGCCGTCTGTCGAACCAGACCTCGGTCGCGCCTGCGCGCGCCGCGGTGCCGGCCGCGAACGGCGGCTTCGAGCGCCTCGCCGACGTGCCGATCTATCATGCCGACGCGCTGGTGCGCCGCGCAGGTGCGCTGCACCTGACGACGGCCGCGAAGGCGGCGAACGCCGCCGGCCTGCCGGCCGCGCTGTTCGACAAGCTGGGCTTGAAGGAAGGCGACGCGGTGCGCGTGCGCCAGGGCGAGCGTGCGGTGCAGTTGCCGGCCGTGCGTGACGAGAATCTTGCGGAGACGGTCGTTCGCGTGTCGGCGGCGACGCCTGCCGGCGCAGCGCTCGGCAGCCTGTCCGGTGAACTGGTGGTGGAGAAGGCGTAAATGAGCTTGTTCGATACGATCAACTCGGGCGGAGCCGAGCTTCTCGGCGTCGCGTGGCCGACGGTGTGGGCGGTTGTGCGCATCCTCGTCGTCTCCGTCGTGATCCTGCTGTGCGTGGCGTACCTGATTCTGTGGGAACGCAAGCTGATCGGCTGGATCCACGTGCGTCTCGGCCCGAACCGCGTCGGCCCCGGCGGCCTGCTGCAGCCGATCGCCGACGTGCTGAAGCTGCTGCTCAAGGAAGTGATCCAGCCGAGCGCGGCGAGCAAATGGCTGTACCTGATCGCACCGGTCATGACCGTGGTGCCGGCGTTCGCGGTGTGGGCGGTGATCCCGTTCCAGGCCGAAGCGGTGCTCGCGAACGTGAACGCGGGCCTGCTGTACGCGATGGCGATCTCGTCGATCGGCGTGTACGCGGTGATCCTCGCCGGCTGGGCGTCGAACTCGAAGTACGCGTTCCTCGGCGCGATGCGCGCGGCCGCGCAGATGGTGTCGTACGAAATCTCGATGGGCTTCGCGCTGGTGCTCGTGCTGATGACGGCCGGCAGCCTGAACCTGTCGGAAATCGTCGGCTCGCAGCAGCACGGCTTCTTCGCGAACCACGGCGTCAACTTCCTGTCGTGGAACTGGCTGCCGCTGCTGCCGGCGTGCGTCGTCTACTTCATCTCCGGCATCGCCGAAACGAACCGCCACCCGTTCGACGTGGTGGAAGGGGAGTCGGAAATCGTTGCCGGCCACATGATCGACTACTCGGGCATGGGCTTCGCGCTGTTCTTCCTCGCCGAGTACATCAACATGATCGTGATCTCGGCGCTGACCGCGACGCTGTTCCTCGGCGGCTGGGATGCACCGTTCGAATTCCTGTCGTTCATCCCGGGCTTCTTCTGGCTGGTGCTGAAAGTCTTCGCGCTGCTGTCGGTGTTCATCTGGGTTCGCGCGACGTTCCCGCGTTACCGCTACGACCAGATCATGCGTCTGGGCTGGAAGGTGTTCCTGCCGGTGACCGTGATCTGGGTGGTCGTGGTCGGCTTCTGGATCGTGTCGCCGCTCAACATCTGGAAATAAAGGTCGGACGAAATCATGACGGCAATCCAACATTTCTTTAAGACCTTCTTCCTGACCGAACTGCTGAAGGGTCTTGCGCTGACGGGGCGCTACGCGTTCCGCCGCAAGTTCACGGTGCAGTTCCCGGAAGAGAAGACGCCGATCTCGCCGCGCTTCCGCGGGCTGCACGCGCTGCGCCGCTACGAGAACGGCGAAGAGCGCTGCATCGCCTGCAAGCTGTGCGAAGCAGTGTGCCCGGCGATGGCGATCACGATCGAATCGGAAACGCGCGCGGACAACACGCGCCGCACGACGCGCTACGACATCGACCTGACGAAGTGCATCTTCTGCGGTTTCTGCGAAGAGAGCTGCCCGGTCGATTCGATCGTCGAGACGCAAATTCTCGAGTACCACGGCGAAAAGCGCGGCGACCTGTATTTCACGAAGGAAATGCTGCTCGCGGTGGGCGATCGCTACGAGAAGGACATCGCAGCGGCGAAGGCAGCCGACGCGCCGTATCGTTGATTGTGTTTGCAGTGCCGGCCCGAAGCACGGGCCGAGCCGCCGCGACGGGTGCGGCTCGCGAGAGCGTCCCGCAAGCCGCGCCTGACTATGGCCTAACGATGAACCGGTAATCATGGAATTCACGACCGTACTCTTCTACATCTTCGCGCTGCTCCTGGTGGTATCAGGGCTGAAGGTGATCACTTCGCGCAACCCGGTGGCGTCTGCGCTTTTCCTTGTGCTGGCGTTCTTCAACGCCGCCGCGATCTGGATGCTGCTGGAAGCGGAATTCCTCGCGATCCTGCTGGTGCTGGTCTACGTGGGCGCCGTGATGGTGCTGTTCCTGTTCGTCGTGATGATGCTGGACATCAACATCGACTACCTGCGACGCGACTTCAAGAAGTTCGTGCCGATGGCGACCGTCGTCGGCGCGATCATCGTGGTCGAGACGGCGCTGGTGCTGTGGCACGGCTACGGCGCGACCGAATCGCCGGTGCGCGCGATGGCGCAGGGCGCGATGGCGACCTGGCCGAACACCCGCCTGATCGGCAAGGTCATCTACACCGACTACATCTTCGCGTTCGAAATCGCGGGCCTCGTGCTGCTCGTCGCGATCATCGCCGCGGTGGCGCTGACCGAGCGCAAGGGCAAGGACAGCAAGCGCCAGCGCGTGTCGGATCAGGTCAAGGTGCGTCGCAACGACCGCGTGCGCCTCGTGAAGATGGAAGCGGAGAAGCCGCAACCCGAACCGGCCCAGAACGAAGCCGGCACGGGCGCCAACGGCTAAGCGGAGGATAGGAAACCATGTTGTCTCTTGCTCATTACCTCGTGCTCGGCGCGATCCTGTTCGCGATCGCGATCGTCGGGATTTTCCTGAACCGCCGCAACATCATCGTCATCCTGATGGCGATCGAGCTGATGCTGCTCGCGGTGAACACGAACTTCGTCGCGTTCTCGCATTACCTGGGTGACATCCACGGCCAGATCTTCGTGTTCTTCGTGCTGACGGTCGCCGCAGCGGAAGCCGCGATCGGCCTCGCGATTCTGGTGACCCTGTTCCGCAAGCTCGACACGATCAATGTCGAGGATCTCGATCAGCTCAAAGGTTAATTTCAGGCAACGCTGTTATGTCAACGACACTCAATGAAAACCTGCTGCTGGCGATTCCGCTCGCTCCGCTGGCCGGCTCGCTGATTGCGGGGCTGTTCGGGAACGCAGTCGGGCGCAAGGGCGCACACCGGATCACGATCCTCGGCGTGTTGATCGCGTTCCTCCTGTCGGCGAAAGTCTTCGTCGACGTGATGGGCGGCGCGAGCTTCAACGCCACCATCTACGAATGGATGCGGGTCGGCTCGCTGAAGCTCGAAGTCGGCTTCCTCGTCGATTCGATGACCGCGATGATGATGGTCGTCGTGACCTTCGTGTCGCTGATGGTGCACGTCTACACGATCGGCTACATGTCGGAGGAAGACGGCTACCAGCGCTTCTTCTCGTACATCTCGCTGTTCACGTTCTCGATGCTGATGCTCGTGATGAGCAACAACTTCCTGCAGCTGTTCTTCGGCTGGGAAGCGGTGGGTCTGGTGTCGTACCTGCTGATCGGCTTCTACTTCACGCGTGACAGCGCGATCTACGCGAACATGAAGGCGTTCCTCGTGAACCGCGTGGGCGACTTCGGCTTCCTGCTCGGCATCGGCCTGCTGCTCGCGTTCGCCGGCTCGATGAACTACGGCGAAGTGTTCGCGAAGCGCGCGGAGCTCGCGAGCCTGCACTTCCCGGGCACCGACTGGGGCCTGCTGACCGTGGCCTGTATCTGCCTGTTCATCGGCGCGATGGGTAAATCGGCACAGTTCCCGCTGCACGTGTGGCTGCCGGACTCGATGGAAGGCCCGACCCCGATCTCGGCGCTGATTCACGCGGCGACGATGGTGACGGCCGGCATCTTCATGGTGTCGCGCATGTCGCCGCTGTTCGAGCTGTCGGACGCCGCGCTGTCGTTCATCACGGTGATCGGCGCGATCACGGCGCTCTTCATGGGCTTCCTCGGCATCATCCAGAACGACATCAAGCGCGTGGTCGCGTATTCGACGCTGTCGCAGCTCGGCTACATGACGGTCGCGCTCGGCGTGTCCGCTTACCCGGTCGCCTTGTTCCACCTGATGACGCACGCGTTCTTCAAGGCGCTGCTGTTCCTCGGCGCGGGCTCGGTCATCATGGGCATGCACCACGACCAGGACATCCGCAATATGGGCGGCCTGCGCAAGTACATGCCGATCACGTGGATCACGTCGCTGATCGGCTCGCTGGCGCTGATCGGCACGCCGTTCTTCGCGGGCTTCTACTCGAAGGATTCGATCATCGAAGCCGTGAAGGAATCGCACCTGGCGGGTTCGGGCTTCGCGTACTTCGCGGTGGTCGCGAGCGTGTTCGTCACGGCGCTGTACTCGTTCCGCATGTACTTCCTCGTGTTCCACGGCGAAGAGCGCTTCCGCAAGCCGAAGCATCCGGAGTCGCCGATGGGCATGGCGGCCGCGCACGGTCACGACGATCACGGCCACGGCCATGGTCACGACGATCACGCGCACGAACCGCACGAGACCCCGTGGGTCGTGTGGCTGCCGCTCGTGCTGCTCGCCATTCCGTCGGTCATCATCGGTGCGATCGCGATCGGCCCGATGCTGTACGGCAGCTTCTTCGAACATGGCGTGGCGTTCGACAAGGTGATCTTCATCGGCGAAAACCACCCGGGCCTCGAAGAGCTGGGCAAGGAATTCCATGGCTGGGCCGCGATGGCGCTGCATTCGCTGACGACGCTGCCGTTGTGGCTCGCGTTCGCCGGCGTGGTGGTCGCGTGGTTCCTGTACCTGAAGCGTCCTGAACTGCCTGCCGTGATCCGCCGCGCGTTCGGCCCGATCTACACGCTGCTCGACAACAAGTACTACATGGACAAGATCAACGAGGTGGTGTTTGCCAAGGGCTCGATCGCGATCGGTCGCGGCCTGTGGAAAGAGGGCGATGTCGTGGTGATCGACGGCCTCGTCAACGGCAGCGCCCGGTTCATCGGCTGGTTCGCCGGCGTGATCCGCTTCCTCCAATCCGGTTACATCTATCACTACGCGTTCGCCATGATCATCGGCATGCTGGGGCTCCTGACCCTGTTTGTAACGCTCGGCGGCAAATAAGGCGAGGGGACAAGAACAATGCACGCTTTTCCGATTCTGAGTACCGCGATCTGGTTGCCGATCGTTTTCGGCCTCCTCGTGCTCGCGGTGGGTAACGACAA
Organism: Burkholderia sp. SRS-46; assembly: GCF_004343775.1. Lineage (GTDB taxonomy): Bacteria > Pseudomonadota > Gammaproteobacteria > Burkholderiales > Burkholderiaceae > Burkholderia. The sequence goes on along the minus strand of NZ_PTXL01000008.1, from coordinate 510,739 downwards.
AAATCCGGGGCCGGCCCGCTGGCTCGCGCTGATCGGCTCGCTGCTCGGCCTCGCCGTGACGATTCCGCTCGTCACCGGCTTCGACGCGAGCACGGCCGCGCTGCAGTTCGTCGAGCAGTCGACCTGGATCGAGCGCTTCAACATCTCGTATCACCTCGGCGTCGACGGCATCTCGATGTGGTTCGTCGTGCTGACCGCGCTCATCACCGTGATCGTCGTGATCGCGGGCTGGGAAGTGATCACCGAGCACGTGTCGCAGTACCTGGCCGCATTCCTGATCCTGTCGGGGATCATGGTCGGCGTGTTCTCGGCGGCCGACGGCCTGCTGTTCTACGTGTTCTTCGAGGCCACGCTGATCCCGATGTACATCATCATCGGCGTGTGGGGCGGCCCGAATCGCGTGTACGCGGCGTTCAAGTTCTTCCTGTACACGCTCGCCGGCTCGCTGCTGATGCTGGTCGCGCTGATCTACCTGTACACGGAAACGCATTCGTTCGACCTCGCGACGTGGCAGAACGCGAAGATCGCGATGACGCCGCAGATACTGCTGTTCATTGCCTTCTTCCTCGCATTCGCGGTGAAGGTGCCGATGTGGCCGGTGCATACCTGGCTGCCGGACGCGCACGTGGAAGCGCCGACGGGCGGCTCGGTCGTGCTGGCGGCGATCATGCTGAAGCTCGGCGCGTACGGTTTCCTGCGCTTCTCGCTGCCGATCACGCCTGACGCGAGCCACTTCCTGGCGCCCGTCGTGATCACGCTGTCGCTGATCGCGGTGATCTACATCGGCCTCGTCGCGATGGTGCAGGCCGACATGAAGAAGCTGGTCGCGTATTCGTCGATCGCGCACATGGGCTTCGTCACGCTCGGCTTCTTCATCTTCAACCAGCTCGGCGTCGAAGGCGCGATCATCCAGATGATCTCGCACGGCTTCGTGTCGGGCGCGATGTTCCTCTGCATCGGCGTGCTGTACGACCGCGTGCACTCGCGCGAGATCGCCGACTACGGCGGCGTCGTGAACGTGATGCCGAAGTTCGCGGCATTCGCGATGCTGTTCTCGATGGCCAACTGCGGCCTGCCGGGCACCTCGGGTTTCGTCGGCGAGTTCATGGTGATCCTCGCGGCTGTCCAGTACAACTTCTGGATCGCGTTCGGCGCGGCGTTCACGCTGATCCTCGGCGCGGCCTACACGCTGTGGATGTACAAGCGCGTGTACTTCGGCGCGGTCGCGAACGACCATGTCGCGAAACTCACGGACATCAACCGCCGCGAGTTCGTGATGCTGGCCGTGCTGGCCGCGTTCACGATGCTGATGGGCCTGTATCCGAAGCCCTTCACCGACGTGATGCACGTTTCCGTGGAAAACCTCCTCTCCCACGTCGCGCAGTCGAAGCTGCCGCTGGCCCAGTAATCGCGAGCGGAGGAAATCAAGATCATGCAAAACGCTCCTATGAATGTCCTGTTGCCTGATGCGCTGGTGATGGCCGCCATCGTCATCGCGTGGCTGAACGACACCTTCGCCGGCGCGGCCGGCCGCCGCCTGACTTATCTGATCGCGGTGGTGTCGTCGGTGATCGCCGGCGTGTGGTTCTCGGTGCAGGCGCTCGACCCGCAGCAGTACTACTTCTTCTCGCGGATGGTCGTCGTCGATTCGTTCGCGAGCACGATGAAGGCGGTCGTGTCGTTCGGCTTCGCGGTTTCGCTCGTCTATTCGCGCAAGTACCTCGAGGATCGCGACCTGTTCCGCGGCGACGTGTTCCTGCTCGGCATGTTCTCGCTGCTCGGCCAGCTGGTGATGGTGTCGGGCAACAACTTCCTGACGCTGTACCTCGGCCTCGAACTGATGTCGCTGTCGCTGTACGCGATCATCGCGCTGCGTCGCGACGCAGCGCAGTCGGCCGAAGCCGCGATGAAGTACTACGTGCTGGGCGCGCTCGCGTCGGGCTTCGTGCTGTACGGCATCTCGATGCTCTACGGCGCGACGGGCTCGCTCGAGCTGGCCGAGGTGTACAAGGCGGTCGGCGGCAACACCGACGCGGCCGTGCTGATGTTCGGCGTGATCTTCATCGTCGCCGGCATCGCGTTCAAGCTCGGCGCCGTGCCGTTCCACATGTGGGTGCCGGACGTTTACCAGGGCGCACCGACCGCGATGACGCTGTTCGTCGGCGGCGGCCCGAAGGTGGCGGCATTCGGCTGGGGCCTGCGCTTCCTGGTGATGGGCCTGCTGCCGCTCGCGCAGAACTGGCAGACGGCGCTCGTGATCCTGGCCGCGCTGTCGCTGATCGTCGGCAACATCACCGGTATCGTCCAGCGCAACATCAAGCGGATGCTCGCGTACTCGGCGATCTCGAACATGGGCTTCGTGCTGCTCGGCCTGCTCGCGGGCATCGTGAAGGGCGACGCGACGGCACCGGCCGGCGCGTACAGCTCGGCGATGTTCTACGCGATCGTCTACCTGATCACGACGCTCGGCTCGTTCGGCGTGGTGATGCTGCTCGCGCGCCGCGATTTCGAAGCGGAAACGATCGACGACTTCAAGGGCCTCAACAAGCGCAGCCCGGTGTTCGCGTTCGTGATGATGGTGATGATGTTCTCGCTCGCCGGCATCCCGCCGACCGTCGGTTTCTATGCGAAGCTCGCGGTGCTCGAGGCGACGGTCAACGCCGGCCTCACGTGGCTTGCCGTGCTGGCCGTGATCACCTCGCTGTTCGGCGCGTTCTACTACCTGCGCATCGTCAAGCTGATGTACTTCGATGCGCCGCAGGACACGACCCCGATCTCCGGCGATTTCTGCAAGCGCACGATCCTGGTGCTGAACGGCGTCGCGGTGGTCGTGCTCGGCCTGATCCCGAGCCCGCTGCTGACGGCCTGCCTGCAGGCAATCCGTCACACGCTGCCGCTGTAATGTCGGCAGCCGGCTGGTTCATCGTGCTGTTGGCGCTCGCGGGCGCCAACCTGCCGTTCCTCAACCAGCGTCTCTTCGCCGTCGTGCCGCTCGGCGCGGCGAAGAAGAGCGGCTGGCTGCGGATCGGCGAATTGATCGTGCTGTACTTCATAGTCGGCGCGCTCGGTTTCTGGCTCGAATCGCGAGCCGGCAACCGCTTCGAACAGGGCTGGCAGTTCTACGCGATCACGTTCAGTCTGTTCGTCGTGTTCGCGTTCCCCGGCTTTACGTTCCAGTATCTCGTCAAACGACGCTGACGGCTCGGGGCTGATCCCCGCGGCCGTCGCGCTCAACCTGGGAGCCGCCGATGGCCGAATTGCCCAATCACGATGCCGCATTGATCGAAACCTGCCTCGAAAGCGAGGCGATCTACGACGGCGCCTTCCTCAAGCTCAAGCGTGACACCGTGCGTTTGCCCGACGGCAAGCACGCGACGCGCGAATACGTGAAGCATCCGGGCGCGGTGATGGTGATCCCGCTGTTCGACGACGGCCGCGTGTTGATGGAAAGCCAGTTCCGCTACCCGATCGGCAAGGTGATGGCCGAATACCCGGCCGGCAAGCTCGATCCGCAAGAGGGCGCGCTCGCCTGCGCGGTGCGCGAACTGCGCGAGGAAACGGGCTACACCGCGCGCGAATACGTGTTCCTGACGCGCATCCATCCGATCATTTCCTATTCGACCGAGTTCATCGACCTGTATCTCGCGCGCGGCCTGACGGCGGGCGAGCGCAAGCTCGACGACGGCGAATTCCTCGAGACCTTCACCGCGACGCTGCCCGACGTGCTCGAATGGGTGCGCACCGGCCAGATCACCGACGTGAAGACGATCATTGGCACGATGTGGCTCGAGAAGGCGCTGTCCGGCGCGTGGCCGCTCGGCCCGGTCGTGACGCCCTGAGGGGCGTCAGCGGTGGCGGGAACGCCGCGCTACAATTCGATCACGCGGCGCGTCGCTGCCGGAATTCGTTTTAGCACGACCGTTCACAAAATCGCTTTTTGCGCTACACTCGCCAAACGCCCCGATTCAGCATGAAGGTCCTCGATTTACAGTGCCCGCACGGTCATCGGTTCGAAGGCTGGTTCGCTTCCGCCGATGAATTCGAAGCGCAGTTGTCCCGCAAGCTGGTCGAATGCCCGGTGTGCGGGACGACCGAGATCAGCCGGATGCCGTCCGCGCCACGCCTGAACTTGTCGGGCGCGACGCAGGCGAAGCCGGCCGATCCGCGCGCGCTGCAGGCGCAGGTGATGCGCGCGTTGCGCGAGGTGCTGGAGAAGACCGAGAACGTGGGCGAGCGCTTCGCCGAGGAAGCGCGGCGCATCCATTACAACGAAGCGCCGGCGCGCAGCATTCGGGGCGTCACGACCCCGGAGGATGCGCAAGCCTTGGTCGAAGAAGGCATCGACGTGATGCCGCTGCCGATTCCTGCCGCGCTGAAAGAACCGCTGCAATAAGCTTGCGCAGTGTGTCCTCGCCGGGCCGGTCGGCCGCGGCGAGCCCTGCATGGGACCAGAGTAAGCGCTGAAGCGCCAACTCTGATCGACAGGAGACACTGCGCATGGATCTGGATTATTCCCCCGCCGACGACGCGTTCCGCGCCGACATTCGCGCCTGGCTCGAGGCGAACCTGCCTCACGCACTGCGCGCCAAGGTTCTCGATCACAAACGACTGAATCGCGAAGACTACGCGAGCTGGCACCGGATTCTCGGCCAGCGCGGGTGGTCCGCGCCTGCCTGGCCGGTCGAATACGGCGGCCCGGGCTGGGACGCGACGCAGCGGCACATCTGGGACGAGGAATGCGCACGGCTCGGCGCGCCGACCGTGCTGCCGTTCGGCGTGTCGATGGTCGCGCCGGTGCTGATGAAATACGGCAGCGACGCGCAGAAGCGCCGCTACCTGCCGCGCATCCTCGACGGTTCCGACTGGTGGTGCCAGGGCTACTCGGAGCCGGGCTCGGGCTCGGACCTCGCGTCGCTGCGCACGCGCGCCGAGCGCCATGGCGACCACTACGTCGTCAACGGCCAGAAGACCTGGACGACGCTCGGCCAGTACGCCGACATGATGTTCTGCCTCGTGCGCACCGATCCCGCCGCGAAGAAGCAGGAGGGCATCTCGTTCCTGCTGATCGACATGAAGACGCCCGGCATCACCGTGCGGCCGATCATCACGCTCGACGAGGACCACGAAGTCAACGAGGTATTCTTCGAGGACGTGAAGGTGCCGGTCGAGAACCTTGTCGGCGACGAAAACCGCGGCTGGACCTACGCGAAATACCTGCTCGGCCACGAGCGCACGGGCATCGCGCGCGTCGGCAACTCGAAACGCGAGCTGGCGTTCCTGAAGCGTGTCGCGCTGAACCAGCGGAAGAACGGCAAGCCGCTGCTTGCCGATCCGGTGTTCGCCGCGAAGGTCGCGGCGCTCGAGGTCGAGCTGATGGCGCTCGAGGTGACGGTGCTGCGCGTGGTCAGCCGCGAGACGAGCGGCAAGGGCCCGGGGCCCGAAGCGTCGATGCTGAAGATCAAGGGCACCGAGGTGCAGCAGATGCTGACCGAGCTGATGTTCGAGGCGATCGGCCCGCTCGCCGCGCCGTTCGACGTGCCGTTCCTCGAAGGGGCGCGCGAGCACAGCGTGGCCGGCGACGACGATGCCGCGCCGCTCGCCGCGTACTACTTCAATTTCCGCAAGACGTCGATCTACGGCGGCTCGAACGAGATCCAGAAGAACATCATCGCGCAGATGATTCTCGGACTGTGAGCCTTGCGCGGGATCCGAACGCGAAGCATGGGACAGGAGACAACGATGGATTTCACCTTCACCGATGAGCAGCAGCAGTTCGCCGACGCGCTGGGTCGCTATCTCGGCGAGCAGTACGGCTTCGAAACACGCCAGGCGATCGCGCACAGCGATGCCGGCGTGTCGGACGCACAATGGCAGGCATTCACGGAGCTCGGGCTGACCGCGCTGCCGGTGCCGGATGCGCACGGCGGCTTCGGCGGCAGCGCGGTCGACATGCTGGTCGTGCTGCAGGCGCTCGGCCGCGCGCTCGTGGTCGAGCCGTACTGGGCGACGGCGGTCGGCGTCGAGGCATTGCGCGTCGCCGGCTCCGGCACGGGCGACGATGCGGCGCTGCTGGAAGGCGTTGCGCAGGGGCGCAAGCGCCTGGCGGTCGCGTTCCACGAGCCGCATGCGCGCTACGACCTGTTCGCGCTCGACACGCGCGCGGTCGCGCGGGACGGTGCGTATCGCCTGAGCGGCGTCAAGTCGATCGTGCAGCATGGCGCGCAGGCGGATGTGTGGATCGTGCCCGCGCGGCTCGACGACGGCGCGGTGGGGGTGTTCGTGGTCGAGCGCGATGCGGCGGGCGCGGCGGTTGCCGACTGCCGGACGATCGACGGCCAGCGCGCCGCGACGATCCGCCTCGACGACACGCCCGCGCGCTTGCTGACCGGCGGCGAGCGCGATGCGGCGGCGCTCGAGCGGATCGCCGATTACGCGACCGTGCTGCTGTGCGCGGAAGCGGTCGGTGCGCTCGACGAGCTGAACCGCGCGACCGTCGAATACACGAAGACACGCGAGCAGTTCGGTGTGCCGATCGCGCGTTTCCAGGCGCTGCAGCACCGGATGGTCGACATGCTGATCCATGCGGAGCAGGCGCGTTCGCTGACCTATCTCGCGGCGGTGCGCTACGCGAGCCCCGATGCCGATGCGCGGCGCAAGGCCGTGTCGGCGGCGAAGGCGCGCGTCGGGCAGGCCGCGCGCTTCGTCGGCCAGCAGGCTGTACAGTTGCATGGCGGAATGGGCGTGACTAACGAGGTCGCGGCCGCGCACCTGTTCAAGCGCCTGTCGATCATCGAGACGACGCTCGGCGACACCGATCACCATCTCGCCCGCATCGCCGCGCTGCCTGACTTCATGCAGGCCGACGCGGCGTAGCGGCGACACGCGCACACACGCGCACACCAAGGAGAGACAGAGTGGGCATCAGTTACGAAGACCTGGTAGTCGGCAGCACCAGCGAAGTCGGCCGCTACACGTTCGAGGCGGACGACATCAAGACGTTTGCGCAGCGCTACGACCCGCAGCCGTTCCATGTGGACGAGGCGGCGGGGGAAGCCTCGCCGTTCGGCGGGCTCGTCGCGAGCGGCTGGCATACCTGTTCGGTGTTCATGGGCATGCTGGTGCGCAACGTGCTGCCGGGCTCGACCAGCATGGGTTCGCCGGGCATCGACGAAATCCGCTGGCTGAAGCCGGTGCGCGTCGGCGACACGATCACGATGTACCAGAAGATCCACGACAAGCGCGTGTCGGCGAGCAAGCCCGATCGCGGCATCGTGACGACCGAGTGGATCGGCGTCAACGGCGGCGGCGAGACGGTGATCACGGTGCGTTCGAAAGTGATCTTCGGGTTGCGCGATCCGGCCGGAGGCAACGCGTGACCGACGCAACGCTGCCAGTGATCGCATCGGCCGAGGCGCTGACGGCGTGCGTCGGCGCGGCGCCGCTCGCGAGCGGATGGATCGACGTCGATCAGCCACGCGTCGACCGGTTTGCCGAGGCGACCGGCGATCATCAGTGGATTCATGTCGACCCGGAACGCGCGCGGCGCGAATCGCCGTTCGGCGGTCCGATCGCGCACGGCTTCCTGACGCTGTCGCTGATTCCGGTGCTGATGGCCGATACGATCCGCTTCGAGCAGAAGATGGGCGTGAACTACGGGCTGAACCGCGTGCGTTTCCTGAAGCCAGTGCCGGTCGGCGCACGCGTGCGCGCGCTGTTCGCGGTGACGGAAACGGCGGCGGCGGGGCGGGGCGGCATGCAGGCGACGTGGTCGGTGACGATGCAGATCGAGCGTCCCGACCAGCCGCTGCCGGTCTGCGCAGCGGAATTCCTCACGCTGCACTACTTCTGAAGTCGTTTCCCGCGCGCGCGGGGCGTTCAGTGCCTGGCGTACTGCGTCGCGCCGAACAGCACCTCGCGCGCGCGGTCGTCCTGCAGCGCCTTGCGCAGCGACGCGAGCACCTCGACGCCGCGCTGCACCGCCGGCCGCGCGGCGATCGCTTCGTGCCAGCGTTTCACGTTCGGGAATTCGTCGAGCACGATCCCCTGGTTCTGCCACGAGCGCGTCCACGGGAACGTCGCAATGTCCGCGATCGTGTACGCGTCGCCGGCCAGATACGCGGTTTCGCCAAGCTGCTTGTCCATCACGTTGTAGAGGCGATGCGCTTCGTTCGTGTAGCGATTGACTGCGTAGTCGATCTTCTCCGGCGCATAGAGGCGGAAGTGATGCGCCTGCCCGAGCATCGGCCCGACGCCGCCCATCTGGAACATCAGCCATTGCAGCGTCGCATAGCGCGCGGCCGGATCTTCCGGCAGGAATCGGCCGGACTTTTCCGCGAGATAGATCAGGATCGCGCCCGATTCGAACAGCGCGATCGGCTTGCCGCCGGGACCGTCCGGATCGACGATCGCGGGGATCTTGTTGTTCGGGCTGATCTTCAGGAAATCCGGCTGGAACTGGTCGCCCGCGCCGATATCGATCGGGTGCACGCGATAGTCGAGGCCGGTTTCCTCGAGCAGGATATGCACCTTGTGGCCATTCGGGGTTGCCCAGCTGTAGACGTCGATCATCGTCAACTCCTTCAATGCGTCCGCGATAGCGGCGCCGCCGGGGCGCCGCGACAGGCGGCCATTAGAGCATGGATCGACGCAGGCTGCCGGCGGCCGCCGCGCGCGTCAGCGCACCTTCTGCGCGTACTGCCAGGCGAGCTCCGCCATCGGCCGGGCGCGCCGGCCCGCGTCGAGCGCCTGCGCGCTCGAGGCCGTGCCGTCGACGACGCGCTTCATGATGCCCTGCAGGATCGCCGCGATGCGGAACATGTTGTAGGCCAGGTAGACATTCCAGTCAGCGCGGATCGACAAGCCGGTGCGCGCGCAGTAGCGCGCGACGTAGCGCGTTTCGTCGGGAATGCCGAGCGCATGCCAGTCGAGGCCCGCGATGCCGCGGAATCGCCGCGGGTCGACGTGCCACGTCATGCAGTGGTACGCAAAATCCGCGAGCGGATCGCCGAGCGTCGACAGTTCCCAGTCGAGCACCGCGAGCACGCGCGGCTCGTCCGGATGGAAGATCAGGTTGTCGAGGCGGTAGTCGCCGTGCACGATCGATGCAGGGCGATCGTCGCCTGCGGCATCGGGCGGCATGTGCTGCGGAAGCCAGTCGATCAGCCGATGCATCGCGCCGATCGGCTCGGTTTCCGACGCGAGATACTGCTTGCTCCAGCGGCCGATCTGCCGTGCGAAGTAGTTACCGGGCTTGCCGTAGTCCGCGAGGCCGATCGCCGCCGGATCGAGCGCATGCAGCGCCGCGATCACGCGGTTCATCTCGTCGTAGTGCGCGGCCCGCGCGTCGGGCGACATGCCGGGCAGCGACGGATCCCACAGCACGCGCCCGTCGACGAACGCCATCACGTAGAACGCGCGGCCGATCACGCTTTCGTCGTCGCAGAGCGCATGCATTCGCGCGACCGGGACGTCGGTGCCGGCCAGCGCGTCCATCACGCGGTATTCGCGTTCGATCGCGTGCGCGGAGGGCAGCAGCTTCGCGGCGGGCGCGGGCTTCGCGCGCATCACGTAGCTGCGCGATGGCGTGACGAGCTTGAAGGTCGGATTCGACTGGCCACCCTTGAACTGCTCGATGGTAAGCGGGCCCGCGAAGCCGTCGACGTGGGCCGCGAGCCAGCGCGACAGCGCATCGACATCGAAGCGCTGCCGCTCGTTGACCGGCGCGGTGCCTTCGAACGCCGTGTAGTCGGTGCGGGGTGTCGCGGGATCGTTCGGTTGCGCCATCGTGTCTTCTCCGGGCCGTTGCGGCGATCAGGGTTGCGCGAACTTCAGGTATTGCTGGTACAGCACTTCCATCGTCGTGTTGCGCGTGTCCCGGTGCAGTGCTTCGGGCGGCGAATAGTTGAGCAGGCGGATCACCCAGTCGTGCGGATCGTCGCCGACGTCGAGCGCGTTGATGCAGCCGGTCGATTGCGACAGGTGGCCGATGAAGAGCCGCTGGCCGGGCACCGTCGCATGCGACAGCAACGCGCAGTTCACGCCGCCGTGCAGCACCAGCAGCGCGGTGTCCCATGCGCGGTCGGCGCGCAGCGCGTCGAGCGGCGGCAGCACGCGATCGATCAGTTCGCCGATCGTCTCGCCGCCGAGAAAGCGCGTATCTTCGGGCACGATGCCGTCGAGCACGCGCAGGAACGCGTCGCGATGCTGCTCGGGCGGAATCTCCGACAGATGCCCGCCGCGGATTTCGCGCCACGCGGGTTCGACTTCGACGTCGATACGCTGGCCGGTTTCCGCGAGCACGCGTTGCGCGGTCTCGAGCGTGCGCGGCAGGCCGCTGGCGATCACGCGGTCGAAGCGGATGCGTTGCTCGGCGAACACGCGTCCGGCGGCGCTCGCCTGGTCGCGGCCGTGGGCATTGAGCGGCACGCGGTCGGGGTCGATCGCGCGTCCCGAATCGTCGAAATAGGTGACGTCGCCGTGCCGCATCAGGTAGATGCGGCGGCGCCGAGGCAGTTCGAAACGTGACATGGCGGGGCTAGCGTTTGTAATGGGCCGGACGCTTCTCGAGAAACGCGGTGATCCCTTCGAGCGCATCCGGGTGATGCAGCGATGCGACGAAATGATTGCGCTCGGTGACGAGATGCGCGTCGAGCGGTTGCGCGACGGCGTCGTCGAGCAGCGACTTGATGCGCGTCAGCGCATTCGGCGAGATGCCGGCGAGCGCATCCGCCCAGGCGAGCGCATCGGCGAGTGCGCTGCCGGGCGCGGCGAGCCGGTTGACGACGCCGAGCGCATGCAGGCGCTCGGCCGTCACGGGCTTGCCGTCGAACAGCAGCTCGGCGGCCAGCGCGCGCGGCAGCGCACGCGCGAGGAACCACGATGCGCCGCCGTCCGGCGTCAGGCCGACGCGTGCGTACGACATCACGAACTTTGCGTCGTGCGCGGCGACGATCAGGTCGCACGCGAGCGCGAGCGAGAAGCCGGCGCCGGCCGCGGCGCCTTCGACCGCCGCGATGACCGGCTTCGTCGATGCGCGGATCGCGGTGATCCACGCAGCGAGCAGGTCGACGCTGTCGGCCTGGTAGGACGGATCCTTCGCGCGGTTGTCGAGCAGCCGGTTCAGGTTGCCGCCCGCGCAGAAGAAGCGGTCCGCGCCGGTCAGCACGACGGCGCGAATCGCGGGATCGCGATCGGCCGTGGCGAGCGCCTCGATGCCCGCCGCATACATGTCGGGGTGCAGCGCGTTGCGCGCGCCGGGATTGGATAGCGTGAGGACCAGCGTCGATTCGTTTTCGGACGGGCGGGATGCCAGCAGTTCAGCACTCATGCGAGCGTGTCTCCATCGGATGGCGCGGCCGCGATTCCGTATCCGCTGCAGCGACGGCGGACTATGCTGTCATTACGGATGAATGGAAGTCGTGGCGGACGCGAAACTGTTTTAGACTAGCACGAACGTGCTTTTCAGCGCGACGAATCCCCGCGTGCCCGGCGTCGTTCCGGCCACGTCCCAAGCGAGGAAGGAGACTCCGATGCTACAGCTGTGCGGTATTCCGTTGTCCAACTATTACAACAAGGTCAAGTTCGTCCTGCTCGAGCATGGCATTCCGTTCGAGGAAGCGACGTGCGATCTGCCGGTCAGCGATCCGGCCGTGCTCGCCGATACGCCGCTCGGCAAGATTCCATACCTGAGGACCGAACAGGGCGCGCTGTTCGAGTCGCAGGTGATCATCGAATATCTGGCGGCGCGCTATCCCGAGAAGCACATTTTCCCGTCCGACCCGTTTGCGGCCGCGAAGGTGCGCGAGCTCGTCGAGATGCTCGAACTGTATCTCGAATGGACCGCGCGCGAGATCTACACCGAGGCGTTCTTCGGCGGGAAGGTCAGCGACGGGATGAAGGCGCACGTCGAGAAGCGCCTGCCACGCGCGATCGACGCGTTCAAGCAGATGACGCGCTTCTCGCCTTACGTGCTGGGCGATACGTTCGGTCTCGCGGACATCGCCGCATCGATTCATCTGCCGATCATCGGCCTGGCGACCAAGAAGATCTTCGGCCACGATTACCTGCTCGACGCAGGCATCGACTGGAAGGCGCACGCGCAGCAGGTCGGGGAGCGTCCGGCCGCAAAGCGCGTCACGGAGGATTGCAAGGCCTATATGGCCGCGGCGAACGCCAAGTGCCCGTGACCGTGGCCGCGCGTGCGTGATGAGCGCCCCGCGGGGCGCGAGGGGCGGCGTGCGTCATGCGCCACGCCGCCCGCATGGCAACTACAGCTTCGCGAGCCGTTCGAGCGCGGTCGCGAGCGTGCTTTCCTGCTTCGCAAAGCAGAAGCGCACGACGCCCGATTCGTGCGGCTCGTGATAGAACGCCGATACCGGAATCGCCGCGACGCCGATTTCCGCCGTCAACCACTTCGAGAACTCCGCCTCCGGCAGGTCGCTGATCGCCGAATAGTCGACGCACTGGAAATACGTGCCCGAGCAAGGCAGCAGCTTGAAGCGCGTGCGTTCGAGGCCGGCGCGGAAGAAGTCGCGCTTCTTCTGGTAGAAGCCGGCGAGCGTCAGGTACGGCGCCGGGTCGCGCAGGTAGTCGGCGAGCCCGAACTGCATCGGCGTGTTCACCGTGAACACGTTGAACTGGTGGACCTTGCGGAACTCGGCGCTGAGCGCGGCCGGCGCGGCGACGTAGCCGACCTTCCAGCCCGTCACGTGGTAGGTCTTGCCGAAGCTCGACACGATGAAGCTGCGCGCGGCCAGCTCCGGGTAGCGCGCGACGCTCTCGTGGCGCGCGCCGTCATACACCATGTGCTCGTACACCTCGTCCGACAGGATCAGCAGGTCGGTGCCGCGCACGATCTCCTCGAGCTTGCGCATGTCCGCCTCGCGCCACACCGTGCCGGTCGGGTTGTGCGGCGTGTTGATCAGGATCATGCGCGTCTTCGGCGTGATCGCGGCCGCGAGGCGGTCGAACGGGATCGCGTAGTCGGGCGCCTCCAGCGTGACGAACACCGGCTTGCCGCCCGCGAGCTCGATCGACGGCAGGTAGCTGTCGTAGGTCGGCTCGACGACGATCACCTCGTCGCCCGGGTGCACCGCACACAGGATCGCGGTGAGCAGCGCCTGCGTCGCGCCGGCCGTCACCGTGATCTCGGTCGCGGGATCGTAGCGGCGCCCGTACACCTGCGCGATCTTGTCGGCGATCGCGTCGCGCAGCGGCGCGACGCCCGCCATCGGCGGATACTGGTTGTGGCCGTCGCGCATCGCGGCGGCGACCGCGTCGACGATGCGCGGATCGCAATCGAAATCCGGAAAGCCCTGGCCGAGGTTGACCGCGCCTTTCTCGGCGGCGAGCGCGCTCATGATCGTGAAGATCGTCGTGCCGACGTTCGGCAGGCGCGAGGGGAAAACAGGAGTCATAGGCATGTCGAAAGGAGCGTTCATCGGTGACTGACTGTCGGAAGTAAAGGGCGCGGCGCGCGTCACGCCGGCGTGGCGTCGAGCGCGCAGGCCTCGGTGAATGGTGCGGGCTGGGCGATCCGGAAGCCGAAGTCGCGCGCGGTGCGCTTGGCGAGCTTCAGCAGTGCCCGGTCCTTCGACACGAGCCATTCGGCCTGCGCGGCGCGCGCCAGCTCGAGAAATTTCTGGTCGTCGCGATCCTTGCATTTCGGCAGCGGCGGCGCGTCGGCCGCAACCGGCGGCGGTTCGACCCTTTGCGCGAGGCGCGCGACGATCTCGAGCGCGGCGGCCTTGTCGACCGCGCGCGCCTGGAATTGCGGATAGTCGAGCACGTGTTCGAGCTCGGTCAGGCAGCGCCCGTCGATCAGCGCGACGAGCGCGCCGCGCTCCAGTGCGGCGCGGATCGGGCGTGTGGCGGGATCGTCGAAGACGAGAATGTCGATCCAGACGTTCGAATCGAGCACGACGCGGCATTCTGCACGCGGGGCGAGGGAGCTGGGCATTCGTTACAATCGGTGGTTTTCGTCTGTCCGCACGGCACGGCGTGCCAGCGAGCCTCTATGATAATCGTTCTCTCCCCCGCGAAATCCCTCGACTACGACACCCCCGCTCATGTCCAGGCCTTTACCGAGCCGGCGTTCGTCGACGATGCGTCGGAACTGATCGACGGCCTGCGCAAGCTGTCGCCGCAGGACATCGCGACGCTGATGGACATCTCCGATCCGCTCGCGCGCCTGAACTTCCAGCGTTACGCCGACTGGTCGCCCACCTTTTCGCCCGAGAACGCCAAGCAGGCGGTGCTCGCGTTCAATGGCGACGTGTACGAGGGGTTCGACGCGAAGTCGCTGTCGGCGGCGGATCTCGATTACGCGCAGCACCACGTGCGCGTGTTGTCGGGCCTGTACGGGCTGCTGCGTCCGCTCGACCTGCTGCAGCCGTACCGGCTCGAGATGGGCACGCGCTTCGCGAACGCCCGCGGCAAGGATCTGTATGCGTTCTGGGGCGACCGGATCACCCGCGCGCTGAACGAGCAGCTGGAAGCGCGCAGCGGTGCGTCGCGCGTGCTGATCAATTGCGCGTCGACCGAGTATTTCAAGTCGGTCAGGCCGAAGCTGCTGGCCGCGCCCGTCGTCACGCCGGTGTTCGAGGACTGGAAGGGCGGCCGCTACAAGATCATCAGCTTCCACGCGAAGCGCGCGCGCGGCCTGATGGCGCGCTATATCGTGGAGCATCGCATTGCCGAGCCGCGCGCGCTGAAGGAGTTTGCCGTGGAAGGCTATGCGTTCGACGCGGCTGCGTCGAACGATTCGACCTACGTATATCGCCGGCGAGTCGGCGAGTGACCCTCCGCGCGGTTCACGAGACCGCCGGCGTGGCTTTGCATGGGACAGGAGAAACGATGACCCTTTCGATCACCAGTAATTTCGACGCCGGCGCGATCGACGTCGTGTCGTGCGAGCAGCCCGACGCGATCCGTCTGCGCGTGCGCGGCGACAACCAGGCCGATTTCGCGCAGTGGTTCTATTACCGCGTGACGGGCGTGCGCGGCGAGCGGTGCGTGATGACGTTCGAGAACGCGGCCGAATGCGCGTACCCGTCGGGCTGGCGCAACTACCACGCGGTCGCGAGCTACGACCGGGTCGACTGGTTCCGCGTGCCGACGACCTTCGACGGCAAGACGATGACGATCGACCATACGCCCGAGTTCGACAGCATCTACTACGCGTATTTCGAGCCGTATTCGGAGGAGCGCCACGCGGCGTTCCTCGGCGCGGTCCAGCAATTGCCGCAGGCGAGCGTGACCGAGCTCGGCCGGACCGTCGAAGGGCGGCCGATGTCGCTGCTGACGCTCGGCGCGCCCGACACGGACGGTGCGCCGAAGAAGAAGGTGTGGATCATCGCGCGCCAGCACCCGGGCGAGACGATGGCCGAGTGGTTCGTCGAGGGGCTCGTCAAGCGCCTTGCCGGCTGGGGCGATTGGGCCGGCGATCCGGTCGCGCGCAAGCTCTACGATCACGCGACGTTCTACATCGTGCCGAACATGAACCCGGACGGCAGCGCGCACGGCAACCTTCGGACCAATGCCGCCGGCGCCAACCTGAATCGCGAATGGATGGAGCCGGATGCCGCGCGCAGCCCCGAGGTGCTGGTCGTGCGCGACGCGATCCATGCGATCGGATGCGACCTGTTCTTCGACATCCACGGCGACGAGGATCTGCCGTACGTGTTCGTTGCGGGCTCGGAGATGCTGCCGAGCTTCACCGAGCAGCAGGGCAGGGAGCAGGCGGCGTTCATCGACGCGTTCAAGGTGGCGAGCCCCGACTTCCAGGACGAGCACGGCTACGCGGCGAGCAAGTACAAGGAGGACGCGCTCAAGCTCGCGTCGAAGTACATCGGGCATCGATTCGGCTGCCTGTCGCTGACGCTCGAGATGCCGTTCAAGGACAACGCGAACCTGCCCGACGAGCGTGTTGGCTGGAACGGCGAACGCAGCGCGGCGCTCGGTGCGGCCATGCTGGCTGCGATCCTGCGGCACGTCGAGATGTTCGCGTAAGCGCGGATCAGCAGGGAAAGAAAAAGCCGGGGCATCGTTGGATGCCCCGGCTTTTTTGCGTCGGTCTTCGCTGGGCCGCGTCAGGATTTCTTCGCCGTCGATTTCTTCTTCACGGCTTTCTTCTGGCCGGTGGGTTTCTTCGTCGCGACGGCCTTCTTGCCGTTGCGGCCTGAAGATTTCGCCTTGGCCTTGCCTTTCGCGGACGTCTTGCCCTTGAATTTCTTCGTCGTCGGCGCGGGCCGCTCGACGCGCGGCTTCAGCGGCGGAACCGGATCGTTCCAGCTGAACGCGAGCATCTGCTGGCCGACGTAGCCGCAGCGGAATTTCAGTGGCGTCGGCTCGCCGCCGCTGTTGCGGATGCCGAGCCCGTCGACGGTGACGATGTTGTCGACCTTGACGCGCTGCTTGCCCTGGTCGAACGCATCGTTCCACGGCGTGAGCGTTGCATTGCCGCTTTCGAACGCGTTCGGCGGGAAGTCGACGCGATCGAACGCGCTCGACGTGCTGGCAATGAAACTGCCGTGCGCCGCGCAGTCCGCGACAAGCGGATCGGCGTGCATGTCGTTGACAAACTTGTTGATCAGTTCGGAGCGCTGGTCGAGGAGGTCCGCGAGAACCGGCGCCGGAAGCGCAAGCGACAGACCCGTGACACAGGCTGCCAGCTTGCCGAACGCTCTGAGAATCCGGAGCGAGGCGGGTGAGCTGTCCATCTGGTTATTGGTGAGGAGCGAATGAGACATCGGGCACGTATAGATGCCCAATGAAGATCAGGAGTTCAATCTTAGCGCAAAAAAATCGTGCGGCAGTAGATGGCGCCCTCTCTCGCGTCGCGAATGCGAAGTGATGACGGTGACGCGCGGGGCGGGGCAGGGCAGCCGGCGCAGTTACGCGCGCGGGCCGCCGAGGCGGTAACGACGGACGTCGAAGGTCGTGACCCAGGCCGGGCGATAGACGGCGATCAATGCCGTCGCCATGCCGGTGAACCACGCTTCGCCGAGCGCCAGCAGGGCCGTGTTCCACAGATAGCCGGACGGGATGACGACGGGCATGCCATCCGCGAGCGCGAGCTGCACGCCGGCCGCGGCTGCGGCGACGGCGACGATCGCGATCGCCGGCGAAACAAATCCCTGGCCGATGATGAACGACGACAGATTGTGCGGCAGCCACGCGAGCGCGGCGCGCTGCAGCAACGAAGACACTGCGACGGGCAGTGCGCCGTAGACCAGATAGGTTAGACCGATGCCATGCCAGGGCGCGTCGAAGATGATCGCGGCGACCACCGTCACGGCACCCATCGCGATCAGCGCGAGGGTCCAGTCGAACAATGTGACGAGCAGGGTCGCGCCGAGCAGGTGCATGACGAGCCCGTCTTCGAGCCACGCGTTCGATGCCCACAGAACCGTGATCGCCGTGACGAGCGCGAGCCAGACGTGCTGGAGCGTCGCGTCCTGAAGTCGGACGAACGGGCGCTTCCAGATCGCCAGCGCGAGCAGGACCGCGGCGGCGATCCAGCCACCGACGCCAACCCATAGCGGAAGCGGTGTGAAGAGAAAACCCATGCGTTCATATTACTCGTTGATCATCAAAGGTGGGAATCCGCGCGCGTCGATCGTCGCAATAGCGAGACTGTCCGGCTAGCGATCGCGACGGAAGCGCGCGGGCGGTTCGGCGGCGTGCAGCGTGTTGCGCAAGCCGTCGTTGGCGGCCGGCGGCGGGTACTGGCGATCGTCGCGCACGGCGCGCAGCGGGACGGGCCCGCGTTCGCCCAGCGCCGGCTTGCGCGTGCTGTCGCGGGGCGCCAGCAGGACTTCGAGGTGCGGCGACAGCCAGCCGTTGTAGATCGCGACCGCGGCGGCGCGATTGGCTGCCCCGAGTTGCTGGAAGATGCTCGCGAGGTGGATCTTCACCGTGCCTTCGCTGATGCCGAGCGTGCGCGCGATCATCTTGTTGGTGCTGCCCATGTGAACGAAGCGCATGATCTGCGCTTGCCGCGGCGACAGGAGTCGCGCGGCCGGCCGGCGCGGGATCTTTCCGGCGAGCGACTGGAAGTGCGCGTCGTGGCGTGCCGCGAGCGGCGAGGGCAACAGGTTGAGGGCGATCGGAGGGATGTAGTGGCCGCCGAGCAGCACCAGCTCGAGCGCGCGGACGATCAGATGCGGCCGCGTGGCGCGAGGGATCACGCCGGCCACGCCGTAGTTGAACAGCCGGCGGACGACCTCCGGCGTGGCGTCGTCGATCAGGACCGCGGCCGGCGATGGCGCGCAGGCGCTGCAGAGCGCCTGGAGTTCGCTGAGCCGGCCGACGTCCTGCCAGTCGATCGCGATCAGGTCGAAATGCTCGCTGCGCAACAACTGGCGTGCCTGGAACCCGTCAGGCGCATCGTTGTACCCGGCGTGGCGATCGATCTGCCGCAACAGAGCCTTCAGCCCGTCACGCCGCTCCGCGTCTGAATTTAGGACCAGGAACCGCATAATCTCCTCCGTAAGGGGGTTTCACAATGAGCTACCGGCGTCATGCCTTGAGCTCGATCATGACAAACACCTTACATGATGTCTGCTTGGCCGAAAGGCTTAGGAAAAGTCAGAAAGTTTTTTAGGACATAAAAAAAGCCGCTCCGGCGGCAACCGGGAGCGGCTTGTGACGAGCGGCCATTCGGCCGATGTTCGTCAGTGGAAGTGCGGTTGTGCGGGCGACGCGTCTTCCGGCATTTCGGCGTGAACGATCTCGCCGAGCGGGTCCGCATACAGCGGTACGCCGCAGTCGTCGCAGTATTCCGGTTCGAAGCGGCCCGCGTGCCGGCGGATGTCCGTTACGCCGCATTCCTTGAGCAGGCTGACGATTTCCTCGAGCGGCCCCTCGATCGGCAAGTCGCCTTCGAGCGCGGCATTGTCGATTGCCACATCGCCGTTTTCGCGGCCGTAAAGCGGCCAGACGACGCCGTAAATCACGTCGTTGTTGCCGCGTCGCGTGAAGCCGACGCGGTACTCGTCGATGCGGCGTTCGCCGAAGCCGGCGACCACGGCGCGCAGTTCCTGCGGCGCCGCACCAAGTGTGTCGAATAGATAACGGATGGCCGTCCGGACCGTGTGCGGGCGTATGCGTTCGTCTGCATCGCGGCATGCCGAATAGTACGCGTCCGGAAGCAGGCACTCGAATTCACATCCCGGCAGCGCGATGGCGAGGTTCGGGCCGCCTTGCGCGGTCCATTGCTCGAGGCACTGGCCGCGCTCGATCCGCGAGCCGTGTTCTTCCTCCTGCCAGCGGAACAGCGAGGCGCCGGCGGGCGCGGCCACGACGGCCAGCAGGAAGCGCGGATCGGCCAGGATCGGCGAAGTCTCGGGCAGGTCGCCGAAGCTGAGCTTGGCGGCGTGCTGGCCGAGCGCGGCGTGCGCGAGTTGCTGGGCGAGGCGGTAGGTTTCGACGTGATGCCGCGGCAGCTGGTCGATGCTGTAGAGGAACGGCGCGAGCCCGACGAGCGTGTCGTTCGCGAGCACGTGCGCCTGCAGGTGCGCGCGCAGCGCGTCGGCGGTGTCGGTCTTCAGCGGGCCCGACGGGATCATGTAGCGCGTCCAGGCCAGCACGGGCACGGCGATCAGCAGCGCGTCATATGGTTTGCCGTCGTGTTCGATCACCATCGACTCGCTGTGGGTCTCGGCCATGTCGGCGAGCGCGCCGTACGCGTCGGGATGGTTTTGCTGGAGATGGTCGAGTGCCGCATCGAGCGTGGTCTGGTTGCCGTTGCGAACGATCTTGGCGAGCAGCGCGTCGAGCTTCGCTTCCCAGAAGCGATCCTCGATGCGGCTGCCGGAGGCGAAGAGCGCAAGCGACAGGCCGACCAGTTTGTCGGCATCGGGGGGGAGACGTTTGGCGATTCGCTGGCGCATATTAAATTCGTATAGAAAGGGGCGAAGAGCCTCACATTCTAGTCCGTTCTGTGCACCATAAGCGGTCTCGACGCGCAGCATGGCAAGGGGGCGGAATCGGGGGGTATGAAAAAAACTGCATCAAACCCCTTGCGCATCTCGCGCGGGCTGCCTAGAATCACGCCTCTTTCGCGCTAACGGAAACGCAGCGCGGAAGAGGGAAGCGAAGCTGGTGGTGTGTCGCAGGACAGGGCGCGCGGCTGGCTGAGAAGAAGAACCCCGCAGTCGCAACGATGTAGTAAAAAAGTTGTTGACGAACTGCGAAACACGGTTCATAATCTCGCTTCTCTGCTGCTGAAAACGCAGCGCTGCTGGGAAACAAGGCCAACGCCGAATTTCTCGCAGAAACGCTCTTTAAAAATTAACAGCCGATAAGTGTGGGCGCTTGATCGAAGCGAGCTGATCCTCGGATCAGATAGCAAAAGTATCAAGAGTCTCACACTAAAGTAAGTCAGGTTTATGAAGCAATTCATATTCCTGTCAGCTTTGAGTGAGCGACCGGTTCTTAACCGAACCGAAAACAGTAACAGGTTTAAACTGAAGAGTTTGATCCTGGCTCAGATTGAACGCTGGCGGCATGCCTTACACATGCAAGTCGAACGGCAGCACGGGTGCTTGCACCTGGTGGCGAGTGGCGAACGGGTGAGTAATACATCGGAACATGTCCTGTAGTGGGGGATAGCCCGGCGAAAGCCGGATTAATACCGCATACGATCTACGGATGAAAGCGGGGGACCTTCGGGCCTCGCGCTATAGGGTTGGCCGATGGCTGATTAGCTAGTTGGTGGGGTAAAGGCCTACCAAGGCGACGATCAGTAGCTGGTCTGAGAGGACGACCAGCCACACTGGGACTGAGACACGGCCCAGACTCCTACGGGAGGCAGCAGTGGGGAATTTTGGACAATGGGCGAAAGCCTGATCCAGCAATGCCGCGTGTGTGAAGAAGGCCTTCGGGTTGTAAAGCACTTTTGTCCGGAAAGAAATCCTGAGGGCTAATATCCTTCGGGGATGACGGTACCGGAAGAATAAGCACCGGCTAACTACGTGCCAGCAGCCGCGGTAATACGTAGGGTGCGAGCGTTAATCGGAATTACTGGGCGTAAAGCGTGCGCAGGCGGTTTGCTAAGACCGATGTGAAATCCCCGGGCTCAACCTGGGAACTGCATTGGTGACTGGCAGGCTAGAGTATGGCAGAGGGGGGTAGAATTCCACGTGTAGCAGTGAAATGCGTAGAGATGTGGAGGAATACCGATGGCGAAGGCAGCCCCCTGGGCCAATACTGACGCTCATGCACGAAAGCGTGGGGAGCAAACAGGATTAGATACCCTGGTAGTCCACGCCCTAAACGATGTCAACTAGTTGTTGGGGATTCATTTCCTTAGTAACGTAGCTAACGCGTGAAGTTGACCGCCTGGGGAGTACGGTCGCAAGATTAAAACTCAAAGGAATTGACGGGGACCCGCACAAGCGGTGGATGATGTGGATTAATTCGATGCAACGCGAAAAACCTTACCTACCCTTGACATGGTCGGAATCCTGCTGAGAGGCGGGAGTGCTCGAAAGAGAACCGATACACAGGTGCTGCATGGCTGTCGTCAGCTCGTGTCGTGAGATGTTGGGTTAAGTCCCGCAACGAGCGCAACCCTTGTCCTTAGTTGCTACGCAAGAGCACTCTAGGGAGACTGCCGGTGACAAACCGGAGGAAGGTGGGGATGACGTCAAGTCCTCATGGCCCTTATGGGTAGGGCTTCACACGTCATACAATGGTCGGAACAGAGGGTTGCCAACCCGCGAGGGGGAGCTAATCCCAGAAAACCGATCGTAGTCCGGATTGCACTCTGCAACTCGAGTGCATGAAGCTGGAATCGCTAGTAATCGCGGATCAGCATGCCGCGGTGAATACGTTCCCGGGTCTTGTACACACCGCCCGTCACACCATGGGAGTGGGTTTTACCAGAAGTGGCTAGTCTAACCGCAAGGAGGACGGTCACCACGGTAGGATTCATGACTGGGGTGAAGTCGTAACAAGGTAGCCGTATCGGAAGGTGCGGCTGGATCACCTCCTTTCTAGAGCTATCTCGCGAAGTTGAGCGCTCACGCTTATCGGCTGTAAATTAGGACAGACTCAGGGGTCTGTAGCTCAGTCGGTTAGAGCACCGTCTTGATAAGGCGGGGGTCGTTGGTTCGAATCCAACCAGACCCACCATTGTCTGACGTGTGCCGGTGATCGTTAGCGCTTTAGCGCTTACGAGTACCCCATGCCGATGGGCTGAAACCTGAGGAAGTCTCTGTACATGGGGGCATAGCTCAGCTGGGAGAGCACCTGCTTTGCAAGCAGGGGGTCGTCGGTTCGATCCCGTCTGCCTCCACCAATCTTCAATGACAAGCGTTCGACTTGAGTCGAATCTTTGTCATTGGCGATTGAGCCAGTCAGAGTGATATGAGTAACACCATATCGGCTGTCGTTCTTTAACAATCTGGAAGAAGTAAGTAATTTGGATAGCGGAAGCGTCTTGAGATGGACGTGAAAACTATCCGGGTTGTGATTGTATCGATGTATCTCAAGATGATTCGAACTTAACGTTCGGCTCAATTGGAATACGGCACAACGCGAGAACTCAACCTGTAACGAGACAGACTCGTTATAGGGTCAAGCGAACAAGTGCATGTGGTGGATGCCTTGGCGATCACAGGCGATGAAGGACGCGGTAGCCTGCGAAAAGCTACGGGGAGCTGGCAAACGAGCTTTGATCCGTAGATGTCCGAATGGGGAAACCCACTCCTTTTGGAGTATCCATGGCTGAATACATAGGCCATGTGAAGCGAACGCGGTGAACTGAAACATCTAAGTAACCGCAGGAAAAGAAATCAACCGAGATTCCCAAAGTAGTGGCGAGCGAAATGGGATGAGCCTTGTACTCTTTATTTGTATTGTTAGCCGAACGCTCTGGAAAGTGCGGCCATAGCAGGTGATAGCCCTGTAGGCGAAAACAGTATGAAAGAACTAAGTGTACGACAAGTAGGGCGGGACACGTGAAATCCTGTCTGAAGATGGGGGGACCATCCTCCAAGGCTAAATACTCGTGATCGACCGATAGTGAACCAGTACCGTGAGGGAAAGGCGAAAAGAACCCCGGGAGGGGAGTGAAATAGATCCTGAAACCGCATGCATACAAACAGTCGGAGCCTCGTAAGGGGTGACGGCGTACCTTTTGTATAATGGGTCAGCGACTTACGTTCAGTAGCAAGCTTAACCGTATAGGGCAGGCGTAGCGAAAGCGAGTCCGAATAGGGCGTTCAGTTGCTGGGCGTAGACCCGAAACCAAGTGATCTATCCATGGCCAGGATGAAGGTGCGGTAACACGTACTGGAGGTCCGAACCCACTAACGTTGAAAAGTTAGGGGATGAGCTGTGGATAGGGGTGAAAGGCTAAACAAACTTGGAAATAGCTGGTTCTCTCCGAAAACTATTTAGGTAGTGCCTCGTGTCTCACCTTCGGGGGTAGAGCACTGTCATGGTTGGGGGGTCTATTGCAGATTACCCCGCCATAGCAAACTCCGAATACCGAAGAGTGCAATCACGGGAGACAGACATCGGGTGCTAACGTCCGGTGTCAAGAGGGAAACAACCCAGACCGCCAGCTAAGGTCCCCAAATATAGCTAAGTGGGAAACGAAGTGGGAAGGCTAAAACAGTCAGGAGGTTGGCTTAGAAGCAGCCACCCTTTAAAGAAAGCGTAATAGCTCACTGATCGAGTCGTCCTGCGCGGAAGATGTAACGGGGCTAAGCTATATACCGAAGCTGCGGATGCGTGCTTAGCACGCATGGTAGGAGAGCGTTCCGTAAGCCTGCGAAGGTGCGTTGAAAAGCGTGCTGGAGGTATCGGAAGTGCGAATGCTGACATGAGTAGCGATAAAGGGGGTGAAAGGCCCCCTCGCCGTAAGCCCAAGGTTTCCTACGCAACGTTCATCGGCGTAGGGTGAGTCGGCCCCTAAGGCGAGGCAGAAATGCGTAGCTGATGGGAAGCAGGTCAATATTCCTGCACCATTGTTAAATGCGATGGGGGGACGGATCGCGGAAGGTTGTCCGGGTGTTGGAAGTCCCGGTCGCTGCATTGGAGAAGGCACTTAGGCAAATCCGGGTGCGCAATTCAAGGGTGTGGCGCGAGCTTCTTAGGAAGCGAAGCAATTGGAAGTGGTTCCAAGAAAAGCCTCTAAGCTTCAGTTTAACGATGACCGTACCGCAAACCGACACAGGTGGGCGAGATGAGTATTCTAAGGCGCTTGAGAGAACTCGGGAGAAGGAACTCGGCAAATTGGTACCGTAACTTCGGGATAAGGTACGCCCTTGTAGCTTGATGCGCCTGCGCGCAAAGGGTGAAGGGGTTGCAATAAACTGGTGGCTGCGACTGTTTAATAAAAACACAGCACTCTGCAAACACGAAAGTGGACGTATAGGGTGTGACGCCTGCCCGGTGCCGGAAGATTAAATGATGGGGTGCAAGCTCTTGATTGAAGTCCCGGTAAACGGCGGCCGTAACTATAACGGTCCTAAGGTAGCGAAATTCCTTGTCGGGTAAGTTCCGACCTGCACGAATGGCGTAACGATGGCCACACTGTCTCCTCCCGAGACTCAGCGAAGTTGAAGTGTTTGTGATGATGCAATCTACCCGCGGCTAGACGGAAAGACCCCATGAACCTTTACTGTAGCTTTGCATTGGACTTTGAACCGATCTGTGTAGGATAGGTGGGAGGCTATGAAACCGGAACGCTAGTTTCGGTGGAGCCGTCCTTGAAATACCACCCTGGTTTGTTTGAGGTTCTAACCTTGGCCCGTGATCCGGGTCGGGGACAGTGCATGGTAGGCAGTTTGACTGGGGCGGTCTCCTCCCAAAGCGTAACGGAGGAGTACGAAGGTACGCTAGGTACGGTCGGAAATCGTGCTGATAGTGCAATGGCATAAGCGTGCTTAACTGCGAGACCGACAAGTCGAGCAGGTGCGAAAGCAGGTCATAGTGATCCGGTGGTTCTGTATGGAAGGGCCATCGCTCAACGGATAAAAGGTACTCTGGGGATAACAGGCTGATACCGCCCAAGAGTTCATATCGACGGCGGTGTTTGGCACCTCGATGTCGGCTCATCTCATCCTGGGGCTGTAGCCGGTCCCAAGGGTATGGCTGTTCGCCATTTAAAGAGGTACGTGAGCTGGGTTTAAAACGTCGTGAGACAGTTTGGTCCCTATCTGCCGTGGGCGTTGGATATTTGAAGGGGGCTGCTCCTAGTACGAGAGGACCGGAGTGGACGAACCTCTGGTGTACCGGTTGTCACGCCAGTGGCATCGCCGGGTAGCTATGTTCGGAAGAGATAACCGCTGAAAGCATCTAAGCGGGAAACTCGCCTTAAGATGAGATATCCCTGGGGACTAGATCCCCTTGAAGGGTCGTTCGAGACCAGGACGTTGATAGGTCAGGTGTGTAAGCGCAGTAATGCGTTCAGCTAACTGATACTAATTGCCCGTAAGGCTTGATCCTATAACAAGTCTGCCTTGTAGATCGGCGCCGTGCGCAAGCACCGGCCGCGATCGAGGCGACAAGTTGGATTCTCGTGTGTGATACACACAACCAAAATTACTGCTTCTTCCCAGATTGGTCGCGCTGCGAAGCCGCGCGACAACCCTCTTTGCCTGATGACCATAGCGAGTCGGTCCCACCCCTTCCCATCCCGAACAGGACCGTGAAACGACTCTACGCCGATGATAGTGCGGATTCCCGTGTGAAAGTAGGTAATCGTCAGGCTCCCTAAGCCAGAAACCCCCGCCCGAAAGGCGGGGGTTTTTGCATTTCCAGCCCAGGAAACGTGGACAACCTACGGAACGTGCAGGCACGATTTGATACGATCGACATGCGGTCGAAGAATGTCGCAGGCCGCACTTCGCAAATCGGCAACCAGTACCCGACAAGAGGGCGTGGAATGAACATCGGTGATGCCTCGCGCGAATCCGGAGTCAGCACAAAGATGATCCGGTACTACGAACAGGTCGGACTGCTGATGCCCGCCAAGCGTAGCGACTCCGGCTACCGGATCTACGGCGCAGACGAAATTCACGTGCTGCGCTTCGTTCGCCAGGCCAGGCGCCTCGGCTTTCTCGTCGAAGACATCCGCAAGCTGCTGATGCTCTGGCAGGACCGGTCCCGCGCCAGCGCGGAGGTGAAGTCGATCGCGCTCGAGCATGTGGCCGAACTCGACAAGCGCATCGCCGAATTGACCGGCATGCGCGATACCCTTGCCGACCTGGCTGCACACTGTCACGGCGACGTCCGGCCGGAATGCCCGATTTTGGCGCGTCTTGCTGACCCCGTTTCCGAACCAGAATAGTGCACACCCTCGAGGGGTTCAGCGGGGTTGATATAGAAATATCAATAAAATCAATAGGTTGCGCGATCGAATGACGGTGTCATTCCAATTTGGAATGGTTTCCATGCAAGCATTTCACTGGCATCTTGATGGGGCATCGCTATAATTCGGGATAACCCTATACGGGAAATCCCTGAACACCGTTTCGCCAGGGGTCGCCCCTTCCTTGGAGAACATCATGATCGCCTATATCGTTGAAAAGCTGAGCACCTGGTTCGAATCCGCAGAGCGCGAGCGCCGTGAAGCCTACCTCGCGACGTCGTCGGACATCGTCCAGCTCGAGCAGCGCATCCGCTCGCTCGAAACCAGCGGCTACTCGCTGTAATCGCAGTTGCGGCAGGCGCCGATAGCGCCGAACAAAAAAGCAAGCCCCGTATTGACGGGGCTTTGTTTTTTGCGCGCCGGGCTCTGGTAGAGCCGACCACTTGGCGTTATGGTATGGGCCTGATTTTCAACCTGAAGGGCAAAGTCATGCGCTTGCGTATCGATGTGCAGGGCGTGTCACGCATGCGTGCCGGTCTGGCCGGCGTGTTGTTCGTTCACGCGCTGGCCGGTTACGCCGCGACGGCATCGCAACCGTTGATTCTCGACACACAGCGTGGCATCCAGGACGGAAAGGGCGGGCTGATCCTGCAGACCGCGCCGTTGTCGCGCGAACCGATCGTCGCGCCGGCAAGAATGCGAACGCCGGTCGAGCAGGCACCGGATTCGTCCGTGCCGGTATTTGTCGCGCCTTACATCCAGATTCCGACATGGCCGGCACCGCCGGCCGGGCAACCGTCCCCGCTGCTGCAACCGCGGCAGCCATAAGCGATCGGGGCGATGCTCAGTTTCCGCGGTGCTCGATTGCGCATCGGGCGCCGCTGTCCTGGCCCAGCGCTTCCACGAGGTAGGGCAGCGCCTCCCTCATGTCCTGCGCCAGCGTGTAAGGCGGATTCAGAATGAACATCCCGCTGCCGTAGAGGCCGAGCCCGTCTGCCGGCGGATTCGACACGGTCAGCGTCAAGTGCAGCCAGTTGTCCGGTTGCAGCCGTTTCAACTGCTCGGGGAAACGTTCCGATTCCGTGCGCGACACCTGCGGGTACCAGATCGCATAGCAGCCGGTCGCGAAGCGCTTCAGGCATTCGGTCACACACGTCACCGTTCGCGCGTAATCCTTCTTGTCCTCGTAGGACGGGTCGATCAACACGAGCGCGCGTCGGGGAGCCGGTGGCAGCAGCGCCTTGACGCCCTCGAATCCGTCGCCCGAGAAGATCATTGCGCGCCGGCCGGCGTCGCGAAAATTGTGGCGCAGCACGTCGATCTCGGTGCTGTGCATCTCGAACAGCCGCATCCGGTCCTGTTCGCGCATCAACCGCCACGCGAGATACGGCGAGCCCGGGTAGTAGCGCAATTCGCCGTCGTCGTTCAGTGCGCGGACTTCGTCGAGATAATCAGCCAGCAACGACGGCAGCTTCTCGTCATTCCACAGGCGGCCGATGCCCGTGTCGAACTCGGAGGTTTTCGCCGCATAGCCTTCGCGCAGCGAATACACGCCTGCGCCCGCATGCGTGTCGACATACCAGTACGATTTGTCTTTCTTGTTCAGGTGGCGCAGCAGCTGGACGACGACGGCGTGCTTGAGCACGTCCGCGTGGTTGCCTGCGTGAAAACCGTGACGATAACTGAGCATGGCGGGCTGCCTGAAACGGAGGGTGAGTCGGTGAATGCCTGTCGATCGACGCAGCCGGCGAGTGTGGCCGGCGAGGCGGGCATCGACGCGGCCGCGTATTGTACGCGAGTGGCCGGCAATCGCCTCATTCGTACGCGTTGCCGACCAGATCCTCGATGTGCTGCTTGACGTCCGGCGACAGCTTCGCGACGACGTCGAGCGCGCGCATGTTGTCGTCGATCTGCTCGATCCGCGACGCGCCGGTGATGACCGAGCTCACGCGCGGATTGGTCAGCACCCACGCAATCGCCAACTGGCCGACGGTGCAGCCGAGTTCGGCGGCGATCCTGCCGAGCCTGTCGACGATATCGTTGCGGGCCGGGTCGGTCAGCCGCTCGCGCAGCCAGTCGTAGCCCTGTACTTCGGCGCGGCTGCCGGGCGGCACACCATTCCGGTACTTGCCGGTCAGCAGGCCCGACGCCAGCGGGCTCCATGTCGTCAGGCCGAGACCGTAGTCGTCGTAGAGTCGCGCGTATTCCTGTTCGACCCGCGTGCGGTGAAACAGGTTGTACTGCGGCTGCTCGACAACCGGCTTGCGCAAGTGATGGCGTTCGGCGATTTCGCACGCGGCACGGATCTCGTCCGCGCTCCATTCCGACGTGCCCCAGTACAGCGCCTTGCCGCGCGCGATCATGTCGCTCATCGCCCACACCGTCTCCTCGATCGGCGTGTGCGGATCGGGGCGATGGCAATAGACGAGGTCGACATAGTCGAGCTGCAGCCGTTGCAGCGACCCGTCGATCGCGTTCAGCAGGTATTTCCGGTTCAGCGTGTGGTACTGGTTCGGCGCTTCGGCCAGCCCCCAGAAAAACTTGGTCGACACGATGTAGCTGACGCGCGGCCAGCCGAGCGACTTGATCGCGTGTCCCATGATGTCTTCCGACTTGCCGCCCGCATAGACTTCGGCGTTGTCGAAGAAATTGACGCCGGCGTCACGTGCGGCCGCGAGACATTCGCGCGCCACGCGCCGGTCGACCTGGTTGCCGTACGTGACCCATGAGCCGAGCGAGAGTTCGCTGATCTGCAGGCCGGAGCGGCCGAGCCGTCGATAATGCATGCGTGCCTCCCGCATAACAGGTCCGACCTTAAGCTTAGACGTTTTGGGGGCGAATGGAGCAAGCGGATCATGCACAATAGCGGCTTGCCCGCCGGAGATCGCGCGCCCAAGCGGCGGACCGGCACCCAATTGACCAGAGATCGAAGGAGACGTGCATGGCAACGGATTTGAACGGCAAGGTGGCGGTGGTGACCGGCGCCGCAAGCGGCATCGGCAAGGAAATCGCGCTGGAACTGGCGAAGGCGGGCGCGGCAGTCGGCATCGCCGACCTGAACCTGGATGGCGCGAATGCCGTCGCGGAAGAGATCAACAAGGTGGGCGGCAAGGCGATCGGCATCGCGATGGACGTGACCTCCGAGGACGCCGTCAACAGCGGCATCGACCAGGTCGCCGAAACGTTCGGCTCGATCGACATCCTCGTGTCGAATGCCGGCATCCAGATCGTGAACCCGATCGAGAACTACGCGTTCTCCGACTGGAAGAAGATGCAGGCGATCCACGTCGACGGCGCGTTCCTGACGACGAAGGCCGCGCTCAAGCACATGTACAAGGACGATCGCGGCGGCGTCGTGATCTACATGGGCTCGGTGCACTCGCACGAGGCGTCGCCGCTGAAATCCGCGTACGTGACGGCGAAGCACGGGCTGCTCGGCCTCGCGCGCGTGCTGGCGAAGGAAGGCGCGAAGCACAACGTGCGCTCGCACGTCGTGTGTCCGGGCTTCGTGCGCACGCCGCTCGTCGACAAGCAGATTCCGGAGCAGGCGAAGGAGCTCGGCATCAGCGAAGAGGACGTGGTGAAGAAGGTGATGCTCGGCAATACCGTCGACGGTGTGTTCACGACCGTGCAGGACGTCGCGCAGACGGTGCTGTTCCTGTCCGCGTTCCCGAGCGCCGCGCTGACCGGCCAGTCCGTCGTCGTCAGCCACGGTTGGTTCATGCAGTAAGCTGCGCCCGTTGCCGGCGCGTTACGTCGGCGACATAAAAAACGCGCTCCACGGAGCGCGTTTTTCACATCGGCGGGGGCGTACCGGGCGATGCCGCCCCCATGCCGACGAATTACTTCAGGACGGTGGCGACCGCGTTGGCGACCACGTCGAGGTTGCGCGTGTTCAGCGCAGCGACGCAGATCCGGCCCGTGCCGACCGCGTAGATGCCGAACTCGTCGCGCAGGCGGTCGACTTGCGCCGACGTCAGGCCCGAGTACGAGAACATGCCGCGCTGCGCGTTGATGAAGCTGAAGTCGCGATCGACGCCGCTCGCCTTCAGGCGCTCGACGAGACCGTTGCGCATCGCGCGGATGCGATCGCGCATTTCACCGAGTTCCTGCACCCACGATGCGTGCAGTTCCGGCGAAGCGAGCACGGCCGCGACCACCGCGCCGCCATGCGTCGGCGGGTTCGAGTAGTTCGTGCGGATCACGCGCTTGAGCTGCGACAGCACGCGCGTGGCTTCGTCCTTGCTCGACGTGATGATCGACAGCGCGCCGACGCGCTCGCCATACAGCGAGAACGACTTCGAGAACGACGACGACACGAATGCGTTCAGGTCCGCCGCGGCGAACAGGCGCACGGCGGCTGCATCGGCCTCGATGTTCTCGCCGAAGCCCTGGTAGGCGATGTCGAGGAACGGCACGAGGTTGCGCGCCTTGACGACGTCGACCACCTGCTGCCATTGCGCCGCCGTGAGATCCACGCCGGTCGGGTTGTGGCAGCATGCGTGCAGCACGACGATCGTGCCCGCCTCATAGCCGTTCAGCGCCGACAGCATGCCTTCGAAGTTCACGCCGTTGGTCTGCGCGTCGTAGTACGGGTAGGCGACGACTTCGAAACCGGCCGTTTCGAACAGCGCGCGGTGGTTTTCCCAGCTCGGATCGCTGATCGCGACCTTCACGTTCGGGTTCAACGTGCGCAGGAAATCCGCGCCGATCTTCAGCGCGCCCGTGCCGCCCAGCGCCTGGGCCGTGACCACGCGGCCCGCCGCGATCAGCGGCGAATCGTTGCCGAGCAGCAGCTTCTGCACCGCGGCGTCGTACGCGGCGATGCCGTCGATCGGCAGGTAGCCGCGCGGCAGGCCCGCGTTGACACGCACTTTCTCCGCATCACGGACCGCGCGCAGCAGCGGAATCTTGCCTTCCTCGTTCGTGTACACGCCGACGCCGAGATTGACCTTGGTCGGACGGGTATCGGCGTTGAAGGCTTCGTTCAGGCCCAGGATCGGGTCGCGGGGAGCAAGCTGGACAGCGGAGAAGAGCGACATGATGGTTCGGCAGTAGTGAAAAGAGGGTCAGGCGATCTTCGGGCGGGGCAGGGGCGGGCGCGGCAGGCCGCGCGCGGACGGGCACGATGCCGAAAGCGCAGCAGTCCGTCATTGTAGCGAATTCGCGGTGGTTTTTCGCATGGTGATGCGCCGACTCACGATTTCCGGCGGCCGTCGAGCGTCAGGAGCGGACAGCAGTCCGAGCGGCCGCGAAGCGCTAGAATGCCCTTTTGTTTTCGCTCCGGCCGCATTCCATGTCCGAACATCACGCCGAAGTCGGCAACGCGCTCGACGAATCGAAATTCGTGACCTTCGAAGGGTCGCCGTTCCAGCTGTACCAGCCGTATCCGCCCGCCGGCGACCAGCCGACCGCGATCGAGACGCTCGTCGAGGGGATCGAGGACGGCCTCGCGTTCCAGACGCTGCTCGGCGTGACGGGCTCGGGCAAGACCTTCACGATGGCGAACACGATTGCGCGGCTCGGCCGCCCGGCGATCGTGTTCGCGCCGAACAAGACGCTCGCCGCGCAGCTCTACGCCGAGTTCCGCGAGTTTTTCCCGCGCAATGCGGTCGAGTACTTCGTCTCGTACTACGACTACTACCAGCCGGAAGCGTACGTGCCGCAGCGCGACCTGTTCATCGAGAAGGACTCGTCGATCAACGAGCACATCGAGCAAATGCGGCTGTCGGCGACGAAGAGCCTGATGGAGCGCCGCGACGTGGTGATCGTCGCGACGGTGTCGGCGATCTACGGTATCGGCAACCCGTCCGAATACCACCAGATGATCCTGACGCTGCGCACGGGCGACAAGCTCGGCCAGCGCGACGTGATCGCGCGCCTGATCGCGATGCAGTACACGCGCAACGAGCAGGATTTCCAGCGCGGCACGTTCCGCGTGCGCGGCGACACGATCGACATCTTCCCGGCCGAACACGCGGAGATGGCGGTGCGCGTCGAGCTGTTCGACGACGAGGTCGACACGCTGCAGCTGTTCGACCCGCTGACGGGGCGCGTGCGGCAGAAGATCCCGCGCTTCACCGTGTATCCGTCGTCGCACTACGTGACGCCGCGCGACACCGTGATGCGCGCGGTCGAGACGATCAAGGACGAGCTGCGCGAGCGCCTCGAGTTCTTCTACGGCGACAGCAAGCTCGTCGAGGCGCAGCGCCTCGAGCAGCGCACCCGCTTCGATCTCGAGATGCTGCAGGAGCTTGGCTTCTGCAAGGGCATCGAGAATTACTCGCGGCACTTTTCCGGCGCGGCGCCGGGCGAACCGCCGCCGACCCTCGTCGATTACCTGCCGCCCGACGCGCTGATGCTGCTCGACGAGTCGCACGTGCTGATCGGCCAGCTGAACGGCATGTACAACGGTGACCGCGCGCGCAAGGAGAACCTCGTCAACTACGGCTTCCGGCTGCCGTCGGCGCTCGACAACCGGCCGCTCAAGTTCCCCGAATTCGAGCGCAAGATGCGCCAGGTGATCTTCGTGTCGGCCACGCCGGCCGACTACGAGCAGCGCGTGACCGGGCAGATCGCGGAGCAGGTCGTGCGGCCGACCGGGCTCGTCGATCCGGAAATCGAGGTGCGCCCGGCCAGCTCGCAGGTCGACGACGTGCTGGCCGAGATCAACGCGCGCGTGAAGGCCGGGGAGCGCGTGCTGATCACCGTGCTGACGAAGCGGATGGCCGAGCAGCTCACCGAGTTCCTCGCCGATCACGGCGTGAAGGTGCGCTACCTGCACAGCGACATCGACACCGTCGAGCGCGTCGAGATCATCCGCGACCTGCGGCTCGGCACCTTCGACGTGCTGGTCGGGATCAACCTGCTGCGCGAAGGCCTCGACATCCCCGAAGTGTCGCTCGTCGCGATCCTCGACGCGGACAAGGAAGGCTTCCTGCGCGCCGAGCGCTCGCTGATCCAGACGATCGGCCGCGCGGCGCGCAACGTAAACGGCAAGGCGATCCTCTACGCGGACAACATGACCGAGTCGATGAAGCGCGCGATCGGCGAAACCGAGCGGCGCCGCGCCAAGCAGATCGCGCACAACGAGCGGATGGGCATCACGCCGCGCGGCGTGGTGAAGCGCATCAAGGACATCATCGACGGCGTCTACAACGCCGACGAGGCGCGCGCGGAGCTGAAGGAAGCGCAGCAGCGCGCGAAGTTCGAGGACATGACCGAGAAGCAGCTCGCGAAGGAAATCAAGCGCCTCGAGAAGCAGATGGCCGATTACGCGAAGAACCTCGAGTTCGAGAAGGCGGCCCAGACGCGCGACCAGCTCGCGCTGCTGCGCGAGCGCGTGTTCGGTGCGAACGTCGGCGACCACGTCAGCGGTGGCCGGTAAATCTTTCCAAGTGTGAGCGAAACTGTCCGGTAATCGGCCTGTAAGCCTTATCGGATCAGGGTTTTACCTGGCTGTCGGTTTGTCCGGTGGCGCGTTCGGTGCTACACTTCGCGTGAATTGAGAATAGTTCGCATTAACGTTCTTCGTCGCGTTAGTGTTTGTCGGCGGCCGTTCCGCGGGACGGCCGTGCTTTTGTCAGAGAAAAACAAGGAGTGTCCATGCTGGGTTCTTCGTTCATCCGCACGTCGGTTGCGGTAGCGGCGGCGCTGGCCGCCATGTCGGCATCCGCCGCCGAATATCCGATCGGCAAGCAGCAGATCCAGGGCGGAATGGAAATCGGCGCGGTGTACCTGCAGCCGATCACGATGGAGCCGGAAGGGATGATGCGCAAGGCATCGGATTCGGACATCCACCTCGAAGCCGACATCCACGCGGTCAAGAACAACCCGACCGGCTTCGCCGAAGGCGACTGGATGCCGTACCTGCAGATCACCTACAAGCTGACGAAGCAGGGCGACGCGAAGTGGAAGGCGGAAGGCGACCTGATGGGCATGGTCGCGAGCGACGGCCCGCACTACGGCGACAACGTGAAGCTGAACGGCCCGGGCAAGTACCACCTGACGATGACGGTCAAGCAGCCGATGCAGACGGGCCACATGGCGTTCGGTCGTCACGTCGACAAGGAAACCGGCGTGGGCGCGTGGTTCAAGCCCGTCACGCTCGAGTACGACTTCCCGTTCGCCGGCATCGGCAAGAAGGGCGGTTACTGATCGGTGGCATAACGGACGGCGCGCCTCGGGCGCGCCGTCGTCGTAGAGAACCAAGAATGAAATTCCCCCAGAAATTCGTCGCCGCGGCCGCCGCGCTGCTGCTCGCCGGCGCCGCGCAGGCCGCCGATCTGCCGACGTTCAAGCTCGAGATGGCGGACGGCAAGCTGAATCCCGCCCGTATCGAGGTGCCGGCCGGCCAGCGCTTCAAGATCGAGATCAAGAACACCGGCAAGGGCGCCGCCGAATTCGAGAGCGTGCAACTGCGCAAGGAGAAGGTGCTTGCACCGGGCGCCGACTCGTTCGTCGTGGTCGCGCCGCTGTCGCCGGGTGAATACAAGTTTTTCGACGATTTCCACCAGCAGGCGCAGGGCGTGATCGTCGCGAAGTAATGCGGTTTTGTCTGCGTGCGGGGGCTGATGCCCCGCGCGTCAGGAGGTTTCAATGGGTCAGATCTTGTTCATCGTCTGGCGGGAGAGCGTCGAGGCGCTGCTCGTCGTCGGGATTCTCTATGCGTGGCTGAAGAACGGCGACGACGACGCGCGGCGCGGCATCCCGTATCTGTGGGCCGGCGTCGCGGCGGGGCTGCTGATGGCCGTCGGACTCGGTGCCGCGCTCGTCGGGTTCACCGAAGTGCTGTCCGGCGACGCGCAGGACTATTTCCAGACGGCGATGGTGTTGATCGCGTGCGTGCTGATCGTGCAGATGGTGCTGTGGATGCGCCAGCACGGACGCACGCTGAAACGCGACATGGAGCAATCGCTGCAGCAGAGCACGCGCGATTCGAACTGGTGGGGCGTCGCGGTGCTGGTCGCGCTCGCGATCGCGCGCGAGGGCAGCGAGACGGTGATTTTCCTGTACGGCCTCGGGTTCGGCCAGTCGGGCCATGTGGACGGCGGCCAGATGCTCGCCGTCATCCTCGGCCTCGGCCTCGCGCTCCTGACGTTCTACCTACTGCAGCTCGGCGGCAAGTACTTCTCGTGGCGGCATTTCTTCCGCGTCACCGAAGTGATGCTGCTGTTCCTCGGCGCGGGCCTGTTCCAGACGGGCGTCGACAAGCTGATCGACAAGGAAATCCTGCCGCTCGGCATCTCGCAGGTGTGGGATACGTCGGCGATCCTCGACGACTCCGGCACCTTCGGCTCGCTCGTCGCGACGCTGACCGGTTATCGCGCGCATCCGGCGCTGATGAACCTGATCGCTTACGCGGTGTACTGGGCGGTGGTCTGGCTGCTGATGAAGCGTGCGAGCCGGCGCCCGGCCGTGGCCGCAGGGCGCGCCGCATGAGTACCGTCGCCGGCGCAAAAGCGGGCTGGCTCGCCCAGGCCGGCCAGTGGATGCAGCGCCACGGCGGGCTGATCCGCGGCCTCCAGTGGGGTGTCGTGGCCGTCTATGCGTTCCTGATCATCGTGCCGGCAATCCTGCCGCTGCCGGACGATACCGCGCATCTGTGGAGCAACCTGACGCTCATCGCGCAATTCGCGTTCTGGGGCATCTGGTGGCCGTTCGTGCTGTTGTCGATGGTGATGCTAGGCCGCGTCTGGTGCGGCGTGCTGTGCCCGGAAGGCGCGCTCACCGAATACGCGAGCAAGTTCGGCCGCGGCGGCGCGATTCCGCGCTGGATACGGTGGGGTGGCTGGCCGTTCGTCGCGTTCGGGATGACGACGATCTACGGGCAGATGGTCAGCGTGTACCAGTACCCGCTCGCGGTGCTGTTCGTGCTCGGCGGCTCGACCGTCGGCGCGATCATGATCGGCGTGCTGTACGGCCGCGAGAAGCGCGTGTGGTGCAAGTACCTGTGCCCGGTCAACGGCGTGTTCGGGCTGCTCGCGCGGCTCGCGCCGATGCGCTACAAGGTCGACGAGGACGCGTGGCGCCGTTCGTACAAGAACGGCGAGCACGGCCATCGCGTGATTCCGATCAATTGCGCGCCGCTCGTGCCGTTGCGCAACATGAAGGGCGCGGCGGACTGCCATATGTGCGGTCGCTGCAACGGGCACCGCGACGCGATCTCGCTGTCGTGGCGCTCGCCGTCCGATGAAGTCGTGAAGCTGGGCGCGCAGAAGGCGAACCCGTGGGACACCGCGCTGATCCTGTACGGCCTGCTCGGCGTGGCGATCGGCGCGTTCCACTGGACCGTCAGCCCGTGGTTCGTGCAGATCAAGCAATGGCTCGCGGGCTGGCTGATCGATCACGACATCACGTGGCCGCTCGCCACCAATGCGCCGTGGATCCTGCTCACGAATTATCCGGACCGCAACGACGTGTTCTCGTGGCTCGACGGCGGGCTGATCGTCAGCTACATCGTCGGCACCGGGCTCGTGTACGGCACGGCGCTGCTCGTGCTGCTGGCCGGCGCCACGCTGATGCTCGGCCGCTTCGAGCGCGTCCGGCTGCACCACCTCGCGCAGTCGCTGATCCCGATCGCAGGCGCAGGCGTGTTTCTCGGCCTGTCTGCGACGACGGTGTCGCTGTTGCGCGCCGAACATGTGCCGCTCGGCTGGGTCGCAGGCGTGCGCATTGCGATCCTGGTCGGCGCGAACGTATGGAGCGCCTGGCTCGCGTGGCAGGTGACCGGCCGTTATGCGGGCTGGCCACGCCGCATGGCGGCATTCGCTTGGTTTGCCGCGGGGCTGGCTGTCATCGACAGCGCGTGGTGGCTGATGTTCTGGGGTTTCTCAAGATGAAGAAGGCGAGGGCCTGACGCTGTTCAGGCTTTCACGACGAGCCGCGCGAACAGCGCCGCCCGACGATTGTGCAACCCAAATGAAAAAGCGACACGTCATTCGGCGTGTCGCTTTTTTTTCCTGCTGCGAGAACCAAAAAAAGTGGCTTGGCTTGCTGCAACGGCTGCTTGAGTGTGTTTGCACGAAGGGGTCTAGATCTCGCGTGCAAGCCGTTACGCTGGCTAATGCCCAACACCTCTCAGGGAGGTGGTCCCCACAATACCCTGTACAACGATCTACTTCGTCAAAATCAACTTGCCGAGCCGCGTGGCGCGCAACTGATAGGTTTCCCCGTTGTGCGCAATGCTGACGTGGCTTCGGCCCTGCAACAACGCATCGCTGCTGACGACGCGCGTGCCGGCATCGCGGCTTGCGCTGGCGGGCTTCGCCGGCGTCGTGACCGCTGCCGTCTTTTGGCGGCTGACGCCTGGGGCGCCGGTGTTGCGGCGCAAGGTCAGCGTGGTCTGGCGCGTGGTGTCGGTCATTCGGTTGATCGGTCAATGTCGATACGATGGAATGAATTCTAAATGATAACCATTCCCATTTACAAAGACTCTTTATCGATCGAAATCGCCAAGCCGATAGCTTGAATCAAAGGGCGGCCGGGGCCGGCCGCCGTCGCCGTCAGTGCAGCGGATCGGGATCCTTGCGGCCTTGCGCGTATTCGCGGATCAGCCGCACGGTATCGATATCCGACGTGCGATACGCTTCCTTGACGATCTCGTGGGTCTGCCTGGCGTCCTCGGTGTCGTTGCTCACTGGAAGCGTCGTGCGGTATTCGAAGCGCAGGAACAGCTGCTGGTCGTCGCGTTCCTCGATCGTCATCGTCAGCGTGCCGCCGATCTCGCCGTCCGCTGCGTGAATGTCGTAGCGGACCTGCTGGTTCGGCGTGAACGTCACGCGGTCGCGCACGGTCGCATGACCGTAGTGCAGCTCGCGCTCGAGCGTCGTGTCGGTGCGCTCGTGGACCACACAGCTGTCGAGGCCGATCACGAACAGCTGCGGCTGCTCGGCGCGCAGCACGAGACCTTCCCAGAGCTGCTCGCGGGTCAGGGTGGGCACGGTCGAATCGTCGGCGTTGATCTGGATCAGGTGTTCGAAATTCAAGGGGACGGGTTCCTTGTAGTGGCGCGCGGCCACGTGGTTCAAGGACTTATTGTGACGCAAATCCGGCGCATTCGCGGCACCTGCGTTCCCGAACCGACGCGGTCACGACGCAATGCGCCCCATGCGCCCGCTCTGGTAGTCGACCACCGCCTGCCGGATTTCCTCCTCGGTGTTCATCACGAACGGGCCGTAGCGGACGATCGGCTCGTTGAGCGGCACGCCGCCGATCAGCAGCAGATCGAGCGGCGCGTCGCCGGCGGCGAAGGTGACGGCGTCGCCATCGTCCGCGTAGACGATCATGTGGCGCGCGTCGACCGCCTGGCGGTCGGGGCCGTAGAAGCCCGCGCCCGCGATCGGGTAGGCAAACACGCGATAGCCGGCCGGAACCGGCTGCGTGACCGCCGCGCCGGGTTCGAGCGTGAAATGCTGGTAGAGGATCGGTGTGCGCGTCTCGATGGCCGCCTGGACGCCGAACGCCTCGCCGGCGATGACCCGGACGCGCGCACGGCCGTCCGGCGAGGTCGCGCTCGGGATGCGATCGGCGGCGATCTCCTGGTAGCGCGGTGCGATCAGCTTGTCGCGGCGCGGCAGGTTCACCCACAGCTGGAAGCCGTGCGAGCGGCCGCCCTGTTGCGCAAAGGCCGGATCGGGCATCTCGCTGTGCACGACGCCGGCGCCGGCCGTCATCCATTGGACGTCGCCCGGGCCCAGTGCGCCCGCATGACCGGCGGAATCGCGGTGCCGGAAGCGGCCGTCGAGCACGTAGGTCACGGTTTCGAAGCCGCGATGTGGATGATCGGGCGCGCCCTTGGCTTCGCCCGGGCCGTAGTCGACCGGGCCCATCTCGTCGAGCAGCAGGAACGGATCGAAGTCCATCAGCAGCCGGGTCGGAAACGGACGGTGGACCACGAAACCGCCGCCTTCGGTCGTGCGAAGTGCGGGATAGGTGCGGTCAAGCGAGCGAGCGATCGTCATGCGGGGCCCTCGAGAAATTGGAATAGCGTTATTTTTGAAACATGCAGCTATTATATTGGTCGGTTTACCGATTAATTCGCTGCAGTACGCAATGGATTGTTCTGCAATTGGAACGATGAGATGAATATCGATGCACATAACCTGAACGACCTGATGTACTTTTCGCAGGTCGTCGAGCATGGCGGCTTCTCGGCCGCCGAACGCGTGCTGGGGATCTCGAAATCGCGCCTGTCGCGGCGCCTGACCGAGCTCGAAGCGGCGCTCGGCGTGCGGCTGCTGCAGCGCTCGACCCGCAAGCTCGCGCTGACCGAGGCGGGGGAGCTGTTCTACCAGCACTGCCAGGCGATGCTGGCCGAGGCGCAGGCCGCGATGAACGCGGTGCAGCAACTGCGCGCGTCGCCGCGCGGCTCGGTGCGGGTCAGCGTGCCGGTCACGCTGTCGCAGACGATGCTGTCGCGCATCCTGCCCGAGTTCCTGCACCGCTACCCGGAAGTGAAGGTTCACATTCGTGTGACGAACCGCGTGATCGACCTGTTCGAGGATTCGATCGACGTCGCGCTGCGCGTGCGCTCCGAGCCGCCGCAAAACGCGAACATCGTCGTTCGGCCGCTGTGGCGCACCGAGCAGATGCTGGTCGGCGCGCCGAGCCTGCTGAGCCAGAATGCGCCGCCGCTCGTGCCGGACGATCTCGCCCATTTCGAGACGCTCGACACGCCGAGCGTCGACGGCCGCCACGTGTTCAACCTGATCGCGCCGGACGGCACGCGCCACGTGCATGAACACGATCCGCGCCTCGTGACCGCCGACCTGATGACGATCCGCGAGGCGGTGCTCGACGGCCTCGGGATCGCCGCGCTGCCGGAAATGATGTACGGCAACGCGTTGCGCGCCGGGCAACTGTCGCCGGTGATGCCCGGCTGGACGCTGCCGGTGCCGCAGCTGTATGCGGTGTTCGTGTCGCGCCAGGGGATGCCGCCGGCGGTGCGGGCGTTCGTCGACTACCTGGTCGAGAAGCTCGACCACGGCGAATACCAGCAGCCGGGCTGCCCGGAACGCGCAAAGAAGGAAGCGGCCGAAGGCGCGTCCGCCGGCTGATCACGGACCTTCAAGTACTGCAAATTTGTTTTGTCATTGAAGCGTCGCCTGCAATCGCAAGTTTCAATCGGGGAAGCCTTGAATGCGCGGGCGGGCGGGCCTATATTGGAATCCCATTTCGCGAAGGATGTTCTGAGCGGAGTAAGGTGGCCGCATATGTTGCGAGCCAGATAGGGCAGAAAGCGCAGTCCGTGCAGACCACGGTAGCCGCATTTGCGTTGCTCCAGGCGCAACCGATACCGCCGAAGAGCCCGCCGCCCGAAGGCGCCCGCGTGCGCATGAAAAAAGGCCTTCATCTGGCGATGAAGGCCTTTTACTTTGTGCGCTCCGGCGTGCGTTACTTCGCTTTCGCCTTCGGCTCCGTCACGAAGCCGAGCTTCGTCAGGCCGCCGGCCTGAGCATCCGACATCACTTCGGCAACGCGTTCGTAGGCCACCTTGCGATCCGCGCGCAGGTGCAACTCGGGTTGCGGCGTGTGCTGCGCGGCCTCGGCGATGCGTGCCTGCAGCTGTTTGCGCGTGACCGCGTGATCGTCCCACAGGATCGAGCCGTCGCCCTGGATCGCGACATCGACCGTCTGCGGCTTGTCTTCGACCGGCTGGCTGCTCGCGTGCGGCAGGTCGATCTTCACCGCGTGCTGCATCGCCGGGATCGTCACCAGGAAAATAATCAGGAGTACGAGCATGACGTCGACGAGCGGCGTCATGTTG
Source organism: Burkholderia sp. SRS-46 (assembly GCF_004343775.1). Lineage (GTDB taxonomy): Bacteria > Pseudomonadota > Gammaproteobacteria > Burkholderiales > Burkholderiaceae > Burkholderia. The sequence goes on along the minus strand of NZ_PTXL01000008.1, from coordinate 469,646 downwards.
ATCTCGCTCATCACGCCATCGTCGTCATCGTCGCTGAAACCGGTGTTCATTGCCATCGTTCACCCCGCTTCAGCTGGCGCGGGCCGCGAGACGCAGGCCGTCGCGGGTCGACGACGATGCGAGGCGCGCGCCCGTCACGAAGTACGCGTGCAGGCCGTGCGCGAAGCGGCGCAGCTTGCTGACGACACCCTTGTTCGCACGCGTGAGCGCGTTGTAGCCGAGCACCGCGGGAATCGCGACGAACAGGCCGAAGGCCGTCATGATCAGCGATTCGCCGACCGGGCCCGCGACCTGGTCGATCGATGTCTGGCCGGTTGCGCCGATCACGAGCAGCGCGTGGTAGATGCCCCAGACCGTGCCGAACAGGCCGACGAACGGCGCGGTGCTGCCGATCGACGCGAGGATCGCGAGGCCGCTCTGCATGCGCGAGATGCCTTCGTCCATCGTGTCCTTCAGGCAGCGCGTGACCCAGTCGGATACATCCATCCGGTCGTGCAGGTGCGGTTGCGTCTGGTGATGATGGTCGGCCGCTTCCTTGCCGGAGAGCGCGAGCGCGAGGAACGGGTTGTCGGCCGGCGTCGAGGCCGCGAGGCCGAGCTTCTTGATGCCGTCGTCGAAATCGTCCGAATGCCAGAAGGCCTGTTCCGCGTTCTTCGTGAGACGGCTCAGGCGGATCACATTCCAGCCCTTGATGACGATCACCATCCACGACAGGACCGACATCACGAGGAGCGCGATCGCGATGGCGCGTGTGACGAAATCACCTTGCGCCCAGACGTGCGCGATACCGTAGCTTTGCATTTTTGTTCCTTTTGGATCTTGCGGATGAGGCAGTGTTAGTCGGTGAGTCCGAAGTTGTAGGGCTGGGTACGGGCGGCGCGGATCGCCTGCCCGTTCTCGATATACGGACGACACGACGTGGCGCGCATCGCGGCGAGCGCGGCCTCGTCGAGGCGCGGATAGCCGCTGCTTTTCTGCAGGTCGATGCTTTCGATCTTGCCCGTCACGCCGACGACGAAGTGCACGTAGGCAGTGCCCGATTCGCCGCGGCGGCGCGACATCGACGGATAGTCGGGTTTCACGAACGCGCATTGCAGCGTCGGGACATTCTTCGGCGCGCTGACTTCCATCGTCTCGCGCGCGGGCCCGGTCGCGGCCGCCGGTGCGGCCGCAGCCGGCGCGGCGGCGGGTGCCGGCGTCGAGTCGGCTGCAGCGGCGGGCGTCGGCGACGGCACGGGCGAAGGCGCCACCGGTTGCGGCGTGGGTTTCGACACCTTCTGCACCGGCTTCGGCTCGACCTTCGGCTTCACGCGCGGCGTGGGCTTCGGCGGGGCCGGTTGCGGGATCGACTCGGCCGCGACCTGCTGCGCGATCGGCGCAGGCGTGATCAGCTGCGCGGTGATCGACTGGACTTCGACGGATTTCGCCGGCAGTGCGTTGCGATGGAGCCACGCAGCGGTCAGCAGGACCGCGTGCACGGCGACCACGCCGACCGCGGCAGCGATGACTCGGGGGTTCATACGGGGGGCAGCCGGCCAGGCGCCGGCTGGAGCGGAATGCGAAGCCTGCATGTTAGCTAGAAAGAACGGCGCTGCCCGCGGAGGGCAGCGGGGTGACGTGCCATCACTTGCGGAAGATCAACAACGAGATGCACACGGTGGTAACAAATCCGATCAGCAATTCCATGACAGGCTCCTTGGCAGGTAAGCCGTTGGCTCGCGCTGATGCTGGGCTTGCTGACGGGCGGAAAACAAAAATGCGGCCTGGGCCGCGCGCGCACTCGACGCCGGTCAGGCAGCCTTGCGCTCGTAGAACGACACGGGAACCGGATGCGCGTGGTGCTCGACGCCGCACCGGCTCGCGCAGACGCCTTGCTCCGCCATGAGGTCGCGCACGGACTCCTCGCACTTGCCGCAGCAGGTGGCCACGCCGAGTTCGAACTGGAGTTCATCGAACGTATTCACCCCTTCCGCGAGGGAGGCGCGAATCGTGCGGTCGGAAACAGACTTGCACACGCAGACGATCATGATGAGTGCGATAGCTAACGTTAATGCGAATTATTATCATTAAATTCGCGGACGTTGACAAGCCTGATTCCGGCTTTTTTGTAACAAAACCAGACCCTTAGAAGGGTTACTGCGGAGGGGGCCGCCCGGCCGGGCGGCCGGCGGCGGGTGTCAGGCGGCCACGCGCGCGTGCGCGTTCGGCGAGGAAATGGTGACGGATTCGACCGGCGCGTCGAGACCGAGCAGGGCCGAAGCGAGTGCGCGCAGCTGATGACCGTCGCTCGTCGAGCAGAAGCGCGGCGGCGCGGCGCGCGTGCCGGCCGGCGCGCGCAGGCCGCGTTCGTCGAGAACCCGGGCGAGCTGGCGGGCGATGGCGTCGCTCGTGTCGACGATCGTCAGGCGGTCGCCAACAAGGTCACGAATCGTTTCCGTGAAGAACGGGTAGTGCGTGCAGCCGAGCACCAGCGTATCGGCGCCGTCATCGAGCATCGGCTGCAGGTAGCTGTCGAGCAGCGCGCGCAGCGCGGGCGAGTTCGTGTCGCCGCGTTCGATCGCTTCGACGAGCCCGTGGCCGGGTTGGCAGATGAAGCGGCGGCCGTCGCCGTAGCGGTCGAGCAGCGCCTGGAAGCGCGGGCTGTTCAGCGTCGACTGCGTGGCGAGGACGCCCGCGATGCCGCTCGCGGAGGCTGCGACGGCCGGCTTGATGCCCGGCTCGACACCGACCAGCGGCATCGACAGGTGCTCGCGGATGGCCGCGATCGCGCGCGCCGTTGCCGTGTTGCACGCGACGACGAGCGCTTTCGTGCCTTCGCGCGCGAGCCACTCGCCGATTGCCAGCGTGCGTTCGGTAATGAACGCCTCGTCGCGCGGACCATACGGCGCGTGGTGCGAATCGGCGACATAGATGAATGACTCTTCGGGCAGCTGCGCGCGCACGGCGCGCAGCACCGACAGTCCGCCCAACCCCGAATCGAAGATGCCGACGGGTGCGGCGGCAGCGGCCGTCGTGGCGATAACGGAAGGTGTCGACATGATCAGGCAGGGTGCGATAGCGGGGAAGGGCGGGCGTGGGCTTACTCGGGCGAGCCCATCATCGTCTGCTGGTAGTTCTGGATGCCGACCTTGCCGATCAGGTCGATCTGCGTTTCCAGCCAGTCGATGTGCTCTTCGGTGTCGTCGAGGATCTTCTCGAAGATCTCGCGCGACACGTAGTCGCGAACCGACTCGCAATACGCGATCGCTTCCTTGCAGGTCGCCTGGGAGATCTGTTCGAGCTTCAGGTCGCACTTCAGGATTTCTTCGGTCTCCTCGCCGACGAGCAGCTTGTGCAGATCCTGCAGGTTCGGCAGGCCGTCGAGCATGAACACGCGCTCGATGAGCCAGTCGGCATGCTTCATCTCGCCGATCGACTCGTCGTATTCGTGCTTGCCGAGCTTTTCGAGGCCCCAGTGCTTGTACATGCGGGCATGCAGGAAGTACTGGTTGATCGCCGTCAGCTCGTTCTTCAGCTGGGCGTTCAGATATTCGATGACTTTCTTGTCGCCTTGCATGGCTTGTTTCCTTCTTGATGGTGGGGCTTCAGATCCCGAACGATAATCGCTCGAAAGCGAAATGCCAAGTTTCCCGCGCGCGTCCGAACGGCCAACGGCGCGGGATGAGAATGAGAAGCAAAAAGGCCGGACAGGAGTCCGGCCTTTCGAGCGTTCGCGCTTACGCCGCGGCGACCGGGATCTTGCCGATCTTTGCCTGCCATTCCTTCGGACCGGTCTGGTGAACCGACGTGCCCGACGAATCGACGGCAACCGTCACCGGCATGTCCTGCACGTCGAACTCGTAGATCGCTTCCATGCCGAGGTCTTCGAAGGCGAGCACCTTCGCGCCGCGGATCGCCTTCGACACGAGGTACGCCGCGCCGCCGACCGCCATCAGGTAGGCCGCCTTGTGCTTCTTGATCGCGTCGATCGCGACCGGGCCGCGCTCGGCCTTGCCGACCATCGAGATGAGGCCCGTTTGCGCGAGCATCGTCTCGGTGAACTTGTCCATGCGCGTGGCCGTCGTCGGGCCGGCCGGGCCGACCACTTCGTCACGCACCGGATCGACCGGGCCGACGTAGTAGATCACGCGGTTCGTGAAGTCGACCGGCAGCTTCTCGCCCTTCGCGAGCATGTCGGCGATGCGCTTGTGCGCGGCGTCGCGGCCCGTGAGCATCTTGCCCGACAGCAGCAGCGTCTGGCCAGGCGTCCAGCTCGCGACTTCTTCCGGCGTCAGCGTGTTCAGGTCGACGCGCTTGCTGGTTTCCGTGTTCGGTTCCCACTGGACGTTCGGCCAGGCGTCGAGCGACGGCGCCTCGAGCTTCGCCGGGCCCGAGCCGTCGAGCACGAAGTGCGCATGGCGGGTGGCCGCGCAGTTCGGGATCATCGCGACCGGCTTCGATGCCGCATGGGTCGCCGTGGCCATGATCTTCACGTCGAGCACGGTCGCGAGGCCGCCGAGGCCCTGCGCGCCGATGCCCAGCGCGTTGACCTTCTCGTGCAGCTCGACGCGCAGTTCCTCGACCCAGTCCTGCGGGCCGCGCGCGATGATTTCCTGGATGTCGATCGGCTCCATCAGCGATTCCTTCGCCATCACCATCGCCTTTTCGGCGGTGCCCCCGATGCCGATGCCGAGCATCCCCGGCGGGCACCAGCCCGCGCCCATCGTCGGCACGGTCTTCAGCACCCAGTCGACGATCGAGTCGGACGGGTTCAGCATCACGAACTTCGACTTGTTCTCCGAGCCGCCGCCCTTCGCCGCGACCTGCACGTCGACCTTGTCGCCCGGCACGATCTCGTAGTGGATCACCGCCGGCGTGTTGTCCTTGGTGTTCTTGCGGCCGCCTTCGGGCGGGTTCACGATCGACGCGCGCAGCACGTTGTCCGGATGCGTGTAGCCGCGGCGCACGCCTTCGTTGATCATGTCGGTGACGCCCATCGTCGCGCCGTCCCAGCGCACGTCCATGCCGACCTTCACGAAGACCGTGACGATCCCGGTGTCCTGGCAGATCGGGCGCTTGCCTTCCGCGCACATGCGGCTGTTCGTGAGGATCTGCGCGATCGCGTCCTTCGCGGCCGGGCTCTCCTCGAGCTCGTATGCGCGGCCGAGCGCCTGGATGTAATCGAGCGGATGGTAGTAGCTGATGTACTGCAGCGAATCCGCGATGCTCTGGATCAGGTCTTCCTGTTTGATGACGGTCATGGCTGAGACTCTGTGAGGACTGTGGGGAATGCGTTGCCGGCGTGTTCCGCCGGCTTGCGAGGCGCCGCGGCGGGGGCGTGCGTCTCGTGGAAATGGCCGGGATGCGTGTGGGTCGTCAGACGGTCGACCCACGCCATCACGAGCGCCGACACGAGGAACGACACGTGGATCACCACCTGCCACATGATCGCGTGCGTGCTGTGCTGGTCGGGGTTGATGAAGGTCTTCAGCAGGTGGATCGACGAAATGCTGATCAGCGCCATCGACAGCTTGACCTTCAGCACGCCCGCGTTGACGTGGTCGAGCCATTCAGGCTCGTCCGGGTGCCCCTCGATGCCGAGCCGCGATACGAAGGTCTCGTAGCCGCCGATGATCACCATGATCAGCAGGTTCGAGATCATCACCACGTCGATCAGGCCGAGCACCGCGAGCATCACGCCGATCTCGTCGAGGCTGGCCGCGTGCGACAGCAGGTGCCAGACCTCGTGCAGGAACAGGAACGCATAGACGCCCTGCGCGACGATCAGGCCGAGATACAGCGGAACCTGGAGCCAGCGGCTCATGAAGATCAGGGCGGGCAGCGGGCGCAACGAGCGGGCGGCGCGCCGGCCAGACGAAGGCAGGTCGGTCGGCGAAGCGGACATGTGGGTGGACGGGCGCGGGTATCGCGGGTATTAATCGGGGAAAGGCGCGCTATTGTAACGCGTCGGCCTGTTCGGCTGCAGCGATGCGCCCCGCGGCCGGGCGGGGCGCCGGGGACGGGTCAGGACGCGACGGGCGGCGTGCGCTTCACGCGCAGGCTCGCGAGCACGATGCCGGTGACGACGCACGCGAGCGCGAAGCCGTGCGCGAGCGTCGGGCGCTCGCCGAGGAACACGATCCCGTAGACGGCCGCGGCGACCGGCAGCACCGCGCTGAACACGCCGGCGAGGCTGCCCGGCACGTGCCGGATGCCCTTCATCCACATCCAGAACGAGAAGATGCTGGCCGACAGGCCATACCAGACGACGAGCGCCCAGACGCTCGACGGCACGCTCGCGTAATCGAAATGCCACATCGCGCCGGCGCCAAGCGGCAGCATCAGCAGCAGGCCGAACAGGTGCGTGTACGCGCAGATGTCGATCGGCGCGAGCGTCTGCGTGAGGCGGCGCGACAGGATCACGTAGATCGATTCGCAGCACACCGCGCCGAGTATCAGCAGGTTGCCCGTCAGCGAGCCGGCCGATGCGCCCGCCGCCGTCGCGCCGCCGTTCGCGAGGTTGATCGTCAGGACGCCGACGATCGCGAGCGCGATCGACACGAGCGCACGGCCGTTCGGTTTTTCGCGCAGGACCAGCCACGCGAACAGCGCGACGACGGCGGGAATCGTGCTCGTGATGACGCCGGCCGCGACCGCGCTCGTGCGCTGCACGCCGTTCAGCATCAGCAGCGTGAACATGAAGGTGCCGAAGAACGCCTGCAGGAACAGGTTCAGCCATTCGGCGCGCTTGACCGCGCGCATCTTGACCGGCCGGAACAGCGGCCACAGCACGGCGATCGCGATCACGAAGCGCAGCGTGGCGAGAATGGCGACGGGAACGACGGCGACGATCGATTTGCCGATGCCGACATTGGTGCCGACGAGCAGCATCGACGCGATGAGGAAGAGGGCGTAGCGATTCAAGCTGGAATCCGGAAGGCGAAGTCAGTTAGGATTGTAGGGTCGTGGTCGAAACTGCGCAAAGCGTGCCGCCCGGTGTGCCGCCGGCGGTGCCACGTAAGTGACGGGTAAGTTCAGGCGCTTATCGTGGAAGCTGTCGGATCACGCCGCCGCCGTCGGGCGGCGTGGTGCGGTGCAACATCGTGCGTGGCCCCAGCGGCCGCGCGCGGGTGGTGGGAGACAGCGGCGCGCATGCGCCGGCCAAGACGCGGCGCGCACGACACGCGCCGGCAATCAGAGGATTCATGTTCACCAAGGGGTAGTCGATGTCTGCGATTGAATCGGTTCTTCACGAAAGCCGTCAGTTTGCGCCGCCCGAGGCGCTCGTGAAGGCGGCGGCCATATCCGGCATGCAAGCCTATCGTGCGCTTGCCGAAGAGGCCGAGCGTGATTACGAAGGATTCTGGGGGCGCCATGCCCGCGAGACGCTCGCGTGGCACAAGCCGTTCACGAAGGTGCTCGACGAGTCCGATGCGCCGTTCTACAGGTGGTTCGAAGACGGCGAGCTCAACGCGTCCTACAACTGCCTCGATCGCCACGTCGCGGCCGGCAACGGCGAGCGCGTCGCGGTGATCTTCGAAGCCGACGACGGCACCGTGACCCGCGTCACCTACGCCGACCTGCTCGCGCGCGTCGCGCGCTTCGCGAACGCGCTGAAGAAGCGCGGCATCGCCCGCGGCGACCGCGTCGTGATCTACATGCCGATGTCCGTCGAGGCGATCGTCGCGATGCAGGCATGCGCGCGCATCGGCGCGACGCACTCGGTGGTGTTCGGCGGCTTCTCGGCGAAGTCGCTGAACGAACGGCTCGTCGACGTCGGTGCGACCGCGCTCGTCACCGCCGACGAGCAGCTGCGCGGCGGCAAGACGCTGCCGCTCAAGAGCATCGCCGACGAGGCGCTCGCGATGGGGGGCTGCGACGCCGTGAAGAGCGTGATCGTCTATCGCCGCACCGGCGGCACGATCGACTGGCACGCGGATCGCGACCTGTGGATGCACGAGCTGACGGCGGGTGAAGCGGACACCTGCGCGCCGGAATGGGTCGGCGCCGAGCATCCGCTGTTCATCCTGTATACGTCGGGCTCGACCGGCAAGCCGAAGGGCGTGCAGCACAGCACCGGCGGCTACCTGCTGTGGGCCGCGCAGACGATGAAGTGGGCGTTCGACTGGAAGCCGGACGACGTGTTCTGGTGTACCGCCGACATCGGCTGGATCACCGGCCACACGTACATCACGTACGGCCCGCTCGCGTGCGGCGCGACGCAGATCGTGTTCGAAGGCGTGCCGACCTATCCGGACGCCGGGCGCTTCTGGAAGATGATCGCGGATCACAAGGTCAGCGTGTTCTATACCGCACCGACCGCGATCCGTTCGCTGATCAAGGCGGCCGAGGCCGACGACAAGGTGCATCCGAAGAGCTATGACCTGTCGAGCCTGCGCATCATCGGCACCGTCGGCGAGCCGATCAACCCCGAAGCGTGGATGTGGTACCACAAGCACGTCGGCCAGGAGCGCTGCCCGATCGTCGATACCTGGTGGCAGACCGAAACCGGCGGCCACATGATCTCGCCGCTGCCGGGCGCGACGCCGACCGTGCCCGGTTCGTGCACGCTGCCGCTGCCGGGCATCATGGCGGCCGTCGTCGACGAGACCGGCCAGGACGTGCCGGACGGGCAGGGCGGGATCCTGGTCGTCAAGCGTCCGTGGCCGTCGATGATCCGCACGATCTGGGGCGACCCCGAGCGCTTCAAGAAGAGCTACTACCCCGAGGAGCTCGGCGGCCGGCTGTATCTCGCCGGCGACGGCTCGGTGCGCGACAAGGACACCGGCTACTTCACGATCATGGGCCGGATCGACGACGTGCTGAACGTGTCGGGCCACCGGCTCGGCACGATGGAGATCGAGTCGGCGCTGGTCGCGCACGCGCTCGTCGCCGAGGCGGCCGTGGTCGGCCGGCCGGACGAGACGACCGGCGAGGCCGTCGTGGCGTTCGTCGTGCTGAAGCGGGCGCGCCCCGAAGGCGAAGAGGCCGCGAAGCTCGCGAAGGAGCTGCGCGACTGGGTCGGCAAGCAGATCGGGCCGATCGCGAAGCCGAAGGACATCCGCTTCGGCGACAACCTGCCGAAGACGCGTTCCGGGAAGATCATGCGACGCCTGCTGCGTTCGCTCGCGAAGGGCGAGGCGATCACGCAGGACACGTCCACGCTCGAGAACCCGGCGATCCTCGACCAGCTCGCCGAAGCGCGCTGAGTTCGCGCGTCGCGGCAGGCACCCCTGCGCGGCAATTCCGCTTGCCCGCGCAGGGGCTTCGTCGCCACACCTGGGCATGACCGTTCCGTCCCGTCCCGCGCCTGTTGCGCCGCCGCCCGTGCCCGAGCCGCTCGCGCGTGCGCATGCGCGCTACTGGCGCTTCAACGTCGCGCTGATCGCCGTGCTGATGGCGACCGGCTTCTCGGTGTCGTTCGTCGTGCCGTTCTTCGCGCCCGCGCTCGCGGGCGTGCGCTTTGCCGGATTCAGCCTGCCGTTCTATGTCGGCGCGCAGGGCGCGATCCTCGTCTACCTCGTGCTGATCGTCGTCTATATCGGGCTGATGCAACGCGCGGACCGCATCCTGCGCCGCGCGTACGACGACTACGCGGCGCAGGCCGTCGCGGCACGCCCCGGACGCTGACGCATGCTGACGTATCGCCTGATCCGCGCATATGCGCTGTATACACTCGGCTTCCTCGGCTTCGTGCTGCTGCTGTGGCGGATCGAGCGCGTGGCCGGTTCCGGCGTGTGGATCGGCTACGTGTTCCTGTTCGTGCCGATCGCCGTCTATGCGGTGATCGGGCTGCTGTCGCGCACGTCCGACCTCGTCGAGTATTACGTGGCCGGGCGGCGCGTGCCGTCCGCGTTCAACGGGATGGCGACCGCCGCCGACTGGCTGTCGGCCGCGTCGTTCATCGGTCTCGCCGGATCGCTGTACGCGACCGGCTACGATGCGCTCGCCTACCTGATGGGCTGGACCGGCGGCTTCTGCCTCGTCGCGTTCCTGCTGGCGCCCTACGTGCGCAAGCTCGCCCGCTACACGATTCCCGATTTCCTCGGCACGCGCTTCTCGAGCACCGCGGTGCGCGCGCTCGCGGCCGGCGCGGCGATCCTGTGCTCGTTCGTCTACCTGGTCGCGCAGATCCAGGGGATCGGGCTGATCGCGACTCGCTTCATCGGCGTCGATTTCGCGATCGGCATCTTCTGCGGGCTCGCGGGCATTCTCGTGTGCTCGTTCCTCGGCGGGATGCGCGCGGTCACGTGGACGCAGGTCGCGCAGTACATCATCCTGATCAGTGCGATCCTGATTCCCGTGTCGCTGATCGCGATGAAGAACGGGCTCGGGCCGGTGCCGCAGTTCAACTATGGACAGCTGATGGAGCGCGTGGCCGCGCGCGAAGCGCAGGTGCGCGATGCGCGCGACGAACAGCGGGTGCGCGACGCGTATCGCCGGCGGGCCGGATTCATCCAGACACAGCTCGACCGGTTGCCGGCTTCCTATGTGGACGCGCGCCGGCAGCTCGTCGAGCAGCTCGCCGACCTGCGACGCCACAACGGGCCGCTGCGCGAGATCAATCAGCGCGAGCGCGAGCTCGCTGACTTTCCTCGCGATCCGGCGGCGGCGCGGGTGGTGTGGGCGCAGGCGCGCGACGAACTGCTCGCGCGCGCCGAGCCGCCGGTGCCGATGCACGAACCGTTTCCCGCCGCGAGCGAGGACGAGCGCAAGCCGCGCGAGCGGAACTTCCTCGCGCTGCTGCTGTGCCTGTCGCTCGGCACCGCGAGCCTGCCGCATATCCTGACGCGCTACAACACGACGACGTCGGTCGCGTCCGCGCGGCGCTCGGTCGGATGGACGCTGTTCTTCATCGCACTGTTCTATCTGAGCGTGCCGGTGCTCGCGGTGATGATCAAGTACGAGATCCTCGCGAACCTGGTCGGGCGGCCGTTCGCGGAGCTGCCGGCGTGGGTCATGCAGTGGCATCACTTCGAGCCGGACCTGATCAGCGTCGTCGACGAGATCCGCGACGGGATCGTGCACTGGTCCGAAATCCAGATGCAGCCGGACATGGTCGTGCTGGCCGCGCCGGAAATCGCGGGGCTGCCCTATGTGGTGTCGGGGCTGATCGCGGCGGGCGCGCTCGCGGCCGCGCTGTCGACCGCGGACGGCCTGCTGCTGACGATCGCGAATGCGCTGTCGCACGACATCTACTACCACATGGTCGCGCCCGACGCGTCGAGCCAGCGGCGGGTGACGATCTCGAAGGTGCTGCTGCTCGGGGTCGCGCTGTTCGCGTCGTATGTCGCGTCGCTGAACACGGGGAAGATCCTGTTCCTGGTGGGCGCGGCGTTTTCGCTGGCGGCGTCGAGTTTCTTCCCGGTGCTCGTGCTGGGCGTGTTCTGGAAACGCACGACGACGCGCGGCGCGATCGCGGGCATGGTGACGGGGCTCGCGGTGTGCGTGTACTACATCGTGTCGACGTATCCGTTCTTCGCGCAGCTGACCGGCTTCGCGGGGCCGACGTGGTTCGGGATCGAACCGATCAGCTCCGGCGTGTTCGGCGTGCCGGCGGGGTTCGCCGTGGCGATCGTCGTCAGCCTGCTCGACCGCCGGCCGGACGACTACACGCGTGCGCTCGTCGACTACATTCGCCATCCGTGACGTCGTTTTGATGGGGGAGTGGCGGGGCGGCGCAAGAGTTTGCTATACTCTCGCTCTTCCGGAGAGATGGATGAGTGGTTTAAGTCGCACGCCTGGAAAGCGTGTATAGGTGTAAGCCTATCGGGGGTTCGAATCCCCCTCTCTCCGCCAGATTCAGAAAAGCCCCGCAAGTTCATGGACTTGCGGGGCTTTTTCATGTCCGGCTGCGCGGGCGGGCACGTCGCTGACGAGTCGCGAGGGGCACAGGGAGCATGAATCCGGTCGACCAGTTCTCAATCGAAACGCACGCAGGGCCTTACGAATCCTGGCCCAGGCGATCGCGCGTCCTCGTGGGCGGCAGGCCCGCAGGTGTCACGGTGTCCGGATACACGCTGCTGCGGCAGTTCGAAACCCGCGCCGGCTATCTGCTGGTGACCGATTACGACTGCCCGTACGAGGAAGCCGTGAGCTTCTCGCTGCTGTCGAAGGATCTCGGCAAGGTGCTGGCGGAACGGACGGTGGGGGCGATGTACGGCTCGTACTGGCTCGACGATGTGACGTGGACAAACGAGCGCCGTTTCACGGCGACCTTCGTGGACGTTGAAGGCCGCTGGGACTTCACGATACGCGACTGGTCGTTGCCCTTCGTCTTTTCGCGACTGAAGATGACTCGCGTTGCATCGTCCGATCGCGCATAGCAGCGCAGCTTCACGCACCCAGGCAACGCGTCATGCGATCGGCGTCTGCAGATGCGCCCGCAATTCAGCGAGCTGCCTGCGGACGTCCCGCCGCAATACTTCGCGCGATACGACCTCGACGACGACGGAACTATCCATATAGCCGCGCTCGATATGCAGCAGAACGTCGGCGGTGAAGAACGTGCCGTCGATGTAAGCCCCGCGCTCCTGGACCATGGATTGCCACCCCGGCGACGCTTCCAGCCATTTGTCGAAGGCCTGCTCGATGTGGGCAATAGTCCCGAATTCACCGTGGATATAACCGTACTTGCGCCATTTGATGTGTGCGGAGATTTCCAGCGTGTCGACGGGGTTCTCCCAAAGCCGGGCTAAAACGTCGGTTGGAATTTCGCGCAACGGCACGCCGATGACCAGATCCGGCGATTCGGGCAAAGAGCGCTCGTTTTGGTCCCGCACTTGACGGTCGAGCGCGCCGCATTCGATGAGGAGATCGGTCATATCCCGGCGTTGGGCGGGGACGTAGATCGAGGCTTCCAAGTCGACGTGATCGATGTCCGCGACGTCGGGCTGGTCGGTCAGTTTCGACTCCTGACGGGTTGATGCCGCTTGCGCGTGCTTCGGCGCGGGCTCGTCCGGCGGCGCGGCGTCGGACGAGGCGGGCGCGGTTGCCGCCGTTGTTTGCGACGCCGGTGCACGCGTCAGCATGCGCGTCAGACCGTAAAGGATGACGGCGCCCGCAAGTGCAATGACCCAACCGCTCATGTGTTTCCCGTTCAAATGGTGTGCGTGAATGCCGGAATCGCCCGGCTCTCGATTGCGCGTGAATATTAAGGCAGACGATGCATTCCGGAATGCGCGGCGATTCGCATCGTGCAGGAACAATGCATTCCCACGCTGCGATCGCAGCGAAAGAATGTGAATTACCAAAGTCCCCCGGCATGCTCAACGGGTAGTTCTAAATACTGTCAGAAACGCTTCATATTTTTGACAACTTTGGTATGCTCCGCCCAAACGAGATGGGCTGCGCCCCAGGTTGCATCGCAGGCGTGTTGGCCCGGTGAATAACGAAGTAAAACAAGAACCTGAGAGTGACGCTGTGAATACAGCCGATTTGCTGCGCGCATTTGCATCCGGGGTTGTCGACCAGAACAATCGACCCATCCGCCTGAACTGGGGGCCGGCCCAGCGCACGCTGGAGCAGGTCCTGGCGCTCCAGTACGCCGATATCCAGGAAGGGTTGATGACGGGGATCGCCGGTCACCTGACCTGTGTATCCGCGCGGGCCGACCTGCCGATCCGCAGCCTGATCGGGCTGCCGGTTTCCGTCCAGATGACGACCGATCGCGGGCGCCTGCATGCGATCAACGCGATCGTCACCGACGTCCGTGCCGGGCAGTCGGACGGATCGCTCGCGTGCTACCAGTTGACGATTCGCGACGTGCTGTCCGTGATGGAGCGGCGGACCAATTCGCGGCTTTTCCGCACCAAGAGCCTGCCCGACATTCTCGACGTGCTGCTGCAGGAGTGGCGCCAGCGCAGCCCGGCGCTGGCGCGGGCGTTTGATTTCGACCTGTCGGGGCTGCGGCGCGAACGCTACCCGGCGCGCGAGCTCACGCGGCAGGTGAACGAGTCCGATGCGCATTTCATCCGGCGGCTGTTGCGGCGTGACGGCGCGACGGTGTTCGCGAAGGCCGGCAAAGTCGGCGACAAGAACGATGGCGCGGCGGCGGATACGCCGATCCATACGCTCGTCTTCACCGACGATCCGATGAAGCTGCCCGAGACCGAAGCGGGCACGGTGCGCTACCACCGCGACGCGGCGACTGAAGAGCGCGACTCGATCACGCTGTGGGCGACGCGCCGCAGCCTGATTCCGGGCAGCGTCGCCCGGCCGACCTGGGACTACAAGAACGGCCGGATGTCGCAAACCGAACAGGCGACGATCGTCGACCAGGGCGAGGCCGGCAACGATATCGCGCGGTTGCTCGCCGACGCGGTCATCGATATTCCGCACGCGGGCGATTCGTCGTCCGACCTCGACCGGATCGGCAAGGACCGGATGCTCGCGCACGAGCTGCGTGCAGAAGCCGTCGACGGCGCCGGCGGCGTGCGGGATCTGGCGGTCGGCCATTGGTTCACGCTCGCCGAGCATCCGCAACTCGACACGCTGCCGGTCGAGCAACGCCAGTTCATCGTCACGTCGCTGCATCACCGCGCGCGGAACAACCTGCCGAAGGAACTGAACGCGCGCGCGCAATCGCTGTTCGCGGCGAGCCGCGCGCTGTTCGACGCGACGCCGCCCGAGGCGGGCGCGAAACCAGCCGGCGACGACGATACGCGATACGAGAACACGTTCTCGTGCGTGCGGCGCGGCGTACCGCTGACGCCTGCGTACGATCCGGGCGTCGACTTGCCGGCGGTGCATCCGATGACGGCGGTCGTCGTCGGCCCGGAGGGCGAGGAGGTGTTCTGCGACGAGATGGGGCGGATCCGCGTGCAGATCCAGGGGCTCAGCGCGGACGATCACGCGCATGCGCAGGGCGCGGGCACCAGCGGCGCGCCGGCCGACAGCGCGCCCGTGCGCGTGGCCTGTGCGCTCGCAGGGCCGACCTTCGGCGCGAATATGCTGCCGCGAGTCGGGATGGAAGTGCTGATCGGGCATATCGGCGGCGATCCGGACCGGCTCGTCGTGCTGGGCGTGCTGGCGAACGGGCCGAACATGCCGGCGACGTTCAGCCATACGGGCGCGTTGCCGGGGAACCGCTATCTGTCGGGCACGAAGACGAAGGAGATCAAGGGGCAGCGCTACAACCAGATCCGCTTCGACGACACGCCCGGGCAGATCAGCAGCCAGCTCGCGAGCGAGCATGCCCACAGCCAGCTGAACCTCGGGTTTCTGACGCAGCCGCGCGACAACGGCCACGGCGCAACACGCGGCGAGGGCGCCGAATTGCGCAGCGATGCGCACGTCGCGATCCGCAGCGGCAAGGCGATGCTGATCTCGGCGTGGCAGCGGCTGCGCGCGAGCGACGGGCATCTCGCGCGGGACGAGTATCTGCAGCTGATGCAGGAATGCGTGGAGCTGTTCAAGAGCCTCGGCGATTACGCCGCGCAGCATCAGGGCGTCGCGATGGATACGCAGCCGCACGATGCGCTGATGACGACCGTGCGGGGCTGGCCGAATGGCGAGGCTTCGGCGGGCGATGGCGCGTCGGGCGGCGAGCAGGCCGCGATCGGCATCACGGCGCCCGCGGGGATCAGCGTCGCCACGCCGAAGACCGTCACCACGCATGCGGGCGGCAACGTCGATACCGTCGCGCAGAACCATCTGCAATACACGAGCGGGCAGCGGATCAACCTGCAGGCGGGGCATGGCGTGCAGATGTTCGCGCACAGCGAAGGGGTGTCGGCGATCGCCAATCAGGGCAAGGTGTGGCTGCAGAGCCAGAACGACGACACGCAGATCGATTCGGCGAAGAACATCCAGATGACGGCCGCGGGCGGGAAGCTCGCGGGGATGGCGAGCGAGCAGGTGGTGTTCGTGACCTCGGGCGGCGCGTATCTGAAGCTGCAGGGCGGGGATATCGAGCTCGGGTGTCCGGGGAGTTTCACCGTCAAGTCGGCCGCGCATACGTGGGCCGGGCCGGCGAATATGAGCACGGATTTTCCGAAGTTCGAGCATGCGCCGTTGGGGAGAGTGCCTAAGTTGGTGAGGGCGACGGATAGTGCGCCGGTCGAGGGATACGACGCACAGATCCAAAAGTCTTCGGGCGAATTGTTGAACTTGAAGACGAACGCGGCCGGCGAGTTGCCACAGATCACGACCGATCAGTTTGAACAACTGGCAGTTCAATTCATCAAGAAAATTTGAGGCTTGAGGCAGGTGCGGGGATGACAAATACTTTTCTCGATCCGAGATCGGCTGCGGGTGAATCAACGAACAACGCGACCGCGGCGGGGTTAAAAACACAGCAAGAGTCGCCTGCGATTGTGATGGCGCAAGGAAAGGGGCCGGCCGTATTCGATCTGCAGAGTCGAATGGTGTGTGCCAAGCAGTTGCCGCTGCCCGGCGTCGTGATCTTCGTGCACGGGGTGAATTCTGAAGGCGAGTGGTTCAAGGGCGCAGAAGCTGGCCTGTGCAAGGGATTGAATCGTCGGCTCGGCCGCCTGAGCGATCAGATCGACTATCCGTGCGTCGAGGGTGGGCAGTTGACCCCGGCGGACTACACGGAAAGCTGGACGCCGGATGGCTTCCTGAATCCAAAATTATCGCCTGAATCCTACGTCAAGCCGAGCCCGTCACATTCTGTCGTCATTCCATTTCGATGGGGCTATCGAGCGACGCTCGAAGAGTTGAAGGAATACGGCGACAAGATCTTCCTGAACGAAAAGGACTACTGGGGAGGGGGGCCATTCGCGAATGGCTGTTCGAGTCTGCCTGACCTGTGGCAAGCGGGCGTGGATGACCGAATCTTTGGCTGGATCACCGTCCAAGCAATGAATCCGACGACGCGCCCATTGTTTCGCACGCCGCCGCGTTCTTATGGGGTACTTGCCGCATTGCGGCTCGCGAAGTTGATCGGATCGATCCGCCAGATGCAGGCGGACGTGCCGATCACCGTGGTCTGTCATAGCCAGGGCAACATGGTCGGAATCACGGCGGCGTTCTTCGGCGACAAGATGGAAGTGCAGGGCAAGAACGTGAATTCGGAAAATGTCGTGGTGCGCTGTGTTGCCGATACATACGTGCTGGCGAACCCGCCGTATAGCCTTGCAAACACGGACGGCAAAGGTTCCGAGGAGTCGTCCACGTTTATGGAGACATGGTCGCAACGTGGCATGAAGGATCCGAAAGGAAATCGCGGGCGCGAAACGTACGCGGCCAGGACGAAGACCTTGGGCCGGTTTCTGGACATCATTCGTGCGCGCGCGGCATTCGAGATGCCTGCCGACCAGATCGACAAGGAAATGGCGAACAAGCGCGAGTCTCCGACGAGCAAGATGTCTTACTCCGCGCAGAACGATCGCGGCAGTTGGGGATTGAACAACGCGACCTATGGTCGGGTGACTTTGTATTGCTGTCCGCACGATCAGGTGATTTCCGCCGTCACCGTTCAAGGGATCGGTTGGCGCGGCATCAGTGCCGCGGAACTGAAGGATGTCGGAGCTGCCGGCGTGCTGACGCAGCGCGTTTTCGCCAGCGGATTCCTGATCGGAAACTTGAACGCCAAGTACGACTACGTGAAGAATGACTGGCGTTATGAAAAGGGCAAGACTCCGGGATTCTGGTATCCACCGTCACCGCCTGCGAAGTATGGGTTGACCCGTGCATACAGCGGCAATGAGAGCATCCTGGGTTCGATTGCGACGACGTTCACTGCACCGGTTGCGTACATTGCGACTTTTTTTTCATCGTCGTTCAAGGCGATGCGAGTGAATGCGGATCCGCCGAAAGATTGGTCGGTGACGTGCGATGCGCCACAATTGCCCGAAGCGTTTACGCCAAAGACGCTGCGTCTCGGCAAACCCATCGAGACCAAGGATGGCGACGTGTCGAGTGATTTCAATGACGGCAACGATCCACCGGCGGCCTCGCGCGATGCAGGCAAGGCTGACGGCGACAAACGTGCCGATGATCCCTACGACGCCTATAAGCCGAAGAACGACGATGGCGCTGCGAAAGGGGACCAGGAAAGCGAGACGTCGCAGCGTTACGAAGATAGAGCGATCCTCCGTATGGAGGCGCGCAGGACAAAGAATTCGGAGTGGGTGGACGAGAGTGGTCGCGTCGTCGGCGAGGACGGACAAAGTGAAATGCCGAAGGGCTATCAGGATTGGCGCAACAAGGAGATCAAGGACATTCTGGATCGCGGCACCACGAACAATCCGACGAACCATTCGACCACGATGAACAACCCGGAGCACGCAGAGAAGGCGCTCGCATATGATGTTGCGATTGGTCTGTGTCATTTGACGCCTGATCAACTAAACGCTCTTAGACTAGAGGCAGATTGGCGTTTCGGCGAGGCGTTGGGAGGTGATAACCCGAGCCAGAAATATTCCGACTATTTTGCGACAGGTACGATCGAGAGGCTGGCGTTGCATGAATGGGTCCATGCTGAAAATGGCGAGGGAGCAATGCCTGAGGATATCGCTGACGAGCGTGAAGGACAGTTTTATTTGAATGTCGGGGCGGTTGCATGAACGGACTGATAGCGACTTGGCCGAGACGTGTTGGGTTTTCGGTTGTCGCGTGGATATTTGTTGCCGGTTTGATGCTATTGCTGGCGATACATTTGGATGAGGTGAGCCCCGCACAATGGGGACTGGGAGATTGGATGAAGCGACTTGTAATTGTGCCGGGCCTGCTGGCGTTCATCGTGTTGTTGGCGACAACCATGTTCGTGCGCCAGAATGCCTATGCAGCCCCGAGTAGCGCGCCTAAATCAAATATTGCTGCTGCGTCAGCGGAAGTTACAAAGCCTTCGGTCGCTCAAGTGGTAGGGCTAATTTGGTTGAATCCGTTGCAGCGCCGTGACTATCCAACCGAGTGGCAATTGCTGTGGGCACAAGGACTTGTTTCGCCCAATAAAAACGACGATATGGTTAGAACTGACCCAACGTCGTTTAAGACGTTGCAATCGGTGGCGAGCGTTGCATACGGAAACAAAGGGGCGGAATCATTTAAGGGTTTCTATCGAAAATATGTCGATAAATCCCTTTTGCTGCTCCGCACTCGATATGCAACAAATCCGAAGTATTTCTATACAGTGAATCCGGCGGACTCAAAGGAATGGCGCGAGCTTGCCGGCGTCCGTGTCGAACTTGCTATTCCGCCGCGTCTTGATCGAGACGAAGCTCAGGCACGCTTGCGGGATCGCATGGTTAATTTCTTCGAGATCGGCCCGCCTTCTCCGAAGACACTTTGGACCCGAGATACGCCCCCCGACGTGCAGGTCACACAAGGCGGTGCGAACGCTGGGTTCACGTCGTTGAACAAGGCGTTGGACTACTTGCAGGCGAACCCGGACAAGAGCGTGTGGGTCATGAACTGGGATGCGCCGAGCTTTCCGCCGAAGGACGCGCAAATCAACGAAAACCTCGTCGTGCTGTTCCTTGCCGGTCCGAACTTCAATACGGAACGCGAGCCCCTTGCGTGGATCGGCAAGTCGGCCACATCCGACACGCGGGAGTTTGACGCGAAGGCGGGCACGACGCGTGCCGTGCAGGCATGGAAGACTGCAATCGAGAAGGCATCGCGCAACGCCAATATCGCTGTTTCCGATATCCAGTATGTCGTCCATGACGCAGGCAAGGGCAGCGATGCGGCGTCGGCGCGGTTGGCCGCATTGTCGCAGACGCTTACGGAAGTGCTGCCGGAATATGACTACGGGAAACAGACGTTCAACACGGCGGCCCTGCTCGGCGACATGGGCGCGGGCAGCGCGTTGACGGATGTCGCGCTGGCCATAGGCCGGATCAACCACTTTGGTGGCAATGCGTTGATCGCCGGCACGACGGATGCGCAGCATCCGGTGGCGGTCGTGGTGACGCCGCCGTCGAAGCTCACGCCGATCGATCCCGACAAGGACTGGTTCCGCGCACGTGGCGAGAACAATGCCTATCTGCCGTGGTGGGGGCGTCGTCACGACGCGCGTGCCGCAATGCAGGGCTACTCGGAATAGAGGCTGCCGTCATGCGCGGAATCATTCGTGTCGGCGATGTAACGAGCCACGGCGGCAAGGTCGTCACCGGAAGCGCGGTGAGCGAAGTGATGGGCAGGCCGGTCGCCCGGCTCGGCGACATGTGTGTCTGCCCGATCTCTGGCCACCAAGCGTGTTTCATTGCAGAAGGGGATCCACAAGTCATCGTCGACGGGAAGCCCGCCGCATTCGATGGCCACAAGACCTCCTGCGGGGCGACGCTGATTTCGAGTGTGTCTTCGTCCGGGCGGGAGTGAGCGGTCGAATCTTCTCCACCAGAGACTTCACCGCGCTCGAAAGCGAATTAGCTCGGTCGTGAACCGACAGCGGGATCGTGCGAATGCACGGTACCGCTGTCAATCTGTTCGATCTGGAAGATCCATGCATCGTTTCATTCCTGTCAGGCGCGTCGCGATTGCCGGAGTCATCCTGACGGCGATCTGGTCGAGTTTGATGGCGCAAGCGGGACAGAGCACCGCACAAGCGCAATCTGCAGACGGAGTACGGGCAGCGCGTTA
Source organism: Burkholderia sp. SRS-46 (assembly GCF_004343775.1). Classification (GTDB taxonomy): domain Bacteria; phylum Pseudomonadota; class Gammaproteobacteria; order Burkholderiales; family Burkholderiaceae; genus Burkholderia. The sequence goes on along the minus strand of NZ_PTXL01000008.1, from coordinate 449,120 downwards.
ACGGATGTCGCGCTGGCCATAGGCCGCATCAACCACTTTGGCGGCAATGCGTTGATCGCCGGCACGACGGATGCGGAGCATCCGGTGGCGGTCGTGGTGACGCCGCCGTCGAAGCTCACACCGATCGACCCCGACAAGGACTGGTTCCGCGCGCGCGGCGAAAACAACGCCTACCTGCCGTGGTGGGGGCGTCGCCACGACGCGCGGCCCGCGATGCAGGGCTATTCGGAATAGCTCGTCCCATGTCGCGTCGAACCCCAGCCCCCTTGCAATCCGCCCACGCCATTCAGCCATCCGTAAAGCGCCTGCGCGGAAATCGGGTATATTCTTTCAAATCGCTTTCTCGCGGATGCCGCGCCCTCGACCGAAAAGACCTCAATTCCACGCAACTTGCCGCACGCGCTCCCGATCCTCGCGTTTCCTCCCGTGCCGACGATTTCACATCGCAGGAAAACTGAAAGCCTTCCCTTGACGCAACGCACCTGGCGCATTTATTGTCCGACTGCCGCCAATGTGAGAGAGCACGGCCGGAAATCGCGAATGCCCGCCGTTCGCGCACGACAACACGTAGCAAAAGCAGAAAAGGAAGCGTGGTAGCCACATGAAGCCGCTATTCGATGACAAGCAATCCGATGCGGTCAGCGATCGTCTCTCCACCCCGTCTTCGCCCCCTGTCGTCGCGTCCGCGGCAGCCGTCATGCCGGTTGCCGCCGCGCCCGACACCGCGCGCCTGATCACCGTCGACGAGATCGACCAGCTCGGCGCGGCGCAGGGCACCCGGATCGCCGCGTTCTCCCAGCAGATTCTCGCGAGCGTGCGCGCGTCCGACGCGGACCAGTTCGGCGACAAGCTCAACGAACTGATCGCGACCGCGAAGGGGCTCGACCCGCGCGGCGCCGACCAGGGCGGGCTGCTCGCGCAGGTCACGCGGCTGTTTCGCTCGACGAAGGAAAAGCTGCTGTCGCAATACGAATCGGTCAGCAAGCGGATGGATACGCTCGTCGTCGAGCTCGAGCAGCACGCGCAGCGGCAGAAGGCCGGCATCGACGAGCTCGAGCGGATGTACAACGACAACTACGCGCTGCACCAGGAGCTCGGGCAGGCGAAGGCACGCGGCGACGCCGCGCTCGCCGCGCTGCGCGCGAGCCTCGCGGCCGGCCAGCAGGCCGACGACGCATTTGCCGCGCAGCGGCTGCTCGACGTGAAGCGCACGGCCGACGCGCTCGAAAGCAAGCTCGACGATCTCGACCGCGCGATGCTGATGTCGAAGCAGCTCGCGCCGCAGATCCGGATGGAGCAGGACCAGAAGCGCACGCTGACGTCGAAGTTCATGACGATCAAGACGGTGCTGATTCCCGCGTGGACCAACGCGTTCGCGCTCTACCTCGAACAGCTCGGCACGAAGCGCGCGGCGGCGCTCGCGAACGCGACGTACGACGCGGCCGACGAGGCGATCCGCGCGCAGGCGGATCTCAACCGCGCGAACGCGCAGGAAGTCGCGAAGCTCGGCCAGCGCCCGGTGATCTCGACCGACACGTTCGAATACGCGCAGCAGCAGCTGTTCGGCGCATTCGACGACGTCACGCGGATCATCGCCGACGGCCGGCGCCAGCGCGAGCAGGACGCGCCACGCCTGCGCCAGCTCGAACAGGATCTGATCACCCGCTTCGCCCCGACGCACAACTGAGGCACACCGCATGATTACGCTTGAGAAACGCGCGGCGAAGGTCGCGATCGTCCTCGAAAAACGCCAGATGCCGAAGCCGCCCGTCGTGCGCGTCGGCGCGGCGCTCGACATCTCGGGCTCCGCGAAGGCGCTCTACCAGTCGGGCGTGATCCAGGAAACCCACGACCGGATCCTCGGCATCGCACTGAAATTCGACGACAACGGCGAAGTGGACACGTGGACTTTCACCGAAGACTACGACCGCCTGCCGACCGCGACGCCGGACAACTACGGCGCATACATCACCGACTACGTGCTGAACGGCAACATCACGAAATGGGGCGGCACGCAGTACGCGCCGGTGATGAACGACATCGTCGACTTCTTCTTCCGCGCGCCGGCGCCGGAGCCGGCGCCCAGGCGCGAAGCGAAGCGCGGCTTCCTGAGCCGGCTGTTCGGCGGCGCGGACGATACGCCCGCGCCGACACCCGCGCCGGTCTCGGCCAACGGCCACCTGCCGGCCTGGGTGCTGTTCGTCACCGACGGCCAGAACCCGAAGAACGACCGCAAGCGCGTGCGCCAGCTGCTGGCGGAGTCGCAGCACTACCCGCTGTACTGGTCGCTCGTCGGCGTCGGCGATCCGGGCGAATTCGATTTCCTCGCGGAAACGGCCGATGCGATGCCGAACGTCGGCTTCCTGCATCTCGAATCGCTCGACGTGACCGACGAGCAGATCTACGAACAACTGATCACGCAGGAATTCTGCGACTGGGTGCGCGCGAAGTGAGCGCGGGCCCGTACAGCCTCTTTTTTTTCAAACCGAGTCACCTCCCATCATGCTGAAAGACTTCAAGATTCCGCTGTCACTGACGGCGCTCGCGCTCATTGCGGCTTACCTGCTCGGCGGCGTCAAGGACATGCTGATCGTCGCCGTCCTGTGCGTACTCGAGATTTCGCTGTCGCTCGACAACGCGGTGGTCAACGCGTCCGTGCTCAAGAACTGGTCGGAGAAGTGGCGCAACCGCTTCATGGTGTTCGGCCTGCCGGTCGCGGTGTTCGGCATGCGGCTCGTGTTCCCGCTGCTGATCGTCGCGGTGATCGGCCACATCGGCATGTGGGAGGCGCTCACGCTCGCGATCGACGCACCGGAAAAATACGCGGCGATCCTCACCTCCGCGCATCACCAGGTGTCCGCGTTCGGCGGCGCGTTCCTCCTGATGGTGTTCTTCAAGTTCATGCTCGACACCGGGAAGGAAGAGCACTGGATCGGCTTTCTCGAAGGCCCGATGCGCCATCTCGGCCGGATCACCGCGCTCGAGGTCGCGCTCACGCTCGCGATCGTCATCATCGCGTCGCTGTACGTGCCGTCGGCCGAGCAGGTGAGCTTCTTGCTCGCGGGCGCGTTCGGCGTGATCAGCTTCGTGATCGCGCACGGCATCGGCGACCTGATCGGCGGCGAGGACACCGGCACGCGCGTGGTGCGCGAAGGCGTCGCGGGCTTCATGTATCTCGAAGTGCTCGATTCGTCGTTCAGCTTCGACGGCGTGATCGGCGCGTTCGCCCTGTCGAACAACATCTTCCTGATCGCGCTCGGCCTGGGCGTCGGCGCGGCCTACATCCGGGAGATGACGCTCGTGCTGCTGAAGAAGGGCACGCTCGCGCAGTATCGCTATCTCGAGCACGGCGCGTTCTGGGCGATCGGCGCGCTCGCGACCATCATGTTCCTCGGCGTGAAGCTCGAGGTGCCGGAAGTCATCACGGGCCTGATCGGCGCGGCGATGATCGGTGCCGCGGTGTGGTCGTCGATCATCGTGCAGCGCAGGGAAGCGCGTGCCGAGGCGGCCGGCAAGTAATGCCGCCGCGCGGATTTAACGACGACGGGCTGCCGGACGCAGCCCGGCTTTGCCGCCGGTGACCGGCGGGTTCCAGCAGGAGTGGTTCAGATGATCAATTTGTCGAAGGGCGGCCGCGTCAACCTGTCGAAAGAGGCGCCCGGCACGCAGAAATTCCGCGTCGGCCTCGGCTGGGATGCGAACGCGACGGATACCGGCGCGGATTTCGATCTCGACGTGTCGGTGTTCCTGTGCAAGTACGACCCGCAGAACAATCCGAAGCTGATCTCGGATCATCACTTCGTGTTCTACAACAGCGAAGTGCGCACGATGGACCGCAGCGACACCTTCATCCAGCCCGGCAACGATTTCCCGAAGCGCGGGATGCCGTCGTCGAAGTGCCTGGGCGTCGTCCATAGCGGCGACAACCGAACCGGCAGCGGCGACGGCGACGACGAGGTGATCTTCATCGACGCGACGAAGCTCGCGACGGACGTCGAGGAAATCTCGGTGGTCGTCACGATCGACCAGGCCGAGGTGCGCCGCCAGAACTTCGGGCAGGTGCGCAACAGCTACATCCAGATCGCGGACGAGGTGACGGGCACGGTGATCGCGAATTACGCGCTCGAAGAGGATTTCTCGATGGAGACGTCGGTGCAGGTCGGCAGCTTCTACCGGCGCGACGGCCACTTCATGTTCAAGGCGGTCGGCGCGGGCTACAACCGCGGCCTCGGTGATTTCGTCCGGGCCTATGGCGGCGTGGTCTGACCGGCAACGGCCCGGCGTGCCGGGCAGGATGCACCGATGACCCGCCCGCCTGACGCGCCGAAGGCGCTCGACTTCGACGACGGCGCGCGCGCGCGCGCGCCGGGCCGTCTCGTGTTCGACACGCCGCCGGCCGACCGGCCCGAGCCGAAGGCGCTCGATCTCGGTCCCGCCCCCGCAACGCCGGCCGCCGCGGCCGGCAAGGCGCTGTTCGGCGAAGCGAACCATCCGCTGCTCGAACAGTGCTTCGCGGCCGCGCAGCGCAGTTTCCCGAACCTTTATCCGGACTACGCGCCGCGCATCGAGCGGCACATCCGGCAACTGGTGCCGCTCAGGCTGGCGACGGTCGCGACGATCGGCGACGCCGCGCTCGATGCCGCGGGCCAGCTCGTCGAAGCCGTCGCGGCGACGACGCGCGAATTCAACGAACTCGGCGCGGCCGACCTGATGGCGGGCATGCTCGCGCAGGCCACGCGCAAGGCCGGCATGCTCGAGCGCTGGTTCCGGCCGTCGTCCGGCCGGCTCGACTACCGCGCGGCGCTCGGCGCGCTCAAGCAGTCGCTCGGCTTCTTCCCGCGCCGGACCGGGGCGCTGGCCGCGAAGCTCGGGCACGCGGAGGAGAGCCTCGTCGTCGTGCTCGCGGCGCTGAGCGCGGTCGCGGACGTCGTGCGCGCGCCCGACGACGCGGGGCTCGAGCGCACGCTGTTCGACCGCCGCAACATCGTCGGGCAGGCGGTGCAGCAGATCCGCATGCAGCCGGCGCAACTGCGCGGGCTCGACGAGCGCGTGACCGACCTGCTGTCGCGCGCCGATCACCTGATGAACGTGGTGCTGCCCGCCGCGGCCGCCGCGCGCCTGCAGGGCTGAGCGCGCCGGACGGCGGGCGCCCGCATGCCCATCGTTGCGCCGCGCATGGGCGCGCCGCCGCGAGTCTGCTATCTTCCCGGGCATTCCATTGCATTCCGACCGATTCTCCATGACCGACCGCATCGTCGCCGCGTTTGATTTCGACGGCACCATCACCACGTCCGACAGCTTCCGCCATTTCGTCCGCTATGCGGTCGGCACGCCGCGCTTCGCATGGGCCGGGCTGCGCGCGCTGCCGTGGATCGCCGCGATGAAGGCCGGGTGGATCTCGCGCGGCGACGCGAAGGCGAAGTTCGCGTGGTTTGCGTTCGGGCCGATCCGCGAGGACGCGCTCGACGCGCTCGCGCGCCGTTTCGTCGACGCGGACCTGCCGCGGCTCGTGCGCCCGGAGATGCTCGAGCGGGTTCGCGCGCACCGCGCGCTGGGCCATGAGCTGGTGCTGGTCAGCGCGTCGCCGTCGCTGTACCTCGAGAAGTGGGCGAAGGCGGCCGGCTTCGACGCGGTGCTCGCGACACGGCTTGCGTTCGAGCGCGGCGTGTTCGCCGGCCGGCTCGACGGCGAGAACTGCTGGGGGCCGCAGAAGGTCGTGCGGCTGCAGGCATGGTGGGGCAAGCGGCCGCCCGCGCAGCTGTTCGCGTACGGCGACAGCCGTGGCGACCAGGAGATGGCCGCGCGCGCGAACCGGGCGTGGATTCGCGGGCAGGGGCCGATGCCGGCGATCGATGCGTGACGCGTGACGCGGCGAACGGCGCGCCGCTCACTGCAGCATGAAGATCTCGAATTCGAGCGTGTCGAGCTTGCGGTCGAGCCAGCCGAGCCCGACGAGCACCACGACCAGCAGCGAGATCGCGAACCCGTACCCGTAGAACACCGGGCCGGCGGCGAGCGTCGCCGCGGTCAGGCAGCCGTTCAGCGCGCAGAACGCCGCGATCAGCACGAGCGCGGGGCGCCGCCGGTCGAGATAGATGAAGCTGTTCATGATCGCGAGGAACACCATCTGCAGGCTGGTCGCGATCACCTGCACCGACAGCAGCGGCATGTAGAGCCGCGAGATGCCCATCGCGTCGAGCAGCAGCGGGCCGGTCGCGAGCACGACGAGCACGGTGAGCGTCTGCACCTTGACGATGTCGAACAGCGCGCTGCGCAGCGACTGCGCCATCGCGTCGTGCGCGTATTCGATCTGCTGCAGCGAGCCGCCTTCGCGGATCGCGGTGTTGAACGCGCCGTAGTGGCGCGCGAACTCGGTCTCCACGCGCAGCAGGAACACCGCCATCCCCGGCGTGATCGCGAGATACGCGAGGAAGATCGGGATGTCGTAGATCACCGACGCATGCAGCGGCCCGACCACCGCCTGCCCGGAGGCGGGCGAATACCAGAACATGATCTTGTCGATCCAGATGCCGACGTTGTACAGCAGCCCGATCAGCATCAGCACCGGATAGCGGTTCGCGCGCCGGAACAGGTCGAACGAGATCACGCGCGTCGCCGGGAAGCCGCCGTAGACGCGGCTCAGCAGCAACAGCAGCAGCAGCGTCTGGCCGAGCACGAAGCCGTAGAGCAGCCCTTCGAGGCCGAAGCGCTTCAGCCCGACGGCCGCGACGGTCGTCACCGCGTAGCCGACGAAGAACGCGCGCAGGATGCCGCTGTATTGCTTGAGCCCCGCGAGGAAGACGCTCGCGATCCAGATGTCGCACAACAGCACGAAGCCGGTCACCATCAGCGCGCAATACAGCGTGCTTTGCGCATGGAACGCGAAGCTGGAGGCGAACAGGCCGAACGCGGTCGCGCCGGCCGTGATCACGAGCAGCGCGCCGGTGAAGTTCGGCACGATCGCGTCGAGCTGCTTGTCGTACAGGCGGTCGCTCGTGAAGCGGGTGAGCGTGAGCTGCATCGGGCCGGTGATGATCAGGCTCGCCGCGATCAGGTAGGTCGTGGATACCTGGAAGTCCGACACGATCGCGTTCGGCAGCAGCGGCGACGCGCCGAGCAGCCCGACGAGCAGGATGCCGACGATCGACCAGATCCATGGCCCGGCGCCGACCAGCCCCGCATACGCATACGCGCGCATGATGCCGAGCAGCGAATTGTGCCGCGCGAGCCGGCGCAGCTTGATTCCGATGGCGGACATCGATGGCTCCTTCGTTGAGGCCCGGTTGCCGTGGCGTCGATACGCCCGCCGGCGGCCACGGCCAACCTGTCGTTGGCGGGCGCTAGCCGCGCGCCGCGTACGGACACGACGCCGTGCCGACCACGCGCCCCGCGTCCGGCATGCGCCGGTCCGGCGCGCCGGCCAGCGTCGCGTAGAGCGCGCGGTACGCGCCGACCATGCGCTCCTGCGAATAGAAGCGCTCGACGCGCGCGATGCCGGCCGCCTGCGCGGCATGCCATGCGCGGTCGTCGGCCAGCAGCGCGACGGCCTCGCGGGCGAGCGCGACCGGATCCGCGATCGGCACGATCCGCCCGGCGCTGCCGAGCGCGGCGTCGTCGGCATCCGCGCCATGGATCAGCTCGGCGCACGCGCCGACGTCGGTCGTCACGACCGGCACGCCCGCGGCGAATGCCTCGAGGATCACGAGCGGCAGCGCTTCCGAGATCGAGCTGAGCATCAGCACGCCGATCTTCGGCAGCAACTCGTCGATGCGCTGCATGCCGAGCAGCGTCACCTTGCCGGCGAGGCCGAGGCGGTCGATCAGTTCGCGGCATTCGGCCGCGTACGACGGATCCTCGTTTTCCGGGCCGGCGATCCATGCCTCGGCGTCCGGCATCGTCCGCACCACGGTCAGCATCGCGCGGATGAAGGTCTTCACGTCCTTGATCGGCACGACGCGCCCGATCAGGCACAGCACCTTCGGCGTGTCGGCGGGCCGCCGCGCGCGCAGCGGCGCGAGGCGCCGCAGGTCGACGCCGTTCGGGATCGTGCGGGTCTTCGGCTGCGGCGCGCCGTCGACGATCTGGCGGCGCCGGTTGCCTTCGTACAGCGCGACGATGTCGTCGGCGGCCGCGTACGTCATGCGGCCGAGCGACTCGAAGAAGCGCGCCCACATCTCGTGGAAGTAGCCGATATGCGACGCGTCGTATTCGATCAGGTTGCGGTTGTCGCGGATCCACTGGCTCTGGAACAGCTCGATCTTGCGTTCCTTCGTGTAGATCCCGTGCTCGGAGATCAGCAGCGGCCGCCCCTGGCGGTGCCGCAGCAGCGCGCCGAGAAAGCCCGCGTAGCCGGTGGACACCGCGTGATACATGCGCATCGGAATCAGCCGCTCGGCGATCCCCGCGAGCTGCCACAGCGGCCGGTGCATCAGGCGCACGGACCAGAAGTAGTCGGAGAACGACGGGTCGCTGCAGTGCGCGCGGTACTGGTCGGTCAGGAACGTCCACGCCTCCTGGCTGTACAGGAACTGCGCCTCGTCGAGGTGGTGCTCCTCGGTCAGGTCGTCGACGACGCGCCGCACGAGCTTGTTGTCGAGCGGCGCATCGGCGGGCCGCCGCAGCTGCTCGTGCAACGACGCGATCCGCTCGAATGCGTCGCGGTTGCCGCGCACGCCCTGCACCTGCGCGGGCGGCTGGCCGGCTTCGTACAGGTAGTGATTCTCGAGGTGGACCACGTTGGGCGGCATCGGGTACGCCATCTTCGGATAGTCGTCCGGCTTGCTGCCGAGAAAGCACAGGCCGAACGTGTACTCGGGAAACGCGCGGATGATGTCATGCACCCACGACGACACGCCGCCGCTCACGTACGGATAGGTGCCCTCGAGCAGCAGCCCGATGTCCGCGGTGGCGGCGCGCGGCAGCACGTTGCCGAGCGCGTCGGTGACGGTGGCCGGCCGGCGGCCGGGGCGCGGGTCGAGACCTGGGTCGCGCATCATGATGAACGTCCTCGTTACGTGTTCCAGTAGTCGGCGATCGGCGCGAGCAGGTGCGGCGGCACCGGCGGCAGGTCGCCGAGGTAGCGCCGCACGGCCGCGTAGTCGTGCCGCTGGTAGGCGATCTCGGCGAGATAGGGCAGCACCCGCATGCGCGGGAAGCCGCACGCGATCGCCTTCGCGAGCATCGCCTCGGCGTCGTCGAGACGGCCGGTCTCGAACGCGAGGCGGCCGCGCAGCCGCCACAGCGCACCGTCGTGCGGCTGATGGTGCAGCGCGCGCGCGGCATGCGCGTCGGCCTGCTCGAGCGCGTTGCGATACACGTCGCCTTCGACGAGCCGCGCGTAGACCAGCTCGCCGTGCAGCTCGGCGAGCGTCTTGTCGATGCGGCAGCGTTCGTCGTCGTTGAGGCGCCGCGCGAGCTTCGCGCGCTCGACGACGATCTGCTGCGTGACCCGCTTCTCGCTCTTGTCGAGCATCCCGTACGCGAGCAGGCGCACGTCGTCGGCGGGATCGTTCAGCAGCGCGTGCAGGATCGGGCTGGCCGCGCGCACCGGCATCGTGCGCATCGCGACGAGCGCGGTCACGCGGTGGCCGACCGCGGTCCGCCGGTTCAGCAGGCCTTCCTTGACCTGGTGCTCCTGCGCGTAGGACAGCGTCGCGAGCAGGTGCGGCGTGAACTGCGGCTCGCGCACGAGTACGATCAGCGCGCCTTCGTCGAGGCGCGGGAACGCGAACGCGCGCAGGCGGCCCGCCAGGCGCGCGATCGCGTCGGCGGCGGTGCGGCCGGCGTCGCGCGTCGCGCGCAGCGCGCGCGCGCCGGGCCAGGCCGGCGGCCGCGGCGACAGCCCGGTGGGTGCGGACGGTGCGGGGCGGTTGGCGCGGGCGCGGACATGGCGCGACGTGCGGGCGGATTCAGCGGGCTTCATCGCAGGCTGCCAGCAGTTGGCGCAGCGCGCCGTCGGACGGCGTGCCGTCGAGGGGTGACCAGTGCGCGACGATGCGCGCTTCCGTGAAACCGATGCCGTACTGGTCGCGCACGTCGGCCTCGATGCGTTGCAGCTGCGCGTCGACCGCCACTTCGCCGCACAGCGGCATGATGAAGAGCAGCGCGCACTTGCCGCCCGCATGCACGACCCATTGCACCTGGAAATCGAGGTTCGCGCGCTCGATGTGCTCGAAGATCGCCTGCGCCTGCCGGCTCGCATCGAACTGCAGCATCACCACCGACGACGGCACGCCGTTCGTGCGCTGCAGGTCGGCGAGCCGCGCGTATTCGAGCGCGAAGTCGTACGGGCAGTCAGGGAACGCCTGCAGCAGGTCGTGCGTGAGCGCCGCATGCCGCACGCCGTTCGCGTAGTAGCTGCCCATCACGAACAGCAGCTGCAGGTTGTCCGTGGTCAGCGCGAGGAACGGCAGCTGCGACACGACGAGCATGCCGACCACGTCCTCGCCGGCGCCGATCAGCGGCGCGCAGGCGATGTAGCGGGTCCGCGCGCGCTCGCGCGCGTCGAGCGACTGGAGATGGGAGAGCGACAGCTCGTCGAGCGCGGCGATCACGAGCGGATCGTCCGCGTCGAACTCGAACGGCGTGCCGACGCCCGCGACGGGCGCGGCGACGAGCTGGCCGTCGCGCACCGCGTGGATCTGCGCGGCTTCGATCTGGCAGGCCTGCGTGACGGTCTCGAGGAAGCGCTGCGCGCCGGGCAGCGGCGCGTCCGGGGTCGACGCGCTGTCGTCGAGCATCATGTCGCGCAGCCGCGCGAGCGCGTCGCGCAGTGTCGCGGGCCGCACGAGCAGATCCTGTTCGAGCTGGTCGTGCGACAGCCGCAGCAGGAACTGGTTGTTCGTCAGCACCGACAGGCGTTCGCTCAGGTAGGTGTTCGACGAGCGCGCCTGCGACAGCCGCGTCGCCCACGTGTCGCTGAACTGGCCGGCGACCAGCATCGTGATGAAGCCGCCGACGAAGAAGTCGCGCGGAAACACGTCGGCGAGCGGCAGGCGCGCATAGAACACGCCCCACGCGCCGACCAGCAGGAGTGCGCCGCCGAGGCCGGCGACGGTGCCGTAGCGCAGCGCGACGAACAGCGGCAGCAGCCACATCCACGGAAACGCCTTGCCGAGCAGCAGCGGATCGGCGGGGGAGAGCACGCGGCACAGCGTGAAGACGAGCACCGACAGCACGAGGGTTTCGAGCGCGACATAGGTGGCGGTGTGGTCGCGCGGCAGCAGCGACGCGAAGCGCGCGGCCGAGGTTCGATGCAGGATGCGCGCGCGCAGGCTCGGATGCTGGACGCGCGGCGGCGTGTCGCCTTGCGCGTCGATCCCCGCATCGAATCGCGTCGATTTGGTATCAATGGCCATCGAAAACCTCACACATCCCGTTTGTTGTCGCATGTAGCGGCCACCGCGGGCGGCGGCCGCGCCCTGGATTTCACCTGCGTGTCACCATGCCGGGCCGGGAACGGTGAGCGTGCCGCCCGCGGGCAGCGCGATGCTGGAAATCGGCTGGCCGCCGTAGGTCTCGACGCTCGTGCCGTAGCTGATGCCCGTGACGGGCACGGTGACGGCCTTCGTCGTCGCGAGCCGGATGCTGTTGCCGGTGGCGCCGAGCAGCAGCGTGCCGCCGGCGCCGGATGCGTTGTACGCCATCCGCGCGGCCATCGCGACGCCGATGTCGTGCTCCGCGAGACTGAGCACCGGCAGCGCGAACAGCGCGTTGTACTTGGCGAGCGTCGCACCCATCAGGTCGCCGAGCAGCGTCGCCGTGCCAAGCAGCCCGTACTGCGCCAGGTTCGGCTGGTGGAACATGATCGGATCGATGTCGTACTTCAGCAGGTAGCGCAGCCAGATTTCCGATTCCTTGTCGAGGATTTCGCTGTAGCTGAGCGGATGATCCCAGGTCGGGAACAGCCCGCCCGGCGCATAGAAGTGGTTGTATTCCGACACCCACTGCGCGGGCGTGTACACGTTGTAGTACAGGTTGGTCGGGTGGCGCGGAATGATCAGCATCGACGGCTGGTACTGGCTGTAGAAGCCGGTGTTCGGGCTCGGGTTGTTCCAGGCGGGCTGCGACGTGTCGGACACCAGGTAGCGGATGCCGAACGTGTTCGCGGCGCCCAGGAAGTTCGGATTGCCGAGCCCCGACACGTCGGGCTGCACCATGCTGTCCGCCGTGAACAGCCGCAAGCCGAGCTGCCGCGCGACCTGCACGTTCTTCTGCAGTTCGGTGGTCGCGTTGGCCGAGCTGATCGCGTCGAGGTTCGCGTGCGTATACGTGTGGCTGATCCAGCGGAACGCGCCCTGGTTGAGCGCGACGATCGGCGTCAGCGTATCGAGCAGGTAGATGCCCGTCGCGCCCTGGCCGACGAACGGCCATTCGAGCTTGACGTTCGCGGCGTTCGGCACGTTCCGGTTCAGGCTGCCCTGCCACGAGGTGGCATTCAGGAAGTCTGCGCCCGTCAGCCGGTACGTGAGGCCGGTGGTGTCGGTCATCGAGCGCGTGTCCCAGATGTCGTCGTCGATCAGGACGTCGTCGGGCTGCGGGCTCATGTAGACATGACGCTGGCCGAGGAATACGCCCTTCGACACCCAGTTGATCACGCCGTACGCGAGTTGCAGCGTGTGGCGCAGGTCGGGATTCTCGTCGGCGGTGATCGTCAGGTTCTGGCGGCCGTCGGTCGACGTGTAGATCGACGCGATCGCATAGCCGTTCGACGTCGACAGCAGCGGCACGACGTTGCTGCCGGCCGGTGTCGCGAGGTAGGTCCACGCGTTCGTGATCGTGATCGGGTTCGCCCCGTTCACGTAGTTGAAGATGCCCTTGCCGGCCGCCGTCAGCGACGCCTGCAGCGGCGTGGCGGTGGTGTTCGCGTACGTGATCAGCGTGAGGCCGTAGTTGTCCGGGAATCCTGACGGATACGTGTACAGCGTCGCCTGCCGCACACGGAACGACTGCTCGTAGTTCCACAGCGTCTGCCATTGCGCGGCGCTGAACGCACTCTCGTAGTTGCCGGTCGCCGGGTTGAGATAGCCGAGGTTGCCGGTGCTCAGCAGCACGCCCTGGTAGCGGCCGTTGCCGAGGCCGTCGGACAGCATGGCGGCGGTGAGCGGCGTCTGGGTTGCGATCAGCGTGTCGTACGGCACGCCGACCTGCTTCAGTACCGACGTGATTGCGGCGAAGCTCGGTTCGGTGCCGTTGGCGGATACGACGAGCAGCTTCATTGCAATCGATACGGGCGTTTCGGCGGCGGCGCGCAGCGGTATCGCGCCGAATGCGACGAGCATCGCGAGCGCCAGTGCGGCAGCGGCGCGCGATGCGGCCGTGCGTGCGCGCACGAGGCGGCGGGTGGCGGCTGCGCATGACTGGCACAAGCGGGAAGCCGGGTTCGGATGCATGATGTTCCCCTCGACCGGGCGATCGGAAACGTGGCTCGTATGCGATGGCAATGTAGTGAGTTATGCGATCCGGTTCGTTACCGGAGCTTGCGGACTTCCTGCTGCGGCTGTGTCGGGTAGGACGGCGGCTGGGCCGGACCGCGCTGGACCTGACGCTTGATCTTGAAGACGAGCGGCGGGGCCGCGTTCTTGTCGCCGTTCGGCGGCGCTTGGGTGGATTGTGCGAGGACGCATGCCGGGCCGGCGGCGAGCGCGAGCGCGACGCCGCACACCGCGACGGTTCGGTGGCCCGGGAGGCGAGAGATTCCCGAAATCATGATCGATGCTCCGCGTGGTTGAGGCGCCGGGCGTGGGTGCGCCGTCGAAGCTGCCCCTCGCGGTGACGCAAGTAACGTACCAGTGATCGGTTCTCCTTGCGCAGGGCGGCCAGACGGCGCGCAGCGGGATGGCGCACGTGGAATCGCGCAGGTTTTGTTTCATCGCTGATACGTCGGAACCGGTATCGGTGCGCGGCCGGCCGGCGCGTTCGCGGGCGCGCATGTGGGGCGGCATCCACCGCATGCGCGCGCAACGGCCCCGCGACGAATCGCCGGCGGCGGCCGTCACCGGTTGCGCGGGCAAAGTCGCGGCGGCGCGTAACAGATGTGCAACAGCGCGCCGGGCACGTGCATGCCGCGCAGCGGCACTACGGGAAAATACCGCCCGACGTTTCGCCGTCCTGCAGGGTTCGCCGCCTTGAACTTCGAAATGTCTTGGTCTATTTCTTCATCCAAGGCATCGCGCATTCAGGCATTCACGCGCGACCGATTCGATAGCGCGGCGTGTTCGTGTGCAGTCGTGGCACGGAACCAGGGATGGCGCGCCGCGACGCTAGAAAGACAACACGGGGGTTCGCAGTGCAGAGCCAACAGCCGTTGGGCCCGGGGGGCATGGTCATGTTGGGGAGGATTTGGCGTCGCCTGGTCGGCGTGCGCGCGCTCGTCGCGTGCCTCGCGCCGCTGTCGGCGTCGGTGCAGGCTGCCTCTCTCGACACGGTTCCGCTTCCGGCCGATTCCGCCACCGCATTCGCGGCGCCGCTTGCCGCGGCCGACGCGGGCCCGGCACGCGCGGGCGAGACCGGCGCGAGCGCGGCCGTCGCGCCGCAGCCGGCCTTCGCGTTCTTCTACGGCGCGCACGTGCCGGTCGCCGCGCTGTCGACGTTCGACAGCGTCGTCGTCGAGCCCGACAGCGATTTCGATCCGCGTGCGGCCGACACGCCGCGCACCGCGTGGCTCGCGTATGTGAGCGTCGGCGAGGTGACCACCGCGCGCGCGTATTACAAGGACATCCCGAAAGCCTGGCTGCACGGCGAGAACCGCGCGTGGGGCTCGGCGGTGGTCGACCAGGCCGCGCCGCAATGGCCCGCGTTCTATGTCGAGCATGTGATCGCACCGCTGTGGGCGCGCGGCTTTCGCGGCTTCTTCCTCGATACATTGGATTCCTATCAGATCGTCGCGAAGACCGACGCCGAACGCGCGCGCCAGCAAGCGGGCATCGTCGCGGTGATCGACGCGATCAAGGCGCGTTTCCCGTCCGCGCGGCTGATGCTGAACCGTGGCTTCGAGCTGTTGCCGCGCGTGCACGAGAGCGTGTATGCGGTCGCGTTCGAATCGCTCTATCGTGGCTGGAGCCAGGCGCAGCAGCGCTACACCGAAGTGACTCCGGCCGATCGCGCATGGCTGATGCTGCAGGTGGATGCCGCGAAGGCGTATGGCCTGCCGGTCGTGTCGATCGACTATTGCCCGCCGGCCGACGACGTGTGCGCGCGCGATACCGCCGCGCGGATCCGCGCGGCCGGCGTGATTCCGTATGTGACGGGCCCGGCGCTCGACGTCGTCGGCCTCGGCGCGCTCGCCGAGCGCGTGCGCGCGCCGGCGCTCGCGGCACGCCGCGACGGTTCGCGGGCGGCGGAGGGCGCGCACGCACAGCGCGACGCGCAAGGGTGGTCGGGCGCGCACGCGGCCGGTCCCGTGCAATTCGTCGAGATGGGGGCCGACCATGCAATCTGACCGCAAACGACTCGTTTCGCCTCTCGGCATCGCCGGCTTCGGCGCGGCCGTCGCGCTGTCGCTCGTCGCCGTGTTTCCGCGCGGCACGCTCGAACGCGCGCTGCTCGAAAGCCATGAGACCGATTCCCTCACCGTCGCGTATCTGCGCGCGTGGCTGCGTGCCGACCCGAACAACGCCGGCGCCGTCGAGCATCTCGCGCGCGAATACATCGGCGAAGGCCGCTACGACGATGCCGAGCGGCTCGTCGCGCAACTGCGTGCGTCGCCCGACGCCGATGTCAGGCTGCGCGCGCTGCTGTCCGACATCGGCCTGGCCGAACAGCGGCTGTATGCGCTGCCGGAAGGCGCACCGGAGCGCATCGCGCGCATCGCGCGACTCGATACGCTGCTGAACAACGCGCTCGACGTGCCGCTGTCACCGGCGCAGATGCAGATGCTCGCGGTCAAGGCGATCGCGCTGAACGACGGCGGGCTCGCCGCGCGCTACTACCATCGCCTCGCGGCGCGCGAGCCGGCGCGCGCGACGTACTGGCTCAGCAAGGAATCGACCACGCAGCTCGCGAGCGGGCATTACCGCGAGGCCGCGAGCGCGGCGTTCGCGGCGGGCGCCAGCGCGACGTCGAAGACGGAGCGGCGCACGTTCTTCTTCGCGGGGCTGCGCGCGCTGCAGGGCGGCAACCTGCTCGGCGAGGCGATCCTTGCCGCGCGCGAGCACGTGGGCGAACTCGCGACCGACGCGCGCACGCTGCGCTTCCTGATCTCGCTCGCGATGTCGGCGGGCCGCCCCGATCTCGCCGCCGACTACACGAACCAGCTGATGAACCTGCGCAGCGGCTCGAAGCGCGCGGAGGCGAAGCTGTCCGCCGCGCCGCGCGACGCAGCGGATGCGCCGCGCATCATGTTCGCGGTATGGCGCTGGAGCGACCGGCCGCACGTCGTGCGCGTCGCGCAGGCAGTGAAGGAATCGAAGGAGCCGGACGACGCGACGGACGATGCCGCGCTGCCGGCGGCCGGCAACGCGCCCGGCGCGGCGGCCGCGCCGTCCGACGAGGAACTCGCGTTCAAGGTCTACCTGCAGAACAGCAAGCTGAGCGAGGCGGAGGAGGTCGCGCGCCATGCGCTCGCGCGCGACCCGGAGTCGGTCGTATGGCACGAGCGGCTCGCGCAGGTCGCAACCTGGAACAACCGGCCGCGCGTCGCGCTCGACGCGCACCTGTGGCTCGCGAGGAAGCGCAACGACGAAGCGTCGTGGCAGCAGGTGCTGCGGCTCGCGCCCGCGCTGCGCGACGACCGCGCGCTGCTCGCCGCGATGCAGCACGAACTCGAGCGGGGCGGTGCGAAGGTCGATCGCCGCAAGCAGCTCGAATGGATCGACGCGTACGTGGCGATCCAGGAAGGGCGCGCGGATCCGGGCGCGGCGATCCGCTTCCTCGCGATGCAGGCGCACGGCGCGCTGCGCCAGCCGGTGCTGGAGCGCACCGCGGCGCTCGCGGAGCGCACCGGCGACGACGCGCTGGCGCTGCGCACGTGGCAGACGCTCGAGCACGACTACGGCCCGAACCAGGCGTATGCGACGAAGATCGCGGTCGCGCTGTACGGCCAGCACCGCTACGCGGATGCGCTGGCCGCACTGGAGAAGGCGAAGCCGGCGGCGCAGGCTGCGCCGAACGCCGACGCATACTGGCGGCTGTACGCGACGCTCGGCAAGCTCGCCGGCAGGCCCGACGTCGTGGTTGAAGGCTCCCGGCACCTGCTGAAGGGCGGCCACGAAACGCCGAGCGACCTCGAGCAGATGATCGATGCGCTCGACGATCAGCCGCTCGACGCGGGCCGCGTCGCCGAATATGCATACCGCCGCACCGGCGAGCTGCGCGACCTGCGGCGCGCGGTGTACTACTACACGCGCGCCCGTGCGTACGAGCGCATCGCGACGCTGCTGAATTCGCTGACGCCCGCGCAGGCCGCCGCCGCCGAGCGCGATCCCGAATACCTGATGGCGCGCTCGCAATACTGGCGGCTCGTCGGCGAGCCCAAGCGGGCCGTCGACGACGTGCGCGCGGTGCTGCGCAGCCGGCCCGACGACGCGAAGGCGCAGGTCGCGCTGATCTGGCTGCTGAACGACTCGGGCACCGACGCGGAACTGCGCACCGCGCTGCGCACCTACCGCTCGCGCGCGACCGGCGACACGCCGCTCACGGCCGCGTATGCGGCCGCCTACCTGCGGCTCGGCGACGCGCGCGCCGCCTTGCACTTCCTGCGGCTGAACCTGCCGTCGCATCGCGACGACGTGCTGTGGCGGCTGACGGTGGCCGACGCGCTCGAGCTCGACGGCCAGACCGAGGAAGCGTGGCAGATCCGCCGCACCGCGTGGAAGAAGCTGCACCGCGAACGCATCGACCAGCGCCGGCCGCAGCAGATGACGCCGGACGAATACGACATGGCGCGGGTGCGCTTCATCGCGCTCACCGACCGCTTCGCGGGCGGCGATGCGTCGAAGCGGCTGCTGATCGAGCTGCTGCGCAGGGACGCGCAGGCGAACGCCGCGCCGGCGTCGAAGGCGGCGACCGATCTCGGTGACCTGTCGATGCTGCCGCCGGCGGCCGCGCAGGGGCTGACGCGCCGCAGCGAACACACGTCGGCGGTCGCGCGCGAGGCGATGCTCGCGTGGAGCCAGTCGCACGACGCGTACGACTTCGAGCGCGACTGGCTCGCGTGGCACTACACCGAGCGCCTGTCGCAGCCGTCGTATGCGAACGCGGCGCTCGCGCTCGCGGACGACAACCCGGCGCAGCTGACGCAGATGCTCGACGATCCGGCCGACCCGATGCCGAGCGCGACGAAGATCGCCGCCGAGCAGCGCGCGGGCCGCGTCGAAGCCGCGCAGCAGGACGCCGCGCAGGCGCAGAACCTGCTGCCGGACAACGACGCGATGCACGCGACCTACGTCGACGCGGTGCTGCCGACCGCGCAGGCGGTCGCGCCGGGCTTCCGCTACGTGCACACCGGGCCGCTGCTGTTCTACGAGACCAGCATCGGCGCGGGCGTGCGCATCACGCCGACGCTCGCGTTCGCGTTCCGCTACGTCGATCGCGCGCAGCACGGCAACGACTCGCTGCCCGGCGTGCCCGGCAAGGATCGCAACTTCGAGGCGGTGCTGCGCCACTACGGCACGGTCAGCCGCGAGGCGCTCGTGCTCGGCCGCCGCGACGCGTTGCGCGCGTTCACGACGGTGCGCGTCGAAGGCGCGCTGTTCGAGGGGCGGCCGCTGAGCTTCACGTGGTCGGTCGGGCGCAACCAGGAAGCGACGGAATCCGCGCAGCTGCAAGTCGGCGGCATGAAGGACAACGTCGCGGCCGCGGTCTCGTTCCAGCCCGACCTGCACATCTTCACGCGGGCGCGCGTCGAATACGCGCGCTTCTACGGGCAGGACCGCTCGTACCTCGGGCACGGCACGCTGATCACCGCGGACGCCGGCTACAAGCTGCGCATCGCGTATCCGGATTTCACGGTGCGGGTCGCGGTCACGCACGGCGAGTACACCGCGAACGGCACGCCGGGCTCGCTGCTGCAGCAGATGACGCCGAACGGCACGCCGCTGACGTCGCCGCTGTTCGTGCCGCGCACGTTCACGCAGATCGCGGTGCTCGGCGGGTTCGGCAACGGGCTGCTCGACGGCTATTCGCGTCGCTGGCGGCCCTTTCTCGAGGTCGGCCCGCTGTACGACTCGCACGCGAAGTGGGGCGAGCGCGTGACGGCGGGCGCCGTCGGCAGCGTGTTCGGCGGCGACCAGCTCGGCCTCTACATCACCCATGCCAGCGCGTCGTCGAACCATTCGACGCCCGTAACCGAAGTCGGGATCCGCTATCGCTGGATGTATTGACCCGGCAATCAAGGAGAGCGAAATGAAACAGAGCGCATCGCCGCACGTGGCTGGCAAGCCAGCGCGGCACGGATGGACCGCCCGCCGCTGGTGCGTGGCGCTGGCGGCGGCGAGTGCGCTGCTCGCCGGCTGCGCGCAGATGGACAGCGGGCCCGTTTCGCCATTCGAGGCGAACGGCGGCAACAGCGACCTGCGGA
This sequence comes from Burkholderia sp. SRS-46, assembly GCF_004343775.1. Lineage (GTDB taxonomy): Bacteria > Pseudomonadota > Gammaproteobacteria > Burkholderiales > Burkholderiaceae > Burkholderia. The sequence continues at coordinate 429,604 of NZ_PTXL01000008.1, read as the reverse complement.
TGGCGAACACCGGCTGGGCCGTGCTGCCGATCGAGAACAACACCGAGACCGCGAATGCCGGGCAGCGCGCCGCGTCGATCGCCGCGGGCTTCCTGCGCGCGCAGGGCTACACCGACGTGCGCGAGTACCGTACGCCGGGCGACGACGGGATGTTCGTCGACTGGACCGGCACGGACATGGGCAAGGCGAAGAAGTGGGCGGCCGACAACCATCTGCGCTACGGCCTGACGGGTGCGGTGAACGAGTGGCGCTACAAGGTCGGGGTCGACGGCGAGCCGGCGATCGGCATCGCGCTGCAGATCATCGACCTGCGCACCGGCGCGGTGGTGTGGAGCGGCACCGCGAGCCGCACGGGATGGAGCCGCGATGCGGCGACGAGCGTCGCGCAGGGGCTGGTGCGCCAACTGCTGACGCCGGTCGTCGGGAGCGGCGACAAGCGCGCGCGTTCGTAGCGTGCGCGCGGCGCCCGGGTGGGCGCCGCGTCACGTTTGCGTTAGGTCGCATGATGCCGGCGGCGGGCAGGGCGCCCGGCCGCCGGCGCGTCGCGCGCATCGCGCGTGTTGCACGCGCGACGCATGACGGGGATCAGAGGCCCCAGTAGCAGACCGTGCCCTGGCCGGCGCTCGCGTCCGACGCGTACGGCGAGAAGCCGTGCGAACGGCTCGACGTGTACGCGCTCGACGCGTCGGCGGTGTTGGTGCACGAGCCGACGTAGTCGACCGTCGCGATCCAGAACGGATGGCCGCCCGGCGCGAGGTTCATGCTCTTCCAGTTCAGCAGTTCCTGCTCGGCGCCCTGGTCGTAGCTCGGCTTGTACACCTCTTCGTGCGCGACGCCGTCGAGCAGGCTCGCGTATTTCACGCCGCCGGTCGTACCGTTGCGCGTGACATCGCCGGTCGCGTTCTGCATCACGATCAGCAGGTTCGGGTACTTCTCGCGGATCTTGCGCACGAGGTCGAGGCCGCCCTGGCTGCAGGCGGCATCGCACGGGCCGTTGGTGGTCGACGTGCCGTGCTCGACGATCTCGAGGTTGTCGAGGTAGAAGCCGTCCGCGCCTTGCGCGACGAGGCGCGGCACGACGTAGTTCAGGATCAGGTTCTGGTAGTCGGCGTTGCCGACGTTCATCCACGTCTCGTCCGAATAGCCCTGGTACGCGCCGGCCTGCGCGGCGGTGTTCGCGCTGCACGACACGAAGCCGCTCGGCACGCTGCTCCAGTAGCTGCGCCAGTGTTCGCACGAGCCGAGGTTCAGGTAGCTGAGCACCTTGTTCTGGCCGTTGTTCTTCAGCGTCGCGACGTTCGCGGCCGTGAAGTTGCCGGTGCCCGGATCGAGGTCGATGTCCATGACGCGGAAGGTGGTCGCGGCGCGGTTCAGGTCGATGCTCGACGCGGGGCCGTAGTACGTCATCCACGGGGCGGCCACCGGGAAGCCGGGGCCGCTCGTCGCGGTCGTGCTCGGGGTCGTGGCCGGGCTGGTGGAGGGCGTGGTGGTCGACGGCGTGGTCGACGTCGGGGTGGCCGTCGTGCCCGCGGGCGTGGCGGTGGTGCCGGTGGTCGAGGTCGTCGTGCCGGTCTTGCTGTTCAGCGTCGACGCGGACTGGTCGCCGCCGCCGTCGCCGCCACAGGCGGCAAGCATCACGGGGACGAGCAGGGAAAGGGCTAACGGAGCAATGCTGCGCATCGGGATGTTCCTGGTCAGGTTCTTCAGGTTGCGTGGCAACCGGGATGGCACCGACGGCGATGGCGCGGCCGCGACACGTGTCGCATCACGGCGCGCAGGGTCAGGCGTCGGGGCCGGGCGGCAGGTGCGGGCCCGGCGGACGAGTGGCGCCCGACTGGGCGCCGCGTGAAGGTTGGGCACCGGAGGCTGGCGCTGCGCCCGGCCTCCGGCGCGTCACGCGCACGGGGCGCGCGACGCGGGGTGGGCGATCAGAAGCCCCAGTAGCAGACCGTGCCCTGGCCGGCGCTCGCATCCGACACGTACGGCGAGAAGCCTTTCGCGCGGGCCGAGCTGTACGCGCTCGACGCGTCGGCGGTGTTGGTGCACGAGCCGACGTAGTCGACCGTCGCGATCCAGAACGGATGGCCGCCCGGCGCGAGGTTCATGCTCTTCCAGTTCAGCAGTTCCTGCTCGGCGCCCTGGTCGTAGCTCGGCTTGTACACCTCTTCGTGCGCGACGCCGTCGAGCAGGCTCGCGAACTTCACGCCGCCGGTCGTGCCGAGGCGCGTGACGTTGCTGGTCGCGTTCTGCATCACGATCAGCAGGTTCGGGTACTTCTGGCGCAGCTTGCGCACGAGGTCGAGGCCACCCTGGCTGCAGGCGGCGTCGCACGGGCCGTTGGTGGTCGACGTGCCGTGCTCGACGATTTCGAGGTTGTCGAGGTAGAAGCCGTCGGCGCCCTGCGCGACGAGGCGCGGTGCGACGTAGTTGACGATCAGGTTCTGATAGTCGGCATTGCCGACGTTCATCCACGTCTCGTCCGAATAGCCCTGGTACGAACCGGCCTGCGCGGCCTTGTTCGCGCCGCACGACACGAAGCCGCTCGGCGCGGTGTTCCAGTAGTCGCGCCAGTGTTCACACGAGCCGAGGTTCAGGTAGCTGAGTACCTTGTTCTGGCCGTTGTTCTTCAGCGTCGCGACCTGGGCGGCCGTGAAGTTGCCGGCGCCCGGATCGAGGTCGAGGTCCATGATGCGGTACGTGCTGGCCGCGCGGTTCAGGTCGATGCCCGACGAGTCGCCGTAGAACGTCATCCACGGGGCGGACACCGCGAAGCCGGGGCCGCCCGACGCGGTCGTGGTGGTGCCGGAGGTCGAACCCGACGTCGTGCCGGAAGTCGTGCCGGAGGTCGTGCCGGAGGTCGAACCCGACGTCGTGCCGGAAGTCGTGCCCGACGTCGAACCGGAGGTCGTGCCCGACGTGGAGCCGGAGGTCGTGCCCGAAGTCGAACCGGAGGTCGAGCCGGTACGGCCGCTCCAGCTGCCCCAGCCGCCGTTCCACTTCAGGGCGCTGGCGGATTGGGTGCCGCCGTCGTCGCCGCCACAGGCGGCAAGCATGGCGGGGAGGATCAGGGAGAGGGCTAGCGGGGCGATACTTCGCATCGGATTGTTCCTTGTTCAGAGATTCGAGTGACGGTTGCGCGGCAACCGGCGGCACCCCCCCGACACAACGCCGCAACGAACCTGTGCGCGCGGCGAGACCGCGCGCTGGGGCATTCGGAGCTGCAATCAAGGGATTCAACAAGCGACGTTCGACGGGCCTGCCGTGTCACCAGCAGAGCCGAACGCGTGGCGGCTTTGGACGCCGCCAACTCTCCGCCGTCGCACACATTCGCCGCGCGCCGGGCTGATGGAGAGAGCAATGTTGTTATTAATTAGACCAATCGATTATTAAATCTGATGATTTAAATCAATTGGAAGCCGACTTTAACCGAGCGGGATTTTTGCGAAGGTAACGAGATGTATACCGCGTAACAGCACGTAAGTGCAGAGGAATAGGCGGGCAAACGCGCGATGCCGCGCGGCGCTGGTGCGTCGCGCGGCATGCTTCAGGTATCGCTTGAACAGGAAAGGATTACCGCTGGTTACGGTTTCTGTTACAACTCGGCCCGGGCGCCGTTTCCCGGGCGATACGGCCCCCAGCGGTTCGCGCGCGCGAACGTGCCGACGTCGTTGAAGCGCACGCCGGCTTCGCGCAGCGCCGCATGCGCGGTTTTCGCGGTGAGCTGGCGGATATAGAAAGGGTCGCGCACCACGAAATGGTGGATCGCGTGCGTGCTGCCGAAGTTGAAGCAGAACAGCTGGAACGGCAGCATCCACCACGGGTTGAGCACCTGGGTCTGCTGGATCACGTTGCGCGAGTCGATGTCGCCGAAGTAGTGCATGTTCGAGCTGACGAAATTGATGCAGAAGCTGCGCACGAAGTTCGGCCCGAGCCAGACCACCGCGAGGAAATCGACCCCCTGCATCGCGCGCGTGACGACGGCCGGCACCGCGACCGCGCAGCCGAACGCGTGCAGCGCGAACAGGCCGGCGTGGTAGACGATGAACGCATGCCACAGCGCGTAGTACAGGTGCCCGACCGGCATGTACGACGACACCTGCTCGACGCGCAGCTGCGCGCGTTCGGCCGCGTCCTGCACGGGCTGCGCGGCGACGTACTGCGTCACCTTGCGGCGCATCGCGGCCGGGCGCAGCACGACCGCGAGCATCCCGTCGGCGAGCATCAGCAGGCGCTTCATGCCCCAGCGCTCGCCGTTGGTGATGCCGAACTCCTCGAGATCCGATTCGCCGCCCGACACCTTGTGGTGATGCAGGTGCATGCGCCGCCGCGTCCACGGGTTGATCGTGCCGGGCCGCGCGAGCCAGCACAGCGCCATCATCAGGTGGTACGCCCACGGCGTCTTCTTGAAGTACATCAGGTGGATCAGGTCGTGCTCGAGCTCGTGGATCAGCGACGTCGCGAACGCGGCGAGCGGCAGCGCGACGTACCACGCGAGCGTGCCGCGCGCGTATAGCCACGCGATCGCGAGCATCGCGGCCACGCTCGCGGCCATCACGCCCCCGCCGACGAGGTTCTGGCGGTCGAGCAGCGGAAAGCGCGCGCGGATCGCGTCGCTCGCCGCGTTGACCTCGCGGCGTACGTAGGCGACTTTCTCCGCGTCGTTGCGGAAGGTGACACGGGCGGGCTGGCTCATCGACCGGGGTTCCTGCGAAAGAGTGGGGCAGTGGGGCGCAATGCCGATGCGACAAGGATAGGCGCGCGGCGGGCGCGGGGCGAGGGCCGCCGGTGCCAAGGGTGGTGTCATTTCGGGTCATTGCGACCAGAGCGTCGAGAGCGTCGAGAGCGTCTAGAGTCGCGCCCATGTGTCTTCCCGGGCCAGCGGTCGCTACAATCCGCACAAATCGTCCCGGAGTCGCCGCATGGCCCTGTCAGCCCCGGACGCCGCGCGCCAGCTGAACAAGGCGACGGTGTCGTCCGCGTATGCGTTGTTCATGTTGATGCTGGCCGAGGAGCGCGGGATCGACGCGGGGCGGATCCTGGCCGGCTCGGGCATCGCGCGCGAGCGGCTCGCGCAGCCGGACGCGCGGATCACGCCGCTGCAGCAGGCGGCGATCGTGTTCAACCTGCTCGACGCCACCGACGATCCGTCGATCGCGATCGAGATCGGCCTGCGCAGCAGCCTGACGAAATCGGGGCTGATCGGTTTCGGGCTGATGAGCTGCGCGACGCTCGGCGAGGCGATCCAGCTCGGCATCCGCTACCTGCCGACCCGCGTGCCGTTCTTCTCGGTGCGCCTCGCGCAGTTCGACGGCACCGCGCAGATCGACGTGCTCGAAGCGTTTCCGCTCGGCCGGCTGCGGCAGTTCGCGGTCGAGAACTTCCTGGTCGAGACGGCGATCCTGTTCAACTCGCTGCTGGAGCCGGCGCCAGGGCGCACGCTCAAGTCGCGCGCCGAGCTGCATTTCGAATGGCCCGAGCCGCCGTGGTTCGACGCGTATCGCGCGCGGCTGCCGCGCTGCCACTTCGGCGCGAGCGCGAACCGGATCCGCTGCGACGCCGCGCTGCTCGACGAGCCGATCGGCACCGCGAACGCGCAGACCGCGCAGATGATCGTCCAGCAGTGCGAGGCCGAGCTCGCCCGGCTCGGCTATGCGGAGAGCGTCGTCGAGCGGGTGCGCAACCTGCTGATCTGCGGCGCGCACGGCTATCCGTCGGTCGACGACGTCGCGCGCGAACTGCACGTGTCGGCACGCACGCTGAAGCGCAAGCTGGCGGAATACGGCGCGACCTACTCGGCGCTGCTCGACGAGATCCGCCTGCGCGACGCGCTGCGCCTGCTCGAAGGTACGCGCCTGCCGGTCGACGAGATCGCGGCGCGGGTCGGCTATACGGATCGCGCGAATTTCACGCGCGCATTCAAGCGCTGGACCGGCGTGGCGCCGAGCGAACGGCGCTGAGCGGCAGGCGGCGCGCATGCGCCGCGTTGCTGGCGGCTTTGTCGGCCGCATCGCCTCACACGATCTCGACCCAGTTCGCGCCGCGCCCGCCGCTCACGCGCGCGCGCAGCGACAGCGCGCCGTCGTCGGGCGCGATCGCATGCACCGATACGTATTCCGACTGCTCGCCGCACGCGACGAGAAACCGCCCCGACGGATCGATCGCGAAGCCGCGCGGCTGCGTCTCGGTCGCCGTCGCATGCGCAAAGGCGAACGTGCCGTCCGCGTGGCGGCGGTAGCAGACGAGCTGGCTGGTGGTGCGCTCCGACACGTACGCGAAGCGCGCGTCGGGGGTGAGCTGCAGGTCGGCCGCCCACACGGCCGGCTCGGCCGGCGCGGGCGGTCGCGCATGGCCCGCCGCGAGCGTCGCGAGCGCGGCCGGGCGGGGCGTGGTGCGCGCGTCGTCGAGCCGGCCGCTGTCGGGATCGCGCGCGAACACCGCGAGCCGCGCCTCGAATTCGCCGACCGCGACGAGCGTGCGGCCGTCGCGCGTCAGGCGCAGGTGGCGCGGCCCGAAGCCGCGTTCGACGCGGGCTTCGCCATGCTCGACCGCGCGGATCCCGCGCATGTCGTGGACCAGTTCGAAGCAGAAGATGCGATCGGAGCCGAGCGAGCTCACGTATGCGAAACGGTCGTCGGGCGACACGATCACCGCATGCGCGTTCGGGATCCCGCCGATCACCTGCAGCGGCACGCCGTCGCCGGCGCGCACGCGCGCGGCCTCGTACACGCTCAGCGAATGGCCGCCGTACGACGCGCCGAGCAGCCAGCGGCCGCTGCCGTCGAGCGTCAGGTACGCGAGGCTCGCGTCGATCGCGGCCGACGCGACACGGGCCAGCGCGCCGGTGCGTGGCGCGACGTCGAACGTGACGAGCGCCGGCCGTTCGCCGCGCGTCGCCGCGTACAGTTGCGTGCCGTCGGCCGGGCGCGCGAGCGGCATCACGACGTCGCCGGCCGGATGGCGGGTGAGCGGGGCGAGCTGGCCGCCTGCGTCGAGCGAGAAGGTGGCGAGGTTGCCGTCGGCGGCGTTGGAGACGATGACGGTCAGGCGGCGATCAGTGTTCGGCATGGCGCAGCAGCGGGGAAGACGTGAAGGGCTCGTCGGCCGGCTTGCCGCGCGGCGGATCGCTGCGCCGGTGCGTGCGGGCGAACAGCGCGGCGAGCGCGGCGACGAGGGAAGCGATCGCGAGCGCGTACAGCCCGCCCGTGATCGAACCCGTATGTTGCTTCAGATAGCCGAATGCCGTCGGCGCGACGAAGCCGCCGAGGTTGCCGACCGAGTTGATCAGCGCGATCACGGCCGCGGCGACGCGCGTGTCGAGGTAGCCCTGCGGGATCGGCCAGAACAGCGACGACGCGGCCTTGAAGCCGAGCGCCGCGAAGCAGATCGACGCGAACGACCAGACGGGGTCGTGCGACGTCGACGCGAACAGCCCGCACGCGGCGAGCACGAGCGCGAACGCGAGCCAGCGCTGCGGATGCTTCCATTTCGACGACAGCACCGCGAAGCCGTACATCGCGCCGATCGCGATCATCCACGGAATCGTGTTGTAGAGCCCGACCTGGAAATCGGTGAGGCCGCCCATCTTGCGGATGATCGTCGGCAGCCAGAAGGTCGCCGCGTAGATCGTCAGCTGGATCGAGAAATACAGGAAGCAGAACAGCGCGATCTGCGGATCCCTGAGCAGCGCGAAGCGCGGCGCGTGCGCGTGCGAACGCACGTCGCGGGCCGCCCGCTCGTCGTCGAGCGCGCGTTCGAGCGCCGCGCGCTCGTCGGCCGTGAGCCACGTCGCGTCGCGGATGTGCGATTTCAGCAGCAGCCAGCTCGCGCCGCACAGCGCGACCGAGAACAGGCCTTCGATCAGGAACATCCACTGCCAGCCCTGCAGCCCGAAACCGTGGATCGACAGCAGCGCGCCCGTCACCGGGCCCGACAGCACCGACGCGAACGCGGAGCCGCCGAGGAAGATCGCCATCGCCTTGCCGCGCGCCTGCGGCGGCAGCCATTGCGACAGGTACAGCACGACGCCGGGGAAGAAGCCGGCCTCGGCCGCGCCGAGCAGGAAGCGCAGCACGTAGAACGACGTGTCGTTCCACACGAATGCCATCGCGGCCGCGACGATGCCCCACGTCGCCATGATGCGCGCGAGCCAGACGCGCGCGCCGTAGCGCTGCATCAGCAGGTTGGACGGCACTTCGAACAGCGCGTAGCCGACGAAGAACAGCCCCGCGCCGAGCCCGTAGGCGGCGGCGCCGATGCCGATCGACGCTTCCAGGTGGCGGTCGACGAAGCCGACGTTCACGCGGTCGATGTAGTTGGCGATGAACATGATCAGCACGAGCGGCAGCACGTGCCATTTCACTTTCGAGACGGCGGACGCGAGCGGGTCGCGGCCGGCCAGGGCGGGCGAGGGCGTGGTCAAGGGTGTCTCCGGTCGGGATGCGGCAGGCGGTTCGGGCGCCGAGTGCGTCCTAAGTAGTATGTCGTCGTATGACATGTTACGCTTCGACGCGGAGCTCCGGGTCACGGGTTTACCCGGGAATCCGTGATTTTCCTGATGTCAGCGCGGGTTGATGGGCCAAAGGCGGTGGATTTAATGTCTTGTGACGTATGACATCTCGGCGGCAAAGCGTCAACCGCCGGGCCGCGCGCGTCAGGCCATCGACACCACGCTGTTGAGCAGCGTCTTCACGAGCACGGCCTGGCGCGTCGCCCCCGTCTTCGCGAAGATCCCGCGCAGGTGCGCGCGCGCGGTGTTCTTCGTGATGCCGGTCGCGGCGGCGGCTTCGTCGAGCGTGAGGCCGTCGACCAGCAGCAGCGCGATCTCGGTCTCCATCGGCGTGAGGCGGAACAGCTTGTGCAGCATGTCGCGCGAGGTCTGCGGCGACGAGGTCGGGTCGCGCACGAACACCGCGACGGCTGGCCGGTGCCGCCGGTCGTCGGCGCCGCGATAGGGCGCGAGCGGCCGCAGCAGCACGTTGAGCGGCATCGCGCCGCCGCTGCGCGCCAGCGTGGTGGCCTCGATGCGGCCGAGCGCGCCCGCGCGGTAGTGCTCGAGCGCGGCCTGGAGCGCCTTCTGCAGCCGGCGCTCGTCGAGCGGGCACGACGCGTGCAGCCGCTCCTGGCGCAGGCACAGGCCGTCCTGCCGCTCGAACAGGCGCTCCGCGATGCGGTTGCGCTTCAGCACGCGGCCGTCCTCGTCGACGATCGCGGTGCCGACGTCGAGCCGGTCGATCGTGCCCGCATACAGCGCGCGCTCCGCGTCGAGCACGTCGAGCGCCGCGTGCAGCTCGACCGCGCGCTGCAGGTGCGGCAGCAGCACCGCGACCCGCGCGCGTTCGGCCGTGTCGAAATCGCGGCCGCGATGCGCGCGGCTCACGAAGAACGCGCATTCGACGCCGTGCTCGCCGCGCAGGTTCGCGCCGAGCACGTAGCGCAGGTCGAGCGGCTGCAGGTACGCGCGGTAGAAATCGTGCGCGCGCCACGCGGCATCGCCGAACAGCGCGTCGGCGGTGAACACTTCGCCGGCGGGCTGGTCGAGGAACGGGCACAGCGCATAGAACTGCTCGCTGTACGACGGCTCGCCCGGCAGCAGCGGGCCGTGCGCGGACGCGTTGATGATCAGGCCGCGCCGCGCGCTGCCCGGGCTGCGCAGCACGAGCGTCGTGAAGCTCGCGTCGAGCTGCGCGCGGATCGCCTCGAGAAAGCCGGCCCACGGCGTCGCCTCGGTCGGCCCGCGATACACGAGGGCGAGCCACGCGCCGAGGTCGCGCGCCGACCACGCCGCGTCGTCGAAGCAGTCGGGCGCGGCGGTGCCGGGGTGGGCGTCGGACGGAACGGCGGTCCGCATGCTCGCAGTCTCCTTGATCGGAATGAGGGGGCCCGGTCGAGCATACGGATCCGCCGGCGGCCCGCGTCATCCGAACGGAGTAGGCGGCGCGGGCCAGGCGTTCGCGCGTCGCGGCTAGGCGTCGTGCTCGCGCAGCAGGTACGCGACGATGCGCGCCGCTGCCTGGTCCGGCGTCTCGGCGAGCGTGTCGATGCGCAGCTCCGGCCGCTCGGGTGCTTCGTATGGCGAATCGATGCCGGTGAAGTGCTTCAGCTCGCCGCGCCGCGCTTTCCGGTAGAGCCCCTTCGGGTCGCGTTCCTCGGCCACCGCGAGCGGCGTGTCGACGAACACCTCGACGAACTCTCCGGGCCCGACGAGCGCGCGCGCCATGTCGCGCTCCGCGCGGAACGGCGAGATGAACGACACGAGCGCGATCAGCCCCGCATCGACCATCAGCCGCGCGACCTCCGCGACGCGCCGGATGTTCTCGACGCGGTCGGCTTCGGTGAAGCCGAGGTCGCGGTTCAGCCCGTGCCGCACGTTGTCGCCGTCGAGCAGGTAGGTGTGCCGGCCGAGCGCGTGCAGCCGCTGCTCGACGAGGTTCGCGATCGTCGACTTGCCCGCGCCGGACAACCCGGTCAGCCACACGATGCGCGGCGTCTGGCGCTTCTGCGCGGCGCGCGCGGCCCGGTCGACGTCGACCGCCTGCCAGTGCACGTTGTGCGCGCGGCGCAGCGCGAAGTGCAGCATCCCCGCGCCGACCGTGTCGTTGGTGAAGCGGTCGATCACGATGAAGCCGCCCGTATGGCGGTTCCGCGCGTACGGGTCGAACGCGACCGGCCGGTCGAGGCTCAGGTTGCACACGCCGATTTCGTTCAGCGCGAGCGTGCGCGCGGCGAGATGCTCGCGCGTGTTCACGTCGACCTTGTACTTCGGCGTCGCGCAGGTCGCGCCGACCGTCTGCGTGCCGAGCTTCACGAGATACGGCCGGCCCGGCAGCAGCGGTTCGTCGTGCATCCACACGAGCGTCGCCTCGAACTGGTCGGCGACCTCGGGCGGCGCGTCGGCGCGCGCGATCATGTCGCCGCGGCTGATGTCGATCTCGTCGGCGAGCGTGAGCGTCACCGCGTCGCCCGCGCGCGCGACGTCGCTTTCGCCGCTTTGCGTGATCACCGTCGCGACCCGGCTTTCCTTGCCGGACGGCAGCACGCGCACGCGCTCGCCCACGCGGATCTCGCCCGATGCGATGCTGCCCGCGTAGCCGCGGAAGTTCAGGTGCGGACGGTTGACCCACTGCACGGGCAACCGGAACGGTTCGTCGCGCGTGACGCGCGCGGCGAGCGGCAGGTCGTCGAGATGCTGCATCAGCGTCGGGCCGTCGTACCACGGCATCCGCGCGCCCGCCGCGATCACGTTGTCGCCGCGCAGCGCGGACAGCGGGATGCTGACGATGTCGGCCAGGCCGAGTTCGGCGGCGAACGCGCGGTAGTCGGCGTCGATGCGTTCGAACACCGCGCGGTCGTAGTCGACCAGATCCATCTTGTTGATCGCGAGCACGACACGCTTGATGCCGATCAGCGCGACGAGGTGGCTGTGGCGGCGCGTCTGCGTGAGCACGCCCTTGCGCGCGTCGACCAGGATCACCGCGAGGTCGGCGGTCGACGCGCCGGTGATCATGTTGCGCGTGTACTGCTCGTGGCCGGGCGTGTCGGCGACGATGAACTTGCGCCGCGCGGTCGCGAAGAAGCGGTACGCGACGTCGATCGTGATGCCTTGCTCGCGCTCGGCCGACAGGCCGTCGACGAGCAGCGCGAAATCGAGTTCGCCGCCTTGCGTGCCGAGCTTTTTCGAATCGGCTTCGAGCTGCGTCAGCTGGTCGTCGAACAGCATGTTCGACTCGTACAGCAGGCGGCCGATCAGCGTACTCTTGCCGTCGTCGACGCTGCCGCAGGTGATGAAGCGCAGCAGGTCCTTCTGCTGCGTGTCCGGGGCGGGATGCGCGATGTCGTCGCGCGCGGTGAGTGCGTGTGCCATCAGAAATAGCCCTCCTGTTTCTTCTTCTCCATCGAACCGGCCGAATCGCTGTCGATCAGCCGTCCTTGCCGCTCGGACGTGCGCGTGTCGCGCATCTCGCGCAGGATGTCGTCGAGCGACGTCGCGTCGCTGTCGATCGCGCCCGTCAGCGGATAGCAGCCGAGCGTGCGAAAGCGCACCTTGCGCAGCTGCGGCACTTCACCTTCACGCAGCGGAAAACGTGCGTCGTCCACCATGATCAGTGCGCCGTCGTGTTCGACGACAGGGCGCTCCTTCGCGAAGTAGAGCGGCACGATCGGGATGTCGTTGAGCCGGATGTATTGCCAGATGTCGAGCTCGGTCCAGTTCGAGATCGGGAACACGCGCAGGCTTTCGCCCTTGCGCTTGCGCGCGTTGTACAGCGACCAGAGTTCCGGGCGCTGCCGCTTCGGGTCCCAGCGGTGCTGCTCCGAGCGCAGCGACACGATGCGCTCCTTCGCGCGCGATTTCTCCTCGTCGCGGCGCGCGCCGCCGAACGCGGCGTCGAAGCCGTGGAAGTCGAGCGCCTGCTTGAGCCCCTGGGTCTTCCACACGTCGGTGTGCACGGCCGAGCCGTGCGTGAACGGGTTGATGTCCTGTGCGACGCCGTCGGGGTTCACGTGCACGCGCAGGTCGAGGCCGAGGCGCTCGGCCGTTGCGTCGCGAAACGCGATCATCTCGCGGAATTTCCAGGTGGTATCGACGTGCAGCAGCGGAAAGGGCGGCTTCGCGGGATGGAACGCCTTCATCGCGAGATGCAGCATGACCGAGCTGTCCTTGCCGATCGAATACAGCATCACCGGGTTCTCGCTCTCCGCGACCACCTCGCGCATGATGTGGATGCTCTCGGCCTCCAGCCGCTCCAAGTGGGTCAACATCGTTCGTCTCCTTGTCTCATGCCGGCGCCGCGCGACATGTGCGGCGTTTCGTGCATGACGCCAACGGTAGCGAGCGGGGGCGGGGCGGCTCTTCGTCCGACCGGACTAAAGCCGCGCCGCGCATGGCGGGGATCTCTCCTTAGTCCGCCCGGACGAAGAGCCGCCCCGCGACGGCGCGCTAACGTGGGTGCTCGACCACTGGCGGAGACGACACATGACGGACGACACACGCGCCACGCAGCTGCTTTCGGGCGAGGCCTGGGCCGCGTTCTGCGACACCCTGAAACGCAGCGGGCAGCAGATCCTGCGCGCCGACGCGCCGGACGACCCGCTCACCCGCGCGGAAGGCTTCCGCTACCTGAGCCGGCTGATGCGCATCGCGCTCGAGATGCATGTGGAATTCGCGGACGGCGCGTGGCCCGGCTTCTTCTCGCCGTCGCACGAGACCGCGAAGATCGGCGCGGACAACCCCGACAACCTGTACCAGTACGCGCGGCTCGATGGCCGCTGCGCATACCGCGTGACGGGGCGGCGCGGCAGCGTCGCGTACCTGAGCTTCGGCACGCAGAAGGGCGGCTACGAGACCGACGGCAAGATGCTGCAGACGGGTTTTATCGACGCGAAGCAGCTCGAGATCGCGCCGGACGGCAGCTTCGAGATCGTGCTGAGCGGCACGCCGCGCGCGGGCAACTGGGTCCGCATGGAGCCCGGCACCAACGCGCTGCTGGTGCGCCAGACCTTCCTCGACCGGCGCACGGAAACGCCCGCGCAACTGAAGATCGAACGCCTCGACGCGGCGGGCCGCCCGGCGCCGCTCGATCCGCTCGCGCTGCAGGGCGGCCTCGCGCGCGCCGCGCAGTTCGTCGAGCAGACGGCGCGGCTGTTCGCCGACTGGGCCGCGAGCTACCGGCCGCACACCAACGCGCTGCCGCCCGCGGACCAGGCGCTGTGCCAGTCGGTCGGCGGCGATCCGAACATTTACTACTACCACTCGCGCTGGTCGCTCGCCGACGACGAGGCGCTCGTGATCGACGTCGAGCGCGTGCCCGACTGCGATTTCTGGAACGTGCAGCTGAACAACTACTGGATGGAGTCGCTCGACTATCGGTATTTCGACGTGTGCGTGAACAAGCACGGCGCGAAGCCGAACGCCGGCGGCGGCGTGACGGTGGTGGTCGCCGCCGCGAACCCCGCGCCCGGCCGCGCGAACTGGCTCGATACGGCCGGGCATCGCACCGGCACGATCTGCTGGCGTTGGGTGGGCGCGGCGCAGCCCGTGCATCCGCGCACGCGCGTGGTCAAGCTCGCCGCGCTGAAGGAGGCCGCATGAACGCATCGATCGACATGGCGCGCACGCTGCTCGACGCCGACGCGCTGATCGCCGAGGCCGTCGCGCGCGCGCGGGGGCTCACCGCGTTCGGCGACGGCCCGTATCGCGAAGCGCTCGACGTGATGTGCGCGTCGCTCGTCGACGACGCGAACCTGTCCGCGCGCGGCGCGCGGATGATGCGCGAGAAGCTCGTCGGCCAGCTCGCGAACCGGCTCGTCGTCGAGGATTACTTCCGGCGTCATCCGGAGATCGCCGACATCGCGATCGACGATCCGCTCGTGATCGTCGGCCTGCCGCGCACGGGCACGACGCTGCTGCAGCGCCTGCTGGCCGTCGATCCGCGCTTTCATTCGGCCGCGTGGTGGGAGACGCGCTATCCGGCGCCGCTCGCCGGCGAGACGCTGGCCGCGCCCGCCGTGCGCATCGCGCGCGCGCAGGCCGAGGTCGCGCAGATGATCGACTGCATCCCGCAGATCCTGTCGATCCATCCGCTCGACGCGATGCTCGCCGACGAGGAGTTCATGCTGATGGAGCACGCGTTCGTGTGCGCGATGGATTCGTACGCGAACGTGCCGGGCTATACCGCGTGGCTCGCGAAGCAGGATCTCACGCCGGTCTACACGTACCTGAAGCGGATGCTGCAATTCCTGCAATGGCAGAAGGCGCGGCGCGGCGTCGCGACGGGCGAGCGCTGGCTGCTGAAGACGCCGCAGCACCTGTACGCGCTCGACGTGCTGTGCCGCGTGTTTCCGTGCGCGCAGGTCGTGCTCACGCACCGCGATCCGGCGCAGACGATTCCGTCGATGGCGAGCATGGCACACACGCTGTGGCAGATGTACGCGGACGATCCGGACCCGCGCGTGGTCGGCGCGCAATGGAACGCGGGGATGGCGCGCGCGATCGGCGCCGCGATGGCCGCGCGCGACGCGCTGCCGGCCGAGCGCTTTCTCGACGTGCGCTTCGAGGACACCGTGTCCGATCCGCTCGGCGTGGCGCAAGCCGTGTACCGGTTCGCGCGGATGCCGCTCGATGCGGACCGGCGCGCGGCGATCGACGCATGGCTCGTGCGCAACGGCCGCGACAAGCGCGCCGCGCATGACTATTCGATCGCGCGCTTCGGCTTCACCGATGCGCAGCTCGTGCGCGATTTCGCCGCGTATCGCGCGCGTCATCTGCGGCAGGGCGGCTGACGCAATCCGCTTCATCTCTACAACCAGGAGACAACCCATGTTGCTGAAGGACAAGATCGTCGTGATTTCCGGGATCGGGCCGGGGCTCGGCGTGAAGCTCGCCGTCGAGGCGGCGCGCGAGGGCGCGCGCGGCGTGGTGGTCGCGGCGCGCACGGCGGAGAAGCTCGACGATGCCGCGGCGCGGATCGCCGCGCTCGGCGTCGACTGCGACGTGCTGAAGGTGACGACCGACATCACCGAGCGCGCGCAATGCCGGCAGCTCGCCGACGCGGCGATCGCGCGCTTCGGCCGGATCGACGCGCTCGTGAACAGCGCGTTCGTGCACGGCGCGTTTCCGGAGCCGGTCGACGCGGCGGACCTGGACGGCTGGCGCGCCGTGTTCGACACCAACGTGTTCGGCACGATGGCGCTCACGCAGGAGATCGTGCCCCACATGAAGCGGCAGCGGCGCGGCGCGATCGTGATGATCAACACGCAGGCGACCCGCAAGCCGTTTGCAGGGGAAGCCGGCTACGCTGTTTCGAAGGGGGCGCTCGCGGTTGCGGCAAAATACCTGGCGCGGGAGCTTGGCGTGCACGGCATCCGCGCGAACAGCATCCACATGGGGTGGATGTGGGGCGTGCCGACGCAGGGGTATTTCCGGCAGGCCGCTGCCGAGTACGGCGTGCCGGAGGCGCAGATCATCGCGCCGATCGCATCGAACCTCGCGCTCGCGCGGCTGCCGACCGACGACGACTGCGCGCGCGCCGCGCTGTTTCTCGCGTCCGATTACGCGAACGCGGTGACGGGCGCGACGCTCGACGCGAACGGCGGCGATTACATGCCTTGAAGATGGAGCAACGGATCATGCAGGACAACGACAGCGGGCAGCACGTCTTCGCGTTCAACGGCGACGCGGACGGCCTGTGCGCACTTCAGCAATTGCGGCTCGCGGAGGGCGTGCACGGCACGCTCGTGACGGGCGTGAAGCGCGACATCCGGCTGCTCGAGCGGATCGACGCGCGCGCGGGCGATCGCGTCACCGTGCTCGACGTGTCGCACGACCAGAACCGCGACGCCTGCGCGCGGCTGCTGCGCGACGGCGTGACGGTGCGCTATTTCGACCATCACTTCGCGGGCGCGCTGCCCGGCGATGCGCGATTCGACGCCTATATCGACACGGCGGCGGACGTGTGCACGAGCGCGCTCGTGAACCGCTACCTCGGCGGCCGGCACGTGCGCTGGGCGATCGTCGCGGCGTTCGGCGACGAGCTGCCGGCGCTCGGCGGCGCGCTCGCGCGCGAACACGGGATCGACGCGGCCGAGCGCGGCCTGCTCGCGGAGCTCGGGCTTTACCTGAACTACAACGCATACGGCGAGTGCGTCGGCGATCTGCATTTCGATCCGGCGGCGCTCGCCGACGCGATGCTGCCGTGCACCGATCCGCGCGACTTCGTGCGCGGCACGCCGGTGTTCGCGGCGCTGCGCGACGGCTATCGCGACGACATGGCGCGCGCGTGCGCGCTCGCGCCGCTGCGCGAGGTGCCGGGCGCGACGCTGGTCCTGATGCCCGATCACGCGTGGGCGCGGCGCGCGACCGGCATGCTCGCGAACGAGCGGATGCGCAACGCGCCCGGTGCCGCGCTCGCGGTGCTGTCGCCGCGCGCGGACGGCGGGCTCGTCGTCAGCGTGCGCGTGCCCGACGGCCGGCCGCTCGGCGCGGACGATTTCTGCCGTGGCTTCGCGACCGGCGGCGGACGCAAGCGCGCGGGCGGCATCAACCATCTGCCGGAAGCGGACTTCGACGCGTTCGCCGCGCGCTTCGAGGCGGCGTTCCGGCTCGATTGACGGGCGCGCCCCACGCCCCGCGCGATTCGCGCGGGGCATGCTCAACGGCTCACGCGCGCCGGCGGCTGCGCGCCGCGTGCAGCGCTTCCGCGCGCGCCTTCACGTCGCGCGCGCACTGGTCGAAGCCGCGCTGCACCCACGCGCCGTGGTTGCGCATGATCGTGTCCGCGTTGACGCCGAGGAACTGGTCGGTCGTGAAGTAGCGGCAGCGCCCGGGGCCGTCGGCCTCGAGGTACTGGTCGCGGCGCGCGGCGTCCTTGTTGGCGTCGGTGGGGCGCTGCTCCCACGACAGCAGGCGTTCGGGCTCGTAGGCGACGAGCGTCTCGCTGACGGGGATCACGTCGCCGGTGCCCGGAATCCGCACCTGCATGTGGACGAAGTCGCCGAGCCGGCCGGTCGTTTCGAGACCGACGCAGAACGTGTTCCATTCGGCATAGCGCGGGAAGTCGGTGAGCACTTCCCAGACGAGCGACGCCGGCGCGTCGATGTCGACGGTGATCGAGGTGACGAGATTGGATGCTTTGGTCATGGGCGTGATGGAGGCAGTGGGGATCGGGTGCGCCGGCGCGCTCGCGCGCGGCGGGTGAGGCGCGGCTCACCCGACACCGAGCGTAGGCGCACGGGCGCGACGAAAAATCGTCGGAACGGACTAAGGCGTTTCACCGGGGGGCGTGCATCGACACCGCGCGCCGCACCCGCGACAATACGCGTCACGTTCCGGTTTCCGAGTCGAGGTGTGCGTGTCCGCCGTGCCATCCGTTGCGCCCGCGATCGTCTGGTTTCGCGACGATCTGCGTCTCACCGATCATCCCGCGCTGACGCGCGCGGTGCAGTCGGGCCGCCCGCTCGTGTGCGTATACGTGCGCGACACGGGCGACGGCGCGGGCAGGCCGCTCGGCGGCGCGGCGAACTGGTGGCTGCACGGCGCGCTGCGCGCGCTCGACGCCGCGCTCGCGCGGCACGGCGGCCGCCTGCTGCTGCTGAGCGGCGACGCGCAGCGCGAGATCGAGCGCGTCGCGCTCGACACCGGGGCGGCCGCCGTTTACTGGAGTCGCCGTTACGCGCAGCCGCAGCGTGATGCCGACGCCGCGCTCAAGGCTACGCTGAAAGCGCGCGGGCTCGCGGTCGACAGCAGCAACGGCAGCCTGCTGAACGAACCGTGGGAAGTGCTGACCGGGTCAGGCACGCCGTTCCAGGTGTACACGGCCTACTGGCGCGCGGCCCGCCGCGACCGCGAGGTCGCCGCACCGCTGCCCGAGCCGGAACGGATCGCGTTCCTGCCGTGGCCCGCCGCGCTGCGCGAGCGCGCGGTCGCGCTCGATGCGCTGGCGCTGCTGCCGCATGCGCCGGATTGGGCCGGCGGCCTGCGCGCCGGATGGCCCGCGCCGGACGAGGCGGGCGCGCACCGGCAGCTCGATGCATTCCTGTCGTCGTCGCTGGCCGCGTATGCGGACGCACGCGACCGTCCCGACCTGCCCGCGACGAGCCGGCTGTCGCCGTACCTGCGCTTCGGCAACCTGTCGCCGCGGCAGGTCTGGCATGCGGCCCGCGGGCACGCGCAGGCGGGCGGCGCCGTATGCGCGGCCGGCGCCGACAAGCTCCTCGGCGAACTCGGCTGGCGCGAATTCAATCATGCGCTGCTGTATCACTTTCCGGCACTCGAGCGTGCGAACTTCCGCGCGCAGTTCGACGCGATGCCGTGGCGCAGCGATCCCGACGCGTTGCGCGCGTGGCAGCGCGGCCTGACCGGCTATCCGCTCGTCGATGCCGGGATGCGCGAGCTGTGGACGACCGGCTGGATGCACAACCGGGTGCGGATGGTCGTCGCGTCGTTCCTCGTCAAGCACCTGCTGATCGACTGGCGCGCGGGCGAGGCGTGGTTCTGGGACACGCTCGTCGATGCCGATCCGGCGAACAACGCCGCGAACTGGCAGTGGGTGGCCGGCTGCGGCGCGGACGCCGCGCCGTACTTCCGCATCTTCAATCCCGTGCTGCAGGGCCGCAAGTTCGATCCGCACGGCGCGTACGTGCGGCGCTGGGTGCCGGAACTCGCGGGGCTCGACGACGCGGCGATCCACGCGCCGTGGGCCGCCTCGCCGGTGCAGCTCGCGGCGGCCGGCGTGCGGCTCGGCACCGACTATCCGGCGCCGCTCGTCGATCACGACGCGGCGCGGCGGCGCGCGCTCGATGCACTGGGGACGTTGCCGAAGGGCAGGTGACGGGGGGAAGGGGCGCTAGTCGCGCGCGGTGGCCAGCGTACGCATCACGGCCGCGCATTCGTCGGCTTGCGCGCGGATCCAGTCACGCACCTCGGCCACCTCGCGGCGCGGCGCCGCGTCGCGCTGGAACAGCCAGTAGCCGTAGCCGTTCCGCGGCGCGCACCCGTGCGGGCCGAGCAGCGTCAGCCGGCCGTCCGCGAGCATCGGCGCGACGAGCGCGAGGCGGCCGAGCGCGATGCCCTGGCCGGCGAGCGCGGCCTGGATCACCTGGTCGTACTGGTTGAAGCGCAGCACGCCTTTCGGGCGCGCATCGCCGAGCCCGGCCGCGTGCAGGTGCTCGCGCCATTGCAGCTGTGTTTGCGGCGGGCCGTCGAATTCGAGCAGCACGTGGCTCGCGAGCGCGTCGGCGTCCGCGATCGGCCGCGCGGCATGCGCCGGGTGCGCGACCGGCACCACCGTCTCGTCGAACAGGTGCAGCGCGCCGGCCGGCGCGCGTTCGCGGGGGCTGTAGCGGATCCCGAGGTCGATGCCTTCCGCGCGCAAATCGAGTACCTTGTCGTTCGCGGCGACGCGCAGGTCGATCTCCGGATGCCGCGCCTGCAGCTGGCCGAGCCGCGGCAGCAGCCACAGCGCGGTCACGCCGATGCTCGCGGTGACCGTGACCGGCTGCCGCTCGCGCGCGGCGGTGAGCGTGCCGACGGTGTCCTGCAGGCTGCGCAGCGCGGCGTCGGCGATGTGGAACAGGCGTTCGCCTTCCGGCGTGAACGCGATCCTGCGGTAGCCGCGCTGCAGCAGCGCGACGCCGAGATGCGCCTCGAGCGCATGCACCTGGCGGCTGACCGCGGATTGGGTGACGTACAGATCCTGGGCCGCGAGCGTGATGCTCATGCGGCGGCCGACGGCGACGAAGCCGCGCACGAGGTCCAGCGACGGGAGACGGGCGAGAGGCGTTGACATGCGTTGGATTCATGCGAACGAAGTCGCAAGCGTGGTCGAGTTTGCGCAATGCGTCAAGTTTGATCGAGGCCGGCCCGAGTCCGGCCCTTGCGAGGAGACACGATGACGGATGCGAAGGAGGCGGCCGGCACGCGACGCGAAGGCCGCGACGGGCGCGCGGCCGATGCGCGGCCGCCGGAACCGGTGACGCTGCGCACGGCGGATGGCTACACGCTGCACGGCCACGTGTGGCGGCACCGCGGCGGCGCGCCGGGCCGGCCGGTCACGGTCGTGAACTGCGCGACGTCGGTGCGCTGCGACTACTACTTCCGCTTTGCCGCCTGCCTGTTCGCGCAGGGGCGCGACGTGCTGGTGTACGACTATCGCGGCATCGGCGGCTCGCGCCCCGCGCGGCTCGCGAACCTGCGCGCGAACTGGCTCGACTGGGGGCGGCTCGACTGCGAGGCCGCGCTGCGCTACGCGCTCGACGCGTTTCCCGGCCAGCCGCTCGACGTCGTCGCGCACAGCATCGGCGGCTTCGTGCTCGGGCTCGCGCCGTCGAACGTGCAGGTGCGGCACGTACTGACGGTCGGCGCGCAGTATGCATACTGGCGCGACTACCTGCCGGCCGAGCGGCGGCGCATGTGGTGGAAGTGGCACGTCGCGATGCCGGCGCTCGCGGCGGTGTGCGGCTACGTGCCGGCGAAGCGCCTCGGCTGGATGGAGGACACGCCGCGCGGTGTCGCGTTGTCGTGGGCGCGGTCGCGGCCGCGTTTCGAGGACGTCTATGCGTGCGGCCGGCACGCGCGGCACGTCGCGTGCCGTGCCGAGCTGCCCGCGCGCTTCGCGGCGCTCACCGCGCCGATGCTCGCGATCGGGCTCGACGACGACGCGTTCGGCACCGTCGCGGCGATCGAGCGGTTGATCGGCTATTACACCGGCAGCGACGTCACGCATCTGCGGATCGCGCCGCGCGACATCGGCGTCGACGCGATCGGGCACTTCGCGTTCTTCCACAGCCGTTTCGCCGACACGCTGTGGCCGCTCGCGCTGCACTGGCTGCGGCACGGTGCGCTGCCGGCCGATGCGCCGGGCACGGTCCATGCGCACCACGCGGCCGCGCGTGCGCGGCATGTGCCGTCCGGCGTCGCCGCGAACGGCTGAACGGCCGGGCGTGTGACCGGCGGGATGCTCCGCCCGAACGCGCGACGATCGATTAACATCGGACGTTTCGTCCCGCAGGCCACGCGTCGATGTCCAGCTCTCCCGATTCCGGTTCGTCCAGCGACGCGCTCCGCGCCCCGCGTGCCTATCGTGCGCATGCAATCGACGTGCCGCCGGCCGCGCGCCGCGCGGGCGTGCGGGTCGTGCGCGTCGATTTCGACTGGGATGCGCCGCTCGCGTCGCCCGCCTATGCGGGCCTGAGCGACGCCGAACGGGCGCGCGCGGCGCGCTTCCTGCGCCGGGAGGACGCGGTGCGCAGCGCCGGCACGCGCATCGCGCTGCGCGACGTGCTCGGTGCGCGGCTCGGCATTGCGCCGCGGGACGTCGTGATCGCCGTCGGCGAGGCCGGCCGTCCCGCGCTCGATCCCGCGCACCGCGCATCGCTCGATTTCAACGTGTCGCATGCCGGCGATCATGCGCTGATCGCGTGGTCGGCCGCATGCCGGGTCGGCGTCGACATCGAGCGCGCCGACCGTGCGATCGACTGGCGCGCGCTGTCGCGCGAGGTGTGCGCGCCCGGTGAGGCCGCCTATCTCGACGCTCGGCCGGATGCTGCGCGCGCGGACGCGTTCATGCGCGTCTGGGCCGCGAAGGAAGCGCTGCTGAAGGCGCTCGGCACCGGCATTGCCGGCGGGCTGCAGGCGTTCGCGGTGGTGCCGCCGCGCGACGCGGCGACGCCGGCGGTGGAAATCGTCGCGCCCGCCGCGCCCGCGGCCGGCGTGGCCGCGTTCGACGCCGCTTGGCTCGACGCGGCGCCCGGCTACGCGGCATGCGTCGCGTGGACGCGCGCGTAATTCCCGTTCATCCGCGCGCCGGCCCGCTCATTCGAGCGGCGCATCGTTCGGCGCCGCGTAGCGCGCCTTGATAGGGGCAATCACGCGGTCTTGCCGGTCCTCCGGGAAGCCGGCACCTTGCCGCTCGCGTCGCTGTGCGAGAACGGCGCCGACATCCAGCAACGGCCGATCGCGATCGCGTTGCTTTGCCCGGATCTTCGTGAGCGTGCAGCGGGCGAGCTGGCTCGTGAATCGTGACGGGCATCCATGGCGCCTCTCCGTGGCGAGCGCGTTGATACGTCTGTTTCTCAAAGCAAAATAACCGCAACGAATGATGAGATGCGGCCCGCAACCGGCGGGCCGGCGGGGCGCGCCGGGCATCAGGGAAACTCCCGAGTCGAAATCGGCGAAAAAGCACTTGTCTATACAAGTTCGGGTCACTACACTGCAAGCCATCACGAACTTGTCTAGACAGGATTGCTCACATGATTACGCTTACCCCCGGCCACCTGACCCTCCCGCAACTGCGCCAGATCGCACGCGAATCCGTGCAGCTCGCGCTCGACCCGGCCAGCTTCGCGAAGATCGACGCAGGCGCGAAGGCCGTCGCCGACATCGCCGCGAAGGGCGAGCCGGCCTACGGCATCAACACGGGCTTCGGCCGCCTGGCCAGCACGCACATCCCGCACGACCAGCTCGAACTGCTGCAGAAGAACCTGGTGCTGTCGCACGCGGTCGGCGTCGGCGAGCCGATGGCGCGTTCGTCGGTGCGCCTGCTGATGGCGCTGAAGCTGTCGAGCCTCGGCCGCGGCCACTCGGGCATCCGCCGCGAAGTGATGGACGCGCTGATCAAGCTGTACAACGCGGACGTGCTGCCGCTGATCCCGGTGAAGGGCTCGGTCGGCGCATCGGGCGACCTGGCGCCGCTCGCGCACATGTCGGCGGTGCTGCTCGGCGTCGGCGAAGTGTTCATCCGCGGCGAGCGTGCCAGCGCGCTCGACGGCCTGCGCGTCGCGGGCCTCGCGCCGCTGACGCTGCAGGCGAAGGAAGGCCTCGCGCTGCTGAACGGCACGCAGGCATCGACCGCGCTGGCGCTCGACAACATGTTCGCGATCGAAGACCTGTACCGCACCGCGCTGGTCGCGGGCGCGCTGTCGGTCGACGCGGCAGCCGGCTCGGTGAAGCCGTTCGACGCACGCATTCACGAACTGCGCGGCCATCAAGGCCAGATCGACGCGGCCGCGTCGTACCGCGACCTGCTCGAAGGCTCGCCGATCAACCAGTCGCACCGCGACTGCGACAAGGTGCAGGATCCGTACAGCCTGCGCTGCCAGCCGCAGGTGATGGGCGCGTGCCTGGACCAGATGCGCCACGCGGCCGACGTGCTGCTGGTCGAAGCGAACGCCGTGTCGGACAACCCGCTGATCTTCCCGGACACCGGCGAAGTGCTGTCGGGCGGCAACTTCCACGCCGAGCCCGTCGCGTTCGCGGCCGACAACCTCGCGCTCGCCGCATCGGAAATCGGCGCGCTGGCCGAACGCCGCATCGCGCTCTTGATCGATGCGACGCTGTCGGGCCTGCCCCCGTTCCTCGTGAGGGACGGCGGCGTGAACTCCGGCTTCATGATCGCGCACGTGACGGCCGCCGCGCTGGCATCGGAAAACAAGACGCTCGCGCACCCGGCGTCGGTCGACTCGCTGCCGACCTCGGCGAACCAGGAAGACCACGTGTCGATGGCGACGTTCGCCGCGCGCAAGCTCGCCGACATCGCGGACAACACGAAGCACATCCTCGCGATCGAACTGCTGGCCGCCGCCCAGGGCGTCGACCTGCGCGCGCCGTATCACACCAGCCCGAAGCTGGCGCCGGTGATGGAAACGATCCGCGGCAAGGTCGCGCACTACGAGCTCGACCACTACTTCGCGCCGGACATCGCGGTGATCGCCAAGCTGGTCGGCGAGCGCGCGTTCGCGAAGGTCGCACCGTTCTCGTTCGCATCGGAACAGTAACGCGATGAGCGCACCGGTCTACCAGGAGATCAAGGATTTCATCCTGGCTCGCATTCATGCCGGCGAGTGGGCGGAGGGCCATCAGGTGCCGTCCGAGAACGAGCTGGCCCGCGACTTCAAGGTCGCGCGCATGACCGTCAACCGCGCGCTGCGCGAGTTGACGGCCGAGCAGGTGATCACGCGGGTGCAGGGCGCGGGCACCTTCGTCGCGCGGCCGAAGTACGAGTCGACCCTGGTGGCGATCCGCAGCATCTCGGAGGAAGTCGCGGCGCGCGGGCATGCGTATCACGCCAGCGTGCTCGGCCTCGCGACGGTCAAGGCCGACGACGCGCTGGCGGACGAGATGCAGGTGGCGGTGCGCGCGAAGCTGTTCCACTCGCTGGTGCTGCATTTCGAGAACGACGAGCCGGTGCAGCTCGAAGAACGATGGGTGAATCCGGCGGTCGCGCCGGATTACGCCGGGCAGGATTTCACGAACACGACGCCGAACCAGTACCTGATGCGCGCGGCCCCGCTGCAGCGCGTCGAGTACCGGATCGAAGCGGCCGCACCCGCGCCGGAGAGGCGCGCGCAGCTTCGGATGGACGACGTCGAACCGTGTCTGGTTTTACATCGGCGCACCTGGTCGCAGGGCGTCGTCGCCTCGGTGGCGAATCTTTGGCATCCCGGCAGCCGCTATCGCTTCACCGGGCATTTCTGAATCTGTTGAATTTTCATTTCCTTCGGGAGCAGTCGTCATGAACCATCCGAATCAAATCGATCCCCGCCTCGACCCGACGCGCACGATCCGCGCGCCGCGCGGCAGCGAGAAGACCTGCAAGACCTGGCTCGCGGAAGCGGCCTACCGGATGATCCAGAACAACCTGGATCCGGAAGTCGCCGAGCACCCGCATGCGCTCGTCGTGTACGGCGGCATCGGCCGCGCGGCGCGCAACTGGGCGTGCTACGACCAGATCCTCGCGTCGCTGAAGGATCTGAACGAGGACGAGACGCTGCTCATCCAGTCGGGCAAGCCGGTGGGCGTGTTCCGCACGCACAAGGATGCGCCGCGCGTGCTGCTCGCGAACTCGAACCTCGTGCCGCACTGGGCGAACTGGGATCACTTCCACGAGCTCGACCGCAAGGGCCTGATGATGTACGGCCAGATGACGGCCGGCAGCTGGATCTACATCGGCAGCCAGGGCATCGTGCAGGGCACCTACGAAACCTTCTTCTCGGTCGCGAACCAGCACTTCAACGGCGATCCGTCGGGCCGCTGGATCCTGACGGGCGGCCTCGGCGGGATGGGCGGCGCGCAGCCGCTCGCGGCGACGATGGCCGGCTTCTCGATGATCGCGGTCGAATGCGACGAGACGCGCATCGACTTCCGCCTGAAGACGCGCTACGTCGACAAGAAGGCGACGACGCTCGACGAGGCGCTCGGCATGATCGAGGAAGCGAAGCGCACGGGCAAGCCGGTGTCGATCGGCCTGCTCGGCAACGCGGCCGACGTGTTCGCGGAGCTCGTCACGCGCGGCATCACGCCGGACTGCGTGACCGACCAGACGAGCGCGCACGACCCGATCAACGGCTACCTGCCGCAGGGCTGGACCGTCGCGCAATGGCGCGAGGCGCAGAAGGTCGATCCGCAGAGCATCGTGAAGGTCGCGAAGCAGTCGATGGCGGTGCAGGTGCGCGCGATGCTGGCGCTGCAGGAGCGCGGCGCGGCGACGCTCGACTACGGCAACAACATCCGCCAGATGGCGCTGGAAATGGGCGTGGAGAACGCGTTCGACTTCCCGGGCTTCGTGCCGGCGTACATCCGCCCGCTGTTCTGCGAAGGCAAGGGCCCGTTCCGCTGGGTCGCGCTGTCCGGCGATCCGGAGGACATCTACAAGACCGACCAGAAGGTGAAGGAGCTGATCCCCGACGATCCGCACCTGCACAACTGGCTCGACATGGCGCGCGAACGCATCGCGTTCCAGGGCCTGCCGGCGCGGATCTGCTGGGTCGGCGTGAAGGATCGCTATCGCCTCGGCCAGGCGTTCAACGAGATGGTCAGGAACGGCGAACTGAAGGCGCCGATCGTGATCGGCCGCGATCACCTCGACACGGGTTCGGTCGCGAGCCCGAACCGCGAGACGGAATCGATGAAGGACGGTTCGGATGCCGTCAGCGACTGGCCGCTGCTGAACGCACTGCTGAACACGGCAGGCGGCGCGTCGTGGGTGTCGCTGCACCACGGTGGCGGCGTCGGCATGGGCTTCTCGCAGCACTCGGGCGTCGTGATCGTCGCGGACGGCACCGCTGAAGCGCACGAGCGCCTCGGCCGCGTGCTGCTGAACGACCCGGCGACGGGCGTGATGCGCCACGCGGACGCCGGCTACGAACTCGCGCAGCAGACGGCCCGCGAAGCCGGCCTGAAGCTGCCGATGCTCGGCCGCTGAGCATGACGGCGCTCGACCAGGCGCCGGTGACCGCGACACTGGCCGCCGCGATGATTCGCGCAGCGGATCTCGTCGCGTCGCCGTGGAAGAACGGCGGCGGCGTGACGCGCGAGATCGCCGCGTTCCCGCCCGGCGCCGCGCTCGACGCGTTCGCATGGCGCGTGAGCGTCGCGGACGTCGCGGCGGCGGGGCCGTTCTCGCGCTTCGACGGCATCGACCGCACGCTAGTGCTGCTGTCCGGCGCCGGCATGACGCTCGAGGCCGCGGACGGCGCGTGCCACGTGCTCGATGCGCCGCTCGCCCGCGCGGATTTCGCGGGCGAAACGGCGATCGGCGCGACGCTGCACGATGGCCCCACGCGCGATTTCAACCTGATGACGCGCCGCGCGACCACGCGCGGGTCGGTCGCCGCGTGGCGCGCCGGCACGCATCGCGTCGCGCGCGCGGGCACCGTGCTGTTGTTCTGCGCGGCGGGCCCGGTGCAGGTCGAGCTCGACGGCACGACCCATACCCTGGAAGAACTGGACACGCTGCGGCTCGACGGGCCGCAGCGTGCGTTTGACGTCGCGGTGCGCGGCGACGGCGCGCTGCTGGCCGTGTCGCTCGACGTGGCCGAATCGAACTGAACGCATGAAACCGACTGTCTGGCATCACCTGAGGCTGTGCCCGCACGGCCACCCCGACGAGACGATCGACGATGCGGCGATCGTCGTCGACGAAACCGGCGCGATCGTCTGGCTCGGCGCGAGCGCCGCGCTGCCGCACGACTATGCGCACTGGCAGCGCGAGGATCTGCACGGCGCGTGGGTGACGCCGGGCCTCGTCGATTGCCACACGCACCTCGTGTACGGCGGCACGCGCGCGGACGAGTTCGCGCAGCGCCTGGCCGGCGTCAGCTACGAGGAAATCGCGCGGCAGGGCGGCGGGATCGTGTCGACGGTGCGCGCGACGCGCGACGCCGACGAGGCGACGCTGTTCGTGCAGGCCGCCGCGCGGCTGCAGCCGCTGCTCGCCGAAGGCGTGACCGCGATCGAGATCAAGTCGGGCTACGGCCTCGACCTCGCGAGCGAGCGCAAGATGCTGCGCGTCGCGCGGCAGCTCGGCGAGCGCTTCCCGGTGACGGTCTATACGACCTTCCTCGGCGCGCATGCGCTGCCGCCCGAATACGCGGGCCGCGCGGACGCGTATATCGACGAGGTGTGCGAACGCATGCTGCCGGCGCTCGCCGACGAAGGGCTCGTCGACGCGGTCGACGTGTTTTGCGAGCGGATCGGCTTCTCGCTCGCGCAGACCGAGCGCGTGTTCGAGGCCGCGACGCGGCGCGGGCTGCCGGTGAAGCTGCATGCGGAACAGCTGTCGAACGCGGGCGGCACCGCGCTCGCCGCGCGCTATCGCGCGCTGTCCGCCGATCACCTCGAGTTTCTCGACGAAGCCGGCATCGAGGCGATGAAGGCGGCCGGCACGGTCGCCGTGCTGCTGCCCGGCGCGTACTACTTCATTCGCGAGACGCAGTTGCCGCCGCTCGACCTGCTGCGCAAGCACCAGGTGCCGATCGCGCTCGCGACCGATCACAACCCGGGCACGTCGCCGCTCGAATCGCTGCTGCTGACGCTGAACCTCGGCTGCACGCTGTTCCGCATGACGGTGCCCGAAGTGCTGCAGGGCGTCACGCGCCACGCGGCCGCGGCGCTCGGCCGCGCGGATCGCCACGGCGCGCTCGAGGTCGGCCGCCAGGCGGATTTCGCGGTGTGGCCGGTCGGCTCGCTCGCGGAACTCGCCTACTGGATCGGCCGCCCGCTGTGCGAGCGGGTGGTGCGCGGCGGCGCGACCGTGTTTCACCGCAGGAATGGATGATGGGACTCGCGATGACCGATTCGACGTTGTTCGCGGCGCACGCCTATCTGCCTGACGGCTGGCGCCGCAACGTGCTGCTGCGCTGGGACGCCGCCGGCACGCTGACCGAGGTGACGCCCGACACCGACGCGCCGGCGGGTGTCGCGCGCGCGGCGGGCCCGGTCGTGCCCGGCATGCCGAACCTGCATTCGCACGCGTTCCAGCGCGCGATGGCGGGGCTCACCGAATACCGCGCGAACCCGTCCGACAGCTTCTGGAGCTGGCGCGACCTGATGTACCGCTTCGCGCTGAAGATCACGCCCGATGCGCTCGCGGCGATCGCGCGCTGGCTGTACGTCGAGATGCTGAAGTGCGGCTATACGTCGGTGTGCGAATTCCACTACGTGCATCACGCGCAGGACGGCACGCGCTATCCGCAGATCGCCGAGCTCGGCACGCGCGTGATCGACGCGGCGCGCGCGGCCGGCATCGGCATCACGATGCTGCCGGTGTCGTACCAGTTCGCGGGCTTCGGCAACAAGCCGCCGCGCGACGACCAGCGCCGCTTCATCAATACGCCGGAGGGCCTGCTCGAACTGCTCGACGCGATGCGCCGCAGCGCGCCGGAAGACGGCGCGCTGCGCTACGGCGTCGCGCCGCACTCGCTGCGCGCGGTGTCCGAAGCCGGGCTGCGCGCGCTGCTCGACGGCCTGCCCGCCGACGCGCCCGTGCATATCCATATCGCGGAACAAACGGCCGAGGTCGACGACTGCGTGCGCACCTACGGCGCGCGGCCCGTGCAATGGCTGCTCGACCGCTTCGACGTCGGCCCGCGCTGGTGCCTCGTGCACGCGACGCATCTCGATGCGGCCGAGACCGAGGCGCTCGCGAAGCGCCGTGCGGTGGCCGGCCTGTGCCTGACGACGGAAGCGAACCTCGGCGACGGCGTGTTCCCGGCCGTCGACTATCTCGCGCACGGCGGCGTGATCGGCATCGGTTCCGACAGCCACGCGTCGGTCGACTGGCGCGCGGAGCTGCGCCTGCTCGAATACGGGCAGCGGCTCGTGCATCGCGCGCGCAACGTGCTCGCGAGCGACGCACAGCCGGTGGTGGCGGATCGCCTGTTCGACGCATCGCTGGCGGGTGGCGCGCAGGCGAGCGGGCGGTCGATCGGCGCGCTGCGCGCGGGCTGCCGCGCCGACTGGCTGGTGC
Source organism: Burkholderia sp. SRS-46 (assembly GCF_004343775.1). Classification (GTDB taxonomy): domain Bacteria; phylum Pseudomonadota; class Gammaproteobacteria; order Burkholderiales; family Burkholderiaceae; genus Burkholderia. The sequence continues at coordinate 399,869 of NZ_PTXL01000008.1, read as the reverse complement.
TCGATGCCGACCATCCGGCGATCGCCGAGCACGACAGCGCGGCGTGGCTGTCCGGCGCGGTGTTCGCCGAGCACGGCGATACGCCGGTGCGCGACGTCTACACGGGCGGCGCATGCGTCGTGCGCGAGCGCCGCCATCGCGACGAAGAAGCGGTGTATGCCGATTACCGCGCCGCGCTGGCGCAACTGCTGCGCTGATCGATGCAGCGCTGCGGCGCGTGCTGCCAGGCACGCGCCGTCCGACCGACCACGGTGAGACCGACATGAGCCAACAACCGGCTGTATTCACGCTGAAGCAGGGCACGCTGCCGCTGCTGATCTCGATTCCGCACGCGGGCACCTACATTCCCGACGACCTCGCGGCGACGATGACGCCCGACGCGCGCTTCGTCGACGATTGCGACTGGCATCTCGAGCGCCTGTATGGCTTCGCCGTCGCGCTCGGCGCGTCGGTGCTGGTGCCGTCGCATGCACGCTACGTCGTCGACCTGAACCGGCCGCCCGACAACGAGAACCTGTACCCGGGGCAGGACACGACCGGCCTCGTGCCGGTCGACACGTTCGACAAGGCGCCGCTCTATCCGGCGGGCGCGTTGCCGGGCAACGACGAGATCCTGCGCCGCCGCGACCGCTACTGGCGGCCGTACCACGAGGCGCTGCAAGGCGAGCTCGCGCGCCTGAAGCGCGAGCACGGCCGCGCGCTGGTGTGGGAGGCGCATTCGATCCGTTCGCACGTGCCGCGTTTCTTCGACGGGCGCTTGCCGGATTTCAACTTCGGCACCGCGAACGGCGCGAGCGCCGCGGCGGGCCTCGCGGAAGCGCTGGCCGCGTGCGTGACCGCGCACGGCGGCTTCACGGCGGTCGCGAACGGCCGCTTCAAGGGCGGCTACATCACGCGTCAATACGGCGTGCCGGAAACCGGCGTGCAGGCCGTGCAGCTGGAACTCGCGCAGATCACCTACATGGACGAGACGCGTCCCTATGCGTACGACGAGACGCGCGCCGCGCGGGTCTCGCCGTTGCTGCAGACGCTCGTCGAGACGGCGCTCGCCTATCGCTGAACGCGATGACGCGAAAGACGACGCCGCGGCGGAGAAGGGCGCGGCATCGCAACGGGCGGCATCGATTCCCGCAATCGATGCCGCTTTTGTTTTGTCAGGGTTAATACCGACCGTGATCGTTGAAATTTGACGCAATTTTTAGGTGATATAAGCTGAATGTCAGGAAGTCGTCGCGCGCACCGTGGCGGCGCGCTCGCACGCGGACCGTGCGCGATGCGTTGAAGCCCGTGCGCAGCGGCTTGCTGACGTGTCGCGTCGCGGCATCGGCCGCATGCGTTTCGGCTCGACACGCGCCATACGTCAAACCGTCAGTCGAGTACGATCGTGAAAGCTGCAAGCCCTTCGATCCGCCGGACGCGAAGTCCGTCGGCGGGCGCGCCGCAACGTGCCGGTCCGCACTGGCATGCTGATCGCGGCATGCGTTCCGCCTCATCCCGCGAACCTCGCCTCATCGCCTTGTCCCATCGCGGCCTGCGCCGCTTCAATCTCGTGACCGCGCGCATCTTCAGCGCGGTTCAGTGCGACGGTAGCGCGTCGCTGTTGCCCTAGCGTCGCTTGCGTCATCCGCTCCGGGGCGTACCGTGTTCCGCGGCGCATTGCCTGCGGCGGGCCGCTGCATGCCCGCGCATCGCGAGCCGGCCACGTCGGCTACATCGTGCGGGCCGCGCGATTCGTGCAATCACGTGCATGCCGTGCGCATGCGCGATGCCGCGCGTGCCTGCCCGGCCGGACCTCATCGGAGGCGCCGCCATGCGAACTCGCCCTGTCGTAGCGGTGACCGCCGATCGCACGATGCGCGGCGCGCACCCGTCGCATGCGGCCGGCGAGAAGTACCTCGCCGCGCTGGTCGACGGCGCCGGCGTGCTCGCGTTCGTGGTGCCCGCGCTCGGTGTGCGCCAGCCGGTCGACGCGCTGGTTGCCGCGATCGACGGCCTGCTGTTTACCGGCAGCTATTCGAACGTCGAGCCGCACCATTACGGCGGACACGCGAGCGCGCCCGGCACGCTGCACGATGCCGCGCGCGACGCGACCGCGCTGCCGCTGATGCGCGCGGCGATCGACGCAGGCGTGCCGGTGCTCGCGATCTGCCGCGGCATGCAGGAAATGAACGTCGTGTACGGTGGCACGCTGCACCAGCGGCTGCATGCGACGGAGGGCTTCGCCGACCATCGCGAGGCGCCGTCCGATCCGCTCGAAGCGCAATACGGGCCCGCGCACATCGTGCGCTTCACACCGGGCGGCCTGCTGCAGCGGATCGCGCGCGGCATGCGCGTCGCGACGGTCAACTCGCTGCACGACCAGGGCATCGCGCGTCTCGGCGCGGGCCTGGCCGTCGAGGCGAGCGCACCCGACGGGCTGGTCGAGGCGGTCAGCGTGCGCGGCGCGCGCGCGTTCGCGCTCGGCGTGCAGTGGCATCCCGAATGGCGCTTCGCGGAGCAACCGCTGTCGCGCGACATCTTCGCGGCATTCGGCGCGGCGTGCCGCGCGCGCATGACGCACCGCATCCGCGCGGCCTTCGACGGCGAAGTGGCGCCGCCGGCCGCACATGACGTCGATTGAACGAGGCCGATCATGCAACCCGCACTGGACGAATTCCTCAGGCAGCATCGCATCACCGAGGTCGAGGCGATCATTCCCGACATGGCCGGCATCGCGCGCGGCAAGATCATTCCGCGCAACAAGTTCGAGTCCGGCGAATCGATGCGGCTGCCGCAGGCCGTGATGGTGCAGACCGTCACCGGCGACTATCCGGAAGACGGCACGCTGACCGGCGTCACCGATCCCGACATGGTGTGCGTGCCCGATCCGTCGACGATCTGCCTGGTCCCGTGGGCGGTCGATCCGACCGCGCAGGTGATCCACGACTGCGTGCACTTCGACGGCTCGCCGGTCGAGATCTCGCCGCGCTACGTGCTGCGGCGCGTGCTCGAGCTGTATCGCGAGAAGGGCTGGAAGCCGGTGGTCGCACCCGAGCTCGAGTTCTACCTGGTCGACATGAACGCCGATCCGGATCTGCCGCTGCGTCCGCCGGTCGGCCGCACCGGGCGCGCGGAAACGGGCCGGCAGTCGTATTCGATCGAGGCCGTCAACGAGTTCGATCCGCTGTTCGAGGACATCTACGAATACTGCGACATGCAGGGGCTCGACATCGAGACGCTGATCCACGAGGTCGGCGCCGCGCAGATGGAGATCAACTTCATGCACGGCGACGCGCTGTCGCTGGCCGACCAGGTGTTCCTGTTCAAGCGCACGGTGCGCGAGGCCGCGCTGCGCCACAACATGTACGCGACCTTCATGGCCAAGCCGATGGAAAACGAGCCCGGCTCGGCGATGCATATCCACCAGAGCCTCGCCGATCCGCAGACGGGCCGCAACCTGTTCACCGACGCGAGCGGCGACGTGACGCCGCTGTTCCGCGGCTATCTCGCCGGGCTGCAGAAATTCACGCCCGCGCTGATGCCGATCTTCGCGCCGTACATCAACTCGTATCGGCGGCTGTCGCGGTTCATGGCCGCGCCGATCAACGTGCAGTGGGGCTACGACAACCGCACGGTCGGCTTTCGCATTCCGCAGTCGAGCCCGGTCGCGCGGCGCATCGAGAACCGCATTCCAGGCGTCGACTGCAATCCGTACCTCGTGATCGCGGCGACGCTCGCGGCCGGCTATCTCGGCATCACGCAGCGGCTCGAGCCGAGCGAGCCGCTTGCGTCCGACGGCTACGACCTGCCGTACCAGCTGCCGCGCAATCTCGAAGAGGGCATCTCGCTGATGGCGGCGTGCACGCCGCTCGCCGGCATCCTCGGCGAGAAGTTCGTGAAGGCGTATCTCGCGCTGAAGGAAACCGAATACGAGGCGTTCTTTCGCGTGATCAGTTCCTGGGAGCGCCGGCACCTGCTGCTGCATGTGTGACCCGCCGCGCGTCTCGCATCGTTCAGGAGGCAAGCATGACCGATCGTTCCGACCGCCTTGCAGACGGGGCCGCCGCGCCACGCACCACCGCGCAGTATCGTGCGCTCGACGCCGCGCATCACATCCACCCGTTCTCCGACATGGGCGCGCTCAATCGCGCGGGCAGCCGCGTGATCGTGAAGGCGCACGGCGTCTATCTGTGGGATTCCGACGGCAACAAGATCATCGACGGGATGGCGGGGCTGTGGTGCGTGAACGTCGGCTACGGCCGCGAGGAACTGATCGACGCCGCGCAGCGGCAGATGCGCGAGCTGCCGTTCTACAACACGTTCTTCAAGACGACGCATCCGCCGGTGATCGAGCTGTCGGCGCTGCTCGCCGATGTCGCGCCGGATGGCTTCAATCGCTTCTTCTACTGCAACAGCGGCTCGGAAGGCAACGACACCGTGCTGCGCGTCGTGCATCAATACTGGCGCGTGCAGGGCAAGCCGCGCAAGAAATACGTGATCTCGCGCTGGAACGGCTATCACGGCTCGACGATCGCGGGCGCGACGCTCGGCGGGATGGGCTACATGCACGAGCAGATGGCGTCGAAGGTCGAGCATGTCGTGCATATCGACCAGCCGTATTTCTTCGGCGAAGCGCCGGATGGGGTGACGCCCGAAGCATTCGGCCTCGAACGCGCGCGGCAGCTCGAAGCGAAGATCCTCGAGCTCGGCGCGGAGAACGTCGCCGCGTTCATCGGCGAGCCGTTCCAGGGCGCGGGCGGCGTGATCTTCCCGCCGTCGACGTACTGGCCGGAGATCCAGCGGATCTGCCGGCAGTACGACGTGCTGCTCGTCGCGGACGAGGTGATCGGCGCCTTCGGTCGCACCGGCGAATGGTTCGCGCACCAGCACTTCGGCTTCGAGCCGGACCTGATGACGCTCGCGAAGGGCCTGACGAGCGGCTACGTGCCGATGGGCGCGGTGGCGCTGCACGATCGCGTCGCGCAGGCGCTGGTCGACCACGGCGAGTTCAATCACGGGATGACGTATTCGGGGCATCCGGTCGCGGCGGCGGTCGCGATCGCGAACCTGAAGCTGTTGCGCGACGACGGAATCGTCGCGCGCGTGAAGCGCGACATCGGGCCGTATTTCCAGCGAAAGTTGCGCGACGCGCTCGGCGCTCATCCGCTCGTCGGCGAGATCGCCGGCGCGGGGCTCGTCGCGGGCGTGCAGCTCGCGCGCGATCCGGCGCGGCGCGTGCGCTTCGACGACGGCGGGGAAGTCGGCATGATCTGCCGCGACTTCTGCTTCAACGGCAACCTGATCATGCGCGCGACCGGCGACCGGATGCTGCTGTCGCCGCCGCTCGTGATCGGCGAGGCCGAGGTCGACGAGATCGTCGACAAGGCGAAGCGGGCGTTCGATGCGACGGCTGAGCGGGTAGGGTGACGACGCGAACGCGTCGATCACTCGCCGGCACCAAACATTCCGGCGGGACGAAAAGTAAGGAGACCTACGCGGCGATGCGTCGCGTAAACCGGGGTCACACCGACGCGAATCGCTGTTGATCGAATGCCATGATGCACTCGACCGAGGACGCGACGTCCATCTGTCCGGTTTCGATGACGAGGTCGGGATGCTCGGGCGGCTCGTAGGGATCCGAGATGCCGGTGAATTGACGCGTCTGCCCGGTGATCGCCTTGGCGTAGAGGCGCTTGGGGTCGCGTGCGGAGCAGGTTGCGATGTCGGTCTTCAGGTAGACCTCGATGAAGCGTTCGTCGCCGATGATGTGTCGCGCGCGTTGCCGGTCGGCTTCGTACGGCGAGATCAGCGCGACGATGACCGTGATGCCCTGGCTGTTGAGCAGCTTCGCGATTTCGGCCGTGCGGCGGCAGTTCTCGGCGCGGTCTTCACGCTTGAAGCCGAGATCCGGCGACACGCCGGCGCGCAGCTCGTCGCCGTCGAGAATGCAGACCGGCAGGCCGCGCGCACGCAGGCGCGCAGCGACCTGCTGTGCGAGCGTCGACTTACCGGAGCCGCTCAGGCCGGTGAGCCACAACGTATGTGGAGAGGACAGTGTCATGAATGCGTCTGACCGAACATGGACTACGCACGGCGGAGCGTGCGCCGGCTTGATCCGGGTGTCTTGAAATGGGACTCGGCACCAACAGTCGCCGTTATTGTCAGCCGATTGTAGTCAGCCGCTTTCCATAAAATGTTACACAACGTTTACCTAACGTTACAAAACAATCGGGCGCAATGTTGGTGAAATGTGACGCTCTACGTAATGAATGCTTGCAGTTCGGCATGACGTGCCGATGGTGCAAGCCGCATCGAACCAGCGCGCTCCACTCGAGGAAGCGATGATCACGATAGGTATGAAAAATGTCGCACCCAGTACGCAGCATCTGACTCACCACGTCTATGTGTTTGCCGTCGACGCTTCCGGCGTCCGGCCGTTCATCTTCGAAGAATCGATCGGCGGCGGGCATCGCGAGCTCGGCGGCTCGATCGCATTGCGCATGTGTGATCTTGAAAGCTGGCCGGGAGACTGGCGTGAGCATCTCCGGCAGGCGGGGTGCGAGGATGCGATCGCCGTTATCGAGGCCGCGGCTGATGAGCGGCATGCTGTTGACGCGGTGCTTGCGTTGCGGAGGGCGGTGGCGGACAAATAGCGAGGCGGTGTCGATCGTCGCCAGACGGTTGGATCGCGCATTCGTGCGAGAGAAACGAGAAGGCCCTGTCGTGAAACGCAGGGCCTTGGTTTTTTGGTGACAGTATCGGGATCGAACTAGTGACCCGTGCCGTGCAGATGCGGTACGCGAAGGTGCGCAGCATGGATGACGGCATGAGGTTTTACGTCAAATAAAGGGGGCGGAATGCTATTGACTGTGGCACGATGTATTATAGATCGTGCCGTTATCTTCTAAAGGTTGTGCCATGAAAACGTTAGATGTGTCTCAGGCTGCTGCGGCAGCACACGCGGGCGGTGTCCTGTCGGCTGTCCTCAAGGCTGAGGGCGGTTCATTTTACGTCGAGCTGGAGACGCGGACGGCCGGAACGGCTGTGCTGGTCACGTCGAACAATCGTCGACCGCGTGCGTTCCGGAACCCCGTCAAGGCGCTTGAGGTGATCCGCGAGCTTGGGTTGCAGTCGGGGCGTTTCTCGCTCGAAGCATGGCGGCCGGATGAGGTCGAGATCGAACGCTCTAGCCGTCCGGATCGTGCAGCGGCGATGAAGCAAACGCACGCGAATGCGGCGGCCTATGACAAATGGCTGCGCGAGCAGGTGCAGGCGTCGATCGACGATCCGCGCCCGAGCATCGAGCATGAGGACGTAATGAAAAAGGCTCTGGCCCGCGTCGAAGGGATGCGAAAGGGGAAGCGTGCTAAGACTTGAATGGCGGCCATTGGCCGAGGAAGACCTGTTGGGAATCTTGGAGTTTATTGGGGAAGACGATCCGGATGCTGCATTGGCCCTGATACAGATGATTCGTGAAAGGGTCGAGGGGTTGCGGGTTCGCCCGAGGCTGTATCGAGCGGGGCGCGTTTCCGGAACGAGAGAGATGGTGGTACTCCACAACTACATTGTCGTGTACAGCATTGGAGCAGACGCAGTAGAGATTTTGCGCGTGAAACATGCTCGACAACAGTGGCCAGACTAAAGGGAAGCGGGGGCGGGGCCGTTATCGCTACTGGGGGTGGTCAATTCCCGTGATGGGATTCACGTAAGTTGCATCTGGAGGTAACAGTGCGGTGCGTTAGAATTCACCAAGCATGCCATTTTTAACCGCAGTTGGTGATGTGTCGGTTGGTATGTTCGGGGTAGTTGGCTCGCCTGGTAAAAAAATTAACCAAAAGAAAAGGATCATATGTCGTTGAACATGGATGTCGTTATAGATACACCCGATGCGACTGTAGATATGAAATCAGGTTTAGAGAGCTTGCAGGGGGTGTCCGATGCGGCGCGATGTATCGCGGAGGCGATTCTTACGGGGAATGTGCCGGAGCGGCAGTCTCATAAATCTGATGTTCGTACAATTCTGAAGCAAAGCTTTAGTGGTTCATATGGCCAAATATTTAGTATCGATATTTTTCATGAGCAGGTGCAAAAGAAATTCAATAAAATTGGGAGGCCTGCATTTGTTGAGCTTATTGCCTATTTTCTCAATGAAGCCGTTTACAAAGAGCACAAGGAGTTGAGTGATAAGGCGCAGCGTGTAGTTGATGAATTGGGTGATAAGGCTGATGATCTTGTCGCGCAGCTTAGAAAATCTCCGCTTCATCACCTTCATGAAGTGCCGATGAAATTCGGATATGATGTCAAAGTTCGGTATCGAAAGAGTCGAGTGGATCAAACTGAGCTTGCGAGATTTGATCAAAAAACCGCTGAGTCATTGCAGGCTAAGCTTGATCCGAAGGTGGTGCCTGTTGTGGTTGCGATAACGAGATTGAATATCAACACGGGTAATGGACGGTTGGCAGTCAAGGGTGAATTCGATACCGTCGCTTTCGGTTTTCCTATGCCGTATATTCGCGTTCTGCCGGGCATTAAGAAGGTGATATCGGAGAATTTGAATTACAACAATGGCCGGGATAGTCTACTGTGGAGACATCTTCATATCACTGCGCAGCCATTGAAATTGCCGGATGGTAGGGTGGTTAAGTACATAATCAAGGAAATCAAGGAGGTTCCGATTTGATTATTGGCTACATTGTCGCTGCCGCAATTTCGCTGTTGGCGATTGTGGCTGCGTATTGTCTGGAATTCGTTGGGAGGCCGGGGTTTGAGATAGTCCCGGATACATCGGTCTGGGGGAATTTTGGTAGCTATGTCGGCGGGCTCGCTGGTCCCGTCCTTAGTTTTATCTCATTGCTCTTTCTGATCCGATCGCTCAAGCTTCAAAATGAAGCGAATGAGACTCTGAGAAATGAACTGAGGGATAATCAAAAGTCTGAAAAGCTTAAATCGTTCTCTGATCTATTTTTTAGTCTAATAGATTCGCAGAGGACTTTGCTTGATAAATTCAAGTTGGTTTTTTTTGAAAATAACGTCGGCTTCACGAAGCGAGGCGTGGAGGCGATTATGAAGATCGAAGATGAGATCGCTAAATTGAGGGAGGTGAATGCAACGAATGATCAACTTAAACAGTACGTTGAGAGAATCGACTCCACGGATCAGATTTTCGGCGTTGTCCGGGCTTTTTACATATCCGTAAAACTGGTCTCGGAAAAGCTGAGTGACACGCAGGGCTTTTCTGTCGTTGAAAGGAAGGATTTTTTGGGTACTCTGATTAATCTGACGGATTTTGCGCAGCTTCGATTGATTCTGTTGGGGGTTCAATTGATCGATAGCAAGGCCGCAAAATATCTGCGTAACGAGCAGGAGTTTGTTTCGGTCTTGCGTGATGTGGGCCTGAATCTGGACCCATATTGATAGAAACGTCAGTTTCTGCGGCGGGTGCGGTGCGCTTGTCGATCGCCGGCGGCTGTGTCGTAGTCCGTAGCTTTGGTGGGACCGATGGAGCACCGGGACGGGTCATCCCGGGTCAACGCGGACAGTTGCTCCGATGTTCTCGGGTATGGTTCTCTGCGGACGAAAAAAAGCCCTGCGAGTGCAGGGCTTTTTCTTTGCCTAGTGGCTTTGCGCTGGCGCCGGAGAGAACTGCTTGATCCAGCGTTTGACGCGTCGCCACAAGCGGCGAATTCTTTGGTGGGCGGTACTGGGATCGAACCAGTGACCCCTGCCGTGTGAAGGCAGTGCTCTACCGCTGAGCTAACCGCCCAAAGAAGATGAAATTATGTCAGAGCTTTTGGGGTTCGTAAAGCACTTTCTGCAAATTTTTTTACGGCGATTCGCACAAGTCCGTCAACTGCCCGTCGACGGCTCGATCAGGTCCAGGATCGAACCATCCCGCTTGAGCGTCGCGAGCACGATGCTCGAGTTGATCGACATCACGCCGGCCGCGCGGTGCAGCGTGTTGATCACGAAGTCGGAGTAGTGGTCGAGGTCGCGCGCGCGCACCGTCAGTACGTAGTTCGACCCGCCGGTGACGATCTGCGCGGACACCACTTCCGGCCACTGCCGGATCGCCTCCACGAACCGGTCGTGCCACTCGGGCTCGTCGGGCCGCATCGACACGTGCACCAGCGCCTCGAACGCGACGCCGACGTTCTTCGCGTCGATCGTGCAGCGGTAGCCGGCAATCGCGCCGCGCTCCTCCAGCAGCTTCACGCGCCGCAGGCACGCGGAAGGCGACAGCGCGACCGCGTTCGCGAGGTCCTGGTTGCTGATCCGTCCGTCCCGCTCGAGGTGCCGCAGGATCCGCATGTCGGTTCGGTCGAGGGTCATTTCGCAGATTCCATGTAATTCCGAGATGGCTGTCGAAGACTCTACTGCAAACCCCGCAGAGCGTCACGGAAATGTGAAGCTCATTCTATTTCGTCCTCGATAACATGCGACCCATACGTTGACCGGGCCAGCCGACGCCGCCGCGTCGCTGGCCGGGCCGCACACCGGGCGCCCGGGCGTGCGCCGACGCCTTTCAACCCCAACCGTCTTTCCGTCATGTTCGACCATATTCCCGCCTATCCGGGCGACCCGATCCTGTCGCTGTTCCAGGCATTCCAGCAGGACGCGCATCCGCGCAAGGTCAATCTCAGCATCGGCCTGTATTACGACGACGCGGGCGGGATTCCCCTGCTCGACAGCACCCGCATCGCGGCCGAACGTCTGCGCGAAGCCGGCGCGCCGCACACGTATCTGCCGATGGAAGGGCACGCCACGTACCGGCAGGGCGTGCAGCGTCTCGTGTTCGGCGCCGATTGCGCGGCGCTTGCGCAGGGGCGCATCGCGACGCTGCAGACGCTCGGCGGCTCCGGCGCGATCCGGCTCGGTGCGGAGTTCATCAAGCGCTACTTCCCGGACAGCGCGATCTGGATCAGCGACCCGAGCTGGGACAACCACCGCGTGATCCTGTCGGCGGCGGGCCTCGACGTGCACACCTACCCGTACTACGACGCGCAAACCAACGGCCTGCGCGTCGATGCGATGCTGGCGACGCTCGACGCGCTGCCCGCGCGCAGCGTCGTGCTGCTGCAGCCGTGCTGCCACAACCCGACCGGCCTCGACCTCGGGCGCGACGCATGGCGCGCGGTGATCGACGTGCTCGCGCGGCGCGGGCTGATTCCGTTCCTGGACATGGCTTACCAGGGCTTCGGCGATGGCCTCGACGACGACGCATGGGCCGTGCGCGCGATGACCGACGCGGGGCTGCCGGTGATCGTCGGCAACTCGTTCTCGAAGAATTTCTCGCTGTACGGCGAGCGCGTCGGCGGCCTGTCGATCGTCTGCGCGAGCGCGGCCGAGGCGGCCACCGTGCTGAGCCAGATGCAGGCGGGCGTGCGCCGCACCTATTCGAGCCCGCCGCTGTTCGGCGCGCAGCTCGTCGCGACGGTGCTGAACGACGACGCGCTGCGCGCGGGCTGGGAGGACGAAGTCGCGGCCGTGCGCGCGCGCATCAAGCGCATGCGCGGCGCGCTGAAGACGCGGCTCGACGCGCAACTGCCGGGCCGCGCGTTCGATGCGCTGGTCACGCAGCGCGGCATGTTCAGCTATACGGGCATCGGCGCGGCCGACGTCGACCGGCTGCGCGCGTCGCACGGCGTCTATCTGCTGCGCTCGGGCCGCATGTGCATCGCGGGGCTGAGCGACGCCAACCTCGATCACGTCGCGCGCGCGATCGCCGACGTGCTCGGCGCCGCGCGGCAAGCGGCCTGACGTCATCGCACGCAACCTGAAACGGAGTTCACGATGCCAGAACCGATCCCGGTCGACCTGCCCCAGCTCGGCCAGCCGTTTTCGTGGGCCACCCGCGCGGGCGGCCTGATGTTCACCGCGCACGGCCCGGTCGATGCAGCCGGCGCGATCGCCGGCGACACGACGGCCGAGCAGGCGCGCCTCACGCTGTCGAACCTCGCGAAGGCGGTGGCGGCGGCGGGCGCGACGCTGGACGACGTCGCGCAGGTGCTCGTCTATCTCGCCGACGCGCAGGACATCCCCGAATTCGACGCCGAATACCGGCGCCACTTCCGCGCGCCGTACCCGAACCGCACCTGCGTCGGCGTGCAGGGCTTCGCGCATCCGGCGATGCGCGTCGAGCTCGTCGCCTACGTCGCGATCTCGCCGCCGTCGGGCACGTAGCGCGATACCGCAACCGCATCACCCGACACACATCACCACAACAAGGACTGGAGGAGAAGATGAAGATGGACAAACACCATCGATTTGCACTGCCAATGATCGCGGGCCTGCTCGCATCGGGCGGCGTGCTCGCGCAGAGCAGCGTCACGCTGTACGGGATCGTCGACCAGAGCATCCGCTACACGACGCACGCGAACGCGTCGAACGACGCGAGCGTGCAGATGACCAACGGCGCGATCACCAACAGCCGCTGGGGCCTGAAGGGGACCGAGGCGCTCGGCGGCGGGCTGAGCGCGATCTTCCGGCTCGAGAGTGGCTTCGAGCCGCAGAACGGCCAGCTCGACGGCGCGCTGTTCGGCCGCTACGCGTACGTCGGCCTCGCGGGCGACTGGGGCACGGTCAAGCTCGGCCGGCAGGCGACCGAGGCGTTCAACCTGTTCGGCGATCTCGATCCGCTCACCGTCGGCAACTACACGGCGAACATGTGGCCGTACTTCCTCACGCAGGGCCGCGCGAGCAACGTCGTCAGCTACGACGGCACGTTCGGCGGGCTGAACGTCGGCGCGAGCTACGGCTTCGGCGGCGTCGCGGGCAGCATGGCCGCGAACGCATATTGGGGCGTGCGCGCCGCGTATTCGAACGGCGGCCTGATGATCGGCGCGACCTACCAGCAGGTGCGCGACCTGAACAGCCGCGCGCAGCAGGCGTGGGGCGCGGGCGCGCGCTACGGGTTCGGCGCGGCGACGCTGTACGCCGGCTATCTCGGCGGCATCGATCGCTCGGGCGTGCTCGACCAGGCGCTGCTGAATGCGCCGGGCCGCCAGGTCGTGTACGGCTCTTTCGTCGACAACCCGCGCCGGGACGCGATCTTCTACACGGGCGCGAGCTATCGCTTCACGCCGGCCGTGTCGATCACGGGCGTGGTCTACTACGACGACATCCGCAACGTGAACGGCGTCGCCGGCAACGGCGGCAAGCGCTATACGGGTGTGGTGGAAGCCGAATACGCGCTGTCGAAGGCGACCCAGGTCTACGCGACGCTCGACTACAACAAGGTGTCCGGCGGCGCGTTCACCGAGATGCCGGGGCGCGGCAACCAGACCGGCGCAGCGCTTGGCCTGCGCCACCTGTTCTGACGCGCGGCGCGCGACGACAACCGATTTCGAACGAGGTCACTCGATGCATTCAGAAGGTCAATTCCAGCACATCGCGGCGCGCGAGCAAGGCTTGCGTCGCACGCTCTCCGCGCGGCAGATGGCGATGATCGCGATCGGCGGCGCGATCGGCACCGGGCTCTTTCTCGGCAGCGGCTTCGCGATCGGCTTCGCCGGCCCGAGCGTGCTCGTCAGCTACGGGATCGGCGCATTCATCTCGCTGCTGCTGATGGGCTGTCTTGCCGAGATGACGGTCGCGCACCCGACCTCCGGCTCGTTCGGCGCGTATGCCGAACACTACGTGAGCCCGTGGGCCGGCTTTCTCGTGTGCTATGCGTACTGGGCGTGCATCGTGCTCGCGGTCGGCACCGAGGTGACCGCGATCGCGCTGTACATGAAGTACTGGTTCCCGGGCGTGCCGGGCTGGCTGTGGATCGTCGGCTTCTCGGCGCTGCTGGTGTTCATCAACGCGCGCAGCGTCGACGTGTTCGGCTCGGTCGAATACGGCTTCTCGGTCGTGAAGATCGCGGCGATCGTCGCGTTCATCGTGCTCGGCGCCTACGTCGTGTTCGGCAATCCGGCGCTGGTCGGCGACGGCGCGGCGCGCGCGGGCTTCCATCATTACGTCGCGCACGGCGGGTTCTTCCCGAAGGGCGCATGGGGGATGTGGGTGGCCGTGATCGTGTCGATCTTCAGCTACCTGAGCATCGAGATGATCGCGGTGGCGGCCGGCGAGGCGCAGGATCCCGAGCGGGCCGTCACGCAAGCGTTCCGCTCGACGATCGCGCGGCTCGTGCTGTTCTACCTGGTCACGCTCGCGCTGATGCTCGCGATCGTGCCGTGGACGGCGGCCGGGCGCGACGAGAGCCCGTTCGTCAAGGTGATGGAGGCGCTGCACCTGCCGGGCGCGGCCGGGCTGATCAACTTCGTCGTGCTGATCGCCGCGCTGTCCGCGATGAACAGCCAGATCTACATCACGACGCGGATGATGTTCAGCCTGTCGCGCGCGGGCCACGCGCCGAAGGCGCTCGGCGAAGTGAACGCGCGCGGCGTGCCGCTCGGCGCGCTGCTGCTGTCGACGCTCGGCATCGCGCTCGCGACGATCCTGAGCGTGCTGGTTCCGGACGCATCGTTCACGATCATGATGGCGGTGTCGATGTTCGGCGCGATGTTCACGTGGATGATGATCTTCGTCACGCATTACTGCTTCCGGCGCCGCCGGGCCGCGAGCGGCCTGCCGCCGCCGTCGTTCCGGATGCGTGGCTTTCCGGTGCTGACGCTGCTCGGCGCGGGCCTGATGCTGGCGGTGATGGTCACCACGTACTTCACGCCGGAATTCCACATGACGCTGCTGTTCGGCATCCCGTTCCTCGCGGTGCTGTCCGTGGTGTACGGCATCTGGTACCGGCGCGCGCAGCCGGCGCTGCTGCCCGGCGCGGAGTGACGCGCGGGCGCGTTCAGCCGGCGAGCGCCGGCAGTGCGTCGATCGACGCGCGCAGGTAGTCGGCGAAGCGCAGCGCGACCGGTTCCGCGCTCCCGCTGCGCTTCAGCTCGAGCGTGCGCGATTCGAGCGACGCATCCTTCAGCGCCCGGAACGCGAGCCGGTCGCTCTTCGCCTGCTGCAGCACGCGCGGCACGAGCGCGACGCCCATGCCGAACTCGATCATCGACAGGATGGTCTGCCACAGCCGTGCCTCGTGGCGGATCAGCGGGCTGAAGCCCGCGTTCACGCATTGCGCGATGATCAGGTCGTGATAGTGCGGGGCCGCGTCGCGCGGGAACAGGATGAACGGTTCGCCCGCGAGCGCGGCGAGCGCGACCTGCCGGCGCCGCGCAAGCGGATGCGCGGCGGGCAGGCAGCAGACGAACGGCTCCGCGTAGATCGGCACCGAGTCGACCTCGGGCGGGAAGTGGCCCCAGTGTGCGTAGCCGAGGTCGATCTGGCCGCGCTGCACCGCCTGCACCTGCGCCTGCGTATTCATCTCCGACAGCACGATCTCCACGCCCGGATAGTCGGCCTCGAAGCGCCGCACGGCATCGGGCAGCCCGCGATACAGCATCGAATGGACGAAGCCGATCCGCAGCCGGCCCGCGAGGCCGGACGCCGAGCGGATCGTCAGGCGCTCGGCCTCGGCCGCCTGCAGCAGCAGCCGGCGCGCCTCGCCGAGCAGCACCTCGCCCGCGTTGGTCAGCGCGACCGACTTGCTGGTGCGCGCCAGCAGCTGCACGCCGAGCGCTTCCTCGAACTTGCGGATGTCGAAGCTCAGCGCCGGCTGCGAGATGAACAGCCGCTTGGCCGCGCGCCCGAAGTGCAGCTCCTCGGCGACCGCGACGAAATAACGAAGCTGCTTCAGTTCCATCGTGTCTCCTCCCGGCTTCGGCATCGATAAGCACCTTCTATCGTACCGAATAAATCCTGTATTGGACGCTTATCGACCCCGCGCCTACGCTGGTCGAACCGATCCAGGAGACGCATGCATGTATGACATCGATCGCACGCCCATTGCCGGCGCATCCGCCGCATCCGGCAACATCCCCGACAGCCGGGGCGTCAATTTCTTCACCGCCGATCCCGACTTCGGCGCGTTGCTCAAACTCCACCTTGGCGACGTACGCTATGCCGAACTCGAACCGCGGCTGCGCGAACTCGGCGCGCGCGTGTCGGGCGAGCTCGACGAATGGGCGGCGTGCGCGGACAAGCACCCGCCGGTACTCGAGCACCGCAACCGGCGCGGCGAGCCCGTGCAGCGGATCGACAAGCATCCGGCCTACGTCGCGCTCGAGCGCGTCGCGTATGCGGAGCTCGGGCTCGCGTCGCTGAGCCACCAGCCCGACCCGGCCGCGCCGCTCGTCAAGTACGCGCTGACCTTCCTGTTCGTGCAGGCCGAATTCGGGCTGTGCTGCCCGGTCAGCATGACCGATTCGCTCACGCGCACGCTGCGCCGCTTCGGCGATCCGGCGCTCGTCGCGCGCTACCTGCCGATGCTCGCGTCGCGCGATTTCGACACGCTGTACCAGGGCGCGATGTTCATGACCGAGCAGGCGGCCGGCTCCGACGTCGGCCGGATCGCGACGCGCGCGGCGCGCGAGACGGATGCGCAGGGCGGCACGGTGTGGCGCCTGCATGGCGACAAGTGGTTCTGCTCGAACGCCGACGCCGATCTCGCGATGGTGCTCGCGCGGCCCGACGGCGCGCCGGACGGCATCAAGGGCCTCGCGCTGTTCCTGCTGCCGAAGACGCTGCCGGACGGCACGCGCAACCGCTACCGGATCGTGCGGCTGAAGGACAAGCTCGGCAGCCGCTCGATGGCGAGCGGCGAGATCACGCTGGAAGGCGCGCAGGCCTACCTGATCGGCGAGATCGGCCGCGGCTTTCACCAGATGGCCGACATGATCAACATGTCGCGGCTGTCGAACGGCGTGCGCGCCGCGGGGCTGATGCGGCGCGCGCTGAACGAGGCGCTGCACGTCGCCGCGCATCGCGAGGCGTTCGGCCGCACGCTGATCGCGATGCCGCTGATGCGGCGCCAGCTGATGAAGATGCTGCTGCCGGCCGAGGCCGCGCGCACGATGTTCATGCAGATCGCGCTGCTGCTGCCGCAGACGGACGCCGGCGACGAGCAGGCCGCGCGCTGCGTGCGGATCCTGACGCCGCTGATCAAGTTCCGCGCGTGCCGCGATGCGCGCCGCGTGACGGGCGACGCGATGGAAGTGCGCGGCGGCACCGGCTATATCGAGGAGTGGAGCGACGCGCGGCTCGTGCGCGACGCGCATCTCGGCTCGATCTGGGAAGGCACGAGCAACATCGTCGCGCTCGACGTCGCGCGCGCCGCGCAGCGCGAGCAGGCGCTCGACGCGCTGCGCACGTGGCTCGCCGACCGGCTCGGCGCGACGCCGCTGCCGGACGCGAGCCGCGCGGCGCTGCGGCGCATCCTCGCGCGCGCCTGCGACACGCTCGCGCAGGTCGCGGCCGACGGCGACGACGCGCGCGTGAGGCAGGCGGCGTCCGCGCTGTACTACGCGAGCGCGGCGATCCTGATGGCGTGCGAAGGGGCGCGGCTCGCCCCCGATTACCGCCGCCTCGCGCTCGCGCACCTGATCGTGCGCGAGAAGCTGATGCCGGTCGATCCGCTCGCGCGGCCGTCGCATGCCGGCGATGAAGCGGCGACCTGCGACGCGCTGCTGCTCGGCGCGCCGGTGTCGCTCGACGCCGCGCTCGACCTGCTGCCGGAGGTCGAACGATGAGCACGTCGCATGGCGCACTCGACGGCGTGAAGGTCGTCGACCTGAGCCGCGTGCTCGGCGGCCCGTACTGCACGCAGGCGCTGGCCGACCACGGCGCGCAGGTGATCAAGGTCGAGCCGCCGTCGGGCGACGAGACGCGCGGCTGGGGGCCGCCGTTCGTCGACGACACCGCGTGGTATTTCCTCGGCGTGAACCGCAACAAGGAAGGGCTCGCGCTCGACCTGTCGCGCGACGAAGGGCGCGCGATCCTGTGGCGCCTGCTCGACGGCGCGGACGTGCTGGTCGAGAACTTCAAGCCGGGCACGCTCGCGCGCTGGGGCATGGATTACGAGCGCGACCTGCGCGCGCGCTTTCCGCGCCTGATCCATTGCGCGGTGACGGGCTTCGGCGCCGACGGCCCGCTCGGCGGCCTGCCGGGCTACGACGCGGTGATCCAGGCGATGGCCGGGCTGATGAGCGTGAACGGCGAGCGCGACGGCGACGCGACCCGCATCGGCCTGCCGGTCGTCGACATGGTGACGGGGCTCAACGCGCTCGCCGGGATCCTGCTTGCGCTGGCCGAACGCGAGAAGAGCGGGCAGGGCCAGTCGATCGACATCGCGCTGTTCGACTGTGGCGTGTCGCTGCTGCATCCGCACCTGCCGAATTTCTTCGGCTCGGGCCGCGTGCCGGAACGCAGCGGCAACGCGCATCCGAACATCGCGCCGTACGACAGCTACCGCACGGCAACCGTGCCGATCTTTCTCGCGGTCGGCAACGACCGGCAGTTCGTCCGGCTCGCCGCGCACCTCGGCGCGCCGGAGCTGGCGAACGATCCGCGCTTCGTCGACAACCGCAGCCGCTGCGCGCACCGCCCGGCGCTGAAGGCCGCGCTGGAGGCGCGGCTCGCGCCGCATGCGGGCGAATCGCTTGCGCGCGCGCTGATGGGGGCCGGCGTGCCGTGCGGCCCGGTGCAGACGGTGGCCGACGTCGCGCGCGATCCGCATACGCTGCACCGGAACCTGCTTGTCGAACTCGGCCGCTATCGCGGCACCGCATCGCCGATCAAGCTGTCGCGCACGCCGGCGACCTACCGTACGCCGCCACCCGCGCTGGGCCGCGACACGCGCGCGGTGCTCGACCGCCTTGGCGTCGATCCGGCGCTGCAGCAGCAACTGCTCGACGCGGGCGTGCTGAAGGCGCCTGGCTGACGCGACGCCGCCGGCCGGCGGCGCGAGGCCGGCCAACCGGAGAAGGCGCGCGGCAGTCGCGCCACCGATCACAGACATGGAGACATCGATGACCCGTCCGCATTCCTCATCCGCCGCGCGCCCGCGGCCCGGCCGCGCCGCGCTTGCCGCGTTCGTCGGCACCACGATCGAGTGGTACGACTTCTACATCTACGGCACGGCCGCCGCGCTCGTGTTCGGCAAGGTGTTCTTTTCGGCGCGGATGGAGCCCGGCGTGGCGACGCTGCTCGCGTTCGTCACGTTCTGGGCCGGCTTCGCCGCTCGGCCGCTCGGCGGCATCGTGTTCGGCCATCTCGGCGACCGCGTCGGCCGCAAGACCGCGCTCGTGATCACGCTCGTGATGATGGGGCTCGCGACGACCGGTATCGGCCTGCTGCCGACCTACGCGCGGATCGGCGTAGGGGCGCCGGCCGGGCTCGTCGCACTGCGTGTGCTGCAGGGCATCGCAGTCGGCGGCGAGTGGGGCGGCGCGGTGCTGATCGCGAGCGAGAACGCGCCGAAGCACAAGAGCATCCTGTATGCGGCGTTCGCGCAGCAGGGCTCGCCCACCGGCAACCTGCTCGCCACCGGCGCGTTCTTCGCGCTGAGCGCGCTGCCGACGCCCGACTTCCTGATGTGGGGCTGGCGCATCCCGTTCCTGCTGTCGGCGGTGCTCGTGGTCGTCGGGATGGTGATTCGCCTGAAGCTCGAGGAATCCGCCGACATGCAGCGCGTGCTGCAGCGCAAGCGCACGGTGAAGCTGCCGCTGCGCGACGTCGTGCGCGACCACTGGCCGATCGTGCTGCTCGCGGCCGGCACGCTGCCCGTGATCAACGTCACGTATTTTCGCAGCACGTTCGCGCTGTCGTGGGCGACCAGGACACTCGGCTATGCGCAGGGCACGTTCCTCGGGATCCTGTCGATCTCGCTTGTCGTGCAGTTCTTCATGCAGCCGCTCGGCGCATGGCTCGTGTCGAAGATCGACATGCGGCGCGCGATGTGCTGGATCCTGATCCCGGAGATCGTGCTGATGCCGGTGATGTTCCATGCGCTCGCGACCCGCTCGTACTGGATCGCCGTCGCCGGCATGTGCGTGTCGACGATTCCGTCGGCGATGTTCTACGGCGCGGTCGGCGGCATGCTCGCGCGCGTGTTCCCGGCGAACCTCCGCTATACGGGGCTGTCGCTCGCGTACCAGCTGAGCGCGCTCGTCGTCGGCGGCGGCACGCCGGTGCTCGCACAGGCGATCCTCAACGCGACCGGCAGCATCGTCGGCGTCGCGATCGCGTCGGGGCTCTATGCGTGCGTGTCGCTCGCCTGCATGCTGGCGCTGCTGAAGCGCACCGGCTGCCGCGCGGACGAGTTGTCGAGCGCCGAACGCAGCGACGCCGCGCAATGGCGCGCCGACGACGCGGCGCGCGGCGAACCGGAAGCGACGGGTGCTGCGGGGGCTGCGGGCGAGGGCGGCACGCTGAAGCCGGTGTGAGCGGTCGTTGCTTCGGGCCGCACAAACGAAAACGGCATCGTGCGTCGCACGATGCCGTTTTTGCGTTGCCGCTCCGGCTGGCCGGTCGCGGAAACCGCGTCAGCCTTCCGTCGGCGGCACGTAGCCGGACGCCTGGTCCGCGCCTTCGCCGAAGAAGTACTTCTCGGTCTGCTTCACCAGGTACTGGCGCGCACGCGGGTCGGCCATGTTCAGGCGGTTTTCGTTGATCAGCATCGTCTGCTGCTTGAGCCAGCCTTGCCATGCCTCTTTCGAGACGCTTTCGTAGATGCGCTTGCCGAGCTCGCCCGGCAGCGGCGGGAAATCGAGCCCTTCGGCTTCCTTGCCGAGCTTTGCGCATTGAACCATTCGAGCCATCGTGTACTTCTCCTGTAAGCGGACTGGGGGAGGGCGGCGCTCGCTCAGAGCTGCTTCATCAGCACGAGCGACTTGCGCTGCCAGTTATAGAGTTTGCGGCGGTCTTCCGGGAGGTCGTCGACGCTCACCTTCACGAAGCCGCGCTTGAGGAACCAGTGCTCGGTGCGCGTCGTCAGCACGAAGATGTGCGTGAGGCCGCGCGCCCGCGCGCGCTGCTCGATGCGCTTGAGCAGGCGCTCGCCGTCGCCGGAGCCTTGCGCCTCCGGTGCGACGGTGAGGCACGCCATCTCGCCGATCTTTTCCTGCTGGTACGGATACAGCGCCGCGCAGCCGAACAGCACGCCATCGTGCTCGATCACCGAGAAGTGGTCGATGTCGCGTTCGATCTGGTGGCGGCCACGGCGTACCAGCGTGCCGTCCGACTCGAGCGGCTCGATCAGCGACAGGATGCCGCCGACGTCGTCCGGCGTCGCCTCGCGCAGGCTTTCGAGGTTCTCGTACGAGATCATCGTGCCGACGCCGTCGTGCAGGAACAGCTCGAGCAGCACGCTGCCGTCGAGGGTCTGCGGCACCAGGTGCGCACGGGTCACGCCGCCGCGGCACGCGCGGATCGAGTGCTTCAGGAAGAACGCGTCGTCGCCCTGGACATTGCCCGAATCGAGCAGCTCGGCGGCCGCGTCGAGCGACATTTCGCGGATCAGCTCGCCTTCGTCGTCGACGATGCCGGGCGCGTCGGTCAGGAAGATGATCTTGTCGGCGCGCAGCGCGATCGCGGCGGCGGACGCGACATCCTCCATCGACAGGTTGAACGCCTCGCCGGTCGGCGAGAAGCCGAGCGGCGACAGCAGCACGAGCTTGCGGCTCGCGAGCGAATGGCGGATCGATTCGGCGTCGATCTTGCGCACGACGCCCGTGTGCGCGAAATCGACCCCGTCGAGAATCCCGACCGGCCGCGCCGTCACGAAATTGCCCGACACCACGCTGATGTGCGCGTGCGCCATCGGCGAGTTCGGCAGGCCCTGGCTGATCGCGGCCTCAATGTCGAGGCGCACTTCGCCGGCCGCTTCCTTCGCGGATTCGAGCGCGCGCGCATCGGTGATGCGCAGCCCGTGCGAAAACTCGGATTCGACACCGTGCAGGCTCAGCTGCTCCTCGACCTGCGGCCGCGAGCCGTGCACCAGCACGATCTGGATGCCCATCGCCTGCAGCAGCGCGATGTCGGACACCAGTGCGCTGAGGAGCCCCTGATGCACGACCTCGCCGCCGAAACCGACGACGAACGTGCTGTTGCGGAACTTGTGAATATAGGGCGCGACGGACCGCATCCAGTCGACGAACTGGGCGTGGCTCGCGGTCGAATCGTCGGATGCCGCGGGGGCCGCGGCGCCGGACTGGGCGGGGGGGAGGTCGGTTTGGGAATTCATGGGCGGGATTATAATGCGCCCCCATGTCGAATGTACCTAAAAGTCCCGCGCCGACGCGGGCCAACGCGCCGTCGGGCCAGCACCCGGACGGGGCGGCCGGCGCGCGCCAGCAAGCGGGCCAACCACCCGGCCAGCAAGCGGGCCAGCCGCCTAGCCAGCCGCCGCGCCAGCAGCAGGGCAAGCAGCGCTTGCCGCGCGGCGACGAACGGCGCGACGAGCCGCGCCAGCACGCCGCGCCGGACGCGCGCGCGCCGCGCCGCGAGCGCGGGCCGCGCGCGGCCGTCGCGCCGAATCCCGTCCCGCCGATCACCTTCCCGGAAAGCCTGCCCGTGTCGGGCAAGCGCGGCGAAATCGCGCGCGCGATCGCCGGTCACCAGGTTGTCATCGTCTGCGGCGAGACGGGCTCGGGCAAGACCACCCAGCTGCCGAAGATCTGTCTCGAGCTCGGCCGCGGCCTCGGCGCGGGCGGCACGGGCCTGATCGGCCACACGCAGCCGCGCCGGCTCGCCGCGTCGTCCACCGGGCGCCGCATCGCCGAGGAGCTCGGCACACCGTTCGGCGAGGTGGTCGGCTACAAGGTGCGCTTCACCGACAATCTCGCGCCGGGCGCGTCCGTCAAGCTGATGACGGACGGCATCCTGCTCGCCGAGACGCAGACCGACCCGCTGCTGAAGGCGTACGACACGCTGATCATCGACGAGGCGCACGAGCGCAGCCTGAACATCGACTTCCTGCTCGGCTACCTGAAGCAGATCCTGCCGAAGCGGCCGGACCTGAAGCTGATCGTCACGTCGGCGACGATCGACGCCGACCGCTTCGCGCGCCATTTCGGCACCGACGAGCGCCCCGCGCCGGTGATCGAGGTGAGCGGCCGCCTGTATCCGGTCGAGATGCGCTACCGCCCGGTGGCGGAGGACCGTCCGGCCGTGAAGAACGCCGAGGGCACGGCGAGCCGCGACCGCGTGAAGACCGCGCGCGAGGCCGAGCGCGACCTGATGGATGCGATCGTCGACGCGGTCGACGAGCTGTGCCGCGAAGGCCCCGGCGACGTGCTGGTGTTCCTGCCCGGCGAGCGCGAGATTCGCGACGCGGCCGAGGCGCTGCGCAAGCATCACCCGCCGCACACCGAGATCCTGCCGCTGTTCGCGCGCCTGTCCGCGGCCGAGCAGGACAAGGTGTTCAAGGCGTCGAACGCGCGCCGCATCGTGCTCGCGACGAACGTCGCGGAAACCTCGCTGACGGTGCCGGGCATCCGCTACGTGGTCGACACGGGCCTCGCGCGCGTGAAACGCTATTCGTACCGGAACAAGGTCGAGCAGCTGCAGGTCGAGTCGATCTCGCAGGCCGCCGCGAACCAGCGCGCGGGCCGCTGCGGCCGGGTCGCGGACGGCATCTGCATCCGCTTGTACGAGGAAACCGACTACCAGGCCCGCGCGCGCTTCACCGATCCGGAAATCCTGCGCGCGTCGCTGGCGTCGGTGATCCTGCGGATGAAGTCGCTGCACCTGACGGCGATCGAGGCGTTCCCATTCCTCGAACCGCCGCCGGGCCGCGCGATCGCGGACGGCTATCAATTGCTGAACGAGCTCGGTGCGGTCGACGACGACAACGCGCTGACGCCGCTCGGCCGCGAGCTCGCGCGCCTGCCGCTCGATCCGCGGGTCGGCCGGATGATTCTCGGCGCGCGCGACCAGCAGTCGCTGCGCGAGGTACTGATCATCGCGAGCGCACTGTCCGTGCAGGACCCGCGCGACCGGCCGATCGAAGCGCAGGAGCAGGCCGACCAGGCGCATCGCCGGTTCGCCGACGAGCGCTCGGAATTCCTGCAGTGGCTGAAGATCTGGGCGTGGTTCGAGGAAGCGGTCGCGCACAAGAAGTCGAACCGCCAGCTGATCGACGCGTGCCGGCAGAACTTCCTGTCGCACCTGCGCCTGCGCGAATGGCGCGACGTGCATTCGCAGCTGCTGACCGTCGTGCGCGAGCACGGCTGGCGGCTGAACGAGGTCGAGGCGACCTACGAACAGGTGCATCTGGCCCTGATGACGGGCCTGCTCGGCAACCTCGGGCTGAAGGCCGAGGACGAGCCGCATTACCTCGGCGCGCGCGGGATCAAGTTCTTCCTGTGGCCGGGCTCGGTGCTCGCGAAGAAGGCGGGGCGCTGGGTGATGGCGGCCGAGCTGGTCGAGACCAGCCGGCTGTACGCGCGCTGCCTCGCGAAGATCGAGCCCGAGTGGATCGAGAAGGTCGGCGCGCACCTGCTGAAGAAGGCGCTGTCCGAGCCGCACTGGGAGAAGCGCCCGGCGCAGGTGAGCGCGTTCGAGCGCGCGACGCTGTACGGGCTGCCGGTCTACCACCGGCGGCGCGTCGCGTTCGGCAAGCAGGATCCGGCGCGCGCGCGCGAGCTGTTCATCCGCGGCGCGCTCGTCGACGGCGAGTTCGACACGAAGCTCGCGTTCTTCGCGCACAACCGCAAGCTGCTCGCCGACATCGAGCAGCTCGAGCACAAATCGCGTCGGCAGGACGTGCTGGTCGACGACGAGCTGATCCACGCGTTCTACGGCCAGGCGATTCCGGACGGGATCCACACGGGCGTCGCGTTCGAGCGCTGGTATCGCGACGAGGTGAAGAAGAGCGGCCAGCCGGAGGACAAGCTGCGCCTGCTGTACCTGTCGCGTGACGACCTGATGCGCCACGAGGCGGCGGGCGTGACGACCGAGCTGTTCCCGAAGCGCGCGACGATGGCGGGCGTCGAGATGGCGCTCACGTACCACTTCGAGCCCGGCGCGCCGCGCGACGGCGTGACGCTCGCGGTGCCGCTCTATGCGCTGAACCAGGTCGACGCGCGCCGCTGCGAGTGGCTCGTGCCGGGGATGGTGAAGGAGAAGGTGCAGCTGCTGCTGAAATCGCTGCCGCAGAAGCTGCGCCGCCACTGCGTGCCGCTGCCCGACTACGCGGCGGGCTTCGTCGAGCGCGCGGGCCGCGAGCGCTTCGGCGCGGGCGGGCTCGTCGAGGCGCTGATCGCCGACGTGCGCGCGCAGACGCAGGTGATGATGAAGACGAGCGACTTCAAGCTCGAGACGCTGCCCGCGCACCTGTTCATGAACTTCAAGGTGATCGACGAGCATGGCCGCCAGCTCGCGATGGGGCGCAATCTCGCGCAGCTTCGCCAGGAGCTCGGTGCGCAGGCGCAGCAGCAGTTCCAGAAGATCGCGGCGGCGTCGACGATCGCGGCCGGCGGCGACGCCGATGTGGCCCCGTCTGCCGCGCAGCCCGCGGCGCAGGGCGCCGGCAAGGGCGGGAAGGGCGGCAAGGGTGCGGCACCGCCAGCCGCCACGCCGGCGGACACGGGCGCGACCGCGCTGTACGAGAACCTGACGACCTGGAACTTCGGCAAGCTGCCCGAGCTGCTGGAGATCCGCCGGCGCGGCCAGACGCTGTACGGCTACCCGGCGCTCGTCGACCGCGCCACGCACTGCGACGTCGAGGTGTTCGATTCGCCGGAGGAGGCCGCGCGCATCCACCGCGCGGGGCTGCGGCGGCTGTTCGCGCTGCAGCTGAAGGAGCCGATCAAGTTCCTGGAGAAGAACCTGCCGGGCCTGCGCGAGATGGCGATGCAGTACATGTCGCTCGGCACGCAGGACGAACTGCGCGACCAGCTGATCGACACGGCGCTCGACCGCGCGTGCCTGCAGGAGCCGCTGCCCGACGACGACGCGAGCTTCCACGCGCGCCGCGACGAGGGCAGGAGCCGCCTGAACCTGCTCGCGCAGGAGATCGCGCGGCTCGTCGGGCAGATCCTCGCCGAATACGCGGGGCTCGCGAAGAAGCTCGCGCAGGCCAGGCCGTTCGCGGCCGTGCACGCCGACCTGCAGCAGCAGCTGTCCGCGCTGGTGGGCAAGCGCTTCGTGATCGACACGCCTTACGTTCAGCTTGCGCATTTCCCACGCTATCTGAAGGGCATCGCGCTGCGGATCGACAAGCTCAAGGCCGACCCGGCCCGCGACACGAAGCAGCAGGCCGAGCTGCAGCCGCTCGTGCAGCAGTACCAGCGCGCGGTGTCGCAGCGCGGCGGCGTCGCCGACGCGCGCCTCGCGGAATTCCGCTGGCTGCTCGAGGAGCTGCGGATCTCGCTGTTCGCGCAGGAGTTGCGCACGCCGATGCCGGTGTCGGTCAAGCGGCTGGTCAAGGTCTGGGAGTCGATGCAGCGCTGAAAATTTCGAGAAAAATTTGAGACAAACGCCGGGAACGGATCGCGCCCGGCGTGCGTCGAAGTGGCGCAATGCCCGTTTCCGTCAACCGGCGGGGCGGGTCGTCCGTTCTACAATGACGGTTGTTCCTCGACGTGAGTCTTCATGCGCACTTTCCTTTCCCTCGGCCGCACGCTCGTGGTGGCCGCTGCCGTGCTGGCGCCCGCCGCACACGCGAATAACGTCATCGTCCTCAATTCGGCCGAAGCGACACTTTCCCTGATCGACCAGCAGAGCCGCCAGGTCGTCGGCACGATGCCGACGGGCAAGGAGCCGCACCACCTGATGGCCACGCCCGACAACGGGTCGCTGATCGTCGCGAATTCGGTCTCGAACAGCCTGATGTTCGTAGATCCGAAGACGGGCAAGCTGCAACGCACGGTCGAAGGCATCGAGGATCCTTACCAGCTCGGCTTCTCGCCCGATCACAAGTGGTTCGTGTCGACCGGGCTGCGCCTCGATCGCCTCGACATCTACAGCTACGACGGCCGTGACGTGAAGATCGCGAAGCGCCTGCCGCTCGCGGTGATGCCGAGCCACCTCGCGTTCACGAAGGACAGCAAGACGGTGCTCGTGTCGCTGCAGGTGTCCGGCGAGATCGCGGCGGTCGACCTCGCGACCCAGACGGTCAAGTGGAAGATGCCGGTCGGCAAGGTGCCGGCGGGCCTGTGGCTGACGCCGGACGACAAGTACCTGCTCGTCGGCATGACGGGCGCCGACTATGTCGCCGTCGTCGACTGGCGCAACCAGAAGGTCGTGAAGACGATCCAGACCGGCAAGGGCGCGCACAACTTCCGCTCGCTCGCGGACGGCACGCACGTCGCGATCACGAACCGGGTCGCGAACACGATCAGCATCATCGACGAGAACACGCTCACCAACGTCGGCGACATCACGGGCCTGTTGCCCGGCCCCGACGACATGGAGCTGTCGGCCGACAAGAAGACGCTGTGGGTGACGTTCCGCTTCGCGAAGAAGGTCGGGATCATCGATCTCGCGTCGCGCAAGCTGGTGCAGACGATCGCCGTCGGCCGCTCGCCGCACGGCATCTACTTCTACGACCGCGCGCCGTGGAAGGCGGCGAACGGCGCGTGACGGGCGGGAGCGAACGATGCTGCACCTGATCGATGCGTTCGTGTCGGACATCCAGACCTGGCTGTACGTCGATATCGTGCAGCCGCTCCTCTTCAAGTTCAACATGATGGACTATGACGAGGACACCTACGACGCGCTGTACTGGGTGATCGTCGGCGCGCTGCAGATGGTGCTGATGTTCGTGCTGCTGCGCCCGCTCGAGGCGCTGTTGCCCGTCGAGCGCTGGAAGAACCGCAAGGCCGTGCGGGTCGACGTGATCTACACGGCGATCTCGAAGCTCGGCATCTACTCGCTGTTCTTCTTTTTCGCGCTGCAGCCGGTGTTCGACAACTTCCAGGCGTGGCTGCGCCTGCACGGCGTCGCGAACGTCAACCTCGACTATCTGTGGCCGGGCGTGACCTCGCGGCCGATCGTCGCGTTCGCGATCTACCTCGTCGTGCTCGACTTCGCCGGCTACTGGTATCACCGCTGGCAGCACAAGTTCGGCATCTGGTGGGAGCTGCATGCCGTGCATCACAGCCAGCGGCAGATGTCGCTGTGGTGCGACGACCGCAACCACCTGCTCGACGACGTGATGCAGTCGTGCTTCTTCGCGGCGATCGCGCTCGTGATCGGCGTGACGCCGTCGCAGTTCGTCGTGCTGACCGCGTTCACGAACTTCATGCAGAGCATCCAGCATACGAATGCGCGGCTGTCGTTCGGCTGGCTCGGCGAGCGCCTGCTCGTGAGCCCGATCTTCCACCGGCGGCACCACGCGGTCGGCTACGGCCACGAAGGCACCAAGTACGGCTGCAACTTCGGCGTGCTGTTCCCGTGGTGGGACATGATGTTCGGCACCGCATCGTGGAGCCGCACGGTCGAGCCGACCGGCATCCGCGAGCAGGTCGAGGGCGTGTCCTACGGCGAAGGCTTCTGGGCGCAGCACGGGCTCGCGTTCGTGCGGATCTTCCGCCGCCTGTTCCCGGCCAAGCGCGGCGCGGCATCCGCCTGACCCACGTCGGCCCGCACCGATTCGCCCCGCGGCCCGCATGTGCTTTGGCGCATGCGGGCCGCGTGGTTTATCCTTTCCCCGTTTTTCTCCGTCGACACAGGCTCGCATGAACGACTTGCTGCGCTCCTTCGTCCGGGCATTCGCGGGCGCGCTGCACCCGCGCATGCTCTGGCTCACCCTGATGCCGTTCGTCGTCTCCGCCGCGTTCTGGGGCATCCTGCTGTGGTTCTCGTGGCAGACGCTGATCGACGCCGCGCGCGGCGCGCTCGACGGCTTCGCGCTGACGTCGGTGCTGTACCGGGTGTTCGACGTGATCGGCATGTCGCAGCTGCACGCGGTCGTCGCGCCGTTCGTCGTCGTGGCGCTGGCGATTCCGCTGATCGTGCTGACGGTGCTGCTGCTGATCGCGACGATCTCGATGCCGGTCGTGATCAAGCACCTGTCGAACCGCCAGTTCGCCGCGCTCGAGATGAAGCGGGGCGGCACGTTCGTCGGCAGCATGGCCAACTCGCTGTGGGCGTCGTTCGCCAGTATCGTGGTGCTCGTCGTCACGCTGCCGCTGTGGCTGATCCCGCCGTTCTTCGGGCTGCTGCCGCCGGTGATCTTCGGCTGGCTCACGTACCGGATGATGACCTACGACGCGCTCGCGCTGCACGCGAGCCGCGACGAACGCCGCGCACTGGTGCGGCAGCATCGCTGGCCGCTGATCGGCATCGGCATCGCAACCGGGCTGCTCGGCACGGTGCCGACCTTCGTCTGGGTGTCGTCGGTCTGGATGATGGTGCTGTTTCCGTTCGTCGCGGCGGCGATGATCTGGGTTTATGCATTCATTCTGGTGTTTTCGGCGCTGTGGTTCGGCCATTACTGCCTGCGCGCGCTCGAAACCCTGCGCGCGACGCCGCGCGCCACCACAATCGACATGGGGCAGGCATGAGTATCGGCATCATCATCATCGGCGACGAGATCCTCTCGGGCCGCCGGCAGGACAAGCATCTGGCGAAGGTCATCGCGCTGCTCGGCGCGCGCGGCCTCGCGCTCGACTGGGCCGAGTACGTCGGCGACGATCCCGCGCGGATCACCGCGACGCTCGCGCGCGCGTTCGCGTCGGGCGACATCGTGTTCTCGACGGGCGGCATCGGCGCGACGCCGGACGACCATACGCGGCAATGCGCGGCCGCCGCGCTCGGCGTGCCGCTCGAGCTGCACCCGGACGCGAAGCTGCTGATCCAGGAGCGGATCCGCGAGACGCACACCGATCCGGACCGGCCGATCGACTTCGATTCGCCCGAGAACCAGCACCGCCTCAACATGGGCGTGTTCCCGCGCGGCGCGACGATCATCCCGAACGGCTACAACCGGATTCCGGGCTTTTCCGTCGACGACCTCCATTTCGTGCCGGGCTTCCCGGTGATGGCGTGGCCGATGATCGAATGGGTGCTCGACACGCGCTACGCGCATCTGCATCACGCGACGCCGCACGCGGAGCGCTCGTTGTACGTGTTCGAGCTGCCGGAATCGACGCTCACGCCGCTGATGGAGAAGATCGAGCGCGATTTCCCGGGCGTGCGGGTGTTCAGCCTGCCGAGCGTCGGCGATGCGGAGCGGGGCGGGATCTACGCGCGCCGCCACATCGATCTCGGCGTGAAGGGCGAGCCGGAGGCGGTCGCGGCCGCGTTCGTGAAGCTGCGCGAAGGCGTGCACCTGCTCGGCGGCGACGTCGTCGAGCCCGACGCGCCGCGCGCCTGAGCGCCGGCCGCCAAACGGCAACGGGCCGCGCAAGGCGGCCCGTCATCGGGGTGTCATCGCCCGGCTCGACGATGACGCAGGCGGGGCGGGCGGCGCGTGTGCGGCGTCAGGCGCCGATCCACGGCAGCTTGCGGAAGCACCAGCCGTCGACCGTCTTGCGGTGGCCCTCGGCGTCCTTTGCGCCCTCGAAGCCTTCGAGCAGGTCGAGCGCCTTCGTGAAGCCGGCCTGCGCGGCGGCGACCGCGGCGAGCTTCGAGCGCGCGGCGCTGCGGCACAGGAACAGCACCGGCGCGCCGGGCTCGACCGCGGCCTTCAGCTCGTTGACGAATTCGGCGTTCGGTACGCCGCCGGGGTAGCGGGTCCATTCGAGGTGCAGGTACTGGCCGTCGCCGACGAGCGGGCGGCCGATCCAGTCCAGCTCGGCGCGGGTGCGCACGTCCACGAGACGCGCCGCCGGATCGAGCTGCAGCAGTTCGAATGCTTCGGCCGGCAGCAGCGCGCCGGCGTAAGTCAGCGAGCCTTGCGCGCGGCGTTCGTCGGCCTTCGCGTAAAGCTGTTCGAGCGTACTCATGGCAGGAGGTCTCCGTATCGATCAAACGAATATTCTAGCGCGACGCGTGCCGTGTGCCGGCCGGGTGCCGCGCGATGCGCGCACCGGCTACGCGATCACCAAAAAGGTGCAGAATGGCGTGGATGCACCATGATGGTTCCTTCCGAATGCCTGGCGTGTCGAAGTGCACCGCCAAGGTGCTTCCGATCGACCGGCCGGGTCGCGCGAGGCCCCGAAATCGCGCGCCGAAGCCCCGTCGTGGCGAGCCCGGCGCGATTTGCGCCGATCTTGCGCGTGCATGGCACGGAAGCTGCTTTATAGAATTCGGTCGAATCGGGGCGCGCTGCGCCAAAGCAAGACCCCGATCAGCTCGATAAACGAGGCGGTTCCCAGTCCGCCGGAATTGTTCAATCAGGAGAAGAGGTTATGAGTAAAACCGTCGCCGACGTCATGCAGCTCGTGAAGGACGAGGACGTCAAGTTTGTCGATTTCCGCTTCACGGATACGCGCGGCAAGGAACAGCACGTGTCGGTGCCGGTTTCGGCGTTTGACGAAGACAAGTTCGAAAGCGGCCATGCATTCGACGGTTCGTCGATCGCGGGCTGGAAGGGCATCGAGGCGTCGGACATGCTGCTCATGCCGGATCCGAGCGCTGCATTCGTCGACCCGTTCTACGAAGAATCGACCCTGGTGCTGACCTGCGACGTGGTCGAGCCGGCCGACGGCAAGGGCTACGAGCGCGACCCGCGTTCGCTCGCGAAGCGCGGCGAAGCGTACCTGAAGAGCACGGGCATCGGCGATACGGCCTTCTTCGGTCCGGAGCCGGAATTCTTCATTTTCGACTCGGTCCAGTGGAGCACGGACATGTCGGGCTGCTTCGTGAAGATCAACTCGGAAGAAGCGCCGTGGTCGTCGGGCAAGGAATTCGAAGGCGGCAACACGGGCCACCGTCCGGGCACGAAGGGCGGCTACTTCCCGGTCGCGCCGGTCGACACGTTCCAGGACATGCGTTCGGAAATGTGCCTGCTGCTCGAACAGCTCGGCATCCCGGTCGAAGTGCACCACCACGAAGTGGCGGGCCAGGGCCAGAACGAAATCGGCACGAAGTTCTCGACGCTGGTGCAGCGCGCCGACTGGACGCAGTGGTCGAAGTACATCATCCACAACGTCGCGCACTCGTACGGCAAGACGGCGACGTTCATGCCGAAGCCGATCGTCGGCGACAACGGTTCGGGCATGCACGTTCACCAGTCGATCTGGAAGGACGGCCAGAACCTGTTCGCGGGCAACGGCTATGCCGGCCTGTCGGAACTGGCGCTGTTCTACATCGGCGGCATCATCAAGCACGCCCGCGCGCTGAACGCGATCACGAACCCGACGACGAACTCGTACAAGCGCCTGGTTCCGCACTTCGAGGCACCGGTCAAGCTCGCTTACTCGGCGCGCAACCGTTCGGCATCGATCCGCATTCCGCACGTGTCGAACCCGAAGGGCCGCCGTATCGAAACGCGCTTCCCGGACCCGATGGCGAACCCGTACCTGTGCTTCACGGCACTGATGATGGCCGGTCTCGACGGGATCCAGAACAAGATCCATCCGGGCGAAGCTGCCGACAAGAACCTGTACGACCTGCCGCCGGAAGAGGATGCAAAGATCCCGACCGTCTGCGCGGGCCTCGACCAGGCACTCGAAGCGCTCGACAAGGATCGCGAGTTCCTGACGCGCGGCGGCGTGTTCACGGACGGCATGATCGATGCGTACCTTGCGCTGAAGGAACAGGAACTCGCGAAGTTCCGCATGACGACGCATCCGATCGAGTTCGAGATGTATTACTCGCTGTAAGCGGCAATGGCGCTTCGACGCTTCAGCGGGCGAAGCGCCGCACGCCGGTTCGCTTGCGCCGCGCAGTTCCCGGCGCAGGCAGTGGATTCTGAAAAGGGGACGGCGCCCAGCCGTCCCCTTTTTGTTCCGCGGATTTCACAATTTTTGCGCGACACGAACGCAAGATGGTTCTGAAGAATCTGATCAAGGCGAAGACGGGGCAGCCTGAGCGTCTGACGGATGACGAGCGGCTCGCGCGCGCGGGGCTGCTCGCCGGCCTCGAGGCGTTGCCGACGGTCGTGCTGGTGCTCGACCGCAGGACGCTGAGGATCGCGTTCGCGAATCCGTCCGCGGAGGCGATGCTCGACATCTCGCGCCGGCAGCTCGCGCAGCGGCCGTGGGGCGAGATTTTCCCGAACGCGAACGAGCTCGCGTCGACGATCACCGCGATCGGCGAGGAGCGCTTCCATGCGACGCACCTCGACACCGTGCTCGACCGGCCCGGCCGCGAGCCGCTGCACGTGCACGCGATCGTCGGCTTTCTCGAGAGCGCGCCGGATTTCGTGCTCGTCGAGCTGTTCGAGAACGAGCGGCAGTCGCGCACCGACCGCGAGGAGCGTATCCACGATCTCACCGCGGTCAACAAGCAGCTGATCCGCAACCTCGCGCACGAGATCAAGAACCCGCTCGGCGGGATCCGCGGCGCGGCGCAGCTGCTCGAATTCGAGCTCGGCGAGCGCGAGCGCGGCGAGCTGCGCGAATACACGCAGGTGATCATCAAGGAATCCGACCGCCTGCAGACGCTCGTCGACCGGCTACTCGAGCCGCACCGGCATCCGCACATCGTCGGCGACGTGAACATTCACGAAGTGTGCGAGCGCGTGCGCGCGGTGATGCTGGCCGAATTCCCGCGCGGGCTGTCGATCGAGCGCGACTACGACGTCAGCGTGCCGGACCTGCGGGGCGACAAGGAGCAGCTGATCCAGGCGCTGCTGAACATCGTGCGCAACGCGGCGCAGGCGCTGCGCGAGCGGATCGCGCAGGGCGACGCGCGTATCGAGTTGCGCACGCGGGTCGCGCGCAAGATCACGATCGCGAAGCGCCTGTACAAGCTGGCACTGGATTTGCATGTGATCGACAACGGGCCGGGCATTCCGGACGAGATTCGCGACCGGATCTTCTATCCGCTCGTATCGGGGCGCGAGGACGGCAGCGGCCTCGGCCTCACGCTCGCGCAGACGTTCGTGCAACAGCACGACGGGATGATCGAGGTCGAAAGCCGGCCCGGTCGTACCGAATTTCAGATTTTGCTGCCGCTCGATCATTGAGCGGCGACACCGCGATTCACCGAGACATCTGACCGACCTATGAAGCCGATCTGGATAGTAGACGACGACCAATCGATCCGCTGGGTGCTCGAAAAGGCGCTCGCCCGCGACAGCTTCGCGACGAAGAGCTTCGCCAACGTGCGCGATGCGCTCAGTGCGCTCGATCACGAGACGCCGCAGGTGCTGGTGTCCGACATCCGGATGCCGGGCGGCTCGGGCCTCGAGCTGCTGCAGGCGATGCACGAGCGGATGCCGGGCCTGCCCGTGATCATCATGACCGCGTTCTCGGATCTCGACAGTGCCGTCGCGGCATTCCAGGGCGGCGCGTTCGAATATCTCGCGAAGCCGTTCGACGTCGACAAGGCCGTCGAGCTGATCCGTCGCGCCGTGGAGGAGAGCCTGCGCGGCGGCGTGCCCGAGGACGACCGGGTTGCCGAGGCGCCCGAGATGCTCGGCCAGGCGCCGGCGATGCAGGACATGTTCCGCGCGATCGGCCGCCTGTCGCATTCGGCCGCGACCGTGCTGATCACCGGCGAGTCGGGCACCGGCAAGGAGCTCGTCGCCCGCGCGCTGCACCGTCACAGCCCGCGCGCGAACGGGCCGTTCATCGCGCTCAACACCGCGGCGATTCCGAAGGACCTGCTCGAATCCGAGCTGTTCGGCCACGAGCGCGGCGCGTTCACCGGCGCGCAGACGACCCGCCAGGGCCGCTTCGAGCAGGCCGAGAACGGCACGCTGTTCCTCGACGAAATCGGCGACATGCCGTTCGACCTGCAGACGCGCCTGCTGCGCGTGCTGTCGGATGGCCAGTTCTACCGCGTCGGCGGCCACAGCCCGCTGCGCTCGAATGTGCGCGTGATCGCGGCGACGCACCAGAACCTCGAGTCACGCGTGCGCCAGGGGCTGTTCCGCGAGGACTTGTATCACCGCCTCAACGTGATCCGGCTGCGCCTGCCGGCGTTGCGCGAACGCTCGGAGGACATTCCGCTGCTCACGCGCCACTTCCTGCAGAAGAGCGCGCGCGATCTCGGCGTCGAGCCGAAGCGCGTGTCCGACGACGCGCTTGCGTACCTGACGTCGCTGCCGTTCCCCGGTAACGTGCGGCAGCTCGAGAACCTCGCGAACTGGCTGACCGTGATGGCGCCCGCGCAGACGGTCGAGATCAAGGATCTGCCACCCGATCTCGTGCCGTCCGGCGCGGCCGTCGCGGTAACGGCCGACGGCGCCGATGCGCACGCGGCGGGTGGCGAGTCGCCGCCCTTGCAGCCGGTTGCCGGCATGGCGGGGGCACCCGTCGCCGTCGCGCCGAACGGGAGCGGCCCGGCCGGCTATCCGATGTGGGAGCACGGGCTGCGCACCGAAGTCGCGCGCCTGCTGCGCGAGAACTCGGCCGACGTGATGGACGAGCTCGCGCGCCGCTTCGAGGCCGCGGTGATCCGCGAGGCGCTCGACTTCACGCGCGGCCGCAAGGTCGAGGCGGCCGAGCGGCTCGGCATCGGCCGCAACACGATCACGCGCAAGATCCAGGAACTGCATCTGGAGCCGTAAGCGCGCGGTGCGGCATGCGCGGGCCCCCGCGCATGCCGCCCGATCGGACATAATCGCGGTTTGCCGTCACGCCGCTCCGTCATGTCCGATTCCTTCCGCTGGCCCGCCGGGGCCGATCCGTTCCGTTATCTCGAAGCGCTCGACAGCGCGCGCGCCCGCGCGTGGGTCGACGAGCAGAACGCGCGCACGCGCGCCGCGCTGCGCGATGACGATGCTTATCGCGCGCTCGTCGCGCGTCTCGCGCACGCCTACCTGCCGCGCGAGCGCCCGGTGATTCCGACCCGCTGGCGCGACTGGGCCTACGACCTGTGGCAGGACGACCTGCATCCGAAGGGGCTGTGGCGCCGCGCGCGCTGGGACGACTGGCGCGCGGGCCGGCCGGCGTGGGAAACGCTGCTCGACGTCGACGCGCTCGGCGCCGACGAGGGCGAGTCGTGGGTGTTCGAGCAGGACGCGATCCTGTATCCGGACGGCGATCGTGCGCTGCTGTCGCTGTCGCCGGGCGGCGCCGATGCGGTGGTCGTGCGCGAGTTCGATCTGGTCGAGCGCCGTTTCGTCGACGCGGGTTTCACGATCGACGAGCCGGGCCATCACACGATCGGCTGGATCGATCGCGACACCGTCTACGTGAGCTGGGATCGCGGCGAAGCGCATGCGACCGCAGCCGGCTATCCGTATGACGTGCGGCGCTGGGTGCGTGGCACGCCGCTCGCCGACGCGCCGGTCGTGTTTCGCGGCGAGCCCGACGACATCAGCGCCGGGGCGTGGTTCGATCCGATCGACGGCCGGCACGTCGCGTGGCGCAGCGTCGATTTCTTCGATGCGCATGCCTATTGGTTGACGGAGGCCGGCGAGTGGGTGCGCTATGACGCGCCCACGTACGTCGAGATCGGGTTCTGGGAGGGCTGGCTCGTGCTGGAGCCGCGGCTCGATTGGGACTGCGACGGCGTGCGCCACGCGGGCGGCTCGCTGCTCGCGATCCGCGAGACGGCGTTCCTGGCCGGTTCGCGCGATTTCACGACGCTGTTCGAACCGGGGCCGTCGACGTCCGCGTGCACGTGGACGCATACGCGCCATACGCTGATCGCGAGCTGGCTCGACGACGTGCACAACCGCACGATGCTGTGGCAGCCGCGGCAGGCGGACCACGGCGCATGGACGTGGGGTGCGCAGCCGTTCGACTGGCCGGGCGACGCGCAGATCGACGTCGAGCCGGTCGAATCGACGTTGAACGACGACGTGTACGTGGACGTCGACACCTATCTCGATCCGCCCGAATGCTGGCTGGCCGATCTTGCCGATCGCGCGGCCGATGCGCCGTCGCGCCGTGTGCTGCTCGACCGGCCGCCGGTGCAGTTCGATGCGGGCGGGCTCGTCGTGCGCCGCGCGAGCGCGCGCTCGCGCGACGGCACCGTGGTGCCGTACACGCTGATCGGGCCACGTGATGCGCTCGATGCGCCCGACGGCGGCGTGCGTGTCGCGCGGCCGTGCCTGCTGTCCGGTTACGGCGGCTTTGCGTTGCCGAACCTGCCGGGCTACAGCGATGCGCTCGGCATCGCGTGGCTCGAGCGCGGCGGCGTCGCGGCGTTCGCGCACATCCGCGGCGGCGGCGAGTTCGGGCCGCGCTGGCACGTCGACGCGCAGCGCGAACACCGGCAGCGTTCGTTCGACGATTTCATCGCGGTGGCCGAGGATCTGATCGGCACGGGCGTGACGACGGCCGCGCAACTCGGCATCGAAGGCGGCAGCAACGGCGGGCTGCTGGTCGCCGCGTGCATGGTGCAGCGGCCGGCGTTGTTCGGCGCGGTGCTGTGCCGGGTGCCGCTGCT
Organism: Burkholderia sp. SRS-46; assembly: GCF_004343775.1. Taxonomy (GTDB): domain Bacteria; phylum Pseudomonadota; class Gammaproteobacteria; order Burkholderiales; family Burkholderiaceae; genus Burkholderia. Next base: position 362,663 of record NZ_PTXL01000008.1, on the reverse strand, counting down.
CGACATGCGGCGCTATCCGAAGCTGCACGCGGGCGCGGCATGGCTCGACGAGTATGGCGATCCGGACGACCCGCGAGAGGGCGCGGCGCTGGCCGCGTATTCGCCGTATCACCGCGTGCGCGAGGGCGTCACGTATCCGCCGCTGCTGCTGACCACGTCGACGCGCGACGATCGCGTGCATCCCGCGCATGCCCGCAAGATGGCCGCGCGCATGCACGCGCTCGGTCACGGGCAGGTGTGGTACTGGGAGAACACCGACGGCGGTCACGGCAGCGCCGACGATCTGGAGCGCGCCGAATCCGACGCGGCCGAATTCGGTTTCCTGTGGGCCCATCTCGGGCCCGCGCCCGCGCGAAGCTGACCGCGCGCGGGCTGGGTGATCAGTCGACGATCGCGACCACCGGCGTATGGTCGGACGGCTGCTCCCACGTGCGCGGCGTGCGATCGACCTCGCACGACGTGCAGGTTTCGGCCAGCGGCGCCGACAGCAGGATGTGGTCGATGCGCAGCCCGGCGTTGCGGCGGAACGCCATCATCCGGTAGTCCCACCACGTGAAGGTCTTTTCGGGCTGCTCGAAGCGGCGGAACGCATCGACGAGCCCGAGTTCGACGAGGCCCGCGAAGTGCGCGCGCTCCTGCGGCGACACGAGGTTCTGGCCTTCCCATTTGGCGGGATCGTGCACGTCGCGGTCTTCGGGCGCGATGTTGTAGTCGCCGAGCAGCGCGAGCTTCGGGTAGCGCTGCAGTTCGCTGCGCAGCCACGCGTTCAGCGCGTCGAGCCACTGCATCTTGTAGGCGAACTTGTCGGTGTCGGGCGCCTGGCCGTTCGGGAAGTACGCGGAGATGATGCGCGCGCCGCCGATCGTCACCGCGACCACGCGCTGCTGTGGATCGTCGAAGCCGGGGATGTTGCGGGTGACGTCGGATTCGTCGAACGGCAGCGTGTCGCGCGCGAGGATCGCGACGCCGTTGTACGTCTTCTGGCCCGTGAACCAGCTGCGATAGCCGGCCGCTTCGAGATCGGCGCGCGGGAACTTGTCGTCGGTCAGCTTCAGTTCCTGCAGGCACAGCACGTCGGTGCCGCTTTGCGCGAGCCAGTCGAGCACGTGCTGTTTGCGGACGTTGAGCGAATTGACGTTCCAGGTGGCGATCTTCATGGACGAGTGCGAGAGCGGGGTGAATGCGAAGGCCGCCATCTTACCGCGAGCGCGATGCCACGACGTGCGCGGCGGCGATGCATCGACGATGCCGACACGATGCGTATCGCACGGGCTCAAGAAAGAATCGTGACAAAGGTGTTGACGTGAATACCTAACAACCCTATAATTTATTTCTCTGACGCGGGGTGGAGCAGTCTGGCAGCTCGTCGGGCTCATAACCCGAAGGTCGTAGGTTCAAATCCTACCCCCGCAACCAAGCACATCTGGCGATGTGCGGCGCAAGTGACCGATGCGCACCTCGCCAACAAGAACCCGGCTCGATGCCGGGTTTTTTGTTTTCTGCGCATGTGGCGCGGCCGTATCGAATTTCGACAATGGCTGAGCGAGTTCCGCGCGGCCCGCTGACGTATCACCTCTTAGTGCGGGTCATGCGTCGTCGAGTCGAACAAGGACCGATATTGGCCGTGCCAACCCACTAAACAACCCACCTACCCGTGCAGTACCCACTGAATGACGGTCAGATCATGCCGCTCGTATTATCCGAGGAGGTGGACGCGAGCAGACGGGTACGGGTACCAGGTTGCTATTCCGATGCGTCGATCTTTACCTCGATCCTAGTGTATTCCGGCCCCAGCAATTGCATGCGCTCGGTTTGTCCGTACTCGTCCGTCATTCCAATATATCGGGCAGCGCTCGTAGTGATCCGATAACAAACGTGCGCGAGTGGCTCGGAGCGTCCCTCAAGGAATAGCGCTTTGTCTTCGGTGCGCGGTGTCCATCTCTCCATCGTGACGGTTCGTGTCGTTGCAGGTTCGCGCTTGTCGGCACACGCGAAACGATCAGCGTCACGTGCGGGACCGGGGGTAGCCGCTGTCACTGCATAGCTACTAACACCTCGCAAGCCCGGTGTATTGCATAGGCTTTGACAACCTTCCGGCGGGCACTTCGGAACGAACTCAACACCGACTTGGCGCATGTTGTCGGGATCGGGTTTGCGGTCCTTGCCCTGAATGATTCGCTCGTGAACCCACACGTCTTGGGGATTCATTCCAAGTTGAATCAGGAACGACTTCATCGCTTCGCCGCGCAACTTTGCCAATTCTTTCGGGTTGCGCTCCCACGCAAATGCTGCCGCGTCTACAGACGCTGACGTCCCTTCGCGGGTCCACTCTCTCGCAGTGAGGAAGTGTCTGACTAGGCTCAACCGATCGCTGTTGCCGACCTCGATAGAATTCAAGGGCAACTGCATGTTGTCTTGTTCGGAAACTCTACATGCATATGCCGATGTAGAGCAGAGCGTAGCCGCTAAGAGTAGCGATAGAGACCGTTTCATTTTTCGGTTCCAATTAGCGAGCCAAGACGAACCACGCGATGCTGTCTGCATTGGTGATGGCCAGTTCGGGATGTTCTTTGGCAAGCCGTCCGCAGGCCGAACGACCGTAGCCGCCCGGGTAATCCTCCGAGCTGAACGTATCGATAAAATGCGAGCACTCGTGAACAATCGTAAGCTGCTTGGAGGACAAATTCCCTGCACTGCGATCCGGTAATGAGCAGAAGTTGATGTTAATGGCAATCGTATGTGTCGCAGTATCCGGACGGCAAACGTGGGCCACTTCTCCGTCAAGCCCTTTCATGTTTGGCATGCAGCCAGTAGCCAAATCAGCGTCAGAACCTGGGCGCACGAAGTTCTTCGCCGTAAGGTTCGACATGACAGTCACGAGCGCACCGAGACCGGAAATCAACCGGTTTTTTATTGTGCTGTCAGTCGATCCGAACCACTCGGCAACCCGAAATTGTATATCGGGTGTCCATCGCATCAGTTCGACGATTCTCTGTTTGGTAATAGCAACGGCCTCGTCTCTTAACCCTAAAACGAGTCTCCTGAACTCTGCGTCGCTCATGTTCGGACAGATCGGCGGGCCATTCAGCGACAAGGGAACAACGACCCTCGATCCGGAGACGGGATTGGTTTCACCGCTTCCAACGTGAATCCATTCGCCATCGTCCTGCGCATTTGCATGGCCTGCCCCCATGTTCTTCATTCTCCCAAATGAATTTCGATTTTCAATGCCTGTCGGCTCGTCCTAACAATTCGCTGTGTGCCCGTCGGCGTCGGTTACTCCCGTAGGCGAACCGCCCATGACGCGCCCCCTGGTCGTCATGCGATCTCCTTTAACGACAAGTTGTTCAACCATGGTCGTGATAGATGTCGAGGTGAAGTTGTTCAGCGCTGGTCGTCGTCACCCGCTGCGTGTGTCCGTCCGCCCCAGTCACTCCACCGAGCACTTGTCCCGACGCGGTACGAATGCGGTATCGCACGCGTGCCAGCGGTCTGCCGCTGTCGGCGTCGTGCAAGACGAATTGCTCGTCATGCGTACTGCTACCCGTGAACAGCGAACGGAAGACGAGCGAGTTTGGTTCGGTCCGCGCGATCGTTGCCTCACCGCCGAACGTCATGTACATGCCGCGCTCGGCATGGAATATTGGCGGCGGGTTGCAGCCGCAGAAGTTGATATCGCCACTAAGCGCCCACCCCTTGCCGTTCGGCCCGGTGCCCGGCCAGCGCGGTCCTTGTGGGGCGATGTAGCCGTCCTGATTGCAGGCCGTGCAGTAGGTCTTCATATCGAGTGTGGCGATATGCACACTTGGCGGCGGGTTCGAGCAGGTTACCGTGGGAAGACCTTCGACAATTACCGCGCTTCCAGCGCGGTCGCCTTGGGCGAGAAAATACCGAATCATTCCCGCCTCCCCTTATACAGCTACGGCCGCAGACTTCGTCACCGCGAACGTGTCGGCGAAGCCCCGACCTTCACGTTCGGGGCTGTCCGTGATTGTGTCGCCGTTGTCGAGTTCGCTACCGACGAAGGCGAGCGGCGCGAATTCGGGGTAATCCGGGAGGCCAAGTCCGCTGATGATTCGTGCAGTCGAACCGTCCGCATAGTGGACGATATTCCCCACGACAGCAGACTTGCCAAGAGGGATGCCCATATCCCAATTGCCACTCGCTTCGCGCAGCACGCCGCCGCGTGCGGTCGTCGCCCCTTTCACGGCCAAGCGGTAGCGCGGGCGTGCTGGTGGTGGCACATAGGTCGGATCGAACAAACCGGGAATCGAAGCGTCGTCGGTTACTCGGATGCCGGCTTCGTCCTGTAATGTCTGCGTGATGACGTCGCCGTTGCTCAGTCGCGAGCCGACCAGCGCAAGCGGCTTGTCCTCGGATGTCGCGGCAAATCCCGCGCCGTCGATAATGACGGCTTCGCTGCCGTCGTCGTATTGAACAATGTCGCCTACGCGAGCCAGTATCAGCCCGCGATAACTCGTTTTGCCTGCAACCTTGGCGATCCATCCACCGCGCTCAGTGCGCGAGCCAATGGTCGCGAAAAGATGACGCGAGGCGCTTACTTCGTTTTCGGTCGTCATTCGGAATCCCTTTCAAGTAAACGAGAGGTGAGTGCTCTGCGTCAACTTAGCGTAAACAAGAAAAGGATATCAATCGTACGCGTCTGATATTTTAACGATCTTTGGTTGTTGAATTTTATTAAATTTGGTGGTTATTTGTTATTAATTGTCAATGAGTGTTGGTAAATTAAATTGATGCGGATAACTTTTATCGGATTTGTCGTATAAGGTATCGCCGGACTCATATCTGATACAGCGAAATGCGACGTCGTAACCTTTCGTTGCCACACGCAGCTCTCCCGACTCGAAAAGATAAGCCGCCGCTCGCCATCTTGTTCATGCCCGTCCGCTCGGCCTCGAACGGATTCGGCGCTACCTTCGCGGTTCGCGAATCAGACGCTAACGTGCCAGTCAATAAAGTCCGGGAGCGCACGAGATTGCCGTATGTTTCGCACCCTGACTGCTCGGCTTAAGGCGTCCGCGCACAGTGCGAAAAGTGCTGGACGGCACTCACGTACGGCGCCACCCGGTATCGGGCAGCACATTGAGCGTATCCCGTCGATTCAGACACCGAATGGATTCCGACAAGGTGCTTTCGCGGCAGCACTTCTCAACCCGCCGCCCACTCGACTGCCGCCTTCGCATGCAGCGCCGTCGTATCGAACACCGGCAGCGGCGAATCCTCCGCGCCGATCAGCAGCGTGATTTCCGTGCAGCCGAGAATCACGCCCTGCGCGCCGTGCTTCGCAAGTCCGTCGATGATCCGCACATACGTCGCGCGCGATTCCGCGTCGACGACGCCGTGACACAGCTCGTCGTAGATGATCCGGTGCACGTCGTCACGCTCGTGTTCGTCCGGCACGAGCATGTCGAGGCCGAATTTCTCGCGCAGCCGCTGCGCATAGAACGGCAATTCCATCGTATATCGCGTGCCAAGTAGCCCGACGCGCGTGATGCCGGCCGCGCGCAACGCCTCGCCGGTCGGATCGGCGATATGCAGGAAGGGCAGCGCGACCGCCGCCTCGATCGCGTCGTGCACGCGATGCATCGTGTTGGTCGTCAGTACGATCAGCTCCGCGCCCGCTGCTTCGAGCTGCCGCGCGGCGGCGGCCATGTGCGCGCCGAGCGCGGGCCAGTCGTGCGCGCGCTGCAGCGCTTCGATCTCCGCGAAATCGACCGTCACCATCACGCTCTTCGCGTTGTGATGCCCGCCGTGCAGCGCCTTCGAATACCGGTTCAGCATCCGGTAGTATTCCGCTGACGATTCCCAGCTCATCCCGCCGATCAGTCCGATCGTCTTCATCCGCCACGCTCCCGTTTCCATTGACTGCATCGCCGCGAGTATAGGTGGCGGCGCGCGCGCACGGCGGTACGGTCCTCGCAAAGCGGGCCGGTACGGCGCGGTTGCGCGCGGCAGCACGCGGCAGTTGAAACGGGCACTGTGTTTTTGTACAGTATCGGCACCGTGAACCCGACCGCCATTCCGCCCGCCGATCCGAACCCGCCGCCATCGAGCGACGCGCCGCCGCGCGTGCGCAAGATCATCCACTGCGACTGCGATTGCTTCTACGCGTCGGTGGAAATGCGCGACGACCCGTCGCTGCGCGGGCGTCCGCTCGCGGTCGGCGGCCGCCCGGATCAGCGTGGCGTGATCGCGACCTGCAATTACGAGGCGCGGCGCTACGGCGTGCACTCGGCGATGTCGTCGGCGCTCGCGATGCGCAAGTGCCCGGAGCTGCTGATCCTGCCGTCGGCGATGGACAAGTATCGCGCCGCGTCGCGCCAGATCATGGCGATCTATCGCGACTACACGGCCGACGTCGAGCCGCTGTCGCTCGACGAGGCGTATCTCGACGTCAGCGGCTCCGAGCGGTGCCAGGGCAGCGCGACGCTGATCGCCCGCGAGATCCGCCAGCGGGTGTTCGAAACGGTCGGCGTCACGGTGTCGGCCGGCGTCGCGCCGAACAAGTTCATCGCGAAGATCGCGTCGGACTGGAACAAGCCCGACGGCCTGTTCGTCGTGCGGCCGCACGAAGTCGACGCGTTCGTCGCGGCGCTGCCGGTGCGCAAGCTGCACGGCGTCGGCAAGGTGACGGCCGCGCATCTCGACCGGCTCGGCATCCAGACCTGCGCGCAGCTGCGCGACTGGTCGCTGATCGACCTGCATCGCGAATTCGGCGCGTTCGGGCGGCGCCTCCACCAGTTGTCGCGCGGCATCGACGAGCGGTCGGTGCAGGCGGACCAGGAGCGCAAATCGGTCAGCGTCGAGACGACCTACGTGACCGACCTGACGACGCTCGAGCAATGCGCGGACGAGATCCGCAGGCTGACCGTCCAGCTCGACGCGCGGATCGCGCGCGCGGGCGCCGTACGGTCGATCCGCAAGCTGTACGTGAAGATCCGGTTCGCCGATTTCCAGCGCACGACGGTCGAATGCGTGGCCGATGCGACGAACGCGGAGACGGCCGTCGCGCTGCTCGCGAAGGGCCTGCTGCGGCGCGCGCAGCCGGTGCGGCTGCTCGGCGTCGGCGTGCGTATCGACGAAGATACGCCCGAGCGTCACGGCCAGATCGCGCTGTTCGAGGACGACACGCCCGAGACACCCGCGCCATGAAAAACGGCACCGCGCAATGCGGTGCCGTCGTCATCGATGCGGCGAAGGCGGACAGGGCGCTCAGTGCGCGGGCGCGGTCATCCCGTTGTGACGCAGCAGCGCATCGATCTGCGGTTCGCGACCGCGGAACGCCTTGAACGAATCCATCGCCGGACGGCTGCCGCCGACCTCGAGGATTTCGCGGCGATAGCGCGTGCCGGTCGCCGCGTCGAGCACGCTGCCGCTGGCCGCGGCGGCTTCCTCGAACGCCGCGTACGCATCCGCCGACAGCACTTCCGCCCACTTGTAGCTGTAGTAGCCGGCTGCGTAGCCGCCCGCGAAGATGTGGCTGAACGTGTTCGACCAGCGCGAGAACGGCGCCTGCGGGATCACGTGGTAGCGCTCGTTGATCTCGCGCGCGAAGTCGTTCACGCCGACCGCGCCCGCCGGATCGAAATCGACGTGCAGCAGCATGTCGAACATCGAGAACACGATCTGCCGCAGCGTGCCGAGGCCGCTCTGGAAGTTCTTCGCGGCGATCATCTTGTCGAACAGTTCGCGGGGCAGCGTCGCGCCGGTGTCGACGTGCGACGACATCGACGCGAGCACGTCCCATTCCCAGCAGAAGTTCTCCATGAACTGCGACGGCAGCTCGACCGCATCCCATTCGACGCCGTTGATGCCCGACACGCCGAGCTCGTCGACGCGGGTGAGCATGTGATGCAGGCCGTGGCCGAACTCGTGGAACAGCGTGATCACCTCGTCGTGCGTGAAGCACGCGGGCTTGCCGCCGATCGGCGCGGAGAAGTTGCAGGTCAGGTACGCAACCGGCGTCTGCACGCTCGCGCCGCGCTTCGCGCGCGCGCGCGCATCGTCCATCCACGCGCCGCCGCGCTTGCCTTCGCGCGCATACAGGTCGAGATAGAACTGCGCGACGAGCGAGCCGTCACGGTTCTCGACGCGGAAGAAGCGCACGTCCTTGTGCCAGACCGGCGCGTCGTCGGGCTTGATCCGCACGCCGAACAGCGTCTCGGTGACGGTGAACAGGCCCTTCAGCACGGCCGGCTCCGGGAAGTACTGCTTGACCTCGTTTTCCGAGAACGCGTAGCGCTGCTGGCGCAGCTTCTCGGCCGCGTAGGCGACGTCCCACGGCGCGAGCTCGGCGAGGCCGAGCGTCTTCGCGAAGGCGCGCAGTTCGTCCCAGTCCTGGTCCGCGTGCGGGCGCGCGCGTGTCGCCAGATCCTCGAGGAACGTGACGACCTGCTGCGGCGATTCGGCCATCTTCGGCGCGAGCGACACTTCGGCGAAGTTGCGGTAGCCGAGCATCTGCGCCTCCTCGCGACGCAGCTTCAACTCGTCGGCGACGATCGCGGTGTTGTCCCATTCGGCCTTGCCGCCGCCGTACTGGGGGCCAAGCTCGGACGCGCGCGTCACGTAGGCGCGATACAGCGTCTCGCGCAGCGCGCGGTTCTCCGCGTACTGCAGCACCGGGAAGTACGACGGGAAGTGCAGCGTGAATTTCCAGCCTTCCTTGCCGTCCTTCTGCGCGGCTTCGCGGGCGGCTTCGATCGCGTCGTCGGGCAGGCCGGCCAGTTCGGCCGCGTCTTGCGCGATGTACGCATACGCATTGGTCGCGTCGAGCACGTGGTCGGAGAACGACTTCGACAGCGCGGCCTGCTGCTCCTGCAGCTCGGCGAAACGCGGCTTCTGCTCCTCCGGCAGCTCCGCGCCTGACAGGCGGAAATCGCGCAGCGCGTTGTCGAGGATCTTCTTGCGCTCGACGGACAGCGTCGCGTAATCGGCGCTCGCGGCGATCGCCTTGTATTTCTCGTACAGCGCGAGGTTCTGGCCGACGCTCGACCAGAACTCGGTCACGCGCGGCAGGTTCTCGCCGTACGCGGCGCGCAGCTCGGGCGTGTCGGCGACCGCGTTCAGGTGGCCGACGACACCCCAGGCGCGGCCGAGCGGCTCCGTCGCGCGCTCGACCGTCTCGACGACATCGGCCCAGGTCGCCGGCGTCGTGCTCGCGCTCGCGGCATCGACTGCGCGGTTGGCGTCGTCGAGCAGCGTGTCGAGCGCGGGTGTCACGTGTTCGGGGCGGATTTCGCCGAAGCGGGGCAGGCCGGAGAAGTCGAGGAGCGGATTGGTGTTGGCGCTTGCGGACATAAGACTCCCTGTCTGTTGCCGGATGAACCGGGATGATGGGGGCAGGGCGCGACCGCGCCCGATATCGACATTATTGGGGCGCAACGCGCGCTTTCCAATCGATAGTTTCTAACGGCTTGATTGACGCGGGGCCGGACGCGCGCCCCGCGGGCGGCTGGGATGAGGCTGGAGGAAGGCCCGGAGGCGGCCGGCGCGGCAGGGCGCGCGCCGGCGGGAGACAGCGGATTGCGCGGCTCAGGCGGCCGCGGCGGCGCGCTCGGCGGCTTCGATCGTGTTGATCAGCAGCATCGTGATGGTCATCGGGCCGACGCCGCCCGGCACCGGCGTGATGTGGCCGGCGACTTCCTTCACGCCCGCGAAATCGACGTCGCCGCACAGCTTGCCGGCGTCGTCGCGGTTCATGCCGACGTCGATCACGGTCGCGCCCGGCTTCACCATGTCGGCGGTCAGGATGTTGCGCTTGCCGACCGCGGCGACGACGATGTCGGCCTGCCGCGTGTGCGCGGCGAGGTCGCGCGTCTTGCTGTGGCAGATCGTGACGGTCGCGCCGGCGTCGAGCAGCATCATCGCCATCGGCTTGCCGACGATGTTCGAGCGGCCGATCACGACCGCATTCGCGCCTTGCAGGGCGATGCCGTGCGCCTCGAACATCTTCATCACGCCGTACGGCGTGCACGGGCGGAACAGCGGCTTGCCGGTAATCAGCGCGCCCGCGTTCGCGACGTGGAAGCCGTCGACGTCCTTCTCCGGCGCGATCGCCTCGAGCACCTTGTGGCTGTCGATGTGCGCGGGCAGCGGCAGCTGAACGAGAATCCCGTGGATCTTCGGGTCGCGGTTCAGCTCGTCGATGCGCGCGAGCAGGTCGGCTTCCGACAGCGTTGCCGGATACGCGTCCTTCAGCGAGAAGAAACCGTTGTCTTCGCACGCCTTGATCTTGTTGCGGACGTAGACTTCGCTCGCCGGATTTTCGCCGACGAGGATCACCGCGAGACCGGGCTGGTGGCCGCGTGCGGTCAGCGCGGCGGCGCGTTCGGCGGCCTGGCCGCGCAGGGTCTTCGAAAGGGCGTTGCCGTCGATGAGGAGGGCTGTCATGGTGGTGGGTTCTGCCGGGAGGTTGGAATGCGGGCGTGCGGGGCGTGGGTTGCGCCGCAGCAAAGCACGGAATTATACCGTCCGCCTGCCGTCGTCCGACAGCGAATGCGCGGGAAGCGTCATCGACGCGGCCGGCGGCGTGCCGGCCACGGCAGAGACGGGCCGCCGCCCGGCGCTCGGGCCGCGCAGGGCGGGGCGCGGGCCCGGCGGGTTCACCGGGCCGCGCGGGCGCTCACGCCTGCTTCTTCGACAGCGCGAGGCGCAGCAGGTCGGCCACCGTGTTGACGTTGAGCTTTTCCATGATGTTCGCGCGGTGCGCCTCGACCGTCTTGATGCTGATGCCGAGATCGTCGGCGATCTGCTTGTTCAGGCGGCCGGCGATGATGCGCTCGAGCACCTGCTGCTCGCGCGCGGTCAGCTTCGACAGCCGTTCGCTCGCGGCACGCTGCTCCAGGACGCTCTTGCTCTCGCTGCGGGCCTTGTCGAGCATCCGCTCGACGAGCTTGCGCAGCTCCGCCTCGTCGAACGGCTTCTCGATAAAGTCCATCGCACCCTTTTTCATCGTCGAAACGGCCATCGGCACGTCGCCGTGGCCGGTGACGAAGATGATCGGCAGTGCGGCGTTGTCGGCGATCAGGCGTTCCTGCAATTCGAGGCCGCTCATCCCGGACATCCGCACGTCGAGGATCAGGCACGCGATCTGGCCGGCCTGCTGGGCCGGCTGGTACGCATCGAGGAACTGCTCGGCGCTCGAGAAGCATTGCACGCGATAGCCGTTCGCCTCCAGCAGCCAGCGCAGCGAGTCGCGCACGGCCTCGTCATCGTCGACGACAAAGACGGTTTCCTGATTGGTGGTGACAGGGCTATTCATAGTTCTCCCGTAACGGTATGTGATGCCGATGCCTCGCGCCCCCCTTGGCCGAGATCAGCGGGTTCCCCAATGGGCAGGCTGCAGTGGAACGTCGCGCCGGAGATGCGGCCATCCGCCTCGACGTTGTTCACCACCCACAGACGCCCGCGATGCGATTCGATGATCGAGCGGCAAATGTTCAACCCCATGCCCATCCCGTCGGACTTGGTGCTGTAGAACGGCTCGAACAGGCGTTCGGCGGTCGCTTCGTCGACGCCCGGACCCTGGTCGATCACGCGGATGTCGACGAAGCCCGCCTCCAGATCGGCGATGACGCGGATCACGCCGTCGGCCGATGCCGGCTTCACGTCGGCCATCGCTTCGGCCGCGTTCTTCATCAGGTTCACGAGCACCTGCTCGATCAGCACGGGGTCGACATAAATAATAGGCATTCTTGCGAGGATTTCCGTGACGATCCGGATCCTGCGTTTCCTGGCCTCGATTTCGGCGAGCCCGACCGCGTCCGCGACGATGTCCGCGACCCGCGCCGGCTGGCGTTTCGGCTCGCTGCGCTTCACGAATTCGCGGATCCGCTTGACGATCATCCCGGCGCGCAGCGCCTGCTGCGCGGTCTTCTCGAGCGCGGGCGCCAGCATTTCGTTGGTCGCGCGGCCGCTCTTGACCATCGCGAGCGTGCCCGAGCAGTAGTTGTTGATCGCGGCGAGCGGCTGATTCAATTCGTGAGCAATCGACGACGCCATTTCACCCATCGTCATCAATCGGCTCGTGAACTGCAGCTTCTCTTCCTGCTGGTGCGCGAGTTCCTGCGCCTTCTTGCGGGTCGTGATGTCGGTGGCGATCTGCATCTGCGCGAGGTGGCCGTCGACCCACTGGATGTACTGGCGGCGCACCTCGAACCACTTCTGGATGCTCTCGACGTAGACTTCCTGCGCGTCCGCGGTGCTGCCCGTCAGCGCGGCGGCGGGCAGGCCGGCGAACGTGTCGACCATGTCGATCGAGTCGGACGACGCCTGCGCGCGGTCGAAGCCGCCGCCCGACAGCTCGAGGTGGCCGTCCGGGCGGATGCCGAACAGGTGGCGGTAGTAGCGGTTCGCGAACAGCAGCTCGGCCTCGTCCGCGGCGAGCACCGACACCGCGGCGTCGAGGCTCTCGAGCACCGTGGTGAAGCGCTCGTGCGCGGCGGCGAGTTCCTCGCGCGCGCGCTTCGGCTCGGTGATGTCCGTCATCGACGACATCCAGCCGGTCTGGCGGCCGGCGCTGTCGATCAGCGGCGACACGTACAGGCGCGCATGGAACAGCGTGCCGTTCTTGCGTCGCACCCGCAACTCGAAGCCGGAGCTCGGCGCCTTGCCGCGCAGGGTCATGTCGAGCTGGCGCTGCATCTCGGGGTAGGAATCGCGCGGCCAGTAGGGGAACGGCGCGACCTTGCCGACCAGGTCGCTCTCGTCCCAGCCGGTCATCCGGCAGAACGCAGGGTTCACGTGCGTGATGCGGCCGTGCATGTCGAGCACGCGCATGCCGATCAGCACCGAATTCTCCATCGCGCGGCGGAAGAACGCCTCCGCGTACAGCGCCTGCTGCGCCTCGAAGCGCTGGCGGGTGTGCTTCCACAGGCTCCAGAGGCTCCACAGCACGAAGCACGACAGCCCCGCGACGAGCCACACGAGCGTATTGTTGGTCAGGTTGGTGAGCTGCGGGAACGCGTAGACGCGCACGGTCAGGCCCTGGCCGGGCGGGTCGAGCGGCAGGTCGTAGTGCGAGTCGCGCGGCAGGCGCGGGCGCGACGACGTCGACGACAGCTCGCGGTTGTTCGCGTCGGTGATCGAGATCTTGTATTTCGACGACAGCTCCTGCGGGATGTCGTGCTTCAGGATCCCCTCGACCGAGAACACGGCCGCGAGCGAGCCGAGGTACTCGCGGTCGCCGCGCATCACGGGCGTCTGCAGCGTGATGTAGCCGTTGCCGAAGTCGTCGTAGACGAGCGGGGCGTAGGCCTGGCGGCGCGAGTTGCGCGCCTCGTCGTATGCGCCGCGCACCGCGTCCTGCATCTGCGCGTCGCCGGGCCGCGCGAGCCGCTGGCCGAGCAGCGGCGGATGCACGGTCGGCCAGCGCTGCGTGCCGGGCGACGTGTACCAGTTCAGGTAGAGGATCTCGGGGTGCGTCTGCATCACGTCCGCGACCGCCATCTGGAAGCCGTTCTGGTCGAGACGGCCGGACGCGAGGTCGCGCGACAGTGCCTGCAGCTGTTCCTGCGCGCCCGTCATCGACAGGCGGATCTGCTGCTGCGCCCACGCGACGTTGCGGAACAGCGTGTCTTCCTGCTGCTGCTGCTCGCGGCGGTTGAGGCTCCACAGGATCAGGCTCATCACCACGAGGAAGACGAGGATCGACAGGAGCGGCGTCAGCAAATAGGAATTGGACCACCACGGTCCGTGGTGCCAACGGGACGGCTGCGATTCCGCCGGCGGGCCCGACGGTCGCGCCGAGCGTGCGAAAAGCCGGTCGGTCAACATGCGAGGATTGTAGCGCAGCGGTATTGATGGAAAACCTATACCGGATATGTTGAACCGAAACGGATTTACCGCGCGGCGACGCGCCGGGGAGCCCCGAATCCAGGGTGCGGCGCAGCAATATTCCGCATTGCGAGAAATAATCTCACGATTCGAAAATTTTGTTGCGCGCCTCCGTGGGGGCTCATTACAATCCGCTGGAGCTTGCCCGCAGCCGGTCGCGTCGCGTCGTCTGCACGAAGAGCGATCCTCACATTTCCGGACCAGGAGACGAGAATGTCCGCTGTACCTAACGAAGTGATGAAGTATGTCGCCGCCGAGCGTGACGACGATCCGCAGGAAACCGTCGAATGGCTCGAAGCGCTCGACGGCGTGATCTCCTCCGTCGGCACCGGTCGTGCGCACTACCTGATCGAGAAGCAGATCGAATTCGCGCGCGTGCGCGGCGAGCATCTGCCGTTCTCCGCTACCACCCCGTACATCAACACGATTCCGGTCGGCGCCCAGGCGAAGATCCCCGGCGACCAGGAAATCGAGCACAAGATCCGTTCGTACACCCGCTGGAACGCGCTCGCGATGGTGCTGCGCGCGGGCAAGGACACCAACGTCGGCGGCCATATCGCGTCGTTCGCATCGGCCGCGACGCTCTATGACGTCGGCTACAACCATTTCTGGCACGCGCCGTCCGAGCAGCACGGCGGCGACCTCGTGTTCGTGCAGGGCCACTCGTCGCCGGGCGTGTACTCGCGCGCGTTCCTGCTCGGCCGCCTGAAGGAAGAGCAGCTCGACAACTTCCGCCAGGAAGTCGGCGGCAACGGCATCTCGTCGTATCCGCACCCGTGGCTGATGCCGGATTTCTGGCAGTTCCCGACCGTGTCGATGGGTCTCGGCCCGATCATGGCGATCTACCAGGCGCGCTTCATGAAGTACCTGCAGGCGCGCGGCATCTCGAAGACGGCCGGCCGCAAGGTGTGGGCGTTCCTCGGCGACGGCGAGACGGACGAGCCGGAATCGCTCGGCGCGATCGGCATGGCGAGCCGCGAGAAGCTCGACAACCTCGTGTTCGTGATCAACTGCAACCTGCAGCGTCTCGACGGCCCGGTGCGCGGCAACGGCAAGATCATCCAGGAACTGGAATCGGAGTTCCGCGGCGCCGGCTGGAACGTGATCAAGGTGATCTGGGGCAGCCGCTGGGATGCGCTGTTCGCGCGCGACAAGACGGGCGCGCTGATGCGCCGCATGATGGAAGTCGTCGACGGCCAATACCAGACCTACAAGTCGGAATCGGGCGCGTACGTCCGTGAGCACTTCTTCAACACGCCGGAACTGAAGGCGCTGGTCGCCGACTGGTCCGACGACGACATCTGGAACCTGAACCGCGGCGGCCACGATCCGCACAAGATCTATGCGGCGTTCCACGAGGCCAGCAACTCGCAGGGCGCGCCGACCGTCATCCTCGCGAAGACCATCAAGGGCTACGGGATGGGCGAGTCGGGCCAGGCGATGAACATCACGCACCAGCAGAAGAAGCTGCCGGTCGAGCAACTGAAGAAGTTCCGTGACCAGTTCCGCCTGCCGATCACCGACGAGCAGATCGGCGACGTGCCGTACCTCAAGTTCGAGGAAGGCTCGAAGGAGCTCGAATACATGCGCAAGCAGCGCATGGACCTCGGCGGCTACCTGCCGCAGCGCCGCGAGAAGGCCACGTCGCTGCCGGTGCCGGCGCTCGACGCGTTCGAGCCGCTGCTGAAGGGCACGGGCGAAGGCCGCGAGATCTCGACGACGATGGCGTTCGTGCGGATCCTGAACATCCTGCTGAAGGACAAGGCGCTCGGCAAGCGCGTCGTGCCGATCGTCCCGGACGAGTCGCGCACGTTCGGCATGGAAGGCCTGTTCCGCCAGATCGGCATCTGGAACCAGGAAGGCCAGAAGTACGTGCCGGAAGATTCCGACCAGCTGATGTTCTACAAGGAATCGGAAACCGGCCAGATCCTGCAGGAAGGCATCAACGAAGCGGGCGGCATGTGCGACTGGATCGCGGCGGCGACGTCGTACTCGACGCACGGCGAGATCATGGTGCCGTTCTACATCTTCTACTCGATGTTCGGCTTCCAGCGGATCGGCGACCTGGCGTGGGCGGCGGGCGACATGCGCTCGCGCGGCTTCCTGCTGGGCGGCACCGCGGGCCGCACGACGCTGAACGGCGAAGGCCTGCAGCACGAAGACGGCCACTCGCTCCTGTGGGCGGCGTCGGTGCCGAACTGCGTGAGCTACGACCCGACCTTCGGCTACGAACTCGCGGTGATCATCCAGGACGGCCTGCGCCGCATGGTGCAGGACCAGGAAGACGTGTACTACTACATCACGGTGATGAACGAGAACTACGAGCACCCGGCGATTCCGCAGGGCGAGCACGTGGCGGCCGACATCATCAAGGGCATGTATGCGTTCAAGAAGGCCGACGCCGACAAGAAGGCGCCGCGCGTGCAGCTGCTGGGCGCGGGCACGATCTTCAACGAAGTGATCGCCGCCGCCGACCTGCTGAAGAACGACTGGGGCGTTGCCGCCGACCTGTGGAGCGTGCCGAGCTTCACCGAGCTCGCGCGCGAAGGCCATCAGGTCGAGCGCTGGAACCTGCTCCATCCGACCGAGGAGCGCCGCCTGTCGCACGTGCAGCAGTGCCTGAAGGATACGCAGGGCCCGATCATCGCGTCGACCGACTACGTGCGTGCGCTGGTCGACCAGATCCGCGGCCAGATCGATCGCCGCTTCGTCGTGCTGGGCACCGACGGCTACGGCCGCTCGGACACCCGGGAGAACCTGCGTCACTTCTTCGAGGTCGACCGCTACTGGGTCGCGGTCGCGGCGCTCAACGCGCTCGCGGACGAAGGCACGATCGAGCGCAAGGTCGTCGCCGACGCGATCGCGAAGTACAACCTCGATCCGTCCAAGCCCAACCCGATGACGGTTTAACGCACACGCGCCGTGTGATGCCGCGCGCCGCCTCCGGGAGGGGCGCGCGCGGCTCTGGAGACACAAAAAGATGAGTCAAGCGATCGAAGTGAAGGTGCCGGATATCGGCGATTACAAGGACGTGCCCGTCATCGAAGTGCTCGTGAAGGCGGGCGACACGGTCGAGCCCGAGCAGTCGCTCGTCACGCTCGAATCGGACAAGGCGACGATGGACGTGCCGAGCCCGTCGGGCGGCACGGTCAAGGAAGTGAAGGTCAAGGTCGGCGACTCGGTGTCGGAAGGCACGCTGATCATCCTGCTCGAAGGCGGCGCCGCGGCGCAGCCGAACGGCGCGGCCGCGCCTGCCGCCGCACCGGCGGCGGCTGCACCCGCGGCGGCGCCGGCTCCGGTCGCCGCGCCCGCGGCAGCCGGCGGCGGCACGCTCGAGGTGAAGGTACCGGACATCGGCGACTACAAGGACGTGCCGGTGATCGAGATCGGCGTGAAGGTCGGCGACACGGTGGAGAAGGAACAGTCGCTCGTCACGCTCGAGTCGGACAAGGCGACGATGGACGTGCCGAGCCCGGCCGCCGGCGTCGTGAAGGACATCAAGGTCAAGGTGGGCGATTCGGTGTCGGAAGGCACGCTGATCGTGCTGCTCGAGGCCGCCGGTGCGCCGGCGGCCGCCGCGCCGCAGGCAAGCGCCCCGGCGCCTGCCGCTGCTGCTCCGGCTCCGGCCGCGGCGGCCGCCCCTGCACCGCAGGCCGCGCCGGCTCCGGCTGCTGCCGCGCCGGCAGCGGCGCCGTCCGGCGAATACCGCGCCAGCCACGCTTCGCCGTCCGTGCGCAAGTTCGCGCGCGAGCTCGGCGTCGACGTGTCGCGGGTCGGCGGCAGCGGCCCGAAGGGCCGCATCACGAAGGAAGACGTCACGAGCTTCGTGAAGGGCGTGATGACGGGCCAGCGCGCGGCGCCGGCAGCGGCGGCCGCGCCGGCCGGCGGCGGCGAGCTGAACCTGCTGCCGTGGCCGAAGGTCGATTTCGCGAAGTTCGGCCCGTTCGAGGCGAAGCCGCTGTCGCGCATCAAGAAGATCTCGGGCGCGAACCTGCATCGCAACTGGGTGATGATCCCGCACGTCACGAACAACGACGAAGCGGACATCACCGAGCTCGAGGCGCTGCGCGTGCAGCTGAACAAGGAGCACGAGAAGGCGGGCGTGAAGTTCACGATGCTCGCGTTCGTGATCAAGGCGGTCGTGTCGGCGCTGAAGAAGTTCCCGACCTTCAACGCGAGCCTCGACGGCGACAACCTGGTGTTCAAGCAGTACTACCACGTCGGTTTCGCCGCGGACACGCCGAACGGCCTCGTCGTGCCGGTGATCCGCGATGCGGACAAGAAGGGCCTCGTCGACATCGCGAAGGAAATGAGCGATCTGTCGAAGGCCGCGCGCGAAGGCAAGCTGAAGCCGGACCAGATGCAGGGCGGCTGCTTCTCGATCTCGTCGCTCGGCGGGATCGGCGGCACCAGCTTCACGCCGATCATCAACGCGCCGGAAGTGGCGATCCTCGGCCTGTCGCGCGGCCAGATGAAGCCGGTGTGGGACGGCAAGCAGTTCGTGCCGCGTCTTACGCTGCCGCTGTCGCTGTCGTATGACCATCGCGTGATCGATGGCGCCGAAGCCGCGCGGTTCAATGCGTATCTCGCCGCGCTTCTGGGTGATTTCCGGCGCGTGATTCTTTGATGAGCGTTGGGCCTCGCGGGGGCGTGGATTGCCTGTCGGTGATCCGCGCTCAGTCGTTGAACTTGCGTTCCTGACGGTTTGCCGGCGTCGCCCCTGCGCGGGGCGGCGGTCACTTTTCTTTGTCTTCAAAAGAAAAGTAACCAAAAGAAAGGCGCGTCCTTGGGTGGACGGCAAAGGTTGTACTGCCCAGGTCGCCGTTCTCCAGTCAGGCCGTAGTTCAATTTGCGGGTGCTCATCCCTCTGTCTGCAGCTAATCAAGAAGGGGACAGTAATGAGTCTCATCGAAGTCAAAGTGCCGGATATCGGCGATTTCAGCGGCGTTGAAGTCATCGAAATCAACGTCCAGCCGGGCGACGTGATCGAAAAAGAGCAAACGCTCATCACGCTCGAATCGGACAAGGCATCCATGGAAGTGCCCAGCGACATCGCCGGCACCGTCAAGGAAATCAAGGTCAAGGCCGGCGACAAAGTGTCGCAAGGCACCGTGATCGCGCTCGTCGAAGCAGCAGGCGCCGCCGCACCCGCGAAGCCCGCCGAACCGGCGAAGCCGGCCGCTGCTGCGCCCGCCGCCGCCCCGGCCCCCGCGCCGCAAGCAGGCAGCTTTGGCGGCACGGCCGACATCGAGTGCGACATGCTCGTGCTCGGCGCCGGCCCCGGCGGCTACTCGGCCGCGTTCCGCGCAGCCGATCTCGGCATGAAGACCGTGCTCGTCGAACGCTATTCGACGCTCGGCGGCGTGTGCCTGAACGTCGGCTGCATCCCGTCGAAAGCGCTGCTGCACACCGCGCTCGTCGTCGAAGAGGCAGAAGCGCTCGCCGCGCACGGCATCTCGTTCGGCAAGCCGCAAGTCGATCTCGACAAGCTGCGCGACTTCAAGGGCGGCGTCGTCAAGAAGCTGACGACGGGCCTCGCCGGCATGGCGAAAGCACGCAAGGTCGAAGTGGTCACCGGCGTCGGCGCATTCGTCGATCCGTATCACATGGAAGTGCAGGGCGAAAACGGCAAGAAGGTCGTCCGCTTCAAGCAGGCGATCATCGCGGCCGGCTCGCAAGCGGTGAAGCTGCCGTTCATGCCGGAAGACCCGCGCGTCGTCGATTCGACCGGCGCGCTCGAACTGCGCCAGCTGCCGAAGCGGATGCTCGTGATCGGCGGCGGCATCATCGGCCTCGAAATGGCGACGGTGTACTCGACGCTCGGCACCGAGATCGACGTCGTCGAAATGATGGACGGCCTGATGATGGGCGCGGACCGCGATCTCGTGAAGGTCTGGGAAAAGTACAACGCGAAGCGCTTCGGCAACGTCATGCTGAAGACCAAGACGGTCGGCGCGGAAGCGAAGGAAGACGGCATCTACGTGAAGTTCGAGGGCGAGAAGGCGCCGGCGGAGCCGCAGCGCTACGACCTCGTGCTGGTCGCGGTCGGCCGCAGCCCGAACGGCAAGAAGATCGGCGCCGACAAGGCCGGCGTCGCCGTCACGGACCGCGGCTTCATCGACGTCGACAAGCAGATGCGCACCAACGTCCCGCACATCTTCGCGATCGGCGATGTCGTCGGCCAACCGATGCTCGCGCACAAGGCCGTGCACGAAGGCCATGTGGCGGCGGAAGCGGCGCACGGCGAGAAGGCGTACTTCGACGCGCTGCAGATCCCGTCGGTGGCCTACACCGATCCGGAAGTGGCGTGGGCCGGCAAGACGGAAGACCAGTGCAAGGCCGAAGGCATCAAGTACGGCAAGGCCGTGTTCCCGTGGGCCGCGTCTGGCCGCGCGATCGCGAACGGCCGCGACGAAGGCTTCACGAAGCTGATCTTCGACGAGGAAACCCATCGCGTGATCGGCGGCGGCATCGTCGGCCTGAATGCGGGCGACCTGATCAGCGAAGTGTGCCTGGCCGTCGAGATGGGCGCGGACGCGGAAGACATCGGCAAGACGATCCATCCGCACCCGACGCTCGGCGAATCGGTCGGCATGGCGGCCGAACTGTACGAAGGCGTCTGCACGGACCTGCCGCCGCAGCGCAAGAAGTAACGCGCCGCAGCAGCCATGGCCGGCGTTCCGCGCTGGCCACGGAAAAACGCCGCTTTCCGGGTTACCGGGAAGCGGCGTTGCTTTTTGTGCGCCGGCCCGCCTGCGGCCGCTGCGCGGAAGCAGGGGCAGGGCGCCGGCCGATATCGCGCCCCAAAAAGAAAAAGCCGCGCTGGGCGCGGCTCTTTCAGGAGCGAGGGGGCTTACGCGGCCGGCTTGGTCGAACGGCGCGAAGCCGCTGCGCTGGCAGCCTTCGTCGCAACGGCGGCGGCGGCGTTGAAGTTCGTTTCGGCGATCTCGACCGCTTGCTTGGCAGCCTTCTGCACGGTTTCGTACGTCGTGTTCGCGGCGTTCAGCGCCGACTTCAGCGCGGCGACAGCCGTTTCCGAACCGGCCGGCGCGTTCTTCGCGACGTTGTCGACGAGGGCCTGGACCTTCTTGTTCTGCTCTTCGAACTGCGCTTCCGCGACCTTCGTGAACTCGGCTTGCGTGGCCGACGCGATTTCATACACGTGACGGCCGTACGACAGCACCTTTTCCGCGACCGGCTGCGCGAGGCTCGTCTGCAGCGCGATCAGTTCCTGCGCGTCCTTCACCGACAGCAGGCGCTGTGCGTTTTCTTGCGATTCCGCGAGCGTCGACTTCACGACTTGCAGGTTCAGTTCGATCAGCTTTTCGACGCCTTCGAATGCCTTGGTCGTCAGACCGAACAGGCTCTCGAGGTTGGCTTTCTGTGCGGCGGCGATTTGCTCCGGGGTCAGCAAGGACATGTCATGCTCCTGAAAAGCGATCGCGTCGATCGCGAGGGTAAAGGGCACTACGCAGGGGAACTTCGGATGCGCGCTTTGTGCAACGCAGCAATGGAACCTATTTTAGGGCAGAACAAGCCGATGTCAAGCATTTTTTGTGCGTTGCACAATCCCGACAATTTATCGACAAAACAATGAGTTAGTTCCGCATTTCGGAAACGGTTTCAGAGGCTGTCCCACATGTTGCACCAGACCGTCCGGCCCCTGCGGCGCACCAACATCGCGCGCAAGTAAACCTGACAGGGGGGTGGAACGTTGTGATCTTGTTCTTGTCGAAAAGCGCGCCGTTCCGACGCGACCGCGGCGATGTGCCTTCGCCGCGGCGCGGGACGCGCGCCGCAGGCGCTCCGAGCGCCGGATACGTAGTTTCCCCGCTTTAAATCGCCCTGAAAGTGACGTTATCTCAATTAACCGCGTGATAATCGGGAGACGAGCACTGTGGGGCTGTGCCTCCATCATGATTTTTTTCGATGGAGGCGGGGGAGTCGATCGAGCGAATGTTCGGCGACGCTTACAATCCGGTTTAAAGACGATCGGTAAGTGCCTAATATTGCTTATTTTTTCAGCCTTAACTACACTTGCGGAAACCTCCCCCGCTTTGTCCAGACCCCAATGAAAGCCGAATCGTTTTCACCGCGCAGAATGTTGCAGAGCATGGCGCTCGGCACAGCGGTGTCGGTCGCAGTCGCCTTGCTGGCGGCCACCGCCACCGTTGCGCCCGCTGATGCCTTTGCCGCTACTGCGAAGTCCCACCCAGCCGCCAAGAAGAAAGCGACTGCTTCGCCCGCCGCGAAGAAGTCGGTGAAATCGGCGTCCGCCACCGCCGACGCACCGCGCGCGAAGTCCACGCGCAAGCGCGCGACGCTCGCCGCGAACGTGCGCGGCCACCACGGCGCGGTGCGCCGGGTCGCGTTCCAGCCGCGCCAGCCGTCGGTCGGCCAGGCATTCGGCCTGCACGACACGCCCGACGCGCTCGCACTGCGCTCGAGCGTCGCGTATGTCGTCGACCAGAACTCCGGCGAGCCGCTGTTCGACAAGAATTCGCATGCCGTCGTGCCGATCGCGTCGATCACCAAGCTGATGACGGCGATGGTCGTGCTCGACTCGAAGCTGCCGCTGACCGACCAGATCGAAGTCACCGACGAAGACCGCGACTACGAGAAGGGCACCGGCTCGCGCCTGTCGGTCGGCTCGGTGCTGTCGCGCGAGGACATGCTGCACATCGCGCTGATGGCGTCGGAGAACCGCGCGGCGGCATCGATGTCGCGCTACTACCCGGGCGGCCGTCCGGCGTTCATCGCGGCGATGAACGCGAAGGCGAAGACGCTCGGCATGACCGACACGCACTTCGAGAACTCGACCGGGCTGTCGAGCCAGAACGTGTCGAGCGCGCGCGACCTCGTGAAGATGGTCAACGCGGCGTACCAGTATCCGCTGATCCGCAAGTTCTCGACCGATCGCAGCTACGAGGTGAACACGGGCAAGCGCAATCTGGCCTACAACAGCACGAACGCGCTGATCCGCGGCAACAACACGTGGGACATCGGCCTGCAGAAGACCGGCTTCATCAACGAGGCGGGCGAATGCCTCGTGATGCAGGCGACGATCCACAATCGTCCGATGGTCATCGTGCTGCTCGATTCGTTTGGCAAGTACTCGCGCTTCGCGGATGCCGCGCGGCTGCGCAACTGGCTCGACAACGGCGGCGGCGAGCGCCTGACGGCGGCCAACGCGCCGAACGGCGGCACCTGATCCGGTTCCGCGACGGTGCGCCGTCGCCGGGCCGAAGCCGGCGCCAACAAAAAGCCCCGCGGTTGCCGCGGGGCTTTTTTTCGTCTGGCGGATCGTGCGCGGCGGCTCAGGCCTGGCGCTGCAGGCTGTCCAGTTCCTTCGCGCTCTCCGGCCGGTAGCCGAGCGATTCCGAAATCGTCAGCGCGGTGCGGCTCAGCTGGCCGAGCCAGGCGTCCTGCAGGCGGTCGGCCGGCGCGGACAGCGACAGGCCCGCGACAAGCTTGCCCGAGTCGTCGTAGATGCCCGCCGCGATGCAGCGCACGCCGAGCTCCAGCTCCTCGTTGTCGCGCGCGCACGATTGCTGGCGAACGATCGTCAGCTCGCGCTCGAGCTTCGCGATGTCGGTGATGCTGTTCTGCGTGTGGCCCGCGAGCCCCGTGCGCGTCGCATACGCGCGCACCCGCGACGTCTCGTCGGCCGCGAGGAACAGCTTGCCGACCGACGTCAGGTGCAGCGGCGCGCGGCCGCCGATCGCGCGCACGACCTGCATCCCGGAGCGCTCCGAGTACGCGCGCTCGATATAGACGATCTCGTCGCCCTGGCGCACCGACAGGTTCACGGTCTGCCCGGTGAGGCGGTGCAGCTCGCGCATCGGCATCAGCGCCGCGTCGCGCACCGACAGGCGCGCCTTCACGAGGTTGCCGAGTTCGAGCAGCCGCATGCCGAGCCGGTAGGTGCCCGGATCGGAGCGATCGACGAGGCGGCAGGTCACCATGTCGTTGAGGATGCGGTGGGCGGTGGACGGGTGCAGCTCGGTGCGCTGCGCCAGTTCCTTCAGGCTCACGGGGTCGCTGTGCTCGGCGAGTGCATCCAGCAGCCTCATCATGCGTTCGATCACCTGGATCGACGTTTTGGAGTCCGGGGTCGCGTTGGTCATGTCGGGGAATCGGTTGATGCGGCAAGCGCTATTGCGGCGATTGTATCTCGTATCGTGAAAAAAGCGAACGGCGTTCGAGGAAGTCCTCGCATCCGTTTCGGCGGATCGTCTGCGTGCGCCGGCGTTGGTCTTGCCGGAC
Source organism: Burkholderia sp. SRS-46 (assembly GCF_004343775.1). Classification (GTDB taxonomy): domain Bacteria; phylum Pseudomonadota; class Gammaproteobacteria; order Burkholderiales; family Burkholderiaceae; genus Burkholderia. The sequence goes on along the minus strand of NZ_PTXL01000008.1, from coordinate 338,543 downwards.
AAACGGCGGATAATGAGAGCCGTTTTCTCGAAGGAGCGCCTATGCGAGTCGGTTTGTTCGTGACCTGTCTGGTCGATCTGATGCGTCCCGAGATCGGTTTTTCCGCGCTCAAGCTGATCCGCGACGCGGGTTTCGAGGTGATCGTGCCGCCGGCGCAGACCTGCTGCGGCCAGCCGGCCTACAACTCCGGCGACCGCGCGCTCGCGCGCGATCTCGCCGAGAAGACGCTGCGCGAGTTCGAGCAGTTCGATTACGTCGTTGCGCCGTCGGGGTCGTGCGGCGGCATGATCCGCGCGCACTACGGCGACCTGTTCCGCGACGATCCCGAAATGATGGGGCGTTTCTCCCGGTTCCAGCAGAAGGTCTACGAGCTGACCGACTTCCTCGCGAACGTCGCGAAGGTCACGCTCGAGCGGGGCGAGTTCGCGGGGCCGGTCACGTACCACGATTCGTGCTCGGGGCTGCGCGAGCTCGGCGTGAAGGCGCAGCCGCGCGCGCTGCTCGCGCAGCGCGGCGTCGCGGTTGCCGAGATGAAGGATTGCGAGCACTGCTGCGGCTTCGGCGGCACGTTCGCGGTCAAGTACGGCGACATCTCCACGGCGATCGCCGACGAGAAATGCGCGAACGTGCGCGCCTCGGGCGCGGGCGCCGTCGTGCTCGGCGATCTCGGCTGCATGCTGAACATCGAAGGGCGGTTGCGCCGCACCGGCGACCGCGACACGCGCGTGCTGCACATCGCGCAGGTGCTGGCGGGCGACGTCTGACGCCCGGTTCCGCTCACATTTCCCCCGATCCCGCGATGCAAGTCCAATCGATGCATTTCAAGGCGCGCGCCGGCCAGAAGCTTGCCGACCAGCGCCTGCAGCAGAACCTGAAGAAGCTGTCGGCGAAATTCGTGTCCGCCCGCGCCGACGCGATCACGCAGATCGACTTCCCGGCGACGCGCGCGGCGCTCAAGGCACGCCGCAACCGCGCGCTCGAGAACCTCGACGTGTGGCTCGAGGCGTTCGAGCGCGAGGCGGCGCGGCGCGGCACGACGGTGCTGTTCGCGGAGTCGACGGCCGACGCCGCGCGCCTCGTCGCCGACATCGCGCGCCGCCACGACGTGAAGAAGGTCATCAAGACCAAGTCGATGGTGTCCGAGGAAATGCGCCTGAACGCGGTGCTCGGCGAGATGGGCGTGCAGTCGATCGAGACGGATCTCGGCGAATACATCCTGCAGATCAACGACAACGAGCCGCCGAGCCACATCATTGCGCCCGTCGTGCACAAGGACAAGGACGAGATCGCCGACCTGTTCGCGCGCACCCACCACCGCGAGCGGCTGACCGAAATCCCGGAGATGACGCGCGAGGCGCGCGAGATGCTGCGTCCGCATTTCCTGTCGGCCGACATGGGCGTGACGGGCGGCAACTTCGTGATCGCCGAGACGGGCTCGGTCGTGCTCGTGACGAACGAGGGCAACGAGGGCATGTGCACGGTGATGCCGCGCGTGCACGTCGCGGTGACCGGCATCGAGAAGGTGCTGCCGACGCTCGAGGATCTGTCGACCGCGATGCGCCTGCTGCCGCGCTCGGCCACCGGCCAGAAGACCTCGAACTACTTCTCGCTGCTCACCGGCCCGCGCCGGCCCGGCGACGAGGACGGCCCCGAGCACATGTACGTGGTGCTCGTCGACGGCGGCCGCACCGGGCTGATCGGCGGCGAGTTCCAGGAGATGCTGCGCTGCATCCGCTGCGGCGCGTGCATGAACCATTGCCCGGTCTACCAGAAGGTCGGCGGCCACACGTATGGCTGGGTCTATCCGGGGCCGATGGGCTCGGTGCTGACGCCAAGCTACGTCGGCCTCGAGCGAACGCTCGACCTGCCGCAGGCGGCGACGTTGTGCGGCGAGTGCGACAGCGTGTGTCCAGTCGGCATCCCGCTGTCGCACCTGCTGCGCACGCTGCGCGAGAAGCAGGTCGAGCGGCACCTGCGACCCTGGCGCGAACGCGCGGCGCTCGCCGCCTGGGGTTTCGTCGCGCGCCGCCCGACGCTCTATGCGCTGACGACGAAGCTGATGGTGCGCGTTCTCGAGCGGCTCGGCGGCGGTGGCGGGATGTTGCGGCGTCTGCCGATGATGGGCGGCTGGATGGATACGCGCGACCTGCCGGTGCCGACCGGGCGTACGTTCCGCGAGCTGTACGCGGCGTCGCGCAGCCATCTCGGCTGAATGCCGCGCGACTGTTCATCGGGCCGCAACACTGAGTTCACTATTTACGTATTTATCCCGATAGGTGCGATCTATAGAATCTGCCCTGTAGTCCCCGGAAGTGGGTTTCCGGGGCATCAGGTCAAGGAGGTCGCATCATGAAAAACAGAATATCGATGTACTGGCCGTTGGCGATCATCGTGCCGCTCGCGGCTGCCGCGTATCTGCATGCCGTCGGCGGCGCGCCATCGCGCGGGCCGCTCGAGGTCAGGCAGGCATCCGCCGAGCTGGCGCGCACCGTGTCGTTTGGGCTGGTCGGCGACGCGGCGAGGCCGCTGCCCGCCGCCGGCGACGTCGTGCTCGCCGCGCCGAAGGCGCTGTAAGGCAGCTCGCCGTCGTGTCGAGCGGCGGCGAGAATCCGGGCGCCTTTGTATAATGGCGCGTTCCCCCGATTTCGCGGCTCGCCGCGGTTTTCCGGTAGTGCGATGACCCGCGTTGCGATCTGTTTCGTCTGTCTCGGCAACATCTGCCGTTCTCCCACCGCCGAGGGCGTGATGCGCCATCAGGTGGAAGCGGCCGGGCTGGCCGACCGGATCGACGTCGATTCGGCGGGCACCGGCGACTGGCATGTCGGCGAGGCGCCCGACAGCCGGGCACAGGCGGCGGCGCGCATGCGCGGCTACGACCTGTCGGCGCTGCGCGCGCGGCAGGTGAGCGCGGCGGATTTCGAGCGTTTCGACCTGCTGCTCGCGATGGACGACGCGAATCTCGCGGAACTGCGCCGCCGTTGCCCCGCCGAGCACCGAGGCAAGGTGCGGCTGCTGATGGCATTCGAGCCCGGTGCGACGGAATCCGAGGTCGCCGACCCTTATTTCGGCGGCACGCAGTGCTTCGAGCAAGTACTCGACCAGTGCGAGGCCGCGTGCCGCGGCCTGCTCGACACGCTGCGCCGGCGCGTGCCGCGCTGACGTCCCGAGGTTTTCGTTAGTTGCTTTGCGAATACCCTGTCAATGGCATGGATACTTGACTAAAAACGTCAAATATTTATACTTGACCAAAATCGTCAAGATTGCAGTCCCCTAGACACCATGAGACTCACCACCAAAGGCCGTTTCGCCGTCACGGCGATGATTGACTTGGCACTGCGCCAGGAGCAGGGCCCGGTGACGCTTGCAGGCATCAGCCAGCGCCAGCGGATTTCGCTCTCGTACCTCGAACAGCTGTTCGGCAAGCTGCGCAGGCATGAAATCGTCGAGTCCGTGCGCGGACCCGGCGGCGGGTACAACCTCGCGCGCCGCGCGCAGGACGTCACCGTCGCCGACATCATCATTGCCGTCGACGAACCGCTCGACGCGACGCAGTGCGGCGGCAAGGGCACGTGCGACGGCTCGAAGCAGCTCGACGGCCACTGCATGACGCACGAGCTGTGGGCGACCCTCAACCAGAAAATGGTCGAATACCTCGATTCGGTGTCGCTGCAGGATCTCGTCGATCAGCAGCGCGCGCGAGAAGGCGCGCCCGCGGTGCTGCGCGACCGGCGCGCGCCGGAGCCCGTCGCCGCGCCAGCCGAGCCGGTGCGCACGATGCCGCTCGGCCCGAATTCGGTGTTCAACATCGCGAGCTCGTGACCGCTGACGCGGCCCGCCGAGACCCTACAACGCACATAGTCCCTGCACAGAATACCCGGAGCGACAGATGACCCAAGAGACTCTCCACCTGCCCATCTACATGGATTACAGCGCGACGACGCCGGTCGATCCGCGCGTGGTCGACAAGATGGTGCCGTACCTGCGCGAGCAGTTCGGCAACCCGGCATCGCGCAGTCACGCGTACGGCTGGGATGCGGAGCGCGCCGTCGAAGAGGCGCGCGAACAGGTGGCCGCGCTCGTGAACGCCGATCCGCGCGAGATCATCTGGACCTCCGGCGCGACCGAGTCGGACAACCTTGCGATCAAGGGCGCCGCGAACTTCTACAAGGGCAAGGGCAAGCACATCATCACGGTGAAGACCGAGCACAAGGCCGTGCTCGACACCTGCCGCGAGCTCGAGCGCGACGGCTTCGAAGTCACGTACCTCGATGTGAAGGACAACGGCCTGGTCGATCTCGACGCGTTCAAGGCGGCGCTGCGCCCGGACACGATCCTCGTGTCGGTGATGCACGTCAACAACGAGATCGGCGTGATCCAGGACATCGAGTCGATCGGCGAGATCTGCCGCGAGAAGGGCATCGTGTTCCACGTCGACGCCGCGCAATCGACCGGAAAGGTCGTGATCGACCTCGCGAAGCTGAAGGTCGACCTGATGTCGTTCTCGGCGCACAAGACCTACGGCCCGAAGGGCATCGGCGCGCTGTACGTGCGCCGCAAGCCGCGCGTGCGCATCGAGGCGCAGATGCACGGCGGCGGCCACGAGCGCGGCATGCGTTCGGGCACGCTGCCGACGCACCAGATCGTCGGCATGGGCGAAGCGTTCCGCATCGCCAAGGAAGAAATGGCGACCGAGAACGAGCGGATCCGCATGCTGCGCGACAAGCTGCTGCGCGGCCTGTCGCAGATCGAGGAAACGTATGTGAACGGTGACATGGAGCATCGCATTCCGCACAACCTGAACATCAGCTTCAACTTCGTCGAAGGCGAATCGCTGATCATGGCGATCAAGGACGTCGCGGTGTCGTCGGGCTCCGCGTGCACGTCGGCGTCGCTGGAGCCGTCGTACGTGCTGCGTGCGCTCGGCCGCAACGACGAGCTCGCGCACAGCTCGATCCGCTTCACGGTCGGCCGTTTCACGACGGAGCAGGAGGTGGATTTCGTGGTCAATCTGCTGAACAGCAAGATTGCCAAGCTGCGAGAACTGTCGCCGCTTTGGGAAATGCACCAGGAAGGCATCGATCTGTCGACGATCGAATGGGCCGCGCACTAAAAACACATTCGCGGGCGGATTGGCGCACGCAGACGTAACGAGTCAAGGAGTCTGAGTCATGTCTTACAGCAACAAGGTTCTGGATCACTACGAAAACCCGCGCAACGTCGGCTCGTTCGCGAAGGACGACGACGCAGTCGGCACCGGCATGGTCGGCGCGCCGGCCTGCGGCGACGTGATGAAGCTGCAGATCCGCGTGGGCGCGGACGGCCTGATCGAGGACGCAAAGTTCAAGACCTACGGTTGCGGCTCGGCGATCGCGTCGAGCTCGCTCGTGACCGAGTGGGTGAAGGGCAAGACGCTCGACGAGGCGCTCGCGATCAAGAACACGCAGATCGCGGAAGAGCTGGCGCTGCCGCCGGTGAAGATCCACTGTTCGATCCTCGCGGAAGATGCGATCAAGGCGGCGGTGGCCGACTACAAGAAGCGCCACGACGGCGCGGAAGGCGATCAGGCAGCAGCCTGAGCGGGCATCGAGCGACTTAGCTGGAGCGCGGCGCATCGCGATCGATGCGCCGCGGCAAGGACATCATGGCAATTACACTGACCGAAAAAGCAGCGCAGCACGTCCAGAAGTACCTGGTCCGGCGCGGCAAGGGGCTGGGCCTGCGGCTCGGCGTTCGCACGACCGGGTGTTCCGGCCTCGCGTACAAGCTCGAGTATGTCGATGACCTCGCGGCCGAGGATCAGGTGTTCGAGAGCCATGGCGTGAAGGTCGTCGTCGATCCGAAGAGCCTCGCGTACATCGACGGCACCGAGCTGGATTTCGCGCGCGAAGGCCTGAACGAGGGGTTCAAGTTCAACAACCCGAACGTGAAGGACGAATGCGGCTGCGGCGAATCGTTCCGCGTTTGACGGGTTCCGCGCGATGCGGGCAAGAGGCGGCACAGGCCGCCTTTTTAATGCGCGGCGTTCGCCGCGCGACGAATTGGGATTGAACGCGACGATGGTCTCGCTGAAAGACAGCCACTTCGACCTGTTCCACCTGCCGGCGCAATTCGCGCTCGACGACGCGGCGCTCGACACCGCGTACCGGACGGTGCAGACGCAGGTGCATCCGGACCGCTTCGCGGCGGCCGGCGACGCGCAGAAGCGCATCGCGATGCAATGGGCGACCCGTGCGAACGAGGCATACCGGACGCTGCGCGATCCGCTGAAGCGGGCGACCTACCTGCTGTCGCTGCGCGGCGTGGATATCGGTGCGGAGAACAACACCGCGATGGAGCCGGCGTTCCTGATGCAGCAGATGGAGTGGCGCGAAGGCATCGAGGATGCCGCCGCGGCGCGCAACGTCGATGCGCTCGACGCGCTGCTGGCCGAACTGCGCGACGAGAAGCGCGCGCGGCTCGCGCGCCTCGGCACGCTGCTCGACAGCGGCGCCGACCAGGCCGCCGCGGAGGCGGTGCGCCAGCTGATGTTCATCGAGCGGGTCGCGTCGGAAGTGAGCGCGCAGATCGAGCGTCTCGAACATTAACCGCATGCCTCGCGGCATGCGCAGCAAACGGGCCTGAGCGCCCGAACGAACCAAGATGGCATTACTGCAAATTTCCGAACCGGGCATGGCGCCGGCGCCGCACCAGCGGCGGCTCGCCGTCGGGATCGACCTCGGCACGACGAATTCGCTCGTCGCGGCCGTGCGCAACAGCGTGCCGGAAGTGCTGCCGGACGACGCAGGCCGCATGCTGCTGCCGTCGGTGGTGCGTTACCTGGAGAAGGGCGGCCGCCGCATCGGCCACGATGCGAAGGAACAGGCCGCGACCGATCCGCGCAACACGATCGTGTCGGTCAAGCGCTTCATGGGCCGCGGCAAGGCGGAGGTCGAAGGCGCTGCGAACGCGCCGTACGATTTCGTCGACGCGCCGGGCATGGTGCAGATCCGCACCGTCGACGGCGTGAAGAGCCCGGTCGAGGTGTCGGCCGAGATCCTCGCGACGCTTCGCCAGCGCGCGGAAGACACGCTCGGCGACGACCTGGTCGGCGCGGTGATCACGGTGCCCGCCTATTTCGACGACGCGCAGCGCCAGGCGACCAAGGACGCCGCGCGGCTCGCCGGCCTGAACGTGCTGCGCCTGCTGAACGAGCCGACCGCGGCCGCGATCGCCTACGGCCTCGATAACGCGGCGGAAGGCCTGTACGCGGTGTATGACCTCGGCGGCGGCACGTTCGACCTGTCGATCCTGAAACTGACGAAGGGCGTGTTCGAAGTGCTCGCCGCGGGCGGCGACTCGGCGCTCGGCGGCGACGATTTCGATCACGCGCTGTTCGGCCATGTGCTCGCGCAGGCCGGCATCGACGCGAGCACCCTCGCGCCCGAAGACGTGCGCCTGTTGCTCGACCGTGTGCGCGTGCTGAAGGAAGCGCTGTCGGCGGCGCCGCAGGCGTCGCTCGACGTCACGCTGTCGACCGGCGCGACGCTTGCGCAGACGGTCACGCACGACGCCTTCGCCGCGCTGGTCGAGCCGCTCGTGCAGCGCACGCTGACGCCGACCCGCAAGGCGCTGCGCGACGCGCAGGTCGCGCCGGCCGACATCAAGGGCGTGGTGCTGGTCGGCGGCGCGACGCGCATGCCGGTGATTCGCGACGCCGTCGCGAAGCATTTCGGCCAGCCGCCGCTCGTCAATCTGGATCCGGACCAGGTGGTCGCGCTCGGCGCGGCGATCCAGGCCGACCTGCTGGCCGGCAACCGCGGCAGCGGCGACGACTGGCTGCTGCTCGACGTGATCCCGCTGTCGCTCGGCGTCGAGACGATGGGTGGCCTCGTCGAGAAGATCATCCCGCGCAATTCGACGATTCCGATCGCGCGCGCGCAGGAATTCACGACCTTCAAGGACGGCCAGACCGCGATGGCGATCCACGTCGTGCAGGGCGAACGTGAGCTCGTCGCCGACTGCCGGTCGCTCGCGCGCTTCGAGCTGCGCGGCATCCCGCCGATGGTGGCGGGCGCGGCGCGGATCCGCGTGACCTATCAGGTCGACGCGGACGGCCTGCTGTCGGTGTTCGCACGCGAGCAGCATTCGGGCGTCGAGGCGTCGGTCGTCGTGAAGCCGTCGTACGGCCTCGCCGACGACGACATCGCGAAGATGCTCGAGGACAGCTTCAAGACCGCCGAGGTCGACATGCGCGCGCGCGCGTTGCGCGAGGCACAGGTCGAGGCGGAGCGGATGCTCGAGGCGACGGACGCGGCGCTTGCTGCCGACGGCGAACTGCTCGATGCGGCGGAGCGCGCGCAAGTCGATGCGAGTGTCGCGGCGCTGCGCACGGTCGCGCAGGGCGACGACACGGACGCGATCGAGGCGGCGACCAAGGCGCTGGCCGAAGGCACCGACGAATTCGCCGCGCGCCGGATGGACAAGAGCATCAAGCGCGCGCTGGCGGGCCGCCGGCTCGACGAGATCTGAGCGAACGACTTGCATGCCGGCCGCTTGCGGCCGGCGTTATGATGAATCGTGCGGTGCAGCCTGCCGCACCTGACTGACGGAATGGACATGCCTCAACTGGTGGTGCTGCCTCACGTCGAACTGTGCCCGGAAGGCGCGGTGATCGACGCGACGCCCGGCAAGAGTATTTGTGACAACCTGCTCGACAACGGCATCGAGATCGAGCACGCATGCGAGAAGTCGTGCGCATGCACGACGTGCCACGTGGTGATCCGCGAGGGCTTCAACGATCTGACGCCGTCCGAGGAGGACGAGGACGATCTGCTGGACAAGGCGTGGGGCCTCGAGCCGACGTCGCGCCTGTCGTGCCAGGCGATCGTGAAGGAAGATTCGGACCTGGTGGTCGAGATTCCGAAGTACTCGATCAACCACGCGAAGGAAAATCACTGACAGGAACCGGAGGCAGGCGATGAAATGGACCGATTCGCGCGAAATTGCCATTGCGCTGGCGGACGAGCATCCGGACGTCGATCCGACGCGGATCAATTTCGTCGACCTGCGCCAGTGGGTGCTCGAGCTCGACGGCTTCGACGACGATCCCAAGCACTCCGGCGAGAAGATCCTCGAAGCGATCCAGGCGCACTGGATCGACGAATCGGACTTCGACGACGAGGACTGAGCCGCCGCGCGACGCGCGGCGTGCTCGACGGAAAAGGCTCGCGACCGTTCAAGGTCGCGAGCCTTTTTTCATGCCGGCGGCGGTGGCGCGAGGCCGCGCCGCTGCGCCGCTTAAGCGCCGAGCAGCATGCCGTTCTCGATCCGCACGCGCTGGCCTTCGGCGAACGCCGGGGCGCTGCGATACGTGAAGGTGCGGACCGCGCCGCTTTCCAGTTGCACGCGCACCTGATAGCTCGTTTCGCTGCCCATGTTTTCTTCGATCGAATTACCGGCGAGGCCGCCGCCCAGCGCGCCGAGGACCGTCATCGCGGTACGGCCGTTGCCGCCGCCGAACTGGTTGCCGAGCAGGCCGCCGGCCGCCGCGCCGCCAATCGCGCCGAGGCCGCTGCTGTGGCCGGGCGTGTGCACCGGCACGACCGCGACCACCGTGCCGCAATTCTGGCAATAGGACGGTTGCGGTTGCGGGGGCTGCTGCACGTGTTGCTGGGGCTGCGGCGCAGGGTGGTGCTGGGCGACGCGCTTCGGCGCGGGTTTGGGCGCCGGCTGCGGGGCAGGCTGCACCTGTTGCTGCTGCGCGACTTGCTGCTGCAATGCGGCCTGCTGCTGCTGTAATGCCGCCAGCTGTTGCTGCATGGCCTGTTGCTGAGCCTGCGCGGCGAGTGCGGAGCTGGCGGCGTTGGCGGCCGCCGCCGTGTCGACCACGGGCTGCGGCGTGATCTGCGCGGCCTGCGTCTGCGGGGTCTGCGCGTCGGCGCTGCCTGCTTTCGGAAGCAGGCCGGTGACGGCTGCCGTCGCGGCGACGCTCGCGACGATCACGGCGCCCGCCGCGGTCGCGATCAGCGGATGGAGGCGCTGACGTTGCGGTGGGATGTTCGGGTTGTCCATTGTTCGACTCTCGTGGCGCACGCATGCGTGCGTTAATTTGCGCCCGTAGTGTCGATCAAACCCCGAGGGGCGAGCGTGTCGTTTTGTAATGTTTCGCGGTGCGAATGTAATGGCGCGAACCGGAGCGACGAAGCGGATTTCGACGACGAGGATCCGGCACGACGGGCGCCGCCATGGCGCACGCGGCCTGCAATGAAAAAACGGCTCGTGATCGCTCACGAGCCGTTTTCGTTTTCAGCTCACGCCGCCCGCGCGCGACACGCGGGCAGGGGGCCGGTCACGCGCCGACCAGCGTACCGTTCTCGATCCGCACGCGCTGGCCCTGGCCGAACGGCGGCGGGTTGTGGTACGTGAACGTACGGGTCGCGCCGTTCTGCATCTGCACCTGCACCTGATAGTCGGTTTCCGCGCGCACCTGCTTCTCGACCTGGTTGCCGGCGAGGCCGCCGCCCAGCGCGCCGAGGATCGTCATCGCGGTACGGCCGTTGCCGCCGCCGAACTGGTTGCCGAGCAGGCCGCCCGCCGCCGCGCCGCCGACTGCACCGATCCCGCTGCTCTGGCCGGGCGTGCGCGTCTGCGTGATCGCGACGACCGTGCCGCAGCTCTGGCAAACGGACGCGGACGGCTGCGCATAGCCGCCGCCCTGCTGCGCGTACTCGGGCGGGCGCGGCGCCGTCGTCGTGTGACGACGGTGCGTCGTCGCCGGGCGCGGCGCGGGTTGCGGCTGGGCCTGGGCGACCGACGGTCGCTGCTGCTGCGCGGCCTGCTCGGCCGCGAGCTGCTGCGCTTGCGCGGCGCGGGCCGCGCTGGCCGCCGCGGCCGTGTCGACGGCCGGCTGCGACGCGATCAGCGCCGCCTGCGTCTGGCCGTTTTGGGCGTCGCTGCTGGTGGCTTTCGGGAACAGGCCGGTGACCGCTGCCGTCGCCGCGAGGCTCGCGATGATGACGGCGCCCGCCGCAGTCGCGACGAGCGGGTGGAGACGTTGTTTCTGAGGCGTGGTCTGGTTCTGGTTATCCATTTTTTGCTCTCCTGTCGATCAGAGCGTGTGCTTCGGCACTTGCCGCAGCCCCGTGCTTCGCACTCTGGTCACATGCAAATCTGGCGCGCGCGATCGCGCGTTGTTTTGCAAAAGCAGTGTCGTCCAAGCGCCAGACGTCCACCGTATCAAGTTGTAACGATTCGCTGCGAGTGGTTGCGAACGGACGTGCGCGAAACCGGCCGAAGGCCGTCGCGACGCGGGAATAAAACGGGGAGGGAGCGGTTGCCGGCGAGCGCCGGCAGGCGGGATTTACGCGCGGTTACAAAGCGGCGACCGGCTGCATGCCCGCGTGGCGGGGCCTGCAGCCGGCGCGGAGGTCAGTCTTCGCGGCGCAGGTGGGGGAACAGCAGCACGTCGCGGATCGTCGGGCTGTCGGTCAGCAGCATCACGAGACGGTCGATGCCGATCCCGCAGCCGCCCGTCGGAGGCATCCCGTATTCGAGCGCGCGGATGTAGTCGGCGTCGAAGAACATGGCTTCCTCGTCGCCCGCATCCTTCTGCTCGACCTGCTTCTTGAAGCGCGCGGCCTGGTCTTCCGGATCGTTCAGCTCCGAGAACCCGTTGGCGATTTCGCGGCCGGTCATGAACAGCTCGAAGCGCTCGGTGATGCCCGGCACCGTGTCCGATGCGCGTGCGAGCGGCGACACCTCGACCGGGTAGTCGATGATGTAGGTCGGCTCCCACAGTTGCGCTTCGGCGGTTTCCTCGAACAGCGCGAGCTGCAGCGCGCCAATGCCCGCGTTCAGGAATGCCGGCTGCGTGACGTCGACGCCGAAGCGCTTCAGTTCGCTGCGCAGGTACGCGTCGTCCGACAGCTGGCCATCGGTGTACTGCGGCGCGTACTTCTGGATCGCCTGCGTGATCGTCAGGCGGTGGAACGGCTTCGCGAGGTCGAGCTCGCGGCCCTGGTACTGGATCGTCGCGGTGCCGAGCGCATCGATCGCCGCCTGGCGGATCAGCTGCTCGGTGAAGTCCATCAGCCAGCGGTAGTCGGTGTACGCGGCGTAGAACTCCATCATCGTGAATTCCGGATTGTGGCGCGGCGACACGCCCTCGTTACGGAAATTCCGGTTGATTTCGAACACGCGCTCGAAGCCGCCGACGATCAGCCGCTTCAGGTACAGCTCCGGCGCGATGCGCAGGAACATCTGCATGTCGAGCGCGTTGTGATGCGTGACGAACGGCTTCGCGGCCGCGCCGCCCGGAATCGGGTGCAGCATCGGCGTCTCGACTTCCATGAAGTCGGCGTTGCTCATGAAATTGCGGATCGACGAGATCGTCTTGGTGCGCGCGCGGAACGTGTCGCGCGTTTCCGGCGTGACGATCAGGTCGACGTAGCGCTGGCGATAGCGCATTTCCTGGTCGGCGAGGCCGTGGAACTTGTCCGGCAGCGGGCGCAGCGCCTTCGACAGCAGGCGCAGCTCCTTGCACTGGACCGACAGCTCGCCCTTGTTGGTGCGGAACAGCACGCCGCGCGCCGCGACGATGTCGCCGAGGTCCCACTTCTTGAACGCGTCGTAGGTGTCGGCGCCGACGTCGTTCGGCGTCACGAAGAACTGGATCTGGCCCGAACCGTCCTGCACCGTCGCGAAGCTCGCCTTGCCCATCACGCGCTTGAGCATCATGCGGCCGGCAACCGCCACTTCGACCGGGTTCGCTTCGAGCGCAGCCTTGTCCGACTCGGCGAATTTCGCCTGCAGCTCGGCCGCATGGTGGGTCGGCTGGAAATCGTTCGGATAGGCGATGCCTTGCTCGCGCAGTGCGCGCAGCTTCTCGCGGCGTTCGGCGATGATCTGGTTTTCGTCCGCCGCGATGGCGGGCTGCGTTTGGGTCGGTTCGGTCATGATGGTCGGAATTCGGAATGGGTGCGGCAACGCAAACGGGGAGGGCGGCGCGGGCAGGCCGCGCCGCGGCGCTTACACGCCCTGTTTGAGGCTCGCGCTGATGAAGTCGTCGAGATCGCCGTCGAGCACCGCTCTCGTGTTGCTCATTTCGACGTTCGTGCGCAGGTCCTTCACGCGGCTCTGGTCGAGCACGTACGAGCGGATCTGGTGGCCCCAGCCCACGTCGGTCTTGCTCGACTCGAGCTTGTCCTGCTCGGCCTGGCGCTTGCGCATCTCGGCTTCGTACAGGCGCGACTTCAGCATCGCCATGGCTTCGGCACGGTTGCGGTGCTGCGAGCGGTCGTTCTGGCACTGCACGACGATGCCGGTCGGCATGTGCGTGATCCGCACCGCCGAGTCGGTCTTGTTGATGTGCTGGCCGCCCGCGCCCGATGCGCGGTACGTGTCGATGCGCAGGTCGGCCGGGTTGACCTCGACCTCGATCGAGTCGTCGATTTCCGGATACACGAACACCGACGAGAACGACGTGTGGCGGCCGCCCGACGAGTCGAACGGCGATTTGCGCACGAGGCGGTGGATGCCCGTTTCGGTGCGCAGGAAGCCGTACGCGTATTCGCCCGACACCTTGACCGTTGCGTTCTTGATGCCGGCGACGTCGCCGTCGGACTCTTCCAGCACCTCGGCCTTGAAGCCCTTGCGCTCGCAGTAGCGCAGGTACTGGCGCAGCAGCATCGACGCCCAGTCGCACGCCTCGGTGCCGCCGGCGCCGGCCTGGATGTCGATGAAGCAGTTGTTCGGGTCGGCCGGGTTCGAGAACATCCGGCGGAACTCGATGTCGCCGACGCGTGCCTCGAGCTTCGCGGCATCCTCTTCCGAGGCGACGAGGGTGTCTTCGTCGTTTTCCTCGCGTGCCATCTCGAACAGGTCGAGCGCATCGCGCAGGTCGCTATCGAGCGTCGTCAGCGTCGTGACGACGCCTTCGAGCAGCTTCTTTTCGCGACCGAGCGCCTGGGCGTTCTTCGAATCGTTCCAGACGTTCGGGTCTTCGAGTTCCTTGTTGACTTCGATCAGACGCGCAGCTTTGGCGTCGTAGTCAAAGATACCCCCGAAGCTCGCCCGCGCGGTTGCGCAGGTCGAGCAGGGAGCTTTCGATCGCGTTGAGACGTTCCGCTTCCATGATCGTTTCGCTTTTCGTGCTTCGTAAAAAAGCGGAATTATAGCCGATCGGGACGCCCGGTCGGACGGCGGCGCGGGGGTGCCGGCGGGGGGCGCATGCGCGTTCGCGCCCCGCCGGGCCGGGCGGCGCGCACCGGCGCGCGCGTTGCCCGCGGGCCTTCCTTCAGGCGGCGGCGTGCTCGACGATCAACTGCACGCGCGTGACGCCGTTCCACGTGTCGGCGACGAGGCGGTACGCGATGAGCGCGCTCGCCGGCAGCGGCTCGGTGTGGTTGAACCAGATCGCGCTGAAACGCTGGCGGCCGCGCGCGAGCTGCAGTTTCAGGTGCTTTTCCTTCACGAGGCTCTGCGACACGACGTCGAATTCGCCGGAGAAAAGCGGGGCCGGAAAGCCCTGGCCCCACACGGCCTCGTCGAGCAGCCCGACGAACTGCGGCGTGAAGTAGGCGTCCTCGAGCTCGCCGTCGGTCTCGATCACGCGGGCGAGCGCATCGTCGGACAGCCACTCGCGCGCGACGGCCTCGAACGCGGCCGCGAAGCGCGGCACGTTTTCGGTGTCGAGCGTGAGACCGGCCGCCATCGCGTGGCCGCCGAACGCGACGATCAGGTCGGGCTCGCGCTTAGACACGAGATCGAGCGCGTCGCGCAGGTGGAAACCGGGGATCGACCGGCCGGAGCCCTTGACCCGCGTGCCTTGCTCGTCCGCGTGCGCGAACGTGAACGACGGGCGGTGGAATTTCTCCTTCAGGCGCCCGGCGACGATGCCGATCACGCCCTGGTGCCATTCGGGGTTGAAGAGGGTGATCGTGCACGCGTCGGCCGGGTCGACGTCGGCGAGATCGGCGAGTGCCTGCTGCTGCATGCCGGCCTCGATCTCGCGGCGCTCGCGGTTCATCGTGTCGAGCTGCTGCGCGAGTTCCCACGCGCGGCCGACGTCGTCGGTGATCAGGCATTCGATGCCGAGCGACATGTCCGACAGCCGCCCGGCGGCATTGAGCCGCGGCCCGAGGCCGAAGCCGAGATC
This sequence comes from Burkholderia sp. SRS-46, assembly GCF_004343775.1. GTDB lineage: Bacteria > Pseudomonadota > Gammaproteobacteria > Burkholderiales > Burkholderiaceae > Burkholderia. The sequence continues at coordinate 323,410 of NZ_PTXL01000008.1, read as the reverse complement.
GAAGCCCGACGCGGTGCGCGCCTCGCGGGCCGCGGCGCGGAACAGCGCGGCGATGCCCGGCTGCATCCGGCCGTTGCGGATCCGCTGCAGCCCTTGCGCGACCAGCACGCGGTTGTTGCCGTCGAGCCGCACGACGTCGGCGACGGTGCCGAGCGCGACGAGGTCGAGCAGGCCGTCGAGGCGCGGCTCGGCAGCTTTGTCCGGGAACGCGCCGCGGCGGCGCAGCTCGGCGCGCAGCGCGAGCAGCACGTAGAACATCACGCCGACGCCGGCGATGTGCTTGCTCGGAAACGCGCAGCCCGGCTGGTTCGGGTTGACGATCGCGCGCGCGGCGGGCAGCGCGTCGCCGGGCAGGTGGTGGTCGGTCACGAGCACGTCGATGCCGCGTGCGTTCGCGGCTTCGACGCCCGCGACGCTGGCGATGCCGTTGTCGACGGTGATCAGCAGGTCGGGCTTGCGCGCGGCCGCCAGCTCGACGATCTCGGGCGTGAGGCCGTAGCCGTATTCGAAGCGGTTCGGCACCAGGTAGTCGACCTGCGCGCCGAGCATGCGCAGCCCGCGCACCGCGACCGCGCAGGCGGTCGCGCCGTCGCAGTCGTAGTCGGCGACGACGAGCAGGCGCCGCTTGTCGGCGATCGCGTCGGCGAGCAGCGCGGCCGCGTCGGCGCAGCCCTTCAGCTCGGTGGGCGGGACGAGCCGCGCGAGCGCGGTCTCGATGTCGGTCGGGGATTGCACGCCGCGCGCGGCATACAGGCGCGCGAGCACCGGGTGCAGGCCGTGGCGCGCGAGCGCTTCGGCGTCGGCGGGTGCGACGGAACGAGTAACGATGCGGGTCATGCTGGGTCGCTTTATTCGAACAGGGACGCGATCGCGCGGCGGCGCCAGAACTTGCGCAGGTCGCCGCGCGTCGCGCGCAGGGTCGCTGAGCTGGTGTCGCCGCACAGCGTGACGTCGACGCTTGCCAGCTCGCCGCGCTGCAGCGCGGCGAGGGCCGGCGCGAACCAGTCGCGCTCCAGCGCGGCGAGCGTGTCGTGCCAGCGCGCCCAGTCCTGTTCGATGAATGGGGTGGTGAGCGCCGACAGCTCGACGAGGGTCGTGCCGTCGGCGGGCGTCAGCGCGTCGAACGCGGCGGGCGGCGCGCCGGCGTCGGCGCGGGCCGCGCGGGCGAGGCCGAGCGCCGCGGGCGCCGTCGACAGCACGCGCGCGAACGGCTTGCCGACCGGCTTCAGCGCGCCCTGCGCGTGAAACCAGATCGAGTTGACGGCCGGCAGCCCGCGCGCTTCGCGGGCTTCGTTGACGGGGTGCTGGAACCACGCCATCTGCACCTCGTTCTGCAGCTTCATCCACATCCGCGAGCGCTCGCCGGTGTGGGCCTCGTGCGGCAGCCAGATTTCGATGTTGCGGCCGCTCGCGCGCAGCGGCGCGGCGCCGGCCAGGTGGCGAAGCTGCTCGCTCGACAGGTACCAGCGGTTCGGCCGCGGCGCTTCGAGCCGGACCCCGAGCTCCTCGATCAGCGGGCGCGCGACCGCGAGCAGGGCGGCCGCGTCGCCGTCGTCCAGCGCGAGCGCGGCCGGATCGACGAGCACGAGGTGGTCGTGTGCGATTTCGACGTGCACCGGCTCGACGCACGCCCACGCGTGCTCGCCGGGCTCGCCGCCGTCGGCGAGCAGCATGTACGGGGCGAGCGGCGCCTCGTCGGCGGCGCTGCCATGGGCGGCGCCGAAGCGGCGGGCGAGCCAGCGCTCGTGCGGCAGCGTGCGCTGGAAGTCCTCGCCGGCCACGCGCTCGACGAGGCTCGCGCGCGACAGCAACTTTTCGAGCGCGGGGCTGTCCAGCGTGTGCAGGGACGAGGCCGCATCGGCCGCCGACGGCAGCGCGAACGGAACGAGAAAATGGAGGCGTCGGTCGTGCATGATGGTGCGCATTGTATGGCAAACTGCGCGCGTGATCGGGCGGGCCGACGGCCCGCTTGCGTCCGGCGGCGGTTTTCGTCCCCGCCCGGGCGGGCGGCGACCGCCGTCGCGGGCCGCTCCCCATGCCGCAACCAGCAGAAAGGATTCGCTTGAAACTTCCGTACGAATGGCAGATCGGCTGGCGCTATACGCGCGCCGGCAAACGCACGACCGGCAACGGCTTCATTTCCTTCATCGCCCTCGTCTCGATGCTCGGCATCGCGCTCGGCGTCGCGGCGCTGATCGTCGTGCTGTCGGTGATGAACGGCTTCCAGAAAGAGGTGCGCGACCGGATGCTGTCGGTGCTCGCGCACGTCGAGGTGTTCTCGCCGACGGGCTCGATGCCGAACTGGCAGCTGACCGCGCAGGAGGCGCGCCGCAACCCGTCGGTGATCGGCGCGGCGCCGTACGTCGAGGCGCAGGCGCTGCTGACGCGCCAGGACGCGGTGAGCGGCGTGCAGCTGCGCGGCATCGAGCCGACGCTCGAACCGCAGGTGTCGGAGATCGGCAAGGACATGAAGGCCGGCCAGCTCACCGCGCTCGCGCCCGGCCAGTTCGGCATCGTGCTCGGCGACGCGCTCGCCGGCAATCTCGGCGTGACGGTGGGCGACAAGATAACGCTCGTCGCGCCCGAAGGCACGATCACGCCGGCCGGCATGATGCCGCGGCTCAAGCAGTTCACGGTGGTCGGCATCTTCGAGTCAGGTCATTACGAATACGACAGCACGCTCGCGATGATCGACATCCGCGACGCCGAGGCGCTGTTCCGCCTGAGCGCGCCGACCGGCGTGCGGCTGCGGGTGACGGACATGCAGAAGGCGCCGGACGTGGCGCTCGAGCTGTCGCATTCGCTGTCCGGCAGCCTGTACATCCGCGACTGGACGCAGCAGAACAAGACCTGGTTCTCGGCCGTGCAGATCGAGAAGCGGATGATGTTCATCATCCTCACGCTGATCATCGCCGTGGCCGCGTTCAATCTCGTGTCGTCGCTCGTGATGACGGTGACCAACAAGCAGGCCGACATCGCGATCCTGCGCACGCTCGGCGCGCAGCCCGGCTCGATCATGAAGATCTTCGTCGTGCAGGGCGTGACGATCGGCTTCGTCGGCACCGCGACCGGTGTCGCGCTCGGCTGCCTGATCGCGTGGAGCATCCCGTGGCTGATCCCGATGATCGAGCACGCGTTCGGCGTGCAGTTCCTGCCGCCGTCGGTGTACTTCATCAGCGAGCTGCCGTCCGAACTCGTCGCGAGCGACGTGATCAAGATCGGCCTGATCGCGTTCGTGCTGTCGTCCGTCGCGACGCTGTACCCGAGCTGGCGCGGCGCGAAGGTGAAGCCGGCGGAGGCGCTGCGCTATGAATGACCGCGCCACCGCGTTCGCGGGCTCCACACAACCACTCAACCAGGATTCGGCAGGTATGCAGGAATACGTGCTTCAGGCGCGCGGCATCACGAAGGCATTCGTGCAGGGCGGCTTCAACGTGCAGGTGCTCAACAACACCGAGCTGTCGGTGCGGCGCGGCGAGAAGCTCGCGGTCGTCGGCGCGTCGGGCTCCGGCAAGAGCACGCTGCTGCACGTGCTCGGCGGTCTCGACGAACCGAGCGCGGGGGAGGTGTCGCTGCTCGGCAAGCCGTTCACGCAGCTTGGCGAGCGCGAGCGCAACGACCTGCGCAACCGCGCGCTGGGGTTCGTCTATCAGTTTCATCATCTGCTGCCGGAATTCACCGCGCTCGACAACGTCGCGATGCCGCTGCGCATCCGTCGGATGACGACCGAGGCCGCGCGCGCCGAAGCGCAGGCGATGCTCGAGCGGGTCGGGCTCGGCGCGCGCGCGAAGCATCGTCCGGGCGAGCTGTCGGGCGGCGAGCGGCAGCGCGTCGCGATCGCGCGCGCGCTCGTGACGAAGCCCGCGTGCGTGCTCGCCGACGAGCCGACCGGCAACCTCGACGGCGGGACCGCCGATACGGTGTTCAACCTGATGCTCGAGCTGTCCGAGACGCTCGATACGAGCTTCGTGATCGTCACGCACGATCCCGATCTCGCCGCGCGGTGCGACCGCACCATGCGGCTGCGCGACGGCGTGCTGCACGAAGAGCCGGCCGTGCCGGTCTGACGATAACCCACGCCCCGGCGCGATCCGCGACGGGGCGCTCCGGTGAACGCTGACATGTGGATCGATACGCATTGCCATCTCGATGCCGCCGAATTCGACGCCGACCGTGACGCGGTCGCGCAGGCGGCGCGTGAGGCGGGCGTGTCGCGGATCGTGATCCCGAGCATCGGGCGCGACAACTTCGCGACGGTGCGCGAGCTCGCGCACCGCACGCCGGGCGCGGTCTATGCGCTCGGCATCCATCCGATGTACACGCCGCACGCGCGCGACGGCGACCTCGACCGGCTGCGCATGGAAATCGAAGCGAGCCTCGACGATCCGCGCTTCGTCGCGATCGGCGAGATCGGGCTCGATTATTTTGTGCCGGGGCTCGACGAGGCGCGGCAGCAGTTCTTCTACCAGGGCCAGCTGAAGCTCGCGCGCGAGTTCGACCTGCCGGTGCTGTGCCACGTCCGCAAGTCGCAAGACCGCGTGCTCGCGGGGCTGCGCCGTTTCGGCGTGCGGCGCGGCATCGCGCATGCGTTCAACGGCAGTTTCCAGCAGGCCGAAGCGTATCTCGCGCAGGGCTTCCATCTTGGCTTCGGCGGCAACGTCACGTTCGGACGGGCGCTGCAGATCCGCCGGCTCGCGGCGCAGCTTCCCGTCGACGCACTCGTCGTCGAAACGGATGCGCCCGACATCGCGCCCGAGTGGGCGTACAAGTCCCGCAATACCCCGGACCAGGTGCCGCGCATCGGCGACGTGCTTGCCGAACTGCGCGGCATCGACGCGTCCGCGCTGGCCCTATCCACTTCGGCTAACGCGCTCGCCGCGCTGCCCCGTCTCGCGCTTTCGTCCGCATAATCGTTTCCCGCAGGCGCCGGTTTCGCGATGGCGCCGCCGGGTCGGCGAGGAGGCGGAATGCGCGTGTGGTGGGTGGCGTTCGCGCTCGGTGTCGTCGTGCTGCAGCGGCAGGCGGCGTTGCCGGGCGTCGCGGGATGGCTGGGAGGCGCGGTCGCGCTGGCGGTGTTCGCGGCCGCCGGCATCGCGTGCGCGTGTAGCGTGCCGCGGACACGCGCGCTCGCGGCCGCCGGCTGGGGGCTGTGCGTGGCCGCTGCCTGCGTCGCGGGGTTCGGCTACGCGGCGGCACGGGCCGAATGGCGGCTGCGCGACGGGCTGCCGGTCGAGTGGGAGGGGCGCGACATCACGCTGACGGGTGTGGTCAAGGGGTTGCCGGCCGTCGATGACGACGGCGCGCGGTTTCTGTTCGCGGTCGAATCGAACGACGCCGGGCTCAGCCGTTTTCCGCCGCTGATCCGGCTGTCATGGCGCGCATACGGCGCGCGCAGTGAGCCGGCGGCCATCCCGGAGGTGCGCGCCGCGCAGCGCTGGCGGCTGACGGTGCGCCTGAAGCGGCCGCATGGCGAGGCGAATCCCGGCGTGCGCGACGCCGAGGCGGCGTGGCTCGGCGCGGGGATACGCGCGCTCGGGTATGTGACCGAGCCGCGACAGGCGGTGTTGCTCGACGCGCGGGCGCGCGGCATGTCGGCGTCGATCGACCGGCTGCGCGACCGATTGCGGGCACGCATCGTCGCGACGCTCGGTGCGACCGCGCAGCATCGCGGCATCGTCGCCGCGCTTGCGATCGGCGATCAGTCCGGCATCGGCGGCGACGACTGGCGCGTGCTGCGCGACACCGGCACCAGCCATCTCGTCGCAATCTCGGGCCTGCATGTCGGCCTGGTCGGCGGCCTCGCGGGCTGGCTCGCGTCGGCGGTCTGGCGGCACCTCCGCTGGCGTCGGCGCGCGGCCGCGCTGGTCGTGCCCGCGCCTTACGTCGCGGCGCTCGCGGCATTGGCGGGCGCGCTCGGGTACGCCGCGCTCGCCGGTTTCAACGTGCCGGCGCAGCGTGCGTGGTGGATGATCGCGGCCGGCGGCGTCGCGTATCTGGCGGGGCGCAGCGTGCCGGCGTCGTCGGTGCTGTGCGCGGCGCTGGGCGGCGTGCTGCTGGCCGATCCGTGGGCGGTGCTGTCGGCCGGTTTCTGGCTGTCGTTCGGCGCGGTCGCCGTCATCCTGCTGGCCGTTTCGGGTTGGCGCGCGGTGCCCGCGCCCGGCGCTGAGCCGGCCGACGGCGGGCTCAGCGAGCGCCTGCGCGCCGGGTGCCTGCGCGGCGCCCGGCGCGTGGCGGAAGCGTCGCGCGTGCAGTATGCCGTGACGATCGGGCTCGCGCCGTTGACGGTCGCATGGTTCGCGCAGATCTCCGTGTCGGGGCCGCTCGCCAACGCGTTCGCGATTCCGTGGGTCGGCAGCGTCGTGACGCCGGTCGTGCTGGCGGGCATTGCGCTGCCGGCGCCGCTCGATGCTTACGCGTTCCGGCTCGCGCACGCGGCGCTCGAACCGATGATGACCGCGCTCGCATGGCTCGCCGGCTGGCCGCGCAGTGTGTTCTGGCTGCCGATGCCGGACTGGCCGGTAGTGCTGCTGGCGTGCGCGGGCGTCGCCTGGGTGCTGCTGCCGCGCGGCTGGCCGCTGCGCTGGGCGGCGCCGCTCACCTGGCTGCCGCTCGTCGCGCCGGTGCCGGACCGGCCGCCGGAAGGCGGCTTCCGGTTGACCGTGCTCGATGTCGGGCAGGGCGCATCGGTGCTGGTCGAGACCGCGCGCCGAACCCTGCTGTTCGACGCCGGGCCGGGGCCGGAATCGACCCATGCGGGCGAACGGATCGTCGTGCCGTTCCTGCGTGCCCGCGGCCACCATGCGCTCGATACGCTGGTGCTGAGCCATGCGGATGCCGATCATGCCGGCGGCGCAGCCGCGGTCCAATCGGCAATCGGCGTGCGCCAGCTGCTGGGCGGCATGCCGGCCGGCAGCCGGCTGTGGCGCGATGCGCGGGCGGCCGGCGTCGCCAGCCTCGTGCCGTGCGCGGCCGGGCAGCGCTGGCACTGGGACGGCGTGACCTTCACGGTGCTGTGGCCGCAGGGCGGCCCGGGCGGCGGCGCGACGAACGCGCAGTCGTGCGTGCTGCGCGTCGACGCGGGCGGCACGTCCGCGCTGCTGACGGGCGATATCGACGCGCGCGTCGAGCGCCGGCTGATCGACGCGGATCGCGACGCGCTCGCCGCGCAGATCCTGATCGTCGCGCACCACGGCAGCCGCTCGTCTTCGATCGAGCCTTTCCTCGACTCGGTCGGGCCGCGCGCCGCGGCTTTTCCTGTAGGCTATCGCAATCGTTTCGGGCATCCGCACCGGACCGTCCTCGCGCGCTACGCGGGGCGCGGGATTCCGTTGCCGCGCACCGATCTCGACGGCGCGGTGCGGTTCGACGTCGCGCCGGCGGAAGGCGGCTTCGGGCTCGAACGTCACCGCGATGCGCAGCGCCGCTACTGGATGGAGCGGTGATGCGCGCCGCGGGGCGATTGCCATGCAAAGAGGACCGGAGCCCGCGCCGCGGCGCCGGCTCCGGCCGATAAAGGAGACACCGGCGCTTGAAGGACATCCTCCATTTTTCGCATGCGAACGGTTTTCCGGCGTCGACGTACCGGACGATCTTCGCCGAGCTGGCCGACGACTACGAGCTGCGCTTCATCGAGCGGATCGGGCACGACCGGCGCTATCCGGTCACGCGCGACTGGCCGCACCTCGTCGAGCAGCTGCTCGACGACATCGGCGGCCGCTACGAGCGGCCGGTGTGGCTCGTCGGCCATTCGCTCGGTGGCTACCTGTCGCTGATGGCCGCGCTGAAGAGGCCGCAATGGGTGCGCGGCGTGGTGATGATCGATTCGCCGATCATCGCCGGCTGGCGCAGCAGCGCATTGCGCGCGAGCCAGTGGGCGGGGCTCGACGAGCGGCTGTCGCCGGCCGCGGCGACGCGCAACCGGCGCACGCACTGGGCGAACCGCGACGAAGCGTGGCGGCACTTCCGCGAAAAGCCGGCGTTCGCGCGCTGGGACGAGCGGATGCTGGCCGACTACATCGACTACGGCATTCCGCAGGCGGACGTCGCCGGCGAGCGCGCGCTCGCGTTCGACCGGCAGGTCGAATACCTGATCTACCGGACACTGCCGCATACGCTCGGCCCGCGGCTCGCGCACGGCGCGCCGGTGCCGCTCGGCTTTCTCGCCGGCACCCGTTCGCGCGAAGTGCGCCAGGTCGGGCTCGATGCGACGCGCCGGGCAACGCGCGGGCGCATCGAATGGCTCGAGGGCAGCCACCTGTTTCCGATGGAGCGGCCGCTCGAGACGGCGCGCGCATTGCAGCGGATGCTGAACATGCTGCGCGCGGAAGAGGGCGCAGCCGGGTACGCGAAGAGCGCCTGACGCGCGGCCCGGGCGGGCGGCCGGTGGCCGCTCGCGAGACGCTGCCGGCGCGTCGCGTCGGGATAGGGCACGATCATCGCGTCAATTGCTGAGAGAAGCGCGGGCTTTACGGTATAATCCGTTTTTCCCGCGAGCATCCAGCGATGACCAAATATGTTTTCGTCACCGGCGGCGTAGTTTCTTCCCTCGGCAAGGGTATTGCCGCCGCCTCTCTCGCCGCGATCCTCGAATCGCGCGGTCTGAAAGTCACCCTCCTCAAACTCGATCCCTACATCAACGTCGACCCTGGCACGATGAGCCCGTTCCAGCACGGCGAAGTGTTCGTGACGGAAGACGGCGCGGAGACGGATCTTGACCTCGGCCACTACGAGCGCTTCATCAGCACGAAGATGCGCAAGGCCAACAACTTCACGACCGGCCAGATCTACGAATCGGTGATCCGCAAGGAGCGCCGCGGCGACTATCTCGGCAAGACCGTGCAGGTCATCCCGCACATCACGAACGAAATCCAGGCGTTCATCGAGCGCGGGGCCGCGTCGGCCACCTGCGGCGAGCCGGATGTCGCGATCGTCGAGATCGGCGGCACGGTCGGCGACATCGAGTCGCTGCCGTTCCTCGAGGCGGCGCGCCAGATGAGCCTGCGCCTCGGCCGCAACAGCGCGTGCTTCGTGCACCTGACGCTGGTGCCGTACGTCGCGACGGCCGGCGAGCTGAAGACGAAGCCGACCCAGCACAGCGTGCAGAAGCTGCGCGAGATCGGCATCCTGCCGCATGTGCTGCTGTGCCGTGCGGATCGCCGCATCCCCGACGACGAATCGAAGAAGATCTCGATGTTCTCGAACGTGCCGGAAGACGCCGTGATCTCGGTGTGGGATGCCGACAGCATCTACAAGATTCCGCAGATGCTGCACGACCAGGGCCTCGACCGGATCATCTGCGAGGAACTGAAGCTGTCGCCGAAGGATGCCGACCTGAGCATGTGGTCGGAACTCGTCGAGAAGCTGGAGCACCCGAAGCACGAAGTGACGATCGGCATGGTCGGCAAGTACGTCGACCTGACCGAGTCGTACAAGTCGCTGATCGAGGCACTGCGCCACGCATCGCTGCACACGTCGACCAAGGTCAACATCGAGTACATCGACTCGGAAGAGATCGAGACGAACGGTGTCGACAGCCTGAAGCATCTCGACGCCGTGCTGGTGCCGGGCGGTTTCGGCCGTCGCGGCACGGAAGGCAAGATCGCGGCGATCCGCTACGCGCGCGAAGCAAAGGTGCCGTATCTCGGCATCTGCCTCGGCATGCAGCTCGCGGTGATCGAATTCGCGCGCGACGTCGTGGGTCTGAAGCAGGCGAACAGCACGGAATTCGATCCGGACACGCCGGAACGCGTGGTCGCGCTGATTACCGAATGGCACGACCGCGAAGGCAAGGTCGAGACGCGCACCGAGGAATCCGACCTCGGCGGCACGATGCGCCTCGGCTCGCAGCGCTGCCCGATCAAGCCGGGCACGATGGCCGAAGAGATCTATGGCAAGGACGTGAACGAACGCCATCGCCACCGTTATGAAGTCAATAACCGGTTTGTGCCCCAGCTCGAAGCCGGCGGCCTTATCATCAGCGCCCGTACCCCGAGCGAGGACCTGCCGGAAATGATGGAGCTGCCGCGCTCGATGCACCCGTGGTTCGTTGGCGTGCAGTTCCACCCGGAATTCACGTCGACGCCGCGTGACGGTCACCCCCTCTTCAAGTCGTTCGTCGAAGCCGCGCTCGTCAACAAGGAAGCGCGCGCTGGAGGGAAAGCATGAAGCTGTGCGATTTCGAGGTTGGTCTCGACAAGCCTTTCTTCCTGATCGCGGGTACCTGCGTCGTCGAATCGGAGCAAATGACGATCGACACGGCGGGCCGCCTGAAGGAAATCTGCGCGAAGCTGAACGTTCCGTTCATCTACAAGTCGTCCTACGACAAGGCGAACCGCAGCTCGGGCAAGTCGTTTCGCGGCCTCGGAATGGACGAGGGGCTGCGCATCCTGTCCGAGGTGAAGCGCCAGCTCGGCCTGCCGGTGCTGACCGACGTGCATTCGATCGAGGAGATCGAGACGGTCGCGTCGGTCGTCGACGTGCTGCAGACGCCCGCGTTCCTGTGCCGCCAGACGGATTTCATCCACGCGTGCGCGCGCTCGGGCAAGCCCGTCAACATCAAGAAGGGCCAGTTCCTCGCGCCGCACGACATGAAGAACGTGATCGACAAGGCGCGCGAAGCGGCGCGTGAAGCGGGCCTGTCGGAAGACCGCTTCATGGCGTGCGAGCGCGGCGTGTCGTTCGGCTATAACAACCTCGTGTCCGACATGCGCTCGCTCGCGATCATGCGCGAGACGGCGGCGCCCGTCGTGTTCGACGCGACGCACTCGGTGCAGTTGCCGGGCGGGCAGGGCACGAGCTCGGGCGGCCAGCGCGAATTCGTGCCGGTGCTCGCGCGCGCGGCGGTCGCCACGGGCGTGGCGGGCCTGTTCATGGAAACGCACCCGAATCCGGCCGAAGCAAAGTCGGACGGCCCGAACGCGGTGCCGCTGAACCGGATGGGCGCGCTGCTGGAGACACTCGTCACGCTCGACCAGGCGGCGAAGCGCAACCCGTTCCTGGAAAACGACTTCAACTAACGATCGAATGAACCTTGCGGCGGCTTCGCGCGTCAGTAGCGAAAGCGGCTTTCGCGCGAGCGCCGTCGCAGTTTGAAAGAATCCATCGTCATTCTCAGAGGAAACCCATGAGTGCAATCGTAGATATCATCGGCCGCGAGATTCTGGATTCGCGCGGCAACCCCACCGTCGAATGCGACGTGCTGCTCGAATCGGGCACGATGGGCCGCGCGGCGGTGCCGTCGGGCGCGTCCACCGGCTCGCGTGAAGCGATCGAACTGCGCGACGGCGAAGCCGGCCGCTACAACGGCAAGGGCGTGCTGAAGGCGGTCGAGCACATCAACACCGAAATCTCCGAAGCCATCATGGGCCTCGACGCGTCGGAACAGGCGTTCCTCGACAAGACGCTGCTCGAGCTGGACGGCACCGACAACAAGTCGCGCCTCGGCGCGAACGCGATGCTGGCCGTGTCGATGGCCGTCGCGAAGGCAGCGGCCGAAGAAGCCGGCCTGCCGCTGTACCGCTACTTCGGCGGCTCGGGCGCGATGCAGCTGCCGGTGCCGATGATGAACATCGTCAACGGCGGCGCGCACGCGAACAACAGCCTCGACATCCAGGAATTCATGATCGTCCCGGTCAGCCAGCCGACGTTCCGTGAAGCCCTGCGTTGCGGCGCGGAAGTGTTCCACGCGCTGAAGAAGATCCTCAGCGACCGCGGCATGAGCACGGCGGTGGGCGACGAAGGCGGCTTCGCGCCGAACTTCGGCAGCAACGACGAGTGCCTGTCGACGATCCTGCAAGCGATCGAGAAGGCCGGCTATCGCGCGGGCGAAGACGTGCTGCTCGCGCTCGACTGCGCGGCCTCCGAGTTCTACCACGACGGCAAGTACCAGCTCGCGGGCGAAGGCCTGCAGCTGTCGTCGGCCGAGTTCACCGACTACCTCGCGACGCTCGCGGACAAGTTCCCGATCGTGTCGATCGAGGACGGCATGCACGAAGGCGACTGGGCCGGCTGGAAGCTGCTGACCGAGCGTCTCGGCAAGAAGGTGCAGCTCGTCGGCGACGACCTGTTCGTCACCAACACGCGCATCCTGAAGGAAGGCATCGAGAAGGGCATCGCGAACTCGATCCTCATCAAGATCAACCAGATCGGCACGCTGACCGAAACGTTCGCGGCGATCGAGATGGCGAAGCGCGCGGGCTACACGGCCGTGATCTCGCACCGTTCGGGCGAAACGGAAGATTCGACGATCGCGGACATCGCGGTCGGCCTGAACGCCGGCCAGATCAAGACGGGCTCGCTGTCGCGCAGCGACCGCATCTCGAAGTACAACCAGCTGCTGCGCATCGAGGAAGATCTCGGCGATATCGCCAGCTACCCGGGCAAATCGGCTTTCTATAACCTGCGCTAACCGGCTACTATCGGGTTAGTTGCTTCGACGCCGCTCTGCGTGATGCGTGGAGCGGCGCTTCTTATATCTGCGTCTCGTACATGCGGCTTGTCACTGTCGTCCTGATTGCCTTGCTGGCGCTCATTCAGTACCCCTTGTGGTGGGGACATGGCGGCTGGTTGCGGGTGCACGAGCTGCGTCAGCAGCTGGACGGCCAGTTGCAGAAGAACGCGGACGAGAAGCTGCGCAACGAGCGGATCGCGGGCGAAGTGCAGGACCTGCAGGGCGGCACGGCAGCCATCGAAGAGCGCGCACGCTACGAGATGGGGATGGTGAAGGACGGCGAGGTGTTCGTGCAGTTCGTGTCGCCGAACGCGCAGGCCGTGCCGGTTGCGAGCAACACGCCGTCGAACACGTCGACGCGCGGCGAAGTCTCCGCGGCGCCGGTGCGCGTCGTGCCGAATCCGCAGTCGATCGCGAAACCGTCGCGGCATCGCGGCGGCGAGAAGGGCAAGCCGGCCCACCACTGATGGCGGCTTCGCCAGTTCAACTGGCCCATTGAAAAAGCGCGGGAAATGCCGCGCTTTTTTTATTTCCCGTCGGTCGATAATCGGGCCGGCGCGGCGATTACCACCACCAGCCCGGATAGCCGTAGCTGATGCCGCTACCCCAGCCACGCCCCCAGCCGCCGCCGTAGTAGCTGCCGTAGACCGAGACGGGTGGCGGCGTGTAATACGACCACGCGCGGATCGCGGCTTCCGTCGCCATCGCGTCGTTCTGTTCGCGCAGCGCCTGCCGGTCGATCTCGTCGTAGCGCTTGCGTTCGGCAGGCGTCAGCGTCTGCGGCTGGCCGGCCGCGCGTTGCTCCGGCAGGCGGCTCAGGATCGTGGAGGTCGGCTGCACTGCGCAGCCGGCGAGGACGAGCAGGCCGGCCGCGGCGCTCGTCGACAAGAGGGGGCGAAACAGGCGATTCATGACCTTCTCCAGCGGCGCGCCAGCGAGCGGGGCGGCCCGGTGTTTCGGGCTGCGAGGCGGCGCGCTCGACACTCGTGCGTCATTATGCGCCCGCGCACCGGTCGGTGCGCGGGCGCGCGGCTCAGTGACGCCGGTCGTCGGCGGGCGTCACGCCGCTCGCGAGTTCGGGCGACGCGAACAGCTGCGCGACGTCGACGGGATCGAACTCGTAGCGCTGGTTGCAGAATTCGCAATGGATCTCGACGTGGCCGCGTTCGACGATCACGCCGTCGACTTCGTCCTGGCCGAGCATGCGCAGCATCGCACCCACCTTTTCACGCGAGCACGTGCACTGGAAGCGCGTGACGGCCGGCTCGAAGTGCTGCACGTTTTCCTGCCAGAACAGCCGCCGGAATACGACTTCGGGCTCCACTTCGAGCAGTTCCTGCGCGGACAGCGTGCCGCCGAGCGTGCACACGCGTTCCCAGGTGTCGGCGTCGGTTTCCGCGGTGCGCGGCACGATGCCGCCGTCGCCGGGCAGTTTCTGCAGCAGCATGCCGACCGCGCGATCGTGATCGGCCGCGAGCCACAGACGCGTGTCGAGCTGTTCCGAGTGATGCATGTACTGCTCGAGCACCTGCGCGATCGATTCCAGCGAGCCGTGTTCGCCGTTGAGCGGCACGATGCCCTGGTACGGCTGCTGGCCCGGCAGCTTGTTGGCCGGATCGAGCGTGATCACGCAGCGGCCGTGGCCGCTCGCGTTGACGAGATCGACGAAGCGCGCGTCGTCGCCGATCGTCTGCGCGACGTCGCCGGAGAACTTCGCGGTCGCCCGCATCGACAGATCCGAGCTGCATTGCACGACCAGCATCTTCACCGGCCCGTCGCCGAAGATCTGCATGACGAGGGTGCCGTGAAATTTCAGGTTCGCCGACAGCAGCGCGCAGGCGGCCATCATCTCGCCGAGCACCGCGCGCACGGGCGCGGGGTAGTCGCGGCGGGTCAGCACTTCCTGCCACGTGTTGCGCAGCGAAACGATTTCGCCGCGCACGGGCGCCGCGTTGAACATGAATTTCTGTAACTGGTCGCTCACTCTTCTTCCTTGAAAATCGCGCGGTATCAGCCGATCCGCACGAGTTGCTCCTTGAAATGCGCACGCCGGTCGACGTACGTTTTCGCACTTGCGCGCAGGCGCGCGATGTCCTCGGCCGACAGCTCGCGCACCACCTTTGCCGGGGCGCCGAGAATCAGCGAATTGTCCGGAAACGTCTTGCCCTCCGTCACGACCGCGCCGGCACCGACCAGACAGTTGCGGCCGATTACCGCGCCATTCAAGACCACCGCCTGAATTCCGATCAGCGAGCCTTCGCCGACCGTACAGCCGTGCAGCATCGCCTGGTGCCCGATCGTCACGTTCTCGGCAATCGTCAGCGGACAGCCGGGGTCGGTGTGCAGCACCGCGCCTTCCTGCACGTTGCTGCCCGCGCCGACGGTGATCGGCTCGTTGTCGCCGCGCAGCGTCGCGCCGAACCACACGCTCGCATTTTCCTCGAGCACGACTTTGCCGATGATGGCCGCCGTATCGGCGACGAACACGCTTTCGTGGATCGTCGGGGTGGTGTCGCCCAGCTTGTAGATCGTCACGGAGTCTCCTTGGTCTCGTTCGATGGACGCGCCGGTAAAATGGCGCGTTTCGCGCGGCGTGCGTCGCCGCGGCACAACTGCGTATTGTAAACCCGTTGCGTCCGGCGGCTCCCGCCGCGCCTTTCACGGTGCCCCCGTTTATGAGCATGGTGTCTTCCTCGTTCCCCGGCGCGCGGGCCTGCGTGCGCCGCGCCGCGCTGGCCGCGCTGGCCGTGCCCGAGCCGGCGGAAAAAGCCGTCCGGGTGCGCGCGCTCCACGACGCGCTGCTGGCCGGGCAGGCGGTGATCGATCCGTCGCTTGCGCTGCCCGAGCCCGCCGGGCTGCCCGGGCGGCCGGCGCGGCCCGTGCTGGTCGAGCCGCGCCAGCTCGAGCGGCGCAGCATGCGTTCGCCGGAAGGGCGGGCGGTGCTGCTGCACGCGCTCGCGCATATCGAATTCAACGCGATCAACCTGGCCCTCGACGCGGTGTGGCGCTTTGCCGGCCAGCCGGACGCGTTTTATGCCGACTGGCTGAAGGTCGCGGCCGAGGAGGCTTATCACTTCTCGCTGCTCAGCGGCCGGCTCGCCGAATTCGGTCACGCATACGGCGATTTCCCCGCGCACAACGGGCTGTGGGAGATGTGCGAGCGCACCGCGGGCGACGTGCTCGCGCGCATGGCGCTCGTGCCGCGCACGCTCGAAGCGCGCGGGCTCGATGCGGCGCCGCCGATTCGCACGCGCCTCGCGCAGGCGGGCGACGATGCGTCGGCGGCGATCCTCGACGTGATCCTGCGGGACGAAATCGGCCACGTCGCGATCGGCAACCACTGGTTCCGCCATCTGTGCGACGCGGCCGGCCGCGACCCGGTGCCGACCTATCGGCAGCTCGCCGAGCAATACCACGCGCCGCGGCTGCGCGGGCCGTTCAATTTCGACGCGCGCCGCAGCGCGGGATTCGACCCGGCCGAACTGGACGAACTCGCGGCACAGGACGGGGCAGGCGCGGAATGACGCCCGCCAAGCGGCCGACCGGGCCAGCCGCGCCGACGTAGAGGAGTGCCTCGACACGCGCAACGATCGCCAAGTGAATGAACGACAGCGCAAGCGTCCCGCTATAATCGAACGATCATTCTTTTTTTGGCGGCTGCGATGAATGCCACGAATTCTGTTTCCGATTTCGTTACGGTGCGCGGCGTCAGGCTGCATGTCCGGCGCTGGGGCCGGCCGGATGCGCCGACGCTGTTCATGTTGCACGGCTGGATGGACGTCGCTGCGTCGTTCCAGTTCGTCGTCGATGCGCTCGCGGGCGACTGGCAGGTGATCGCGCCGGATGCGCGCGGCTTCGGGCTGTCCGACTGGCCGGTCGCGCAGCAGCGTGGCGGCCATTACTGGTTCCATGAATACCTGGGCGACCTCGATGCATTGATCGACCACTATGCGCCGGCCGGCGAGGTCAATCTGGTCGGGCACAGCATGGGCGCGAACGTCGTGTGTCTGTATGCGGGCGCGCGGCCGGAGCGCGTGCGGCGCGTCGTTGACCTGGAGGGTTTCGGCCTTCCGGCGGCACGGGCCGAGCAGTCGCCGCGCCGGTTGCGCGGCTGGCTCGACGCACTGCGCGAGCCGCCGGAGCTGAAATCCTACGCATCGCTCGACGACGTCGCGGCGCGCCTGGTCAAGACCAATCCGCGCCTCGATCCGCGCCGCGCGGCGTTCCTGGCCGAGCACTGGTCGAAGCGGGGCGACGACGGGCGCTTTCATCTGCTGGCCGATCCCGCGCACAAGATGATGGGCCCGCTGCTGTACCGTCTCGACGAAGTGATGGCGACCTGGGCGCAGGTGCGCGCGAAGGTGCTGCATGTCGAGGCGGTCAATTCGCCGACGCTCGCGCATCTGGCCGGCGCCGTCCCGCTGCCGGAATTCAAGGCGCGCTTCGCGGCGTTCCCGGACTGGCGCGAAAAACTCGTCGAGGACGCCGGCCACATGGTCCACCACGACCAGCCGGAGCAGATCGCGGCGCTGATCGAGGCGTTCTGCGCGTAACGTGCGTATTCGGCGCGCGCGGTGCGACGGCGCCATGCCCGGCGGCACGGGAGCGGCGGCGCAATGCCGCATTGCAGTAGAATGAAGTTTGATTTCCCGTGCCGAAAATGAACGCTGATCTCCACTGCCATTCGAATGTCTCCGACGGCCTGCTGTCGCCTGTTGAAGTCGCGCGCCGCGCCCATGCCGGCGGCGTGACGCTCTGGGCGCTCACCGACCACGACGAGGTCGGCGGGCAGGCGGCGGCGCGCAGCGAGGCGGAGGCGCTCGGCATGCGTTACCTGAGCGGCGTCGAGATCTCGGTGACCTGGGCATCGCGCACGGTGCACATCGTCGGCCTCAACATCGACCCTACGAACCCGGCGCTCGTCGACGGCCTGTACCGTACGTGCCACGGCCGAGCGGCCCGCGCACGGGCGATCGCCGCGCAGCTCGAGAAACTCGGCATTCCCGGCGCATACGACGGCGCGCTGAAATACGTGTCGAATCCCGACCTGATCTCGCGCACGCATTTCGCGCGCTTTCTCGTCGAGAGCGGTCATGCCGCATCGACGACGGACGTGTTCGATCGCCTGCTCGGCGACGGCAAGCCCGGTTTCGTGCCGCACCGCTGGGCGGCGCTGTCCGACGCCGTGCAATGGATTCGCGGCGCGGGCGGCGAGGCCGTGGTCGCGCATCCGGGCCGCTATCGCTACACACCGGTCGAGTTCGACGCGTTCTTCGGCGAGTTCATCGATCTCGGCGGCCGCGCGATCGAGGTCGTGACCGGCAGCCATACGCCGGACCAGTATCGCGAATATGCGGACGTCGCGCGCCGTTTCGACTTCGAGGTGTCGCGCGGCTCGGATTTCCACGCGCCGGGCGAGGGCCGCATCGAGCTGGGCAGCCTGCCGCCGCTGCCGTCCGACCTGAAACCGGTCTGGGAACGCTGGCTCTGACCTGCCGCGGCCGCCGGCCGCGCGTGCCGCGGGCGCGGCGCGCACCCGATCATTCCCTCTTTACCTGCCCCCATGTCCCAGTTCTTCAGGATTCATCCGGATAATCCGCAGCCGCGCCTGATCAAGCAGGCGGTGGAAATCATCAACAAGGGCGGGGTGGTCGCGATGCCGACCGATTCGAGCTACGCGCTCGCATGCCACCTCGACGACAAGGACGCGGTCGAGCGGGTGCGCCGCATTCGCGGCCTCGACGACAAGCAGCACCTGTCGCTGCTGGTGCGCGACCTGTCGGAACTCGCGAACTTCGCGATGGTGGACAACCGGCAGTACCGGCTGATCAAGTCGGTGACGCCGGGCCCGTACGTGTTCATCCTGCAGGCGACGAAGGAGGTGCCGCGGCGGCTGTCGCATCCGTCGCGCAAGACGATCGGGCTGCGGGTGCCGGAGCACGCGATCACGCTCGCGCTGCTCGAATCGCTCGGCCAGCCGCTGCTCGGCACGACGCTGATCCTGCCGCCCGATACGGATCCGCTCAACGATCCGGACGAGATCCGCGAGCGGCTCGAGAAGCAGGTCGATCTCGTGATCGACGGCGGCGCCTGCCCGCGCGAACCGTCGACGGTGATCGACCTGACGGACGAGGAGCCGCAACTCGTGCGCGCCGGGCGCGGGCCGCTCGAGCCGTTCGGCCTGTCGGCGTAAGCTCGCGCCATTCCGTTTCCGCGCGATTGCGCTTGTTA
Organism: Burkholderia sp. SRS-46; assembly: GCF_004343775.1. Classification (GTDB taxonomy): domain Bacteria; phylum Pseudomonadota; class Gammaproteobacteria; order Burkholderiales; family Burkholderiaceae; genus Burkholderia. The sequence goes on along the minus strand of NZ_PTXL01000008.1, from coordinate 304,731 downwards.
CAATAACGCGATATGGACGCTTCCCTGATACAGACCATCGCCGTCTACGCGCTGCCGGTGATCTTCGCGATCACGCTGCACGAGGCCGCGCACGGCTACGCCGCCCGCCTGCTTGGCGACAACACCGCCTACATGATGGGGCGCGTGTCGTTCAACCCGATGCGCCACATCGACCCGATCGGCACGATCGCGATTCCGCTCGCGATGTATTTCCTGACCGGCGGCGCATTCCTGTTCGGCTATGCCAAGCCGGTGCCGGTAGCGTTCCGCAACCTGCGCAACCCGCGCTGGGGCAGCCTGTGGGTGTCGCTCGCGGGCCCCGCGTGCAACTTCGTGCAGGCGCTGCTGTGGGGCGTGCTGAGCGTCGTGCTCGCCGCCGCGAGCGTCGACGAGCCGTTCTTCACGCGCATGGCGCTCGCCGGCGTCAGCGTGAACCTCGTGCTCGGCGTGCTGAACCTGTTCCCGTTGCCGCCGCTCGACGGCGGCCGCATTCTGGCGGCGCTGCTGCCGCCGAAGCAATCGATCGCGCTGTCGCGCATCGAGCCGTACGGCTTCATCATCGTCCTCGTGCTGGTCACGACGGGCGTGCTGACAAAATTCTGGCTGCGTCCGCTCGTCAACGTGGGCTATGACGTCGTGTCCGCCATCCTGACTCCTTTCGCCTCGCTTTTCTAACGACAACCATGTTCCCAGATCGTATTTTCTCCGGCATGCGGCCCACCGGGTCGCTGCACCTCGGCCACTACCACGGCGTGCTGAAAAACTGGGTGAAGCTGCAGTCCGAGTACCCGTGCTTCTTCTGCGTGGTCGACTGGCATGCGCTGACGACGCACTACGAAACGCCCGAGGTCATCGAGAAGAACGTGTGGGACGTGCTGATCGACTGGCTCGCATCCGGCATCGACCCGGCGCAGGCGACGCTGTTCATCCAGAGCAAGGTGCCCGAGCACGCGGAACTCGCGCTGCTGCTCGGCATGAGCACGCCGCTCGGCTGGCTCGAGCGCGTGCCGACCTACAAGGAGCAGATGGAGAAGCTGAAGGACAAGGACCTGTCGACCTACGGCTTCCTCGGCTACCCGGTGCTGATGGCGGCGGACATCCTGCTGTACCGCGGCTCGCTCGTGCCGGTCGGCGAGGACCAGGTGCCGCACGTCGAGATGACGCGCGAGATCGCGCGCCGCTTCAACTACCTGTACGGCCGCGAGCCCGGGTTCGAGGAGAAGGCGCTCGACGCCGCGAAGAAGCTGGGCGGCAAGCGCGCGAAGCTGTATCACGAGCTGCGCAACGCGTACCAGCAGGAAGGCGACGACGAGGCGCTCGAGCAGGCCCGCGCGATGCTGCAGGAATCGCAGAGCCTGTCGATGAGCGACCGCGAGCGCCTGTTCGGCTATCTTGAAGGCGCACGCAAGATCATCCTGATCGAGCCGCAGGCGCTGCTGACCGAGGCGTCGCGTATGCCGGGCCTCGACGGCCAGAAGATGTCGAAGTCGTACGGCAACACGATCGGCCTGCGCGAGGACGCGGAGACGATCACCAAGAAGGTCCGCACGATGCCGACCGACCCGGCGCGCGTGCGCCGCACCGATCCGGGCGATCCGGACAAGTGCCCGGTGTGGCAGCTGCACCAGGTCTACACGGACGAAGCGACGCACGAGTGGGTGCAGAAGGGCTGCCGCTCGGCGGGCATCGGCTGCCTCGACTGCAAGCAGCCGGTGGTCGAAGGGATCCTGCGCGAGCAGCAGCCGATGCTCGAGCGCGCGCAGAAGTACATGGACGATCCGTCGCTGCTGCGCGCGATCGTGGCCGACGGCTGCGACAAGGCGCGCAAGTACGCGACGGAGACGATGCGCGACGTGCGCGACGCGATGGGCCTGTCGTACTCGTGAGCGGCCTGCGCGAACCCGTGATCGCGGCCGGCGGCGGGCACGTCGTGCTAGCCGAGCCGTCGGGCTGGGTCGCCGGCTGGGCCCGGCTGGTCCCGGCCGGCGGCGCGGTGCTGGATGTCGCCGCGGGCGGCGGGCGGCATGCGCGCTGGTTCGCGTCGCGCGGGCATCCGGTCGTCGCGCTCGAGCGCGATCCGGCCGCGCTCGGCGCGTTGCGCGCGATCCCGGGCGTGGACGCGCGCGACGCCGATCTCGAAGGCGCGCCGTGGCCGCTGGCCGCCGGCACGCAGTTCGCGGCCGTGGTCGTCACGAATTACCTGCATCGTCCGCTCTGGCCCTATCTGCTCGACGCGCTGGCGCCGGGCGGGGTGCTGATCTACGAAACCTTCGCGCAAGGAAACGAAACGGTCGGCAAGCCGTCCAATCCCGCGTTCCTGCTCGCGCCGGGCGAACTGCTGGAAGCGGTGCGCGGCCGGCTGCGGGTGGTGGCGTACGAAGACGGTTTCATCGCCGCGCCGCGCGCGGCGTTCATCCAGCGCATCTGCGCGGTGCGCGACGGGGCGGTTCCGGGGTCGGAGGCGGGTATTCCGCGTTTCGAACTGCCCGGCTAATCCGCTACAATCTCAACGTTTACCGGTTCTAAATCAATCGCGTTTCATGGCTAACGGCACTCAAGACGGCATTCAAATCCGCGGCAGCATCCCCGCGATCGTCACCCCGATGCTCGAAGACGGCAGTCTCGACCTGCCGGCGTTTCGCAAACTGATCGACTGGCACATCGACGAAGGCACCGATGCGCTGGTCGTGGTCGGTACGAGCGGCGAATCGGCGACGCTCAACGTCGAGGAACACATCCTGATGATCCGCACCGCGGTCGAGCATGCGGCGAAACGCATCCCGATCATCGCGGGCGCCGGCGGCAATTCGACCGCCGAGGCGATCGAGCTGACGAAGCACGCGAAGGCGGTGGGCGCGGATGCGACGCTGCAGGTCGTGCCGTACTACAACAAGCCGACGCAGGAAGGCATGTATCGCCATTTCAAGTCGATCGCCGAAGCGATCGACCTGCCGGTGATCCTGTACAACGTGCCGGGCCGCACGGTCGCGGACATGTCGAACGAGACGATGCTGCGTCTCGCGCAGGTGCCGGGCATCGTCGGCGTGAAGGAAGCGACCGGCAACATCGATCGTGCCGCGCAACTGATCAAGGCCGCGCCGGCGCATTTCGCGATCTACAGCGGCGACGATCCGACCGCGATCGCGCTGATGCTGCTGGGCGGCCACGGCAACATCTCAGTGACGGCGAACGTCGCGCCGCGCGCGATGAGCGCGCTGTGCCGCGCGGCGCTGGCGGGCGACGTAAAGACGGCGCGCGAGCTGCACATGCAGCTGCTGTCGCTGCACAAGAACCTGTTCATCGAGGCGAATCCGATCCCGGTGAAGTGGGCGCTGCAGGCGATGGGCAAGATGCAGGGCGGTATCCGCCTGCCGCTCACGCCGCTCGACGAACGTTGCCACGACGCAGTGCGTTCGGCGCTCGTCGAAGCCGGCATCCTCGCCTGAGTTGCGGCGGCCGCGCCGCGGCCGCCGATTCCAACCCGATCAACCCGCACCGGCCGGCTCCGTCCGGCGCCGCTCCTGACGAGCGTTCTAGCAAGACGAAGGATTTCATGAAACGTTTCGCCTTTTCCTCTCGCGCCATCCAGGTTTCGGTGGTGGCGCTTGCGCTGGGCGCGCTCGCCGGCTGCGATACGCTGAACGACTATCTGGCTCCCGACAAGGTCAACTACAAGAACACCGGCTCGGCGCCGCCGCTCGCGGTGCCGAGCGACCTGAACCCGGTGCCGACGGGCCAGCAATTCGTCGCGCCGCCGGTCAACGCCGGCCTCGGCTCGCTGCCGCCGCGCGTCGCGACGGCAGCCGGCAACGCGACGGACGGCGTGCCGACCGCGCAGGATCCACTCGGCATGCACATCGAGCGCGACGGCGACCATCGCTGGCTCGTCGTCGACGGCCGCACGCCGGAGCAGCTGTGGCCGCTCCTGAAGGATTTCTGGCAGGACAGCGGGTTCTCGCTGAAGACCGATGCGCCGTCGACCGGCATCATGGTCACCGACTGGGCGGAAAACCGCGCGAACATTCCTGACGACTGGTTCCGCCGCACGATCGGCAAGGTCGTCGACTTCGTGTATTCGTCCGGCACCCGCGACCGCTTCCGCACGCTCGTGAACCGCACGCCGGACGGCAATACCGACATCTCGATCACGCACAGCGCGATGGAGGAGATGATGGTCGGCCCGCAGGGCGGCACGTCGTCGCGCTGGGAGGAGCGTCCGCGCAATCCGGTGCTGGAGGCGGTGTTCCTGACCAAGCTGATGCAGAAATTCGGCCTGACCGAAGCGCAGGCGAAGCAGATGCTGACCGACGCGAAGCCGGCGACGGCGCCCGCGCAGGTCCTCGACTCGAGCGCTGGCGCGGCGACGCTGCAGCTGGCCGAGTCGTTCGATCGCGCGTGGCTGCGCGTCGGCCTCGCGCTCGACCGCACCAACTTCACGGTCGACAGCCGCGATCGCGAGAAGGGCGTGTATCGCGTGCGCTACGCGAATTCGATGGAAGAGCTGAAGCGCGACGGCCTGTTCGGCAAGCTGTTCTACGGCGGCCCGTCGGCCGCGAAGCCGGGCAAGGAATACGTCGTCAACGTGCGCGCGCAGGGCAGCGGCGGCACGCAGGTCGCGGTCGTCGACGCGAACGGCCAGATCGACAACTCGTCGGACGCCCAGCGAATCATCTCGCTGCTCCACGCGCAATTGAACTAAGCGCGTGCGATTCGCCAGCCTCGGAAGCGGCAGCGAAGGCAATGCACTGGTGGTCGAAGCCGCGAGCGGCACGACCACCACCCGCGTGCTGCTCGACTGCGGCTTTTCGGCCAAGGAGGTCGAGCGCCGGCTCGGCCGCCTGAATCTCGGCATCGACGATCTCGATGCGATCCTCATCACCCACGAGCACAGCGATCATGTCGGCAGCGCACTGACGCTCGCCCGGCGCGCGTCGCTGCCGCTCTACATGAGCTGGGGTACCGCGCGCGCGGTTGGCGCGGACGAAGCGGACGTCGACCTGCACGTGCTGTGGGGCGACGAGACGGCCCAGATACGCGATCTGGCCGTGCAACCCTATACGGTGCCGCACGATGCCCGGGAGCCTCTCCAGTTCGTGTTCATGGACGGCTGCAGCCGCCTCGGCGTGCTGACCGACGTGGGTACCTCCACGCCGCACATTACGGCCGTCCTGAGCGGCTGTGACGCGCTGGTGCTCGAATCCAACCACGACACCGCGATGCTGGCCGCGAGCCGCTATCCGCAGTCGCTGAAGGCGCGGATCGGCGGCAGTCATGGCCACCTGAGCAACGATGCGGCGGCGGGGATCCTCGCGTCGCTCGAGCGCAGCCGCCTGCGCCACCTCGTCGCGGCCCACCTGAGCCAGCAGAACAACCTGCCGGAGCTCGCCCGCCAGGCGTTCGGGGGCGTGCTGGGCACCGACGGGAGCGACGTGGTCGTCGCATCGCAGGAGGCAGGCTTCGACTGGCTCGGGCTGGGGTAGGCGGGCCGCAGGCTGGCCCGGCGGCCCGGAATCGGCCGCTTGCCCGCACAAAACCTGCAGACGTAAAAAAACCGGCCCTCAGGCCGGTTTTTTTTCAGCTGATGCTGAGGCTTACTGGCTTGCGCCCGAAGCCGGAGCAGCCGTCGCTGCCGAAGCAGCCGACGCCACAGCAGCAGCTGCGTCGCTCGCAGCAGCCGTAGCCGACGAAGCTGCAGTCGTCGCAGCAGCCGTCGCGTCGCTCGCAGCACCAGCAACTGCCGAAGCAGCCGACGAAGCGGCAGCAGCAGCGTCGCTAGCAGCCGACGAAGCAGCTTGGTCAGCGCTCTTGTTGCAAGCAGCCAGTGCAACAGCAGCCAACAGGGAAGCTACGAGGAGGGATTTCTTCATGATCACGTCCTTTTATGGTTAAAGGTAAGCAACAGCGCGAAACAATACCGGTAATGTGCTCCAACACCGACCTGGGCCGCTGGTGGAGACGCACTTCTAGAGCGTGAATCTTCCCTACGGCTTGGGCGGAAATTATATGCACTTTCCTATCGACCGTCGACAAATGCGGGGTCAATACGTTGTCTTTCCCATACAAATTTTGATTTGCATGGGCTACGGGTCAACTCACACTAATCCCGGTCTCCGACCCGTATCCAGCCGGCACAATACCACTCGTGCAGTAATGCTGTCATGGACGGATCCCTGGATAGTGTTACAAACCGTTTCGCCTCCATTCGGCGTTGATCGGCCAGTTCGGGCAGCCATTTGGCGGCCCGATCGAGCGGCTCTTCCTCGCCGTTGATGAAGTACGAGCGCGCGTTATACAACAATGCGGCGCGTCTGTCGAGAGATACGCCGCGCCGTGTTGCCTGCGCGACGAATGCCGCCTCGGAAAGCGGGCGTGCCGGCGGGTCGAAAACGACGTTCGATTTGGGTTCGCTCAGGTAGCAGCCGAGGAATTCGGCGACGTCCTGTTCACGCCACCGGATGCCGTTGACGATCGCGGCGACCCGCTCGACCATCGCCGGCGGCAGTTGCGCTGGCGTGTCGACGGCGGGCTGCTTCGGGTCGCGGTAGAGGTCGTCGCTGCGCGCGCCGTTACGCAGGCCGCCGCGCTCCGCGAGGTAGTAGAGGAACTGCGCGCCCAGTTCTCCGGCGGACGGGGCGCGGAAGCCGACCGAGCAGGTCATGCACTCGCCTTCGGCCACGCCGTCGTGCGCGATGTGCGGCGGCAGGTAGAGCATGTCGCCCGGTTCGAGCACCCACTCTTCGCTCGGTTCGAAATGCTCGAGGATCTTCAGCGGCACGCCCGGCTGCAGCGACAGGTCCTTCTGCGCGCCGATACGCCAGCGGCGCTTGCCCGAGACCTGCAGCAGGAACACGTCATACGAATCGAAGTGCGGGCCGACGCCGCCGCCGTCCGTCGCGTACGAGATCATCAGATCGTCGAGACGCGCATCCGGGATGAAGCGGAAGCGCTCGAGCAGCGCGCGCGCGGCGTCGACGTGCAAGTCGAGCCCCTGGACCAGCAGGCTCCAGCCCTTGCGGGTGGCGGGCGGCAGCGCGTCGGCTTCGAACGGGCCGTGAGCCAGTTGCCACTTGTTACGAAAATGCGTGATCAGCCGCGCTTCGGCGTCGTAGTCGCCGGCCAGCTCGAACAGTGCATCGCGCGACAGCGGGGGCGTCACGCCGGGGATCGCCTGGCGGATCAGCAGCGGCTTCTTCTGCCAGTAACGGCGCATGAACTGCGCCGGGGTGAGGCCGCCGAGCAGCGGCGTGGGAAGATCGGTGGGGGGCGCGCCGATTGAGGCGGCGGCGCCGTCCCGCGGTTCGGCTTGAGACCGGTTGCGCATCGTATAATGGGACTTGTAATTGGGAGAATTGGATGAAAATCGCAAAAAACACTGTCGTGTCGGTCGCTTACAAGCTGCAGGATGCGCAAGGCAATCTGATCGAGGAAAGCGACGAGCCGATGGTCTATCTGCACGGCGGCTATGATGGCACGTTCCCCAAGATCGAGGAACAGCTTGATGGCCAGGAACCGGGATACCAGGCGCAGATCCAGCTGGAACCGCAGGATGCGTTCGGCGATTACGACCCGGAGCTCGTGAAGATCGAGCCGCGCGATCGTTTTCCCGAGCCGCTTGAAGTGGGCATGCAGTTCGAAGGCACGCCGGAAGACGCCGACGAAGAGATCGATTCGCTGATCTACACGGTGACGGACATCGCCGAGGACAAGGTCGTGCTCGACGGCAACCATCCGCTCGCCGGCATGGCGCTGCGTTTCTCGCTGACCGTGAAGGACGTTCGCCAGGCCACCGAGGATGAAATCGAGCACGAGCACGCGCATGGCGCGGACGGGCTGGAAATCGTCGACGAGGATGAGGACGACGAGGGCGGCGAACCGTCAGGGCGCACGCTGCACTGAGCTGGCGGGCACGCCTTGCGTCGGGGCCGGGTAGGGTGCCGGCGCAGGGCCTGAAGCGCCTGACGTGCCATATGGCGCAGCACTGTCGCCCGACGGCGGTGGTGCGTCCGGCAGCGCCGGCAATGCCGGAATCTCCGGCATCGGCGGCAGCGGCACGTCGTCATGCGGTGCGGCCGGCAAGGCCGGCGGCACCGGCAGGTTTTTCGGCACGTTCTGCACGCTGACGTTGAAAAGCGTCTGCCGTGTGGGCGACACGCTGATCCTTACCCACTGACTCGCCGGCTGGCGCGGCCCGATCGCGACGCGCGTCACGTTGTCGACGAGTTCTCCGCCATCGGCGCGCAGCGGACGGTCGATCACGAAGCCGTTCGCAAGCGGTGCGCTGCTCGCATGCGTCACGAGTATCGGGCCGCGAAAGGTTGCCGCTGCCTTCACCAGCGTGCGTTTCAGTTCACGAAAGCCATCGCGTGCGCGCGGCCGGTTGAAGCGCAGCCATGCAAAGCGCTCCGCGCGTTCATAGCGATCGAATTGCGGATCGCCTTCGAATATCAGCACCAGCGCACGTGCATCGCGCCGTTTCGCGTATTCGGCCGCATGGTCGATCCAGAAGCCGTTCGCGATGATCCGGTCCTCGAACTCGCCGTTGCGGCCGCCGGCCGTTGAGAAGTGATTGTTCGGTGCGGGTGCGTTGAGCGCGACGAATACGATGTCGTCGCGCACCCAGCGCGCGTTCTCGCGATACGGCCGGAAGCGCGCGACTTCGCTTTCGCGCGTGATCTGCAGCGCACCCGGATCGGGCAGCGCCGCGTCGGCAAGCATCGTCTGGCGCAGGTAATCGAGCCGCTCGACCGGATCGTAGCCACCGCCTGCCGCGGTGTTGCACGTGACCCAGTCGTCGCGTCCGGGGACGAACACGAGCGGCACGCGCGCCGAGTCGAGCAGGGCGCCGCGCTGCATGTACAGCGCGTCGCGGCATGCTTCCTTCGTCCCCTTCAGGTTGCCGGCGTACACGACGAACGCCAGGTTGCGCTCGCGCGCCATCGCTTCGAGCATGCGCTGGGCGGCGGGCTCGTCCGCGGGCGAGCCGAGCACGCCGGAGACGACGGCGAACGAATAGGGCGCGGGTGGACTGGCCCGCTTCGCGGGTGCCGCACGGGCGGCCGCGTGCGGCAGCAGTGCAAGCGCCGCGGCTGCGAGCGCGGCCGCCGCACGCGCGCGCAGGCCGGACGTAGTGCGCTTACGCAAGCCCGTCGGCATCGTGCGACCGCGCGAGGGCGCGCAGTTCGTACAGCAGGTCGAGCGCTTCACGCGGTTTCAGGTCGTCGGGGTCGATGTCGCGCAGTTTTTCGAGCGCCGGGTTGGGGACGGCCGGTTGCGCCGGCGCCTCCGCGCATTCGAGCGTGTCGGCCGCCGGCTGCATGCTGAACAGGTCCAGCTGCGGTGTGTGCTGCGCGGCGGACTGCTGCTCCAGATAGGCGAGATGCTTGCGCGCCGCGCGGATCACCGGCGCCGGAACGCCCGCGAGCTGGGCAACCTGCAGGCCGTAGCTCTGGTTCGCGGGGCCTTCGTTGACCGCATGCAGGAACACGATGCCGTGGCCGTGCTCGACCGCCGACAGATGCACGTTGGCCGCATGCGGGAACTCGGCCGGCAGTTGCGTCAGTTCGAAGTAGTGCGTCGCGAACAGCGTGTAGCAGCCGTTGTGCGCGAGCAGGTGCCGTGCGATCGCCCAGGCGAGCGCGAGGCCGTCGAACGTCGACGTGCCGCGGCCGATTTCGTCCATCAGCACGAGGCTTTGCGGCGTCGCGTCGTTGAGGATCGCCGCTGCCTCGGTCATCTCGACCATGAACGTCGAGCGGCCGCCGGCGAGATCGTCCGCCGCGCCGATGCGGGTGAAGATCCGGTCGATCGGGCCGAAGCAGGCCGCCTTGGCCGGCACGTAGCTGCCGACGTAGGCCATCAGCGCGATCAGCGCGGTCTGCCGCATGAACGTCGATTTACCGCCCATGTTCGGGCCGGTGATCAACAGCAGCTTGCGCTCGGCGCCGAGCCTGCAGTCGTTCGCGATGAACTGCTCGACCTGCGCCTCGACCACCGGATGCCGGCCTTGCTCGATCTCGATGCCGATCTCGTCGGTGAAGGTCGGCGCGACCCAGTCGAGCGCGCGTGCGCGCTCCGCGAACGCGGCGAGCAGGTCGAGCTCCGCGAGAGCGGACGCGACGCGCTGGCATTCGGAGATGAACGGCAGCAGCGCCTGCAGCACCGCGTCGTACAGCGCGCGCTCGCGTGCCAGCGCACGTTCCTGCGCGGACAGCGCCTTGTCCTCGAAGGTCTTCAGCTCGGGTGTGATGTAGCGTTCGGCGTTCTTCAGCGTCTGGCGGCGGCGATAGTCGTCCGGCACCTTGTCCGTCTGCCCGCGCGTGACCTCGATGTAGAAGCCGTGCACCTTGTTGTATTCGACGCGCAGGTTCGAGATGCCGGTGCGAGCGCGCTCGCGCGCTTCGAGGTCGATCAGGAACTGTCCGCAGTTTTCCGAGATGTCGCGCAGCTCGTCGAGGTCGGCGTCGTAGCCGCGCGCGATCACGCCGCCGTCGCGCACCATCGCGGCCGGCTCGGGGGCGATTGCGCTCGTCAGCAGGTCCAGGCATTCGGCGGGCGGCACGAGCGCTGCGTCGAGGCGAGCGAGTGAATCCGCGTTGGCGACGATCGGCCCGATGCGCTCGCGCAGCGCCGGCAGCGCGGCGAACGTGTCGCGCAGGCTCGACAGGTCGCGCGGACGCGCGGACAGCAGCGCGAGGCGCCCGGTGATCCGCTCGACGTCGGCGATCTGGCGCAGCGCGCTGCGCAGCGTGTCGAGGCTCGCGTCCGCGGGGGCGTCGAGCAGCGCGCCGATCGCCTGCTGGCGCGACTGAGCGGCGACGGACGCGCGCGGCGGGTGGTGCAGCCAGTGCCGCAGCAGTCGGCTGCCCATCGTCGTGCAGCAGGTGTCGAGCAGCGAATAGAGCGTTGGCGATTCGGTGCCGCGCAGCGTCTCGGTCAGTTCGAGGTTGCGGCGCGTGGACGGATCGAGCCCGATGTACTCGGTCTCGTTCTCGACCTTCAGGCTGCGCACGTGCCGCAACTGCTGGCCCTGGGTGGCCGCCGCGTACAGCAGCAGCGCGCCCGCGGCGCCGCAGGCGCTCGTCAGCGAGTGCGCGCCGAAGCCGTCGAGGCTCGCGACGTCGAGCTGGTCGCACAGGCGCTGCGTGCCCGATGCGATGTCGAAATGCCATGCCGGCACGCGCTTGAGCGCGCCGGCGCCGGCCGGAATCGCGTCGGTCTGGCCGTCGGCCGTCAGGGTCTCGGCCGGGCGGATGCGCTCCAGCGCGGCACCGAGCTGGTCGGGTTCGATCTCGGCGAGGCGCAGCGCGCCGCTCGCGAGGTTGAGCCACGCGAGGCCGACGTTGGCTGCCACGCCGCGCTTGTTGTGGCCGACGCACATCGCGAGCAGGTAGACGTCGTTCTTGTCGGACAGCAGCGCGGCGTCGGTCAGCGTGCCCGGCGTGACGACGCGCACGACCTTGCGCTCGACCGGGCCCTTCGACGTGGCCGGGTCGCCGATCTGCTCGCAGAGCGCGACCGATTCGCCCATCTTCACGAGCTTCGCGAGGTATTGCTCGACCGCGTGGTGCGGCACCCCGGCCATCCTGATCGGATTGCCGGCGGACGCGCCGCGCTGCGTGAGGGTCAGGTCGAGCAGGCGCGCGGCCTTTTCCGCATCCTCGAAGAACAGCTCGTAGAAGTCGCCCATCCGGTAGAAGACAAGCGTGTCGGGGTGATCGGCCTTGATGCGGAGGTACTGCTGCATCATCGGCGTGTGGCCGGCGAGGGCGTCGGTCGGCATGGTGCTCATAGGTCTGGCATGAAGTTTCTTTGGTGCCTGAGTTTACCAGTGGGCCCGACCTGCCTGCGCGATATTCGCCTTTTGGTCAGGTGCGCAGCGCCGATCGGCGATGCTCACGCGCCCGACAGCAAGCGACGCCGAACGATCATCAGCGTGCACACGCCGAGCGATGCGGCGATGTTGACGATCGGGTAAAACGCGACCGCCACGCTCCACGATCGCAGGGCCAGCATGGCCAGCACGTATTTGACGACGCACAGCGCGAAATACGCGAGGCTTTCGCTCCACGGATCGCGAAACGTCTTGCGGATGGTCGGGCCGAGGCCGGCCAGCTCGATCAGCGTGACGAGGCAGATCGAGGCCGTCGGATCCTCGGTCAGGACCCACACGGGGATGGCCGACAAGGCCGCGCCGAGAAAGATCCAATCGGATACGGTCCAGCCGCGCTCGCCGCGAAAGATGCTTGCGACGAAGGTCAGCAGGCACATGGCGGCGATCGCGGCCGTGCACCACGCGGAAGGGCCCGCACCGGCGACCCATTGGCCGGCCGCGGCGATCGCCGTGACGACGGACCAGATCAGCCAAGTGAACAGATGGGGGCGCACGGCGCGCCGGAAAATCGCGAGCCCGTACGGAATCTCCGCCAACAGGGACACGGCCGAACCGACGAGGCCAAAGATCGAAGCCGTACCCTGATCGACGTTCATCATTGGCGTGCCTGCGTTTGCGCGGTCAGCATGGGGTTTGCGGTTCGAGACGCCGATGCGGTTCGCACCCGATCGCAGGTCGCCGTGCGACGTGACGAGCCGCAAAAGACAACGGCCCGAGCCGCGCGGGGCGGGCTCGGGCCGTCGGTGCGCCGCGCGCGGGGGGTTATTCCGCGGCCGGGTGCATGCGGCTGTAGCGGTTCAGGATCGGGATCATCTGCGCGTAGACCTTCGGGTTCGCCGCGACGATCTCGTGACGATGCAGGAAGTCGGCGTCGCCCATGTAATTGCCGACGAGCCCGCCGGCCTCGGTGATCAGCAGGCTGCCCGCAGCCATGTCCCACACGTTGATGCCCTGCTCGAAGAAGCCGTCGAGGCGGCCCGCCGCGACGTTCGCGAGGTCGAGCGCGGCCGCGCCCGGACGGCGCAGGCCCGTGCATGCCTGGGTCATTTCGGTGAAGAGGCGCGCGTATGCGTCAAGGCCGTCCTTCTCGCGGAACGGGAAGCCCGTGCCGATCAGCGATTCCGACAGGCGGTCGCGGCGGCCGACGCGGATGCGGCGGTCGTTCAGGTAGGCGCCGCGGCCGCGCGTGGCGGTGAACAGGTCGTTCTTGTTCGGATCGTAGACGACAGCCTGCGTGACGACGCCCTTGTGCGCGAGCGCGATCGACACGCAGTAGTACGGGAAGCCGTGGATGAAGTTGGTCGTGCCGTCGAGCGGATCGATGATCCACTGGAATTCGGATTCGTTCTCGGATTCGCCCGATTCTTCCGCGAGGATCGCGTGATCGGGGTAGGCGGTCTTCAGCGTCTCGATGATCGCGTCTTCGGCGGCCTTGTCCACTTCCGTGACGAAGTCGTTCTGCTGCTTCTTGCGGATCTCGATCATGTCGAGATCGAGGGACGCGCGGTTGATGATCTGTCCGGCGCGGCGCGCAGCCTTGACAGCGATGTTGAGCATGGGATGCATGAGCCTGAATCCTGTAGCCGGCGGCAGGAAGCCGCCACGAAGGGAACGACCCGCCCGGCGCGCAGCAGCGCTTGGACGAGATGAGACGCGAATTGACAAAGAGCGGGGACGACCCGCGCCGCAGCAGGTGCGGCGCGTATAAAGGCATAATTTTACCCGACTTTCGGTCCGATTAGGCAGCCGGGATGCGGGGAAACCCCACTGGCCGTCCGGACAGGTGGGCTTGCCGGGGCGTTGGCGATACCATACGGCCATTCTGGTGAATCGAGTCGTATGGTGTTGGAATCCTTGCAGAACCTTGCTGCGCCGTCCGCGTCCGACGCAGCGCAGCCGACCGGGCCGCTCGGCGGCGGCTTTACGTCAACCCGCTTCGTGCTCGTCGAGCCGAGCCATCCCGGCAACGTCGGCGCGGCCGCGCGCGCGCTGAAGACCATGGGCTTCTCGCGGCTCGTGCTGGTCGCGCCGCGCGTGCCGCACGTGCAGAGCGACCCCGAGGCGATCGCGATGGCGAGCGGGGCGGACGACGTGCTCGCGTCCGCTCACGTCGTGCCGACGCTCGGTGACGCGCTGTCCGGCGTGCACTGGTCGATCGCGCTGACCGCGCGCTCGCGCGAATACGGCCCGCCGCGCCTTGCGCCGCGCGCGGCGGCCGAGCAGGCGAGCAGGCAGGTCGGCACAGGCGATATCGCGCTGGTGTTCGGCAACGAGCGCACCGGCCTGGCGAACGAGCACGTCGAGCAGTGCAGCGCACTCGCGCACATCCCGGCGAACCCGGCCTACAGTTCGCTGAATCTCGCGCAGGCGGTGCAGGTGCTGGCCTACGAGCTGCGCATCGCGTTTCTCGAGCAGGCCAGCGCGCCGGCGCAACCGCCGGAAGCCGGCACGCTCGCGCAGAGCGACGAGATCGAGCGGATGTACGTGCACCTCGAGAACGCGCTGATCGCGCTCGAATTTCTCGACCCGCGCAATCCGAAGAAGCTGATGCCGCGGCTGCGGCGCCTGTTCGCGCGCACCGGGCTGGAGCGGGAGGAAGTGAACATCCTGCGCGGCATCGCGAAGCACATCCTGCTGAAGTCCCATACGCCGGACGGCGACGCCTGACGCACCGCGGCGCGAATACCCGCGCCGCCCGCGGGGTGAACACGCGACCTCGTGCGGGCGTGCGCGACTCGCCCTACAATCGCCGGACGTCATATACAAATCAGCCGGCGTAATAAGCACCGGCCATCGCCGGTGGTGCGCGCCGGCCTTTATCCCAGATCAGACCATGTACACGAGACTGCGCGAAGACGTTGCGACGATACGCGAGCGGGATCCCGCCGCTCGCAGTGCCTGGGAAGTGCTGACCTGTTATCCGGGGCTGCATGCGCTCGTGCTGCACCGTTTCGCACACGCCTGCTGGCGCGCGAAACGCTACTGGATCGCGCGCTTCGTGTCGCAGATCGGCCGGTTCCTGACCGGCATCGAGATCCATCCGGGCGCGACGATCGGCCGGCGCGTGTTCATCGACCACGGGATGGGCGTCGTGATCGGCGAGACGGCAATCGTCGGTGACGATTGCACGATCTACCAGGGCGTGACGCTCGGCGGCACATCGCTCACGCGCGGCGCGAAGCGTCACCCGACGCTCGAGGCTGGCGTGATCGTCGGCGCGGGCGCGAAGGTGCTCGGCGGGTTCACGGTCGGCGCGGGCGCGAAGATCGGCTCGAACGCGGTGGTCGTGAAGCCGGTGCCGGCGGGCGGCACGGCGGTCGGCAATCCGGCGCGCGTCGTGATGCCGGCGCAGCCGAAGCCGCAGCCCGAGCGCGCGGCGTTCTGCGCATACGGCATCACGCCGAATGCGGACGATCCGATGTCGCTCGCGATCCACGGGCTGATCGATCATGCGGCGAAGGAAACCCGGCGTGTCGACGAAATCGTCGCGGCGCTCGAGCAACTGGGCACCCATCTCGAATCGCTGCAGGGCGCGGACGCGGCGCGGCTCGATTTGCACCGCCTGTCGGCGGTGCTGGAAGGCAAGGCGGTCGAGCGCCAGTCGTAGGGAAATCGGGGTGCCCGCCGTGGCGACGGCGGCGCGCCTGCCTGCCCGCGATGGCGGGGCAGGCCGACGACGGCCGACCGGCCGTCAGTCGAGCGGCAGCGCGCGGATGCCGTCCGCGTCGACGCGCAGATAGCCGCCGCGCGGCGGCGCGCCATGGTCGAGATCCCAGTCCGGCAGCACCCAGCGCACGCCGCCCGGTTCGAGGTGGCGCGCGGGGCGGTGCGTATGGCCGTGGATCATCACGCTGGCGCGGCTTTTCCTGAACAGCGCCGCGACGCCTTCGCGCGTGACGTCGTAGATCGGCGAAGCGGGGCGCATCCGGCCGGATTCGCTGTTCGCGCGCATGCGCTGGGCGAGCGCGCGGCGCCAGCGAAACGGCCACGCGAGAAACAGCCACTGCGCGACACGGTTGCGCGCGAAGCGCCGGAACATCTGATAGCCGCGGTCGGCCGTGCATTGCGCGTCGCCGTGCGCGAGCACGATGCGCTGGCCGAATGCCATGATCAGCGCCGGATCGGGCAGCAGCATCGCGCCGGCCGCCTTCATGAAGCGCCTGCCGAGCAGGAAGTCGCGGTTGCCGTGCATCACGTACAGCGCGATGCCGCGCTCGGAGAACGTGTGCAGCAGCGCGGCCATGCGTGCGACGAACGGATCGTCGTCGAGCACGTCGTCACCGATCCAGTATTCGAACAGGTCGCCGAGGATGAACACCGAATCGGCGCTGTCCGCCGTGTATCGCACGAAATGCTCGAACGCGGCGACCGTCTTCGGAATCGCCTCGCTCAGGTGCAGGTCGGACAGGAACAGGAACGGGCGTGCGGCCTGCGCGTATTCGCGCTCGCCCGGCACGCCCGCGGAGACGCTTCGCGGCGGAGTTTCCTGCAGCATCGAAGTGCCTCCGTCACCGGCCGTCAGACGACGACTGCCTTCTCGATCACGACGTCGTCCGTCGGGACGTCCTGATGGAAGCCGGCATTGCCCGTCTTCACGGCCTTGATCTTGTCGACCACGTCCTGGCCTTCGACGACCTTGCCGAACACGGCATAGCCCCAGCCCTGCGGCGTCGGCGACGAGTGGTTCAGGAAGTCGTTGTCGTTCACGTTGATGAAGAACTGGGCGGTGGCCGAGTGCGGATCGTTGGTGCGCGCCATCGCGACCGTGTACGTGTCGTTCTTCAGGCCGTTGTTCGCCTCGTTGTCGATCGGCGCGTCCGTCGGCTTCTGCTTCAGGCCCGGCTCGAAGCCGCCGCCCTGGATCATGAAGCCGTTGATCACGCGGTGGAACACCGTGCCGTCGTAGTGGCCCTTCTTCACGTAGTTCAGGAAGTTCTCGACCGTCTTCGGCGCTTTCGCTTCGTCGAGTTCGAGCTTGATCACGCCGTGGTTCGTGTGCAGTTCAACCATGATGAATTCCTTCGATAGGGCGGTTTAAATGGCACGCGGCCGGTCGTGCGACGCGGCCGCGTGAGGCGCCGGAACGGGTCCGGCCGGGTTATTTCGAAACGATGCTCGCCGATTCGATCAGGACGGTCTGCTCCGGCACGTCGCGCATCGGGCCGCGCGACGTCGTCGGCGCGGCTTCGATCTTCTTCACGACATCCATGCCCGACACGACCTTGCCGAACACCGCATAGCCGTTGCCGTCCGGGTTCGGGTAGTCGAGGCCGGCGTTGTCGACGGTGTTGATGAAGAACTGCGCGGTGGCCGAATTCGGATCGCTCGTGCGCGCCATCGCGATCGTGCCCGTCGCGTTCTTCAGACCATTGCGGCTCTCGAGCGGGATCGGCGCGCGCGTCGGCTTCTCGTCGAAGTTGGTCTTGTAGCCGCCGCCCTGGATCATGAAGCCCTTGATCACGCGATGGAAGATCGTGCCGCTGTACTGGCCGGCCTTCACGTAGTCGAGGAAGTTGGCGACCGTCTTCGGCGCCTTCTCCGGATACAGCTCGACGCGGATGTCGCCCTGCGAGGTCTTCAACTGCACGACAGGGTGTGCGGTGGCCGTTTGCGCGAACGCGGGTGCGGTCGCGAGGAGGGCGGCGCCGCCAAGCGCCAGCAACAGACGTTTCATTGCGATCCTCTGGTTGGGTGGATGAAGTGCCGCGCGCCGCTTACTGCGCCGGCGCGATATAGGGGGCGGCCATCGCGCCGGACGGGCCGCCGAACTGGAACGTCGGCGACAGCGGCAGCGTGGTGGTGGTCACGTTCGCGGCCGCGCGCTCGGAATACGCGCGCGTCGACGGCGCGGCGGCGCGGGCGCCGGACGCGGGTTTCGGCGGCGTGATGATCTTCTGCAGGTCGGCGAGGCGCTGCGCGGTCGGGCCGCTCGTGCGGCCGAGCGATTGCGCGCGCTTGTACGATTCGGCCGCGAGGCGCAGGTACAGGTCGCCGAGGTTCTCGTACGCGAGCGTGTAGCTCGGGTTCGACTGCGTCGCGGTGACGAGCGCGGCGCGCGCCTCGTCGTAGCGGCCGTGCTTCGCGTAGAGCGCCGCGAGGTTGTTGTACGGCTCGGGCAGTTCGGGGTAGGCCTGGGTGATCGCGACGAACTGCTGGATCGCGTCGTCGTCGCGGTTCAGGCGGGCGAGCACGGTGCCGCGCTTGAATTGCGCCTGCACGTCGTGCGGGTTCGAGGCGATACGCGCGTCGAGCTGCGCAAGCGCCTGTTTCCACTGCTTGCCGGCGATCGACGTGTCGATCTCGGGCGTGCCGTCGGCGGTGGACGGGGCCTTCTGCGCGAGGGCCGCGGCGGCCGGCAGGAGCGTGAGCGCGACGCCCATGACGGCGGTCGCAACGAGGGTCGCAGCGCTCTGCGCGCGGCCGCGAGGAGATTTCATAGGCGTAAATCGGAATGTTATACTCCGAGCCATTCTAACAAAACGTCTGCGCGTTCCGGCGAGCCGCAGGCAGTCTTTCTTTTTGCCTCTCGTGGCCGTCACCGCTGTGCTTGCAGCCTGACCGCCCCATGTGATACGAGGACGCGCGGCACGACGCCGCAGCGGCGGTTCGCTCGTTTCGCATGCTGGGCGAGCATCGCCAGGGCGGTTTCCTTCGGCTCACGGTTCATCTCTATGGAATCACTGCGCATCTACAACACGCTCGCGCGTGACAAGCAAGTTTTCGTGCCGCGCCAGCCCGGCGAGGTGCGGATGTACGTATGCGGGATCACCGTCTACGACTATTGTCACGTGGGCCACGCGCGCATGATGGTCGTGTTCGACCTGGTGCAGCGCTGGCTGCGCGCGATCGGCTACCGGGTCACGTATGTGCGCAACATCACCGACATCGACGACAAGATCATCCGCCGCGCGGTCGAGAACGGCGAGACGATCCGCGCGCTGACCGACCGGTTCATCGCCGCGATGCACGAGGATGTCGATGCGCTCGGCGTCGAGCGTCCGGACATCGAGCCGCGCGCGACGCAGTTCATTCCGCAGATGCTCGGCATGATCGAGACGCTCGAGTCAAACGGTTACGCGTACCAGGCGGCCGACGGCGACGTCAATTATTCGGTGCGCAAGTTCGCGAACTACGGGAAGCTGTCCGGCAAGTCGCTCGACGACCTGCGCGCCGGCGAGCGTGTCGCCGCGAACGACGCGAAGGAAGATCCGCTCGATTTCGTGCTGTGGAAGCGCGCGAAGCCAGAGGAGCCGGCCGACACGTCGTGGGATTCGAAGTACGGCGCGGGCCGGCCCGGCTGGCACATCGAGTGCTCGGCGATGGGCTGCACGCTGCTCGGCGAGCATTTCGACATTCACGGCGGCGGCCAGGACCTGCAGTTCCCGCACCACGAGAACGAGATCGCGCAGAGCGAAGGCGCGACCGGCCAGACGTTCGTCAATTACTGGATGCACAACGGCTTCGTGCAGGTCGACAGCGAGAAGATGTCGAAATCGCTCGGCAATTTCTTTACGATCCGCGAAGTGCTCGAGAAGTACGACGCCGAAGTGATGCGCTTCTTCATCGCGCGCACGCATTACCGGTCGCCGCTCAACTACAGCGACGTGCATCTCGACGATGCGCGCGCGTCGCTGACGCGGCTCTATACCGCGCTGAAGGACGTGACGCCCGATGCGGCCGCGCTCGACTGGAACGAGCCGCACGCGCAGCGCTTCGCGGCCGCGATGAACGACGACTTCAACTCGTCGCTCGCGGTGTCGGTGCTGTTCGAGCTGGCGGGCGAGGTGAACCGCACGCGCGACGCGGCGCTTGCGCGCCAGCTGAAGCATCTGGGCGGATTGTTGGGATTGCTCGGCCGCGAGCCGCGCGCGTTCCTGCAGCAGGCGGCGGGTGCCGCACAGGAAGGCGGGCTGTCGACCGACGAGATCGAAGCGAAGATCGCCGCGCGCGTCGCGGCGAAGCAAGCGAAGGACTATGCCGAAGCGGACCGGATCCGGGCGGAACTGCTCGATGCGGGTATCGCGCTTGAAGACAAACCGGGCGGATCGACCGAATGGCGTCGCGTATGAGCGCGGTGCGTTCCACTGACCGATTCGTCAGGTAGGAGGCAAGATGGCAACGGCCAGAAAAGCGCCGGTCAAGCGCGCGACGTCTGTCGCTGCGCGTCCGGCAGCCAAGCGTGTGCCTGCTGCGGCGAAGGCGGATGCGAAGCGCGCCGCGCTGAACGGCGCGCTCAACGGTCAGGCGCAGCCGGCGACGGCGAAGCCGGCGCGGGCGAAGGGCGTCGACGCGGTGCCGGTCGACGGCGTCGTGCCGGCCGTCGACGTCGCGGGCCGCAAGGCGCGTGCGTCCGACACGGTCGCGCCGGCGGAGATCGACGGCGTCGACGTCGTCGTGCGCCCCGCATACTGGGACAAGGCGTGCGCCGATCTCGTCAAGCGCGACCGCATCCTGAAGAAGCTGATTCCGAAGTTCGGCCCCGCGCATCTCGTCAAGCGCGGCGATCCGTTCGTCACGCTCGCGCGCTCGGTGGTGGGGCAGCAGATTTCGGTGGCGTCCGCGCAGTCGGTGTGGGCGCGCATCGAGGCGGCCTGTCCGAAGCTCGCGCCGCAGCCGGTGATCAAGCTCGGCGCGGACAAGCTGATCGCGTGCGGGTTGTCGAAGCGCAAGACCGAATACATCCTCGATCTCGCGCAGCACTTCGTGTCGGGGGCGCTGCACGTCGACAAATGGACGTCGATGGACGACGAGGACGTGATCGCGGAACTGACGCAGATTCGCGGTATCAGCCGCTGGACCGCGGAAATGTTCCTGATCTTCAACCTGTCGCGGCCTGACGTGCTGCCGCTCGACGATCCGGGCCTGATCCGCGCGATCAGCGTCAATTATTTCAGCGGGGAGCCCGTCACGCGCAGCGAGGCGCGGGAAGTGGCGGCCAACTGGGAGCCGTGGCGCACCGTCGCGACCTGGTATATGTGGCGCAGCCTGGATTCGCAGGACGCCGAAGGCTGATCGGGGCTATCGGGTTTCAAACATCAATAGTTGCGAGCCGGTTTTGAGCGCCGCCCGCGCGGGTAGAATACGCGCTGCCGCAAGACCCAAGGATTCAAACACATGAAGACCACATTTCTGGATTTCGAACAGCCGATCGCCGAACTCGAGGCCAAGATCGAAGAGCTGCGATTCGTGCAGGACGATTCGGCTGTCGATATTTCGGAAGAAATCGAGCGGCTGTCGAAGAAGAGCCAGCAACTGACGAAGGACCTGTACGCGAATCTCTCGCCATGGCAGGTCTCGCAGATCGCTCGGCATCCGCAGCGCCCGTACACGCTCGACTACGTCGCGGAACTGTTTACCGACTTCCACGAGCTGCATGGCGATCGCGCGTTCGCGGACGACCTGTCGATCGTCGGCGGCCTCGCGCGTTTCGGCGGCCATCCGTGCATGGTGATCGGCCACCAGAAGGGCCGCGACACGAAGGAGCGCGCGGCGCGCAACTTCGGGATGCCGCGTCCGGAAGGCTATCGCAAGGCCGAGCGCCTGATGCGCCTCGCCGAGAAGTTCGGCCTGCCGATCTTCACGTTCGTCGATACGCCGGGCGCGTATCCGGGCATCGGCGCGGAAGAGCGCGGCCAGTCCGAAGCGATCGGCCATAACCTGTACGTGATGGCCGAACTGAAGACGCCGATCATCACGACGGTGATCGGCGAGGGCGGTTCGGGCGGTGCGCTCGCGATCGCGGTCGCCGATACCGTGATGATGCTGCAGTTCTCGACCTATTCGGTGATCTCGCCGGAAGGCTGCGCGTCGATCCTGTGGAAGAGCGCCGCGAAGGCGCCCGAGGCGGCCGAGGCACTGGGCCTGACCGCGCATCGGCTGAAGGCGCTCGGCCTGATCGACAAGATCATCAACGAGCCGCTCGGCGGCGCGCACCGCGATCCGAAGGGCATGGCCGCACTGCTGCGCCGTGCGCTCGCCGATTCGCTGCGCCAGTTCCAGGGCATGAGCATCGATGCGCTGCGCGAGCGCCGCTTCGAACGCCTGATGGCCTACGGCAAGTTCAAGGAAACCACGCCGGGCGCATGACCCGCCGCGTGCATTCATCCCGGCGCGCGCGCCCGCGCGCGTTCACATCGTGATCCCTCCGAGCGAATTCTCCGCCGACCGCGTCGTCCTCGACGCGGTCGGCGTTGCACTTTCCGACCTGCCGTCCGGCGCGCGCATCGCGATCGCGTACAGCGGCGGGCTCGATTCGTCGGTGCTCCTCGATGCGGCCGTGCGCGTCGCGGGCGCGTCGCGCTGCATCGCGCTGCACGTGCATCACGGCCTGAGCGCGAACGCGGACGCGTGGGCCGCTCATGCGGAGGCGACCGCCGCGTCACTGGGTGTCGCATTCGACGCGCTGCACGTTGACGTGCCGCGCGACAGCGGCGCGGGGATCGAGGCGAGCGCGCGCGAAAGCCGTTACGCGGCGCTCGACACGCTGTGCGAGCAGCACGGTGCGGACACGCTGTGGCTCGCGCAGCACGCCGACGACCAGGCCGAGACGGTGCTGCTGCAGCTGTTGCGCGGCGCGGGCATTGCCGGCATCGCGGCGATGGCGCCTCGCTACCGGCCCGCGGCGGTGCGCGTCGAGCGCGTGCGGCCGCTGCTGCGCCTGCTGCGCGCGCAGCTCGAGCGCTATGCGGCGCAGCGCGAGCTCGCGTGGATCGACGACGAATCGAACCTGGATACGCGCTATGCGCGCAATGCGCTGCGCATCGACGTGCTGCCGGCGCTCGCCGTGCATTTTCCGGGCTTTCGCGATGCGCTCGGCCGCGCCGCGCAGCATGCGGCATCGGCGCAGCGCCTGCTCGACGACCTGGCCGAGCTGGATTTCGCCGGCGCGGCGCGCGACGACGGACGCGCGCTGTCGCGCGACGCGCTGGTCGCGCTCGACGACGCGCGCGGCGCGAACCTGCTGCGCTTCTGGATGCGCACGCTCGGCCTGCCGGGCGCCTCGGCCGCGCGGCTCGCGAACATGATGCGGCAACTGCGCGATGCGCACGACGCGCACGCGCTGCGCGTCGATCACGCGGGGCAATGCCTGCGGCTGTATCGCGGCGCCGTCTACTGGGAGACGGGCGGCAGCAGCGAGCCGGCGGACGACGGCCGCGGCACGCCGCGCCTCGACGGCACGTGCGCGTGGGGCGGGCAAGAGGTCTGGCATCTGCCGGCGTGGCGCGGTACCTTCGTGTTCGCGCCGGCCGGCGCAGGCGATGCCGATGCGGTGCCCGAGACGCTGCTGCGCGCCGCGCCGCTCGTGGTGCGCGCCCGCGCGGGCGGCGAACGGATGCGCGTGGCCCCCGGCGCGCCGGGCCGCACGTTGAAGAACCTGTTCCAGGAGCGCGGCGTGCCGGCGTGGCAGCGCGACGTGCCGCTGCTGTTCGCGGGCGACCGGCTGCTCTATGTGCCGCGGCTCGGCGTCAATCGCGACGGCGGCGCGGACGGCGACGGCGCGTGGCGCCGGATCGAATGGCGCCCGGACCTGCTGATCGCGTGACCGGGCCTTGTGCGGCGGGCGATGCCGCGCCAATTTTCACCATTTGGTAAACAGCGGCGGAACGGGCGCCGGGGCGGCGTTCGGCTTGTCAAGAGGGCGTCGATCGGGTACGCTCAGTTGTTTGCTCGGCTCGATTTTTGAGCATTTTGTGCAGGTTTTCCGCGTGACGTACCCGGTTTGCGCGGCCTGATCGGCCTTCCGGGCAAAATCCGTCACGCTTGCGTGTTGCGTCCCAGCCGTCCCCCTCGTCGTCCGTCCACAGCCACAAGCCGCGTGACCGAACGGCAACGCGGCCTGTCCAGCGCGCCCGTGCGGTTTCTCCTCCAGTTCAGAACGACAATGGCACTCATCGTACACAAATACGGCGGCACTTCGATGGGCTCGGTCGAGCGCATCAAGAACGTCGCGAAACGCGTCGCAAAATGGCATCAGGCCGGGCACCAGATGGTGGTCGTGCCGTCGGCGATGTCCGGCGAAACCAACCGTCTGCTCGGTCTTGCGAAAGAGATTTCGAGCCAGCCGAGCCCGCGTGAGCTCGACATGATCGCGTCGACCGGCGAGCAGGTCAGCGTCGGCCTGCTGTCGATCGCGCTGCAGGAGATCGGTGTCGAGGCCGTGAGCTATGCCGGCTGGCAAGTGCCGATCAAAACGGATAGCGCATACACGAAAGCGCGCATCCACTCGATCGACGACGAGCGCGTGAAGGCGGATCTCGACTCGGGCAAGGTCGTGATCATCACGGGCTTCCAGGGCGTCGACCCGGACGGCCACATCACGACGCTCGGCCGCGGCGGCTCGGACACGTCGGCAGTGGCGGTCGCGGCAGCGCTGAGCGCCGAAGAGTGCCTGATCTACACGGACGTCGACGGCGTCTACACGACCGATCCGCGCGTCGTCGAAGAGGCGCGCCGCCTCGACCGCGTGACGTTCGAGGAGATGCTGGAAATGGCGAGCCTCGGCTCGAAGGTCCTGCAGATCCGCTCGGTCGAATTCGCCGGCAAATACCAGGTGAAGACGCGCGTGCTGTCGAGCCTGACCGATCCGATGATTGCGCTCGACGAGGAAATGCGCTCGGGCACCCTGATTACTTTTGAAGAAGACGAGACCATGGAAAAGGCAGTCATTTCCGGCATCGCGTTCCAGCGCGACGAAGCACGCATTGCGGTGATGGGCGTGCCCGACAAGCCGGGCATCGCGTATCAGATCCTCGGCCCGGTCGCCGACGCGAATGTCGACGTCGACATGATCATCCAGAACCAGAGCGTCCAGGGCAAGACGGACTTCACGTTCACGGTCGGCCGCGGCGACTACCAGAAGGCGATGGACATCCTCACCAACCAGGTGAAGGGCCACGTCAACGCCGAGCAGGTGCAGGGCGATCCGAAGGTGTCGAAGGTGTCGGTCGTCGGCGTCGGCATGCGTTCGCACGTCGGTGTCGCGAGCAAGATGTTCCGCACGCTGTCGGAAGAGGGCATCAACATCCAGATGATCTCGACGTCCGAAATCAAGATTTCGGTGCTGATCGACGAGAAATACATGGAGTTGGCTGTCCGCGCGCTGCACAAGGCATTCGAACTCGACCAGGCATGATGAAATTTTCGTGATGCGTTGAAGAAAATGCATCACGGAAATTGACGCGCGGCTCAAAACACTATACTATTTCGTTCTCGTCGCACTGCCTCCCTGGTGCGAGCGAAAGTTTGGGAGACGTGGCCGAGAGGTCGAAGGCACTCCCCTGCTAAGGGAGCATCTGGGCCAAAACCTGGATCGAGGGTTCGAATCCCTCCGTCTCCGCCAGAAATGGCGGAACAAGCCCCGCAAGTTCTCGGACTTGCGGGGCTTTTCTTTTTCCGGGCCCGCCAAGCGGGCGATCGGAAGCCGGGGCGGCGTCGTGCTTCATTGCCCGATCAGCCAGACCTGCCCGAATTCGGTGGCCGGAAGCGGCGTCGCCGCGATGTGCGCGCTGCGCAAAAATTCTCCGTCCGCCTGCTCCCCCTTGCCGACCATGCGTATCGATCGATTCCGCAGGAATGGGTCGTTCTGCACGAGATCGTTGAGGAACACGTTGCGATCGACGAACACGAACACGATGCTGGGCCGGTTCGCTGGTGCGTCGGGTATCCGCGCGAGCTGGGTGCTGATGTGCGTTTCGATATTCCGCAATTGCCACGGCACGAGGATCAGCAGGCTGCACGCCACGAGGGCGCCGGCCAGGTTCCGGAATGCCGGCAACGCTTCGCCGTCGTCGTTGCGGAATCCGCCTGCGACAGCGGCGCCCGCGAGGATCGGCAGGACGCCCCATGCGGGATGGAAATAGCGGTATCCCCAACCGTTGCCTTGGTCGAACGGCACGAAGAAGTAGCCGAAGAAGGTCACGAGGGCCGATGCGGCGAGCAGTGTCACGGCGCGGTTTTCTCGCCAGCGCGCGTAGCCCATGCATGCGAGGACCAGGAGGCCGGGCACCGCCCATACCCACAGCTTGATGGCGCCGGCCATGCGGACGACGAGTATCGATGCGCTGGGCAACGAAAACACCGACGCGACCAGCGCGAGGAAGCCTTGGGGCGGCTGGTGTGTCATCGAGCTGGCTGCGTCCGAGGCGACGTGCGCCTTGAACAGCACCCAGCCCAGGCCGAGCAGCAGGGCGAGCGGCACGTACCCGGCGACGAGTGCCGCCGCATGCCGCAATGGCGGGCGCCGGCCAAGAAACCAGATCAGCCACGGCAGCGCAAACAGCGTGTGAGGTAGCGGATTGTGGAAGGTCAGCGCAACCGAGCCGACGACGCCGCTGACGAACAGGCGGCGCGCGGTCGGTTGCAGGAAGCCCCAGACGAACACGAGATTGGCCAGCAGCAGGCCGGTCATCGCGAAGTACGAAATGCCCGAACCCGCGAACACCGGGGAGGCGATGGTGAACAGGATCGCCCAGCCGGCCACCGCGTCGTTGTCCGGAAACATGAGGCGGCAGGTGTGCGCGATCGCGACGACGGTCAGCGCCGACAGCACCGGATTGCACAGCCATTCGGCGCCGATCAGGCTGAACGGCGCCATCACGAGGGCGAAGCCCGGCCAGTAGGCGGAGGTCACGTCACCGCTGGCGCGCGACACGACCAGGAAATAATTCTGGAACGGCTGATAGATGAGCCGGTCGAGCCACGACGGCGGGAAGTGCCCCGACAGCGCGCCGCTCGCGAAGATGCGGCTCTGAAACCAGACGGTGTATTCGTCCATCGACAGCGGATGCGCGTGATAGACATAGCGCGCGCACAGGGCAAGGACGACACCGCTCGCGGCCGCTACGCGCCACGGATGGCGCCCGCACGAGGCGGCCACGGCGGACATGCGACCGCAGAGCGGGGCCATCGCGGCGGCCAGCAGGATCAGCAAGACGCTCGCTTCGGCGACCGGGCGATCGTACGTGTAGAGCAGGTAGAAGAAGAACGACGACATCAGGTCCGGCACGTGCGGAACGTTGGCGAGCAGCAGGGCGCAGAGGCAGGCTCCCGCGCCCGTTCGGATGAGCAGGATCGAGGCGGGCGAGGACAATCGCCGGACGAACGGCAGGCGCTTCTCGGCACTCGTCATACCGGGTCTCCGGATCTGTAAAACAAGCGGATCGTTCCACGGCAAGTATCGTGCAACGACGCCGAGGGGCTGGGCGGGACGGCAGCGGTCTCTCCGGCACGTCGCCTACGGATCGCGAGACGGCGTCAGGCCGTGCTTCGCGAGCCGCAGGAGCATGCCTGTTGTTTCCCGTATCAGCTTTTGCTTCACGATGAGAAAGTCCAGACGTAGTGAGTCAGGAAGTTGAAGATCGTGAACAGGGCCGTGAGCAGGATGCAGGCGAGAAGGTAGTTGATTCCCAGCACACTGACCATGGCGTACATCGTCACGAAATTCAGAGTCAGGGCACCTGACATCGCGGCGTAATATCGCTTGATCTCCCTGACTCTTGGTCTGGATTCCCTATTGAAGGTAAACCGATTATTCAACGACAGGCCGAGCCAGTTCACCGATAAGAACGAGAAAATGACTCCCACCAGATAACTCCATCCTAGCCAGCTCGTAAAAACCCA
Organism: Burkholderia sp. SRS-46; assembly: GCF_004343775.1. Taxonomy (GTDB): domain Bacteria; phylum Pseudomonadota; class Gammaproteobacteria; order Burkholderiales; family Burkholderiaceae; genus Burkholderia. The sequence continues at coordinate 277,223 of NZ_PTXL01000008.1, read as the reverse complement.
CAGGATCAACAGGTTGAGCGACGCGCACAGTCCTCCCACGAGCGCGAAGCGCAGGAATCTGCCGAACAGTTCGGGCCGGTGGAGCCATGATGCCGAGTCTTTATGCATGGTCTCGATCGCAGGTCATTGATCGTAGCGACTCCATGCCCGCCGGGCTGCCGGCCGGTTGCGTTCCGCCCACGGTGCGACCGGCGTCCGGATTCGGCAATATTGCGGCTGGTAACGGTGAAGCAACGCGTGGTCACGGCTGCTGAACGCGGCGCGTATTGCATCAACAATTCTGAAGACCGTTTTCATGGAGTGCCTCATTGGGTTCGGTGCTGTGCGTCGGCGCGTGTGGTCTGTCCCATTCCGACACCAGCAAATTGAGGAGGAAGGCTGAGAATGCGCAGTTCATTCCCAGCACGATTACCGTTGTTGCCACCATCGCCAGATGGACGGTGTTTTCCATGGGAAGCGATGGGTTGGCCAGCCACTTCACCAGCATTCCCACGTCGAGAATGAAACCGAGTGCCACCGCTGCCATGCCGCCCAGCAAGCAGATTTCCATCGCCCAAGGTCCGGTGGCCCATCGTACGATGCGTCCACGCAAGGACGGGTGTTTCCCGGCAAGCATGACTTTGGCCAGCAGGCCCATTGCGATGAAATTGAAGCCGACCAGTGTCAGGAGGCTGCCGAGGGCCACGAAGTGTGGGCCGAGGTAGCGGCCCAAGAGGGCAATAGGGCCGCCAGCCAGCAGGCCCATCAATAGCACACCGATCGAAAACAGCAGCAGCCCGGGTACCCAGAAGATGTGGTTGGGTGCGTAGGTGAGGATGAAGCGCAGGTGCCGCCAGCCGTCGCGGAAGGAGCGCAGGTGGGGCGGACGATCGCGCTTGTCGGGATGCAGAATGGTCGGGATTTCGATGATGCGCAATCCGTTCCGGGCCGCATTCATGACCATCTCCGACGCGAATTCCATACCCGGCGTATACAACTCCATCCGCGCAAACGCCTCTCGCGTAAACGCGCGCATGCCGCAGTGGAAATCGCCGACGGGCACATGGCAAATCAATCTCGCTATCGTCGACAGGACAGGGTTGCCCAGGTAGCGGTGCAACGGGGGCATCGCTTTGGGCATGATGCCGCCTTTGAAGCGATTGCCGATGACGAAATCGTAGCCTTCGTCGATCTTGGCGACGAACCCGTCCATGTTCGACCAATCGTACGAATCGTCGGCATCCGCCATGACGATGATTTCGCCGTCAGCTGCCGAAATCGCAGCCGCAAGCGCGGAACCGTAGCCGCGAATCGGCTGGTGGACCACTTTCGCGCCGAGTGCCCGAGCGATCTCCACGGATCGGTCGGTGGAGCCGTTGTCCGCCACAACGACCTGGCCGGTGATGCCTAGACGTTCGAAACAGTGTTGCGCTTTCCTGATGCACAAAGGCAATGTCTTTTCTTCATTGAGGCAGGGCATGACTGCCGAGACTTTGATTGCATTGTTCATGATCCGATGGTCCCCAAGTACCGCGCAACCCATCTGCATCACGAAGCATTTCCCATCCTGAATGAAAATGTCCGCGAGCGGCGAGAAGCGCTTCTCTTTCGATTCGGGCGAAACGCGGCGAATGTCGTTCGTCGGTCACGGTGCGATTGTGCGCATGGTCGCGATCGCAACATGCTTTACCTCCGGAGGCGAATACCGGAGGCCGACGGATGCTATTTGCGACGCGAATTGAGACTGTCGCCGAGTAGCGTCCTGCCAGTTCGTGGCGGAAACGCGCCTCGAGGGCGAGCGTTCTCGCAATCGATGGAAGCGCGTGGCGCTGCGCCGTGTGTCCAGCGCCCGTGACGCCAGGATCGAGCGTCAGGAGCAGCGCGACCATGCAAGTCGAATCGCCCCGACAACGAATGCGCGGATAGGTGGACGCTCCGATCGGGCAGCGTCTGTAGACATGCTTCCGTATTGGAGATCATGTTTACCCCGAGTATGAGTTGTTCTGTCTGGTTGACCAGTTTGCTTATTGGTGTTTGATCGAGTCGACATTTGACCGTGCTGCTTTGTTCGTGTCGGCGCGATACGGTGGAATATGCAGAAAATGTGCCACGCACGCTGCCTCGAAGCGCTGTCGGCGTGATGCTTCGCAAATTCCCTCGACCAGGAACTGCGCCACGCGAAATGATTCAGTTTTGAAACGTGCCAGCCAACGCATGCACGATCGTGCAGTCACGGCCGCAGGGGATGGCGTAGCGCAGTTGCACGTTCTCGGATCGCCATGGCGCGGCGCTGACGGAATCCCGGGATGGAGCGCGTACCTGGAATGGCACACGGGGGTAACGTTTCTGGCGATCATGATCGGGCGTGGTCATTCATGTTTCAACAGACTGGCTGATGCGATTTGATTCAGGAATGAAACGACTGGCGAGACCCTATGGATGTCACTCCTTTTGTACCGGCGGCTTCGTGTTTCCTGGTCAGCGGAAGCCACGAGTGCGTCCCGCGTGGCGGGCGGGTTGTCATGCATGAACAAGAAAGGCGATGTTGTTTCGCCACGGCTTGATGCGTGCTTCCTCCGCGATCGCGCTTTGGCCAAAGATGCCGGTCAGTGTCTGACGCATTTCCGGCGCATTCATGTACCGGACCCGGTCGCCGGTCACCCATCGGTCCGACGCGTAACAGAGCGCATGGATCAGGCTGGTCGCACGTTCCCAATCCTTGAATATGAACGCACCGTTTCCCGCGAGCGCTATCTTGGCTGCTGCAAACAGTGTGTTGCGCAGATCCGGCGGTACGTGATGGATGACGTCGGCCAGGATCACGAGATCGAATTGGGCGCGTCGTTGCGCCGCCATTTCCTGAATGGTCGTCTGGAAGAAGGAGACATTGTCGGCCGGCCCGCGATAAAGGCGGCCGATACGTGGCGTAATGTCGATGGCGACGATTTCCGCTTGCGGATAGATTCTCGCCAGGCGCTCAGTCATGGCGCCTTCTCCGCATCCAACTTCGAGGATACGCGCTGCATCGCGCCGCCAGCGCCGGATACATTCGGTCAATGCATCCAGGTCGACGTACACCGATCGATACGCCTCGCTGACGCGACGCTCGTATGGGCCGAACAGTGACCGGATGCGTGGTCCCATTGTCATCACATGCTCCCCCTGAACTTGGCGCGCACACGCGCACTGACGCGCTCGACGAGGCGACTGTCTCGCAGAAGCGTGGTCAGGCCGGACGGCCCCAACGAAATCAGCGCATGCAATGAGCCGGACAGGCGGCTCATGTCGCCTGCACCGGCTCGCGCCAGCGCCGTGTTGATCAATATCGAGGTTTCCGCAAGTGGCTCGACTTTCTTGCGCGTCGATTCGTCGAGCACGGCAATGTGCCGTGCCAAAACAATCTTCATCTGTCGGGCGAAATCGTCGACATTGCGGCTGCCGGACACGGTCAGCGACGAGCCGTGTACCCGGAATGCCGTCAAGACATCCGCGTGGAAGTAAGTGTCGCCTTGCATGGCCAGCTTGAGCCAGATGTCCCAGTCGGCCGTGTACCAGAGGTCCTCGTCGAGCCCGCCGCACTGCAGCCAGATATCCTTGCGAAAAACCGGCGCGGGCGCCGCGACGAAGTTCTGCACGAGCAGACGGCGAACGAGCACGTCGTGCGGTACCAGCCCGCTCGCGTCGAGCGGGCAATGCCAGGGGCCGAGCGACGCGCCTTCGGCGTCGATAAAGAGACTGGGGGCGATGTGCAGCGCAGCCGCGGGGGCGTCCGCGATCCATGTCTTGATCGCGTCGAATCGCCCGGGAAGCCAGAGATCGTCCTGGTGAAGCCAGCACACATGGTCGGCTGATGCCTGCATCACGCCAAAATTCGTCTTCGCGTGCCACATGCGCAGGTCGGGCTGCGTGATGATGCGCAGCCGCATGCGATCGGAAAATGTGCGCGCGATGTCGAGCGAAGGCGTGTCGCTCGCAATCTCGATGACCAGCACTTCGATGCTGTGACGCTCCGTCGGTGAGAGTTGATCCGCAATGGACGCGAGCGCATGACCGATGAAACGTTCACCTTGGTGAACCGGCATGATGACGCTCAGTACGGGTTTTTCCGCAGCAATGGTGGCGTCCATCAGGAACCCCTTTGGCATCGTTCGAGACGCGACCGCTGTCAGGTCGGGTCCAGATTGCTTCTTTTGGATTCAATACGGCGATGTGCAGCGTGAGTGCGGCGGTCTTGCGCGCTGCGTGCTTGCCGTTGGCCGGCGCGCATTGCTCGGTGTCCCCGTCAGACCCCCCCCCCCGACGACGTCGCGCTAATAGCCTACTTTGGATGCGCATCAGGTGCAATGCGGTGAATGCAGGGGGAGGCGGCGTGTCGAGATGCCGACGTGTCGCGGCAATTTCACCGCTTGTCACCCGATCGTTTCGCGATGCCGCCGGGGCGGTGCGGGCAAGGCGTGATGTATCGCCGTGCCAGTCCATTGATCTCGGCTGGAAATATGTAAGTAAAACGCAATAAAAATCGTAAGAAAACCGGAGGGTATTCCGCGGTTACTCACGCGACCGCATACGCCGCCGCCCGGGCGTGCCGGCGGAGCGTGGTTTTCAAATTGTCTCGCAGCAGGTTCGAACCCGCACCGGACCCTACATCGGTGCAAAAAAATAACGCAGGAAAATCAGGCGGTTGTCGAATCGGCGGGCCAAGAGAGCATTGCTGCGCTGCAAAAAATAATCAGCCGAATTATGCTGGTTAACCCGGTAGCGTTTGAGCGGCATCAAGCTTTCGCGAGATACCGCCTTACATTTGCCCGACACCGGCGATCCACGAAATCTACCTTTCGTTTCGATTTCGTTCCTTTCGCCGCGCCTGCTCCCGATCCAGCGCGCGGCACTCTGTGGGCTTAACTGACATGCATGATCTCCCCATTCTGAGCCTGGCGATCTGGGTTCCGATTCTGTTCGGCGCGTGCCTGCTGCGCGCCGGTTCCGACCGCCATCCGCGCCGCACGCGGCTGATCGCGCTTGCCGGCGCGGTGGCGGGGCTCGCGGCCGTCGTGCCGCTCGTCACGGGCTTCGACTCGCATTCGGCCGCGATGCAGTTCGTCGAGCAGCGCAACTGGCTCGCGGCGTTCGATGCGGGCTGGCGCCTCGGGATCGATGGCGCGTCGCTGTGGCTCGTCGTGCTGACCGCGTTCACCACGCTCGTGATCGTCGTCGCGTCGTGGGAATCCGTCACCGTGCGCGTCGCGCAGTACCTCGCGTCGTTCCTGATCCTGTCCGGGCTGATGGTCGGCGTGTTCGCCGCGCAGGACGGCCTGCTGTTCTTCATCTTCTTCGAGGCGACGCTGATCCCGCTCTACCTGCTGATCGGCACGTGGGGCCGCGAAAACCGCGTGCATGCGGCGGTGAAGTTCTTCTTCATCTCGTTCGCGGGTTCGCTGCTGCTGCTGATGGCGATGCTGTACCTGTACGCGCAGTCGCACACGTTCGACATGAACGCGTGGCGCACGCTGCGGCTCGGCTTCGCGCCGCAGCTGCTGGTGTTCCTCGGCTTCTTCGCGGCGTTCGCGGTCAAGGTGCCGATGTGGCCGGTGCACACCTGGCTGCGCGACGTGTACACGGACGGCCCGACCGGCGCCGCGCTGATGCTCGGCATGCTGAAGCTCGGCGGCTACGGCTTCCTGCGCTTCGCGCTGCCGATCACGCCGGACGCGAGCCACTTCTTCGCGCCGGCCGTGCTCGCGCTGTCGCTGTTCGCGATCATCTACGCGAGCCTGCTCGCGCTCGCGCAAACCGATCTCGGCAAGCTGCTCGCGTATTCGACGGTCGCGCACATGGGGCTCGTCACGCTCGGCCTGTTCCTGTTCAACCAGATCGGCGTCGAAGGCGCGATCGTGCAGCTCGTGTCGTACGGCTTCGTCGCGGGCGCGATGCTGCTGTGCGTGAGCGTGCTGGTCGACCGCACGAAGCAGCGCGAGATCGCGGCCTATGGCGGCGTCGCGAGCGTGATGCCGCGTTTCGCGACGTTCGCGCTGCTGTTCTCGATGGCGAACGTCGGGCTGCCCGGCACGTCGGGTTTCGTCGGCGAATTCATGATCATCATGGGCGCGATCCGCTTCAACTTCTGGATCGGCGCGCTCGCGGCGCTCACGCTGGTCCTCAGCGCGTCGTACACGCTGTGGATGCTCAAGCGCGTCGTGTTCGGCAAGATCAAGAGCCCGCGCATCGCGCAGCTCGTCGACCTGAACCGCCGCGAGATCGCGTTGTTCGCGTCGCTCGCGCTGATCGTGCTGACGGTCGGCCTGTATCCGAAGCCGTTCACCGATGCGATCGATCCGACCGTCGCGCGCCTGATCGACGAAGCGGACCATTCGAAGATGCCGGCAGGCGACGGCCCCGCGCCCGCGCAACCGTCGTACGTGGCGTCCAGGCCCAACAGCTGAACGTCGCCTTCCCGGTGTTTCATGCGCCGCATGCGGGAGACCGCAGGCGCGCATGGTTGCGCGCGCATCTTTATCGTCGCGCGCGCCGCACGACCCGCGACAATCTGACACACGACAAATTTTGCAACGATGATTTGTCGCATCTGTTGATTTTCGACAAATCCTATCGCCGTAAGATGCGACCACTTTCGTGGATCGAATGCGCATCGGGCGTGGATGGATTCAATGACAATCAGGCTGTGTGATGAATGAAAAGGCTTTGAAAGGGGCGTCGAGACTGCTGCCGCTCGCCGCTGCACTGAGCTTGTCCGGCTGCAAGCTCGACGTGCTGAATCCGAAGGGCAGCATCGGCGTTGCGGAGAAAGCGCTGATCGCGACGTCGACGTGGGCGATGCTGCTCGTCGTCGTGCCGGTGATCCTGCTGACGCTGTTCTTCGCGTGGCGCTACCGCGCGTCGAACCGCAACGCAACCTATGCGCCGGAGTGGTCGCACTCGACCGCGATCGAGGTCGTGATCTGGACGGTGCCGACGCTGATTATCCTGTTCCTCGGCATCCTCACGTGGAAGACCACGCACGAGCTCGACCCGTACAAGCCGATCGAGTCGTCGGTCAAGCCGATCGACGTCGAGGTCGTCGCGCTCGACTGGAAGTGGCTGTTCATCTACCCGGAGCTCGGCATCGCGTCGGTGAACCAGCTCGCGATTCCGGTCGGCACGCCGGTGAACTTCCGCATCACGTCGGATTCGGTGATGAACTCGTTCTTCATCCCGCAGCTCGGCGGCCAGGTCTATGCGATGGCCGGCATGCAGACGCGCCTGCACCTGATCGCGGATGAACCCGGCAACTACGCGGGCACGTCCGCCAACTACAGCGGGCGCGGCTTCTCCGACATGAAGTTCCGCACGCTCGCCGAGCCGCGCGAGCAGTTCGACGCGTGGGTGCGCAAGGTCAAGGCATCGTCCGACCGGCTCGACATGACCGCGTACAGCACGGTCGCGCAGCCGAGCGAGAAGGCGCCGGTGCGCTACTTCTCGACGGTCGATCCGAAGCTCTTTCACAACATCATCGCGAAATACAACGATGGCCACGTCCTCGACCTGAAGGACGCCGCCTGCGGAACGAAGGGATAACGCATGTTCGGCAAACTGACACTTTCGGCGATCCCGTTCGACCAGCCCATCATCATGGGGGCGGGCGCCCTCATGGGGCTCGTCGTGCTGGGCATCGTCGCCGCACTGACGCTCACCGGCCGATGGAAATGGCTGTGGACCGAATGGCTCACGACGGTCGACCACAAGAAGCTCGGCGTGATGTACATCATCGTCGCGCTCATCATGCTGCTGCGCGGCTTCGCCGACGCGATCATGATGCGCATGCAGCTCGCGCTCGCGTACAACGCGCCGGGCTACCTGCCGCCGCATCACTACGACCAGATCTTCACCGCGCACGGCGTGATCATGATCTTCTTCATGGCGATGGTGTTCATGGTCGGCCTGATGAACCTGGTGGTGCCGCTGCAGATCGGCGCGCGCGACGTCGCGTTTCCGTTCATCAACTCGCTGAGCTTCTGGATGACGGCGGTCAGCGCGATCCTGATCAATGTGTCGCTCGTGATCGGTGAATTCGCGCAGACGGGCTGGCTCGCGTATCCGCCGCTGTCGGAGCTGCAGTACAGCCCCGGGGTGGGGGTCGACTACTACCTGTGGGCGCTGCAGATCTCCGGCGTCGGCACGCTGCTGACCGGCGTGAACTTCTTCGTGACGATCATCAAGATGCGCGCGCCCGGCATGACGCTGATGAAGATGCCGGTGTTCACGTGGACGGCGCTCTGCACGAACGTGCTGATCATGGCGTCGTTCCCGATCCTGACCGCGACGCTCGCGCTGCTCGGCCTCGACCGCTACCTCGGCATGCACTTCTTCACGAACGAAGCCGGCGGCAACGCGATGCTGTACCTGAACCTGATCTGGGCGTGGGGCCATCCGGAAGTGTACATCCTGATCCTGCCGGCGTTCGGGATCTTCTCGGAAGTCATCGCGACGTTCGCGAAGAAGCCGCTGTTCGGCTACAAGACGATGGTGTACGCGACCTGCGCGATCATGGTGCTGTCGTTCCTCGTGTGGCTGCATCACTTCTTCACGATGGGCTCGGGCGCCAACGTGAACGCGTTCTTCGGGATCATGACGATGATCATCGCGATCCCGACCGGCGTGAAGGTGTTCAACTGGCTGTTCACGATGTACCGCGGCCGGATCGAATTCACGACGCCGGTGCTGTGGACGATCGGCTTCATGGTCACGTTCACGCTCGGCGGGATGACCGGCGTGATGATGGCGATCCCGGGCGCGGACTTCGTGCTGCACAACAGCCTGTTCCTGATCGCGCACTTCCACAACGTGATCATCGGCGGCGTGCTGTTCGGCTATCTCGCGGGCTTCAACTACTGGTTCCCGAAGGCGTTCGGCTTCAAGCTGAACGAGAAGCTCGGCAAGGCCGCGTTCTGGTTCTGGCAGGTCGGCTTCTACGTCGCGTTCGTGCCGCTCTACGTGCTCGGTTTCATGGGCATGACGCGCCGCCTGAACCACTACGACAACCCGGCCTGGCATCCGTGGCTGCTGGTCGCCGCGTTCGGTGCCGTGCTGATCGCGATCGGCATCGCGTGCCAGCTGCTGCAGCTCGTCGTCAGCATCCGCAACCGCCATCTGCCGGAATATCGCGACACCACGGGCGACCCGTGGGGCGGCCGCACGCTCGAATGGGCGACGACGTCGCCGCCGGCGGACTACAACTTCGCGGCGATCCCGCAGGTGCGCGCGCTCGATGCGTTCGCGGACATGAAGGCGCGCGGCGACGGCCGGCCGAACCCGGCGACGTACGGCGATATCCACATGCCGTCGAACACGTGCGCGGGCCTCGTGATCGGGGTCTTCAGCCTCGCGCTCGGCTTCGCGCTGGTGTGGCACATCTGGTGGCTTGCGATCGCCGGCCTGGTCGGCATCGTCGCGACGCTGGCGATCTACAGCTCGCGCGACAACGACGGTTATTACATTCCCGCCTCGACGGTGCGGCGGATCGAAGAGTCGCGATACAAGGCACGCGTGGCCACGCGCGTCGACGACGTGGAACTGGAGGCCAACTGATGTTGCAGAAAACCCTGGACGCGAACCTGCACGTGCACGAGCACGCTGACGATCATCCGCCGTCGCATTCGGTGTTCGGTTTCTGGCTGTACCTGATGACCGACTGCGTGATCTTCGCGGCGCTGTTCGCGACCTTCGCGGTGCTCGGCCAGCAGTATGCGGGCGGCCCGACCGGCAAGGACCTGTTCGACATTCCGGGCGTCGCGCTCGAGACGGCGGCGCTGCTGCTGTCGAGCATCACGTACGGCTTCGCGATGCTCGGCGCGCACCGCGGCAAGCGCGGTGCGGCGCTCGGCTGGCTCGCGGTGACCTTCGTGCTCGGCGCGGCGTTCCTCGCGATGGAAATGCGCGAGTTCTCGCACCTGATCGCGGAAGGCGCGGGCCCGCAGCGCAGCGCGTTCCTGTCGGCGTTCTTCACGCTGGTCGGCACGCACGGGCTGCACGTGACGGCCGGCCTGATCTGGATGATCGTGCTGGCCGCGCAGATCATCGCCCGGCCCGAGCTGAGCGATCGCGACATCCGGCGCCTGACGTGCCTGAGCCTGTTCTGGCACTTCCTCGACATCGTCTGGATCTGCGTGTTTTCCTTTGTCTATCTCGCGAGCGTGATCTAAATGGCCCATTCGCATTCGTCTCAACTCGAAGAAGGGCACGGCAGCGTCGGCGGTTATGTCGCCGGCTTCATCCTGTCGATCGTGCTCACGGCGGCGTCGTTCGGTCTCGTGATGGGCGGCGCGCTGTCGCCGCATGCGTCGCTCGTCGCGCTCGCGGTGCTCGCGTTCGTGCAGATCGTTGTGCACCTCGTGTACTTCCTGCACATGAACAGCTCGTCGGGGCAGCGCTGGAACGTGATGGCGTTCAGCTACACGGTGCTCACCGCGGCGATCCTGATCGTCGGCACGATGTGGGTGATGCACAACGTCAGCATGAACATGATGTCGCGCTGACGCGGCGGCGGTTTCCCGGCACGACGAAGGCGGCACGCAGGTGCCGCCTTTTTTTCGTGGTGGCGCCGGCCGCGCGGCGCGGCCGGGCCGCTGCGCTATCATTCCGGCCGGCCGCGGCGGGGCGAATGTTACAAGACGTTAGCGCCGCATCCGGGTTGCGATCCCGCGCATCAGTTCTTACAAACTGGAAATATGCGCGCGCGATGCATCCCGCTATAGTCGAATCACCCACGAAACAACCAGAAGAGGAATCCATGAAGACCTTGCGTATTGCGTCGCTCATGACCGGTATGGCGACCTTGCTCGTGTCGGGCGCGGCAATGGCGGGTGTCAATGTCGGGATCAACGTCGGCGTGCCTGCGCCGGTCTACGTCGCGCCCGCGCCGGTGTACGCGCCGCCGCCGCCGCCGGTCGTCTACCAGCCGGCGCCGGTGTATGCGGCGCCCGCGTATGCCCCTGCGTACGTCGCGCCCGCGCCGGCCATCGTGATCGGCTGGCACGGCGACCGCTACTGGGACGGCCGCCGCTACTGGGGCCGCGACGACTGGTATCGCCATCACGGCCGCGGCTGGGATGACCGTGGCCACTGGGATCACGATCGCGGCCGCCACAACGGCTGGCGTTGAGTCGCGCGCGAGTCGCGTGGCGCAGGTCGATGAAAAACCGCCTTTTGGGGCGGTTTTCTTTTGCGGGCGGCGCGAAGTGGCTGCAAGCGGGTGCGAATGGGTAGAATTCCCGCACATTGCCACCTTCAATCGACCGACAGGAGCCTTATGACGCAGGGTTCGCCCCGGGCCGCCGCATGCGCCCGTCCCGGTATCGCGCGTGCCGTCCGGGCCGCCGGCCGCACGGCAGCGGCGCTGCTTGCGCAGGCGGTGCTGGCCGCGACCGCCGCGCATGCCGCCCAGGCGATCGCCCAGTACGGCGAGCCGAAATATCCGCCGGGCTTCAAGCACTTCGATTACGTGAACCCGGATGCGCCGAAGGGCGGCACGCTCGTGCTCGCGAACCCGAACCGGCTGACGTCGTTCGACAAGTTCAACCCGTATACGATGCGCGGCAACATCGCGCCCGGCATCGACCTGCTGTTCGAAAGCCTGGCGACCAGCAGCTCGGACGAGCCGGCGTCCATGTACGGCCTGCTCGCCGACGACATCGCGGTCGCGCCGGACGGCCAGTCGGTCACGTTCCACCTGAACCCGCGCGCGCGCTTCTCGAACGGCGACCCGGTGACGGCCGCCGACGTCAAGCATTCGTTCGACACGCTGAAGAGCAAGCAGGCGGCGCCGCAGTTCGCCGCGTATTTCGCGGACATCACGCGGGCGGCGGTCGTCGATCCGGCCACGGTGCGTTTCGAGTTCCGCCGGCACAACCGCGAGCTGCCGCTGATCGCGGCCGGCGTGCCGGTGTTCTCGCGCAAGTGGGGGTTGCGCGCCGACGGCACGCGCATCCCGTTCGACCAACTCGCGTTCGAGCAGCCGATCGGCAGCGGGTCGTACCTGATCGAGCACTATGACAACGGCCGCACGATCACGTACCGGCGCAACCCCGCGTACTGGGGCGCCGACCTGCCGGTGCGGGTGGGCACCCACAACTTCGAGCGGATCGTCTACAAGCTGTACGGCGACGGCGTCGCGCGGCTCGAGGCGTTCAAGGCCGGCGAGTACGACGTGCTCGTCGAATACATCGCGCGCAACTGGGTGCGGCGCGACGTCGGCAAGCGCTTCGACAGCGGCGAGCTCGTCAAGCGCGAATTCCGCCAGCACAACGGCGCGGGCATGCAGGGCTTCATGATGAACCTGCGGCGGCCGCAGTTCCGCGACGTGCGGGTGCGCCAGGCGCTCGATCTCGCGTTCGATTTCGAATGGCTGAACCGCCAGCTGTTCTACGGCGGCTACACGCGCCTCGACAGCTATTTCGCCGACACCGACCTGCAGGCGACCGGCACGCCGGGCCCGGGCGAGCTCAAGCTCCTCGAGCCGCTGCGCGCGCAGCTCGACCCGGCGGTGTTCGGCCCGATGGTCGTGCAACCCGGCACGAACCCGCCCGGCTCGCTGCGCGCGAACCTGCTGAAGGCGCGCGCGCTGCTCGCCGAGGCGGGGTGGACGTATCGCGACGGCGCGCTGCGCAACGCGCAGGGCGAGCCATTCACGTTCGAGATCCTCGACGATGCGGGCTCCGCGTTCGAGCCGGTCGTGATCGCGTACCAGCGCAACCTCGCGAAGCTCGGCATCGATGCGCGGTTTCGCACGGCCGATTTCGCGCTGCTGCAGAAGCGCCTCGACGCGTTCGACTACGACATGACGACGATCCGCTTGCCGGGCGTGCAGGTGCCGGGCGCCGAGCAGTTCGCGCGCTACGCCAGCAAGTTCGCGGACGAGCCGGGTTCGGACAACGTGATCGGGCTCAAGTCGCCGGCCGTCGACGCGCTGCTGCAGGCGCTCGGCGCAGCCGAGACCCGCGAGCAGCTGCTCGATGCGACGCACGCGCTCGACCGCGTGCTGATGCACGGCTACTACGCGGTCCCGCAGTGGTACAGCACGACGCACCGGGTCGCGTACAAGCGCACGCTCGCCTATCCGCAGACGCTGCCGCTGTACTATTCGGCCGAGGGCTGGGTCGTGTCGACCTGGTGGCTCGAGCCGGGCAAGTGAGCGCGGCGGCCGCCGTCCCAACCATTGCTTATCGATCGCGAGTCGACGCCTATGTGGAGCTACATCCTCAAACGCCTGCTGCTGATGATCCCGACGCTCGTCGGCGTGCTGACGCTGACCTTCGCCGTGATCCAGTTCGTGCCGGGCGGCCCCGTCGAACAGGCCGTGCAGGAGCTGCGCAAGGGCGCGACGGAGCAGGGCGCGGTGCCGTTCGGGATGCGCGCGCATACGGGCGTCGATCCGCAGCAGGTCGCGCAACTGAAGGCGCTGTACGGTTTCGACAAGCCGCCGCTCGAGCGCTACGTGCTGATGCTGAAGCGCTTCGCGCGCTTCGACCTCGGCGACAGCTACTTCCGCCACCAGAGCGTGTGGTCGCTGATCGTGCAGAAGCTGCCGGTGTCGATCAGCATCGGGCTCTGGACGTTCTTCCTCACCTACCTGATCTCGGTGCCGCTCGGCATCGCGAAGGCCGTGCGCAACGGCTCGCCGTTCGACGTCGCGACGAGCCTCGTCGTGCTCGTCGGCTATGCGATTCCCGGCTTCGTGCTCGGCGTGCTGCTGCTCGTGCTGTTCGGCGGCGGCTCGTTCTGGCAGCTATTCCCGCTGCGCGGCCTCACGTCGGACAACTTCGCGCAGCTGTCGATGGCCGGCAAGGTGCTCGACTACCTGTGGCACATCGCGCTTCCGATCACCGCGTCGGTCGTCGGCAGCTTCGCGGTCGTGACGATGCTCACGAAGAACGCGTTCCTCGACGAGATCCGCCGGCAGTACGTGCTGACCGCGCGCGCGAAGGGGCTGTCCGAGCGGACCGTGCTGTGGAAGCACGTGTTCCGCAACGCGCTGCTGCCGCTGATCGTCGGCTTTCCGGCCGCGTTCATCGGCGCGTTCTTCACGGGCAGCCTGCTGATCGAGACGCTGTTCTCGCTGGACGGCCTCGGGCTGCTGTCGTACGAGTCGGTCGTGCGGCGGGATTACCCGGTGGTGCTCGGCACGCTGTATCTGTTTACGCTGATCGGGCTCGCCACCAAGCTGATCTCCGATCTGTGCTACGTGTGGGTCGACCCGCGCATTCAATTCGAGAACCTGGAGCGCTGACATGACGCACCCCGCACGACTGCTTCATCCGTGGTGCCTCGGCCAGGACGTTGGCGCGCGTCGGGCCTGCCCGGAGGCGTGCGCATGAGCCAGGCCGCCGCCTCGTCCCGCCTCGACGCTGCACGCGCGCGCGTGTCGCCGTCGCCCGCGCGCCGCGTGTGGCGGCGCTTCACGCAGCAGCGCCTCGGCTACTGGAGCTTCGTGATCTTCGTCGTCGCGTTCGCCGCGAGCCTCGCCGCGCCACTGTGGTCGAACGACAAGCCGCTCGTGGTGCGCTACGACGGGCACTATTACTTCCCGATGTTCAAGGCATATCCGGAAACGACCTTCGGCGGCGACTTCCCGACGCCCGCCGACTATCTCGATCCGTATGTCCGCAAGCGCCTCGACGCGCCCGGCAACTTCGTCGTCTACCCGCCGAACCGCTACCACTACGACACGCTCAACTATTTCTCGCGCGTGCCGAACCCGGCGCCGCCGTCGGGCGAGAACTGGCTCGGCACCGATGCGCAGGGCCGCGACCTGCTGGCCCGGCTCGTCTACGGGTTTCGCGTGTCGGTCGAGTTCGGGCTGGTCCTGACGCTGATCGGCACGCTCCTCGGCATCGCCGCGGGCGCGGTGCAGGGCTTCTTCGGCGGCCGCATCGACATCGTCGGGCAGCGCCTGATCGAGATCTGGAGCTCGCTGCCCGAGCTGTACCTGCTGATCATCTTCGCGTCGATCTTCGAGCCGAGCTTCCTGCTGCTGATCGTGCTGCTGTCGCTGTTCGGCTGGATCGGGCTTGCCGACTACGTGCGCGCCGAATTCCTGCGCAACCGCACGCAGGACTACGTGCGCGCGGCGCGCGCGATGGGGCTGTCGAACGGGCAGATCATCTGGCGCCACGTGCTGCCGAACAGCCTGACGCCGGTGATCACGTTCCTGCCGTTCCGGATGAGCGGTGCGATCCTCGCGCTCACGAGCCTCGACTTCCTCGGGCTCGGCGTGCCGCCGCCGACGCCGAGCCTCGGCGAGCTGCTCGCGCAGGGCAAGGGCAACCTCGATGCGTGGTGGATCTCGCTGTCGACCTTCGGCGTGCTGGTCGCGACGCTGCTGTTGCTGACCTTCATGGGCGACGCGCTGCGTAACGCGCTCGACACGCGGATTTCCGATTCGGTGCGGGCCGCGGGAGGCCAGCGATGAGCGCGTCGACGATGCCGCCGCCGGACGGCGAGCCGCTGCTGTCGCTCGAGCGTCTGCAGGTGCGCTTCGGCGACACCGTCGCGGTCGAGGACGTGACCTTTGCGATCGGCCGCGGCGAGCGCGTCGCGCTGGTCGGCGAGTCGGGCTCGGGCAAGAGCGTGACCGCGCTGTCGATCCTGCGCCTGCTGCGCGACGCCGAGGTCGGCGGCACGATCCGCTTCGCCGGCCAGGATCTCGCGACGCGCAGCGAGCGCGAGATGCGCGGGCTGCGCGGCTCCGACATCGCGATGATCTTCCAGGAGCCGATGACCGCGCTCAACCCGCTGTATACGATCGGCGCGCAGATCGGCGAGACGATCGTGCTGCACGACGGCGTGACGGCCGCCGAGGCGCGCAAGCGCGCGATCGCGCTGCTCGCGCGCACCGGCATTGCCGAGCCGGACAAGCGCGTCGACAGCTATCCGCACCAGCTGTCGGGCGGCCAGCGGCAACGCGCGATGATCGCGATGGCGCTTGCGTGCCGGCCGCGCCTGCTGCTCGCCGACGAGCCGACCACCGCGCTCGACGTGACGATCCGCGCGCAGATCGTCGAGCTGCTGCTCGCGCTGCAGCGCGAGGAGGCAGAGAAGCGTGGGATGGCGATCCTGCTGATCACGCACGACCTGAACCTCGTGCGGCACTTCGCGCAGCGTGTCGCGGTGATGGAACGGGGCCGGCTGGTCGAGAGCGGGCCGGTCGAGCGAATCTTCGCGGCGCCCGAGCACCCGTATACCCAGCGCCTGCTGAACAGCCGGCCGCAGCGCACGGTCGCGCCGGTGATGCCGATCGCGCCCGTGCTGCTCGATGCGCGCCACGTGACCGTGCAGTTCGCGCGCAAGCGGCCGGGCATCGCCGGGTGGTTCCGCACGGCGCCGGTAACCGCGGTGTCGGACGTGTCGGTGGCGGTCCGGCAGGGCGAGACGCTCGGCATCGTCGGCGAGTCGGGCTCCGGCAAATCGACGCTCGCGATGGCGCTGCTCGGGCTGCAGAAGACGGCGCACGGCGAGATCGAATTCCAGGGGCGCGCGCTGTCGAGCTATCGCGGCCGCGAGCAGACCGCGCTGCGCTCGAACCTGCAGGTCGTATTTCAAGATCCTTACAGTTCACTGTCGCCGCGCCACACGATCGAGCGGATCGTCGGCGAGGGGCTCGAGCTGCACCGCCCGGATCTGCCGGCCGACGCGCGGCGCGCGAAGGCGCTCGCGGTGCTGCGCGAGGTCGGCCTCGACCGCACCGTGATGCATCGCTATCCGCACGAGTTCTCCGGCGGGCAGCGGCAGCGGATCGCGATCGCGCGCGCGCTCGTGCTGGAGCCGCGCATCCTGATCCTCGACGAGCCGACGTCGGCGCTCGACGTGTCGATCCAGCAGCAGGTGCTGAAGCTGCTCGCGAATTTGCAACAGAAATACAACCTCGGCTACGTGTTCATCAGCCACGACCTGGAGGTGATCGGCGCGATGGCCCACCGCGTCGCGGTGATGCAGGACGGGGCGATCGTGGAGTCCGGCGAGGTCGCCGACATCTTCGGCAAACCGTCACATCCTTACACACAAAAGCTGTTGAAAGCGGTCTGGAAAGCGTGATAGGCCGCCAATGGTCTAACCATCTCGATTGATTTTTTTAATTTGTTTTGACAAACGGATACGCGCTGGCTAGTATCGACCGAAATTTTCCGCCAATCAGCTGATTTTTAAGCGAAATCCATCGACCAATGCAGCACCGATCCCTGACCCAGGCATGCGCGCGCGCCGTCGCCGGGATGTTCATCGGCGTCCTGTTCGCTGCCACTTCCGGCGCGTTCGCCGACGAAGCAAGCAGTTTTAACCAGAATGCCGCATTCTCGACTCAATCCGGGTCGGCATCCGCCCAGAATTCCCAAGCCAGCAGCCAGCCGTCGAGCGGCGGCGCGAAGTCGTTCCTGTCCGGCATGGCGGGCAAGGCGGGCGACGTCGTCGTCGGCGCGCTGAACATGATCGGCGTGCGCTACCGCTGGGGCGGCAACACGCCGGATTCGGGCCTCGACTGCAGCGGTTTCGTGCGCTACGTGTTCCAGGACACGCTCGGCATGTCGCTGCCGCGTCGCGCGGAAGAGATGAGCCGGGTCGGCGAGAAGGTGCGCGTGAGCGAGCTGAAGCCGGGCGATCTGGTGTTCTTCAACACGATGCGCCGCACGTTCTCGCACGTCGGGATCTACATCGGCGACAACAAGTTCGTGCATTCGCCGTCCACCGGCAGCACGGTGCGCGTCGACGATCTCGACAGCACGTACTGGGAAAAGCGTTTCAACGGTGCGCGCCGGATCGAGACGCAGTTTCCGATGAAGGCCGACGATCTGCGCCAGCGCGTGCGCGCGACGCTCGGCGACGATGCGGCGAACGGCAGCAACTGAACGTTCGCAGGCAGTCGGATCAAGCAAACCCTGTCGCCCGAAAGGCGGCAGGGTTTTTTTGTTTTGGTGGCGCGGCTGATGCCGCTGCCGCCGGCGGCACGGCCTACGCGGTCACGCCGCGCGCTGCCGCGAGCTTGCGCTGCAGCTCGGGCATGATGCGCGCGACCGCTTCCTCGCCGGCGAGGATCGCCGCGTTGCGCTGGTTGAAGTCGCTGCCGCCCATCGCGTTGAGGTTCGGGCGGATCACCACGTCGGCGTACTTGTCGAGTTCGTAGGTCTTGATCGTCTGGCCCATGATCGTGAACGTCTGCAGCAGCATCTCGATCGGGTTGTTGGTCGCCGCGCCGTCGGGGCGCGAGGAAATGTCGACCGCGATCACGAAGGTCGCGCCCATCTTGCGCGCGTACGACGCGGGCACCGGGCTCACGAGGCCGCCGTCGACATACTCGCGGCTGCCGATCTTCACCGGCTCGAACACCGACGGCACGCTGCACGACGCGCGCACCGCGAGGCCCGTGTTGCCCTGCTGGAACAGGATCGGCTGGCCGTTCTGCAGATCGGTGGCGACCACGCCGAGCGGCTTTGCCATCTTCTCGATCGGCCGGTTGTTCAGCGACTTGTTCAGGAAGTTCTGCAGCGCGACGCCCTGCAGCAGGCCGCGCGAGCGGAACGGCAGCGCCCAGTCGCTGATAGCGGTCTGGTCCATTTCGAGCGCGAGCTTGTTCAGCTGCAGCGCGTTCATGCCCGACGCGTAGAGCGCGCCGACCACCGACCCGGCACTCGTGCCGGCGACGAGGTCGATCGGGATGCCGCGCGCCTCGAGCCCCTTCAGCACGCCGATGTGCGCGAAGCCGCGTGCGGCGCCGCCGCCCAGCGCGATGCCGATCTTCACCGGCTTCTCGTGCGGCTGGGCCGCCGTGGCGGCATTGTCGGGGCGGCTCTTGCCGCCGAGCGACGTGCAGGCGGCGAGGCTGGCGGAAGCGGCGGCGATCGTGAAGTGACGGCGCGACAGGCGAGGGGACGACATCGAGGGTTCTCCAGCGTCGGGCGGCGGGCGACGGCCCGCCGCGGCGGTAGGTTCCGGCCGCGGCGCGACATGCGCCGCGCGGCCGGCGCGGCGCCGGCTGGCGCCGCGGCGCGCATCATAAAGCAAGCGGCGCGCTGGCGCGATGGAAGGGCGGTATAATTCCGGCTTCATTCCGTTCCGGGCGTCGCCGGCTCCGTTGCAGTATCCGGGCAGCCGCTGTCGGCCCCGCGTCGAATCATTCACGCGCCCCAGGCGTTCGAGTTACCGTTTATGACCCGTCCTGTCCGTACCCGCTTCGCGCCGAGCCCCACCGGCTTCATCCACCTCGGCAACATTCGCTCCGCACTCTATCCGTGGGCGTTCGCCCGCAAGACGAAAGGCACCTTCGTGCTGCGCATCGAGGATACCGACGTCGAGCGTTCGTCGGTGGAGGCGGTCGACGCGATCCTCGAGGGGATGGAATGGCTCGGCCTGAATTTCGACGAAGGCCCGTTCTACCAGATGCAGCGGATGGACCGCTATCGCGAGGTGCTCGCGAAGATGCTCGAAGAAGGGCTCGCGTATCCGTGCTACATGTCGACCGAAGAGCTCGACGCGTTGCGCGAGCGCCAGCGTGAAGCGGGTCTCAAGCCGCGCTACGACGGCACGTGGCGCCCGGAGCCGGGCAAGGTGCTGCCCGAGCCGCCGGCCGGCGTGAAGCCGGTGCTGCGCTTCCGCAACCCGCTGGCCGGCAGCGTCGCGTGGGACGATGCGGTGAAGGGGCGCGTCGAGATCTCGAACGAGGAACTCGACGATCTCGTGATCGCGCGCCCGGACGGCACGCCGATGTACAACTTCTGCGTGGTGGTCGACGATCTCGACATGGAGATCACGCACGTGATCCGCGGCGACGACCACGTGAACAACACGCCTCGCCAGATCAACATCCTGCGCGCGCTGGGTGGCGAGCCGCCGGTGTATGCCCACCTGCCGACCGTGCTCAACGAGCAGGGCGAGAAGATGAGCAAGCGCCACGGCGCGATGAGCGTGATGGCGTACCGCGACGCGGGCTATCTGCCGGAAGCGGTCGTGAACTACCTGGCGCGTCTTGGCTGGTCGCATGGCGACGCCGAAATCTTCACGCGCGAGCAGTTCGTCGAATGGTTCGATCTCGAGCACCTCGGCAAGTCGCCGGCGCAATACGATCACAGCAAGCTGAACTGGCTGAACAACCACTACATCAAGGAAGCGGACAACGCGCGTCTCGCCGAACTGTCGAAGCCGTTCTTCGCGGCGCTCGGCATCGACGACGCGGCGCTCGCGGGCGGTCCGGATCTCGTGTCGGTGATCGGCCTGATGAAGGACCGCACGTCGACGCTCAAGGAGCTCGCGGAAGGTGCCGCGATGTTCTACCGCGTGCCCGCGCCGGAAGCGGACGCGCTTGCGCAGCACGTGACCGACGTGGTGCGTCCGGCGCTGGTCGAACTGGCTGCCGCGCTGAAGGCGGCCGAGTGGAGCAAGGAAGCGATTGCGGCCGCGCTGAAGGCGACGCTTGCCGCGCACAAGCTGAAGATGCCGCAACTGGCGATGCCGGTGCGCCTGCTAGTCGCGGGCACGACGCATACGCCGTCGATCGACGCGGTGCTCATGCTGTTCGGTCGTGACGCCGTGGTGTCGCGCATCGAGGCCGCGCTGGCCTGACGTTCGCACCGTTGCGAAGCCGTCGTTCGGCGGCTTCGCAAAAAATTTTGCTCGAATCGCAAAAAGGGTATTTACAAGTTCGAAGTAGGTCTATATAATCTCATTTCTGTTCTGCAAGGGGGTATAGCTCAGCTGGGAGAGCGCTTGCATGGCATGCAAGAGGTCAGCGGTTCGATCCCGCTTACCTCCACCAACAGAACAAACAAATCGATTCGCGAAGCAGGTAGTTAAAAAATGCTTCACAAAACGATTTAAAGCAGTTAGAATTTCGGTCTTCGCTGTTGACGAAAAATTAATAGCGAAAACCAGACAGATCTGAAAAGATTTTGTCCCCTTCGTCTAGAGGCCTAGGACATCACCCTTTCACGGTGAGTACAGGGGTTCGAATCCCCTAGGGGACGCCAGATTCAGCGGCGTTTCGTTGGAAGTGTCGCGAAGCCGGCAGGAACGTAACCGACGTCCTGCGGGTAGGGTAAGGAAAGCTGGAGCGGTAGTTCAGTCGGTTAGAATACCGGCCTGTCACGCCGGGGGTCGCGGGTTCGAGTCCCGTCCGCTCCGCCAGATCGAAGCCCGCTCAAGAGGTGTTTTGAGCGGGCTTTTGTATTAAAGGTGTAAGCAGTACGTTGTCCCCTTCGTCTAGAGGCCTAGGACATCACCCTTTCACGGTGAGTACAGGGGTTCGAATCCCCTAGGGGACGCCAGATTCAGCGGCGTTTCGATGGAAGTGTCGCTAAGCCTGCAGGAACGTAGCCAACGTCCTGCGGGTAGGGTAAGGAAAGCTGGAGCGGTAGTTCAGTTGGTTAGAATACCGGCCTGTCACGCCGGGGGTCGCGGGTTCGAGCCCCGTCCGCTCCGCCAGAACGAAGCCCGTTCAAGCGTCTTTTGAACGGGTTTTTGCATTAAGGATGTAAGCAGTACGCTGTCCCCTTCGTCTAGAGGCCTAGGACATCACCCTTTCACGGTGAGTACAGGGGTTCGAATCCCCTAGGGGACGCCAGATTTCGGCGTCGTTCGAACAAACGATGCGCCGGCAGGAAGTAACCGACGCCTGCCAGGCAAGTAGCAAGACTGGAGCGGTAGTTCAGTCGGTTAGAATACCGGCCTGTCACGCCGGGGGTCGCGGGTTCGAGTCCCGTCCGCTCCGCCAAAACAATAAATGCCCGCCTCGTGCGGGCATTTTTGTTTTTGTCGTTCGCTCGGGCCCGCTTGCGGGCGCGTGGCTGCGGAGTGGAGGAAGCCGCCTGCGCGGCTTCCGGCGGGACTCGAAGGGCTGCGCCTGCAGGCGCAGCCGCGGCCTGCGGCACGTAGGCGAGTCCCGTCCGCTCCGCCAAAACAATAAATGCCCGCCTCGTGCGGGCATTTTTGTTTTTGTCGTTCGTCCGCTTCGGCTACGCGAAAACCGCGATTGCATCCGTATCGGACTGCGCTATCTTGGCGGGATGCGTCCCTGACCCTCGCACGATGCTCGATCCCACCGACCTGCGACTCCTGTACCAGCTCCGCCCCGCGGAGCCCGGCGATTTTCCGTTTGCCGAGGCGCTGACGCACGGCAACATGGGCGGCTATTACAAGCGCCACGGGCTCGTGTGGCGCAGCGACCTGTTCTACGCGAGCTGGCGCGAGTCCGAGAACTTCATCCTCGAAGCCGACGGCGAGCGCATCGGCGTGCTGCGCATCACGGAAGAGGGCAATTCGCTGCATATCCGCGACGTGCAGATCGCGGCCGGCCATCGCGGGCAGGGCGCCGGCACCTACATGCTCGAGATGTCACACCGCTGGGCGAGGGCGCGCGGGCTGAGCGAGCTGCAGCTGCGCGTGTTCGTCGACAATCCCGCCGCGCGGCTCTACCAGCGCATGGGTTATCGCGTGACCGGCGCGCGCTTCGCGCAACTCGGATCGATCCGGCACATGGTGCGGCCGGTCTGACGCACGGGCGCGGCCTCAGCGTCGCGCATCGGCCGCGTCGCCATGCGGCCGCTCGTCGTCTTCCGCGAGGTCTTCTGCGGCCTCGTGTTCGTGGCCGCGCAGCATGAACGCGCGCGGGCTCTCCCCGAATGCCCGCCGGAACATCGCCGAGAACGCACTCTGACTCTGGTAGCCGAGCTCGCGCGCGATATGCGACAGCGGGCGCCCCTGGTTCAGCAGCGGGATCGCGCGCGCGAGCAGCGCCTGCTGCCGCCATTGCGAGAAGCTCACGCCCAGCTCCTGCTTGAACAGCCGAGAAATCGTGCGCGTGCTCGCGCCGATTTTGCCTGCCCAATGTTCCAGCGATTCCGCATGCGCGGGCTGCGCGAGCATCGCTTCGCACAGCGCGCGCAGCCGTTTCTCGTCCGGCATCGGCACGGCGAGCGGCAGCGGTTCGGCGCGGCCCAGTTCGTCGAGCACGAGCGCGCAGAGCATGCGCTCACGCGTCGCGCTCAGGTCGCGCGCGTCGAGCGCGACGATCAGCTCGCGCAGCAGCCCCGTCACTTCGACGACGCGGCACGCGTCGAGCCCGTCCGGCACGATCGACGCGTCGATGTACAGCGTGCGCAGATAGGCATCCTCGACGATCACGACCTCGTGGGTCACGCGCGGCGGCACCCAGATCGCCCGCGATGGCGGCACCATCCACGTCGTGCCCGTCGTCGCCATCCGCAGCACGCCGCGCGACGCGTATGCGAGCTGCGCCCATGCGTGCGTGTGACGCGGCACGCGCACGCCGGCGGGAAGCGGTCGTGCGCGCACGCGCATCGGGTGGGCGGGAGTCGGCGAGAATTCCGGCGGAATGTCGATGACGTCCTGGTGGGCGCGCTCGTCGGCGCGGGCGGGCGAATTCATGGGCGATTCGGGTGATTCGGGCGGTACGCAGCGATGACGCTATTGTAGAAGGCCCCGCGCGAACGCACGCGGCGGTTTTTTCCGCCGATAATGCAACGTTCGAATGACCCTTGCATGGAACCCGCGTGTGAATCACGCGACCGAACCGGGCGCCGGCGCGCCGGGTTCGATCGACAGGAGACAATGACATGACGTTTGCAACGACCGACCTCTGCGACGCCCACGAAGACTCGCTCGCGGCCGGCACCCTGCGCGTGCTCGAGCCGGCGCTGCGCCCGTACGGCGGCGCGGCGCGTTTCGCGGGCCCCGCGGCGACGCTCAAGCTGTTCGAGGACAACACGCTCGTGCGTGCGGCGCTCGAGCAGGACGGCGGCGGGCGCGTGCTGGTCGTCGACGGCGGCGGCAGCCGGCGCTGCGCGCTCGTCGGCGGCAATCTCGGCGCGCTGGCCGAGAAGAACCATTGGGCCGGCATCGTGGTCTATGGATGCGTGCGCGATTCCGAGGAATTGCGCGCCTGCAACGTCGGCGTGCTCGCGCTCGCGACGCATCCGCGCAAGAGCGACAAGCGCGGCGCCGGCGAACGGGATGTTCCCGTCACGGTGCTCGGCACGCGGATCGCCCCTGGCGAATGGATCTACGCCGACGAGGACGGCGTGCTCGTCAGCGCGACGCCGCTGACCTGACACGGCAACCCATGAATCGAAGAAGGAGGAACACGATGCGCCACGTATTCGTCTACGGCACGTTGAGATCGGGAGAGGCCAACGATATCGGCCACGCGGCGGCGAAGCACGGCATCGCCGCGCCGACGCTGGTCGGTGCGGCCGCACTGCCGGGCGAACTGTACGATTGCGGCACCTATCCGGGCATGGTCACCGCGGGCGACGCCAGGGCGCTCGTCTGGGGCGACGTCTACGAAGTCGACGAGCGGCTCGTGCCGGTGCTCGACGAGATCGAGCGCGTCTATCCGGGCGTCGACAGCCTGTTCAAGCCCGAGACGGCAACCGTCGAGCTGGGCGGCCGGCAGTACGCATGCCTGTACTACCCGATTGCCGCGCACGCGGTGTCGGACAAGCCGCGCATCGCGTCGGGCGACTGGGTCCAGCATCGGCGCGAGCGCGAACACGTGAGCGCGTGACGGTCGACGCAGCATGAGAAAAAGGCGCCCGAGGGCGCCTTTTTCATGTGCCGATACCTGAGCGTCGGTATCAGATCTCTTCGTACAGCGGCAGCGTCAGGAATTCGGTGAAGCCTTCCGACGTCGACATCTGCTCGAAGATCGCCGCGGCACGCTCGTACGGCTGCGTGTCGCCGCCGACCGACTTCTTCACGTTCTCGAGCTCGACCTTCGCGTATTCACGCACCAGCTCCGCCGTTACCTTGCGGCCGTCGTCGAGCACGCCCTTCGGCGAACGGATCCACTGCCACACCTGCGAACGGGAAATTTCGGCGGTGGCCGCGTCTTCCATCAGGTTGTGAATCGGCACGCAGCCGTTGCCGTCGAGCCATGCGCCGAGATAGTGGATGCCGACGTTGATGTTGTTGCGCAGGCCAGCCTCGGTGATCGGCGCTTCCGGCTGGAAGTCGAGCAGGTTCTTGCCTTCGACCTGCACGTCGTCGCGCTGCTTCGCGATCTGATTCGGCTTGTCGCCGAGCACCTTGACGAACTCTTCCATCGCGATCGGCACGAGGCCCGGGTGCGCGACCCAGCCGCCGTCGTAGCCGTCGGTCGCGTCGCGCTGCTTGTCCGAGCGCACGCCGCCCATCGCCTTGTCGTTCGCTTCCGGATCGTTCTTGATCGGGATCAGCGCGCTCATGCCGCCGATCGCCGGCGCGTTGCGCTTGTGGCAGGTCTTCAGCAGCAGCAGCGCGTACGCGCGCATGAACGGCACCGTCATCGTGATCTTCGAGCGTTCGGCGAGGCAGAAGTCGCGGTCGCTCTTGAACTTCTTGATCGCCGAGAAGATGTAGTCCCAGCGGCCCGCGTTCAGGCCCGAGCTGTGCTCGCGCAGCTCGTACAGGATCTCGTCCATCTCGAACGCGGCGAGGATCGTCTCGATCAGCACGGTGGCGCGAATCGTGCCGCGCGGCACGCCGACCGCTTCCTGCGCGGCGACGAAGATGTCGTTCCACAGGCGCGCCTCGAGATGGCTTTCCATCTTCGGCAGGTAGAAGTACGGGCCCGAGCCGCGTGCGATCAGTTCCTTCGCGTTATGGAACAGGTACAGCGCGAAATCGAAGATGCCGCCGGACACGCGCTGGCCGTCGACCGTCACATGCTTCTCGTCGAGGTGCCAGCCGCGCGGACGCACGATCAGCGTCGCGACCTTGTCGTTCAGCTTGTACGACTTGCCGTTCTGCGCGAGCGAGATGGTGCGGCGCACCGCGTCCTTCAGGTTGATCTGGCCGTCGATCTGGTTGGTCCAGCTCGGCGCGTTCGAATCCTCGAAGTCCGTCATGTACGAATCGGCGCCCGAGTTCAGCGCGTTGATGATCATCTTGCGCTCGACCGGGCCGGTGATTTCGACGCGGCGGCATTGCAGGTCGGCCGGCAGCGGCGCGACCTTCCAGTCGCCTTCGCGGATGGCCTTCGTGTCGGCCAGGAAGTCGGGGCGCTCGCCGGCGTCGAGGCGCTTGGTGCGTTCGGCGCGCGCCTGCAGCAGCGTCTGGCGGCGCGGTTCGAACGTGCGGTGCAGCGCCGCGACGAGCGCAAGGGCTTCGGGCGTCAGGATTGCTTCGTCACCGGGGCGGATCTCGCCGGTGATTGCCATGCCTTGCGGCAGCGTGAGCGGGTGGGTCATGAGTCTCATCTCCTTGGTCGGTCAGTTGCGGTTTCGGTAAAAGGGGAAGTGGCCGGCAGCGATGCAAGCGTTACGCGCCCGGGCCGGGGCGTGTGCGGCTGGCGCTTCTGCCGGACGGAGCCGGGGTGGCGAGGAAAGCGAGCAGGTCGGCCATGCCGGGGCCGGTGCCGTCGGGCGGCGCGCCGAGCTCCTCGGCAGGCGCGCCCGTGCGGTTGAGCCAGAACGTCGTGTAACCGAACCAGGCGGCGCCCGTCACGTCCCAGCCGTTCGACGACACGAACACGATGTCGCGCGGGTTCGCGCCGAACGCGGCGGTGCCGAGCGCGTAGGCGGCCGGGCACGGCTTGTACGCGCGAACCGCGTCGACCGACAGCACGCGGTCGAACAGGCCGTTCATGCCGGCGCTCTTGACCGCGATGTCGAGCATCTGCGGGTTGCCGTTCGACAGGATCGCGAGTTGCGGGCGCGGGTCGAGCGCGCGCAGCTTGCGCAGCGCCGGCACCGTGTCGGGATAGGTGGACAGGCACGCATATTCGTCCATCAGGCGTTTCTCGGCGGCGCTGTTGAGCGCGAGGCCGAGCGCGCGCGCGGCGAAGCGCAGCGCGTCGAGCGTGACGTCCCAGAACGGGCGGTAGCGGGCGCCGGCCGGATCGGCGAGCGTACGCAGCTGCGAGTATTCGATTTGCTTGCGTCGCCACAGCTGCGACAACCGTTCCCCGTGGCCGGGGAACATCTGCTCCGCCGCGGCCATGACCGCATGCACGTCGAACAACGTGCCGTATGCGTCGAAGAGGATGGCGTAGGAAGAGAGTGTCGTTGTGGCCGACATAGCCTTGCGCTCCAGTATCAGAGGTCGGAAACGATTTTATTCGTGCTCGTCAGTGCTAAAAAAGACGCTAAACATCACTTGATCTTTTACTTTCATATACCTAATCTGAGGCTGCTTCAGTCAATATGAGGGACGGTTGGCGCCGTCCTCCCGATTCATGGACCGGTTCAAACAGATCGAAACGTTCGCCGCGGTCGCGGCGAAAGGCAGCCTGTCGGCGGCCGCGCACGCGGAAGGGGTCGCGCCCGCGATCATCGGCCGCCGCCTCGACGCGCTCGAGGAGCGGCTCGGCGTCAAGCTGCTGGTACGCACCACGCGCAAGCTCACGCTGACCTTCGAAGGCTCGGCATTCCTCGAGGATTGCCAGCGCATCATCAACGACATGCAGAACGCCGAGGCGAGCGTGTCCGCGGGCGGAGTCAAGGCGAGCGGCCACCTGCGGATCTCGGCGCCGGCCGGCTTCGGCCGGCGGCACGTCGCGCCGCTCGTGCCCGAATTCAGTTGCGCGCACCCGGACGTGTCGGTGACGCTCGACCTGTCCGACCGGATGGTCGACCTCGTCAACGAAGGCTTCGATTGCGCAGTGCGGCTCGGCGAGCTGCCCGACTCGTCGCTCGTGTCGCTCAAGCTCGGCGAGAACCGCCGCGTGTGCGTCGCGTCGCCCGCGTATCTTGCGCGGCGCGGCACGCCGGCCACGCTCGCGGAGCTCGCGCGGCACAACTGTCTCGCGCTCGCCGCGAACGCGAACCAGCAGCGCGGCTGGGCCTTCCAGGAGGACGGCAAGGTCGTGTCGATCCGCGTGAGCGGCACGATGGAATGCTCGGACGGCGCGGTGCTGCACGAGTGGTGCCTGGCGGGCCATGGCCTTGCATGGCGGTCGTGGTGGGAGGTCGGCGAGGACATCGCGGCCGGCCGCCTCGTCAGCGTGCTCGACGCCTTCGACGCGCCGCCGATCGGCATCCACGCGGTGTTTCCGCAGCGCCGGCACCTGCCGTTGCGCGTGCGGCTGTTCCTCGATTATCTGAAGCACACGTACGAGCGGCCCGGTTACTGGGGCTAGCGGCGCGGGCGCCCGATCCGCGTGTTTCCGATATGAGGACGAACCCGTTGCCCCGGCTGGCGGCGCGTTTTCGCACACTACAATCGAAACAGGCATACCGGATGCGTCGCGGCCGCAGCGGGCGGCCGCACGGCGCACAACGTGCGATTGTCGATGGAGGGCGCGATGTTCAAGCACATCCTCGTTCCGACCGACGGGTCCGACCTGTCGAAGAAGGCGATCGACGGCGCGATCGATCTTGCCCGCGCGGTCGGCGCGCGCGTGACCGCCTATGCGTGCCTGCCGCAGTATCCGTACTCGCCGTTCTCGGAAGTGATCATCGAGCCGCCCGCCGATTTCCGGGCGCGCAGCGAACGCGAGGCACGCACGCATCTCGACGAGGTGGAGTCCGCCGCGCGGCAGGCCGGCGTCAACTGCGACACCTGGACGAGCGTGCATCCGTCGCCGTACCTCGGCATCATCGAGGCGGCCGAACGGGGCGGCTGCGACGTGATCTTCATGGCGTCGCACGGGCGACGCGGGCTCGGCAGCCTGCTGATCGGCAGCGAGACGCAGCGCGTGCTGACCCATACGAAAATTCCGGTGATCGTCTATCGGTAGGCCCGGGGCGCCGGCCCGCGCGAAGCGCGGTGGCCGTCGGGCCGAAGCTGAAGGCAGTGCGCGCCGGACCTGGCCGGCGCGCGGTGTCGCGTGCGGCCCGCAGGCCGCGGGGCGGGTCGCGCGCCTGCCGTCGCGCGCCCGCCGTCTTCTCCCTGATGCTCTTTCGCGTATTCGGTTGCCGACGCCCGTCGCCGCATGACCGGCGGGCGTCGGCATGACGCCGGGGCGTCTCAGGCGACCTTCTTGCCGTCGAAGAACTGTTCGTCTTCGGTCGAGCCGTGCAGCGCGGTCGTCGACGCTTCGCGTTCGACCGTCTGCGTCACCGCGTCGAAGTAGCCGGTGCCGACTTCGCGCTGGTGCTTCACCGCGGTGAAGCCCTTGTCCGCTGCCGCGAACTCGGCCTGCTGCAGCTCGACGAACGCGCTCATCTGCGTGCGGGCGTAGCCGTGCGCGAGGTTGAACATCGAGTAGTTCAGCGCATGGAAGCCGGCCAGCGTGATGAACTGGAACTTGTAGCCCATCGCGCCGAGTTCCTTCTGGAACCTCGCGATCGTGGCGTCGTCGAGGTTCTTCTTCCAGTTGAACGACGGCGAGCAGTTGTACGACAGCATCTTGCCCGGGAACTGCTTGTGGATCGCTTCCGCGAACTTCTTCGCGTACTCGAGATCCGGCTTGCCGGTTTCGCACCAGATCAGGTCGGCGTACGGCGCATAGGCGAGGCCGCGCGAGATCGCCTGCTCGAGGCCCGGCTTCGTGCGGAAGAAGCCTTCGACCGTGCGCTCGCCCGTCAGGAACGGCTTGTCGTTGTCGTCGATGTCGGACGTGATCAGGTCCGCGGCTTCCGCGTCGGTACGGGCGACCAGCACGGTCGGCGTGCCCATCACGTCGGCTGCGAGACGCGCCGCCGCGAGCTTCGCGACCGCTTCGCGCGTCGGCACCAGCACCTTGCCGCCCATGTGGCCGCACTTCTTCACCGATGCGAGCTGGTCTTCGAAGTGGACGCCCGATGCGCCGGCTTCGATCATCGCCTTCATCAGTTCGAACGCGTTCAGCACGCCGCCGAAACCGGCTTCCGCGTCCGCCACGATCGGCGCGAAGAAGTCGACGTAGCCTTCGTCGCCCGGGTTCTTGCCTTCCGACCACTGGATCTGGTCGGCGCGCGTCAGCGTGTTGTTGATGCGCTTCACGACCTGCGGCACCGAGTTTGCCGGGTACAGCGACTGGTCCGGGTACATTTCGCCCGCGAGGTTCGCGTCGCCCGCGACTTGCCAGCCCGACAGGTAGATCGCCTTGAGGCCGGCCTTCACCTGCTGCATCGCCTGGTTGCCGGTCAGCGCGCCGAGCGCGTTGACGAACGGCTCGTTATTGATGAGGGCCCACAGCTTTTCCGCGCCGCGCTTTGCGATCGTGTGCTCGACCTGGATCGAGCCGCGCAGGCGGACCACGTCCTCAGCCGAGTAGCTGCGCTTGATGCCCTTCCAGCGCGGATCGGTTTCCCATTGCTGTTGCAGCTCCTGTGCCTGTTGCTGACGCGACATGATGTGCTCCTTGACGTGGTGTTGCCTGAGTCTGCTGAATCGGACGGTGGTGGTGCGGTTCACGAGGCGGGGAGTGCGGCATTCCGTGTCGTGATGTCTTGTATAAGAGTCTAGGCAAATCGAGGAACGCGAAACAGAGGCTTTTTCAGGGGCGTTTGAAATTTTTAATTTTTATAAATCAATGGTTTGAGAACTCTATTTCGCAATGAGAAACGCATTTTCCTATCCCGCAATATCGCGGGTTGTGCCACGCAACATGATTTTTTACGAGACAAAAAAATTTTTCGTATCGTGAAATGGTGGCCGGGGCGAAAAAAAACCGGCGCGGGTGCGCCGGTTGCATGTCGTTGGGCGATCGACGGACGGCCGACGAGGCCGTCCGCGTGCCGTTACGACGCGGAATTGCTGCGGCGGGGGCCGCCGCGCTGGCCGTCGCTGCGGCGGTTGCCGCCGTCGCGGCTGCCGCCCGGCTTGCCGCTCCAGCCGCCGTTGCCGCCATTGCCGCTGCCATAGCTGCGGCCGCCACCGTTGCCGTGACCACCGCTGCCCGGCTTGCCGCCGAACCGGCGGCCGCCGCCGTTACCGCCGCCCGGACGGCCGCGGCCGCCAAAGCCGCGATCGTTGCGCGGCGGCGCCTTGCGCGGCTCGAAGCCTTCGATCACGTTGACCGGCAGCGGCGAACGCACGAAGCGCTCGATGCGCTTCAGCGCGCCTTGCTCGGCGTGATGCACGAGGCTCACCGCGATGCCCGAGCGGCCCGCGCGGCCGGTACGGCCAATGCGGTGCACGTAGTCTTCCGCGAACTTCGGCAGGTCGTAGTTGAACACGTGCGTGATGCCGGGGATGTCGATGCCGCGCGCCGCGACATCGGTCGCGACGAGCACGCGCACGCGGCGCTCGCGCAGTGCGCGGATCGTGCGGTTGCGTGCGCCCTGCGGCAGGTCGCCGTGCAGCGCGGCCGATTCGAAGCCTGCGTCCGCGAGGCGGCCGGCGAGCTGGTCGGCGTCGATCTTGGTCGCCGTGAAGATGATCGCCTGGTCGAGCGCGTCGTCGCGCAGCAGGTGATCGAGCAGGCGATCCTTGTGGTCGCGGTCGTCGACGTAGTGCACGGTCTGCGCGATGTTGGCGCGCGACTCGAGGCGCTGCTGGATCTCGATGCGCTCCGGATCCTTCAGCAGGCGGTTCGTCAGCGAACCGATCTTGCCGTCGAGCGTGGCCGAGAACAGCATCGTCTGGCGCGACTCGGGCGTGGCGGCGACGATCGTTTCGATGTCTTCGATGAAGCCCATGTCGAGCATGCGGTCGGCTTCGTCGAGCACGAGCATCTTCAGCTCGGACAGGTCGATGCGGCCGCGCTCGAGGTGGTCGAGCAGGCGGCCCGGGGTCGCGACGAGGATCTCCGGGTTCTTCGCGAGCAGCATCAGCTGCTGGCCGTACGCGACGCCGCCGAGGATGCTGACGGTGCGCAGGCGCTTCAGGTGCTTGCCGTAGGTCGACGCGGCGGTGGTCACCTGCATCGCGAGTTCGCGGGTCGGGGTCAGTACGAGGAGGCCCGGGCGTGCGACCGGCTGCGGACGGCGCGCACGGCGGTCACCATTGCTCGGCTCGCGCGGCGTGCGCGGCTGCTGAGCCTGCGCCTTTTGCATCTGCGCGAAACGCTCGATCGCGGGCAGCATGAACGCCGCGGTCTTGCCCGAACCCGTCGGGCTCGACACCAGCAGGTCGCGGCCGGCAATGCCGGCCGGAATCGCGCGCTGCTGCACCGGCGTCGGCTTCTCGTAGCCGGCGGCCTGCAGCGCGGAGACGATCTCCGGCGACAGCCCGAGCGACGCGAAGGTCGGCTCGTCGGAGGCCGGCGCGGCTGCGACCTGCGCGGCGTCATCGAGACCGAGTGCCTTGTCGGCGGTCGCGTTGAGGGGGCTGGTGGAAATGCTCGAAGTCATAACAATCCTTGAAACACAGTGGGTGAAACGTCGGCGCCAATCGCGCATGCCCAAGTTGTCGGATTCAACGAGCAAATCGGAAAACGGGTGCAATCCGCCAGTCAAGAGGCGGATGAGGCTAGAAGCTGTTTTGGGTGCGGCGTGCTATGACAGCGTTGCCGCCAGCCTGATAATTGACGGCCGCAAGAGCCGAAGCAGGAAGGGGACAGGTTCTAAACCGGATTGGAGCTTAACGCAGCGAGGCGTCTGGCCGGATCGGCCAATGGACCGAGCGCGGGTGTGACGCAGCGTGCATTATAGTGATTTTTGCTGCGCTGCGCCACAGTTGTGTTGCGACAGTATGCGATCAGGACGCGGTGCCGTTCTTCAGCGATTCGACGAGTTCGATGTACTGCTGCTTCGCGGTGTCCTGCGACGTGCCTTTCAGCGCGTCCCATGCGTCATACTTGTACTTGCCGACGATGTCGGTGAAGCCCGGCTTGTCGCCGTGCACGTCGCCGTCGGTCGCCTGCTTGAAGAGCGCGTAGAGGCGCAGCAGCGTGAGGTTGCCCGGACGCTCGGACAACTGCTTCACATCTTCCTGGGCCTGGTTGAACTGGGCGGTGATGTCGCTCATCGGGTGTCTCCGTGGAGGTTTCAAGTCGGGCGATCTTAACAAGCGCGCCGCCGCGGCGGGTCGAGCGATCCTTCCAAACCGCCGCGTGCGCCAGGCCGGCATCATGGGCCGCGGCGATCGCCCGTGGGAGCGGGGCGTCGCATTACAATGTCGGCCATGATGCAAACAGTGCTCCTCGCCATCGATACGTCGACCGAATACTGCTCGGTCGCACTGCTGCGCTCGGCCACGGCCGAATCCGCCGCTTCCGCCCCACAAAGCTGGGTCCGCCACGAACTGACGGGCGCCGTCTCGAGCACGCGCGTGCTGCCGGCGATCCAGGAACTCTTCGCCGAATCCGGGCTGACGCTCGCCGACTGCGACGCGATCGCGTTCGGCGCGGGCCCCGGCTCGTTCACGGGCCTGCGCACCGCGACCGGCATCACGCAGGGCCTCGCGTTCGGACGCGGGCTGCCGGTCGTGCCGGTCGGCACGCTGCTCGCGTGCGCCGAGCACGCGCGGCTGCGCGCGCCGGGCACGACGCGCGTGCTGGCCGCGCTCGACGCGCGGATGGACGAGGTCTACTGGGCCGATTTCGGATGGGACGCCGCCGCCGGCGACTGGCGCACGCTGCACCCGGCCGCGCTCGACGCGCCCGGCGCGGTTGGCGTGCCCGACGAGCCGTTTACGCTCGCGGGCAACGCGGCCGCCGCATTCGGTGCGCAGCTGCCGGCCGTCGCGCGCGCCGCGGTGACCGACGGCGACGCTTTGCCGCATGCGCTGGCGGTCGCGCATGTCGCGCTGCGCGCGTTTCGCGCCGGGCGCACGGTGCCGGCCGACCAGGCCGCGCCCGAGTACGTGCGCGACAAGGTCGCGCAAACCACCGCCGAACGGATGGCGGCTCGCGCGGCTCGGCCGGGTGGAGCGCAGGGATGACCGGCGTGCTGCTGAGCGACCGGTATCTGTCGCCGATGACGGACGCCGATCTCGACGAGGTCGTCGAGATCGAGCGCGCCGCCTACGAATTCCCGTGGAGCCGCGGCAACTTCGAGGATTCGCTGCGCAACGGCTATTTCGGCGTGTGCCTGCGCCACGTGACGGGCTCGCTCGTCGGCTATTGCGTGCTGATGCCCGTGGTCGACGAGATGCACCTGCTGAACCTGTGCGTCGCGCCGGCCGCGCAATGCTCGGGCGCCGGGCTCGCGCTGCTGCGCGAGGCGGTGCGCATCGCGCAAGCGGAGCGGCTCGACGGGTTGCTGCTCGAGGTGCGGCCGTCGAATCCGCGCGCGATCCATCTGTACGAGCGCTTCGGCTTCGTGACGATCGGGCGGCGCAAGAATTACTATCCGGCGCGGCATCGCAGCCGGGAGGACGCGATCGTGATGCGTCTGACGCTGAACAGGGACGGAGGCGCGCATGGCGTGGGCTGAAGCGGCACTCGAGGAAATGGGGCTGGCGCACCGCTGGGTGCGGCGCGGGTTGCACGCCGGCGATGCGCCGGCAGCTTCCGGGCAGGACGCAGTGACGCAGGCGGCGGGAGAGCTGGTGGCAACGCCCGCCGGCGTCGCGGGCGAGGCGGGCACGGCCATTGTGGCGGCGGAAACGGTCGCGCGGCCGGCCGATGTGCCGCCGCGCCCGGCGCGAGGTTCCGCCGAAGCGGGTGGCGCGGCAGCGGCGCGGGATGGCGGCGGCGCGCGATCGCCTGCCGCGTCGCCGATGCCGGGGGCGCAAGCGAATCCCGCTGCAGGACGCAAGCCCGAATCCGCCGCGCGCGGTGACGATTTCCCGCCGCCCGCCGACGTCCCGCCGCCCGCCGAAGACGATTTCGCGTGGTTCGACGCGGCCCCGCCCGCCGATCTTGCGCCGGCCGCCGACCTGCGTCCGGCCGAAACGCCGGTCGCGGAACTCGACTGGGATGCGCTTGCCGCCCGTGTGTCCGACTGCACGCGCTGCCGCCTGTGCGAGAAGCGGACCAACACCGTGTTCGGCGTCGGCGACCGCGAGGCGGACTGGATGCTGATCGGCGAAGCGCCGGGCGAGAACGAGGACAAGCAGGGCGAGCCGTTCGTCGGCCAGGCGGGCAAGCTGCTCGACAACATGCTGCGGTCGCTGTCGCTCGAGCGCGGCGAGAACGTCTACATCGCCAACGTGATCAAGTGTCGCCCGCCCGGCAACCGCAACCCGGAGCCGGACGAGGTCGCGCGCTGCGAGCCGTACCTGCAGCGCCAGGTCGCGCTCGTGAAGCCGAAGCTGATCGTCGCGCTCGGGCGCTTCGCCGCGCAGACGCTGCTGAAGTCGGATGCCAGCATCGCATCGCTGCGCGGCCGCGTGCATACGTACGAGGGCGTGCCGGTGATCGTCACCTACCACCCCGCGTATCTGCTGCGCAGCCTGCAGGACAAGTCGAAGGCGTGGGCCGACCTGTGCCTCGCGCGCGATACGTTCCGGGCGGCCGGCGAGCGGCCCGCGCCATGACGGCAGGCGCGGCGTTGTCGTTCGTCGAAACGCTGCGCGACGCCGCGGTCCGCGATCTGGCGTGGCTGCTGTCGAGCCCGGACCTGCTCGCCGCGGCGCCCGGCGCGCCGCTTGCGCGGCCGTGGGCCGATGCTGCGGAGCGGGTGGCCGCCGAGACATGGCTCGCCGCGCTCGACGCGGCGCCCGAGCCGCTGCATCGCGCGCTCGAAGGGCTGCGGCCGGTGCGGCTCGGCCGCTACGCCGAATGCCTGCTCGAGTACTTCCTCGCGCACGGGCCGTCGCTGCGGCTCGTCGCGGCCAATCTCGCGCTGCGCAGCAACGGCAAGACGCTCGGCGAGGTGGATTTCCTCGTCGACACGCCCGGAGGGCGGCGTCTGCATTGGGAGCTCGCGGTGAAGTGCTATCTGTGCGCGCCCGTACACGGCACGGCGTCGCTGGCCGATTTCGTCGGGCCGAATCTCGTCGACCGCTTCGATCGCAAGCGCCGCCGGGTGATCGATCACCAACTGCGCCTGAGCGACCGGGCCGGCTTCGCGCTGCTCGGCTACGGCGCGCCGTCCGACGCGCAGATGTTCATCAAGGGATGGCTGTTCTACCCGCATGGCGCGCCGCCGCCGAGTGTGGGCGGGGAAGTCGCGCCGGATCATCCGCGCGGTTTCTGGCTGACCCACGCGCAGTGGGCGGCATGGACAGCCGCGCTCCCGGGGGATGCCGCGTGGGCGGTGTTGCCGCGCCTCGCGTGGCTCGCGCCGCGGCGCATCGCAAACGGTGCCGGCGCGCCCGAGCCGCTCGCGGCGGCGCCGGCGCTGCCGGCGGTGCTGTCGGCGCGCCAGGCGCCGGCCTTGATCGGGGTCTATCGGCCGGACGGCGACGCCATGTGGCGCGAAACGGCTCGCGGGTTCATCGTGCCGGACGACTGGCCGGAGCAGGCGCTGGCGTTCGCGGCTAAAGAGGACTGACGCGGCGCGGGCCGCCGCTTACCACCAGCGGTGGAAGTGATGCACCGGCCCGACGCCGTGGCCGACGTCGAGGCGGCCGCTCGCGGCGATCGCGCCGGTCAGGTAGGCCTTCGCGTCGCGGACGGCGCTTTCCAGGTCGGGATGTCGCGGCAGCAGCGCGGCGATCGCGGACGACAGCGTGCAGCCGGTGCCGTGCGTGTTGACGACAGGCACGCGCGCGCCGTCGAGCCGCACCGCGTGCGTCGCGTCGACGAGCCAGTCGGGGCTCGCGTCGGCATCCGGCAGGTGGCCGCCTTTCATCAGCACGGCCTGCGCGCCCGTTTTCACCAGTGCCTGGCCTTGCCGGACCATGTCGTCCTCGGTGGTCGCATGCGCGTCGCCGAGCAGCGCTGCCGCTTCGGGCAGGTTCGGCGTGACGACGGTCGCGAGCGGCAGCAGCGCGCTGCGCAACGCGTCGACCGCGTCCGGCGCGAGCAGCGCATGCGCACTCTTCGAGATCATCACCGTGTCGAGCACGACATAGCGGGGCGTGTAGCGCCGCAGCGCGTCGGCGACCGCATGCACGATCGCCGCATTGGCGAGCATGCCGATCTTCACCGCGTCGATGCGGATGTCGTCGAACACGGCGTCGAGCTGCGCGGTCACGAACGCGGCATCGGGCGCATGCACGCCGGTCACGCCGCGTGTGTTCTGCGCGGTCAGCGCGGTGATCACGCTCGCGCCGTACGCGCCGAGCGCTGAAAAGGTCTTCAGGTCGGCCTGGATGCCTGCGCCGCCGCCGGAGTCGGAGCCGGCGATCGTCAGGACGTTGGGAATCGGGTGCGTCATGATGGCAAGGCGCCGGTTCGGGAACCGGCGCGGGCATGCGGAAACGGGAAGTGTAGCGTCAGTGCTTCGATTCGCCGATCAGCGCGACCGAATCGAACTGGCGCTGGTTCGCCTGGTGGCGGCGCATCACGAGCCACATCGTCAGGCACACGAAGGTGCCGAACAGCACGATCACGACGCCGACCGGCACGTCGAGCCACACGAGCACCGCGTACAGGCACAGCATCACGAGCACCGACAGGTTCTCGTTGAAGTTCTGCACCGCGATCGAGTGGCCGGCCGACAGCAGCACGTGGCCGCGGTGCTGCAGCAGCGCGTTCATCGGCACGACAAAGTAGCCGGACAGCGCGCCGACGCACATCAGGAAGATGTACGCGATGATCAGGTAGATCGGCATGCGGATGTGGCCGAGCTGGACCACCCAGTCCGCCGGGAACATGTCGCGCGTGTAGAACGCCATCAGCATCACCGCGATGCCCATGATGACGCCGACGGGCAGCACCGTCAGCGACTTCTTCAGCGGGATCCGGCCGGCGGCGGCGATCGCGCCGGCCGCGACGCCGACCGCGACGACCGCCTGCAGCAGCGCGCCTTCGGACAGCGTCATGCCGAGCGATACCTCGGCCCATTTCAGCACGATGAACTGCAGCGTCGCGCCGGCGCCCCAGAACAGCGTCGTGACCGCCAGCGAAATCTGGCCGAGCTTGTCGCGCCAGAGCGCCATGAAGCAGTCGGCGAAGTCGGTGACGAGCCTGATCGGGCCGTGCTGCTGACGCGGGTAGCGTGCGCCGGTATCGGGAATGCGCAAGTTGAACAGCGCGGCGACGATATAGATCGCCATGATGACCGCCATCGCGGATTCGGCCGGCGTGCTGATCCACGACGGTGTATGCGCGATCACGTGCGAGGCGATGTGCGGGCTGATCAGCGCGCCGCCGAGCACGGTGCCGAGGATGATCGAGCTGACGGTCGTACCTTCGATCCAGCCGTTCGCGGCGACGAGCCGGTCGGCCGGCAGGAGCTCGGTGAGAATGCCGTACTTGGCGGGCGAGTAGGCCGCGGCGCCGAAGCCGACGATGCCGTACGCGATCAATGGATGGGCGCCGAACAGCATGATCAGGCAGCCAACGACCTTGATCGAATTGGTGATGAACATCACGCGCCCCTTCGGGCGAGAATCCGCGAAGGCCCCGACAAACGCAGCAAGCACGACATAGGACAACACGAAGAACAGCTTGAGCAGCGGTGTCATCCAGTTCGGGGCGTGAAGGTCTTTCAGCAGGGCGATGGCGGCGATGAGGAGCGCATTGTCGGCCAGCGACGAGAAAAACTGCGCGGCCATGATGGTGTAAAAACCTTTTTTCATCTGATGCGATGCGTTCGTCGCTGCGGCCCGGCCGCGTAGGCCGCCAGGTATGCGATCGGCTTATTCCGTTCGAAATGGGTTGTGCGCACGGCTTTATAACACGAAAATACAGCGATTCGGACTAGCAAGATTCCCCGATCGTTCCGCAAGTTGTCGGCTTCAGTGCTCAAAAGGCACGGTAAGCTGCTGATTCGCAAGCGTCTTTACGTAAATTTCCCATGCCGCGCCCGATCTCCGCCACCATCCATACCGCCGCTCTCGCGAACAATCTTTCCGTCGTCCGCCGCTACGCCGGCCAGTCCAAGGTCTGGGCCGTCGTCAAGGCGAACGCCTATGGTCACGGCCTCGCGCGCGCGTTTCCCGGCCTGCGCGGCACCGACGGCTTCGGGCTGCTCGACCTCGACGAGGCCGTCAAGCTGCGCGAGCTCGGCTGGGCCGGCCCGATCCTGCTGCTGGAAGGATTCTTCCGCTCGACCGACATCGACGTGATCGACCGCTACAGCCTGACCACGACGGTCCACAACGACGAGCAGATGCGGATGCTGGAAACGGCACGGCTGTCGAAGCCCGTCAACGTGCAGCTGAAGATGAACAGCGGGATGAATCGTCTCGGCTACTCGCCCGAAAAGTATCGCGCCGCGTGGGAACGGGCGCGCGCCTGCCACGGCATCGGCCAGATCACGTTGATGACCCATTTTTCGGACGCGGACAGCGAGCGCGGCGTCGCCGAGCAGTTGGCCGCGTTCGAGCGCGGCGCGCACAGCATTGCCGGCGCGCGCAGCCTCGCGAATTCGGCGGCGGTGCTCTGGCATCCGCAAACCCATTTCGACTGGGTGCGCCCGGGGATCGTGCTGTACGGCGCGTCGCCGTCCGGGCGCTCCGCCGACATCGCCGATACGGGCCTGAAGCCGGCGATGACGCTCGCATCCGAGCTGATCGCGGTGCAGACGATCGCGAAAGGGCAGTCGATCGGTTATGGCTCGACGTTTTCGGCGCAGGCGCAGATGCGGATCGGCGTCGTCGCGTGCGGCTACGCGGACGGCTATTCGCGGGTCGCGCCCGAGGGCACGCCGGTGATCGTCGACGGCATCCGCACGCGGATCGTCGGCCGCGTATCGATGGACATGATCACCGTCGACCTGACGCCGTGCCCGCAGGCCGGCGTCGGCACGCGTGTCGAACTGTGGGGTAACGAGCTGCCGATCGACGACGTGGCGCGGCATTGCGGGACGATCGGCTATGAACTGATGTGCGCGGTGGCCGCCCGCGTACCGGTGCGCGCGGAATAAGGGCGCACCGCGTGGCCAAACAGAAAACCCTCTACGTCTGCAGCGAGTGCGGCGGCCAGACGCCGAAGTGGCAAGGGCAGTGCCCGTCGTGCCAGGCCTGGAACACGCTCGTCGAATCGGTCGCCGAATCGCCGTCGGCGCACCGCTTCCAGTCGCTTGCGAAACGCGCGCCGGTGCAGCGCCTCGTCGACATCGAGGCGGCCGACGTGCCGCGCTTCTCGACCGGTATCGGCGAATTCGACCGCGTGCTTGGCGGCGGCCTGGTTGCGGGCGGCGTGGTGCTGATCGGCGGCGATCCGGGCATCGGCAAGTCGACGCTGCTGCTGCAGTCGCTCGCGGGAATCGCGAGCGAGCGCCGCACGCTCTATATCAGTGGCGAGGAATCCGCCGCGCAGATCGCGTTGCGCGCGCAACGGCTGTCGCTGCTCGACGGCGGCGCGCCCTCGGCCGAGCTGAAGCTGCTCGCGGAGATCCAGCTCGAGAAGATCCAGGCGGCGATCGACGCGGAGCGGCCGGACGTTGCGGTCGTCGACTCGATCCAGACCGTCTATTCGGAGGCGCTCACGTCGGCGCCGGGCTCGGTCGCGCAGGTGCGCGAGTGCGCGGCGCAGCTCACGCGCATCGCGAAGCAGTCCGGCACCGCGATCATCATGGTCGGGCACGTGACGAAGGAGGGCAACCTGGCCGGCCCGCGCGTGCTCGAGCACATCGTCGACACGGTGCTGTACTTCGAAGGCGACACGCATTCGTCGTTCCGCCTCGTGCGTGCGTTCAAGAACCGTTTCGGCGCGGTCAACGAGCTCGGCGTGTTCGCGATGACCGAGCGCGGGCTGCGCGGCGTCGCCAATCCGTCCGCGCTGTTCCTGTCGCAGCATGAGCAGGTCGTGCCCGGCTCGTGCGTGCTCGTCACGCAGGAGGGCACGCGACCGCTGCTCGTCGAGATCCAGGCGCTCGTCGACACCGCGCACGTGCCGAACCCGCGCCGTCTCGCGGTCGGCCTCGAGCAGAACCGGCTCGCGATGCTGCTCGCGGTGCTGCACCGCCACGCGGGAATCGCGTGCTTCGACCAGGACGTGTTTCTCAATGCGGTGGGCGGCGTGAAGATCACCGAGCCGGCCGCCGATCTCGCGGTGCTGCTTGCGATCCATTCGTCGATGCGCAACAAGCCGCTGCCGAAGGGCCTGATCGTGTTCGGCGAAGTGGGCCTGGCCGGCGAGATCCGGCCGTGCCCGCGCGGGCAGGAGCGTCTGCGCGAGGCCGCGAAGCTCGGCTTCACGCTCGCGCTGATCCCGAAGGCGAATGCGCCGAAGCAGCCGATCGACGGGCTCGAGGTGATGGCGGTCGATCGGATCGAACAGGCAATCGACCGCGTCCGCGGGCTCGAGTGAGCATCCCCATACGCCGGAGGCGACGCCTCCGGCGATCTGTCACGTAATCCGATGTAAATAATCTGTAGGGTTGTGTAACCCGGGGGACATTGCTTTTCCCTATCCTTTGGCGGACTGTCGAACCGCGCAATGCGAAAGGGACCTATGTTCAAACCATATGGGCAGGCACCGGGCGGACGCCTTTACAACGTGCGCGGCTGCCGCGTGTCGGAGCCGATCCGCCAGCCGTGGGGCGGCGGGTGCCGGATCGTCGAATGGATCGACGACGAAGGGCGCCTCGCGCGCCGGGTCGTCGCGGAGGACGTGACGGAGGCGGAAGTCGTCGCGGCGATGCGCCGGCCGACGCAGGGGCGCCGGCACCTGATGGGCGACGACGAGCAGATGCCGCGGGACACGCTGCCGCGGCGCTGAGTTGTCGAACCGCCGGGCCGCCGGGCCGCGCGCGGCCGACGACGCATACAGGCCGGGCCGTCGCGCCCGGCCTTGTCGCAAGTGCCGCCCGCGAAGCCTTGGCGCTGCGCGATGCGGGCCGCCATGCGCGGCGTTCAGCCGATCTGCTCGAGTTCTTCCTGCGCCGCGAGCCAATCCGCCTCGATGGTTTCGAGTCGAGCGTTGACGTCGCCCAGCTTGCGGATCGCGTCGGTGAGTTCCACCTTGCGCGCGGCCTCGTAGCTGGCCGGATCGGCGACGAATGCGTCGAGGCGGGCCTTCTCCGCGTGCAGCGTGTCCATTTCCTTTTCCAGCTTCGTGATGCGCGTCTGCAGCGGCTTTTTCAGATGCGACAGCCGCTGGCGGGTCTCGGCTTCCTGGCGTTTCTGATCCTTGCGGTTGACGACCGGGCCGCTGTCCTGCGCGGCCGCGCTGTCGGCCTTCGCGGCGGCGCGCTGTTCGGCCGCGTGCTGCAGCAGCCAGTCGCGGTAGTCGTCGAGATCGCCGTCGAACGGCTGCAGCCGATGCTTCGCGACGAGCATGAACTGGTCGGTCGTCGCGCGCAGCAGGTGCCGATCGTGCGATACCAGGATCAGCGTGCCCTCGAATTGCGCGAGCGCCATCGTCAGCGCGTGGCGGGTCTCGAGGTCGAGGTGGTTGGTCGGTTCGTCGAGCAGCAGCAGGTTCGGCTTCTGCCAGATGATCAGCGCGAGCGCGAGGCGCGCCTTCTCGCCGCCCGAGAACGGGCCGACCGGGCTCGTCGCCATGTCGCCCGAGAAATTGAAGCCGCCGAGGAAGTCGCGCAGTTCCTGCTCGCGGGTGTCGGGCGCGAGCCGCGCGAGGTGGGCGAGCGGCGAATCGTCCTCGCGCAGCGTTTCCAGCTGGTGCTGCGCGAAATAGCCGATCGTCAGGCCCTTGCCTTCGCGTACGTGCCCGGACAGCGGCTCGAGCGTCGCCGCGAGCGTCTTGATCAGCGTCGACTTGCCCTGGCCGTTCGCGCCGAGCAGGCCGATGCGCTGGCCGTTCTGGATCGACAGCGACACGCGCTCGACGATCGGGATCTCGCCGCCGCCGTCGGCACGATAGCCGCAGCGGACGTCTTCCATCACCATCATCGGGTTGGGTGCCGCGTCCGGCGTGCGGAATTCGAACGTGAACGGCGACGCGATGTGCGCCGGCGCGATCAGCTCCATCTTCTCGAGCGCCTTCATCCGGCTTTGCGCCTGCTTGGCCTTGGTGGCCTTGGCCTTGAAGCGGTCGACGAAGCTCTGCAGGTGCTCGATCGTCTTCTGCTGCTTTTCGTATGCGCTTTGCTGCAGCGCCAGTTGCTGCGCGCGCAGCACTTCGAACTGCGAGTAGTTGCCGCCGTAGCGCTTCACCTGGCGGTTTTCCAGATGCAGCGTGACGTTGCAGATCGAATCGAGGAATTCGCGGTCGTGCGAGATCACGACGAGCGTGCCGGGATAGCGGTGCAGCCAGTCTTCGAGCCAGACGATCGCGTCGAGGTCGAGGTGGTTGGTCGGTTCGTCGAGCAGGAGGAGATCGGAGCGGCACATCAGCGCCTGCGCGAGGTTCAGGCGCATGCGCCAGCCGCCCGAGAAGCTCGCGACCGACTCGCGGGTCTGCGCGAGCGTGAAGCCGAGGCCGAGCAGCAGCGCCTCGGCGCGCGCCGGCGCGGTGTAGCCGTCGGCGTCGGCGAATGCCGCGTGCGCGTCCGCTTCGGCCGAGCCGTCATGCGCGGCGGACGCGGCGGCGATGCGCGCCTCGATCTCGCGCAGCGAGGCGTCGCCGTCGAGCGTGTAGTCGAGCGCCGTCCGGTCGACGGCCGGGGTTTCCTGCGACACATGGGCGATCCGCCACGACGGCGGCATCGAGAAATCGCCGGCGTCGGCGTGCAGCTCGCCGCGCAGGACCGCGAACAGCGTCGACTTGCCGGCGCCGTTGGCGCCGATCAGGCCGGCTTTCTCGCCAGGATTGAGCACGAACGAGGCCGCGTCGAACAGCGGCTTGGTGCCGCGCGCTAGGCTGAACTGATTGAAACGGATCACGGCGGAAATGACTGGCCAAAACCGCTATTCTAGACTGCGCGCCGCACACGGGGCATTGGCCGTCCGGCAGATGCCGTATTGGCGCATGCAGGCCCTATACTCCGGGTCGATCCGATTTCGAAAGAGGGGGCACGATGTCCACACTGTATTCATTCAGCGCGGAGACGCTCGCCGGCGCGCCGGCGTCGCTCGACGCGTATCGCGGCAAGGTGCTGCTGATCGTCAATACCGCGAGCGAGTGCGGCTTCACGCCGCAGTACGCGGGCCTGCAGAAGCTTTACGAGCAATACGCGGCGCGCGATTTCTTCGTGCTCGGGTTCCCGTGCAACCAGTTCGGCAAGCAGGAGCCGGGCGACGCCGCGCAGATCGGCACGTTCTGCGAGCGCAACTACGGCGTCACGTTCCCGATGTTCGCGAAGATCGACGTGAAGGGCGATGGCGCGCATCCGCTGTACCGCTACCTGACCGACGAAGCGCCGGGCATCCTCGGGCTCAAGGCGATCAAGTGGAACTTCACGAAGTTTCTGGTCGCGCGCGACGGCCGGATCGTCAAGCGCTACGCGCCGTCGACCAAGCCCGACGAAATTGCCGCCGACATCGAAAAGCTGCTGTGACGCGGGGTGCGCCGGCGCGTGCGCGCCGGTGACGTCGCGGCCGTCTAGAGAATCGGCGCGAACAGCCGCGCGATGTGCATCGCGACCCGCCGCCACGCCGGCGAGCGGCGGTATTCGCCTGCATCGACCTGGTATGCCAGCGCGAAATCGTCCGTGAGCATCGCCTCGACTTCGTCGGCGAATGCCCGGTCGACGGTCAGCACCATGATC
The DNA here is from genome assembly GCF_004343775.1 of Burkholderia sp. SRS-46. GTDB lineage: Bacteria > Pseudomonadota > Gammaproteobacteria > Burkholderiales > Burkholderiaceae > Burkholderia. The sequence continues at coordinate 232,857 of NZ_PTXL01000008.1, read as the reverse complement.
TCGAAGTTGAGGCGGAACGAGCGGTTGTCGAGATTCGCGCTGCCGATCGCGGCGGCGCTGCGGTCGATCAGCACCACCTTCTGGTGCAGGAAGCCCGGCCGGTAGCGGAACACCTTGACGCCGGCGTCGGCCAGGTCGCGCGCATAGAGCTTCGACGCCTCGAACACGACGTAGTGGTCGCGCCGGCTCGGGATCAGGATGCGCACGTCGACCCCGCGCATCACCGCGAGCTTGAGCGCGGCGATCACGGCTTCGTCGGGCACGAGATACGGCGTGGTGATCCAGACTCGCTCGCGTGCCGCATTGATCGTCTCGACGAAGAACAGCGAACCGGTTTCCTGCTGGTCGGCCGGGCCCATCGGCACCGCGAGGCAGTGCATGTCGGCGTCGGGCAGCGCGGCGGGCGGCGGCGCGAACGGTGGCAGCTTCTGCGTCGCCCAGTGCCAGTCTTCCGCGAACACGTACTGGATGTTCGCGACGGCGGGGCCGCACACCTCGATGTGCGTGTCGCGCCATGGCGACAGCCGCGGCTTCGCGCCGAGATATTCGACGCCGACGTTGTGGCCGCCGACGAACGCGCGATGGCCGTCGACCACGACGATCTTGCGGTGGTTGCGGAAATTGAGCTGGAAGCGGTTCACGAACTGGCGCTTGGTCGCGAACGGATGGACTTCGACGCCGCCGGCGCGCAGGTCGTCGACGAAGCTGTGCGGCAGGTCGAAGCTGCCGATGCTGTCGTACAGCACGTAGCAGCGCACGCCCGCGGCCGCGCGCGCGATCAGCGTGTCGCGCAGCATCTGGCCGAGCGCGTCGTCGCGGATGATGAAGAACTGGACGATCACGTAGTCGCGCGCCGCGTCGATCGCCGACAGGATCGCCGCGAACGTCGCCTCGCCGTTGACGAGCGTGCGCACCGCGTTGCCGGCGAGGAACGGCATGCCGCCGAGCCGGGTGAGCGCGCGTACCGCGGAGCGTCCGAGCGCGTCCGCGGGCGGGCCCTCGGTCGAATCGCTGTCGTGCCACGGCACGGGGTGCGTATGCGTGCGCAACGCCGCGGCCTCGTGGCGCCGTGCGTCGACGTAACCGGAGAACTTGCTGCGCCCGAGGAACAGATACGGGATCAGCGTCAGGTAGGGCATCGCGGCGAGCGACACCGCCCACGCGATCGCGCCTTGCGACGTGCGTGTGTTCAGGATGGCATGGCCTGCCGCAACGATGCCGAGCACGTGGATGGCAAGGATGAGCGTGCCAAGGTGTAGCCAGTCGAGGGTCATGGGCGCGTGACGGACTCCTGAGGTCGCGCGGCGCGGCGGCCGCTTACGCGCATCTTACCGAACCGCGCGGCGCAGCGGGGCGCCGCGCGGTTCGGGCTGGCAAGGTCGTCAGGCTTTTTGCGGGAGGTCCGACGCCTGGATCAGGAACACGCTGTCGTCGCCGGCGCTGGTCGGCAGCCACGTCAGTTCGAGGCCGCCGAATGCCGCCTCGACATGCTCGCGCTCGTTGCCGATCTCGACGACGAGCACGCCGTCGTCGTGCAGCCAGTCGCGCGCCTCGCCGATGATCCGGCGGACGATGTCCATGCCGTCCTCGCCGCCCGCGAGCGCCATCTCGGGCTCGTGCCGGTATTCCGGCGGCAGCGCGGCCATCGATGCGGCGTTCACGTACGGCGGGTTCGTCAGGATCACGTCGTAGCGCGCGCCCGGCTCGGTCGAGCGGAACAGCGGCAGCGGCGCGTAGAGGTCGCCGCGGTGCAGCGCGATGCGGTCTTCGAGGCCGTAGTCGCGCACGTTGATTTCCGCGACTTCGAGCGCCTTGTCCGACAGGTCGACCGCGTCGATCTCGGCGTTCGGGAACGCGCTCGCCGCGAGGATCGCGAGGCAGCCGGAACCGGTGCACAGCTCGAGCACCGCGCCCACTTGCTCGGGGTCGGCGACGTACGGCTGCAGGCCGTCGTCGAGCAGCTCGCCGATGAACGAGCGCGGCACGATCACGCGCTCGTCGACGTAGAAGCGGTGGCCGTGCATCCACGCTTCGTGCGTGAGATAGGCGGCCGGCACGCGTTCGGTCGCGCGCCGTTCGATCACGGCGAGCACGGCGTCGATTTCATCCGGAAGCAGGCGCGCGTCGAGGAACGGCTCGAGCGTGTCGAGCGGCAGATCGAGCGTGCGCAGCACGAGGTAGGCCGCTTCGTCGTAGGCATTGTCCGAGCCGTGGCCGAACGCGAGCTTCGCCTTCGAGAAGCGCGTGACCGCGTAGCGCAGCAGGTCGCGGACTGTTGCAAAAGGTGTCGTCATGCAGGGCTCCGTCAGGCAATCAGTTGTTCGAGTACGCGTCGGTACACGTTCTTCAGCGGATCGACGAAGCGGACTTCGATGTGCTCGTCGATCTTGTGGATGCTGCCGTTCGGCGGGCCGAACTCGATCACCTGCGGGCAGATGCGCGCGATGAAGCGGCCGTCCGACGTGCCGCCAGTGGTCGACAGTTCGGTGGTGAGGCCCGTCTCCGCGCGGATCGCGTTCTCCAGCGCGTTCGACAGGTCGCCGCGCGGCGTCAGGAACGGCAGGCCGCTCACCGACCAGTTCAGCGTGTAGTCGAGCCCGTGCTTGTCGAGGATCGCATGCACGCGCGCCTGCAGGCCTTCGACCGTGCTCGCCGTCGAGAAGCGGAAGTTGAACATCAGGTCGGCGTGGCCGGGGATCACGTTGGTCGCGCCCGTGCCCGAATGCAGGTTCGACACCTGCCAGGTGGTCGGCGGGAAGTATTCGTTGCCTGCGTCCCACTGCTCGGCGGCGAGCTCGGCGAGCGCCGGCGCGAGCAGGTGGATCGGGTTCTTCGCGAGGTGCGGGTACGCGATGTGGCCCTGTACGCCCTTGACGATCAGCGTGCCCGACATCGAGCCGCGGCGGCCGTTCTTCACGACGTCGCCGAGCTCGGCGGTGGAGGTCGGCTCGCCGACGATGCAGTAGTCGAGGCGCTCGCCGCGTGCTTCGAGCAGCTCGACGACCTTGACGGTGCCGTCGGTCGCCGGGCCTTCCTCGTCGCTCGTGATCAGCATGGCGATCGAGCCGCGGTGGCCGGGGTGCGCGGCGACGAATTCCTCGGCCGCGACGACGAAGCCGGCGAGCGAGGTCTTCATGTCGGCCGCGCCGCGGCCGTACAGCTTGCCGTCGCGGTGCGCGGGCACGAACGGCGGCGACGTCCACTGCTCGAGCGGGCCGGTCGGCACGACGTCGGTGTGGCCCGCGAACGCGAGCAGCTTGCCGTCGCGGCCGTCGGTGCCGCGCTTGACGGCCCACAGGTTGGTCACGCCGTGCGACGCGATGGTCTCGCATTCGAAGCCGAGCGCGGCGAGGCGCTCGGTCATGATCTGCTGGCAATGCTGGTCGTCGGGCGTGACGGACGCGCGGGCGATCAGCTGTTCGGTAAGGGCTAGGGTGGCGGACATGGTTCGGACCACTTTCGATAAAAAATGCCGGCGCGGTGGCCGGCAGCGATGACTTCGGGCGCCGTGCAGCGCAGCGCAGGCCCTAGGCGGCGAACAGCGCCGCGTACTGGTCGGCCGCGAAGCCGAGCGATTTCACGCGGCCATTGACGACGAGCACCGGGCGCTTGATGACCGACGGCTTGTGGATCATCAGCGCGACCGCGCCGGCCTGCGTATCGGCGGCGGCCTTCATGCCGTCGTCCAGGCCGCGCCACGTGGTGCCGCGCTTGTTCACGAGCGCATCGAGCGACACGTCCTTCAGCCAGTCTTCGATCAGCGGCGCGCTGACGCCGGCCTTCTTGAAGTCGTGAAACTCGAATTCGACGCCGTGGTCGTCGAGCCACACGCGGGCCTTCTTCACGGTGTCGCAGTTCGGAATGCCGTAGACGACCACGGTGGGCGGCTTCGCCATCAGTCGCCTCGCAGCAGCTCGTTCAGGCCGACCTTCGCGCGGGTCTTCGCGTCGACCTTCTTGACGATCACCGCGCAGTACAGGCTGTGCGAGCCGTCCTTCGACGGCAGGTTGCCCGCGACGACGACCGAGCCGGCCGGGATGCGGCCGTAGCTGATTTCGCCGGTTTCGCGATCGTAGATCTTGGTGCTCTGGCCGAGGTACACGCCCATCGAGATCACCGAGTTCTCCTCGACGATCACGCCTTCGACGACTTCCGAGCGCGCGCCGATGAAGCAGTTGTCCTCGATGATGACCGGGTTCGCCTGCAGCGGCTCGAGCACGCCGCCGATGCCGACGCCGCCCGACAGGTGCACGTTCTTGCCGATCTGCGCGCACGAGCCGACCGTGGCCCACGTGTCGACCATCGTGCCTTCGTCGACGTACGCGCCGATGTTCGTGTACGACGGCATCAGCACGACGTTCTTCGCGATGAACGAGCCGCGGCGCGCGATCGCGGGCGGCACGACACGGAAGCCGCCCGCGGCGAAATCTTCAGCCGTGTAGTTCGCGAACTTCGACGGGACCTTGTCGTAGAACTGCGAGTAGCCGCCGGCCGGCATCGGCACGTTGTCCTCCAGGCGGAACGACAGCAGCACGGCCTTCTTCAGCCACTGGTGCACGGTCCAGTCGCCGTCGATCTTCTCGGCGACGCGCAGCGCACCCTTGTCGAGCTGCTCGAGCGCGTGCGCGACGGCTTCGCGGACGTCGGCGGGCGCGGCCTTCGGCGACAGCTCGGCGCGGTTTTCCCAGGCGGTATCGATGATTTGCTGAAGTTGTTGCGACATGTTCGTTTTCGCAGGAGAGATGGAATTGATCGGGATGGACGATTACCGCGCGAGGTTGCGGCAGAAATCGACGATGCGTTGCGCGCCCTCGACGCATTCGGGGGTGCCCGCGACGAGCGCGATCCGGATGAAATCGCGGCCCGGGTTGGTGCCGTGCGCGTCGCGCGCCAGGTACGAGCCGGGCAGAACCGTCACATTATAGTCGGCGTACAGGCGGCGGGCGAACTCGGTGTCCGACAGGCCGGTGCGCGCCACGTTGGCCCACAGGTAGAACGCGGCGTCGGGCAGCTTGACGTCGATCACGTCGGCGAGCATCGGCGTCACGGTGTCGAACTTCTGCAGGTACAGCGCGCGGTTCTCGCGCACGTGCGCCTCGTCGTTCCACGCGGCGATGCTCGCGTGCTGCCAGACGGGCGACAGCGCCGCGCCGTGGTAGGTGCGGTACAGCAGGAACTGCTTGAGCAGCGCCGGGTCGCCCGCGACGAAGCCCGAGCGCATGCCCGGCACGTTCGAGCGCTTCGACAGGCTCGACAGCATCACGAGCCGCTCGAAGCCACGGCCGAGGCGGTGCGCGGCCTCGAGCCCGCCGAGCGGTGGATTGGCTTCGTCGAAGTAGATCTCCGAGTAGCATTCGTCGGACGCGATCACGAAGCCGTGGCGATCCGACAGCGCGAACAGCTCGCGCCAGTCGTCGAGCGTGAGCACCGCGCCGGTCGGGTTGCCGGGCGAGCAGACGAACAGCAGCTGGGTGCGCGCCCACACGTCGTCCGGCACGGCGGCGTAGTCGCACGCGTAGTTGCGGGCCGGGTCGCTGTTCGCGAAGTACGGCTCGGCGCCCGCCAGCAGCGCCGCGCCTTCGTAAATTTGATAGAAAGGATTCGGACAGAGTACGATCGCTTTCTCGCCGCTGTCGGCACGGCTTGCGTCGATCACCGTCTGCGCGAGCGAGAACAGCGCCTCGCGCGAACCGGATGCGGGCAGTACCTGCGTCGCCGGATCGATCGCCGGCAGCCCGTAGCGGCGCTCGAGCCAGCGCGCGATCGACGTGCGCAGCGCGTCCGAGCCGGCCGTGGCCGGGTAGGCGGCGAGGCCGTCGAGCGCGGCCACCGCGGCGTCGCGGATCAGTGCCGGGGTCGGGTGCTTGGGCTCGCCGATGCCGAAGCTGATCGGTTTCAGGCTGGCGGCGGGCGTCACGTCCTTGAACAGGGCGCGCAGCTTTTCGAAGGGATAGGGCTGGAGCGAGTCGAGTCGAGGATTCACGGGCGAAGCGGCCATCGCGGCCGGTTGGAGCGAAAAGGGCGGCGGGCGCGCCGCGCGGCTGCGAAGCGCCGCCGCCGGTATCGGCAGCGCGTTTCGCAGCCGACAATTATAGCGTGACGGAATGCGGTCACGGCGGGCTGCAATGCCGGCCGGGCAACGAAAGAAAAGGGTATCGAACAAGATGAACAATGCTGTACGCGGCAGCCTGCCGACGCTGGCGATCCTGATCGGCGCATCGGTATGGGGCCTGATCTGGTATCCGCTGCGGATCCTCGCGTCGCTCGGCATGACGGGCACCGCGGCGAGCGCGCTGACGAGCGTCGTCGCGTTCCTGTTCGTGATCGTCGCGAGGCGCAGCACGATCGCGACGTTGCGCTGGCACTGGGTGCTGCCGGGGATCGCGGTGACAGCCGGCGTGACGAACCTCGGTTTCGTCTGGGGCACGATCCATGGCGAAGTGCTGCGCGTGATGCTGCTGTTCTATCTGACCCCCGCGTGGACCGCCGTCTATGCGCACTTCCTGCTGCGCGAGCGCCTCACCTGGGCGGGCGCGGGCCTGGCGGCGCTGTCGATCGGCGGCGCGATGCTGATGCTGTGGTCGCCGAAGCTCGGCGTGCCGCTGCCGGCCAATCCGGCCGAGTGGGCGGGGCTCGCGGCCGGGCTGAGCTTCGCGATGAGCAACGTGCTGGTGATCAAGGCAAGCCGCGAGCTGCCCGACATGCGCGCCGAGATGCGCACCGCGACGCTGTTCGGCGGCGCGGCGGTGTTCGGCGCGATCGCCGCGCTGTTCGAGGGGCTGCCGGCCGTGCCGGCGGGCGGCAATCTCGGCGTCGTCGCGCTGATCGTCGTCGGCATCGGCGTGACGATGGCGTCGAACAACCTGCTCGTCCAGTACGGGCTCGCCCGCGTGCCCGCGAACCGCGCGTCGATCATCATGCTGTTCGAGATCGTGATCACCGCGCTGTCCGCATGGGTGTTCGCGAACGAATTGCCAAGCGCGCGGGAATGGGCGGGCGGCGCGTGCATCGTGCTCGCGACGCTGCTGTCGAGCCGGGTCCACCGCTCGGCGCCGGCACCCGACAAACCCGGTGACGGCCGGGACGGTGCGCGCGCGATGGTATGATGGGTACCGTTTGCGGGGCCCAACGCTGATGCGCGCGGCCCCGCTTTTGAATTCCGAGGCGCGCCGCGCGCAAGGGCCGGCTGGTCCGGCGCGGCGTGTCGTCGTCCGTTTCACCTATTCTTCACATCCGATACCGCCGTGCGTCTGAGCTCGATCAAACTCGCTGGCTTCAAATCCTTCGTCGATCCCACGCATTTCCAGGTCCCGGGCCAGCTCGTCGGCGTCGTGGGCCCGAACGGTTGCGGCAAGTCCAACATCATCGACGCCGTGCGCTGGGTGCTCGGCGAGTCGCGCGCCTCCGAGCTGCGCGGTGAATCGATGCAGGACGTGATCTTCAACGGCTCGACCGCCCGCAAGCCCGGCAGCCGGGCGAGCGTCGAACTGATCTTCGACAACTCCGACGGCCGCGCGGCCGGCCAGTGGGGCCAGTACGGCGAGATCGCCGTGAAGCGCGTGCTGACGCGCGACGGCACGTCGAGCTACTACATCAACAACCTGCCGGCGCGCCGCCGCGACATCCAGGACATCTTCCTCGGCACCGGCCTCGGGCCGCGTGCATACGCGATCATCGGGCAGGGCATGATCGCGCGGATCATCGAGGCGAAGCCCGAAGAGCTGCGCGTGTTCCTCGAGGAAGCCGCGGGCGTGTCGAAGTACAAGGAGCGCCGCCGCGAGACCGAGAACCGGCTGCACGACACGCGCGAGAACCTGACCCGCGTCGAGGACATCGTCCGCGAGCTGTCGTCGAACCTCGAGAAGCTCGAGGGGCAGGCGGTCGTCGCGACCCGGTACAAGGAACTCGTTGCCGACGGCGAAGAGAAGCAGCGCCTGCTGTGGCTGCTGCGCAAGAACGAGGCCGCCGGCGAGCAGCAGAAGCAGCAGCGCGCGATCGAACAGGCGCAGATCGACCTCGAGGCGCAGACGGCCCGGCTGCGCGAGGTCGAGTCGCAGCTCGAGACGCTGCGCGTCGCGCACTACGCGGCGAGCGACGCGATGCAGGGCGCGCAGGGCTCGCTCTATGAAGCGAACGCCGAGGTCAGCCGGCTCGAGGCCGAGATCAAGTTCATCGTCGAATCGCGCAACCGCGTGCAGGCACAGATCGCCGCGCTCAACGCGCAGCGCGAGCAGTGGCGCGCGCAGGCCGAGAAGGCGCAGGACGAGCTCGAGGAAGCCGAAGAGGCGCGTGCGATGGCCGACGAGAAGGCCGCGCTCGCCGAGGACAGCGCCGCGTCGAAGCACGACGCGCTGCCGGCGCTCGAGGCGAAGTGGCGCGACGCGCAGGCGCAGCTCAACGACGAGCGCGGGCGGATCGCGCAGACCGAGCAGTCGCTGAAGCTCGAGGCGGCGCACCAGCGCAACGCCGACCAGCAGCTGCAGCAGCTCCAGCAGCGTCACGAGCGCCTGAAGGCGGAGGCCGGCGGCCTCGACGTGCCGGATGAGGCGCAGCTCGAGGAGCTGCGCATGCAGCTTGCCGAGCAGGAAGAAATCCTCGCCGAGGCGCAGGCGCGCCTCGCGGACGCGCAGGAGACGGTGCCGCGCCTCGACGCCGAGCGCCGCGCCGCGCACGAGCGCGTGCAGGCCGAAAGCACGCAGATCCACCAGCTCGAGGCGCGCCTCGCCGCGCTCAAGCAGTTGCAGGAGAACGTGCAGACCGAGGGCAAGGTGCAGCCGTGGCTCGACAAGCACGAGCTCGGCGCGCTGCCGCGCCTGTGGAAGAAGCTGCACGTCGAGCCGGGCTGGGAAGCCGCACTGGAGGCCGTGCTGCGCGAGCGTCTCGCCGCGCTCGAAGTGTCGAATCTCGACTGGGTGAAGGCGTTCGCGACCGATGCGCCGCCCGCGAAGCTCGCGTTCTACGCGCCGCCGGCAGCCGGCGAGCCGCCGGCACCGGCGGCCGGGCTGCGCCCGGTGCTGTCGCTCGTGCGCATCGACGACGCGGGCATCCGCGCGGTGCTGAACGACTGGCTCGGCAACGTGTACGTCGCGGACGACATCGCGCAGGCGCTCGCGACCCGCACGCAGCTGCCCGCAGGCGGCGCGTTCGTCGTGAAGGCCGGCCACATCGTCACGCGGGTCGGCGTGCAGCTGTACGCGGCCGATTCGGAGCAGGCCGGCATGCTGGCCCGCCAGCAGGAAATCGAGAACCTGACGCGCCAGGTGCGCGCGCAGGCGCTGCTCGCCGACGACGCGCGGACGGCCGCCGTGCGGGCCGAAGCCGCGCACACGCAGGCCACGCAGGCGCTCGGCGACGTGCGGGCGCAGGCCGAACGCGCGACGCAGCGCGTGCACGCGCTGCAGATGGACGTGCTGAAGCTCGCGCAGGCGCACGAGCGCTACACGCAGCGCAGCACGCAGATCCGCGAGGAGCTCGAGGAGATCGGCGCGCAGATCGAGGAGCAGCGTGCGCTGCGCGCGGAATCGGAAGCGAATTTCGAGCGCTTCGACGGCGAGCTCGCCGAACTGCAGGCGCGCTTCGAGGACAACCAGCTTGCGTTCGAGGGGCTCGACGAATCGCTGTCGCAGGCGCGCCAGGAAGCGCGGGATCTGGAGCGCGGCGCGAACGACGCGCGCTTCGCCGCGCGCAACGCGGCTACCCGGATCGACGAGCTGAAGCGCAGCATCCAGGTCGCGCACGAGCAGAGCGAGCGCGTTGCCGCATCGTTGGAAGACGCGCGCGCCGAGCTCGAGACGATCAACGAGCAGACCGCGCACACGGGCCTGCAGGACGCGCTCGAGATCCGCGCGGTGAAGGAAGAGGCGCTGCAGGCCGCGCGCATCGAGCTCGACGACCTGACCGCGAAGTTGCGCGCGTCGGACGAGCAGCGTCTGGTCGCCGAGCGTTCGCTGCAGCCGCTGCGCGACCGCATCACCGAATTGCAGCTCAAGGAGCAGGCCGCGCGCCTGTCGGTCGAGCAGTTCGCCGAGCAGCTCGCGACGGCCGAGGTCGACGAGGCCGCGCTGCGCGAGAAGCTGACGCCGGACCTGAAGCCGTCGTACCTGCAGGGCGAGGTGACGCGGATCAACAACGCGATCAACGCGCTCGGCCCCGTGAACATGGCGGCGCTCGACGAGCTGAAGGCCGCGAGCGAGCGCAAGGTGTTCCTCGACGCGCAATCGGCCGACCTGACCGACGCGATCACGACGCTCGAGGACGCGATCCACAAGATCGACCAGGAAACCCGCACGCTGCTGCAGGGAACCTTCGACGAGGTCAACCGTCACTTCAGCGACCTGTTCCCGCGCCTGTTCGGCGGCGGCCAGGCGAAGCTGATCATGACGGGCGACGAGATTCTCGATGCCGGCGTGCAGGTGATGGCGCAGCCGCCCGGCAAGAAGAACGCGACGATTCACCTGCTGTCCGGCGGCGAGAAGGCGCTGACCGCGACCGCGCTGGTGTTCGCGATGTTCCAGTTGAACCCGGCGCCGTTCTGTCTGCTGGACGAGGTCGACGCGCCGCTGGACGACGCGAACACCGAGCGTTTCGCGAACCTCGTGCGCGCGATGTCGGACAAGACGCAGTTCCTGTTCATCTCGCACAACAAGATCGCGATGGAGATGGCGCAGCAGCTGATCGGCGTGACGATGCAGGAGCAGGGCGTGTCGCGGATCGTCGCGGTGGACATGGAAACCGCCGCGGGTTTTGCCCAGAATTGAACGTTTGACGAAACAGGCTTGCGGGCGCGCGGCGCACTGGCGCCCGCCCGTGGGTCCAATGAAAAAGAATTGCTGATGGAGCGTGCATGGACGAGTTGACACTCGGTTTGATCGGCGCGGGCGCGGTCGTGGTGGGCGGCGTCGTGGTCTACAACGCGTGGCAGGGCGCGAAGGTGCGGCGCAGGATGCCGCGTCCGATGCCGCAGGAAACGGCGGATGCGATGAGCCGCCCCGAGCGCGACGATGAGCTGCCGTTCATCGAGCCGGTGCGTCAGCCGGCCCGTCGCGAGGCGGCGGCGCCGGCCCCCGAGGCCGCGGTGGGTGCCGCCGCGGCGGCTGAGGCCGCGCGCGTCGAGCCGACCTTCGGCGGCGCGGCGCCGGCCGACATGCCGGCGGACCTGCAGGCCGAGGCGACCTCGGTCGACCTGCCGGCGGAGGAAGCGGTCGAGGAAAGCGGCGCGCGCGGGCCGGTTGAGCCGGTCGAGCCGGTGCTGCCGGCCGCGACGACGATTTCCGCGGTGCCGCCCACGGTCGTCGACCGCCGGATCGACTGCATCGTGCCGATCCGCCTCGCGTCGCCGCTGCCGGGCGACAAGATCCTGCCGGCCGCGCAGCGTCTGCGCCGCGCGGGCAGCAAGCCGGTCCATATCGAAGGCAAGCCGGAAGGCGGCCACTGGGAGCTGCTGCAGAACGGCGTGCGCTACGAGGAGTTGCGCGCGGCCGCGCAGCTCGCGAACCGCGGCGGCCCGCTGAACGAGCTGGAGTTCTCGGAATTCGTGACGGGCGTGCAGCAGTTCGCCGATGCGATCGACGGCGCGCCCGAATTCCCGGACATGATGGAAACGGTGTCGATGGCGCGCGAGCTCGACGGCTTCGCCGCGCAGTGCGACGCGCAGCTGTCGATCAACGTGATGTCCGACGGCGCGCCGTGGTCGGCCAACTACGTGCAGGCGGTGGCATCGCAGGATGGCCTGCTGCTGTCGCGCGACGGCACGCGTTTCGTCAAGCTCGACGCGAAGCAGAATCCGGTGTTCATGCTGCAGTTCGGCGACACCAACTTCCTGCGCGACGACCTGACCTACAAGGGCGGCAACATGATCACGCTGGTGCTCGACGTGCCGGTCGCGGAAGAGGACATCCTGCCGTTCCGGCTGATGTGCGATTACGCGAAGTCGCTGTCCGAGCGAATCGGCGCGCGGGTCGTCGACGATTCGCGCCGGCCGCTGCCGGAATCGACGCTGCTCGCGATCGAGCAGCAGCTGATGAAGCTGTACGCGAAGCTGGAAGAGGCGGGGATTCCGGCCGGTTCGCCGGTGACGCGGCGGTTGTTTAGTCAGTGATGGCGGCAAGCGGTGGCTGATATTGCAACTACCGCTTGTTTCATCGTGGCGTTCAGTGTGCTGGCTGGCGTGAAGCCGTAAGCGCCACATGAGTGCGAGCGCGAAGTCCGGCAGTTCTGGATAAAGGTGAGGCCGATTTTTCGTATGCGAAATATCGGCCTCGATGTTGTGTTGCTACCGGCAGATCACTGCTTCATGCCTGACTGCAGGCCGCCAGTCACGCCACCTGGGATCATTCCTCCGATTCCCGCCATCCCGATCGGTTGTCCGAAAGCGGCTGCTGCTGTTGCGGTGCCGAGTCCGGTGAATACTGCCGACTTTCATCCCCCAATCAACATTCCACCCCAATTCCATGCACCGGCCACGTTGGCCAACTGATCTTCCGAAAGCACTTGCATATTGCCAAGTTCAGCAGCCCCGAAGATCTCTGCGGAGTTGTAGTGAGCGTGATGCGCGATTGCAGATGTGGTCATGATGTTTATCCAATAGATTGATAACTTCTGAGTTGATTTTTCGCTTGTTCGGATGACACTGTTTGACTCGGATGGGCTGCGCCTGTAGCAGAGCGTCCACGAGGCGCAACCGGAGTTGGACTTGAAATATCGAAAGAATGCTGTCTCCGAGAGCAGTGCAGCAGCTGCGGCAGCAAGGCTTGTCAATATGCTGTCTTCGTAGATGAAATGTTTTTTGATGATCGGGGGACTCGCCATAAAAATCAAAAAAGACGATGAATATCCTTGCGGCAATGCGCAATAATTTTTTCATGACAAGGCTCGTTGGGCTGGGATTGAGGAAAATCCTGCCACCCTGATTTAATGGGTGGAATATGGGATTTCTCACGGTTTTTGTTAAATTTGTTGCGGTAGAGGGTGGCGGTATAGACTTCTTTGGAAGATGAGAGTCGCGGAAGTCTGTTGTGCCAGATCCAGGAATCAATGAAGTGCCTCTTCGGACTGCTACTCCGTCATAGCGCCCCTGCCCGTCACGACGGCCGGCGACCTACAACCCGCCTTCAACCCGGTTGCGCGATGCCCCTCCCCAACGAGCAGCACGGCAACGGCGTCCACTCGCAACCCCGGTCGCACGAAGCCCCGGCGAACTGAGATAATTCGATCTCCAATCGTCTCAAACTGTCTCAGAACAAATCTGCCGCCAGCATGGCCCGAACCCAAGCCGAACCGCCAGCCAGCCAGCCCGACGCGCGCGCCGCGTGGCTGCGCGACCAACTCGAGCGGGCGAACCACGCCTATTACGTGCTCGACCAGCCGGAACTGCCCGACGCCGAATACGACCGGCTGTTCGTCGAGCTGCAGCAGCTCGAAGCGGCTCATCCCGAACTCGTGACGCCCGAATCGCCGACGCAGCGTGTCGGCGGCGAAGCCGCGAGCGGCTTTACGCCGGTCGTCCACGCGATGCCGATGCTGTCGCTCAACAACGGCTTCGCCGACGAGGACATCGCCGCGTTCGACAAGCGCGTCGCCGATGCGCTCGACAAGGCCGTCGATCTCGCCGGCACCGTGACCGAACCGGTCGAATATGCGTGCGAACTCAAGTTCGATGGCCTCGCGATCTCACTGCGCTATGAGCACGGCGTGTTCGTGCAGGCGTCGACGCGCGGCGACGGCACGACCGGCGAGGACGTGACGGAAAACGTCCGCACCATCCGCTCGATTCCGCTGAAGCTGAAGGGCGACCACGTGCCTGCGATGCTCGACGTGCGCGGCGAAGTGCTGATGTTCAAGCGCGATTTCGAGCGCCTGAACGAACGCCAGCGCGCCGCGGAGCAGCGCGAGTTCGCGAACCCGCGCAATGCGGCGGCCGGCAGCCTGCGCCAGCTCGATTCGAAGATCACCGCGCAACGCCCGCTTTCTTTCTTCGCGTACGGGATCGGCGTGCTCGAAGGCGCGGCGATGCCCGATACCCACAGCGCGCTGCTCGACTGGTACGAGGTGCTCGGCCTGCCGGTGAACCGCGAGCGGGCAGTCGTGCGCGGCGCGGACGGGCTGCTCGGATTCTTCCGCAAGGTCGGCGAGCAGCGCGAGTCGCTGCCGTATGACATCGATGGCGTCGTCTACAAGGTGAACCGCCGCGACGAACAGGAGCGGCTCGGTTTCGTGTCGCGCGCGCCGCGCTTCGCGCTGGCGCACAAGTTCCCCGCGCAGGAGGCGCTCACGACGCTCGTCGCGATCGACGTGCAGGTCGGCCGCACCGGCGCGATCACGCCGGTCGCGCGGCTCGAGCCCGTGTTCGTCGGCGGCGCGACCGTGACCAACGCGACGCTGCACAACGAAGACGAGGTGCGGCGCAAGGACATCCGCATCGGCGACACGGTGATCGTGCGGCGCGCGGGCGACGTGATCCCCGAGGTGGTCGGCGCGATACTCGACCGGCGGCCCGAACACGCGCCCGAATTCGTGATGCCGACCGAATGCCCGGTGTGCGGCTCGCGGATCGAGCGGCTGCCGGACGAGGCGATCGCGCGCTGCACGGGCGGCCTGTTCTGCCCGGCGCAGCGCAAGCAGGCGCTGTGGCATTTCGCGCAGCGGCGCGCGCTCGACATCGACGGCCTCGGCGAGAAGATCATCGACCAGCTGGTCGAGCAGAACCTCGTGCGCACGCCGGCCGACCTGTTCAACCTCGGCTTCGCGACGCTCGCCGAGCTCGACCGGTTCGCCGAGAAGTCCGCGCAGAACCTGCTCGATTCGCTCGAGAAGGCCAAGCACACGACGCTCGCGCGCTTCATCTACGCGCTCGGCATCCGCCATGTCGGCGAATCGACCGCGAAGGATCTCGCGAAGCACTTCGGCTCGCTCGATCCGATCATGGACGCGTCGCTCGAGGCGCTGCTCGAAGTCAATGACGTCGGACCGGTCGTCGCCGAATCGCTCCACCAGTTCTTTGCCGAAGAGCACAATCGCACCGTGATCGAGCAGCTTCGCGCGCCCGGCAAGGTGACGTGGGCCGAAGGGCCGCCCGCGCCGAAGGCGCCGCAGGGCGCGCTCGCCGGCAAGACCGTCGTGCTGACCGGCACGCTGCCGACGCTCACGCGCGAGGCCGCGAAGGAAATGCTCGAGGCGGCCGGCGCGAAAGTCGCGGGCTCGGTGTCGAAGAAGACGGATTACGTCGTCGCGGGGGCGGAGGCGGGCAGCAAGCTCGCGAAGGCCGAGGAACTCGGCATCCCCGTGCTGGACGAAGACGGTTTGCACCAACTCCTGGAGGGCCACGCGCCATGATTCGCGAGATTCTGAAGATGGGTGACCCGCGCCTGCTCGAAATTGCCAAGCCGGTCGAGCAGTTCGACACGCCGGCGCTGCACGAGCTGGTCGCGGACATGTTCGAGACGATGCATCACGCGAACGGCGCCGGGCTGGCCGCGCCCCAGATCGGCGTCGGCCTGCAGCTCATCATCTTCGGCTTCGGCAACAACAACCGTTATCCGGAAGCGCCGCCCGTGCCGGAGACGGTGCTGATCAACCCGAAGCTCGAGTACATGCCGCCGGACATGGAAGAGGGCTGGGAAGGCTGCCTGTCGGTGCCGGGCATGCGCGGCGTCGTCAGCCGCTACGCGAAGGTGCGCTACAGCGGCTTCGACCAGTTCGGCGAGCGGATCGACCGCGTCGCCGAAGGGTTCCACGCGCGGGTGGTCCAGCACGAATACGACCACCTGATCGGCAAGCTGTATCCGATGCGGATCACCGATTTCACGCGCTTCGGCTTCACCGAGGTGCTGTTCCCGGGGCTCGATGCGGCGGACGACTGACTGAGCCGATGGCGTGCGGCTTGCGCGCCGGAATGAGAAAAGCCCGCTTACGCGGGCTTTTTTACGACTGTCGAGGCGGGCGGCACCGTGGCCGCCACGCCATCAGAACGTCTCGTCGGCCGAGAGATAGCGCCACTGCCCCTGCGGCAGCGCGCCCAGCATCACGCGGCCCATCCGCACGCGCTTGAGGCCGATCACCTCGAGGCCGACCAGCTCGCACATGCGGCGGATCTGGCGCTTCTTGCCTTCGCGCAGCACGAAGCGCAGCTGTTCGCCGTTCTGCCAGCTGACCATCGCGGGCTTCAGCGGGACGCCGTCGAGCTCGAGGCCATGCCGCAGCTTCGCGAGCGATTCCGCGGGGAAGTGCTGGTCGATGTCGAGCAGGCGCTCGCCGAAGCGCACGCGCACGAGGTATTCCTTGTCGATGTCCGATTGCTCGCCGATCAGCTGCTTCGCGATCCGGCCGTTCTGCGTCAGCACGAGCAGCCCGGTCGAATCGATGTCGAGCCGCCCGGCCGGCGCGAGCGTGTGCAGATGCTGCGGCGAGAAGCGCAGCGGCGTGCGATCGCCGCTCCAGCGGTTCTCGCGCGTGATCAGCACGGCCGCGGGCTCGTAGCCGTCCTCCGCCTGGCCCGACACATAGCCGACCGGCTTGTGCAGCAGGATCGTCACCTGCGCCGCCTGCGCCGCACTCGCGCGTTCGTCGATCTCGATGCGCTGGTCGGCACGCACCTTGGTGCCGAGCGTGTCGATGCGCTCGCCGTCGACCAGCACCCAGCCTTTCTCGATCCATTCGTCGGCTTCGCGGCGCGAGCACAGGCCCAGTTCCGACATCCGCTTCGACAGGCGCATCAGGCCCGATTCGTCGCCGTAATCGACGTCGGCCGCGCGGCGCTTCACCGGTTGCGCGGCCTTGAAGCCCGCGCCGGACGACGGCCGCTCGGCGCCGCGGGGCTTGGCAGGGGCGTCTGCGCGTCGTGCAGTGCGTTCGCCGTCGCGCGGCGCGCGGGCAGGGCGGTCGGAGGACGTGCGGCGCTCGCCGAAGCCGCGCTTCGCGCCTTCGCTGCCCGTTGCGTCGCGATAGGGCGGGCGCTTGCCTTCGGCGCCGGCACTCGCGCGGCGCGGCCGAGCATCGTCGTCGCTGCGGCGTGCGGGGCGGGCATCGGGATTGCCGCGGCTGAATTTGCCGTCCGCGCCACGGCGCTCGCCTGCGGGTTTGCCGTCCGCGCTCCGATACGGGCGCGATTCGCCGCGCTCACTGCGCTCGCCGCGTGCTGCGGGCTTGCCCTCTGCGCTGCGATACGGGCGGCCTTCGCCACGCTCGGTGCGACCGGCGGGTTTCGCATCCCTGTCGCGATACGGGCGCGATTCGCTGCGTTCTCCGCGCTCGCCACGTGCAGCGGGCTTGCCCTCTGCACTGCGATACGGGCGGCCTTCGCCGCGTTCGGTGCGACCAGCGGGTTTCGCATCCCTGTCGCGATACGGGCGCGATTCGCTGCGTTCTCCGCGCTCGCCGCGTGCAGCGGGCTTGCCCTCTGCACTGCGATACGGGCGGCCTTCGCCGCGTTCGGTGCGACCCATGGGCTTCGCATCCTTGTCGCGATACGGGCGCGATTCGCCACGCTCGCCGCGCGCCACGGGCTTGCCTTCCGCGCTGCGATACGGGCGGCCTTCGCCCGGGCGGCCCGCGCCGCGTTCGGTGCGGCCGACGGGTTTCGTATCGCCGCCGCGATAGCTCCGCTCGGTGCTGCCGTCACGCGGCGGACGCTTCGCCGGCGCGCGATCCGCGCCTGGGCGGTCCGCGCCGCCGGCGGCGCGCGGCTTGAATGCACGCTCGCCGGCGGCTGCCGGCGCGGGCGCCTTCTTCGGGCGGGCCGGCTTGGCGGCCGCATCCGGTGCAGCGGCGCGCACCGGCTTGCGGGCGACGAGGCTGCCGGAACGGACGGGGGCGCGGGTCGGCGACGCCGGCCGCGGATTCTTGACGGTCAATTTGGTGCGCATAAACGCTGGGATACTTTCTGACTCAGATTGTTTCAGACTGCGATCGCGCGCAGCAGCTCGGTTTCCACCTGGATCTGCAGACGGTTGTCGGACAGGCCGGCACCATCGAGCAGGAAGATGTCCTCGACGCGTTCGCCGAGCGTGTTGATCCGCGCCGCATGGACGCCGACCCGGTGCTCGGCCAGCACGCGCGCGATCGAATAAAGAAGGCCCGGCCGGTCGTTGGCGGACACGGACAGGATGTAGTACTGGCCGCGCTCGTCGGCCCGCAGGTCGACGCGCGGCGTGATCGGGAACGTGCGCGACAGCCGCGACAGCCGGCCCTTGGAAGGCTCGGGCAGCGGCGCGGACTCGGCGAGGCGCATCGCGAGCTGCTGCTCGACCAGGTTGGCGATGTCGCGGTACTGCACGTCGCGCTCGGTCTGCGTGACGATGAAGTTGTCGAGCGCATAGCCGTGCCGCGTCGTGCTGACGCGCGCGTCGAGCACCGACAGCCCGTTGCGGTCGAAATACGCGCAGATGCCCGCGAACAGGTCAGCGCGATCCTTCACGTAGACGAGCACCTGCAGCGCATCGCCGACCGGCGACGGCCGCGCGCGGACGATCGCGGTCTCGGCGTTCACGTGCCGGTACAGCACGCGGGTCTGCCACGCGATATCGGCGGCGTCATGGCGCAGGAAGAAGCCGACGTCGAGCTGGTCCCACAGCGCGCGGTGCGCGTCGGTGGGCACGGTCTCGAGGCGCAGCAGCGCGAGCGCTTCCTCCTGGCGCGACTTCAGCTCGGAGTGCGCGTCGGGCTGGGCGCCGCCGAGCACCGCGAGCGTCGCGCGGTACAGATCCTCGAGCAGCTTGCCTTTCCACGTGTTCCACACCTTCGGGCTGGTGCCGCGGATGTCGGCGACCGTCAGCAGGTAGAGCGCGGTCAGCCGGCGCTCGCTGCCGACGAGGTCGGCGAAGCGCTTGATCACTTCCGGGTCGCTCGTGTCCTGCTTCTGCGCGACCTGGCTCATCGTCAGGTGATGCTGGACCAGCCAGACGATCAGCGCCGCGTCGTCGCCGGCGATGCCGTGCTCGCGGGAGAAGCGCCGCGCGTCGGCCATGCCGAGGGTCGAGTGGTCGCCGCCGCGGCCCTTCGCGATGTCGTGGAACAGCGCCGCGACGTACAGCACCCACGGCCGCTCGAAGTTGCCGATCAGCTGGCTGCAGAACGGATACTCGTGCGCATGCTCGGCGACCGCGAAGCGGCGGATGTTGCGCAGCACCATCAGGATGTGCTGGTCGACCGTGTACACGTGGTACAGGTCGTGCTGCATCTGCCCGACGATGCGGCGGAAGTTCAGCAGGTAGCGGCCCAGCACGCTCGTCTGGTTCATCAGCCGGAATGCGTGCGTGATGCCTTCGGGCTGCTGCAGGATCTGCATGAACGTGCGGCGGTTCTGCGGATCGCGGCGCCACACGTTGTTCATGATCTCGCGCGAGTTGTACAGCGCCCGCAGCGTGCGCGCGGACAGGCCCTTCACGCCGCGCGTCGTCTCGTAGAGCAGGAACGCCTCGAGGATCGCGTCCGGATGCCGCTCGAACACGCTGTCGTCGACGATCTCGAGCATCCCCTGCTTCTCGACGAAGCGGTCGGGCGACAGCACGCGGGTGATGCCGCTCGTCGCGGGGAACAGCTGCGCCTCGATGTTCTGGATCAGGATCGTCGCGAGCTGGGTGACGGCCTTCGCGGCCCAGTAATAGCGCCGCATCAGCTGCTCGCTCGCGCGCTTGGCCGGCGTCGGCCGGTAGCCGAAGCTTTCCGCCGCCTGGGTCTGCAGGTCGAACACGAGCATGTCCTGGCGGCGCCCGGCGATCACGTGCAGCCGCGCGCGCAGCGTTTTCAGGAAGCCTTCGTTGCGGCGCAGCTCGCGTGCCTCGCGCTCGGTGATCAGGCCGCGCGTGTCGAGCTCGCGCCAGCTGCTGCCGAACCCGGCCGCGCGGGCGATCCACAGGATCGTCTGCAGGTCGCGCAGCCCGCCGGGGCTTTCCTTCACGTTCGGCTCGAGGCTGTACGGCGTGTCCTGGCTTTTCGCGTGGCGCTGGCGCATCTCGAGCACCTTCGCGGTGAAGAACGCGCGGGCGTCGAGCGCCTCGTGGTAGCGCACCGTGAAGCGCTCGAACAGCGCCGTGCTGCCGACGATGCGGCGCGCTTCCAGCAGGGAAGTCTGCACCGTGACGTCCTGCGACGCCTCCTCGATGCACTGCTCGACCGTGCGCACGCTGCTGCCGATCTCGAGGCCGAGATCCCAGGCCATGCCGATGAAGCGCTCGATGCGGGCGTCGAGCGCCGCGTCATGTCCGTCGGGCAGCAGCACGAGGATATCGACGTCGGAATAGGGCGCGAGCTCGCCGCGCCCGTAGCCGCCGACGGCGACCAGCGCGAGGGTCGCGGGCAGCCCGCAGTCGTCCCAGATGCACCGCAGCGCGTCGTCGGTGACCTTCGACAGCGCGTGCATCAGCGACGCGACGTTGGTCGCGCTGCGAAAGCGCGCGAGCAGGTCGGCCTTGGCGGCCTTGAATTCGGCGCGCCGCGAGAGCGCTTCGGTCGAGGGGGCGGCGTGGGCGCTCATGGGCGGCGGCTCAGGTGCGGGCGGGCAGGCGCGGCGGCGCTCAGACCGCCGGGGCCGGATGGGCGAACACCGGGCGGGCCGGCGAGCCCGCGGACA
This sequence comes from Burkholderia sp. SRS-46, assembly GCF_004343775.1. Lineage (GTDB taxonomy): Bacteria > Pseudomonadota > Gammaproteobacteria > Burkholderiales > Burkholderiaceae > Burkholderia. The sequence continues at coordinate 212,294 of NZ_PTXL01000008.1, read as the reverse complement.
CGGTCAGCACGTCGTAGCCGGTGTCGGTGACGAGCACGGTGTGCTCCCACTGCGCGGACAGGCTGCGGTCGCGGGTCTTGACGGTCCACTGGTCGGGCATCGTGCGGATGTCGCGCTTGCCGGCGTTGATCATCGGCTCGATCGTGAAGATCATGCCCGGCTTCAGTTCGACGCCGGTGCCCGGGCGGCCGTAGTGGACGACCTGCGGATCCTCGTGGAACACCGTGCCGATGCCGTGGCCGCAGTATTCGCGCACGACGCTGTAGCCCTGCGCTTCCGCGTGCTTCTGGATCGCGTGGCCGATGTCGCCGAGATGCGCGCCCGGCTTGACCTGGTCGATGCCGAGCCACATGCATTCGTAGGTGGTCTGCACGAGGCGCTTCGCGAGGATCGACCCTTCGCCGACGATGAACATCCGGCTCGTGTCGCCGAAGTAGCCTTCCTTGATCACGGTGACGTCGATGTTCAGCGCATCGCCGTTCTTGAGCACCTTGTCACCCGGGATGCCGTGGCAGATCACGTCGTTGACGGAAATGCAGCACGACGCCGGGTAGGGCGGGTAGCCGGGCGGCTGGTAGTTCAGCGTCGCGGGAACCGTGCCCTGCACGTTGACCATGTAGTCGTGGCAGAGGCGGTCGAGTTCGGCCGTCGTGATGCCGGCGGCCACGTACGGGGTGAGATAGTCGAGCACTTCGCTGGCCAGACGGCAGGCGACGCGCATCTGCGCGATATCGTGTTCGTTTTTGAGCGTAATAGCCATCGAGGTGTGCCTGGAAAGCGGTGAATTGATGAATTATCGCACCTTATGCCGGGCGTCGCAGCCCCTGGCGCCCGCGCGCATGCGGGTTTTTGCCGATTGCCGCGCGGGCCGCCGGCCGGCCGGCAAAGTGGCGCGCGACTTGAGAGCCGACAACTGAGCATGCTATACTCTTTGGCTAAGTCGACACTCAAATGCCTTTCATGCCCCGAATTGGGGCGGTGTTTGCGGTGGCGGCTGGCGGCACGGGCATTTCGCACGTGCCAAATCGCAAGCCGGCGCAACCAGGGTGCCGGCCGCGTGGAACGGCAGCCTTCGAGGCACGTTCTCGCGGCGGTACGGCGGCCGGCTTAAGACCTAACCCTCGTGGAGAATTTACATGGCAGTTACGATGCGCCAAATGCTGGAAGCGGGTGTCCACTTCGGTCACCAGACCCGTTTCTGGAACCCGAAGATGGCTCCGTTCATTTTCGGTCACCGCAACAAGATTCACATCATCAACCTCGAAAAGACGCTGCCGATGTTCACGGACGCACAGAAGTACGTGCGTCAGCTGGCAGCGAACCGCGGCACGATCCTGTTCGTCGGCACGAAGCGCCAGTCGCGCGACACGATCGCTCAGGAAGCGCAGCGCGCGGGCATGCCGTACGTCAACGCACGCTGGCTCGGCGGCATGATGACCAACTTCAAGACGCTGAAAGTGTCGATCAAGCGCCTGAAGGACATGGAAGCGGCCGTCGAATCGGGTGAAACCGAGAAGATGAGCAAGAAGGAAGCGCTGCTGTTCGAACGCGAAATCGCGAAGCTGCAGAAGTCGATCGGCGGCGTGAAGGACATGGGCGGCATTCCGGACGCAATCTTCGTCGTCGACGTCGGCTACCACAAGATCGCCGTGACCGAAGCGAACAAGCTGGGCGTGCCGGTCATCGCCGTGGTCGATACGAACCACTCGCCGGAAGGTGTGGACTACGTGATCCCGGGTAACGACGACTCGAGCAAGGCAGTCGCGCTGTACGCCGAAGGCGTGGCCGACGCGATCCTCGAAGGCCGTGCGAACGCGGTCAACGAAGTGGTCCAGGCAGTGCGCAGCGGCGGCGACGACGAGTACGTCGAGGAAAACGCGTAACTGGCCCCGAGCCGGCGCAAGAAGGGGGCTCTCAACAGGCCCCCTTTTTTTAAGCTTGTGCGCCGGACCTGATCGCGCCGAATCGGCGCGGGTCCGGAAACGAATCTCGGCCGTTCGCGTCCAAGCGGGCGGCGTTGTGAATACAGACTCAAGGAGCGAATGATGGCGGCAATTACCGCAAGCATGGTGGCAGAACTGCGCGCAAAGACCGACGCACCGATGATGGAGTGCAAGAAGGCGCTGACGGAAGCCGACGGCGATCTGGCCAAGGCTGAAGAGCTGCTGCGCGTCAAGCTCGGCAACAAGGCGAGCAAGGCGGCATCGCGCGTGACGGCCGAAGGCGTCGTCGCATCGTTCGTCGGCGGCAACGCGGGCGCGCTGGTCGAACTGAACTGCGAAACCGACTTCGTCGCGAAGAACGACGACTTCCTCGCGTTCTCGAAGACGGTTGCAGAGCTCGTCGCGACGCAAAACCCGGCCGACGTGGCTGCGCTGTCGGCGCTGCCGCTCGAAGGCTCGACGGTCGACGCAGTGCGCCTGGCACTGATCGGCAAGATCGGCGAGAACGTCTCGATCCGCCGTTTCGTCCGCTTCGAAACCGCGAACAAGATCGCAACGTACCTGCACGGCGCGCGCATCGGCGTGATCGTCGAGTACACGGGCGCGGAAGAGCAGGTCGGCAAGGACGTCGCGATGCACATCGCGGCGATGAAGCCGGTCGCGCTGTCGTCGGCCGACGTGCCGGCAGAGCTGATCGAGACGGAGCGTCGCGTGGCCGAGCAGAAGGCTGCGGAATCGGGCAAGCCGGCCGAGATCGTCGCGAAGATGGTCGACGGTAGCGTCCAGAAGTACCTGAAGGAAGTGTCGCTGCTGAACCAGACGTTCGTGAAGAACGACAAGCAGACGATCGAGCAGATGCTGAAGGCTGCGAATGCTGCAGTGCAGAAGTTCGCGCTGTTCGTCGTCGGCGAAGGCATCGAGAAGCGTCAGGACGACTTCGCCGCCGAAGTGGCCGCGCAAGTCGCAGCAGCAAAGCAGCAGTAAGCAGTCCAGCAATACCCGCGGCGGGCGCCCGCTCCCGCCGCGGCCGGCGCCGCCGCCGGCCGGCCGGAATCCCCGGCCTGGCCGGCGGCGCTTGCCCGAATCAGTATTTCGCCCCTACAGTTCGTGGTTGTCATCCTCTCGTCGCTCGGAAGCCCCTATGCCCAATGCCTATAAACGCGTCCTCCTCAAACTTTCCGGCGAAGCGCTGATGGGCGACGATGCCTTCGGCATCAATCGCGCGACGATCGAACGGATGGTGGCCGATATCGCCGAAGTCGTGCGTCTCGGCACGCAGCTGGCGGTGGTGATCGGTGGCGGCAATATTTTCCGCGGTGTCGCGGGTGGCGCGGCCGGCATGGACCGTGCGACGGCCGACTACATGGGGATGCTGGCGACGATGATGAACGCGCTGGCGCTGCAGGACGCGATGCGCCACGCCGGCATCGAGGCGCGCGTGCAGTCCGCGCTGCGGATGGATCAGGTCGTCGAGCCGTACATCCGCCCCCGCGCGATCCGCCAGCTCGAGGAAGGCCGTGTGGTGATCTTCGCGGCCGGCACCGGCAACCCGTTCTTCACGACGGACACGGCCGCCGCGCTGCGCGGCTCCGAAGTGGGCGCGGAAGTGGTGCTGAAGGCGACGAAGGTCGACGGTGTATATTCCGCCGATCCGAAGAAGGATCCGTCCGCCACGCGCTACACGACGATCACGTTCGACGAGGCGATCAGCCGCAACCTGCAGGTGATGGACGCCACCGCGTTCGCGCTGTGCCGCGACCAGAAGCTGCCGATTCGCGTGTTTTCGATCAACAAGCCGGGCGCGCTCAAGCGCATCGTGCTGGGCGAGGACGAGGGGACGCTCGTCCACGTGTAAACTCCCGCGGATGCGGGCGACCGATTGCGGGTGTCGGCGCGGCGCCGCTGCGCAGGTGCAGCGCCCGCGTTCATTGAAGGTTTGAAGGTTCGGAGGTTGAAATGAGTGTCGCTGATGTCAAGAAGGGCGTAGAGCAGAAGATGCAGCGCTCGATCGAAGCGTTCAAGAACGATCTGGCGAAGATCCGCACGGGCCGTGCGCACACGGGCCTGCTCGATCACGTGCAGGTCGACTATTACGGCTCGATGGTGCCGATCTCGCAGGTGGCCAACCTGACGCTCGTCGACGCACGCACGATCGGCGTGCAGCCGTGGGAAAAGAACATGGTCGCGAAGGTCGAGAAGGCGATTCGCGAAGCCGACCTCGGCCTGAACCCGGCAACCGCCGGCGACCTGATCCGCGTGCCGATGCCGGCGCTGACGGAAGAACGCCGCCGCGAGCTGACGAAGGTGGTCAAGAGCGAAGGCGAAACGGCCAAGGTCGCGATCCGCAACCTGCGCCGCGACGCGAACGAGCAGCTGAAGAAGCTCGTGAAGGACAAGGAAATCTCGGAAGACGACGAGCGCCGTGCGGGCGACGACGTGCAGAAGCTGACCGACAAGCACGTGGCCGAAGTCGACAAGCTCGTGCAGAGCAAGGAAGCGGAGATCATGACGGTCTGACGACCGTCGTTCTCGCGTGCCGCCTTCTGTTTTCCGCATTCCTGTCTCACGGCCATGACCTATACCAGCTCTACCGTTCGCGTGCCTGACGTCGGCGTCGTGCCGCGTCATATCGCGATCATCATGGACGGCAATGGCCGTTGGGCGACCGAACGCCGCTTGCCTCGCGTGGCGGGGCACACCCGCGGCGTCGACGCGGTGCGGGCGGTGGTCGAAGGCTGCGCGCGCGCCGGCGTCGAATACCTGACGCTGTTCGCGTTCAGCTCGGAAAACTGGCGGCGGCCGAACGACGAGGTGTCGTTCCTGATGCGGCTGTTCATCACCGCGCTCGAGCGCGAGGTCGGCAAGCTGCACGCCAACGGGATCCGCCTGCGCGTCGTCGGCGATCTCGACCGTTTCGAGCCGCGCATCCAGGCGCTGATCCGTCGCGCGGAAACCAAGACGGCGCGCAACACGCGCCTCACGCTCACCATCGCCGCGAACTACGGCGGCCGGTGGGACATCCTGCAGGCGACCCGCAAGCTCGTCGAGCAGGCCGTGCGCGAGGGCCGCGAGGTGGAGGTCAGCGAGGACAGCTTCGCGCCCCATCTGGCGATGGCCTACGCGCCGGAACCCGATCTCTTCATCCGTACCGGCGGCGAGCAGCGGATCAGCAATTTCCTGCTGTGGCAGCTCGCCTACACCGAATTCTATTTCACCGATACCTTCTGGCCGGACTTCGACGGCGCGGCGCTGGCCGCCGCGCTGGCGTCGTACACCGATCGCGAGCGCCGCTTCGGGCGCACGAGCGCGCAACTCGAACCGCAGTCCCAGAACGCCGATTCCCTTTCATGCTGAAAACCCGTGTGATCACGGCGGTGGTGTTGCTGGCGGTGCTGCTGCCGGTCACGCTGTTCGCGCCGCTGGGTGCGTTCGGCGCGCTGATCGGCGTCGTGCTGGTCTTTGCCGCCTGGGAATGGGCGCGCCTGCTGAAGCTCGGCGGCGCCGGCCCCGTCGTCTATGCGATCGTCGCGGCCCTGGCGCTCGTCGCGACCACGCGGCTCGTCATCGGCGAAACCTCGTCCCGTCCCCTTTTTGCCGCGGCCGCCGTGTTCTGGTTGCTGGTCGGCCCGTTCGTGCTGCGCCGCAAGCCGGTGCTCGCCGAGGGCGTGTGGCGGCCGTTCCTGCTGGCCGCCGGCCTGGTGATCTTCGCCGCCTGCTGGCACGCGCTGGTGGCCGCGCGCGCGCAGGGCGTGCCGTTCGTGCTGTCGCTGCTGCTCGTCGTCTGGCTGGCCGATATCGGCGCATACTTTGCGGGCAAGGCCTTCGGCAAGCGTAAACTGGCGATCACGATCAGCCCGGGGAAGACCTGGGAAGGGGCCGCGGGCGGCTGGCTCGCCGTGATGGCCGTCGCGAGCGTCGCGATGGCCGCGCACCTGTTCGAACCAACCCTTTTTTCTGCATTTGCCGCGCAGTTCGGCGGACCGGGTGCCTGGGCGGCGCTGACGCTGCTCGTCGCGTACAGCGTGATCGGCGACCTGTTCGAGTCGCTGCTGAAGCGCCAGGCCGGCGTGAAGGATTCGAGCGGACTGCTGCCGGGGCACGGCGGCGTGCTCGACCGCGTCGACGCGCTCCTGCCCGTGCTGCCGCTCGCGATGCTGCTGTTTCACGGTTAATACCTACACTTCTGTTATGCAAAAACGCCTGACATTGCTCGGTTCGACGGGCTCGATCGGAGACAGTACGCTCGACGTGGTCGCGCGCCATCCCGACCGCTTCTCGGTCTACGCGCTGACTGCCCACCGCAACGGCGACAAGCTGGTCGCCCAGTGCCTGCGCTTCGCGCCCGAGATCGCCGTGGTCGGCGACGCGCAGACGGCCGCGCAGGTCGAAGCGCAGCTGCGCGCGGCCGGCAGCAAGACCGAGGTGGCCTACGGGCCGCGGGCGCTCGTCGACGTGTCGAAGAGCGAGCGGTGCGACACGGTCGTCGCGGCGATCGTCGGCGCGGCCGGCCTCGCGCCGAGCCTCGCGGCCGCGCGCGCCGGCAAGCGCATCCTGCTCGCGAACAAGGAATCGCTCGTGATGTCGGGCGCGATCTTCATGGACGCGGTGCGCGACCATGGCGCGATCCTGCTGCCGGTCGACAGCGAGCACAACGCGATCTTCCAGTGCATGCCGCGCGATGCGGCCGAGCACGGCGGGATCTCGAAGATCATCCTGACCGCATCGGGCGGCCCGTTCCGCACCCGCGAGCCGGCGACGCTCGTCGACGTGACGCCGGACGAGGCGTGCAAGCACCCGAACTGGGTGATGGGGCGGAAGATCTCGGTCGATTCCGCGACGATGATGAACAAGGGCCTCGAGGTGATCGAGGCGCACTGGATCTTCGGGCTGCCGGGCGACCGGATCGACGTGCTGATCCATCCGCAGAGCGTGATCCATTCGCTCGTGTCGTACCGTGACGGCTCGGTGCTCGCGCAGCTCGGCAATCCCGACATGCGCACGCCGATCGCGCACGCGCTCGCGTACCCGGATCGCGTCGATGCCGGCGTCGAGCAGCTCGACCTCGCGCAGATCGCGCAGCTGTCGTTCGAGCAGCCCGATTACTCGCGCTTCCCGTGCCTCGCGCTGGCGATCAAGGCGCTGGCCGAAGGCGGCATCGCGAGCGCCGCGCTGAACGCGGCGAACGAAGTCGCGGTCGAAGCGTTTCTCGAGCGCCGGATCGGCTTCATGGCGATCGCGGCGACGGTCGACGCGGTGCTCAACGCGCTGCCGAACCGCACGCCCGACGGGCTCGAGGACGTCCTTGCGGCGGATGCCGAGGCACGCCGCCTCGCCGCCGCGTTCATTTCGAAAGCGCCTGCGCCGAGCGTGGAGCGCACTGTCTGAATGAGGTGCTCATGAACGTGCTGGTCGAACTGATCGCGTTTGCGGTGGCGATCGGGGTGCTGGTCGTCGTGCATGAGTACGGTCATTACCGCGTCGCGCGCTGGTGTGGCGTGAAGGTGCTGCGGTTCTCGATCGGCTTCGGCCAGCCGATCGCGCGCTGGGTCAGCAAGAAGACCGGTACCGAGTGGACGCTGGCGGCGCTGCCGCTCGGCGGCTACGTGAAGATGCTCGACGAACGCGAGCCGGGCCCCGGCGTGAAGCCGGAGGAACTCGGGCAGGCGTTCAACCGCCAGTCGGTCGGCAAGCGCATCGCGATCGTGGCGGCCGGGCCGATTGCCAACTTCCTGTTGGCAATCGTGCTGTTTTCCGTTGTTTTTGCGACCGGCGTGACCGAGCCCGCGGCGATCATCGCGCCGCCGGCGGTCGGCACCGTCGCGGCCCGGGCCGGCTTCGACGGCAACGAGACGATCGTGTCGATCCGCGACGCGCAGGGCGGCGACGCGCAAGCCGTGCGGTCGTGGTCGGACCTGCGCTGGAAGCTGCTCGGGGCGGCGTTCGATCATCGCGAGGTCGTGCTCGGCGCGCGCGACGGCGGCGCGACCTACGATTTCCGGGTCGACCTGCGGCAGGTCGACGAAGGCGCGATCGACGACGATTTCATGGCGCGGCTGGGTTTCGAGACGGGTGGCGGCACGCTGTCGGTCGCCTCGGTGCAGCCGGGCAGCGCGGCGCAACTGGCGGGCCTGAAAGCCGGCGACAAGCTGCTGGCGATCGACGGCGAGCGGGTCGGCGGCGCGTCGCGCTTCATCGACGCGGTCAAGCACCACGCGGGCAAGCCGCTCGCGCTGAAGATCGATCGCGGCGGCGCCGCGCAGACGGTCACGATCGTGCCGCAGGCGCAGCGCGACGAGGACACCGGGCAGCAGGTCGGCCGCATCGGCGCGGCGCTGTCGATGCATACGCCGGGTGTCGACGTGCGCTATGGCCCGATCGACAGCCTGAAGCTCGGCGCGCGCCGCACGTGGGACATCGCGGTGTACTCGCTGCGGATGTTCGGGCGGATGATTACCGGCGACGCGTCGCTGAAGAACCTGTCCGGCCCGGTGACGATCGCCGACTACGCGGGCAAGAGCGCCCGGCTCGGCCCATCGGCGTTCCTGTCGTTCCTCGCCCTTGTCAGCATTAGCCTTGGCGTACTGAACTTGTTGCCGATTCCCGTTTTGGACGGGGGTCATCTGTTATATTATCTGGTTGAAGCCGCGACCGGGAAAGCCGTTTCGGAACGCTGGCAACTGATTCTGCAAAGAGCCGGGTTGATCTGCATCGTCGCATTGTCGGCGATCGCGCTGTTCAACGATCTGGCTCGGTTAATCCATTTCTGAAGCGTCAGGTGGCGCCCGCCGGGCAGCCGCCTGATTTGATGCAGCTAAATACTGGGGATGCATGTTGTTCAAACCTCATCGCTTTGTACCTAAGACAGTTGCAGCGGCGGCGCTCGCCGCGCACGGACTCGCGGCGCATGCGGCCGCGCCGTTCGTGGTGCAAGACATCAAGATCGAGGGCTTGCAGCGCGTCGAACCGGGCTCCGTGTTTGCCTACCTGCCGATCAAGCAGGGCGACACCTTCACCGACGACAAGGCATCCGAAGCAATCCGCGCGCTGTACGCGACGGGCTTTTTCAACGACGTGCGCATCGCCACCCAGGGCAGCGTCGTGATCGTGCAGGTGCAGGAGCGTCCGGCCATCGCGTCGATCGACTTCACCGGCACGAAGGAATTCGACAAGGACAACCTGACCAAGGCGCTGCGCGCGGTCGGCCTCGCGGACGGCCGCTACTACGACAGGGCGCTGGTCGACAAGGCCGAGCAGGAACTGAAGCGCCAGTACCTGACGCGCGGCTTCTACGCGGCCGAGGTGAAGACCACGGTCACGCCGGTCGACGCGAACCGCGTGTCGATCCTGTTCGCGGTGGCCGAAGGGCCGAGCGCGAAGATCCGCCAGATCAACTTCATCGGCAACAAGGCGTTCAAGACGAGCACGCTGCGCGACGAGATGCAGCTGTCGACGCCGAACTGGTTCTCCTGGTACACGAAGAACGACCTGTACTCGAAGGAAAAGCTCACGGGCGACCTCGAGGCGGTGCGCTCGTACTACCTGAACCGCGGTTACCTCGAGTTCAACATCGAGTCGACCCAGGTGTCGATCTCGCCGGACAAGAAAGACATGTACATGACGGTCACGCTGCATGAAGGCGAACCGTACACGGTGTCCGGCATCAAGCTCTCGGGCAACCTGCTCGACCGCGAGGCCGAGCTGAACAAGCTCATCAAGATCAAGGCGGGCGACCGCTTCTCGGCCGAGAAGCTGCAGCAGACGACCAAGGCGATCGTCGACAAGCTCGGCGAATACGGCTATGCGTTCGCAACCGTCAACGCGCAGCCGGACATCGACCAGGCGAACCACAAGGTGAACCTGACGCTGGTCGTCGATCCGAGCCGCCGCGTGTACGTGCGCCGCATCAACATCGTCGGCAACACGCGCACGCGCGACGAGGTCGTGCGCCGCGAAATGCGCCAGCTCGAAAGCTCGTGGTTCGATTCGGGCCGCCTCGCGCTGTCGAAGGATCGCGTGAACCGCCTCGGCTACTTCACCGACGTCGACGTGTCGACGGTGCCGGTCGAAGGCACGAACGACCAAGTCGACGTGAACGTGAAGGTCGCGGAAAAGCCGACCGGCGCGATCACGCTGGGCGCGGGCTTCTCGTCGACCGACAAGGTCGTGCTGTCGGCCGGCGTGTCGCAGGACAACGTGTTCGGCTCGGGCACGAGTCTCGCGGTGAACGTCAACACCGCGAAGAGCTACCGGACGCTGACGATCACGCAGGTCGACCCGTACTTCACGGTCGACGGCATCAAGCGGATCACCGACGTCTACTACCGTACGTACCAGCCGCTCTATTACTCGACGAACTCGAGCTTCAAGATCGTCAGCGCGGGCGGCAACCTGAAGTTCGGCATCCCGTTCTCGGAAGTCGATACCGTCTACTTCGGCGCGGGCTTCGAGCAGAACCGCCTCGACGTCGATTCGAACACGCCGCAGAGCTACCAGTCCTACGTGAGCGAGTTCGGCCGCGTGTCGAACACGGTGCCGCTGACGGTCGCGTGGTCGCGCGACGCGCGTGACAGTGCGCTGATCCCGAGCCGTGGCTACTTCACGCAGGCGAACCTCGAGTACGGCGTGCCGGTCGGCAAGATCCAGTACTACAAGGCCGACCTGCAGGCGCAGTACTACTATTCGTTCTCGCGCGGCTTCATCCTGGGCATGAACATCCAGGGCGGCTACGGCAACGGCATCGGTAACCCGTACCCGATCTTCAAGAACTACTACGCGGGCGGTATCGGCTCCGTGCGTGGCTACGAGCCGAGCTCGCTGGGCCCGCGCGACTCGAAGACGAACGACCCGATCGGCGGCTCGAAGATGGTCGTCGGCAACATCGAGCTGACGTTCCCGCTGCCGGGCACCGGCTATGACCGCACGCTGCGCGTGTTCACGTTCGTCGACGGCGGCAACGTCTGGGGCAACGCGCCAGGTGGCAACAGCACGGGCGCGAACGGCCTGCGCTACGGCTACGGCGTCGGCCTCGCGTGGATCTCGCCGATCGGGCCGCTCAAGCTGAGCCTTGGCTTCCCGATCCAGAAGAACGAAGGCGACAAGTACCAGAAATTCCAGTTCCAGATCGGGACGGCGTTCTGATCGAACGCTCATGACAACAGCAACGAGAGGGTAATTTTGCTAACCGGTAAGTTTTCGAAACGAGTGATGTGTGCGCTGACCGTTGCGCTGGCCTTGGGCGCGGCGACGGCGCATGCACAGGACGTCGCCCGCATCGCGGCGGTCAATTCGGATCGGATCCTGCGCGAGTCCGCGCCCGCGAAGGCGGCGCAGACGAAGCTCGAAGCCGAGTTCGCGAAGCGCGACAAGGATCTGCAGGATCTGGCGGCGCGCCTGAAGTCGATGTCCGATTCGCTCGACAAGAACGGCACGTCGCTGTCGGCGGCCGATCGCGCGCAGAAGCAGCGGGATCTCGCCCAGCTCGACACCGATTTCCAGCGCAAGCAGCGCGAGTTCCGCGAGGATCTCAACCAGCGCCGCAACGAGGAGCTCGCGGCGGTGCTCGAGCGCGCGAACCGGGTCATCAAGCAGATCGCCGAGCAGCAGAACTACGACCTGATCGTGCAGGAAGCCGTGTACGTCAGCCCGCGCATCGACATCACCGACAAGGTGCTCAAGGCGCTGTCCGGCTCGGCGAACTGAACGGAGCGGACGACGAATGGCATTGACGCTTGAGGCACTCGTAAAGCAGTTCGGCGGCGAGATCGCCGGCGACCGCCAGTGTCAGGTCGCCGGCCTCGCGCCGCTCGATCAGGCCGGCCCCCAGCAACTCGCGTTCCTTGCGAATCCCAAGTACCTGTCGCAGGTCGAGACGACCCGGGCAGGCGCGGTGCTGATTGCGCCGAAGGATCTGGAGAAGCTGGGCGCAGCCGCTAGCGGTCGCAGCTTCATCGTGACGCCGAATCCGTACGCGTACTTCGCGCGCGTCGCGCAGATGTTCATCGATCTCGCCGCGCCGCCGCGCGCCGCGGGCGTGCATCCGAGCGCGACGATCGATCCGGCCGCACAGGTCGCCGCGAGCGCGGTGATCGGCCCGCACGTGGTGATCGAGGCGGGCGCGGTGATCGAGGACGGCGTGCAGCTCGACGCGAACGTGTTCGTCGGCCGCGGCACGCGGATCGGCGCAGGCTCGCACCTGTATCCGAACGTGTCGGTCTACCACGGTTGCCGGATCGGCCCGCGCGCGATCGTCCACGCGGGTGCCGTGATCGGCTCCGACGGCTTCGGCTTCGCGCCGGATTTCGTCGGCGACGGCGACGCGCGCACCGGCAGCTGGGTCAAGATTCCGCAGGTCGGCGGCGTGTCGATCGGGCCGGACGTCGAAATCGGCGCGAACACGACGATCGATCGCGGCGCGATGGCGGACACCGTCATCGAGGAATGCGTGAAGATCGACAACCAGGTCCAGATCGGCCACAACTGCCGGATCGGCGCGTACACGGTGATCGCCGGCTGCGCCGGGATCGCCGGCAGCACGACGATCGGCCGCCACTGCATGATCGGCGGCGCGGTCGGCGTCGCCGGGCACGTGACGCTCGGCGACTACGTGATCGTCACCGCGAAGTCCGGCGTGTCGAAGTCGCTGCCGAAGGCCGGCATCTACACGAGCGCGTTCCCGGCCGTCGAGCATGGCGACTGGAACAAGAGCGCGGCGCTCGTGCGCAATCTCGACAAGCTGCGCGACCGCATCAAGGCGCTCGAGACCGCTCTGGCCGCCCAGGGCGGCGGCGCTCAAGCGTAACCGCATCGTGAATCGGGCAGGGACAGCGCGTGCCGCCCGGTTCAACCGACAGGGCCGGGCGACGGCCCGCATCAGCATCTGCTTCACCACCGCGCAGCCTTTGCGTGAGACGAACCATCATGAGCACTGAAAAAATCAATCTCGACATCCACAAGATCCTCACGCTGCTGCCGCATCGCTATCCGATTCTGCTCGTCGACCGCGTGCTCGAACTCGAACCGCACAAGGGCATCAAGGCGCTGAAGAACGTGTCGATCAACGAGCCGTTCTTCCAGGGACATTTCCCGAAGCGGCCGGTGATGCCGGGCGTGCTGATTCTCGAGGCGCTCGCGCAGGCCGCCGCGCTCCTGACCTTCGCCGAGGAGCAGCCGAAGGATCCGGAAAACACGCTGTACTACTTCGTCGGCATCGACGGTGCACGCTTCAAGCGCGTCGTCGAGCCGGGCGACCAGCTGATCCTGAACGTGACGTTCGAACGCTATATCCGCGGCATCTGGAAGTTCAAGGCGGTGGCGGAAGTGGACGGCAAGGTCGCGGCGGAAGCCGAGCTGATGTGCACGGTCAAGACGACCGACGCGGCGCCCTGAGCGACGCGGCACGCAGGGCAACGCAACGCGACACATCACATTGAGAGGCAACGGCGCATGACCAGGATTCATCCCACCGCGATCGTCGAGCCGGGCGCGCAGATCGACGAATCGGTCGAGATCGGCCCGTACGCGATCGTCGGCCCGCACGTCACGATCGGCGCGCGCACCACGGTCGGTTCGCACAGCGTGATCGAAGGTCACACGACGATTGGCGAGGACAACCGCATCGGCCATTACGCGTCGGTCGGTGGCCGGCCGCAGGACATGAAGTACAAGGACGAGCCGACCCGGCTCGTGATCGGCAACCGCAACACGATCCGCGAATTCACGACGATCCACACCGGCACGGTGCAGGATGCCGGCGTCACGACGCTCGGCGACGACAACTGGATCATGGCGTACGTGCACATCGGTCACGATTGCCGCGTCGGCAACCACGTGATCCTGTCGAGCAACGCGCAGATGGCCGGGCACGTCGAGATCGGCGACTGGGCGATCATCGGCGGCATGTCCGGCGTGCACCAGTTCGTGCGCATCGGCGCGCACTCGATGCTTGGCGGCGCGTCGGCGCTCGTGCAGGACGTGCCGCCGTTCGTGATCGCGGCCGGCAACAAGGCGGAGCCGCACGGCATCAACGTCGAAGGGCTGCGCCGCCGCGGCTTCTCGGCCGATGCGATCTCGGCGCTGCGCAGCGCGTATCGTCTGCTGTACAAGAACGGCCTGTCGCTCGAGGAAGCGAAGGTGCAACTGCGCGAGCTGGCCGAAGCGGGCGGCGACGGCGATGCGCCGGTCAAGGCGCTCGTCACGTTCATCGACGCGTCCCAGCGCGGCATCATCCGCTAAGCGATGCCGCTCCCGACCAATCAGCTCCGGCTCGCGATGGTGGCGGGCGAGCCGTCGGGCGACCTGCTCGCGGCGTCGCTTCTCGGCGGGCTTCGCGAGCGGCTGCCGGCGTCGGCCCAGTATTACGGGATCGGCGGCCAGCGGATGATCGCGCAGGGTTTCGACTCGCACTGGCAGATGGACAAGCTGACGGTGCGCGGCTACGTCGAGGCGCTGGGCCAGATTCCGGACATCCTGCGCATTCGCGGTGAGCTGAAGCGCCAGTTGCTCGCCGAGCGGCCCGACGCGTTCATCGGCGTCGATGCGCCGGACTTCAACTTCAACGTCGAGCAGGCCGCCCGCGATGCGGGCATCCCGTCGATCCACTTCGTGTGCCCGTCGATCTGGGCCTGGCGTGGCGGCCGGATCAAGAAGATCGCCAAGTCGGTCGACCACATGCTGTGCCTGTTCCCGTTCGAGCCGGCGATTCTCGACAAGGCGGGCGTGGCGTCCACCTACGTCGGCCATCCGCTCGCCGACGAGATTCCGATCGAGCCCGATACGCACGGCGCGCGCATCGCGCTCGGGTTGCCGGCCGACGGCCCGGTGATCGCCGTGCTGCCCGGCAGCCGGCGCTCGGAAATCGCGCTGATCGGCCCGACCTTCTTCGCGGCGATGGCGCTGATGCAGCTGCGCGAGCCCGGCGTGCGCTTCGTGATGCCGGCGGCGACGCCCGCGTTGCGCGAGCTGCTGCAGCCGCTCGTCGACGCGCATCCGCAACTCGCGCTGACGATCACCGAAGGCCGCTCGCAGGTCGCGATGACGGCGGCCGACGCGATCCTCGTCAAAAGCGGCACCGTGACGCTGGAAGCCGCGCTGCTGAAGAAGCCGATGGTGATCTCGTACAAGGTGCCCTGGCTGACCGGCCAGATCATGCGCCGCCAGGGCTACCTGCCGTACGTCGGCCTGCCGAACATCCTGGCCGGGCGCTTCGTCGTGCCGGAGCTGCTGCAGCATTTCGCGACGCCCGAGGCGCTCGCCGATGCGACGCTCACGCAGCTGCGCGACGACGCGAACCGCCGCACGCTCACCGAGATTTTTACGGAAATGCATCATTCCCTGCGGCAGAACACGGCCGCGAAGGCCGCCGAGGCGGTGGTCCGCGTGCTCGAGCAGCGCAAGGGGCGCGCATGACGGCGGCACGCACCTCGCGTCGCCGCGCGCCGGCCGACGCGCAGGGCGGCTTCGACTTCAGCCGGCCCGACGAGATCGTCTGTGGCGTCGACGAGGCCGGGCGCGGCCCGCTCGCGGGCCCGGTCGTGGCCGCCGCGGTGATCCTCGATCCCGCGCGGCCGATCGACGGGCTCGACGATTCGAAGGCGCTCTCCGCGAAGAAGCGCGACGCGCTGTACGAGCTGATCGTCGCGCGTTCGCGCGCGTACTGCATCGCGTCGGCGAGCGTCGAGGAAATCGACACGCTGAACATCCTGCACGCGACGATGCTCGCGATGAAGCGCGCGGTCGAAGGGCTCGCCGTCGCGCCGACGCTCGCGCAGATCGACGGCAACCGCTGCCCGACGCTGTCGGTGCGCGCGGAGGCGATCGTCAGTGGCGACGCGCTGGTGCCGAGCATCTCGGCCGCGTCGATTCTCGCGAAGGTCACGCGCGACCGGATGCTGGTCGACCTGCACGAGCGCTTCCCGGTCTACGGTTTCAACGTGCATGCGGGCTACGGCACCGCGAAACACCTCGCCGCGCTGCGCGAACACGGGCCGTGCGAAGCGCATCGGCGCTCGTTCGCGCCGGTGCGCGCGACGCTTCACCTGATTCAATGAAAGCCATTACTTCCCGCGACAACCCGCTGTACAAGCGCCTGAAAGCGCTCGCGGGTTCGACGCCGCATCAGCGCCGCAGCGGCCAGGCGCTGCTCGAAGGCTTCCACCTCGCCAGCGCGTATCTCGATACGGGCGCCACGCCCGAACTGTGCGTCGCGACCGAAGGCGCGCTCGGCCATGCGGAAGCGCAGGCGATCGTCGCGCGCATCGACGCGCACCGGCTCGCCACGCTGCCCGATGCATTGTTCGGACAATTGTCGAGCGTGGTCAACGGCGTCGGTTTCCTGCTGCTCGTCGACCGGCCGTCGCACGCGCTGCCCGCGCGCGTGACCGACACCTCGGTCGTGCTCGACGGCGTGCAGGACGCCGGCAACGTCGGCTCGATCCTGCGCAGCGCGGCGGCGGCGGGCGTGAAGCACGTGTTCTGCGCGCCGGGCACCGCGTACGCATGGTCGTCGAAGGTGCTGCGCTCGGGCATGGGCGCGCATTTCCTGCTGTCGATCCATGAGGATGTCGAAGCGGGCGCGCTCGCCGAACGGATCGGCGTGCCGGTCGCGCTGACCGATTCGCACGGCGCGCAGGCGATCTACGATTGCGACCTCGCGCGGCCGGTCGTCTGGGTGTTCGGCAACGAGGGTGCCGGCGTGTCGGCGTTCTGGCGCGACGCGGCGACCCATCGCGTGACGATTCCGCAGCCGGGCGGGATGGAGTCGCTCAACGTCGCGGCGGCGGCGGCCGTCTGCCTGTTCGAGCAGTGCCGGCAGCGACGGGGCGCGTGACGCGCCGGCTTCGGTTCCCGTTTCCGGACCCGAACAAGTGAAAAGGCCGCGTCGAACGCGGCCTTTGTTTTTTCCGGCGGCGGCCCCGCGGGGCCGCGTGCGCTCAGTACGACTGCCGGTCGAGGCGGATTTCCTGCAGGATCGTCGTGGCGATCTCCTCGATCGACTTGTGCGTCGACGACAGCCACTTGATGTTTTCGCGGCGCATCATCGCCTCGGCTTCGTTGATCTCGTAGCGGCAGTTCTCGGGCGCCGCGTACTTGCTGCCCGGGCGGCGCTCGTTGCGGATCTCCGACAGGCGCTGCGGATCGATCGACAGCCCGAACAGCTTGTCGCGATGCGTGGACAGCGCCGACGGCAGCTTGCCGCGCTCGAAATCTTCCGGAATCAGCGGATAGTTCGCCGCCTTCACGCCGTACTGCATCGCGAGGTAGAGGCTGGTCGGCGTCTTGCCGCTGCGCGACACACCGACGAGGATCACGTCGGCTTCCGACAGGTTGCGGTTCGACTGGCCATCGTCGTGCGCGAGCGAGAAGTTGATCGCCTCGATCCGCGTCTTGTATTCCTCGGTGTCCGCGTTCTGGTGGCCGCGGCCCATCGCGTGGCTCGACTTCAGCTGCAGTTCCTGCTCGAGCGGCTCGACGAAGCGCTGGAACATGTCGAGCACGAGCGCGTTCGAGCGCTTGACGATCTCGTTCGACTCGCTGTCGACGAGCGTCGTGAACACGATCGAGCGGCGGCCGTCGTGCACGGCGGCTTCGTTGATCTTCTCGACGGTGGAGTACGCCTTGTCGAGCGAGTCGACGAACGGCACGCGCACGAGGCGGAATTTCTGGTCGAACTGGGAGAGGATCGAATGCGCGAAAGTCTCGGCAGTGATCCCGGTGCCGTCGGAGACGATGAAAACGGTAGGCAGCATGAATCTGGACGTCGAACGTGAAGGGCGGTTGCGCGGGCGGCTGGAGGCCGCATTCCAGACGCAATGACAAGGTCGCGCCACATCCGGCAGCCGGCACGGTAGAATAGCGGCAACCTGTTGGATAAGCAATTGCGGGGGCGGCGCGCGACACGCGCGGCGAGCTTGCCGCAACCGACCAAAAATTCCCGGCAAGTTCGGCGATTTGTCTTCAAATATCGCCTTTCTGCCGGGATTTTTGCAATTCGGGTCGAAGCACTTCCGCATTCGCGATTGTTTATCTAACAGGTTGCACAAGACGCGCCGCGCCTTTTTGCAAGCGCCCGCGTTCAAGCCCACTTGCGCGATCGAGTATTTTTTTCACACTTAGGGGCTTGTATGACTAACGCAGCAAACGTCGCAAAGGACCAGGCGTATGTAATTCCGTTCGAGCAGTTGCGGATGACCGATGTGGAGATCGTCGGCGGCAAGAATGCGTCGCTCGGCGAGATGATCAGCCAGCTTTCCGAGGCAGGCGTTCGCGTACCCACCGGTTTCGCCACGACCGCGCTCGCCTTCCGTGATTTCCTCAAGCACAACGACCTCACCGATCGTATCGCCAAGCGTCTCGAGTCGCTCGACATCGACGACGTGAAGGCGCTCGCCGAAGCCGGTGCCGAAATCCGCAAGTGGATCGTCGACGCGCCGATGCAGGCGCGCCTCGAACAGGAAATTCGCGCCCAGTTCGAGATCCTGAAGGCCAGCTCGCCGGAAGAGCTGTCGTTTGCCGTGCGTTCGTCCGCGACCGCGGAAGACCTGCCCGACGCATCGTTCGCGGGCCAGCAGGAGTCGTACCTGAACGTCGTCGGCATCGAGGACGTGCTCGACCGCATGAAGCACGTGTTCGCGTCGCTCTACAACGACCGCGCGATCTCGTACCGCGTCCACAAGGGCTTCACGCACGCCGAGGTCGCGCTGTCGGCCGGCGTGCAGCGCATGGTTCGCTCGGACGTCGGCGCGGCCGGCGTGATGTTCACGATCGACACCGAATCGGGCTTCAAGGACGCCGTGTTCATCACGTCGAGCTACGGCCTGGGCGAAACCGTCGTGCAGGGCGCGGTGAACCCGGACGAGTTCTATGTGTTCAAGACCACGCTCGCGCAGGACAAGTACCCGATCATCCGCCGCTCGATCGGCTCGAAGCTGATCAAGATGGAGTTCACGCAGCCGGGCGAGCCGGGCCGCGTGAAGACGGTCGACGTGCCGCACGAGCAGCGCAACCGCTACTCGATCACCGATGCCGACGTGATCGAGCTGGCGAAGTACGCGGTGATCATCGAGAAGCACTACCAGCGCCCGATGGACATCGAGTGGGGCAGGGACGGCCGCGACGGCAAGATCTTCATCCTGCAGGCGCGTCCGGAAACGGTGAAGAGCCAGGCGAGCGGCAAGGCCGAGCAGCGCTTCAAGCTGAAGGGCCAGTCGCAGGTGCTGGCGACGGGCCGTGCGATCGGCCAGAAGATCGGCGCGGGCCCCGTGCGCGTGATCCAGGATCCGTCGGAAATGGAACGCGTGCAGCCGGGCGACGTGCTGGTTGCCGACATGACCGACCCGAACTGGGAGCCGGTGATGAAGCGCGCGGCGGCGATCGTCACGAACCGTGGCGGCCGGACCTGCCACGCGGCGATCATCGCGCGTGAGCTCGGCGTGCCGGCGGTGGTCGGCTGCGGCGACGCGACCGACATCCTGAAGGATGGCGCGCTCGTCACCGTGTCGTGCGCGGAAGGCGACGAAGGCAAGATCTACGACGGGCTGCTCGAGACGGAAGTCACCGAAGTGCAGCGCGGCGAACTGCCGGAAATCCCGGTGAAGATCATGATGAACGTCGGCAACCCGCAGCTCGCGTTCGACTTCTCGCAGCTGCCGAACGCCGGTGTCGGCCTCGCGCGCCTCGAGTTCATCATCAACAACAACATCGGCGTGCACCCGAAGGCGATCCTCGAGTACCCGAACATCGACCAGGATCTGAAGAAGGCGGTCGAGAGCGTTGCGCGCGGCCACGCGTCGCCGCGCGCGTTCTACGTCGACAAGCTGACGGAAGGCATCGCGACGATCGCCGCGGCGTTCTACCCGAAGCCCGTGATCGTGCGCATGTCCGACTTCAAGTCGAACGAGTACAAGAAGCTGATCGGCGGTTCGCGCTACGAGCCGGACGAGGAAAACCCGATGCTGGGCTTCCGCGGCGCGTCGCGCTACATCGCCGACGACTTCGCGCAGGCGTTCGAGATGGAGTGCCTGGCGCTGAAGCGCGTGCGTGACGAGATGGGCCTGTCGAACGTCGAGATCATGGTGCCGTTCGTGCGGACCGTGAAGCAGGCGGAGCGTGTCGTGAACCTGCTCGCGAAGTTCGGCCTGAAGCGCGGCGAGAACGACCTGCGCCTCATCATGATGTGCGAAGTGCCGACCAACGCGATCCTCGCCGAAGAGTTCCTGCAACACTTCGACGGCTTCTCGATCGGCTCGAACGACCTCACGCAGCTCACGCTCGGCCTCGATCGCGATTCGGGCATGGAGCTGCTCGCAGTCGACTTCGACGAGCGCGACCCGGCGGTCAAGTTCCTGCTGAAGCGTGCGATCGACACCTGCCGCAAGATGGGCAAGTACGTCGGTATCTGCGGCCAGGGCCCGTCCGATCACCCGGACTTCGCGCAATGGCTGACCGACGAAGGCATCGTGTCGATCTCGCTGAACCCGGACACGATCATCGATACGTGGCAGGCGCTCGCCAACCGCAAGTAACGGCGGGTAACGATCCTCCTGCAGGCGGGCGGCATGGCCCGCCTGCAGGCCGAAGGCAAGACGCAAGGTTCATGCTATAAACACCCCGGTAAGCACCGGGGTGTTTTTGCTTGTAGGAGACCACATGATGTCGGGGCATCTGTTCTGGTGGATCGGGGTGGGTGTGCTGGTCGTCGGCGAGCTGCTGACCGGCACGTTCAATCTGTTGATGATCGCGCTCGGGTTCCTCGCCGGCGGCCTGCTGCAGGTGGCCGGCTTCCCGCCGCACGTGCAGTTCGCGGCCGCCGCCGGGGTGGCGATCGCCGCGATGATCGTGCTGCGCCGCTCGGGGCTCGGGCGCGGGCAGAAGCGCGACGCATCGGCCAATCCGGACATCAATCTCGATATCGGCGCGACCGTCACGGTCGACGCGTGGCGCGATCGCCGCGCGCGCGTGCAGTACCGGGGCGCCGAATGGGATGTCGAGCTGGCCGACGGCGAACGCGACGACGCGCGCCTTTACCAGGTGAGCGCCGTGCGCGGCAACTGTCTCGTGGTCGTAGCGAAACCCGCGGTCTGATCGTCCGCTGACAACAAGGAGGGAACGCTTCATGGACTCGCTGATCATCTGGGTCGTCCTGCTCGTCATTGCCATCGTGATCGTGTCGAAGACGGTGAAGATCGTGCCGCAGCAGCACGCATGGGTGCTCGAACGCTTCGGGCGCTATCACGCGACGCTGTCGCCGGGCCTGAACATCGTCTTGCCGTTCGTCGACCGCATCGCGTACCGGCACGTGCTGAAGGAAATTCCGCTCGACGTGCCGAGCCAGGTCTGCATCACGCGCGACAACACGCAGCTGCAGGTCGACGGCGTGCTGTATTTCCAGGTGACCGATCCGATGAAGGCGTCGTACGGGTCGAGCAACTTCGTGCTCGCGATCACGCAGCTCGCGCAGACGACATTGCGTTCCGTGGTCGGCAAGCTCGAGCTCGACAAGACGTTCGAGGAGCGCGACTTCATCAACCACAACATCGTGTCGGCGCTGGACCAGGCCGCGGCGAACTGGGGCGTGAAGGTGTTGCGCTACGAGATCAAGGACCTCACGCCGCCGAAGGAAATCCTGCACGCGATGCAGGCGCAGATCACCGCCGAGCGCGAGAAGCGCGCGCTGATCGCGGCGTCCGAAGGCCGCAAGCAGGAGCAGATCAACCTCGCATCCGGTGCGCGCGAGGCGGCGATCCAGAAATCCGAGGGCGAGCGGCAGGCGGCGATCAACCAGGCGCAGGGCGAGGCGGCCGCGATTCTCGCGGTGGCCGAGGCGAATGCGCAGGCGATCCAGAAGATCGCGAACGCGATCCAGTCGCAGGGCGGGATGGACGCGGTGAACCTGAAGGTCGCCGAGCAGTACGTCGGCGCGTTCTCGAATCTCGCGAAGCAGGGCAACACGCTGATCGTGCCGTCGAACCTGTCGGATCTCGGCACCGCGATCGCATCGGCGCTGTCGATCGTCAAGCGTGCGGCGCCGGCGGCTTCCGGTGCGCCGGCCGGCAAGCCTTGATCGGCGGGTTTGCGGCGGTGCCGCCGCTGCCCGGGGCCGCGGGGGTGCGGCGAATTGCCGCCTGATCGCGGGCCGGCGCCGCTCGTTCGCGCCCCGGCTTTCGCTACGCGCACTATCCGCGTGATGAAATGACAACGGCCCGCTTCGAGCGGGCCGTTGCATGTGCGGGAACGGTGGTGCGCGTCAGGTGCCGGCGCGCATGATGCGTGCCTTCTCGCGCTCCCAGTCGCGCTTTTTCTCGGTTTCGCGCTTGTCGTGCAGCTTCTTGCCCTTCGCAAGGCCGATGTCGCATTTCACGCGGCCGCCCTTGTAGTGGAAGTTCAGCGGCACGAGCGTGTAGCCGCGCTGCTCGACCTTGCCGATCAGCTTCTTGATCTCCTCGGCATGCAGCAGCAGCTTGCGCGTGCGCACCGGATCGGGCTTGATGTGCGTCGAGGCTTCGGGCAGCGGGCTGATGTGGGTGCCGATCAGGAAGATCTCGGCGTTCTTCACGACCACGTAGCCTTCCTTGATCTGGCCGCGGCCGGCGCGCAACGCCTTGACCTCCCAGCCCTCGAGCACGAGCCCCGCCTCGTAGCGTTCCTCGATGTGGTAATCGAAGTGCGCTTTCCTGTTGTCGATGATGCTCATGAAAGGATTGGGCCAACTCGTTTAAAATCACGATTTTAGCAAAGCAGGGCGGGAATCGCCCGGCTTGCGTTCTCACCTTTGCGATGCCGCGCGATTTATGGCAGATGTCCAGAAAACCGTATTGATCCGTCACTCGGCGGAACAGATGTTCGACCTCGTCACCGACGTGGCCGACTACCCCAATTTCCTGCCCTGGTGCGGCGGCATCGAGATCCGCCGTCAGGACGAGAACGGGATGGAGGCGCGCATCGACATCAACTTCAAGGGCATCAAGCAGCATTTCGCGACCCGCAACTCGCAGCAGCGCCCGACGCGGATCGACATGGAGTTCGCGGACGGCCCGTTCAAGAAGTTCACCGGCTCGTGGCGCTTCACGCCGCTGCGCGCCGACGCGTGCAAGATCGAGTTTTCGCTGCACTATGAGTTCTCGAACATCCTGCTCGAGAAGATCATCGGGCCGGTGTTCAGCCATATCGCGAACACGTTCGTCGATTCGTTCGTCAAGCGGGCCGACCAGCGCTACGGGAAGGGGTGACGCGATGCTGTCGATCGAAGTCTGCTACGCGCTGCCGGAGCGCCAGTCGCTGATCCCGGTGACGCTGCCGGACGGCGCGACCGTCCGCGATGCGATCGACGCGAGCGGCGTGCTTGCGCTGCATCCGGAGATCGATCTCGGCCAGGCGAAAACCGGCGTATTCGGCAAGCTTGCGCCGCTCGACGCGCCACTCGCCGACCACGACCGCGTCGAGATCTACCGGCCGCTGATCGTCGATCCGAAGCTCGCGCGCCAGCGCCGCGTCGAGAAAACCCGCCGCGACGGCTCCGTCGAGGGGCGCAAGTGGCAGCACAAGGATTCGCGCTGACCCGCGCGGCCCGCTGTCGCGAATCGCATTGACGCCCGTGATCCGCCGTCCATTCGTCCGATGAAACCCGCCGCGCTCAGTGCGCGGTGAGGTTCGTATTCAACGGATCGTCGTCGGCGTGCGTGCTGCTGTGCTGGCGCACCGAGCCGTAGACGCCCGCGAGCAGCAGCACGAGCGCCGCGATCTCGAGCACGCGCGGCAGGCGATGGTCGTAGACGAACCCGTACAGCAGCGCGAACACGGTCTCGAACACGATCAGTTGGCCCGACAGCGTGAGCGGCAGCCGTTTCGACGCGGCGTTCCACAAGCCGTTGCCGAGCCACGACGCGCCGATCGCGAGGCCGAGGTTCAGCAGCCAGAACAGCTGCCAGCGCGACGCCGGCAGCGCCTGCTGCACCGTGCCGGCCGGCAGCGCGAGGATCGCGATCCAGCACAGCCCGCCGATCATCCCGGTCACGACGCCCCACAGCACCGACCACTCGTTGCCGCCGAAATGGTGGTGGCGCTGCAGGTAGCGTGCGTTGGCGACCGCGTACCAGGTCCAGCTCGCGAGCGCGCCCGCCGCGCACGCGATGCCCGCGAGCTTTTGCGCGAGCGTCGTCGCATGCGCGGCCTCGGACGTGAACAGGTCGATGTTGATGCACGCGATGCCCGCGACGACCAGCGCGAGCGGACCTGCGAGCCGCTTGAGCGGCACCGCGCCGTGGTCGCCGAGGCCGGCGAGCGTGACCGTCACGGGCAGCACGCCGACGATCAGCGAGCTCGGCGCGATGCCGATCAGGTGCACCGCGCCGGACAGCAGCATGTAGTACGCGACGTTGCCGACCAGCGCGAGCTTCACGAGCGCGACGAAATCCTCGCGGGTGAGGCGCGCGAGCAGCGAACGCGCGACCGGCAGCGCGGCCGCGACCGACACGAGGCCGTACATCGCGTAGCGCCCGGCGCTCAGCAGCAGCGGCGAGAAGTCGGTCAACAGTTTCGGGACCAGAAACACCATGCCCCACAGGGCTCCCGCCAATACCCCATACACCACACCGCGCTGCATCGACTTCTCCGGCTGAATTGCTGACGAGCGCGCATCTTAGCGGTGTCGGCGCGGCGTCGTCTTGTTCATTCCTGCACTCGGCGAGCAACGCCGGGCGGCTGCCGGGTCGCCGAGTCGTCGGCAATGCGCCGCCTAGCGGTCCGTCGAATCGCCCGGCGCCGCGGCGTGCGCGGGGCGGCGCACGGCCCGCACCTTGCCGCTGTCGCCGCCGCCGCAGAAGAACCGCGCGCCGCCGTCGGATTCGAGCCCCGACACGCCGACGCCCGGCGGCATCTCGACGCGTTCGAGCACCTGTCCCGAGTGCGGATCGATCCGCCGCAGCTCGCTCGCATCGTTTTCCCAGGTGCCGTGCCACAGCTCGCCGTCGACCCAGGTCACGCCCGTGACGAAGCGGTTGGATTCGATCGTGCGCAGCAGCGCGCCCGTCTGCGGATCGATCTGATGAATCTTCCGCGCGCGATATTCGCCGACCCACAGCGCCCCTTCGGCCCACGCGAGCCCCGAGTCGCCGCCGTTGCCGGGCGCGGGGATCGTCGCGAGCACCTGGCCGGTCTGCGGATCGAGCTTCTCGATGCGGTTCTCGACGATCTGGAACAGGTGCCGGCCGTCGAACGCCGTGCCCGCATGCGCGGCGACGTCGAGCGAGCGCAGCGTCGCGCCGCTGTCGGGGTCGAGCGCATTCAGCCGGTCGCCGGACGCGAACCAGACGTTGCGGCCGTCGAACGTGACGCCATGCACGCCTTCGACGCCGGGGAACGGGCCATATTCACGGATGATGTCTGCGGTGGAGCGTTTCATGTCGGCATCCTCGTCGTTGGGTAACGACATCCTAGTCGCCGGGCAGCGGAGCGGGGAGTAACAAGGTCGTCGCGAATGCGGGCACCGGCGGCGTCGTCCAGCGGCGCGCCCGCCCGCGGCCGAGCGTCTGCACCTTGCCGGCTTGCGCGAGCGCGTCGAGCGCGCGCTGCATGGTGCGCTGGCTGGCGTCGAGCGCGAGCGCCAGCGCGGAACTCGACCACGCTTCGCCGTCGCCGAGGAGGGCGAGCACCGCCGCATGCTGCTCGTCGACCGGGCGCGCGAGCACGACCACCTCGCGCGCGCCGTGCGGCTCGAGCGCGAATCCGCGCGGCGTCGCCGTCACCTTCGCGAGCGGCCGCAGCATCGCGCGCAGCCGGCCGATCTCCACGCGCAGGCGCGCGCGATGCGATTCGTCCGCGTGCTTCGCGCGAAACGCGGCGGCGACGAGCGCATCCCTCGGCACGTCGGCCGGCCACGCCTCGCCGAGCGCGCGGGCGAGCACGAACAGCACCGGCCGCCGCGCGAGCGGGATCGTCGTGCGCGCGTCGCGCACGGCGTGGCGGCAGGCGTCCACGACGACGGCGTTCGACGCCAGCAGCGCTTCCACGTCGTCGAGCAGCAGGAGTCGTGCGTCGCCGCGCGCGATCAGTCGTGCGGCCGGTGTGTCGAGGGTGCGGCGGGTGCCGTCGACCTCGGCCGTCAGCGCGGCGATGCCGGCGTCGTGCGCGGCTTGCCGCGCGCGGTCAAGCGCCGCGCGTGCCGCATGCGGGCGGATGCGCCGCATCGCGATGCCCGCGGCGACCAGCTCGTGCGCGGCGCGCGATGCCGCGGGCAGCGGCGCGGGGTCGACGCAGGCCAGCGCGCGCTCGGCGTCGTCGAGGCGCCCGAGCAGCAGCAGGCGGCGCACGTCGAGATAGCGTGCATGCGCGGCATTGACGCGATCGCCGTGCGCGTCGAGCGTCGCGCGGGCCGCGTCGAGCGCCCTGGTCGGCCAGTGGAGATCGCGCGACGCGAGCGCGATCTCGGCTTCCGCGACGACACAGCGCGCACGGGCGACGGCCTCCTTCGGGCCGAACGCGCGCGCGGCGCTGCGTACGAGCGCCCTCGCGCGCTCGAAGTCGCCGAGCTGCGCCATCGCGATGCCGCGCAGCGCAAGCGCGGGCGCATCGTCGCGCAACGCGACCCGGTTCAGCGCGCCGAGCGGGTCACCGGCGGCGAGCGCGCGGGCCGCGGCGGTAATCAGCGAATCCATCCGAATCCCGACACACTTGTCACTCCCGCCGTTCGTTGCCCGGCACTAATCTAGCACCACGAACCCCGCGCGGCACGCCGTGCCGGCCGCGGGCCACGCGATGCAGGACACCGAATGGAGGAACGAGCGATGACGACACATCTCACCGGAACCCGCGACGAATGGCTGGCCGCGCGCCTCGCGCTGCTCGACGCGGAAAAGGCGCTGACACGACAGGGCGACGAGCTGGCGCGGCGGCGCCAGGCGCTGCCGTGGGTGCGGGTCGACAAGACCTACCGGTTCGACACCGACGGCGGCCCCGCGACGCTCGCGGGCCTGTTCGCCGGGCGCTCGCAGCTGCTGGTCTATCACTTCATGTTCGGGCCCGACTACCAGGCCGGCTGCCCGTCGTGCTCGGCGCTCGCGGACGGTTTCGACGGCTTCGCGGTGCATCTGGCGAACCACGACGTCACGCTGACGGCGGTGTCGCGCGCGCCGCTCGCGAAGCTGCTCGCGTACCGGCAGCGCTTGGGCTGGACGTTCCCGTGGGCGTCCTCGGTCGACAGCGATTTCAACTTCGATTTCAACGTATCGTTCACCGCCGCGCAGCAGCGCACGGGCGACCTCGAATACAACTACCGGCGCGCCGGCCATGCGATGGACCTGACGCCGCCGCCGGAGCCGGTGGCCCGGTTCGCGGCGACCTGCGGCACCGACGCGGCCACCTATTCGCTCGACCGGCCCGGCATGAGCGCATTCGTGCTCGAGGACGGCGTGGTTTACCACACCTATTCGACCTACGCGCGCGGCCTCGACGGCCTGTGGGGCATGTACCAGTGGCTCGACCGCGCGCCGAAGGGGCGCAACGAGCAGGGCGTCTGGTGGCGCCGCCACGACGAGTACGAACGGCGTTGAGCCGGGGCCTGGCGAACGGCGGGAGGGGGCGATGTCGCCGACAGTGGATGCCGAGCCCGCTGGCCGGCGGCGCGCGGCCTTCTTCGGGGTGCTGGCCGCGCTGTTCGCGGCCGGCGTCTCGGTGACGGTCGTGCAGTGCGCATCGATGGCGGCGATGGGCGGCGTGCCGATGCCCGGCGGCTGGACGATGTCGATGGCATGGGCACGGCCGTGCGGCCGCACCTGGCCGGGTGCGGCCGCGGCGTTTCTCGGGATGTGGGGCGCGATGACGGCGGCGATGATGCTGCCTGCATTCGCGCCGATACTGTGGCGCTACCGGCGGGCGATCGGCGCGGCCGGCGACGCGCGCGCGGCGTGGCTGAGCGTGCTGGCGGGCGCCGGGTATTGCGCGGTGTGGGCGCTCGCCGGCGTGGCCGTGTTCGCCGCCGGCACCGCGCTGGCGGCGGCCGCGATCCGGCTGCCCGCGCTCGCGCAGGCCGTGCCGTTCGTGTCGGGCGCCGTGGTGCTGGGCGCGGGCGCGGTGCAGTTCACGCGGTGGAAAGCACGGCGCCTGGCGTGCTGCCGGGGCGCGCATGTACGCCCGGCGCTGCCGTACGCGGGGGCCGCATGGCGGTTCGGCCTGCGGCTCGGCCTTCACTGCGGCGGGTGTTGCGCGAACCTGATGGCGGCCGCGCTCGCGACAGGCGTGATGGACCTGCGCGTGATGGCCGTGGCGACCGCCGCCATCGCCGCCGAGCGCCTCGCGCCGGATGGTGCGCGGGCCGCGCGGCTCGTCGGGGCCGGTGCGATCGGGGCGGGCGCGTGGCTGGTCGCGCGTGCGGCCGGGATCGCGTGACGCCGCGGGCCGGGGTGTCGGGCCGGAATCGGCGGAAATCGGCCGCAATCGGCCGCAATCGGCCCAAACCGCCGCCGGTGCGAACGGACATGCCGCCGGCCAAAACGAAACCGGATCGAAAACGACCCGAACGGCGATCCGAACGGCGATCCGAACGATTCGGGGCCCCAACCGCCGGAAAGCCGGCTAAGCCTTTGTTCGTGTTGTGAAAATCAACGGCACATCGCGTATAATTCGCTTTTGCGCCCATAGGATTTGCCATGCGTCTGATCCAAAAAGCACTCACTTTCGATGACGTGCTCCTCGTTCCCGCCTTTTCCGACGTTCTCCCGCGCGACACCAGCCTCAAGACCAAGCTGACCCGCAACATCTCCCTGAACATGCCGCTCGTGTCCGCCGCGATGGACACGGTCACCGAAGGTCGCCTCGCGATCGCGATGGCGCAGCAGGGTGGCGTCGGCATCGTCCACAAGAACCTCACGCCGGCCGAGCAGGCCCGCGAGGTCGCGAAGGTCAAGCGTTTCGAATCGGGCGTCGTCCGCGATCCGATCACGGTGCCGCCGCAGATGAAGGTGCGCGATGTGATCGCGCTGTCGCGCCAGCATGGCATTTCGGGCTTCCCGGTCGTCGAAGGCCCGCAGCTGGTCGGCATCGTCACGAACCGTGACCTGCGTTTCGAAACCCGCCTCGATGAGCCGGTCAAGTCGATCATGACGCCGCGCGAGCGCCTCGTCACGGTCAAGGAAGGCACGCCGCTCGCCGAAGCGAAGGCGCTGATGCACAGCCACCGCCTCGAGCGCGTGCTGGTCGTCAACGACGCATTCGAACTGCGCGGCCTGATGACCGTCAAGGACATCACGAAGCAGACCGAGCACCCGGACGCGTGCAAGGACGAGCACGGCAAGCTGCGCGCAGGCGCGGCGGTCGGCGTCGGCCCGGACAACGAAGAGCGCGTCGAGCTGCTGGTGCAGGCCGGCGTCGACGTGATCGTCGTCGATACCGCGCACGGCCACAGCAAGGGCGTGCTCGAGCGCGTCCGCTGGGTCAAGCAGAACTTCCCGCACGTCGAGGTGATCGGCGGCAACATCGCCACGGCCGCCGCCGCGAAGGCGCTCGTCGAATACGGCGCGGACGCGGTCAAGGTCGGTATCGGCCCCGGCTCGATCTGCACGACGCGGATCGTCGCGGGTGTCGGCGTGCCGCAGATCAGCGCGATCGCGAACGTCGCGGAAGCGCTGAAGGGCACGGGCGTGCCGTGCATCGCCGACGGCGGCGTGCGCTTCTCGGGCGACGTGTCGAAGGCCCTCGCGGCCGGCGCGAATGCCGTGATGATGGGCAGCATGTTCGCGGGCACCGAAGAGGCGCCGGGCGACGTGTTCCTGTACCAGGGCCGTCAGTACAAGTCGTACCGCGGCATGGGTTCGGTCGGTGCGATGAAGGACGGCGCGGCAGACCGCTACTTCCAGGACAACTCCGCGAACATCGACAAGCTCGTGCCGGAAGGCATCGAAGGCCGCGTCGCGTACAAGGGCTCGGTCAACGCGATCCTGTTCCAGCTGGTCGGCGGCGTGCGCGCGAGCATGGGCTACTGCGGCTGCCGGACGATCGACGAGCTGCACGACAAGGCCGAATTCGTCCAGATCACCGCGGCGGGCATGCGCGAGTCGCACGTGCACGACGTGCAGATCACGAAGGAAGCGCCGAACTACCACGTGGACTAAGCGCCGATGAAACCGCTGCTGCGAGCCGTGCTCGTCGTCGATGCGTTGCTGATGCTGGGGTTCGGCGTGCTGTTCGTGCTGACGCCGTGGCGCGCGCTGTTCAGCGCGCTGCAGCTCGCGAACGTCGAACCGGCGATGCTCGGCCAGGCGTTCGGCATCGCGCTGCTCGGCCTCGCGTGGCTCGCCGCGCATGCGGCGGTCAACGGCGACCTGACGGCGCCCGTCGCGCGTGCGGTCGGCCACGTGAACTGGCTGATCGGCGTGCTGACGCTGGTGTGGGCGATCGGCTCGCACGGCCCGGCGCTCGCGGCGGCCGGCCAGTTGCTGTCGGCGGTGGCGGGCGCGGTGTTGTTCGTGCTCGGCCTCGGCGGCGTGCGGCTTGCCGCGGTGGTGCGGCGGCGCGAGAAGGCGCAGGCCGCGCAGGCGCCCGACGCCCGCACGGCGAAGCAGCCGGCCGAGCCGGCAGCGGTTGCGCCGCGGCGCGTCGAGCCGGTCGTCGGCCAGGTCGCGGTGCCGGCGGCGACGCCCACCGCGCCGGCTTCCGCGCCGGCGGGCACGCCGGCCGCATCCGGCAAGGCGTCGAGCGACGTCGCGCTGGACGAACGTCCGCCGATGCAGGATTGACCGCCATGCGTCGCGCGCCATCCCCGCCCGACGCCGCTGTCCATGCTTTTGACGCAGCGCGCGATGCGCTGCTTTTCTTATCCGTTTGTTCTTCTTCCCGTCCGCAGCCATGCACGACAAAATCCTGATTCTCGACTTCGGTTCGCAAGTCACCCAACTGATCGCGCGGCGCGTGCGCGAAGCGCACGTCTACTGCGAAATCCATCCGAACGACGTGTCCGACGAATTCGTCCGCGAGTTCGCACCGAAGGCGGTGATCCTGTCGGGCAGCCACGCCAGCACCTACGAAGACCACCAGCTGCGCGCGCCGCAGGCCGTGTGGGATCTCGGCGTGCCGGTGCTCGGCATCTGCTACGGCATGCAGACGATGGCCGTGCAGCTCGGCGGCAAGGTCGAGTGGAGCGACCACCGCGAGTTCGGCTACGCGGAAATGCGCGCGCACGGCCACACGCGCCTGCTCGACGGCATCGAGGATTTCAAGACGGCCGAAGGCCACGGCATGCTGAAGGTCTGGATGAGCCACGGCGACAAGGTCGCCGAGCTGCCGCCGGGCTTCAAGCTGATGGCGTCGACGCCGAGCTGCCCGATCGCCGGCATGGCCGACGAGGCGCGCGGCTACTACGCGGTGCAGTTCCACCCGGAAGTCACGCACACGGTGAAGGGCCGCCAGATCATCGAGCGCTTCGTGCTGCGGATCGCCGGCGCGAAGCCCGACTGGATCATGAGCAACCACATCGAGGAAGCCGTCGCGAAGATCCGCGAGCAGGTGGGTGACGAGGAAGTGATTCTCGGCCTGTCGGGCGGCGTCGATTCGAGCGTCGCGGCCGCGCTGATCCATCGCGCGATCGGCGACCAGCTGACCTGCGTGTTCGTCGACCACGGCCTGCTGCGCCTGAACGAAGGCAAGATGGTGCTCGACATGTTCGAGGGCCGCCTGCATGCGAAGGTCGTGCACGTCGACGCCTCCGAGCAGTTCCTCGGCCACCTGACCGGCGTGACCGATCCGGAAGCGAAGCGCAAGATCATCGGCCGCGAGTTCGTCGAGGTGTTCCAGGCCGAGGCGAAGAAGCTCACGAACGCGAAGTGGCTCGCGCAGGGCACGATCTATCCGGACGTGGTCGAATCGGGCGGCACGAAGACGAAGAAGGCGACGACGATCAAGAGCCACCACAACGTCGGCGGCCTGCCGGAAACGCTCGGCCTGAAGCTGCTCGAGCCGCTGCGCGACCTGTTCAAGGACGAAGTGCGCGAGCTGGGCGTCGCGCTCGGCCTGCCGCCGGACATGGTGTACCGCCATCCGTTCCCGGGCCCGGGCCTCGGCGTGCGGATCCTCGGCGAAGTGAAGCGCGAGTACGCGGACTTGCTGCGCCGCGCGGACGCGATCTTCATCGAGGAACTGCGCAACACGATCGCCACCGCGCAGGATGCGGCAGCGGGCCTGTGCGGCGAAGCCGATGTCGGCAAGAGCTGGTACGACCTCACGAGCCAGGCGTTCGCGGTGTTCCTGCCGGTGAAGTCGGTGGGCGTGATGGGCGACGGCCGCACCTACGACTACGTGACCGCGCTGCGTGCGGTGCAGACGACCGACTTCATGACCGCGCACTGGGCACACCTGCCGTATGCGCTGCTCGGCCGCGTGTCGAACCGGATCATCAACGAAGTGCGCGGTATCAATCGGGCCGTGTACGACATCTCCGGGAAGCCGCCGGCGACGATCGAGTGGGAGTGAAATCAGGTCCTTCGGGGACTATCGTCAGCTATCGAAAAGATGTCGTAACGTATTGAATTGGAAAGAAATGCGTCGCGGCAGCTATCGGTGACCATCGCCGGCCAGCAGAACAGGTTGGCGGTAGAACTGACGGTAGGAACCGGAGGCCGGATTAAGACCCTCCCGTTTACTATTCAGACCAAACCGGTCTTTGACGGTAAAAGTCTCCTCGGGAAAGCTTGTTTTATGCGGCTTTCCCGGCATCAGCAGGTCTCCTGGCCCCTGACGGTAAAAGCCGTCACGAACAGGAGGAAAAACCTCGATGCTTACCGACACCGCACTGCGCAACTTTAAGCCTAAGTCCAAGACTTATAAGGCTTCTGACCGCGACGGAATGTACGTGACGGTATCGCCCGTCGGTACCGTCACCTTCCGCTACGACTACCGTCTCAACGGTCGCCGCGAGACGCTGACCATCGGCCGCTATGGGCCAGCCGGGATTTCGCTGGCCTTGGCCCGCGAAAGGCTGATCGACGCCAAGAAGGCTGTCGCTCAGGGCAAGTCCCCCGCGCTGGAGAAGCAGCGCGAGAAGCGCCGGCTGACTGCGGCCAAGACCTTTGGCGACATGCTGGCCCGCTGGCTGACCGATGCCCGCATGGCTGACAGCACGCGTGCAATGCGCAAGAGCATCGTCGACCGCGACATCTTTCCCGTCTTCCAGAACCGACTGCTCACCGAGATCGGTCCCGACGATTTGCGCGCGTTGTGCAACAAGGTGAAAGCCCGAGGTGCGCCTGCGACTGCAGTCCACATTCGCGACATCGTGAAGCAGGTCTATGCCTTTGCGATCCTGCATGGCGAGAAGGTAGACAACCCGGCCGACGACGTGAAGGCCGCCTCGATCGCCACCTTCGTCCCGAAGGATCGAGCACCGTCACCGACTGAGATCCGGCTGGCGTTTCGGCAGTTGGAGTCTATTGCCACATACCCAACCATTCGGCTTGCGCTGCGTGTGGTTCTGCTGACGCTGGTGCGCAAGAGCGAGCTGATTGAGGCAACCTGGAGCGAGGTTGATTTCGAGAACGCGACCTGGACGATTCCCAAGGAGCGGATGAAGGGGCGCAATCCACATGTGGTTTATCTGTCTACTCAGGTGCTGGATATCTTCGTAGCGCTACATACCTGCGCGGCGGGCTCCACGTTCGTATTGCCGTCGCGATACGACGCCGACCGCTGCATGTCGCATGCAACTCTGAATCGGGTCACACAGATCATCGCAGAGCGGGCCCCAAGGGGACTTGATCAGGGGGCACTTTGGGGATCGCCAGGAACCGCCGGCTCGAACAGTTTTGACGCACCGCGGTTCGAGGTTTCCACCGCGGCTACGGCTCTTTCACGCATTGCCGACTGGTACTGCGCCAGTGCAATGGGAACAGAGAGAACCCCGCGATCAGCCTTCAAAATCGCGTCGGCAAGGGAGGCCGCATCGGCAAGCGCTGTATTTGCACCGAGCCCACCAGCTGGCGTCATAGCGTGGATTGCATCTCCCAGCAAAGTTGCAGATCCAACCGGCCATAGCACATTTGGACGGCCGCTTCGAATCGGGAGCATTGCTGTGTCCTCAGCCTTGCTTCGCTTAAAGATCTGCCTGAGAGAGGGGTGCCAATCACGAGTTACGGACAGTGTCGCCTCACGGATTCGATCCGAGTCCATCCGACGATTCGGTTCCATTTCGAACTTGGCATAAGGGCCGATCAGGCACCAATAGAGATAGTTGCGCGTTGGCGTGATCTTGCAACTGAAGTCAGTGCACTGGGTGGCCAGGAACTCATGGTCGAACTGCATCTGGTCCAAGATGGCAGCGAAGCCATCCGCGAAGACTATGTTCGTTCCTTCGAAGCCTGAAAGGTCGTTACCCAATCTCTCCACGTCGGCTTTCCCATAGAAGCAAACCGCACCGGTGTCGATCGGCTCAGCCTTCGGGGCCAATTGAGCGCGAACTTTAGAGTTGACGCCGTCTGCGCCGACCAACACGTCGCAGGTTACGGTGGGAATGTCTTGCTTGAAACGCACTTCGACGCGGCCATCGTTCGTCACGGAATAGTGCTCAAATGCTCGATCGAAATGGACATGATCTTCGATCCCGCACATCAGGATTTCGCGCAAGGTCCGCCGGTGGACGCTCACATCTTCGGCGACATCATCCGAATGCCAGCTCTCCGGAACACGCCCTGAGGCAGGTTCCAAGGTCGGTGTCAGAAAGTTTCCAGATGTCGCCGATGTCGAAACAGTTCCTCGGAACAGATCGTAAAGCTCGGGCGGGAGTGTTTGCGCCAAAGCCTGCTGACCTTGGGCGTCAATCCGAATTCGGTAGCCCTGAGGTCTTGAGCCCAAAGCGTTGTCGGATTCAAAAACGTCGAATGCGACCCCTCCGCGCTTTAGTGCTTGCGCTAGCGCCAGGCCACCGAGACCGGCTCCGATAATCGCGACACGAAATTTGCCCATGAATTCTCCTGAGATAGATCCCTCGCTTGGAGCGCGCCATCAGGGACGCGAGGTAATGATCGAAATGGTTGCACGGAGATCTCACAGCCATGTAGCGTTATCTGGGCATAAAATAGTGAAATATGGCCAACATAATCGACAGCACTGCTCACCGCACAGCGGACCTCAGCGAGACGTCCGACGGCCCGCTTGTGATTGGTATCCGAGGAGATGACAGTCCTACAAATGAGTTTCGTCTGGGGACGCGAGAATATGACTGGCATCATCATGTGCGCGGTCAACTGTTCTGCGTGGAAACGGGCCTGATCCAGGTCAATACTTCACATGGCTCTTGGCTCCTTCCCCCCTACCATGCGGGCTGGATACCACCGGATGTTCCGCACGAGGTTCGCGTAAGTGGTGCCGTGAGTGGCTGGACGTTGTTCATGGCGCCTTTGTTTTGCGCCAATCTACCTTCGAACCCCTGTGTTATCGCAATTAGTGAAGTGTTGCGGGTGCTCGCGCAGAGAGCCACGGAATGGGATAAACGCGCCACGTTAACACCTGATCAAGCGCGCATCGCGACGGTAATACAGGACGAAATCCGCCGAGCTCCGCAGGAGGCATTGCATGTGCCGATGCCGGCCGACCCGCGTCTTCTTCGAGTGGCCCGCGCCGTCCTGGCGGATCCGGGAAATCCCCGCACACTCGATGAATGGGCATCATTCGGATCGATGTCCTCGCGCACGTTGCGCCGCCTAACCCTTGCTGAGACTGGGCTGAGTTTTGGTCAGTGGCGGCAACAGGTAAAGCTGATGCATGGCTTGGATATGCTTGCGCGAGGTATCTTGGTTGCGGAGGTCTCGGATGTTCTGGGTTACTCGTCACCGAGCAATTTCATTGCAATGTTCCGCAAAGTCTTTGGAGATTCTCCGGCACACTACTTTTCCACAAACAGATAGCGCGGCGTGCTTTCCTGCCACCACTGATACCGCGTTCTTGCCTCAGTTAGTTGACCACGTGACAGATATGTACGTACCGCGCGGTGACGGCCTGGAAGGTGTATTACCGCAGGCATGGCATGGAGCCGACAACGGTACAAGCGGCGGTAAAGGCCTATATCGATCGTCGAAATTCCCTTTAACCACGTGGGTTTGCGAGACCTGTTGATGATCGAGTGGGAGTGAAATCAGGTCCTTCGGGGACTATCGCGAGCCATCGAAAAACTGCTGTGACGAAGAAATTTGTCGCGGCAGCTATCGATGGCTATCGCCGGCCAGCGGAACAGGTTGGCGTAAGAAGTGGCGGCAAGAACCGAAGGCCGGACAAGATCCTCGGCAGATCGTCGGCAATGGCCAGACCGCCGATGCCGGGGGCTGGGCGCGGTTGACGGACGACGGGCGCCGGCAGTTGCGACAGGGCCACTGAGTCGGCTTCAACGCAACGTGCCCGAGGCCTGCCAGGAAGTGGCCGCCGAGACGCCCTGTCGCTGCGCGGCGTGAGTCCTGCCCGACGGTCTCTGCGGCCGCTGTCGGCACAGGTCGAGACAAGTGGCCGGCGTGCGCCAGGTCGGCCGAACAGGCGCTCACCGAGCGTCGCGATAGTGATCCCTGATGAACACCGGAAGATCGTTTGACGGTGGCGTAAAAGGCACCTGATACATCATGTCGCCGACAAAACCGCGGTGATAGGTGGCGTGATTGACGACATGCAGCACGATTTGCTCGCGGGTCATGACGCCTTCTCCGCCACCAACAAATTCGAAATGAACGGCTTTCGCGAGGTCCGCGTCCGACCACGTGTCGACAAGATCGAGGTACCAGCGGTCCATTTCCTGAACCGCTTTCCAAAGATCGGAAACTGCAGGCGTATGGTCGGTGTTGCGCGAGGTGTAGGTGTGTTTCCTGCCTTGCAGATGATGTCTGAAGATGTCGTCAACCACATAGACATGATTCAAGGTATGCACAATGTTTCCGAACCGCGTCGGTCTTTGCCGAAGGGCTTCGCCAGCCGGCAGGTCCATCACGCTCTTGAACGTCAGTCCATTCGCCCACGACTTGTAGCGCACCAGCATTTTTAAGGTGTCTGCTGCCAAGGCGGGCAGTGTGATGCGATCGGTGGTTCCGGAGGGCGCAATCTGGTTCTGCGGGGGAGCAGACATGCTGAAACTCCTTGCGTGTATTCGAACGTCGGAACGATGCTCAGGCTGATCCGGTGCTGTCGCGCCACGCCGGCAGGCAGTCTCGCGAGCAAGCTTCAGTGTTTGGGGTGACCCGGACAGGCGTCATGTGCGCCAGCGCGCCCGAACATCAGGTTACCGCTTCCTCGTTAGCCTTTTCAAAGGCCGAGGAGCCGGCCTTCGACATGCGTGCGCGTCTTGCCGCCGACCCAGATTTGGCCGGCCTCGTCGCGGGTCAAATGAATGCGGCCCTGGCGGCCGAGGCGAGTCCCCTGGGCAGCGACATAGGCGTTCTCAACGACACCTGTCGCGAACAGCCACTGCGCCATTGAAGCATTGAGGCTTCCAGTGACCGGATCTTCGACGATCGCGCCCAAATGGTCACTGAAGAAGGCGCGAACCTCGAAGGCGGCATCGCCGCCTGCGGCATGAGGGCCAATAACGCCGACATCGATCCGG
This sequence comes from Burkholderia sp. SRS-46, assembly GCF_004343775.1. Taxonomy (GTDB): domain Bacteria; phylum Pseudomonadota; class Gammaproteobacteria; order Burkholderiales; family Burkholderiaceae; genus Burkholderia. The sequence continues at coordinate 174,803 of NZ_PTXL01000008.1, read as the reverse complement.
CCGGGCCAACTGCGGAGTGGATCGAGGGCAAGCACTGTCTCCGCCGATACCAGCCTGATGCCCAGCCATCCGGGGCCGTTGTCGATCCAGGCGGCATTAAGGATATCGCCGGATTCGATCCCCAGCACTCGCCGAGCCTGATCCAATTCATCCTGTGTCGGCGTGCCGGAGCGGATCAGCGGCGGGGCGGCGAAGGAAAGCCGCCCGTGATCGCGTCGGATCGGAACCAGCCCGGCTCCGCATTCCTGGACGATTTCCGCTTCGCTCTTCGGCACGCGGCCCGTCGAGAGCCACGCATGACAACTGCCGAGCGTCGGGTGCCCGGCAAAAGGCATTTCCCTGTCCAGAGTGAAGATCCTGACCCGGTAGTCAGCCTCAGGATGCGTGGGTGGCAAGAGAAAAGCGGTCTCGGACAGGTTGAACCACCGCGTCAATCGCTGCATGTCGTCCGTTGCCAGGGCGTCGGCACCGATGACGACCGCCAGCGGATTGCCCGAAAGCGGCCCGGTGCCGAAGACATCGACCATATGGATCGCAAAGGTCATGACATCGCTCATTCAATTCAGATCAGTTCGTGATGGCGTCGACATGCCGGGATATCAACGTTGCCAGGCCAGCAGCTTGACTCCCGCAACGGCGAACACCGCGGATAGCGTACCTTCGATCCAGCGCCGGAGTCTGGCATACAGGACGATCATCGGAGCGGTCGAGAAGACGACCGCATAGCCACCGAACACGATGGCGCCAAGGAGCGCGCAACCGCCGATGATCGCCGGCAAGGTACCGCCGGAGGCGTTTTCCCGAAGCCCAAGGGACATGATTGCCATCCAGGCCAGAACCGCCTTCGGGTTTCCGATATGCATGAGAATGCCCTGGCGGTAGAGCCACCGATAGCGAGGTGTCGAGCGTCCCGGTTCCATCTTCGCGACGTCGGAGCCCGGCTTCAGCGCCGACCTGCCCGTGCGGAACGCCAGATAGAGCAGATAGACGCCACCTACCATCTTTATGACGAAAAGCGCCTCGGCATAAGCCGCCAGAACGGCGGAAATGCCGGTCGCCGCCAGGATCGCCCAGAAGAGTGAGCCCGTGATGACGCCGGCCGCCAGAACGAGGGCCGGCAGACGGCCGTCACGCATCGCCGTTCCCATGATCGCCATGTTGCTCGGCCCGGGACTGGCGGTGGCGATGAGATAGGTGCCGTACGCGAGTGCGATCTGACTGGCGATCATTCGAGTTTCTCCAGAGATGCGGGGCGTCTCCAGCGTTATGCCTGGAGGTCTCCGCGATGAACGAGATGGACCTTGTTCCCGTCAGGATCGCGCAGATACGCACCGAAGTAGCCGTCACCGTAGTGGGGGCGTAACCCGGGTGCGCCGTCGTCCGTCCCGCCGTGCTCAAGACCATTGGCGTAGGCCGTGTTCACGGCTTCCTGCGAGGGGGCCAGAAAAGCGACCATGCTGCCGTTGCCGATGGTCGCCGGCTCACCATCGTAGGGGATGTAGACATAGAAGCGCGGCAGCGGCGTTTGACCGGTTACCCAGCAAAGCGCCGGGGGCCCGCCATCGGACACGACGTCGCGGCGCTTCAGTCCGAGCGGAGTGAGCACCGCGTCATAGAAACGGCCTGCCCGATCAAGATCACGCGCCCCAACGGTTACATGGCTGAACATTTGACTCTCCACGCGCCCGTCGTGGCGATCGGGCGCTTCCAGAAATGCATGACTTCATCCAATCACATCGTGCATGTTACTCTTTTTGTTGATATAAATAGTGTCACGTGACACTAATATCTAGGCGGCGAACATGCTCCAGCAATCCCCCTGGTCGCCACGGCTTGCCGACATCGACGCGAATACCGCCGAGCGGTTGATCCTTGCCCTGGCCGACGACATCATCGAGGGTCGGCTGACGGGAGGCGACCGTCTGCCCGCTCACCGCGATCTCGCGTTGAAACTGGGGATTGGCCTTGGCACGGTGACGAAAGCGTATGCCGCGCTTGAACGGCGAGGCCTGACGCGCAGCATCAAGGGCCGGGGAACCTTCGTGGCGATCAGCCAGGCGCACCATGATCGCCAGATTGACCTGTCGTCCAATGTGCCGCCCGCCATGCTCGACGCTCGCCTGCTGGCGCGAACATTGACGGGGATCGCACGCAAGATCGACGCGGACCATCTCAATCTCTATGCCCCGCCTGCTGGGCATATGGAGCACCGACGTGTGCTGGCCCGCTGGCTCGAAACGCTGGGCCTGATGGTGGAGCCGTCGCATCTGGTGCTGACGAGCGGCGCCCGCCAGGCGCTGTCGTTGGCCTTCGATCTTGCCTGCGGCTCGCAAGGGCTGCTCCTGACCGAGCGGATCACCTATCCTGGCGCGATCGCGCTGGCCCGGCGCAAGGGATATCGGATGCAAGGCGTCGAGACCGACGCGCAAGGGATGGCGCCGGGGGCACTGGCAGACGCACTCGACGGCGCCGCAGCGACCGGCAGCAGGGCGGTCTATCTCACGCCGACGCTGCACAACCCGACCACCGCAACGATGGGCACGGAACGAAGGCAGGCCATCGTGGATATTTGCCGCCGGGCGGGCGCGTGGATCATCGAGGACGGCGTCTATGCGTCGGCAGAGCCGGCTTCGCCACCGCTTGCGGCGTTGGCGCCGGAGATCGCCTTTCATGTGAACGGGCTGTCCAAGTCTCTTGGCCCCGGTTTGCAGATCGGCGTGCTCGCGCTGCCGGCCGGACTCGACGACGCAGCGGAAGACGCGCTGCGGGATCTGCCAATGGCCCCATCGCCGCTCTCTTGCGCAGTGGTTGAGGAATGGCTGGCGACCGACGTCATCTCCTCGATCCAGCGGGATCTGCACCATGAGGCGCGGCGTCGATCCAATCTGGCCATCTCTCTCCTCGGCGCGAGCGAACTGGTCTCGCATCCCGGCGCCTACAACGCCTGGCTGCCGATGGAGCGTGACGCTGCCAATCGTTTCGTATCCGTCGCTGCGGCGATGCGCATCAAGTTGACCCCTCCGGAATCCATGATGGTGAACCCGGAGGATCGGGCGAGCGGTATTCGACTTTGCCTCGGCGGCACGTCGTTCGACGATCTGACAGAAGCACTGACGCTTCTGGCAGGGCTGCTGTAGCAGCGCGCTTGACGCCACCGGGCGAGCACGGTGCATGGCCAGCGGCAGTGCGCCGCATGCAGGCGCCGGCCCCCGCAGCGCTAGGCAGGGCCGGTCGCCCGCCGGCGGGCGGGCCGGCGGGTTGCCATGCCATTCATCAAGACATCGATGACCTCTTCCGCGTGCTGTTCTGCCTGGGCGGGTGTCATGGGCCCGACGCCATAAAGGCGCTTCAGCAAATGCGTGGCTGACTGCACGGCCGTGAGCATGGCTGTCATCGTGACGCTGGCTCGCTCCGGCGGGTAAGGCTTGAGTAGTTGCGCTGCATGACACTCCGCGATCAGCGCATCGAGCTCCGCGTGAAACGGCTTCATATAGTTGTCCACCAGCCAGTCCAGCCGTGGACCATCCTGTGCGACTTCCATCAGGACAAGGGAGTGCGCCGCCGGATGCAGGATATTGCTCACCGCAAAGGCTTTTAGCGCCGTCTGCAGGCGGGCGAGCGGGTCGGAGCGGTCGAGGTCAGCCGCTGCTTGCCTGGACGCGACAAGCGATCCCGAGTACGCGTTCTCCACGACCGCGCGCCAGAGCCCTTCCTTGTTGCCGAAATGGTAGTTCAGCAGCGGTTGCTTTACGCCCGCGCGATTTGCGATCGACAGTACGGACGCCCCGTCGAACCCCTTTTGCGTGAACTCGATTTCGGCGGCGTCGATCAGGCGCTGACGCCCCGGCACCTCGGCGATGCGGGAGACCGGTGTCGGAATGGCGGATGCTTCGGAGGTGCGCTTCCGGGCAGGAGTCTTCGAGCGTCGGCTCTCAACGGGTGTCATGGTGGTTTGGGACGCGTTTCACACACGGTAGCGATCTCGCCATTCTCCCACATGGCCGGGACCTGCCCCCTGCATTGTCGGGGGAGGCGGCTCTGCCCGCCGTCCCATCGCGCGTTCCCCGGTCTTTTATTTATATAAGTATAAGTGCTAGTGTGCGTTGTACTTATATTTATATAAATTCACGTTTCACGGCGGCCATGAGGCGGCGAGAAACATTGGGGGCAGGATGCGCGAGTTCGAGGTTCCGGTATTGATCGTAGGTGCAGGCCCGGTTGGCATGCTGATGGCCGCGCTGCTGGCGGACCAGGGCATCGAATCGCTGCTGGTCGAACGTCGTGATGACCTGCATCTCGCGCCTCAGGCGCACGTCATCAACACGCGGACGCAGGAAATCCTGGCCGGTATCGGCGTCACCGACGAGGCACTGGCGGGCATCACGACCCATCGCGGCGATGCACGCTTCGTGACGTGGCGGCGCACCCTTGCCGAGGGCGATCTGGCTCGCATCGATATCGGCAGCCCAGGCTACCTTGCGGGCATGGCGGCCGCCAGCAGCAAGCGCACCGCGAACATCCCCCAGCATCATCTGGAGCGGTTGCTGTTCGCCCAGGTGTCGCGCCGCGTTCGCTGCCAGGCGCGCTTCGGCCATGCCTGGCAGAGCGCCGAGCACAATGAGCACTGCGTTGTGTCGTCCGTGAGCGATACAACGACAGGTGAGGTGTACCGGGTGCGCAGCGAATGGCTGATCGCGGCCGACGGTGCCGGTAGTCCGGTACGGCGTAGCCTGGAACTGCCCATGGTTGGGGAGACCAACCTGGCGCATCTCATCACCATCAACTTCGAGGCGGATATCCGGCACCTGGTCAAGGACAGCCCGTCGATCCTCTTCTGGGTCATGTCGGCCGCGGCGCCCGGCACGTTCATCGTCCACGACTCGGCGCGCTACTCGGTGTTCATGACACCGTATTTTCCCAAGTATGAATCGCCGGCGGACTTCTCCATGGCACGCTGCGAGCGACTGCTTCGAACCGCGCTCGGGGATCGCCATGTGCCTTTGCGCATCACGTCGCTGTCGAACTGGACGATGCAGGCGCACATCGCCGCGTCCTACAGCACGCGGCGCACCTTCCTCGTGGGCGATGCCGCACATCGCTTTCCGCCCACGGGCGGACTCGGGCTGAACACCGGCGCAGCCGACGCGCACAACCTGGCATGGAAGCTGGCCTGCGTCATCAAGGGCAGGGCGAATCGAGGGCTGCTCGATACCTATGGCGACGAGCGCAAGCCGGTGGCCGAGACAAACTGCGGCGTCAGCGTGGCAAACCACCGGAAGATGCAGGAGGTCACCGCGGCATTGGGCCTCGATGTGGACAAGTTGCCTGCGCTGGCGCGATTGCGTGCCAGCGTACCGGCCCGCGTGCTGCCTGCTGCGCTGCGACGTGCCGTGAAGCGGATGCTGGTGGCGCCCGTCGACGGGCGGACCCGGCGCGTGCAACGGGCGGCAACGCCCCGGTTCGCGGCCATCCAGCGCAACGTGCAACAGGCTGCCGACGCGCAGATGGAGCATTTCAACACGCTCGGGCTGGACCTGGGCTACGTGTACCGGAGTGCGGCTGTCTGCGACAGTGACGCGATGCCCTCGTGGGCGCCAATGGCGACAAGTTCCGTACTGGAGGTGGCGCAGTCGTTCACCCCCGGCGGGCGCCTGCCGCACTTCCGGCTGAAGGACGCTTCCGGCGCGTCCGCCACTTCGCATGACCTGATCGGAAACGGGCACTTCCTGCTCGCGGGCTTCGGCCGGCATGGCAAGGCATGCGCCGGGATTGCCGCGCACACGAGCGAACGGCTTGGCGGCCTGCCGGTGCACGGCGTGGACATCGGCGCAGCCATCCATTGCGCCGACAAGCCGCAGCTGTCCCTATGGAACCGAGGCCTGCCGGACGGCGTCGTCCTGGTACGTCCCGATGGGCATGTTGCGTGGCGCCATGCATCGGCCACGGACGTGCAGCCGGAGGACGTGCTCGCTGCCCTCTGCCGGGTGCTTCAGGTTCCCATGCCGTCGCCGCGCTGCGCGGCGCTGCCATCTTTCAACACCATCGCGAAGGTTCATCAGTGACACACGATTCCGAAGCCGCGCCGCTGCGGCAGGACGGGCGTTCCGTTCCCGTTCCGATTCCCGTGGCGATCGTCGGCGCCGGCACGGCCGGCTCCGTGCTGGCCTTGCTCCTGGCCAGCCGCGGCATCCGCAGCGTCCTGGTCGAGCGTCAGGGGAGTGCGGACACGCATCCGCGCGGACACGTCTGGTCCGCCCGCGCGATGGAGGTGATCCGCGCCATCGATGTCGAACTTGCCGAGCAACTGCGCGACATCAGTTCGCCACCGCTCAAGCTGCGCTACATCACCTGGTGCACGTCGCTGGCCGGAGTCGATTTGGGCCGCTGCGTGCCGATCGGAAATGACCCTGCGCATACCGCCAGCCTGCTGAGCAGCGGCCCCTGCCGCCCACTGCACCTGTCTCAGAACGTGACCGACCCGATCCTGAGGGAGCGCGTGGCACGCGACGCGCTGATCGAGTTCCTCCCAGGGTACGAACTGGAGTCGCTGTCGCAGGACCCGCATGCCTGCACGTTGACGTTGCGCGAACTGAGCAGCGGCCGCAGCGTGCGGCGCGCCGCGCGTTTCGTGGCGGGTGCCGATGGCGCGCAGAGCACGGTGCGGCGCTTGCTGGGCGTGCCCTCTGTCCAGACGCCGCTGCAGGCGGTAGCGCAAATCCATTTTCGCGCGCAATTGGGCAAGCTGACCGTGGCACGGCCAAGCCCCTTGTATTGGATTCTCAATCCCAAGGTGGTGGGCACGCTCACCGCCCACACCGCCGATGAGCAGGACTGGGTTCTGACGACCGCGGTGCTGCCCGCGCTTGAGCCCGCCGGCGGGATGCCGGCCGCGCAGGCGCTGTCGCTGGTGCAGGCTGCGATCGGCGACGACACCATTGATGTCAGGGTGCAGTCCGTCCGTCCCTGGTCCATGGCGCTGCGCCGCGCCGAGGTCGCTCGGGTCGGGCGGGTACTGCTGCTTGGCGAAGCCGCTGCCGGCTTCTCCGCCATCGGCGGCTTCGGCATGAACCACGGCATCGAGGACGCGGCGAGCCTGGCGTGGCGGCTGCAGATCCTGCTGGGCAGTTCCGCACGCGACGATCTTGTGCAGGCGCTGTTATCCAGTTATGCCGAGGAAAGGGCGGCCAGCGCCCAGGCACATGCCGCCCGTACGCAACAACTAGGCGATCTCGCCGACCAGGTGCTGCGCGCCACCGGCGTGGATCCGGGCGGCTTCCAGACCTTGTCTGCGCTCTCCCGGTCCCCCTGGGTCGGGCTGCTGCCCGGGCCTGCTGCGCGCAAGCTCTTCCGGGGCGCCACCGGCGCTGGCCTGAAGCCGCTGGGCCGGCTCGCGGACGCAGGTCAAGCGGGTGCCGACGCCCGTGCCCGCGTGCGCAGCGCGATCGACAGGCAGCGAGAAGTGTTCGTGACGTTGGGCACCGATCTTGGCTATGCGCACGCGACGGGATTCCTCTGCCGCGAGCCCCATCCGCATGCGAAATCGCCCCACGCGGGCACCGACTACTGGCCGGAGACCAGCCCCGGCGCGCTGGTCCCCCATCTGTGGAGTGAGGCAGATGGCGGATCACTGTCGACGCGCGACCTGGTTCGGCGTGCGCCGATGACGCTGCTGGTCCATGAGCAGGAGCGTGTGCGTTGGCAGGCGGCGCTGGCGCAACTGCGCGCCGCCTGGGGTGTCGACGTGGCGTGTCCGCAGGTCGGCACGGGCGACGATGCGCAGTTCCGCATCGGTGCGACGGCGTTTGCCGACGCGCTGCAGATCGATGCGTCCGGCGCGGTGCTGGTGCGCGGCGACGGCATCGTGGCCTGGCGCAGCCGGCGCCAGTGCGCCGATCCCGGCGCGGCGCTGCAGGCGGTTATGACGCGCATTGTTTCGCAGTCCGTCACGACCCGCACTGCGGGCGCGGCACACTTCACCAAGGAGATGTAATGAGCGACAGCATGGAGCAGTTCCCGATTCCCTGCCCAGACCCGGCCGCGCGCCCGCCGGAAAAGCTTGCGCACATCGTGCTGGCCACGCGCCGCTTCGATGACGCGATCCACTGGTGGAGCATCGTGCTGGGTGCCCGCGTGATGTATCGCAATGCCTTGCTCTGCTTCCTGTCCTTTGACGAGGAGCATCACCGCCTGGCGCTGATCAATGCCGCGAACTTCTCGCCACGTCGGCGTGAGAGCACTGGCCTGGATCACGCGGCATTCACCTACAGCTCGCTCGGTGACCTGCTCCACACCTACGAGCGACTCAAGGGCCATGGCGTTCGCCCGGAATGGTGCATCAACCATGGACCGACCACCTCGCTGTACTACCGCGACCCCGACGGTATCCAGGCGGAGCTGCAAGTGGACAACTTCGAGACGCCGGAGGCGCTGGATGCATGGCTGCGCTCAGGCGCCTTCGCGGAGAACGCGATCGGCGTCGAGTTCGATCCGGAGCATCTGCTCGAACGCTACAAGGCCGGCGAGCCGGAAACCAGCCTGAAGCAGCCCGGCGCGGTCACCAGTCGCCAGTTCCTGACCTTGCGCTGAATGGGGAGGGCCCATGAGATTGTGCACATTTTCCACCGCGCAGGTGACGCGCCATGTCGGGCTGGGCCTGGCCGGCGACCGGGTTCTGGATGTGACCGCGACCTTCGCGGGCGACGCGCGCTTTGCTTGCCTGCTGGCACTCATCGAACATCAGCATGACACGCTGCCGGCCTTGCGGGCGCTGCTGGAAGGCCCCGCCGGAGACGGCGCGCATCAGGTGTACCCGCTGCGCTCGATTCGGTTCCAGATCCCTTACCGTCCGCCGCAGATCCGTTGCTTCAGTGTCTACGAGCAGCATCTGCGCAACGCCTTCGGGCAGGTCATGGCCCATGGCGTGAGTCCGGCTACAGGCCTGCTGATGCGGGCGCTGGGTGCGGGGAAGGTGCCGAAAGCCTTCTACGAAACGCCGATGTACTACAAAGGGGCGCGTCTCAACCTGTCGGGCCACGGCGGCAAGGTGGCCCGGCCCGATCCCGGCAGCAAGCTGGACTACGAGGCCGAACTTGCTGTCGTGATTGGCCGCCCCGGCAAGAACATCGACAGCTCGGTGGCGATGTCGCACATCTTCGGCTACGTGATCTTCAACGATTTCTCCGAACGCGCGCAGTTGATGAAAGAAATGCGCGCCCGCCCGAGTGCCGGCCCGGCCAAGGGCAAGGACTTCGACGGCAGCAATAGCCTCGGTCCCTGGATCGTCACCGCCGACGAGATCGCCGATCCGCACGCGCTCGAGGTAACCGTGCGCGTCAATGGTGAAGTGCGCGGCCAAGGCAGCACTGCGGGGATGACACATCGCATTGACCGCATCGTCAGCTACGCGTCGTCCAACGAGACGCTGCACGGCGGCGAACTGCTCGCCACCGGCTGCGTGCCGAACTGCGCCGGCATCGAGCAATGGCGCTTCCTGGAGGACGGCGACGGCGTGGATGTGGAGATCGCCGGGCTGGGCGTCCTGACCAACTCGATCGCCGGCCATTAGCCATACCCACGCTCCCGCGCGAGGAGGCCCGAGACCTTCCCGCGGCAACAACAATGACGTTGGAGACAGCAGTGAACCCGAAACAGTGGATGGTCCTATCCGCGGTAGCTCTGCGCCCGGTGCTTGCGTTGGCCGACAACGGCTACTTCCAGATCGGCTACGGCGCCGAAGCGCGTGGCGTGGCAGGTGCGGCTGCGGCGTCGACCCGCGACGCGTTCGGTGGTGCCAGTAACCCCGCCACCACGGTGTGGGCCGGCAACAGGTTCGAGGGCAACCTGATCGCGACCAACGGCCGCACCACCATGAGCCGCGCCGCCGGATTGCCGCCGTCGCTGAGCGGGGGCCTCGATACGAACACGGCCAGTGCAAACCGCTGGGTGCCGCTCGCCGACATGGCGGCGAGCATGATGGTCACGTCCGACTTGTCGCTGAGCGTCGTCGGCTACAGCAATGGCGCAGGCACCTACTTCCCGGGTGGCACCACGACCTGCCTGGCGCCGCCGCCGGCGGGCGCCGGCACCACCTTTCGCGGCAACCTGATGTGCGGCAGCGGCAGGGCCACCACCTCGATCCAGCAACTGACGATCGCGCCGACGGTGTCGGCGCGGGTCTCCCCGAGCTTCTCCGTGGGTTTCTCGGTGTTGCTTACCGGCCAGTTGTTCAGCGCCGACGGTCTGCAGGCCCTGGCGCCGCAGTCGGCGGCGCCGGGCCACCTGACCAACCGGGGCAGTGCGTTCTCGTTTGGCGTGGGCATGCGCGTGGGGGCGTACTGGCGCGCCAGCGACGTGCTGGCTTTCGGTGCCGCGTACTCGCCCCGTATTCGGATGGGACGGCTCAAGGAGTACGAGGGTCTGCTGGCGGACCAGGGCCGGCTGGATATCCCGGAGAACATGTCGCTGGGCTTGCAATGGTCGCCCACGCAAGATCTGTCCTTTCTCTTCGACTACCAGCGCATCAACTACTCGGGCACGTCCGGCCTGGGCAACCGATCCTTTGATGGCACCGCCTTGCGCGGCAGCAGCGGCGGTCCAGGCAACGGCTGGAAGGACATGAACGTGTTCAAGGTCGGCGTGCGCTACCAGGTGACGCCGGCCCTGAATGTCTCGGGCGGCGTGTCGTTCAACAGCGCGGCTTATGCGGACGAGGACACGGCGAGCAACGTCACGGCGCCCGCCACCTTCCGCCGGCACTACACCCTCGGTCTTGGCTACTCGACCGGGCCCAATAGCAAGTGGTCGGTCTTCTACTCCTTGTCTCCGGGGCACACCACCACCGGAAGTTCGGCCCTGGCATCGGCCGTTGCCACGCAGCTTTCCGGCAGCCCCACCGTAGCGGGCCAGGAGTCCCTGGCCACGCGGCAGCAGAGCATCGGCGTGCAGTACTCGCAGCGCTTCTGACTGCCTTCGGCACCTGCCTGACCCATCGATTCATTTATTACGGAGTACGTTCCATGCAGGCTTGTCTTTTTCCGCGCCAGAGCGGTAACCGAGTCATCACGGGCGATCAGGCATGAACGCGCGTACGGAATCATCCGCGGTGCAGTCGCCACGGCTGGACGACCGCTTCGAGCAGTTGGCCGGCAAGGTTTTTCTCACGGGGAACCAGGCCATCGTGCGTATCGCGCTGGACCAGCGCCGCATCGACAAGCGCCTGGGCAGGAATACCGGTGGCTTTATCTCCGGATATCGCGGCTCGCCTCTAGGCCGGCTCGATATGGAACTGTGGCGGATCGCGCCGCTGCTGGGGGCGGCCAACATCCGTTTCCAGCCTGGCGTGAACGAGGACCTGGCCGCCACTGCGATCTGGGGCACGCAGTATGTCGGCACCTTTCCAGGGGCAACGGTGGACGGTGTGTTCGGCATCTGGTACGGCAAGGGACCGGGTGTGGACCGCAGCGGAGACCCGTTCAAGCATGGCAACCTCGCCGGCACCAGCGCCGGCGGCGGCGTACTGGTGCTGGCGGGCGATGACCATAGCGCGAAGTCCTCCACCACCGCGCACCAGTCGGATTTCTCGCTGATCGCGGCAGGCATCCCGGTGCTGTACCCGGCCAACGTTCAGGACATCGTCGACTTCGGCCTGCGCGGCATCGAGATGTCGCGCCACAGCGGTTGCTGGGTGGGGATGAAGCTTGTGACCGACGTGGTGGAGTCTGCCGGCGAGGTCGACGTGGGCCAGCAGGCACCGCTCGGCGCCTTGCCCGCCGCCAACGGGGCCTTGCATATCCGCGCCTTCGAGATGGCGCCGGCCGCGGAAGAGCGCCTGTACGCGCACAAGTTGCCGGCGGCCGTACAGTTTGCCAGGGCGGCGGGGCTCAACCGCCTGACATGGCCCGCACCGGCAGCGAAGGTGGGCATTGTCACCGCCGGCAAATCCTATGGCGACACCATGCAGGCCTTGCAGCGGTTGGGGATCGACGCCGCCGACCCGCACGGCGCCGCGCTACGCATCCTCAAGATCGGCATGGTGTGGCCGCTCGAAGACGAGATCGTGCGCGCCTTTGCGCAAGGTCTCGATACCATCCTGGTGATCGAGGAAAAGCGGCCGCTGCTTGAGTCGCAACTGAAGTCCATCCTGTTCGATGCGCGCATCGCGCGGCCACCGGTGGTGCGTGGCAAGTTCGACGGCGCGACCGAATGGTCGGCGTCGCGCGGCACGCCCGTGCTGCCCATCTGCAACGAGTTGTCGGTGCTCCAGATCGCCGAAGCGATCCGGCTGCTGCTGGGCCTGCCGGCGGAGCCGGGCGCGAACGCCCCCACCGCGCACGAGGCGGGGCGGGCCGCGCCGCTGCGCCGCCCCAGTTTTTGCGCGGGTTGTCCGCACAACACGTCGACCCGGCTGCCGGATGGCAGCCGGGCGCTGGCCGGCATCGGCTGCCATACGATTGCCATGCTAAACGACCCGACGAAGACCCATACGGCTTCGCATATGGGTGGCGAGGGGGTGATGTGGATGGGGCAGGCGCCGTTCACGCGCGAGCCCCATGTCTTTGCCAATATGGGCGACGGCACCTACTTCCATTCGGGTTACCTGGCTATCCGCCAGGCGCAGGCGGCCAATCTGCGGATGACGTACAAGCTGCTCTTCAATGGCTTTGTCTCCATGACCGGCGGCCAGCCCGTGGATGGCGACCTGAGCGTGGACAAGGCGGTGGCCCAGTTGCTGGCGGAAGGGATCGGCAAGATCGTCGTGGTCACCGATGACGTGACCGCCTACGACGGGCCAAGGCGCGCGGCGCTGGGCGTGCCGGTGTACGACCGCGCGGCGCTGGAGGCCGTGCAGCGCGAGCTGCGCGAACATGACGGACTGTCGGTGCTGGTCTACGACCAGGCGTGTGCCACCGAGGCACGGCGCTTGCGCAAGCGCGGCAAGCTGCCCGACCCGCAAGTCCGTACCTATATCGACCCGGAAGTGTGCGAGGGCTGTGGCGACTGCGGCGACCAGTCCGGATGCCTGGCCATCGAACCGCTGGAAACCCCGCTGGGTCGCAAGCGGCAGATCAACCAGTCTTCGTGCAACAAGGACTTGTCGTGCGTGCGCGGCTTCTGCCCCAGCTTTGTCACGCTCGATGGCGCCAGGCCACGCCGGCCTCGGCGCGGCACGGACGGCGACCTGACGATTCCCGCGCTGCCGGACGTTGAGATTCCGGCGGATTTCGCGCCGACGGCAATCCTGGTGGCGGGCATCGGCGGCACCGGCGTGGTCACCATCGGCGCCGTGCTGACCATGGCAGCACACCTGGACGGCAAGGCCGGCAGCTCGCTCGACGTCACCGGGCTGTCGCAGAAGTATGGCGCGGTTGGATCGCACGTTCGTATCGCTCCAGGCGCGGAGCTGCTGCATGCCGCGCGCATCGGTAGCGCGGAGGCCGATGTCCTGCTCGGATGCGACCTGATCGTTGCCGCGGGCGCGGACGCGCTGTCCCGACTGCGGACGGGACAGGCACGCGCCTTCGTCAACACGGGGATCGTCCCCACCAGCGACTTCACCAGCCAGCCGGACTGGTCGGTGGACGAGGCAGGCCTGAAACAGCGGTTGAGCGGTGCCCTGGGCGTGCGCGCCGAGTTCATCGATGTGGCGGCGCTCGCGGAGCGACTCCTTGGCGACGCCATCCTCGCCAACATGCTGTTGCTCGGCTATGCCTGGCAGAAGGGTGTGATTCCGGTGCGGCGCGAGGCGATGGAGAAAGCCATCGAACTCAACGGCGTGTCGACCGGCACCAACCACAAGGCATTCGCGCTGGGTCGATGGCTGGCGCACGACCACGCCGCAGTGCGGCGCGTGCTGGCACCCGCGCAGGTGGTCCAGTTCCGGGAAAAGACCGACGGATCGCTGGCCGAACTGATCGAGGACCGGGCCCGGCGCCTCGTCGACTACCAGAACGCCGCACTGGCCACACGCTACCGCGCACGGATCGCGGCGGCGCAGCGGATGCTGGCGGAACGCAGCGATGCGCAGGCGTTGCTGCGGGAGGTGGCGGCGCAGTACTACCGCGTGCTTGCCGTCAAGGACGAGTTTGAGGTGGCGCGCCTGTATTCACGCCCGGAGTTCATGCAGTCCTTGCGCGACAGCTTCGACGGCGACTTCAAGGTCAGCTTCCATCTCGCGGGCGGCCCCTTCGGCACGCTGGACAAGGTGACCGGGAAGATCGGCAAGACAGCCGTCGGGGCGTGGATCCGGCCCGCGTTCCGCCTGCTGGCCGGTGCGCGCTTCCTGCGCGGCAGCCGGATCGATCCGTTCGCGCGGAGCGCCGAAGCGCTGCTCAATCGCCGCGTGCTGGCAGCCTATGAGGAAGACCTCGACCTGCTGGGCCACGCCGCGGCGAAGTGGCCGGCGGACCGCTTGCAGGCCTTGCTCGGCTGGCCAGCCAGCGTGCGTGGTTACGGCCAAGTGCGCGAACGGCAAGCCCTGGCGGGCTTTGCCATACGGGACCGGGCACGCGACGAGCGGGGCGACGGCAACCGGTAGAAGCAACGGCATCCGTGCGATGCCATCACCGAAAGAGGAAACACCATGAACAAAGTCATCATCACCTGCGCCATCACCGGCTCGATCCACACCCCGTCCATGTCGTCCCGCCTGCCTGTTACGCCCGACGACATCGCGGCGAGCGCGATCGGCGCCGCGCGGGCCGGTGCCGCCATCGTTCACCTGCACGCGCGCGATCCGGCGGACGGGCGCCCGTCGCAGGACCCGGCGCTGTTCCGCCGGTTCGCGCCAACCATCAAGGAGGCGTCGGACGTGGTGATCAACCTGACAACCGGCGGCGCGCCGACGATGAGCGTGGAGGAGCGGCTGCAGCCGGCACTGCAATTGCGCCCGGAAGTCGCCTCGCTCAATATGGGTTCGATGAACTTCGGACTGTATGAATTGCTGGACCGCTTCAAGGAATTCCGGCACGACTGGGAACGGCCTTATCTTGCGCAAAGCTATGACGGAATCTTCAAGAACACCTTCAAGGATATCGCCTATATCCTTCAGTCCTGCAGCGAGAACCAGACGCGCTTCGAGATCGAATGCTACGACATCGGGCACCTGTACACGGCCGCCCATTTTCTCGATCGCGCGCTGCTGACACCGCCACTGCTGATCCAGTCCGTATTCGGGCTGCGTGGCGGCATCGGCGCGCATGTGGAGGATTTGATGCATATGCGCCGCACGGCGGACAGGCTGTTCGGCAAGGACTACGTCTGGTCGGTGCTGGGCGCAGGGCGCAGCCAGATGCCGCTGGCGGCGATCGCCGCGGCGATGGGCGGGAACGTACGCGTCGGGCTCGAGGACTCGCTGTGGGACGGACCCGGGAAACTGGCCGACAGCAATGCCGCACAGGTCCTGCGCGTGCGTAGCGTGGTTGAAGCGCTTTCGTTGGAGGTTGCCACGCCGGAAGAGGTACGTACGTTGCTGAAGCTCAAGGGACGGCAGAATGTTGGATTCTGAGCGCAGGACACCAGCGAGCAGGCAGTGCAGAGCACGCGCAATGCTGCGGTTCGTGAGTACGATGATGGGACCACGTACGTGATGACCGGCCAGGCGCCTGCGAAGGCCGCATGTATGGCGCCACGCGCGCCGGAAAATCCATGACCTGCATGCGGTGCGTCCGACCGTCGTCACGGAGGAAGCACTGCGCTGGAGCGGCGCGCGCTACAAGCTCGAAGAGCAGAAGCGCGGCAAGCCACCTGACGAACGGCGTGGCGTGCGGAAATCGACAACCTGTTCGCCGAGCGAGCGCTGCGCGGTGTCGCCCTCGGCAAACGGAAAGATTACTTGCTCGCCGGCGCCGACAAACGACGACCGGGCATAGGACCGGAGCCCTTGGCAGCTCGCTCAATGGCGACGGTCGGTTGATTCACGGTTCATTCGTCAATGGCAGAGGCGCTTTCAAGATAGGCCAAGGGTGTAAAGCCGTACTGATTTGGCACATCGGCATTCCCGTGCCAGTGATCCTCTCCCCTAAGACACACGGTCGCCCTCACGAGCCGTAAAAACGCGGCGGGATCCTTGCCCATTCGCTGCAGCAACGCGTCAAAACTTTTCGCAATGGGTTTCGATGTGTTGAAATGAGGTTGAGTTTCGATAAAAAAGATCTGCCCCGCGTGCTCGCCATCGAGAAACGTGGCCAAAGCGTTCGGGCCACCATTCACTTCGCCAAACACGATCCACGAGCCGCGATCGCCGCGATACAGGTGGCGGCTCTTGTTGAAATCGATGGCATGGGCACGGTCGCCATCAACGCCATACCGTTCAGTCAGCTCCCGAAGTTCGTGAGCGGCAAACATTTCGACCAACGGATAGGCCTTGTCATAGCGAACGTCATATGTACGGCAAAAATCGAAGCCATCGTACTGGCTGTAAAACGCCACAAGTTCGCTTGCGCCAGGCCATTTTTCCAGGGCGTGCAGAACGGTCTGGCGGGCCGCACCTTCAGCGGGATAAAGGCGGTGACGTACGGCAACCACGCGTGGCTGCTCCTCGAGATTCCCACGGATATCGAACTTGACGCTCAGGGCTGGCTCCCTGTCGTTCATCCGGTCCCAAAAGATCGCTTTAGACATGAAATTTATCGCGGAATCGCGGGGCCTTCGTAGCTAGGAGACGGTTTCAAAAAGCCTGCTCGATGCGCTGAAGATGTTCCAACAGATAACCGACCAGCCTGGTTTCAGAAAAGCTTCGTGAATCTAGGGACGACGCTCAAAGCGGCGGCGTAGGCGGCGAAAACCGTGGCGCCAGGAGTGAGTCCGTTCGACCACGACACGACCGGTCATTCGTCTTCTTCGCAGGACATCATGGCATTCCACATCAAGCATGGACGGTACTCATCTCATGCTTACGCATAAGCGGCCGCGCGGCATTTTTCATTGTGGCGCGGAAATGGCCGTGCGACAACAGCGCGCCGCGAGCAGGCACCCCCGTCACTCGTAACGCAACGCCTCCGCCGGCCGCACCCGCGCGCTGCGCCAGCTCGGATAAAGCGTTGCAAGCGACGACATCAGGAACGCCACCACGCCGACTTCGATCACGTCGGCCAGCACGAGCTTCGACGGCAGTTCGCTGAGGAAGTAGACGGACGGCGTCAGGAACTGGATGCCGAGCGCGTGCTCGATCGCGGGCAGCAGCCACGGAATGCTCCACGCGATCGCACAGCCGAGCGCGACACCCGACATCGTGCCGATGAGGCCGATCGTCATGCCCTGGATCATGAAGATCTTCGTGATCGAACCCGGCTGCGCGCCGAGCGTGCGCAGGATCGCGATGTCGGCCTGCTTCTGCGTGACCGTCATCACGAGCGACGACACGAGATTGAACGCCGCCACCGCGATGATCAGCAGCAGGATCACGAACAGCATGCGCTTCTGCAGCTGCTCGGCGATGAACCACGTCCTGTTCTGCTGGGTCCAGTCGCGGATGTAGAGATCGCCGGACAGCGATCGCGACAGCTGCAGCGCGATCTCGGGCGCGCGCTCCATGTCGTCGATGCGCAGCCGCACGCCGGTCGGCGCGGCGAAATGGAACAGCGTCTGCGCGTCGCCGATGTGGATGAACGCGAGCGCGCTGTCGTACTGGTAATGCCCGGATTCGAAGGTGCCGACCACCTTGAACTGCTTGAACTGCGGCAGCAGGTTGCGCATCTGCGCCGAGCCGCCGGGGGCGAAGAACGTCAGCCGGTCACCCACCTGCACCCCCAGGTTCGCGGCGAGGGCGGAGCCGAGCACGATCCCGAGCTCGCCGGGCACGAGCGCATCGAGGCGCCCGGTCTTCATGTCCTTCGCGATGCCGGAGACGCGCGGCTCGAGCCGCGGATCGATGCCGCGCAGCGCGACGCCGGTGACCTTGCCGTGGTTCGTGAGCAGCGCCTGGGCCTCGACGTAGGGCGCCGCGGCCTTGACCGACGGGTTGCGCAGTGATTCCTCGGCGGTGCGCGCCCAGTCGGGCATCGTTCCGGTCGGCGAGAAGATCTCGACGTGCGCGAGCACCGACAGCATGCGGTCGCGCACTTCGCTCCTGAAGCCGTTCATCACGGACAGCACGATGATCAGCGCGGCCACGCCGAGCGCGATGCCGGCCATCGACACGGCCGCGATGAACGAAATGAAGCCGTTGCCGGTCGAGCGCTTGCCGGCACGGGTATAGCGCAAGCCGACCTGCCATTCGTACGGGAGTTTCAACGCGAGGTCCTCTGGATGCGCAATTCGTCGAGCCGAGCATTCTAGCGAATATCGACCGGGGAACCTGTGCAGAAACGTTGGCGCGGGCGGGTGGCCGGGCGACGGTCCTCGATGAAGCATGCGCATGCCGCCAAGCCGGGAAAACGTTCCGGCAGTATTTTTCTCGACCGCATCGAAATCAAATAAAGTCATTCAGTCTGTCGATTGACGAACGTGCCGCCCGTCGTAGTGGTATCGACGCAAGCCGGCGCGTCGAAACATCTTTGAGGACCGGATCCGATTACGGACGCAAGGAGACATCGATGCCTGATTCCCGTTACCGTTGGTTGATCGTCGCCGCGGGCGGCTTGCTGAGCTGCATCGCGATCGGCGCGATGTTCTCGCTGCCCGTGTTCCTGCGCCCGATGGCGCGCGACACCGGACGGTCGATGACCGGCATCTCGGGTGCGATGACGATCGGCTTCCTCGCGCTGGCGTTCGCGAGCATCGCGTGGGGCAGCCTGTCGGACCGCGTGGGGCCGCGCCGCGTCGTCGTGTCGGGCGCGGTGCTGCTGGCCGCGAGTCTCGCGCTCGCCAGCCGCGCGACGTCGCTGGCCGCGTTTCAGCTGATCTTCGGGGGGCTCGTCGGCAGCGGGGCGGCGGCCATCTTCGCGCCGGTGATGGCCTGCGTGACAGGCTGGTTCGACACGCACCGCAGCCTCGCCGTGTCGCTCGTATCGGCCGGCATGGGCATCGCGCCGATGACGATGTCGCCGCTCGCCGCATGGCTCGTGTCGACATACGACTGGCGAACGTCGATGCTGATCATCGCCGCGCTGGCGGCGGTGTCGATGATCCCGCTGGCATGCCTGATTCGCCGCGCGCCGGCGCTCGACGGCGGGCAGGGCGCCGCATCGCAGGCGAACGGGCCGCAGGCCGCGATGTCGGTCGGGCAGGCGCTGCGCTCGCCCCAGTTCGGGATCCTCGTGCTGACCAACTTCTTCTGTTGCGCGACGCACTCCGGGCCGATCTTCCACACGGTCAGCTACGCGGTGAGCTGCGGCATACCGCTGCTCGCGGCGGTCTCGATCTACAGCGTCGAAGGGCTGGCCGGCATGGGCGGCCGCGTCGTGTTCGGTGTGCTCGGCGATCGTCTCGGCGCAAAGCGCATGCTCGTCGCCGGGCTGCTGATCCAGGCGATCGGCGCGCTCGCGTATTTCTTCGTGCGCAGCCTCGGCGGGTTCTATGCGGTCGCGACGCTGTTCGGCTTCGTGTATGCGGGGGTGATGCCGCTGTATTCGGTCATCGCGCGTGAAAACTTTCCGCTGCGGATGATGGGCACCGTGATCGGCGGCAGCGCGATGGCCGGCAGCCTCGGCATGGCGGCGGGGCCGGTCGCGGGCGGCCTGATCTTCGACGCGCTCGGCAGCTATGGCTGGCTGTATGTCGGCTCGTTCGGCATCGGCGTCGGCGCGTTCCTGATCGCGCTGACCTTTCGGCCGTTTCCCCGCGACCGGTCGATGCCGGCGGCGGCATGACGGAGACGCATCGCCGAACCGAGACTTGTCAGGCATGCAGAGCGCATTATGCCGCGCCGCTTGAACCCGCGAATGGTACCGCGCATCCCGCAGCGCTACCCCTGCATGCCGACGCGAAACAGGTTGCGCAGCTCGTCGTGATTGTGGACGTCGAGCTTGCGATAGATCTTGCGGACATGATCGACGACCGTGCTGTCGCGCAGCGCGAGGCCGCGGGCGATCTCGCTGTGCGAGCGGCCGAGCACGAGGTGCGTGCACAGCTCGCGCTGGCGTTCGGTGAGGCCGAGCCGGAAGCCGAGCCGCTCGATTTCGAGTTCGAGTGGCGGAAAGTGCTCGATGTAGATCACGATCGCGAACTCGCGCTGCATCGCGCCGGCATCGGCGAAGCGGTAGGCCTTGAAGCGGAAGCGGCCCGCGGCGTTGCGGCGTTCGAGCGTGGCGGGCGGCGCGGGGTGGCCGCGCCAGATCCGGTCGACGTTCGACAGCAGCGGCGCGAGCCAGTCCGGCAGCTGGTCCTGCCGGCAGAACGCGAGCGGCTGGTCGGCCGCGAGCGCCAGCATCCGGACGCTGTCCGTGTTGTGCAGCAGGAGCCGGCCGGCATCGTCGACGACCACGATCGCGGACAGGCTGCTTTCCGCCTCGTGCAGCGGTGGCCGCACGGGGCGCGACAACGCATGCGCGAGATGCCGCGCGAACGGCTCGAGATCCCGGTGATTCTGTTCGGAGAACGGACGACTGCCCGGCGCACGGGACAACTGCAGGCTGCCCCAGCCGCGCGCGCCATCGGTCGCGGTCAGCTCGAGGCAGTGGCGCATCGCGACCGGCTGCCACAGGTCCGCATACATCGCGCTCGCGAGCAGCGCGTCGTCGTAGCGCGCGCTGTTGTCGAAGCCGCGTCCGCGCCGCATCGCGTCGGAGAAGGTGACGCCGAGCACTTCCTGCTTCGCCGTGTTGTGAACGTTCGCGAAGTACGCGGGCAGCACCGAGTAGACGGTGTCGTTCTGGCTGTACACGTCGGTCAGTTCGTGGTGCTCGCCGGCGTAGAAGAACATGCCCCAGTCGGCGCCCACGATCTGCCGCGCCGCCTCAATCACATGAGGAATGACGAGGCGCGGATCGACGCCCAGCGAACACAGTCGCCGAATGTGACCTGCGAGCGCGACGTGCTTGTCAGACATGACGACGTCCCCCGAGCGTGCGACGGATTCGCTCGCGACGACATCGCGAGGCGGGCCGTTCGCGCGTTTCGCGCGATGTGTGTTTGAGCTTAGGCCGAATACATGACAAATTGCACAATTGCCCCCTTTCAAGGGGGCGTCAAACGCGCACGCGATCTCTATCATGGCCGCATTCCCGCCGTCTGCCGGTCGTGCGTGCGGCGGGCGTATCCGATTCGCGATGCGGCGGGATGCACGAACGAAACGAGAGCCAACGTGCGATATAGCCGCAATGCGATGTTGCGCGTGGCGATGCGCAGGCCCGGGGGAAATCATAGGGGGAATGCCACGGTTGATCGACGCGAGCTCCGGCGTGCGAGCCGGCCTGCGGCCGGTGTGTCGGGTGCGCGCCTGCGTCGTCGGGCTGGCGGCGCAGGCGAACGTGCGGCACACGCATCGCACGGATGGCGCGCGTCGAGGCACACGGGCGGCGAGGCAACCGCGCGGCCCGCGTCGAATGGTTCGCAGTGCTGCTTCATGTGAGGTGCCACGATGAAGACCACGTACAAGGCGGCGCTTGCCGCAGTCTGCGTGCTGGGGGCGGTGGGGGCCGCGCTCGCACAGGAAGGAAGTGCACCGGCGTCGTCGATGACGCCGTCCGACGCCGCGATCAGCGCGACGGCCGTGGGCGGGATGCCGGCTGCGGGCATGCAGTCGGGCAGCCCGGCCGGGCTCACGCGTGCGCAGGTCAAGCAGGAACTCTGGCGTGCGCAGAAGTCGGGCGAGCTCGATCGGCTCAACCAGTTCTACGGCGGAGGCAACTGACCGGTGGTCCATGCCACGGCGCGGCCGCCGCGGAGGCACCGGCGGTCGCGCCGTGGCGTCGCTTGTCGCGGGCGCCGGCCCGGCATGGCGTCGCGATGTGGCGCCATCATGGGTTGCCGGGCGTCGCGCGCCGTCATAAAGAGGGGACGAACAGCGCGCAATCGATTGCGCCGCCATGCTGCCTTTACAGGAATGTCGAGCATTCGTTCGAAGTGCCTGTCACACGCGCGTCACCCTGCTAGAATTCGGCTGCCGCATTGTTTCGATTGACCGATGAGATTGCTTGACGCCTTGGTCGAACAACGTATCGCCGCCGCCGCCGCGCGGGGCGAGTTCGACGAATTGCCGGGTACCGGCGCGCCGCAGGCGCTGGATGACGACCTGCTCGTGCCCGAGGAGGTGCGGGTGGCCAACCGTATCCTGAAGAATGCGGGCTTCGTGCCGCCTGCCGTCGAGCAACTGCGCGCGCTGCGCAACTTGCAGGACGAGCTGCGCGCGGTCAGCGACCGCGCCACGCGCTGCCGGCTGCAGGCGAAGATGCTGGCGCTCGACATGGCGCTCGAATCGCTGCGCGGCGGCCCGATGACCGTACCCCGCGAATATTGCCGCCGCATCGCCGAACGCCTGTGCGAGCGCGGGCTCGACGACGGGCCCGCGGAAGCGGGGCCGATGTGACGTCCGACGTGCTGCCGGGCGCGCCTGCCGAATCCACGACCGATTCTCCCGCTCCCGCCGCCGCGCCGGTGTCGGCGCGCGACGCGCATTTCATGCGTCTCGCGCAGGCCGCCGCCGAGGAGGCGCGCGCCGCCGGCGAGGTGCCGGTGGGCGCGGTGCTGGTGCGCGGCGACGAAGTGATCGCGCGCGGCTTCAATCACCCGATCGGCGGGCATGACCCGTCCGCCCACGCCGAAATGGCCGCGCTGCGCATGGCGGCCCAGCAACTGCAGAATTACCGGATGCCCGGCTGCGAGCTGTACGTGACGCTCGAGCCGTGCCTGATGTGCGCCGGCGCGATCATGCACGCGCGGATCGCGCGCGTCGTGTACGGCGCCCCCGATCCGAAGACGGGCGCGTGCGGCAGCGTGATCGACGCGTTCGCGAATCCGCAGCTCAATCATCACGCCGAGGTGGTCGGCGGCGTGCTGGCCGACGAATGCGGCGCGGCGCTGAAGTCGTTCTTCGCCGAGCGCCGCCGCGCGCTGCGCGAGGCCCGTCTCGCCCGCGACCAGGCGTCCGGCGCGTGACAGGCCGGGCGCGGCCCGGCCGCGCGGCGCACCCGAAACCGTTCGGCCGCCGGTGAACCGGCGGCGGTTCGGGCCCTCTAAGCTGGTTTGATCACCGACACGTTCAGCCCATGTCCCTCCCGTCCGCCGCGTCCTATTCCATCCGCCTGCTCGCGCCTTCCGGCTATCCGCACGATCCCGACGCGATCAATCGGGCGCTCGAGCGGCTGAGCGACGCGCAGCACCGCATCGACAACATCGAGGCGACGCAGCGCCGCTACCAGCGTTTCGGCGGCACCGACGGCGAGCGGGCAGGGGACCTGAACCGGCTCGCGGATCCCGCGCGGCCGCTGCCCGACATCGGGCTCGCGGTGCGCGGCGGCTACGGTGCCGCGCGTATCCTGCACGGGCTCGACTATCGCGGGCTCGAGCGCCGGCTGCGCGACCAGCCGATCGCGCTGGTCGGCCACAGCGACTTCACCGCGATCCAGCTCGCGCTCTATGCGAAGGCGCGCATCAAGACTTTCGGCGGCCCGATGCTGTCGGCCGACTTCGGCGCGGAGACGCCCAGCGAATTCACGATGAGCCACTTCTGGCGGACGATCGCGCAGCCGTCCACGACGATCGTCGCGGAAGCGCCGCAGGTGCAGAGCGTCGACGTGTCCGGCACGCTGTGGGGCGGCAACCTCGCGATCCTCACGTCGCTCGTCGGCACGCCGTACATGCCGGACATCGAAGGCGGCATCCTGTTCGTCGAGGACGTCAACGAGCAGCCGTTCCGGATCGAGCGGATGATCTACCAGCTGCACCTGTCCGGGCTGCTCGCGCGCCAGCAGGCGCTCGTGATCGGCCAACTGACCGGCGCGCGCTCGTTCGAATACGACAACGGCTACGACATGCAGGCGATGATCGACCAGGTGCGCGCGATGATCGGCATCCCGGTCGTCACGGGGCTGCAGTTCGGCCATGTGCCGGACCTGGTAACGCTGCCGTTCGGCGCGCACGCGCAGCTCGTCGCGAATGCACACGGCTTCCGGCTCACGCTGTCGGACTACCCGCATCTCGGCTGAAGGCGTCGCACGTGATTGAAAAGGCGGGGTTCCGCCTTTTTCTTTAGGCAAATGTGCAACTAACGGTCGAAAATATTCGTCGATACCAACAGAATCGCCCCCACGGCGTGCACCATTTTTGTCAACAAAATGGCCGGAAGGGTATACGTTGAGAGGTGCTTCTGACGCGCTTGTGAGGCTTGATGCGCATGGATATCGCGCATGATGCACCGGATCGGGTCGCCGCGGTGCACGCCGATTGTGCGCAATCAAGCAAAAGAATTGTTGACAATTTTTGTGTCCATCCTACGATGAGGACCATCACGCGATGCAGATCATGACCGAACCCGAATCCGCCCCGTCCGGCGTGCCCGGACCCGAAGCGATCGCCGAACGTATCCGGACGGCGATCCTCGAGCATCGGCTCGCGCCCGGCGCGAAGCTGACCGAGGCGCAGCTGTGCGAGGTGTTCGGCGTCAAGCGCGGGACGATCCGGCAGGCGCTCGCGCTGCTCGCGACCGACCGCCTCGTCGATCTCGAGCCGAACCGCGGCGCGTTCGTCGCGAGCCCGACGTTGCAGGACGTGCACGAGGTGTTCGAGATGCGCCGGATCATCGAGCTGGCCGTCGTCGAGCGGCTGGCGACGGGGCCGGGCGCGAAACGCCTGAAGGGTGTCGCGGCGCTGCTCGACAAGGAGCGCAAGGCGTTCGAGCGGCGCGATGTCCCGGCGTGGATCCGCCTGTCGGGCGAGTTCCATACGACACTCGCCGCGCTGATGGGCAACGCGACGCTCAGCGCATGCCTCGACGGCCTCGTCGCGCGCTCGACGCTGATGTCGGCGCTGTACGAGTCGCACGGGCGCAGCCCGTGTTCGTGCGACGACCACGGCGAGATCCTGGTCGCGCTGGAAGCGGGGGACGCGAAGCGCGCGGCCGAGCTGATGGCGCACCACCTGCAGCACGTCGAGCTGAGAATGCTGGACCGGCCCGCAACCGGGGCGGTCGATTTGCGCGAAGTGTTCGGCGGCGCCGCGTAAGCGGCGACGGAACCCTGTTGGCGCACCACCTGAACTGAAGCAATGCCGGCCCGCGGCGCACGCCGCGGCCGCAGGTCCGACCCCGGACGACGACCCGGGGCGATTTCGATGACGATGGAGCGGCCCTCCGGCCGCGGTCAAGGAGAAGTCATGGCTCAGTTCAGCGTCGCGCACGACAGCGCGTATCCGGCGGAAGACGGCGGCGAGGGGAGCGATCCGCCGTTGCCGGTCGGTTTCAGCGAGCGTCTGTACAACGAAGATTTGGCACCCCTGAAGAATCAGACATGGGGCTCGTACAATATCTTCGCGTTCTGGATGTCGGACGTGCACAGCGTCGGCGGCTACGTGTTCGCGGGCAGCCTGTTCGCGCTCGGGCTGACGAGCTGGCAGGTGCTGATCGCGCTGATCGTCGGCATCGGCCTCGTCAACGTGCTGTGCAACCTGATCGCCCGGCCGAGCCAGCAGATCGGCGTGCCGTATCCGGTCGCATGCCGCGCGACGTTCGGCGTGCTCGGCGCGAACGTGCCGGCCGTGATCCGCGGGCTGATCGCGATCGCGTGGTACGGCATTCAGACCTATCTCGCGTCGAGCGCGCTGGTGATCGTCGTGCTGAAGTTCTTCCCGCAATGGCTGCCGTACGCGGACGTGCACCGCTACGGCTTTCTCGGCCTGTCGGCGGTCGGCTGGGCGGGCTTCATGCTGCTGTGGGTGCTGCAGGCGTTCGTGTTCTGGAACGGGATGGAGACGATCAAGAGATTCATCGACTTCGCGGGCCCGGCCGTCTACGTCGTGATGTTCATCCTCGCGGGCTACATGGTGTGGCGTGCCGGCTGGCGCAACATCGGCATCAACCTCGGCGGCGTCAAGTATCACGGCGCCGAAGTGATCCCGGTGATGATCACGGCAATCTCGCTCGTCGTGTCGTACTTTTCGGGGCCGATGCTGAACTTCGGCGACTTCTCGCGCTATTGCCGCAGCTTCGGCGACGTGAAGCGCGGCAATTTCTGGGGCCTGCCGGTCAACTTCCTCGCGTTCTCGCTCGTCACGGTGATCACGACCGCCGCCACGCTGCCGGTGTTCGGCGAGCTGATCACCGACCCGGTCGAGACGGTCGGCCGCATCGACCATCCGACCGCGGTGATCCTCGGCGCGCTGACGTTCACGATCGCGACGATCGGCATCAACATCGTCGCGAACTTCGTGTCGCCGGCGTTCGACTTCTCGAACGTCGCGCCGCGGCTCATCAGCTGGCGCGCGGGCGGGATGCTCGCGGCGGTCGCGTCGATCTTCATCACGCCGTGGAACCTGTTCAACAACCCGGCCGTGATCCACTACACGCTCGACGTGCTCGGCGCGTTCATCGGCCCGCTGTACGGCGTGCTGATCGCCGATTTCTACCTGATCAAGCGTGGCAGGCTGGTGCGCGACGACCTGTACACGATGTCCGAGCGCGGCGCGTACTGGTACACCGGCGGCGTGAACCGCCGCGCGCTCGCGGCGCTGCTGCCGGCCGCGCTGATCGCGATTGCCTGCGTGATGATGCCGGGCTGGCAGGGCGTCGCGAACTTCTCGTGGTTCATCGGCGCGGCGCTCGGCTTCGTGTTCTACCGGCTGCTCGTGCAAGCGAAGGCCTGAGGGGGCGCGATGAAGATCAAGCTGATCAATCCGAACACGACGCAGCGGATGACCGACGCGATGGGCCGCTGCGCGCGCGAGGTCGCGGCCGGCGGCACCACGGTGGTGGCGGTCAGCCCGCCGATGGGTCCGCCGTCGATCGAGGGGCATTACGACGAGGCGCTGGCGACGCCCGGGCTGCTCGCCGAAGTCGCGCAGGGTGAGCGCGACGGCTTCGATGCATACGTGATCGCGTGCTTCGGCGATCCGGGGCTGTACGCGGCGCGCGAGCTCGCGCGCGGGCCGGTGATCGGCATCGCCGAGGCCGCGATGCATGCGGCGAGCGTGCTCGCGCCCGGTTTCTCGGTGGTCACGACGCTTGCCCGCACCTGCGGGATGGCATGGCACCTCGCCGAGCGCTACGGGATGAAGCGGTTCTGCCGCAACGTGCGCGCAACCGACGTCGCGGTGCTCGAGCTCGACCGCCCGGGCTCGGCCGCGCGCCGGATCATCGTCGACGAATGCCGGCGCGCGCTCGACGAGGACGGCGCCGACGCGATCGTGCTCGGCTGCGCGGGGATGGCCGAATTTGCGCACGAGATCGAGCGGGAGATCGGCGCGCCGGTGGTCGAGGGCGTGACCGCGGCGGTCAAATGGGCGGAGGCGCTCGTCGCGCTGCGGCTCGCGACCGCGAAGCGCGGCGACTATGCGCGCCCGCTGCCGAAGCGCTACGACGGCGAATTCGCGCGGTTCAGCCCCGCCACGGCCGCCCCGCACCCGGCGCCGGGCCGGCCGGGCGAGGATGCGCCGCCGGCCGCCGCCGCCGGATTGCCGCACCCGCACATACACACCGTCTGACACGCACTATCTGCGCCGCTGTATGGGCGCGTATGGGCGTTTTCGCTACACTGGGCCGTCAATCGCATCGGCCCCGGCGGGGGCGCCGCCAGGCCGGTGCGCGCGCGGCGGCCCCTCGGCGGGGCCGATCGATACCCTAATTTCAGCAAGCTTTCGTCGCACATCGAACCATGTCACTCGATTCCAACTATCCACGCGATCTGATCGGCTACGGCCGCCATCCGGTGCAGGCGAACTGGCCCGGGCGGGCGCGCGTTGCCGTGCAGTTCGTGCTGAACTACGAAGAGGGCGGCGAGAACTGCGTGCTGCACGGCGACCCGGGTTCCGAACAGTTCCTGTCGGAGATCGTCGGCGCGGCCGCGTATCCCGATCGCCACATGAGCATGGAGTCGATCTACGAATACGGGTCGCGGGCCGGCGTGTGGCGCATCCTGCGCGAGTTCGAGAAGCGCGGGCTGCCGCTGACCGTGTTCGGCGTCGGCATGGCGATCGAGCGGCATCCGGAGCTTGCGCGCGCGTTCGTCGAGCTGGGCCATGAGATCGCCTGCCACGGCTGGCGCTGGATCCACTACCAGGCCATGACGCCGGAGCTTGAGGCCGAGCACATGCGGCTCGGCATGGAAGCGATCGAGCGCGTGACGGGCGAGCGGCCGCTCGGCTGGTACACCGGGCGCGACAGCCCGAACACGCACCGGCTCGTCGCCGAATACGGCGGCTTCCTGTACGACTCCGACAACTACGGCGACGACCTGCCGTTCTGGATGGACGTCGGCATGTCGGGCGGCGGCACGACGCCGCAGCTGATCGTGCCGTACACGCTCGATACCAACGACATGCGCTTCGCGACGCCGCAGGGCTTTAACACCGCGGATCACTTCTTCCACTACCTGCGCGATGCATTCGACGTGCTGTACGAGGAGGGCGACGAAGCGCCGAAGATGCTGTCGATCGGCATGCACTGCCGCCTGCTGGGCCGGCCGGGCCGGTTCCGCGCGCTGCAGAAGTTCCTCGACCACATCGAGAAGCACGATCGCGTATGGGTGACGCGGCGTGTCGATATCGCGCGTCACTGGCGTGAACATCATCCGTATCAGCCCAATCATCGGAACGAAGGGAAAGCATGAAGGCGATGCGTTACACGTTGGAGCAAATCAACACGATGGCGCCGGGTGCATTCGTCGCGGCGCTGTCCGGGATCTTCGAACATTCGCCGTGGGTCGCCGAGGCGGCCGCGGGCGCACGGCCGTACGCGAGCGTCGACGCGCTGCACCGGACGATGTCGGGCGCCGTGGAGACGGCCGGCGAAGTGCGCCAGCTCGCGCTGATCAACGCGCACCCGGAGCTCGCGGGCAAGGCCGCGGTGCGCGGCGAGCTGACGGAGGAATCGACGCGCGAACAGAGCGGCGCGGGCCTCGCCCAGTGCACGCAGGAAGAGTTTGACAAGCTGCAGACGCTGAACCGCACCTATCGCGAGAAGTTCGGATTCCCGTTCATCCTCGCGGTGCGCGGCTACGACCGGCACGGCATCATCGCGAACTTCGAGTCGCGCGTGAACCACACGCGCGGCGAGGAGCTGCGCGCGAGCCTCGACCAGATCTACCGGATCGCGCGTTTCCGGCTCGACGACCTGATCGACGCCTGAACCCGCTGCGTCGCCTGCCGCGTCGCGGCGGCGATCACGACACACACAGCAAGCAATACAGCACACGATAGAGACAAGGAACACATCATGGCCATCCCGCTTCTCGACCCCAACGCACCCGATTTCACGCGGCGCTACGTGAATCTCGCCGACCCGCGTCTCGGTGCGCAGGCGCTCGAGGCCAGCGACGATTTCTTCGCGCCGAAGGAGCGCATGCTGAACCCCGAGCCGGCCGTCTTCATCCCCGGCAAGTACGACGACCACGGCAAGTGGATGGACGGCTGGGAAACGCGCCGCAAGCGCACGACCGGCTACGACTGGTGCATCGTCAAGCTCGCGCGCCCGGGCGTGATCAAGGGCTTCGACATCGATACGAGCCATTTCACCGGCAACTTCCCGCCGGCCGCGTCGGTCGAGGCCGCGTTCGTGGCCGACGGCGCGCCGACGCACGCGACCGAGTGGGTCGAGATCGTGCCGTCGACGACGCTGCAGGGCAACAGCCACCACTACGTCGAGGCGAGCGATGCGCGCGCGTTCACGCACCTGCGCGTGAACATCTATCCGGACGGCGGCATCGCGCGCCTGCGCGTGTACGGCCAGCCGCAGCTCGATTGGGCGGGTGCGAGCGCGAGCGAGCTGTTCGATCTCGCGGCGATGGAAAACGGCGGCTACGTGGTCGCGGCGAACAATCAGCACTTCGGCGTCGCGTCGAACCTGCTGCTGCCGGGCCGCGGCGTGAACATGGGCGACGGCTGGGAAACCCGCCGCCGCCGCGAGCCGGGCAACGACTGGGCGATCATCGCGCTCGCGCAGCCGGGCGTGATCCGCAAGATCGAAGTCGACACCGCGTTCTTCAAGGGCAACTATCCGGACCGCTGCTCGATCCAGGCCGCGTACGTGACGGGCGGCACCGACAGCTCGCTGATCACGCAGTCGATGTTCTGGCCGGCGCTGCTCGGCGAGCAGAAGCTGCAGATGGACAAGCAGCACTACTTCGAGCGCGAGATCGCCTCGCTTGGGCCCATCACGCACGTGCGCCTGAACATCATTCCGGACGGCGGCGTGTCGCGCCTGCGTCTCATCGGGACGGTCGACAAATGAAGACGCTCATCATCGAACCGCTGACCAAGGAAGCGTTCGCGCCGTTCGGCGACGTGATCGAGACGGAAGGCGCGAAGCAGATCCCGATCAACCTCGGCACGACGATCCGCTTTCACGATCTCGCGCAGGTCGACGTCGATGACGAAGGCGGCCGCACGCTCGTCAACCTGTTCCGCGGCCAGCCGCGCACGCTGCCGTTCGAGGTGAAGATGCTCGAGCGGCATCCTCTCGGCAGCCAGGCGTTCGTGCCGCTGAACGACAAGCCGTATCTCGTCGTCGTGGCGCCCGCGGGCGAGCTCGATCCGGCGCAGATCCGCGCATTCGTGACGAGCGGCTGGCAGGGCGTCAACTATGCGAAGGGCGTGTGGCATCACCCGCTGATCGCGCTCGGCGACGTCAGCGATTTCATCGTCGTCGATCGCGGCGGGGACGGGCTGAACCTCAACGAGCAGGACCTGACGCAATCGCTGTGGCTGACCGACGAGGCGCTGCTCGCGCTGACGGCCTGAGCCGGCGGCGTTCTCGCGACTGACTGATCGTCTGTCGAAACCCGCGCAATGTGCGCGGGCTTTTTTATGTGCGGTCGCCTTCTCGCGATTCAGTTCGCCACGGCTTTGCGCGAATCGCGCGAACCGCCGCCGCCGCGCCGCCGGTTCGCGACCGGCGCATGCCGGGCCATCAGGTCGGCGACCCAGTCGACGAAGACGCGCAGCTTCGCGCTGACGTGCCGGTTCGGCGGGAATGCGACGTACATCGGCATCGGTTCGAGTTGCCATTGCTCGAACAGCGGCACCAGTTCGCCACGTGCGCGATGCGCAGCCGCCATGTAGTCGGGAAGCCACAGAATGCCGAGCCCGGCGAGGCCGGCTTCGAGGTACGCATTGCCGTCGTCGACCGCGAGCACGTAGCGTCCGCGCACGGTGATCTGCTCGCCGTCGCAAGCCATCGCAAACGGCAGCGCCTTGCCGGTGCGTGCCCACAGAAAACCGACGGTGCGGTGATGCGTGTCTTCGAGTTCGCCCGGATGCGTCGGTATGCCGGCGCGCGCGAGATAGGCCGGCGACGCGTACACGCCGAGCCGCAGGTCGCCGACGCGGCGCGCGACCAGCGAGCGGTCGGTCGGCTCGCCGCCGCGCACGACGCAGTCGACGTTCTCGCCGATCACGTCGACCACGCGGTCGCTCACGCCCATGTCGAGCTGGATGTCCGGATAGCGCGCATGGAACGCGGGCAGCGCGGGGATCAGGATCAGGCGCGCGAACGGGCTCGGCACGTCCACGCGCAGCCGTCCCCGCGGCGACGCCGACGCCGCGGACAGGCTCGTTTCCGCATCGTCCATGTCGGCCAGCAGCCGTACGACGCGGTCGTAGTACGCGGCGCCGTCGGCCGTGACGACGACCTTGCGCGTCGTGCGGTTGAACAGCTTCACGCGCAGCCGCGCTTCGAGCTGCTGCACCAGTTGCGTGACGGTGGTGCGGCTCATGTGCAGCGTGTCGGCGGCCTTCGTGAAGCTGCCGGCTTCCACCACGCGGGCGAACGCCTGCATTGCGTCGAATCGATCCATCGGGTCAGGGCTCCGCGTCGGCCGGACATTGTTTGGCGTGCGCAAACAGTGTTGGACAGGGTTGCCGGTTTATCCGCCGTGCAACGGTCCTTAAAGTGCCTTCATCGTTGATACAGGGGGGGTGACGCCCCGCACACTGATGGAGGTGTTGAATGGCAAAGCGTAGCGTAGTTTTCCCGCCCGGTCGCCAGGCGCTGTATGAGCGCAACCGCTATTCGCCGGCGGTGCGCTCGAACGGCTTCCTGTTCGTGTCCGGGCAGGTCGGCAGCCGCGACGACGGATCGCCCGAGCCGGAACTGGGCGCGCAGGTCCGCCGCGCGTTCGACAACCTGAGTGCGGTGCTGCGCGCGGCCGGCTGCACGTTCGACGACGTCGTCGACGTGACGGTGTTCCTCGTCGATCCCGAAGCGACGTTCGAGCGGATCTGGGAGATCGTCCCCGAATACTGGGGCGATGCCCCGCATCCGACGCTGACCGCCGTCGGCGTGACCTGGCTGTACGGGTTCCAGTTCGAGATCAAGGTGATCGCGCGGCTGGCGGACGCGGCCGACGCGTGAACCGGGTGCCCGCGTGTCGAGACGGCGCGTGTCACGGCGCGACGGGCGGCTCCTGTTCATACGCGCGATGCAGCAGCGCGGCGAGCGACGACGAATCGGGCAGCGTCGCCGTGCCGAGCCGGCGCACGGCGATCGCAGGCGTCCACGAATTCATCACGACGGCGCCGGCCATCGACGGCAGGTCGGCCGGTGTCACTTCACGGTCGTGCTGCGCGACGCCGAGGCGCGCCAGTTGCCGCCGCAGGATGCGCATCGTGACGCCGCCGAGCATGCCGGCCACCGGCCACACCACCGCGTCGCCGGTCCAGAACGCCAGATTCCAGATCGAGCCTTCGCTGATGCGTCCGTGACGATCGATGAATGCCGCATCGTCGAAACCCTGCGCGACCGCGCGGCGCAGGAAGTGCGTCTTCGCGACTTCGCCGACGTGCTTGATGTCCGGCAGCACGCGCTCGTGTTCGAACAGCGCGAGATCGAGCGGGCCTGTCGGCCCCGACGACGGCGCGGCCGTGCGGACCAGCACGTCGAGCGCTTCGTCGTCGCTTGGTGCGACGAATTCGCCGGTCGTCGTATGGACGGTCGCGGTCAGCGACAGTGCCGACGGCGCGCGATCGAGCGCGGCGCGCAGGAACGCGAGCATTCGCACGTCGGGCAGCGCCTGCCCGAACAGCGCGTTCGACGCATCGCGCAGCCGTGCGAGGTGCAGGTCGAGGCCGCGTAAGCGGCCGTCGCGAACCTGCATCGCGGTGAAATGCGCATGGCCGGCGAAGGCCAGCGCGGCGAGCGCGCCTGGTGCGACGGTGACGCCGTTGAGCTGGGCGAAGGACGGGAACGGTGCGGCGGTCATCGGCAAATCTCCGGGTTCGGCCGCAGGCACGGGGCGGCGCGCGGCATTTTCAAGAAAGCCTATTGTTTGCCGATTGATGGCGTCTTGAAAAACGAGTAGTTTTGGAACGGTTATCAAATTCTGTTTGAAGATCGATGGAACGCATGTGGCCCGGTACGCGCGCGCTGAGGACGTTCGATGCGGCGGCGCGGCACCTGAATTTTTCGCGAGCGGCCGAGGAGGTCGGGCTGACGCCGGCAGCCGTCAGTCACCAGATCAAGGAAATCGAGGCGCAGCTCGGCATGGAACTGTTCGTCCGTACGAGCCGCAGCATCCGGCTGACGCCGGCGGGTGTCGTGCTGGCCGGCGCGGCCGCCGATGCGCTGGCGGGCCTGCAGCGCGCGACCGCGCGGGCACGACGCATCGCGCGCGAGCAGACGGAGCTGCGCTTGTCGGTGGGCGCGCGCTTCGCGACGCACTGGCTGCTGCCGCGCCTGCCGCGATTCAGGGCCGCGCATCCGGCGCTCGAACTGACGTTCGACATCACCGACCGCGTGCGCGATTTCGATGGCGACGATGTGGATGTCGCGATCCGATTCGGCACCGGGCGTTACCGCGGCGCATGTGCGCAGCGTCTGTTCGGCACATCGATCGTCGCTGTCTGCAGCCCGGCGCTGCTGTCGGCCGGGCGGCCGCCGCGCAAGCCGCGCGACCTGCTGCGTCACACGCTTTGCCATGCCGACTGCGAAGTCGACGGCGTGATCTGGCCGCGCTGGTCGGCGTGGATGGCCGCGGCCGGCGTCGACGGTTTCGACGACAGCAGGTGCGTCGCGTTTCCGGATTCGAGTCACGTGGTGCAGGCCGTGGCGGACGGTGCGGCGGTCGGGCTGGCGGAGCCGCAGATGATCGCGCGCGATCTCGCGGACGGGCGCCTCGTGCGGCTGTTCGACGTGAGCGTCGAGGTGGCGCCCGCGCTCGCGTATCACGTCGTGTATCCGGAGCACACGCAGGACGATCCGCGCATCGTCGCATTGCGCGACTGGCTCGCGGACGAAGTGGCGATGGTGCGCGTATGACGCGATCGTCGCGCGTGCTATCGTGCCCGCATCGCCACCATAAGACGTCCGGTTCCGGGCGTGATCCTACGATGAGCCAGCCTGAAAACGATCTCGCGGTCCTGCTGCGCACGATGCAACCCGACCTGCACGCGGGCGCGTTCGCGTTCGTCGCGCTGCCGTCCGACGCGGACGTATCGTTATCCGAAGTGATTGCAACATTCCGCGAAGCGGAGGGGCTGACGGTCGTGGTCGACGAGAAGACGGCCGCATGCTACGGCTGGCCCGTGCTGTTCCGCGCGGCATGGATCACGCTGACCGTGCACTCCGACCTCGCGGCCGTCGGCCTCACGGCGGCATTCGCGCGGGCACTCGGCGCGGCCGGCATCAGCTGCAACGTGATGGCCGCCGCCTACCACGATCACATCTTCGTGCCGTTCGACGACGGCCCGCGGGCACTCGATGCGCTCGTCGCACTGCAGCGCGACGCGATGCGCGGCTAGCGCGCGAAGGGCATTCGGAGCGGGCAAAAGAAGCGGGCCCGTCACCGGGCCCGCGAACGGCGTGGATTGCGCCGGCAACCGGCGCATGGCGGCTTACTGCACCGCGCCACCCTCGAACCACGCGGCGAGCTTGGTGCGCTCGTCGTCGGTCATGTGCGTGACGTTGCCGATCGGCATCGCCTTCAGGCGCACGGCCTGTTCGTAGATGCGCTGCGCGTTCTTCGACACTTCTTCCGGCGTATCGAACATCACGCCGGCGGGCGCGCTGCCCATCATCGTCGGCTTCGACGAGTGGCACGCGACGCAGCGCTGCTGCAGGATCGGCATGATGTCCTTGACGGCGATCTTCGGCGCGTTCGCGGCCTGCGCTTCCGGCGCGACCGGCTTCGGCGTCGTCCACACCAGCGCGCCGGCCAGCAGCGCGACGCCGCCGATCGGCAGGTACCACAGCTGCTTGCCGCGGTGACGCATCACGAAGAACTGGCGGATCAGCGCGCCGGCCAGCATGATCAGCACGAGCACGACCCAGTTGAACTTGTTCGTGTACGTCATCGCATAGTGGTTCGACAGCATCGCGAACACGACAGGCAGCGTGAAATACGTGTTGTGCACCGAGCGCTGCTTGCCGCGCTTGCCGTAGATCGGGTTCGGCTCCTCGCCCTTGAGCATCTTGTCGACCATCTTGCGCTGGCCGGGGATGATCACGAAGAACACGTTCGCCGACATGATCGTCGCGAGCATCGCGCCGACGATCAGGTACGCGGCACGGCCTGCGAAGATGTGGCACGCGAGGTACGCGGCGGCGACGACATAGATGCCGACGCAAACGCCGAGCACGCGGTCGTTGGTGCCGAGGATGCGGCACAGCGAGTCGTAGACGATCCAGCCGGCCGCCAGGAAGCCGAGCGCGGATGCGACGGCGACCACCGGGCCCATGTCGAGCACGTTCTTGTCGATCAGGTACGTGTTCGGCGCGAGCAGGTACAGCACGAAGAACAGCGAGAAGCCCGACAGCCAGGTCGTGTACGACGGCCACTTCGACCAGTGCAGGTCATCCGGCATTTCCGGCGGGGCGACCGTGTATTTCTGCATGTTGTAGAAACCGCCGCCGTGCACGTGCCACAGCTCGCCGAACACACCGCGCTTGCGCTGGTTCGGGTCGGTCGGCGGTTTCAGGCTGTTGTCGAGCGCGACGAAATAGAAGGACTCGCCGATCCACGCAATGGCGACGATGACGTGCAGCCATCGCAGCGCGAGGTTCAGCCAGTCGGTGATGAAGCCTTCCATGAAACTCCTCCAGACTCAGATCGTTGTGTTTGATGCGGGCGGCCGATGCGTGTGTCAGCTGCCGCGATAGGTGCTGTACGACCACGGCGACACGAGCAGCGGCACGTGGTAGTGCGAGCCGGCGTCGGCGATGCCGAAGCGCAGCACGACGCGGTCGACGAAGCGGGGTTCGGGCACCTTCACGCCGAGCGACGCGAAGTAGTCGCCGGCGTGGAACACCAGTTCGTATTCGCCGGCGGCGAGCGCGGCGCCTTCGAGCAGGGGTTCGTCGCAGCGGCCGTCGCTATTGGTCAGCACGGTCTTGATC
Source organism: Burkholderia sp. SRS-46 (assembly GCF_004343775.1). Classification (GTDB taxonomy): domain Bacteria; phylum Pseudomonadota; class Gammaproteobacteria; order Burkholderiales; family Burkholderiaceae; genus Burkholderia. The sequence goes on along the minus strand of NZ_PTXL01000008.1, from coordinate 138,454 downwards.
GCGCGGCGCGATTCGCCGTCCAGCGCGTAGAGGTCCACCTTGAGTGCGGCGCCGGGGCGGCCATGCGCCGTATCGAGTACGTGGGTAGTGAGCTTTCCCATTCGCAATTGTCCTTGTGTGAATGCGAGGTTCGGCGGCGACTCGATCCAATGACTGTGCGGCGGATCGAGGCTCCACGTCACGTGGCTACATACCCGTCGGCGAAGTTGAAGCGAGCGCCGTGCAGGCATTGTAAGAACGTTCCCCATGCAAATACGGGCGCGATATCAAAGATAATGCGCCGCGCATGAGCCGCTGTCGATGGCGGGCAATCGCCCGCCGCGCCGCGCGTCGGCACGCCGGCGCGGAGCCCGCGCGCGTACCATATCGAAACCGTGAAGCGCAGTATTCGGCGTGGCGCATTGTGCGCCGCGCGCGCATCGGCGATCCTCCCGCCGTGCGCGTCGGCCCGAGGCCGGCGCGCACCCCGAAGACGGCGAGCACGCCGGGTAACCGGGCCAGGGCGTTCGAACGGACGCAGGCACCGGGGTGTGCCGCGAATCAGCGTTCGAACGGCTTTGCGACCGCCCGAAAGGGCTGACCGACGCGGAGAACGCATGAATCCCGAGCAGCACTCCGGCGCGCAGGCACGCGCGCCGCACGCATCCCCATCCCGCCCGAAAACCTTGCTGGTCAAGCACGCCGACGTGCTCGTGACCATGGACGACACGCGCCGCGAGCTGCGCGACGCGGGGCTCTACATCGAAGACAACCGGATCGTCGCGGTCGGCCCGAGCGCCGAGCTGCCGGATACCGCCGACGAGGTGCTCGACCTGCGCGGGCACCTGGTGATCCCGGGGCTCGTGAACACGCACCACCACATGTACCAGAGCCTCACGCGCGCGGTGCCGGCCGCGCAGAACGCCGAGCTGTTCGGCTGGCTCACGAACCTGTACCGGATCTGGGCACACCTGACGCCCGAGATGATCGAGGTGTCGACGCTCACCGCGATGGCCGAGCTGCTGCAGTCGGGTTGCACGACGTCGAGCGATCATCTGTACATCTATCCGAACGGCAGCCGGCTCGACGACAGCATCGGCGCCGCGCAGCGGATCGGCATGCGCTTTCACGCGAGCCGCGGCGCGATGAGCGTCGGCCAGCGCGACGGCGGGCTGCCGCCCGATTCGGTCGTCGAGCGCGAGCCCGACATCCTGCGCGACGCGCAGCGGCTGATCGAGACCTATCACGACGAAGGGCGCTACGCGATGCTGCGGGTCGTGGTCGCGCCGTGCTCGCCGTTCTCGGTGAGCCGCGAGCTGATGCGCGACGCCGCGCAGCTCGCGCGCGAATACCGCGTATCGCTGCACACCCACCTCGCGGAGAACGTCAACGACATCGCATACAGCCGCGAGAAGTTCGGGATGACGCCGGCCGAATACGCGGAAGATCTCGGCTGGGTCGGGCACGACGTCTGGCATGCGCATTGCGTACAGCTCGACGACGCCGGCATCGACCTGTTCGCGCGCACCGGCACGGGCGTCGCGCATTGCCCGTGCTCGAACATGCGGCTCGCGTCGGGCATCGCGCCGGTGAAGAAAATGCGGCTCGCCGGCGTGCCGGTGGGGCTCGGCGTCGACGGCTCGGCGTCGAACGACGGTGCGCAGATGGTCGCGGAAGTGCGGCAGGCGCTGCTGCTGCAGCGGGTCGGCTTCGGGCCGGATGCGATGACCGCGCGCGAGGCGCTCGAGATCGCGACGCTCGGCGGCGCAAAGGTGCTGAACCGCGACGACATCGGCGCATTGAAGCCCGGCATGGCGGCCGACTTCGCCGCGTTCGACCTGCGCCAGCCGCTGTTCGCGGGCGCGCTGCACGATCCGGTCGCGGCGCTGGTGTTCTGCGCGCCGTCGCAGACGGCGTATACGGTGGTGAACGGGAAGGTCGTGGTACGGGAAGGGCAGTTGGCGACGCTCGACCTGCCGCCCGTCATCGCGCGTCACAACGCGCTCGCGCAGGCGCTCGTCGAAGCGTCGCGCTGACGCGGCGCGCTGGCCGCCGCCCGCCGTGGCGATGCACTGCGGCGGCGGGCGCAGGCGCCGTTACGTCTCGATCAGCGTGCGGGTGGCCTCGGCGACGAGGCTGCGCAACCAGCGCACTTCGTCGGAGTAATGGCAGCGCTCGTGCCACAGCTGGTAGTACTGCATCGGCGGGAAGTCGAGCGGCGCGGGCACGACCGACAGCGGCAGGAATTTCGCGTAGTGGTCGGCGAACAGCCGCGTCGTCGTGAAGATCAGGTCGGATTTCACGAGCACGTACGGCGCGAGGTTGAAGTACGGCAGTGTGACGACCACATGGCGCTTCAGCCGCTCGCGCGCGAGGTGCACGTCGATCGCGCCGCGCTGGCCGACCGAGTACGGCGTCGGCGCGAGATGCGGCGCGTTCAGGTACTGGTCGAGCGTGAGGCCGCCGCGTTTCGCGAACGGATGCGTGTTGCTCATCAGGCAGACGATCTCGTCGACGAACAGGTTCGACAGGTGCAGCTGCTCGGGCGGCTCCGGCCAGTTGCCGACCACGATGTCGAGCTTGCCGTCCTCCAGTGCGAGCTCGTAGTCGAATGCGGGGCCAAGCGAATGGAATTCGAGCGTTGCGTTCGGCGCGGCCTGGCGGAAGCGCTCGACGACGGTCGGCACGAACAGCACGTTGAGATAGTCGGGGCAGCCGATCCGGTAGCAGCGGATCGACGTCGCCGGATCGAAGCTGTGCTGCTGGAACTTGATGCGCTCGATCTCGCGCAGCGCGTTCTGCACGGGCTCGAGCAGGCGCAGCCCGTATTCGGTCGGCACCATGCCGGACTTGCCGCGCACCAGCAGCGGATCGCCGGTGATGTCGCGCAGGCGCCGCAGCGCGGCGCTGATCGCCGGCTGCGACTGGTTCAGTTTGACGGCCGCGCGCGTGACGCTGCGCTCCATCAACAGGGTGTGCAAGACGCGCAAGAGGTACGTGTCGATCGCCTCGCGTTGCTGACTCATGATTTCTCCGTTTATATGTCCGGGCTGATCGAGGGGAGGCTGGGGTATATGATTTTTAATATGAACGAAAAGCAGCGTCAAGAGATGGATACCCGCACGCGAGCGCCGGCGCGGCGGTTGCCGCGGCCGGAACGGTGTGCCTGAAGCGCGCGCCGGGTGCGTCAGTCGTCGATGCGCAGGCCGACTTTCAGCGTGACCTGCCAGTGGATCACCTGGTTGCCTTCGATGTGGCCGCGCGTCTCGGTCACCTGGAACCAGTGGAGGTTGTGCAGCGTCGCGGCGGCTTTCGCGATCGCATTGCGGATGGCGTCGTCGCTCGATTGCCGTGACGAGCCGGTCAGTTCGATCAGCTTGTAGACGTGGTCGCTCATGATGCGCTCCCTGTCGTGTCGGGTTCTGCCGCGGGCGCAGCGCGCAAGCGCTAGGCGCAAGCGCTAGGCGTAAGCGCAAACGGGTGCGGAATGCGTCCGGCTTCTTGAGTGATAGGTATGATGGGCGGCAAGTTCAACCCATATTGGAGACGAGGCGCATCGTGGAAGTCGGATTTTGCGGACCGGGATTGATGGGCGCGCCGATGATTCGGCATTTGCTGGCGGCGGGCCACCAGGTCGGCGTATGGAACCGCACGCGCGCGAAGTCGGACGCGCTCGTGGCGGACGGCGCGCGCGTCGCTGACACGCCGCGTGCGCTGGCGGAGCAGGTCGAGACGGTGCTGCTGTGCGTGCTCGATGCGCGTGCGGTGGGTGACGTCGTGTTCGGCCCGGACGGCCTGCTGTCCGGTGACGCGGCCGCGCGCCGCGTGCGGCGCATCGTCGATCACTCGAGCATTCCGCCCGGCGTCACGCGCGACTATGCGCGGCGTGCGGCGGAGCTGGGCGTCGGCTGGGTCGACGCGCCGGTGTCGGGCGGCGTACCCGGCGCACAGGCCGGCACGCTCGCCGTCATGGCCGGCGGCCGCGCGGCCGATCTCGATGCGGCACGGCCGCTGATCGATACGTATGCCGCGCGCGTCACGCACATGGGCGACGCGGGCGCGGGCCAGACCGCGAAGCTGTGCAACCAGGCGATCGTCACCGCGACCGTCACGGCGATTGCCGAGGCGGTCGGCCTCGCACAGGCGAGCGGCATCGACGCCGCGCGTCTCGCGCAGGCGCTTGCCGGCGGCTGGGCGGATTCGGTGCTGCTGCAGACCTTCGTGCCGCGCATGACATCGAGCGGGCATCCGCCGATCGGCGCGCTCAGCACGTTTCAGAAGGATGTCGACACGATTGCCGACGCGGCGCGCGATACCGGCGCGGTGATGCCCGTGTCGGCCACCGTGCAGCAGGTGCTGCGGCTCGGCGCGGCCATGGGGCTCGCGGATGCGGACTTCGCCGCGTTCATCGATATCGTCAGGCCGGGGAACGGGCGCGGGCAGGCGTGATCGCAGGGCAGGCGGGTGCGGCGGCGTACGCGCCGGCCCGGGTCGGGCCGCGCATCACGCGCAAGCGGCGCGACACGTGAATGGCAGATGGGCCGCCCGGAGGCGGCCCATCGGAAGTCGGCGTCGAATCAGCCGAGCGAACGGGGTGTCGTATCCCCGGCATTCTGTCGCCCGAGCCCGCTGCGCAAGCTCGCTTTCGTGCCTGCACCAAATTCGGGCAGGATACGCGCGCGGGCGCGGCTCGCGAACACGAGGAAGCCGAAGCCGTTCGATTCGTACCAGTAACCACCGTTCTCGAGGCCGTCGAGCGGCTGTTCGAGCGCGTTGGCGATCGACTCGATGCAGCGCTTTCGCAACTCGGCGATCGCCGGATACGGCGGCTGTGCGCCGCGCACACTGCACAGGAGCACGTCCAGGCCGGGAAGCACATGCGCGTACAGCACCGGTTCGTCCTGCGCGCGAGCGCGTGCGATCTTGGTGTCGAGCTGGGCGAACGGTTTCGAATGGCGCAATACCGCGAGGAACGACTCCTGGCCATCCTGCTGCGCGCGTCGACGTTTTTTCGGGAAGGACATAAACACTCGCCTCAAAAACAATTGCAAGAAATGCGGCACTTTCATGCGACCCACTCCCGGCTATGTACGCCGCATGTCGATCCTTTATAGCACACGAACATGCTCTGCTCGTGCGGTGCGACGATCGATGTCTCCCTTCGACCCGCTCGCCACGATCGACACAGTCGGCGCCTGGCGCCTGCACTGTCGGTTTAGTCTCCATGATAGACCCGCTTTCCCGGCGCGTGCATCCGCTCGTCACAAAAAAATGCGAGGCACGCGCGGGCAATAAAAAGGCCCGCACTCGGCGGGCCTGGCTGACGGCGGCGCGAACGCTCAGCGCTGCTTGAGCGAATCGCGGATCTCGCGCAGCAGCACGGTGTCTTCAGGCGTGGCGGCAGGCGCAGCATCCGCGGGCTTGCGCAGCTTGTTGATGAATTTCACCATCAGGAAAATGATGAACGCGAGGATGATGAAGTTGATCAGCACGGTGATGAACGAACCGTAGCCGAACGCCGCGACGCCGGCGGCCTGCAGATCCTTGAACGAATCGGGATTACCCTTGAACGACGGCGGGATCGTGCCGAGCAGTACGAACTTGTTCGAGAAATCCAGGCCGCCCGTCAGGACACCGATGACCGGCATGATCAGGTCCTTCACGATCGAGTCGACGATCTTCGAGAACGCGCCGCCGATGATCACGCCGACGGCGAGATCCATCACGTTGCCCTTGACGGCGAACTCCTTGAATTCCTTGATGATGCTCATGAGCGGCTTTCTCCTTTTTAGGGCAAATGGAGGCGCGCCGCGACGCATCGTGTCGAATTCAGGGTCGGTGGCACGCCGATGGCCGCATGATAGCGAACGCGCCCCAAGGCCGATAGCCCATCTTTAAATGGTTGACAAATCGGCGCGGCAGGCGCGCGCCGCAAGGCCGGAGCGCACCCGCCGGGGGAGCGGGCGCGCGATGCGGCCGCTCCCGACGCGCGGCGATCAGGTGTCGGTCCAGCCGTCGTCGTTGCTGCCGAGATCGACGCCGCCGTCGCCGCCGCCGCCGCTGCCGCCGCCGTTGTCCCAGTTCGTGCTGTCGCCGCGGCCGAGGTCGACGCCGGGGTCGGCATCGTGCCGGCGGCGTTCGTCGTCGACGATCACGTCGCGTTCGACCACGCGGTCACGGCCGCCCGACATCGCCTGGCCGAGCAGCACACCGGTCAGCAGCCCGCCCATCCCGCCGCCGAAGCCGCCGCCTTGCTGGATCACGACGGGCGGTTGCTGTTGCTGCGGATACTGCGGCGGAGGTGGATATTGCTGCGGATACTGTGATGGATACGGCTGCCCCTGCGCGCCGGTCACGCGGTCCGCTTCCTGCGCGAACACGGAACCGCTGCCGGCGGCCGGCGGCGGCGCAGCCTGCGCGGCCGGATCGGGCCGGCCCTCGACGCGCGCCTTCACGCTCGCGTGGCGCTGCTCGAGTTCGTCGACGCGGTACGGCGGCACCGGATTCTTGCCGTTCGACAGCGCTTCGACGAGTTCGCGCGCGTCGGTCTCGATGCCCTCGAGCTCGCTCGTCAGCGCGGCGGCGCCGGGCGCCGTCGACAGCCGCGCGTCGAGCTTCAGCGGCCGGATGTCGTTGAGCACGTCGGTTGCGCGCTTCAACTGCGCGCGGCGCTCGTCGTCGGCGCGGCGATCGTCGGTCGAGCGCGCGCGCCGCAGCGTCCAGCGCAGCACCAGCGCGATCACCGCGACGATCAGGCCGAGGCCGATCCACATGCCGGTGGACGGCCCGTGCTTTTCGGCAGGCGGCACGGCGGGCGCGAGCGACGACTGCAGCGTGCCGGCATCGGCGCGCGGCGGCGTGGCGTTCGCATTCACGCGCGCTGCGTCGGCGCGGATGCGCGCTTCCGTCTGCGCGAAGCGGGCAGGGTCGGCGAAGCGCAACTGCGGATCGAGCGTCTTCGCACGCTGCAACTGCGCGAGCGCATCGGACGCGCGGCCTTCGCGGTCGAGCACCTGCGCGTACAGGTAGCGCGCGTGTGCATTGTTCGGATGTGTGTCGATGACTTGCGACAGCTGCGTGTCGGCGCGCTGCCAGTCGCGCTGCGCGATCGACTGCTCGACCTGCTGCAGCGACGGAACCGCGAACGCAGCGGACGACACCATCAGCAGCGCGAAGCCGAGAGCGGCGAGGGGTTTCTTCATGATCGAACCGGGCGCGGGCGCCCGTCTCCATGCGATCGGTGCGCGCCGCGCCGGAACCCGGGCGGCGCACGGCCGGTTACTGCGCGGGCGTGTCGAGCTGCTTCTTCAGGGCGGCGAGGCGATCCTCGACCGACGGGCCCTTGTCCAGCGCGGCGAGCTTGTCGTCGAGCGCCTTGCCGCTCGACGTGTCGGCCGAATTCAGGCGTGCGTCGGAACGCGCGTTCTCCAGGGCGACCTTGTCCTCGAGCTTCTGGAAATCCTCCGACAGGTTCTTGCCGCCGATCCCGCCGAGCGCGGTGGCCGCGACGTCCTTCGCCTGCGCGATTTCCTGCTTCGCCTGCAGGATGTTCGAGCGGGCGTTCAGGTCGTTGCGGCGCTGGCGCATGTCGGCGATCTGCCCCTTCAGCTTGTCGACCGACGGCTCGAGCGTCGCGAGTTCCTTCGCGAGCGCGTCGCGTTCCGCCTCGGCGTTCGCCTGTGCGCCGAGCGCCTCGCGCGCGAGCGACTCGTCGCCCGCCTGCAGCGCGCGCTTCGCGCCGTCTTCGTACTTCTTCGCCTTGTCGTCGGCCGCGTCGCGCTTGCTGCGCTGGGTCGCGACCTGCGCCTCGATCTCGATCAGCGAGTTCTCGGCGCGGCCGATGCTGTCGTCGAGCTCCCGCACGATCTGGCGTGCATCGCGCGACGGGTCCTGCACCGAGTCGGCCGCATCGTTCAGCAGGCCCTTGATCGTGCGCGAAACAGAGTCGAAAAGCGACATGAAATCCTCCGAGTGTGAAAGGCGCCGCATCGCTGCGGCATGGCCCCTGACGGCGCCGGTTCCGGCCCGCGAGTGCCCGCGGACATTAAACCATCGGTACACTTAAATGCGGCTTAAACGCGCGCGTTCAAGCGGCACGGACGCGCGGCCGCCAAATCGCGCCGCATGTCGCGCAAGCTTTCCGAACTGAAAGCTTGCGTGCGCGTGAAATCGGGTTCCGTGTTCATGATAGGCCGCACGGACAGGCAAAAACGCGCGAAAAACCGGGCTGCGCGGGAATTTTTACAAAAAATCGCGAAGCTGATCGATCGACTTCATTAAAATGCGCTGTCACGTCGCGGGAACGGATCGCCGCGCGGCGGGGTCTGTCGACGTGACGATCGTCATGCTGCACTCTCTCTCGATTCATTCGCTTGCATACCGCATGCGTCCGAGGGCGCCATGCGCGCCCGCCATTCCGACATGCCAATCATCAAACGACCGCCTTCTTCTCCGGCCAGGAACGAACCCCACTACACGCTGCGCCGTTCGCCTGCCGGAGCCTATTACACCGATGACGACGACCGCGATGCGCACCGTTCGCCGCGCAACGACGATGGCGACGGCGGGGGCCGCCGCCGTTCGTTCGGCTCGCGCGTCGCGCTGTGGTTCGCCGGCCTGTTCATCACGCTGGCCATCGTCGGCGCGCTGATCGTCGGCTATGCGCTCGTCGTCATGGCCCCGCAGCTGCCGTCGCTCGACGCGCTGACCAACTACCAGCCGAAGGTGCCGCTACGCGTGATGACGGCCGATCACGTGCTGATCGGCGAGTTCGGCGAGGAGCGCCGCAGCCTCGTGCGCTTCCAGGAGATTCCCGACGTGATGAAGAAGGCGGTGCTCGCGATCGAGGACTACCGCTTCTACGATCACGGCGGCGTGGACTTCCTCGGCATCCTGCGCGCGGGCGTCGCCGACCTGATGCACGGCGGCGCGCGCCAGGGCGCGAGCACGATCACGATGCAGGTCGCGCGCAACTTCTTCCTGTCGAGCGAGAAGACCTACACGCGCAAGATCTACGAGATGCTGCTCGCGTACAAGATCGAGAAGGCGCTGACGAAGGACCAGATCCTCGAGCTGTACATGAACCAGATCTACCTCGGCCAGCGCTCGTATGGCTTCGCCGCGGCCGCGCGGGTGTACTTCGGCAAGGACCTGAAGGACATCACGCTCGCGGAGGCCGCGATGCTGGCCGGCCTGCCGAAGGCGCCGTCCGCGTACAACCCGGTCGTCAATCCGAAGCGCGCGAAGGTGCGCCAGGAATACATCCTGAAGCGGATGTTCGAGGTCGGCTACATCACGCAGCCGCAGTACGAGCAGGCGCTGAAGGAAGAGATCCACGTGCGCACGCCGGGTAACCAGTACGCGGTGCACGGCGAGTACGTCGCCGAGATGGTGCGGCAGATGATGTACGCGCAGTACAAGGACGAGACGTATACGCGCGGCCTGACGGTCACGACGACGATCAACGCGGCCGACCAGGAAGCGGCGTACCAGGCGGTGCGGCGCGGCATTCTCGACTACGAGCGCCGTCACGGCTATCGCGGGCCGGAAGGCTTCATCACGCTGCCGGCGGCCGGCGACGATCGCGACGAGGCGATCGACGACGCGCTCGCCGATCACCCGGACAACGGCGACCTGCAGTCGGCGGTCGTGCTGTCGGCCGCGCCGAACGCGGTCGAGGTGCAGTTCGTCGGCGGCGCGAAGACGACCATCGGCGCCGGCGGGCTGCGCTTCGTCGCGGCCGCGCTGGGGCCGCGCGCGAACAACGCGCTGAAGCTCAAGCCCGGTTCGATCGTGCGCGTGCTGAAGGACGCGAAGAGCGGCTGGCAGGTCGTGCAGCTGCCGCAGGTCGAAGGCGCGCTCGTCGCGCTCGCGCCGCAGGACGGCGCGATCCGCTCGCTCGTCGGCGGCTTCGACTTCAACAAGAGCAAGTTCAACCACGTGACGCAGGCGTGGCGCCAGCCGGGCTCGTCGTTCAAGCCGTTCATCTATTCGGCATCGCTCGACAAGGGCCTCGGGCCGGCGACGATCATCAACGACGCGCCGCTGTACTTCCCGCCGAGCGTGCCGGGCGGCACCGCGTGGGAGCCCAAGGACGACGACCAGCCCGACGGCCCGATGTCGATGCGCACCGGCCTGCAGCGTTCGAAGAACCTCGTGTCGATCCGCATCCTCGCATCGATCGGCACGCAGTACGCGCAGGAGTACGTGACGCAGCGCTTCGGCTTCGATCCGGCGAAGACGCCGCCGTACCTGCCGATGGCGCTCGGTGCCGGTCTCGTCACGCCGCTGCAGCTCGCGACCGGCTATGCGGTGTTCGCGAACGGCGGCTACAAGGTCGACCCATACCTGATCGCCGAGGTCGACGACGCGCGCGGCCAGGCGCTGCAGAAGGCGCAGCCGGTGATCGCGGGCAATACCGCGCCGCGCACGATCGAAGGCCGCAACGCGTACGTGATGAACAGCCTGCTGCACACGGTCGCGACGGCCGGCACGGGCGCGGGCTCCAACGTGCTCGGCCGCGGCGACCTGCAGGGCAAGACGGGTACGACGAACGACGCGAAGGACGGCTGGTTCGCCGGCTACCAGCAGTCGCTCGTCGCGGTTGCGTGGATGGGCTTCGACCAGCCGAAGAGCCTCGGCAGCCGCGAATTCGGCGCGCAGCTCGCGTTGCCGATCTGGGTGAACTACATGCGCACCGCGCTGAACGGCGTGCCCGAGCAGCCGATGCCGATGCCCGACGGGCTGACGACGCTCGACGGCGAGCTGTACTACGCGGATCGCACGCCGGGCGCCGGCTTCGTCGCGAGCGTCGACATCAACCCGGCGGCCAACGCGATCAGCGCGAACGACGCGCTCGGCTCGGCCGGCCCGGCGGGCCTGACGCCGCCGCCGGTGACGTCGCAGGAGAAGCGGCAGATCATGGACATGTTCGAGAGCAACAAGCCGTAAGGCGGTTGCGGTTCGGCACAGCGACGGGCGCCTGCGGGCGCCCGTTTTTTGTGCGCCCAGCATGGGCGCACTCCTGCGGGTGTAAGTCCCGCCGTAAGTTGGTCACAACGAACGAAGTGAAGCGCAGCTGCATGAGGGTGACCGAGTGTGGGAAGGAAGCGTGGAGCGTAAATCGCGAGCCGATGGACAAGAACCGTATAGAAGGCATTGCTGAGCAGGGCGAGCGGGCAAAAGACCGCGAAGCTCTTGTGACCAAGGCGAGGCAATGTAAATACGGCGGTTGTGCGGTGAAGGAGTGCGTTCTTACCTGGGGAGACCTTGCTTTACGTCTGAAAGGGCGACGGTGAAGAGCCGGAGCAAGGGGTCAGCAGAGGCCATAGTAGCCGCCCGCTAGGGGCGAAGGGCCGAACGAGTAGGAGAGTGATCGGTCATGTCGTTCGAACGGGCAAGGCATCAGAAGTTCGGGAAACCGGAGCGAATCGCGGAGTGGCGAGGTGAAGCTTCGTCGGATGCGGGGCGCGATGAAGCACGTGCGGCACGGCGAGAATCCGAAAGCTCAGGACGGGAGGACCTGCTAGTGCAGGCCCTCTCGACCACGAACATGGTGTTGGCATGGAAACGTGTCAAAGCCAATCGTGGCAGTGCAGGGGTTGATGGACGGACGATCTCCGAAACGGCGAAATACCTGAAGACGCACTGGCCGCAGATTCGGAAGGAAATACGAGACGGAAGCTACCGGCCTCAGGCCGTGCGGCGCGTTGAGATTCCGAAGCCCGACGGTGGAGTGCGAGAACTGGGGATTCCGACGGTGACGGATCGACTGATTCAGCAAGCCCTTCTGCAAGTCCTGCAACCGTTGATTGATCCTAGCTTCTCCGAACACAGCTACGGCTTCCGGCCGGGCCGGCGAGCGCGTGACGCGGTGCTGATGGCACAAAGTCATGTACGGGACGGCTACGACGTAGTCGTCGACGTGGATCTGGAAAAGTTCTTCGATCGAGTCAATCACGACGTTCTGATGGAACGGCTATCAAGGCGAATCGAGGATAAAGCCATGCTTCGGCTGATCCGTCGATACCTCACGGCCGGGGTCATGGACGGCGGGATCACCAAAGAGCGATTTGAGGGAACGCCGCAAGGTGGTCCGCTATCGCCCCTCTTGGCGAACGTGTTGCTGGACGAGGTGGATCGAGAGTTGGAGCGGCGCGGGCATCGGTTCGTGCGCTACGCCGACGACTGCAATGTTTACGTACGCAGTCGGCGCGCGGGTGAACGTGTACTTGACGGGTTACGCTGCCTCTACTCAGCTCTACGCTTGAAGGTCAACGAGTCCAAAACGGCGGTTGCACCTGCGACGGGTCGAAAGTTCTTGGGATACGAGTTGTGGCGTCACCCAAGTGGCCAAGTCAAATGTGCGGTTTCGTTTAAGGCGCAGGACGCCTTCAAGCAGCGTATCCGGAAGATTACGCGTCGGTCGGGCGGCAGCAGTATGTCGACCGTAGTGGAACGACTACGGCAATACGTGCCCGGGTGGAAGGCGTACTTCCAACTGGCACAAACACCGAAGGTGTTCCGCCGACTGGACGAGTGGATCAGACACCGGCTGCGTGCACTGCAGCTCAAGCACTGGCGTCGGGGTACGACGGTCTATCGAGAACTACTAGCGCTGGGCGCGTCGGAATCGGCTGCGCGGAAGGCCGCTGGTCATAGCCGCCGATGGTGGCACACCAGCGGGCGGGCACTGCATCTCGTGCTCTCCACCGGTTACTTCGACCGTCTCGGCGTACCCCGACTCTCATAGCCTCAACTGCTCGAACCGCCCGGTGCGGACCCGCATGCCGGGTGGTGTGGGAGGGGATCGGTCAGGTTACTGACCGCCCCTATCCCGATTGCCTGCGCGCGCGGCTGCGCCGCGCTTCGTCAGAACGACGCGCAGATCGGCGCGAGCGTCACGCCGACCGACTCCTGCCTGAACCGTTCGGCATACGCGCGACGGATGGCCGACAGGCGCTCGATCGTCTCGCGCGTGTCGCCGGCAACGATACGGATAACGAAGCTGTTTTCCCGCGTGATGCGGCCGGTCGTGCGGTCGCGCCATTGGCCGTGGGTATCCCAGAACGTGAAGCCGTCGGGAAAGCGGGGGGTGACGACGTCGGCGAGGAAGGCCGCGCGTTCGGCATCGGTGACGGGGCTGCGCCCCGCGATGTCGCGACCGAACAGCAGGTCGGCCTGCAACTGACGGCTGCCGCCGGCCTGCGTACAGAACGGCGGTTCGGCCGCGGCCGGCGGCTGCGTGGCCGCGCAGCCGCAGAGCAGGGCAAGGCTGAGCACGAGACCGCTCGACAGGGCGCGCATGACGTTTCTCCGTTGGGTGTGCGGCGCACGAGCGGGCCGCGCGACGTTCGCGAGTGTGTCACGGCCGCCCGCGGATTCCAAGCCCGCGGACACGCAGGCCGCCTGCGTTCGGTCGCGGCGCGCGTGCCTGTATTGCATGCGTCGCGCGGCAGCGCCATAAAACGTTGCATGCTCAATGACTTGCGGGGTTCTCCGGCGGGTTATCAACAGGGCTGTCAACACAATCTGTGCATAACCGTGTGCCGCGCTCGGCCTCGATCGCGCGCTGCGACGCGCAGGCCCGCGACGCGTTTTGCATCGCTCGCCGAAAACACCGGTGCATCAACAGCTTAGGAAGCCTGTCAGAAGCTTGTCCACAGGCTCTTCAACACGATCTGGGGATAACCTGCCGCGCCGGCGCCGATCAGCGCAGCAGCTTCGCGTGCGCGAGGTGCATGCCGAGCGTGACCGGATCGGTGTTGGTGCCCGACAGCAGCACGCCGACCCGCTTGCCCTGCAGCGTTTCGCGCAGCGGGCCGAGCAGGGCGGCCATCGCCGCCGCGCACGCCGGCTCGACGGCGATCTTCAGGTGCGCGAACAGAAACAGCATCGCGGTGCGCAGCGCGTCGTCGGACACGGTGACGATGCTGTCGATGTGCCGCCGGCAGAGCTGGTAGCTGTATTCCTCGGTGTGCGGCGCCATCAGCGAATCGGCGATCGTGTGCATCGCGGCCATCTTGACCGTGTGGTTGGCCGCGAAGCTGCGGCCCATTGCGTCCGCGCCTTCGGGCTCGACGCCGTACACGTGCACGCGCGGGTTCGCGAGCCGCAGCGCGGTCGACACGCCGGCCGCGAGCCCGCCGCCGCCGATCGGCACGATCACCGCGTCGAGGTCGGGCGTCTGCGTCGCCCATTCGTAGCCAAGCGTCGCGGTGCCGAGAATCGTGTGATAGCCGTTGAACGGATGGATGAAGAAGCGGCCTTCCTCGGCTTCGATGCGGCGCACGAGATCGAACGCCTGCGACGCGCTCGCGGCCAGCACGACTTCCGCGCGGTACTGCTTGCACTGCGCGATGCGCGACGGGCTCGCGGTGTGGAACATCACGACCTTCGCGCTGCTGCCGAGCCGCATCGCCGCATACGCGACCGCTGCCGCGTGGTTGCCGGCCGACACGCAGGTGACACCGGTGCTCTTGCGCGCCTCGTCGAGCGCGAGCAGGTGTGTGAACGCGCCGCGTGCCTTGAAGCTGCCGCTCGACTGCAGCAGCTCGAACTTGAAGTTCACGTGCGTGCCTTCGAGCGACGGCAGGTCGCCGCGCTCGAACACCGGCGTGCGCGCGACCCACGGTGACAGCGCGAAGTGCTGTGCGGCGATTTCGTCGAGCGTCGGAATCGGCTCGCCGTCGATCGTGTGGGCGGTGCCCGGTTGAGTAGTCGACATGGGCTGGCGTGTGGGGGATGGCCCGGCCCGCACGCGCGGGCCGGCGAGGCGGGCAACCGTCAGTGCGCGTCCACCGACATGCTGCGGATGAACTTGCGCAGGAACTGCTCGCAGGCGGCCAGTTGCGCGAGTTCGACGTATTCGTTCGGCTTGTGCGCCTGCTCGATGTTGCCGGGCCCGCACACGACGCTCGGAATGCCCGCCCGTTCGAACAGGCCGGCCTCGGTGCCGTACGCGACCTTGCGCTTGTCCTGGTCGGCGGTCAGCGCGCGCACGAGCTGCGTGATCGCGGCCTGCTCGGTCGCGTCGAGACCGGGCGCCGCGGCGATCTTCGAGAACTCGATCGCGGCGTTCGGATGCTCGCGGCGCATCTGCGGCAGCAGCGTGTCCTGCGCATACGCTTCGATGCGCGCGAAGATCTGCTCGGGGTCGAGCGTCGGCAGGTTGCGGAATTCGAAATCGAAACGGCACTCGGCCGGCACCGTGTTGATCGCGTTGCCGCCCTGGATCGTGCTCGTCTGCGCGGTGCTGAACGGCACGTCGTAGAGTGCGTCGAACGGGCCTTCCGCGCGGAAGCGGTCGGCGATGTCGCGGATGTGGCAGATGAGGCGCGCCGCGTACTCGATCGCGTTCAATCCCTTCGGCGTCAGCGACGAGTGCGCCGCATGGCCGCGCACGCAGCAGCGGTACGCGTTGATGCCCTTGTGCGCGATGATCGGCCGCATGCTGGTCGGCTCGCCGACGATGCAGCCGGACGGCTTCACGCCGCGCGCGACGAGGTCGGCGATCATCAGCGGCGCGCCCGCGCAGCCGATTTCCTCGTCGTACGACAGCGCGAAATGGATCGGCTTCGCGAGCTTCGCGGCCTGCATTTCGGGCAACAGCGCGAGCGACGCGCCGATGAAGCCCTTCATGTCGCAGGTGCCGCGGCCGTACAGGCGGCCGTCGCGGATTTCCGGCCGGAACGGATCGCTGTCCCACGGCTGGCCGTCGACGGGCACGACGTCGGTGTGCCCGGACAGCACGATGCCGCCATCGGTCGAGCCGTCGTGCGCGGGCACGGTGGCGAACAGGTTCGCCCAGCCGTCGCGCGGGTCGTGCGTGATCACGGACGCGATGCCCTGCGCGGCGAGCGCGTCGCGGACCGTTTCGATCAGGCCGAGGTTCGGTACGCGGCTCGTCGTGTCCATCGACACCAGCTGCGTGATCCAGGGCAGGCTGACGAGCGATGCGTCGCCTTGGTCGGCGGCGGACGGCGCCGTCGCGTCGAGAGTGGACATGGCTGAACTCCGTCTGATGAATGGGAAAATCATACTCAAAAACGCCCCGGCCCGCCTTCGCGGGGCGCGATGCAGTGCAGCATCGCGCCGTGCCCGATGCCGCGGCGCCGATTCCGTCAACGCGACGCCGTGGGCGCGCCTTGCCGCGGCGAGTGGCCGAGCGCGCGCAGCGTCTCCTTGATCGTCGACACGCGGATCGCGAGATCCGGCGAGCGCGTTTCGATACGCAGCTTGTCCTGGCCCGCGAGCTTGATGTGCCGGTGCTTCTGCACCATCTCGATGATCCGCATCGGGTCGATCGGCGGATTCGGCTCGAACTGCAGCCCGATCGCGACCTCGCTCGCATCGATCTTCACGATGCCGAGCGGCTTCGCGGCGAGCCGCAGGCGGTGCGTCTCGACGAGCGCGTGCGCCTGCGGCGGCATCTTGCCGAAGCGGTCGATCAGCTCTTCCTGGATCCCGTCGATCGCATCGCCGTGCTCGCAGTTCGCGAGCCGCTTGTACAGCGACAGCCGCTCCTGCACGTCCGCGCAGTAGTCGGCCGGCAGGATCGCGGGCGCGTGCAGGTTGATCTCGGTCGTCGCGGCGAGCGGGGCGGTGAGGTCGGGCTCCTTGCCGTTCTTCAGCGCCTTCACCGCGTCGTTCAGCATGTCCGTATAGAGCTGGAAGCCGATCTCGTGGATCTCGCCCGACTGCTTGTCGCCGAGCACCTCGCCGGTGCCGCGGATCTCGAGGTCGTGCATCGCGAGATAGAAGCCCGAGCCGAGTTCCTCCATCTGCTGGATCGCCTCGAGCCGGCGCTGCGCCTGCTTGGTCAGCGCCTGCGGATCGTGGACGAGCAGGTACGCGTACGCCTGGTGGTGCGAACGGCCGACGCGGCCGCGCAGCTGGTGGAGCTGCGCGAGGCCGAACTTGTCCGAGCGATGCATGATGATCGTGTTCGCGCTCGGCACGTCGATGCCGGTCTCGATGATCGTCGTGCACAGCAGCACGTTCGCGCGCTGCGCGACGAAATCGCGCATCACGCGCTCGAGCTCGCGCTCGTGCATCTGGCCGTGCGCGATCGCGATGCGCGCCTCGGGCACCAGTGCCTCGAGCATCGCCTTGCGGTTCTCGATCGTCTCGACTTCGTTGTGCAGGAAGTAGACCTGGCCGCCGCGCTTCAGCTCGCGCAGCATCGCCTCGCGGATCACGCTTTCCTCCTCGCGGCGCACGAAGGTCTTGATCGCGAGCCGCTTCTGCGGCGCGGTCGCGATCACCGAGAAGTCGCGCAGGCCCTCGAGCGCCATCCCGAGCGTGCGGGGGATCGGCGTCGCGGTCAGCGTCAGCACGTCGACCTCCGCGCGCAGCGCCTTCAGCGCCTCCTTCTGGCGCACGCCGAAGCGGTGCTCCTCGTCGATGATCACGAGGCCGAGCCGCTTGAACTGCACGTCCGACGACAGCAGCTTGTGCGTGCCGATCACGATGTCGACCGTGCCCTCGTTGATCTGCGCGATCGCCGCGTTCACTTCCTTGGCGGTCTTGAAGCGCGACAGCTCGACGATCCGCACCGGCCAGTCGGCGAAGCGGTCCGCGAAGGTCTGCGTGTGCTGCTCGGCGAGCAGCGTGGTCGGCGACAGCAGCGCGACCTGCTTGCCGCCCAGCACCGCGATGAACGCGGCGCGCAGCGCGACCTCGGTCTTGCCGAAGCCGACGTCGCCGCACACGAGGCGGTCCATCGGCTTGCCGCTCGTCATGTCGCCGATCACGGCCGCGATCGCCGCGGCCTGGTCGGGCGTTTCCTCGAAGCCGAAGCTTTCCGCGAACTTCACGTAGTCGCGCGGATCGAGCGCGAACGCGTGGCCCTCGCGGGCCGCGCGGCGCGCATACAGGTTCAGCAGCTCGGCGGCCGTGTCGCGGATCTGCTGCGCGGCCTTGCGTTTCGCGCGCTCCCACTGGCCTGAGCCGAGCGCGTGCAGCGGCGCGCTGTCCGGATCGGCGCCGCTGTAGCGCGAGATCACGTGCAGTTGCGAGACCGGCACGTAGAGCTTGCTCTCGCCTGCGTATTCGAGATGCAGGAATTCCGTCTCGCCTTCGCCGAGATCCATCGACACGAGGCCCATGTAGCGGCCGATGCCGTGCTGCGCGTGGACGACCGGGTCGCCGACCTTCAGCTCCGACAGGTCGCGCACCATCGCGTCGACGTTGCTCGCCTGCTCCTGGCGGCGGCGCCCCGCGCGGCGGCCGAGCGCGCCGTACAGCTCGGTCTCGGTGACGACCGCGTAGCCTTCGCCCGGCACCGCGAAGCCGTTCGCGAGCGGCGCGACGCCGAGCGCGAAGCGCTCGTCGCTCGTGAGCCAGCCGGCGAAGTGGTCGTTCGACGCGGGCCGCAGGTGATGCTCGGCGAGCAGTTGCAGGATCGTTTCGCGGCGGCCGGCCGATTCGACGGTCAGCAGCACGCGCCTGCCGGACGACTCGACGAACGCGCGCAGCGCGGCGAGCGGATCGTCGGCGTGGCGATCGACGGTGAGCTCGGGCAGGCCGGTCGCCCAGCCGCCCGCCGGCTGCGCGGGCAGCACGACGCGCGCGAACGGCTTCGCGAACGCGAAGAAATCCTCGTCGGACAGGAACAGCCGCTGCGGCTCGAGGATCGGCCGTTCGCGGTCGTGCGACAGGAACGCGTGGCGCTGCTTCGTGTCGGCGGTGAAGCGGCGGATCGACGCGTCGAGGTCGCCCGCGAACACGAGGTGCGCGTCCTGCGGCAGGTAGTGGAACAGCGTGGCCGTCTCGTCGAAGAACAGCGGCAGGTAGTACTCGATGCCGGCCGACGGCACGCCGTTGCCGATGTCCTTGTAGATCGGCGCGCGGCTCGGGTCGCCCTCGAAGGTCTCGCGCCAGCGGCTGCGGAACGCGGTGCGGGCGGCCTCGTCGAACGGGAATTCGCGGCCCGGCAGCAGGCGCACGTCGCGCACCGGGTACAGGCTGCGCTGCGTGTCCGGGTCGAACGCGCGGATCGAGTCGACCTGGTCGTCGAACAGGTCGATCCGGTACGGCAGCGGCGAGCCCATCGGGTACAGGTCGATCAGCGAGCCGCGCACGCAGTATTCGCCGGGCCGCACGACCTGGCTCACGTGCTCGTAGCCGGCGAGCGTGAGCTGCGCCTTCAGCTTCGCCTCGTCGAGCCGCTCGCCCTGCGCGAACGCGAACGTGTAGGCGGCCATGAAGGAGGCGGGCGGCATCCGGTACAGCGCGGTCGTCGCGGGCACCAGCAGGATGTCGCAGCGGCCCTCGCCGAGGTCGTGCAGCGTCGCGAGACGCTCGGACACGAGGTCCTGGTGCGGCGAGAAGGTGTCGTACGGCAGCGTTTCCCAGTCCGGCAGCAGGCGTACGCGTGCCTCCGGGGAGAAATAGCCGATTTCCTGTGCGAGGCGCTGCGCGTCGACCGCGTTCGCGCAGATCACCGCGAGCAGCGGCACGTGCTCGCGATGGGCGGCAAGGTAGCGGGCGATGGCGAGCGCATCGGCGGAGCCGTGCGCGCCGTCGAAGGCGAAGCGCTGGCCGGGCTTGACGCGCGCGACGGGCGAGGCGGGCGGGTTGGAAGCGTTGTCTGGCATAGGGACGGCAGGAGTGGCGTGCGCAGGCGCATCACGGTGCGCCGGTCGGATCGAAAGACCTATTATAAAATCCGCTTCTCGATTTCACCTTTCCGGCGTTTCCTTTCGTGACTCCCCGACTTTTTGCCCTGATTCCCTGCGCCGGCACGGGCAGCCGTTCCGGCTCGGCCGTGCCGAAGCAATACCGCACGCTCGCCGGGCGCGCGCTCCTGCATTACACGCTGGCCGCGTTCGATGCGTGCAGCGAGTTCGCGCAGACGCTCGTCGTCCTCGCGCCGGACGACACCCATTTCGACGCCCGCCGCTTCGCGGGCCTGCGCTTCGCGGTGCGCCGCTGCGGCGGCGCGTCGCGGCAGGCGTCGGTGCTGAACGGCCTGCTGGAGCTGACCGAATTCGGCGCGACCGACCACGACTGGGTGCTCGTGCACGACGCCGCGCGCCCGGGCATCACGCCGGAGCTGATCCGCACGCTGGTCGCGGCGCTGAAGGACGATCCGGTTGGCGGCATCGTCGCGCTGCCGGTCGCGGATACGCTCAAGCGCGTGCCGGCCGGCGGCGACGCGATCGCGCGCACCGAGTCGCGCGACGCGCTGTGGCAGGCGCAGACGCCGCAGATGTTCCGCATCGGCATGCTGCGCGACGCGATCCTGAGCGCGCAGCGGGAAGGGCACGACCTGACCGACGAGGCGAGCGCGATCGAATGGGCCGGCCGCACGCCGCGCGTCGTGCAGGGCAGCCTGCGCAACTTCAAGGTCACGTACCCGGAAGATTTCGCGCTCGCGGAGGCGATCCTCGCGCGCGCGCCCCAATCCAACTGACCCACACTCAATCTCAATCGGAACACGCATGGATTTCAGAATCGGACAAGGCTACGACGTGCACCAGCTCGTCGAGGGGCGCCCCCTCATCATCGGCGGCGTGACGATTCCGTACGAGCGCGGCCTGCTCGGCCACTCGGACGCGGACGTGCTGCTGCACGCGGTCACCGACGCGCTGTTCGGTGCGGCGGCGCTCGGCGACATCGGCCGCCATTTCTCCGACACGGACGCCGCCTTCAAGGGCGCGGACAGCCGCGTGCTGCTGCGCGAATGCGCGGCGCGCGTGAAGGCCGCGGGTTTCACGATCCAGAACGTCGACAGCACCGTGATCGCGCAGGCGCCGAAGCTCGCGCCGCACATCGAAGGGATGCGCGCGAACATCGCCGCGGATCTCGGCTTGCCGCTCGACCGGGTGAACGTGAAGGCGAAGACCAACGAGAAGCTCGGCTACCTCGGCCGCGGCGAAGGCATCGAGGCGCAGGCCGCCGCGCTGCTGGCGAAGCAGGCCGGCTGACGCCGGTTGGCAGCGGGGCGCGCTGCCGTGCCGTACGGTCGGCGCAAATGAAAAATGCCACGCGGGTGCCGCGTGGCATTTTGCTTTCTGGCGCGATCCGCGGCGCGGATCGGCGTGACGCTTATTCGCCTTCGGCGGCGATCACCTGCGCGGCGGCGTTGATCACCGACGCGATGCGGCCGACGTCGCGCAGCTGCGTGACGGTCATGCCTTGCTCGTCCTTCAGCAGCGCGTAGTGCGACTTCACGCAGAAGTGGCACTTGCCGACGATCGACGCGGCGAGCGCGTACATCTCGAAGCGGCGCTTGTCGACGCCGCCGTGCGACGCGTAGGCGCCCATCCGCAGCTCGGCGCGCTGGGTCTTCAGGTCGGCGTCGTCGGCCATTTCGACATACGGATACCAGGTGTTGTTCATCCCCATCAGCGCGGCCGCCGTCAGCGCGGCGTTCGTCTCTTCGGGCGACAGCACGCCGGCCTCGCGGATCGTCTTCACGATGACCGTGCTCTTCGCCGCCACCGCCGCCGCTAGCGCGACGCCGACCGCGTCGTTGCCTTCGAGCGACGAGCGCGAGATCGTGCCGTCGAGGTTCAGGCGAATGTCCTTCGCGTAATCGGGGATACGCGCCTTAATCGAGTCGATGAATTCCATTGATATCTCCTATGGGTTGGCCGTTAAAAAAGCCCGCAGGCAGCAAGTGCGCTGCGGGCTTCGTGCATCGACGCGCTTACAGCGTTGCGCCGCCGACCGAGCGGTTGCACGGGCACAGTTCGTCCGTTTGCAGGCCGTCCAGAATGCGCAGGATTTCGTCCGTGTTACGGCCGACGTTCAGGTTGTTGATCGAAACGTGCTGGATCGTGTTGTCCGGATCGACGATGAACGTCGCGCGCAGGGCCACGCCGGCTTCCTTGTCGCGCACGCCGAGCTGGTCGATCAGCTCGCCCTTGACGTCGCCGAACGAGTAGTGGTTCAGCTTGTTCAGGTCCTTGTGCTCACGACGCCATGCGAGCTTGACGAATTCGTTGTCCGAGCTGCCGCCCAGCAGGATGGCATCGCGCTCTTCGAACTGCTTCGTCAGCTTCGCGAACTCGACGATTTCCGTCGGGCAGACGAACGTGAAATCCTTCGGGTAGAAGTAGATGATCTTCCACTTGCCTGGGAACGACGCTTCGGTGACGGTCTCGAATGCCGACTGGCCGTTTTCCTCGTGGTTGTTGAAGCCCGGCTTAGCGGCCACGACGGTGAAAGCTTCGAGTTTGTCGCCAACGGTTTTCATGCGGATACTCCTGTATGAGTTGGGAAGAAGACGTGAGTCAAGCTACCTCGTTGCTGCAACGGTGATGTGACAGCATCGGCATGACTGTATCACTATTGATTAAGTACTTCAATAGATTTTAACTAACGATCCCCATAGATTTTTTCTACCGCCGCGATAGTGTGGGCCGCGAGCCGCGTGTGCGGCCGCGTCACGCCGTCGCACGCGATTTGCCGCCGGGGAATTCGAGCGTGACTTCGAGGCCGGGCTCCGGGCTGCGGTTGCGCAGGCGCAGCGCGCCGCGATAGCGGCCGACGAGGCGCTGCACGATCGCCATCCCGAGGCCCGTGCCGTCCGCCTTGGTGCGCGCGGTGTCGACGCGGTAGAACGGCCGCATCACGAGCGGCAGCTGGTCTTCCGGGATGCCGGGGCCTTCGTCGCTGACCGACAGCTCGACGCGCGTGTGCGACACGCGCGTCTCGAGCACGATGCGCGCGACGCCGTCCTGCCGGCTCTGGCCGTACTTGCGCGCGTTTTCGACGAGGTTGCCGATCACCCGGCGCATGTCGGTTTCGTCGGCCTCGATGACGGCGGTGGGCGCGAGCCGCGTCTCGATCTGCACGCCGTCCTCGCCCGCGATGCGCGCGGCGACTTCCTGCACGATCGTCGACAGGTCGACCGGCTCGGGCTTGCGCTGGGTCGGGCGCGCGTAGTCGATGAACGCGGCGATGATGCGGTCCATCTGCTCGATGTCGTCGACCATCGCGTCCTTGGTCGCCTGATCGGACGGGCTCATCTCGGTTTCGAGGCGCAGCCGCGCGAGCGGCGTGCGCAGGTCGTGCGAAATGCCCGCGAGCATCAGCGCGCGGTCGGCCTCGAGCTGCTCGAGGTCGCGCACCATCTGATTGAAGCTGCGGTTGGTGTCCGCGGCGACGCCCATGCCGCGCTCGGGCAGCAGCTCGGGCGCCTGGCCCGAGCCGACCTGGCGCGCGGCGAGTGCGAGCCGCGTGAACGGCCGGTTCACGAGGCTCGTGATGAACGCGGAGCCGAACAGCGACAGCGCGAGCGCGAACAGGCCCCAGCCCGCCCACTGCAGGCCCGTGACGGTGTCGAGCTGGTCGCGATCGAGCGCGACCCAGTAGTCGTCGTCGTCGATCTTGAAGCTGATCCACACGCCGGGAATGTCGTTGACCGATTGCGCGATCACGGTGTCGTCGCCGAGGCGGCTGCGAATATCGTGCTCGATCAGCCGGTTCAGCGATTCGTCGGGCTGCAGCTTGAACTTGTCGGTCTTTTCGCGCGGATACACGCGCACGCCTTCGTTGCTCTCGAGATCTTGCAGCAGCGCGCGGCGCAGGTCGGGATCGGAGTAGAGCAGCGCGGTGCGCGTGAGCTTCACGATCGCGACGAGCTGCAGCGCGACGCGCTGCGCGCGCGGCTCGCGCTCGATCACGCGAAAGCTCTGGAACCACGCGGCGAGACTGACCGAGATCAGCAGCGCGATCAGCAGGAAAGTGCGCCAGAACAGCCCGCCGAAGGCGAGCTGCAGAAGGCGCCGGTCGATACGCATGGGACGGGCCGTGGGGCGGGCGAAACCGGAGGAAGGGGAAATCAGGCGGCGCCGTCCGGGATGAACACGTAGCCGAGGCCCCAGACGGTCTGGATGAAGCGCGGGCTGCCCGGATCCGGTTCGATCAGCTTGCGCAGGCGCGAGATCTGCACGTCGAGGCTGCGGTCGAACACTTCGTATTCGCGGCCGCGCGCGAGCTCCATCAGCTTTTCGCGCGACAGCGGCTGGCGCGGGTGACGCGCGAACACCTTCAGCACCGAGAATTCGCCGGTGGTCAGCGGAATCTCCTGGCCGGACTTCGTCAGCGTGCGCGTCGCGAGGTTCAGCGAGAACTCGCCGAACTCGAACACCTCCGTCGTTTCCGACGGCGCGCCCGGCAGCTCGGCCGGCGCCTGGCGGCGCAGCACCGCGTGGATGCGCGCGACCAGTTCGCGCGGGTTGAACGGCTTCGGCAGGTAATCGTCGGCGCCCATCTCGAGGCCGACGATGCGGTCGACGTCCTCGCCCTTGGCCGTCAGCATGATGATCGGCGTGCGATCGTTGCTGCCCCGCAGGCGGCGGCAGATCGACAGGCCATCCTCGCCGGGCAGCATCAGGTCGAGCACGAGCAGGTCGAAACGTTCGCGCACCCAGAGCTTGTTCATCGCGGTCGCGTTCTCCGCGACGTACACATTGAAACCCTGCTCGCCGAGGTAGCGGCGCAGCAGATCGCGCAGGCGCGGGTCGTCGTCGACGACGAGAATCTTGGAGGGGTTTTTCGTTTCCATGAGCGGCATCTTATCGCGAATGGGAAATGGCGCACGGCCGGGTATTTTGGCACGTTACAGTCAGTTACAAAATTTACCCGTGGTGTGGCACGGAGTAAAGGCAGGCTATAGAGATTCCTTTACTCTTAGCCGAAATTCGGTGGATACTCCCTGCACTTAATCTTCCATGGTTTGCACACCCGATTTCCGCAGGGTTTTTCAAGTACCAGAGGTAGCCGGTTGCCGCGTGACGAAGGGAACAAATCGACCAAAGAAGCGAGGACGGTCATGCGATCTGCCCGGATTGCACTGATGCTGACGATCGCGCTTGCCGGTCCATATGCGTCGAACTTCGCGTATGCGCAACGCCCCGAGCCGGGTGCGTCGTCGCGCAAGCTGCCGCGCGGCAAGGCGCCGCAGCAGGCCGACCGCGCCGATACCGTCGCCCGCTCCGCCGTGCCTCCCGATCTCGAACAGCGTCGTCGCGACGGGCACATGACGCCCGAAGAGCGCCACCTGCTGCGCCAGCACATCGAGGACGCCGTCCGCGAGCTGTACAAGCGCTGATTCCGCGCGCCGCGCGGAAAAATTCCGTAGCAATTTTCCAGTCAACTTTCGTTCGCCGGATGTCGTTGAATCGGCACGTGCGCACTTCGCGCATTTCGGGAGCCCATGACCATGAGTCGAGCGAACGCCGCACCGTCGCTGCCGCCTGCGATGCAGACGCCTCTCGAGGCTGACGACGCGCAGTTCTTCCTGAGCCGCACCGGTTTCACGCCGGCGCCCGCCGACGTCGCGCGCCTCGTCGGCATGACGCGCGCGCAGGCGGTGGCCGACGTGCTCGGCAACGCGCGGCGCGAGCCCGTCACGACGTGGCCCGACTGGCTCGGCGAACCGCCGCCGACGCGCGCCGAGCGCCAGGCGTTCACGCCGGACCAGCGGCGCGACGAGCAGCGGCTGAGCAACCAGCGTTACGACGGATTGCGCGCGGCGTGGATCAACGAGATGGTCGCGACGCCGTCGCCGCTGACCGAGCGCATGACGCTGTTCTGGCATGGACACTTCACGTCGGGGCAGGACAAGGTGCCGTTTCCGCAGACGATGGCCGCGCAGAACGCGCTGTTGCGCCGCGACGCGCTCGGCAATTTCGGCGCGCTGCTGCATGCGGTGGCGAAGGATCCGGCGATGCTGCAGTACCTCGATGGCGCGAGCAATCGCAAGGGGCGTCCGAACGAGAATTTCGCGCGCGAGGTGATGGAGCTGTTCACGCTCGGCGAAGGGCATTACACGCAGCGCGACGTGACCGAAGCCGCGCGTGCGATGACCGGCTGGACGATCGATCCCGATACGCTGCGCTTCGCCGCGCGGCCGGAGTGGCACGATGCCGCCGACAAGACGATTCTCGGCGAGACCGGCGCCTTCGACGGCGACGGTTTCCTCGACATCCTGCTGAAGCAGCCGCAGGCCGCGCGCTTCATCGCGGGCAAGCTGTGGCGCGAGTTCGTGTCCGATACGCCCGACGCGGGCGAGCTGGAGACGGTTGCCGAACGCTTTCGCGCGAGCGGCTACGAGATCCGCGCGGCGCTCGGCGCGCTGTGGTCGACCGACGCGTTCTGGGATCCGCGCAATCGCGGCGTGCTGGTCAAGTCGCCGGCGGATTTCGTGGTCGGGTCGGTGCGGCTGTTCGACGTCGGCTACGGCGATCCGCAGATGCTCGCGAACACCGTGCGCACGCTCGGGCAGAACCTGTTCTATCCGCCGAACGTGAAGGGCTGGCCGGGCGGCGCGACGTGGATCAACAGTACGACGCTGCTTGCGCGCAAGCAGTTCGTCGAGCAGCTGTTTCGCGCGACCGAGACGGCCGGCATGCGGCCCGCCGCGGCCAACGGAAATGCACGCGAGATGGCGGCGATGAACGTCGGCATGCCGCGCGGTGCAGCGCCGAAACCCGGACGCGGCGGCCTGCGCTTCGATCTCGAACGCTGGCTCGCGCAATACCGCGTGCGGCCGCAGGTGGCAGCGGGCCTGTCCAGCGAGCTTCAGCTGCAGCATGCGGTACTGCCGGTGCCGCCCGTCGCGGCGATCGACACCGGGTCGACCGGCAGCGCGTATCTCGAGGCGCTGCTGATGGATCCCGCCTATCAATTGAAATGAATCCGAACCGAGTCGCCGGCGCGGCATGCACGCATGCAATGCGACCGGCAAAGGATGCCCGATGAACCGACGTGATTTCCTCGCGCTCACCGGCGCCGCCGCGACCGCGGGCGTGTCGCTCTGGCAGCCGGGCGCGCTCGCGGCGACGCTCGCCGCGCAGAAGCAGGCGGCAGGCTACGCGAACGTGCTGATCCTGGTCGAGCTGAAGGGCGGCAACGACGGCCTCAATACCGTCGTGCCGTATGCGGATCCGCTGTACTACTCGTTCCGGCGCGGCATCGGCATCAAGCGCGACCAGGTGCTGCAGCTCGACGAGCGCACCGGGCTGCATCCTTCGCTCGCGTCGCTGATGCCGCTGTGGCGCGACCGGCAGGTCGCGATCGTGCAGGGCGTCGGCTATCCGCAGCCGAACCTGTCGCACTTCCGCTCGATCGAGATCTGGGATACCGCGTCGCGCTCGGATCAATACCTGCGCGAAGGCTGGCTCACGCGCGCGTTCGCGCAGGCGCCGGTGCCCGCCGGCTTCGCGGCGGACGGCGTCGTGCTCGGCAGCGCCGAGATGGGGCCGCTCGCCAATGGCGCGCGTGCGATCGCACTCGTGAATCCGGCGCAATTCATCCGCGCCGCGCGGCTCGCCGAACCGTCGTCGCTGCGCGAGCAGAACCCGGCGCTCGCGCACATCATCGACGTCGAGAACGACATCGTGAAGGCCGCGGACCGGCTGCGTCCGCGTGGCGGCATGCGCGCGTTCAAGACCGCGTTTCCGGCCGGCGCGTTCGGCACCTCGGTGAAGACCGCGATGCAGGTGCTGGCCGCGTGCGAGGCGTCGGGCGCGGGTGCGCAGGACGGGGTCGCGGTGCTTCGGCTCACGCTCAACGGTTTCGACACGCACCAGAACCAGCCGGGCCAGCAGGCCGCGCTGCTCAAGCAGTTCGCGGAAGGGACGAGCGCGATGCGCGACGCGCTGATCGAGCTCGGGCGGTGGAACGAGACGCTCGTGATGACGTATGCGGAATTCGGGCGGCGCGTGCGCGAGAACCAGAGCAACGGCACCGACCACGGCACGGCCGCGCCGCATTTCGTGATGGGCGGGCGCGTGGCCGGCGGGCTGTACGGTGCGCCGCCCGCGCTCGGGCAGCTCGACGGCAACGGCAACTTGCCGGTTGCGGTCGATTTCCGCCGGCTTTATGCGACCGTGCTCGGCCCGTGGTGGGGGCTCGACGCGACCCGTGTGCTGCAGCAGCGCTTCGAGCCGCTGCCGCTGCTGAGGGCGTGATGGCGCTTCAGCGCCGGCGGGCGGCGCGCCACGCGATCCACAGCTTGCGGATCGGCGTCAGCGCGATGCGCTGGTGCAGCACCTGGTAGCCGTCGCGCTCGATCTCGTCGAGCAGGGCGCCGGCGAGCGCGAGCTGCGCACGCAGCGTGCGCTGCGCGCGGCGCTCGGTGGCGGGGATCGCCGCGTCGGCGGCCGCGAGCGCCGCGCGGGCGCGTTGGGTCTGGAATTGCAGCAGTTCGGTGAACGCCGGGCTGTAGCGACGGTTCAGCAGGTCCGCGGCCGTCACGTTGTAGCGTTGCAATTCGTCGATCGGTAGATAGATGCGGCCGTGCCGCGCATCGTTGCCGAGCTCCTGCACGAATTGCGCGAGCATCAGCGCGTGGCCGACCTCGTCGGCCCACGGCTGCGGCTCCGCCGGGCGCGCGGCGCTCGCGCGTGCGACGAGCGACGCGAAGCCGCCGCCGACCTGCGCGATGTAGCGCCGCAGGTTCGCGAAGTCGAGGTAGCGTGCCTGTTCGAGATCCATCCCGTAGCCGCTGACGAGCGCGCGCAGCGCGTCGTGCTCGGCCGCGATCGCCGGGTGGTGCTGCGCGAGCGCCTTGGTCACCGGATGCGACGGCGCGCCGGCGGCCAGTGACGCGAGTTCCTTGTGCCACCACGCGAGCTTGGTGTGGCCGACGGTCGGATCGCTGGTTTCCTTGACGGTTTCCTCGAGTTCGCGGCGCAGCGCGAAGAGGGCGGTGAGGCGCGGCTGGACGGCAAACGGCGCCTGCCGCAACGCGTAGTAGACGCTGGAGCCGGCGGGCGCGGCCTTCTGCTGACAGTAGTCGTCGAAATTCACGTGCGGAATCGTGTGGGGGCGGGATCGGGGCGTGCGCGGTGGCGCACCGCCGGACGCATCAAGCGCGGGATTCTAGCATCGGCGCGCGAACGTCGCCGTACAGGGGAGACAACGCTGCGCGGATCAGGTAGAATCTCGCGCTCGCCTGATCTGGCGTGCCGGTTTCTACGCCGGCGACATGCCCGATCTTCGCCGCGCCAGCGCACTACGCGTGCCGCGCGGCGGTGACACATCATTCGCGTGAGTGGCGAAATTGGTAGACGCACCAGGTTTAGGTCCTGACGCCCGCAAGGGTGTGCCGGTTCGAGTCCGGCCTCACGCACCATCAAGCATTGTCATACGACACCACGAGGCACCATCACGCAATTGTTTTCAACAACTTGCGTTGATTTATCCGGTCGCCTCGTCCCTCCTGATCGTCACACGAAAACACGCCTCGCTACGCAGAAATTGCGCAAGGGGTCACGCACGCCGTCGTTCAGCAGGACCGGAACCGGCGGTTGGCGCGCAGCAGTTTACGTAAGGGGTGTCCGGGACTCAGCCGTCCGTGATGCGAAAGCCGAGGCGCGGGCGCTCAAGCGCGAGACTGAGTTGCGGTCAATCGCTACCGGACAGGTGGCAAGACTCGTACGGTTGGCGACCTGCACGCGGGATATCGCGACAACCTGCACTGGGTAGTGCGGCATCACCTGGAGGCGTTTGTGCGGCAGTTCAAGTGTTCACGCCACACGTTTCAATTTCGAAACGAAACCCATGGATGGAAAGACGGCGTGCATGGTCGGCTCGCGACTGCGAATCTGCCGCGCGCACCGGATGCACTCAGGGCGGCGATCGAAGTGGACAGTTGCGTGAGCAATGCACGCTGTATCAAGGCTGAAACGCTTTCATTCGCTCAAAGCGCTCATCCTTGAATGTCGGGCTACGCGTCGACGCGTGCACTGAAAGCGCAGTGATGGCATGCCATTTGCGTCGTCTCAAAAAATGATGCGGGACCGTTGTCTGCCGCTCGAGTCGTCGCGGAAAGTCGCTGAGAAACTGCGGTACCGGAAACGTTGCAAGAGCAACTGGTCGGCGTCGGGGACCAAGAATCATGACATTCACGTTCACGCTGATTGATCTCGCGGGGTCAATTGCGCTGGTGCTACTGGGCACGCAGATGGCCCAGACCGGCATGCAGCGCGCATTCGGCGCTGAACTTCGGTCACTCCTGGGGCGGACGCTTTACCGACGACTCCCCGCGTTCTTCGGCGGTATGGGGGTCACTGCGGTGCTGCAAGGCAGTGCGACAACCGCAGTCATGACGGAGGAGTTCGCCACGGAGGGGCGCGTCGACCTGGTTTCCTCGCTGGCCGTCATGCTTGGCGCGAACGTGGGGGCGACGTTGATCGTGCAAGCGCTTTCGCTTGAAGTCGAAACCGTATCGCCTGCGCTTGTACTGGTTGGCGTGCTGATGTTCCGCAAGGCATCGAACACGCGCGCGCATGACTTGGGGCGCGTGTTCATCGGTCTGGGCCTGCTGCTGCTCGCATTGCACCACCTGCAAGAACTGATGACGGACTATGAGGATGCGCCGAGCCTTCGGATGTTGCTGGGTGCCGCGTCGACGGAGCCGCTGGTCGATCTCTTGCTGGCGGCCGGCCTGACCTGGGCCGCCGATTCGAACGTGGCAGCCGTGCTCCTGATCATGTCACTCTGCGGGCAGAACGTGGTTCCACCCGATACCGCTTTCGCATTGGTGTTGGGGGCGAACCTGGGCACTGCAATCCGTCCGGTGCTGGACGGAACCATAACGCATGATCCGGCATCCAGGCGTGTGCCGGTTGGCAATCTGCTCATTCAGTCAGTCGGCGTTGCGATTGCACTTGCAGCGCTGACGCCGATCGGTTGCCTGATGGTCAGGATCGAACCGGACAATGGGCGGGTGGTGGCCGACTTTTATACGCTGTTCAATCTGTCGCTGGCCTGCCTGTTCCTGCCGCTGCTTACTCCGTACGCAGACCTATTGAGCCGGCTGCTTCCGTCGCTTGTGAAGGCTTCGGACGCGCCTCGGCCGCAGCACCTTGATCCGCTCATGGGGCAGGTGCCCGAGGTAACACCGCGCCAGGCCGCCCGCGACGTGCTTCTCGTCGCCGATACGCACGGAGGGCTTACACGATCGTGTTCTGCATCGAGCGGACGCGACGGAATGCTGGTGACGAAAGTCCGCACCCACGACGACATTCTGGATAACGTCAGGATTTTGGCCAGGACATCCGTGGCATTTCCCGATGTCGGTCAACTGGCCGGATACGATGGCCTGCGCGGGCATGAAAGCGGTGGCCGGTTACGCGAGGACACGCAGGATCGTATCGAAATCAGGGAGTGCGCCGATCATTCGCTCCAGCATGTCGGCGCTGATGGCAATGTGCAGACGTACTACCCGGCGAAGTCGCTGTGGTTCACCCTTCAGGACATCCAGGTCGTCAGGCGGCTGGAGCCTGCGGAGGGGGCAACCTATTCGACGCTTGCGACTTATGTACAGGGAACTGCGAGTCTGGACGACTGCTGTTTGTCGATCATCGGCGACGTACAGACCGATACACGCACGGTGCACATTACCTTCGCGGCTCGTGAGGTCGGCGTGATCGAACGGCGAGGCCTGCGCGAGTTGCAGGACGAACTGCGAATTGCCTTTTCTGACGATCCGCTTGGTACGGCAAGGCTGGGCTACAACCAGTCCGATGACGAGATGCAGGAGCCGGCTCAGTGGTGGGCGTTGTGTGACGTGCCGGCAAGCAGCATTCAGGCGCTCGTCGACGGTATCGAGGCAGGGCAGGTGACAGCGGTCAAGGCAGGGCTGTGCCTGCGCGGCGTCTACACTTCGGCCCCGTCTGGTGCCGTGCTGACCGGTGGATTCCGCGCGTTCCTGCGGCCCGGCGAGGAGGACGGTACATCGGGGGCTCCAGCAACGGCGAGCGGATATGTCGTGTATCTCGCCATCGATCTCCCGAAAGTCAGTTTGCCAGGAGAGGGCCAGCCAGCCCAGGTGCCGGCGCGCGCCGGCGACGGGAATACCATCGGAGCACTGACGGAAAGACTCGACAAGCTATTCATCGGCTTGAAGTGGCTGGCTGCGCTGGTCGCGATCCTGGTTGTCGTTCTTCTGATCAAGGGGCGGTGACAACCGGGGATCGCCAGGGTTTCGGACAGCGGCAGGGATGCATGTCCTCCGCTTCGGGAGGCTGGCAATTTTGAGCGTTGTGCCAGAACCGGGCTGGCTCTTACATTGACATATCGGTAAATCTCGATATAATCGCGCTATGGAATTGCTCGAAATATTCAAAGCCCTCTCAAACCGTACACGCCTTGAAATCTTGCAAGGTTTGAAGGATCCCGCGAAAAACTTCCCTCCGCAGGATGAAGGGGACGTTCTTACGGTGGGAGTCTGCGTCAGTAGTATCCAAGAGGGCGTCGGACTGTCGCAGTCAACGGTGTCTGATTATCTTGCCACGCTGCAACGGGCCGGCTTGGTCGAGGTCAGACGCATCGGTCAGTGGACCTACTACAAGCGGAACGAAGCAACCATCAGTGCCCTTGCCGAGAGCATTGGGACAGAGTTGTAACTTTTTTTGCCGTGTAATATCGATAATTCCCGATATCCCTTTTTGTCGAAACGAGGATTTGCAATGAAAGCGATGGTGCTTAGATCATTCGGCGGCCCGGAATCGTTCGAACTTTGCGACGTGCCCAAGCCGGTGCCGCACACCGGACAAGTCCTGGTCCGGGTACATGCCACCTCCATCAATCCGTTGGATTACCAGGTCCGGCGTGGCGACTATCCCGACTTGGTACAACTGCCGGCCATCACCGGACACGACGTATCTGGCGTTGTCGAACAAGTCGGGCCGGGTGTGACGGCCTTCTCTCCAGGAGACGAAGTCTGGTACACGCCGCAAATATTCGACGGGCCAGGAAGCTATGCCGAGTACCACGTTGCGGCCGAAAGCATTATCGGGAAGAAGCCTTCGTCGCTGAGCCATCTTGAAGCGGCTAGCCTGACTCTGGTTGGGGGAACGGCGTGGGAAGCACTGGTCGTGCGTGCGGCGCTGAGAGTGGGGGAGCGTATTTTGGTGCACGGCGGCGCGGGAGGCGTCGGCCATGTGGCGGTCCAGCTCGCAAAAGCCATGGGAGCAAGGGTGTTCACGACCGTGCGCGAAGCAAACGTCGAGTTCGCACGAAGCTTGGGCGCCGATGTGGTCATCGACTACGAGAAGGAGGACTATGTCGACGCCATCCTGCGGGAAACGGGTGGCCGCGGAGTCGATGTCGTGTTCGACACCATCGGCGGCAATACATTGTCGCGCAGCCCCGATGCGCTCGCACAACTTGGCCGCGTTGTCACGATCGTGGACATTGCACAGCCACAAAACGTCATTCAGGCCTGGGGCAAGAACGCGAGTTATCACTTCGTTTTCACAAGACAAAACCGCGGCAAGCTTGATGAGCTGAGCGCATTGATCCTGCGCGGTCAGCTGCGGCCACATGTTGGCGCCGTCTATTCCCTTGCCGACATTCCGCTCGCACATGCCCGGCTGGAGACGCCCAACAACGGTGTTCGAGGAAAAATCGCGATTGCAGTCGAACCGTCGACACGTCTCGAAAGTGCGTACCTTTGACCGCTGTTGGCATGGGTAATGCCAGCACCTCAAAGGTGTTCAAGGCCAAATCAGAGTCGGGCCTCGGCACCATCATGGTGTGACAGTTGTCGCACCGCAGAAACGCCCGATGCACTGCATCGGGCGTTTTGCATTCCAGGGTGGCATGCGGTCGCTCGCGGTTGTAGACGCACGGACCGCTTGACCCTCCTGACCGCCTGCCCGGGATCGGCGGGACCGCATCAAGCCTTTCGCGCAAGCAGGCAGTTGCAGCGGTCAATCCCCTCGATCAAGGGGCGAGCGTAGCCGCGAAGGCCGAAATGTTGGCGTTCGGACCCGTATAGACCCAGATGCCGATGTTGCTGATATCCACGCAGGTGGAAATATGGGTCGTGCTGTCGGTCGTGAGGTTCAGCGTCAGCGTGTCGACCTGTCCGCTTCTGAACGTGCGAGTCAACGTGCAATGCTGCTTGCCAGTGGGGTTGTAGAACTTCGGCGCCCAATGGAAGCCCTGGTTGAAGGCAACCGTCGTCAGATCCGTCGCGAATACGATAGCGGTTTCGTTCGCTCCGCTGGAATTGATTCGCTGGGTGATATTGACATTGATCGTCGTGTTTTTCGATGAATTGAAAACCGGAATGTTGCTTATGGTGACGAAGTTTCCTGCCACGAACGTGGATGGCAGGCCGCTGTACGTCGAAAGTACGCTGTTCGGCGCGTCGTAATCGATGCCCAGGACCTTTGTGATGACATCGGAAATAAACGTAAAAGGAACTTCCGGATAAGTCGCGTTGCCGTTTGAAAGCTGCCACTTCGCCAATCTTGTCAGCCATTTCCATGCCTTGTCCGGCATGTTGGCATTGTAGAAAGAAGTCGGGAGGTAGGTGTGGTACTCGATTCCGGGTTTGCCGAGATATTGGCCGGAACTGTTGTAATTGTTTTCCTCGGAGGTGTCGACGTAATTTGCCTGATTCTTGATTTTTTCGGGATCGGTTATGACGCCCTTGTACAGCGGGAATATGTTGGGTTCTTGAATGTGCGTGTCGTAATAGATCAGGCTCGAATAATTGGGATTCGAGCTGCTTGAATAGTATGTATCGGCATTCCCGGTGAGCCCCACGGCAAAATGCTTGCGCTCGGGGAAATACCAGTGTGAATTGAAATTCGCCAGCAAGGTGTTGTATCTGCTCGCGGAGTCCTGGGTTGCCAGCCCGGGGTAATTGGAGATGGCGCGGTAGTAGGCGATCTGGCTGGTTGCCAGGTCACCGCCCAGCAGGATTCTTACGCTCGGAGGCACCTTCTCGTTGTAGGTCGCCGTTTCGCCGTTCTGCGTTCTGGCCATCCGGAATCCGTCCGGATTGTTGGACGAGCCATTTGCGCCATTCACATTGCTGAAGGCGTTGGCATAGCTGGTCATCTGGGCAATGTAGTTCGTGAAATTCTGACCGAGGTAACGGCTATCGGCCGTGAGGCGATACAGCTTGGCGATATTCTCCCCGAGCTCGTACGGCGCGGGCAATTCGTCTCCCTGTTCATATGCCAGCCCGGTAGCGCTGATGGCCCAGTATGGTGCATTGACGCCGCCGTTTACGTGCGAGAGCCTGGCGAAATTATTCAACATCGTATAATTCTGATCATAATATCCTAGATAATAAGCACCGATGGATTGGTGAACATAATCTCTTGAATAATAAGCGCATCGATCCCAGAGGCTCGCAAAATATCCGGGCGGGATGCCGGGGGAGGTGTTCGGGTTCGGGCAGGCAAGTGTTACGCCATCCGCGAGTTTGTCATCTTTCCATCTATCCTGATTGGCCTGATACAGCGCGGCATAGTTGGGCTGCAGATCGAGCCTGCGCGCCTCCGTAACGGCGGCATTGAAGGCGCTGGCCAGATTTGCCTGATCAGGCGCGGGGGCGGGTTCATTGGACGTTGCCGTCAATTCCGCGGCAGCCTCTGCCCCATAAGCAAACAGGGCGCCGCCGAGCGTCAGCGCCGCCGCCAGTGCACTTGGCTTGAACCGGTTTCGACATTTCTTTGGATGCTTGAAACTCACAACCGCCTCCCCGTCAATATCGAGATATGACGCAACCTGAGGTTTTCGCGAATTGAAACTCATGATTCAAATCCCTTATTTGTTGATGGTATTGAAATGCCAAGGTAAGGTGATATGCATCGGAGGCGTAAACAAAGGAGGGGGTTCAGTGCGGCCATGTTTTTAATTACCCGCCCCGGAATGCGCGTGTGCGCGCGGGGCATATTATCAGACAAACATGGAATCGCATCATTTAAAGAATCTAAAACTATTCCGAAGACTGTTTTCCGGATTGTTGTCTCTATCTGACTTGGATGCGAATGTGGGGGCGGGCGAGTTGTCCGATTCGATGAATGATTACTGAAGTCTCGGATCCGGGTGACTGCTGTGCGGGAAAAACGGAACGTAAAAAAGAAAAGCCGTGGATCTTGAATTTTTTATGAACGGCCGCGTAAGCGGTTCATCTGGATCCGCCTCATCACGGGACGCCGGGTTATGGCGTTCCGTTTCCGTTTCCGTTTCCGTTTTCCGAGTACGAGAAGTGGTCGCGCGGCTGCGCGCGCTAAAGGGGCGCGTGATCGTCAGTCTCGACGATCACCCGGAAATCCTGGTCGACGAGCCGGACCTCGATGCGGTTTGTGGTCCCGATGTGCTCCGGATTCCTCACTTCGCGGGTTTTTCGTTTTCACTCCCGCGTCCCCGCATCCGCATTGAGGGTCTTCATGAACCGGAACACCAGCGCCGCGCGCGAACGCACCCCCAGCTTCGCGTAGATCGTCTTCAGGTACGAGCGCACGGTGAATTCGCTGATGTGCAGGCGATCGGCGATCTGCTTGGTCAGAAAGCCCATGCAGACCAGCTGCACCACCTGCATCTCGCGGCTGCTCAACAGCCTGCCGATATCGATGCCGGATGCGGGGTCGGCAACCGGCGCAACCTCCCGGCGGCGGCGTGCTTCGGCGACCAGCACATAACGGTGGCCCTCGAACTCGAAGCGGACGATTTCATCGTCCGCGCCCGCCGTTCGTGCGCCGTGCGCGGCGTCGAGGCCGCAATCGATCGGCTCGGCGCCGTCGGCGAGCAGCACGTGGCACTTGCGTCCCGCGAGTTCGACTTCACCGATCTCGCGGCCGAGGAACGGACGGGGCAACGGCCGTGGCGGGTCGGCCGCCGACCGATCGATCCAGAACCTGCTCGGGTCAGGCAACCGCTCGTCATCGGGTCGAGATACCGGCACGGAAGGTCCCCCAACATGGTTGGCCGGGCCCGCCGCATGGCCATGCGGAACCCGTGAAGTACTGCGCCCGTCACTTGATCGGCGTGACGGCTACCTCCGCGCGGGAGGCGCAGCACTGTCTCCTGAGTTTGTGATCCTGATCAATGCGCGAGCGAAAGCACTCCGCCCGTCGCCGTGCCGTTGCCCGTCGACCTCCCGTCGATGGAACCCCTGAATGCGCGGCGTATTTCCCTGTTGCGATCCATCCATCCATCCAGCCGTCCGTCGCGGCTGCGACCTCTCTTTTGTGGCACAAGGTCAGATGAAATTCAAGCTCGGCGACGCGCCCCAAACGCGCTACCCCATATGGGTTAAGCCGATGAATGGCGCGCGTTCGCATGCGCTTGTTCGGTGTCGCCTTAATACGTTCGTTCGTCCGGGTCGGCACGATGCGGCGAGCGCGATCGAATCGGCCCGATCGGGCGATTTGCGCGGGGCACCGCTCCACTAGAGTTGGGTCAACGTGGTCGGTCGGCCTTGCGCCGTTCGCGGTGCATGCCGGATGTCCTGCTGTCCCGAATCGATCGTGGAGAAGGGCGATGAATGAACCATTCGATGGCGAAGTGGCGGACGAAGCCGACATGAGCGACGCGTCGAGCGACGGGACGGGCGCGTTCGAGCACTTCGACGAGCTGAGCGCCGACGATGCGTTCGGCGACGAACAGTTCGACGAAGGCGACGACTTCGCCGTCGACGCGCTGGAGGGCGACGCGGAGGCGGAACCGTTCGACGCGGGGGACGACGTCGACGACATGGCGCTCTGGAACGCGTTCGAAGAAGAACTGGCCGACGGTCTCGACGCGGCGGACGACGACGAATTCGTCGGACGATTGCTGGGCGGCATCGGCCGCGCCGCCGGCGTGATCGGCCGCGGCCTGGGCCGGGCCGCGGGCGCGGCCGGGCAGGTCGGCGCGATCGCGCGGCGCACGGGCGCCGTCGCGGGCCGGATCGGCGACGTCGCGAACGCCGTCTCGCCGGCCGCCGAGGCGCTCGCGCGGCTGGCTCGGGTTGCAGGCGCGCCGGGCGCGGCCGACACCCTCGGCCAGGTTGGGCAGGTCGCGCAGCGCGTCGGTCGCGCCGCGCGGCAGACCCGGCGCGCGGCCGGCTCGGTCGGCCAGGCGGCGGGCGGGGCGCAGGGCCTGTTCGGGCAGATCAGCCAGTTGCTGAGCCGCAGCGACGGCGCGGACGACGCGTTCGATGCGCTCGCGGATCTCTATGTCGAAGACGGCATCGACGAAGCGTTGCCGCCGATGATCGGCCTCGCGGCACGCGCGGCCATGCGCGGGCTGGGTTTTCGCAATGCCGCGCAGCTGTCGGCGGCCGCACGCCGCGCGCTGGTGCGGGGCGTTGCGTCGGCGGCGCGCGAACTGGCGCGTTCGCGCGCGCCGCATGCGCTGCGCGCGTTGCCGCGTCTCGCGCATTCCGCCGCGGCCGTTGCACAACGTCAGCTGCCGACGCCACAGCAGGCCGTGCGGCTGGTGCGCCGCGGGCTGCCGCAGGCCGCCCGGCGGCTTGCCCGGAATCCGCGCCTGATCCGTCGCGCGGTGCCGCCGCGCGCATCGAGACCGCTCGCGCGCCCCACGGATATCGGGCGCGGCATGCGGAGCGCCCGCGTCGGCCGGAGCCGCACGATTCACCTCGACGGCCCGGTCACGCTGACGATCACCTCCCACTGACTCTTGGCGCTGAAAGGAGCACACCATGGACCGATTCGAATCGGATGTGATGGACGACCTCATGTACGAAGCCGCGGAAGGTCCGGCCGGCGCTTCGACGCATGCCTACGACGAGTTCGACGAAGACGGTTTCGACGAAGGCGACTACGGCGACGAGGGTGATGACGAGTTCCTCGGCCGGGTGCTGGGCGGAATCGGCAACGTGGTGGCCGGTCTTGCGGGCGGCGGCGGGGCGGGATTCGACGAATACGACGAAGCCGACGGCTTCGAACTGGCGGACGAGGCGGACGAAGGCGACGAGTTCGACGCGGCCGGCGAGTGGGACGGCGCCGACGAGCTCGACCCGATGGAAGACCTCGTCGCCGATGCGCTCGACGCGGCCGACGGCGACGAATTCTTTCGCCGGCTCGCGCGTGTCGCGCGCAGTGTCGGGCGGGGCATCGGCACGGCGGCGCGTGCGATCGCGCCGGTTGCCAACATGATCCCGCTGCCGCAGGCGCAACTGATCGGCCGCATCGCCAATGTCGCCGGCCGTCTGCTCGCCGACGGCGCCGACGAGTTCGAGGTGTTCGACGAGATGGTCGACGGTCTCGACG
Organism: Burkholderia sp. SRS-46; assembly: GCF_004343775.1. GTDB lineage: Bacteria > Pseudomonadota > Gammaproteobacteria > Burkholderiales > Burkholderiaceae > Burkholderia. Next base: position 99,488 of record NZ_PTXL01000008.1, on the reverse strand, counting down.
AGGACGGCATCGATGCAGCGGCACCGGTGCTCGCCGGCATGCTGGTGCGGCGGGCGGGCCCGGTCGCGCAGCGCCCGCAGGTGCGGCGCGCGGCGGTGCGCGGCGTCACCCGGCGGTGCGCACGGCGACGCGGCGGCAAGGCGCCGGCGGCCCGCGCGGTCGCCCGCGCGGCGCGCGACGCGGCGCATCGTGCAGCGCCAGCGTGTCGCCCGCGCGCGGCCGCGCAGATCGTGCGGCGGTCGCGCAGCAGGTTGCGCGCCGGCCGCAGGCGATCCGCCGGCTGGCGCGGCCGCTGGTGCCGGCGGCGCGCCGCGCGACGCCGCGCGGGCCAGGTGCGAGGACGGTCGCCCGCGCGATCGCGCCGATCGCGCGCCGCGTGGCCACCACCACCGGTCGGCGCTTGCCGGGCGCGGCCGCCGCGCGTGCCCGCACTGCGGCGTGCGGCAGCGGCCTGCGCGGGCCGGTGACCATCACGATCAGCGGCGTTCGCTAACCCATCACCCCCGGGGCTCACGGAGCCGGCCATGGACCTGCACCGCTTTCTGCAAGCGAAGATCAGAGGCCTGTCAGCCCGCCTGTCGAGGCTGGCGCGGATCGACAACGCATTCGTCGGTCTGCGCCCGCAGGACATGCCGTACGCGCCGTCGGCCCGTCATTTCGACGCCGCGAACGCCCGCCTCGCGCAGGTCGAGCAGCGCATCCGCGCTCGCTTCGCCAGCTTGCGGCAGTGGGAGCGGCGCGCGCCGCAGCGGGTGCTGATCGACATCGCGCTGGTCGAGCGCGAGCTCGACCGGGCCCGGCGCCTGTTCGGCATGTTCTACGAAGTCTTCGCGCAGCGCGGCACGAGCTACGGCCCGGCGCTGGCGGCCCATGACGCGATCGCCGACGATTGCTACCAGGCGATCCGCCAGGCCGCGCCGCGCATTTTCGACGGCCCGCTGCTGAAGCCGGTGTGCTACATGGAGCACGGCTACTCGCCCGCGACGATGCGGCGCGGCGTGCAGTTGTCGCGCCTGCTCGGCGAGCAAAATCCGTTCCCGCTGATTCGCATTCCGTGGGATCGCGACCAGCCGTGGCAATCCGTGTTTCTCCACGAAGTCGCGCACAACCTGCAGGCGGATCTCGGCATCTGGCAGGAAAACCGTCAGGCCGTGCTGCGGCGAATCATGGGCAGCGCGCGCGATCCGTTGCTGGCCGGCATCTATGGCCGCTGGCACAAGGAGATCTTCGCGGACCTGGCGGCGATCCTGCTCGGCGGGCCGGCGGCCGCGTGGGGGATGGCCGACTTCCTCGCGCATCCGCAGCCACGGACCATGACCTACCGGCCCGGCGGCGCGCATCCGACGGCCTACCTGCGCGTCTACCTGCTTGCCGAGATGCTGCGCCGTCTCGGCTTCGGCGCCGACGCGACGCAACTGCTGCGCGTCTGGCAGGGCCTGTATCGCGCGAGCGCCGGGCATCGCATCCCCGCGCCGCTGATGACGAGCGCGCCGCGGCTGATTCCCGAGGTGGTGGACGAGATCGCGTTCCAGACCCGCCGCAACCTCGCGCAGCGCGCGCTCGTCGACGTCATTCCGTTCCACCTCGACGACGAGGCGGCGATTCGCGACGGCGCGCGCCGGCTCGCCGCCGGGCGCGCGCCGGACCTGGCGCCGCGGCATCTCGTCAGTGCCGCGCATTACGCGCTGGCGGGCGGCGGCATCGCGCCGCAGCGGCTCGCGCAATGCGTGATCGCGACGCTCACCGCGCGCCTGCCGCAGCCGCGCGCCGCGCCGCGGCTGCGGATCGCCGCCTGAAGCCGCTTGAGCCGCTTGAGTTTCTGAAGCCGCCGCATCGAATCCACACCAGCCAGCTCTTTCCTGCGAGGTACCGCCATGTCCATCCCCGCCAATCTTCCGTACAACGGCTGGCCGCAGTCCGGCGGGACGAGCGCGCCGGCGAGCGCGGGCGCGCAGCGCACCGCGTTCGACAACCTGATCCGGCGCGAACTGAAAGTGGGCGATCCGGCCGACCCGGCGCAGATCGCCCGCGCGTTGCTGGATCGCTACCAGAACAATCCGCGTGCGCAGGCGATCGGCGGCGAGGCCCGCGGGCTGCCGTTCCTCAACACGCCGTCGCTGCCGGCCGCCGCGGCGGCGGCCCCGACCGCCACCCGCCTCGATCTCGACCAGGCGCGCGGCGACGTCGACCAGGATCTGGCCGAGCTGCTGTCCAGCAATCTCGCGAAGGACATCCGTCCCGAGCTGGAAGGGTGGCAGCAGGCGATCAACGACCTGGTCGACGATGGCGTGAGCGCCGCGCAGCAGGGCCTCGATGCGTACAGCCGCGACCGCGCGTTCGCGATGCGCCGCCAGCTCGGCGAGTATGCGCGCCTCGCGCGGCTGATCGGCGCGCTGACACCGGAGCTCAACGAGGACTACCGCAATCTCGCGCAGAGCCTGGACGAAGTCTGCGCGGTGCTGCTGGTGCTGATGGGCGAATCGCTCGCGAACAACGGCTTCGCGGGTGGCCGCTACCTGCTGCAGGTGCCGTATTCCGAACTGCAGGCACGGCGCGATGCGGTGCTGGTGGCGTTGCGCAACCTGTCCGGCGGCGCGCAGGAATCGCTGAACCAGAGCACCTGGCCGCGCGGCCTCGACGCGTATCGCCAGCTCTATGGCGTGCTCGAGGAACGCGGCCAGCTCGAGCTCCGCTCGCTGCTGTCGGAGTCCGAACTGGCGCGGGCGATGGACGATCTCGTGCAGGCGGCCGGCGGCGGCTCGACGAGCGGCATGCGGCGCGTCGGCGCCACCGCGTGGGCGCCGCTGAACCGCTTCCAGCGCTTCGTGCAGATCACGCTGCACGCGGTGCAGCCGCAGTCGCCGGCGCTGGCCGGGTTCCAGGAGGCGCTGCAGCTCTTCATCGACGGCTTCAACAATTCCGGCGGCTTCCGCCTGCTGCGGATCTCGCGGCCGACGGTGCTGCTGTACGGCCTGTACGGCTCGACGCAACTGACCCAGGCGGAGAATCGGCTGATCGAGCTGGTCAACCGGCGCGGCCAGTTCGCGTCGACGATCGACTGCCTGACGCGCTGCATGTGCAGTGACGACGTGATCAAGGCGCAGATCGTCCTCGACCGGATCCTGTTCGACATCGATCGCGCGATCGATCTGTACGCGATCGGCGACAAGGATTTCGGGGATCCCGAATTGCGCGCGGCGGCCTGCGGGGTGCTGATCTTCGCGGCGCATTACCCGCAGAGCTGGGCCGGGTACGGGTTCGCGAACTACGATCCGAACAACGACGACGCGCTGTCCTATCTCGGTTCGTTCGACGACAACGCGCGGGACGCGGGGCAATCGCTGAGTGTCGACCAGCAACTGAACGACCTGCAGGCGTTGCTGATCCCGCAGGCGCCGAACGCTGGCAGCCGCTTCGCCGCTTACTGGGAATCCGCTTCGGCAAGCGGCTGGAGCAGCACCGCGCCCACGAACGCCGGGAACGCCGCCCTGATCGTGCCGACTCGAGCGCGCGCGAAGCTGCGTCACGAACTGATGCTGCAGGCGCAGACCGACGAAAACTGGCGGCCGATCGTCGAGCAGATGGCATCCGGTTGCGTGCCGATCGGCCAGGTGTTTGGCGGCATGGAGACCAAGGTCGGGGGGCAGAAACAGCTGGACCATCTCGATGCAGGTGGTCTCGGCGTGCTGGCGGCGTTCCAGCACGGCGGCCTGTGGCTCGTGGACGAAGGCCGGCACGTCGACCATCTGAATCTGCTTGGCGATCTGCGCATTCCACGCGATGCCGAAACCTCCTGGGACGAAATCTCGCGCATCAATGCCGAGGTGTTGCGGCAGAACGCGCAGTTGCCGGGGCCGGCGACGGACGGCGCGGGCGGTGCGCAGCCGCTCAACAAGCAGCGGCCGAAACCCAATGGCGGGAACAAGTGATGGCGGCGCCCCGCACCACGCCCGTCGTTCGTTCCGCGCATCGACTTCGCTCACAGGAGTAGGCCATGAACTTTCAGACCAACGAGACGATCCAGCGCCTGTGGGACACGTTCCTGCAGGAGCAGCTGGCGAGCTTGCCGCCCGATCAGCGGGAAGCGTTCTCCAACCAGTTCGAACAGCGTTTCGGCGAACTGCTGGGCAAGCCGAACGGCGGCGGCGATGCCGGCTTCTTCGACCTGCTGGGCCTCGGCCCGCAGGGCGAGGTGGGCTTCGACAAGATCGCCTATCCGGCGCTGCAGCCGGATTTCGACGACTCGATCGTGCCGAGCCAGCTGCACGCGGCGGCCGAGCTGTACTACATCTACCAGCACGAGCGGATGAAGATCTTCGAAGTGGTGGAGACCCTGCTGCGCCTGTTCCGGCTCGGCAAGATGCGCATCCAGCGCGGCCCCGGCGCGCGCGGCCTGTACCTGCTCGAAAAGTGGCAGCCGATCCGCTACAAGAAGGCCGACCGGATGATCGCCTATCGCCGCGCGTTCAACTACGGCAGCGCGCAGGCGCCGGCCGGCGCCATCGTCAACCGCAACTTCCATCGGCAGATGGTCGGCTTCATGGTCGCGATCGGCCAGTACTTCCGCGACCTGCTGATCGGCGAGGTGATCCGCGGCGGCCAGTTGATCGACCAGCGGCCGTTCGGCAGCGTCGGCACGATCCAGCGCATCGGCCTCGACCTGCGCTATGCGCTCGACCGCTCGACCTACGGCAACATCTTCGCGCTGGCGATGGAGACGGGGCATTACCTGATCCAGGTGCTGAAGCTGCTGGATTCGCCGGACATCAAGAAGGCGTTCGACGCGAACACCAAGTGGGATGTCGTCGAGATCGTGTCGAACCGCTATCTCGGCGGGGTCGCCGAGCCGTCGCAGCGCGCCAAGATGGCCGAGAGCGGCCGGCGGATGCTGCAGTTCGTCGCCGACAACGACTTCAAGACCGCCATCGACCCGATCCTGTTCCAGAACGTCGTGCGGCCGATGGGCGCGCATGCGGAGGCATGGCTCGCGGCCTACCGGATGACGCCGGAAGGGCGGGGCTTCCCTGGCGTGACGCCTGCGCTGAAGAGCGTGCTGGGCGTCCCGCAGGCGCTCAGCGCGTGACGCGGCGAGCGGGGGAGCGGCCATGCGCGCGGACGACATGCTGGTCTCGGTGCGAAGCCGCAAGCTCGCTTGCGTGCTCGACCCGGCGCTGGTGCTCGGCTCGCGCGTCGGCGTGGCGTTTGCGCTGCGGCTGGCGCGGGTGCTGGAGCCCTGGCTCACGCGCAGCTTCTGGCAGGTGATCGATGCGAGCGAGCTGCTGCTGCCCGATCTCGCCGCCGCGCCGCAGGACGATGCTGCCGACGCGCGCTGGCCGCTTGCCGACGTGCTGCGCGCATGGATCGCACTGCGCGACGCGACCGATGCGGGCGCGTGGCCGTTTCGCTGGATCGGCGACAACCTGGCCGAATCGCAGCTGGACGGCGCCGCCGATCCGGGCATCGTGATGCACTACGAAACGTTGGCCGAAGCGCTGGCCATGCGCTTGCGGCCGGAACACGAGCCGCGGCACGGCATCTGGCCGTCGCGCTGGGATCACCGCGAGGCGAGCGTCGACACGCTCGCGTTGTCGGCGGCGCTGGACGGCGCGCTGGTGCTGACGGCCGCGATGGCGGAGCGGGAGCCGTGGCCCGTGCAGGCGCTCGCGCGCATCGGCCACCCCGCGCGGCTGCTCGATCCGTTGCCGGACGAGCGGTCCGCATCGCTGTTCGCCGCCGAGCGCGCGTTGCTGCGCGACGCGCTGGCGGCGGCGGGGCTCGCGAGCCTGGCGCAGGCGCTGCCGCCGCTGGTCGCATTGCACGTGAATGTCGCCCCGGCGATGCTCGCGGCGGCGTGGATGCCCGTGCCGTTGCCGGCGGACGAAGGGCCGGCCCCGTTGGCCCCGGGCGCGGCCGCGAACCTGTGGGACGATGTGCGCGCGTGGTGGTACTACCTGTAAGCGGCAACGCCTGGCTCCGCCGTGCCGCGAGCGCGACGCGGCGTGCCGGCGCCCTCTATCGGAGATTCGCGATGAGCCGCAGCCTGCCCATCCAGCGTGACGGCCGCACGGGCCCACGGATCAACGCCGACCAGCTGGTCGCCACCACGGTCGCCGGCCAGATCGCGCACCCGGTCGGCCAGGCGTCGGCTTACCGCATCGGCTACGACGGTGTCGCGCGCGTGCTGCCGGGCACCGGCGGCATCGCGCTGAACCAGCGGATCGGCGATCCGTGCGTCGGTCTCGCCGGCGACCACGTCGAGCCCGGCGTCGCGCTGCACAACAACGGCCGCGAGGTGACCGGCCCGCGCGACGGCCCCAACAACGCGCTGATGACCGCCGCGTGCGTCGGCAATGTGGCGCGGGTGATCAGCGGGCCGTGCTGCGGCAAGGCCGGGATGGTGACCGGCAAGCATGGTGGGGTCAATCACGTGCTGGTGGATTTCCCGACCGAGGTGCTGATGCGGCTGCGGATCGGCGATCGCGTGCAGATCGTGTCGCACGGCCTCGGGCTGCGCCTGCCTGCGTGGCCGCGCGTCGAGGTGTTGAACTGCGCGCCGCGCCTGCTGCGCCGCTGGGGCATCGTGGCGCGCGACGGGCGCCTGCACGTGCCGGTCACGCATCTCGTGCCGTCGCGCCTGATGGGCTCGGGCCTCGGCAAGAACACGGCGTGGCGCGGCGATTACGACATCCAGCTGTCCGACCGGCCGACCCGCGAGCGCTACCGGCTGGGCAGCCTGCGCTTCGGCGACCTGGTCGCGATTACCGATGCCGATACGAGACGCGGCCCGCTCTACCATTCGGGCCGCGTGACCATCGGCGTCATCGTGCACGGCGACAGCACGGTCAGCGGCCATGGCCCCGGCGTGACGCCGCTGCTGACCGGTCCCGCCGACGTGCTGATCCCGATGCACGAGCCGCGCGCGAACCTCGCCGAGATCTTCGGCATCCGCCGTGCCGCGCCGCCGCGGCAGCGCCCGACGCTGGCCGAGATCGATTGCCGGCGCCGCCGCGTGTTGCGCGAGACGCCCGCGCGGCTCGCGTTCGAAGCGGGCGAACGGGCGGGCGCGGCGTGACGCGCGCTGTCGCATGACGCTCGCCGGCATGGCGAACATCAGGTGTAACACGGGTGTCTGGTACCATCTGCCGCGCGGCGCGCGTCAGCCGTCTCGCGAAACGCTTGGCCGCTGCGCCGCGGAAAGGCGGGGTGGCGCTGCAGTCGAACCCTGATGGCCTTCATGTGGCTGCCGCACGCCGTGTGCGCGTCGGTCGCCATGCCGCCACGCCCGCACGGGCAAGCCAACGCAGTTCACGCCGACAACGGCATCCCGCGATGCCCATGCCTGACATTCCGTACCTGTTTTTCGCCCCATGACACCTTCTCGAACCGGCTGGCCCCGTTTCTCCGACCTGCGCCGCGACCTGCTCGCGGGCCTCACTTCATCCTTCGCGCTGGTGCCCGAATGCATCGCGTTCGCGCTGGTTGCCCGGCTCAATCCGCTGGTGGGCCTTTACGGCGCCTTCTTCATCTGCACGATCACCGCGCTGTTCGGCGGCCGGCCGGCGATGATCTCGGGGGCGGCCGGCTCGATGGCGGTCGTGATCGTCGCGCTCGTCGTCCAGCACGGCCCGCAATACTTCTTCGCGACGGTCGTGCTGAGCGGCGTGTTGATGGCGCTGTTCGGGGTGCTGCGGCTCGGCAAGCTGATCCGGATGGTGCCGCATCCCGTGATGCTCGGTTTCGTGAACGGCCTGGCGATCATCATTGCGCGCGCCCAGTTCGAGCACTTCAAGCAGGCGACGCCGCACGGCGAGGAATGGCTGCATGGCCAGCCGCTGTTGCTGATGGGCGGGCTGGTCGCGCTCACGATCGCGATCGTGGCCGTCGTGCCGCGCATCACCCGGGCCGCGCCGCCCGCGCTGGTCGCGATCGTCAGCGTCGGTCTGCTCGGCGGCCTGCTGCACCTGCCGACCCGCACGCTCGGCGACATGGCGCACATCGCCGGCGGGCTGCCGGTCTTCGCGATCCCGCACGTGCCGTTCAATCTCGAGACGCTGGGCATCGTGCTGCCTTACGCGGTGCTGATGGCGCTCGTCGGCCTGCTGGAGACGCTGCTCACGCTGAACCTGACCGACGAGATCACCGGCACGCGCGGGCGCCCCAACCGCGAATGCGTGGCACTGGGCGCCGCGAACATCGCGTCCGGCCTGTTCGGCGCGATGGGCGGATGCGCGATGATCGGCCAGACCGTCATCAACCTGGGCTCCGGTGGCCGGTCGCGCATTTCCGGCGTGACGAGCGGCGTGATGATCCTGCTGTTCATCCTGTTCCTGTCGCCGCTGATCGAGCGGATTCCGGTCGCGGCGCTGGTCGGCGTGATGTTCGTCGTGGCGCAGCAGACCTTCGCATGGGGCTCGCTGCGGGTGCTGCACAAGGTGCCGCGCAACGATGCGCTCGTCATCATCGCGGTGACGGTGATCACGGTCTTCACCAATCTCGCGGTCGCGGTGCTGTGCGGCATCGTCATCGCGGCCTTGAACTTCGCGTGGGAGCATGCGCGCGAATTCCGCTGCGAAACCCGCAGCGAACCGTCCGGCGAGAAGGTTTACGTGCCGCGCGGCACGCTGTTCTTTGCGTCCGCCGCGCAATTCCAGGCACTGTTCGATCCGCAGCAGGATCCGTATCGCGTGACGCTCGACTGTGCGCACCTGCACGTGGCCGACCATTCGGCGATCGCGGCGCTGGAAGCATTGCACGACCGTTATGAGCGGGCCGACCGGACGCTCGTGTTCGTCAACCTGTCGGGCAGGAGCCGGAACCTGCTGCAACGGGCCGATATTGCACTCACCGTGCAGTAAGCCGATGCGGGTCGCGTTTCGCGCACCCCGAACAAGCGCCGCGGCCGGCTGACCGCGGCGCTTTTTTGTTGCCGGTGTCGCTAATCCCAGAAACTCCGGATCGCGACCGCGACGATCACGGGCACCGAAAACACCAGCGGGATCGCGAAATACTGCGCTTCGCGGTCGACGACCCAGCTGTAGATCAGCCAGCCGACGCCGATCGCGAACGTGACGAGGCCGACGAGGACCGCGACGATATTGAGCATCAGGGTCGACGGCCGGCGGCGCGGCTTCTCGCGCGGGGACGATTTCATTAGAAGAGTGCGGCTCCTCGCCCGGTGGGTGCAAAAGCACAGGAGACCGCATCCGCGCGGATCGCGCAAGGCTCGTCGCGTGGTGCGCGCCCCGCGCCGTGCGGGCGTTACAAGCCGAATGACGCCGCCAGCTCGTCGAGCAGCCCGCGCTGGAACGCGAGGAACCGTTCGCCGGGCTGCTGCGCCATCGCAAGCTCGAGCATCGGGTCGGCGACCTCGGTACGGACACCCGCCAGCGTCTCGACGATCGCGAGCCCGCAGAACGGGGCGTACGCCTCCGAATAGCCGCCCTCGTGAACGATCACGAGCCGCCCGGCGCAGAGCCGCTGCGCCGCGTCCATTACCGCGCGCGTCATGAACCGGTAACTGTCGCTATGGAGCTGCATGCGCGCGAGCGGATCGACCGCGCTCGCGTCGAGGCCGCTCGCGACCACGATCAGCTCCGGCCGGAACCGTTCGAGCGCGGGCAGCACGATGCGCTCGAACGCGTAGCGGTATGCATCGTCGCCGCTGCCCGCGAGCAGCGGGACGTTGAGGTTCGCGCCGGCGCTCGCGCCGCTGCCGCGGTCGTCCGCGCCGCTGTAGCCGGGCGGAAAGCAGCGGTCCTGGTGCAGCGAGATCGTCAGCGTGTGCGGATCGTCGTAGTAGATCGACTGCGTCCCGTTGCCGTGATGCACGTCCCAGTCGATCACCGCGACGCGGCCGACGCCATGCTTCGCGCGGACGGCCTCGATCGCGACCGGGATGTTCGCGAGCAGGCAGAAACCCATCGGACGGTCGCGCAGGCAGTGGTGGCCGGGCGGCCGGGACAGCGAGAACGCGTTGGGCGCGTGCCCGGCGACCACCGCGTCGGCCGCCGCGATCGCGAGGCCCGCCGACAGCGCGGCGATCTCGTAGCTGCCCTTGCCGAACGGCGCGAGATCGCCGAGATCGCCGCCGTTCGCGTCGCTGAGCGCGCGGAACGCGTCGAGATAGCTGGCCGGATGGATGCGCAGCAGGTCGTCGGTCGTCGCGGCCGGCGCGCCGCGCAGGTCGAGCTGTGCGCCGAGGCCCGATGCCTGCACGAGCGACAGGAAGCGGCGCTTGGAGTCGGGCGATTCCGCGTAGCCGGCGCTCGACGGCGGCTGCACCCAGCCGCCGACCGGGAAGAACAGCGCGTGGGTGCCGCCGGTATGCCAGAAGGTGCGTTCGTCGGTGAAGAAGGCAGTGCGTTTCATGGATGTGCGTGACCTGTCACGGTTGGGAGAAAACGGAAGCGCGGGCGCGGCGCTCGATGTGCAGCAGCGCGGCGAGCGACGCGATCGACACGGCCGTCGCGACGGTGAACAGCGTGCGCATCGTGCCGCCCGCATCGAGCATCAGCCCGGCGAGCAGCGGGCCGGCGGCGAGGCCGGCGCCGATCACGAAATTGAGCGTCGCGACGAGGCGGCCGGACGGGTCGATCTGTGCGACGGTCGCGAGGATGAACGGCAGCACGAACGTCCACGCGAACTTGAACGCGAAGATCGCGGCACCGTAGCCGGTGGCGTGCGGCTGCGCGGCCAGCGCGACGAGCGATGCGGCGAGCAGCGCATAGCCGGCCGCCAGCATCGCGCGCCGCGCAAGCCGGCCGCCGACGCACGACGCGAGCGCGGCGCCGGCAATGCCCATCACGCTGGCGGCCGCGAGCACGTTCCCGGTGGCCTGCGGATCGAGTCCCGCGTCGGCGGCGGCGCGGCTCGCGAACGTCCAGACGCTGCCGATCGCGAGGTAGAACGTCAGCACCGCGCCGATCGCGAGCATGACGTGGCCGCCTCGCGCGCGGGGCGCGAGCTCGCGCGGCGATGGCGACGCCGGCGCGCGTTCGCCGAGCGACGCGGGAAAGCCGCGCGCGAGCGGCGCCGCCCCGAGCGCGAGCGCGGCGAGCGCCACGTACAGCGCGCGCAGCCCGATCGCCGCGAACACGTGCGGCAGCACGAACAGGCCGACTGCACCGGCGACCAGCTGGCCGACGACCCACAGTCCGTACACGCGGTCGCTGTTGTCGCTCGTCGCCGCGCTCGTCATGCAGAGCACCATCAGCGAGCCGCCGCCGAGCGCGGTGACGGCGCGCAGCGCGAGCAGCGCGGCGAAGCCCGGCATCCACAGCGCGGTGAGCAGGTTGCCGGCGCCGAACAGCGCGATCGCGTACGCGGCGACGCGGCGCGCATCGACGCGGCCGAGCCACAGGTAGGACGGTACGGTTGCAAGGCTGAACGCGCCGAGTTCGACGAAGAAGTACGTGCCGATCTGCGATGCCGACAGGCCGAGCTGGGCCGCGAGTTGCGCGGCGACCGCCGGCGCGACGAGCAGCAGCAGCGGTGTGATCGCGGCGAACACGACGAGCGCGACGAGCGTCGCGCGCGCGAACGTCGCTGGCTGGCCGGCGCGCGGCATGGCGGCTTCGGAGGACAGGGTTTTCATGGCGGGCTCTCGTGAAGGGCGGGGACGGGTCAGAACAGGTGATACATGCCGACCATCGCGCCGAACTGCGATGCGCCGGCAAGCGGTGTCGGGTCGTATTCGTAGACGGTCTGCGAGCTTTGTCCGCTGTTGCGCGCGTAGCCGAGATTCAGGTACGCGACCGTGCGCTTCGACAGCGCGTAGGTGGTGCTCGCGATGAACAGCGTCGGATGGCCGATCGCCGGCGTGCGCGAGTCGGTGTGGTAGGCGCCGGCGTTCAGGCCGATGCCGTTCGGCGTCAGGTAGCGCGCGCCGCCCCAGACGATCGTGCGCGCCGCGTCGAGGTCGCCGGTGAGTCGCTCGACACCTGCGTAGACGGTGAGCGGCAGCGCATCGAATGCGTAGCGCGCGGCGAGCGCGCCGAGTTCGCGGCGGCGCGCGGACGCATCGTCGGCCGCGGATGCGTCGCCGTGCGCCTGGTGCAGCACCGCGCTGACCGACAGGCCGTTGCTCGTGTACTGGCCGCCGAGTTCGAGCACGCGCCCGGCGCGCGTGTTGCCGGCGACGCCCGCGGTCGCGGCGAGCGCCGCGACGTCGAAGCCGCCGAACGTCGGCGACTGGTACTTGACCGAGTGGTCGATGAAGTTGGCCGACATCGGCACGATCACGCCCTGGCCGCTGTACGACGCGTACCACAGCGGGTCGTAGAACAGCGTCTTGTCGAACAGCACGCTGAACTGCCGGCCGAACGTGACGGTGCCGGCCGGCCCCGCGACGCCGAGATACGCGCCGCGGAAGAACGCGTAGCCGGGCGCGGTCGCGGTGCCGTCGTTCAGGTTGAGGCCCTGTTCGAGCTTGAACAGCGCGTGCCAGCCGCCGCCGAGATCCTCGCGGCCTTTCAGCCCGACCTGCGACGGCAGGATGCCGTAGTTCTGCAGTTGCCACGCGGCGCGACGGCCGTCGGCATGGGTCAGGTATTGCACGCCGGCGTCGAGCGCGCCGTACAGCGTGAGGGCCGACTGCGCGTGCGCGCATGCGCTGCCGGCGGCGAGCGCTGCAGCGGTCGAGACCGTGCGGATGAAGCGCGGGTTCATGTCGTTGAGTTCTCCATACCGGTGCTGCGTGTCGTTGTCGTCGGGTTGTCGCGGGTATTGCCGCGACGCAGTGTCGGTAGCGGGAAAGAGGCGCGGAAGTCGTTCAGATGAACGGTGCGGAAAACCCGCGCCTTTCGCCGCCGCGCACCGCGGCGGCGAAAGGCGGGCGTGATGCAGGGCAGCAATGCGCGGCGCCCCGTTCAAATGGATGGGGCTGCCGCGCGTCGCCGCGCAGGGTTCCGTCAAAAAAGCCGCTGGCTATAATCGGCCGTGCGCAAGATCGGCCCGGTCGGGCAGGGGAGCGGGGTGTGAGGATGACGACGGACATCGGGCAGGACCCCGACGCGCTGCGCGACGCGCCTGCCGCGATCGTGCTGGACGAATTCGCCTGGCCCGCGCTGGCGCCGCGGCGCGCCGATTTCGACGGCGTCGAGCGCGACGATCCGCACGGCCGCGCGCTCGGCCTGCTGCTGCTCGACCTGTACGCGGTCGCGGGGCAGGCTGCCATCGGCGAGTTCGAATGCCGCTTCTTCGCGCTGCTGCGCGCGCTGATTCCGTTCGATGCGGCGTGGACGGGCATCGCGACGCACACCGCCGCCGGCCCTGTGATGCACAACAGTTTCCTGTACCGTCTGCCCGACGCGTTCTTCGGCGACTGGAAGCGCGTGCGCGACTGCGATCCGCTCGCCCGCCGCACGCTGCGCGGCGCGGACGGCCGCGCGGTCCGGCTGTCGGTCGTCGAGCCGGGGCTCGACGCGCGCTTTCGCGACTGGTGCGTGAAATACGGGCTCGCGCAGCTGATGTGCGTGTGCACGCTCGATCGCCGCTTCGGGCTGACGACGTTTCTGTCGATCTACCGGCAGGGGCTGCATCGGCCGTTCGACGAGCGCGATGCGCGGCGCTTCGAGGAAGTGATCCCGCATCTCGCCGCCGCGCTGACGATCAACCGCGCCGCGCAGACGCGGGTCGGCGACGACGCGGCGGCGCCGGCGGCGCGCGCGCTGTGCGACAACTTCGGCGTGCTGCACCACGCGGATCGCGGCTTCGACGCCGTCATGCAGGCCGAATGGCCGGGATGGGCGGGCGCGCGGCTGCCGGAGCCGCTCGTCGCGCATCTACGGCGCGCGCCTGGGCAGCCGTTCGTCGGCGACGCGCTGCGCATCCGCTGCGTGCCGGTCGCGGGCCTGTTCCAGCTCGAGGCGCGGCCGCGCTCGCTGCTCGACCGGCTGACGCCGCGCGAGCTCGCGGCGATCCGCTATTACGGCGCCGGCCGCTCGCACAAGGAGGTCGCGCAGCAGATGGCGATTTCGCCGACCACCGTGCGGCACTATCTGCGTTGCGCGTACCGCAAGCTCGGCATGCACGACAAGAGCCAGATCGCGAGCGTGCTCGGCGCGGGCAGCGAACCCGACTGAGCACCACAGTCCGTCATGATGGTTGTGTGCGCAACCATTGAGCGCTATGCTCGTCAGCTCCGAGGAGACGGAATCCCATCATGAACGACACGAATTCAGGGCCGGTGCGCGCGGCGATCGTCGGCGCCGGTGCGATCGGCGGACTGCTCGCGGCCGCGCTCGCGCGGGCCGGCATGCGCGTGAGCGCTTACGCGCGCGGCGCGACACTCGACGCGCTGAACGCGCACGGCATGCGCGTGGTGGACGAAACGGGCGCGCAGACGTCGGTTGCGCTCGACGCGAGCGACGACGCGGCGGCGCTCGGCGTGCAGGACTATGTGGTGATCGCGCTGAAGGCGCAGACGCTGCCCGACCTCGCCGCGCGCCTCGCGCCGCTCGTCGGGCCGCGCACGGTGATCGTCGCGGCGATGAACGGCCTGCCGTGGTGGTTCACGCACGGGTTGGCCGGGCCGCTCGACGGCGTGCCGCTCGAGGCGGTCGATCCGGGCGGCGCGGTGTCCGCGGTGCTGCCGCCCGCGCAGGCGATCGGCTGCGTCGTGCACCTGTCGGCGAGCACCGACGCGCCGGGCGTCGTGCGGCGCGGGCGCGGCAATCGCCTGATCGTCGGCGCGCCCGCTCCGGCGCTCGAAGCCGCCGCGTCGCGCTTCGCGGCGGCGCTGGCCGCCGGCGGCTTCGACGTCGAGGTGACGCCCGCGATCCGCACCGAAATCTGGGCGAAGCTGTGGGGCAACATGAACATGAATCCGCTGAGCGCGCTGACGGGCTCGACGGCCGACCGCCTGCTCGACGACCCGTTCACGCACGCGCTGGCGCTGCGGATGATGGAGGAGGCGGCCGAGATCGGCGCGAAGCTCGGCCTGTTCACCGGCATGAGCGCGCCGGAGCGCATCGCGGTGACGCGCAAGCTCGGCGCGTTCAGGACGTCGATGCTGCAGGATTTCGACGCGGGGCGGCCGCTCGAGGTCGGGCCGATCCTGGGGGTGTTTCCGGAGTTGGGGCGCAAGCTGGGCGTGCCGACGCCGTATTGCGACGCGGTGCTCGGCCTGTTGCGCCAGCGCGCGCAGAACAGCGGGCTGTAGGCGGGTGCGGCGCGCGAGGCGTGCCGTCCGCGCCGCGCGCCGCGCGCGTTATTCGTCGCGCTCGAGCGCGTGGGCGACGACCTTGTCCAGCAGCCGCTCGAACGTATTGCGCTCGCTGTCGGACAGGCACGCGAGCAGCCCGTCGTTCCATTTGCGCACGATCGGCATGATCTTGCGATGCAGCGCGCGGCCGTCCGGCGTCAGCGCGATCAGCACGATCCGGCCGTCTTCCTCGCTCGCGCTGCGCGCGAGCAGGCCCTGTTGCAGCAAGGCCTCGGCCGCGCGGCTCGCCTGGCTCTTGTCGAGGTTGGTGTGGCGCGCGAGTTCCATGATCGAGAACGGGCCGAACGCGCCGACGGCCGCGATCACGCGCGCCTCGGGCAGCGAGATGCCGAGCTTGTCCCGGTACACCTCGCCGATCCCGCGGTCGGAACGCTTCGTGAGCACGTGGAGGCGATAGGTCAGATACTGATCGAGCCCGGCTTGACGGCCTTTCATGTCGAATCCTGAAGAAAAAGGGCGGGCCCGATTGTTCCTGTATCGCGCGTTCGGGTCAACGGTCAGCGCGTGCCGTATTTCAGGCGCGCCAGCTGCTCCGCCTCGTTCGCGAGCAGGTGCGCGGCGTCGCGGATCGCGACGTCGAGCGTGATCGGGCCCGGCGCGGGCGAGAAACACCCGGAAAAATGTTCGGACAGGCGCGGCAGCGCGGCCGGGTCGACGGCGCCCGACAGCAGCGACGCCGGCACGCCCGCGGCCTGCGCGTGGCGGCATGCGATGAACGGCGCCTTGCCGTGCAGCGTCTGCACGTCCGAGCGGCCTTCGCCGGTGATCAGCCAGTCGGCGCCCGCGAGCGCCGCGTCGAGCCCGACCTGGCGCGCGACGACTTCCGCGCCGGCTTCGAAGCGTGCGCCGAGCATGTGCAGCGCGAAGCCCAGGCCGCCCGCCGCGCCGGCGCCCGGCAGGTCGCGGCCGCGGCGGTCGAGCGCGGCCTCGAGCAGGTCGGCGAAATGGCCGAGCGCCGCGTCGAGGGTCGCAACCTGCTCCGGCGTCACGCCCTTTTGCGGGCCGAACACCGCGGTTGCGCCGTGCGCGCCCGTCAGCGGGTTGTCGACGTCGGACATGCCGATGAATTCCGTTTCCGCGACGCGCGGGTCGAGCCCCGACGCGTCGATGCGCGCGATCTCGGCGAGCCGCGCGGGCACCGGCTCGACCGGCTGGCCGGCCGCGTCGAAGCAGCGCAGCCCGAGCCCCGCGAGGAGCCCCGCGCCCGCATCGTTGGTGCTGCTGCCGCCAAGCGCGACGAAGAACCGGCGCACGCCGTCGTCGAGCAGCTGGCGGATCGCATCGCCCATCCCGCGCGTGCTGCGCGCGTCGACCGGCACGCTCATCCCGGCCGGGTCGGTGATGCCGACGATCTCGGCCGTCTCGACGATTGCGGTGCGCGCATCGATCACGCCGAGCGCGGCATCGCGTGCCGCGAGCGACGCGCCGGCCACCCGTATCGTGCGCCGCGCGCCGCCGCCGGCGAGCATCGCGTCGAGCGTGCCTTCGCCGCCGTCGGCCATCGGGCAGCACCGCACCACGGCGTCGGGCCGCGCGCGGCGGATGCCGGAGGCGATCGCGTCCGCGACCTGCGCGGCGGAGAGCGAGCCTTTGAACGAATCGGGCGCGATGACGACGACAGGCGCGGACGGGTGATGCGGCATGGTGTCTCCGGAGGGCTTGGTTTGGTCGGACGAAACGGCGCCGCGCGAACACGGCGCGATCTCTCTCGGAGCTTACAGGATGGCGGGGCCGGCGTGGATATGGCGCGCGGCATAACGGCGATCCGCGTGCATGGCGGGGCGTTGCGCGGCGGCCGTGCGCGTGCGAAGCGCGGATCTGGCGGTACAGGGAAAATTGTTTGCTAGAATAGTCGATTCTTCCGGCCAAAGCCGTGCTCCGAGCCGCTTGCGCTTGCCCACCCGGCGCTTGCATGGATGGCGTGGCGCCCCGGCGCGGCGTGCGATCACGCCGCCAGGCAGGCACGGCAAGGAAAACCCGATTCGCTCGAATAATTTTAGGACGATTGAAGCCATGGCTAACGTTGTTGAAAACCTCGGCAAGCTTGAACGCCGTGTGACGATTTCCCTGCCGAAAGACACGGTGCAGAAGGAAATCGACGCCCGTATCCAGAAACTCGCGAAGAACGTGCGCATGCCGGGTTTCCGCCCGGGCAAGGTGCCGCTGAAGATGGTCGCGCAGCAATATGCGGGTCAGGTCGAGGCGGAAGTCCTGAGCGACAAGATCGGCCAGGAATTCTTCACGATCAGCCGCGCGGAAAACCTGCGCGTGGCCGGCCAGCCGAGCTTCGAGCCGAAGCAGGAGCAGGCGGAAGACGCATACGCGTTCGACGCGACGTTCGAGGTTTACCCGGAAGTGGCGATCGGCGATCTGGCCACGGCTGAAGTCGAGCGCTCGACGACGACGATCGGCGACGCGGAAATCGACCGCACGCTCGACATCCTGCGCAAGCAGCGCGTGCACTTCCACGCACGCGGCGAAGCCGGCGAGCACGGCGACGGCGGCGCGGACACCGCGGCCAAGAACGGCGACCGCGTGACGGTCGACTTCGTCGGCAAGATCGACGACGTCGCGTTCCAGGGCGGCACCGCGGAAGATTTCCCGTTCGTGCTCGGCGAAGGCCGCATGCTGCCGGAATTCGAAACGGCAGCGCTGGGCCTGAAGGCCGGCGAAGCGCGCCAGTTCGACCTGAAGTTCCCGGACGACTACCACGGCAAGGACGTGGCCGGCAAGACGGCCCAGTTCACGGTCACGATGAAGAAGATCGAGTGGCCGCACCTGCCGGAAATCGACGGCGACTTCGCGAAGTCGCTTGGCATCGAAGACGGCGATCTGGCCAAGATGCGCGGCGAGATCAAGGAAAACCTCGAGCGTGAGGCGAAGCGCCGCACGCAGTCGATCGTCAAGAACCAGGTGATGGATGCGCTGCTGAAGATTTCCGAACTCGACGTGCCGAAGGCGCTGATCGAGCAGGACCAGCAACGCCTCGTCGAAATGGCGCGCCAGGACCTCGCGCAGCGCGGCGTGCCGAACGCGAAGGATGCCCCGATTCCGGCGGAAATGTTTGCCGAGCAGGCCGAGCGCCGCGTGAAGCTGGGCCTCGTGCTCGCCGAGCTGGTGAAGGCGAACGGCCTGGAAGCGAAGCCGGAACAGATCCGTGCGGAAGTCGACGAGTTCGCGAAGAGCTACGAAGACCCGAAGGAAGTGGTCCGCTGGTATTATTCGAACCAGCAGCGCCTCGCCGAGATGGAAGCGTTCGTCGTTGAAAGCAACGTCGTCGATTTCGTGCTGGGCAAGGCGAAGGTGACGGACAAGGAAGTGAGCTTCGAGGCACTCGCGAGCGCATCGGCGCAAGCGTAAGTGTTGCTCTAGCGGCGTGCCGGCTGTCGGAGCGACGGCCCGCACGCCGTTTTTACGTCAGGCGCGCGGTTGCCATTAATATGGCGATTGAGCGGGCGGCTTTCCTCCGTTCCATTTTCAATTCGAACAAGGTTCATTGAATGATCACTCGCGCTGAATTGCTTGACATGCTTGCTTCGAACGCGCCGCAGGGCCTCGAGGCCCAGGCGCTGGGGCTGGTTCCGATCGTCGTCGAAACGAGCGGCCGCGGCGAGCGTTCGTACGACATCTATTCGCGTCTCCTGAAGGAGCGCCTCGTGTTCATGGTCGGCGAAGTGAACGACCAGACCGCCAACCTCGTGGTGGCGCAGCTGCTGTTCCTCGAAAGCGAGAATCCGGACAAGGACATCAGCCTGTACATCAACAGCCCGGGCGGTTCGGTATCGGCCGGCATGGCGATCTACGACACGATGCAGTTCATCAAGCCGGACGTGTCGACGCTGTGCATGGGGCTCGCGGCCAGCATGGGCGCGTTCCTGCTCGCGTCGGGCGCGAAGGGCAAGCGCTTCGCGCTGCCGAACTCGCGCGTGATGATTCACCAGCCGCTCGGCGGCGCGCGCGGCCAGGCGTCGGACATCGAGATCCAGGCACGCGAAATCCTCTACCTGAAGGAAAGGCTCAACCAGCTGCTCGCGCAGCACACGGGCCAGGACGTCGAGCGCATCGCGCGCGACACCGACCGTGATAACTTCATGTCGAGCGAAGACGCGAAGGCGTACGGGCTGATCGATCAGGTGCTGCTGAAGCGTCCGTGAACTAAGTGGGGTGCCGCCCCATTAGGGCCGGCACGTCCCGATACGCCCTGAGCATCTGCGGCAAGCGCATCCAGCCGACTCCGGTCGCGCCCTAGGTCGTGGCGCCCGGAGCATCGGCGTATCATGTCATTTACCTGTCCGGAGGCTCATACATTCATGGCGGACAAAAAAGGTTCGAACAGCGAGAAGCTGTTGTATTGCTCGTTCTGCGGCAAGAGCCAGCATGAGGTGAAAAAACTCATTGCCGGCCCGTCGGTCTTCATCTGCGATGAATGTATCGACCTGTGCAACGAGATCATTCGCGACGAGGCGGCAGCCGCGGGCGTCGAGGCCAGCCTGTCCCGGTCGGATTTGCCGAGTCCGCAGGAAATTCGCGACATCCTCGATCAGTACGTGATCGGACAGGAGCGCGCGAAGAAGATCCTCGCGGTAGCGGTCTACAACCACTACAAGCGTCTCAAGCATCTCGACAAGAAGGACGACGTCGAACTGTCGAAGAGCAACATCCTGCTGATCGGCCCGACGGGCTCCGGCAAGACGCTGCTCGCGCAGACGCTGGCGCGCCTGCTGAACGTGCCGTTCGTGATCGCAGATGCGACGACGCTGACCGAAGCCGGCTACGTCGGCGAGGACGTCGAGAACATCATCCAGAAGCTGTTGCAGAACTGCAACTACGAGGTCGAGAAGGCCCAGCGCGGGATCGTCTACATCGACGAAATCGACAAGATCAGCCGCAAGTCGGACAACCCGTCGATTACCCGCGACGTGTCGGGCGAGGGCGTCCAGCAGGCGCTGCTGAAGCTCGTCGAGGGCACGATGGCGTCGGTGCCGCCGCAGGGCGGCCGCAAGCATCCGAACCAGGATTTCATCCAGGTCGACACGACCAATATCCTGTTCATCTGCGGCGGTGCGTTCGACGGCCTGGAAAAGGTCATTACCGACCGTACCGAGAAAACGGGTATCGGCTTCGGTGCGACGGTCAAGAGCAAGCAGGAGCGCGATGCCGGCGAGGTGCTGCGCGAGGTCGAGCCGGAGGATCTGATCAAATTCGGCTTGATCCCCGAATTGATCGGCCGTCTGCCGGTGGTCGCGACGCTCGGCAAGCTGGACGAGGCCGCGCTGATGAAGATCCTCGTCGAGCCGAAGAACGCGCTCGTCAAGCAGTATCACAAGCTGTTCGCGATGGAGCGCGTCGAGCTGGAAATCCGCCCGGCCGCGCTGCAGGCAGTCGCCCGCAAGGCGATCCGCCGCAAGACCGGCGCGCGCGGCCTGCGTTCGATCATCGAACAGGCGCTGCTCGACGTGATGTACGAATTGCCGACCATGAAAGGGGTCAGCAAGGTCATCATCGACGAGAACGTCATCGACGGCGACGGCAAGCCGCTGCTGATCTACGAGGACACGCCGAAGGTGGCGGGTTCGAATTGACCGGCTTGATGATGTACTGACGAAAAAAGCCGTTCATCAAAGCGTGAACGGCTTTTTTTCGTTTATCTTGTGGGTAATCTGACTCGACACGCGGCGGTTACTTTCTTACCGAATATTTCCCACGCTTGAAGGCCTTGCAATCCGAAGTGCCGGCCTCAATTACCGAACAATTGATTCCACTCATGGGGAAATGAAATGTCAGGCACCCAACTTCTCCCGCCGGAACGCATCACGCTCCCGCTGCTGCCGCTGCGGGACGTCGTCGTTTTCCCGCACATGGTGATTCCGCTCTTCGTGGGCCGGCCGAAATCGATCAAGGCCCTCGAAGCAGCGATGGAAGGCGGCAAGCACATCATGCTGGTCGCCCAGAAAACCGCGGCCAAGGACGAGCCGACCGAAAAGGACATGTACGAGGTCGGTTGCGTCGCGAACATCCTTCAGATGCTGAAGCTGCCGGACGGCACCGTGAAGGTGCTGGTCGAAGGCCTGCAGCGCGCGAAGGCGTTGTCGATCGAAGAGCAGGAGACGCAGTTCTCGTGCGAAGTCCTGCCGCTCGAACCGGATCACGCGGACAGCGCGGAAACGGAAGCGCTGCGCCGCGCGATCGTGTCGCAGTTCGACCAGTACGTGAAGCTGAACAAGAAGATCCCGCCGGAGATCCTCACGTCGCTGTCGGGCATCGATGAAGCCGGCCGGCTCGCGGACACCATCGCCGCGCACCTGCCGCTGAAGCTCGACCAGAAGCAGCACATCCTCGAGATGTTCCCGGTCGTCGAGCGCCTCGAGCACCTGCTCGCGCAACTCGAAGCCGAGATCGACATCCTGCAGGTCGAAAAGCGCATCCGCGGGCGCGTCAAGCGCCAGATGGAAAAGAGCCAGCGCGAGTACTACCTGAACGAACAGGTCAAGGCGATCCAGAAGGAACTGGGCGAGGGCGAAGAGGGCGCCGATCTCGAGGAACTCGAGAAGCGCATCAACGCCGCGCGCATGCCGAAGGAAGCGAAGAAGAAGGCCGACGCCGAGCTGAAGAAGCTGAAGCTGATGTCGCCGATGTCGGCGGAAGCCACCGTCGTGCGCAACTACATCGACACGCTGATCGGCCTGCCGTGGCGCAAGAAGAGCAAGGTCAACAACGACCTGTCGAACGCCGAGCAGGTGCTCGACGAGGATCACTTCGGCCTCGAGAAGGTGAAGGAACGCATCCTCGAGTATCTCGCGGTGCAACAGCGCGTCGACAAGGTGAAGGCGCCGATCCTGTGCCTCGTCGGGCCTCCGGGCGTCGGCAAGACCTCGCTCGGCCA
Organism: Burkholderia sp. SRS-46; assembly: GCF_004343775.1. Taxonomy (GTDB): domain Bacteria; phylum Pseudomonadota; class Gammaproteobacteria; order Burkholderiales; family Burkholderiaceae; genus Burkholderia. Next base: position 77,382 of record NZ_PTXL01000008.1, on the reverse strand, counting down.
GTCGATCGCCCGTGCGACGAACCGCAAGTTCGTCCGCATGGCGCTCGGCGGCGTGCGTGACGAAGCCGAGATCCGCGGCCACCGTCGCACGTACATCGGGTCGATGCCGGGCAAGATCCTGCAGAGCCTGACGAAGGTCGGCGTGCGCAATCCGCTGTTCCTGCTCGACGAAGTCGACAAGATGGGCATGGATTTCCGCGGCGATCCGTCGTCGGCGCTGCTCGAAGTGCTCGATCCGGAACAGAACCACACGTTCGCCGACCACTACATCGAGGTCGACTTCGACCTGTCGGACGTGATGTTCGTCGCGACGTCGAACTCGCTGAACATCCCGCCGCCGCTGCTCGACCGGATGGAAGTGATCCGTCTGTCGGGCTACACCGAAGACGAGAAGGTCAGCATCGCGCAGCGCTACCTGCTGCCGAAGCAGAAGAAGAACAACGGCCTGAAGGAGGGTGAGGTCGAGGTCACCGAGCAGGCGATCCGCGACATCATCCGCTACTACACGCGGGAAGCGGGTGTGCGGTCGCTCGAGCGCGAAATCTCGAAGATCTGCCGCAAGGTCGTGAAGATGCTGCTGCTGAAGAAGGCATCGGGCGCGATCAAGGTCGACGGCGAGAACCTCGACACGTTCCTCGGCGTGCGCAAGTACGACTTCGGCCTCGCGGCGAAGGAAAACCAGGTTGGCCAGGTGACGGGCCTCGCGTGGACGGAAGTCGGCGGCGATCTGCTGACGATCGAAGCCGCGGTGATGCCGGGCAAGGGCAACGTGATCCGCACCGGTTCGCTCGGCGACGTGATGAAGGAGTCGGTCGAGGCGGCGCGTTCGGTCGTGCGTTCGCGTTCGCGGCGTCTGGGCATCAAGGACGAAGCGTTCGAGAAGCAGGACATCCACATCCACGTGCCGGAAGGCGCGACGCCGAAGGACGGTCCGTCCGCCGGCGGCGCGATGACGACCGCGCTGGTGTCGGTGCTGACGGGCATTCCCGTGCGCGCCGATGTCGCGATGACGGGCGAAATCACGTTGCGTGGCGAAGTCCTGCCGATCGGCGGCCTGAAGGAGAAGTTGCTCGCGGCGCATCGCGGCGGCATCAAGCTCGTGCTGATTCCGGAAGAGAACGTGAAGGATCTCGCGGAGATTCCGGACAACGTGAAGAACGCGATCGAGATCGTGCCGGTCCGCTGGATCGACAAGGTGCTCGAGCTCGCGCTCGAACGGGCGCCGACGCCGCTGCCGCCGGAAGAAGAGGCGAAGGCCGCGGCTCCCGTCGCGGAAACGGCGAAGGATGCCGGCTCGACGGAAGTCGTCAAGCACTGAGTCTCATGTGACGGTTGTTCACGAAACCCGCGGCGCGTCCGCGGGTTTTTTTATGCGCTCGCGGCGACGCGCGGCGTGGGCGCGCGACAGGAGGCGGGGGAATGAACAAGACGGAACTGATCGAGCACATCGCGCGGCAGGCGGATCTGTCGAAGCTGTCTGCGTCGCGCGCGCTGGAGGCCGTGATCGACGCGGTGACGCAGACGCTCAAGGCGGACGGCAGCGTGACGATCGCGGGCTTCGGCACGTTCGTGGTGGCACAGCGCAGCGCGCGGCAGGGGCGCGATCCGCGCACCGGCGCACCGATCGAGATCGGTGCTGCAAAAATTCCGCGTTTCAGGGCTGGTAAAGTGTTGAAGGATGGTTTAAAGTAGCGGGCTCGCTGGTTGTTGATGCCGAAACGCAGATCGCAGCCAGAATGAATCCGGAGCGGGTGCTTAGCTCAGTTGGTAGAGCGGCGCCCTTACAAGGCGTAGGTCGGGAGTTCGAGCCTCTCAGCACCCACCAGTTTCGAGATTCAGCAAGACCAAGGAGCGGTAGTTCAGTCGGTTAGAATACCGGCCTGTCACGCCGGGGGTCGCGGGTTCGAGTCCCGTCCGCTCCGCCAAAACATTAAATGCCCGCCTTGTGCGGGCATTTTTGTTTTTGTCGACCCCGGTCGACCACGCCAGCTCGGCGTCAGTTTCGCTTTTTTCCCGTCCGCTGTTGTAATATCGGACGTTTTGTCCAATTTTCCCCGTCACGCATGCTCGATTTCTTCCGTAATCACCAGCGCCTGATGATGGCGCTCCTGCTCCTGATCGTCTTGCCGGGGCTGGGTTTCGTCGGGATCCAAGGTTTCCGCGGCTTCTTCGATGAAAGCGCGAACGTCGCGGCGATCAACGGGCACAAGATCACGCGGGTCGAATTCGACGGCGCGTTCCGTCAGCAGATCGACCGCGCGCGCCAGGCACTCGGCGCGCAGTTCGACGTGAAGGCGTTCGATACGCCCGAACACCGCAAGGAAGTGCTCGACGGCCTGATCCAGCAGCGCGTGCTCGCCGACGAGACGCAGCGCCTGCACCTGACCGCATCCGACAACGCGGTGCGCGAAGCACTGCTGAGCGACCCGATGATCGCGTCGCTGAAGAAGCCGGACGGTTCGATCGACGTCGAGCGTTATGCGCAGTTGCTGTCGTTCCAGGGCATGACGCCCGAGCAGTATCAGGAGCGCGTGCGCTACAGCCTGTCGCTGCAGCAGATCCCGGCCAGCATCGTGTCGAGCGCGTTCACGCCGAAGAGCCTCGCGCAGCGCCTCTCCGAACTCGCCGCGCAGCAGCGCGAAGTGCAGGCGCTCGTGCTGAAGACGAGCGACTACGCATCGAAGGTGCAGCCGACCGACGCGCAGCTCGCCGCGTACTACGACGCGCACAAGCAAAGCTTCGCGACGCCCGAGACGGCGACGATCCAGTATCTCGTCTATTCGCCGGCCGCTGCCGCGGCCAGCGCGCAGCCGACCGACGCGGACATCAAGAAGTACTACGACGACAACCCGACGCACTTCCGCACCGAGGCACAGGTGCGCGTGAGCCACATCTTCATCGCGGCGGCCGGCGACGCGAGCGCCGCGGACAAGGCGGCCGCGAAGGCGAAGGCCGAGCAGCTGCTCGCCGACGTGAAGGCGCATCCGGACCAGTTCGCGCAGATCGCGCAGAAGAACTCGCAGGACGCGCCGTCGGCGGCGAAGGGCGGCGACCTCGGCTTCATCACGCGCGGCTCGACCGCGGGCGGCAAGGCATTCGACGATGCCGCGTTCGCGCTGAAGCAGGGCGACGTGAGCGGTATCGTGCAATCGGATCTCGGCCTCCACATCCTGAAGGCGACCGAAGTGAAGCCGGCGGCGATCAAGCCGTTCGCGGAAGTGAAGGATGCGATCGCCGTGGACCTGAAGCAGCAATATGCGTCGAAGGCATTCACGGAGAACGCGGAAGGCTTCACGTCGACCGTCTACGAAAAGGCGAAGAGCCTGCAGCCGGCCGCGGACAAGTACAAGCTGACGATCCAGACGGCCACCGTCACGCCGACGCCGAACCCCGCGCTGCCGCCGGCCAGCCCGCTGAACAATGCGAAGTTCCTGGCCGCGGTGTTTGCCAGCGATGCGGTGAAGAGCCAGAACAACACGCAGGCGATCGATATCGGCAACAACACGCTGATCTCGGCGCGCGTGACCGACTACAAGCCGGCCACCGTGCCCGCGCTCGACGCGATCAAGGGCGCGGTGCGCCAGAAGGTGGTCGCCGAGCAGGCGGGCGAGCTCGCGAAGAAGGACGGCGCGGCGAAGCTCGCGGAGCTGCAGAAGTCGAAGGCGACCGCGGGCTTCGCGGCGGCCCAGACGATCTCGCGCACGCAGTCGCAGGGCCTGCCGTCGGCCGCGCTGAGCGCGGTCTACAAGGTCGATGCGAAGACGCTGCCGGCCTATGTCGGCGTCGATCTCGGCGCGGACGGCTACGCGATCTATCGCGTGAACTCGGTGACCCCGGGCACCGCGGTCGACCCGCAACAGCTCGCGGCCGCGCAGCAGCAGATGGCGCAGGTCGATGCGCAGAGCGAAGGCGAAGCGTATCTCGCCGCGCTGCGCGACCGTTCGAAGGTGAAGCTGTACGGTTCGACGGCCAGCACGCCGCAGGACGGCGGAAACTGATCTCCGCCTCGTCGACAGCAAAAAGCCCCGCCATCGAGCGGGGCTTTTTGTTGGCCGGGCGCGCGTCCGGCCTGCGCTCAGCCGCGCGGCTTGGCAAGCAGCGGCCTCAGCGATGGCCACACGTTGTCGAGCAGCGCACCCTGTGCCTGTTGCGTCGGATGGATCTGGTCGGCCTGGAACATCTCGGGCTTGTTCTCGATGCCGGCCAGCAGGAACGGTACGAGCGGCACGCGCAGATCCTTCGACAGCTTCGTGTAGATGCCGTGGAACTTCTGCGTGTAGTCGGGCCCGTAGTTGGGCGGCACGTACATGCCGACCAGCACGACCTTCGCGCGGGCGCGCTGCGCATCGGCGACGATCTCGCGCAGGTTGCGCTCGGTCGTCGCGAGCGGCACGCCGCGCAGCGCGTCGTTCGAGCCGAGCTCGACGACGACGATCGCGGGCTTGAGCCGCTCCAGCACCGCCGGCAGGCGTGCGCGTCCACCGCTCGTGGTGTCGCCGCTGACGCTCGCGTTCGCGACGCTATAATCGATCCGCTCGGTGGCGAGTCGTTGCCGCAGCAGCGACACCCATCCGGTGTCGCGCGGCAGGCCGTATTCGGCCGACAGGCTGTCGCCCAGCACGACGATCACGGGCTGGCCCGGCGGGGTCGCGGCGCCAGCCAGGCCGGCCGCGGTCGCGGCGAGCGTGCCGCTCAACAGCGCGGCGAGCGCCGCGCGTCTCTTTCTGCGAATAGTCGTGTCCATGCTCAAGATTAGCGATCCGATCATCGAAGTTCATGGCGTGAGCAAGCGTGTCGCCGACGCGACCGGCGAGCTGACGATCCTCGACGGCATCGAGCTCGCCGTGCGCGCCGGCAGCAGCCTCGCGATCGTCGGCGCGTCGGGGTCCGGCAAATCGACGCTGCTCGGTCTGCTTGCGGGGTTGGACAGCGCGACGAGCGGCACGGTTCGCCTGCTCGGCCAGCCGCTCGAGCAACTCGACGAGGACGCGCGCGCCGCGCTGCGCAACGGCGCGGTCGGATTCGTGTTCCAGTCGTTCCAGCTGATGCCGCACCTGACCTCGCTCGAAAACGTGATGCTGCCGCTCGAACTGCAAGGCGGCATCGGCGCGCGCGACGCGGCCGACCGCGCCCGTGCGCTGCTCGTGCAGGTCGGGCTCGGCGAGCGCACCGCGCATTACCCGAAGCTTCTTTCCGGCGGCGAGCAGCAGCGCGTCGCGCTCGCGCGCGCGTTCGTCACCCATCCGTCGATCCTGTTCGCCGACGAACCGACCGGCAGCCTCGATGCCGCGACCGGCCACGCGGTCATCGACCTGATGTTCGAACTCAACCGCACGCACGGCTCGACGCTCGTGCTGGTCACGCACGATCCCGAGCTTGCGCGCCGCTGCGCGACGACGGTGATGCTCGATGCGGGCCGCATCGTGACGCCGCGCGCGGTGCAGCGCGGCACCTGAGCGCCGTTTCGGCGATCCGGCCGCGCACGCGCATCGCGCGTCGCGCGGCCGGCGTCGTTTCTGTCAGCGCTTGAGCGCCGCGCGTGCGCGCGTGATCAGCGCCGTGGTCGACGAGTCGTGCTTCGCCGGATCGAGCGCGTCGCCGGTCAGGTCCGCTTCGACGACCTTGCCGAGGATCTTGCCGAGCTCGACGCCCCACTGGTCGAACGGGTTGATCTGCCACACCGTTGCCTGCACCAGCACCTTGTGCTCGTACAGCGCGATCAGTGCGCCGAGCGAGCGGGGCGTCAGCGCGTCGACGAGCAGCGTCGTCGTCGGGCGGTTGCCGGGGAAGGTCAGGTGCGGCGCCAGCGCTTCGTTGCCGGGGCCCGCGACCTTGCGCGCCTCGTCGAGCGTGCGACCGAGCATCAGTGCCTCGCTCTGCGCGAAGCAGTTCGCGAGCAGCTTCGGATGATGGCTCGCGAGCGGATGCTCGGGCGTCAGCACCGCGATGAAATCGATCGGCACGATCGTCGGCCCCTGGTGCAGCATCTGGAAGAATGCGTGCTGGCCGTTGGTGCCGGGCTCGCCCCAGGTCACGGCGGAGGTGGGATAGTCGACGAACCGGCCGTCCAGGCGCGCGGACTTGCCGTTGCTCTCCATCTCGAGCTGCTGCAGGTACGACGGCAGGAAATGCAGCGCTTCCGAATACGGCGCGACCAGGTAGCTCTGCGAGCCGAAGAAGTTGCGATACCAGATGCCGATCAGGCCGAGCAGCACCGGCAGGTTGCGCTCGAGCGGCGCGTCGCGGAAATGGTGGTCCATGTCGTTCGCGCCGGCGAGCAACTCGTCGAACTGTTCAGGACCGACCGCGATCATGATCGACAGCCCGACCGCCGACCACAGCGAATAGCGGCCGCCGACCCAGTCCCACATCTCGAACACGTTGTTTTCGTCGATGCCGAACCGGACGACTTCGGCCGGGTTTGCCGACACGCCGACGAAGTGCTTCGACAGCGCGCTTTCCGGGCAGCCCTTCGCGACGAACCAGTCGCGCAGCGAACGCGCGTTGGTCATCGTCTCGAGCGTCGTGAAGGTCTTCGACACGATGATCGCGAGCGTTTCCTCCGGATCGACCTGCTCGAGCACGCGCGCGAGATCGGCGCCGTCGACGTTCGACACGAAGTGCGTCGAGATCTCGGGCGTCGCGACGTGGTGCAGCGCGTGCACGACCATCTTCGGGCCGAGATCCGAACCGCCGATGCCGATGTTGATCACGTGACGGATGCGCTTGCCGGTGTAGCCGGTCCATGCGCCGCTGCGCACGGCACGCGCGAACGTCGCCATCTTCGCGCGCTCGGCGCTGACCTGTGCGTGGAACGGCGCGTGCGGATCGGTCGCGCGCAGCGCAGTGTGCAGCGCCGCGCGGCCTTCGGTCGGATTGACGACGTCGCCCGCGAACATCGCGTCGCGGCGGGCCTCGACGCCGGCGTCGCGCGCGAGCTGTACCAGCAGGCGCAGCGTGCCGTCGGTGATGCGGTTTTTCGAGAGATCGGCCGCAAGGCCGCCGCCGGAGAACGTGAAGCGCTCGGCACGGGTGGGCGCGGGGTCGTTTTCCGGTGCGAACCAGTCGCGCAGCCGGGCGCTGCGGATCTGTTCGAAGTGGGTTTGAAGGGCAGTCCAGGCGGGGAACGAATTCAGCGTCATGACGGTTCGAGTGAAGCGTGAATCGGGAGGAATGCCGCGCCGGCGCGTCGGGATCGGGCGGCCGGCGGACGAGCGGGCCCGCCGTGCGGCGGGGGAGTCAGTATAGCGGCGTTATGTGTTCGCGCGCCTGCACGGGTAAAAAAGCTGATTGATGAGCGTGCGCACTCGTGGTGCGAGTTCGCCGGCCGTCAGGCCCGCCGGGCCCGCGCCGTCCGCGACCAGCGTGTCGGCCGCAAGGCCGTGCAGGTAGACGCCCGCGAGCGCGGCCGCATAGGGCGCGACACGCTGCGCGAGCAGCGCGCCGATCAGGCCGCCGAGCACGTCGCCGGTGCCGCCCGTCGCGAGCGCCGCGTTGCCGGTCGGATTGACCGTCAGGCGGCCGTCGGGCGCGGCGATCACGGTGCCGGCGCCCTTCAGCACGACGACGCTCGCGAAGCGCACCGCGAGCGTGTGGGCGGCCGCGAGACGGTCGCGCTGCACGGTCGCGGTGTCGCTGCCGAGCAGCCGCGCCGCTTCCAGCGGATGCGGGGTCAGGACGCATGCGCGGCCCCGCGCGCCGCGCGCGGCCACCGTGGCCGCCAGCTCGGGGTGCGTGGCGATCAGGTTCAGCGCGTCGGCGTCGAGCAACGTGGCCGCATCGTGCGCCAGCACGTCGCGCACGAGCGTCGCCGCGGCCTCGCGCGTGCCGAGGCCGCAGCCGGCCGCGATCGCGGTCATCGTGCCGGGATCCAGCGCGTCGGCCGGATGCAGCATCAGTTCGGGGAACGGCGGGTCGTAGGGCGGCGCGCCGGCGCCGAGAAAGCCGACATGCACCTTGCCCGCGCCGGCGAACAGCGCGGCGCGCGCGGCGAGGATCGGCGCGCCGCACATGCCGGTGTCGCCGCCGATCACGGCCAGGCTGCCGAACGTGCCCTTGTGCGATGCGAGCGCGCGCGCAGGCAGCGTGGCCGCGAACAGGCCCGGCGCGTTCAGCACCACGTCCGGCGCGACGGGCGGCGGCAGGTCGAGCGACGCGACGGCGATCTCGCCGGCGAGATCGCGGCCGTCGCCCATGTACAGGCCGGGCTTCGCGCCGATGAAGGTCAGCGTGTGCGTCGCGGCGGCCGCGGCGCCCGCGCCGACGATCCGGCCGGTGTCGCCGTCGAGCCCGCTCGGCATGTCGAGCGCGAGCACGCGGCCGATGGTGCGGGCGCGCGCGGCGATGCGGCCGGCCTCGGTGGCGAACGCACCGTCGAGCGCGCGCGCGAGGCCGATGCCGAACAGGCCGTCGACGACCCACGCGTAGCCGTCGAGCGACGCGGGCGGCTCGGCCGACACCGGCACGCCGGCGGCGCGGGCGAGGCCGAGCGCCCATTGCGCGTCGTCGGGCTTCACCGCGACGGGCATCCATGCCTGCGTCGCGACGCCGAGCTGCTGCAGTTGCGCGGCCGCGACCAGCGCGTCGCCGCCGTTGTTGCCGGGGCCGACCGCGAACCACACGGGGCGGTCGTCGCCGGCCACGCGTTCGGACAGCCAGCGCGCGGCGGCGGCGCCCGCGCGCGCCATCAGTGTGTGCGCCGGCAGCGCCGCGGCCGCGGCGGCTTCCGCGGCGCGCAAGTCGGCGGCGCGCAGCAGCGCGATCGGTTCAGGGTCGGAGGGCGGGCGGGCGGCGGGGCGGGCGACGGTCATGGCGGCGGGCGGGTGGCGCCGCCGGGCATGCCCGCGCGGCCGGTCAGTGCGTGAAGCGCTCGGCGCGCAGCGCGGCGAGCGTGTCGGCGGGCCAGTGCTGCGTCGAGCCGCCGAGGTAATCCGCCACCACTTTAGCAGACCCGCAGGCGAGCCCCCAACCGGCCGGGCCATGCCCGAAATTGGCGAACACGCGCGGATGCGGGGTCGGACCGACGACCGGCAGGCCGTCCGGCGACAGCAGCTGCGTGCCTTGCCACGACAGCGCGGCGGAGATCTTCGCCGCGCCCGGCACCCAGTCGTGGGCCGCCTGGCCGAGCAGCGCGAGCGCGGCCTCGGACAGCGGCCCGGCGAGCGGCCGCGCGGTGTCCTGCGCGCTTTGCAGCACCGCGCCGCCGCCAATGCGCAGCCGCTGCTGGGTGCGGGTCATCGCGATCCGCTTGACCGAATCGACGACGGTCAGGTGCGGCGCATGTTCGACGTAGGCGACCGGTGCGGTCAGCGTGTGCACGCGCAGCGGGTGCAGCGGCACGTGCATGCCGAGCCGTTCGAGCAGCGCGAGGCTGCCCGCGCCGGCGGCGACCACGATCGCATCGGCGGAAATCACGTCGACCTCGCGCGTCTTCGCCGCGCGCCGGTCGCCGCGCGGCGGCGCGAGCTCGACCGCGGCCCGGCCGGTGTCCGTGCGGATCGCGGCGACTTCCGCGCCGAAGCGGAACTGCACGCCGTGCTCGTCGAGCACCTGCTTGACCAGCTTCGCGAACAACGGGCAGTTCGCGGTGCGCTCGGTCTCGAGCAGCACGCCGCCGGCGAACGCGGGTTCGGCGGGCACCGACGGCTCGAGCGCCGCGCATTCGGCGGCCGTCAGCATGCGGTGCGGCAGGTCGAGCGTGCGCAGCAGCGCGAGCGCGGGCTGCGCGGCGTCCCAGTCGGACGCGTCGCGCACGACGTGCAGCACGCCGGTCTTCTGCTCGAATTCGAGGTCGAAGCGGGCTTCGATGTCGGCGAGCGCGTCGCGCGACGCGTCGACCAGCGGGCGCAGCCGCTCGTACTGGGCGGCGAACGCGTCGGGTTCGCGCAGCGCGCCGAGCTGCTTCACGAAGCGCCGCACGGCGCCGTTCAGCCCCGGCTTGTAGACGATGCCGCTGTCGCGCGCCTGGCGCTGGCGCATGAATATCGGCCCGAACCAGACGTCGAGCGGGCTCGGCAGCAGCGTGCCGCCATCGCCGTAGGTCGCACCCTGCGCGACGGTCGCGTGGCGCTCGACCACGCAGACGCGATGGCCGGCCGCGCGCAGCTGGTAGGCGGTGGCGACGCCGCTGATTCCGCCGCCGATGACGATGACATCCATGGATTGCTTCGATGACGGGCAGCGGCACGGCTGCCCGGTGGGTGATTCGCGTGACGGGCCGCGCGGCCCGGGGAACCGGCAATGATAGCGCCAAACCGGCGGCCGGCGGCGTTCGCGCCGCGACGGCGCGCACGCGCGGGTCTTGGGCGGCCGACTTCCGGGTATAATTACGGCCTTCCTTTCGCCCCACGTCGCCACCTTGCGCGACTCATCGACGTCAGTCCAGCCCATGGCTCACTTCTCGTGTTTTCCCGGCGCTTCGGCCCTTTCCGATTTCCGTCAGACCCGTCTGCTCGACACGCTCAGGCAGATCGACGCCAACATCGTCACGGTGCGCGGCCAGTACCTGCATTTCGTCAACGCCAGCGAACCGCTGTCGACCGATGACAGCGCGCGCATCGACGCGCTGATGCACTACGGCGCGCCGTTCGAGGCGGCGGCCGAGAAGGGGAGCAGCGAGTCGTTCGTCGTGCTGCCGCGCCTCGGCACGGTGTCGCCGTGGGCGAGCAAGGCCACCGATATCGCGCAGCACTGCGGCCTCACGCAGGTGCGCCGCGTCGAGCGCGGCGTCGAGTACACGGTCACGCTGAAGTCGGGCCTGCTCGGCGGGAAGAAGGCGCTGTCCGACGACGCGCGCGCGGCGGTGGTGGCCGCGCTGCACGACCGGATGACCGAAAGCGTGGTCGCGTCGCGCGACGACGCGAAGCACCTGTTCGACGAGCTGCCGGCCAAGCCGCTCGCGACCGTCGACGTGCTCGCGGAAGGCCGCGGCGCGCTCGAGCGCGCGAACGTCGAGCTGGGCCTCGCGCTCGCCGACGACGAGATCGACTACCTGGTCGACGCGTTCCGCAAGCTCGAGCGCAACCCGACCGACGTCGAGCTGATGATGTTCGCGCAGGCGAACAGCGAGCACTGCCGCCACAAGATCTTCAACGCGCAGTGGACGATCGACGGCGAAGCGCAGGACATGTCGCTGTTCGCGATGATCCGCAATACCGAGAAGCTGAGCCCGCAAGGCACGATCGTCGCGTATTCGGACAACTCGTCGATCATGGTGGGCGCCGAAGCCGAGCGCTGGTTCCCGCGCGGCGCGGGCGCGGCCGGCGAGCCGGGCGAACGCTACGGCCGCCATACCGAGCTCACGCACACGCTGATGAAGGTCGAGACGCACAACCACCCGACGGCGATCTCGCCGTTCCCGGGCGCGGCGACCGGCGCGGGCGGCGAGATCCGCGACGAAGGCGCGACGGGCCGCGGCGCGCGTCCGAAGGCGGGCCTCACGGGCTTCACGGTGTCGAACCTCGACCTGCCCGACGCACGCCAGTCGTGGGAAAACGCGCGCGACGCCGCCCAGCCGGTGGCCGAGCGCAACCCGAACGAGCCGCACGGCCCGTACGGCCGCCCGGACCGCATCGCGTCGCCGCTGCAGATCATGGTCGACGGCCCGCTCGGCGGCGCCGCGTTCAACAACGAATTCGGCCGCCCGAACCTCGGCGGCTACTTCCGCGTGTACGAGCAGAACGTCGGCGGCCAGGTGCGCGGCTATCACAAGCCGATCATGATCGCGGGCGGCCTCGGCAACATCGCCGACCAGCACACCCACAAGCACGATGTGCCGGCCGGCTCCTTGCTGATCCAGATCGGCGGCCCCGGCATGCGGATCGGCATGGGCGGCGGCGCGGCGAGCTCGATGGCGACCGGCGCGAACACGGCCGAGCTCGATTTCGACTCGGTGCAGCGCGGCAACCCGGAAATCGAGCGCCGTGCGCAGGAAGTGATCAACGGCTGCTGGCAGCTCGGTGCCGAGAACCCGATCCTGAGCATCCACGACGTCGGCGCGGGCGGGCTGTCGAATGCGTTCCCCGAGATCGTCGACGGCGCGGGCAAGGGCGCGCGTTTCGAGCTGCGCAAGGTCGCGCTCGAGGAGTCGGGCCTGTCGCCGCGCGAAATCTGGTCGAACGAGGCGCAGGAGCGCTACGTGCTGGCGATCGCGCCGGGCGACCTGCCGCGCTTCGAGGCGATCTGCGCGCGCGAGCGCTGCCCGTTCGCGGTGGTCGGCGTCGCGACCGACGAGCGCCAGCTGCAACTGGTCGACGACCAGGCCACCGGCGTCGACGAATATCCGGTCGACATGCCGATGGAAGTGCTGCTCGGCAAGCCGCCGCGCATGCACCGCGACGTCACGCGCGTGAGCACCGAGCGCGCGCCGGTCGACGTGACGGGCATCGCGCTGTCGCAGGCGGCCGTCGACGTGCTGAAGCACCCGACCGTCGCGAGCAAGTCGTTCCTGATCACGATCGGCGACCGTTCGGTCGGCGGCACGTCGGTGCGCGACCAGATGGTCGGCCCGTGGCAGGTGCCCGTGGCCGACTGCGCGGTGACGGCGCTCGACTACGCGGGCTTCAAGGGCGAAGCGATGACGATGGCCGAGCGCACGCCGCTCGCCGTGATCGACGGGCCGGCATCGGGCCGCATGGCGGTCGGCGAGGCGATCACCAACATCGCGAGCGCGCCGATCGCGTCGCTCGACAAGCTGAAGCTGTCCGCGAACTGGATGGCCGCGTGCGGCACCGCCGGCGAAGACGCCGCGCTGTTCGACACGGTGAAGGCGATCGGCATGGAGCTGTGCCCGGCGCTCGGCATCGGCATCCCGGTCGGCAAGGATTCGCTGTCGATGAAGACGAAGTGGGACGATGCGGGCGTCGCGAAGGAAGTCGTCGCGCCGGTGTCGCTGGTCATCTCGGCGTTCGCGCCGGTCGAGGACGTGCGCCGGCACCTGACGCCGCAGCTGCAGCGCGTCGCCGACGCCGGCGACAGCGTGCTGATCGCGATCGACCTCGGCCGCGGCAAGAACCGCATGGGCGGCAGCATCTTCGCGCAGGTCACGCAGCAGGTCGGCAACACGGTGCCGGACGTCGACGATCCGGAAGACCTGAAGCGCTTCTTCTCGGCGATCCAGTCGTTGAACGCGCAAGGCAAGCTGCTCGCGTACCACGACCGCTCGGACGGCGGCCTGTGGGCGACGGTCTGCGAAATGGCGTTCGCGGGCCACGCGGGCGTGTCGCTGAACGTCGACATGCTGACGCTCGACGAGAATCACGAATCCGACTACGGCGACGCGAAGGACTGGGCGAAGCAGACGAGCGGCCGCCGCGAGGATCGCACGCTGCGCGCGCTGTTCTCGGAAGAGCTCGGCGCCGTCGTGCAGGTGCGCGCGGCGGATCGCGACGCGGTGCTCGGCGCGCTGCGCGAATTCGGCCTGTCCGCCTGCTCGCACGTGATCGGCACGGTCAACGAGCGCGACGTGATCGAGGTGTACCGCGACGCGAAGAAGATCTTCGACGCGCCGCGCGTCGACCTGCATCGCGCCTGGGCCGAGGTGAGCTGGCGCATCGCGCGCCTGCGCGACAACCCGGCCTGCGCGGATGCCGAATACGACACGCTGCTCGACGCGGCCGACCCGGGCATCGCACCGGTGCTGACGTTCGAGCCGGCCGACGACATCGCCGCGCCGTACATCGCGACCGGCGCGCGTCCGCGCGTCGCGGTGCTGCGCGAGCAGGGCGTGAACTCGCACCTCGAAACCGCGTATGCGTTCGACCGCGCCGGCTTCGACGCGCACGACGTGCACATGAGCGACCTGCTCGCGGGCCGCGTGACGCTCGCCGATTTCGCGGGCGCGGTGGCGTGCGGCGGCTTCTCGTACGGCGACGTGCTGGGCGCGGGCGAGGGCTGGGCGAAGACGATCCGCTTCAACGCGAACCTGGCCGACATGTTCTCGGCATTCTTCGCGCGTCAGGACACGTTCGCGCTCGGTATCTGCAACGGTTGCCAGATGCTGTCGAGCATTGCGTCGATGATCCCGGGCGCGGAAGCGTGGCCGAAGTTCACGCGCAACAAGTCGGAGCAGTTCGAGGCGCGCTTCTCGTTCGTCGAGGTGCAGGCGTCGCCGTCGATCTTCTTCGCTGGGATGGAAGGCTCGCGCATTCCGGTCGCGGTCGCGCATGGCGAAGGCTATGCGGATTTCTCGCAGCAGGGTGACATCGACCGCGTCGCGGTCGCGATGCGCTACGTCGATCATCGCGGCGAAGCGACCGAGCGCTATCCGTTCAACCCGAACGGGTCGCCGGCCGGCATCACGTCGGTGACGACCGCCGACGGCCGCTTCTCGGTGCTGATGCCGCATATGGAGCGCGTGCACCGCACGGTCACGATGAGCTGGCACCCGGAAGGCTGGGACGAAGCCAGCCCGTGGATGCGCGTGTTCCGCAACGCGCGCCGCTGGCTCGGCTGACGCGATGTTCGATCCGCATGCACCGGTCGAGATCGTCACGCTGCGCGACGAGCGCGCGAGCGATGCCGCGGCGATTGCCCGCGTGATCGCCGCCGCGTTCGCCGATGCGCCGCAGGGCGGGCGGCTCGAGCAGCGGATCGTCGATGCGTTGCGGGCGGACGGTTGCCTGAGCGTGTCGCTCGTCGCGGAGCGCGACGAGCGCCTCATCGGGCATGTCGCGTTCTCCCCGGTGACGATCGGTGGCGGCGGCGCCGGCTGGTACGGGCTCGCACCGCTCGCGGTACTGCCGGACTGCCGGCGGCGCAGCGTCGGCGCGGGGCTCGTGCGCACGGGGCTCGACACGCTGAGGCAACGCGGCGCGCACGGCTGCGTGGTGCTCGGCGATCCCGCGTATTACGCGCGCTTCGGCTTCGAGCCGGCGGGCGAGATCGTCTTCCCGCAGGCGCCGCCCGAGTATTTGATGGCGCTGTCGTTCGACGCCGCCGTGCCGCGGCCGGCCGGCGAAGTGCGGTATCACGCGTCGTTCCACGCGTAGCGGAGCCGGCACTCGCAGCTCACCGCCCAAAAGAAAAAACCGCTCCGAGGAGCGGTTTTTTTCGCATGCAGGCAACGCGTCGCGTTACTGCACCTTCGCCTGCTGGCGCAGGCTTTCTTCGAACGCCTGCAGCTTCTGCTGAACCAGCTGCTGCGCGATCTGCGCCTTGACCTGGTCGAACGGCGGCGGCGCGATGCTGCGGATGTCGTCGACGCGGATGATGTGCCAGCCGAACTGGGTCTTCACCGGCTCGTCGGTCATCTGGCCTTTCTGCAGCTTCGTCGCGGCGGTCGCGAATTCCGGCACGTACGCCTTCGGGTCCGACCAGTCGAGATCGCCGCCGTTCTTGCCCGAGCCCGGATCCTTCGAGTACTGCTTCGCGAGATCCTCGAACTTCGCGCCGCCCTTGATCTTCGCGATCAGGTCCTTCGCCTGCTGCTCGTTGTCGACGAGGATGTGATGCAGGTGGTATTCGCGGTTCGCGACGCCCTTCACGAGCTCGTCGTAGCGCGCCTTCACCTCGGTGTCGGACGGCTGGTTCTTCTTCAGGAAGTCCTCGATCATCGCGCGCAGCACGACGGTCTGCTGCGCGACGGCGACCTGCGCCTTCACGTCCGCGCGAGTCGGGATGCCGCGGCGGATCGCTTCCTGCATCAGGATCTCGCGGTTCACGAGTTCCTGGCGCACGGCCTGCTGCAGTTGCGGGCTGTCGGCCTGGCCTTGCTGGACCAGCTGCGCGACCATCGCGTCGGCGCGCGACTTCGGGATCGGCGTGCCGTTCACGACAGCGATGTTCTGGGCGAATGCCGGCGCCGCTGCGAGAGCGACCGCCGCGGCCCACAGGCGGGGGGATTTCAGGGTCATCGGGAATTCCTAATGAGACGACTGGATTGACGAAGCATTGAATTCTTCGGGCGTGTACGCCACGATCGCGAGCGCGTGGATACCGCGCTGCATCGCATCAGCGAGCGCATCATACACCAGCCGGTGCCGCGCGACGCGCGGCTTGCCGGCGAACGCGGCGGCCACGATCGTGACCGTGAAGTGGCCGCCGGCGGCGGCTCCCGCGTGGCCCGCGTGCTGCGCGCTGTCGTCGCGCACCGTGAGCGATGCGGGCGCCAGCGCGGCGGTGAGGCGTGCCTCGATCAGCGCGATGCGCGCGTCGGGCGATGCGTTCAGGAAGGCATCGCTCATGTCATTCGTCCTTCAGGTATTTCGCGAGCCAGAGGCTCTGCAGGATGATGAATACGACCATGGCACCCGTCGTGCCGAACAGCTTGAAGTTCACCCACTGCGACTCGGTGAAGTTGTGCACGACGTACAGGTTCGTGACGCCGAGCACCGCGAAGAACAGCGACCACGCGACGTTCAGCTTGTCCCAGACGGGATGCGGCAGCGTGAGCTGCTTGCCCATCATCTTCTCGATCAGGTTTTTGCCGAACGCATAGCGCGCGGCGAGCAGGCCAATTGCAAACAGCCAGTACAGCACAGTCGGTTTCCATTGAATGAATTTCTCGTCATGCAGCACGAGGGTGGCGCCGCCGAACACGACGATCACGCCGAGGCTGACCCACAGCATCGTGTCGACTTTCCGGTGGCGAAATGCAACCCAGGCGACCTGGGCGAGTGTCGCGACGATCGCGACGGCCGTGGCGGTGAAGATGCCCCACACCTTGAAGGCGGCGAAAAACAGGAGGATCGGAAACAGATCGAACAGGAATTTCATGGTGATCGCAGCTGCGTGAAAGGCCGCTTGCGCGGCCTTTCACCGTTGTAGGGACCCGCCGGGCGCGGGCGGCGCGAACCGGCCGGATGACCGGCCGGTTTGCCCGCACGCCGCTTATTCGTCTTCGGGCCGGGAGTCGAAGTTTAACGCAGCCGAATTGATGCAGTACCGCAAACCGGTCTGGTCGCGCGGGCCGTCCTCGAACACGTGGCCGAGATGCGCGCCGCAGTGGTTGCAGCGGACCTCGACGCGCACCATCCCGTGCGTGTGATCCATCACTTCCTCGATCACCTCGCCGTTGATCGGCTTGAAGTAGCTGGGCCAGCCGCAGCCGGAATGGAATTTCGCGCCGGATTCGAACAGCGGCGTGCTGCACACGACGCACTTGTAGATGCCGGCGTCTTCGGTGTCGGTGTATTCGCCGGTGAACGCGCGCTCGGTCGCCGCATGCTGGGTGACCTCGTACTGCATCGGCGTGAGCCGGCGGCGCAGCTCCGCGTCGTCCTTCCGGTACGGATAGGCGGTGTCGTCGGAATCGTGGGACATGGCTGGTTTCTCCTGATGGATCGGTCGGTGCGCGCGCGTCACGACGAGCAGCTCACTTCGAGCGAGCCGGCCCAGTCGGGCGGAAGCGCCGCATACGACGCGTATTCGGGTTGTTCGTCGAACGGCCGGCGCAGCACCTGCGCGAGGCGCTCGACTTCGGAAAAGTCCTTTTCCTTCGCGCGCCGGATCGCGACTTCGGCGAGGTGGTTGCGCAGCACGTACTTCGGGTTCACGCGGTTCATCGCGGCGGCGCGCGCCGCATCGTCGCGCGCCTCTTCGGACAGCCGCGCGCGGTAGAGGTTCGCCCATGCGTCGAACGCGTCGCGGTCGATGAACAGGTCGCGCACCGGCGCGTCGCGGCTCGCGTCGTGCTTCGACAGCTGCGACAGATGGCGGAACGTCAGCGTGAAGTCCGCATGGCTCGCGTGCATGACTTCGAGCAGCTGGTTCGCGAGCGCCGCGTCGCCGTCGCGTTCGAGCTCGAGGCCGAGCTTCGCGCGCATCGCGCGTTCGAGCGCGGGGCCGAAACGCTCGGGAAACTTCGCGAGCACGGCCTGCGCGTCCTCGACCGCGCGTTCGGCGCGCGCGTCGTCGTCGGCGATTCCGTGCTGCAGCCCGATCAGCGGCAGCAGCGCCTGCGCGAGGCAATAGCAGTTCCAGTGCGCGATGCGCGGCTGCATCCGGTACGCATAGCGGCCGCGCGTGTCCGAATGGTTGCAGATGTGGTTCGCGTCGAACGCGTCGACGAAGCCGAACGGGCCGTAGTCGATCGTCACGCCGAGGATCGACATGTTGTCGGTGTTCATCACGCCGTGGCAGAAGCCCACCGCCTGCCATTGTGCGACCAGGTCGGCGGTGCGCAGCGTCGCCGCCTCGAGCAGCGCGAGGTACGGATCGTCGGCGTCGCGGCAGGCCGGGTAGAAGCGGTCGATCACGTGGTCGGCGAGTTCGCGCAGCAGGTCGGGGCGGTCGTTCGAGAAGAAGTGCTCGAAGTGGCCGAAGCGCACGAAGCTCTCCGACACCCGCGTGACGACGGCCGACGTCTCGATTTCCTCGCGGACCACCGGCTGGTCGGAGCCGATCACGGCCAGCGCGCGCGTGGTCGGAATGCCGAGGTGATGCATCGCCTCCGAGCACAGGAACTCGCGGATCGACGAGCGCAGCACCGCGCGACCGTCGCCCATCCGCGAGTACGGCGTGCGGCCGCTGCCCTTGAGCTGCAGCTCGTAGCGGCGGCCGTCGGTGCCCGCGAGCTCGCCGATGGTCAGCGCGCGACCGTCGCCGAGCTGGCCGGCCCACACGCCGAACTGGTGGCCGGAATAGACCGACGCGTACGACATCGCATCCGCGGGCCAGTCGCGCGTCGGGTTGCCGGCGAACAGCGCGGCGAAGTCGGGGTGGCCGGCGAGCGACGCCGGCAGCCCGAGCAGCTGCGCGACTTCGTCGGAGAAACCGACCACGTACGGCGCGGGCAGCGGCGCGGCCGGCAGGCGCGTATGAAACGCCGCGCCGAGCCGCACGAAGGCGCCGTCGGCGGGGGCGCCGAGCGTGGCGGCGAGATCGGGGAGGTCGGGCAGGGTGTCAGCCGGGTCGGCTGCGCTTCGGGAAAACGACATGTTGAGCGCCTCTGGGTAAGCCGATATTGTAAGGCGGCGCCGCGCCGCCCGCATGGCCGCGCGCGCGCCGTGCCCGAGGGCCTGTTCGCGCTGCCGACGGGCTGGCGCAGGCCCGGGGCCGTGTACCGATTCGCGACCTTCCGGAGAACAACACGATGGGAAAGCCGTTGCTGGGCCAGATGATGGACATGCCGCTCCTGGTGTCCTCGTTGATCGCGCATGCCGCGCGTCACGCGGGCGATGTCGAGATCGTCTCGAAGCGGATCGAGGGCGACCTGCATCGCTACACGTACCGCGATTGCGAACGGCGCGCGAAGCAGCTCGCGCAGGCGCTCGCACGGCTCGGCGTCGAGACGGGCGACCGGGTCGGCACGCTCGCGTGGAACGGCTACCGGCACCTCGAGGCGTACTACGGCATCAGCGGGATGGGCGCCGTCTGCCATACGATCAATCCGCGCCTCTTTCCCGAGCAGATCGCGTACATCATCCAGCACGCGGAAGACCGTTACGTCCTGTTCGACATCAACTTCGCGCCGCTGGTCGATGCGCTCGCGCCGCAATGCCCGCACGTGAAGGGCTGGATCGCGATGACCGACGCCGCGCACCTGCCGTCCGGCACGACGCCGTACCTGTGCTACGAGACGCTCGTCGACGCCGAGGACGGCCGCTACGACTGGCCGCGTCTCGACGAGCAGCAGGCATCGGGGCTCTGCTACACGTCGGGCACCACCGGTCATCCGAAGGGCGTGCTGTATTCGCATCGCTCGACCGTGCTGCACGCGTACGGCGAGGCGCTGCCCGACTCGATGAACCTGTCCGCGATGGACGCGGTGCTGCCCGTCGTGCCGATGTTCCATGTGAACGCGTGGGGGCTGCCGTACGCGGTGCCGCTCACGGGCGGCAAGCTCGTGCTGCCCGGCAAGGATCTCGACGGCAAGTCGCTGTACGAACTGATGGAGACGGAGCGCGTGACGTTCTCGGCCGGCGTGCCGACCGTGTGGCTCGGCCTGCTGAACTACATGCGCGAGGCGGGCGTGCGGTTCTCGACGCTGAACCGCACGGTGATCGGCGGCTCCGCGTGCCCGCCGGCAATGCTGCGCGCGTTCGAGGACGATTACGACGTGCGCGTGATCCACGCATGGGGGATGACCGAGATGTCGCCGCTCGGCACGCTCGCGAAGCTGAACTGGGCGCAGTCGCAGCGCCCGCGCGACGCGCAGCGCAAGCTGCTCGAGAAGCAGGGGCGCGTGCTGTTCGGCGTCGACATGCGGATCGTCGGCGAGGATGGCCGCGAGCTGCCGCGGGATGGCGTCGCGTTCGGCGAGCTGCAGGTGCGCGGGCCGTGGGTGGTCGATCGCTACTTCCGCAGCGACGCATCGCCGCTCGCCGACGGCTGGTTCCCGACCGGCGACGTCGCGAGCATCGACCCGGACGGTTTCCTGCAGATCACGGACCGCAGCAAGGACGTGATCAAGTCCGGCGGCGAGTGGATCAGCTCGATCGACATCGAGAACGTCGCGATCGCGCACCCGGGCGTCGCGGAAGCGGCGTGCATCGCGTGCGCGCATCCGAAATGGACCGAGCGGCCGCTGCTCGTCGTCGTCAGGCGGGCGGGCGCCGACGTGAGCCGCGAAGCGTTGCTGGCGTTCTACGACGGCAAGGTCGCGAAATGGTGGATCCCGGACGACGTCGTGTTCGTCGAAGCGCTGCCGCACACCGCGACGGGCAAGCTGCAGAAGCTGAAGCTGCGCGAGATGTTCCGCGATCACGTGCTGCCGACGGCGGTCTGCCAGCCGTAGGCGGCCGGCCGGGCGCGGCCGGGCCGCGTCCGGCGGGCGCCGATCTGTCCCCGAAGACCGGCGCAAGAATAAATTGAACGACCGTTCTTTTTCGTTGTATGCTGCCTCCGTTCGTCTTGGACAAGCGGCCGATCGACCGCGCACAATGAAGCGCAGCCACCCCGGCGCGCGATGCATGGAGGCAGGCAGATGGCAGTGGATTACTCGACTCGCGACGGCGTGGCCGTCATCACGCTCAACAATCCGCCCGTGAACGGGCTGGGTCTGTCGACCCGGCTCGGGATCATGGAAGGGCTCGATCGCGCCGCGCAGGACCCGGCGGTCAATGCGATCGTGCTGACGGGCGCGGGCCGCGCGTTCTCGGGCGGCGCCGACATCACCGAATTCAACACCCCGAAAGCGCTGCAGGAACCGACGCTGCACACCGTGATCCGCACGGTGGAGGCGAGCGCGAAGCCGGTCGTCGCGGCGATCCACAGTGTCGCGATGGGCGGCGGGCTCGAGCTCGCGCTCGGCGCGCACTACCGGATCGCGGCGCCGGGCGCGCAGATCGCGCTGCCCGAGGTGAAGCTCGGCCTGCTGCCGGGCGCCGGCGGCACGCAGCGGCTGCCGCGCGCGGTCGGGCTCGAGACCGCGCTGAACATGATCGTGTCGGGCGCGCCGGTGCCGTCCGAGCAGCTCGCGAAGAGCGGCCTGTTCGACGAGCTGGCTGACGGCGACCTGCTCGACGCGGCCGTCGCGTTTGCCCGCCAGGCCGGCGCGCAGGCGGGGCCGCACCCGCGCGTGCGCGATCGCAAGATCGTCCACGAGAACGCCGCGGGCTTCATTCAGTTCGCGCGCAAGTCCGCGCAGGCCGCCGCGCCGAACTTCCCGGCGCCGCACAAGTGCATCGACGCGATCGAGGCCGGCGTGCTGCACGGCTTCGACAAGGGCAGCGTGGCCGAGCGCGAGGGTTTCGTCGCATTGATGATGACGCCGGAGAGCCGCGCGCTGCGGCACGCGTTCTTCGGCGAGCGTGCGGCGAGCAAGATTCCGGACGTGCCGGCCGATACGCCGGTGCGCGAGATCCGCCGGGTCGCGGTGATCGGCGCAGGCACGATGGGCGGCGGCATCGCGATGAACTTCGTCAACGCGGGGCTGCCCGTCACGCTGCTCGAGACGAAGCCGGACGCGCTCGAACGCGGGCTGGCGACGATCCGCAAGAACTACGACGCGCAGGTGAAGAAGGGCAAGCTCACGCAGGAGAAGCTCGACGCGCGCATGGCGCTGATCGCGCCGACGCTGTCCTACGACGACCTGAAGGACGCGGACCTGATCGTCGAGGCCGTGTTCGAGGAACTCGGCGTGAAGGAGCAGGTGTTCCACCGGCTCGACGAAGTCGCGAAGCCGGGCGCGATTCTCGCGTCGAACACGTCGACGCTCGACGTGAACAAGATCGCCGCGTTCACGAAGCGGCCGCAGGACGTCGTCGGCATGCACTTCTTCAGCCCGGCGAACGTGATGAAGCTGCTCGAGGTGGTGCGCGGCGACGCGACCGCGAAGGACGTGCTCGCGACCGTGATGGCGATCGCGAAGAAGATCCGCAAGACCGCGGTGGTGTCGGGCGTGTGCGACGGCTTCATCGGCAACCGGATGATCGAGCAGTACATCCGCCAGGCGCTGTTCATGCTCGAGGAAGGCGCGCTGCCCGCGCAGGTCGATCGCGCGATCGAGAAGTTCGGCTTCGCGATGGGCCCGTTCCGCATGAGCGACCTTGCCGGCAACGACATCGGCTGGGCGATCCGCAAGCGCCGCTATGTCGAGAATCCGGGCCTGCACTATTCGAAGATCGCCGATCGCCTGTGCGAACAGGGCCGCTTCGGCCAGAAGACCGGCGCGGGCTGGTACGACTACGTGCCGGGTGACCGCAAGGCGAAGCCGTCGGCGCTCGTCGACGAGATGGTCGTCGCGTATTCGCAGGAGCGCGGCGTCGCGCGGCGCAAGATCGGCGACGACGAGATCGTCGAGCGGCTGGTGTTCGCGCTCGTCAACGAAGGCGCGAAGATCCTCGAGGAGAAGATCGCGTCGAAGGCATCCGACATCGACATGGTCTACCTGACCGGCTATGGCTTCCCGCTGTGGCGCGGCGGCCCGATGCTGTATGCGGACGTGGTCGGCCTCTACAACGTCGAGCGCGCGATTCGGCGCTACGCGGCCGGCGCGAACGGCGACGCATGGCAGCTCGCGCCGTCGATCGCCGAACTGGCGCAGGCCGGGCGCGGCTTCAACGGCTGACAGCGGCGCCGCGCGGCGGCGCGACAGCTTGGGGAGAAGGGCGATGAAACATACCGACGACGTGCTGCTCGTGATCGACGTGCAGTACGACTTCATGCCGGGCGGCGCGCTCGCGGTGCCGGACGGCGACGCGGTCGTGCCGGTCATCAACGCGCTGGCCGCGCGTTTCGACCAGGTGGTGCTGACGCAGGACTGGCATCCGCGCACGCACGTGTCGTTCGCGGCCAACCACCCGGGGCATGCCCCGTTCTCCACGCTCGCGCTGCCGTACGGCGAACAGGTGCTGTGGCCCGTGCACTGCGTGCAGGACACCGACGGCGCGGCGCTGTATCGCGACCTCGACATCCCGCACGCGCGGCTCGTGATTCGCAAGGGCGGCGACGCGCAGGTCGACAGCTATTCCGCATTCGTCGAGGCCGACCGCACGACGCGCACGGGCCTCGCCGGCTACCTGCGCGAACTCGGCGCGAAGCGCGTGTGGTGCTGCGGGCTCGCGATCGACTATTGCGTCGCGTGGTCGGCACTCGACGCGCGCGCGGCAGGCTTCGAGGCCGCGGTGATCGACGATGCGTGCCGTGCGATCGACCTGAACGGGTCGCTCGCGCACGCACGGCAACAGATGCAGGCGGCGGGCGTGGCGCGAGTCACGTCGGCCGGCGCGCGCCCGGTGGCGTAGCGCATTCATTCATTCAATCCCGGAAGCAGGAAGAGGAAGGAGATTCGCATGACCGAAGCCGTAATCGTATCGACTGCACGCACGCCGCTGGCGAAATCGTGGCGCGGCGCCTTCAACATGACGCACGGCGCGACGCTCGGCGGCCACGTGGTCGCCGCCGCGCTCGAGCGCGCGAAGCTCGACCCCGCGCGCGTCGAGGACGTGATCATGGGCTGCGCGAATCCGGAAGGCGCGACGGGCGGCAACATCGCGCGCCAGATCGTGCTGCGCGCGGGGCTGCCGGTGAGCGTGCCGGGCATGACCGTGAACCGTTTCTGCTCGTCCGGACTGCAGACGATCGCGCTCGCCGCGCAGCGGATCATCGCGGGCGAAGGCGACGTGTACGTGGCGGGCGGCGTCGAATCGATCTCGTGCGTGCAGAACGAGATGAACCGGCACATGCTGGCCGAGAGCTGGCTGCTCGAACACAAGCCGGAGATCTACTGGAACATGATGCAGACCGCGGAGAACGTCGCGAAGCGCTACGGGATCTCGAAGGCGCGGCAGGACGAATACGGCGTGCAGTCGCAGCTGAGGGCGGCCGCCGCGCAGGCGGCCGGGCGCTTCGACGCCGAGATCGTGCCGATCACCGTGCGCGCGGGTGTCGCCGACAAGGCAACCGGGCGGCTGTTCACGAAAGAGGTGACGGTGTCGGCCGACGAAGGCATCCGGCCGGACACGACGCTCGACGGCGTGTCGAAGATCCGTTCGGCCGTGCCGGGCGGCGTGATCACCGCCGGCACCGCGAGCCAGTTCTCCGACGGCGCGTCCGCGTGCGTGGTGATGAGCGCCGATACCGCGCAGAAGGAAGGCCTGCAGCCGCTCGGCGTGTTCCGCGGCTTCGCGGTCGCCGGCTGCGAGCCGGACGAGATGGGCGTCGGCCCGGTGTTCGCGGTGCCGAAGCTGCTGAAGCGGGCCGGCCTGAAGGTCGAGGACATCGGCCTGTGGGAACTCAACGAGGCGTTCGCGGTACAGGTGCTGTATTGCCGCGACACGCTCGGTATTCCCGAAGACCGCCTCAACGTGAACGGGGGCGCGATCGCGGTCGGCCACCCGTACGGCGTGTCGGGCGCGCGCCTGACCGGCCATGCGCTGATCGAGGGCAAGCGGCGCGGCGTGAAATACGCGGTCGTGACGATGTGCATCGGCGGCGGGCAAGGGGCGGCCGGCCTGTTCGAAATCGTCTGAGTGTTGCGCGGCGGAGGCGGCCGTTGTCGCGCGCTCGCCTCCGCGATCCAATCCGTATACGATTCAATTCGTGCCACCGTGGCGATGCTGTTTCCCCTTACTTGTCAAACAAATCGCCCCACCTATACTAGGCTCTGACATTTGCCTTTCGGTAGTGCGGGCCGGATCGCGCGTCGCGCGTCAAGCCGACCACCGCGGTGCATGACCCGAAGTCTGGAGCAGTCTGGAGCGGGCGGCGTGTCGTGATCCGGCGTCTTCCGCATTCGAACAATGCAGCGGATCGATCGGGGGCCGAATTGAGCACGACTTTCTCCACGGGCGAGCCGCCGCGCGCCGTCAGCGCCGTCGCGAAGATCTACGCGAAGTGTCTGCTGATCGGGTTTGCGCTGCTGCCTGCCTATCTCATTGCCTACCTGTGGTTCTTCGGCGATCCGCGCCTGACCTACGAGAGCCACGCATTCCATGAACTCGCGATTGCCGCGGCGACGCTCGAGGGCGCGTTTGTCACCTATGTGACATGGGTCTGCTACCGCTCGTCCGGCGAGCCGCTGCTGCGCTGGCTGACACTCGGCTTTCTGGGCTTCGCGATGATCTATGCGCTGCACGGCATGTTCACCGGCATGGCGCATCACAATATCTGGCTGTTCCTGCTGTACGGGCCGGCCTCGCGGCTCGTGATGGCGATCCTGCTGCTGATCGGCCTGATGTCGTATTCGCAGCCGTCCGATCGCGTCGACCGGCGCACCAGCGTACGTGCGTGGCTGCCGTGGATCGTCTTTTTCCTGGTCGTCGACGTCGCGGTCGCGTACATCGCGTATTCGCCGGTGGCCGGCGCGCTCGGCACGCGCCTGTCGATGGAAGGCGGCGCGCTCGTGTTCTCGCTGCTGAACGTCGGCGTGCTGCTCGCGCGGCGTATCCGCTCGCCGCTGATGCTGATCTACGGGATGTCGATCACCGCGTTCGCGCTGTCGTCGCTCGCGTTCATTCTCGGCAAGCCGTGGAATCACATGTGGTGGCTCGCGCATGCGATCTTCGCGGGCGGGTTCTTCCTGCTCAGCTACGGCGTCGTGCAGGCGCTGCAGACCACCCGCTCGTTCTCGGCGATCTACAGCCAGGAGGACCTGATGAGCCGGCTGTCGGAGTCGATGGCGCGCACCGAAAGCGCGCTGCTGGAACTGCGACGCACCAACCAGAAGCTCGAATACCTGGCCGCGACCGACCCGCTGACGGGTGCGTCGAACCGGCGCCAGTTCATCGCGCTGGTCGAACGTGAGATCCAGCGCGCGGAACGCGACGGCACGCCGTTCTGCCTGCTCGCGCTCGACCTCGACAATTTCAAGAACATCAACGATGCGTACGGGCACCAGATCGGCGATGAGGTGCTGCGCGGCGTCGTGCGGCAATGCCTCGAGGCGATCCGGCCGGCGGGCGGGCTCGCGCGGGTCGGCGGCGAGGAATTCATGGCGCTGCTGCCGGAGATGCCGCTCGAGGGCGCGCGGATGACGGCCGAGCGCGTGCGTTCGGCGATCGCGAGCGCGCCGTTCGGGCTCGATTTCAAGCGGGTGCAGGTGACGGTCAGCGTCGGCGTCGCGCAATACGGGATCGACGGCGGCACGGTCGATGCGCTGCTGCGCGCGGTCGACGAGCGGCTTTATCAGGCGAAGCGGGAAGGGCGCAATCGCGTGGTCGCGCATTGAGCGCCGGACGCGGCGCATGCGTACCAATGTGGTCGTGCGTTGCGTTGCCTGAAACGGCGGTTCGAATCACGTCGATATTTTCCTGACCACCGTCTCCACCGCGAATCGGTTCGCGGTGGAGACGCGTGTCCAGACGTGATGGGATCAGGTGCGCAACATCGCGTGCGTGCACCGGGTGCCGGCCGGCCAACTCTCCAGAACAACCCATCGGAGCCGCCAAGTTTGGTAGGCTTGGTGCCTGCCTTCGCTTGCCCGGTGCTGACGCCGGCAAGCAGGCGGGGAAAAAACGGGTGTCGTCGCCGAAAGCGCAGGCGGATACCCGGTTCGATACCCGCTTTTTCCCTGTCCGATCGCAATACATCGCGACCGATGACGAACGATGGCGTGCCGGGATTGCCCGGCCAGCAGGGGCTCAGCCAGCTCGGCGGCCCATCACGAACTGGAGCGAACGAAGTGATTAGACATATTGTCATGTGGAAGTTGAAGGAAGTGGCGGAAGGCGCGACGCGCGCGCAGAACGCGCTCAGGCTGAAGGAAAAGCTCGACGCGTGCCGCGACATCGTGCCGGGCATCCTTCATCTCGAAGTCGGCCTCGCGACGCCGGGCCTCGAAGCCACCTACGACGTCGTGCTGGTATCGGACTTCGTCGACCAGGCCGCCCTCGACGCGTACCAGGTGCATCCGGTGCACGAGGAAGTGAAGAAGTTCGTCGGCGCGGTGCGCGAAGAGCGCCAGTGCATCGACTATCGCGTCGACGAAGCGCGATGAGCGACGCGGCACCGCAGACGGACGGTCCGTCGATCGAGAGCCCGTTCGTCGACCTGCTCGGCGTGCAGCTCGTGTCCGCGAAGGACGGCAAGAGCGAGATCCTGCTGCCGCTCGACGCGCGCCACATGAACACGTGGAGCATCGCGCACGGCGGCGTGACGATGACGCTCGCGGACGTCGCGCTCGCGATGGCCGCGCGCAGTCTGACCGATGACGGCGTCGGTGTCGTCACGGTCGAGATGAAGGTGAACTTCATGCAGCCGGGCAGCGGCGAACTGCGCGCCTATGGGCGCGTGATGCACCGCTCGACGACGATGGCGTACTGCGAAGGCGAGGTGCGCGACAGCGAGGGCCATTTCGTCGCGAAGGCGCTCGGCACGTTCAAGTACATGCGGCGGCTCGCGGTGGGCCGCGACATCAAGCGGCAACGCAGCCGCACCGCGCCGGACGCCCATCCCGGCCCGAGCGACGCGTAAGCCGGCCATGCGCGGCCCTGCCGATCCGGCGGGGCCGTCTTTTCTTGCGGCGCGCCACTGCGCGCCGTGGGGCAGAAGGAGGCAGCGATGCGTGCCGTCAATCGTCAGATCCTGCTCGTGTCGCGCCCGCAGCGCGCGGCGAGCGCCGACAACTTCCGGCTCGTCGAGACGCCGCTCGCGCCGCTGGCCGACGGCGAGCTGCGCGTGCGCAACCACTTCCTGTCGCTCGACCCGTACATGCGCGGCCGCATGAGCGACGCGAAGTCGTACGCGGAACCCCAGCCGCTGAACGAGGTGATGATCGGCGGCACGGCGGGCGAGGTGATCGAGTCGCGCCATCCGGGCTTCGCGGTCGGCGAGCAGGTGGTCGGCCAGTTCGGCTGGCAGGAATACGGGACGTCGGACGGCAAGGGCCTGCGCAAGGTCGACACGTCGCGCGTGCCGCTGTCCGCGTGGCTCGGCGTGACGGGGATGCCGGGCGTCACCGCGTGGGTCGGGCTGAACCGGATCATCGCGCCGAAGGCGGGCGAGACCGTGGTCGTGAGCGCGGCGAGCGGCGCGGTCGGCAGCGTCGTCGGCCAGCTCGCGAAGCGCGCCGGGTGCCGCGCGGTCGGCATCGCGGGCGGGCCCGACAAATGCCGCTACGTGATCGACACGCTCGGCTTCGACGCATGCGTCGACTACAAGGCCGGCCGGCTCGTCGACGACCTCGCGGCCGCGACGCCCGACGGCGTCGACGGCTGTTTCGAGAACGTCGGCGGCGCGGTGCTCGACGCGACGATGGCGCGCATGAACGCGTTCGGCCGCATCGCCGTGTGCGGGATGATCGCCGGCTACGACGGCGCGAGCGCGCCGCTGTCGAATCCGGCGCTGATCCTGCGCTCGCGGCTCATGGTGCAGGGCTTTATCGTGTTCGAGCATCCGGACGCGTGGCCACCGGCGCTCGCGGAATTGACGGAGCTCGTCGCGACGAAGCAGCTGCATTACCGCGAGTCGATCGCGTGCGGGCTCGAGCGCGCGCCGGAAGCCTTCCTCGGGATGCTGAAGGGCCACAATTTCGGCAAGCAGCTCGTCCAGCTCGTCTGACGCGGGCGTGGCATCATACGACGCTTGTCCGTGAGCGGCGCCCGCAGGCGCCGGTATATCCGATGCCGCTGAATCCGAAGATCGCCCAGATACTCGACATGATCGAGCGCGCGAAGCGTCCGTCCTATCATCACCAGACGCCGCAGCAGGCGCGCGCGGCCTATGAGAAGAGCGCGCCGATTCTCGACGTGCTGCCCGCGCCGATGCATTCGGTCGACGACTGCGTCGTGCCGACGCGCGACGGCCGCTCGATCGGCGCGCGGCTCTACCTGCCGGTCGCGCCGAGCCTGGCCGAGCCGTTGCCGGCGCTGGTCTACTACCACGGCGGCGGCTTCACGGTCGGCAGCGTCGACACGCACGACGCGCTGTGCCGGATGTTCGCGCGCGATGCGCAATGCGCGGTGCTGTCGGTCGACTACCGGCTCGCGCCCGAACACAAGTTTCCGACCGCGGTGAACGACGCCGACGACGCATTGCGCTGGCTGCATCGCGAGGCCGGCGCGTTCGGCATCGACGCGACGCGGCTCGCGGTCGGCGGCGACAGCGCGGGCGGCACGCTCGCGACCGTTTGCGCGGCGCTGGCGCGCGACGCCGGCATCCGGCTCGCGCTGCAGCTGCTGATCTATCCGGGCGTGACCGGCCATCAGCAGACCGATTCGCACGCGCGGCTCGCGAACGGCTACCTGCTGTCGCAGGACACGATCCAGTGGTTCTTCGCGCAGTACCTGCGCGAGCCGTCCGACCGCGACGACTGGCGGTTCGCGCCGCTCGACGGCACGCGCGGCGGCGCGCCGTCGTTCGCGGGCGTTGCGCCGGCGTGGATCGCGACCGCCGAATACGATCCGCTCGGCGACGAGGGCGCCGCGTATGCGGACAAGCTGCGCGCGGCGGGTGTCCCCGTCACGCTGACCTGCTACGCGGGGATGATTCACGAATTCTTCAAATTGGGCGGCTTCGTGCCCGAGGTGCGCGCCGCGCACGAGGACGCGGTGGCGGCGCTGAAGGCGGCATTCGACGAGATCTGAGCGCGGCACGGCCGCGCGGAGGGCGCATATGGCGGACTGCGTGGTGGAGACGGGCGACTGGGCGAGGCTCGGCGGCGACGCCGCGCGCATTCGCGATGCGGTGTTCGTGCGCGAGCAGCGCATTCCGCCGGAATGGGAACTCGACGACGACGATCCGCTGTCGCGCCATGCGGTCGCCTACCGGATCGACGCCGCGACGGGCGCGCGCTGCGCGATCGCGACCGGGCGGCTGCTGCCGTCGGGCACGATCGGCCGCGTCGCGGTGCTCGCCGACGCGCGCGGGCAGGGCGCCGGTTCAGCGGTGCTGCATGCGCTGATGGACGAGGCGCGGCACCGCGGCGAGCCGGTCGTGCGGCTCTATGCGCAGGCCGCGGCCGTGCCGTTCTACATCCGGCACGGCTTCACGGCGATCGGCGCGCCGTTCGTCGAGGCCGGCGTGCCGCACGTCGAAATGACGCGCGCACCGTGAACGCGCGGCGCGGGCGCGTCAGCGCGCCTGCGTTGCGTCGATGTCGAACGTGAACGCCCGTTCGAACCCGCCGGGCCGAACGATGCGGTGCGAACCATCGTCGTCGCAGCGCTCCTTGATCTCGACCGTCAGCCGCACGCCTTCCTTCATCGTGACGCGCAGCGCGGTGGTGCCGCGCGTGCCGTACTCCGGCGTCTCGATGAAGGCGGCCGACAGCGCGCGCTCGCGCTCGAGCGGAATGCCCGTGTGCGGCAGCGCGTCGTCGGCGGCGATGTGCGGGTCGCGCATCATCGCGATCAGCTCGTCGAGCGGCGGGGCCGGATCGTCAGTCAGCCGCGTGCCGAGTTCGGCACGCTTGCGCACCACCTTCGGCCAGGGCGTGTCGAGCCGCGCATTCGACAGCGCATGCACGCCGGCAGGCACGCGCGCGGGCGCGTCAGCGCTGCTTGCGCCTTCGGCGGCGCGGTTGCAGAACCACGCGAGTTCGCGCCGTTTCCAGTCGCCGACCAGCAGGTTGAAGCCGTTGTACACCGCCGCATGCTCGGCGAGCCGCGCGAGGTAGTCGAGCGGTGCGACCGGCGGGCCGCCGAGGTAGTCGGACACGAGCTTGCCGCGGGTCGGTGCGCCCGCGCGGATGTCGAACGGCGCGCGAAAGTTCGTGAGCGCGGCGAAACGCCCGTCGCGCGACACGCCGAGCCACGTGCCGCCGGCTTCGAGATCGCGGCCGGCCAGCACGCCGGGCGCTTCTTCCCACCATGACAGCGGCGCGCTCGTGCGGCGGAAGAACTCGTCACGGTTGGCGGCAAGGGTGAACACGGGACCGGCGGCAGCATCGGGCTGCCAGTCAAAGGCGATCAGACACATCGGGCGAATCTCTCGCTTGAAACCTCGGGCGCCGGCCATGAAGCAAAGGCCGGCGGTCGAACGGGGGGAGGGGTCACACTTCTGTCGGCCATGCGTACGGCAGCGGCTCGAACGCGAGCGCCGGGCCGTCCGCCGCGCCGAGATGCACGCTGCCGCTCTCCAGCGCGGCGAGCTTGATCTCGACGAGCGCGTCGACACCGCCGGCCGGCGCGGCCGCCGCGTTGACGATCATCCCGCACGGCTGGCCGGGGTCGTCGCTGTGAAACAGCTCGATGCCGGCGCGTACCGCATCGGTGTCACCCGCGACGTGCGCAAGCGCGGTGCGGCGCTTGATCGTCCCGCGATACTGGCTGCGGGCGACGATTTCCTGGCCCGGATAGCAGCCCTTGCGGAAATTCACCGCGCCGATCACGTCGAAATTGATCATCTGCGGCACGAACTGCTCGACCGCCGGCTGCGTGACGCGCGGCTCGCCCGCGCGGATGTCGAGCCAGTCCCATACGGCCGGCGACACGGCCGGCAGCTTGCCGTCGAGCGCGGCGAGGCGCGCGTCGACCTCCGCGCGCGGGCCGATCCACAGATAGCGCCGCTTGCCGGCGGCATCCGGCATGCGAATCAGCGCGCCGGCGGGGCCGTCGACCTTCACGTGCACGCCGTCCGGCAGTGCGTCGAAGATACCCGACAGCGCCGTGCGCACGTCGCCCGCGAAGCCGACCACGGCGAGTGCGCCGCTGGCGTCCGCAAGCTTCGCCTTCGCGCGCAGCACGAACATCGACAGCCGCTTCTGCACCGCGGGCTGCACGTCCTTCGACACCAGCAGGCGCACGTCGTGGCCGGCGCGCCACGCGAGGAACGACGCGAGCAGGCGCCCCTTCGCCGAACAGTAGCCGGCGAGCCGCGCGCTCGCGGGGTCGAGGTGCTCGATGTCGTTGGTCAGCTGGCTATGCAGGAACGTGGCCGCGTCGTCGCCCGCGACGTCGATCACGCCGAACTGCGGAAGCAGCATGTACGCGCCCGCCGCGTCGAAATCGGCGGCCGGCGGGCGGGGAAAGACGGGGAGCGATGCGGGGGCGGCAGCCGGGGCGGCCGTTGAGGCGAACGGAGTGCTCATGGAATGAGGGAACAGTCGATGCTGACTTTGGCGTAGGCGAACGAACATTATATGAGCCTTGCCGATGTCGCGTTTCGCATGTCCCTACTGGAGTGAGGCTTGTCGGAGTCTTGTGCGGCAAGGAAGGGCGAGCCGCATCCGTCGCCCTGGCGCGACCGTGCGCCTCGATGCCGCTAATTGCGCCTGATATCCAGGACGGATTCCATCGCGCCGCTCTTCAGGACGCGTTGCGACGTCGGGTG
Source organism: Burkholderia sp. SRS-46 (assembly GCF_004343775.1). Taxonomy (GTDB): domain Bacteria; phylum Pseudomonadota; class Gammaproteobacteria; order Burkholderiales; family Burkholderiaceae; genus Burkholderia. The sequence goes on along the minus strand of NZ_PTXL01000008.1, from coordinate 44,793 downwards.
CACGCTGACGTTCCGACTGACCGGAAGCATCGCGATCCCGGCGCCGATGAAGACCGGAACGGTCGTGACGACGAGCTGCTGCAATTCCCCGGCGTCGGCGAAGAAGGCGGCGGTCTTGCCACCCCCGACCACCCAGACGTCTTTCCCGCCCGCGGCCCGCGTGGCCTCCGCTGCAATCGCGTGCGCGGAACCCTGTCTGAGCACGATGTTCAGGCCGGGCGACACCGGCAGATCGCGACGGGTCAGGATGAATGCGGGAACGTCCTTGTACGGCCAATCGCCGGCCGAATTGGCGACGATCCACTGATAGGTTCCGCCGCCCATGATGACCGCGCCGATGCCTCGATAGAAATCGTCGTACGGTGTCGCGTCGTCGCCGAGCGGGAAGTTCTCCAGCCAGTCCAGCGTGTGTTGTTGCGTGGCGATATAGCCGTCCATCGTCGCGGCAACGTAATAAACCAGCTTCGACATGCAGTTTCCTCAAAAAATAAGCAATGGCGGAATCGCTTCCCCGAGCAGTCCGGAAGGTCGACATGCGCGCTGGAATGTTACATCTGCGAAAGGAAAGTGTACTTATTTTGTAATGTGTGACGGTCATCTGTCGCGGCGACCCGCTTCGGGGCCGGGCCATCACATGGCGATGCGCTGACCAAAGCGTGTCCACATCGATACAATGTAGGGCTCAACACCCCGGGAAACCACGAACGCGGCCCAGCCCCACGGCTCGCCGGCGCGAGCTTTCTGTTGAAAATCAGCGGTTTACTGCTTTAACGTCAAACACCCATTGTGCTGTCCCTATTGAAGAAATGCATTGCGACGGTCGCGGTGCTGGCCGTCGTCGCGGTCGCCGCCGGTGCCGGCGGTGCGTATTACTGGGCGACCCGGCCGCTGCTGCTCGGCGCCGCATCGCTCGACGTCACGATCAAGCCGCGCAGCAGCGTGAAGGGCGTCGCGCTGCAACTGAAGCGCGGCGGCGTGCCGGTCGAGCCGGTCATCTTCGTCGCGATGACGCGCGTGCTCGGCCTGTCGAGCCAGCTCAAGTCCGGCAACTACGAATTCAAGACCGGCGTCACGCCATATGAGGTGCTGCAGAAGATCGCGCGCGGCGACGTCAACGAATTCGTCGCGACCGTGATCGAAGGCTGGACCTTCAAGCGGATGCGCGCGGAGCTCGACGGGAATCCGGATCTCGTGCACACGACGGCCGGCATGAGCGACGCGGACCTGCTGCGCGCGATCGGCGCGCCGGACGGCACGGTTCAGCGAGGCAGCGGCGAGGGGCTGTTCTTTCCCGACACCTACCTGTTCGACAAGGGCGCGAGCGACTTGAACATCTACCGGCGCGCGTATCGGCTGATGCAGACGCGTCTCGACGAGGCATGGGCGGCGCGCGTGCCGGGCCTGCCGTACAAGACGCCTTACGAAGCGCTGACGATCGCGTCGATCGTCGAGAAGGAAACCGGCCATGCGGCCGACCGCGCGTTCGTCGCGGCGGTGTTCGCGAACCGGCTGCGCATCGGCATGCCGCTGCAGACCGATCCGTCGGTGATCTACGGGCTCGGCGATGCGTACGACGGCCGTCTGCGCAAGCGCGACCTGCAGGCCGACACTCCCTACAATACCTACACCCGGCGCGGGCTGCCGCCGACCCCGATCGCACTGCCCGGTGTCGCGGCACTGCAGGCGGCGATCAATCCGGCGACGACGAGCGCGCTCTACTTCGTCGCGAAGGGCGACGGCTCGAGCGTGTTCTCCAATACGCTCGGCGATCACAACAAGGCCGTGGACAAATACATACGAGGTCAATAATGGCGCGCGGGAAATTCATTACGTTCGAAGGCATCGACGGGGCGGGGAAGACCACCCACCTGAGCTGGTTTTGCGAACGTCTGCAGGGCAAGCTGGCCGGCGCCGGCCGGCAGGTCGTCGTCACGCGCGAGCCGGGCGGCACGCAGCTCGGCGAGAAGCTGCGCGAGATCCTGCTGAACCAGCCGATGGACCTCGAGACCGAGGCGCTGCTGATGTTCGCCGCGCGGCGCGAGCATCTCGCGCTCGTGATCGAGCCGGCGCTCACGCGCGGCGACTGGGTCGTGTCCGACCGCTTCACCGATGCGACCTTCGCGTACCAGGGCGGCGGCCGCGGGCTGCCGCGCGACAAGCTCGAGGCGCTCGAGCGCTGGGTGCAGGGCGGCTTCCAGCCGGACCTGACGGTGCTGTTCGACGTCGCGCCGCAGGTCGCGAGCGAGCGGCGCGGCGCGGCGCGGATGCCCGACAAGTTCGAGAGCGAGTCCGACGCGTTCTTCGCGCGCACGCGCGGCGAATACCTGCGGCGTGCTGAAGAGGCACCGCACCGTTTCGCGATCGTCGACGCGACGCAGGCGATCCCCGACATCCGCAAGCAGCTCGAACGCGTGCTCGCCGCGCTGTAAGCCCCGACCAAGGACGCACATGATCTATCCGTGGCAAACCGACGACTGGAACCGCCTGCAGCAGTTGCGCGCGCAATGGCCGCATGCGCTGCTGCTGCACGGCCAGGCCGGCATCGGCAAGCTGCGCTTCGCGCAGCATCTCGCGCAGGGCTTCCTGTGCGAAGCGCCACAGCCGGACGGCGCGCCGTGCGGCACCTGCGCGGCCTGCAACTGGTTCGCGCAGGGCAACCATCCGGACTACCGGATCGTGCTGCCGGAAGCGCTCGCCGGCGAAGCGCCGGGCGCGGCGGATGATGCCGGCAAGCCCGCCGACGCGGACGACGGCGGCAAGAAGACCCGCGCGCCGAGCAAGGAGATCAAGATCGAGCAGGTGCGCGCGCTGCTGGATTTCTGCGGCGTCGGTTCGCACCGCGGCGGCGCGCGCGTCGTCGTGCTGTATCCGGCCGAGGCGCTCAACGTCGCCGCGTCGAATGCGCTGCTGAAGACGCTCGAGGAGCCGCCGGCGGGCGTGGTGTTCCTGCTCGTGTCGGCGCGCATCGACCGCCTGCTGCCGACCATCATCAGCCGCTGCCGGCAATGGCCGATGACGGTGCCCGCGCCGGAGGCCGCCGCCGCGTGGCTCGCCGCGCAGGGTGTCGCCGATGCGCCGGCGCTGCTCGCCGAGGCGGGCGGCGCGCCGCTCGCGGCGCTCGCGCTCGCGAGCGACGAGAACCGTCCGCTGCGCGATTTCACGCTCGGCCAGCTCGCGGCGGGCGCGGGGTGCGACCCGTTCGCGTGCGGCGAGGCGCTGCAGAAGCTGCCGATGCCGCTCGTGCTCGGCTGGCTGCAGCGCTGGCTGTACGACCTGCTCGCCCAGCGGATGGCGGGCGCGCCGCGCTATTTCCCGACGCATGCGCCGGCGCTCGCGCGCTGCGCAGGCGCGCTCGATGCGAACGCGTTCGCGCGCTTCATGAAGGCCGTGACGCGCCAGCGCATGGTCGAGAACCATCCGCTCAACGCGCGGCTGGTCTTCGAGGAACTGTTTCTCGGCTACCGGGACATGTTCGCGTGAACGCAGGATCGATTGTTGGGGTTGAAGTCCGGGTGAACGTGCGATGACCGATTTCTATCGTGATGCGACCGAGGCCGATTTGCCGGCGATCGTCGCGATCTACAACTCGACGGTCGCGTCGCGGCAGGTCACGGCCGATCTCGAGCCAGTGAGCGTCGACAGCCGGCGCGCGTGGTTCGACGCGCACGGCCCGCGCACGCGGCCGCTGTGGGTGGTCGAGGAGGCCGGGCGCGTGATCGCGTGGCTCAGCTACTCGGATTTCTACGGCCGGCCCGCGTACCGTCACACCGCCGAGATCAGCATCTATCTCGACGAGGCGGCGCGCGGCAAGGGGCTCGGCACGCGGCTGCTCGAAACGGCGCTCGCGCGCGCGCCCGAGTTCGGCGTCGACACGGCGCTCGGCTTCATCTTCGGCCACAACGAAGCGAGCCTGAAGCTGTTCGCGCGCTTCGGCTTCGAGCGGTGGGGGCATCTGCCGCGCGTGGCCGTGCTCGACGGTGTCGAGCGCGATCTCGTGATCGTCGGGAAGCGGCTGGACGGCCGCGCAACGGGCGCCTAGCCGGCCGCTGCTCAACCGTATTCAGGAAACACGATGTTCGTCGATTCTCATTGCCACATCAATTTCAAGGGTCTCGCCGACCGCCTGCCGGCCGTGCTCGAGAACATGCGCACGCACGACGTCACGCACGCGCTGTGCGTGTCGGTCGACTTCGAGACCTTGCCGGACGTGCTCGCGATCGCGGATGCGCACGACAACGTGTACGCGTCGGTCGGTGTCCATCCCGATCACGAGGACGCGCGGGAGCCGACGCTCGCCGAGCTGGTCGAGCTGGCCGCGCACCCGAAGGTCGTCGCGATCGGCGAGACGGGCCTCGACTACTACCGGCTCGAAGGCCGCTCGATTGCCGACATGGAGTGGCAGCGCGAGCGGTTCCGCACGCACATCCGCGCCGCGCACGCGACGATGAAGCCGCTGATCATCCACACGCGGTCGTCGTCGGAGGACACGCTGCGGATCATGGCCGAGGAACGCGCCGAGGTGCCGGGCGGCGTGATGCACTGCTTCACCGAGCCGTGGCCGGTTGCCGAGCAGGCGCTCGCGCAGAACTTCCACATCTCGCTGTCGGGGATCGTCACGTTCAAGAACGCGACCGACGTGCAGGACGTCGCGCGCCGCGTGCCGCTCGACCGGCTGCTGATCGAGACCGATTCGCCGTACCTCGCGCCGGTGCCGTATCGCGGCAAGCCGAATGAACCTGCTTACGTCAGCCATGTCGGACGCTTTATCGCGTCCGAGCGCGGCCTCGCCGTCGAGGCGCTGGCCGACGCGACCACGCAGAACTTTTTCCGGCTGTTCAAGATTGCCCGCTGACGGCGGCGCGACGCAGCCGACAACCCAGGGGAAGGAGCCCACAACAATGACCCAGCCGATCAACCATCTGCCGAAACGTGCGCTCGTCGCCGCCGCACTCGTCGCGGGCGGGCTGTTCGCGGCCGTCGGCGCGCACGCGGAATCGCTCGACGCGCTCGTCAAGGCGGTCAAGTTCGACGACATCGCCGACATCGGCAAGCAGCTGAAGAACGGCCTCGATCCGAACACGCTCGCGCCGAACGGCGATCCGCTGCTCGTGATCGCCGCGCGCGAGAAATCCGACAAGGTCGCGGCGGCGCTCGTCGCGGCGCCGAAGATCGACCTCGAGAAGGAAGACAAGGCGGGCGAGAACGCGCTGATGCTCGCGTCGCTGAACGGCGACGTCGGGCTCGTGAAGCTGCTGATCGACAAGGGCGCGGAAGTCAGCAAGAAGGGCTGGGCGCCGCTGCACTACGCGGCCACCAACGGCCAGGATGCGGTCGTCAAGGTGCTGCTCGATCACGACGCCTACATCGACACCGCGGCGCCGAACGGCACGACGCCGCTGATGATGGCGGCGCGCGGCAACCACGCGTCGACGGTCAACCTGCTGCTCGACCAGGGCGCCGATCCGCAGGTGAAGAACCAGCTCGGCCTGACCGCGCTCGAATTCGCGAAGCACTACAAGGCGCCGGACGCGACGGAGATCCTGAGCAAGCGCACCGAGCGCGTCGGCGCCTCGTCGCCGGCGGACGCGCAAAAGAGTGCAAAATAACGGTTTTCGGCGGGCCGGCCGGGCGCGGCCGGCGGCGCCGGGGCGTTGCAGCGGGCGGTCTCGGGCCGCATTGACATAAGGAACACCATGTTGCGGGCTATGTTTTGTGCCGCGGCGTTCGCCGTGCCGTTGACGGCGGCAGCCTTCACGGGCGGCGATCTCGACCGGCTGTGCGCGAAGACGGACGTCAAGTCGCGGGCGTCGTGCGCGGCCTACATCGAGGGCGCCGCCGACGGCGTCTACAACACCATCGACGCGATCGGCGGCACGACCGGGCCGCGCGTCGGCCAGTATTTCTGCCTGCCGCCGGACATCCGCGCACAGCAGATGACCGACGCGGTGCGCAAGTACATCGCGGAAAATCCGAAGCTGGCCGACTACAACGCGAGCACCGCGGTGTCGCTCGGCCTCGGCAAGGCGTTTCCCTGCAGGGGCGGCAACTGACCTGAAGCCATGCCCGGGCGGGCGCCGCGCCCGGGCTGTCGCCGATGCATCCAGGACGAGGCGCGCGCGCCTCCTTAACCGAAGAAGCTCGGGCGTCGATGATTTCAATCGAGGAACTGCAGCGCATCGCCGATGCGCCATTGCATTCGTGGCTCGGCACGCTGATCGTGTCGGCCGTCGTCGTGCTGGTCGGCACGGCCGCGCACCGGATCGGCGCGCGCATCGTCAAGCGCATCGCGAGCCCGTATCCGATACTGCGCGTGGTGCTGCGCTACATCGACCGGCCGTCGCTCGTCACGCTCGCGCTGCTCGCGCTCGAATTCGTGTGGTTGCAGGCCGACGAAGGCATGCCGTTCGTGCGCGGGATGCGCACCGCCGCGGCCGTCGGCACGATCGTGGCGCTGACCTGGCTGCTGGTGCGGCTCGTGGCGGCGGTCGGCGAGGCGATCATCGAGGCGCATCCGATGGATGCCGCCGACAACCTCCAGGCACGCCGCATCCACACGCAGGCGCGCGTGCTGTCCCGCACCGTGATGGTGCTGATCGTGATCGTCGGCACCGGCGCCGCGCTGATGACCTTCCCGAACGTGCGCCAGGTCGGCGCAAGCCTGCTCGCGTCGGCCGGGGTCGCGGGCCTCGTCGCCGGCATCGCCGCGCGCCCGGTGCTCGGCAACCTGATCGCCGGCCTGCAGATCGCGCTGACGCAGCCGATCCGGCTCGACGACGTGGTCGTGATCCAGGGCGAGTGGGGGCGTATCGAGGAGATCACCGGCACCTACGTGTCGGTGCGTCTGTGGGACCAGCGGCGCCTCGTCGTGCCGCTGCAGTGGTTCATCGAGAACCCGTTCGCGAACTGGACGCGCAACAGCTCGGAGATCATCGGCACGGTGTTCCTGTCCGTCGATTACCGCACGCCGCTCGCGCCGCTGCGCGAGGAGCTCGCGCGCCTCGTGCACGCCGCGCCCGAATGGGACGGCCGCGTGCAGGTGCTGCAGGTGACCGACGCGACCGAGCGCACGATGCAGCTGCGGGCGCTCGTCAGCGCGGCCGATTCGTCGCGGTGCTTCGACCTGCGCTGCCACGTGCGCGAAGGGCTGATCGCCTATCTCCACGCGCATTATCCGCAGTGCCTGCCGCGCAGCCGCACCGAGCTGTTTCCGCACGCGTCGGCGCCCGACGCGCCGAACCCCGAACGTCCGCACGAGCGGGCGCCGGCCGCCAGCACGGCGGCGAACACCGCAGCCGATCCGCAGGCCGCCGACGGCCGCTGACCCGAACCGATCCATGCCGGCACTCCACACGCTCGCCATCGCCAACTACCGCTCGCTGCGCGAGCTGATCGTGCCGCTCGCGGCGCTGAACGTCGTGACGGGGCCGAACGGCAGCGGCAAGTCGAGCGTGTACCGCGCGCTGCGGCTGCTGGCCGATACCGCGCAGGGCCGCGTGATTCCGTCGCTGGCCCGCGAGGGCGGGCTGCCGTCGACGCTGTGGGCCGGCCCCGAGCGCTTCTCGCGCGCGATGCTGGACGGCGACATGCCGGTGACGGGCACGGTGCGCAAGGGGCCCGTGAGCCTGAAGCTGGGCTTCGCCAGCGACGATTTCGGCTACGCAATCGATCTCGGCCTGCCGACGCCGAGCAGTTCGCAGTTCTCGCTCGACCCCGTGATCAAGCGCGAATGCATCTGGGGTGGCCCGCTGCTGCGCCCGTCGACGCTGCTGGTCGACCGGCAGGGCGCGCAGATCCGCGCGCGCGCCGCGTCGGGCGACTGGCAGACCGTTCCGCAGCCGGTCGCGAGCTTCGACAGCATGATGACGGAGTTCGCCGATCCGACCGGCGCGCCGGAGATGATCGCGGTGCGCGAGCGGATCCGCTCGTGGCGCTTCTACGACCATTTCCGCACCGACGCGCAGGCGCCCGCCCGGCAGTCGCACATCGGCACCCACACGCCGGTGCTGGCCGACGACGGCGCCGATCTCGCCGCCGCGCTGCAGACGATCCGCGAGATCGGCGACGGCGCGGCGCTCGACGCGGCGATCGACGACGCCTTTCCCGGCGCCGCGGTCGAGATCGACAACCCGGGCAGCCGCGGCCGCTTCGAGGTGCTGATGCGCCAGCCGGGACTGCTGCGGCCGCTGGCGGCCGCCGAGCTGTCGGACGGCACGCTGCGCTACCTGCTGCTGGCGGCGGCGTTGCTGACGCCGCGGCCGCCCGCGCTGATGGTGCTGAACGAACCGGAAACGAGCCTGCACCCGGACCTGCTGCCCGCGCTCGGCCGCCTGATCGCGCAGGCGGCGCGGCATTCGCAGGTGATCGTCGTGTCGCACGCGGCGCGGCTGATCGCGACGCTGGAGCGCGAGGCTGGCTGCGAATCGCTGGTGCTCGACAAGCAGCTCGGCGCGACCGGGCTGGTGGACGCCGATACGCGCGATCTGCCCCCGTGGAAGTGGCCGTCGCGCTGACGTGCGGCGGGCCGCGCGCCGGAATGTATCCGGTCTGTAACAACACCCATAAAATGCAAGACGGCCGGTGCCGTGCCACCGGATCGCCAATAATGAGATATTCGGCCGGAGACGCGCCGGCCCACTGGAGACGTGGATCATGAGAATTGCCCAGATCGCCCCGCTGACCGAATCGGTGCCGCCGAAACTGTACGGCGGCACGGAGCGCGTCGTGTCCTACATCACCGAGGCGCTCGTCGATCTCGGTCACGACGTGACGCTGTTCGCGAGCGGCGATTCGACGACGCGCGCGAAGCTCGAACCCGTGTGGCCGCGCGCGCTGCGGCTCGATCTGTCGATCCGCGACCGGATCGCGCCCCACATGCTGCTGATGGAAACGGTCGCGCGCCGCGCGAAGGATTTCGACGTCCTCCATTTCCACATGGACTACTACTCGTTCTCGGTCTTCAACCGGCAGGAAACGCCCTACGTGACGACGCTGCACGGCCGGCTCGACCTGCCCGAGCAGCAGCCGGTGTTCGATACCTTCAACACCGCGCCGGTGATCTCGATCTCGAACGCGCAGCGCCAGCCGCTGCCGCAGGCGAAATGGCTGACGACGGTCTATCACGGGCTGCCCGAGTCGCTGTATACGCCGCAGCCGGTCGAGCCGCGCTATCTCGCGTTCCTCGGCCGCATCTCGCCGGAAAAGCGCGTCGACACCGCGATCCGCATCGCGCAGCAGTGCGGGCTGCCGATCAAGGTCGCCGCGAAGATCGATGCGGCGGACCAGGAGTATTTCGAGCGCGAGATCAAGCCGCTGTTCGCGCTGCCGCACGTCGAGTACGTCGGCGAGATCGCGGATCACCAGAAGGCGGAATTCCTGTCGGGCGCGCATGCGCTGCTGTTCCCGATCGACTGGCCGGAGCCGTTCGGCCTCGTGATGATCGAGGCGATGGCGTGCGGCACGCCGGTGATCGCGTTCAACCGCGGGTCGGTGCCGGAGGTGCTCGACGAGGGCGTGTCGGGCTTCATCGTCGAGGATGAGATCAGCGCGGTCGCGGCCGTCAACCGGCTGCACCTGCTGCCGCGCGCGCGGGTGCGGCAGCGCTTCGAGGAACGCTTCACGTCGCGGCGGATGGCGCAGCAGTACGTCGACGTCTACCAGTCGGTGATCCGCGCGCAGAAGCGCGCGCGCTTCAAGGTGATCGACTCGACCACCTGAGCGGCCCCGCGCGGCCCGCGCACGCGCAAAAAAACGGCGATGCCCGCGAGGGCATCGCCGTTTGCGCATCGTGGCCCGCGCGGCGCGCGGGCGGCAGGCGTCAGATCTTCAGCTTGGTGACCTTCGTGCCGTTGATCGACACGTCTCCCATCAGGCCCGCGTTCGTCAGCACGATGACCTGCACCGGCGCGGTGGCCGTGGTCGTGTCGATCGCGCCGTTCGCGCCGACCTTCACGAGCGCGACCGATGCGCCGGCGCCGGCGGCCCAGCCTTCCGACTTGCGGAATTCGTCGAGCGCCTCCTGCGTCATGAACAGGAACACGATCGCCTTCGACTGCGCGCCGGCCTGCAGGCCGACCGACAGCGACGACGTGTTGTAGTAGCCGATCGTCTCGCCGCCGACGCGCAGCGAGCCGTTGCCGGTCTGGCCGCCGACGATGAAGCCGGCCTGGATCACGTCGGGGAACACCAGCACGCCGCGCGATTTCGCGACGAGCTCACGCGAGCCCTTGACCGTGGCATACAGGCGCGACAGCGTCGCATCGACGCTCGAATCGATCGCCTGGCGCTTCGACGCATTGGTCGCGGCGTTGTCGGGCTTGTCAGGGGTGGTGGTGCAACCGGTGAGCGCGAGGCTACCGACGATGAGCGCGGCGGCGGCTTTCAGCACGAGATTCCGTTTTTGCATCGTTGTTCTCCATCGGTGATGTTGCGTGACTTCCGCTTGGGGGCGGATCACGTCGGAAGTTATATCACAGCGGATTACACGCGCTTTCCATTCGGAAGCGGAAAAGCGTCAAATCGTGAATGCATCTCACGGCACGCCAACGCAACGCGTGCCGCATGCAGCGGGCAGGGGAGCCAGGGGGACGACGCGCCGCAGGCGCGCGTCAATGCGTCACGGGCGGCTTGATCGGCGGCCGTCGCAGCGCGCGGCGGATCAGCGCGATGACGACGCCGCAGGCGAACAGGAACGCGGCCGGCACCACCCAGTAGCCGACGAATGCGTGCCACAGGTAGCTCGCGAGCGTGTTGCGGCGCACCACGTAAAAGTCGCGCGCGGCCTGCTGGCGGGGGGCATTGGCAGCGAGTACGTCGGCGGGGCAGCCGGCCGCGCGCGCTTCGTCAGGCTCGCCGTGGCAACGCGCGGCGGCGCCGGCTGCGCGCTGCGCGTCGGTGAGCTGCCAGGTGGTCAGCGCGAGCTGCAGGTCCGCCTTGTTGTAGGCCATTTCCTCGCGGATCTCGCGCACGGCGACGATCGCGACGGGCACGGCCCAGAACACGATCACGATCAGCCAGCGGCGGAACCAGCGGTGTTGTCTCCATGCCATCCAAGCCTCCGTTTGACGCGGCGCGCGCGTCCTTGTCGAGGACGGCCCGATGGCGCTTCTTATGCTTGGATGGGCCGCGTTGCAGCCATCATAGAAGAAAACGCGGCGAATTGCCGCACCGTATATCCGGTATCCGTGGCGGGTGGCGCGGCCGGTCGCCGGTGCGCCTGCAACCCACAACAAAAATGCCGCGCCCGTCGAAACGGTGCGCGGCATCGTTGCAGGCGCGGGCGGAATCAGGCGGCCGGCTGGGCGCTCAGGCAGCTCTTCATGAACGTCTTGCGTTCGTCGCCCTTCTTGCCGGCGGCGTCCTTGTTGCAGGCCTTCATCTTGTCCTGCTGCGACATCGCCTTCGCCGGTTTCGCCGACAGGCAATCCTTCATGAATGCCTTGCGTGCGTCGCCCGTCTTGCCGGCAGCCTGGGTGTTACAGGCCTTCATCTTGTCCTGCTGGCTGTTCTGCGCGAAAGCGGGGGAAGCCAGCATGCCGCCGACGAGCAGTGCGGCCACGAGCGATTGGATTTTCATTTGACACTCCCATGGGGTGAATTGCGTTTGATTGACGCCGTCGCGACGCGGGCACCCGGCGGGGACGCATCGTGCCGCGCGCTTCGATTTTGGCAAATCAATGTGAAAACACCGAAACGGCACTTCTTATAACGTGGCGGACGCACGTCGCGTTGACGGCGAACGCGGCCGGGCGATCAGGACAAACCATGACGCGCATGCGCCGGGCCGCGCCGCGCGGCGCGAGCCATTACAATCGCGCCCATGAATACTCCGAATCCCGCTTCTCCTTCGTCGCAGGCGCTGCCGCGCATCGCCGTGCTCGCCACCGGCGGCACCATCGCCGGGGCCGCGCCCGACGCGGCCAGCACGGCCGGCTACCAGGCCGGCGCGCTGGGCGTGAATTTCCTGCTCGACGCGGTGCCGGCGCTCGCGTCGGTCGCGCGCGTCGACGCCGAGCAGGTCGCCAGCATCGACAGCAAGGATCTCGCGCTGCCGCTGTGGAACACGCTCGCCGCGCGCATCGCCGCGCTGATGGCCGACGACGCGATCGACGGCATCGTGATCACGCACGGCACCGACACGCTCGAGGAAACGGCCTACGCGCTGCACCTGACGGTGCAGGGCGACAAGCCGGTCGTGCTGACCGCGGCGATGCGCCCGGCCACCGCGCTGTCGTCCGACGGCCCGCTGAACCTGCTCAACGCGGTGACGGTTGCCGCGCATCCGGCCGCGCGCGGGCAGGGCGTGCTGGTCGCGTTCAACAACCGGATCCATGGCGCGCGCGACGTCGTGAAGACGAGCACCTATGCGGTCGATGCGTTTCAATCGCCGGAACTCGGCGCACTTGGCTGGGTGCAGGACGGCCGTGTCGAGTTCGCGCGCCGCGCGACGCGCCCGCGCGATTCGCAACTGGCGATGCGTAATGACTGGCCGGCGGTCGAGGTTGTTGCCAGCTATGCCGGTGTCACGCGCACCGCGGTCGATGCGCTCGTCGCGGCCGGCGTGCGCGGGCTCGTGGTCGCGGGCACCGGCAACGGCTCGATCCACGCGACGCTGCAGGCGGCGCTCGGCGATGCGGTGAAGCAGGGCGTCGTCGTCGCGCGCGCGTCGCGCGTCGGCTCGGGACACGTGATGCACAACGGCGCCGCCTGCGACGATGCGCTCGGCTTCGTGAGCGCGGGTTCGCTGAACCCGTACAAGGCGCGCGTGCTGTTGATGCTCGCGCTGGCAAACGGGATACATGCGCGCGGCGACGTGCAGCGCCTGTTCGACACCTGCTGATCGCACCGCGCGCCCGGCGCCCATGCAAAAAAGGCAGGCCGACGGCCTGCCTTTTGCGTTCGACGATCCTGCGTGGGCGTTCAGGACTGCGGCGGAATCACGAGTTTCTGGCCCGGATAGATGCGATCGGGGCTCGACAGCATCGGCTTGTTCGCTTCGAAGATCACGGTGTTCTTGGTGCCGTCGCCGTAGTACTTCTCGGCGATCTTCCACAGGTTGTCGCCGGACACGACGTCGTGATACTGGACTTCCGGATCGTCCGGCTGGAGATCGTCGTCGTTGACGCCCGCCACGCCCTGGACGTTGCCGGCCGCGACCTTGACCTTCGCCTTCGTGTCGAGATCGGCGACGCTGCCCGACAGCGTCACGGTGCGCGACGCGCCGTCGAACGCAACCGTCAGGTTCGACGTGTCGAGGCCCTGTGTGTCGATGTAATGCTTGATCGCATCGGCCGCGGTCTGGTTGGCGGCATTCGGGTCTTCCGCGGCTTGCGCGTCGGCGTGACCCAGCAGTTTTTCACCCGCCTCTTTGATAAACGAAAGAAGACCCATCGTTGCACTCCCTAGGTGGTTGAAAAGAAGACGCGCCGTGAAGTGGCGAAAAAAACACCGCGCTGGGCGTGAACGCGAGCGCGGCGGTTTTCTCGAAAGGCGTGGCGAAAGTGTAGGCGGTCGCGGCGTCAATTGCATGAAATATCGCGCGCGCGATCGTAAAGAAGTGTAAGGCGTGAAATCCGACAGACGGACACCCGACGACGACGTCTGACCGACCAAGGCTTCCCCGGCGTCGCCGGGTGCCGCTGCGGACCCCACCTCGCCGCTCTCAGCCCAGAGCGGCGTTTTCGCCCCGTCGCGCACGCGACTGCCGTGCGCGACGGGGCGCCCCACCGTGATGCGCGCCTTCGACGCGCATCGATGCGCAGCCGTGACACGGCATGCGCTTGAGAGATGCGCCGCCCGCGGGAGCGGGCGGCATGCTGCCTTATGCCGCCGGTTGCGCGATCTCGAAGTTCGACATGATCTCGAGGGCGCGCACGAGCGCCGAGTGATCCCATGCCTTGCCGCCGTGCGATGCGCACACGCTGAACAATTGCTGGGCGCTCGCGGTGTGCGGCAGCGCGAGGCCGAGCTTGCGCGCGCCGTCGAGCGCGAGGTTCAGGTCCTTCTGGTGCAGCTCGATGCGGAAGCCCGGATCGAAGGTGCGCTTCGTCATGCGCGCGCCGTGCACTTCGAGGATGCGCGATGCCGCGAAGCCGCCCATCAGCGCCTGGCGCACGCGCTCCGGATCCGCGCCCGAGCGGGCGGCGAACAGCAGCGCCTCGCCGACGGCCTCGATGTTCAGCGCGACGATGATCTGGTTCGCGACCTTGCAGGTCTGGCCCGCGCCGTTGTCGCCGACGAGCGTGATGTTCTTGCCCATCTTCTCGAACAGCGGCTTCGCGCGCTCGAATGCCTTCTCCGGGCCGCCGACCATGATCGTCAGCGTCGCTTCGCGCGCGCCGACTTCGCCGCCGGACACCGGCGCGTCGAGGTAGTCGCAGCCGAGCGCGTTGATCTGCTTCGCGAATTCCTGCGTGTCGAGCGGCGAAATCGAGCTCATGTCGATCACCAGCTTGCCGGCCGTGAGGCCCTTCGCAACGCCGTCGTCGGCGAACAGCACGTTACGCACGTCGGGCGTGTCCGGCACCATCGCGATGATGATGTCGGCGTTCTGCGCGACTTCGGTCGAGTTCGCGACGACCTTCGCGCTGGCGCGCAGGTCATCCGGGATCGGGAACGCGCCGTTCACGACGAGCTGATGGTCGCCCTTGAGCAGGTTGCGCGCCATGTGTGCGCCCATGATGCCGAGGCCGATGAAACCGATGGTTGCCATGTGAAAGTCTCCTATAGGGCGATGACGGAAAAGGGCGGTGCTCAGGCGGCGCGGTGCGCCGAGCCCGGCGCGCAGCCGGCGACGCTCTGCAGCCAGCCGAGGCCTTCCGTCGTGGTGGTGCGAGGCTTGTATTCGCAGCCGACGTGGCCGGCATAGCCGAGCCGGTCGAGCAGCGCGAACAGGAACGCGTAGTTGATCTCGCCCGTGCCCGGCTCGTTGCGGCCCGGGTTGTCCGCGAGCTGGATGTGCCCGATCGACGCGAGGTTGCGTTCGATCGTCGCGGCCAGGTCGCCTTCCATGCGCTGCATGTGATAGATGTCGTACTGCAGGAACAGGTTGTCCGAGCCGACCGCGCGGATCACGTCGAGCCCTTCGGACGAGCGGTTCAGCGCGAAGCCCGGGATGTCGAAGCTGTTGCACGGCTCGACCAGCAGGCGGATGCCTTCGCGCTTGAGCGCGGCGGCGGCGAAGCGCAGGTTGTCGACGATCGTCACGAAGGTCGTGTCGCGCGGCGTGCTCGCCGACGGAATCCCCACCAGGCAGTTCAGCTGCGGCACCTTCAGCGCCTTCGCGTACTCGATCGCGCGGCCGACGCCTTCCTGGAATTCGCCGACCCGGTCGGGCAGGCACGCGATGCCGCGCTCGCCCTGATCCCAGTTGCCGGCGGGCAGGTTGTGCAGCACCAGGCGCAGGCGGTGCGTCTCGAGCCGCTCGGCGAGTTCCTCCTTCGCGAACGGGTACGGGAACAGGAACTCGACGGCGTCGAAGCCCGCGTCCGCGGCCGCCTTGAAGCGGTCGAGGAACGGCACTTCGTTGAACAGCATGGTCAGGTTTGCAGCAAACTTCGGCATGAGCTAAGCCTCTTCGGTCGGTCAGTCAAAAGGAGGTGGCGGGTCAGTCGAGCAGCGAGATCGCGGTCGGCGCGTGTTCGGCCTTCTCGGCGAGCTCCTCGAACTCGTTGATCGCGTCGATCTCGGTGCCCATCGAAATGTTGGTCACGCGCTCGAGGATCACTTCGACGACCACCGGCACGCTGAACTCCTCCGCGAGCGTTTGCGCCTGACGCAGCGCCGGCTCGATCTCTTCCGGCTTGAACACGCGCAGCGCCTTGCAGCCGAGGCCTTCGGCCACCGCCACGTGGTCCACGCCATAGCCGTTCAGTTCCGGCGCGTTGACGTTGTCGAACGCGAGCTGCACGCAGTAGTCCATGTCGAACGCGCGCTGCGCCTGGCGGATCAGCCCGAGGTACGAGTTGTTGACCACGACATGCACGTACGGCAGCTTGAACTGCGCACCGGCCGCCAGCTCCTCGATCATGAACTGGAAGTCGTAGTCGCCGGACAGCGCGACGATCGGGCGGCTCGGATCGGCCGCACGCACGCCGAGCGCGGCGGGGATCGTCCAGCCGAGCGGGCCCGCCTGGCCGCAGTTGATCCAGTTGCGCGCCTTGAACACGTGCAGGAACTGCGCGGCCGCGATCTGCGACAGGCCGATCGTGCTCACGTAGCACGTGTCCCGGCCGAACACCTTGTTCATCTCTTCGTACACGCGCTGCGGCTTGACCGGCACGTTGTCGAAGTGCGTCTTGCGCTGCATCGCGCCCTTGCGCTGCTGGCACTCGGCCACCCATGCGCTGCGATCCTTCAGCTTGCCGGCGGCCTTCCATTCCTGTGCGACGGCAACGAACAGTTCGAGCGCGGCCTTCGCGTCGGACACGATGCCGAGATCCGGGCCGAACACCCGGCCGATCTGGGTCGGTTCGATGTCGACGTGCACGAACTTGCGGCCCTTCGTGTACACGTCGATGCTGCCCGTGTGGCGGTTCGCCCAGCGGTTGCCGATGCCGAGCACGAAGTCGGCGGCGAGCATCGTCGCGTTGCCGTAGCGGTGCGACGTCTGCAGGCCGACCATGCCGGCCATCAGCGGATGGTCGTCGGGAATCGCGCCCCACGACATCAGCGTCGGGATCACCGGCACGCCGATCGTTTCGGCGAACGTGACGAGCAGGTCCTCGGCCGCCGCGTTGAGCACGCCGCCGCCCGACACGATCAGCGGCTTGTCCGCGTCGTTGAGCATCGCGAGCGCCTTCTCGATCTGCGCGCGGGTGGCAGCAGGCTTGTAGACCGGCAGCGGTTCGTAGGTGTCGATGTCGAATTCGATCTCGGCGAGCTGCACGTCGATCGGCAGGTCGACCAGCACCGGGCCCGGGCGGCCCGAGCGCATCAGGTGGAATGCCTGCTGGAACACGCGCGGCACGAGCGCCGGCTCGCGCACGGTGACGGCCCACTTGGTGACGGGCTTGGCGATCGACTCGATGTCGACGGCCTGGAAGTCTTCCTTGTACAGGCGTGCGCGCGGCGCCTGGCCGGTGATCGCGAGGATCGGAATCGAGTCGGCCGATGCCGAGTAGAGGCCGGTGATCATGTCGGTGCCGGCGGGGCCCGACGTGCCGATGCACACGCCGATGTTGCCCGGCGCGGCACGCGTATAGCCTTCGGCCATGTGCGACGCGCCCTCGACGTGGCGGGCCAGCACGTGGCTGATGCCGCCCGACTTGCGCATCGCGGAGTAGAACGGGTTGATCGCGGCGCCCGGCACGCCGAACGCGGTCTGGATGCCTTCCTTCTCGAGCACGAGCACGGCGGCGTCAACGGCTCTCATCTTGGCCATGAATGTCTCCTTGAATGTTGCGGATCTTGCGAAACGGTCTGTTGGAGACACTTTAGGGATGCATCAAAGGTTTGATAAGATCCGCCGGAGTCGCTTTTTTCGAAACTAAAAGTATGGAATGACGGTGTGCCGGGCCTCGCCGGGCCGTCACGGCCGTCATGCGCGTTGCATGGGGCCCGAGTCAGCGCTGAAGCGCCCACTCGGGCCGACACAGGAGACACGGGATGGACCGCTTCAAGCAGATCGAGACATTCGTGCGGGTCGCGGACGCGGGCAGCCTCGCGGCGGCCGCGCTCGAGGAGGGCGTGTCGCCGGTGGTGCTCGGGCGGCGCATCGACGCGCTGGAGAAGCGTCTCGGCGTGAAGCTGATGTACCGCTCGACGCGGCGCCTGGTCGTCAGCGAGGAGGGCGCGGCGTTCCTCGAGCGCTGCCGGGGGCTGCTCGCCGAATGGGACCAGGCCGAGAACGAACTGGCCGCCGGGCGGCGTTCGGTGAGCGGCCACCTGATCGTGTCGGCGCCGGCCGCGTTCGGTCGCAAGCACGTCGCACCGCACGCGCCGGGCTTTCTCGCCGACAAGCCGGACATGCAGCTGTCGTTCAACCTGACCGACCGCGTCGTCGACCTCGTGCGCGAGGGCTACGACCTGTCGATCCGGATCGGCGGCGCGGTCGATCCGAATTTCGTCGCGGTGAAGCTCGCGTCGAACCGGCGCGTGGTGTGCGGCACGCCGGACTACTTCCGGCGGCACGGCCGCCCGAAGACGCTCGACGATCTGCTGAAGCACAACTGCCTCGCGTTCAACCTGCAGGGCGGCCAGAACCGCGGCTGGTATTTCCAGCGCCACGGCAAGATCGCGACGATGCGCGTGACCGGCAGTCTCGACTGCAACGACGGCGAGCTGCTGCACCGCTGGGCGTCGGAAGGGCTCGGGCTCGGCTGGCGCTCGACCTGGGAGATCGCCGCGCAGCTCGAGACGGGCGAGCTCGAGACCGTGCTCGACGAATACGCGCTGCCCGACTACGACATCCTCGCCGTGTATCCGCAGCAGCGCTACGTGCCGGCGCGCGTGCGCTATTTCATCGACTACCTGCGCGACGCGTACGCGCGCCCCGGCTACTGGAGCAGCACGCCATAGGCGAGGATGGCGCGGCGTCTGCGTTGCCGCGACCGGTCACGGCCGAGCGAATGCGAGCCGCGTGCCGGCGGGTGCGGCAGGCCGGGCGCGCCGCCGGGTGTTTCGGGAACGGGAGAGCGTACGGCACGGCGGCTCCTTGGCATGGTGGTGACGGGCATGCCGGTGATACCGGCGGCGCACGGCCGCCATTCCCGGATTATTTTTCGTCTCCGCGCGCATTCGGCGGGAATAAACTCGATCCACGGGCGGTAAGGATCCTCGACCGCGCGCGTAATGTCGGCCTGTCCGGGCGCTGCACGCCGGGACGAAAGGCGGCTGCGGCCGCATGGACCAACAGGAGGCGACGTGGGGCAATCCGGCCGGACGGTCGACGAACGGGCGGCGGCGGACGCGGCGGCGCGCGGCGAGCGCTTTCGCGCGCTGGTGCTGCCGCACCTGGATGCCGCGTACAACCTCGCGCGCTGGTTGAGCGGCAACGCGAGCGACGCGGAGGATGTCGTCCAGGAGGCGTGCGTGCGCGCGCTGCGCTTCGTCGACGCGTGCCGTGGCGACAATGCGCGGCCGTGGCTGCTGACGATCGTGCGCCACACCTGGTACACGGAGTGGCGGCGGCGCACCCATGCGCACGAGGTCGCGGCGCCGGACGCGCTCGACAGCCCGGATTCGCCCGACGACTGGCATCCGGCGGCGGAGGATCCGCTCGCGCAGCTGCTGCGCGGCGAGGACGTCCGGCTCGTGAACGCCGCGCTTGCGAAACTGCCGACGGAATATCGGGAAGTGCTCGTGCTGCGTGAAATGGAGGATTTGAGCTACCGCGAGATCGCGGCGATCGCGGACGTGCCGGTCGGCACCGTGATGTCGCGGCTCGCGCGCGGCCGCCGCCGGCTCGCTGCGCTGCTCGGCGGCGCGCACGGCGTCGGGCAGCGAGACGGGGCCCGCGCGGCAGCGCCGCCGGCGGGCACTGCGGCGGGCGGCGCACCGGCGGCCGGAACGGCATCGGAGGCCATCGATGGACTGTAACGAAGCGCGTGACCTGCTCGGCGCGGACGTCGACCGCGAACTGCCGGCGCCCGATGCGCTGCGGATCCAGCGGCACGTCGACACGTGCGACGCGTGCCGGCGCGAGCGCGACCGGATCGTCGCGCTGAGCCAGGCGGTCCGACAGGCCGAATACCACCGCGCGCCGGACGCGCTGCGCGCACGCATTCTCGCCGGGCTGCCGGCGGCAGAGGACGCGCCCCGTGCGGCGGCGCGCGGGCCGCGCTGGTTCGAGCGGCTTGGCCTGCGGGGCGCCGCGCGCGGCCCGCAAGCCGCCCGGCCGGGGCCGCGCGCGGCCGCGCTGCCGGGCCTCGGCTGGGGTGTCGCGCTTGCGATCGCGCTCGCCGCGGGCGCGGGGCTGACGCTGTCCGCGCACCGCGCGGCGACGGACCGCACGGTCGACGAACTCGTCGCGAGCCATGTGCGCGCCGGACTGTCGGCGCGCGACATCGACGTGATCTCGACCGACCGCCACACGGTCAAGCCGTGGTTCAACGGGCGGCTCGACTATGCGCCGCCGGTCGAGGATCTGGCCGCGAGCGGTTTCCCGCTCGCGGGCGGGCGGCTCGACTACGTCGGGCAGCGCCGCGTCGCGGTGCTGGTCTACCGCTACCGGCAGCACGTGATCGACGTGTACGTGCGCCCGTCCGGGGAGGGCGGGCAGGCGGCGCCGTACGCGACCGTGTCGCAGGGCTATGCGCTCGATCGCTGGGACGCGGCCGGCATGACGTGGTGGGCGGTGACCGACGCCGAGCCGTCGGCGCTCGCGGCGTTCAAGGCGACCCTGAACACGCGTCTCGCCGCGCGGCGCACCGAGTGACGGCGCGGCATGAGATCCGACCCCGCGGGGATCCGCGAGGTCGTGAACGCCGCGCCTGGCCGCCGAAGCCGTCCGCCCGGGCTCAAGTCGTTGAAAATACGGCTGATTCGCGCGGCGAATCGTGCATGAACCTTGCACGTGACCCATATCCGGGTTAGAATCTTCGGCTTCTCACTTGCCACACCGGTTCAGACGCCCGGGTGGCTTCAATCCACAAGGAGTGTGTAATGCGTCATTACGAAATCGTATTCATCGTGCACCCCGATCAAAGCGAGCAAGTGCCCGCGATGATCGAGCGTTACAAGACCACGATCACGTCGCACGGCGGTCAGATCCACCGTGTCGAGGACTGGGGCCGTCGCCAGCTGGCCTACATGATCGAGAAACTCGCGAAGGCTCACTACGTCTGCATGAACATCGAGTGCGACCAGACGACGCTCGACGAACTCGAACACGCGTTCAAGTTCAACGACGCCGTGCTGCGCCACCTCATCGTCAAGATGAAGAAGGCCGAAACCGGCCCGTCGCCGATGATGAAGGAAGTTCAGCGCGAAGAAGCCAAGAAGGCGGCTGCTGCTCAGCCGACCGAAGCGCAGGCTTAAGCTCGTAGTTATTTAAGCTACCAAGGAGCGCGCGACTCACGTGAACAGGTTGCAATTGACGGCGAGCGTCGTTGAACGCGCACCGGTGCGGTACACCCCCGCCGGCGTTCCGATCGCAAGCGCCACGTTGCACCACCGTACGGAAGTCGTCGAAGCAGGCATTCGCCGTCAGGTCGAAATGACGATCGAGGCGGTGGCGGCCGGTGAGGCGAGCGGCGGGCTGGAAAGCCGTGAAATGGGCGTCGAGACGCTGTTCACGGGCTTCCTGGCGAAGAAGAGCCGCAACGCGAGAACCTTGGTGTTTCACATCACAGCATTGCAGGACATTGGAAAGGACTGAACATGCCCCGCCCGACTGGTAAGAAATTCGACAAGCGTCGTCAGCAACAAAACCCGCTCTTCAAGCGCAAGAAGTTCTGCCGTTTCACGGCCGCAGGCGTCGAGCAGATCGACTACAAGGACACGGAAACGCTGAAGGACTTCATCGGCGAAAACGGCAAGATCACGCCGGCTCGCCTGACGGGTACGAAGGCGCACTATCAGCGTCAGCTGGATACGGCAATCAAGCGTGCGCGTTTCCTCGCGCTGCTGCCGTACACCGATCAGCACAAGGCGTAATCAGGCGACGCAATAAGGAGAATTCGAATGCAAATCATTCTGTTGGAAAAAGTCGCCAATCTGGGCAACCTGGGCGATATCGTCAAGGTCAAGGACGGTTACGCACGCAACTTCCTGATCCCGAACCGCAAGGCACGCCGCGCGACGAAGGAAGCGATCGCTGAATTCGAAGTGCGCCGCGCAGAGCTCGAGAAGGTTGCCGCTGAAAAGCTGGCAGCTTCGCAGGCAGTCGGCGAGAAGCTGAACGGCCAGTCGTTCGAAATCACGCAGAAGTCGGGCGTGGACGGCCGTCTGTTCGGCTCGGTCACGAACGGCGATATCGCGGAACTGCTGAAGAAGGCAGGCTACGACGTCGAGAAGGCGCAAGTGCGCCTGCCGGAAGGCCCGCTGAAGATGATCGGCGAGCACGGCGTTCAGGTCGCGCTGCACACGGACGTCGTCGTCGACGTCACGGTCAACGTGATCGGCGACCACGCGTAAGCGACACGAAGCATTGCCGGGCGGCTCCCGCCGCCCGGATGAAGGGCAGGCGCCCGGGTAACCGGGGCCTGCCTTTTTTGTTGTCCGGGCGCCGGGCCGGCTCTGGCGTCACTGCGCTCAATTCGCGATAATCCCAACCCATGAACGCGCCGCAAGATCATCAAATCGAATCGCTGAAAGTCCCGCCGCACTCGGTCGAAGCCGAGCAGTCGGTGCTGGGCGGCCTGTTGCTCGACAACGCGGCGTGGGACCGGATTGCCGATTTTCTGTCGCAAGGCGATTTCTATCGCTACGACCACCGGATCATCTACGAACATATCGGCCGCCTGATCGCGTCGACGCGCCCGGCCGACGTGGTGACCGTGTACGAAGCGCTGACGACGTCGGGCAAGGCCGACGACGTCGGCGGGCTCGCGTATCTGAACGCGCTCGCGCAGAACACGCCGAGCGCGGCGAACATCCGCCGCTATGCGGAGATCGTGCGCGACCGCGCAGTGCTGCGCCGGCTCGTGTCGGTGGCCGACGAGATTTCCGCCGATGCGTTCAACCCGCAGGGCAAGGAAGTCCGCCAGTTGCTCGACGAGGCGGAATCGAAGGTGTTCTCGATCGCCGAAGACGGCGCGCGCGGCAACCAGGGCTTCCTCGAGATCGGCCCGCTGCTCACGCAGGTCGTCGAGCGCATCGACACGCTATATCACACTGAGAACCCGAGCGACGTGACGGGTACGCCGACGGGCTTCGTCGATCTCGATCGGATGACGTCGGGCATGCACGGCGGCGAGCTGATCATCGTCGCGGGCCGTCCGTCGATGGGCAAGACCGCGTTCTCGATGAACATCGGCGAATACGTCGCAGTGGAGTACGGCCTGCCGGTCGCGGTGTTCTCGATGGAAATGCCGGGCACGCAGCTCGTGATGCGTATGCTCGGCTCGGTCGGCCGGCTCGACCAGCACCGGATGCGAACCGGGCGCCTGAGCGACGAGGATTGGCCGAAGCTGACCCACGCGGTGCAGAAGATGAGCGAGGCGCAGCTGTTCATCGACGAGACGGGTGGCCTGAACCCGATGGAACTGCGCTCGCGCGCACGCCGGCTCGCCCGCCAGTGCGGCAAGCTCGGCCTGATCATCGTCGACTACCTGCAGCTGATGTCGGGCTCGTCGCAGGGCGAGAACCGCGCGACCGAAATCTCGGAAATTTCCCGTTCGCTGAAGAGCCTGGCGAAGGAGCTCGACGTACCGGTGATCGCGCTGTCGCAGCTGAACCGCGGCCTCGAACAGCGTCCGAACAAGCGTCCGGTGATGTCGGACCTGCGCGAATCGGGTGCAATCGAACAGGATGCGGACGTGATCCTGTTCATTTACCGCGATGAAGTCTACAATCCGGACAGTCCGGACAAGGGCACGGCCGAAATCATCATCGGCAAGCAGCGTAACGGCCCGATCGGCCCCGTTCGGCTCACGTTCCTGGGGCAATACACGAAGTTCGACAACTTTGCGGGAGCGCAAAACTTCTACGGCGAGTAACGCCGGATGTAAACCCCTATTTCGCCAAGCGTTGTATCCAATCCCGGCGCGCGCATATGCGCGCGTCGCGTCGCGACCGAAAACGGTACAATGTCGCCCGTTTTCGTGACAGTAGTCTGACAATCTCTCAGGAATCCCATGTTCGGTCGATTCATGCCCACCGAGGGCAAGTTCTTCGAAATCTTCAATGCGCACGCGAAGTACATCGTTTCCGGTGGCCGCGAGCTCGAACTGCTGATCGACAATCTCGCCGACGCCGAGATTCACAAGCAAAACGTGCAGTCGGCCGAGAAAGCGGCTGACAAGCTGACGCACGAAGCGATCGATCTGCTGCACAAGACCTTCATCACGCCGCTCGATCGCGACGAGATCCACAAGCTGATCACGACGATGGACGACATCCTCGACCTGATGGAGGACGTCGCGACCGCCGTGTCGCTGTACGACGTGCAGGCCGTGACGTCGGAGGCGAGCCAGCTCGCGCACATCGTCACGCAGGCGGCGCAGCACGTGCAGCAGGCCGTCGCGCTGCTGTCCGACATGAAGCAGTCGGCGCAGATCCTCAAGGCGTGCGAGGAGATCGATCGTTGGGAGTCGGAGGCGGATCGCGTGCTGCGCGCGGCGATGTCGAAGCTGTTCCGCGAAGAGGACGACGTGAAGACGCTCATCAAGCTGAAGGCGATCTACGAGCTGCTCGAAGAGATCACCGACAAGTGCGAGGACGTCGCGAACATCATCGAAGGCATCGTGCTGGAAAACGCCTGAGCGGAACACGATGCATTCGATACAACTTGCCCTATGGATGGTCGCGGCGCTGGTGCTCGTCGCGCTCGTATTCGACTTCATGAACGGCTTCCACGACGCGGCGAACTCGATCGCCACCGTCGTGTCCACCGGGGTGCTGAAGCCGCAGCAGGCGGTGGCGTTTGCCGCCGCGTTCAACGTCATCGCATATTTCATCTTCCACCTGAAGGTGGCGCAGACCGTCGGCAAAGGCACGATCGATCCCGCGATCGTCGACCACTACGTGATCTTCGGCGCACTCGTCGGCGCGATCGGCTGGAACATCATTACCTGGTACTACGGGATTCCGTCGAGTTCGTCGCACGCGCTGATCGGCGGCCTGGTCGGTTCGGCGCTCGCCAAGTCGGGGTGGGGGTCGCTCAACATCGACGGGCTGATGAAGACGATTGCGTTCATCTTCATTTCGCCGCTGCTCGGTTTCATCCTCGGCTCGCTGTTCATGCTCGGTGTGTCGTGGCTGTATTTCCGCACCGCGCCGAGCAAGGTCGACCGCCGCTTCCGCCGGCTGCAGCTGTTCTCGGCCGGGCTGTACAGCCTCGGCCACGGCGGCAATGACGCGCAGAAGACGATCGGCATCATCTGGATGCTGCTGATCGCGAGCGGCTACGCGTCGGCCACGGCCGATGCGCCGCCGGCGTGGGTGATCGGTGCGTGCTACCTGTCGATGGGCCTTGGTACGCTGTTCGGTGGCTGGCGGATCGTGCGCACGATGGGCCAGAAGATCACCAAGCTGAAGCCGGTTGGCGGCTTCTGCGCGGAGACGGGCGGCGCGATGACGCTGTTTATCGCGTCGTGGCTCGGCATCCCGGTGTCGACGACGCACACGATTACCGGCGCGATCGTCGGTGTCGGTGCGACGCAGAAGCTGTCGGCCGTGCGCTGGGGCGTCGCCGGCAACATCGTCTGGGCGTGGGTGCTGACGCTGCCCGCGTCCGCGCTGTTCGCGGCGGGCGGCTGGTGGGTTGGCCACCAGATCTTCTGATCGCGACCGATCGACGCTTCGATGCCGAAAGCGCCGCATGCCGACAGGCTGCGGCGCTTTTTGTTTGGGCGGGCTGCGATGCCGTCAGGCGTGCGCGGGTTGCCGGGTGGGCGGGGCGGATGAGCGTTTTTCGCGCCTGAGCTGAGCGCGTGGCGCGGAGCCGAGGATAGGCGGAGCGGCGATAGGCGGTGAGGCCGCCATTCACGAGCGGGTTGTTCAGGCGACCGCATGCCGCTCGATATGCCGATGTCCACGAGCGCGCGGCGCAATCGGGCGGTGCCCGCGCCGCGCGAATCAGTAACTTCCGTTCGCGAACCGTGCAATCGGATCATCGGTCGTGCCCGAGCGGGCACTGACGGGCGCGGACTGCGTCGACGCGCGCATCACCTGCACGGCGTCAGGCTGGGCGACGCGCGCCTGACGGGGTGCGGCCGCGGGCGGCGGTTCCGCGTCGAATGCGGCGGCCTCGGCGGCCGTCAGCGCAGTCGTCGGGATCGTCGTGCCGGCTTCCGGTGCGCTGGTGGGCGGGGCCGCGTTTGCCGTTTCGACGACGGATACCGCCTGCTGCTGGGCCGCTGCCATGCGCGGCGGCGGCGGTTCGTACGGATCGGCGGGTGCGGCCGGGGCGGGTGCTGCGGCCGCCATGGCCGGTGCGGTTGCCATGACAGGCGCAATCGGCGCCGGCGAGGGCTGCACGGCCGCATAAGCGGGCTGGCGCGGCACTGCGGCCGTCACGACAGGCGCCGGCGCGGCCGGCTGCGCGCGCGGCGGCACGTCGCGCTGCGCTTCATAGGTCGGCGCATCGAACGGCGTCGGCTTCGCCTTCGGCGGCGCGACGCGGCGGATCCCGTCGAAGCGCTTCGCCCAGTAGGGGTTCGTCAGGTAGTCGAGCCGCACGGTGCCGCCCGTCGACGGCGCATTGACGAAGCGCAGCTTGCCGACGTAGATGCCGACATGCGAATGCGGCCGGCCGGTCGTGTTGAAGAAGATCAGGTCGCCCGGCGCGACCTGGTCGGGGTCGATCGACATGCCGTGGCCGCTCATGTCGGCGGTCGTGCGTGGCAGGTTCACGTCGGCCGCGCGGCCGATCACGTAGCGCACGAGCCCGCTGCAATCGAAGCCGCTGTCCGGCGTGTTGCCGCCCCAGCGATAGGGCACCCCGACGAGGCTCATCGCCTGGATCGAGATTTCTTCCTGGCCGACGCTATGGTCGACGAATTTCGGGAAATTGGCGGGCGGCGGAAACGCGCGGGGCGTGGTGATCGTCATGCCCGACGGGCGTGACGACTGCGGCGGCACGCTGGAACAGGCCGCAAGCAGCGAGACGACGGCGACGGGAAGCCAGATTCGAAGCATCACGGGCGGGGTGGGCGAACGCGATGCGCTCACCTATCGTATGACAACAGACAGACCCGATGGTAGTCGCTCCCACGGGGCTTAGGCAACCATTCCTGAGAATTTACTTGAAGTTTCGCGTGCAAATGTGCGGCTTGCGCCACGCGAATCGCGATTGATTTCGACCCCAAATAAAAACGGCGCTCCGTTGCGGGAGCGCCGTTCGGCGTCGGCAGCCGGCCCGGATGGGCCGGCATGTCGCGTTATTGCGTCACAGGATGTCCGACGCGTAGTCGGCGAGCCGCGAGCGTTCGCCGCGCGCGAGGGTCACGTGGCCGCTGTGGCCCCAGCCCTTGAAGCGGTCGACGACGTAGGTGAGGCCAGAGCTGCCTTCCGTCAGGTACGGCGTGTCGATCTGCGCGATGTTGCCGAGGCAGACGATCTTCGTGCCGGGGCCCGCGCGCGTGACGAGCGTCTTCATCTGCTTCGGCGTCAGGTTCTGCGCCTCGTCGATGATCAGATACTTGTCGACGAACGTGCGGCCGCGCATGAAGTTCATGCTCTTGACCTTCAGGCGCGAGCGGATCAGCTCCTGTGTCGCGGCGCGGCCCCATTCGCCGGCCGCGTCGTCGGTTTTCTGCAGGACTTCGAGGTTGTCGTCGAATGCGCCCATCCACGGCTGCATCTTCTCTTCCTCGGTGCCGGGCAGGAAACCGATGTCCTCGCCGACCGGGACGGTCGCGCGCGTCACGATGATCTCGTTGTAGCGCTTGTCGTCGAGCACTTGCGCGAGGCCTGCCGCGAGCGCGACGAGCGTCTTGCCGGTGCCGGCCTGGCCGAGCAGCGTGACGAAGTCGATCTCCGGGTTCATCAGCAGGTTCAGCGCGAAGTTCTGCTCGCGGTTGCGCGCGGTGATGCCCCACACGTTGTTCTTGTGATGGCTGTAGTCGCGCAGCGTCTGCAGCAGCGCCGTCTTGCCGTTCAGTTCGCGGACGATCGCATGGAACGTCGGCTCGCCGTTCTGCGGCTCGAGATAGGCGAACTCGTTGACGAGCATCGACGCGACGAGCGGGCCCGTCACACGGTAGTACGTGGTGCCCGTCTTCGTGTCCTGCCAGCTTTCCATGCCCTTCGCGTGCTTGGTCCAGAAATCCTGCGGCAGCTCGCGCACGCCGGTGTAGAGGAGATCCTTGTCCTCGAGCACCTGGTCGTTGAAGTAGTCTTCGGCGGGCAGGCCGAGCGCATGCGCCTTGATGCGCATGTTGATGTCTTTCGACACCAGCACGACCTGGCGATCCGGCCGGTCGCGCTGCAGCGCGCGCACGACACCGAGGATCTGGTTGTCGGCCTTGCCTTCCGGCAGGCCTTCGACGGGCGGAATGTGGGTGAGCGTCGTCTGGAAGTACAGGCGGCCGAGCGCCTCGCGGCTGCCGAGGCGCGACAGCGGAATGCCGTTCGTGATCGGGCCCGCGTCGGCAACCAGCGCGTCGAGCGTGCGGCTCACCTGGCGCGCATTGCGTGCGACTTCGGACATCCCCTTCTTGTGGTTGTCGAGTTCCTCGAGCGTCATCATCGGCAGATAGACGTCGTGTTCCTCGAAGCGGAAGAGGCTGCTCGGGTCGTGCATCAGCACGTTCGTGTCGAGCACGAACAGCTTCTGCATCTCGGTTTCAGCGGCTTTGCGGCCGCGCGATTTCGTCGCGGCGCCGGCTTCGCGCACGGGTGCGGCGGCCGGTTTCGCGGCGGTGGGTTTCTCCGCGCGCGCGACCGGCGCAGCCGGCTCGGCGGGGGCCGGCATCGGCTGCAGCAAGGCGGCCGTCTGCTTGGTCTTGCGCGTGCGCGCAGGCGCGCTCGCGGTTTCCTGCGAGGACGCGATCGCGCGCAACGGCGCAGCGGTGTTCGCGGCTTCGGTCATCGGTTGGGCCACGCTGGCCGGGCCATATTCACCGGCTGTGGAAACGTCCCCTTCGGCGGATTTCTTCGCGGCTTTCGCGGGTCGCGCTTTCGCCTTGTATTCGTCGGGCGGCAGCAGGCTGCCGAGCTTGCTGGGGGGGGTAGGCAAAGGCATGGTGTCCCTCGGGAGGAATCGTGTCGCATGGCATGCGCCGCTGATCGCATCCTGCTTCGTGACGGCGACGCATGCAGTTTGCGCGCGGTGGCGCACATGAAATTCGTTTCGCCGGTTCGCCTAAGTGTCGATCAGCTCCTTGACGGGGTGAAGGGCCGGACCGAGTGCCGGCGCGCAGTCCATAAAAAAAGCCGCTGCCCCGTCGACCGGAGCAAGCGGCTCGGCTGATACCGTCGTGATGCGCGTCAGATGCCGGAAAGCATTGCTACGAGCACCGGCGCAGCTACGAGAAATATGGGACGAACTGGCATTCATTGCGGCCCAATATAACGCGCCTCAAAGCGCTTGTACAGCACTTAGCACGTCGTCCACATGGCCCGGCACCTTGATCCCGCGCCATGCCTGACGCAGCACGCCGTCGGCGTCGATCAGGAACGTCGAGCGCTCGATTCCGCGCACTTCCTTGCCATACATCTTCTTCATCTTGATGACATCGAACAGCGTGCACAGCGCTTCGTCGCCATCGGAAACCAATGCGAAAGGCAGCTCGAGCTTTGCCTTGAAATTGTCATGCGAGCGCAGGCTGTCGCGCGACACGCCGACGATTTCCGCGCCGGCCTTCTTGAACTTCGGATAGAGATCGCGGAACTGCAGCCCCTCGGTCGTGCAGCCGGGCGTGTTGTCCTTCGGATAGAAGTACAGCACGACCTTCTTGCCCCGCAGGTCGGACAGCGACAGGTCGCCGCCGGTAGCGGGTGCGGTGAAATCGGGAACTTGACGGTCAACTTCGACGGACACGTGTTTCTCCTGTTGTTATCAGAGGGCGCATGTGCGACGGCGCGGGTACGGCCGTGCATGGCGGGCGGCGCGGCGGTGGCCGCGCCGCAGGGGCGGGCGCGTCAGGCGCCTGCCCGCGTGCGGATCAGTCTGGCTGGACGATCAGCTCGCCGGAGCGGCCCGGAATTTCGCCCCACGTGACAGGGTACGATGGCAGCGTGTCGCGGTCCAGCGTCGCGTGATAGTCGCCCATCGTCGCGAACGTATGGCCCTGCGCGCGCCAGCCGGCGAGCAGCTGCTCGAACACTGGCGCGAGCTTCTGGCCTTCCAGTTCCGCATGCAGCGTGAACACCTGGTCGTGCGGATTGGTTTCGGTGAACTTGAGAATATGCGCGGCGACGTTGTGCGTGTCGATGCCGTCGACGCCGAGCACCTCGTCGAGCGTCGGCAGCGTGGTCGGCATCTGCACGTGCGTGAGCGTGCGGCCGCCGACGACGGGCAGGTACGGCGAATGGCCGCGGCCGTCGGACGCATAGCGCATGCCCCATGCGTCGATCTGCTCGAACGCCGCGTCGTTCATCTGCCAGCCGGCCGCGCCGTGCGTGGCCGGCGGCGCGCCGAAGATCTCGACGAAGCGCGCGTGGCTCTTCTGCATTTCACGTGCGGTCCAGTCGCGGTCGCGCTCGCGCACGTTGTCCTGCCAGTACACGTGATCCCACGTGTGGATCCCGCACTCGAACCCGGCCTCGTGGATCGCGCGCATGTCGGCGATCGCGCGGCGGCCGATGTCGGGGCCCGGCAGCAGCACGCCGTACATCAGCTGCTTCACGCCGTAATGCTCGACCACCGACGTGCGCGACACCTTCTTCAGGAACCCGGGGCGGAACACGCGCCGCAGCGCCCAGCCGGTATGGTCGGGCCCGAGGCTGAAGAGGAAGGTCGCGCGCGCGCTGAAGCGGTCGAAGATGCGCGCGAGGTTCGGCACACCCTCGCGCGTGCCGCGCAGCGTGTCGACGTCGATCTTGAGGACGATGCGAGCCAAGCGAACGTCCCGTCAGCCTTGCTGCTCGACGAGTGCGCGCGCGTCGGCGACGTGGCCGCGGTACGCCTCGAAGATCTTGCGCAGCGCGTCGTCGAACGTCGATTGCGGTGCCCAGCCGAGCTCCTGCATCGTGTTGTCGATCTTCGGCACGCGGTTCTGCACGTCCTGGTAGCCGTTGCCGTAGTACGCGCCGGACGTCGTTTCGACGAGCTGCACGTTCTTCGCCGAGTCGGCGTACTCCGGGAATTCGGCGGCCAGCTCGAGCATCTTGTGCGCGAGTTCGCGGACCGAGAAATTATTCTTCGGATTCCCGATGTTGTAGATCTTGCCCGACGCGATGCCGTTCGGGTTGTCGATGATCTTCATCAGCGCGCTGATGCCGTCGTCGATGTCGGTGAACGCGCGCTTCTGCGAGCCGCCGTCGACGAGGCTGATGTTCTCGCCGCGCACGATGTGGCCGAGGAACTGCGTGACCACGCGCGAGCTGCCTTCCTTCGGCGTGTAGATCGAGTCGAGGCCCGGGCCGATCCAGTTGAACGGGCGGAACAGCGTGAAGTTCAGGCCTTCCATCCCGTAGCCCCAGATCACGCGGTCCATCAGCTGCTTCGAGCACGCGTAGATCCAGCGCGGCTTGTTGATCGGGCCGTAGGTGAGGGCGGAGTTGTCCGGGTCGAACTGCTCGTCGGCGCACATGCCGTAGACCTCGGAGGTCGACGGGAACACGAGGTGCTTGCCGTACTTCACGGCCGAGCGGACGATCGGCAGGTTCGCCTCGAAGTCGAGCTCGAACACGCGCAGCGGCTGCTGGACGTAGGTCGCGGGCGTCGCGATCGCGACGAGCGGCAGGATCACGTCGCACTTCTTCACGTGATACTCGACCCACTCCTTGTTGATCGTGATGTCGCCTTCGAAGAAATGCATCCGCTCGTGGTTGACGAGATCGCCAAGCCGATCGGTCTGCATGTCCATGCCGAACACTTCCCAATCGGTGGTCTCAAGAATGCGCTTCGACAGGTGATGGCCGATGAAGCCGTTCACACCCAGGATCAGGACTTTTTTTGCTTTCATGAATGACGCGAAGAATGAATGAACTGCGCGAATTCCGCGGGCGACACGATGGTTTCGCTGCCGTCGCGCTGCCGCCACAGCTCGAGAATGGATATGGCGCGGCTATCGCCGCAAACGCCGAACAGCGCATTATCGCTTACGTGCAGGCCAGGCGGCAAATCCGCCGCCGCGGCGGCAGCCGGGCTGCCGGGGGCCGCAAGGCGGGCGCGCGCGACGACGAAGCGCGTGTCGTGCAGGTCGGTGAACGCGCCCGGATACGGGGGCGCGACCGCGCGGACCAGGTTGTAGACCTCGGCGGCGGGCTTCGACCAGTCGACCCGGCCGTCCTCGGGCTTGCGTCCGCCGTAGTAGCTGCCGGCCGCGAGATCGTTCGGCAGGTGCGGCGCCTCGCCCGCGAGCAGCGCGGGCAGCACGCGCCAGAGCGTCTGCTCGGCGGCCACCGTGACCTTGTCGAACACCTGCGCGGCGGTGTCGTCGGGCAGGATCGGCACGGCGGTCTGGCCGATGATCGCGCCGGCATCGGGCTTCGCGGCCATTTCGTGCAGCGTCGCGCCGGTTTCGGTCTCGCCGTTGAGCACCGCCCAGTTGGTCGGAACCCGACCCCGGTATTTCGGCAGCAGCGACCCGTGCATGTTGTACGCGCCGCGCGGCGCGACGGCGAGCAGGTCGACCGGCAGCATGTGCCGGTAATAGAACGAGAAGATGAAGTCCGGCCGCGCATCGGCGAGCGCGCGGCGCAGCGCCGGGTCGGCCGGATCGGCCGGCGTGACGACCGGGATGCCGTGCGCGGCGGCGACCGACGCGACGCTGCCGAACCAGATGTTCTCGCTCGGGTTGTCCTCGTGGGTGACGACGAGCGCGACGTCGACGCCGCGCGCGAGCAGCACCTGCAGGCAGCGCACGCCGACGTTGTGATACGCGAAGACGACGGCGCGCGGTTTCATCGCGCGACCTCCTGCCGGCTTTCGCCCGCCGGCGCGTCCTGCACGTTGCCGTGCCGCTCGAGCACGGTCTGGATCAGGTAGCGCGGGCGCGCGCGCACCTGCTGGTAGATGCGGCCGATGTATTCGCCGAGCAGGCCGAGCGCGAAGATGATCACGCCGAGCAGGAAGAACGTGATCGCGAACAGCGTGAACACGCCTTGCACTTCCGCGCCGACGATGAAGCGCCGCACGAGCAGCAGCACGAACAGCGCGGCGGAGCCGAGCGACAGGATCACGCCGATGAACGACAGCCATTGCAGCGGCACGACCGAGAAGCCGGTCACGAGGTCGAAGTTCAGGCGGATCAGGCTGTACAGCGAATACTTCGATTCGCCCGCGAAGCGCTCCTCGTGCGCGACCTCGACTTCGGTCGGCTTCTGCGCGAACGTGTACGCGAGCGCCGGGATGAACGTGTTGACCTCGCCGCACACGTTGATCGTGTCGATGATGCGGCGGCTGTACGCGCGCAGCATGCAGCCCTGGTCGGTCATCTTGATGCGCGTGATGCGTTCGCGCAGCCGGTTCATCGCGGCCGACGCCTTGCGCCGCCACAGGCTGTCCTGGCGCTGCTGGCGGATCGAGCCGACGTAGTCGTAGCCCTCGTGCATCTTCGCGACCAGCTTGCCGATTTCCTCGGGCGGGTTCTGCAGGTCGGCATCGAGCGTGACGACGATCTCGCCGCGCGACTGCGCGAAGCCGGCGAGGATCGCCATGTGCTGGCCGTAGTTGCCGTTCAGCAGCACGACGCGCGTCGTGTCGGGGCGTACGTGGAACTGGTCCGCGAGCATGGCGGCCGAGCGATCGCGGCTGCCGTCGTTGACCAGGATCACTTCGTACGACGTACCGAGCGCGTCGAGCGCCGGATACAGTCGTGCAAAAAGCGCGGCGAGGCCGTCTTCCTCGTTGTACACGGGGATGACGACCGTTACTTCCGGGTTGGCTGCGCCCGGACGTCCGGCGCCCGGATGCCCCGCGCGTGCTTCAAGGTGACTCATGTAGGCTTACTTTCCGTATTGTTCGCAAATCTGGTTGATGGCGTCGACGACGCGACGCACGTCGTCTTCCGTCATCTGCGTGAAGAGGGGCAGCGTGACGGTCGACGCGCCGTACCGTTCCGCGTGGGGGAACATGCCCTCCTTGAAGCCGCGCGCGCGGTACAGCGTGAAAAGATGGATGGCCGGGTAGTGGATCCCGGTGCCGATGCCGCGCTCCTTCATCTGCGCCATGAACTCGCCGCGGGTGATCGACAGCCGCTCGAGCGGCAGCGTGACGAGGAACATGTGCCAGTTGCCGTGCTCGAATTCGGCGAGCGGCAGGCCGAGGCCGAGTCGCGCGGCCGGGCCGCCCTCGAAGGCGGCGAAATAGGCACGGGCGAGCGCATGGCGCTTCGCGGTGAAGCGCTCGAGGTGCGGCAGCTGGCCGAGGCCGACGCGCGCGGCGACGTCGGTCAGGTTGTACTTGCCGCCGAGCACGTCGCAGTCCATCCCGTCGAAGCCGGTGCGCGTGATGCCCTGCAGCCGGTATTTCTGCGCGAGTGTCGCCTCGTCCTCGTTGTTGAGCACGAGCGCGCCGCCCTCGATCGTCGTCAGGTTCTTGTTCGCGTGGAAGCTGAACGACACGATGTCGCCGATCGCGCCGATGCGCTGGCCGCGCCACGTCGAGCCGAGCGCCTGCGCGGCATCCTCGATCACGCGCAGGTTGTGCGCGCGGGCGATCGCGTACAGGCGGTCCAGGTCGAGCGGCAGGCCGGCCAGGTAGACCGGGATGATCGCCTTCGTGCGCGGCGTGATCGCCTTCTCGAGCAGGTCGAGATCGAGGTTGCGGGTGACCGGGTCGATATCGGCGAACACCGGCGTCGCGCCCGTCTCGATGATCACGTTGCTGGTCGACACCCACGACGCGGGCGACGTGATCACCTCGTCGCCCGGGCCGACGCCGGCGATGCGCAGGCCGATCTCGAGCGTGCAGGTGCCCGAATTGAACGCCCGCACCGGGCGGCCGCCGCAGTATTCGGACAGCGCGGCTTCGAACCGCTGGTTCTGCGGGCCGGTGGTGATCCAGCCCGAGCGCAGCACCTCGACGACACCCTGGATGGTTTCCTCGTCGATTTCCGGGCGGGTGAACGGCAGGAACGGAACGGCAGTCTGGTTCATGAACGCTTCACTCGTAATGGCGTGTAATAAAGGGGTCGGTCGATCGTCCGAAACCGGCATTAGACACCGGTTGTCGGTTTCGTAGCGTGATTTTTTGTAGGCGGCCGCTTAATCGGGCCGGCCGGCAGGGCCGCTCAACTGCGCGCGAGCACGGCCACCCCGACCAGGATGATGCCGATGCCGACGAGTCGCTGGACGGACAGCACCTCGCCGAACAGGTACCACGCGGCGAACGCGTTGACGACGTAGCCGAGCGACAGCATCGGGTACGCGATCGACACGTCGACGCGCGACAGCCCGACGATCCAGACGACGACGCTCAGCACGTAGCAGCCGAGGCCGCCGATGATCGGCAACTGGGTGGCGATCTTCAGGCCGACGGGGACGATGTTCGCACGGCTGAATTCGAAGTGTCCAACGGCGTTGACGCCGGCCTTGAGCAGCAGTTGCGCGCACGCGTTGAGCATGACGCCGGTGATGATGCAGACGAACGAGATCGGGTTCACGGGTTGGCGTCCTTACGATTGCGGCTTTTCGACGATCACGCGGCGGTTGTCGCGTGCGATCACGCGCATCGGCACGCCTTGCTTGACGAGCGCGTCGTACTGGCCCGGCGGCATGATCGCGAGCGCGTAGCGCTCCTGCTTCCAGCGTGCGATCCACTGGTCGACGGTCGGGATCCACTTGTCCGGTTCGACCGAGATGCCGAACGAGAGCTCGTCCTGGCGCGCGACCATGATCGTCGTGTGGCCGGCGTAGAACGGGAACGTGTGATCGAGCATCTCGATCGAGTAGAACGGCGTGTCGGCCGGCAGCTTCGCGAGCTCGGCGCGCACGGCGGGCGCGAGCAGCGCGCCCGAGCTGTAGCGGCCGAACTCGTCGTGGCCGGTGCCGCCGATCGTGCCGAACGCGAGCCACGCCGCGGCGAACGCGGTGATCGCCGCCGTCACGCCGGCGCGCGCATGGCGGTTCAGCCACGCGGCGGCAAGCGTCAGCGCGGCCGCAATTGCCAAGCCCCCGTACAGCCACATCTGGAACGCGCGGTACTGCGCGTTCGGCGTGCGGGCGTCGCCCTGGTACGCGAGGAAGATGATGCCGAACGCCGCGACGACGAAGAACACGAGGTAGCCGAGCAGATGGCGGCGGAAGCGCTCGGCCGTGACGAGCGGCAGGTACGCGCCGATCACCAGCGCGAGCGCCGGCGCGACCGGCAGCACGTACGAGATCAGCTTCGAGTGCGACGCGCTGAAGAACAGGAAGATGAACGCGCTCCAGATCAGCAGCACGAGCATCGGCGCGAAGCCGTTCGGCTGGCGCGGCATGCGCAGCGCGTGGCGCACGCTCTGCCACGCGACCGACAGCCACGGCAGGAAGCCGACCAGCAGCACCGGCACGAAGTAATAGAACGCGCCGGGGCGGTTCTGTTCCGGGGTCAGGTAGCGGCGGAACTGCTGGACGATGAAGAAGAAGTTGAAGAATTCCGGGTTGCGCTGCTGCACCAGCACGAACCACGGCGTGACGATCGCGAAGAAGATCACGAGCCCGCTGACGAGGTACAGGCGCTTCCACAGCGCCCAGTCGCGCGCGATCGCCGTATAGAGCACCAGCACGGCGCCGGGCAGGATCAGGCCGACGAGGCCCTTCGACAGCACCGCGAACGCCATGGCGGCCCAGCAGGCCCACATCCAGCCGCGCGCGGCGGCGGGGCGCAGCCCGGGGCGCTGCGCGAGCAGCAGCGCGCACAGCGTGGCCGTCATCCAGAACGCGAGGCCCATGTCGAGCGCGTTGAAGTGGCCCATCAGGTTCCAGTACGGCGCGCTCGCGAGCACGACGGCGGCGAGGAAGCCCGACAGCGGGTTGAACAGGCGCGCGCCGGTGAAGCCGACGAGCAGCACGCCCGTGAAGCTCGCGAGCGCCGTGTAGAGGCGCGCCTGCCATTCGCCGACGCCGAACCACGCGAACGTGAGCGCGTTGAGCCAGGTCTGCAGCGGCGGCTTCTCGAAGTACTTGTAGCCGTTGTAGCGCGGCGTGATCCAGTCGCCGGTGACGAACATCTCGCGCGCCATCTCGGCGTAGCGGCCTTCGTCGCTGGGAATCAGGTGGCGCATGCCGAGCGGCACGAACCAGATGACCGCGAGCGCGAGGATCAGGAGGACGAGCGCGGTGCGGTTGAGCGGTAGCCTCGACGGCGTATCGTTCATGGAATTTCAGCCTGTTGGTTGTTGTGATGTGCCGCCGGCGGCTTACGACGGGGCACGCGCCGGTCCGGGGATCGGACCCGGTTCGCCGGCGAGAGTTTTACCTGATCGACGATTAACGTTCAATTAAGAGCGCGGCGGCGACTTTGCGGCCCTCGGCCATCAGGATGTTGTAGGTGCGGCAGGCGGCCTGGAAATCCATGGTCTCGACGCCGATGCGGCGCGCGGCGAGCGCCGAGAGCAGGCGCGGGTGCGGAAAGCGCAGGCGGGCGCCGCTGCCGAAGATCACGACTTCCGGCGCCTGCTCGAGCAGCACCGCGAAATGCTCGGGCGCGAGCGCGTCGAACGACGACACGGGCCACGCCTGCACCGGCGCGCCGGGCAGCACGATGACGCTCTGTTCGTGACGCTCGAGATTGATGTCGACGTAATCGGGGCCATAGCCGGTGATGGTGTTGAGCGCGCCGCTCGTGTCCTGGTGCAGTTTCAAATCAGTATGTCCGCGGTTCCAAAAGGGGAATTCGATAGGGCCGCCAGGGCGGGACCGCCCGGCCCGGGCGGCCATTTTCGCGTGCCGCAAGCGCGGGGCGCCTGACGGCGCGGGCCCGGCGCGGCTATGGTGCATTGCGAAAGTCGGCCAAAATCCGCTAAATTATAACTTTTTGGCCGCCCCCGGGCGCCAATTGCGTCGTGCGTCGCCACAAGCCGCGTCCGGCCGCTGCAATCGTCCAGCCTAGACAGCGCGCGTAGACCGGCCGCTCTCCAGTTTCGATTTCCGTCCCCCCAAAGGCCGCCAGGCATTATCCAGGAACCGTGTCGCCGTGAAACCGATTCAGAAATCGAACAAGCTGCTCAACGTCTGCTACGACATCCGTGGCCCGGTGCTCGAGCACGCGAAGCGCCTCGAGGAAGAAGGCCATCGCATCATCAAGCTGAACATCGGCAACCTCGCGCCGTTCGGTTTCGACGCGCCGGACGAGATCATCCAGGACATGATCCGCAACCTGCCGTCGTCGTCGGGCTACTCCGATTCGAAGGGCGTGTTCTCGGCGCGCAAGGCGGTGATGCATTACACGCAGGAAAAGGGCGTGGTCGGGGTCGGACTCGACGACATCTACATCGGCAACGGCGCGTCCGAGCTGATCGTGATGGCGACCCAGGCGCTGCTGAACGACGGCGACGAGGTGCTGCTGCCGGCGCCCGACTATCCGCTGTGGACGGCAGCGGTCAGCCTGTCGGGCGGCACGCCGGTGCACTACGTGTGCGACGAGCAGAACGCGTGGATGCCCGATCTCGACGACATCCGCCGCAAGATCACGCCGAACACGAAGGCGATCGTCGTGATCAACCCGAACAACCCGACGGGCGCGCTTTATTCCGACGAATTGCTGCGCGACCTGCTCGAGATCGCGCGCCAGCACGGCCTGATCGTGTTCGCCGACGAGGTCTACGACAAGATCGTCTACGACGGCCGCGAGCATACGTCGATGGGCGCGCTGTCGGAGGACGTGATCACCGTCACGTTCAACAGCCTGTCGAAGAGCTACCGCTCGTGCGGCTACCGCGCGGGCTGGATGGCCGTGTCGGGCCTCGGCGGCGACAACCGCCGGCGCGCGAAGGATTACCTCGAGGGGCTCGGCATCCTGTCGTCGATGCGCCTGTGCGCGAACGTGCCGGGGCAGTTCGCGATCCAGACGGCGCTCGGCGGCTACCAGAGCATCAACGAGCTGATCGTGCCGTCGGGCCGCCTGTTCAAGCAGCGCGAGCTCGCGTACGACATGCTCACGTCGATCCCGGGCGTGACCTGCGTGAAGCCGCAGGCCGCGCTCTACATGTTCCCGCGGCTCGACCCGAAGCTCTATCCGATCCAGAACGACCAGCAGTTCATTCTCGACCTGCTGCTCGAGGAGCGCGTGCTGCTCGTGCAGGGCACGGGCTTCAACTGGCCGACGCCGGATCATTTCCGCGTCGTGTTCCTGCCGAAC
This sequence comes from Burkholderia sp. SRS-46, assembly GCF_004343775.1. Taxonomy (GTDB): domain Bacteria; phylum Pseudomonadota; class Gammaproteobacteria; order Burkholderiales; family Burkholderiaceae; genus Burkholderia. Next base: position 5,804 of record NZ_PTXL01000008.1, on the reverse strand, counting down.
CTCGACGACCTGACCGATTCGATCAACCGGATCGCGCGTTTCCTCGACGGCTATCGCAAGCGTCATTCGGTCTGAGCCGGGCGAGACCCCGCCACCCATTCACTTTTTACTCATCGATCAAACGCAGCATGGAACCGATCAAAGTTGGCCTGTTGGGCTTCGGCACGGTGGGCAGCGGCACCTTCACGGTGCTGCGCCGCAACCAGGAAGAAATCAAGCGACGCGCAGGGCGCGGCATCGAGGTGTCGCGCATCGCGGTGCGCAGCCCCGCCAAGGCGCAGGCCGCACTCGCCGGCGAGCCCGGCAGCGCGCAGATCACCGATGATTTCAATTCGGTGGTCGACGATCCGTCGATTTCGATCATCGCCGAGATGATCGGCGGCACGGGCATCGCGCGCGAGCTCGTGCTGCGCGCGATCGCGAACGGCAAGCACGTCGTGACCGCCAACAAGGCGCTGCTCGCGGTGCACGGCACCGAGATCTTCGAGGCCGCGCGCGAGAAGGGCGTGATGGTCGCGTTCGAGGCGGCCGTCGCGGGCGGCATCCCGATCATCAAGGCGCTGCGCGAAGGCCTGACCGCGAACCGCATCCAGTACATTGCCGGCATCATCAACGGCACGACCAACTACATCCTGTCGGAGATGCGCGACCGCGGCCTCGATTTCGCGACCGCGCTGAAGGCCGCGCAGGCGCTCGGCTACGCGGAAGCCGACCCGACCTTCGACATCGAGGGCGTCGACGCCGCGCACAAGGCGACGATCATGAGCGCGATCGCGTTCGGCGTGCCGGTGCAGTTCGATCGCGCGTACGTCGAGGGCATCAGCAAGCTCGACGCGACCGACCTCCGCTACGCGGAAGAGCTCGGCTACCGGATCAAGCTGCTCGGCATCACGCGCCGCACCGAGCGCGGCATCGAGCTGCGCGTGCACCCGACGCTGATCCCCGAGAAGCGCCTGCTCGCGAACGTCGAGGGCGCGATGAACGCGGTGGTCGTGCACGGCGACGCGGTCGGCACCACGCTGTACTACGGCAAGGGCGCGGGCGCGGAGCCGACCGCGTCGGCGGTGGTCGCGGATCTCGTCGACGTCACGCGCCTGCACACGGCCGACCCCGAGCATCGCGTGCCGCATCTCGCGTTCCAGCCGGACAGCCTGTCGAACACGCCGATCCTGCCGATCGAGGAAGTGACGAGCGGCTACTACCTGCGCCTGCGCGTGGCCGACCAGACCGGCGTGCTCGCCGACATCACGCGGATCCTCGCCGATTCGGGCATCTCGATCGACGCGCTGCTGCAGAAGGAATCGGAGCAGGTCGACGACGCGAACGGCGAGACCGACATCATCCTGATCACGCACGTCACGATCGAAAAGAACGTGAACGCGGCAATCGCGCGGATCGAGGCTCTCGCGACGGTCGTCTCGAAGGTGACGAAGCTGCGCATGGAAGCGCTGAACTGAGGACTGAGGCGGAACACATGAACTACATCTCCACGCGCGGCGCCGGCATCGGCGAGCGCCACACGTTCTCCGACATCCTGCTCGGCGGTCTCGCGAAGGACGGCGGGCTCTACCTGCCGGCCGAGTACCCGAAGGTGTCCGCCGACGAGCTCGCGCGCTGGCGCGCGCTGCCGTATGCGGATCTCGCGTTCGAGATCCTGTCGAAGTTCTGCGACGACGTGCCGGCCGAAGATCTGCGCGAGATCACGCGCCGCACGTATACGGCCGACGTGTACAGCAATACGCGCCACGGCGAGAACGCAGCCGACATCACGCCGCTGAAGACGCTCGGCATCGAGAACGGCGCGCCGATCTCGATGCTCGAACTGTCGAACGGCCCGACGCTCGCGTTCAAGGACATGGCGATGCAGCTGCTCGGCAACCTGTTCGAGTACACGCTCGCGAAGCACGGCGAAGCGCTGAACATCCTCGGCGCGACGTCGGGCGACACCGGCAGCGCAGCCGAATACGCGATGCGCGGCAAGGCCGGCGTGCGCGTGTTCATGCTGTCGCCGCACAAGAAGATGAGCGCGTTCCAGACGGCCCAGATGTTCAGCCTGCAGGATCCGAACATCTTCAACCTCGCGGTCGAAGGCGTGTTCGACGACTGCCAGGACATCGTGAAGGCCGTGTCCAACGATCACGCGTACAAGGCGCAGCACAAGATCGGCACGGTCAACTCGATCAACTGGGCGCGCGTGGTCGCGCAGGTCGTCTACTACTTCAAGGGCTACTTCGCCGCGACGAAGAGCAACGACGAGCACGTGTCGTTCACGGTGCCGTCGGGCAACTTCGGCAACGTGTGCGCGGGCCACATCGCGCGAATGATGGGCCTGCCGATCGCGAAGCTCGTGGTCGCGACCAACGAGAACGACGTGCTCGACGAGTTCTTCCGCACGGGCGCGTATCGCGTGCGCAGCGCCGAGAACACGTACCACACGAGCAGCCCGAGCATGGACATCTCGAAGGCGTCGAACTTCGAGCGCTTCGTGTTCGACCTGCTCGGCCGCGATCCGGCGCGCGTGATGCAGCTGTTCCGCGACGTCGAGGAGAAGGGCGGCTTCGACCTGGCGGCGAGCGGCGATTTCGCGCGTGTCGCGGAATTCGGGTTCGTGTCGGGCAGCAGCAACCATACGGACCGGATCGCGACGATCCGCGACGTGTTCGCGCGCTACGCGACGACGATCGATACGCATACCGCCGACGGCGTGAAGGTCGCGCGCGAGCATCTCGACGCGGGCGTGCCGATGGTGGTGCTCGAGACGGCGCAGCCGATCAAGTTCGGCGAGACGATCCGCGAAGCGCTCGATCGCGAGCCGGAGCGGCCGGCCGCGTTCGACGGGCTGGAGGCGCTGCCGCAGCGCTTCGAGGTCGTGAAGGCCGACGCGCAACAGGTCAAGGACTTCATCGCCGCGCATACGGGCGCGTGACGCGCCGCCGGACCGTGCGCCCGGCAGCGCCGGACGGCCGGAACGCCGATTCGTCGAACGGATCGGGGTTCCGGCCGTTTTGCTTGGCGGCGCACGCCGGCCCGGCCGCCCATCTCGTCGGGTCCGCCGCCGGACCTGTCGCCGCGTGCCGCGCGAAACAAGTGCCAGTGCCGCGCGTTCGCGCCGATCACAGTTCCCGCATGCCCGCCATATCGCGCGCCCGCGCGGCGGCGTCGCTACAATGATGTATTGCACCCAACGATCCCCGATTCAATCGATGTCGAATCCGAATCCCGCGGCGCCGCGCGCGCCGATGCTGTCGACCGCCGAAGCGCTCGGCGCGCTGCTCGATGCCGCGGCGCCGCTGCCCGGCGCCGAATCCGTCGCCACCCTCGACGCGCTCGGACGCGTGCTGGCCGCCGACGTCGAATCGCCGCTCGACGTGCCGCCGATGCACACCAGCGCGATGGACGGCTATGCGGTGCGCGTGGCCGATCTGATGCACGGCGACCGGCGCCTGCCGGTGTCGCAGCGCATTCCGGCGGGCCATCCGGCCGCGCCGCTCGCCACCGGTACGGCGGCGCGCATCTTCACCGGCGCGACGATGCCGCCCGGCGCCGATGCCGTCGTGATGCAGGAGCAGACCGAACTCGACGGCGATGCGGTCGAGATCCTGCATACGCCGAAAGCCGGCGAATGGATCACCGCGCAGGGTGCGGACATCCGTCGCGGCGCGGTGATCCTGCCGGCCGGCACGCGGCTCGGGCCGCAGGCGCTCGGGCTGGCCGCGTCGGTCGGCTGCGCGCAGTTGTCGGTCGCGCGGCGGATCCGGGTCGCGGTGTTCTTCACCGGTGACGAGCTGACGATGCCCGGCGAGCCGCTCAAGCCGGGCGCGATCTACAACTCGAACTGCTTCACGCTGCGCGGGCTGCTCGAGCGGCTCGGCTGCCACGTGACCGATTACGGGATCGTGCCCGATTCGCTCGCCGCGACGCGCGACACGCTGCGCGAGGCCGCACGCGACCACGACGTGATCCTGACGAGCGGCGGCGTGTCGGTCGGCGACGAGGACCACGTGAAGCCCGCGGTCGAGGCCGAAGGGCGGCTCGCGCTGTGGCAGATCGCGATGAAGCCCGGCAAGCCGCTCGCGTTCGGCGCGATCCGGCGTGGCGACGGCCGCGTCGACGCGCATTTCATCGGGCTGCCCGGCAACCCGGTGTCGAGCTTCGTCACGTTCCTGCTGTTCGTCCGGCCGTTCCTGCTTCGCCTGTCCGGCGTGCGCGATGTCGCGCCGCGCGCGCTGTCGCTGCGTGCCGACTTCTCGCAGGGCAAGGGCGACCGGCGCAACGAATTCCTGCGCGCGCGCGTGAACGCGGCGGGCGGCCTCGACCTGTTCCCGAACCAGAGTTCGGCGGTGCTGACGTCGACGGTCTGGGGCGACGGCCTGATCGACAATCCGCCGCACCACGCGATCAGCGCGGGCGAGACCGTGCGTTTCATTCCGTTTTCCGAACTGCTGTCGTAATCCGGCGGCTTCCTGACATGAAGATTCAACTGAAATTCTTTGCGAGCGTGCGCGAGGCGCTGGGCGTGGCCGACGAACAGGCCGACGTGCCGGACGGCGTGACGACCGTCGGTGACGTGCGCGCGTGGCTGCGCCTGCGCGGCGGCGCATGGGCCGACACGCTCGCCGAAGGCCGCGCGCTGCGCATGGCCTGCAATCACGAGATGACCGATGCCGCTACGCGGATCACCGACGGCTGCGAGGTCGCGTTTTTTCCGCCGGTGACGGGCGGCTAAGGGGGCGCGATGGCGACGGTGAGAGTGCAGACCGAAGACTTCGATCTGAACGCCGAGGTCGCGGCGCTACGGGCGCGCAACCCGAAGATCGGCGCAATCGCGTGCTTCGTCGGCACGGTGCGCGACCTGAACGACGGCGACGCGGTCGCCGCGCTGGAGCTCGAGCACTATCCGGGGATGACCGAGAAGGCGCTCGACGCGATCGCCGACGACGCATGCCGGCGCTGGCCGGGCATCGACGTCGCGATCGTGCACCGCGTCGGCAAGCTGTATCCGCTCGACCAGATCGTGCTGGTCGCGACGGTCGCCGCGCATCGCGGCGACGCATTCGCGTCGTGCGAGTTCGTGATGGACTACCTGAAGACCGAGGCGCCGTTCTGGAAGAAGGAAACGACGCCCGACGGCGAGCGCTGGGTGGACGCCCGCAGCACCGACGACGCCGCGCTCGCGCGCTGGGGCGTCGCATCGGGCAACGCGCCGCGCTGAGCGCGGCTCAATCGTCGGACGAACTGCGCCCGATGATCTTCGCCGGGAACGGCTCGCCGCGCGGGCGCGCCGGCGGGTGGCCGACGGCGGCGTCCGCGTCGCGGCGGCGCGGCGCGACGGCGTCGAGCAGCGCCTGCTGCTCGGGCGGAATCTGGTAATCCCAGCCGAAGCGGCTCAACTGCAGGCTTTGCGCGATCCGCAACGCCGGCTCCATGAAGCGAACCGCCGCGGGCGGCGTGTAGCGCGTGGCGACCGTGTTCAGGAACAGCGTGAGCCAGCGGCTGAAATGCGCGGGCTCGACGCCGTCGAGCGGCTGGTGCGCCTGCTGCACATTGCCGCGGTAGCCCTTGGTGCCGAGCACGAGGCTGGACCAGAACGTCACCATCTTCGGCAGGTGGTCGTCCCAGCGGCCGGCCAGCTTGGCGTCGAACACGGGGCCGAGCAGCGGATCGGCGCGCACGCGGTCGTAGAACGCGTAGACGAGTGCGCGAATGTTGTCTTCGGTCGGTTCCGCGTCGCGCGGCTGGATCGGCGCGGCGTCGGGCGGGATGGGCGTGGCGGTCATGGTGGAAATAAGGGGGCGGGCGAAGGG
>NZ_PTXL01000007.1 GCF_004343775.1 Burkholderia sp. SRS-46 | reverse complement strand
TCGCGGCGGGCTTGCGCGGCGCGGCCGGCGGCTCGGCCGCATCGGGCGCGGCCGCCGCTGCGGCGGCCGGCGCGGCGGGCGACTCGCCCGGCTGCGCCATCGCGAGGTTCGCGAGCTGGCTGAACTGCGCCTGCAGCAGGTTCCACCAGCCGGCCGGATCGAACGCCGGGTTCTGCGCGGCGGCGTCGCCGTCGGACGGCGGCGCATCCGCGCCTGGCGCCTCGTCGGGCGGCGCGGCGGCCGCCTTCGCCGCCGCGACCGCGGCTTCCTCGGCGGCCGACATCGAGGTTTGCGCGAACGCGCCGAACGCGCGCAGCGTCGCGAGCGTCGCGCGCTGCACCTCGAGCGCCTGGATCGCGGACTGCAGCATCCCGAGGTTGAGCTTCAGCCACTGCTCGACCGCGCGCAGGTCGGTGATGCGCTTGTCGAGCTCCTCGACGTTCGTGAGCGGCGCCATCATGTCGGACATGCTCGCGAGCGACGGCGGCAGCCCGGGCGTCGCGCCGGGGAACGCGGCCATGCCGCCGAACGGCGACAGGCGGACCATGTCCCACATCCGGTCGAGCATGTCGGCGGGCTGGAAGCCGGCAAAGCCGGCGAAAGGATTGGAGCCAGTGTTATCGGTCGTCATGCGGGCGTCCTGGTTGACTGGGGGGAGCGCGGCGGCCGCATCGCGCGGCCGCCCGGATCGATCATAGCGCGCGTCAGAACGGCGCGTCGCCGGGGAATGCGGGCGGGCGCCGTTCGCGCAGCGAGCGGATGCCCTCCTGCACGTCGGGCCCCGAGAAGCCCATGAATTCGAGCGCGAGCGACGCATCGAAGGTCGGCCCGGCCGAGCGCAGCCAGTTGTTGAGCGCGTACTTGGTCCAGCGGATCGCCGTCTGCGAGCCGTGCGCGAGCCGCTCCGCAACTTCGTACGCCTTCGGCAGCAGGTCCGCGTCGTCGACCGCGAGCGACACGAGGCCGATCCGCTCGGCCTCCTCGCCGCTCACCGGCTCGCACAGCAGCAGGTAGTACTTGGCCTTCGCCATCCCGCACAGCAGCGGCCACACGATCGCCGCGTGGTCGCCGGCCGCGACGCCGAGCCGCGTATGGCCGTCGATGATGCGCGCGCTCTTCGACGCGATCGAGATGTCGGCGAGCAGCCCGGCGACGAGCCCCGCGCCCACGGCCGGGCCGTGCATCGCGGACACGATCGGCTTGCTGCAGTTGATCACGTTGTAGACGAGGTCGCGCGCCTCGCGCCAGACCCGCGCGCGCACGTCGAAGTCGCTCGCCATCTGCTCGACGAGCGCGAGGTCGCCGCCCGCCGAGAACCCCTTGCCCTCGCCGCGGATCACCGCGACGCGCGTGTCGGGATCGCGGTCGACGTCGCGCCAGATGTCGGCCAGCTCGCGGTGCATGCGCTCGTTCGCGGTCGCGAGGCCGCTCTTGTTCGCGCCCTCGCCGCTCATCACGATTTCGAGGACGCCGTGCGGCTGGCGCCGCACCTTCAGTGCTTCGTAACCGCTGTACGCGGCAAGATCGGACATGCGCAGCTCCTGGCGGAAGACCCATGAATCGAGTGTAGCGAAGCCCGCGCGGGCAAACATCGGGCGAAACCCGGCGCGCGGGCCGCAACCGGGTTGCGCCCGCGCGTCACGCGGCGCCGTCGGGCGGTGCGACCGACTGCTCGATCGCGCCGAACACCGACTTGCCGGCGTCGTCGAACATCTCGATCTTCACGGTGTCGCCGTAGCGCATGAATTCGGTCTGCGGCTTGCCGTGCTCGATGGTCTCGAGGCAGCGCTTCTCGGCGATGCAGCAGTAGCCGCGCTTCGTATCCTTGTTCGACACCGTGCCCGAGCCGACGATCGAGCCCGCGCGCAGGTTGCGCGTCTTCGCCGCGTGCGCGATCAGCTGGCCGAAATGGAACACCATGTCGGTGCCCGCGTCCGTCTGGCCGACCTTCCTGCCGTTCCAGTGGACGATCATCGGCCGGTGCACGCGGCCCTCGCGCCAGTGCTCGCCGAGCTCGTCCGGGCTCACCGCGACCGGCGCGAACGCGGTCGCCGGCTTGCTCTGGAAGAAGCCGAAGCCCTTCGCGAGCTCGGCCGGGATCAGGTTGCGCAGCGACACGTCGTTCGCGAGCGTGACGAGCCGCACGGCCTTCAGCGCGTCATCGGGCGATGCGCCCATCGGCACGTCGCCGGTGATCACCGCGACTTCCGCCTCGAAATCGATGCCCCATTCCTCGGAGCGGCACACCACGTCGTCACGCGGCCCGAGGAAATCGTCGCTGCCGCCCTGGTACATCAGCGGATCGGTCCAGAATTCCGGCGGCATCTCGGCGCCGCGCGCACGGCGCACGAGCTCGACGTGATTCACGTACGCGGAGCCGTCCGCCCACTGGAACGCGCGCGGCAGCGGCGCCATGCAGTTGGCCGGATCGAACGGGAACGCATGGCGCGCGCGGCCGTGGTTCAGCGCGTCGTACAGGTCGCGCAGCTGCGGCGCGTAGAACGCCCAGTCGTCGAGCGCACGCTGCAGCGTCGGCGCGATCGCGTCGGCGATCGCCGCGGTGTGCAGGTCGCGCGACACGACAATCAGCTGGCCGTCACGCGTGCCGTCCTTCAGCGAAGCAAGTTTCATAAGGGGGATCTGCCGTTGTAGTGACGATGGAAGGAATCTATTTTACGATGGTGAATCCGTGCGGCGCGCCGGTCTTGCGCGCGCCGCGGCCGAATCGACCATTGCCTCCTCATCGCGCGCCGCGCACCGTTGCCCCATGCCCGCCAGCCAGCTCCCAGACGACGATCTCGCCGAACCCGACACCGCCGACGACGCCGCCGGCGAGAACGGCGAGAAGGTCCGCTCCGGCATCCAGTCGATCGAGGTCGGTTTCCGCCTGCTCGACGTGCTGACGAGCGAGCCGCGCGCGATGATGCTGCGCGATCTCGCGCAGCGCGCGGGCATGAGCCCGGCGAAGGCGCACCGCTACCTGGTCAGCTTCGCGCGGCTCGGCGTGGTATCGCAGGATCCGGTGTCCGGCCGCTACGAGCTCGGCGGCTTCGCGCTGCAGATGGGCCTCGCGCGTCTCGCGCGGGTCGACGGCGTGAAGCTCGCGCGGATCGCGCTGACCGAGTTGCGCGACCGGCTCGACCAGACCGTCGGCATCGCGGTGTGGGGCAACCAGGGGCCGACGATCGTGCACTGGATGGAATCGAGCCATCCCGCGAAGGCGTCGCTGAAGCTCGGCGACGTGATGCCGCTGCTCGGCTCCGCGACGGGCCTGCTGTTCGCCGCGTACCTGCCACCCGGCAAGACCGCCGCGATGATCGAGCGCGAGCTGGCCGACACGCACCGTTCGCCGCATCACGGCGGGCCGCGCTCGTGCGCCGAGCTCGACGCGGCCCTCGCCGACGTGCGCGCACACCAGGCCGCGCGCGTCGAAGGGATGCTGCTGCCGACGATCCACGCGTTCTGCATGCCGGTGTTCGACGCGGTCGGCGAACTCGCGCTCGCGATCATCGCGCTCGGCCACGAGGCGCGTTCGACATCGCGTGGGGCGGCGAGATCGACACCGCGCTGCGTGCGTGCGCGCGAGAATTGTCTTACGAACTCGGCTATAGTCCGGACGCGCGCGACGCGTGACGCGCGCAACACGCCGTGCGAACGCACGGCGCCTCGGTCGGAATCTGACGAGACCCGCGACCCGGCACGCACGTTGCGCGCCGGACGACCCACGACCGCCCGACGCCTTCGCCGCCCGCCGATGCCACGCCGACGCCCACCCCGCCATGCCCCGCCCGCCACTGGCTGCGCGCGGGCGTCGCGCTCGTCGTCGTGCTGCTGCTGCCGCGCTGGCCGCGCTGTGGTTCACGCGCCACCGCGAACCGTTCACGCCGCCCGCGCCCGACGCCGTGCCGGTGCAGATCGAGCTGCTGAAGCCGCAGCCGATCGAGCGGCAGCCCGCGCCGCAGCCGGTCGAGAAACCGGCTACGAATCCGGCCGCGCCATCGCCCGCGAAACCCGCCGCCGCACCCCGCCCCGCGCAGCAGGAACCGGTCCTGACGTCGACGCAGGCCGCCGCGCAAGGCGAGCCGCCGGCGGCCTCCGGGGCAGCCGGCGCGTCCGCGGCGGCGGCCGGTGGCGCAAGCGGCGCAACCGGCGCGGCAACGCCGGGCCCCGCGTCGAGCGGCGTGAAATTCACCGCGCCGCCGTCGGGCGATCTCCAGTACGACAGCTTCTTCAACGGCGTGCAGAACTCGACCGGCACGATCCACTGGCGCACCGACGGTCAAACGTATGAGCTGTCGGTGTCGATGCCCGTGCCGTTCGTCGGCCCGTTCCGCTACCGGAGCCAGGGGCGCATCGACGCGTTCGGCATCGCGCCCGACCGCTACGTCGAACAGCGCGGCAAGCGCCCCGAGGACATCGCGATCTTCAACCGCGACATCAGGCAGGTGGTGTTTACGCGCACGCCGAACAACGTGCCGCTGCCCGACGGCACGCAGGACCGCTTCAGCATGCTGATGCAGCTCGCGGGCCTCGTGCGCGGCAACCCGGAGGCATACAAGCCGGGCGTCACGCAGCAGTTCTTCGTCGTCGACAACAACAGCGGCGAGACCTGGCCGATCACGGTGATCGGCGACGAAGCGGTGCAGACCGCCACCGGCTTCATCCCGACGCGGCACTTCATGCGCCTGCCGCGCCGCGAAGGCGACACGCGACGCATCGACATGTGGCTCGCGCCGTCGCTCGGCTGGCTGCCCGCGCGGCTCGTGCAGACCGAGCCGAACGGCTCGCAGATCGAGCTGCTGTGGCACGGGCAGCTCGCCGCCCCCGACCGGCCCGCCGAAGCGGCGCAGGACGCCGGCAGCCCACCGGCCGCGCCGCCCGCCGCTTCGGCGCCGGCCGATGCGGCTGCGTTGCATGCGCCCGCACCGACATCGCCCGCGCCCACGCCTTCGCCCGCCGCCTCGCCCACGACACCCGCGGCGCCCTGACACCCGGGCGCCCGCAAGCCGGATGCCCGCGCCCCGGCCGCCTCGCCGATCGGCAATTTCGACCGATATTCATGTGCCTAAAGAGCGGCGGTCACAGGCCGTAAAATAGGCATGACACTCTTTAACAACTATTTCGGTCCACCAACCCACAATAGGAAACGTTTCTGAGATATCGGCTTCTAACCGAGACACCCCATGCAACGGGAGCGGGGTGTGCAGCGCAAGCCCCTTGAAACCGGCGCAGCCTGCCCCACGTAAGGGGACAACAAGGCCAGATGCCACTGCGAAGAGGAGTGCCGCCATGCAAATGATCTACAACAGCCCCAACTACTGCGTCGTCGAGTTCCCGCCGCAGGCCGGCCATCACGCGATGAATTCGGGTGGCTATGAAATCGTCGACAAGAACGCGCAGCGCGAGATCTTCATCGACGGCGAGCTCGCCGCCCGGTTTCGCGAGCACGTCAAGCAGCTGATCGAGGACGAGCCGTCGCTCGACGAGGTCGACGAATTCCTCGGACAGTTCGACAGCCTGATGACGCAACCGGTCGTCCTGCACTGACGGCACCCGCCCGGCGTCGCACGCCGGGCTCACCGCACGCGGCGCGCGGTTCACCAGCGCCGCCCCGAGCACTCCGATCCCGCCCCCGCCCGGCCCGCCGCGCGGGGGTTTTCATTTGGTGCGCCGGCGCCCTCGCCGCGCGCCGCGCCACCCCGGGCGGCGCCCGGCCGCACCGGCTACAATGGCGCTTTTCCCGTTTTCGCCGCTCCCCCGCCATGTCCGCGACCTCATCCGCCGTTCCCGCCGCCGCGTCCGCCGCGCTCGCCGTCTCGTACACGCGCGGCGCCCAGCTGCCGGCGCTGCTGCAGCAGCGCATCCTGATCCTCGACGGCGCGATGGGCACGATGATCCAGCGCTACAAGCTCGACGAGGCCGCGTATCGCGGCGCGCGCTTCGCGGATTTCGCGCGCGACGTGAAGGGCAACAACGAGCTGCTGTCGATCACGCAGCCGCAGGTCATCCGGGAAATCCACGACCAGTACTTCGCCGCCGGCGCGGACATCGTGGAAACCAACACGTTCGGCGCGACGACGGTCGCGCAAGCGGACTACGGGATGGAAGACCTCGTGGTCGAGATGAACGTCGAATCGGCGAAGCTCGCGCGCGAATCGGCCGCGAAATATGCGACGCCGGACAAGCCCCGCTTCGTCGCGGGCGCGATCGGGCCGACGCCGAAGACGGCGAGCATCTCGCCGGACGTCAACGATCCGGGCGCGCGCAACGTCACGTTCGACGAATTGCGCGACGCGTACTACCAGCAGGCGAAGGCGCTGCTCGACGGCGGCGTCGACCTGTTCCTCGTCGAGACGATCTTCGACACGCTGAACGCGAAAGCCGCGCTGTTCGCGCTCGACGCGCTGTTCGAGAACACCGGCGAGCGCCTGCCGATCATGATCTCGGGCACGGTCACCGATGCGTCGGGCCGGATCCTGTCGGGCCAGACGGTCGAGGCGTTCTGGAATTCGCTGCGCCACGCGAAGCCGCTCACCTTCGGCCTGAACTGCGCGCTCGGCGCGGCGCTGATGCGCCCGTACATCGCCGAGCTCGCGAAGCTGTGCGACACCTACGTGTCGTGCTACCCGAACGCGGGCCTGCCGAACCCGATGGCCGAGACGGGCTTCGACGAGACGCCGGACGTCACGTCGGGGCTCCTGCAGGAGTTCGCGCAGGCCGGGCTCGTGAACCTCGCGGGCGGCTGCTGCGGCACGACGCCCGAGCACATCGCCGAGATCGCGAAGGCGCTCGCCGACGTGAAGCCGCGCCGCTGGCCGAGCCAGTACAGCGAAGCCGCCTGACCCGACCGCCCCACGCCCTTCATCACCAGAATTCGCACCGCCATGACCGATCACATGATGCGCCTTGCCGGCCTCGAGCCGTTCAACGTCACGCCCGGGACGCTCTTCATCAACGTCGGCGAACGCACCAACGTCACCGGCTCGAAGGCGTTCGCGCGGATGATCCTCAACGGCCAGTTCGACGAGGCGCTCGCCGTCGCGCGCCAGCAGGTCGAGAACGGCGCGCAGGTGATCGACATCAACATGGACGAGGCGATGCTCGATTCGAAGGCGGCGATGATGCGCTTCCTGAACCTGATCGCGTCGGAGCCGGACATCGCGCGCGTGCCGATCATGATCGACTCGTCGAAGTGGGAGGTGATCGAGGCGGGCCTCAAGTGCGTGCAGGGCAAGGCGATCGTCAACTCGATCTCGCTGAAGGAAGGCGAGGACGCATTCCGCCACCATGCGAACCTGATCCGTCGCTACGGCGCGGCGGCCGTCGTGATGGCGTTCGACGAGACGGGCCAGGCCGACACGTATGCGCGCAAGACCGAGATCTGCAAGCGCTCGTACGACTTCCTCGTGAACGAAGTCGGCTTCCCGCCGGAAGACATCATCTTCGACCCGAACATTTTCGCGGTCGCCACCGGCATCGAGGAGCACAACAACTACGCGGTCGACTTCATCGAAGCGACCCGCTGGATCAAGCAGAACCTGCCGTACGCGAAGGTGAGCGGCGGCGTGTCGAACGTGTCGTTCTCGTTCCGCGGCAACGACCCCGTGCGCGAAGCGATCCACACCGTGTTCCTGTACCACGCGATCCAGGCGGGGATGGACATGGGCATCGTGAACGCGGGCCAGCTCGGCGTGTACGCCGATCTCGACGCCGAGCTGCGCGAGCGCGTCGAGGACGTGATCCTGAACCGCCGCGCGGATTCCACCGACCGCCTGCTCGAGATCGCCGACAAGTTCAAGGCGGGGGGCGCGAAAAAGGAAGAGAACCTCGAGTGGCGCAACCAGCCGGTCGAGAAGCGGCTCTCGCATGCGCTGGTGCACGGCATCACGAACTTCATCGTCGAGGATACCGAAGAAGTGCGCGCGAAGATCGACGCGGCCGGCGGCCGTCCGATCAACGTGATCGAAGGCCCGCTGATGGACGGGATGAACATCGTCGGCGACCTGTTCGGCCAGGGCAAGATGTTCCTGCCGCAGGTCGTGAAATCGGCGCGCGTGATGAAGCAGGCCGTCGCGCACCTGATCCCGTTCATCGAGGAAGAAAAGCGCCTGCTCGCGGAAGCGGGCGGCGACGTGCGCGCGAAGGGCAAGATCGTCATCGCGACCGTGAAGGGCGACGTGCACGACATCGGCAAGAACATCGTGTCGGTCGTGCTCCAGTGCAACAACTTCGAAGTGGTCAACATGGGCGTGATGGTCCCGTGCAACGAGATCCTCGCGAAGGCGAAGGTCGAGGGCGCGGACATCATCGGGCTGTCGGGCCTCATCACGCCGAGCCTCGAGGAAATGGCGTACGTCGCGTCCGAAATGCAGCGCGACGACTACTTCCGCGTGAAGAAGATCCCGCTGCTGATCGGCGGCGCGACGACGTCGCGCGTGCACACGGCCGTGAAGATCGCGCCGCACTACGAAGGCCCGGTGGTCTACGTGCCGGACGCTTCGCGCTCGGTGTCGGTCGCGTCGAGCCTGCTGTCGGACGAAGGCGCGGCGAAGTACCTCGACGAGCTGAAGTCGGACTACGAGCGCATTCGCGACCAGCACGCGAACCGCAAGGCGCAGCCGATGGTCACGCTCGCCGAGGCGCGCGCGAACAAGACCAAGGTCGACTGGGCGGGCTACCAGCCGGTCAAGCCGAAGTTCATCGGCCGCCGCGTGTTCAAGAACTACGACCTGAACGAGCTCGCGAACTACATCGACTGGGGCCCGTTCTTCCAGACCTGGGATCTCGCGGGCCCGTACCCGGCGATCCTGAACGACGAGATCGTCGGCGAATCGGCGCGGCGCGTGTTCTCCGACGCCAAATCGATGCTCGCGCGCCTGATCCAGGGCCGCTGGCTGACCGCGAGCGGCGTGCTCGCGCTGCTGCCGGCGAACTCGGTCAACGACGACGACATCGAGATCTACAGCGACGAGTCGCGCTCGGAAGTGCTGCTCACGTGGCGCAACCTGCGCCAGCAGAGCGTGCGCCCGGTGGTCGACGGCGTGATGCGCCCGAACCGCTCGCTCGCCGACTTCATCGCGCCGAAGGAATCGGGCGTCGCCGACTACATCGGCATGTTCGCGGTGACGGCCGGCCTCGGCGTCGACGCGAAGGAAAAGCAGTTCGAAGCCGACCACGACGACTACAGCGCGATCATGCTGAAGGCGCTCGCCGACCGCTTCGCGGAAGCGTTCGCCGAGGCGATGCACGCGCGCGTGCGCCGCGAGCTGTGGGGTTACGCGAGCGGCGAAGCGCTCGACAACGATGCACTGATCGCGGAAAAGTACGTCGGCATCCGGCCGGCGCCCGGCTATCCGGCGTGCCCGGATCACCTCGTGAAGCGCGATATGTTCGAAGCGCTTCATGCGGACGAGATCGGCATGAGCGTCACCGAGTCGCTGGCGATGCTGCCGGCGGCGAGCGTGTCGGGCTTCTACCTCGCGCACCCGGACAGCACGTATTTCTCGGTCGGGAAAATCGGGCAGGACCAGCTCGAGGACTATGCGCAGCGGATGGCGCTGCCGCTCGACGACGCGCGCCGCGCGCTCGCGCCGCAGCTCTGATCGGCAGCGGCGGGCGGCGCGCGCCGCCCTTTCACCCGACGAATGGCCAATAAAAAGCCCGCTCTCGAGCGGGCTTTTTGTCGTGCCGGCGGCCGGCGGAGGTCAGAAACCCCAGTGCACGTCGGCCTGGCCGGCCTTCGCTTCGCGCAGCATCGACAGGAACGGCGCAACGCGCTGCGCCAGGCTCGGCGGCACTTCGTGGTGCGCGTGGTCGGCCTCGTCCTCGTGGAAATGGCCGGCATGCTCGGCGCGCTCCTGCTTCGCCTGCGTGACGGCATCTTCCAGCTTCGCGATCGCGTGATCCAGCTCGTCGTGCGTAATCACGCCGCGCTCGCCCAGCTGCTTGCCGACGAGACCCAGCACATACACGGCGAAATCCTTCAGCACGTCGAGATCCTGTGCCGCCTTGCTCTTGAACGTAATCATGACAATTCCCTTATATCTTGTTCTGCCCGCCGCGCGCGTTCGGGGAACGCCGGCAGACCGGCGTCCGGCCTCGCGGGCACGGGCCGCCTGAGCGGCATATTAGCACCTGTTAAAATTCTGCGATCCCTGAAACGCGCGCTTAAAAGGCGCGCCGGCGCGCCGCGGTTCCCGGCCGCCACCAACGAAGCCCTCTACCAGCATGCTGCCAGCTCAAAAACAGACCCTCGAAGCCCTGCTCGCGGATAGCGTCAAGCAGGTCGCACACGCCCTGAAGGGCAACGAAGCCGCGTCCGTCGCGCCCACGATCACGCTCGAGCGCCCGAAGGTCGCCGCGCACGGCGACGTCGCGTGCAACGTCGCGATGCAGCTCGCGAAGCCGCTCGGCGCGAACCCGCGCCAGCTTGCCGAGCAGATCGTCGCGGCGCTCACCGCGCAGCCGGGCGCGCAAGGCCTCGTCGAGGCCGCCGAGATCGCCGGCCCGGGCTTCATCAACCTGCGCCTGACGGCGGCCGCCAAGCAGGCCGTGATCGCCGCGGTGATCGCCGAAGGCGGCCGGTTCGGCACGTCCGGGCGCGAGACGGGCAAGCGCGTGCTGCTCGAGTTCGTGTCCGCCAACCCGACCGGCCCGCTGCACGTCGGCCACGGCCGCCAGGCCGCGCTCGGCGACGCGCTCGCGAACGTGATCGCGAGCCAGGGCTACGCGGTGCACCGCGAGTTCTACTACAACGACGCCGGCGTGCAGATCGGCAACCTCGCGATCTCGACGCAGGCGCGCGCGCGCGGCCTGAAGCCGGGCGACGCGGGCTGGCCGGAAGCCGCGTACAACGGCGAGTACATCGCCGACATCGCGCGCGACTACCTGAACGGCGAGACGGTCGCCGCGAAGGACGGCGAGCCGGTCAAGGGCGCGGGCGACATCGAGAACCTGGAGGCGATCCGCAAGTTCGCGGTCGCGTACCTGCGCCACGAGCAGGACATGGATCTGCAGGCGTTCGGCGTGAAGTTCGACCAGTACTACCTCGAATCGTCGCTGTACAGCGAAGGCCGGGTCGAGAAGACGGTCGACGCGCTGATCAAGGCCGGCATGACCTACGAGCAGGAAGGCGCGCTGTGGCTGCGCACGACCGACGAGGGCGACGACAAGGATCGCGTGATGCGCAAGTCGGACGGCACCTACACGTACTTCGTGCCGGACGTCGCGTACCACGTGACGAAGTGGGAGCGCGGCTTCACGAAGGTCATCAACATCCAGGGCTCGGACCACCACGGCACGATCGCGCGCGTGCGCGCGGGCCTGCAGGGGCTGCACATCGGCATCCCGAAGGGCTACCCCGACTACGTGCTGCACAAGATGGTCACCGTGATGCGCGACGGCCAGGAAGTGAAGATCTCGAAGCGCGCGGGCAGCTACGTGACGGTGCGCGACCTGATCGAATGGTCGGGCGGCGCGGCGCCGGGCCAGGAGCAGGCGCCCGACCTGCTCGACGAGGCGACCATCACGCGCGGCCGCGACGCGGTGCGCTTCTTCCTGATCTCGCGAAAGGCCGACACCGAATTCGTGTTCGACATCGACCTCGCGCTGAAGCAGAACGACGAGAACCCGGTCTACTACGTGCAGTACGCGCATGCGCGCATCTGCTCGGTGCTCAACGAGTGGAAGTT
The DNA here is from genome assembly GCF_004343775.1 of Burkholderia sp. SRS-46. Taxonomy (GTDB): domain Bacteria; phylum Pseudomonadota; class Gammaproteobacteria; order Burkholderiales; family Burkholderiaceae; genus Burkholderia. The sequence continues at coordinate 651,123 of NZ_PTXL01000007.1, read as the reverse complement.
GCGCTACAACGGCGAGGCCGCGCAGTTGCCGGGCGCCGACCTGTCGCAGCTGTCGAGCAAGCAGGCCGCCGCGCTGATGCAGAAGCTCGCCGAGTATCCGGACATGCTCACGCACGCGGCGAACGAGCTGGCGCCGCACGCGGTCGCGTTCTACCTGCGCGACCTCGCTGGTGAATTCCACTCGTTCTACAATGCGGAGCGCGTGCTGGTCGACGACGAAGCGCCGCGCACCGCGCGCATCGCGCTGCTCGCCGCGACCCGGCAGGTGCTCGAGAACGGCCTGGAGATGCTCGGCGTGTCCGCGCCCGCCAAGATGTAAGCCCCGCCCGAGCGGGGCAAACAGGCCGCGGCCGCGCCCGCCGTCGGGTGCCCGCCGCGGCCTTTTCACGATTCTTTTTGCAGGTAACTCAAGCAATGGCACAACCACGCCGCACTTCGAAACAATCGAAACAAGCCGGAGGGACATTTCTTGGAATCGTGCTGGGCCTGATCGTCGGCCTCGCGATCGCCGTGGTGGTGGCGCTCTACATCACGCGTTCGCCGTCGCCGTTCGTGTCGAAGGTCGCGCCGCCGCCGGCCGACACCGGCGCGAGCCAGCCGCAGCAGTTCGATCCGAACCGCGCGCTGCAAGGCAAGACGCCCGGCCAGCCGGTGCCGCAGGCCGCACAGCCGGCGCCGCCGAACACCGCGCCCGGCCAGGCCGCGAACCAGACCCAGGGCGGCCTGCTGCCCGAGCCGCAGATCGTCGAGGTGCCGCCGTCGGCCAACGGGTCGAATGGCGCGAACGGGTCGAGCGGGTCGACCGGCGCGAATGCATCGAACGGGACGAATGGGTCGAACGGCTCGACGGGTTCGCATGCGTCGAACGGTGCGTCGAACAACGGCGTCGCCGTCGCACCGAAGCCCGCCGACGTGACCCCGCCGCCGAAGAAGCAGCAGCAGCCCGCCACCGCGGGTGAAGACGAGCTCGGCCGCTTCGCCGCGCAGAAGCAGGCGCAGCAGGCACAAGCGGCCCAGAAGGCGCAGCAGCAGCAAATGGCCGCGAATTCGCCGAAGGCGACCTCGTCGGCCGCCGCCACCGCGAACAACGGCTCCGCCGCGAAGCCGCCGGCCGGGAACGACGCGAACACCGGCTACTTCCTGCAGGTCGGCGCGTACAAGACGGAAAACGACGCCGAGCAGCAGCGCGCGCGCCTGGGCTTCCAGGGCTTCGAATCGAAGGTGTCGAAGCGCGACGTCAGCGGCGTCACGTATTTCCGCGTGCGCGTCGGTCCGTTCTCGAAATTCGAGGATATGAACTCGGCACGCCAGCGCCTGTCCGATGCAGGAGTCGATACGGCGGTGATTCGCTTCACCAAGCAGTAAGACCGGCCGGGCGGCGTGCACGCCGCCCCGTTTCGCTACCCGAGCAACTGATTCGACGTTCACAACATGAAAAAACTGCTAAGCACGCTTCTCCTGTCCCTCGGCCTCGTGGCCGGTTTCGCGCACGCCGCACCCGGTGCGCCGGTCGCCGGCAAGGATTACGAGGTGATGAAGTCGCCGCAGCCGGTGTCCGCGCCGGCCGGCAAGGTCGAGGTGATCGAGTTCTTCTGGTACGGCTGCCCGCACTGCTACGAGTTCGAGCCGACGGTCGAGGCCTGGGTGAAGAAGCAGGGCGACAAGATCGAGTTCAAGCGCATCCCGGTCGCGTTCCGCGACGATTTCGTCCCGCACTCGAAGCTGTTCTACGCGGTGTCCGCGCTCGGCATCTCCGAGAAGGTCACGCCGGCGATCTTCAATGCGATCCACAAGCAGAAGAACTACCTGCTGACGCCGCAGGCGCAGGCCGACTTCCTCGCGTCGCAGGGCGTCGACAAGAAGCAGTTCATGGACGCGTACAACTCGTTCAGCGTGCAGGGCCAGGTGAAGCAGTCGGCCGAGCTGCTGAAGAGCTACAACATCGACGGCGTGCCGACGATCGTGGTGCAGGGCAAGTACAAGACGGGCCCGGCGTACACGAACAGCCTCCCGGGCACCGCGCAGGTGCTCGACTACCTGGTGAAGCAGGTTCAGGACAAGAAGCTCTGATCCCCGTCCCGGCTTAGGGCCTGTTCCCGCTAATAGCGGGCTTGCGAACGTGCCTTGCCGGTCGTAGTGCAAGGAGTGGGGAGCGCCGTTTGGCCGAGCCAAACAAGCGACGCGCGACGCCGCAATACGGCCGGCAAGGCACGTTCCCCTGATTTTCAAAATTCATTCGCGGGGCTGGCCGCCGGAAGGGCCGATCGCCGCGTCATGCTCCTTGCGAATACGTCGAGTATTCGCTTCGTCGCAATCCTCGCGCTCGGCCCTTCCGGCGGCCAGCGCAAGCCCGTTATTAGCGGGAACAGGCCCTAGCATGACTACTCCGCTGAAGGTCTTCATCACCGGCGCGTCGAGCGGCCTCGGCCTCGCGCTGGCCGAGGAATACGCCCGCCAGGGCGCGACGCTCGCGCTCGTCGCGCGGCGCACCGAGCTGCTCGATGCGTTCGCGCGACGCTTCCCCGCGCTGTCCATCACCGTCTATTCCGCCGACGTGCGCGAGGCCGATTCGCTCGCGGCGGCCGCCGCGGCGTTCGTCGCCGCGCACGGCTGCCCGGACGTCGTCATCGCGAACGCGGGCATCAGCCAGGGCGCGGTGACGGGCCAGGGCGACCTCGACACGTTCCGCAACGTGATGGACATCAACTATTTCGGCATGGTCGCGACCTTCGAGCCGTTCGTCGGCCCGATGACGGCCGCGCGGCGCGGCACGCTGGTCGGCGTCGCGAGCGTCGCCGGCGTGCGCGGCCTGCCCGGCTCCGGTGCGTACAGCGCATCGAAGTCGGCCGCGATCAAGTATCTCGAATCGCTGCGCGTCGAGCTGCGCCCGGCGGGCATCGGCGTCGTGACGATCGCGCCCGGCTACATCCGCACGCCGATGACCGCGCACAATCCATACCGGATGCCGTTCCTGATGGACGCCGACCGCTTCGCCGCGCGCGCGGCCGAAACGATCGCGCAGCAGCGCGCGTTCCGCGTGATTCCGTGGCAGATGGGCGTCGTCGCGAAGGTGCTGCACGTGATGCCGCGCTGGCTCTACGACCGCCTGTTCGAAAAGGCGCCGCGCAAGCCGAAGGCGAGCGCGCACTGAGCACGCGGCCCGGCCCCCGCCGGGCCGCTTTCGATCGCCGCGGCCGCGCGCCTGCGCGCCCCGCCCGCCGCCGCGCAATCCTCTCCCGCTTCCTGCCCCACCCGCCCGCCAGGCGGCGCGCAAACGGCCGTTCCGTCGTCATCGCAGCCGTTTTTCGCTCAACTTGCCGTGTTCCGGCGCCTTTTTTCACGCGGCGCGCGCTTTGACGGTATGCTATCCGCCGGCCGCACCGCCTCCGGGCGGCGCATACGCATTCCGACATCCAGCCAAAAACACACGCCACGTGGGAGAACCTATGCACGTCAAGCTGTTCGCCGCGGTCGCACTGGCCGCCGCTCCCGTCCTCGTCGCCGCCAAGCCGCTCACCGTCTGCACGGAATCGAGCCCGGACGGTTTCGACGTCGTGCAGTACAACTCGCTCGTCACGACCAACGCGTCGGCCGACGTGATCTTCAACACGCTGGTGTCGTACGACGAAGCCGCGAAGAAGGTCGCGCCCGCGCTCGCGGACAAATGGGAAGCGAGCCCCGACGGCCTCACCTATACGTTCCATCTGCGCCCGGACGTCGCGTTCCAGACCACCGACTATTTCAAGCCGACCCGCCCGCTCAACGCGGACGACGTCGTGTTCACGTTCAGCCGGATGCTCGACGACGCCAATCCGTGGCACAAGGTCGCCGGCGCGAGCGGCTTCCCGCATGCGCAATCGATGGGCCTGATCAAGCTCGTGAAGGCGGTGTCGAAGGTCGACGACGGCACCGTGAAGTTCGTGCTGAACGAGCCGAACGCGACCTTCGTGCCGATCCTGACGATGGGCTTCGCGTCGATCTACTCGGCCGAGTACGCGGACCAGCTGCTCAAGGCCGGCAAGCAGGCGGACCTGAACGCGAAGCCTGTGGGCACCGGCCCGTTCGTGCTGAAGAGCTACACGAAGGACGCGCTGATCCGCTACGACGTGAACCCGACCTACTGGGGCGCGAAGCCGAAGGTCGACCGGCTGATCTACGCGATCACGCCCGACCCGTCGGTGCGCCTGCAGAAGGTGAAGGCGGGCGAATGCCAGATCGCGCTGTCGCCGAAGCCGCAGGACGTGCTCGCCGCGAAGGGCGAAAGCGCGCTGAAGATCGTGCAGACGCCCGCGTTCATGACCGCGTTCGTCGCGCTGAACACGCAGAAGAAGCCGCTCGACAACGACAAGGTGCGCCAGGCGCTGAACCTCGCGTTCGATCGCGCAAGCTACCTGAAGGTCGTGTTCGACAACACCGCGACGCCCGCGAACAACCCTTATCCGCCGAACACGTGGAGCTACGCGAAGGACGTCGCGCCGTATGCGTACGATCCGGCGAAGGCGAAGCAGCTGCTCGCCGCGGCGGGCTTCCCGAACGGCTTCTCGACGACGATCTGGGTGCGGCCGACCGGCAGCGTGCTGAACCCGAACCCGAAGGCCGGCGCGGAGCTGCTGCAGGCCGACCTCGCGAAGATCGGCGTGAAGGCCGAGGTGAAGGTGATCGAATGGGGCGAGCTGATCAAGCAGGCGAAGCTCGGCCAGCATGACCTGCTGTTCATGGGCTGGGCCGGCGACAACGGCGACCCGGACAACTACCTGACGCCGCAGTTCAGCTGCAACGCGGTGAAGTCCGGCATCAACTTCGCGCGCTACTGCGACCCGCAGCTCGACAAGCTGATCGCCGACGGCAAGGAAACCGCCGACCAGGCGAAGCGCACCAAGCTGTACGAAGCCGCGCAGAAGCTGATCCACGACCAGGCGCTGTGGATTCCGCTCGGCTATCCGACCGCGGCGGCGCTCACGCGCGCGAACGTGAGCGGTTATCGCGTGAGTCCGTTCGGACGGCAGAACTTCGCGATGGTGTCGGTGCAGTAACCCCGCCGTTGCCGTGGCGCGCAAGCGACGGGTGTGACGGCCCGCCGCTTGCGAGCCGCGCGCCCCGCTTGCTACACTCCGCCTGTCTTTTCTCTCGCCGGACTCCAGCCAAAGTGAACAACTAAGCCTTCCCAAAATGTTTTCGCCGCCGCGTCACGCACGCCGCGCGAAGGTCTTCACGCATTTTCGGAGGAGCTTATGGCTCAGATCACGTCCAACGCGGCGCTCGTCGCGCTTCATCACGTTTCATTCCGCTTCGACAACGGCGTCACGCTGTTCGATTCGCTCGACCTCACGCTCGATCGCACGCCGACCGGCATCGTCGGCCGCAACGGCATCGGCAAGAGCATGCTCGCGCAGCTGATCGCAGGGCAACGCATGCCCAGCACCGGCACGATCGACCGCCACGTGCCGGTCGCCTATGTCGCGCAACAGCGCATCGACGCGTCGCCCGATTCGCGCACCGTCGCGCAAGCCGCCGGGCTGCACGCGCCCCTTGCGGCGCTCGCGCGGCTCGCGAGCGGCAGCGCCGAGCCCGTTGATTTCGACCTGATCGGCGAGCGCTGGGACCTCGCCGATCGCCTGCGCGCCGAGTTCGATGCGGCCGGCCTGCACGGTGTGCAGCCCGCGACGCCGGCGCAGTCGCTGAGCGGCGGCCAGCTCGCGCGCGTTGCGCTGATCGGCGCGCTGCTGTCGGGCGCCGGCCTGCTCGTGCTCGACGAGCCGACCAACCATCTCGACGCGCCGGGCCGCGCGTGGCTGCGCACGGCGCTCGACGGCTGGCGCGGCGGCCTCGTCGTCGTCAGCCACGACCGTGCGCTGCTCGCCGACATGCAGCGGATCGTCGAGCTGTCGCCGCAAGGCGTGCGCTCTTACGGCGGCAACTACGCGCTCTACCGCGCGCAGCGCGACGCGGAACAGGATGCCGCGCAGGCCGCGCTCGAGCATGCGCGCACCGAGCGCGGACGCGTCAGGCGCCGGCTCGAACAGGAACACGACACGATCCAGCGGCATGCGGCCGGCTCGCTGCGCTATGCGAAGACGGCCAATCTGTCGTCGATGGCGCGCGAGAGCCGCAAGGGTGCCGCCCGCAACGTCATGGGGCACGTCCGGCGCCATCAGCACGACACCAAGGCGACGCTCGACGAACGCGTGCAGCAGGCGGCTGCGCGCGTCGACGCCGACGCGCCCGTGCTCGTGTCGCTGCCGGGCACCGAGGTCAGCGCGCGGCGCCAGCTCTTCACGCTCGAGCGCGCGCAATTGCCGTGGCGCGTGGCGGGCGATGCGGGCGCGATCACGTGGGCGGCGAGCGGGCCCGTGCGCATCGCGCTCACCGGCCCGAACGGCTGCGGAAAATCGACGTTGCTGCGGATGCTCGCGGGCGAACTTTCACCGCGCGCCGGCGAATGCACGACGCACGTAAGCGCCGCTTATCTCGATCAGCGGCTCGCGCTGCTCGATCCCGAGCGCTCGATCGTCGAGCAGCTCGGGCTGCTCGATACGCCGCTGGCCGAAGGCGACCTGCGCAGCCGCCTCGCGCTGCTGCAACTCGATGCGGCACGCGCGACGCAGCCGGTCGCGCACCTCAGCGGCGGCGAACGGCTGAAGGCTGCACTCGCGTGCGCGTTGTGGCGCGGCACGCCGGCGCAACTGCTGCTACTCGACGAGCCGACCAATCACCTCGATCTCGAATCGGTGCGGGCGGTCGAAGCGGCGCTGGCCGGCTTCCCCGGCGCACTCGTCGTCGCGTCGCACGACGCCGCGTTTCTCGCGGCGCTCGAACCGACGCACATGATGCAGTGGCATCGCGAAGGATGGCGCTACGAGCCCGTCGCGTGACGAAGGGAAACCGATCGGTCAGCGCGGGGAGCGGAACGACGCGACGCTTCGCGCAAGCCGCACGTCATCGCGCTGACGCCGCGCCGTCGGAGATCGTGAAAAGGCGCTCGAACAAGCGCTCGGACTCGCGCAGCCCTTCATCAGTCAGCGCAACGGATTTCGCCTTGTTGACGGGGTCACCGATCAGGCCACGCGCGTGCAGGCGATTCAGCACATCCCAATCGAAGCCCTTCCACGCACGGTTGTGGTCGTGCAAGGTCAGCTGGAGCAGCGCAAGGACCGCGTCATCGATGGCGTCGGTGTCGATATTCATGCCGCGTTCCCTCCCCATCCTTCAATGAATCCGCTCGCCGGTCTCATGTATCGAGCGCCGCAAGCAGCTTGATGAAGTTGCGCTTCGCGCGATACGTCTTCCGGATCGCCTCGAGCTCCACGTCGAACGCGGCCTTCTGACGATGCGTGGTCCGCAGCGCGCCGATCGCCCGGACGACGCCGAACGCCTCGTCGTAGCGCGCGCTGCCGGCCCCGCGTTCGAGCGCGATCGGCAACAGCCGGTGATACAGCGCGATCGCCTCGTCGGGGTGCGTGTTCGCGCGCGCAGCCGCCATCGTCGGCCACACGTCGGCGTTGACCGGCCCGCCGCAGAACGCGTCCCAAGCCGCTGCGTCGTCCGTTTCCGCGAGCAGCAACTTCACGAGTTCGGTGCGCGGCGACGGCTGCCAGCTTCGCCGGGCCGCGTTGGCAGTCCGGTGCGGCGCTTCCTGCTGTTGCGCCAGAGACAGCAGATGCGAAATCGCGCGTTCCCGCACGGCGTCGCTTCGCTTCGTCACCTTCGCGACCTTCATCAACGCGGAGAATTCGCCCGCTGTCGGATGGCCCTCGAAGCGCTGCCATGCGAGCGCGTCAGCCCGATCGAATTCGCGTCGACGCAGATATTCGCCGATGCAGAAGCCCAGCAAACGCGAATCATGCCGATCGTCCGCTTCGTGCATCCCGCGCTCGGCCCATCTCAACCCTTCGTCGAAGCGGCCATGCTCGGCGCACAATTCGGCAATCTGGGCAAACCGGTACGAAGCCGACAGATCCTTCGACCAGATACCGATCAGCGCGTCGATATCGCCATCGTGCTTCGCCAGCGATTCCATCGCATGCTCGAGATTCAGGCGCGCCGAATCGTACGAGCGCCGATCGTCCCGCCCCGCCGGCAGCGGCGGCAGCGCGGCCCAGCCTTGCTCGACCCGCTCGCGATACCGTCGCAGCCCCGCCTCGCCAAGCGGCTCCATGTAGGCCGGCAACACGTCGTAGAAGGTATCCCACCTCCCATCGGCCTGCAGGCGGAACAGGCGTTCGGCGAGCTTCACCGGATCCGGCTGCGTCCGGCGGCACGCGTCGAGATGCAGGTCGGCCAGCTCGCGGATGCCGGGCGCCACGCTGCCGTCCGAGTCGTCGATCTGCTCGAGGCTCGCTTCCGCGTCCGCGATCGCGAGTTCGGTCAGCTCGACGACCTGCGCCGCATGCGGGCCCGCCAGCTGCCGGCGCAGCATATCGGCCAGCTCGAACAGGTTCTCTCCGTAGACGTGCGCCTCGTCCCAGCCAAGCGGCCGCGCGACGCGCGCCAACTGGCGCACGGCGGCCTTCAGGCTCGAAACGTCGTCGGCATTCGCGGCGCGCGCCTCGAACAGCAGCCTGTCGCGCAAGGTCCGGTCGCGCTCGGCCGCGTCGAGCAACCAGTGCCGCAACGCGTCCTCGTCGAGCGCCGCCAGGTATGCCTGAATCAGCTCCGCGTAGGTCTTGCGCTTGCGCCGCGGCCGCGCCGGCTCGGGCGCTTCATCGTGACAGACGTCCTCGCCGCTGTTTTCGAGCCATGACAACGCGACGGCCACCGCATGCTTGCAGAACGCGCCGTCTTCGCCCACCGGGCAATTGCACGCGTAATCCAGTGCGCCGTCGTCGCCCACCGCAAGTTCGACGTGATAGCGATACGTGCCGCGCACGGTCGCCGACACCGCGCCGTCGTGCCCGGTCAGCCGCGAGACGGTGCCGTCGTGGTAATAGGCCTTGCCGCGCTCGAAGGATTTCGGGTCGGCCAGCGCGCGGATTTCCGCGAGCGTGATGAGGTCGGCGAGGGAGGTATTGCGAGGCATGGAGCGCGGCGGCTATTCAGATCGAGACTGAAAATTGTACAAAAGCGCGACGCGCGCCCGCGCCAGCGCGCATGCTCACTGCCGCGCGAAGCGGATCACGCCGTCCGCGCCCGCGACGCGCGTCAGTTCCCCCGCGAGCCACAGCAGGTTCAGGTGCGCGATCGCCTCGCCGAGCGCAAACGTCATCTGGTGGATGTCGAGCGCGCGGCGGTGGAACATGATCGGCACGATGTCGGCCGCGCTCATCGGCTGCTCCGCGCAGGCGACGCGCACTTCGTCGAGCCGCGCGTCGTGGTGCGCGCGCAGTTGCGCGATGCGCGTGCGCACGCCGCGGAACGGCTTGCCGTGCGACGGCAGCACGAGCGTGTCGGCGGCCATCGTCTCGTAGCGGCCGAGCGATTCGAGGTACAGCGCGAGCGGGTTCGCCTCCGGTTCGAGATCGAACACCGACACGTTGGTCGAGATGCGCGGCAGCACCATGTCGCCGGAAATCAGCAGCCCGTCGGCCTCGCAGTGCAGCGCGCAATGTTCAGGCGAATGGCCGTAGCCCGTCACGACGCGCCACGTGCGCCCGCCGATCGTCACCGCATTGCCTTCGCGCAGGCGGCGGTAGCGCGGCGGCACCGACGGCACGAGATCCGTGTAGTAGCTGCGGCGGTTGCGCAGCTTGTCGAGCGACGCCGGATCGGCGAGGCCGTGGCGCGCGAAGTGATCGGCCGCGGCCGCGCCGCCGGCGTTCGAGCCGCTGCCGGCGGCCATCAGGCAGCCGAACATGTACTCGCCGAGCGTCATCCACAGCCGCACGTTCCAGCGCCCTTTGTCGCCGCCCTCGCACAGCCAGTTCGCGAGCCCGAAATGGTCCGGATGGCAGTGCGTGACGATCACGCGCAGCACCGGCAGGCCGTCGAGGTGCGACTCGAAGATCTGCTCCCAGTGCGCGCGGATCGCGTCCGACGCGATCCCGCAATCGACGACCGTCCAGCCCGCCTGCCCGTCGATTTCGTCACGCAGCAGCCAGAGGTTGATGTGATCGAGCGAGAACGGCAGCGGCATGCGCAGCCAGCGCACGCCGGGCGCGACCTCGAACGTGTCGCCCGCGGCGGGCAGCGTATCGGCGAAGGGGTAGTCGAGTTGGTGTTCCAGTGCGTTCATCGGTGGGGGCGTCTCGTCGTTATCGATGCGGGCCGGCGCGCGAACGGGGCCGCCGCGGGCGTTCCGACGATTCTATCGCTCAATCGCGGCAGGCGTGATCCCGCGGCCCCGCCCGTCAAAAAAAGTTCGTGCCACAATCGGTTCCGTACCCGTATCTTTACGCGAAGATGCCCCAAACGGTGCGGAACGCCGCGCAACACGCCGCTTGACGCCCCGCCCGCGCCCGGCCGCGGATGCGCTTAACACGCCTTCCGGACGCTAAAATGTCGGGTGCTTACAGCCCCTTGAGCGAGCCTGCACGCAATGAATCACTTCCCCAAACTGCTGTCGTCGCAGATCGGCTTCGATGTCGCGCAGACCCTGCTCGAGAACTTCGACCGCCACTACCGGATCTTCCGCGAAGCGGCGGCCGACGCGAAGGCGCTGTTCGAGCGCGCCGACTGGCATGCGCTGCAGCGCCTCGCGCGCGAGAGGATCACGTCGTACGACGATCGCGTGCAGGAATGCGTCGAGGTGCTGGAAGACGAATACGACGCGGAGAACATCGACGACGAGGTGTGGCAGCAGATCAAGCTGCACTACATCGGTCTCCTGACGTCGCACCGCCAGCCGGAATGCGCGGAGACGTTCTTCAACTCGGTGTGCTGCAAGATCCTGCACCGCTCGTATTTCAACAACGATTTCCTGTTCGTGCGCCCGGCCATCTCGACCGAATACCTCGAGAACGACGAACCGGCGGCCAAGCCGACCTATCGCGCGTACTACCCGGGCACCGACGGCCTCGCGATCACGCTCGAGCGCATCGTCACGAACTTCCAGCTCGAGCCGCCGTTCGAGGATCTCGCGCGCGACATCGCATGCGTGATGCAGGCGATCCACGACGAATTCGGCCGCTTCGACGAAGCGACGAATTTCCAGATCCACGTACTGTCGTCGCTGTTCTTCCGCAACAAGACCGCGTACGTGATCGGCCGCATCATCAACGGCGACCGCATGCTGCCGTTCGCGCTGCCGATCCGCCACGTGCGCCCGGGCCTGCTCGCGCTCGACACGGTGCTGCTGCGCCGCGCGCAGCTGCAGATCATCTTCGGCTTCTCGCACTCGTACTTCCTCGTCGACATGACCGTGCCGTCCGCGTACGTCGACTTCCTGGGCACGATCATGCCGGGCAAGCCGAAGGCGGAAATCTACACGTCGGTCGGCCTGCAGAAGCAGGGCAAGAACCTGTTCTACCGCGACCTGCTGCATCACCTGTCGCATTCGAGCGACCGCTTCATCATCGCGCCGGGGATCAAGGGCCTCGTGATGCTGGTGTTCACGCTGCCGTCGTTCCCGTACGTGTTCAAGATCATCAAGGACCAGTTCCCGCCGCCGAAGGAAACGACGCGCGCGCAGATCATGGAGAAGTACCAGCTCGTGAAGCGCCACGACCGCCTCGGGCGGATGGCCGACACGCTCGAGTATTCGAGCGTCGCGCTGCCGCTCGCGCGGCTCGACCACGCGCTCGTGCGCGAGCTGGAGAAGGAAGTGCCGTCGCTGCTCGAATACGAGGGCGACAACCTCGTGATCCGGCACCTGTACATCGAGCGCCGGATGATCCCGCTCAACCTGTACCTGCAGAACGGCAGCGACGCCGAGGTCGAGCACGGCGTGAAGGAGTACGGCAACGCGGTGAAGGAGCTGATGAAGGCCAACATCTTCCCCGGCGACATGCTGTACAAGAACTTCGGCGTCACGCGCCACGGCCGCGTGGTGTTCTACGACTACGACGAGATCGAGTACCTGACCGACTGCAACGTGCGCCGCGTGCCGCCGCCGCGCAACGAGGAGGACGAGCTGTCCGGCGAGCCGTGGTATTCGATCGGCCCGCACGACATCTTTCCCGAAACCTACGGGCCGTTCCTGCTCGGCGATCCGCGCGTGCGCGACGTATTCTTGAAGCATCACGCCGATTTCTTCGAGCCCGCGCTGTGGCAGGCGAGCAAGGACAAGCTGCTGCAGGGCGAGCTGCCCGATTTCTATCCGTACGACGCGTCGCTGCGCTTCTGCGTACGCTACCCCGAACGCTTCGACGCGACGGACGACGACGAGGGCGGCGCGCAGCGCGCCGCCTGAAGCGCCCCATCACCGAACCGATTTCCGCACCCGGAAACCCATACCGATGAACACCCAAGACCACCCGCTCTCACACCTGTTCGACAACAACGACGCCTGGGTCAAGCGCAAGCTCGCCGACGATCCGGAGTTCTTCACGCGTCTGGCCGACCAGCAGGCGCCGGAGTACCTGTGGATCGGCTGCTCGGATTCACGCGTGCCGGCGAACCAGATCATCGGCCTGCCGCCGGGCGAGGTGTTCGTTCACCGCAACATCGCCAACGTCGTCGTGCACACCGACCTGAACTGCCTGTCGGTGATCCAGTTCGCGGTCGACATCCTGCGCGTGAAGCACATCATGGTGGTCGGCCACTACGGCTGCTCGGGCGTGAACGCGGCGCTGCACAACCGCCGCGTCGGCCTCGCGGACAACTGGCTGCACCACGTGCAGGACGTGCGCGAGCGGCACGCCGCGCTGCTCGACGAATGGCCGGTGGGCGAAGCGCGCTATCGCCGCCTGATCGAGCTGAACGCGATCGAGCAGGTCGTCAACGTGTGCCGCACGACGATCGTCAACGACGCATGGGCGCGCGGCCAGTCGCTGACCGTGCACGCGCTCGTGTACGGCGTGCACGACGGCCGCATGCGCGACCTCGGCATGGCCGTGTCGAACCCCGACACGCTGCACGACACCTACCGGCGCGCGGTGGCCGCGCTGACCGCACGCGGCCAGCACTCGCCCGACAACGACATGGTCGCGGCCGATGCGGCGCGCCTGACCGACGTCGCGCAGGCCGTCGCGGACACGCTGAAGCCCTGCGCGGACGCAGAGTAAGCCCCTCGCCGTGCCCGGCGCCGGCCTCGGCCGCGCGCCGCACGGGATCAGGAGACGCATCATGAGCGCTGTTGATCACGACGATCCGATCGTCATCGCCGCCGCGGCACGCACGCCGATCGGCGGCTTCCAGGGCGACTTCGCGTCGCTCGCCGCGCCGCAGCTCGGCAGCGTCGCGATCGCCGCGGCACTCGCGCGCGCCGGCCTTGCGCCGGAACGGATCGACGAAGCGGTGATGGGCTGCGTGCTGCCCGCCGGCCAGGGCCAGGCGCCCGCGCGCCAGGCCGCGCTCGGCGCGGGCCTGCCGCTCGCCACCGGCTGCACGACGGTCAACAAGATGTGCGGCTCCGGAATGCGCGCGGCGATGTTCGCGCACGACATGCTGCGCGCCGGCTCGGCCGACGTGATCGTCGCGGGCGGCATGGAAAGCATGACCCACGCGCCGTACCTGCTGCCGAAGGCGCGCGCCGGCTACCGGATGGGCCACGACCAGGTGCTCGACCACATGTTCCTCGACGGCCTCGAGGATGCATACGAAAAAGGTCGCCTGATGGGCACCTTCGCCGACGAATGCGCGGCCGAATACGCATTCTCGCGCGACGCGCAGGACGCGTTCGCGATCGAGTCGCTCGCCCGCGCGAAGCGCGCGAACGTCGACGGCTCGTTCGACTGGGAAATCGCGCCGGTGACGGTGGCCGGCAAGCCAGGCGGGAAGGACGACCGGGTCGTGTCGCGCGACGAGCAGCCGTTCAAGGCCGATCCGTCGAAGATCCCGTCGCTGAAGCCCGCGTTCGGCAAGAACGGCACCGTCACCGCCGCGAACGCGTCGTCGATCTCCGACGGCGCGGCCGCGCTCGTGATGATGCGCGCGTCCACCGCCGCGCGGCTCGGCGTCACGCCGCTCGCGCGGGTGGTCGGCCATGCGACGTTCGCGCAGGCGCCCGCGAAGTTCACGACCGCGCCGGTCGGCGCGATCCGCCGCCTGTTCGAGCGCAACGGCTGGCGCGCGACCGACGTCGACCTGTACGAGATCAACGAGGCGTTCGCGGTCGTCACGATGGCGGCGATGAAGGAGCACGGGCTGCCGCACGACACGGTCAACGTGAACGGCGGCGCGTGCGCGCTCGGCCACCCGATCGGCGCATCCGGCGCGCGCATCCTCGTCACGCTGATCGGCGCGTTGCGCGCGCGCTCGGCGCGACGCGGCGTCGCGAGCCTGTGCATCGGCGGCGGCGAGGCGACCGCGATGGGCATCGAACTCGTCTGACCAAACGACCTTCCCGCAAGGAGCGGCGAACATGAAAACCGTATTGATCGTCGGCGCATCGCGCGGCCTCGGCCGCGAATTCGTCCGGCAATACCGGCGCGACGGCTGGAACGTGATCGCCACCGCGCGCGACGACGCGTCGCTCGCCGCGCTGCGCGAGCTCGGCGCGCACGCGCATGCGCTCGACATCGCGCGGCCCGAGCAGATCGCCGCCCTCGGCTGGAAGCTCGACGGCGAGCGGCTCGATGCCGCCGTCGTCGTGTCGGGCATCTACGGGCCGCAAACCGAAGGCGTCGAAACCGTCACCGCCGAGGATTTCGACGCGGTGATGCACACCAACGTGCGCGGGCCGATGCAGCTGCTGCCGATCCTGCTGCCGCTCGTCGAGGATGCGCGCGGCGTGCTCGCGGTCGTGTCGAGCCGGATGGGCAGCATCGGCGAGGCGACCGGCACCGCCGGCTGGCTGTACCGCGCGAGCAAGGCCGCGCTCAACGACGTGCTGCGCATCGCGTCGCTGCAGGCCCGCCACGCGGCGTGCGTGTCGCTGCATCCGGGCTGGGTGCGCACCGCGATGGGCGGCGCGCAGGCCGCGATCGATCCGGAGACGAGCGTGACCGGCATGCGGCGCGTGCTGGCCGAGGCCGCCGCCGACGTCGCCCTCGCGAACGGGCGCTTTTTCCAGTACGACGGCGTCGAGCTCGCCTGGTAACAATCCCTCGTCGTTAATTCATCTTTCGCATGACTCTCTCCCGACCTGACGCGTGCCCGTGCGGCGGCGCGTCCCCCGCCCCTGCCGGCCGCGCGCCGGCGCCCCGCTACGCCGCGTGCTGCGGCCGTTTCATCGACGGCGGCGAAACCGCCCCCACCGCGCTCGAGTTGATGCGCTCGCGGTACAGCGCCTACGTGCTCGGCGCGACCGGCTACCTGCGCGCAACGTGGGACGCGCGCACCTGCCCCGCGGATCTGGATGCCGACCCCACTGCCCCCGACGCGCCGCGCTGGCTCGGCCTCGCGGTGAAACGCCACGTGCAGGCCGACGAACGCCACGCGGAGGTCGAATTCGTGGCCCGCTACAAGGTGGGCGGGCGCGCGTACCGGCTTCACGAGACCAGCCGTTTCGAGCGCGACGAGCACGGTTTCTGGCGCTATCTCGACGGCGATGTAAGCGAGCGCTGACAAATACTTGCTGTGTCAGACGCCGGGTAATTCCCGCATTGCACAACCCCAAATTGTCAGGCTACGATGAGCCTCGGTTTGGTCAGTTGCGTGGCAGGGCTTACGAATGGCGTTCAGCAAGGTACTGGTGGGATGGGTGGCGGCCTGCGCGCTGTCGGCCGCGCTGGCCGACACGCTGCCGCACGCCGGCGCCTCGAGCGGGCCGCTTGCCCGCGCCGAACGCTTCGACTATGGCGATTCGCGGCTGCCCCAGGTGGCCGCCGACCTCAACGAACAGATCATCCGCCTGCCGGCCGACGCGTCGGGCACGGTCACCCTCGAAGCCACGCTGTTCAAGCCGGACGGCCCCGGCCCGTTCCCGCTCGTCGTGTTCAACCACGGCAAGAACCCCGGCGATCTCCATCAGCAGCCGCGCAGCCGGCCGCTCGCGTTCGCGCGCGAATTCGTGAGCCGCGGCTATGCGGTGATCGCGCCGAATCGCCAGGGCTTCGCCGGCTCCGGCGGCACCTATCGGCAGGAAGGCTGCAACGTCGCGCAGAACGGCCTCGCGCAGGCGGCCGACGTCGACGCGACGGTCCGCTACATGGCACGCCAGCCGTACGTCGATGCATCGCGCATCGTCGTCGCCGGCACGTCGCACGGCGGGCTCGCGTCGATCGCGTACGGCACCGAGGCGGCGCCCGGCGTGCGCGGCATCATCAATTTCTCCGGCGGGCTGCGCCAGGACCTGTGCGACGGCTGGCAGCGCAATCTCGTCGATGCGTTCGACCAGTACGGCGCGCGCACCGCGGTGCGCTCGCTGTGGCTGTACGGCGACAACGATTCGGTGTGGACGCCGGCGCTCGTCGCGCAGATGCACGACGCGTACGCGTCGCACGGCACCCAGGCGCAATTCGTCGATTTCGGCCGCTACAAGGACGACGCGCACCGGCTGATCGTCGATCGCGACGGCGTGCCCGTCTGGTGGCCGGCCGTCCATGCGTTCCTCGCCGAGCTGAACCTGCCGACCTCGCTGCGCTATGCGGTCGCGAACCCGCACGAGCCGAAGGCGACGGGCTTCGCGTCGATCGACGCAGTGGACGCGGTGCCGTTCCTCGACGAAGCCGGCCGCGAAGGCTATCGCCGCTTCCTGCACCAGCATCCGAGCCGCGCGTTCGCGATGTCCGCCGAAGGCGCGTGGTCGTGGGCCGAAGGCGGCGACGATCCGATGGCGCTCGCGCTCGACAACTGCGCGAAGCAGGGCGCGGGCGCGTGCCGCCTGTATGCGGTGAACGACCACGTCGTGTGGAATACGCAGGCGTCGCAGACCGCGGACAACGGCGAGCGCGACGACGATGCGCGCGCCACGCCGGCCCTCGCGGCGCGCTGATCGCGCGCCCGCCCGAAACCCCTTTCTCCTCCCCTTTCCTGCCGTTTCGCGATCGCGCCGGCCCCCGGGCCGATCGCGCGATTCGTCGGACGTGAACGCGCGCTGCTCCGCCTGTCGATCGATCGCGGCGTCGATAGCGGCGCATCGGCCAGCGCATCGCGCACCGGATCCGTCGCGCATTTCTCGCTCGTCCCACTCGCACCGCCCCTTCTCCCCCCGTTTTTTCGCGCCCTGCGCCGTGCCGAACCATGATTTTTTTCTGTTGGGGGGTCTCACTCGAACGTCGTCATCTGCACGCATTTCGGCCCTTCTCGCGAGTACCGTCCCGAGCCGCCCCGAACTGCGCCGAACTCCCGTCCGGCAAGGCTTTGCGGCGTTTGTAACCGCTAGTGCACGGAACCGCGGAACACGCTAATCTCAGCGCGTTTTTCGTGATTTGCATGCCGCCCTGACGGCCTGCATCGCCGTCATCCCACGCGGCCGCGACGCATCCCGCCCGATGCCGCGCGCCGCGCGTTTCGCCCCGGAGCCGTTTTGACTACGCAAGCGACCGACGACTGGGTCGCGCGCAGCCTGCGCGCGGTCTGGCACCCCTGCACCCAGATGAAGCACCATGAGCGGATGCCGCTCATCCCCGTCGCGCGCGGCGCGGGCGTGTGGCTGTACAACCGAGACGGCCGCCGCTACTTCGACGCGATCAGCTCGTGGTGGGTCAACCTGTTCGGCCATGCGAACCCGGACATCAATGCCGCGCTGAAGGACCAGCTCGACACGCTCGAGCACGCCATGCTCGCCGGCTGCACGCACGCGCCCGCGATCGAACTCGCCGAGCGGCTCGCCGCGCTCACGCAGCACACGCTCGGCCACGCGTTCTTCGCGTCGGACGGCGCGTCCGCGGTCGAGATCGCGCTGAAGATGAGCTTCCACGCGTGGCGCAATCGCGGCCACGCCGACAAGCGCGAATTCGTCTGCGTCGCGAACAGCTATCACGGCGAGACGATCGGCGCGCTCGGCGTCACCGATGTCGCGCTGTTCAAGGATGCGTACGATCCGCTGATCCGCAATGCACACGTCGTCGCATCGCCCGACGCGCGTCTCGCGCAGCCGGGCGAGACGGCCGCCGACGTCGCGGGCCGCGCGCTCGCCGACGTGCGGCGCCTGTTCGTCGAACGCGGCGCGCAGATCGCCGCGCTGATCGTCGAGCCGCTCGTGCAGTGCGCGGCCGGCATGGCGATGCACGATCCGTCGTACGTGCGCGGGTTGCGCGCGCTGTGCGACGCGTTCGGCGTGCACCTGATCGCCGACGAGATCGCGGTCGGCTGCGGCCGCACCGGCACCTTCTTCGCGTGCGAGCAGGCCGGCGTCTGGCCCGATTTCCTGTGCCTGTCGAAGGGCATCAGCGGCGGCTACCTGCCGCTGTCGCTGGTGCTGTCGCGCGACGAGATCTTCGCGGCGTTCTACGACGACGACACGACGCGCGGCTTCCTGCACTCGCACTCATACACCGGCAACCCGCTCGCGTGCCGCGCGGCGGTCGCGACGCTCGACCTGTTCGCGCGCGACGACGTGCTCGCACGCAACGCGCGCAACACCGCCGCGCTGCGCGACGCGCTCGCGCCGCTCGCCGCGCATCCGCACGTTCGCCACCTGCGCGAGCGCGGCACGCTGTTCGCGTTCGACGTCGCGCTCGACGGCGACGCCGCGCGCGGCTTCTCGCGGCGCTTCTTCGAACGCGCGCTGGAACGCGAGCTGCTGCTGCGCCCGATCGGCACGACCGTCTACCTGATGCCGCCGTACGTGATCGACGACGCCGACATCGCTTGGCTCGCGCAGCGCACGCGCGACACGCTCGACGCCACCCTCGCGGAGACCGCCCGATGAACCTCATCGACACCCTGCAGCACGGCCTCGCGGATCTCGACGCGCAAGGCCTGCGCCGCGTGCGCCGCACCGCGGACACCGCGTGCGACGCGCACATGAACGTCGACGGCCGCGAGATCGTCGGCTTCGCGAGCAACGACTACCTCGGCCTCGCCGCGCATCCGGCGCTCGTCGCCGCGTTCGGCGACGGCGCGCAGCGCTACGGCTCGGGCAGCGGCGGCTCGCACCTGCTCGGCGGCCATTCGCGCGCGCACGCGCGGCTCGAGGACGAGCTCGCCGCGTTCTGCGGCGGCTTCTCCGATGCGCCGCGCGCGCTGTACTTCAGCACCGGCTACATGGCGAACCTCGCCGCGATGACCGCGCTCTCGGGCAAGGACGCGACGATCTTCTCCGACGCGCTGAACCATGCGTCGCTGATCGACGGCATCCGGCTGTCGCGCGCGAACGTGCAGGTCTATCCGCATGCGGACATGGCCGCGCTCGCCGCGCTGCTCGATGCATCCGACGCGAAGACCAAGCTGATCGTCAGCGACACCGTGTTCAGCATGGACGGCGATCTCGCGCCGCTCGCCGAACTCGTCGCACTGGCCGAGCGCCACGGCGCGTGGCTCGTCGTCGACGACGCGCACGGCTTCGGCGTGCTCGGGCCGCAGGGTCGCGGCGCGCTCGCGGCCGCGGCGCTGCGCTCGCCGCACCTCGTGTACGTCGGCACGCTCGGCAAGGCGGCCGGCGTCGCGGGCGCGTTCGTCGTCGCGCACGACACCGTGATCGAATGGATGATCCAGCGCGCGCGCAGCTACATCTTCACGACCGCCGCGCCGCCCGCGGTCGCGCATGCGGTATCCGCCAGCCTGAAGGTGATCGCCGGCGACGAAGGCGACGCGCGGCGCGCGCACCTCGCCGCGCTGATCGAGCGCACCCGCGCGCTGCTGCGCAACACGCGCTGGCAGCCGGTCGATTCGCACACGGCCGTGCAGCCCCTCGTGATCGGCAGCAACGACGCGACGCTCGCCGCGATGCGCGCGCTCGACGCGCACGGCCTGTGGGTGCCCGCGATCCGGCCGCCGACCGTGCCGGCGGGCACGTCGCGGCTGCGCATCTCGCTGTCGGCCGCGCATTCGTTCGACGATCTCGCGCGGCTCGAAACGGCGCTGGTCGCCGCGAGCGAGGCGGCTCGATGACGGCCCCGCTTTCGCTGTTCGTCACCGGCACCGACACCGAGATCGGCAAGACCTTCGTGTCCGCCGCGCTGCTGCACGGCTTCGCGCGGCACGGCCTGCGCGCAGCCGCGCTGAAGCCGGTCGCGGCCGGCGCGTACGAGCAGGACGGCGTGTGGCGCAACGAGGACGCCGACCAGCTCGACGCGGCCGCGAACGTCGTGCTGCCGCCGGAACTGCGTACGCCGTTCCTGCTGAAGGCGCCCGCCGCGCCGCACATCGTCGCCGCGCAGGAAGGCGTGACGCTCGACCTCGACACGATCGTCGCGTGCCATCGCGAGGCGCTGACGCGCGCGGACGTCGTCGTGGTCGAAGGCGCCGGCGGCTTTCGCGTGCCGCTCTCGGACACGCGCGACATGGCCGACCTCGCGGTCGCGCTCGGGCTGCCCGTCGTGCTCGTCGTCGGCGTGCGGCTCGGCTGCATCAACCACGCGCTGCTGAGCGCCGACGCGATCGCCGCGCGCGGCCTCACGCTCGCCGGCTGGGTCGCGAACCACGTCGACCCGGCGATGTCGTTCCCGGACGAGAACGTCGCGACGATGCGCGACTGGCTCGCCCGCGAGCACGGCGCGCCGCTGCTCGGCCGCATTCCGCACATGAAACCGGCCGTACCCGAATCCGCCGCGGCGATGCTCGACATCGCCGCGCTCGTCGACACGCTGCGCACCGCGCAGCGATGATCCACCCTGTTTCCCCGCACCCAGGAAAAACGATATGACCCAAGCCCAGACCGCCGCCGTGCAAGCCGACGCGATTCCCGTGGCCGCCCCGAGCGCACAGCGCTGGCGCGTCGCCGACGTCGTCGCGCTGTTTGCATTGCCGTTCAACGACCTGATGTTCCGCGCGCAGCAGGTGCACCGCGAGCACTTCGACGCGAACGCGGTGCAACTGTCGACGCTGCTGTCGATCAAGACGGGCGGCTGCGAGGAGGATTGCGGCTACTGCTCGCAGTCGTCGCACCACGACACGGGCCTGAAGGCCGAGAAGCTGATGGACGTCGACGCGGTGCTCGACGCCGCGCGCGCCGCGAAGGCGAACGGCGCGAGCCGCTTCTGCATGGGCGCGGCGTGGCGCAACCCGAAGGAGCGCCACATGCCGGCGCTGACCGAGATGGTGCGCGGCGTAAAGGAGATGGGGCTCGAGACCTGCATGACGCTCGGCATGCTCGAGGACGAGCAGGCGAAGGAGCTCGCCGACGCGGGCCTCGACTACTACAACCACAACCTCGACACGTCGCCGGAGTTCTACGGGCAGATCATCTCGACGCGCACCTACCAGGATCGCCTCGACACGCTCGACCGCGTGCGTGACGCGGGCATCAACGTGTGCTGCGGCGGCATCATCGGAATGGGCGAGTCGCGCCGCGAGCGCGCGGGCCTGATCACGCAGCTCGCGAACCTGAACCCGTATCCGGACTCGGTGCCGATCAACAACCTGGTGGCCATCGAAGGCACGCCGCTCGAAGGCACCGCGGCGCTCGACCCGTTCGAGTTCGTCCGCACGATCGCGGTGGCGCGGATCACGATGCCGAAGGCCGTGGTGCGCCTGTCGGCCGGCCGCGAGCAGCTCGACGACGGGCTGCAGGCGATGTGCTTCCTCGCCGGTGCGAACTCGATGTTCTACGGCGACCAGCTGCTGACGACCAGCAATCCGCAGACCCAGCGCGACCGCGCGCTGTTCGAGCGCCTCGGGATTCGCGCGAGCCAGGCGGACGCGCTGGCGGACAACGCGTAAGCGGCCGCCGCACGCGGCGCCTGCGAACGAAAAAGCCGGGACACGTCCCGGCTTTTTTTCAATCGACCGATGCGCGGTGCGTCACGCGTGCCATGCCGCGTCGATCGCCGCACGCACCTTCGCGACGAGCCGCTCGTCGACCGGCGCGAGCACCTCGCCGCGCGGGCGCACGCCCGAGCCGAAATGCACCGCGCGCACGCCGGTCGTGCGCACGAAATCACCGACCGCGTCGGCGGTCAGCCCCGAGCCGGCGAGCACCGTGCACGCCGCCCCTTCGGCGCGCCGCACCATCCGCGCGATCGTCGCGGCCGCGTCGAGCACCGACGGATGGCCGCCCGACGTCAGCACCGACGTGACCGCCGGCACCCCCAGCAGCACGTCGAACGCGGCGTTCAGATCGCGCGCGACGTCGAACGCGCGATGGAACGTGAGCGCGCGCCCTTCGGCGGCGGCGGCGATGCGCGCGAGCGCGCCGAGGTCGACGTCGCCGCGCGCGTCGAGCGCGCCGAACACGACACCGTTCGCGCCCGCCGCGACCGCCGCGCGCACGTCGCGCTCGATCACCCGGAGCGCGTCGGCGTCATAGACGAAACCGCGACTGTGCGGCCGCACGATCACGTTGACGGGAATCGGCACCGCGGCCACGACGGCCTCGATCAGGCCGACGCTCGGCGTCAGCCCGCCTTCGCTGATCGCGGTGACGAGTTCGAGCCGGTCGGCGCCCGCGCGGGCGGCGGCTTTCGCATCGCCGACGGTCGTGGCGATCACTTCGAGCAGGACGGACGGGGCGGCGGTTCGGATCATCGGCGGCTCGCGAATCGTAGGAGGATTCGTGCATCCTAGCCGAGCGCCGCGGGCGACGCCAGATCGCCCGCCGGGCGCCGGGCGCTAGCCCGCGTCCGCGCCGTCGTCGCCCCAGTCGAGATCCCCGCACAGCACGCGCAGCGCGTCGCCGACGCGAATTGCCACCGACAGCGTCACGCACGGCTGCGCCTCGTTGATCGACAGGTACGGCCGCGTCACCTGCACGCGGCCGGGCTCGGCGATCGCCGCGCGGAAATACGGCCGCCGCAGCCAGTTCGCGCCCTGCGCGTCCGCGAGCGGCAGGAAGCGCGCCTCGCGGGTCGCGCGATCGGCGCGCAGCACGACGTTGCGGCCCGCCTGCCGGCCCTGGCCGTCGAGCAGGAAGCAGCGCGCCGCGTCGTCGAGCGCGAGGAAGTTCCAGCACACCTCGTCGAGCGGCTCGCCGGCCGCGACGCGCTCGGCCGCGCGCTCGAACGCGCGCAGGTACGGCGCGAGCCGCTGCGCGTCGCGCCGCTCGCGCGCATCGGCCTGCTGGCGATAGCGCTCGGTCAGCTCGCCGATGCAGACGGTCGCGGCCGCGCTGTCGGGCAGCCCCGGCGCCGGCCGGCCGAAGAAATAGCCCTGCACGAAATCGGCCTCGCACGACAGCGCGATCTGCGCCTCGTGCTCGGTCTCGATCCCCTCGACCAGCACCAGCTTGCCGGCCTCGTGCAGCAGCGTGACGAGGCCGTGCAGGATCGCGGTGAGCCCGGTGCGATGCGCGGCGTGCGACAGCATGATCCGGTCGAGCTTCACGATGTCCGGGTTGAGCTGCCAGACCCGCTCGAGGTTCGAATGGCCGGCGCCGAAATCGTCGAGCGCGATCAGGAAGCCGTGCGCGCGGAATTCGCGCACCGCGTCGGCCAGCCGCTCGTGATCGTCCGCGCGCTGCTCGAGCACCTCGAGCACCACGCGGCGCGGCGGCATGCCGAGGCGCTTCAGGTTCGCGAGCAGCGCCGCGGCCTGGAACGGGTCGGTCAGCACGCCCGGATGCACGTTCAGGAACAGCCATTCGCGCTCGGCGCCGAGCAGCGCGAAGTTCTCGAGATGCAGCGCCTGCGCGAGCCGGTCGAGCTGCAGCAGCTCGCCGTGGCGCGCCGCGTCGCCGAACACGTCGAGCGGCGACACCGGCCGGTCGAGCGTGTCGTGCGCGCGCAGCAGCGCCTCGTAGCCCACCGCACGCTGGTGCGACAGGCTGAAAATCGGCTGGAACACGGTCGTGAGCGTCAGGTCGTGATGCTGCGTCGCCAGACGCTCGAAGCCGGACGTCACCTCCCGCTCGAAGCGGTATGGCGACGCCGCGGCCGGACGCTCCTGTTGCACGGTCGTCATACCCGCCTCCTGATGCTGGCTGACGCGGCGGCGGGCAGACGGGACGGCGCGCGATTGGTCATGAGTAAGCCCTCGGATTTACGGTTGTTGTCGCGGATTGTCGTTGCTTGTCGGTCAACATCAAGCAAGCTCCGTGCGCAGCGGGCCCTGCCTTGCCACACCGCCCCGCGCGGCCGCCGCACCGATGTGGCGCATGCCGTGCGCACCGTTTCGGTGCGCGCGCACCGGCACTCGAGCGCAGCCGCCTGTTCCGCGCGCTACACTCCGTACGGCCGTTTCATTCCCCGCTTTCGACGTATCGATGGAAATAGTCTTCACCGTCCTGATCCTGCTGCTCACCGTCGCGCTGTCCGGCGCGATCACCCGCGCGCTGCCGTTGCGGCTGCCGCTGCCGCTGATGCAGATCGCGTTCGGCGCGATCCTCGCGTGGCCGAAGTTCAACCTGCACGTCACGTTCGACCCGGAAATCTTCATGCTGCTGTTCATTCCGCCGCTGCTGTTCGCGGACGGCTGGCGGATTCCGAAGCGCGAGCTGTACCTGCAGCGCCGCGCGATCCTGATGCTCGCGTTCGGGCTCGTCTTCATGACGGTACTCGCGGTCGGCTATTTCGCGCATTGGCTGATTCCCGAGTTGCCGCTGCCGATCGCGTTCGCGCTCGCCGCGGTGCTGTCGCCGACCGACGCGGTCGCGCTGTCGGGCATCGCCGGAAAGGGCCGGATCCCGCCGCAGCTGATGCACATCCTCGAGGGCGAGGCGCTGATGAACGACGCGTCGGGCCTCGTCGCGCTGAAGTTCGCGGTGGCCGCCGCGCTGACCGGGATGTTCTCGCTGCGCGACGCCTCGGTCACGTTCGTGATCGTCGCCGCCGGCGGGCTCGCGACGGGCGCGGTGGTGTCCTGGCTGTTCAGCGCGCTGTCGACGCGCTTCTTGAACGCCGACCAGGAAGGCGATCCGGCGCCCGGCATCGTGATGACGCTGCTCGTGCCGTTCGCCGCCTACCTGTTCGCCGAGCATCTGGACCTGTCCGGCGTGCTGGCCGCCGTGTCGGCCGGGATGATGATGAACTACACGAGCTTCTCGCGCAAAAGCACCGTCGCCGCGCGCGTGCGCGCGGAAAGCACATGGGCGATGATCGAGTTCGTGTTCAACGGCATGGTGTTCATCATGCTCGGGCTGCAGTTGCCGCACATCATCGGCCGCGCGCTGGTCGACGCGCACCATACGAGCGACGCGCTCGTCGGCCGGATGATCGTCAACGTGCTCGCGATGATCGTCGCGCTCTATGCGATCCGCTTCCTGTGGGTCTGGCTGCTGCGCTGGATCGCGAGCCGCCGCGCGGCGCGCCAAGGCCTCGCCGGCACGATGGCGGGGCTGCGCACGATCGCGGTGATGACGGTCGGCGGCGTGCGCGGCGCGGTGACGCTCGCCGGCGTGCTGTCGATCCCGGTCGCGCTGGGCGACGGCACGCCGCTCGCCGGGCGCGACACCGCGATCTTCATCGCGTCGGGCGTGATCCTCGGTTCGCTGTTCATCGCCGTCGCCGGCCTGCCGCTGCTGCTGCGCGGCGTGCGCTCGACGCGCAACCCGCACGAGGAAGAGGAACGCTCGGCGCGCGCGGCCGCCGCGCAGGCCGCGATCCGCGCGATCGACACCGCGCACGACGCGATCTCGACCGACCTCGACGAAACCGGCTCGGCGCGCTGCGCGGACGTCGCCGCGCGCGTGATGGAGCAATACCGGCGCCGCCTCGCGGCGATGTCGGACGGCGGCAAGACGCCGCGCGCCGAAGCCAGGCAATCCGAAAGAATGGAGTTGCAGATGCGGATCGCGGCCGTGCGCGCGGAGCGCTCGATGCTCTACAAGATGCGCGGCGATCACAAGATCTCCGACGAGACGCTCACCAAGCTGCTGCGCGAGATCGACCTGTCGGAAACGGCGCTGTCGACGCGCAAGAAAGGGTTGGTCTGAGGCGGGCTTGATCCGTGCCCGCGGCGCGCGGGCCCGAATGCAAAACGGCGACGCCCGATGCCGGGCGTCGCCGTTGTTCCATGTGCGGGCCGCGTTACTTCGCGACCACCACCGGAATCCCCTTCAGCGTGCCCGCGCCCTTCGCTTCGTCGAGCGCGTGCCGCACCACCGCGCTCGTCGCCGCATCGATGCCGAGCTGCAGCGCGAACTCGCGCTCCGCACGCTTCACGCCGGCGAGGTTGCGCAGCTTCACGTGGCCGAAGCCGCGCACGCGTGCGTGCAGGTCGGCGAGCTGCGCGACGCGCGCCGCGTTGTCGGCCGTCGTCGCGGCGAGCGCGCGGGTCAGCGTCGTCTCGTAGTCGTCGGCGAGCGCGCGCTCCATCCTGCGCTCGACGGTGCGGCCGAACGGGTCGAGCCACGTGCCGCGCAGGCTGCGCACGCGCGCGAGCACGCCGAGCACCGGCCACATCCACTGGCCGAACACGCGCTTCGTCGGCACGCTGCCGTCGCGGCCCGCCTTCGCGACGGTCGGCGGCGCCAGGTTGAACTTCACGCGATAGTCCTGCCCCGGCACGCCTTCGAACTGCGCTTCGAGCGCGGTGCGGAACGCGCCGTCCGCGTACAGGCGCGCGACCTCGTATTCGTCCTTCACCGCGAGGAGACGATAGAAGGTCGTCGCGACCGCGCGCGCGAGCGCTTCGTCGCCCTTCGCGCGAGCGGCATTCACGAGCGTGCGATAGCGCTCGACGTAGCGCGCGCCGCCGTAGGCATCGAGGCGCGCTTCGCGATCCGCGATCAGCTCGGCGAGCGTCTCGGGCGCGGCGGGCGTCGCCACCGCGTGACGCGCGTTCCACAACGCATCGAGCCCGGCCGGGTCGCCGGCCGCCATCCGGCCGATCGCGAACGCGAGCTTGTTCATCGGCACCGCGACGTTGTTCAGCTCGATCGCGCGCATCATCGCCGCGAGCGACACCGGCACGAGGCCGAGCTGCCACGCGAAGCCGAGCATCAGGATGTTCGCGCCGATCGAGTCGCCGAGGAACTTCGCGGCGAGCGCCTGCGCGTCGCAGCTCGACAGGTAGCCGTCGCCGGCCGCGTGATGCATCTTCTCGAGCAGCGCGTCCGCGTGCAGGTTCGCGTCCGGGTTCTGCACGAACGACGCATTCGGGATCCGGTGCGTGTTGACGACGATCCGCGAGCGCTCGTGGCGCACCGTCTGCAGCGCGTCCGCGCTCGCGCCGACGACCATGTCGCACGCGAGCAGCACGTCCGCCTGCTGCGTGTCGATGCGCACCTGGTTCAGCCATTCGTCGCGCGCGGCGATCCGCACGAACGACAGCACCGAGCCGCCCTTCTGCGCGAAGCCCATGAAGTCGAGCACCGACGCGCTCTTGCCCTCGAGGTGCGCGGCCATGCTGACCAGCGCGCCGACCGTCACGACGCCGGTGCCGCCGACGCCCGTCACCAGCATGTCGAACGGTGCCGCGTCGAGATGCGTGGCCGGCACCGGCAGCGCGTCGACGCGCGCGGCGAGCGCCGCCGCGTCGAACGCCGCGCCCGCGGCCTTCTTCAGCGCCGCGCCTTCGACCGTCACGAAGCTCGGGCAGAAGCCGTTCACGCACGAGAAATCCTTGTTGCACGACGACTGGTCGATGCGGCGCTTGCGGCCGAGCGGCGTCTCGAGCGGCTCGACCGACAGGCAGTTCGACTGCACGCCGCAATCGCCGCAGCCTTCGCACACCGCGTCGTTGATGAACAGGCGCTTGTCCGGGTCGGGGAACTCGCCCTTCTTGCGGCGGCGGCGCTTCTCGGCCGCGCAGGTCTGGTCGTAGATCAGCACGGTGACGCCCGGCGTCTCGCGCAGCTCGCGCTGCACCGCGTCGAGTTCGCTGCGATGGTGGAACGTCGTGCCCTTCGGGAACAGCCCGTGATGGCCGTCGTACTTCTCGGGCTCGTCGGACACGACGACGAAGCGCGACACGCCCTCCGCCTCGACCTGCCGCGCGATCTGCGGCACCGAGATGCTGCCGTCCACCGGCTGGCCGCCGGTCATCGCGACCGCGTCGTTGTAGAGGATCTTGTACGTGATGTTCGCCTTCGCGGCGACCGCCTGGCGGATCGCGAGAATCCCCGAGTGGAAGTAGGTGCCGTCGCCGAGGTTCTGGAACACATGTTTCGTGTTCGTGAACATCGCGTGCGCGGCCCAGTCGACGCCCTCGCCGCCCATCTGGATCAGCCCGGTCGTGTCGCGCTCCATCCACGACGCCATGAAGTGGCAGCCGATGCCGGCCTGCGCGATCGAGCCTTCCGGCACCTTCGTCGACGTGTTGTGCGGGCAGCCCGAACAGAAATACGGCGTGCGCTTCACCGCGTCCGCCTCGTTCGACAGGATCTGCGGCGCGACCAGGTCGACGACGCGCTCGCGGCGATCGAGCGCCGGCTTGTGGCGCGCGAGCCATTCGGCGAACACCGGCAGGATGCGCGACGGGCGCAGCTCGCCGAGCTCGGACAGCAGGCACGCGCCAACGGCGTCGTGCTTGCCGAGCACGCGCGGGCGCGCGCCGTCCGCGCGGTTGTACAGGTAGTCCTTGATCTGCTGCTCGATCACCGGGCCCTTCTCCTCGATCACGAGCACTTCCGCGAGGCCGTCGACGAAGGTTTCGATGCGCGTCATCTCGAGCGGGTACGACAGGCCGACCTTGTAGATCCGCACGCCGGCCGCTTCGAGATCGGCGACGGTGAGGTCGAGCCGGCGCAGCGCTTCCATCAGGTCGAGGTGCGCCTTGCCGCAGGTGACGATGCCGACGTTCGCGTGCGCGGCCGGCGCGATCCACTTGTCGATGCTGTGGGTGCGCGCGAAGTGGCGCACCGCGTCGAGCTTCGCCGCGAGGCGCGCCTCGATCGTGAGGCTCGGCAGGTCGGGCCAGCGGTTGTGCAGGCCGCCCGCGGGCGGCGTGAAGCCGGCCGGCGCGGGCCAGTGGGTGCGCAGCGCGTCGAGGTCGACGGTCGACCCCGATTCGACCGTCTCCGAGATCGCCTTGAAGCCGACCCACGCGCCCGAATAGCGCGACAGCGCCCAGCCGTACAGGCCGAATTCGAGCATGTCGGCGATGTTCGACGGATTCACGACCGGCATGTGCCACGCGATCATCGCGAAGTCGCTCTGGTGCGGCATCGACGACGACACGCAGCCGTGATCGTCGCCCGCGACGACCAGCACGCCGCCATGCGGCGACGAGCCGTACGCGTTGCCGTGCTTCAGCGCGTCGCCCGCGCGGTCGACGCCCGGGCCCTTGCCGTACCACATCGCATAGACGCCCTCGACCGTGCGCTCGGGGTCGGCCTCGACGCGCTGCGTGCCGAGCACCGCGGTGCCGCCGAGTTCCTCGTTGATCGCGGGCAGGAAGCGCACGCCGCCGCCGTCGAGCAGTTTCTTCGCCTTCCACAGCTGCTGGTCGACCATGCCGAGCGGCGAGCCGCGGTAGCCGCTGACGAAGCCGGCCGTGTTCAGGCCCTGCGCGGCGTCCGCCGCGCGCTGCATCAGCAGCAGGCGCACCAGCGCCTGCGTGCCGGTCAGGAAGATCCGGCCGC
This sequence comes from Burkholderia sp. SRS-46, assembly GCF_004343775.1. Classification (GTDB taxonomy): domain Bacteria; phylum Pseudomonadota; class Gammaproteobacteria; order Burkholderiales; family Burkholderiaceae; genus Burkholderia. The sequence continues at coordinate 621,647 of NZ_PTXL01000007.1, read as the reverse complement.
GCGTCGCGGTCAGGTTGTCGGTCAGGCGGTAGTCGGACAAGGCGGGCGTGCCGTCGATGGGCAAGCGGGCGGTCATGGGGATGTCTCCTGGTTTTCTGCTGTTCTACTGTTCTGATCGCTGCCCCGGCGGCGGGTCGGGCGACGCCTGCGCCGGCGGCAGCGGAATGGCTCTATTTTTTCTCGCGGAAAGGAGAATGTTTTTTCTCATCTTGCTCGGACGGCGCTGTGACGAGAAAAACACCACATCATTTGGCCGGGAATTGAGAGAGTTTTCGCGTGCGATGGCCGCGCGGCGGATCTGGCGGGGATCCGGGTAGCCGGGTGGTCTGGCGTGGAAGGGGGCGGCGGCGGCACCGCCTGCCACCGACGGCGAGGCCGCTCGAGCGCCGTGTGACGCGGATCCGGGCGGCCTGGGCGGGCATCCTCACCGTTGAATTGCACAGGGTTCCGATTCGTCCGGTGGAGCGGATATCCACAACGGAAATGCGGTTCGACGCGCGTGATCGGGCGCTCACGCTCACCGTTGGAATGCACAGGGCTTCGAGTCGCTTTGGGGGTCGGGATGCCTCTTCGAGACGGCGGGCGCGCTCACCGTTAAAATCCACAGCTTTCCGACTGGCGTCGGAGATCGGATATCCGCATCGAATCTCGCGACGCGCGCGAGCGGGGATTCACTCTCACCGCTGGAGTGCACAGCGTTTCGAGTGTCACCGGAGGCCGGATATCCACATCGGGTATGCCGACATGTTCGATCGGGATTCACTCTCACCATTGAAACCCACAGCGTTCCGAGTGGCTTCAGGGGGGAATATCCACACCGGAACCGGCGGCACATGCGATCGGGTGCTCACCTTCGGATTCCACAGCGTTTCGAGTGCTGCCGGAGGTCGGATATCCACATCGAATTTGCCGCCACGGTCGATCAGGGGTTCACTCTCACCGTTAAAATCCACAGTTTTCCGAGTGGTGCCGGAGAGTAGATATCCACATCGAAATCGCCACCGCGTTCCAGCCGGTGTTCACCCTCACCGCTGGAATGCACAGCGTTTCGAGTGCCGCCGGGGCGGGATATCCACATCGAATCCGCCGACGCGTTCGATCGGCGGCTCGCGCTCACCGTCAAGATCCACAGCGTTCCGAGTGGCTCCGGCGGGAAGATATCCACACCGGAATCGGCAACACATCCGATCGCTTGCCGACCCTCACCCTCGGATTTCACAGCGATCCGACTCGTTTCCGAGGCCGGATATCCACACCCGATTCGGCGCCGCGCCCGATGAGGCGTCCGCGCTCACCATTGAATTCCACAGCGTTTCGCGTCGTTTCGATGGCGGATATCCACAACCGAAAGCGCAGCGTTCACTGCGTCCAGTCACGATGCCTTCGGGTGAGCCGTCCGCTTTGGGTTGCACGCGCTGTCTGAACAACGTGGCAAACGTCATGCGTCGTCGAAACGGAAGGCTCGCGACGACGAAACCATTCGCGGCGAGCGCGGCCGAAGGGCATCACCGGTCAGGTTCGGCGCGTCGTTCGCGTTCGCGGGTGCTCGGTTGCCTCATCGCAAGCGGCCTGAGCGCGAGACATCTCTTAACTAGTACTCAAATAACTAGTTATACATAGATCGATTTATCTGCCGTTGTTCAATTGCGTGCTGGCCGTCCCGGGCAAGCCCCTCCCAGCGGTCCGCCCCTGTCCGAACCGCCCCGGCTCGGGTACGCTTGACCATCCGACCGACACCGACATGCGGAGACGCGATGAAGCTCTACTACTGGCCGAAGACCCGGGCGTTCCGGGCGCTGTGGATGCTGGAGGAAGTCGGTGTCGACTACGAGCTGGTGCCGATCGACCTGCGCTCGCACGAACAGGGCAGCGACGCATTCGTCGAGGTCAATCCGATGGCGAAGCTGCCCGCGCTCGACGACGGCAGCGTGCCGTTCGCCGAATCCGGCGCGGTGCTGCTCTACCTCGCCGACCGCTTTCCCGACGCGCAGCTTGGCCTCGCGCCCGACCATCCGCTGCGCGGCCGCTTCCTGCAATGGCTGTTCTTCACGCCCACCTGCCTCGAGCCCGCGATGGCGGAAAAATTCACCGGCGCCTCCGGCAACCCGGTCGCATTCGGCTGGGGCGACATCACGCGCGTGCAGCGCGCGCTGGCGCAGACGCTCGCACACAGTCCGTGGCTCGTCGGCGAGCATTTCACGGCCGCCGACCTGCTGCTCGCCAGCACGCTGAAGATCGCATTCGACGCGCACCTGCTGCCGCACGAAGGCGTGCTCGGCGACTACGTCACGCGCGCGGAAGACCGCGACGGCTTCCGCCGCGCGGTGGCGATCGAACAGCGCGAAGCGGCGCGGCTGCTGCATCCCTGACGGCTGCTGGCCCGCCGGCCCGGCAAGCCGCCGGCTTCACGCGGCCGGCCCCGGCGCGCCTTCCGGCGCCGACACCGTGGCGCCGGGCGTGCCGGCATCCGGACGGTCGTCGACCGGCACGACCTCGTGGAAGTGGGTGTAGTCGATGTGCGTGATGCCGCCCTCCTCATGCATCAGGTCGACATAGCGGTAGAACCAGCGAATCTCGTCGTGCATCCACGAATGGCGCGCCTGCATCACCTGCGAGGTCGTCTCGTCCGAGCCCTCGATCGTGATCAGCAGCGACGCGTCGCGCGCCGTGAGCGATTCCGCCGACTCGCCGAAGAGCGGGCTCGCCTCGTCGATCACGTGCATCAGGTTCCAGCCGAGCAGGAAGATCGGGTGCTCGCTGCGCACGAGCGGCAGGTCGTGGATCTTGCGCAGCGTATAGCCCTCGTGCGTGCCCTCGACGCGCATCAGCCGCAGCTTCGCGCGCGCCTCGGCGATCACGTTCTGGCGCGCGTTCGCCACCCGCACCATCAGCGTCATGCGGCCGTTCAGCGGCCGCACGATCGCATAGCGCGCGAACAGGATCTTCGCGCGCGGCCGCGAGAACCGCGCGAACACGAGCCCGGTGGCCAGCGCGATCCCCGACATCCCGATGAAGATCTCGAGCGTCGCGACGACGTGCGCGTAGACGGTCTGCGGATGCATGTCGCCGTAGCCGACGGTCGCGAGCGTCTCGACGCTGAAGAAGAACGCGCCGACGAAGCCGGCCGGCGACTGGTTCGCGATCGGCGCGGTGCCGAGCAGGTACAGCGTCGCGAAGCAGCCGTTGATGAACAGGAACAGCACCGCGAGCGACAGGAAGAACGCCGGCCAGCTCACCGTCAGCGCGCGATGGTAGAGGTCGCGCCAGCCGAGCGGCGGCATCCCGTACGCGATCACGTGGCGGGTGCCCGACCAGATCTTGCGGCCGCGGCCGCGATGAGAAGCGGAGGAAGGATCGACGTTCATCGCACGGCGAGGAAAACGGGAAAGCGCTGAGCGTAGCACGCGGGTCATGGCGCCGGACACGCGCGACGCAGCCGGGCCGAGCAATGCGCCGGATAGCGCCTAATATGGATTCAATCCCCGCGCGCATGACCGATGCATGCCGTCGCCGGGCGAACGGTTGCGCCCGCCACGAACCGGCCGGCCGACAACACGGGAGATGTCATGGCCACTCCGCACGATCCCCAGCGCCGTCACCTGTTGCAGGCTGCCGCCGCGGGCGGCCTGCTCGCCGCCGGCAGCGGCTGGCCGCACCGCGCGCTCGCCGCCGACGCGGTCTCGCTGCCGTTCGAGAACGGGCTGCGCGAGCTGACGCGCGCCTTTCCGCAGAAGGGCGAGATGCTGCTCGTGCGCACCCGCCCGCCGCTGCTCGAAACGCCGTTCCCGGTGTTCGACGACGGCGTGTTCACGCCGAACGACCGCTTCTTCGTGCGCTGGCACCTGGCCGGCATCCCGACGCGGATCGACGCCGGCGCGTTCCGGCTCGCGGTGCGCGGGCACGTCGAGCGGCCGCTGGAACTGAGCCTGCGCGATCTCGTGCGGGGGTTTGCGCATGTCGAGGTCGCCGCCGTCAATCAGTGCGCCGGCAACTCGCGCGGCTTCTTCACGCCGCGCGTGGCCGGCGGCGAATGGGGCAACGGCGCGATGGGCAACGCGCGCTGGACGGGCGTGCGGCTGAAGGACCTGCTCGACCGGGCCGGCGTGAAGGCGGGCGCCGTGCAGGTCCGCTTCAACGGCCTCGATACCGGCGTGCTGCCCGCCACGCCGGACTTCATCAAGGCGCTCGACGTCGATCGCGCGCGCGACGGCGAGGTGATCGTCGCGTTCGCGATGAACGGGCAGCCGCTGCCGCTGCTCAACGGCTTCCCGCTGCGCCTCGTCGTGCCCGGCTGGTATTCGACCTACTGGGTGAAGATGCTGAACGACATCGAGGTCATCGACCGGCGGGACGACAACTTCTGGATGGCGACGGCCTACCGGATCCCCGACACGCCGCACGCGAGCATCCAGCCCGGGCAGGCCGGCATGAAGACCGTGCCGATCAGCCGGATGGTGCCGCGCTCGTTCATCACCAACCTCGCGGACGGCGCGGTCATCGCGCTGGACCGCGCGCAGACGGTGCGCGGCATCGCGTTCGGCGGCGACACGGGCGTGCGCCGCGTGCTGTTCTCGCCTGACGGCGGCGCGTCGTGGACGCCCGCGCGGCTCGGGCAGGACTACGGCAAGTACAGCTTCCGCCGCTGGGAGGCCCGGTTCACGCCGCGGCAAGCCGGGCAGGCCGTGCTGCAGGTCAAGGCAGTCAACGACGATGGCGTCGAGCAGCCCGACACGCCGAACTGGAACCCGGCCGGCTACATGCGCAATGTGGTCGAAACGACGCATGTGATCGTCGCGTGAGGAGCCGATCATGACGAAGACGTGTGCCGCGCTCCTGCTCGCGGCGATGACGTGCGCGTGGAGCGCCGCGATGGCCCAATCGGCCCAATCCGCTCAGTCGCCCCGTGCGGCGCGCGCCGTGCCCGGCTCGGCGGTCGAGGTCGCGTTGCCCGGCGATACGCGGAAGTTTCCACCTGGCCCGGGCGACGAACTCGCGAACCTGCACTGCCTGGTCTGTCATTCGGTCGGCATGGTGACCCGCCAGCCGCCGCTGTCGTTCCAGGAGTGGAAGGCGGAAGTCGTCAAGATGCGCACGGTGTATGGCGCGCCGCTGCCGCCGGAGGCGATCGACGACCTTGCCCGCTACCTGACCACGATCAACGGAAAGCCGTGATGCCTCGCGGCGGCCGGCCCGGCGTCACTTGCGGTCGACGATCACCTGGTCGAACGTGCCGCCGTCCGCGAAGTGCGTCTTCTGCGCGTTCGCCCAGCTGCCGAAGACCTGTTCGACGCTGAATGTCTTCAGCGGCTTGAACTCGGCCGCGTACTTCTTCAGCACGTTCGCATCGCGCGGGCGCAGATGGTGCTGCGCGATGATCTCCTGCGCCTGCGGCGTGTACAGGTAGGCCAGATACGCCTGCGCGACCTGCTTCGTGCCCTTCTTGTCGACCACCTTGTCGACCACCGCGACCGGCGGCTCGGCGAGGATGCTCGCGCTCGGGTACACCGCGTCGAACTGCGCGCCCGACGCGCCGGTGTCCATCAGCGCGACCTCGTTCTCGAACGTGACGAGCACGTCGCCGATGCCGCGCTGCGTGAAGGTCGTCGTCGCGCCCCGGCCGCCGGAATCGAGCACCGGCACGTTGCGGAAGATCGCCTTCTCGAACGCGAGCGCCTGCTCGTCGGTCGCGCCCTTCTGCTTCTGGTAGCCCCACGCGGCGAGATACGCGTAGCGGCCGTTGCCCGACGTCTTCGGGTTCGCGATGATCACCTGGACGCCCGGCTTCGCGAGATCGCTCCAGTCCTTGATCGCCTTCGGGTTGCCCTTGCGCACGAGGAACACCATCGTGGTCGAGTACGGCGAGCTGTTGTCCGCGAAGCGGGCGCGCCAGTCCTTCGACAGCAGCTGGCCGCGCTCGGCGAGCAGGTCGATGTCGTTCGGCTGGTTCATCGTCACGACGTCGGCCTGCAGGCCCTGCAGCACCGACAGCGCCTGCGCGCTCGACGCGCCGTGCGACTGCTTGACGGTCACCGTCTCGCCGGTCTTCTGCTTGTAGGCGGCGATGAAGCCCGCGTTGATGTCCTTGTACAGCTCGCGCGTCACGTCGTACGACACGTTCAGCAGCGACGTGTCCGCGTGCGCGGCCGTCGTCGAGACGACGAGCGCCGCTGCGCCCGCGAGCAGCAGCCGGCCGATCCCCTTCGTATTTGCCATCGTTGAAATGCCCCGCTTCCAGTGGTTGATGCGTGACGGCGCGCGCACGCGCTGTCATCGAAACGTAATCGGGCATTCTAGCGGCCGGCCGCGCGGCGCTTTCCAATCTGTCGTGGAAAGCAAAGCAGGATTTCTGCTATGTCGGCGGCAGCCGCTCGCACCCGCGGCGGGAGTGATGCTAAGATCGCCGTTCAGCCCACTTCACGGTTCCTCCATGTCCGATGTCCTGCGCTCGCACGCCCTCCTTGCCGCCGTCGCGGCAGGCGCACGCGCGGCCGGGCTGAAACTGAAAAAACGACTCCTCGACTGACGGGGATGTTGCGTCCCGTCAGGCGAATGCCGGACGGGATGCCCGCAGGTCGTTTTTCTCTCCTCGCTTGCATGCCTTGTTCCGGCCCCCCGCCGGCGGAACGGTTCTCTCCCATATCCGATTCCACAAGAGGCTTTGCATGCAAACACGTTTCGAAGGTATCTGGCTGCCGCTCATCACGCCGTTTCACGATGGCGCAATCGATCACGCGGCGCTCGCGCGGCTGACCCGCCGCTACGCGGCGACCGGCATCGCCGGGTTCGTCGCCGGTGCGACGACGGGCGAAGGCGCGCTGCTCGATGCGCGCGAACAGGATGCGGTGTTCGCAACGGTGCGCGACGCGGCGCCGGGCCTTCCGATCGTCGTCGGGCTGACCGCGAGCGCGACGCATTTCGCCGCGGCCCGTGCGCGCGAACTCGCGGCGCTCCGCCCGGACGGGTTGCTCGTCACGCCGCCCGTCTACGTGCGGCCGACGCAGGACGGAATCCGGCGGCACGTCGAGGCGGTCGTCGAAGCCGCCGACCTGCCGGTGCTCGTCTACAACATCCCGTACCGCACCGGCGTGAACGTCGAGCTGGAAACGCTGCAGGCGCTCGCGCGCGATCCGCGTGTCGCGGGCGTCAAGGAATGCGGCGGCAGCATCGAGCGGATGACGCGCCTCGTGCACGAGACGCCGCTCGCGATCCTGTCCGGCGACGACAACCAGAACTTCGCGGCGCTATGCGCGGGCGCGCACGGGACGATCGCGAGCAGCGCGCACCTGCTGCCCGAGTGGCACGTGCGCATCGACGCGCTGCTGCGCGCCGGCCGGCTCGCCGACGCGCGGCGGCTCTCGGTCGCGCTGCAGCCGCTCGTCGCGGCGCTGTTCGCGGAGCCGAATCCGGCGCCGGTCAAGGCGCTGCTGGCCGCGCAGGGCTGGTGCGAGGACGGCTTGCGGCTGCCGTTCGTGCCGGCGAGCGACGCACTGCGGGTGAAGCTGGATGCGCTGCACGCGGCGCTGGAAGCGTCCACGCCGGCGGTCGCGGCGGCGTAGGGATTTCGGTCCCGAAACTGTTTCAAACCGTCAGGATTCGGGACGCGCCGTATTGTGCAAGGTGGCCATCGGCAGTGACGAGCAACAGCGGCTCGCACCACGCCTGCGCAACGAGCAAGCGGTCGAACGGGTCGCGATGATAATGGGGCAGGTTGCGCACGGCCGCGCCGTGCGCGGCCCGAACCGGCAGTTCGTTGTACTTGCTCGTCTTGATCGCATCGACCAGCCGATCCACATCGACGTCCAGCTTTCCCCTGCCGGCCTTGATCGCCACTTCCCAGATGCTCGCGCTGCTGATGAACACTTCATCGGCGGCGGCGATCAGCCTGCGCGCGCGAACGCTCAGTTTCGGATCATTGGCCCACATCCAGAGAAAGATGTGCGTATCGAACAGCAAGCGCATTACTTCCCTTCGAACGCATCCAGCAAGTCGTCGGGAAGCGGCGCATCAAAGTCGTCGGCGATCCATATCTGCCCCTTGAGGAGGCCAAACTGGTGGATGGGCTTGAGCGGCACGAGCCGGACCGAGGGCTTGCCGTCCTGCGAGATCACGACGTTCTCGCCGGCGATCGCGGCATCGACGAGCCGCGACAGATCGAGCGCGGCGTCGTGGAGGTTTGCGTTCTGCATGATGGGCTCCATTGAGTGACCACCATTGTCACGAGATTCGGCCAGTCGATCCAGTTGGCCGAACGGGCAACCGAACGCATGCCGGCCGATCGGAATCAGGCCGCGAACGCCACAACCGTGCCCTCCGTCACCCCACTCACCGCCTGCGTCATGATCGTTGCGAGCCGATCGACAGCCGGCGTCGCCGACGACGCCCGGCGCAGCAGCATCAGCGGCAGGCTCGGCAATTCGGGCAGGCCGAGCGGCGCGGCGTCGAGCAGGCGCACCGACGGGGGCAGCCCGTGGTGCGAGCGCACCGTCAGCCCGAGGCCCGCCGCCGCGGCGGCCCACAGGCCCGCGAGGCTCGGCGTCGTGAACGCGACGCGCCACGGCACGCCCGCGCGATCGAGCGCGTCCGTCGCCGCCGCGAAGAAGCGGCACGGCCGGTCGAACATGACAAGAGGCAGAGGCTCGTCGCGCGTGTAAGCGGACTGCGCGCCCGCTTCGCCGGCCTCGCCTGAGCCGGCCGCTCCAACCCACCGCATCGGCACGCGCGCGATCTCCTCGCTGCCGATCCCCGTGCGCGCGACGAATGCAGCCGACGCGCCATCGCCCCACAGCAGCGCGAGGTCGAGCTGGTTCGCGTCGAGCCGCTCGAGCAGGTCGGCGTTGCGCGCGACGCGCGCCTCGATCCGCACCTGCGGATGCGCACGCGCGAAGCGGCCCAGCACGCCCGGCAGGATCGCTTCGCCGAAATCCTCCTGCAGGCCGATCCGCACCCAGCCGTCGAGCGTCGCGCCGCGCACGGCGGCGGCCGCCTCGTCGTTCAGCTCGATCATCCGCCGCGCGTAGCGCAGCATCGCGTCGCCGGCATCGGTCAGCGCGAGCCCGCGCCCCGCCTTGACGAACAGCGGCGTGCCCGCCTGCTCCTCGAGCTTGCGGATCTGCGCGCTCACCGCCGACGACGAGCGCGCGACCCGATCCGCCGCCTTCGCGAAGCTGCCGAGGTCCACGCCGGCCACCAGGCTGCGCAGCGCGGCAAGGTCGAAGTTCGGCTGGGCCATCGCCGACATGTCCGCCCCCGCCGCCCGCGCCGCCGACTTCCGCCCGCCCGCCGCATCGTTTCGAGCCATCCCAACCATCCTGTTTTATCGAACGATTCATCAAAAACTTTCCGATTTTCAGGATGAATGTACGGCGCGAGACTGTGCCCGTCAACCTCACTTCGCCATCCCGCCCCATGGATACCTGCGCCCCCTTCGTCCGCTCGTCGCCGGCCCACGCCGCGCGCGGCCCCGCCCACCGCTGGCGCGTGCTCGCCGCCGGCGTCGCCGCGAACATGAGCTTCTCCGCCGCCGCGACCGGCATCCCGACCACGGCCGTCTGGATGCGCGCCGACTATCGCCTCGACAACGGCGCGCTCGGCATCGTGCTCGGCGCGCTCGGTCTCGGTGTCGCGCTGTCCGAGCTGCCGTGGGGCATCGCCGCCGACCGCTTCGGCGACCGCCGCATGCTGCTGTCGGGGCTCGTCGCGACCGCCGCGATGCTCGCGCTGATGGCCTGCGCGATCGCGCCGTCCGCGCATTCGGTGCCGCCGCTCGCGCGGGTCGCGGCCGCGATGTTCGTCGTCGGGCTGCTCGGCGGCAGCGTCAACGGCTCGAGCGGACGCGCGGTGATGCGCTGGTTCGGCGAAGGCGAGCGCGGGCTTGCGATGAGCATCCGCCAGACCGCCGTGCCGTTCGGCGGCGGCGTCGGCGCGGCGCTGCTGCCGTCGCTCGCGTCGCACGTCGGGTTCGCCGCGGTGTTCGGCGCGCTCGCGCTGCTGTGCGCGGTGTCGGCCGCGCTCACCTGGCGCTGGCTGCACGAACCGCCGGACAGCCCCGCCGCCGCACCCGCGCACGCCACCGGACACCCCGCGCCGCGCGCCCGCTCGCCGCTCGCGAGCGGCCCGGTCTGGCGGATCGTGCTCGGCATCGGCCTGCTGTGCGCGCCGCAGTTCGCGGTGGTCACGTTCGCGACCGTGTTCCTGCACGACCACATCGGGCTCGGTCTCGCGGGCATCAGCACGGCGATGGTCGCGTTGCAGGCCGGCGCGATGGCGATGCGCGTGTGGAGCGGCCGCCATACGGACCGGCGCGGCAACCGGCGGGCCTACCTGCGCGGCTCGGTGCTCGTCGCGGTCGCGTCGTTCGCGCTGCTCGCGGCCGTGACCGCCGCGCATCCGCAGCTGCCGGGCATCGCGATCGTCGCGGTGCTGGTGTTCGCGGGCGTCTGCGTGTCCGCATGGCATGGCGTCGCGTACACCGAACTCGCGACGCTCGCCGGCGCGAACCACGCCGGCACCGCGCTCGGGATGGCGAACACCTGCGTCTACCTCGGCCTGTTCGCGACCCCGCTCGCGATCCCGCCGCTGCTCGCGCATGCGTCGTGGAGCGTCGTCTGGCTGGCGGCCGCCGCGTGCGCATGCGCGACCTGGCCGCTGTTTCCGCGCCCGGCGCGGGCATGAGTTCGACGGGCCGCGCGAACGACGGCTGCGCCTGCGCGACGCGCGTCGTCCGCCGGCCGGCGCGGCCGCACCGTCAGCGCCCTTCCCGCGCCAGCGCGCGCCGCGCGGCCGGCCGCGCGGCGACGCGTTGCGCATGCGCGCTCCACGCGGCATGCCGCGTCATGTCGAGCCCGATCGCGACGCCCCAGCGATACAGCACGAACAGGAACGGATCGACGATCGAATACCCGCCCGGCTCCGCCCAGTCGCGCCCGTCGACCAGCGCGGCTTCGATCGTCGCGTTCGCCGCGTCGATCACCCCGCGTCCGTGCGCGCTGATCGCACCGTGCACCGACGCATCGTCGATGAAGCGGCCCGGCCGCCACAACGCGCCGTAGCCGACTCCATGCACCCAGCCGACGAGCCACGCGAGCCATTCCTGGCAGCGCGCGTCGCGCAGCGGATCGTCGAGCGGCAGCAGCCGCGCATCGGGATGACGGCGCGCGAGATAGCCGAGGATCGCCGGCGTTTCGGTGAGCGCGCGCGGCTCGCCGGGAATCGCGAGCGCCGGCACGCGCGCCTTCGGATTGATCGAGAGATAGTGCGCACGCAGGTTGTCGCCGTGCGAGACCGACACGATTTCCGTGTCGAACGGCGCGCCGGTTTCCTCGAGCGCGATGTGCGCGGCGAGCGAGCACGCGCCGGGCGAATAGTAGAGACGATAGGCGTTCATGTGGACGTGGCCTTGCAGCCGTGTGGAAGATGGCTGCGAGTGTAGGAACGCCGCGACGGCACCGACAAACGATGAATTGTCGTGCGCAGGCATGAGTGCTACTAATACCTGCCATGCGACCCATCCATCTTCCCCCGCTGCAGACGCTGCGCGCGTTCGAAGCCGCCGTGCGGCTGCAGAGCTTCACGCGCGCGGCCGACGCGCTCGCGCTGACGCAAGGCGCGGTGAGCCAGCACGTTCGCGCGCTCGAGGCGCGGCTCGGCTACCCGCTGTTCACGCGCGAACGCGACGGCGCCACCCCGACGCACGCCGCGCACGCGCTCGCGCTGCAGGTTCGCCAGGGCCTGAGCGTGCTCGAACGCGCGTTCGAACCGGCGCGCGAGCCGCGCGGCCGGCCGCGTGCGCGCGCCGTGACGCTCGACGTCAGCGTGCTGCCGAGCGTCGCCGAACGCTGGCTCGCGCCGCGCCTGCCGCGCTTCGCGGCCGCGCATCCGCACATCGACATCGCGCTGCATCCGGACCCCGCGCTCGCACCGCTGCGCAAGCGCGACCGCATCGACGTCGCGCTGCGCTACGGCCCCGGCACGTGGCCGGGCGTCGTCGCCGAGAAGCTGATGAACGAGACGGTGTTTCCGGTCGCGAGCCCCGCGTACCGCAATCGCGACGGCGTCGCGCCGCGCGCGCCGGCCGACCTCGTGCACGCGACGCTGCTGCGCCATCCCGCGCAGCCGTGGGAGCCATGGTTCCAGGCCGCGCGCCTCGACCTCACCGAATCCGCGCGCGCCCCGCGCTTCACCGACGCGAACGCGCTGATCGACGCGACCCTGCGCGGGCGCGGCGTCGCGCTCGCGCGCCGCTCGCTGATCGAGCCCGAGCTGGCGGCGGGCACGCTCGTGCGCGTGTCGACGGTCCGCATCACCGACGTGTACGCGCACTACGTGGTGTGGCGCCCCGATCACCCGAAGGAGGCGGCGATCCGCACCTGGCTCGACTGGCTGCGCAGCGAAGTGCGCCGCCGCACGCCGCGCCGCTGACACGCGCCGCCGAAAGCCTTTCGTCATCGCGCCGAAAGCGTTCCGAGATCACGCCGCGGTCGCAAACGATTCACTGAAACGCCTCATCGGTTCGTCATACTGGCGGACGATCGAAATCAGCCCTTGCAGGAGACTCCCGATGCGCCGCTTTGCCACCGCCCTCGCCCTGTGTGCCGCGCTGTCCGCAGCCGCCTGCAGCGACGACGCTTCGCACGGCGCGCATGCGACCGACGGTGCGCAACCGGGCGGCGCGTCGACCGGCTCCGCGAGCGCGTTCAACCGTGCCGCGCCCGGCGGCAGCGCCGTGTCGGGCGCCGCGCCGCTCGCGCCACCCGTCGTCCACTATCCGCCGGACGACGACGACGAAAGCGGCAAGCCGGCCGCCGCCGCATCGGCGGCATCGACACCGGGCTGATCCGCCGTTTCCGTCCCCGTACGCAGACTCGAGGTGAAAAACATGACGTCATCCAGCCGCCGCCGTTTCCTGCACACCGTCGCACAATCTGCGGGCGCCGCCGTCGCGCTCAACACCTTCCCCGAATCGATCCGCCGCGCACTCGCGATTCCGGCCGCGCGCGGCACCGGCACGATCCGCGATGTCGAGCACATCGTCGTGTTCATGCAGGAAAACCGTTCGTTCGACCATTACTTCGGACACCTGCGCGGTGTGCGCGGCTACAACGACCGCTTCCCGATTCCGCTGCCGAACGGCAAGCCGGTGTGGAACCAGCCGTCGAAGGCCGATCCGTCGAAACCGATGCTGCCGTTCCGGCTCGACACGAAGACGACGAGCGCGCAGTGCATCGGCGCGCTCGACCACTCGTGGGCGAAGACCCACGCGGCGATCGACGGCGGCCGCTACGACCAGTGGCCCGCGAACAAGACCGACATGACGATGGGCTATCACGTGCGCGAGGACATCCCGTTCCATTACGCGCTCGCCGATGCGTTCACCGTCTGCGACCAGTACTTCTGCTCGCTGCCGGGCCCGACGCACCCGAACCGCGCGTACCTGATGACGGGCACGATCGATCCGACCGGCAAGTTCGGCGGCCCGCTGCTCGACAACGCCGACTACGTCGACGGCGACCTGCCGCCCGCGTACCAGTTGCTCTCGTGGCAAACCTTCCCCGAGCGGCTCGAGGCGCGCGGCGTCTCGTGGCAGGTCTACCAGCAGGGCCTGACGTGGGCCGACCCGTACAACGGCAACTACGGCACGAACATCCTGCAGAACTTCGAGAACTTCATCAACGCGCAGCCGGGCTCGTCGCTGTACCAGCGTGCGCAGACGGTGCGCACGCTCGACGACCTGAAGCACGACGTGATCAACGACCGGCTGCCGCAGGTGTCGTGGCTGCTGCCGCCCGCGGTGTTCTCCGAGCACCCGAAATACACGCCCGCGTACGGCGCGAACTACACGTCGCAGATCCTCGATGCGCTCATCGCGAACCCGGACGTGTGGCGCAAGACGGTGCTGTTCATCATGTACGACGAAAACGACGGCTTCTTCGACCACATCGTGCCGCCGCAGCCGCCGACGTCGGCCGCGCAGGGCGCGTCGACGGTCACGACCGACGGCGAGCTGCATACCGTCGTGAACCCGGGGCGCGGCGGCAGCTACACGGCCGACGGCCTGCCGTACGGCCTCGGCCCGCGCGTGCCGATGACGGTCGTGTCGCCGTGGACCAAGGGCGGCTTCGTGTGCTCGCAGGTGTTCGACCATACGTCGGTGATCCGCTTCATCGGCGCGCGCTTCGGCGTCGACGAGCCGAACATCACGCCGTGGCGGCGCACCGTCTGCGGCGACCTGACCGCCGTATTCGATTTCCGCACGCAGGACGCGACGTTCCCGCCGCTGCCCGACACCAGCCAGTACCGTTCGATCGCCGACCAGCAATGCACGTCGCAGCCCGCGCCGACCGCGCCGGCGCAGCCGAGCCCGATCGACCCGCAGGAACCGGGCGTGCGGCCGGCCCGCGCGCTGCCCTACGAGCTGCACGTCAATGCGAGCGTGGCCGGCGCGGCCACGCTGCGCATCGAGTTCGCGAACCGCGGCGACCAGGGCGCGCACTTCACCGTCTATGCCGCGAACCGCACCGACGGGCCGTGGCGCTATACGGTCGGCGCGCACCGCACGCTGCATGCGGAATTCGACCTGGCGACGACGCACGGCGCCTATGCATTCTCCGTGTACGGCCCGAACGGCTTCGTGCGGATGTTCTCGGGCAACGTGTCGGCTGCGAGCGCGCACCACCGCAATCTCGCGCAGCCGGAGGTGAAGGCCGGCTACGACGTCGCGAACGGCAACCTGTACCTGAAGCTGCGCAATCACGGCACGGGCCACGTCACGCTGACGCTCGCCGACAACGCATACGGCGCGCCGGCGCGGCAGGTGACGCTGCATGCGGGCGACGAGCGCGTCGAGCAATGGCTGCTCGCGTCGAGTCACCAGTGGTACGACGTGACGGTGAGCGACGGCGCGAACGGCACGTTCTCGCGCCGCTTCGCGGGCCACGTCGAGAATGGGCGGCCGAGCTATTCGGATCCGGCGGCGGTCGCGCCGGTGACCGCGTAACGACAGCCGCTTACGCCGTCTTCCGGACAGCGCCCTGCGGGGCGGGCATCGGCCCGCGCCGCAGGGCGTTCTTCATGGTGAAGCGTGATGCGGCGGCATCGTGCGTCGCGCAATACGCCGTGACGTAGCGGCACCGATCGGCGCGCACGGTCCGGCCGGTGAAACGGCGGCGCACCGGCCCCCGGGTGTCGTCACACCGCGTGCGCCAGCGCCCCGCCGGCGACCGCGGCATCGAACTCGCCCGCCTCTTCACGAAAGCGCAGCGGCGCCGCGCAATGCACGAGCGTGTCGACGAAATACTTCGCGCGCGGCCACGGCCCGAAACCGGCCGCGGTGTTGATGTGGCCCGCGTCGCCGAGATTGACGAACGCGCTGCCGAGCCGCTGCGCGAGCGCGCGGGCGTCGCCGAGCGACATCCACGGATCGGTCTCGCTGCCGATCACGATCGACGGCACCGGGAGGCGCCGTGCGTCGAATGCGCCGGCGAACGTGAATTTCAGCGGACTGGCCGGCGCGACGAGCAGCACGCCGGCCACGTCGCCCGCGTGCGGCCAGTGCGAGAGCGCATGCGCGGCGGCCAGGCAGCCGAAGCTGTGCGCGGCGAGCACGAACGGGCCGCGCTCGCGCTCGAGCAGCGTGCGCACCGAATGCGCCCAGCCCGCGAGATCCGGCGCGTCCCAGTCGTCCTGCTCCACGCGCAGCGAACGCGGGAACTGGCGCTCGAGCCAGGTCTGCCAATGTGCGCCTTCGCTCCCGTGCAGGCCGGGAACGGTGACGAGCCGCGGCGGCCAGACCGATTTGCTGCATGCGCGCATGATTGCCCTCGCTAGCTTGAAGACGAGGCCCGATTGTGGCGCGCCGCGTACGGCGGCCGAACCAATATTTTGTGCTTTGCTTTTGCGCGGGCGGGATCGCGCCCCGGATCAGGCGCCGGCCACGACGGCGCAACCGCCCGCGAAACCGTAGAATGTGAGCTTCCAGAAAGGAGACACCCGATGCCCGCTTCGCCCGCCGGCGCGCTGCGCCCGTTCCATCTCGCCTTTCCGGTGTCGAGCCTCGCCGACGCCCGCGCGTTCTACGGCGGCCTGCTCGGCTGCCCGGAAGGCCGCAGCTCCGAGCATTGGGTCGATTTCGACTTCTTCGGCCACCAGCTCGTCGCGCACCTCGCGCCGCACGAAACGGGCGCGAGCGCGGTCAACCCGGTCGACGGCGACGACGTGCCGGTGCGCCACTTCGGCGTCGTGCTGGCGATGGACGAATGGCATGCGCTCGCCGATCGGCTGAAGGCCGCGCACACCCGCTTCGTGATCGAGCCGCACATCCGCTTCAAGGGCGAGGTCGGCGAGCAGGCGACGATGTTCTTCCTCGATCCGTGCGGCAACGCGCTCGAATTCAAGGCATTCGCCGACATCGGCCAGCTGTTCGCGAAGTGAGCGCATGAAGATCCTGTTCTACTCGCCGTTCCAGGAAGCCGACGCATGGCGTGCCGAGCTCGCGCACGCGCTGCCCGAGGCCGAGCTGCGCGCGTGGCAGCCGGGCGACGCCGCCGCCGCCGACTACGCGCTCGTGTGGCGCGCGCCGCGCGAGCTGTTCGCGCCGCGCGACGGCCTGCGCGCGATCTTCAACCTCGGCGCGGGCGTCGACGCGCTGCTCGCGCTCGAGCGCGCACATCCCGGCACGCTGCCGCGGCACGTGCCGCTCGTGCGGCTCGAGGATTCGGGCATGGCGCAGCAGATGGTCGAATACGTGACGCACGCGGTGCTGCGCTACCTGCGCCGCTTCGACGAATACGACGAACTGCAGCGCGCGCGCCGCTGGCACGTGCTGGAGCCGCATCCGCGCGCGCGCTTCACCGTCGCGGTGCTCGGCCTCGGCGTGCTCGGCGCGCAGGTCGCGCAGGCGCTCGCCGGCCTCGGCCTGCCGGTGCGCGGCTACAGCCGCAGCCCGAAGCGGCTCGACGGGATCGCCACCTATGCGGGCGCGGCCGAGTTCGACGCCTGCGTCGACGGCGCGAAGGTGCTCGTGAACCTGCTGCCGAGCACGCCTGACACCGACGGCATCCTCGGCGCGCGCACGTTCGCGCGGCTCGCGCCGGGCGCTTACGTGATCAACGTCGCGCGCGGCGCGCATCTCGTCGAAGCCGACCTGCTCGACGCGCTCGCGAGCGGCCGCATCGCCGCCGCGACGCTCGACGTGTTCCAGCATGAACCGCTGCCGGACGACCATCCGTTCTGGCGCACGCCGCGCATCACGATCACGCCGCACAGCGCCGCCGAGACGCTGCGCGCGGAAGCGGTCGCGCAGATCGCCGGCAAGATTCGCGCGTTCGAGCGCGGCGAGCCCGTCAGCGGCATCGTCGACACCGCACGCGGCTACTGATACGCACATTTCAAATACCAGGAGACAGCCATGACCTTCCCCACCGCCGTCAAGATCGTCGAAGTCGGCCCGCGCGACGGGCTGCAGAACGAAAAGACCTTCGTGCCCACCGACGTGAAGATCGCGCTCATCGACCGCCTGTCGCGCGCCGGCTTCCGCAACGTCGAGGCCGCGTCGTTCGTGTCGCCGAAATGGGTGCCGCAGATGGCCGACGGCGCCGACGTGATGGCCGGCATCGAGCGGCGCGCCGGCACGATCTACTCGGTGCTCACGCCGAACCTGAAGGGCTTCGAGGGCGCGCTCGCCGCGCGCGCGGACGAGGTGGTGATCTTCGGCGCGGCGAGCGAAGCGTTCTCGCAGCGCAACATCAACTGCGGCATCGCCGAGAGCATCGCGCGCTTCGAGCCGGTCGCGAAGGCCGCGAAGGACGCGGGCCTGCGGCTGCGCGGCAGCGTGTCGTGCGCGCTCGGCTGCCCGTACCAGGGCGAGGTGCCGGTCGCGTCGGTGGTCGACGTGGTCGAGCGCTTCGCGGCGCTCGGCTGCGACGAGATCGACATCGCCGACACGATCGGCGTCGGCACGCCGCGGCGCACGCGCGAGGTGCTCGCGGCCGTCACCCGCGTGTTCCCGCGCGAGCGCCTGTCGGGCCACTTCCACGACACCTACGGGCAGGCGCTCGCGAACATCTACGCGGCGCTGTTCGAAGGCATCGAGATCTTCCATGCGTCGGTCGCGGGCCTCGGCGGCTGCCCGTACGCGAAGGGCGCAACCGGCAACGTCGCGACCGAGGACGTGCTGTACCTGCTGCAGGGCCTCGGCATCGACACCGGCATCGACCTCGCACAGGTGGTCGCCGCCGGCGAATTCATCTCGAACGCGATCGGCCGCGCGAACGCGTCGCGCGCCGGCCGCGCGCTGCTCGCGAAAGCGCAGAGCGCGGCGGACGCGTCGACCTGCGCCTGACCTGACTCTCCACGGATTCCCCAACATGACGACACCTGCTTCACTCGACTCCCTCCCCGACTCCGCGCGGCGCGTCGCGCTGCTGCTGAACGCGCGCGGCCATGCGAAAGGCATCGTGATGCTCGCCGAAACCGGCAAGACGTCCGCCGAAGCGGCAGCCGGGCTCGGCTGCTCGGTCGCGCAGATCGCCAAGTCGATCCTGTTCCGCCGCCAGTCGGACGGCGCGCCGGTGCTGGTCGTCGCGAGCGGCGTGAACCGCGTCGACGAGAAGAAGGTCGCCGCGCAGGTCGGCGACGTCGGCCGCGCGGATGCGAAGTTCGTGCGCGACAACACCGGCTACGCGATCGGCGGCGTATGCCCGATCGGCCATCTGGTCGAACCCGTCACGCTGATCGACGCCGACCTGCTCGCGCTCGACAGCCTGTGGGCCGCGGCCGGCCATCCGCACGCGGTGTTCAACCTGTCGCCGCAGGAGCTCGTCGCGCTGACCGGCGCGCCGGTCGCCGATGTCGCGCTGCGGGAGAGCGCATGAGCGACGCGCCGGAAAGCACCGTCGCGTCGCCGTGCACCGGCGTGTGCAAGATCGATCCGCGCACCGAATGGTGCGCGGGCTGCCTGCGCACCCGCGACGAAATCAAGGGATGGCGCGCGTCGGACGACGACGCGAAGCGCGCGGTGCTCGCGCGGCTCGACGCACGGCGCGCGCACGCCGCCTGACGGCCGCGCATAAAAAAATGCCGTTCAGCCTGACGGGCGAACGGCATCTCGAATCGGAATCCTGTGAACGTGATCAACGTCACAGGACGCATCATACGAGTGCGGCCCCGCGCATCGCATCGGGTGTTTCCCTACAACTTCTTACAGCGCGTTTCCGCGCCCCGCCGCCGCGCGGCGCGCCGGCACGATCCGCCAGCCGAGATTGACGCCGGCCGCCGCGAGCAGGATCAGCAGCGCGCCGAGCACCTGCGTCCATGCGAGCGTCTGCCCGAACGCGACGCGGTCGACCGCGATCGCGACCACCGGATAGACGAACGACAGCGCGCCCGTCATCGCGGTCGGCAGCTTCTGGATCGCGCCGTACAGCAGCACGTACATCACGCCCGTGTTGACGATGCCGAGCACGACGAGATCGAGCCATTGCGCGGGCGACGCGGGCAGCATGTCGAACCGCGCGAACGGCGCGAGCATCACGACGCCGAGCCCGACCTGCAGCAGCGCGAGCAGGTGCGGCGGCGTGCCCTTCAGGTGCTTGGCGATGATCGACGACACCGCGTACAGGAACCCCGCGCCGAGCGCGAGCGCGACGCCCTCGAGATACTCGCCGGGCACCGCGAGCACGGCCGGCTCGACGCGCACCACGCCGACGAGGCCGACGAACGCGAGCAGCAGCCACACGAGCGTCGACGCGGTGATCCGCTCGCGGAACACCAGCGCGCCGAGCGCGACCAGCATGAACGGCTGCGTGTTGTAGACGGCGGTCGCCATCGAGATCGACGCGCGCGAATACGCGGCGAACAGCAGCAGCCAGTTCGCGACGATCGCGACGCTGCCGGCCGCCGCGAGCACGAGCATGCGCGGCGAGAACAACGCGCGGCGCAGGAAGCCGAATGCCGCGCAAGCGAGCGCGAGCGTCGCGCCGCCGAACACGCAGCGGAAGAACACCACGTTGGCGAGCGGCTGGTGCGACGACATCACGAGCCAGCCGATCGTGCCGGACATCAGCATCGCGACGACCATCTCGGCGGCGCCGCGGCGGGTTTCATTCGAAGTCATGGCAAGGCCCCGTTTGCAGGAATCGATGACTTCGATTCTAGGAACTTGCTTTCGCGATCTCCACGACTAAACTTAAGCAGATCCGCCGTTTCACCTTCGAAAGCAAAGCCATCATGAACAAACGCCTTACCCCGCCCTCGGTCGCCGCACTCGACGCGACCGACCGTGCGATCCTGGCCGCGCTCGCCGACGATGCGCGCCTCGCCACCAGCGAGCTCGCGCGGCAGATCGGC
Organism: Burkholderia sp. SRS-46; assembly: GCF_004343775.1. GTDB lineage: Bacteria > Pseudomonadota > Gammaproteobacteria > Burkholderiales > Burkholderiaceae > Burkholderia. The sequence goes on along the minus strand of NZ_PTXL01000007.1, from coordinate 601,307 downwards.
CTGTCGGCGCCCGCGACCGCGGATCGCGTGCGGCGGCTCGAGGCGCAGGGCGTGATCGCCGGCTTCACCGTCGAGCTCGATCCGCGTGCGCTCGGCTACACGCTGCAGGCGATCGTGCGCGTGAAGCCGCTGCCCGGCCAGCTGCATCTGGTCGAGGAACTGCTGCGGCGTATTCCGGAATTCGTCGAATGCGACAAGGTGACCGGCGACGACTGCTTCATCTGCCGGCTCTACCTGCGCTCGATCGAGCACCTCGACGGGATTCTCGCGAAGGTGACCGAGCGCGCGGAGACGAGCACCGCGATCGTCAAGTCGACGCCGGTGCCGCGCCGGCTGCCGCCGCTCACGGAAGACGACCCGGCACGCCGCTGACGCGCGGCCGCGCGCGGGTCAGCGGGTCAGCGGCTCACGCCGCCGGGTCGCGCGCCTCGAAGAACGCGAGCATCTCGTCGATCAGGTCGACCGGCGCCTCTTCCGGAATGTAGTGCCCGCAGTCGAGCGCGCGGCCGCTGACGTCGCGCGCGACGTGCCGCCATTCGTCGAGCGGATCGAAGCAGCGCGCGACGATCCCGTTCGCGCCCCACAGCACGCGCAGCGGGCACGCGACCTTGGTGCCGCGCTCCAGGTCGGCCTGGTCGTGCTCGAGATCGATCGTCGCCGACGCGCGGTAGTCCTCGCACATCGCATGCACGGCGCCCGGCTGCGCGAGCGCCGCGCGATACGCGTTCAGCGCCTCCGGCGCGAACGGCGCGAGGCCCGCCGAGCGGTTGCCCATCACGCGCTCGATATACGCGTCGGTGTTGCCGCCGATCAGCGTTTCCGGCAGCGGCTCGGGCTGGATCAGGAAGAACCAGTGGAAGTACGCGGTCGCGAACGCGCGATCGGTCTTCTCGTACATCGCGAGCGTCGGCGCGATGTCGAGCAGCATCATCCGCTCGACCGCGTCGGCGTGATCGAGCGCGAGCCGGTGCGCGACGCGCGCGCCGCGGTCGTGCGCGCACACGTAAAAGCGCTCGAAGCCGAACTGCCGCATCACCGCGACCTGGTCGGCCGCCATCGTGCGTTTCGAATACGGCGTGTGCTGCGCGTCGCTGGCGGGCTTGCCCGAGGCGCCGTAGCCGCGCAGGTCGGTCGCGACCACCGTGAAATGATTCGCGAGCGTCGCGGCGACGCGATGCCAGATCATGTGGGTTTGCGGATGGCCGTGCAGCAGCAGAAGCGGCGGCCCCGCGCCTCCTTTGACACCGAAGATGTCGATGTCCTGCACCGTTACGCGAAACGGTGCGAACGCCTCAAACGACATGGTTTGTTTCTCGTTGGTTTGTTATAGGGAGCTATTGTAGGAGCGCGTTCGGCACCGCACAGCGGCGTGGATACCCGAATTCGTAGAACGAGAACACTCCCTCGATTGCCGGCACACGGCACGATTTGATACGCTCGCATACAATCGCACGATCGTTCGTATTAATATCGAACCCCGGCCTTCCCGGGGTGGCGACACCGGATACACTCGAAGTGCCGCCGCCGGTCGACAATTGGAGACTTCACATGGCACTGCCCGCCGTCCTGCAGCATCTGACGCTGCCCGTCATCGCGTCGCCGATGTTCATCGTCAGCTACCCCGAACTCGTGCTCGCGCAATGCAAGGCGGGCATCGTCGGCTCGTTCCCGGCGCTCAACGCGCGCCCGGCCGAACTGCTCGACGAATGGCTCACGAAGATCCAGGCCGAGCTCGCCGACCACAAGGCGAAACACCCGGATGCGGTGATCGGCCCGATCGCGGTCAACCAGATCGTCCACCAGTCGAACGCACGGCTCGAGCACGACATCCGCGTGTGCGTCGATCACAAGGTGCCGATCTTCATCACGAGCCTGCGCGCGCCGTCGCGCGAGATCGTCGACGCGGTGCACAGCTACGGCGGCATCGTGCTGCACGACGTGATCAACCTGCGCCACGCGCAGAAGGCGCTCGAGGCGGGCGTCGACGGGCTGATCCTCGTCGCGGCCGGCGCCGGCGGCCATGCGGGCACGACGTCGCCGTTCGCGCTCGTCGGCGAAGTGCGCCGGATCTTCGACGGCCCGATCGTGCTGTCCGGCGCGATCGCGAACGGCGGCTCGATCCTCGCCGCGCAGGCGATGGGCGCCGACCTCGCCTACATGGGCACGCGCTTCATCGCGACGCAGGAAGCGCACGCGATCGAGGACTACAAGCACGCGATCCTCAACGCGAAGGCCGCCGACATCGTCTACACGAACCTGTTCACCGGCGTGCACGGCAACTACATCCGCGAGAGCATCGAGAAGGCCGGGCTCGATCCGGACGCGCTGCCGGAATCCGACAAGACCAAGATGAACTTCGGCGGCGACAAGACGAAGGCATGGAAGGACATCTGGGGCGCGGGCCAGGCCGTCGGCCTGATGGACGACCTGCCGAGCGTCGCGACGCTCGTCGAGCGCCTGAAGCGCGAATACGACGACACCCGCGCGCGGCTCGGCATCGCGCGCTGACGCGGCGCCCCGACCCAAAACAAAAAGCGCGAACCGGCGACGGTTCGCGCTTTTTTGTCTGCGGAGAAAACGCCGCTCAGCCCGCGCGCTTGATCCGCGTGATCGGCGTCACCCGCAGGCGGGACTCGATCGACGGGCACAGCGACTGATCCTCGAACCGCGCGGCGAGGAAATCGACGAACGAACGCACCTTCGCCGACACGTGGCGGCGGCTCGCATAGACCGCGTAGATCGGCAGCTCGCGCGGCGGCACCGCGTCGAGCAGCACCGGCACGAGGCGCCCGGCCTCGATGTCGTCGCCCACCACCTCGGTGCCGAGCAGCGCGATGCCCGCGCCGCCGAGCACGGCCGCGCGCAGCCCTTCCAGGTGGTTGACGATCAGGTTGCCGTTGAGCGTCACGCGCGACGCGGCGGCCGCCTCGGTCACCATCGAATCGAGCGTCGTCGCGTTCGTGTCGCGCCGCAGGTAGTTGTGCTGCGCGAGATCGGCGACGGTCTGCGGCGTGCCGCGCTTCTCGAGGTAGCCGGGCGACGCGACGAGCAGGATGTGCGCGGTCGCGATCTGCCGCGCGACCAGCGACGACGACTTGAGCCCGCTCGGCGCCGCGCGCACCGCGACGTCGTAGCCTTCGTCGATCAGCTCGACCACGCGGTCGGACAGCGTGATCTCGACCGTCACGTCGGCGTAGCGGTCCGCGTAATCGGTGACCGCCTGCATCACGTGCCGCAGCCCGAACGCGGACAGCGACGTCACGCGCAGCCGGCCCTGCGGCACGATGCTCGCGGCGCCGACCGCCTGCCCGGCTTCGTCGAGCTCGGACAGCGCCTGGACGAGGCGTTCGTAGTATTCGCGCCCGGCTTCGGTGGGCGCGACGCGGCGGGTCGTGCGATGCAGCAGCCGCGCGCCAAGCTGCTGCTCGAGGTGCATCACGTGCTTGCTCGCCATCGCCGCCGACATCTGCATGCGCTCCGCCGCGCCGACGAAGCTGCCCACTTCGACGACGTACCGAAACACATTCATGCTGACGAGGGTATCCATCCAACTAGCTCGCAATTGAAATAAAACGTGCAATTACAAACTAGAGTAACAAAGGCTGCGCAACGGAAAGGTCAACAATAGCAAAACGGCGCCGCGAAAGGCGGCGCCGTGCTTGACGAAAAACAGGGAGCGACCTACTCGCCCGCGGCGATCAGAACTTCGCGCGGATGCCGGCGCCGAACGTGTTGCCGTTCGACAGGCCGCTGATGTGGTCGTTCATGTACGCGGTGTAGATATCGGTGCGCTTCGACAGCGGATAGTCGTAGCCGAGCGCCCAGGTCTGGCGCGTCTGGTTCAGGCCGCCGGAGTCGCGCGAGTACGCGTACGACGCCATCGCGCAGCCCGGGCCGAGCGGCACCGTCACGCCGCCCTGCGCGGTGTTCACGTGCCAGCTGCCCGCGACCTGGTCATTCTTCGTATACATATACTGGCCGAACAGCTTCACGAACTTCAGGTCGTAGGTCGCGCCGAGCTGCGCGATGCCCTGGCTCTTCATGCCGGTGACGAGCGAGCTGAGGTCGCGCGGGCCGTTGTTGAAGTTCACGTACTGATAGACGGCGGTGGCCGCGAACGGGCCGCTCGCATAGTTGAACTGCGTGCTCCACTTCTTCGAGCCGTTGTTGCCGGCCTGGTTGCCGAACGCGTACATCGCGCCGAAGTTCAGGCCGCCGAACGCCGGCGACGTATACGACACCGCGTTGTTCCAGCCCGAATCGCCCACCGCGCCCTGGTCGCTCGGATAGGTCGGGAACGTGCCGAGGCCGAGGAACGTGTGATAGACCATCGGCGAGAACACGTACGAGTCGAAGAACGGGTTGAACAGGATCGTCGACAGGAACAGGTGCGTCGTCAGGCGGCCGGCCGTCACCGTGCCGTACGGCGAGCTGACGCCCACGTACGCGTTGCGCGCGAAGAAGGTATCGCCGTTGAAGCGGCCGAACTGGCCGTTCTGCGCGCGGAAGAAGCTTTCCAGCGTGAAGATCGCCTTGTAGCCGCCGCCCAGATCCTCGGTGCCGTGCATGCCCCAGTACGACGTCGACATCCCGCCGCCGGACACGCCCCATGCGCGGTCGCTGCCCGGGAATTTCGTTGCGCCGACCCATTCGTCGACCTGGCCGTAGAGCGCGACGTTCGACTGCGCGTGGGCGGGAACGGCGGCGACGCAGGCGGTGGCCGCGATCAACGTGGCGGACGTGCGCGACGCACGGCGGGCGAATGCTTTCATGGGATCTCCAGGTATTGTCGAAAAGAAATCGGGCGGCGCGAGCGTTGTTATGTGAGCCGATGCTTGCGTCGTGCAGGGGCGCAGCCATCTTTACGGATCAATAGTCCGGTCAAAAATACGTGCGCTTATTGCGGGTATAGCGGCGGCATTAACTTCGCGGGGGCGGTGCGGCAGACAGGCGCGGCGGCGGCGCGCGGAATCGTCACGCGGCGGCACGGCGGCGCGTCAGGCGCGGAGCCGGGCGGGAAGATAGCGCAATGCGGCGGGAAAATCAGCGGAAATCTGCGCGCGACTGTGGCGAATTCGCATCAATCGGCGGGGGATGGAACGCAGGCGCGTTCAGTTTCGGTAGAACGGCGAGAAATACGGCGAATGCGCAGGCTCTTCCTGCGCGCGAGGCGGCGGCATCGGCCGGCCGCCGCGCTCCTCGTTGTAGCGGGCGACGTCGGCGCGGATCGACCCGGCGCGCAGCGGCACGTTGCCGCCGCCGGGCGGGCGCGGCACCTGCCGCGCGTCGGCGCTGATCGGGCGGTACGGGCTTTGCGCGGCGTAGTGGCCGTACGACGGCGTCGGCCGCAAGCCCCAGCGGGGGCCGTAGCCGCTCACGCCCATCCGTGCGCCGGCGCCCGCCTGCGGCGCGCGACGCCACACCTGCTGGCCGCCGCCGGGAGCCTGACCGTACGCGCGCAGCCCGTGCTCGCCACCGCCGAAGCCGTGCCCGCCATGCGGCGGCTGCGCGAGCGCAAGCGGCACCAGCAGCGCGCCAAGCACGCCTGCCACCCATCGTCCGATCTTCCGTTTCACCCGATCCGTCATCGTTCAGTGCCTGATTTCGCTCGCCCGCCGGCCGGTTCAGGCCGGGCGCAAGGCTTTCAGCAGTAATTTATGAGCGGGGCGAAAGTGTGTCGAGCCAAAAAGTGTTATGCCCGGGGCATCGGTGTAACACCATGTTACTGCTAGGTTTTTCCACCTCGGGGACGGATCCCCGCAGCACAATCTTCTGCTGTTTTCGTCATCGGCGCGACGCACGAATCCGGCCGTGGCGCATTCGGTGGATTCATCAATCGATTCATACAATGAATTTGTGGTTTGAATGCGCAGCCCGGACAATACGGCAATCCGCGCGCGTGCGCGGCCTCCCCCTGTCGCTCCGATCGAGATCCCGATGGCCCGCCCCCGCTACCTTCCCGACAACTTCACGCTCGCCCTCGTCGGCACCGTCGTGCTCGCGAGCCTGCTGCCGTGCCGCGGCGAAGCCGCGCACGCGTTCAACTGGGCGACCAACATCGCGGTCGGCCTGCTGTTCTTCCTGCACGGCGCGAAGCTGTCGCGCGAAGCGGTGGTCGCCGGCGCGACGCACTGGCGGCTGCACGCGGTCGTGCTGCTCAGCACCTTCGCGCTGTTCCCGCTGCTCGGCCTCGCGCTGAAGCCGGTGCTGCAGCCGCTCGTCACGCCGGCGCTGTACGCCGGCGTGCTGTTCCTGTGCGTGCTGCCGTCGACGGTGCAGTCGTCGATCGCGTTCACGTCGATGGCGAAAGGCAACGTGCCGGCGGCGGTGTGCGCGGCGTCCGCGTCGAGCCTGCTCGGCATCTTCGTCACGCCGGCGCTCGTCGGGCTGATGATCGCGACGCAATCGGCCGCGTCCGCGTCGCCGTGGAGCACGGTCGGCAGCATCGTGATGCAGCTGCTCGTACCGTTCATCGCCGGCCAGCTGCTGCGGCCCGTGATCGGCGGCTGGATCGAGCGCAACCGCGGCGTGCTGCGCTTCGTCGACCAGGGCTCGATCCTGCTCGTCGTCTATGTCGCGTTCAGCGAGGCGGTCGACCAGGGGCTCTGGCACCAGATCCCGCCGCGCGCGCTCGCGGGGCTGCTCGCCGTCAACCTGCTGCTGCTCGCGATCGCGCTGCTGCTCACCGCATTCGTGGCCAGGCGGCTCGGCTTCAACCGCGCCGACCAGATCACGATCATCTTCTGCGGCTCGAAGAAGAGCCTCGCCGCCGGCGTGCCGATGGCGAAGGTGATCTTCTCCGCGCACGCGGTGGGCGCGATCGTGCTGCCGCTGATGCTGTTCCACCAGATCCAGCTGATGGCCTGCGCGGCACTCGCGCAGCGCTGGGGGGCGCGCAGGCTGGGTGAACCGGGCGACGAGGGGGCTGCGCAGGGCAGGAGCGCGGGCGCGTCGGGGGCGCTGAGTGCCGGCAAGCGGTGACTGACCAACCTGAAGAACCATGCCCCGTTTCAATCTCCCAATATCGTAGGTGCCGTCGAGGACGGCACGCACCTGTCCAAGGGTGCGGATGCTTGTTTCATCCGAATCGATGATCATCCGGCAGATGATCAACCGTCCCCCTAGCCTGCCGCTCATCGGCAGTCAACTCACGCGCCGTTTCGTGCCATCCGGGCTCAGCTACCAATGGAAACGAGCAGTTGCAGGCTCACGTGCCGTTGGACAGTGCTGCCCGAGAATCCCACCTCATTTTCGAATTCGTCCCATCGATTTAGTTCGGGCGATTTGCTCTACTCATGCAAATCTGACGTCATCGCTTCCTCGGTCCTGTTGAATTATGGGTGGTGACCGCGCTGTCGCGCAGCCACTCCACGCAAGGAACCGCCCGTCCGAACCCGCCTTCCATCTTGATATTGCAATACCGGATGTCGCCGGTGTTCTCACTTGACGCTTCGTCTCCAAACGCCTTTGAAACACCCATCAATTCACAACACCGCGATAACCCATGATCATCAGCCCCCCGTTTCTGCCAGAAGAAGGCTTGACCTCCGACGCTCCGGCCGCGACCGATCCGATGATGGATGCCGTGGACACGTTCGAGCTTTCACACCACGGTCTCTATCCGATCGCATTTGACCGGCGCTGGCACTGCGGTGTCCATCTGGTGCCAAATCTGCGATACGAGCCCGTGCGTGCCATCGCGGACGGGGAAGTCGTCGCCTATCGGGTCAGCCAAAAAGCCATATCGGACGGGCAGCGCGACGCACAGGGCAAACAACTACTGAATTGCAACAACGGCTTCGTGCTGCTCAAACACACGACCGATACCGGCGACGGTCGGACGATTACGTTTTATTCGCTGTACATGCATCTGCTGGACATCGCGACGCTCGCGCAAGATCGGCCACGGATAGGTGAGGCGCCAGCCAATAGCTCGCCAATGGAACTCGCCGAATGGCTGGAGATCGATACCGGCGGCGTTCAGGCTGGGCAAGGCAAGAAGGTCTATCGCAAAGACATCCTCGGCTACATGGGCCGCAACCATGACTACTCGCACCTGCATCTCGAAATCTTCATGACCGAGGAGGATTTCAGCGCATGGTTCGAGCAGGAGGGACGCACAGTCCAGCTCGGCGAGCAGCATCCGGTTCAGTCGACGTCGAAGGACTATTGGGGGCACACGTATTTTGTGATTCCCGGTGGAACGACGTTTGTGGCGACGCCGCCGGGACAGGATGACAGTCCTTACTTCCCGCCCCAGTCTGCCGGTACGCTCGACGCAAACAGCACGCTTTACGTCGAGGCATGGTTTCACAAAGGGCAGCGCTATGTGCGCGGATGGATCGATCCAGACGGCAAGGGCAAGCTGACCCTGTTGACGCCCGAGCCGGTTCGCGATCCCTGCGAAGACTACGAATACAACCTGTATCAGCGGGCGACCGATCTTTACAAGGCTTGTCCGAGTGATGGCTATGAACTGCTGCGCTTTGGCCGGATTCTTTCCACGGACAGTCCGACGCTGCCTGCGGCCTTTCACGCGACATACGTCGCGGTGCCCTTCGACACGGCTGGCACGCTGGGGTATGTCGACGTCAATCGGCGCACCGTCCTGAAGCTGTCGGACGCAAATTTCCCTTCCTTCATGGGTTGGAGAAAAGTCGACAACGTGAACGCGCCGCTCGACGCGGCAGGGCTATGGGATATCGATAAGTTCCGGGAAATGATTGGGGACACCACGAAGCTGTATCTAAGCGAGCGCTCGCCGGAATTCACCCTGGACGACGAAATGGCGTCCTATATGCAGGGAAGCAATGACGCGCGGGCGACGCTCAAGGGCTTCGTGTGTCATGCGGTAAGCGAATGGGACCCGGCCAACAACGACTTGCGCTACAGCGGGCTGAACGAGCCGGATGGCTTCTTCGGGAGTCGCGCCGACACCAATCCACACGGATACCGGAAATTCCTGGGATTTCTGAGCAAGCTCCAGTTTCTGGACCAGACGCCGCTTGGTGGCGGGAAGAAGTTCCGGTTCTTCCATCCGCTCTCGTTCATTCGGCATTTTAGAAAATGCGGCTGGCTCGCCGCGACCGAGTTCAAACAAATATTGCCAACCGAAGCTTTGAGGGAGGCGGGCACATACCGCATTTACTACGAACCAGTTGCCTATAGCAGACTTCGGTCCGCCCTCATCGACAATCATCTTATTCCCTTAAATATTGCGCTGCGCAAGTACAACATCACACAAACTTGCAGAATGGCCGCATTTTTTGGAAATTCAACGCAAGAAACGCGATGGCTCGAGTCGCTACACGAAGGGAACACCGCCGCCTGGTATTACCCTTGGGATGGAAGAGGATTTCTTCAGCTAACTGGCCCTAACAACTATATAAAATACTGTGACTTCACAGGACGAAGCGATAAAATATCGCAGGAAGTCCGCGAAAGGCTAAAAATTGCTTATCAGAGAGCCGACAGCGATCGATCTAACGCGGCGCGTTACTTAGCTGATTCAGTGAGCGGCGTAACGTCTGAAATGCTGATATGGCGCGATAAAGTTAGCAGCGATGGAACACCACTCGGCCCAGAGGACTTTATAGCTCCGTCAGATAGCGCCGGCTTCTATTGGGCATCGACGAAAATTGCCACATATGCAGACAGGCCAATTGAATTAGTACGCCGAGCAGTATCGGCGACTCGCCCTCCCGACCGCAAACATCCCAACGCACGCAACCTCCCAGTAAGTAAAATCTACTACCACAGTCAAGCTTTTCGTGACGCGTCGGCCGCGGTGAATCTTCCTGCTGCTGTCGGCCGTCCGGAACGATCATTCAATGGGTATATAGCACGCTGCGTAGGATATGCCTACGCGCTTGCAGTATTAGGTGACATGTTATTTCCTGATGAGCACAAAAAGCGCACGGTAGGATTCCCTGAAGGATATCAACCCCGGAGAAACGATTGAAAAAAATTCCATTCCTGACAAGGCAGATTGCTCTCATATGCATCCTCGCGGGGCTTAGCAATGCCGCTCATGCCAAGCCGAATAACAATATTCTTTACGCCAATCTTGGAGGAGGATGCAACATAGGAGTCGAAAATCTCTACAATGGCAAACTTTCCAGCGACATGCCATTGCTCGCCACTTATTGGACAGACGCTCGACCGACTCACACAAACGCAGGAAAATTTTATGTCAGATTTGAATGCAAGGATTTAACAATATCTCCCATCGAGGAAATTTCTCGTCAATACGGCGCAAGGTATGACGACTCCTTAAGTGATGAATGGATCACATACTACCCATCAAAGAAAGATGAAATCGCTTTGCGCGACTTCACACAGATACACACTCTAAACTCCAAAAATGCCAAAGGTTTTTATATCACACAAGATGACATCTCCGGCGACCCTAAATTTCGACTGATATCGCTTTCATACTGCTTATTCCACGAAAAAGTTGCCGTATGTGGGACTTGGCCGCTAGCTAGATTGCACGATGCTCAAAGAGACATTCTCCTGCATAACTCCCTTAATATCCTGAGATCCGTTATATTTTTAGATCCGCAGCCAACGCAATCCGGCAAGTAGCAAAATGGAATAAATATGTCGATCGGTGGCGTGAAATTTTTTTCAGCACCCTAAATAAAGTGCGGCAGGCAGGTGACGGCCGCCGCCGGAATTCGCGACATCGCGCCCCTCGCAGCAATGCACCACGACAGCGCATCGCTTCACGAAAAGTTCACTCAATTCTCCCTGCGCGGTGCCGTTAAGTCGGGCGTTCCGACGTTTCGGCCACTCCGCCATGTCCGCCACCGCCGCCGCTCCCGATACCGCCCGCACCGCGCGATTGATCGCGGATCGCGCACTCGCCGCCGTGTTCCAGCCGATCGTCGACCTCGGCTCGGGCACCGTCATCGCCTATGAGGGCCTGATTCGCGGCCCGCGCGGCACCGAGCTGGAAGCGCCCGCCGCGCTGTTCGCGCAGGCCGCGCGCGAAGGCGAGACCCTCGCGCTCGAGCACGCGGCCGCGCTCACCTGCCTGGACGCGTTCGCGGCGCTCGGCTGCGACGGCAAGCTGTTCCTCAATTTCAGCGCGGGCGCGATCGTGCAGCTCGCGCGCGAACGCGAGCACGCCCGCACGCTGCTCGAACGCGCGCAGATCGCCGCCGAGCGCATCGTGATCGAGCTGACCGAGCAGAACGCGACGACCGATCTCGCCCAGGTCGCGCCGGCCGTCGCGTCGCTGCGCGACGCTGGCATCCAGTTCGCGCTCGACGACTACGGCACCGCGAACGCGAGCATGAACCTGTGGCTGCGGCTGCATCCCGACGTCGTGAAAATCGACCGCTTCTTCATCCACGACATCGCCCGCGATCCGCTGAAGTTCGAGGCGGTCAGGGCGATGCAGCACTTCGCGCACGCGAGCGGCGCGACGCTGATCGCCGAAGGCATCGAGCACGAACGCGACCTGATCGTCGTGCGCGACATGGGCATCTGCTGCGTGCAGGGCTTCCTGCTCGGCCGCCCGCTTGCGCAGCCGGAGCGCGTCATCGCGCCCGCCGCGCGCGACGCGATCCGCGCGCCGCACATCGCGGTGTTTCCGGACGCGTCGCGCGCGGTCCGCCCGAACGGCACGATCGCCGCGAAGATGCTGGTCGCCGCGCCGGCGCTGCCGCGCGACGTGACCAGCAACGAGGTGCTCGACCTGTTCAACCGGATGCCCGAGCTGCACGCGGTCGCGCTGGTCGAGCACGAGCGGCCCGTCGCGCTCGTGAACCGCCGCGGCTTCATGGACCGCTTCGCGCTGCCGTACCACCGCGAGGTGTTCGGCAAGAAGCCGTGCCTGCAATTCGCGAACGACGCGCCGCTGATGATCGAGAACGCGACGACGGTCGAGCAGCTCGCGATGCTGCTCGCGAACAACGACCAGCGCTATCTCGCGGACGGCTTCGTGATCACCGAGCATGGCCGCTACGTCGGGCTCGGCACCGGCGAGAGCCTGGTGCGCGCGGTGACCGAGATGCGCATCGAGGCCGCGCGCTATGCGAACCCGCTGACCTTCCTGCCCGGCAACATCCCGATCAGCGCGCACATCGACCGGCTGCTCGAGCGCGATGCGGGCTTCCACGCGTGCTACGTCGACCTGAACCAGTTCAAGCCGTTCAACGACCAGTACGGCTACTGGCAGGGCGACGAGGTGCTGAAGTACGCGGCCACCGTGCTCGCCGCGAGCTGCGACCCGCAGCGGGATTTCCTCGGCCACGTCGGCGGCGACGATTTCCTGGTGCTGTTCCAGAGCGACGACTGGCATGCGCGCGCCGCCGCCGCGATCAGCCGCTTCAACGAAGGCGCGCAGCGTTTCTACACGCAGGCCGACCATCGCGCGGGCGGCCTGCGCGGCGAGGATCGCCACGGCAACCCCGCGTTCTTCGGCTTCGTGACGATGGCGATCGGCGCGGTCGGCGTGCCGGCGGGCGCCTATCGCGCGATCCGCTACGGCAGCGACGAGATCGCGTCGGTCGCGGCGCTCGCGAAACGGCGCGCGAAACAGCAGCCCGACGGGCTCGCGGTGGTCGATCTCGACGCCGGCCGCGCGGCGCTGCCCGCGCGCGGCGAACCGCCCGCGACGCCGCACTGACCGGCCGGCGCACCGTTTGCGGCCGCGCGCCGCGAATGGCCGCCGATGCGCGGCGACCTTGCCTTTTGCGGCGCCTGTTTAGTATTTTTAGTGAATGCGTTCGCGTAGATTAGTGATTTAAATCAATGGATTTACGGGTATTCCCGGGGAATCAGGCACTAATTCCAGGATGCGTTTTACTATACAATCGCCGTCACCCTAAACAAATCCGGATCCCGAACGATGGGTACCACCATTCGCGACGTGGCGCGGGCGGCAGAGGTCTCGATCGGCACCGTGTCCCGCGCGCTGAAAAACCAGCCGGGGCTGTCCGAGACCACACGCGCGCGCATCGTCGAGATCGCGCGCCACCTCGGCTACGATCCCGCGCAACTGCGGCCGCGCATCCGCCGGCTCACCTTCCTGCTGCACCGCCAGCACAACCGGTTTCCCGCCAGCCCGTTCTTCTCGCACGTGCTGCACGGCGTCGAGGACGCGTGCCGCGAGCGCGGCATCGTGCCGACGCTGCTGACCGTCGGCCCGAACGACGACGTGCTGCGCCAAATGCGCCCGCACGCGCCCGACGCGATCGCGGTGGCCGGCTTCATCGAGCCGGAGACGATCGAGGCGCTCGCCGCGACCGGCCGCCCGCTCGTGCTGATCGACCTGTGGGCGCCCGGGCTGCGCTCGGTCAACATCGACAATGCCGCCGGCGCGGCGCTCGCGATGCGTCACCTGCTCGCCACCGGCCGCTCGCGCATCGCGTTCATCGGCGGCTCGCCCGCGCACTACAGCATCTCGCAGCGCGCGATCGGCTACCGGCGCGCGTTCTTCGAGGCGGGGCGGCTGTTCGACCCGGCCTACGAAGTGACGATCGACGCGGGGCTCGACCCGGACACCGGCGCCGCGCGCGCGATGCAGCAGCTGCTCGACGCGCCGGGCCCGCGCCCCGACGCGGTGTTCGCGTACAACGACGCCGCCGCGCTCGCCGCGCAGCGCGTGTGCGTCGCGCGCGGGCTGCGGGTGCCGGCCGACATCGCGATCGTCGGCTTCGACGACATCCCCGCCGCCGCGCACGCGAGCCCGCCGCTCACGACGCTCGCGGTCGACAAGGAAGCGCTCGGCCGCCGCGGCGTCGAGCTGCTGCTTGCCGATGCCCCGGAACACACCGAAATCTGGCTGCCCGTCGAACTGGTCGTGCGGGCCAGCAGCCAGCCCGCCGCGACGCCGGCCTTCGACACCACGCTCACCGAATCATGACTACGCCCCCGGTCCAACCCAGCCCGGCGACGCCGGCCGCGCACGCGCACCCTGCCCCGTTCGTCGCGAGCTTTCGCGAGCCGTCGTTCCTGCTGTCGCACGTCGAGGACACGCTGCGCTTCTACGCGCCGAACGCGCTCGATCCGACGGGCGGCTTCTATCACTACTTCCGCGACGACGGCAACGTGTACAACCGCACGTCGCGCCATCTCGTCAGCAGCTGCCGGTTCGTCTTCAACTACGCGATGGCGTACCGGCATTTCGGCGATCCGCGCCATCTCGAGTACGCGCGCCACGGGCTGCGCTTCCTGCGCGACGCGCACTGGGACGACGCGCTGCAAGGCTATGACTGGGAGCTCGACTGGCGCGACGGCGCGAAGCGCGCGACGCTCGACGGCACGCGGCACTGCTACGGCCTCGCGTTCGTGCTGCTCGCGGCCGCGCACGCGACGATGGCGGGCATCGACGAGGCACGGCCGCTGATCGCCGCGACCTACGAGCTCGCCGAGCACCGCTTCTGGGACGCCGCCGCGGGCCTCTACGCGGACGACGCCACGCCGAACTGGATCGTGTCGAGCTACCGCGGCCAGAACGCGAACATGCACATGACGGAGGCGCTGCTCGCCGCCTACGAGGCGACCGGCCACCTCACCTACCTCGACCGCGCGGAAAAGCTCGCGACGCACGTCACGCAGCGCCAGGCGGCGCTGTCGGGCGGGCTCGTGTGGGAGCACTATCACGCGGACTGGTCGGTCGACTGGGACTACAACAAGGAAGACAGCTCGAACATCTTCCGGCCGTGGGGCTTCCAGCCCGGGCACCAGACCGAATGGGCGAAGCTGCTGCTGATCCTCGAGCGGCACCGCCCGCTCGACTGGCTGGTGCCGCGCGCGGCCGAGCTGTTCGACGCGGCGCTCGCGCACGCGTGGGACGCCGATCACGGCGGGCTCTGCTACGGGTTCGGCCCCGATTTCACGATCTGCGACCACAACAAGTATTTCTGGGTGCAGGCGGAAACCTTCGCGGCGGCCGCGATGCTCGGCGCGCGCACCGGCAGCGAGCGCTTCTGGGACTGGTACGACGAGATCTGGCGCTATGGCTGGACGCATTTCGTCGATCACCGCTACGGCGCGTGGTTCCGGATCCTCACCTGCGACAACCGCAAGTACAGCGACGAGAAGAGCCCCGCCGGCAAGACCGACTATCACACGATGGGCGCGTGCTACGACGTGCTCGCGACGCTCGCGCGCGCGGCGCGCAGCGAACCGACGCAATGAACGACGGCGCATTTCCGGCCTTCGTGTCGGCCGGCGACATCCTGACCGACATGGTGCGCACGGACGACGCGCACTGGGCGTCGGTGCCGGGCGGGGCCGGCTGGAACGTCGCGCGCGCGGTCGCGCGGCTCGGCGTGCCGAGCGCGCTCGCGGGCGCGATCGGCCAAGACTGCTTCTCCGATGCGCTGTGGCGCGCGAGCGACGCGGCCGGGCTCGACCTGCGCTTCCTGCAGCGCGTCGCGCGGCCGCCGCTGCTCGCGATCGTGCACGAGACGCGGCCGCCCGCGTACTTCTTCATCGGCGAGGCAAGCGCGGATCTCGCGTTCGACCCGGCGCGGCTGCCGGCCGGCTGGGCCACGCACGTGAAATGGGCGCACTTCGGCTGCATCAGCCTCGTGCGCGAACCGCTCGCGGGCACGCTGGTTGCGCTCGCCGCCGAGCTGCATGCGCGCGGCGTGAAGATCAGCTTCGACCCGAACGTCCGCAACCTGATGACGGCCGCGTACCGGCCGACGCTCGAGAAAATGGCCGGCCTCGCCGACCTGATCAAGGTCTCCGACGAGGACCTGCGGCACCTGTTCGACGGCAGCGAAGCCGATGCGATCGCCGCGTTGCGCGCGCTCAATCCGCGCGCGGCGCTGCTCGTCACGCGCGGCGCGCAGGCCGCGACGCTCGTCGCGGATGGCGCCACGCACGAAGCGCGCCCGCCGCGCGTCGAGGTGGTCGACACGGTGGGCGCGGGCGACGCGTCGATCGGCGGGATGCTGTTCAGCCTGATGGCCGCGCCGCAGCGGCCGTGGCCCGAGCATCTGGCGTTCGCGCTGGCGGCCGGCGCCGCCGCGTGCCGCCATACCGGCGCGCACGCGCCGACGCTCGACGAAGTCGTCGCGCTGATCGAACGCTGAGGCCGCGGGCGGCGGCCGGCCGGCCCGATGCACGCGGCGCTGTACATGTTGCGGCGCAGTGCTACGATGAAGTGTCCTTTTGCGGGAGAGGCATCATGGACACCAACACGTTCACGAAGGGCATCTACACGGCGAAGGCGCATACCCGGCACGCCGGCAACGGCCAGTTCCAGGGCTACGTGATCCTGACCCGGGACGAAGGCGAGGCGCCCGACAACACGGTGTACGACGTCGGCAGCACCAGCACCAACGAGGAAGAAGCGTTCAACGAAGCGAAGGCGCTCGCCCACCGCATCCTCGGCGAGATCGAGCTGTGACGCGCGCGCCGCGCGTCAGACGAGCCGCGCCACCATCGACACCAGCATCGTGATCACCAGCGTCGACATGAACGGGAACGGGTAGCGCCGCCCGCCGAGCGTCAGCGTCACGTCGCCCGGCAGCCGCCCGACGCCCAGCCGGCCGAGCCACGGCCAGCAGCGCGTGAGGATCATCACCGCGACGAACGACGCCATCAGCCAGCGCAGCATCGGCGGCTCCCGTCAGAGCGCGTGCGAGCGGTCGCCGCGCGCGAATGCGTCGAGCGTGCCGTCGATCCCGCGCGAGAACGCGATCACCTTGAACAGCTCGCCCATCTCCGCTTCCGAAATCAGCTTCTGCACCGCGTTCGCGGCGGGCAGGAACTGCGCGACGTCGGACGGATCGATCTCGCCGAGCGCGTCGGTGATGCCCGCGTTCAGCAGGAAGCGCGCCTGCGACGTGTAGCCGAGCAGGTCGGCGCCGGTCGCGACGCCGGCCTCGTAGATGCCCGTGAATTCGACGTGCGCGGTGATGTCCTGCAGCCCCGGATAGAGGAACGGATCGTCGTGCGCGCGATGGCGGTAGTGGCACATCAGCGTGCCGCGGTCGCGCTGCGGATGGTAGTACTCGTGCGCGGGAAAGCCGTAGTCGACCAGCAGCACCGCGCCGCGCGCGAGCATCGTGCAGACGGTGCGGGTGAACGCGAGCGCCGCCTCGTGCGTCTCGGTCACGTAGCCGTCGGCCGCCTCGAGCGCGGCGAGCGCCGGCGGCACGCCGGCCGGCGCGGCCGGACGATCCTCGAGCACGAACGCCTGCCGCGCGTCGAGCGCGACGCCGCGCTCGCACCATGCGCCGTCCGCTTTCGCGAACAGCCGCACCGGCATCGCGTCGAGCACCTCGTTGCCGACCACGACGCCGTCGAACCGCTCGGGCAACGCGTCGAGCCAGCGCACCTTCGCCGCGAGGCCCGGCGCGGCGGCCGCGATCGTGTCGCGCTGCCGCTCGCGCAGCTCGCCGGACAGGTCGACGATCAGGTATTCGTCGAGCGCGGCGCCGAGCGCGTCGAGCGCCGCGAGCAGCCCCGCCGCGAGCTTGCCGGTGCCCGCGCCGAATTCCATCACGCGGCGCGTGCCGCTCGCCGCGAGCGCTTGCGCGACCGGCCGCGCAAGCGTCTGCGCGAACAGCGGCGACAGCTCGGGCGCGGTCACGAAGTCGCTGCCGTCCTCGGCGCGCCGGCCGAACTTGCGCGCGCCGCCGCTGTAGTAGCCGAGGCCGGGCGCGTACAGCGCACGCTCCATGAAGCGGGAGAACGGCAGCCAGCCGCCGGCCGCCGCGATCTCGCCGCGCAGCTGCGTGGCGAGGGTTTCGGACTGCGCGAGCGCGTCGGGGCCGGGAGCAGGTAAACTAGCGGGTTCGTGAGCTTTCGGGTTCATCCCGGCATTGTAAATGACCGTTTCAGCCGATACGTCGAGCGCACGCGTGGTGCTCATCGCGGGCGCCATGGACAGCGCCGCCGATGCCGCGTCGATCGGGCGCGCGCTGGCCACGGGGTTCGCCCGGTGCGGCTGGGACGTCGCGCTGCAGCGCGCGCGCGCCGCGCCGCGCGCGGCGGCCGACGCGCTCGTCGCCGAGGTCGGCGCGCTCGGGCGCCGCGCGGCCGTGCTCGATGCCGATCTGACCCTCGAAGCCGAGGCCGCCGGGCTCGTCGCGGCGTGCGGCGCGGCGCTGGGCCGCCCGGCGTGCGTCGTATTCCACGGCGCGCCGGCGGGCACCGACGACGCGCACACTGTGTGCCATGCGTCGCTCGCCGCCGCGCTCGCGCGCAACGTCGCCGCGCCGCTCGCGCTGGCCCGCGCGCTCGCGGACGCGACGCCCGACGCCGCGCGCGCGGACGAAACGCTGCGCGCGTGCGCGATCCACGTGCTGGATCAGGCGCTGTTTCACCCGGCGCCCGAACAGCTGTCGCACGCGCTGATGCAGGCCGCGCTGAACCGCGCGACCGCCGCGCTGGCGCTGGCGCTGGCGCCGAAGGTGCGCGTCGCGGCACTGGTGCGCGGCCATGCGCCGCACGCGGACGACATCGCGGCGGCGGCCTGCTACCTGGCGGACGCGCCCGGCATCACCGGCGCGACGCTGACCGTCGACGGCGGCGAGCACCTGGTGCCGCCGGCCGCCGGCCCGAATGAACCGCGCGGGCGCGCGCCGTAATGGCCGCCGCCCGCGCCGCTTTGCGTGCGCGCACGCCAATTTGACTGGAACGACCATGTTTTCCGCTCTCCTGCACCCCCGCCTCGCGGATTGCCGCAGGCTCTACCTGCGCGATCACGAAGTGCACATCAACATCGGGGCATTCGATCACGAGAAGCGCGGCGAGCAGCGCGTCGTCATCAATATCGACCTGTTCGTGCCGCTCGCGCGCTCCACCCCGGTCGACGACCGGCTGCATGAAGTCGTCGACTACGATCTGATGAAGCAGAGCGTCGCGCAAAGCGTGGCGCGCGGCCACATCCACCTGCAGGAAACGCTGTGCGACACGATCGCCACGCACCTGCTGGCGCACGACGCCGTGCGCGCGGTACGCGTCCGTACCGAGAAACCGGACGCCTATCCGGACTGCGACGCCGTGGGCGTCGAGGTCTTTCGCATCAAGGACGAGGAGCGCGCATGAACGCCCCCCACACCCCCCATTTGAATGATTCGGCGGTCGATACCGCGGCGGTCGATACCGGCCGCCCCGCGCTGACGCGCCGCGAGCAGAAGGAAGCGTACGAGAACAACAAGCTGTTCAAGCGCATCGTGCGCCAGGTCGGCCAGGCGATCGGCGACTACAACATGATCGAGCAAGGCGACAAGGTGATGGTCTGCCTGTCGGGCGGCAAGGACAGCTACGCGATGCTCGACGTGCTGCTGCGCCTGCGCGAGCGCGCGCCGATCGACTTCGACATCGTCGCCGTCAACCTCGACCAGAAGCAGCCGGGCTTCCCGGAACACGTGCTGCCCGAATACCTGACGCGGATCGGCGTGCCGTTCCACATCGAGAACCAGGACACCTACAGCATCGTCAAGCGGCTCGTGCCCGAGGGCAAGACCACCTGCTCGCTGTGCTCGCGGCTGCGCCGCGGGATCCTGTACCGCGTCGCCGGCGAGCTCGGCGCGACCAAGATCGCGCTCGGCCACCACCGCGACGACATCGTGCAGACGCTGCTGCTGAACATGTTCTACGGCAGCAAGCTGAAAGGCATGCCGCCGAAGCTGCAGTCGGACGACGGCAAGAACATCGTGATCCGCCCGCTCGCGTACGTGAAGGAAACCGATCTGGAGAAATACGCGGCGCTGCGCGAATTCCCGATCATCCCGTGCAACCTGTGCGGCAGCCAGCCGAACCTGAAGCGCGCGGAAATGAAGGCGCTGATCCGCGACTGGGACAAGCGCTTCCCGGGCCGCGTCGACAACATGTTCGGCGCGCTCGCGAACGTCGTGCCGTCGCACCTGATGGATACCGGCCTGTTCCCATTCGCGTCGTTGCGCGCGAGCGGCCAGCCGGACCCGCAGGGCGACATCGCGTTCGACGAGGAACCGTGCTCGACGGGCGACGACGCCGCCGCGACGGGCGCCGCCCGCCCCATCTCGATCGTCCAGTTCGACGACCTGTAAGCCCCGCGCGGGGGCCGGCGCGGGGCGGGCGAAACCCCCGCCCCGCGCGCCCGCCAGCCCCGTTCGGCGGGGCTCGGCGGGCAGGGCGCCATGTTAGAATGTCCAGCTTCGAACTCTTCTGACAAGCTGGCGCCATGAATATCGTGATTTTGGCGGCAGGCACCGGCAAGCGCATGCGTTCCGCGCTGCCGAAGGTGCTTCATCCTCTGGCCGGCAGGCCCCTCCTCTCCCACGTCATCGCCACCGCGCGCGCGCTGCAGCCGTCCCGGCTCGTGGTCGTCGTCGGCCATGGCGCGGAGCAGGTGCAGGCGGCGGTCGCCGCGCCCGACGTGCAGTTCGCGGTGCAGGCCGAGCAGCTCGGCACCGGCCACGCGGTGCGCCAGGCGCTGCCGCTGCTCGATCCCGCGCAGCCGACCCTCGTGCTGTACGGCGACGTGCCGCTCACCCGCGTGTCCACGCTCGAGCGCCTCGTCGACGCCGCGCGCGACGGCCGCTACGGCATTCTGACGGTCACGCTCGACGATCCCGCCGGCTACGGCCGCATCGTGCGCGACCCGGCCGGCTTCGTCACGCGCATCGTCGAGCAGAAGGACGCGTCGCCGGAAGAGCAGAAGATCGCCGAGATCAACACCGGCATCGTCGTCACGCCCACCGCGCAGCTCGCGATGTGGCTCGGCGCGCTGAACAACGACAACGCGCAGCGCGAGTACTACCTGACCGACGTCGTCGAGCTCGCGATCGAGGCCGGCTTCGAGGTCGTCACCGCGCAGCCGGACGCCGAATGGGAAACGCTCGGCGTGAACAGCAAGGCGCAGCTCGCCGAGCTGGAGCGCGTGCACCAGCGCAATCTCGCCGACACGCTGCTCACCGACGGCGTGACGCTCGCCGATCCGGCGCGGCTCGACGTGCGCGGCACGCTGCGCTGCGGCCGCGACGTATCGATCGACGTGAACTGCGTGTTCGAAGGCAACGTGACGCTCGCCGACAACGTGGCGATCGGCCCGAACTGCGTGATCCGCAATGCGTCGATCGGCGCGGGCACGCGCGTCGACGCGTTCACCCACATCGACGGCGCCGAGCTCGGCGCGCACACGGTGATCGGCCCGTACGCGCGGCTGCGCCCGGGCACGCAGCTCGCCGACGAGGCGCACGTCGGCAACTTCGTCGAGGTGAAGAACGCGGTGATCGGCCACGGCTCGAAGGCGAACCACCTCACCTACATCGGCGACGCCGACATCGGCGCGCGCGTGAACATCGGTGCCGGCACGATCACCTGCAACTACGACGGCGCGAACAAGTTCCGCACCGTGATCGAGGACGACGTGTTCGTCGGCTCGGACACGCAGCTCGTCGCGCCGGTGCACGTCGGCCGTGGCGTGACGATCGCCGCGGGCACGACGATCTGGAAGGACGTCGCCGACGGCCTCCTCGCATTGAACGAGAAGACGCAGACCGCCAAGAGCGGCTACGTCCGCCCGGTCAAGAAGAAAAGCTGAACACCCCGCGGGCGCCGACGTTGCGCCCGCTTCGACTTACAGGACTGTTTCCCATGTGCGGCATTGTCGGCGCAGTTGCGCAACGTAATATCGTTCCGGTGCTGATCGAAGGTCTGCGGCGCCTCGAATACCGTGGCTACGATTCGTGCGGCGTCGCCGTGCTCGAGCCCGGTGCGCCGAAGCGCGCGCGCAGCGTCGCGCGCGTCGCCGACCTCGACGCGCAGGTGCGCGAGTCGCACCTCGAAGGCACGACGGGCATCGCGCACACGCGCTGGGCCACGCACGGCGCGCCGGTCACGCACAACGCGCACCCGATCTTCTCGTCGAACGCGCTCGCGCTCGTCCACAACGGCATCATCGAGAACTTCGAGCCGCTGCGCGACGCGCTGCGCGCGAAGGGCTACGAATTCGTGTCGCAAACCGACACCGAGGTGATCGCGCACCTCGTGCACAGCCTGTATCGCGGCGACCTGTTCGCCGCCGTGCGCGAAGCGGTGCAGCAGTTGCACGGCGCGTATGCGATCGCGGTGATCCACAAGGACCAGCCGCACACCGTCGTCGGCGCGCGCCAGGGCTCGCCGCTCGTGGTCGGCTACGGCAGCGGCGAGAACTTCCTCGCGTCCGACGCGCTCGCGCTCGCGGGCAGCACCGATCACTTCACGTTCCTCGAGGAAGGCGACGTCTGCGAGCTGTCGCTCGACGGCGTGAAGATCGTCGACCGCCAGGGCGCGGTGGCCACGCGCGAAGTGCGCGTCGTCAGCGCATATGGCGGCGCGGTCGAGCTCGGGCCGTACCGGCACTTCATGCAGAAGGAAATCTTCGAGCAGCCGCGCGCGATCAGCGACACGATCCCGCAGGCCGACGCGTTCGACGCGACGCTGTTCGGCGACGCCGCGCCCGCCGCGTTCGCGGCGATCGACAGCCTGCTGATCCTCGCGTGCGGCACCAGCTACTACTCGGGCCTCACCGCGAAGTACTGGCTCGAATCGATCGCGAAGATTCCGACCCAGGTCGAGATCGCGAGCGAATACCGCTATCGCGAGTCGGTGCCGAACCCGCGCCAGCTCGTGCTGGTGATCTCGCAATCGGGCGAGACGGCCGACACGCTCGCGGCGCTCAAGCACGCGCAGTCGCTCGGCCACACGCATACGCTCGCGGTCTGCAACGTCGCGACCAGCGCGATGGTGCGCCTCACCGAGCTGCAGTTCCTGACCCACGCGGGCACCGAGATCGGCGTCGCATCGACGAAGGCGTTCACGACGCAGCTCGTCGCGCTGTTCGTGCTGGCCGCGACGCTCGGCAAGCTGCGCGGCCACGTCGACGCCGCGCAGGAAATCGAATACCTGAAGCAGCTGCGCCACCTGCCGGCCGCGCTGAACAGCGTGCTCGCGCTCGAGCCGCAGATCATCGCGTGGTCGGAAGAGTTCGCGCGCAAGGAAAACGCGCTGTTCCTCGGCCGCGGGCTGCATTACCCGATCGCGCTCGAAGGCGCGCTGAAGCTGAAGGAAATCTCGTACATCCACGCCGAGGCGTATCCGGCGGGCGAGTTGAAGCACGGCCCGCTCGCACTCGTCACGGAAGCGATGCCGGTCGTGACGGTCGCGCCGAACGACACGCTGCTCGAGAAGCTCAAGTCGAACATGCAGGAAGTGCGCGCGCGCGGCGGCGAGCTGTACGTGTTCGCGGATGCCGACACGCACATCGTCAACGACGAAGGCCTGCACGTGATCCGGATGCCGGAGCACTACGGCCAGCTGTCGCCGATCCTGCACGTCGTGCCGCTGCAGCTGCTCGCGTATCACACGGCCTGCGCGCGCGGCACCGATGTCGACAAGCCGCGCAACCTCGCGAAATCGGTGACGGTCGAGTAAGCCGCGCGCCGACGACGCAACAGACGGAGCTAGCATGGTGAGACTGATCGGAAGCGGATGGCTGGCACTGGCGCTCACGACGCCGGGCTGGGCCGCCGACCATTACGTCGAGGTCTGGAACCCGCCCGAGGCACGCGCACCGGCCGCCCACGCGCCGGCGGCGCCCGCCGCGCGCGCGCCTTCTGCCCGCGCGCACGACGCGCACGCGGGGGCGGCCGCGGCCCACGGCGCGGCAACGCAGAAGCTCGCGGCGAAACCGCCGCGCAAGCGCCACGTCGTGCAGACCGTGAAGACGGACGCGCACCGCACGCCGGCGCCGGGCGCCGCGCCCGCGGCGCGGCCGGCCGAGCAGCCGGCGGCGGGCAAGCTGATCGTGATGCAGCCCGCGCTGCCGGATGCGCCGCGCGCACTCGACAACGCCGACATCCCCCGGCAATACACGCCGGACGGCAACGTGCTGCGCGTCGGCACGCGCAGCGCCCCAGCGGAGGTGACACGATAATGGAAGCGCAGACCTACCACGGTTACCAGATCTGGGGCCACGCGATCCTGCAGCAGGACGAGATCCTGCAGCCGGAGCGCTACGCGGCCAGCGGCACCATCACGCAGAACAACAAGCTCGTCGAGGCGTCGGGCGTGCTCGGCGTGTTCGATACGGAGGACGACGCGCGCGTCGCCGGTCTCGAATGGGCGCGCGCGTGGATCGACAGCCATCGCTGAGCGGCCGTTGCGATGCCGGTGATGCGGCCAACGCAGCGATCGGCGCCGAACGCGGGCCGTAAACGAACGAAGGGGCGTCCGAGGACGCCCCTTTCCCTATTCAGCGCATTCAGGTCCAGGCTTACGCCGCCGGCCTCGGCGGCCGCACCGCGCCCTGCGGCCGGCCGATGAACCGCGCCAGCATCACGATCGTCACCAGCGTCACGAGATACGCGGCGATCTGGATGCCCGCCGGACGCGCGGTATAGCCGATCAGCGTGTGCAGCGCCTTGCCTACGAGGCTGGTGTCCTTGAGCAGCCACGACGTGTCCCACACCGCGTCGCCCCACGACGGCACCAGGCCGGCCGCCAGCAGGAAACCGACACACTGGCTCGCCATTCCGGCCGCGAGCAGCACGATCAGCCCGTTGGTGACGGAGAACAGGCGCTTCAGCGGAATCTGCAGCAGCCCCGCATACATCGCATAGCCGAGCCCTGCGCCGCCGAGCACGCCGAGCAGCCCGCCGGCGACCATCTGCGGCGTCTGCCCCGGATCACCGGCCGCGATGCCGTACAGGAACAGCACCGCCTCGGACCCTTCGCGCAGCACCGCGACGCCAACGACGATCGCGAGCCCGGTCAGCGGCCTGCTGCCGGCCGCCACGGCCCGGCCGACCTCGGTCACGTGCATCGCCATCTCGCGGCCATGCCTGCTCATCCAGATGCAGTGCCATGCAAGCATCAGCGTCGCGACGAACATCACGCCCGCATTGAACACCTCCTGGCCCATCCCCGACGCCCACTGCGAGATCACGTCGGCGAACGCCGCGATCAGGCCCGCGCCGACGATGCCGCCGGCCAAGCCGCCACCGACCCACCAGCCGCGCCGCGGCACGCCCTTCGTGGCGGCCATCACGATCGAGACCACCAGCGCGGCCTCGAGCACTTCGCGAAATACGATCAGGGCAGTGGACAACATGGCGGTGCGTGCTTACTTGACGGTCAGTTTCGTCTTCGACTGCGCTTCGTGGTATTCGTCGTGGAACTCGTAGGTGCCGGCCTTCAGCGGCCCGACCAGGATCTCGACCGTCTTGCCGGCGGGGATCACCTTCTCGGCCTTGAAGTCGTCGCTCTCGAATTCCGCGGGCGTCGCGTCGAGGTTCTGCACGACGAACTTCACCTTCTTGCCGGCCGGAATCGTCACGCCCGTGGGCGAAAACTTGTGATCCTTGAGGGTCAGGTTGACGACGTCGTCGGCGGCGAAGGCGGACGTAGCCGAGGCACCCAGCAGGGCGAGCGTGAAGCCGAAAGCGAAACGGTTCATGTGCGGAACGGAAATGAGTATCGGGATTGATTGATACTAAGAGCGATTCGCATTTCCGCATCAAATGCCCTTGATCGCGCAATGGAGATCGCGCTTCACATCGTTTTGCAAGCCGTTGTCGCGAAAAGGATTTCTTCACCGTCGCTCGCGGCCCTTCACGGTCAATCGGGATAAATGCCGACTGACGCTTCGGCCGATATTTATATTCGTCTGATTACACACTTACGAATGACTGACGCAATGCGCATGCCACGCGCGGTATCCTGCGCATCGTCGCGCACACGCTTGACCTTCCCATCGTGGCAAGCTTCAAGCTGTACGGACTCGTCAACTCTGGAGGGAACCATGGAATTCGAAGTTCAGGACATGACCTGCGGCGGCTGCGCGAACGCGATCACCCGCGCGGTGACCGCGGCCGATCCGGGCGCGAAGCTCGACATCGACGTCGCCGCGAAGCGCGTGACGGTCGAATCGGCGCAACCCGCCGAACGCGTGCAGGCGATCATCGAAGCCGCTGGCTTCCATCCCGCGCTGCGCGCCGCCTGACGCACGACGCCGGTTCCCGTGCGACACCCGCCACGGGAACCGGCGGCCCGGCGTCAGCGCAGCCGCACGAGCGTCGACTTCAGCTCGGTGTACTTCTCGAGCGCGTGCAGCGACTTGTCACGGCCGTTGCCCGACTGCTTGTAGCCGCCGAACGGGAAGTTCATGTCGCCGCCCTCGTCGTAGCAGTTCACCCACACCGTGCCCGCGCGCAGGCGCCGCGACACGTCGTGCGCGGTCGTCAGGTTCGACGTCCATACCGCCGCCGCGAGCCCGTAGTCGGAATCGTTGGCGATGCGCACCGCTTCGTCGACGTCGTCGAACGCGATCACCGACAGCACCGGCCCGAAGATTTCCTCGCGTGCGATCTTCGCATCGGGCTTCACCTCGAACACCGTCGGCTCGACATAGAAGCCGCCCGTCTCCGCCTTCACCCGCGCGCCGCCCGTCACGAGCCGGCCTTCCTTGCGCCCCGCGTCGATGTAGCCGAGCACGCGCTCAAGCTGGATGCCGTCGACGATCGCGCCCATCGACACCGACGGGTCGAGCGGGTTGCCGGGCACGTACGCGCGCGCGGCCGCGACGAGCTTCTCGACGAACGCGTCCTTGATGTCGCGATGCACGAGCAGGCGCGAGCCCGCGGTGCACATCTCGCCCATGTTGTAGAAGATCGCGCTGGCCGCGGCCCGCGCCGCGCGGTCGAGATCCGGGCAATCCGGCAGCACGATGTTCGGCGACTTGCCGCCGAGTTCGAGCCACGCACGCTTCAGGTTCGACTGCGCCGCGTACTGCATGATCAGCTTGCCGACCGCGGTCGAGCCGGTGAATGCGATGCAGTCGACGTCGCGATGCAGCGCGAGCAGCTTGCCGGGCTCGCCCGCGCCCGGCACGACGTTGAACACGCCCGCGGGCAGGCCCGCTTCGTGCGCGAGCTGCGCAACGCGAATCGCCGTGAGCGGCGACTTCTCCGACGGCTTCAGCACGACGCTGTTGCCGGCCGCGAGCGCGGGGCCGAACTTCCAGGCCGCCATCAGCAACGGGAAATTCCACGGCACGACCGCCGCGACGACGCCCACCGGCTCGCGCGTGACGAGCCCGACCAGGTGATGATCGGCCGGCACCACCTCGCCGCCGATCTTGTCGATCGCTTCCGCGAACCACTCGACGCAATATACGGCGCCCGGCACGTCCACCGTCGTCGTGTCGCCGATCGGCTTGCCCGCGTCGAGCGTCTCGAGCAGCGCCAGCTCGTCGAGATTCGCGCGCATCAGCGCGGCCCAGCGCAGCAGCACCGCCTTGCGCTCGCGCGGGTTCAGCCCCGCCCACACCTGCGCGTCGAACGCGCGGCGCGCGGCGGCCACCGCCGCGTTCACATCGGCTTCGCCGCAATCGGCGACCTTCGCGAGCACGCGGCCATCGATCGGGCTCACGCAGTCGAACGTGTTGCCCGAGTGCGCGTCGCGCGGCGCGCCGTCGATGAATGCGCGAGCGTCGATCGCGAGCGACGCCGCCTTGTCCTGCCAGTCCGCCAAAGTCAACTTACTCATCAGGATGCCTCAATGTTGTGGCACTCGCCGCGCACGGGCGGCATGCATGTCATGCAGCCGGCGGCGAGTGCGGTGAAGCGCGGTCAGAAGGTCGGCGGCGAATTGGCCGAGACGACCTCGCAGACTTGCTCCGCGCTGGGATTGCGAAAACGGTGCGGCAAACGGCTTTCGAAGTAGTAGCCGTCCCCGGGATCGAGCAGCCAGGTCGCGCCGTCGACGGTCAGCTCGAGCCGGCCCGACACGACGACGCCGCCCTCGTGCCCCGCATGGGCGAGCATCTCGGGCCCGGTGTCGGCGTGCGGCTGGTAGATCTCGCGCATGATGCACATGTTGCGATCCTTCACGCCCGCGCCGACCAGATGGAACGCGAGCGTGTCGTTGCCGAGGTTCGGCATCTCGTCGCGGCGCGACACCACGGTGCGCGATTCGACGAGCTCGAACGTGAAGAATTCCGCGAGGCTCATCGGAATGCACTCGAGCAGCTTCTTCAACGAGCCGACCGACGGGCTCACGCGGCCCTGCTCGATCAGCGAGATCGTGCCGTTGGTGACGCCGGCGCGCTTCGCGAGCTCGCGCTGCGACAGCCCATGCTTGTTGCGTACGTAGCGCAGTCGCTCGGCGACTTCGGTGGACATCGATTCGGTTTCGGACACGATAAGTGCGAGGAAAGAAGGAAACGACGCGTTGAACGGCCGTTGAATATTCTAATCACTTTATAGCGTATATTGATGGGGAAAACCCTGAAAGGCGTTCGAAATAATCGACGCCTTTCAGTTCATTCCTTTTATGCATTTTTTATTCGCAGTGCTTGGGGTAAGCCCTGACCCGGGACCGTTAAAAAACATTTGACGCCGTTTTTGGCTCGTATATGCTGGCTCTCAGGTCAGCGTCATCGAGCCGTCATGTGCAGCGAATCGCGTTATTGCAACGCAAAAATCGCCGCCCGTCGATGTGAATGACGCCCGGCCGGCGCCTCGATTATTTAAACGCCCCGCGCGTTCCGGCAATCAGGTGTTCAATACTTTCAACGAACCAGCGAGTGTAATCGTGAGAGTCCGTGGCCCTCTGGTGAGGTGGGATCGTGGCGATGTGCGAAGTCTGCGCAGCGCGGCGCCCACCATCCCCGACGGCAGTTGCGGCTGGCATAGTCCTCGCCTGCTGCATCTGTCCATCTACACCATCCTGTCCCGTCGTTCCGTCCGGCGTCACAACGCCGTCTCCGCACGTGCGTTCGTCGCCATCCACACCGACGACGTCGCATCGCTGCTGCCATAGCGCCTCTCTTTTCCCACGTCGTCCGTTTCGCCCGCATCTCGTCCGCCGTGTCGCATGACCGGTGACGGATCGCGCACGCACGTGCATTGCCGCATGGTGCGTCGCCACGCAAAACGGACGCCGGCCTGATCGTCGCGCGCGGCGCGGATCGTTCACGCTACCCGCTGCGCTCCTTCGTCAGCGGCCATGCGCCTCGCGCACGGCTGCGGGGTCGTGTCGCGCCTGCGATTCGCGCAAGCCGTGCTTGCCTGCGATCGCATCGTGTCACGGCTTGTTTAGGTAACCTGATTGACGCCATGGAAAGGAAACCTCTCGTCGGCATCACCGCCGACCACACCCGGATCGGCGCGCATGCGTCGCATACCGTCGGCGACAAGTATGTCGCCGCCGTCGTCGACGGCGCGCACGCGCTCGCGATGGTGCTGCCCGCGCTCGGCGAGCGCCAGTCGGCCGACGACATCGTCGATGCGGTCGACGGCCTGTTGTTTACGGGCAGCTATTCGAACGTCGAGCCGCATCGCTACGGCGGCGAACCGAGCGCGCCCGGCACCCGGCACGACGCCGCGCGCGACGCGACGACGCTGCCGCTGCTGCGCGCGGCGATCGCCGCCGGCGTGCCGGTGCTCGCCGTCTGCCGCGGCTTCCAGGAGCTGAACGTCGTATACGGCGGCACGCTGCACCAGCACGTGCACGACGTGCCGGGCTTCGCGGATCACCGCGAGGACGACGACGCGCCGCTCGAATCGCAATACGGCCCCGCGCACGCGGTGCGACTGACGCCCGGCGGTGTGCTGCAACTGCTCGCCGACGGCCGTGACGAAGTGCGCGTGAATTCGCTGCACAAGCAGGGCATCGCCCGGCTCGGCGCCGGCCTCGCGATCGAGGCGGTCGCGCCGGACGGCCTGATCGAGGCCGTCAGCGTGATCGATGCGCCGGCCTTCGCGCTCGCCGTGCAATGGCACCCGGAATGGCGGCACGCGCACGACGCGCTGTCGAGCGCGATCTTCCGCGCGTTCGGCGCGGCCTGCCGCGCCCGCCGCGAGGCCCGCACGCGCACCGTGTCCGCCGCGCTCGCATGAGCGCGCCGACCAACCAACGAGAACAACCATGCAAGACATCGAAGAATTCCTGAAGAAACACCGCATCACCGAGATCGAAGCGATCATTCCCGACATGGCCGGCATCGCGCGCGGCAAGATCACGCCGCGCAACAAGTTCACCTCCGGCGAATCGATGCGCCTGCCGCAGGCGGTGATGGTGCAGACCGTCACCGGCGAATACCCGGAAGACGGCTCGCTGACCGGCGTCACCGACCCCGACATGGTGTGCGTGCCCGACGTGTCGACGATCCGCCTGATTCCGTGGGCGGTCGATCCGACCGCGCAGGTGATCCACGACTGCGTGCATTTCGACGGCTCGCCGGTCGAGATCTCGCCGCGCTACGTGCTGCGCCGCGTGCTCGACCTGTACAAGGCGAAGGGCTGGAAGCCGGTGGTCGCGCCCGAGCTCGAGTTCTACCTGGTCGACATGAACAAGGACCCCGACCTGCCGCTGCGCCCGCCGGTCGGCCGCACGGGCCGCCCGGAAACGGGCCGGCAGTCGTATTCGATCGAGGCCGTCAACGAGTTCGACCCGCTGTTCGAGGACATCTACGAGTACTGCGAATCGCAGAATCTCGACATCGACACGCTGATCCACGAAGTCGGCGCCGCGCAGATGGAGATCAACTTCATGCACGGCGACGCGCTGTCGCTCGCCGACCAGGTGTTCCTGTTCAAGCGCACGGTGCGCGAGGCCGCGCTGCGCCACAACATGTACGCGACCTTCATGGCCAAGCCGATGGAGGACGAGCCGGGTTCCGCGATGCACGTGCACCAGAGCATCGTCGACGAGGAAACCGGCGAGAACCTGTTCACGTCGAAGGAGACCGGCGGCGCGACGTCGATGTTCTACAACTATCTGGCCGGCCTGCAGAAGTACACGCCCGCGCTGATGCCGATCTTCGCGCCGTACATCAACTCGTACCGCCGGCTGTCGCGCTTCATGGCCGCGCCGATCAACGTGCAGTGGGGCTACGACAACCGCACGGTCGGCTTCCGCATCCCGCACTCGAGCCCGGTCGCGCGCCGCATCGAGAACCGCATCCCGGGTGTCGACTGCAACCCGTACCTCGCGCTCGCCGCGACGCTCGCGGCCGGCTATCTCGGCATGACGCAGCGCCTCGAGCCGACCGAGCCGCTCGTCAGCGACGGCTACGACCTGCCGTACCAGCTGCCGCGCAACCTCGAGGAAGGGCTGACGCTGATGGCCGCGTGCGAGCCGCTCGGCGAGATCCTCGGCCACAAGTTCCTGAAGGCGTATTTCGCGCTGAAGGAAACCGAATACGAAGCGTTCTTCCGCGTGATCAGCTCGTGGGAACGCCGTCATCTGCTGCTGCACGTGTGAACGTGCGCCAACGCCATCTGGAGGAAACATGACCTACCGCACCGAATCCGCCTGGATCCAGCCCGCCGCGCCGGCGGCCCGCACGACGCAAGCCCGCACGACGGCCGAATACCGCGCGCTCGACGCCGCGCACCACATCCACCCGTTCTCCGACATGGGCGCGCTCAACCGCGCGGGCAGCCGCGTGATCGTGAAGGCCGACGGCGTCTACCTGTGGGACTCGGAGGGCAACAAGATCATCGACGGGATGGCCGGCCTGTGGTGCGTGAACGTCGGCTACGGCCGCAAGGAACTCGCCGACGCCGCGTATCAGCAGCTGCAGGAACTGCCGTTCTACAACACGTTCTTCAAGACCACGCACCCACCGGTGATCGAACTCTCGGCGATGCTCGCCGAAGTCACGCCGCCGGGCTTCAACCACTTCTTCTATTGCAACAGCGGCTCGGAAGGCAACGACACCGTGCTGCGCGTCGTGCACCAGTACTGGCGCGTGCAGGGCAAGCCGCAGAAGAAATTCGTGATCTCGCGCGAGAACGGCTACCACGGCTCGACGATCGCCGGCGGCACGCTCGGCGGGATGGGCTACATGCACGAGCAGATGCCGTCGAAGGTCGAGCACATCGTGCACATCGACCAGCCGTATTTCTTCGGCAAGGCGGCCGCCGGCGAGACGCCCGAGGCGTTCGGCCTCGCGCGCGCGCAGCAGCTCGAAGCGAAGATCCTCGAGCTCGGCGCGGAGAACGTCGCCGCGTTCATCGGCGAGCCGTTCCAGGGCGCGGGCGGCGTGATCTTCCCGCCGTCGACGTACTGGCCGGAAATCCAGCGGATCTGCCGCAAGTACGACATCCTGCTCGTCGCGGACGAAGTGATCGGCGGCTTCGGCCGCACCGGCGAATGGTTCGCGCACCAGCACTTCGGCTTCGAGCCGGACCTGATCACGATGGCCAAGGGGCTCACATCGGGCTATATCCCGATGGGCGCGGTCGGCATTCACGAGCGCGTCGCGCGGCCGATCATCGACAACGGCGAATTCAACCACGGCCTCACGTACTCGGGCCACCCGGTCGCGGCGGCCGTCGCGGTGGCGAACCTGAAGCTGCTGCGCGACAAGGGGATCGTCGAGCGCGTGAAGACCGACACCGGCCCGTACTTCCAGGCGCTGATGCGCGAGACCTTCGCGCGCCATCCGATCGTCGGCGAAGTGCACGGCCACGGCCTCGTCGCGAGCCTGCAGCTCGCCGAAGCGCCGGCCGAGCGCCGCCGCTTCGCGAACGGCGGCGACGTCGGCACGCTCTGCCGCGACTTCTGCTTCAACGGCAACCTGATCATGCGCGCGACCGGCGACCGGATGCTGCTGTCGCCGCCGCTCGTGATCTCACGCCCGGAGATCGACGAACTCGTGTCGAAGGCGAAGAAGGCCGTCGACGCCACCGCTCAGCAACTGGGTCTTTCATAACGGCTTTGCTTACGGGCCGCGGCGTGCGCACCGTGCGGCGCCGCGGCCCACCTTACCAGGGGAACTCCACCATGCGTGCTCGCACTCTTCGCCAAGCCTGTTCCGTCGCCGCCCTCGCCGCCGCGGCCGCGTTCACGTCGGTCGCCAGCCCGCCGGCGCGTGCCGCCGACGAGCTGAACGTCTACAACTGGTCCGACTACATCGCGCCGGACACGATCCCGAACTTCCAGAAGCAGACCGGCATCCACGTCAAGTACGACAACTACGACAGCGACGACACGCTGCAGGCGAAGCTGCTCGCCGGCAGCTCGGGCTACGACATCGTCGTGCCGACGTCGAACTACATGGCCAAGCAGATCCAGGCGGGCGTCTACCAGAAGCTCGACAAGTCGAAGATCCCGAACCTCGCGAACCTCGACCCCGTGCTGATGAAGATGATCGCCGACGCCGACCCCGGCAACCAGTACGGCGTGCCGTGGGCGTACGGCACCGACGGCATCGGCTACAACGCGCAGGCCGTGAAGAAGGCGCTCGGCGACAAGGCGCCCGTCGACAGCTGGGCGCTGGTGTTCGATCCGGCCAACATGGAGAAGCTGAAGAGCTGCGGCGTGTCGTTCCTCGACCAGGCCGTCGACGTGTTCGCGGCCACGCTGCAATACATGGGCAAGAACCCGAACAGCACCAACCCGGCCGATTACCAGGCGGCCTTCGATGTCCTGAAGAAAGTCCGCCCGTACATCACCCAGTTCAATTCGTCCGGCTACATCAACGACCTGGCGAACAACGACGTCTGCGTCGCGCTCGGCTGGTCGGGCGACGTCGGCATCGCGCACCGCCGCTCGGCGGAGGCGAAGCGCACGTATGACATCAAGTTCGCGAACCCGAAGGAAGGCGGCCTGCTGTGGTTCGACGTGATGGTGATCCCGAAGGATGCGCCGCACCCCGAGAACGCCATGAAGTGGATCAACTACGTGTCAGATCCGAAGGTCAACGCGGCGATCACCAACACGGTGTTCTACCCGACCGCGAACAAGGCCGCGCACCCGTTCGTGACGCCGACGGTCGCGCAGGACCCGACCGTCTATCCGCCCGAGGACGTGCTGAAGAAGATGGTGCTGATGAAGCCGATGCCGGCCGACATCCTGCGCCTCGAAAACCGTCTGTGGGCGCAGCTGAAGACCGGCCACTGATCCCGTTGCGCGCCGCGGGCTGACCGTCCGCCCGCGCGCCCTGCTCCATCCGGCCCGAGCCGTTGCCGCGAGTCGCCGCCTGCGCCTCGCGCGGGGACACTCGCGCCTGCAATCCGTGATGAACGAATGGTGAAACCCATGCAATCGATACCCTCTTCCACGGCCGCGCGTCTCGCGCAGCCGGCCGCCGCGGCCCGCACGAAGAACGACGCGTTCGTGCGCATCGAGAACGTCGTGAAGAAATTCGGCGACAGCACGGCCGTCGACAACGTGAACCTGACGATCGCGAAGAACGAGCTGTTCGCGCTGCTCGGCAGCTCGGGCTGCGGCAAGTCGACCTTGCTGCGCATGCTTGCCGGGCTCGAGACGGCCACCTCCGGCAAGATCTTCGTCGACGGCGAGGATCTCGCGTCGCTGCCGCCGTATCGCCGCCCGGTGAACATGATGTTCCAGTCGTACGCGCTGTTCCCGCACATGACGGTCGAGTCGAACGTCGCGTTCGGCCTGAAGCAGGAAGGCACGCCGAAGCACGAGATCAAGGAGCGCGTGGCCGACGCGCTCGCGCTCGTGCAGATGAGCAAGTACGCGCAGCGCAAGCCGCACCAGCTCTCCGGCGGCCAGCAGCAGCGCGTCGCGCTCGCGCGCTCGCTGGTGAAGCGCCCGAAGCTGCTGCTGCTCGACGAGCCGATGTCCGCGCTGGACAAGAAGATCCGCCAGAAGACCCAGCTCGAACTCGTGAACATCATCGAGAAGGTCGACGTGACCTGCGTGATGGTCACCCACGACCAGGAAGAAGCGATGACGATGGCGAGCCGCCTCGCGGTGATGAGCGAAGGCAAGATCGTGCAGATCGGCTCGCCCGGCGAAGTGTACGAATTCCCGAACAGCCGCTTCTCCGCCGAATTCATCGGCTCGACCAACCTGTTCGAGGGCCGCGTGGTCGAGGACGAGCCCGACCACATCTTCGTCGAAAGCGACGACCTCGAAGCGCGCATGTATGTGAGCCACGGCGTGACGGGCCCGCTCGGCATGCCGGTCGGCATCTCGGTGCGCCCGGAGCGCGTGCACGTGTCGCGCGAGAAGCCGGGCTCGAAGCACAACTGGGCGCGCGGCGTGGTCACCGACATCGCCTACATGGGCAGCTACTCGCTGTACCACGTACGGCTGCCGAGCGGCAAGACGGTGGTGTCGAACCTGTCGAGTTCGCACCTGCTGCACGACGGCGCGCCCGCGTACAACGACGACGTGTTCGTGTCGTGGTCGCCGGCGAGCGGCGTGGTGCTGACGCAATGAGGGCGACGCGATGAGAACCTCCGCTTCCACTCCGTCCGCGCCGGTGTCGACCGGCGCCGTGGCCGCCACCGCCACCGCTTCGCGAAGCCGCCGCGTTGCCGCGCTGTCGCGCTTCCTGCCGTCCGGGCGCGGCATCGCGATCGGCGTGCCGTTCGTGTGGCTCGCGCTGTTCTTCGCGCTGCCGTTCGTGCTGGTGCTGAAGATCAGCTTCGCCGACCAGGTGATGGGCATCCCGCCGTATTCGGCGCTGATGCAGATCCAGGACGGCGTCGTGCACTTCGCGATCCAGCTCGGCCACTACGCGTTCCTGCTGAAGGACGACCTGTACGTCGCGACCTACCTCAGCTCGCTGAAGATGGCCGCCGTGTCGACGCTGTTCTGCCTGCTGATCGGCTATCCGATGGCGTACTACATCGCGCGCTCGGAACCCGGCACGCGCAACGTGCTGATGATGGCCGTGATGCTGCCGTTCTGGACGTCGTTCCTGATCCGCGTGTACGCATGGATCGGCATCCTGAAGGACGACGGCCTGCTGAACCACGCGCTGATCGCGCTCGGCATCATCCACACGCCGCTGCGGCTGTATCACAGCGATGCGGGCGTCTACATCGGGATGGTCTATTCGTACCTGCCGTTCATGGTGATGCCGCTGTACGCGCACCTCGTGAAGATGGACCTCACGCTGCTCGAGGCCGCGTACGACCTGGGCGCGAAGCCGTGGGTCGCGTTCACGCGGATCACGCTGCCGCTGTCGAAGAACGGGATCATCGCCGGCAGCCTGCTGGTGTTCATCCCGGCGGTGGGCGAGTACGTGATTCCGGAGCTGCTCGGCGGCGCGGACACGCTGATGATCGGCCGCGTGATGTGGGATGAATTCTTCAACAACATGGACTGGCCGATGGCGTCGGCGGTGACGGTGGCGATGGTGCTGCTGCTGCTCGTGCCGATGGCGCTGTTCCAGTACTACCAGGTCAAGGAACTGGGGGACGCGAAATGATCAAGCCGAGCAAACCGCTGTCGACGGGCGTCCTCGCCTTCGGCTTCCTGTTCCTGTACATCCCGATCATCAGCCTCGTCGTGTACTCGTTCAACGAGTCGAAGCTGGTCACCGTGTGGTCGGGCTTCTCGCTGAAGTGGTACGCGTCGCTGTGGCAGGACGACGAGCTGCTGACGGCCGCGTGGCTGTCGCTGAAGATCGGCCTCTTGACGGCCACCGCGTCGGTGGTGATCGGCACGTGGGCGGGCTTCGTGCTCGCGCGCTTCGGCCGCTTCAAGGGCTTCACGCTGTACACGGGGATGATCAACGCGCCGCTGGTGATCCCCGAGGTGATCCAGGGGATCTCGCTGCTGTTGCTGTTCGTTGCGCTGGAGCAGATGTTCGGCTGGCCGAAGGGGCGCGGGATGGTGACGATCTGGATCGGGCACGTGATGCTGTGCGTGTCGTACGTGGCGATCATCGTGCAGTCGCGGGTGAAGGAGATGAACAAGTCGCTCGAGGAGGCCGCGCTCGACCTGGGGGCGACGCCGCTGAAGGTGTTCTTCGTGGTGACGCTGCCGCTGATCTCGCAGGCGCTGCTGTCGGGGTGGCTGCTGTCGTTCACGCTGTCGATCGACGATCTGGTGCTGTCGGCGTTCCTGTCGGGCCCGGGCTCGACGACGCTGCCGCTGGTGGTGTTCTCGCGCGTGCGGCTGGGGCTGAACCCGGAGATGAATGCGCTCGCGACGCTGTTCATCACCGCGGTGACGATCGGCGTGATCGTGGTGAACCAGATGATGATCGCGCGCGAACGACGGCGCGTGGCCGACATGAAGGCGGCATTCGCGGCGGCCTGAACCCGCTTCCCCAAACCACTCATTCGATAACGACACCCTGCGCGCCGCCTCGTGCGGCGCGCGGAGCGATCACGCATTGACGACGCACACGACAAGGAGAAACCGCAATGAAGAAGAAACTGATCTGCCTGCTGGTGGCCGGCGCGTTGCCGGGCATCGCGCTGGCCGACTCGACCTCCGCCCAGATCAAGGCACTGCAGGCGCAGGTGGCTGCGCTCCAGCAGCAGATGAAGGCGATGCAGGCGCAACTCGGCGCGAAGCCGGGCGGCGCGCCGCTCGCGCAGGCAGGCATCGCCGCCGGCAAGCCTGCCGCGGCCGTGGCCGCCGACCCGGGCTCGCCGGACTACGGCCGCGCGCCCGCGTTGCTGACCAACGACGACGTAACCGAGATGAAGCAGCAGATCGCGAACCAGCAGCTGAAGGTCGACACGCTGTCCGACGCGGCGAACACGGGGCCGATCGCCGGCCTGTCGATAACGGGCTACATCGACCCGACCTACGTGTACAACCGCGCGGCCAGCTCGTCGTCGTTCCTGTTCGCGAACCACGAGAGCGTGTACAACTACTTCAACAGCACGTTCGGCGACCTGTACCTCGACATCAAGAAGACCTTCGGCGTCGGCCCGATGGCCCCGTCGGCCGAGATCACGCTGATGCCGAACCGCGGCAACGGCATCACGCTGCTGCAGAACTCGCGCGGCAACATCGGCAACAACATCCTGAACACGGCGGTGGTCAACGTGCCGATCAACGCGTCGACGACCTTCGTCGCCGGCCTGATCCCGAGCTTCGGCGGCTACGAGGTGCAGCAGTCGAACCAGATGCTCACGCTCACGCACAACCTGCTGTACGACTTCTCCGACCCGGGCAGCTACATCGGCGCCGGCGCGAACTATACGAAGGGCAACTGGGCGTGGAAGTTCTTCGTCGGCAACGAGCAGTACCGCACCTACGGCTCGGTCACGCAGAACGGCACCAACGCGCTCGGCGATCCGATCACGACCAGCAACAAGGTGCCGACCTTCACCGCGCGCGCCGACTACACGTGGTCGAGCGCGCTCGACATCGGCGGCTCGTTCAACATCGGGCGCCAGACGCTCGGGAGTGCGATCGATTCCAGCGGCAACGTCCACTACGGCCCCGGCGGCGCCGCGCCGAGCTCGGCCGGCACGTTCTTCTTCGGTGAAGTCGACGCGGCCTACACGCTCGCGGACGTGCAGTACAACGCCGAAGTCGACTACGGCCAGCAGCAGCACGCGGCGTTCAACGGCGGGCTCGCGCAGTGGTACGGGCTGTCGCTGCTCGCGCACCGCAAGTTCAACGCGCCGGTGGTCGGCCGCATGGGCGTGACACTGCGCTACGATGCGCTCGTGAACAGCAAGAACGGCGGCGGCGGCGGCGGCATCGCGCTGAACGGCAACGGCATGGATACGAGCAACGGCTTCGGCGTCGATTCGGATTGCCTCGCGACGTCGAAGGCGGGCGGCGGCCTCGGCTTCGAGTGCAAGGGCGCGATCCGTCAGGACGTTGCACTCGACCTGCTGTTCTATCCGACGCAGCAGATCACCGTGAAGGTCGAATACCGGCACGACTGGTCGAACAACCGGGTGTTCCTGCGCAACGACGGGTCGTACGGCAAGTCCAACGACCTGCTCGCCACGCAGTTCATCTATTCGTTCTGATGCCGGCCGCGCGGGGCGCCGTGCGGTGCGCACGGCATCCCGCGCTTGTTTGCCGAAGTGTTGCGGCGTCTTGCGCCGCCTGGAGGGAATCGGTCAGATGAGCCAGTCTTTCACCCGTCGCGCCGACGCGCTCGCGCGCGACTCGTACTACGAGGCAACCGCCATGCGCGCCGCGGTCGACGATCCGGTGCTCGACGGCACGCTCGACGTCGACGTCTGCGTGATCGGCGCCGGCTTCGCGGGCCTGTCGACCGCGCTCGACTGCCGCGCGCGCGGGCTGTCGGTCGCCGTGATCGATGCGCACCGGCCCGGCTGGGGCGCGTCGGGCCGCAACGGCGGCCAGGCGATCACGGGGTTCGCGAAGGACGGGGTGATCGAGCGCCAGCTCGGCGCCGACGGCGCGCGCGCCGCGTGGGCGCTGTCGCTCGACGGTGTCGCGCTGATCGCCGAGCGGATCGCGCGCTACCGGATCGACTGCGATTTCACGCGCGGCTACCTGACCGTCGCGACGAAGCCGCGCCGCATCGGCGACCTTCGCGCGTGGATGGATGCCGCCACCGCGCGCTGGGGCCATCCGTCGCTGACGTGGCTCGACGCCGATGCGATCCGCGCACGCATCGCGTCGCCCCGCTATCTCGCCGGCGTGTTCGACCCGCTGTCGGGCCACCTGCATCCGCTGCGCTATTGCCTCGGCCTCGCCGATGCCGCGCGCCGCGAAGGCGCGGCCCTGTTCGCGCACACGCCCGCGCTCGACGTCGTGCGCGGCGCGCGGCCGGTCGTGCGCACGCCGTCCGGCGAGATCCGCTGCCGCTTCGTCGTGTCGTGCTGCAACGCGGGGCCCGGCGGCGTGCTGCCGGCCGCGACCGCCGCGCGCATCGCGCCGATCGCGTCTTACATCATCGCGACCGAGCCGCTTGGCCAGGCGCGCGCCGATGCGCTGATCGCGCAACGCGAAGCGGTGTGCGACAACAACTTCTTCCTCGACTACTTCCGGCTGTCCGCCGATCACCGCATGCTGTTCGGCGGCCGCGCGGATTCCGCGGGTGCGTCGCCCGCCGCGCTCGCCGAGACGATCCGGCGGCGCATGGCCGGCGTGTTCCCGCAGCTCGGCGACGTGCGCGTCGACTACGCGTGGGGCGGCTTCGTCGACGTCACCCGCAACCGCGCGCCGGATTTCGGCGCGCTCGACCCGAACTTCTTCTACGTCCAGGGCTTCAGCGGGCACGGCGTCGCGCTCACCGGCATCGCCGGCCGCGCGATCGCCGGCGCGATCGCGGGCGACACGCGCGCGTTCGACCTGTTCGCGCGCCTGCGCCACCGCCGCTTTCCCGGCGGCGACGCGTGGCGCCAGCCCGCGCTCGAACTCGGCATGCTGTATCACCGGGTGCGCGAGCTGTTCTGAGCCCTTTCATTCGTGTTCCTGACCATGCAGACATTCGCGAACCAGCCGCACGCCGCGTCGTACTACGCGGCCACCGTCAACGATACGACCCGCCACCCGCCGCTCGCCGGCGCGACCGACGCCGACGTGTGCGTGATCGGCGCGGGCCTGACCGGCCTCACGGCCGCGCTCAATCTCGCCGAGCGCGGCCACTCCGTCACCCTGCTCGAAGCGTCGCGGGTCGGCTGGGCCGCGAGCGGCCGCAACGGCGGCCAGCTGATCGGCGGCTATGCGTGCGACATCGACACGTTCGCGCGCTACCTGCCCGACGCCGACGTGAAGCGCATCTGGGAGATGGGGCTCGAAACGCTGTCGCTCGTGAAGTCGCGCATCGCGCGGCACGACATCGCGTGCGCACTGGTGCCCGGCTACCTGACCGCCGCGAACACCGCGCGCGACGCCGATGCGCTGAAGCGCAATCGCGACGACCTCGCGCAGCGCTTCGGCTACGACCGCCTGCGCTTCGTCGAGGCCGGCGAGCTCGGCGGCTACGTGCAGTCGTCGCGCTACCAAGGTGGCCTGTACGACCCCGACAGCGGCCACCTGCATCCGCTCAACTACACGCTCGGCCTCGCGCGCGCGGCGGCCGCGGCCGGCGTGCGCATCCACGAGAACAGCTGCGTGACGCGCGTGCGCGACATTCCGGCCGGCCATCTGGTCGAGACGGAACAGGGCCACGTGCGCGCGCGCTTCGTCGTGCTCGCGTGCAACGCGTATGTCGGCACGCTCGCGCCCGCGCTGTCGAAGAAGATCATGCCGGTCGGCACCTACGTGATCGCGACCGAGCCGCTCGGCGAAGCGCGCGCCGCCGCGCTGATGCCGGCGCGCGCGGCCGTCTGCGACAGCCGCTTCGTGCTCGACTATTTCCGCCCGGCGCCGGACACGCGGCTCGTATGGGGCGGCAAGGTCAGCTATTCGACGCTGCCGCCGCGCAATCTCGCGGCGTCGATGCGCGCCGACATGCTGAAGACGTTCCCGCAGCTCGCGGACGTGAAGGTGGACTATGCGTGGGGCGGATTCGTGGACATCACGATGAACCGCGCGCCGCATTTCGGGCGCATCGCGCCGACGATGTATTTCGCGCAGGGATTTTCCGGGCACGGCGTGAACACGACCGCGCTGGCAGGCAAGCTGATCGCCGAGGCGATCGACGGGCAGGCGAGCCGCTTCGACCTGTTCGGCAAGGTCCGGCACCGCGATTTCCCGGGCGGTGCGCTGCTGCGCACGCCGGCGCTCGTG
Source organism: Burkholderia sp. SRS-46 (assembly GCF_004343775.1). GTDB lineage: Bacteria > Pseudomonadota > Gammaproteobacteria > Burkholderiales > Burkholderiaceae > Burkholderia. The sequence continues at coordinate 559,964 of NZ_PTXL01000007.1, read as the reverse complement.
CTCGCGATGAGCTGGTATCGCCTGCTGGATGCGTTCGGCGTGCATTGAAGCGACGCCGCGCGCAACAGGTCGCACCAGGTCGCAATACGCCGCGCACGTGCCGCAGGCAGCGGCGCATGCGCGGCGGTGGCACGTCAGTCCGTGCCGTACTTCGTCGAACGCGGGCCGTACAGCAGGCCGTTCGGCGGCCCCGCCGTCAGCAACCGGCCGCTCGTACGCGCGGCGATGTCGTGGCTCTGGTCCATCAGCGAGTTCGCGATCTGCTTGACCGCGGCCACCACGAGCATGCCGATCAGGCCGCCGCCGCCGGCGTTGTTGCCCTCCTCGCTGTTCGCGCTCGCGTGGCCCTGCCACAGCACGTCGCCGTTGCGCAGGTCGACGAGCTTCGTCGAGGCCGACACCACGGTCGCGCTCGCCAGGATCCGGTAGACGGTGCCGTACTGCGTCACCTTCGTGTACAGCGCGGCGTCCGCGCCGAAGATCTCGCGCAGCTTCGCGGGCGACGTGTTCTGGATGTCGGCGGCGTTGGTTAGGCCGTTCTGCTTGAAGGTCTCGTCCATCACCGCGACCGGCACCACGTAATAGCCGGATTCGGCGATCGGCAGCGTCATCTGCGACAGCATCCCGTAGCTCGCCGACACGTCGGACGTCTCGTTGAGCGGCGGCAGCACGAGGATCGAGCGCGGCTTGCTGTTCTTGAAGGCCGTATAGTCGGCCCGCTTCACCGGCTGCGCGCACGCGCTCAGCAGCGCGACGATCGACAGCACGGACATCAGCTTGAATGAAAGGGTCTTGAACATGGCGGGTGCGTCACTGTTTGGCGGTTTTCTGATCGACGTTCTTCTGCTCGGCCGTCTTCTGCTCGGCCGGCTTCGGCTGCGCGGATTTCTTCTTCATCAGGAAATCCATGAACGGCGACGATTCCGGGAACAGCTGCTTCTCCGCCTGCAGTTCCTGTTCGGCCTGCTGCTCGCTGCCGACGGTCGCATACAGCATGCCGAGATGCGCGTGGAAGCCCGGCGGCGGCGTGTGGCCCTTCGCGCGAATCTCCTGCAGCGCCTTTTCGAGCGCGTCGATCTGCTCCTGCGGCGAGGTCTTGCCCTTGAAGTACTCGTACACCTGCGGCTGGTAGCCGTTCCATTGATAGAGCGGCGGCGCGGGCGGCGGAACGCAGCCCGCGAGCAGCAATGCGGCGGCCGTCGCCGGCAGCCAGATACCCCGTTTCATGGTCATTTCTCTTTTATTTGATGTGGTGAATCGGTCAAGCGGTGATGCGTGGCGCTTACTTCGCCGGCTTCAGCGCGCCGGTGTCGACCTGGTCGACGAGATGATTGACGGCCTCCTGAATCGCGAGGTCGAGCACCTTGCCGTTCAGCGTCGAGTCGTAGCTCGCGGTGCCGCCGAAGCCGATGATCTCGCGGTTCGACAGGCTGAATTCGCCCGCGCCCTGGCTCGATGCGATCACTTCCGACGTCGTCGTGTCGACGATGTTCAGGTTGACCTTCGCATACGCGACCTGCGTCTTGCCGCTGCCGAGGATGCCGAACAGCTGGTGATCGCCGACTTCCTTGCGGCCGAACTCGGTCACGTCGCCCGTCACCACGTAGTTCGCGCCCTTCACCGCCTGCGCCTTCTTCATGAAGCCGGCTTCCTGCTTGATCTCGTCGAGGTTCTCGCGATCGAGCACGTTGAAGCGGCGGCTCTGCTGCAGGCGCGTGACGAGGATCGTCTTCGCCTGGCCGCCGAGGCGGTCGATGCCGTCCGAGAAGATGCCGCGCATGTAGCTCGAGCGGTTGTCGAACTTGCCGACCGCGATCGCGACCGGTTTACCCGCGTACGGCTTCTGGGCGCTGCTGACGGCCGGCACGTCGAGCGTGCGCGACGATTCGGTCGCGCAACCCGACAGCGCCGCGACGACGGCCGCGGCGACGAGAACATTGCATCGTGTCTGGATCTTCACTGCTGGTCTCCTTGCGAGGAAAGAATGCCCGTGACGGGCGTGCCGGCTCGCGGACGAGCCGGGCATCGACGCCGCACCGGCGCGAACGCACGCGCGCGCGGCGCGGGCTATAGCGGAAATCGAGGTAAATGCGCGCGCGACGGCGTGGTCGCGGCGGATGGCGGGGATGCGGCCGAATCGTCAGGATTCGCGCGCCGCGTGGTTGCCCCGTTGTCGTGCATGCTGCGCTGTTGATCGCGCATGGTTTGGCCCCGTATCTGGTTTGGGGCGATGATACCAACGCGTCGTTGCGCGCGCTGCAATTTTTGACCAGATTTAACCGTGGGGCGCGTTTTGTGTCGCCTGCGCGCATCGTTGCGATGCGCGCAGGCGCCGCTGCACGGTCCGCAGCCGCACGATTACCGTCAGTCGGCCACCTTCTGCCGCATCGTGACGAACTCCTCGGCGGCGGTCGGATGAATCCCGATCGTTTCGTCGAACTGAGCCTTCGTCGCCCCCGCGCGGATCGCGATCGCGATGCCCTGGATGATCTCGCCCGCGTCGCGCCCGACCATGTGCGCGCCGACCACCCGCTGGCTGTCGCGCGCGACGACGAGCTTCATCAGCGTGCGCTCGTCGCGGCCGGACAGCGTGTGCCGCAACGCCTTGAACGACGTGCGGTAGATGTCGAGCGCGCCGTGCACGTCGCGCGCCCGCGCCTCGGTGAGGCCGACCGTCGCGACTTCCGGCTGGCTGAACACCGCCGACGGCACCCATTCGTGATCGGCCGAAACGCGCCTTCCTCCGAACAGCGTCATCGCGAGCAGGCCGCCGTCGCGCGTCGCGACCGGCGTGAGCTGCGGCCGCGACGTCACGTCGCCGATCGCGTGGATCGACGCGACCGACGTCGCCGAATACGCATCGACCGCGATCGCGCCGCGCGCATCGAGCGCGACGCCGGCGGCGTCGAGGCCGAGGCCCTCGACGTTCGGTACGCGGCCGGTCGCATAAAGCACCGCGTCGAACGGCCCGTGCTGCGCGCCGCCGACGCGCAGCGTCAGCGTGCCATCGGCCGCGCGCTCGATCGCGTCGACCGCGGCGCCCGTGTGGATCGTCACGCCCTGCTTGGTCATTTCGTCGGACAGGAACTGCCGGACATCGTCGTCGAACCCGCGCAGGATCCGCTCGCCGCGATAGAACAGCTCGGCGTGGCTGCCGAGCCCGTTGAAGATGCCCGCGAACTCGACCGCGATATAGCCGCCGCCGACCACCGCGACCCGCGCCGGCAGCGCGGCGAGCGACAGCGCCTCGCGCGACGTGATCGCATGCTCGATGCCGGGCAGCGGCGGCAGCGACGGGCGCGAGCCGGTCGCGACCGCGATGTGGCGCGCGGTGATGCGGCGCTCGCCGACCGCGACGGTATGCGCATCGACGAGCGTCGCGCGCCCCGCGTGCATCTCGACGCCCGACTGCCGCAGCAGGTTCACGTAGATGCCGCTCAGCCGGTTGATCTCGCGATCCTTCGCGTCGATCAGCGCCGGCCAGTCGAGCGTGCCCGCGCCGAACGTCCAGCCGAAGCCGCGCGCGTCCTCCACCTCATGCGGGTAGTGCGACGCGTAGACGAGCAGCTTCTTCGGAATGCAGCCGCGCAGCACGCAGGTGCCGCCGATCTGCTCTTCCTCCGCAATGCCCACGCGCGCGCCGTATGACGCCGACATCCGGGCGAGCCTGACGCCGCCCGAGCCGGCGCCGATGACGAACAGGTCGTAGTCGAATTCCATCGCATGCCCTCATCGCAGTTCGGATGACGGCACGATAGCAAGATTTCGGTTTCCTTGCGGCGCGCGGCGCGCGCGCCCCAAAAAAAACGGCGAGAGACATTGCCTCTCGCCTGTCAAACCCGCTGCCGGGTGAGCCATGCGTCACCGATCGACCGCATGCCCGGCATACCGGTTGCGCGGCGCCGGCCTGCCCGTCCGCGCGGTTCGCGCGGGCGTGGCCGAGCCGGCCGCCATGCTCATGCCTGCGACGTGTCGCCGTCGCTGGCCTGCGTATCGTCCGCCGCTGCCTCGGGCTTCTCTTCCTTCTTCTCGAGCATGCCTTCGAGCGCTTCCGCGCCCTTGAAGCCCGCAACGGCCGCGGCCGCCTTCGTCAGCAGGCCCGCATCCGGATCGACTTTCTCGGCCGCCTCGACGGCCGCGACGGCGCCCGCGATTTCGCCAACGGTGTTCAGGATACCCATCGTCATCCCCTCTCAAGGTCAATCGTGAAACGCATCGTCCCACGAAGAAAAACCGGCGGGCAGCGTTTGTCATCACCGGATACACAATTTACGGACCCGCGCGGTCATGCGCGCCGTGCGATCCATGCAGATTAGCGGAAGCGGCACGCGCACACTGTAAAAATATGTTCTGGAATGCCGACGATCAGCTTACGGATTGCGCACCACGCCACATAAGCACGCGAACGAAAAGAGGCGCCCGCAGGCAACTCCGTTCATCTAAGTGATTGAACAGCATTGCCTTTTATCGCGCCTGACAATATTTCATACAAATGCATCCACGGCGTGACAATAGTTCAAACTACTGAATGTATGCCGCCGGTAAGATTCGTTCCGTCCAAGTGTAACCAGGCCGAAAACACAAAACTCGGCCGAGTAATGCCTTCTCGGGTTGCCGTTGGATGTCGCGTGGCGTTATCGAGTGGATATCGCCTCGGCGTCGTAAATCCATCCAGATCGCTTTTGAAACCAAGAACCATGCAAACCAAACTGATTTCCGCGCTGCTGCTCGTGGGCGCCGCCACCGTTTCGCAAGTCGCATCCGCAGCTGACGGCACGATCACGTTCAGCGGCAGCATTACCCCGCAAACGTGCACGATCAACGGCAACAACAGCGGTTCGAACAACTTCACCGTCCCGATGATGACCGTGTCGACCAGCGCGCTGGCCTCCGCAGGCCAAGTTGCCGGCGCCAAGGACTTCAGCATCGCGCTGACGAAGTGCAACCCGGCGTCGGGCACCGTCCACGCCTACTTCGAACCGGGCCCGACGGTCGACACCGCCACCGGCAACCTGCAACTGACCGCGGGCGGCGCGACCAACGTCGAGATCCAACTGCTGAACAAGAAGGACTTCTCGCCGATCAAGCTCGGTGCGGCGGACGCCTCGCAGAACTCGCAGACGGCCACGATCGATGCCACCGGCAGCGCCACGCTGGGCTACTACGCGCAGTACTACGCAACCGGCGCCGCAACGGCCGGCGCGGCGACGTCGAGCGTCATGTACTCGCTCATTTATCAGTAAGCAATTATTTAGCAATACTCATGAAGGCCGGGTTGAGCAGCGCTCTTCCCGGCCTGCACGCTACCTGTATCGATCTAAACCATGAAGCTCCGAAAAGTACTCCGATTCGCGATCGCCACCACGTGTGCCGTATGGTTCAGTCACTTGGCGACACCCGCCGTCGCGTCGGTGGTGATCGGCGGCACGCGCGTGATCTACGGCGCGAGCGAATCCGAGGTCACGCTCAAGCTGTCGAACGAAGGCAAGGCGCCGGCGCTCGTGCAGTCATGGGTCGATACAGGTGACGTGCGCGGCGCGCCGTCCACGACCAAGGTGCCGTTCACCGTCACACCGCCGATCGCGCGGATCGATCCGTCCAAGGCGCAGACGCTGCGCATCGTCTATACGGGCGAGCCGATGCCCCAGGATCGCGAGTCGGTGTTCTGGCTCAACGTGCTCGAAGTGCCGCCCAAACCGAGCGCGACGGACGCGGACATCAACCGGATCCAGCTCGCGTTCCGTTCGCGCATCAAGCTGTTCTATCGTCCGGAGAAGCTCAAGGGTTCGTCGGCCGATGCGCCGGCGCAACTCACCTGGCGCCTCACTCAGGTCGACGGCAAGCCGGCCATCGAGGCGCGTAACCCGACGCCGTTCCATGTGTCGCTGATCAAGATCAGCGTGCAGTCGGGCAGCCGCAGCGCGATCTTCGACGATGGCGGCATGGTCGGGCCGGGCGAGACGCGTGCCTTCCCGCTGAAGGGCGATGTGCCCGACGCGGCTGGCGCCAGCGTGCATTACACGGCGCTGAACGACTACGGCGGCGCGCTCAGCGGCGAGACGCCACTGCGGTCCGGCACCGCGGCGGCGCCGTCGCGATGATGCGCGGCTGACCCCTTCCCATTGCGCGAGGCGCGGGTAGCGCGCCACGTCCTTTCCACAGCAAGACCAAGCATGCCCGCCCGGGCAGGGCGCAGGCTTGCTCACGCTCGGCTGCCTATCGTGATCCAACGCATATCCAGTTTGTCGCCATTCATGCACTGGCGCCCGCGCCCGTGCTTCCTGCTCGCGCTGTCGGTATTCGCGTCGACCGGCGCGATGGCGGAGACCACAAGCGCCACGCAAGTGGCGGAGGTCCAGTTCGACGACCTGTTCCTGCAGCGCCCGGGCGGCGCGCGCGTGGACGTCAGTCGCTTCGAAAAGGGCAATGTGGCGGCACCGGGTTCGTATCGCACCGACCTGTTCGTCAACACGAACTGGATCGGTCGCACCCAGATCACGCTGCGCCAGGTGGGCGACAGCCGGAACAACGTCCAGCCCTGCTTCGATCGCGAGCTGCTGCAGCAGGTCGGGGTGGATCTCGCGAAGCTGTCGCCCGAAGCGACGCGCATGCTGACGGACGAGAACCACGCCTGCGTGACGATCGGCATGCTGGTGCCGGACGCAGTCGCCACCTTCGACAATGGCGAGCAGCGGCTCGAGGTCAGCATCCCGCAGGCCTCGATGAGCCGCGAGGCGCGCGGCTACGTGGACCCGCGCTACTGGGACGAGGGCGTGCCAGCCGCGCTGCTGTCCTACAACGGCAATATCTACCGTGCCGACAACCGGGGCACTTCGTCGACCCAGGCCTACCTTGGCCTGAACGCCGGCCTGAACGCCGGGCCCTGGCGCTTCCGCCACAACGGCAACTACACCCATGACACGCGCGGCGGCTCGCACTACCAGAGCGTACAGACCAGCCTGCAGCGCTCGATCGCGCGCCTGAAGGCGCAGCTCGTGATCGGCGACGCGTTCACCGACGGCGCCATGTTCGACAGCGTGGGCTTTCGCGGTGTGCGGATCGCCAGCGACGAGCGCATGTATCCGGAATCGCAACGTGGCTATGCGCCGACCATCCACGGCATCGCCAACAGCAATGCACTGGTGCAGGTGCGCCAGAACGGCAACATCATCTACAGCGCCAACGTCGCAACCGGCCCGTTCGAGATCAACGATCTCTATCCGACCGGTTACGGTGGCGACCTCGACGTCGTCGTGACCGAGGCCGACGGCAGCATCCACACCTTCAAGGTGCCGTATGCGTCGGCCGTCAGTTCGCTGCGGCCCGGCATCACACGTTTCAGCGTGACGGCCGGCCAGTACCGCAATGCGATGCTGTCGAGCAAGCCGGCGCTGTTCCAGGCGACCGTACAGCATGGTTTCACCAACCTGATCACCGGCTACGGCGGCATGATGGCCGCGCCCGGCTACCTGGCCGGCCTGGTCGGCGCCGCGCTCAACACCGAGCTTGGCTCGTTCGCGTTCGACATCACGCAGGCCAGCGCCGATCTGCCCGGCCTCGGCACGCGCCACGGCCAGAGTGTGAAGCTCTCGTACAGCAAGCTGATCAGCCCGACCAATACCAATATCGCGGTGGCCGCCTATCGCTATTCGAGCAGCGGCTACCTGGGCCTGCAGGACGCCATGCAGTTGCGCGACCAGCAGACGGGCGGCGCAAACAACCTGCTGTCGGGCGGCGTACGTCGCGGTCAGTTCCAGGTCATGCTGAACCAGAGCCTGCCGGAAGGCTGGGGCGCTTTCTACCTGTCGGGCTCGACTGTCAACTACTGGAATCGCGGCGGCAACGACACGCAGTTCCAGGCCGGCTACAACAATAATTTCCGGCGCATCAACTACGGCGTGTCGGTCGCGCGTCAATTCGACGCGACGCAGAGTCGCTGGGACAACCGCTTCATGCTGAACGTGTCGATCCCGCTGAACCTCGGCTCGCGCACGGTGTACTCGTCGACCAGCCTGCAGCACGACAGCCGTGGCGCGACCGTGGTCCAGCAGTCGATGACGGGCTCGCTCGGCGTCGACAACGCGCTCAGCTACGGCGTGAACGTCGGCCGGACCAGCGGCGGTGGCACGGGAACGGCCAGCAACGTGGGCGGCAACGTGTCCTACATGTCGCCCTATGCGACCTTCTCGGGCAATGCTTCGAAGGGCACCGGCTTTACGCAGTACGGCGGCGGCATCTCGGGTGGCGTGGTGGCCTATGCCGGCGGCGTGGTCTTGACGCCGGCCATGGGCGAGACGCTGGCGATCGTCGAGGCCAAGGACGCGAGCGGCGCGCGCGTGACGTCCGGCAGTGGCTTGCGCATCGATCCGTTCGGTCATGCGCTGGTGTCGAACCTGATGCCGTTCTCGACCAACGAGGTGGAAATCGATCCAAAGGGCGTGCCGATGAGTGTCGAGCTGAAATCCAGCGCGCAGCACGTCGCGCCGACCGCGGGCGCCGTGGTGCGGCTGAAGTTCGAGACCGAGGGCGGCGGGCGCGCGGTGCTCATGCGCGCGCGCATGAGCAATGGCGAGCCGGTTCCGTTCGGCGCGGAGGTGAGCGATGCGGCGGGGCAGAACGTCGGTACCGTGGCGCAGGATGGCCGCATCGTGCTGCGCGGCGTGAAGACCGATGCCGGCACGCTGAATGTGAAGTGGGGCGATATGGCCGCCGAGCGCTGTTCGCTGTCGTACACGCTGCCGACGGCCAGCAAGACGAGCCAGCAACGCTGGACCGATGCGGAGGGGGTATGCGCGAAATGAGCGAAGCGGGTGTGACGGATCTGGGAAAGAACATGAAGCGGAACGAGAAGCCGGCCTCGACGCACCGGCAGGCGAAGTCGCCGCGAGGCGCGGGCCGCGTGGCGTTCTGGCTGCTCGCGCTGGCGGTGCTGCTGCTCGGCCTGGGCTCGCGTGCGGCGTTCGCGCAGACTGCTACTTGCTCGTCGGGAACGCCGCCGACAGTGACGGTCACGATGCCGGTCTCGGTGACGGTCCCGCGCGACGCGCCGAACGGTACGGTGCTCAGTCGCGAGGTCACTACCGCGCAAACCTCCAACTACTTCAGCTGCACCACGACGGGTTCGGCAGCCACGGGCATGGTCTTCGCACCGTCGTCGATGATGACCAAGGCCGGCACGACCGCGACCGTGAACGGCAAGACCTATACCGCCTGGAACACCAACGTGCCTGGCGTCGGTATCGTGATCGGCGTGAATCCCATCGTGAACAGTTGCGGAGCCCAGGGATGGCAGGATCTCGGCAAGCCGTCGGGGACGTTCCCCAGCCCTTGGTCGGGCGGCGTCTGCAACCAAAACGGTTCGATCGCCAACGGTGGCTATGCCCAGGTGGCGCTGGTCAAGACCGGCCCCATCACGGCAGGCACGGTGACGGGCGGCGTGCTGTTCGAGGGGGCGTCAGTGACGGGGCCACGCGTCGGTGGACCGTATACGGTCGCCACCTCGGGCCACGTGTCGTTTTCGCTGACCCAGACCGTCGTCAACGTGGCGGCTTGCACCACGCCGAACGTAACGGTCAACATGGGCTCGGTCATGCAGTCGGCCTTCAAGGGCGTCGGCTCGACCGGCGGGATGACGCCCGTCCCGGTCAACGTGGCGGTCAACGCCTGCCCAATAGGGCTGAACTCGATCCAGTACCAGTTCATCCCGGTCAACGCCGTGCTCGACAGCACCAACGGCGTGCTCGCGCTGTCGAGCGATTCGACGGCCACCGGTATCGGCCTGCAACTGAAGGACGGCAGCGGCAACGCGCTGAAGTACAACACGCCGTACACGCTGACGAGCTACAGCAGCGCGACGGGCGGCTCCTACACGATCCCGCTCAAGGCCAACTATTATCAGACGGCCGCCCGCGTGACGGCCGGCAGCGCGAACGCGGTGCTGACCTTCACCATGACGTATCAGTAAGCAGTGCGTATCGGGTTTGACGTATGTGGACGTAGTACATACGCAATGAGCAAATAGTTGCGAAGAATCTCGGAAAGATCATGAAACGAAACAAGAAGCCGGCCTCGACGCGCAGGCAGGCGAAATCGACGCGAGGCTTGGGGCGCCTGGCATTCTGGCTGCTCACGCTGGCGGTGCTGATGCTCGGTTTTGGCACACGTACCGTGTTCGCCTCGAGCATCAGTTGCTCTGGAACGGCGCAGACGGTGACGCTGACGATGCCGGCCTCGGTGACGATCCCGCGCGACGCCGCGATCGGCACGCGGCTGACCTCCTGGGCCAGTACGCCGAACGTCTCCAATTACTACACTTGCACGGTGTCGGGTACGGCAGCCGCGGGTATGGTCTTCGAGCCGCAGTCGATGACCAAGGCCGGCATGACCGCGACCGGGCAGACTGGGGTGGCCTATACGGTCTGGAATACCAATGTGCCTGGCGTCGGTGTCGCGATCGGCGTGAGTTCTTACGCGAACGGTTGCGGAAGCCTGCCCTGGGTGGATCTCGGCGGGCCATCTTCGCCATTCCCCAGCCCGTGGACGGGGAACTCCTGCAACGCAAACGGAATTGTTACTTCGATCACTAACGGCGGTATGGCACAGGCGGCGCTGATCAAGACCGGTCCGATCACGGCGGGCACGGTGACAGGCGGTGTGCGGCTCGTAGGGGCGTCAACGACGAGCACCGGCGGCAACGTGTATACGGTCGCCACCTCGCCTCTCGTGTCGTTCTCGCTGACCCCGACCAACGTCACCGTGGCGGCTTGCACCACGCCGAACGTGACGGTCAACATGGGCTCGGTCATGCAGTCGGCCTTCAAGGGCATCGGCTCGACCGGCGGGATGACGCCCGTCCCGGTCAACGTGGCGGTCAATGCCTGTCCGATAGGACTGACCTCGATCCAGTACCAGTTCACCCCGGTCAATGCCGTGCTCGACAGCACCAACGGCGTGCTCGCGCTGTCGAGCGATTCGACGGCCACCGGTATCGGCCTGCAGCTGAAGGACGGCAGCGGCAATGCGCTGAAGTACAACATGAAGTACACGCTGACGAGCTACAGCAGCACGACGGGCGGCTCCTACACGATCCCGCTCACGGCCAACTATTATCAGACGTCCGCCAGCGTGACGGCCGGCACCGCGAACGCGGTGCTGACCTTCACCATGACGTATCAATAGGCAATGCGCAGCCGGTTCGAAGGCAATCGGGCGACATCGCTTCTGCCTGCCGAAATTTCACGATCAGGCAAAACGCCGTGTAACTTAGTGTACCAAATGAATTTGAAGAAATTGTCCACCGCACTGCGCGCGTTTCTCTTCGCAGCGATATTTTCATCGTCGGCATCGTGGGCCATCACCAGCACGCCCTCGGGAAGCTTCGTGCTCAGCAAGGGCGACAACTCGAGCATCGACTTCTCCTTCATTGTCCAGAGCGATTCGGGAGACAAGAGCAGTGTCTTCTGGGCTCAGCAATTCTGGTTCGAAACGGGGCCCGTCGGGTATCTTGGTCTGCAACGGGTCGCGGGAATCAAGAAGATCATCTTTTCCATCTGGAGCGCGACTTCGTCCGTTGCCTTGATGCAAGGCGCTGTCGCGAAAACATTCAGTGAAGGGGGAACCGGACAGCAAGTGCTCGCCTCTTTTGACTGGCAGCCGGGGCACATGTACCGATTCCGGCTCGAAAACGCCGGAGGAACCGGACCTTGGTGGGAAGTATCGGTCACGGATCTCGCGACCAACGATCACTGGGATCTCGGCAAGATCCAGGCTCAAGCAGGATGGGGAAATCTGCAGAAGAGAATTACGACCTTCACCGAGGTCTTCAGCAATGGCTTCAGTTGCGAACTGATTCCCTATGCACGCGCGGCATTCGGCTCGCCATCCTCGGACAATGGCGCAGGGAAGACTGTCCAGATCTCGGCAGGGACCTATGGCAGCTTTGTCAATCCGTGTTCATTGCCGCAAGTCACGGGTGCCATGGACGGCGTCAACGTCGGCACGCGTTCCGACGTAGTCGGGTCGAGCCTGGTCCATCAGATTGGCCTGAGCAACGGGCCTCAGAACTGGGGAGATTACGACCGGCAGGGGAAGATCGGTTCGATCTTCAAGTATCGGAACCCCTACTCCAATCGAACCGAGTACTTCAGGCTCGTTACGTTGGGTAGCGGCAATCGATATTGGTACTTTCCCATCAACGGGACCAGCAACAACAACTGGCAATACCTCGGCACGATCGAGCCCTTCTACAACGGGCCCGCGTTTCACGCCTGGGGCGAGAACGACAGGCTGGGGGTGATTGGCGACACCTACACCTATACGTTGAATGCCGGGATAACGAGGTATTTCAGGCTCTCCGCGCTGGGTGGCGACAAACGATACTGGTACTTCCCGACCACCCCGACGAACAATACCTACTGGCAATACCTTGGGACCAACATCGGCAAGTAGCCGCCGGCGAGCCTGATCGACAGACGTGGGCCGCCGTGACGCGTTCGTACGGCACGGCGCGGCCTTTGCGATCGCGCGAGCGCGTCAAACCCCCTCCCAATGAGAAACGGCCCGGGCGCGGTTGCGCTCGGGCCGTCAAGTCCTCACCTTTGCGTCACGCCGTTCGACTTCTCACTGGAAGCCTGGACTGAACGGCATGGCGTCGCGCGCCGGGCTTCGCACCGGCGCGGACAGTGCGTCAGAAGATATTGCGCAGGCCGATCGCGATACCTGTCTGGTTGCTGCGGCCCGGCAGCTGGACGTTGGCCGCGCCGTTCGTCTTGTTGAAGTCGACGGTGCCGTAGACTTCCGTGCGCTTGCTCAGCGCGTACTCGGCGATGCCGACGATCGCATAGCGGTTGCCGCTCCCGAGCGTACCGTCGGCGGTCATCGCATTGCGCATATGGTCGTAGTAGAACGCGCCCGTCAGCGTCAGCGGCGCGCTGGCCTGCCAGCTCACGCCGGCGAACGGGCCGTCGTCGATCCGGCCGGTGCCCTTCGCAACTGGAATCTTCTGCTGTGCGAGCAGGCTGTCGACGAAGCCCGTATCGTCCTTCGAGCGCAGGTAGCCCGCATAGACCTTCACCGTACTGAACGCGTAGACGATGTTCGCGTGATAGATGGTCTGCTTGCGTGCCGAGTTATCGCTGTTCTGCTGTGCGCCGGCCGCGATGCTGAGCGGCCCCATCACGTACGACAGCGACAGGCCCCACGCATTGCCCTTGCCCAGCGAGCCCGGGATCTGGCCGGAGAAGCCGCCGGCGCCAGTCGACGCGTAGTTCGTACCGGTCGAGTACATCGCGCTCGCCGTCAGACCATTGAACGTACCCGTGTATTTGATCTGGTTGTCCGCGTACAGCCCGCCGCCGAGCGCCACCGGCAGCCACGCGTTCTCGAGGTAGTTACCGACGGTCAGCGGATCGTAGGTGTCCGACAGCAGGTCAAACAGCGGCGTCTTCTGGCGGCCGAGGGTCACGGTACCGTACGGGCTCGACAGGCCGACGTACGCAGCACGGTTGAACATGCGGCCACTGTCTGCGAACGCGCCGTTCTGCAGGTTCACGCCGCTTTCGAGCTTGAAGAGCGCCTTCAGCCCGCTGCCGAGGTCTTCCGTGCCGTAGATGCCGAAGCGGCTGTTGGTGATCGCGCCGTTCGACATCGACAGCAGGCCGTCGTTCTTGGCGTTGGCGTTGGTCAGGTAGCGGACGCTGACGTCGGCGACGCCCCAGAGCGTGACGGAGCTTTGTGCTGCCGCGTATTGGCTGGCGAATGCCAGGAGGGTGCCCCCTGCGATTGCTGCGAGTCTCGTGGTCTGCTTCATGAGCGTTCCCTTGTTTGTTGGTGTCTCCGATCATTGCCGGCCGCGTGCGCGGCGGCCGGGTGGGAATCGCGTGCACTCATGGCGCGCGCGATGTGGCCAGAATCATAAGACCAGCCGGACCCCTGAAAGAAATTGAAATGCGCTGTAACGGCGAGACTGTCGCCCGCACACAACGCCGCGTGGCACGGCGCTTGCCATCGGCCGCCGCGGAAGGCGGCCGGTTTTGGCGGGATTCGGTGGTTGAGACGACGCTCCTGGCAGGATCACCCATGCGCAGAAGAGGCCGAAGCGCGCGGCCGCCGGCGGCGCCGGGCGCCGGGCCCGCCCCGCGTCAGCCCGCTTCGCCCGCGCCGGTGCCCGCCCCGGCGCGCCGCCATGCGCGGCGCACGATTTCGGCGAACGCGCCGGCCAGCAGCAGCACGGCGCCCCACAGCGCGATGCCCGGCACGAGCCGCGTCACGAGCCCGCCCGCCACCGCGCCCGCGAGAAAGCAGAAGCTGATCGTCGCGAGCAGCGCCGAATCGTGCAGCGCGCCGGCGTCGTAGCGCGGAATCAGCCCGACGAACAGCTTCTGCGCGGCGCGCCGCAGGTTGCCGGTCGTCATCACCGACGTGTAGGACAGTTCCTCGAGATGCGTGAACGACAGCGTCTGCAGCGTCGCGACGAACGAGATGCCGGGAATCAGCCACGCGCTCGACGCGCCGACCAGGCCGCTCGCGGCGACGCCGAGAAACACGATCTCGACGATCAGGCTCGCGAACGCGGTGTGCCGCATCCAGCCGCGCTGCGCGGCGAGGCCGAGCAGGTGCGCGACGAACACCGCGATCGTGAAGCCCGCCAGCGGCGGCACATGATGCAGCGCAGCAGCCCACTCGCCGGCCGACAGGTTGATGCCGAGCAGCGCGACGTTGCCCGTCATCGTGTTCGCGAACACGTGGCCGTGGCCGACGTAGGTGTACGCATCGAGATAGCCGCCGGACAGCGTGAGCAGCGCGGCGACCGTGAGATTGCGGCTGGCGCCGTCGAGATCCATCGATCCTCCCGTGGCGGGGCGCGCGATGCTCAGTTCTTCTTCAGGTAGCAGGCCTTCAGCATCACGCTCATCCCGTCGACCTTGCAGTCGACTTCGTGATCGCCGCCGACGAGGCGAATGCTCTTCACCCGGGTGCCCATCTTCAGCGTGATCGACGAGCCCTTCAGCTTCAGGTCCTTGATCAGCACGACCGCGTCGCCGTCGGCGAGCACGTTGCCGTTCGCGTCGCGCACGACGCGCGCGGCGTCGTCATCGGCGGCCGCCGGTGCGGCACTCGACCACTCGTGCCCGCAGTCGGCGCAAATATAATGCTCGCCGTCGGGGTAGGTGTTTTCCATCGCGCATTGCGGACAGGCGGGAATCGTCGACATGATGCTGGGTCCTGCTGATCGAAAGCCGGCAGTATACCGACCCGTTCCGCCGCCCCGCCCCGCCGTATCTCAAAGAGCAATCGAATGACACCCGCGAAATTCTTCCTGCGCTACACCGCCGTGCCGTTCGTCGCGATCGTGCTGGTGGTCGTCTGGGCCCTCAACCGCGAATCGGCCGAGATCGACGCGCGCCAGTATGCGGCGCTCGTCACCGCCTATCCGGCGTTCACGCCGAACCTGAAGCGCGAGGTGGCCGACGCGCTGCACGGCGGCAAGCTCGGCAAGTCGGACTACGGCACGATCATGCGCGATGCGCTGAACGCCGGCTACGTGATCGACTGGCCCGCCGCGACCGGCAGCGTCGACAGCGAGCGCGGCAGGCTGCTCGGCCTCGTCGGCAGCGAGCCGACCGGGCAGGCCGACCCGCGCTGAGCGGGCGCGCCGGCCCGCGCGATCACTGCCCGACGCCCGTCAGCCCGATCAGCGCGCCGGCCGCGAGCAGCCACAGCGGATGGATGCGCGTGCGGTACGCGAGCACCGCGCACGCGGCGGTGATGCCCCACTGGATCGCCAGGTGGTTCGATGCCTCGGCGATCACCACCGCGCTCGCCGCGACGAGGCCCGCGGTGACGGGCACCATCCCCTGCTGCACGTAGCGGCGCCACGGCCGGTTCCGGAAGCGCTCCCACGCGTGCAGCGCGAGCACGGTGACGAGCGACGACGGCCCGAACTTCGCGAGCGTCGCGACCAGCAGGCCCCACCAGCCGGCCACGTGCCAGCCGACCAGCGACACGATCATCATGTTCGGCCCCGGCGCGGCCTGCGCGAGCGCGAACAGCGCGGTGAACTCCGACGCGCTCATCCAGTGATGCACGTCGACCACCTGCCGCTGCATCTCCGGCAGGATCGTGTTGCCGCCGCCGAACGCGAGCAGCGACAGCTGGGTGAAGATGGTCGCGAGCGCGATCAGCGTATCGTTCATCGCGCGCCTCCCTGGTCCGCCTCGCGCGACTCGGGGGCCGCCGGCACGACCGGCGCGGGGCCGCGCCGCGCGGCGAGCCAGATGCTGAACGGCGTCAGCACGAGCATCGTGGTCAGCAGCGGAATGCGCAGCACGGCGATCGCGACGAACGCCAGCACCGCGATACCCGCGGCGGCACGCGCGTGCCGCAGCGGCTTCGCGACCTTCACCGCCATCGCCGCGAGCAGCCCGGCCGCCGCGGCCGACAGGCCGGCGAACAGGTGCCGGACGGCCGGCTCGTTCTGGGTCTTCGCGTACAGCACGCCAAGCGCGACGACGACGAGCGTCGGCCCCGCGATCAGCCCGAGAATGCCGGCCAGCGCGCCCGGCACGCCGCGAAAGCGCATGCCGACCGCGACCGACAGGTTGATCACGTTGCCGCCGGGCAGGAACTGGCACAGGCCGAGCAGGTCGGTGAATTCGTCGGCGGAGAGCCACTTGCGCTCCTCGACGATCGTGCGCCGCGCGAACGGCAGCGCGCCGCCGAACGACATGAGGCCAAGGGACAGGAAGCCGGTGAACAGCTCGGCCAGGCCGATGCTGCGCGGCGCGCCGGCAGGCGGCGGGGAAACGGATTGCATGGGAGTCCTCGTCAAACGGTAAGCCGAGGTTACCGCCGTCCGGGCCGCGATCAAAACGATTTTATCGGCACGCCCTTGTGATCTAGAATCACAAGCATGGCACGCGATCTCCCGCCCTTTTCCGCGCTTCGGGCCTTTGAAGCCGCGGCACGACACGAAAGCTTCAGCGCCGCCGGCGACGAGCTGCATGTGACTCATGGTGCCATCAGCCGGCAGATCGCCGGGTTCGAGGCGTGGCTCGGCAAGCCCGTGTTCCACCGGATCGGCAAGCGCGTGAAGCTCACCGACGAAGGCCGCCAGTATCTGGATACGGTGCGCGCCGCGTTCGACAGCATCGCGCTCGCGACCGAGCGCCTGCGCCGCACCGGCACCGCGCGCGTGCTGCGCATCAACGCCTTGCCGACCTTCGCGATGAAATGGCTGCTGCCGCGCCTGTCGCGCTTCCAGCGCGACGTGCCGAACGTGGAGCTGAAGCTGTCGACGTCGAACGCACCGCTCGACACGCTCGACGGGTTCGACGTCGCGATCCGCCGCGGCCCCGGCCACTGGCCGAATTGCGCGAGCGGCCGCTTTCTCGACGAGAGCGTGATCCCCGTCTGCAGCCCCGCGTTGCTCAAGCGCGCGCCGATCGCGCGCGCCGACGACCTGTCGCGGCACGTGTTGCTGCATTCGGATACGCGCCCGGAAGGCTGGCGCGACTGGTTCGCGGCCGCCGGCGCGACACTGAAGGGGCGCAAGCGCCAGTCGTTCGACCACTTCTACCTGGCCTTGCAGGCGGCGGTCGACGGGCTCGGCGTCGCGCTCGGCCCGCTGCCGCTGATCGACGACGAGCTCGCGAGCGGCCGGCTCGTGATGCCGCTGCCGGGGCCGCGCATCGCGACCCGCAGCTACTGGTGGATCACGCCGCGCGAGCGCGCGGAGGAACCGCTCGTCGCGCAGTTCTGCGCGTGGCTGGAAGCGCAGGCGAGCGCCGGCGCGTGACCGATGAAGCGGCGGCGGGCAGCCGCGCGCCGCGCGCCATCGCACCGGGCGTCAGACCACCGGGCCCGGTTCCTTTTCCTTGCGCAGGATCGCATACAGGATGATCGCGCCGAACGTCGCGGTGCCGATCCCGCCGAGTGCGAAGCCGCCGAACTTCAGCGAGAAGTCGCCCGCGCCGAGCACGAGCGTGACCGCCGCGACGATCAGGTTGCGGTTGTCGGAGAAATCGACCTTGTTGACGACCCAGATGCGCGCGCCCGTCACCGCGATCAGCCCGAACACGACGATCGACACGCCGCCGAGCACCGGGCCCGGAATCGTCTGGATCACCGCGCCGAACTTCGGCGAGAAGCCGAGCAGGATCGCGATCAGCGCGGCCACCACGAACACGAGCGTCGAATAGATCCGCGTGACGGCCATCACGCCGATGTTTTCCGCGTAGGTCGTGACGCCGGTGCCGCCGACGCTGCCCGACACGATCGTGGCCAGCCCGTCGCCGATGAACGCGCGGCCGACGTAGCGGTCGAGGTTCTGGCCGGTCATCGCGCTGACGGCCTTGATGTGGCCGAGGTTCTCGGCGACGAGGATCACCGCGATCGGCGCGAGCATCAGCATCGCATGCGGATCGAACGCCGGCGCGTGGAACGTCGGGATGCCGAACCACGCGGCGTGCGCGACGATCGAGAAGTCGATCGGCTTGCCGAGGCCCATCCCGTTGGTCGCGAGCGCGTAGATCACGTAGGCGATCACGAGCCCGATGAGGATCAGCAGGCGCTGCATCATCCCGCGCGCGAACACCGCGACGCCGCCGACCGACAGCACCGTGACGAGCGCCATCGCCGAATCGAAGGTGGACGCGGACACGCCCTTGACCGCGATCGGCGCGAGGTTCAGCCCGATCACGGCGACGATCGCGCCGGTGACGACGGGCGGCATCAGCGCCTCGATCCAGCGCGTGCCGACCGCCGACACGATCGCGCCGATCGCGATGTACACGGCGCCGCACGCGATGATGCCGCCGAGCGCGACCGGGATGTTCGGGTTCGGGCCGCTGCCGGCATAGCCGGTCACCGCGATCACCAGGCCGATGAACGCGAAGCTCGAGCCGAGATAGCTCGGCACCCGGCCGCCGACCAGCGCGAAGAACAGCAGCGTGCCGACGCCGGACATGAAGATGCACAGGTTCGGGTCGAAGCCCATCAGCAGCGGCGCGAGCACGGTCGAGCCGAACATCGCGACGACGTGCTGCACGCCCATCGCGATCATCTGCGGCCACGACAGGCGCTCGTCGGGGCCGACGACGCGCGCGGCCGCGCCGGGCGGTTGCACCCGCCAGCGCGGGAAATAGGAATCGGACATCGGGACACGCTCCTGTCTTGTCGGTCGCCCGGCTGCGAGGGATGCGCCGGGTCTGGAATCTGGCGCGAAGTTTAAGGAGCGGGAATGGCGCTGGCAAGCGGCGCGCCGGCGCGGCCGGCAATGATTCGGGGAAGCGGCGGGCCCGGTCGGGTCGGGCGCGATTCCGGGGCGGGATGCCGGCCGGCGGGGCGATCGGCCGCCGCAAAATCAGACTCGTCTGATTCACGGCAGCCGCCGGGTTTCATACAGTACCTGCACTGCCGCGTACCAGGCGCGGCAGCCGTTCCACTCTCCGTTGACCGTTCGGGCATTGCGCCCGAGCGGTTTTTTTTGCGTCCGGCGCGGCGGGCGGCCCCGCCACGCGAGGTGAGCGCCCGCTTACTTCGCCGCCGGCGCGTGCCGCATCACGGGTTGATGTACTGGAACAGCGACAGGTTCTGCATCTGGACGAACGCCTTCTGCGCGCCGGTCAGCGCGTTCTGCAGCTGCGTGAACTGGCTGATCGTCGCGACGACGTTGGTGCTCGTCAGGTCCGCGAGATTGCTGGACGTCTGCAGCGAGTTGGTCTGCGTGACCGCCTGCATCGCCTTGATTTCCTGCTCGCGGCCGCCGACGCTCGCCTGGATCGTCGTGACGTTGTTCATCGTGTTGCCAAGCTTCGTCGCGCCGGTCGCCATCGCGTTGTTGAGCGCGGCCATGGCCACCGGGTTGCCGGTGACCGGCGTCTTCAGCGCGGCGATCATCGAATCGAGCGACGCGAACACGTCGGTGCCGGCCTGCGGCGCGGGCGTCACGGTAAACGTGTCGCCGTTCGCGGGCGTACCCGACACCGGAACCGTCTGCCCGCCACCGAGCGCGATCGCCGCGCCGGACGTATACGCCTGCGCGGGCGTCGTCGTCGGCGGAACGGCCGTGTTGTCGGTGACCGTATAGGTCGGCGCCGCGGCGGTGCCGCCGAACTGGATCGTGAACTGGTGGTTGTTGGTCGCGGCCGACGCGCTCGTGGTCGTGACCGGGCCGATCGTGCCCGTGCCCGTGTTCGTCGCGGCCGCCGCCTGCACCGACTGGGTGCCTTGCGCCTGCACCGACTGGAACACGTCCACCCCGTTGTCGCCCTGCGACAGGCTGCGGGAATCGGCGATCTGCACGT
Source organism: Burkholderia sp. SRS-46 (assembly GCF_004343775.1). GTDB lineage: Bacteria > Pseudomonadota > Gammaproteobacteria > Burkholderiales > Burkholderiaceae > Burkholderia. Next base: position 539,661 of record NZ_PTXL01000007.1, on the reverse strand, counting down.
TGCGCGTGCCGGTGTCGCCGACGTAGCTCACGCCGCCGCCCGCGTTGTTCGCGAACGGCTTGCTGCCGTTCTTGAAGCCGGCGAACAGGTAGTTGCCCGCGCCGTCGTCCGAGTTCGCGAGCGTCATCAGCTGGTCGCGATAGCCCTGCAGCTGCGTCGCGAGCGCCGTGCGGTTGCTGTCGGACAGCGAGCCGTCGCCCGCGCGCACCACCAACGACTGGACGTTGGTCAGCACGGTGTTGACGCTCGACAGCGTCGCGTCCTCGGCCTGCAGCGACGCCAGCGCGGCGCTCTGGTTGGCCGTGTACTGCGCCAGCGTCGACGACGTCATCGACAGCTGCACCGCCTGCGCGGCGCCAACCGGGTTGTCCGCGGGCGTCGTGAGGCTCACGCCGCTCGACAGCTGCTGGTACAGCTGCGCGAGCTGCGCCTGCTGGTCGTTCATCGTGGCGACGTTCAGCTGGAAAAACTGGGCGCTGGAAATCCGCATCGCTTCTATCCTCGAAATCCGGTCAGTTGAACAGGCCAATCACGGTCTGGAACAGCGATTGCGCCGTCTGGATCACCTTGGCGTTCGCCTGGTAAAGCTGCTGGTACTGCATCAGGTTGGCCGCTTCCTCGTTCTGGTTCACGCCCGACACCTGCTGCTGGGCGTCCGTGATCTGGCCGATGACCCCGGTCTGCGCGGCGTTCGACGCCTTCAGCTGGGCCGCGGTGTTGCCGATCCCGTTCACGTAGTTCGCGTATGCGCCGGTCAGCGTCGTCGTGCCGTTGCCGAGCTGCTTCGCGCTCACGAGCTGCGCGAGCGCGAGCGCGTTGCTGCCGTCGCTGGTGCCGCCCGTGTTCGGCAGGACCTTGAACGAGTCGCCGGACGCGGGCGTGCCCGATACCGAGACCGTCTGGCCGCTGCCGAGCGTGATCGCCGCACCGGGTACGTACGGCTGCGCGGAGGGCGGTGTAGCCGGCGGCGGGACTGAGGTCACCGTGTAGGTGGGCGAAGCAGTGGTACCGCCGAACGTGATCGTGTACTGGGTATTGTTCGCCACGGCTGCCGGGTTCGTGACCGACGGCGCACTGATCGTGCCGGTGCCCAGGTTCGTCGTCGCGGCCGACGACACGAGGGGCGAGGCCGCCGCGATCGCCGCGCCGTTCGAGGTCGCGAGCCCGAAGCCGTTGAGCGCGCCGCGCGTCGGCTGCACCGTGAACGAATCGCCGGCGTTCATCGTGCCGGACGGGATCGAGAAGTTCAGCCCGCTCGCCCCGCCGAGCGTGACCGGCATCGGCCCGACCTTCTGGTCGACCACCGTGCCGGTCGCGCGGTCGGTCAGCGTGTAATTGGTGCCGTCGTACGACAGGTTGTAGTCGCCCGTCGTCGGTTGCGAGGGATTCGCGAACGAGACGTTGAGCGTCGCATTGCCCGTGTTCCCCGCGTTCGAATACACCGTCGGGCTGCCGGTCGTGAACAGGTTGCCGCCGGGCTTGCCCTGCAGATCCACGCCGAGTGCGTTCTGCGCGTTGACCTGCGCGGCGAAGCTGGTCGCGATCGCGCCGAGCTGCGCCTGCGCCGGGTCGAGCGTCTTGCTGCGGAATGCCAGCAGCCCGCCGAGCGTGCCGCCCGACAGCGACGCATCCGGCAGCGTCTGGTTCGCGCCCGGCGGGTTCGCGCCGGCGATGCCCTGCGACACGACGCTCAGCTCGCTCGGATCCGACGGCGACGTGACGGCCGCGAGCGTGTAGCTCTTGTCGGCGACGACGAGCGGCTGCCCGCCCGCGAGGAACACGTTGTAGCCGTCGCTGTTGCGCGCGACCTGCACGCCCGCGAGGCTCGACAGCTTCGACACCGCGAGGTCGCGCTGGTCCAGCAGCTGGTTCGGCGGCTGGCCCTGGCTGCCCGCGGCCGCGATCTGCTGGTTCAGCTGCGCGATCTGCGCGGTATAGGAATTGATCTGCGCAACGGTGCTGGACAGCTGCGAGTTCACGCTCTGGCGCAGCGCGTCGTATTGCGCGCCGGCTGCCTTGATCTGGTCGGCCAGCACCTGCGCGTTGCTGATCGCGGTCTGCCGCACCGACGTGTCGGCCGCCTTGTTCGCGACGTTCTGCAGCCCGGTGAAATAGTTGGTGATCGCGGACGAGATCCCGGCCGTCGGGCTGCCGACGTAGTTGTTCAGCTGCGCGACGAGCGTGGACCAGGTCGACAGCGTGCCGCTCTGGGTCTGCGCGTTGTTCAGCTGGTCGCTCAGGTACTGGCTGTACTGGCGCTGGACGGTGACGGTGTTCACGCCCTGCGGCAGGTAGCCGCTGCCGGTGTACTGGCCGTTCGCCTCCGCGTAGACGGGGCGCTCGATCGAGTAGCCGGGCGTCGCCGCGTTGCTGATGTTGTTGCTGGTCGTCGTCAGTCCCCAGAGGGCGGCGTTCAGGCCGCTGATACCGAGGTTCATGAGAGTGTTGGACATGCGCGATCCTGATGAGCCGGCCGCACTGCGGCCGCCGGGTTGCGTGACTCCCGGTATAACGGCCGCGGATCGAAAAAATTGAGGGAAAAATGCAGGTTCGCCGCACGGGCGTGCGGCGCTCGCCGGGCCGGTGCCGGCGCGCCCGCGCGCGCCCCGCGAGCCGGGGCGGACGCAGGCGAATCGAGGCTCAGGCGCGCGCGAGCTGGCGGCGCTTCATCTCGAGCTGCGTGATCAGGCGCTGCAAGGTGTTCTCGGCGCTGCCCGGCAGCGACATGAAGCGAAAGCCGAGCTGGAAGCGCCGCGTGCCGTTCGGCACCTGGGTCGAGCGCTGCGACACGAGCTGCAGGTCGAGCGACAGCTTGCCCTGGCCGTTCAGCTCCAGCTCGACGTCCGGCAGCACCGTGCCGAGCTCGAGCGCCTCGACGCGCTCGTCGGCCGTGCGCAGGCCGACGCCGCCGAGCGACAGGTTGTGCACCTCGAACAGGAAGCTCTCGCCGTCCGGCAGCTTGCCGCGGCACACGTACGGATCGACGATCGGCGCATCGACGCGGAAATACTCGCGCCGCTGGATGCAGTACAGCAGGTCGGGGAAATCGGCCTCGAACGCGGGCAGCCCTTCGTAGCGGGTCTCGCGCGGCGTGCCGGTGCCGAATTCGACGCGCACGCCTTCCGGCGACGCCGAAAACTTGCAGTGCGGCGCGGCGAGGATGCCGTTGTTCTGCTCGGCGAGCGCGCCCCAGTCGAACGTGAAGGTGCGCGCGCCGACGTCCACCTCGAGCAGCCGCGTGACGAGCTGGCCCCCCGGGTACTGGACGGTGAGGAAATCGCCGCGGTTCACGAGGTTGCGCAGCTGCACGCCGATTTCCAGCGGATTGCGGCGTGCGTAGTCGGGCCCGGAGTGGCCCGCATCCTGGCTCAGGTCCGTCGACAGTTCGATATTCATGGCTTGCCGGTCTTTCTTGTCATGGGCGCCCGGTAACCGGTGCGCAAAAAACCGGGCCAGAACGTCTACCCGGTCGCAGGTCTCTCACACTTAGCGGCAGTGCTGACCGAAAGTTTAGATCGATTTCCCGAAAATTTTCGCGCAAACGTTCAAACCGCGCGCGGCGGGGCCGGGCGCGGTTCGGGCGTGACGCAGGCGGCGCGGCGGCGGGCGGCCGCTCAGCCGATCTGCTGCATGATCGTGATCAGCTTCTTCGCGTAGTTCGGGTCGGTCGCGTAGCCGGCCTTCTGCAGCCCGTGCGCGAAGCCTTCCACGCTGCGGCCGGCGCTCAGCACGCCCGCGTAGCGCGGATTGTTCTTCAGCAGGCTCGCGTAGTCGGTCATCGCGTGCTCGTACGAGTCGTATGCGCGGAACTTCGCGACGACGCGGCGCGGCGTGCCGTTCACGTATTCGGTGGTCAGCGCCGACACCGTGCGGCCCGTCCAGCCCTTGTTCGCCTTGATGCCGAACACGTTGTAGCTGGTCGAGCCGTCGGTCGCGCGGATCTCGCGCTTGCCCCAGCCCGATTCGAGCGCGGCCTGGCCGACGATGAAGCGCGCCGGGATGCCGGTGGCCGCGCTCGCGGCCTGCGCCGGCGCGGCCAGCCGGTCGACGAATGCGTCGGCGTCCGGCGAGCTGCCCGCGCCCTTCACCTGCGGCGTCAGCGCGCTGCCGGCCGAGTAGCCGCGGCCGCGCACCAGCGCGCCGTTGTTCGCGCCGGCCTCCGCGTAGGCCTTCGCCATCGCGTTCATCGCGGCGAGGCCGCCTTCGTTGCCGGCCATGCCGAGACCGGCCGCGCCGACGTCCCCGGCGGCGCCCGTGCCCGCGTCGGCGCCGGCGTTACGCATCAGCTGCTTCATCAGCGCGTCGGCCACGCCAACCCCGCGCGACGACATCTGCTGCGCGAGCTGCTGGTCGAGCATCGACGTGTACATCTTCGACGAATGCGAATCGAACAGCCCGCCCTCGGGCGTCGCGTCGCGCATGCTCTTGAGCATCATCTGCGTGAACATCGCGTCGAACTGGCCCGCGACGAGCTTGGCGCCTGCCTGCGGCGATTTCCTGGCCTGCTCGCGCAGCGCGTCGAAGCCCTGCACGTCGAGCGCGAAGCGCTGCGACAGGTCGTTCGCGTTCGAGAAGTTGGTGGAATTCGCCATTTTTTAGATGATCTCCAGGTCCGCGCGCAGCGCGCCGGCCGCCTTCATCGCCTGCAGGATCGACATCAGGTCCGCGGGCGTCGCGCCGAGCGTGTTGAGCGCCTTCACGACATCGGCGAGGTTCGCGCCGGCCGTCACCATCTTCAGCGCGCCGTTGTCCTGCTTCAGCTGGATCTGCGACTGCTGAGCGACGACGGTCTGCCCGTTCGAGAACGGTCCCGGCTGCGACACCACCGGCTGCGTGTTGACGACCACCGACAGGTTGCCGTGCGCCACCGCGCAGCTTTGCAGCGTGACCATCTGGTTCATCACGATCGAGCCCGTGCGCGCGTTCAGGATCACCTTCGCGGCGGCCTTGTCCGGGCTCACGTCGAGGTTCTGCAGGCGCGCCATGAACGCGACCTGCTGCGCCGAATCGGCCGGCGCCGCGAGCTGGATCGTGCGGCCGTCGAGCGCGGTCGCGGTGCCCGGGCCGAAGCTCGCGTTCACCGCCGACACGATGCGCTGCGCGGTGCCGTAGTCCATGTCGTTCAGTTGCAGCTGCAGCACGCCGTTCATCTGCGCGATCGCGTTCGGCACCGAGCGCTCGACGATCGCGCCGCCGACGATGCGGCCCGCCGCGAGCTGGTTCACCTGCACGCGGCTGCCGTTCGCGCTGGCGCCCGCGCCGCCCACCGCCATGTTGCCCTGCGCGAGCGCGTACACCTGGCCGTCCGCGCCCTTCAGCGGCGTGAGCAGCAGCGTGCCGCCGCGCAGGCTCTTCGCGTTGCCGAGCGACGACACGGTGACGTCGAGCGCCTCGCCGGGCCGCGCGAACGGCGGCAGCGTCGCGGTGACCATCACCGCCGCGACGTTCTTCAGCTGCATGTTCGACATCGACGAGCTGCCGCCGTTGGCCGAACCGTTGTTGATCGAGATGCCGAGGTTCGCGAGCATGTTCGCGAGCGTCTGCGTCGTGAACGGCGTCTGCATCGTCTGGTCGCCGGTGCCGTCGAGGCCGACGACGAGGCCGTAGCCGATCAGCGGGTTGTCGCGCACGCCCTGGATCTGCGCGAGATCCTTCAGGCGTTCCGCGTGCGCCGCGGCCGGCGCGAGCGCAAGCGCGAGCACACAGGCGGCCGCGAACGCGCAGCGGGCGGCCGCGTGGCGGCGGGTTCGGACGAGGTGGCGCATCACGCGCGCGAGCAAGGTACGCATCGTCATCACCACGGCGCGATATTGAGGAAGAAGCGCTGCAGCCAGCCCATCGTCTCGGCTTCGTTGATGTAGCCCTTCGCGGAGTATTCGATCTTCGCGTCGGCCACCTGCGTCGAGTAGACGGAGTTCGCGCCGGAGATCGTATTCGGGTTGACGACGCCCGAGAAGCGCACGAATTCGTTGCCCTGGTTGATCAGCATCTGCTTTTCGCCGCTGACGATCAGGTTGCCGTTCGGCAGCACGTTGGTCACGGTCACCGTGATCGTGCCGTTGAACGTGTTCGCCGCGCTCGCGCCGCCCGTCGCATTGAACTTGTTGGCGCCCGCCGCCGACAGGTTCGCCTTCGCCCACAGCCCGCCGAGGAAGCCGGCCGTCGGCACGCTGAAGCTGGTGTCGCCCGCGCGGTTGGTGTTCGCGCCGGACGACTTGGTCGCGTTGATGTTCTCCGCGATCACGATCGTCAGGATGTCGCCGACGTTGCGCGGGCGCTGGTCCTCGAACAGCGGCCGGCCCGCGTAGCCCGGGTTGTAGATCGAGCCGGGCGCCTGCATCGACGGCGGGACCGGCGGCTGGGCCGACATCGGCTGCTGGATGATCGGATCGCGCGGGATCTGCGCGCAGCCGGCGACGAGCGCGAGCGCAAGCGCCAGCGGAACCGCCGGCATGCGCATGCGGGCCAGCGACGAAACGGAACGGACGACCTGCTTCATGGCGACGAATCCGGCTATCAGCGCGCCAGCTGCACGACGGTCTGCAGCATCTGGTCGGACGTCGTCACGGCCTTGCTGTTGATCTCGTACGCACGCTGCGTCTGGATCATGTTGACGAGCTCCTGCACGACGTTCACGTTCGACCCTTCGACGAATTTCTGGTTGAGCTCGCCCGCGCCGTTCAGACCCGGCTGCGACACGTTCGGCGCGCCCGACGAGGTGGTCTCGGCGAACAGGTTCTCGCCCTTCGCCTGCAGGCCGGCCGGGTTGATGAAGGTCGCGATCTGCAGCGAGCCGATCTGCACCGCGTTGGTCGAGCCCGCCTGCGTGATCGTCACGACGCCGTCCTTGCCGATCGTCAGCGACGTCGCGTTCTGCGGAATCGTGATCGCCGGCAGGATCTGGTAGCCGCTCGACGTGACGAGCTGGCCCTGCTGGTTGGTCTGGAACGAGCCGTCGCGCGTGTACGCATTCGTGCCGTCCGGCATCACCACCTGGAAGAAGCCCGCGCCGTTGATCGCGACGTCCTTCGAATTGCCGGTCTGCGTGAGCGGGCCCTGCGAGTACAGGCGCTCGGTCGCGACCTGCTGCACGCCGGTGCCGAGCTGCAGGCCCGACGGCAGTTCGGTCTGCTGCGTCGAGTTCGCGCCGGGCTGGCGGATCGTCTGGTACAGCAGATCCTCGAACACCGCGCGCGAGCCCTTGAAGCCGTTGGTGCTGACGTTCGCGAGGTTGTTCGAAATCACGTCCATCTGCGCCTGCTGCGCGTTCATGCCGGTGGCGGCGATGTAGAGCGAACGGTTCACTTGACTTTCTCCTTCGTTGGCCGGGCGCGATCGCTCAGCTGAAATTGAGCAGCTTGTTCGCCGCCTGCTCGTTCTGGTCGGCGTTCTGGATCATCTTCGACTGCATCTCGAACGCCCGCGCGTTGTCGATCATCGACACCATCGCGTTCACCGGGTTGACGTTGCTGCCCTCGAGCGAATTCGGCACGACGACGACAGTCGGGTCGGCGTCCGCCGGGTTGCCGTCGGCGGTGCGGAACAGCCCGTCGTTGCCGCGCGTGATGGTCGCCGGATCGGGATTGACGAGCTTCAGCTGGTCGACGATCGCGATCGAGGTCGGCGGATCGCCCGGCATCAGCGCGGACACCGTGCCGTCCTTGCCGATCGTGACCTGCGCGTTCGGCGGCACCGAGATCGGGCCGCCGTTGCCGATCACCGGCAGGTTGCTCGCGTTGACGAGCTGGCCGTTCTCGTCGACGTGCAGGTTGCCCCCACGCGTGTAGGCCTCGTTGCCGTCGGCCGTCTGCACGGACAGCCAGCCCGGCCCCTGCACCGCGACGTCGAGCGGATTGCCGGTGCGCGAGATCGGCCCCGGCGCGAAATCCGCGCCGGGCGTCGACGCGAGCACGTAGGTGCGCGTCGTCGTCGGATCGATCTTGCTGCCGTCGCCGAAATTCATCGGCACCGCGCGATAGTTCGCGAGCTGCGCGCGAAAACCGGTGGTCGACGCGTTCGCGAGGTTGTTCGAGACGATCGCCTGCTGGTCGAGCGCCTGCGACGCACCCGTCATCGCGGTGTAGATCAGTCGGTCCATGGCTGTCCGTTACCCGTGCTTACAGGTTGATGATCTTCTGGTCGACGGTCTGCTGCGCCTTGATCGTCTGCGCGTTCGCCTGGTAGTTGCGCTGCGCGGTGATCAGGTTGACGAGCTGGGCCGTCAGGTCGACGTTCGAGTTCTCCAGCGCGCTGCCCTGCAGCGTGCCGTGGTTCGTGCTGCCCGGCGCGGAGACCTGCGGCACGCCCGACGCGGCGGTCTCGGCGTACTGGTTGCCGCCGAGGTTCACGAGGCCGTTCGGGTTGTTGAAGTTCGCGAGCGCGATCTGGCCGAGCGTCTGGGTCTGGCCGTTCGAGTAGTTGCCGGTCAGCTTGCCGTCCGCGCCGATCGTGTAGGTCGTCAGCGTGCCGCTCGCGTAGCCGTCCTGCGCGAGGTTGTTCACGCCGTCCTTGCCGCCGTACTGCGTCGTGCCGGTCAGGTCGAGCGTCAGGCTCTGCGGCGTCGCCGCGCCGCCGCCCGCCGGAATCGTGAACTGGAACTGGCCGGTCGACGGGGTCGGCGTGGCCGAGCCCGGCAGCGTCGTGCTCGCGATCTGGCCCGACGAGTTGAACGTCACCGTGCCGAGATCGGTCGGCGTCGTGCCCTTGGCGCCCGCGTACGCTTCCCACGTGCCCGCCGCCGTCTTCACGAAATACATGTCGACCTGCTGCGCGCCGCCGAGCGTGTCGTACGCCTGGATCGACGTCGAGTAGTTGTACGTCGTGCTGTCCGTCGCGCTGAACGGCGTCTTGGTCGGCACCGTGTCCTGCGAGTTCAGGTTGAACTGGCCCTTGATCTTGGTCGTCGCGGTCGGCGCGATGTTGGTCGTCGGCGCCTGCAGCGGCACGGTCGCCGCGGTGTTGATCACGCCGCCGGCGGTCGCGTTGTAGCCCATCACGTTGCGGCCCTGCGAGTCGATGATGAAGCCGTTCTTGTCGCGCTGGAACGTGCCGTCACGCGAATACGTGATCACGCCGTTGTTCGACATCTGGAAGAAGCCGTTGCCGTTGATCGCGACGTTCAGCGAGCTGCCCGTCGTGGCGATCGTGCCCTGGCCGAAGTTCTGCTGCACCGACGCGACCTGCGAGCCGATGCCGATCTGGGTGTTGACCGACGTCGCGACCGAGTTCGCGTACATGTCCGCGAATTGCGCGGTGCTGCTCTTGAAGCCCACCGTGTTCGCGTTCGCGATGTTGTTGCCGATCACGTCGAGCGCGCTCGATGCGCCCGCGAGGCCGCTCAAACCCTGTTGATAACCCATTTCGGTCTCCGTTTCGAGGAAGCTGAATCAGTTGGTGGTGGTAGTGCTGCCGCCGCCGGACGACGACGTGTTCGGGAAGATCGACGCGACCTGGGTGAGCCCCACCGTCGTGCCGTTCGACAGCACGAGCCCCGCCGTGCCGTCTGCCTGCTTGATCACGCTCTGCACCTGCGCGGCCGACAGCACGGTCGGCGTGTAGTTCTTGCCGTCGGCGCCCGTGTATTGCGCACTGACCGTGTACTTGCCGTCCGGCAGCGCGTTGCCCGCCGCGTCGGTCGGTTTCCAGTTGAACGGCACGGTGCCCGCCGACTGCTGGCCCGCGTTGATCGTGTTGACGACGACGCCCGCGTCGTTCTTCACGGTGATCTGCAGGTTCGACACGTTGCCCGTGAGCTGCACGCCGAACGGCGACGCCACGCCACTCTTCACATTGACGCCGTTGCCCGGGGCCAGCACGTTCGAACCGATCAGCATCGCGGCCTGGGTCTGCTGGCCGGCGGTGAGCTGCGTCGACAGCGAGGTCAGCGACGTGTTGAGCTGCGCAATGCCGCTCACCGTGTTGATCTGCGCGAGCTGCGAGGTCATCTGCGAGCTGTCGACCGGGCTCGTCGGATCCTGGTTCTTCAGCTGCGTGACGAGCAGCGTCAGGAACGTGGTCTGCAGGTCGCTCGCCGACTTGGGGGTCGGCGACGTGGCGTTGGTCGCCGTGTTCATCGTGTCGACCGGCAGGTTCGTCGAGGTCGTGCCGTTGCTGCCGATCGTCGTGGAGGAGGATGCCATTCGTCAGGCCTTCTGTCGGATGAGGAGGGACGCGGCTTACGAGCCGATCGTCAGGGTCTTCAGCATCAGCTGCTTCGCGGTGTTCAGCGTCTCGACGTTGGCCTGGTACGAGCGCGACGCCGAGATCATGTTCACCATTTCGTGCACCGGATCGACGTTCGGCATCTGCACGTAGCCATTCGCGTCGGCGGCCGGGTTCGCCGGGTCGTAGGTCGACTTCATCGGCGTCGGGTCGTCGACCACCTTCGTCACGCGCACGCCGCCGACGCCCTGGCCGGACGCGGTGCGCGCACCGCCGAGCGGATCGGCCGCGAACACGACCTGCTTCGCCTTGTACGGCTTGCCGTCGGGGCCGGTCGCGCTGTCGGCGTTCGCGAGGTTCGACGCCGTTACGTTCAGGCGCTGCGACTGCGCGGACAGCGCCGAGCCGGCGACGCCGAAAATGTTCATCAACGAGGGCATGGAGGCTCCTTATTGCGGACTTGCGGTTCGGTTACGGGCGGCGCGCGGTCACGAATTCGACGTGATCGCGGCGATCATCGCCTTGATCTGCTGGGTCATCACGGTCATGCCGCTCTCGTAGTGCAGCGCGTTGTCCGCGAACTGCACGCGCTCGACGTCGAGATCGACCGTGTTGCCGTCGAGCGCCGGCTGCAGCGGCTGGCGGTATTGCGCGCGGCCGTAGTCGTCGGACGGCCCGCCGGTCGGGATCAGCTTCACGGTGCCGGCCATGTGGCCCTGCGCGGTCGACGCCATCGTCATGCCGCTCGTCACGCCGGCCGGCTGCGCCATCGCGAGCGGCGCCGCGTTGCTCGGCGCGACGCCGCCGCCCGCCTGCTTCAGCGAGCGCGCGAGCGTCGACGAGAAACTGACGTCGCGCGCCTGGTAGCCGGGCGTGTCGGCGTTCGCGATGTTCGACGACAACAGTTCCTGCCGATAGGCGCGCACGTCGAGCGCCTGGCGGCCGAACGCGAATTCGGCATCGAGTTTGTCCAGCATCTGTGCGTCTCTCCGTTTCAAGCGCTGCACCGCCCTTTCGCCGCACGGCGGCCAAAGAGGCTTTTTTCCATGACATGCATGGTAGGCGGCGCACGCAACCGGCAATCGGACGAATAACGCGGCAAAGCCCCCCTCTATTCATCGTTTGCGCGGCGGCCCCGCTCCCTAGAATGCAATGCGGAACAACGGATCGAGGACACGGCAATGACCGGCAGCGCACTTCGCAGCGACAACGGACGGCGGCCGCGCATGCGGCGCGCGTTCGCGCTCGCCGCGGCGCTGTGGCTCGGCGCCGCGGCCGCGCACGCGGCGGACGACGGGATGATCGTGATCCCCGGGCGCGGCGAGACGGCCGAGACCGCGCTCGCAGCCGCCAGCGGCGCCCGGATGGCCGGGCATGCGCAGGCAGGCGGCGCGCCGGAGATGGCCCAGGCGGTGCGTGCGACGGGCGTCGGCGCGCAACCGGCGGGCGTCGTCACGGTGGCGCCCGGCGCGAACGCCACGACGAGCGCCACCGCGCAGCCGGCCGGCGCGCCGGCGTTCGAGCCGCGCACGGTCACGATCCTGCCGGCTCCGTCGGACGTACCGGCTCCCGCGCCCGCCGCCCCCCGCATCGCCACGCTGCCGGCCGGCAACCCCGCTCCCGTCTATGGCGCCGCACGCGCGGCCCGGCCTGCCGTGGCCGCCGGCGATCCGGGCCGGATCGCGACGGTCGTCGCGGGCACGGCCGCCGAAGCCGGCGCGTCCGAGCCGCGCGCGACGATGCGCCCGGCGCTCGCACCCCGGCAACCGGCGCTGCGCGCCAATCCGGCCAATCCGGCCATCCCGGCCATGCGCACCGCCGCCGCCTCCACGGCCACGGCCGCGCCGGCCCCCGCGACGCTGCCCGGCCAGCAGGATCCCGAGGCGATCCAGCGTGCGGCGCTCGCCTTCCTCCGGCAGCAGGTCGCCGGCCTGCCCGGCAAGACGACGGCGACCGTGTCGCCGGCGCTGCCGCGCGGCCTCGCCGCCTGCACCACGCTCGAACCGTTCCTGCCGACCGGCGCGCGCCTGTGGGGCCGCACCACGGTCGGCGTGCGCTGCGCGGGCGAGCGGCCGTGGACGGTCTACCTGCAGGCGAAGGTCACCGTGCAGGCCACCTATTACGTCGCCGCGCGGCAGATCGCACCGGGCGAGCCGCTGACCGCGGCCGACCTGATCGCGCGCGACGGCGACCTGACCGTGCTGCCGCAGGCCGTGATCACCGATCCGTCGCAGGCGATCGGCGCGACGGCGCTCGCGCGCGTCGCGGCCGGGCTGCCGCTGCGGCAGGACATGCTGAAGAGTGCGGCGTCGGTATCGGCCGGGCAGACCGTGCGGGTCGTCGCGGCCGGGCCGGGTTTCACGATCTCGGCCGAAGGCAGCGCGCTCGCGAACGCGGCGCCGGGCCAGTCGGTGCGGGTGCGGATGGCGGCCGGACAGATCGTCACGGCGATCGTCAAGGACGCGGGAACGGTGGAGATTCCGCTCTGACACGACAAGGTTCTGATTCTCAAGCGGATTGACCCGGGCCGGGGATGCTAAAGTTTGCCCCCGCCTTGCCGTTATCTGGGTCAAACCGTACAGGAATACCATCGTGAAGATCGCGACGCCTACCCCGAACACCCGCGCACCGGCCGCGACCGGCAATGGCGCGGCACGCCCGCAGCAAGACGCGCCCGCACCGGCCGCCAGTCAGGCTGGCGCCGCAGGCGCGAGCGGCGGCGACGCGACCGTGAACCTGTCGGGCCTGTCCGGCCAGCTGCGCACGCTGTCGGCGTCCGGCAGCGCCGACATCGACGCGGGCCTCGTCCAGTCGATCAAGGACGCGCTGCACGACGGCACGCTGACGATCGACGCCGGCAAGATCGCCGACGGCGTACTGAACACCGCCCGCGAGCTGCTGCAGCAGCAGCGCCCGCAGGGCAGCTGATCCGGCCCGCAAGGCCGGCCACCCGGTTTGCCGGCGCGCGGCCCGTCCGCGCATCGGCCTGATGAGTGAATGGCGATGAGAGACGAGCTGCTGGCCACGGTCAACGACGAACACGCGACGGTCGAGGCGTTCGCGTCGCTGCTCGCCTACGAAGAAAAGGCGCTGGCGACGCCCCAGCCGCTCGCGATGCTGCCGGACATCATCGAAAAGAAGACCGAGCTGATCGACCGGCTCGCGCAGCTCGAGCGCGCGCGCGACACCCAGCTGGGCGCACTCGGCTTCCCCGGCGGCAAGAAAGGGATGGACCAGGCGGCCGAACGCGATGCACGCCTGTCCGGCCGCTGGCAATTGCTGCAGCAGGCCGCCGAGCGGGCCCGCCAGGCCAACGCGAACAACGGCATGCTGATCCGGATCCGGATGGATTACAACGAGCGCGCGCTTGCGGTGCTGCGCTCCGCGCCCCCGGCGGTCGGCTTCTACGGCCCCGACGGACGGGTCTCGAGCGTGGTGCGCTGAGCGCCCGCCGCCTTCAGAACATTTCGACAGACCGGGCCCGAGCCCGGCGCGAACGTCCTCCGATACACGCAGCGCGCCCGCGCTGCGTCGCCTATTACAACCATCGGAGGGCCTCAATGCATCACTCCCGTCTTGCCTTGTCACCCCGCCTTGCCGCCGCCGCGGCGCTGGGCGCCGCTCTGAGCTTCTCCGCCACGCACGCGCTGGCCGCCGGCCCCGCGCCGCTGCCGACCCCGACGGGCGACATGTCGCTGTCGCCGGCCGGCCCCGACTTCACACCCGCCTCGCCCCCGCCGGCCGCCGCGTCGCTGCGCGCGGCGCGCCGCGGCGCCGACACCTACACGTACCTGCGCTGCTGGTACCGGATCGACGCGGATCCGCTGAAGCCGGCCGCGACCTACGAATGGGCGCGCGTTTCCGGCAACGGCGACTGGTACCGGGTGCCCGGCTACTGGTGGGCGGACGGCATCACGCAGTGGAAGAACATGTTCTACAGCACGACGACGCAGGACGCGCTCGCCGACGTGTGCCGCAAGACGCTCGCCGCGCGCGGGATCCGTGCGGACCTCACGCAGGCGGTCGCGGCCAACAACGCGCTGTCGTTCAACTACACCGTCTGGACGATCGACCCCGCGCAGCAGGACGCGCGCGTGAACAAGCTGATCGTGTTCGGCGACAGCCTGTCGGACACCCAGAACATGTTCAACGCGAGCCAGTGGAAGCTGCCGAACGGCACGAGCTGGCACGCGGGGCGCTTCAGCAACGGGCCGGTGTGGCCTGAATATCTCGCGAACGCGCTGCGGCTGCCGTTCTACAACTGGGCGATCGGCGGCGCGGCGACCGACCAGCACCTCGTCGTGCCCGGCCTCGTGCAGGAGATCGACTCGTGGCGCGAATACATGGAGCGCGCGCCCGACTACCGGCCCGGCAACACGCTGTTCGCGGTGTTCGCGGGCGGCAACGACCTCGTGAATTACGGCCGCACGCCCGAGCAGGCGGCGAACGCGGTGCGCGACAGCCTCGACAAGCTCGCCGCGGCCGGCGCGACGCGGATCATGCTGCTGACGCTGCCGGACGTGTCGCGCGCGCCGGTGTTCGGGACGCGCAGCGACACCGCGAGCGTGGCCGCGCAGGTGAAGGACTACAACCGGCGGCTCGCCGACGTGGCCACCGCGCTGCGCGCCCGCTACGGCGCAACGCTGCGGCTCGAGGTGTTCGACACGTACGCGCTGTTCGACGACCTGCTGAGCCACCCGACCCGCTACGGTTTCGACGATTCGACGCGCGCGTGCCTCGACATTCCGAAGCCGACGTCGCTCACCTACCTGAGCGCGCAGACGCCGCGCGCGGATTGCCGCGACCCGGCGCGCTTCGTGTTCTGGGACACGCTGCACCCGACCACCCGCACGCACGCGTGGCTCGCGGAGCAGATCCTGCCGTTCGTGCGGGCGCGGTTGCTGAACTGATCGCGGCGGGCGGCGGATCGGGATCGGCGGGAGGCGGCAGGTTGCGCCCCCCGCCGGCCCCGGCGCCCGTGCGGCCTACAGCAGCGGGCACGGCGTCACCTGCGTGCCGCGCTCGGCGCACAGCCGCTCGTAATCGCGCAGGTAATCGCGTTCATCGTCGGTCAACAGGTCGACATCGATCAGATCCCAGTCGTAGCCGACCGTGACGATGTTCTCGAACCGCACCGTGTCCGGCGCCAGCTCGTCCGCATGGATGATCACGATGTTCTCGATCCGCACGCCGCCCTTGCCCGGCACGTAGATGCCCGGCTCGACCGAGATCACCGCGTTCGGCACCAGGCCGTACGTCGATCCCGGCGCGAACCGCACCCCGCCCTCGTGCACGTGAATCCCGACGCCGTGCCCGGTGCCGTGGCCGAAATCGTGGCCATGGTCGCGGCACACCTGCCGCACGGCCGCATCGACGTCGCCGCCCGACGCCGCTTTCGGGAACGGCGTGACGAGCCCCTTGATGCAGGCTTTCAGCGCGACCGTGTAGATCTCACGCTGCCACGGCTGCGCGACCGTCTCCGGGCGGGTCCGGCGCAGCACGACGCGCGTGCAGTCCGTCGCGAAGCCGCCTTCGTAGTAGGCGCCGCTGTCGAGCAGCACGAGCTCGCCTTCCGTCAGCTCGACGTCGGCGCTCGCCGCGGTGTAATGCGCGGACGCGCTGTTCGCGCCGTTCGCCGCGATCGACGGGAACGTCAGCGCGAGCGCCGAGCGCGCGCCATACGCATCGTTGATCGCGCGGGCCAGGTCGTATTCGGAGTGCCGCTGCCCCGGCACGCCCGACTTGGTCCAGCGCATCGTCTCGGCGATCGCCGCGGAACTGCGCACGAACGCGTCGCGGAACTGGTCGAGCACTTCCGGCGTCTTCGCGGCCCGCATCCCCTCGACCGGATTGAAATCGGCGTGCGCGGCGCGCGGCCACACGCGGCGCACCGTATCGGCGAGCGCGCAGTTGACCGACTCGAAGCCGTAGCACAGGTGTTCGACCGCGAACGGCGCGAGCACGCGCTCGAGCTCGGCGAAGTCACGCCGGATCACCTGCAGCGCCGGATACGATTCGAGGTCGACCGGGCAGCGGTCGCAGCCTTCCGGCAGGAACAGCACGACCTGCTCGCCCGCCACGAACAGGAAGCCCAGGTGCGACGACGCGTTCGGGATGTGATAGCCGCGGCTGTTCAGCAGATAGCTGAGATCGTCCGATGCGCAGGTGACGAACGCGGTCTTGCCGTGCGCCGCGCCGGTGTGCGCGGCGAGCCGCTGGTTCAGCGTCGCGACGTTCTGCGCGACGCTCACGCCGGTGATCGATTCCGGCAGCTCGAAGATCGGCCGCTCGACGACCCAGCCCGGCAGCGCGATCGCCCGGTCGACTTCGCGGCCGACGAGGCTCGTCCAGTCGAGCTGTGCCGCCTGCGTGCCCGCGAGCAGCCGGTCGCGCTGCGCGACGCTGATTCGCAGCCCGTCGTAGCCCACCCGCCGGAGCTGGCCCGCGCGCGCGATCAGCCAGTCGGCCATCGCCGTCCAGATCGTCGCGTTCAGCCCGAGCTTCTCGACGTGCACGCGCGCCGGATCGCACTGCTTGTCCGCCTGCAGGTGATAGCGGCCGTCGACGAACAGCACGAACTGCGGCACGCCGAGCGCCTGCGCGGCGGCCTCGGCGAGGAAGATGCCGCAGCCGGCCGAGCCGTCGAAGCCCGACAGCGCGTAGCGCGGGTTGTTGCGGCTCGGCAGGTACTCGGTGATGAATTCGTCCTGCGACGTGACCACCACGGCGTCGAGCCGCAAGGCGTCGAGCAGGCGCGAGAGCCCTGCCTGTGTCTCGTCAACGGATGCATCGTAGGGGGGAAGGCCGGAGAAACTGTATTTCAGTCGATCGATCATCGGATGCCCACATTGTTCATTGTTGTCGGGGCGCGCGCGGATGCACCGGGGTGCGCGTGTATCCAGCGTGCCTGCCCAAGCGGCAGAGCGCGGAAAATTATGGTGCCACTTAAATTCTTGCGCCGCGCGAGAAAATCTAGAACAGGTCGGAATTGAGGTCAAGCCAAAATTTTAGCTAGACTAAAATTTTCACCACCGGCGCGGGCGGCGGACCCGCCACGGAAACGCACCCGAACGATGCCGGCGGTACAATGCGCCGGCATCATCGTCCGAACCGTCGTGCTTCGTGCGATTCACGGAAGGGAACGGCCCGGCGACTGCACCGCGTCCTCCGTTCGCCTGTCACTCGTTGCCACGAAGGAGATTCATGGATTCATGCATCATGCATATCGGCCAGCGCATCCGGCGCCTGCGTCGGGAAGCGAGGAAGACGCTGCTGGAAGTCGCCGCCGAAGCCAATCTGTCGATCGGGTTCCTGTCCCAGGTCGAACGCAATCTCACGGGCATCTCCATTTCGTCGCTCGTCAACGTCGCCAACGCACTGAACGTGCCGCTCGGCGAGCTGATCGAGCAGCCGCGCCAGGCGCAACCCGATTCGCACCAGGGCAACCGGGAGTCGTATGCGCTCGACCGCACGCAGCAGCGCTACGAGCGGCTCTCCACCACCTTCGACGGCAGCCTCATCAACGCCGTCAAGGTTCAGATGATGGAAGGCTACCGCTCGGAATGGGTCGCGCACGGCGGCGACGAATTCGTCTACGTGCTGTGCGGGCAGATCTGCTACACCGTCGGCAAGAAGGACTACCCGCTGTCGCCCGGCGATTCGATTCACTTCGACGCGCGCAAGCGGCACCGCGTCGCGAACGTGGGCGACGGGCCCGCGGAACTGATCGCGGTCGGCACGCTGCCGCTGTTCGACGACAACCGCTCCGAATTCGCGTCCGCATCGGTCCTGATCATGCCGCCTGACGGCGACACGAAGCTGCGCGCCGGCGAGCCGCGCGTGAGCCGCCGGCTGGCGACGCCGCAGCCCGCGCGGGCCGCCGAGCCGGCGCCGGCCGGCGCGGCGCGGCCCGCCGCAAGGAAAGCCAAGGCCGCGGAGAAAGCCGCCGACAAGGCTGCGTCCGGCAAGCGGCCGGTGGCCGCCGCCGCGGTCCGCAAGCGCGCCGCCCGCGCGAAGAAATGATCCGCGCGGGCCGGCGCGGCGTCACTCGTCGACGCTGACCGCCTGCGCCACGGCCCTCACCCGCTCGCGATGCACGGCGTCGCGAATCTTGCCCGGATCGCCCGGGAATCCACTCGCGATCGCCCCCGCATCCACCGCGCGCGCCGCCATCAGCGCGAGGCGCAGGCGCTCCGCCTGCGGATACGGCTGCGTCTCCAGCCCCAGCCGGCCGCGCGCATCCGCTTCGCACGCCTGCACCATCTCCGCGAAGCGCGCGGGCTTGCGCAGCGCGTCGGCGCGCTCGAACAGCCGCACCAGCGCCGCGGCGCCCATCTCCATCACGCGATGCAGGTTGCCGTGCTCGCGCGCGACGACCAGCGCGAGATCGCGGCATTCGTTGGGCACCCGCAGCCGCTCGCACAGCGGCTTCAGCAGCTCGACGCTGCGCCCTTCGTGGCCGATGTGGCGCGGCAGCACGTCCTCGGGCGTCGTCGCCTTGCCGAGATCGTGCGTGAGCGCCGCGAAGCGCACCGCGAGCGAATAGCCCTGCTTCGCCGCATGGTCGACCACCATCATCACGTGCACGCCGGTGTCGACTTCGGGGTGGTAGTCGGCGCGCTGCGGCACGCCCCACAGCGCGTCCACCTCGGGCAGGATCCGCGCGAGCGCGCCGCACTCGCGCAGCACCGAGAACATCCGCGACGGCCGCCGCTCCATCAGCCCGCGCGCGAGCTCCTGCCACACGCGCTCGGCGACGAGCGCGTCGGCCTCGCCCGCGTCGACCATCCGCCGCATCAGCGCGAGCGTGTCGCCCGCCACCGTGAAATCGGCGAAGCGCGCGGCAAAGCGCGCGATGCGCAGGATCCGCACCGGATCCTCGACGAACGCGTCGCCGACATGCCGGAACACGCGCGCGCGCAGGTCGGCCTGCCCGTCGAACGGATCGACCACCGGCCCGACCAGCGTGCCGTCCGGGCTCACCTCGCGCGCCATCGCATTGATCGTCAGGTCGCGCCGTGCGAGATCGTCCTCGAGCGTCACGTCCGGCGCGAAGTAGAACTGGAAGCCGTGGTAGCCGGCCGCCGTCTTGCGCTCGGTGCGCGCGAGCGCGTATTCCTCGTGCGTCTGCGGATGCAGGAACACCGGGAAATCCTTGCCGACCGGCTTGAAGCCCTGCGCAACCATCTGCTCGGGCGTCGCGCCGACCACCACGTAGTCGCGGTCCTGCACCGGCACGCCGAGCAGCGCGTCGCGAATCGCACCGCCTACTGCATAGACCTTCATGGCGTCGGCTCGAACTTGGCGATCACGTGCGTCTCGCGGCGCGCATCGTCGATCCATTGCCGCACCGCCGGCAACGCGGTCACGCGCGCGGCGTAGCCGGACGCTTCCGGCGACAGGCCCGGCGCATACGTGTTGAAGCGCATCACGACCGGCGCGTACATCGCATCGGCGATGCCGAATTCGCCGAACAGGAACGGCCCGCCGGACGCCTCGAGGCATTCGCTCCAGATCGCGTCGATGCGCGCGACGTCGGCGAGCGATTCGGGCGTCGCCCCGTGGCCCGGCATCGACGCGCGCACGTGCATCCCCATCTGCGTGCGCAACGCCGCGAAGCCCGCGTGCATTTCGGCGCTGATGCAGCGCGCATGCGCGCGCTCGAGCGGGTCGGCCGGCCACATCGGATACTGCGGATAGCGCTCGGCGAGCGTCTCGGCGATCGCGAGCGAATCCCAGATCGCGAAGCCGTGATCGTCGACGAGGCACGGCACCTTGCCGGTCGGCGAGTGCTCGAGAATGCGCGCGGTCGTGTCGGCGCGATCCAGCTCGACGACGATCTCGTCGAACGGGATGCCGAAGTGCTTGAGCAGCACCCACGGCCGCATCGACCACGACGAGTAGTTCTTGTCTCCAATGACGAGTTTCATGACTGGGTTCCCGGAAAACGCAGGGTGGAGGTTAGCGACGCGTGCGGAACCAGTCGAAGCGGGACCGCTCCGCCGCGTCGCCGAGATAAACCGGCGCGATGCTTTCGAGGCTCGCCGGCTGCAGGCCGAGCTCCGGCGCGAGCGGGCCGGACAGCACGTTCGGCACCGACATCGACGCGAGGTTGTCGCGGGTGATCACCGGCTCGCCCGGCAGGCACTCGAAGAACGTCGCCTGCAGCCGCGCGAGCGCGTCGGGCAGCCGCACGATCCGCGCCTGCCGGCCGACCAGCGTGCCACAGTAGCGCACCAGCGCTTCGAGCGTATAGACGGTCGGGCCGCCGAGCTCGTAGGTCTTGCCGCGCGCGGCCGCGAGATCGAGCGTGTTGATGAACGCGCGCACGACGTCGCCGACGAACACCGGCTGGAACTGCGCGTCGGGCATCGCGAGCGGCAGCACCGGCAGCATGCGCTGCAGGCGCGCGAACGTGTTGAGGAACGCGTCGCCGGGCCCGAACACCACCGACGGGCGGAAGATCGTCAGCGCGAGCGAATCGGTGGCCGCGATCGCGTGCAGCGCCGCTTCGCCGTCGCCCTTCGAGCGCTGGTACATGCTCGGGCCGTGCGAATTCGCGCCGAGCGCGCTCATGTGCAGCAGGCGCCGCACGCCGGTCTCGATGCAGGCGCTCGCGAATGCGGCCGGCAGCGCGACGTGCGCGCGCTCGAAGCCGGGGCCGTAAGGCGTGCCGTGCCCGCCGTGCAGCACGCCGACGAGGTTCACGGCCGCGTGCGCGCCCGCGACGAAGCGGGCCAGCGTGCGTTCGTCGAGCGCCTCGAGCTCGACGATCTCGACCGGCAGCATCATCAGATGGCGCGCATGGTCGCGGCGGCGGGTGCCGATCCGCACCTGCTTGCCCGCATCGATCAGCGCGTTCACGAGCCGGCTGCCGATGAAGCCGGTGCCGCCCAGCAGCGCAACGGTCTGGCGATCCATGTTCGAGTCTCCACCGAGCCCGTGCACGCGAACGCCGGGCCCTAAAGCACACTGCCGCGTCTCGCGCGGCAGTGTGCAGGTTGCAGATTGCAGATCAGGGCGAGATCATGCCTAGCCGCTTCTTCAGCGACTGCGGCTTCCCTTCGAAGAGCGCCGCGTAGTAGACCGTGTTCGACAGCACGTTCTTCACGTAGTCGCGCGTCTCGTTGAACGGGATCGTCTCCGCGAAGATCGCGCCTTCGACCGGCTGGGTCAGCACCTGGCGCCACTGGCGCGGCCGGCCCGGCCCCGCGTTGTAGCCGGCGGTGGCCAGCACCGGCGAGCTGTCGAAGTTGTTGTAGATGTCGGCCAGGTACCAAGTGCCGAGCTGGATGTTGGTGTCGATGTCGTGCATCTGCGCGCGCGAGATCGTGCCGAGGCCGAGCTTCTTCGCGACGAGCTGCGCGGTGGCCGGCATCAGCTGCATCAGGCCGCCCGCGCCCACCGACGAACGCGCGCTGGTGATGAAGCGCGATTCCTGGCGGATCAGCCCGTACGCCCACTCGATGTCGAGGCCCGTCGACTGCGCGTAGCGCTGCACGATGTCGCGATACGGCGACGGGTAGCGCAGCGTGAAATCGTGCTCGGCCTTCGTGCGGTCGGCGGTGTTCACCGTGCGATCGAGCAGCTCGACGCGCTTGCCGTATTCGGCGGCCGCGAGCAGCTGGCGATCGGTCATCCCGCGCAGCGGCCAGTTCCATTCGCGGTTGCCTTCGAGGCGCAGGTTCAGCGCGTAGAAGCGCTGCGCGAGCGCGAAGCCCGGAATCTTGCCCATCGCGTCGATCTCGGCGTCGCTCACCTTGGTGCGCGGCGGGACCGTCGTGCGCTGGCCGAGCTCTTCGCCGGCGAGCTGCCCGTAGAAGTTGAACTGGCCCGCGACCTGCTCGAATTCCTGGTTCGCCTGCAGCGTGTCGCCGCTCTGCTTGAGCGCGCGCGCATGCCAGTAGATCCACGCCGGATCGTCGCGCAGCGACGGCGGCATCTGCTCGATCGACCAGCGCACCATCGGCCAGTTGCCGACCAGCAGCGCGCTGCGCGTGCGCCATTCGTACGCGGAGTTCGACAGCGGCGCGTTCGCGGATTTCGCATACCAGACCGACGCGAGCGCCGAACGCTTCAGCGCGCCCTGGTAGCCGATCGCGCCCCACGCGATCGCCTGCTCCGGCTTCGTCAGCGACGACGCGAGCGACGTGAGCATGCCGGCCGCCTGGTCCGGATCGTTGCGCGCCATGCGGCCGATCGCGATCAGCGCGAGCTGGTGCGACGTCGCGTCGGGGCCGACGCCGCGCGCGAGGTACAGCGGCGGCGCGCTCGTCGCCTGGTCGAACGCGACCGGGCGGGCGCCGAGCGCATCGACGATCTTGCCGCCGAGCGTCGTGTAGTTCTGCTCGAACGCGAGGCGCGCCTGCTGCCACACGTCGTCGCTCGTGAACTGCTGGTTGACGGTGAGCGCGGTGATCAGGTCGACGCACGCGTCGCCGTAGCTCTTCGGCTCGACCAGCAGCGCGCGCGCCGCATCGGCGACGTTCTCGCCGCGTGCGGCCCGGGATTCGAGCGCGTAGCACTTGACCTGCGTGTCGTCGTCGAGCACGAAGCGCTTGTACTGCTCGTCGAAGTTGCGCCAGTCGTGGCGCGCGCCGAGCACGAGCAGGTAGTCGTTGCGCATGCGGTCGGCGATCGCCTGGCCGTCGTAGCGCTGCAGGAACGACAGCACGGGCGCGTCCGGCGCATCGACGCGCGCGCGGCCCGCGGCATCGAACAGCTGCGGCTTGATCTGGAAATACTCGAGGTAGGACGGCACCGGATAATTCGGGATCATCCCGGCGAGCTGCGCGGCCTTCGCGGCGTCGTTGCGGCGCGCGGCATCGCGCAGTTGCACGAAGGTCTGGTCGTCCCCGGAGAGCGTATCGTCGGACGGTGCGGCGCAGGCCGCCGTGCCCGCGACGAGCGCGGCGGCCGAAAGCGTCAGCGCGACCGCGCGATATACTCGAAAAAGGCTGTTCGACATCGTTTTGAATGGAGCACGGAGTGAGCGAAAGCATAGCACGCAACCCCCCGGCCGAACGGAAGCAGGCACTGCGCAAGGCACTGTCGCAGGCCCGTCGCGACGCCGGGTCGCAGCCCGCCGCGAACGACGCGCTCGACGCGCGATTGCGTGCGTTGCTCGAGCGGCTCGCGCCGCGCACGGTCGGGTTCTACTGGCCGCTGCCGGGCGAGTTCGACGCGCGCGCGGCGGTGCTCGCGTGGCGCGCCGCGCAGGCCGGCCGGCAGGCCGCGCTGCCGGTGATCCGGGAGCAGCGCGCGCCGCTCGAATTCCATGCCTGGGACGAAGCGACGCCGATGCGCGAGGGGCATCACCGGATTCCGGAGCCGGCATCGGGCGTGGTCGTGGTGCCGGACCTGCTGCTGATTCCGTGCGTGGGGTTCGATTCGTGGCTGTACCGGCTCGGGTACGGCGGCGGCTACTACGATCGCACGCTCGCTGCGTGGCCGGGCGACGCGCTGCCGGTGACGGTCGGCATCGCCTACGAGGCGTGCCGGGTCGATGCGCTGCCCGCCGAGGACCACGATCTGGCGATGCGCTGGGTCGTGACCGACGAGGAAACCTACGTGGCCGAAGCGTAAGCGCGGCAAGCCCGCCGAAAGCCGCCGGCGTCGCGTCAAACTGCCGTCGCAATCGGCAGCCTACACTTCCGTCACCGGCGGCCGGCGCGCGCTCGCCTACAGCGACGCCGCTGCCCGCGCGGCGGTGTCGTACAGGCCCGACGCATGGCGCAGCAGCTGCGCCGCGTCGCCGATCTGTTCGTTGGTGAGGCCGCTGTCCTTGAGCGTCTCGATCAGGCAGTGTTCGCGCACCTCGCGATACTTCAGGCACAGCTCGCGCCCGGCGTCCGTCGCGAAGAAGAACACTTCCTTGCCGCTTTTCTCGCTCTTGACGTAGCCTCGGGCGATCAGTTTTTTCAGCGCGTAGGTCGCGACGTGCGTATCCTCGATATTGAGCACGAAGCAGATGTCGGCGAGCTTTTTCTTGCGTTCGCGATGGCTGACGTGATGCAGCAGCGACACCTCGACTGCCGTCATGTCCTTCGCGCCGGCGGCCGACATGCATCGCACCATCCAGCGGTTGAACGCATTGCCCGCCATGATGAGCCCGTATTCGAGCTCCGAAAGCTCCGCGCTCGAGTCGGAAACCAGATGTTCGGAAGAGACGAACTTGGTCGGTTGACGCTTCATGAGGCACTCGGCGCGAGCGGGATGTCAGGGTGTGCCGAGTGTACGCCAGATGCCCGCGGGAACCCGCTAGGCAAAAACGCTTACGGGCAAGATATCGATATCTTCTTGACAATGTGCGCTAACATGGGCGCCCGAACCGTGCCAGAACGATGACGCATCCACGCATCTACCCGCTCGGCGACGCCGCACTCGTCTGCGAAGTGCCGCCCCCCGCCACGCTCGACTGCCAGCGCCGCGTCTGGGCCGTCGCCGAGGCCGCGCGCGCCTGGCCGCACGTCGTCGACGTCGTGCCGGGCATGAACAACCTGACGATCGTGTTCGACCTGCTCGCCACGTCCGCCGACACGCTGTCGGCCGCGCTGCGCGACGCGTGGGAAAACGCCGACATCGAGCACGCGGACAGCCGCGAGATCGAGATCCCGGTCGAGTACGGCGGCGCGGCCGGCCCCGACCTGCAGGTGGTCGCCGCGCACACGGGTCTCGCGCCCGACGAGGTGGTCGCGCGGCATGCCGCGGCCGAATACGTGGTGTTCTTCCTCGGCTTCCAGCCGGGCTTCGCGTATCTCGGCGGCCTCGACGAATCGCTGCACACGCCGCGCCGCGCGGCGCCGCGCCTCGAGGTGCCGGCCGGCTCGGTCGGCATCGGCGGCGCGCAGACGGGCATCTACCCGGCCACGTCGCCCGGCGGCTGGCAGCTGATCGGCCGCACGGCGAGCGTGCTGTTCGACCCGTCGCGGCAGCCGCCGACGCTGCTCCTGCCCGGCGACCGGGTGCGCTTCACCATTGCGGGAGTCCACGCGACATGAGCCAGAGCAAAGCGCCGGGCAGCATCGAGGTGTTGCGGGCCGGCCCACTGTCGACCGTGCAGGATCTCGGCCGCCACGGTGCGCGCCATCTCGGCGTCGCGCAGGGCGGCGCGCTCGACAGCCTCGCGCTCGAGGTCGGCAACCGGCTCGTCGGCAACCGCCCCGACGCGGCCGCCGTCGAGATCACGATCGGCCCGGCCGCGTTCCGCTTCACGCGCGCGACGCGCATCGCGATCACCGGCACCGAATTCGGCGGCACGCTCGACGGCAAGCCGGTCTTTTCGTGGTGGAGCCTGCCGGTCGAGGCCGGCCAGACGCTCACGCTGCCGGCTGCGAAGCGCGGGATGCGCGGCTATCTGTGCATCGCGGGCGGCGTCGACGTGCTGCCGATGCTCGGCTCGCGCAGCACCGATCTCGCGTCGCGCTTCGGCGGCCTCGGCGGCCGCGCGCTGCGCGATGGCGACCGGCTGCCGGTCGGCGCGCCGCCGGCGGGCATCGGCTGCCTCGCGGCCGACGCGCCCGAGTTCGGCGTCAAGGCGCCGGCCTGGTGCGGGTTCGTGCGCGTCGACGAGCCGCCGCGCCGGCACCGGCCCGCGCATGCGCCGTGGGCGATGCCGGTGCGGGTGCTGCCCGGGCCCGACTACGCGTCGTTCGCCACGGATGCGCAGCAGGCGTTCTGGGATGAGGAATGGCTGGTGACGGCCAACAGCAACCGGATGGGCTATCGCCTCGCCGGCGTGGAGCTGACGCGCGAACGGCCGGCGGAGCTGCTGTCGCACGCGGTGCTGCCCGGCACGATCCAGGTGCCGCCGAACGGGCAGCCGATCGTGCTGATGCACGACGCGCAGACGACGGGCGGCTATCCTAAGATCGGGACGGTGATTCGCGCGGACCTGTGGAAGCTCGCGCAGGCGCGCCTGAACCTGCCGATCCGCTTCGTGCGCACGACGCCGGACACCGCGCGCGACGCGCTCGGCGCGGAACGCGCCTACCTGCGGCAGATCGACGTCGCGATCGCGATGCGCGAGGAAGCCCGCCAGCGCGCGCAGTCGCGCGCGGCATGACGATATCAATGCAATACAAGCGCCGAATCCGGGCGGCGCGCCACGCAATTGGTGGACGAGGAACATCATGGAAATCGATCTGAACGCCGATCTCGGCGAGGGATACGGATCGGACGAGGCGCTGCTCGACCTCGTCACGTCGGCGAACATCGCGTGCGGCTGGCACGCGGGCGGCCCGAACGCGATGCGCGACTGCGTGCGCTGGGCCGTGCAGAAGGGCGTGGCGATCGGCGCGCATCCGAGTTTTCACGATCCGGAGAATTTCGGTCGCAAGGAAATGCAGCTGCCGGCCGGTGACATCTACGCGGGCGTGCTGTACCAGCTCGGCGCGCTGTCCGCGATCGCACAGGCCGAAGGCGGCCGCATCGCACACGTGAAGCCGCATGGCGCGCTGTACAACCAGGCCGCGCGCGATCCGATGATCGCCGACGCGGTGGTGTCCGCAATCCACGATTTCGATCCGTCGCTCGCGGTGTTCGGCCTCGCGAACAGCGTGTTCGTCGCGGCCGCGCGGCACGCGGGGCTCGCGGCCGTCGAGGAAGTGTTCGCGGATCGCGGCTACCGCGCGAACGGCGCGCTCGTGCCGCGCAGCGAGCCGGGCGCGCTGGTCGACGACGAAGACGAGGTGATCGCGCGCACGCTCGACATGGTGCGCGACCAGCGGGTGCGCGCGGTGAGCGGCGAGTGGGTGCCGCTCAATGCGCAGACGGTCTGTCTGCATGGCGACGGGCCGCATGCGCTGGCGTTCGCGCGGAGAATCCGCGCAGCGCTGGAGAACGCGGGGATCGATGTCGTCGCGCCAGGGGCGTTGCAGGCGGACGAGGGGGTGTGAGCTTGCTCGATTCCAGCAAGCCATGCTTCGGGATCCGCAGCACGTTCCCGTCGGAATGACGGGAACCCGACGTACGATCACGGGGCCGACGCCCCACGGATGCCAATAAGGCCTTCGGCCGCTCCACCGATCGACAAGCGGCCGACGATCGGATGTTCGCCGACGATCAGCACCGACAGGGGCCTGCTTGTGCCACCCATCGATCCGTCCCTGTTGCGTGCTCCGGAAGGACACAACCGTGCCACGTCCAACCTCGCGCAACAATGGAACTTCATCCATTTTCAGGAGCGGTCTGTCGATCGCCCGACCTGGACTGCCGCTTGCGTCGGCTCCATCCGGCAACGGCGCCCCACACGCATCCCCCGCGCCAAAAACAAAAAAGCGCCCATGAGGCGC
Organism: Burkholderia sp. SRS-46; assembly: GCF_004343775.1. Taxonomy (GTDB): domain Bacteria; phylum Pseudomonadota; class Gammaproteobacteria; order Burkholderiales; family Burkholderiaceae; genus Burkholderia. The sequence goes on along the minus strand of NZ_PTXL01000007.1, from coordinate 512,209 downwards.
TTTGCTGTTGGCTGAATACGGCCTGCGGCCGACCGTCAACGTCGAAGCCGTCTGTCGACGGCGTCCGGAAAGCCATGCTCCGGATCAAATAACGCCCGCCGCCGCCCGTTACTGCATCCCCCGGTCGGACGGCGAAACGTCGCTTATCCGCAAGTCGGACTACATGCGCTTGGTATCGGACGATGGTTGGCCCCGCCGTGCATGCAGACACTCCGCGGCCGGCACGCGAAACACGTGCCGGCAACGCTAACCCCGCGCTTTGTTTTTGCTACCCCGTAGAACTTATCTGTTGTTTTCAATTTTTCAACTTGTGGGATGAAGAATAGATATTGCCCGAATGAGATGTCAATCGTTTTAAACGCTATTTTCTGACGAATCGAGGGTTTTCCTTACGGACGCGCGCCACCGTGAGGGCGTGCGATGCCCCGCACGCATCGGCAATCAAACGGGGGAGGATCAAGACGCGCGACGGCGCGCGATCAGTTCGCGTCGACGCGATAACCTTGCTGGCGCAACAATTCGAGCACGCCGCGCGGGCCACCCAGGTGCAGCGCGCCGATCGCGACGAACAGCGGCCGGTTCGGCGTGGTCATTGCCGCCATCCGTGCAACGAAGCGCCGGTTGCGCTCGTACAGGATCTTGTTGTCGATCGACGCGGACAGCGCCTTCGAACGCGACAGGCGCTCGCTCTTCGCGACCGCCCATGCGGCAAGCGCGTCGGCGTCGCCGATGCGCCACAGCCGGTGCAGCGCCTTGATGTCGGCGGCGTTCTGCGCGGGCGTCTGCACCATGTCCTGGGCAAGCATCTCGCGCTGCTCGGCGAGCGTGAGGCCGGTGAACGCGCGCATCTGCTCGGCGAGCGTCTCGAGCCCGACCACCTTGCCACCCTTCTTCTTCAGGAACACGTTCTGCAGCTGCGCCTCGGTGCCGTACTCGGTCTGCAGGCCGGCCGCGAGCGAATCGTAGGTCTCGACGACGAGCGCGGCGAGCCACGGCCGCATCTTGCGGATGCCGGCCAGCGCGGCCGGGTTGCCGTGCAGCCGCGCCGCGAGCTGCTGCCACAACGGCTCCGGCAACAGGCGCGGCAGGCATGCGTAATTGCAGACGCCGTACTTCGACACATCGTCCTGCGATTCGAGCAGGTCGTCCGGCGACAGTTCGAGCGCGAGTGTCGGCGATGCGGCGAGCGCCGCGAGGATGCGCGGCCGGAACGGCTGCGCGGCCGGGTAGTCGGACGGGTCGCCGGTGTGCAGCGTGCCCAGCACGTAGATCGTCACCTTGCCCTTGGTCGCGACGTAGAACGGCATGCGCGCGGGCTGCGCGCGCACCGCGCCGCTCGCGACCGTGCCGTTCGACACCGACGGCGGCGTGTGGAAACCCGGCAGGCTCATGCCGGGCGGCGGTACCTGCGACGGATGGAGCGGCGCCGTCGCCGGCGCGCGCCCCTCGGCCCGCACGAAGTCGACGGGTACGGCGAGGCCGGCCGCCACGCACGCACCGGCCAGCGCCGCGCCGGACATCGTGCGCACGCTCCAGCGGCGTGCATTGCGGTACGCGCGATGCACGCGCGTACCGTCGATGTGCACTCGGCGCGCAGTCGAATCGCGCGCCGCCAAGCCTTCAGGCATTCGCCTCCCCAACCTCCTCGGCGCGGTGGCAGGCGACGTGCCGCCCGTCGACTTCGCGCAGCTGCGGCTCCTCGGCCCGGCAACGCTCGACCGCGTACGGGCAGCGCTGATGGAACGCGCAGCCCGACGGCGGGTTGAGCGGCGACGGCAGCTCGCCCTGCAGCTTGATCTGCACGCGGCGGTCTTCCTCGAAGATCGCCGGCGTCGCCGACATCAGCGCGCGCGTGTACGGATGGCGCGGATGCGCGTAGATCGTCGCCTTGTCGCCGAGCTCGGCCACGCTGCCGAAGTACATCACCATCACGTCGTCGGCGATGTGCTCGACCACCGCGAGGTTGTGCGAAATGAACACGTAGCTCGTCTTGAACTGCTCCTGCAGGTCCATGAACAGGTTCAGGATCTGCGCCTGGATCGACACGTCGAGCGCGGACACCGGCTCGTCGGCGACGACGATCCGCGGATCGAGGATCATCGCGCGCGCGATCGCGACGCGCTGCCGCTGGCCGCCCGAGAACATGTGCGGATAGCGCTTCGCGTGCTCGGGCCGCAGGCCGACCGTGCGCATGATCTGCGCGACGCGCTGCGCGCGCTCCTGCACGGAGTGGTTCGTGTTGATCTCGAGTGGCTCCGACAGCGTCTGCTCGACGGTCTTGCGCGGGTTCAGCGACGCGAACGGGTTCTGGAACACCATCTGCACGCGGCGGCGCAGCTCGGCGATCGTCTGGCGATCCGCGCCGGCGACGTCCTTGCCGTCGATCGTCAGGTGCCCCGAGGTCGGCGTCTCGATCATCGTCAGCTGGCGCGCGAGCGTCGACTTGCCGCAACCGGATTCGCCGACGACGGCGAGCGTCCTGCCGCGCTTCAGCGTGAACGACACGCCGTTGAGGGCCTTCACCGTGCCCTGGCCGAACATCCCGCGTTTCACCGTGTAGTGCTTCGCGAGCTGGTCGGCAACCAGCACCGCGTCCTCGTCGTGCGGCGCGTGCGGCGCGCGAGGCGTTTCGTGGACAGCATTCATCGTGCGCCTCCCGTCAGGTCGAGGTTCGAAAGATTCAGCGGCTTGATGCAGCGCGCGCGCATCGCGTCGTTGCCCGCGACGAGCGTGTCGAGCGCCGGGCGCGCCTTGCGGCAATCGTCGACGGCATACTTGCAGCGCGGCGCGAACAGGCACCCGGACGGGCGATCATCGCGGCCCGGCACCATGCCCGGCAATGCGGCAAGGCGACGCGCCCCCTTGTTGTGCTCGGGAATCGCCGCGAGCAATGCTTCGGTGTACGGATGATGCGGATGCGCGAAGATGTCCGGCACGCGATTGGTCTCGATGACCTCGCCCGCGTACATCACCGCGACGCGCTGCGCGACTTCGGACACCACGGCGAGATCGTGCGAGATCAGCACGAGCGCCATGCCGCGCTCCTTCTGCAGCTTCACGAGCAGATCCATGATCTGCGCCTGGATCGTCACGTCGAGCGCGGTGGTCGGCTCGTCGGCGATCAGCAGCTTCGGGTTGCACGCGACGGCCATCGCGATCATCACGCGCTGATTCATGCCGCCCGACATCTGGTGCGGGAACGAATCGATGCGGCCCTTCGGGTCGGGAATGCCGACCTGGTCGAGCAGCTCGAGCGCGCGGCGGTTCAGCGCGTCGCCGCGCAGCCCCTCGTGCAGCTTCAGCACTTCCTTGATCTGGTAGCCGACCGTGTAGCTCGGGTTCAGGCTCGTCAGCGCGTCCTGGAACACCATCGCGATGTCCTTGCCGATGATCCTGCGCCGCGCCTTCGGCGACGCCTTCAGCAGGTCCACGCCGTTGAACGTGACTTCGTCGGCCGTCACCTTGCCCGGCGCGTCGATCAGGCCCATCAGCGCCATCATCGTCACGCTCTTGCCCGAGCCCGATTCGCCGACGACGCCCACTACCTCGCCCGGCGCGATCGACAGGTTGATCCGGTCGACGGCGGGCAGGCCGTTGAAATTCACCGCGAGATTGCGGATGGTCAGTAGGTTCTGGCTCATGTCAGGCCATCCGTTTCAGTTTGGGATCGAGCGCGTCGCGCAGCCCGTCGCCGAGCAGGTTGATCGCGAGCACCGAAATCAGGATCGACAGGCCCGGCATCGTCACGATCCACCATGCGTTGTCGATGTAGTCGCGCGCGGAAGCCAGCATCGCGCCCCACTCGGCGGTCGGCGGCTGCACGCCGAGGCCGAGGAAGCCGAGCGCGGCCGCGTCGAGGATCGCCGACGAGAAGCCGAGCGTCGCCTGCACGATCAGCGGCGCCGTGCAGTTCGGCAGCACCTGCGAGAACATCAGCCGCAGCGTGCCGGCGCCCGCCACGCGCGAGGCCGTCACGTATTCCTTCTGCAGCTCGCCGAGCGCGGACGCGCGCGTGAGGCGCACGTACGCGGGCAGCGCGACGATCGCGATCGCGAACATCGTGTTGGTGAGGCCCGGGCCGATGATCGCGACCACCGCGACCGCGAGCAGCAGCGACGGCAGCGCGAGCAGCACGTCCATCACGCGCATCACCGGCGTGTCCGCCCATTTCTGGAAGAACGCGGCGACGAGCCCGAGCACGATGCCCGGGATCAGCGCGAGCACGACCGACACGAAGCCGATCCAGAACGACATCCGCGCGCCGAACATCAGCCGCGAGAGGATGTCGCGGCCCGCTTCGTCGGTGCCGAGCACGAACTTCCAGTTGCCGCCTTCGAGCCACGCGGGCGGGATCTTCACGAAATCGCGGTATTGCTCGACCGGGCTGTGCGGCGCGACGAGCGGCGCGAGCAGCGCGACCACGATCAGCACGAGCACGACGATGCCCGCGCCGACCGCGCCGCGGTTGCGCGAGAAGTTGGCCCAGAATTCGCGTAGCGCGAGCGTGCGGCCGCTGACCGGCGCGGTTTCGCTCGGCAAGGTGTTTTGCAGATTGCTCATGATTTACCTCGTGTGGCGGATGCGCGGGTTCAGCACGCCGTACAGCAGGTCGACGACCAGGTTCACGACGATCACGAGCGTCGCGATCAGCAGGATGCCGCCCTGCACGACCGGGTAGTCGCGGCGGCCGATCGCATCGATCAGCCACTTGCCGACGCCGGGCCACGAAAACAGCGTCTCGGTCAGCACCGCGCCGGCGAGCAGCGTGCCGATCTGCAGGCCGATCACGGTGACGACCGGGATCAGCGCATTGCGCAGCGCATGCACGACGACGACGCGCACCGGCGACAGCCCCTTCGCGCGCGCGGTGCGGATGTAGTCCTCGCGCAGCACTTCGAGCATCGACGAGCGGGTCATCCGCGCGATCACCGCGAGCGGAATCGTGCCGAGCACGATCGACGGCAGGATCAGGTGGCTCACCGCCGAGCGGAACGCGCCTTCGTCCGGTGCGAGCAGCGCGTCGATCAGCATGAAGCCCGTCACGTGAGGAATCTCGTATTCGACGGCGATGCGGCCCGACACGGGCGTCCAGCCGAGATACGACGAAAACACCATGATGAGGATCAGCCCCCACCAGAAGATCGGCATCGAGTAGCCGGTGAGCGCGGTGCCCATCACGCCGTGGTCGACCACCGAGCCGCGCCGCAGCGCCGCGATCACGCCGGCCGGCAGCCCGACGGCAAGTGCGAAGACGAGCGCGCACAGCGACAGCTCGACGGTCGCCGGGAAGCGCGCGAAGAACTCGCCCGCCACGCTCGTATTGGTGATGATCGACGTGCCGAGGTCGCCCGACAGCGCACGGCCGATGTAATGGAAATACTGCACGGGCAGCGGCAGGTCGAGCCCGAGGCGTTTCATCGCCTCTGCGTGCATCGCGGGGTCGACGCCGCGCTCGCCCATCATCACTTCGATGGGGTCGCCCGGTATCAGGTGAATCAGCGCAAACGCGAGGATGGTGATGCCGATGAAGGTCGGGATCACCATGCCCACGCGGCGCAACACGAATCGGAACATGATGCGTCTCGTATTTTCTTGTGGGAAATGTGCGACCGGCGACGAGGGGCTCGTGGCCCCTCGCCGCCGGATGATTTCAGGCCGGTCTCGGTTTTCTCGACAGCTTACGCCTGCTGCGTTACTTCACGCTCACACCATCGAAGCGTGCGTAGCCGAGCGGCTCGATGCGCATGTCGACGACGTTCTTGCGCACCGGCTGGTAGACGGTCGAGTTCGCGATCGGCGAGAACGGCACCTGCTGCGCGAAGACCTGCTGCGCCTGCGTGTAGATCTTCGTGCGCGCGTCCTGCCCGTTCGTCGTGCGGCCCTTCTGCACCAGCTCGTCGAACGGCTTGTAGCACCAGCGCGAGAAGTTGTTGCCCTTGATCGCCTCGCAGCCGAGCAGCGTGCCGAGCCAGTTGTCCGGATCGCCGTTGTCGCCGTTCCAGCCGATCAGCATCGTATCCTGCTCGCCCCCGTGCGCGCGCTTGATGTACTCGCCCCACTCGTACGTGACGATCTTCGCCTTCACGCCGATCTTCGCCCAGTCGGCCTGGATCATCTCGGCCATCAGGCGTGCGTTCGGGTTGTACGGGCGCTGCACCGGCATTGCCCACAGCGTGATCTCGAAGCCGTTCGGGAAGCCCGCCTTCGCCAGCAGCGCCTTCGCCTTCGCGGTGTCGTACGCCGGCATCTTCAGGTTCTTGTCGTACGACCATTGCGTCGGCGGCATCGGCGCGGAAGCGGCCTGGCCGGCGCCCTGGTACACGGACTCGAGAATCGCCTTCTTGTTGATCGCGAGGTCGAGCGCCTGGCGCACCTCGAGCTTGTCCATCGGCTTGTGCTCGACGTTGTACGCGAGGTAGCCGAGGTTGAAGCCCGCCTGCGACGGCATGTCGACGTTCGCATCGGCCTTCAGCGTCGCGATGTCGGCCGGGCGCGGGTAGCTCATCACCTGGCACTCGTTGCGCTTGACCTTCTGCACGCGCACGCCCGGATCGGGGGTGATCGAGAAGATCAGCTTCGCGATCTTCACTTCGCCCTTCTTCCAGTAGTCAGGATTGCCGTCGAAGCGGATCGTCGCGTCCTTCGTGTAGCTGCGGAAGATGAACGGGCCCGTGCCGACCGGCTTCTGGTTGATGTCGGCGGACTTGCCGGTCTTCATCAGCTGGTCCGCGTATTCTCCCGACAGGATCGACGCGTACTCCATCGCCAGGTTCTGGATGAACGGCGCGTTCGGTTCCGACAGCGTGAACTTCACGGTGTACGGGTCGACCTTCTCGATCTTCGTGATCAGCTTGTCGAGGCCCATGTCGGTGAAGTACGGGAACGACACCGGGTAGGCCTTGCGGAACGGCTGGTTCGGGTCGAGCATGCGCTCGAACGTGAACAAGATGTCGTCCGCGTTGAATTCGCGGGTCGGCTTGAAGTACTCGGTCGTGTGGAACTTGACGCCGTGGCGCAGGTGGAAGGTGTAGACCTTGCCATCCGGGGACACATCCCATTTTTCGGCGAGGCCGGGTTCGACCTTCGTGCCGCCGCGTTCGAATTCGACGAGACGGTTATAGACGGTGAACGTGGCGGCGGTGAAATCGACGCCGGTCGTGTATTGCGCGGAATCGAAGCCCGCCGGGCTGCCTTCTGAGCAGTAGACGAGCGTTTTGTTCGGGATCTGTGCGAATGCAGAGCCCGCGACGCCGAACGATGCCGCTGCCACGCCTGCCATGGCGGTAACACGCAGGGTGTGCAACAGACGGTTGTATTCCATGTTTCCTCCAGGTCTCCAGATCGGAACCGGCCCTCCGGGGGCCGGGTACGCGGATATTACTTGAGCTAGTGATTCTGCAACAAGCTGGAGAAAAAACTCTTCTACGTGCGCCGGCGCGGCTGGCGGCGGATGATTCCGGCGCATGACAGGCGCCGGCCCTCGCGCGAGCGGCGGTTTCGATCATCCGGCGCGTGTTTCCCTCTGCAACTAAACACTTTCCGCGCTGCGACGAACGGGCGCAACGCTCACGCGCGGGCGTCGAGATCCGCGTTGCGCGCCGGCACGAACGCGACCGCGACGATCGACAGCGCGAGCCCCGCCATCACGTACCAGGTCGGCGCGAACGGCGAGCCGGTGACCTTGATCAGCCACGTGACGATGAACTGTCCGAATCCGCCAAACAGCATCACCGCGACGTTGTACGCGATCGACAGCCCGGTCGAGCGCACGTTGGCGGGAAACAGCTCGGCGATCATCGCGCCGAACGGCCCGTAGTAGCCCGCGAGCGTCACCGACAGCACCGCCTGCACGACGATCAGCCGCGCGATGCTCGGCGCGGCGTCGAGCCACACGAACAGCGGATGGATCAGCGCAAGCGTCAGCACGAGCGACCACAGCGACAGCCCCTTGCGGCCGATGCGGTCCGACCACGCGCCCGCAACCGGCGACAGCACGACGAGCAGCAGGTTGCCGACGATCACCGCGTAGAACGACTGCGCGTACGGCAGCTTCAGCTGCTTCACCGCGAAGGTCGGCAGGTAGCTGATCAGCACGTAGATCGTCACCGTCAGCGCGATCACCGCGCCGAGCCCGCACAGCACTTCGCGCGCGTGGCGCGTGAACACGTCGCCGAGCGCGGCGCGGCGCGCGCTCTGCTGCGCATGCAGGAACGCCTCGGAATCGGCGAGGTGACGGCGGATGTAGAAGCCGATCGGGCCGATCGCGAGCCCGAGGATGAACGGCACGCGCCAGCCCCATGCGCGCAATGCGTCAGGCGTGAGGCCGCGCGTGACGGCCGCGCCGACCAGCGCGCCGGCCAGCAGCGCCGCGGCCTGGCTCGCCATCTGCCAGCTGCCGTAGAAGCCGCGCTTCGAGAACGGCGCGGCCTCGATCAGCAGCGCGGTCGCGCTGCCGAATTCGCCGCCCACGGAGAAGCCCTGCAGCAGGCGGCCGAACACGATCAGCAGCGGGCCGCCGATGCCGATCGCCGCGTAAGGCGGCGCGACCGCGAGCAGGAAGAGGCCGGCCGTCATCAGCAGGATCACGAGCGACAGCGCGGCCTTGCGGCCGGCGCGATCCGCGTACAGCCCGAGCACGACGCCGCCGATCGGCCGCATGAAGAACGCGACGCCGAACGTCGCGGTGGCCAGCAGCAGCGACGAATATTCGCTGGTCGTCGGAAAGAACAATTCTGCGATCACGACCACCATGAAGCTGAAGACCGTGAAGTCGTACCACTCGAGCGCGTTGCCGATGACCGCCGCCACCACCGCGCGCCGGTTCAGCGCACGCTCCGGACTGACTGTCTTCGTTGAACCCGCAATCGTCGCCATGCGTGTCTCGCCCTCGTGAAGTCGCCGCGCCGGAGTACGCCGCGCGGGTGCCGCTGCTGCGCGCCGGTCTGGAGCGAGTGTAGAAAGGTGCGGAACCGTTTTCAAGCATTAAAAACGCCCGCCATCTTTCGATGGCGGGCGTTTCCCTGTTTTCTCGCGATTGCGGCACCGCACGATGCCGCGCGGGCGTCACGCCTTCTTCGCGAACGCGCTGCACCAGCCCTTGGCCGACACCTGCTTGCCCGGGAACGCGCCGCACGGGCCCGAGGCCGAGCCCGGCTTGCCCTGGTACAGCATGCAGGCCGCGCAGTCCTGGCCCGCTGCGTACTTCGCATACTTCGCCTTGTCGACCTTGGTGGCGTCCGCCTTGTAGCCGAGCGCCTGCGCGGTCGGATCGCTTTCGGCGAGCATCGGCAGGTCGGCGGCCAGCGCTTCGCGCGACGACAGCGCGACGGCGGACACGGCGGCGACGCTCGTGATCAGGAAACTGCGACGGGATGTATTCATGAGGACTCGCTCCAACGTTATAAGTTTGAAAGCTGTTCTGGCGACAGCCGTCCGACAGCATAACGCTCAAGCACGGGAATGTGCGGCCCGAAATGCCGGAGATAAAAGAATTAACACGGCTGGTTTCGCCGATCGCCACGCGCCGCCCGTCGCCGCCCCACGTCACCCGTACGCGGTCATCTCGCCGATCCGTTGCGCGAGCGCGAGCGCCGCGGTGAGCCCCGGCGACTCGATGCCGAACAGGTTCACGAGGCCGCGCACGCCGTGCTGCGCCGCGCCCTGCACGATGAAATCGGCAGGCGCCTCGCCCGGCCCCGCGACCTTCGGGCGGATGCCCGCATAGGCCGGCTGCAGCGCGCCGTCCGGCAGCGCCGGCCAGTACGCGCGGATCGACGCGTAGAACGCGTCCGCGCGCGCCGGATCGACGTCGTAGCGCAGCGTGTCGATCCACTCGACGTCCGGGCCGAAGCGCGCCTGCCCGGCGAGGTCCAGCGTCTGGTGAATGCCGAGCCCCGCGCGGTCCGGCAGCGGATAAACGAGGTGCGAGAACGGCGCGCGGCCGGACAGGCTGAAGTAGTTGCCGCGCGCGAGATACAGCGGCGGCACCCAGCGCGGATCGAGGCCGCGCGTGCGGCGCGCGAGCGCCTGCGCGCCGAGGCCCGCGCTGTTGATCACGCAGGCCGCCTCGAACTCGGCCGGCGCGTCGCCGCCGGTGCGCACGACGAAGCGCTCTGCGCGCAGCACGTCGATCGATTCGACCGGGGATTTCAGCACGCAGACGGCGCCGTCGCGTTCGGCGTCGCCGAGCAGCGCGAGCATCAGCTGATGCGAATCGACGATGCCGGTGCTCGGCGAGAACAGCGCCTCGACGCATTCGAGCTCGGGCTCGAGTGTTTGCGCCTCGCCGCGCGTGAGCGGCATCAGGTCGAGCACGCCGTTTTCCTCGGCGCGCGCGGCGAGCGCCTTCAGCTGCTTCACCTGCGCGGCGGAGGTCGCGACGAGCAGCTTGCCGATGCGCCGGTGCGGCACGTGATGCGATTCGCAGAATTCGTACAGCAAGTCGCGGCCATGCACGCACGACAGCGCTTTCAGCGAGCCGCGCGGATAGTAGAGGCCCGCGTGGATCACCTCGCTGTTGCGCGCGCTCGTGCCGGTGCCGATCGCGTCGGCCGCCTCGAGCACGAGCGTGTCGCGGCCGCGTGCGGCGAGTTCGCGGGCGATCGCGAGGCCGACGACGCCCGCGCCGATCACCACACAATCCATCTGCTCCATGGCTTTTCGCGTCGTTATCGCGTCGAGGGAGAGAAGACGATTGTACGTCCCGGCCGGCACGCATGCAGGACACATGTGTAGCCGGATGTTTCTCGCCGATCCCGCGCCGCCGGTCGCCGCGCTCCCGAGTGTCAGAACCCGATCGGGCGGCGCTTCGCCGCCCCTTCGTCCGCGCGGATGTCGCGCGGCTCGATCGCATCGCGCCCGTCGAGACGCGCGGCGCCGAACGCATGCAGCAGCGCGCGCCGCATCGTGCGCGGCGGCGTCGCGGCGAGCACGTCGAGCGCGTCGTCGCCGAGCGTCGCCGGGAACCGCCGGCCCCACGCGTGCGACGTGCGGATCTCGTCGTAAATCGTCTGCGCGATGCGGCGCGCGCCGGCCGCGTCGGGCGGGGCGATTTCGTAGATGTTCATCCGGTTGAGCAGCGGCTCCGGAATCGCCTGCGCATCGTTGGCGGTCGCCACCCAGATCACGTTGCCCGCATCGATCGGCACCTCGGCGAATTCGTCGACGAACACGCGCGCGGTATCGTGCTCGAGCAGCGCATACAGCGCGCCGAGCGGATCGTATTGCGCATCGCTGCCCGCCTTGTCGATCTCGTCGACCGCGATCACCGGGTTCGCGTAGCTGCCGTTCACGAGCGCGTCGAACACCTTGCCCGGCTTCGCGTTCTTCCATTGCGACGACGCGCCCGACAGGATCCAGCCCGCGGTCAGCGAACTCATCGGCACGTAGTGATACGACGTGCCCAGCAGTTGCGCGAGCGCCTTCGCGAAATGCGTCTTGCCGATGCCCGGCGGGCCGAGCAGCAGGATCGGCATCAGTTCGAGCCGGTCGTCGGTCTCGAGGCACAGCGCGACCTGCTTGCGCACGTCGTCGAGCGGCTCGACGAAATTCGGCAGCACCTCGCCGAGCGCGTCGAACGACGGCATCCGGTTCGGCTTCACGCAAAAACGCAGATTGCCGGTCTTCAGCATCCGCTCGTAAGTGGCGCGCAGTGCGTCGCTCGCGCCTTCGTTCAGATCGTTCAGCGCCGTCTCGACCTGATCGAGGTCGTACACCGTGCTGAAGGACGCCACCGCCAGTTCCTGCTTCACCATCGCCGTCGTCATACCAACCTCGCTGCCCGCTTGCGTACCGCACCATCAGACCCTTTCGATTTCAGTGTAGCGGGCCGACACACCAGTGCAAGCAAGCAGCCACGCGCGTGTGCTGCTAACAGGCCGCGCGCGCTGCACGCCCGCGCGGCGCGGCGTATCATCGACGGATTGCCGGCCGCCGCGCCGGCCCCGCCGACGGCGCGGGCGGCCGCCTCCCGCCCCCCGCTTCGAAGGAACGCCGATGTCCGTCCCCGCCGCTTCCGCCCGCGCCGATGCCGACGCGATCCGCGCCGTCGACGACGCGCTGACCACGCGCCGCGCGATCCGCGCGTTCCTGCCGACACCCGTACCGCGCGACACGCTCGAAGCGATCCTCGAAGCGGCGAGCCGCGCGCCGTCGGGCACCAACATCCAGCCGTGGCGCGTGTACGTCGCGACGGGCGCGACGCGCGATGCGCTCGCCGATGCACTCGGCGCGGCCTACGACGATCCCGCGCGCGACGAGAAGTACGTCGCCGAATACGACTACTATCCGCGCGAATGGATCTCGCCGTACATCGACCGGCGGCGCAAGGTCGGCTGGGACCTGTACAGCCTGCTGGACATCGGCCGTGACGAGAAGGCGCGCATGCATGCGCAGCACGCGCGCAACTTCCGCTTCTTCGATGCGCCGGTCGCGCTGTTCTTCACGCTCGACCGCGTGATGACGTACGGCGCGTGGCTCGACTGCGGGATGTTCCTGCAGGGCGTGATGACCGCCGCCCGCGCGCGCGGCCTCGACACCTGCCCGCAGGCCGCGTTCGTGCCGTTCCACCGGGTCGTCGCCGAGCATCTCGGCATTCCCGGCAACGAGCAGCTCGTGTGCGGGATGTCGCTCGGCCATGCGGACCCGTCCGCGCTCGAGAACCGCCTCGTCACCGAGCGCGCGCCGGTCGCCGAGTTCACGCGTTTTTTTGCTTGAAAACGGGTGACGGGCACTTACCTTTCCTGCATGGGCGCAACGCGCGGCGCAACCGTTGCCGCGCATCCTGTCGCATCGTCGCCGATGCCGATCGGGCGTAAGATGGGCGTCCGTTTCCCGCAACACCGTGACTCCGGAGAGGCTTCATGCTGAAACACGGCCTGGCCGTCCTGCTGGCAAGCGCCGCGCTCGCCGCCCATGCGCAGAGCCCCGCGCCGGCGGTCGTCGCATGGGAGATCCAGGTGGTGAGCGACGGCCAGACGATCGACACGTTCCAGCAGCACACCACCGTGGGTCAGACCCGCACCGACACCCATCGCTATCCGTCCGCCGTGCCCGTCGGCTGCGGCGACAAGGCGCGCGTCGTGCCGGTCGAGCGCTCGCGCACCGTCACCGTCGCGCCGCTCGCCGCCGATGCGAGCACGATCTCGCTCGCGCTCGACGTGCAGGAGACCCTCGACGATACCCACGCGAAGCCGGCCGACCCGTGCCTGCCGAATTCGCCGCGACAGATCGTCGCCAGCCATCCGGGGCTGTCGGTCGCCGGCGATGCGTGGACCGACTGGACGCTCGTCGAGCAACACCCGCACCTCGTATATCGCGTGCGCGCGCACCTCGCGAAGGACTGAGCCGCCATGTCCGCCGACGCCTTGTCCTTGCCGTTCGCCGAGCCGCACGCGGCCCCCGACGAACTCACCGCGGTCAGCTGGAACCTGCACAAGGGCCGCTCGCCGCTCGGCTTCACCGCGTGGAACGCGATGCGCAACTGGATGCAGTCGACCCACGCCGACGTGTATTTCCTGCAGGAAGCGATGGCGCGCCGGATGCCGCGGCCCGTGCTCGCACCCGGCTTCGGCACGCAGATGGACGACGCGTACGACGACGTCTGGCACTGCCAGGCGACCGAGATCGCGCAATCGCTCGACTGGCAGATCGCGCTCGGCCCGAACGTGTTCAAGCCGTCCTGGCGGCACGGCAACGCGATCCTGTCGCCGCACCCGCTCGACCTCGGCGGCCGCTGGGACATCTCCGCGCACCGCTTCGAGCGGCGCGGCCTGCTGGTGGCGCGCGCGACGCTCGCCGGGTCCCGCCCGGTCACGCTGCTGTGCGCGCATCTCGCGCTCACGCGCGCGGCGCGGCTGCGCCAGATGCACTGGATCGCGCACTGGATCGTGCGCAACGCGAAGGACGGCCCGCTCGTGCTCGCCGGCGACTTCAACGACTGGCGCAACGACTCGATCCCGCTGTTCGCCGAGATCGGCCTGTCCGAGGTCGCGACGCTGCTCGGCGAATCGGGGCGCACGTTTCCCGCGTTCTCGCCGGCGCTCGCGCTCGACAAGATGTTCGTGCGCGGGCTCACACCGCTCGAATGGAGCGCGCCGTCCGGCGAAACCGCATGGCTGTCGGACCACCTGCCGTACATCGCCCGCCTGCGGCTCGACCCGCGGTGAGCGCGCCGGCGCGGCCCGGGTCGCGCTACAGTAGCGGCTTGCCCCGTCCCACGCCCGCGCCGCCATGAGCTACCTGCCGATCCTGCTGCAAATCGCCGCCGTCTACCTCGTCGCGCTCGTCACGCCCGGGCCCAACATCTTCATGATTTCGCAGCTGTCGCTCGCCGGCCGGCGCAGCCTCGGCGCCGTGTCGGCGCTCGGCGTCGGCACCGCGTCGGTCACCTGGGCGACGCTCGCGATGCTCGGCCTCGCGGCCGTGCTGCACCAGGTCGAATGGCTGTACGAGACGATCCGGATCGGCGGCGCCGTGTACCTCGTCTATTTCGGCTGCAAGCTGCTGCGTTCGAGCACGCGGCGCGATCCGGCCCCGGCCGCCGCCGATACGGTATCGGCCGCGCTGCCCGCGCCGCAGGCGCGCGACTACCTGCGCGCGTACCGCACGGGGCTGTTCACCTGCCTGACGAACCCGAAGTCGTGCGCGTTCTGGACCAGCGTGTTCGCGGCGATGCTGCCCGCGCACGTGCCGCTGTGGTTCGACGGCGCGGCGCTGCTGACGATCGGCTCGATGTCGATCGGCTGGTATTGCAGCGTCGCGTACCTGTTCGCGAGCCCGCGCGCGCAGCGCGGCTACCGGCACGTGCGCCGCCCGCTCGACGCGCTGTGCGGTGCCGCGCTCGTCGGCCTCGGCGCGAAGCTCGCCGCCGATCGCTGAAAGCATTTTGAAATGAAACGTTGCGCGAAATCCGCGCATCGGCCCCGGTCAAGCACGCGAAGCACGCAAGCAGGGTAAAATAAACAGTTCTCTGATCGTCTGACACAGAGAAGGCGCGTGTTCGGCGCGCCGCCGGCCGATCCGCTGATCGGGCCGACGCCCTCGTTTTTCGCCCGTTACACGCGTCCGCGACGCGCGTCCGTTTTCAAAGCCATGAGCAAATACGACACCGCCACCGTCCAATCCGTCCACCACTGGACCGACACGCTTTTCAGCTTCACCTGCAGCCGTGAGCCGAGCCTGCGCTTCAACAACGGCGAATTCACGATGGTCGGCCTCGAGGTCGACGGCAAGCCGCTCGCACGCGCCTACAGCATCGTCAGCCCGAACTACGAGGAGCACCTCGAGTTCTTCAGCATCAAGGTCCAGAACGGCCCGCTGACGTCGCGCCTGCAGCACCTGAAGGTGGGCGACACGGTGCTGATCGGCAAGAAGCCGACCGGCACGCTCGTCGCCGACAACCTGCTGCCCGGCAAGACGCTGTGGATGCTGTCGACGGGCACGGGCCTCGCGCCGTTCATGTCGATCATCCGCGATCCGGACATCTACGAACGCTTCGACAAGGTCATCCTGACGCACACCTGCCGCCTGAAGGGCGAGCTCGCGTACATGGACTACATCAAGCACGACCTGCCGGGCCACGAGTACCTCGGCGACATCATCAAGGACAAGCTCGTCTACTACCCGACGGTCACCCGCGAGGAGTTCGAGAACGAAGGCCGGATCACCGACCTGATCGCGACGGGCAAGCTGTTCACCGATCTCGACGTGCCGCCGTTCTCGCCGGAACACGACCGCGTGATGCTGTGCGGCAGCACCGCGATGCTGAAGGACACGACCGACCTGCTGAAGCAGGCCGGCCTCGTCGAAGGCAAGAACAGCGCGCCGGGCCACTACGTGATCGAGCGCGCGTTCGTCGACTGATCCGCCCCCGAAATTTGTGCATCATCAAGAACCGGAGCGAAAGCTCCGGTTTTTTTTTGCGGAGGTACTTGGCTAATTCGTAACAATCGACGAGGATCTAATCTCAAATAGTTACATTTGGATACGGCGCAACCCCGCGCTCGCGTGTCAGTGTTTTTCCTACAACAGGTTCGGTCGGATTATTCACATTTACCCTTAAATGGCCGTCCGCTATGACCTTTCGCGAAATTTTGAGATATGATGCGCGGCGCGCGGCTGTAATCCGGACGCGCACTGAAGGGTCGGATCAATGTGTTACAAGATGTAAATTTTGTTACCCTGGTGCGTGACAATTGCCGACTAGGAGGCCGCCCTCGAAGCAGCCTCCGGCACGCGCCGCCGATCGGCGTCTGAATCGCTTTCTGACAACAGGGAGAGTCATGGATACGTCGCTTAACGCGCCCGAAGGCGCCCACGCCCCGTTCCCGTCGCAGCAGCCTGCGCCGGCATGTGCCCCCTCCACCACCCGGTCCCGCCTCACGACCGCCACGAGCCGCGACGCGCTCGACGCGCGGATTGCCGAACTGTCCACCGCCCTGCTGGCCGCCGACGAAGCGGCCCGCCGCCATCTGGCCGGCGAGCTGCACGACGGGCTCGGCGCCGAACTCACCGCCGCGCGTTTCGCGCTCGCGAACGTCGATACCTGGCTGCCCGCCGACGCACCCGAAGGCTGCCGCCGCGCACTCGACCTCGCGCTGCGCGCACTCGACGCGGCGACCGACGCGAACCGCCGGCTGATCGACGAGCAGGACACGCCGGCGCTCGACGGCGGCCTCGTCGGCGCGCTGTCGGCGTGGGTTGCCAGCTACGCGGAGCGCAGCGGCCTGCGCACGAGCTTCGTGTGCGCCGCCGACGCGCGCCTGCCGCAGCTCGCGGGCCCCGGCGCGCTCGCGATCTTCCGCGTCGCGCAGGAAGCGCTGTCGAATGTCGCGAAGCACGCACGCGCGACGTCGGCCGATGTGCGGATCGAAGCGGACGGCGCCTTCCTGTCGCTGATCGTTACCGATGATGGGACCGGTTTCTCCCGCGCGCACCGCCACGGCTATGGCCTCGCCGGCATGCGCGCGCGCTGCGAGGCGTTCGGCGGCGGCTTCGAGCTGAGCGAGCCGGCCACCGGCCGCGGCACCCGGCTCGCCGCACGCTTCGCGTGGGATGCCCTGTTCGCGGCGCCGGCAACGGCCCGCCGCGCATCGCTTTCGTGAGGTCGCCATGAGCCTGCATATCCTGCTCGTGGACGACCACGCGATCGTCCGGCAAGGCATTCGCCAGCTGCTGATCGACCGCGGGATCGCCCGGGAAGTCACCGAGGCGGAAACCGGCGGCGAAGCGATGGCGGCCGTCGACAAACGCGAATTCGACGTGATCCTGCTCGACATCTCGCTCACCGACATGAACGGCATCGAGGTGCTCAAGCGCCTCAAGCGCAAGCTGTCGCGCACGCCGGTGCTGATGTTCTCGATGTACCGCGAGGATCAGTACGCGGTGCGCGCGCTGAAGGCGGGCGCGGCCGGCTACCTGTCGAAGACGGTGAACGCCGCGCAGATGATTTCCGCGATCCAGCAAGTCGCCGCGGGCCGCAAGTACGTGAGCCCGGCGATGGCCGAGGCGCTCGCCGAATACGTGTCGTTCGAGAACGAACCGCTGCCGCACGAGAAGCTGTCGGACCGCGAATACCAGACGCTGTGCATGCTCGCGTCCGGCAAGCGGCTCACCGACATCGCGCACACGCTGTCGCTGTCGGTGAAGACGGTGAGCGTCTACCGCACGCGGCTGCTCGAGAAGATGCGGCTGTCGAACAACGCGGAGCTGACCTTCTACGTGATGAGCAACCGGCTCGTCGACATGGCGCCCGTGCCCGGCGCCTGACGCGCACACCGGCACGCCGGCCGGCGTGCCCAAGCGCTTGTTTTGCCTGACGATTCCGCCGTCCGGTGCTGCACCGCGGCGGGTCGTTTCCAGCAGATCGGTTAAAATTTCAGGTTTTTCACTCTGTCGACGCGACGCGCCCGCGCGCGCCGGCGCTCCATCCGCAATGTCCCTCTTCCGCAAGAAAAACGTCGATCGCATGATCGCCGGCGCGCACGCCGCCGGGCTCAAGAAAGCGCTTGGCGCGATCGACCTCACCTTCCTCGGTATCGGCGCCATCATCGGCACCGGGATCTTCGTGCTGACCGGCACCGGCGCCGTGCAGGCCGGCCCCGCGCTGATGCTGTCGTTCGTGATCGCCGCCATCGCCTGCGGTCTCGCCGCGCTGTCGTATGCCGAATTCGCGTCGACGATTCCGGTCGCCGGCTCGATCTACACGTATTCGTACGCGACCCTCGGCGAACTCGTCGCCTGGATCATCGGCTGGGACCTGATGCTCGAATACGGGCTCGCCGCGTCGGCCGTGTCGGTCGGCTGGTCGGGCTACCTGCAGTCGCTGCTGCAGGGCTTCGGCGTGTCGCTGCCGACCGTGCTGAGCGCCGCGCCCGGCGCGGTGCCGGGCGTCGTCACGTGGTTCGACCTGCCGGCCTTCCTCGTGATGCTCGTGATCACGACGCTGCTGTCGATCGGCATCCGCGAATCGACCCGCATCAACAACATCATGGTGTTCATCAAGGTGTCGGTGGTGCTGCTCGTGATCGCGGTGGGCGTCTTCCACGTGACGCCCGCGAACTGGAAGCCGTTCATGCCGCACGGCTGGAACGGCGTGTTCGGCGCGGCGGCCGTGATGTTCTTCGCGTTCATCGGCTTCGACGCGGTGTCGTCGGCGGCCGAGGAAGTGAAGAATCCGAAGCGCGACCTGCCGATCGGCATCATCGCGTCGCTCGCGGTGTGCGCGGTGCTGTACGTGACGGTCGCGGCAGTCGCCACCGGCATCGTGCCGTCGGCCCAGTACGCGAACATCTCGCACCCGATCTCGTACGCGCTGCAGGTCGCCGGCGAGAAGTGGGTCGCGGGCTTCATCGATCTCGGCGCGGTGCTCGGCATGCTGACCGTGATCCTCGTGATGAGCTACGGCCAGACGCGCGTGATCTTCGCGATGTCGCGCGACGGCCTGCTGCCGGGGATCCTGTCGCGCGTGCACCCGCGCTACGCGACGCCGTTCCTGACGACCTGGCTCGTCGGCCTGTTCTTCGGCCTGATCGCCGCGCTGGTGCCGCTCAACGTGCTCGCCGAGCTGATCAACATCGGCACGCTCGCCGCGTTCTCGATGGTGTCGATCGCGGTGCTCGTGCTGCGCCGCACGCACCCGGAGCTGCCGCGCGCGTTCCGCTGCCCCGGCGTGCCGGTCGTGCCGATCCTCGCGGTCGGCGCGTGCCTGTTCCTGATGCTCAACCTGAAGCCGATCACCTGGGTCGCGTTCGGCGCGTGGCTCGTGATCGGTCTCGTGATCTACTTCGCGTACTCGCGGCGTCATTCGAAGCTCGCGCACGGTCACGAAGTGCACTGAACGCCGCCGATGCGCGCGCCCGCCGCGCGCATCGGTGCGACGCCCCGCAGGGCCGAATGCCGGCCCTGCGCGCGGCGCGCCCTTCCCCGCCGCAATCCGCTGCCGCGCCCGCGGCACATCCGCCCGCCGCGTCGTTCCCGCGCTCGATTTCTATCCGATCGTCGCGAAGTCTTGCCCATTCCTCCGGATTCGCCCGGCCGAGCCGCGTGGCACCTGCACGCTCACGCCGCGCGGTTCATAATCCCGCCATCGAACGGCGGCCCGCACCGGCGGGACCGTCCAGCAACAGGAAACAGATGATGGAAAGCGTCGATCTCGATGTATTGAAAACCAGCGCGCGCTGGATCGAAGAAGGCCGCCGCGTGCTGCTCGTCACGGTCGTGAAGACGTGGGGCTCGTCGCCGCGCCCCGAAGGCGCGATGCTCGCGGTACGCGACGACGGGCTCGTCGTCGGCTCGGTGTCGGGCGGCTGCATCGAGGACGACCTGATCGCCCGCGTGCACGCGAGCGGCATCGCCGCCGACGCGCGGCCGGAAAGCGTGAAGTACGGCGTGACGGCCGAGGAGGCGCACCGCTTCGGGCTGCCCTGCGGCGGCACGATCCAGCTCGTGATGGAGCCGCTGACGCGCGACAGCGGCATCGCCGCGCTGTGCGCGCAGGTCGAGGCCGGCCACCTCGTCACCCGCACGATGACGCTCGCGACCGGCCGCGCGTCGCTGTCGCCGGCTCAGGCGACCGACGGCATCGCGTTCGACGGCGAACGGCTCGTGACGATCCACGGCCCGCGCTACCGGATGCTCGTGATCGGCGCAGGGCAGCTGTCGCGCTATCTGTGCCAGATCGCGGTCGGGCTCGACTACCAGGTGACGGTGTGCGATCCGCGCGAGGAATACACGGATGCGTGGGACGTGCCGGGCACGCGGGTCGTGCACACGATGCCCGACGACACGGTGCTCGAGATGAAGCTCGACGCGCGCTCGGCGGTGATCGCGCTCACGCACGACCCGAAGCTCGACGATCTCGCGCTGATGGAGGCGCTGAAGACGCCCGCGTTCTACGTCGGCGCGCTCGGCTCGCGGCGCAACAACGCGGCGCGCCGCGAGCGGCTGCGCGAATTCGACCTGAACGAAACGGAACTGGCGCGGCTGCACGGGCCGGCCGGCATCTACATCGGCAGCCGCACGCCGCCGGAAATCGCGATCTCGATCCTCGCCGAGGTCACGGCCGCGAAGAACAACGTATCGCTGCCGACGATCCTGCAGGTCGAGGGCGCGAAGGCCGCGCGCGAGATCGCGGCGCGCGGCGGCGAGGCCTGCGGCGTCTGAGCCGCAGGCGCCAGGGCGTCAGGCCATCAGGCGAGGCCCGCGACGAGCGCCGCGGCGACCGAGCCGGCCACCAGCACCACGCCGACGGTGCGGCGCTTGTTCAGCTCCGTCCACAGCAGGACGCCCGTCAGCGACAGCAGGATCAGCGACCCCGCGATCGTGTCCATCAGCAGCACCCAGCCGAGGTTCATGCCGACGCCGCGATGCAGGTTGTTCAGCGTCGTCATGAACGAGTTGCCGGTGCGCTTCACCGACACGTAGCCGTTGCCCACCCAGTATTCGGCCTGCAGGTTGTGCTGCGGCCCGAACAGGCCGAACTGCCAGTGCTCGGGCTGCAGCACGCGCTTGTCGCCCCATGCGACCGGCTGCGCGGGCTCCTTGCGCACCCGGCCCGGGCGCCCGTCGAAATGCAGCTCGCGCGCGAGCCACTTCGTCATCGCGGCGGGGGTCGCCGGCACCGGGTTCGGCAGCGCGAGCTGCAGTTCCTCGACCTGCGGCTCGCCGGTCGGGATCTTCAGCGGCGGCGCGCGATGGTTGAGCACCACGCCCGTCACGCCGAACAGCAGGCCGAGCACCGCGCCCCACAGGCCGACCCAGCCGTGCACCTTGCGCAGCCACTTGATGAAGGTCGCGCGGCGCGAACGCTGGCGGCGCGCGGCGAGCTCGTCGTCGGTGAGATGGCGTGCCGCCGGGTGCAGCACGGTGACGCCCGCACGGGGCTTGTCGATCGTTTCGGGCGCGTTCACGCGAGGAATTCCATTCGTTCAAAACAACGGGCGGCGCGCTGGCATCGCGCGCCGCCCGGCGGACATGAAATGAGAATGGATATCATTACATAAATTGCGGCCGCGCTCAATCGCCGCGGCGCGTCGGCGCCGTCCGCGCTCAGCGCAGCGGCGGGAGCGGAAACGGCGGCGCGCCGTCCGCCGCCGCGCCGTCGGCACGCTCGAGTGCGTACAGCCAGGCCAGCAGGTCGGCAACCGCCTGATACAGCTGCGGCGGAATGCGATCGTCGAGATCGACCTGCATCAGCAACGACACCATTTCCGGCGCGGTATGCACGTAGAGCCCGGCATCGCGGGCGCGCGCGACGATCATCTCGGCGAGCACGCCGTAGCCCTTCGCGATCACGCGCGGCGCGGCATCGCCGCCCTTCGCGTCGTAGACGAGCGCGGCCGCGCCCTTGCGGGATGGTCCGCTCATCGTGGCCCCCGTTCGTCGGGGTGGCCCGCGTCGACCACCTCGTCGGCCACACCGCGCGCATACGCGGCCGCGGCGGCCTTCGCGGCAAACGCGTCGAACCCGTCCGGCGTGCTGTCCACCGCGCGGATCGACAGCCCGCCGAGCTGCAGCCCCGACGCCTCCAGCCGCTGCCGCAGCGCGGCTTCATGCCGGACCAGGCGGCCCGCGCCGGCCTGGTTCGCCCGCAGCCGGGCGACGAGCTGCTCGCCGTTCAGCACCAGCTCCGCATCGACCGTGCCGAGCGTCGGCAGCATCAGCGTGAGCCGGGTCCGCCACGCGATGCCGTCGCCCGCGTCGTCGCGCGGCGCATGCCCGCCCGAGCCGTCGGGCTCGATCGTCCAGTCGAGCCGCGCGCCGGGCCACGCTTCGCCGATCCAGCGGAACTGGTCGGTCGCGAGCACGTCGAGCTGCTGGCGCACCAGCGGCACGGCGGCCGGATGCACCGGCGGCTGCGCGCTCGCCTGCGCATCGGCCGACGACGCGCCGGCGAGCGCCGCGCGCGCGGGCGTCCAGTGGGATTCCTGGGTGTCCTGGCGCGAGTCCGTGCCGCCGGCGGCGCGCGGCAGCGGCGTATCGGGCCCGAGGAAGTCGCGGGCCGGCAGCGCGGCACTCGCATGCGGCGCCGCGCCGGGCGGCGTGCCCGGCCCTGGCTGGCCCGCCGCGCGAGGCGCCGCCGACGGCAGCGGCAGGCGGGCGTCGAGCAGTGCGTCGAGCGTGCTGTCCGGCGACGGGGGTGGATTCGGGTTTCCGCCGGCGGGTTGCGGCGTGGCCGGCAGGCGCGCCTGCGGCTCGCGCTCGAGCGCGGCGAGCGGCCGCTGCCCGGCCAGCCATTGGGCAAGATGGGATTCGTAGAACAGGCCGCTTTCGCTCACGGCCTGCGCGAGCGCGGCGCGCAGCGCGACGACCGGCGCGGCGGCCGTTGCGTCGCGCGCGGCTGCCGCGGCCTGGGACGCCGCCGCGCGCGACGCGTCCTGCGGCGCGGCGCCGGGCGCCGGCGCGGCCGAAGCGGTCAGCAGCACGGTCGGATCGGCGAGCAGCGGCGCGCGTCCGACGACCGCCCGCGTGGCGTCGCCGCCGAACCGCGAGATCGCGTCGAGCGTGAGCCCGACCTCGGACAGCGCCGTCTGCGCGGAAGCTTGCGGCGGCGGGGCGGCGGGCGGAGGCGTCGCAGGCGCCAGCGACGCGCCGGTGGCCGACGTGCCGACCTGCGCCGTCGCCGCGCCGCCGGCCGGCGGCGTCACGACGCCGTTCAGCAGGCTGTCGAGGCGGCTCGCCAGCATCGCGGCGGCTACGGAGTCGATACCGGTCATGATCGGAGCCTGCTCACCTCAGCAACATCGATGCGCATCCGGAAGATGCGGATTCGGGAATCGGCGCCGTCGCCGGGGCCACGCGCGACGCGGATTCCGCGCCGCCGGGCCGTCAGCGGCGCGCCCGGTACAGGTCGGTCAGCACCTTCGTCGAGCGGCGCGTCTCGAACAGCGCAGACAGCCGGGCGATTTCCGGGCTGGCGAGATCGCGGATCGCGGCGTCGTCGGCGAGAATCCGGCGGATCAGCTCGAGCTTGCGGCCGAGTTCGGCCTCGTCGAGCACGACGCCCACCCCGGCGTCCTTCAGCCCGTCGACGAGCTGCAGGTACACCTCCTGCAGCGCCGACAGCGTGCTCCAGTCGGAAGCGCGCGCGGCGCGCAGCATCTGGCCGGACACGTCCGCGATCGCCTCGTAGCGCGCGAAGTATTCGTCCTTGCGGTTCATCGCGGCAGGTCCGCCTGTTGCGCGGCAATCCGGGCGACTTCCGGGCCGATGCCCGTCCACGCCTCCTCAAGCGTCGCGAGCAGCCCGTCGACCTCGACCAGGATCGCCTCGCTGCCCTTCATGTTCGCTTCCAGCAGGCGCCGGCCGATGTAGCCGTACAGCGCATCGAGGCGCCCGGCGATCTCGCCGCCCTGGTCGCGGTTCAGCGAGGTCTGCAGGCCGCTCTCGACGATCCGGATCGCCTTGCCGATCGCCTCGCCGCGGGCGGCAATGTTGCCCTGCTGCAGGTGCATGCGCGCGAGCGCGATGGCCTGCCGCGCGCCCTGGTAAAGCATGGCGATCAGTCGATGCGGTGACGCGCCCATCACCCCCGTCTCGACGCCGACGCGCGCGTACGCATTAGCTCCAGCGTTTCCTGGGGAAAACATGCGCTTCTCCTTGTTGATGCGGTGGTTCTGGATGGCCAGCGCGTATGGCGCGGCCTGTTTCCCGAAGTTATCGGAAAGGAAATTAAAAGCTTTAGGCAAACCTGATGGAGTCGGACGGGCCGCGGCGGCCCGCGTCAGACCGGCAGCTGCGCGATTTCGTTGTACGCGCTGACGAGCCGGTTGCGGACCTGCAGCCCGAACTGGAAGCCGATGTTGGCTTTCTGCATGTCGACCATCACGTCGTTCAGCGACACGTTCGCCGCGCCGACCTCGAACGCATGCGCCTCGCCGAGCGCGCGCTGCTGGTCGCCGCCGATCTTGTCGAGCGACGCCTTCATCGCGCTCGCGAACGTGCCGGCCGTCGCCGCGCCGGAACCGGCCAGCGCCGCGGTCGGGCTGGACGTGCCGCCGGCCGCCTGCGCCGCCATCGCCTGCATCTGTTGCAACACCGAACCGATTCCGCCGACGTTCGTCGTCATGCCGTTTCCCCATCCAAATAAAGGGCCCGTACGGGCCAGGCCGGGCGGGCCGCCGGCGCCTGTCGCGCTCGCCCGCCTTGCCGGATCGCGAAAAAGCATAGCAGCGCACCGTCCGGCAAAGCCGTGAAAGTACGGGGGAAACCCGGCTCTTTTCGGCCGATCGGATCAGGGCCGTCGTCCTGATAATCGCATCGTGTCATTGTCCGCCCGCTCGTCCGAGCGGCTCAGTCGTCCCGCTCCGGAGAACCTCGACGCATGGATTCGCAGGCAAATTCGCTGATCAACCCCGACGCCCGCACGGGCCTCGCCAGTCCGGCTACCGGCGCGGCCGCCGCGCTGCCGGGCGCGGGCGGCGCGAGCGTGGATTTCGGGCTCGGCGGCTTCGCTGAACGGATTCCGGGCATCGCGCGGATGCGCGGCAACCCGAAGCTGCCGTTCGTGATCGCCGCCGCGTTCGCGGTCGCCGTGATCGTCGCGCTCGTGCTGTGGAGCCGCGCGCCCGACTACCGCGTGCTGTACAGCAACCTGTCCGACCGCGACGGCGGCGCGATCATTGCCGCGCTCCAGCAGGCAAACGTTCCCTACAAGTTCGCCGACGCCGGCGGCGCGATCCTCGTGCCGGCGAGCCAGGTCCACGAAACCCGCCTCAAGCTGGCGGCGCTCGGGCTGCCGAAGGGCGGCTCGGTCGGCTTCGAACTGATGGACAACCAGAAATTCGGCATCAGCCAGTTCGCCGAGCAGATCAACTACCAGCGCGCGCTCGAAGGCGAGCTGCAGCGCACGATCGAATCGATCAACGCGGTGCGCGCGGCGCGCGTGCATCTCGCGATCCCGAAGCCGTCGGTGTTCGTGCGCGACAAGGAAGCGCCGAGCGCGTCGGTGTTCGTCGACCTCTACCCGGGCCGCGTGCTCGACGAAGGCCAGGTGCAGGCGATCACGCGGATGGTGTCGTCCGGCGTGCCCGACATGCCCGCGAAGAACGTCACGATCGTCGACCAGGACGGCAACCTGCTGACCCAGCCGGCCTCGGCCAGCGGCCTCGACGCGAGCCAGCTCAAGTACGTGCAGCAGGTCGAGCGCAACACGCAGAAGCGCATCGACGCGATCCTCGCGCCGATCTTCGGCTCCGGCAACGCGCGCTCGCAGGTGAGCGCCGACCTCGACTTCTCGCGGCAGGAGCAGACCTCGGAAAGCTACGGCCCGAACGGCACGCCGCAGCAGGCCGCGATCCGCAGCCAGCAGACCAGCACCGCCACCGAGCTCGCGCAGAGCGGCGCGTCGGGCGTGCCGGGTGCGCTGTCGAACACGCCGCCGCAGCCGGCGTCCGCGCCGATCGTCGCGGGCAACGGCCAGAACGGGCCGCAGACGACGCCGGTCAGCGACCGCAAGGATGCGACCACCAACTACGAACTCGACAAGACGATCCGCCACGTCGAGCAGCCGATGGGCAGCGTGAAGCGGCTGTCGGTCGCGGTGGTCGTCAACTACCAGCCGGTCGCCGACGCGAAGGGCCACGTGACGATGCAGCCGCTGCCGCCCGCGAAGCTCGCGCAGGTCGAGCAGCTCGTGAAGGACGCGATGGGCTACGACGCGAAGCGCGGCGACTCGGTGAACGTGGTGAACAGCGCGTTCACGACCGCCGGCGACCCGTACGCCGACCTGCCGTGGTACCGCCAGCCGGACGTGATCGACATGGCGAAGGAAGCCGCGAAGTGGCTCGGCATCCTGGGGGTCGCGGCGGCGCTGTACTTCGCCGTGGTGCGCCCGGCGATGCGCCGCGCGTACCCGCCGCCCGAGGCGGCCGCGCCCGCGCTGCCGTCGCCGGACGACGCGATCGCGCTGGACGGCCTGCCCGCGCCGGAGAAGGCCGCCGCGAACGAAGACGCCGACGCGCTGCTGCTCGGCTTCGAAAACGAGAAACACCGCTACGAGCGCAACCTCGACTACGCACGCACGATCGCCCGTCAGGATCCGAAGATCGTCGCAACCGTCGTGAAGAACTGGGTGTCCGATGAACGCTGAAGGCTTGACCAAGAGCGCGCTCCTGCTGATGTCGATCGGCGAGGAAGAGGCCGCGCAGGTATTCAAATTCCTCGCGCCGCGCGAGGTGCAGAAGATCGGCGCCGCGATGGCCGCGCTGCGCAACGTCACGCGCGAGCAGGTCGAGAGCGTGCTGAACGAGTTCGCGAAGGAAGCCGAGCAGCACACCGCGCTGTCGCTCGATTCGAACGACTACATCCGCTCGGTGCTGACGAAGGCGCTCGGCGAGGACAAGGCCGGCGTGCTGATCGACCGGATCCTGCAGGGCAGCGACACGAGCGGCATCGAAGGCCTGAAGTGGATGGATTCGAGCGCGGTGGCCGAACTGATCAAGAACGAGCATCCGCAGATCATCGCGACGATCCTCGTGCACCTCGACCGCGACCAGGCGTCCGAGATCGCGTCGTGCTTCACCGAGCGGCTGCGTAACGACGTGATGCTGCGGATCGCGACGCTCGACGGCATCCAGCCCGCCGCGCTGCGCGAGCTCGACGACGTGCTGTCGGGCCTGCTGTCCGGCAGCGACAACCTGAAGCGCAGCCCGATGGGCGGCATCGGCACCGCGGCCGAGATCCTGAACTTCATGACGTCCGTGCACGAAGAAGGCGTGCTCGAGAACGTCCGCCAGTACGATCAGGACCTCGCGCAGAAGATCATCGACCAGATGTTCGTGTTCGAGAACCTGCTCGACCTCGAGGATCGCGCGATCCAGCTGCTGCTGAAGGAGGTCGAGTCGGAGACGCTGATCATCGCGCTGAAGGGCGCGCCGCCCGCGCTGCGCCAGAAGTTCCTGGCGAACATGTCGCAGCGCGCGGCCGAACTGCTCGCCGAGGATCTCGACGCGCGCGGCCCGGTGCGCGTGTCCGAGGTCGAGACGCAGCAGCGCCGCATCCTGCAGATCGTGCGCAATCTGGCCGAAGGCGGCCAGATCGTGATCGGCGGCAAGGCGGAAGACGCCTATGTCTGATCCGGCGAGCGACCGCACGGGCGACGTCACCGCTTACCAGCGGTGGGAAATGGCGTCGTTCGATCCGCCGCCTCCCCCGCCGCCGCCCGACACGGCGGCCGCGGCGGCGGCCGCGCTCGCCGAGGAATTGCAGCGCGTGCGCGACGCCGCGCATGCGGAAGGCATGTCGTCCGGCCACGTCGAGGGCCAGGCGCTCGGCTACCAGGCCGGCTACGAACAGGGTTACCAGCAGGGTTTCGAGGCCGGCCAGGCCGAGGCGCGCGAGCAGGCCGCGCAGCTCGCCGCGCTGGCCACATCGTTCAGGGAGGCGCTGGCCGCCGTCGAGCACGATCTCGCGTCCGACGTCGCGCAGCTCGCGCTCGACATCGCGCAGCAGGTCGTGCGCCAGCACGTGAAGCACGACCCGACCGCCCTCGTCGCGGCGGTGCGCGACGTGCTCGCGGCCGAGCCGGCGCTGTCCGGCGCGCCGCAGCTGGCCGTGCACCCCGCCGACCTGCCGGTCGTCGAGGCTTACCTGCAGGAAGAACTCGACGCGATCGGCTGGAGCGTGCGCACCGATGCGACGATCGAGCGCGGCGGCTGCCGCGCCCACGCCGCCACCGGCGAAGTCGACGCGACGCTCGCGACCCGCTGGCAGCGCGTCGCCGCCGCGATCGGCAAGGTGAGCGCATGGTGACGCGCACGCCCGAGTCGTTCGCGCACGAGCGGCTCACGCCGCTCGAACGCGAGCTCGCGCTGGCGTCGTTCGGCCCGGAGGCCGCGCACGACGCCGCGCCGGCCCCCGCAGGCGACGCGCCGCGCGCACCGAACAACCCCCATCTGTCGCACTGGCGTGCGCACCTGAATGGCCTGGCCACGCGCAGCCATCGCGCGCTGCCGCTGCGCCCGTGCGGCCGCCTGACCCGCGCGGCGGGCCTCGTGCTCGAAGCGATCGGGCTGCGCCTGTCGGTCGGCGCCGAATGCACGATCGAACTGCCGCCCGGCAGCACGCTGCCGGTCGCGGAAGCCGAAGTCGTCGGCTTCTCCGGCGATCGCCTGTTCCTGATGCCCACCACCGACGTCGCCGGCGTGCTGCCCGGCGCGCGCGTGTGGCCGCTCGAGCGCGCGCCGGTCGCCGATCCGCTGGCCGGCGCGAAGCGGCTGCCGGTCGGCTGGGAAATGCTCGGGCGCGTCGTCGACGCATCCGGCCGCCCGCTCGACAACCTCGGCCCGCTCGCGTCGAAGGTCGACGCGCCGCTGTCCGCGGCGTCGATCAACCCGCTCGACCGTGAACCGATCCATCACGCGCTCGACGTCGGCGTGCGCGCGATCAACGCGCTGCTCACCGTCGGGCGCGGCCAGCGGATGGGCCTGTTCGCGGGCTCCGGCGTCGGCAAGTCGGTGCTGCTCGGCACGATGGCGCGCTACACGAGCGCCGAGGTGATCGTGATCGGCCTGATCGGCGAACGGGGCCGCGAAGTAAAGGAATTCATCGAGCAGATCCTCGGCGAGGACGGCCTCGCGCGCTCGGTCGTGGTCGCGGCGCCGGCCGACGTGTCGCCGCTCCTGCGGATGCAGGGCGCCGCGTACGCCACCTCGCTCGCCGAGTATTTCCGCGACCAGGGCAAGCACGTGCTGCTGCTGATGGATTCGCTGACCCGCTATGCGATGGCGCAGCGCGAGATCGCGCTCGCGATCGGCGAGCCGCCCGCGACCAAGGGCTATCCGCCGTCGGTGTTCGCGAAGCTGCCCGCGCTCGTCGAGCGCACCGGCAACGGGCCGGAAGGCGGCGGCTCGATCACCGCGTTCTACACGGTGCTGACCGAAGGCGACGACCAGCAGGACCCGATCGCCGATTCGGCGCGCGCGATCCTCGACGGTCACATCGTGCTGTCGCGCACGCTTGCCGAAGCCGGCCACTATCCGGCGATCGACATCGAAGCCTCGATCAGCCGCGCGATGACCGCGCTGATCGACGAGGCGCACCTCGACCGCGTGCGCCAGTTCAAGCAGATGCTGTCGCGCTACCAGCGCAACCGCGACCTGATCGCGGTGGGCGCTTACGCGCCCGGCCGCGACGCGCAGCTCGACCGCGCGATCGCGCTCTATCCGCGCATCGAATCGTTCCTGCAGCAGGGCTTTCGCGAATGCGCACCGTTCGCGTCGAGCCTCGCGGGGCTCGATGCGCTGTTCGATCTCCACGGAGGCTGATGCTCATGGGACAAAGCTTTCCCCTGCAGATCCTGCTCGATCGTGCGAACGAGGATCTCGATACGGCGACCCGCCAGCTCGGCGTCGCCCAGCGCGAGCGCACCGACGCGTCCGACCAGCTCGACGCGCTGCTGCGCTACCGCCACGAATACCACGTGCGCTTCGCGCAATCCGCGCAGAGCGGCATGCCCGCCGGCAACTGGCGGAATTTCCAGGCGTTCCTCGACACGCTCGACGCGGCGATCGCCCAGCAGCGCCGCGTGCTGGCCGCCGCCGAGGCGCGCATCGACGAGGCGCGCCCGCACTGGCAGCAACAGAAACGCACCGTCGGCTCGTATGAAATCCTGCAGGCGCGCGGCGTCGCGCAGGAAGCCCGGCGCTCCGCGAAACGCGAACAGCGCGAGGCCGACGAACATGCCGCGAAGATCCTGCGCATGCGGGCCGACGCGGCGAAATCGACGTAACCGCTCAACGCATCCGAACGAGAGATACGCCATGCCTTCCCTGTCCCTGCTCGGCACCCTGATCGACACCACCAGCTCCGCCGTCAAGGCCGGCCGCAAGACGGCCACCCCGGACGCATCCGCCGCGAACGACGCATCCCCGCTGCCGTTCGCACAGACGCTGCAGCAGACCGTCGCGACGCAAGGCGCATCGGCGCAGGCCGACGCGTCGTCGTCCGCGACGCTGCCGCTGGCCACGCCGGGCGCGCCGTCGTCGGTTGCCGGCGGCGTCAAGCCGTCCGGCCCGTCCGATGACAAGTCGCGCGACGACGCGAACGCGGCCGTCAACCCGGAAGCGGCCGCACTCGCCGCCGCGGCCGCCGTGCAGGCGCAACTGCAGGCGCGCGCCGACGGCTCGCCCGCCGCGGCGGACGCCGCATCCGCCAACGCGTTGTCGCGGACCGGCGACGCGGCATCGGCTGCGCTCGCGGCCGCCGCCGCCAATGCGACGAAAACCGCCGCGCAACCGGCGGCCGCCGCCGAACCGGCATCGAGCGGCGACATGCTGCATGCGGCACTCGAAAAACTCACCGGCGGCGCAAGCGCGATCGCGATGCCGGCCTCCGGCGCGGCTGCCGCACAGCAGCCGGCGGGCGCCGCTGCCGCCGCACCGCTGACGCCGAAGGCCGCGGCCTTCGACAAGACGCTGGCCGACGCGAAGGGTGCGCTCGGCGCGCAGCAGGCGCAGGCTGCGCAGACGCCGTCCATGCAGGCCGAGCTGGCCGCGAAATCCGACGCGACGACCCATGCGGCGCAGGCACTCGCGGCCACGAAGGACGCCGCCGACCCGGCCCGCGCGGCGCTGGCCGCCGCCGCCGCCGCGCAATCGAATGCACCGGCGGCACCGGCCTCGACCGGCGTCGCCGCCACCAACGCGCAGGTGCTCGCCCCGCACGTCGGCACCGCCGACTGGACGGACGCGCTGAGCCAGAAGGTCGTGTTCCTGTCGAATGCGCACCAGCAGAGCGCCGAACTGACGCTCAACCCGCCGGATCTCGGCCCGCTGCAGGTGGTGCTGCGGGTCGCGGACAATCATGCGCACGCGCTGTTCGTGTCGCAGCACCCGCAGGTGCGCGAAGCGGTCGAAGCCGCACTGCCGAAGCTGCGCGACGCGATGGAAGCGGGCGGCCTCGGTCTCGGCAGCGCGACCGTCAGCGACGGCGGCTTCGCGCAGCAGCAGCAGAACGCCCAGCAGTCGTTCGCCGGCGGACAATCGTCGCGGCGCGGGAACGGCGCACCGTCAGCCGGCGACACGACGCTCGACGTCGCGCGACCCGCAGCGGCGAGCGGCGCAACCGCCAGCCGCTCGGGCCTCGTCGATACCTTTGCCTGACCTTCCGCACGTGCCGCTCAGCGGCCGTGCAGCGCGGCCGCCGCACCCTGCGGCGCGCCCGCCTTGCGCGTGGCGGCGATGAACTCCGCCGCGCGCTCGCCGATCATCACCGACGGCGCATTCGTGTTCCCGCCGATCAGCGTCGGCATCACCGACGCATCCACCACCCGCAGCCCTTCGACCCCGCGCACGCGCAGTTGCGTATCGACCACCGCGCGCGCGTCGGTGCCCATCCGGCAGGTGCCGACCGGGTGGTAGATCGTGTCGGCATGGGCGACGATCGTCGCGCGCAGCTCGGCTTCGGTCTGGTCCGCCCGCGTGTACAGCTCGCGCCCGCCCTGCGACGCGAGCGGCGCCTGCGACAGGATGCGGCGCATCGCCTGCGCGCCGCGCACGAGCAGGTCGAGATCGCGCGCATCGCTGAAGAAGCGCGGGTCGATCAGCGGCGCGTCGCGCGCGTCGCCGCTCGCGAGCGCCACCGTGCCGCGGCTGAACGGCCGCAGCGCGCACACGTGCAGCGAATAGCCGAAGCCCCAGTGCATCTTGCGGTTGTGATCGTCGATCAGCGCCGTGCAGAAATGCAGCTGCAGGTCCGGGCGCTCGAGCGACGGGTCGCTCTTGATGAAGCCGCCCGCCTCCGCGACGTTGCTCGTCATCATCCCGGTGCGGCTCGAGAAATAGCGCGCGAGCGCGGGCGTCATCTTCGCGATCCCGCGCAGGCAGATGCCGACCAGCTCCGACGAATTCACGCGGGTGTTGATGATGAAGTCGATATGGTCGATCAGGTTCGCGCCGACGTCGGGCGCGTCCTGCACGACCGCGATGCCGTGCCGGCGCAGCTGCTCGGCCGGGCCGATGCCCGAGCACATCAGCAGTTGCGGCGAGTTGAACGCGCCGGCCGACAGGATCACCTCCGCGCGCGCGCCGAGCGTCTGCACCTGGCCGTTGCGCGACAGCACCACGCCGACCGCGCGCTTGCCGTCGAAGCCGACGCGCAGCACCGTCGCCTCGGTGATCACATGCAGGTTCGGCCGGTTGCGGCCGTAGATGTATGCACGCGCGACGCTGCAGCGCGAGCCGTCGCGATGCGTGACCTGGTAGAAACCGACGCCCTCCTGCTCGGCGCCGTTGAAATCGTCGTTGAGCGGGTAGCCGGCCGCATGCGCGGCCTGGATGAATCGTTCGGAGAACGGATTGCGAAAGCGCAGATCGGACACCGTGAGCGGGCCGTCCGCGCCGTGCCACGCGTTCGCGCCGCGCTGGTTGCCCTCCGCGCGCCGGAAATACGGCAGCACC
The DNA here is from genome assembly GCF_004343775.1 of Burkholderia sp. SRS-46. Lineage (GTDB taxonomy): Bacteria > Pseudomonadota > Gammaproteobacteria > Burkholderiales > Burkholderiaceae > Burkholderia. The sequence continues at coordinate 479,315 of NZ_PTXL01000007.1, read as the reverse complement.
TCCTGCCAGCTCCAGCCGTTGGCGCCGAGCCGCGCCCATTCGTCGTAGTCGAGCGGATGGCCGCGCGTGTAGATCATCGCGTTGATCGCACTCGAGCCGCCCATGCCGCGTCCGCGCGGCTGGTAGCCGCGGCGGCCGCCGAGGCCCGGCTGCGGCACGGTTTCGTAGCCGTAGTTAGTGCCGAGCTTGAACGGCACCAGCGCCGCGATGCCGACCGGCAGGTTGACGAGCAGGTTGCGCTCGGTGTGCGCGCCCGCTTCGATCAGCGCGATCGTCGCGTCCGGGCACGCATCGGCGAGCCGGCCCGCGAGGCTCGCGCCGCCTGAACCCGCCCCGACGATGATGTAGTCGTATTGCATGCATGTCTCCTCATGTCATGAATGGCGCCCGGCGCGGCCGTGCGGCGCGAGTCTTCTGGTCCGGGCATTGTAGGAATGGCCGCCGCGCACGCGGCGCGCGGATTCAAGAGCGATTCCTCTAAACGCGCGCGTGAACTAAATTTAAGATGCGTGGATTCGCCTGGCGCGATGCAACCGGCCGCCAGAAGCCGATCCGTCGCGAAATGGGAGAGACCGTCATGCAGCGTCACGTTCTGCAGGCCGAGCGTCGGCCGGGTTGTCCGGCAGCGCCGCGCGTGTCCCCGATTGGGTTTCAAACAGACCCGTGCGCAGGCGCCGGTATCGCCGCGTGCGCGGCACGCCGGAATCGAACGGCGCGCAATACACCGGATTGTTTGAATCATGTGCCGGCGCCGGCGCGCGACACGCTGCGCGCCGTGTCGACACGGCACGCGCGATGCGCCGCGCCGGTGCGCACGACGCGGCCGACCGCCCGCTTCAGCTGCTCCGTTGCACCGGATCCGCACCCGTGCGACCACCCGTCACGCGCCGCGCGTCACACCGCTTTCGCCGCCGCCGACCGTCGCGCGGATGCGACGCCCGACGGCATGTGCCGCGCCGATGCGCCGCACGATGCCGCCCCGCTCACCCTGATCCGCCACGCCGCGCTCGTCGAGCGGGCGCGGGCGGCCTGACTGCTGGCCGCCGCGCCACGCCCACCTGGAGGAGACGACATGAAGAACGACCTGCCCGAACTCGCGCCGCACGAGAACCCCGCGCTCGCCACGCTGACGTCGCTGCTGCACGCGCAGCGCGCCGCCTACCTGCGTGCGCCATATCCCGACTGGGAAACCCGCGCGAAGCACCTGCGCGCGCTGCGCGCGCTGCTGATCGACCACGCCGACGCACTCGCCGACGCGATCAGCGCCGATTTCGGCCATCGCGCGAAGCAGGAAGTGCTGCTGTCGGAAATCTGGATGGCGAAGGAAGAGATCGACGAAGCGCTGAAGCATGGCAAGCGCTGGATGAAGCCGATGCGCCGGGCGATGAACAAGTGGCTGCGGCCCGCGCGCGCGAAGGTGATTCCGCAGCCGCTCGGCGTGGTCGGCATCGTCGTGCCGTGGAACTATCCGGTGCTGCTCGCGGCCGGCCCGCTGATCTGCGCGCTCGCGGCCGGCAACCGCGCGATCGTCAAGATGTCCGAACTGACGCCGCGCACGTCCCTGCTGTTCGAGCAGCTGATCGCGAAGACGTTCGAGCGCGATCACGTCGCGGTCGTCAACGGCGATGCGGACGTCGGCGCCGCGTTCAGCGCGCTGCCGTTCGACCACCTGCTGTTCACCGGTTCGACGCAGGTCGGGCGGCACGTGATGCGCGCGGCGGCCGAGAACCTCACGCCCGTCACGCTCGAACTCGGCGGCAAGTCGCCCGCGATCGTCGGGCCGAACGCGCGCTTCGACGCGGCCGTCGACGCGATCGTCGCCGGCAAGACGCTGAATGCCGGGCAGACCTGCATCGCGCCCGACTACGTGCTGCTGCCGCGCGGGATGGAAGCCGCGTTCATCGAACGCGCACGCACGCGGCTCGCGAAGATGTATCCGGATTTCGCGCGCAACGCCGACTACACGACGATCGTGTCGGACCGGCATTTCGCGCGCCTGCAGCAGCTCGCGAGCGACGCGCAGGCGGCCGGCGCGCAACTGCATCCGCTCGCGGACGCCACGTCCGATCCGGCATCGCGCCGCTTCGTGCCGTGCGCGCTCACCCACGTGAACGGCGCAACGCCGCTGATGCAGGAAGAGATCTTCGGCCCGCTGCTGCCGCTCGTGCCCTATGAACGGCTCGACGAGGCGATCGCGTACGTGAATGCGCGGCCGCGCCCGCTCGCGCTGTACCTGTTCGACGAAGATGCCGGCACGGTCGACCGCGTGATGCGCGAAACGATCTCGGGCGGCGTATCGGTCAACGAAACGCTGATGCACATCGCGTGCGGCAGCATGCCGTTCGGCGGCGTCGGTGCGAGCGGGATGGGCGCGTACCACGGCTACGACGGCTTCGTGACGTTCTCGAAGATGAAGCCGGTGCTCGTGCAGGCGCGCCTGAACGCGCGCAACCTGCTCGCGCCGCCGTACGGCAAGCGCTTCGCCGCGCTGATCAAGCTGATGCTGAAGTTCTGAACGGGGCGGGCCGCGCGAGCGCATCCGGCGCGCTGCCGCGCCGTTGCGGACGCGCGTGCATCACACGGGCCAGAGCGGCCCTTCCTGCATCGCGCCGATCTGCTCGCGCAATTCGAGCACGCGCGCTTCCCAGTAGCGATGCGTGTTGAACCACGGGAACGCGGCCGGAAACGCGGGATCGTCCCAGCGCCGCGCGAGCCACGCGGCATAGTGGATCAGCCGCAGCGTGCGCAGCGCTTCGATCAGATGCAGCTCGCGCGGCTCGAATTCGCAGAAATCCTCGTAACCGGCGAGCAAGTCCGCGAGCGCGCGCGACGCGCCCGGGCGATCGCCCGGCAACAACAGCCACAGATCCTGGATCGCGGGCGCCATCCGGCTATCGTCGAAGTCGACGAAATGCGGGCCCGCATCGGTCCACAGCACGTTGCTCGGATGGCAATCGCCGTGCGTGCGCAGCAGGCGGAGCTCGCCCGCGCGCTCGAACGCGGCCTCGACGCCTTCGAGCGCCAGCGCGACCGCGGTTTCATACGCGGGCCGCACGTCGGCGGGGATGAAATCGTGCGCCAGCAGATAGTCGCGCGGCTCGTAGCCGAACGTGCGGATGTCGAGCGTGGGCCGCGCGGCGTACGGCTCGGTCGCGCCGACCGCGTGGATGCGACCGATGAAGCGGCCGAGCCACTCGAGCGTCTCGCTGCGGTCGAGATCCGGCGCGCGGCCGCCGCGCCGCTCGAAGATCGAGAAGCGAAAGCCGTCGAACGCATGCAGCGTGCGGCCGTCGAACGTGCGCGCCGGCACCGCCGGAATCTCGCGCGCGGCGAGTTCGGCGACGAACGCGTGTTCCTCGAGGATGGCTTCGTCCGACCAGCGGGCCGGCCGATAGAACTTCGCGACGATCGGCGGACCGTCTTCGATACCGGCCTGATAGACGCGGTTTTCGTAGCTGTTGAGGGCGAGCAGGCGACCGTCGGTGCGCAGGCCGGCCGGCATCAGCACGCTGTCGAGCGCGTCGAGCACGCGCTCGGGCGTGAGGCCGGCAAACGGCGGCTCGGCGGAAGGAGAGGCGGAAGTGACTTCGTTCATGCCCGGCATTGTGCCGCCAGCCGGGCGGAAAGACGAGCGTCCGGCAATGCGCGCGCGCTCAGTGAACGGCCGCGCCCGCCGGCAGCACGGATTCGCCGGTATCGATCAGGTCCTCGAGAAAGAAAGGCTCGGTGTTGAGTTCCTTCGACTCGCCCGGCACGCCCGCGTACCAGGTCACCATCGCCATGTCGCCCAGAATGCGCTGGACGATGCCGCGCGCGCCCTTCGGCACCGCGATATGGGTTGTGCAGACAATCGACCCGACATGCATGATGTTTCCCCACTCCTGAATCCCGAGACCGGCCACGTCATCGGCCGGCAGATGCACGACACGCGCCGCCGTCGATGCGGCAACGCGTATCCCATTGTTCATGGTTTATCGAAGCGCGAAAAGAGGAAGAAGCAGGCAAGGCGCCGCGAATCCGTCGAATGTCTCCAATCAACCACTGCGCCGCCCGTGCGCTTGCACCGGCGACACCCCCATCATACCCTGTCGAATGTGACCGCCCGGCGCGCACGCCTCCCGCTGCGATTCACGCCACGGTTCGCGCGCGACGCATGACGTCGACGCACCGGTTGCCATGCCGGCCCGTGTTGCGATATCGTTGACGTTCATTCGCTTTCCACCGCATTCCGCCGCGATGCCTGCATTCACGCCCGCCCTTCCGAAGTCCCGGTCGCCGCTCGACGCGCGGCCGCGGGCGTGCGCGCATCCGTCGGCACCGCCTCCCCCTGTCGCACCGCCGCTCGTCGGCGCGGCGCCGCCTCCCCCGGCGGCGTTCGCCGGCTGACTGCCGGCCCCGGTTTCCGCTTCCATTCGCCAGCCTGCCGTTCGTGCGTCGTGACGCACGGCGCAGCGCGCGTGCGCATGGAACGTTCTCATCCGTTCGACAGGTGGAATTACATGGTTACGTTCAAACGCGCGCTCGCCGCGCATGGGGCGACGTCGCTCTTCGTGCTGCTCTGGAGCAGCGGCGCGATCTTCGCCGAACTCGGTCTGCGGCACGCGTCCGCATTCGTCTTCCTCACCGCACGCTTCGCACTCGCATCGCTCGTGCTGCTCGCGTTGTCCGCCGCGCGCGGGCGCTGGCTGCCCGCACCGGGCGAGCGGCGCCTCGCGGTCGCGACCGGCGTGTTGCTGATGGGTGGCTACTCGATCTTCTATCTGCTCGCGCTCGAACGCGGCATCGCGCCCGGCGTGCTCGCGACGATCCTCGGCGTGCAGCCGATCCTCACGCTCGCGTTCGTCGAGCGGCGCTGGCAGGCCACGCGCGTCGCGGGGCTCGCGCTCGCGCTCGCAGGGCTGGCGCTCGTCGTGTGCCGCGGCATCGGCGGCGCGGGCCTGTCGATCGCCGGCATCGCCTGCGCGCTCACGGCGCTCGTCGCACTGACCGTCGGCGCGCTGCTGCAGAAGCGTGTGCGCTCGGCGCCCGCCGACGTGCTGCCGCTGCAGAATGCGATCGGGCTCGCGCTGTGCGCGGCGATCGTGCCGTTCCGGCCGATCGCGTTCGACACGACCTGGGCGTTCGTCGTGCCGCTCCTGTGGCTCGGCATCGTGATCTCGGTGGTCGCGCAGCTGCTGTTCTACCGGCTGATGCAGCGCGGCGATCTGGTGAACGTGACGAGCCTGTTCTACCTCGTGCCCGTCGTCACGACGCTGATGGACGCCGTCTGGCTCGGCAACCGCCCCGAGCCGCTCGCGCTGGCCGGCATGGGTGCGATCGTCGCGGGCCTGGCGCTGGTGTTCCGCGCCCCCGCGGCTCGCGCATGACCGGGCGGGCCGCCCGTCGGTGACGGCGGGCGGCCCGCGGCATGGCGCCAGCGCGCTTTCGGCGCGCCGTCAGGCCGGCAAGCCCGGAAAGTCATACGAAAGCAGAACGCAAGGATTGCGTCGAAATCACGGTTGAAATCGGCATTTCCTTGCGTTTTCCCCTACCTTTTTAAGGGTTCGGCTAGCGAAAAACGGCGTGGCATTTCCTATACTCGAAGTGACCTGCCACCTCGCAATCGGGTCGGAGCACAACGAGACAGCCCAGGCATGGGCCCGTGCCAAGGAGACACGCATGACCACCTATTTCACGATCGGCGATTTCATCCTGTTGATTCCGATGGCGCTTGCCGGCGCGCTGTTCCTCGGGGCGGTGCCGTGCGCGACCAATTTCCGCCACAACCTGCTGCGCGTGCTGGGCATGATGCTCGGCGTCGGCGTCGCGGTGCTGCTGGTCGAAGGCCTGCCTGCGCTGATCTAGCGGCGCATCCCGCGCGCCGTTCCGCCACGACGGCGGAACGGCCGGTCAAACTCGACGCGGCGGGCGTTGCGCACGCCGCGTCTCCTGCCGGTCAGATCGCCTGATCGGTGGACGGCTTTTCCCACAGATTGATGCCGCCTTCGGTCGCGTCGCGATCGATCTCGGCAATCTCCTCGGCCGAGAATTCGAGGTTCTTCAACGCGCCGACGTTTTCACGAACCTGTTCCGCACGGCTCGCGCCGATCAGCGCCGACGTCACGCGCCCGTTGCGCAGCACCCATGCGAGCGCCATCTGCGCGAGGCTCTGGCCGCGACGCTGGGCGATCGCGTTCAGCCTGCGCACGTGCTCGAGGTTGTCCGTGCTCAGATGGTCTGCCATCAGCGAGCCGCCGCCGGGCTTGTTCACGCGTGCGTCGGCCGGCACGCCGTTCAGGTATTTCGACGTCAGCAGCCCCTGCGCGAGCGGCGTGAAGGCGATGCTGCCCGTGCCGATCTCGTCGAGCGTGTCGAGCAGCTCGCGCTCGACCCAGCGGTTCAGCAGGTTGTACGACGGCTGATGGATCAGCAGCGGCACCTTGTACGCGGCGAGCAGCTCGGCCATTTCACGCGTCTTCGCCGCCGAGTACGACGAAATGCCGATGTACAGCGCCTTGCCCTGCTGCACGGCCGCCGCGAGCGCGCCGGCCGTTTCCTCGAGCGGCGTATGCGCGTCGAAGCGGTGCGAATAGAAGATGTCGACGTAGTCGAGCCCCATCCGCGACAGGCTCTGGTCGAGGCTCGCGAGCACGTACTTGCGGGAGCCGCCGCCGCTGCCGTACGGCCCCGGCCACATGTCCCAGCCGGCCTTCGTCGAGATCAGCAGCTCGTCGCGATACGGCCGGAAATCCTCCTTCAGCAGCCGCCCGAAATTGGCTTCGGCGCTGCCGTACGGCGGCCCGTAGTTGTTCGCGAGATCGAAATGGTTGATGCCGAGATCGAACGCGGTGCGCAGGATCTCGCGCTGGGTCGAGATCGGCGTCGTGTCGCCGAAGTTGTGCCACAGGCCAAGCGACAGGGCGGGCAGTTTGAGCCCGGATCGGCCGCACGTGCGGTATTGCATGTCGGCATAACGTTCGGAAGCTGCTTCGTAGGCCATGAGAATTTCCGTCAGGACGTCGATTGGCGCGCGCCAGCGCACATGCGGCCGGCGGCGAAGGAACCGTGCGACGGATATGGTAGCGAACCCGCCCCGAGCGCGCACGGCGATGGACGCGAGCACGACGCTCGCCTACACTGCGGCGTCTCGAATCACCGTTTCAGCGAGGTTTGTATGACCCGGGTCATCTCGGTTGCGCTGCTCGTCGGCGGCGTCGTGCTGCTGTATTTCGGCGGCCAGTCGTTCCACTCGATCAACGACGACGTGTCGCGCTTCTTCACCGGCTCGCCGGCAACGAAGACGATCCTGCTGATCGCCGGCGGCGCCGTCGCATCGTTCGTCGGCCTGATCGGCCTCGCGATGCCGGGCAACAAGCGCTGACGCCCGCGCTGCGGCAACGATCCGGTCGCTGCCGCAGCGCACCTGCCCATGAAAAATCCCTGCCGGACGAAGCTCGCCGGGCAGGGATCCGATTCTGCGTGCATGTCGCGACGGGCGGCCTGCGGCACCGGCACCGGCCCTAGAACTGCACTTCCGGCTTCGCCGCCGAGCGCGTGCCCGGAATCGGCCGGTTGCTTTCGCCGTGATACGTGAACACGAGCGAGAACTTCACTTGGTCGGAGCGGTTCTGCCCGGCCGAATGCAGCGTGTTGCAATGGAAGAACACGACGTCGCCGGCGGCGAGCGGCGGGCACGTCGCCGCGTCGATCATCTTCCGGTTCTCCGGCAGGTCGCTGCGGAAGAACTTCGCGTCGTCGAACGCTTGCGCACCGAATTCCGCCGTATGCGAGCCCGGCACCAGCCACAGCGCGCCGTTCTCGTTCGTCTCCGGCCCGAGCGCCAGCCACGCCGACACCATGTCCGAGCGCTCGAACGCCCAGTAGCGGAAATCGCGGTGCCAGCCGGTGAGGCTGCCGTACGCGGGATGCTTCGTCATCATGCAGTTGTGATGCGCACGCGACAGCACCGGCCGTTCGCCGAAATACGCGCGCATCCACTCGCCGATCTCCGGCGCGATCGCACGCTCGGCGAACGCCGGATCGCGCGTGTACGCATCGAGCAGCCGCCGCACCGTGTGGCCGCCGGGCGCGTGCTTCGACTCCGGCGCGCCCGGATAGCGCAGGTCGGCCTCGAATTCGATCGGCTGCGCGGCTTCCTGCAGCTGTCGCTCGGCAATCTGCTTCAGCGTCGCGCACTGCTCCGCGCCGACGAGGCCGCGGGCGATGACGAAGCCGCGTTCGCGCAGTTCCGCCACCTGCGCGCGAATCACTTCCGACTGCAATGAAGACATGGGATGCTCGATGTATTTCTTGTGAATGTTTCGATTGTAAAACGGCGCCGGATGGTGCGCGCAGCACCAATGTCGTGCGCAGGGAATTGCCGGGCGGCAATTTGATCCACAGCAAGGGAACTGTGCGCCGCCGCGGTGGCCTCAGCGACAGGCGGTATGTAATGCATGCCTTGCGGCACAAGGGTTATCCGCGACTTTTGCCCGTCACGAATCCCCTGTAGCCTGACGCGGCCTGTCAGTTCTGGCGGGCGCGGCGCGCAACGGCTTTCGATAAGATCCGTTGCGCCATCCGAGGCCGTTCATACCAGTGCGCTCTTCAAGGGCGCCATCCATTCAAGCAAGCAAAGCATCGTTCACATGCCATTCCGTCTGACTTCCCGTCTCAGCCGCGCTGCAAAGCGCGTCGTGCCGTCCGTTCCGCTTCGTCCGCTGCGCCATCATCGCGCACGCGCGCAGGCGCTCGCCGTGCACCCGCAGGCGCACGCACGGCTCGACGGCATCCGCGCGTGGTTTCACGCGTTCTTCTCGATGATGAGCACGCAGGCGTTCGTGCGCCGCTCGGGCCTGCGCTCGCTGCTGCAAAAGCCGTCGTCGCTGCGCGCGCTTGCGCTGCGCCGTGCGAACGGCCCGCAGCGCCGGGTCAACCGCCCGCGCCGCCTCGCGGCGAGCACCGGCTGGTTTGCGTTCGCGGTACGCTGACCGCGCGCGGCGCACGCGGCAATAAAAAACCCCGGCCTGGCCGGGGTTTTTCGTTTGGGGCAGCGAAACGCTTACGCGACGCGCACCGCCGGCTCCACGCCGGCCGCTTCGGCCAGCGCGAGCGCCTTGTCGGTCGCTTCCCACGAGAATTCCGGCTCTTCGCGGCCGAAGTGGCCGTAGGCGGCAGTCTTCTCGTAGATCGGGCGCAGCAGGTCGAGCATCTTGATGATGCCCTTCGGACGCAGGTCGAAGTGCTCGCGCACGAGCTTCGTGATCGTCGCGTCCGACACGCGGCCCGTGCCGAACGTGTTGACCATCACCGAGGTCGGCTCGGCGACGCCGATCGCGTACGACACCTGGATCAGCGCGCGCGACGCGAGGCCGGCCGCGACGATGTTCTTCGCGACGTAGCGGCCTGCGTAGGCTGCCGAACGGTCGACCTTCGACGGATCCTTGCCCGAGAACGCGCCGCCGCCGTGCGGTGCGGCACCGCCGTACGTGTCGACGATGATCTTGCGGCCCGTCAGGCCGCAGTCGCCCTGCGGGCCGCCGATCACGAACCGGCCGGTCGGGTTCACGAGGAACTTGATGTCGCCCTTGATCAGCTCGGCCGGCAGCGTCGGCTTGATGATCTCCTCGATCACGGCTTCGCGCAGCGCCGGCAGCTCGATGTCCGGTGCGTGCTGGGTCGACAGCACGACGGTGTCGATCGAATCCGGCTTGCCGTCGACGTAGCGGATCGTGACCTGCGACTTTGCGTCCGGGCGCAGCCAGGGCAGGCGGCCGTCGCGGCGCAGGCTCGCCTGGCGCTCGACCAGGCGGTGCGACAGGTGGATCGGCAGCGGCATCAGTTCCGGCGTTTCGTCGCACGCGTAACCGAACATCAGGCCCTGGTCGCCCGCGCCCTGGTCGAGGTTGTCGTCGTGTGCACGGTCGACACCCTGCGCGATGTCCGGCGACTGCTTGTCGTACGCGACGAGCACCGCGCAGCCCTTGTAGTCGATGCCGTAGTCGGTGTTGTCGTAGCCGATGCGCTTGATCGTGTCGCGCGCGATCTGGATGTAATCGATGTTGGCCGTCGTGGTGATTTCACCGGCCAGGACGACAAGCCCCGTGTTGCACAGCGTTTCGGCGGCAACGCGCGAGTATTTGTCTTGAGCGAGGATGGCGTCGAGAATCGCGTCCGAAATCTGGTCTGCGACCTTGTCCGGATGGCCTTCGGAAACGGATTCGGAGGTGAAGAAATAATCGTTTGCCACTTTTTCAGGCTCCTGTGTGGTTACGGTTGGTATCACGTAGCCAGCTTCGTTGGGGCCTGAAGCGGCGACGCTTTAGCGGATTACCAGTACCGGGCGGCGCGCTTCGCGCCAACCAGCTTCGCCCCGCAAGTTGTCAGTTAACTCGGCGAAGCCCGTATTATAGCGGCTTTCCAGAATTGTCACAGAGCGTTGCCCGTGCTGCTTGTTCCGCTGTCATTCAACCCCGTTTGCAATGCGCCGGCCCGCCGGAGTCATGGAGGTTCCGCATGCTAGGCCGCCTCGGCACACATCTCGCCATCGGCTTCCTGAAACTGCTCGCGCGCCTGCCGTACGGCCTGACCGCACGGCTCGGCGACGGCCTCGGCTGGCTGCTGTACCAGATTCCGAGCCGGCGAAAGCGCATCGTACACACCAATCTGAAACTCTGCTTCCCGGATTGGAGCGACGCGCGCCGCGAGGAAGTCGCCGGCCAGCATTTCCGCCATGCGATCCGCAGCTACGTCGAGCGCAGCTACCAATGGTTCGCGTCGGAGGAGACCTATCGCAAGCTGTTCACGGTCGAGAGCGAGATCGATCTCACCGATCCCGACATGCCGCCGACCCTCCTGCTCGGTTTCCACTTCGTCGGCATCGAGGCCGGCTCGATGGCGATCAATCTCGCACTCGGCCGCATGTGCGGCTCGCTCTACACGCCGATGAAGAACCCCGAGATCGAGGCCGCGGCCAAGGTCGGACGCAGCCGCTTCGGTGCGGAGCTGGCGAGCCGGGCCGACAGCGCGCGTGTGGTGCTGCGCTGGCTGCGCGACCGCAAGCCGGTGATGCTCGGCGCCGACATGGACTACGGGATGCGCAATTCGACGTTCGTGCCGTTCTTCGGCATACCGGCCTGCACGCTGACGGCCGTCGGCCGCTTCGCCCAGGTCGGCCGCGCGCAGGTCGTGCCGTTCATCGGCGAGGTGCTGCCGAACTACAAGGGCTACCGCCTGAAGGTCTTCAAGCCGTGGGACCACTATCCGACCGGCGACGACGATCTCGACGCTCGGCGGATGAACGAATTCCTCGAAGAGCAGATTCCGCTGATGCCCGAGCAGTACTACTGGGTCCACAAGCGCTTCAAGACCCGCCCGCCCGGCGAGCCGGGCCTCTACTGAGCGCGGGCCGCGGGCGCCGTCACGTGCGGGCCTGCGCCCGCGTCGCTTTCGGCACGCCCTTCGCGCGCGCCCGCCACCGGTCGCAGGCGGCCTGCTGCGCGAGCCGGAGATCCGCGCGGCCGCCGTTTTCCTCGCCGAGCGCCGGAAGCACGTCCTCCCGCAGGGTTTCGCCCGGATGCGGTGGGTTGAAAATGCGTGTCATGCCTTTGACGACCTCAGTGGTAATCCTGGAAATCGACCAGAACGGCGTCGCCCCCTTCGAACCTGAACGTCAATCGCCAGTTGCCGTTGGCGCGGACAGCGTAGTGGGCGGCCAGCGAACCCTCGAACCGGTGGAACCGCCAGCCCGGCACGTTCATGTCGAGCGGCGCGCATGATTCGCCACTGGCCACGGCGCCCAACGAGCCAAAAACCGGCCTCCCCTTCGCCACAAGCCGGCCGTTCGGCCATCACGACACCCTCCGTCCACACTGCGCGAACCGTCCCGCCTCCCCGACCGCGCGGGACGCCCATGGCGGCTGCATGTATCATTCGCGGTTGAGATCAGCACGACGAAGCAGCCCGCCGCGCGCTGAGCCCCCCATTTGCAACGGAACACCAGTGAAGCTCTCGTTCACCAAGATGCACGGCGCCGGCAACGACTTCGTCGTGCTCGACGGCTACTCCAGCGAACTGCCGCCGCTCACCGAAACGCAGGTGCGCGCGCTCGCGAACCGCCACTTCGGCGTCGGCGCCGACCAGTTGCTGCTGGTCGAAAAACCGACCGTCGACGGCGCGGACTTCAAGTACCGGATCTTCAATTGCGACGGCGGCGAAGTCGAACACTGCGGCAACGGCGCGCGCTGCTTCGTGAAGTTCGTGCTCGACAAGCGCCTGACCGACAAGCGCAGCGTGCGCGTCGAAGTCATGAAGGGCCTGATCACGCTGACGATGCAGGACAACGGCGAAGTCGTCGTCGACATGGGCGCGCCCGTGTTCGAGCCGGCGCAGGTGCCGTTCGACGCATCCGGCCTCGAAGGCCGCCCAGAAAGCCAGGACACGCTCTGGCCGCTCGACGTGAACGGCGCCACGCGCTGGATCTCGACGGTCTCGATGGGCAACCCGCACGCAGTGCAGGTCGTCGACGACGCCGAAGCGTATCCGGTCCTCGCCGAAGGGCCGCTGATCGAACGGCACGCGCGCTTTCCGCAGCGGGTCAACGCCGGTTTCATGCAGATCGTGTCACGCCACGAAGTGAAGCTACGCGTGTACGAGCGCGGCGCGGGCGAGACGCTCGCGTGCGGCACCGGCGCCTGCGCGGCGGTGGCGGCCGGCATCCGGCGCGGCCTGCTCGACACGCCCGTCACCGTGCACACCCACGGCGGCACGCTGACGATCGGCTGGGACGGCGCGCGTGACGAAGCCGCCCCGCTGCTGATGGCGGGCCCCGCCGCGACCGTGTTCGAAGGCGAGATCGACCTGGCTGCCTGACCCTTTCATTGTCCTGATTGAACGCTCCCGTCCCATGAACGATCGCGAAGTCGCCGACTACCTGCTCGCCAATCCCGAATTCTTCGCGCAGCACGCCGAGCTGCTCGCCACGATCCGTCTCGCGAACCCGCACGGCAAGGCGGCGATCTCGCTGCAGGAGCGGCAGATGGAGATGCTGCGCGACAAGAACAAGCATCTCGAGCGCCGCCTCGCGGAGCTGGTGCGCTACGGCCACGAGAACGACAGCCTGTCGGCGAAGTTCGGCCGCTGGACCGCGCGCGTGATCGCCGAGCGCGATCCGTACGCGCTGCCGCGCGTGATCGCCGACGGCCTCGCCGACGTGTTCGACGTGCCGCAGACCGCGCTGCGCGTGTGGGACGTCGCCGAGACCTACTCGCAGGCCGAGTTCGCCCGCCAGGTCGGCGAGGAAGTGCGCCTGTTCACGAACGGCCTGTCGACGCCGTACTGCGGCGCGAACACGGGCTTCGAGGCCGCGCAGTGGCTCACGCCGGTGCTCGCCGCGCCGGCCGCCAACGCGACGGACGGCAGCGACGCCGCCGCCGTCGGCGACGGCTCGGCCACCTCGGTCGCGCTGCTCGCGCTGCGCGCGCCGCAGGCTGGCGCCGATGCGCCCGCGTTCGGCCTGCTGGTGCTCGGCTCGCCGGACCCGCGCCGCTTCCACGAAGGCATGGCGACCGACTTCCTCGCGCAGATCGCGACGCTCGCGAGCGCCGCGCTCACGCGCCTGCTGCCGCACTGATCCAGGCCCGCCGCCCGATGTCCGACGATCCGATCGCCGCCTACCTGTCGAACCTGAAGCACGTCAGGCAGCTGTCGGACCACACGCTGCGCGCGTACACGCACGAGCTCGACGAATTGAAGAAGCTCGCCGCCGGCCGGCCGCTCGAATCGCTGAGCGCCGTCGACATGCGCGGCGCCGTCGCGCGCGCGCATGCGGGCGGGCTGTCGGCGCGCTCGATCTCGCACCGGCTGTCCGCGTGGCGCGCGTTCTACCGCTGGCTCGCGCAGCGCATCGAGATGCCCGCGAACCCGGTCGCCACGGTGCGCGCGCCGAAGCGCCCGAAGCTGCTGCCGAAGGCGCTGTCGGTCGACGACGCGTCGGCGCTGATGAACGCGCCGCTGCCCGCCACGACCGAAGGCCTGCGCGACCTCGCGATCCTCGAGCTGTTCTACTCGTCGGGCCTGCGCCTCGCCGAGCTGATCGGGCTCGACGTCGCGTACACGCAGGCGGACGGCTATCGCTCCGAAGGCTGGCTCGATCTCGCCGAAGCCGAGGTCACCGTGCGCGGCAAGGGCAACAAGGAACGCAAGGTGCCGGTCGGCCGCAAGGCGATCGACGCGCTGAACGCGTGGCTCGCGGTGCGCGGCGAACTCGTGAAGCACGACCCGCATCCGCTGTTCCTGTCCGTGCGCGGCAACCGGATGTCGCCGGGCGTGGTGCGCGAGCGCGTGAAGCGCGCGGCGCTCGCCGCCGGCATCCCGGCGCACGTCCATCCGCACGTGCTGCGCCACTCGTTCGCGACGCACGTGCTGCAGTCGAGCGGCGACCTGCGCGCGGTGCAGGAGCTGCTCGGCCACGCGAGCGTCGCCGCGACGCAGGTGTATACGTCGCTGGACTTCCAGCATCTCGCGAAGATTTACGACAGCGCGCATCCGCGCGCGAAGAAGCACGACTGACACGCGCATCCCGTTTTTCCCCGCCGCGCGCGACGCTCGACGTCAACGCCCGTCGCGCGCGGCTCCATTCGATCCAGCCATGCAAACCGTCACTCTCAAGCCATCCAAGGACAAATCGCTGCTGCGCCGTCATCCATGGATCTACGCCAATGCGATCGACCGCGTCGACGGCAAGCCCGCGCCCGGCGCGACCGTCATCGTGCGCGCGCACGACGGCCGTTTCCTCGCGCGCGGCGCGTACAGCCCGCACTCGCAGATCCGCGTGCGCGTGTGGAGCTTCGACGAGAACGAACCGATCGACCACGCGTTCTTCAAGCGCCGCGTGCAGCGTGCGGTCGCGCACCGCAACACGATGATCGACGGCACCGGCGCGGTGCGGCTCGTGTTCGGCGAGGCCGACGGCTTGCCGGGCCTGATCGTCGATCACTACGTCGAAGACTCGGGCGACGCGTCGCCGCGCGGCCAGCTCGTCTGCCAGTTCATGGCCGCCGGCGTCGAAGCCTGGAAGGACGCGATCGTCGCCGCGCTCGTCGGCGCGACCGGCTGCCCGAACGTGTACGAGCGCTCGGACGTGTCGATCCGCGAGAAGGAAGGCCTCGAGCAGACGACCGGCGTGCTCGCCGGCGACCCGCCGCCCGCGACGCTGATCGCGAACGAGAACGGTGTGCGCTACCACGTCGACGTGCCGAACGGCCACAAGACCGGCTTCTACATCGACCAGCGCGAGAACCGCGCGCTCGTCGCGCAATACGCGCGCGAGCGCGACGTGCTGAACTGCTTCTGCTACACCGGCGGCTTTTCGCTCGCGGCGCTGAAGGGCGGCGCGAAACGCGTCGTGTCGATCGATTCGTCGGGCGATGCGCTCGCGCTCGCGCAGCAGAACGTCACCGCGAACGGCTTCGACGCGCAACGCGCGACCTGGCTCGATGCCGACGCGTTCAAGACGCTGCGCCGCCTCGTCGACGAAGGCGAGCGCTTCGACCTGATCGTGCTCGACCCGCCGAAGTTCGCGCCGACGCGCGACAGCGTCGACCGCGCGGCCCGCGCGTACAAGGACATCAACCTGAGCGGCTTCAAGCTGCTGCGCCCGGGCGGCCTGCTGTTCACCTACTCGTGCTCGGGCGCGATCGACATGGACCTGTTCCAGAAGATCGTCGCGGGCGCGGCCGCCGACGCGAAGGTCGATGCGCGGATCCTGAAGCGGCTCGGCGCGGGCGTCGACCACCCGCTGCTGTCCGCCTTCCCGGAAGGCGAATATCTGAAGGGGCTGCTGTTGCAAATCGTCTGATCGCCCGCATGTTGGCGGGCAGCCGCTTCCGCCGGTCGTTCGGACGAAGGGCGGGGGCTTGACAGATATGTTTCAATGGATGGTTGTGTGCCCGGCTCGCCGGGCGCAACGCACATCCTGGTTTTGACCCCGATTCACGAACCACAGGCGACCGACATGGCCACTCCCGTCACCATCCTCACCGGCTTCCTCGGCAGCGGCAAGACGACCCTGCTCAAGCGCATCCTGAACGAACAGCACGGCATGAAGATCGCCGTGATCGAGAACGAGTTCGGCGAAGAGAACATCGACAACGAAATCCTCGTGCAGGATACGACCGAGCAGATCATCCAGATGAGCAACGGCTGCATCTGCTGCACGATCCGCGGCGACCTCGCGCGCGCGCTCGGCGATCTCGCCGCGAAGAAGCGCGACGGCAAGCTCGACTTCGACCGCATCGTGATCGAAACGACCGGCCTCGCGAACCCGGGCCCGGTCGCGCAGACCTTCTTCATCGACAGCGAGATCGCCGACGACTTCCTGCTCGACGCCGTCATCACGCTGGTCGACGCGAAGCACGCCGACGCGCAGCTCGACGAGCACGAGGTCGTGCAGCGCCAGGTCGGCTTCGCCGATCGCCTGTTCGTCACGAAGTCGGACCTCGTCGACGACCAGACGGTCGCCGCGCTCAAGCACCGCCTCATGCACATGAACCCGAAGGCGGCGATCAAGGTCGTCAACTTCGGCGAAGCGGACATCAAGGAAATCTTCGACCTGCGCGGCTTCAACCTGAACGCGAAGCTCGAGATCGATCCGGATTTCCTCGCCGAGGACGATCACGCGCATCACGGCCACGACCACGGGCATGACCACGACCACGCGCACTGCGACCACGATCACGGCCACTGCGATCACGATCACGATCACGCGCACGGCCACCACCACCACGCGCACCACGACGACAAGATCAAGTCGTTCGTCTACCGCAACGACCGCCCGTTCGATCCGAACAAGCTCGAGGATTTCCTCGGCGGGATCCTGCAGATCTACGGCGAGCGGATGCTGCGCTACAAGGGCGTGCTGTACATGAAGGGCGTCGACCGCAAGGTCGTGTTCCAGGGCGTGCACCAGATGATGGGCAGCGACCTCGCGGCGAAGTGGCTGCCGATCGAGAAGAAGACCAACAAGATGGTGTTCATCGGCGTCGACCTGCCGCAGGACCTGATCACCGACGGCCTCGACGCCTGCCTCGCCTGACGGCGGACGGCGCGCCCCGCGCGGCGCGTTGCGCCGCCGCCGACGCGGCGGAGCCGGTGGTGGCAAAATGCCGCCATCGGCGAGGGTTTTGGCGTCATCGCTTTTTCGCGATTTGCGCGTTATATTTTCAAGATATTGGCGCAGCCGACGGGGATCGACCCGATACGGCGCAGACTTGCGATTCAGTTACAATACGTGCCCGCTGGATGGTCGGCAATAACAGGCCCGGTTCTTGCAGAACGAACTACCGGGAATCGCAACATGCCGGATCGCGTGTTCGCCTCCCGGCCGCGACCGATACGATCTGCCGCGCAGCATCCCGGTTCGCCGCGCGCACATCGACGCCAGGCCTATCCTGGTATTTGAGAACCGGTTTTCCAGAGGCTTTCGGCCCCGCAGCGGCAAAACGCAAAGGATTGCAAGCGCGGTTGCGGGTAATCCCAAAGTGCAGGCAATATCACGTGATTTGCCGCACATTGAAGAAGCAAGCAGATGACGAAGAAACTCTTGACCGAAGCCGAAATCCTGAAGATGAGCGACAAGGATTACATGAATGAGGATCAGCTCGCCTTCTTCAAAGCTCGGCTCGAACAATTGCAGGCGGAAATTCTCCACAATGCGGGCCAGACGACCGAGAACCTGCGCGAGACGGTGATCGTTCCCGATCCTGCCGATCGCGCGACGATCGAGGAAGAGCACGCGCTCGAACTGCGCACGCGCGACCGCGAACGCAAGCTCCTCAAGAAGGTTCAGCAATCGCTCGCCCGCATCGAGTCCGGCGACTACGGCTGGTGCGAGGAGACCGGCGAGCCGATCGGCGTGCCGCGCCTGCTCGCGCGCCCGACCGCGACGCTGTCGCTCGAAGCGCAAGAGCGCCGCGAGCTGCGCCAGAAGCTGTTCGGCGACTGAGCAGCCGGCGTTCCGCCCAGACACGCTGCTTCACGAAAGCGCGCGGCCTCCCGCGCGCTTTTTGTTTTTCCGGCCGGCCTCCCGGCCCCCTCTTGATATCCCGGCGCGCGCCCTAAAATGAAACGAATGCGCGCCGGGCCGCTCCCCGGCGCACCGCGATTCACGCGGCGGCGCAGCGCGCCGCCGCCTCTTCCCCGTTTTTCTAAGGAACGCAGATGGAGCAATTTCACGGCACGACCATCGTTTCGGTCCGGCGCGGCGACAAGGTCGCGCTCGGCGGCGACGGCCAAGTGACGCTCGGCAACATCGTCATGAAGGGTGGCGCGCGGAAAGTGCGGCGGATCTACAACAACCAGGTTCTGGTCGGCTTCGCGGGCGGCACCGCCGATGCGTTCTCGCTGCTCGACCGCTTCGAGGCGAAGCTCGAGAAGCACCAGGGCAACCTGACCCGCGCGGCCGTCGAGCTCGCGAAGGACTGGCGCACCGACCGGATGCTGCGCCGCCTCGAAGCGATGCTGATCACGGCCGACGCGACGACCACGCTCGTGATCACCGGCAACGGCGACGTGCTCGACCCGGAAGGCGGCATCTGCGCGATCGGCTCGGGTGGCGCATACGCGCAGGCCGCGGCCCGCGCGCTCGCGGAGAACACCGCGCTGTCGCCGCGCGAGATCGTGGAGAAATCGCTCGAGATCGCCGGCGACATGTGCATCTACACGAACCACAACCGCGTCATCGAGACGATCGAGTAAGGACCGAAACATGAGCACCATGACCCCTGCCGAGATCGTCTCGGAACTCGACAAGCACATCATCGGCCAGGACAAGGCCAAGAAGGCAGTGGCCGTCGCGCTGCGCAACCGCTGGCGCCGCCAGCAGGTCGCCGACCCGCTGCGCCAGGAAATCACGCCGAAGAACATCCTGATGATCGGACCGACGGGCGTCGGCAAGACCGAAATCGCGCGCCGCCTCGCAAAGCTCGCCGACGCGCCGTTCATCAAGATCGAAGCGACCAAGTTCACCGAAGTCGGCTACGTCGGCCGCGACGTCGACAGCATCGTGCGCGACCTGATCGAGATCTCGGTCAAGCAGACGCGCGAAGCCGAGATGCGCAAGGTGCGCAGCAAGGCGACCGACCAGGCCGAGGACCGCATCCTCGACATCCTGCTGCCGCAGCCGCGCGCGGTCGGTTTCGGCGGGAACGCCGAGCACGCGAACGACGACAACAACGCAACCCGCCAGACGTTCCGCAAGCGCCTGCGCGAAGGCCAGCTCGACGACAAGGAAATCGAGCTCGACCTCGAGCAGCCGACGGTCGGCATGGACATCATGGCGCCGCCCGGGATGGAAGAGATGACCGAGCAGATCCGCTCGATGTTCTCGAACCTCGGCGGCGGCAAGAAGCAGCGCCGCAAGGTGAAGATCAACGAAGCGCTGAAGCTGCTGACCGACGAGGAAGCGGCGAAGATGCTGAACGAAGAGGAAGTGAAGACGAAGGCCGTGCAGAACGTCGAGCAGAACGGCATCGTGTTCCTCGACGAGATCGACAAGATCACGTCGCGCAACAACGAAGGCAGCGGCGGCGAAGTGTCGCGCCAGGGCGTGCAGCGCGACCTGCTGCCGCTCGTCGAAGGCACGACGATCAACACGAAGTACGGGATGGTGAAGACCGATCACATCCTGTTCATCGCGAGCGGCGCGTTCCACCTCGCGAAGCCGAGCGACCTGATTCCGGAACTGCAGGGGCGCTTCCCGATCCGCGTCGAGCTGGACTCGCTGTCGGTGAAGGATTTCGAGGCGATCCTGGTTGCGACCGACGCGAGCCTGGTCAAGCAGTATCAGGCGCTGCTCGCGACCGAGGACGTGCAGCTCGACTTCGCCGAAGACGGCATCCGCCGCCTCGCGGAGATCGCGTACTCGGTCAACGAGAAGACCGAGAACATCGGCGCGCGCCGCCTGTACACGGTGATCGAGAAGCTGCTCGAGGAAGTGTCGTTCGCGGCCGGCAACCACGCCGGCGAGCGCGTGACGATCGATGCGAAGTATGTCGACCGTGCGCTCGGCGAGGTGTCGCAGGACGAGGATCTGTCGCGCTACGTGCTGTAACGCGGCACGCGGCATCGAACGCAAAAACGGGCGGCCCCGGCGGGGCTGCCCGTTTTTTCATGGGCGCGCGTGATGCGGCGAAGTCGCGTGCAAATTGGAACGCGTCCGATGGCCGGTGCCCCGGAGGGCCCCTAGAATCGGGGTTCCGCTGGCCATGAACCCACACAACCGTCGCCGCCCTCCGATGATCATCTACCCGTCCATCGCCGGCCGATTCGTGCCGGCCATGCGCACACTGACACGCGCCGACATCCGCTCGATCATGCGGCGGATCAGGCAGGATGCGCTGCACCGCTACAACGTCGCGTTTGCGCTCGCGTGGCTGGGCGCGCTGGCGGGTATGGCACTCATGGCAGTGTCGGTCTCTGCCGGCATCTACTTCGTCGCGCGTTGCGCGTCGACGAAGCCGTGGCCATGGGCCAGCGCCGCTGTGGTCGGCGGGCTCGCGCCGCTGCTCGGCAACGTCTTCTACTCGGCGCTGATCGCATGCCTGCTGAAACGCGAGATCGTCGCCTGCGTGGCGCGGGACCAGCGACCGCCCGAATGACGCGCCCGGCGCGGCCTACTGCCGAACCGGCTTCTTCGCGAGCTTGCGCTGCAGCGTGCGGCGGTGCATGTTCAGCGCGCGCGCCGTCGCCGAGATGTTGTTGTTGTTTTCCGCGAGCACGCGCTGGATGTGCTCCCACTCGAGCCGGTCGACCGACAGCACGACCGGGTTCTCGAGCGCCTCGTCGGCCTGCAGCTCGCTCGCGTTGGTCTGCAGCGCGGCCAGGATCGACTCGATGTTCGCCGGCTTCGCGAGATAGTTGTCGGCGCCGTCCTTCACCGCCTGCACGGCGGTCGCGATGCTCGCGTAGCCGGTCAGCACCAGGATCCGCGCATCCGGCTGCAGGTCGCAGAGCGGCGCGATCAGGCTCAGGCCCGAATCCTCGCCGAGATGCAGGTCGACGGTGATGAACTGGAACTTGCCCGCCGCGGCGAGCTTGAGCGCCGTCTCCTTGTCATGCGCCTGCTGGACCGCATAGCCGCGGCGCTCGAGGCCGCGCGCGAGCGTGCCCGCGAACACCTCGTTGTCGTCGATCACCAGGAAGTTGTTGTCGCTCATGTGGTTTCTCCGTCTACATGTTGGGTGAGGCGGCGGCCGCCGCATGGCGCGCCACCGGCAGGCGCAGCACGGCCCGTGTGCCGCGCCCGGAAGCCGTGCCCGCGGAACGGCCGGCGGACGCGCCGTTGTGCCGGCCGGACGCCGCGCCTGCGGGCCGCGGCGTCGCGTCGGACAGCTCGATTTCCCCGCCGAGCCGCGCCGCCGCGCTGAACGCGAGGTACAGGCCGACCCCGTGCCCGCCCTGCGTGCTGTCGACCGGCATCGCGCCGAGCGACTCGCGCAACGCAGCCGGAATGCCCGGGCCGTCGTCGCATACCTCGAATTCGATTTCGTCCGCCGCGCGGTCGTGCGCGACCTTCGCCGCGAGCGTCACGCGCTGCGGGCTCGCGCGCGCCGCGTTGTCGAGCAGGATCGTCAGGATCTGGCCCGCCGCGACGGTGTCGTCGAGCGCGACGCCGGCCGGCCGCGCGCCGAGCAGCTCGAACTGCACGTGCGGATGCCGCAGGCGCCAGTGCTCGACGAACGTGTCGAGCCAGTCGTCCACCGGCTGGCGGCTCGCCGGCGCGCTCGCGCGGCTGCGCAGGCGCGCCAGCGCCGACGTGCAGAGCGACATCTGTTCCTCGAGCACCTTCAGGTCGGCCTCGTAGCGCGCCAGCCCCGCGTCGGTGCGCGCGGCGTCGCGCAATTCCTCGGCGAGCATCGCGATCGTCGACAGCGGCGTGCCCATCTCGTGCGCGACCGTCGCCGCCTGCACGCCGAGCGCGACCGCCCGCTCGTCGCGCAGCAGGCTCTGCTGCGCTTCGCCGAGCGCCGCGTCGCGCTGGCGCAGCGCGTTCGACATGCGCGCGACGAACCACGCGATCAGCCCGACGCTGACCATGAAGTTCACCCACATCCCGGTGCGGTAGTAGTCGAACAGGTTCGCCGGATTGTCCATGTTGAGCGGCACCGAATCGAAGCCGAGCGCCGCGTAGCACGCGACCGCGAACGCCGCGAGCCAGATCATCAGGTGCCACGGCAGCACCGCGGCCGCGATCGCGAGCGACGGCAGGTACAGCGACACGAACGGGTTGGTCGTGCCGCCGGACAGGAACAGCAGCGCCGACAGCGCGCCGAGATCCACCCACAGCTGGCCGAGCAGCTCGAAATTGGTCTCGGGCCGCGCGCGCAGCACCCGCACCCAGGTCAGCCCGTTGAAGACGATCTCGAGCGCGATCACCATCAGCATCGCCGGCAACGGCAGATGCACGCCGAAATAGGTCTGGACGACCCCGATCGTCACGAGCTGGCCGATGATCGCGAGGTTGCGCAACCAGAACAGGTGGCTGAGGTTGACGCGGCCGGTGGTGGTGATTCGTTGCATCCGCCCAGTTTACCCGTTTAGCCGTCGGCCGCCCTAGTCGGGGCCAGAACGCGCGCGCCGGCGCCCCCGTGGCGGCGACGCTAGGCCGGCTTGCCGGCCATCCGCCGCGCGATCTCGCCGGCGAGGCATTCCGGACACAGGCAGCGCGCGCTGCACGCCGGCTGCGCGCCGTCGGGCAGGCCGGGCATCGCCGCGCACCAGCATTCGAACGGCTGCGTGCGCGCGCCGCAGTCGAAACTGCGGCTGCAGCGCGGGCAGCGTGCGCGCCGCGGTTCGGCGCGGCGATCGGCAGCGGATTCGGTCATGACGGCGGACGGGAAAGCGGGTGCGGCGGCACCCAACGGCACAAGCATAGCGCGGCGGCCAAAGATTGCGCATCGGCCGTTCGGACAATGCCGGAAACCGGCCGCCGGCAGGCCGCGCCACCCGCTGCCCGGCACCGTCCCCAGCCGTCGCGGCCGGGCCAAAATCACGATGCTGCGCTGCGCCACTCCTGTACAATTCGCCCTGTTTCAACCGTTCCCAGCCAGAGCCGCCGCCATGTCCGAGCCCATCGACCTCTCGCAGATCGCCCCCACGCTGAAAGCCGAAATCCTCGCCGAGGCGCTGCCGTACATCCGCCGCTATCACGGCAAGACCGTGGTCATCAAATACGGCGGCAATGCGATGACGGAAGAACGGCTCAAGCAGGGCTTCGCGCGCGACGTGATCCTGCTGAAACTGGTCGGCATCAACCCGGTGATCGTCCACGGCGGCGGCCCGCAGATCGACCAGGCGCTGAAGAAGATCGGCAAGCAGGGCACCTTCATCCAGGGCATGCGCGTCACCGACGAGGAGACGATGGAAGTCGTCGAGTGGGTGCTGGGCGGCGAAGTGCAGCAGGACATCGTGATGCTGATCAACCACTTCGGCGGCCACGCGGTCGGCCTGACGGGCAAGGACGGCGGCCTGATCCACGCGCGCAAGCTGCTGATGCCGGACCGCGACAATCCGGGCCAGTACATCGACATCGGCCAGGTCGGCGAAGTCGAGGCGATCAACCCGGCGGTCGTGAAGGCGCTGCAGGACGACGCGTTCATCCCGGTGATCTCGCCGATCGGCTTCGGCGAAGACGGCCTGTCGTACAACATCAACGCCGACCTGGTCGCCGGCAAGCTCGCGACGGTGCTGAACGCCGAGAAGCTGCTGATGATGACCAACATCCCGGGCGTGATGGACAAGGACGGCAACCTGCTGACTGACCTGTCGGCGCGCGAGATCGACGCGCTGTTCGAGGACGGCACGATCTCCGGCGGCATGCTGCCGAAGATCGCGTCGGCGCTCGACGCCGCGAAGAGCGGCGTGAAGTCGGTGCACATCGTCGACGGCCGCATCGAGCACTCGGTGCTGCTGGAAATCCTGACCGAGCAGCCGTTCGGCACGATGATCCGCTCGCATTGAGCGCGCGCCGCCAGCCCCCTGCCCCCGACCTGCCGGCCGCCCTGCGGCGCCGGCGCATCTCGCGCAGCCGGCCCCGCGCCGGCGCGCCGGTGTGGCTGTTCGATCTCGACAACACCCTCCACCACGCGTCGCACGCGATCTTCCCCGAGATCAACCGCGCGATGACGCAGTACATCATCGACGCGCTGCAGGTCGAGCGCGCCGAAGCCGACCGCCTGCGCACCGGCTACACGGTACGCTACGGCGCGGCGCTCCTCGGCCTCACGCGCCACCATCCGATCGATCCGCACGACTTCCTGCGCGCGGTCCACACGTTCCCGGACCTGCCCGCGATGCTGCGCGCCGAGCGCGGCCTCGCGCGGATCGTCGCCGCGCTGCCCGGCCGCAAGTTCGTGCTGACCAATGCGCCGGAAAACTACGCGCGCGCGGTGCTGCGCGAGCTGCGCATCGAGCGGCTGTTCGAGCGCGTGATCGCGATCGAGCACATGCGCGACCGCCGCGGCTGGCGCGCGAAGCCCGACCACGCGATGCTGCGCCGGACGCTGCGCGCCGCGCACGCGCGCCCGGCCGACGCGATCCTCGTCGAGGACACGCGCGGCCACCTGAAGCGCTACAAGCGGCTCGGCATCGGCACGGTGTGGATCACCGGGCATCTGCCGGGCCATCTGCCGAGCACCGGACGCCCGCACTATGTCGACCAGCGGATTCGTTCGCTAAAATCGCTTCGACTGGGCACTCGATCGGGGCGACAAAAATGCAGCCGACTCACCGGCAGGACCAAGCGGTAACGGACGACCAGGCATCCCCCACCCGCACGCGCACCCGCCCGAAACCGGGCGAGCGCCGCGTGCACATCCTGCAGACGCTCGCGTCGATGCTCGAGGCGCCGAAGCGCGAGAAAATCACCACGGCCGCGCTCGCGGCCCGGCTCGACGTGTCGGAGGCGGCGCTCTACCGCCATTTCGCGAGCAAGGCCCAGATGTTCGAAGGCCTGATCGAATTCATCGAGAACACGTTCTTCGGCCTGATCAACCAGATCGCCGCCAAGGAGCCCGACGGCGTGCTGCAGGCGCGCGCGGTCGGGCTGATGCTGCTCAATTTCGCGGCCAAGAACCCCGGCATGACGCGGGTGCTGACCGGCGAGGCGCTCGTCGGCGAGCACGAGCGGCTGGTCGAGCGGGTCGACCGGATGATCGAGCGGATCGAGGCGGCCGTCCGGCAGAGCCTGCGCGTCGCGGTGATGGAATCGAACGCGCGCCGCGACGGCAGCCCGCAGGCGGACGGCGCCGTCCCGCTGCCGGCCGACTACGATCCGGCCGTGCGCGCGAGCCTGCTCGTCAGCTACGTGATCGGGCGCTGGCACCGCTTCGCGAAGAGCGGCTTCTCGAAAGCGCCCGGCGAGCACGCCGACGCGCAGCTGCGGCTGATCCTGCAGTGATCCGCGCATGACCTGACGCGCGCGACCCGCGCGTCGGGTCATCGCGATTCAGGCGTCGAGATTCATACTCGTCCAATTCCCTCTCGCCATTCATTCGGTTTCAATTTTCACCTGCTCAAGATAAATCGAGGTGAACAGGTGAATCGCAAGTCCCCGCAGTCTCATGCGGCCCGCGGCGGGCCGCGCGCGAGCCGGTTCGCACGTGTCGCGCTGGTCGCCGGCGCGGTGATCCCGTGGCCGTCGGCAGCCCAGGTCACCGAAGGCGGTGCGCAACGCGCGGACGGCGTCGCACTCGACGTCGCACCGGGCAAATATTCGACGACCGGCTTCGGCCGGCCGGTGCTCTCCGCCGTCAACGGCGGCGTGCTGACCGCCACCGGCAAGACCCGCCTGTTCTCGTCCGGCGCCAGCGCGCCCGGCGCCTCCGCCAGCGGCGCCGGCTCGCGCCTCGTGTTGCGCGACGTCGAGATCCGCACCACCGGCTTCCTCGCCAAGGGCCTCGACGCCCAGATCGGCGGCAGCATCCGCGCCGACGACATCTCCATCGATACCGACGGCAGGAGCGCGCATGGCGTCTACGTCGACGTCAGCGGCAGCCGCGTCGACCTGACCGGCAGCGCGGTCGTCACGCGCGGGCGCGAAGCGCACGGCATCGCGGTGAACGACGCGTCCGGCGCGATCGTGGAAGTCGCCGACTCGCTGGTCCGCACCGGCGGCGAGCTCGCCTACGGCGTCTTCGTCAGCTACGACGACATCCGCGTCGCGCTGGCGCGTACCGACCTCCTGACCACCGGCGACTATGCGTCGGCGCTGTTCATGCCCGGCGCCTCCAAGGTCGCGTTCAGCGACACGCGCCTGCAAACCGACGGCGACGTCGCGCTCGGCGTGGACACGCGCCGGGGCGACGTCGAACTCGCCCGCACGCGCGTCTTCACGCACGGCACCAGCGCGCACGGCCTGTATGCATCGAAGGAGTACGACCCGACGCCGGTCATCCGGACGACCGATACGCACGTGGTCACGACCGGCGCCCGCTCGATCGGCGCGGTCGCGCGATTCGGCGGCCGGGTCGCGATGAAGGGCGGCGGCATCGAGACGAGCGGCGAGCGGGCCTACGGCCTGCTGTCGAGCGGCCCGGACGCGATCGCGTCGATCGACGGCGGCATCGTCGCGACGCGCGGCCAGGACGCCACCGCGCTCTACGTGGGCCGAGGCGGCACGATCGACGTGCAGCGCACGGACGTGCGCGCGAGCGGCGACGGCGCGGCGGCCGCGCGCGTCGACGGCGGCACGCTGACAGTCGACGGCGGCGCAATCGTCAGCGAACGGCACGCCGCGATCGACGCGTCCGATGCGCTCGTTTCGCTGCGCAACGGCGCCCGCATCGCGAGCGGCACCGGCACCCTGCTGTCCGTCGATGCGCGCACCCGTGCGCCGGTGCGGCTGACGCTCGACACCGGCGCGCAGGCGGCGGGCGACATCGTGAACCGGCCGCCCGACCCAGGCAACCCGCCGTCGCCCGTGGTGACCGACGTGGTGCTGTCCGGCGCGGCAAGGTGGACCGGCGCGACGGACGCGGTGCGCGCGCTGTCGCTCGACGCGGGCAGCCAGTGGACGGTCACCGCGGATTCGTCGGTCGGCTCCGTCGTGCTGAACGACTCGACCATCGCATTCGCTCGGCCCGGCGCGGGCGCACCGCGCACGCTCGTCGTCGCGGGCGACTATGCGGCGCGCAACGGCCGGCTGGTCGTCAACACGGTGCTGCGCGACGACGCGTCGCCCACCGACCGGCTCGTGATCGACGGCGGGCACGCAACGGGCCAGACCGCGCTCGTGGTGAAGCACGCAGGCGGCGACGGTGCGCAGACGGTCATCGGCATTCCGCTCGTCGAGACCCGCCGCGGCGGCACGACCGACGCCGCGGCGTTCACGCTCGACGCGGCGTCGGACGGCTACCGGAACGGCTTCCGCACGCTGTCCGCGGGCGGCTATGACTACATGCTCGCGCGCGGCGGGCGCGGCGGCCGCGCGGACGACTGGTATCTCGTGTCCGCGGCGAAACCCGAGCCGCCGCCCGAGCCACCGATCACCCCGGAACCCCCGCCCGGCGGCAACGGCGGCGACGAATCGACCATCGAAAAGGAAACGACGCCGCCACCCCGCGCGGTCGCGCCGGAACCGGATGCCTACCTGGCGAACGCCGACGCGGCGGCCACGATGGCGATCCACACGCTGCGGCAACGCGAGGACGGCGCGCTGCGCGCCGCGGGCGCGGCCCCGGGCCCGCTCGACGGCGCGGCCTGGCTGCGCGTCGAAGGCGGCTTCACGTCGATGTCCGGCGGCGCGCGCAGCGTGTCGGGCAACAGCCGCCTGCTCCATGCGGGCGCGGACCTGCTCCGCTTCGACGACGGCCGTGGCGGCCACTTCCGCGTCGGCGCGATGGGCATGTATGGCAGCAACACGAGCTGGTCGACGCGCCCGCTGTGGAACGCGGCCGAGCAACGCATCGCAGACGCCACCGCGCGCGGCAGCGTCGCGGGCTACAACGTCGGGCTGTACGGCACCTGGTACGGCAGCCGCGATACCCTGTCCGGGCCTTACGTCGACGCGTGGATCATGTACGGCGCGTATGCGAACAGCGTCGGCGGCAGCCTCGCGGGCGATTCCTACCGGTCGCGCACCGTCACGGGATCGCTGGAGACGGGATACGCGCTGCGCTTCTACGAACGCGACGACACGCGCTTCTTCGTCGAGCCCGAAGCGCAGCTCGTCGTGTCGGACTATCGCGCGGCCGCCCACGACGCGCCGGGCGGCCGCCTCGACACGCAGCGCGCGACCGACGTGACGACCCGCGTCGGCGTGCGCGTGCACGGCGTGACGTCGATGCCGGCGGGCCGCGAACTGCGCCCGTTCGTCGAGGCGAACTGGTGGCACGGCCCGGGATCGCGATCGCTGACGCTCGGCGGCAACGCGTTCTCGTTCGGCGTGCCGCGCGATCGGGCCGCGTTCCGGATCGGCGCGACCGGGCAGCTCTCGCGGCGCTTCTCGGTGTCGGCGAGCCTCGGCGTGGACGCCAACCTGTCCGACTACGCGGCGGTCAAGGGCCAGTTCGCCGCGAAGTACCGGTGGTGACAGCGCCGGCCCCGGAATCCGCGCACCGGGGAATTTCCGCTATACTCTGCCGACTGCCGCCACCTTGGCGGCGTGTCGGAAGCGCGCCGATTTGCTGACTCGATTGCGGGCGCGCGGACCGGCCGGGGGGGACTCTCCCGGCGGTTCACTACAAATGCGGCTAAAGAGGTCGTCAGCCGCGCATCTTCGACTCCGCGCATCGCCGACACCGTTTAGCCGCCCAGTGAATAAGGCGGAACGAATGGAATCGATCGGCATCGTCGCTCCACAGACCATGCATTTCGCCGAACCGCTGCGCTTGCAAAGCGGCAGCGTGATCGGCAACTATCAGCTCGTCGTCGAGACGTACGGCGAGCTCAACGCCGCGCGCTCGAACGCGGTGCTCGTCTGCCACGCGCTCAACGCGTCGCATCACGTCGCCGGCGTCTACGCGGACGACCCGCGCAGCACCGGCTGGTGGGACAACATGGTCGGCCCCGGCAAGCCGCTCGACACCAACCGTTTCTTCGTGATCGGCGTGAACAACCTCGGCTCATGCTTCGGCTCGACCGGCCCGATGAGCCTCGATCCGTCGACCGGCAAGCCGTACGGCGCGCGCTATCCGGTCATCACCGTCGAGGACTGGGTGCACGCGCAGGCGCGCGTGGCCGACGCATTCGGCATCGAGCGCTTCGCCGCGGTGATGGGCGGCAGCCTCGGCGGCATGCAGGCGCTCGCGTGGAGCCTGATGTATCCGGAACGCGTCGCGCACTGCATCGACATCGCGTCGACGCCGAAGCTGTCCGCGCAGAACATCGCGTTCAACGAGGTCGCGCGCTCGGCGATCCTGTCCGACCCCGACTTCCACGGCGGCGACTACTACGCGCACGGCGTGAAACCGAAGCGCGGCCTGCGCGTCGCGCGGATGATCGGCCACATCACGTACCTGTCGGACGACGACATGGCCGAGAAATTCGGCCGCGCGCTGCGCCGCGCCGACGGCGCGCTCGACGCGTACAACTTCAGCTTCGACGTCGAGTTCGAGGTCGAGTCGTACCTGCGCTACCAGGGCGACAAGTTCGCCGACTACTTCGACGCGAACACCTACCTGCTGATCACCCGCGCGCTCGATTACTTCGACCCGGCCAAGGCGTTCGACGGCAACCTTACGGCCGCGCTCGCACAGACCAAGGCGAAATACCTGATCGCGAGCTTTTCGACCGACTGGCGCTTCGCGCCCGCGCGCTCGCGCGAGATCGTCAAGGCGCTGCTCGACAACAAGCGCACGGTGAGCTACGCGGAGATCGACGCGCCGCACGGCCACGACGCGTTCCTGCTCGACGACGCGCGTTATCACAACCTGATCCGCGCCTATTACGAACGAATCGCCAACGAGGTGGGTGCATGAACCAGCAGGCGCTGAATTCCCTGTCCGCGCGCGCGGACTTCCGCGCGATCGCCCGCTGGGTCGAGCCGCGCTCGACCGTGCTCGACCTCGGCTGCGGCGACGGCTCGCTGCTGTCGCTGCTGACGGAGGAGCTGGACGTCAGCGGCTACGGGATCGAGCTGAACGACGCCGGCGTGCTCGCGAGCACGAAGAACGGCATCAACGTGATCCAGCAGAACCTCGAGGACGGCCTGCGCCTGTTCGAGGATCACAGCTTCGATTTCGCGATCCTGTCGCAGACGCTGCAGACCATCCACCAGACCGCCGCGATCCTGCGCGAAACCGCGCGGGTCGGCCGCGAATGCATCGTGTCGTTCCCGAACTTCGGCTACTGGGCGCACCGGCTGTCGGTGCTGCGCGGCCGGATGCCGGTGTCGAAATCGCTGCCGTACCAGTGGCACAACACGCCGAACGTGCGGGTGCTGACGATCAAGGATTTCGAGGCGCTCGCGCCCGAGGTGGGCGTCACGATCCTCGACCGCATCGTGCTGCACGAAGGGCAGCCGATTCGGTGGGGCGCGAACTGGCGTGGTAGTCTTGCGGTCTACCGAGTCAGGCGCAGCTGAGCCGGCGGGCCGTTGACGGACGGCGCCGACCCGCGCGGCACGGGCGGCCGCCATGCCGCGCCGCCTCCCCCGCCGCGCGCCGCGGCCGCCTTAACGTCAACGCTACCCAAGTTTCTGTCCATGTCGAAAACGCCACACGAGGCGCCCGCACTCACCGCTCACGAGGATCATCCCGGCTGGCGCGCCTACCTGAACACGCACATGCTGATCTGCGTGTTCCTCGGCTTCACGTCCGGTCTGCCCCTCTTCACGCTCGTCTATCTCGTGCAGGCATGGCTGCGCTCGGAAGGCGTCCAGCTGAAGGAAATCGGCCTGTTCGCGCTGATCCAGTTCCCGTATACGTGGAAGTTCCTGTGGGCGCCGCTGATGGACCGCTACCTGCCGCACCTGCCCGGCTGGCGGCCGGGCCGCCGGCGCGGCTGGATGCTGCTCACGCAGGTGCTGGTCGCGGGCGCGATCGCCGCGCTCGGCTTCGTGTCGCCGCGCGACTCGATCTGGACGGTCGCCGCGCTCACCACGCTCGTCGCGTTCTTCGGCGCGAGCTCGGACATCGTGATCGACGCGTACCGCCGCGAACTGCTGCGCGACACCGAGCAGGGCCTCGGCAACGCGGTGCACGTGAACGCGTACAAGATCGCCGCGCTGATTCCCGGCTCGCTGTCGCTGATCCTGTCCGACCACCTGCCGTGGAGCGTCGTGTTCGCGCTCACCGGCGCGTTCATGTTGCCGGGCATCGTGATGACGCTGCTCGTGCGCGAGCCGGACGTGGTCGGCGCGCCGCCGCGCAACCTGCGCGACGCGGTCGTGCTGCCGTTCCGCGAATTCATCCTGCGCGACGGCTGGGCCGGCGCGCTGCTCGTGATCGCGTTCATCTTCCTGTTCAAGCTCGGCGACACGATGGCGACCACGCTGTCGACGTCGTTCTTCCTCGACATCGGCTTCAACAAGACGCAGATCGGCGTGATCGCGAAAACCACCGCGTTCTGGGCCAGCCTCGCGGGCGGCATCATCGGCGGCATCTGGCTCGTGAAGATCGGCATCGCGCGCGGGCTGTGGATCTTCGGGCTCCTGCAGATCGTGTCGACGCTCGGCTTCGCGTGGCTCGCGAAAGCCGGCGCGCAGCCGGCGCTGATGGCGGCCGTCTACGGTTTCGAGACGTTCTCGACCGGCCTCACGCTCGCCGCGTTCACCGCCTACATCGCGAGCACCACCGATCCGCGCTACACCGCGACGCAGTTCGCGCTGTTCACGAGCCTCGCGTCGGTGCCGCGCACGCTCGCGTCCGCCGCGAGCGGCTTCATCGTCGCGAAGATCGGCTGGTTCGACTACTTCCTCGTCTGCGCGGCGCTCGGCATTCCGGGCATGCTGCTGTTGTTCAAGGTCGCGCCGTGGAACGGCGACGCGCGCAGCAACGGGGTCGCCCGTGCGCAGTGAGCGTCGGCGCCGCGTCGCGCGGCTGGCCGCGTCGCTGAGCGTCGGCGTCGCGGCGCTCGGCACGGCGTTCGTTGCAAATTCGGCGCACGCGAGCGACGCGAGTTCCGCCGCGGCGCCCGGCTCCGCGCCGTCGGCCACACCGGCTCCAGCGGCCACGCCCGCCCCCTCCGCTTCGCCCGCGACTGCCGAACCGGCGCAGCCGACCGGCGCCGCCGCCTCCACGAAAGCCTATACGCCGACGCCGCAGCAGGTGCGCTTCGGCAACGCGGTCGCGTTCCGCACGCTGATTCCGTCGCCGGTGCTCGAGCAACTGACCGCGAACGAATACGCGCAGATCGTGCAGGCGGCCGCGCAAAGCAACCGCCTGCTCGGCGACAACCAGCCGCGCGTGAAGCGCCTGCGCGCGATCGTCGCGAAGCTCGCGCCGTATTCGGTGAAATGGAACGACCGGGTCAAGACGTGGACGTGGGAGGTCAATGCGATCCGCTCGCGCGACATCCGTGTGTCGTGCCTGCCCGGCGGCAAGATCCTCGTGTACGGCGGCATGCTCGACCGCATCCGCCTGAACGACGACGAGCTCGGCGTGCTGCTCGCGCACGGCATCGCGCACGCGCTGCGCGAACACGCGCGCGGCAACTTCAGCGATCCGTCGCAGACGTCGCTGCGCGCGGCGACGCTGCCGCCGCTGTTCGGCGTCGGCGATCCGCTGCCGCAGCCGCTGAACCTCGACGACCGCCTGCAGACGCTGCGCTACGACCCGACCGACGAGACCGAAGCCGACGTGATCGGCGGCGACATCGCCGCGCGCGCGGGCTTCGACCCGCGTGCCGCGATCACGCTGTGGGACAAGCTCGCGGCGGCCACGCGCGCGAACCGCGAAACCGGCTACATCTACACGCATCCGTACGGCGCCGCGCGCCGCCAGGATCTGCTGAACCGGCTGCCGGACCTGCTGCCGCTGTACGCGAAGGCGACGGCCAGGCGCGTCGACGCGCTGCCCGACTACGCGGGGATCAGCGCGCAGCGGCGCAAGGTCGCACGGCGCTGAACGGTGCGCACTACGCGCCGGCCTTCGACTCCACCGCCAGAGCGAGGGCCGGACGATCGCCGATCGTCCGGCTGCCCGACTCGCGCATCCAGCGCACCTCGTCGCCGGGGCTGCGGCCGAACAATCGCTTGAACTCACGACTGAACTGCGACGCGCTCGCATAGCCGACCCGCGCCGCCGCCGCGCCCGCGCTCAGCCCGTCCTGCACCATCGTCAGCCGCGCCTGGTGCAGGCGCGCGGCCTTCACGTACTGCATCGGCGACGTCGCCGTCACGCTCTTGAACTGCGCATGGAACACCGCGACGCTCATGCCGGCCTCGCGCGCGAGCGTGTCGACGTCGAGATCGGCGGTCAGGTCCGCGTGAATGCGCCGCAGCGCCCGCGCGATGCGGCCGAAGTGATGCTGCTGCACGAGCGCCGCGCGGATCGCGTCGCCCTGCTCGCCGGTCAGCACGCGGTACGCGATCTCGCGCATGATCGACGGCCCGAGCACGCGCGTGTCGTGCGGCGATGCGAGCGCCTCGAGCAGCCGCAGCACCGCATCGGCGAGCGGCGCGTCGAGCGGGGTCGAATAGACGCCGCGCGGCTCGCTGACGGCCGCACCGCGCGCCTCGTCGAGCAGGATCGACAGCTCGGCGATCACCGCGAGATCGACGCGGATCGAGATCGCGAGAAACGGCTCGTCCGCGCTCGCGAACGTCTCGCACTCGAACGGCAGCGGCACCGACAGCAGCAGATACTGCTGCGCGTCGTAGACGAACGACTGGTCGCCGAGATAGCCGAGCTTGCGCCCCTGGCAGACGACGACGATGCTCGGCTCGTACAGCACCGGCATGCGCGGCACCGGCCGGTTCACGCGAATGAAGCGCACGCCGTCGAGCATCGCGCGCGTATCGCCCTCGTTCGGCGCGAGCCGCCCGAGCAGTTCGATCATGCGGCGCTGCACATGGTCGCCGGCATCGGAAAAAAGGGGCTGGAAGCTCATCGGCGCAATCCTGTCCGGCAAGAGAAACTGGGCTGCAATGTAGCACTTCGAACGCGTTTTAGCGGCACGTTGCATGCAATTCGATAGAAATAGGCAAATCTTCGAGACCTTCAGGTATTCCGCCGCGCGGCCGCGCTCCTTACGATGACGCCCTGCCTCGCCGCACCGCGTCATGGTGCGGCGGCAGTCATCCGCCGGACAAGGAGCCCCGCATGAGCACAACCTATGCCTACGCGGCGACCGACGCCCAGTCGCCGCTCGCCCCGTTCGAATTCCAGCCGCGCGCGCTGCGCGATCTCGACGTGCAGATCGAGATCCTGTATTGCGGCGTGTGCCACTCGGACCTGCACCAGGCCCGCAACGAATGGAAGAACACGATCTACCCGGTCGTACCCGGCCATGAGATCGTCGGCCGCGTGCGCGCGACCGGCCCGCAGGTGTCGCGCTTCAAGGTCGGCGAACTGGTGGGCGTCGGCTGCCTCGTCGATTCGTGCCGCACCTGCCCGAGCTGCGCGGAAGGGCTCGAACAGTATTGCGAGAACGGTTTCGTCGGCACCTACAACGGCCGCGACCGTGCGACCGGCGACGTGACCTACGGCGGCTATGCCACGCAGATCGTCGTCGACGAGGCATTCGTGCTGCGCGTGCCGGACGCGCTCGACCCGGCCTGCGCCGCGCCGCTGCTGTGCGCCGGGATCACCACTTATTCGCCGCTTCGCCAGTGGAACGTCGGCCCGGGCCAGAAGGTCGGCATCGTCGGGCTCGGCGGCCTCGGCCACATGGGCGTGAAGCTCGCGCGCGCGATGGGCGCGCACGTCGTGCTGTTCACGACGTCGCCGTCGAAGGTCGAGGACGGCAAGCGGCTCGGCGCGCACGAGGTGGTGATCTCGAAGGACGACGCGCAGATGCACGCGCACCTGAACAGCTTCGATTTCATCCTGAACACGGTAGCCGCGCAGCACGACCTGAACCCGTTCCTGCACCTGCTCAAGCGCGACGGCACGATGACGCTCGTCGGCGCGCCGGAGCACGACCATCCGTCGCCGCAGGTGTTCAACCTGATCTTCAAGCGCCGCCGCCTCGCGGGCTCGCTGATCGGCGGCATCGCGGAAACGCAGGAAATGCTCGATTTCTGCGCGGAGCACGGGATTACGTCGGATATCGAAACGATTCCGATGCAGCAGATCAATACGGCTTACGAGCGGATGCTGAAGAGCGACGTGAAGTACCGGTTCGTGGTGGACATGGCGTCGATCGGCCGCAACGCCTGACGCCTGGCGCCGCCGCCGCGCCAAACGAAACGGGCCGCGATAGTCGCGGCCCGTTTTGCTTGCAACATGCATCCGCGCGGTGCGCGGCGGCATTTACTTGTAGTCGTAATCCACCGTCAGCGGCGCATGATCGCTGAACTTGATGTCCTTGAAGATCGACGTGCGCTTCGCGGTGCCCGCCACGCCCGGCGTCGCGATCTGGTAGTCGATCCGCCACCCGACGTTCTTCGCATACGCCTGGCCGCGGTTGCTCCACCACGTGTACTGCTCGGCGCGCGTATCGAGCGTGCGGAACACGTCGACGTAGCCGACATCGTCGAACAGCCTGGTGAGCCACTCGCGCTCCTCCGGCAGGCAGCCGGAATTCTTCTGGTTGCTCTTCCAGTTCTTGATGTCGATTTCCTTGTGGACGATGTTCACGTCGCCGCACAGGATCACTTCGCGCTTCTTCTTCAGCGCGGCGAGGTGCGGCATGAACTCGTCCATGAAGCGGTACTTCGCCTGCTGGCGCTCGTCGCCGCTCGAGCCGGACGGCACGTACACCGACACGACCGACAGCTTGCCGTAGCGCGCCTCGACGTAGCGCCCTTCCGAATCGAATTCGCTGCTGCCGAAGCCGATGATCACGTCATCGGGCTCGCGGCGGCTGTACACGCCCGCGCCGCTGTAGCCCTTCTTCTCGGCATGGTGGAAATAGCTCTTGAAGCCGTGCGGCTCGACGAATTCGGTCGGCAGGTCGTCGGCCGACACCTTGATCTCCTGCACGCACACGCAATCGGCGTTCTGCTCGCCAAGCCAGTCGAAGAAGCCTTTCTTCGCGGCGGAGCGGATGCCGTTCAGGTTGGCGGTAATCACTCGCATCATGTCGGGTTTCCGTTCAATGTCCGTTGTTCATATCGTGGCGCCTCGCCGGCCGCGCTCAGCGAATCTTCACGCCTTCCAGCTCGGGCTTGGCCGGCGGGAATTCCAGCTTCATGTCGGTCAGCGCGCGCAGCAGCAGCTCGGCGATCATCACGTTGCGGTGCGTCTTCGAGTTCGCCGGAATCACGTACCACGGCGCATGCTCGGCCGACGTCGCGGCCAGCGCGTCGCGATAGGCGCCCTGGTACGCATCCCAGTGCTTGCGCGCGTCGAGATCGGCGATGTCGAACTTCCAGTGCTTGGCCGGATCGTCGACCCGCGCCTGCAGCCGGTCGCGCTGCTCGTCCTTCGAGATGTGCAGGAAGCACTTGACGATCGTCGTGCCGTTCTCGACGAGCATCGTCTCGAAATCGCGGATCTGCCGGTAGCGGCGCTCGCATTCCTTGTCGTCGATCCCGCCCAGCACGCGCGGCACGAGCACGTCTTCATAGTGGCTGCGGTTGAAGATCGCGAGCTCGCCGGCCGCCGGCACCTGCGCATGCACGCGCCACAGGAAGTCGTGCGCGGACTCGATCGGCGTCGGCGCCTTGAACGACACGACGCGCAGCCCGAGCGGGTCGACTTCGCGGAACACCGCGCGCACGGTGCCGTCCTTGCCGCTCGTATCCATGCCCTGCAGCACCAGCAGCACGCGCTTCTTC
Source organism: Burkholderia sp. SRS-46 (assembly GCF_004343775.1). GTDB lineage: Bacteria > Pseudomonadota > Gammaproteobacteria > Burkholderiales > Burkholderiaceae > Burkholderia. The sequence goes on along the minus strand of NZ_PTXL01000007.1, from coordinate 442,459 downwards.
TGCTGCGTGTGCAGCCGTTCCTGCTGCGCGTCGAGTTCCATCGACACGGCCGACAGCCGTTCGCGGTCGGTTTCCTTCGCGCCCGACGAGAACGGCTTCGCGGACGGATCGAAGGCGTCGAGCGCGAACGCCGCGGCGTCCTTTTCGCGCGTGTGGTACGGCACCCGGTAGTCGTCGAGCGACGGTTGCTTCGCCATGCGTTCCTCCGTGTGACGGCGCGCACGCAGCGTGCGCGCCAGTTGCAACGGGCCGCCCCGAACAGGTTCGGCGGCGGCCCGTCGTCGAGCGCGGGTCAGGCGCGTGCGCCGCTTACCCGAGCTTCTTCTTCAGCAGTTCGTTGACCTGCTGCGGGTTCGCCTTGCCCTTCGTCGCCTTCATCGCCTGGCCGATGAGCGCGTTGAACGCCTTTTCCTTGCCCGCGCGGAATTCCTCGACCGACTTCGCGTTCGCCGCGAGCACCTCGTCGATGATCGCTTCCAGCGCACCGGTGTCGGAAATCTGCTTCAGGCCCTTTGCGTCGATGATACGGTCGGCCGCGCCTTCGTCGGTCGCCTTCTCGTCCCACATCGTCGCAAAGATTTCCTTCGCGATCTTGTTCGAGATCGTGCCGTCGGCAATGCGCTGCAGCACGAGCGCGAACTGGGCGGCCGACACGGGAATCGCGTCGATCTCGATGCCGTCGCGGTTCAGCTGCGACGATACGTCGCCCATCAGCCAGTTCGCGGCGATCTTCGCGTTCGCCGCGCCGGCCTTCGCGACCACCGCCTCGAAGTACGCCGCCATCGCCTTGCTCGACGTCAGCACGCCCGCGTCGTACGCGGATACGCCGTACTGCTCGACGAAGCGCTGCTGCATCGCGGCCGGCAGCTCGGGCATGCCGGCCTGCACGCGCTCCACCCAGTCCGCGCCGATCACGAGCGGCATCAGGTCCGGATCGGGGAAGTAGCGGTAGTCGTGCGCGTCTTCCTTGCTGCGCATCGAGCGCGTCTCGCGCTTGTCCGGGTCGTACAGGCGGGTTTCCTGCACGACCTCGCCCCCGTCCTCGATCAGCTCGATCTGGCGGCGCACCTCGTAGTTGATCGCCTCCTCGAGGAACCGGAACGAATTCAGGTTCTTGATTTCCGCGCGCGTGCCGAATTTCTCCTGGCCGACCGGGCGCACCGACACGTTCGCGTCGCAGCGGAACGAGCCTTCCTGCATGTTGCCGTCGCAGATGCCGAGCCACACGACGAGGGCGTGCAGCGCCTTCGCATAGGCCACGGCCTCGGCCGCGCTGCGCATTTCCGGCTCGGTGACGATCTCGAGCAGCGGCGTGCCCGCGCGGTTCAGGTCGATGCCCGTCATCCCCGCGAAGTCCTCGTGCAGCGACTTGCCGGCATCTTCTTCCAGATGCGCGCGGGTCAGGTTGACGGTCTTCGAATACGCTTCCTTGCCGGCCTTTTCATTGGCGGGCACCTGGATCGTGATCTGGCCGCCCTGCACGACCGGAATCTCGTACTGGCTGATCTGATAGCCCTTCGGCAGATCCGGGTAGAAGTAGTTCTTGCGCGCGAAGATGCTGCGCGGCGCGATGGTCGAGCCGATCGCGAGGCCGAAGCGGATCGCCCGCTCGACCGCGCCGCGGTTCAGCACCGGCAGCACGCCCGGCAGCGCCAGGTCCACCGGGCACGCCTGAGTGTTCGGCTCCGCGCCGAACTGCGTCGGCGCACCCGAGAAAATCTTCGAGACGGTCGACAGCTGCGCGTGCGTCTCGAGACCGATAACGACTTCCCACTGAGTCATGCTTACACCCCCGCCGGAACTTGCTTGTGCCAATCGGTCGCGCGCTGGAACGCGTCGGCGACCTGCAGCATCCGGGCTTCGTTGAAATAGTTGCCGATGATCTGCAGGCCGACCGGGCGCTTCGCATTCGCGCCCGCGCCGAAGCCGCACGGCACGCTCATGCCGGGCAGGCCCGCGAGGCTCACTGACAGCGTGTAGATATCCGCGAGATACATCTGCACCGGATCGTCGCCCTTCGCGCCGAGATCCCATGCGACCGTCGGCGACGCCGGGCCCATGATCACGTCGCAGGACTTGAACGCTTCCTGGAAATCCTGCGCGATGATGCGGCGGATCTTCTGCGCCTGCAGGTAGTACGCGTCGTAGTAGCCGTGCGACAGCACGTAGGTGCCGACGAGGATCCGGCGCTTCACCTCGGGGCCGAAGCCCTCGGCGCGCGACTTCTTGTACATGTCGAGCAGGTCGCCGTACTGGGCCGCGCGGTGGCCGTAGCGCACGCCGTCGAAACGCGACAGGTTCGACGACGCTTCCGCCGGCGCGATCACGTAGTACACGGGAATCGACAGTTCCGTCTTCGGCAGCGACACCGGCATGAGCGTCGCGCCGAGCGCTTCATATTGCTTGAGCGCCGCGTCGATGGTCGCGCGCACGTCGTCGGCGAGGCCGTCGCCGAAATATTCGTTCGGCAGGCCGATGCGCAGGCCCGCGAGCGGCTTGCCCGCGTCGCTGCCCGGCGCCCACGGCTGGCCGAGGTGGCGCGTGAAATCCTCGTCGTCGCGCTCGAGGCTCGTCGAGTCGCGCTCGTCGAAGCCCGCCATCGCGTTCAGCAGCAGCGCGCAGTCGGCCGCGCTCTGTGCCATCGGGCCGCCCTGGTCGAGCGACGACGCAAACGCGATCATCCCGTAGCGCGACACGCGGCCGTAGGTCGGCTTGATGCCCGTCACGCCCGCGAACGACGCGGGCTGGCGGATCGAGCCGCCGGTGTCGGTGCCGGTCGCGGCCGGCGCGAGGCGCGCGGCGACGGCGGCCGAGCTGCCGCCCGAGCTGCCGCCCGGCACCGCGTTCGTGTCCCACGGGTTCTTCACCGGGCCGAACGCGGAGTTCTCGTTCGACGAGCCCATCGCGAACTCGTCCATGTTGGTCTTGCCGAGCGTGACCATGCCGGCTGCCTGCAGGCGGGCGACGACGGTCGCGTCGAACGGGCTCGCATAGTTCGCGAGCATCTTCGAGCCGGCGGTCGAGCGCCAGCCGCGCGTGACGAACACGTCCTTGTGCGCGATCGGCAGGCCGGTAAGCGCGCCGCCCGCGCCGCGCGCGAGCTCGGCGTCGGCGGCCTTCGCCTGCGCGAGGGTGAGGTCGGCGTCGACGTGGACGAACGCGTTCAGGCCCTGCGCGGCGTCGATCCGTTTCAGGTAGTGCTGCGCCAGCTCGACGGCCGAGCATTCCTTGGCGGCGAGCGCGGCGCGCAGTTCGGTCAGGCTTTTTGCGTGCATTGAATGGTTTTCCTGGGAATTCTGGGTCGCGCGCCGCGCGAAACGGCGGGCGCGCTTGTCATCGGACGCTTACTCGATCACCTTCGGCACGAGGTAGAGGCCCTCCTGCACGGCCGGCGCCGGACGCTGGTTGTCGTCGCGGTTCACCGTTTCCGTGACGGCGTCGTCGCGCAGCCGCTGCGCGACCGCCTGGATCTGCTCGATCGGGTGGGCGAGCGGCGCGATGCCGGTGGTATCGACTGCCTGCATCTGCTCGACGAGGCCGAAGAAGTCATTGAGCTGGCCGAGCGTATGCTCGGCGTCGGCGTCGGCCATTTCGAGCCGCGCAAGGTGCGCGATGCGTTTCACATCGGTCAGGGTCAGGGCCATGCGGTCACCGGAAAACAAGGCGGCGCGGCACGCGAAAACCGGTGCCGCGGCAGGGGTTGGAGGGTGCGATCCCACCCTCAAAAATCGGGTACGAAGCGGGAAAAATACCGCCCGTTTCGATTCAAATACCGCGAAATTATAAGGTATCATTACGCGTTCGACCCAAACCCGGCAGCCTTTTCCCGCATCGTTTCGCCCTGCTTCGGCGCAGCCGTGCGGGCATCGTGCGACTCCCGGTAGACTTCACTCGCAGCTTCGAGCGCCGCGGCGGCCGCTTCCGCCACGATCCGAGGCTGTTATTTTTTCCGCTGCCGCCCTCAGCGCTCGCTATGCAGGGCCGGCCCAGAGCGAAACAGGATTCTGAATGTTCGGTTTTTTGCGCAGCTACTTCTCCAACGATCTCGCGATCGACCTCGGCACCGCAAACACCCTGATCTACATGCGCGGCAAGGGCATCGTGCTCGATGAGCCGTCCGTCGTGTCGATCCGCCAGGAAGGCGGCCCCAACGGCAAGAAGACGATCCAGGCGGTCGGCAAGGAAGCCAAGCAGATGCTCGGCAAGGTGCCGGGCAACATCGAGGCGATCCGCCCGATGAAGGACGGCGTGATCGCCGACTTCACCGTCACCGAGCAGATGATCAAGCAGTTCATCAAGACGGCCCACGAATCGCGCATGTTCTCGCCGTCGCCGCGCATCATCATCTGCGTGCCGTGCGGCTCGACCCAGGTCGAGCGCCGCGCGATCAAGGAAGCCGCGCACGGCGCGGGCGCGTCGCAGGTCTACCTGATCGAGGAGCCGATGGCGGCCGCGATCGGCGCCGGCCTGCCGGTGTCGGAGGCGACGGGCTCGATGGTCGTCGACATCGGCGGCGGCACGACCGAAGTCGGCGTGATCTCGCTCGGCGGCATCGTCTACAAGGGCTCGGTGCGCGTCGGCGGCGACAAGTTCGACGAGGCGATCGTCAACTACATCCGCCGCAACTACGGGATGCTGATCGGCGAACAGACCGCCGAGGCGATCAAGAAGGAAATCGGCTCCGCGTTCCCGGGCTCCGAAGTCAAGGAAATGGAAGTAAAGGGCCGCAACCTGTCGGAAGGCATTCCGCGCAGCTTCACGATCTCCAGCAACGAAATCCTCGAGGCGCTCACCGATCCGCTGAACCAGATCGTGTCGTCGGTGAAGATCGCGCTCGAACAGACCCCGCCGGAACTGGGCGCCGACATCGCCGAGCGCGGCATGATGCTGACGGGCGGCGGCGCGCTGCTGCGAGACCTCGACCGCCTGCTCGCGGAAGAGACCGGCCTGCCGGTGCTCGTCGCGGAAGATCCGCTCACCTGCGTTGTGCGCGGTTCGGGCATGGCGCTCGAGCGCATGGACAAGCTGGGCAGCATCTTCTCGTACGAGTGATCGTCTAGGCTGTTTCGTTGACATGACGCACCCGCGGCGTGGCCGGCTCGCTCGTTTAGAACGAACCGCCGCGCCGTTTGCGCGTCTGAGCTTCATTTAACCGATCATTCGCGCCCGGCGCCGACCATGGAATACAGTCCGCCGCCCCTCTTCAAGCAAGGCCCGCCCGCGCTCGCGCGGCTCATCTTCTTCGTCGCCGTCGCGATCGCACTCCTGGTGTCGGACGCGCGCTTCAACACGCTCGAAATCGTCCGCGGGGTGCTCGGCACCGTGCTGTATCCGCTGCAGCGCGCGGCGCTCGTGCCGCGCGACCTGCTCGTGGGCGCGACCGAGATCGCCACCTCCGGCGCGACGCTGCGCCACGAGAACGACCAGTTGCGCGCCCGCAACCTGCAGCTGTCGACGCAGGCCAACCAGGCCGCCGTGCTCACCCAGGAAAACACGCACCTGCGCGCGGTGCTCGAGCTGCGCCAGCACATCGCGACGCGCTCGACCCCCGTCGAGATCCAGTACGACACGGCCGACCCGTTCACGCAGAAGATCGTGATCGGCCAGGGCATGCAGCAGGGCATCCAGAACGGCGCGCCGGTGGTCAGCGAGGACGGCGTGGTCGGCCAGGTCACCCGCGTGTTCCCGCTGCAGGCCGAAGTCACGCTGATCACCGACCGCGATCTCGCGATTCCGGTGCAGGTGCTGCGCACCGGCCTGCGCAGCGTGATCTACGGCACCCCGCGCGGCGATTCGCTCGACCTGCGCTTCGTGCCGACCAGCGCCGACGTCGTCGCCGGCGACGAACTCGTCACGAGCGGCCTCGACGGCGTCTATCCGCCGGGCCTGCCGGTCGCGAAGGTCGTGCGCGTCGACAAGCTCGCCGACACCGCGTTCGCGCGCGTGACCTGCGCGCCGGTCGCGGCCGTGCGCGGCGCGCGCCAGATGCTGGTGCTGCACTACCAGAACGAGATCCCGCCGCGCCCCGAGCCGGAGCCGGCTGCCGACAAGAACGCGAAGGGCGGCAAGAAGGCCGCGAAGGGCGCCGCGAAGCCGGCCGACAAGGCCGCCGACGCCGGCTCGAAGCCCGCCGCCGCCCCGGCCCAGCCGGGCGCGAACGCCGCGCCGGCCGCGCCGACGAAACCCGCCGCCGCGCCCGCGAAGCCCGCGGCGGGGCAGCCAGGAGCCCAGCGATGAACCGTCCGCAATACATCCTGCAGCCGGTCAACCCGTACTTCATCGTCTTCAGCCTCGCCGCCGCGTTCCTGCTGAACCTGATGCCGTGGGGCCGCCTGCCCGGCGTGCCCGACTTCGTCGCGCTCGTGCTGCTGTTCTGGAACATCCACCAGCCGCGCAAGGTCGGGATGGGCGTCGCGTTCGCGCTCGGCATCCTGATGGACGTGCACGAAGCGGGCCTGCTCGGCGAGCACGCGCTCGCCTACACGCTGCTGTCGTACGGCGCGATCACGATCCATCGCCGCGTGCTGTGGATGCCGATCGGCGTGCAGGTGCTGTACGTGACGCCGCTGCTCGTCGTCGCACAGCTCGTGCCGTTCGTGATCCGCCTGCTGATGGGCGCCGCGTTCCCCGGCTGGCGCTACCTGGTCGACGGTTTCGTCGAGGCCGCGCTGTGGCCGATCGCGAGCCACCTGCTGCTGATGCCGCAGCGCCGTCCGGTCGATCCGGACGACACGCGCCCCATCTGAGCGCGCCCGCGCCGCCAGGACCTGCCTTGAACATCCGCCGCCCCTCCACCCGCCGCGCCAGGGTCCGCTCGACCGACACCGCATGACCGAATTCAACGACACCCAGCAACAGCTCTCGAGGTTCCGCCTGCGCGTCGCGGCGGCGGGCGTGTTCGTGTTCGTCTGCTTCGGGCTGCTCGCGAGCCGCTTCTTCTACCTGCAGCTCTGGCAGCACGGCAAATACGCGCTGCAGGCCGAGGAAAACCGTATCTCGGTCGCGCCGATCGTGCCGAACCGCGGCATCATCACCGACCGCAACGGCGTCGTGCTCGCGAAGAACTATTCCGCGTACACGCTCGAGATCACGCCGTCGAAGCTCACCGACACGCTCGAGAACACCATCGACCAGCTCGCGACGATCGTGCAGATCGACGCGCGCGACCGCCGCCGCTTCAAGAAGCTGCAGGAAGACTCGAAGAATTTCGAGAGCCTGCCGATCCGCACGCGCCTCACCGACGACGAAGTCGCGCGCTTCACCTCGCAGCGCTTCCGCTTCCCCGGCGTCGACGTGCGCGCGCGGCTGTTCCGCCAGTACCCGCTCGGCACGACCGCCGCGCACGTGATCGGCTACATCGGCCGCATCTCGAAGCGCGACCAGGATCGCATCGACGCGATGAGCGACGACAACGACAGCGATCCGGAACATTACGATCCGCGTCGCGACGTGAACAACTACAAGGGCACCGACTACGTCGGCAAGATCGGCGTCGAGCAGAGCTACGAAACCGAGCTGCACGGCCTGACCGGCTTCGAGGAAGTCGAGGTGACGGCGGGCGGCCGGCCGGTGCGCACGCTGTCGCGCACGCAGGCGACGCCCGGCAACAACCTCGTGCTGTCGCTCGACATCGGGCTGCAGCAGATCGCCGAGCAGGCATTCGCCGGCAAGCGCGGCGCGCTCGTCGCGATCGAGCCGAAGACGGGCGACGTGCTCGCGTTCGTGTCGTCGCCGAGCTTCGACCCGAACTCGTTCGTCGACGGCATCGACCAGCAGACCTGGGACGAGCTGAACAACTCGCCCGACAAGCCGCTCCTGAACCGCCCGCTGCACGGCACCTACCCGCCCGGCTCGACCTACAAGCCGTTCATGGCGCTCGCGGGGCTGACGCTCGGCAAGCGCACGCCCGGCTGGGGCATTCAGGATCCCGGCTACTTCACGTTCGGCGGCCACACGTTCCGCAACGACGTGCGCTCGGGCCAGGGTTTCGTCGACATGAACAAGGCGATCATGGTGTCGAACGACACCTACTTCTACATGCTCGCACGCGACCTCGGCGTGAACGCGATCGCGAACTTCATGAAGCCGTTCGGCTTCGGCCAGATCACCGGCATCGACGTGCAGGGCGAGGCGCGCGGGATCCTGCCGTCGCCGGACTGGAAGCGCAAGACCTTCAAGAAGGCCGCGCAGCAGAAATGGTTCGACGGCGAGACGATCAGCCTCGGGATCGGCCAGGGCTACAACTCGTTCACGATCCTGCAGCTCGCGCACGCCACCGCGACGCTCGCGAACGACGGCGTCGTGATGAAGCCGCACCTCGTGAAGGAAGTCGAGGATCCGATCTCGCGCGGGCGCCACCTCACCGTACCGAAGGAAAGCGCCACGATCCCGCTCAAGCAGTCGGACATCGATGTCGTGAAGCGCGGGATGGAGAACGTGATCGAAAACCCGTCCGGCACCGCGTACAAGGTGTTCCGCGGCGCGCCGTACCTCGCGGCCGGCAAGACCGGCACCGCGCAGGTGTTCTCGCTGCAGGGCGGCAACTACAAGGGCCACCTGCTCGCCGAGCATCTGCGCGACCACGCGCTGTTCATCGCGTACGCGCCGGTCGACCATCCGCAGATCGCGCTCGCGCTGATCGTCGAGAACGGCGGCTGGGGCGCGCAGTCCGCGGGCCCGATCGCGCGCCGCGTGCTCGACTTCTACGTCGTCGAGCGCCAGAACCCGAAAAACGAAGCGGCTGCCGTCGCGGCCGCCGCGTCGGCGACCGAGCCGATCAACGTGCCGGTGACCGGCGACGCATCGAAACCCGTCGCCGTCGCGGCCGGCTTCAAGATGCTGCCGCAGCCGGTCGTGCCGGGCGCGGCCAGCGCGGCGGAAGCCGCATCGGCGCCGGATGCGTCCGGCGTGCCGGGCACGTCGGGCGCAAGCGCCGCCCCGACGGTCGCGAGCGCCGCCGCGCCGGTTGCCGCGAGCCTGCCGCCGATCCGGCGGCCGCACCGGCCGCGCCGGCCCGCCAGCGACGCGCAGCCGCTGGCCGCCGCGCCGCGGGACGACAACCGTGCGACGTCCGCCGCGAAGTCCGCGGACGCCGGCACCGCTCATTAACGGAGAAAGGCATGCAATTCGACAAGCGCGCCTGGCTCGACAAGATCAAGCAGATGTTCGCGGGCTTCGACCGCCCGCTCGCCCTCATCGTGTTCCTGCTGCTGTGCGTCGGCATCGTCACGCTGTACAGCGCGAGCATCGACATGCCCGGCCGGGTCGAGGACCAGCTCCGCAACATCCTGCTGACGTTCGTGCTGATGTGGGTGATCGCCAACATACCGCCGACGACGCTGATGCGCTTCGCGGTGCCGCTCTACTCGTTCGGCGTCGCGCTATTGATCGCGGTCGCGCTGTTCGGAATGACCAAGAAGGGGGCGAAGCGCTGGCTGAACGTCGGCGTCGTGATCCAGCCGTCCGAGATCCTGAAGATCGCGACGCCGCTGATGCTCGCGTGGTACTACCAGCGCCGCGAAGGCGGCCTGCGCTGGTACGACTTCATCGCCGCGTTCGGCATCCTGATGGTGCCGGTCGGGCTGATCGCGAAGCAGCCCGACCTCGGTACCGGCCTGCTCGTGTTCGCGGCGGGCTTCTTCGTGATCTACCTCGCGGGCCTGTCGTTCAAGCTGATCGTGCCGGTGCTGGTCGCCGGCGTGCTCGCGGTCGGCTCGATCGCGGTGTTCGAGGAGCGGATCTGCCAGCCGGAAGTGCAGTGGCCGCTGATGCACGACTACCAGAAGCACCGCGTGTGCACGCTGCTCGACCCGACCTCCGACCCGCTCGGCAAGGGCTTTCACACGATCCAGGCGGTGATCGCGATCGGCTCCGGCGGCGCGCTCGGCAAGGGCTACCTGAAGGGTACGCAGGCGCACCTCGAGTTCATTCCGGAAAAGCACACCGACTTCATCTTCGCGGTGTTCTCCGAGGAATGGGGCCTCGCCGGCGGCCTCGTGCTGCTCACGCTGTACATGGCGCTGATCGCGCGCGGGCTGTACATCGCCGCGCAGAGCGCGACGCTGTTCGGCCGGCTGCTGGCCGGCTCGCTCACGCTCGCGTTCTTCGTCTATGCGTTCGTCAACATCGGGATGGTGAGCGGCGTGCTGCCGGTCGTCGGCGTGCCGCTGCCGTTCATGAGCTACGGCGGCACCGCGCTCACGACGCTCGGCATCGCGATCGGGATGATCATGAGCGTCGGCCGGCAGCGGCGGCTGATGAAGAGCTGAACGGGCTACGCGCCGGCACGCACCGGACGTTCGCCGCACACCGAAGCGGCCTGGAATGGCGGCGCCTCGTGCGCCGCTTTTTCATTGCGACGCGCCGTGCGGGCTGCCTTCGGTCGTCGCGCCCGGGGTGCCGGCGGCGTTGCCGCCCGCCGCCGGGGCCTGCGCCTTCACGCGCTCGCTCAGCTCCTTGAATTTCAGCCCCGCGGTTTCGTCGCCTTGCGCGGCCGCGGCCGCGTAATACGCGCGCGCGATGTTCAGGTTCTGCTCGACGCCGTCGCCGCCGCGCTCGTAGAACGACGCGGTCACGTATTGCGCGGTCGGCTCGCCCGCGTCGGCGGCCTGCTTGTACCACGCGAACGCCTGGCGGTTGTCGCGCGGCGTGCCGCGCCCGTCGAGGAACTGGTTCGCGAGCGACAGCTCCGCCTGCACGTGGCCCTGCTTCGCCGCCTTCAGGAACCAGCGATGCGCCTCGGCCGGATTGCGCGCAACGAATTCGCCGTCGTCGAACATCCGCCCGTACACGTACTGCGCGTGCGACATGTTCGCGTCCGCCGCGCGCTTCAGCCAGCGCAGCCCCTCGTCGACGTTCGCCGTCACGCCCTCGCCCGTGATCAGCATCATCGCGTAGTTGAACTGCGCGAGGCGGTCGCCGCGCTCGGCCGCATCGTGGAACTGCACGAGCGCCGCGCGGTAGTTGCCGGCGTTGTAGTCGGCGATCGCGGACGCCGTCTCGCGCGCGGGTTCCGGCCGCGCATGCGAAGCCCCCTGCGCGCACGCCGCGCCGCAGACGGCCCACAGGCCGAGCGCAGCGCCGCCCGTCCGCAGCACGCGCGCGCATCCGTGGCGGCCCGCGCCGTCGATCCCGTTCATGACCGCACCTCCTGCAACGCCTGCCGCGTCGCGCGCAGCAGCCAGCTGACGTCGGCGGACAGCGAGATCACGCGGTAGCCGGCGTCGCGGTATTGCCGCGCGGCCGCGGTGTCCGCCGCGAAAATGCCGACCGCGATGCCCGCCTGCCGGCCCGCCGCGAGCACGCGCGCCATCGCGGATTCCACATCCGGGTGGCGGGTGTCGCCGAGGTGCCCGAGACTGGCCGCGAGGTCGGCGGGGCCGATGAACAGGCAGTCGATGCCCGGCGTCACCGCGATCCGCTCGACCTCGTCGACGCCGCGCGCCGATTCGATCTGCGCGATCACCGCAACCTGGGCGTTCGCGGTCTGCAGATAATCGCGCCGCATCCCGAATGCCGCCGCGCGCACCATCCCCGCCACGCCGCGCAGGCCGTCCGGCGAATCGGGCGACGGATAGCGGGTGAGCCGCACCGCATGCGCGGCGTCGTCGACCGTCTCGATGTTCGGGAACATCAGCGTGCGCGCGCCCGCATCGAGCGCGCGCTTCACGAGCCACGGCTCGCGCGCCGGCACGCGCACGACCGGCTCGCTCGGCAGATGCGCGGCGGCCAGCGCGCGCAGCTGCGACGCGACGTCGTCGCTGTCGTTCGGCGCGTGCTCCATGTCGATGCACAGCCAGTCGTAGCCGGCGTGGGCGAGCGCCTCGGCGGCGGCGTCGCTCGCGAGCGTCAGCCACAGGCCGTACAGCGGCTCGTCACCGTCGTGCAGGCGTTGTTTGAGGGAATTGGTGAGCGTGCTCATCGAAACGGCCTCCTGACGGACGGGCAATCGAACGGGGCAAGCAACGGGCGGGGCGCGATGCGCCGGGCGGCGGCGAAACGGGATGGCGACGGACGCGACGCGCCCGACCGGCGCGCGGAGCGGGACGCGTGTCACGACGCCACGCAACGATCATAGCGCGGCGCACGGGGGAATGTGGGGAGGGACGGCAGGTGCGGGATGTTCGACCCGGCCGCCGGCGCCGGGCGGCGCGACTGCCGGGCGGCCGGATTCAGCCGATGAATGCCGATGAATGCCGACGCCGAATTCAGCGGCCGGGTTCGCGCTCGACGTCGGCCCAGCAGTTCGGGGTTTCGTACAGGCGCACGCGCTCGAGGCGCAGGTTGATGCCGTAGTGCGCGTCGTAGACGTTCGCGAGGATGTCGAACGCGATCGCCGCGAGGTTCTCGACGGTCGGGATCCGGTCGATCACGACGGTCTTGTGATCGGCCATCTGCTCGAGGAACGAGCGCACGACCTCGTCGCGCGCGTAGACGAGGAACGCGTGATCCCACTTGCTGACCAGGTGCTCCATCGCGAGCGCCTTCACGTCGGCGAAATCCATCACCATGCCACGGTCGGGCGCGCCCTCGGTATCGACGAGATCGCCGCGCAACGTGATTTCGAGCACGTAGCGATGGCCGTGCAGGTTCCTGCACTGGCTGCGGTGATCGGGAATGCGGTGGCCCGCGTCGAATTCGAGTTTTCGGGTAATCAGCACGATGTCAAAAAGCCGGGGCTCAGGGAATGTTCAGATATTTGTGGGTCTGCATCGACAGGCGCCACTGCGGATGACGCTTGCACCAGTCGATCGCGAGCTTCGTATTGAGGTCGCGCGACGGGCCGTCCATCGGCTGGACGAGGAAATACGCGAAGTCGAGCTTCGCGTAGTCGGCAAGCCGCTGGTTGTCCTGCGGGATCACGACCTTCAGCTCGTCGCCCTTCGTGACGACGAGCGGCGCGTCGGCCTTCGGGCTCACGCAGACCCAGTCGATCGACTCGAGCACCGGCAGCGAGCCGTTGGTCTCGATCGCGATTTCAAAACCTTGCGCATGCAGCGCGTCGACGAGCGGCTGGTCGAGCTGCAGCATCGGCTCGCCGCCCGTGCAGACGACGAAGCGATGCGCCTCGCCGTCCGGCCACAGGCTCGCGACCTTCGCGGCCAGATCGGCGGCATCCCTGAACTTGCCGCCGTTCTCGCCGTCGGTGCCGACGAAATCGGTATCGCAGAAGCGACACACCGCTTCCGCGCGGTCCTCTTCACGGCCGGACCACAGATTGCAGCCGGCAAACCGGCAGAACACGGCCGGACGGCCCGCGTTCGCGCCTTCGCCCTGCAACGTGTAGAAAATTTCCTTGACCGCGTAAGTCATCGTTCCTGGTGCGGCTCGCGCCGCGCGTTGTCGATCGGTTCATCCATTGTGCGCTGCCGGCGCGCACGCGTCACAGCGGCGCTTCCGTCACTCGCTCGCCCTTCAGGTAGGCCTCGTAGCCGCGCTTGCGCAGCTTGCAGGCCGGGCATTCACCGCAGCCGAAACCCCAGTCGTGCAGCTCGGCGCGCTCGCCGACGTAGCACGTATGCGTCTCGACGCGGATCAGCTCGACGAGCGCCGGGCCGCCGAGCTGCTCGGCGAGCTGCCAGGTCTGCGCCTTGTCGAGCCACATCAGCGGCGTCTCCAGCACCACGCGCGTGTCCATCCCGAGGTTCAGCGCGACCTGCAGCGCCTTCATCGTGTCGTCGCGGCAGTCCGGGTAGCCCGAGAAGTCGGTCTCGCACATCCCGCCGACCAGCACGCGCAGCCCGCGGCGATAAGCGACCGCCGCGGCGATCGTCATGAACAGCAGGTTGCGGCCCGGCACGAACGTGTTCGGCAAGCCGTTCGCCGCGGTCTCGATCTCGATCGCGCGCGTCATCGCGGTGTCGCTGATCGCGCCGAGCACCGACAGGTCGACCATGTGATCGTCGCCGAGGCGCTCCGCCCATGCGGGGAACTGGCGCTTCAGCGCATCGCGCACGCTTTCGCGGCACTCCAGCTCGACGCGATGGCGCTGGCCATAGTCGAAGCCGAGGGTCTCGACCGTCTGGTAGCGTTCGAGGGCCCAGGCCACACACGTGGCCGAGTCCTGCCCGCCCGAGAACAACACGAGCGCGCCGTCTTTAGCGTCTGTCCGAATCACCGTGATACTCCGTGAATGTGTAGGCTCGCGTCGCGCTGCGCGCGGATGGCCGGCTGCCGCCGTGCGGCCCGACGCGTGCCGGCATGCGCCGGCTCGACCAGTATAGGCAGCGCCGCTCGCCGCGAAGGCGACGGGACGCTTATACCGCCCATCGTGCGCCATCGGCGCCGCGCACCGGCGCACGGCCGGACCGCCAGCCTCGCGAGGCACGCGAAGCGGCGCGCTAAGTCATTGAGCGGGCAAGGATTTTAACACGCCGCCGCCAATGCCGCCGGGCACGTCGTGCCACCACAAACGAAAAACCCCAAGAATCTGGCGATTCTTGGGGTTGGAAACTGCTGGTGGCCTGGGACGGAATCGAACCATCGACACGCGGATTTTCAATCCGCTGCTCTACCAACTGAGCTACCGGGCCAACGAAGAAACAAAGTATATCGAGCTTTGTTGTGTCGCACAAGGGGTTTCGTGAAATTTCTTATACGGCCCCTTCCGCCGGCTTCTTGCCGAGTTCGACACCGAGCTGCTTGAGCTTGCGATACAGGTGCGTGCGCTCGAGGCCCGTCTTCTCCGCGACGCGCGTCATGCTGCCGTTCTCGCGCGCGAGGTGATACTCGAAGTACGCGCGCTCGAACGCGTCGCGCGCTTCGCGCAGCGGGATGTCGAAAGGAATCGCCGCTGTCTGCCCTGCGAGACCGAGCGCCGTCGTCACGTCGTCGCCGAGCGTCGGCAGTGCTGCCGCGGACGCGACCGACGCCGACCCGGCGGCCTGCCCGGCCGCGGCCTTCGCCGCCGCGTTGGCGGTCATCGGCGCCGCGCCGCGCGCGAGACCGTGCTCGACCGCCTTCAGCAGCTTCTGCAATGCGATGGGCTTCTCGAGGAAATCGAGCGCGCCGATCTTCGTCGCCTCGACGGCCGTGTCGATCGTCGCGTGCCCGGACATCATGATCACGGGCATCGTCAGCAGCCCCTGCGCCGCCCACTCCTTGAGCAACGTGACGCCGTCGGTATCGGGCATCCAGATATCGAGCAGCACGAGATCGGGCGCCTGATCGAGGCGGTATTCACGCGCGGCCTGCGCGTTCTCCGCCGCTTCGACGACATGTCCTTCGTCGCTGAGGATCTCCGAGAGCAATTCCCGGATGCCCATTTCATCATCTACCACCAGGATGGTTGCCATTTACGCTGCCTTTGTCTGCACACTTGCTTTTGTCTTTGCGGGAGCCGCTCCGCCCTGCGCGCCCGATTCGGCGCCTGGCGCATCGCTCGCCAGCTGCAGGAACAGGATCGACACCTGCGCGCCCTCGACGGCCTCGCCGTGCATGCGATTGCGCAGATCGATCCGCGCGCCGTGCTCGTCGACGATCTTCTTCACCGTGGCCAATCCGAGGCCCGTGCCTTTCGCCTTGGTCGTCACGTAAGGCTCGAACGCGCGGGTGAGAATCCGCGCCGGAAAGCCCGGCCCGTTGTCGGACACGGTCAGGCGAACCGCGACGCGCGCTTTGCCCTCGGCGTCGGGATCGCCATATTCTACTGTCTTGGTTTCGATCAACACACGCGGCTGCGCCACTTCCGCGACCGAATCCTGCGCATTCTGCAGCAGGTTGTGGATCACCTGGCGCAGTTGCGTCGCGTCGCCGCGGATCACCGGCAGCGGCGCAAGCTCGACGGCGATCGGGCTCTTGCCTTCGCCGACGCCGTACAGCCCGAGCACTTCGCTCACCAGTTCGTTCAGCTGCAGGTTCGCGAGCACCGCGGGCGGCGTGCGCGCGTATTCGCGGAAATCGTCGACCATCCGCTTCATCGCGGCGACCTGGTTGACGATCATCGTCGCGCCGCGCTTGAGCACGTCCGCGTCGGGCGGCGCGAGCTTGTCCGACAGCTTCATCTGCAGGCGCTCGGCCGACAGCTGGATCGGCGTCAGCGGGTTCTTGATCTCGTGCGCGAGACGGCGCGCGACCTCGCCCCATGCCACCGAGCGCTGCGCGGAAATCACGTCGGAGATGTCGTCGAACACGACGACGTAGCCGGAGGTCTGCGCATCGTCCGCCTGCCCCTGCTCCGTCGACACGAGACGCGTGCCGCGCACGAGCAGCGTCAGCGGATCGGCTTCGCCCGGCACCTCGACCGCGAACTGCTGCTGCCAGTGGCCGTGATCGCCGCTACTGCTGTCGGACGCCGCTTCGCGATCGGCGAACGCCTTGCGCACCATCGCGCCGAATTCCGCGACGACGCCGACCTGGTCGAGCGTCGTGCCGATCAGCGCACCGAACGGCTGCCGGAAGATCCGCTCGGCGCCGCGGTTGGCCGTCGTCAGCCGGAACTGACGGTCGAGCACGAACACGCCCGCGGTCAGGTTCGCGAGGATGCTCTCGAGATACGTCTTCGAATGCTCGAGCGCGACGCGGTTCTTCTCGACCGCGAGCCGCGCCTCCGACAGCTGGCGCGTCATCGCGTTGAACGACTGCGTGAGGAAGCCGAGCTCGTCGCGCGTCTTGATCTCGCGCTTCGGCGTGTAGTCGCCCTCCGTCACTTCCTTGGTGCCCTGCGCGAGCAGGAACAGCGGCCGCGCGAGCTGCTGGCCGAGCGCGAGCGCGAGCATCATCGCGATGAAGGTCGCGAGGAACAACGCGAGCGTCAGCGTGCCGATGTACATCTTGCGCAGGCCGGTGCGCCCGAGCGCCTTCTCCTGGTATTCGCGATACGCGCGCTGCACGGCGTCCGCGTTGTGCGCGAGCGTCGGCGGCACCGGCTGCGTGAGCTGCAGGAAGCGCTCGGCCGGCTGCAGCATCGACGTGGTGGCGTCGGGAATCGGCCGCACGACGCGCAGCCGCAGCGCGCCCTTCGCGCCGTGCGCGTGCGGATCGCCGTCGACCTCGCCCTCGATCGCCGCGTACACGCCGTGTTCGCGCGCCTGGTTCAGCATCAGCGGGGTCGGCAGGTCGTCCGGGATCAGCGCCGCGAAATTGCCCGACGCCTGCGCGACGATATGCAGGTCCGGCGCGGCGCCCGTGCCGCTGCGGCCGGGCTCGACGATCGTCGCGTCCTGCACGCCGAACTGGTCGCGCAGGCGCAGCAGCGTGAGCGTCGTGCCGTTCGTGTTCGCGTCGACGCTCGCGAGCTGGTCCGACATCAGGCGCGCCTTCGTCTGCAGGTCGGACAGCGACGCGTCGAGCATCCCGCGGCCGAGGTTCAGACCGGCCGTCAGCGCGGTCTCGACGTTCACGTCGAACCACGATTCGATGCTGCGCGACACGAACTGGTACGACACGATGTAGATGATGCCGCCCGGCACCACGCCGACGAGCGCGAAGAACACCGCGAGCTTCGCGAGCAGCCGCGTGCCGAACTTGCCCTTCCTCAGGCGCACGACGATCATGCCGATCAGGCCGAGCACGACGAGCAGGAACACCAGCGCGACGATGATGTTGGTCGCGTACAGCCACGAGTAGTAGCGGTCGAAGAATTCGGTGTTCGCGCTCGCGGCGGCCAGCAGCACCAGCAGCAGCAGCGCGGTGAGTGCAACGGTCGAGACGATCACGCGGATGAGGAAGCTCTTCCCGCTGGCCGCGCGGCGTACTTTATTTAGCACGTTCGGTCACCGTGAAGGTAAAGCGCTTCCAGTCCGACGACAGCGTCCAGTCGCGGTTGTTCACCGCGTCGACCTGGAACGGCTTCGGCATCAGCGCCGTATCGAGCTGCATCCGCACCGAGGCCGTATAGGTGTCGCCCTGGTGCACCTGGTTCTTGTCGATCACGTGCCAGGACGTGATGCGCCTGACGACGGCGAGCGCGTCCTTCAGCGTGCCGAAGCCGAGCTGCAGGCCGCCCGTCGACACGCGGTATTCGCGCGTGAGCGGCTGGAACGACAGGCGGATCGTCTGCGACACCGACACCGGCTGCTCGTCGAACCAGTACCAGCGTGCGCGCGCCAGCTCGAAGTCGGTGGTGAAGTAAAGCGGAATGCCCTTGTTGACGGCGTCCTCGAGGTTCGGGTTCAGCTCGAAGTCGAAACGCGCGTCGAGGCTCCAGCCGCTGCCGTCCGATTGCAGCGACGCGCGCTGCACGGCGATCGATTCGGCGCGCGCCGGCCTCGCGAATGCGAGGCACAGCGTCAGCGCGACCAGCAGGACGGCCGCGAGCCGAAGTGGAAAGAGGTGTTTGATCGTCACCGTTTCTGAAACCGCGCGTAGAAAAATCCGTCGTGATCGGTGTTCTGGTCGAGCTCGCCCGGGCCTCCCTGCGCGTCGCCCGAGACGGCGCGCGGCAGCAGCTGGCCGGGCGCGTCCAATCGTACCGCATCTTCACAGGCCGCTTCAAACCAGCGCGCCTGCAGCTCGCCTTCTTCCGGAAAGATCGAGCAGGTCACGTAAAGCAGCTCGCCGCCCGGTTTCACGAGCGGCCACAGCGCCGACAGGATGCGGCGCTGCTCGGCGACGAGCGCCGGGATATCGGTCGCGCGGCGCAGCCAGCGGATGTCCGGATGACGGCGCACGATGCCGGACGCGGAGCACGGCACGTCGGCGAGAATCCGGTCGAACGGCCGGCCGTCGTGCCACGCGTCGGGCGCCCCTGCGTCGCCGACGCGCACGTCCGCGGCGAGCGACAGCCGCGCGAGATTCTCGCCGATGCGCGCCGCGCGGGCCGCGTCGCTTTCGAGCGCCACGACTTCCGCGTCGGCCAGTTCGAGGATGTGCCCGGTCTTGCCGCCGGGCGCCGCGCACGCATCGAGCACGCGCATCCCGTCGGCCGCGCCGAGCCACTCGGCGGCGAGCTGCGCGCCCGCATCCTGCACCGAGACGACGCCGTCGGCGAAGCCCGGAATGCGCTCGACCGGCAACGCCGATGCGAGCCGCACCGCGTGACGGCCGATCGCGACCGCGTCGATGCCGTTCGCGCGCAGCGTGTCGAGATATGCGTCGACGGTCGTGCGGCGCGCGTTCACGCGCAGCGTCAGCGGGCCCGGACGATCGCCGGCCGCGAGAATCGCCTGCCAGCCGTCGGGCCACGCGCCCTTCACCGCGTCGCTCCACCATGCCCGGTAGTTCCAGCGCGCGACCGGATCGTCCTGCATCGCCGCGACAAGCGCGTCGCGCTCGCGCAGGAAGCGCCGCAGCACCGCATTGACCATCCCTTTCGCGAACGCGAACTCGCGGCGCGCGCCGATCGCGGTCACGGCCTGGTCGACGACGGTGAAGGCGGAATACGCGGCGGCGTCTTCTTCATCGAGCAGCAGCGCGGCCGCGCACGCGAGCAAGGCATGCACATGCGCGGGCGGCGCCTTGCTGACAAGCCGGCCGATCAGCCAGTCGACGCTGCCGAGGCGGCGCATCGTGCGGTACGCGATGTCCTGCGTCGCACCGCGCGCATGCGCCTGCTCGTCGGACGCCATCCCCGCGAACACCGCTGCCAGCGCGGCCGGCAGCGCGGTGCCGCGGCGCACCGCGTCGACGGCCTGTGCAGCCGCGTCGAGCGCGAAGGCGAGCGAATCGGGCACGAGATGCAATGCGGACAGTCGAGCCGGACGGCCGGACGAAGGTTTGGCGGAAGATCGGGTTCGTGTCATCGGGTCGAAGCGTCGCGGGCGGAGGGCGCCGCAGCGGCCGCGTGGCCGCCGCGATCCCAAACCGCGCATTGTAGCGTGTGACCATGCGCCCCTTTTTCGAGACGCACAAATAGAACACCCCGCAGCGCGAGACATGCGGGGTGGGTCGAGCGTGCGTGTCGATGATGACCACGCACGATGCGACAGGGGGGACTTAGTCGAAGCGCCCGGTCCGCGCCATTTCCATCAGGCGCGCGATGCGCTCCTCGGTGGCCGGGTGTGTCGAGAACAGGTTCTGCAGGCCGCCGCCGTGCAGCGGGTTCATGATCATCATCTGCGCGGTGGCCGGGTGCGCTTCGGCCGCCGCGAACGGAATGCCCGCCGCGTAGCGATGGATCTTGTCGAGCGCCGCCGCGAGCGCCTGCGGATCACCGGAAATCTGCGCGCCGCCGCGGTCCGCCTCGAACTCGCGGGCTCGTGAAATCGCCATCTGGATCAGCGCGCCGGCGATCGGCGCAAGCAGCGCGACCGCGATGCCTGCGATCGGGTTGGCCGGACGGCCGTTCTCGTCGCGCCCGCCGAAGAACATCGCGAAGTTCGCGAGCGCCGAGATCGCGCCCGCCATCGTCGCGGTGATCGTCGAGATCAGGATGTCGCGATGCTTCACGTGCGCGAGCTCGTGCGCCATCACGCCGCGCATCTCGCGCTCCGACAGGATGCGCAGGATGCCGGTGGTCGCCGCGACCGCCGCGTGCTCGGGGTTGCGGCCCGTCGCAAATGCGTTCGGCGCGTCTTCGTTGATCAGGTAGACGCGCGGCATCGGCAGGTTCGCGCGCGTCGCCAGCTCGCGCACCATCCGGTAGAACTGCGGCGCCGTGTTCTCGTCGACTTCCTGCGCGTTGTACATGCGCAGCACCATCTTGTCGGAGAACCAGTACGAGAAGAAATTCATGCCGAGCGCGAACAGCAGCGCGATCGTCATGCCGCGCGATCCGCCGATCATGCCGCCGATCACGATGAACAGGGCCGTGATCGCGGCCATCAGCATCGCCGTTTTGACCCAATTGAACATACGTCCACTCCTTATCCGAATGCAGCACCCGCCGGGTGCCCCGATCGGGCGCGGCGGAAAGTTGTAAGCTTTTTGTTAGATATGGGCGCCTCGGAAAAATTCAATCTCAACGCTGCGAAGTTGCAAGCTTGAGGCCCAGCCCGACGAACGCGCTGCCGACCGTGCGGTCGAGCCATTTCTTCACGCCCGGCTTGCCCGAGAAACGGCGCGTCACGCTGCCCGCGACCCACGCGAGCGAGCTGTTCCAGAGCGTGCTCATCACGACGAACACCGCGCCGAGGGTCAGGAACGCCAGCGCCTTGTGCGCGCTGTCGGCCGACACGAACTGCGGGAAGAACGACACGAAGAACAGCACGACCTTCGGGTTCAGCACGTTCGTCCAGAAACCCTGCATGAACAGCTGGCGCAGCGGCTTGGCGGCCACGGCCGCGGCGGCCGGCGCAGCCCCTGCTCCCGGCTTAGCGAAAAGCATCCGCACACCCAGATAGATCAGGTAGGCCGCGCCCACCAGCTTGATCACCGTGAACGCCGTGGCCGACGCGGCCAGCACCGCGGTCAGGCCGAACGCGCAGGCCAGCGCGTGCACGCAGCAGCCGGCGGAGATCCCGAGCGCGGACATCAGCCCCGCGCCGCGGCCCTGCGCGACGCTGCGGCCGATGATGTATGCGGTGTCGGGGCCCGGCGTGACGTTCAGCAGGAAGACCGCCAGGAGAAAGAAGCCGAAATGGGTGATGCCAAGCATGTGAACCTCGGAACCGGAGAAGCGCAGGGAAATTCTACGCGCGCCCGCGATGCCGCGCGACCCGGCCGTTCGGCCGATTGCGCGCGGCCGGCGGATCGGGTCGAATGGCGCTCAGGACGCGTCGGGCAGCGTGAATTGCTGGCCTGCGGCGAGCGGCGCGCCGGCGAGGAATTCGCGCGCCGGCAGCCGCTTGCCACCGGGCTTCTGCAGTTGCGTGACGCACAGCGCGCCGCTGCCGCAGGCGACAACCACGCCATCCGGCCCCGCATCGACGATCGTGCCGGGCGCCGCGGCGCCGCGCGCCGCCACGGGCGCTGCCGCCCACAGCTTGAGCGCCGCGCCGTCGAGCGTCGCGACGCCGCCCGGGAACGGGTCGAACGCGCGCACCTGGCGCGCCAGCACGTCCGCGGGCTTGCGCCAGTCGAGCGCGGCCTCGTGCTTGCCGATCTTTTCCGCGTACGTCACGCCGTCGGCCGGCTGCGGCGTCGCCGGCAGGCTGCCGGTGCGCTCGAGCTGCACCAGCGCGTCGACGATCAGGCGCGCGCCGTCGGCCGCGAGCCGATCGTGCAGTGTCGCGGTCGTGTCGTCGGGCGCGATCGTCACGCGCGCCTCATGCAGCATCGCGCCGGTGTCGAGCCCGGCGTCCATCTGCATCAGCGTCACGCCCGTCTCGGCGTCGCCGGCCTCGATCGCGCGATGGATCGGCGCGGCACCGCGCCAGCGCGGCAGCAGCGACGCATGGATGTTGATGCAGCCGTGGCGCGGAATGTCGAGCACCTCCTGCGGCAGCAGCAGGCCGTAGGCGGCCACCACCATCACGTCGTGCGGGGTCGCGCGCAACTGCTCGATCGCTTCGGCCGCCTCGGCCGGGTACTTGCCCGCACGGCGCAGCGACGGCGGCTGCGCGACGGGCATGCCGTGCTCGACGGCATAGCGCTTCACGGCGCTCGCCTGCAGCTTCATCCCGCGCCCGGCGGGACGGTCCGGCTGCGTGAGGACGAGCGGCACCGGAAAACCGGCCTCGTGGATCGCGGCGAGCGCGGCCGCGGCGAATTCCGGCGTACCGGCAAAAATGACGCGCAACGAATGTGTCATGACAGCGGATCGGGGTCAGGCAGGAAAACGCGCGTCACATCGCACGTTCGAGTTTCTTCATCTTCGTCTTGATGCGGCTCTGCTTGAGCGGCGACAGGTATTCGACGAACACGCGGCCCATCAGGTGATCCATCTCGTGCTGGACGCACACGGCCAGCAGCCCCTCGCAGTCGAGCTCGAACGTCTCGCCCTGCTCGTTGAGCGCGCGCACGCGCACGTGGTCGGGGCGCTCGACTTCGTCGTAGATGCCCGGCACCGACAGGCAGCCTTCCTCGTAGACCTGCTTCGCGTCGCTCGACCACACGATCTCGGGGTTGATGAAGGCGTGGAATTCGTTCTTGTCTTCCGACACGTCGATCACGATCACGCGCTCGTGCACGTCGACCTGCGTGGCGGCAAGACCGATGCCCGGCGCGGCGTACATGGTTTCGGCCATGTCGGCGACAAGCTTGCGGATCCGGTCGTCGACCTTGTCGACGGGCTTGGCGACCTTGTGCAGCCGCTTGTCGGGGTAATGAATGATGTTCAGCAAAGCCATGGTGTTCGTCATCGGTGAGGCGGCGGGGTGTCGCGTCGGCCATCCGGCCGACTGGCCCAGCCGCGGGGATGCAATGAAGATGAGGCAGACGTGCGGCGAATCAACGCCGGCGGATCACGCCTCCTGCAACCGGCCGCGCGCCTGCGTGCGCGGCTTCATCGGGTTATTTCGGATGATGAAAATTTTAACATGGCAGCCCGCGCCCCGCTGGCCGTCGCGTTCGACGGTTTCCTCATGTCGCCGCACGCGCTGAGCGCCGCCGAACTGCGCGCGTGGCTGCAGCTCGCCGACGC
The DNA here is from genome assembly GCF_004343775.1 of Burkholderia sp. SRS-46. GTDB lineage: Bacteria > Pseudomonadota > Gammaproteobacteria > Burkholderiales > Burkholderiaceae > Burkholderia. Next base: position 419,061 of record NZ_PTXL01000007.1, on the reverse strand, counting down.
GCCCGGCCTCGCGCCCGCCACGCTGCGCGTGCTGCTCGACGCGTTCGGCTCGCCGGGCGCGCTGCTCGATGCGCCGGACGACGCGATCGCCGCCGCGAGCAGCCCGGCCGTGGCGCAGGCCGTGCGCGCAAGCGCGCGGGGCGACCTGGACGCGCGCGCCGACGCGGTGCGTGCGTGGCGCGACGCGCCCGGAAACGGCCTCGTCACGCTCGGCGATCCCGCGTACCCGCCACGGCTGCTCGACCTGCACGATCCGCCGCCGCTGCTATATGTAAAGGGACGCGTCGCGCTGCTGCACACGCGCGCGATCGCGATCGTCGGCAGCCGCCACGCGACGCCGCAGGGCCTCGCGGACGCGACACGCTTCGCGCGCACCCTGTCCGACGCCGGGTTCGCGATCGCGTCCGGGCTCGCGCTCGGCATCGACGCCGCCGCGCACCGGGGCGGGCTGGACGGCCGCTCGGCCACGATCGCCGTGATCGGCACCGGTGCGGACCTCGTCTATCCGGCGCGGCATCGCCCGCTCGCGCACGAGATCGCCGCGCACGGCGCCATCGTCTCCGAATGGCCGCTCGGCACGCCGGCCCGCGCGGCGCACTTCCCGCAGCGCAACCGGCTGATCGCCGCGCTGGCCAGCGGCGTGCTGGTCGTCGAGGCCGCGCCGCGCTCCGGCTCGCTGATCACCGCGCGGCTCGCGAACGAAATGGGCCGCGACGTGTTCGCGATGCCGGGCTCGATCCATGCGCCGCTCGCGCAGGGCTGCCACGCGCTGATCCGCGACGGCGCCAAGCTCACCGCGACGCCGGACGACGTGCTCGAGGAATATGGCCCGGGCGATCGGCCGTCCGCCACGCCGGGCGACGCGGGTCCGGCCGTGCGGGCAGGACCGGTGGCCGATCCGCACGGCCCCGAACACGCCGTCCTCACCGCGCTGGGATACGGCCCCGTGACCTACGAATGGCTGGCCGAGCGCAGCGGCCTGCCCGACGACACGCTCCACCAGGCGCTGCTCGCACTCGAACTGGCCGGCCGCGTGGCGGGCCTGCCGGGCGGGCGCTTCGTCCGGCTCGACGCGCCCGCCTCGCCGCAGCCGGCGCACGGCGTGCTACAGTCCCCCGCATAGGGGCGGCCGTGCCGCCCGCCGACCTGCAAGGAAACCCATGCCCGCGCTGAATCTCGACACCGACGCGGATCGGATCGCCGAGCGCCTCCGCGATCCCGACACGCTGCTCGTCGCCTGCCTGTGCGCCGAATGGTGCGGCACGTGCCGCGACTACCGCACCGCGTTCGACCAGCTTGCCGACGCGCATCCCGACGCCTGTTTCGCGTGGATCGACATCGAGGCGCACGCCGACCGGCTCGACGATCTCGACGTCGAGAATTTCCCGACGATCCTGATCGAGGACGCCAACGCCGCACGCTTCTTCGGCACGGTGTTGCCGCATGCAGTCATCGTCGAGCGGATGCTGGCCGACCTGACCGCCGTGCCGGGCGCGCCGCACGCACCAAAATTGCGCAACATCCTGAACGTCGAGGCCTGAGCCGCGTCACGGCGGCGCGGTTTTTCGCGCGTTTGCGCGCCGCACCGTGTCGGGCGCTTGCCGCCGGTGCGGCCCCCCACTATGATGGGCCGCTTTTTACACGCCGCGCCGCCGTCATGGCGCCGTGTGCTATAAAGCCGTCGTAAAAGGGACCCACAACCGGTACCCCCGGTCTACCAACACACACCTGTCATGTCCAAAGCTCTGATCATTGCCGAAAAGCCTTCTGTCGCGAACGACATCGCGCGCGCTTTGGGCGGCTTTACCAAGCATGACGAATACTACGAAAGCGACGACTTCGTCCTTTCGTCCGCTGTCGGCCACTTGCTGGAAATCGCTGCCCCGGAGGAATACGAGGTCAAGCGCGGCAAGTGGAGCTTCGCGCACCTGCCCGTCATTCCGCCGCATTTCGACCTGAACCCGATCGCGAAGAGCGAGTCGCGCCTCAAGGTGCTGACCAAGCTGATGAAGCGCAAGGACGTCGACCGGCTGATCAACGCATGCGACGCGGGGCGCGAGGGCGAGCTGATTTTCCGCCTGATCGCGCAGCACGCGAAGGCGAAGCAGCCGGTCCAGCGCCTGTGGCTGCAATCGATGACCCCGCAGGCGATCCGCGACGGCTTCGCGAACCTGCGCAGCGATGCGGACATGCAGCCGCTCGCCGACGCCGCCCGCTGCCGCTCGGAAGCGGACTGGCTCGTCGGGATCAACGGCACCCGCGCGATGACGGCGTTCAACAGCAAGGGTGGCGGGTTCTTCCTGACGACGGTCGGCCGCGTTCAGACGCCAACCTTGTCGATCGTCGTCGAACGTGAAGAGAAAATCCGCCGCTTCGTCCCGCGCGACTACTGGGAAGTGAAGGCGCAGTTCGTCTGCGCGGGCGGCTTCTACGAAGGCAAGTGGTTCGACCCTAAATTCAAGCGCGACGAATTCGATCCGGAAAAGCGCGACTCGCGGCTCTGGAGCCTGCCGGCCGCCGAAACGATCGTCGCGGCCTGCCGCGACCACACCGGCACGGTCAGCGAGGAATCGAAGCCGTCGACGCAGCTGTCGCCGCTGCTGTTCGACCTGACGAGCCTGCAGCGCGAGGCGAACAGCCGCTTCGGTTTCTCCGCGAAGAACACGCTCGGCCTCGCGCAGGCGCTGTATGAAAAGCACAAGGTGCTGACCTACCCGCGTACCGACGCGCGCGCGCTGCCGGAAGATTACATCGGCACGGTCCAGTCGACGCTCGAGATGCTCAAGGAGAGCCACAACTACCTGCCGCACGCGAAGCAGGTGCTCGACAAGGGCTGGGTGAAGCCGAACAAGCGCATCTTCGACAACTCGAAGATCAGCGACCACTTCGCGATCATCCCGACGCTGCAGGCACCGAAGTCGCTGTCCGAGCCGGAGCAGAAGCTCTACGACATGGTCGTGAAACGCTTCCTCGCGGTGTTCTTCCCGGCGGCGGAATTCCGCGTCACCACGCGGATCACCGAAGTCGTCGGCCACACCTTCAAGACCGAAGGCAAGGTGCTCGTCGAGCCGGGCTGGCTGCAGGTGTACGGCCGCGACGCCGAAGGCGCGGACGCGAACCTGGTGCCGGTGCAGAAGAACGAGAAGGTGAAGACCGACGAGATCGCCGCGGTGGCGCTCGTGACGAAACCGCCCGCACGCTATTCGGAAGCGACGCTGCTGTCCGCGATGGAAGGCGCGGGCAAGCTGGTCGAGGACGACGAGCTGCGCGAGGCGATGGCCTCGAAGGGGCTCGGCACGCCGGCCACGCGCGCGGCGATCATCGAAGGGCTGCTCGGCGAGAAATACCTCGTGCGCGAAGGCCGCGAGCTGATCCCGACCGCGAAGGCGTTCCAGCTGATGACGCTGCTGCGCGGGCTCGGCGTGAAGGAGCTGACCGCGCCGGAGCTTACCGGTGAGTGGGAATACAAGCTGTCGCAGATGGAGCGCGGCAACCTCGGGCGCGACGCGTTCATGCAGGAAATCGCCCGCATGACGCAGCAGATCGTCAAGCGCGCGAAGGAATACGATTCCGACACGATCCCCGGCGACTACGCGACGCTCGAGACGCCGTGCCCGAACTGCGGTGGCCAGGTGAAGGAAAACTACCGCCGCTTCGCGTGCACGAAGTGCGAGTTCTCGATCTCGAAGATCCCGGGCAGCCGGCAGTTCGAGATCGCGGAAGTCGAGGAGCTGCTGCAGAAGAAGGAAATCGGCCCGTTGTCCGGTTTCCGCAGCAAGATGGGGCGGCCGTTCTCGGCGATCCTGAAGCTGTCGTTCGACGACGAGACGAAGAACTACAAGCTCGAGTTCGACTTCGGCCAGGACCAGGGCGGCGAGGAAGGCGAAGCGCCGGACTTCTCCGCGCAGGAGCCGATCGGCGCATGCCCGAAGTGCAAGGGCCGCGTGTTCGAGCACGGGATGAGCTACGTGTGCGAGCATTCGGTCGCGAATCCGAAGACCTGCGACTTCCGCTCGGGCAAGGTGATCCTGCAGCAGGAAATCACCCGCGAGCAGATGGCCAAGCTGCTCGCCGACGGCCGCACGGACCTGCTGCCGAACTTCAAGTCGTCGCGCACCGGCCGCAACTTCAAGGCATACCTCGTGAAGCAGCCGGACGGCAAGATCGGCTTCGAGTTCGAGAAGAAGGAGCCCAAGGCCGCCGCTGCGAAGAAGACGGCGAAATCGGCGACGAAGGAAGCCGAAACGGTGCCGGAAGGCGCCGACGAGAAACCGGCGCCGGCCCGCAAGACCGCCGCGCGCAAGACCACGACGCGCAAGACCGGCTCGTAAGGCCGTTGGCCCACCGCCCGGCGCATGCCGCCGGGCCGGCCAACAAAAAACGCGGATCGATTGCTCGATCCGCGTTTTTTTATTGCGCGGGCGGTTCGATCACCGCCCCTCGCCGGCGCCGTTAGAGCGGCGACGGCACCGCGACACGCGTGCGCGGCGAGCGCGACAGGCGCGACGACACCTTCGAATCGACCGCATCCGTCCGCTCGGCTTGCATCTCGACACCGATCGGGGCCGTCACGGGGCTCTGCGCCGCCCATTGCTCGCCCATCATCGCGTCGGTCGAATGGCTGAAATGCTCGACGAGATGGTCGATGAAGGTGCGCACCTTCGCCGGCAGGTGACGGCGGCTCGGGTACGCGATGTTGATCTCGACCTGCGGCAGCCGGAAATCGGGCAGCAGCCGCACGAGCGCGCCGCGCGAGATGTCGCCGCCGATCAGGTAGCTCGGCAGGATCGCGACCCCCATCCCGAGCAGCGCGAACTGGCGCAGCATCGCGGTGTTGTTCGCGACGACCACGTTGGTCGGCCGCACCCGTACTTCGCCGTCCGGCCCCGTAAACACGCGATCGTCGCCCCAGTATTCGGTCGGCAGGCTCAGGCTCGGGTGCTCCGCGAGATGCTCCGGATGGGTCGGCACGCCGTGCTTCTCCAGATAGCTCGGCGTCGCGCAGACCGTCATGCAGCCGGTGGTCAGCCGCCGCGTCACGATGCTGGCGCTGCGCATCTGGCGCGTGACCACGATCCCGACGTCGAAGCCTTCCTCGACCAGGTCGACCTGCCGGTCGACCAGCGTCAGATCCGGCACCACTTTCGGGAACAGCTCGGTATAGGTCTGCAGGACAGGCGCGAGATTGTGCAACCCGAACACGACCGGCGCGACGATGCGCAGCGTGCCGACCGGCTCGTGGTTGCGGGCGACGACCATCTGCTCGACGTCCTCGAGTTCGTCAAGAATCTGGCGCGCGCGCTCCAGATACACCTGGCCCGACTCGGTGAGCGAAAGGCTGCGCGTGGTGCGGTTGAGCAAACGCGTGCCGAGACGGCCTTCCAGATCGGCGACGTGACGGGTCGCGACCGCGTTGGAGATATCCATTGCGCTTGCGGCCCGCGCGAAACTGCCCAGATCCGCAACCTTGACGAACACTCGCATCGACTGCAAATGATCCATAAACGACTCCTGCCGCTGTTACAACTTCAAAAAGATGAAGCAAATGCGTAATTCTCCTACGACAGCGGATTTGATGCAGAGTTGCTCAACAAGCCCCCTTGTCTCGATAAAAATAGTCAAACATCCTCGGTCCAACCGGTTAATTGACCCAATTATTCTGATTCGCACAACAATTGGGTGAACCTCGGCGGCGGAGCGACGGAATGAGGAATGACGTGTTTGATGCGGCACGGCATCGCGCGCCGCCGGGCCGCGCGAACGCAGCGCCACGGCAGGCTGACGCCAATTGCGGCAGGGCGTAACAACCTGTTAAAAAGACACCATGTGGCCGCCCGGCATAGCATCATGTCGGCCCCGGCCGGGCGGGGCGCCACGCGACCTGCGCCGCCACCGCCCCTGCTTTCAACGCGCGACTCCCGCTAACCATGAAAATTGCCATCCTCGACGACTACCAGGACGCCGTCCGCAAGCTGAACTGCTTCCAGATGCTTGCCGACCACGACGTGAAGGTCTTCAACAACACGGTGCGCGGCCTGGGACAACTCGCGAGCCGCCTGGCGGAAGTCGAAGCGCTCGTGCTGATTCGCGAACGCACCCCGATTTCGTCGCAACTGCTTGCCAAGCTGCCGCATCTGCGCATGATCAGCCAGACCGGCCGCATCGGGAGCCACGTCGATCTCGACGCCTGTACCGAGCGCGGCATCGCGGTGCTCGAAGGCACCGGCTCGCCGATCGCGCCCGCCGAGCTGACCTGGGCGCTGATCATGGCCGCCCAGCGCCGCATTCCGCAGTACGTCGCGAACCTGAAGCAGGGCGCCTGGCAGCAATCGGGCCTGAAGACGTCGGCGATGCCGCCGAACTTCGGCCTCGGCCAGGTGCTGCGCGGCCAGACGCTCGGCATCTGGGGCTACGGGAAGATCGGCCGGCTCGTCGCCGGCTATGGCAAGGCATTCGGGATGAAGGTGCTGGTGTGGGGCCGCGAGCATTCGCTCGAGGCGGCACGCGCGGACGGCTATGACGCGGCCGAGAGCCGCGAGGCCCTGTTCGAGCAGAGCGACGTGCTGTCGCTGCACCTGCGCCTGCACGACGACACCCGCGGCATCGTCAAGCAGGACGACCTGATGCGGATGAAGCCGACGTCGCTGCTCGTCAACACGAGCCGCGCCGAGCTGCTCGAGGAAAACGCGCTCGTCAACGCGCTGTCGCACAACCGGCCGGGGATGGTCGCGATCGACGTGTTCGAGAGCGAGCCGATCCTGCAGGGCTACAGCCTGCTGCGGATGGAGAACGTGATCTGCACGCCGCACATCGGCTACGTCGAGCGCGAGAGCTACGAGCTGTATTTCAGCGCGGCGTTCCGGAATATCCTCGCGTTCGACCAGGGTGATATGTCGAACGTCGTCAACACGGACGCGCTGACGCCGATCCGCAAGCGCTGACCGCCCGCGGGCGCGCGCGTCAGGCGACGGCGCGGCCGCCCGTCATCGCGTCGACGCGGGTCAGGAAATGCTCGCCGTCGCGGCGGCCGAGATCGTACGCGTGCCGCATCTGCGACGGGCTCGTGTAATCCCAGCTCGAAATCGGCACCTTGCTCGACGGCTGCACGTAGAGGCGCTGCTGGTCGCCATGCGCAACCGTGAACATCTGCGGCCGCGGATAGAGCCGGGTGACGAGCACCAGCACGTGGCCCGGCGACGCGTCGAGCGCGCCGACCGGCACGTTGTCCACCATCCCGCCATCGAGCACCGGCCGGCCGTCGCGGCGCAGGACGGGCGTGAACGGCGGCGTGCACGACGACTGCAGGATCAGGTCGGCGAGCGCCTCGACATCCGTACACGCCTGCGCGCGCACGAATTCGGGCCGGAAGCCGAGCGTGCGGCCGAGCGTCGGATGCAGCGCCTTGCGCAGGTATTTCTCGATGTTGTACGCGACCAGGCCTGCCGCGACCGCGCTGCGCGCGCCGAGCCAGCGCGGCACGTGCGACACGCCGATGCGGATCTCCGGCGCGTCGGCCAGCTTCGCGAACGGTTCGCCGTAGATGTCGAGCAGCGCCTGCCGGTAGATCCGGTAATGCGGAAACACCGGCTCGCGGCCGAACAGGTTGCCCCAGTACGCATTCTTCCGGTTGTGGCGCAGCGCCTGCTCGTAATAGCGCATCACCCAGGCCGCGTCGCGCGTATACAGCATGCAGGCCGTCGCGGCGCCGGCGGAAATGCCCGCGATCACGCGCGGCTTCAGCGCGAGCGCGGGTTGCGCGACGTCCCAGAAGCCGGCCTGCCACCAGCAGCGGTTGCCGCCGCCCGCGAACACGATCTGGTCGAACATCGCGCGGCGCTCAGCCGACGAGCGCGTAGGTCGACGTCGCGTGCACCGCCATCTTGCCGTCGTCGTCGAACAGCTCGACCTCGCCGAACACCAGGTTGCGGCCCATCCGCAGCACGCGCGCGGTGACGAGCACGTCGCCCTTGCGGACCGGGCGCATGAAGTTCGTATTCAGCGACACGGTGGTCATCGGGCGGAATTCGCCGAGCGCGGACGAGATCGCCACCACCATCGCGGTATCCGCCGCGGCCGTGAACACCTGGCCGCAGATCATGCCGCCGGAATGGCGGAATTCGCCGGAAAACGGCAGGCGCAGCGTGACGCTGTCGTCGGTGATCGATACGGGGACCAGACCGAGCGAGCGGACCCACGGGGCCAGCAACCGGTCGAGCAATTCGCGGACTGCGTTTTCGTCCATCTTCGAATGTCCAGGAAATGTTGCGCGCCCACCGCGCAACAGGTGTGGGCGTCATCATACCGGGAGCGCGCCAACTGCGATCGCTCGTTGATACCCGAACCCGCCCGGCGGTCCGTGACGAAATATTTTGAAGAAATTCGCAGAAAGGGCTTGCAAGCCTCAAAAAACCCGTGCATAATTTCTCTTCTGTTGGGGGCGTTAGCTCAGTTGGTAGAGCAGCGGACTCTTAATCCGTAGGTCGAGTGTTCGAGTCACTCACGCCCCACCAGGAATTCCAAAGGCCGGTCAGCGCAAGCTGACCGGCCTTTTTCCTTTTCGGGCCGCGCGCATTCGTCAGTCGCAATCCCGCCCCTCCCCCGTTACCCGCTGTTACACAAGCCACACCACGGTATCACCCGTACCGCATGCGCTACGTACCATGAAGACACGGTGAACTGATGGCTCGCGCGCCGCCACGGCCGCGAGCGGGGCGAAGGAAGATGAAACGAGTCCTGTTGTTCGGCGCCCTCGGCGTCGTGACTGCCTGCCTGTCGGCCAGTGCATTCGCGCGAGCCGACATCGGCGTGTACTTCGGCGTGCCGGGGCCGGTGTATGCCCCCCCGCCGCCGGTGATCTATACGCCGCCGCCGGTCGTGTACGAACCGGCACCGGCGTACTACTACGGGCCGTACTATGACGACTACCGCTACCGCCGCCACTGGCACGACAACGGCCGGCATCGCGGCTGGCGCCATCATCACGGCGACGACGACGATTGACGCATCACGCGCGGCCCTTGCGGCCGCGCCCCGCCGGGGGACATAGGCCCGCGCCCGACCGCGGCGCGGCACGTTCCCCCTCCTTTCAACGCAACTCGCCGGCCAAACGGCCGGCGCGCTTGCGTCACTCCTCGCTCACCACGGCAACGAATACGTCTTCGTGTTCGTGAAGCTCTTCATCGCCTCCTGCACGCCCTCCTTGTAGCCGAGCCCCGAATCCTTCACGCCGCCGAACGGCGTCAGCTCGAGCCGGTAGCCCGGCACCTCGCGCACGTTCACGCTGCCCACTTCCAGTTCGGTGATGAAGCGCGTGATGTAGTCGAAGCGGTTCGTGCAGATCGACGACGACAGCGCATAGTCAGTGCTGTTCGACATGCGGATCGCTTCGTCGATGTCGCGAAAGCGCATGATCGGCGACACGGGCCCGAACGTCTCGTGCTTCACGAGCGGCATGTCGGGCGTCACCCGATCGACGACCGTCGGCGCATACAGCGCGCCGTCGCGCACGTTGCCGGCCAGCAGGCGCGCGCCGCGCGCGAGCGCGTCGTTCACCTGCCGCTCGCAGAACGCCGCGGCCGCCTCGTCGATCACCGTGCCCATGTCGACCGACGGATCGGCCGGGTTGCCGTACGACCACGCGCGCGTTTTCTCCACCACGAGTTCGGTGAAGCGATCGGCCACCGCCTCGTGCACCAGCATCCGCTTGATCGCGGTGCAGCGCTGCCCCGAATTCTTGTACGAGCCCGACACCGCGAGCGTGCTCGCCTCGTCGAGGTCCGCGTCTTCCATCACGATGATCGGATCGTTGCCGCCGAGTTCGAGCACCGCGCGCCGGTAGCCCATCCGCGTGGCGATCGACTTCCCGATCGACACGCCGCCCGTGAACGTGATCAGGTCGATCGCGGGGTTCGTGATCAGCTCGTCGGCGATGTCCTTCGGGTCGCCGGTGATCACCTGCAGCATCTGCGGCGGCAGGCCCGCCTCGTAGAGAATGTCCGCGAACAGGTAGCACGACAGCGGCACCTTCTCCGACGGCTTCACGACGATCCGGTTGTTGGTCGCCACCGATGGCACGACCTTGTGCGCGACCTGGTTCATCGGATGGTTGAACGGCGTGATCGCCGAGATCACGCCGAGCAGCGGCTCGCGCTGCGTGTACACACGGCGCTTCTTGCCGTGCGGCGTCAGATCGCACGAGAAGATTTGCCCGTCGTCCTTCAGCACCTCGCCCGCGCCGAACGTCAGCACGTCGGCGACGCGGCCCGCTTCGTACGTCGAATCCTTGATGCAGAGGCCGGCTTCGGCCGTGATCAGCGCCGCGATCTGCGCCGTGCGCGCACGCACGAGGTCGGCCGCGCGCCGCAGGATCGCCGCGCGGTCGTGGCGCGTCAGCGACGGGCGGTACGCGCGCGCGACCGCGAACGCGCGCCGCACGTCGTCGAGGGTCGCCTTCGGCACGGTGCCGACGAGCGCGCCGTCGTACGGATTGCGCACGTCGATCACTTCATCGCGACGGATCTGCCCGCCGTCGATCCGCAACGCCTCGTGGCGGATCTCGCGGACGGCCGTCGATGCTGCAATGGCGTTCATGACTGAGTCCCCTTCCGGTTTCGGTTGCGTCACTGAAGATGGTTGAGCGCGATGTCGATGATGTCGAAGTTGCGCAGGCGCGCGCGGCCCGCGACGTCGGCGGCGACCGGCTTGCTGAAGATCAGCGGCACGATCTGCTCGGAGATCCCGCCGTGCGAGCGCAGCGGCACGTCGAGGCCCGACAGGTCGTGCTTGATGCGCCGCGTGCCGAGCACGACGTGCTGCTTCGAGATCACGATCAGGTCGCCCATCCGGTCCGCCGGCAGCTCGAAACGCGCGCAGCCTTCGGCGCCCGTCAGCACGACTTCGATCCCGTCGACCGCGGCGAGCCGCGCGCGCAGCGCGTCGAGATCCGCCGAATCGGGCACGTAGACGGTCGCGAACGAGCCGAGCGCGCCGTGGTGCACGACGTACGGATCGGTGATCGGCAGGATCACGCGCGCGGCGTCGTGGCCGAGCCAGTCGTCGAACAGCTCCTGCACGTAGATCACGTTCGGCTCGCCGGTCGCGGCGTCGTGCTTCGCGTTCATCCCGTGGTCGGCGGTGATCGCGACGATCGCGCCGAGCTCGTCGAGCCGCTTCAGGTAGCGGTCCATCATCTGGTAGAACGCGTTCGCGCCGGGCGTGCCGGGCGCGCACTTGTGCTGCACGTAGTCGGTGGTCGACAGGTACATCAGGTCGATCGGGCGCGTCTCGAGCAGGCGCACGCCGGCCGCGAACACGAATTCCGACAGCTCCGCGCTGTACACGCTCGGCACCGGCTTGCCGACCAGCTCGAGCACGCGGTCGATGCCGTTCTCCTCGACGCTCGCCTCGTCGGCCTTCTCCGACGAGAAGCAGATGCCCTTCAGCCCCTTGCCGAGCAGGCGGCGCAGCTTGTCCTTCGCGGTGACGACCGCGACGCGCGCGCCCTGTTCCGCGAAGGTCGCGAGCACCGTGGGCGCGACCAGGTACTTCGGATCGTTCATCAGCACCTCGGCGCCGGTGTCGCGATCGTAGAAGTAGTTGCCGCTTATCCCGTGGATCGCCGGCGGCACGCCGGTAACAATCGACAGGTTGTTCGGGTTCGTGAAGCTCGGCACCACGCATTCGCCCTTGAGCGCGGTGCCGGGCTTCAGCAGCGTGCGCAGGAACGGCGCGACGCCGGCCTCGGCGGCCATCTCCAGGTATTCGTACGCGCAGCCGTCCACGCAGACAACCACCACGGGCCGGCTCATCCAGTTGTAGCGGCGGCCGTTCACTTCCACGGATACAGGCGTTTCAGTCATGACGTTCAGTCCTTTCGTTTCGAAGGAGGGTGAGCCGTCGGCGCCCGCGCCGCGCCGAAGGGAGGTGTTTTCCATGCTTGACATTAAAATTGATGATTTGTAGATTGTCAACAACATGCAGAGAACAGAAAGCAAAACGGCGTAGCAAAGAGAGGGCTGGTCTCCACTCATCCGCCGCGTGCCGCGGCGCCATAGTCAAGGGGTCTGAAGATGAACGAAGTGCCGGTATTCAAGCGTTTCAACGCGCTGGCGGCGGGCGTGGCCCGCTGCGCGCTCGCCGCCTCGGTCGCGCTCGGCGCCGCGCACGCCGCGCACGCGAAGACGTCGCTGCTCGTCTACACCGCGCTGGAAGACGAGGCGATGAAGCCGTACAAGGACGCGTTCGAGAAGGCGAACCCGGACCTCGAGATCCGCTGGGTACGCGACTCGACCGGCTCGGTCACCGCGAAGCTGCTCGCGGAGAAGAACAACCCGCGCGCGGACGTCGTGCTCGGCCTCGCCGCGTCGAGCCTCACGCTGCTCGACCTGCAGGGGATGCTGATGCCGTACGCGCCGAAGGGCTTCGACCAGCTCACCCGCAAGTACAGCGACGCGAACACCCCGCCGCGCTGGGTCGGCATGGACGTGTGGGGCGCGACGATCTGCTACAACCGCGTCGTCGCGCAGGCGAAGAACATCCCGAAGCCGACGTCGTGGGAGGACCTGACGAAGCCGGTCTACAAAGGCGCGATCGTGATGCCGAGCCCCGTCTCGTCCGGCACCGGCTACCTCGACGTGACCGCGTGGCTGCAGACCTTCGGCGACGACAAGGGCTGGAAATTCATGGACGCGCTCGACAAGAACGTCGCGCAATACGTGCACTCGGGCTCGAAGCCGTGCACGCTCGCCGGCACCGGCGAATTCCCGATCGGCATCTCGTTCGAGTTCCGCGGCCACGAACTGCAGGCGCAGGGCGCGCCGATCGATCTCGTGTTCCCGAAGGAAGGGCTCGGCTGGGACATGGAAGGCACCGCGATCATGAAGACGACGAAGCAGCCCGACGCCGCGAAGAAGCTCGCGGACTTCATGGCGAGCAAGGAAGCGAACCAGATCACCGCGCGCTGGTGGGCGATCGTCGCGTATCCGGGCGTCGCGCGAAAGCTGTCCGGCATTCCGGACAACTACGCGGACCTGCTCGTGAAGAACGACTTCACGTGGGCCGCGAAGAACCGCCAGACGATCCTCGACACCTGGCAGAAGCGCTACGGCTCGAAAGCGCAGCAGTAAGGCCGCGACCGCGGCGAGGCGGCCGGACGCGCCGCCTCGCCCCACCCCGCAACCGTCGAACCCGGCTCCTTCCGGGGCCACCCCGCAGCGTGGAGGCGCGCATGGCACCTTATCTGAGCGTAGAACGCATCGAGAAGCGGTACAACGACACGCAGGTGCTCAGGGACATCGACCTGAGCGTGACGAAGGGCGAAATGATCTGCTTCCTGGGGCCGTCCGGCTGCGGGAAAACCACGCTGCTGCGCATCATCGCCGGGCTCGAATCGCAGAGCGCCGGCCACATCATGCAGGACGGCCGCGACATCTCGCGGCTGCCGCCGCAACTGCGCGACTACGGAATCGTGTTCCAGTCGTACGCGCTGTTCCCGAACCTCACCGTCTACGACAACGTCGCGTACGGGCTCGTCAACCGCAAGATGAAGCGCGACGCGATCCACGAGCGCGTGCATACGCTGCTCGCGCTCGTCGGCCTGCCGGACAGCCACCGCAAGCACCCGAACCAGCTGTCCGGCGGCCAGCAGCAGCGCATCGCGCTCGCCCGCGCGCTCGCGACGTCGCCGGGCCTGCTGCTGCTCGACGAGCCGCTGTCGGCGCTCGACGCGCGCGTGCGCGTGCGGCTGCGCCAGGAGATCCGCGCGCTGCAGCAGCGGCTCGGCGTGACGACGATCATGGTCACGCACGACCAGGAAGAAGCGCTGTCGATGGCCGACCGGATCGTCGTGATGAACCACGGCGTGATCGAGCAGATCGGCACGCCGCTCGAAATCTACCGGCAGCCGGCGTCGCCGTTCGTCGCCGACTTCATCGGCAAGGTCAACACGATTCCGGCCGAGGTGGCGCAGGACGGCACGCTGCGCGCGGGCGGGCTCGGGCTCGACTACCGGCGCGGCAACGCGCGGCCCGCGCAGGGTTCGGCGGTGTCGGTGTACGTGCGCCCGGAAGACCTGCGCATTCACGTGCCGGGCGACACGCCGGACAACCTGTTGAGCGGCCGCGTCGAGAAGCTCGAATTCCTCGGCGCGTTCTGCCGCGTCAGCTTCCGCATCGACGGGCTCGACGGCCAGGAAGTGGTCGCCGACCTGTCGTTCCATGAAGTCGACCGCACCGGCCTGTGCGAAGGCGCGCGCTTCGAGCTCGCGCTCGATCGCGAGCATGTGTGCGTGTTCTCGTCCGCGAAGGAGCGACTGCAATGAGCGCCGTGCTTTCCGAGCGCCGCCGCGGCGCCCCCGCCCCCGCCGACGTGCGCCAGCTGACCCACTGGCACGACCGCGTCGCGCAGCTCGCGCTGCTGGCGATGGCCGCGCTGCTGTCGCTGTTCCTGCTGCTGCCGCTCGCGCTCGTCGTGCAGAAATGCTTCGTCGATGCGGACGGGCGCTTCGTCGGCCTGCACAACTTCGTGCAATACCTCGCGGACGCCGGCGTGCTGCGCTCGATGCTGCATTCGCTGACGGTCGGCGCGCTCGTCACGTCGATCGTGGTGCCGATGGCGTTCACGTTCGCGTATGCGCTGACGCGCTCGTGCATGCCCCTGAAGAACGCCGCGCGCACGATCGCGCTGCTGCCGCTGCTCGCGCCGACGCTGCTGTCCGCGGTGTCGTTCATCTACTGGTTCGGCAACTCGGGGCTGCTGAAGCCGCTGCTGCACGGCCATTCGATCTACGGGCTGCCGGGCATCGTCGCGAGCATGGTGTACGCGTCGTTCCCGCACGTGCTGATGATCCTCGTGACCGCGCTGTCGCTCGCCGACGGCCGGCTCTACGAGGCCGCCGACGCGATGGGCACCGGCCGCGTGCGCAAGTTCTTCACGATCACGCTGCCCGGCACGAAGTACGGGCTGATCAGCGCGACGATGGTGGCGTTCACGATGTGCATCAACGACTTCGGCGTGCCGGTGGTGATCGGCGGCTCGTACAACGTGCTGTCGACCGACATCTACAAGCTGATCATCGGCCTGCAGGATTTCAACCGCAGCGCGGTGGTGAGCCTGATGCTGCTGTTCCCCGCGCTGATCGCGTTCGGCATCGACTTCTTCATCCGCCGCCGCCAGCAGTCGCAGCTCGGCGCGCGCTCGACGCCGTACCAGCCGAAGCCGTCGCGCGGCTTCGATCTCGCGATGCTCGCGTACTGCGGCGTGGTGTGCGCGTTCTTCGTCGCGGTGGTCGGCATCTCGGTGTTCGCGTCGTTCGTGAAGTTCTGGCCGTACCAGATGCGGCTCGGGCTGCAGCACTACGAGATGGGGCTGATCGGGGCCGGCATCTTCGACGCGTACAAGAACAGCCTGAAGATGGCCGCCACCGTCGCGATCGGCGGCACGATCGTGGTGTTCGGCGGCGCCTACCTGATCGAGAAGACCCGCGGCGCACGCTGGCTGCGCGGCTTCATCAGCCTGTGCGCGATCCTGCCGATGGGCGTGCCGGGCCTCGTGCTCGGCATCAGCTACATCTTCCTGTTCAACGCACCCGGCAATCCGCTGAACGGGTTGTACGGCTCGCTCGCGCTGCTCGCGATCGTCACCGTCGTCCACTACTACTCGTCGAGCCACCTGACCGCGGTCACCGCGCTGCGCCAGATCGACAGCGAGTTCGAGGCGGTGTCGGCGTCGCTGAAGGTGCCGTTCTACAAGACCTTCCTGCGCGTGACCGTGCCCGTGTGCCTGCCCGCGATCCTGCTGATCGCGCGCTACCTGTTCGTGAACGGGATGACCACGGTGTCGGCCGTGGCGTTCCTGTATTCGCCGGACACGCAGCCCGCGTCGGTCGCGATCCTGAACCTCGACGACGCGGGCCAGATGGGCCCGGCCGCCGCGATGGCGACGCTCGTGCTCGCGACGTCGTCGCTCGCGTGCCTGCTGTTCGCGTGCATCTCGCACCGCCTGCTGCGTCGTACGCAGGCGTGGCGCAACCCGCATCGCCGCTGATCCTTTCGCCGTATTCACGTGACGTCCCGACTTCATCGAGGAGACACCATGACGCTCGCCGCCCAGCCCATCCTGCTCACCCCCGGCCCGCTGACCACGTCCGACCGCACGCGCGAAGCGATGCTGCGCGACTGGGGCTCGTGGGACAGCGATTTCAACGCGATCACCGCCCGCCTGCGCGAACGCATCCTGCGGATCGTGCACGGCGAAGGCACGCACGAATGCGTGCCGCTGCAGGGCAGCGGCACGTTCTCGGTCGAAGCGGCGATCGGCACGCTCGTGCCGCGCGACGGCCACGTGCTGGTGCCGAACAACGGCGCGTACTGCCAGCGCATCGCGAAGATCTGCCGCGTGCTCGGCCGCATGCTGACGACGATCGACTACACCGAGGCGCAGCGCGTCGATCCGGCCGACGTCGACCGTGCGCTGGCCGCGAACCCCGGCATCACGCACGTCGCGCTCGTGCATTGCGAGACCGGCACCGGCGTGCTGAATCCGCTGCACGAGATCGCGCAGATCGTCGCGAAGCACGGGCGCGGCCTGATCGTCGACGCGATGAGCTCGTTCGGCGCGATCGACATCGACGCGCGCGCGACGCCGTTCGACGCGGTGATCGCGGCGTCCGGCAAGTGCCTCGAAGGCGTGCCGGGGATGGGCTTCGTGATCGCGAAGCGCAGCACGCTCGAACGCTGCGAGGGCAACAGCCACTCGCTGAGCATGGACCTGTACGACCAGTGGACCTACATGCAGCGCACCACGCAATGGCGCTTCACGCCGCCGACGCACGTGGTCGCGGCGCTCGACGCGGCGCTCACGCAGTACCTCGACGAAGGCGGGCTCGCCGCGCGCGGCGGCCGCTACGCGCGCAACTGCCGCGCGCTGCTCGACGGGATGGCGGCACTCGGCTTCCGGCCGTTCCTCGATGCGGCGGTGCAGGCGCCGATCATCGTCACGTTCCATGCGCCGGACGATCCGAACTACGACTTCAAGACGTTTTATCAGGAGGTCAAAAAGCGCGGCTACATTCTGTACCCGGGCAAGCTCACGCAGGTCGAGACGTTTCGCGTCGGCTGCATCGGGCACTTCGGCGACGCGGGCATTCCGGGCGCCGTCGCCGCGATCGCCGACACGCTGCGCGCGATGGGCGTGCGGCGGGTGTCGGCCGAAGCGGCGGCGTGACCGCGTAACCGGCCGGGCCGTGCCGCGCGACCGAGGCGCGGCCCGCCCCCGGGTTGATCCTGCCGTGTGCGACGCGGCCGCCCTTTCATTCAGGCATTCAGGCGAAATACGTAATGCGTCCCTTCTGGATCGAACAAGCGCTCATCGACGACGGCGAACTCGCGCCGGCCCTGCAAGGCGCGGCGCAGGCCGACGTCTGCGTCGTCGGCGGCGGCTTCACCGGGCTCTGGACCGCGATCCAGGCCAAGCAGCAGAACCCCGCGCTCGACGTCGTGATACTCGAAGGCGACCTGTGCGGCGCCGGCGCGAGCGGCCGCAACGGCGGCTGCCTGCTCACGTGGTCCGCAAAATTCCTGACGCTGCGGCGCCTGTTCGGCGAGGCCGAGGCGATCCGGCTCGTGAAGGCATCCGAGGCGGCCGTGCAGCACATCGCCGACTTTTGCCGCACGCACGGGATCGACGCGGAACTGCGGCGCGACGGCACGCTGTACACCGCGACGTCGCCCGCGCAGGTCGGCACGCTCGCGCCGGTGCTCGACGCGCTCGCGGCCTGCGGCATCCACAGCTACGAAGCGCTGCCGCCGGCCGAGGTCGCGCGCCGCTCGGGCTCCGCGCGCAATCTCGACGGCGTGTACTCGCCGATCGCCGCGACCGTGCATCCGGGCAAGCTCGTGCGCGGGCTGCGCCGCGTCGCGCTCGCGATGGGCATCCGCCTCCACGAGCGCACGCCGCTGCTCGATTTCACGCCGGGGCCGCAGGTCGTCGCGCGCACGCCGGCCGGCAGCGTGCGCGCCGGCAAGCTCGTGTTCGCGATCAACGCGTGGATGGCGAGCCGCTTCCCGCAGTTCGCGCGCACCATCGCGGTCGTGTCGAGCGACATGATCATCACCGAGCCGTGTCCGGAGCTGCTCGCGCGGGCGGGGCTCGTCGACGGCGTGTCGGTGCTCGATTCGCGGATCTTCGTGTACTACTACCGCAGCACGCGCGACGGGCGGCTGATGCTCGGCAAGGGCGGCAACACCTTCGCGTGGCGCGGGCGCATCGCGCCGGTGTTCGACCAGCGCTCGCCGTACGAGGCGCAGCTCACGCGCAGCCTGCACGAGTTCTTCCCGTCGCTCGCCGGCGTGCCAATCACCACGAGCTGGAACGGCCCATCGGACCGCTCGGTCACGGGCTTCCCGTTCTTCGGCCGCCTCGACGGCGCGCCGAACGTGTTCTACGGCTTCGGCTATTCGGGCAACGGCGTGGGGCCGACCTACATGGGCGGGCAGATCCTGTCGTCGCTGGTGCTCGACCTCGACAACGCGTGGACGCGCAGCCCGCTCACGCGCGGCCCGCTCGGGCACTTCCCGCCGGAGCCGTTCCGCTATGTCGGCTCGCACGTGGTGCGCAACGCGATCCGCCGCAAGGAGCGGGCCGAGGATGCGCACCGGCAGCCGTGGATCGTCGATACGTGGCTGTCGAAGCTCGCGAGCGCGGCGGGGAAAGCGGACAAGGCGTAGCGCCGCCGGTGGCACGAAGGTGCATCGGGCAGCATGAGAAAAGGGCGCTTCGCAGCGCCCTTCTTCCTGTTCCCGCCAGACGTGAAACCGTTACGGCTTCGTTCGCGGAACGCTCACACCCGTTCCGTCTTCGCCCGCGCCGCCTTGTCCGCGGCCGGCACGTTCTGCCCATGCGTGCGGCGCATCCGCGCGAGGCCGTGCGCGACGTGCTCGCGCACGAGCGCGACCGCCTGCGCCTCGTCGCCGCTGCCGAGCGCCTGCACGATCTTCTCGTGCTCGGCCGCCGACACCGTCAGCGCATCCTCCTCGGACTCGATCGCCGCCTGCCGCAGCAGGCCGAGCTGCCGCACGAGGCGGCGATACGTGTCGGTCAGGTGCGTGTTGCCGACACCGACGACCATCGCGTCGTGGAACTGCACATTGAGCTCGGTATAGCGCGTGACGTCGTGCGTCTTCGCCGCCGCCTTCATCGACTGGATGATGCCCTTCAGCACCTTCAGCGTATCGGGCGAGATGCGCTTCGCGAGCGCGCGCGCGACCGACTCGTCGAGCATTGCGCGCACTTCGTAGATTTCCTCGGCTTCGCGCAGCGGCACGACGCGCACCGTCACGCCGCGGTTCTTCTCGTTGCGCAGCAGGCCCGCCTGCTCGAGCGCGCGGAACGCCTCGCGCACGGGGCCGCGCGACACGTTCAGCTTGGTGGCGATGTCGACTTCGTTGAGCTTCTCGCCGGGCGCGTATTCGCCGGACACGATCGCGCGCTCGAGCATGTCCTGGACGATCATCGCGAGCGACTGGCTTTGCAGGAGTTCGATGGCGTTGAGCGCGTTCGGGGCAGTCATGGTCGGGCAGGCAGCGGGGCTGCGGTGGAAAACGAGGGCGCCATGTCGGCGAATGATCGTTATATACGCCCGGCCCTCGATATTGTCAACAGTTTTCAGTCTCCAAACGGCCGTTCCACCGACCGCCGCGATGCCGGCGGGCTGCCCCGCCCGGCATCGCGGCGCGCGCCCGTCAGCCCTTCACGGGCCCCGGGTCGCTCTGGCTCGGCCGGCCCGTCTCGACGTGCCCGGCGAAGCGGCGCACGACCTTGTCGCTCGCGCCGCCCGTCGTGGTCGCGACGATGTTGAGGTCGTACCAGCCGTGGCTCGAGCCGAGCTCCCAGTGATCCTCGACGTGCTGGCCCGGCTCCAGCGTGTAGCTGCGCGCGTGCGCGTGGCTGTACGCGTTGTCGACCACCACGCGGCACGTCGCGCGGCCGCTGTTGCGCAGCCGCAGGTACACGTGGCGGTTGCGCACGTCGTAGCCGAGCTTGGCTTCCGGGTTCGCGTGATGGCCGTCCATCGCGCGCTTCGTGTTGCCCTGGAATTCGCACAGATAGCCGTTCGGGCCGTACACCGCGAGGTGATAGTCGCCCTGCGCGGCCGCCGTGTTCCAGCAGTCGGCAAGCTTGTCGCCGGCCGACACCGCATAGCGGCGCGGCAGGCTCGACGGATTGCCGCGGTCGTACACGTAGAACGCCGCGCCGGCGTCGCCGGTGTTCGCGAAGTCGAGCCACACGTTGCCGTCGTGGCTGTTCACGCGGCTGTGCACGAACAGCTCGTACGGCAGCGCGCGCGCCGGCCGCGTGCCGGGCTCCTGCGTCGGCATCGCCTGCTGCGCCGGCACCTGGTACGCCTGGCCGGCCGTCGAGAGGTGCTGCGGCACCGCGAAGCTCACCGGCGCCGTGTCCGGCCGGCCGGAGAAGTCGAACGCCGACGTCAGGTCGCCGCACACCGAACGGCGCCACGCGCTGATGTTCGGCTCCTTCACGCCGAAGCGCGCCTCGAGGAAACGCAGCACCGACGTGTGGTCGAACGTCTCCGAGCACACCCAGCCGCCCTTCGTCCACGGCGAGATGATGATCAGCGGCACGCGCGGCCCGAGGCCGATCGGCTGGATCCCGCCCGGGTCCGCGCCCGGCACGAGCGGGCTCATCTCGCCCGGGTACTTGCCGAGGTCGAGGAACTCGTCGCCGAGATTCGACTGCAGGTTCGCGGATACCACGCCCTGGCCGTTCACGCCGCTCGTGACGGGCGGCACCGGCGGCACGACGTGGTCGAACAGGCCGTCGTTCTCGTCGTAGTTGAGGATGAACACCGTCTTCGCCCACACGTCCGGGTTCGACGTCAGCGCCTCGAGCACCGTGTTGATGTAGAACGCGCCGTCCGTCGGCGACGCCTGCGGATGCTCGCTGTACTTGTACGGCGCGACGATCCACGACACCTGCGGCAGGCGGTTCGCCTGCACGTCGGCCTTCAGTTCCGCGAGCGTGTGGTTCGACGCGCCCTTGTCGACCAGCGGGCCGCTCGCGCCTTCCTGCACCTGGAAGCGCTTGAAGAACATCAGCGAGTTGTCGGTGTAGTTGTCGGTCGGGTCGCCCGGGATGCCGGTGCCGCCCTGATACACCTTCCAGCTCACGTTGGCATTCTCCAGACGCTCCGCGTAGGTCGTCCACGTATAGCCGTTCGTGTTGTTGCGCTCGCCGATGCCGGGGCCGTTCGGCTGCCTGCCGTACACGTTGCGCGAATCGACCGTGCCGGTCCACAGGTAGATGCGGTTCGGCGCGGTGTCGGCGTGCGCGGAGCAGAAGTACGCGTCGCAGATCGTGAACGCGTCGGCGAGCGCGTAGTGATAGGTCAGGTCCTGGCGCTTCAGGTAGCCCATCGTCAGCACGTCCTGCTTCTGGTTCACCCACTGGTCCCACTGGCCGTTGTTCCATGCGAGGTGGCCGCTGCTCCAGCCGTGGTTGGTGCCCGGCTGGAATTCGGTGGTCTGCTTCGGGTCGAGGTAGAACGGCAGCACGTACGGCGCCGCCGGATCGAGGCCGCGCGCATGGTAGTTCTTCGTGTGCACGGCGGCCGGCGGCTGGCGCCAGACCGGCGCGCCGCCCGGCAGCAGGTGCGGGCGCGGATCGTCGAAGCCGCGCACGCCGCGCAGCCCGCCGAAGTAGTGGTCGAACGAGCGGTTTTCCTGCATGAAGATCACGACGTGCTCGACGTCCTGGATCGTGCGGGTGCGCGAGGCGGCAGGCATCGCGAGCGCGTTGCGGATCGCGGGCGGGAAGCCCGCGTAGGCGGCCATCGCCCCCGCCGACTGGGCGGCGAGGCGCAGGAAATCGCGTCGGTTGGTCGAGGACATGAAGAAGATCCTGTGTATCGGGGTAGGGAAAGTGGGCGCCGGCGGAGACGAGGCCGGCGGCTCGGTGCGCATTGCCGCTATTACCCCGCACCGGCGTGTCCCCGACATGACCGGTTCCCGCAGGTTTCTTGCGGTCACCCCCAGCTTTTTTTCGAAGCGGCGCACCTTGCACCTTTCACGCGGCCGACACAAGGGTACGCTACGCTCGCGCGCATGAAGAAGGAAAAGGCGATGCCGTGTTCGATCAGCTGAAGGCGTTCCACGCGACCGTCCGGCAGGGCAGCATCACGCGCGCGGCGCGGCATCTCGGCGTGAGCCAGCCGACCATCGCCGCACAGATCCGGCAGGTCGAGCAGGTGTACGGCGTGGAGCTGTTCCATCGCAGCGGCCGCCGGCTCGAAGTCACCGAAACCGGCGTCGGGCTGCTGCCGCTGATCGAGCAGATGATCGCGCTCGAAGCGCAGGCCGACATCATGCTGCGCAACGTCGGCGGGCTGTTCGAAGGCCATCTGCGGCTCGGCGCGACCGGGCCGTACTACATCATGGACGCGGTCGGGCGCTTCTCGAATGCGCACCCGTCGATCGCGCTCACGTGCCGGATCGGCAATTCCGAGGAAATGCTGCAGGCGCTGCACGAGTTCCGCATCGATCTCGCGGTGTCGTCGCAGCTCAACGACGCGGACGGCCTCGAACGGCAGGTGATCTCCACCGACCCGCTGGTGCTCGTCGTGCCTCGCGCGCATCCGCTCGCGCGCTTCGACGCGATCGATGCGGCGCGGCTCGCGGACGTGCGGCTGCTGCTGCGCGAGGAAGGCTCGGTCACGCGCCGCTGCACCGAGGCGATCCTCGCGGCGGCCGGCGTCGCGCCGGTGTCGGTCGCGGAGATCGGCAGCCGCGAAGCGATCCGCGAGGCGATCCTGCACGGCGTCGGCGGCAGCCTGTTCCCGCGCGGCGAGGCCGAATCGCATCCAGACCTGCGGATCGTCGCGCTGCGCGGCGTCGACACGACGATCGACGAATACGTGTACTACCTGAAGGCGCGCCGCCACAGCCCCGCGATCGCCGCGTTCCTCGCGTGCATCGTGCCGGCCCGCAACGAGGCCGCCGCCTCTTCACCGCGCACGCGCCGCGCGACGACGCGCTGAACGCGGGCGACAGCCACGTTCATTTCGGCAGCGCCGGAATCATCCACGTCAGCACGTGCTGCTGCAGGAACACGAGCACGCCGAGCAGCAGCGTGAGGATCACGCTGTGCCAGAAGGTGCGCGCGAACACGACGCCCTCCTGCCCCTTCAGGTCCGTCGTCGACACGCCGGTCGCGATGTTCTGCGGCGAGATCATCTTGCCCATCACGCCGCCCGATGAATTGGTCGCGGCCATCAGCACCGGATCGAGGCCGAGCTGGCGCGCGGCGACCACCTGCAGGTTGCCGAACAGTGCGTTGCCCGACGTGTCGCTGCCGGACAGGAACACCGCGATCCAGCCGAGCGACGCCGACACCAGCGGAAACAACGCGCCCGTCGACGCGACGCCGGTGCCGAGCGTGTAGCTGATGCCCGAGTAGTTCAGCAGATAGGCGAGCCCGACGATCATCATCACCGTGACGATCGCGATGCGCGTCTGCCGCCACGTCTTCGCGACGCAGCCGGCGAAATCGCCGATGCCGGTGCGCGTCCACGCGGCGGTGATGATCGCGGACAGCAGGATCGCGGTGCCGGTGCCGAGCGGCTGGAAATCCCAGATCGCCGCGTACGGCTTGTGATACAGCGTGACGAACACCGCGTTGTGCAGCTCGGGCCACTTGATCTTCACGTCGCCGATCGCCGCGATGTTCGCGTGCACCCAGATGATCACGACCACCGACACCACGAGCCACGGCAGCCAGCCGCCGTAGCCGATGCGCGCACCGCCGTTCGCGGGCGTGCCGCGCGCGATCGCGTACTGAGGATCGGGCTGCGGCTTCCACATCTGCAGGAAGCCGATCGTCACGATCAGCGACGTGAGCGACGACAGCACGTCGGTGAGCTGATAGCCGAGGAAGTTCGACGTGACGAACTGCGCGATCGCGAAGCTGCCGCCCGACACCAGCAGTGCGGGCCACAGCCGCGCGATCGAGCGCATGCCTCCGTATGCGCCGACCACGTAGAACGGCAGCAGCAGCGCGAAGAACGGCAGCTGGCGGCCGACCATCGCGCCGAGCGTCGCGGGCGGCAGCGACGTCACCGCGCCGAGCACGGTGATCGGCACGCCGAGCGCGCCGAACGCGACCGGCGCCGTGTTGAACAGCAACGTGAAGGTGAGCGCCTCGATCGCCGGGAAGCCGAGCGCGATCAAGAGCGCGCTCGTGATCGCGACCGGCGTGCCGAAGCCCGAGATGCCCTCGAGCAGGCAGCCGAACGAGAATGCGACGACGAGCAGCACGAGGCGGCGGTCGTCGGGCAGGTGATCGAGCATCCACTGGCGGAACTGGTCGAAGCGGCCCGATTTCACCGCGATGTTGTAGAGCAGCAATGCGTTGAAGACGATCCACATCACCGGCACCACGGCGAGCGCCATGCCGGCGGCGACCGCGTTGAACGCGAGGCCGGTGGGCATGCCCCACGCGCCGATCGCGACCGCCAGGCCGGCGACGAGCCCCGCGAGCGATGCCTGCCATGCGGGGCGGCGCAGCACGCCGAGCGCGACGAGCGCGACCGCGATCGGGATCACCGCGACGAGGAACGACAGCAGCAGCGAATCGGCGACCGGCGTCAGGGGCTGCGCGAAGACGATGCCGGCGGGAAGGGTGGCGGTGGGGTTCATCCGTGTCTCCTTTTCCATTCCCATGCAACGCAATCAACGCAATCGGCAGGCATGCGTGCCCAGGCCCTTGCCTGCGCAACCACGTCGAGTTGCCGACCGATCGGTCACTTAAAAAGCGTAGGCGTCACGCGCCACTTCCACAAGGAGGGACAAGCCTGATAGGGCCGGCCGCGCATCAGGCCCCGCAATGCGCGGCGCCAATCTTGCACAGCGGACAAAGGTGCGTATCCGGCAGCGGGATGTTTCCTCGGGTGTGCGAAGCCTAGACTGCACGCATCGATTCACGCCGCGCCGCCTCGGTGCGCGGCAACCGACCCGGAGTGCAAGATGAAGAAGGCCATCGTTCGTACCGCTTGTATCGGCATCCTGATGATGGGCGCCGCCGCCGCCCATGCGCAGGCCTCCTCCCAGCCGCTGACGCGGGCCCAGGTTCGACAGGAACTCGCGGAGCTCGCCGCGGCGGGCTACCGGCCCGCCATCGTCAGCAGCCCCGACTATCCGCAGAACGTGCAGGCGATCATGCAGCGTGTCGCGCAGGCGCACGCGGACGAAGCCGGCTACGGCGGCGACGGCCGCGCGACGGTGGAATCCGGCCGGCGCGACGTGACGCCGGCCGTCGATCCGTCGACCGATCGGTCAACCTATTCGCATCGTTGAAGCGGGGATGAGATGAACCGCACGCGCCGGCCGCCCGGCTCGCAACGACGCACACGCGCCGGAAGCCGTCACCGGCATCGCGCGCCGGCGGTCCGCACACCGATGCGCGCGGCCGCGTGCGCGATCGTCAGACGCTGAAGCGGTTCAGCGTGTACGCGCGGTAGGCCGCGACGAACGCGTCGAACGAACCGGCTTCCTTCGCTTCCAGTTCCGCCTGCTCGGCCAGCGAGCGCTCCGCGAGCGCCACCGCGGCGCGCGCCGCGTCGTCCGGCAGCGGCCGCGCGCGGAAATGCGCGGCATGCGCGTCGCTTTGCGCGCGCGCGAACTCGAGGAACGACTGGTTGCGCTCGCGCATCGTGCGCAGCACGCGCGCGGACGGCGTGCGCTCCGGATCGGCAAGCTTCTCGCGCTGCGCGGCAATGGCGCGCGCATGCGCGTCGCCGCCGCGGATCTCGTCGAGACGGCGGCCGACGGTTTCGATCTTCGTCATCAGCTCGTCCGCCCACGCGTGCAGCGTGACGGGGCTGCCGTCGCGCGACAGCGTGAGGCCCGGCTTGCGGCCGTCCATCGTTACGGTGCCGAAGTTCGCGTTCGCTTCCTGGTACGCGGCGCAATCGAGCGGCGGGCTCGCCTCGAGCGCGCACACCAGCAGATATGCGTCGATGAAGCGCGCGGTGTCGAGCGCGATGCCGGTCGGCTCGAACGGGTCGATGTCGAGGCAGCGCACCTCGATGTACTGCACGCCGCGCGACGCGAGCGCATGCAGCGGGCGCTCGCCCGAATACGTGACGCGCTTCGGCCGGATCGTCGAGTAGAACTCGTTCTCGATCTGCAGCACGTTCGTGTTGATCTGGATCCACTCGCCGTCGCGATGCGTGCCGATCGCCTCGTACGGCGGATAGGGTTCGCTGACCGCCTTCGACAGCGCGTCGAGATAGCCCGACAGCGTGTTGTAGTCGGCCTGCAGCGCGGCCTGGCCGGTGGTGTTCGAGTAGCCGAGATCGCTCATCCGCAGGCTCGTCGCATACGGGCGGTACAGCGTATCGGCATCGAACGTGTCGAGCCCGTGCGGGTTGTCGCGCAGGAATTTCGCATCGAGCGCCGGCGACGCGCCGAACAGGTACATCAACAGCCAGCTCGTGCGGCGGAAGTTGCGGATCTGCGCGAGATAGCGTTCGGACTGGTAGTCGACGAGCGTCGCGGTCGAGCCTTCGTCCGCGTGCAGGCGCCGCCACACTTCGTCATGCAGCGAGTAGTTGTAGTGGATGCCGGCGATGCACTGCATCGTGCGGCCGTAGCGATACGCGAGGCCGCGCCGGTACACCGTCTTCAGGCGGCCGATGTTCGACGTGCCGTAGTCGGCGATCGGAATCTCGTCGTCGGCCGGCAGCAGGCCCGGCATCGAATCGTTCCACAGCATCTCGTCGCCGAGCGACGCATACACGTAGCGATGCAGCTCGTCGAGGCGTTCGAGCGTGAGCGCGGCATCGGGTTCGGCGGGGGTGATCAGTTCGAGCAGCGATTCGGAATAGTCGGTCGTCAGCGACGGATGCGTGAGCGCCGAACCGAGCGCGCGCGGATGCGGCGTGAACGCGATCATCCCGTCGCGCGTCACGCGCAGGCTTTCCTTTTCGATGCCGCGCAGGCCGTCGGGCAGGTGCTGCCGCGTCGGGCCGGTGCTCAGCACGTCGAGGCGATCCAGCAGCAAATCGGTCTGGCGGATGGTCATGGTGTTCGACATGAATGCGCAAGTGCGGGACGGCCGCGCGCGGAACGCTCGCGCGCGGCCGGCAGGATTGTTGGTCGCTTCGTTGGTAGCGGGCACTTTAACATCTCGCCGTAACACGCGCTTGAGGCGGCTCAGGGCACGGGCAGGCGCGCCGGGGCGGGCTTGGGAAGGGGCGGACAGGCCGTTGCGGCGGCCGCGAGAACGCGGCTCGGATGCCGTCGCGCAGGGTTCGCGCATTCGTCTGCTCGATGGCGGAATGCGTCGCAGGTCGACGGTGCAACCCGATTGCGAGAATCGGACTTCGGTCCGTGCGCCCCGCTCCGCCCGCCTCGGCAAACGATCGTGCGATGGCCGATGCACGCCGGCTTGCGACGTGTCGCCCTGAAGACGAGCACGCTACGGCGCACGGGTTGCACCTTCACGCGTAGCCGTATCGATTGCGTGTCGACGCGCGATGGTCAACGCGCACGCGCCGCGCGCAAGCGACCGACAGCGGGCGCGCGCTTCGCCGGATCACCCGCCGCGCGGCGCGCCTCCTGCGCGATCGGCCACCTCGTTCCACAGATGCAGCGCTGCGTAGGCACGCCACGGCCGCCAGCCGTCGGTGCGGCGCTTCTGGCTCGCGAGCCGGTCGAGCAATGGATCGCGCGCGGCGATCGACTGCATCAGCACCAGGTCGGACGCGGGCCACGCATCCGGGTCGCGCCACGCGCGCATCGCGATGTATTCGACGGTCCACGGGCCGATGCCGGGCAGGTCGAGCCACGCCTGCCGCAGCGTCGCCAGGTCGGCATGCGCGGGATCGAGCGGCACGTCGCCGGCCGCGACCGCGCGCGCCACGCCGGTGAGCGCCGCGACGCGCTTGCCGGGCATCCCGATCTGTGCGAGATCGCACGCGGCGAGTGCGTCCGGCGTCGGGAAACGCCACGCGGGCGCGCCCATGTCGTCGTCCACCACGCGCTCGCCCGCGCGTTCGACGAGCCGGCCGACGATCGTCGTCGCCGCCTTCACGCTGACCTGCTGGCCGACGATCGCGCGCACCGCGAGTTCGAAGCCCGACCACGCGCCCGGCACGCGCAGCCCCGGCGCGGCCGCGACGAGCGGCGCGAACCACGGGTCGCGCCCGAGCTCCCCGCCGATCGCCGCCGGATCGGCGCGCAGGTCGAACATCGCTGCGACGCGGGTCGCGAACGCGTCGTCGACGTGGCGCGCCGCCGCGCCGTCGACGGTCACGACGAGGCAATGCTTGCGCGGATGCCGCGCGACGGTGAGCCGGCCGGGCGCGCCGTGCAGGTCGACGATCCGGCGGTAGACACCGTCCGCGACCTGCTCGACACCCGGAATCGCGCGCCCGCTGAAGAAGCGCAGCACGCGCGCCCAGTCGTAGGGCGCCTTGAAGCGCAGCTCGAGCTGCGCGGCCGGCGGCGCATCGCCGCCCTTCGTGGTTGTTTTGGTGGTCACGACGTTCAAGCTGCACTGCCCTCGGGAATCGCGACGTCGGCCGCCGCCTCCTGTTCCTGTGAATGACGCGCCTCGGCCGCGAGCAGCGTCGCCTTGCGGCGCACGCCCCAGCGATACCCGGCCAGCGCGCCGCCTTTCTGCACGACACGATGGCACGGAATCGCGAGCGCGACCGGGTTCGACGCGCACGCGGACGCCACCGCCCGCACCGCGCGCGGCGAGCCGAGCGCTTCCGCGATCTCGGAATAGCTGCGCGTCTCGCCGTACGGGATGCGGGTCAGCGCTTCCCACACGCGCTGCTGGAACACAGTCGGCGCGATGTCGAGCGGCAGTTCGAAAGTGCGGCGCGTGCCGTCCAGATACGCGCCGATCTGCGCGACGAACGGCGCGAGCCGCGCCGGCGACTCGACCAGCTCCGCGCGCGCGAACGCTTCCGTCAGCGCGGCGACGAGCGGCGCGGGATCGTCGCCGAACGCGATCCGGCAGATGCCCTGCCCGGTCGCGGCGACGAGCACCGTGCCGAGCGACGTCGGCGCGGTCGCGTAGTCGATCCGCAGCCCGGCGCCCTGGCGGCGAAACGCCGACGGCGCCATCCCCAGCTCGCGCGGCACCGACGCATACAGCCGCGACGGCGAATTGAACCCGGCATCGACGGCGGCCCGCGTGACCGGCTGGCCGCTTTGCAGCGCCTGCCGCAATGCCGCGCCGCGCTGCGCGGCCTGGTACTGCCTCGGCGACACGCCCACCACGCGCTTGAACAGCCGCTGCAGGTGGAACGGGCTCACGTGCACGGCATCGCTCAGTTGCTGGAGCGTGAGCCGCTCGGGGTGCGCGTCGAGCACCGCGCACGCGCGATTGACGATCTCGAGCTCGCGCGGCAGCCCCTCCGGCTGGCAGCGCTTGCAGGGCCGGAACCCGGCGGCACGCGCGGCGGCCGGATCGGCGAAGAAGGCGACATGCTCGCGCCGCGGCAGCCGCGACGCGCAGGTCGGGCGGCAGAACACGCCGGTGGTGCGCACCGCGTAGAAAAACGCGCCGTCCGCATGCGGATCGCGGGCGGTCACGGCATCCCAGCGGGCGTCGTCGGTCGGATAGGCGGTTTTCATCGGAACCTCGCACTCTCAGTGTAGACGGTGCCTACTCTAGCCAGCCGCACGCACCGTCGCGCCCTGAATCTTGCTCTGTGATTCGCCGCGACAAATCGGGGACACATTCCCGAGAAATCCCGACAAAACCCGCGCGCACGGGCCGCCGCCGTGCCTTTTGTCATCTTTCGGCCATCCTCATGTTGCAGTGCGGCTGCGACAAATCGCCGTCCTGACGTTTTTTGACACAAAAAATATTGCGTCGCACCATCGCCGTGTGTATAGTTGGAACTGTCTCCTCCATGTCTCCTCCTGATATGGATTAAGCCCGTTCCTCGTGAGCGGGCTTTTTTTCGTCTGTCGATTCTGCTGTGTTCGCGCGGGCGCCGCCGGCGCGTTGGTCTACACTCGATGAACCCTGCCTGCGAAGGAGCGTTCATTCATGAAACCCACCATCCGCGCCATCGATCACATCGTGCTTCGCGTGACCGACATGGCCGCGATGACGCGCTTCTACTGCGACGCCGTCGGCTGCCACGTGGAAAAGGAACAGCCGGATCTCGGCCTCGTGCAATTGCGTGCCGGCACCGCGCTGATCGACCTGCTCGCCGTCGGCGGCAAGATCGACCGGCCCGACAGCGGGCCGCCCGGCACCGGGCGCAATCTCGATCATCTGTGCCTGCGCGTCGAGCCGTTCGATCCGCAGGCGCTGGCCGCGCATTTCGCCGCGCACGGCGTGCAGCCGGGCGCGGTGCAGGAGCGCTACGGCGCCGACGGCTACGGCCCGTCGATCTACCTGTTCGATCCCGAAGGCAACATGCTGGAACTCAAGGGGCCGCCCGCCGCCATCGCGTGAGCGCGGCCGGCCCGCGCGTCACCGCGTCATGCGCCGGCGCGCGCCTTGAGGGTCGTCCATTCGACGGCGACCGGATCGTGGTCCGCGCTCGAGATCCACGCGGCGCCGTCCTGCACCGTGCATTGCAGGCGCATCGTCCGCTCGGCGAGCCGCCCGAGTGCGACCGCGACGCCGTCGGCCAGCGACAGCACCTGCACGTTGCGCAGCCGCTCGACCTTGCTGCGCACGCCCTGCCACCAGATATCCGAGGTCTTGCCGCCGTACGCGATCACCGTCACCTGCCCGGCACGGCCCGCCGCCTTCGAGATGCGCCGCTCGTCAGGCTGGCCGACGTCAACCCACACGTCGATCGCGCCCGTCAGGTCCTTCTGCCAGAGATCGGGCTCGTCGGTATCGGACAGCCCCTTGCAGAATTCGAGCCGCTCGTGCGCGAACAACGCGAATGCGGCGATGCGCACCATCATCCGGTCGTCGGTTTCAGACGGATGGCGGGCCACCGTCAAGGTGTGGTCGCCGTAGTAATGCCGATCCATGTCGGCAATTTGCAGTTCGGCTTTGTAGATCGTGGATTTGAGCGCCATGCGGGAAGTGCCCGGGCGGGCATCGATTCAGTTCGGGTCGTGATGATACCGAATGCCCGGCGTCCGCCCGATGTCGCGCACAGCAGAACGGCCCGGCAGGCGGTCGGGCCGTGTTCGATGGCGCCGCGCCGGCGTGCCGGCGCGCAGCTGCTCGGCGTTATTGCTTGATGAAGCGTGAATCGGTCCAGAGGCCCTGCTGGTCGCTGTTGTCGGCGCTCACGAACTGCACGTCGCCCTCGTCCACCGACACCACGCGGAAGCGCTGGCCTTCCGGCACGGACAGGCAACGGAAATCGTCGAAATACTGCTGCTTCGCCTGCGACTTGCCGTCACGCTCGTGGTTCAGTACGGAATCCAGATTATCTTTCGACAGGCAGCCCCACGCGTTCTTCGTCAGCTGGATTTCCTGCTTCGGCTTCACACCGGTATCGCCTGCCTGGGCGATGGACACCACGGCAAATGCACCGACAAGCGCAACAAAAACAGCGGTTCGCTTCATCATGTTCAGTCTCCCTTGCTCGCGGGCGTCAGGCTGCGGTTAGCTATGTGTTTAAAGGTGATGGTGAACCCGCACGTTTGAGCTTAGGAGACCGGCAAACGATAGCAAGCACATTTGTTGTGCGCTCGCAATAGCGGCGAATTGTCGCACCCTGCGCGCAGCAGGTTTTCCGCGCGCACCGGTTTGCAATTCAAACGCATGCGAGATCGAGCCGCACCGGACGCCAGACCGCAAAGCCCCGTGCGACAAGGCGTTCATCAAATCGTCACCGCCTCGATTGAACGGTTTGGATAATCCATTTCGATATCCGGATTATTTTTGTGCGCTGCACATAAAGTCATGCGAAAACATCTGCACATTACTGCGGTGCGCCATGCGATTTACCGCATACAAGAAAAATGCCAGATCGACGCATACTGGCATTTACCCGCATTTCCCTCCGGCATGCGGCACCGCGGAATCGCGCGCCGGCGGGCATGTATTCGTCACGCAGTATTTTGTCGTTCGAAATAATCGCGCTGAAACAGGCACATCCGGTAAGCATTGTGATACGCGCCGTTGCCGAAGAATTCCTCGATCAATTCCGCTTCGCGCTGGAACCCGCATTTTTCATAAACGTGGATCGCCGCCGCATTGGACGTATCCACGATCAGGTACAGCTTGCGCAGGTTCAGCACCTTGAACGCGTATTCGACCGCGAGGCGCGTTGCCTGGCCCGCATAGCCGCGGCCCTGGCATTGCGGCGCGATGATGATCTGGAATTCGCCGCGGCGGTGGATGTAGTCGAGCTCGATCAGCTCGACGAGGCCGACCAGTTCCCCTTGCGCGTCGACCGCGACGAAGCGGCGCTCGCGCTGGTCGTGCACGTGGCGGTCGTAGAGCTGCGACAGCTCCGCGAAGGTTTCATACGGCTCCTCGAACCAGTAGCGCATGATCTTCGCGTCGTTGTTCAGTTCGTGCACGAAGCGCAGGTCCTGGTGCTCGAGCGGCCGCAGCGCGAGCGTGCGGGTGTCGTTCTGCATTTGCATCGTAAGACTCTTATTCGTGGCGCGCGCGCCCGAGCCGGGGACGACCCTCTCGGGCCCAGTCCCGATTGCTCCTCGGGCGCACAGCAAGAAAATGGAGGTGAGGCGAAGTTCAGAGCCTAGAATGGAAAAAGGGTTCCTGCCACCGTCATGGAGGCTATCGTGATCGAGCAAGTGATACTCGGTGTCTTTCTGGTGCTGCCGCTCGTGATCGTGGCCGTGCTGTTTTCCGATGAACTCTGGCAGGAACACCGGCGTCAGCATCCGCGCGACGAGGATGCACCGCACATCGACTGGAAGCATCCGTGGCGCCGTGTGCGGCGCGGGCATTGACGCGCGGACATTGACGATTTCGCGCCAGCCGGATGCCGATCTTCCGCACCCGCCGCCGTGCTGGCGTAACGCCTGCGTGCGCTGCCGCGCGCGGGCGGGCCGGGTGCGCATGCACCCGTTGCCCCGTGGCCGACGAGCGGCCCGTTTCGATCCGATTGCGAGGCGCTGACGTGAACGACAGGCAATCTTCCCGGAAGCCGGACATCCCGCACGAAACGATCGACCTGCAGATCGCCGACGTGCTGGCCGCCATCACCTATCCCGCGAACAAGGATGCGATCGTCGACGCCGCGCGCGACGCGGGCGCCAGCAACGAAGTGCTGACGATGCTCGACGGGCTGCCCGAACAGGACTACGCGGACATCGACGCGGTCACCCGCTGGGTCGCCGGCAACTACGGACCAGGTCTGGGGATTTGAGCGCGCGCCAATAACGCGCTAGGATCGGGCCGCACCGGTCGCGCGGCGGCCGGGACGCACACGCCCGGCGTACCGACCGGGCGCCTGCGCGCGAGCGCGTCGGAGACCTCATGGAAGGCATCCTGATCCAGCACACCACACGGCGGCAGTTCTGGTTCGGCGCGCTGTCCGCGCTCGTCATCCTGCTCGCACTCGGCGTCGCCGCGCCGCACGCGAACGTCTCGCTGCCCGCGGTCGAACCGTTCATGCCGATGTGCGCGCTGACCGTGTTCTCCACCGCCAGCATCGCCGCGTTCTTCCTCGGCGCGCAATTCACCGTCACGCGACAGCCCGTGCTCGGTGCGCTCGGCGGCGCCTATGCGTTCACCGCGCTCGCCGTCGCGCTGCAGCTGCTGACGTTTCCCGGCGTGTTCGCGCCGCACGGCCTGTTCGATGCGCTGCCGCAAACCGCCGCATGGATGTGGATCTTCTGGCACGCGGGCTTTCCGTGCTTCGTGATGCTGGCGCTGTTCACGCGCGACCGGATGGTGCGCACGCCGATCAGCGTGCAGCGCACCCGCTGGTGGACGATCGCGCTGATCGGCGGCCCGGCGCTCGTGGCGGCGCTCCTGTGCGTGTTCGCGCTGACCGTGCAACTGCCGCCCGCCTTCCACCCGCCCGGCGACACGGCCGTGATGCCGGTCAATCCGGTGGCGCTCGTCGTCTGGACGCTCAACGTGATCGCGCTCGCCGTGGTGGTGCTCACCGGCCGGCTGCGCACGACGCTCGACCTGTGGCTCGCGATCGCGATGCTCGCGTGCGTCACCGACACCACGCTGAACCTGCTGAGCACGAACCGCTTCACGGTCGGCTGGTACGTCGCGCGCGTGTTCAGCATGTTCACGCCCGGCGTGCTCGTCTGCGTGCTCGCGTGGGAGGTGACGATGCTGTACCAGCGGCTCTTCGAGGCGCACACGACGCTGATGCGCTCGTCCGCGCGCGACGGGCTGACGGGCGTCTACAACCGCAGCCACTTCAACGATCACTTCCACCTGCTGTTCCTGCAGGCGCGGCGGCAAGGCGAGCCGCTGTCGCTGCTGATGGTCGACGTCGATCACTTCAAGGCGTACAACGACGCGTTCGGCCACGTGAAGGGCGATGCATGCCTGATCGCGGTCGCGAATGCGCTGACGGGTGTCGTGCGCCGGCCCGGGGATCTCGTCGCGCGCTACGGCGGCGAAGAGTTCGCGATCGTGCTGCCGAACACCGGCGTGCGCGGCGCGCGGCTCGTCGCCGAGGAAGCGCGCGAGGCGGTGCTGCGGCTCAACCTGGCCACGCACACGCCGACGGGGCGCGTTACGGTGAGCGTCGGCTGCGCGACGGCGTTGCCCGAGGCGCTGTCGATGCCCGATGCGCTGATCGAAACGGCCGATGCCGCGCTGTATCGTGCGAAGGATGCCGGGCGCAATCGCACCGCGTCCGTTTGAAACGCCTGCTTGATCGAGCGATTGATCGGGCGTTTTGACCGGAATAATCCGTTGTTACGCATAACGAAGCCGGGAAACGATTACTTACAGCCGCTGCCAGGGGCGCTCGCTATGCTGGGCGCATCTTGAACCTGAGCAGGTGAGCGCCATGAAAACCCTGTTGTTGATTGCCGGCGTCGCCGCGCTGCTGAGCGGCTGTGTCGTCGCGCCGTATGACGGCTACTACGGTGGCGGGTATTACGGTGGCGGCGGGTATTACCATCACCATCATCATCGCGATTGGGATTGAGACGGGTGATGGCCGTTTGTCGATTGCAGACGCGTCACGAGACTACCTGCATTGACACTGGCCGCCGAATCGACGCATTCATGCGTCGATCACGCGCGGCCAGCGAACGCGAACGCCCACTTGGCGTACCGACACCAATGGCGCGCTACCGCCCCGAGACAGGGCTGGACGGCCCCCACCGGTCGCTCACTTCCCGATACAAAACCTGCTGAAAATCACCCCCAGCAGATCATCCGACGTGAATTCCCCGGTTATCGCATTGAGCTGTTCCTGCGCGAGCCTCAGCTCCTCCGCGAACAGATCGAGCGACTGCGCGCGCTGCTCCGCATGATCGGCCGCCTGTGCGAGGTGCTCCTGCGCTGAACGCAGCGCGATCAGATGCCGCTCGCGCGCCAGATACACGCCTTCGGCACCCGCCTGCCACCCGGCAATCCGCAGCAACTCGCCGCGCAGCAGATCGATCCCGTCGCCGCGCTTCGCCGACAGATGCACCTCGGTGAGATCGCCCTCCGCCGCCGGATGCTCGACCGACGCCGACGCGCCGCTCAGGTCCGTCTTGTTCAGCACGCGCACGACCGGCACGTCCGCCGGGAAGCGCGCCGCGATCGCCACGTCGTCCGCCGTCATCCCGCTGCGCGAATCGAGCAGATGCAGCACGACGTCCGCGCGCTCGATCTCGCTCCAGGTGCGCGCGATGCCGATCCGCTCGACTTCGTCTTCGGTCTCGCGCAGCCCCGCCGTATCGATGATGTGCAGCGGAATGCCCTCGACCTGGATCGTCTGCGCGACCTTGTCGCGCGTCGTGCCGGCGATCGGCGTGACGATCGCGAGCTCCGCGCCGGCCAGCGCGTTCAGCAGCGACGACTTGCCGACGTTCGGCTGCCCGGCGAGCACGACCGACAGCCCTTCGCGCAGCAGCGCGCCCTGCCGCGCATCGCCGAGCACGTGCGTGAGCTGCTCGCGGATGCGCGCGAGCTTGCCGCGCGCGTCCGCCGCCTCGAGAAAGTCGATCTCCTCTTCCGGGAAATCCAGCGTCGCCTCGACCAGCATCCGCAGCGTGATCACGTCGTCGACGAGCGCGTGGACCTGCCGCGAGAACGCGCCGTCGAGCGAACGCCCGGCCGAGCGCGCCGCCGCCTCGGTGCTCGCCTCGATCAGGTCGGCCACCGCCTCGGCCTGCGCGAGATCGAGCTTGTCGTTCAGGAACGCGCGCCGCGTGAATTCGCCCGGCTCCGCGAGCCGCAACCCGGCGCCGCGCCCGGCATCCAGGCAGCGCTGCAGCAGCAGCTGCATCACGATCGGCCCGCCGTGCCCCTGCAGTTCGAGCACATGCTCGCCGGTGTACGAATGCGGCGCCGGGAAATACAGCGCGATGCCGCGATCGAGCGGCGCACCGTGCGCGTCGAGGAACGGCACGTAGCTCGCATGGCGCGGCGCGAGGCGCTGCCCGCACAACGCGTCGATCAGCGGCAGCGCCGCCGCCTCGCCGCCGCGCCCGAACGACACGCGGACGACGCCGATGCCGCCCCGGCCGGCAGCAGTGGCAATGGCGACGATCGGATCGGAATCGGTAGCAAGCATGGCAATCGGTGGTTCAGCGGTGGAACGGCCAGCCCGTGCGGCATCGGCGCGCGGGCATCGGGACGCCGGCATTGTAGCGTGCCGGCCCGCCCGTCACCTCGGCCGGACGACGCTTCGGACTCCCCTCAATTTATCTCGAAGGAGATAAGATAAATACTAGTCGAACCCGATTACGCATGACCGGTTTCGGACCAGTACGTCCAGTCGGGGCGACCCGCGCCTGCTCCATGCGGCGGATCATCGCGCCGGGATTAGCTTGGGATTCATCCGAATGAGCTACGTTTAGCCCGGATGGTTGTCTGAGAGCCGTTAGTCGAAATGCACAATCTCCCCCATGCCGACATCCGAAGAGAAAAAGGCGTTCTCGGAGCGCCTGAAATTCGCCTTGCAGCGCAGCCCGCACAAGATCACGGGTGCGACGGAGCTCGCCAACCAGTTCAATCTTCGCCATCGCGGCGAGCATCAGGTGTCGCCGCAAACGGCGCACAAGTGGCTGACGGGGCGCACCATTCCGACACAGGACAAACTGCGCACGCTCGCGGAATGGCTGCGCGTCGAGCTCCACTGGCTGCACTACGGCCCGTCGCCGAACGCCGCGGCGCGCACGACGCCGCAACCGCTGCCGCGTGACGAGCGCTATCCGCCGACGCCCGAGACGATCGAACTCGCGTCGAAGATCGAGGCGCTGTCGCCGCACCACCGCTACCTGGTTCAGGAATTGATCGAGCAGTTCTACGGCGATCCGCCGAAACGCTGAACACCGCGCGCCCCAAACAAAAAGCCGCATGACCCGAAGGTCATGCGGCTTTTTTGCATCTTCGCGACCGGCAGCGCGGGCGGAGCGTTGCCACCCCCGCGCCGGCCCGCCGTCAGGCGGTTTTCTTCGCGGCCCCGATCGTGCGGGTGATGTAGTACTGCTGCGCGATCGACAGCACGTTGTTCACGACGTAGTACAGCACGAGACCGGCCGGGAAGAAGAAGAACATGGCCGAGAACGCGATCGGCATGAACTTCATCATCTTCGCCTGGACGGGGTCCGGCGGCGTCGGGTTCAGGCTCGTCTGCACGAACATCGAGACGGCCATCAGCACCGGCAGGATGAAGAACGGATCGCGCTGCGACAGGTCGTGGATCCACAGAATCCACGGCGCGCCGCGCATTTCGACCGACGCGAGCAGCACCCAGTACAGCGAGATGAACACCGGGATCTGGATCACGACCGGCAGGCAGCCGCCGAACGGATTGACCTTCTCGGTCTTGTACAGCTCCATCAGCGCCGAGTTCATCTTCTGCGGATCGCTCTTGAAGCGTTCGCGCAGCGCCTGCATGCGCGGCGTGATTTCCTTCATCCGCGCCATCGACTTGTAGCTCGCGGCCGACAGCGGGAAGAACACGGCCTTGATCAAGAGCGTCAGCAGCACGATCGCCCAGCCCCAGTTGCCGACGAAGCCGTGGATCTTCTCGAGCAGCCAGAACAGCGGCTTCGCGATGATCGTCACCCAGCCGTAGTCCTTCACCAGTTCCAGGCCCGGCGCGATGCCTTCCAGCATGCGCTCTTCTTCCGGACCGGCGAACAGGCGTGCCGACACGTCAGCCGACTGGCCCGGCGCGATCGCCGCGACCGGCTGCTTCACGCCCACGCGGTACAGCGACGGATCGATCTTCTCCGCGTAGATGTCGCGCTTCGCGCCCTGCTGCGGAATCCACGCCGACGCGAAGTAGTGCTGCACCATCGCGACCCAGCCGTTGTCGGCCGACTTCTCGAAGTTCGCCTTGTTCTTGTCCAGATCGCCGAAGTCGATCTTCTGGAAGTGCTTCGTATCCGTGTAGACCGCCGGCCCGAGGAACGTATGCGAGAACATCGGCGTCTCGACCGCCGTGTTGTCGCGCACGAGCTCCATGTAGACCGTCGGCGACACCGGCGCGGTGCCGACGTTGTCGATCTTCGTGTCGACGCCGATCACGTAGCTGCCGCGCGTGAACGTGTAGGTCTTCACGACCTTCACGCCACCCTTCACCGGCGATTCGAACGACAGCTTCAGCGCGTTCTGGTCGCCCGCCAGCGTCGTCGCGCCCGCGTTGAGCTGCGTGTAGACGTCGTTGTGGTTCGGGAAGTCGCCGCCGAGCAGGCCCGTGCGTGCGAGGTACGTGTGGCCGGCCGTGTGGTCGAACAGCGTGATGTACAGGTCCGGCTGCTTGCCGTCGCCCTGCTTCTTCAGCGTCAGCTTCGCGAGCGTGCCGCCGCGCGTGTCGATCTCGCCGTCATACACGTCGGTCGAGAACTTCACGAGCTGCGCCTGCGCGGCCGGGGCCGTCGTCGCGGGCGCCGCGCCGGTGGCCGCCGCGGGCACGCCGCCGGCCGTGGTCGCGGCGTTACCCGTCGCGCCGGTGCCGGATGCGCCACCGGCTGCCGCCGGGGTCGACTGCGTGGTGTTCGGGAAGAACATCGACGGGCGTCCATGGGAACGCTGCCAGTTGTCGTACAGCATGACAGCTGACATGAAGAAGATCACCCATAGGACGGTGCGTTTGATATCCATGCGTTGTCTCAGAGTCGATGGGACCGCGCTTCGGCCTGGCCGCGAGCGCGTGTGTCGGAGTTGGGCGGCGGAACGAGGTCGACGCCGCCCGCGGAAAACGGGTGGCATCGGCACACGCGCCTGACGGCGAGATACGCACCGCGCGCGGCGCCATGATACTGGATTGCCTCGCGCGCGTAATCCGAACAGGAAGGATAAAAACGGCAACGGTCGCCGAGCAGCGGACTCACGGCAACCTTGTAGAAACGCAGCAACGCGATCAAAACCGTTTGCATACCAGGGGCGGCGTCAGGGCTGCGCCGCTTCAAAGCCGGCCGGGCAGGCGCGAACGCCGCCGCGGCGGGCGGTGCGTCACTCGGACGCGGGCTTCGACGCACGACGGACGACTTCCCGGGCTGCCCGATCGAGCAGCTCGCGGATCTCGGCCGCGCACATCGCCGCGAGCGGGGCGGAAGCCGCGCTCGGCAGCGCTTTCTTGTCGAAGCGCGTGTGCTGCCGCAGCAGCAGGTCGTAACCGGCGAATTCGGCCCGGCGCAGGCGAAACGCGTCGCGTGCGAGCCGCTTCACGAGGTTGCGCGTCACTGCGCGCGGCGCATACTTCTTGCCGACGACAAGCCCCAGGCGAGCAGGCTGGCCCGTCGGCTTGCCGTAAATCACGAAGTGCGCGGAGCGCCGCCACGGGCGCAAACGAAAAACGGATGAAAATTCATCCGTTTTCAGAAGTCGCGCAGCTTTCGGGAAGGCGGCCTTCGTCTGCAACGGATTCGCACCCGGCTCGACGGCCCCCTCCGCAGGACTGCGGACGGCGGTCACAGCGCGCA
This sequence comes from Burkholderia sp. SRS-46, assembly GCF_004343775.1. Lineage (GTDB taxonomy): Bacteria > Pseudomonadota > Gammaproteobacteria > Burkholderiales > Burkholderiaceae > Burkholderia. Next base: position 379,015 of record NZ_PTXL01000007.1, on the reverse strand, counting down.
GCCTGCCTTAGATGGCCAGGCGCTTGCGGCCCTTCGCGCGGCGGGCGTTGATGACCTTGCGGCCACCTGCCGTCTTCATGCGGACACGGAAGCCATGGGTGCGCTTGCGGCGCGTCACGGACGGTTGGTAAGTACGTTTCATGATGCTCTCACTTGTTCGAGAATGTCGAAATTCAGGGGACCGCGTGCCCTTACCAAGAGGCCTTCGGGCGAACGCAATCGCCGGAAATGCAGGATTGGTTTTCGCGGAACCCGCTATTTAATCCGCTTTTCTCTTGACGGTCAACACTTTAGAGGCTATCCGGATGCATCAGCCCCCTGTGATCCGGCCCCGCGACCCACAACACGGCCCTGTGGATAACTCACGCTGTGGCCGTTTTTGCGGGTAGAATCTCGCCTTATCTCCAAGAATCCCGCACGCCGCCTCGGCACGCCCCTGCCTCTCCATCGCTGTGACGCAGGGCTCCGACGCATGCTCGCACGACCGCTTCGGGCCTTGTTGCGCATCCGCGACAAGGGCGACGGCGAGCCCTAGTGCACGCAAAAAACGACAGTTACTTGATGAACGATTTCTGGCAACACTGTTCCGCACTGCTGGAGCGCGAGCTGACGCCCCAGCAGTACGTGACGTGGATCAAACCCTTGGCCCCGGTGGCCTTCGATGCGGCGGCGAACACGCTGTCCATCGCCGCGCCGAACCGCTTCAAGCTGGACTGGGTCAAGAGCCAGTTTTCGGGACGGATCTCCGATCTGGCCCGAGATTTCTGGAATGCGCCGGTCGAAGTCCAGTTCGTCCTCGATCCGAAGGCCGGCATGCGCAGCGCAGCCGCCGGCGCCGCACCGGCCGCGCCGCGCGCACCACTGGCGCCGGCCAGCGGCCCGGCTGCAACGGTGGCCGCGATCGCCGCGAACCTCGCCGCCGCGGCAAGCGTCACCGCCACGCCGGTCAATGCACCGCTGAGCGCGCAGGCCGCCGCGCACCTGCACGCCGACGATGCCGACATCGACCTGCCGAGCCTGCCCGCGCATGAAGCGGCCGCGGGCCGCCGCACGTGGCGGCCGGGCAACGGCGCCGCGCCGGCCGCCGCCGGCGAGACCGATTCGATGTACGAGCGCTCGAAGCTGAACCCGGTGCTCACGTTCGACAACTTCGTGACGGGTAAGGCGAACCAGCTCGCGCGCGCCGCCGCGATCCAGGTGGCGGACAACCCCGGCATTTCGTACAACCCGCTGTTCCTGTACGGCGGCGTCGGCCTCGGCAAGACCCACCTGATCCACGCAATCGGCAACCAGCTGCTGATCGACAAGCCGGGCGCGAGGATCCGCTACATCCACGCCGAACAGTACGTGTCCGACGTCGTGAAGGCGTACCAGCGCAAGGCGTTCGACGATTTCAAGCGCTACTATCACTCGCTCGACCTGCTGCTGATCGACGATATCCAGTTCTTCTCCGGCAAGTCGCGCACGCAGGAGGAATTCTTCTACGCGTTCGAGGCGCTGGTCGCGAACAAGGCGCAGGTGATCATCACCAGCGACACGTACCCGAAGGAGATTTCGGGGATCGACGACCGCCTGATCTCGCGCTTCGATTCGGGCCTCACCGTCGCGATCGAGCCGCCCGAGCTGGAAATGCGGGTCGCGATCCTGATGCGCAAGGCGCAGTCGGAAGGCGTGAACCTGTCGGAGGACGTCGCGTTCTTTGTCGCCAAGCACCTGCGCTCGAACGTGCGCGAGCTGGAAGGCGCGCTGCGCAAGATCCTCGCGTATTCGAAGTTCCACGGCCGCGAGATCTCGATCGAGCTGACCAAGGAAGCGCTGAAGGACCTGCTGACCGTGCAGAACCGGCAGATCTCGGTCGAGAACATCCAGAAGACCGTCGCCGACTTCTACAACATCAAGGTCGCCGACATGTATTCGAAGAAGCGTCCGGCGAACATCGCGCGGCCGCGGCAGATCGCGATGTACCTCGCGAAGGAGCTGACGCAGAAGAGCCTGCCGGAAATCGGCGAGCTGTTCGGCGGGCGCGATCACACCACCGTGCTGCACGCGGTGCGCAAGATCGCCGACGAGCGGAGCAAGGATGCGCAGCTCAACCACGAGCTGCACGTGCTGGAACAGACGCTGAAGGGCTGACCGGCGCGCCCGGTCGAGAATTCGGCGTCCGCCCCAATTTAAGGGGGGCGGTTCGGTTTTGAGGCACAATATAGGTTTGACCGCTCCGGCGGGGGCGGGCCATGCGCCCGGCCGACGGGGCGTTGCGAGGCTGCTGCAGGCCGTTATCTCAACGAAGGAACTCTATGCAACTGGTCAAGACCGAACGAGACACCCTCCTCAGGCCGCTGCAAACGGTCAGCGGCATCGTCGAACGCCGCCACACGTTGCCGATCCTCGCCAACTTGCTGATCACCAAGAACGGTGCGGACGTTTCGTTCCTGTCGACCGACCTCGAGCTGCAGATCACCACGCGCGCCGATTTTGGCGTCGGCGGCGACCAGGTGGCGACCACCGTGGCTGCCCGCAAGCTGCTCGACATCCTGCGCGCGATGCCTGACGGCCAGGTCACGCTGTCGCTCGCCGACAAGCGCCTGACGGTGCAGTCGGGCAAGAGCCGCTTCGCACTGCAGACGCTCGCGGCCGACGAGTTCCCGACCGTCGCGCAGGCGAAGGATTTCGGCGCGAACCTGAGCGTGCCGCAGAAGTCGTTCCGCCAGCTGCTCGGCATGGTGCACTTCGCGATGGCGCAGCAGGACATCCGCTACTACCTGAACGGCATGCTGCTCGTCGTCGACGGCGACCAGCTGATGGCCGTGGCCACCGACGGCCACCGCCTCGCGTTCTCGTCGATGAAGATCGAGGGCGGTACGTTCGGCCGCCAGGAAGTGATCGTGCCGCGCAAGACCATCCTCGAACTGCAGCGCCTGCTCGAGGACATCGACGACACCGTCACGATCGACATCGCGCAGACCCAGGCGAAGTTCACGTTCGGCCAGGTCGAGCTCGTGTCGAAGCTGGTCGAGGGCAAGTTCCCCGACTTCCAGCGCGTGATCCCGAAGGCGCACAAGAATTCGTTCGAGATCGGCCGTGAAGAACTGCAGCGTTCGCTGCAGCGCGCTGCAATCCTGACCTCGGACAAGTTCAAGGGCGTGCGCTGCATCATCGCGCCGGGCCAGCTGAAGATCATGTCGACCAACGCCGACCAGGAAGAGGCGCAGGAAGAACTGGAAATCGCCTACCAGGGCGACACCGTCGACATCGGCTTCAACGTCACGTACCTGCTCGACGTGCTCGCGAACCTGAAGGTCGACACCGTGCAGGTGAGCCTGGGCGACGCGAGTTCGAGCGCGCTGATCACGGTGCCCGAGAACGACGAGTTCAAGTATGTCGTGATGCCGATGCGCATCTGACGCGCGCGGCACACGACACACACCAGGGGGCGGCAAGCCCCTTTGGCGTTTTTATGGCGAATCAATCACCCCTCCTCCTCGTGCCGGGCCGGCGCGCCGGAGGGGTCAGTAGAACTGGAGCGGCCCGGCGTTTTCCACAAGGAAACGCACCCCGCCGCCGCTTGAGTGGCCTCGCAGAACCGGAAGATATCCATGAGTGAACAGCACAATACGCAGCCCGATAACAGCAGCTACGGCGCCTCGTCGATCCAGATCCTCGAGGGTCTGGAGGCGGTGCGCAAGCGCCCCGGGATGTACATCGGCGATACATCGGATGGCACCGGTCTGCATCACCTCGTGTTCGAGGTGCTCGACAACTCGATCGACGAAGCGCTCGCCGGGTATTGCAACGATATTCACGTGACGATTCACGCGGACAACTCGATTTCCGTGACCGACAACGGCCGCGGGATTCCGACCGACGTGAAGATGAACGACAAGCACGAGCCGAAGCGCAGCGCTGCGGAAATCGTGATGACCGAGCTGCATGCGGGCGGCAAGTTCGACCAGAACAGCTACAAGGTTTCCGGTGGTCTGCACGGCGTGGGCGTGTCGTGCGTGAACGCGCTGTCGAGCTGGCTGCGCCTCACCGTGCGCCGCGACGGCAAGAAGCGTTTCATGGAGTTCCATCGCGGGGTCGCGCAGGATCGCGTGCTCGAGACGGTGGACGGCGTGGAAGTGTCGCCGATGCTGGTGACCGGCGATACCGAGAACCGCGGTACGGAAGTCCACTTCATGGCGGATCCGACGATTTTCGGGACTGTCGAGTATCACTACGACATCCTCGCGAAGCGGATGCGCGAGCTTTCGTTCCTGAATAATGGCGTGCGGATTCGGTTGACCGATTTGCGTTCGGGCAAGGAAGACGATTTCGCGTTTGCCGGTGGCGTGAAGGGCTTCGTCGAGTACATCAACAAGACGAAGACCAACCTGCATCCTACGGTTTTCTTCGCCAACGGCGAGAAGGATGGCGTGGGCGTCGAAGTCGCGATGCAGTGGAACGACAGCTACAACGAAAACGTGCTGTGCTTCACGAACAACATTCCGCAGCGCGACGGCGGCACGCACCTCACCGGCCTGCGGGCCGCGATGACGCGCGTCATCAACAAGTACATCACCGACAACGAGATCGCGAAAAAGGCGAAGGTCGAGACGTCCGGTGACGACATGCGCGAAGGGTTGTCGTGCGTACTGTCCGTGAAGGTGCCGGAGCCGAAGTTCAGCTCGCAGACGAAGGACAAGCTGGTTTCGTCGGAAGTGCGGGCGCCGGTTGAGGAAGTTGTTGCCAAGGCGCTGGAAGAATTCCTGCTGGAAACGCCGATCGACGCGAAGATCATCTGCGGGAAGATCGTTGAAGCGGCGCGGGCGCGGGATGCGGCGCGGAAGGCGCGGGAGATGACGCGGCGGAAGGGTGTGCTCGATGGCGTGGGTCTGCCGGGCAAACTCGCGGACTGCCAGGAGAAAGATCCGGCGAAGTGCGAAATCTACATCGTCGAGGGTGACTCGGCAGGTGGCTCGGCCAAGCAAGGCCGCGATCGGAAGTTCCAGGCGATCCTGCCGCTGCGCGGCAAGGTGCTGAACGTCGAGAAGGCGCGGTACGACAAGCTGCTGTCGTCGGAGCAGATCGTTACTTTGGTCACTGCGCTCGGCTGCGGCATCGGCAAGGACGATTACAACCTCGACAAGCTGCGTTATCACCGCATCATCATCATGACCGACGCGGACGTCGACGGTGCGCATATTCGGACGCTGCTGCTCACGTTCCTCTATCGGCAAATGCCGGACATGATCGAGCGCGGGTATGTGTATATCGCACAGCCGCCGCTTTACAAGATCAAGGCAGGGAAGGATGAACGGTATCTGAAGGACGATTCGGAGCTCAACGCGCATATGCTGCGGTTGGCGCTGCAAGGGTCGGAGCTGGTGCCGGGGGAGAATGCGGTCGCGATTTCGGGGGATGCGCTTGGGGAACTCGCGCGGTCGTATCTGATGTCGCAGAGCGTGATCGAGCGACTCAGCCGACTGTACGACCCGGCGGCGCTTGAAGCGGTCATGGACGGCGTTGTGATCGATCTGTCCAGCGAGGCTTCGACGGAGGCTTCGGCGAAGGCCCTTCACGCCGCTCTGCATAACGAAGCGCTGAAGAACGAAGTGCGCGTGGTGCCTTCGTATGATCAGGTGCGCGAACTGCGGTCGCTGCGGGTTGAACGGGCGCATCACGGGAATGTGCGGGTTTCTGTTATTGACGAGGAATTCCAGCACACGGCGGATTATCAGCAGCTCGTGAACACCGCGAATACGTTCAAGGGGTTGATTGGGGTTGGGGCGGTCATCAAGCGCGGGGAGCGCAGCATGGCCGTGACGGACTTCAAGGGCGCGATGAAGTGGTTGCTGGCGGATGCCGAGCGCAACGTGTCGAAGCAGCGGTATAAGGGGCTGGGGGAGATGAACCCCGAGCAGCTTTGGGAAACGACGATGGATCCGGCAGTGCGGCGCCTGCTGCGCGTGCAGATCGAGGATGCGATTGCTGCGGATGGGATCTTTACTACCCTTATGGGGGATGATGTTGAGCCGCGGCGGGCATTTATTGAGTCGAATGCGTTGAGGGCGGGGAATATTGATGTTTGAGGTCAAGTGTAGATAACCTCATAACTTGAGAACTACGGACCCATAAGTTGAGAAACTTACGGGTCTTTTTCATTGATGACTCAGATTTAGAGAGAATTCTTCGACGGACACCACCCCGGAAACATTTTGAGGAGCGGATGGTTGTTGTTGCCTTCCAATCCGATGTCGACAAAACGCGAAATCTGGTGCAATCGATGCCAGTGGCGTGAGCGCGCAGAGCTTTTACGAGCCGCTTCCCCACGGAAATGAAAGTGTTCCGCGGCCCAGTTTAGAAGCGTTCCGTAAAGGGGTAGGCAGCCCCCAAACCGTTGCCAGCAGGTCGCAAAAACGCCTCTCAGGCACAGGCGCTTTCCTTTGAAGCGCGAGGCATTTTGACTCCCTCTTGCTGGCAGTAAAACTGCCGACAAATCCATCGGGGAACGCTTTGTTCGCTCCTATCATTAGCGACCGGTAACCCGTCCTTGTGCCTGTGTCGGAGCACGCTCCACGTGAGGTTCCGCCTGCTATAGATTGATCGGGGCCAATTAGCGCCAGACCACTCATCCCAGGCGTCCACCGTCTCCGACCAGCAGTCACTCAACCGCACCCAGCAGAGACTCCCGCGGCCAGCTCCGTGCGACATGTTTCCAAACCTTCCCGCCACTGCTCCCAAACCGGCGCCTTCTCTCTACATCCAGAATCGCCTGCGCAAAATTCAGCCTGTCGAGCGCGCATTGCAGGCGGTCGAGCATCTCATTGCGCAATCCAAGTTCGCGCGGGTAAAGTCAGCCCGGCGAGTCGCAACTTACAAGCCTCGTCGTGCGGGGACTGCGCATCTCGGAACGTTAAAATTTTGATAACATTAAGGACTCTATCGCAAAAAATTGCTGCCAGCGCCGCCCCATCGGCGTCACATATCACAAAGAGACTGACGCGTGTCTTCTGTCATCGTAGGGCAATCAACGCTGCCGGACTATCCACTCAACGACTGGGTGAAACAGTTTTCCCCGCCGGGAAAGAATCTTCGGTGGGTCCACACGACCAACGCATTTGCACTGCGCACAATCTTGAAATCGAGGGTCCTCTCACCTCAACAATGCCCGGTCTTCGAAGAGCCGTTGACATATATGTTTTACGGAAGGCCAGCCTATCGATTCAAGGGCCATGTTTCCATGCAGCAGAGCTTTGCGGCACCCGTGGTCCTGGTTTTCAAGGAAGATGTGCTTGCGCTCGGCTCACGATTATTTCCGTTCGACACCGGGGCCTTTGACGGTGGTCGCTATAAGAAGTGGCTCGTCGAACAGATGAAGCTTAATTCTTTCGAGTATCCGACGAACAACGATATGCAAGGTCGGCACGTGACAGCGTTCTATGGGGAGAATTTGAATTACTGGCATGGTGATGGGCTTGAGATAAAAGACATCTCGGGTGAGTTCGAGGTCGAGGTCATCAAGTCTATGATTCAATCCGTGCCGACGGAAGGAGACGCAGACGACCGCCGTCTATCCGTTGAACTCATAATAAGAAATGAAATCCCGATGACGGCTGATTACGTCGAGGCGATGCTAATACCAACATCCTTGGCCGATGCCGATTTCGTTGAGAAATTCAAAAATGAGCTTGGCTTGCATGTTATGGAGTACCGTGCCAGTAAAAATAAACCGGCAATCGAATATCAAGCGTTATTAGAATATAAGATTGAAGAGTACCACAACCTCGTGGGAGCACTGTGATGAAAAATGAAATCGTTGCCCGTGTTGTAGGATTTTTCAGAACCGTGCCTTCATATCCTGCATTTGTTGTCCCTGCATTTCAACTGCGGGGATACGACGGAGTCTGGGCGCAACTTGTTGAAGACTCGAGGATTAGTAAATTTTCTTTGGTGTGTGCGGACAACGAGCGAGCGGTCAATGAACTGGTTAGATCTGAGTCTAATATAGGAATGATGGCTTGGGTTGGTTCTCAGGAATTATTCGGTTTTGCATTTTCTGAAGAGGACTGGCACTGCGAAAGGGAAATTTCAATGGCAAATTACCTCCTTGAAAACAAGAAACGTTTGGAAAAAACTCCGTACGTGCTAACCGAAGCAGCAGATTTTTATTTGGAGTTTATTAGAGGCTCTCAAATTGACGATTCCTTCAAAGGATTCACGGATGACCTGGTTGCTCGAAGTGCTCGAGCAGCTAGGGCGGAGCTGATGCAAATTCCAGAAAAGATTCGTAGCGCTTGGCGCATAGACGTCATTGTTGCTGGCGAACTGAGTCAGGCAGACAGTGCCTATATTCGCAAACTCTCAAAAGAATTTGGAAACATCAATATTATTCCGCTTCCCCAGTTGATGCAGTGGGCTGACACGATGCCATTAGAGAATCGTGAGAGGTGGTTCTGGCAGGCAATGGAAGACCGCTTTGAGACCGTCTCGCATGTTGCTGTAGTGGGGCGGCCAAACACTGCTCAAGAACTAGAATATTTGGGCCTAGTGTTTGCCGCTGCGCGGAGTAGGAAAGTAGAAATGGAACTATTTGGTTCAGTTTCTCTACTAAGGGACTGGATGCGTCGGTTACGTCCAAACGAGAGCGAGGTCGACGCAGACAGAGCCTATGTCGCTAGACTTTTTGGTCTCAAAGAATCGGTACAGAGAAAGGGATTTTCGCCTATTCTGAGTCGAAGGCGGCCTTAGGAAGTCAGTTTCGAGAAGAGTGTTGACCGATGTCTCCGCCCGGCGAGTAGGGCATGCTGCGGCTCTCCGGGAGCGACCTCAATTTTGTGGGTCGCTATTGCCACACATTTCGCACGTAGCTCAAATCTTGTGACAGGGCCGAGGCGCAACCGCTGTCAGCTTGGTGTGATTGACGTTAGTCATAACGCAGCTCACAGCAGAGACTCTTCGCGACAACTAGCCTCCTCTCATGCAGGGAATAGAACGTTTCATGCCCAACGCTCGGAACCTCGCTTCCCAACTGAGCCAGAAGGGGCGCCATAAGAATACTGGAACATAATCCGACGACTCGTTTTATAGTGAGCAGAGCACAACGGCTTGATGACCATCGACATCGCAACCACCGAACAGTGAAATACCTTTTTCGGGTTCTGGGTAGACGTCGTCAAGCATCTCAAGCATTCTGGAAAATTGAGCCGTGTTGGATTAATTACAAGGCGCCCTTCTTTAGAGAAAGCCGATCACCGGGACAGCGTAGTTGCCCCCCCTAGGACACTGAGGGGGCGTTTGATGCCTACTATTTTGCAAAAGTTATAACGGTTTCAGTGCGCATCCGCTTTGATAACGAACCGTCGCCCGTAATAGGTAAATATCGACTGCTTGCAGGAAGATCGCGTTCAGTACACGTAACGTGATTAGCCCGCAATCTCCGCCGCGCGTCAGGCCGGCAGAATTTGGATAAACGTACCTTTAAGGCAAGAATTTCCGACAACAAAGGTTGCCGCCTCCTCCCGTAATACCCGCGAGATCTCGAAGTCATGGTCAACAAGTCGTTGGCGTAGCGCTCGACCATTGCATAAGTCGTGGGCTTATGCTGGCTTTGCCACCATGGCATTCGCAACTTCAAGCGCATGCGAACTCTGATCGCCCGCTTCTGCAGCTCTTTCTGCACCTATTGACGATGACCGGATCTTTCGCAATGTCCCGATATCGTGACCGAGCCATACAAGAGCCAACCGATGGCCGCGCAAATAGTCGATAGCATTCAGATAGGGCGGAGATGTAACCACCGCATCTATTGACGCGTCGGCCAGATGTAGTTGTCGTGCGTCGCCTAGCGACACCGATGCCCCGGCCCCAGGAGGAGATTCGAGTAACCGTTTTCTTATTTGTATTACTGAACGTTCGAATCCACCGAAGACGTCATAGTCAGAATCGTCTGCAATCTTATGAGGACGACTATGTGAAGTGTCGCGTGCTAAAGATGCACCTTGCTCCTTCGTGACGATAATCCTACTCAGACCGAGCCTTAGAACGTCAAGTGCCGCACGGCGTGTTGACCCCACGCGGTCTACGGAATGATCATGCAGTGTGATGGCAAGCCGCTTTAGATCACGGCGTTGTCGTTCCCCGAACCAGAACGATACAAATTCACGCGTTTCCTGATCCCTATCAAGCCACGGAAGCCGCGCAACGCGAAGGTTGACGGACCGCGCCTCATGAATTATAGACCTGAGCTCACGCTCAATTTGCTCATCGGCAACAGGAGTGGTCCAGACACGCCCCATTAGGACCGCAAGCGGATCCATGTCGAAGCCAACAGCACGCAACCCAAGGGCGGTTGCTTGACGTAAAACAGTTCCAGATCCAGCCATCGGATCGAGGACGAGGCTGCCTTGCGGAACATCCCGCAGGGAATCCAAAGCAAGCTCTGGCGCCATCCGTGCCGGAAACGGGTGAATCGAACGAATTTGCATAAATCGACGCTATTCTCGTTGTCGTCGCGGGCGGAGGCCGTCCAAATCCGGTGAATTGTGTAGAGCACCTTGCAGAGGAGCGGACGAACGGTGCATGATCCCATGGGGTGGCCATGGTCAGGTCAAACCTGAGTATTGTAGCGTCACCGAAACATCGAGGGCAACTTTTTACAGCGCACGCACTGCTCATGTATTTATAATGCTACAAAATGAATGAAATATGGGGGCTAACATGTCGACAGGGTTAACCGAGATTCAACGGTCGATTAAACCCGCACGACGAATTTCCGAGGGCGTGCGATCGGATGGGACGTGGGATATCGCATCTGCACCTGAGACAAAAATTCACAGGATTCACCCTTATCCAGCCAAATTCCCGGCTTTTCTCACCCACATGGCATTGGAGTACGCTCGAGCAGAAGGAATTGAAGTCTCCAGGATTGCTGATGTCTTTTGTGGCTGCGGAACTGTCGCTCATGAGGCGAAGACAGAGGGTCTCTCGTTCTGGGGATGCGATATTAATCCGGTAGCTGTTCTCATAGCAACTGCAAAGAGCGCGAGTTATGATCCTGTGCGGTTGGAAGCGTACACACGTAAGGTACTCGCTGCCTGGTCGTCAGCGTCTGACGATCCACAACTATCTCCAGCGGCGCGGCTTCGGCTTCACTATTGGTTTTTGCCTAATCAATATCGAAATCTGGCAAAACTCCTGAATTCGATTAAAATCTCCATTCCCGAACGATCAATTTATCGCACCGCCTTTCTTTGTGCATTTTCTGCCATTCTAAAGTCATGCTCACAGTGGCGGCAGCGCTCTGTAAAGCCTTGTTTTGATAAGAAAAAGATACCGGCTGATGTTTTGACGACGTTCGAAAAGCAATGTAAATTCATGGTAGCTGCTTGGAGCGACGCATCGCCCTCCGCTACCGCAGCGGTCAGAATCAAACACGCAAATTTCCTTACCGTTGAAGCGCCGAGCGCTCAGGTGGATCTTATCATCACGAGCCCGCCATACGTGACGTCATACGAGTATGCCGATCTACACCAGCTATCATCCCTATGGCTTGGATACGCCGATGACCATCGAGATCTTCGAGTTGGATCAATCGGTAGCACGCAGCATGATTTAGATTTTCGGCGAGAGTACAGGAGATTAAATGAGGTTGGTATGGACCTCGTATTCGGGTTATATGATCGTGATCGCGCTACAGCTCGTTCAGTCGCAAACTACTTGATCGATATGCAGGATGTCGCGCAACGCTGCTACGACTTCATACGACAAGACGGGTTGGCAGTTTTTGTAATTGGAAACACTGAATATAGTGGCATAAAAGTTGACAACGCCGCGCACCTGACGGAATCCCTCTTTCAAGCTGGTTTCAAAAAAATTCGCGCAACACGCCGATGTATATCAAATAAGAAACATACACCATTCAGAAATGATGATGGGCGATTTTCGCGAAATCCTTCGGGTAAAGAAATTTATTCTGAAGAATACATTCTCATGGCACACAAATGAGTCAAAAACAACTTAAATTTCGACCATACGCACGTCTCCTGACAATGCTTGGGGACCAACTGATAAAAAATGAACGCATCGCATTAGTTGAGGTGATTAAAAACTCCTATGACGCAGATGCTTCGTGGGTAAAGGTCACGTTTGAGGGTTTCACCGCTGATTTTGGAGCGACTGCAAACTCAAAAATCATCATCGAAGATGATGGGGTTGGCATGACTCGTGAAGTGATCGAAGAGCACTGGGTTAATCCAGCTACGCCAGTAAAAATGCTGGCCAAGGAAATGCAGAGAACTACTAAGAAGGGTCGTGTAATCCAAGGTGAAAAAGGTATCGGTCGCTTCGCACTTTTGAAGCTAGGAAAGAAAATCAAGATCACAACGAGGCCGAAGCGATCTAGGTCGGAGTTCGAACTGAATCTGGATGTGTCGAGCTACGATGAGAATTTTCTTTCAACGAGTAAAAAGGCGCTTTTTCTCGAAGACTTGAGTTTGACACTTGAGGAAACTGAACCTGCATCAGTCATTCGCTCTGGCACCATAGACTTTGGTGCGCGAGAGCTAAAACGCGCGACGAATGGCACCCGTATTGAGATATCGCACCTGTCCAGTCCGTGGTCTCACAACAAGGTTGAAAAGGTATTTGACGATCTCGCACGGCTGCAATCCATCTTCTCAGGCATTGAAGAGTTTGGCAATTACGATGATGAAACGATAGAAAGCGACAACGACGACCCTCACATGTTTGAGGTCGGAATTTATCGCGACGAGGAGTTTCAACCATTTACCAGTCAATTGCGCGAGCGCCTACTTACTCTCATTGAAGAGCAGTCTGTATTTAAGGTGGAAAATGGACTTTACGACGAACAGACTCGCGCATTCTCATTTTTTCTGAACGGTAAGAATATCGAATTATCTCTATCCGACCCCGACATTACATCCCTTTCACTATATAGGCGCTGGCGCAAACTAGACCCCGGTATTTTTGATACTCGCGGCACAACATGCGGTTCGTTCGGATTCCAGTTCTACGTGTTCGATTTCAGCGCCGACGCAAAAGGAAAGTATGACCTTGCCAGCCCGGATAAAGAGCTGATCAAAAAACATCGCGTGTATTTATATCGTGATGGCGTCCGCGTTTATCCATATGGCGATCCGGACGATGACTGGCTTGGAATCGATGTATATCGAGGGACCGTGCGAGCCAGCGAATTCGTCAGCAATGATCAGGTAGTTGGTTTCGTATCAATTTCCCAGGAAGAAAATCCGGAACTCCGAGATAAGACCAATCGCGAAGGTCTGATTGACACTGGGCATGCGACCGAGGACTTTCGAGCGTTGTTACAACTGATTTTGGCTTGGATTCGGAAGAAACCGTACGAGCAGTATCGGCGTGCACTAAAAACCAAGCACGAAGTCGAGATCTTCAAAAAAGAGCAAGTGCAACGCGCATTTGACGGCGTAACCGAAGCTGCCGCTGATAGTCCACCGAAACTGAAAGAGAAGATCGCCGAGGCTAACAAGCTGTATAACGCCGAGCGTAAGTATTTGATTCAACGAGCCGAGACAACCGAGCATCTTGCTGGCGTTGGACTCTCGGTAGAAACTGCATCTCACGACCTCATGGTTGCGATGATTCGAGCATTGTCGGTCATTGATTCATTGATATCAGAAAGTCACCGCCCGGGAACACTCGACAAAGAAATCGTTAGCCGCGAACTTAACATGGTGCGCGGCATCCTTTCATTCGTCCAGACACAGATGAAGGATCTTCAGCAACTTTTCAAATCAACGAAGCAACGACGTAAAGATGTTCGTGTCGCAGAAGTACTTCGAAAAGTCCAAAGACTTTTTCAATCAGCACTTGATAAATCACATATCGAGGTTGAAATCAATGAATCACAAACACCTTTAGTAGCAAAAACTACGGACGCCGTTCTTCTTCAGTTATTCCTGAACCTTTTCGACAATGCAGTGTACTGGCTAGAAAGCAAGCAGGGAACGAGGAAGATTCTAATTACACTTGATGGCGACGAAGGTCATTTGATTTTTTCTGACAATGGCCCGGGAATAAAAGCGGACGACATACCATATATTTTTGACCCATTTTATTCCGGAAAAGGACAAGAAGGCCGCGGACTCGGACTCTATATTGCACGACAACTTCTTGAACGCCACGAATATTCGATTGATCTAGCAGATTTGAAAAGCCAAAAACCGCTGGGCGGGGCGAATTTCGTCGTTTCATTCGTTAAGGAAGATTTGTAATGTCTAAGCAAGGTTTCTTTAAAGGAACGGCAGTTGTTATCGACGACGAGCTTAACGTCGAACATTCAGCTATCGTTAAAATAATCACGGACATTAGAACCGACGGCGGCTATGTTATTGGGTTGGATGCCCTTCCTGAGCAGGATTCCGATCTGACCAATCTCGGTGGCGCCGCTTTTTTTGTTCTCGATTGGCAATTGCACGGGAGCGAGCTCGAGGCTTCGCCGTTTGGTGGAACTGTTAGCTTGCCGCCTGCTCTTGAAAAGCAATATCTAGATGAAAAGATTCAGTTCCTCAAGAAGCTGCGAGAAACTCGGCTCGCTCCGGTCTTCATCTTCACCAGCTCTGACTTAGATGTCGTAGAAACCGCACTCCGCAAACATCCAAAACTTTATCCTGAAGGCAGCCCATCCCATATATTTGTTATGAGCAAGGATGAAGTGATCTCCAGAGGAGTTTTTACAGTCCTTAATGAATGGGTAAATGGTGTACCGTCTCTGCTTGCCTTGAAAACATGGGAGATGGAATACGAACGCGCAAAAAATGCCCTGTTCACTGAATTTTACAACAAAAGCGTTTACTGGCCCGCATTGCTTTGGCAGACCTTTGCTGATGACGGCGTCCCCCCATCCGATGAGCTTGGCCGCCTGATTAGCAGGAATCTTTTTTCACGCATGACCCCTTTTCACATGGACATGGAGTCATTTTTAACTAACGTGGAAGATCAGCGGAAAAAAAATCCTGAAGATTACCGTAAAACCTTGTTGCAGGTACTAGAAGGTGAACGCTTCGTGCGTGCAGAAGGACTGCACGACGATTCAATTGCTCCGGGTGACGTATTTATCGAAGGAAAGAAGTACTGGCTGAACATCCGCCCCGACTGTGACTGCATCTCCCGGGACGGGGAAGATATTGAACTGTACTTACTGAAGGGGGAGAAAGTAACTGGCAAGGCATTGAAGGATGGCCTAGATGTTAAACGCGGCTCGTTTTCGGAGAGAGATGATGAAGCCATCATTTTTGCAATGCTGGATGGAAATTCGATATCTTTCAAGTTTAAGAAAATCTATCAACGAAAATGGGACGATATTAAATCAAAGCGGAAGGGCCGCTTGCTGAGTCCCTTTCTGACACGAATCCAGCAACGGTATGCGTCGTACCTCCAACGCCCCGGTTTGCCGAAGATTCCCCGATCGGCCATGCCAATAGATCTGATCGCGGCAGCAGATGCGATCGACGATGCTGTCGAGATGTCGGTCCACATTGGAGGGTCGAGCGCGGTGCCACTTCACACAGGTAACAATGATGGGCAAATCACTTCGGCGGGGAAAAACTGAAATCGATCAATGTCCTCTAGATAGCGTGATCATTGCGCTGGCCATATCACCTCACCCCGAATCACCGAGTTCTCAAAGGCGGGCGCTGCTGCTATCGGTCAACCATGTAAGTAATGCTAAGTCTTCGTGACACGTTGAGTGATCGACGATCATGTTCGACTGAAGACCGCGCGGAGCTACCTCGAACTCGAGACCACTATAGCCTTCTATGCCATTTGGCTAATCCGTACGTCATTGCCTCATCAAGCAGCACTATTACCTTAAACTCAAACAGCTGCACCGCAAAAAACGCGGGCCGCATGGGCTGCCACCCATACGACCCGCTGACCACCACCAACTCAATACAGGAGTCGGAAATGGCTGACGCCAATCATAAGTCACGTCCCAAGAAGCGCAAACCTCGCAAGCCGAGCACCATCGTTGCGATGATCCTCCGCAGCACGCCTGACCGGCCCAAGAGAGGCTGGCCGTACCTGCCATGGATGAGCGTCATCGACAATTGCTTCAAGCTGTTCGGATTCCAACCGGGTGACCGAGTCTTCCTCGACTTCAACCACGTCACCCGGAAAATCACCATCACGCCCGACTACAGCCAGCTGGCGTTTCGAGAGCAGCCCTACCATCAGCATCCCGAGCCGGAGCCGGAACAGCCGTCGTAACGAGCAAGGGCCGCGTTCTGCGGCCCTTGTTGCTTTGGTAGTTGGTTCAACGTTCAGCGAGTCTCCATGCGCCATTCCTTGACGCAGATACCGCCGCGACTTTTCAACGGCCACCTTCAACAACCGTCACAACGGCAGAACGCAACCTTCCGTCATCACCTCCCCACCATCGCCCTCACCACCCCATCCCTCCGAATCAACCCGTGATAAAGCGCCGCCGCGAAGTGCGCGAGGAACGTAGCAAAGAACAAATACGCCAACACCCGATGCGCAACCCTGAGCCAGGCAAATGCCACCGGATCCGCCGCCACGATCGCCGGCAACTGCACCCCACCACCCAACGTCACCGGATACCCTCCAGCCGAGAGCATCGCCCACCCGATCACCGGCATCGCGATCATCAGGGCGTACATCGCGAGATGGGACCCATGCGCGGCAACCTTCTGCCACCCCGGCAGATCCTCCGGCAACGCCGGCGGCTTCGCCCACAGCCTCACCACAACCCGCACACAAACCAGCACCAACACCGCCACCCCCAACGGCTTATGAACCGCAACAAGCACCGCATGCCGTTCCGAAACCGAAGCCACCATCCCCACCCCGATAAACAGCATGGCAACGATCATCCCCGCCATGACCCAATGCAGCACCCTCGCCGGCAAGCCAAACGTCGTCTTCATCACCGTTTCTCCGAAGCAATCACCTTCGCCGCCCCAGGCACCCCCGCCTCTTCACTCGTGCGCCTTAAATACGAATCCGCATAAGCCGCCGACCTCGCAGCCAGCAACGGATCCCCCGAAGCCTGAATCCCTTCCGGCAGCACCGTCGGGTCGTAATTCACATCCCGGCAAGGCCCGCCGTCCTGCGCCGCCACGCGATCGAGCACCAGCGTCCCTGCATCGATCGTCGTGCGTTGCGCGGGCCAGGCCTTCGTCGCGTCGTCCACCGGGTCTCCCGGCTCCGCGAGCGTGAGCAGCAGCTTCCACCGCTGCGCACCGTCGGCGATCCGCCGCGTCAGGTCCGTCTGCAACCCATCCGGATCCCCGGCCTTGGCAACCTCCCCCGCCCCGGCCGTCTGCTGCGGCACCACCCGCCACCGCACCGCATGCCGCTCCCCCCCGGCATCCACGAGATAAAACGCATTCAGCGCGTAATACGTCTCGGTGACATAACTCGCACTCGGCTTCGCCCCTTTCACCCATTCCCGAAACGCCGCCGTCTCCGGATGCGCCGCGAAGAACGCCTTGAGCTTCGCCGGATCCGGCTTGCCCGTCCGCGGATCGGGCCGCCCCGCCATCAGCTGCGCGTAGAACGCCGCCGGCGTCGCCACCGGAAACACCGGCATGCTGTTCATCCCGGTCCGCCATTGCGCCCCATCCGGCGCGGTGAGCCGCAACGCCAGGCTGCGGATCGGCACGCTGCTGTCCGGCGCATACGGATTCCCGCCCGGCAACGCGAACCGCCCGACCACCGGCGTCCGCACCGCCTTGAAAAAGGGTGCGGTCGAATATGCGCTCGCCGCCCCATTCCCGTCGAAGTACCCGGTCACGCACACGCCTTTCGCGTGATTGCGCCGATACCCGGGATGAAGCCCGCCCGCCGCCTGCAGCGAATCGACGAGCTTGTGAGGCGTCAGCCGCCCCGGCGCGAGCCAGCCGCCCACATACCCGAACGCCGCCGCCACGCCCACCACGGCCCCGCCAATCGCCGCCCAGCGCCATAAACCGCGCCCCGGCTCGCGCCGCGAAGAAGAAGATCGCTCCATGAAATGCACTCCCGACCATACGGTCTTGTGTCGAACCGCCGTAGGACGCCGCCCCGCCCGCTTTATTCCGTCGAAAAATTTTTCGTATGCTGGTGGAATAACCGCGCGTGGCAGGCGTCCTACGCGACGAATCCACGCCGTTCCGGCAATCGGCCCGCCATGTCCTCGACCGCCCCAGACGATGATCAACTGCGCGAACTGATCCCGCGGCTGCGCCGCTTCGCGCTCTGGCTGACCCGCGACGCGCACGCGGCGGACGATCTCGTGCAGTCGGCGCTCGAGCGCGCGCTGTCGCGCTGGTCGAGCCGCCGCGACGACGCGTCGCTGCGCAGCTGGCTCTTCACGATCCTGTACCGGCGCTTCCTCGACGGCAAACGCAGCGCGAAACGCTACGCGTGGCTGCTCGGCCGTCTCCAGGAGCCCGACGAGCCGCACTGGCCGTCCGCCGAACGCGAGGTGGCCGCGCGCGCGACGCTCGAAGCGTTCGGCCGCCTCTCCGACGAGCAGCGCAGCCTGCTGCTGCTCGTCGCGGTCGAGGGCTTCAGCTACCAGGAAGTCGCCGACCTGCTCGACGTGCCGATCGGCACCGTAATGTCGCGGCTCTCCCGCGCGCGCCAGGCGCTGCGCCGACTCGGCGACGGCGAATCCCCCGCTCCTTCGCTGCGATTGATGAAATGAACACTCCTCCCGACGAACACGACCTCCATGCGTACGTCGACGGCCGCCTCGACGACGACGACCGCGCCGCCGTCGAGCGCTATCTCGCCCATCATCCGAATCGCGCCGAACAGGTGCAGCGCTGGCGCCAGGACGCGCAGCGGCTGCGGGCCGCGCTTGCCAGCCTGGAGGCGCCGTATGAGAACCCCGCGCTGGATCCCGTGGCGATTCGTGCGCGGCGGGCGGAGCGCTCGCGGATGCGGTTCGCGATGGCGGCGTCGTTCGTGCTCTGCGTCGGCCTCGGGTCGTTCGGCGGCTGGCAGGCGCGCGGATGGAACGCGCCGACGGCGGCCGCGCCGATGAGCGATGCCGTCGAGGCGTACAAGCTGATGGTGGTCGATCGCAGCGCGCGGGTGGATGTCACGCCGACGAGTGCGGGCGAGCTGCAGACGTGGCTCACGCGTCGCGTCGGGTCGGGGGCGAAATTACCGGATCTGAGTGCGGCGGGGTTTCGGCCGGTTGGCGGGCGGCTGTTTGCGACCGAGCGCGGGGCGGCTGCGATGGTGCTCTATGAAGACGATGCGGGGCGCAAGCTGAGCTTCTACGTGCGACCGCCTGAATCCGCGCATCGGCTGCTCGCGGCCGGCGAACGTTTGGACGGTGAATTGCTCGCGCGCTATGGCTCACGGCATGGGCTCAACTACGCGGTGGTCGGTCGAGCGGATAGTCTCGGCGAGAAAGCCATCGCGCGTGCGCTCGACGAGCAGACTTGATCGGCGCACCAAGTGCAGCGGAAGGCTTGAATTCCGGAAAATTCAATGCATTCAAATAGATGCGGCAACTCTCACCGTTCGATTTCACAGCGTTTGGAGTTGTTCTGAGGGGTGGATATCCACAACGGAAACAGCGAAGCACCCAGCCGGATTGCTCACTCTCACCATTGAAATGCACAGCATTTCGAGTGACTTCGAAGGTGGGTTGTCCACAACTGAGCGACGACTCGAAGCATCCAGCGAAGTCGGTCACCTTCACCTTTTAAACACACAGCGTTTCGAGTGGTTTTGAGAGTCGGATATCCACAACCGGATCGCCGGCACGACCCTCACCTTTGATGTGCACAGCGTTTTGACTGGGTTCGTTCGTGGATATCCACAACACATGCAGCGACACACCAGACCGCTCGCGCATCCATTGAATCTGCCGGCTCGTCCGCACGAAAAGGCCCTGCCAGTACCGAATGACGGGGCGCATTCGACCGCAGCCGCCGATCCTCACCGCTCCGATTCACAGCGTACCGAGTCGTTTTGCGGGTCGGTTATCCACAAGAAAAACGCCGACTCGGTCAGCCATTTACGCTTGAACCGAAGCAGCCGCTTCGACAAAAACGGACGCCTACCGGAAGCGCGCGGCCGCGCACAATACCACACACAGCGTTTCAGACTGCTTTTGGGGTCGCTTGTCCACACGTCGGTCGCAGTGGCGAACGCCTGCCTGTACAAGGCCTTCCGCTTCGCTCCGGTGGCGTCCGCTTCGCGTCGCGCGCGGACAGGATTGCTCACGCTCCTAAGATCGATTGACGCCTCATCGAGTGGGTTTCGCCCGGCCACAACGTGACCGAACGCCTGCTGGATGAAGGTCGTTCAGGCAAGGTGGGACCATCACGCGTCCCGCCTTTACGTCAATCGATCGATGGAGTTCAACCATGCCCGTACAAGGCACCTCCCGCAGTACCTCGACCCAATCGGCCTACCCGACGGAGCAGCAAGGCGCCAGCCCGCAAGGCAACGCCGGCGCCCAGTCGAGCCAGCGCCCGACCAACCCGCAGCTCAGCGGCCTGACGCGGCCGCCACATTCGGTCGGCCAGGTGCAGGACACCGCCAAAACATTCTTTGCCGCGACGACCGGCACTTCTCCGAAGGTCGTGGCAGGCTCGGAAAGCGCGGAAATGCAGGCACTGCGCAAACAGCCGGCCACGGCTGAGAACATGGAAAAACTCGCGGCGCTGGAGCACGGCTACGCAAATGGGCCCGGCCCCGCTACCACGCCCGACACCATCGCGGCAAAGGCAGGCAGCCTGCGCGTCGGTGCAGCCCACTTTGCCGCGAGCACGGCGGCGCTTGGCGCCGGCGGCCTGCGCGGCGCGGATGCGGCAGGCTATCTCGCGGAACATGTGGAGCATGTGACGACGAATTTCTGACGGGATGTTCGCTACGCACCAGGGTCGACCGGCGGAGCATGCCGGTCGACTCGTCACCGAAGATGTCCCGATGCTTCCGTCACGGCGCACGGGCATGCGATCGGGCGCGGCACAGCGTTTGAGACCGCTTTTGGGGTCGATTGCCCACACGTCGATTGCAGTGTCGAACGTCTGCCGGCACGCCCAAGTGGTTCGGCTACGCTCCGATGATCAGCGCAGGAATGCCGCAGGTCGCGATTCATCGGCGCGTCGAACACATCCCCAGTCCAGGCCTTCGTCATTGCCCTCTGTCACGGTTCGCACTTGATCTCTCGATCGTTCACCTTCGCCAAGTTGCCGCGCGGCGCGGACATCTCCGGAAACAGTCGCGCCACCGGCTGTTGCGACGCGACCCAGTCGGGATAATCGGCCTGCATGTCATGCAACAGCGCTGCGCGATCCGTTTCGCTTTTGGCGGCGCTGACCAATGCCATGGTCGAATAGGGCGGCTTCTGCGGGGTCTCGAAAGCGGGCAGCGTACCGAACGCCTCCAGCCGACTGCCGATCAACGACACGGCCTGCAAGGGCGGCAACCTGGACGACAGTGCGTTCATGCGTCGCCAGCTGCACACCTGCTCGGCACGCGTCGGCGGATCGCTTGCCGTGACTTCCTCGACCGGTGACGTCTGCGGTTTCGGCAACTCGACCGTGTACAGATAGATAGGCTTCGGTTCCAGCGGCGGTTCCGGCGACCAACCCTGCCAGTCCCACAGCGGGACGCTCTTCTCGGGCCAGGTATAGGCGAATCCGATCCGTTCGCCCAGCTTCACCGACACGCCGACGTCCCCCGGGCGTTTTTCGTCAAGGATGCGCGGTTTCGCGTCACGACCGCCCAGGGCCAGATAGAGCATGCCGCGGCGAACCACGGCGAAGGGAATCGGCTGAGCGAGCGTTCCGCCCGCACCAATCGCTCCGCCGCCATAGCTGCCGCCGCCAACGGAATAGGCGAGCGGCGGCAGTATCACGACGCGCTTCGCAAAGTGTCGGCCACCGTCCTGCGAAAGAAACACGTCGATGCTCGGGCAGGGAATGTTGCTGTAGTAGTCGCCATTGCATCGGCGACTCGTATGCACCTTGCCGAAGAAAACGATCGTATCGGGGTCGTCCGTCTGGAAGGTCACGTACTGCAGCTCGCTTTCCTCGGCAAAAAAAGTCGACGTGTGGCGCGCTTCGTCGACGAAGCGCCATTCGGCGCGCGCCGAAACTCTGCCGCCGGAAGTGTAGATCGGCGCAAGTTGCATCGAGCGGTGCCCGTCGAACTGCACCCATGGATAGTAAGGGCCGACGATTGTTCGCGGATAACTCGTGGCGGCCTGTGCGCAAGGGGCGACGCTCCCCACCATAAGCAGCGCCAACATCGCCTTCGAAAGTTGCGCGCGCACCTTGCGCACGCGCGGCAAAAGCTGCTTTCCCGGCAGTCGGGTAAGTGATCCATTCATGGTCTTGTTGCCAATATGGTTCGTTTGATTGCGCTATGAAGCGGCGCCTCACAGCTTGCTCAATCCTTCTTGAACGGGGTTGTCCACAACTCGAACGACAGGACTGTCGAATCCACCTGCCTCGACGGTCGCGTCGGGAAACCGCCATTCGAATCGCAATCGAACCGTCGGCTCGATCACGTGATGCTCCGCTGAAAATGACGCTCGCGTCCCGTGAAGATGGATACGCTCACAGCGTTTTCACACCTTCATGCCGGTGGTTGTCCACAACATTCAAACCGGCGCTGCGCGCTCGATCAAGACGCTATTGCAAGGCACGTCGCTGAACATCATTCATGCCGCAGAGCAAACCTCACCAAGCATCCGAAAACATCCGGCACAGCATTTTCTTCTCTTTCACTACCGGATATTCACAACTTGCTTCACGACGCCGTCGGCTTCCCGCACCTCGAGCCGGACATCCTTTCCACATGCAGCGGCCAGAAACGCAACCGCGCCGTCCATCGACGCGATCACGTCGTAGAACATGAGTCGCTCCACACCGACCACTGAGGGCAAATTTCCCCGCAACGAACCATCCGCATCGACGAGATAAGCGCGATTACCCGACGATTCAAAAGGCGCCTCGACGATGGCGACCCCGCCCGCGTCGCCGAGCACCCTGCCGATCACGCCCGATTCGTTGCGAACGACATGCCGCACGCCTGCCGACTGCCACGTCACGCCGATAGGCGTCAGTTCCGCGACGGCCAGTCGCAGCGGATTGTTCACTGCGTCGTAACCCGGTCGACGCTCGATGTTCGCGAAATCGGTAACAAGATGCTGACGCACCGTCCCGTTACCCTGGCTGTTCAAGTGGCTCACTGCTTCGGCGGCTTGGTTCGCCCCGCAACCAGCAGATGCCGATGCAGCTCGCAGAAACACTCGTCGTGCCATCCGTAATGAGGATCCGTACAGACCGTGTGCTTGACGTGCGTCGACAACTCGATCGCTGCAGGATGAAGATCGTCGCGCAAAGCCACGAAAACAGACTCTTCACTTGGCCACTGCGCCCGCACCGGCCCGTCCTGCACCGCATTGCCGTGCCCCAGCTCATCGCGCAGGATCGCCTCGAGCTCGGCACACAACGGCGCCGGCGTCATGAACGAAGACGTCTTCGTCATCCTGCCCCCGTCACGCCGCTACGCTGCAGCACTTCGCGCAGGCAGATCGGACAAACCCGCTCCCCCGCATTCCAGAGCTTCACGAACGCCTCCCGGCTTTCCAGCCGAAAAGTCGATTCGGCGATCTCGACGTCAGGCCCGAACACCTTGCGAAGGAACGCGTCATCGAACCAGTACACGGATTCATGCGCCACCGAAGCATCGACGACACGAACCGCGCGCACATCGCGCAGCACGTCGATCGTCAGGATCGCTTCCTCGATGTCGAGCGATGATCGCGTCGGAAAGATCAACCCATGCAGCTCGCACCGCGCAATCGGGCTGCGGTACGTCACCCCTTCCGCCACGATCGACGTGTCGAACGCCTGCGCCTGCGACGTCGGTGCGTCCGGCACTTCACCCGACCTCACCAGCAGCTCGTCCAGGCATGCAGGGCAGACATGCGTCCACGCGCGCTCAAGCGCGGCGATCTGCGGAAACGCCGTCACATGCGCGACGTTCTCGACGTACTTCGCATCGACCTGATGCGCATCCAGGTCCGCGCGCAGCATCCACGCGATCTTGCTTCCCTTCGGCCGATCGAGCGATACCTTGACCAGTTCGCCGGACGCGAACTGCCCGCGCGTCCGGATGCGGGCGTCGATCCCGGCCGACGCGGGCCTGAAGAACCGGAACCCGTGACGATGACAGAGCACCGGGCCCATCAGCGGCCACCGCGGCGCGTGTCGCCTTGCGCCTGTTTCACGTTCATCAGGTCGCCGTGGCAAGTCGCCGTCATCGGATCCTCTCCTCGTTCATCATCAAAAGCGCCTCGTTCACTGCTTATCGCGTCGGGCGGTAAGCCATCTGACGATGGCAGCCATGTCGTCATCGGACAGCGCACCGATCCTGTCGACGAACACCCCATAGTCGAGATCGAATCGCACGTTGAAGCGCTCGCCTTTGTAGTGGCAGCACAAGACGTCGGCTTCGGGTATGAAGACGTGCTGTTCGAGCACGATGTCGCCGGGATGCTGCTGCATGCGCAGCATCACCGCGTCGACATCAAGTGAATCCAGTTGCTTTGCGAGGTTCGTCATCGCGGTCATGGCGTGCGGCTTCGACCGCCGCCTGAGCAATCACTTGGTTCCGGAAATCCGAAGAATCTCCCCGTTTTCCGGGGAGATGACGTAGTTGATCGACTTTCCGAGCCTGTTTGCATTGCCGAGCCCACGCTTTCCGGGAATGCGTTTCGCCAGGAACGTCACGCCAATGACGTCCTTGCCGTCGACGCCGATACGAAACCGGTCCGCGTGTACTGCACCGTCTTGCCAGTCGACCCGGATTGCAAGCGTCATGGGAAAAGAGGTCCGCTGCTGTGATGTGCGCGATTCTACAGAGGAATCTGCACCGCTTACGGGTGCCTCTGGTCACCTTCTTCTTCCCCGGAGCACAGCATTCCGCTTCCCTTGTGCACCGATCACAGTCGCCGCACTGTGGTTGTCCAAGGGTTTTGAACCAATATGTATATAAACGTAGTAGTAGTTAACAAGCCGAGCGCCAATCTGTGGATAACTCCCCAAACGCCCTGAAAAATCAACGCGATGCGGGATTCATAACCGGACGAGACTCGGGTGCAAAGTTCTGTGGAGCACAGAACAACTTTTGGACGGGATCACCGGCGCCACAGATATCCCGAATCGGTCCACTGTGAATCCAGAGGCTTGCAAGGCGGTTATCCAGAGGGGAATGTGGACAACTTCGACGCCCAGACGCGTCACGCTGTGCCGCCCGTCACACGCCCTAGTCAAAAAAATTTCACCAAACCCCTTGTGCTTCGCACAAAGCCTCCCTATAATTTGCGGCTTCTTAGGCTCGTAGCTCAGTTGGTTAGAGCACCACCTTGACATGGTGGGGGTCGTTGGTTCGAATCCAATCGAGCCTACCAACGCACAATCGAAGGGGTCCGGCAGTGTGCATCGCCCACAGGCGAAGCAGCTGGCCAATCGGTCAAACGCCGCGCGACAGGCTCGCGCGGCGTTTTTCTTTGTGCGGCGCCTTTGTCGCGCCTTGATTGCACCTTCACGCCGAACGCAGCGCATGCAGCCCCAGCGCGAGCGCGTTGTACGGCATCTCCCCCGCCCCCATCCCGAAGTTCACGACGTTCGGCAGCGCATGCGGCCGGTTCAGCAGCGCATGCACGATCCGCTCGCACGCATGGCCGTCGCCGTACGGATTGCTCGCATGCGCCATCTCGTCGTACGCGCGGTCGTTGCCGATCAGCCGCGACGCCTCGTCCACCAGGCGCTCCGCATCCGTGCCGACGAGCCGCGCGTTGCCGGCCTGCACGGCCTCCGGGCGTTCGCAGGTGTCGCGCGTGACGAGCACCGGCTTGCCGAGCGCCGGCGCCTCCTCCTGGATCCCGCACGAGTCGGTGATGATGAAGTGCGCGCGCGACATCAGGAACACGAACGACAGATACGCCTGCGGCTCGATCACGTGCAGGTTCGCGATGCCTTCGAGCTGCGCCTGCATCGGCTCGTCCACGCTCGATTCGCCGTGCAGCGCATAGACGAACTGCACGTCGCGGTGACGGCCCGCGAGGATCCGCAGCGCATGGCCGAAGCACGCGCGGATCTCGCCGGTGTAGAAGTGATGGCCGGACACCAGCACGATGCGCCCGCTGCCGTCGACAAACGGATAGCGCGCGGCGATCGCGCGCGCGAACGCGTCGTCGCGCTCGAGGATGCGCCGCACGCCCTGCAGTGCGTCGATCAGCGTGTCGCCGCTCAGCACGACGCTGTCGGCCGGCACGCCCTCGCTGTACAGGTTGCGCCGCGCGCGCTCGGTCGGCGCGAAATGCCAGGTCGACACCGCATCGGTGATGCGGCGGTTCAGTTCCTCCGGCCACGGCGACCAGATGTCGCCGCTGCGCAGGCCGGCCTCGACGTGCGCGACCGGCAGATACCGGTAGAACGCCGCGAGGCTGACCATCAGCGTGGTGATCGTGTCGCCGTACACCACCACGCTGTCCGGATGCAGCCGGTCGAACAGGTCGCCGACCGCCTGCAGCAGGCCCGACGTCGAGTCGGCCTGCGCGTGGCCGGCGTCCGTCAGGTTCAGCGTGTAGTCGGGCGTGACGTCGAACAGCGCGAGCAACGGCTCGAACGTCTCCCGGCGCCGGACGGTCACGCACACCTTCGCGTCGACGTTGCCGTGGGCCCGCAGCGCGCGCACGAGCGGCGCCATCCCGACCGCCTCCTGGCGGGTACCGAATACAAACAAGAATTTCCGCATGTCGAACCTCGAATCGCTCCCTGATTCCGTTCGCCCAGGCGCGCGAGGCATGCCCGCGCGCAGGCACGGGGGATCGGCGGCGCAGCGCGGCCGGCAGGCCACGCTGCGTTAAAGGCCGGGGGCGTTTCGTCGTGGGGGCATGCGTCGGCGAAGCGTCCCCGTACCCGCCATCTCGTTGCGAGTGGCAAGTCATGTCATGTGTCGTACCTCGTCAGGCCATTGGGCTCACCGGCCGAATGCATCGCGGCGCCGCGCATGCGAGCGCGGGCTGCGGTGTATCGAGCGACGCAAGTTTCAATCCAGCCGCGCCACGTGTGGCCATCGCGTCGCGTGGTGCGTGCAAGCGCCGGGCCGGCCGATCCGGAACGTTTCACACGTGATACGACGTACCGCGCGGCTCGCAGTCGCCGCCATCCGTGCCGGAACGAAAGACGCACATCTCATGCCTGGGCGCGACATGGGGCGCCGCCCGCTACGCATGCATGGGGATTTTCCCCATGCCGGTGCGCGCGGCGCGCGGCCGCGCCGAAACGTTGCGTTCGTGAAACGGCGTGGGGGTGGCGGCTCCGCGGCCACCGCGAAGTCAC
The DNA here is from genome assembly GCF_004343775.1 of Burkholderia sp. SRS-46. GTDB lineage: Bacteria > Pseudomonadota > Gammaproteobacteria > Burkholderiales > Burkholderiaceae > Burkholderia. Next base: position 351,647 of record NZ_PTXL01000007.1, on the reverse strand, counting down.
GATCGGCGCGTGCCGCGTGTGCACGCATCGAACCGTTGTGTGCTCGCGCAACCACATGCGGCACGGCGCGTGCACGCCTTTGCCCGTGCGAACGGCCGCAACGGGTGCGCCGAAGCCAGTAAAACGCTGATACGTCGATGAATCAAAAACCTGTCAAACACCTATCACGCCCCATCCCGAACTCACGACCGCACCTTGCCGGGCGGGCCGCGCCGCGCGATGGCTCGGCCTTTGCTTCCGTTTGAACATGCCCCGTCCCGGCAGTGCGAACGACCAGCGGTACACACCGGGACGGATAAATTCAGTTGATACGAGGCCGGGAAACGGCGTGAGGGACCCGCATCCGCGGCGCCGTCGGTGGGACGGCGCCGCGAACCGATGCCTGCTCCGCCTGCTCCTCTTGAATCCTGTCCGTCCGCGCCGGCGATCCTGGCGCGGACACGGGGACGAACGATGAAGGACTGCCGGGCGGGTTCGTTCTGCGTCGACGAGGTGTGGCTGCTCGCCCTCGCGTGCGCGCTGGCGCCATGCGATGCGGCACTGGCGTGCCGTGCCTGTCGCGACGTCGCGTTCCTGCCGACCTGCTCGGCCGCCTGGCTGTGGCTCGCGGCGCTGCTGCTCTGCGGGCGCGACGCGCGCCCGCTGTCGCGTTGCCCGGCCCTGTCGCTGCGCACCTGGCCGTTTCCGCTGCCGGGCTCGCGCGCCGCGTCGGGCGCGTCGGGCCGCGAATGGCCGCCGTATGCGTGCATACCGATCGTCCCTGCACTTGCCCTCGCCTTGCCGGCCGCGCTGCCCACACCGGTTGTCGACGACAGCCGCATCCATGCATCGTCTTCGCCGCCACGCCGCGCCGCGGGTCAGTTCGACGGCGCGCCGGCGCGTCGCATCGTGCGGCATGTGCCCGCCGGCTGTCGTCGCGCAGCCATGCTCGCGATCGGCCGCGCACGCAGCGCCCACGCGCGTCGCACGCCCGCCCGGGCGCTGCCGTGCAGTGTGCTCGCGTGCCTGCTGGCGCTGGATCCGACCGTGCCGCCCTCGCCTTGCGCGAGCTACGGCATCGCGGCCGGCTCGCTCACGCGGATCGCACGCACGCGGCGTACCGCCGCGCGCCAGCATCACGACGGCCGCGGCCGTCACGCCGGATTGTTTCGCTTGCGTGCCGAGCGCTCGTGCGCCCGGCACCGGTCATTTCACTGGAGGTAACGCGTCATGTGTGGCATTGTCGGCGCGGTCGCGCAACGGAACATCGTTCCGATCCTGATAGAAGGCCTACGCCGCCTCGAATACCGGGGCTACGACTCATGCGGTGTCGCGACCGTCGTCGACGGCATCGCGCGCCGCGAACGCAGCGTGTCGCGCGTCGCGGATCTGGAGGCGCACGTGGCGAGCACCGGGCTGTCCGGCAGCACGGGCATCGCGCACACGCGCTGGGCGACACACGGCGCGCCGGCCACCTGCAACGCGCACCCGATCTTCTCGCGCGACGAGATCGCGCTCGTACACAACGGCATCATCGAGAATCACGAATCGTTGCGCACGCAACTGTCAGACGAGCATTACGAATTCGACGGCCAGACCGACACCGAGGTCGTCGCGCACCTGATCCACAGCAAGTACCGCGGCGACCTGCTCTCGGCGGTGCGCGATGCGACCACGCAGCTGCACGGCGCGTATGCGATCGCGGTGTTCAGCAAGTCGGAGCCGCAGCGGCTCGTCGGCGCGCGGGTCGGCTCGCCGCTCGTCGTCGGGCTGAAGGACGGCGAATGCTTCGTCGCGTCGGACGCGCTCGCGCTCGCGGGCATCACCGACCGCTTCATCTTTCTCGAGGAAGGCGACATCGTCGAGCTGACGGCCGGCCACGCGCGCATCTTCGATCGCAACGGCGTGCAGGTCGAGCGTCCGGTGCAGACCGTCGCGTCGGGCGACGCCGTGGTCGAGCTCGGCCCGTATCGCCACTTCATGCAGAAGGAAATCTTCGAGCAGCCGCACGCGGTGGCGGCGACGATTCCCGATGCGGGGCTGTTCGATCCCGCCGTGTTCGGCCCCGATGCGCGGCAGGTGTTCGAGCAGATCGACAACGTGCTGATCCTCGCGTGCGGCACGAGCCATTACTCGGGGCTCACCGCGCGCCGCTGGCTGGAGACGATCGCGCGCATGCCCGCGCACGTCGAGATCGCGAGCGAATACCGCTACAGCGACGCGCTCGCGATGCCGAACACGCTGGTGGTGGTGGTGTCGCAATCGGGCGAGACGGCCGACACGCTCGCGGCGTTGAAGTACGCGCAATCGCTCGGCCACCCGGACACGCTGGCGATCTGCAACGTGCCGACCAGCGCAATGATGCGGCAGACGGGCCTGCGGTTCCTGACGCGCGCGGGCCCGGAGATCGGCGTGGCGTCGACGAAGGCGTTCACGACGCAGCTCGTCGCGCTGTTCATCCTCGCGGTCACGCTCGGGCGGCTGCGCGGCTTCGTCGACGACGCGCAGCTCGCGCGCTACACGACGCAGCTGCGGCGCCTGCCGGACGCGCTCGCCGACGTGCTCGCGCTCGAGCCGCAGGTCGAACGCTGGGCGGCGGAATTCGCGCGCCACGAAAACGCGCTGTTCCTCGGCCGCGGGCTGCATTATCCGATCGCGCTGGAAGGGGCGCTGAAGCTGAAGGAGATCTCGTACATCCACGCCGAGGCCTATCCGGCGGGCGAGCTGAAGCACGGGCCGCTCGCGCTCGTCACGCACACGATGCCGGTGGCGACGATCGCGCCGAACGACACGCTGCTCGAGAAGCTGAAGTCGAACATGCAGGAGGTGAGGGCGCGCGGCGGGCAACTGTACGTGTTCGCCGATGCCGATACGCGCATCGACAACGGCGACGGCGTGTCGGTGCTGCGGATGCCGGATTACTACGGGCTGCTGTCGCCGATCCTGCACGTCGTGCCGCTGCAGTTGCTCGCGTATCACGCGGCGTGCGTGCGCGGCGCGGATATCGACAAGCCGCGGAATCTCGCGAAGTCGGTGACGGTCGAGTAAGGGGAGGGTGACCGCGCCCGAGTGCTCGCGGGCGCGTCCGCTCAATGCAGGTGCTGCAGCTTGTCCGGATTGCGCACCACGTAGATTGCCACGACCTTGCCGTCCTCGATCTCGAGCGCGGTGGTCTGCAGCTCGCCGTCGGCTTCGAGCGTGACGAAGCCGGGCAGGCCGTTGACGAAGCCCGCGTGCACGAGCGTCGAGCCCTGCCTGCTGAACAGCGCGGCAAGGGTCTCGTGCACCCGCATCACGCCGTCGAAGCCGAAGATCGGCCGGTTCGCGGCCGGGCGCTTGCCGCCGCCGTCCGCATGCAGGCTCACGTCCTCGGCGAGCAGCGCGCCGAGCGCGCGCATGTCGCCGCTGCGCGACGCGGCGAAGAATGCCTCGGCAATTTCGATGCCGCGCTGCTTCTCCACCTTGAAGCGCGGCCGCGCCTCACGCACGTGCGCGCGCGCCCGCGCGGCGAGCTGCCGGCACGCGGCCGGCTCGCGCCGGATGGTCGCGGCCACCTCGTCGAATTCCAGCCCGAACACGTCGTGCAGCAGGAACGCCGCGCGTTCGAGCGGCGACAGGCGCTCGAGCGCGAGCATCAGCGGCAGCGTGACGTCCTCCTGTTCGTCCTCCTCGACGACGGGATCGGGCAGCCACGGGCCGATGTAGGTTTCGCGCTGGTGCCGCGCCGATTTCAGCTGGTCGAGGCACAGCCGCATCACCATGCGGCGCAGGAACGCCTCGGGCACGCGCACCTCGCCGCGCTCGACGTCCATCCAGCGGATGAACGCCTCCTGCACCATGTCCTCCGCATCGGCGACCGAGCCGAGCATCCGGTACGCGACGCGCACGAGCGTGCGGCGCAGCGGGTCGAAGCTCGCGGCCGCGTCCGCCGCCGGGTCGTGGTCGGTCATCAGGCTGCCGCCTTGGCCGCGGCCGGGTCGACCCACATGCCGAAGCCGACGGCGAGACGGTTCCAGCCGTTGATCACGTTGATCATCAGCGTGAGTTTCACCTGTTCCTCCTCGGTAAAGTGCGCGTTGAGCGCGTCGTATGCATCGGCATGCGCGCGGCCTTCCGACAGGCGCGTCAACGCGTCGGTCCAGCCGAGCGCCGCGCGCTCGCGATCGGTGTAGCAGGGCGCTTCGCGCCACGCGGACAGCAGGTACAGGCGCTGCTCGGTTTCGCCGTTCGCGCGCGCCTCGACCGTGTGCATGTTAATGCAGTTGGCGCACGCATTGATCTGCGATGCGCGGATCTTGACCAGCTCGATCAGGGTCGGCTCGAGGCTCGCGGCCGCGGCGATCGACGTGCTCATCCAGCTCTTCATCAGCGACGGGGCGGCGGCGAACGGGTCGAGTTTGGCAGTCATGGTTTCATCTCCTGGGTTGGGTTCCGATGACATGACGAGCGAGCCCCCCGCGCGTGTGACATGCGCGGCAAATTTTTTTGCGCGGGTGGCCGTTCGTCGTACAAACCGGCGCGTCATGCGTCCGTCACAAGCGCGTCACGAGCGGCATGGCCGCCTGCTTTCATTTTTCTTGCGGCGCGGTTTCCGTCCACGCGCGGTTCGCGACATTCACATTTCTGGGCCATACTCCTCTGCACGGGCGGACGAAGTGACGCCGAATCAGCGGCACGGCGCAGTGCCAGCGCCGAATCGCCCGTCGCAGCATCGCAGGTCGCATCAGTCGCGCGCATCGAGCGCGGGGCTTCCTTTTCCGGCAACGCAGCTAATCGCGACGTGGACGGTAAACCGATGAGCCTCCTTGCATCCCAGCTTCAGCGCCGCTACCGCGACGTGCGCGCGTGCAGCGTCGAACTCACGGCGACGCTGTCCGCCGAAGACCAGGCCGTGCAGTCGATGCCCGACGCGAGCCCGACCAAGTGGCATCTCGCGCACACCACGTGGTTCTTCGAGACGGTCGTGCTGATGCGCCGCGTCGCGGGCTACGCGCCGTTCGACGACGCTTTCCAGTTCCTCTTCAACTCGTACTACGAATCGCTCGGGCCGCGCCATCCGCGGCCGCAGCGCGGGCTGCTGACGCGCCCGTCGCTCGACGAGGTGCGCGCGTATCGCCATTACGTCGACGAAGCATTGCTGCACGCGATCGCGAACGCGGATGCGGCGCTGCTCGAGACGATTGCGCCGGAGATCGAACTCGGCCTGCATCACGAGCAGCAGCACCAGGAGCTGATCGTGACCGACATGCTGCATGCGTTCTCGTGCAACCCGCTGCTGCCGGCGTTCCGGCCAGGCTCCGGCGACAGCATTGCGTCGCACGACGAAGCCGGCGCGCTGCGCTGGCTGCGCCAGCCGGGCGGGCTCGTCGAGATCGGCCATGACGGCAACGGCTTTTCGTTCGACAACGAGCGGCCGCGGCACACCGCGCTCGTGCGGCCGTACGAGATCGCGGATCGTCTCGTGACCAACGCGGACTTCGCCGCGTTCATCGCCGACGGCGGCTATGCGCGCGCCGAATTCTGGTTGTCGGACGGCTGGGCGACGGTGCAGCGCGACGGCTGGTGCGCGCCCGCGTACTGGGTGCCGCGCGACGGCGAGGCCGCGCCGCACGACACGCCGCCTCACCACGCGTGGCAGGCATTCGGGCTGCACGGCGTGGAGCCGCTCGCACCCCACGCGCCGGTGTGCCACGTGAGCTTCTACGAAGCGGCCGCGTATGCCGAATGGGCCGGCGCGCGGCTGCCGACCGAATTCGAATGGGAAGCCGCGTACGGCGCGGACGGCATCCGGCAGATGACGGGCCACGTGTGGCAGTGGACGCGCTCGTCGTACGAACCGTATCCGGGCTTCCGGCCGCTCGCGGGCGTGGCCGCCGAATACAACGGGAAGTTCATGGTCGGCCAGCAGGTCCTGCGCGGCAGCAGCATCGCGACGCCGCCGGGCCACGGGCGGCCGACGTACCGCAATTTCTTTCCGCCGGCCGCGCGCTGGCAATTCACGGGAGTCCGACTTGCGAGAGACGTCTGATCTGGCCGCCCCGAGCGGCGGCATGCAAGCAGCCCGCGACCCGCGGCCGAGCGCGTTCGAGCGCGACCTGATCGACGGGCTGTCGCGCCGGCCGCGCAGCATCCCGCCGAAATACTTCTACGATGCGGCGGGCTCCGAGCTGTTCGACCGCATCTGCGCGCTGCCGGAGTACTACCCGACGCGCACCGAGCTCGGCATCCTGCGCGCGCACGCGACCGACATCGTGCGGCGCGTCGGCCCGCACGCGGACATCGTCGAGTTCGGCGCGGGCTCGCTCGCGAAGATCCGCATCCTGCTCGATGCGTTTTCCGCGGAACGCGCGCCCGCGCGCTACGTGCCGGTCGACATTTCCGCCGACTACCTGCACGACGCGGCCGCGCGGCTGCGCGCCGCGTATCCGTGGCTCGACGTCGCGCCGCTCGCGGCCGACTACACGAGGGCCGAGCAGCTCGCCGCGCTGGCGGCCGAGCCGCGCCGCCGCATCGGCTTCTTTCCCGGTTCGACGATCGGCAATTTTTCCCCGGACGAAGCCGACGCGTTCCTGCGCGACGCGGCGCGGCTGCTGCGCGGCGGCGCCTTGCTGGTCGGGGCGGATCTCGTGAAGGACGAAGCGACGCTGCACGACGCATACAACGACGCGCAGGGCGTGACGGCGGCCTTCAACCTGAACCTGCTCGCGCGCGCGAACGCCGAGCTCGGCGCGGACTTCGACCTCGACGCCTTCGAGCATCACGCGTTCTACGATGCGCATCAGCAGCGCATCGAGATGCATCTCGTCAGCCAGCGGACGCAGAGCGTGCGCGTGTGCGGCCGTACGTTCCGCTTCGAGGCCGGCGAGCGCATTCATACCGAGAACTCGTACAAGTTCACTGTCGACGGGTTTCACGCGATCGCGCGGCGCGCGGGCTTCGAGCCCGACACCGTGTGGACCGACGACGCGCAGCTGTTCAGCGTGCATTGGCTGCGCAGCCCGGGCGACATTCGCGCGTGACGGTGTGCGGCCGGGTGCGATGCGTGCCGGTGCCGGCATGCATCGCGCACCGCACCGCACCGCGCTTGCGGCGACCGTAAACACCCGTTACCAGTCTCGCAGACCCGTTTCACCTGTGTCGACGACCCCTGCCTACACTCCGAACCGTATTCACTGGAAGCACGTCGAGTGCAGGGAGTTCGAGATGAACAGGAAACTTCTCGGTGCAGTTCTCGGTATCGCGGTACTGGCGGCGTCGGGCGCCGCATCGGCGCACGTCGACGTGGCAGTCGGCATCGGCGTGCCGGGCGTCTATGCGGCACCGGCTCCGGTGTATGCGCCGCCGCCGCCGGTGGTCTATGCGCCGCCGGTGACGTATGCGCCGGTCGGCTATCGCTACGACGGCTGGCGTGAGCGCGAATGGCGCGAACGCGAGTGGCGTCGCCATGAATGGCGCGAGCACGCGTGGCGGGAACACGAATGGCGCGATCGCGGCCGCTGGAACTGATCCCGGCCAATGAACAACGACGAGGAGCGTGATCGCATGACCACCAAACGACACATCAGGCACTGGGCGCTCGCCGCCGGCGTGGCGCTCGCCACGATCGGCAGCGCGCATGCGGCGGGCTGCATGAAGGGCGCGGTCGTCGGCGGCGTCGCCGGCCACTACGCGGGCCACCATGCGGTGGTCGGCGCGGTCGGCGGCTGCATCGTCGGCCATCACATGGCGAAGAAGCACGCGGAGGAGCAGGCCGCGCAACGCCGGGCCGCCGCGCAGGGCACGCCGCCGGCGCAGTAAGTCCGTCACCCTCGCACGGCTTCGCGCCGTGCGGGCCGCGAGCGGCGGCGCCAGGCGCGTCGCCGCTCGCATCGTTCCGACGCCCGTGCGCGTCAGTCCGCCCCCCGTCCCGGCGCGAATGCGCACATCGCGAGCGGCACGAGCACGATCGCCGCGCCGGTATGGAACATCGCCGGCGCGCCGAAACGCTGCCATACCCATCCGGCGATCACACTCGCCAGCAGCATCGCCAGCCCGGCCGCGAGATTGAACAGCCCGAACGCGGTGCCGCGCCATTCGGCCGGCGCGGTATCGGCGACCATCGCGGCGAGAATCCCCTGCGTGAACCCCATGTGCAGCCCCCACACCGCGACGCCGGTCAGCACCGTCGCGACGTCGGCGCGTGCGCCGAGCAGCAGGTCCGCGCCGATCAGCAGCGCCATGCCGATCGCGAGCAGCGCGCGCCGGTCGAGCCGGTCCGACACGACGCCCACCGGATACGCGGACAGCGCATACGCGGCGCTCATCACGACCATCACCGACGGCACCCACGCGACGTCCATGCCGGTCTGCTGCGCGCGCAGCACGAGGAACGCCTCGCTGAAGCGCGCGAGCGTGAAGGTCGCGCCGATCGCGACGACGAACCAGTAGCGGCCGGAAAACAGCCGCAGCGCGCGCCGGTCGAGCGGCGAGCGGAACGGGCGTGCCGCACCGGCCCGCGCGGCTTCGGGTTCGCGCACGCCGAACAGCAGCACGGCGAGCGTCGCGAACGCGGGGATCGACGCGAACCACAGCACCGTGCGGATCTGGTCCGCGAACGCGAACATCAGCGCGATCGCGAGCAGCGGGCCGCCCACCGCGCCGACGGTATCCATCGACTGCCGCAGCCCGTAGCACGCGCCGCGAATCTCGGGCGGGGCGACGTCGGCGACGAGCGCGTCGCGCGGCGCGGCGCGGATGCCCTTGCCGAAGCGGTCGACGAGCCGCGCGGCGATCACGAGGCCAGGCCCCTGCGCGAGCGGAAACAGCGGCTTCGTCAGCGCGGCGAGCCCGTAGCCGGCGAGCAGCAGCACCTTGCGGCGTCCGAGCCAGTCGCTGATCGCGCCGGAGAAGATCCGCACGAGCAGCGCGGTCGCCTCGGCCGCGCCCTCGAGCACGCCGAGCGCGGCGACGCTCATCCCCATCATCGTCACGAGGTAGATGGGCAGCAGCGCGTGCACGAGCTCCGACGACACGTCCATCAGCAGGCTGACGAACCCCAGCGCCCACACGGTGCGGGGGATCGCGGGGCGGGGCGACACGGCGGTGTTCGATTCCATCGGAGCTCCATGACGCGCCGCACGGGCGGGGTCGGATACGCCATCCTGAAGGTCGATCGCCGGCATGGGGCCGGTCCCGGACAGGCAGCACCAGTGTCGCGCCGGGCGGAATCCGTTTCAACTGCCGTCGAGGCTGGCTCGGGGCGCCTATTGGTCTGATCAATGCGCGCCGAATGCGGCGTTACGAATACTTACAACGCGCGGTGGCCGCGCTCCGGCGCGTTCGTACAATGAATCATCTCAATGCGCTCCAAGGAGCAAACGATGAAACGACAACGCTACCTGTCCGTGCTCGCAGCGGCATGTCTCGCGCTCGGCGCGGTTTCGGCCCACGCGGCGGCAGGCGGTAACGGAGGAGGGAACGGCGGCGGTCACGGCGCGGGCGGCAGCGGCGGCAATGCCGGCGGCCTGTCGGGCGGCCACATGAGCGGCGAGGCGCTGTCGAACTCGAACGGCATCCACGCCGGCGACCGCGACAAGGGCCTCTCACGCGCAGCCGACCGCTCCAGCACGATCGCCGGCCGCGCGGGCGCGCAGCCGGGCCACGGCCATACGCATGGCCACACCGCGCACGCGACCACGCATACGCACCACGACAAGCGCAACGCGTTCGGCCACACGCTGTAACGTCAGGCTGCGCACCAAAAGAAAAGAGCGCCCGCGGGCGCTCTTTCTCATGGCTGAGCGAAACGCTCAGCAGTTGCCTTTCTTGGCCTGCCCCGGCGGGCAAAAGCCGTTGCCCGGGCCGCCTTGCGGCGCGACCACGACCGGCGCGCCCGGCACGTAGACCGCACATCCGCTCAGCACGCTCAACAATCCGGCTGCCGTCAGCAGCGCGATAACCCCTTTCTTCACTTCGTTCTCCAGGAATGAAGGAGAGGGCCGCCCGGGCCCTCTCCGGTCAGCGCGTCGGCATCCGCCGCGCGCCGTCGTCAGAACGCGAAGTTGACGTTCGTCGGATTCGTCGCGGCGTTGACGTTCGTCGCCTGCGTCGCGCCCGATGCCGCATCCGCCTCGATCGTGTACTGGCCCGCGGCCGCCGGCACCGCGGCCAGCGGGACCGGCAGCGAACCCGTGTACGTGCCGACGATCGGCGCGGCCGTCGGCAGCGACAGCGCGTACGTGCCGGTGTCGAGGTTCGCGTTGACCGCCTTGATCTCGTATGCATTCGCATCGATCGTCTGCAGCGCGCGCACCAGTGCGCTCGCACTGGCCGTCACGGTGCCGCTGACGTTGCCCATCGCGGACGCCGGCAGCGCGATCGGCACGTTCGACGTCGACACCGCGGTGCTCGTGTTCACGACCACCGGCACCGAGCGCACGATGCCCGACGCGACGTTGTTCTGCACGATCACCACGTCGTAGTTGCCCTGCGTCGCGCTCTGGATCAGCGGCGACAGCACGAACTTGCCGGTGCCGTCGGCCACCGTGCCGCGCACGACCTTGCCGCCCTGTTCCGCATAGACGGTCGCGCCCGCTTCGGCCAGCGCGACGTAGCCCGAGATCGCGCCGCTCACGACCGTCGGCGTCGCGGTCACGACCGGCTTCAGCGCGAACGTGCCGTTGCCGCGCTGCACGATCGACTTGCACGCGTTGAAGTCGAGCACGAGATCGACGAGCGTGTTCGGCTGGACGGTGAACGGCGTGATGATCTTGTAGCCGCTTTGCGTCGCGCTCGGCGTCGCGAGCGGCTGCTCGGTGCCGCCGGTCGGCACGATCGAGTTCGCGAGCGTGTTGCCCTGGTTCTGCGCGAGCACGAGGCGGACCTGCTGGTACTGGCCGGCCGGCAGCGCGGTCTGGCCGAGGTCGGCGAGCGCGCCGTTGGTCAGCGACAGGAGGTCGATTCTCTGCGGCGTCGGCAGCGTGACGGTCGACCAGCCGCCGTCGTTGTCGCCGGCGTTCGCATTCATGTTCACGCGAACCTGGGACACGGTGACGAACACGTGGTCGAAGCCGCAAGCGGGCGCGTCGGTCATCGCGACGTGCAGCGTGCCGGTCTGGGTACTGCTGCCGCCGCCATCGCCGCCGCCGCAGCCGACGAGCGCGAGCGACAGGACGGACGAGCAGGCCAATGCCTTGAACAGGTTTTTCATGGATCCCCCCCTCCTTCGTTTTTTCGTGTGGGTGCCGGGAGCATAGTGCCGGCCGGCTGTTCCGGCGCTCCAAATTTGCAACGAGGCGTAACCGGAACGGAATACCGCTTGCGGCTGCAAGCATTCGCCCCGCCGGCGATACGCGAGGAGGGGGCGCGGGAAAGGATCGAAAGGGGGAAGCGCGCCGGATTGCTGCGGCGCATCATGACGGCCGCGATGGCGCGGCCGGCGGGCGGATGTCGCCGCCGGCGCGGCGCGAGCATCGGCCCGCGCCGCGCGGCGGGTCAGCCCGCGTCGGCCGCCTGCGCGGTGCGCGCGAACAGCGCGTCGACGCTGTGCGCCCGCACGTACCGCGCCGGCGCATCGCCGTCCGCGAGCGCGCGGAAATGCGCGTCGCCGCACGCGAGCTTCGCGCGTTCGTGCTCGCGCGGCGCATCGTCGTCGGCACTGCGCGGCGTATCGACGACGAAGTACAGGCACGCGTCGCCATCCTGTTCCGCCAGCACGGCCCAGTCCGGGTGATAGCTGCCGAGCGGCGTCGGCACGTCGAACCAGCGCGGCAGCTTCGCATACAGCTTCACCGCGTCGTGCGCCTCGAGCGCATCGGCGAACGCGCGCTCGGCGTCCGTCTCGCACACCACCGCTTCGTGGATCGCCTTGCGCGCGTCCGTGCGCAGGTTGCGCAGGTAGCCCGTCAGCGCCTCGCTCTCGAACGATTCGAGCGCGTGCACGTGGCGGTCGCCGAGCTTGCGGTACGCAATCCCGTCGACGAGCGCGAGCCGCTTGCAGCGGTTGATCGCATCGGCCGCCAGCGCGATGAACTGTTGCGGGTTGAGCCGGAAATCGTCGAGCCGGCCGCTGTCCGCGAGGATCGTCGCGAGCGAGCGGCGCGTGAGCTGCGTGCGGTCCTGCAGCTCGGTGAGCAGGTCGGGCAGCAGCAGTGCACCTTCGTCGATCAGCACCGTGCCGGCGCCCGCCACCTCGATCGCCTCGATGCCGGCCTTGCCGATGTCGATCTCGGCCTTGCGCCACTGCAGCCGCGCGCGCGCCACGTCGGGCGCGTCGCGCAGCGCGGCCGCGCAATCCTGCACGAGCTTCGCGTTGTCGAACTGCACGCGGTACACGGTGCGATGCTTGATGCGATCCCACAGCGCGCGGAACGCGCCGCCGAGCACCACCGCCTTGCCCGACGCGTCGCGGCGCAGCGCGATCTCGCGGCGCTCGTCCGCGTTGCGCACCGCGAAGCGGCCGGACAGCTTGCGCAGCGTCGCGACCACCGCCGCGCGCAGCGTCTCGAACGCGTCCGGCAGCACGAGCGCGCTCTGCCGCAGCGCGTCCTTCAGCCGGTCGAGCACCTTGCCCTGCGCGTCGATGTAGCCCTGTTCGTGCAGGTGGGTCCACAGCACGCGCGACAGCTCGATGCCGAGCGCGTGCGCGGGGCCGTCGTCGCCTTCGCGCACCGGGAGCGCCGCGAACTGGTGTTCCTCGACGATCCCGAAGCGGATGCCCGTGTCGGCCTCGATTTCCTTCTGCAGGTTCTCCGCGAAGCTCTCGTAGCGCTCGGTCGCGATCACGGTGAGCGTGTTCACGCCCGGGTCGCGCACCCGTTCGCCGTCCTGGTCGACCGCGAGCCGCAGCCCGCGGCCGAGCGTCTGGCGGCGCTCGCGCTCGGTCTGGATGTCGCGCAGCGTGCAGATCTGGAACACGTTCGGGTTGTCCCAGCCTTCCTTCAGCGCCGAGTGCGAGAAGATGAACTTCAGCGGCGTGTCGAACGACAGCAGCGCTTCCTTCTCGCGCATGATCAGCCCGTACGCGCGCTCGGCGTTCTCGCGGCTCGCGGCGCTGCTTTCGCTGGTGTCGGTCCAGCCGCCCTTGCGGTCGATCGAGAAGTAGCCGTTGTGCGCCGCCTCGATCTCGCGCGCGACGTCGACGCCGTCGAACAGCGCGCGATACGCGGGCACGCGCGCCGCGCGCGCGTATTCCTCTTCGAAGATCAGCGCGTAGTCGCCCTTCACGGGCGCGCCGTTCGCGTCGTACTTGCGGTAGCGCTCGACCGAGTCGACGAAGAACAGCGACAGCACCTTCACGCCGCGCTCGGAGAGCCGCAACTCCTTGTCCAGGTGCTCGCGGATCGTGCGGCGGATCATCTCGCGCTGCACGGCGAGCGTGTCGATGTCGCCGTACGCCTCGCCGAGCGACAGGAACGCCTCGCCGGCCGGATGGCGCAGCTCGATGTATTCGGCGCCCTTGGCCGCCTGCACCTCGCCGATCCGCAGCCCCTCATACAGCGCGCGCTTCGTCACGCGTTCGAGCTCGTCGCCGTCGGTCACGGACGCGATCTGGCGCTTCACGCCGGCCGCCGTCGCGACGTCGAGCTCGACGCGCGCGCTGATCGCGCCGCGCCGGTTCGACACGCCGACGAGCCGCAGGTACGGCTTGTTGTGCGCATCCTCGACGATCGCCGACGCGATCTCGATCTGCTTGACGAGCTTGCGCTCGTACGCGTCGACCGCGTCGAGCCGGTACACCATGTGGTGCCGGTCGACGTGCGTCGCCGAATAGCGCAGCGTGCACAGCGGGTCCATCGCCGCCAGTGCTTCGCGGCCGCGCCCTTCGAGGCCGCCGTCGACGCTCTGCGGCTCGTCGACGATCACGATCGGGCGCGTCGCGCGGATCAGGTCGATCGGCTTCTCGCCGCCGGTCTTCTCGCTGTCCTTGTACAGGTTGTTGACGTCGCGCTTGTTGATCGCGGCCACCGTCATCACCATGATCTGGATCGTCGCACTCGCCGCGAAGTGGCGCACCTGGCCGAGCTTCGCGGAGTCGTACAGGAAGTAGTCGTACGGCACGCCCGCGTACAGGCCGCGGAAATGGTCCTCGGTGATCAGGAGCGTCTTGTGCACGCCTTCCTTGATCGCGACCGACGGCACGACGATCACGAACTTCGTGAAGCCGTAGCGGCGGTTCAGCTCGAACACCGTGCGCAGGTAGACGTAGGTCTTGCCGGTGCCGGTCTCCATCTCGACCGTGAAATCGCGCGAGGCCGGGTCGCCCGACGGCGGCAGGCCGCCGCGCAGCTGAACGTCGGCGAGGTTGCGCGCGAGCGCGTCGTCGGTGATCGACAGCCGGTTGCCGACGCCGCGCTCCGACAGCGCGAAGCCGAGCGCCGCCTGCGCGCTCGCCGAGGTGCCGGGCGCCGCGTTCGCGAGCACGCTGAAGTCGCCCTGGCAGGCCTCCTGGCCGCGGAACAGGTCGCAGACGGCGTCGATCGCCTCGCGCTGGTAGTCGAGATCCGCTTCGAAATGCAGCCGCATCACAGGCTCCGCACGCGCTTCACGCCGTGCTGCTCGAGCAGCGCGGCGAGATTGAGCTTCGCGACGTCGTCGGCGAAGCCGCTGTCGCGGAACAGGCAGGTGACGTCGCGCGTCGTGCCGTGCGCGTCGAGCAGCGCGACGATTCCTTCGGCGAGCGGCTCGGCGTCGTCGCGCGTGACGCGCGCGTCGAAGCACGCGACCACCGTCTGGCCGATCAGGTGCACCGTCTTGCCGGCCACCGCGTGATGCGTGACCGGCGTGCACAGGTCGAGGCCGAGCTTCAGCGTCAGCTCGGCGAGCAGGTCGTCGTCGCTGCGGCCGGTCTTCACGTGCTCGACGGAGGCGAAGAGGGCATGGTCGAAATCGTCGCGGCGCGGATCCCACTCGATCACGTTGGTCGTGTCGAGCCGGTACACGCGGAAACCGAGGTCGCCATAGCTTTCGGGGTAGTCGCGCGCGACCTGCTGCGCGGCGCGGCGCAGGCGCTCCTTGGTCAGCTCGGCGAGCGTCGCGGGCTTCTTCAGCTTCGCGCAGAAGTCGGCCGCGGCCTGCTGCGTCTTGTCGTGCCGGTCGAGCGGCTCGGGCAGCTGCACCAGCACGTAGCGGCGTGCGCCGCCATCGGTCGCGTTGAGCTGCATCACCGCGTGGCCGGTGGAGCCGGAGCCCGCGAAGCAGTCGACGACGATGTCGTCGCCGCGCGTGCACCAGCCGATCACGGCCGACGCGAAGTCGACCGGCTTCGGCTGCTCGAACGGCACGCCGAGCGCCTTCAGCAGCGCGTCGTCGGAGCCCGCGAACGGCAGCACCGACGGCACGTTCTCGTACATGTTCTCGTCGAGGTAGTAGATCCGCTGCGGCTGCGTGGTCTCGTCCGCGCCGAATTCGATCAGGCCGCGCTCGAGCAGCGCCTGCATCGTCGCGGGCGGGTTGCGCCAGCCGCGCTCCGGCATCGCGCACGGTTTGCCCGTAACCGGGTGCACGAGCGGCACGAAGTATTCGTCCGGCGCCTTCTTCTTGTTCGGCCACGCCATCGACACGAGGCGGTACACGCGCCCGTCGGCCGACAGCCGGTCGTACATCAGCTCGCCGCCGGACAGGCCGGTCTGCGTCCTGACCCATGCGCGGTACGCCTGCGCGGCGTCGGTGGCGGTGCCGCTGCGGCGCACGAGGTCGTACGCGGCGTCGAGCATGCGCTGCGCGTTGCGCTTCGGCCGCTTCAGCGGCGTCGCTTCATGCAGCGCCTCCGCGTTGCGCGCGAACAGCACGAGCGATTCGTGCTGGTACGCGACGCCGCGCGCGTCGCCCTTCGGGTTGCGCTTGTCCCACACGGCCACACCGAGCTCGTTCTCCTCGCCGAAGATCTCGCGCAGCATCAGCACCAGCGCGTGCACCTCGTGCTCGTCGATGTGCACGGCGATCACGCCGGCGTCGGACAGCAGCGCGTGCGCGAGCTTCAGCCGCGGGTACATCATGTTCAGCCAGTCGGTGTGGAACCGGCCGTTCGCCTCGGTGTTGGTGCTGCGCTTCACGCCGCCTTCGGTCTGGCCCGTGACGGCCAGGTAGTGGCGCAGGCTGTCGCTGAAGTCGTCCGGGTAGACGAAATCGCTGCCGGTGTTGTACGGCGGATCGATGTAGACCAGCTTGACCTTGCCCGCGTAGCTCTTGTGCAGCAGCTTCATCACGTCGAGGTTGTCGCCCTCGATCACGAGATGGCGGGTGTCGTCCCACGCGACGCTGTCGGCCGGGCAGGGCCGCAGCGTGCCGGTGGACGGCGTGAGCGCGGCCTGCCGCGCGCGGCGCTTGCCGTGCCAGTGGAAGCCGTATTTTTCGTCGGCGTCGCCGACCGTGCGATCGCCGACCAGCGCCTTCAGCGCGTCGACGTCGACCGACGCGCCGTCAGGGCCTTCGGTCACGAGTTCGGGGAACAGCGCCTTCAGGCGCGCGACGTTGTCGGCGGTGAAATCCGTCGACATCGCCTGCGGGCTGGCCGCATCGAGTTTCTGCATCGTCCTTTTCCATCCTGGGCCCGTCCGCGCCGCGCCCGGGCGTCGGGCGCTGTCGCGGCGCCGGCGGCCGGGGAGGGGGCCGCCGCGGGCGAACCCGAAACGCTAGCGAGTCGGTCGGCGCAGGTCAAGCGCCGAGTCGCGCCGAACCGGGCCGCAAATCGCCCGATCGGGCCGGATCGCCCGCCGGGCGGGCGCCGCGCGGTTTCGGGCCGGTTGTCGCAGCGAACGGCCCGACGGGCCGATCGGGCGCCATAAAAAAAGGGCACGGACGGCGCGGTGCGCCGACGTGCCCAGCATGGAGAATCGGGAACGAGACACGCGGGCGGATGCCCGCGCGGGGTCAGAAGCGAGTGCGGATGCCGGTGGTCAGCTCGAGCTGGTTGTTCGAGCCGAACGTCGACGACACCTTGTAGCCGCCGTGCAGCTTCATGTAGTCGCCGGCCAGGTAGACCTCGGTGCGCTTGCTCAGGTGATAGAAGATCGAGCCGTAGAGCGTTTCCTTGAAGCCGTTGCCGACGCCGTTGGTCAGGCTGAACGCGCCGAGGTTCGCGTTCGGCGTGAAGCCGTCCGCGTTGTACGCGGCGTTCTTGATGCGCATCTGCTGGTAGCCGAGCTCGTAGTCGAGCGGGCCCTGCGGCGCGATCTTCATCGACACGGTCCACGCATTGTCGTGACGCTGGCCGAGCGCGCCCTGGTCGCCGTTGTAGCGGAAGTAGCCGGCATTCAGGCGCACGATGCTGAACGTGTAGTTGCCGCCCGCCGAGAACGTCTGGTTCCTGAAGCCGTTGTGGTTCACGTGGCTGTAGAAGCCCGACACGTTGAACGGCCCGCCGTTGTAGCCGAGCGCGACCTGGTACGCGGAGCCGGTCGCGAAGCTGGTCGAGTTGCTGAACTGGTAGCCGGCGCTGGCGAAGATGCCGTTGCTGAACAGTTTCTTCCACGCGAGGCCGTTGTTGTAGCGCGTGCCGGTCGGGCCGGCCGCGTAGAAGATCATCTGCTTGAAGTTGTTCGAGTTGGTCCAGCCGCCTTCCTCGGTGGTCAGCTGCGCGGTGCCGTAGGCGTCGCCGTAGATGGCCGCTGCATCGCGCGCGATCGAGTTCTGGAAGCCGGCCGTCAGCTTGCCGAAGCGGTCGTCCTGAATCCCGACCCACGCATCGCGGTCGAAGATCTGGCCTTCGTCTTCCATCTGGCCGTTGGCGACCACGAATTCGCTTTCGAGCCGGAAGATCACCTTGGTGCCGCCGCCGATGTCCTCGGCGCCGCGCAGGCCCCAGCGGCTGCCGCTGAACCACGGCTCGCCGTCGTTGCCCATGCCGATCACGTGCTTGCCGTTGGCGTCGGCGTGCGTGCGGTAGGTGGGAAAGCTCAGGTCCATCAGGCCATAGAGCTGCACGCTCGACTGCGCGTGCGCCTGGGTCGCGGCGCAGAGCCCCGCCGCGATGGAAAGGGCCAGGTATTTTCGTTTCAAGATCGTCTCCTCCGAGCTGCCGCATTGAAATTCGCTTGTTGGCAGTACGTAATGTATGCCGTGTCCTGCCGGCCCCTGCGAGATGACCGACGCCTAGCATCGTAGGGTGTGCAATCCTTCGCGCCGCTTTCGCGAGGTGGCGGATCGGATCGGTGAAAACACCGAACGACTGCGATCACATTGGCTTGAAGGGCGCCCGAGGCCGTGTGGACGGGGCAGAGCGGGGGATTCGCGCCACCCGCGCAAGCCTGCCGCGTGTGCGTGAATACAACAGTGGGAGCGGGCGGCCGGCGAAAACGCACGGGCGCACGCACGCGCTGCCGCCCAGGCGGCAGGCCGGGGGGGCGCGGCGTCAGCCCTGCGCAGTCTTCGCGCGCAGGATGTAGCCGAGCCCGCGCAGCGTGATGATCTCGGCCGTGCTGAGCGCGAGGTGCTTGCGCAGCCGGTGGATGTAGATGTCGATCGCGTCCGCGCTCGGCTCGTCGTCGAGCGCGAACACGCTGTCCATCAGCCGTGCCTTCGACACGGTCTTGTTCTGCTGCAGCATCAGCGTCTCGAGGATCGCGTGCTCGCGGCGGCGCAGCGCGAGCGGCACGTCGTGGCAGCGGAATTCGCGCGTGCCGAACGCGTAGACGAGGTCGCCGCACACCAGCTGGGTCGCGCCGACGCCCGCCTGGCGGCGGATCAGCGCGCGGATCCGCGCGACCAGCTCGCGCGACTCGAACGGCTTCACCACGTAATCGTCGGCGCCCGCGCCGAAGCAGTCGACCTTGTCGTCGACCGAGCCGTGCGCGGTCAGCATCAGCACCGGCACGTTGTCGTTGCGGCGCCGCAGGCGCGCGAGCACCTCCTTGCCGCTGATGCCGGGCAGCCGCATGTCGAGCAGCACCGCGTCGTAGTGCTCGGTCTTCAGCACCGCGTCGGCGCCTTCGCCGTCGCCGACGCTGTCGACCGCGAAATCCTCGCCGCGCAGCAGGTTCACGATCCAGTGTGCGAGTTCGGCGTTGTCTTCGACCAGCAGGAGTTTCATTAAACGTTCTCTTCAAACATACGCAGGCAGCCGCACCGTCACGACCACCCCGCGGTTGCCGGGCCCCGGCGCGAGCGACGCCATCCCGCCATGCGCCTGCGCGATCTCGCGCACGATCGCGAGGCCGAGGCCCGAGCCTTCGGTGTCGCTCGACACGCGGTAGAAGCGCTTGAACACGTGCGGGCGCGCCTCCGCCGGAATGCCCGGGCCGTCGTCGATCACGTCGAGCACGACCGTGTCGCCGTCGCGGCGCGCCGCGACCGTCACGCAGCCGCCCGGTTGCGTATAGCGTACCGCGTTGTCGACGAGGTTCATCACGAGCGCGGTCAGCAGGCTGGCGCTGCCCGTCACGTCGAGCTGCTCGCCGAGCTCGGCGCCGAGGTCGATGTTGCGCCGCTGCGCGAGCACGATCGTCTCCTCGAACACGCTCGACACCACCGCGGCGAGATCGACGCGCTGGGTCAGCAGCGTCGACGGCGTCGCCTCCGCGTGCGCGAGCAGCAGCAGCTTGTCGGTCACGTCGGCCATCTTGCGGCTGCTGCGCTGCATGCTGTCGAGCATCGCGGTGAGTTCCGGATCGTCGCGTTCGCGCTGCTGCGCGTACTGGATCTGCGTGTCGAGCACCGCGATCGGCGTGCGCAGCTGGTGCGCGGCGTCGGCGATGAAGCGCCGCTGCGTCGCCGTGTGCGTGTTCAGCCGCGCGATGCACTGGTTGATCGCGTCGACGATCGGCCGCAGCTCGTGCTGCAGCCGCTCGGGGCGGATCGGTTCCAGCTCCATCGGCCCGCGGTCGGCCACGTCGTCCTTCAGCTTCATCAGCGGCCGCAGCTCGAAGGTCAGGCCGAGATACACGAGCACGACCGCGAGCAGCAGCATCATCGACAGCCGCACGAGCTGCGGCCGCCAGATCGTGTCGAGCATCGCGCCGCGCGAGCGCGTGGTCTTCGCCACCACGACCGTCACCGTTTCCACCTGGCCTTCGTTGTACAGCTGGCGGTCGTACGCGACCGCGCGCAGCACGATGCCGTCGAGCGCGGTGCGGTACAGCGTCGGCTCGACGCCGTGCCGCGCGGGCAGGTCGAGGTCGGGATTGCCCGCGAGCAGCCGGCCGTGGCCGTCGATCACCTTGTAGAACACCGAATCGCGCGACGGCGATTCGAAAATCTCCAGCGCGGCGGGCGGCACGTCGGCCGCCAGGTAGCCGTTGCGCCATTCGACGTCCTCGCCGATCGTGCGCGCGGACGCGACGAGCGCGCTGTCCTGCACGAGGTCGGCGGTGCGCCGCGCGGTGTCGTACGACATCGCGCCCGCGATCAGCACGAACGCCGCGAGCGGCAGCAGCAGCCACCAGAGCAGCCGCCCGCGTAGGCTGTGCGTCATTCGTTCCCGCTCCTTTTTCTCAATGCCGAACCGCGCCGGGGCCGGGGCGGCCTCAGGCGCGGTCGGGGTCGAACTCGATCGTGCGGCGTTCAGAACGCGGCCGGACGCCACTTCAGCAACCGCTTCTCGAGCCAGGTCAGCAGGTAGTCGGCGGCGAGCGCGACCACTGCCAGCACGATCATCGCCGCGAACACGCCGCTTGCGTTGAACGCGCCCTGCGCGGTGGAGATCAGCAGGCCGATGCCCTGCTTGGAGCCGAGGAACTCGCCGACCACCGCGCCGACCAGCGCGAAGCCGAAGCTCACGTGCAGGCTCGCGAGAATCCAGCTGAGCGCCGACGGAATCACGACCGCCGTGGTGATCTGCCGGCGCGACGCGCCGAGGATCTGCGCGTTCGCGATCAGGTAGCGGTCCGCTTCGCGCACGCCCTGGAACGCATTGCCGAACACCACGAAGAACACCATCACGACGGCCAGCGCGATCTTCGACGCCATGCCGAGGCCGAGCGCGATCACGAAGATCGAGCCGAGCACGACCCGCGGAATCGAGTTCGCGATCTGGATGTACAGGCCGAACACGTCGGCCATCAGCTTGTTGCGGCCGAGCACGATCCCGCAGATCACGCCGGCCACCGAGCCGATCACGAAGCCGATCGTGGTTTCCTCGAGCGTCACCCAGACCTGCGTGAGCAACGGGCCCTGCGACGTGCCGTTCACGAACCAGTCCACGATCTGCGCGTAGATCAGCGACGGCATCGAGAAGAAGAACGGATCGATCCATTTGAGCCGCGCGGCGAGTTCCCAGCCGCCCAGCACGATGACGAGCACGGCGATCCGCAGCCCGATGATCAGTTGCCGGCGGCGGCGCAGCCGGGTTTGCGCGGCGCGCTGTTCGTCTTCCAGCGTGCCCGCTTTCATGGCGGAAGTGGGAAGCGTCATGTCAGTCATGCTCCTGTCCTTGCTCTGTCCTGTTGCTGCGTTCAGCCGATCTGCACTTCTTCGCGCAGGTCGTGCCAGATGTCCTTGGAAATCTCGATGAAATGCGGGTGATAGCGAATCTCCGACGTGACGCGCGGGCGCGGCAGGTCGATCTCGTACACGCGCTTGAGCGTCGCGGGGCGTGCGGTCAGCACGAATACGCGGTCCGCCAGCGCGATCGCCTCTTCCAGATCGTGCGTGACGAACACCACCGAGCCCTTGTTCGCGGACCAGAGCTGCAGCAGCTCGTCCTGCATCAGCGTGCGGGTCTGCATGTCGAGCGCGGAGAACGGCTCGTCCATCAGCAGGATTTCCGGCTGGTTGATGAAGGTCTGCGCGAGCGCGACGCGCTTGCGCATCCCGCCGGACAGCTGGTGCGGGTAGTGCTTCGCGAACTTGTCGAGGCCGACCTTGCGGATCCATTCCTCGGCCTGCGCATACGCGACGTCCTTCGAGCGGCCGCGAAACAAGGGGCCTGCCGCGACGTTGTCGATCACGTTGCGCCACGGGAACACCGCGTCGGCCTGGAACACGAAGCCGATGCGCGGGTCGATCCCGTCGACCGGGCGGCCCATCACGCGCACTTCGCCGGACGCGGGCTTGAGCAGCCCGGTGATCATGTTGAGCGTCGTCGACTTGCCGCAGCCGGTGGGCCCGACGATCGCGATGAATTCGCCGCGCGCGACGCTCATGCTGAAATCGCGCAGCGCGATGGTTGCCTTGCCTTCCGGCGAGATGAAGCGGCACGACACGTTGCGAAACTCGATCGCCGGTGTGCTCGGTGAAACTGCCTGGGTCATCGCATTCGTCCTGCGTGTGGAAGACGCCGCTGGTGGCAACGGCGCCGGGGCCGGTCAGCCGGGCCGGAACGGGGGAGCGCGGCGGCGGGATCGTCCGCCGCCGGCGCTTACTTCGCGGTAACGAATTCGTTGGTGTAGGTCCGCGCGAGGTCGATGTGCTTGCCCTTCACCGACGGGTTGAACGCCGACAGCACCTTCAACACGGTCGCCGGGCCGTCGGCCGGCATCTTCGCGTCGGCGGTGAACATCGGCAGCGACGCCTTCAGCGCGGACACGTACAGCGCCTTGTCCTTCTGGTAGTCGGCCGGCATCTTCGCGGCGATCTCCTCGGCGCTGTGCGTGTGGATGAACTGCATCGTCTTCGCGAACGCATGCGCGAGCTTCGTCGCCTGCGCCTTGTGCCCATCGGCCCACGCCGACTGCACGTACAGGCTCGAGGCCGGGTAGGTGCCGCCCAGCGCGGCGCGCGTGCCGTCCAGCGTGCGCATGTCGACCAGGACCTTCGCGTCGCCCATCTTCTCGAGCGCGGACACGGTCGGCTCGGTCGTCATACCGGCGTCGATCCGGCCCTGCTTGATCGCGGCGATGAAGCTCGCGTCGGCGCCGACCGGCAGCATCGTGTATTGCGTCGACGGCACGCCGTGCTGCAGCGCGAGGTATTGCGTGAGGAAGCTGGTCGACGAGCCGAGGCCCGTCACGCCGAGCGTCTTGCCCTTCACGTCGGCCATCGACTTCAGCGAGCCGGCCGCCTTGGTCGACACCATCTCGACCTCGCCCGGCACCTGGCCGAACACGGCGATCGCCTTCACGTCCTTGCCCTTGCTCTGCAGGTCGATCGTGTGATCGTAGAAGCCCACCACGCCCTGCACCGCGCCCGCGAGCAGCTCGTTCTCGGCGTCGACGCCGGCCGGCTGCGACAGCAGCTCGACGTCGAGGCCTTCGTCCTTGAAGTAGCCGAGCTCCTGCGTCAGGCGCGCCGGCAGGTAGATCAGCTTCGCGATGCCGCCGACCATGATCGTGATCTTGCCGCCGTCGTCGGCCGCCAAGGCGGGATGGGCGGCGAACGCGCAGGTCAGGCTGGCTGCAACGGCGAGGTGGCGCAGGGTGGGTCGCATCGGGGTGTCTCCGGTCGTTATCGGTCTGGCGCGATGCTTTCGTGCATCGTTGCAACGAGTATAGGGACGTGAAACCTTCCGCAACCTTTCGCGGACCCGTCATTCCTTTAGGGGTTTTCCATCAATCCGGCTGCCGGCCGGGGCCGCCCCCGCAGGCAGCCGGCGGGCGGCCCGGCCGGCCGGGCGCGAGGTCCGGCGATTTGGCGCCATTAAGACGGTGATCGAATTATTCGATCTGCAATAGGACAAGTTCTATGAAAATGAAAATCGTCCGTATCCGAATTATTTCGCGCCAGATTATGAGATTTTCCATTTGATATATTCGGGCGAAGCATTTACGGTCGAGGCGCTTATCCATAAATAATCGCGCCTTCATTCATATGACTCGCGCACCAAATTAAAAAAGCGCGCTTTGCTTTTGCCGGCGCCATCGAATAAAGCGCCGCCGCATTGATATTCATCAAGGCATTTTCAAATGAGGGTAATTTGAGATATGAAATCAATAACCGTCGCCATTGCCGACGACCATCCCGTGGTACTGGAATCACTCGATCGCCTGTTGCAATGGACGCCGCCCTTTCGTGTCGTGCATGCCTGCCGGAGCGGCACCGCGTTGCTTGCCGCACTCATCAAGACGCCGGTCGACATCGCCGTGATCGATTATTCGATGAGCCGCGGCGAGCGGCCGCTCGACGGGCTTCCGCTGCTGCGCAAGCTGCGCAGCAGCGCGCCGCGCATGCGGTGCGTGATGTTCACCGCGCAGTCGAACCCCAGCGTGCTGGCGGCGGCGCTCCGGCTCGGGGTGGCCGCGATCGTCAGCAAGGACGACCCGATCGACGAGATCGTCCGCGCGTGCCGGCGGCTCGACGCGTCCGGCACGCGCTACCTGTCACCGACGGCCCGCGCGACGCTCGCGTGCGGCGAGGCGTGCGCGCCCGGGCGGCAAGCGGCGCTCACGGCCCGGGAGCTCGACGTCGTGCGGCTGTTCGCGTCCGGGCATACGCTGCAGGACATCGCGAAGCAGCTCGGCCGCTCGGTCAGCACCGTGTCGACGCAGAAATACACGGCGATGCGCAAGCTGCAGGCGGATACGAACATCCACCTGATTCGCTACGCGTACGAAAACGGCCTGATCTGACGGCGGCCGCTACTTGTAGGTGACCGTGAAGGTTGCCGAGCCGTTCGCGCTGCCCGGCGTCGCTTTCGCCCCGGTCTGGTAATAGCGCGCCGACAGCGGCACCGTGAAGTTCGCCGACGCCGACGGCGAATCGCTGACCTTCCACGGCGTGCCGAGCTCGACCGGCGTGCCGTCGCCCTTGAGGAGCTGGATGCCGACGCCGCCGGCCGTGCTCTTCGACGACAGCGCCAGCACGCCATTCGACGCGTCGATCGCCGTGCCTTCGAGCAGCAGGTCGACTTCGAACGCGCCGGCCACGCCGGTATCGCAGCTCACGCCGATCGCGAAACCCTTCGACGGCGACGTCGAGCCGGCGCCCGACCCGATTCCCGACGACGCGGTGATCATGTGGGTCCCGAGGTCGACGGCCACCGACGGGGTGGTCGTCTTGCAGGTCGTCGGCTGGAACGAGATGTTGCCGAATCCGTACATCAGGTAGCGCGTCGCGTCGGCGGTCGAGTTGTTCGGGCCGCCGATCAGCACGGTCAGGACCGACAGCAACGGAAACGGCGCCGCGACGGACGGCGTCTTCCCGCTCTTGACCAGCTCGACGTCGACCGTCGCCTTGACCGCCGTCTTGCCGAACGACTTGATCGTCGTGCCCATCGGCAGCGACGAGGTGCCGTGCCCCCGGTCGCCGTTGTAGGTCACGTACAGCGTGAGCCCGTTGGCCGTCAGGTCGGGATCGTCCGTCCAGCGATACAGCGTGGCCTCGACGCCGCCGCTGCCGGGGATTTTCATCCAGCAATCCGCGGCGATCTCGATGCCTTCCTTGCTCCACAGCACCGTGCCGATCGGCGCGTCCGCCGAGATCTTGAACGAGGACGGCAGCCGGCCGAGCTCCGACGACGACGTGTTGACGCAAGTTGCCGTGGCCGCGTGCGCCGCGCCGAGGCCCGCTGCCCACAGCAGCAGCGTGCCGAGCGCCGCGCCGACGCCGGGCGCGCGTTTCCCGTTGCGCTCGCGCGGGCGCGCGTTGCAAACCATTCGGCGTTGTTTCATCACGATTCTCCTGCCGGGCTTCGCCGGGTGTCGGGCGCGGTGCGCGCCGGGCCGCCGGACGCTTCCGCGGGTTTCGTTTCCAGTTCGCAGGGCGCCTCGATGCGCTCGATGCCGATCGGCATCGCCGGCCGCGCCACCGGCGGCAACGCGACCCGGATCGAGCAGCGCCACGCATCGGCCTGCCCCCATTTCACCGTCAGCGTGTCGCTCGGCTCTGCCATCCGCACGTAGATCTGCCCGCCCTGCGACACGATCCCGACGCTGTTGCCGCGCCCGTCGAACACCGGCGCGCCGAACGGCAGCTCCGTGCCCGCCGGCGGTGTTGCATGGATCAGCAGCGGGCGCCCCGTCACCGTCGGGTAGCGCAGCATCACGACCGCTCCCTGGCGCGGCGCGACCTGCTGGCTCGTCGTCTGCAGTTCGACGTCGGCGGGCAGGCCGCGCGGATCGATCTCGACCTGGTTCACGCGATACGGGTTCAGGTAGGGGACGACCGCATAGCCGCGCCGGTCGAGGCGGATGCCGCCGTACCCGGCCACCGCCGCGCCGCCGGCGGACGGCGCCGCGACCACGGCCATCGTGTCGGCCGTATACGGGGCGGCCGTCACGCCGCCCGGATGGGCGACGATCGTGCCGCTGGCCCCGAACGACCCCGACCCGTAGCCGCTGCCCTTGCCGAACATGCCTTGCAGCGTCGCGACCGGCGTCCGGTACTGGCCCGACACGGTGCCCGCCACCGTCGCGTCCGCGTTGCGCGCCGCGGAAACCGAGTAGCTGCCCTCGTTCGCCGCGCCGACGAAGCCGGTCGCGTTCGCCGTCGACGTGAAGCCGTTCAGGCTGTCGCGCGCGGTGTAGACGCTCAGGCGCGGCGCCCGCTGGCTCGCCCCGAGCGGCACCGACACGCTCAGCATCACCTGCGTGTCGACGTTGCCGCCCGATGCGAGCGAGCGGTTCACCGCCACGGTGTAGTCGAACTGGCGGTAGCGATTGTTGTAGCTGACCTGGAACTGCGTGTCGGTGCCGCCGCGCGACCAGTAGTTCTGCGTATAGCCGCTCACGTAGAGCTGGCCCCAGCGGTCGCCGAACTGCTGCGCGGCGGAGATCGACACGCGGTTGCGCGTGCGCCACGCAGGCCGCGCCGCCGCGCCGGTCAGGTTGCGTTTCGCGTTGTCGACGAACGCGAGCGCATTGCCGAAGTCGAGGTAGCCCGACGACGAGAAGCGATAGGCGGCCACCGACAGGTTGCTGTTCGTCGCGTCGATCGTCTTGCTGTACGTGACGCGCACGCTCGAGCCGCGCATCCGCTGGCCGTGCGCCGACGTGAACGCGCCGGACACGTCGAGCGCCATCGCGCCGAGCGGCGTGTTGAACGCGCCGCCCGCGAGGACGTTCCGGTAGTGCTCGTTCGCGAGTACACCGCCGTACAGCGTCAGCAGGTTGTTCACGCCGCGGCTGTAGGTCGCCTGCACCACGCGCGGCGTATACGACAGGTCGACGTTGCGCACGGTGCCGGCGACGAAGCTGAACCGGCTGCGGCCGGGCCGCAGCGACTGCGCGACCGCCGCATACGGCACCCGGAACGTGCGCTCGCTGCCGTCCGCCTCGGTGACGGTCACGTCGAGGTTGCCGCCGTAGCCGGTCGGGAACAGGTCGTCGATCACGAACGGGCCGGGCGGCACCGCCGTGTCGTAGATCACCGCGCCGTTCTGGCGGATCTTCACGCGCGCGTTCATGTTCGCGATGCCGCGCACGACCGGCGCGTAGCCGCGCTGCGAATCGGGCCACATCCGATCGTCGGTCGCGAGCTGCACGCCGCGGAACGCGAACGTGTCGAACAGATCGCCGGGCGTGTTCGCGTCGCCGATCCGCATGCGCGCCGTCAGCGCCGTGACGTCGCGCTGCACGTAAGTATTGGCGATGCTGTAGTGCCGGCCGGCGTGCTGCTGCCAGTTCAGCGCGCCGTCGTGGCGGAAATACCAGCCGCCGACGTTGAGCCCGGCATTCACGCCGGCGTACGCGGAGGTGGTGCCGCGCCCCTGCGCGACGTTGCGGTACAGGTTCGTGTTGTAGCCGAGCCAGCCGGCCGTCACGCCGTCGTCCCACCGCGACGGATCCACGTAGCCGCGCGCCGCGCGGCGCAGCAGCGCCTGCGGGATCTGCACGTCGAGGCGCGCCGCGCCCGCGTCGAACGACGCGCTCGCGCCGGGCAGCAGCGCCTCGAGCGGCTCGCACGCATCGGGCGCATCGAGCGTCGCGAGCACGCCGGGCGCGAAGGCGCCGGGGTCCGCATTGAACTTCTCCAGCAGCGGGCGGCCGATGCATACCTGCACGACGTCGGGGCGCACCTCGCGCACCGTCACGTCGTCGCGGCCGAGCAGCATGCCGTTCAGGTAGATGTCCGAACGGTACTGGCCAGGCCACACGGGATTGCCCTGCTCGTAGCGCGACAGGTCGATGCTGCCGGGCGGCGACGCGACGAGATCCGGGTTGAAGCGCACCGCCCCGGGTCCCTGGCTCGTGGCAGGGCCGGTCTCGCCGATTCGCGGCGGCCTGTCGTCGGCCTCGGGTTCGCTGGCGGCGGCGCCGAAAGGCAGCGCCGAGCAGGCCAGCAACGCCATTGCGTATGACCGGCGCAGGGCGGGCGCCGGCGGGCGGTCGCACCGCCTCGTGGCACGGTCAGCGCGTTCCATGGAAATCGCTCCAGATACTCGAATTGAACGTGTCGCGCGCGAGGCAGGGCCCCGGCGCAACGGATGGGCGCCTCGCGGTGCCGACGGCGGGGCTAGCGGGCGTCGTCGAGCACCGCTTGCCACTCGACGCCGGTGCCGAAGTCGTTGATCGTCGAATAGTCGAGCTTCGTGCCGGGCGGCAACGCCGGCAACGCCGCATCGAGCGGAAAGACGTGCGACGCGCGCGGCGCGACCATTTCGCCGTCGACAAGCGTGAAGGTGCGGCCGCCATGTACGATGCGCGCCGACAGCACGACGACGTTGTAGGGCGTCGGGTTCGTCGCGCGCAGTGCATGGCCCTTGCCGCCGGGGGCGGGCGCGAGCGACCACTTCACCTGCCTGGCCGCGGCGACGGCGCCTTCCGCGTCGAGGCCGACGGGCCGGAAGAACAGCTTGATCCGTGTGCGGAACGCGAGCTGCAACATGGTGGTCGAGCTGGTTTCGTCGACACCCGGCGGAACATCCAGCACATTCAGCCAGAACACCGATTCACGGTCCGGCGGCAGCGCTTCGCCGGTATAGACGATCCGCACGGTCTGCCCTTTGCCGGGATCGATCCGGAACACGGGCGGCATCAGCACGAACGGGACCTTCGCGGTGCCGGGGCGCGCACGCGCGTCGCCATCGTCGAGCCAGGTTTGCACGAGCGCGGGCTGCGCGCCGTTGTTGTCGAGCTTGACGGTCACTTCGCGATCGCGCGCCGGGTAGATCACGCGGGTGCCGGACACGATGACGCTCGCTGCGGCGTGCTGCGCGAAGCACGCGAGCGCGAAGCCGATGCAGAGCAAGCGTCGGCGGAAAGGAGACGAAAGAATCGGGATCATCATGCGTAGTGCGAAAAGCAGGGCGCCGGCGAGCGACGCTCCTGCGGCACGGTCCTGCTGGCGGCACCGTGGGGCCGCCGGCCGATATCACCGAGACGGGCGGGCACGCGGCGCGTGCCGCCCGTCACGCCGGTGCGGGGATCAGAGGTAGTCGATCGAGTAGGTGACCGACGTGCTCACGCCGCCCGCGGTCGCGACACCCTGCGCGTAGTACTGCGCACCGTAGACCATCGTGGCGCTGTTGTTGGCGATCGGCACCGAGGTCTTGCTCGGGTCGCGCTGGCTCGCGTCGCCCGCCTTCAGCGGCTGGCCATCCATGTCGAGCAACTGCACGGAGACGTTGGTCGCCGGGGTGGTGACCGCCCGGTTGGTCAGCGTGCCGTCCGCGGTATTCACGTTGGGACCGGCTTCGAAGAACGTGCGCACCGACTTGCCGGTCGCGTTCGTGCAATTGCTGAGCGCGATCGTGAAGTTCGTCGCGCCGGTCGTCGTGCCCTTCGACGACAGCGAACTCGCGCTCACGCCCGGCAGCCCGACCACGCCGTTGTTGGAGCCGTTGTTGACCTTGACGTCACAGCTCGCGCCGCTCAGCGTGCCCGTGATGGTCACGGTGCCGTCGTATGCGTGCGCGGCGAGCGGCGCGAGCGCCATCGCGGCAGCGATCACCGAAGCCCGGGTAAGTTGCTTGATCATGTTCTGCTTCCTCAGTAATTTGCTCGAAAAAATCCGCCGGCCGATCAAGGATCCGGTCGGATAAATTTATCTCTCTCGGGATGGGCGCCGCTATCGCAATCGATCCAGAAATGCCGCGTCCTGCGCAGGACTCAGTACTCCTGAGGGTACGGAACGTGCGGCGCCCGCTCGGCCAGCGCGCTTACTGCCGTGCCGCGCGCCCCAGCACCGCCAGCGTGACGGCGATGGCCGTCACGCCCAATGCGACGACAACCTTGCCGAGCGTCTCGACCGCGCCGGTCTGGCTGTTGTCCGACGGGAACGGATTGACCCACGGCTCGCTCGGCCGGCTCGGCCGGAACAGATTGCCGATCCAGTCGGCGAAGCCGCCACCGGATACGGCCGTGCGTTCTGCATGACTGATTTCACGCATGATGCTTGCCCTCAGGAAAAAGGGAATGAATGCGTCCGGTACACGATTCACGTGCCGGACCTCGATCGATGCCATCGCGGCCGTCGGTCGCGAATGGCCGCGCCTTACTTCGGTGCCGGCAGGTTCGGGTCGAACAGGCCTTCCATCACGCGATTGAAGACCTTCAGCGTCTGCGCCGCACCGTTGATGTAGCCGTAGATCTTGCCGCCGACGAGGCCGAGGCCCGCGCCGACGAGCAGGCCGATGCCCGCGCTGATGATGCCGACACCGAGAATCCCGCCCGTGCTGCCGCCCGTCACGGTGCCCTTGAAGCCGCCCGCGATCAGGCCGGCGACACCGCCCAGGATCGCCGCGCCGAAATTGCCGAAGAACCCGCCGCTGACTGCCTCGAGTTCCATCGTGGTCAACTCACGCATTTGCACTTCTCCTTGATACTGCTGGGTGCCGATCGCGCAAGGCCGGATCGGCGTCGGCCGTCTCGCCGCCCGGTGGGCGGCGGAGTCCTTCGCGACACCGCGGCGCTATGCCGGCGCCGGCGCGACGCGCGCATCGATGCGCGTCTCGCGTGCCGTGCCGCCCGCGATCTCGATCACGCGATCCGCGCTGCGGATGGTTTCCGGCCGGTGCGCGATGATGATCCGCGTGACGTTCATCGCGCGCACCGCGTCGTTGATCAGGCGTTCGCGTTCGATGTCGAGATGGCTCGTCGCCTCGTCGAGCACCAGGATCGCGGGCCGGCGGTAGAACGCGCGGGCGAGCAGCACGCGCTGGCACTGCCCGCCCGACAGCGACGAGCCCATGTCGCCGACGAGGCTCTGGTAGCCCATCGGCATCGCGACGATGTCGTCGTGGATCTGCGCGAGCCGCGCGGCTTCCTCGATGCGCGCGTCGTCGGGCTGCGGATCGAAGAAGCCGATGTTGTCGGCGATCGAGCCGGCGAACAGGATGTCGTCCTGCATCACGCAGCCGATCCGGTCGCGATACGGATGCAGGCCGAGCTTGCGGATGTCGACGCCGTCGGCGTGCACGCTGCCGTGTTCCGGCGCGAGCAGGCCGAGCAGCAGCTTCGCCATCGTCGTCTTGCCCTGGCCCGACGGGCCGACGAGCGCGACCGATTCGCCCGGCGCGATCGAGAGCGAGCAGCCGTCGAGCACCCACGGCTCGGTTTCCGCGTAGCGAAAGCGCACGTCGCGCACGTCGATCGCGGGCGGCTGCGCGCGGCCCGCGTCCGGCGCGCGGGCGACCTTCGCCTCCATGTCTGCTTCGGTGTCGGTCAGCACGATGTCGGCGAGACGCTCGCCGTGCAGGCGCAGCATCCGGAAGTCGATCAGCGTGCCGATCAGGCCCGAGCCGCGCGCGATGAACTGGTCGGCAAAGCTGATGAACGCGACCAGCATCCCGGCCGAGAACTGCCCGTCGAGCACCTGCTTCGCCGCGAGCCAGACGAGCACCACGCGGCCCGCGCCGGAGATCACGCCCTGCAGCGTCGAGAAGCCGATCGACAGCCGCTCGATCGCGACGTGCTTGTTGGTGGTCTCGACCACGGCGTTCGCGTAGGTGGCGACGCGCGCCTCCTGCTTGTTCGCGAGCTTGATCGCCTGCACGCCGCGGATCGATTCGAGCAGGTTCGACTGCGCGCGCGCCGCATAGACGATCTGCTCCTCGTTCGCCTGCCGGAACGGCCGGTACGCGAGCCAGCGGATCGCGCCGTACGCGGCGAACAGGCCGAGCACGAGCCACGTCAGCGTCGGGCTGTAGACGAACAGCATCGCGAGCGTCACGCTCGCCATCACGCCGTCGAGCAGCGCGCCGACGAACTGCGTGGTGAGCGTGCTCTGGATCGTGTTGATCGCGCCGAACCGCGACACCACGTCGCCGATGTGGCGCTGCTCGAAGTAGGCCATCGGCAGCCTGAACAGGTGCGCGCATACGTTGGCAGTCCATTGCACGCCGAGCAGGGCCGAGAACCACGTGACCACCCACGAACGCAGCGCCGACACCGCGTTCTGGAACAGCACGACGAGCAGGAAGCCGATGCCGAGCAGGGTCAGCAGGTCGGCGTCGGCCGACACCAGCACCTGGTCCATCACCCACTGCATGTAGAACGGCGTGACGATGCCGAACACCTCGAGCCCGGCCGACAGCAGCAGCACCTGCGCGAACGTCGCGCGAATGCCCGTGACGCTGCCGACCAGCTTCGCCATCGAGATCGCCTCGCGCGCCTGCGCGCGCTTGAACGACGGCGACGGCAGCAGTTCGAGCGCGACGCCGGTGAAGTGGTCGGACACCTCGGCGAGCGGCACGTCGCGGCGCCCGCGCGCGGGGTCGTGGATCGTGATCTTGCCGCGCGACACCGACTGCAGCACGACGAAGTGGTTCATGTCCCAGTGCAGGATGCACGGGCGGCGCAGCTTGCCGAGCTCGTCGAGTTCGAGCCGCAGCGCACGCGACGCGAGGCCGAGCCGGTACGCGATCAGCATCACGTCGTTGAGCGTCGCGCCCTTGAGCGACGGGCTGAAGCGCCGGCGCAGGCTGACCAGGTCGAGGTCGTGGCCGAAATAGCTCGCGACCATGCCGACGCACGCGAGCCCGCACTCGGCCGCCTGGGTCTGCAGCATCACCGGCAGGCGGCGGCGCCAGCCGAATTGCAGGGCATCCATCCATTTCATGATTCAAGCGGCTCCGTTATGCATGCGTGGGGGAGCGACGCGCGTCATGCCGACGCGCGGCGGCCGAGCGCATACAGCGGCTCGAGCACCCACTCGATCAGCCGGCGCCGGTCGATCAGCACGTCGGCCTCGAGTGCCATCCCGGGGCGCAGCGCCTCGGGCTTGCCGTACGCGACGATGTCCTGGCGATCGAGCGCGACGACCACCCGGTACAGCTGCTCCGGCACGTTGCTGCGCCCGGTCAGGTTCGCGACTTCCTGCGGCGACAGCGCGGTGCGCGACACCTCGGTCACGCGCCCGAGCTGCTGGCCGAACTTCTGGAACGGGTAGGCCTCGTAGCGCAGCACGACGCGCGCGTTCGGCCGCACGAAACCGATCGCGCGGCTCGGCACCATCAGCTGCGCCTCGAGCTGCGCGCCCTGCGGCAGCAGCGACACCGCCGACTGGCCCGCGTTGACGATCTGCCCGGGCTTCGCGAGCAGCGCCGCGACGATGCTCGCCTGCGGCGCGCGCAGGATCACCGCGCGGCGCGCCTCGTTTTCGGCGAGCGCCTGGTCGACGTCGGCGAGCTTGCGCTCGATGTCGTTGCGCTGGTTGCGGGTGTTGAGCGGCAGCTCGCGCAGCTGCTGGCGGATCTGGTCGAGCTGCTGTTCGACGTCGAGCCGCTGGCGCGCGAGATCCTGCAGCCGCGCCTGCGCGTCGAGCAGCACGCCTTCCTGCTGCTCGACCTGAGTGTTCGACGCATAGCCCTGCTCGCGCATCGACTGCAGCTTGTCGAGCTGGCGCTGCGCGAGCTCGGCCTGGCGCACGCGCTGGGTCTTCTGCAGTGCGATCTGCGCGAGCTGGTCGTTGAGCGCCGCCGCACGCGCGCGCAGGCCGCGCCGTGCCTCGTCGCTCAGTTCGGACTGGCCGGCGAGATCGGTTTCCAGCCGCGAGCGCTGGAACTTCAGCTGCCGCGCGACCATCTCGCGCGTGCCGCCGAGCTCGGTCGCCACCTCGGCCGAAATCGCCAGCAGCTCGGCGCCCGCCGCGACCGCCTGGCCTTCATGCACGCGGGTGTCGATCACGGTGCCGGTCAGCGGCGGCGCCACCGTCAGCAGCCCCTTCGCCGGCAACAGCTGGCCGGCGACGCGCTCGCGCTTCGTATAGGTGCCGAACAGGAAGAACGCGACGACCACCAGCGTCAGCGCGGTCGCGACGCTGATCGTCAGCCAGCGATACGGCGGGGAGTAGAGGCTGACGGCGCCCATCAGCTTGTGCCGGGCCGCGTCGAGCGCCTCCTGGCGGAACAGGGAATCGGTCATGAGCGGCTGTCGGGGGGATTCGTCGGAGAGCGGCCCGTCGCGCTGGCCGCCTGGCCGGGCGCGCGGCACGCGATGTCGGCCACGTCGTCGTCGCCGAGCGTGCCGCGCGCGGCGGACAGTTGCAGCCGCGCGCGCAGGTAGCGGTAGCGGGCGTCGGCGAGGTCGCGGATCGCCTCGAAGTAGCGCTGCTGCGCGTTCAGCTCGTCGATTTGCGTGCGCAGCCCGACTTCACGCCCGGCGCGGGTCGATTTCACCTTGCTGTCGGCCGACGCGAGCGCGCGTTCCTGCGCGCGGATCAGCGCGAGCCCGTTGGTGATGCCGAGATACGCGGCGCGTGCGTGCTCGCGCGCCTTGCGGCGCGCATCCTCGAGCGCGTCGCGTGCCTGGTTGCGCCGCCGATAGGCCTCGCGGCCCGCCGACAGCTGTCCGCCGCCGGCGAAGAGGGGGATCGTGACCGTCACGCCGATCATCGACGAGCGGGTCTTCGACGTCGTGCCGAACACCTCGTCGAGGCCGTTCTCGTTGGATCCGCGGCTCCAGTTGGTGCCGTAGCTCGCCTGCAGGTTCACGACGGGCAGGTTCGCGCCGGTCGCGGCGACGAGGTCGGCCTGCGACTGGTCGATCTGCTTGCCGGCGATCCGCACGTCGACGTTGTCGCGGGCCGCGTCGTCCAGCGCGGCGGGCAGCTCGACGCCCGCCGCCTGCGGCGCGCACTGCCACGCGATCGGCGCGAGCGCATCCGCCGCCAGGCCCGTGAGCCGCCGCAGCGTGCCGCTCGCGACGTCGAGATCCGTCTGCGCGACGACCTTGCGCGCCAGCGCATCGTCGAGATTCGCGCGCGCCTCGTCGACGTCGGTCAGCGTGCCGTCGCCGATCCGCAGCGCGGCCTGCGCCTGGTCGAGCTGCCGGCGGTACGCGTGCTGCGCGGCGTCGGCCGCCTGCAGCACCTCGCGCCCGTACAGCACGTCGAAATACGCGTTGGTGACGTCGGTGATCAGGGTTTGCCGCGCCTTCTCGTATTCGAGGTCCGCCTGGTCGGCGAGGGCGCCGCCGCGCTTGAAGTCGGCGAGGCGGGGCAGGTCGAAGAGCGGCTGCGTGACGGTCGCGGATACGCTGTGGCGGCGCACCGCGGCCGCATAGGCGGAGGTGGGCTGGTCCTGCTTCGTGTAGCTGCCGTTGAGCTCCGCGCGCGGCAGCAGGCCCGCGAGGCCCTGCCAGCGTTTCTCGCGGCCGGCGAGCTGCGCGTTGCGCGCCGCGGCGATGCCCGCATCGAAGTGCCGCGCGGCACTCACCGCGTCGAGCAGGTCGGCCCCGTGCGCCGGCCATGCGGCGCCGAGCCCGCCAAGAATGGCCATCAGCCGGAAGGATCGTGTCGAAATCATCTGCCTGAACGCGCCGCGGCTTGTTGTTGCAAGCGCTGGTCGCAAGAACCGCGGCGGCGTAGCGCCGCGAAAGCAGCAGATTATTCAGGTACGCATCGCGACACGATATCGCCGTTCGTCCAGATTCCGGTGGGCGCGTTCCCGCGCGGGCGCGTCAGCGCAACCCCGCCACGACCCGCCCCATCGTATCGAGCCCGAGGTCGAACAGCCGGCCGAAGAACGGCACCATGTTCGGCACCATCAGCTGCACGAGCAGCAGGCCGACCAGCATCGTGACCGGGAAGCCGATCTGGAAGATGCCGATCTGCGGCGCCGCGCGGTTCAGGATGCCGAGCGCGAGGTTCGCGATCAGCAGCGCCACGACCACCGGCAGCGCGAGCAGCAGCCCCATCTGGAACACCGCCGCGCCGGACGCGGCGAGCGTGCGCCAGCCGGGCGCGTGCAGCAGGTCGGCCGACACCGGCAGCGTCTGGAACGACGCGGTGAGCGCGGCGATCACCTGCAGGTGGCCGTCGAACGCGAGGAACGCGAGCACCGCGACCGCGTTCAGGAAGCGGCCCATCACCGGCGTCGCGCCGCTCGAATGCGGATCGAAGAAGGTCGCGAAGCCGAGGCCCATCGACAGGCCGATCGCGTCGCCGGCGGCCTGGGCGGCTGCGAACACGACCTGCATCGTGAAGCCCATCGCGACGCCGATCAGGAACTGCGTGACGATGATCCAGATCCCCGCCGCGGAAAACACCGTGGCGGCGGGCAGCGGCCCGAGCGTCGGCGCGACGATCAGCGCCATGAACGCGGCGAGGCCGACCTTCACGCGCGCGGGCACCGACTGATGGCCCGTCACCGGCGCGGTCGCGACGAGCGCGAGCATCCGCACGAACGGCCACAGGAATGCGGTGAGCCAGACGTTGAGCTGCGCGTAGGTGACCGAGAACATCGCCGGAGTCGAAAAGCGGGCGCGCGCGCTCAGCCCACGCCGAGCGTCGCGACGTGCAGCAACGTCTGCCGCAGGTAGTCGAGCAGCGTCGTCATCATCCACGGGCCGGCGATCACGAGCGTCGCCGCCACCGCGAGCAGTTTCGGGATGAACGACAGCGTCGATTCGTTGATCTGCGTCGCCGCCTGGAACAGGCTCACGACGAGGCCGACCGCCAGCGCGACGAGCAGCAGCGGCGCGGAAATCATCAGGCCGATCATCATCGCCTGGTGGGCGAGCGTCATCACTTGTTCGGGCGTCATCGCACGCTCCCGGGGGTCAGGTAAAGCTCTGCGCGAGCGAGCCGAGCAGCAGCTGCCAGCCGTCGACGAGCACGAACAGCATCAGCTTGAACGGCAGCGACACGGTGGACGGCGACACCATCATCATCCCCATCGACATCAGCACGCTCGCGACCACCATGTCGATGATCAGGAACGGGATGAAGATCGTGAAGCCGATCTGGAAACCCGTCTTCAGCTCGCTCGTGACGAACGCCGGCACCAGCAGCGACAGCGGCACGTCCTCGGGGCCCTGCATCGGCCCAGCCTTCGAGATCTTCGCGAACAGCGCGAGATCGGTCTCGCGGGTCTGCTTCAGCATGAAGGTCTTGAACGGCGCGACGCCGCGCTGCACCGCCTGCTCCATCGGCACGCTGCCGTCGGAGAACGGCTTGTAGCCGTCGTTGTACGCGCGGTCGAGCACCGGCGACATCACGAAGAAGGTGAGGAACATCGCGAGGCCGACCAGCACCTGGTTCGGCGGCGTCGACGCGGTGCCGATCGCCTGGCGCAGCAGCGACAGCACGATGATGATGCGCGTGAAGCTCGTCATCATCAGCAGCATCGCCGGCAGGAACGACAGCATCGTGAGCAGCAGCATCGTCTGCACGCTCAGCGAGTAGGTCGTCCCGCCGTTCGGGCCCGGGGCCGCGTTGAAGGCCGGCAGGCCCGCCTGCGCGCACGCGAGCGCGGGAGCGAGGCCGAGGATCAGCACGGGCGCGAGTTGCGCCGCGCGGCGCAGGAATACGTGTTTCATCGGAATGCGGTGAGTGGAAGAGGGCATGCGGCCGGGCGGCACGTGTGCCCCCGAAGCGCGGGCTGCCGGGCAGGTGGCGTCGCGGCGCGGCGCCATGTCAGCGATCCTGGTCGCGCCCGAGGCGTTTCGCGGCTTCGCCCGCGAGCGCGGAACGAAAGCGCGCCCCGAAGGAAGTACCCTTGGGGTGCTGGCCGAACGTGCCGGGCAGGCTGCCGCTGGCCGACGGCGCGGCGCCCGCGTCCGGCGCCACGGCCGCGGCCAAGCCGGCCGGCAGCGTGTGCAGCAGCCGCACGTTGCCGGGCGCGACGCCGAGCACGAGCCAGGTGTCGCCGATCTCGACGATCGTCGCGCGTTCCTTCGTGCCGAGCGCGACGCTCGACACGACCTTCATCGGGCCGCCGCGCCCCGCCGGCTGGAAGCCGAAGCGGCGCGCGAGCCACGCGCAGCCGAACACGAGGCCGATCACGAGCGCGAGCCCGACGAGCGTCTGCAGCACCGCGCCGACGCCGAGCGACGGTGCGGCCGAGCCGACCACCACGCTCGACGCGATCGCGCCCGCGTGGTTCACCGCGTTCATGTCGGCGGCGGCGGCCGTCCCGGCGTGCAGCGCGATGGCGGCGGCGCACGCCGCGAACGCGATCGCGCGGCGGCCGGACGGCGCGCGTGTCATCGATTCAGCTTCCGGATGCGCTCGGACGGCGTGATGATGTCCGTCAGGCGGATACCGAACTTGTCGTTGACGACCACCACTTCGCCCTGCGCGATCAGGCAGCCGTTCACGAGCACGTCCATCGGCTCGCCCGCGAGGCCGTCGAGCTCGACGACCGAACCCTGCGCCAGCTGCAGCAGGTTGCGGATCGCGATCTTCGTGCGGCCCAGCTCCACGGTCATCTTGACCGGGATGTCGAGGATCATGTCGATGTCGTTGTGCGTCGAGTTCGACGCGGCCTTCGACAACGGCTGGAACACACCGGCGCCCGTCGCGCCGGCCTGCACCGGCTGCTCGTTCTGCTCGGCGAGCGCGGCGGCCCAGTCGTCCAGGCCTTGCTCGCCGTCGGCATCGACAGCGGCCGCGGGGGCCGTCTCCGCCAGCGCGGCGTCGGCGAGCGCTTGCGGGTCGAGCTCGGGTGTCTGATTCAGCTCACTCATATCCACCTTCCTTCAGGGCGTCGGCCGCGCTGATCATCTTCTGCACGCGCAACGCATATTGACCATTGAAAATCCCGTAACCGCATTCCATCACCGGCACGCCGTCGACCTTCGCGGTGATCGTGTCCTCGACCGCGAGCGGCAGCACGTCGCCCGCGCGCAGGTTGAGGATCTGCTCGAAGGTCGTCGGGATCTCGGCGAGATCCGCGGTCAGCTCGACCTCGGCCGACTGCACCTGCTGCGACAGCACGCGCACCCAGCGGCGATCGACTTCGAGCGCCTCGCCCTGGATCGGCGACGCGAGCACGTCGCGGATCGGCTCGACCATCGAGTACGGCATGCAGATGTGCAGCGTGCCGCCGGTCGGCCCGAACTCGATCGAGAACTGGGTGACGATCACGATTTCGTTCGGCGTCGCGACGTTCGCGAACTGCGTGTGCATTTCCGAGCGCACGAACTCGAACTGCAGCGGCCGCACGCTCTTCCATGCGGTCGTGTAATGCT
Organism: Burkholderia sp. SRS-46; assembly: GCF_004343775.1. Classification (GTDB taxonomy): domain Bacteria; phylum Pseudomonadota; class Gammaproteobacteria; order Burkholderiales; family Burkholderiaceae; genus Burkholderia. The sequence goes on along the minus strand of NZ_PTXL01000007.1, from coordinate 312,531 downwards.
CGAACACGAGGTTCAGCAGCTTGCCGATGATGCGCTGCTCGGTCGCCGTGAAATCCCGGCCCTCGACGCGCGTATGGAAGCGGCCGTCGCCGCCGAACAGGTTGTCGACGACGAAGAACACCAGGTTCGGGTCGAACACGAACAGCGACGTGCCGCGCAGCGGCTTCACGTGCACCAGGTTCAGGTTCGTCGGGATCGGCAGGTTGCGGGTGAACTCGCTGTACTTCTGCACCTTCACCTGGCTGACGGAAATCTCCGCCGTGCGCCGCATGAAGTTGAAGATGCCGATGCGCAACAGCCGCGCGAAGCGGTCGTTGATGATCTCGAGGCCGGGCATCCGGCCGCGGACGATCCGCTCCTGCGTCGCGATGTTGTACGGGCGAATGCCCGACGCCTCGCGCTTGTCGTCATCCGCGTCGGCTTCGCCCGTGACGCCCTTGAGGAGTGCATCGACCTCCTCCTGGGACATGAACTCTGAGTGACCCATGCGCGTTCCTTTGTCGGCGATTTACTGGACGACGAACTCGGTGAACAGCACGTCGTCGACCTTCGCGCGCTGGTTGCCCGGCTGCGTCGGTTGCTCGATCAGGCTCTTCAGCTCGACGGAGAGTGCGCGCTTGCCGTCGGGCGTCGCGAGTTCCTCGGGACGCTTGTTGCTCAGCGCGAGCAGGATCCGGCTGCGGGTCTCCGGCATCCGCGCCGTCAGCTGCTCCTGCGCCTTCGGGTCGGTCAGCTTCAGCGACAGGCCGACGCGCAGGTAGTGCTGGATGCCGTCGTCGGACTGCAGGTTGACGGTGAGCGGATCGAGCGGGAAGAACACCGGCGCGGCGAGCGGCGGCGGCTCGACCGGCCCGCTCGCATGGCCGACGCCCTGCTTGCTCAGGAACACGTACATGCCGCCCGCGGCGGCAGCCGCCGCGCCGAGCGTGATGACGGCGAGAAGCGCGATGCGCTTGAGCTTGCCGGACGAAGCGGGCTTGTCGGCGGGCGGATTTGCGGTCGTGGAGGCCATGTGAATGCGTGCGTGGTGACTCGTAGCATGCATTGTTCGGCATCCGGCCCAAAGCCGATGGGCGGAAAAGAGGGGGGAATTGCGGCTATCTCAGGCGATTGTCGGGCGGGCGGCCCGGCCGGCGGCAGGGTGTGGGTGGCGGGTGTCGGCAGAAATGGGGGCGGAAGCGCAGCCGGAAGCGGGACGGGCGGCCGGCGCCAGGGCACGCAAGCGGGCGCACCGCGCGGGTGCGGCGCGCCGGCCCCGCTCAGACCGGCAGCAGCGTCAGCAGCGGCGCGAGCAGCACCATCGCGACGCCCGCGATCATCATCGTCAGGCTCGACACGACGCCTTCCTCGCTGCCGATCTCGCGCGCCTTCGCGGTACCGACGCCGTGGGCGGCCGCGCCGAACAGCGCGCCGCGCGCGAGCCGCGTGCGCAGCGGCACGAGGGCCAGCACGATTTCGCCGAGCAGCATCCCGCAGATGCCGGTCGCGATCACGAACAGCGCGGTGAGATCCTTCGGCGCATGGATCTTGTCCGAGACGGCCAGCGCGAACGGCGTCGACACCGAGCGGGTCATCAGCGAGCGCTGCAGATCCGGCGACAGGTGCAGCAGCTTCGCGAGCAGCAGCGACCCGCAGACGCCGGCGGCGATGCCCACCGCGACGCCCACCGACAGCGACAGCCAGTGGCGGCGGATCAGGTCGCGATAGTCGTAGATCGGCACCGCGAACGCGATCGTCGCCGGGCCGAGCAGCCACATCAGCCAGCGCGTGTCGCGGAAGTAGACCGAGTACGGGATGCCGGTCAGCGCGACGAGCGCGACCAGCACGCCGGGCACGAACACGAGCGGCGAGAACAGCAGCGTCTTCTTGTACGCATAGAGCCGCTTCGACGCGAAGTACAGCGCGACCGTCAGCACGAAGCAGCCGACGGAGATCGCGGCGTTCGTCTGGTCGGCGGACAGGTTCGGCAGCGCGGCAAACATGAGGCGGATTCCGGGAACGAAGAGGGGATCAGGCGCGCACGCGGCGGCGCTCGGCCACCACGCGCTGCACGACGAGCCGGCGCTCGAGCTTCGCGGCGAGATCGACCGCGACGGCCACCGCGACCATCACGAAGGCAGTGCCGGCGACCACCACCAGCGCGAGCCGCCAGCCGTCCTCGCGGAACAGGCCGCCATACTGCACGGCGGCCACCGCGGCCGGCACGAAGAACAGCAGCATGTCGGACAGCAGCCAGTTCGCGCCGTCCTTCACCCACGCGGGCGTAATGCCGCCGGAAAACAGCAGCACGAGCAGCACCGCGAGGCCGATCACGCCGGACGGAATCGGCAGCCCGACCGCGCGCACCGCCCAGTCGACCGCCAGCCACAGCGCGCCGAGCCCGGCCGCCTGCAGCGCGATCCGCCCGGTATGCGCGACCCCGCCCGTGGCGGCGGGCCGGACGGCGGCAATGGCGATCGACTTGTTCATGGCTTGGCTCCCATACAGATAATTCATTGATGGCGCAAGTATAGAATTCCCTCATCCATAAATAAAATGACTTGTCTCTATCCTTGTCATTCCATTTGGGAATTCACGCGTTTTTGCACCACTTTGGGGAGGGGCGATGGAGTTGCGCGCGCTGCGGTATTTCGTCGAGGTGGTCCGCCAGCAGAGCTTCACCGCGGCGGCCGACAAGCTGTTCGTGACCCAGCCGACCATCAGCAAGATGGTGAAGGCGCTCGAGGACGAGATCGGCTCGCCGCTGCTGCTGCGCGACGGCCGGCAGATGGTGCTGACCGACGCCGGGCGGATCGTGTTCCAGCGCGGGCAGGACGTGCTGGCCGCGCAGGCGCAGCTGCAGTCGGAGCTGAACGACCTCGGCACGCTCGGCCGCGGCGAGCTGACGATCGGCATCCCGCCGCTCGGCGGGTCGCTGTTCACGCCGATCATCGCCGCGTACAAGCAGCGCTACCCGAACATCGAGCTGAAGCTGTTCGAGCAGGGCGCGCGCATGATCGAGGCGGCGCTGACCTCGGGCGAGCTGGAGCTGGGCGGGCTGCTGGAGCCGGTCGATCCCGGCACGTTCGAGCGGCTGCCGATGGTGCGCGCGCCGCTGTGGCTGGTCGCGCCGCGCGAGTCGCGCTGGGAGGATCAAGCGGCGGTGCCGCTCGCGGATCTCGCGCGCGAGTCGTTCGTGTTCTACGCGGAAAGCCTCGCGCTGCACGACGCGGTACTCGACGCGTGCCGGCAGGTCGGTTTCACGCCGTCGATCGTGAGCCGCAGCGGCCACTGGGATTTCATGGCCGCGCTCGTGCACGCGGGCGTCGGCATCGCGCTGCTGCCCGAGCCGTATTGCCGGCGCCTCGACGTGGGGCAGTTCACGTGCCGGCCGATCGTCGAGCCGGAGATCACCTGGGCGATCGCGCTCGGCTGGCTGAAGAAGGGCTATCTGTCGCACGCGGCGCGCGCGTGGCTCGAGGTCGCGCGGGCGACGCTGCCGGTCGCGCCCGGCGACGATCTCGCGTTCGGCGGGTTGCGGGCGCGGGAGTAGTGCCGAGCCGGCGCTCGGCGCAATCAGACGTGCCGAATCGGGCCCGTATACCGGGCAACGGTGTGGTCACGCGTCAGCAGCGTGACGCCTTCCGAAATCGCCTGCGCGATCAGCAAGCGGTCGAACGGGTCGCGATGCACCGCCGGCAGCTGCTCGACCGCGAGGACATGCGCGCTCGTGATCGGCAATTCCACATAGCCGGCGTCGAGCAGATTGCGACGGAGCACGTGCGGATCGACCTGGAAATCGTCACGGTCCAGCCCGCGCTTGATGACGATTTCCCAGAGACTCGCAACACTGAAGAGCAGGGTATGGGCGGGATCCTCGATGAGCGCGCGGGCGCCGCCCGGCAACTCTGCCGCGTCGGCGGCCGCCCAAAGAATCAGATGGGTGTCGAGCAGCAGTTTCACGCGTCGCCCTCGAACAGCTTCCGGATGTCGTCGCCGCCCATCGTGTCGAAATCGTCCGGCACCTTGATCTGCCCCTTCATGAAACCGATCCGGGCCGGCGGGGCAACCTCGGGCGCATCGATCGGCACCACCTTGACGAGCGGCTTGCCAGCTTTCGCGATCACGAACGGTTCGCCTGCGTGGACCGCCTCGTCGATCAGGCGCGACAGGTTCGTCTTCGCGTCATGCATGTTGAAGGTCCGCATGGCATCCCCAAGTGAACTAAGTTCGATAACAGTGTTAGCTTAGTTCACTCGGGTGACCCTTGCAAGGCCGGCGGTCCGCAACGCGCGGAGCAGGCCTCAATGCCCCATCGCCGGCCCCGCGCCCTTCTTCGGCTTCGTGATCCACACGAGCGCCGCGAGCGCGATGAACATGATCGCCGACAGGTGGAAGAAGTCGTTGGTCGCCATCATGAAGCCCTGCTGCGTGACGAGCTGGTTGAGTTGCGCGTTGGCCAGCTGCCCGGCGATGCCGAGCTGCGACAGCGCGCCCTGGTAGTCGGTCGTGTTCTGCGCGTAGACGCTCACCGATTCCGACAGCCGCGCGTGGTGGTAGATCGCGTCGTTCTCCCAGAACGTCGAGCTGGCCGCGGTGCCGATCGCGCCGGACAGCGTGCGCAGGAAGTTCGACAGCCCCGACGCGCTCGCGAGCCGGTCGTCGGAGACGCTCGACAGCGTGATCGTCGTCATCGGCACGAAGAAGCACGCGACGCCGATGCCCTGCACGAGGCGCGGCAGGATCACGTGATTGAACGGCACGTCGAGCGTGAACGTCGAGTTCCAGATCGACACGCCGGCGAACACGATGAACGCGAAGCTCGCAACCATCCGCAGGTCGAGCCGGTGCATGTTGCGGCCGATCAGCGGCGACAGCACGAGCGCGAGCAGCCCGACCGGCGCGGTGGCGAGGCCGGCCTTGCCGGCCGTGTAGCCCATCACCGTCTGCAGCCACAGCGGGAAGATCACGACCGAGCCGAAGAACGCCATGAAGCCGAACGAGATGATCAGCGCGCCGAGCGCGAAGTTGCGGTCCTTGAACAACGACAGGTCGACCACCGGCTCCTTCTCGGTCGCCTCCCACACGAGCATGAACGCGAGCGATATCACCGCGATCAGTGCGAGCGCGACGATGAACGACGAGCTGAACCAGTCGCGGTCCTTGCCGAGGTCGAGCATCATCTGCAGGCACGACACGCCGATCACGAGCAGCGCGAGGCCGACCGCGTCGATCCGCTGCTTCGTCGTCTTCGTCTCGCGGCCGCGCAGCAGGAAGTACGCGCAGGCCGCGGAGAACACGCCGATCGGCAGGTTGATGTAGAAGATCCACGGCCACGTGTAGTTGTCGCTGATCCAGCCGCCCAGCAGCGGGCCGAAGATCGGCGCGACGATCACCGTCATCGCCCATAGCCCGAGCGCGAGCCCGCGCTTCGCGGGCGGGTAGCTGCGCATCAGGATCGTCTGCGACAGCGGCACCATCGGCCCCGACACGAGCCCCTGCAGGAGCCGGAACGCGATCAGCGTCTCGAAGTTGGTCGCGAAGCCGCACAGTGCGGACGCGATCGTGAACGCGAGCACCGACAACGTGAACAGGCGCACCTCGCCGACCCGGCGCGCGAGCCAGCCGGTGAGCGGCACCGCGATCGCCGACGCCACCGAGTACGACGAGATCACCCAGGTGCCTTCGCTCGTCGCGACGCCGAGGCTGCCCGAGATGGTCGGCACCGCGACGTTCGCGATCGACGTGTCGAGCACTTCCATGAAAGTGCCGAGCGCGAGCCCGATGGTGAGCAGCGCGAGCGTCCCGCCGGACAGCGGCGCGGGTTCGGCGGCGGGGGAGGCGGGAGCGGCGGAAGCCGTGGTGGCGGACATCGGAATCTCCTAGGGGCGGATCGCGCCCCGGCGCGGGCCGGCGGAATTGGCCGGACGACGGGCAAATGACGAAGCGTGTCTTGTCATCATCTGCCCAGACAGATATATAAACGAACGTTTAACCTACCTAGACACCGGCCCCTCGCGCGCGTCAGCAGCCCGCTTCGCCGGGCGCGTCGCACGCGAGCGTGCCGGGGCCGTTCGCGATGAAGCGCTGCAGCAGGCCGGTGAGCAGCACCAGCTCGTCGGCCGAGAAGCCGGCGAGCTGCGCGTTGAGCGCGGTCGCGATCACCGACGGCAGCGCGCGGGCGGCTTCGGCGCCGTGCGCCGTCAGCGACAGCTCGATCACGCGGCGGTCCTGCTCGCTGCGCGCCCGCGTGATGAAGCCCTTGCGCTCGAGGCGGTCGAGCAGCCGCGTCATCGAGCCGCTGTCGTACGACATCTTGCGCGACAGCTCGAACGGCGTGCGTGCGTAACCGCGCGACAGCAGCAGGATCACGCCGATCTGCTGCGCGGTCAGGTCGAGCGGCTCGAGCCCGCGGTCCATCCGTTCGATGAGCGCTTGGCGCGCCTTCGTCAGGTAGTAGCCGAGGCTCGTTTCCAGCTCGATGCTGTCGGGATCGTAGAGGCCGTCGTTCATTCGATTGCGCGTGCTGCAACAGTGCATTGACTGAAAAACGCGCCCAGTATCTTGAAAATTGGTTGCTTAGTCAATATTATTTCAGGCAACGAGTGACGACGTGCACCTGCACTGCCGGAGACGATGTTCTGACCCGCCTTGCCCGCGTGACCGGGCCCCCGAGGATGTTCGCGATGCTGTTCCTGAAAAATGCCGCCGGCGCGCTGCGCCGCACCCTGACCGATACCGCTCACCATGTGTTCTCCGGGCCGCACCGCGGCTGGAAAATCGCGCTGTACGTCGCGATGCTGGTGTTGCCGGGCGGTTCGCTCGCGGCGCTCGGGTTCGCGTGGTTCGATCATCGCCGGCAGCGGGGCGCGAAGGGCGCGCGCCCGGGCGAACGCAAGGCCGCCGCAGCGGAGCCGTCGCCGTGGCGCGCGGTCGCCGTCGAACCCGCACACTGCCACTGACTGACGCCGGCGCGCCGCGATCGCGCGCCGGAGCCGGCGCAAGCGATACGTAATGCCCGGTAAACCGGCCCGCCGCGCCGGTAACACATTCCTGCCCGCGCGCGCCTTACCCTAACGGCTGCGCAGCTTCCCCGCCGTCAGTTACCATTTGTCCGCCAGCGGCCTGCCGGCCGCCTCGCGCAGGCCCGCCAGCCGGCCGCGCGTCCAGACAGGAAACCACCCACACCATGCCGTACGCCCCATCCCCGCGCGCCTGCCGCCCGCTCGCCGCTGCCGTCGCCGTCGCGACCGCCGTGCTGCTCGCCGGCTGCGCCGTCGGGCCCGACTATCATCGCCCCGACACGCCGATGCCGGCCGCGTTCAAGGAAGCGCCCGCTGGCTGGAAGGTCGCGCAGCCGGCCGATCGCGCCGATCGCGGCGCGTGGTGGACCGTCTACGGCGACGCGCAGCTGAACACGCTGGTCGACAAGCTCAACGCGTCGAACCAGACCATCGCGCAATCGGCGGCCGCGTACCGCCAGGCGCGCGCGCTCGTCGACCAGGCGCGCGCCGCGTATTTCCCGACCGTCGGACTGACCGCGTCGGGGTCGCGCGCCCGCACGCCGCGCGCGTCGCTGTCGTCCTCGTCGTCGAATGTCGGCGGCGGCAGCTCCGGCTCGATCAGCAACAGCTACAGCGTCGGCCTTGACGCGTCGTGGGAGCCCGACCTGTGGGGCAAGGTGAGCCGCACGGTCGGCGCGCAACGCGCGGGCGAAGCGGCGGCCGCGGCCGATCTCGCGAACGCGCGGCTGTCGCAGCAGGCGACGCTCGCGCAAACCTACTTCCAGCTGCGCACCGCTGATGCGCTGCAGAAGCTGCTCGACGACACCGTCGCGTCGTACCAGCGCTCGCTGCAGCTCACACAGAACCAGTACGCGCAAGGCGTGGCCGCACGCGCGGACGTGATCCAGGCGCAGACGCAGCTGCAGAGCGCGCAGGCGGCGGCGATCGAAAACGGCGTCGCGCGCGCGCAGTACGAGCATGCGATCGCGACGCTGATCGGCGAGCCGGCGTCGACGTTCTCGCTGGCGCCGACCCCGCTCACCGCCGAGCCGCCGGTCACGCCGGTCGACGTGCCGTCGGCGCTGCTCGAGCGGCGGCCCGACATCGCGGCGGCCGAACGCCGCGCGGCCGCGGCCAACGAGCAGATCGGCGTCGCGATCTCGGCGTTCTTCCCGACGCTCACGCTGTCCGCGCAGGGCGGCGTGCAGAGTTCCGTGTGGTCGAACCTGTTCACGCTGCCGGCGCGCTTCTGGACGGTCGGCCCGCAGCTCGCGGCGACGCTGTTCGACGCGGGCCTGCGCGCCGCGCAGACGGACGCCGCGCGCGCGACCTACGACCAGGATGTCGCCACGTACCGGCTCGCGGTCCTGACCGCGTTCCAGGACGTCGAGGACAACCTCGCGTCGCAACGCATCCTCGCGCAGGAAATCGACGTGCAGCGGCAGGCCGTGGACAGCGCCGAACATGCGCTCGCGATCGTCACGAACCAGTACAAGGCGGGCACGGTCGGCTACCTGAACGTGCTGACCGCGCAGACCACCGCGTTCACCGCGCATCAGAAGCTCGCGACGATCTCGGGGCAGCGGATGGTGTCGTCGGTCGGGCTCGTGAAGGCGCTCGGCGGCGGCTGGGACGTGTCGCAGATGGCGCGCGAGACGGGCGGCGTGGCCGCGCCCGCGCCGGCAAGCGGCGCGACGGCCATGCCGGTCGCGCAGAAGTAACGCGTCGCCGTTCCGCGGGGGGCGCGCGTCAGCGCGCCGCGTTGCCGTAGATCAGCGACACCGAACCGTCGCCGATCGGATGGCCGAGCAGGTTCAGCAGGCCCGCGAGGTTCGCGAGCTGCTCGGGCGCCGCATGCGCGGTGCCGCGAAACGATCCGCCGCCCGCGCCGAAGGTGCCGTGCCCGTCGAGAAACAGCGGGCCCTTGGTCGTCGCGAGGTCGAGGTCGGCGCCCGCGCCCTTTGCCTGCAGCACCGCGCGGTACGAGCCGAGCGGCTTCACGCGCGACACGCGCGAGCTCATCTCGTCGATCGTCACCGTCAGCTGGCCGAACGCGTTGCTGCCGATCAGCCGCCAGTCGCTCCAGCCAAGCCGCACGTCGCCCTGCAGGTCGAGCGTGTTGAACGGCGTGCCGAGCCCGGCGAGCAGCGACGCGGGCACCGCCATCGCGCCCGCGGACAGCACCGCGCCGCGCCAGGTCGCGTCGAGCGTGACCGGCTCGGGCATCGCCTCGGTCTGCCGCATCGTCATCCGCACGCGCCCGGTCAGCAGCGGCCAGAAGCGCGTGGTCCATTCGACCCGCCCCGGCAGCAGCGTCGCCGCGCTTTGATCGGCGCCCGGCGCGAGCATCAGCGTGCCCGAGCCGTGCCACACCGAGCCGTCCGGTTCGACGAGGTTCACGTGCCCGCCCGTCGCGCGCGCGAACTGCGGCGCGATCCACGCGGCGGGCGCGAGCGCGACGAGCGTGACGACGCTCGCGAACCCGCCCGCCACGATCCACGGCAATGCGGAGACGAACCGCTTCAGCCCGGGCCTCATCGGCACCTCGCCGCTGGCGTGACCGGCCGCGTCATTTCTGCGTGGACGGCTGCATCACGGCCGTCAGGTCGACCTGGCCGTCGTCCTTCAACGCGCTCACGTGCGCCTCGCCGACCTGCACCTTGAACTGCTTGCGCGCGTCGTCGAGCCATTGGGTCCAGGCCGGGAACGACACGTTCTTCATCTGGATCTGCACACCGCTGCCGATGACTTGCGTCTGCGCGCCGGGCATCCCGTGGTCGGACAACGACGCCGTCAGCGCGTCCTTCAGCGCGACGCCGGTCGGCGCGACGCCCTGCGCGGCGGCCGCGAGCGAGCGGGCCTCGTTCGCCTGCGCGGTCATCTTCGCGAGTTCGTTGCGCATCGTCGGCAGCGCGCGCGTGATGCGCGCGCGGCCTTCCTGCGCGGGCGACCACAGCACCGAATACGCGATCGCGACGGCCAGCACGGCGCCGCCCCAGCCGAGCAGGTTCTTTTCCCGCGGGGTGCGCTCGCCCCAGAATTGCGTGAGGGTCTGGTTCAGTTCGGCCTTCATGAGCGGCTCCGGATCGTCCATTTGCCCGTGCTGCTGTCGATTTCGCCGGTGAGCCCGTTGCGCGCGAGGCGCTGCGTGAAGTCGGGATCGACCTTCACGGCGGGCTTGAAGCCGACGTCGAGCCGCCGGTCGTGATAGTCGAGCGACGCAATGCCGTTCAGCGGCAGCGTGCCCATCGAACGCGACAGTCCGCTCGCTAGCGCGAGGAAATCGTTCGGCGACAGCTCGCCCGCCGCGAGGCGCAGCTGGTCGAGCTGGCGCTGCATCTGCGCGGACGGATCGAGCACCGTCGTGGTTTTCGGGAACGCGGACAGCAGCGTCTCGGTGATCTGCGCGGACAGCGCGTCGCGCTCCCGCGACAGCTTCCACCAGTGCAGGTTCATCCCGATCACCGCAACGCCGACGGTCACCGCCGCGATCGCGACCGGCACGCGCAGGCGCTTGAGCGTCGCGCGGTCGAAGCGCCACGGCTGCGACTCGAATTCGAACTGGCACAGATCGAAACGCTCGGCCGTCGCACGGCGCGCAAACGTCTCGAACGACAGCGGCGCCGCGCCCGGCAGCAGCGCTTCGGCGTCCGGCCCCTTGACCGACGCGAGGCGCGGCTCGGCGCCCGGCTCGCCGAGCTCGTACAGCTCGACCGGCGCACCGCCCGCGAGCGCGGCAAGCGTGCCGGACGCGCGCTGCGCGGGCGCCGCGAAGCCTTCGCCGAGTGCGCCGCGCGCGACCGCCAGCTCGAGGCGCGGCGCGCCGGACGGGCCCGGCTGCGCCCCCGCTTCGACGAGGATCGGCTCCACCGAGGTCGCGACGCCCAGCACCGCGGCCACCGCCGTCGGGCGGGGCGGCGGCGCGGCGTCGCCGTCGGCCGCGACGGTTTCCGCGTCGGCCCCGGGCGCCGGATCGGCCGCCGCCGTGGTGGCGGCGAGCGGTGACGGCAGGCAGCGCGTCGCGGGCACCGCGCTCAGGTGACGGTGACCGGCCGCGGTAAACGCGTCGCAGATCGTGCGGAACCACGCGCGATCGACGACCGCCAGCACGCGGCGCCCGTCGGGCAGCGCGACCGGGTCGACCGCGACATGGCAGCCTTGCGGATCTTGGATCAGCTGATCCTCGACGATGTTGGGCAGCGCCTGGCGCAGCTTCGGCCCCTTGAGGGGCGGCACCTTCGCGGCCAGCAGCAGCACGTCGCGCGCGGCGACCACCAGCACGGTCGCGGCCGCGCGCGGCAGCAGCGCGAGCGCGGCGCGGCCGGCGCGCTGGGTGTGGCCGGCCTTGTCGACGAGCATGAACGGCAGCTCGGGCCATTGCCATTCCTGCAACGGCACGGCGGGCTCGCGCGGCGGCAGTAAAACAATCAACGTGCTCAAGAGCTCCTCTCCCGAATGGCGTTGTTATAGCTGATCGCGGATGCGCACGACCCGCGTCGAGTGCGTGGTCGGATCACGATACACGAGCGAGGTGCGGTCGACCTCGGCGCGATCGTGCTGAATCCGGCCGTGTACGACGAAATAATTCGAGTTGACGTCGATCAGCGTCGAATCGAGCTGCACGGTCGGCGGCGCGCCGGCGCCGCGCAGCGCGAGCGTCACGTCGCCGACGTTGCGGAAAAACACGGTCTCGCGGCGCGACACAAGCGCCTGCGCGGACGCGACGCTCATCCCCGGCACCAGCGCCGCGATCACCTCGGCGGGCGCGGTGTTCATGTTCACGGGCGTCGTGGTCGGCAGCACGGTGACGAACGGGCGCAGCCGCTCGACCATTTCCGGCGTGACGCCGTCGACGTCGAGCAGGCTGTCGACGCTCGTCATCATCAGCGGCGCCGGCCCCCGGTCGCCGCCGGCCAGGCCCGGCTCGTCGGTGAAGGTCGTCTGCGGGCCGGTGCCCGCTTCCGGCACCACCGGCGCGGCCGCGTTGCCCGGCAGCGCCGCCATCTGGAAGCGCTGCGCCGAGTGCAGCAGGCCCGCGCGCACCTGCAGCGCGATCCGCTTCGCGAACGCGGCGTCGTAGCCGAGCGTCGTCAAGAGCCGCTGGAACGTCTGCAGCTGCGCGGCGTTGAGCTGCAGCACGCCGGGCGCGGGCGTCGACACGAGGTTGCGCAGGTTGAACTTCGCCTGCGCATCCTCGATCGAGCCGGACAGATTGGTGTCCTGGCCGCCGCTGTCGTCGTTCATGCCGATCTTGCCCATGAAGTCCGACAGCTTCGTCTTCGCGATCGGCACGCCCCAGATGCCGCCGAGATAGGTGATGCCCGGCGCGGTGTCGCCTTCGGAGCGCAGGATCATGCGCGTCCAGTCGAGCGCGCCGCGCGCGACCCACTGCGCCTGCGCGATCACGCGCTGGTTCTCGATGCGGCGGATCTGCACCTGCTGGCGCCACAGCATCCCCGACACGAGGATCGCCGACAGCGCGACCACCAGCAGCGCGGTGATGATCGCGGCGCCGCGTTGCCGGCGCGCGGCGGCAACGCGGCGGGCGCATCGCGAGTGCGGCGAACGGGGGGAGCGGAAGGCGGGCGCGCGCATCGTCATTCCCCGACGAGGAAGATGCGCGTCACCGGCACGCGCAGCGACGTCGCGCCGATGCTGACCTGCAGGCCCGTCACCGCGCGCGGCGGCGGCGCGTTGCCGAGCTGCGGCACCTTGAGCGCGTCGTTGTTCTGCGCGAGCGCTTCGTCCGCCGACTGCAGGTTGGTGGTCCAGCCGACGCGCGGCACGTAGAGCTTCGCGTCGATCGCGCCGACGCCGCCCATCAGTGCGACCGAACTCCAGCCTTCGACGTCCGAATCCTTCAGCGTGTCGCGCAGCCGGTTCGCGTCGTCGATCGGCGGCGACGCATAGCGCACGACCCGGCCGCCGGCGATCCGGTAGCGGATCACCTGCAGGCGCGGCGCCGCGCCCGGCGCGTCGAATTCGCGGACGATCTGCAGCGTATTGCCCGCGACGCCGAGCGCCGGCTGGCCGGCCTCGTCGTCGGTCGCGGCGCGCCGCACGTCGATGCGCATCTGGTCGAACATCTGCGCGAAGATGCGCTCGTCTTCCATCGCGGACGCGACCTTGTCGCGGCCGCGCATGATCTGGTCGAGCCCGCGCCACGCGAGCACGGCGACCACCGCGAGAATCGCGATCGCGATCATCAGCTCGATCAGCGTGAAGCCGCGCGCGCGGGCGGCGCCGGCCGTGGACCGGGCCCGCGTCACCGGCGGCCGCATCGGCGCGTCAGAGCGCGCGGCTGGTTTCATTCGCCACCACCGTGACCATCTGCGCGAGCTTGCCGGACAGGCCCGGCGCGCTCACCGACACTTCGACGCGCCGGAACACCGGGTTCGGCGTCGCGCTGACGCGCTGCGTGCAGACCAGCTGCACGTTGCCTTGCGAGCAGTCGAAGCTCTGTTCGCCGATCGACGGCCACGCATGCGCGAGCCGCAGCTGCGCCAGCGCGTTGTCGGCGCTCCAGCCGGCCAGCAGCCGGCGGTGCAGGTCCGACGAGCCGGTCGCCATCGTGCCGACCGCGCGGATCGACGCGGCGAGCGCGACCGCGATGATCGCGAGCGCGACCAGCACCTCGATCATCGTGAAGCCGCGCGCCCGAAGGGGGCCGGATGCCTGTGCGGCGAAGGAAGGGAAGGGGGGCCGTCGACGCATCGTCACTGCACCTCGTAGCGGCCGTTGCCGGTGCCGACGATCGTCACGCTGCCGGCGGCCGAGTGCAGCGTCACGCGCACCGGCGTGTCGATGCTCTCGGTGCCGAACACGACGCGATTCACGCGCGTATCGGAACCCGGGTAGTCGATGTCGGCGCCCGTCACGCCGCCGTCCCAGTCGCGCGGGCGCAGCAGGTCGTCGCGCAGCGTGCGCCAGCCGTCGGCAGTGCTCGCGTCGAAGCGGAAGCCGCGCGCGCTCGGCAGCCATGCGATCGGGCGCGCGCGCACCTGCGCCTCGTCGCCCGCGGTCTCGAACAGCAGCGCGAGCCGCTGCGCCTCCTCGCGCAGGTCGGTGCGCGGATTGCGCGTCAGCGACAGCGACGCGAGCGACACCAGCAGGCCCGCGATCACCAGCACGACGAGCATCTCGAGCAGCGTGAAGCCGCGTGCCCGCAGGGCGTTCCGGTGGAACGGCCCGGCGCGGCGCCCGAAGCGGGAGGTCGTGCGGCTGGCTTGCATGGACAGGCGTCGCGCGTGGGGAGTGTCAGCGGCCGGTTACTGCCACGAACCGATGTCGGAGTCGTTGCTCTCGCCGCCTTCCTTGCCGTCGGCGCCGTAGCTGAACACGTCGATCTCGCCGTGCACGCCCGGGTTCAGGTATTTGTACCCGTTGCCCCACGGATCGTTCGGCAGGCGCTCGAGGTAGCCGCCGTCCTTCCAGTTGTTCGGGATCGGATCGGTGCTCGGCTTCTGGATCAGCGCGTTCAGGCCCTGGTCCTGCGACGGATAGCGGCCGTTGTCGAGACGGTACAGCTTGAGGGCCTGCATGATCGTGCCGATGTCCTGCTTCGCGGCGATGCGGCGCGCCTCGTCCGGGCGGCTCATGATCTTCGGCACGATCAGCGCCGCCAGGATCCCGAGGATCGCGACCACCACCATGATCTCGATCAGCGTGAAACCGCGCTGACGGCGAGCGGCCCCGTTGCGGCGAGTGATCCACGTTTGCATGACTGACTACCTCTTTCCAAAAAAATATCGTCGATTGAGTGACGGTTCCGAAACAGCCGGGCCAGGTCGCCCCGGTTACGCCGGGGCGCGGAGCACGCATTGTAAGGTGCGGCCCGCCAAGGGCTTTCACTCAACGCAAATTTCACATACATCCGTACAATAGCGCGCATGAACGCGCTCTCGATCCGGATCCTCTCCCTCGCCCTCTTCGCAGCGTTGTGCGCGACGGCCACCTATTGGGTCGTTACGCTGTCGGCTCGCGAAGCGCCGCTTCCCGCCGCCGCCGCGCGGCCCCCGATCCGCACCGAGGACGCCGCGGCGTTGTTCGGCGGACAGCTCGACAAGAATCCCGTCCAGGACATCCACCTGTTCGGCATTCTCGCGCTGCAGCGCGGCGCCGCCGCGATCGTCGGCGTCGGCGGCGAACCGCCCCGCGCGGTGTCGCTCGGCGCCGAGGTCGCGCCCGGCGCGAAGCTCGCCGAAGTTCGCGAGCGCTCGATCGTCGTCGACCGCAACGGCGCCCGCGCCGAAATCGCACTGCCCGCCAACACGCCGTCCCCGGCGATCTACGTACGCTGAACGCAACGGCAGCACGGTGACGGCGGCACGTGCCGTCACTGCACCATGTTGTTCAGCTCGATGATCGGCAGCATCACCGCCAGCACGATCACGAGCACGATGCCCCCCATCGCGAGGATCAGCAGCGGCTCGAGCAGGCTCGTCAGGAACATCGTGCGGCGCTCGAGCTCGCGCGCCTCGCCGTCTGCCGCGCGGTCGAGCATCGTCGTCACGTCGCCGGTCGCCTCGCCCGAGCGGATCAGGTGCACGAGCACCGGCGGAAACGTCTTCACGTTGTTCAGCGCGCGCGACAAGGCCGAGCCTTCGCGCACCCGCACGATCGCGTCGTCGATGTTCGCGCGCATCGCGCGGTTGCTCAGCGTCTCACCGGCCGCCTGCAGCGCGCGCAGGATGGGCACGCCGGCCGCGGTCAGGATCCCGAGCGTACTCGCGAAGCGCACCGTGTTGTAGCCGCGCACGAGCTTGCCCGCGAGCGGCGCGGTGAGCAGCCACCGGTCGAAGGCGAGGCGCGGCCCGTCGCGCGACAGCGTCGCCTTCACGAGCCAGACGACGAGCGCGACCGTGATCAGGATCGCCCACCACCAGTGCCGCACGAAATCCGACAGCGCCATCATCACGACCGTCAGGATCGGCAACTGCTGCTTGGTGCTGGCGAACACGTTGACGACCTGCGGCACCACGTAGCTGAGCAGGAACGTGACGATGCCGAACGCGATCAGCGTGACGATCGCGGGGTAGGTGAAGGCGAGCAGGATCTTCTGCTTCAGCGCGTTGCGCTGCTCGATGTAGTCGGCGAGACGCGACAGCACGATGCCGAGCTTGCCGGTGTGTTCACCGGCGGACACCAGCGCGCGGTAGATCTCCGGAAAATCGCGCGGATGCTGGCTCAGCGCATTCGCGAGCGAATGGCCGCCGAGCACTTCGGCGCGGATCGCGGCCATCAGTTCGCGGATGTAGTCGCGCTCGGCCTGCTCGGTCAGCACGCCGAGCGCCTCGTCGAGCGGCAGCCCGGCGATCAGCAGGCTCGCGAGCTGGCGCGTGAGGATCGCCTGCTCGCGCTGCGACAGCTTGCGGCCGAGCGCGAGGCGCTGCGAGCGCGCGCCGCGGGTCGCGCTGGCCGCCGGCTCGACGACGAGCGGCGTCAGCCCCTGCGTGCGCAGCTGGCCGCGCGCGGCGCGCGCGCTGTCGGCTTCGACGACGCCCTTTTGCGCATGTCCCGCCGCATCGATCGCTTCGAAACGGAATGCCGGCATCGCGCTATGCGCCTCCCGTCACGCGCAACACTTCCTCGAGCGACGTCGCGCCCGCCGCGAGCCAGCGCTCGGCGTCGTCGCGCAGCGTGCGCATCCCTTGCGCGCGGCCCGTCGCGAGAATCTCCGCGTCGGCCGCGTTGCGGTGGATCAGCGTGCGGATCGGCTCGTCGACGATCAGCAGCTCATACACGCCGCGCCGGCCCGCATAGCCCGAATGCCCGCACTTGTCGCAGCCGACCGGATGCCACACCGTGCGGCCTTCTTCATGCCGCTCTTCCTTGCACGCCGGGCACAGCTGCCGCACGAGCCGCTGCGCGAGCACGCCGAGCAGCGACGACGCGAGCAGGTACGGCTCGACGCCCATGTCGGTCAGCCGCGTGACCGCCGACGCCGCATCGTTGGTGTGCAGCGTCGCGAGCACGAGGTGGCCCGTCAGCGACGCCTGCACCGCGATCTGCGCGGTTTCCAGGTCGCGGATTTCGCCGATCATGATCACGTCCGGATCCTGGCGCAGGATCGAGCGCAGCGCACGCGCGAAGGTCATCCCGATCCGCTCGTTCACCTGCGTCTGACCGATGCCGGAGAGGTCGTATTCGATCGGGTCCTCGACGGTCATGATGTTGGTCGTCGCCGTTTCGAGCCGCGACATCGACGCGTACAGCGTCGTCGTCTTGCCCGAGCCGGTCGGGCCCGTCACCAGCACGATGCCGTGCGGCCGCGCGATCAGCTTGTCGAACTGCACCAGCGTGTCGCGGCCCATGCCGAGCGCTTCGAGGTTCAGGCGCTGCGCGTCCTTCTCCAGCAGACGCAGCACCGCGCGCTCGCCATGGCCCGTCGGCAGCGTCGACACCCGCACGTCCACCGGCCGCCCGCCGACCCGCAGCGTGATGCGGCCGTCCTGCGGCAGGCGTTTCTCGGCGATGTCGAGCTGCGCCATGATCTTGATCCGCGAGATCAGCGCGCCGTGCAGCGCCTTCTTCGGCCGCACGACGTCGCGCAGCGTGCCGTCGACGCGAAAGCGCACCACCGACGCGTTCTCGAACGGCTCGATGTGGATGTCCGAGGCCTGTTCGCGCGCGGCCTGCGTGAGCAGCGCGTTGATCATCCGGATGATCGGCGCGTCGTCTTCCGATTCGAGCAGATCCTCGACTTCGGGGATGTCCTGCATCAGCCGCGACAGGTCGACTTCGCCCTCGACCTCGCCGACCACCTGCGCGGCGCTGCCGTCCTGGCGCGCATACGCATGGTTGATCGCCTGCGCAAGTTCGTCGGCCGGCACGCGGTGCACCGAGATCGAGCCGAAGTTGCGGGCGATTTCCGCGAGCGCCGCGTCGTTCGTGCGTTCGCTGATCCACACTTCGAGCGTGTCGTCGTGCTGATGCGCGATCAGCACCTGGCCACCCTTCGCGAAGCCATAGGGCAGCAGCCGCGCGGCGAGCGGCGACGGCGGCTGGCGTTCGCCCGGCGCGCCGTCGTGGGGGGACGCGAGCACATCGCTCACTGCGAGGCTCCCGACGGCGCCGTCAGCGGCTGTTGCTGCATCTGCGGCTGCGGCACGGCCTGTTGCTGGACGGCCGGTTGCGCTTGCTGCGCCGGCTGCTGCGCGGCGGGCGCGGGCGAGCGCGGCGCCATCTGCTGGCGGCGCATCTTGTCGAGGTCGAACAGGTTCATCGCCGGCGAGCCGCCCTGGCTCGGGCCGATCGGCATCGGCGGAACGACCGGGTCGTCCTTGTCCTTGATGATGTTGTTGTCCGACTTGTACGCGCCCGTCACGCCCTGGATGTAGTCGTAGCGGTTCGAGGTCACCGCCTGCGCGGTCTCGCGATCGTTGATGATCACCGGACGCAGGAACACCATCAGGTTGGTTTTCTGGCGGGCCTTGGATTCCGTGCGGAACAACTGGCCGATCCACGGGATGTCGCCCAGCAGCGGCACCTTGCTGTTCGACGTGTTGTAGTTGTCCTGCATCAAGCCGCCGAGCACGATGATCTCGCCGTTGTCCGCGAGCACGGTCGACTGGATCGAGCGCTTGTTGAACGTCGGTCCTGGGTTGTTCGCCGCCGTTGAAATGCTCGACTGAACCACCGCCGAATCTTCCGTATAGAGCTGCAGCTTCAGCACGCCGCCTTCGGTGATCTGCGGCTTCACGTGCAGCGTCAGGCCCACGTCGCGGCGGTCGTACGTGTTGAACGCATTGCCCGAGCTGTTGCCCGTCAGGTTCGAGTACGAACCGGTCGGGATCGGCACGTTCTGGCCGACGACGATCTTCGCCTCTTCGTTGTCGAGCGTGATCAGGTTCGGCGTCGACAGCACGTTTGCGTCGCTCGAGCCGGCGAAATACTGCAACAGCGCGCCGAGCCCCTGCACACCGAACATGTTGCGCAGCCAGCCGATGTTCAGGCCCGGCGTGACTGCTCCGATCGCGCTGAGCGGCGACACCGCGGCGCGGCTGGTCAGATCGACGATGCTGCTGCCGAGCGCCGTGCCGTTGATCGAGGTCCCGGCGGGCAGGTTCGTGCCCGCGAAGATCGAATTGTTCGCCACCTGCCACTGGATGCCGAGGTTGCCGGACGTCGTCGCCTGCAGCTCGACGACGAGCGCCTCGAGGTACACCTGCGCGCGCCGCGCGTCGAGCTGGTCGATCACCGCGCGCAGGTTCCGGTACACCGGATCCGACGCGGTGATGATCAGCGAATTGGTTGCCGCGTCGGCCTGGATCATGCCGCCCGGCTGGTTGTCGTCGCTCTTGTCCTTGTCGCCGCCCAGCAGGCCACCGCTGCCGAGGCCGCCGCCTTGCGACGAGCCGCTGCCGCCATACGACGACGAGGACGACGAGCCGCCGAGGCCGCCCGACGGCAGCGGCGGGGTGCCCGCGGTGCCGGTCGAGAAGTTGCCGCTCGACGACGAGCCGCCCTGGTTGAACGCATTCGCGTCGTTCGACGTCGCCGACGCGCCGGTTTCGCCGCCGCCCTTGCCGAGCATCCCGCGCAGCGTCTTCGCGAGCTTGGTCGCCTCGGCATTCTTCAGCGGCACCACGTGCATGTTGCCGGGCACCGCGCTCGGCGAATCGAGCTGCTGCGCGACGCGCTTCGCGGCCGCGAGGCGCGACGGGTTCGACGCGCGCAGCATCAGCGCGTTGGTGCGCGGGTCGGCCTGCACCAGCACCTTGAGCGTCGCGTCGCTGTTGCCGATCGCGCCCGGGTCGAGCAGCTTCTGGAGCTGCGTCGCGACGTCGATCGCATTCGCATTCTTGAGCGGCACGACCAGCACCTGCGCGCCCGCCGCGCTGTCGACGCCGGAGATGATCTGCGCGATCCGGCGCACGTTGTCGGCGTAGTCGGTAACGACGATCGTGTTGTTGGCCGGGTAGGCCGTGACGGTGTTGTTCGGCGAGATCAGCGGCCGCAGCACCGGCAGCAGGTTGTTGGCCGATTCGTTCTTCAGCTCGAACACCTGCGTGACGATCTGGTCGCCGCGCGCCTGCGGTGTGTTGCCGACGTAGGTCGGCACCCCCTGCAGCTTCGCGTCGGCCTCCGGCACCACCTTCAGCACGCCGTGATCCTGCACCAGCGCGAAGCCCTGCATCCGCAGCGCGGACTGCAGCGTCTTCAGCGCTTGGTCTTCAGGCACCGCGCGCTCGGCGACGAGATTGAGCTGCCCCTTCACGCGCGGGTCGACGATGATGGTCTTGCCGGTGGCCGCGCCGATCGCCTTGGCGACCTGATCGATGTCGGCGTTGACGAAATTGAGCGTGACCTGGGCGTGGGCGGCCTGCGAAACGATAATGCCGGCGACGATCAAGGTCGTGGCGACGCGCCGCATAACGAAGCGATTTCTTGTCATGGATGAATGGGTCGATGCCGGCTCAGGCCACATCCGGCGGTAGAACTGGATCCAATTCCGAAAAAAGCGACATTAGCAGTTTTTCATGTCCGAAATATCACATCGATCCGAGGAATGTCTCATATACGACAGTATTCCCGACACCCGTATGAAAAATGTAAGCTTCGGTCTCTGCGCCGTCCGTTCGGTTCTCGTCATCATTTCAGGATGAACTGAAACGAAAATGCGGTATAACCCGGCATTCGGTGCCTGGCCTGCCGCAATACGGCAGGCTCTCGGTATGATACGAGCGTCGCGATGTGCGTCGCGTGATTTCCGGACACGGGTTTTCCCACCCCCGGTTATTTTCCGTTTCCTGAACAATGAACAGACGGTTCGCTTCGATTGCGTGGTTGGCCGGCGCTTGGCTCGCCAGTGGAAACGCACGCGCCGATTGTTTCGACGAAGCCGCTAAATATCAGCAGGTCAATCCGCTGATCCTGCGCGCGATCGCCTGGCAGGAATCGCATAACCGGCCGGATGCGAAGAACAAGAATGCAAACGGCTCGACCGATTACGGCCTGATGCAGATCAATTCGATCCATCTGCCCGTGCTGTCGCGCTACGGCATCGGCCGCGACACGCTGATGGAGCCGTGCAAGAACGTCTACATCGCCGCCTGGCACCTGCGCCAGAAGATGAACCGCTACGGCAACACGTGGCAGGCGGTCGGCGCCTATCATTCGGAAACGCCGTCGCTGCGCGACAAGTACGCGAAGCAGATCGCCGGCATCCTCACCCAATGGAAGCTGCTGCCGCCGCCGCAATGACCGGCCGCGCGGCCGCGCCCGACGCCGCGCCGGCAGGCCGGCGCGCGTTTGATGCACAATGCGGGCTCACGCTGCGGTTTTCCCCGGCGCCCGGCTCGCGCCGCTGGCGCCCGGCCGGGCCGCCGCGGCCGCTTTTTCCATTTTTCCGTTGGTGCGTACCGCAATGAACCAGCCGTTGCCCGTCACCGTGCTGTCCGGCTTCCTCGGCGCCGGCAAGACCACGCTGCTCAACCATATCCTCGCGAACCGCGCGGGCCTGAAGGTCGCCGTGATCGTCAACGATCTCGCGGCGGTGAACATCGACGCGTCGCTCGTGCGCGACGCGCAGGCGCTGTCGCACGTCGAGGAACGCCTCGTCGAGATGTCGAACGGCTGCATCTGCTGCACGCTGCGCGACGACCTGCTCGTCGAGATCCGCAAGCTCGCCGAGGACGGCCGCTTCGACGCGATCCTGATCGAGTCGACCGGCATCGCCGAACCGATGCCGATCGCCGAGACCTTCACGTTCGTCGACGACGAAGGCGCGACGCTCGGCGAACTCGCGCGGCTCGACACGCTCGTCACCGTGGTCGACGCGTTCAATTTCCTGCGCGACTACGGCTCCGACGACGCGCTCGCCGCACGCGGCATCGCGGCCAGCGAGGAGGACGACCGCACGCTCGTCGAGTTGCTGATCGAGCAGATCGAGTTCTGCGACGTGCTCGTGATCAATAAGGCCGACCTCGTCGGCGCGGACGAACTGGCGCGCCTGCAGCACATCCTCGCGCGGCTGAACCCGCGTGCGCACCAGGTCGTCTCGACGTTCGGCAACGTGCCGCTGCGCGACGTGCTGAACACCGGCCGCTTCGATTTCG
Source organism: Burkholderia sp. SRS-46 (assembly GCF_004343775.1). Taxonomy (GTDB): domain Bacteria; phylum Pseudomonadota; class Gammaproteobacteria; order Burkholderiales; family Burkholderiaceae; genus Burkholderia. Next base: position 290,489 of record NZ_PTXL01000007.1, on the reverse strand, counting down.
ACGAAGCGGCGAATGCGCCGGGCTGGCTCGCGTCGCTCGAGCATGCGCACGACCACGACCACGACCACGACCACGACCATGATCACGATCACGATCACGATCATGGCCACGCGCATCCGCACGTGCACAGCGAAGCCGACGCGTTCGGCATCGGCAACTTCGTCTACCGCGCGCGCCGGCCGTTCCATCCGGCACGCCTGTGGGAACTGCTGCATCAGGAATGGCCGGGCGTGCTGCGCAGCAAGGGGTTCTTCTGGCTCGCGACGCGCAACGACATCGCCGGCTCGCTGTCGCAGGCGGGGGGCGTATGCCGGCATGGGCCGGCAGGCTCGTGGTGGGCCGCGCAGGATCGCGCGGAATGGCCGGACGACGACGAGCTGCTCGCCGAGATTCGCGCGGAATGGCAGGGCGATCTCGACGATCGCTCGGTCGGCGACCGCCGCCAGGAACTCGTGCTGATCGGCATCGGCCTCGATACGGATGCATGGCGCGCGAAACTCGACGCATGCCTGCTGAGCGATGCGGAATTCGCGCTCGGCGAAGCGGGGTGGGCGGCATTCGACGACCCGTTCCCGGCGTGGGACATCGATGAGCACGACGACCACGACCACGGCGACGCGCAGATCCTGCACCGTTCGTAACAACCGTTAAATCTTGCAAGTCCGGCGCGGACTGTGGCAAAAAAGCCGCGCGCGCCCATAAAAAAACCCGCCGAGTGGCGGGTTTTTCTTTAACAGGCGCTGAGATTAACGCTTGTTGACGGCGTCCTTGAACGCCTTGCCAGCCGTGAACTTGACCGTCTTGGCTGCCGGGATCTTGATGGTTTCGCCGGTCTTCGGGTTACGGCCCGTACGTGCTGCGCGCTTGCCCGAACCGAAGCTGCCGAAGCCGATCAGCTGAACCGCATCGCCCTTCGACACGGCTTTCTTGATGACTTCGAGCAGCGTGTCCAGCGTTTCGCCGGTTTGAGCCTTGCTGGCGCCCGTTTGGGCGGCGACGGCGTCGATCAGTTCCTGTTTGTTCATTAAGGTTCCTTTTTCAGGTTAGGTTGACACGAACAGCGCGAACGCGCCGATTATACGTGCGCGAACCGTGCCGTCGAGAGTCGGACTCCGACGGCACAGCGCCGAATCCTGGCCCGCCCGGCGCGGCTTCCGGCAACCCGAAAGCCGCCCCGCGGTACGGCGCTTGCTATGATAGCGCAGCGCAAACCCAATAACGACAAGGGTTTCAAAGATTTTCATCGGTATTTCGCCGAATGAATCACCGGCCGCCTGTTTTTTGACCCACGCCAACCGGACAGGATACGCAGCCCGCTCGCCCCCCGCGCATCGCCGTTGGTTTTTGCCAACGGCCGTCCGGACGGGGTCGCGCAATCCCTTTCCAGGCTTGGCTGCCACGATTTTTGTTTCGCATGCCAGACCGACTTGTACCCGCCACGCTCGTGTTCGGCGACGACGGCACGCTCGTCTCGCCCGCCTACGGCGACATCTATCACAGCGCCGCCGGCGCGATCGCGCAGGCGAGCCATGTGTTCGTCGCAGGCAACGGCCTGCCCGCACGCTGGCAGGGCCGGCGCACGTTCACGATCGTCGAGACCGGGTTCGGCACCGGCTGCAACTTCCTCGCGACCTGGGCCGCGTGGCGCGCCGACGCCGCGCGCTGCGAGCGACTGCATTTCGTCTCGGTGGAGAAGCATCCGTTCACGCGCGAGGACCTGCGCCGCGCCGCATCGCATGTGGTTGCGGACACAACTATCTTGGCGGAACTCGATGCGCTTGTCGATGCATGGCCGATGCTCGTGCCGGGCCTGCACCGGCTCGAATTCGATGAAGGGCGCGTGGTGCTCACGCTCGTGTTCGGCGATGCGCTCGCGATGCTGCCGAAGCTCGCGGTGCGCGCCGATGCGTTCTATCTCGACGGTTTCTCGCCGTCGAAAAACCCTGACTTGTGGTCGGTCGACGTGTTTCGCGCGCTCGCGCGTCTCGCGGGCGACAGCGCGACGTTCGCGACGTATTCGAGTTCGGGCGCCGTGAAGCACGCGCTCGAGGAAGCCAGCTTCGCATATCGCAAGGTCGACGGCTTCGCGGGCAAGCGCGCGATGCTCGTCGGCGAATTCGCACCGCGCTGGCAGATGCGCCGGCACGAGCCGCCGCGCGCGCTGCCGGTCGCGGCGCGCCGCGCGATCGTGATCGGCGCGGGCCTCGCGGGCTGCGCGGTGGTCGAACGGCTCGCCGCGCGCGGCTGGGACGTCACGCTGATCGAGCGGCGCGAGCGGATCGCAGCCGAAGCGTCGGGCAACCCGGCCGGCGTATTCCATCCGCTGATGACGCGCGACGACAACGTCGCGAGCCGGCTCACGCGCAGCGGCTTTGTCCACGCACTCGCGCGCTGGCGCGCACTCGAACGCGCGGGCCACCGGTTCGGACGCAGCACGCGCGGCATGATCCAGCTCGCGGAATCGGGCGACGACTTCGAGCGGATGCGCGCCGCATACGACGCGCTCGGCGTCCCGCCCGACTATGCGCAGTTGTTGAGCGCCGACGACGTGCGCACGCGCCTGAAGCTGCCGGTCGCGCAGGGCGGCCTGCTGTTTCCGCACGGCGGTGCGGTGCGGCCGGCCGAATTGTCCACCGCGCAGTGCGCGGCGGCCGGCGAGCGCGTGCGAATCCTCACGCGCACCGAAGTCGCGCGTCTCGAACGGCACGATGCAGGCTGGCGCGCGCTCGACGATGCCGGCAGGACGCTCGCCGAGGCGCCGGCCGTCGTGCTCACGAACGCCGGCGACGCGGTGCGGCTCGCGGGCCTGCAGCACGTCGCGCTGCAGCCGGTGCGCGGGCAGCTCACGCTGCTGCCGCCGGGCAGCACCGCGCCGCTCGACTGCCCGGTGATCGGCGACGGCTACGCGGTGCCGCTCGAAGACGGCACGCTGCTGATCGGCGCGACCTTTGAACCGGACGATGTCGACCCGGCGCTGCGCCCGGCCGGCCACGCGGAAAACCTCGAGCGGGTGCGACACTTGCTGCCGGGCCTGATCGGCGACGTGCCGGAGGCCGGCGCGCTGCACGGCCGCGTCGCCTTCCGCTGGGTCGCGGGCGACCGGCTGCCGCTGATCGGCCCGCTCGCGGACGAAGCGCATGCGCTCGCGAACGCCAGGGCGCTGAGCGGTGCGAAAGCACGCGACCTGCCACGCACCGAAGGCCTGTACGGCGCATTCGGCTACGGTTCGCGCGGCCTCGTCTGGGCGGCGCTCGGCGCCGAGCTGATCGCGTCGCAGCTCGAAGGCGAACCGTGGCCGCTCGAACGCGAGCTGGCCGAAGCGATCGATCCGGCCCGCTTCCTGATCCGCGCGCTGCGCGCCCGCCGGGTCAGCACGACCGGCTGACGCGACGCCCGCCCGCGTCACAGCGTCCCGATTCCATCCCGCCAGGTTATCCACCCGGATCTGTGGATAACCGCGCGGAATCGGTGCGCGTTCCGTGTGCAATCACAGTGGACGTAAACGGGGTAACTCGGCACAGCTGTGAAACGGCCCGAAAGTTGCTCAACGCAAACTGCTGTGCGCGCACAGCCTGTGCAGCGGGTTATGGTTTCGCCAACACGTTGATCTGCCAGCGTAAACCGAAGTTATCCACAGAACTGTGCCGGCCTTGTTAACTTCTACTACGTATATATACAGGTAAACCTTTGAATCGAAGGCAAGCCGGCCGGCCGACCGGCCAATCTGCCGATCATTGGATAGCCGACCCGAAAACCTGTGGCACAATCGGTTTCCTTCGCGTTCGTCCGGCCAGGCGCCGGACATGCTTCAATGGAACGGTCGGCAGGATTTCGAATCTGAGTCTTCGAGATCGCGCTGTCCATTCACACACCAGGCCGACAATCGAGATCGGCGAATCTGAACGACACCCCCGCCAGGCGGCGGAGCAGGCAGTTCCCATGTCCTGCCGTCGTACACAACAATCACATTCGGGGCGACACCCAGCAGCCGGCGTGCATCTCAGCGTTGACGCTCGACCCCGCGTCGCTGGCGGTTGCTTCCAACCAAGGAGAAGTCACCACGATGAAGTCGGCGTTCTCATTCCTGCCCAATTGGCCGCTTGCCCCGGATGCCGTGTTCTGGGCCGGGCTCGCGTTGTTCGCCGCCGGCCTGTGCGGCGAGCTGTGCTACCGAGCGTGGCGGTTGCCGCGCATCACCGGGTATGCGGTGATCGGCCTCATCGCGGGTTCGTTCGGCTTCGGCGTGATCGACGCCAGCACCGACGAAACCTCCCGCCTGCTGATCGACGTCGCGCTCGGCCTGCTGCTGTTCGAACTCGGCAGCCGGCTCGACTTGCGCTGGATCCGCCGCAATCCGTGGCTGATCGCGTCGAGCCTCGCCGAAGCCACGCTCACCTTCCTGCTCGTGCTGTTCGTGCTGCTCGCGCTCGGCGTGTCGGGCATGGTCGCGCTCGTGCTGGCGGCGATCTCGATCGCGACGTCGCCGTCGATGGTGATCCAGCTGAAAACCGAACTGCGCGCGGAAGGGCAGGTCTCGCAACGCCTGATCACGCTGACCGCGCTGAACAGCGTGTATGCGGTCGTGCTCACCAAGCTCGTGACGAGCTGGCTGCACCAGGAGGCGTACGGCAACGTGTTCGCAACGATCCTGCAGCCGGTTTACCTGTTGGCGGGTTCGTTCATCGTGGCCTACATCGTCGCGCGCGCGTGCAATTACCTGTTCCGCCACATGACCGCGACGATGCGCGACGAGCATTCGTTCGTCGCATTGTTCGGCCTCGTGATGATCGCGATCGCGGTCGCGCAGGCGCTGAAGCTGTCGACGCTGCTCACGCTGCTGCTCGCCGGCATCATCGTGAAGAACCTCGAGGCACGCCCGCAACTGTGGCCCGAGCATTTCGGCACGGCCGGCTGGCTGCTGACGGTGGTGCTGTTCGTGCTGACGCTGACGTCGTTCACGTGGGGCGACATCGCGCTCGGCGGGCTGCTGGCGCTCGCGCTGATCGTCACGCGGCTCGTCGCGAAGCTCGCCGGTGTGGTCGCGTTCGCGAAGCCGAGCGGCATCGGGATGAAGCAGGGCGTCGCGCTCGGCCTCGCGCTGTCGCCGATGTCGGCGCTCGCGTACCTGCTCGTCGACGACACCTACCAGCTCTACCCGAATTTCGATCCGCACCTGCGCGCGATCGTGATGTGCACGATCGTGGTCCTGCAGCTCGTCGGCCCGTTCCTCGTCTACCGCTGCCTGTCGGCGGTCGGTGAACGCAGCGACAGCAACTGATCTACGGAAACTGCCATGGCACTCGAAACCTTCGTCAATTCCGAGCCGTTCACGTTCGGCGTCGAACTGGAGATCCAGGTCGTCAACACCCACAACTACGATCTGACGAAAGCCGCGTCCGACCTGATGCGGCTGATCCAGGGCGAGACCTTTCCGGGCAACATCACGCCGGAAATCACCGAAAGCATGATCGAGCTGTCGACCGGCATCTGCCATACGCACGAGCAGGCGGTCGGCGAGCTGCACGCGATCCGCGACGTGCTCGTCAAGGCGGCCGACCAGCTCAACGTCGGGCTGGGCGGCGGCGGCACGCACGCGTTCCAGCAGTGGAGCGAGCGGCAGATCTACGACGCGCCGCGCTTCCAGTACATCTCCGAGCTGTACGGCTATCTCGCCAAGCAGTTCACCGTGTTCGGCCAGCACGTGCACATCGGTTGCCCGGACCCGGACAGCGCGCTGTTCCTGCTGCATTCGATGTCGCGCTTCATCCCGCACTTCATCGCGCTGTCCGCGTCGTCGCCGTTCGTGCAGAACGTCGACACCGGCTTCCAATCGGCGCGGCTGAACTCGGTGTTCGCGTTCCCGCTGTCCGGCCGCGCGCCGTTCGTGCTGACCTGGGACGGATTCGAGGAGTACTTCACGAAGATGGTGAACACCGGCGTCGTCAATTCGATGAAGGACTTCTACTGGGACATCCGGCCGAAACCGGGCTTCGGCACGATCGAGGTGCGCGTGATGGACACGCCGCTGTCCGTCGACCGGGCGGCTGCGATCGCGTGCTACATCCAGACGCTCGCGCGCTACCTGCTGACCGATCGGCCGCTCAAGCTGTCCGAGGACGACTACCTCGTCTACACGTTCAACCGCTTCGAGGCATGCCGCTTCGGCCTCGAAGGCACCTGCGTGAATCCCCAGACGGGCGATCGGCGCACGATTGCCGAGGACATCCTCGACACGCTCGACCGGATTGCGCCGCACGCCGCGGCACTCGGCTCGCGCGCGGCGCTCGACGAGATCGGCGCGCTCGCGAAGGCGCGCGTGAACGACGCGTCGTGGCTGCGCACGGTCTACAAGCAGGAAAAATCGCTGAACGAGACCGTCCGGCAGCAGTGCTTACGTTGGCGTGAATGAAAATATGTTTTGCCAATTACAGACTCGACCGGCCGGCGATTCGCTGAGAGAAGGTTGATGCAGGTCAATCGCGAAATCGTTTGCCGGCCGCGCGCCGGGCTGTGGATAACCTGGGATTCTTCAGCAAAGTCAATGGCATACCGAACGGATAACCCGGTGGATCGCCAGCCGGCGACGCCGGGCCGGCGGAGGCGCGAAAATGCGTGCCGAAACCGCCGCGCCGATTGGAGATAATCCTCGCACAACCGATTTCCGGTCTTATTCAGCCGTTATCCACAGATTGGAGGGGATAACTTAGCTGTGCGATTTTCCGCTCTCGCTTAGAATGTCGGCTTTGCGGACGCCGGAACGACGTGTGTCTCACCGGTGCCGCGCTGGCGGCCGCCGTGTGTGCCTCGCGACGGCCGTGTTGGATGCGTTCGACGGAACGCGTTCCTTTTGAGATAGAAACTCGATCTCCACACTACGGCTGCCCGGGATGACGGGCAGCGTCAAAGCGAAAAGACTATGAGCGAAGGCGTTTACGGGAATCAGGCTGCGGGGCGTGTGACCCACAGTTTGCTGCGATTGAGTACGGCCATGCGGAGCCAGGCATGGGATTGGGCGGAAGGCGCGGGCCTCACGCCGACGCAGGGCGAGATCCTCGTGCTGCTCCTGCAGCGCAAGGGCCCGATGCGGCTCGGCGAGATCGCACGCGAGACGCAGCTCACCGCGGCGACGACGAGCGACGCGGTCAGCACGCTCGAGACCAAGGGCCTCGTCGAGAAGCGCCGTGCGCTGGACGACGGCCGCGCGCTGGCGGTTCGACTGTCCGCCCGCGGCCGCACCGCGGCGAAGAAGGCGCTGCAGTGGCCGGAATTCCTGACCAAGGCGGTCGGCACGCTCGCCGCGGACGAGCAGGGCGCGCTGTACCGCGCGCTGCTGAAGACGCTGCGCGAGCTGCAGGTGGCCGGCGCGACGCCGCCGCACCGGATGTGCGTGACGTGCGCGCACTTCCAGCCGTCGAAGCCGACCAAGAAGGCCGGCGCCGCGCACTATTGCGCCGCGCTCGACCTGACGCTCGCCGACAGCGACCTGCGCCTGGATTGTTCGGTACACGAAGAAGCCGACGCCGCGACGCAGAAGAAGATCTGGAAGATCTTCGCGGCCTGACGTCCGTCGATCGACCGGGAGGCCGATGATGAGCGCTGAAGTCGTGGCCATTCGCCACGTGCATTTCGAGGATCTCGGGAGCTTCGAGCAAGTGCTCGGCGAACGGGGCAGGCGGGTGCGTTACGTCGATGTTGGCGCGTCGCGGTTCGAAGTGCTCGACGCCCGGCAGCCATCGCTGCTCGTCGTGCTCGGCGGGCCGCTCAGCGTGTACGACGACGCGCTGTATCCGACCATCGCGCCGCTCGCGGCGCTCGTCAAGCAGCGCATCGACGCCGGCCTGCCGATCCTCGGCATCTGTCTCGGTGCGCAGTTCATCGCCCACGCGCTCGGCGCGCGCGTCTATCCGGCCGCGCAGAAGGAGCTCGGCTGGGCGCCGCTCACGCTGACCGACGCGGGCCGCGCGTCCGCGCTGCGGCATCTCGACGGCGCGGCCACGTCGATGCTGCATTGGCATGGCGACACCTTCGACCTGCCGGGCGGCGCGATCCATCTCGCGTCGACGCCCGCGTGCCGCCACCAGGCGTTCGCTTGGGGGCAGCACGTGCTGGCGCTGCAGTGCCATCCCGAGATCCGCGCCGATCGCTTCGAACCCTGGCTGATCGGCAATGCCGGTGAAATCGCCGCGACGCCGGGCATCGATGCGGGCCAGTTGCGCCGCGACACCGCGCAGCACGGCCCGGTGCTCGAAAGCGCCGCGCGCCGCATGTTCGCGGATTGGCTCGACGGCGTCGGGATTTGACGCGCCCGCCGCGGGCGTGACGCCGGTGGCGTCGCCGGCTGCACCTTGCCGGCCCCCCCTCCGGCCGCGCCTCGCCGGCGGCACCTGACCAGCCGCTTACGGCCAATCCCGCGCGCTGCACGCTTCGCACCCGCGTGCTACGCTCAGCCGCTCTTTCCCTTTCCGAGCGAGCGGCATCCATGACTGCGCTGTTTTCCCCGTTCACGCTGCGCGGCGTGACGGTTCCGAATCGTATCGTCGTGTCCCCGATGTGCCAGTACTCGGCCGCGCGCGGCGAGGCGACCGACTGGCACATGATCCACCTCGGCCATCTCGCGCTGTCCGGCGCGGGCCTGCTCTGCATCGAGGCAACCGCGGTCGAGCCGGACGGGCGCATCACGCATGGCGACCTCGGGCTGTGGGACGACGTCACCGAAGCCGCGCTGAAGCCGGTGCTGGCGGCGATCCGCAAGCATTCGCCGATCCGCGTCGCGATGCAGCTGTCGCACGCGGGGCGCAAGGCGTCGAGCCAGGCGCCGTGGGAAGGCGGCCAGCTGATTCCGGTCGCCGACGGCGGGTGGCTGCCGCATGCGCCGTCGGACGTGCCGCACAAGGACGGCGAGACGCCGCCGCTCGCGCTCGACACCGCAGGCCTGAACCGGATCCGCGACGCGTTCGCGGCGGCCGCGAAGCGCGCGGCGCGGCTCGGCATCGACGCGATCGAAGTGCACGCGGCGCACGGCTACCTGCTGCACCAGTTCCTGTCGCCGCTCGCGAACCGGCGCACCGAAGCCTACGGCGGCTCGCGCGAGAACCGGATGCGCTTTCCGCTCGAGATCTTCGAGATCGTGCGCGCGGCATTTCCGGAGGACCGGCCGGTCGGCGTGCGCGTGTCGGCGACCGACTGGGTCGAGGGGGGCTGGGAGCTCGACGATACGATCGCGTTCGCGCACGAGCTGAAGCGGCGCGGCTGCGACTGGATCGACGTGTCGTCGGGCGGCGTGTCGCCGCTGCAGAAGATCCCGCTGTCGCCGGGCTACCAGGTGCCGTTCGCGCAGGCGGTGAAGCGCGCGGTCGGCATGCCGACGATCGCGGTCGGCCTGATCAACGAGCCCGAGCATGCGAACCGGCTGGTCGAGGCGGGCGATGCCGACTTCGTCGCGATGGCGCGCGCGATGCTGTACGACCCGCGCTGGCCGTGGCACGCAGCCGCCGCACTCGGCGCGCAGGTGACGGCGCCGCCGCAGTACTGGCGCTCGCAGCCGCGCGAGCACAAGGCGCTGTTCGGCGACATCGCGTTCGGTCAGCGCTGAATGCCAGGGCGATGTTGAACGAAGCAATCACGACCGTGTAGGATGCGGGTGATTGGATTGTTCAACATCGCGCATGCCTTGACGCGGCGCCGATCGGCGCCGCGTTTTCATTTCCGTCGCGCGTGCGCGAAGCATGGCCGCCACCGCGGCCGGCTCCTTTTCAAGTCGTCTTCACAAGGATTCGTTCGATGAGTTCACGCAGGATCGCGGTGCGCCGCTCGGGAGTACACGGCAGGGGCGTGTTCGCCGTGGCGCCGCTCAAGGCCGGCGAGCGCGTTGTGGAATACAAGGGCGAGCGAATCTCGTGGAAGGAAGCGCTGCGCCGCCATCCGCACGATCCGAACGATCCGAACCATACGTTCTACTTCGCGCTCGAGGAAGGCGGCGTGATCGACGGCAAGGTCGACGGCAACAGCGCGCGCTGGATCAACCATTCGTGCGCGCCGAACTGCGAGGCCGAGGAGCTCGAGGGCCGCGTGTACATCCATGCGCTGCGCGACATCGAGCCGGAAGAGGAACTGTTCTACGACTACGGCCTCGTGATCGACGCGAAGCTGACCAAGAAGCTCAAGCGCGAATACGCGTGCCGCTGCGGCGCGTCGGCGTGCCGCGGCACGCTGCTCGCGACGGCCGACGCGGACGCGAAGAAGAAAAAGAAGAAGGCCGACGCGAAGTCGAAGGACAAGAAAAAGAAGAAGTGAGCGGCGGCGCACGCCGTGCGCCACCCGCCCTCAGTGCGTCTGCGCGGCCGTGACAGCGGCCGGCGCGTCGCTCGCCGGCGCTGCCGCGTTCGCGGCGAGCGGCACCTTCACCACGAACCGCGAGCCGCCTTCCGGCGCATCCGCGTACGACACCGTACCGCCGTGCATCGCGATGATGTCGTGCACGATCGCCAGGCCGAGGCCCGCGCCCGTCTCCACGCCGTTGCCGCTTTGCGCGTCGCCCCGGAAGAACCGCTTGAACAGGTCCGCCTGCTGGCTCGCGGGCACGCCCGGGCCGTTGTCCTCGACGACGATCTCGGCGGCCGGCGCGCCCGAATCGAGCGTCGAGAGCGCGACGTTCACCGTGATCCGCGCGCCGTTCGGCCGTGCGAGCGGCACGTATTTCAGCGCATTGTCGAGCAGGTTCGCGATCACCTCGCGCAACAGCACCGGGTTGCCGCGCACCAGCAGCGCCGGGCCGTCGCCCAGCTGTTCCCCCGGGTCGTCGCTGCGCTGGAAACCGAGATCGACGTGCGAGGCGAGCGCGCGCGGCACCCATTCGGCGCCGGTCTCGAACGCCATCGCGGCAAGGTCGACGTCGACGAAGCGCGCGGCCTGTTCGCCCGGCTCGGCGCGCGCGAGCGACAGCAGCTGGTTCGACAGCCGCACCGCACGATCGGCGGCCGCGCGCAGCTCGCGCACCGCGGCCAGGGTCTGCTGTGGATCGCGCGCGATCGCGGCCTGTTCCGCGTGCAGCTTCACCGCGGTGAGCGGGGTGCGCAACTGGTGCGCGGCGTCGGCGATGAACTTGCGCTGCGCGTCGAGCGCGGTCTTCAGGCGCCCGAGCAGCGCGTTCATCGCGCTCGTCAGCGGCCGGATCTCGAGCGGCACGTCGGTCTCGTCGACCGGCTCCAGCGACGTGTGGGTCTGCCGGTTCAGCGAATCGGCGAGATGCGTGAGCGGGTCGAGCTGCTGGTTGACGACCCGCCACACGATGCCCCAGCCGGCGAGCAGCAGCAGCAGCAGCGGCATCATGATCGCGACCAGGAATTCGGCCGCGATCCGGTAGCGGTGCCGCACCGGCTGCGCGACCTCGACGACCATCGGCTTGCCGCCGTCGACTTCCTCGACGCGCACCTGCGCGACCCGCACCGCGCGGTTGTCGTATTCGGCCTCGAACACGTATGCGTAGTGCATGCGCCGCACATTGGTGCCCTGCAGCGGCAGCTTCGGATCGCCGGCGAGTTCCTGCTCGCCGTCGCTGATCCGGTAGATCAGCGCCTCGGCCGGATCGGAGAACATCGCCTGCGCGAGCGGCGGCACCGTGAACGGCGCGTCGGGGCCGGCGATCTGGATCTGTTTCGAGATCGCGGTCGCGAGATCCGCGAGCGAGCGGTCGATCACGTGCTGCGTGTATTGCCACGCGAGCCAGTACGCGATCAGGCCGCTCATCAGCGCGAGCATCGACAGCGGCGCGGCAAGGCGCCGGAGCAACGAGCGGCGCAGGCTGGTGACAGCCGGATCAGGAGACATTGCGAGAAGGAAAAGGATGAGCGCCGCTCACGGGGAGCGGCGCGGTCGGGCAGCGGCGGGGCGGGCAGGCGAGGCCCGAGCGGGGAAGCCGTGCCGGATGCCCTGCCGGCCGCCGCCTGTCGTCGGTCAGACGCTGGCCGTCTGGCGGATTTCCTGCAGCAGGTAGCCGAAGCCGCGCACCGTGACGATCTCGACACGGCACTGCTCGAGTTTCTTGCGCACGCGGTGCACGTAGACTTCGATCGCGGTGTCGCCGAGGTCGCCGCCGAAGTGCGTCAGGTGATCCTGCAGCTGCGCCTTGCTGACGACGCGGCCGTGACGCAGCAGCAGCATTTCGAGCACCGCGAATTCGCGCGGCGACAGCTCGAGCGGCTTGTCGTCGTTGAAGATGCGGCGGTCGACGCCCGACAGGCGGACGCCGCCGAGCGACACTTCGGGGCGCGGCATGTCGCTGTGCGGGCCGCTGCGGCGCATCACCGCGCGGATCCGCGCTTCGAGCTCGGCCGGCTCGAACGGTTTCAGCATGTAGTCGTCGGCGCCGGAATTCAGGCCCTGGATCCGGTCGTTCAGCTCGTCGCGCGCGGTCAGCACGATCACGGGCGTATGCCGGTTGGTCTGGCGGAATCGGGTCAGGAGCGTCATGCCGTCGATGCCGGGCAGGCCGAGGTCGAGGATCACGAGCTCGTGACGGTTCTGCGCGAGCGCCTGCTCGGCAAAGATGCCGTCGTGCACCATGTCGACGGTGAAGCCAGCCTGCTCGAGGCTGCTCTGGATGCCGCGTGCGATGGGGCGGTCGTCTTCGATCAGAAGGAGTCGCATGAAGTTCGCTCAAGTACAATGGGTTGGCGGTTCAGGCACGCGGACAGCACGACGCCGTTTCCACAGGGGCGCCGCGAGCCAGACGTCAAGCAGGCGGCCAGCGAACGAATCCATCCAACAACCATGTCCGATATTTCGATCCACGACCTTGAAGCCGCGATCAATTTCTGGCGCGCCCGCTCGCCATCGAGCGGCGACGAACTCAAACTCTGCGAAGAGGCTAACGCGCTCTCCAAGCCCTATGCGCTGCTGATTGTACAGCGGCAAAGCACGCTGCAACTGGAAGGTTTGGACCCCAAGGCGCGGAAAGCATACGACACTTACGTGCGCCTTAAGGAAGGCTTGGAAAGCTGAAGGCTTTCGCTGAATACATCGTAGAAAACGTTCAGCGAAATGAAAAGTTGACGCGCCGCGCGCCGAAGGGTGCGCGGCGGGAGAATCGTCAGGCGGCGGGCTTTGCGTGCGCGCCGACCTGGTCGATGAAGTGGGCCAGCGCGATGTCGCGCTCGGTCAGGCCGTTCGCGTCATGGGTCGACAGCGTGACGTCGACGCGGTTGTACACGTTGAACCATTCCGGATGGTGGTCCATTTCCTGCGCCTTGATCGCGACGCGCGTCATGAAGCCGAACGCCTCGTTGAAATCGGCGAAGCGCAGGCTGCGCTGGATCGCGTCGCGGCCCGGCACGGCTGTCCAGTGCGGCAGGCGCTCGAGCTGGGTCTTGCGTTCTTCTGATGTAAGTTTGTGGATCATCGTGCACCTCGTTCGGAAACGGCGGGCTGCGCGCGACCTGCGTCGCCCGGCAGCACCGCCGGCACCGATCATTCTTCCATAGTTGTGTGTCAGGTGCGCGCGCGTTCCGGCCAGCCCTCACCGGTGCCGCGATGCAGCACGCGATCGGTGCCGAGCACGGCGTCGGCCGGATGCTCGGGCAGGCCGGCGAGCCGGTCGGCGAGCGCGCGCCCGTCGACCTGCGCGAGCGCGAACAGCTGCGCGAAATCGTCGATCACGAAGTAGGTCTGCTGGAACGTGTCGATCCGGTATTGCGTGCGCATCACGCGCTCGAGATCGAAGCCGAGCCGGTTCGGCACCGCGCTCTCCAGGCTGTACAGGCTCTCGCCCTTGCTCGACACGATCCCCGCGCCGTAGATCGACAGGCCGCCCGCGCCGCGCGGGTCGCGGATCAGCCCGAACTCGACCGTGTACCAGTAGAGGCGGGCGAGCCGCGCGAGCGCGCTCGCATCGTCGGCCACCGCGAGCGCGACGCGGCCGTACGCCTGCATGTAGTCGGCGAACACCGGGTCGATCAGCAGCGGCACGTGGCCGAACAGGTCGTGGAAGCAGTCGGGTTCCTGCAGGTAGTCGAGCTGGTCGGGGCGGCGCATCCACCAGGTGACCGGAAAGCGCCGGTTCGCCAGGTGCTCGAAGAACACCCGGTCGGGCACCAGCCCCGGCACCGCGACGATCTCCCAGCCGGTGGCCGGCTTCAGCTGGCGGTTGACGTCGGCGAACGACGGCACGCGGTCGGCGGGCAGGTCGATCTTCGCGAGGCCGGCGACGAACGCGTCGCAGGCGCGCCCCTGAAGCAGCGCGGACTGGCGCGCATAGAGCTGTTGCCACACCGCGTGGTCGACCTGGCCGTAGCGTTCGAGCGGCTGGTCGATGGTGAAATCGGCGCGGGTTTCGAGGCCCGCATCGAACTGCTCCTGCAGTTTCGCGGTGACGACGGTGGACATGTTCAGCTCTGCACGTTGCGGTTGGGATGCATGCAAGTGTAGAGCGGCCTGCGCGCGGGATGGGCGCAAAGTTGGCGGAGATTTCCGTGTTGATGCGATAATCACGCATTAAATGACGAAATCACGCGGAGAATCCTCATGTTGGAACTCGATCACTTCGATCTGGCGCTGCTGGACGTGCTGCAGCGCTTCGGGCGGGCGACCCATCAGCAGCTCGGCGAGGAGGTGCCGCTGTCGCCGTCGCAGATCGGCCGGCGCCTGCAGCGGCTCGAGGCCGCGGGCGTGATCGAGGGCTACCGGGTGATGCTGCGGCCGGAGAAGCTCGGGCTCGGCGTCACCGCGTTCACGAGCCTGAAGCTCAAGCACCACGGCGATTCGATCATCGAGCAGTTCCAGCAGCAGATCGACATGCTGCCGGAGGTGCTCGAATGCCATGCGGTGGTGGGCGATGCGGACTACCTGCTGCGGATCGTCGCGCCGGACCTGAACGCGCTGTCGCAGTTCGTGATGAAGAAGCTGATGCGCGTGCCGGGCGTCGACAGCGTGCGCTCGAACATCGTGCTGACGACCTTCAAGCGCAACGGGCCGCTGCCACTCGCGCACCTGGAGCCGGGCGCGGCGTGACGGCCGGCGCGGGCGTCGGCCCGCGGGGGCTCAGGCAGCCGGTTCCTGCGCGTCGGCGTTCAGCAGGTCGACATAGGCAACCGCGACCAGGTCGTCGTGCGACACGCCGAGCTTCGCGAACACGTCGTGCGCTT
Organism: Burkholderia sp. SRS-46; assembly: GCF_004343775.1. Lineage (GTDB taxonomy): Bacteria > Pseudomonadota > Gammaproteobacteria > Burkholderiales > Burkholderiaceae > Burkholderia. The sequence goes on along the minus strand of NZ_PTXL01000007.1, from coordinate 275,352 downwards.
CGGCTTCGCCGCCTGCTTCGTCGTCGTCCGGCGCAAGCACGACTTCCAGCTCGATGAAATCGCCGAGGCCGTCGACGCGGTCCAGGTGAATGCGCGTGCGGCCCGCCAGGTACACGTGCCGCTCCTTCGTGACGATGCCGCGCGTCGTCAGCGCGGTCGCGAGCAGCGCGTGCATCGCATCGGGGTTCGTCACCGGGCTGCGCGTGTAGTACGACGCCTTCGGGCCGTCGCGGTCGTCGCGCTGGTAGAAGATCAGCTCGGCCGGCGTGCCGTCCTCGAAGCGGCGCAGCTTCAGCCGGCCGCGCGGCACGTCGTAGAAGAAATCCTGCTGGCGATAGAACAGCGGCGCTTCGGTCGCGAGCGATGCCGCGCGTTCGCGCAGCAGGTCGAATTCACGGGCGCGGGCTTTGATCTCGATATTGCGGGCCATGCGGGTCTCCTTCGATCGACGAGGGGCTGACGAGTGCGAACGCACAATCTAGCAAAAAGCGCGCGACGGCGGCGTGACGCGGCACGTCGCATGATCATCGGCGGCGCGCACCTCCGGTGAGGTGAGCCGCCGCGAATTCGGTGTCGCACCGCAACCGCGCGCAGGCAGCGGTGGATAACGCCCGCAACCTGCCCGATGCCCGCGATCAGGCCGCCCACTGCGCGTCGATCAGCTGGAGCGCCGCCGCGATCGCCGGCTCGTCGCGCCGCGCGGCGAGCGCGACGAAGGTCAGCTCGGTCGGCACCGTCACACGCTCGACGATCGTCAGCGCATGCGCGTGCGCCTCGGCCAGCGCGGTCGCATCGCGCGCGAGCGTGAGCCCGATGCCCGATTTGACCAGGTCCAGCATCGACTGCTCCTGGTCGACCTCGGCGACCTTCACCGGCTGCGCGCGGGCTTCGCCGAAGCGGCGCGACAGCAGCCGGTGATGCGCGGACTGCGGCGGCGTCCAGATCCACGGCAGCGCGGCGAGCGCGCGCCAGTCCTGCGCGCGCTGCACACGCTCCTTCCAGCCGGCCGGCGCGAGCACCCGGTACTGGAAATGCGTGAGCGTGACGGTATGGAACAGCGCATCGTCGCGCGGATCGTCCTCGCCCGGCCGGCCGATGTAGTAGCCGACGTCGAGCGCCTGCGTGCGCACCTGTTCGAGCACCCAGCCCGACATCCCGTGCCGCAGCGCGGTCTCGATCTGCGGATGGGTTTCGACCAGTGCGCGCAGGAAGCCGCCGAGGCGCAGGAATTCCGGGTCGAGGATCGTGCCGATCCGCAGCCGGCCGCGCACTTCGTGGCGCAGCGCGGCGGCCGCGCGCTGCACGTCGGCGGCCGCCGCGAGCGCGCGCTCCGCATGCGGCAGCAGCGTCTGGCCGTCGCGCGTGAGCGCGAGCCCGCGCGACGTGCGCGTGAACAGCACGACGCCGAGCGCGGCCTGCAGGTGCTTGATCTGCAGGCTGACGGCCGGCTGCGTCAGGTGCAGCTGCTCGGCGGCGCGCGTCAGGTTGCCTTCGCGGGCCACGGTGGCGAACGCGCGGAGCAGGGTGAGGTCCATCGTCGTGTTCGGTCCTGATATAAGCGCGGCTTATGATGCATTTGAGCATAACTCATTGGATCGGCGGCCGGCGGCGGGAGTACGCTTGTCCGGCCGCGTGGTCCGACGAATTCCGCCGGCCGGGCGCGCGGCATGAGCGAAGCGCATCCTGGCGCGTGGCGGTGCAGGCGCCGCCGCGCGCACTATGCTGGAACAAGGCCGCGGCGCACGGCGCCACGCGGCGGATGACACACGAGGGGACAAGCCGTGAATACTGAACGGACGCTCGAGGGCGAATTCGATTATGTGATCGTCGGCGCGGGCACCGCGGGCTGCGTGCTCGCAAATCGCCTGAGCGAGGATCCGGACGTCAGCGTGCTGCTGCTCGAGGCGGGCGGCAAGGACGACTATCACTGGATCCATATCCCGGTCGGCTATCTGTATTGCATCGGCAACCCGCGCACCGACTGGCTCTACAAGACGCAGCCGGAAGCGGGGCTGAACGGGCGCGCGCTCGCGTATCCGCGCGGCCGCGTGCTCGGCGGCTGCTCGTCGATCAACGGGATGATCTACATGCGCGGCCAGCGCGAGGACTACGACGGCTGGGCGCGCGACACGGGCGATGCCGGCTGGTCGTGGGACAGCGTGCTGCCGATCTTCAAGCGCAGCGAGGATCACCATGCGGGCGCGAGCGACGCGCACGGCGCGGGCGGCTACTGGCGCGTCGAGAAGCAGCGGCTGCGCTGGGAGATTCTCGAATCGTTCGCGCAGGCCGCGCAGCAGACCGGCATCCCGGCGACCGACGATTTCAACCGCGGCGACAATGCCGGCGTCGGCTATTTCGAGGTGAACCAGAAGCGCGGCGTGCGCTGGAACACGTCGAAGGCGTTCCTGCGCCCGGCGATGTCGCGGCCGAACCTGACCGTGATCACCGGCGCGCAGGCGCAGCGCGTGATCTTCGACGGGCGGCGTGCGGCCGGCGTCGAATATCGCGGCGGCGGCACCGACTTCGTCGCGCGCGCGCGCGCCGAGGTGCTGCTGACTTCGGGCGCCGTCAATTCGCCGCAGCTGCTCGAGCTGTCCGGCATCGGCGACGGCCGGCGGCTGCAGGCGCTCGGCATCGACGTCGTGCAGGACCTGCGCGGCGTCGGCGAAAACCTGCAGGATCACCTGCAGCTGCGCATGGCGTTCCGCGTCAACGGCGTGCGCACGCTCAACACGCTCGCCGCGCACTGGTGGGGCAAGCTGATGATCGGCGCCGAATATGCGCTGCTGCAGCGCGGGCCGATGTCGATGGCGCCGTCGCAGCTCGGCGCGTTCGCGAAATCCGATCCGGACGACCCGGCGCTCACGCGCCCCGATCTCGAATACCACGTGCAGCCGCTGTCGCTCGAACGCTTCGGCGAGCCGTTGCACAGCTTCAATGCGTTTACCGCATCGGTGTGCCACCTGCGGCCGACCTCGCGCGGCAGCGTCCACGTCGCGAGCGCCGATCCGGGCGCGGCGCCGGCGATCGCGCCGAACTACCTGTCGACCGACCACGATCGCCGGGTCGCCGCGCATGCGTTGCGGCTCACGCGCCGGATCGCGTCCGCGCCGGCGCTCGCGCGATACTGCCCCGAGGAAATCCTGCCGGGCGCGCGTTACCAGACCGAAGCGGAACTGATCGAGGCGGCCGGCGCGGTCGGCACGACGATCTTCCATCCGGTCGGCACCTGCCGGATGGGACGCGCGGACGACGACGGCGCGGTGGTCGACAGCCGGCTGCGGGTGCGCGGCGTCGCGGGGCTGCGGGTGGTCGATGCGTCGGTGATGCCGACCATCACGTCGGGCAACACCAATTCGCCGACGCTGATGATCGCGGAGCGCGCGAGCGACATGATCCGCGCGGACCGGCGGGCGGCGCGCGACGCCGCGCAGGCGCGCGCCGTTGCGGCCATGTCCTCGTCATGCGCCGCATGACGGCCGCGACAGCGCAGCGACAGGCGGGCGCCAGCTAATTCGCCATGCATATCAAGTGAGCGCCTGCCGATTATTTCGGTTTGGAAAATATTTTGTGCCGCGCATTGGGTAATGCCGCGCCGGATTCTTGTTGCGTAATCGTGCGCAAATCGAATGCGAATATGGCCGGAAGTGCGGCGTGCGTTGCCGTGCGGCCGCGTGCGCATGCGCGATGCAATCGGCATGCCTGCCGGAAAAGCGTGCGGTAATACGCAGTTTCGATCCGTCCGATATGGCGGCCAGCCCTATAAGTGCAAATCCCGATGATTGCACTGCACCAACGGCGCGACAATGTTCCGCAGTGTGAATACGTGCCGGCGGGGAGACCACCCTCGAGGCGCGACACCGAGCTCGGGGGCAGTCTACTCATCCGCTGACATGTTCGCGGCCGCATGCGCGACGCCTCCCGGTGCCTCGGCCGATTTCGTACGGAAGGGAACATGATTCTCGGCGACACGATTCTCGAAACACGCGGGCTGACGAAGGAATTCAAGGGCTTCACCGCCGTGAACGGCGTCAACCTGCGCGTGCGCCGCGGCTCGATCCACGCATTGATCGGACCGAACGGCGCGGGCAAGACGACTTGCTTCAACCTCCTGACGAAGTTCCTGACGCCGACGGCCGGCCAGATCGTCTTCAACGGCATCGACATCACCGACGAGCGGCCCGCGCAGGTCGCGCGGCGCGGCATCATCCGTTCGTTCCAGATCTCCGCGGTGTTTCCGCACCTGAGCGCGTTGCAGAACGTGCGCCTCGGCCTGCAGCGCGCGCTCGGCACCGAATTCCATTTCTGGCGCAGCGAGCGCACGCTGAAGACGCTCGACGATCGCGCGATGGACCTGCTCACGCAGGTCGGCCTGACCGATTTCGCGCACGTGCCGACCGTCGAACTCGCGTATGGCCGCAAGCGCGCGCTCGAGATCGCGACGACGCTCGCGATGGAGCCCGAACTGATGCTGCTCGACGAGCCCACGCAAGGGATGGGCCACGAGGACGTCGATCGCGTGACCGCGCTGATCAAGAAGGTCGCGAGCGGCCGCACGATCCTGATGGTCGAGCACAACATGAACGTGATCGCCGGCATCTCCGACACGATCACCGTCCTGCAGCGCGGCGAGGTGCTTGCCGAAGGCTCGTATGCGGAGGTGTCGAAGAACCCGCTCGTCGTCGAGGCCTACATGGGCAGTGCCGACGCGGCGCTCGCGGGGGCGCACGCATGAAGCGCAGCGAACGGGAGGAACGCGAATTGAGCGGCGTCGAAAACGGCACGCCTGCGCTGGACATCTCGGGCCTCGAAGCCTGGTACGGGGAATCGCACATCCTGCACGGCGTGGATCTCACCGTGCACCGCGGCGAGGTCGTGACGCTGCTCGGCCGCAACGGCGCGGGCCGCACGACGACGCTGCGCGCGATCATGGGCCTGACCGGCCGCCGCAGCGGCTCGATCAAGGTCGCGGGCAACGAGACGATCGGCCTCGCGACGCACCGCATCGCGCATTTCGGCGTCGGCTATTGCCCGGAGGAGCGCGGCATCTTCTCGAGCCTGTCGTGCGAGGAGAACCTGATGCTGCCGCCGATGATCGGGCCGCGCGAGCACGCGATGTCGCTCGACGACATCTACGCGATGTTCCCGAACCTCGCATCGCGCCGGCAGAGCCAGGGCACGCGGCTGTCCGGCGGCGAGCAGCAGATGCTCGCGGTCGCGCGGATCCTGCGCACCGGCGCGAACCTGCTGCTGCTCGACGAGATTTCCGAGGGCCTCGCGCCCGTGATCGTGCAGACCCTCGCGAAGATGATCGTCGCGCTGAAGTCGCACGGCTACACGATCGTGATGGTCGAACAGAACTTCCGCTTCGCCGCGCCGCTGGCCGACCGCTTCTACGTGATGGAGCACGGCCGGATCGTCGAGCACTTCGGCGCGGCCGAACTGGAAAGCAAGATGCCGGTCCTGCACGACCTGCTCGGCGTGTGACGCCGCTCCCGAGCCGCTAGCCGTGGCGGCCGTCGAATAACCACAACGCAGGAGACGTCAATGAAAATGAAGACCCTCGCACACGCCTGTCTCGCGCTCGCGAGCGCCGCGTTCACCGCCGGCGCCGCGCAGGCCGCGGATACCGTGAAGATCGGTTTCATCACCGACATGTCGGGGCTTTACGCGGACATCGACGGCCAGGGCGGCCTCGAGGCGATCCGCATGGCGGTGGCGGACTTCGGCGGCAAGGTGCTCGGCAAGCCGATCGAGGTCGTGTACGCGGATCACCAGAACAAGGCGGACATCGCGGCGTCGAAGGCGCGCGAATGGATGGATCGCGGCGGGCTCGACCTGCTCGTCGGCGGCACGAACTCGGGCACGGCGCTGGCGATGAACCAGGTCGCGGCCGAGAAGAAGAAGGTCTACATCAACATCGGCGCGGGCGCCGACACGCTCACCAACGAGCAGTGCACGCCGTACACGGTGCACTACGCGTACGACACGATGGCGCTCGCGAAGGGCACCGGCTCGGCGGTGGTGAAGCAGGGCGGCAAATCGTGGTTCTTCCTGACCGCCGACTACGCGTTCGGCAAGGCGCTCGAGAAGAACACCTCGGACGTCGTGAAGGCGCACGGCGGGCAGGTGGCGGGCTACGTGCGCCATCCGCTGTCGGCGTCGGACTTCTCGTCGTTCCTGCTGCAGGCGCAGGCGTCGAAGGCGCAGATCCTCGGCCTTGCGAACGCGGGCGGCGACACGATCAATTCGATCAAGGCGGCGAAGGAATTCGGCATCACGAAGACGATGAAGCTCGCCGCGTTGCTGATGTTCATCAACGACGTGCACAGCCTCGGCCTCGACACGACGCAGGGCCTCGTGCTGACCGACAGCTGGTACTGGAACCGCGATCCGGTGTCGCGCCAGTGGGCGCAGCGCTACTTCGGCAAGATGAAGAAGATGCCGTCGAGCCTGCAGGCGGCCGACTATTCGTCGGTGACGACCTACCTGAAGGCGGTGCAGGCGGCCGGCACGACCGACTCCGACAAGGTGATGGCCGAGCTGAAGAAGGCGAAGATCAACGACTTCTACGCGAAGGGCTATATCCGCGCGGACGGCAGCATGATCCACGACATGTATCTGATGGAGGTGAAGAAGCCGTCCGAATCGAAGGAGCCGTGGGACTACTACAAGGTGCTCGCGACGATTCCGGGCGAACAGGCGTTCACGACCAAGCAGGAAACGCGCTGCGCGATGTGGAAGTAAGCGCGATGCGGCGGCGCGCGCACTGATGCGCGCCGCGGCGGCGGAGCGGGCAGGGCGGCGGCAGCGCGCCCGGCGCTTCACCGCACGCGTGCGCAACGCACGGTGGTTGCGCACGCAACGAACCTCATTCTGACGGCAGATGCGATGGAAATTTTCGGCATTCCGTTGCCGGCGATGCTGAGCCAGTTGTTGCTCGGCCTCGTCAACGGCTCGTTCTACGCGATCCTGAGCCTCGGGCTCGCGGTGATATTCGGGCTGCTCAACGTGATCAACTTCGCGCACGGCGCGCTGTTCATGCTGGGCGCGATGCTCGCATGGATGGGGCTGTCGTATTTCGGGCTGCCTTACTGGGCGATGCTCGTGCTCGCGCCGGTGATCGTCGGCGCGTTCGGCATCGCGATCGAGCGCTCGATGCTGCGCTGGCTGTACAAGCTCGACCACCTGTACGGGCTGCTGCTGACGTTCGGCCTGACGCTCGTCGTCGAGGGCGTGTTCCGCTCGATCTACGGCGCGTCCGGCCAGCCGTACGACGTGCCGTCGCAGCTCGCGGGCGCGACCAATCTCGGCTTCATGTTCCTGCCGAACTACCGCGCGTGGGTCGTGGTCGCGTCGCTCGCGGTGTGCCTCGTGACCTGGTTCGTGATCGAGAAGACGCGCCTGGGCGCCTACCTGCGCGCGGGCACGGAGAACCCGAAGCTCGTCGAGGCGTTCGGGGTGAACGTGCCGATGATGATCACGCTCACCTACGGCTTCGGCGTGGCGCTCGCGGCGTTCGCGGGCGTGCTGGCCGCGCCGGTGATCCAGGTGTCGCCGCTGATGGGCCAGCCGATGATCATCACCGTGTTCGCGGTGGTCGTGATCGGCGGGATGGGCTCGATCCTCGGCTCGATTCTCACCGGCCTGATGCTCGGCGTGATCGAGGGCTTCACGCGGGTGTTCTATCCGGAGGCGTCGGCGACGGTCGTGTTCGTGATCATGGCGATCGTGCTGCTGATCCGTCCGGCGGGCCTCTTCGGCAAGGAAAAATGATGCAGAGAAAAGTGCTCTACGGCGTGCTGCTCGCCGCACTGCTCGCCGCACCGTTCATCGGCGCGTATCCGGTGTTCGTGATGAAGGTGCTGACGTTCGCGCTGTTCGCCGCCGCGTTCAACCTGCTGATCGGCTATACGGGGCTGCTGTCGTTCGGCCATGCGATGTTCCTCGCGACCGCCGGCTACCTGACCGGCTACGCGCTGCAGACGCTCGGCGCGACGCCCGAGCTCGGCGTGCTCCTGGGCACCGCCGCGGCGACGCTGCTGGGGCTCGTCGTCGGCCTGTTCGCGATCCGCCGGCAGGGGATCTACTTCGCGATGATCACGCTCGCGTTCGCGCAGATGGTCTACTTCATCTACCTGCAGGCGCCGTTCACGCACGGCGAGGACGGCCTGCAGGGCGTGCCGCGCGGCCGGCTGTTCGGCGTGCTCGACCTTTCGTCGGACCTGACGCTCTACTACGTCGTGCTCGTGGTGATCGTCGCCGCATGCGCGTTCATCGTGCGGATCGTCCATTCGCCGTTCGGCCAGGTGCTGGTCGCGATCAAGGAGAACGAAGCGCGCGCGGTCTCGCTCGGCTACGACACGGATCGCTTCAAGCTGCTCGCGTTCATCCTGTCGGCCGGGCTTGCGGGCCTGGCCGGCTCGCTCAAGGTGCTCGTGCTCGGCTTCGAGACGCTCAGCGATGCCTACTGGACGATGTCGGGCCTCGTCGTGCTGATGACGCTCGTCGGCGGGATGGGCACGCTGTTCGGCCCGCTGCTGGGCGCGGCGCTGATCGTCGCGCTCGAGGACCGGCTCGGCGACATCGGCGAATGGCTCGCGGCGCTGACCGGTGTCGACTGGTTCCGCTCGCTCGGTGAGTCCGCAACGATCGTGACCGGGCTGATCTTCATCGCGTGCGTGCTGGCGTTCCGGCGCGGGATCGTCGGCGAAATGATCGCGCGGTTCAAGCCGCTGAAGGCGTCGTGACGGGTTGATGCGAAGCACCATCGGGCACCGGTTCCGGCCCGTGCGCGCGCGGCCTGTGGCCCGCGCCGAGCGGCAGGCTGGTGCCCCATTTTCGTGCGGCAATGCACCATAGGGGTAAATGCTAAGTTGCCGCAATATGAAAGCTCCTTTAATCTTCGTCTCAGTTCTGATGCACCGCGAAACGAATTTTGCAGGTGGAGAACGAGGAGACAATCGAGGCACAAAGTGCCCGGACCCAAAGCGCTGTTGGACGGAATCCAACAGCGCTTTTTCATTTGTGCGCGCGCTTTCGCGCCATGTTCGTGCCGGTGGTGCATCGGCGCTGCGCCATCGTGCATTATGCGTTCGCGCGTCCCGTGCAACGTACCCGTCCGTCTCCGTCTCTCCCTCCCGCAACACGATCGCGCGACCGCGCGAACCGACGCCTGCGTTCTTCGGGCTTACCCGGTTAGCGCGCGCAATATGCGTCCGTTACACTCGCCTTTCACCGACCGAGCGGTCGGGAATTCGTTCGGCAGTCCTCCTACAAGCAGAATGCAGAAGACGGAGTGCGGTTTGATGAGAAGCGCAAGGCGAAGGATCGGCATGGAGAGGGCGGCAGGGGCCGCCGGGTCGTTGCCTTGCGCGCGGGCCTGCGCGGCCCGCTGGCGCGCTCCTGGACGGTTGCCGGGGGCATATGCTGCCCTTGATGCCGAACCGGCGGATGCGCCGCTCGCATGAGCGCGCCGCGCCCCATGGAACACCTTTCCGGGCAGGCGCGATCCGCACCGCGCGCCGCGCGTGTGCCGGCATGCATTCCGGCATCGATTTCAATCCCTTCATCCTGGCGACATGGCCGCCACAGATCGTGGCGGTCGACCGTTTCGTGCACAACGCGCCGCGGCGCATGCGGCGCGCGTCGCGGGAAAACGAGCGTTGGCGCGGCCGTGCGAGATAGTTAAATTATTAACTTGTTTGTTTGAGGACCGGGCGCCGCCCGAGCGACCCGCGGATTTTTCGAGCAGCGTTTGGAGACACGCAATGAAAATGAATCGTTGGATGGAGGCCGTGCTCGCCGCGGGCCTGGTGTGCGCGGCGGCGACGGCGTCGGCGCAGGTGAAGATCGGCGTGACGCTGTCGGCGACCGGGCCGGCCGCGTCGCTCGGCATCCCGGAAAAGAACACGATCGCGCTGCTGCCGAAGGAAATCGCGGGCAAGAGCGTGCAGTACATCGTGCTAGACGATGCATCGGACACGAGCCGCGCGGTGCAGAACGTGCGGAAGCTGATCGACGAGGATCACGTCGACGCGATCATCGGTTCGTCGGTCACGCCCAACTCGCTCGCGATGCTCGATCCGGTGTCGCAGGGCAAGACGCCGGCCATTTCGCTCGCCGCGAGCGCGCAGATCATCGCGCCGATGGACGCGAAGCGCGCGTGGATGTTCAAGGTGCCGCAGAACGATCGCCTGATGGCCGACGCGATCGCCGGCTACATGGCGAAGCACGGCGTGAAGACGGTCGGCTTCATCGGTTTCGCCGACGCGTACGGCGACAGCTGGTACAACACGTTCAGCGCGGCGGCCGCCGCGAACGGCATCAAGGTGGTGGCGAACGAGCGTTTCAACCGCACCGATGCATCGGTGATGGGGCAGGTGCTGAAGCTCGCGAGCGCGAACCCGGACGCGGTGCTGATCGGCGGCTCGGGCACGCCGGCGGCGCTGCCCGCGAAGACGCTGAAGGAGCGCGGCTACAAGGGCAAGGTGTACCAGACGCACGGCGTCGCCAACAACGACTTCCTGCGCGTGTGCGGCAAGGATTGCGAAGGCGAGATCCTGCCGGCCGGCCCGGTGCTCGTCACCGACCAGCTGCCGGATTCGAACGCGGTGAAGAAGCCGTCGCAGGCGTACAAGGCGGCATATGAGAAGGCCTACGGCGCGGGCTCGCTGTCGACGTTCGGCGGGCATGCATGGGATGCCGGGCTGCTGCTGCAGCGTGCGATTCCCGACGCGCTGAAGAAGGGCCAGCCGGGCACGGAGGCGTTCCGCGACGCGCTGCGCTCGGCGCTCGAGAACGTAAAGGACCTGCCGGTGTCGCACGGCGTGATCAACATGACGACGACCGATCACAACGGCTTTGATACGCGTGCGCGCGTGATGGTGCAGATCGTCGACGGCAAGTGGAAGCTGCAGGCCGAGTAAGTTCCACGTGAAAGGCGGCGGTGCGTGCGGGGAGCAGGGTGCCGCGCGTGCCGTCGCCGCACTTTTCCCGAGCGGCGAGTCGATCGATCCTGCATGCGGCACGCAGCGCGACGGCCGGCGTTTCGCCGTTCTCCTCGCAGCACTCTCGATACACGAATCGTATGGATCTCTCTATTGCGGCGATCCTCGCGCAAGACGGCATCACGACCGGCGCCATCTATGCGTTGCTGTCGCTGGCGCTCGTGCTGGTGTTTTCCGTCACGCGGGCGATCTTCATTCCCCAGGGCGAGTTCGTCGCCTATGGTGCGCTGACGCTTGCCGCGTTGCAGGCGCAGAAATTCCCCGCCACCTGCTGGCTGCTGTTCGCGATGGGCATCGCATGCTTCGTGCTCGAAGTCGGCGGCCTGATCCGGCATCGCGAGCGGCGCCACCAGCTCGGCCGCACGCTGACGACGCTCAGCAGCCGCTACGTGCTGCTGCCGCTCGCGGTGTTCACGGTGACGCGCGACTTCGCCGCGCAACCGCTGCCGATGCTCGCGCAGATCGCGCTGACGCTCGCGATCGTCGTGCCGATGGGGCCGTTCGTCTACCGGCTCGCGTACCAGCCGATCGCCGAGGCGAGCACGCTGCTGCTGCTGATCGTGTCGGTGGCCGTCCATTTCACGATGGTGGGCCTCGGGCTCGTGATGTTCGGCGCGGAAGGCTCGCGCACCAATGCGTTCTCGGATGCGTCGGTGTCGGTCGGCAGCCTGACGGTCTCGATGCAGAGCGTGCTGGTGGTCGTCACCGCGCTCGTGCTGATCGCCGCGCTCTACGTGTACTTCGGCCGCACGATCGCGGGCAAGGCGCTGCGCGCGACGTCGGTGAACCGGCTTGGCGCGCGGCTCGTCGGCATCGGCACGACGGAAGCGGGGCGGCTCGCATTCACGCTCGCGGCGGCGCTCGGCGTGCTGTCCGGCATCCTGGTCGGGCCGCTGACCACGATCTACTACGACTCGGGCTTCCTGATCGGCCTGAAGGGCTTCGTCGGCGCGATCATCGGCGGGCTCGTCAGCTATCCGCTCGCGGCGGCCGGGTCGCTGCTGGTCGGCGTGCTCGAATCGTATTCGTCGTTCTGGGCGAGTGCGTACAAGGAAGTGATCGTGTTCACGATGATCATTCCGGTGCTGCTGTGGCGCAGCTTCGCGACGCCGCATGCGGAAGAGGAAGAGGAGTGACGCGATGAAGACGATGGTGCGCAACAAGGCGTTCTGGCTGTTTCTCGTGGTGCTGTTCGCGCTGCCGGTGTTGCCCGGCGTGCTGCGGGTGCCCGAATACTGGATCACGCTGCTGAACTACATCGGCCTGTACGCGATCGTCGCCATCGGGCTCGTGCTGCTGACGGGCGTCGGCGGGATGACGAGCTTCGGGCAGGCGGCATTCGTCGGCGTCGGGGCTTATGCGACTGCCTACCTGACGACGCGCTACGGCGTATCGCCGTGGCTCGCGCTGATCGTCGGCGTCGTGCTGACGGCGCTCGTCGCGCTGGTGCTCGGCGCGGTGACGATGCGGCTGTCGGGGCACTTCCTGCCGCTCGGCACGATCGCGTGGGGCCTCGCGCTGTTTTATCTGTTCGGCAACCTCGAACTGCTCGGCAAGTACGACGGGATCAGCGGCATTCCGGCGCTGAGCCTGTTCGGCGTCGTGCTGGACAGCGGGCGCAGCCTGTATTTCCTGATCTGGGCGGTGGTGCTGGCGGCGATCGTGTCCGTGCAGAACCTGCTGAACAGCCGGCCTGGCCGCGCGATTCGCGCGCTGCGCGGCGGCGGCGTGATGGCCGAGGCGATGGGCGTGAACACCGCATGGATGCGCGTGGTGATCTTCGTCTACGCGGCGGTGCTCGCGGCGGTCTCCGGCTTCCTGTACGCGCACCTGCAGCGTGCGGTGAACCCGACGCCGTTCGGCCTGAACCACGGGATCGAATTCCTGTTCATGGCGGTGGTGGGCGGCGTCGCGCACGTGTGGGGCGCGGTGCTCGGCGCGGCGATCCTCACCGTGCTGCAGGATTACCTGCAGACGCTGCTGCCGAAGCTGCTCGGCTCGGAGGGCAACTTCGAGATCATCGTGTTCGGCGTGCTGATGGTACTGCTGCTGCAATATGCGCGGCAAGGCGTCTGGCCGTTCGTCGCCCGGCTGTTTCCACGTGGGCCGCGCGCGCATGTGCCGCGTCAGGCCGATCCTTTGCCGCAGCGCACCCGGCCGGCGACCGGCGAAGCGCTGCTCGTGGTCGACAACGCACGCAAGCAGTTCGGCGGGCTGGTGGCGGTCAACGACGTCAGCTTCGAGGTCAAGGCCGGGCAGATCATCGGCCTGATCGGCCCGAACGGCGCCGGCAAGTCGACCACGTTCAACCTCGTGACGGGCGTGCTGCGGCCGACGCGCGGCGCGATCACGTTCCGCGGCGAGCGGATCGACGGCCTGACGTCGCGCGAGATCGTCCGGCGCGGCATCGGACGCACGTTCCAGCACGTAAGGCTGCTGCCGGGGATGACGGTGCTCGAGAACGTCGCGCTCGGTGCGCATCTGCGCGGCAAGACCGGTGTCTGGCGCAGCATCGCGCGGCTCAACGCACACGAGGAAGCACAGCTGCTGGCCGAAGCCGCGCGCCAGATCCGCCGCGTCGGCCTCGAAAGCCATATGTATGACGAAGCGGGCAGCCTCGCGCTCGGCCAGCAGCGGATTCTCGAAATTGCCCGGGCGCTGTGCTGCGACCCGACGCTGCTGCTGCTCGACGAGCCGGCCGCCGGCTTGCGCTACAAGGAAAAGCAGCAGCTCGCGGACCTGCTGCGGCGGCTGAAATCGGAAGGGATGAGCGTGCTGCTCGTCGAGCACGACATGGATTTCGTGATGAATCTCACCGATCGGCTGGTGGTGATGGAGTTCGGCACGCGGATCGCGGAAGGGCTGCCGCAGGACGTGCAGCAGGATCCGGCGGTGCTCGAAGCATACCTTGGCGGGGTGGAATGATGGCGGACACGACGATGCCGATTCTCGACGTGCATGGGCTGGCGGTGCGGTACGGCAAGGTGGAGGCGCTGCATGGCGCCGCGATCAAGGTCGGCGCGGGCCAGATCGTCAGCGTGATCGGGCCCAACGGGGCCGGCAAATCGACGTTGCTGAACGCGATCATGGGCGCGCTGCCGTCTACCGGGCATGCGTCGGGTGCGGTGGTGTACCGCGGCACCGACGTCGGCGCGCTGCCGGTCGAACAGCGGGTCGCGCGCGGGATGTGCCTCGTGCCGGAAAAGCGCGAGCTGTTCAGCACGATGTCCGTCGAGGACAACCTCGTGCTCGGCGCGTATCGGCGCAAGCAGGCCGGCGAAGCGAACTTCCTCGACCAGCTCGACCACGTATTCGTGCTGTTTCCGCGGCTCAAGGAGCGGCGCAACCAGGCGGCCGGCACACTGTCCGGCGGCGAGCGGCAGATGCTGGCGGTGGGGCGCGCGCTGATGGGCAAACCCGACCTGCTGATGCTCGACGAGCCGAGCCTCGGCTTGGCGCCGCTGATCGTGAAGGAGATTTTTCATATCATCAGCGCGCTGCGTGGCACGGGTGTCGCGACGCTGTTGATCGAGCAGAACGCGCGGGCAGCGCTGCAGATATCCGACTACGGATATGTGCTCGAGACAGGGGAGTTTGCGCTGGAGGGGCCGGCGGCCGAACTGGCGCAGAACCCGCAGGTGGTCGAAACGTACCTTGGGCTGGCCAAGAAAACCGCGTGATGCGGGGGCGGCAACGGAAATCGGGCGGCGTGTTTCACGTGAAACACGCCGTTTTTGTTTGGGGTATCTGGGCGGCAGCGGTCGAGATCCGATGACGACCGGAGTGGATAAGTGCCGGATGAACAGTCGGATACGCTGTGACAAGAGGGCAGTGCGACGCGCAGTGCATGTGCCTCGAGCCTTCGTGTCGATCGGGAGGGCGAGCGCCACAGTGTTTCGCTGGCTGTTTCCCGAGCGTGTCGTTGCACAGTGCCAACGATGTTCCACACCCCCGTCGATGCACTACTGGCGCAGGTTCCGGCGGCACAGATTCGCCGATCGATCGCGAAAAACCAGCGAAATGAACGGACCCTACCATTCGGACGGCCTTCGGGCGAAAAGCGAACCCGCTATAATTCGGCCCATACATTTCTCAGATAGGTTCGTGCGCTGTCCTGCGCACGGAATCCACCATGCTTTATCCCACAGAATTTGACGTGATCGTCGTTGGTGGCGGTCATGCCGGCACGGAAGCCGCATTGGCGTCGGCCCGCATGGGCGTGAAGACGCTGCTGCTGACGCACAACATCGAAACCCTCGGGCAGATGAGCTGCAATCCGTCGATCGGCGGCATTGGCAAGGGCCACCTGGTCAAGGAAGTCGATGCATTGGGCGGCGCAATGGCGGCCGCAACGGATGAGAGCGGGATCCAGTTCCGGATCCTCAATTCGTCGAAGGGGCCGGCGGTGCGTGCGACGCGCGCACAGGCCGACCGTATCCTGTACAAGGCCGCGATCCGCCACCGCCTGGAGAACCAGCCCAATCTGTGGATGTTCCAGCAGGCGGTTGACGACTTGATGGTCGAAGGGGATCGCGTGGTGGGCGCCGTGACGCAGATCGGCCTCCGTTTCCGCGCGCGCGCCGTGGTGCTGACGGCAGGAACCTTCCTCGACGGCAAGATCCACGTCGGCCTGAACAACTACACGGGCGGCCGGGCAGGCGATCCGGCGGCCGTGTCGCTGTCGGCGCGTCTGAAGGAACTGAAGCTGCCGCAAGGGCGGCTGAAGACCGGTACGCCGCCGCGCATCGACGGCCGCTCGATCGACTTCTCGAAGCTGGACGAGCAGCCGGGTGATCTGGACCCGATTCCGGTGTTCTCGTTCCTGGGCAGCGCGGAGCAGCATCCGCGGCAGATGCCGTGCTGGGTTACGCATACGAACGAGCGCACGCACGACATCATCCGCGGCGGGCTCGACCGCTCGCCGATGTACACCGGCGTGATCGAAGGCGTCGGGCCGCGCTACTGCCCGTCGATCGAGGACAAGATTCACCGTTTCGCGTCGAAGGAGTCCCACCAGATCTTCCTGGAGCCGGAAGGGCTGACGACCAACGAGTTCTATCCGAACGGGATTTCGACGAGCCTGCCGTTCGACGTGCAGCTCGAGCTCGTGCATTCGATGCGCGGCCTTGAGCAGGCGCATATCCTGCGCCCCGGCTACGCGATCGAGTACGACTACTTCGACCCGCGCGCGCTGAAGGCGTCGCTGGAAACCAAAGCGATCAACGGCCTGTTCTTTGCGGGCCAGATCAATGGGACGACCGGCTACGAGGAGGCGGCGGCACAGGGCCTGCTGGCCGGCGTCAATGCCGGCCTGTACGTGCAGGAGAAGGAAGCGTGGTGCCCGCGTCGCGACCAGGCCTACCTGGGCGTGCTGGTCGACGATCTGGTGACGCGCGGTGTCGCCGAGCCGTACCGGATGTTCACGAGCCGGGCTGAATACCGGCTGAGCCTGCGTGAAGACAATGCAGACATGCGTCTCACCGAGATCGGCCGCGAACTGGGGCTCGTCGACGACGTGCGCTGGGACGCATTCAGCCGGAAGCGCGACGCTGTTTCACGTGAAACCGAGCGCCTGAAATCGACGTGGGTGACGCCGAAGACGCTGCCGCCCGAAGAGGCGACGGCGCTGCTGGGCAAGGCGATCGATCACGAATACAGCCTGGCCGAGCTGCTGCGCCGCCCGGGCGTCGACTACGACGGCGTGTGCGGTCTGAAGGGCGGCGAGTGTGGCCCGGCGGAACCGTTGACCGACGATCCGGTGCTGCTCGCGCAGATCAAGGAGCAGGTCGAGATCGGCATCAAGTATCAGGGCTATATCGAGCGTCAGGCGAGCGAGATCGAGCGCAACGATGCGAACGAGAACACGCGTTTGCCGGATGGCATCGACTATCGTGAAGTGCGCGGCCTGTCGTTCGAAGTGAGCCAGAAGCTGAACCAGTTCCGGCCGGAAACGATCGGCCAGGCCTCGCGGATCTCGGGCGTGACGCCGGCAGCGATCTCGCTGCTGATGGTGCACCTGAAGCGCCGCGGCCTCGGCCGTCGCAACGGTAACGCCGATGCGGCAGTGGAGCAGGGGGACGGCACCGTCCCGACGCAACAATGACGGCGCGTCGCGCGCCGGCGGTTAATCGGGACGTACTGGAGCAGATGCTCGTCGATGGCGCGAACGCGCTCGGCGTCGCGCTGACGGATACCCAGCGGAACCAGCTGCTCGACTATGTCGCGCTGCTCGGGAAGTGGAACGCGGTCTACAACCTGACCGCGATCCGCGACCCGCGGCAAATGCTGATCCAGCACATCCTCGATTCGCTATCGATCGTTCCCCATCTCGGCGACCGCGCGTCGGCGCGGGTGCTCGACGTCGGGTCGGGCGGCGGGCTGCCGGGTATCGTGCTCGCGATCGTGCGGCCGGGCTGGCAGGTCACGCTGAACGACATCGTCCAGAAGAAGTCCGCGTTCCAGACGCAGACGCGTGCCGAGCTGAAGCTCGCGAACCTGTCGGTCGTGACCGGACGTGTGGAAACGCTGCAGCCGGGCGCCGAGGTGCCGGAAAAATTCGATGTAATCGTGTCGCGCGCTTTCGCGGACCTCTCCGACTTCGTTAAACTTGCTCGACATCTCGTTGCGCAGGGTGGGGCGATCTGGGCGATGAAGGGCGTGAACCCGGGCGACGAGATTGCGCGGCTGCCGGACGGCAGCCACGTGAAGCAGACCATTCGGCTGGCGGTGCCGATGCTCGATGCCGAACGGCATCTGATCGAAGTCGCCGTCGACGAAGCGATTTGACGGCGCGCGATGCGGCGCGCCGATTGTTTGAAGGTACGAGGAACACACCAACGATGGCAAAGATCTTCTGCGTTGCGAACCAGAAGGGGGGCGTCGGCAAGACGACGACATCGGTCAATCTCGCCGCAAGCCTTGCAGCGCAGGAGCAACGTGTCCTGCTGATCGACCTCGACCCGCAGGGTAATGCGACGATGGGCAGCGGGATCGACAAGGCCGGTGTCGAAGCGACCGTGTACGAAGTGCTGGTCGACGGCGTGTCGGTTGCGGATGCGCGGATTCGGCCCGAAGCCGTCACGTACGACGTGCTGCCGGCGAACCGCGAGCTGTCCGGCGCGGAAATCGAACTGATCGGCATCGAGAACCGCGAGCGCCAGCTGAAGGCGGCGATCGAGCGCGTGGCCGACGATTACGACTTCGTGCTGATCGACTGCCCGCCGACGCTGTCGCTGCTGACGCTGAACGGCCTGTGCGCCGCGCACGGCGTCGTGATCCCGATGCAGTGCGAGTACTTCGCACTGGAAGGCCTGTCGGATCTCGTCAACACGATCAAGCAGGTGCACGCGAACATGAACCGCGACCTGAAGATCATCGGGTTGCTGCGGGTGATGTTCGATCCGCGCATCACGCTGCAGCAGCAGGTTTCCGATCAACTGAAGGCGCACTTCGGCGACAAGGTGTTCGACGCGGTGATTCCGCGCAACGTCCGTCTGGCGGAAGCGCCGAGCTACGGATTGCCGGGCGTCGTGTTCGATCGCAGCTCGCGCGGTGCGCAAGCCTATCTCCAGTTCGGCGCCGAGATGATCGAACGCGTGCGCGCATTCGATGCGTGATCCGGACACGAGCGAAGCGAGGAAGAAAGACATGAACGCGGTGCCAAAGAAGAAAGGATTGGGGCGTGGCCTCGAAGCGCTGCTCGGCGGCAGTGCCGACATCACCGAGGCGGTGAAGATCGACGGCGCGCCGAACACGCTCTCGCTGGCAAAGCTGCAGGCCGGCAAGTATCAGCCGCGGACGCGGATGGACGAAGGCAGCCTGCAGGAGCTGGCGGCAAGCATTCGCGCGCAGGGCGTGATGCAGCCGATCCTGGTTCGCCCCATTTCATCAGACAAATACGAGATCATCGCAGGTGAGCGGCGTTTCCGCGCGGCGCGCCTTGCGGGCCTCGAGGAAGTGCCGGTGCTGGTGAAGGATGTGTCCGACCAGGCCGCCGCCGCGATGGCGCTGATCGAGAACATCCAGCGCGAGGACCTGAATCCGCTGGAAGAGGCGCACGGCATCCAGCGCCTGCTCGACGAGTTTCATTTCACGCACGAGCAGGCCGCCGAATCGGTCGGCCGCTCGCGCAGCGCGGTGTCGAACCTGCTGCGCCTGCTGAATCTCGCGGCGCCGGTGCAGACGATGCTGCTCGCCGGCGATCTCGACATGGGGCATGCGCGCGCGCTGCTGGCGGTCGACGCGGCCACGCAGATCACGCTCGCGCACCAGGTCGTCAACAAGCGGATGTCGGTGCGCGAGACCGAAAAGCTCGTCGCGCAGACGACGAAGGAAGTGCCGGCGGCGAAAGCGCGCGCGAAGGACGACGGCGGCCGCGACACGCGCCGTCTCGAAGAGGCGTTGTCCGACCTGCTGGCGTCGACGGTGAAGATCAAGCTGGGCCGGCGCGGGCGAGGGCAGGTGACGATCGATTTCGGCAACCTCGATGCGCTCGAGGGCATCCTCGCGCGCCTGCGCGGCAACGTGGCAGCGGAAGAGTAACGAGGCGTCGTCGATGGACAATGCGAGGGCGCCGGCGGTACGCCGGTGGCTGGGCTGGCTGGCGCAGGAACCTGTGCTGTCCGTGCTGGCCGTCGGTCTGGTCTTGCTGCAATGGATGCGCCCGCAACCATTCGCAGTGCTGGCGAATCGGGTCGACTGGCAGACGGTCGCGACGCTCGCCGGCCTGCTGATGCTGACGAAGGCGCTCGAGCTGTCCGGGTGCCTGATGTGGCTCGCGCACCGCATCGTGCACCACGTGCATTCCGAGCGCGCGCTCGCGCTGCTGCTCGTCGTGTTCGCGGCGGCGCTGTCGATGTGGCTGACCAACGATGTCGCGCTGTTCGTCGTCGTGCCGCTGATGGTGTCGTTGCGCGCGCTCACGCCGCTGCCGTTTCGGCGGCTCGTGATCGTCGTCGCGCTGGCCGTCAACGCGGGCTCGGTCGCGACGCCGCTCGGCAATCCGCAGAACCTGTTCCTGTGGCAATTGAGCGGCGTGTCGTTCGGCCGCTTCGTGCTCACCCTCGGCCCGCTTGCGATCGCACTGATGGCCCTGCTGCTCGCGGTGACCGCGTGCGCGTTTCGAGCCAAACCGCTCGACCTGTCCGGCGATGTCGTCGCATTGCCGGTGCAGCGCATGCATGCGCTCGTCGCGGCGATCCTGTTCGCCTCATTCGTGCTGCTGGCCGATGCGCATCACGCGTTGCCCGGGCTGATCGCGGTGGCGGCGGTGCTGTTCGTGATGCGGCGCGATGCCGTGTTGCGGATCGACTGGCTGTTGCTGCTGATCTTCGTGCTGATGTTCGTCGTGCTGCGCAGTGCGGCCGCGCTGCCGGCGGTGCATGACGCGATTGCGGGTGCGCGCCTCGATACGCCGCTGCGCGTGTTCGCGGCGGGTGCGGTGTTGTCGCAAGGCATCAGCAACGTACCGGCCGCAATCCTGCTGTCGGAGTTCACGCGGGACTGGCGCGCGCTTGCGTTCGGCGTGTCGGTCGGCGGCTTCGGCATCGCGATCGGCTCTCTCGCGAACTTGATCGCGGTGCGGCTCGCGAAGGAGCCGCGCATGTGGCTGCCGTTTCACGTCGCGTCGATTCCGTTTGCGATCGCAAGTGCCGCGCTCGGCGCGTGGCTGCTGACCCACGGGTGAATGGTGCTCGCGAGCAAGCCATCCACAGCACTCGACTGTGTATGGCCTGCCTGCAACATCTCGTTGGCGGCTGCTCTTTCACAGCGGCTTGTCTGTGGTGAGTCGCCCACAGCGAGCGAGCTGCGGCGAGCGGCTCACCGAGTGCCAAACGCCACGCCTCACGATGCTGTGATTTACCCACGGCAGGGCGCCCACAGCAAGTCATCTTGCACGGCTCGCCATTCTCGTCGCGACCAGCCCGCAATCTTTTCCGCGAGCGAAAACCCTGTGCCGGAAATTGACCTTACAACTGTCATCGTACGTCGTCGAATCGTGCGTTTTTCACATCATGAGCGGTCGTTTTACGTAGGTTTTTGTCGCGTCTAAAGCCTTGAATCACCTGCAACTATCGCTTACAATCGCCCGGATTTGTTAGCTAGGCACCCCTGAAAGCTTTCGGAAAGCTTGGGGCCGGGTTCAGGATTTTGCGGAAGGCTGCGATGGCGGGTCAGGCGCCGAACGATAGGCACGATGATCAACGCGCGCGACGCACCGCTTCAGCGGCCGGCGAGCGGCGCGAATCCGACGGCGACGACTGGGATGCCGAGCAGCAAGAAGACAACATCGTTCCGCTTACGCGGGCAGACGCCGAGAGGCTGTTCGGCCCGAACGTGAGTCGGCCCTCGCGTGTCACGCCCTACAAGGTGGTGATCGCGCAAGTGGCCTTGTCCCTGGTTGCAACGCTGGCGTGGTGGCTGTTTTCGAAGTCGCCGGGCGCCGCTGCGCAATCCGCGTTTCTGGGCGGAGCGATCGGCTGGGTGCCAAGTGCGTTGTTCGTGGCACGACTGAAGGCAGGTGGCTCGGCCACCGTGATGAGCTGGGTGGCGGGCGAAGCCCTGAAGCTCGGTGTGACGGTCGGGATGTTCGCAGCAGTGGCGTTCGGCTGGGCCGGCGTGCACTGGGTGCCGCTCCTCGTCACGTACCTCGTCGTGCTGAAGACGTACTGGATTGCACTGGCCTGGCGGTAAGGAACAAGCAGCGCGCGATTTCGACACGGAACCGCGCCGGTCCGTTCCCGCAATAGCGTGTTGCGGATTCGGGCAAAACGATTTTCGACAATTTGGGTGGCATTAACGATATGGCAGCTAGCGAAGGCACGCGCGGTCCGGATCCGTCCGAGTACATTGCGCACCACTTGCAGAACTTCTCCACCTCGCATCAGACGTCGATTTTCGACATTCATGTCTGGAATCTCGACACGTTGTTCTGGTCGATCGTGTGTGGCGTCATCACCTTCCTGCTGCTGCGTCTGGCCGCCCGCAAGGCGACGTCCGGCGTGCCGGGCCGCTTCCAGTGCGCGATCGAGATGCTCGTCGAAATGGTCGAAGACCAGTCGAAGGCCATCGTCCACGGTAATCGCACGTTCATCGCGCCGCTCGCCCTCACCGTGTTCGTGTGGGTCGCGCTGATGAACGCCCTCGACTTCCTCCCCGTCGACCTGCCGGGCCGCGTGATCGACCTGATCGGCCTGTCGGGCATCGTTTCCCACCATCGCATCGTGCCGACGGCGGACCTGAACGGTACGCTCGGCATCGCGCTCGGCGTGTTCGTCCTGATGATCTACTACAGCATCAAGATCAAGGGCGCGGGCGGCTTCGTGCATGAGCTGCTGTCGGCCCCGTTCGGCGCCCACCCGCTGCTGTGGATCCCGAACCTCGCGCTCAACATCGTCGAATATCTCGCGAAGACCGTCTCCCTCGGTATGCGGTTGTTCGGCAACATGTACGCGGGTGAGCTGTTGTTCCTGTTGATCGCCCTGCTCGGCAGCATGTGGAGCTTCGGTGGCGATGCAACGTTCCTCGGCTTCATTGGTCACGTGATCGCGGGCAGCGTCTGGGCAATCTTCCACATCCTGATTGTTCTGTTGCAGGCATTCATTTTCATGATGCTGACGCTGGTGTATCTCGGCCAGGCGCACGACAAGCACTAAGCGCGTCGAGCAAAACAAGAGTCTTCGTTTTAGTTTTTTAAATCTCAGTTCCAAGTCTTTTCACAAAGGAGTGATCATGCAAGCTTACATCGCCAACATCCAGGGTCTGACCGCCATCGGTATCGGCATCATCATCGGCCTGGGTGCTATTGGCGCCTGTATCGGTATCGCGCTGATGGGCGGCAAGTACATCGAAGCCTGCGCACGTCAGCCGGAACTCATCAACCCGCTGCAAACGAAGATGTTCCTGCTGGCTGGCCTGATCGACGCGGCATTCCTGATCGGCGTGGGTGTTGCAATGCTGTTCGCATTCGCGAACCCGCTCCTGTCGAAGCTCGTCGCCGGCTAAGTTCCTCGGAAATATGCGTCCGGCGCAAGCCGGCGCAGGGCGGAACGGAGACTTGGGGCGCTGATCGAATGCAACTCGATGAGCGCCTTACCGTTTCATTTTTCCGGAATAGCAGATAAGGAAACACCGTGAATCTCAACGCAACTCTGTTTGCGCAAATGGTCGTGTTCCTGGTCCTCGCGTGGTTCACGATGAAGTTCGTGTGGCCGCCGTTGATCAACGCCCTCGACGAACGCTCGAAGAAGATCGCCGACGGCCTCGCCGCCGCGGAAAAGGGCAAGGCGGAACTCGACGCAGCGCACAAGCGTGTGGACCAGGAACTCGCGCAGGCCCGCAACGACGGCCAGCAGCGCATCGCCGACGCTGAAAAGCGTGCCCAGGCGGTCGCCGAGGAAATCAAGGCCAACGCCCAGGCTGAAGCCGCCCGCATCGTCGCCCAGGCGAAGGCGGAAGCAGAACAGCAAATCGTGAAGGCGCGCGAAGCGCTGCGTGGCGAAGTGGCTACGCTGGCCGTGAAGGGCGCCGAGCAGATCCTGAAGCGCGAAGTCGATCAAACGGCCCACGCCCAACTGCTGAATCAACTGAAAGCCGAGCTCTGATCATGGCCGAACTTGCAACCATCGCCCGCCCTTACGCAGAAGCGCTGTTCCGCGTGGCCGAGGGAGGTGACATCGCCGCCTGGTCCACGCTCGTGCAAGAGCTGGCCCAGGTTGCGCGTCTGCCCGAAGTGCTCTCCGTGGCGTCGAACCCGAAGGTGACCCGCGCGCAAGTGGTCGAGCTGCTGCTTGCCGCGGCGAAGTCGCCGCTCGCGACGGCCGCCGAGGCGAAGAACTTCGTGCAGATGCTGGTCGACAATCATCGCATCGCGCTGCTGCCGGAAATCGCCGAGCAGTTCGACGCGCTCAAGAACGAGCGCGAAGGCGCCGCCGACGCATCGATCGTCAGCGCGTTCCCGCTGAACGGCGCTGACCTCGAAGGTCTCGTCGCGAGCCTCGAGCGCAAGTTCAAGCGCAAGCTGAAGCCGACGGTCGAA
This sequence comes from Burkholderia sp. SRS-46, assembly GCF_004343775.1. Lineage (GTDB taxonomy): Bacteria > Pseudomonadota > Gammaproteobacteria > Burkholderiales > Burkholderiaceae > Burkholderia. The sequence goes on along the minus strand of NZ_PTXL01000007.1, from coordinate 251,307 downwards.
GTCGATTCGTCGCTGATCGGCGGCGTGCGCGTGACGGTCGGCGACGAAGTGCTCGACTCTTCGGTTCGCGCGCGCCTTGCATCGATGCAGGCTGCCTTGACCGCCTGAGCGCCGCGCCGGCACGCAACAGAATTGACTATCAGGAGCGAATAATGCAACTCAATCCCTCTGAGATCAGCGAGCTGATCAAGAGCCGGATCCAGGGCCTTGAAGCGAGCGCGGACGTTCGCAACCAAGGCACCGTGATCTCCGTGACCGACGGTATCGTGCGCATCCACGGCCTGTCGGACGTGATGCAGGGCGAAATGCTCGAGTTCCCGGGCAACACGTTCGGCCTCGCGCTGAACCTCGAGCGCGACTCGGTCGGCGCGGTGATTCTCGGCGAATACGAACACATCTCGGAAGGCGACATCGTCAAGACGACGGGCCGCATTCTCGAAGTCCCGGTTGGCCCGGAACTCATCGGCCGCGTGGTCGACGCGCTCGGCAACCCGATCGACGGCAAGGGCCCGGTCAACGCGAAGCTGACCGACGCGATCGAAAAGATCGCCCCGGGCGTGATCTGGCGTAAGTCGGTGTCGCAGCCGGTGCAGACGGGCATCAAGTCGATCGACGCGATGGTGCCGATCGGCCGTGGCCAGCGTGAGCTGATCATCGGCGACCGTCAGTGCGGCAAGACCGCGGTGGCGCTCGACGCGATCATCAACCAGAAGGGCAAGGACCTGATCTGTATCTACGTCGCGATCGGCCAGAAGGCTTCGTCGATCATGAACGTGGTTCGCAAGCTCGAAGAAACGGGCGCGATGGAATACACGATCGTCGTCGCCGCTTCGGCATCGGATTCCGCTGCGATGCAGTACCTGGCACCGTACGCCGGCTGCACGATGGGCGAATACTTCCGCGATCGCGGCCAAGATGCGCTGATCATCTATGACGACTTGACCAAGCAGGCTTGGGCATACCGTCAGATCTCGCTGCTGCTGCGCCGCCCGCCGGGCCGTGAAGCCTACCCGGGCGACGTGTTCTATCTGCACTCGCGTCTGCTCGAGCGCGCGGCTCGCGTGTCGGAAGAGTACGTCGAGAAGTTCACGAACGGCGAAGTGAAGGGCAAGAGCGGCTCGCTGACGGCACTGCCGGTCATCGAAACGCAGGCTGGCGACGTGACCGCGTTCGTTCCGACGAACGTGATCTCGATTACCGACGGCCAGATCTTCCTGGAAACCGACCTGTTCAACGCGGGCATCCGCCCGGCAATCAACGCCGGCGTGTCGGTGTCGCGAGTCGGTGGCGCCGCGCAGACGAAGGTCGTGAAGAAGCTGTCGGGCGGTATCCGTACCGACCTCGCGCAGTATCGTGAACTCGCAGCGTTCGCGCAGTTCGCATCGGACCTCGACGAAGCGACCCGCAAGCAGCTCGAGCGCGGCCGCCGCGTGACGGAACTGCTGAAGCAGCCGCAGTACCAGCCGCTGCAGGTCTGGGAACTGGCCGTGGCGCTGTACGCCGCGAACAACGGCTACTTCGACGACCTCGACGTCAAGCAAGTGCTGCCGTTCGAGAAGGGCCTGCGCGAATTCCTGAAGACCAGCCACGCTGACCTCATCAAGCGCATCGAAGACACCAAGGATCTCTCGAAGGACGACGAAGGCGCACTGCGTGCGGCGATCGAATCCTTCAAGAAGTCGGGTGCCTATTGATCCGCGCGTGAACACTGAAGCGGCGCGGGCCGCCTGACGCGCCCGCGCCGCTTCGGTCAAGGAGCAAGCTATGGCTGGAATGAAGGAAATTCGCGGCAAGATCAAGAGCGTGCAGAACACGCGCAAGATCACGAAGGCGATGGAGATGGTGGCTGCATCGAAGATGCGCCGCGCGCAGGAACGCATGCGCGCCGCTCGTCCGTATGCGGACAAGGTCCGTGCCATCGCCTCGCACATGAGCCGCGCGAACCCGGAGTACCGCCACCCGTTCATGGTGGCGAACGAAGGCGCGAAGACGGCCGGCATCATCCTCGTCACGACCGACAAGGGTCTGTGCGGCGGTTTGAACACGAACGTGCTGCGCGCGACGGTGCAGAAGTTCAAGGAGCTGGAAGAGAAGGGCCAGAAGGTCGAAGCTACCGCAATCGGCAGCAAGGGCCTCGGCTTCCTGAACCGCTTCGGCGCGAAGGTGCTGTCGCAGGTCGTGCACCTCGGCGACACCCCGCACCTCGACAAGCTGATCGGCGCGGTGAAGACGCAGCTCGACCTGTACTCGGAAGGCAAGCTGTCGGCGGTTTATCTCGCGTACACGCGCTTCGTCAACACGATGAAGCAGGAAGCGGTGATCGAACAGCTGCTGCCGCTGTCGTCGGAGCACTTCGAAGCGAATGACGGCACGCCGGCAACGTCGTGGGATTACATCTACGAGCCGGATGCGCAGGCGGTTGTCGACGAGCTGCTCGTGCGTTACGTCGAGGCGCTGGTGTACCAGGCCGTCGCGGAAAACATGGCGTCGGAGCAATCGGCGCGGATGGTCGCGATGAAGGCTGCGTCGGACAATGCGAAGACCGTGATCAGCGAGCTGCAACTCGTCTACAACAAGAGCCGTCAGGCCGCGATCACGAAGGAACTGTCGGAGATCGTCGGCGGCGCCGCAGCTGTTTAAGCGCGAGCCGCGAGACCACCCGAAACTGCGCCTTTGCGCGAGTAAAGAATCAGGTATTTAAAGGAAAAGCGATGAGTACTGCTGCTTTGGTAGAAGGCAAGATCGTACAGTGCATCGGCGCCGTTATCGACGTGGAATTCCCGCGCGACAGCATGCCGAAGATCTACGACGCGCTCATTCTCGATGGCTCGGAACTGACGCTCGAAGTCCAGCAGCAGCTGGGCGACGGCGTGGTCCGCACCATCTGTCTGGGTGCATCCGACGGCCTGCGCCGCGGCGTGACCGTGAAGAACACGGCAAAGCCGATCTCGGTGCCGGTCGGCAAGCCGACCCTCGGCCGGATCATGGACGTGCTCGGCCGTCCGATCGACGAAGCTGGCCCGATCGAAAGCGAAACGACGCGTTCGATCCACCAGAAGGCTCCGGCGTTCGACGAACTGTCGCCGTCGACCGAACTGCTCGAAACGGGTATCAAGGTTATCGACCTGATCTGCCCGTTCGCAAAGGGCGGCAAGGTTGGCCTGTTCGGCGGTGCTGGCGTGGGCAAGACCGTCAACATGATGGAGCTCATCAACAACATCGCGAAGGAACACGGTGGTTACTCCGTGTTCGCGGGCGTGGGCGAGCGTACCCGTGAAGGGAACGACTTCTATCACGAAATGAAGGACTCGAACGTTCTCGACAAGGTCGCGCTGGTGTACGGCCAGATGAACGAGCCGCCGGGCAACCGTCTGCGCGTCGCGCTGACCGGCCTGACGATGGCCGAGCACTTCCGTGACGAAGGCCTCGACGTGCTGTTCTTCGTCGACAACATCTACCGTTTCACGCTGGCCGGTACCGAAGTGTCGGCACTGCTCGGCCGTATGCCGTCGGCAGTGGGCTATCAGCCGACGCTGGCTGAAGAAATGGGCAAGCTGCAAGAGCGCATCACGTCGACCAAGAAGGGCTCGATTACGTCGGTCCAGGCCGTGTACGTCCCTGCGGACGACTTGACCGACCCGTCGCCGGCTACGACCTTCGGCCACCTGGACGCAACCGTCGTTCTGTCGCGTGACATCGCTTCGCTGGGTATCTACCCGGCGGTCGACCCGCTCGACTCGACGTCGCGCCAGATCGACCCGAACGTGATCGGTGAAGAGCACTACACGATCACCCGTCGCGTTCAGCAGACGCTGCAGCGCTACAAGGAACTGCGCGACATCATCGCGATTCTGGGCATGGACGAACTGTCGCCGGAAGACAAGCTGTCGGTCGCGCGCGCTCGTAAGATCCAGCGTTTCCTGTCGCAGCCGTTCCACGTCGCTGAAGTGTTCACGGGCTCGCCGGGCAAGTACGTGCCGCTGAAGGAAACGATCCGTGGCTTCAAGATGATCGTCGACGGCGAGTGCGATCACCTGCCGGAACAGGCGTTCTACATGGTCGGCACGATCGACGAAGCCTTCGAGAAGGCCAAGAAGATCCAGTAAGGGTCGGGTGTAACGCAGCGGGCGCCGTGCGTTCGCGATTGCTGCCGTTTGGGTGGTTGTCGCGGACGGGCGCCCACGTAATACGCTCAACCAGCCGTGCATGGGATCGGAGTAAGCGCGGAAGCGCCAACACCGATCGACAGGAGTCGATATGGCAACCATCAAAGTAGACGTCGTCAGCGCGGAAGAGCAGATCTTCTCGGGCGAGGCGAAATTCGTCGCGCTGCCGGGCGAAACGGGTGAGCTGGGTATTCTGCCGGGCCACACGCCGCTGATCACGCGGATTCGCCCGGGTGCGGTGCGCATCGAAGTCGAGGGCGGCAACGACGAATTCGTGTTCGTCGCGGGCGGCATTCTCGAAGTGCAGCCGGGCGCCGTGACGGTGCTCGCCGATACCGCGATCCGCGGCAAGGACCTCGACGCGGCGAAAGCCGAGGAAGCGCGCAAGCGCGCCGAGGAAACGCTGCAGAACGCGAAGTCGGACCTCGACCTCGCGAAGGCGCAATCCGAGCTCGCCACCGCGATGGCGCAGCTCGAGGCGATCCAGCGTCTGGCGAAGATCCGCAGCCGGCACTGAGCCGCGCCGCGTATCCCGCGAAAGAAAGCAGCCTTCGGGCTGCTTTTTTTTCGTCCGGGTTTAGGCCGAGCGTGCTTTTTCAGCCGGTCGACGGGGATCGATGTCAGAGTGTCGTCAGCGGAGCGCGCTATCGTCCGCTGGATCAGGCTGACAAAAGACTCACGGAGACATTCATGGCTGCAGACCCACGCGTGGGGGCGCTGATCGCGCCCGAAAACGGACTGTCGTACGTGCGCGGCACGACCGACGTGCCGCTATCCGAAGCGACGATCGGACAATTCCTGCGGGAGACCGCCGCACGCTTTCCCGATCGACCGGCCGTGGTGTTCCGCGAGCAGCGCGTGCGCTGGACCTGGCGCGCGTTCGCGGACGAGGTCGATGCGCTGGCCGCGGGCCTCGCCGCGCTCGGCATCGGCAAGGGCGACCGCGTCGGCATCTGGTCGCCGAACCGCAGCGAATGGCTGCTGACCCAGTTCGCCACCGCACGCATCGGCGCGATTCTCGTCAACCTCAACCCCGCCTACCGGCTCGCGGAGCTCGAGTACGCGCTGAACAAGGTCGGCTGCACGGCGGTGATCACCGCGGAGCGCTTCAAGTCGTCCGGCTACGTCGAGATGCTGCAGACGATCGCGCCGGAGCTGGCGAGCGCGACGCCGGGCGAGCTGCATGCCGCGCGCGTGCCGAGCCTGCGCACCGTCGTGTCGATGGGCGACGTCGCGCCGGCCGGCATGTTCCGTTTCGCCGACGTGATCGCGCGCGGCCGCGAGACGGTCGACCGTGCGGTGCTCGACGCGCTCGGCGCGGCGCTCGCGTCGACCGACCCGATCAACATCCAGTTCACGAGCGGCACGACCGGCAGCCCGAAGGGCGCGACGCTCGCGCACCGCAATGTCGTCAACAACGCGCGCTCGATCGCGATGGCGATGCGCTTCAGCGAGCAGGATTCGCTCTGCATTCCGGTGCCGCTGTATCACTGCTTCGGGATGGTGCTGGCGGTGCTCGCCTGCGTGTCGACCGGCGCCGCAATGGTGTTTCCCGGCGAGGCGTTCGACCCGGCCGCCACGCTCGCGGCAGTCGCCGAGGAGCGCTGCACCGCGCTGCATGGCGTGCCGACGATGTTCATCGCGGAGCTCGACCATCCGGATTTCTCGAAGTACGACCTGTCGACGCTGCGCACCGGCATCATGGCCGGCTCGCCGTGCCCGATCGAGACGATGAAGCGCGTCGTGTCGCAGATGCACATGGCCGAGGTGACGATCGCGTACGGGATGACGGAGACGAGCCCCGTGTCGTTCCACAGCTCGACCGACGACCCGCTCGAGAAGCGCACGACGACGGTCGGCCGCATCCAGCCGCACCTGGAAGTGAAGGTCATCGATCCGAGCGGCGGCACGGTGCCGGTCGGGTCGACGGGCGAGCTGTGCACGAAGGGCTACTCGGTGATGCTCGGCTACTGGGACGACGACGAGAAGACGCGCGACGTGCTGGTCGACGGCTGGATGCACACGGGCGATCTCGCGACGATCGATGCGGACGGCTACTGCAACATCGTCGGCCGGCTGAAGGACATGCTGATCCGCGGCGGCGAGAACATTTACCCGCGCGAGATCGAGGAGTTCCTGTTTCGGCATCCTAAGATCCAGAGCGCGCAGGTGTTCGGCGTGCCGGATGCGAAGTACGGCGAGGAAGTGTGCGCGTGGATCGTGCTGCGCGCGGGCGAGCAGATGAGCGAGGACGATTTGCGCGCGTTCTGCAACGGGCAGATCGCGCACTACAAGATCCCGCGCTATATCCGCTTCGTCGATGAACTGCCGATGACGGTGACGGGGAAGGTGCAGAAGTTCATCATGCGCCAGCGCATGATCGACGAGCTGAAGCTCGACGTGCAGAAGACCGCGTGATGCGCGGCAAACGTGACGGCCTGCGGGCCGTTGCGTTTTCGATGGACGAAAAAAAGCGGGCTTATTAGCCCGCTAAAAACCACACGCTACGGGGTTAGCGCGAGGAGACCAAAGATGGAACGTGTTCGGCGTGAGCCGAAAACGACTCCAACAAGGATGCCCCTCGGAAGGGCTTCGGTACATGACCGACGGGCTCGCAGCGCTTCGCGTCCGCTCACACTTGGCACACGAGACCGCATCCGTGTTGAAACCGTTGAAGGCCATTGTGGGCGAATTGATGTGCCCACGCGGTAACAAAGTGTTTCAGGTTGTAACGCCCGCCAGATAAGGCTTTCCGGGATTTTTTGCTGTTTTACAGGATCCTGAAAAGGTCATTTTTACCAATATTTCCGAAACTGTTTTCATCGCATGCGCGTGATGCGTTTTTCATGCGTGTTAGGCTCGACGAAGTCCACAATTGCACGTGAAAAAATGCATCGTGCCGAGGATTCGATGGAGATTGATCCAATCATCAGAAAGATTTTGAAACGCGATCGGGTGATCGCGGTAGTCGGTCTTTCGGATAAACCGGAGCGCCCGAGCCACGGCGTCGCCGAAACCATGCAGCAGGCCGGCTACCGGATCGTGCCGGTCAACCCGGTGCTCGAAGGCCGGCGCGTGCTCGGCGAGCGCTGTTACGCGTCGCTGCCGGCGGCGGCCGCCGCGCTCGCGCGTGACGGTGAGGCGATTCAGATGGTCGATGTGTTTCGGAAATCGTCGGAGGTGTCGGCGGTCGCCGACGATGCGATCGCGATCGGCGCGCAGTCGCTGTGGCTGCAGCTCGGCGTGATCGACGAGGCCGCGGCCGCGCGGGCGCGCGCGGCCGGCCTCGACGTCGTGATGGATCGCTGCGTGCTGATCGAGCACCGGCGGCTCGGCGACGCCTGACCGGCGGAGCGCGTCAGCGGCCGGTTGCCCGCGGCGCGCCGTGCCGCGCGCGCATCACTTCAGCCACTTGTCCGTGATCGCCTGGAACTCGCCGTTCGACAGCGCCAGGTGCAGCCACTGATCGACGTATTGCTGGAACACGACGTCGCCGCGCGGCACCATGTACGCCTTCTCGCCGAACTGGAACGGCTTGTCCGGATGCACCGAGCACAGGCCCGGATTGAGCTTTTGCTGCAGCAGCGTCTCGGACGCGTCGGTGACCATCACGTCCGCCTTGCCCGCGAGGATCTGCTTGAAGATCGTCACGTTGTCCGGGTAGACGGTGAGGTTCGCGTGCGTGAAATGCTGCTTTGCAAAACCCTCGTTGGTGCCGCCGGGATTCACGATCACGCGCGTCTCGGGCCGGTCGATCTGCGCGACGGTCTGGTATTTGTCGGCATCCGCGCAGCGCACGATCGGCGTCTTGCCGTCGGTCATGTACGGCTGCGTGAAGAACGCGCGCTTCTGGCGCTCGAGCGTCGTCGACACCCCGCCGACCGCGACGTCGCATTTCGCGACGAAATCGGCGGTCAGGTTCGGCCAGCTCGTCTTCACGTAGTCGGCCTTCACGCCGAGCGATTTCGCGAGCGCGTCCGCCATGTCGATGTCGATGCCCTCGAACCTGCCGTCCGTGCGGTAGTACGAATACGGCTTGTAGTCGCCGGTCGTGCACACGCGCAGCGCGCCGCGCGCGAGCACCTCGTCGAGCCGCGAGCCGGCGGCGGGGGCCGCGCCCGCATCGGCCGCGCAAGCGGCCCCGGCGGCGCATGCGAGCACTGCGGCCGCGGCGAGCGTGGCGAGCGTGTTCGTCGTCATCGTGTCTCCTCCTTCGTTGGGTTCGATATGAGTGTCCGATCATAGCGGAGCCATCGCGCGCGTCATATGGCCGCCATCGGGCGCCGCGCGCGGCGCAAACGCCCCGCTCCGGTAAAATGCGCTTTTGCCCCTCGCATCGTCGCTCCCACCGTGGCCCATACCCTGCTCAACGACACCTTCCTGCGCGCGCTCCTGCGCGAGCCGACCGACTACACGCCGATCTGGCTGATGCGCCAGGCGGGCCGCTACCTGCCCGAGTACAACGCGACGCGCGCCCGGGCGGGCAGCTTCCTCGGCCTCGCGAAGAACCCCGACTACGCGACCGAAGTGACGTTGCAGCCGCTCGAGCGCTTCCCGCTCGACGCCGCGATCCTGTTCTCGGACATCCTGACGATTCCCGACGCGATGGGGCTCGGCCTCGACTTCCAGGTCGGCGAAGGGCCGAAGTTCGCGCATCCGGTGCGCACCGAGGCGGACGTCGCGAAGCTCGCGGTGCCGGACATCGGCGCGACGCTCGGCTACGTGACCGACGCGGTGCGCGAGATCCGCCGCGCGCTCACCGACGGCCAGAGCCGCCAGCGGGTGCCGCTGATCGGCTTCTCGGGCAGCCCGTGGACGCTCGCGTGCTACATGGTCGAGGGCGGCGGCTCGGACGATTTCCGCACCGTGAAGACGATGGCGTATGCGCGGCCGGACCTGATGCACCGCATCCTCGACATCAACGCGCAGGCGGTCGCCGCGTACCTGAACGCGCAGATCGAAGCCGGCGCGCAGGCCGTGATGATCTTCGACACGTGGGGCGGCGCGCTCGCGGACGGCGCGTACCAGCGCTATTCGCTCGACTACATCCGGCGCGTGGTCGCGCAGTTGAAGCGCGAGCACGACGGCGCGCGCGTGCCGGTCATCACCTTCACGAAGGGTGGCGGGCTGTGGCTCGAGGAGATCGCGGCGACGGGCGTCGACGCGGTCGGGCTCGACTGGACGGTCAACCTCGGCGCCGCGCGCGAGCGCGTGGCGGGCAAGGTCGCGCTGCAGGGCAACCTCGACCCGACGATCCTGTTTGCGCCGCCGGCCGCGATCCGCGAGCAGGCGCGCGCGGTGCTCGACAGCTACGGCAACCATCCGGGCCACGTGTTCAACCTCGGGCACGGCATCTCGCAGTTCACGCCGCCGGAGCACGTCGCGGAGCTGGTCGACGAGGTGCACAACCACAGCCGCGCGATCCGTAGCGGAGCCGCGCGCTGATTGCAAGCGGGGCCATGCTGCGGTGCAGGGTGGCGATGTTGCGCGATCTGAACTAAACAGGGCGCAACCCCGCCCAGGCGGCCGATCCGTTGCTTGTCAAGACTTGACTTATACACATTTTCCACGTTGCAGCGCGGTAGAGCCCCGTATCGGTCAAATTACCTCGCTATTGACCGGTAATTTGAATAGCAGCCTTATGGAATAAGGCTTCGCGGCTACCGGCCGCGGACCGGAAAAGGCAGCGGGAGGCACGACCCGACGTGCTTTCCGGGTGGTGGGCGGCGAGTTCTCAACAAAGTTATCCACAGGCCGGTCAGGGTATACGGCGATTCCTAATGCGAATCCAAAACTTAGCGCCGAATCTGAAGTTTTACTTTAAGTTCGCCGGCGCCGCCCATGCATTAGGGGGCGGAACCCGAACGACGCGTCCGAGCGCGGGGTGCCCGTGACGGACGGCACCTATCTGCGGGTGGCGCTCGACCATCCGCTCGCCACCCTGTTCGATTACCGCTGCGACGCCCAGCCGGCGCCCGGGCCCGGCACGCTCGTGCAAGTGCCGTTCGGCAAGCGGCAGGCGGTCGGGCTCGTCTGCGAAGTCACGACTCACACCGACGTGCCGCCGTCGCGGCTGCGCGCGGTCGAGGCGATCTGCACGGAGCTGCCGCCGCTGTCGGCCGACTGGCTCGCGCTCGTCACGTTCGCCGCCGACTACTACCAGCGCGGCCGCGGCGAGGTCGCGCTGCCGGCGCTGCCGCAGGCGCTGCGCGATGCCGGGCGCTGGGGGCGGCTGCTGGCGCCGGAAGTGCGCTATCGCGCGTCGGCGGCCGGCCGCGCGGCCTTGCCCGACGCGCTGCCCGCGCGCGCGGCGGCGCTGCGGCGGCTCGCGCAGGCGCTGGTCGATGCCGATTCCGATTCGCTGAGCCTGCCCGACGCGCGCGCGCTGCACCCGAAGGCGGCAGCGACGCTCGACGACTGGGCCGCGCAGGGCTGGGTCGACGTCGAGGCCATCGGCTGGGCGGATAACCCTGTGCCCAAGCCTGTGGATAACCTGTCGACAACCGGTGGACGAACCGAGCCGCCGCCGTTGACCGACCAGCAGGCCGAGGCGCTCGACGCGATTCGCGCCGCGCAGGGCTTCGCGCCGTTCCTGCTGCATGGCGTGACCGGCAGCGGCAAGACCGAGGTCTATCTGCACGCGCTCGCGTCGCTGCTGGACGCGCGGCCCGACGCGCAGGCGCTCGTGCTCGTCCCCGAAATCAACCTGACGCCGCAGTTCGAGGCGGCGTTCCGCGCGCGCTTCGCCGGCGCGCTCGCGCCGGACGCGATCGTCACGCTGCACAGCGGGCTGGCCGAGGGCGAGCGCGCGCGCCACTGGCTGGCCGCGCATACGGGCCGCGCGCGGATCGTGCTCGGCACGCGTCTCGCGGTGCTCGCGTCGCTGCCGACGCTCGCGCTGATCGTCGTCGACGAGGAGCACGAGCCCGCGTACAAGCAGCAGGAAGGGCTGCGCTATTCGGCGCGCGACCTCGCGGTGTGGCGCGCGAAGCAGCTCGGCATCCCGGTCGTGCTCGGCTCGGCGACGCCGTCGCTCGAAAGCTGGTGGCAGGCCGAGCAGGGGCGCTACACGCGGCTCACGCTGTCGCGCCGCGCGGTGGCCGACGCGGTGCTGCCGAGCGTGCGGCTGATCGACCTCGAGGAGGAGCGGCGGCGCGGGCGTGCGTCGATGGGCGGCCTGTCCGGGCCGCTGGTCGCGGCGCTGAAGGCGCGGCTCGAGCGCGGCGAGCAGAGCCTCGTGTTCCTGAACCGGCGCGGCTACGCACCGCAGCTCGCGTGCGACGCGTGCGGCTGGGTGGCCGGCTGCCCGCGCTGCAGCGCGTACGTCGTGCTGCACAAGCCCGAGCACGCGCTGCGCTGTCACCACTGCGGCTGGGAGGCGCGCATCCCGCGGTCGTGCCCCGAGTGCGGCAACGTCGACATCGCGCCGCTCGGCCGCGGCACGCAGCGCGTCGAGGAGGCGCTCGCCGAGGCGGTGCCCGGCGCACGCATCCTGCGGATCGATGCCGACAGCACGCGCCGCAAGGGCAGCGCGCAGGCGCTGTTCTCCGACGTGCACGCGGGCGAGGTCGACATCCTGGTCGGCACGCAGATGATCGCGAAAGGACACGACTTCCAGCGCGTGTCGCTGGTCGGCGTGCTCAATGCCGATACCGCGCTGTTCTCGCACGACTTCCGCGCGAGCGAGCGGCTGTTCGCGCAGCTGATGCAGGTGAGCGGCCGCGCGGGCCGCGCCGGGCTGCCCGGCGAGGTGCTGGTGCAGACGCGCTATCCGCGCCACGCGCTGTACCACGCGCTCGCGCGGCACGATTACGTCGGCTTCGCGAATTCGACGCTCGGCGAGCGGCGCGATGCGCATCTGCCGCCGTTCGTCTACCAGGCGCTGCTGCGCGCCGAGGGGCGCACGCTCGACGCGGCGCTCGGCTTCCTGCAGCAGGCCGCGGCGGCGCTGCCGGGGCTGCCGGGCGCGGACCGCGTGACCGTCTACGACGCGGTGCCGATGACGATCGTGAAGGTCGCAAACGTCCATCGCGCGCAGTTGCTGCTCGAAAGCGCGTCGCGGGCGGCGCTGCAGCACGCGCTGCACGCGTGGCACGACGAGCTGCGCGCGCTGAAGGGCGTGCTGCGGTGGAACGTCGAGGTCGATCCGCTGGACGTCTGACGGCGGGCCCGGCGCCACGCGCGCAACCGGCCGGCCGTCCTTCTTTTCCCCTCTTTTCAACCCGTTTCGCGCGGCGTCCGGAGGCGTGTGCAACCGGGTTCGGCCCGATGGCGTACACGCCCGGGGTTGCCCGCGCGTGTCCACAGGCGTCGGATCAGGGAAAATCCCGATCCCCCGACCACGGGCAACCCCTAGGTTGCTACCGCATAAGTGGCTGATTATATTGAACAATACTCGGGTGCAACCATTCGCGAAATTGGGTTGCACCTTTTTATTGTGTGCCGTAGGATTTCGCACATCCTCTCACGTCACTGGCCGGCTTCCCGCCGGTACACGAATCCACCATGGCAAGCACCACCCTTGGCGTCAAAGTCGACGACCTGCTCCGCTCGCGCCTGAAAGACGCGGCCACGCGGCTCGAACGCACTCCCCACTGGCTGATCAAGCAGGCGATCTTCGCGTATCTCGAACGCATCGAGCACGGCCAGCTGCCGCCGGAGCTGTCCGGCCACAGCGGCGTGACCGAGCTTGCCGATGCCCAGGCCGGCGAAGGCGACGACGACAACTCGCCGCACCCGTTCCTCGAGTTCGCGCAGAACGTGCAACCGCAATCGGTGCTGCGCGCGGCGATCACGGCCGCGTACCGCCGCCCCGAGCCGGAGTGCGTGCCGTTCCTGATCGGCCAGGCGCGCCTGCCCGCGAACCTGTCGACCGACGTCCAGGCGCTCGCCGCGCAACTCGTCGAGGCGCTGCGCGAGAAGAGCTCGGGCGGCGGCGTCGAAGGGCTGATCCACGAATTCTCGCTGTCGAGCCAGGAAGGCGTCGCGCTGATGTGTCTCGCGGAGGCGCTGCTGCGCATTCCCGACCGCGCGACCCGCGACGCGCTGATCCGCGACAAGATCAGCAAGGGCGACTGGCGCTCGCACGTCGGCCACGCGCCGTCGCTGTTCGTGAACGCGGCGACCTGGGGGCTGATGATCACCGGCAAGCTCGTCACGACCAACAGCGAAACGGGCCTGTCGTCGGCGCTCACGCGCCTGATCGGCCGCGGCGGCGAGCCGCTGATCCGCAAGGGCGTCGACATGGCGATGCGCCTGATGGGCGAGCAGTTCGTCACCGGCGAGACGATTTCCGAAGCGCTCGCGAACAGCCGCAAGTTCGAGGCGCGCGGGTTCCGCTACTCGTACGACATGCTCGGCGAAGCGGCGACGACCGAAGAGGACGCGCAGCGCTACTACGCGTCGTACGAGCAGGCGATCCACGCGATCGGCAAGGCGGCGGGCGGCCGCGGCATCTATGAAGGCCCCGGCATCTCGATCAAGCTGTCGGCGCTGCACGCGCGCTACTCGCGCTCGCAGCAGGAACGCACGATGGTCGAGCTGCTGCCGCGCGTGCGCGCGCTCGCGCTGCTCGCGCGCCGCTACGACATCGGCCTGAACATCGACGCGGAAGAGGCCGACCGTCTCGAACTGTCGCTCGACCTGCTCGAGGCGCTGTGCTTCGATCCGGAACTCGCGGGCTGGAACGGCATCGGCTTCGTCGTGCAGGGCTACCAGAAGCGCTGCCCGTTCGTGATCGACTACCTGATCGACCTCGCGCGCCGCAGCCGCCATCGCCTGATGATCCGCCTCGTGAAGGGCGCGTACTGGGATACGGAGATCAAGCGGGCGCAGGTCGACGGCCTCGAAGGCTACCCGGTGTACACGCGCAAGATCTACACCGACGTGTCGTACCTCGCGTGCGCGAAGAAGCTGCTCGCGGCGCCGGACGCGGTCTATCCGCAGTTCGCGACGCACAACGCGTACACGCTGGCCGCGATCTATCACCTCGCGGGCCAGAACTACTACCCGGGCCAGTATGAATTCCAGTGCCTGCACGGAATGGGCGAGCCGCTGTACGAGGAAGTGACCGGCCGCGACAAGCTGAACCGCCCGTGCCGCGTGTACGCGCCGGTCGGCACGCACGAGACGCTGCTCGCGTACCTCGTGCGCCGCCTGCTCGAGAACGGCGCGAACACGTCGTTCGTGAACCGCATCGCGGACAAGACCGTGGCGGTGAAGGAGCTGGTCGCCGATCCGGTCGAGGAAGCGCTGAAGGTCACGCCGCTCGGCGCGCCGCACGCGAAGATCCCGCTGCCGCGCAACCTGTACGGCGACGAGCGCTTCAACTCGATGGGCCTCGACCTGTCGAACGAGCACCGCCTCGCGTCGCTGTCGTCCGCGCTGCTCGCGAGCGCGCACCACCCGTGGCGCGCCGTGCCGATGCTCGCCGACGACGCGCTCGCCGATGCGCCGGCCCGCGACGTGCGCAACCCGGCCGACCAGCGCGACGTGGTCGGCACGGTCAGCGAAGCGACCGCGGAGCACGTGAGCGCGGCGCTCGCGCATGCGGTGGCCGCCGCGCCGATCTGGCAGGCGACGCCGGTCGAGGCGCGCGCCGACTGCCTCGCGCGTGCCGCCGACCTGCTCGAAGCGCAGATGCATACGCTGATGGGCCTGATCGTGCGCGAAGCCGGCAAATCGCTGCCGAACGCGATCGCGGAAATCCGCGAGGCGGTCGACTTCCTGCGCTACTATGCCGCGCAGATCCGCGACGAATTCTCGAACGACACGCATCGCCCGCTCGGCCCCGTGGTCTGCATCAGCCCGTGGAACTTCCCGCTCGCGATCTTCATGGGCCAGGTGGCCGCGGCGCTCGCCGCCGGCAACACGGTGCTCGCGAAGCCGGCCGAGCAGACCCCGCTGATCGCGGCGCAAGCCGTGCGCCTGCTGCGCGAGGCCGGCGTGCCGGCCGGCGCGGTGCAACTGCTGCCGGGCACTGGCGAGACGGTCGGTGCGGCGCTGGTGGCCGACGCGCGCACCCGCGCAGTGATGTTCACCGGCTCGACCGAAGTCGCGCGCCTGATCAACAAGACGCTGTCGGCGCGCCTCGATCCGGACGGCAAGCCGATTCCGCTGATCGCCGAGACGGGCGGCCAGAACGCGATGATCGTCGATTCGTCGGCGCTCGCCGAGCAGGTCGTCGCGGACGTGATGCAGTCGTCGTTCGACTCCGCAGGTCAACGGTGTTCGGCGTTGCGCGTTCTGTGTCTGCAGGACGATGTCGCCGACCGCACGCTGACGATGCTGAAGGGCGCGATGCAGGAACTCGCGCTCGGCAACCCCGACCGCCTGTCGACCGACGTCGGCCCGGTGATCGACGGCGAGGCGAAGCAGACGATCGACACGCACGTCGCCGCGATGAAGGACAAGGGCCACGGCGTCACGCAGCTGACGATGCCGGAAGCGTGCGCGCACGGCACCTTCGTGCCGCCGACGCTGATCGAGATCGGCAGCATCGACGAGCTCAAGCGTGAAGTGTTCGGCCCGGTGCTGCACGTGGTGCGGTATCGCCGCAGCGCGCTGGACAAGCTGCTCGAGCAGATCCGCGCGACCGGCTACGGCCTCACGCTCGGCATCCACACGCGGATCGACGAGACGATCGCGCACGTGATCTCGAACGCGCACGTCGGCAACATCTACGTGAACCGCAACGTGATCGGCGCGGTGGTCGGCGTGCAGCCGTTCGGTGGCGAAGGGCTGTCGGGCACGGGCCCGAAGGCGGGCGGCGCGCTGTACCTGCAGCGCCTGCTCGCGACGCGTCCGTCCGGCCTGCCGCGTTCGCTCGCGGACATGCTGGTGGCCGACGAGGGCGCCGAAGGCGACAAGCGCGAGAACCCGGCGTCGGCGCTGACGGCGCTGCGCGACTGGCTGATCGAGCAGCGCGAGCCGGCGCTTGCCGCGCGCTGCGACGGCTACCTCGCGCAGGTGCCGGCCGGCGCCACCGCGGTGCTGACCGGCCCGACGGGCGAGCGGAATACGTATACACTCGGCCCCCGCGGCACGGTGCTGTGCGTGGCGGCGACGCCGGGCGGCGCGCGCGCGCAGTTCGCGGCGGTGCTCGCGACCGGTAACCGCGCGCTGTTCGCGGGTGCGGCCGGCGAGGCGCTGTTCGCCGCGCTGCCGGCGGCGCTGAAGGCGCATGCGGGCGTGCGCAAGCAGGCGGACGCGGCGTTCGACGTGGTGCTGTTCGAAGGCGACAGCGACGAACTGCAGACGCTCGTGAAGGAGGTCGCGCAGCGGCCGGGCCCGATCGTGTCGGTGCAGGGCGTGTCGGCGGGCGCGTTCGACAACGGCGACGCGGAAGACTACGCGCTCGAGCGGATGCTGACCGAGCGCTCGGTCAGCGTGAACACCGCGGCGGCGGGCGGCAATGCGAATTTGATGACGATCGGCTGACCATCCTTGCCGTTCGGATCAAACATTGGAAGCGGCAAGGCGATCCCGAAGCCGCTCCATTTACACCTGGTACCAAGGAGATGCTATGCAACACACGATGAAAAAGCTGGCAGGCGCGACGTTCGTCGCGGTCATGTCGCTGGCGGGGACTGCGCACGCGGATGACGTGAAGGTCGGCTACGCAGGGCCGATGACCGGTGCGCAGGCGCACTACGGCAAGGATATGCAGAACGGCATCGTGCTCGCGATCGAGGACTTCAACGCGACGAAGCCGACGATCGGCGGCAAGCCGGTCAAGTTCGTGCTCGACACGCAGGACGACCAGGCCGACCCGCGCACGGGCACGACGGTTGCACAGAAGCTCGTCGACGACGGTATCAAGGGCATGCTCGGCCACTTCAACTCGGGCACGACGATTCCGGCATCGCGCATCTACGCGAACGCGGGCATTCCGCAGATCGCGATGGCGACCGCGCCGGAATACACGCAGCAGGGCTACAAGACGACCTTCCGCATGATGACGTCCGACACGCAGCAGGGCTCGGTGGCGGGCGCGTTCGTGTCGAAGGATCTCGGCATGAAGAAGATCGCGATCGTCGACGACCGCACCGCGTACGGCCAGGGTCTGGCCGACCAGTTCGAGAAGGCGGCGAAGGCAGCCGGCGCAACGATCGTGATGCGTGAATTCACGAACGACAAGGCCGTCGACTTCAAGGCGATCCTGACCAAGCTGAAGGCTGCGCAGCCGGATCTCGTCTACTACGGTGGCGCGGATTCGCAGGCGGCGCCGATGGTCAAGCAGATGAAGGCGCTGGGCTTCAAGGCACCGCTGATGGGCGGCGAAATGGTCAAGACGCCGACCTTCCTGAAGATCGCGGGCGACGCGGCGGAAGGCACGATCGCATCGCTGGCGGGCCTGCCGCTCACCGAGATGCCGGGCGGCAAGGCGTATGCGGACAAGTACAAGAAGCGCTTCGGCGAAGACGTGCAGACCTACTCGCCGTATTCGTACGACGGCGCGATGGCGCTGTTCAACGCGATGAAGAAGGCCGATTCGACCGATCCGGCGAAGTACCTGCCGCTGCTGACGAAGACCGACATGTCGGGCGTCACGTCGTCGCACGTCGCGTATGACGCGAAGGGCGACCTGAAGAACGGCGGCATCACGATGTACAAGGTCGAGAAGGGCGAGTGGAAGCCGCTGAAGAGCATCGGCGGCAAGTAAGCCGCAAGGTGTAGCGCGGGGCGATCCGCCCGGCCGACGCCACCGCGACGCGCAAGCGTCCGGTGGCGTTTTTCATTGGAGGGCGCGGGGCACGCGGGGGGCTTGCGTCAGCCGCTCAACCCGCCCGCCTGCGCAGCAGGAACTTCTGCACCTTGCCGGTCGGCGTGCGCGGCAGCGCGTCCGCGAACACGACCTCGCGCGGCAGCTTGTAGGCGGCGAGCCGCTCGCCGCAGAACGCGCGCAGCGCTTCCGCGTCGCGCGCGGCGCCGGCCCGCACGACGACGTGCGCGACCACCGTCTCGCCCCATTCCGGATGCGGGACGCCGACCACCGCCGCTTCCAGCACGTCCGGATGCGCGCCCAGCACGTCCTCCACTTCCTTCGAATAGACGTTCTCGCCGCCCGTCACGATCATGTCCTTCAGCCGGTCGACGAGGAACAGGTAGCCCTCCTGATCGATCCGCGCGACGTCGCCGGTGCGGTACCAGCCGCCGGGTGCGAACGCGGCGCGCGTCGCGGCCGGATCGTCGAGATAGCCGAGCATCATGCTGTCGGCCTTCAGCCAGATTTCGCCGGCTTCGCCCGGTTGCGCGTCGCCGCCGTCGACGCGCACGACGCGCAGGTCGACGCCCGGGCCGCCGTGGCGGCCGATCGAGCCGGCCTTCGCGAGCTGCTCGTCGGGGTACAGCGTGGTGCCGGCGGGGCCTGTCTCGGTCATTCCGTACACCTGGTAGAACACGCCGCCGCGGTACGCATGCGCGAGCCGTTCGGCCTGCGCGGGGCCGATCGGGCCGCCGCCGTAGAGCCACGCGCGCACGCTCGACAGGTCGAACGCGGCGAAGCCGTCGATCGTGTCGAGCGGCAGCGTGTACGACACCGGCGCGCCGAAATACAGTGTCGCGCGCTCGCGCTCGACCGCCTGCAGGAAACGCAGCGGATGGTATTCGCGCAGCAGCACGACGGTGCCGCCCGCGTACAGCGTGCCGCCGAACCAGTTGTTGAGCGGCGACGCATGCCAGATCGGCATCGCCATCAGCGTGCGCTCGTGGCGGCCGATGCCGATCGCCAGCGCCGCGTGCATCGCCGCGAGCGTCACCGTGCGGTGGCTGTGCATGCAGCCTTTCGGGCGACCGGTGGTGCCGGACGTGTAGAGGAGCTGCGCGAGGTCGTCGTCGGCGGGTTCGATGCCGGCGACGCCGTCCAGCGTGCCGAGCATCGTGTCGAAGCACGGCAGGCCCGCGAGCGCGCCTTCGGTCGACAGCCGCCGCGCCGGATGCGCGACGCGTTCGAGCACGCCCGCGAGCGCCGCGTCGAACAGGATCACCTTGCTGCGGCTGTGCTCGAGCAGGTAGTCGACTTCCGGCGCCTGCAGCTTGTGGTTGATCGGCACGAACGCCGCGCCGAGCCGCCACGCGCCGAACATCGCGTCGACGAAGGCGGGCGTGTTGAAGCACATCGCGGCGACGCGGTCGCCGGCCGCGACGCCGAGCGCGCTGAGCACGGCTGCCGCGCGGTGCGAGCGCTCGCGCACGTCGGCGTACGTGAGCGTCGCGTCGTCATGGCGCAGGAACGGTTTGTCGGGGGTCGCGCGGGCGGCGCGATCGAGGGCGGCGATGAGGTTCATCCGGACTCCCGAGCGAGTGATGGCGCGGTGCCGTCAGGCGGGATACGCGCGCTGCAGCAGCGCGGCGACGTCGATGCCGCGCGGATCGAAGCCGCCCGCGATGCGGCCCCACGCGGGCTCGGCGAGCCGCGTCGCGATGAACGCGTCGGCCACCGCGGCCGGCGCGTCGCGCCGCAGCAGGCAGGCCTGCGCGACGAGCGCGAGCTGCTGCGCGAACAGGCGGCCGGATGCTTCGAGCGTGTCGGCCGGCGCGGCGAGCATCGCGCGCAGCGTGTCGAGCGCCGCGCGCAGCCGCGGCTCGCCGGCGGCCGCGTCGTTCAGCTCGTCGAACAGCGCGGCGGCCGCGTCCGGCTCGCGCGACACCGCGCGCAGCACGTCCAGGCACATTACGTTGCCGGAGCCTTCCCAGATCGAGTTGACGGGCGCCTCGCGGAACAGCCGCGCGATCGGGCCGTCGTCGACGTAGCCGTTGCCGCCGAACACTTCCATCACTTCGCCGGTCAGCTCGACCGCGCGCTTGCAGACCCAGAATTTCGCGGCGGGCGTGACGATGCGCATCCACGCGCGCTCGCGCGGCGTGTCGCCGCGCTCGAACGCCGCGGCGAGCCGCATCGCGAGCGCGAGCGCCGCTTCGCTTTCGAGCGCGAGATCGGCGAGCACGGTGCGCATCAGCGGCTGCTCGGCGAGCGCGCGGCCGAACGCGTGGCGCTGCCGCGCGTACGCGATCGCCTGCACGAGGCCCTGGCGCAGCATCGCCGCGCTGCCGAGCACGCAGTTCAGGCGCGTGTAGGTCGCCATCTCGATGATGGTCGGGATGCCGCGGCCTTCTTCGCCGAGCATGATGCCCCACGCGTCGTTCAGCTCGATCTCGCTGCTCGAGTTGCTGCGGTTGCCGACCTTGTTCTTCAGGCGCTGGATCTCGACCGCGTTCTTGCTGCCGTCGGGCCGCCAGCGCGGCACGTAGAAGCACGACGGGCTGCCGGCGTCGGTGCGCGCGACGACGAGGTGCGCATCGCACATCGGCGCGGAGAAGAACCACTTGTGGCCGCGCAGCAGGTATTCGCCGCCGCGCCCGCCCGCGCCGAACGGTTTGGCGAGCGTCGTGTTCGCGCGCACGTCGGAGCCGCCCTGTTTCTCAGTCATGCCCATGCCGAACCAGATCGAGCGTTTCTGCGCGACCGGCACGTCGCGCGGGTCGTATGCGTCGCTGTACAGTTGCTCGCGCAGCAGATCCCACAGCGCGGGCTCCTTCTGCAGCACGGGGATCGCGGCCTGCGTCATCGTCGCGGGGCACAGCGTGCCGGCCTCGATCTGGCCGTGCAGGTAGAAGCCGGCCGCGGTGGCCGCCCAGCGGCCGGGGCGCGTGTCGCGGAACGCGAGCGACACGAAGCCGGCCTCGCGGTACATGCCGAGCAGCGCGTGCCAGGCCGGGTGGAAGTCGACGCGGTCGATGCGCCGGCCGCGCCGGTCGAACGCGTTCAGCTCGGGCGTATGGCGGTTCGCGTCGTCGGCGAGCTGCGCGGTGTCGGCGCTGCCGAGCCGCGCGCCGTATGCGTCGAGCTGCGGCGCGGCCCAGTCGGCGCCGGCGCGCGCGAGCGCCTCGCGCAGTGCGGCGTCGGTGGCGAAGAGGTTATAGTCGACCAGTTCGTCGAACTGGTTTGCAACGGCGTGCGTCGGCCCGGCCATCGATGTGTCTCCCTGTTCCATGCGTCGCGCTCGATCCGGGGTGGCGCGCTGGCGCGCGCCCCGGCCCCATGCAAAGCTCGTGCTGTCCTGATTCCAGAGTAGCAAATATGCCGCCGCGACATGTTCAGGTTCCGGCGCCGCCCGGCCCGCCGGCGGCGCAACCCCGGCCCGCCTTGCGCCGCCGGCCGCGCCAGCCGCGCGCGCAGGCCACGTCCGACGCGCTGCAGCAGGCGTTCGTTCAGCTTTGGCTCGAGCGCGGCTACGCGAAGGCGACGATCCGCGAGATCGCGGCGGTCGCGGGCGTGAGCGTCGGCACGTTCTACGAGTATTTCGCCGACAAGCAGAGCCTTGCCGCGCTGTGCATCCACCGGCGCGTGCAGGCGATGGCCGACCGGCTGCGCGCCGCCGCCGACACGCTGCGCGGCGCGCCGCGCGCGGAGCTTGCCGCCGCGTTCGTCGACCTGCAGGTCGACGCGATCGACGCCGATGCGGCGCTGTGGAGCGCGCTGTTCGCGCTGGAGCGGCAGGTGTCGCCGCTCGCCGCTTACCGCCGGCATTACGACGCGTACGTCGCGCTGTGGCGCGATGCGCTCGCGCAGGCGGCCGACCCGCCGCCGGCCGCGCGGCTCGACGCGCTGGCGCGGATGGCGCATGCGACCTGCTACGGCTGGATCTCGCAATCGCTGCTGACGCTCGGGCCGGCGTTCGACGCGGCCGCGCTGCGCGGCGAGCTGCAGGCGGTGCTGCACGCGTACCTGGCGGCGGCGCCGCGCGGGCCACGCCGCGCGATCTCGGGGAATTCCCGCGCTGCATGAGGCAGGGCAAGCTGCCATCGGCCGGCAGGCCCCGCCTGACACCGGTCATGACTTGAATGCATGGCGCCCATGCAGAACTTTCGGTTGTTCGCCGATATTGAATCGGGCTAAATCCTCCTGTATGCACGGGCCGCGCGAGTGCGCCCCGTGGTTCGGAACATCATCAGGAGGAGTCATGCGAAGCGCCACCGCGCCCCGTTCGAAGCTGCCCGACGTCGGCACGACGATCTTCACCGTGATCGGCCAGCTCGCCGCGCAGCACGACGCGCTGAACCTGTCGCAGGGTGCGCCGAATTTCGCGCCGGATCCGGCGCTCGTGGAAGGCGTCGCGCGCGCGATGCGCGACGGGCACAACCAGTACGCACCGATGGCCGGGCTCGCGCCGCTGCGCGAGCGGCTCGCCGAGAAGACCGAGGCGCTGTACGGCGCGCGCTACGACCCGGCGACCGAGATCACGGTGATCGCGAGCGCGAGCGAGGGCCTGTACGCGGCGATCAGCGCGCTCGTGCATCCGGGCGACGAGGTGATCTATTTCGAGCCGGCCTTCGACAGCTATGCGCCGATCGTGCGGATGCAGGGCGCGACGCCGGTTGCGATCAAGCTGTCGCCCGAGCATTTCCGCGTCGACTGGGACGAGGTCGCCGCGGCGATCACGCCGCGCACGCGGATGATCATCGTCAACACGCCGCACAACCCGACCGCGACGGTGTTTTCCGAAGCCGATCTCGCGCGGCTCGCGCAGCTGACGCGCGACACCGGCATCGTGATCCTGTCCGACGAGGTGTACGAGCACGTGGTGTTCGACGGCGCGCTGCACCAGAGCATGGCGCGGCACCGCGAGCTGGCTGAGCGCAGCGTGATCGTGTCGTCGTTCGGCAAGTCGTTCCACGTGACCGGCTGGCGGGTCGGCTACTGCGTCGCGCCGGCCGAGCTGATGGACGAGATCCGCAAGGTGCACCAGTTCATGGTGTTCTCGGCCGACACGCCGATGCAGGTCGCGTTCGCGGAGATCCTCGCACAGCCCGACAGCTATCTCGGCCTGTCGGCGTTCTACCAGGCCAAGCGCGACCTGCTCGCGCGCGAGCTCGCCGATTCGCGCTTCGAGCTGCTGCCGAGCGAAGGCTCGTTCTTCATGCTCGCGCGCTTCCGGCACTTCTCGGACGAGCGCGACAGCGATTTCGTGCTGCGCCTGATCCGCGACGCGCAGGTCGCGACGATTCCGCTGTCCGCGTTCTATACCGACGGCACCGACACCGGCGTGATCCGGCTCAGCTTTTCGAAGGACGACGCGACGCTGATCGAAGGCGCGCGGCGGTTGCGCAACATCTGAGCGCGATGTCGGCGGCTACGGACCGCCGGCCGCACGAAGACCCACGACCCATGGAGATCCGCATGAAACACCTGAAACTCTGGCTCGCGCTCGCCTGCGCACTCGGCTCCGGCGCGGCGTTCGCCGACGCGCAGCAGACGCTGCGCTTCGGCCTCGAGGCGCAATATCCGCCGTTCGAATCGAAGGCGCCGAGCGGCGAACTGCAGGGCTTCGACATCGACGTCGGCAATGCGGTGTGCCAGGCCGCGAAGCTGTCGTGCAAGTGGGTCGAGACGTCGTTCGACGGGCTGATTCCGGCGCTGCAGGGCCGCAAGTTCGACGCGATCAACTCGGCGATGAACGCGACCGAGCAGCGCCGCCAGGCGATCGACTTCACGACGATCATCTATCGGGTGCCGACGCAGCTGATCGCGCGCAACGGCAGCGGCCTGCTGCCGACGACGGAAGCGCTGAAGGGCAAGCGCGTCGGTGTGCTGCAGGCATCGATCCAGGAGACGTACGCGAAGGCGCACTGGGCGCCGGCCGGCGTCGCGGTGGTCGCGTACCAGGACCAGAACCAGGCGTACGCGGACCTCGTCGCGGGCCGCCTCGACGCGACGCTGGTGCTCGCGCCGGCCGGCCAGCGCGGCTTCCTGTCGCGTCCGGACGGCAAGGATTTCGCGTTCGTCGGCCAGCCGGTGCGCGACGACCGGATCCTCGGCAGCGGCATCGCGTTCGGCCTGCGCAAGGGCGACGACGCGCTGAAGACGAAGCTGAACGCGGCGATCGACAAGCTGAAGGCGGACGGCACGGTGAAATCGCTGGGCCAGAAGTATTTCGGCAACATCGACATTTCGACGCACTGAAGGCGGCGACGCGATGCACATCGACAGCGATCGGGCGGCGGCCGGCGGCGAGGCGATCGTCGCCGCGCTCGCCGCGGAACTGGGCAAGGACAGCGTCACGCCGCCGGCCGACATCGAGCCGCGCTTCTTCACCGCGTACAACGAGCCGCCCGGCGTCCGGCCGCGCGCGCTCGTGCGGCCGCGCAGCGTCGACGAAGTGTCGCGCACGCTGGTGCTCTGCACGCGGCTCGGCCAGCCGGTGGTGCCGCAGGGCGGCCTGACGGGGCTGGCGCGCGGCGCGGTCGCGCTCGGCGGCGAGGTCGTGCTGTCGATGGAGCGTTTCGCGGGCGTCGAGGCGCTCGACGCCGCGGCGGGCACGCTCACCGTGCGCGCCGGCACGCCGTTGCAGATCGTGCAGGAGGCGGCGGAAGCCGCCGGCTTCACGTTCGGCGTCGATCTCGGCGCGCGCGGCTCGTGCCAGATCGGCGGCGCGCTCGCGACCAACGCGGGCGGCACGCGCGCGATCCGCTACGGGATGATGCGCGAACAGGTGCTCGGGCTGGAAGCGGTGCTGGCGGACGGCACCGTCGTGTCGTCGATGAACCGGATGCTGAAGAACAACGCGGGCTACGACCTGAAGCAGCTGTTCATCGGCAGCGAAGGCACGCTCGGCGTGATCACGCGCGCGGTGCTGCGGCTTCATCCGAAGCTCGCCGAGCCCGCGACCGCGCTGTGCCGGGTCGCCGGCTACGACGCGGTCGTGCGGCTGTGGGACCGCCTGCGCGCGCTGCCGGACCTGGTCAGCTTCGAGGCGATGTGGCCGGCGTTCTACCGGTACGTCGCGCACCACACGCCGGGTGTCGTCGCGCCGTTCCCGGCCGAAGAAGGCTTCGCGGTGCTGATCGAATGCGCGACCAGTGCACCGGGCGGCGATGCGCGGCAGGCGCTCGAAGCCTGCCTTGCCGATTGCTTCGACGCGGGGCTCGTCGACGATGCCGCGCTCGCGACCTCGGCGCGGCAGGCGCGCGACCTGTGGACGCTGCGCGAAGGGCTCGCGATCGATGCGCTGCCGCATCTCGTCAACTTCGACGTGAGCCTGCCGACCGGTGAGCTCGGCGCGTTCGCGCAGCGGTGCGAGGCGGCGCTGCGCGCGCGCTGGCCGGACATCGTGTGCCTGTTCTTCGGCCACATCGGCGACGGCAACGTGCATATCGGCGTGTCGCACGCGGGCCCGGATGCGGCGAGCGAGGCCGAGCTGGACCAGGCCGTCTACGCGGTGGTGCAGGCGATGGGTGGATCGATTTCCGCCGAGCATGGCATCGGCGCGCTCAAGCGGCCGTATCTCGGCTACACACGCAGCGATGCGGAAATCGCCGTGATGCGCCGGCTGAAGGACGCGCTCGATCCGCGTCACATCCTGAACCCCGGCAAGGTGCTTTGACCGGCGGCGCGGGGCGTCGCGCAGGCTCAGCCGTCGACCCAGTTCAGCGCGCCGATCCGCAGATGCTCGACGATGCTGCGCGCCCAGCCGAGCTCGGCGTCGAGCAGCACGAGCGCATGCTCGTTCTGCAGCAGGAACAGGCGCGGCACCTGGTTGGCCTGCGCGGCGTTGCGCAGCGCGTCGAGGCGCGCGCGCTCGGCTTCGAGCGCGGCGATGCGGCGCTCGAGCTGGTGGCGCGCGTCGTCGGCATCGAGCAGCGGCAGGAACGCGAGCCCGGCGCCGAACGCGGGGAATTCGCGCGAGGGCTCCGCGAGCAGTGCGCGCAGCCAGGTTTCCCCGGCCGCGCGCCCGGCATCGGTGAGCGCGTAGAGCGTGCGCTCCGGAAATGCGCCGTCGCGCTCGGTGTCGTGCACGGCGATCAGGCCGTCGCGCAACAGGCGGTCGATCGCCTGGTAGAGGCTCGTGCGCTGCCGCACATTGACGACTTCGTCGTGGCCGCGGGCTTTCAGTTGCTGCAGCATCCCGTACGGATGCATCGGGGCTTCGGTGAGCGTCGCGAGGATCGCGAGCGCCAGCGGCGACGGGCGGCTCATGAGGATAAATAGTCCGGATATGTCTAGTTAATTAATAACTAGTTTAGTTGTAACTATCATATCCGGCAAGGCTTTCAGCCGAGGTGCGAGCGTTTCGCGGCCGGCGCGACCGTTTCCATCGTCACGAGGCCGTGCACGATCCCGCAATCCTCGACCGAGTGTTCGCCGACGCATTGCCGGCGCAGTTCGGTCAATTGATCGCGCAGGTGCGTGAGTTCGGCGAGCCGCGCATCGACATGGCCGATGTGCTCGTCGAGCAGCGCGTTGATCGAATCGCAGCGGTCGCCAGGCGTATCGGTGAGCCGCAAGAGCGCGCGGATCTCGTCGTGCGCCATGTCGAGCACGCGGCAGTTGCGGATGAAGCGCAGCCGTTCAACGTGCGCTTCCGTGTAGTTGCGGTAGTTCGCGTCGGTGCGCTCCGCATCCGGCATCAGCCCCTCCTTCTCGTAGAAGCGGATCGTCTCGGGCGTGCAGCGCGCCGCTTTGGCCAGTTCGCCGATCTTCATACTTTTCTCCTGCCGAAGGGTTGACCTTGTAGTGGCTTCAGGGTGTTAACTCTACACCGTCAAGCTATCAAGGAGGTTGTGATGACCGACGCCCAGCGTACCCACGACGAACGACACCGCGCGGCCGGCGGCGCCGGCGCATGCTGCGCCGATGCGCACGGCGTGATTGCCGCGGATGTCGCCGCCGCGGCGCCGGAGGCCGGCCGGCAGGCGCATGACGGTGCGCCCGCAGTGCAGTCGACGAAGCCGCATGCCTGCGGCCATGATCATGAACATGCGAAAGGTCACGGCGCCGCCGGCCAGGAGCATGACCATGACCATGACCATGACGCGAAGTCCGGCGATGCCGGGGCGCACGATCACGAACACACGCACGCCTGCAGCCACGATCACGCGCATGACGACGGCCACAGCCACGACCACGGCCATGCGCACGACCACGACCACGTCGCCGGCGACTGCTGCGCGCCCGCCGCGCTGACGTTCGCGCCGCTGCCTGCCGCGCAGGCGACCGCGTCCGGCCACGTGCGCTCGTCGTTCCGGATCATGCAGATGGACTGCCCGACCGAGGAGGCGCTGATCCGCAAGAAGCTCGGCGGGATGCGCGAGGTGTCGGCGCTCGAATTCAACCTGATGCAGCGTTTGCTGACCGTCGACCATGTGCCCGGCGCGCAGGCGGCGATCGACGGCGCGATCCGCACGCTCGGCATGACGCCGGAAGCTGCATCCGCCGACGCGCCGCCGTCGGCCGCCCAGCCGGCGCCCGCGAAGCCGTGGTGGCCGCTCGCGCTGGCGGGCGCGGCCGCGCTCGCATCCGAGGCGTCGAGCTGGCTCGGCCTGCCTGCGTGGGTCGCTGCGGCGCTCGCGCTCGCCGCGGTGCTCGCGTGCGGCATCACCACCTACAAGAAGGGCTGGATCGCGCTGCGCAACGGCAACCTGAACATCAACGCGCTGATGAGTATCGCGGTGACCGGCGCGATGGCGATCGGCCAGTGGCCGGAAGCCGCGATGGTGATGGTGCTGTTCACGATCGCCGAACTGATCGAGGCAAAGTCGCTCGACCGCGCGCGCAACGCGATCCAGGGGCTGATGCGGCTCGCGCCGGATACCGCGACCGTGCGCGACACGGACGGGTCGTGGCGCACGATCGAGGCCGTGCAGGTCGCGCTCGGCGCGATCGTGCGCGTGAAGCCGGGCGAGCGGATCGGGCTCGACGGCGAAGTGGTCGCCGGTCGCTCGACCGTGAACCAGGCGCCGATCACCGGCGAGAGCCTGCCCGTCGAGAAGACGGCCGGCGACCCCGTGTTCGCCGGCACCATCAACGAATCGGGCTCGTTCGAATACCGGGTGAGCGCGGTCGCGTCGAACACCACGCTCGCGCGGATCATCCACGCGGTCGAGGAAGCGCAGGGCGCGAAGGCGCCGACGCAGCGCTTCGTCGACCAGTTCGCGCGCGTCTACACGCCGATCGTGTTCGCGATCGCGCTGCTGGTCGCGACGGTCCCGCCGCTCGTGACGGACGGCGCGTGGCACGAGTGGATCTACCGCGCGCTGGTGCTGCTGGTGATCGCGTGCCCGTGCGCGCTGGTGATCTCGACGCCGGTGACGATCGTGTCGGGCCTCGCGGCGGCCGCGCGGCGCGGGATACTCGTGAAGGGCGGCGTCTACCTGGAGGAGGGGCGCAAGCTCGTGTGGCTCGCGCTCGACAAGACCGGCACGATCACGCACGGCAAGCCGGTGCAGACCGACTTCGTGCCGCGCGCGGCGGACGTCGACGCCGCGCGGGTGCGCCAGCTCGCCGCGAGCCTCGCCGCGCGCTCCGATCATCCGGTGTCGCAGGCGATCGCGGCGGCGGCCCGCACGGCGGACGCCGTGCCGTTTGCCGACGTTCAGGATTTCGAAGCGCTGCTCGGGCGCGGCGTGCGCGGCACGATCGACGGCACGCGCTACTGGCTCGGCAACCACCGGCTCGTCGAGGAGCTGGAGCGCTGCTCGCCGGACCTGGAAGCGCAGCTCGACGCGCTCGAACGCGAGGGCAAGAGCGTCGTGATGCTGATCGACGACACGCGCGTGCTCGGCGTGTTCGCGGTGGCCGACACGATCAAGGACACGAGCCGCGCGGCGATCGCCGAGCTGCACGCGCTCGGCATCCGCACCGCGATGCTGACGGGCGACAACCCGCACACCGCGCAGGCGATCGCGAAGGAAGCCGGCATCGACGACGCGCGCGGCAACCAGCTGCCCGAGGACAAGCTCGCGGCGGTCGAGGAGCTCGCGACGGGGGCCGGCGCGGTCGGGATGGTCGGCGACGGGATCAACGACGCGCCGGCGCTCGCGCGCGCCGACATCGGCTTCGCGATGGGCGCGATGGGCACCGATACCGCGATCGAAACCGCGGACGTCGCGCTGATGGACGACGACCTGCGCAAGATTCCCGCGTTCGTGCGGCTGTCGCGTGCGACGCACCGGGTGCTGGTGCAGAACATCGGCTTCGCGCTCGGAGTGAAGCTGGTGTTCCTCGCCCTCACGGTCGCGGGGCTCGGCACGATGTGGATGGCGGTGTTTGCCGACGCGGGCGCGAGCCTGATCGTCGTGGGTAACGGCTTGCGCCTGCTGTCCCGCAGCAGGCAAGTCTGACGGGCGCGCAAGCGGCGCGAAGGAGCGGACGATGGGTTTCCTGAAATGGATCACCGGCGGCCACGGCGGGCGTGGCCATCATGGCGGCGTGCAGGGTAGCGGCCATGGCGGCTACGGCGCCGGACACGGCCGGCACGGCGGCGGCTACGACAGCGACCACGCCGGAAGTCATGGCCGCGACCACCATGCTCGCGGCGACGGCCGTCTCGGCTGGGGCCGGCAGGCGCCGGCCGCCGATGGCGCCGCGCCGCTGCGCCAGCTCGCCTGCACCGGATGCGGCGCGCTCAACGATGCGAGCGGGCGCTTCTGCGCCCAATGCGGCGCGGCGCAGCAAAGCGCCGCGTGCCGCCGCTGCCACGCGGCGTTGGCCGCCGACGCGCGCTTCTGCCCGGCCTGCGGTACAGCGGCGGCGTAACTGCCGACGCGCGTCAGCGCAGCGGCAGGTAGAGCTCCGTGAGCAGGTCGGCCGGCGCCGTATTCATCGGCGTGTTCAGGTACAGCTCGAACGGCGGCGCGTCGGCGGCCTCGCGGCCGGAATGGCGCAGCCAGTCGCCGTACAGCCACTGGTAGGCGGCCTTCAGGTCCGCGTACGGCCCGGTGTGCAGCAGCACCGCGTACTCGCCGCCCGCCACGGTGATCCGCCCCACCGGCGCGGCCGGCTCGATGTCCGCCGCGCCGCTGCCCGGCACGAAGCACGCTTTCGAGCGCAACTGCGCCTCGGGCGTGGTCTCCGGATCGTTGTAGTAGACCCCCATCATCTTTGCGTCGGGCGCGAACAGCCCGTGCTGCGCGACCCAGCCGCCGAGCCGCGCGAACGCTTCATGCACCTGCAGGTAGGAACCGGTATGGTCGACCGCGTAGCCGTGCAGGTCAGGCAGCCGGCGAATCGCCACTTCGTGTTTGAACATGTCTCGATCTCCAGTGGGTAACGGATAGATGGCCCGGTGCACGCCGGCGCGCCGGTATTGCGCGGGCGGCACGCCGTAGGCGTCGCGGAACGCCCGCGCGAACGCATGCGTCGAGCCGTAGCCCGCGCGCCGCGCGATCCGCACGATCGGCAGCGCCGTGCAGACCAGGTCCTCCGACGCGCGCGCGATACGCATCCGCCGCACCGTCATCAGGATCGATTCGCCGTACAGCGCGCGATAGACCCGGTGCCAGTGGTACGGCGACAGGCACGCGATTTCGGCGAGCCGGTTCAGGTCGAGCGGCGCGTCGAGGTGGGTGCGGATGTAGTCGTGGACACGTGCGAGACGGCTCGCATAGCGCATCCAGCCAGATGTCTCGTCGGCAGTCATCGGTAGCTCGCGGGAAGGACCGACGCCACGGTAGCACGGTGCACTTTGATAAATCTTGCTGAGTTTCGCCAATCGGCCCCTATTTCTTTTTTGAAATGGGGTCTCGCCCTCGGCGAACAATGTCTAAAGTTAAAGACGGTGAAATCGGCTCAAGCCGTCATTTTTCCGGGTTAAGTTGCATCTGCGGTCGCAGCAGCGGGACCGCACGTCATTTCGAAGTACGCAGGTAGTTCGTCGATGTTCATTCGCAACGCCACGTTTTCGGGAGGAAGAAATGGATGCATCCAGCTTCATCACAACGCTGCAATCCACGCTAGGGGGGTACCTGCCCAAGATCGCCGGCGCCATCGGCATCCTGGTGATCGGCTGGCTGATCGCCGTGGTGGTGCGGGCCGGCACGCTGCGGCTGCTCGGCGCGCTGAAGGTCGACGAGCGGATCACCGAAAGCACTGGCCAGGGCGCCTACGTCGAGCGCATCGTCGCCGGCGGCCTGTTCTGGCTCGTGCTGCTCGTCACCGCGGTGGGCATCTTCAACGTGCTCAACCTGTACGCGGTGTCGAACCCGTTCTCGCTGCTGGTCACCCATATCGTCAACTACCTGCCGAACCTGATCGGCGGCGCGGCGCTCGCGCTGATCGCGTGGCTGATCGCTTCGCTGCTGCGCAGCCTCGCGAACCGCGCGCTGAAATCCTGCAAGGTCGACGACGCGCTGTCCGCGAGCGCCGGCATGCAGCCGATGAGCGGCTACCTCGGCGACGTGCTGTTCTGGCTCGTGATCCTGATGTTCCTGCCGGCGATCCTGTCCGCGTTCGCGCTGTCGGGCCTGCTGTCGCCGGTGCAGGGGATGATCGACAAGCTGCTCGCGATCGTGCCGAACCTGTTCGCGGCCGCGGTGATCGGCGTCGTCGGCTGGATCGTCGCGCGCGTGCTGCGCGGGCTCGTCACGAACCTGCTCGTCGCGGCCGGCGCCGACCGGCTCACCGAGCGCATCGACAGCCCGACGCCGGTGCGCGTGTCGAGCTTCATCGGCACGGTCGTCTACGTGTTCGTGTTCGTGCCGACGCTGATCTCCGCGCTCGACGCGCTGAAGATCGACGCGATCTCCGGCCCCGCGACCAACATGCTGAACCAGTTCCTCGGCGCGGTGCCGGACATCGTCGCCGCGCTCGTGATCGTGCTCGTCACGTTCTATTTCGCGCGCTTCGTCGCGGCGCTCGCGCAGAAGCTGCTGGTTGCCGCAGGCGTCGACGGGCTGCCGGCGGTGCTCGGCGTCGAGCGCGTGTTCTCCGGGATGCTGCAGCCGTCGGTGCTGGCCGCGCGGCTGATCGTGTTCTTCGCGATGCTGTTCGCGGCGGTCGAGGCCGCCAACCGGCTCGGCTTCTCGCAGGTGCGCGACGTCGTCACGCTGTTCATCGAGTTCGGCGGCCACGTGCTGATGGGCGGCGTGATCTTCGTGATCGGCGTGTGGCTCGCGGGCCTCGCGCGCCGCGTGATCCAGCAGGCGGACAGCGAGCACAGCGTGCTGTTCGCGCGCATCGCGCAATTCGCGATCCTCGGCCTCGTGTTCGCGATGGGCCTGCGCGCGATGGGCATCGCGAACGAGATCGTCCAGCTCGCGTTCGGCCTCGTGCTCGGCGCGATCGCGGTGGCGGTCGCGCTGTCGTTCGGGCTCGGCGGCCGCGAGGCGGCCGGCAAGCTGCTCGACCGCTGGTTCAACCAGCGCAACGGCGGCGGCCAGTAAGCGGCGTGCGCCCGGCCGCCGCGCGCGGGGGCCGGGCGGCGGCGGGCGCAAACGCCCGCCCGTCGGCGTTTCCGTAAGCGAAACGTCAGTGCGGACCTTTGCCGAATTTCGATAACACGTCGTTTAATGACTCACTAGCATCGATTCTCAGTCGTGCAGAGCAGCCCGCCCGACGGGCCGGTGGTCTGGCACCCAAGAGGAGAAACCGATGAAAGCAGAGTCGAATGGCCGGCCCGCCGCCGGCGGCAAGTCGTCCGGCCAGCCCGCGCTGCAGCAGACGCTCGGGACCTGGCAGTTGTGGGGCATCGCGGTCGGCCTCGTGATTTCCGGCGAGTACTTCGGCTGGAGCTACGGCTGGGCGAGCGCAGGCACGCTGGGCTTCGTGATCACCGCGCTGTTCGTCGCGGCGATGTATACGACCTTCATCTTCAGCTTCACCGAGCTGACCACGTCGATTCCGCATGCGGGCGGCCCGTTCGCCTATGCGCGCCGCGCGTTCGGCCCGACGGGCGGCTATCTCGCCGGCGCTGCGACGCTGGTCGAATTCGTGTTCGCGCCCCCCGCGATCGCGCTGGCGATCGGCGCGTACCTGCACGTGCAGTTCCCGAGCCTCGAGCCGAAGCATGCGGCGATGGGCGCGTACCTGGTGTTCATGGCGCTGAACATCGTCGGCGTGCAGATCGCCGCGACCTTCGAGCTCGTCGTGACGCTGTTCGCGATCTTCGAGCTGCTGGTGTTCATGGGCGTGGTGTCGCCGGGCTTCGCGTGGAGCAACTTCGTGAAGGGCGGCTGGTCGGGCGCCGATCACTTCAGCGTCGGTTCGTTCCATGGCATGTTCGCGGCGATCCCGTTCGCGATCTGGTTCTTCCTCGCGATCGAAGGCGTCGCGATGGCCGCCGAGGAAGCGAAGAACCCGAAGCGCTCGATCCCGATCGCGTACGTGGCCGGCATCCTGACGCTGGTCATTCTCGCGATCGGCGTGATGGTGTTCGCCGGCGGCGCGGGCGACTGGACCAAGCTCGCGAACATCAACGACCCGCTGCCGCAGGCGATGAAATACATCGTCGGCGAGAACAGCGGCTGGATGCACATGCTCGTGTGGCTCGGCCTGTTCGGCCTCGTCGCGTCGTTCCACGGGATCATCCTCGGCTATTCGCGCCAGATCTTCGCGCTGGCCCGCGAAGGTTATCTGCCCGAGTGGCTCGCGAAGGTGCACCCGCGCTTCAAGACGCCTTACCGCGCGATCCTCGCGGGCGGCGTGGTGGGCATCGCGGCGATCTACAGCGACGAGCTGATCCAGTTCGGCGGCCAGACGCTGACCGCGAACATCGTCACGATGTCGGTGTTCGGCGCGATCGTGATGTATATCGTCAGCATGGCCTCGCTGTTCAAGCTGCGCCGCTCGCAGCCGAACATGGCCCGCCCGTTCCGCGCGCCGATGTACCCGCTGTTCCCGGCCTTCGCGATTCTTGCGGCGCTCGTCTGTCTCGGTACGATGGTGTATTTCAACGGGCTGGTCGCGATGGTGTTCGTGCTGTTCCTCGCGCTCGGCTACGCGTACTTCCTCGCGACCCGCGCGCAGCGTGCGGACGCGCCGGGCGACGCGCTGCTGGAAGAGTGACGATGACGGTGAAGGGCCGTTGACACGGCACCCGGTGCGCCCGCGACAGCGGCGCGCCGGCGGTTTTTGCAAGGAGACTCGCAGAATGTCCTACACGGAGACGATCGGTTCGCGCACCTACCGCTTCGCGGACCTGAAGACGCTGCTCGCGAAGGCGAGCCCGCTGCGCTCCGGCGACCAGCTTGCCGGCGTCGCGGCGGCAAGCGAGGAGGAGCGCGTCGCCGCGAAGATCGCGCTCGCGGGCGTGCCGCTCAAGGCGTTCCTGAACGAAGCGCTGATTCCGTACGAAGACGACGAGGTCACGCGGCTGATCGTCGACGATCACGACGCGGCCGCGTTCGCCGAGATCTCGCACCTGACGGTGGGCGACTTCCGCAACTGGCTGCTGTCGCCCGCGGCCGACGGCGCGGCGCTCGAGCGCATCGCGCCGGGCCTCACGCCGGAGATGGTCGCGGCCGTGTCGAAGCTGATGCGCAACCAGGACCTGATCGCGGCCGCGAGGAAGCGCCGCGTCGTCACGCGCTTTCGCAACACGGTGGGGCTGCCGGGCCGGATGTCGGTGCGGCTGCAGCCGAACCACCCGACCGACGACGTGAAGGGCATCGCGGCGTCGATGCTCGACGGGCTGATGTACGGCTGCGGCGACGCGATGATCGGCATCAACCCGGCCACCGACAGCCTCGCCGCGATCGTCAAGCTGCTCGCGATGATCGACGGGTTCCGCGAGCGCTATGGCGTGCCGACGCAGTCGTGCGTGCTCACGCACGTGACCAACACGATCGCGGCGGTCGAGAAGGGCGCGCCGGTCGACCTCGTGTTCCAGTCGATCGCGGGCACCGAGAAGGCGAACGCGAGCTTCGGCATCTCGCTCGCGCTGCTCGGCGAGGCGCGCGAGGCGGCGCTGTCGCTCAAGCGCGGCACGGTCGGCAACAATCTCATGTACTTCGAGACCGGCCAGGGCAGCGCGCTGTCCGCGAACGCGCACCACGGCGTCGACCAGCAGACCTGCGAGGTGCGCGCGTACGCGGTCGCGCGCAAGTTCGAGCCGTTCCTCGTCAACACGGTGGTGGGCTTCATCGGGCCCGAATACCTGTATGACGGCAAGCAGATCATCCGCGCGGGGCTCGAGGATCACTTCTGCGGCAAGCTGCTCGGCGTGCCGATGGGCTGCGACATCTGCTACACGAACCACGCGGAAGCCGACCAGGACGACATGGATACGCTGCTGACGCTGCTGGGTGCGGCGGGCATCAACTTCATCATGGGCATTCCGGGCGCGGACGACGTGATGCTGAATTACCAGAGCACGTCGTTCCACGACCAGCTGTACGTGCGCGAGGTGCTCGGCCTGCGCCGCGCGCCGGAGTTCGAGGAATGGCTGGAGACGATGGAGATTGCCGATGCGCACGGCGCGCTGCGCGCCGCGTCTTCCCGCGTGCCGCTGCTGGCCGGCGCGAACGACTGGATGGGATTGTCGGCATGAGCGACGCCGTCGAAAAGAACCCTTGGGGGCAGCTCAAGTCGTTCACGAACGCGCGGATCGCGCTCGGCCGCGCGGGCAACAGCCTGCCGACCGCGCCGCTGCTGGCCTTCAACCTGTCGCACGCGCAGGCGCGCGACGCCGTGCACCAGCCGCTCGACGCGGATGCGCTGCGGCGCGACCTCGACGCGGCCGGCTTCGCGACGCTCGACGTGCAGAGCGCCGCGCCCGATCGCCAGCATTACCTGCGCCGGCCCGATCTCGGCCGCAAGCTGTCCGACGACAGCCGCACGCAGCTCGCCGCGCACGACGCGGCGCGCGACGACGTGCCCGACGTGGTGTTCGTGGTGGGCGACGGGCTGTCCGCGTTCGCGGCCGCGAAGCAGGCGCTGCCGCTGCTGCAGGCGGTGCGGCCGAGGCTCGACGCCGATGGCTGGCGGGTCGGGCCGGTGGTCGTTGCGCGGCAGGCGCGCGTCGCGCTCGGCGACGAGATCGGCGAGCTGCTGCGCGCGAAGCTCGTCGCGATGCTGATCGGCGAGCGGCCGGGGCTCAGTTCGCCGGACAGTCTCGGCGTGTATCTCACCTGGGCGCCGAAGGTCGGCTGCCACGACGCGCTGCGCAACTGCATCTCGAACGTGCGGCCCGAAGGGCTGCCGTACGCGGCGGCCGCGCACAAGCTGCATTACCTGATGACGCACGCGCGCCGGCTCGGGCTGACGGGCGTCGGGCTCAAGGACGACAGCGACGCGCTGCTGCCGGACGCGGAAACGGAGCGGCTCGGCGCGGCGTGATGGCCATCCGCCGCCCTCACTTGAACAGCCGCTCGCACAGGAAATCGACGAACACCCTGAGCTTCGGCGACAACTGCCGGCTCGACGGCCACACGATCGAGAACTGCCCGGGCGCGATCCGGTAGTCGTCGAGCACCGTGACGAGCGCGCGTTGTTCGAGCGCGTCGCGCGCGAGGAAGTCGGGCATGTAGCCGATGCCGAGGCCCGCGAGCACCGCGCCGCGCAGCGCTTCCATGTTGTTGCAGGTCATCGCGGTGCGCAGCTTCAGCGGCGAGCCGTCGTCGAGCGCGAGCGCCCAGTCCTGCAGCTTGCCCGTGGTCGGGAAGCAGTAGCG
Organism: Burkholderia sp. SRS-46; assembly: GCF_004343775.1. Classification (GTDB taxonomy): domain Bacteria; phylum Pseudomonadota; class Gammaproteobacteria; order Burkholderiales; family Burkholderiaceae; genus Burkholderia. Next base: position 214,757 of record NZ_PTXL01000007.1, on the reverse strand, counting down.
CACGCAGTCGTGCGCCGCCAGGTCGCGCGGCACGCGCGGCGTGCCGGCCTGCGCGAGATACGCGGGCGTCGCGCACAACACGAACCCGAACGGGCCGAGCCGCCGCGACATCAGGCTCGAATCCGACAGCGGCCCGCTGCGGATCGCCGCGTCGAAGCCGCCTTCGACGACGTCCACCATCCTGTCGTTGAAATCCAGGTCCAGCTCGACGTCCGGATACTGCCGCTTGAAGGCCGGCAGCACCGGCAGCAGGAACCGGTAGCCGATCACCGGCAGGCTCACGCGCAGCTTGCCGCGCGGCCGCTGCGCGGATTCGGTCACCATCGCCTCGGCGTCGCGGAAATCCTCGAGGATCCGCTGGCAGCGCGCGTAGAAGTGCCGACCCTCGTCGGTGAGCGTCACGCGGCGCGTGGTGCGGTGGAACAGGCGCACGCCGAGCGACTGTTCGAGCTTCGCGATCGTCTTGCCGACCGCCGATGCCGAGATGCCGAGCGTGCGGCCGGCCGCGACGAAGCTCAGCGTTTCCGCGGTGCGGACGAACGCGACGATGCCGTTCAGGTTGTTCATCGAGGTGCCGATTGCGGGCCTTCGTGTCGGAATTCAGGAATTCTAGTCCGCTATATCCGGAATCTTGCATGGTTTTTCGGAGATTCAATCCGAATTATCGTGTGTCGCTTCGATGGCGCCCCGGCGCCGATTCTTCGAGGAGCGATGATGGATTCCACCTTTTCCACCGCATCGGCGCACCGTCGCACGCTGGTGCTGGCCGCCGTGTGCGCGGCCGCCGTCGCGCTGCCGCTGTCCTTTTCCGGCGGCGCGGTCGCGACCCCCGCGATCGGTCGCGACCTGCACGGCGGGCCGGTCGCGCTGAACTGGATCACGAACGCGTTCATGCTCGCGTTCGGCAGCTTCCTGATGGCCGCCGGCGCGCTCGCGGACCAGTTCGGCCGCAAGCGCGTGTTCGCGCTCGGCGTCGGCGGCTTCACGCTGCTGTCGGTCGCGCTCGCGTTCGCGCCGTCGATGCTCGCGCTCGACCTGCTGCGCGCCGCGCAGGGGCTGGCCGCGGCGGCCGCGCTGGCGGGCGGCACCGCCGCGCTCGCGCAGGAATTCGACGGCCCGGCGCGCACGCGCGCGTTCAGCCTGCTCGGCACGACCTTCGGCATCGGCCTCGCGTTCGGCCCGGTGCTGGCGGGCTGCCTGATCGCGCGCTACGGCTGGCGCGCGATCTTCCTGACGGGCGCGGTGGCCGGCGCGCTGTCGCTCGGGGTCGGGCTGCCGCGCATGCGCGAATCGCGCGACCCGCACGCGACGGGGCTCGACTGGCCCGGCACCGCCGCATTCACGGCCGCGCTGACGCTGTTCACGTTCGGTGTGATCGAGGCGCCGGCGCGCGGCTGGGCGAGCCCGCTCGTCGCCGGCCTGCTGGCCGGCGCGGCGCTGCTCGCGGCCGCGTTCGTCGCGATCGAGGCCCGCGTCGCGCGGCCGATGCTCGACCTGTCGCTGTTCCGCATTCCGCGCTTCGTCGGCGTGCAGGTGCTGCCGGTGTCCACCTGCTGCTGCTACATCGTGCTGCTGGTCGTGCTGCCGCTGCGCTTCATCGGCATCGACGGCTTCAGCGAGATCGACGCGGGCTGGCTGATGCTCGCGATCTCCGCGCCGATGCTCGTGGTGCCGCTCGTCGCGGCAGCGCTCACGCGCTGGCTGTCGGCCGGCGTGATCTCCGGCGTCGGGCTGCTGGTCGCGGCGGCGGGGCTCGGCTGGCTGAGCGTCGCGCTGCGCGGCGGCGCGGGGCCGGCGGCGATCGCGCCGATGCTCGCGATCGGCGTCGGGGCCGGAATGCCGTGGGGCCTGATGGACGGGCTGTCGGTCAGCGTCGTGCCGAAGGAGCGCGCGGGGATGGCGACCGGCATCTTCAGCACGACGCGGGTCGCGGGCGAGGGGATCGCGCTCGCGATCGCCGGCGCGGTGCTCGCGGCGCTCGCGCAGGCGGGGCTGCGCGCGGCGTCCGGGGCGGGCGCCTCACCCGGTGCAAGCGACCCGGGCGCCACGACCGACGCGATCGTGCGGGCCGCCGCGCGGCTCGCGACCGGCGATCTCGGCGGTGCGGCCACCGTGCTGCCGCATGCGGGGCGCGCGGTGCTGCTGCGGAGCTACACGCAGGCGTTCGACCATCTGCTGATCGGGCTCGCGGTCGTCACGCTGCTGTGCGCGGCGGTCGTGTTCATGTTCCTCGGCGGCCGGCGCGCGGAGCCGGCGTGAGCGTGAACCGGCACTAGGCCGGAACCAGCCGAGGCAGCCCGGTTTCCGCCCGCGCGTGCGCACCGTCGACCGCGACGACGACATAACGCAGCGCCGCCGGCCACAGGTGCGCCCAACGGTGCGCATCTTCGTCGATCGTCGCGCGGCCGTGCACGAGCCACGACGTCCCGCTCGGGAAATCGACGAACAGCAGTGCGATGTCCGGATTCACGAGCAGGTTGCCGAGCGTGTTGAGCAGGTTGTTGCCCGCGAAGTCGGGCAGCACCAGCGTGCCGGCGTCGGGCGCCTCGACGAGGGGCTCGAAGGTGCCGTCGGCGCGCGGCTGCCGGCCGCGGTACGAGCAGTCGCTGTCGCCCGCCGCATTCGCGGTCGCGACGATCAGGAAGGCCTGCGCGCGGATGAACGCGAGCGCGTCGGCGGAAAGGGGGCCGTGACGAGTCATGGGGCGATGAGCGCGATGGAGGCATCGAACGCGGATGCAAGCGACGTGCCACGGGCCGCGTGCGGCAACGGCGTGCGTGCGGCGCGCGCCGCCTTGCCTGCACTGTTGGAATTTCGAACGTCACGCGCGGCGTGGATCACATCGGGTGTTCAGGTTTGGAGCAGTCGTCGGCGACACCCGCGCGCGCCGCACGGCGCAACGCCGTGCCGGCCGCAGGCGGGGTGTTTGGCATGCAAGTTGCATGAACGGACACGCGCGACCAACCGGCGCCGTATTCCGACAAGCATGATGAACAGGAGACACCTGATGAACCCGTTTGACCTGAAACAACTGGGCCTCGACGTCGAATACCCGTACCGCCAGCAGTACGACAACTATATCGGCGGCAAGTGGGTGCCTCCGGTCAAGGGCGACTATTTCGAGAACGTGTCGCCGATCAACGGCCAGCCGTTCTGCCGCGTGCCGCGCTCGAGCGCCGACGACGTGAAGGTCGCGCTCGATGCGGCGCACGCCGCGCGCCGCAAGTGGGGCAAGACGTCGGTGACCGAGCGCGCGAACCTGCTGCTCGCCGCGGCCGAGCGGATGGAAAAGAACCTGAAGCTGCTCGCCGTCGCCGAAACGATCGACAACGGCAAGCCGCTGCGCGAGACGATGGCGGCCGACCTGCCGCTCGCGGTCGATCACTTCCGCTATTTCGCGGGCTGCATCCGCGCGCAGGAAGGCGGCATCTCCGAGATCGACGACAACACCGTCGCGTACCACTTCCACGAGCCGGTGGGCGTGGTCGGCCAGATCATTCCGTGGAACTTCCCGCTGCTGATGGCCGCATGGAAGCTCGCGCCGGCGCTCGCGGCCGGCTGCTGCATCGTGATGAAGCCGGCCGAGCAGACGCCCGCGTCGGTGCTCGTGCTGATGGAGCTGATCGGTGACCTGTTCCCACCGGGCGTGATCAACATCGTGAACGGCTTCGGCAAGGAAGCCGGCGAAGCGCTCGCGACGAGCAAGCGCATCGCGAAGATCGCGTTCACGGGCTCGACGCCGGTCGGCAAGCACATCCTGCACGCGGCCGCCGAGAACCTGATCCCGTCGACGGTCGAACTGGGCGGCAAGAGCCCGAACATCTTCTTCGCCGACGTGCTCGACCAGGACGACGCGTTCCTCGACAAGGCGCTCGAAGGGCTCGCGATGTTCGCGCTGAACCAGGGCGAAGTGTGCACGTGCCCGTCGCGCGTGCTGATCCAGGAATCGATCTACGAGCGCTTCATCGAGAAGGCGGTCGCGCGCGTCGAGCGCATCAAGGCCGGCCATCCGCTCGACCTGCAGACGATGATCGGCGCGCAGGCGTCGCAGCAGCAGCTCGACAAGATCCTGTCGTACATCGACATCGGTCGCGGCGAAGGCGCGCAATGCCTGACCGGCGGCGAGCGCACGGCGCCGGCGGCCGAGCTCGGCACGGGCTACTACGTGAAGCCGACGATGCTGCTCGGCAACAACAAGATGCGCGTGTTCCAGGAAGAGATCTTCGGGCCGGTCGCGTCGGTGATGACCTTCAAGGACGAGCAGGACGCGATCGAACTCGCGAACGACACGTTCTACGGCCTCGGCGCGGGCGTGTGGACGCGCAACGGTACGCGCGCGTACCGGATGGGCCGCGAGATCGAGGCGGGCCGCGTGTGGACCAACTGCTATCACCTGTACCCCGCGCATGCGGCATTCGGCGGGTACAAGCAGTCGGGCATCGGGCGCGAGACGCACAAGACGGCGCTGTCGAACTACCAGCAAACGAAGTGCCTGCTGGTCAGCTACCAGGCCGAGGCGCTCGGGTTCTTCTGACCGGCGTTTGCGTTCGGGCGCGGGCCGGCCGCAACGATGCAGGTTGCGGCCGGCCCCGGCGCCGGTGGCGGTTTCACCGGCGCGACCCGCAAGGAGCCGACATGGCGGAACCCGTTCGACCGGCTTCCCGGCATCCGGTCTTTCACGATGGCGAACTCGACGCGCATCGCCGGTTCGGCGTCGCGGACGAGGCCGAGCGCATGCGCGATGTCGTCACCACGCGAGTGAGCATCGGCGTGCGGCAATTCATCGAGACGCAACCGTTCATGTTCGTCGCCGTCGGCGGCGACGGCCGCGTGCCGGTGACCTGCGACATCGTGCAGTCGCTGCGCGACGCGGACGGCGAACGCTTGCCGGTGGTCCGGGTGGTCGATACGAAGACGCTGCGGTTCGCGCTGCCGTGCGCGGCCGGACCGGCGCGCCGGATCGACGCGGCGCGATGCGACGGCAGTGGCGTCGGGCTGCTGTTCGTCGATTTCCTGCGCGGGATCCGCTACCGGATCAACGGCCGGGCCGTCGTGCGCGAGGGGCTGGCCGACTGCGACGCGATGCCGTGGCCGGCAGGCTGCCCGATCGTCGAGCTGGCGATTGCGCAGGCCTACGGCAATTGCGGCACGCGCGTCGTGCGGATGCGGCCCGGCGAGGGCGCGTGATCGGGCGGCGGTGCGGGCGACGCACGCGGCCGCACCAGCCGGGTGCGCGCCACGCGCCATCCCGGTCTATCCCGGTCAGTACGCATTGCGCGGCCGGGCGCACCGTCGTTGAATGACGGGCTTCCCGCCGGATTGCACACGGAACATGCGCGATTCGGCACGGGACTTGCGTGGTCTGCGGCGTCCCGGGGCGACAGGAGAAACAGGATGAACGAACGAGTGGCAGGCGCTGGCGAACCGACCGCCGAGGACACGCGGTGCAGCGCGCAAGGCGACGACGTGCCGGCCGGACAGGCCGTCGTCAGCGTCGCGCACGACGCCGACGAGCAGGCGCGCAACCTGATCGGCTGGCGCCAGACTTACGACCAGCTTGCGGCGGGCCGCTTCGTCGGCACGCTGACCGAGCTGCCGCTCGACACGATGAAGCTGTTCCGCGAATCGACGAGCCATACGCTGCGCCAGGCGTGCGAAGTGCGCGGCGATGCGTACTGGTTCGGCATCCCGCTCGTGCGCGACGGCGGCGCGCGCGTCGATGCGCATCGGATCGACGCCGGCGCGCTCGCGTTCCGTCCCGGCAACGTCGAATTCGAATTGCTGACGCCCGCGCAGTTCGCGATTTATGGCGTGGTGGTGCGCGGCGACGTGCTGCGCCGCTACGCGGAGCAGGTCGAGCGCTGCGGGCTCGACGAGCGGCTGCCGACGCAAAGCGTGGTGCAGGTTGGCGAGGCGCGGCTCACACGGCTGTGCGCGCTGCTTGGCCGGCGGCTCGACGACGCGGCGGCGGCCCACGAGCCGCTGCCGGACCCGCAGCGCGACGACCTGCAGGCCGAGGTGCTCGCCGCGCTGTTCGACGTGTGCGCGCTGCCCGCCGATGGGGCGGCCGGCACGGCGCTGTCCCGCCGGCGCTGGATCGTCGAGCAGGCACGCGACTACGTGCTCGCGCATCGCACGCGCCCGGTCGGCGTGCCGGAGCTGTGCGAGCAGCTTCATGTGAGCCGCCGCACGCTGCAGTACTGCTTCCAGGACGTGCTCGGGATGGCGCCCGCCACCTATCTGCGCACGCTGCGGCTGAACGGCGCGCGGCGCGACCTGTGCGGCCGCGCGGTGGGGTCGGTGCAGGACGTCGCCGAGGCGTGGGGCTTCTGGCACCTGAGCCAGTTCGCGACCGACTACCGGCGGATGTTCGGCAAGCGGCCGTCGGAGACGCTGCGCGACAGCGCGGTGATGGTCGCGGCGGGGTGATTTCGTTCAGGCGCTGTGCGCCGGGAATGTCACCCTCGATCAACCGTTGAACCACGTGGCGCCGGCCACGCGAGCGCATCCCAGTCGAGCGTGCGATACGCGGCCTCGACTGCCGCGAGATCGTCCGGCGCTTCGCTGCGGTGCAGCCCGCGCAGTGCGTCCGGCACGTCGAGCGCGACCGGCACGCAACGCGGATAGTCGCGCACGCGCAACCCGGGCGCGATCGTCGTGAAGCAGGCGAGCGTCGGCACGTCGAAACCGTCGGCGAGATGAAGTGCCGCCGTATCCGACGAGAACAGCATGCTCGCGCCCCTGACCCACGCGATGAAATTCGCGGTATCGCAGGCGAATTCCCCCACATCGGTGTAAGCGGGATGCGCGAGCGGCCCGAAGCCGACGACGGGCAGCCGGTAGCGCCGCGCGAGCCGGTCGACGCACGCGACGCGCAACGCGGGCGGCACGCTGCGCACGGCGGTGCTCGCGCTTGGGCAGAACAGCACGTACGGCCGCCGCCACGCGTGCGGCAGCGCGGGCAGCGGCAGCCGCGCGAGCCAGCGGTTGCGCTTCGCCGGCGCGGGCACGGCCGCCGGGTCCGCGCCGAGCGCGGCGAGAAAGAAGTCGATCATCGGCAGCCGCGCGAAATCCGGCCAGTACAGGTGGTTGCCGAGATCGATGCGGATCGCGCCGGCCGGCAGCGCGTCGGCCGGCCACGGCAGCGCGCGCGACGGTGCGACGACGCCGGCCGCGAGCGCATACAGGGCTTCGACGTAGCGCGGCGTACAGGCCGGGCGGTACAGCGTGAAGCGCAGCCCCGGGTGCGCGTCGCGCAGCGCGGCGAGCGCGGTCAGGCCGATCACCGAATCGCCGAGCGCGACGCCCATGCCGTTGATCACGTGCACGTGCATCGCGCCGTCGTAAGCGAGCCGGAACGGCTGCGTGGCGGCGTGCAGCAGGCCCAGCGCGGGTGCGGCCGGCAGGTGGCCGGCGGCGGCGCCGTGGCCATGTTCGAGGTCGTAGGGGGCGACGAGCGTGCGGTCCGGCGCGAGCAGCGTGCCCGGCCATGCCAGCGCGTCGCTGGCCGGCAGCGCGGCACCGGCCGGCGCCGCCGCGCACGCGCCCATCGTCATGCGCCGCGCGCGCGGCGGCCCTGTTCGCGGATCTGTTCGAGCGTCGCGGCCGGCGTGCTCGCGTCCTGCGGCACGCGGATCTCGATCAGTGCCGGCAGCCCGCAGGTCAGCGCGCGCTCGAGCGCGGGCGCGAAATCGGCGGTGCGCTCGACCGTTTCGCCGTGCGCGCCGAACGCGCGCGCATATGCGGCGAAATCCGGATTCGTGAGCCCGGTGCCGTGCACGCGGCCCGGGTAGTTGCGCTCCTGATGCATGCGGATCGTGCCGAAATGCCCGTTGTTGACGACGATCACGACGATGTTCAGCCCGTACTGCATTGCGGTCGCGAGCTCGCTGCCGGCCATCATGAAGCAGCCGTCGCCGGCGAGCGCGACGACCGTCCGCGCCGGGTACAGCGACTTCGCGGCGAGCGCGGCCGGGATCCCGTAGCCCATCGCGCCGCTGGTCGGCGCGAGCTGCGAGCGGAAGTGCCGGTACGCGAAGTGCCGGTGCAGCCAGATCGCGTAGTTGCCCGCGCCGTTGGTCAGGATCGCGTCGTGCGGCAGGCGTTCGCGCAGCTGCACCATCACGTCGCCGAGCTGGACGTCGCCGGGCATCGGCAGCGGCGCGTGCCATGCGAGATACGCACGATGCGCGTCGGCCGCGCTGCCGGCCCACGCGGGCGCGGGCGGCGGCTCCAGCGCGGCGAGCAGCGCCGCGATTTCCGGCATGCCCGACACGATCGGCAGGTCGGCCGCGTACACCCGGCCGAGCTCGTCCGCGCCCTGGTGGACGTGGATCAGCGTCTGGCGCGTCTTCGGGATCTCGAGCAGGGTGTAGCCGCCGGTGGTCGCCTCGCCGAGGCGAGGCCCGAGCGCGAACAGCAGGTCGGCTTCGCGGATCCGCCGCGCGAGCGCCGGGTTGATGCCGAGGCCGACGTCGCCCGCGTAGTTCGGGTGCGCGTTGTCGACGGTGTCCTGGTAGCGGAATGCGCAGGCGACCGGCAGTTGCCAGCGCTCGACGAAGCTGCGCAGGTTCGCGCATGCGTCGGCCGTCCAGCCGCTGCCGCCGACCACGAGGAACGGCCGCTCCGCGCGCGCGAGCCGCTCGCGCAGCTCGTCGAGCTGCGCGGCGGACGGCGCGGCCGCGATACGCTTCGCGGGCGGCGCGACCGGCTGCGGCGCGCACGGCTCGGACAGCACGTCCTCGGGCAGCGCGAGCACGACCGGGCCGGGGCGGCCGGAGGTGGCGACATGGAACGCGTGGCTCAGGTATTCGGGGAGCCGGCGCGGATCGTCGACCTGCGCGACCCATTTCGCCATCTGGCCGAACATGCGGCGGTAGTCGATTTCCTGGAACGCCTCGCGATCGAGGTGCTCGCGCGCGCACTGGCCGATGAACAGGATCATCGGCGTCGAATCCTGGAACGCGGTGTGCACGCCGATCGACGCGTGGGTCGCGCCGGGCCCGCGCGTGACGAACGCGACGCCGGGGCGGCCGGTCAGCTTGCCGACCGCCTCCGCCATGTTCGCGGCGGCGGCCTCGTGGCGGCAGACGACCGTCCGGATGCGCGCGGTGTGATCCGCGAGCGCATCGAGCACGGCCAGGAAACTCTCGCCCGGCACGCAGAACACGCGTTCGACGTGATTGGCGAGCAACGCATCGACGAGCAGGTGCGCGCCGGTGACGCCGCGCGGCTCGAGATCCTCGGAATGCGACATGGGATGCCGTCTCCCTGGGTAGCGGGACGTACAGCTTACGCCGGTTCGGGGGGCGGTGAAAAGTGTCGGAACGCGGGTGGGGCGATCAGCGCTCACCGCTCGTCGTGGCGCGCAAGTCGCGGCAAGCGACGGCGTCGACCGGGCGAGGCGTGAGTGCTCGCTTTCGTCGTGAATGCGGAAGATGCTTCGTATTAGGCCGGCGCGACGGGCTCTGGCGGGGGCACTTGCAAAGTTCGCGCGATTCGGCGCGGATCGGTCGACTGAAGGACGAGACGAACACGAGCAGGTCGAGCGCGACCGTCTTTGACGCCGCGCCCGAGCGTGCCCGACCCGCTCAGCACTCGACGATATTCACCGCCAGCCCGCCGCGCGAGGTTTCCTTGTACTTCGTCTTCATGTCGGCGCCGGTTTCGCGCATCGTCTTGATCACCGAGTCGAGCGACACGTAGTGCGTGCCGTCGCCGCGCAGCGCCATGCGCGCCGCGTTGACGGCCTTCACCGATGCCATCGCGTTGCGCTCGATGCACGGGATCTGCACCATCCCGCCGACCGGGTCGCAGGTGAGGCCGAGGTTGTGCTCCATGCCGATCTCGGCCGCGTTCTCGACCTGGCGCGGCGTGCCGCCGAGCACCGCGGCGAGCGCGCCCGCCGCCATCGAGCAGGCGACCCCGACTTCACCCTGGCAGCCGACTTCCGCGCCCGAGATCGACGCGTTCAGCTTGTACAGGACGCCGATCGCGGCGGCCGTCAGCAGGAAGTCGATCACGCCCTGCTCGTTCGCGCCCGGCGTGAAGCGCGTGTAGTAGTGCAGCACCGCCGGGATGATGCCGGCCGCGCCATTGGTCGGCGCGGTCACGACGCGCCCGCCCGCCGCGTTTTCCTCGTTGACCGCGATCGCGTACAGGTTGATCCAGTCGATCATCGACAGCGGATCCTGCAGCGCGCGCTCCGGGCTGCCGGTCAGCGCGCGGTACAGCTGCGGCGCGCGGCGCTTCACCTGGAACGGGCCGGGCAGGTTGCCTTCGGCATCCGGGTTGCCGATCCCGCAGCCGCGCGACACGCACGATTGCATCACGCCCCAGATCTTCAGCAGGCCGTCGCGGGTTTCTTCCTCGGTGTGCCACGCGCGCTCGTTTTCCCACATCAGCTGCGCGATCGACTTGCCGGTCGTTTCCGTCAGCGCGAGCAGCTCCGCCGCGGAGCGGAACGGGTGCGTCATCTGCTCGGCGGCGCTCAGCACCTTGGTGTTGGGCGCGCCGGCCGTCACGACGAAACCGCCGCCGACCGACAGGTAGGTGCGCTCGGCCAGCACCGCGCCGCCGGCGTCGGTCGCGCGCAGCTTCATCCCGTTCGGGTGCTCGGGCAGCGCCTGGCGGTAGAACGCGATGTGCTCCTTGAGGACGAACGGCACCGGATGCCGGCCGAGCAGCGCGAGCGTCTTCGACGTGCGCACCGCGTCGAGGCGGGCGGCGATCGTCTCGGGATCGACGGTGTCGGGCGCGTCGCCGAGCAGGCCGAGCATCACGCCGCGGTCGGTGCCGTGGCCCTTGCCGGTCGCGCCGAGCGAGCCGTACAGCTCGACCTTCACGTTCGCGGTCGCGTCGAGCTGCCCGTCGCGCTCGAGGCCCTGGACGAACATCAGCGCGGCGCGCATCGGGCCGACCGTGTGCGAGCTGGACGGGCCGATGCCGATCTTGAAGAGGTCAAACACGCTGACTGCCATTTTGTTTCCTGTGTTGCTGTAGAGATTCTAGCGCGCCTGCAGCGGCAAGCACGCGGCTAGCCAGGCAGGCGGGGTCGGGGATAGCTGCCGAGCGACGCGGGCATAGCGCCCGTCGAGGCGCGCGGCCAGATGAAAGAGTTCGGTGGCGTTTTTCGGGTCCCACTGCCCCGTGTAGCCCGGAATACCGGCTTCGCGGCGCTTCGCGTCGAACGCCACCGGCGAGTGCACGAATTCCTCGTGGGTCTTCTCGCCGCGCGCATACGGCACGAGCCAGTCGAGCGCGGCGGCGAGCGTCGCGCCGTTCGCGCCCTTTTCGCGCAGCCAGTTGCGGTTGAAGCGGCGCGCGGCCAGCGCCGCGGTCGCGAGCGGCTGCAGGTCGTAGACGGCGTAATGCAGCGCGTCGCGCTCCGCGAAGTCGTAGGTCGTGCCGTCCGCGCCGATGTTGTCGGCGAGATGCTCGACGAACAGCCGCTGCGCGGCGTTCATCATCTTGCGGTCGCCGAGCGTGAACGCGGACAGCGCGACCAGCTTGATCCGGTGGCTCTGCCAGTTGTTGCGCCAGGTGCCGGCGAGCGGGCGCGGCTGCGCGTCGATCCGCTCGACGTAGCCGGCGCCGAGCTTCGCGATGAAGGCCGACGCCGCGTTGCGGGACCTGGCCGGCAGCGCGCTCGCCGTCATGTCGTATGCAAGGATCAGGCCGTCGAAGCGCGTCTCGTCGATCGGGTTGAAACTCGGCTGGTAGGTCGCGACCCACGCGGACAGGAAGCGGTCGACGAACTGCAGGTAGCGCGGATCGTTCGTCACGCGCCATGCGAGCGCGGCGTCGCGCATCAGGTCCATGTCCTTCATCGCGGCGGCGCTCTGGTCGTAGATGCCTTCGTGCGGCAGCGTGCCTTCGGTATGCACGCGCGGCAGCGCCTTCGGCTGCTCGCCGAGATGCGCGTCGACGCCGCGGATCAGCGCCTGCACGCCCGGCTCGCCCTGCGTCGTCTCGCTCGACTGCAACGCCGGCGCCGCGCAGAAATTCATCGCCGCGTGCGCGCTGCCCGCCGCGCCGAAACCGGCAGCGGCGATCGACAGCGACGCGGCGAGCGTCGGCACCCAAGCGCGGGCGCGCACGCGCCGCGCGCCGTGGTCCGGAAACATCGAACGCACCATGCAGAACTCCTTCATTGGCTGGATCGCGTGTGATGTTAGCCGGATTGGGGCGCGCGCGTGAACCGGTTCGGGGCGCATGCAAAAAAACCGCACGCAACCCGGGTTGCGTGCGGCGTGTCGTCATGACGATGCGGGCGGGCCCCGGAACGGCGCGTGCGTTACGCGTATTCCGACATCGGCACGCACGCGCAGAACAGGTTGCGGTCGCCATAGGCGTTGTCCGCGCGGCCGACCGGCGGCCAGTACTTGTTCGTGCCGAGCGAGGCGACCGGGTACGCGGCCTGCTCGCGCGAATACGCGTGCGGCCATTCGTTCGCGGTGACCACGGCCGCGGTGTGCGGGGCGTGACGCAGCGGATTGTCCTCGCGATCGGCGCGGCCTTCCTCGACCGCGCGGATTTCCTCGCGGATCGCGATCATCGCGGCGATGAAGCGGTCGAGTTCCTCCTGCGATTCCGATTCGGTCGGCTCGACCATCAGCGTGCCCGGCACCGGGAAGCTCATCGTCGGCGCGTGGAAGCCGTAGTCCATCAGGCGCTTCGCGACGTCGTCGACGCTGATGCCGCTGGTTTCCTTGATCGGGCGCAGGTCGAGGATGCACTCGTGCGCGACCAGCCCGCCCGGGCCCGAATACAGCACCGGGTAGTGCGGCGCGAGGCGCTTCGCGATGTAGTTCGCGTTGAGGATCGCGGTTTCCGTCGCGGCGGTGAGGTTCTTCGCGCCCATCATCGCGATGTACATCCACGAGATCGGCAGGATCGACGCCGAGCCGTACGGGGCGGCCGACACCGCGCCGATGCCTGCCTCGCCGCGCGCGTAGCCGGTCGAGCGCTGGTTCGGCAGGAACTTCGCGAGGTGCGCGCCGACCGCGACCGGGCCGACGCCCGGGCCGCCGCCGCCGTGCGGGATGCAGAAGGTCTTGTGCAGGTTCAGGTGCGATACGTCGCCGCCGAACTGGCCCGGCGCGGTCAGGCCGACCATCGCGTTCATGTTCGCGCCGTCGACGTACACCTGGCCGCCATGCCCATGCACGATCTCGCAGATCTCGCGGACGTTCTGCTCGAACACGCCGTGCGTCGACGGATACGTGATCATGATCGCCGCGAGATCCTTCGAGTGCTCGTCGGCCTTCGCCTTCAGGTCGACGATGTCGACGTTGCCCTGCGCGTCGCAGGCGACGACCACGACCTTCATGCCGGCCATGTGCGCCGAGGCCGGGTTGGTGCCGTGCGCCGATGCCGGGATCAGGCACACGTCGCGGTGGCTTTCGCCGCGCGATGCGTGGTAGGCGTGGATGATCAGGAGGCCCGCGTACTCGCCCTGCGAGCCGGCGTTCGGCTGCAGCGATACGGCCGCGTAGCCGGTGGCCGCGACGAGCATCTGCTCGAGCTGGTCGATCATCTCGCGGTAGCCGACGGTCTGCTCGGCCGGCGCGAACGGGTGGATCTGGCCGAATTCCGGCCACGTGACGGGCAGCATCTCCGACGTCGCGTTCAGCTTCATCGTGCACGAGCCGAGCGGGATCATCGAGCGGTCGAGCGCGAGATCCTTGTCCGACAGGCTGCGCAGGTAGCGCAGCATTTCCGTTTCCGAATGGTGGCGGTTGAACACGTGATGCGTCAGGTACGCGCTCGTGCGTTCGAGGCCGGCCGGCAGCGCGGCAATGCCGGCGAGGCCGGCGTCGAGCGCGTCGACGTCGGGCGCGGTGCCGCCCGCGACCTGCGCGAACACGGCGAGCAGGTTGGCGAGGTCGCCGCGGGTGGTCGTCTCGTCGACCGAGACGCCGACCTGCGTCGCGTTCACGCGGCGCAGGTTGATGCGCTTCGCGTTCGCGAGCGCGTGGATCTGTTCGGTGCGCGCGCCGGTGTCGATCGTCAACGTGTCGAAGAACGTGTCGTTGACGGTCACGAAGCCGAGCTGCTTGACGCCGGCCGCGAGCAGCGCCGCGATGCGATTCACGCGCAGCGCGATCGTCTTCAGTCCGTGCGGGCCGTGGTAGACCGCGTACATGCTGGCCATGATCGCGAGCAGCGCCTGCGCGGTGCACACGTTCGAGGTCGCCTTCTCGCGGCGGATGTGCTGTTCGCGGGTCTGCAGCGCGAGACGCAGCGCGGGCTTGCCCTGCGCGTCGACGGTTACGCCGACGAGGCGGCCCGGCATCTGGCGCTTGAATTCGTCGCGCACCGCGAGGTACGCGGCGTGCGGGCCGCCGAAGCCCATCGGCACGCCGAAGCGCTGCGTGTTGCCGACCGCGACGTCCGCGCCCCATTCGCCGGGCGGCGTCAGCACGGTGAGCGCGAGCAGGTCGGCCGCGACGACCACGTGGCCGCCGGCCGCGTGGATCGCTTCGGTGAGCGCGCGGTAGTCGCGCACGTCGCCGTTCACGCCCGGGTATTGCAGCAGCACGCCGAACGCGTTCGACTGCGCGGCATCCGCCGCCGGGCCCGTCACGACCTCGATGCCGACCGGCAGCGCGCGGGTGCGGACCACTTCGAGCGTTTGCGGCAGCACGTCGTCGGCGACGTAGAAGATGTTCGACTGCGGCTTGCCGGTGCGCTGCAGCAGCGTCATCGCCTCGGCCGCGGCGGTCGCCTCGTCGAGCAGCGATGCGTTCGAGATTGCGAGGCCCGTCAGGTCGGCGACCATCTGCTGGAAGTTCAGGAGCGCCTCGAGGCGGCCCTGGGAAATTTCAGGCTGGTACGGCGTGTAGGCCGTGTACCACGCCGGGTTTTCGAGCACGTTGCGCAGGATCACCGCCGGCGTGTGCGTGTCGTAGTAGCCCTGGCCGATGTACGAGCGGAACACCTGGTTCTTGTCCGCGAGTTCCCGCAGCGCGGCGAGCGCCTCGGCTTCGCTTTTCGGCTGGGCGAACGGGCCGAGCGGCAGCGTTTCGACGCGGCGGATCGACGCGGGAATCACGGCGTCGATCAGGGCGGCGCGCGACGCGAAGCCGAGCGTGTCGAGCATGGCCTGCTGGCTGGCGGCGTCGGGGCCGATATGGCGTTCGGCGAACGCGTCGTGCGTTTCGAGCGCGGCGAGCGAGAGGGGCGTGCGGTTCATCAGGCGGTCCGGGTGTTCGAGCTTCATGGCAATCCAAGGTTGACCCGGGTTGGCGCGTCGGCGCCGACTCGGGTCACGCGCGAGGCGCGGCCGGCAACGGGCCGGCGCGCGCCGCGCAATTCGTGAGTGAGCGTTAACCGATCAGCTTTTCGTACGCTGCCGCGTCGAGCAGGTTGTCGGTCGATGCGCCGGCGGCGAGCTTGATCTTGAAGAGCCACACGCCGTACGCGTCGCTGTTCACTTCTTCCGGCGCGTCGGCGGCGTCGGTGTTGATCGCGACCACTTCGCCCGTGACCGGCGAATAGATGTCCGATGCGGCTTTCACCGACTCGACGACGCCGATCGCGTCGCCTGCCTTCACCTGCTTGCCGACTGCCGGCAGTTCGAGGAAGACGATGTCGCCGAGCGTGTTCTGCGCGTGATCGGTGATGCCGATCGTCAGCGTGCCGTCGGCTTCCGCGTGGATCCACTCGTGTTCGTCGGTGTACTTCAGATCGGCCGGAACGTTGCTCATCGGATGCTCCTGAATAGAAAGGGTGTGATTCTTGGTTCTGGCGCACCGTGGCGGTGCGCCGGGTGTGATTTCACCGGGCGGCGGCCGCCCGGCCCGTTACGCGGCGAGGACCTTGCCGTTGCGCACGAACGGCAGTTTTACCACGCGTGCGGGAAGTTGCTTGTCGCGAATCTGCACGTGCACGATGTCGCCGATCTGCACGGCCGCGGGCACGCGCGCGAAGGCGATCGATTCCTGCATCGACGGGGAGAAGGTGCCGCTCGTGATCTCGCCTTCGCCGTGCGGCGTGACGACTTTCTGGTGCGCGCGCAGCACGCCGCCGGCCTTGCCGTTTTCCTTCTGCAGGATCAGGCCGACGAACGCGGCGCGCGTGCCGTCGCGCTCGAGCGCGTCGCGGCCGACGAACGCGCGCGGCGCGGTGAGGTCGACCGTCCATGCGAGGCCCGCGTCGAGCGGGGAGACGGTGTCGTCCATGTCCTGGCCGTACAGGTTCATGCCGGCCTCGAGACGCAGCGTGTCGCGCGCGCCGAGCCCGCACGGCCGCACGCCGTTCTGCTGCAGTGCGCTCCACAGCGCTTCGACGTGCACGGCCGGGACGATCACTTCGAAACCGTCCTCGCCGGTGTAGCCGGTGCGCGCGATGGTGAGATCGCCGAACGGCGTGCCCGCGACCTGCGCGGCGTTGAACGGCTTCAGCTCGCTCGTCGCGGCGCGCGCGGCGGGCAGCGTCGTCCAGGCCTTTTCACGGGCGTTCGGGCCCTGCACGGCGACGATCGCGAAATCGCGGCGCGGCGCGATCGTGAGGCCGTAGCCGCCTTGCTCGTTGAGCTGGTTGAACCACGCGATGTCCTTCTCGGCGGTGCCGGCGTTGACGACGACGCGGAAGAAATCCTCGGTGAAGTAATAGACGATCAGGTCGTCGATGACGCCGCCCTGCGGGTTGAGCAGGCACGAGTAGAGCGCCTTGCCGGGCGTCTTGAGCTTGCCGACGTGGTTCGCGATCGCGTGCTCGAAGAACGCGCGCACGCGGCTGCCGGTGAAATCGACGACGCACATGTGCGACACGTCGAACATGCCGGCGTCGGTGCGCACGGCCTGATGCTCGTCGATCTGCGAGCCGTAGTTGACGGGCATGTCCCAGCCGCCGAAATCGACCATGCGAGCATTGAGCGCACGGTGCGCGGCGTTGAGCGGGGTATGTTTGAGTGCGGTCATCGGGGTCTCAGGCAAGGCGCTTGCGCGCGGGACAAAACGGCGATGTCGTCGACTGCCGCGGCCCTTGGCCTGCGGACAATCCTGTACATGCCCCTCTGTCCTCGATACCTGAGAGATTGCGCTGCGGGACCAGCCCTGCGAACGCGCGCCCCTTCGGTGGGCAGCTTGCCCGCGCTACCTATGCGCAACGGGCTACTGCCGCTCTCCAGAGTGCGAAGCGCGCGGCCTGCGACATGCGCAGGCGGGTTGCTTCGACGCGGCCGGTCCTTTTGCCTGAGAGTTTGCGGGTGTGCCCCTTCGGCGGCGCGACCGGCGTTGCAGCGATGCGGTCACGCGCTCTCCCGACGCGTGCGGGCGACTGTACGCGAGCGGGTAAGGCTTGTCAATTTGGGCAAATCATTGTCGCTTCGCGACAAGCGGCGGCATGGGCGCCGCCGCGTTCCGCATGGCCGGCGGGCGCCGGCCTTACTCGCCGATCGCGCGCGCGGCGGTGTCGAGTTCCTGGTTCAGCACGCGCTGCTCGTCGGCCGACAGGCCGCCGCTGTGCTGCGCGGCCATGTCGGTCGACTCCTGGCGGATCACGTCGAGCCGGCGATGCAGCGCGGCGCCCTGCGGCGGCGGGTAGTAGCCGCCGTTGACGCGCGCGTCGATGCGGCGGCCGAGGTTGTCGATCCGGTTCTGGATCTGCTGCATCCGCTCGTAGCCGACGACCTGCGGAGCCGGCGGCGGGCTGACCGGCGGATTGACTTGCGGGGCTGGGCGGGGCTGAGGCGCCGGCCGCCGCTGCTGTTGCGGCTGCACGATACATGCCGCGAGCGCGGAAACCAGGGCGCAGCACACTGCCGCGCGAATCAATCGTTGCATCACTTTCTTCTCCTGACGGTTTGGTGTCGGATCGACTTTTTCGAAAAACGCTTCAGACCGCGACACCGCTGACTTTCGTTCCCGCGCCATTTGTAACGGATTGTTCCGGCGGGCGCGACGCGCGTGGTCAGCGCGTGGTCAGACCGTCTTGCGCACGAACGGCAGGCGGCGGCCGTCGTGCTCGCTTTGCGCGGCGAGCTCGATGATCGTCATCACGTCGACCGCGTCCTGCGGCGTGACCGGGAACGGCGCGCCGTCGCGGATCGATGCGGCGAGCGCGCGATAGAACTCCGCGTACTGGCCGTCGAGCGTCGGCAGCGGGCGCTCGGTCTCGACGTCGCCGTCGAGCACGCGCAGCACGCCGGGCGGGTTGCCGCCGCCGAATTCGACGTGGTCGGGCGTGAGCCCCGCCTTCAGCTGGTCTTCCTGCGTGTCGAGCCCGAACTTCTGGTAGCTGCCGCGCGTGCCGTGCAGCGTGAAGCGCGCCGGCTCGATCGCCGACAGCGCGCTCGCGTGCAGTGCGACGTCCTTGTCCGGATAGCCGAGCTGCACGTGCACGAAATCGGGCGCGGTGCCGTCGTCGCGGCGGATCTTCACGGTCGCGCTCACCGTGTCGGGCAGGCCGAACAGCGCGAGCGCCTGGTCGATCAGGTGCGGGCCGAGATCGAGCAGCAGGCCGCCGCCACGTGCGGCTTCCTCGCGCCAGCGCACGCGCACCTGCGGCCGGAAGCGGTCGAAGTGCGACGCGACATGGGTGATGCGGCCGAGCTCGCCGGATTCGACGAGGCGGCGCACGGTGAGGAAATCGCCGTCCCAGCGGCGGTTGTGGAACGGCGCGAACACGCGGCTGCGGGCGTTCGCGAGGCGCGCGAGCGCGAGCGCCTCGTCGGAGGTGAGCGTCACCGGCTTGTCGACGACCACGTGACGGCCGGCTTCGAGCACCTGCCGCGCGAGCCGGAAGTGGGTGTCGTTCGGCGTGGCGATCACCACGCATTCGATGTCGTCGAGGGCCAGCAGCGCGTCGAGGTCGGCCACGATGCGGGCATCCGGATACGCGGCGCTCGCGCGCGCCGCCTGCCCGGTGGCGATCGCGGCGACCTGCGTGCGGCCGCTCGCCGCGATCACCGGCGCGTGAAACGTCGCGCCGGCAAAACCGAAACCTATCAGACCAATCCTGAGCAATGACGACATGGCAATCCTTGGCAGCAAGCGAAACGAGGACGGCGCGCCGGGGGCGGCGCGGTGACGACCGGCTATTTTGGCATGGCGCCGATGCGCGGATGGTCGCTTTTCGTCAAAGGGGGCGCGATGGCGAACGGGTGGGCGGGCCAACGTCGGGGGCCGTCGCGCAGGGGCGCCCAGGGTCGGCCCCCGCGACGCGAAACCGGCCGGGCGGAGCGGGCCGCAAGCCGCCATCCGCCCGCCCGGCCCCGTCGGGCGGGGCTCCGGCGGGGCACCGGAATGCGCCGCCGCGGGCGTGTTAACATGCGCGTCCTGCCCGCGCGTCCGCATGCTCGACCCGGCGCCCCGCGCACGGCATCCTCCCGGCTTCCCGCCGTCAACCGCCACACCATCCGCAACCATGTCCGCTGGCCTCAATCCCGCTCAGAACGAAGCGGTGCGCTATCTCGACGGTCCCTGTCTCGTGCTCGCCGGCGCGGGCAGCGGCAAGACCCGCGTCATTACGCAGAAGATCGCGCACCTGATCGAAGCGAAAGGCTTCGAGCCGCGCCACATCGCCGCCGTCACGTTCACCAACAAGGCGGCCGCCGAAATGCGCGAGCGGGTGTCGAAGCTGCTCGAGGGCAAGACGCTCACCACGCCCGGCAAGGAAGGCCGCAAGGTGCCCGTCAACCAGCTCACCGTCTGCACGTTCCACTCGCTCGGCGTGCAGATCCTGCGCCAGGAGGCCGAGCACGTCGGCCTGAAGCCGCAGTTCTCGATCATGGATTCGGACGACTGCTTCGGGATGATCCAGGAGCAGATCGGCACGACCGACAAGGGCCTGATCCGCAAGATCCAGAGCATCATCTCGCTGTGGAAGAACGGCCTGATCATGCCCGAGGAGGCGATGACGCTCGCCGCCAACGAGGACGAGCACCAGGCGGCGCTCGTCTACCGCAACTACGTCGCGACGCTGCATGCATACCAGGCGGTCGACTTCGACGACCTGATCCGCCTGCCCGCCGAACTGTTCGCGCGCAACGAGCAGGTGCGCGACCGCTGGCAGAACAAGCTGCGCTACCTGTTGATCGACGAGTACCAGGACACCAATGCGTGCCAGTACGAGCTGCTGAAGCTGCTCGCGGGCCCGCGCGCGGCGTTCACCGCGGTGGGCGACGACGACCAGGCGATCTACGGCTGGCGCGGCGCGACGCTCGAGAACCTCGCGCAGCTCGGCAAGGATTTCCCGAAGCTGCACGTGATCAAGCTCGAGCAGAACTACCGGTCGACGGTACGGATCCTGACCGCCGCGAACAATGTGATCGCGAACAACCCGAAGCTGTTCGAGAAGAAGCTGTGGTCCGAGCACGGGATGGGCGATTCGATCACCGTCACGCCGTGCAACGACGAGGAGCACGAGGCCGAATCGGTGGTGTTCCGGCTGTCCGCGCACAAGTTCGAGCGGCGCGCGCAGTTCCGCGACTACGCGATCCTGTATCGCGGCAATTTCCAGGCGCGGATCTTCGAGCAGGTGCTGCGGCGCGAGCGAATCCCGTACGTGCTGTCCGGCGGCCAGTCGTTCTTCGACAAGGCCGAGATCAAGGACCTGTGCGCGTACCTGCGGCTGATCGCGAACGCCGACGACGATCCCGCGTTCATCCGCGCGGTCACCACGCCGCGCCGCGGGATCGGCAACACGACGCTGGAAGCGCTCGGCTCGTTCGCGGGGCAGGCGAAGGTGTCGCTGTTCGAGGCCGTGTACATGGGCGGCATCGAGGCGCGGCTGTCCGCGCGCCAGGTGGAGCCGCTGCGCATGTTCTGCGATTTCATCCAGCGCCTGACCGAGCGCGCGGACAAGGATCCCGCGACCGTCGTGCTCGACGACATGATGGAGGCAATCCACTACGAGGCCTACCTCTACGACGCGTTCGACGAACGGCAGGCGCAGTCGAAGTGGCAGAACGTGCTCGAATTCCTCGAATGGCTGAAGCGCAAGGGCACCAAGCCCGAGTCGGCCGAGGCCGTCGACGGCGAGGCGGAAGGTTTCCACAACGCGGACGGGCTCGCCGACACCGGCAAGAACCTGCTCGGCCTGATCCAGACCGTCGCGCTGATGTCGATGCTCGAAGGCAAGGACGAGGACCCGGACGCGGTGCGGCTGTCGACCGTCCATGCGTCGAAGGGGCTCGAGTATCCGCACGTGTTCCTGGTCGGCGTCGAGGAAGGCATCATGCCGCATCGAGGCGGCAGCGAGGACGACGGCCCGATCGACAGCGAGCGGATCGAGGAGGAACGCCGGCTGATGTACGTGGCGATCACGCGCGCGCAGCGCAGCCTGCACCTGAACTGGTGCAAGAAGCGCAAGCGGGCACGCGAGACGGTCGTCTGCGAGGCGTCGCGCTTCATCCCCGAAATGGGGCTCGACGAGGCGCCGCCGCCGACGCCCGAGGAAGCGCCGATGTCGCCGAAGGATCGGCTCGCGAGCCTGAAGGCGCTGCTGCAGAAGTGAGCGCGGCCGCGTGCCGCACGGCCAAGGAAAACCCCCGCGATGCTCGCGCAGCGCGGGGGTTTTTCGTTGCGGCGGCGCTTACTTCGACGCGTTGACCATGTAGTCGACGGCGGCCTTCACGTCGGCATCCGACGCGCTCGATCCGCCCTTCGGCGGCATCGCGCCCTTGCCGTGCAGCGCGTAGTTGTAGACCGTGTCCATCGATTCCTTCAGGCGCGGCGCCCAGTCTTCCTTGCTGCCCAGCTTCGGCGCGCCGAGCACGCCGGCCGCGTGGCAGGCCTGGCAGACCTGCGTGTACAGCGCCTTGCCGGCCGATGCGGCGTCGGCGCTGGTCGGCGCGGCCGCGGGCTTTTCGCCGGCCTTCGGGATCGCGGCGAGCGCGGCCTGCGCGGCGGCGATCTGCGCGTTGGCGGCATCGCCCGCGCCCGGTGCGGCGGCGCTCGCGGCCTGCGGGGCGTTGGCGGCCGGCGCGGCCGGTTCGGGGAAGTTCGCGCCGTCGTTGTTCGCCATGTAGACGATCGCGCGCGCAATTTCGTAGTCGCTGTAGTCGTCGGGGCTCGTGCCGCCGCGCGGCGGCATCGCGCCCTTGCCGGCCAGCGCCGTTTTCAGCAGCGTGTCGAAGCCCTGCGAGATGCGCGGCGCCCAGTCGTCCTTGCTGCCGAACTTCGGCGCGCCGGCGGCGCCGGTGCCGTGGCAGGTCACGCAGACCGCCTTGTAGACTTCCTCGCCGGTTTTGTAGGTGCGCGGCGCGTTGGCGTCCTTCACGTCGACCTGCGCGAGCGGCGCGATGCGCTTCGCGACCTGCTCGTCGGATAGCGCGTCGGTGCCCGCGCCGGAGCGGAACGCATGGTTGGCGTAGGTGGCGAACAGGATGATGAAGACGATCGGAATCGCGAACGACGCGACGATGACGGCAATCAGCTGCCCGGGGGTTTTGACGGGAGATTCGTGGGGTGCTTCGCTCATGCTTGCCTCGTCTCCGTGAATAGGAATTGTGAGCGGTGCAACGGCAAAATGGCTGTCCAAAGAAGCACGGACGATTATAGACGGAACGTTTACATCACGGCGAGCGGCGTGGGGGTGCGTGTTTACCCGCGCGGCGCCCGCCCGGCGGCCGATTCGGCGACAAGGTGGACGCGTCATGGGAAACCGGGTATCCTTGCCGTCTTGCCAATCGTGGGCGGCCGATCATTCGGGGTCGCTTCACTGTCACAGGCGCCCGTAGCTCAATGGATAGAGTACTGCCCTCCGAAGGCAGGGGTTGCTGGTTCGATCCCAGCCGGGCGCGCCAAGTCTTTGTTTTCTTGGGTTTTTTCAGCCGCGTCAGCCGGTTTTGAAGTCAAACTCACCACGGCGGTAGCGCCAAGCACCACAGTCGCCGCTACGCCCGCCGCACGCAGGTTCCCCAAAGCACGTTGCCAGACCGATGCGCGGTCCGCATCAAGTTGGCTTTCTACTTGCGCGAGCGTTTCCAACGGCGGCAGGCCAGCCATTTCGGCCATCAGCATGATGTCCGTTGCCGACGGCTTGCCTACCCCTTTCTTCCACTCGCTAATGCGGCTCTGGCTCTTGCCGAGCTTCTCGGCAACCACGCCAAGCGAGTTGGTCGCTTGCTTCGCTTGGTCGATCAAATCAGCAACGTTCATACAAAACCCCTTGCGTTTTCCGGAAACCGGAAATAGAATTTGCGGAAACCGGAAATTTACGGTTTCCGTGAATGTCCGCAGTCTATCAGGCTGCTGGGAAAGGTAAACCCCGCGCTGGCGGGGCCGGATCACAACCAAGCGGGGGAGTGATGGAGGAAACGAGATTCGGCCGGCTGGTGACGCTGACGTATCGCCAGCCGGTGACAGACGGACTTCGTGCAGAGTGCGATTGCCTTGCGTTCCGCACTGAGTTGGAGCGGCAAGGGCTTGCGTCTGCGGGGTGGCTGAGGCGTCACCAAAGCGGCTGGCTGAGCTTGCATTTTGCGGTGGATGGCCGCGTCGATTACCGCGCGTTGCGGGTGTTTTGGCGGAATCTGGTGGACGGTGGTGTGCATGTTCTGCGCTTACGCGATCCCGAAAAGCTCGGGCCTTACCTCGCTAATGAAGTGCGGCTGTATTAATCGAAGTTGTAGAACTGGAGGCGCTTGAGATACGCCCGGAATTGGCTCTTGGTCTCGGTATAGCAATGGAAACCGCCAAGATCCAAAAGGGTGCCAAACACCTCACCGTCGTCGCGGACGAATGCAATGGCCACGTCGCTTTCGTGCTGCCGGATCTGCGAGTCGAGGAAGTCCCAAGCTTGGGCGATGTCGTCGTCGTTCTCATCGATGTCTAGTCCAGCACTACCAACGACGATTCTGGCAATAGAGGTGCGAGTCATTTCGAATCTTGGAGCGGTGGTTGGTGAACCTATCAATATAGCGTAGTAGGTCCGCAGCACTGCGCTGAAACATGGGGAGGGTGAGTGGTGCCGAAATACCAAGTTCATGCCTATACGCAGTGCGGTAACAACCGCGTTGCCGTCATCGATGTGAGCGCCCGGGGCGTCGAGGGTGCTCGCGAAAAGGCCCGCGCCAAGCTGCTGCGGGCGGGGCGCAAACCGGACCTCTGTACGCTGGTCCCGGTGGAAGTCTCCCAGTCTCGCAACCCGTTTCCCCTGTAGTGTGCCGCGTCGACACTCACCCTCGGATGACACGGTGTTTTGTGGACGGCTGACCTAGCGTCCACCTTTTTCAAGTTCTAGCGCGTCCGTCGCGCATATGGCCCGAGCCTGAACGGCTCTATTCATCACAAGTAGTAGTCCTAAAATCAAGGAACCGAGATGAACAAGCAAAAGTTGACCATTCTCCAAGTGATCCAGCGCGGTGGCATTTCGAAGCGCACCGGCCAGCCGTGGGAAATCCACACGGCGCAATGCGTGCTGGAGCAGGAGAGCACGGAGGGCAAGCAAATCCTCGTCGGCACGATCAATCTGCCGGCTGCGCTGAAAGACTCCCCGACTGGCGAGTATCTCGCGGAATTCGCGCTGCAACAGTCGATGGAGGGCAAGCTTGAGCCGCGCATCGTGTCGCTTGTGCCGTTCGGTCGACCGACTGCCAAGGCTGCTGCGTCCGCCGCTTCGTAATCCGTCAAGGAATTCGGGCTGTTCGCATCTGGCCCGCGCGAACGGCTCTTTCTGATTGGGCCGGAACCTGAGAGAGAAAGAACATGAAGAAACTGTTTGCAGCAGCAGCTACGGCGATCGCAAGCGCGGGCGCATTCGCAGCGGGCGAGGGTACGCCGGCGATGGACGTGTCGGGGGTCGTGAGCGCGATCAACGGCATCGGCCCGAACGTCGTTCTCGTCGGCACTGCGGTGCTCGCGCTGGCGGCGGTGACGTTCGGTTACCGCACGGTGCGCAGCTTCATCGGTCGCTGATCGAGCGGCACGACAGGCCCCCGGTATGCCTTGGCACGCCGGGGGTTTTTCATTGGAGGGGGTATGGCGCAGGGCATAGACGTAGTGGTGTGTGGCGCAGCCTTCGGTGCCGCCGCGTCAAGCGCTCAAATTCCGTGCACGTTGTCGGATGGCTCGGCCGGAGTGCAGCAGATCGCGCACCTGACGCTCGTCGGCGACGGGGCAACCGGCGATGCACCTGTCCCGGGTGGCATCGAGGCGGGATTGGCGGTGGGTGGTGCGGTGCTTCTGGTGTTGGCGATGGCGTTCGGCCTGCGCGCGCTGCGTCGGTTTGTGGATTCCGCTTCGGAGAGTTGATCGTGATTCAGTACTACATCGAGTTCGTGGTGACTGTCGTCACCCTGTACACGGCCGGTTTGATATTGATGTCATGAGGCTTATTCACTTTGTCATCGTGGCGTTGCTGTTCGCTACGTTTGCGACGGCTAATGCGGCTGGTCCGGCACCGGCGCCTAAGGCGGCTGTTCGCTTCGATACGCGCGGAAACGTCGTTATGGAGCCGGGGACGACAGCCAAACCGAACGGGGCACTCGATCGCATTGTCGAGGCTACGGATTCGACTACACCGGTTGATCGAATTGTGGTCGAGACGGAATCGCGTGCCTCGATGCAGTTAGCGGGTGTGATTGCTGCGACAGAGGCGAAGCGGGGGCATGACGTCCTGGGCGCAGTAGCGGAAGCGACGATTAAGCATATCAACGTCATTACCGGCGTGGGCGGGACGATGGCGGGCGGGGTAGTAACAGCCGCCTGCTCGTATGGAACTGGATTTGTGGGCGTTGCTGTGTGCGCTGCGATCGGTGCTGTCGTCGGCACGGCGGTGCAGATTGGGCTCAACGGTGCGATTCGCTGGCTGTTTCCCAGCAAGCCGTCGCTCACGATTGAGGACGTGACTCAGGCGACGGGGAACGCGAACGCACCTTGCCCGACGACTGGCTTTGTTACGTTTTACTTCGCATGTACAGGTACTGCGAGCGGCTCTAGTTGCTGGCCCGATCCTAATCAAGTAGGGCCCCGCCGCGGCTTTTACAGTGATTACAGTCAGTTTCGCGTGAATGAATTGCCGGCAGATGTTATCGCTACCGGGGGAAGCCGAATGACCGCTTACCTCAGCGATATATATCCGAAATGCTCGCGTGAGGCGAACTACCGCGACCAAGGGCGTCCACCACAATCCGTAGAGGACGCTGTGAAGTCGTTGCCGGATGCGGAGCGGTCGTTGCCGATCAATCCGAAGATTGTCGCGGCGCTCGCGAACGAGCTATGGAAACAGGCAAGCTCTCAGCCGGGCTACCAGGGCGTGCCATACGATCCGGCCTATCCGATTAGCGCGGACGATGTGAGCGACTGGAATCGGCAGAATCCCGGATGGGTTCCGAACGTGGGCGAGTTCTCGTCGGTGAGTCCGGGCGGTGGGTCGATGAGGCTTCCGGTTCCAAACGGCAATCCGGGCGCTGGCACGAGCCCTGGCACCGGTACGAACCCCGGCACCGGCACGAACCCTGGGACCGGCACGAACCCCGGCACCGGCACGAACCCGGGCACTGGCACGAACCCCGGCACCGGCACGAACCCCGGTACCGGCACGAACCCCGGTACTGGCACGAACCCCGGCACCGGCACAAGCCCCGGCACCGGCACAAGCCCCGGCACCGGTACGAACCCCGGGGATGGTGGCGGCAAACCGCTGCCGCCGCCTGACGTGTGCGCCCAGCATCCTGACGCATCCGGTTGCGCACCCCTCGGTAGTGCGAATGATGTGGACGTGAAGCGCGATTCGAAGGGCGTGTCGCTGTCACCGATCTCGATCGGCCTGAATAACGGCGTTTGCCCGCAACCCTATGAGGTCGTCGTGTTCGACGCGCGCCTGTCGTTCAGCTATCAACCGATCTGCGATTTTGCTGTGAAGCTGCGGCCGCTGGTGCTGTTGCTGTCGGCGCTTGGCGCGGGTCTGATCTTCGTTATGGGGCTAATGGCATGAGCTGGGCGACCCTGCTTGTATCGCTGGTTGGTCCGATCGTCACGCGCGTACTGGTGGCGCTCGGCATCGGCTTCCTGACGGTGACCGGTATCGACTTGGCGCTGAATCAAGTGATTCAGTGGATGACTGCGAGCGTTGGCGGGCTGGCGGCCGATATCGCGAACGTGCTTGCGCTGGGCGGCGTCGGCGACGGCATCGCATACGTGCTTGGGGGCCTGTCGGCCCGCGTGTCGTTCTACCTGCTCACGTCGACAACGAAAATGGTGTTCAGCAAATGATCACGCTGATTACGGGGGTGCCGGGTAGCGGCAAGACGCTGTATGCGGTGTGGTTGTTGACGAAGCTTGCGAGGGGGCGTCGCGTGCTGGTTGATGGCATTCGCGACCTTGCCGTCGAGCACGTCGAGATTGACGAACCGTGGTTGCGGCAATGGCATGTGAACGCGCAGGCGCACGATCTGATCGTCATCGATGAGGCGCAGCGCATCTATCCGCCGACGACCGCAAGCCAAAAGCCAACGCCGGACGTCGAGCAACTGCACGTGCATCGACACATGGGCGTTGACTTCATCATCATCACGCAGCATCCGCAGCGCATCAGCAAAACGGTGCGCGATCTCGTCGGCCGGCATGTCCACGTGCGCAACCTGTTCGGCCTCAAGCGCGCGATGCTGTACGAATGGGACCACTGCCACAACCCTAGCAGCCTGAAAGACGCGGTGAAGCGTCAATGGTCGTATCCGCGCGAGGTGTTCAAGCTCTATACGAGCGCCGAAGTGCACACGAAAAAGCAGGCGGTGATCCCCAAGGCGCTGTATGTCATTCCAGTTGCTCTGCTCGTGTTCATCGTGCTGGCCGTGAAGATTTATCACAAGGCGCATGAAGGCTTCGGCGCTGCGCCGGCTACGACGGTAGCGGGGCCGGTTGCGGCGTCACAACCGACGACGGCCGCCCGTCCAACGGATGCGAGCAAGTCGGCTGAGTGGCGAGTGGCGGGGCGTTACGCGGTGGCCGGGGCGGCCTATGTCGTGGTGGTGGGCGCGGATAGCCGACTGCGCGCGGTTCCGGCGTCTGAATTTCGCGGTGAGGGCGTGCGTCTGGTCGGTGAAGTTGACGGAAAGACGGCGAGCGGATGGACAGGCGTGCAGGGCGGAAAAACAGAACGAAACGGGGGTGTGAGATGACGCGATGTGGTGCGCTGCTTGGCGCGTTGATGCTGTCGGGGTGGGTGCATGCGGCCGGTTCGGTTCCACCGTTGCCGACGCTACCGGCTGACGCGAGTTTGGCCGTCGCGGCATCCGTGCCGCCCGTGCCTGCGCCGCAACCGCTCATGCCGCTCAAGCACGTTCGCGGGACGGCGTTTGATCTGCGGTTCGTGACGGTGGCGCAGGTGGTCGATCTGATCTATCAGGACGCGATGCGCACGCCGTACGTGCTCGGTCCCGACGTGCTGACCGACACTCGTCTTGTGTCATTCCGCCTGGACGATCAGAGCCGCGACGTGCGCGAGGTGATGGTGGATTTCCTTGATTCGCTCGGCTTTCAGGTGGTCACCAAAAACGGCGTCGATTACGTGATGAGAAAGCCCGGTGCCGTGCTCGCGAAAGCGGATCGCGATGTGTACGTGTACAAACCGCGATACCGGAGGGCCAGCGAATTACGCGAGCTGGTGGAGCCGCTGATTGGCGCGCGCTCGATGCTGCCGCCGGTATCCATTGCTCCGGTCGTTGGCGACGCGGCTGGTGCCGTGCAAGTGCCGGGCGCACCGGCTGCGGTGCCGAATAGCGTGCCTGTGGCTCAACCGGTCGCGGGTGGCGTTCAGGCGCGCGGCGGTGAACTGGTCATCGTCGGTTCGCGCGATGAGGTCGCCATGCTGCGCAAGGTGGTTCCGGAGCTGGACACGGCCCCGGGCGAAGTGGTGGTGCGTGGCTGGGCGTACGAAGTGACCAACACCGATTCAACGAACTCGGCGTGGAGCATCGCGGCGAAGGTGCTGGGAGGCCAGCTTCGCATCTCGAGCGGTGACACGTCATCCGACAAGAGTGCTGTGCGATTCACCGGGCCGGGCATCGACGCGGCGATATCCGCGCTCAACGCCGATTCGCGGTTCAAAGTCATCA
This sequence comes from Burkholderia sp. SRS-46, assembly GCF_004343775.1. Lineage (GTDB taxonomy): Bacteria > Pseudomonadota > Gammaproteobacteria > Burkholderiales > Burkholderiaceae > Burkholderia. The sequence goes on along the minus strand of NZ_PTXL01000007.1, from coordinate 185,752 downwards.
GTTCGCCGCATGTGCGGATCGCGTCAGGTGAGCGTGTGCGCCTGAACGTCGGGCAACAGGTGCCGACGCAATCCAGCGTGAGCTACCAAGGGGCGAGCGGCACGCCGGTTCAGTCGATCACGTATCAGGACGCGGGGCTGATTTTCGATGTTGAGCCAACCGTGATGCGTGACGTGATCGAGCTGCGCGTGCATGAGGAGATCTCCGATTTCGTCACGACGAAAACCGGCGTCGACACGTCGCCGACGAAGAACACGCGCCAGTTACAGACCGTCACACGGCTGACTGATGGCGAGGTCGTGGTGCTGGGCGGGCTGGTTCAGGATCGGAATGCGACGGCGCGTAGCGGTTACGCGTGGTTGCCGAGCTTTCTCGATGGTCGGTCAAGCTCGAAGCAGCGGACGGAGGTTCTGTTGGTCCTGCAGGTGCAGCGGATTTGATCGCGGTCGGCGGATCGATGCGGTCGAGGAACCCGGAGACTTGAAAGTACGCGATTGTCCCCGCTGCTAGCGCGACTGCCGCGATTTTGAGTGGCGAAAGCGTGGATACGGTGACGGCGGCTTCGGTGCGCGGCGGTGCTGGTGGTGCGGGCGCGCTGTGCGACATATGGCCCTGCTGCGCACGCTTCTCCTTTTCCTTGTATTCCTCGCGATACCAATCTCGGTCGTACATGCTCATCTGCGGCCCCTCGATTTTGTTGTAGGCGAGATTGTAAGGCGGTGCGGTGCGGCGCGACGGGCGGCGTCCAGCGTTAGGAGTGTCCGGCCGGGATCGCAGCGACGTAGGGCGGCGGCCTGGCTGCGGAGTTGTGGCGGTTGTCGCGCGGCTCAGCGCGGCCAGCCGGACCGAGTAGCGAGTACTCGCGATGGCGGGTAACGAAGGCACGGCCCGGAAACGGCCTCCCTCCTGAAAGCCCGCTGCGGCCGATGGGGTTGCGGCGAGGCAGGTGAGGGCGTAGGCGGTTGCAGGTAGATGGGTGGGGGGGTATGGCTGCGGGCGGCTCGCCCAGCGCAGCAGAGCGCGCCGGGCGGGCCGCGCGCAGCGCGGCCCCTAAACTTGTATCAGGGACACTTAACGGATACGGGGCACGGGCGCCGGCATAGCGCGAGGTGGAGCAAGGACAGAAAGGCAGTTCAGAAAAAAGAAAAGCCCTGAACGCGGCAACGGTCAGGGCTTGGTGAAACTGCGCATTACAAGGGTGATTGCAATGCACGACGCAAGTATAGGCGACTTCTCGCCGTTCCGTAGAGAGTGGGTGATCCGTGGCCGGAACTTTGGCGACGGTCAGGTTGAAGTGACAGCGACGCGGTTTGATCGATACATGGGCGCGTTGTCGTTGAATGCGAAACCCAAGGCGAAGCGTGGCGAGTCTGAGAACAGCGAATCGAACCTGCTCGATGCGGCGAAGCGCGCGAAGCAGCAGGTACGGCTACGGTGCAAGGCGATTGGAGCGGATCGAATGATCACGTTGACGTACCGGGAGAACATGCAAGACAAAGCCCGCCTCAAGCGCGATTTCGATGCGCTGCGCCGGCGTCTCGCGAAGCTGTCGACCTTCCAGTATGTCGCCACGCCTGAGCGTCAGAAGCGGGGTGCATGGCACCTACATGTTGCCGTCAAGGGCCGTCAGAACTATCGAGTGCTGCGCTCGATCTGGCAAAGCATCGTAGGTGTCGGGAACGGTCAGATTAACGTTCGGAATCCGTTCAAGGAAAAGGGGCTGCGGCACAAGCTCGCGGCCTACCTGGCGAAGTACATCACGAAGGATTTCGCGGAGCATGCGCTGAACGAAAAGCGGTACTGGACGAGCCGCGGTGTCGTTGTCCCGGAAGTCATGCCAATCGATCACATCACGGCGAATGACCCGGCCGAGGCATTGAAGACTGCATTTAATGCGGCATTGCGCGTGGGTGCGACATTGGATCGTTGTCAGGCGTTTTGGAGGCAGGAATTAGGAGTTTTCTGGTTGTCGACGCGTGAGAATTAATTCTGAAAATTTCGAGCCTAGGAGGATATGAATATCGCGTTAATGGGCGAGACTGGTTACGATAATCGCTAGATCGATAGCGCAGAGGCGTTTGGGAATGGTCTTTGAGGAAATAATCGGGATTTACATGTCGGAGAAGCGGCACCGTAGCGCTGAGCGGGATCAATATTCGTTGCAACGGCTCAAACCGCACTTCAGTGGTCGGGATCTGCGGAAGCTGAAGCGGGGAGACGTTCGACGGTACGTGTCTGCTCGGCTCGCGGATGGCGTCCGTGAGTCGACAGTAAAGCGTGAGCTCAAGCTATTGTCTGCGGCGATCAATTTCGTTCGGACTGAGCATGACTATCCTGAATTGCCGAATCCGGTGCAAAGCCTTGGCCTTGATAGTGGTGAGTCGCGCGTGCGCTGGATATCTCAAAGCGAAGCGTCGTCGCTGATTCTCGCGGCTGGGATGAGTGCGCGGCGGCCGCATCTTCGCAACTTCGTACGCCTTGCTCTGAGCACCGGTTGCCGAAAAAATGAGCTGCTCACGCTCGAGTGGTGCAGGGTCGATTTCGAGCGCTCGCACCTCCGGCTCGAGTGTGAGCACACGAAGAACGGCAAGCGTCGACTGGTTCCGCTGAACAGTGGCGCGATATCGGCGCTGAGGGATCAGCGCGATTGGGTCGCGCGAAACTGCGCTGGCTCTGACTGGGTGTTCGCTTCCGGCTCGGGGCGGCGAATTGGCACCTTGCAAAAGGGATTCGTTGCCGCGTGCGCCCGTGCCGGGATCGAAAATTTCCGGATACACGATCTGCGCCACACGTTCGCCTCGTGGCTCGTCATGGAGGGCGTGTCGCTGTATGTGGTCAAGGACCTGTTGGGACACTCTTCCATCACGGTGACGGAGCGCTACGCGCACCTGTCGCCCGATCACGGGCGCGCGGCGGTGCAGAAGCTCTTGCCGCTATGAGGCGGTGAGGTAAATTGCAAAAACATAGCAAATTTGCTAACATGATTCCGAATTGGACAGTTGTCTACTACAACGAGCGCGTCAAGCGCGACGTCTTCGAGCTACCGGCCGGGATTTTGGCGGACTATTTGCGGCTCCTGGATCTGATGCAGGAGTTCGGTGCGGATCTGCGTATGCCGCACTCTCGCGCTATGGGGGACGGGCTGTTTGAGTTGCGCCCTAAGGGCAGGGAAGGCATCGGACGCGTGTTCTACTGCACGCACATCGGACGACGTGTCGTTGTCTTGCACTCGTTTGTAAAGAAGACGCAGGAGACGCCGCGGAACGAGCTGCGGACCGCCAGGGTACGTTTGAGTGAGGTGAAAAATGGCTAAGATGGCGATCAAGCGCGTTCGCGCGGAGGGATTCAACCCAGTTCCACACACGGCGGACGATACAGAGCGTCTTCTGGCAAAACGCGGTGTCAGAGCTGAATACGACGCTCTGGAAGACGAGTACAGCGCATTGCGCGCAATTTTGACTGCTCGGCAAGAGTCGGGTTTGACGCAGGCTCAGGTAGCGGAGCGCATGGGAACGACGGCATCCGCAGTGTCGCGGCTTGAAGCATCGCTGACGAGCGAAAAACACTCGCCGTCGTTCGCAACGCTGCGCAAGTATGCGGCTGCATGTGGCAAGAGGCTTGTGATCTCGTTTGCTTAGGTGCAAGCGGGGAGCCCAACGAAGTAGCTCTGCAGAAGACGGGATCAAAGCAATTAATCGGACGAAATTGTCGGGCATGCGATCTGCCGGAGGATGGCGGCGGAATGTCGGGACAGAGCAGCGCTTGGTTCGCAAAAACGTCAGCAAGGGTTAATACGTTTGACGGCCTGGGCGACTCCAGGAATACTTCATGCAAAACATGAAGATCTTGCCGCAACGGTAAGGTTTCCGGGTCTGAATTGCTTGAGGTGACAAATGCCGAAAAAGAGGGGCGGCAGTGTTGCGAAGCACAATCCACGGACTGCCCGCAGAGCCGTTGAGGCGCAAATTTCCTCCGAGGCATCGGAGGGTACCTCTGTTCTCGTCCCACACTCTTACCCCGAGCTCGTCTTCGGCTTTGTCGGTCCTGTTGGGGTCGATCTGGAGCCAATAATTGCCACCTTGATCCGGGAACTGAAGAGCGTCAACTATCAAACGGCGCTGATTCGGCTTAGCGAGAGAATCGAAGAATTCTTTTCGTCCGACTATAGTAAAACTCCCGAAGACAAGCGAATTGAAAGCTTAATGAATGAGGGAACTCGCTTAAGAAGCAAAAGTGGGCGAGGGGATGCTGTAGCGCTACTTGGCATTGCTGAAATAAAGAGAATTCGCGATGAGGAGTTCGGCGGAAAAGAGGAAAAGCATGCTTATATTTTGCGGTCGTTAAAGCATCCACATGAAGTGCAAACTCTCCGTAATATTTACGGCGGCGGATTTTTTCTTATTTCGGTGTATTCACCTAGAGAAATTCGGGTGGACGCGCTTACTGAAAGAATAACTAGGTCTGACTTTGGTCGGCAAAATGATGCTCGGTCGAAGGCGGAGCATATTGTCGAGCGAGATGAGCTAGAGGAAAATACCGATTTGGGGCAGGACGTAAAGGATGCCTTTCCGCTTGCTGATCTATTTGTCGATGGCACAAATATAAAAACTCGAGACTCGCAAATATCTAGATTTATTCAGCTGCTCTTCGGAAATATTTTTCTCACTCCTTCTCGTGATGAGCATGGAATGTACCACGCTCGATCGGCGGCTTTGCGATCGTCTGATTTAAGTCGGCAGGTTGGTGCCGCAATTTTAAGGTCGGGAGGCGATCTAATTGCCGTGGGTTGTAATGATGTCCCGAAATTTGGTGGCGATTTGTATTGGCCAGATGATGCTGGGGATGCGCGCGATTTTCAAAGGGGCATGGATGCAACGGCTGAAGAGCGAGTTCAGGTAATAGGGGAGTTTGTTGAGCGACTTAGTAAAAATAAATTGTTGTCGAATTCTGTAAAAAAATCTGATTTGCGTAAGTTAGTCGTTGATTTGGTGTCTGGTAAGAGTAAGGATGTGCTGAAAGGTACTAGGGTTATGGGGCTGCTTGAGTTCGGGCGAAGCGTCCATGCAGAAATGGCCGCGTTAATGTCGGCGGCGAGGCTGGGAATATCCGTTCAAGGGGCAACCCTATTTAGTACAACCTTCCCTTGTCATATGTGTGCCAGACATATCGTGGCAAGTGGAATCAAAAGGGTTGTGTACATAGAGCCGTATCCAAAAAGCAAGGCGAAGCAACTACATCGAGATTCGATTAATGTTGACTCTGTTTATCCGTCCGGTAATCACGTTAATTTTGAGCCGTTTGTTGGAATTTCGCCAAGACAGTATCAGGATATATTTGATGTTAGAGAGGCAAGAAAGACGGCAAACGGGAAGGTGGTGGATTGGCGTGCGCAATACAATAGGCCAAGATTTATGAGGTTTAAGAATTCGTACGTGGATATAGAGTTGAAAATAGTGGCTGAGGAAATTCCGTCGCTTGCCAAAAAGTTAGGGGTTCAGTTAAAATAGTCGCATTAACGAATGCTGGAGGATTGCTATGAAGAAGCCAAGTAGTCTCGCGCAACAAATTGCACAAGCTCAGCGCCTTCTTGCTAGTTGGCCGGAATCAAAGAGGTCGAGCTTGAAGTTAGAAGGGTCTGATGTTTTTTTGAATTCTAAAACGCATCGAGAAAATAGAAATTCTTCGACTCAACGGGATAAGGAAAATAATAAATAGAAAATATGAATTTAGATGTGCGGTGGCTGAGTCAGGTGGAGCGAGTGTGCTCGGGATGTTTGCGCGCGCTTCGTAGTTGTTACCTGCGTGCTGCTAAGTGGAGTGAGAAATTACCTTTATGGAGATGAAACAGCTAGATAGGAATTGGCGAACAAGCTTCCAGGCATCTCGGATCTGACGTTTTGGGAAGAAATGCGCCAACTGCCCTCCGAAGGCAGGGGTTGCTGGTTCGATCCCAGCCGGGCGCGCCAAGTCTAGTAAGACTCTCAGCGGTTTCCTACCCTCGTCGGACAGCATCACTACAGCTAAATTGCAGCCAGCATCGGCGCGGGCTCGGCCGTCAGCGGCGCGACCCAGTGCGCCAGGTGGTCGGCTGACAGGTGCGCGTACCGCTGCACCATCTCCATCGTTTCCCACCCGCCCAGCTCCTTCAGCACCTGGAGCGGCGTGCCGCGCTGCACGTGCCAGCTCGCCCAGGTATGCCGCAGGTCGTGCCAGCGGAAGTCGCGGATGCGCGCGCGCGCCAGGGCCTTGCGCCACGCGGCCGTCGTGGTTTGGTAGACCGGCTTGCCCTGGTACACGAACACGCTGTCGACGAAGCCGGGCGCGCGCTGCTTCGCGAACTGGCGGCGCAGCACGGCGATCGCCGTGTCCGACAGCGGCACGGCGATGGCCTTCTTCGCCTTCGCCTGGTCCGGGTGGATCCACGCGACACGTCGCACGATGTCGACCTGCGACCATTGGAGCCCGGTCACATTCGAGCGGCGCAGGCCCGTTTCGAGACTGAAGCGTGCCATGTCGGCCAGGTGGTCGGGCAGCTCGGCCAGTAGCCGCTCTGCCTCCGCCGGCGTCAGAAAGCGGATGCGCTTCTGCGTGACCTTCGCGCGCTTTGTCACCGGCGCGCGGTTCAGCCATTCCCACTCGACGGCCGCGTTCAGCACGGCCTTCAACACGCCGATCACGCGGCGCACCGTGCTCGCGCTGGCCGTCCGGTCGGTCGTCACAAGTCCGCGCTTCGTGCGGATTACAAGAGGCTCGCGGCGCTTCTCCAGGGCGATCGCGTCAATCCGGTTGCGGTCGATGTCGGCCAGCGCGACGCCGGACAGGTGCCGGTCGAGCCAGCGGAGGTGAATCTTCGACGTTTCCAGGCTCGGGAGCCCTTCGCGCAAGGCGACGTACCGGACGACGGCCTCGTTCCAGGTGTAGCGCGGCTTCGTGCCAAGCCGCGCTTGGTTCCACAGATCCACCTTCAGGCGGTCGTGGAATTCCTGCGCCTGCTCTTTGTTGCTGGTGCCAGTGCTTCCCTGTACCGGCGTTCCGCCGCCAGGGGGGTACAGCTTGTATTGCCAGTTCGGGCTGGTCTTCCGTTTGTAGAGCGACATGGTTCAACTTCCTCCTGTTGATCGCCCTGCACAACTCGCGGGAGCCATTCTCCGGCGAGGTAGCGCTGCAGGGCAACTATCGAGAACATCCAGCGCTTGCCCACCTTGCGGCCCGGCAGCGCGCCGGCTTTGGCTTTCAGGCGCACCGTTTCGGGATGGGCGCCGAGGATCGCCGCCGCGCCATGCAGGTCGACGGTCGCTATTTGTACGTCCATGGAGGGGGGGCACGCAGCGCAACTCGTGGATTGATGGTTAGCACCTGAGTTTTCCATAACCATTTGATTTTTAAGGATTGTGTGTGCCATCAATTGCCATCATTCAAGGATGGCAACCGGAAAAACTCGTGGCCCAAAAAATAGGCAGCGTCGGTGATTGATGGCAAAACGCATACAACTCGTGGCGACCGATTCCGGCCTATGGCTGCACCTTCTTCGCCTTCTTTCTTCTTCTTTTTCAATGAATTAGAGAGAAGGAAGAAAGGGGCGGCGGTGGCCGGCGCAAAAAACGGACTAATGGCAAAAGCGGCCTGACTAGTGGCAATTCGAATACCATTCGTGGCGGTACTCTTCTCAATAATCAAAGACTTACGAGCGGGCACCCCCGAAAACCACGATTCGCGTGTGCTGCCTGCCCGGTCCCTGTGGAAAAAAACGCCCGCGCGGCCCCCGGTCCTCTCGGCTCGCGCTGTTGCCCAGCCGTTTCGACTTGCGGGGGGTACGGGGGGAAGCGGACAGCACGGCGGCCGCGTGACGACGTGCGCCGATTGCTGCGCGCATCGACGCACGCACCGGAAACCCGAATACAGGGCCGCTACGCGGCCGGAAAGAATGAGGGAAGGCGTAGGGCCGCACGGCGGCTGCATCGACTGAGAGGGCGTCATGCACGGCCTCGCTGCTCGGTCGCGTCGGTCGCCAGATCTTCACGGATGGACACGTGCAGCCCGAACGCGGCCAGGCGCTCGAGCGAAATCGGCGTGAGGTATGGCACGCGGCGGGTGTAGATCCGGCGCTCGACCTCCTTCTCACCGACCACGACGCCGGCGTGCTTGAGCTGCGTCTTGAACACGCGATCAGACTTCACGGGCAAGCCGTTCCATTTGTCGCGCAACGCGCTCGTGTGGGCGATGTGGTCCATCACGTGCCCGGTGCGCAGCAGCAGGCAGAACTCGCCGTCGACGGTGTCGAACGTGAACGGATGCTTGTAGTTGCCGCCGTCGATTTCGGACAGCACCGTTTCCATGATCCATACCCACGGCTCCCGATCGGCGCTCGTCTCGGCGACGTGGCCGTTCATCTCAGCGAGAAGATCACGCGGAAAGTCGCCGTCGCTCGGGTCCAGACCGGCGAACTCGCACAGGTAGCGCCAGGCGAGTGCAACGGCTGCATAGTTGCCGGCCATCCGCTTGGCGCCGTCGTCCTCGCCGCTCGCGCGGCAGTTGGCCAGCGCCCTGTCCCGCAGGCTGGCGTACTGGTCGAGCACCGCACGCTTGTCCAGGCCGGCCAGGAATTCGAGCCACTGCCGCACCGGGAAGCGTGGCAGGTCGTCCGGCAGCAGCGGGCCGCGCTTGCCGGTCAGCGTGGTGCGCACGAGCTTGCCGAGCAGGCTGCGCACCGGCACGTCCTCGCCGGCCAGCATCACCGGCGCGCACAGCAGGTATTCCGTCATGTCGGTGCCGCGGCGAGTCACCGTGTACTGGTAGTTCTCTTGCAACAGGCCGACCGCCTTGTCGATCACGTCCTGCCGGCGCGCCGACAGTTCTTCCCAGCCGACCGGGTGGCTCGTGTGGCTGATGCTGGTCAGCAGCCGGAACTCGGTCTGCAGCGACTGCCCCGAAAACATCGTGAACGCGAGCGAACGTTCGAGCCGCTTGATCAGCGTCGACTTGCCCGCGCCCTTGTTCGCCTGGATCGTGATGTGCGGCCAGAAGCCGAGCAGCGCCTTCAGGTGGCCGCCAAGCGCCCACACGAGCGGGATCGTCGCGGCGTTCTGCTTGAACGTCGTTTGGTACGCTGCGATGACCCGGCGCGCGTCGCTGGCCGGGCCGGTCGGGAACGTCAGGTTGTGATACGGGCACTGCTTGTCGGCTTCGGTGAAGTAGCAGTCCGGGCCTTCGTTGACGATCAGCCGGCCGTCGCGCCAGGCGAGCCCGACGAAGTTCGCGGCCTGGCGCGCGCCGAGGTCGGCGCCGCGCTCGAGGATGTTAACCATCCGCTTGAACGGCGCCGGCGCCCAGATCGGCCCGAACTTGCCCCACTGGTCGACGTTGTGGAGCTGGTCGTCGAGCATCACGCGGCGGATCAGCTGCGCGCCGTGGCGCGGCGCCTGTACCGACACGGCGAAGTAGACGGTCGGCGCCTGGTCGGCGTCGCCCGTCATCGTCGACGTCGCGCTCGCGACCGACACGCGGCTGATGCCGGCGATGCGGAAGCCACACAGATCCGTCATCACGGGCGTTTCGGCGCCCGATTCCTCGTTGCGGTCCATCTTCGTGATGTAGCTGGTGAAGTCCGGCCGCGTGCGGAAGCGCCAGTACTGCGCGAAGTCGTGCGACGGCAGGAAGATGCGCGGCCGGCCGCGGCGCGTGCTGTCGCCGGCCAGGCCCGCGATCAGCCACGGTTCGAGCTGGTCGAGCGCGCGCTGCAGCTCGGCCGGGCCGCGCAGTTGCAGGTAGTCGTTCACGTCGTTGATGGGCTTCTGCGTTGTCTCGCCGTCCGCGAGGTCCGCGAGCCAGCCGGCCTGGTCGACGAGCACGGCGCTGATGTTCAGCGCCGTGAGCCGCTCGTAGAGCGCCCATGCAGCTTCCGGGCCGGGGCGCCGGCCGGCGCGCGGGTGGTTGTCCGCGAACGGCTCGTCGTTGTCCAGGCAGATCACGACCTGCTTGCCGCGCAGGAACGCGAAGTCGATGCCGTCGACGTTCGCGAGGCCGCGCAGCGCGAGCGCGGCAGCGCCGGGTAGCGCGCAGGTGTCGATCGACAGCGCATTGATCGCGCTTTCGACGACGAACACGCGCTTCGCCTTGTCGAGCCGGCGAGGGTCGGCGGTCCAGCCGAAGCCGGCCTTGTCGCCCTGGGTCTGCGTCTTGACGCCGCCATTCAGCGCGGGGTCGACGTAGCGCATGTCGACCGCGACGACGCGTGCGTCGCCTGACGCACGCACGATGAACGCAGCGGCCGGCCCGGCGTGGCCGACTTCGCCGGCGGCGACCTTCGAGCTGGTCCAGGTGTTGAAGCCGAGCGAGCGCGCGGTGATCGCGGCGTCGATCGCCGCGGCGGCGATGCCGCGGCCGCCGAGGTATTCGCGCACGCGATCGCGTTCCGCGAGACAGCGATCGGCGATGTACTCGACGGTCGATTTCTCGCGGCGCTCGGCCGGCGCCGGCCGATCGAGCGGGATGCCGTAGGCATCGTGCAGGAAGCGCACGGCGTCGGCGACGGATCCGCCGCGGGCGTGGATCACCAGGTCGATGCACGAGCCGCCGGCGTCGGCGCTGTGGTCGCGCCAGCCCGTGCCGTGCTTCGGGTGGTTCACGTAGATCGACAGCGACGGGCTTTTATCGTCGTGCTGCGGCGAGTGGTAGAGCGCCTTGTCGCCGCCGCGGCCGCGCTTCATGCCAAGGCGGTCGGCGAGGTCGTGCAGGTCGATGCGTTGTTTCAGTTCGTCGATCGTAGCCATTGTTACTGGTCTTGCGTGTATTGCTGCAGGGGTGTTTCGGTCGGGTTGCCGCGGGTCGCCGGGCTGAACACGATCGCCTTGAGTGCGTCGGCGGACTGCGGAAAGGCGAGGGCGAGGCGGTCGCTCAGGGCAGCGACGAACAGGCCAAGCGTGCATTGCCGGGCGACGCTGCCGGGGCGGTTGTCGAAGCGCAGCGCGTCGGCTGCCGCTGCGATGGCGGCCCGCAGTAGTGCGTCGTGCGGCGTGGCGTTGTCGTGGTGGTTCATGTGCGCGTCTCCCTGTTTGTGTCCATGAAAGTGCGGCGTTCCCACTCGGCGTAGCCGCTCAACCAGTGAGCGCGCTCCTGTGGATGTGATGCGGCGGCGTAGGGGCAATCGAGGGACGAGAGGCCAGCCTGCGCGGCGTCGTAGCCTTCGGCGTAGGGATCTTCACCAAACGTCATGTGATGGGGCATGGTGTTATCCCCGCGGCGGAACAGACCAGGCCAACGCCGCAATCAGCGCGACGAGCGTGCCGGCGGCGATCGCAAGCGACAGCAGCGGCCTGAACCGAAGGTCGAAACGTCGGAGCGCGCCGGCGGCCGTGCCAGTCATGCCGGCGAGAGAGAACGAGAGCATCAGCAGCACGCCAACGCCAAAAACGTATGCCTTCATGGTGAGATTCCTTGTCAGTGCGCCGATGTCCGGCGCGGGTGGGTTAGTCGTCGAGGTCGTTTGCCGCACGGCGCTTCACGTCGAGCGTGCGTCGCAATCGGGCTTGGTCGCGGTCCTGCAACGCGCGCGCCGCGGATTCCACGGCGAGGCGAACGGCTCGATGCCGCATCGACTCGTCGAAGTTGCCGGCCATGCGCAGGCGGTGCCAGGTCGCGCGCAAATCGATGTCGGTGAGGGGCGCGCGCATCGGTTCAGTGCAGGACGATCGGTGTCAGGACGGGCATGCCGGCGTCGTCGTCCCAACGACAGCCCAGCGTGTAGCCGAGCCGGTGGGCGGTGCCGACGAACACGGCCGGGTCGATGTCGGCGCGCCACAGCACGCGCAGGTATTCGCGGCGTTTGCCGGGGGGCAAAGAGGCCAGATCGAACGGCATCACGACGGAGGTAGAGGCGAGTGTGGCCATGCAAATCTCCTTTTCTTCGGGCAAAAAAAGCCCCTCGCGCCTGATAGGCACGATGCGAGGGGAAACAGGGGGGAGCGGGTTAGAGCGCTAGACGGGCAGCTCGAGCTGCTGCGCGAGGCGTTCGCGCACGTGCGGCGAGAGCGGCAGGTTCAGCGCCAGATTCGGCGTTGCGGACGGCGACAGCGTGCGGGCGAACTCCATGTTCACGACGTACGTATGGCCGCACTCGGGGTTGTTGCACTGGTACGTGACTTCGCGGAAGGTCAGCGACATCTCGCGGCTGCTGCGCGCGATCGCGCGTGTACGGCAGTGCGGGCAGCGGTTCAGGATTCGCATTTCGACTTACTCCGGACGAGATACAGGGCGCGGCCGCGGCCGTTCATCTGCTTGGTGGTGCGGCGCAAACGACGCTTCGCGAGCCACTCGGCCGTCGCCTCGATGGACGGCAAGCCGTGCTGCAGGCGCACGCGTTCCAGCACATCGAGCTCGGCGTCCGAGAGGGAAATTTCCGTGCTGGTTTCGGGCATCGGTGGAGCTACTCATAGTTGGCGTATCGGTGCCTTCGTTCAGGCGCCGACGCGCTCCAGAATTGAGGCGTTGCGTTCGGCGAGCACGGTAGTCGCTTCGCGCATCACGATTTCGCGGATCATCACGGAGAGCTGCTCGCCCTGGTAGTTCGCCAGGGCCGTGAGAACGGCCTGTTCGTAGTCGTCGAATCGGACGGTGTGCTTGTTGTTGCGAACGCGCTTGGGATCGGGATACATGCGTGCTCCTCAATCAACGGCGTGCAGTACGGGAACGGGGCGCGGGGAGGGCGCGCAGGTGCTGCGCGCCGATGCGGATCAGTTCGCGCGCCATGCTGGAAATCGAGCGGTTGCGCTGCGTGGCGAGCTGCTCGAGCTCGTCGCGTTCGGTGGGGGTCAGCCCGACGTATACGGGCTTGTCCGACATGGTGCCGCGCGGCGAACGGCGCGGGCCTTTGGCCGTGGTCATGGTCTGTATACTTTGCTAGTTAGTCTTGCGTTACGGTAAGGCCAGTGTAATGGGCTCAAACGAGCACGTCAATAATTTGTGGGTGCAAATGAACACGATAGGTTCGCGCTTGCGTGAAGAACGCTTGCGGCTTGGGCTGAGCCAAGACGAATTCGCAGCGGTGGGAGGGGTGGCGCGACGCGCTCAATCGAACTACGAGTCGGACGAGCGATCGCCGGATGCCAAGTACCTGACTGCGGTTGCTGGGCTCGGCGTCGACGTGTTGTTCATCCTGCTCGGCAGAAGGGACGCCGCTGGTGAACAGGGCGGTCACGACGCGCCGATCGGCGATGAACAGGAACTGGTCGAAAGCTATCGCCAGCTCAACGAAGCCGGAAAGGCAGCGCTCCAGGCGTTCGTGGCGAGCTGCATCACGACCGGCTCGATGGTCCAGGATCCGACGCCGCGGCGCGCGAAACGCCTGCCCGAGAATCGCCGCGCGGCGCTCGACCAGCGCACGGCCGAGAACGTCGAGCGCGCGATGGCAGAGGTTCAGCGGCTGCGCGACGAGCGCGCGGCGAAGGACACGAAGAAGTAGCCGGCGCCCGGAATCAGGCAAGCGCGCGTTGATCCTGCAGGGCAGACTCGGCCCCGCCATCGAGGCACACGTCGTTGCGCACGCGCGACGACAGTTCCCGTTCTCAATTCAATTCCCGTGGCCGCCAGGCGACAGCTCGGCGCGCCGGCGCGCGTCCGCGCCCGTCGCCTTGGCTCGCCTCAATACTGTATATCCATACAGTATTGAGTTAGCATCCTGAAAGCCGGTGACATTGACGACGCGGAGAATTCCGAGGCGATCGCGTCGTGTGGCACGTCATCGGGTCGAGAACGAGTTTGAGAGGGACCGAAGAATGAACAGCGATGTGAAGCACAACAACGGCATGACCGGCGTGCCGATGGCCGTCGATCATCTCGCGGACGCGCGCGGGTTGTCGATGTTCCCGGCACGATACCGGTCGGACATGATCGAGCGCGAGCGGGCCGACGCGCGCGCCGCGATCGACAACGCGATGCTGTCGGTCGGGCAAGTGCTTGAAGCCGCCCTTCAGGCGATGACGAACCTGCGTGCGGCCAGCGCTGCGCTGGCCCAATCCAGTGACTGCGCCGCGGATTACCAGGACGCCGGCGGGGCCGGGAAATCGAGCTGAGTCACGTCGACGAGTACGAGCGTGTGCTACCTTCGGCGCTTTCAATTTCCCAACAAAAAAGGATCGGAAATGGCCTGTTCCGGGGTGCGTCGCGTGTGCGGTGTGTTTGCAATTGCCTTCATCACCATATCGAGCGCGTTCAATGCTCAAGCCGGACAACTGCCGGCCGACCTGCAAAAGAGCCTCACGTCTTTCTCCATCACTTCGGCCGCGATCGATGGCGGGGCGCTCAAGATCAACGTGAAGCGGCCGGTCGTCACGCGCCACATCTACTCGAGCATCGTTTCTATGGGCGTTTGCCTGCCGCTTTGGAACAATGCGCGCACTGGCTGGGGGGCCGCTTCGATCACGAGCATCGAGGTGCGTAACGAGATCGGCGCTCAAGGCTTCGCATTTCGCGGCGGCCGGAAAGAGTGCGACGGCCTTGGAAAAATAAGCGGTGGCGATAGCGCGATGAAACAATACATCGACGCGCGTACCTGGGTGTGTGTGGCAGGGAATGAGTGCCGGCCGCGCCGACCAGGTGAATTGACGGCCGGCGACGAGTGATCACCGGAATACACGGCGGCCAGTGCTTGCAGCGCTGGCCGCTTTTTCTTTATCGACTGCCTTTCTTGAAGTGCGAACGGTGTCGGTCGGTCGTCGGATCGTCGCGCATTTCCAGCTCCAGTGACGACGCGAACCCGCCGTCGCCATCGAGCGTGTGCGTTGCCTGCTTCACGAGCCAGGGCGTCGCATCAATCTCCGGTTTGAAGCCGGATAGCGTCACCGGCATCTCTGGGAACAGATCCGCACGGCCGCGCGCGAGCGAATAGCTCATCGTCGCCTGGCTGCGCTGCATCCGGTTGTATTCGGCTTGGGCTGCGGCGCGGGCTTCGGCCTCGGTCGCATAGTCCTCCGGTAGCACCTTCGCATTCTTGTTGTTCTGCCCGCCGACGATCACCGATTTTCGCTTCGCCTTGCCGTTCGAATGGTAGTGCGCGCGCACGGCCGCATAGTTCTCACGTTCCGACACGTGATAGCGGTGCGAGTCACCGTCAGCGCGCGTCAAGTTCAATTCCTGGAACGCCTTCCCGCTGACCGTCTTGCCGGTGCCGATCGGCATGAACAGCAGTCGCAAGTCCTTCACGTTCATCACCGCGTCGTAGCGTTTCGCCAGGCGCGTTAGAAATGACATGTCGCTTTCGTGCGTCTGGTCGATGTGGGCGATCGCGATCTTCTCCAGCGCATCGCCGACTGCCGGCGCCAGCTTGTAACGCGCAGCGATCGCGCGGACGATAGACCCGATCGTCTGCTTGTGCCAGCTTTTCTCCCGGCGCTCCTGCATGCCGTTCGACATCGATGCAGATCGTGCGCGCACGACAAGGGTATCGGGCGCCCCGCTGTGCTCGAATTCGGTCACGGTGAAGGTGCCTTTGTCCACGAGCTGCTCGCCGAGCCAGCCGAGCGACACCTTGATCTCGTCGCCACGTTTCGGCAGCGCCAGGTCGCCGCGCGAATCGTCCAGCGTCAGGTCGATGGTGTCCGCTTCATCGGACCGCGATTCGGAGAGGGTCAACGATACAAGACGAGGCTGAAAGCGCTGCGAGATGTCGCGGCCCGCCATGGTGATGCGATAGTCGGCCACAGGCTGGATTCTCCCGGCACGGCGGCCGAACGCGGTCGGGCGTTCCGTCGCGCGGGTGGTCATGTCGTTTCCTCCAGATTTGCACCAGCGTCCGTCTCTCCGCCGGCCTGGTCGTCCGTCTCGTCGTTCTCTACGGCGTTCTGTTCGACGCGCATCGCGCTGTCGTCGACGCGTTCGAGCGTCAACGTGAATTCGATCCGTCGCGGGATGCCTTCCGGAGTGTGGTGCCGCTGCGTCTCGTCAAGCGCGGCGATGACGTATGCGCCGTAGACGTTGCCCACCCCGTCGACTAGAACGTACGCGTCGCCGAAGTCGGCCATCCTGGCGAGCTCGTCAATCGAGGCAATGGCGCCAATCTGGTTGGGTACGACCATGCCGTCAAGCGACACCCCGTCGTCGCCCTGGCCGACGTACTGTGACGAGTCGCGCGCGCCGACGCGCGATCGCCGCGAATGCTTCCAGCTTCGGCGCCGCTTCAGTTCGTGGAATGGCGCGGTCGTGATGCTGAACACGAATTGATCCAGCGACATCAGCATAGGTATGGCACTCCAGAGAGGTTAATCGGTCAAGCGAGCGCCGGCGCGGCCGCGCTGCGCGCGCTCGCGGCGGTCAAGTTCAGCAGCAACGGCGCGCGCGATGGCGCGCGGGTCGTCGCCGGCCTGCGGGTAGATGTTGATGACGAAGGATGCGGCAGGCCCGGCGGGCGTGACCGGTACGGCGGCCGATCCTGCGGCCGCGATCGGGGGGCGTCGATCGATCGGCACCGTTGGTTGCACGACCGGCGTGGCCGCTGACAGAGCGGGCGATCCGAACCCGGTCACGGCAGCCGTGGCGAGGCCGAGCGCGGCGCGCGCGACGCTGCGCTGCTCGCCCTCCATGCCGACCGCCGCACCTTCGCCAATGAAGCCGCCCAGCTCGGTAAACACGCGGCTGGGGCTGTGAATCCCCAGCTTTTCCTTGAACCACGCGACAGTCGAGCTGGCGACGTTCGTAATCGCATCCTTCACGGCCCCCAGGCCGTTGGTGATCCCGTTGACCAGGCCGGAAATGAGGTTCGCGCCAAACTCGATCATCTTCGCGGCGACTTCGGCGGCCTTGACCACGATGTTTGCGAGCCATTCCCCGAAGCCCTTGCCCGCCTCGCTCGCTTTGTCCAGGCTTTCCTTGCTGGAGTCGACAGGCCCCAACAGGCGGGTGATCCAGTTCCACACGCCCTTGACGGCATTCATCAGCCAGGTGAACGCCGGCTTGAGTGGTTCGAACATCGCGCCCAGGACGCCGAAGACGCGGCCGAAGAGGGGCGCAAGCGGCTTCAGCCCGGTGGTCAACCCTTGCCAGAAGCCTGAGAAGAACGCCTTGATCGGCTCCCAGTACCGGAAGATCAACAGGGCCGCCAATGCAATCCCGGTAATGGCAAGCCCAATCGGGTTCATGAGTGCGAGGCGTCCGACGAACAGCAGCGTTTGACCGAGGCCACCTAGCGCCGCACCGACGCCTCGGATTGCGCCCGCGGCACCTCCTTTGATCAGGCGGCCTGCGCCGCGGACCGCATCAGCGGACATACCGGACACGCCCCGGCGGCCGATGTATTGCCGCGCGGCCGTCCAGCGCGAGGCGAGGGCTGTACGCGACGCGGCCACCTGTGCGGCCACGGCCGCCCAAACCTGGGCGGTGTATTGCCGAACCGCACGATAGCCGCCTCGCATCGACGACGCGACCGACTGGCCCCACTGCTTCAGCGACGTCATGACGGCGCTCGGCGACGATGCGCGCCACGCTGAGACCAGGGAGGCGCGCATGCGCGTTGCGGCGCTCGAGAGTCGCCCGAACACCCCGGCGCTGGGGCCTAACCGCTGATTCATCAGCCAGCCCTGGAAGCTGAGCTGCGCCAGGCTGAATCGAACGAGCGCGAGCGGGCCGAGGATGCCGGCGAGGACGACAAGCAAACCGCCCATCGCGATCATCACAATCGCCAGGATCGCCGCGACCTTCATCAGACCGTTCGTGAGCTTCGGATTTTCGCGAGCCCACGCGCCCATGCGCTCGGCCATATTCCCGAGCCATTCGACAACGCTCTTTACTTCGGGGGCGATCGCCTCGCCCAACGCGACCAGGCCGTTCGTGAACGTGCCGCCGGCCGCTTCCCATAGGTTCTTGAGCGTGCCGAGCTGCTTGTTCACGCGCTCCTGCATCGAGGCTTGCGCGGCCATCTTTCCGTGCACCTCTTCATAGCCGGCCTTCCCCTTTTCGATCATCAGGGAGATCACCTGCAACGTTTCGGCGTCGTCGCCAAAAATCTCCTTCATCACCCCGAGGCGCTTTTGCGTGGTCAACCCTTTGAGCTTGTCAAACTGGGCGAACATTTTGTCGAGGCCGCCGAACTCGCCCTTGCCGTTCGTGAAGTCGAGTCGTTGCGCGGGCGCGAGTTGCTTGTTTGCCTTCGCGACTTTCTTCGAGTCCATGCCGAGCTGGAACACCTTTCGATAGGCGTTGCCGGCCGCGCTCCCTTCCATGCCGGACTGGTCGGCCATCACGAGCAGCGGCGCAAGGGCCTTCGCGCCTTCGATCCCCTTCTGCTTGATCGTGTCCATCGCGGGGCCGAGCTTTGCGAACCCGTTCAGCATGTTGTTGTCGTCGACGCCGAGCATGTACGCCTTCTGGATCACGTCGACCAGGGACAGCATGTCTTTTTCAGTCGTGCGCGTTGCGTCCTGAAGTTTCGCCGTGAATTCGGCGGCTTCCTTCGGCATCTTCTTGAGCTGTACGGCAAGATAGGCCGTCGCCTCGCCCATACCACCAAGGATTGTTTGTGCACTGATGCCCTGCCGAGTAAGCATGGTCATCATGTCCTGAAAGTCGGCGGTGGTGCCGGGCAGCCGGTCGCCGAGCTTCATCGCAAGGGCGTTAATTTTCTCGAATTCGGGGGGCACGATGCTGCCGGCGCGCATCAGCGCACTTGCAAGTTGCGTCGCCGAATCCTCTGCCTGCGCGTAAGCAGCGACCGGCGCGAGCGTCAGCGCGCCGACGGCGGCGCCGCCGGCCATCATCTTGGCTCCGGTGCCGGCCATCGCACCGGCGAGTTCCCGCGTCCTATTCATGCGCTCGCGGGCAGCGGCAAGGCGCTCGGTTCGCGCGGCAAGCTCGGCGAGTGTGCGGGTCTGCCGTTCCAATGCTGCCGTGGACGACGCCATACTCGCCCGCAGCTCGCGCTCGTGTTGCGCGAGATTGCGAGTGTCGATACCTGCGCCGGCGAGCTGCGCGCGCAGCGCGCGCACGCGGGCCGCTTGCGTATCGTGCTCATGCGCCAGACGCGACGCCGCCTGCTTCGCCCGTTCGAAATCGGCGATCATCTGGCGCGATGGCTGGCTGGTCGTGCGTAGTGTCCGAGCCAGTTGCGCGACCCGCTCGCGCGCGGAGTTCAACTGCGAGGCGGTCGCGGTCAGATCCCCACGCATCTGTCGAAACGTGCCGATGGTCTTCTGCGTTTTCGCCATCTCGCCCAGCTCGCGGCGCGTCCTCGTCAGCGATTCGGCGAGCCCCTTATTGCCGGCGAGGATGTTTTTCATGGGCCTCGTCATGTTGTCGATCATGTCGAACATGACGCGCAGTCTCAGGGCGTTGTCCATCGTTACTCGTTTCCGCTTCGTATCCGCGCGCGCTCGCGCCAGTCCATCAATTCAGCCAGGCCGAATCCGTCCATATCGCGCGGTGTCCAGCCGAACACCGTCGCGATATCTGCCATCGCGTCTTCTACGCGTTCTGGGATTCCATGCTCGCTTTGACCGCCTTCGGCATCAAAAAACCCGCGAAGATCCCCCCCAATGACACGAGGTCGGCGGGGTCCATCGTCGCGACGTCCATCTCGGTAAGCGTTGGCGTGCTGATGCGAGGCAACACCTTGCGCAGCGCGTCGACATCGAGGTTCACAAGGGCCGAGAGCGACGTGCCGCGCAGCGCGCCAGCGTTCGGCTTCGCGAGAGTGATGCGCGTGATGGTCTGCTCACCACGCACGATCGGCGTGTCGAGCGTGTGCGTGGTGGCTGCGTCTTGGTCGAGTTCGGCGCCGCTGTCGAGAGTGGTGGTGAGGTCCGTCATGGTGAATGTCCTGGTGTTGGTTTCGGGTGTGAGTTGCCCGCGGCGTGCGCGGGCGGAGCGTTACATGCCGATGGCCTGGCGCAACGAGTCGAGCAGGTCGTTGCCGTTGATGCGTTCGACCATGTTGATGAAATCCAGCTCGATCAGGTCCTGGCCGTTGATGGACAGCTTGTAGTAGCTGGCGGCCGTGGTCACTTTGAAATCGGTGTCTTCCTTCGGCTTGGCCGATCCCATGTCGATTTCCTTGTGGCGACCGCGCACGACGATTTCGATGGAGTCGACGGATTTCGAATCCTCCCGCTGGTAGCCGCCGGCGAAACGAAGCTGTACGCCGTCGTGCGTCGTGATGCCGTACTGTCGGACGACTTCCACCATGAAACCGCCGCACGTCCATTCGAGCGAAATCGCCTCCTGGCCCAGATCGATCGGAACCGGGCCGCTCATGCCGCCGCCCTGGTAGTCCTCCATCTTGCGCGTCAGCTTCGGCAGCGTGACTTCCTTCACCTGGCCGACGAAGTTCGAGCCGTTTTGAAAGAGGTTGAAGCCCTTGAGTTTTCGGGGCATACCCATGTGTCTTACTCCTGGTTATGCCGACACGCGCGCGGCGAAGTCGGCGAGGTAGCGATCGGTGATGCGCTGGCGCAGCTTGAGGTTTTCGAGCGGCGGCACCGGCGTGTAGTCGTAGTCGATGTAGGTTCCGCCCGACGTCAGCTCGGCGGTGGTGTTCGGCTCCGGGTCGTACCAGGCGCCGCCGCCGATCAGGTAGCCGTTCGCCACCTGGCCGCGGAACCACGCGTTGATGTTCTCGATGATGTCGCGCGCGAGCGACGGGTTCAGCGGGCCGTCGACGACGCCCATCTGCGCTTCCGCGATCGTGTCGGCGATTACCTGGGCGGTACGCGTGTAGTTCTCGAAGAAGAACTTCGAATCGGCGTCGCACGTGCGCGAGCCCCAGAAGCGGAAGCCGTTGCGATTCACGAGCGTCGTTACTTCGTGTTCATTCAGATAGCCCGCGTCCGTGGCCGGATCCTGCAGATCCCACGACACGTCCGCACTGATGCCGGTCACGCCGTTGACGACGACGTTTGAGAGCGTCTTGTGCCAGCCGATATCGTTGTCGATCTTGGCGCGTAGCCCGGCGGCGATCGCCGGCGCCGGGATGGTGACGGTCGCGTTCGCCACGTCGTCCCAGCCGAGCCAGTCCGGCCAGATCACCATGATTTCACGCTGACCGAACTGCTTGCGGTAGGCGCTTGCCTCTTCCTTCGTCTTGCAGCCGTGCGCCCCGACGTATGCGAACGCGCGCAGCGACTGTGCGATCGTCGCGAAGGCCGCGGCGACGGGCTGCGTGTCGAGGCCGGGCGCCGCGAGGATGCGCGGCTTCACGCCGAGCTTCGATTGCGCGGCGAGCAGCGCCTTCATGCCGGTGTATTTGCCATCGGCCGTCACGGCGCCGATGACGTTCGAGGTGGTCTCGTCGTCGGTCTTTCCCTCTGCGACGCGCACGACGACCGTAATCGGCTTCGTCTGCTTGCCGATCGCGTCGAGCGTGCGGCGCAGCGTGCCTTTCGTACCAGCCTTGCCGAGCGCTGCGACGACGTTTGTTAGCAGCACCGGCGTGTCGAGCGGGAACGTCGCCGGGTCGGCGTCGGCGCCGGTGCAGACGATGCCGAGCACGGCCGTGGAGACCGTGCGGATGGGCCGGCCGCCCTGGTTGATTTCGATGACGCGTACGCCGTGGTGGTAGTCCTGCGGCATGGTGTGCGACTCCTGTAGCTATGAGTGAGAGGAACCGGGAAATGCCCGGTATGAATCAAGCCGCTTGCGCGGGGGCCTTGTCGTTCGGGTCGGCCGGTGCGATCGCCGGCGGCACGTAGCGCGCCGGCGTTTCGGGCCACTTCACCGCATGAGGGAAGGTGGGGGCCTCGATCGCCGCGACGAGCGCCATTTGGTATGCCGACCAGGCTTTGAAGTAGTAGCTGCCTTCGTCGTCGAGCAGACCGGCGGCGAACGCATCCGCCTTGCCGGTGTTCGCCTTGCGCGCGATTTCCATCAGCCGCGTGAATTCGGCCATCGCAGCATCGCGCTTTTCGCGTTCGATCAGCTCCAGCGGAACGGTCCATGCGCCGTCGATCCACGCGTGACGTTGCGACGGTCGCGGCTCGGTCGTGAGGCCGAGGTCGTCAGGGGTTTTGCCTGCGATGGCGATTTCAACGGGCTCGCCGGTGTCCGTCCGGTAGCAGACACGGCCGCGATAGTCCGGCAGCAGGAGCCAGGCGCCGTCACGGTAGAACGGCCATGTCGTCGGCGTGCGAGGTGGCGGCGTTTCGACTGTCGCTGATGCCGGGACAAGCCAGCGAGAGTCATTGCGCGGGTCAGCGTCGGGTTGTCCGCTGCTCTGGTATTCGCCGGTCGCCGGGCTGTAGTGGTGAATTAGCATGTTTCGAGGTCCAAGTTAGTAGGCGCGAATCATGGCGAGTAGCGCGACGTTGCGCGGCCGTGCTTCATTAGCGCCATCTGCGTTGACGGTGATGTTGTGGGTATGGTTGCCGGCCCAGCTGACGCCGATGTTGTGGCCGTGATTGCCGTTCCATTCCGTCATGAACTCGTGGGCGTGGCCGCCGGATGGGCTGGTGAGGAACCATTTGTTGTCCCAGTCTTCGGACTGCGCGCCGAATCGATTGTTGTCGCCATCCGTTCCCCAGGGCGGGGTGAACGAGTTCTGATGCTGCCCGAACGGCACAACGTGTTGGTGCTCGCCCCCACCACCGGTCCAGCCGTGATGTTGGTGATTGCCTTGCGCATCGGTCCAGGCCGAATGCACGTGATCACCGCCCGCCGATGCCGAAGCGCCGTGCGAGTGCGAAAGGTTCGCGGTGTCCTGCTGTGATCCGATTTGGCGATTGCTGTCGATGCCGCGTGTGTCATCCCAACAACGAAGAAATTCGCCCCGAAGCTCCGGAAGGCGAAACGTCGTCGAGCCATCTCCCATTCCGAAGCAACCCCATCGACGATTCCCCCAATCGGCATCTGAAACGAGCGCGCCGCTCGCCTGCGCGTACGCCCACAACGCTGGATAGTCGGCGCGACTCACCACAGCGCCATTGGCTTTCAGGAAGCCGGCGCGCACCGTCGAGCGGATTTCGAAAACGACCTGACCGATCGCCGTCGTCGAGAGGGCGGCCAGCACCCATTCCGTCGTGGCGAGCCGCGTCGAGCGGTCGCCGGCCGGCGGCGTAGGCGCCGTCACCGCCTGGTCGAACGCGGCGATCGACGGCGCGAATCGCAGCACGGTCTGACCGTTGCAGGCGATATCGAAACCACCATCGCCCGTGTGATAGAGGCCCGTATCCCGGTCGCTCGCGAAGGTCAACGACGGATTGCTGCGGCTTCCGTCCGCGAGGGCGAGGCGCTTGTCAGGCGCAAACGCGAGGTCGGCGGCCATCGTGCCGCCCTTGGTCTTGTCGAGCGGGTCGACGGTCGCGGCCGTCCAGACCGGCGAGCCGTTGACTCGCAAAGTCTTCGAGGCGAATAGGTAGTCGACCAGGCCGCCCGTTTTGGACCAGAAACCAACCCCGTCCGTGTTTCCGTAGAAGTAGCCATCGTTCTGACCGAGCGCCAGTCGTCCTTCGCCCGCAGCGCGGTTGACCGAGATGCTGCCCGTCACCTGAAGCGCCGATGCGCCGTCGTCGATCTTTGAGCCGACGACCAGGCGCTTCGGCAACGTCACGGCAAGCGTCGAGCGGTTAATCATCAGGGCGGTGTCCTGGGTTTTGCCGTCGTCGGCAATGCCGTTGATACGCAAGTTGCTACCTGCGCCGGTGCCGTCTTCCGCGGCATCGTCCTTGAAGATCGAGAACCGGGCTTTGCCGCCGGATAGGAAACAAAGCGTCGAGAGTGAGCCGGCGCCGCCGTCAAGGTACAGACCACGCGCATGGCCATCGCCGGTTGCTTCCACGTCGCCGGCGATCCTGACGCCACCGAGCGTCACCCGCACGACACGGCTCGGGCTGACATCCGAGTTCATCCAGAGGTCGACGTACTGCTTGCCCCACGCCCCGCCTTCGAAGCCGGCGGAAACGGTCGCGACAAGCTGCTGTTCGGTGTTCGTCGCGGGAGCCGAGAACGTACCGAACAGGCGGACGCGCGACTGGCGGCCGAGCGCGCCACTCGGCGGCATGATGCTCACGTGCGCAAGGCTGTCACCGGCGTCAAACGCAACGTTCACCGGGCCGGTGAACTTCGCGCCGGCCAGCGGGGCGTAACGCTTCGCCGCGGTCTTCGGTGTCACGGCGCGCGTGTCGTCATTACCATCGTCCACTTCGGCCTGCGTCGCGAGCTCGATAATGCCCTTGCGCTCCGTGGTCGCCGGCGGGTTCAGGAACGTAGCGGGGCCGAACTGGAGCTGCGCGGCGTCGATCGACGCGAATACGATGTCGCTCGCCAGCAGCAGCATCGCCGCAGGTGACTTTTCAAGGATCGGCGTGCTCTGTACGTAGACGCCAAACAACACGCCGGTGCCGAGGTACAGGCCGAACGCATACAGCGAATAGTTGTCAGTCGAATCGTCCTGAATGACGACGTGCAAGGTGTCGGGCGCGACGTTCTCGCCCCCGAACGTCTTCACGCGTTTGTGCTCGTTCGGCAGCGCCGTCATGCCCTTGTCGAACGCGAATGGCGCCGTGCCGAGACCAATCTCGACGACCTGGTGCGCAACGGTTCCGGTGTTGCCTGCTGCGACGAGCGCCGCGCGGCCAGCATCTGTAATTTGAATCAGGTTTCCAGCCATGATCAGATATCCGAGAGGGACAGGCGGTGATAGACCGCGGTGCGCGCGCCGGCGCCGATGCGCTGCGCGCCGGTCACGGCGTAGCCCTGCTTGAAAATGTAGTGCGCGGTACCGCGCTTCGCTCGATCGACTTCGGCGCGGATGTCGGCGACGTATTCGGCCGTAGCCGGCACGCCGTCCCGGCTCCCGACGGTCAGCAAAATCTCGAACGTTCCGGGCCTGCCGCGCGGTGTCATCTCGAACCACTCGCGCATCGCGACGTTCGCGCCAAACGATGCGCACACCTGGCGCACGGCTTCCGCCGTCCCCTTCACGCGCGCGATGCGGATCGCGGCCTTCACCCGGGCGCGCTTCACCTGTTCGGGCCAGTAGTCTTTCCATGTTTCGACACCAACGTGCCAGGCGAGCCAAGGCAGAAACGCCAGCGGGATCGCGTCTGGGTCCATCAGCGTGCCGATGTTGACCGGGATGCTGCTGATGCCGCCATTGGCCTGTGCGATCCGTCGTTCCAGCACCGTTGCGTTCGGGGGGAGCAGGCTATTCATCCGCCACCCCGCCGTCGATCAGCTCGATGCCGGTGCAATACGGCGCCTGATCGCCCGTCACGGCGACGCCGTTCGCCGGCGAGTCGAGCAGCACTTTCTGGACGCCGGCAACACGCATTGCCGCATGCAGACCGTCGACCGTCACTTCCATACCGATGCGGTGCATGGCTGTCGCAAATTTCGCCGTGCGCTTCTTCGCTTCCGCGAGCGCAACGGCGCGATCGGGACCGGAGAAGAAGCGCAGGGTGGCGCGAATTGCGTAGCGAACAATCGTCGCGCTCTGCACGATCACTTCGTCGGTCTGCGGGCGCACCGTCTCCAGTGCCTTACGAACGATCTCGACCAGCTCTTTGCTGGCGGTCCCGTCGCCTTCTCGAGACAGGATCGTGACGACCATCACGCACGGTTCGGGGCTGGTCGCGGACGCGGACAGCACGCGGCCGTCCGCGGCGCGGGCATGAAACACGTATGCCTCTTCGGGGCCGGCGACGGAGAAGCCGCGCGGGGCGAGCTGGACGCGTTCGCGCAAGTTGTCGTCGTCCTCGTAGACCGGCGCGATACCGTGTTCCGGATCGCCGGCACTGACGACCAGGCGCTCCACATCGAACAGCGCGGCGATGTGGTCGAGCGTCGTACCGCGCGCATACGCCAGCAGGATGCCGCGTGCCTTGTCGTTGACAAGCTGGCGCAGCAGAACTTCGCGATACGCGTTTTCCTGCAAAAGTCGCGTCATCGGTTCGGACTCGAGCGCGAGCGTCGTCGCGATCTCGGCTCGTTGGTCGGCCGGATACAGGGAAATCAGGCGCGCCTTGCGTTCGGCGAACAGCGTTTCGAAGTCGACCGGATCGACGATGCTCGGCGCCGGCAGTTGCGACAGGTCGATGGGTGTCGTTCTCATGCGGCTACCCCGTCCGATACCGGCGCGCGCAGCGAAACGGGCTCGTCGCGCTCGTCGGTCCAGCCTTCAATGTCGACGAGCTGCCGGCCTGCGAACGCCCCGTCAGCGTCCGGTGCAAGCTGCACGCGGGTGACGGTCAAACGGGGCTCCCAGCGCATCAGCGCCGTTGCGACGGCCGCATAGATACGAATGCGCGTTGCGCCGTTGGTCGCCGCGTCGACCAAATCGGGCAGCTCGGAGCCGAACGAACGACGTTGAATGCACGTGGCGAGCGGCGTCGTCAGGATCCGACCGACCGACTGCGACAGGTGGCTGACGCCTGAAACCGCGCGTCCCGTGTTCGCGTTCATCCCTTTCATTGCGGTTCGCTCACCAGTTGTCCGTCGCCCTGTTCAAGGTGCTTGTGATGCGGCAGGCTGATGCCCTGGGAAGTCACTTCGCGCGTGAAGGTGGCCGCACCGTCGATCCGCATCGTTGCACCGCCGTCGCCGCCCTTGCCGGTCATGCCAGACTCAAACACGAGCGCACCCTTCACGAGCAGCGCGCCGGTGCAAGTGGTTTGCTCGGCATCGAGCGTCACGGATTCCGCCTTGAGGGTCGCGTCCTTCGTTTCGACGGTCACGGAGACGGGCGCGACAACGCGCACGGTCGCGCCGGCCGGCAATACCGCCGTGAGCGAGTGCGTTTCGTGGTCGTAGCTGACGCGCGCGCCGTCCGGGTAGACGCGTGTGTGGGTGTACGGCGAATCGTCCGGTGCGGGCGCAGCGTCCGAGAAGATGCCGCGCAGCGCGACGGCCTGCGCGAAATCGCCCATCGAGCCGAGCAGCACGACCTGCTCGCCGTGCGTCGGCGGGAGCCATTCGCGCGTGCTGCCGGCCGCCGGCGCGAGCCAGGGAATCCAGTTCGTTTGAAGGCCGTCGTCGTCGGTCTCGCCGACCGCGACGCGGCAGAGGCCGGACGAGTGGTCGACATCGAGAATCGTGCCCTTGCGCACGGCGTTGCGGGCCTGCCGTTGAATTTCGTTCGCATCCATGCCGCCAATGGTGCCGGCCGCACACGCGCGAAGCGAGCAGTCGCCTATGTCGTGCTGGTGTGTACGTCACACTCGTCCGCCGCGCACGCGATGGTGCGTCGACAATCGTGAATCGACACACCATGCGCGCGCGGGCTTGCCTCGCGCGTGATTTCGAAACCGTAGAACCATGACGACACGACCGACTGCCGCCGCGCCCGCCGCGGAAATTGCCCCCATGCTGAACCGACTACACGACGTGGACGCGCTCATGTTCGCGCGCACGTTGCCCGATCGCTCGCTCGATCTTGTGTTCACGGATCCGCCGTATGCGTCGGGCGGGCTTCACCTTTCTGCCCGCACCCAGGCGCCGACGAAGAAGTACATCGAGAGCAGGACGAAGGCCGTCTACGAGGAGTTCGAGGGAGACAACATGGATCAGCGCGCTTGGGCGTTCTGGTGCCATGCATGGCTGACCGAATGCCGACGCGCGTTGAAGCCCGGCGGCCTGCTCGCGTGCTTCATCGACTGGCGCCAGCTCGCGACGCTCACGGACGTGGTACAGGCCGCCGGTCTGACGTTTCGTGGCATCGCCGTGTGGGACAAGACGCCCGGCCGGTTTCGGCCGCGGCGCGGTGGGTTCGCGCAGCAGGCCGAGTTCCTCGTATGGGCCAGCCGCGGCGCGATGCCGGATCGTGACGTGTACCTGCCGGGGGTGTTCCCGGTACGGCTGCCGCTGCCAAAGCGCCACATGACCGAGAAGCCGCTCGAGCTGGCGCGAGAGGTTGTGCGCCTGGTGCCTGACGGCGGCGTCGTCTGCGACCTGTTCGCCGGATCGGGGACGTTCCTGGTCGCTGCGCGTGATGCCGGCCTGGCGTGGACCGGCTGCGAGACGAACCAGGTGTATCACGCGATCGCGTCCGCACGCCTGGCCGCGACGAGCGATTCAGCGGTTCAGGTAGCGTAAGAGGCGGTCGCACACGAGTTCGCGATCGGACGGAGTAAGGCCGAGCACGACACGGACCGGATACTGCACGAGCGGTCCGCGCGGTGCGACGGGGGCCTTCTCGCCGTCCTGGTGCACGCGCGCGATGCGCGACAGGCGGTCGTCGAAGCCGATTGCGAGCCCCGTGTTGTCGACTTCGATTTTCAGGTAACGAGCAGTGCGCAGCTTACGGAACATCGCGCCGCGCTTCACTCGCCCCGCCTTGTCGCGCAACCCCTTGCCGCCTTGCTTGATTCTGCGGGGGACGTACGCGCTGCCGTCAGGGTTCTGTTGCGCGGCGATGCGCGACTGTTGCGCTCGGCGCAGATCGCGCCCCAGCTCGCGTAACAGTTGCCGGCGTGCTGCGGGCGACAGCCTAGCGAGCAGTCCGCCTGCCCATCGCTCGATCGCGTGCAGGTCGTCC
Organism: Burkholderia sp. SRS-46; assembly: GCF_004343775.1. Classification (GTDB taxonomy): domain Bacteria; phylum Pseudomonadota; class Gammaproteobacteria; order Burkholderiales; family Burkholderiaceae; genus Burkholderia. The sequence continues at coordinate 157,311 of NZ_PTXL01000007.1, read as the reverse complement.
ATCATGCCACCCATTCCTCGGCCGAGTCGTCGACGTGCTCGACGGTTCGGCCTCCATCCTCGTTGACACCAACCACCACGCTTTCCGTCAGCTTCAGCTTGACCGCCAGGTCAACGGCGTTGTTCGCCAGGATGTCGGCCACAAACGTCATGCCATCGCGGCGCTGGTCCGCGTTCGTCACCAGGTCCGGTTGATTGGCGCGCGACCATTCGACGACGGCAATCATCACGTCGTCCGCGCTGCCGATGAAGTCGCGGATGAGGATTTCGCACTCGTAGCGGTATTCGAACGACGGCGTGTGCGTGCCGGTCGCGACGATATGACCATCGTTGATGAAGACCGCGAGCAGGTCGGGGGCCGCGGCGAGCTGCGGGAGCGCGTCGGCGAGCGCGGCGCGAAGGCTGTTCGGCTTAATCACGGTCGGCCGCCCTGGTCTGCGTCTTGGCCTGGCACGCGGCGATCATGTCGACTTCGCCCGCGCAGCGCGCCCAGGCCGCACGCGTGACCGAGAGCGCGTCGCTCAATTCACCGTTGGTCCGCGGTGCCGCTGCTGGCAGCGTGCAGCGCGTTACCGCCGCGCATTCGTTGAGCGTAATCACCGGCGCCGGTGAGTGCGGGGCTGTCGTGCAGGCGCACAACGTCATCAGGCAGGCGAGCAGCGGCCCACGCGCGGACGGCTTCGTTTTCATTGATGAGTCTCCGGAGTTGCGATTGATACGCGGTGAGCGTAGCGTCGACCGCGCCACGCGTGCGGTCGAGTTGCTCGCGCATCTGGTCTTTCTGGCGCGCGTCGGCCACCAGGCGTTCGATTGCCACGTCGCGCGCGCCGATGTCCTGGCGCGCCTGGCGTGCCGCCTCCTGGGCAACGTCGAGCCGCCCCTGCAGCGCGCGGACATACAGGACGCTCGCGAGTGCAGCAACGAGCGCACCGAGCGCCAACCAGTGGCGCAGTGCAGGGCCATTCACGCGGCCGCCTTCGCGCCGGCGTATCGATCGTATGCCTGGGCCAGCTTCACATCGTAGAAGTTGCGCGCATAGTCAGGGCCGTTGTAGCCCTTCGCGAATGCTGCCCATTTCCGGTTCTTCAACGCGCTGAGCAGCGATGCGTCGGCGGCGACGAAGCGAACGAACGCGTCGAGCTGGTCGCCTTCGCTCGTCTCCATCCGCGAAACGAATTCGTCGATGCTCCCGTACCCCAGGCGTTCCCAGTGGTAGCCCATCACCTGAAACGCTCCCCAGCTCGCCGACTCGTAAGCGATTGCGGGGTCGATGCGGGCCGCAGTGTCGAGCCGCACGTATTCGGCGGCGCCGCCCTGGTAGCCGCCGCGTTTCTCGTTGACGACGTTCGGCACGCGCTGCGCGGCGCTTGTCGCTTCGTCAGCGCGTTTCGCGGCGACCAGCCGCTTGTACATCACGTGGCGCTCGAACAGGATCACGGGCCGCCCGTCCGTCAGGAATCCGGATCCCTGCGACTCGACCTCGTTCACGGCGCGCACGCACGCCGGCGACACGCCGAGCTTGTCCGCCGCGCGTGCAATGTCTGCCGCCGTCAGGTGTTTGGGGTCGCGCTGGCCCGTGGAGAGAACGCCGTAGGTGTTCGGGCCGGCGATCCCGTCATCGACGAGGCCGGCGGCCGCCTGGACCGCCTTCACGGCTCGTTCGGTCGCTTCGTCGTACAGGTGGGTCACGTCGATCGGATAGCCGGCGCGCACGAGGCGTTGCTGCAGCAGGCCGACTTCGGCGCCGCGGTCGTTGAATCGAAGGGTGTTCATGCTTCCTTGCTCCGCATGAGGCGCGCGACGTTGCCGCGCGCGAGGTGGACAATCAGGGCCAGCAGTAGTGCTTGCGTGGCCTGGTAGAAACCGGCGGGCTGGGGATGAATCAGCAGCTCGATCGCCGAGCCGCCGGAAATCGCAACGATCAGCCAGGCCGCCCAGGCGACGTGCGAGCGATGCCGCGCGCCGTTTTTGCGGTACGTCAGCACGCGCACGATGACGACCAGGTGCGCGGCGAGGGCGACGAGTGCGAACGACACGTGCATGTCAGCCTCCCTTACGAAACAGCGCGATCAGGTCGATCCCCTTCACGCGCTCGATGAGCGTCAGCGTCACGGTGATGACGAGCGCCGCAGCGAAGAACGCGGCGACGCCGGTAGAGCGGATCGGCACGACGTTGGTGATTTCAGGGGCGGCCAGGTAGCCCATCACGAGCGAGATGAGCATGTACGCGGCGCGGCGGGCGATGCCGAGGTCTTTCGACGTGACGACGACGAGCGCGGCGCCGGCGAAGGCGCCGATCAGCGCGTCGCCGTCGATGCCGGGCGCTACGCCGGCCAGGCCGATTGCGGCGGCCAGCGCGGCAGCGGAAGTAGTGTTCGGTTCAGCCATTCGGACGGCTCCAGTCAGTCAAACAGTTGCAGTAACGGCTTCGTCTGAACGATCGTGTTCAGCTCGGGCATGTCGACGATAGTTCCCATCGGCAACACGACGCCCAGCTCGGCGAGGCCGGGGTTTGCTTCCAGTACGGCTTCGACGGTGCCGGCCGTGCTGCCGTAGTGGCGCCAGCAAAGGGCGTCGAGTGTGTCGCCTTGCAGCGCGGCGACTTTCATCAGATCAGCTCAACCGTCGAGCGCGGAATGCCGAGAATGTCGCTGACTGCCCATCGGGCGTTGCGTCGCGATTCTTCGACTGTCGCCGCCAGCTCGGCCGCGGCCTGGCCGCCGCTCTTAGTCGAGTCGAAGCCGCGGTACTTCTCGGTCACGTCTGCATGCGCCAGGTGGTAGACGGCGCGTCGGTAGAGGTAGTCCAGCTTGGACTCGCCGTCGACCTGCACGGCCGGCACTGCGTCGAGTGACACCGCGCCCGCCGCACGCCGCTGGGCGCGCCACGCGGACAACTCGTCATTGACGGTCAGCATCGCGTCGCGCGCGGCGTGTGCCAGGCGTTCGCGCGTGACGGTGCCGTCCAGGCGCATCGCGTCGCGCAGCGCTGACAGATCGATGTCCGGGAAGAACCCGTCGTTGGTCAGCGTGCCGTCGATCGACGATGCGGCGACGGCCGGGGCAGCAGTGGCAACGAAACTGTTCATGGTCGAATCCGGGAAGGATGGCGGTGGACCGGCGCACAAGGTCCGTTACCGTCAGGTGTCGGGCCTGGGCGCCGGTGCCGCCATGCCGGGGAGGGCTCTTTACGTGCCGTTGGTGCCGTCGTTCGGACGGCCCACCGCGTCGAGCTGCTTGGTCAGCCGCTCGATGTCATTTTTCACGCCGACGCGATCGTTCAACGACAGTGCGCGGCGCAGGTATGCGAGGGCGCGCGGCGGGGCGGCTTCCCGAAGCGCATAGCCGAGCGCCTTGTACAGCTTCGCGCGCACCTGGTCGTGCATGTCAGCATCGATCGTCAGGTAGTCGACGAGCTCGAGATTCGCGGCGTCGAACGTGCCGCCGTCCATGAACGTGGTCAGCGCTTCGTCTGCGAACTGCTCGGCGACGACGGCCGCGAGCGACCGTTCGAACTGGTCAGGCAGCGACAGACCGTGCGTGAGCGCGTATTCGGCAATCACAAGCGCGCCGTCAAAATCGCCGGCGTCAATGCGCCACACCATGACCGTCACGAGCACGTCGTCCTGTGCGCCGCGGCCGCCGTTCAACACGCCCGCCACATAGTCGGCGTACTCCGGCAGCAGCTTCCGCTTCAGTTCGACTTTCCGGGCGACTGACTGGACGCCCTTCAAGGCGCGTCGGTCGGCAGCGAGCTTCGCGAGCATCAGCTCGTATGGCGTCGCGCCGGCCATCGTTTGGCCGGGCGCCGCCGCGGCCGCCGCGCGGGCGGCCGCTACGCGCGCAAAGTGCGCGCGGGCGGGCGTGTTGATCGTCATGCGGCCACCAGTTCGAGGTTTTCCGCGACGCAGCCGCAACCGAAATCTTCGACCACGTACGCGTCGTTCGACGACTCGTAGTTTTCGATTTGGTCGCGCTTCGGGTTGTCGATCAGTGCACGCCGACGTGCGCCTTCCTGGAAGTAGATCGACAGGTTTTCGAGCTTCGTCACCATCAGCGCGCGCTTCGGGAAGAATGGCACGCGTACCGCTTGCAAATTGCCGATGCGCTTCTGGCTGACGATCATGTCTGCCGCGAGCTGCTCGGTCGGCGCCTGTGTCGTGTTCACGAGCGGGAAGTACTTGTCGTGCAACAGTTCACGGCCGCAGATCACGACCAGCCCCGTGTCTTCCTGGAACCACGGATCGATCATCGAAGAAACGAGGTCGAGCACGATCGCGTCGAGGTTTGCGTAGTCGCCGCCCTTGCCGATGAGCACCTTGCCGGCTTGCTTTCCTTCATGCAGCACGCGCTGGGCAGCACGTTCGCGATACTGTTGCAGCCAGCCGATGTTGACATCCTGAAGAAGCGGGTTCGCCTTCCTGTCCGTAGTCGGCGCAACCTTCAGGCCGTTCCAGCCGGTTGCGATGCGGTCGAGCGCGGACTGGTTGAGGATCACATTGCGAATGCGCGTTTGGAAGTCGGGGAACTTCGCCCAGGCGTCGAGCTTGCGGTACGGAATCGCCGTGTCGTAGTCGGTTTTCTCGCAGCGGTAACGGTTGTTGTCGAGCGCGGTCGGGTCGATGGGCTGACGCTCGCCCTTCGTCGTGTCGGTGCGACTCGCGATCGGACCGGATACCGACAGGCCGAGCTTCTCGCCTTCCTGGTCGGTCACGGGAAGCACGTTGATGTTTTTGAGGAACGCGCTCGACTCCTGCATCTTTGTTTCGAGCGTCTGCTGAACGGACGGCTCGACGGCGAATTTCGCCGCCACGTCCGCGGTGTCGTTCAGCTTGGCGATTTGCGCGGCGTACTTGCTGTACGCCAGGCGCGTTTCCTTTCTCATGAGGTGGGTTCTCCGTGTGTGAGCGTGGAATGGGTCAGCAGTCGGTCACGTGCTCGCCGGTCGAACCGGTCGAGGCAGGGCGCTGCGATGCGCTGTTGTCGGTGGCCGACAGCTTGGCCGTCAGTGCTTCGAGCGCGTCGGCCGCATCGTCGGCGCGCTTCTTCGCTGCCTCGGCGGTTTGCGTTGCGGTGTTCAGAGCAGCGCGCATCGCAGTCATCTCCCGGCCCTGCTGGCTGGCGAAGCCGGCAACTTCTTCGATGGCGCGGCGAACGTCAGCGTCACGATGGTCGTCGCTCGAACGATTGCGCGCGAACATGCCTTTGACGATGGACAGCAGGCTCGTCGATTCGGGCTCGCCTTCGAACTCGATCGACGTTTCGCATGCAGCAGAGAACAGATTGTTCGAACGGCGCGCGGCGAATTGCAGCGCTTCGGTGCCGAGGCTCGCCGGGTCGTCGGTTGCGGCCAGGCCGACCAAGTACGCTTCGCCGATGTCTGCAAAGTCGGGATTGATTTCGATTGAGGTGTAAATCTTCTGGCGCTTCTTCGACAGCGCGACCAGATCGTCGGTCGGGTCGATTTGCGCGTAAAGCGCCGTCTTACCTTTCAGCGGCCCGTCTTCGATTTCGCTCGCGGTCAGTGCGATCACGTCGCCATAGGATCCGAACGGCGTGTTCGCGGACATCGGTGCGACGCCCTTGATGTGTTCGACATTCAGACGGGCGCCGTACAACTGCGGGTTGTAGTTCTTCGCCATCTGCGTGAGCCATTCACGTTTGATTTCGCGACCGTCGGCGGTTGCGCCTTCGACCGCGACGCGGAAATACTTGGATTTATTGGTTGCCATAGAGAGAGGTCGAACCGTGGTTGAGTGATCGTGGTTCCCATGTTCGGCTTTCGCGCGCTACGGCTCAACGAACGGTGTGCGTCACTCGCATGGGTACGTAGCGCTCCGCGTGCTCGCGCGTGCGCGGGGCCATACGCTTGCCGCATGCTCGAAACGACTGACCCCATTCAACGCGAAGCGGACGTGCGCAACGTCGCGCGTTCGCTCTACTGGCAAGGCTGGCGCATCTCGGCGATCGCGCGGCATCTCGAACTGAAGCCCGCGACCGTGGCGTCGTGGTGCCGGCGCGATAGGTGGAAAGATGCGACGCCGATTGAGCGCATTGAGGCCGCGGCCGAAACGCGCCTGATGGTCCTGATAGCGAAGGAAAAAAAGGACGGCGGCGACTACAAGGAAATCGACCTGCTCGGCCGGCAAGTAGAGCGGCTCGCGCGCGTGCGGAAGTACGGTGAGACGGGGAAGGAGAGCGACCTAAATCCGAATATCGCGGCGCGCAATGCCCGCCCGAAGCGTCGGCCGCCACGCAACGAAATTGACGAGGAACAGCACACGCGGATCGTGACGGCATTTCGCGAATCGCTGTTCGATTACCAGAAGGTCTGGTATCGCAACGGCGATCAGCAGACACGCAACATTTTGAAGTCGCGGCAGATCGGTGCGACCTGGTATTTCGCGCGCGAGGCATTCGTCGACGCGCTCGAAACTGGCCGCAACCAGATTTTCCTGTCGGCCAGCAAGGCACAGGCGCACGTGTTCAAGCAGTACATCATGCAGTTTGCGCGCGACGTGGCTGACGTGGAGCTGACGGGCGATCCGATCATCCTGCCGAACGGCGCGACGCTGTACTTTCTGGGGACAAACTCGCGCACGGCGCAGTCGTATCACGGCAACCTCTACTTCGACGAATATTTCTGGGTGCCGAAGTTTCGCGAGCTGAATACCGTTGCGTCGGGCATGGCGATGCACAAGCGCTGGCGGCTGACTTACTTCAGCACGCCGTCGAGCGTCACGCACGAAGCCTATGCGTTCTGGAGCGGGGCGGAAGTGAATCGAGGCCGCGCGCCAGGCGATCGCATCCAGATCGACACGAGCCACGATGCACTGGTGCGCGGTATGTTGTGCGCGGACGAGCAGTGGCGACAGATCGTCACGGTTCTCGATGCGTTGGATGGGGGCTGCGATCTATTCGACCTGGAGAGGTTGAGGCGGAGGTACAGCCCGGAACAATTCGCGAACCTGCTGATGTGCCAGTTCATCGACGATAGGCTATCGGTGTTCAAGCTGGCCGAGCTGCAGCGCTGCATGGTCGACTCGTGGGAAGAATGGGCCGACGACTTCTCGCCGCTGCTGCTGCGTCCGTTCGGCTATCGCGAGGTGTGGGTCGGCTACGATCCGGCGCTAACTGGCGACTCGGCCGGGCTCGTTGTCGTGGCGCCGCCGCGTGTCGAGGGCGGCCCGTTCCGCGTGCTTGAGCGTCACCAGTTCCGCGGTAACAACTTCGAGGAACAGGCCGCAGCGATTGAGCAGATCACGCAGCGCTACAGCGTCGGCTACATCGCGATCGATACGACAGGCATGGGGCAGGGCGTCTATCAACTCGTCCAGAAGTTCTACCCGGCTGCGGTCGCGCTGAACTACTCGCCCGAAGTAAAAACCCGCCTCGTGCTGAAGGGGCAGTCCGTCATCCGCAACGGCCGCCTTCAGTTCGATGCAGGCTGGACCGACTTGGCCGCGGCGTTCATGGCGATCAAACAGTCCATGACGGCAAGTGGCCGGCAGACGACCTATACGGCCGATCGCAACGAAGAGACGGGCCACGCTGACCTGGCGTGGGCCTGCCTGCATGCGATCGACCGCGAGCCGCTCGCCGGTGGCGGCGGCAATTCATCATCCTTCACGGAGTTCTATTCATGAGCAAGCGCCGATCGCGCGTGCCGCGCACGTTCGCGGCCGCGCCGGATTCGAGCGCCGCCGGCGTCGCGCCGGCGCGCGCCGAGGCCTTCACCTTCGACGATCCCACGCCGGTCATGAGCCGGGCCGAGATTCTCGATTACGTCGAGTGCTGGTCGAACGGCAAATGGTTCGAGCCGCCGGTGAGCTTTGCCGGCTTGGCTAAGTCGTTCCGCGCGAGCACGCATCACAGCTCTGCGCTGTACTTCAAGGCGAACGTGTTGGCGTCGACGTTCCGGCCGCACAAATGGTTGTCGCGCCAGGCATTCGAACGGTGGGCGCTCGACTTCCTGACGTTCGGCAACGGCTACCTGGAGCGACGCCGGAACCTGCTCGGCGACACGCTGCGGCTCGAGCCCGCGCTCGCGAAGTACACACGACGCAAGGCAGATTTCAGCGGGTTCGTGTACGTGAACGGCTGGCAGGACGTGCATGACTTCGAGCCTGGCAGCGTGTTCCAGCTCATGCGTCCGGACATCAACCAGGAGGTGTACGGCCTGCCGGAATATCTCAGCTCGCTTCATTCGGCGTGGCTGAACGAATCGTCGACGCTGTTCCGGCGGAAGTATTACGAGAACGGTAGCCACGCCGGCTTCATCCTGTACATGACCGACGCCGCGCAGAAGCAAGAGGATGTCGACAACATGCGGGAAGCGCTGAAGAGTGCCAAGGGGCCGGGCAACTTCCGCAATGTGTTCATGTACGCACCGAACGGTAAGAAGGACGGTATCCAGCTCATCCCGGTGTCCGAGGTCGCCGCGAAAGACGAGTTCTTCAACATCAAGAACGTGACGCGTGACGACCTGCTCGCAGCACATCGGACGCCGCCGCAACTGCTCGGCATTGTGCCGGGCAATGCCGGCGGGTTCGGCACGCCGGACACGGCCGCGCGCGTGTTTGGCCGGAACGAAATCATGCCGCTGCAGGCGCGCTTCGCCGAGCTGAACGAGTGGCTTGGCGAGGAGGTCGTGAGGTTCGACGAGTATCAGATCCCGCCGGCGCCGGCAGCAGCGTAGCGCACAGGGCGAATCGAATTCACACAGCAGGGCCGCGCACCGGGCAACCGGGCGCGGCTTTTTTTGCGTCTTGAGCCGGCGCGAATAGAGTCGCTACAACCGGTTGGCCCGCGCGATGTATCAAGAGGGTCGGACACCGCAGGGCGGGCGGCGCTACGAGCCTGTCGTGCGGCCGGGCCGGCCATTTTGAGGGTTGGGGGGGAGGCCAGGCCCGCGCCGGCCGCCGCGCGGTCCCCTCGGCGCCTGCGGGCTTCGCTTGATAGGGTGGTTTTAATGCACCAGCCGATTCGGCTCGCCGCGCCTTATGGCGTGGGTTTCAGGGTTTGATTGGGTGAGACGGAATCGTGCGATTTGATGCATGTAGTTGCACCACAATGCAGTCGGTTAGTGTTGTCTAAGTAATACTTAGGCTTGCACTAAGTAATATCTTTTGCTATTGTCAGTGTCATCGAGCCCTTGGCAGTACGCCGACGCACACCATCCAGCGCCGCGCCGAACCCTTGGGCTTCTTTGCGTTCTGAGATCAGAAACACGAATCCGATATGCCAACAGCGATCCTTATTGATGGGGCGTTCTTCATCAAGCGCTTTCGCTCAATTGAACCGCACAACGCACATGACGCTCGTCGAGCCGCGGAATGTGCACACCGATGGGCATGTGCGCATCTGACGCCACGAGCGCCTCGGCGAAACGGTGGCGGGAACGAAGAACATGCGGCCAGGCAGCAAGTACGACGCCAACGGAGCGAGCTTTATAGAATTTTCTTCTACGATTGCCCGCCTTTGGATAAGAAAATGCACAATCCGATCAGCAAACAAGCGATCGATTTTGGCAAGTCTACCGAAGCCGCATTTCGGCTCGCACTGCATCAGCACTTGCGCGGGATGCGTAAGGTCGCCCTTCGGCTTGGGCACCTTTCGAACTTCACTCAATGGGCGATAAAGCCCGACAAAGTTGGCCTCTTGCTCGCAGGCAAGATGCAGATGGCTGACCTCACCCCTGATGATGTGATGGTTGATGTTCGACAGAAGGGCGTCGACATGCGCATCGGGGTGGACGTCTCATCGTTGGCGTTCAAGAAGCAGGTGGATCAGATCGTATTGATCGCCGGCGACGCGGATTTCGTGCCGGCCGCAAAACAGGCGCGGCGTGAAGGCATCGACTTCATTCTTGATCCGATGTGGCAGCGAATTCCGCCCAACTTGCACGAGCATATTGACGGATTGCGTTCGACCTGCCCGCAAGTGCCTCGAGTAGAGGGGCAACGTGGGCCGCGCCAGGCAGCGCAGCCTGCCTGAGGCGGTCGAGCTGGGCGGCCAAATTCCGCGGCTACGGCGACGGCGGGAGCTTAGGTGTTTTGTGCAACTCGACCCAGTAGCCATTGAGCTCGTCGTCGGGCACGCTGAAGCGCTGCAACCACGCCTCGCTTGCGACGGTCGTATTGAGCAAGGGGGCGGTGCTGTTGACCGTGCCGCGCTGGAGGATGCCGCTCTTGTCTGCCACGATCGCGCGCAGCGCATGATTGAGTAGCACGTATGCGGCCGGCGGCGCGGGAGGCACTCCCTTGCCGATCGGCACGCCTGCTACCGGCTTGACGCCCGCCTGAACGAGTAGGCCGCCCTGGCCGAGCGGGGCTTTGCGGAACCAGTCCGGCGGAAGCATCAATGCATCCGCGCCGCCGGCGCGGCGCACGAGATCCCCGTCGAGGGCAGTCAACCAATCGACGGTCTTGATCTTGTCTACGAGGTCGCGGATCGACGTCCGCATCGGATCGCCGACGTCGACGCCCGGACCATACAGGCGCGACCAAAAATTCTCGCTCGCTTCATTGGCTTCCGGGTCCAGCGGCGGGAGGTTGACCCCGATGCCTGCATGCCCCCATATCGTCGGCACCGCCGCTGCGAATTCCGAGAACAGTGCCTCGAACGTGCCAGGGCACATTTCCAGAAAGCGACGGGGCACGGTGAACACCATCGCGTCGAGTCCGCGGTCCCCAAGTTCTGCCTGCCAGTCCGGAATGCAAAACGCTGAGAACTCGAAAAATCCGGTTGCGAGCTTGTGGCCGGCGCTGGTCGTTGTTGCCACGAGCACCTGACTGCTCGCCACGTCGTCGGCGGCCGCCGGGAATCTGCGCGCCTTGGCGAACGCGACAGGCTTCTGCCCCTCCTCGTAGAACCATTGCATCGGGCTCACCGTCGGGGCGGGCTGCTCGGCAGCTTTCGCGAAAGCCTTCGCGAAATCATCGATCGCCGCCATATAGCGGTTGTAGCAGTTGACGAGAGCGGCGCGCACGGGCTTCGTGTGCCCGCCTTTGAAGTACAGCGCCCCGCGCACGACCAGGGCGGCTCCGACGATGGCCTTTTGTTCGAGCGGTTCGTACAGCCCAAAGGGCAGGGTGTCTTGTCGGCGTGGGTCGTTTGCCCACGCAATCAGTTCGTCTTTCGTCATGATCTTCAAAAAGGAAAGGCGATGCCTGGAGCCGCCGGGCCGGGGCCGACCGGTGGCAGCTGCGGCAATCCGAGAGGCCCGGTTTTGTGCGATCCGCCTGCATTCCCGCCGAACAGCTCGTCGGTGTCGGTGCTGGTGCTGCGTTGGGTCGATCGCGCCGGCTCTTTCTCTGCATCCTCGTCAGGGCAGCCACATTGCGCCCGCCTGACCGGCACGTACTTCGATTCGTCGCCCGCGATCTTAATGTAATCGGCTGCTTGGCCCCGCCTGAGCTCGTCATCGAACTTCATCTCGATGACCGCTCGGAGGTTCGATTGCTCGGGCGGCCGCGAGGGATCGTGCACGATCACTACGTCGGGGCGGCGCGTCTGGTCTATGCCGGTCCGCTTTCCTTCGAGGTAGCCCTTCATCTTGCCCGGCCAACTGTTGCGGATATAGTCCAGCAGATCGTCGTGGGGTTCCATCGGGTCGTCTTTCGACATGATCGGCGAGGGCGGTTTCGTGATCATGTTGTAGCTGACCTCCGGGACGTATACGGTCTTCTTCCCGGTCGCTTCAACCGATCGGGTGTTCTCCGCGTCGATTCGTTGCTCGACGCACTTCTGCCGCTGAAGCCGCCCCCCTCCGCGCGTCCAAACGCCGAACTTGGCGCAATCACACATGACGCGACAGAGAAAGGCTTTGTCCTCTGGCGTTATGCCCTTCCTGGCCCCGACGACGGTGGTTTGGCCGCCAGCTTTGGACCCTCCAGCGGCCGAACCGCCCGAATATGGGGTGCTCATGCCTCGCCTGCTCCCGCAGTTCCGGGCGAGCCTGGTTGATCGAACGTCAACGACGACGCCTGATGACTGCTCAGCCAATCGGTGTGGCCGCTTGCGTCCGTCGTGCCTTGGATTTTCTGGCCGTCCGCCGACGTGATGGTGTAGGGGTGATTCGCGAGAGGCTCGCGCGTCTGGTCATCGACTAGTTGGAAGCGTCCGCGATAGGCCCCGTCGAGCTGCGCGAGCACGCTTTTCCCGCCGCCGACCGGGGCACCCGATCCCGACGTGGGAGAGGCCGTGGCCGTGTTCTGCGACGCGATCAGGGTTGCGCCGCACGCAGTCATGTCGCCATCGGATGCGACCGGGACGCCGCCGAACGTCATGTTGAGTTCGCGCTTCACCTTGACGATGGGGAATACGCCGCTGCACTTCGGGCATGAAACCATCGTGCCGAGCAGTGCCAGCGCCTTGCCGTCGACGGTGTTGGTGGGGTCGCACGCGAGCACGCGCCCGCCGTGTGAGGTCGTGTCGCCTTCTCGAATGAATGCAAAGCCCATGCCGATTCCTCAGTGGAAAACCTGCGGAATGTAGCACGCGAGGAATTGAGCCAAGCCTGTCAGTATTACCGGGCGAATGCGGCGTCTGACATTGTTTTACGACAGGTGCCGTGCAGCTAAATTGCAGCTTGCACGGGGAAGTGTTGGTGCCGATTGACCCGGATTAGCCTTGATTTTCCAGTGTGCGAGCTGCGCAAGGCATTGATTTATAACGGGTCGGTGTGTGACAGTAAAACTCCGAAGGCAGGGGTTGCTGGTTCGATCCCAGCCGGGCGCGCCAAGAAAGTCTATAGAAATCAAGGGCTTGCGCTGGGCGCGAGCTTATCTGGCACTACTTTCCAGCGGTTTTTTGGGTTTTTGCTGCAATTTTGCTGCAGTCATGCCCCTCGCTCGCGCCTATACCCTGTTCCCCAACTGAACAGGAACAGGAAATGGCTTCCATCCGCAAACGTGGCGAGTACCAATACCAAGCCGTGATTCGCCGCACCGGCTATCCCACCCAGACCCGCACCTTTGAGACCAAGCGCGACGCGCAGACCTGGGTCACGTCCGTTGAGTCAGAGATGGACCGGAGCGAATTCGTCGACCGCTCCGTGCTCAAGCGCATAACCTTTGGCGACCTGCTCGAGCGCTATGGTCGGCAGGAGACGCCCAAAAAGCGTGGCGCAGACACGGAAATGGTTCGCATTCGTGCGTTGAAGCGACATCCGTTGGCGTTGCGGCCTCTCTCTACGCTGGACAGCCAGGACTTCGAGAAATATGTCGAGCAGCGCCTGCAATCCTGCTGCGCGGAGACGGTCCGGCGCGAGCTGGTCGTTATTTCGGGCGTGTTCACGAAGGCCAGGGAATCGTGGAAATACCCTCTGGGCAACCCGCTCGCCGGCCTGGAATGGCCCAAGCCGGGACATCATCGCAACCGGCGCCTGCGCGGGGACGAGGAGGTGCGCCTGATGGCCGCGGCACGAGAGAGCAAGGCACCGTGCCTTGCTTATTGCATCGTGCTCGCCAAGGAGACGGGCATGCGGGCGGGCGAGATTGTGAAGCTTCGCCGAGCGCAAATCGACCTCGAAGTCCCCGCCATCCGGTTGGGTATCACCAAGAACGGCCATCCGCGCACGGTTCCGATGAGCGAAGAGGCGGAAGCGGCAGTTCGGGCGTTGCTCGAGCTCAGTGACGGCGACCGGCTCACTTCCTTTTACGATTCGCGCGGACTGAGCGCGGCCTTCCGCCGCGCCTGCAAGCGCGCCGGGATTACTGGACTGTGCTTCCACGACCTCCGGCACGAAGCAGCGTCGAGGCTCGCGCCGCGCATGCAGGCCCCCACCCTGACGAAAATCATGGGGTGGGTAAACATGCAGGAGGCCATGCGCTACTACAACCCGACTGATGCCGAATTGGTGGCAGCAGTTCGGCAGCCAACCCGCAATTTGTGCACAGTCGCCTAACTCCAACTTCGAGACGATTGTCTTGAAAATCGAGGCGATTCGGATGCGCACGCCTGTCCACAGCAGTGGGCGGGCCCGTACGACACATTGCGAATGGGAGCATGACTATGGTGCATTTGAGATTGGTGGCCGGCACCGACGTTTCGGGCGTACCGTGCACGGAAATGAGCATTGAGCCGTCGGAGGCAGCTACTTCACGCGTAGAAGAGAAGGCCCGCGACGCTCTTCGAGCCCTGAAGCTGCCAGGCCAAGAAAAATCCGTCGGCGAGCTCAGGGATGAGCTTTCAAAGCGCTGCCGCAAACGGTATCCGAGTAGCGCTAGGCAGCGAGCGATGTCCGACCGGCTCCATGAACTGGTTCATTCGGCCGGGATATATCTGTGTTACAAACAGCCCGACACCCGGAGCTGGGACCTCGAGCTGCGCTGCGTCGTCGGCTGGCCAGACGAACTGGTCGCGGCACATCCGGAGTTCAAGCCCTATGCGTTCGTGCTTGAAGACCTCGAGTTTTGATAGCCCCGCCGCTGGGCGGGGCCGGTGAGTCGACTTTGAGAAGTCCGAGTTTCAGTTTTTCACTCCGCTGCTCTACCGGCCAAGGTAGAGGGTCGGGCGCGATGCCGCCAAGCATCGCGTCCGGCATCGACTGCAAATGGGCCGCCAAGCCCTTCCCATCTCGGGTACATACACCTTTCAACCGCTGGCAGTTTTCAAGCGCCCCGAACGGGGCTCGCCTGGCGCTCGACTGATTAGGTCTCGCGCTCGGCTCGAGCTTTACTATCCGCCGCTCCCTCTCTTGCGCCGTCCCAGGTGCCACCCTGGTCAAATGGCCGTCAGAGATTCCCACGTTAGCTCAACGCGTCAAACCCGCGATTTGAGATATGGAGCCTCAGGTTTCGGAAGTCGCATACGCTTCATGGCCGACGGCCACTTTCGCCCTACGATGTTCCATAGCATCGGGTTACCGTCCCGAAACCTTCACCGACTCATCACCCCCGAAGGGGCATATCCAAGGGTCTTGACTCAGATGGGGGACTCGCACCCCCAAGTACAGGCTTAAGCTATCCAGAGACCCGTGCATTTCCGCACGGTGCCGAGCAGTCCAGGTTTCCCCTCGTGCCCCTGCGCCATTTCCGACGCCTCATCAGCCCACCTGCCGAGACCGGGTAACGCCGTTCGCTTCCGAACGCCCCCCGGTGCGGATTTTCACCGCTTCACGTTGAACAGGGTTCGGCCTGGTTGCCCAGGCTCCCGTGTCCGTGTCGCCCAACTTCTTCAGAGTGGGTCGAAGGATGGCTGTCGCCATCCAGCGCCCGTTGCAGCCCTACCAGCCAGCGTTACCCGGCATAGAGCTACGGCGGTTTGCGACAACTTGGCGAATCGTCGCGTGGGGTTTCCCCCGGTGTATGTATGTGTGCAGTTGGCGGTCTGCCTGCTGGCTCCTGACCGAGTGGGGGCCATCAGGCAGACCGCCGTGCGTGCGGAAATGCGCCAGCTTTCGCCGGCATGCGTTCCTTCGCGCTGCATCTTGCCTGTAGGTGTATAGCGTCGCCGCCGCTGGCGACGGGCGGAATTTCTCGGAACATCAATACGTCTCATCGCACATCGCCGAATCACACTGCAGCGGCGCCGTTCACGCTATACGAAGCATCTCCTTTTCGTATCGAGCCTGTATGCCCACCTCGACCCCCATTGCCCGGAACAAAACAGCCGCGATGGCGCGGGTTCTCGATGTCGTCCCGCGCGGATACCGCCGCTATATCAGCGGCACTGTGCGGGCTGAAAAGGCGGAGGCGCTCGCGCAGAAATTCCATGCTCGATACGGCATTGGCTGTACGCCGGCTCAGCGCGTCACGAGGAAGAGCAAAGGCATCGCGAATTCAATCCTCGTGATGTACTGGCCGAAGACAGCCGGCTGCGTCGAGTGGTTGCTGCTCGGGACCGACGGCAGCGGCCTCGAAGGCGAGACCCTGCGCATCGTTGACACGACACCGCGCCTAAGGTGGTTAGGGTACGAGCTGGTCCGACATCCTGCGCGTGGCCGAGCCGCTTGGACCTGGCGGCGTACGAGAGAAGAGATGGCAGATTTGCATGCTCTCGTCGCATCTCAGGCGAGTCAGCGGCACTATGCGGCGTTGGCCGAGACACTCGCGCGTATAAGCCGGCAACCTGGATTCCACGGCGTGCGCGCCCAATCGTGGCCACTCCTCATGGAAGCTCGGAGACGGGGCTACCCGGGCGAACTGCCACAGCTCTTCTTCGTGCAGAAGGTCTGCCACGGAGAACGTCTAATGTTGCCCCCTAGTCGGTAATTGCAGAGAGGCCAGCCTGGGCAGATACAATAGCGAACCCGTATCTCTCCCGACTGTCAGCCTCATGCCGTTTCTCGACTGGGTAAACAAGAATCAAGCGAAGGATACCGCTCGCGAGGTGCCCTACCACCTGCTAGAGCGCGAAGCCATCTACGGGGATGCGTCGGCTGCTGCCGACAACCTCATTATTCAGGGCGACAATTTGCTGGCACTGAAAGCCCTACTGCCATTTTACGCTGGTCGGGTGAAGTGTATTTTCATCGACCCGCCGTACAACACTCAAGTCGCGTTTGACCAATATGATGACCGCTTGGAACACAGCCAGTGGTTGTCCATGATGTATCCGCGCCTGGTGCTCCTTCGAGACTTTTTGACTGAAGACGGTAGCATTTGGGTGACAGTCGACGATAACGAAGGGCATTATCTGAAAGTGTTGATGGATGAGGTTTTTGGTCGAGCCAATTTCATCGCAACAATTGCGTGGGAAAAAGACAAAGGCGGACGTGGGGACGCTGACATCTCCACTTCTCAAGACATGATTTTGGGCTTCGCTCGTAAAAGAAAGCTATGGTCAGAGACGCGTAATCTCCTAGAGCGTACGGTGGTCCAGGCCGGGCGATTCAAAAATCCGGACAATGACCCGCGTGGGCCTTGGCGTCAAGGTGATGACGGAACTGCAAAAAGCGGGACCGAAAAGCAGAGGTTTCCAATCACTCTGCCTTCGGGGCGGGTTGTCACACCTAAAATTGGGCGATATTGGGCTTTCTCTCAGGAAACCTTTGAATTGGCCCGGTCCGAAGGACGTGTTTACTTTGGCAGAAAGGGAGATAGCCTTCCAGTTATTAAGAGGTACCTAACCGTCGTTCGGGAAGGGGTTGCGCCTCGTACCTGGTGGCCAGCCGAAGATGCGGGAACTAATCAAAGTGCAAAACGAGACCATTTGACAAAGCTGCTACCTGATATAGAACCGTTTGCGACGCCTAAACCGGAGGAACTAATCTCTCGCATACTGCAGATTTCCTCAAACGAAGGAGACCTCGTCTTGGATTCCTTCCTCGGTTCCGGCACAACTGCGGCTGTAGCACAGAAAATGGGCCGTCGGTACATTGGCATAGAGACGGGCGAGCATGCCCGGACTCACTGTATTCCGCGCTTGGAAAAAGTCATTGCTGGGGAGCAAGGGGGCATCAGTCAGGCCGTTGAATGGAAAGGGGGCGGTGGATTCTCTTTCCTAACGCTCGGAGAGGTTGCCTTTGATGAACATGGCCGCATCAATGCTGCGGTGAAATTCGGCACACTGGCAGCCTACATTTGGCATCTGGAAACCGGCACCGCTGGACAGCGGCCATTCGACGGCCCATTCCTCGGGGTGCATGATGGCAAGGCCTATTTCCTGCTCTACAACGGCATCCTGGGCGACCGGCGACCCGCCGGTGGCAATGTATTGAACAGTGCCATCCTCACCCATCTTCGGACCCTCTGCCCATCCCCGAAGCCGGTTGTCGTGTACGGTGAAACCTCACGACTAGGTCCGGCTCGCCTGGCTGCCGAGAAAATTACATTCCGGCAGATTCCCTACGACATCTCCATGCGTTGAATCTGGCTATGTTGAAGCTGAAAAAGTATCAGGAAGATGCGCTCGATGCGCTGGTCAATTTCGTCAAACGCAGCCGCTCCGTCCCCGCCATAGAGGCGTGGCAGGAGGCCATGGCCGCCCAGAATGTGACCAGCGTGCCTTATCACGACCTGTTCCCGGGGACTCCATGTGCGTGCCTTCGCGTGCCCACCGGTGGCGGCAAGACCCTCATGGCCGCGCATGCGGTAGCACTCGTCGGCCAGGCCATTGTGGATAGTGATTTCCCGGTTGCCTTGTGGCTGACGCCATCCGACACGATTCGAACCCAGACACTCGAAGCTCTGTCCAACGTCGGGCACCCGTACCGGCAGGCTCTCGCGCATTACGTGGGCGAGAATCTCCGGGTCGCAGAATTAGAGGACCTGCAGACGGTTGGCACCGGCGACGTCGGAAAGGCCTGCATCATCATCGTTGCGACCATCCAGTCTCTGAACGTGACGGATACGAGCAAGCGTAACGTCTACGCGTTCTTCGAGGAACTACAGGAGCATTTCCGAGACTTGCCCCCCGCTTTGGCTGCGGGGCTGGAAAAGGTCACCGCCGCGGACCTGGAAAGCCAGCCCTTCTTGACCGAGAAGGACATCGGTCGGGTGAAGTGGTCGGTCGCAAACTGGCTCAATCTGCATCGGCCGATTGTCATCGTCGACGAGGCCCACAACAACCGAACCGACCGTTTCTTCAAGACGCTGGGGCGCCTGAAACCAAGTTGCGTAGTCGAGCTGACCGCAACGCCGGTCGCGGGCAACAACGTGCTGTACCACGTCTCCGCCCAGGAGCTGCGCGCCGAGCAGATGATTAAGTTGCCCATCGTCCTGGCAGAGCACCCGGAAGGTTGGCGCGAATGTCTGCGTGATGCAATTTTGACGCGGGACCAGTTGGACATCGTCGCGCAGAAAGAATCGGACTACATCCGGCCGATTGCCCTGATACAGGCCATGCCTAAGGGTGGCGAAGCAACCGTCGATGTGGTCAGGCAGCATCTCGTAGAACAGGAACATATTCCTGCCGAGCAGATTGCCATCGCCACGGGCTCCCAGAAAGAACTGGACGGTATCAATCTGTTCGACCCGGCGTGCCCGGTGCGATATGTCATCACCGTGGAAGCATTGAGGGAGGGTTGGGACTGCTCCTTCGCATACGTGCTGGCCAGCCTCCAATCGGTCAACTCCGCCAAGGACGTCGAACAGTTGCTTGGCCGCGTCCTGCGCATGCCCTATGCCAAAGACCGGAGCCAGGCGGCGCTGAACAAGGCATATGCCCATATTGTGGCCACAAATTTCGCCGAGGCCGCCAGTAACCTCAGGGACCGTTTGGTTCAGAACATGGGTTTCGAACGTCTGGATACGGCCAGCCTCATCGTGCCTCAGCAATCGCTCCCCCTGACCGGCGGCTTCGGCGAAGCACCTGGCAATGTCGTGGCAGGTGGCATGGCGCTGCCGGATTGTCACATCGAGCTGCCCACGCTACCCGACACCAAGAACTGGCCGGAAGAACTTAAGGCTGTTGTGCAAGTACATCCGACGTCTCAGGGCGCGACGCTGGTACTTAAGGGGAGCGTAGACAGTGAGACATTGAACCAGGCAGAAGCCTTTGTGACTGCCCCCCTGTCGCCCAAGGTCAAAGAAAAGGTGGCCCAGCAGTTTGCTGACCATCGGGCCATGCGTCAGGCGATGAAGGCGCCGTCCCAGCTGGGCCTAACTTTCGCCCCTATTCCCCAGCTGTGCCTGGAGCTGGACGGCTACCTCGAAGTGGTCGAGAAAGACACTCTGGCTCAACTCGGTGACTGGAGTCTGCTGGACACGCCAATTCAGTTGGACAACTTCGCTATCCATGAGACGGTCAACTCTTTCGAGATTGACGTCAATGGCGCGAAGGTTAGCTACAAGCATATCGACGCCCAACAGTTGAAGCTCAACGAGGTCGCGAGCCACGTGAGCGAGCAGGATTTGGTGCGATGGCTCGATGTGCAGGTCCGGCAATCGGACGTTTCCCAGCTCGACCTGCAGGCCTACTTGGTCAAGATGATGACCCATCTTATCCATACCAAAGGCTTCAGCCTGACCGCATTGGTCCGGGCGCGCTTCCAGTTGGCAGACGCCATCAAGAGCGAGGTGGAACGACTGCGCCGGCAGGCTATGAAGAAAGGATTCCAGGGGCGCTTGTTCGAAATGACTGTACCCAGCTTGGAAGACCTGGCCCACTACAGCTTTACCTTCGAGCCTGGCAAGTATCCAGCACGGAATCTTTATCAAGGTAGCTACGAGCTGAGCAAGCACTTCTACCCGGTCATTCACGACCTCCGGGAGAAGACAGGCACGGGAAAGCTTACCGAGGAGTTTCTCTGCGCTCGGGCCATTGCAGCACATCCGAAGGTCAAGTCCTGGGTACGCAATATCGAGAAGCAACCCCAATTTTCCTTCTGGCTGCCGACGGCGACTGATTACTTCTATCCGGATTTTGTCGCCGAGCTGGTTGATGGCCGCGTGCTCGTGGTCGAGTATAAGGGGGAGCCGTACAAGACGAATGACGATTCCAAGGAAAAGAGGCAGGTGGGGCACCGGTGGGAAGCATCCAGCGGTGGCCGTTGCCTGTTCCTCTTCGCAGAGGAAACAGACGACGCCGGCCGGGACGTCATCAAACAGCTTGCCGACAAGCTCGCGAACTAGCAGCGGTAAGTGTCACGCTCGATGGTGTCCAGATGGCTAACGAGTGAAGTCACCCTGCCCAGTTGCGGGGGGACTCACCCGTGCCCCGGCAGTCGACGGGCTCGACGGCCTCCCCACATAGTCATCTGCAACCTGGACGGCGTTGCGGCATGAAGCACCGCAGTCTTGCCATTGCTGTTGAGGCCGCCTTGACCACTGCTCCCCACCGACCTTTAGTGACGCGGTAACCCATCACCGCGTCCGGGAACAGGGGGCGGGTTTTATTCGCTCAATCAGGGTCATAGGTTAGAAGCGTTACCTTATGGCCGTTGTCCTGCACTAAAGTTTGCTCGTAAATGGTCTGACATTGACGAGCGCGACCCGTCGACTCCGCGAGCCACCAATGGGCTTCGATTTCGTGCCACTCGTCTGGGTCGCTAATGGAGTTACGGCTGGGGCTCTGAGCTGGTAGCCGGTCACCCTTTCGGACGCTCAGCCACTCCGTAAAGTACCCACTCCGAATGGAGTAGCGCACGATATTTTCCTTGGAGAAGACAACTGCGCAGGCATAGTCATTGAGCTCCACCACTCGGCGAGCGGTCATCTCAAAACTGGTCGCGAACTCATCGCGCAGTTGAAGAATGTGGGCGAGCTCGGGTTCCTTGAGCGGACGAAGCATGCGCCTGACCAGCGGTTCCGGCGCAAGCAGTTCTGCGGCAAATTGGTTCGCCTGGATTTCCCAATCCTTTTTGCTTCGAGAACTGATGTCCTCCGCCGTGCACTGAAAGGAGACCTGCCGATGCCACGGGAGCAAAAAATGCCCGAGTTCATGACCAATAGTGAATCGCTGGCGTGGTCGAGGGCTCAGGGAACTGAAAAAGATGGCGCCCTCCGACTTGGTCGCATTGGTCAGGAGCGCGCCTTCGAATCCGATGCTATCGAAAGCTTCTATTTTCGAGATTCCTGCCAGGCGCGCCAACTCTTCGATGGGCACTGGGATTGGCAGTTGCGGATTCTGCCTCAGGATTTCCGCAACAAGTTGTTCTGGCCGAACGAGGTCGGCGAGTTCAATCAGGTCAAGCTGGACCATCTGTCTGCGCCTTCTTGCTTTTGAAAAGCTGCAGTGTTTGCTTCAACACGGCCTGTTCAGCGTCCGATAGGGACTTGAAGTCGCGGAAAAATTGTTGCGCCTCAACATCCTCGAGCGAGGATTCGTCGTCTGTGCCCGCTAGATACGACACCGGCACGGAAAAGTGGTCGGCTAGCTTACGAAGTAGCTCCAGGGAAGGGTTCCCACTGTTCCCCTTCTCCATATGCCATATGTGCGTCTTGGAAACGCTGGCGGCATTGGCGACGTCTTGCAAGGATTCACCCTTACGCAAGCGCAACTCTGCCAGTTTTGCACCGAGAGACATGTGTGCTCCTTACTAGCGGAAGGCTTCTTAGGGGCGACATTATAAGCCAAAAACGACGCGTATCACAATAGTTGACGGGCGCGTCATCGTTATCTTAATATAACGGTGCGTTCTCGAGGCGTGCGACCCCGAGAGCCTCCCGCCCCTCGGGGCACTCTCTAAAATGGGTAACAACCTATGAACTCTGAACATTCCGCTCTGCAAGCGGCCGCCGAACCCGGCAAAGAAAAAACGTACAACATTGTCATCAACGGCCAGCAAGAAACTGTGTCCGACCATCACCTGACGTACGAACAGGTGGTTCGCCTGGCTTTCCCGGCGGGGCCGTTCGACATCCTCTATTCCGTCAGCTACGCCAATCCGCAAGGCCATGACGGCACTCTGGCCCCGGGTCAAAAAACGGTAGTCAAAGATGGGATGAGCTTCAATGTCATTAAAACCAATCGCTCCTGATTCAGGGCTGCAGCGGCTAGTCTGCGCAGGCTACGAGGTCGAGGTGCGCCAGCAGCATCTACTGGTGCATGCCGTGCCGTACGTGACGGCTGACAGGCAAGTTAAACGGGGCACGATGGTGTGTCTCTACCTTCAAAGCGGAGGCAGTGTGTTGCCACCCAACACGGGCGGCGATACACATCAAGTTTGGTGGGCTGGCGAGTATCCATGTTTTGCTGATGGTTCGCCGATTTCGCAGCTTGAAAACGAGCACACCCGCCAAGAACTGTTTCCGGGTTGCACTATTGACCACCGTTTTTCCAACAAACCCGTTGGTGTCGATGCCTATCAAGACCACTACCAGAAAGTCACACACTATGTGGGTCTGATTCAAGCTCAAGCACGGGTACTGGAGCCTTCGGCGACAGCGCAGACGGGCCGGCTCATCGAAACAGAGGAAGGGACATCGGTATTCCGTTATGCGGACACGGCTTCCGCCAGGGCGGAAATCATCACGACGTCGGCTCGCCTGGCAATGGGGAAGGTCGCTATCGTGGGACTTGGGGGGACGGGCTCCTACGTGCTCGACCAATTAGCGAAGACACCCGTCGAAGAAATTCATCTCTTTGATGGCGACCTCTTCTTGCAGCACAACGCCTTTCGGTCACCAGGTGCCGCTACTGCGGATGAAATCGATGCGAGGTTGTTTAAAACGGAGTACTTCCAGCGCCAATACGACGCCATGCATCGAGGCGTGAAAAGCCATCCATACTACCTGGACGAGTCGAACATTGATGAGCTCGCGGGGTTCAACTTCGTGTTCGTCTGCGTGGACAAGGGCGAAGCACGCAGGCTCATCTTCAGCTATCTCCTGGCGCAGAGTATTCCCTTTATCGATGTTGGCATGAATCTGCAACTGGTGAAGCAGTCTATGACGTTGGTGGGTAGTTGCAGAGTGACCATCGCCACCCCGCAGGAGCATGACCACCTGGAGCGATGCGTCCCGATGAACGACGGGAACGAGGATGTCCTATATCGACAGAACATCCAGGTGGCGGACATGAACGCTCTGAACGCTCAGCTCGCTGTTATGCGGTGGAAACAGTACTGCGGTTTTTATCAAGCGGATTTCTCCACAAACAACATGCTGTATTCGGTCAATATGACCTCACTCGCAAGGGAAATTGCTACCGTCGAGAATCAGCCATGAGGACAGAGGTCGTCCAGCCGCAATTCGTAGAGTTTGTTCCAAAGGTGCTCGAGCCTGGGGTCTTGTACGTAAGCGAAAAGTACAAGACCGCGTCGCATCTTTGTGCGTGTGGCTGTGGAGAGAAGGTGGTGACACCTCTCTCCCCTGTGGAGTGGCAACTACGAAATGACGGCGGGCTGGTGAGCCTTCATCCCTCTATAGGCAACTGGAACTACGCGTGCCGTTCGCACTACTGGATTCGCCGCAATCGCATCGCTTGGTCGGGTGATATGACCCAGCAGGAGATTGCACATGTTCAAGCGCGCGACCGTGCCGACAAGGCGCGATACCTCGCGATGGTCAACAAGCAGAAAGACGAAGCTGCACGGACCGATAAGCAGAAAAACGAAGCGACACAGGCCGATAGCGTGAGAACGAAGACCTTGAGCTCGGCTATCCGTCGGCTGTGGACTACTTTGCGACGTTGGTGGGGCGTTTAACAGAAGTGGTCGGCCCGAGCGCCACTGGGACAGTGAAATCGGCTAGAAGAGTCTCCGGCGGACCGGGAGACGTTCGCTAGCCAGTTGGCTGCGGAATGCTGTCATTCGGGGGGGAACCTGCTTGCGGACTGAATGCTGTACAGCGTCGAGCGCGACACACCGAACTGGCGGCTGATTTCTGCGACCGATATGTCTCGGTTCTTCATCATTGCCAACGCGGCTTTGTGCTGCTTCGCGTCCAAGGCGAGTGGTCGACCACCATGGCGGCCACGCGCGCGGGCTGCCTCAAGGCCAGCGAGAGTTCTCTCGCGAACGAGTTCGCGCTCGAACTCAGCCAGCGCTCCGAACATGTGGAAGACGAGCTTTCCGGTGGGGCCGGCCGTGTCGATGGACTCCTTCACCGACTTGAGCTTCACGCCACGCTCGTCGAGTTCGCCGACGATGCGAATGAGGTCTTGTAAGTTGCGGCCCAGCCGGTCCAGCCTCCACACGACCAGAGTGTCGCCGTCGCGCAGTGCTTTCAGGCAATGTTCGAGTTCCGGTCTGTCGGCCGTTTTGCCGCTCGCCTTGTCTTCATAGATGTTGAAGGCCCCTGCTGCCTGCAGGGCGTCCCGCTGTAGGTCGAGGGTCTGCTCGACGGTGCTCACGCGGGCGTATCCAATAATTGCCATGGCGCTCCCTTTTCCGGACGTTGATTGATGGACGTGTTGTTGAACATCTGGACGGGTATAGCGTGGTTGCGAGGGGATGGCGAACTGATTGTCCAGAAACCCATCGTTTTCTGTACTCGCTGGACTGACTCGTCGCGATAGCCTTATCGCTGCGAGTGCGCTGTTAGCACGAAGGATGAGTCCGTAGCGCGCAGTCAAACGCAGATGTCGCCGGAGTACATATGCCGGTAAGTTTCATGAAACAGCACACCCTCGCTGTGCGCCCAATGCCAGGCTGCGTCCGACAGGAAAAGACCTTGCTCCAGGGGCGCTTCGGCATTGGCGGAGGCTTCCAATACGCGGGCGGCTTCCAGCGCGTCGGGGTAGGGCAGCAATACGCGTGAAGCGAGCCTGATGTTGCCTGCAGTCGGTCGGAACAGTTCCGCCCACCACCAGTTGGACAGCTCGATGCTGTCGTAGTCGAATACGCCGGCGTGACTGCGAAAAACAGCGACTGCCGCAGTCGGCTCGAACCACGAGACCACGACCGGATGGTGTTCCGGACGAAAGGGCGGGGCTACCGGCAGGAGCGTGTCCGTCCTCAGCCAGCCGAGGAAGCGCAGGTCTGCGCATGGCTGCGCGATATCGGGCGCCGGAGACGGAAGCGAGACGCTTGTCATCTGTCGCCGGCAAGAATCGCTATCGGGGTGGGCGAGTAGCAACACGGGCGCGCCGAGCATAGTGGCCGGATAACCTGAAAGCAGGTCGCGCATCAGGAGCGTCACCTTGGGGCGGAGCTCCGCCCGCGTTTCGCGCACCAGAGCTTCGGGCTCACCCGCCTTAGCGGTCACCAACCAGTTGCGGAGCAGTTCAACGCTGCGTGGAATATCCACACCTGCGAGGGCAGCACTCAGTGCGGGCTCAATCGTCTTTTTCATGTTTCTGAGTTTCTCCGGTGAGCGCTGTGTTACACAGCCATCACGTGTGTGAGTTGTGCGACTCGCCATCCTGTTCAGGAGGGCGGTCGAGTCCAACTATCTGCACATAAACCTGTGAAGCGGCCGCGCTGACCAAAGACGCGGATTTATCCCTCGGGCGCGTGCCTGGCAGCGGAGAAAAAGCCCGCACGAGGCGGGCTGGAGTTTTACTGCGTGGCGACTCGCCATACCTCGAGGTGCAACAACTGGTAGTAGCGCTCCTCGTCTCTTGGTTCGTTCAGCCTGAAGGTCAAGGCCTGCTCACCCTTGCACAGTTTGACAATGAGCTGCTGAGCGTCTAGTTTCCCGGCCCAACCAAATCTCTTGAATTGACCAAGCGCGCCGTTAGCCCACAACTCCATCAGGATGTGACGCTCCCACTCTCCCGTTGGCTTTTCGCCAGGTGGGATTAATAGCCTCCCGTCAGGGTCCTGCTCGATATCGAGTGGCGAACGCTGGTGGCCCGTCCACGGATTGAATGCCCAGGCGTGTCGATACTGCTCACGCCACGCAGTTGCGGTGTCGGGCACTGGCCCGCGTATGCCCATCATCGGGCAGTAAAGCATCTCGGTTGTCTGCACCTTGCCTCCTATATTCCTCGCACAGGAACGTACTCCTGCAAAGGCGTATAGGCGCGCCCCAGGGGGATGACGGCTCCGTGCTGAACTGGTTACTCGACCGCTTGAGTTAGAACATCAACGCCAGCAGGCAACGACCCATGCGAGGCAAGCCATCGCGCTGTCTTTTTACTTAGTCAGACGTATGTCGTTTTTCTGTGGGTTTTCCGCAGGGCGGCTGGAGGCCTACGGAAAATCCCCGTCATCCAAGCTCGGCCGCCAGGTACGACAGCATGGCGCCAAGTAGCGCGGTTTCCGAAGCTTCCTGCTGTTCTGCGGTTTCGGCCGTATTCAACGCCAGCTCCGCAACCTGGATTTCGTCAGTCGCTGGCAGGATGCGCACCTCCTCGAGCCAGGCCGGATTCGTTCGGTTCATCATTTCCTCTTCCTTCGTTGATAGCGCTGCGAGGCTCGCTGGCTGCCGCGTCTGCTTCAGTCCATTTTCTGGCGGGGCGCCGCCTAGTGGGTCTTCGCCCCGGTATGCGCGCCATGAACGGCAGACGCTGCGGGCGTGCTGACCGGCTGGGCGGATTCTCCGCTGGTAAAGAGGCTCAGCAGGCCAAAGAAGATGCCAAGGAACACCGCAATCGCCCACAAGCCCTGGATGAGCGACCAGAGCGCGCCGAACAGGCCGACGAAGAACTGGCCGACGCCACGGAGGCACGCGACTAGGGTGTGCTTGGCCCCAGCATAGAGGCGCCGGTTCAGCGGCTCCTTTTCCGGATAGAACGGAACCCTCGGTTCTGGGTACGGATACTTCTTCTTGCTGCTCATGGATTGGTAGGCTCAGTTGTCGGTGCCGAACACATGACCGCCGACGTCGATGACGGTGTTTTCAATCATCGGCAGACCGCTGACCGGGTTCACCTGCGGAAGCGTCGTCAACGGCGCGACCGGGTAGCTGGCGTCATCGCGGCCGGGGTCGCGCGCGTTGCTCCAGCGGCGGCGCCCCCCGCCCTGAACGCGGCGTGCAGCCGCCGCTTCCTGGTGAGCCTGTGCTTGCGCGGCCGCTTCGGCTTCCGCCTGCTGCTCGGCGGCTTTCCGGAGACGGTAGTCCACCACATAAAAGTCCTTGAGCATCTTCACCAGCCGCTCGACGTTGACTTCTTCCGGGGCAAGGCCGAGGCGCTCGCCGAAGATTTTCGTCGCCGCGTAGCGGCCGCGGTCGAGGTCCTTTTCCTTCGCGAGCTGGCGGGCGATGGCCGAGGTCAGCTGGCGGTCGAGCAGCACACCGAGCAGCACGTAGGCGGGGAGTCCCCACAGGGCCTGGGTCCAGCCGAAAACCAGGGCGGCGCCCCCGTAGCTGAGCGCCGGCAGCACGAAGGTCGCGAACTGGCGGGGCACCTCGAAACGAACCCGGCCGAGCGGGCGCCGCGGCACCTTCACGTCGCGCCAGTAGGCACGGTTCTGCTCGAGCGTTACGAGGTCGTGCGCAATGCGCAGCAGGTCGTAGTCGACGACCGTGTTCAGCGGGTCAATCCTGGTGCGCGTGGTCTTCTTCGATTCCATTTTCATGCTCTCTTTTCTGCGGCCCCGCGCGAGAGCAACTATTGGCGGTCGGCTTGACGTGCACCTTGACAGTCGACGGATTGCTCCTGCTCACACCTTCACTGACGACCAGCGAGGGCCCGGGTATACCACCGTAGCAGGCGTGATTGACCTGGTCAAAACAAACATTCGGACTACTTGGCAAATGAAAATTCCACGATATACATGGTGTTGTTTTTTGGGGAAAAGGCGGCGAACTGTCCCGACGGTCGATGCAATTTGTCCGCCGGCTGAGTGGATGAGACGGCCCGAACCAGCGAGGATGGACGAGTCTCATCACGCTTCGCATGGCTCCTCGACCGGCGCCCGAGGTGATGTCTCCTCTTGGCGCATCGCCCATCCTCGAGGCGTCCAGCGATACGGCGGCACATGAATTTCGCCGGTCCCGAGGTTTGCCCATCCGCCGCCTGGAAAGCGGCGAACGGCGGTGCCGCGGGGCACCAGCGCCTGCAGCCATCGGGGGAGGGCCGCGTGCTGCACCGCTACCTTGCCGCCTTCATCCAATCCTCCGTAACCGAACAGGCGAGCGGCTTTCGGAATGCGCGTCATGCAGTTGAACTTGGCCATGTAGCGGCCCCAGCGCTTCACGCGCTTGCAGGATGCGGTCCACGTCGCGCCCCAAGGCCACCATTTCGCGAGTTTCTCCTTGTCGAGACGAAAGTCGCGGGGGAGCCAGAGCATCAGGTGGTAGTGAAGCCGGCCCTCGCGCTCCAGCACCCAGGTGTAGGGCAGCGCGTGGCCACGGCGTTTCAGGGCCTTACGCACCAGTTCAAGGAAATTGCTGATGTGCCCCGGGGAGAACTCTCCGTCGTCTTCGTACGTCAGCGTCTGCGCGACAGCACGCAAGCCCATCGCC
Source organism: Burkholderia sp. SRS-46 (assembly GCF_004343775.1). Lineage (GTDB taxonomy): Bacteria > Pseudomonadota > Gammaproteobacteria > Burkholderiales > Burkholderiaceae > Burkholderia. The sequence continues at coordinate 128,631 of NZ_PTXL01000007.1, read as the reverse complement.
TTGGCATAGCGGCGCTGCTCCTTGATGACTCTTGGCAGCTGTTTCTTGGCCTTGGTTTTCCGCCTTCTTTCGCATCGTGTCGCACTTGTTCCGGTCTTTCTGACAAGTTCAGAAGAGCGGGACGCCGGCGCTGCGGTGGTGCAATGACGGCGGGCAGCCGTCGGTGAAACAGTGGACATGGCACACCTCGTGTGTGCCGCTTCAGCCAGGTAGCTGTCCTCAATTCACAAAGTATTTCCTCCGCGTGCTGATATGCGGCGGATTCATGGACGTTCCGCGCTTCTATACTTCCACGTGAGTGAGCATAGGCGCGCTTCTGCGCCCCCCAGCCCCGGTTGCCGCCGGGGCGTAGTTTTTGGGAGGGGCTTTGACGTATAGCTCAAGTGCGGCGCGCGGCGACCTGTTCGGCCTTGGTCGGCCTGCCGCGGCGCTTGGCTGCGGGCGCTGCGTTCGAGGCAGGCGGCTGGCCAGAGGGCGATGACTTGGTGGCCAGCCAGGCTTCGACGTCCGCCTCTGGGAACCGGAGTAGCCGTCCAAGCTTGATGCAGCGAGGCAAATCGCCGCCCTTCGAATTCCGGTTGTAGATGGTCTGCTCGGCGAGGCAGAGCTTCTCGGCGAGCGCCTTGGGGGTGAGGAGTTTGGGTTCCACGGTGTCACGTTTCCGGGCAAGCAATCACATGACTGCACGCAGTATATGGGTGAGCCGCGAGGATGATTCCTTGTTTTTACCGGATGTTCCTCGGGTGGCTGCAGTCGGTGCTCGCCTTGCTGCAATTTTGCTGCAGTGACCGCGGTAAATCAGGTTAAACTGGAGTAACTCAGGGTAAGGTAAGTCCTTGATTTTGCTGGGTCGAACCAGCAACCATACGCTTGGGCGACGCCCTCCGAAGGCAGGGGTTGCCCACCCCGCCTTCGGGCAATCCGCGCGTCAGTCGCCGAAGTAGCAGAGCCCCATCGCGCGCTTCACGTCGGCGAGCGTCCCCGCCGCCACCTCCCGTGCGCGCAGCGTGCCGCGCCGCAGGATCGCCATCACCTCGCCGCGGTCGCCTTCGAATGCGCGACGCCGCGTGCGGATGGGTTCGAGGAGCGCCTGCAGCCGCTCGTTCAGCATGCGCTTGACGACGCTGTCGCCGAGCCCGCCGCGGCGATAGTGCGCCTTGAGCGCGTCGACTGTCTGAACATCCGGCTCGAACGCATCGAGGAACGCGAACACGACATTGCCCTCGACCTGGCCCGGGTCGCTCACGCGCAGGTGGTACGGGTCGGTATACATGTCGTTGACCGCCTTGGTGATCGCGTCCGGCGACGCGCCCAGCGTGATCGCGTTGCCGAGCGACTTGCTCATCTTGGCCTTGCCGTCCGTGCCGGGCAGCCGCGTGACCGGCGACAGCACCGCCTCGCATTCGACCAGCACCGGCCGGTCGACCGTGTGGTTGAAGCGGCGCACGAGCTCGTTGGTCTGCTCGATCATCGGCAGCTGGTCGTCGCCGACGGGCACGTGCGTCGCCCGGAACGCGGTGATGTCGGCCGCCTGGCTGACGGGGTAGGTGAGAAAGCCGGCGGGAATGTCGCGCTCGAAGCCGCGCAGGCGGATTTCGTCCTTGATGGTCGGATTGCGCTCGAGCCGCGCGACGGTGACGAGGTTGAGCAGGTATTGCGACAGCTCCGCCAGCTCGGGCACCTGCGACTGGATGAGAATCGTCGATCGCTGTGGATCGATGCCCACCGCGAGATAGTCGAGCGCGACCTCGACGACGTTGTCAGTGACCTTGCGGTGCCGGCCGACGTTGTCGGTCAGCGCCTGCGTGTCCGCGAGCAGCAGGAATTGCCGGGCCTCGTGCTGCAGCCGCACGCGCGCGCTCAGCGAGCCGATGTAATGGCCGAGGTGCAGCGGGCCGGTCGTGCGGTCGCCGGTGAGGATGACGGGGAGAGTCGTTTGAGTCATGGTCTGGGGCTCCATGGTCAGACGCCACCAGCCGCCAGCGCAGAAACGAAAATGCCGCCAGGACTGGCGGCATCGCGTTCGGGAAAGACAGGAAGAAACGGGCCGCCGGGTTCAGGCGTGCCACCAGTGCTGCAGCTTCGACGAGATCGGTTTCATGTCCATCGGACGAGTATAGCGCGGCGCGGCGGCCGCCGCACCGGGCGGCGCGCCGCGTTGCGCATCAGTCGAGCTGCGCGAGCCGTGCGCACAGCGCATCGATCTCCGAGTCCGCGAACACCTCGATGCCGTGCTGGCGCAACAGCGCGGCCGTGACGCCCGCGCCGGGATGCCGCTGGCCCGCGAAGCTGCCGTCGTAGATGAAGCCGCTGCCGCACGACGGGCTGCCGTCGGCCAACAGCGCGAACCGGCAGCCGTGCGCGCGCGCCAGGTTCAGCGCGACCTGTGCGCCCGCGATGTAGGGCGCGGTGACGTCCTTGCCGGTCACCTCGACGACCCTCGCGTCGCCCGCCAGCACGTGCTGGCCCGATTGCCCGTGCGCGATTTCCGCCGGCGGGCGGGGCACGCCGAAGCCGGCCGCCAGCTCCGGGCAGACGGGCACGATACGCCCGTCGCGCCGCCATGCGTCGAGTGCGTGATGCGCGGCGGTCTTGGCCGCGCCGTTGTAACGCACCGGCTGGCCGAGCAGGCAGGTGCTGACCAGGATCTTCTGTTTCGTCTGCAATGTCGCCCCCTTGTGCGGGACCTTGGAACGGACGGGAATTTTACGCCGGCTCTGCCGCGCACCCTCTGCCGGCCACCATTGCAACCTGCGTCGACGACCACTGCGGAAACGCGATACACGCTGAAACAATGGGTGCATAAATTTCGCGAAACGTTGAGATACAATCCGCGCCAATCATCAGACGCTATCCGAGAGCGCTGTAATAAAAACGAAAGGCATGGCTATGTACGCGCAAGACATTGCGGCCGCGATCCGTGGCGGCTTGATGCAGCAGAACCGCCTGTTGAAGCTCGATACGCCGCTGGGGGGCAATGCCCTGGTGGTGCAGCGAGCCGTCGGTCGATCGAGAGTCGGCAGGCATTACACGTTCACGCTCGACGTGCTGTCGCTGAACAGCGACATCGAGCTGAAGAAGCTGATCGCGCAGCCGGTCACGCTGTGGATCCAGCAGGCCAACGGCGCGTACCGGCCGGTGCACGGCTATGTGTACACGGCGCGCCGGCTCGGTGCCGACGGCGGCCTGACGACCTATCAGCTCACGATGCAGGCATGGATGCACGTGCTGCGATTCCGGCGTGACCAGCGGATCTGGATCGACAAGCCGGCCGACGAGATCGTGTCGGACGTGCTGAACGGGCATCCGGAAGCGCGCGGCCGATTCCGCTTCGAGCTGGCGCACCCGCTGCCGAGCCGTTCGTACACGCGCCAGAGCGAAACCGATTGGCACTTCGTGCACCGGCTGCTGGAAAGCGAGGGCTTGTTCTGCCACTGGGAGCAAGCCGACGACGGCCAGTCGCACACGCTCGTCGTCACGGACCGGATCGGCGCGTTTCCGAAGCTGTCGCCGGAAACGGTCGCGTTCCATCGCGCGGGCACGCAGGCCGAGGCCGATGCGTTCACGCAGTGGTCCGGTTCGCGCACGCTGCAGAGCGTCTCGCTGACGACCCGCACGTTCGACTACAAGAACCCCGGTGTGACGTCGAACCCGAAGGGCACGACGATTCCCACCGTCGCCAACCAGGGCGAACTGCCCGACCAGCTCGAAGTCTACGAATACACGGGCCCGTACACCTACCTCGACCAGCAGCGCGGCGACCAGCTGTCGAAGCTGCGCATGGAGGAGTGGGAGTCGCGCGCGAAGCGTTTTCACGGCGTCGGCGGCGTGCGCGCGATCGACGCGGGCCGCCAGTTTACGCTGGGCGGGCATCCGGTCCATGACCGCGATGCGCACGGCGAGCAGGCGTTCGCGGCCATCGAGGTCGCCTGGTGGATCGAGAACAACCTGCCGGCGACGCCTGCACCGAATTTCCCGCATAGCCTGCAGCAGGAACTTGCCGACGCGCGGGCGCGCAAGGCGGGCGACGCGGCGTTCCAGGTGCCGCATGCAGACGGCTCCGTCGGCTTCTACCTCGTCGAGGTCGAGGCGCAGCGCACGTCGGTGCCGTATCGCAGCCCGTTCGAGCACGAGAAGCCGGAGATGCATCTCGAGACGGCGATCGTCGTCGGCCCGAAGGGCGAGGAAGTCTATACCGACGAACTGAACCGGATTCGGGTCATGTTCGTGTGGGACCGCGTCAACCCGGGCGACCAGCGCGCGTCGTGCTGGGTGCGGGTCGCGCAGTCGGACACCGGCGCTGGCTACGGCGGCGTGCATATCCCGCGGGTCGGTGAGGAAGTCGTGATCGCGCACGTCGGCGGCGACTGCGACCGGCCGCTCGCGATCGCGCGCGTCTACAACGGCGCGAACAAGCCGCAGTGGCACAGCGACGGCATCGTGTCCGGCTTCCGCTCGAAGGAGTACGCGGGCAGCGGCTACAACCAGCTCGTGATGGACGACGCGACGCGGCAGAACCGCGTGCACCTGTATTCGACGAGCTACGCATCCCATCTTCACCTCGGCTATCTGGTCCAGCACACCGACAACACGCGCGGCGCGTTCCTCGGCGCCGGCTTTGACCTGAAGTCGGATGCGTATGGCGCGGTGCGCGCCGCGCGCGGCATGTACATCTCGACGCATCCCGCGTCGACCGGCCAGCCGCTCGCGGTCAATCCGGCCAACGAGCAGCTGCTCAGCTCGGAGGGCCTGTTCGAAAGCCTGTCGCAGGCCAGCACGACCGCGAAGGGCGAAAGCCTGCAGGGCGGGCAGGACGCGCTGCGCGCGTTCAACGACGCGACGCGCCACGCCCTGCCGGGCGACACGGGATCCGGCGGCCGCACCGGCGGCGGCGGCACCGGCAACGCGAACGGCTTCGCCGAACCGGCGATGCTGCTCGCGAGCCCGGCCGGCGTCGGTGTGTCGACGCAGAAATCGGCCTTCGTGACGGCGGACCGGCAGGTCAACCTCGTGAGTGGCGAGAACACGCACGTCGTCGCGGGCAAGTCGCTGATCGCGAGCGTTGCCGAGAAGGTCAGCGTGTTCGTGCAGAACGCCGGCATGAAGCTGTTCGCCGGCAAGGGCAAGGTCGAGATCCAGGCGCAAAGCGACGCGCTCGACCTGACCGCGCTGCAGGACCTGAAGATCACGAGCGTCGACGGCAAGGTCGTGCTGACGGCCGCGAAGGAGATCTGGCTCGGCGCGGGCGGTTCGTACATCCGCATCACCGGGGACAAGATCGAGAACGGCACGTCGGGGCAGATCCTCGAGCGTTGCGCGTCGTGGGACAAGCAGGGGCCGACGAGCGTGCAGCAGCAGCGCCAGTCGTTCTTCGAGAGCCAGGCGGAACGCCAGTTCAGCCAGCAACTGTCGCTCGACGAGACGCTGCACGCGTTCGCCGACAAGGCGAGCGCCGTGAAGTACCACTTCCTCGACGAGACCGGCATGCTGATCGGCGGCGGGCTGCTCGACGAGGCCGGCAAGACGATGCGCGCGTTCACCGAGGTGCCGCAGGAGATCAAGGCGGTGGTCGATCTCCGCGAAGGCCGCTGGACCGCGCTGAGCTACCAGGATCCGTTCGATTTCACGGACGACATGCTCGACGAGCAGCACGCGGCGATTTTCGACTATGAAGATCACGACGCGCATGCGGATGCCGACGAACATGACGCACTCGCGGAACAAGACGATTTCGAGGACGACACGCGCGACATCTGACGCGCCGCGCGCTCGCCGCGCATCGATAGACGAGGACAAGGAAGCAATGAAGCATTCGATCGCCAGTCTTTCCGTTCTGCTGGCCGCCGCATTCGGGACGGTCGCGCACGCCGCGCGTGCGGAGGACATTCCGCTCGGGATGCCCGAGGGATTCATCGCATCGTCGGTCGACAAGGTCGCCGACGGGCAGTACTGCGTCACCGGCGAAGTCATGGACGACACCGGCACCAGGCACAACGCATGGGTCGCGCTGGTCGACGCCGGTGCGAAGCGCGTCGCATGGCGCACGAAGCTGCCGTTCGAGCGCCCGTACGTCGGCAACGACGCGGTGCGCTGCGCGGCCGGGCAGGGCGCGTATTTCGTGCTGACGCAGGAGCGCACCCACGTCGAGGAAAGCCTCAACCAGACCAAGGTGGTGCTGAACAAGCTCGGCGCGGACGGCAAGCTGGTGAAGCGCGAGCCGGTCGGCGCGGGGTTCGACGAGTGGGCCTACCTGCTCGATGTCGAGGGCAACGCGGTGGCGGTCGCGGGCGGCACGAGCGACGCGCTCGAGCGCAAGGGCAAGCTCGGCAACTACGTCGCGCGCTTCGACACGCAGCTCGCGCGCGCCGGCGTGACGACGATCCCGAACGGGGCGTTCTGGACCGGCACGACTGCGGCGCTGTCCGCGAACACGCTGCACGTCGCCGGCCCGTTCATGCCGAACGCGGGCGGCACATCGGGCGGCCGCGAGGGCTTCGCGGTGTCGCGGATCAACGTCGACCAGCGCAAGTACGTGTCGTCGACCTACGTGTCGCCGCCGGACGCGCGCACGGAGGCGTCGGCGTTCGGCGCGGACGGCGCGGCGTACTACGTCGCGACCACGCCGACGGCGCTGTCGGTGGCGGTCGTCTCGCCCGCGGGCAAGCTCGCGCAGCAATTCACGACGCGCAAGATCGTGTGCGATCTCGCGTCGATCGGCGTGAGCGGCTCGACGATCACCGTGGTCGGCACGACGTGCGACAAGCCCGGGGCCGGCACGCTCGCGACGATCGACCTGTCGACGCGTCAGGCCGCGACGACGCGCCGTATCGCGGGCGACGTGCGCGTCGCGCGCGTCGACGGCAATGCATGGGTCGGCGTGATCGATGCCGGCAATCGCGGCCTCGTGCTGCGGCGCGACGCGCAGTGACGGGAGGCGCGATGGCCGAATACACATACGAAGACAAGCTCGCGTTCATCAAGAACCTGTATTGCCCGGCGCGGCAGGTAGCGGCGGAGAGCGGCTGCTCGTGGGAGCTGATTCTCGCGCAGGCGGCGCAGGAAACCGGCTGGGGCGAGAAGGTGCTGCCCGGTACGAACAACATCTTCAACATCAAGGCCGACAGCAGCTGGCAGGGCGAGTCGAAGGTGTTCCGGGTGTGGGAAGTCGACAAGTCCGGCAACAAGGTCTGGGTCAACGATCCGTTCCGCGTGTATCCGAGCACGCTCGACGGGTTGCGTGATCGCCAGAAATTTCTCGCGGAAAACCCGCGCTACGGGAAGGCCGGCCTTTACGACGCGGACGTGAAGGGCGACCTCGCCGGCGAGGCGAAGGCGCTGCAGAAGGCCGGCTACGCGACGGATCCGAAGTACGCACACAAGCTCGACGTGCTGTTCAAGGGGCCGTCGATGCGGCGCGCGCTTACGGCCGCGAAGAAGGAGGGCTGCAAGGGCTGCCTGCCGTCGGTCAACGTGCGCGTGCTCGACGCCGCGCGGGCGCCGATCGCGAAGGCGAAGCTCAAGGTGACGCAGGGCGACAAATCGGTCGAGATGATGTCCGACGCCGACGGTCGCGCGCAGATCCAGGCCGCGCAGCCGGGAGGCACGGTGACGGTGCAGGTGTGGTCGGAGCACGAGCGGCAGTGGGCCGCCGTCGACCACACGGTGACGCCGACGACGCCGCCGACGGCGGTCACGCTGATCGCGCCGACGATCACCGTCACCACCACGACCGACGTGCACAAGCCGCCGAAAACCGCACCGAAGGCGCCGGCTGGCGCGGCGGGCGGCGCGGGCGGTACGGCCGCTGCGGCACCGGCTTCCGGCGCGGGCGCGGCGAGCGCGCCGCAGGCGCCGCACGCGGCGACACCGGCCGGCGGCAGTCCGCAGGCAGCGCCGAAGGCCGCGCCCACACCCGCGACCGGCGCAGGCCAGGCGCGCTACGGCACCTACAAGATCAGGAAGGGCGATTCGCTGAGCCGCGTCGCGAAGGCGCATTCGACGAGCTATATCGCGCTCGCGCATCTGAACGGGATCGCGTCGCCGTATTACATCTATCCGGGGCAGGAGATCAAGGTCCCGCTGGGCAATGGCGGTGCGGCCCCGGCCGCGACGGCGAGTGCCAAAGCTGCGCCGGCCGCGAAGCCGGCGTCCGCCACCCCGGCCGCTCCGGCCGCCGGCGCGCCGCACGCGGCGCCGACGCCTGCCGCCGGACACCCCGCCGGCAACGGCCGCCCCGCGGCTGCGGCGACGCCCGCGGCTCCGGCTCCGGCACCTGCCGCCGCGAAATCTCCGCCACCCGCCGCCGCGAGCCAACCGGCGTCCGGCGCGGCGCCTGCCGCGCAGCCGGCGCTGAAGCCGGGCAGCGAGGTGCACGTCGTGCGCTATCGCAGCGAGGCCGATCATCCGCAGACCGACCTGATGCTCGGCCGGCATGCGCCGTGGATGGTGGTGGCCGAACGCGAATTCAAGGCGGGCGTGCGCCGGCGCGGCGGCAAGAATCCCGACCAGCACATCCTCGAGTACTTCACCGCGACGTCCGCCGGCCGGCAGAAGACGGACACGATCGCGTACTGCGCGGCCTTCGTGAACTGGTGCCTGACGCAGGCCGGCTTCGAAGGCAACCACAACGCGATGGCCGTCGCGCTCGCGAAGTGGGGGCGCGCGACGCGCGGCAACAAGCCGGCCTACGGCGCCGTCGCGATCGTGCACTTCCCGGAGGGCGGTCATCACGTCACGTTCGTCAACGGCCGCGCGCGCAGCGCGCCCAACGCGCTGCGGATCGCGACGCTGGGCGGCAACCAGGGGCATGGGCACGAAGTCAGCCATAGCGCGCTGCCGGCGTCGTGGGTCGTGCACTACCGTTTGCCGGTCGGCTATACCGAACTCGACGAGGATTACGACCTGCAACTCGTGCAGGTGGATGGCGCTAGAATGAGCGCCGCTTCGACACACTGAACGCCCGGCCGTCCGGGCGACCCATATCACGGGAACCCATGAAAAACTTCTCGCTTCCGGCTGCACTCGTCGCGTCGCTCATCGCCGTTTCCGCCACGGGTACGGCGCTCGCCGCGACGACGCTCAAGTCCTTCGACACGCCGTACGCGGCGACGATCTCGCTCGACAATGCGGCTCGCGATGCATCGGGCAAGCGGGTGATCGCGTACCGCATCGCGCTGAAGTCGGCGACCTGCCAGTCGACGCTGAAGGGCACCGCCGCGTTCCTCGCGAAGACGGACGCGGCGCAGGACGACTCCGCGTTTCTGCGCAACGGCGACGTGGTGAAGACGAACGTGTTCCGGGGCACCGGGCCCGACGGCGAAGTGACGATCACGATGGACGTCGAGTCGAAAGCGCCGAAGTACGCGGGCGTCGTCGTGAAGAACGCGCATGTGGCCGCCGGCGGCTGCATCAAGGACGGCGAGGTCGGCTTCGACTTCTTCTGACGGGCACGGAGGCCGCAGGCGATGATCAACCTGATCCGCGTGAATGACGATACGGACCATGGCGGCAAGGTGCTGACCGGCTCGCCGACGATGTGCTTCGATGGCCGCGCCGTCGCTCGCAAGGGGGACGAGGTGTCATGTCCCCAGCATCCTGACGTGCGGCCGAACCTGATCGAGGAGGGCGATGCAGCGATGACTGACGGCGGCGTGCCGATCGCGCGCCACGGCCATCGCGCAACCTGCGGCTGCCACCTGATTTCCAGCTTGGCCTGACCGGTACCGCCCTCCGCCTGTTCCGCCTGCCGCACCGCCGTGCGAGAATCCCTCGCAACGACAACAGCAAGCGTCGATCGCGGCGGCCGTCCGCGCATCGCGCGCCCCCTCCGATGGCTCGCTTCCCGTCTCTCCAGACCGAGGCCGGCGCGCGTGCGCTGACCGAACCGCAGCGCGCGCTGCTCGCCCGCCTGCAGGCCTATGCGCCGGACGCGCCCGATGCGCCGCAGCCGCACAGCCGCCGCCTCGCCGACGCGCAGGGCTGGACGCACGCGCACGCGCTGGCCGTCATCGACGAATACAAGCGCTTCGCGTTCCTCGCGCAGGCGGCCGGCCATCCGGTCACGCCGTCGCACGCGGTCGACGCCGCGTGGCACCTGCACCTGCAATACACGCGCGAGTACTGGGACGTGTTCTGCGCCGGCGTGCTGCGCGCGCCGCTGCATCACATGCCCGGCACCGGCGCGTCCGACGAGGCCGCCATCTACGCGGAGTACTATCGGCGCACGCTAGACAGCTATCGGCGGCTGTTCGGCAGCGAGCCGCCCGAGACGATCTGGCCGCGTCCGGCGGCCGAACCGGCGCGCGCGCCGGACGATCCGCATCCGGCCCCGCACACCGAACCGCCCCGCGCGCCGCCCGCGGCGCACCGCCTTCGCCGCCTGACGCGACTGGCGTGGCCCGCCGCGCTGGCGAGCGTCGCGGCCACCTGCGCCTACGCGCGCGACCTCAACGTGCTGAATTATTCGGGCCCGGAGTTCCTCGCGCTTTACATGCTGGCCTGCATGGCCGCGCTGCTGCTGATCGCGGCGCTGCAGCGGCTCGAACACCTGTGCCGCCCGTGGGGCACGCGACCCCGCGAATCGTCGCCGGACCTGAGCGCGGAGGAAGCGGGATATCTGGCGGGCGGCGCGTCGCGGATGACGCAGGTCGCGACGCTGTCGCTCCTCCAGGCGGACGCGATCCGGTGGCTCCAGATCCACAAGCACGACGCGCGGGTGCAGGCCACCGGTTCGGCGCACGCGGGGCCGCTGGCGGACGAATGGGCGTGGCTGAACGCCCAGCCCGGCGGCGAAACGACCTATGGCGCGTTTCGCGCGCGCCTCGCGCAGCGCGAGCCGGGCATCGTCGCCGGGTTGCGCCGCAACGGCTGGCTGTGGGCGCCGGGCGACCTGCGGGCAGCGCGCTGGGCCGCGCGCGCGATCGCGCTGCTCGTGCTCGGCACGGGCGCGGCGAAGCTCGCGGTCGGCCTGGTCCGCGGCCGGCCGGTGCTGCTGCTGATGATCTGCATGGCGGCATTCGCGATCGGGTACCGCATCATGAGCGCCAGCCTGAGCGGGTTCAGGCGCGGCGGCGTGACGCACGGCGGCCAGGCGGCGTTCGATGCGCACTGCGATGCGCGCCAGGGTGACCACGCGACGCCGGACGCGCTGTTGTGGACGGCCGCGCTGTTCGGTGTCGGCGCGCTCGCCGGCACCGCGTGGTCCGCATACACGAATCCGCTGATGGCGCCGCTGATGGCACCGCTCGCGACGTCCGCCGCGGCGAACGGCGGCGGGTCGTCCGGTTCGGATAGCGGCGGCAGCCGCTGCTCGAGCGATTCCGGATCGAGTTCGTGCAGTTCGAGCTCATGCGGCTCGAGCGGTTGCGGCGGGTGTTCGAGCAGCTGAGCGGCGGGCGGGGCCGGCGGAGATCCGCGAAGGCGCCCGCCGAGCGCCGAGCGCCGCGTGCCGCTGCGCTACGCGGTCATCGCATCGGCCGGCGCGCGCGCGTCGCGCCCGTCCCCCGCCTCCACGATCAGCTTCCAGTCGAATGCCGGCAGCGTGCAGAGCTGCTCGACGGTCGCCGCGTATCCCGACGTCGTGGTGGCGAGGTAGCGCACCTTGTCGGTCCATTCGGGCAACGGCTCCTGCGACGTGGTCACCACCACCGCCAGCAGATCCTGTTCCGGCTGCGACGCGACTTCGTCGAGACTCAGCCGCACCTTCTCCAGGTCGCCGTCCGCATCGAGGATCAGCACGCCGGGAATCGGCGTGTCCGTGCGCGCGGCCGGGGCGGCTGCACCCTCGCCGATGCATCGCGGATAGACTGCGCGATAGCGCGGCAGCGCCTGCTGCAGCGCGTGATGCTTGCGCACCTTCGCCTGCGCGGTGCGGGCGATCCGGCGGCGCAGCGCGGGCTGCGCGATCAGCCGGTCGATCGCGTCGATCCAGGCCGACGCCGTATCGTCGACGAGCAGGCCGTCGCAGCCGTCGTCGAGCGCGACGCGATAGGCGGGCCGGTCGCTGACGACGGTCGCGATGCCGGCCGCCGCGTATTCCTGCCAGCGGATCGTGCTCTTGCCCGCGTTGTAGTCGGTGTCGGCGAGCGGCAGCAGCGCGATGTCCCAGCGCCGCTCCAGCAGGCGTTGCGCGTACGCGCGGTAGTCGGCGGCCGCGGGCGCGCAGCTGGCCGCCGGATGGGACGCCCAGCCGGCCGGCACGTGCGCGCCGATGAACCCGATCCTGACCTTGCCCGGATGGCGCGCGCAGATCGCCTGCAGCGCCGCGTCGACCAGCGCGAAATTCTCGTCGCGCAGCGCCGCGCCGGCGATGCCGATCGTCACGTAGCCGTCGTCGCGCGTCGTCACCGGCTGATGGAACCGGTCGAAATCGACGCAGTCGGGCAACACGTGCACGCGCGGGTTCGACCGCCGGTAGCGGCCCGCGAGGAACGGCGTCGACACGATCACGGCCGCCGCGTTGAGCAGCACGAACTCGAGGCCGGCGCGCGCCACGCCGCCTGGCGCGGCGAGCGGATGCGCGGCGGGCAGGTCGGTCAGCAGGTCGTCGGTTTCGTAGATCACCGGCTTGCCGAGATTGAAGATGGCGCGCACGCCTTCGTCTGTGAGCACGCCAGGCGTTATCCGGTGCAGCAGGATGGCGTCGGCGTCGGCCAGCACGCTGCTGTCGATCCGGCCATCGCGAATGCCCCAGACGAGCTCCCACTCGTCGCGCAGCCGATCGAACGGCTGCACGAGGCGAACGCGCGCCGACGCGCTTTCGGGCGGCTCGATCGAGTACACGACGAGTCGCTTGCGGCGCGGCGCGGCGTCGGCGCTCGCGGCGGCGAGCGCGGGCATCCGGCCCTGCTCCAGCAGCCGTGCATACAGCGCGCCGTGGCGCGCGGCGTTGCGGCTGACGTCGTGCCGCGCGCGGATCGCGTCCTGCGCGGCTGCGGCGAGTTGCGCGCGCGCCTGCGGATGCTCGATCAGGTGTGCAATCGCGTCGACCCATGCGTCGGCGGCGTCGGCGACGAGCCAGCCGGTGCGGCCGTGGACGATCGCGGCGCCTTCCGCCGGCGCGGCGACGAGCACCGTGGCCGCACCGGCCGTCGAGTATTCGAGCCAGGCGCGCGGCGGATCGTCGTCGCGCAGCGTGAGCGGCGACGCGGCCAGCGCGATGTCGAGATCGGCGCGCTTCAACTGGTCCGCATAGGTGTCATAGGGCGCGGGCGCGGCGATCAGCGTGACGTCCGGATCGCCGTCCCAGCCGGCCGGCAGCGCCGGCCCGACGAACCACACGCGGAGCTTGCCCGGATACCGGCGGCGCAACTCGGCCAGCGCCAGCCGGGCCTGTTCGAGACGGGGGCCGTCGAGCCCGGTGCCGGACACCGCGAGGCTCACGTGGTCGCGAGCGCCGGGTGCCGCACGGTACAGCCGCTCGACATCGATATCGGTCGGCAGCACGTGGACCGACGCGTTGACGTGCCGGTACTGCCGTGCCAGCGCCTCCGACGGCACGACGAGTGCGTGCGCGTGCTGCACCGCGTAGCGGATGTTCGCCTTGCTGCGCGCGTTGTCGGTGGCCCCGGGCGTGCCGGCGAGCAGCGTCGCGAGCGGTGCGTCGATCTCGTGGACGATCGGCTTGCCGAGCGCGAACAGTTGTTCCAGCGCAGCCGCAGACAGCAGCCCCGGCGTGTCGCCCTGCAGCACGATCAGGTCGGCGCGCTGCAGCGCGTCCCCATCGATGCCGGCGTGCGTGACCGGAAAGCTCAGTTCCCATTCACGATCCAGCCGCGCGAACGGCTGCACGAAGCGCACGCTGGCGCGCGCGTGCGCGGCCGGCTCGGCGGTCACGACCGCGATGCGCTTGCGCGGCGAGGCCGCCTCGCGGCCGGCGGCGCCGGCCGCAACGGCCTGCGCGTCCAGTTCGTCCGCGCGGGCCTGGGTCTTGTCGACGAACGTCTGCAACTGCCGCCAGAATGTCGCCTCTTCCTGCAGGTACGCGTCGCGCGCTTCATGAATGGTGGCCTTCGCGTGGGCGATCTCCGCTTCGTCGAGCCCCCATGCGATGCCCTTGCCGTCCATGACCCACCTATACGGCTCCGGCAACGACGCGTCGTTCAGGATGCAGACGACCGGACAGCCGCACAGCAACGCCTCGAACGCGGCGGTCGACCACTCGTACATGTACACGCACTCGACCTGGCGGAACAGCGCGGCGAGCTCGTGCGCCGAGCGTGCCGGCACACGGTTGGAGATCTCGATCGAATCGGCGGTGACCGGATGCAGGCTGCCGCCGCGTATCAGGTGCCGGTTGATGAAGACGGCCGACCCGCTGCGGCGCGCGTCGTCGACGCCGTCGCTGTTGAAGATGCGCGTGTCGACGAGCGGCATGCGCAGCAGGTCCGCCTGCCATCCTGCGGGCACCAGCGTGGGCCCGAACGTGAACACGAGGTCGCTCGGCTGCAGATCGATCGCATTGCCCTCGATGCGGCCGGGTTCGGCAAGCAGGTAGCGCGCGACGCAGCGCGTGTTGAACGGATTGTCCGAGACGATTTCCGGGTAGACGGCGATCGGGCTGCGATTCGCGTTGGCGTGCGCCTGCGCGATGTCGTTGGTCACCTGCGGCGTGCGCAGGTCCGGATGCACGATCTGCGCGGTGACATACGCTTCGTGCCCGAGCAGGTTCAGCACGTGGCACAGGTAGTGCATCGCGCGGACCCCGCCGGACGTCTGCCTGAAATTCGGCGCATACACGTAATACGGATGATCGAGCCGCGCAAAGATGCGCGACCCGTGCTGCGTCGGGGCAAAAGTCGGAATCGTCATCGCTATCGGGTGCGGTAGAAGTCGAAGACCACCTCGAGGATGCGGTCCTGTTCGGCTTCGGTCATGTCGTGATACAGCGGCAGGCGCACGAGCCGGTCGGCGACGAGATCCGTGACCTGCATGCCCGACCCGCAGCGCCCGTAGCGCTGGCCGGCCGGCGAACTGTGCAGCGGCACGTAATGGAACACGGCGTTCACGCCCGCCGCGCGGATCTGCTGCAGCAGCGCGCTGCGCTCGGCGAGGTCGCGCGCGAGGAAATAGAACATGTGGCCGTTGCCGCGCTCGGCGAGCGAAATCGCGGGCAGCTCGATCAGCCCGTCCGCGTGCAGCGGCTGCAGGGCGTCCTGGTAGCGCTGCACGGTCGCGCGCCGCTGCGCGGTGATCACGTCCGCGTGCTCGAACTGCGCGTACAGGAACGCGGCGATCAGCTCGCCCGGCAGGAACGACGAGCCGACGTCGACCCACGTGTACTTGTCGACCTGCCCGCGGAAGAACTGGCTGCGGTTGGTGCCCTTCTCGCGGATGATCTCCGCGCGCTCGACGAGGCGCGGGTCGTTGACCAGCAGCGCACCGCCTTCGCCCGAGATCACGTTCTTGGTCTCGTGGAAGCTGAGGCACGCGAGATGGCCGAGGCTGCCGAGCGGCTTGCCGTTCCAGGTCGACTGGAGCGCCTGCGCGGCGTCCTCGATCACCCACAGCCCGTGGTCGGCCGCGAGCTGCCCGATCGCGTCCATTTCGCACGCGACGCCCGCGTAGTGCACCGGCACGATCGCGCGCGTGCGCTCGGTGATGGCGGCGGCGATCAGCGATTCGTCGAGGTTCAGCGTGTCACGGCGGATGTCGACGAACACCGGCGTCGCGCCGCGCAGCACGAACGCGTTGGCGGTCGACACGAACGTATAGGACGGCATGATCACTTCGTCGCCGGGCTGCACGTCGGCGAGGATCGCGGCCATCTCGAGCGCGGCCGTGCACGAGTGCGTGAGCAGCGCGCGCCGGCAGCCGATGCGCGCTTCGAGCCACTGGTGGCACAGCTTGGTGAACGCCTGGTCGCCGGCGAGGCCGCCCTGCTCGACCGCTTTCGCGATGTAGTAGAGCTCCTTGCCGACCACGAACGGGCGGCCGAACGGGATGCAGTCGAGGTTGGGTGGGCCGAACATGGTCAGGATCCTCGGAAAGTGGCGGGCGAAACGGCTGCGCGATGCGGGCACCGCGCCGCTCAGGTGTCCTTGCGGACCGCGATCGCGCGGGCGCACGGGGCGTCGCCGCGCGGGTTCAGGTGCCGGGATGCATGCACGGGCATCGCATCACGTTCGCGGGTACAGCGCGTACCGGCGCGCCTCGGGGCCGCAGTTGAACAGCACGTCGAGCACGGTGACGCCATGCACGAATTCGCCCCACTGCTGCGGGTACTCGGGATAGGCCGGGTAGTCGAACCAGCGCACCGCGATGCGCGCGTCGGCGAACAGGTTCTCGTCCAGGTAGCTGCGGGCGGCCGGGCCCGAGATGTATTCGGTGGCGCCGGCCTGCACGCACAGGTTCAGCAGCTTCTCGGTGCGATCGCCGTGCAGGTCGTAGTCCGACGACGACGCGATGCGCGTGCCGATCTCGAGCTGCTGGTTGATCCACGTCAGCAGCGTGCGGTTCAGCTCGCTCAGCGTGTCGTACCGGCGGCCGAGGTAGAGCGCCTCGAGCGCGTCCGCGTAGCGCGCGAAGTGCGGCGCGCGCGCGTAGTTCTGCTGCAGCCGCTTCCAGTGCTGCGGCGCCCAGTCGGCGCCGTCGATCTCGGTTTCGCGAATCGGCTGGAGATACTTGCCCTTCACCTTCACCGGCACGCTCAGCCATTGCACGCCTTGCGGCGTCTTGATCTGGTTGCGGTTGCGCCAGTCGCGGCGCGTGTACTGCGCGTCGTCGTACAGGATGAACTCGTCGCACGCGGCGATCAGGTCGAAGTAGCCCTTCCACGGGATGTAGTTCGACTGGAGGATCGCCACGCGCTTCGCGACGGGGTTCATGGGCGTGCCGCTCATGCCGGGATGTGGCCGTACCGGTACATGTCGACCAGCTCGGGCGGAATGCCCCAGTCGGTCGCGCCGACCTGGTCGTGCAGCGCCTCGAGGTCCGCGCGCATCGAGCGCTGCAGCTGCTCGACCATGCGGTTGCGCGCCGGTTCGAAGTCGTGCTGGTACGCGGCGTTGATCTGGTGCCGCACGGTCTTCGCGATCGCGGCCTCGCGCGTCATGTTGCGGATCAGCGGCCGCTCGGGCGCGAGCGCCGCGTAGCGCGGGTCGATCGGCTCGCCGCGCATCGCGGCGACGAGGTCGCGGCACAGCACCGGCGACAGGTGGAAGCCGTCGCGCTTGGTGCCGCCGAGGATCCACAGGTCGCGCACGCTGGTCTCGCCGAACAGCGGATACAGGTCGGACGTCATCGGCCGCCAGCCGACGTTCACGTTGACGAGGTTCGCGCGGTAGAACTTGCTGTTGATCTGGTCCATCGCCGCCTTCAGCAGCGAATACGCGCTGCCGACGTGGCCGTGGTCGATCGGCACCGGGCTGATGTAGTTGCTCGCGCCGATCAGCGTGCGGTCCGGCCCGTACGGCGCCGAATACACGCCGCACGCGAGGCCGCGGTTGGTCGTGCGGATGCAGTGCGTGTGCACGTTTTCCTTGCTCTGCAGCTCGACCGACATGCCGATGCCGTAGAACAGCCGCTGCACCGGCAGCTCGGGCGCGCTCGCGCGCAGCACCTGGCCGAGGTTCGCGCCGTTGCAGAGCACGAAGCGGTCCGCGTCGAGCGTGCGGCCGTCGGCGAGCCGCGCCGCGACCACGCGCCCGCCCGCGATGTCGAGGCGCTCGATCTCGGCGTCGACGAGCGTCGTGTTGGCGCCCTGCGCGACGCAGGCCGTCAGCGCGTCGAGAAACTGCTTCGGATTGACCCAGCCCTCGCGCTTCAGGTAGAGCGCGTTCAGCGCGCGATAGCGCGGGTCCGGGTGATAGTTCGGGATGCCTGACGGATCGACGGCCTCGCAGGGCTCCTCGAATTCGCGGCAGAAGCGCTTCACCGCCGCGAAGTTCTCGTCGTCGAGCGCGTCGGTCGCCGCGTTGTTGAGCACGTACGTGCCGAACCCGTGGGCGACCTCGCGCTCCGGCGTGCAGATCTCGGCAAACACGCCGGGCCAGGCCGCCGTCGCCGCGCGGCTCAGCTCGAACTTGAAGCGGTCGAGCGGCGTGCCGAGCGAGTCGCCTTCGAGTTCGGTGAACGAGTTCAGCATCGCCGCCGCCGCGCGCGTCGCCGAGCCCGGGCGCAATGCCGGGCCGACGATCACGAGTTCGACGGACGGGTCCGCGCGTTGCCATGCCCGGGCCGTCATCAGCCCGAGGATGCCGTTGCCGAGGATCGCGATCTTCATTTAGCGCCCCTGTCCGCCTTCGGGGAACGTCAGGTAGCAGAGCGACGGATACGCCTGCGTCCGGTGGATCTGGTGCGGGACCTTGCCGAGCACCTTGTGCAGGTAGTGGATGCCTTCCGCGGGCGCCTGGTGGCCGCGCATCAGTTGCCAGAGCGCAACCACGCCGCCCGGCACCAGCCGCTGGAGCACCGCTTCGAACGCCTGCTCCGTCGGGCCCGGCACGTTCAGGTCGAACCATGCGAGCGCGATCGTCTCGCCCGGGTGCGCTTCGTCGAACGCCGCCAGCGTGTCGCGGCAGTCGCCTTCCCACACGCGGTGCTTGCCGTTCACGTGGCCCATCGCGTTGTTGCGCTCATGCAGCGACAGCAGCTTGCGCAGCAGGTCCGCGTAGCCGTTTTCCACCGAATAGGTGCCGTCGGAGAACAGCTTGCGATCGCGCGAGTCGTTCTCGGAGAAGCCCGCGTAGCCGGTGAACGTATCGAACGCGTGAATGCGGCGCTGGAAGTTCAGCGGCTCGAGGATCGCGCGGAAGTTCTCGCACAGCACCGCGGTCTGCCCGCGCCACGTGCCGAGATCGAGGATCGAGCCCGGCAGCGGCACGATCTTCTGATACACCTCGAACGTGCCGAGGATCCGCGCGAGCAGCGAGCCGCGCACGAACAGGCCGAGCGAGCGCTCCAGTTCCTCGGGGGTCGCGGGATACGCGTGCAGCAGGTCGAACAGTTCGCGGCGCGCGGCGAGCTGGTCGTCGTTCGAGTTGGTGATGATGGATGACTCGTGCATACAAAAGGCTCCAGGGACTGAGGGTGATACCGAACGAAGTGCCATGGCGGACCGGGATCGCGTCCGCGGCCACGGACGGCGTCCGACGCGGCAACCGGGCCCGCGCGCTGCGCGGCGGGCGCGCAATCGGGGCGTCCGGTCGTTCGCACGGTGCAATCCGGTCATTTTTCCGGATCAAGTCTATCGACCGCCGCCAGGATCGAATGTCGGATTAGCGGCCTGTTTTACCCCGCATTTCGATGGATGCGGGGTTGTCCGGCGCGGTTTTCGGGGGGCTTGCAGTCGCGCGAATAGCGACCAATTCCGGCACCTGATCGCCGAATTGGAACGCGGCACGCACGGGGAGAATTCGGACACGTCGGAGACTGTCCGTGCGTGCCGCGGCAGCAGGCGCCGCGACGCGATTTCGACGGTTCATCCGTGCACGGCGCCGCACGCCCGGCGCGGCTGCGGCGACGTGTCGCTCGCGCCATTTCCGGCAGCGCGCCCCGCGCGGCTGACGCGTCGGCGCCGGCTGCGTTTCGAACCCCGTATTGGCTAGCAGGACGACAGATCTCATGATGCCCATTTCCCCCGCCACCGCCACGATCGAACACGCGCTGGCGCTCCATCAGGCCGACCGCCTCGAAGAGGCCGAGACCGTGTACCGGCAGATCCTCGACATCGATCCCCGGCACGCGGACGCGCTTCACCTCCTCGGCCTGATCGGCCATGAGTACGGGCGCTATCAGGAGGCGTCCGGCCTGATCATGGCGGCGATCGAGATCAAGCCCGATGCGATCTACTACTACAACCTCGGCAACGTGATGCAGGCGGACAACCGCCATGCCGCCGCGGCCGAGTGCTTCCGCCTCGCGATCGAGCTGCGGCCCGGCTACGTCGACGCGTACAACAACCTCGGCAACGCGCTGCGGCTCGCCGGCGACGCCCGCGCGGCCGTCGATGCGTTCTGCCAGGCCATCTCGATGAAGGCGGACAACGCCCAGGGCTACAACAACCTTGCGAACGCGCTGTTCGACCTGAACGAGATTCCGGCCGCGCTGGAGGCATACCAGCACGCGGTCGCGCTGCGTCCCGACCTGCCCGAGCCGCGCAGCAACCTGCTGTTCGCGAGCCACTGCAGCGAGGCGTTCGACCACGACGCGTATCTCGCCGAGGCCGCACGCTACGACGAGGTCGTCACCCGGCGCGCGAAGCCGTGGACGGACTGGCTCGTCGACCTGACCGCCCGCGTCGGTCGGCCGCTCAAGGTCGGCATCGTGTCGGGCGACCTGAAGTCGCATCCGGTCGGCTATTTCATCGAGAGCATGCTGAAGCATCTCGACGCGAACCGGGTCGAGATGCATGCGTACCCGACGCGCGACGTCGAGGACGAGGTCACCGCCCGCATCAAGCCGACGTTCTCGACGTGGACCTGCATCGCCGGCCTGAGCGACGAAGCGGCCGCTGCACGGATTCGCGCGGACCGCATCGACGTGCTGCTCGACGCGTCGGGCCACACGATCTACAACCGCCTGCCGCTGTTCGCGTGGAAGGCGGCGCCGCTGCAGGCGAGCTGGCCCGGCTACTTCGCGAGCACCGGCGTGCGCGCGATCGACTACGTGATCGGCGACCGCCACGTGCTGCCGCCCGCGGAGTCCGCACACTTCACCGAACGGCCGTGGCATCTGCCGGACAGCTATCTGTGCTTCACCCCGCCGGCCGAGGCGATCGACGTCGGCGCATTGCCGATGCTCGCGAACGGCCATCCGACCTTCGGCTATTTCGGCAAGCTCGCGAAGATCACCGATCGCGTCGTCGCGGTCTGGTCGCGCGTGCTGCAGGCGGTCGCGGGCGCGAAGCTGTTCGTGAAGGCGGAGCATCTCGACGATCCGCGCGAACAGCAGGCGCTCGCCGAGCGCTTCGCGGCGCACGGCATCGACGCGCAGCGCCTGATCTTCGAAGGCCGTTCGCCGCGCGCCGAGTATCTGGCCGCGTACCGCCGCGTCGACCTGATGCTGAGCCCGTTCCCGTATCCGGGCGGCACGACGACCGCCGAGGCACTGTGGATGGGCGTGCCCGTGCTGTGCCGGCGCGGCGAGCGCTTCCTGTCGCACATCGCCGAGAGCCTGCTGCACGCGGCGCGCCTGCCCGAATGGATCGCGGAAGACGACGACGCATACGTCGCGAAGGCGGTCGCGCAGGTCGGCAAGCCCGCCGAGCTGGCGGTGCTGCGCACGACGCTGCGCGCACAGCTGCTCGCGTCGCCGCTGTGCGACGCGCCCCGCTTCGCGCGCCATTTCGAGGACGCGCTGCACGGGATGTGGGCGCGCCACGTCGAAGCCACGCCGGAAGCCGCCGCGTGAACGGCGCCTCGATCCTGATCACCGGCGGCGCGGGCTTCCTCGGCTCGCACCTGTGCGAGCGCCTGGTCGACGCCGGCCACGACGTGATGTGCGTCGACAACTTCCACACCGGCAGCAAGCGCAACATCGCGCACCTGATCGGCCGCGTGAATTTCGAGGTGATCCGCCACGACGTCTGGCTGCCGCTGTACGTCGAGGCGGACCGCGTGTTCAACATGGCGTGCCCCGCGAGCCCGGTGCACTACCAGAGCGACCCCGTGTCGACGGTGAAGACGGCCGTGCTCGGCGCGATCAACATGCTCGGCCTCGCGAAGCGCTGCGGCGCGCGCATCCTGCAGGCGTCGACGAGCGAGGTGTACGGCGACGCGCAGCAGCATCCGCAGCAGGAAAGCTACTGGGGCAACGTCAATCCGAACGGGCCGCGCGCGTGCTACGACGAAGGCAAGCGCTGCGCCGAGACGCTGTTCTTCGACTATCACCGCCAGCACGGCGTCGACATCCGCGTGGTGCGGATCTTCAACACGTACGGCCCGCGCATGCGCGCGGACGACGGCCGCGTGGTGTCGAACTTCATCATGCAGGCGCTGCGCGGCGAGCCGATCACGCTGTACGGCGACGGCAGCCAGACGCGCTCGTTCTGCTACGTCGACGATCTCGTCGAAGGGCTGATGCGGATGATGGACCAGGACGACGACACCGGGCCGATGAACCTCGGCAACCCGAGCGAGATCACGATCCGCGAGCTGGCCGAATGCGTGCTGCGCCTGACCGGCTCGAAGAGCCGCATCGAATACCGGCCGCTGCCCACCGACGATCCGCTGCAGCGCCGCCCCGACATCGGCCGCGCGCGCCAGCGGCTCGACTGGCAGCCGGGCGTGCAGCTCGAGGACGGCCTGAAGGAAACCATCGCCTATTTCCGCAACCTGGTGAAAGCATGAGCCCTGAACTGATCGACGCGGCCTGCCCCGTCTGCGCACACACGGTCGCCGCGCCGTTCTTCGAGGCCGGCGCGCGCACGCTCGCGACGCTCGCCTGGCCGGATTCCGCGGAAAGCGCGCGCGCGCTGCCGCGCCACGCGCTCGACTTCGTGCAGTGCCCGCGCTGCTCGCACGTGTGGAACCACCGCTTTCACTACGACGCGATTCCGTACCAGCGCAATCCGAACCGGATGTTCAACAACGGCGGCATCTGGAAGGGGCATCTCGCGGATACGCGCGACCTGCTGCTCGGCCAGTTGCCGGCCGAGCCGACCGTCGTCGAGATCGGCTGCGGCGAGGCGCATTTCGTGCGCGGCCTCGCGCAGGCGAGCCAGGGCGGCCGCTTCGTCGGCTTCGATCCGAACGCGAGCCTCGGCACCGGCCACGGCATCGAGTTTCATGCGCGGCTGTTCGAGCCGCTCGCCGACATGGCCGCGTTCCAGCCGGACGCGATCGTGATCCGTCACGTGCTCGAACACCTGACCGAACCGGCCAGGCTCGTCGAGCAGCTCGCCTGGGGCGCGGCGAACCAGGCCGAACCGTGCTGGCTGTTCGCGGAGGTGCCGTGCATCGACCGCGTGTTCGACACCGACCGGCTCGCGGATTTCTTCTACGAGCACGTGTCGCAGTTCACGACCGAATCGTTCCGCGCGCTGATGGCGCGCGCCGGCGAGATCGTCACGCTCGCGCATGGCTACGACGGCGAAGTCGTCTATGCGCTGGTGCGGCTCGGCGTGCCGGCGCCGCTGCGCGCACGCGCCGAATCCGCCGCGCGCTTCGCGGCGCGCACGGTCGGCAACCGCGCGGCGATCGCGCAGCAGCTCGCCGCGCTCGCGGCGTCGGGCCGCCGGGTGGCGATCTGGGGCGGCACCGGCAAGGCGGCGGCGTTCATCCATCACTTCGACGCGGACGCGGACCGTTTCCCGCTCGTCGTCGATTCCGATCCCGACAAGGTCGGCACCTACGTGCCGGGCACCGGGCAGCGGATCGTGTTCCGCGACGAACTGAAAGCCGCGCCGGCCGACGTGATCATCATCCCGACCCAGTGGCGCGCGCGCGACATCGTCGCCGAGATGGCCCGCGAAGGGATCGAGGCGGCGGCCGTGATGATCGAGCACGGCGGCCGGCTGATCGACTTCGGACGCGAGCCGCATCCGTATTGAGCACGGCGGACGAGATGGACGGCATCGGACAGGCGTTGCAGGCGGCGCTCGCGCATCATCAGGCGGGGCGTCTCGGGGAGGCGAAGGCGCTGTACGACGCGATTCTCGCGGCGCAGCCGGGCCAGCCGGACGCACTGCATTTCGTCGGGCTGCTCGCGTGCCAGCTCAAGCAGTACGACGCGGGCCTCGCGCTGATGGAGCAATCGCTCGTCGCGCGTCCGGACGCGTCGTACTTCAACAACTTCGGCAACATGCTGCGCGAATGCGGGCGGCTCGACGACGCGATCGCCCACTACCGCCGCGCGGTGGCGCTGCGGCCGGACTATCCGGAAGCGCACAACAACCTCGGCAACGCGCTGCGCGATGCGCGCGACCCGGCGGCGGCGATGACGAGCTGCGCGCGCGCGATCGAGCTGCGCCCGGGCTACGCGGAGGCGTACAACAACCTCGGCAACGCGCTGCAGGACCTGGGCGAGCATGACGCGGCGATCGCAAGCTACGGCAAGGCGGTCGCGCACAACCCGCAGTATGCGGAAGCCCACAGCAATCTCGGCAACGCGCTGCGCGCGCAGGACAAGCTCGACGCGGCGGCCGACGCCTATCGCCGCGCGCTCGCGCTGCAGCCGGGGCTGCACGCCGCGCGGCACGGCCTCGGCCTCGTGCAGTGGTCGCAGGGCGCGCTGGACGACGCGTTGACCACGTTGCGCATCGCGGCGCAAAGCGGCGACGCGAGCGTCCACAACAATCTCGCCGGCCTGCTGCGCGACACCGGCGACCTCGACGGCGCCGCCGCGCACTATTCCCGGGCGCTCGAACTGGACGCGTCGATGGCGGTCGCCCACGCGAACCTCAGCGGCGTGCGCCGCCGGCAGATGCGTTACGCGGAAGCGCTCGCGCATGCGCTCGACGCGATCCGGCTCGCGCCGGATCTCGCCGACGCGCACAACAACGCGGGCAACGCGTATCACGGGCTGGAGCGGCTCGACGCCGCGCAGGCCAGCTATCGCACGGCCGTCGCGCTGAATCCGGCGGACGCCGGCGCGTGCCACAACCTGTCGGTCGTGCTGCTCAAGCTGAACCGGCTCGACGAAGCGCTCGCGTATTGCCGGCGCGCGCTGGACGCCGGCACGCCGAGCGCTGCGATGCACGTCAACCTCGGCGACATCCTGCGCGCGCAGGGCAACGTCGACGCGGCGGTCCCCGCCTATCGCGACGCGCTTGCGCGGGTGGACGACGACGCCGGCGACGGCGCGGCGGAAGTGCTGGGCCGGCTGCTGTTCAGCGCGGCGGCGTCCGCGTGCGTGAGCCCGGCCGACTACCTGACGGATGCACGGCGCTACGGCCGGCACCTGGCCGCGCGCTCGACGCGCTACACGCACGATCCGCGCGAGCGGGCCGCGCGCGCGCAAGGGCGGCCGCTGCGCGTCGGCTTCGTGTCGGGCGACCTTCGCCAGCACCCGGTCGGCATTTTCCTGGAAAGCGTGCTTGGGCACGTCGACCGCACGCGCATCGACCTGCGCGTGTACGTGACGCTGGACGAGGAAGACGCGATCACCGCGCGACTGAAGCCGCACGCGCGCGGCTGGCGCTCGATCGCCGGGCTCGCCCCGGAGGCGGCCGCGCGGATGATTCATGACGACGGGATCGACGTCCTCGTCGACCTCGCGGGCCATACGCAAGCCAGCGGGCTGGCCGTGTTCGGCTGGAAGCCCGCGCCGGTGCAGGCGAGCTGGCTCGGCTTCTTCGCGTCGACCGGCTGCGACGCGATCGACTATTTCATCGGCGATGCCTGCACGCTACCGGCCGCCGAGGCGCATCACTTCGTCGAGCAGCCGTGGCGGCTGCCGGACAGCTGGCTGTGCTTCACGCCGCCCCCGTACGACGTCGAGGTCGGCCCGCTGCCGATGGCGGCGCGCGGCCATCCGACGTTCGGCTGCTTCGGCAAGCTCGTGAAGATCGGCGACGACGTCGTGCGCGCGTGGTCGCGGCTGCTGCATGCGCTGCCGGCGGCGCGGCTGCTGCTCAAGGCGCAGGAGCTCGACCGCGCGAGCGTGCGCGACGCGACCGCCGCGCGCTTCGCGCGGCACGGCATCGACGCGGCCCGGCTCGAATTCGAGGGCGCGACGCCGCGCGCCGAGTATTTCACCGCATACCGGCGCATCGACGTCGCGCTGAGCCCGTTCCCGTACCCGGGCGGCACGACCACGGCCGAGGCACTGTGGATGGGCGTGCCGGTGCTCGGCATGAAGGGCGGGCGCTTCGTCACGCACATCTGCGAAAGCCTGCTGCACGCGGCGGGCATGGGCGACTGGATCGCGGACGACGAGGACGCCTACGTCGCGAAGGCGATCGCGGCGGTGCGCGAGCCCGAGCGGCTCGCCGCGCTGCGCGCCGGGCTGCGCGCGCAGGTGCTCGCGTCGCCGCTGTGCGACGCGCGCCGGTTCGCAACGCATCTCGAAGCGGCGTTTCTCGGTATGTGGCAACGCTATACGGACAGGACGAACGAAGCATGAACGATATCCACGACACGCTGCAGTCTGCGCTGACGCATCATCAGGCAGGGCGTTTCGCCGAAGCGAAGGCGCTGTACGACGCGATTCTCGCGGCGCAGCCGGGCCAGCCGGACGCACTGCATTTCCTCGGGCTGCTCGCCTGCCAGCTCAAGCAATACGACGCGGGCCTCGCGCTGATGGAGCAATCGCTCGTCGCGCGTCCGGACGCGTCGTACTTCAACAACTTCGGCAACATGCTGCGCGAATGCGGGCGGCTCGACGACGCGATCGCCCACTACCGCCGCGCGGTGGCGCTGCGGCCGGACTATCCGGAAGCGCACAACAACCTCGGCAACGCGCTGCGCGATGCGCGCGACCCGGCGGCGGCGATGACGAGCTGCGCGCGCGCGATCGAGCTGCGCCCGGGCTACGCGGAGGCGTACAACAACCTCGGCAACGCGCTGCAGGACCTGGGCGAGCATGACGCGGCGATCGCGAGCTACGGCAAGGCGGTCGCGCACAACCCGCAGTATGCGGAAGCCCACAGCAATCTCGGCAACGCGCTGCGCGCGCAGGACAAGCTCGACGCGGCGGCCGACGCCTATCGGCGCGCGCTCGCGCTGCAGCCGGGGTTCCGCGTCGCGCACCAGGGGCTGAGCGCGACGCTGATCGCTGCCGGCGATCCGCACGGCGCGGTCGAGCATGCGCGCGCGGGGCTCGATCCGCACGACGCGGACGCGCACTACGTGCTCGGCAAATTGCTGCGCGGCATGAACGATTTCGACAACGCGGGCAAACTGTTCGAGCAGGCGGTCGTGATCGATCCGGCGCATGCGCCGGCGTGGGCCCGGCTCGGCGAACTGCGCGGCCAGCAGGGCGAACACGAGCAGTCGGTGCAGCTGTGCCGGCGCGCGATCGAGCTCGATCCCGAGCTGGCCGACGCATACAACTTCCTCGGTCTCGCGTATCACAACCTCGACCGGATGGCCGCCGCGGAGCTGAGCCACCGGCACGCGATCGACCTGAACCCCGACGATGCCGACGCGCATCTCAACCTCGCCGCCGCGCTGTTCCGGCTCGACAAGCTCGACGACGCGATGAAGCATTCCGAGATCGCGCGCGAACTCGGCGTCGATCCCGTGAAGATCCAGCTGACGCGCGGCGACATCCTGTGGGCGAAACGCGATTTTGCCGGCGCGGTGGACGCGTTCCGCGCGGCAATCGACCAGGATCCGTATCGCGCGTATGCGCGGCTGATGTTCAACATGTCGAGCTCGCCTGCGTTCACGCCCGACGAGTGGGTCGCGGAAGCGCGCCGCTACGGCGAGTATCTCGCGCGCGACGCGGTCCGGTTCGAGTACGACCGCGCAGCGCGCGTCGCGCAGGCGCAAGGGCGGCCGCTGCGCGTCGGCTTCGTGTCGGGCGACCTGCGCCAGCATCCGGTCGGCATCTTCCTGGAAAGCGTGCTGGCGCGGCTCGACCGGTCGCGCATCGAGCCGCATGCGTACGTGACCTTCGTCGTCGAGGACGACGTGACCGCGCGACTCAAGCCCGGCTTCGCGAGCTGGACGAAGCTGACCTGCATGAGCCGCGAGCACGCCGCGCGGATGATCCACGACGACGGCATCGACATCCTGATCGACATGGCCGGCCACACCAACTGGAGCGGCGTGCCGATCTTCGGGCACAAGCCCGCGCCGGTTCAGGCGAGCTGGCTCGGTTTCTTCGCGACGACCGGCTGCAGCGCGATCGATTATTTCATCGGCGATGCGCATACGCTGCCGGCCGACGAGGCGCACCACTTCGTCGAGAAGCCGTGGCGGCTGCCGGACAGCTACCTGTGCTTCACGCCGCCGCCGTATGACGTCGAGGTCGGCCCGCTGCCGATGGCCACCAACGGCGGTGTCACGTTCGGCTGCTTCGGCAAGCTGACCAAGATCAGCGACGACGTCGTCGCGCTGTGGTCGCGCATCCTGCATGCGCTGCCGGACGCGCGCCTGCTGCTGAAGGCGTTCGAGTTCGGCACCGGCGACCTGGGCCAGGCGACGCTCGAGCGCTTCGCCCGGCACGGCGTCGGCGCGGACCGGCTGATCCTCGAGGGCGGCTCGCCGCGCGCGGAATACTTCGGCGCGTACAACCGCATCGATATTGCGCTCAGCCCGTTCCCGTACCCGGGCGGCACGACCACCGCCGAAGCGCTGTGGATGGGCGTGCCGGTGATCGGGATGAAGGGCGGCCGGTTCGTCACGCACATTTGCGAAAGCCTGCTGCACGCGGCGGGCATGGGCGAGTGGATCGCGGACGACGAGGACGCGTACCTGGCGAAGGCGATTGCCTTCGCGCGCGACCGCGACGCGCTGGCGACGCTGCGGGCGACCCTGCGCGAGCGCACGCTGGCGTCGCCGCTGTGCGATGCGACGCGCTTTGCGCGCAACCTCGAGGATGCGCTGCACGGCATGTGGGACGTCTACGCGACGGGTGAGACGCCCGCCGGAGACGCGCGATGAGCGACATCGCCCGGCAACTGGACGCGGCGCTCGCGCATCATCAGGCCGGCCGCCTGGCCGACGCGCACGTGTTGTACGAAGCGATTCGCCGCAGCGAGCCCGACCAGCCCGACGCGACGCATTTCCTCGGCCTGCTTGCGTGCCAGCTCGGCCAGTTTCCCGCCGGCATCGCGTTGATGGAGCGGTCGATCGCGCTGCGCGCCGACCCGGTCTACCTGAACAATTTCGGCAACATGCTGCGCGCGCACGGCCGGCTCGACGACGCGATCGCGTCCTACCGGCGCGCGGTCGCGCTGAAGCCCGACTACGCGGAGGCGCACAGCAACCTCGGCAATGCCCTGCGCGACGCAGGCGATCCGGACGCCGCGATGCTGAGCTGCGCGCAGGCGCTCGCGTTGCGCCCCGATTACGCGCAGGCGTTCAACAACCTCGGCAACGCGCTGCGCGACAAGGACGAGCTCGACGCCGCCGCGCGCGCCTACGACAAGGCGATCGCGCTCGAGCCCGCCTACGCGGACGCACACTACAACCGCGGCAACGTGTTTCGCGCACAGGGCCGGCTCGACGACGCGGTGCGCTGCTACCGGCGCGCGGTCGAGCTGCAGCCGGACCTGTACCTGGCGCATCACAGCCTCGGGAGCCTGCTGTTCGAGCGTGACGAACTCGAGCCCGCGATCGAGAGCCTGACGCGCGCGTCGCAGGGCGGCAGCGCCGACGCGCTGTTCGGCCTCGCCGCCGCGTTCGACCGCGCGGGCGATCTCGAGCGTGCCGCAGCGAGCCTGCGGCGCGCGATCGCCTCGGCGCCCGAGCGTGCCGAGCTTCATCACAACCTGGCGCAGGTGCTGGTGCGGCAGGGCAAGCGGCCGGAGGCGCTCGAATGCTGCCGGATCGCGCTCGCGCTGCCGGGCCAGACCGCGCACATGCACGCGGTGTCCGCGGAAATTCTCTGCACGCTGTGGCACTTCGAGGCCGGGCTCGCGAGCTACGATCGCGCGCTCGAGCTCGATCCGTCCTTTGCCGCCGCGCACTCGGGCCGCATGTTCTACCAGGCCGGCATCGCGCGCTACGCGCCCGCGCAACTGCTCGACCATGCGCGGCAATTCGGCGCGCGGATGGCGGAGCGGGCGTCGCCGCGGCGGCACGTGCCGCGCGCAGCCGGCGGGCGGACGCTGCGCGTCGGCCTCGTGTCCGGCGACCTGCGCTCGCATCCGGTCACGGTGTTCCTGCTGGGCGTGGCGGCGGCGCTGGATCCGTCGAAGGTCGTGCTCGCCGCGTACGCCACGCAGTCGCGCGAGGACGACACGACGGCCGCGCTGAAGCGGCACTGCGCGGTCTGGCGCGACATCACCGCGCTCGACGACGAGGCCGCGGCGGACCTGATCGCGCGCGACGGCATCGACATCCTGATCGACCTGAGCGGCCACACGTCGCTGAACCGCCTGCCGCTGTTCGCGTGGAAGCCCGCGCCGGTGCAGGCGACCTGGCTCGGCTATTTCGCGACGACCGGCATGGCCGAGATCGACTACATCATCGGCGACCGCCATGTGCTGCCGGCCGACGAGGAGACGCACTTCGTCGAGCGGCCGTGGCGGCTGCCGGACAGCTATCTGTGCTTCACGCCGCCGCAGCAGCCGCTTGCCGTCGGACCGCTGCCGGCCGCCGGCAACGGGGTCGTGACGTTCGGCAGCCTCAACAACGCGAACAAGCTCGGCGACGCGGTGATCGCGCTGTGGGCCCGCGTGCTGCATGCGGTGCCGGGGTCGCGCCTGCTGCTCAAGTCGCCGCAGCTCGACGAGGCGGCGCTGCGCGTGAACCTCGCCGCACGGTTCGCCGCGCAGGGCATCGTCGCGGAGCGCCTGCTGATGCGCGGCGGCTCGGGGCGGCTCGCGCACCTGGGCACGTTCGGCGACATCGATATCGCGCTCGACCCGTTCCCGTATCCGGGCGGCACGACGAGCCTGGAAGGGCTGTGGATGGGCGTGCCGCTGGTCACGCGGCGCGGCGAGCGGTTCCTGTCGCACATCGGCGAGAGCATCCTGCATACGCTGGGCACGCCGGAATGGATCGCGCGGGACGACGACGACTATGTCGCGAAGGCGGCCGCGCTCGCGAGCGATCTGCCGCGGCTCGCGGCGGTGCGCGCGGGGCTGCGGGAGCGCCTGCTGCGCTCGCCGCTGTGCGATTCGGCGCGCTTTGCGCGTCATCTGGAAACGGCGTTCGCGCAGATGGTCGACGCGGCCGCCGCACAGGCGGGGCGGGAGTAAGCGGCGCCAGCGCCGCCCGTCCGCCGCCGGCTTCCCGCGATCAGCCAAAAAAAAGCCGCATTGAAGCGGCTCGACGGTACGACGACAACGGTCCGCTCGACTGGCGGCGTCTTGTGGTTCGTGGTTCGTGGTTCGACAGGCGCGGCGCACGAGGCGCCCGGCCGGTCACAGCATGCCGGTCGTCTGGTACAGGCTCGCGGCCTTGATCCGGTCGCGGGACTGTGCAAATTCCACGCTCAGACGGTCACGGTCCGCTTGAGCCTGCTCGGTGATCGACGCGTCGATCGCCATGATCTGCCGCACCAGGTCCAGCGCGTCCGGCGTCTGGTCGCGCGACAGGCCCATCAGCAACGGCGAGCGTTCGTCGGCAAGGGCCGCGACGCGCGCCCAGTCGCGCGCGTCGGTTGCCGATTGCATGTCGCGGGTCAGGTCGAACGCGCGGGACAGGGTGTCGATCGTCATGGTCAGGCTCCGTCGGTGCGGCGCAGCGGTGGCTTACTTGTTGTTGGCCATCGCGCCGGCGCTGTTCTGGCCGCCGAACAGCTGCGTCAGGTAGCGGGTGTTGTTCGCCATCTTGGCCATCAGCGTGTTCAGCGCGGTGAACTGCGTATTGTATTGCTTCGACAGTTGGGTCGCGTAGTTCGACAGCTGGGTCTGCTGATTCGTCAGGCTCGCCACGTCCGCGTTGATCGCCTTGGTGCGCTGGTCGATCAGGCCGCCCGCCTTCGTGTAGTTGGTGATCTGCGAATTGAGCGTCTGGCCGATGCCGTTGGTCGTGTTGAAGATCGACGCCACCGCCGAATTGTTCGACGTGAGGGCGGTGGTCAGGGTGGCGGTGTCGACCTTCAACGAACCGTCGGCGTTCAGGTTGATGCCGATGGAGGCGAGCGAATAGGTCTTGCCGCCCGTCGTGACGCCGCTGCTGAGCGCCGTCGCGAGCGTGCTCTGGATCGTGGTCAGCATCGAGTCGCCGAGCAGCGGGCCGGCGGAGGACGTCGTCGAGTTGTAGGACGAAAGCTGTTTCGCGGTGGTCACGAAGCTGCTGTATGCGGTCGCGAAATTGTTGATCGCGGTCGTCATCGCGGACGTGTCCTGCGACAGCGTGATCGTCTGCGGCGTGTTGAGCGCGAGGGTGCCCTGCGCCAGGGTCAGCGTGACGCCCGTCAGCGCGCCCGATACGGTGTTCGACGCGCTCGTGACCGGCGTGCCGTCGATCGTCAGCTTCGCGTCGGCGGCCGGCGTGGTCGTCGCGTAGCCCGACGTCAGCTTCGAATTGACGCCCGTGCCCGTGATCGCGATGGTATTGGCTGCGCCGGTCTGGTTCGATTGCAGCACGAGGTGCTGGCCGTCCGAACCCGTGATGACCGATGCGGTGACGCCGGGATTGCCCGACGCGGAGTTGATCGACGACGCGATGTCGGACAACGCCGCGCCGGCCGACACGTTGACGTTGAACGCCGGGTTGCTGCCGTACGTGATGTTCAGCGAGCCGGCCGAGATCGAATCCGACGACGTGAGGCCGGCCGACGTCAGCTTGTTGGCGGACGCGAACTGCGAGACGCTGACCTGGTACGAGCCCGCCACTGCACCGCTGCCGCTCTTGATCGTCGTCGTGATGCCGGTGCCGCTCGCCGTCGCGGCGAGGCTCGCGAGCGTGCTGCCGTTCGACAGGCCGGTGATCGCGGTCTGCAGCGCGGACATGGCGGACTTCAGCTGGCCGATCGCGGTCAGTTGCGTGTTGTCGGCGGTCAGCTTGCCATTGAGGATGGCCGCTTGTCCGGCCGTCTTCGACTGAACCAGCGTCGAAACGAGCGAATTGACGTCGAGCGTCGAATTGGTCGAGCCCGCGATGATCGATTGCCCGGCCTGGGCCAGGATGCTGCTGATATCCGCGCTGCTGATGGAGGATGTGGTGGTCATGCCGTTGCTCCGGTCGTCCGCGCAATCAACGCGCGCGATGCGGCGGGTGGCCGCGGTTCAATGCAAAGAGGGAGGCGCGCCTCCCTGGAGAATTCGGGTCGGGGCTGTTCCGGCGGCGTCGCGATGCGTCGCATGTCGACGCCGCCGGGCCCGCAAGCGGGCGGGCGAACCGCCCGCCGCGCGTGCTTCTCGATTAGCCGAGGAGCTTCAGGACTTGCTGCGGCATCGAGTTCGCTTGCGCCAGAACCGAGATGCCTGCTTGCTGCAGCACTTGCGCCTTGCTCAGGTTCGCCGTTTCCGTCGCGAAGTCCGCGTCGGTGATCTGCGAGCGAGCAGCGCTCATGTTGGTTGCCTGGGTTTGCGTCGTCGAGATGGCAGCCGAGAACGTGTTCTGTGCTGCACCCAGCTGTGCCTGGAACGTGTTGACCTGCTTCAGTGCCGCGTCGATCGACGTGAGTGCCGACTGTGCTGCCGTCTGGTCGCTGACGCTCAGGGTGTTCACGTTCATGCCCGAGCTGTTCCACACCGTTGCGCCGAAGTTGACCGCGACGGTCTGGTTCGCTGCCGCGCCGATCTGGAACGTGACGTTGCCGGCCGCGCTCAGGATGGTCTGGCTGTTGAACGTCGTTTGCGTCGAGACGCGGTCGATTTCGCCGAGACGCGTCGACACTTCAGCCTGCAGGTTTGCGCGGGCGCCCGAATCCAGCGAGCCGTCGCCGGATTGTTGTGCCAGCACGCGGATACGCTGCAGGTTGTCGACCGTCGATTGCAGCGCGCCGTTGGCGGTCTGGATCATCGAGATGCCGTTGTTCGCGTTTGCCACGCCTTGCGTCAGCGCGTTGATCGCTGCCGTTTGCGACGTCGAGATCGCGAGACCTGCCGCATCGTCAGCTGCGGTGTTGATGCGCTTGCCCGACGACAGGCGGTTGATTGCTTGCGACAGCGCGTTTTGCGTGCCCGACAGGTTCGTCTGCGTCGACAGCGACAGGATGTTGGTGTTGATGTTCAGCATTTGCTTCCTCGTTTGGGAAAACGCCTGGAAAAGGCAGGTTTTCAATCTCGGCGTTGCGCTTATCGCGAGTCGCGCTGGCCGCCTTTCCTGGTTGACGGCGGCACCCGATGAAAACTTTAGAGGGTCGGTTGAGGAAATTCGGGACCGAAGCTTGGCTGACCTCACGGATTTCGCGTGGCGCCAAGGCTGGCGGGCGTGCGGCGTCGTGCGGGCGACGGGCCGGCGGAATGCCCGTCCGGCCACGGCGGGCGTGGGGCGGACGCGGTGATCGCGAAAAGGGTGGTTTTGTCTGTGATTCCCTGCTAACATGGCGGGCTGAATTGAGATTTTCTGTCACGCCTGTGCCGTCTTGGCATGTTGCTGACAGTCAAACGCGGCGCTGCACGCGGCTTGTGAAGCGTACTCGCGGTGCTTTCCGCCTCTCTTTTCCGGCCTCCGAGGCCGTATTTCCGCTCGTTTCGCCTGTTGTGGGAACGCCCGGATGGCCGGTGCGTGGCGCTTGGCCGCTACGTTTTTGACCGTTTAAGCAATTTAGGAACGACATGACGACGATTCTTCTGAAGGAAAACGAGCCGTTCGAAGTGGCGATTCGCCGCTTTCGTCGCGCTATCGAAAAAAATGGCCTGATCGCTGAACTGCGCGAGCGCCAGTCTTACGAAAAGCCGACCGCAGTCCGCAAGCGCAAGAAGGCAGCTGCCGTCAAGCGCCTGCACAAGCGCCTGCGCAGCCAGATGCTGCCGAAGAAGCTCCACTAAGCGCTTCCCCGGTTCGCCGCAAAACGGCGGAGCGTGCTTCGAAAGAAGCCGCTCCGCCGTTTTGCTTTTGGGGTGCCGTTTGCGGGTGGGTGGCGCGCCGGCGGCGGTGCGGCCGCCGGCGCGCCCGGCCGTCGTCAGAAGTCGAGCTTCGCGCTCACGCTCACCGTGCGCGGGTCGCCCGGCTTCACGTAGCCCGCGTACTGGAATTCCCAGTAGCGGCGGTTCAGCAGGTTGTCGATCGACGCGCGCAGCGTGAGGTCGCGGCCGCCGATGCGGGTCAGGTAGCTCGCGCCCGCGTTGACGACGAGGAAGCCCGGCGCGTCGATGCCGCCGGCCGCGCGCAGCGGCGTGGCGCCCGTGAACTTCGCGTCGGCGCCGAGCGTGAGGCCCGGCACGCCGGGCACCGCGTAGCCCAGCTTGCCGGCCACGACGAAGCGCGGCGCGCCCGCGACGCGGTTGCCGTTGTTGGCCGCGCCTTTTGCGTACCATGCGTCGAGCAGCATCACGTCGAGGCCCGCGTTCCAGTGCTTGCCGAACTGCGCGGTCGCGCCGAGCTCGATCCCCTGGAACACCGATTCGCCGTCCTGCACGTAGACGTTCGCGGCGTTCGCGTATTCCGCGCGGCGCTCGATGCGGAACAGCGCGGCCGTCGCGCTCCAGCGCGCATGCTCGCTCTTGATCCCCACTTCGTACTGCCTGCTGCGCAGCGGCTTGAGCACGACGCCCGCGTTCGCGTAGATGTCGTTGACGCGGCTGCCCGGCTCGAGCGATTCGACGTAGCTCGCGTAGGCGGTGGTGGTCGGCGCGAGCTTGAACATGACGGCGAAGGTCGGCGTCACGACGCCGCTCTGGCTGTAGCCGGGGTTCTCGCCGCCGGTCGGCTTGAACGAGGTCTGCTCGTAGTTCATGTAGCGCGCGCCGGCGAGCACCGACCAGCGCTCGGTGAGCGCGACGGTGTCGCTCGCGAACAACGATTTCTGCGTGATCGCGCTGTCGCGGTACTGGACGATGCCGTGCGGGCTTTCGAAGCGGTACGGGTTCGGCGCGTAAATATTGCCGGGGCCGAGCGACTGGAACACGCTGTTCGTCGAGTAGTCGTTCGCCTGCTTCTGCCAGGACGCGCCGAGCACGATCTGGTGGCTGAAGGGGCCCGTGCGCACCTTGCCCTCGAGCATCGCCTGCCACTGGCTGTAGCGGTGGTCCTCCATCCCGACGTAGCGGCTGTCGGTGTAGTCGCCGGCCGCGTTCCGCAGGTACAGCGTGCTTTCGTTGCGCCGGCGCGTCGCCTTGCTGTAGCTGTAGGTTGCGCTGAGCTGCCAGTCGGGCGCGAGCTGGTACTGCACGCCGAACGTGTAGAGCTGCAGGTTCGTGTTCAGGTACTGGTCGTTGCCGCCGAGATTCGTCGTGCCGCCGCTCAGCGGCACCGGCAGCGCGCTGCCCGTGTAGCTGCCCATGTAGATCGACGGCGTCTGGCCCGTCGTGCGGCGCTCCTGGTACAGCGCGTCGAACGTCACCGACAGGTCGCGCGTCAGGTTCGCCTGCAGCGCCAGCGAGACGCTGTCGCGGCGGATGTTGCCGTCGTTGTAGGTCTTGCCTTCCTCGTGCGTCGCGTTCAGCCGCGCGCCGAACATCCCGTTCGGCCCGAAGCGCTGGCCGAGGTCGACGTGCTCGGTCCAGATGTTCGTGCTGCGATAGCCCACGTCGACGCTGCGCGCCGGCGTGGCGCCCGGCTGCTTCGTCACGTAGTTGACCATCCCGCCGGGTGTCGCGAAGCCGTACATGAAGCCGCCGAGCCCCTTCAGCAGCTCGACGCGATCGAGCTGCTCGTACGGCATCGTGATGCCATATGCGACGAACGGCAGGCCGTTGATCTTGTAGCCGTTCTGCCAGTCGAGCTGCATCCCGCGCACGGTCGTGTAGCTGGCCCACGCGCCGTACGCGCCGCTGTTGTCGGATACCGACGCGTCGCCCGCGAACACGTCGCCGAGCTTGTACGGCCGGCGGGCCTCGAGTTCGTCGCTTGTCACGATCGTCGTCGAGAATGGCGTGTCGAGCTGGCGGCGCGACCCGAGCGCGCCGCTCGAGACTTCGTCGCGCAGGTGTCGCGGCGAATCGTGCGTGGCCGTGATGTCGAGGGCCGGCAGTGTGGCGGCGGCGGCGGGCGCTTCGTCGGCGCGGGCGAGCGATGCCGCGCAGAACGCGAGGGCGGCGGCCAGCCGGAGCGGGTGGACGGGGCGGCGGATCGGGCGGTCGGTCATTGTGCAGGTTTAAAGAATGATAGTGAGAATCATTCGCATTGAGTTAAAATGCCGCGCATCGTATCAAAACCCGTTGGCTCCGCAACAATTCCATGACGATTGCAAGGGCATCCGGCCGCGCCGCGCGTGCATCCGTTGCCCGTTCTGAACACACCGAATGACCAGCCTTCCGATGATCCGGGCCGGCGCGCGTGCGCGTCCGTCCCGCCTGCTTTCGCGTGGTGCGCGATGAACGCGGTGCTGCGGCCCGTGCTGGTGCGCCTGCACCGCTGGTTCGGTCTCGCGATCGCACTGTTCCTGTTCGTCGCGGGGCTGACCGGCGCGCTGATCGCGTGGGACCACGAACTCGACGCGCAGCTGAACCCCGATTTCTACGTGGCGCGCGGCGGCGGTGCGCCGCTTTCCGCGCTGGCGCTCGCGGATCGCGTCGAGGCGGCCGATCCGCGCGTGCAGGTCACCTACCTGCCGCTCGGCATCGAGCCCGGCCGGACGCTGCTGGCCGGCGTGGTGCCGCGCGTCGATCCGGCCACCGGGCGGCTGCCGGCGCTGGATTTCGACCAGATCGCGATCGATCCGGCGACGGGCGCCGTGCAGGGCCGCCGCGAGTGGGGCGTGCTGTCGCTGGCGCGGCTCGACCTGATGCCGTTCATCTACCGGCTGCATTACACGCTGTTCCTGCCGGTGCGCGGCGGGGTCAACCTCGGGTTCTGGACCATGGGCATCGTCGGCATCGTCTGGGCGTTCGACTGCCTGATCGCGCTGGTGCTGGCCTTCCCGAGCCTGAAGAGCTGGCGCAAGTCGTTCGCGTTTCGCGTGCGGCGCGGCGGCTATCCGCTCGTGTTCGACCTGCACCGGTCGGGCGCCGTGTGGGTGTGGGGGCTGCTGCTCGTCGTCGCGGTCACGTCGGTGTCGATGAATCTCACCAACGAGGTGGTGCGCCCGATCGTCGCGCGGTTCTCGCCGCTGGCCGCGACGCCGTACACGAACCCGGAGCGTTTCCCGCCCGCGCCGAAGGGCAGCGTGACGCTGCCGCGCGAACGGATCGTCGAGATCGCGCGCGCGGCGGGGCGCGAAGCGGGCCTCGCCGCGCCGCCCGGCGCGCTGCTGTTCGTGCCGGCAATGAATGTCTATGCGGTCGGCTACTTCACGCCCGGCAACGACCACGGCGACGTCGGGCTCGGCAACGCATGGCTGTACTGGGACGCGGTGACCGGCAAGCCGGTCGCCGCCCAGGTGCCGGGGCGCGGCTCGGCCGGCGACGTGTTCATGCAGGCGCAGTTCCCGCTGCATTCGGGGCGGATTGCGGGCGTGGCGGGCCGCGCGGCCGTCAGCGCGCTGGGGGTGTTGATCGCGATGCTCTGCGTGACGGGGATCTGGATCTGGCTGAAAAAGCGGGCGGGGCGGGTGCGCGCGGCGCGCAATGCGCGGGCGGCTGCAGCGGTGTCGGCCGCGACGTCGTCGGCCTCGGCCTCGGCGGCACCAGCCGCACCGGCCGCACCGGCCGCACCGGCGTCCCCGGCGGTATCGCGCGCGGCGCGCTGAGCGGCCCGCCGCGCCTTGCTCCGGCTAGCGCGCGCGTTTCGCGCGCGCCAACTGCTTGCCGCCGAGCGCCGCGCACTGCGCGTGGCACGGGCAGCCGAGCTCGTGATCGTTGATCATCCCGGTGGCCTGCATCAGCGCATAGCAGATCGTCGAGCCGACGAACTTGCAGCCGTAGGCCTTCAGCGCCTTGCTGAGCGCGTCGGAGCGTTCGGTCGACGCGGGCGCGTCGCGATACGACTGCCAGGCGCTCTGGATCGGCGCATGGTCGACGAACGACCACATGAACGCGGCGAGCGAGCCGTGTTCGTCGCGAATCCGCTGCACGGCCCGCGCGTTGGTCACCGCGGCTTCCACCTTCGCGCGATTGCGCACGATGCCGGGATCCTCGAGCAGCTTCTCGATACGCTTCGGCGTGAAGCGCGCGACCGCGTCGACGTCGAAATCGGCGAATGCCGCGCGGTAGCCGGCGCGCTTGTTCAGGATCGTCGACCACGACAGCCCGGCCTGCGCGCCTTCGAGGATCAGCATCTCGAACAGGTGGCGGTCGTCGTGCGACGGCACGCCCCACTCGGTATCGTGATAGTGAGCGTCCGCTTCCGTCTTCACCCAGTTGCACCGCTGCGCCATCGTCTCCCTCGCTTCCCGTGTCGATTGGATCGCGCCAGCATAGCGGAAGCACCGGCGCGCGGCAAAGCCGGCCGAACGGCAGATGGGCGCGCGGCGCCGATCCGGTTAAGCTTGGCGCCTGTTCGAATCGGCAGGATGAAGTGATGACGGAAATTCTTTACGCGATCGGCATCGACGGCGGCGGCACCGGCACCCGCGCGGTGCTGGCGGATCGGCAGGGCCGCGAGCTCGCGCAAGGGCGCGGCGGCCCGTCGGGGCTCGGCCTCGGCATCGAGCGCGCGTGGGCGTCGATCGGCGTCGCATGCGCGGATGCGTTCACCCAGGCGGGCGTCGCGTTCGACTGGTCG
The DNA here is from genome assembly GCF_004343775.1 of Burkholderia sp. SRS-46. Taxonomy (GTDB): domain Bacteria; phylum Pseudomonadota; class Gammaproteobacteria; order Burkholderiales; family Burkholderiaceae; genus Burkholderia. The sequence continues at coordinate 89,419 of NZ_PTXL01000007.1, read as the reverse complement.
CGCTGCGCGCTCGGCTGCGGGCTGGCGGGCGTCAACAACGCTGGCTGGCTCGCGGCGTTTCGCGCGCAGGCGCCGCTCGCCGCGCTGGCGGTCGAAAGCGATGCCTACACGACGGTCGTCGGCGCGCACGGCGGCGCGCCGGGGCTCGTCGTCGCGCTCGGCACCGGCAGCATCGCGGCGGCGCTCGACGCGGCCGGCGCGTGCCGGATCGCGGGCGGCTTCGGCTTTCCGTCGGGCGACGAGGCAAGCGGCGCGTGGCTCGGCATGCGCGCGCTCGCGTACGCGCAGCAGGCGCTCGACGGCCGCGCGCCGCGCGACGCGTTCGCCGGCGCGCTGCTCGTCGAGATCGGCGCGGCGGATCGCGAGGCGCTCGTCGCGTGGTCGTGCGACGCGAACCAGACGGCCTATGCGCGCCTCGCGCCGCTCGTGTTCGCGCACCGCACGCATCCGGTGGCGGCGGCGCTGATCGCGCAGGCGGGCGACGAGATCGGCAAGATGATCGACGCGCTCGATCCGCGGCATGCGCTGCCGGTCGCGCTGTGCGGCGGGCTGGCCGACGCGCTCGCGCCCGCGGTGCCGGCGCGCCACGCCGCGCGGCTGCGCGCGCCGCTCGAGGATTCAGCGCACGGCGCGCTGCGGCTCGCGCTGACGGCGGCGCGCGGCGGTTGAGTGGCGGTTGAGTGGCGGTGAGCGGTCGCTGAGCGGCACAAGGGGGCGGCACAGGGTGGCACGCAAGCAACACGGAAACGGCACCGCGCCGCCCGCCGGCGCGCGGCCGCCGCACCCGGCCCGCGGGAGGCCGGCCAGCGTAGCAGCCGGGCCACGGTTGCCCGGCGCCGGCCTCCGACCCTGACAACTACCCGACGCCGCCCGGAGCACGACGCTAAAATGACGGTTCCGCTGAGCCACCCACCTGCGCCTTACTCCGTCCCATGTACAAAGTCATCGCCACCGATCTCGACGGCACCCTGCTGAACCGTGATCACCAGCTCGATCCGTACACGATCGAGACCGTCCGCCATCTCGACCGCGACGGCCTGCAGTTCATCATCGCGACCGGGCGCCACTATGCGGACGTCGCGGGCATCCGCGACCTGCTCGGCATCCGGCCGTACCTGATCACGTCGAACGGCGCGCGCGTGCATGCGCCGGACGATACGACGATCCACGCGCAGGACATCGAACCGGCGATCGTCCGCCGCCTCGTGCAGCCCGATATCGTCGGCGCGCACGGCCGCGTAATCGTCAACCTGTTCGCGGATCACGGCTGGCTGATCGACCGCGATGCGCCGCACCTGCTCGAGTTCCACCAGGATTCGGGCTTCCGCTACGACGTGATCGACGTGACCGCGCATGCCGGCACGGACATCGCGAAGGTCCTGTACATCGGCGAGCCGGCTGATCTGGCGGTCGTCTCCGAACGGTTGCACGCGCAATTCGGCGACGCGCTGTACGTGACGTACTCGCTGCCCGACTGCCTCGAGGTGATGGCGGCGAACGTGTCGAAGGGCCGCGCGCTGCGCGCGGTGCTCGGGCGGATCGGCGTCGAGACGGGCCACTGCATCGCGTTCGGCGACAACATGAACGACATCGACCTGCTCGAAACCGCGGGCCACGCGTTCATGATGAACAACGCGAACCCGGATCTCGTCGCGCGCCTGCCGCACATCCCGCGGATCGGCAACAACTTCGACGCGGGCGTCGCGCGCCATCTGCGCACGCTGTTCGCGCTCGAAGACGGCATGGCCGCGCGCTGAATGAAAAACGGGCGCCAATGGCGCCCGTCGAAACTGCCTGCCTCGCTTTTCTTCGACAGCGTGAGGCTCGCTGCTCCTGCCCGCTTGACCCCGTAGTGTGTTATTCGCTTGTGCGGGCGGATGCCGGCGGCAGCAGGTCGGGGGCCGTATCGCGCCCCGCGACCAGCGGATAGATGATTCCGGCGATCGCCGCGCCGATCAGCGGCGCGACCCAGAACAGCCAGAGCTGCCCGATCGCCTCGCCGCCGACGAACAACGCCGGGCCGGTCGAGCGAGCCGGGTTCACCGACGTGTTGGTGACCGGAATCGAAATCAGGTGAATCAGCGTCAGGCACAGGCCGATCGCGATCGGCGCGAAGCCGGCCGGCGCACGCTTGTCGGTCGCGCCGAGAATCACGAACAGGAAGAACGCGGTCATCACGACTTCGCAGATGAACGCCGCGCCGAGCGCGTAGTGGCCGGGCGAGCGCTCGCCGAAGCCGTTCGTCGCGAAGCCGCTGCCCACCACGTCGAAGCCCGGCTTGCCGGTTGCGATCAGGTACAGCACGAACGCGCCGAGCGTCGCGCCGACGACTTGCGCGACGATGTACGGCACGAGGTCGCGAGCGGGGAAGCGGCCGGCGACCGTCAGGCCGACGCTCACCGCCGGATTCAGATGGCAGCCCGAAATATGTCCGATCGCGAATGCCATCGTCAGCACGGTGAGGCCGAACGCGAGCGCGACGCCCGTGAAGCCGATGCCGAGGCCCGGAAAGGCCGCTGCCAGTACGGCGCTGCCGCAGCCGCCGAGCACCAGCCAGAAGGTGCCGATAAGCTCTGCCGCAAGTCGCTGGGAAAGGTTCATGTAGGCGTTTCCGTTCAAGTGAAATAGTGGGGGAGATCGGCGTCGGGATCGACGTCGCATCCCGGATTTGGTCTGGATTATAGGAAATGAACCGGGGCCGAGAGAGTCAACGATTGTTAAATTCGGATGGCTGACGAACGGCTTTTATTAGAATAAGCCCGCATTCTCGATATAGCCGTTTCGGTTAAGAATACGATCATTTATTTCAACGGGTACGGTGGCAGTGCGGATTGCGTAACGGATGCTTTGTGTCTAGGCTGGAATTGCCGGGGCCGCATCGAGAGCATCATGAAACAGGGAGCTGAAAATGTCTCAATACGCGAAACTCAGGGCGCAGATCGCCGATTTGCAGGCTCAGGCGGATGAAGTGCGTCGTCAGGAAGTCGAGGCGGTGATCGCCGAAGTGCAGCGGGTGATTGCCGAATACGGCCTGACTGCTCAGGATCTCGGATTCGCCGAGCGCGCGCGGCGCGGCCGTCCGCCGAAAAAGGCGCCGTTGCCGCCGAAATACCGCGACCCGAAGTCGGGTGCCACGTGGAGTGGCCGCGGCAAGCCGCCGAATTGGATCGTCGGCAAAAACCGCGACCGGTTTCTGATCGAATAAGCGAACCGGGAAACGAAAAGAGCCGCATCGACGATGCGGCTCTTTCGCTTTTCACGGCCGATTTCGGCTCGCATTCCTTGCCGGGTTTACGAGCCGTTTCCAGCCCGATTCCGGCCGGTTTCCCAGCCGGTTTCCCGGCGAATTCGCGACGAATTCCCGGCGTCAGCCGCCCGCCACCCGGCGCAATGCCGGCTGCCGGGTTGCCGCGCAAAGCGTTTCGTAAGTCTCGACGTAGCGCTGCGCCATGGCCTTCGCGCTGAAGCGGGTATCGAAACGCGCGCGGATCGCGTCGCGCGACAGGCTGTCGATCCGGTGCAGCGCGCCGACCGCGCCCTGCACGTCCTCGACGATGAAGCCGGTCACGCCGTCCTCGATCACTTCCGGCACCGAGCCGCGGTTGAACGCGACGACCGGCGTGCCGCACGCCATCGCCTCGATCATCACCAGGCCGAACGGTTCCGGCCAGTCGATCGGGAACAGCAGCGCCTTCGCGCCGGACAGGAACGCGGGCTTCTGCGCCTCGTTGATTTCGCCGATGAATTCGACGTGCGCCTCGCCCAGCAGCGGCTCGATCACCTCCTTGAAATAGTCGGCGTCGGCCTTGTCGACTTTCGCGGCGATCTTGAGCGGCAGCCCGCTCTGCGCGGCGATCCGGATCGCGGTGTCGACGCGCTTCTCCGGGCAGATTCGTCCGAGGAACGCGAGATACTCGGGCTTCACGCCCGGTTGCGGCGTGAGCAGCGCGTCGGGCAGCCCGTGGTACACGGTGCCGGCCCACGCGGCCTGCGGCAGCGGCTTGCGCTGCGAATCGGAGATCGACACCACCGGCGCATGCGGGAACGCGTCGAACACCGGCTGCAGCTCGGGCAGGTCGAGCCGCCCGTGCAGCGTCGTCACGTACGGCGTGTCGAGGCGCGACATCAGCGAGAACGGCAGGTAGTCGAGGTGGAAGTGCAGCACGTCGAACTCGTGCGCGACGCGCGCCACGTGCTCGAGCAGCCGCATATGGGGGGCGATCGAATCGCGGATCGACGGATCGAGCCGCAGTGCGCGCGGCCAGGCCGCTTCGAGGCGGGCGGTCGTGACCGAGTCGCCGCTGGCGAACAACGTGACGTCATGGCCGAGTTCGACGAGGGCTTCGGTGAGATAGGACACGACGCGCTCGGTGCCGCCGTAGAGCTTTGGCGGGACGGCTTCGTAAAGCGGCGCGATCTGGGCAATGCGCATGGACGATCTCCTGTGTCGATCGGGGCGGGCGCTGGCGCGCCTGATCCGATCCCGTGCGAGGTTGCATGAGGGGCGGAACTTGCCGAATCACGCGGTTGGCGGTGCGTGGCCGGGTGCCGGGCGGGAGTGCCGGCGGTCCGTACGGCAAGCAGCGGGGCGGGCCGGCACACGTCGCGCCGCTGCCCATTGGAGTCCATTATCGGGATCGGCCCGCGGGGTTCGAGTGTTTTTTCAAACACTTAAGGCTTGTTACACGCTGAAATACGCGATAACCCCGATAAAGAGGGTTGAGACACAGAATGTGAGACGGCCAAGACTATTGTTGCGCTGACGTGAAAAAGCACTATAATTTTTACCGATCCCCGCGCCGGACCCTTCCTCCACCGGCCAACCGTGGCAATCAGCCGCGTCAATCCGGCTCCGAACCTTTCCCGAGCCTTTCAATTGGCTTTGTCGGAAAAATTCCTACACGGTTTACAGACAATTCCTGCAAGGCGCACGCCATTTCGCTGATACCGGCATAAAACCCGTTTGGCCAAAATTCGGCTGTAAGACTATAAACGTGCCGAATGCGCGCCACGAGCCGCGAGATCGAGCAAACGTTTTCATAACACAAATGGCCGAAGTACTTAACGGGGAAATCATGAGCGCTACAAGCGAAATGCTCAGTGAGATCAAAGAGGTGAACCTGTCGTACCTCCTGCTCGCCCAGCGCCTGCTGCGCGAGGACAAAGCGATGGGCATGTTCCGCATGGGAATTTCCGAGGAACTGGCCGACGTGCTCGGCACCCTGACGCTCGCGCAAACCGTGAAGCTCGCAGCGTCGAACCAGATGCTGTGCCGCTTCCGCTTCGACGATCACGCGCTGCTGTCGTCGCTCGCGGACAAGGGCCGCAGCGCGGTCGTCGCGAACGCCCACTCGGCGATCCTGATGGCCGGCCAGCCGGTCGAAAGCGTCCGCTGACGCACCCGCCTTGCGTTCGTCCCGGTGCCTCGCACCGTCGGGCGGCGCGTCGGCGATTCCATCCGAAGCAACGAGAAGCGGACGGCTATCAACTATGGCAAGCAAAAGCGTCGTGGTCGAGGTGAAGGAAATCACCCTCGCCATCGAACTGATCGAACTGGGCGCCCGGCTACAGCTGCTGGAGGCGGAGACGAGCCTGTCGCGGGACCGTCTGATCAAGCTGTACAAGGAGTTGAAGGGCGTGTCGCCGCCGAAGGGGATGCTGCCGTTCTCCACCGACTGGTTCATGACGTGGCAGCCGAACATCCACTCGTCGCTGTTCTACAACATCTACCGGTTCATGCAGGACCACGGCCGCTGCGAGCCGATCCAGTCGATCGTGAAGGCGTACCGGCTCTACCTGGAGCACGTGAACCTGTCCGGCGACGAGGCGGCGCTGAGCCTGACGCGCGCGTGGACGCTCGTGCGCTTCTTCGATTCGGGGATGCTGCAGATGACCCCGTGCACGCGCTGCGGCGGCCATTTCGTCGCGCATGCGCATGATCCGCATCAAGGTTTCGTCTGCGGCCTGTGCCAGCCGCCGTCGCGCGCGGGCAAGACCCGCAAGGCGGCCGCCGCGCAGGCGGAGCGGGCGGCGATGGCGCTCTGAGCTCCGCATGGCGGGGCCCGGGCGGCCGGGCGGCGGTGGCGGCGGCCATGCGCGACACGGCGCGGGCTGCTGGTAAACACCGTCGGGCGGCCTCCGCGCGGCGCTCAAAGTTTTCCTGCCGACTGCCGTAAACCACTTAACGGCGGTCTCCCCGCCGGTCATTCGTGAGGGACAGGCAGTGCTGATTATCGTGGGTACACTCGTGACTGTGTTGTCCGTCTTCGGCGGTTATGCGCTGGCGGGCGGACATCTGGGCGCATTGATCCAGCCGGTCGAGATCCTGATGATCGTCGGCGCGGGCGTCGGCGCGTTCATCCTCGGCAACGGCATGAAGACGATCAAGGCGACGCTGCAGGTGTTGCCGACGCTCTTCAAGGGTTCGAAATACACGAAGGACACTTACATGGAGCTGATGGGGCTCCTGTACGTGCTGCTCGCGAAGGCGCGCAAGGAAGGCACGCTGACGCTCGAGGCCGACATCGACGATCCGGACAAGAGCCCGATCTTCACGCAGTACCCGAAGATCCTCGCCGATCGCCACATCGTCGAATTCCTGACCGACTACCTGCGGCTGATGGTGGGCGGCAACATGAACGCGTTCGAGATCGAGAGCCTGATGGACGAGGAGATCGAGACGCATCACGCGGAAGGCGAAGGCCCCGCGCACGCGCTGATGCGCGTCGGCGACGCGATGCCGGCGTTCGGTATCGTCGCGGCGGTGATGGGCGTCGTGCACACGATGGCCTCCGCCGACAAGCCGCCCGCGGTGCTCGGCGCGATGATCGCGCAGGCGCTGGTCGGCACGTTCCTCGGCATCCTGCTGTCGTACGGCCTGATCGGGCCGCTCGCGAGCCTCGCGGAGCAGCGCGTCGCCGAGTCGACGAAGATGTTCCAGTGCATCAAGGTGACGATCCTCGCGAGCCTGAACGGCTACGCGCCGGCGATCGCGGTCGAGTTCGGCCGCAAGGTGCTGTTCTCGACCGAGCGGCCGTCGTTCGCCGAGCTCGAAGAGCACGTGCGCCGCGTGAAGGCGAAGTGACGCGGAGCGCCAGATGAGCAAGAGCAAGGATCGCGCGATCGTCGTCAAGCGGGTGGCCCCGGCGAAGAAGGGCCACCATGGCGGCGCCTGGAAGCTGGCCTATGCGGACTTCATGACCGCGATGATGGCGTTCTTCCTGCTGATGTGGCTGCTGAGCTCGGTCACGCCGGTGCAGCTGAAGGGGATCGCCGAGTACTTCAACACGCCGCTGAAGGCCGCGCTGTTCGGCAGCGGCGACCGCAGCGCGCAGGATTCGAGCATCCTGAACGGCGGCGGGCGCGACATCTCCAGCATCGACGCGGGCACGACGCGCCGCACCGACGGCTCGACGAGCCTCGCGGACCGCGTCGCGAAGAAGAACGACGAGAACGCGCAGTCGCAGGCGCAGGGCGCGATCGAGCGCCGCGAGCAGGCGCGCCTGCACGACCTGCAGATCAAGCTGATGGCCGCGATCGAGGCGAACCCGACGCTGCGCCAGTTCCGCCAGCAGATCCGCATCGATTCGACGCTGATGGGGCTGCGCATCGAGATCGTCGATTCGCAGAAGCGGCCGATGTTCGCGACGTCGAGCGACCACGTCGAGCCGTACATGCGCGACATCCTGCGCGAGATCGGCAAGACCCTCAACGACGTGCCGAACCGCATCATCGTGCAGGGCCATACCGACGCGGTGCCGTACGCGGGCGGCGAAGGCGGCTACAGCAACTGGGAGCTGTCCGCCGACCGCGCGAACGCATCGCGCCGCGAGCTGATCGCCGGCGGCATGGACGACGCGAAAGTGCTGCGCGTGCTCGGCCTCGCGTCGACGCAGAACCTGAACAAGGCCGACCCGCTCGATCCGGAAAACCGCCGGATCAGCGTGATCGTGCTGAACCGCAAATCCGAAGACGCGCTGATGCGCGACGACGCGACGACGACCACGCTGTCGGCCGACGCGGCGGGCTCGAAGCAGCTTGCCCAGCAGCTGGCCAGCCCGGCGCCGGTGGCCGCGCGCCCGGCGCTCGCCGCCTCCGCCGTCGCCATCGTCGCACCCGCCGCGCCCGCGCCGCGACCCTGATGCTCCCGAGACAGACATGATCCGAACCATTCTTGCCATCGACGATTCCGCGACCATGCGTGCGCTGCTGCAGGCGACGCTGGTCCAGGCGGGCTACGACGTGACGGTTGCGCCGGACGGCGAAGCCGGCTTCGACATGGCCGCCACCAAGCGGTACGACCTCGTGCTGACCGACCAGAACATGCCGCGCAAGAGCGGGCTCGAAGTGATCTCGGCGCTGCGCCAGCTGACCGCCTACGCGGATTCGCCGATCCTCGTGTTGACCACCGAGGGCAGCGACGCGTTCAAGGCCGCCGCGCGCGACGCGGGCGCCACCGGCTGGATCGAGAAGCCGATCGATCCGGCCGAGCTGATCGACCTGGTCGCGACGCTGTCCGCGCCGGCCGCCTCCTGACCTGAACGCGACGTATTTATCCGGTGACCCGGCATGACTCTCGACATCACTCAGTTCTACCAGACGTTCTTCGATGAAGCGGACGAGCTGCTCGCGCAGATGGAGCAGCTGCTGCTGAATCTGGACGTCGACGCACCCGATCCCGAGGACCTGGCCGCGATCTTCCGCGCCGCGCACTCGATCAAGGGCGGTGCCGCGACCTTCGGCTTCTCGGCGCTCACCGATACGACGCACATCCTCGAATCGCTGCTCGACCGCGCACGCAACCATGAGCTGACGCTGACGAAGGAGATGGTCGACGCGTTCCTGGAAACCAAGGACGTGCTGTCCGACCAGCTCGCCGACTACCGCGCGAGCGCGGAGCCCGACGCGGCCGCCGCCGCGACGATCTGCGCGAAGCTCGAGCGGCTGAAGGCCGCGAGCAGCGGCGGTGCCGCCGCGCCTGCGCCCGCACCTGCCGCCGCGCCCGCACCTGCTGCCGCCGCGCCCGCCGGCTCCGTCGCGCCCGATCACGTGATCGAGCAGGCGTTCGAGGCCGCGCATCCGGCCGCCGGCGCTGCCGCACCCGCGCCGGCCGACACGGGGGCCGGCCCGCACCTGAAGATCACGCTGTCCGGCGTCGACGCGAAGGATCGGGAGCTGCTCAGCGAGGAGCTCGGCAATCTCGGCAAGATCGTCGCCCGCGAGGAGGCGGGCGCCGACCTGACGCTGTGGCTCGAATCGGACGTATCGTCGGACGACATCGTCGCGGTGTGCTGCTTCGTGATCGACGAAAGCCAGATCCGCATCGGCCGCGGCACCGCGCCGGCCGCGCCCGCGGCACCGGCCGAGGCGGCAGCCGACGCCCACGCCGACGTTCACATTGAAGCGCCGGCCGCCGCAGCAGCGCCGGCCCCGGCCGCATCGGCCGCGCCGGCCGTCGAACCGCAAGCCGCCGCGCCCGCGCCGCAGGCCGCCCAGCCGGCCGCCGCGCAACCGGCCGCGCAGCCGCACCACGACGACAAGCGCGCGCGCCCGGCCGCCGCGGCCGCATCGGGCGCCGAAGGCAGCTCGATCCGCGTCGGCGTGGAGAAGGTCGACCAGCTGATCAACCTGGTCGGCGAGCTCGTGATCACGCAGGCGATGCTCGCGGAAACCGCGAGCGCGTTCGATCCGGCGCTGCACGACCGCCTGTTCAACGGGATGGCGCAACTGGAACGCAACGCGCGCGACCTGCAGGAAGCGGTGATGTCGATCCGGATGATGCCGATGGACTACGTGTTCAGCCGCTTCCCGCGCCTCGTGCGCGACCTGGCCGGCAAGCTCGGCAAGCAGGTCGAGCTCGTCACGTTCGGCCAGGCGACCGAACTCGACAAGAGCCTGATCGAGCGGATCATCGACCCGCTCACGCACCTCGTGCGCAACAGCCTCGACCACGGGATCGAGACCGTCGACAAGCGGCTCGCCGCCGGCAAGGACGCGGTCGGCCAGCTCGTGCTGTCGGCCGCGCATCACGGCGGCAACATCGTGATCGAGGTCAGCGACGACGGCGGCGGCCTGAACCGCGAGCGGATCCTCGCGAAGGCCGCGAAGCAGGGGATGCAGATTCCCGACAACATCAGCGACGACGAAGTCTGGCAGCTGATCTTCGCGCCGGGCTTCTCGACCGCCGAGACGGTGACCGACGTGTCGGGCCGCGGCGTCGGGATGGACGTCGTGAAGCGCAACATCCAGTCGATGGGCGGCCACGTCGAGATTTCGTCGCACGCCGGCCGCGGCACCACGACGCGCATCGTGCTGCCGCTCACGCTCGCGATCCTCGACGGCATGTCGGTGAAGGTCGGCGGCGAGATCTTCATCCTGCCGCTGAACTTCGTGATGGAGTCGCTGCAGCCGTCGGCGGAAGACATCTACACGGTCGGCAACGGCGAGCGCGTGGTGCGCGTGCGCGGCGAATACCTGCCGCTCGTCGCGCTGCACGAGGTGTTCTCGGTGGACGACGCGCGCACCGATCCGACGCAGGGGATCGTCACGATCATGGAAACCGAAGGGCGCCGCTTCGCGATGCTGATCGACGAGCTGGTCGGCCAGCAGCAGGTGGTCGTGAAGAACCTCGAAACCAATTACCGCAAGGTTCACGGCATCTCGGCAGCGACGATCCTCGGCGACGGCAGCGTCGCACTGATCGTCGACGTCGCGGCGCTGAACCGTGAAACGCGTGCGACGCACGGTGCCCACGCGGGCGCCGCGGTCGCGATGTTCTGACTCTCGCCATCAACCGATTGGGGGCAAACGTGTCTGCTGAAGTCCAAATGATCAATCCGGCCGCGGCGAACGCGGCCACGAGCCGCCGCGACGCGGAGCATGGCGATGCGACGGGTCAGGAATTCCTCGTCTTCACGCTCGGCGACGAAGAGTACGGGATCGACATCCTGAAAGTGCAGGAGATCCGCGGCTATGACAGCGTCACGCGCATCGCGAACGCGCCCGATTTCATCAAGGGCGTGATCAACCTGCGCGGGATCATCGTGCCGATCGTCGACATGCGGATCAAGTTTCACCTGGGCCGCGTCGAGTACGACCACCAGACCGTCGTGATCATCCTGAACGTCGCGCACCGCGTGGTCGGGATGGTGGTCGACGGCGTGTCGGACGTGCTGACGCTGCAAACCGACCAGATCATGCCCGCGCCGGAATTCGGCGCGACGCTGACGACCGAGTACCTGACGGGCCTCGGCACGGTCGACGGCCGAATGCTGATCCTGATGGACATCGAGAAGCTGATGTCGAGCCGGGAAATGGCACTGATCGAGACGCTCGGCGCGTAAGCACGGCCGGGCGCAAGGAATTTCGGGAGAATCTGCGATGTTGCAAAACTGGTCGATCCGCACGACGCTCACGGCGGTCGGACTCATACTCGCGTGCCTCGCCGCGGCGGTCGGCGGGCTCGGCCTCTACGCGCTCCATCATGCGGGCGGGTCGCTCGACGAGATCGCGCACGTCGACCTGCCGGCGATCCACGCGCTCGACGATACGTCGACCTACCTGCTGCGCGCCCGCGTGTCGCTCGACCGCTTCCGCTCGCTGAACGAAGCCGGCAACGCCGACGAGGCGGGCAAGGTGCTGGCGCGCGCGCAGGAACTGTTCGCGAAGTCGAACCAGAACTGGCAGGCGTTCCAGTCGACGTCGAAGGACGGTATCGAACCGGCGCTGATCGACGAGCTCGCCGCGCGCTACGCGACGATCGTGAAGGACGGCGTCGAGCCCGAATTCGCGGCCGCGCGCGCGAACGACATGGCCGCGTACCACGCGATCGCGGACACCAAGATCAGCCCGATGTTCGTCGCGTACGACCAGGCTGCGTCGGCCGTCGTCGGCGCGCTGCAGCAGCGCGCCGAAACGCGCCAGGCTGCGACGCAGACGCGGATCGCGCTGATGATCGGGCTGATCACGGCCGGCATCGCGCTGGCGGTGGTGATGGTGATCGTGATCCGCTTCGCGCTGCGCGGGCTGATCGTGCAGCCGCTCGAGGCGGCGGTCGCGCACTTCGAGCGCCTCGCCGAGGGCGACCTGACCGCGCCGGTGCAGGCCGCCGGCAGCAACGAGATCGGCCGCCTGTTCAGCGGCATCCGCCGGATGCAGGAGGCGGTCACGACGATGGTGCAGGCCGTGCATCGCGGCGCCGAGTCGGTGGACGTCGGCGCGCGCGAGATCTCGACCGGCAACACCGACCTGTCGCAGCGCACCGAGCAGCAGGCCGCATCGCTGCAGGAAACCGCATCGAGCATGGAGCAGCTGACCGGCACCGTGCGGCAGAACGCCGAGAACGCGCGCCAGGCGAGCCAGCTCGCGGTGAACGCGTCGGACATCGCGACGCAGGGCGGCGAGGTGGTCGGCGAGGTGGTGTCGACGATGCAGGACATCGCGACGAGCTCGGGCAAGGTCGTCGACATCATCGGCACGATCGAAGGCATCGCGTTCCAGACCAACATCCTCGCGCTGAACGCGGCGGTGGAAGCGGCACGCGCCGGCGAACAGGGCCGCGGCTTCGCGGTGGTCGCGGGCGAGGTGCGCTCGCTCGCGCAGCGCAGCGCGACGGCCGCGAAGGAAATCAAGCAGCTGATCGGCGATTCGGCGGACAAGGTGCAGAGCGGCTCCGAACTCGTCGCGCGCGCCGGCCGGACGATGGACGAGATCGTGCAGGCCGTGCGCCGCGTGACCGACATCATGGGCGAGATCAGCGCCGCGTCCGAAGAGCAGTCGACCGGCATCGAGCAGGTCAACCGCGCGGTCGGCCAGATGGATGCGGTCACCCAGCAGAACGCCGCGCTGGTCGAGCAGGCCGCGGCCGCGGCGGCGTCGCTCGAGGAGCAGACGCGCCAGATGAAGGCGGTCGTGTCGGGCTGGCGCGTGGTCGGCGGCATCGCGCATGCGTCCGCGAAGGCGGCGCAGCCCGCCGCGCGGCCGGCGTTGCAGGCACCCGCGCATGCGTCGGCGCCCGCCCCCGCGCGTGCACCCGTGAAGCGCGCGGCCGCCGCGATCGAACCGAAGGCACCGGCCGCCCACGCGGCACCGGCACCGAGCGGCTACGCGCCGCGCCTCGCGAAGTCGGCCGCCGACGCCGCCGCGAAGCCCGCAGCGAAGCCCGCCGCGCCGGCCGCGAAGCCCGCGCTCGTGCGTCCGGCGCTCGCCGGCGAGGCGAAGCCGGCGGTGGCTGCCGCCGGTACGTCCGACGACGATTGGGAGACCTTCTAAATCATGCTGTCCGCGCGCGCTTCGCATCGTGCCGAACCCCAGGACGCCCCGCACGGGGACGCTTCCCGGTCGCCGCAACGAGCTGGCGAGACCGGGCGCGACTTCGCGTTCACGTCCGCCGATTTCGCGCGCATCCGTACGCTGATCCATCAGCGTGCGGGCATCTCGCTGTCCGAGCACAAGCGCGACATGGCGTACAGCCGGCTCGCGCGCCGGCTGCGCGCGCGCGGCCTGGATTCGTTCCGCGACTATCTCGACCTGCTCGAGCAGGAAAACGACCCCGTCGAGTGGGAGGCGTTCACCAACGCGCTGACCACCAACCTGACCGCGTTTTTCCGCGAGGCGCATCACTTTCCGATCCTCGCCGATTTCGTGAAGGGCCGCGACGCGCCGGTGTCGGTGTGGTGCTCGGCCGCGTCGACCGGCGAGGAGCCGTATTCGATCGCGATCACGCTGATCGAGGCGCTCGGCGATTCGGCCGCGCGCAGCGCGTCGATCCTCGCGACCGACCTCGACACGCAGGTGCTCGCGAAGGCGGAGGCCGGCATCTACACGTACGACCAGGTCAAGCACCTGTCGCCGGAGCGCCTGAAGCGCTTCTTCCTGAAGGGCACCGGCGCGCAGGCCGGCCGCGTGAAGGTGCGCCCCGAGCTGCGCGCGATGATCCGCTTCGAGCAGCTGAACCTGACCGATGCCGACTACGGGATCCCGAAGCCGTTCGACGCGATCTTCTGCCGCAACGTGATGATCTATTTCGACAAGCCGACGCAGGGGCAGGTGCTGTCGCGCTTCGAGCCGCTCGTGAAGCCGGGCGGCCTGCTGTTCGCCGGCCACTCGGAGAATTTCACGTACGTGACGCAGGCGTTCCGGCTGCGCGGCCAGACGGTCTACGAACTGACCCGCGCGCCGAAGGGCGCGCCGTCGGCCGCCGGTGGCGGCGCGCCGCGCGCGCGCCTGAGCGGGGCCGCGACGCCGGCCGTCGGAGAACGGCGATGAGCGCGCTGCCGATCGCGACCAACCATTACTTCGACAACCACTTCGGTCGTCCGGGCGTGAAGCTGTTGCCGAACGAGTTCTACACGACCGGCGAAGACATGGTGCTGGTGACCGTGCTCGGCTCGTGCGTGGCCGCATGCCTGCACGACCCGTACGCGGGCATCGGCGGGATGAACCACTTCATGTTGCCCGACGACGGCGCGGACGCATGCGCGGCCGCGTCCGAGTCGATGCGCTACGGCGCGTACGCGATGGAAGTGCTGATCAACGAGCTGATCAAGGCGGGCGGCCGCCGCGAGCGCTTCGAGGCGAAGGTGTTCGGCGGTGCGGCCGTGCTGGCCGGCATGACGACGATCAACATCGGCGACCGCAACGCGGACTTCGTGCGCCGCTACCTCGCGCTCGAGCGCATCCGCATCACCGCGGAGGACCTGCAGGACGTGCATCCGCGCAAGGTCGCGTTCATGCCGAACTCGGGGCGCGCGATGGTGAAGAAGCTGCGCCTGCAGGTGCCCGGCGTCACCGAGCGCGAAGCCGCGCTCGCGCGCCACGCGGAAGCCATCCGCGCCCGCTCGCGCGCGCACGTCGAGCTGTTCGCCGCGCCGGCCAGGCGGCCCGCGCAAACCGGCGCGATCCACCTCTCGAAGCAGCCGGTCGCGGCCCCGCCGCCGCCCCGGCCGGCCCGGCCGCGGATCGAGCTGTTCGGCGCTCGCGGCGCAGGCGCCGCGAGCCAGACCGTATCGAAAAAGCAGGAGGCTTGAACGCAGTGCATAAGATCAAGGTATTGTGCGTCGACGATTCGGCGCTGATCCGCAGCCTGATGACGGAGATCATCAACGGCCAGCCCGACATGGAAGTGTGCGCGACCGCGCCGGATCCGCTCGTCGCGCGCGATCTCATCAAGCAGCACAACCCCGACGTGCTCACGCTGGACGTCGAAATGCCGCGCATGGACGGGCTCGACTTCCTCGAGAAGCTGATGCGCCTGCGGCCGATGCCGGTCGTGATGGTGTCGTCGCTGACCGAGCGCGGCTCGGAAATCACGCTGCGCGCGCTGGAGCTCGGCGCGGTCGACTTCGTCACGAAGCCGCGCGTCGGCATTCGCGACGGGATGCTCGACTACGCGGAAAAGCTCGCGGACAAGATCCGCGCGGCGTCGCGCGCCCGCGTGCGGCAGGCGCCGCAGCCGCAGGCCGCGGCCGCGCGCGCGACCGGCAGCCATCCGGCCGCGCCGATGCTCAACAATCCGCTCGTCAGTACCGAGAAGCTGATCATCGTCGGCGCGTCGACGGGCGGCACCGAGGCGATCCGCGAAGTGCTGACGCCGCTGCCGCCGGATGCGCCGGCGGTGCTGATCGCGCAGCACATGCCGCCCGGCTTCACGAAGTCGTTCGCGCAGCGCCTGAACGGCCTGTGCCGGATCTCGGTGAAGGAAGCCGAGCACGGCGAGCGCGTGCTGCCCGGCCATGCGTACATCGCGCCCGGCCATGCGCACCTGCTGCTCGCCCGCAGCGGCGCGAACTACATCGCGCAGCTGTCCGACGAGCCGCCGGTGAACCGCCACCGCCCGTCGGTCGACGTGCTGTTCCGCTCGGCGGCGACGCACGCCGGCAAGAACGCGATCGGCGTGATCCTGACCGGGATGGGCCGCGACGGCGCGGCCGGCCTGCTGGAGATGAAGCGCGCGGGCGCATACACGTTCGCGCAGGATGAAGCGAGCTGCATCGTGTTCGGCATGCCGCGCGAGGCGATCGCGCTCGGCGGCGCCGAAGAGATCGTGCCCCTTTCCGACATGAGCCGCCGCGTGATGGCGCGACTCGCGACGATGGGCGATCGGGTGCAACGCGTATAAGGAAAAATGACGGACGCGGGCTATCATGCACGCGTCCCGACGAAACGAATCTGGAAAGGAATGAAGATGGACAAGAGCATGAAAATCCTGGTGGTGGACGATTTCCCGACGATGCGCCGGATCGTCCGCAACCTGCTCAAGGAACTGGGCTACACCAACGTCGACGAGGCGGAAGACGGCGCGGCCGGCCTCGCGCGGCTGCGCGGCGGCGGCTTCGACTTCGTGATCTCCGACTGGAACATGCCGAACCTCGACGGCCTCGCGATGCTCAAGGAAATCCGCGCGGACGCGACGCTCACGCACCTGCCGGTGCTGATGGTCACGGCCGAGTCGAAGAAGGAGAACATCATCGCGGCCGCGCAGGCCGGCGCGAGCGGCTACGTCGTGAAGCCGTTCACGGCAGCGACGCTCGACGAGAAGCTCAACAAGATCATCGACAAGATGGCAAAGACCGGGAGCTGACGTGAACGAGCCGATCCACGCGGCGATGGCCGGCGCGGGCTTCGCCGCCGACAGCTTTTCCGAAGGCGCCGATCTGGCGAGCGACCGCATCCTCGCGCGCATCGGCCAGGTCACCCGCGCGCTGCGCGACTCGATGCGCGAGCTCGGCCTCGACAAGCACGTCGAGCGCGCGGCGGAAGCCGTGCCCGACGCGCGCGACCGGCTGCGCTACGTCGCGACCATGACCGAGCAGGCGGCCGAACGCGTGCTGAGCGCGATCGAGCTCGCGAAGCCGGTGCAGGAACGCATGCAGAACGAGGCCGAGGCGCTCGACGCGCGCTGGTCGCAGTGGTATGCGGCGCCGATCGAGCGCACGGAGGTGCGCGAGCTGATGGACGACACGCGCGCGTTCCTGCGCGCGCTGCCGGAAGCGACGTCCGCGACCAATGCGCATCTGCTCGAGATCATGCTCGCGCAGGACTTCCAGGATCTGACCGGGCAGGTGATCAAGAAGATCATGGACATGGTCTACCTGATCGAGCAGCAATTGCTCTTCGTGCTGGTCGAGAACATCGCGCCCGAGCGGCGCGAGCAGTTCGCGGCGACCGCGGCCGCGCTCGCGGCCGAGCAGACGATGAGCAGCACCGGCAGCCCCGAGTCGCTGCTGAACGGCCCGCAGATCAATCCGGAAGGCAAGACCGACGTCGTGCAGGACCAGGCGCAGGTCGACGACCTGCTCGCCAGCCTCGGCTTCTGACCGGCGTCTCGCGCGACGCCCGGCAAGCGGGCGTCGCGCATCCGCTGCATTTCCCGCCGCGCCGTATGGCCCGTCGCGGCGGCCCGTCACACCGGCCGTCCGCACGGACCCGTGCGAACCCCAACGCCGCGCATTGACACTTTGAATCGTTGCGCAGGCATACTACGCTTCAGCATCAGGACATCATTCCGTTTGTCTGACATGAACCCGGGCGATGGCGCAGGCGAGTTCGCCGCGCGGTCGACGCCGAGGCCAGAGTCCCTGGGGGGGAACGTGAAGCTGAAACGTTTGGGCTGTGCCGTCGCGTGCGCGACGGCTTCGATCGGCGTGCTGTGGAGCATCCACGCTCACGCTGAACTGGGCGGCGCGCCGATGTCGCCGCCGGCGGACGATCATGCCGCCACCGTGCGCGCGGTGCAGCGCGCGATGCGTGCGGCCGACAGCGTGTCGGCGAGCGCGGCCAGCTATACCGTGCGCGAAGTCACGCTCGGCTCCGGCACCGTGATCCGCGAATACACGTCGGCCGCGGGCAGCGTGTTCGGGCTCGCCTGGCGCGGCCCGACGATGCCCGATCTCGCGGCGCTGCTCGGCAATTATTTCCCGCAGTACAGGGCCGGCGTCGACGCGGCGCATGCGGCGCGCGGCTGGCGCGCGCCCGTGTCCGTCGAGACGAACACCCTCGTGATCCGGACGGGCGGCCACATGGGCTCGTTCTCCGGGCAAGCCTGGCTGCCGCAGGCGCTGCCTGCCGGCGTGACCGGCAACGACATCCAGTGACAGCGGGAGACCGATCTTGCGCAATTCTCGTACCTTCATTCGCTGGTTCGGCGCGCTGAGCGTCGCGGCCGCGACCGCCGTGCTCGTCGCCGCATGCGGCGGCGGCGACGGCAACAACAACGGCGGCGGCGCCGTGCCGGTCGCGTCGAATACCGCGGTCATCACCGTGAACCAGGGCGTCGCGAACGTCATCAACATCCCGACCGTCAGCGTGACCGTCTGCGCGCCGGGCACGTCGAACTGCCAGGTCGTCAACAACGTGCTGGTCGATACCGCGTCGTACGGGCTGCGGCTCGTCAGCGACGCCGTGTCGGGCGTGCTCGGCAGCCTGCCCGTGTCGACCGCGGGCGGCGGCGCGCCGCTCGCCGAATGCGGCAAGTTCGTGTCGACCTACACGTGGGGCTCGGTGCGCACCGTCGACCTGAAGATCGGCGGCGAAACGGCGAGCGCGCTGCCGGTGCAGATTCTCGGCGACCTCGGCACCGCGAACGTCCCCACCTCGTGCACGAACAACGGCACGGCCGCCAACTCGGCGAGCGCGCTCGGCGCGAACGGCATCCTCGGCATCGGGCCGGCGCCGCTCGACTGCGGCGCGACCTGCACGACGTCGACGGCCGCCGCGAGCAACAACTACTACGCGTGCCCGAACGGCAATGCGAGCTGCGCGGTGACGCTCGTGCCGCTGACGCAGCAGGTTGCCAATCCGGTTCACCGTTTCGCGGCCGACAACAACGGCGTGATCGTGCAGATGCCGGACATCTCGAGCAGCGGCCAGAGCAGCGCGACCGGGCTGCTGACGTTCGGGATCGGCACGCAAGGCAACAACGCGCTGCGCGCGAACACCGTGCTGACCTCCACCACCACCGGCGACCTCAACGCGACGTTCCTCGGCGGCGCGGTGACCGCGTTCTTCGATACGGGCTCGAACGCGTACTTCTTCAACGATTCGACGCAGCGGATCTGTACGCGCAACACCCAGTTCTACTGCCCGCCGTCGACGGTCAACTACACGGCGACGCTCTCGGGCCAGAACGGCACGCAGAGCCAGGTGACGATGCCGGTCGCGAATGCGGATTCGGTGTTCTCGAACGGATCGGCGTTCGCGTTCAACGACATCGCGGGCCCGTTCGGCAACGCGGGCTGGCTCGATCTCGGCCTCACGCATTTCTACGGCAAGACGATCTACCTGGGGATGGACCGGCGCAGCAGCGGCGGCGCGGCGCCCTACGTCGCGTACTGAACGGCATCACGCAGGCGGCATGACGAGGGGGCGAGCGATCGCCCCCTTTTTCATTGGCGCGGCCGTGCAGCCGCCCGCGAACGCGCAGGCGAGCGAAATCGGCGAGACGAACGGCCGACGTGCGACGGCGGGATATTCCATTGGGGGATTTTTCGGTGCGCATTCAGACATAAAACGAGCGAATGATTATCGCAGCGATATATCGGTGTCGGTCGATTTGACACATGGATGATCGGTTGAGCCGGTAATGTCACACCGTTGCGATTTAAAAAACGAAGCGGCGCAATACGTCATCGTTTAAGTCGATCCGGCCGCAGCCAGGCCGCCCGGCGCACGCCGCGTCGCTGGCGGCAACCGCAAAAATGGCTGATTCCCTGAAAATACAACCTATAATTCTCGCGTTGTTCCGGGGTCGTTCAAATAGAACAGGAGGTTAACAAAATGAATTTCACGAATGCGATTCAATCGGTTTTCAATCAATACGCCCGATTCGAGGGTCGCGCGCGCCGCGCGGAATACTGGTATTTCGCGTTGCTGACGTTCTTCGTGTCGCTCGCGTGCCAGCTGGTCACGCTGGTCGGTCGCAACGCGAACACGATCGCGCTGCTGCTGTCGATCGTGGCCCTGCTGGTGTCGCTGGCGCTGATCGTGCCGAGCCTCTCGGTGACGGTGCGCCGCCTGCACGATGTCAACCGCTCGGGCTGGTTCCTGCTGATCGCGCTCATTCCGATCGTCGGCGGGATCATCCTGTTCGTCTGGATGTGCTCGCGCGGCAACGCCGGCCCGAACCGCTTCGGCCCCGATCCGCTCGGTGCGGCAGCCTGACCTGTGTCCCACCGCAGGCGGGCGCGGCGGCACGAGCCGCCCGCCGCCTGCTGCCTCGGCCCGCATCGGCCTGCTTCTGCTCGTTTCTGCTCGCTTCGCCCCGCCGTACCGCCTCGCCTCCCGCCCGCGCAGGCCCCGCGCTGCCCGCCGCCACCGTCGCCCGATTCCCGAAATACCCCTTTCCTGCTTTGCTCGACCGATCGCCGGTTGACCGGTCCATGAATAATCGGTGTCACTGGAAAACGGCATCCCGCCGTACCCGTCTGGAGGCCCCGTGGCAGACGAGAGCGATCTCGACAAAACCGAAGCCGCCACTCCGAGGCGCCGCGAGAAGGCGCGCGAGGAGGGGCAGGTCGCGCGCTCGCGCGAGCTGGCTTCGTTTGCGCTGCTCGCGTCGGGCTTCTATGGCGCATGGCTGCTCGCGGGGCCGATCGGCACGCACCTGCGCACGATGCTGCGCGGCGCGTTCACATTCGACCGCGCGGTCGCGTTCGATACGCACCGGATGCTGACGGCGGCGGGCGGCGCGAGCCTCGAAGGGCTCGCCGCGCTCGTGCCGATGCTCGCGATGATGGGCGTCGCCGCGCTGCTCGCGCCGATGGCGCTCGGCGGCTGGCTGGTTTCGTCGAAGACGTTCGAGCTGAAGTTCGACCGCCTCAACCCGATCACGGGCCTCGGCCGGATCTTCTCGATCCAGGGGCCGATCCAGCTCGGCATGTCGCTCGCGAAGACGCTGGTGGTCGGCGGGATCGGCGGCATCGCGATCTGGCGCAGCAAGGAAGAACTGCTCGGCCTCGCGACCCAGCCGCTCGACGCGGCGCTCGCGGACGCGCTGCATCTCGTCGCCGTGTGCTGCGGCACGACGGTGGCCGGGATGCTGGTCGTCGCAGGGCTCGACGTGCCGTATCAACTCTGGCAGTACAACAAGAAGCTGCGCATGACGAAGGAAGAAGTGAAGCGCGAACACCGCGAGAACGAAGGTGATCCGCACGTGAAGGGCCGCATCCGCCAGCAGCAGCGCGCGCTCGCGCGCCGCCGGATGATGGCGGCCGTGCCGAAGGCCGACGTGGTCGTCACGAACCCGACGCACTTCGCCGTCGCGCTGCAGTACGCGGATGGCGAGATGCGCGCGCCGAAGGTCGTCGCGAAGGGCGTGAACCTCGTCGCCGCGCGCATCCGCGAAATCGCCGCCGAGCACAACGTGCCGACGCTCGAAGCGCCGCCGCTCGCGCGGGCGCTGTATCACAACGTCGAACTCGAGCGCGAGATCCCCGGTTCGCTGTACTCGGCCGTCGCCGAAGTGCTCGCGTGGGTGTACCAGCTCAAGCGTTTCCGGCTCGAAGGCGGCGACGTGCCCGCCACGCCGGTCGATCTCGACGTGCCGGCCGAGCTGGACAAGGGCGCGTCGGTGTCCGCCGAGGATGAACGCGAAGAGGCAGAGGATGCGCTCGGCGCGACCGCACGCGGAGGCAACCGATGATTAGCCCCCACGCTCACATTCGTTCGCTGCCCCCCAAGGGGGCGGCTGCCGCCCTTGGGGCGGCCCGGCGGGAGACAGCATGAGCACCCCCGCCGGCCTGTTCGCGAAGCGCCCGAACCTGCTCGCAGGCACCAACCTGCGCGCGCTCGCGGGCCCGATCCTCATCTGCATGATCCTGGGGATGATGATCCTGCCGCTGCCGCCGATGCTGCTGGATCTGCTGTTCACGTTCAACATCGCGCTGTCCGTGATGGTGCTGCTCGTCAGCATGTACACGATGAAGCCGCTCGACTTCGCGGCCTTCCCGAGCGTGCTGCTGTTCTCGACGCTGCTGCGGCTGTCGCTGAACGTCGCGTCGACGCGCGTCGTGCTGCTCGAGGGCCACACGGGCCCCGACGCGGCCGGCCAGGTGATCGAGGCGTTCGGCCACTTCCTCGTGGGCGGCAACTTCGCGGTCGGCATCGTGGTGTTCGTGATCCTGATGATCATCAACTTCATGGTGATCACGAAGGGCGCGGGGCGGATCGCGGAAGTGTCCGCCCGCTTCACGCTCGACGCGATGCCCGGCAAGCAGATGGCGATCGACGCCGACCTGAATGCGGGCCTGATCAACGAGGAGCAGGCCCGCAAGCGCCGCCTGGCCGTGTCGCAGGAAGCCGAGTTCTACGGCTCGATGGACGGTGCATCGAAGTTCGTGCGCGGCGACGCGATCGCGGGCCTGATCATCATGGCGATCAACGTGATCGGCGGGCTGATCGTCGGGATGATCCAGCACGACATGACCTTCGCCGCGGCCGGCACCAACTACACGCTGCTGACGATCGGCGACGGCCTCGTCGCGCAGATCCCGTCGCTCGTGATCTCGACCGCGGCCGGCGTGATCGTGTCGCGGGTCGCGACCGACGAGGACATCGGCACGCAGATTACCGGCCAGCTGTTCACCAACCCGCGCGTGCTGGCGATCACCGGCGTGATCATCGTGATCATGGGGCTGATCCCCGGCATGCCGCACTTCGCGTTCCTGCTGCTCGGCGGCGGCGCGATCTGGCTGGCGCGCACGCAGTCGCAGCGCGCGGCGGCCCGCAAGGCGGCCGGCGACGTCACCGAGATCGCACCGCCCGCGGCGCTGCCGGCCGACAGCCACGAGGCGACCTGGGACGACGTGCAGCTGATCGACCCGCTCGGCCTCGAAGTCGGCTACCGGCTGATTCCGCTCGTCGACAAGAACAGCGACGGCGAGCTGCTCAAGCGGATCAAGAGCATCCGCAAGAAATTCGCGCAGGAAATCGGCTTCCTGCCGCCGGTGATCCATATCCGCGACAACCTCGAGCTGCGGCCGAACGCCTACCGGATCGCGCTGAAGGGCGTCGAGATCGGCGTGGGCGAAGTGTTCCCGGGCCAGTGGCTCGCGATCAACCCGGGCCAGGTGACGGCCGCGCTGCCCGGCGCGCCGACCACCGATCCGGCGTTCGGGCTGCCGGCCGTGTGGATCGACGTCGCGATGCGCGAGCAGGCGCAGGTGTACGGCTACACGGTGGTCGACGCGAGCACGGTCGTCGCGACCCACCTGAACCACCTGGTCGTCCAGTACGCCGCCGAGCTGCTCGGCCGCCAGGAAGTGCAGGCGCTGATCGAGCGCACCGGCAAGGACGCGCCGTCGCTCGTCGAGGACCTCGTGCCGAAGACGATCTCGCTCACCACGCTGCAGAAGGTGCTGCAGAACCTGCTCGAGGAAGGCGTGCCGATCCGCGACATGCGCACGATCGTCGAAGCCGTGTCCGAGCAGGCCGGCCGCCTCACCGACGCGTACGACATCACCGCCGCGGTGCGGCTCGCGCTCGGCCGCGCGATCACGCAGCAGTGGTATCCGGGCGCGGGCGAGATGCAGGTGATGGGCCTCGACGCGAATCTCGAGCGCGTGCTGTCGCAGGCGCTCGCCACCGGCGCGAACCCGGGCCTCGAGCCCGGCCTCGCGCACGCACTCCTGACCGGCACGCAGGAAGCGATGCTGCGTCAACAGAATCTCGGGCTGCCGCCCGTGCTGCTCGTGCAGCACGCGTTGCGCGCCATGCTGGCGCGCTTCCTGCGCCGCAGCCTGCCGCAATTGAAAGTGCTGTCGTACGCCGAAGTGCCGGACACACGCACGATCAAGGTCGTTAACGTCATCGGGGGTTCCGCTTGAACATTCGCAAATTCACCGGCGCGACGAGCCGCGACGCACTGCGCCTCGTGCGCGAGGCGCTTGGCGCCGACGCCGTCGTGCTGTCGAACCGCACGCTCGATGACGGCAGCGTCGAAATCGTCGCGCTCGCCGACGCCGAACTGTCGGCGATCGCCCCGCCGGCCGCCGATGCGGCCGCGCTGCCCGGCCCGGCGTTGCGCGCCGGCGCCATGCAGCCGGCGGCCGCGCCGGTGGCGCGCGCTGCGGCGACGAACCCGTACGCGATGGGCGACGGCGGCCTGCCGGACGTGTTCTCGTCGGTGTTCGGCGCGAGCGCCGAGGTGCCGGCGGCGCCGGCCGCAAGCGCGCCGGCTGCAGCCGTGGCACCCGCCGCAGGGTCGCCCGCCACCGCTTCCGAACCCGCCCCGTGGCTCGTCGAGCACGCGAAGCGCCTGACCCAGCAGCGCGACGCGCTGATTGCGCGCGCGCAGGCCGCGCCGGCGGAGGACAGCGCGATCCGCGCGCGGCCCGACGCGGCCCGCGCCGCGACGACGCCCGAGTGGGCGCGCGACATCGTGCGCAACGCCGCGCGCCGCCTCCCGGCCGACGAACCGGCGCCGCGCCGCGTCGCCGCCGCGCCCGCCGCACCCGCGGCAAAGCCGGCGGAACGCGCGCGGCTGGCCGAGGACACGGCCGCGGCCGTGGCCGACGCGGTGAAGTCGCGCCTCGAGCGGATCGTCAACGAAACGGTGATGAACGAGCTCGGTTCGCTGCGCGGGATGATGGAGGAGCAGTTCGACAGCCTGATGTGGCACGAGCGCCAGCGCCGCAGCCCGGTACACGGCGCGCTGACGAAGCACCTGTTCGCGGCCGGCTTCTCCGCGCAGCTGGTGCGGATGATGGTCGACAACCTGCCGCAGGGCGAAGGCACGGAAACGTTCGAGCAGGCGTCCGAGTGGGCGCAGTCGGTGCTCGCGTCGAACCTGCCGGTGCTCGACAGCGAGGACGCGCTGATGGAGCGCGGCGGCGTGTTCGCGCTGATGGGCCCGACGGGCGTCGGCAAGACGACCACCACCGCGAAGCTCGCCGCGCGCTGCGTGATGCGCTTCGGCGCGAGCAAGGTCGCGCTGCTCACCACCGACAGCTACCGGATCGGCGGCCACGAGCAGCTGCGCATCTTCGGCAAGATCCTCGGCGTACCGGTGCACGCGGTGAAGGACGGCGGCGACCTGGAGCTCGCGCTGTCCGAGCTGCGCAACAAGCACATCGTGCTGATCGACACGATCGGCATGAGCCAGCGCGACCGCGCGGTGTCCGACCAGATCGCGATGCTGCACGGCGCGAACACGCCGGTGCAGCGCCTGCTGCTGCTGAACGCGACGAGCCACGGCGACACGCTCAACGAAGTCGTGCAGGCGTACCGCAGCGCGGACGGCCAGCCGGCGCTCGCCGGCTGCATCCTCACCAAGCTCGACGAGGCGACCCATCTGGGCGGCGTGCTCGACACCGTGATCCGCTACAAGCTGCCCGTGCACTACGTGTCGACCGGCCAGAAGGTGCCGGAGAACCTGTACGTCGCCAGCAAGAAATTCCTGATGAAGAGTGCGTTCTGTGTGCCGCGTGACGGCTCGCCCTTCGTGCCGCAAGACGAGGACATGCCCACGCTGCTTTCCGCGTTGACCGCACGTTCGACCGCCGAGCTGCACGAGGTGCGTTTTGGATAAACCGATGATCGACCAGGCCGAAGGACTGCGGCGCCTGCTGGCCGGGCGCGCATCGAGAATCGTGGCGGTGGTGGGCGGCCCGACCGGGGTCGGCTGCACGTCGACGGTCGTGAACCTGGCCGCGGCGCTCGCCGCGCTGGGCAAGGACGTGCTCGTCGTCGACGAGCGCGCCGACGTGAATTCGGCCGCCGCGACGCTCGCCGGCGCGTGGCTGCGCGACGGCGAACGCACGCGCGTCACCGCCGGGTTCGGCGTGTGCGCGGCGGCGACGCTCGCGCGCGCCGGCTACGGCGAGGCGCACCTGAGCGACTTCATCGACGGCCCGGCCGACATCGTGCTGGTCGACGCGCAGCTCGACGCGGACGGCGGGTTCTCCGCGCTCGCGCGCGAGGCGCACGACGTGCTGATCGTCACGCGCGTGGCCGCGCAAGCGATCACCGAGGCCTACGCGTGCATGAAGCGGCTGCATTTCGCGCACGCGGTCGCGCAGTTCCGCGTGCTGACCAACCACGTCGGCAGCCACGACGACGCGAAGACCGCGTTCGAGAACCTCGCGGGCGTCGCGAGCCGCTACCTGACCGTGTCGATCGCCGACGCGGGCTGCGTGAGCGCCGATCTGCTCGTCGAGCGCGCGCGCGAGCTGGTGCGCACGGCGGTCGACGCGTTTCCGTCGTCGCCGGCCGCGCGTGATTACCGGCAGATCGCCGCCGACCTGCTGTACTGGCCGCTGCGTCCGCGGCCGGGTGCCGGGCGGGCCCGTGCGGGCGGCGGCAGCCCGTCGTTCGAGGCAGGCGCGGCACACGCCGCGTGAGCGCCAACGGAAGGAGAGCCACGATGTATAACGCTCAAGGAAAGATTTCCCAGGCCGACGTGCTGTCGCAGTACGCACCGCTCGTGCGCCGCCTGGGCCTGCAGCTCGTCGCGAAGATGCCGGCGAGCGTCGATCTCGACGACCTGATCCAGGCCGGCATGATCGGCCTGATGGACGCGGCCGGCCGCTACAAGGAAGACCAGGGCGCGCAGTTCGAGACCTACGCGACGCAGCGCATCCGCGGCGCGATGCTCGACGAGCTGCGCAGCAACGACTGGCTGCCGCGCAGCCTGCGCAAGACGTCGCGCGAGGTCGAGCACGCGGTGCACAAGGTCGAGCAGCATCTCGGCCGCGCGGCGAGCGAGGCGGAGATCGCGCAGCACCTGAACATGCCGCTCGACGAATACCAGGGGATGCTGCAGGACCTGCACGGCAGCCAGCTGATCTACTACGAGGATTTCGATCGCGCGGCCGACGACGAGCCGTTCCTCGACCGCTATCGCGTCGATCACGCCGATCCGCTGTCGTCGCTGCTCGACGAGCATCTGCGCGAGGCGCTGGTCGAGGCGATCGAGCGGCTGCCGGAGCGCGAGAAGCTGCTGATGTCGCTGTACTACGAGCGGGGCCTGAACCTGCGCGAGATCGGCGCGGTGCTCGAGGTCAGCGAATCGCGCGTGTGCCAGCTGCACAGCCAGGCGGTGGCGCGGCTGCGCGCGCGCCTGCGCGAGCAGGCGTGGGTCGGCACGGAGAACTGACCCTTTCGGGAGCCCCTTTCGGGCGACCCTTTCGGCCGATCCATGCATCGGCGCGCGTCGCGCTCGCGCGTGCCGGTCACGCAATTTTCGTGGCGATTTGCTACAATCCCACCCGTTTTCCGAGGAGCGTTGCGACGGACCATCAGCGTCCGCCAGGCTCGGAAAGCTTCACCAAGCGGCAGGGCCCGCGCGCATCGCGCCGGCAAGCCGCTTCCTGAACGGCGCTCACGTCACCATTTTCTAGAACTTTTTTAGAAAGGAGGGCGTGATGAACGCCGTCATCGATTCCCAAGCTTCCAAAGATTACATCGTCGCCGACATGGCGCTTGCCGGCTGGGGCCGCAAGGAACTGAACATCGCCGAGACCGAAATGCCGGGCCTCGTGCAGATCCGCGACGAATACAAGGCGCAGCAGCCGCTGAAGGGCGCGCGCATCGCCGGTTCGCTGCACATGACGATCCAGACGGGCGTGCTGATCGAGACGCTGAAGGCGCTCGGCGCCGATGTCCGCTGGGCGTCGTGCAACATCTTCTCGACGCAGGACCACGCAGCTGCCGCGATCGTCGAAGCCGGCACGCCGGTGTTCGCGTTCAAGGGCGAGTCGCTCGACGAGTACTGGGAGTTCTCGCACCGCATCTTCGAATGGCCGAACGGCGAATTCGCCAACATGATCCTCGACGACGGCGGCGACGCAACGCTGCTGCTGATCCTCGGCTCGAAGGCCGAGCAGGATCGCTCGGTGATCGCGAAGCCGACCAACGAGGAAGAAGTCGCGCTGTACAAGTCGATCGCGAAGCACCTCGACATCGACGCGAACTGGTACTCGAAGCGCCTCGCGCACATCAAGGGCGTGACCGAAGAAACCACGACCGGCGTGCACCGCCTGTACCAGATGGAAAAGGACGGCCGCCTGCCGTTCCCGGCGTTCAACGTGAACGATTCGGTCACGAAGTCGAAGTTCGATAACCTGTACGGCTGCCGTGAATCGCTCGTCGACGGCATCAAGCGCGCGACCGACGTGATGATCGCGGGCAAGGTCGCGGTCGTCGCGGGCTACGGCGACGTGGGCAAGGGCTGCGCGCAGTCGCTGCGCGGCCTTGGCGCGACCGTGTGGGTCACCGAAATCGATCCGATCTGCGCGCTGCAGGCGGCGATGGAAGGCTACCGCGTCGTGACGATGGAATACGCGGCCGACAAGGCCGACATCTTCGTGACGGCGACCGGCAACTTCCACGTGATCGGCCACGATCACATGAAGGCGATGCGCCACAACGCGATCGTCTGCAACATCGGCCACTTCGACTCGGAAATCGACGTCGCGTCGACCCGCCAGTACCAGTGGGAAAACATCAAGCCGCAGGTCGACCACATCATCTTCCCGGACGGCAAGCGCGTGATCCTGCTGGCCGAAGGCCGCCTCGTGAACCTCGGCTGCGCGACCGGCCACCCGTCGTTCGTGATGTCGAACTCGTTCGCGAACCAGACGCTCGCGCAGATCGAGCTGTTCGTGCGCGGCGGCGAGTACGAGAACAAGGTGTACGTGCTGCCGAAGCACCTCGATGAAAAGGTCGCGCGCCTGCACCTCGCGCGCATCGGCGCGAACCTGTCGGTGCTGTCGGACGACCAGGCGGCGTACATCGGCGTGTCGAAGGAAGGCCCGTTCAAGCCGAACCACTACCGCTACTGATGGGCAAGCCGCCGCCCGCCGGCGGCGGGGCGCGCCGCGATTCGCTTCGCGGCGCGGCTCGCGTCCGGCGCCGCGGCGGCGCCGTTCCGCCCGAGCGTCCACCGAACCGGAGCATTACATGAGCGTCATCCTGTCCTGGATCATCAATGCCCTCGCGCTGCTGATCATCACCTACCTGGTGCCGTCGATCCACATCAAGAGCTTCGGCACCGCGCTGATCGTCGCGGTCGTGCTGGGGTTGATCAACACGGTGATCCGTCCGGTGCTGATCCTGCTGACGCTGCCCGTCACGGTCGTCACGCTCGGGCTGTTCATCCTCGTCGTGAACGCGCTGTGCTTCTGGTTCGCGTCGTCGCTGCTCAAGGGCTTCGAGGTATCCGGGTTCTGGTCCGCGTTCTTCGGTTCGATCCTGTACAGCATCGTGTCCTGGCTGCTGTCCGCCCTGATCTTCGGCCAGCGCAACATCGGCTGAGCAGGGCCGTCCAGCGCCTCCTGAATCATGAAACCGATCGAACTCTCGTTTGAATTCTTCCCGCCGAAGACGGCGGAAGGCGTCGAGAAACTGCGCGCGACCCGTGCGCAGCTGCTGCCGCTGAAGCCGAAATTCGTCTCCGTGACGTTCGGCGCCGGCGGCTCGACGCAGCAGGGCACGCTCGATACCGTGCTCGACATGCAGAAGGACGGCCTCGAGGCCGCGCCGCACCTGTCGTGCATCGGCTCGTCGAAGGACAGCCTGCGCGCGATCCTCGACCAGTACCGCTCGCACGGCATCCGCCACATCGTCGCGCTGCGCGGCGACCTGCCGTCCGGCATGGGCGAGGTCGGCGAGCTGCGCTACGCGTCCGAGCTCGTCAGCTTCATTCGCGCGGAGCACGGCGACTGGTTCCGCATCGAGGTGGCCGGGTATCCGGAATACCATCCGCAGTCGCGCTCGCCGAAGGCCGATCTCGAGAACTTCGCGCGCAAGGTGAAGGCCGGCGCGAATTCCGCGATCACGCAGTATTTCTTCAACGCGGACGCGTATTTCCGCTTCGTCGACGACGCGCGCAAGCTCGGTGTCGAGGTGCCGATCGTGCCGGGCATCATGCCGATCACGAACTTCTCGCAGCTGATGCGCTTCTCCGAGATGTGCGGCGCCGAAGTGCCGCGCTGGATTGCGCGCCGGCTCGAGAGCTTCGGCGACGATCGCGACGCGATCCGCGCGTTCGGCGCGGATGTCGTCACGAACCTGTGCCAGCGCCTGATCGACGCGGGCGTGCCGGGGCTGCATTTCTATACGCTGAACACCGCGGCCGCGACCCGGACGATCTGCGAACGGCTCGGCGCGTAAGCGCGCCGCCGTCACCGCATGTGACAAGCCCCGCCGGCTATGCCGGCGGGGCTTTTTTATCGGTTGGTGTCACCGCTGCGCCTGCATCAGCGGCGGCCGCCGCTCGAACCACGGCCGCGCCAGCTCGAGCTGCCGCGCGAGCTTCAGCAGCAGCGCGTCGTCGCCGTGGCGCGCGACGAACTGCACGCCGATCGGCAGGCCGCGCGCGTTCCAGCAGAGCGGCACCGACATCGCCGGCTGGCCGGTCAGGTTGAACAGCTCGGTGCAGCCGGCCCACGCGAACGCCTTCTGCGACGCCTGCGCGAGCATCTCCTTCAGCAGCGGCTTGATCGGCAGCGCGGCGAGCAGCTTCATCTGCGCCTGCTCGAACGGCGTCGGCTGCAGCTCGCCGATCCGCACCGGCGGGCCCGCGAGCGACGCGCACAGGATCACGTCGTAGCGCGCGACGACGCGCGTGACCTGCACGGTGAGCTGGCGCTGCCACTCGAGCACGTCGGGCAGCCGCGTGCGCGCGAGCCGCCGGCCGACCACGGCCATCGCCCAGGTCGCCGCCTCGAATTCGCTGCGCCGCGGCGTGCGCCCGGTCAGCGCGTGCGCGCCGAGCACCATCTCCTCGGCGATCGTCGACCACAGCGTCAGGAAGGTTTCGGCGGCGCGCGCATAGTCGACGTTCAGCGTGGCCGGTTCGACGTGATGGCCGAGCGATGCGACGAGCGCGGCGGCTTCGTCGAGCGCCGCGCGGGTGTCGTCGGCGAGCGCCGGCGCGAGCATCGGGTCGACGACGAGGCCGACGCGCAGCGCGCCGGGCGGTGTGTCGAGCGCGCCCAGGAAGGTGCCGGTCGCGCCGGGCGGCAGCGCCTGGCCGGTCGTGATGTCGAGCAGCAGCGCGCTGTCGCGCACGCTGCGCGCAACCGCGTGCTGGACCACCAGGTCGCCGCTCGTCGGGATGTCGACGAGCGCCGGATGGCGGCCCGGCTTCAGGCCGAACAGCCCGCAGCACGATGCGGGGATGCGGATCGAGCCGCCGCCGTCGGACGCGTGCGCAAGCGGCACGATCCCGGCCGCGACGGCCGCGGCCGCGCCGCCGCTCGAGCCGCCGGGCGTGTGGTCGAGGCTCCACGGGTTGCGACACGCGCCGAACAGCGCCGGCTCGGTGTACGGCATCTGGCCCATCTCGGACGTGTTGGTCTTGCCGAAGAAGTTGAAGCCGGCCGCGCGGCTGCGCGCGATCAGCGGCGAATCGGCGTCGGGCGCGAAGTACCGGTAGTGCCGGCTGCCCATCGACAGCGGCAGGCCCGCAACGGCCGCGCCGAGATCCTTCACGAGATAGGGCACGCCGGCAAACGGCGCGTCGGGCGGCTGCGGCGCGGCGGCGCGCTCGCGCGCGGCATCGTAGTCCTGCA
Source organism: Burkholderia sp. SRS-46 (assembly GCF_004343775.1). Taxonomy (GTDB): domain Bacteria; phylum Pseudomonadota; class Gammaproteobacteria; order Burkholderiales; family Burkholderiaceae; genus Burkholderia. Next base: position 57,911 of record NZ_PTXL01000007.1, on the reverse strand, counting down.
GCACGATCGCGTTGATCGCCGGATTGACTGCTTCGGCCTGCGCGATCGCCGCGTCGAGCAGCTCGCGCGGGCTCACCTTGCGTTGGCGGACGAGCTCGGCGAGGCCGATCGCGTCATGGGCGAGATAGTCCGAAAGCACCGCTGTCACCCCCGTTGTGACGTGTCGCGATGAAGAGGGGCGGGCGGCTCCGCGCGGAGCCGCCGCGCGCGTTACAGATGCTCGGCGAGGAACGTCAGCGTGCGGCCGTGCGCGAGGGCCGCCGCGCGCTGGTTGTACGACGCGCGGTCCGTGCAGTTGAAGCCGTGCTCGGCGCCCGCGTACAGATGGAATGCCGCATTGTCGCGGCCGGCGAAGGCCGCCTTCACCTGGTCGACCGCCGCGAGCGGGATGCCGTGGTCGTGCTCCGCGTAGTGGAACAGGATCGGCCGGGTGATCTGGCCGGCGACGTCGAGCGCGTTCTGGATGCCGCCGCCGTAGTACGCCACCGCCGCGTCGAGCTTGCCGGTCGCGGCCGCGAGGTAGGCGAGGCGGCCGCCGAAGCAGTAGCCGATCGCGGCGACCTTGCCGTCGACTTCGGGCCGCGCGCGCAGCAGGTCGGCCGCCGCCGCGATGTCCGCCACCGCGGCGTTCACGTCGGTCTTCTGCAGCAGCTCGATGCCCTTGTCGCGGTCCGCGCCGTCGTAGGTCAGCTCGACGCGCGGCTGCGTGCGCCAGAACACGTCCGGCGCGAGCGCGACGTAGCCGTCGGCCGCGTACTGGTCGGCGACCGCGCGGATGTGCGCGTTCACGCCGAAGATCTCCTGCACGATGAGGACGGCGGGGCCCTTGCCGCGCAACGGCCGCGCGAGGTAGCCGCCGAACGTGTCGTTACCGGTCGGGATGTCGATCCATTGGGCAGTCACATTGAACTCCTGGCGAGCGAGGCCGCGCCGCGCGCGGCTCGCGGATGGAAAAAGGGGCCGGCCTAGTGTGCCATCAATCATCACGGGTTGCAGTGCGCGGCGCTCGGTTCTCGCGCAGCGATCGTTTCGTTCACGATTATTCATTTTTCGGCGGCGTGACGCTTCGGTACAGTCGATCGCATCCCCTCTTTACAAAGCGCTTTCGCGCGTCACCGAAGGATCCCGCCCATGTCACGCCATTCACTCACCACGCCGTTCGCCGAACGCTTCGGCCTGCGCCTGCCGCTCGTGCAGGCGCCGATGGTCGGCGCAACCACGCCCGCGATGGTCGCGGCCGCCTCGAATGCCGGTGCGCTCGGCAGCCTCGGCGGCGGCGCGTTCTCGCCCGAGCGTCTCGCCGACGAAGTCGCGCAGATTCGCGCGGCCACCGATCGCCCGTTCGCGGTCAACCTGTTCGTGCTGCCGGAGGCCGCACCCGACGCGGCGACGCTCGCGCGTGCGCTCGCGGCGATCGATCCGCTCAACGCCGCGCTCGGCCTGCCGCCCGGCACCGCACCCGCGCGCTTCGCACCCGATTTCCGCGCCCAGTTCGACAGGCTGGTGTCGCTGCGCGTGCCGGTCGCGAGTTTCACGTTCGGCGTGCTCGATGCGGCCGACGTCGCACGGCTGAAGGCGGCCGGCACCTACGTGATCGGCACGGCGACGCACGTCGCCGAGGGGCTGGCGTGGAAAGCGGCCGGCGCCGATGCGATATCCGCGCAGGGTGCCGAGGCGGGCGGCCATCGCGGCACATTCATCGGCGCGGCAGACGACGCGCTGATCGGCACGATGGCCCTCGTGCCGCAGCTCGTCGACGCGACCGGGCTGCCGGTGCTCGCGGCGGGCGGCATCATGGACGGCCGCGGCATCGCGGCGGCGTGCGCGCTCGGCGCGCAGGCGGCGCAGCTCGGCACCGCGTTCCTGACCTGCGCGGAAAGCTCGATCGCGCCCGACTGGAAGGCGCGGCTGCTCGCCAGCGCCGACACGTCGACGCAGGTTACGCGCGCGATCACCGGGCGTCATGCGCGCGGGCTGCGCAACACGCTGATGGCGCGGCTTGGCGCGCGGCCTGAAGACGTCGCGCCGTATCCGGTGCAGAACGCGCTCACGCAGCCGCTGCGCCAGGCCGCCGCGCGCGCGAACGACGGCGACTACCTGTCGCTGTGGGCCGGGCAGGGCGCGCCGCTCGCGCGGCAGCGCGGCGACGCGTTGACGACGTCGCAGCTGATCGACGCGCTCGCCGCCGAATGGCGTGCGGCGGCAGGCTGATCACGCGCGGTTCGACACCGGCGATACGACGATGCGCGCGCGTCGATGCGCGTATCGTTCAGCCATCCTGCGTACATGAAAACAATTAAAAACAATGCGGGATTACATTAAATACCGCCCTTCCCATGGGCGTGAGAAATTAGCGGAAACCCTTATCCGGCTGGGCTCTCGGCGATATCTGAAAGGTGTTTGATACACACCTGCATCGGTAGTGTTACCACTACCCCAAAAAAGTCCCACAAATTAATTTGATCACCTACACTTCGGCGCAAGTACGGTCGGGCGGCTGCTAAAAGCGGCGGTTTCACGTGCTGAGGCCAAGTGCATGAACGATGCAACCGGCAAATCGTCTGGTGAATGCAAACACAGGGATGGCAGCGGGGCACCGGGCGATGGCGTTTTTGGGACGAAACTGGAGACTCACATGAAAATCAAGATGCAAAAGCTGTTGCCGATTACTGCAGCGGCGATGCTGTGTGCTGCTGCCGCAAGCAACGCGTCCGCCCAACAAGTCGTCAAGATCGGCCACGTTGCGCCGCTGACGGGTGGTATTGCACACCTTGGCAAGGACAACGAAAATGGCGCGCGTCTCGCAGTCGAGGAGATCAACGCCAAGGGCCTGACGATCGGCGGCCAGAAGGTCACGCTTCAGCTCGACCCGCAGGACGACGCAGCCGACCCGCGCCAGGCCACCCAGGTCGCGCAGAAGCTCGTCGACGACAAGGTCGTCGCGGTGGTCGGTCACCTGAACTCGGGCACGTCGATCCCGGCCTCGAAGATCTACAGCGATTCAGGCATCGTGCAGATCTCGCCGTCGGCGACCAACCCGGCTTACACGCAGCAAGGTTTCAAGACGACGTATCGCGTCGTCGCGACCGATGCGCAGCAGGGCCCGGCACTCGCGAACTACGCGCATTCGAAGGGCATCAAGAGCGTGGCGGTGGTCGACGATTCGACCGCTTACGGCCAGGGTCTCGCGAACGAATTCGAGAAGAAGGCGAAGGCGCTCGGCCTGAAGGTGATGTCGCACGACGCGACGAACGACAAGGCGGTCGACTTCCGCGCGATTCTGACCAAGATCAAGGGCGAGAATCCGGACGCGATCATGTACGGCGGCATGGATGCGACGGGCGGCCCGTTCGCGAAGCAGGCGAAGCAGCTCGGCCTGCGCGCGAAGATCTTCGCGGGCGACGGCGTGTGCACGGAAAAGCTGGCCGACCTGGCCGGCGACGCGACCGACAACGTGGTGTGCTCGGAAGCGGGTGCGTCGCTCGAGAAGATGCCGGGCGGCAGCGCGTTCAAGGCCAAGTTCGAGAAGCGCTTCGGCCAGCCGATCCAGATCTACGCGCCGTTCACGTATGACGCCGTGTACATCATCGTCGACGCGATGAAGCGCTCGAATTCGACCGATCCGGCGAAGATCCTGGCGGCCATGCCGGCGACGAACTACACGGGCGTGATCGGTACGACGACCTTCGATTCGAAGGGCGACCTGCAGCACGGCGTGATCTCGCTCTACAACTACAAGGGCGGCAAGAAGACGCTGCTCGACGAAGTGAAGATGTAACCAGGCGGTCGACGGAGGGGTGAAGCGCGCATGCGGCAACGCATGCGCGCTTCGTTTTTTGTGACGCCGGCGCGGTGTCGAGCCCGGTGTCGGGCCGTCAGAGCTTCAGGTGCGCGAGCACCTTCGGCGCGATGGCCGCGACGAGCGCCGCGCACAGCGCGACGACCGCGAGCCCGGTCGTCAGGTTTGCGGCCTGCGCGACCGCGCCGATCACGACCGGACCGAACAGCAGTCCGAAATACGCGAGGCCGGCCACGTGCGCGAGGCCTTCGGCCGCATGGATGCCCTTCACGCGCGCGGCGGCGGCGAACAGCACCGGCATCATGTTCGCGAGGCCGAGGCCCATCAGCGTGAAGCCGGTCAGCACGGCGGCCGGGTGCGGCAGCAGCAGCGCGCCGACCATGCCCGCGCATGCGAGCGACGCGCTCGCGAACACGAGCTGCGGCGCGCCGAAGCGGGCGCGCACCGCGTCGCCGGCAAAGCGCGCGGCCGCCATCCCGCCGGAGAACGCCGCATACGCGGCGCTGGCGAACGCGGGGCTGGCCGCGACGACGTCGCGCATGTATACCGTCGCCCAGTCGTACATCGCGCCTTCGGCAATCAGCGCGATCAGCGCGATGCCGCCGAGCATCCACAGCGCGGGCGAGCGCCAGCGGTTGCCGCCGCCGTGCGCATGCGCGTGATGCGGGACGTGCGGCAGCACCGCCGGGCACGCGGCCACGAGCACCGCGGCGCCGAGCGCCGCCGCGAGCGCGAGGTGCAGCGCGGGCGCCATACCGGCCGACAGCAGCGCGCCGCCGGCCGCCGCGCCGGCCATCCCGCCGACGCTGAACATGCCGTGCAGCGCCGACATGATCGGCCGGCCGAGCGCGATCTCGACCGCGCTCGCCTCGGCGTTCATCGCGACGTCGAGCGTCGCCATCGAGAAGCCGAACAGCGCGAGCACCGCGAGCAGCATCCAGTAGTCGGGCACGACGAGGATCAGCGCGGCGCACGCCGACATCACGAGCCCGCCCGCGAGGCACGCGGTGCGCGAGCCGACGCGCGTGATCCACCGCGCGACCGTCAGCATCGCGGCGATCGAGCCGCCCGCGACCGCGAACAGCGCGATCGACAGCAGCCCGGGGCTCAGCGCAAATTTGTCGCGCACGGTCGGCACGTGCACGCCCCACGACGCGTACATCATGCCGGCGACGAAGAACAGCGCCATCGTGGCGGTGCGGGCCCGCTGGCGGACCGGCAGCGAGAGGGCGAGGTGGGCGGCGGGCGCCGCCGCGAGGTCGGGGGAGGAATCGGACACGGAAAGCTCGTCAGGAGAAAAATGCGCGGACGTACGTGACGTCGTCGGGAATTCGTCGGATTCTATCGAACCCCTTACGACTTCGCAGGGCGACGGGCGCACGCACCCGTGAGAACGGCATCCCGCATCCGGCACCGGCCGTTCGCCCGATGCGCGGCACCGGCCGCGGCGGGTAACATCGATCCGCACGCGGTGCGCCCGATGCACCGCGCTTCGACCGCAGGAGATTTCGTGAACATCGACCCCGTCCTTCCGCTGCACCTGCTGCACCGTTGCGCGCTCGGCACACTTGCGACGCATGCGCGCGATCCGCAAGGCTTCCCGTATCCGACGGTCGTGCCGTTCGCGCCGGACGCGCGCCACCGGCCGGTGATCCTCGTGAGCGGCCTCGCCGAGCACACGCGCAATCTTTCGGCCGACCCGCGCGCGGGCTTCCTGGTCGTCGACGCGCCCGACGGCGACGTGCTGAACGCCGAGCGCGCGACGCTGCTCGGCCGCTTCGCGCCGGCCGATGCCGATCCGCACCTCGCCGCGCGCTACCTGCGCTACGAGCCGGACGCGGCGCGCTATCTCGCGCTCGGCGACTTCGCGTTCCGGGTGCTCGACGTCGAGCGGCTGCGCTACATCGGCGGATTCGGCCGGATGGGCTGGGTGGAGGGCACGGCGCTCGACGCGCAGGCGCCGCTCGGGTTCGACGACGAGCAGGCGCTGTGGGACGCGTACGACACCGCCGACGCGCGGCGCGCCGGGCTCGACCTGCTGGGCGTCGACCGCTGCGGCGCGGACTGGCGCGTCGACGGCCGGCGGCGGCGCACCGCATTCGATGCGCCGCAGGCGGACCTCGGCGCGCTGCGCGCGCAGCTGCTCGAATGCGCGCGACGTGTGACCTGACGTCGCGGGTCTTCAGCGTTTAATTACGTTGACTATACAAGTCGATATTGCCGATCCTGTCGTCAGATGAAAGCTTTGATTTTATCGATGCAGGGTAATTGCGTATGTTGAAAGTCTTAATGCGTTGCGGCTTATGTCCTAATCTCCGTGTAAGGACGTGAAAAATTGAGAAATCGGCGGGGCGGGGCGAATTGACCTGGCTGAATGGCAATTCGAATCGGTATTTTCATTGAGTCTCGCTTCAATCAAATCTTTTTTGTGCTAATCTCTGGCTTCAAAATCCGAGGCACAGATATTTCAAGAATGGTGAGCCGGCTGCAGATCGGCGCCATTGGTCAGATAAAAAGGGAAACTATGTCTTCTTACAAGGACCTGCTGGCCCAGCGGGAGAAGCTGGAGAAGCAAATCGAAGAAGCCAAGGCGCGTGAATACGCCGAAGTGCTGAATGACGTGAAGCAGAAAATCTCCGACTACGGCTTTACGCTGGCCGAGCTTGGCTTGAGCCGCGCGAAAGCAGGCAAGGTCGGCCGTCCGCGCGCCGGTGTCGCGGCCAAGTATCGCGATCCGGAATCGGGCGCGACGTGGTCGGGCCGTGGCAAGCCGCCGCGCTGGATCGCTGGCAAGAACCGCGAGCAGTTTGCAATCTGAACGATTGTTCGCCGTTCCCCTGCTGAAAGGCCGCGTGTCCGTTACGGAGCGCGGCCTTTTGCTTTCGGCACATCACATGCCGGCGGAATGTCACGGGAATGTCACGATCCGGTGTGAATGAAAATGCGACCCGTTCGCATAACCAGTTGATTTAAATGAGGAAATTGGGGTTATCGGAATGGGGCGCGGGGCGCTCTTGGTAGAATCCGATATCGCAGACAGATATCTCATATTTCATGTCCACCTTTTCCGGCGAAGCGCAAAGCGGAGAAAAGCACGCCGTCGCGCGCAAGAGCACGCTCGTCAGTATCGTGCTGAATGTCGTTCTTGCGACATTTCAGATCGTCGTCGGCACGATTGCGCATTCACAGGCGTTGATTGCTGACGGTGTCCATTCGATTTCGGATTTGATCTCGGATTTTGTCGTGCTGGTTGCGAATCGGCACAGCGGCGCATTGCCGGACGCCGATCACAATTACGGACACAACCGCTACGAGACGGTCGCGTCGCTGTTTCTCGGCGGGATACTGATCGCGGTGGGGATCGGCATGTTGTGGCGCGCCGGCGACCGTCTCGTGCATCTCGAGGATATTCCGCCCGTCCATGCGATCGCGCTGGTCGTCGCGGTCGTCGTGCTGGTGTCGAAGGAGGCGCTGTTCCGCTACATGCTGCGCGAAGCGCGGCGCGTGCGCTCGGCGATGCTGGTCGCCAATGCATGGCATGCGCGCTCGGACGCCGCGTCGTCGCTCGTCGTCGCGATCGGCATCGTCGGCAGCCTGGCGGGCTTCCGGCTGCTCGACCCGATCGCGGCCGCGATCGTCGGCTTCATGGTCGCGCGCATGGGCTGGACGTTCGGCTATGACGCGTTGCAGGATCTGTCCGATCGCGCGCTCGACGAAACCGACACCGCGGAGATTCGCGCGCTGCTCGCGGCCACGCCCGGCGTGCGCGACGTGCACGATCTGCGCACACGCAAGATGGGCGATTCGGCGCTCGTCGATGCGCACATTCTCGTGGACCCGATGATCTCGGTATCGGAAGGGCATTACATCGCGGAGACCGCGCGCGCGCGCGCGTTGTCGGACCGGCGCGTGCTCGACGCGCTGATCCACGTCGATCCGGAGAACGATGCCGCGCGCCGGCCCGCGCTTGCGCTGCCGCCGCGCAGCGAGATCGCCGCGCGCCTCGAGGCCGAGCTCGCGCGGCGCGGCCTGCGCGCGTGCGCGGTGAATCTCCACTACCTGAGCACGGGGCTCGAGATCGACGTGACGCTGGACGCCGGCCCGCATGCGAGCGGCGACGCCGATGCGGCGCTCGACGAACGGCTCGACGTCGAAGCGCTGAAGAAACAGTTCGGCGCGCGCCGCATCGGCTTCACGCGGGCGCTGCGGGGCCGGGCGTAACGCGGGCGGAAACCGGCCCTAGAGCGGCAGCTGCGTATCGAACTTGATCTCGCGCAGCACCACGCTCGTGCGCACCTGCGACACGGCAGGGATCTTGAAGATGCGTTCGTGCAGGAATACGTCGTAGGCCTTGATATCGGGCGCGACGATCTTGAGGATGTAGTCGGCTTCGCCGGTCGTGCTGTAGCACTCGGTGACTTCCGGGCAGGTCGAGATCTCCCGCTCGAACTGCTCGACGCCGCCTTCGTTGTGGCGCGTCAGGTGCACGTGCGCGAGCGCGCACACGTGCAGGCCGAGCTTCTCCCGGTCGAGCAGCGCCGTGTAGCGCTGGATCACGCCCGACTGCTCCATGTCCTTGATGCGGCGCCAGCACGGCGTGCTGGACAGGCCGACCTGGTCGGAGATTTCCTGGACGGAACGGCGCGCGTCGAGCTGCAACAGGCGAAGGATTTTTTGCGAAAAGGAATCGAGCGTCACCTGCGCCTCCATGCGGCAACTACAACACTCTGAATGTTAGAGGTGCGCGAAAGGAAAGGCAATCCGACGCCGCGTGGCTGAGCGAGATTCGCTAATTTGCGCGCGGGTCCGTAGGGTTTTGTGCTGTTGCGCCGTTGTCCGAGCCGGCGGTGTCGGCGCGCGCCGCGAGCGCGGCCTGCTGCACGCGCAGGTCGGCGAGCATGTTGCAGAACAGCGCGCCCTGCTCGATCGCGTCGTCGAGCGCGACGTGCGTGTGCGGATGGTCGTCGAACCAGTGCTTCGGGAAGCGCGGCTTGATCGCCTTGCGGTACGGCAGGCCCGTCATCGCGAATGCGAGCGTCTTGATGTCGAGCGCCGACCACGAGAACGGGCAGCGGCCCGCGAAACGCATCATGTACCAGAACATGAACGTGAAGTCGAAACCGGCCGGCATCGCGACGAACACCGGCTTGCCGGGCAGCGCCTCGACCCAGTCGACGTACGCGACGAGCGCCGCTTCCGGCGCCTGCAGGTCGGTGCGGCACGCGGCCCACGCTTCGGGCTGCGTCTTCCACCACGCTTCCTGCACCGGATGCGCCTGCGCGCCGGGCAGCGTCGCGAGGTTCGCGGAAAACGTCGCGATCAGCTGTTTGTCTTCGGTGTACGCGGCGGACGCGAAGCTCAGCATCGAGTGCGGGCCGGGAATCGGGCCGTCCGCCTCGACGTCGGTGCTGACGTAGATTTCCTGAATGGCCGTCTGGTTCATCCGAACACCTTGTCCGACACGAACGGGTTCGTGCGGCGCTCGTCGCCGAACGTCGATACCGGCCCGTGGCCCGGCACGAACGTGACGTCGTCGCCGAGCGGCCAGAGCTTCTCCTTGATCGCACGCACGAGGTCGGCATGGTTGCCGCGCGGGAAGTCGGTGCGGCCGATCGAGCCGGCGAACAGCACGTCGCCGACGATCGCGAGCCGGTGCGCGCGGCTGAAGAACACGACGTGGCCCGGCGTGTGGCCCGGGCAGTGATAGACCTCGAGCGTTTCGTCGCCGAACTGCACGGTATCGCCGTCGTTCAGCCAGCGATCCGGCTCGAATGCGTCGGCGGCCGGAAAGCCGAAGCGCTCGCTTTGCGCCGGCAGCTTCTCGATCCAGAAGCGCTCCTCTTCCTGCGGCCCTTCGATCGGCACGCCGTAGTGCGTCGCGAGCGCCTTCGAGCCCGCGCAGTGGTCGATGTGCCCGTGCGTGAGCAGCACCTTCTCGACCTGCACGTTCTGCCGCGCGACTTCCTGCTGGATCCGGTCGAGGTCGCCGCCCGGATCGACGACGGCGGCGCGGCCGGTGGCTTCGCAGACGAGCAGCGAACAGTTCTGCTGGAACGGCGTGACCGGGATGAGCGTGACTTTCATGGAAGCACCGGCGGGCTAAAAGGTTCGATTGTACCGGGCGCGCACGCACCCCGTTCGGCGCGGTGCGCGCGGTGTCGCGACGCGCGTGCGGCCGCGCCGATTGTTACAGCCATAGCGAGAATCAATGGTGCGCCAAGGCCGGTTTTCGGGCAGTGATTTTGATTTCTGTATAATGGCGCTCATCGCGCATGTTTTTCATGCGCTTCGCTGATGCCCGAGCCCCACTTACAGGGGGCCATGAGCATCGTCAAAGCATCTGCCGCCGGGGAGTCCGGCGGCGAATCCAGCACCGGGCGTTCTCCGGTGCTCACGTCTTGTCCGGCCGGGCGCTGCGCGCCCGCCGCGGCCCTGCTGCCGCGCCGCCGGATGAGGCCTGTGCCGCCGTTCCTGTGCGTTGGCTGTACGCGACGCGCGCGAACGTGGGAAGCCATGTTCGATGGCGGCATGTGGGGTCTGGTCAGGCTGCCGGGGACAGGTTGCGCCAGACGTGAAAGCTAATCAGGACGGTTGCGGCGAGTACGAAAGCCGCGCCCATGCAAGCCGCCTGCTCGCATTCGAGCGGGGCGTGCACGCATTTGCCGTCCGGGCCGCGCATCAATGAAGCAAACGAGCGGCCCGAACCAGAAGGCGACACGTCGATGAATTTTCGATTTCCGAGCCGTTTCGGAACTGTAGCGGTATTTCTCGCACTGACGGGCTGTGCGGTACCACCCAGCCAGACGACGAGCGGCACCAACCAGAAGAATGGGGTCAGGACGACCGCCGCGAACGCGGACAGTAGCACGCAACTGAACTTCGACTCGGCGCTGGCATCGATGCCGACCGCCGACAGCAAGGACGCGAAGAGCACGTCGCTCGCGGATGCGCAGCCGATCGACGGCGCCGACGTGTCCGATTTCCGTCAGACCGGCCGCGCGTCGTGGTATGGCCGCGGTTTCCACGGCCGCCGCACCGCGAACGGCGAGCGCTTCAACATGAACGCGTTCACCGCCGCGCACCGCACGCTGCCGCTCGCGTCGTACATCCGGGTGACGAACCCGACGAACGGCAAATGGGTCGTCGTCAAGGTCAACGATCGCGGCCCGTACAAGCGCGGCCGGGTGCTCGACCTGTCGTATGCGGCCGCCAAGGTGATCGGCCTCGTGCATGCCGGCACCGGGCGCGTGAAGATCGAGGGGCTGTCGCCGCAGGAAGCGCGCGACGCGCGCAACGAGATGCTCGCGTCGAACTCGCCCCGATAATGCGGCGATTTCCGCGGCGGATTCCGTTTCCGCCAGCGTGCCAAACGACCAAGGGCTGCCATCGGCAGCCCTTTTGCATTGCAGCGGCGTCGGCCGCTCAACCGTCCTTCAGCGCGAGCGCGCGCGCATACAGCGCGTTGCGCGGCGCGCCGGTCAGCGCGGCCGCGAGCTTCGCCGCGCTTTTCACCGGCACTTCCTCCAGCAGCAGCTTGAGCAGCGCGTCGTGCGCGGTGTCGTCGGCCGCGCCCGTGTCGGCCGGCGCGCCTTCGACGACCAGCACGAACTCGCCGCGCTGCCGGTTCGCGTCGCCTTCCAGCCAGGTCAGCCCTTCGGCCAGGGTGCCCTGGAACAGTTGCTCGTGTAGCTTCGTGAGTTCGCGCGCGATCAGCAGCCGGCGCGCGGCGCCGAGCGTGTCCGCGAGCGCGGCGACCGTCTCGACGATCCGGTGCGGCGCCTCGTAGAACACCAGTGCGTACGGATGCGAGGCAAGCGCCTGCAGCGCGGTCGCGCGCTGCTTCGCCTTCGGCGGCAGGAAGCCGGCGAACGTGAACGCGCCAGCCCAGTCGCCGGCCACGCTGAGCGCGGTCACGGCCGCGCTCGCGCCCGGCAGCGGAATCACCGCGAAGCCGGCCGCGCGCGCCGCGTCGACGAGCCGCGCGCCGGGGTCCGAGATGCCGGGCGTGCCGGCGTCCGACACATACGCGACGCGTTCGCCGGCGCGTAGGTGTTCGATCACGCGCAGCGCCGCTTCGCGCTCGTTGTGCTCGTGTGCGGCGATGAGCGGCTTCGAGATCCCGTAACGGGCGAGCAGCTGGCCGGTGTTGCGGGTGTCTTCGGCGGCGATGCGGTCGGCGAGGCCGAGCACGTGCAGCGCGCGCAACGTGATGTCGGCGGTGTTGCCGATCGGCGTCGCGACGATGTAGAGCGCGGCGCTCGGATAGTGCTGCGTATGCGCAAGTTCGAGGAGGGCAGTCATGGCGGGCAATGCGCGTGGGCGCGGCGCAGGCGGAACAAGGTCGGCATTGTGCCATGGGGCGCCGGCCGGATCGGACGGCGATCGTCGCGGGCCGTCGCGCGCGGGCGGGCCGGCGGCCGCGCGCACCGACAACTTTTCCGGCGCGGCGCGATCCAAGTCGGTCGGCGCGGCGTTCGAGATGCGTGCGCGGCAGTTCCTCGAGCGCCGCCGGCTCGTGTTCGTCGCGGCGAACGTGACGATGCGCGGCGGCGAGCTCGATCTCGTGATGCGCGAGCCGGATGGCACGCTGGTGTTCGTCGAAGTGCGCGCGCGGCGCAGCGTCCGTCATGGCGGCGCGGCGGCGAGCATCGGCTGGCGCAAGCGCGTGCGGCTCGTCGCGGCGGCGCAGCGCTTCTGGGCGCGGCACGGGGCCGGCGCGCCGTGCCGCTTCGACGTGGTTGCGTTCGAGGCCGGGCAGCTCGTGTGGCTGCGCGACGCGTTTCGTGCCGACGACGCGTAGCCGAGAGCTGTGACGAGATGTAAAGAGTTCTCGCCCTGCCCCCGGATGAGGCCCCGGAGTACGGTAAACTCGCCGCACTCATGATGTCGCGCGCGGTCCGCCACGCGCAGCACCCGACCAGGAATCGATGTCAGTCGAACGTATTCAGCAACATTTCCGCGACAGCGCCGCGCTTCAGCACGAAGCCGGCGATGCGCTGTCGCTGCCGATCGCGGCCGCGGTCGATGCGATGTTCGCCGCGCTGGCGAACGGCAACAAGATCGTCGCCTGCGGCGACGGCCCGTCGGCCGCCGCTGCCCACTATCTCGCCGTGTCGCTCGTCGGCGGCTTCGAGCGGGAGCGGCCGGGCCTGCCCGCGCTCGCGCTCGCGACCGATGCGTCGCAAGGCGGCCTGACCGGCGCGATCGTGCCGGACCAGCTGTTCGCGCAGCAGGTGCGGGTACTCGGGCAGACCGGCGACATCCTGCTGGTGCTCGACCCGACCGGCGCGTCGCCGCGCGTGCTGGCCGCCGTCGAGGCGGCGCACGAGCGCGAAATGACGGTGGTCGCGCTGATGGGCGGCAGCAGCCACGCGCTGGCGGCCGCGCTGTCCGACACCGACATCCCGATCAGCGTGCCCGCCGAGCGCGAGGCGCGCGTCCACGAAGTCCATCTGCTGACCATCCACTGCCTGTGCGACGGCATCGACGCGATGCTGCTGGGTGAGGATTGAACGAAGGAGAGCCGTCGATGAACAAAAGCCGCGTCAAACAGACGCTCGTCAGAACCACGCTGCTCGCCGCGCTGACGGCGGGGCTCGCGGTGTCGCTGCAGGGCTGCGTGCTCGGCGTGGTCGGCGCAGCGGCCGGCGGCGGCGCGCTGATCGCCACCGATCGCCGTACGCTCGGCGCGCAGACGGAAGACCGCGAGATCCAGCTCAAGGCGACGTCGCAGATCAACAGCGGCCTGCCGGATCAGGCGCACGTGAACGTGACCGTCTTCAACCGCCGCGTGCTGCTGACGGGTGAAGTGCCGAACGACGCGTCGAAGCAGCGCGCCGAGGAAGTCGTGCGTGCCATCAACAACGTGAACGGCATCGTCAACGAACTCGCGATCGGCCCGGCCAGCTCGCTGTCGGATCGCGCGAACGACTCGTATCTCGAAGGGCGCGTGAAGACCGCGCTGATCGGCGAGAAGGGCATCTCGGCGAACAACTTCAAGGTCGTCGGCGAGCGCGGCAACCTGTACCTGATGGGCCTCGTGACGGTCGACGAAGGCAACCGCGGCGCGGAAGTCGCCAGCCAGGTGCCGGGCGTCGAGAAGGTCGTGAAGGTGTTCCAGTACATCAAGCCGGCGGACGTGCAGGCGCTGCAGGCGGCGCCCGCAAGCGGTGCCGCCGCGGCGTCGGCTGCGCCGGCGGACAGCACGACGGTCGGCGCGGTACCCGACACGTCGGTGTCCTCCACGCCGCTGCAGTCGCCCGCGCCGATCTCGAATTCGACCAACGTGCACCCGGGCAATCCGAAGGCGGTGCCGCAATGACGCTGACGCAGTGGATGCAAGGCGCGGTGGCGGCGGTGCTGCTGGCCGGCACGTTCGGCGCGGTCGCGCACGCGGACGTCGGCGACGGGCTCAAGGTCGCGCGCAGCAATGCGTGCATGGGCTGCCACGCGGTCGACCGCAAGCTGGTCGGCCCGTCGTTCAAGGACATCGCGGCGCGCTACAAGGCCGATCCGCAAGCGGTCGCGAAGCTGTCGAAAAAGGTGAAGGAGGGCGGCTCCGGCGTGTGGGGCGCCATTCCGATGCCCGCGCATCCGCGGATGAGCGATGCGGACGCCCGATCGGTCGTGGAATGGGTGCTGGCGGGCGCGCCGTCGAAGTAATTCGACGCTATTGCCAAGCGCGCAAATGCGTGTGTATGATCGGTGTCTGTTGGGGCGGTAGCTCAGCTGGGAGAGCGTCGCGTTCGCAATGCGAAGGTCGTGAGTTCGATCCTCATCCGCTCCACCAACGAATTCGAAAAGGGCTTGGCCGAAAGGTCGGGCCCTTTTTCTTTGCGCGCCGGATCTACGTCGACGCACGCCTGAGCGCATCGTAGTGCCGCCGGGCCTTCGCCACGTTCCCGCAGGTCGACATGTCGCACCACTTGCGGCGCCCGGTCTTCGAGCGGTCGATGAACAGCCACGCGCAGTTCGACCCCGCGCACATCCGCAGCCGCCAGCCGGGCAATGCTTCGAGAAGCTTCATCGCGTCGACAGCGATTCGCTGGGCTGGCCAATCCAGGTCGGCCGGATCGGGCGGATCGCCGAATTCGACGTGCCCCGCCGCCGCGACCAGCCGCCGGCCGCTCATCGCGTGCCGCCATGCCTGCTCCAGCGTTTCCAGATCCGCCGCGGCCACCGGTGTGCCGTGCGCGAACGCGCCGAAGATGCCGAACAGCGCTTCACGCAGGCGCTTGGCGTCGCGCAGCGCGCGCTCGGCCGCGGCCGGCGCGTCGGCCGCGCGGGTTGCGAGCCGCTGCAGGTCGAGCGCGGGGAACGCCGCTGATTTCGCCAGCCATGCGAGATAAGCGTCGTAATCCGGCAGCCAGTCGCGCGGCGCCTGATCGCGGCCGGTCACCGTGTTGACGAAATCGAGCACGGGATGACCGCCGACGTAATCGCGCGCCTCGAACGGGTGCGCTTCGATAACCGGTGAAATGCTCGACATGGGTTGAATGCGTGCTAACCTTTGATAATCGTTTTAGAGGTTAGCACATCCCGTCCGCAACGACTGCGCGAGGAATCGTCATGACGGCATCGACAGCTTCACCCGACCTGCGGGCCGGGCATTCGCAGCGCGGTATCGCCCGGCCGGTCGAATTGATCGCCGCGCCCAGCAGCCTCGGCCTTCGGCCGAACGCGGCCGGTCTCGAACCCGAAACCTGGCGCGGCCCCGAGGCACTGTTGGCCACCGGCCTCGCCGCCCGTCTCGGCGCGCGTGTGTCGCGGCTCGCGCATCCCGCCTATGCGTTCGCGTCGCAGTCCGGCACGCGCATCCGCAACGGCGTGTCGATCCGCGATTTCTCGCTCGAGCTCGCCGCGCGGGTGGTCGACGCACGCGCGCGGCATGCGTTTCCGATCGTGCTCGGCGGCGATTGCAGCGTGCTGCTCGGCTGCCTGCTCGGCAACCGGCGCGCGGGGGGACGGGGCCTCGTTCACGTCGACGGGCACAGCGACTTCTTCCACCCCGGCAACTACGACACGTCGCAACGGCTCGGCTCCGTCGCGGGGATGGATCTCGCGCTGGCGACCGGGCGAGGGGAGCCGCTCCTCGCGCACTGGCCGGCGCTCGACGGCGCGCTGGTCGACGACTCCGACGCGTGCCAGGTCGGCGAACGCGATGCCGAAACGGAAGAATTCGCGGCCGCTTACGGCGATATCGCCCGCACCGGCATCACGCGCATCACGATCCAGCAACTGCTCGCACGCGGGCCCGCCGCCGTCGCGTCGGCGCTGGTCGACTGGCTGGCCGCGCGCGCGCTCGACCAGGCCTGGCTGCACGTCGATCTCGACGTGCTGGATCAGTCGCAGCTGCCCGCGGTGGATTCGCCCGGTTCGCCGGGGCTGGATTTCGACGGGCTGGACGCATTGCTCGGCCCGCTTGCCGCGTCGGGCCGGATCGCGGGGATCGACTTCACCATCTACGATCCGGGGCTCGATCCCGGCCTGGCGCACGCCGCGCCCATTGCGCGCACGATCGAGCGATGCGCGGCGGCACGCGCGATGGCGCGCGCGACGCAAACCTGAATCGGGCGCCGGCGCGGCCGCCCGCGGCATGCCGCCGCCCGTGCCGTCAGGCTGGCCGCCCGAGACTCGGCCGCTTCGGATCGTAGGTCCACCCCGGCACCAGATACCGCATCGCGATCGCATCGTCGCGCGCCGTGCCGCCGACCTGCCGGTACAGCGCATGCGCGGCTTCCACCTGCGCCATGTCGAGCTCGATCCCGAGGCCCGGGCGCGCCGGCACCGCCACCTGGCCGCCGACGATCGCGAGCGGCTCGCGCGTAAGCCGCGCGTCGCCTTCCTGCCAGATCCAGTGCGTGTCGATCGCGGTGATCGTGCCCGGCGCGGCCGCCGCCGCGTGCGTGAACATCGCGAGCGACACGTCGAAATGGTTGTTCGAGTGCGAGCCCCAGGTGAGCCCCCAGTCGCGGCACAGCTGCGCGAGCCGCACCGAGCCCTGCATCGTCCAGAAATGCGGATCGGCGAGCGGGATGTCGACCGCCTGCAGGCGCACCGCGTGATCCATCTGCCGCCAGTCGGTCGCGATCATGTTGGTCGCCGTCGGGATGCCGGTCGCGCGGCGGAACTCCGCCATCACCTCGCGCCCCGAATAGCCGGCTTCCGGCCCGCACGGATCTTCCGCGTAGGCGAGCAGGCGGCCCTGCCCGCGGCACAGCGCGACCGCCTCGTCGAGCGACCACGCGCCGTTCGGGTCGAGCGTCACGCGCGCGTCCGGAAAGCGCGCCTTGATCGCCGCGACCGCCTCCATCTCGTCGTGGCCCGCCATCACGCCGCCCTTCAGCTTGAAATCGGCGAAGCCGTAGCGCTCGACCGCCGCCTCCGCCTGCCGCGCGATCGCCGCTGGCGTCAGCGCTTCTTCGTTGCGCAGCCGGAACCATGCATACGGCGCGTCGCGCTCGTCGCGGTACGGCAGGTCGGTGCGCCGCCGCTCGCCGACGTAGAACAGGTACGCGAGCATCGGCACCGCGTCGCGCTGCTGCCCTTCGCCGAGCAGCGCCGCGACCGGCACGTCGAGGCACTGGCCGAGCAGGTCGAGCAGCGCGGCCTCGATCGCGGTGATCACGTTGTCGAGCCGCAGGTTGATCTCGTGCGGCTGCCGCAGCACCGCGGCTTCGCCGGCCGACGTCACCTCGTGCCGGATCGCGCGGCCGGGCGCCGTGCCGCTGCCCGACAGCGCCGCGCGCACCGCGTTGAGCGTCGCCTGGTAGCGCCCGATCGGCTGGCCGACGACGAGATCCGCCATCCGCTCCAGCGCGTGGCGGATGCCTTCGCCGCCCGGCACCTCGCCGACGCCGGTGCGCCCGCTGCTGTCGCCGAGGATCACGAGGTTGCGGGTGAAGAACGGTGCATGCGCGCCGCACAGGTTCAGCAGCATGCTGTCGCGCCCGGCCACGGGGATCACCTGCATGCGCGTGACGCGCGGGGTGCCCGGCGTCGGGCCGGCGCTGCGGGATTCGGACATCGCTTTGCTCCTGGTTGGCGCGGGCCGCCGGGGCCCGCGGCGTTCATGTCAGCTCGACGCGGCGGATCTCGCCGACGACGAACAGGTAACAGGCCACCGCGACGAGCGCGTGCGCGCCGACATAGACCAGCGCGCCGTTGAACGAGCCGCTGGTGTCGACGATGTAGCCGATCGCGATCGGCGTGGTGATGCTGGACAGGTTGCCGCAGGTGTTGAGCAGCGCGCCGCTGAGGCCGGCGATCTGGCGCGGCGCGGTGTCGGCGTTGACGGCCCAGCCGAGCGCGCCGAGCCCCTTGCCGAAGAACGACAGCGCCATGAACAGCACGACGAGCACGTGCGACTCGGTGTAGTTGCAGACGATCATCGACATCGACAGCAGCATGCCGACGACGATCGGCGCCTTGCGCGCGACCGACAGCGACATGCCGCGCTTCAGCAGCGCGTCGGAGACCACGCCGCCGAGGATGCCGCCGAGGAACCCGCACACGGCCGGGATCGATGCGACGAGCCCCGCGTTCAGGATCGACATCCCGCGCGCCTGCACGAGGTAGACGGGAAACCAGGTGATGAAGAAGTAGGTCAGCGCGTTGATGCAGTATTGCGCGATGTAGACGCCGACCAGCATCCGGCTCTTCAGCAGCGCCTTCACGTGGCGCAGCTGCGGGCCGCCGTCGCGCCGGCCGGTCGCCTGGTCGATGTTGACCAGCGCGCCGCCTTCGGCGAGATAGTCGAGCTCCGCGCGGTTGATCTGCGGATGATCCTTCGGGTCGTACACGGTGCGGTTCCAGACCATCACGAACGCGAAGCCGAGCACGCCCATCACCGCGAACACCGATTGCCAGCCGAACGCGTGCACGAGCCAGCCCATCAGCGGCGCGAACACGACGGTCGCCGCGTACTGCGCGGCGTTGAAGATCGCCGATGCGGTGCCGCGCTCGGGTGCCGGGAACCACGCGGACACGATCCGGCTGTTGGCCGGGAACGACGGCGCTTCGGCCGCGCCGACGCAAAAGCGCAGCGCGAACAGCAGCGCGAACGCGGCGCCGCCGCCGAAGAAGCCGATCGTGCCTTGCAGCAGCGTGAACAGCGACCAGAAGAAGATGCTGAACGCGTAGATGACGCGCGACCCGTAGCGATCGAGCAGCCACCCGCCCGGCAATTGCGCGACGACGTACGACCAGCCGAACGCGGAGAAGATGAAGCCGATCTGCACGTGGCTCAGGTGCAGCGCGCGGGCGAGGCTCGGGCCCGCGATCGAGATCGCGGCGCGGTCCGCGTAGTTGATCGTCGTGACCGCGAACAGCACGGCCAGCACGAGCCAGCGCACGCGGGTGCGCGCAGCCGCGGCCGACGCGGTCGCCGGCAACGCATTGGGCGGATTCATGTCGTCTCCTCCGGAAGCGGAAGGTGCCGCTGGGCGGCGGGCGCGTCGTGCGCGCTCGATGTCGTGTCGGATGCTGCCGGCGGCGGCGCGGATCAGGCGGATGCCCGCCGCGCGTATGCCGTCCGGACGCCTCTACCGTCGCCGCGACGCGCGACGATGGAGGGCGTCCGGATCATTCTGCATGGCGAAAATTCCGCGTTCATGCCAATTGATGACTTGATCGATGCAGCTTTTGAATCGCCGGGTCAGGCGGGTTCCCGGTATACGCCGCCATGGCGCTCCGCCACATGCCGCACGAGGAAGTCGACCGCGGCGCGCACGCCGGGCAGCTGGCCGCGGCGGTGCGTCATCAGCAGCGTCGTGGTCACGTGGCCCGCGTGCCAGTCCGGCAGCACGCGCACGAGCGTGCCGGCCTGAAGCGCGTCGCGGACGATCCAGTCCGGCAGGCACGCAATGCCGAGGCCGGCCAACGCCGCCTGCAGCAGCACCGTCGATTCGTCCGCGTGCAGGCGGGCGCGCGGCGCGGCCTCGATGCGCTCGGCGCCGCGGCCCAGCCGCCACGGCGCGGACTGGAGGTTCGGATAGAGGCCGTCGTGCCGCGCGAGCTCGGCCGGCTCGGCCGGTGCGCCGGCGCGCGCGAGATAGGCGGGCGCCGCGACCGGCACGATCGGCGATACCGCCAGCGGGCGGTGCACCAGCGCGGAGTCGGGCAGCGGCGCGAAATGGCTGCGCACCGCGAGGTCGAAGCCTTCCTGCGCGAGATCGACGAGCCGGTCGCTCGCATGGATCTGCAGTTGCAGGTGCGGATGGGCGATCGCCAGCGCCGGCAGGCAGGGCGCGAGCATGTGCTGCGCGACCGGCACCGAGCTCGTGATCCGCACGATCCCGCGCGGCTCGGCGGCCTGCCGCAGCACCGCGTCGCGCGCGCTTTCCGCCTCGATTACCGCCGCGCGCGCGTGCTCGAAGAATTCGGCGCCCACCGGCGTCAGGCGGAAGCTGCGGGACGTGCGATGCACGAGCCGCGCGCCGAGCGCGTGCTCGAGCGCGGCGACGCGCTTGCTCACCGTCGACTTCGGCAGGTCGAGCAGGCGGGCGGCGGCGGACATGCTGCCGGCTTCGACCGCCTGCACGAAGAGGTAGAGATCGTTCAGGTTCAAGGCTCAGCGTCCATGCAGGGAAACGACGGGTTGCAATTCTAGCGGCTACAGCAGGATCGTTTGCCGTGGGAGCATCCTGATTCGTTCAATCAACCGGAAATGTCCGATGTCCCCGATCCTTCTCTACGGTGTTCCCGCCGGCTGCTCGTTCGGCTCGATCGTCGCGCTCGAATGGGCCGGCCGCCCTTACCGGCTGTCCCGCATCACGATGCCCGGCCTCGTGACGAGCGACGCGTTCCTGCAGCTCAACCCCGCCGCCGAGACGCCGGCGTTCATCACCGAGGCCGGCAACGTGCTGACCGAGAGCCTCGCGATCCTCGGCCATATCGGCGCCCAGGCGTCCGCCAGCGGCCTCGCGTTCCGGCAGGGCAGCCACGATTTCGACCGGCTGAACCGTATGCTGGCCTACCTGAACACCACGTTCTTCAGCGCGTTCGGCCCGCTCTGGCACGTCTACGAGCATGGCAGCGCAGGCGCCGAGAAGGAGGTTCTGCAGGCGTACGGCCGCCACCGCGTGATGCGCGCGCACCGGTTGCTCGAGGCGATGCTCGGCGACGGTCCGTGGCTGCTCGGCCGGCAGCGCACGCTCGCCGACGCGTACTTTGCGGGCCTCGCCCGCTGGGCCGACTATCACCAGGTGTTCGACGCGGCCGCGTTCCCGCGCATCGCCGCGCTGCGCGTGCGGCTTGGCGACGACCCCGGCGTGCAGTTTGCGCACGCGGTCGAGGGCGAGCGCCCGCTGCCGGCCTCGACGGCGTTCGAAGGGCACGTCGCGCTCGAGGCCGCGCTACCGCTCGCCCGGCTGGCGCCGGCCTGACGGCGGAGGCCGTCGCGTCGCCCGCGAGACCGCCCCGCATGCCCCTTGATGGGCGTCTCGATACGTTCGCCGGGAAGCCGGGCTATCGACCACCGGCAGCCGCGCCCGGTTCAAGCGGGCACGTGCGCCTGTCGCAGCTTGAACAGCCCGACGGCGCTCGCGAGGCCGTGCGCCTGCTCGTTGAGCGTCGCGGACACGGCCGTCGACTCCTCCACGAGCGCGGCGTTCTGCTGCGTCGCGCGATCCATTTCGGCGACGCTGGCATCGATCTGGCTGATGCCGGCGCTCTGCTCGTTCATCGCGCCGTCGATCTCGCTGATGATGCGGTTCACGCGCTCGATGCCGGCGACGATCTCGTGCATCGCCGCGCCGGCGTCGCGTACGCGCTGCGCCCCGGTGTTGACGCTGGCCTCCGACGCCTGGATCAGGTCCTTGATTTCGCGTGCCGCGGTCGCGCAGCGCTGCGCGAGGCTGCGCACCTCGCCCGCGACGACCGCGAAGCCACGGCCGTTCTCGCCGGCCCGCGCTGCCTCGACGGCGGCATTCAGCGCCAGGATGTTCGTCTGGAACGCGATGCTGTCGATCACGCCGATGATCTCGCCGATGCGCGCCGACGACCGCGCGACCTCGTCCATCGTGCTGACCGCGCTCGTCACGACCTCGCCGCCGCGCGCCGCCGCGTCGCTTGCCGACGTGGCGAGGCGCGTGGCCTGCATCGCCGCTTCCGCCGACTGCTTCACGCTCGCCGTGAGCTGCGTGAGCGCGGCCGACGTGCGCTGCAGGTTGCTGGCCGACGTTTCCGTGCGCTGCGACAGGTCGCGGTTGCCCATTTCGATTTCGCCGGTCGCGACCGTCATGTTCTCGACGCCGGCCCGCACCTCCAGCAGCACGGCGCCGATCTTTTCGACGAACGCGTTGAACGACCCGGAGATCTGCGCCACCTCGTCGCGGCCGGCCACCGGCAGACGATGCGTGAGATCGCCGCCGCCCGCGCCGATCGTGCCCATCGCATCGCGTACCTGCGACAGGCCGCGGAACGAATGCGACGTGAAGAAGGCCGCGATGCCCACGGCCGCGAGCGTGAGCACCACCATCGCCACGATGAGACCCTGGAGCACGTGCGTCAGGCCTTCGGTCGCCTCCGCCTTGTCGAGCGCGATCACGAGATACCAGTCGGCCCCTTGCACCGGCTGGGCTTTCAGCAGCTTCTCGGCGCCGCCGACGGAGATCTCCATCGGCGCGCTCGCCTGCTGGAGCGACGCGAGCGCATCCTGCGTGAGCGCGGCGCTCACGTCCGTGGCCGGCTTGAGTGCCAGCTTGGCATCCGGGTGCGCGATGATCTGGCCGTCGCGCGTGACGACGAACGCGAGGCTCGACGGCGTGGGGTGCACGGCGGCGACGATCTCGCGGACGCCGTCGAGCGGCACCGCGCCGCTCAGCACACCGGTCGTCTCGCCGTTGCGGATCATCGGTGCCGAAAACGACACGTAGGGGACGCCCGTCGACGAATCGCCGTACGGCTTCGTCACGATCAGCTTGCCGGCCGCGACGGCCGCCTTGTACCACGGGCGTGCGGTCGGGTCGTAGTCCTTCGGCGTGGTCGTCGACGACGCGAACGATTTGTCGGACCAACCGGCCGTCGTGACCGGGAAGCCGCCTGCGCGGCCCATGTGCTTCGACAGGCCTTGCGGGTCGCCGTGCTCGATCTCGTCGGCGGTGGTGGACACCTCCAGGGCCTTGCCGGCCACCCATTTGTTGATCGCGAGCGTATTGGCGCCGGCGATCGATGCCAGGTTCTGCGAGATGGTTTCCGTCGTGCTGGCGCGCACCGTCGCGTAGGTGACGGCGCCCGACAGGCCAAGCGCACCGATGACGGTCGCGGAGGAGATGAGCAGGATGCGGGTTCGGAGCGAAGTGATCATGATGTTCGTGAGGATTGCGACGAATGCTGCACGAAGCGGAATTTCTGCCTCGACACGAAGGCGTCCCGAAAGGTGGCGCCGGCTTGGACTGCACTTGCTTGACGGAATATGTCGGCAGAAAAGGACGAATCTTGAGGCGCCGTCAACGCGCCCGCAGCGCGTCGACGATGTTCATCCGCGCCGCGCGCATGGCCGGCAGGAAGCCGCCGACCAGCCCCATCGCCACCGAGAACAGCAGCGTCTTCACGACGATCGCCGGCGTCAGCACGAAGCGGAACGACAGGTCGGAGAAGGTCTGGAAGTTGGTGGTGGAGAACGACGCGAACTGCATCAGCGCTGCGCAGCCGAGCCCCGCGACGCCGCCGACGAGCCCGAGCAGCAGCGCCTCGAGCAGGAACGCGGCGAGCACGTTCGCGCGCTTGAAGCCGAGCGCGCGCAGCGTGCCGATTTCCGCGACCCGGTTGGCCACCGACGCGTACATCGTGATCATCGCGCCGATCATCGCCGCGATCGAGAAGATCGTCGACAGCGTGAGCCCGAGGATGTTGATGAAGGTCGACAGCGCGCGCGACTGGTCGCCGTAGAATGTCTGCTCGCGCTTGGCCTCGTCGGTGAGCCGCGGATCGGCGTCGAGGTCGGCCTTGAAGCGCGCGAACGCGTCGGCCTGCGGGATGCGCACGATCATCGACGAATAGCTGGTGCGCCGGAACGACTGCATCAGCTGGTCGACGTCGCCCCAGATCTCCGAATCGAAGCCGCTGCCGCCGGTGTCGAACTGGCCGACGACGATCCAGTCGCGCTGCGCGAAGCGCAGGCGATCGCCGATCCGCGTGCCGCTGAAGCCCTTCGCGATCGCGCTGCCGACGACGATCTCGGACGAGCCCGCGCTGAACATGCGCCCGGCCACCAGCCGCACCCGCGGGCGCAGGCCGAGGCCGCCCGGCGACACGCCGCGGATCACGACGTTCGACGGCCGGTTGGTCGCGTTTTTCACGAGCGAGATCAGCACCACGGCCTCCTTCGACGCAAGCGGCCGGCCGTCGGGGCCGAGCGCGACCGACGGATGCATCTCGATCACGTTCGACTGCTTGTGGTCGATCGCGCTCTGCACTTCGGTTTCCGCGCCCTTGCGGATCACCACCACGTTGCCGGGCTCGCCGGTGGAGACCAGCGTCTTCGTGAGGCCCGCGTCGAGCATCAGCACCGTCGCGAACACGAACACGACGAGCGCCATGCCGCCCGCGGTGAGCACGGTGGTGAGCCGGCGAGCCCACAGGTTGCGCGCGATATAGGTGAGCGGAATCGCCATGGCGCGCGCTAGCCGATCGCCCGCAGGCCTTCGACGACGCGCACCCGCGCGGCCTGCCACGCCGGCACGAGCGCGGCCGCGATGCCGACCGCGAGCGAGCAGGCCGCCTGCAGCGCGAAGGTTCGCGCGGACACGTTGAAGACCGGGAACACGCCGCCGGTGGCCTGCTTGAACAGGTGGGCCGCCGGCGGCATCGCGAGCATGCCGAGGCTGCCGCCGATCGCGGCGATCACGAGCGATTCGCCGAACACGAGCGTCGCGAGGAACCCGGGGCCGAAGCCGAGCGCCTTCAGCGTCGCGTATTCGACCGTGCGCTCGCGCGCGCTCATCGCCATCGCGTTGGCCATCACGGCCATGATGATCACGATCACGACGTAGGACACGACGCGGATCGCCGCGATGATCTGGTTCGACATCGCGACGAAGCCGAGCTGGAACGCCTGCTCGGTTTCGGTGAGGGTCTCGGCGAGCGAGTTGCGGAACAGTGCGTCGACGTTGCGGGAAATCGCGGCCGCGTCGTCGGGGCGCGCGATCCCGAACACGTACACGCCGACCTGGTCGGCCTGCCGGGGCGTCGTCTTGCGCACCCGCTCGTTCAGGTACTCCCAGTGAAAGATCAGCTGCCGCGTGATCGTCGACTCGTCGCGCCCGTCGAGGATCCCGCGCACGACGAAATCCCAGGTGCCGGGGTAGATCGTGCCCTTGATCGGGATCACGTCGCCGATCCTGAAGCCGAACTGGCTCGCGAGCTGCCGCCCGATCAGGCAGCCCTTGCGGTCGCGCGCATAGTCGGCGCGCTGCTGCGCGGGCAGGATGAACTCCGGATACAGGTCGAGATAGTTGTCCGACACCGCGAACTGCGCGAAGAAGTTCTTCGGCTCGCGGTAGATGCCGCCGAACCAGTTCGAGCGCGCGACGAGCGTCACGCCGTCGACGCCGCGGATCCGGTTCTCGTAGCTCACCGGCAGCGGAAATACGAGCGAGATCGCGTTGCGCGTGACGAGCCGCGCGTTCGACGCGGCGGCGGCGCCCGCGTACCACGCGTCGACGACCGTGTGCAGCAGGCCGTACGCAAGCACCGCGATGGTCAGGCCGAGCACCGTCAGCAGCGTGCGCAGCTTGTGCCGCAGCGCGTTGCGCGCGATCAGCTTCAGCGCGGTCATTGCGCGCCTCCGCGGCGCCGCTCACCGGGCCTGCCCATCGATCAGCTCTCCCTTTTCCAGGTGCACGAGCGCCTTCGCGGCGCCGGCCGCGTGCGCGTCGTGGGTCACCATGATGATGGTCTTGCCGAGCTCCGCGTTCAGGCGCTGCATCAGCGCGAGCACGTCGGTCGCGGACGCGCGGTCGAGGTCGCCGGTCGGTTCGTCGGCGACGATCAGCGCCGGATCGGTGATCAGCGCGCGCGCGATCGCGACGCGCTGCTGCTGGCCGCCGGACAGCTCGGACGGGTAATGGCTCATCCGGTCCGCGAGGCTCACCATGTCGAGCACCAGCTCGACGCGCTCGCGGCGTTCCTTGCGGGGCAGGTGCGTGAGCATCAGCGGCAGCTCGACGTTCTCGAACGCGGTGAGCACCGGCATCAGGTTGTAGAACTGGAAGATGAAGCCGACGTTGGCGGCGCGCCAGTCGGCCAGCGCCGCTTCGGCGAGCCGCGTGATGTCGAGCCCGCCCACGCGCAGCTCGCCGCTGTCGGGCCGGTCGATGCCGGCGACCAGGTTGAGCAGCGTGCTCTTGCCCGAGCCCGACGGGCCCATCAGCGCGACGAAGTCGCCCTCGCCGATGTCGAGCGTGATGTCGGTGAGCACCGGCACGGTCTGCATGCCGCGCCGGTACGACTTCGCGACGTGGCTGATCTCGACGAGCGGCGGCGCGGCGTTCACGCTATTTCTTCGCGACGGTCACTTTCGCGCCGTCCTTGAGCTTCGCGGCCGGCGCCAGCACGAGCGTGTCGCCGGGCTTCACGCCGCGCACCGCGACGAGTTCGCCGATCCGCGCGCCGGTCGTCACCGCCGTTTCGCGCACGGTGTCGCCGTTCACGACGAACACCACCTGGCGACCGTCGCGCTCGACCACCGCGCCGGCCTGCACCGCCGTCACGGGCCGCGCGTCCTGCGGCGACGCGGGCTTCGACAGGAACGCGATCTTCGCGCTCATGTCCGGCAGCACGCGCTCGTCGCGCTCGACGAAGCGCACCTTGACCAGCACCGTCGCCTTCGAGCGGTCGACCGTCGGCACGATGCGCGACACCCGGCCCGCGAAGCGCTGCTCGGGCAGCGCGTCGAGCAGGATCTCGCACGGCTGGTCGGCGCGGATCCGCGCGATGTTCGATTCCGCGACGTCCGCTTCCACCTCGAGCGTGTCCATGTCGGCGATCGTCACCACCGCGCCCTTGCTGTCCGACGCGGACGAGAACGGCGTGATGTTGTCGCCGACGTTCGCGTGCTTTTCGAGCACGACGCCGTCGAACGGCGCGCGGATCGCGGTCTGGTCGACCGCGACCTGGGCCGCCTGCGCATTGGCCTCGGCCGACGCGATCGCGGCGCGGTTGCTGTTGACGGACGCGCGCGCCTTGTTCAGGCGGGCGAGATCGCTGTCGTACTGCGCGGCCGGCACGGCGCCTTTCGGCGCGAGGATCGCGGTGCGGCGAAAGCCGACTTCGGCGTCCTTCAGTTCGGCCTGCTGCAGCGCGAGATTGGCCTGCGCGACCTTGACCTGCGCCAGCGCCTGCGCGAGCGCGGCCGCGACGTCGCGGCTCTCGAGGCGCGCGATCACCTCGCCCTGCTTCACGCGCGTGCCCTCGAGCACGCCGAGCCACTCGACGCGGCCCTGGGCCTTCGACGCGACCGCGGCCTTGCGCTGCGGCACGACGTAGCCGGTCGCGTTGAGCAGCGTGTCGTTCTGGAACGGATACGCGGACGTCACGGTGGTCGTGTCGACCGCCGGCCGGCCGGTCAGCGCAAAGCCCGCGCCGATGGCGAGCGCGGCCAGCAACGCGATCGCCGCATAGCGCCGCCACGGGCGCCGGCGCGGCGCGCCGGAGATCGGCGGGCGATCGATTTTCAGCCTGTCCAGGTTGTGATCGGGCAATTGGTCGCGCCTCGTCTGGGCGGCGGCATGGCGGCTCCGAACGGCGAGGGCGCCACGACCGGTCGCAAGCCGGTTTCCGTGAAAACGGGGAAAGGGACGGAAGCCAAGTATAGCGTCGTATCGGCGGCCGTCGGGCGCGCTCGCGCCGGTTGCGCGCGGGCCGCGGGCGTGGCCGGCAGGCGGGCCGCGCGTGCGCGTCAGGGAAAGCCCGGATGCGGCCGGCGAGCTGTCAACTCGCCGCGATGGCGGCGCGTTATGCAGCCAGTGTGTCAGTGTTCGTCGCGCGGGGAAGGTGAAGGCCGTCCCGGCCGGCGGAAGCCGCCAAGACCGGTGCGGCTGGCGCTCCGATGCGAATGCCTCGCATCTTTTCGACCCGGTACGTTTGACTGGTTTGACTATTCTCCCGACAAAGGAAGAACAATGAAGAAGACTCTCGCTTCGATCGTGGCCGCAGCAATCGCACTGGCATCGGCTTCCGCATTCGCACAGGCTTCGGCGCCGGCCGCCGAGGCACCGGCCGCCGCATCGGCGCCGATGAAGAAGGACAAGAGCAAGCCGAAGCACGCGCTGAAGCAGCACGGCTCGGCGAAGGGCAAGGCGAAGGCCGCGGCGGCATCGGCTGCCGGCACGGACGACAAGGGCACGCAGAACTAAGTCTGCCGTGCCTGCGGCCGGCGTTCCCGGCCGCAGCGTCGCAACCCCGCATGTTCGCGCATGCGGGGTTTTGTTTTTTTCAGGCGTCCGGCGCGACCGCGCGCATCGCGTCGACGACCGTGCGCATGCGCTGCCAGTGCGAGCCTTCCCAGAACACGCGCTGGCACACGTCGCACGCGGCGAAGCGCCGGTGGCGCTGCTGCACGCCGGCCGGCACGCGCGCCGCCGCGTCTTGCGCGCTGAGCGGATGCAGCGGTGCGTTGCAGCGCAGGCACAGGCGGAACGGCCGCATGTGCGGCGCGAGATCGAGCCGCGTGAACAGCTCGCGCAGCTGCGCGGCCGGCTGCAGCGCGTGCACGTAGCAGCCGCGCGCGACGGCGCGGCGCTTGAGCAGCTCGCGGTCGCGGGTGAGGACGACGCGGCCGTCGTGCTCGGCGAGCCCCGCGATCTCGTCGTCGCTGAAATGGTTGTCGTAGCAGGTGTCGAAGCCGGCGAGGCGCAGCAGCTGCGCGAGCCCGCCGAGGTGCGCGTCGGCGACGAAGCGCCAGTCCGCGGGTGTCGGCATGGCGGCGCCGTCCGCCGGCTGCCGCGCGCGTTCCGGGTAGACGTCGACGCGGTCGCCGTCCGCGAGCTGCCGGTCGAAGCGCGCGGGCGCGCCGTTCACGCACAGGCGCCCGACTTCGGTGTGCGGCACGCCGAGCGCCTCGACCATGTGCTTGACGCTCGCCTGGCTGCCGCACGCGCGGGCGAACGCGCGATCGCGCAGCGTTCGCGCAAGGAACGCGTTCAGTTCGCCGTGGAAACGGAAAGTCGCGGTCGCCATGCGCGCAGTATCGCATCGCGCGCACGCGGCGGCGGTGCCTGCACGTTGGACGCGACTGTGGTTAACTCCCGGCTTCCACTGTCGAAGGAGCAAGCGATGGATCTCGGATTTATCGGGCTGGGCGAAATGGGGCTGGCGGTCGCGGCGAACCTGCTGAAGGCCGGGCATCAAGTGAGGGTCTGGAACCGTTCGCGCGAGCGGGTCGCGCCGCTCGTCGCGCTCGGCGCACAGGCCGTCGATACGCCGGCCGACGCGTTCCGCGGCGACGCCGTGTTCTCGATGCTCGCGGACGATGCCGCCGCACGCGCGATCTTCGACGACGCGCTGCTCGCGCAGGCGCCGCGCGGGCTGATCCACGTGAACATGGCGACGATTTCCGTCGCGCTCGCCGAATCGCTCGCGCACGCGCATGCGTCGCGCGGCCTCGACTACGTCGCCGCGCCGGTGATGGGGCGGCCGGACGTCGCGGCGGCGGCGCGCCTGACGATCATGGCGGCCGGCCCGGCGGAAGCGATCGACCGGATCCAGCCGGTATTCGACGCGATCGGCCAGAAGACCTGGCGGTTCGGCTCGCTGCCGCAGCATGCGAACGTCGCGAAGCTGGCCGCGAATTTCACGCTCGCGTCGGCGATCGAGACGCTCGGCGAGGCATCCGCGCTGCTCGCCGGCCACGGCGTCGCGATGCGCGATTTCCTCGACGTGATCACGAGCAGCGTGTTTCCGGGGCCCGTGTACGAAGGCTACGGCGGGATGATCGCCGAGCGCCGCTACGAGCCCGCGCGCTTCAAGGCGCGCCTCGGCCTGAAGGACGTCCGGCTCGCGCTGGAGGCGGGTGAAGCGGTGTCGGTGCCGCTGCCGGTCGCGAGCCTCGTGCGCGACAACCTGCTCGACGCGCTCGCGCACGGCGGCGGCGAGCTGGATTTCGCGGTGCTCGGCGAGGTGGCGTCGCGCCGCGCGGGCCGCTGATGCGGGGCCGGGCCGGTGGCGCGCGACAAACCCGCGCCGCCGGCGGCATAATCAACGTTTCGTGTTCCTTCACGCAGAGGCGGCAATGAATTTGCATACGTGGTGGCTTTTCGTGGCGACGGTGTTCGTCGTGTCGGCGATTCCGGGCCCGAACATGCTGCTCGTGATGACGCACGGCGCGCGTCACGGGCTGCGGCGCTCGTCGGCGACGATGGCCGGCTGCCTGAGCGCGCTGGTGCTGATGCTGTCGGTGTCGGCGGCCGGTCTCGGCGTGTTCCTCGAGGCGTGGCCGGCGATGTTCAACGCGCTGCGCTACGCCGGCGCGGCCTACCTGATCTACCTCGGCGTGAAGGCCTGGCGTGCGCGGGTCGACGACGCGGCACCGGCCGCCGACGTCGCCGCGCTGCAGCGGCAAGCCGCGCCGGCGTCGCGCTGGGCGCTGTTCCGCAACGGCTTCCTGGTCGCCGGCAGCAACCCGAAGGCGATCCTGTTCGCCGCCGCGCTGCTGCCGCAGTTCATCAACGCATCCGAGCCGACACTGCCGCAGTTCGGCATCCTGGTCGTGACGTTCGCGGTGATCGAGGTGAGCTGGTATCTCGTCTACGCGTCGTTCGGCACGCGGATCGGCGCGACGCTGAAGAGCCAGAGCGTCGCGAAGGCGTTCAACCGGCTGACGGGCGGCATGTTCGTCGGCTTCGGCGCGATGATGGCGCTGGTGCGGCACTGAGTTCCGCCGCCCGCCGGGGCGTAGCAAGCCGGTCGACCGAATCCCTGCCTCGCGGGCCACGCCGGGCAGGGATTTTTCATTTGCGGCCGGTATTCAAGGGCGGGGTGCGGTGGTCGCGCTGCCGAATGCGGCGGCCGCGCCGGTGAATGCGAGCGCGACGCCGCACACGCCGGGCCAGCCGGCCCAAGCCCACGCGCTGCCCGCGAGCGCCGCGCCGAGCGCGCCACCGACGAAGAACAGCCCGACGAACAGCCCGTTCAGGCGCCCGCGCGCGGCCGGGTTCAGCAGGTTGATCGCACGGCGGCCGAGCGTCTGGTCGGTGACGACGCCCGCGTCGAGCAGCGCGGCGCCGGTCGCCAGCAGCGCGAGTGCGATGCCGCGATGCGCGTGCGCGTCGAAGCCGAACCAGCCGGCGCCCGCGATGCCGATCGCGACGAGCGCCGCCAGCATCGCGCCGTGCGCGAGCTTCAGCGCGGTGGCGCCGTGGCCGCGGTCGCCCGCCCAGCCGGCGAGCGGGGTGACGATCGCGCCGCTTGCGCCGGCGAACGCGAACAGCGCGATTCCGTGCAGCCCGAACGCGAACGGCGGCTGCGCAAGCCGCAACCCGATCGCGGTCCAGAACGCGCTGAACGCGGCCATCACGAGCGCGGCGGACAGCGCGTGCCGCCGCAGCACCGGCTCGTCGGTCAGCAGGCGCCCCATCGAGACGAGCAGCGCGCGGTAGCCGGCCGTCGCGTGCGGCCGGCGCGCGGGCAGCCGAAACGCGAGCACCGCGGCGATTGCCGCGTTCGCGGCCGCGGCGAGGCCGTAGAACGCGCGCCAGCCGACCGACCCGGCGATCAGGCTCGCGAGCGGCCGCGACAGCAGGATGCCGAGCATCAGCCCGCTCATCACGTTGCCGACCGCGCGGCCGCGCTGCGCGTCGGGTGCCATCGACGCGGCCATCGGCACCAGCATCTGGATCACGCTCGAAGCAGCGCCGGCCACCAGCGTGGCGAGCAGGAACACCGTGCCCGAGCGCGTCACGGCCGGCAATGCGAGCATCGCCGCGCACACGGCGAGCGTCGTCACGATCAGCCGGCGGTTCTCGAGCAGGTCGACGAGCGGGACGAGCAGCACGAGCCCGGCCGCATAGCCGAGCTGGGGCAGCATCGCGACGAGGCCGGCGAGGCCCGGCGGCAGGTGCAGGTCGGCGCTGATCGGGCCGGTCAGCGGCTGTGCGGCGAACAGGTCGACGACGATCACGCCGACCGTCGCGGCGAAGAACAGTGTCATGCCCGTGCTCAGCGCGGGCGTGGTGGTGCCGCTCGAGTGCGGCGCGGCGGGGCAGGGAGCACCAGGGGAAGCCATTGCGTGCCTGTCGGGAGGTGGAAAGTCCTCATCGTAGGCGGCGGCTCGATATGCGACAATTGAAATATGTCTAACATCATTATGCGAGTTTGTTTTGAATACGCGCGATCTGCAGGCTTTCGTCGCGGTGGTCGACAGCGGCTCGATGGTGGCCGCCGCCGCGAAGCTCCATCTGACGCAGCCGGGCCTGACGCGCCGCGTGCAGAACCTTGAAACCCTGCTCGGCGTGGCGCTGCTCGAGCGACAGAGCAAGCCGCTGAAGCCGACCGCCGCGGGTCGTGAGGTCTACACGCTCGCGCGCAACGTGCTGGGCGCGGTCGATGAACTGCTGGCGGTCGGCACGCCGGATGGCGAACCGTCCGGCGAGCTGCGGATCGGCGTGCCGCCGTTCCTGTCGGAGCTGGCGCTCGAGCTGCCGGTCGACCGGCTGCGCGACGCGTTCCCGCGCCTGACGCTGCGCGTGACGGCCGGCTGGTCGCCGGCGCTGCTGCAAGGCGTCGAACGGGGCGCGCTCGACGCGGCTGCGGTGATGGTGCCGGCCAGCGCGAGCCTGCCGGACGCACTGACCACCACGCTGCTCGGCACGCAGCCGGCCGTGCTGGTCGCGGCGCGCGACTTTCCGCTGCCCGACGGGCCGCTGCCGCTCGACGCGCTGTCGCGCTGCCCGTGGGTGCTGAGCCAGGACGGCTGCGGGATGCGTTCCGCGCTGAGCCGCGCGCTCGGCGCGGCCGGGCTGCCGTTCGACGTCGCGGTCGAGGCGTTCGGATCGGACTTGCAGCTGTCGCTGGTCGCGCGCGGCGTGGGGATCGGCATCGCGTCGCCGGCTGCGCTCGCGCGCAGCGTGCATCGGGATGCGCTGCGGGTGGTTCGCACGTCGGGGCTGGAAACGCGGATCAACAACTGGCTCGTGCACGGCGCGCTGCCGGGGCGCCTGATGCGGCCGGTCGCGCTGTTGCGGGACGCGCTGGGCGCCGTGATCGAGCGGGAAAACGTGATGGGGTCAGAATGAAACGCCGTTTAGAGCCGGCATTCGAGGGAAAATCCTGATTTTCTCCAAGGAAATGTTGCGTTGCGGAAACCGATTCGCTATAGTTGCACCTGTCTCCTCCATGTCTCCTCTGATATGGATTCAGCCCGCCTCTTCAGGCGGGCTTTTTTTCGTCCATCGTTCTCAGAACTTGTACGACATCGCGATGTAGCTGATGATCGGGTCCGCCTTCAGGTCCGATTTCGACTCGGCGAGCGTCGTGCCGTCGGCCGCCTTGATCGTCACCGTCGACGTCGTCTTCAGCGGGATGTAGGTCACCGACGCGACGAGCCCGAAATGCTCGGTGATGTTGTACTGCAGGCCCGCGTTGAACACCGGCTGCCACGATGACGACGCCTTCGCCGACACCGACGTCACCCCCGGCTTGCCCGCGCCCGCGGCCAGCACCGCGCCGAGGTTGTCCTGCGTCTGCTTCACGAAGTTCGGGTTGAGCTGCAGGTCGCTGAACCAGTTGTACGACACGCCGAGGCCGAGGAACGGCCGGAGCCGCGCGTTCGCCTGCGCGAAGTAGTACTGCAGGATCACGGCCGGGCTCCACTGCCGCACGCTTTTCACGATCGGGTTGACCGAGCCGAGCCCGATGTTCTGCGTGCCGAGCGCGCCGGCGGGGCCGGGCGGCTGGATCGTGCCCTGGCCCGACACCTTGAACACCGGCGGCACGCCCGCCACCGACGTCACCGCGATATGGTCGGTCAGGAAGTGGCTGACCGTCAGGCCGACGGTGTCCGCGCCGCTCGTGCGCAGCCCCGTGCCCGGCGACGAGAACGACGGCGGCAGGCGCAGCGGCGTGTTGATCGGCGTCGGCGCGACGTTGGTCGCCATCGGCGTGCTGCTCTGCTGCGGCATGATGTGGAACCAGCCGAGCGTGACGACGTTGCTGCCGGCGCTTTGCGCGTGCGCCGCGAAGGGCGCCAGCGCGGCGGCGCCGGCCGCCGCGCAGGAGAGCATCTTCTTCTTCATTCCCGTCTCCGTGCCCGCTTACTGGACGAATGCGCCGATCGTGAAATACGGCGTCGATCCCGCGTTGTCGAGGAAGCCGAACACCCCGCCCGTGAAGATGAACTTGCCGGTCGGCGTCGTGCTGCCCGCGCCCGAGTGGACCGTCGTGACCGTGCCCGGCACCTTCTGCGTGTAGTCGAGGTTCAGCGGGGTCGCGAGCGACGCCTGCGACGGCTGGAACGGGTCGAGCAGTGTCGCCTGGTTGTTGATCAGCGCGGTGGTGCGATAGTCGAACGCGCTGTCGACGCCGATGTACTCGCCGTTCTGCGAGCCGACCGCGATCGCCGTCTGCGGCGCGAGGATCGAGATGCTCGATTCGTCGTCGGCGGTGAGGCCCGGCACGCCATTCGCGTCGGGCGTCGGGTTCGGGTTCGCGACGCCGGTGCGCACGAGGATCGGCACCAGCTGGTTGCGCAGCTTGCCGACGATCATGAAGCCCTTGCCCTGCGGCAGCGTCGACAGCGTCGGCTTCAGCTGGCTCTGGTAGTTGTTGGTCTGGAACGCGCCGCTGCCGTCCGCCGAAGGCGCGAGGTTCGTGCCCGGCTGGCGGCAGCTGCCCGCGAACTGGCCGGTCGTGTCGCACTTGATCCACGTGCCGTCCGCGTTGATCGTCACCTTCGCGTCGATCGACGCCGGCGCGAACTTCTGCGACGGCACCTCGCCGAAGCCGACGTGGCTGTACGTGCCGGCGAGGTTCGCAAGGTTGGTTTCGATCGCCGAGAAGCCGATGAACGGGTAGTACGGGAACTTGGTGTCGGGCACCGCGGCCTGGCCGAGCACGCCGCCGAACTGGATTTCCTTGCCGGGAATCGTGCCGCCCGCGACACCGAAGCCGACGAAGATGCGCGCCGGGCGCGACGCGTCGAGGCTCGCGCCGTTCAGGCGGAACGCGCACTGGTTGAGCTTGTTGGTCGGCAGCAGCGTTTCCTGCGTGAGCGTGCCGCTGTCGACGGTGCCGGCGCGCGTCGGCGTGACGGTGCCGGTGGTGCGCGGCACCGGCGATTCGACGTAGGTGACCTGCCAGGTCATCTTGGCCGTGTCGAGCTGCAGCTTGACGAGCTCGCCGCTGCCCGCGCCGCCGGTATAGACGGTGCCGTAGTCGAGCGTCGCGGGGCAGAGACGGTCTTCGACGAGCGGCGGGGGATTGTCGGCGCCGCCGCATGCCGAAAGAAGGGGCGCGGCAAAGGCCGCGGCCAGAATGAGGTTCCGCTTCATGTTGCTCCTCCAGGATTTGTCTTGTGTGGCGGCCGGCTCCCTGTCGGCCGCTTCTTGGTGTGCGGTACTGCCGGCGCCGTGCCGGGCGCCTTGGTTCGGCATGCGGCGGCTCGCGCCGCCGCGGTGCTGTCGTATGCTGCTGCGGGTTGCTGGCTGGTGCGGCTACTTGCTGATCTGCGCGCCCACGCCGAAATACGGCGCCGACGACGTGCTCGCGTTGGCCGACGTCTGCGTGATGCCGCCGTTCACCGTGCCCTGCACGAGCGTCGCGTACAGCCCGCCCGTCGCGATCAGCAGGCCCGCACCCGACGCGTAGCTCGCGCCGCTCGGCGGAATCGTCTTCAGGTTCAGCAGGCCCGGCGTCGCCTGGCCGTAGTCGAGCGTGAAGCCGTCTTCCGCGGCCTGCGTGGTCGGGTTCACGAACGTGCCGTTGCCGCCGCGGATCAGCGCGGCCGTGTACTTGAAGTTCGAGTCCGCGCCCGCGTAGCCGCCGTCGATCCCGCCGGACGTGAGCGCTGTCGCCGAGCCGAGCACCGCGATGCCCGATTCGTCGTCGACCTGCGCGTCCGCATGCAGCGGCGGCGTGCCGAGGTTCACGTTGCCGGTGCGCACGACCACCGGGACCGTCGCGCCGTTGAGCTGGCCGATCACCATGTGCGCGGTGGCCGACTTGCCGGTCTGGCCGACCACCGGCAGGTTGGTCTGCGGCAGCGTCTGCGGCGCCTTCGTGCTGTTGAAGTAGCCGCCCGTCGCATTCGCCTGCCACGGGTTGCCGGTCGTCTGGCAGCCGCCCGCGCTCGTCGACGTGCACGCGCCGTTCGCGTCGAACGTCTCGCTCGAGTTCGAGCCCTTCGTCGCGTAGTTCGACGACGGCACGAGGTGGTAGATCAGCGCGTTGTAGGTGCCCGGCAGCTTCGAGAGGTCCGTCGTCGTGTTCGCGAAGCCGAGGAACGGATAGAAGTCGAAGTGGCGGTTCGGCACCTGGCCGATGTTCTGCAGCACGCCGGGGATGATCGTGAGGCCGTCGTACTGGACCGTCGCGCCCGGAATGCCGCCGCCCGCGACGCCCATGCCGACCAGCAGCATCGGCGGGTTCGCCTGGTTGAAGTCGGCCGCCGTCGAATAGGTCGAGCCGTCGCCGGCCGTGCCGGAGCCGGGCGTGAGGACGAACGCGCAGCGGGTCTGCTCGGCGGTCGGCAGCGCGCCGGTCGGCGGATGGATGACCTTGCCGGCGATCGTCGTGCCGACGCGCGTCGGCGTGACGCTGCCGGTCTTCAGCGGGATCGGCGATTCGAGCCACTTGAGCGTGTAGGTCATCGCCACCGCGTCGATGTTGACGCTGACGATCTCGCCGCTACCCGCGCCGCCGAGATACGTGCTCTTCACGATGTCGGCGTCGGCCGGGCACAGCGCGCCGTTGATGGGCAGCGACGTCGGCGGCCCTTGCGTGCCGCAGCTCGAACCGGAACATTGGGGCGCTTCGATCGGGCCGGGCGCGCCGGAATCTCCCCCTCCACATGCAACCAGGAAAGGGGCAATGGCAAAGGCCGTTGCCACCCCCTTCGATAAGGCGTGCGACATGCCGCTGTCTCCAATCGTTTAATTGTGCGAGTAAATGTCGCCGCACGTATTTTTGATGTCAATTGATGAACTCGTCTAAAAAAGACGATTGAAACGGCAAGCGTCCGATAAACCCTTGCGGGTGCACGTATTCAGTAAGAATTAAAACGGAAGGTGTGCTTAAGAACGGCTGCGGAGTGGCTGCGAGGCGACACGCGGGAAAAGGCTGGCGGCCCTTTCTCTATAACGGCAGTGTTTAAAGCGGGGATATCCGGTTTATCCCTATTCGGGATTGACTGGATAAAAGAGGGGTGGGGTTAATTGAAAGATTATTACGCAACGGAAAGCTTGTAAATAATTGTAAATCCGTGCGCGGATTATCATTTATTGCCAATTCAAGATAAATAAAAAGCCGGCCAGCGGCCGGCTTTGCATCGCATGCGAGGATGATCAGCGCGTGAGGCCGGTGTCTTCCGCCACGCCGATGTTCAGGTTCATGCACTGGATCGCTGCGCCCGACGCACCCTTGCCGAGGTTGTCGAGGCGCGCGACGGTGACGAAGCGCTCGTCGTTGCCGAACACGAACAGGTCGACGCGGTTCGTGTCGTTGTTCGCCTGCACGTCGAAGAAGCCCGCGTCGAGGTTGTCGTCGGCATTGAACGGCGCGACGCGCACGAACGCTTCATCCGCGTAGTACTCGGCGAAGATGCGCTGCACGTCCTGCGGCGTCGCGCGCTTCGCGAGCTGCGCGGGCGTGAAGTAGGTGGTCACCGCGAGGCCCTTCAGGAACGGCCCGACGATCGGCGTGAAGATCGGCGCGTTCGCGAGGCCGGTGTGCGCGGCCATCTCCGGCAGGTGCTTGTGCGCGAGGCCGAGCGCATACGGGCGCGGGCTCGCGAGCCGGGCGGCCGAAGCGGGGTTCTCGTAGTCGGCGATCATCGACTTGCCGCCGCCGCTGTAGCCGGTGATCGAGTGGCTGTGCGCGGCGAAGTCCGGCCCGACCACGCCGGCATCGACGAGCGGCCGCATCGCGAGCACGAATGCCGATGCGTGGCAGCCGGGCACCGCGATGCGCTTCGACGTGCGGATCCGCTCACGCTGCGCGCGGGTCAGCTCGGGCAGGCCGTACGCCCAGTCCGCGCTCGTGCGGAACGCCGTGCTCGCGTCGATCAGCGTGGTGTTCGGGTTCTCGACGAGCGATGCCGATTCGCGCGATGCCACGTCGGGCAGGCACAGGAACGTGACGTCCGACGCGTTGATCAGGCGGCGGCGCTCGTCGACGTCCTTGCGCCTGGCTTCGTCGATGCGCAGGATGTCGATGTCGCTGCGTGCCGACAGGTATTCGAAGATCTTGAGGCCGGTCGTGCCTTCCTGGCCGTCGACAAATACTTTGGTGCTCATTTCGCTCTCACTGAAACGGGGCCGCGGCGCTCGCACGCCGGAAAACCGCCATTTTAAGACGTCATGCGGCGGGCCTGCATCGCACGGGGCGAAAAAAAGACGGCCGGCGGGCCGTCTTGTGTCCCTTTATCGGGGCAAGGCGTTCAGCGGCCGCCCGCGATCCAGCGCGCGGTTGCCTCGGCGACGCGCCGGCCGAACGCCTTCGCGGTGTCGAGGTCGCCGGGTGCCGGCGCCTCGTCGGGCGACGCGTCCGATGGCGATTGCGCGAGCAGGCCGGTGAAGCCGCCGACGAAGTTGAGGTCGTTGCGCGTGGCGGCCTTCGTGTTGGCCGGCATCAGGCCCGTGCCGACCCACACCATCCCATGCTGCATCGCCAGCGTGACGAAATATTGAATCGTCGAGAACTTGTCGCCGTTCATCGTCGCGGAATTCGTGAAGCCCGCGGCGATCTTGTCCTTCCATTTCTGCGTGAACCACGCTTTCGACGTCGCGTCGGCGAACGTCTTGAACTGCGCGGACGGGCCGCCCATGTAGGTCGGCGCGCCGAACACGATCGCATCGGCTGCGTCGAGCGCGGCCCAGCCCGCGTCGTCGAGGTCGCCGACGGCGATGAGCCGCACCTGCGCGCCGGTGTCCTGCGCGCCGGCGTGGACGGCCTCGGCCAGCTTCTTCGTGTGGCCGTAGCCGCTGTGATAGACGATGACGATGTTCGACATGAACGTTCTCCGGAAAGAGGCGAGGGAGCGGGCGCGGCGGCCCGCGACGTCGGGCGCCGCGGCGCGGCGGGGTGCCGCGCGACGTGCCGCGATCAGTCACGGCGAGTCTAGCCACGCCAAATGTCGGAAATGCATGCGCGGGCGAACAACAGCATGTCGCGGGCGCCGGCAATCGCCGCGCGCGGCGGCGCGGCGCTACTGGCCGTATTGAACGACGAGCCGCGCGGTGCCGAGCGTCTGCGTGTCGATCTCGTGCTCGAACATCGGCGCGGGGCGGCCCTGCGCGACGCGCAGGTCGGTGCTCTTCAGCGCATAGACGGTGATCACGTAGCGGTGCGGCTTGCCGGGCGGCGGGCACGGGCCGCCGTAGCCGTCGATGCCGAAGTCGTTGCGCGCCTCGCTCGCGCCGATGCGTCGCAGCAGGCCCGAGGCGCTCGCATCGGCGGGCACGCTCGTGACGCCGGCCGGCAGGCTCGCGACCGCCCAATGCCACCAGCCGTGGCCGGGCGCGTCGGGGTCGAACATCGTGATCGCGTAGCCGCGCGTGCCGGGCGGCGGATTGTGCCACGACAGCTGCGGCGAGCGGTTCGCGCCCTTGCAGTCGCCGCGATCGAACACCTGCGCGGCGCCGACGCGGCTGCCGGGCGACAGGTCGTCGCTCGTGACGGTGAAGGCGGAATCGGCATGGGCCGTCGGCATGCAGGCGAAGCCGGCGGCGCAGAGAAGGACGAGGGCGAGCGGGGACGGGCTGTTCGATGACGCAGGCGGAGCGATCTGGCGACCCACACGCATATGGCGCTTCTCCCGTCACGTGAGCCGGGCCGACGAGCCCGGCATCGTTTGTTGTCGCGAAGGCGATGGCGGCGATGGAGCAAGTCTAGCATTAGGGTTCGATGAGCGACGCATGCAATGACGGGCAATCGTCATCGATTCCGGCGCGCCCGTCCGCGCGGACGAAAAAAAAGCCGCCCGCCGTGAGGCGAGCGGCTTGTGCCGCTGGGCGCCGGCGTGTCCGCCGGCCCGGGGCTTATTCCTGGGCGCCCGTCGCGCCGCCGTGCGCGGCCGACCACTCGGCCGGCGCGTGCAGGAATTTCTCGACTTCGTCGAGCGTCTTCGTCTCGAAGTAGCCCGATGCCTTCGCGACGCGCAGCACGTCCCACCAGGTCGCGAGCGCGTGCAGGTCGACGTCGATGTCCTTCAGGACCGACACGCTTTCCTTGAAGATGTTGTAGTGGAACAGCACGAAGCAGTGGTTCACCGACGCGCCGGCCGTGCGCAGCGCGTTGACGAAGTTGATCTTGCTGCGGCTGTCGGTCGTCAGGTCCTCGACGAGCAGCACGCGCGAGCCTTCTTCCAGATGGCCCTCGATCTGCGCGTTGCGGCCGAAACCCTTCGGCTTCTTGCGCACGTACTGCATCGGCAGCATCATCCGGTCGGCGATCCAGGCCGCGAACGGGATGCCGGCGGTTTCGCCGCCCGCCACCGCGTCGATCTGCTCGAAGCCGACGTCGCGCAGGATCGTCGCTTCCGCCATTTCCATCAGGCCGCGGCGCACGCGCGGATACGAGATCAGCTTGCGGCAGTCGATGTAGACCGGGCTGGCCCAGCCGGACGTGAAGATGAACGGCTTTTCGGCGTTGAAGTGCACCGCCTGCACTTCGAGCAGGATTTTGGCGGTCGTGTCGGAGATCGTCTGACGATCGAAGCCTGTCATGGGCATTCCTTGGATGGTGAGCGAGGAGCGGGCGCGGGCCCGGTGGCGCAGCAAGGTGAGCCCGCCCGCGTGGGCCGGGGCGCGACCGGAGGGCCGATCGCATTGCTGCGCGCGTAGCCCGCTATTTTACCCGATTCGGGCCGGTTTTCGACGGCCGCCGCACGCGTTCGCCGCGCCGCGCGCCACCGGTGAAACAAACGGGGCGCGATCGATGGCCGCGCCGATACCCGCGATGCGGCGTCGCAGCAACGTTGATCATGCGCGGGGTGTACACTAGGCAGCCCGTTAGAAATCGTTCAGTACTTTGTACTTTCCTCTTGCCACCCGCCAAGGTTCGATGGCGTGCCAACCCGGCGCGTCGCGGCCGTCGCAGTCGACTACCCCCTCGATCCATGCACACGCGGCTCCAGGTGCTGTGTACTGAACAGTCAATATTTCGCAAGTCTCTCGCAGGTCAATCATGGACGAACAACTGAAGCAGGCCGCTCTCGCTTATCACCAGAACCCGAAACCCGGCAAGATTTCGGTCACGCCAACCAAGCCGCTGTCGAACCAGCTCGATCTGTCGCTCGCGTATTCGCCGGGCGTCGCCGCCGCGTGCGAGGCGATCCACGCCGATCCGCTCGACGCGCAGAAGTACACGTCGCGCGGCAACCTCGTCGGCGTCGTGACGAACGGCACCGCGGTGCTCGGCCTCGGCAACATCGGCCCGCTCGCCGCGAAGCCGGTGATGGAGGGCAAGGGCTGCCTGTTCAAGAAGTTCGCGGGCATCGACGTGTTCGACATCGAGCTGTCGGAATCCGATCCGGACAAGCTGGTCGACGCGATCGCGATGCTCGAGCCGACGCTCGGCGGCATCAACCTCGAGGACATCAAGGCGCCGGAGTGCTTCTACATCGAGCAGAAGTTGCGTGAGCGCATGAAGATCCCGGTCTTCCACGACGACCAGCACGGCACCGCGATCATCGCGTCGGCCGCGATCCTGAACGGCCTGAAGGTGGTCGGCAAGAAGCTGGACGAAGTGAAGCTCGTCTGCTCGGGCGCGGGCGCCGCGGCGATCGCGTGTCTGGACCTGCTGGTGAATCTCGGCCTGTCGAAGTCGAACGTCCTCGTCGCCGATTCGAAGGGCGTGATCTACGAAGGGCGCGGCAATCTCGATCCGTCGAAGCAGCGCTATGCGGCCACCACCGACGCGCGCACGCTCGCCGATGCGATCGTCGGCGCAGACGTGTTCCTCGGCTGCTCGAGCGCGGGCGTGCTGAAGCAGGACATGGTCAAGACGATGGGCGACCGGCCGCTGA
This sequence comes from Burkholderia sp. SRS-46, assembly GCF_004343775.1. Classification (GTDB taxonomy): domain Bacteria; phylum Pseudomonadota; class Gammaproteobacteria; order Burkholderiales; family Burkholderiaceae; genus Burkholderia. Next base: position 15,936 of record NZ_PTXL01000007.1, on the reverse strand, counting down.
TCCTGGCGCTCGCGAACCCGGAACCGGAAATCCGCCCGGAAGACGCGAAGGCCGTGCGTCCGGATGCGATCGTCGCGACCGGCCGTTCGGACTACCCGAACCAGGTCAACAACGTGCTGTGCTTCCCGTTCATCTTCCGCGGCGCGCTCGACGTCGGCGCGACGACGATCACGGAAGAAATGAAGCTCGCGTGCGTGCGCGCGATCGCCGAGCTGGCCGAGGAAACCGACCAGAGCGAGGAAGTCGCGAAGGCGTATGAAGGCCATTCGCTCGAGTTCGGCCCGGAATACCTGATCCCGAAGCCGTTCGACCCGCGCCTGATCATCAAGATCGCGCCGGCCGTCGCGCAGGCCGCGATGGATTCGGGCGTCGCGACCCGTCCGATCCAGGACATGGATGCCTACCGCGAGCAGCTCGGTGCGACGGTCTACCGCACCGGCATGGTGATGCGCCCGGTGTTCGCGACCGCGAAGAAGCAGCAGGCCCGTATCGTGTTCGCCGAGGGCGAGGACGAGCGCGTGCTGCGCGCCGCGCAGTTCGTGCTGCAGGAAAAGATCGCGAAGCCGGTCATCGTCGGCCGCCCGTCGGTCGTCGAGATGCGCCTGCAGAAGATCGGCTCGAAGCTGAAGGCCGGCGTCGATTTCGAGATCGTCAATCCGGAAGACGACACCCGTTATCACCGCTACTGGCAGGCATACCACGAGATCGGCGCGCGTGACGGCGTGACGCCGGAAGTCGCGAAGGCCGCGCTGCGCAAGTTCAACACGCTGATCGGCGCGATGCTCGTGCACCTCGGCGACGCGGACGGCATGATCTGCGGGATGATCGACACGTACCACAGCCACCTGAAGTTCATCGAGCAGGTGCTGGGCCGCGCGAAGGGCGCCGAGCACTTCGCGGCGATGAACCTGCTGATGCTGCCGGGCCGCAACCTGTTCCTGTGCGATACCTACGTGAACGAGGTGCCGAGCGCCGAACAGCTCGCCGACATGACGATCCAGGCCGCGGCCGAGATCGAGCGCTTCGGCATCACGCCGAAGGCCGCGCTGCTGTCGAACTCGAACTTCGGCAGCGCGCCGTCGTCGACGTCGCGCCGGATGGGCGAAGCGCGCAAGCAGATCGTCGCGCGCGCGCCGCACCTGGAAGTCGACGGCGAGATGCACGGCGACGCGGCGCTGTCCGAAGCGATCCGCAAGGCCGCGTTCCCGGGCACGACGCTGACGGGTGAAGCGAACCTGCTGATCATGCCGAACGTGGAAGCGGCGAACATCGCGTACAACCTGCTGAAGATGGTCGGCGGCGAAGGCGTGACGGTCGGCCCGTTCCTGCTCGGCGCGGCGAAGCCGGTCCACATCCTGACGCCGGCCGCGACCGTGCGCCGGATCATCAACATGACGGCGGTGGCCGCGGCGAACGTCAACACGAAGTAAATTCGCACGCGCGTTCGCGCCGTGCCTCGCGCGCGGCATCAAGAAAAACGCCACGGAACCGAGGTTCCGTGGCGTTTTTTTATCGTGAAGTGAACCGCTGCCGGAGCGAGCGGGCATCCGAACCTCGAACGCCCGCCGCCGGCCTTTACGCGACCTGCTGGTGCGACTGGCTGCCCGCCGGCGAGCGCCACTGCGCGAGCAGCGTGCTCCACTTCAGGCGCACCGCGCGCAGGTTGTTCTCCTTCACGTGGCCGTAGCCGCGGATGCCGTCCGGCAGCGCCGCCAGCTCGAGCGCGAGCGGGAGGTTAGCCGCGTTCAGCGTGCCGAGCACTTCGCCGACCAGCGCCTCGTACTCGCCGATCAGCGCGCGCTCGGTGCGGCGCTCCCCGGTGCGGCCGAACGGATCGAGGCCGGTGCCGCGCAGGAACTTCAGCTTCGCGAGCATCCGGAACGCGGACATCATCCACGGGCCGTACGCCCGCTTCACCAGATGGCCGTGCGCGTCCTTCTTCGCGAACAGCGGCGGCGCGAGGTGGAATTTCAGCTTCCAGTCGCCTTCGAACTGCGCGGACAGGCGCGCGAGGAACGCCGGATCCGACTGCAGCCGCGCGACCTCGTATTCGTCCTTGTACGCCATCAGCTTGAACAGGCTGCGCGCGACCGCCTCGGTCAGCGGCTCCTGCGCGGCGTCGCCGTCGGCCAGCGCGCGCTCGGCGGCGCGTACCTTGTCGACGAACGCCGCGTAGCGGCTCGCGTAGGCCGCGTTCTGGTACGCGGTGAGGAATTCCACCCGCTTCGCGATCAATGCGTCGACGGACTTTTTCGTATGCAGCGTGATCACCGTCGCGCCGGCCTGCGCGCCATGCGCGTCGCCGGCCGCGGCCTGCAGCACGCTCGCGGGGTCGTGCGCGGCGCGGCGGCCCCAGTCGAATGCCGCGCGGTTCTTGTCGACCTGCACGGCGTTCAGCTCGATCGCGCGTTCGAGCGACGCGAGCGTGAGCGGCAGCCAGCCTTTCTGCCACGCGTAGCCGAGCACGAACGGATTCGTGTAGATCGCGTCGCCGAGCAGCGCGACCGCGAAGCGGTTTGCGTCGACCAGATCGACCGCGTCGCCCGCGGCCGCGCGGATGTCCTGCTCGGCCGACAGGCCCGGGAACGACCAGTTCGGATTCTTGATGAAATCGGCGGTCGGCGTCTGCGCGCTGTTCACGACCACGCGCGTCGCGTTGTGCCGCACCCGCGACGTGCATTCGTCGCCGGCCGTGACGAGCGCGTCGCAGCCGATCACGAGGTCGGCTTCGCCCATCGCGATCCGCGTCGCGTGGATGTCGGTCGGCGCGTGCGAGATCTGCACGTGGCTCATCACGGCGCCGCCCTTCTGCGCGAGGCCGGTGACGTCGAGCACGGTCACGCCCTTGTTTTCCAGGTGCGCGGCCATCCCGAGCAGCGCGCCGATCGTCACGACGCCGGTGCCGCCGACGCCCGTGATCAGCACGCCGTACGCGCGGTCGATCTCCGCCAGCGCCGGTTCGGGGATCGGCGGGAGCGTGCTGCCGTCGACCGACACGGCCTTCGGCTTCTTGAGCTGGCCGCCCTCGACCGTGACGAAGCTCGGGCAGAAGCCCTTTACGCACGAGAAGTCCTTGTTGCAGGACGACTGGTTGATCTGGCGTTTCGTGCCGAAATCGGTTTCCAGCGGCTCGACCGACAGGCAGTTCGACTTCACCGAGCAATCGCCGCAGCCTTCGCACACCGCGTCGTTGATCACGACGCGCTTCGCCGGGTCCGGGAACGTGCCGCGCTTGCGGCGGCGGCGCTTCTCGGTCGCGCAGGTCTGGTCGTAGATCAGGATCGTCGTGCCCTCGATCTCGCGCAGCGCGCGCTGCACGTCGTCGAGCTGGTCGCGGTGATGGATCGTGACGTCCGGCGCGAGCAGCGCCTTCTGGCTGTCGTACTTCTCCGGCTCGTCGGTGACGATCACGATCTTCTTCGCGCCTTCCGACGCGAGCTGGTGCGTGATCTGCGGCACCGTCAGCACGCCGTCGACCGGCTGGCCGCCCGTCATCGCGACCGCGTCGTTGTAGAGGATCTTGTAGGTGATGTTCGCCTTCGACGAGATCGCCGCGCGCACCGCGAGCAGGCCCGAATGGAAGTAGGTGCCGTCGCCGAGGTTCGCGAACACGTGCTTCTCGTCGGTGAACGGCGCCTGGCCGATCCACGGCACGCCTTCGCCGCCCATCTGGCTGAAGGTGCTGGTGCTGCGGTCCATCCACACGGTCATGTAGTGGCAGCCGATCCCCGCGATCGCGCGCGAGCCGTCCGGCACGTTGGTCGACGTGTTGTGCGGGCAGCCGGAGCAGAACCACGGCTTGCGCTCGGTCGTCACGTGCGGCTTCGCGAGCGCCGTTTCCTTCGCGTCGATCACGGCGAGCCGCGCGGCGATGCGCGCGCGTACGTCGGACGGCAGCTCGAATTTCTCGAGGCGCGTCGCGATCGCCTTCGCGATGATCGCGGGCGACAGCTCGTAGTGCGCGGGCAGCAGCCAGTTGCCCATCGGCACCGACCATTCGCCGCCGGCGCCGTCCTTCTCGTCGAACTTGCCATACACGCGCGGGCGCTGCGTGTCCGGCCAGTTGTACAGCTCTTCCTTGATCGCGTATTCGAGGATCTGGCGCTTTTCCTCGACCACGAGAATCTCGTCGAGGCCGCGCGCGAACGCCTGCGCGCCCTGCGCCTCGAGCGGCCACACGCAGCCGACCTTGTAGAGGCGAATGCCGATGCGCGCGCAGGTCTCGTCGTCGAGGCCGAGGTCGGTCAGCGCCTGGCGCACGTCGAGGTAGGCCTTGCCGCCGGTCATGATGCCGAAGCGCGCATGCGGCGAATCGATCTCGATGCGGTCGAGCTTGTTCGCGCGCACGTACGCGAGCGCCGCGTACCACTTGTAGTCGAGCAGGCGCGCTTCCTGCACGAGCGGCGGGTCGGGCCAGCGGATGTTCAGGCCGCCGTCCGGCATGATGAAGTCCGACGGCAGCACGATTTCGGTGCGATGCGGGTCGATGTCGACCGACGCCGACGATTCGACGACGTCGGTCACGCACTTCAGCGCGACCCACAGGCCCGAATAGCGGCTCATCGCCCAGCCGTGCAGGCCGAAGTCGAGATATTCCTGCACGTTGGACGGGAACAGCACCGGCAGGCCGCAGGCCTTGAAGATGTGTTCGGACTGGTGCGCGAGCGTCGACGATTTCGCGGCGTGGTCGTCGCCGGCGAGCACGAGCACGCCGCCGTGCTGCGACGAGCCGGCCGAGTTCGCGTGCTTGAACACGTCGCCGGTGCGGTCGACGCCGGGGCCCTTGCCGTACCACATGCCGAACACGCCGTCGTGCTTCGCGCCGGGGAACAGGTTCACCTGCTGCGAGCCCCACACGGCGGTGGCGGCGAGGTCTTCGTTGAGGCCGGGCTGGAAGACGATCTGGTGGGCGGACAGGTGCTTCTTGGCCTTCCACAGCGACTGGTCGAGGCCGCCGAGCGGCGAGCCGCGATAACCGGAGATGAAGCCGGCCGTGTTGAGGCCGGCGGCACGGTCGCGCTCCTGCTGGAGCATCGGCAGGCGCACGAGGGCCTGGATGCCGCTCATGTATGCGCGGCCGCGTTCGAGCGTGTATTTGTCGTCAAGCGTGACGGACGTCAGCGCGGCTTCAAGGGACGCGCGTTGGCCTGCGTCTAGCGGGGCATTCATGGATGAGTCTCCTCCACCCAGTTTGGGATCGCCAAAACTTCGCGTGCTTCGGCGTCTTGTGGACGCGTTGGCAGTGGCCGGCATATTGGCCGGTTTTCAGCGATCGTAGCACTGGGATAAACCCGTCGCCTGTCGTCAAAATTGCCGCTCGGGGGGCGCTCATGAGCAGGAATGACGCGTTACATCATGTAAAAGCATGTAAGGCTGCCGCAATCCCCGGCCGTTTGACGTTAATCTTGTCGGCCTGCCGGAGGTGCCCGTTCCTGTCGTCGTGTCGACGCGCGCGGGGAGGCGCCGGCAGTTCAACAGGAGGTGCAATGAATACACGTCATATCCAGAGTTTTCTGATCGTGTCCGCCGCGTTCTTCGCGATGACCGGCCCGGTGCACGCGCGCGGCGCGAGCGCACTCGCGGCGGCCGGCGCGCAGATGCGCCAGATCGCGCCGGCGCAGGACGCCGCGCAGCCGTCGGGCCTGCGCCTGGCCGCGCCGAAGGCGAACGTGCGTTGATCCGGTCGCGCGGCCGTGCCGGCCGCGTCGATGATACAAAAAGGGCGGGAATCTTGAGATTCCCGCCCTTTCTTTTTGCGCCGGCGGACGCCCGCTGTCGCGGGGTGTCCGTTGCCGCGTGCGTCAGGCCTTGTCCTGGACGACGCCGCGGCGGATCTGGTCGAGCTCGATCGATTCGAACAGCGCCTTGAAATTGCCTTCGCCGAAGCCCTGGTTGCCCTTGCGCTGGATGATCTCGAAGAAGATCGGCCCGATCTGGTTCTCGGTGAAGATCTGCAGCAGCAGGTCGTCGCGCGCGCCGTCGATCAGGATCTTGCGCTTCTTCAGCTCGTCCAGCGATTCGCCGTGGTTCGGCACGCGGCGGTCGACCAGTTCGTAATACGTGTCGATCGTGTCGAGCAGCTTCACTTCCTTGCTGCGCAGGCCGTCGACCGCCTGGTAGATGTCGCTCGCGCCGAGCGCGATGTGCTGGATGCCTTCGCCGTGATACGCGTCGAGGTATTCCTGGATCTGGCCGGCGGTGTCCGAGCCTTCCTCGTTGATCGGGATGCGGATCTTGCCGCACGGCGACGTCATCGCCTTCGACTTCACGCCGGTCACCTTGCCTTCGATGTCGAAGTAGCGCACTTCGCGGAAGTTGAACAGGCGCTCGTAGAACTCCGCCCATTCCTGCATGCGGCCGCGATGCACGTTGTGCGTCAGATGGTCGATGTAGGTGAGGCCGTGGCCGACCGGGTTCGGGTTCGCGCCGGGAATCGGCTCGAAGTCGACGTCGTAGATGCTGATGTCGCCGATCGCGCCCGGTTGCGCGCCGTTCTTGCCGCGCCAGCGGTCGACGAAATAGATCAGCGAATCGCCGATGCCCTTGATCGCCGGGATGTTCAGCTCCATCGGGCCGGTCTTGTTGTCGAAGCCCCACGCGCCGAGTTCGAGCGCGTGCTGGTAGGCCTTCGCGGCATCCTGCACGCGGAACGCGATCGCGCAGATCGACGGGCCGTGCAGGCGCGCGAAGCGCTGTGCGAACGAATCCGGTTCGGCGTTGATGATGAAGTTGATGTCGCCCTGGCGGTAGACCGTCACGTCCTTGTGGCGATGGCGCGCGATCGCGGTGAAGCCCATGCGCTCGAACAGCTGGCCGAGCGCCTTCGGGTCCGGCGCGGTGTATTCGATGAATTCGAAGCCGTCGGTGCCGACGGGGTTGTCCCAGGTGGGGATCTGCATCTATGTCTCCTTTGTCGACCCGAGTTAGCGCTTCAGCGCTTGCTCGGGTCCCATGCTTTGCGGTCGACCCGAGTTGGCGCTTTGGCGCTTGCTCGGGTCCCATGCCAACGACGAAGCGCGCCGCGACGCGCGCCATGAATCAGTGCGTGCGACAAAGTGTAGCGGGCGAGCGGGGGCGGAAACTTGCGAACTTGATCGTGCGTGGCTACGATGGCGCAATTTCCGGTCCCTAATCCATGCATGGGAGGCAGAACATGGCGCAGGTGGAACTCGATGCCATCGACCGGCGGATTCTCGCGATTCTTCAGGAGAACGGGCGCCTGTCGAACCAGGAGATCGCCGAACGGGTGAACCTGTCGCCGAGCCCGTGCCTGCGGCGCATCCGGCGGCTCGAGGAGATCGGCGTGATCACCGGCTATGTCGCGCTGCTGGATCCGCAGAAGCTCGGGCTCGACCTGCTCGCTTACGTCAGCGTGCGGCTCGAGAAACGCGGCGGGCTCGCGCCGGCGCGCGCGGACGAAACGCCGGCACGCGCCGGCGCGACGCATGCGGAGCTGTTCCGCGCGGCGGTGCAGGCGTGGCCGGAAGTGGTCGCGTGCCACGCAATGACGGGCGACATGGATTACCTGCTGCGCGTGCAGGTCGAGGACATGGCGCACTTCTCCCGCTTCGTGCAGGATCAGCTGCTGCACCATCCGTCGGTGATCGACATGAAGACGAGCTTTTCGCTCGAATGCTTCAAGGAGACGACGGCGCTGCCGATCCGTACGACGCGATAGCGCGAGCCGGCGCGTCGCCCGGCGGGCGGCGGAGGAAACGAGCGGGGAGCGGTTGCGCGAAATCCGCGTGGAATTCGTGCGGGAGCCGGGCGCACCGCGCAGGCGAGCGGCCTGCGGCGGGCGCCGGTGCGGCTGACCTCAGGCGGTCAGCGCGGCGGGCATCAGCGATTCGATGAACTTCGACGTGCGGTGTGCCTGGCGCTTGAGCGCGTAGTCGAACACCGCGGCCTGTTCCTGCAGCATCTCGGCGATGATCGTCGAGTGGTCGGCGGGCGGCAGCGACAGGTACGCATCGGCTTCGCCGTACGCGTATTCGATCCGCATCCCGGACTTCTTCGCGATGTGCATCATCGTCGCGTTGCGCGACAGGCAATGCATGTACAGCATCGTCACGTGCGTGTTGCGGCTGCGGATCGCCGCGCGCTCGAACAGCTTCGAGCCGACGCCGCTGCCGCGCGCGCTTTCGAGCACCGACACGCCGAATTCGGCGGTGCGCTTGTCGCCTTCGGCGGGCAGGTAGGCCAGGTGGCCGACGCCGATCAGTTCGAGTTCGTGGTTGAACACGCCGAACACGGTATCGCGGCCGAAGTCGATCGTGCGGACATAGTTCTCGAGCACGTGATCGGGCACCATCTGGCCGAAGCGCAGCAGGCGGTCCTCTTCGTCGAGCGCGAGAAAGTGGGTGAGCATCTGCTCACGGTCTTTGGAAGCCAGTTCCCTGACGAGAACCGGCGCAGCACCGGCGGTGCCGACGACATCGGCATGGCCGTGGATATGCGTGTTCATCGTGGGTTCCTCAATGTGTGACCGTACAGCGGGTTGTGCAATGCAACAGCATTCTACCCGACTGCAGGTCTTCGGATTGGGGAAAACCCGTATTCGTTTTCGAGGCGAAATTCTAAATGCGCTTAAATTTCACCGTAAGCGACTGATTTTAAACGATTTAAAAATTCATCATATGAAATGCGCGACCGGCCACCGCAGTGTTTCGGTCGCGCAACGCATGCTGCTCCGCGGCAATCAGGCCGGCGACGACAGGCCGTGCTCGATCATGCCGATCACCTGCTCCGCGAAGTCGCGGTAGCCGAGGCGCCCGCCCGGCTTGAGCCAGGTGAACGTCCAGTTGATCATCCCGAACACCATCATCGTCACCGACGTCTGGTTCTCGCGCGAGATCCGGTCCGGGTACGCGCGCGCGAGCTGGCGGGCGAATGCGGCGACGACGTCGCGCTGGCGGTCGAGGATGATCTCGCGCTGCGCGTCCTCGAGGTACTTCACGTCGTTGAGCAGCGCCACGTGGCGGCTGTGCGACGTCTCGTACTCGGCGAGGAACGCGCGCACCAGCTCCGCGAACGCTTCGCGCTCGCTCAGGCCGCGCCGCTGGCTGGCGCCCTCGACCTCGGCGATGATCAGCATCAGCCGCTTCGTGTAGCGGTCGAGCAGGTCGAACAGGATCGCTTCCTTGCTCTCGTAATAGTGATAAAGGCGGGCCTTCGACGTGCCGCTCGCGGTTGCGAGATCGGACATCGACGTGCTCGGGTAGCTCGACTGCGCGAACTTGTCGGCGGCGAGATCGAGGATCTGCTCGCGCTGGGATTCGTGATCGGGGGCTCGGGTACGGGCCATGTTCTGAGGCGGGAGATTAGCGTTGCGGCACGGCGGCGCGGGCTGCGCGCACCAGCGTGGAGGAGAAGTCGGCGGCGGCGTCCTGCAGCTCGAGGCGGCCGGCGGCGGCCAGCTCGCGACAGCGCCACAGCGCGATCGAATCGCCGACGAACAGCCCGCCGCGGTCGGCGCCGGCCATCACGCTGCCGGCGAGCCGTTGCGGCGGCAGCCAGTCGCCGTCCGCGTGCGCGAGGATCAGCGCGTCGAGGTCCGCGTAGTGGCCGCTCTTGATCGTATTGCTGATCCAGTAGCGCAGCTCGGCGTCGAGGTGCTTGGCTTCCTGCCATTCGAGCGCGAGCCGGCCGATGCGCAGCACCGAGATCGGCGCGGCTTCCGGGAGCTTCGCGCGCAGCTGCGCGGGCGAGAACATGCCGGTCGCGCACGCGCGGTCCGCACGCGGCGGCGGCGCATCGAGATCGGCGTCCGACAGCCGGACTTCGTTCAGGCGCTGCGGCACGTTGCGCAGGTGGTAGGCGACCCGGCGCAGCAGCAGCTTGTCGCCGACGCTCGGCGCGTGCCAGACGACCACCTGGCCGGTGTCCATCGCCAGCAGGTCGAGGCGTGCGAACTCGTGCTCGACTTCCGCCTTCCAGTCGGGGATCTGCTCGCCGAGCACGCGCTGCCAGAACGCCGCGCGGGTGTCCGGTGTCTCGTCGATGCCCTTGAGCGGCCCGACGGCCAGATCGTCGAGCAATCCGACGACGCGCTCGTCGCGCCCGGCTTCCGCAAGCGCCTCGCTGAGCGACGCGGCGGCAGAGCCGCCCTGAATCACGTGAATGGTACTCATCGGCCTGTCGTCAACAATAGAAAACCGCCGGCGGGCCGGACCTGGCGTGGTCCGGCCGGCGGGCGGCCCCTAGTGTAAGCGAGATGTGTGACGGCGCGAAACCGCCCGGCGCGGCGACACCGGGCCGCACGGCGCCCGGCTTGCGGCCGGTCAACGCTCGTCGTAGCTCACCACGACCTTGTCGCTGACCGGATGGCACTGGCAGGTGAGCACGAAGCCGTCCTTCACCTCTTGCTCCTCGAGCGTGTAGTTCTTCTCCATCCGCACCTCGCCTTCGAGCACCTTCGCGCGGCAGGTGCAGCACACGCCGCCCTTGCACGCGTACGGCAGCGCGAGGCCCGCGCGCAGGCCGACATCGAGCAGGCTCACGCCTTCGTACGGCAGGCGCAGCTTGCGCTTCTTGCCATCGAGGACGATTTCGAGGTCGGCGGAGGGTGTCGCGTCGGTGATCTCGACGGCCGGTACGCCTGCCTGCGGCAGCGGCGTGCCGAAACGCTCGACGTGAACCTTCGCCTGCGGCACGCCGGCCGCCTTCAGCGCGGCTTCCGCCGCATCCATCATCGGCGCGGGGCCGCAGATGAACGCCTCGTCGATCGAGTCGGCCGGCGTGAGCGTGTCGAGGAACGCCGCGCACTTTGCCTGGTCGAGCACGCCGTTGAACAGCTCGACGTCCTGGAGGTCGTCGGACAGCACGTGATACAGCACGAAGCGGTTCATGTAGCGGTTCTTCAGGTCCTCGAGCTCCTCCGCGAACATGATCGCGTCGACGCTGCGGTTGCCGTAGATCAGCGTGAACGTGCTGCACGGCTCCAGCTCGAGCGTCGTCTTGACGATCGCGAGCACCGGCGTGATGCCCGAGCCGCCGGAGAACGCGACGTACTGCTTGCCGTGCTCCGCATTCAGGTGCGTGAAGAAGCGTCCGTCCGGCGTCATCACGTCGATCGTGTGGCCGGGCTTGAGCGTGTCGAACGCGAAGTTCGAGAAGCGCCCGCCGCGCACGCGCTTGATGCCGATGCGCAGCTCGCCGTCGCGGTCGTAATCGGTGGTGCCGACGCAGATCGAGTACGAGCGGCGCGTCTCCTCGCCGTCGATATGGGTCTTCAGCGTGACGAACTGCCCTTGCGTGAAGCGGTACGCGTCGCGCAGCTCGGGCGGCACGTCGAACGAGACGGTCACGGCATCGGCGGTCTCGGGCCGCACGTCGCGGATACGCAGCGGATGAAATTGCGGGGTCGCCATATCAGTAAGGTTTGAAGTAGTCGAAGGGTTCGCGGCAGTCGACGCAGCGATACAGCGCCTTGCAGGCGGTCGATGCGAATTGGGCGAGACGCTCGGTGCGCGCGGAGCCGCAGCGCGGGCAGGCCGGTGCCGCAACCGGGCGCGGCACGAAGCGGACGACGTTTTCACGCGGCGCGGCGCTGCCGCACTGGCCGACCGGCGGCGCGATGCCGTACGCGCGCAGCTTGTCGCGCGCTTCCTGCGTGATCCAGTCGGTCGTCCACGCGGGGGCGAGCACGGTTTCGACCCGGTGCGGCGGCAGGCCGGCCTGCTGCATCGCGGCCGCGATGTCCTCGGCGATCTGCGACATCGCCGGGCAGCCCGAGTAGGTCGGCGTGATCACGACTTCGAGCTGGCCGTCGTCCGCGCGCCGGACGTCGCGCAGGATGCCCAGCTCGCGGATCGACACGACGGGGATTTCCGGGTCGGGCACCGTTTCCAGTACTTCCCACGCGCGCGCGAGCAGCGGATCGGCGTGGGCGTGGGTGGAGGCGTGGGCCGCGGCGGCGGTGGGGACGGACATCGTCAGGCTCCGGTGAGTCGGTGCGTTACCAGGTTGCGCCCGGATGCTGGCGCGCGAGGCCCTGCAGTTCGGCGAGCAGGTAGCCCATGTGCTCCGAGTGCTCGCCCTGCTTGCCGGTCGTGACGTGCTGGACCGGCGCGGGCAGTGCGAGGGTCGCTTCTTCGAGCGCGTCGTCGACGTCGGCGCGCCACCCGGCTTCGAGCGAGGCCGGCGCCGGGCCGATGCCCTGCGCGGCGATCGCGTCGTCGATCCGGTCCGCGGCGAAGAATTCGCGCGTGTACGGAATCAGGTAGTCGAGCGCGGCCTGCGCGCGGCGGTGCGATTCGTCGGTACCGTCGCCGAGGCGCACGAACCATTCGCGTGCGTGATGCACGTGGTAGCGGGTTTCCTTCACCGATTTCGCGGCGATCGCGGCGAGCGTCGCGTCGGCCGAGGTTTCAAGCGCGGACCACACGTGCAGCATCAGCGTCGCGTAGAGGAAGTTGCGCACGATCGTCACCGCGTAATCCTTGTCGGCATGCGCGGTGCCCGCGAGCGGGCCGTAGTGCGGCAGCTCGGCGAGCGTGAAGTTCGCGAACTCGCGTTCGGTGCGGAAATAGGCGTAATCGTCCTCGGTCTTCGCGGCGCCGCTCAACTGGCGCTCGAGGTCGGCCGCGTGCGTATACAACATGCGCGCCTGGCCGATGAGGTCGAGGCTCATGTTGGTGAGCGCGATGTCTTCTTCGAGAATCGGGCCGTGGCCGCACCATTCGGCGTTGCGCTGACCGAGGATCAGCGCGTTGTCCGCGAGGCGCAGCACGTAGGCGAGGTGTTCGGGCGTGATCGTCATGGCGCGGGCGTTACATGTGGTTGACTTCGTCGGGCAGCGTGTAGAACGTCGGGTGACGGTAGATCTTGTCGCCCGCCGGTTCGAACAGCTCGGCCTTCTCGTTCGGATCCGACGCCGTGATCGCCGACGACGGCACCACCCAGATGCTCACGCCTTCCTGGCGGCGCGTGTACACGTCGCGTGCCATGCGCAGCGCCATCGACGCGTCGGCTGCGTGCAGGCTGCCGCAATGCTTGTGGTCGAGGCCCTGCTTGCTGCGCACGAACACTTCCCAGATCGGCCATTCCTTGTTCATCAGTCTCTCCTGAATTCGATGGGTCCCGGCGCGCGGGCGCCGGGGTGTGCCGCTCAGGCGGCGTGTTGCTGTTCGGCGCGGGCGCGGCGCTTCGCTTCGTGCGCGAGCGCGGCTTCGCGCACCCACGCGCCGTCCTCGTGCGCCTTCACGCGCGTTGCGAGGCGCTCCTTGTTGCACGGGCCGTCGCCGTTGACGACGCGCCAGAATTCTTCCCAGTCGATCACGCCGTAGTCGTGGTGGCCGCGCGCGTCGTTCCATTTCAGGTCCGGATCGGGCAGCGTCACGCCGAGCACCTTCGCCTGCTCGACGGTCGCGTCGACGAATTTCTGTCGCAGGTCGTCGTTCGTGATCCGCTTGATGCCCCACTTGGCCGACTGGTTGCTGTGCACGGAATCGGCGTCGCTCGGGCCGAACATCATCAGCACCGGCCACCACCAGCGGTTCACCGCCTGCTGGACCATCGCGCGCTGCGCGTCGGTGCCCTTCATCATCGACAGCAGCGCATCGAAGCCCTGCCGCTGGTGGAACGACTCCTCCTTGCACACGCGGATCATCGCGCGCGCATACGGGCCGTACGTACAGCGGCACAGCGGGATCTGGTTCATGATCGCGGCGCCGTCGACGAGCCAGCCGATCACGCCGACGTCCGCCCAGGTCGGCGTCGGGTAGTTGAAGATGCTCGAGTATTTCGCCTTGCCGGCGTGGAGCGCGTCGATCAGCGCTTCGCGCGACACGCCCAGCGTCTCGGCCGCGCTGTACAGGTAGAGGCCGTGACCCGCTTCGTCCTGCACCTTGGCGAGCAGGATCGCCTTGCGCTTGAGGCTCGGCGCGCGCGAGATCCAGTTGCCTTCCGGCAGCATGCCGACGACTTCCGAGTGCGCGTGCTGCGAAATCTGGCGTACCAGCGTCTTGCGGTACGCGTCGGGCATCCAGTCCTGCGGCTCGATCTTGCCGTCCGCGGCCATGACCGCGTCGAACCGCGCCTGCTCGGGCGACTCGGCCGCGGCGTCGAGCGGGGCGACGTTGCCGGGAATGTCGAGGGATTGCGTGTACATGGCGAGGTTCTCGTCCGGTTGAATGTGTGCGCAGTATAAACCAACCGACCGGTCGGTTAATAAATTTCTTGAGAAAAATCACGTGATGCGGGTATACGACAGGACAGGTGACGGGGGCGCCGCGGGGAACGTGTGGCGGCGCGCGGAGCCGAATGCCTTCTGCGGCACAATGCCCGCTTTCCGATAAGGATCTTGCCGATGTCTTTCCGTAGCAGTCTTGCCGCGGCCGCGCTGGGCGCGGCCGTTCTCCTGTCGCCGCTTGCGGCCGGCGCCGCGCCGGCGGGGTGGGTGGCCGCCTGGGCCACCGCGCTGCAGCCGATTCCGGATCTGGCGGCGCCGCCGCCGCTGTACCGCGCGCCGGACGTGGCGGGCAGGACGGTGCGGCAGATCGTTTATCCGACGGTGGCGGGCCGGGCGGCGCGGATCCGCGTGAGCAACGCGTACGGCAGCGCGCCGCTGGTGGTCGAGTCGGCGAGCCTCGCGCGCGCGGGCGAGGGGGCGGCGCTGGCCGACGCCGCGCCGGCGGCGGTGCGCTTCGGCGGCAAGGCGTCGGTCACGCTGGCGCCGGGGCAGGAGATCGAGAGCGATCCGGTGACGATCGACGTCACCGCGGGGCGGCCGCTGGCGGTCAGTCTATATATGGGGGCGCGCCAGCGGATGACGGTTTGGCACCGGGTGTCGAACCAGCTGAACTATGTCTCGGGGCCGGGCGATTACACGAAGGACGCCGGCGCCGGTACGTTCCGCACCCGCTTCACCCAATATGCGTGGGTGAGCGAGCTCGCGGTCGAGGCCGGGCCGGCGCGTGCGAGCGTCGCGGCGATCGGCGATTCGATCACCGACGGGCTGCGCTCGAGCCTGAACCGGAATCGCCGGTGGCCGGATGCGCTGGCGCGCCGGCTCGCGTCATCGGGTACGGATGCGCTCGGCGTGGTGAACCTGGGGATCAGCGGCAACCGGCTGCTCAGCGATTCGGCGTGCTACGGCACGTCGCTGCAATCCCGTTTCGAGCGAGATGCGCTGTCGCGCGCGGGCGTGAAGGCGGCGATCCTGCTGATCGGCATCAACGACATCAACTTCGCGGCGATGCCGCCGCGAGCCGGTCTCGATTGCGACCATCCGCATACGCAGGTGACGGCGGCATCGCTGATCGACGGCTATCGCCGGCTGATCGACGCCGCGCACCGCCGGGGCGTGAAGGTGCTGGGCGCGACGCTCACGCCGGCGGCGCTGCCCGCGGAGCGCGAGGCGATCCGGCTGGAAGTGAATCGCTGGATCCGGGCCGGCGGCGCGTTCGATGGTGTGGCTGACTTCGACGAAGCGCTGCGCGACCCGGCGCGCCCGAGCGTGCTGCAGCGTCGCTATGACAGCGGCGACGGTATTCATCCGAGCGACGCCGGCTATGCGGCGATGGCCGATGCGGTGCCGGTCGATCGGCTGCAGGCGCTGGTCGCCGGGAAGTGACGAGTTGTGAGCAGCGGGGCTCGCTCTATATATAGAGCGAGCCCGTGCGCGGCAGCGCACGGGGGATTTTGAATTTATTTCACGAAACCCCTTGCGCATCTCGCGCGGGCTGCCTAGAATCACGCCTCTTTCGCGCTAACGGAAACGCAGCGCGGAAGGGGAAGCGAAGCTGGTGGTGTGTCGCAGGATGGGACGCGCGGCTGGCTGAGAAGAAGAACCCCGCAGTCGCAACGAAGTAGTAAAAAAGTTGTTGACGAACTGCGAAACACGGTTCATAATCTCGCTTCTCTGCTGCTGAAAACGCAGCGCTGCTGGGAAACAAGGCCAACGCCGAATTTCTCGCAGAAACGCTCTTTAAAAAT
>NZ_PTXL01000006.1 GCF_004343775.1 Burkholderia sp. SRS-46 | reverse complement strand
CTTCGCGCCGCGCAAGCCCGCCGCGAAGCGCGCGAAGCCCGGCGGCTCGGCCGCGGCGCGCGCGGCCGCCGCGTCGACGCCGGCGAGCCGTCCGCCGAAGCGCTCGGCATAGCGGCGCGACGGCCCGTGTAGCAGGTCGAACGATGCGGCTCGCGCTCGTACTGATGGGCGGTGGCGCGCGCGCCGCGTATCAGGTCGGCGTGCTGAAGGCGCTGGCCGAGATCGCGCTCGAGGCCGATCCGCAGCGGCGCACGCTGCCGTTCGCGGTCGTGTGCGGCTCGTCGGCCGGCGCGATCAACGCGACGTCGATCGCGAGCCACGCGGACGATTTCCCGCACGGCGTGCGGCGCCTGCTCGAATTCTGGGAGCACCTGCGCGCCGACTACGTGTATCGCACCGACTGGCTCGGCGTCGCCGCCGCGGGCGCGCGCTGGCTCGCGGCGATGAGCTTCGGCTGGGCGGCCCGCCGTTCGCCGCGCGGCCTGCTCGACAACGCGCCGCTCGCGCATCTGCTGCAGCGCGAGCTGAGCTTCCACCGGATCGAGCAGATGCTCGAGGCGCGCACGCTGCACGCGCTCGCGGTCACGGCACTCAGCTACTCGAGCGGCCGCCACCTGACCTTCTACCAGGCGGCCGAGCCGATCCAGGCATGGCGGCGCGCGCAGCGCACCGCGCGGCTCGTCGACCTGTCGGCGTCGCACCTGCTCGCGTCGTCGGCGATTCCGTTCGTGTTTCCGGCCGTGCCGCTCGTGCTCGACGGCCAGATCGAGTACTTCGGCGACGGCTCGATCCGCCAGATCGCGCCGCTGTCGCCGGCGATCCACTTCGGCGCGGACCGGATCGTCGTCGTCGGCGCGGCCGACCCGCGGCCGGAGATCCCGGTGAACGGCGGCGGCTTCGTGCGCGGCTACCCGTCGCTCGCGCAGATCGGCCAGCAGGTGCTCGCGAGCGTGTTCCTCGACTCGATCGGCTCGGACATCGAGCGCATCGAGCACATCAACCGGATGATCACGCACCTGCCGCACCAGATCGAAGTGGACAGCGGCTGGCGGCACGTCGACGTGCTCGCGATCGCGCCGTCCGAGCGCATCGAGCTGATCGCCGCGAAGCACCTGAAGCAGTTGCCGCTCAGCGTGCGCGGGCTGCTCGGCGCTGTCGGCGGCAGCCAGCCCGCCGGCGCGTCGTTCGCGAGCTACCTGCTGTTCGAGGAGGCGTTCGCGCGCGAGCTGATCGAGCTCGGCTATCGCGACGGCTGCGCGCAGCGCGACACGCTGGCCGGCTGGATCGCGCGCGCGGACGGTGCGGGCGCGCCGTCGCCCGACGGGCAGGCGGCCGGAGAATTGCGGGTCTGACGCGGTTGGTAACGTTTTCGCGACGCGGCAGGGGCGCGACGGATCGCCGCATCGCGGCGGTCGGAACGCGCCTGGAATCCCGTCTCGGAACCGTCATGCACGCGTGCTATCATGGCCGCCGCCGAATAAACCATATCGAGCAGCCTGCCGATCGGGCGCCCCGCGAGGGGCCCGCGGACGGGCTCGCCAGCGAAGCCGGCCAGCGCCGGCCCCCACTCAGGCACGCGCGGTCGGTTCCGTTCGAGCGGAGCGCGGCACGCAGCGTGCCCCACGTGCGGCTGACGCGGCCGCGCGGCTGCCGGATACGCAACGTGCGTCCGGGGGCCGGTTTCACGCGTAAAATTAGAGTCTTGGTTGCAAAAAGCGCATCGCCATGCGTATTTGCTGTACCGGTCACGTTTAGAGAAGTCGCATTGCGCAGAACAGGGGTGGGACCATCATGAACACCATGCTTTATCCGGAACTTTACAGGTCGCTCGAAGCCGTCCGCTGGGACATGGAGAAGGACATTCCGTGGGACAAGTTCGACGCCTCGCTGCTCACCGACGAGCAAGCGAAGACGATCAAGATGAACGCGATCACGGAATGGTCGGCGCTGCCCGCGACCGAGATGTTCCTGCGCGACAACCAGCACGACAGCGACTTTTCCGCATTCATGAGCGTGTGGTTCTTCGAGGAGCAGAAGCACTCGCTCGTGCTGATGGAATACCTGCGCCGCTTCAAGCCCGAGATGGTGCCGACCGAGGAGGAGCTGCACGCGGTGCGCTTCGCGTTCGATCCGGCGCCGCCGCTCGAGACGCTGATGCTGCACTTCTGCGGCGAGATCCGCCTGAACCACTGGTACCGCTGCGCGGCCGACTGGCACACCGAGCCGGTCATCAAGCACATCTACGAAACGATCTCGCGTGACGAAGCCCGCCACGGCGGCGCGTACCTGCGCTACATGAAGAAGGCGCTGTCGAACTGCGGCGACGTCGCGCGCGCGGCGTTCGCGAAGATCGGCGTGCTGATGGCATCGGCGCGCCGCACCGAGAAGCCGCTGCACCCGACCAACCTGCACGTGAACCAGGCGCTGTTCCCGCGCGACACCGTGCAGTCGCGCCTGCCCGATCCGGAGTGGCTCGAGCGCTGGCTCGACGAGCAGATCCGCTTCGACGGCGAGTGGGAGAAGAAGGTCGTCGAGCGCATCCTGCACAACCTGTCGATCCTGTTCGAGCGCACCTTCGCGACCGCGCAGGAGCTCAACCGGTATCGCAAGGAAGTCACCGTCCGCCTGCAGTCCGAGAACGGTTCGTCGGCCGCCCAGCCGGCCTGACGCCGCTGCGCCTGCCGGCCCGGGCCGGCGGCGATCGCGACACGAAGCCCGCCAGGCCTGTCCGGCGGGCTTTTTCTTGGGCGTGCGCGCCGCGCACGCCGTTCACTACCTACCGCCTGCCACCATCCATCATGCCCGCCACATTCGAACGCAAGCTGATCACCCGCGACGCCCTCGTCGCGCTGCGCGCATCGCTGCCGTCGCCCGTCGTGTTTACGAACGGGGTGTTCGACATCCTGCATCGCGGCCACGTCACCTATCTCGCCGACGCGAAAGCGCTCGGCGCGTGCCTGATCGTCGGCGTCAACAGCGACGCGTCGGTGCGCATGCT
Organism: Burkholderia sp. SRS-46; assembly: GCF_004343775.1. Lineage (GTDB taxonomy): Bacteria > Pseudomonadota > Gammaproteobacteria > Burkholderiales > Burkholderiaceae > Burkholderia. Next base: position 668,672 of record NZ_PTXL01000006.1, on the reverse strand, counting down.
CGGCAAGGGCGACGACCGGCCGATCAACCGCGAGGACGACCGGATGGCGCTGCTCGCGGCGCTCGAAAGCGTCGACTGGGTCGTGAAATTCGAGGAGCAGACGCCCGTTTCGCTGATCGAGGCCGTCCGTCCGGACATCCTCGTGAAGGGCGGCGACTACGACATGGATGCGCTGCCGGAATCCGCGCTGGTGCGCGGCTGGGGCGGCCGCGCGCTCGCGATCCCGTTCGAGCACGACCGCTCGACCACCGCGCTGCTGAACAAGGTGCGCGCGCAGCAGCCGTAAGCAGACGGCGCCGGGCCGGGGTTACGGCGCCGGCGCGGATGCCGCGAGCGGTACGGCGGCCACGGAGGGCGGCGCGATCGGGCCGCCGACGACGGGCTGGTCGGACGCCTGCGCGAGCGGCGTGACGCGCAGCGCGTCGGGCCGCACCTGCCGCAACAGCATCCCCGGCTCGCGCGGGCCGGCCGCGGGCAGCGGCCCGAACACGCCGCGCATCACCACCAGCGCGAGCATGTTGGCGAGAAAGAGAACAGCGATCAGCCAGCGCAGCATCGTCGACACTCCTTTCGTCATCCCATCGAGCCTGCCATCGGCAGGCGATTCAGTGTGTGCGGTCCATCGGCGCGCAGCGCGCGCAGGCGGCCGGCATCAACCGTGCGCGGCGGATTCCGCGGCGATCAGCGCGAGGCCGGACAGAATCAGCGCATCGTGCCGCGTATGCGGCACCGTCAGCGCGCGCGCGACCTCGTCCGCCGCGCCACCCGCCAGCACGAGCCGCACCGGCGCCTGCCACGCGTCGTTCAGGTCGCGCCATGCGCGCTCGATCAGCCCGGCCTGCGCATACAGGCAGCCGGCCGACAGCGAGCGCGGCGTGTCGACCTGGAACGGCGCCGCCTGCGCGCCGGCCAGCAGGCCGCTCGCGATGTCCGCCGTCAGCGTCGGCAGCTGCGCGGTGTGCGTGCCGAGCGCGCGCATCATCAGCGCCCAGCCCGGCGCGATCAGCCCGCCCGTGAAGCGGCCGTCCGCGCGCAGCGCCTCGAGCGTCGTCGCGGTGCCGAACGTCGCGATCAGCAGCGGTTCGCCCGGAAACGCCGCGTGCGCGCCGATCATCCCGGCCCACCGGTCGCTGCCGAGCTGGTCGGGCGTCGTGTAGGCGTTCGTCACGCCGCACTGCGCGGCGCACGCGCGGATCGTCGTGCGCGGCAGGCCCGGCCAGCGGGCGTCGAGCAGCGCGTCGAGCCGCACGGCCACGTCCGCGCCGGCGACGTTCGAGATCCACGCGCCGCGCGGGCGCGGCAGCGCCGACCAGTCCGGATCGCCGCCGCCGTCGCGCGCATGGCCGAATGCGCCGGTCTCGGCCAGGTTGCGCCGTGCGTCGGCGAGCGCCCACTTGATCCGGCTGTTGCCGGCGTCGATCAGCAGGACCGGTGCGCTCATTGCGCCTCGCGCAGCGACACGTCGCCGGCCGCGATCGCCTGCACGCCGGCGGGCGTCTCGAGCAGCAGCTGGCCCGCCGCGTCGATACCGGTCGCGAGGCCGCGGGCGCGCTCGACGCCTTGCTCGAGCAGCACCACTTCGCGGCCCGCGTAAGCATGCCGCGCATGCCAGCGCGGCAGGAACGGCGCGAGCCCGTCGGTCGCGAACTGCGCGAGCGCGGGCGTCAGCGCGTTCAGCGCGGCGGCGAGCGCATCGGTGAGGTTCGCGGACGACCACGCGGACGACAGCGCGGCGGGCGGCAGCGCGCCCGCGAGCGACGCTTCGCGCGCGCGCTGCGCGTCGACCTGCGCGGCGACGGTTTCCGCACCGCGCACGTTGACGCCGAAGCCGATCACGACGGCGGTCGCGTCGGCCGTCGTCCACACCGTTTCGATCAGGATCCCGGCCAGCTTGCCGACGATGCGCTGCGTGCCGGCGTCGGTCGCGGTCAGCAGCAGGTCGTTCGGCCACTTGAGCGCGACGCCGCTGCGGCCGTCGAGCGGCAGCGCGGCGAGCCCTTCGGCGAGCGCGACGCCGATCGCGATGCTCAGCCCGCCGAGCGCGTCGACCGGGCGCGGCACGATGCAGCCGACCGAGCAGAGCAGCGCGTTGCCGGGCTGCGCGAACCACGGGCGGCCCTGCCGGCCCCGGCCGGCCGTCTGCTCGAACGCGACGCGCACGAGCGGCGCGGGCAACGCGTTCGCGGTGCGCGGCAGCGCCTTCAGGCGGGCGGCGAGGTCGGCGTTGGTCGAGCCGGTCGCGGCGACGATGTCGAGCGGCCACGCGCGCGGCGTGGCGTCCAGGTGCGCCTCGAGGCGGCCGCGCGCGATGTGCGGGTCGCCGGATTCGGGCGTGTCGGAGGAGGTGGGGGCGTTCATGGCTCTTATTGTAGCGACAGGGGGCGAAGCCGCGCGCGGCGCGGCGCGGGCGACATGCGGGGCGAGGTGCGGCGGCCCGCACGCGAGCGGCGCCGGTGCGCCGCCGTGCGGCTTAGCGCTTTTCCATCTGCTCCAGCGCCTTGATGTCTTCCTCGGACGTCATTTCGCAGGCAAGCAGCGTCTTGCCCTTCAGTGCCGGGCCTTGGCGGGCCGACACGAGGATCAGCGCGCCGCCCGGACCGCGGACCGTCAGCCGGCGGGAGTAGCCGACCGACGACGCGCCCAGCAGGTGGCCCTTCTCGCGGGCGAGCGTGTAGCGTTCCGCGAGCTGGCCGGCGACTTCGCCGTCCACGAGCACGCCGATCCCCGTACTGGTGAACACGACGTTCTGCGTCGTGAAGCCGTCCCGACGGATCGGCTCCGGCAGACGAAACACCGCGGCGCCCAACATCGACTCGTCCGGCTTCGGATCGTTCGCCTTGACGGTGTCGTAGATCGCGCTCATCAGGTTCGACGTAAGCGGCGGCTTGCAGATCGCGGCGTTGAAGATATCGGGATGGGCGGGCGGCGCGGCGAGCGCGACGAACGGGGCGGCGGCGATGGCGCCGACGGCGGCGCGAAGGCCGGACAGGCGATGCGACATGGATGCGGTCCTCTCAGGTTTTATTGTGAGGCGGCATGGTAAGGCATCGCCGCGCGCAGATCGACCGGCGCGCGCGCCCGCGCCCCGCGATCGATGCCGCTTCCGGGCGATCGATGCGCGGGACGTCAGGTCATGCGCGTCAGGCCGCCGCGGCTCCGTGGGTTCGCACGCGTGCGCGCACGCGAATCGTCACGGCGCGACGACCGGATGCTTCAGCGCATGCGCGGTCTCGATCCACTGCGCGTGGAACGCGTCCGCGTCGGGCTTGAGCCCCAGCTCGCCGTTGCGATAGGCCATCGCGAGCGTCTGCACCGCTTCCGGCAGCTCGTGCTCGGCCGCGCGCCGGTACAGCGCGAACGCGCGCGATTCGTCGCGCGGCACGCCGCTGCCGTCGCGATACGCGTTCGCGAGCATGAAGTCGGCGGCCGGGATGTCCGCGCGCGACGCCTGCTCGAACCAGCGCGCCGCCTGCGCCGGATCGGCGGCCGTGCCGTAGCCGCTGCGGTAGATCAGGCCGAGGTAGTAGGCCGCGGCCGGATCGCCGTGCCCGGCCGCCGCGCCGAGCAGCGCGCGGGCCCGCGCATAGTCCTTCGGCTGGCCGCCGCTGCCGAGCAGCAGCGCCTTGCCGAGCGCGAACTGCGCGCGCCGCGCGGCCGCGGCGTCGCCGCCCTGCGCGGCGGTTTCGAGCCAGCCGCGCCCTTCGTCGCGCAGGCCCGGCTCGCGGGCCTCGGCGAGCGCGACGCCGAGCGCCGCCTGCGCGCCGCCCGACCCCGCGCGCGCGAGGTCGCGCAGCCGGGCGAGCGCGCGCGGTTCGGTGGCCTGCGTGACCATCGCCTGCCATTCGTCGAGCTGCGCGGTGCTCGGCGCGGGGCCGGCGCCGCGCCAGCCGCCGGCCGCGACGGCGGCGGCCACGAGCGCCGCCGCCGCGCCGAGCAGCGCGGCCGGCGGGAGTTTCACGCGCAGCAGGCGCCGCGCGGCGCCGGCCAGGCCGGCCTCGGCGGGCCGCATCGTGCGGATCGGTCGCATTGCGTGCCTCATTGCGTCAGGTCGATCTCGTAGGTGGCGAGGTTCTTGCCCGAGCCGTCGTCGGCCGCCACCTGCGTGATGCCGACGAGGCCGGCTGCCGCCGCGTCGGCGAGGCGGTTCGGCGCGGACGCGAACTGCACGTGCGCGACCGAGCTCGCGAGCTTCGTGAAGCGCCAGCTGCGCTGCGCGCCGTCCGCCGCGCGGGTGATCGCGCCGCGCTTCTTGATGAACGCGATCAGCACGTCGCGGTTCGCGTCCGGCGACGCGAAGATCGTCTTGCTGCCGTCGAGGCCCGGGAAGTTGCCGCCGCCGCTCGCGCGGTAGTTGTTGGTCGCGACGATGAGCTGCGCGTTCGGGTCGATCGGCGCGCCCTTGTACGCGAGGTTCCTGATCCGGCTGCCGACCGGCTGCGTGACGTCGATCTCGTAGGTCAGGTCGGGCGACGTGAACATGTCGAAGTTGTAGCCGGGGAAGCTGCTGACGAGCTTCTGGACGCTCGCCTGCGTCGGGTCGATCCGGTTGAAGCGCTTCGCGGCCGTCTCGAGCCAGTTCTTCACGTCCGCGCCGCTCACCTTCACCGCGTACACGGTGTTCGGATACAGGTACAGGTCGGCCGCGTTGTTGATCGCGAGCGCGCCCGGCGCGACGTCGGTGAAGTCGTTGCCGCCGCCGAAGCCGCTCTTGAACGGCGCGCTGACCGACAGCACCGGCAGCGACGCGTATTGCGGCAGGTTCGCCTGCACGTAGGTCTTCACGTAGTCGGCCTGCGCCTCGTTGACGATCTGGATCGCGCCCGGATCGCCGACGTCGGCGAAATACGAGGTCATCCGGTAGTCGGTCGAGCCGATCGGCGTCTTCACGTAGTTGATGGTCGCCTGGTGCTCGGCGGCGATCGCGGCCGCGACCGACGGATCGGCGGCGACGTAGCTCTTGTCGGCGTTCTGGATCGCGCGCGCCTCGACGGTGGTCTGCGACTTGTCGACGCTCCAGGTCTTGCCGTCGAACGCGAGGCCGAGCTTGATCACGCCGAGGTGCTTGCCCCAGAAGTTCGCCATCACGGTCGGCACGCCGTTGACGGTGCCCTTGACCTTGTCGACGCCCGGCAGGTTGAACTGCGGCACGGTGCTGTTCGCGTCCGGGAACACCTGGTGCGAGTGGCCGATCAGCATCGCGTCGATGCCCGGCACGGTCGACAGCCACCAGCTGCCGTTCTCCATCGTCGGCGAGTACGCCGAGTTGTCGAGCCCGCCGTGCGAGATCGCGACGACGAGGTCGGCGCCCTTCGCGCGCATCTCCGGCACGTACTTCTCGGCCGCTTCCTTCAGGCCGGTCGTGTAGACCTTGCCGTCGAGCCAGCGCTTGTCCCAGTTCATGATCGCGGGCGGCGTGAAGCCGATGATGCCGATCTTGACCGGCGCGCTGACCGTGCTGCCGTCCGGCGCGATCGCGCTCACCGTGCGGGTGAGGATCGTGTACGGCGTGAACAGCGGCGCGTTGGTGCGCGCGCTGATCACGTTCGCGAGCACCTGCGGGAACGCCGGGCCCGCGCACTTCTTCTGCTGCGCGGGCGCGGGCAGCCCGTCGACGTCGAACGTGTTGCCGGTCACCTGCGACAGGTACGGCAGCCCGTAGTTGAATTCGTGGTTGCCGATCCCGCCGCCGTCGAACCTGGCGGCGTTCATCACCTTGTAGATCGCGAGCGTCTGGTCGCAGCCGACCGGGTTCACGAGCGCCTGGTAGTCGGCGAGCGCGGTGCCCTGGATCGTGTCGCCGTTGTCGAGCAGCAGCGTGTTCGGATACTGCGCGCGCGCCTGCGCGATCAGCGTCGCGACGCGCTCGAAGCCGAGCGAGTTGTCGGCCGCGAGCTTGAAATAGTCATACGACACCACGTTGGTGTGCAGATCGGTCGTCTCGAGCAGCGCAAGGGTCGCCTTCGTGCCCACGGGCGCCTGCGAGGCGGGCGGGGCGGTGATGTCGTCGCCGTTGCAGGCGGCGAGCAAGGCGAGGCTCGCGAGCGCGGCGGCTGCCGGCGCGCGATGGCTGGGAAGCGAGGGGAGTCGCATCGGTTGTCCTGGTTGGTGTTCTGTGTTGTCGTGGTCCGCACGAAAAGCGGTGCGCGCACCGACGGCCTGCGGTGCGGCGCGTGAGAGTATCGAAAGGATTCGTGACGGAGGAATGAAAGGCGTGCGACGGCGTGCCGGAAGGCGGCCGCCCGCTGCCCTGCGGCGGGGCATGGCGGGCGCCGTCCGGCGGCATGGCGCGCCGGCACCCCGGCGGCCGGATCGCCTGCGCACCCCGGCGGAAATCCTCACGTCGCGGCGGCGGGCGGTTCGCTACAATGGCCGCTGTCACCCTATTGCAAACAAGCCGCCTTGGATTTCGAAACCCCTCCCGGCCTGTCGGTCGACGCTGGCGGCCAGGGCCCGACCGTGCGCCTGTCCGGGCAGTGGACGGCGCTGGCGCTGGCGCGCAATCGCGGCGTCGTGCGCCGCGTCGCCGGCCTGGCGAAAGAACGCGTGCGCGAATGGGACCTGTCCGCGATCGAGCGGATGGACCACGTCGGCGGCCAGGCGCTGTGGCGCGTCTGGGGCCGCAGCCTGCCGTCCGGCATCGCGCTCACCGACACGCAGCGCACGATCTTCGAGCGCATCGAGCGGCTCGACAGCCAGCGCGAGGCGCCCGAGCGCGTGGCCCGCTTCGATCCCGTCACGCGCCTCGGCCGGGCGCTGTTCACGTTCGCGGAGCACCTGCAGGGCGGCATCGCGATGTTCGGCCGGGTGATCCTCGACGCGCTGTCGGTGCTGCGCCGGCCGAAGACGATGCCGTGGAAGGAAACGTCGGCGAACATCTACAGCGCCGGTGCACAGGCGCTGCCGATCACCGCGCTGGTCGCGTTCCTGATCGGCATCGTGCTGAGCTATCTGTCCGCGCAGCAGCTGCAGACCTTCGGTGCGAACCGCTACATCGTGAACATCCTCGGGCTGTCGGTGATCCGCGAGCTCGGCCCGGTGCTGTCGGCGATCCTCGTCGCCGGCCGCTCGGGCTCGGCGATCACCGCGCAGATCGGCGTGATGCGCGTGACGGAGGAGCTCGACGCGATGCGCGTGATGGGCATCCCGCACGGGCTGCGGCTGATCCTGCCGCGGGTGCTCGCGCTCGGCGTCGCGATGCCGCTGCTCGTGATGTGGACCAACATCGTCGCGCTCACGGGTGGCGCGGTTGCCGCGAAGCTCGCGCTCGGCATCGACTTCAACTACTTCATGCGTTCGCTGCCGGGCGTCGTGCCGATCGCGAACCTGTACATCGGCCTCGGCAAGGGGGTGGTGTTCGGGATGCTGATCGCGCTCGTCGCGTGCCATTTCGGCTTCCGCATCAAGGCGAACTCGCAGAGCCTCGGCGAAGGCACGACGACGTCGGTCGTCACGTCGATCACGGTCGTGATCCTCGCCGACGCGGTGTTCGCGATGCTGTTCCAGAACGTGGGGCTGGGATGAACACGCCGATCCAACCGGCAGCCGGCGCCGCGACGGCCGGCGCGCAGGCGCCCGACGAGCGCGTGATCGAGGTGCGCAACCTGACCAAGCGCTACGGGCGCAACATCATTCACCAGAAGCTCGATTTCGACGTGAAGCGCGGCGAGATCGTGTCGATCGTCGGCGGCTCTGGCTCGGGCAAGACCACGCTGGTGCGGCAGATCCTCGGCCTCGAGCGGCCGACCTCCGGCACCATCAAGGTGTTCGGCGCGGACACGTCGAAGATCGACGCGGCGACCTCGCGCGTGATGCGCACCCGTTCGGGCATGCTGTTCCAGCAGGGCGCGCTGTTCTCGTCGATGACGGTGTTCGACAACGTCGCGCAGCCGCTGCGCGAGCTCGGCCGCGTGCCGCCCGACCTGCTGAACGACATCGTGATGCTGAAGCTGGAGATGGTCGGGCTGCCGTGCAAGCACGCGTCGAAGATGCCGGCCGCGCTGTCGGGCGGGATGGTGAAGCGGGTCGGCATCGCGCGCGCGATCGCGCTCGAGCCGGAGCTGCTGTTCCTCGACGAGCCGACGGCTGGGCTCGATCCGCAGGCGTCGGAGGAATTCGTCGAGCTGATCGCGACGCTGCACCGCACGCTCGGGCTGACCGTCGTGATGGTCACGCACGATCTCGACACGATGGTCGCGCTGTCGACGCGCGTCGCGGTGCTCGCCGATCGCAAGGTGCTGGTCGCGGCGCCCGTCGAGGAGGTCGCGAACGTCGACCATCCGTTCATCCACGAATATTTTCTGGGGCTGCGCGGCCGGCGCGCGCTGCAGGCGCTGCCGCCCGAGCGGCGCGCGAAGCTGCCGAAGGCGGCCCTCGAACCGGCGCCGTCGAGCGTCGAGCTGTAGTCAGAAGGGAACCTGCGAATGGAAAACAAATCACACGCGTTCTGGGCCGGGCTGTTCACGATCGCGTTGACGCTCGTGATCGCGGCCGTCGTGGTCTGGTTCAACGTCGACCGTACCGTGCGCATCCCGTACGACCTGATGGCGCGCACCAACGTCACCGGGCTGTTCCCGGACGCGGCGGTGCGCTTTCGCGGCCTCGACGTCGGCAAGGTGCAGTCGATCGGCTTCGACCGCTCGCATCCGGGCCAGATCCGGATCCGCATCCTGGTCGACAAGACCGCGCCGATCACGCAGTCGACGTTCGGCAGCCTCGGCTTCCAGGGCGTGACGGGCATCGCGTTCGTGCAGCTCGACGACACCGGGCGCGACCTGTCGCCGCTGCCGACGTCGCCGAAGGCGGTCGCGCAGATCCCGATGCACCCGAGCCTGTTCGACCAGATCCAGCAGCGCGGCGACGAGTTGCTGCGGCAGCTCGAGCAGGCGGCGAAGAGCGCGAACGAGCTGATGTCGCCCGAGATGCGCGAGCAGCTGCGCGCGACGGCGGAGAGCATGCAGCACGCGGCGGACGGCGCGACGGCGCTGTCGAAGCAGCTCGCGCCGGCGGTGGCCGAGCTGCCGACGACGATGCGCGAGGTGAACCGCGCGATGGTGTCGGCGAACACGATGCTGCAGCCGAACGGCCCGCTCGTCGCGAACCTGAACAAGGCCGGCACGGCGGCCGAGCAGATCGGCGTCGCGCTGAACGAGCTGAACGCGCGCGTGCAGTACGACACGCTGCCGCGCTTCAACGCGCTGGCGGCGAGCGTCGGCGACGCGTCGCGGCAGCTGAAGGACGTCGCGGGCGAGCTCGGCCGCAATCCGCGCAGCCTGCTGTTCGGCGCACCGGGCCCAGCGCCCGGGCCGGGCGAGGCGGGCTTCGCCTGGCCGGGTGCCGCGGCCGGCCACTGACATCGAACCGAGAATCTTCATGCAGGAACACGTCATGTCCCGAACCCTTGCCCGCGCGCTGCGCCCGGCCGCGGCCGCGCTGGCGGCGCTGGCGCTCACGCTCGCCGCCGGCTGCGCCAGCGAGCGCGCGGCGCTGTCGAACATCCGCTACGACCTCGGCCCGGCCGCATCGATCGCGACCGCCGGCACGGGCCCCGCGCTGAAGGTGCTCGACGTCGCCGCGCCCGACGCGCTCGATTCCGACAAGTTCGTGTACCGGCTCGCGTACGCGGATGCGCAGCGCACCGCCGTGTACCGCGACAGCCGCTGGACCGCGCCGCCCGCGCAACTGCTCACGCAGCGGCTGCGCGGCGCGCTGTCGTCGCGCGGCGCGGTGCTCGAAGGCTCCGACGGCGTGCGCGCGCCGACCCTCAAGATCGATCTGAACGAGTTCGAGCAGGTGTTCGACGGCGAGGCGCAGAGCCACGGCGCGGTGACCGCGCGCGCGACGCTCACGCTCGACGGCAAGGTGCTCGGCCAGCGCACGTTCGTCGCGCGCGCGCCGTCGAGCACGCCCGACGCCGCCGGCGGCGCGCGGGCGCTCGCGACGGCGAGCGACGATCTGGTGTCGCAGATCGCCGCGTGGGTCGGCATGCAGGCCTACGCGGGCACGCCGTGACACGCGGGCCGCGCTCGCGATGAACGCGCCCGGCGCGCACCGCGCGTCGACGCTGGCGCGGCAGGCCTGCGCCGCGTACGCGGTGCTCATCGTGTACGCGTCGCTGTATCCGTTCGACGGCTGGGTCGCGCTCGGCATCGGGCCCTTCGACTATCTGTTCGCGCCGATGCAGCGCTACGTGACCGCGTTCGACGTCGTCACGAACGTGCTCGGCTACCTGCCGTTCGGCGCGCTCGCGGTGCTTGCGCTGCACCCGCGCCGGCGCGGGGTCGGCGCGACGCTGATCGCCGCGGCGCTCGGCGCGCTGCTGTCGGCGTCGATGGAGGCGCTGCAGACCTACCTGCCGACGCGCGTCGCGTCGAATCTCGATCTCGCCGCCAATGCGCTCGGCGCACTGCTCGGCGCGGCGCTCGTCGCGCCGGCGACCGGCGCGCTGCTCGAGCGCGGCGTGCTCAGGCGGCTGCGCTTCGCATGGTTCGAGGCGGACGGCGCGACGCCGCTGCTGCTGGCCGTGCTGTGGCCGTTCGCGATCCTTTTTCCTTCCCCGTTCCTGTTCGGTATCGGCGACTGGCCGGCCGCGCTGTGGGAGCGCGCCGACGTGTCGATGCAGGACGCGCTGCTCGCGTGGCTGCCGGCCGCGTGGCAGGTGACGGACTGGCCGCAGCGCGTCGACGGCTGGCTGTCCGATTCCGCGTGGGAAGCCGTGCTCGGCGGGCTGATGCTGTTTCCGGCACTCGCGGTCGCGTCGCTCGCGATGCGGCCGCGCGCGCCGCGCGTGCGGCTGCTGATCGCGTTCGTCGCCGCGACGCTCGTGCTGAAATCCGCCGCGACGTACATGCAGTCGGCCACCTGGCTCGTCGTCGTGTGGGCGACGCCCGGCGCGCGGCTCGGCATCGAGCTCGGCTTCGCGGCGGCGCTCGTCGCGCTGTACCTGCCCGGCGCATGGCGGGCCGCGCTCGCGGCCGCCGCGCTGTGCGCCGGCGTCGCGCTCGTGAACCTGCTGCCCGTCAACCCGTTCTTCGACTACACGCTGGCGGGCTGGCGCCAAGGCCGCTACGTGCACTTCAACAGCATCGCGCGCTGGCTCGCATGGATCTGGCCCTATGCGACGCTGATCTGGCTCGGGCAGCGCGTCGAGCGCGCGTGGCTGCCGGCCGCGCTGCGCCGCTGACCGGTGGCGGCCCGGGCAGCGGGGCCGGCAGCCACGCGCGCCGCTCGCTATAATCGTCCGCACCATTCACCCGCCACCGCCGGCCCGGCCTTGCCGCCGCGCCGCACGCCGTCACCCATCATGGATTCCTACTACCAGCACCACGTCTTCTTCTGCCTGAACCAGCGCGAGCCCGGCGCCGAACGTCCGAGCTGCGCGCAGTGCGACGCGCAGACCATGCAGGAATACGCGAAAAAGCGCGTGAAGGAGCTCGGCCTCGCGGGGCCCGGCAAGGTCCGCATCAACAAGGCGGGCTGCCTCGACCGCTGCGAGGAGGGGCCCGTGATGGTCGTCTATCCGGAAGGCACCTGGTACACGTACGTGGACAAGGCCGACATCGACGAGATCGTCGAATCGCACCTGCGCGACGGCCAGGTCGTCGAACGCCTGAAGATCTGAGCGAGCCGGCCCGACGCATGAACGTACATACGCAGAAATCGCTGATCGCCGGCCCGGTCGGCCAGATCGAGATCGCCGTCGACCTGCCGGACGCGGTGCGCGACGGCAGCGCCGCGCCGCGCGGCATCGCGCTCGTCGCGCATCCGCATCCGCTGTTCGGCGGCACGATGGACAACAAGGTCGCGCAGACGCTCGCGCGCACGCTCGTCCAGCTCAACTACATCGTCTACCGGTCGAATTTCCGCGGCGTCGGCGCGACCGAGGGCGTGCACGACAACGGCTCGGGCGAGGCCGACGACCTGCTCGCGGTGCTCGCGCACATGCGCGCGCAGCCGGGCCTCGCGGATCTGCCGCTGGTGCTGGCCGGCTTCTCGTTCGGCACCTTCGTGCTGTCGCACGTCGCCAGGCGGCTGCGCGACGCGGGCCAGACGATCGAGCGGATGGTGTTCGTCGGCACGGCCGCGAGCCGCTGGCAGGTCGCCGACGTGCCGGAGAACACGCTCGTGATCCACGGCGAGACCGACGACACGGTGCCGATCGCGTCCGTCTACGACTGGGCGCGGCCGCAGGAGCTGCCGGTCGTCGTGATTCCCGGCGCCGAGCATTTCTTCCATCGCAAGCTGCATGTGCTGAAGCGCGTCGTCGTCGACGCGTGGCGGTAAGCGGCGTATCGCCGCGGCACGGGGGCGGGCGGCGCGCGTCGCGTTCCCGGTCGCGCTTCCCGCAGCGCGGAGCGGCGACTTGCACGCCGCCTGCGCGTGCCTTTCATCTCCCTTCGATAGATGTCCTGCGTATCCGGCCGATGCGGTCGTCGCGCGGCCCGCATGCGTTGGAACGGCGCCGCATTCACGAAAACGCCCGCCGCAGCCACGTATAATGGCCGGATTTCGCGTCGCCCGCGGCCCGGCCGGGCCCATGCGGCGCTCGTTTCGCCGCCGCCGCGCACGCCGCGCCGACGGCGAACCGAACGCGTCCGCACGAGTCCAACCGGCGCGTTTCGCATCGCCTGACGATTCAGGCGCAGGCCGAAACGCCCGCCGCCCTGCCATTCAACCGGCGCGTGTTGCGCGCCGCACTTTCTGCCATCAGCCTGAATCGATCATGCGTTTGTCCTCCCAAGGCCTCAAGTCCCTCGCTTCCTCCACCACCCTCAGCGTGGCCGTGCGCAACGTCGCGCTCGGCGTGATGCTGCCCGTCGCGCTTGCGTCGACGATCGTCGCCGCCGAGGCGAAGCCCGCCGCCAAGGCCAAGGCCGCGCATGCCGCGCCGGCCGCCGCGCCCGAAGCGACCGGCGCTCCCGCGACCTACATGCCGGGCGCGGTGCCGCCGCCGGGCGTGAACGCGCGCTCGTGGGTGCTCGTCGATGCGACCAGCAACACCGTGCTCGCGTCGGGCAATGCGGACGAGCGCGTCGAGCCGGCGTCGCTGACGAAGCTGATGACCGCGTACCTCGTGTTCGAGGCGCTCGACAAGAAGAAGATCTCGATGGAGCAGATCGTCACGCCGAGCGAGGCCGTGCGCCGCGTCGGCCGCGACGAGTCGCGGATGTTCATCGAGGCGAACAAGCCGGTGTCGGTGCACGATCTCGTGTACGGGATGATCATCCAGTCCGGCAACGACGCGGCGATCGCGCTCGCCGAGCTGGTCGGCGGCAGCGAGGCGCAGTTCATCAACATGATGAACGACGAGGTCAAGCGCCTCGGCATGAAGGGCACGCACTTCGCCGACGTGAACGGCATGCCCGACCCGAACCACTACACGACGGCCGGCGATCTCGCGACGCTGTCCGCCCACCTGATCCGTGATTTTCCGCAGTACTACAGCATCTTCTCGGAGAAGGAATTCAAGTACAACAACATCCGCCAGGGCAACCGCAACCGGCTGCTGTGGCTCGACCCGACGGTCGACGGCCTGAAGACCGGCCACACGCAGGCGGCGGGCTTCTGCCTGATCTCGTCGGCCAAGCGTCCGATGCCGGGCGCGGCCGACGCGTCGCGCCGCCTGGTCGCGGTGATGATGGGCGAGACCAAGGAAAGCGAGCGCACGCAGGACAGCATGAAGATGCTGAACTACGGCTACAGCGCGTTCGACGCGGTGCGCCTGTTCAAGGGCGGCCAGGCGATCTCGACGCCGCGCCTCTACAAGGGCAAGGAGAACACCGTGCAGGTCGGCGTGAAGGGCGACCAGTGGGTGACGGTGCCGCGCGGCCTCGGCGACAAGGTCAAGACCGAAGTCGAGGTGAACGCGCCGCTGATCGCGCCGCTCGCGGAAGGCCAGCCGGTCGGCACCGTGAAGATCGTCGCCGACGGCAAGACGCTGTCGCAGTTCCCGGTCGTGGCGCTGCAGGCGGTGCCGGAAGCGGGTATCTTCGGCCGTATCTGGGACTCGATCCTGCTGATGTTCAGCAAGAAGAAGTAAGCGGATCGCGGCCTTTGTTTCGACGACTTCATCCCCATCTGGTATTGCCATGAGCCAAGCCGAATTCGAACCGATCGTCTACCTGAGCGTCTCGTCGCAGGAAGAAATGGTGCCGCTGTCGCAAGCCCGCGTGCCGGTGCTCGATCGCGGGTTCATCTTCGGCGATGGCGTGTATGAAGTCGTGCCCGTCTACGCGCACGACGGCGCGCACGTGCCGTTCCGGATCGCGCAGCATCTCGCGCGGCTCGCGCGCAGCCTGAAGAAGATCGGCATCGAGAGCCCGCACGACGATGCGGGCTGGCGCGCGCTGATCGAGCGCGTCGTCGCGGCGAACGCCGACGGCCTCGGCGCCGGCGACGCGCTCGTCTATATTCAGGTGACGCGCGGCGTCGCGAAGCGCGGCCACGCGTTCCCGGCGAATGCGGTGCCGACCGTGTTCGCGATGGCGAGCCCGCTGCGCGTGCCGCCCGCGGAAGAGCGCGAGAAGGGCGTGCGCTGCGTGACCGCCGAGGATCGCCGCTGGCTGCATTGCGACATCAAGTCGATCTCGCTGCTCGGCAACGTGCTGATGGCGCAGCATGCGGCCGAGCACGACGCGTTCGAGACGCTGCAGCTGCGCGACGGCTACCTGACCGAAGGCTCGTCGTCTAACGTGTGGATCGTGAAGAACGGCGAGCTGATCGCGCCGCCGCGCAGCAACAAGATCCTCGAGGGGATCCGCTACGCGCTGCTCGAGGAATTGGCGGACGAATGCGGGATCCCGTTCGTCGCGCGCGAGATCAGCGAAGTGGAGCTGCGCTCGGCCGACGAGATCATGATCACGTCGGCGACGAAGGAGGTGCTGCCCGTCACGTCGCTCGACGACCTGCCGGTGCAGGGCGGCAAGCCCGGCCCGGTATTCGCGGCGTTGTACGACGCGTACCAGCGCGCGAAGGCGCGCGAGTTTGAACAGTTTGACCTAACCCGGAGAAAGTGATGAGCGAACCGTCCAAAACCGTCGAGCTGACCGGCGCGATCGATACCCGGAAGGAATCGCTGCTGGAGTTCCCCTGCGATTTCCCGATCAAGATCATGGGTAAGGCGCACCCGGAGTTCAAGGACACGATCTTCAAGGTCGTGAGTGTCCACGACAACGAAATCGACCTCGAGAAGATCGAGGAGCGCGCGTCGAGCGGCGGCAACTACACGGGCCTCACGATCACCGTGCGCGCGACGAGCCAGGAGCAGCTCGACAACATCTACCGCGCACTGACCGGCCATCCGATGGTCAAGGTCGTGCTCTGACCCCTTCCAACCTTCCTCTTGCGCTCACGCGGCGGCGGATTTCTCCGCCGCGCGACGCGCGTCCAGTTCGTCGCACAGCCGCTTGAAGCCGGCGACTTCCTGCAGGATCCACGTCCGGAACGCCTGCACGCGCGGCGTGCGCAACAGCGGCGGCGGGCACACCAGGTAGTAATGCCACGGGCTCTGCCCGTCGATGTCGAACAGCCGCACGAGGCGCCCCTGGCGCACCTCGTGCATCGCGAGCGAGCGCCGCACGAGCGCGATGCCCTGGCCGTCGATCGCCGCCTGCAGCAGGTTCGACGAATCCTGGTAGAGAATCCCGCGCTTCGGCTCGGTCAGCGTATCGAGGCCCGCCGCGTCGAACCATGGCCGCCACAGCTCGTCGTCCGAGCGCAGCAGGTTGTAGCGCACCAGATCGGCCGGCGTCTTCGGCAGCACGCCGCCGTTCAGGGTCGGCGCGCAGGCCGGGAAGAACGCTTCCTCGAGCAGCGGCTCCACGTACAGGCCCGGATAGGTGCCGAAGCCGAAGCGGATCACGAGGTCGACGTCGTCGCGCGCGAAATCGGTGAGCGTGTTGGTCGACTGCAGCTCGACGTCGATTTCCGGATGGCGCTCGATGAACGTGCCGATGCGCGGCGTCACGAAGCGCGCCGCGAACGACGACAGCATCGAGATCACGAGCCGCCGGTCGCGGTCGCTCGCGCGCACGTCGCGGGTGGCGTCGGCGAGCATCATCAGCGCCGCGCGGATCTGCTGCGCATAGCGACTGCCGGCGTCGGTCAGGCACAGGCGCTTGCCGTTGCGCGTGAACAGCTGCACGCCGAGCTCCTCCTCGAGCGCGCGCACCTGGTGGCTCACCGCGCCGTGCGTGACGAACAGCTCGTCGGCGGCACGCGAAAAGTTTTCGTGACGGGCGGCCGCCTCGAACGCGCGAATCGCGTTCAGCGCGGGGAGCTGGCGCAGGTCCATTTGCTAATTTTCCTCACATCGACGTGAAAATTGGTCGTTTGGGCGGACGCCTGTAGATGACTACGATTGTAGCCATCGAAGCATTTTTTGGCGGAGCGGATCATGCAAGAAATCTCTTCAAGCGTCACGTTCGAAATTCCCCCCGGCGAAACCGTCCCGATGAAGGTGCAGCGCAGCACCCGGCTGACGGTACAGTGCGGGCCGGTGTGGGCCACGCGCAGCAACGACGTCGACGACTACTTCCTCGCGGACGGCGAGACGCTGAAGCTGCGCCGCGGCGAGCGGCTGTGGCTGAGCGCCGAGGGCGGACAGAGCGCCTGCGTCGCGTTCTCGGTCGCGCGGCCGCCGAAGGAGATCGCGCGCAGGGGCCTCGAAAAGCTGCGCGAGCGCGTCGCCGCGCTGCTCGACGACGGCTGGCGCACCGTCTGACGCACCGGCCTCCTGCCGGGGACGGATGCCGACGATCCGTCCCTTTCCATTGCCGGCGAGACCCATGGGTTTTCGGTAAACTACCGCCCATGTCCGTCTCGCCGGTTTTCATCGTGCCCACGCCTGCCGCCGCTCCCGAATCGCCCGCCGCCGTTGCGGCCCAGCCGGTTACCATTCGCTGGCGCGGCGTCGAGCCGTACGACGCGAGCTTCGATGCGATGCGCGCGTTCACCGATACGCGCACCGCCGACACCGGCGATGAAATCTGGGTGGTCGAGCATCCGGCCGTCTACACGCTCGGGCAGGCGGGCGACCCGGCCCACCTGCTGGTGGCCGACAGCGGCGTGCCGCTCGTCAAGGTCGACCGTGGCGGGCAGATCACCTACCACGGCCCCGGCCAGATCGTCGTCTACCTGCTGCTCGACCTGCGCCGGCGCAAGCTGATGGTGCGCACGCTCGTGACGAAGATCGAGGAAGCCGTGATCGAAACCCTCGCGGCGTATAATCTCGCTTCGGTCCGCAAGGCGGGCGCGCCCGGCATCTACGTGGCATCCGGCGTGCACGAAGGCGCGAAGATCGCGGCCCTCGGCCTGAAGATCCGCAATGGCTGCAGCTATCACGGGCTGTGCCTGAACGTGAAGATGGATCTGCGCCCATTTCTTGCGATCAACCCGTGCGGCTATGCCGGACTGGAAACTGTCGACATGGCGAGCCTCGAGGTTGCCGCCGACTGGAACGACGTGGCGCACACGCTCGTGCGTCGTCTGATCGCCAACCTCGACGGCGAATCCGCGGCCGCCGACAAGCCGCAGGCACTGGAACATTCGAATGACTGACGTTACCGCTTCCCCCGCACCGGCTGATTCGGCCGCGACGACCCCTGCCTACGATCCGACCGCCAAGCAGAAGGCGCAGGCGAAGACGGCGCGCATCCCGATCAAGGTCATTCCGATCGAGCGGCTGAAGAAACCCGAGTGGATCCGCGTGAAGGCGGCCACCGGCAGCTCGCGCTTCAACGAGATCAAGACGATCCTGCGCGAGCACAACCTGCACACGGTGTGCGAGGAAGCGAGCTGCCCGAACATCGGCGAATGCTTCGGCAAGGGCACCGCGACGTTCATGATCATGGGCGACAAGTGCACGCGCCGCTGCCCGTTCTGCGACGTCGGCCACGGCCGCCCCGATCCGCTGGACCCGGACGAGCCGAAGAACCTCGCGCGCACGATCGGCGCGCTGAAGCTGAAGTACGTGGTGATCACGAGCGTCGACCGCGACGACCTGCGCGACGGCGGCGCCGGCCACTTCGTCGAGTGCATCCGCGAAGTGCGCGAGCAGTCGCCGGAAACGCGCATCGAAATCCTGACGCCGGACTTCCGCGGCCGTCTCGACCGCGCGATCTCGATCCTGAACGCCGCGCCGCCCGACGTGATGAACCACAACCTCGAAACGGTGCCGCGCCTGTACAAGGAAGCGCGCCCCGGCTCGGACTACGCGCACTCGCTGAAGCTCTTGAAGGACTTCAAGGCGCTGCATCCGGACGTCGCGACGAAATCGGGCCTGATGGTCGGCCTTGGCGAGACCGAAGAGGAAATCCTGCAGGTGATGCGCGACCTGCGCGCGCACGACGTCGACATGCTGACGATCGGCCAGTACCTGCAGCCGTCCGAGCACCACCTGCCGGTGCGCGCGTACGTGCATCCGGACACCTTCAAGATGTACGAGGAAGAGGCGTACAAGATGGGCTTCACGCACGCGGCCGTCGGCGCGATGGTGCGTTCGAGCTATCACGCCGATCTGCAGGCGCATGGGGCGGGGGTGGTCTGAGCGTCCGCGCTTCCTTGTCTGCAGATTCGATGCAGTCGAACAAGCCCGCAGCGATGCGGGCTTTTTTGTTGGTGCGGCGACGGCGGTCGTCGACGCGGCAATTCAATCGCCATCCGACCGGACGCACGATCCAATCCAGCGTGAAAAGCAAAGCTGAAACGGCGTCGGTAGCTTCGCAGGATAAGTTGGCTCCCGCCGTGCGCAAACCTCCTATAGTCGGCTCTCCTGCCGTATCGCCCGCATCCCGAAGGAGAGCCGCATGCCCCGTTTCAGCTTCGTCCGCCGCGCCATCGTCGCGTTGACCGCCTTTGCCGCGCTCGGCGCGGCGCACGCCGAATCGCGCGAGGTCGTGATCGCCTACCAGGACATGGTCGTCCCGTGGCGCTACGCGCAGGCGAGCGGCGAAGTCGAGAAGGCCACCGGCTACAAGGTCACGTTCCGCAAGCTCGACAGCGGCGCGGACGTGATCCGCGCGCTCGCATCGGGCTCGGTGCAGCTCGGCGAGGCCGGCTCGAGCCCGATCGCGGCCGGCCTGTCGCAGGGGCTCGACATCTCGCTGTTCTGGATCCTCGACAACATCAACGACGCCGAGGCGCTCGTCGCGCGCAACGGCTCGGGCGTGACGAACGTCGCCGCGCTCAAGGGGAAGAAGGTCGGCGTGCCGTTCGTGTCGACGTCGCACTTCCATACGCTCGTCGCGCTGCAGGCCGCGGGCGTCAACCCGAACGACGTGAAGATCGTCAACCTGCGCCCGCCCGAAGTCGCGGCCGCCTGGACGCGCGGCGACATCGACGCCACCTACATCTGGGATCCGGTGCTCGCGAAGGTCAAGCAGTCCGGCACGGTGCTGACGACGTCCGGCCAGGTCGCGAAGCAGAGCGGCAAGGCGACCTTCGACGGCTTCGTCGTGAGCCGCAAGTTCGCGCGCGACAACCCCGAATTCGTCGCGCGCTTCGTCAAGGTGCTCGCGGCCGCCGATGCCGACTACCGCGCGCACGCAGCCGCGTGGAAGCTCGGCACGCCGCAGGTTGCCGCGGTCGCGAAGGTGTCCGGCGCGAACGCGCAGGACGTGCCGGCGAGCCTCGCGCTCTACGCGTTCCCGACGCCCGCCGAGCAGGCGTCGCCGACCTGGCTCGGCGGCGGCGCGCAATCGGGCGCCGCGAAGTCGCTCGCGGCGACGGCCGCTTTCCTGAAGACCCAGGGCACGATCCAGGCGGTGCTCGCCGACTACTCGGTCGGCGTCGATCCGCAGTTCGTGCAGAAGGCCGCGCGCTGAGCGCGCGGCGACACGATGACGCGGAGAAGCCGATGAGCACGCTGGAAGTCCGTCACGTATCGGTCGATTATCCGGGCGAGCGCGGGCGTCCGACGACGCAGGCGCTCGCGCAGGTCGACCTGCGCATCGAGGCCGGCGAATTCGTCGTCGCGCTCGGCGCGTCCGGCTGCGGCAAGACCACGCTGCTGAACTGCATGGCCGGCTTCGTCGCGCCGACGCACGGCGAGGTGCGCGTCGACGGCGTGCCCGTGACGGGCCCCGGCGCGGATCGCGGCGTCGTGTTCCAGAAATACGCGCTGCTGCCGTGGCTCGACGTGCTCGACAACGTCGCGCTCGGGCTGCGCTTCGCGCGCGTGTCGAAAGCCGAACGCGAGGCGCGGGCGCGGCAGATGCTCGCGCTCGTCGGGCTCGACAACCATGCGCATGCGCGCGTGTACGAACTGTCGGGCGGGATGCAGCAGCGTGTCGGCATCGCGCGCGCGCTCGCGAGCGATCCGCGCGTGCTGCTGATGGACGAGCCGATGGGCGCGCTCGACGCGATGACGCGCGGCACGATGCAGGCGCTCGTGCTCGACGTATGGGCACGCACCGGCAAGACGGTGTTCTTCATCACGCACGACGTCGAGGAGGCGTTGTTTCTCGCGACGCGGCTCGTCGTGATGACGCCGGGGCCGGGCCGGATCGCCGAGACCTTCGAGCTGCCGTTCGCGCGCCGCTACGTCGAATCGCGCGACGCGCGCGCGGTGAAGTCGTCGCCCGATTTCATTGCGTGGCGGGAGAAGCTGATCGCGTATCTGCATCGCGACGAAGCGGCGGGGGCGGCGGTCGGGGAAGCGGCGTGATGCGCGAGCTGGCGCGTCAGGGCGCGTCGGTCGGGCGCGGTCGAATCAGCAGTTTGCAAATACGGGACAGCATGAGCACGCAGGATTCGTGGACGGCCGATCGCACGGCCGCAGGTTTCGAGCAGGATCGCACCGCCGCGCCGCAGCGGGCCGCCGTCGCGCGGCCCGCGCGCGCGTCGCGCCGCTACCGGCTGCCGGGGCAGGGCAGGACGGGCGCGCTGAGCGCGGCGACGGTCGCGGCGCTGGCCGTGCTGTGGTGGGTCGCGACGTATCGGCAATGGCTGCCGCCGTTGTTCCTGCCCGCGCCGGAAGCCGTGTGGGCGGCGTTCGTCGACGCCTGGCACGGCCGCATCCAGGGCGGCCTGCCGCTGTCCGAGCATCTGCTGTGGAGCGCCGCGCGCGTGTTCGGCGCGTTCGTGCTGGCGACCGCGATCGGTGTGCCGGCCGGCATCCTGATGGGCGTGAGCCGCGTCGCGCGCGGCGTGCTCGATCCGCTGCTGGAGTTCTACCGGCCGCTGCCGCCGCTCGCGTACCTGCCGCTCGTAGTGATCTGGTTCGGCATCGACGAGACCGCGAAGCTCGTCGTGATCTTCCTCGCGTGCTTCGCGCCGGTCGCGATGGCCGCGCGCGCGGGCGTGCGGGCCGCGACGGTCGAGCAGATCAACGCCGCGTATTCGCTCGGCGGCAGTTTCGCGCAGATCGTGCGGCACGTGGTGCTGCCGGCCGCGCTGCCGGAAATCCTCACCGGCCTGCGGATCGCGATCGGCTTCGGCTGGACGACGCTCGTCGCGGCCGAGATGGTCGCCGCGACGGCCGGGCTCGGGCAGATGGTGCTCAACGCGTCGAGCTTCCTGCGCACGGACCTGGTGGTGATGGGGATCCTGATCATCGGCGCGATCGCGTGGCTGTTCGACCTCGCGATGCGCTGGGTCGAGCGGCGGGTCGTGCCGTGGAAGGGGCGGGGGTAGGCGAGACGATGCGGGAGCACTGCCGCGAGACGCGCGGCAGGTGCGGGAATGCGCAGGGGCCGGGGTTCGTGCAGCGCGAACCCCGGCCCCTGCTTCGTTGCGTCGCCATGCCGCCGGCAGCGCAACGACGACTTACCAGCGATAGCCGGCGCCGGCGCCGACGGCCACGGTGCCCCGGGTGTTGGTCGACCCCGATGCCTTGACCACCCAGCGACCGTTGCGGGACGCGGTCGACAGGCCGAACGCGACCGCCGATTGCCCGCTGTACGTGCCGCCTGCCACGGAAACCATGCTTTCGCCGGCGAGCGATGCCTGCGGCAGGTTCGCGATCGCGACGGCGGACGCAATGCCGCCGCTCGCATCGCGCCGGTAGTGGTCGACATCGCTGCGCACGCCGCCGATCTCGTCGTTCAACTGCTGTACGTTGACCGCATCGGTCGGCGCGGTGCCGCGCGCGACGTTCGTGATCTGGCGCTCCTGGCCGGGGGCGCCGACGGAGACGCTGTTGTCGCGATCCGCGACGGAGTTCGTGCCGAGCGCCACCGAGTTGTTACCGGATGCGCTGGCGTTGGTGCCGATCGCGGTGCTGTCGTTGCCGGACGCGTTCGACCCCTGTCCGAGCGCAATCGCGTTCGATCCCGTCGCGCCGGAGCCGTCGCCGATCTGCGCGAAGTTGTTGCCGTGGTCGCCGGACGGATGGGTGCCGGGGCCGTTGAGCTCGAGGTTCGACATGCGATTGTCGAGCGAATCGAAGCGGCTCTGGAATTGCTGCTGCATCGAATAAAGCTGCCCGCCGTTGACGGCCTGCATGCCGCCTGCCGTGATCGCGCCCGGCGCGACGTTGTCGAGCAGCGTGCCGCCGATCCCGCCGAGCGTCGCGCGGCCGAGCGTCAGGTCGTCGTAGACGATCGCGCCGAGCGGCTTGCCGTTCGGGTCGATCAGGCCGGTTGCCTTGAGCTGCGCGACCGTCACGGCATCGGTGTCGCCGGTGCCGTTCGACAGGCCGGTCAGCGTGCGCGTGCCGTCGGCGCCGGCGACGCTGACCGACGTGCCGCCCTTGTCCGCGCCGATCGAGATCGCGAGGCTGGACGGGTCTTGCCGGACGAGTCCGGTCGTGCCGCTGTCGATTCGCGTGCCGAGATCGTTGACATCGTTCTGGATCGTAGTCAGGTTGGTTTCGACGGTCGTGACGCGCCCGTCGACGGTCGCGACGCGCCCGTCGAGACTCGTCAGCGCGGCGCCGACGTTGCTGAACGATTGCCCGTCGATCTTGTAGCTCGGGCCGCGAATGCTGCCGTCCGCATTGACGGCGGCGTCCCCACCGAGCGCGCTGACGACGGGCTTGAGCTGCGACAGGTTGGTCGCGTCGGTATCGCCCGTGCCGGCCCGGAGGTTGACCAACTGGCGCTCGGCGTCCTTGGCGCCGATCGACACGGTGTTCGTGCGGTTCGCGACGCTGCCCTGGCCGAGTGCGACTGCGCCGTGCGCCGTGACCGTCGTGTCCGCGCCGAGCGCGAGGCCGCGGTTCGCGTTGACGCGCGACGTCACGCCGAACGCGCTCGAGCGGTCGCCGTGGACGTTTGCGTTTTCGCCGACGGCGACGGTGGATCGCCCGTTGGCGACGCTCTGCGTGCCGATCGCGATCGCCGAGTAATCGCCGCCGGTTTCGCCGGTTGCCTGCGCACCGGGCCCGATGGCGATCGAACCGGCGCCCGTGGCGGACGGCGTGCCGCCGATCCCCTCGTTGACGAGCAGGTTGTCCAGGACCAGATCGGCCGCCTGGCTGTAGCCGGGGGCGAGGGCGGCGATCCAGAAGGCAAGCGCGGACAGGCGGGTGGTGGACGTGCGTTGCCGTTTCATCGAAGTGCGCGAGCGGGTGCGCGTACTTCCGGAGCGTGTGGCGAATGGGCGGGTCATGAGTCGTAGTCCTGATTGATTGGTCTCGTGCACGCGGCCGGATGATGCCGGTGTGCTGCGTCGTCAGCGGGACGCTGCGCTGGCGCCTGCGAGCGACATGCCGGGATCGGACGGCTCCGACGTGAGCGAGCCACTATACGGACCGGTTCGTGAGTCGTCGATCAGACGGTTACGAAATTGAAGGTGCCGGATATGGGACGCGGCATCGCGTGTCGACAGCGATGCCGCGGTCGGGCAGGAGGCGGACGGGAGGGAGGGTGACGCGTGCCGGACGAGTCGAGGTGAAGCGACCGATGGCCGGTCAAACGGGGCGGCACGCGTGTGCCGCGCCGTCGGGCATGGAGATGCTCAATCCCCCATCGCGATCCCTTCGCGCCGCGGATCGGCGCCACCGAACCACACCGTCTGCCCCTGCACGTTCAGCCGCTGGATGCCCTGCAGCCCCGAATTCATCTGGACGACCTGCACGTCGTGCCCGCGCCCTTTCAGCCCGTCGACGAGCGCGTCCGACACGCGGCCGCGCTCGAGCTGCGTCGGCCCGTTCATCGACCCGAAGTTCGGCAGCGCGATCGCCTGCTGCATCGTCATCCCCCAGTCGAGCACGCCGACCAGCGCCTTCGCGACGTGGTTGATGATCGCCGGCCCGCCCGCCGAGCCGACCGCCAGCGTGACCTGCCTCGTCTTCTTGTCGAACACGAGCTCCGGCGACATCGCCGAGCGCGGCCGCTTGCCGGGCTGCACGCGGTTCGCGACCGGCCGGCCGTTCTCGCTCGACACGAACGAGAAATCGGTGAGCTGGTTGTTCAGCATGAAGCCGCGCACCATCAGCCGCGAGCCGAACGCGTCCTCGACGCTGGTCGTCATCGACAGCGCATGGCCGTACCGGTCGACGATCGCGAGGTCGGACGTCGACGGCAGCTCGGGGCTGCGGTCGTCGGCGAGCGCGAGCGTCGCGCCCTGCGGCGTGCCGGCCTGCGCGGTGCCCATGCTGCCGTCGCCGATCAGGCGCGCGCGCTGCGCGAGATAGGTCTTGTCGACGAGGCTCGCCCAGCCGCCGCCCGGCAGCGGTGCGAAATCCGGATCCGAGACGTAGCGCGCGCGGTCCGCGTACGCGAGGCGGCCGGCCTCGCTGAACAGGTGCGCGGCGAACGGCGTCGGCTCGAAGCCGACGTCGTTGCGCACCGGCTTCTGCGCGCCGATCTGCTGCCAGTCGGGCATCGCCTCGAGGATGCCGAGCATCTGCGCGATCGCGAGGCCGCCCGACGACGGCGGCGGCATCCCGCACACCACCGAGCGGCGGTAGTCGGTGCACAGCGGCTCGCGCACCTTCGCCTTGTAGCGCGCGAGATCCTGCACCGACAGCACGCCCGGATTGGTCGGGTGCCTGCGCACCTTCGTGACGATGTCGCGCGCGATCGCGCCCGAGTAGAACGCGTTCGCGCCGTGGTCCGCGACCTGGCGCAGCACGGCCGCGAGCGGCGGGTTCTTCAGGATCGCGCCGGCCGGCTTCGGCGTGCCGTCCTTGTTGTAGAAGTACGCGCGCGCGGCCGGATCCTTCATCAGGTACCGGTCGCTCGCGATCAGCGTCGCGAGCCGCGGGCTGATCGTGAAGCCGTGCTCGGCGAGCCGGATCGCCGGCTGGAACAGCCGCCGCCACGGCAGCTTGCCGTGCGCGCGGTGCGCGGCGTCGAGCATGCGCAGCACGCCCGGCGTGCCGACCGAGCGCCCGCCGACCACGCCCTCGTAGAAGCTCATCGGCTGGCCCGTCGGGCCGTAGAACAGGCGCTCGGTCGCGGCGGCCGGCGCGGTTTCGCGGCCGTCGTACGCCTGCGCGGCCTTGCCGTCGAAATACAGCATGAACGCGCCGCCGCCGATGCCCGACGATTGCGGCTCGACGAGCGCGAGCACCATCTGCGTCGCGATCGCCGCGTCGATCGCGGTGCCGCCGGCCTTCAGCATCTCGTAGCCGGCCTGCGCCGCGAGCGGATTCGCGGCGGCGACCATGTAGCGCTGCGCGGTCCAGCCCGGCTTGTCGGTCCAGCCGGACGACAGTTCGGGCGCGTGCGCGACCGGTGCGACCGCGACGGCGGCGGACGCGGCAGCGGCCGTGGCGGGCGCCGCGGCCGCGCCGGCGGGCGGCGCGGGAGACGTGCAGGCGGCATTGAACGCGACGAGCGCGGCGGCGGCGAGCATCGCCCACGAACGCGGGCGCAGGCGAATCCGGTCGGACATTGAACCCTCGGCAGGTGTGAAGGCGGGAACCTGAAACGGAGCGGCGGGCACGGGGTGCCCCGCGCCGGCCTGCGCCGACGCGCTCCGGCGCGCGCTATTGTCGCCGCGCCGCAAGCGCATTGTCATCCGACCGGAAACCCTGACGCAGCGCGTCCGGCCCGCCCCGGCCGGTCTTTCCGGCCTGTTCGAGGATGAACTCTATGAACGTTGCGGTCGCACGCGTGTGGTGGCGGTTCGGCATGTAGAGCATGTACATGTGGGTGCCGAAGATCGACAGCCGGTACGCGTCGAGCGACGTGACGACCGCGCCGCGCCGCACGTCGTCGTGCACGACGTAGTCCGGCACGATGCCGACGCCGAGCCCCGCGAGGATCGCCTGGCGCAGGAACAGGAAGTTCTCCGAGATCAGCGTCGGCTCGAGCAGCACCTCGTGGCGCTCGTCGCCGAGATACGCGGCGATCCGCAGCTGGCGGCCCATCACCGTCGCGGTGATCACGGGCGCGTCCGACAGCGCGTCGAGCCCGGCCGGCATTCCGTGCGCGGCCGCGAACGCGGGCGACGCGCACGCGACGTAGCGCACCGCGCCCATGTCGCGCGCGACGAGGTTCTGCGGCGGCTCGGACATCACGCGGATCGCGATGTCGACTTCGTCGCGCACGAGATCCTCGACGCGGTTCTCGAACACGACGTCGAGCACGATGCCCGGATACAGCCGCTTGAACGCGAGCAGCCATTCCGACATCACGAGCTGCCCGTAGCCGCTCGGCACCGACAGCCGCACGCGGCCCTGCAGGTCCTGGCCGAGCGTCGTCACCGATTCCTGCGCGGCGAGCAGCTCGTTGCGGATGCGCCGGCCGTGCTCGTACAGCTTCAGCCCGATCTCGGTCGGCTCGATACGGCGCGTCGTGCGCCGCACGAGCTGCTGGCCGATCGAGCGCTCGAGCTGGTTCAGCCGGTAGCTGACGTTCGCGCGGCTCATCTTGAGCCGCTGCGCCGCCTTGCTGAGATTGCCGGCGTCGAGGATCTCGACGAGCAGCGTCAGCGCGTTCAGGTCCATGCCCGAGGTCTCCTCATCTGTCCCGCTTAACGGTTCACAAGCATTCGGTGTCAAGTCGGATTTGACAGCTTGTAAAAGAGCTGGGGAATTGTCAATGAATCTCGATCAATCGAGAATCGTGTCATGCCCGGCGCCGTGTGGCCGGAGACCTTTCCCGCATCGCAGGTGACACGATGAACCTTTCCACCTCTCCCGATACCGGCCCGGTCACGCGCGAACGGCGCGACAAGGTGCTGGTTGTCACGCTCGACCATCCTCCCGTCAACGCGCTGTCCGCCGAGGTCCGGCGCGGCCTCGTCGACGCGCTCGACGCCGCGCAGGCCGACGCCGCGATCCACGCGGTGCTGATCGTCGGCGCGGGGCGCAACTTCATCGCGGGCGCCGATATCCGCGAGTTCGGCAAGCCGCCGGTGCCGCCGTCGCTGCCGGAGGTGTGCGATCGGATCGAGTCGAGCGCGAAGCCGGTCGTGGCCGTGCTGCACGGCGCGACGCTCGGCGGCGGCCTCGAGGTCGCGCTGGCCGCGCATTACCGGCTCGCGGTGCCGGGCGCGAAGCTCGGCCTGCCCGAAGTGACGCTCGGCCTGCTGCCCGGCGCGGGCGGCACGCAGCGCGCGCCGCGCCTGATCGGCGCGAAGGCCGCGCTCGACCTGATGCTGTCCGGCCGCCACGCGAGCGCGGACGAGGCGCTCGCGCTCGGCCTCGTCGATCGTCTCGCGCACAGCGACGACACGCTCGCCGAAGGGCTCGCCTACGTGCAGGAATTGCTGTCGCTCGGCGCGCCCGCGCGGCGCACCCGCGACGCGCAAGGGCTGGCGGACCGCGCGGCCGCGCAGGCCGCGATCGACGCGGCGCGCGCCGCGCTCGCGAAGACGTCGCGCGGGCTGTTCTCGCCGGCGAAGATCGTCGACGCGGTCGAGGCCGCGCTCACGCAGTCGTTCGACGCGGGGATGGCATTCGAACGCAGCCTGTTCCTGCAGTGCCTCGACAGCCCGCAGCGCGCGGGCCTCGTGCACGCGTTCTTCGCGGAGCGCGAGGCGGCGAAGGCCCCCGAGGCGCGCCACGTGAGTGCGCGGCCGGTCGAGCGGATCGGCGTGGTCGGCGGCGGCACGATGGGCGCGGGCATCGCGGTCGCCGCGCTCGACGCCGGGCTGCCGGTGACGATGATCGAGCGCGACGACGCATCGCTCGCGCGCGGCCGCGCGCACGTCGAGAAGGTCTACGACGGCCTCGTCGCGAAGGGCCGCATGACGCCCGCCGCGCACGCGGCGCGGCTGGCGCGCCTGAAGGGCAGCACGTCGTACGACGCGCTCGCGCAGGTCGACGTCGTGATCGAGGCCGTGTTCGAGGACATGGACGTCAAGCAGGCGGTGTTCGCGGAACTTGCGCGCGCGTGCAAGCCGGGCGCGGTGCTCGCGACCAACACGTCGTATCTCGACATCGACCGGCTCGCCGCGAGCATCGACCGGCCGGGCGACGTGATCGGCCTGCATTTCTTTTCGCCGGCCCACATCATGAAGCTGCTCGAGATCGTCGTGCCCGCGCGCGTGAGCCCGGAGGTGGTCGCGACCGCGTTCGCGCTGGCGAAGCTGCTGAAGAAGACGCCGGTGCGCGCGGGCGTGTGCGACGGCTTCATCGGCAACCGGATCCTCGCGGTCTACCGCACCGCGGCCGACTACCTGATGGAAGACGGCGCGTCGCCGTACCAGATCGATCGCGCGGTGCGCGCGTTCGGCTTCCCGATGGGGCCGTTCCAGGTCGTCGATCTGGCGGGCGGCGACATCGGCTGGGCAACCCGCAAGCGCCGCGCGGCGACGCGCGATCCGCGCGCGCGCTACGTGGAGATTTCCGACCGGCTGTGCGAGCGCGGCTGGTTCGGGCAGAAGACAGGGCGCGGCTACTACCTGTATCCGGACGGCGCGCGCGTCGGCACGCCGGACCCCGAGGTCGACGCGATCGTCGCCGAAGAACGCGCGAAGAAGGGCATCGCGCCGCGCGCGTTCAGCGACGACGAGATCCTGCGCCGCTACCTCACCGCGATGATCAACGAAGGTGCGAACGTGGTGCACGAGCGGATCGCGCTGCGCCCGCTCGACGTCGACGCGGTGTTCCTGCACGGCTACGGCTTCCCGCGCCATCGCGGCGGCCCGATGCACTACGCGGACACGCTCGGCCTCGCGAACGTGCTCGCCGACCTGCGCGCGTTCGCGAAGGAGGATCCGCTGTTCTGGAGGCCGTCGCCGCTGATCGTGTCGCTGGCCGAGCGCGGCGAGACCTTCGCGAGCCTGAACCGCGCCGGCTGAGCGTCGCACCGAATTCGTCTTGGAGAACCCATGGATCTCGATTTCACACCTGAAGAAGAAGCGTTTCGCGCCGACGTGCAGCGCTTCCTGAACGACCGGCTGCCCGAGCGCATTGCGCGCAAGGTGAAGGGCGGCCTGCACCTGACGCGCGACGACATGCGCGAATGGCACGCGATCCTCCATGCGCGCGGCTGGCTCGCGAACCACTGGCCGCGCGAGTACGGCGGCCCCGGCTGGAGCGTCGCGCAGAAGTTCCTGTTCGACCACGAATGCGCGCTCGCCGGCGCGCCGCGCATCGTGCCGTTCGGCGTGAGCATGCTCGGGCCCGTGCTGATCAAGTACGGCAGCGACGCGCAGAAGCGCCACTGGCTGCCGCGCATCCTCGACGGCTCCGACTGGTGGTGCCAGGGCTACTCGGAGCCGGGCGCGGGCTCCGATCTCGCGGCGGTGAAGACGCGCGCGGTGCGGGGCGTCGACGCGCAAGGCGACCACTACGTCGTCAATGGCCAGAAGACGTGGACCACGCTCGGCCACTACGCGAACATGATCTTCTGCCTCGTGCGCACCGCGACCGACGTGCGCAAGCAGGAGGGCATCAGCTTCCTGCTGATCGACATGAACACGCCCGGCGTCGAGGTGCGCCCGATCGTCACGCTCGACGGCGAGCACGAGGTGAACGAGGTGTTCTTCACCGACGTGCGCGTGCCGGCCGAGAACCTCGTCGGCGAGGAGAGCCGCGGCTGGACCTACGCGAAATACCTGCTCACGTACGAGCGCACCAACATCGCCGGCGTCGGCTTCTCGACGGCCGCGCTCGACCGGCTGCGCGCGGTCGCCGAGAAGGTGAAGAAGAACGGCCGGCCGCTCGCCGACGATCCGTTCTTCGCGGCGCGCGTCGCCCGCGTCGAGATCGAACTCGAGAACATGAAGACGACCAACCTGCGCGTGCTGGCGGCGGTCGCGGGCGGCGGCGCGCCGGGCGCGGAGAGCTCGATGCTGAAGATCCGCGGCACGCAGATCCGCCAGGAAATCACGTCGCTGATGCGGCGCGCGATGGGGCCGTACGCGCAGCCGTTCGTCGAGGAAGCGCTCGACGCCGATTACGACGGCGAGCCGGTCGGGCCGGAAGAGGCCGCGAGCGCCGCGCTGCAGTACTTCAACAATCGCAAGCTGTCGATCTTCGGCGGCTCGAACGAGATCCAGAAGAACATCGTCGCGAAGATGATGCTTGGGCTGTGAGGAAGGAGCACACATGGACTTTCGACATACCGAAGACCGCCGGATGCTGGCGGACACGCTGAACCGCTTCATCGGCGAGCAGTACGCGTTCCCGGTGCGCGACCGCATCGCGCAATCGGCACAGGGCTTCGACCGGACGATGTGGGAGCGCTTCGCCGAACTCGGCGCGATCGGCGCGCTGTTCGACGAAGCCGACGGCGGCTTCGGCGGCGCGGGCTTCGACATCGCGGTGGTGTTCGAGTGCCTCGGGCGCGGGCTCGTCGTCGAGCCGTTCCTCGGCGCGCTGCTCGCGGGCCGCGCACTCGCGCTCGCGGGCGGCGACGCGCAGCGCGAGCGGCTCGCCGCGCTGATCGCCGGCAGCGCGAGCGCCGCGTTCGCGCACGACGAACCGGGCTCGCACTACGAACTGACGACCGTGCGCACGCGCGCCGAGCAGGCCGGCGACGGCTGGGTGCTGAGCGGTGCGAAGGGCGTGGTCGACCAGGGCGCGCAGGCCGCGTTCTTCGTCGTGTCCGCGCGCACCGCGGGGCACGACGACGATGCGCACGGCATCGGCCTGTTCGTGGTGCCGGCCGACGCGCCCGGCGTGTCGCTGCGCGACTACCGGAAGATCGACGGCGGCCGCGCGGCGGAAGTGCGCTTCGAGCGCGTCGCGCTGCCGGCCGACGCGGCGCTCGGCGATCCGCACGACGGCGCCGCGCTGCTCGAACGCGTGCTCGGCTACGGGCTGCTCGCGCTGTCGGCGGAAGCGCTCGGCGCGATGGACGTCGCGAAGGCGCACACGCTCGAGTACCTGCGCACCCGCAAGCAGTTCGGCATGCCGATCGGCAGCTTCCAGGCGCTGCAGCACCGGATGGCCGACCTGCTGCTCGAAGTCGAGCAGGCGCGCTCGGCGGTGATCAACGCGGCTGCGCAGCTCGATGCGCCGCGCGCCGTGCGCGAACGCGCGCTGGCCGCCGCGAAAACCAGCATCGGCCGGATCGGCACGCTCGTCGCCGAGGAGAGCATCCAGCTGCACGGCGGGATCGGCATGACGTGGGAGCTGCCGCTGTCGCACTACGCGAAGCGGCTCGTGATGATCGATCACCAGCTCGGCGACGAGGACCACCACCTCGCCCGCTACATCGCGCTGTCGAAACCGCAGTCCACACAATAAGCGGAAGACGGAGGAGACGACGATGGACAACGCCAAGCAACCCGCGCAGCCGCTCGCCGGCGTCAAGGTGCTCGATTTCTCGCGCGTGCTGGCCGGGCCGTGGAGCGCGATGGTGCTCGCCGATTTCGGCGCGGAAGTGATCAAGGTCGAGCATCCGGCGCGCGGTGACGATACGCGCGACTGGGGCCTGCGCATCGGCGACACCGAGACGACCTACTTCAACAGCGTGAACCGCAGCAAGCGGTCGATCTGCATCGACCTGCAGACGCAGGACGGGCAGCGTCTCGCGCGCGAGCTGGCCGCGCAGGCCGACGTGCTGATCCACAACTTCAAGTTCGGCGGCGCGGAGAAGCTCGGCCTCGGCTACGACGCGCTGGCCGAGCTGAACCCGCGCCTCGTGCATTGCGCGATTTCCGGCTACGACCGTTCGGGCCCGGAAGCGGCGCGGCCCGGCTACGACCTCGTCGTGCAGGGCGAGGCAGGGCTGATGGCGCTGAACGGCGAGGCACACCGGCCGCCGCTGAAGTTCGGCGTCGCGGCGGTCGACCTGTTCACCGGGATGTATGCGGCGCAGGCGATCCTCGCGGCGCTCTACGAGCGGCACGCGACCGGGCGCGGGCGGCGCATCGAGATGGCGCTGTTCGACTGCGGGCTGATGATCACCGCGTACTACGGGCTCGACGCGCTGCTGATGGAGCAGGATCCGCCGCGCTACGGCAACGCGCATCCGTCGATCGTGCCGTACGGCGTATTCGACGCGGCCGACGGCCCGCTGGTGATCACGGTCGGCACCAATCCGCAGTTCGCGCGGTTCTGCGACGTGATCGGGCGGCCCGAGCTCGCGGCCGACCCGCGTTACTCGACCAACCTCGGCCGCTCGCGGAACCGCGCCGAGCTGCTGCCCGAGATCCGCCGCGAACTCGCGGGCCGAACGCGCGCGACCTTGCTCGCCGGGCTTGCCGGCGCCGGTATCCCGTGCGGCGAAGTGCTCGGCCTGCACGAGGCGCTGACGTCCGAGCGCGCGCGCCGCGCGGGGCTCGTCACGCGCCAGCCGCATCCGGTTGCGGGCGGCGTCGACCTGCTCGCGCCGCCGTACCGCTTCGACGGCGCGCGGCTGCCGGTGCGCGGCGCGCCGCCCGTGCTCGGCGCGGATACGGCCGACGTGCTCGGCGACTGGCTCGGGCTGTCGGCGGACGACCTCGCGCGGCTGCGCGCGGATCGCGTGGTCTGAATCGATTGCTACGCCACGGCGCGGGCGGGCTGGAGCGCGCGCCAATCCATTACACGACAACCTCGCAAGACGAGGAGGAGACACCATGGAGCTTTCCGTCATCGAATCGGTCACGGTGCGCCGTGACTACCAGCAGCTCGTGCGTGCACGGCGCCGCTTCAGCTTCATGCTGACGGCGCTGATGGTCGCGACGTACTACGGCTTCATGCTGCTCGTCGCGCTCGCGCCGCGCGTGCTCGCGACGCCGCTGTACCCGGGCGCGACGATCACCACGGGCGTCGCCGCGGGCGTCGCGGTCATCCTGGCCGCGATCGGCCTGACCGCGTGCTACGTGCTGCGCGCGAACCGCGCGTTCGACCCGGCGGTCGACGCGATCCTCGAACGTTCGTGACGGAGGCCGCGATGCATCGCTCGTTGTCCGCTCTGTGCGCCGCCTGCATGGCGCTCGTTCCCGCCGCCGCGCACGCGGTGTCCATCGCCGGGCCGATGCCCGACAAGGTCGAACTGAACCCCGTCGCGATCGGCATGTTCTTCGCGTTCGTGTTCGCGACGCTCGCGCTCACGCGCTGGGCCGCGCGCCGCACGCGTTCCACGCGTGACTTCTACACGGCGGGCGGCGGCATCACCGGCCTGCAGAACGGCCTCGCGATCGCCGGCGACTACATGTCGGCCGCGTCGTTCCTCGGGCTGTCGGGGATGGTGTACCTGTTCGGCTTCGACGGGCTGATCTACTCGATCGGCTTCCTGGTCGGCTGGCCGTTCGTGATGTTCCTGATCGCCGAGCCGCTGCGCAACCTCGGCAAGTTCACGTTCGTCGACGTGGTCGCGTACCGCTTCGCGCAGCGGCCGATCCGGCTGCTGACCGCCGCGAACTCGCTCGCGATCGTCGTGCTGTATCTCGTCGTGCAGATGGTCGGCGCGGGCAAGCTGATCCAGCTGCTGTTCGGGTTGTCGTACGGCACGGCCGAGCTGATCGTCGGCGTGCTGATGGTGGTCTACGTGTTCTTCGGCGGGATGACCGCCACCACCTGGGTGCAGGTGATCAAGGCCGTGCTGCTGCTGTGCGGCGCGACGCTGCTCGCGTGGCTCGCGCTCGGCGAATTCGGCTTCAGCGTCGACGAGATGTTCCGCCGCGCGGTGGCCGTGCATCCGGGCGCGCTCGGCATCATGGCGCCCGGCAAGCTGATCCGCGATCCGGTCAACGCGCTGTCGCTCGGCGTCGCGCTGATGTTCGGCACGGCCGGCTTCCCGCACATCCTGATGCGCTTCTTCACGGTGCCGAACGCGAAGGAGGCGCGCAAGTCGGTGCTCTACGCGACCGGCTTCATCGGCTATTTCTACCTGCTGACCTTCGTGATCGGCTTCTCGGCGATCGTGCTGCTCGCGCAGCATCCGGAGTTCTTCCGGCTCGACGCGAACGGCACGTTCAACCTGACCCGCGACCTGCTCGGCGGCTCGAACATGGTCGCGGTGAAGCTCGCGCAGGCGGTCGGCGGCAACTGGTTCTACGGCTTCATCGCGGCCGTCACGTTCGCGACGATCCTCGCGGTGGTCGCGGGTCTCACGCTCGCCGGCGCGACGACGATCTCGCATGACCTGTATGCGCAGATGTGGGCGCGCGGCAAGCCGGACGAGCGCCTCGAGATGCGCATCTCGCGCGCGGCGACGATCGTGCTGTCCGCGCTCGCGATCGGCCTGTCGATCCTGTTCGAGCACGTGAACGTCGCGTTCATGGTCGGCCTCGTCGCGGCGGTCGCGGCGAGCGCGAATTTCCCGGTGCTCGCGATGTCGATCTTCTGGCGCGGCATGACGACGCGCGGCGCGGTGCTGGGCGGCGCCCTCGGCCTCGCGTCGGCGGTCGGGCTCACGGTGCTGTCGAAGTCGGTGTGGGTCGACGTGCTGCACCACGCGCACGCGCCGGTGTTCCTCGACAACCCGGCGCTCGTGTCGGTGCCGCTCGCGTTCGCCGGCATCGTCGTCGGCTCGCTGGCCGACCGCGGCGAGCGCGCGCGCCGCGAGCGCGAGGCATTCGCGCGGCAGGAGTTCTACGCGCAGACGGGCGTGCTCGCCGGCCCGGCCGTGCGCCATTGAATCGTCAGATGAATGAGTGCATTCGTCCGGATTGCCGGACGGATGCATTCCGGATTTCCGGAAACCCGGATTTCCTTGCCTGCCGCATTGTGAGAAATACAATGAAAACAATGGCCTGAACGGTCATCGGCGGCTGGCATCGACCTTGCAATAGAAAAGGCACGGCCACCCTCGGCCGAACTACTACAGCAAGGAGACAACCGATGACCAACGCCTTCCGCCTCCCCTGGATGTCCTGAGGCATCGCTTGTTGCGGCACGGCAGCCGCGCGGGCGAGTGACTTCCCCTGGCATTCGCCCGCGCGCGTGACGCCGCTCCACCGGCTCATCTACCCTTCATCAGGAATCATCGTGAAGAAGAAACCCTTCTACAAAGTGCTCTATGTGCAGGTGATCTTCGCCATCATCGTCGGCGTGATCCTCGGTCATTACTATCCGTCGCTTGCCACCGAGATGAAACCGCTCGGCGACGGCTTCATCAAGCTGATCAAGATGGTGATCGGTCCGATCATCTTCTGTACGGTCGTGACCGGCATCGCCGGCATGGAGGACATGAAGAAGGTCGGGCGCGTCGGCGGCAAGGCGCTGCTCTACTTCGAGATCGTGTCGACCTTCGCGCTGCTGCTGGGCCTCGCGGCGACGCACATCCTGCGTCCGGGCGTCGGCTTCAACATCGATCCGGCGACGCTCGACGGCAAGGCCGTCGCGTCGTACGCGGCGAAGGCGCACGGCCAGTCGACGGTCGACTTCCTGATGCACATCATCCCGAACACGATGGTCGACGCGTTCGCGCAGGGCGAGATCCTGCAGATCCTGCTGATCGCGCTGCTGTTCGGCAGCGTGCTCGCGCACCTCGGCGAGCGCGGCAAGGTCGTCACCGAGTTCATCGACGGCATCACGCGCGTGCTGTTCGGCATCGTGCACATCGTCACGAAGCTCGCACCGATCGGCGCGTTCGGCGCGATGGCGTTCACCATCGGCAAGTACGGCGTCGGCTCGCTGGTGCCGCTGCTCAAGCTGATCGGCACGTTCTACCTGACCTCGGTCGTGTTCGTGCTGGTCGTGCTCGGCGCGATCGCGCGCTTCACCGGCTTCTCGATCATCCGCTTCGTCGGCTACATCAAGGAAGAGCTGCTGATCGTGCTCGGCACGAGCTCGTCGGAAGCCGCGCTGCCGCAGCTGATGGAAAAGCTCGAGAAGGCTGGCTGCTCGCGCTCGGTCGTCGGCCTCGTGGTGCCGACCGGCTACTCGTTCAACCTCGACGGCACCAACATCTACATGACGATGGCCGTGCTGTTCATCGCGCAGGCGACCAACATCGAACTGACGTGGATGCAG
Organism: Burkholderia sp. SRS-46; assembly: GCF_004343775.1. Taxonomy (GTDB): domain Bacteria; phylum Pseudomonadota; class Gammaproteobacteria; order Burkholderiales; family Burkholderiaceae; genus Burkholderia. The sequence goes on along the minus strand of NZ_PTXL01000006.1, from coordinate 632,485 downwards.
CAGCTCACGCTGCTCGCGGTCGCGATGCTGACCTCGAAGGGCGCGAGCGGCGTCACCGGCGCGGGCTTCATCACACTGGCCGCGACGCTCGCCGTGGTGCCGACCATCCCGCTGTCGGGCATGGTGCTGATCCTCGGCATCGACCGCTTCATGAGCGAGTGCCGCGCGCTGACCAACATCGTCGGCAACGGCGTGGCGACGGTCGTCGTCTCTGCATGGGAGAAGGAGCTCGATCGCAACAAGCTGCGCCAGGCGCTGAAGGGCGGCGGCGAAGTCGCCGCGACCGAGACGGCCGGCGTCTGACGCCATGAAGGAGCAGGCGGCGCCGCCCACGGGCGGCGCGCCGCGCGGCGGCGGCAGCAGCGGGGCGGACGGCTATGACACAATAGGCGATCCGCATCGTCAGGAAGCCGTCACCGTGAAGCGCCGTCTGCTGGTCCTCGTCGCGCTCGCCGTCACGCTCGTCGCGGCGTGCACGCTGACGTGGACCCTCACCTGGCAGCGCGGGATCGACGAACTGCAGCGCAACGCCGCGGTGCGCGTCGATCGCACCACCAACGCGCTGAAGAGCACCCTCGACCGCTACGAATCGCTGCCGTACCTGCTCGGCAGCCACCCGCTCGTGCAGGACCTGCTCGCCGAGCCGAAGCGCGCCGACTACGCGGCGCGCGCGAACCGCTATCTCGAAGACCTCAACGAGCACGCGCACGCGACCGTCACCTATCTCGTCGGCGCGGACGGCCTGTGCGTCGCCGCGAGCAACTGGCGCGCGCCCGAGAGCTTCGTCGGGATCGAATACCGCTTCCGCCCGTATTTCATCGACGCGATGAGCGGCCGCGTCGGCCGCTTCTTCGGCATCGGCACGATCTCGCGCGACCCCGGCTACTACATCTCGCAGCCGGTGTGGCGCGACGGCCGGATCGTCGGCGTCGTGGTCGTGAAGCTGAATCTCGAATGGTTCCAGGGCGCCGACGCGTCCGAGCCGCTCGTCGTCGCGGACGATCACGGCGTCGTGTTCCTGTCGTCGGTGCCGGCGTGGAAGTACCACACGCTGGAGCCGCTGTCGGGCCCCGTCGCCGCGTCGATCTACGAGACCCGCCAGTACGCGCAGCAGCCGGTCACGCCGCTGCCGCTGCGCATCGAGCGGGCGCTCGGCGCGGATGCGCAGATCGTGCGCCTCGGGCCGGGCCGCCGCGCGCCGCGCTACCTCGCGACGCAGCGCCGGATCGGCGAGCCCGACTGGCAGCTCGTCACGCTCGCGCCGATCGCGCCGGTCGACGCCGACGCGCGCAACGCGACGATCGTCACCGGTTTCGGCTTCGTGTCGGTCGCGCTGCTCGCGTTCTACTGGCGGATGCGCCGCGCGCGCGTGCGCGAGATGATCCGCGGCCGCGCGCTGCTGCAGCAGGCGTACGCGCAGCTGAACCGGCGCGTCGAGGAACGCACGGCCGACCTGTCGCAGGCGAACGTGCAATTGCAGAAGGAAGTCGGCGACCGGATCCGCGCCGAGCAGGACCTGCGCGCCGCGCACGACGAGCTGATCCAGGCGAGCAAGCTGGCGGCGCTCGGCCAGATGGCGGCCGGCATCACGCACGAGCTGAACCAGCCGCTCGCCGCGCTGCGCAGCTTCTCCGACAACACGCGCGTGCTGCTCGACCGCGGCGAGCAGGCGGCCGCGCGCGAGAACCTCGAGGCGATCGCCGCGCTCACCGAGCGGATGGGCAAGATCACCAACCAGCTGAAGCTGTTCGTCGGCCGCGCGCGGCCGCGCAATGAACAGGCGCTCGTCGTGCGCGCGCTGCGCAGCGTGCTCGCGCTGCTCGGCGAGCGGCTGCGCGGCGTCGAGCTGGTGCTGACGCTGCGCGACGCCGACGCGCAGCCGTCGCATGCCGCGCTGCCGGGTGCGCCGCTCGATCTCGCGAACGACCATCCGGAGCTCGTCGCGCGCTGCGAGGACTTGCGTCTCGAACAGGTGCTGATCAACCTGCTCGGCAACGCGCTCGACGCGGTGGCGTCGTCGGCCGCGCCGCGGGTGGCCGCCCCGCGCATCGAGGTCGCGATCGACGCGTCGGCCGCGACGCTCGCGATCCAGGTGCGCGACAATGGCCCGGGCATCCCGCCCGACCTGCTGCCGCGGCTGTTCGAGCCGTTCTTCACGACCAAGGAAATGGGGCGCGGGCTCGGCCTCGGGCTCGCGATCTCGTCGTCGATCGCGAGCGACGCCGGCGGCTCGCTGACCGCGCGCAACGCGCCGGCCGGCGGCGCGCTGTTCGTCTTGACGTTGCGCCGCGCACGCACGCATCATCCGGACTCCGTGTCCGAGCAGGCGGGCTCGCGCTGAGCGCGCCCGTTGCGCGATCCGAGCGCTGCGGCACCCATCAGGAGCAAGTGAGTACGATGGCCAACCGGCTGCAAGTGATCTATATCGAAGACGATGCGCTCGTGCGCCGCGCGAGCGTGCAGAGCCTCCAGCTGGCGGGGTTCGACGTGACCGGCTTCGAGTCGGCCGAGGCGGCCGAGAAGGCGATCGTCGGCGACGCCGCCGGCGTGATCGTCAGCGACATCCGCCTGCCCGGCGCGAGCGGGCTCGACCTGCTCGCGCAGTGCCGCGAGCGCGTGCCCGACGTGCCGGTGATCCTCGTCACCGGGCATGGCGACATCTCGATGGCAGTGCAGGCGATGCGCGACGGCGCGTACGACTTCATCGAGAAGCCGTTCGCGGCCGAGCGGCTGATCGAGACCGTGCGGCGCGCGCTCGAGCGGCGTGAGCTGGTGCTCGAGAACCACGCGCTGCGCCGCGAGCTGGCCGGGCAGAACGTCGTCGCGCCGCGCATCATCGGCCGCAGTCCGGCGATCGAGCAGGTGCGGCGGCTGATCGCGAACGTCGCGCCGACCGATGCGTCGGTGCTCATCAACGGCGACACGGGCGCCGGCAAGGAGCTGATCGCGCGCAGCCTGCACGAGCTGTCGCCGCGCCGCGACAAGCCGTTCATCGCGGTGAACTGCGGCGCGCTGCCCGAGCCGATGTTCGAATCGGAGATGTTCGGCTACGAGCCGGGCGCGTTCACGGGCGCCGCGAAGCGCCGGGTCGGCAAGCTTGAATACGCGTCCGGCGGCACGCTGTTCCTCGACGAGATCGAAAGCATGCCGCTCGCGCTGCAGGTGAAGCTGCTGCGCGTGCTGCAGGACGGCGTGCTCGAGCGGCTCGGCTCGAACCAGCCGATCCGCGTGAACTGCCGCGTCGTCGCGGCCGCGAAGGGTGACATGAGCGAGCTGGTCGCGGCCGGTACGTTCCGGCGCGACCTGCTGTATCGCCTGAACGTCGTGACGATCGCGCTGCCGCCGCTCGCCGAGCGCCGCGAGGACATCGTGCCGCTGTTCGAGCACTTCATGCTCGACGCGGCCGTGCGCTACGGCCGCCCGGCGCCGGTGCTCACCGACCGGCAGCGCGCGAGCCTGATGCAGCGCGACTGGCCCGGCAACGTGCGCGAGCTGCGCAATGCGGCCGACCGGTTCGTGCTCGGCGTCGCCGACATGTCGCAGGACGCGGGCGGGGCAAACGATGACGATGCGAACGAGCAGACGCTGAAGGAGCGCGTCGAGCAGTTCGAGCGCGCGGCGATCGCCGAGGCGCTGAACCAGACGGGCGGCGCGGTCGCGGCCACCGCCGACCGGCTGCACGTCGGCAAGGCGACGCTCTACGAGAAGATGAAGCGCTACGGCCTGTCGGCCAAAGGAGAAACGGACCGCTGAGCCGGGCGTGCCCGGTCATGCGGTCCGTTGCGGTGAGCGGGCGCGGCCGTCGGGGCCGCGCGGCTCAGGCGGCGTTGCCGAGCGCCTGCTTCAGCAGCTGGTCGAGTTCCGCGAACTGCGGCATGCCGACGTAGCGCTTCAGGATCTTGCCGTCCTTGTCGACGACGAAGGTCGTCGGCGTCAATTGCACGTTGCCGAACTGCTTCGCGACGCTGCCGTCGTCGAGCGCGACCTTGAACGGCAGCTGGCGCGTCTGCGCATAGTTCGCGACGTACATCGGCGGGTCGTAGTTCATCGCGACCGCGACAAATTCCAGGCCCTGTCCCTTGAAACGGTTGTAGGTATCGACCATCTGCGGCATTTCCTGCATGCAGGTCGCGCAGCTCGTCGCCCAGAAGTTCACAAGGTAGACCTTGCCCTTCAGGTCGGCCGTGGTCGAGATCTTCTGGCCCGACAGCAGCGTGAAGGTCGCGTCCGGCGCGCTGGACTTGCCGCTGAACGCGAGGAAGCCGGCCACGGCGATCGCGGCCGCGACGACGACGGCCGCGACGTAGCGCATCGGGCTCGCGCGGCGGCTGGGGGAAGGAGGCGTGGAGTTCATCTGCGGGCTCTCGTGGACGGTCGATGATGCCGGACAGGGCCGGATTCGTCGAAATTCGGCGGTTATTTTAGCGCGAATGCGGCTCGCGCACCGGCGGCCGCCACGCATCCCGGCGTTGCCGTTCGACGCATAATGCACGTTTTGCCCGTATCGATCCGCGTCATGCCGAAGGTCTTTTCCGATTCATTGCGTCCCCTTTTTCGTCCGCTGCGGCACTTCGCCGCACTCGTGTGTGCGAGCGCCGCGCTGGCCGCGTGCTCGCCGGCCTTCGACTGGCGCACGCTGCACAACGACGCCGGCTACACGATCGACCTGCCCGCGAAGCCGACCGTCGAAGAGCATGCGGTCGCGGTCGGCGGCACGTCGATGACGATGCGGATGCAGGCGGCGCACGTCGACGGCGCGGTGTTCGCGGTCGGCACGGTGATGCTGCCCGACGAGCGCGACGAGACCCGGCGCGCGGCGCTCGACTACCTGCGCAGCGGGCTGTCGCGCAACCTCGACGGCGCGCCGCAGACGGCCTCGGTGCCGGTGCCGCTCGCGAAGGGCGGCGCGGTGGATGGGCTCGAGCTGCGGCTGGCCGGCGCGGCGACGGGGCCGGAGCGCGCGCGCAAGACGATCGTGGCCCGGCTCGCCGCGCGCGGCAAGCATGCATACCAGGCGGTCGTGATCTCCGACGCGCCGCTCGCGCAGGAGCAGCTCGATCAATTCTTCGGATCGTTGAAGCTTGACTGACGCGGGCGGGTGAGAGCGCCTCAGAGCGTCGCCAAAACTGAAAGTTCCTTCGCAGCACTCTTCGCTAATTGCCGGATTTTGCGGGAGTTTTTGCGCTATCCACAGCGTGTGTGGATAACTTTGTTGAAAAGTACCCGGGATGCGCGCCGAAGCCGCGCCGGACGGCCTGCCGAACGAATTGCCCGCTCGCGCGGCGCTTGAGAAAAGTCAATAAAAACAAGGGTATGCGCGGCCGCTGTCGAATATTCACGGCGGTGATGCAATCCGCGCCCGGTGGCGCGTAATTGTGCATAAGTCAAGTCTTGACAGCCGGATTTTGTCCTCAGAGCGCGCTCAGCGCGCGCCGGTAGCGAATCGCCTCGGCGATCTGCGCGGCGTTCGGCTGCGGGTCGCCGGCGAGGTCGGCGATCGTCCGCGCGACCTTCAGCACCCGGTAGTACGCGCGCGCCGACCAGCCGAACCGCTCGCCGGCCTCGCGCAGCAGGCGCTCGCCGTCGTCGGTTGGCCGGCCGAGGTCGTCGGTTTCGCGGCCGCTCAGCATGTGATTCGTCTTGCCCTGGCGCTTGAGCTGCCGAGCGCGGGCCTGCGCGACCCGCGCGGCGACCGCCGCGCTCGGCTCGCCGGGCGTCGACGCGCGCGCCGCCAGCTCGGCCGGCGTGAGCGCGGGCAGGTCGATCTGGATGTCGATGCGGTCGAGCAGCGGCCCGGACAGCTTGCGCAGGTAGCGCGCGGCAACGTCCGGCGAGCAGCGGCAGCGGCCGGACGGATCGCCGTGCCAGCCGCACGGGCACGGGTTCATCGCGGCGATCAGCTGGCACGCGGCGGGGAAGTCCGCCTGCTGCGCCACGCGCGAGATCGTGATGCGGCCGGCTTCGAGCGGCTCGCGCAGCATTTCCAGCACGTGCCGGTCGAATTCCGGCAACTCGTCGAGGAACAGCACGCCGAGGTGCGCGAGCGTGATCTCGCCGGGCTGCGGCGGGTTGCGGCCGCCGACCAGTGCCGCCGCGCTCGACGAATGATGCGGCGAGCGAAACGGCCGCCGGCGCCACTGCGCGGGCGAGAAGCCGATGCGGCTCGCGGACAGCAGCGCGGCCGACGCCAGCGCCTCGTCGTCGGTGAGCGGCGGCAGCAGCCCCGGCAGCCGGGCGGCCAGCATCGACTTGCCGGCGCCGGGCGGCCCGACCATCAGCATGTGATGCCCGCCGGCCGCCGCGACTTCGAGCGCGCGCCGCGCACCGCGCTGGCCGATCACGTCGGCGAGATCAGGCGCGGCCGCCGCGGGCAGGCCATCGAGCGGCGGCGCGGCGACCGGCGCGAGCCGGCCGTCGGGCGCCCCGGTCAGGTGCGCGCACAGTGCGGGCAGGTCGGCGGCGCCGTAGACGGTCACGCCCGGCACGAGCGCGGCCTCGGCGGCGCTGTCGAGCGGCAGGTACAGCTCCGGCTCGCGGCACGGCGCCGCCGCATCGGCGGGGGCCGCGCAGCGGTCGCGCGCGACGCCGCAGGCCATCGCGAACGCGCCGCGCATCGGCCGCAGCGCGCCGGTGAGCGACAGCTCGCCGGCGAATTCGCGGCCGGGCAGCGCGTCGGCCGGAATCTGGCCGTTCGCGGCAAGAATGCCGAGCGCGATCGGCAGGTCGAAGCGGCCCGATTCCTTCGGCAGGTCGGCGGGCGCGAGATTGACGGTGATGCGGCGCACGGGGAACTCGAATCCGCAGTTCTGCAGCGCGGCGCGCACGCGCTCGCGGCTTTCGCGGACTTCGAGATCAGGCAGGCCGACGATCGAGAACGACGGCAACCCGTTGGCGAGATGGACTTCGACGGTGACGTCCGGCGCGCGGCCGGCCGCCGGTGCGCGGCTGCGCACCACGGCAAGCGACATGGCGAGGCTCCTGTAGGGCGGACGGGCAAGCCTTGCGGGCCGCCTGTCGCGGAAAAGGGAGGGATCGGTGCGCGCTTGCCGGCGTGGCGCGGATGAAACGACGACGGGGACTACATGGTTGGCGCAGGCATCGGCGGGCCGCGGGAAGCGGCCCGCCGGTCGCGCCGGTGCCTGGTCGGGCCGGTGGTCAGGCCCGTGGGTCAGGCTTGCAGGTCAGGCTTGTGACGCGGCGAGCTTCTGCTCGAGTTCCGCGACGCGCTTTTCCAGTTCCTCGAGACGTACGCGGGTGCGGGCGAGCACCTGCGCCTGCGTGTCGAATTCCTCGCGGGTGACGAGATCGAGCTTCGAGAAGCCTTGCGACAGCATGGCCTTCACGTTGCGCTCGACATCCTTGGCCGGCGAGTTTTTCAGCAGGTCGCTGACGCGCGACTGCAGGTCGTTGAAAACGTCGCTGGGTTGCTTCATGTGATTCCCCTTCATTGCACAAAAAATGTGCATCTTCAGTTGCATACGTGCCCATGATGCACGCATGACCGGAAATGGTGCGCGCGGCGCGCGATTTCCGGGCACGGCGCCCGCATGGGTGAAAGTCCCCGCATTCCGGGACGTGCGTGCACTCTAGCAACGATCCACGCCCGGCGCCAGAGAACACGGCCCACGTTGGCCGTTCGGCCGGGCCCGCGGGGCTTTTCGCCGCCGAGGCGGGCCTTGCCGCGCGGTTTCCTGCGTGTCCGGAGCGGACATGGCATGCGAGTTGCTGGAGAGAGTCCGCTACACATCCAACCAATTCGACGGGACAACCCAGCGAGAGGACTTCATGAAACTCATTACCGCAATCATCAAGCCGTTCAAGCTCGATGAGACGCGCGAAGCGCTCTCGGCGCTCGGCGTCTCGGGCATCACGGTGACGGAGGTGAAAGGGTTCGGCCGCCAGAAAGGGCACACCGAGCTGTACCGGGGCGCCGAATACGTGGTCGATTTCCTGCCGAAGATGAAGATCGAGGCGGCCGTGTCCGACGATCTCGTCGACCAGGCGGTCGAGGCGATCGAACGGGCCGCGCGCACCGGCAAGATCGGCGACGGCAAGATCTTCGTCACGCCGATCGAGCAGGTGATCCGGATCCGGACGGGGGAGACGGGCGCCGACGCCCTGTAAACGAGACAAGACAAGACGAGCGACAAGAGGAAACCCAAGATGCGCAAACTTCTGATGTCCCTGCTGATGGCCGGCTCGCTGATCGCGGCCGGTGTCGGCCCGGCGCTCGCGGATGACGCGGCGTCCGCCGCGGCTGCGTCCGCGCCTGCCGCCTCGGCTGCCGACGCATTGGCCACCGCCGCCCCGGCCGCCTCGGCGCCGGCCGCACCGGAGGCCGCCGCTTCTGCCGCCACCGCTGCCGCCCCGGCGTCGGGCGCCACCGATGCATCGGCCGCCGCCGCCGCGTCGGCCCCGGCCGCGCCGACCGCGCCGTTCTCGGTCGATGCGTCGAAGATCAGCGCCGGCGACACCGCGTGGATGCTCACGTCCACCGCGCTGGTGCTGTTCATGACGATCCCGGGCCTCGCGCTGTTCTACGCGGGCATGGTCCGCAAGAAGAACGTGCTGGCCACCGTGATGCAGAGCTTCGCGATCACCGCGCTGATCACGGTGCTCTGGACGGTCGTCGGCTACAGCCTCGCGTTCACGCCGGGCAACGGCTTCATCGGCGGCCTGTCGCGCGCGTTCCTGCACGGGATGAACTACGTGAAGGGCGACAAGGCGACCACGCTGACCGTGAGCCACCTCGCGACGACGATTCCGGAATCGGTCTACTTCGTCTACCAGATGACGTTCGCGATCATCACGCCGGCGCTGATTTGCGGCGCGTTCGCCGACCGGATGAAGTTCTCGGCGATGCTGGTGTTCATGACGCTCTGGTCGCTGATCGTCTACGTGCCGGTCGCGCACATGGTGTGGGAGCCGACCGGCTGGCTGTCGGCCGACGGCGTGCTCGACTTCGCGGGCGGCACCGTGGTGCACATCAACGCGGGTATCGCGGGCCTGATGTCGTGCCTCGTGCTCGGCAAGCGGGTCGGCTACGGCCGCGAATCGATGGCGCCGCACAACCTGGTGCTGACGATGATCGGCGGCTCGATGCTGTGGGTGGGCTGGTTCGGCTTCAACGCCGGCTCGGCGGTCGCGGCCGACGGCCGTGCCGGTTTCGCGATGCTGACGACGCAGGTCGCGACGGCCTGCGCGGCGCTCGGCTGGATGTTCGCGGAGTGGATCGCGAAGGGCAAGCCGTCGGTGCTCGGCATCGTGTCGGGCGCGGTTGCGGGCCTGGTGGCGATCACGCCGGCGGCCGGCTTCGTCGGCGTCGCGGGTGCGCTGGTGATCGGCATCGCGGCGGGCGTGGTCTGCTTCTGGTCGGCGACGTGGCTCAAGTCGAAGCTCGGCTACGACGATTCGCTCGATGCGTTCGGCGTGCACGGCGTGGGCGGCATTCTCGGCGCGCTGCTGACCGGCGTGTTTGCGGTGAAGGACATCGGCGGGATGGACGGCAGCCTGCTGCTGCAGGCGAAGGGCGTCCTGATCACGCTGGTCTACAGCGGCGTGCTGAGCTTCGTCCTGCTGAAGCTGATCGACCTGACGATCGGCCTGCGCGTGTCGGAAGAAGAGGAGCGCGAAGGCCTCGACGTGATCCTGCACGGCGAGCACGTGGAGTAAATCCGCACGATTCGCGGAGGGCGGCCGCGATGCCGCCCCCGCCACGAATGAGCGCAGCGACTTCGGCCCGCCTACCCGGCGGGTTTTTTTTCTCCTGTCGCGCGGCACCGCAGCGGATAACCCTGTCCGCTATCAGGTCAATAGCCAGAAACTTCCTCCAAATCCTTGTGAATCCGGGAACAATCCCCAAATGGGCAAAGCAATTGCTCTACAATCTTCATTCTCCCGCTCGCGAGTGATTCATGGTTCCCCACCTCGTTACGGCGCTCAACGGTCCGCTGCTCGAACTCGAGCAGAAGATCCTCGACGCCACGCCTGCGATCGAACGCTGGTTCAGGCTCGAATGGCAGGAGCACACCCCGCCGTTCTACTGCTCGGTCGACCTGCGTAACGCCGGCTTCAAGCTGGCGCCGGTCGACGCCAACCTGTTCCCCGGCGGCTTCAACAATCTGCCGTCCGAAGTGCTGCCGCTCGCCGTGCAGGCGGCGATGGCCGCGATCGAGAAGATCTGCCCGGACGCGAAGAACCTGCTCGTGATTCCCGAGCTGCCGACCCGCAACGCGTACTACCTGGAAAACGTCGCGCGCCTCGCGACGATCATGCGCCAGGCCGGCCTGAACGTGCGCTTCGGCTCGCTCGACCCGAGCATCTCCGACATCACGCCGATCACGCTCGCCGACGGCCAGAAGATCGTGCTCGAGCCGCTCGAGCGCACGCAGCGCCGCCTCGGCCTGAAGAATTTCGATCCGTGCTCGATCCTGCTGAACAACGACCTGTCGGCCGGCATCCCGGCCGTGCTGGAAAACCTGCACGAGCAGTACCTGCTGCCGCCGCTGCACGCGGGCTGGGCCGTGCGCCGCAAGTCGACGCACTTCTCGTGCTACGACGACGTCGCGAAGAAGTTCGCGAAGATGGTCGGCGTCGATCCGTGGATGGTGAATCCGTACTTCGCGCACGTCGAGGGCGTCGACTGGCAGGGGCATGAAGGCGAGCAGGCGCTCGCCGACGCGATCGACGGCGTGCTGAAGAAGATCGCGCGCAAGTACCGCGAATACGGGATCAGCGAGAAGCCGTACGTCGTCGTGAAGGCCGACGCCGGCACCGCGGGGCGCGGCGTGATGACCGTGCACGACGCAGCCGAGATCGGCCGGATGACGAAGGCGGAGCGCGCGCAGATGGCCGAGTCGAAGGCCGGGCTCGCGGTGCGCGACGTGATCGTGCAGGAAGGCGTGTACACGTTCGAGCGGGTCGGCGAGGAGGTCGCGGAGCCGGTCGTCTACATGATCGACCGCTACGTGGTCGGCGGCTTCTACCGCACGCACGGCGGCCGCGAGCGCGACCAGAACCTGAACGCGCCGGGCATGCATTACGTGCCGCTCGGCTTCGAGCACACCGCGCTGCCGGATGCCGGCGCCAAGCCGGGCGCCGCGCCGCCGAACCGGTTCTACATGTACGGCGTGGTCGCGCGGCTGTCGCTGATCGCGTCGTCGATCGAGCTGGAAAAGACCGATCCGGAAGCCATCCAGGTGTAATGGCCGCCGCGCCGGCACCGTAACGACAGGACCCGCATGGACATTCTCTTTATCGCCGACCCGCTCGAGCGGTTCAAGATCTACAAGGATTCGACCTACGCGATGATGGCGGAAGCCGCGCGGCGCGGGCACGCGGTGTACGCATGCGAACCGCGCCATCTCGCGTGGACGGGTTCCGCCGTCGAGGCCGACGTGCAGCGCGTGACGCTCGTCGGCGACCTGGACGACCTGCATCGCGCGCCGTGGTACGAGGCGGCGGGCGCGCTCGAGTCGCGCCGCGTCGAGTCGTTCGGCGCGGTGCTGATGCGCAAGGATCCGCCGTTCGACATGGAGTATGTGACGTCGACCTGGCTGCTCGAGCTGGCCGAGCGCGCGGGCGCGCGGGTGTTCAACCGGGCGCAGTCGATCCGCGACCACTCGGAGAAGCTCGCGATCGGCGAGTTCGCGCAATTTGTCGCGCCGACACTCGTCACCCGTGACGCGGCGCGCCTGCGCGCGTTCCACGCCGAGCACGGCGACGTGATCCTGAAGCCGCTCGACGGGATGGGCGGGATGGGCGTGTTCCGCGTGAAGCCGGACGGCATGAACCTCGGCTCGATCATCGAGATGCTGAGCCACGACGGCGCGCGCACGGTGATGGCGCAGAAGTTCATCCCCGAGATCAAGGCCGGCGACAAGCGCATCCTGCTGATCGGCGGCGAGCCGGTGCCGTATTCGCTCGCGCGGATTCCGCAGGGCAACGAGGTGCGCGGCAACCTCGCCGCGGGCGGGCTCGGCGTCGCGCAGCCGCTCACCGCGCGCGACCGCGAGATCGCCGAGACGGTCGCGCCGGTGCTGGCCGCGCGCGGCCTGCTGCTGGTCGGCCTCGACGCGATCGGCGACTGGCTGACCGAGGTGAACGTCACGAGCCCGACCTGCTTCCGCGAAATCATGGAGCAGACCGGCTTCGACGTCGCCGCGATGTTCATCGACGCGCTGGAGCGCGCGGCCGCGCAGGCCGCGTGACGCGCGCAACCCTGGCGGCGGCCGCGCAGGCCCCCCGTCGCCGGGAAGCGTTGACCGGCCTGCTACAATGCCCGCTCGCCCGGCGGCCGGGCCGAACTTGTTGCAAGGCTGAAATGAAACGACCCCCACGCCCACTGTGTTCGCTGCGCCCCGCGCGGGCGGCCAGCCATCCCGGGGTGGCCTTGCGGAGGCTGACATGGCAGGGATTCTGATCATCGCGCACGCGCCGCTCGCCACCGCGCTGCGGGATTGCATCGCGCACATCTACGGCGGCGTGCCCGCGCGCATCGGTTGCATCGACGTGCACGCGGAAAACGATCCGGCCCAGGTCATGGCGTTCGCGCACGCCGAACTCGCGCGGCTCAAGGAAGAGAACGGCGCGCTCGTGCTGACCGACATGTACGGCGCGACGCCCGCGAACATCGCCGGCCAACTTGCGAAGATCGCGAACGTGCGGGTGCTGGCGGGCGTCAACCTGCCGATGCTGGTGCGCGCGGTCTGCTACCGCACGATGCCGCTCGACAAGCTCGTCGACAAGGCGCTGTCCGGTGGCGCGAAGGGCGTCCACGAAGTCGCGGCGGGCACGCCGCCGCCGCCGTCCGAAGTCGGTTGCGGCCAGTGCGCGCCGATTCCGCCGGAGCCGTGCCCGCGCACCGAGTCGCATTGAGCGCAATGCGTTCCCCGTTTTAGACCCTTCGCCGGCGGGCTCCGCCGGCAGCCTCGACTGACTGAGAACCATGCTTCAACAAGAAACCACCATCGTCAATAAATTGGGGCTGCATGCGCGTGCATCGGCCAAGCTCACGCAACTGGCCGGCAATTTCCAGTCGGAAGTCTGGATGACGCGCAACGGGCGCAAGATCAACGCGAAGAGCATCATGGGCGTGATGATGCTCGCGGCAGGCATCGGCAGCACGGTCACGATCGAGACCGAGGGTCCGGACGAGCAGGACGCGATGGACGCGCTCCTGAAGCTGATCGCCGACAAGTTCGGCGAAGGGCAGTGACCCGCGACACGGGATCGTTGCCGTTTCCAGCGAAAATGCCGCGGATCCCGCGGCATTTTTTTCGTCGGCAGGATTGATGCGATCCGCGCAATGCTGCACTGCATGCAGTCAGGCGCGGGGTGCGGAATTTATAATCGGTATCCGGGGTCATAAGCGCATCGCAGCGGTGTGCCGCGGCTTTTCATGTACACAGGAGGTGCGCGTGTCCTTCACGCTGCATGGCATTCCCGTCTCACGTGGTATCGCAATCGGACGTGCGTATCTGATCGCGCGCGCGGCGCTCGACGTCGCGCATTACCTGATCGACGCGCATCAGATCGACGCCGAGGTCGAGCGCTTCCGCACGGCGCTCGAGGCGGTGCATCGCGAACTGGAGGCGCTGCGCGCGGACCTGACCGACGACACCCCGAGCGAAGTGGGCGCGTTCATCGACGTGCACGCGATGATCCTGAGCGACGCGATGCTCGTGCAGGAAACCATCGACCTGATCCGCACGCGCCGCTACAACGTCGAGTGGGCGCTCACCGAGCAGCTCGATTTGCTCACGCGCCATTTCGACGACATCGAGGACGAATACCTGCGCGAGCGCAAGGCCGACATCGAACAGGTGGTCGAGCGCGTGCTGAAGGCGCTCGCCGGTGCGCCGTCGGCTTCGCAGGCGCTCGACGGCGCGGCCGCGAGCGGCACCGAGGAGATGATCGTCGTCGCGCACGACATCGCGCCGGCCGACATGATGCAGTTCAAGAGCCAGTCGTTCCAGGCATTCGTCACCGACCTCGGCGGGCGCACGTCGCATACGGCGATCGTCGCGCGCAGCCTCGGCATTCCGGCGGCGGTCGGCGTGCAGCACGCGAGCGCGCTGATCCGCCAGGACGACCTGATCATCGTCGACGGCGACCAGGGCATCGTGATCGTCGATCCGGCGCCGATCGTCCTCGAGGAATACTCGTACCGGCAGTCCGAGAAGGCGCTGGAGCAACGCAAGCTGCAGCGTCTGAAGTTCTCGCCGACGCAAACGTTGTGCGGCACCAAGATCGACCTGTGCGCGAACATCGAGCTGCCCGACGACGCGAAGGCGGCGGTCGAGGCGGGCGCGGTCGGCGTCGGGCTGTTCCGCTCCGAATTCCTGTTCATGCACCAGAAGGAGATGCCGGAGGAGGAGGCGCAGTTCGCCGCGTACAAGCGCGCGGTCGAATGGATGAAGGGCATGCCGGTGACGATCCGCACGATCGACGTCGGCGCGGACAAGCCGCTCGAGGCGCTCGACGAAGGCTACGAAACCGCGCCGAACCCGGCGCTCGGCCTGCGCGCGATCCGCTGGAGCCTGTCCGAGCCGCAGATGTTCCTCACCCAGCTGCGCGCGATCCTGCGCGCGTCCGCGTTCGGGCAGGTGAAGATCCTGATCCCGATGCTCGCGCATGCGCAGGAGATCGACCAGACCCTCGACCTGATCCGCGAGGCGAAGCGCCAGCTCGACGACGCGGGGCTTGCGTACGATCCGAACGTGCGGGTCGGCGCGATGATCGAGATTCCGGCCGCGGCGATCGCGCTGCCGCTGTTCCTGAAGCGCGTCGATTTCCTGTCGATCGGCACCAACGACCTGATCCAGTACACGCTCGCGATCGACCGCGCGGACAACGCGGTCGCGCATCTGTACGATCCGCTGCATCCGGCAGTGCTGCACCTGATCTCGTACACGCTGCGCGAGGCGAAGCGCGCGGGCGTGCCGGTGTCGGTGTGCGGGGAAATGGCGGGCGATCCGGCGCTCACGCGCCTGCTGCTCGGCATGGGGCTCACCGAGTTCTCGATGCATCCGAGCCAGCTGCTCGTCGTGAAGCAGGAGATCCTGCGCGCACACCTGAAGGCGCTCGAGAAGCCCACCGCCGACGTGCTCGCGGCATTCGAGCCCGAGGAAGTGCAGGCGGCGCTCGAGCGCCTGTCGGTCGCCGAGCCGCGCGCGGACGCCGCCGCGTAGCGGGATTGTTCAGGCACACGCCCGCCAGGGCGTGTGCGTCGCGCGCGTCAGTGCGGGCGGCCGCCGCACACCGGGCAATCCGCCTGGCGCGCGATCTTCATCGTCGTCCATTCCATCCGCAGCGCATCGAGCATCATCAGCCGGCCGTTCAGCGTCGTGCCGATGCCGCCGATCACGCGCAGTGCCTCGGCCGCCTGCATCGCGCCGATGATCCCGACGATCGGCGCGAACACGCCCATCGTCGCGCACGCGACTTCCTCGAACGGCTGGTCTTCCGGAAACACGCACGCATAGCAGGGCGCGGCGGGATCGCGGAAGTCGAAGGTGCTGATCTGGCCGTCGAAGCGCAGCGCCGCACCCGACACGAGCGGCACGCGGTGCGCGACGCACGCGCGGTTGATCGCGTGGCGGGTCGCGAAATTGTCGGTGCAGTCGAGCACGACGCTCGCCTGCGGCACGTGCGCGTCGAGCCACGCTGCGTCGACGCGCTCGGCCACCGCGTGCACGGTCACCTCGGGGTTGAGCTGCGCGAGCGTGTCGCGCCCCGACGCCACCTTCTGGCGCCCGACCGAGGCGGTCGCGTGCAGGATCTGCCGCTGCAGGTTCGTGAGATCGACCGTGTCCGCGTCGACGAGCGTGATCGTGCCGACGCCCGACGCCGCGAGATACATCGCCGCGGGCGAGCCGAGGCCGCCCGCGCCGACCACGATCGCATGCGCGTCGAGGAAGCGCTGCTGCGCCTCGATGCCGATTTCGTCGACGAGGATATGGCGGGAGTAGCGGAGAAGTTGATCGTCGTTCATGAGCTGGAGCGGGCGTGATGCGGTGCGAAGGCGAGACGGGGCGGCGTACGCGCGTATCCGCCTATTTTAGGCGCGCAAGAAAAACGGGCCATCGCGGTCTTCCCGCGATGGCCCGTCGGATGCCGGCCGGCGCTTACTGCGCGGCCGACGCGGGTTTCGGTGCGGCGGCCTTCGAAGCCGGCGCGGCCTTCGCGGCCGACTTGCCGGCCGGGCTCTTCGTGCTTTCGGCGAGCAGCGACTTCGACTCCTGAACCGGCTTGCCTTCGAGCTTCGCGAGCGCCTGCCGCATCATGAAGTCCTCGGTGCTGCCGAACTCGATCGGCTTGCGCTCGCGGTCCTTCTGGCGCTGTTCCGGCGTCTTCTTGTCGTTCTGCTCCTCGAGCACGCGCAGCTGGTCCATCCGGCGCTGCTCGCGATCTTCCTGTTCCTTCTTCTCGTTCGGATCCTGCGTGTTCGCGAGGTGGTTCGTGTAGTCGACTTCGCGCGTCACGAGCACGTCGTCCGGATCGCCGTCCGCGTACTGATCGACCGGCACGTCCGGCGTGATGCCCTTGTTCTGGATCGAACGGCCGCTCGGCGTGTAGTAGTACGCGGTGGTCAGGCGCAGCGCGGTGTCGGCCGTCATCGGGCGGACCGTCTGCACCGAGCCCTTGCCGAACGTCGTCTTGCCCATGATCGTCGCGCGCTTCGCATCCTGCAGCGCGCCGGCGACGATTTCCGACGCGGACGCCGAATACGCGTTGGTCAGCACGATGATCGGCACGGTCTTGAAGACCGGCGGCAGGCTCTTCAGCGGATCGCCGTCAAACGACGGCAGGCGGTAGTTGTCGTAGGTGTCGCGGTAGACCTGCTTCGAATCCGGGATCTGGCCGTTGGTCGACACGACGACGGAATCCGGCGGCAGGAACGCGCCCGCGACGCCGACCGCGCTCTGCAGCAGGCCGCCGCCGTTGTTGCGCAGGTCGACGATCAGGCCCTTCAGGTTCGGCTGCTGGCGCGAGATGTCCTGCAGCTTCGCGGCGAGATCGGGCGTCGTGCGCTCCTGGAAGCTCGTGATCCGGATGTACGCGTAGCCCGGGTCGAGCAGCTTCATCTTCACGCTCTGCACGCGGATCACCGCGCGCGTGACCGTGATCGGGAACGTGCGGTCGTCGCTCTTGCGGAAGATCGTCAGCGTGACCTTGGTGCCCGGCTCGCCGCGCATCTGCTTGACGGCCTTGTCGAGCGTCATGCCGCGCACCGGCTTGTCGTTGATGCGGGTGATCAGGTCGCCCGGGCGGATGCCGGCGCGGAACGCGGGGGTATCCTCGATCGGCGAGATCACCTTGACGAGGCCGTCTTCCTGCGAGATCTCGATGCCGAGACCGGCGAAGCGGCCCTTCGTCTGCTCCTGCAGCTCTTCGTAATCGGTCTTGTCGAGGAACGACGAGTGCGGGTCGAGGCTCGACACCATGCCCTTGATCGCCGCCGTCAACAGCTTCTTGTCGTCGACCGGCTCGACGTACTCGCGCTTGATCTGGCCGAACACTTCCGCGAACAGGCGGAGCTGGTCGAGGGGAAGCGGCGCCGTGACGTTCTGCTCGGCCGACGCCGAGACTTGCAGCGTGGCGAATACGCCCGTGGCGAGGCCCGCGGCAATCAGGCCGATGTTCTTCAATTTCATTCGCATAGTGAGTCTGGTGCGGTCGGGAAGCGCGTGGCGGTAGCGGGGATGGAGCGAACAAGTATAACTGTTCGTCCGACTTGCCAGTGGAACGGGCCGAAACGGGATCAAACCCGGCACGAAACCGTTTCGACCGCCCGCGGGCAAGGAGGTTCGCGCGGGCCGGCCGCGCGCGGCGCGAAGCCGGCGCGGCCGGGCGGGATCAGCCCGCCTTGCCCTGTTTCGCGACGGCGGCCTGCGCCTGCGCGATCGCGTCCTGGTCGCCGAGGTAATAGTTCTTGATCGGTTTCAGGTTCTCGTCGAGTTCGTAGACGAGCGGCACGCCGTTCGGGATGTTCAGGCCGACGATGTCGCTGTCCGAGATGCCGTCGAGATACTTGATCAGCGCGCGCAGCGAGTTGCCGTGCGCGGCGATCAGCACCTGTTTGCCGGCCTTGATCGCCGGCGCGATCGATTCGTTCCACAGCGGCAGCACGCGCGCGACCGTGTCCTTCAGGCACTCGGTGAGCGGCAGCTGCTCGCGCGGCACCTTCGCGTAGCGCGGGTCGCTGTAAGGCGCGCGCTCGTCGGTCGCCTCGAGCGCGGGCGGCGGCGTGTCGTAGCTGCGGCGCCAGACGAGCACCTGGTCGTCGCCGAACTTCGCGGCGGTTTCCGCCTTGTTCAGGCCGGACAGCGCGCCGTAGTGGCGTTCGTTGAGGCGCCACGTATGCACGACGGGCAGGTACATCAGGTCCATGCGGTCCTGCACGTGCCACAGCGTGCGGATGGCGCGCTTGAGCACGGACGTGTAGGCGATGTCGAACGTGTAGCCGGCTTCCTTGAGCAGTTCGCCGGCCTGGTAGGCCTCGTTGCAGCCCTTTTCGGTCAGGTCGACGTCGACCCAGCCGGTGAAGCGGTTTTCCTTGTTCCACGTCGATTCGCCGTGGCGGATGAGAACGAGCTTGTACATAGATGCTTGCGGTCGGTAGTGAAGGAAGCGGTGCGCGCCGCGCGGCGCCCGAGGACGGGCTCGCCATCGCGCAAGTCGGTTATTTTATAATGGCCGGATTGTCCTTTTCCGATTTCTCTCTTTCCGGCGGAATTCCGTGAGTTTCTTTACCGATTACACGAACCTGGCCCTTATCGCGATCCTGCTGGTGTCCGGCGGCCTGCTTGCGTTTCCGGCGCTGCGCCGCGGCCGCGGCGGCCTGTCGGCCGCGGAGGCGACCCAGCTCATCAATCGCCGCAACGCGGTCGTGATCGACCTGCGGCCGGCCACCGAGTTCGCCTCCGGCCACCTGCCTTCGGCGCGCCAGGTCGAGGCCGGCGAGATCGGCGCGAAGATCGCGCAGGTCGCGAAGAACAAGAGCACCCCGGTGCTGCTCGTGTGCCAGAACGGCCAGCAGTCGCAGAAGGCGGCGCGCGCGGTCGAGGCGGCGGGCTATGCCGAGGTGCACGTGCTCGAGGGCGGCGTCGCCGCCTGGCAGCAGGCCGGGATGCCGGTCGTCAAACAAGGAGTGGCGAAGTGAACAAAGTGGTCATGTACAGCACCCAGGTGTGCCCGTATTGCATCCAGGCCGAGCGGCTGCTGAAGCTGCGCGGCGTCGAGCAGATCGAGAAGGTGCTGATCGACAAGGATCCCGCGCGCCGCGACGAAATGATGTCGCGCACGGGCCGCCGCACGGTGCCGCAGATCTACATCGGCGACACGCACGTCGGCGGCTACGACGACCTGTCGACGCTCGATCGCGCGGGCGGCCTCGTGCCGCTTCTGCAAGCCGCGTAAATCGGGCAGAATGGCCGCCGGCCGCGCAGCCAGGCGCGCAGGATCAACCGGGGCGGTCGGCGCAGGCCGGCCGCCTCGTCATCACTTTTAGGAAAACAACATGTCCGACGTCGAAAACCAACCGTTCTTCAACATCCAGCGCGTCTACCTGAAGGATATGTCGCTCGAGCAGCCGAATTCGCCGGCGATCTTCCTCGAGCAGGACATGCCGTCGGTTGAAGTCGAAGTCGACGTCAAGGCCGAGCGCCTCGCGGAAAGCGTCTTCGAAGTCGTCGTGTCGGGCACCGTGACCGCGAAGGTGAAGGACAAGGTCGCGTTCCTGATCGAGGCGAAGCAGGCCGGCATTTTCGACATTCGCAACATTCCCGACGAACAGCTCGACCCGCTCGTCGGCATCGCGTGCCCGACGATCCTGTTCCCGTACCTGCGCTCGAACATCGCCGACGCGATCACGCGCGCGGGCTTCCCGCCGATCCACCTCGCCGAGATCAACTTCCAGGCGCTGTACGAGCAGCGTCTCGCGCAGCTCCAGCAGCAGCAGGCCGGTGCGGCCGGCGCGCCGAACGGCTCGACGCTGAACTGAGGGGCGGCCAAGGACCGGTGCTGGGTATGAAAGTAGCCGTTCTCGGCGCCGGTGCCTGGGGCACCGCGCTCGCGGGCCATCTGGCCGCGCGGCATGACACGCTTTTGTGGGCGCGCGACGCCGCGCTCATCGCCGGGCTGCAGGCCCGGCACGAAAATTCCCGCTATCTCGACGGCATCGCGCTGCCCGAGGCGCTGCGCTACGACGCGGATTTCGCCGCGGCGCTCGCGCACGGCGCCGCGGACGACGCGCTGTGCGTGATCGGCGCGCCGGTGGCCGGGCTGCGCGCGCTGTGCCGCGCGATGCGCGACGCCGGCTGCGTGCCCGCGCACGTCGTCTGGGTCTGCAAGGGTTTCGAGGCGGACACGCATCTGCTGCCGCACCAGGTGATCGCCGCCGAGCTGCCGGAGCAGCGCAGCAACGGCGTGCTGTCGGGCCCAAGCTTCGCGCGCGAGGTCGGCCAGGGGCTGCCGGTCGCGCTGACGGTCGCGAGCGCGTCGGCCGCCTGCCGCGAACGCACGCTCGCCGCGTTCCATCACGGCGCGATGCGCATCTATACAGGCGACGACGTGGTCGGTGTCGAAGTCGGCGGCGCGGTGAAGAACGTGCTGGCGATCGCGACCGGCATCGCCGACGGCCTCGGCCTCGGCCTGAACGCGCGCGCCGCGCTGATCACGCGCGGCCTCGCGGAAATGTCGCGGCTCGGCGTCGCGCTCGGCGGCCGCGCGGAGACCTTTACCGGCCTCACGGGCCTCGGCGACCTGATCCTCACCGCGACGGGCGACCTGTCGCGCAACCGCACGGTCGGCTTGCAACTGGCTGCCGGGCGTTCGCTGAACGATATCCTCGGCGCGCTCGGGCATGTCGCCGAAGGCGTGCGCTGCGCGCAGGCGGTGCTCGCGATCGCGCGCGCGCAGTCGCTCGAGATGCCGATCACCGAAGCCGTGTGCGGCGTGCTGTTCGACGGCGTCGCGCCGCGCGACGCGGTCAGCGGCCTGCTGCGGCGGGACGCGCGCGCGGAGTAGCGCGGCGGTCGCGTTGCCGCGCAAAGCGGATTACGCTTGAACCATCTCCGGCATTCGTGGAGGTCGTCATGCTGCAGATCGGTTCCACCACGCTCGACGCGCAGGTCGTCGACATCACGACGCTCGCGGTCGACGCGATCGTCAACGCCGCGAACGGCTCGCTGCTCGGCGGGGGCGGCGTCGACGGCGCGATTCATCGCGCGGCCGGCCCGGGCCTCGTCGCCGAATGCCGCACGCTCGGCGGCTGCCAGACCGGCGACGCGAAACTCACGCGCGGCCACGGGCTGCCGGCGAAATACGTGATTCACGCGGTCGGCCCGGTGTGGCACGGCGGCACGCAGAACGAAGCCGAGATGCTCGCGTCGTGCTACCGGCGCGCGATCGAGCTGGCCGAGGAGGTCGCGTGCACGTCGCTCGCGTTCCCCGCGATCAGCTGCGGGATCTACCGCTATCCGGCCGCGCAGGCGGTGGACATCGCGGTCGATACGGTCGTCGAGATGCTGCCGCAGGCGCCGAACCTCGCGCGCGTCGTATTCGCGTGCTTTTCATCCGACATTTACGATCTGTATCGCGCGCGGCTCGCGCGCCGATAGCGCGCGCTCGCGCCGGTGGCCGGCGCGAACGGGCGTCAGGCACGCATCAAGCGCCGCCTTCGAAGCCGGTTTGCCGCCACGCCTCGAACACGACCACCGCGACCGTGTTCGACAGGTTCAGGCTGCGATTGCCCGGCCGCATCGGCAGGCGCACGCGCTGCTCGTTCGGGAAGCGCTCGAGCAGCGGCGCGGGCAGGCCGCGCGTCTCGGAACCGAACACGAACCAGTCGCCCGGCCGGAACGCGTGGTCGTGGAAGCGGCCCGAGCCGCGCGTCGTGAACGCGAACATCCGCGCGAGATCGGGCGCTTCGGCCGCGACGAACGCGTCCCAGTCCGGATGCACGCGCATTTCCGCATATTCGTGATAGTCGAGGCCCGCGCGGCGCATCTTCGCGTCGTCGAGCGGAAAGCCGAGCGGCTCGATCAGGTGCAGCCGCGCGCCGGTATTGGCGCACAGGCGGATCACGTTGCCGGTGTTCGGCGGAATTTCGGGGGCGACGAGGACGACGTTGAACATGATTCTTCGGTGATTGAACTTCGGGGCCGCGTGCGAGCGGCCGGCTTCTCTCTAATTAATCCCTCGCGGTGCGCAGCGCAACCAGATTCGTCACGCGCGCGGCGCCGGCCGCCTTGAGCGCGAGCGCCGCGGCGGACAGCGTCGCGCCCGACGTCATCACGTCGTCGACGAGCGCGACATGGCGGCCCGCGACGTCGTCGGCCACCACGAACGCCGACGCGACGTTGTCGCGCCGCGCGTGCCGGTCGAGCCGGGATTGCGGCGCGGTGTCGGCGATGCGCGCGAGCAGCGCCGCATCGGCGGTCACGCCGAGCCGGCGGGCGAGCGGCCGTGCGATCGCCCACGCCTGGTTGTAGCCGCGCGCGACGAGCCGGCGGCCCGCGAGCGGCACCGGCGCGATCACGTCGAAGTCGCCGTCCGCGCCGGGCGCATCGGCGATCAGCCGCGCGAGGCGGCCCGCGAATTCGGCGCCGAGCGCGAGCCGCGCGTGGAATTTCAGCTGCCGCGCGAGGCCGTCGAGCGGTGGCCGGTAGTCGGCGAGCGCGAGTGTCGCATCGAACGGCGGCGGCGTCGCGCGGCACGCGTCGCACCGGTAGCCGGCCGCGCGGCGGGCCGGCCCGGCGGCGAGCGGCACCGCGCAGACGGTGCAGCGCAGGCGCGCCTCGTTCCAGTACGCGGCGTCGCAGGCGGCGCAGATCACCGGATGTGACAAATTGCCGCACAGAGCGCAGCGGTTCGGCAACGCGATCGTCGCGAGCCGCGCGACCAGCGCGCGGGCCTGCGACATAACGACGCGCATCGACGGGGAAAATGGCTGGCGATTCATCGAAAAAACTCCCGGACCCCGTCTCGATGAACGCATCGAGGCGAGCGAGTATACTTCGGGCTCTTCGCGAGTTTGCCCCACATGTCCCCAGCTTCGACCTCATCCAGCCGTCCGGTCTATGACGCCCGGCGCCTGCGGCGGATCTTCGACCGCCGCGCCGCCGCGTTCGACGCGGTCGCGTTCCTGCCGCGCGAGATTGCGCAGCGGATGTGCGAGCGTCTCGAATACATCAAGGTGAGCCCGGTGGCGGTGCTCGACGCGGGCTGCGGCGCCGGCGACGACCTGCCGGCGCTGCGCGCGCGCTTTCCCGAGGCGCCGGTGTTCGGCGTCGACCTGTCCGGCGCGATGCTCGCGCGGGCGGGGCAGCGCGAGGTCGAGCAGGCGAGCTGGCGCCGCTGGCTGCCCGCGTCGCTCGGCAAGGCGCTCGGCCAGCGCGGCCCGCGCGTCGCGCAGGCGGACTTCTCGGCGCTGCCGTTCGCGGCAGGCGCGTTCGACCTGATCTGGTCGAACCTCGCGCTGCACTGGCATTCGCGTCCCGACGCGGTGCTGCCCGAGTGGCAGCGGGTGCTGCGCGTGAACGGCCTGCTGATGTTCAGCACGCTCGGCCCCGACACGCTGCGCGAGCTGCGCGCGGCCTGCGCGGATGCCGAGGCGGCGCTCGGCCTCGCGCCCGCCGCCGCCCGCGTGATCGATTTCGTCGACATGCACGACCTCGGCGACATGCTCGTCGAGAGCGGTTTCGAGATTCCCGTGATGGACCAGGAAGTGCTGACCGTCACCTACAAATCCCCCGACTCATTGCTGGCCGACGTACGCCGCTGGGGCGCCTATCCGTTCGAGCGCGCGGCGCCGCGGGGCGCGTCGCGGCGCTTCCGGCAGGCGCTCGGCGACGCGCTCGACGCGCGCCGGCGCGCGGATGGCACGATCCCGCTGACCTTCGAGGTGATCTACGGGCACGCATGGAAGGCGGTGCCCCGCACGACCGCGGAAGGGCATGGCATCGTGCGCATCGAAGACATCGGCAAGGGGCGTCCGAAGAATCGCTGAAGCGGTAAAGAGGGGTTTTGTTATGTCTGAAATTAGCACCGCGAGGTGGGGTCAAAATCACCCCAAAAATGGCCGGAAAGCTTGTCGCGCTTGGCTCGCGAGGCGATAGTCGTTTGCTTGTGGATGCCATTGAACCCGCCTATAATGCGTCAGCTTGTCGCCCCGGGGTCCCCGCAATAGGGGGTGGCAAGTCCGATGCAGGCATGCATCGCATGCCATTCGCGTGAGGCGGCGATGGAAGCAGCGAGAGTTTCGGCGGAAGCGGCGAATGCGGAACCGGTCCTCGAGGACTGGCTCATCAAGCGCAACTGTTCGGTGTCGCCGCGCCAGTTCGTGCTGTTTTACGCGTCGCTCGCGGGCTTCTCGCTGGCGATCGCGGCAATGCTGATGTGGCAGGGGGCATGGCTCGTGATGCCCTTCACCGGAATCGAGCTGCTGGCGGTGGGCATCGCGTTTGCGGTCTACGCGCGCCATGCGGTCGATTACGAGCGTATCAGGCTGTTTCCGCACCGGCTCGTGATCGAGCGGATGGATGCGGAGCGGCTCACGCAGATCGAATTCAACCCGCGCTGGGTGCGGGTCGAGGCGGGCGCGACGCCACGCGATCCGATTCGGCTGGTATCGCGCGGGCAGACCGTTGTGATCGGGCAGCATCTCGCGCAGTACAAGCGCGCGCAGTTCGCCGACGAGCTGCGCGTGTCGCTCAGGCGCTGCGGCTGAGTGGAGCGGCCGGCGCCGCGCAGGCGGCTTGCGACGGGGGAGGGTTTGAATGGAAATTTTGGGTAAGGATGCTATGAAAACAATCAAGCGAGCCCTCGCGGGCGTGCTGGCATGCAGCGGACTGCTCTTTGCCGGTGCCGCTCTGGCGGTCGGTGATAGCCCGGGCGGCCCCCGTGTCAACGAGATCAACTTTCAGCCGCCTGTCACGAAGATCGCCGAGGAGCTCTACGATCTCCACACGATGATGCTGATCCTGTGTACGGTGATCTTCGTCGGCGTGTTCGGCGTGATGTTCTATTCGATCTTCGCGCACCGCAAATCCAAAGGCTTCAAGGCCGCCAATTTCCATGAGAGCACGACCGTCGAGATCATCTGGACGATCGTGCCGTTCATCATCGTCGTGCTGATGGCGCTGCCGGCGACGAAGGCCGTCGTCGCGATGAAGGACACGACGAACGCCGATCTCACGGTCAAGGTCACCGGCTACCAGTGGAAGTGGGGCTACGACTACGTGAAGGGCCCGGGCGAAGGCATCAGCTTCCTGTCGACGCTGTCGACCCCGCGCGACGAAGTGATGGGCAAGAAGGCCATCACCGACACCTATCTGCAGGAAGTCGACAACCCGCTCGTCGTGCCGGTCAACAAGAAAGTCCGGATCATCACGACCGCGAACGACGTCGTCCACTCGTGGTACGTGCCCGCGTTCGGCGTGAAGCAGGATGCGATTCCGGGCTTCGTGCGCGACACGTGGTTCAAGGCCGACAAGGTCGGCACCTTCCGCGGGTTCTGTACCGAACTGTGCGGCAAGGAGCACGCGTACATGCCGGTCGTCGTCGAAGTGCTGTCGGACGAAGACTACGCGAAGTGGGTCACCGCGCAGAAGGCCAAGACGGCCGGCGCCGTGGTCGATCCGCACCGGATCTACACGATGGCCGAACTCGTCACGCACGGCGAGGAAGTCTACAAGGCGAACTGCGCGGCCTGCCACCAGGTGAACGGCAAGGGCCTCGGCGCGTTCCCGGCGATGGACGGCAGCCCGATCGTGAACGGCCCGATCGCCGCGCACGTCGATCGCGTGCTGCACGGCAAGGGCGCGATGCCGTCGTGGGCGACGCTGTCGGACCTCGACATCGCATCGGTCGTCACCTACGAGCGCAACTCGTGGGGCAACCACAAGAACGACCTGCTGCAACCGAAGCAGGTGGCGGACGCGCGTAACGGCAAGATGCCGGAAGACACGGCAGGCGCCGCACCGGCCGAAGCCGCTCCGGCGCCGGCGCAAGCCGCGTCGGGCGCAGCCCAGGCCGCGGCCGCGCTGTCGACGATCTACTTCGAAACGGGCAAGAGCACGCTGCCGGCCGACGCACAGTCGGCGATCGCGGCAGCGGCCGACTATGCGAAGGCGCATCCGGACGCGAAGCTTGCGCTGTCGGGCTTCACCGACAAGTCGGGTTCCGCCGACGCCAACGCCGAACTCGCCAAGCACCGTGCACAAGCCGTGCGCGACGCGCTGAAGGCGGCGGGCGTGGCGGAAGACCACATTATTCTGAAGAAGCCGGAAACGATCACGGGCGGGGCTGACGAGAAGGAAGCCCGGCGTGTCGAGATCGGTCCGGCGGCCTGACGTGTCGCTGTGTTTGTCGACGTATTCGCATTAGGAGATTTTCATGTCTAGCATCGGGCACGACGTAGCCGCGGGCCACGCGCACGACGACCACGCGCACGAAACCCCGCACGGCTGGCGACGCTGGCTGTTCGCCACCAACCACAAGGACATCGGTACGCTGTACCTGTTGTTCTCGTTCATCATGTTCCTGTCGGGCGGCGTGATGGCGCTCGCGATCCGCGTCGAGCTGTTCGAGCCGGGCCTGCAGATCATGCGTCCGGAGTTCTTCAACGAACTCACGACGATGCATGGCCTGATCATGGTGTTCGGCGCGATCATGCCGGCGTTCGTCGGCTTCGCGAACTGGATGATTCCGCTGCAGATCGGCGCGTCGGACATGGCGTTCGCGCGGATGAACAACTTCAGCTTCTGGCTGCTGCCGGTCGCCGCGGTGCTGCTGGTCGGCTCGTTCTTCGCGCCGGGCGGCGCGACGGCCGCCGGCTGGACGCTGTATGCGCCGCTGTCGACGCAGATGGGCCCGGGCATGGACTTCGCGATCTTCGCGGTCCACTTGATGGGCGCGTCGTCGATCATGGGCGGCATCAACATCGTCGTGACGATCCTGAACATGCGCGCGCCGGGCATGACGCTGATGAAGATGCCGATGTTCGCGTGGACGTGGCTGATCACCGCGTACCTGCTGATCGCCGTGATGCCGGTTCTGGCAGGCGCGATCACGATGGTGCTGTTCGATCGCCACTTCGGCACGTCGTTCTTCAACGCGGCAGGCGGCGGCGACCCGGTGATGTACCAGCACATCTTCTGGTTCTTCGGGCACCCCGAGGTGTACATCATGATTCTGCCGGCGTTCGGGATCGTGTCGCAGGTGATTCCGGCGTTCGCGCGCAAGACGCTGTTCGGCTACAGCTCGATGGTGTACGCGACGGCATCGATCGCGATCCTGTCGTTCATGGTCTGGGCGCACCACATGTTCGCGACCGGCATGCCGGTGACGGGCCAGCTGTTCTTCATGTACGCGACGATGCTGATCGCGGTGCCGACGGGCGTGAAGGTGTTCAACTGGCTCGCGACGATGTGGCGCGGCTCGATGACCTTCGAAACCCCGATGCTGTTCGCGATCGGCTTCCTGTTCGTGTTCACGTTCGGCGGCCTGACGGGCCTGATGCTGGCGATGGCGCCGCTCGACATCCAGTACCACGGCACCTATTTCGTGGTGGCGCACTTCCACTACGTGCTGGTGGCCGGTTCACTGTTCGCGTTGTTCTCGGGGTGGTACTACTGGGCGCCGAAGTGGACGGGCTGGATGTACAACGAGACGCGCGGCAAGATCCACTTCTGGGCGTCGATGATCTTCTTCAACCTGACGTTCTTCCCGATGCACTTCGTCGGTCTCGCGGGCATGCCGCGCCGCTATGCGGACTACCCGGCGCAGTTCACGGACTTCAACCAGATCGCGACGATCGGCGCGTTCGGTTTCGGTCTCGCGCAGGTGTACTTCCTGTTCGCGGTCGTGCTGCCGGCGTACCGTGGCGGCGGTGAGCTGGAGAAGGCCGCCGACAAGCCGTGGGATGGCGCGACGGGCCTCGAGTGGACGGTGCCGAGCCCGGCTCCCTTCCACACGTTCGAGCACCCGCCGACCGTCGAGTAAGTTTCACCGGATGTTCCGCCTTCGCCTGCCCTTGCAGGCAGGCGAGGCGGAGCGTTCAACAGCACTATGCAAATGAACCGGAATCCACAACAAAGACGCACGCCCGAGCAGATCCACGCGGGCAACAAGCGGCTCGGCCTGATCCTGCTGGTGATCGCCGCCGTCTTTTTTGTGGGTGTCGTGATCAAGCAGTGGTGGCTGTCCACACACTGACGCAGTAGCGAGGAAGTCGTCGTATGTCGAAGCAGGAGACCGGGGCCGTCGATCGCGCGTTCAACCGCTCGATGCTGAGGAAGCTCATCGTCGTGGCGGGACTGATGTTCGGTTTCGGTTTCGCGCTCGTGCCGATGTACCGCGCGATCTGCCAGATCACCGGCATCAACAACCTGCTGCAGCGCGATGTCAGCGAGCGCGAGGCGAAGAACACGCAGGTCGACACCAGCCGCACCGTGTCGGTCGAGTTCGATGCGAATGCGCGCGGCCCGCTGGGCTTCAGGCCGGAGCACAACAGCCTTGACGTGCATCCGGGCGAGCTGACGACGATCGTGTACGACGTGACGAACGGCCAGGGCCGTCCGGTCGTCGCACAGGCGATCCCGAGCTACGCGCCGAAGCAGGCGACGGAGTTTTTCAAGAAGATCGAGTGCTTTTGCTTCACGCAGCAGACGCTGGCCGCGCACGAGTCGCGCAGGATGCCGGTGGTGTTCGTGATCGATCCGAAGCTGCCGAAGGACGTGAAGACGATCACGCTGTCGTACACGTTCTTCGAGCTGAATACGCCGGCGCAGGCGACAGCCGGCGCGGCGACGAAGTCCGGCCCGACGAAGCCGGGCGCATGATGACGGAGGCGGGGCGATGACGGAGGTCAAGCGGAGCGGCTCGTTCGGCCAGGCGCTGAAGGCGGTGTTGTGGTCGTTCTTCGGCGTGCGCAAGCGGCGCGACCTGGAGGCCGACGCGACTCAGCTGAACCCGCTGCACGTGCTGATCGTCGCGCTGATCGCGGCCGGCGTGTTCATCGGCGTGCTGATCCTGATCGTGCGCGCCGTCGTCGGCTGACGCCGGCGGCAACGAAAGAATGCAACGCGGAACGCCTCGGGCGTTGCGCGAAGGAAAGAGCGGCGGCCGTCACGCCGCGCGAGAAATAAAGCCGGAGTGGTTTCCGGTACACAAATTGGACTGAAGTGGAGAATCAAGCATGAGCGGTCAAAACCAGACCCCGTACTATTTCGTGCCGCATCCGTCGCAGCATCCGATCAGCGCGGCCGTCGGCCTGCTGGTCATGCTCGGATCCGTGGCACTGTGGATCAACGGTCACGACTGGGCGCCGTATACCGCGCTGCTCGGCCTGCTGTGGTTCCTCTTCACGCTGTATCACTGGTTCGGCGATTCGATCGCCGAGTCGGAAGGCGGGATGTACGGCAAGAACGTCGACGTGTCGTACCGCTGGAGCATGAGCTGGTTCATCTTCTCCGAAGTGATGTTCTTCGCCGCGTTCTTCGGTGCGCTGTTCTATGCGCGCCAGATCGCGCTGCACCAGCTCGGCAGCCTCGACTACAAGCTGATCTGGCCGGATTTCTCCGCCGTGTGGCCGAACGAAGGCCCGGCCGCGCTGGCCGGCCACTTCAAGACGATGGGCCCGTGGCCGATCCCGACGCTGAACACCGCGCTGCTGCTGTCGTCGGGCGCGACGCTGACGGTGTCGCACCACGCGCTGCGTGACAATCACCGCAACAAGGCGATCGCTTGGCTGGCC
This sequence comes from Burkholderia sp. SRS-46, assembly GCF_004343775.1. Lineage (GTDB taxonomy): Bacteria > Pseudomonadota > Gammaproteobacteria > Burkholderiales > Burkholderiaceae > Burkholderia. The sequence continues at coordinate 602,724 of NZ_PTXL01000006.1, read as the reverse complement.
GCCACGCTCGTGCTCGGCGTCTGCTTCCTGTTCACGCAGGGCTTCGAATATTTCCACGCGTACAACGAACTGAACCTGACGCTCGGCTCGGGCGTCTACGGCTCGACGTTCTTCCTGCTGACGGGCTTCCACGGCTTCCACGTGTTCCTCGGCGGCACGATGCTCGCGGTGGTGCTGGTGCGGATGATCCGCGGCCACTTCAAGCCCGATCATCACTTCGCGTTCGAAGGCGCCGCGTGGTACTGGCACTTCGTCGACGTCGTCTGGCTCGGCCTGTACGTCGTCGTCTACTGGCTGTAAATGAAAAACGGCCCGCGCAGCGATGCGCGGGCCGTTCGTGTATGGGGCAGCCGGGCGGCGTGAATGCGCTGCCGGCCGCCTGCGTCACCCGGGCGCCGCCGCGACTCAGTCAGGCGGCGCTTTTGCTTGGTGGCGCGGCAGTGCGGCGAAATGTCACAGTGGCCGCGGCGGCCACAGTGACGAACAGCAACATCAGCGGCCCATCGGAATGCCGGTCGAGTGGATCCAGCCCATCCAGTTGGCGAACAGGATGAACAGGAACAGCGTGATCGACAGCCCGACACGGGCCGCGAGCGACCAGACCATGCGCTTCGTATGGCCGCGGTCGTGCATCATGAAATAGAGCGCCGAGCCCATGCTGGCGATGATCAGGACGAAGGCGATGGGAACGAGGATGTGCATGACGCGTACCGGACGACGGCATTTCGAAAGGAAGAGGATAATTATCGCACTTCGCTCGAGCGAGTGTCCCGGTGGGGCGGCCCGATGAAGATCCGCTGGCTGCCCGCGCTGCTGATCCTCGCCGTCGTCGCGGTGACGATCCGTCTCGGCTTCTGGCAGCGCGACCGCGCGCACCAGAAGGAGGCGCTCGAGGCGAGCATCGTGCGCTACGAGCACGCGGCGCCCGTGACGGTCGGCGCGCAGCCGATCCCGCTCGCGTCGATCGAGTTCCATCGGGTGCGTGCGACGGGGCGGTTCATGCCCGAGCTCGCGGTGTATCTCGACAATCGGCCGTATAACGACCAGCCGGGTTTTTACGTCGTGATGCCGTTTAAACTCACGGGCGGCGGCTACGTGCTCGTCAACCGAGGCTGGCTGCCGCGCAACATCGCCGATCGCACGGCGATCGGGTCGTTCGCGACGCCCGCGGGCGAGGTCGGGATCGAGGGCATCGCGCGCGCCGACGCGACGCGCGCGTTCGAGCTCGGCGAAGGCGGCTCGGCCGCGCACCAGAAGATTCGCCAGAACCTGGACGTCGCCGCGTACGCGAAGGAAACCGGCCTGCCGCTGCAGCCGTTCGTGATCCAGCAGACGAGCGACGGCGGCGACAAGCTGGTGCGCGACTGGCCGGCGCCGACGACCGGCGTCGAGCGCAATTACGGTTACATGTTTCAGTGGTGGGGCATGGCGGCGGCCGCGCTCGGTTTCGGCTTGTACGCGGCGCGGCGCGCGGCGAAACAGTCGTCCGGCGCATGAGCGGCGCGATGTCCGTACGCGGCGACGCCGCGGGTTTGTTTCGAGAGGTCTGATTTGTCCATGCAATCTTCCCGTCAGGGCCCGGCCGATGCGCCGATCTCGCCGGCGGCCCGCAAGCGCGGCCGCTGGATGCTCGTACTGCTCGGGCTCGTCTGCGCGGCGCCGATGATCGCGTCGTACTTCACCTATTACGTGATCAAGCCGAAGGGCGGCTCGACCAACTACGGCACGCTGATCGAGCCGCAGCGGCCGATCCCGGCGGGCCTGACGGTCACCGACGAAACCGGCAAGACCGTGCCGCTGTCGTCGCTGCGCGGCGTGTGGCTGTTCGTGATGACCGACCGCAGCGCGTGCGACGACGCGTGCGCGAAGAAGCTGTATTTCATGCGCCAGGTGCGCGTGACGCAGGCCGGCGAACGGCACCGGCTCACGATGGTGTGGCTGCGCAGCGATGCGGGCAAGGTGCCGGAGAAGGTGGGCGCCGCGTATCCGGACACGCGCCAGCTGGTCGCCGACCCGGCGGCGGTGGCCGCATGGCTGCCGGCCGACGCCGGCACGCAGGCGTCCGACCACCTCTACCTGGTCGACCCGAACGGCAACCTGATGATGCGTTTCCCGAAGGATCCGAATCCCAGCAAGATCAAGGCGGACGTCACGAAGCTGCTGAAGTGGTCGAGCATCGGCTAAGGCGAGACTACGAGGCAATCCGATGTCGTATCTACTGCAACTCGGCCTGATCGGCTTCTGCATCGCGCTGCTGCCGCTGTCGTACGTGTGGGTGAAGGCCGACGACGACAAGTTCCGCAAGCTCGTGTGGATCACCACCTTCCTGACCCTCGACCTCGTGATGTTCGGCGGCTTCACGCGGCTGACCGATTCGGGCCTCGGCTGCCCGGACTGGCCCGGCTGCTACGGCACGTCGTCGCCGTTCATCGCGCACGCGGCGATCACCGCCGCGCATCAGGCGATGCCGACCGGCCCGGTCAGCATGACGAAGGCGTGGATCGAGATGATCCACCGCTATTTCGCGATGGCGATCGGCGTGCTGATCATCGCGCAGACGGTGATCGCGTGGGCCGCACGGCTGCGCCGCCGGCCGCTGCACGTGTCGCCGTGGTGGCCGACGAGCCTGCTGCTGCTGATTCTCGTGCAGGGCGCGTTCGGCGCGTGGACGGTGACGATGAAGCTGCAGCCGGTGATCGTCACGATCCACCTGCTGCTCGGCCTGACGCTGCTCGGCACGCTCGGCTGGCTCGCCGCGCGGCAGACGCCGCTGCCGTCGTACGACCCGGAAGCCGGGCGCTATCGCGCGGCGGCGCTCGCGGCGCTCGTGCTGCTGGTCGCGCAGATCGCGCTCGGCGGCTGGGTCAGCACCAACTACGCGGTGCTCGCGTGCACCGACTTCCCGACCTGCAACGGCCAGTGGATTCCGCCGATGGATTTCGCGCATGGCTTCCATCTGTGGCGCGCGCTCGGCCTGACCAGGGACGGCGAAGCAATCACGCAGGACGCGCTCGTCGCGATCCACTGGACGCACCGCACCTTCGCGTTCGTCGTCGTCGCCTACCTGGTGGCGTTCGCGCTGAAGATGCGCCGCTTCGAATCGCTGCGGCGGCCCGCGAACGGCGTGCTGCTGGTGGTCGTGCTGCAGTTCGTGACGGGTTTGACGAATATCGTATTGCAGTGGCCTTTGCCGGTCGCCGTGGCCCATAACGGGGGTGCCGCGATCCTGCTGCTGCTTGTCGTCATGTTAAACTTTCGCATCCTTTCAAGCCGCCCCGGCCGTGTCGCGCTGCCTGCGCGCGATACCGCCGCGGCGTGACCGTTCCCATGCAAAGCACCCTTTCCCGATCGCCCGGTAGCCGGTTCTCCCAGTACATGGCGCTGACGAAGCCGCGTGTCACGCAGCTCGCGGTGTTCTGCGCGGTGATCGGCATGTTCCTCGCGACGCCGGGCATGGTGCCGTGGAAGGTGCTGGTCGGCGGCACCGTCGGCATCTGGCTGCTGGCGGGCGCGGCGTTCGCGATCAACTGTCTCGTCGAGCAGAAGATCGACGCGATGATGCGCCGCACCGCGTGGCGCCCGTCCGCGCGCGGCGAGATCACCACCGTGCAGATCCTGCTGTTCTCGGGCGTGCTCGGCAGCCTCGGCGCGTGGACGCTCTACACGTTCACGAACCCGCTGACGATGTGGCTGACGATCGCGACGTTCGTCGGCTACGCGGTGATCTACACGCTGCTGCTCAAGCCGATGACGCCGCAGAACATCGTGATCGGCGGCGCGTCCGGGGCGATGCCGCCGGCGCTCGGCTGGGCCGCGGTGACGGGCGCGGTGCCCGGCGACGCGTGGATCCTCGTGCTGATCATCTTCGTGTGGACGCCGCCGCATTTCTGGGTGCTCGCGCTGTACCGCCGCAAGGACTACGAGAACGCGGGCCTGCCGATGCTGCCCGTCACGCACGGCGAGCAGTTCACGCGGCTGCATATCCTGCTCTACACGGTGATCCTGTTCGCGGTCACGCTGATGCCGTTCATCTCCGGCATGAGCGGGGCCGTCTACCTGACGAGCGCGGTGCTGCTCGGCGCGGTGTTCCTCGCCTACGCGTGGAAGATCTACCGCGACTACTCCGACGACCTGGCCCGCAAGGCCTTCCGCTACTCGATCGTCTACCTGTCGCTGCTGTTCGCGGCGCTGCTCGTCGACCACTATGCGCGCCCGCTGCTCGGCGCCTAACCGTACGGTTTGAACGCGATGCTTCATTCATGGTTCGGGCGCCGCGCGCGCCAAGGCTGGCTGCTTGCCGGTGCGTTCGCGGGCGCAATGCTGCTCGCGGCGTGCGACAACGCGCCGAAATTCCAGAATCTCGACATCACCGGCAATACCCAGTTCGGCAGCGATTTCGCGCTGCCCGACACGGCGGGCAAGGTGCGCACGCTCGGCGACTTCAAGGGCAAGGCCGTCGTGATGTTCTTCGGCTACACGCACTGCCCGGACGTCTGCCCGACGACGATGGCCGAGCTGTCCGAGGCGCTCAAGCAGCTCGGGCCCGACGCCGCGAAGCGCGTGCAGGTGCTGTTCGTCACCGTCGATCCGGAGCGCGACACGGCCGCGCTGCTCGGCCAGTACGTGCCGGCGTTCGATCCGTCGTTCATCGGCCTGCGCCCGGCCGACGACGCGCAGCTGAAGAAGGTGACGAAGGATTTCCGCGTCTATTACGCGAAGGTGCAGGGCAAGGCGCCCGGCAGCTATACGATGGACCACACCGCCGCGAGCTACGTGTTCGATCCGAACGGCAAGCTGCGCCTGTTCGTGCGCGACGGCCAGGGCCCCGGCTCGTGGGTGCACGACCTGAAACTGCTGCTCGACTGAGTCGGGCGTTCCGGGACGGCACCTGCCGCCCCGCGTCTTTTCTTCTCTTCCCTTCCCTTCACGCGCGCACGGCGCGTTACGGCAGCGCCGGCAGGTTGACGCCCGGTGCCGCGCGGGTCATCCGGAATTCGGTCACGCGGTAGGTCGCGAGCCCTTCGGTGACGAACGGATCGGTTTGCAGGATCGCTTCGAGTGCGTCGCGATCGATGCGCGCCGCGAGGATCATGCCGCCGTCGCGCGGCACCTTCGGCCCCGCCGCGATGAAAATCCCCTTGTCCAGCAGCGGCTGCAGATACGCGCGATGGCGCTCGAGCGCGTCGTCGATACGCTCGAGCGACGCGGTGTAGTGAATGTCGATGACGTACATGGCGAGCCTCGGAAAATCGCCGGGACGCGATGCGCCGGCAAGGCGATCTTGTAGCACAGCCGGCGCTGGCTGTCGCGCGGCCGCCGGCGCGCTGTATTCAAGTTGCAAGCTTGGCTGCCGTCATTACATGGGCAATCGTTTGCACGCGACAGGCCGTTCGCGCGCGCGTTGCGTGACCCATCGACATCGACAACAAGGGACGCACGATGAGCAGGATGAGTTTGAACCGCAAGCTGTGGCTCGCGCTTGCGCTGGTATGGATTGGCCTGTTGGGCGTCGGCGCATGGAGCGCGTTCGAAACGCGCGCGACGATGCTCGCGGAGCGCAAGGAAGGGATGGCGAACCTTGTCGAGGCGGCGGCCGGCATCGTGAAGTCGTACCACGCGCGCGCGCAGGCCGGGACGCTGCCCGAGGCCGACGCGAAGCGCGATGCGCTCGCGAGCCTCGCCGCGATGCGCTACGGCGAATCCGGCTACGTGTTCGTGATGGATTCGCGGCCGACGGTGCTGATGCATCCGACGCTGCCGAAGCTGGTCGGCACGCAGGTCGGCGATTACCTCGACCCGGACGGCAAGCCGCTGTTCGTCACGATCCTGAATGCCGCGAAGGCGAGCGGCCACGGCTTCGCCGAATATCGCGGGCGGCTGCCGCACAGCGAGACCGCGGTGCCGAAGATCAGCTACGTCACGCGCTTCGCGCCGTGGGACTGGAACATCTCGAGCGGCGTGTACGTGAAGGACATCGACACGGTCTACTACGAGACGCTGTTCGGCCACCTCGCGGTGGTGCTCGTGATCGGCCTCGTGATCACCGCGGCGATGTTCGTGATCATCCGCAACGTGCGCGGCAGCCTCGGCGGCGAGCCGGACGAAGCCGCCGCGCTCGCCGCGCGCATCGCGCAGGGCGACCTCACGCAGCCGGTGCCGGTGCGCGCGGGCGACCGCACGAGCATGATGGCGGCGATGCACGCGATGCAGGCCCGCCTGCAGGCGACCATCGGCGGGATCCGCCAGTCGGCCGAATCGATCGCGTCGGCGAGCCGCCAGATCGCGTCGGGCAACGACGACCTGTCGCAGCGCACCGAGGAGCAGGCCGCGTCGCTCGAAGAGACGGCGGCGAGCATGGAGCAGCTCACCGCGACCGTGAAGCAGAATGCCGACAACGCGCGGCAGGCGAGCGGGCTCGCGAACAACGCATCGGACATCGCGCGCGCCGGTCACGACGTCGTGAACCGCGTGATCGGCACGATGGGCGAGATCGACGACAGCTCGCGCCAGATCGCCGACATCATCGGCGTGATCGAAGGCATCGCGTTCCAGACCAACATCCTCGCGCTGAACGCGGCGGTGGAGGCGGCACGCGCCGGCGAGCAGGGCCGCGGCTTCGCGGTGGTCGCGGGCGAGGTGCGCTCGCTCGCGCAGCGCAGCGCGACGGCCGCGAAGGAGATCCGCGCGCTGATCGTCGCTTCGGTCGAGCGGGTGCGCAACGGCTCGACGCTGGTCGGCCAGGCGGGCACGACGATGGGCGAGATCCTGCAGGCGGTCGCGCGGGTGACGGACATCATGGGCGAGATCGCGGCGGCGTCCGAGGAGCAGGCGAGCGGCATCACGCAGGTCGGCCGCGCGGTCACGCAGATGGACCAGGTGACCCAGCAGAACGCGGCGCTCGTCGAGGAGGCGGCCGCGGCCGCCGCGTCGCTGCAGGAGCAGGCGGCGCGGCTGCGCGACGCGGTGGGGTCGTTCCGGCTCGGCGGCGGCGCGGCGTTCGCACGCCCGGCGGCCGAGCCGGCGTTTGCCGTGGACGAGGCGGCCGAATCCGCGGCCGCGTGACGCGCGGCGTGCGCCCGGCCTGCCCCGGTCCGGCGCATACCCATATGAGCGGGATGTATTTCACTTCCCGCCGATCCTGTGACACCATTTGCCCCTTTCCTGCGAGTCGGTGGATACCCGCATCGCACCCTTTTTAGATCGAAAGAAAGCGAGAACCAGATGAAGCGTCGCAGTCTCCTGAAAGTATTTTCCGTGCTGGCTACCGGTGCCGCGCTGACGATGTCGGCGGGTGTGCACGCCGAGGACAAGGTGGTCAAGGTCGGCACGGTGGCCGGCCCGGACGCGGAAGTCTGGCAACTCGTGCAGAAGGTCGCGAAGGAGAAGGAAGGCCTGACCGTGAAGGTGATCGAGTTCAACGACTACGTGCAGCCGAACGCGGCGCTCGACGCAGGCGACCTCGACGCGAACAGCTTCCAGCACCAGCCGTACCTCGACAGCCAGGTGAAGCAGCGCGGCTACAAGCTGGTCAGCGCGGGCCTCACCTACATCTCGCCGATCGGCGTGTACTCGAAGAAGATCAAGGCGCTGAAGGACCTGCAGCCGGGCGCGAAGGTCGCGGTGCCGAACGATCCGTCGAACGAGAACCGCGCGCTGCTGCTGCTGCAGTCGCAAGGCGTGATCAAGCTGAAGGCGGGCGCCGGCACGGGCGGCAACAACGCGACGGTGCTCGACATCGCCGACAACCCGAAGAAGCTGAAGATCTCCGAGCTCGACGCGGCGCAGCTGCCGCGCGTGCTGTCGGACGTCGACGCGGCCGTGATCAACACGAACTACGCGCTCGCGGCGAACCTGCAGCCGACCAAGGACGCGATCGCGCTCGAAGCGCTGACGAGCCCGTACGCGAACCTGATCGCGGTGCGCGCGAAGGACAAGGATCAGCCGTGGGTGAAGAAGCTGGTCAAGGCGTACCAGTCGCCGGAAGTGAAGGAATTCATCAAGAAGCAGTTCAAGGGCTCGATGGTCGCGTCGTTCTGAGCGACACGGATCGGCCGGATCGGCGAGAAGGGCCTGCGAAGCAGGCCCTTTTTTCATGCGCGGGCGCCGCGCGCGTCACATCTCGCCGCGCCGCGAGCAGATCGTCAGGATCTGCTGGATCGCGACGAAGTCGCGCACGCCCGGCAGCGACTGCAGCACGCACTCGTGATACCGCCGCTCGCGCGGCAGCAGCAGCGCGTTGTTGCGATAGAGCGCGTCGCAGGACTGCCGGATCAGGCGGGCCGCCACGCTGCTCCAGCTGTCGCGCAGCGATTGCAGCACGCATTGCTCGTATTGCGCTTCACTGTCGGTCAGCGCGAACGCGGTGGCCGGCATCGCCAGCGCGACGATCGCGAGCAAACGGATACGCGGCGACATGGTGGAGGCTCCCGTCGGACGGATGGCGGAGGACAGCATAGCGCATCGGCGCCGGTTCATCCGGCGGGCCGGGCCGGCCACCGGGCGGCGTGCCGCGCGCGCGACACGCGTAAGCCCACGGTCAGGATGTGGTCAGTGGAAATGGTATGCTCGCGTTCGCCGCCGCGCACCGTTGCAGGTGCGACGAGCGGGCCGGGTGGCGCCGCATTGCGTCGCGAGCGCGCGCCCCGGCCGCACGCGGACACCATCAACCAGAACCGAGAATACGGGGAGACACGCCCATGAAGCGTTTCAACAATTTCGCCATCCGTTCGATCACGGCAGGCGTCGTCGCACTGGCGCTGGCCGGCGCCGCCCACGCACAGACCGTCAAGGTGCTGTCGATCGTCGACCACCCGGCGCTCGATGCGATCCGCGACGGCGTGCGCGCCGAGCTGAAGGCCGAAGGCTACGGCGACGACAAGCTCAAGTGGGAATACCAGAGCGCGCAGGGCAACACGGGCACCGCCGCGCAGATCGCGCGCAAGTTCATCGGCGACAAGCCCGACGTGATCGTCGCGATCGCGACGCCGGCCGCGCAGGCGGTGGTCGCGTCGACGAAGAGCGTGCCGGTCGTCTATTCGGGCGTCACCGATCCGGTCGCCGCGCAGCTCGTGAAGGGCTGGGGCCCGACGGGCACCAACGTGACGGGCGTGTCCGACAAGCTGCCGCTCGACCGCCAGGTCGCGCTGATCAAGCGCGTCGTGCCGGCTGCGAAGACGGTCGGCATGGTCTACAACCCGGGCGAGGCGAACTCGGTCGTCGTCGTGAAGGAGCTCAAGGAGATCCTCGCGAAGCAGGGGATGACGCTGAAGGAAGCGGCCGCGCCGCGCACCGTCGACATCGGCCCGGCCGCGAAGAGCCTGATCGGCAAGGTCGACGTGATCTACACGAACACCGACAACAACGTCGTGTCCGCGTACGAGGCGCTCGTGAAGGTCGCGAACGAGGCGAAGATCCCGCTGGTCGCGGGCGACACCGACAGCGTGAAGCGCGGCGGCATCGCGGCGCTCGGCATCAACTACGGCGACCTCGGCCGCCAGACCGGCAAGGTCGTCGCGCGGATCCTGAAGGGCGAGAAGCCGGGTGCGATCGCCTCGGAGACGAGCAGCGACCTCGAACTGTTCGTGAACACGGGCGCGGCCGCGAAGCAGGGCGCGACGCTCGCGCCGGATCTCGTCAAGGAAGCGAAGACGGTCATCAAGTAAGCCGTCTTCGGCCGACCGCCGAGCCACAGGGCCCGATCCGGGCCCGCACGAACGCGCTGGACGGGCGGCCCTTACCGGGGTCGCCTTTTCCGTTTCGCCCGGCCGCATCCGTCCGGCCGGGAAGCAACAGGATTTGCCCACCATGTCTCTGTTCTCGTTTCTGGGCGCACTGGAGATCGGCCTGATCTTCAGCCTCGTCGCCCTCGGGGTGCTGATTTCGTTCCGCATCCTCAACTTCCCCGACCTGACCGTCGACGGCAGCTTTCCGCTCGGCGGGGCCGTCGCCGCGACGCTGATCTCCGCCGGCTACGACCCGTTCTCCGCGACGGCGTTCGCGATCGTCGCGGGCGCGGTGGCCGGCTTCATCACGGGCTGGCTCAACGTGCGCCTGAAGATCATGGATCTGCTCGCCAGCATCCTGATGATGATCGCGCTGTATTCGGTGAACCTGCGGATCATGGGCCGGCCGAACGTGCCGCTCATCACCGAGCCGACGCTGTTCACCGTGCTGCAGCCGGACTGGATGCCCGACTACGTGCTGCGCCCGGCGCTGCTCGCGATCGTCGTCGTGGTCGCGAAGCTCGGCCTCGACTGGTTCTTCTCGTCGCAGCTCGGCCTCGCGATGCGCGCGACCGGCGCGAACCCGCGGATGGCGCGTGCGCAGGGCATCGCGACCGGCCGCGCGACGCTTGCCGGGATGGCGCTGTCGAACGCGCTCGTCGCGCTCGCCGGCGCGCTCTTCGCGCAGACGCAGGGCGGCGCGGACATCTCGATGGGGATCGGCACGATCGTGATCGGGCTGGCCGCGGTGATCATCGGCGAAACGCTGCTGCCCGCGCGCCGGCTGGTGCTGACGACGCTCGCGGTGGTGCTCGGCGCGAGCGTCTACCGCTTCTTCATCGCGCTCGCGCTGAACAGCGAATTCATCGGCCTGAAGGCGCAGGACCTGAACCTCGTGACGGCCGCGCTCGTCACGATCGCGCTGGTGCTGCCGGCGACGCGCAAGAAGCTGTTCGCGCGCAAGAACGGAGGGGCATGACATGCTGTCCGCACAAGACCTGAAGCTCACCTTCAACCCCGGCACGCCGATCGAGACGCGCGCGCTGCGCGGCCTGTCGCTCGAGATTCCCGACGGCCAGTTCGTCGCGGTGATCGGCTCGAACGGCGCCGGCAAGTCGACCTTCCTCAACGCGATCAGCGGCGACCAGCCGGTCGACGCGGGCCGCATCGCGATCGACGGCACGGACGTCACGCGCCGGCCGGCGTGGGATCGCGCGCACCTCGTCGCGCGCGTGTTCCAGGATCCGATGGCGGGCACCTGCGAGGCGCTGACGATCGAGGAGAACATGGCGCTCGCGATGGCGCGCGGCGTGCGGCGCGGTTTCGGCGCCGCGCTCGACCGGCCGTCGCGCGAGCTGTTCCGCGACAAGCTGCGGCTCTTGAACCTCGGCCTCGAAAACCGGCTGACCGACCGGATCGGCCTGCTGTCGGGCGGCCAGCGGCAGGCGGTGAGCCTGCTGATGGCGTCGCTGCGGCCGTCGCGGATCCTGCTGCTCGACGAGCACACGGCCGCGCTCGACCCGAAGACGGCCGCGTTCGTGCTGGAGCTGACCGCGCGCATCGTCGCCGAGAGCAAGCTGACGACGATGATGGTCACGCACAGCATGCGGCAGGCGCTCGACTACGGCGACCGCACGGTGATGCTGCACCAGGGGCAGGTCGTGCTCGACGTGTCGGGCGACGAACGCCGCGGGCTCGACGTGCCGGACCTGCTGCAGATGTTCGAGAAGGTGCGGCACGAGCAGCTCGACGACGACGCGCTGCTGCTCGGGTAGCGCATCGCCGCGGATCGGGCGGGGCGCGGCCCCGGCCGGTCCGCCTGATCCGGCCGGCCGCCTGGGCCGGCCTGCGCCGCGTCTCTCCTCTGACGAAAGGTCGGTTTTTCGCCGGCACTGTGCGGCGCGCGAGCATTGCCATATACTGTATATCCATACAGTTGTGGGTGGCGTCATGCTCGCATCCTCCATTTCTCCCGAATCCCTGCATCCGACGCTCTGGCGCGGTTCGCAACTGGCGCGCGGCGGTCCGCGCACGATCGACACCGGTTTCGCGGCGCTGTCCGCCGAGCTGCCCGGCGGCGGCTGGCCGGTCGGCGGGCTCGTCGAGCTGCTGGCCGCGCAGCCGGGCTGCGGCGAGATGCGGCTGCTCGCGCCCGCGCTCGCGCACACCGTCAGCGCCCGGCGTCCGCTCGCGCTCGTCGCGCCGCCGCAATCGCCGCATGCGAGCGCGCTCGCCAGTCTCGGCGTGCCGGCCGACGCGCTGCTGTGGCTGCGCGCCGGCAGCCGCACGGATGCGCTGTGGGCCGCCGAGCAGGCGCTCAAGACCGGCTGCTGCGGCGCATTGCTGCTCTGGCAGGACGCGCGGCCCGATGCGCTGCGGCGCCTGCATCTCGCGGCCGCGCGCACGGGCGACACGCTGTTCGTGATGCTGCGCCCGCTGCCGGCCGCGCGGCAGCCGTCGCCCGCGGTGCTGCGCGTCGCGCTGCATCCGGTGCCGGGCGGCGTGTCGCTCGACATCGTCAAGCGTCGCGGCCCCGCGTGCAGCGAGCCGCTCGTGCTCGACCTGCCGTCGCCCATCGTGGAGAGCCGCTATGCGCGTCTTGCTCGGCATCCATCTGCCGCGCCTGCCGCTCGACGTGTGCGCCCCGCCGCCGTCTGACGGCGGCGCCGGCTGCGCGGTGCTCGAGCAGGGCGTCGTGCTGATCGCCGACGCGGCCGCGCGCAGGCAGGGCGTACGCGCGGGCATGAAGCGCGGCGGCGTGCTGACGCTCGCGCCCGACACGCAGCTCGTCGAGCGCGATCCCGCGCGCGAGGCCGACGCGCTGCGCGCGGTCGCGCTCGCGTTGCTGCGTTTCTCGCCGTGCGTCGCGCTCGACGACGAAGCGACGCTCGTCGTCGACGTCGGCCCGAGCCTGCGCCTGTTCGGCGGGCTGCCGTCGCTGTGCCGCCAGGTGCGCGCGACGCTCGCGGCGCTCGGCTATGCGGCGCGCCTGTCCGCCGCGCCGACCGGGCGCGGCGCGTGGCTGCTCGCGCGCGCCGCGGCGGGCCGCGGGCGCACGCGCCGGCGCGTCGCGCGCCAGGCGTCGCTCGTCCGCGCGCTCGATGCGCTGCCGTGCGAGCTGCTGCCCGACGCGCGCCCGTATGCGGGCTGGTTCGACGGCCTCGGCTGCCGCACGCTCGCCGATCTGCGCGGGCTGCCGCGCGCGGGGCTGCAGCGCCGCTGCGGTCCCGCGCTGCTGGCCGCGCTCGATCGCGCCTACGGCGCGGCGGTCGAGCCGCTCGCGTGGATGGCGGTGCCGCCCGTGTTCGACGTGCGGCTCGAATTGCCGGAGCGCGTCGAATACGCGGAGGCCGTGCTGTTCGCCGCGCGGCGGCTCGTCGTGCAGCTGTGCGGCTGGCTGGCCGCGCGGCAGCTGTCGCTCGCCGCGATGACGGTCGGCCTCGAGCACGAGCGCGGCCGCCAGGCGGTGCCGCCGACGTTGCTCGAACTCGCGTTCGCGGCGCCCGCGCGCGACGAAGCGCACTTCATGCGGCTGCTCGGCGAGCGGCTGGCGCGCATCGAGCTGTCGGCCGCGGTGATCGCGGTGCGCGTGACGGCCACGCGCGTCGAGTCGGTCGCGCCGCCGGCCGAGGATCTGTTCCCCGAGCCGGGCGGCACGCGCGAGACGCGCGCGCGGCTGTTCGAGTTGCTGGTTGCGCGGCTCGGCGCGGACAACGTCTTGCGCGCGGCGCCGGTCGCCGATCACCGGCCCGAGGCCGCGAACCGCTGGCTGCCGCTCGACGCGCCGGCCGGCAAGCCGGCCGCCGGCCCGCCGGCCGCGCCGCCGCGTCCCGCGTGGCTGCTGGCCGAGCCGCAGCCGCTGCTGATGCGCGAGAACCGGCCGGTATTTCATACGCCGCTGAGGATGATGTCGTCGGCGGAGCGGATCGAGGCCGGGTGGTTCGATGGTCAGCTCGCCGCGCGCGATTACCACGTCGCGCAGGACGAAGCCGGTGCGTGCTATTGGGTGTTCAAGGAGCGAGCAGGGAGCGAGTCCGAGCCACGCTGGTTCCTGCACGGCTTGTTCGGGTGAACGGAGATGGTTGCGGAATTCAGTTGGCTGCCCGATTACGCGGAGTTGTTCTGCCGCTCGAATTTTTCGTTTCTGCATGGCGCGTCGCATGCGGACGAACTGGTCGAGCGCGCGTTCGACCTCGGCTATCGCGGGATCGCGATCACCGACGAATGCTCGCTTGCAGGCGCGCCGCGGATGCACGTCGCGGCGAAAGCGAAAGGGCTGCCGCTCGTCATCGGTTCGTACTTCGAAGTCACGCCGGATGAAGTCGCGCCCGGCCACGATCCGGGCCCCGGTGCGTTCGGGCTCGTGTTGCTCGCGCAGAACCGCGAGGGTTACGGCAATCTGTCCGAGCTGATTTCGTGGCGGCGGATGGCAGCGCCGAAGGGCACCTACAAGCTGACGTCGCGGATGCTGTCGGCGCCGCCTGCGGAGTTCGCACACTTGCGCGGCATGTCCGACTGCTTCGCGATTCTCGTGCCCGCGTACCCGGTGCGTGCCGACGTACTCGATGCGCAGGTCGCGTGGTTTCGTGCGACGTTCGGCGAACGTGCGCGGCTCGGGCTCGTGCAGCTGCAGCGCGCACTGGACGGTGCGCAGCGCGAAGAGATTCGTGCGGCCGGCGAGCGGCGTGGCGTGCGTATCGTCGCGCTTGGCGACGTGACGATGCACCGGCGCTCGTGCAAGGCACTGCAGGACGTGATGACGGCGATCCGCGTCGGGATGCCGGTTTCGGAGTGCGGCTATGCGCTGGCGCCGAATGCGGAACAGCACCTGCGTTTGCGACAGCGCATCGGGCAGTTGTACTCGGCGGAAGAGATCGCGCAGACGTGCGCGATTCTCGATGCATGCGATTTCGAACTCGACTCGCTACGCTACGAGTATCCCGACGAGATCGTGCCGAAGGGGCTCACGCCGACGAGCTATCTGGAACAGGAAACCCGGGCAGGCGCGGCCGGGCGCTATCCGCAGGGTATTCCGGAGAAAGTCGAGCAGCAGATCCGGTATGAACTCGACCTGATCGCAAGACTGAGCTACGAACCGTTCTTCCTGACCGTCTACGACATCGTCAAATATGCGCGCAGCCAGAACATCCTGTGCCAGGGCCGAGGCTCGGCCGCGAACTCGGTCGTCTGTTACTGCCTCGGCGTCACCGAGGTGAATCCCGAGCAAAGCACGATGCTGTTCGAGCGCTTCATCAGCGCGGAACGCGGCGAGCCGCCCGACATCGACGTCGACTTCGAGCATCAGCGCCGGGAAGAAGTGATCCAGCATATCTACGAAAAATACGGACACGACCGCGCAGCACTGGCGGCAGCCGTATCGACTTACCGCCCGCGCGGCGTGCTGCGTGAAACCGGCAAGGCGCTCGGCGTCGATCCGATGCTGATCGATCGCGTCGCAAAAGGGCATCGCTGGTTCGACGGTAGCCGCGACCTGCTTCAGCAATTCTCGACGATCGGGCTCGATCCGCAGACGCCGCTCATCCAGGCGTGGGCTCAACTCGCCGCGCGGCTGCTCAACTTTCCGCGCCACCTGTCGCAGCACTCGGGCGGCTTCGTGATCAGCCGCGGCAAGCTCACGCGGCTCGTGCCGGTCGAGAACGCCGCGATGGACGGGCGGCGCGTGATCCAGTGGGACAAGGACGATCTCGAGGCGCTCGGGCTGATGAAGGTCGATGTGCTCGCGCTCGGCATGCTGTCGGCGCTGCATCGCGCGTTCGACATGCGCACCGCGTGGCGCGGGCCACCGGAGCCGGGCGGCGAGCCGTTTACGCTGAAACACATTCCGCAGGACGATCAAGCGACCTACGACATGATTTGCCGCGCCGATACGGTCGGCGTGTTCCAGATCGAATCGCGCGCGCAGATGTCGATGCTGCCGCGCCTGCGGCCGCGCACGTATTACGATCTGGTGATCGAGGTCGCGATCGTGCGGCCGGGGCCGATCCAGGGCGGGGCAGTGCACCCCTACCTGAAGCGGCGACAGGGCATCGAAAAGGTCAGTTATCCAAAGGAAGACCTGAAGCCTGCACTCGAACGCACGCAGGGCGTGCCGATCTTCCAGGAGCAGGTGATGCAGGTCGCGATGATCGCGGCCGGCTTCACGCCCGGCGAGGCCGACCAACTGCGTCGCGCGATGGCCGCATGGAAGCGCAAGGGCAATCTCGAGCAGTATCACCGCAAGATCGTCGACGGGATGCGGGAACGCGACTATCCGCCCGAATTCGCCGAGCAGATCTTCGAGCAGATCAAGGGTTTCGGCGATTACGGTTTCCCCGAAAGCCACGCGGCGAGCTTCGCGAAACTCGCCTACGCGAGCAGCTGGCTCAAGTGCCATGAACCCGCGATCTTCCTTGCCGCGCTGCTGAACAGCCAGCCGATGGGTTTCTACGCACCCGCGCAGCTCGTGCAGGACGCGAAGCGCCACGGCGTGCAGGTCATGCCGATCGACGTGACGCAAAGCAACTGGGAAGCGTCACTCGAAGCGCTGCCCGGCCAGCTGCCGCCCCACGGCCAGCCGGCCGTGCGGCTCGGACTGTCGCTCGTGCGGGGCCTCGGCGAAGCCGCCGCGCGCCGCATCGAAGCCGCACGCGCAGCCGGGCCGTTCGACAACGTCGATGCGCTCGCGCGCCGCGCGCAGCTTGAGCGCCGCGACCTCGAGGCGCTGGCCGCCGCGAACGCGCTCGCGACGCTGGCCGGCCATCGCCGCGATGCGCTGTGGCAGGCCGTCGCCGCGGCGCCCGAACGCGACCTGCTCGCGGCCGCGCCGATCGCCGAGCCCGAGCGGCCCGCGCTCGGCGCGCCGTCGGAGGCCGACGACATCCTCTCCGACTATCACACGACCGGCCTCACGCTGAACCGTCACCCCGTCGCGCTGCTGCGGCCCGCGCTGCGCGCGCAGCGGCTGTCGTCCGCGGCCGAACTGCACGACCGTCCGGACGGCCGGCTCGCGCGCGCGTGCGGGCTCGTGACCGCACGGCAGATGCCGGGCACCGCGAAAGGCGTGATGTTCATGACGCTGGAAGACGAAACGGGCTGCGTGAACGTGATCGTCCGGCCCGAGCTGCTGGCGCGGCAGCGCCGCGAGACGCTCGATTCGCGGCTGCTCGCGGCGTCGGGCGTCTGGCAGGTCGCGAGCGACGTCCGGCACCTCGTCGCGCAGCATTTCGAGGATCTGACGCCGCTGCTCGGCGGCCTGCGCACATCGAGCCGCGAGTTCCACTGACCGAGGCCCGCGCGGGGCATACCAGTTCGTTCAACTGGTTCTATTCCGGTCTCATTTTTGTCACGATCAGGTAGCCCGGCCGCGTGTTGAAACTGGCCTTTTGCATACCACCTCGGGTAAATCCCTATCCCGTATTTCGTTGTAAACAAAGGCTTTGTGGCAGCTAAAACGCTTGCGGGGCAAGGCTTTCGGCGATTTTCTCGAGGCTAATACCAGTTCGTTGACTGGTATTACGGTGGTTATATAATGCGTTCACTTTCCGACGGCCCGCGTCCGTCGCCCGACTCCCTGGAGGCTCATGGAAACCGGCTGGTCCGAACTGACGCCCGATCCTTGCCGCGACGCCCCGCTCTATCTGCAGCTCGCCCGCAACCTGGCGAACGCGATCCACGGCGGCGCGTGGCAGGCCGGCGAAGCGCTGCCGTCGGAGCGGCTGCTGTCGGCGTCGGTCGGCGTGTCGCGGATCACCGCCCGGCGCGCGCTGGCGCTGCTGGTCGAGCAGGGCCTGATCACGCGGACGCGCGGCGCGGGCAGCTTCATCACGCCGCGCGTCGCCGATCCGCTGTCGCGCCTGGTCGGCTTCACCGCGAAGATGCGCCAGCGCGGCTTCCGGCCGGATTCGGTGTGGCTGTCGCGCACGCTGCGCGCCGCGAGCCGCGACGAGATCCTCCATCTCGGCCTCGCGCCCGGTGCGACTGTCGCGCGGCTCGAGCGGCTGCGCCGCGCGGACGGCATCGTGATGGCGGTCGAGCACTCGACGCTGCCGGCCGCGGTGGTGCCCGATCCGCAGGCGCTCGGCGCGTCGCTGTACGACTACCTCGAAGCGCGCGGCACGGTCGTGGTGCGCGCATTGCAACACTTTCGCGCGGTGAACGCGACCCGCGAAATCGCGAAATGGATGGCGGTGGCGCCGGGCGCGGCGCTCCTCGTGATCACGCGTATCGGCTACGGCGCCGACCAGCGCGCGATCGAAGTCACCGAAAGCTACTGCCGCGACGATTACTACGATTTCGTCGCCGAGCTGAAACGCTGACGCGCGACACTGCGCCGGCGCGCGGTACGCGACGCAAAGCAACGCAACGGATTACGGAACTCGCGACGCGGTTCGCCGCGTCACCAGAGATCATCAAGAGAACGTCATGCTGACTGGCAACATACTGACCCCCGACGGCTGGCTCCACGGCTCGCTCGACTGCGAGAACGGCCGCATCACCGCGCTCGACGGCACGCCCGCCGACCCTGCGAAGAACGATGCGCCGTACATCCTGCCCGGCTTCATCGACCTGCACGTGCACGGCGGCGGCGGCGCCGACGTGATGGAAGGCGGCGACGCGATCGAGACGATCGCCCGCACGCATGCGCAATACGGCACGACGAGCCTGCTCGCGACGACGATGACCGCGCCGCGCGACGAGCTGATGAAGGTCGTCGGCAACCTCGGCAGCGTCGCGCGCACCCGTACGCCGGGCGGCGCGCGCGTGCTCGGCGTGCACCTCGAAGGGCCGTACATCAACCCCGGCAAGCTCGGCGCGCAGCCGGACGCGGCCGTGTCGGCGGTGCTCGACGAGGTGCTGAAATACCTGTCGATCGCGCCGATCCGCGTCGTCACGCTCGCGCCGGAAATCGCCGGCCACATCGAGATCATCGGCGAGATGGCCGCGCGCGGCGTGCGCGTGCAGCTCGGCCACTCGCTCGCGACCTACGACGATGCGGTCGCCGCGCTCAAGCACGGCGCGTGCGGCTTCACGCACCTGTTCAACGCGATGTCGCCGCTGCACCACCGCAACCCGGGCCTCGTCGGCGCGGCGCTCGCGCACGCGGAATACGCGGAGATCATCCCCGACCTGCTGCACGTGCATCCGGGCGCGATCCGCGCGGCGCTGCGCGCGATCCCGCGCCTGTACGTCGTGACCGACAGCACGTCGGCCACCGGCATGCCCGACGGCGAATACCGGCTCGGCAGCCAGCACGTGACCAAGTGCCTTGGCGGCGTGCGGCTTGCCGACGGCACGCTCGCGGGCAGCACGCTGACGATGGACCAGGCGCTGCGCAACCTCGTGTCGCTCGGCCTGCCGATCGCCGACGTGTCGAACCGGATGTCGCGCTATGCGGCCGACTACCTCGGCGTCGCCGATCGCGGCCGCGTCGCGCGCGGCGCCTGGGCCGACCTCGTCGTGTTCGATCGCGACCTGAACCTCACCGCGACCTACGTCGAAGGAGAATCGATTGTCGAATATGCTTAACGAAGCGCGCGAGTCCGCGCAGGTGGTCGCCGCGCAGCTGGCCGACACCACGCGCGTCGAGGCGCTCGCCGCCCAGCTGGTCGCGCATCCGCCGGCCGTCGCGCTGACGGTCGCGCGCGGCAGCTCGGATCACGCCGCGAGTTATTTCGCCAGCCTGACGATGAGCCGCCTCGGCGTGCCGGTCGCGTCGCTGCCGATGTCGGTCGCGACGCTGCAGCAGGCGCCGCTGAAGGTGCAGGACCAGCTTGCGCTCGCGTTCTCCCAGTCGGGCCAGAGCCCCGATCTCGTCAACACGATGGCCGCGCTGCGCGAAGCGGGCGCGCGCACCGTCGCGGCGGTCAACGTGCTGCCGTCGCCGCTCGCCGACGCGTGCGAGCACCAGCTGCCGCTGCTGGCCGGCCCCGAGCTGTCGGTGGCCGCCACCAAGAGCTACATCGCGATGCTGTCGCTGTCCGCGCAGATCGTCGCGTTCTGGCAGCGCGACGCCGCGCTCGTCACCGCATTGCGCGGCCTGCCCGACGTGCTCGCGCGTGCCGGGTCGCTCGACTGGTCGCCGGCCGTCGCCGCGCTCGCCGGCGTCGAACGGATGATCGTGATCGGCCGCGGCCTCGGCCTCGCGATCGCGCAGGAAGCCGCGCTGAAGCTGAAGGAAACCTCCGGCATCCAGGCCGAGGCGTTCTCGAGCGCCGAGGTGCGTCACGGCCCGATGGAGCTGATCGACCGCGACTACCCGCTGCTCGTGTTCGCGCCGCCGGGGCCGGAGCAGGCGGGCCTGCTGCAGCTCGCGGCCGACATGCGCGCGCGCGGCGCCGCGGTGCTGCTCGCCGCGCCCGCCGGCACGCCCGGCGTGTCCGGCACGGTGCTGCCGCTTGCGCAGTCCGCCCACGCGGCGCTCGATCCGATCGCCGCCATTCTGTCGTTCTACGTGATGGCGGCGGATCTCGCCGTCGCGCGCGGCCGCAACCCCGATACGCCGCGCCACCTGAACAAAGTCACCGAAACGCATTGATGAGCCGAGAACGCCGATGAGACGCGCCGAGGAGTCCCAGTTGAAGAGCCCCACCCACGATCAGATCGTTCTGCTTGCCCCGTTGACGGGGCCGATCGTTCCGCTGGCCGACGTGCCCGATCCGGTGTTCTCCGGCGGGATGTTCGGCGACGGCATCGGCATCGACCCGCTCGCCGGCAAGCTCGTCGCGCCGTGCGCCGGCATCGTGTCGCACCTCGCGCGCACCGGCCACGCGGTGACGATCACCACGCCGCAGGGCGCGGAAGTGCTGCTGCACATCGGCATCGACACCGTCGAGCTGAACGGCCAGGGCTTCACCGCGCGCGTCGAAGCCGGCGCGCGGGTCGCGGCCGGCGACCTGCTGATCGAGTTCGACCAGGACGCGGTCGCGCGCAGCGCGCACAGCCTCGTGTCGGTGATCGCGATCGCGAACTCCGATGCGTTCGAGATCGTCGCGCGTGCGCAAGGCGTCGTCACGGCGGGCGAGACTCCGCTGCTCACGCTGCGCGGCAAGGGCGAGGCGGCCGCGCAGGCCGCCGAAGCGGGCGCCGCGGCGATGAACGAGGTGCGCCGCGCGATCCAGCTGACCCAGCCGGGCGGCCTGCATGCGCGGCCGGCCGCGCGGGCGCGCGAGGCGGCGCGCGGGCTCGACGCGCATGTCGACGTGCATTTCGACGGCCGCAAGGCGCCGATCGAAAGCGTGGTCGGGCTGCTCGGCCTCGGCGCCGGCGAACAGGCGACGATCGAGCTGGTCGGCCGCGGCGCGCACGCGCAGCAGGCGATCGATGCGGTCGCGCACGAGCTGCTGCGCGAAGCGCACGGCGAAGTCGAGGAAAAGCCGGCGCGCACGCTGTCGCCCGCGCCGCAGCCGGTCGCGCGCAGCGCCGGCGTGCCGCTCGCCCCGAATACGCTCGCGGGCGTGTGCGCGGCGCCGGGCATCGCCGTCGGCGCGCTGGTGCGCTGGGACGACGCCGACATCACGCCGCCCGAGCAGGCGAGCGGCACGCCCGCGTCGGAAAGCCGCGCGCTCGACAAGGCGCTCGCCGCCGTCGACGCGGAGCTGGACGACACGGTGCGCAGCGCGTCGCAGCGCGGCGCGGTCGGCGAGGCGGGAATCTTCGCGGTGCATCGCGTGCTGCTCGAGGATCCGACGCTGATCGACGCGGCACGCGACCTGATCAGCCTCGGCAAGAGCGCGGGCCATGCGTGGCGCGCGACGATCCGCGCGCAGATCGACACGCTGTCGAAGCTCGACGACGCGCTGCTCGCGGAGCGCGCGGCCGACCTGCGCGACATCGAGAAGCGCGTGCTGCGCGCGCTGGGTCATGCGAGCAGCACGGCGCGCGTGCTGCCCGACGAAGCGGTGCTGTCCGCCGAGGAGTTCACGCCGTCGGATCTCGCGTCGCTCGATCGTGCACGCGTGACGGCGCTCGTGATGGCGCGCGGCGGCGCGACGTCGCACGCGGCGATCATCGCGCGCCAGCTCGGCATTCCGGCGCTGGTCGCGGTCGGCGACGCGCTGTACGCGATTCCGGACGGCACGCAGGTGGTCGTCGACGCGAGCGGCGGGCGGTTCGAGCACGCGCCGACCGCGCACGACGTCGAACGCGCGCGCCACGAGTGCGAGCGTCTGGCCGGCGAGCGCGAGGCGAACCGCCGCACCGCGGGCGAAGCCGCGGCGACGGCCGACGGCCGCGCGATCGAGGTGGCCGCGAACATCGCGACGCTCGACGACGCGAACACCGCGGTCGACAACGGCGCCGACGCGGTCGGCCTGCTGCGCACCGAGCTGATGTTCATCCACCGCCAGGTGGCGCCGACGACGCTCGAGCACCAGCAGAGCTATCAGGCGATCGTCGACGCGCTGCAGGGCCGCACCGCGATCATCCGCACGCTCGACGTCGGCGCGGACAAGGAAGTCGACTACCTGACGCTGCCGCCCGAGCCGAACCCGGCGCTCGGCCTGCGCGGGATTCGTCTCGCGCAGGTGCGTCCGGACCTGCTCGACGACCAGCTGCAGGGCCTGCTCGCGGTGAAGCCGTTCGGCGCGGTGCGGATCCTGCTGCCGATGGTCACCGACGCGGGCGAGCTGGTGCGGCTGCGCAAGCGCATCGACGAATTCGCGCAGGCGATGGGCCGCACCGAGCCGGTCGAGCTCGGCGTGATGATCGAGGTGCCGTCGGCGGCGCTGCTGGCCGACCAGCTCGCGCAGCACGCGGATTTCCTGTCGATCGGCACCAACGACCTGACCCAGTACACGCTCGCGATGGACCGCTGCCAGGCCGACCTGGCCGCGCAGGCGGACGGCCTGCACCCGGCGGTGCTGCGCCTGATCGACATCGCGGTGCGCGGCGCGCAGCGGCACGGCAAGTGGGTCGGCGTGTGCGGCGCGCTCGGCGGCGACCCGCTCGCGGTGCCGATCCTCGTCGGCCTCGGCGTGACCGAGCTGTCGGTCGATCCGGTGTCGGTGCCGGGCATCAAGGCGCGCGTGCGCCGTCTCGATTACCCGCTGTGCCGCCAGCGCGCGCAGGATCTCCTCGCGCTCGATTCGGCCCAGGCGGTAAGAGCAGCAAGCCGCGAGATCTGGCCGATCGACTGAGCGTCGACGGGGGACTCGCGTGCCGTTTCAGCAGCACCGCATATTCACTACGAGAGCAATCAGATCAACGAAGAGACAAGGATTGGAGGACTGAATGAACGGAAATCCGTTTCTGAAGATACAAAGCCTGGGCCGGGCGCTCATGCTGCCGATCGCGGTGCTGCCGGTTGCCGGCATCCTGCTGCGGCTCGGCCAGCCGGATGTGTTCGGCATCAAGATGATCGCCGACGCGGGCGGCGCGATTTTCGAGAACCTGCCGCTGCTGTTCGCGATCGGCGTGGCGGTCGGCTTCGCGAAGGACAACAACGGCGTTGCGGCGCTCGCGGGCGCGATCGGCTACCTGATCGAAACCGCGATCATGAAGGACATCGATCCCAAGCTGAACATGGGCGTGCTGTCCGGGATCATCGCGGGGGTCGTCGCGGGGCTGCTGTACAACCGCTACAAGGACATCAAGCTGCCTGACTACCTTGCGTTCTTCGGCGGCAAGCGCTTCGTGCCGATCATCACCGGGCTGGCATGCGTGGTGCTCGGCATCGTGTTCGGCTACGTGTGGCAGCCGGTCCAGCACGCGATCGACGCGGCCGGCCAGTGGCTCACGACGGCCGGCGCGGTCGGCGCGTTCGTGTTCGGCTTCCTGAACCGCCTGCTGCTCGTCACGGGCCTGCACCACATCATCAACTCGCTCGCGTGGTTCGTGTTCGGCAACTTCGCGCCGGCCGCGGGCGGCGAGATCGTGCACGGCGACCTGCACCGCTTCTTCGCGGGCGATCCGAGCGCGGGCGTGTTCATGGCCGGCTTCTTCCCGATCATGATGTTCGGCCTGCCGGCCGCGTGTCTCGCGATGCTGCACGAGGCGCCGAAGGAGCGCCGCGCGGTGGTCGGCGGCCTGCTGTTCTCGATGGCGCTCACGTCGTTCCTGACCGGCGTCACCGAGCCGATCGAGTTCAGCTTCATGTTCCTCGCGCCGGTGCTGTACGTGATCCACGCGGTGCTGACGGGCCTGTCGCTCGCGATCTGCCAGCTGCTCGGCGTGAAGCTCGGCTTCACGTTCTCGGCGGGCGCGATCGACTACGTGCTGAACTACGGGCTGTCGACGAAGGGCTGGATCGCGGTCCCGCTCGGCATCTTGTACGGCCTCGCGTACTACGGGCTGTTCCGCTTCTTCATCCGCAAGTTCAACATGGCGACGCCGGGCCGCGAGCCGGCGACGGCCGACGCGGCGGCCACCGAGGCCGGGGCGGGCGGGTTCGTCGCGCCGGCTGCGGCCGCCACCGCGCCGCGCGCGCAGCGTTATATCGCCGCGCTCGGCGGCGCGGGCAACCTGTCGGTCGTCGATGCATGCACGACGCGCCTGCGCCTGACCGTCGCCGATCCCGAGAAGGTGTCGGAAGCGGACCTGAAGGCAATCGGCGCGCGCGGCGTGCTCAAGCGCGGCGGCAACAGCGTGCAGGTGATCATCGGGCCGGAGGCCGACATCATCGCCGACGAAATGCGTGCGGCGATCGGCAGCGGCGCGACCGCGGCGGCAGCGCCGGCCGTGGCGGTCGCCACGGGCACCGGCGGCACGGCCGGCCCGCTCGATCCGGATCCGGCGCGCTGGCTCGCGGTGTTCGGCGGCGCGACCAACGTCGCGGCGCTCGATGCGGTGGCGACCACGCGCCTGCGCGTCGTCGTGCTCGATCCGTCGTCGGTCGATCGCGCGCGCCTCGACGCGCTCGACGTCGCGTGGGTCGGGGTCGACACGTTCCATATCGTCTGCGGTCCGGCGGCGTCGCGCTATGCGGAGCAGCTCGCGGCGCGCCTGCCTGCGGCGGGCGGCGGCGCGGCGGCCCAGCCGGCCTGACGCGGCACGCGCCGGCGCGAATCCGCGTGACGGGTTGGCGCCGGCGGGTGGGGAAGGACAAACGGCTTGCGATCTTCGCAAGCCGTTTTTGTTTGGCGGGCATGACGACGCGCGGGAAAGCGGGCGTCGAAGCGGCCGGGGCGCACGCGTCGCGCGCCCCGGCCGCCGCTCACTCGTTCGTCAGCGTGAAGGTCGGCTTGCGATAGCCGATGCCCGCGCGCTCGAGCTTCGGCAATTCGCGCTGCGTGAGCAGCGTCGCGAAGCCCGCCCAGTCGCGCTGGAGCGCGGCGATGTCGACGTGATGCGTGTCGCCGAGCTTGTAGCGCACGCCGGCCGCGTACGGCAGCTCCCAGTCGGCCTTGTGCCACGCGCGTTCGGCGAGCGCGAGCAGCCGCGGATACGCCATGTATTCGAGCAGCCGGTCGTTGCGCATCACCTCGCCCCACGCCTGCCCCTGGATCCCCTCGAGACGCGGCGCGGCGCCCGTGCCCGTCACCTCGAACGGATTGCCGTCGCGGTCGCCGATCACCTCGGCGTTCTGCGGCAGGTTGTCCGGCGCGAGCGAGAACACCTTGTACTCGTCGGTCGCCTGCGAGCCCCAGTAGTAGCCGCGCTCACGCGGATTGCGCGTGTACGGGAAGTCGAAGTACAGGTAGTCGGGCAGCGCGAGCACCGTCCGGTATCCCTTCGCGCTCAGGTCGCGCGCGCTGTCCGATGCCCCCCAGAAGATCGTGTCCCACAGCGACACCATCACGTTGCGGGTGCTGAAGTCCTGCGGACCGTTCGCGTGCTTGATGCCGTCCTGCCACGCCGCCATCGTGCCGATCCCGTTCGCGTCGACCACCGCGCTTACCTGCTTCGCGAAGCGCGTCGGCAGCTCGTCGATCGAGCGCACCTCGCCGCGCTGCAGCAGCGCCGTGCACGCGGGCGAGCGCGCCCACGGCTTGTCCTGCGCGGCGAGATCGACGCGGCCCTTGCCCGGGTCGGCGCCGTTCAGCGGCTGGAAGCCCGCGCCGAGCAGGATGTTCTTCGCCTCGTCGCCGCCGTAGTGCCAGGTGCGCAGCGGCACGCGCGCGTCCGTGTGCATCGACGCGATTTCGCGGATCACCTTCGTCGCGAAGTTGAGCGCGCCGGGCACGCACGGGTTCAGGTCGCTGCGCCGGTCGTAGAACTGCACCGTCGTCAGGTTCGACGTGTCCTGCGGATCGAGCAGCCGGTACGCGTTCGCTTCCTGTTCGCGGCCGGCCGCGTGCAGGCGGCGATAGCGCGCCTCCATCGACACCACGGCCGCGCGCGAGTGCGCGGGCATGTCGATCTCCGGGATCACCTCGACGAAGCGGTCGGCCGCATAGCGCAGCAGCGCCATGTAGTCGTCGCGCGTCAGGTAGCCGCCGCCCGAACGGTCGTCGGGCCCGGAGCCGAGCTGCGGCAGCAGGCAGCGCGTCTCGGACGGATCGTGGCAGCGTCGCGCGCCCACGTCGGTCAGCTCGGGCAGGCCGGGAATCTCGATGCGCCAGCCTTCGTCGTCGGACAGGTGCAGGTGCAGCCGGTTGAGCTTGTACGCGCTCATCTGGTCGATCAGGCGGCGCAGCGTCGCCGGATGCTTGAAGTTGCGCGCGAGATCGACGTGCATGCCGCGGTGGACGTAGCGCGGCGCGTCCTCGACGAGCATCGCGGGAAGCGTGCCGCCGCCGGCCGGCGCGAGCGAGAAGAGCGTCTGCACGCCGTAGTAGAGGCCGGCGCGGTCGTAGCCCTCGATGAACGCGCCGCGCGGGCCGATCGCGAGCCGGTAGCCGCCCGGCGTCGCGATGTCGGCCGGCAGCCGGCGCGGCGCGATGACGCCCCACACCGGCACGCGCGCGCCGTCGAGGCCGAGCGTGCCCGCGCGCTCGCGCAGCGCCGCCACCTGGGCGGCCGGCAGCTCCGGCAGTGCGAGGTCGACGCCGCGCAGTTCGAGCGCACCGTCGAGCGCGCGTTGCCGCTTCACGCTCGGCAGCGCGCGGCTGGCATCCGGCCGCGCGGCGACCGGCGGCGCATTGCCGGGCGAATTGCTCTGCGCGTCGGCGGGCAGCGATTCGACGTAGCGCAGCTCGTCGTCGGTGTCGTTGTAGCGGAGCACCGCGGGCGCCGCGCCGTCGACCACGACGTACGGGCGCGGAATCACGTCGCTGTAGCGGCGCAGCCAGTATTCGGCGACGAACGGCAGCTCGATGCGTTCGCCCGGCGCGAGCCTGAGCGCGCCCGGCTGCGGCGTCAACTCGTACAGGTCGCCCGTCAGGCGGCGCAGCGCGAAGCCCGGGCGATCGATCCGCAGCAGGCGGCGGATGCTGTGCAGGTAAAGCTTCCAGCCGCCGTCGGCGATCGCCTGGTGGCCACGGTTCTGCAGGATCAGGCGGCCCGTCGCGCAACTGGCCCAGTCGGCGCCGAGGTCCGCGCACGGCACGCCGGCCGACGCCGCATGATTGTTGTCGACGGCGACGCGCAGCGCGAGGCCGTTCGACAGCAGCGCCGCGAGCGCGGCGGGCGTCTGCGCCGGCCGCGCGGCAATCGCGGATGCCGAGGCCACGGCGCCGGGCGCTGCGGGCGACTGCGCACGCGCGGCGCCCGGCGGCAGCGTGGCCGCCAGCAGCAGGCCGGCGCACAGGGAAGGCAGGATTCGATTCATGGGAATTCCTTGGAAAAAGTTCGGCGAGGTTCGGCAGGACTTCGCCGTGGGGTGACGTCGCTGCGATCGGGTCTTTCAAGGAAGCTGCAAGGGAAGGCTGGTGCCGCCCATGGGCGAGGGAAGCGTGAAGTGCGGATGCCGCGCGCGGGGCGGGCGCTACGGATCGGGTTCGGGGCACGCGTGCCGGTCGGCCCGGCGGCCATGCGCGCGCGGTTTCATGAGCGGCGCGCGGCGAATGGCGCGCCGTCAACGTGCGGACGTCGACAGCTCGGCAAGGCCCCGGAGCGGGCCAAGCGGGAATCCTTCATGTCTCCTCCACCCAAGTGGACGCGGCCTGTGAGCGGCCGCGAGAAAGATCATATGAAACCTTTGAATGGTATTCAAGTGGTATTAATTTGGTTCCAGATTGGCATTGAATTTTGAGATAGTGCGGTGTCAGGCGGCGGATCGGGACGAAAAAAAACCTCGCCCGAGGCGAGGTTGCGTGCGGCGTGGCGGGCATTCCGTCCGGCGCGCCCGGTCGGGCGTGGACGGAAGCCGCCGGCGCGGCGCTACGTCCGGTCGCTGCGCGCGCCGGTCGACGCGACGCCCTTCGGCCGCGCTTCGAGCCACATCGCGTTGACGATGCCGAACGCGAGCGCGACGCCGATACCGAGAATCCAGCTGAAGTACCACATGATCCGACTCCTTGCGAAACGGGGGGCGAGGGCGCGTGCGCGCCCCGGCCGGGTTCAATACATCGAGTGCTTGTTTTCCTCGAGCGCCTCGCGCGTGACCTTGCCGCGCATCACGCGGTACACCCAGCTCGTGTAGAGCAGGATGAGCGGCAGGAACACGATCACGGCGAACAGCATCACCTGCAGCGTCATGTGGCTCGACGTCGAGTCCCACACCGTCAGGCTGCTCCTCGGGTCGAGCGACGACGGCATGATGAACGGGAACATCGAGAAGCCCGCGGTCAGGATCACGCCGACGACCATCAGGCCCGTGCTGAAGAACGCGGTCTTCTCGCGCCGCGAGCCGGCGAGCAGCAGCGCGAGCACGCCGCCCGCGATGCCGACGACGGGCGCCGCGATCATCCACGGATATTCGCCGTAGTTCGCGAGCCACAGGCCCGAGCCGGCGGCGACGTCCTTCAGCAGCGGGTTCGCGACCGTGTCGGTGGGCGCGGCGCGCGTGATGTGATAGCCGCCGACATACGACGCGATCAGCACGCCGGCGAGCACGAACAACACGACCGCGAGGAACGCCGATACGCGCAGCGCGACCGACGCGCGGCGCGCGATCACGCCGTCCGTCTTCATCTTGATGAACGCGGCGCCGTGCGCGACGAGCATCGTCAGGCTGACGAGGCCGCACAGCAGCGCGAACGGGTTCAGCAGTGCCCAGAAGCTGCCGTGATAGCTGACGCGCAGGTCCGTGTCGAACTGGAACGGCACGCCTTGCAGCAGGTTGCCGAACGCGACGCCGAACACGAGCGCCGGCACGAAGCCGCCGACGAACAGGCCCCAGTCCCAGCCCGCGCGCCAGCGCGGGTCGGGCCGCTTGCTGCGGTAGTCGAAGCCGACCGGCCGGAAGAACAGCGCGAACAGCACCAGCAGCATCGCGAAGTAGAAGCCGGAGAACGACGCCGCGTAGACGAGCGGCCAGGCGGCGAACATCGCGCCGCCGGCGGTGATCAGCCACACCTGGTTGCCTTCCCAGGTCGCGCCCACCGTGTTGACGATGATGCGGCGCTCTTCGTCGGTCTTGCCGAGGAACGGCAGCAGCGCGGTCGCGCCCATGTCGAAGCCGTCGGTGACGGCGAAGCCGATCAGCAGCACGCCGACGAGCAGCCACCAGATCAGCTTGAGAGTTGCATAGTCCATAGCGATTCCTTGTGCGGTTTCGTGTGCGCGGGCGACGTCATGCCGAAGCGCGCTCGTTGGCGGCGGCCAGCTCGTGGTGGTAACGGCCGGTATGCAGCGACGACGGGCCGAGGCGCGCGTACTTGAACATCAGCGTGATCTCGATGATGAACAGCACCGTGTAGAACAGCACGAAGCCCGCGAGACTCAGGTACAGGTCGGTCGGCGTCAGGCTCGACGCGGACAGGTGCGTCGGCAGCACGCCCGCGATCGTCCACGGCTGGCGGCCCAGTTCGGCCACGATCCAGCCGAATTCGATCGCGATCCACGGCAGCGGAATCGCCCACACCGCATAGCGCAGGAACCAGCGGCGGTTGTCCTGCAGCAGCTCGCGGCGCGCGCAGAACCAGAACGCGGCGACGAAGGTCGCGACGAACAGGAGGCCGAGGAACACCATGATCCGGAACGAGAAGAACACCGGCGCGACAGGCGGGATGGTCTTCTTCGCGGCGGCCTTGATCTGCTCGGGCGTCGCGTCGGTCACGGCCGGCGTGAACTGCTTGAGCATCAGCCCGTAGCCGAGATACTGCTTGTGCTGGTCGAACAGCGCGCGGGTCTCGGTGCTGGTGTCGCCTGCCTTGAGCTTCTGCAGCGCGCCGTACGCGATCATCCCGCTCTGGATGTGCGCCTCGCTGAGCTTCGCGAGATCGCGCAGGCCGATCACCGGCTCGTCGATCGAGCGCGTCGCGATCAGGCCGAGCGCGTACGGGATCTTGATCGCGTAGTCGGTGCGCTCCTCCTTCTGGTTCGGAATCCCGATCAGCGTGAATGCCGCGGGCGCGGGCGCCGTTTCCCATTCGGATTCGATCGCCGCGAGCTTCATCTTCTGCACTTCGCCGGTCGTGTAGCCCGATTCGTCGCCGAGCACGACCACGCAGAGCGTCGACGCGAGGCCGAAGCCGGCCGCGACCGCGAACGAGCGCAGCGCGAAGTCGGTGTCGCGCTTCTTCAGCAGGTACCACGACGACACGCCGAGCACGAACATCGCGGCCGACACGTAGCCTGCCGACACGGTGTGCACGAACTTCACCTGCGCGACCGGGTTGAACAGCACGTCGAACAGGTTCGTCATCTCCATGCGCATCGTCTGGTAGTTGAACTCGGCGCCGACCGGGTTGTTCATCCAGCCGTTCGCGACGAGGATCCACAGCGCGGACAGGTTCGAGCCGAGCGCGACGAGGAACGTGACGAGCAGATGCTTGACCTTCGACAGGCGGTTCCAGCCGAAGAAGAACAGGCCGACGAACGTCGATTCGAGGAAGAACGCCATCAGGCCTTCGACGGCGAGCGGCACCCCGAAGATGTCGCCGACGTAGTGCGAGTAGTACGACCAGTTCGTGCCGAACTGGAATTCGAGCGTGATGCCGGTGGTCACGCCCATTGCAAAGTTGATCCCGAACAGCTTGCCCCAGAACTGGGTCATGTCCTTGTAGACCTGCTTGCCGGTCATCACGTACACGGCTTCCATGATCACGAGCAGCCAGGACAGACCGAGGGTCAGTGGCACGAACAGGAAGTGGTAGAGCGCCGTGATGCCGAACTGCAGACGCGACAGGTCGACGACTTCGCTACTTATCATGGTGGTCTCCCTCGGTAGAGGCGGGCGCCGGCACCGAGAGCAGCTTCTCGGCGACGGCGGCAGGCGGAAGCGACATGTGCTTGGCCTGCGGATGATTGAAGAATGCGTATTTGAGTGCGATCAGCAGGACCAGCTTGATGATCAGCACGATGGTGATGTCGCGCGCGAGCGTCGGGCCCCGCGCCCACGCGACGATGCGGCCGCGCCAGCCGGCGGCGCCGGTGGCAGGCTCTTTATTGATCGAGATCAAGGCCATTATCCTGAAGCGATTTAAAGCGGGGTTGGGGGCGACTTTACGTCGGATATATGACGGCCGTGAAGCTGTTTTTAATCCAATGGCGCCTGACATTCCAATTTTAAGAGGACGCCTTCCGTGCGCCGAGTGCTGCGCTGCGGCAGACCGTCGCGAACGGCGCGCCGAAAATTGCGCTGGATCAAGCTTTTGCGGAAGAGGCGCCATTCGGGTGAATACCCGATTGAACTGGTCAAATAAACGGCGAAAAAAAACCGCTGCCGGGCGGGCAGCGGTTTCGGGTGACGCGTTCTGAATCGGCGGGATTTACGCGTATTCGGCGAGCGCCGTGCGCATTTTCTTCATCGCGCTCGCTTCGATCTGGCGGATGCGTTCCGCCGACACGCCGAATTCGGCGGCGAGGTCGTGCAGCGTCGAGCCGCCCGAGCCGTCGTCGTCGACGTGCAGCCAGCGCGCCTCGATGATGCGGCGGCTGCGCGCGTCGAGCGCCTCCAGCGCCTGCGCGATGCCGTCCGTCTGCAGCGCGTCGCGCTGACGCGCGGCGAGCACGGCGGTCGGCTCGTTGTGCGAATCGGCGAGATACGCGATCGGCGCGTAGCTTTCCTCGCCATCCTCGACCTGCCCTTCGAGCGCGATGTCGCCGCCCGACAGGCGGGTTTCCATCTCGGTCACGTCTTCGCGCTTGACGTTGAGTTCCTGCGCGAGGCCGTCGATTTCCTCGGACGACATCGCCTGCATGGTCTTCTTGTGGCTGCGCAGGTTGAAGAACAGCTTGCGCTGCGCCTTCGTCGTCGCGACCTTCACCATGCGCCAGTTGCGCAGGATGTATTCGTGGATCTCGGCCTTGATCCAGTGGATCGCGTAGGACACGAGGCGCACGTTCTGTGCCGGATCGAAGCGCTTCACGGCCTTCATCAGGCCGATGTTGCCTTCCTGGATCAGGTCGCCGTGCGGCAGGCCGTAGCCGAGATAGTTGCGCGCAATCGACACGACGAGCCGCAGGTGCGACAGCACGAGGCGGCGGGCCGAGTCGAGATTGTTCTGCTCGCGGAATTCGGTTGCGTACTGGCGTTCTTCCTCGGCCGACAGCAACGGGATACGATTGACTGCCTGGATATAGGCGTCGATGTTGCCCAACTGGCCCGGCAACATCGAATGGGTTGCGAGCGCCAGCGAGCCTGCCGATTCGGCCTTAGCAGACGCCGGGCTCAGGGTGTTCGGAAGGGTCAGTGCGTTGCTCACTTAAGAAAACTCCTTTGGAATCAGGGATGAACCCCGGACTCGGATGATTCCGCGGTCAATCTTAGCACTCCCGCCAACTGAGTGCTAATTCCTTAGAGGGGGTACGGGCTTTGGAGTTCCCGTTTTCCTATCGATCTTGCGATGTTGATAGCTTTAGGTGCGACCGCTCGAATCCGGACAAGTTCCGTAACCCGTTGTTTTTCAGGAGATTAAGCAGACAATTCCGATTTTTGTCGATTTGGAAGCAAACCATTTCATTCCGTGATGCCGATCGGAAAAGTCCTTTACCATACCATTCTGTTCGCTCGAGTCCGGCCGTCCGGTGGCTGGCTCCATTCAACCTATAAAGTTGGAGTGTCAGATGAACAATAAGAACGATAACCGCCGGCGGGCTTGCCGGTTTGCGTTGCACGCGGCCCTGGCGGCGTCATTGCTGGGCAGTTCAGGCGCAGCGTTTGCGGATCGGTGGGGGATCCAGGCGGGCGGCGGGTTCTCGGATCGCCACGGCATCGACAAGGGCGATCTCGGCGTGGTCTGGGATCCGGACTGGACCTGGTGGGAGATCGGCGGCTGGCACTTCGCGTTCGTGATGGAAGGCCACGTCGGCTACTGGCACACGAACGGCAATATTCACACGAGCATCTGGGAGATCGGCGGGACGCCGGTGATCCGCTTCATCAAGAGCGCCGGCGCATTCCGGCCTTACGTCGAAGCCGGCGCGGGCGTGCGTCTGCTGTCGCATCCGACCATTGCGACGAATTTCTCGATGGCGACCGCATTCCAGTTCGCCTCCATGGGCGGCGTGGGCATGCAGTTCGGGCAACGGCAACAGTATCAGGTCGGCTACCGTTTTCAACATGTGTCTAACGCGGGTATCAAAGAGCCGAATCCTGGTATAAATTTCCACCAGTTCTATCTGCAGTACAACTTCTGATCCGCACGCCCGCGCACGGCGTGCGCGTTGCCGAGGAGTCTGGCGATGGCGAAGGTGGTCGATGCGATCCGCGCGCTCGAGCGCGATCGGTTCCGGGCGATGGTGGACGGCGACGGCGAGGCGCTCGACGCGCTGCTGTCGGACAAGGTGTTCTACGTGCACACCAACGGCAAACGGGAAACCAAGCAGCAGTTCGTCGATTCGATCGCTGCCGGCCGCCGCCGCTATCGTCAGATCGAAGTCCAGTCGCAGGACGTGCTGCCCGTCGGCGACGCGACCTGCGTCGTCACCGGGCGGGCGCTGATCGAGATGGAAACGAACAACGGCGGCCTCGTGTTCCTGATTGCGTACACCGCCGTGCAGGCGCAGGAGCAGGGGCGCTGGCGCCTGCTTGCGTGGCAGGCGACGCGGTGCGCGACCGAGACATGAACGCGCGTGGCATTCCTTTTCGTGTCCCGTCCGAAGCGGCCTTCTGGGCCGCTTCTGCTTTTCCCGTGCAGCACGGATCGCTTGCTGCGCGGGCGGTCCTGCACCGCCTGCCGACCTTCCTCAAACCCTGACGCGAACCGTCACGCCGCCGCGCGGCGGTCGGCGCAATGCCATGCCGAGCGGTTGATCGCGCTGACCACCGCGTCGAGCGCGGCCGCCGCCGCATCCGCCTGCACGCCGACGCCGTGCCGCAGCGGCGCATCGCCGACCCGGCAGCCGACCGATACCGCGATGCGCCCGTCCGACGTGCGTGCGTGTTCGCACGAGCCGATCTCGATCGCGACCCGCGCCGCGGCCGCGAAGGCGCCGGCCGCCTGCCGCGCCGCGTGTTCCGGGCTCGCATCGGCCGCGCTCGCGCCGCCGACTTCGCGGTTCTGCCAGCGCGCGCCGCTGCCGTTGCGCGCGGCGGGGCCGTCGGTCTCGAAGAATTCGCGGGAGAACAGCGCGCAGATCGCATCGCCCGTCACTTCCTCGCCGGATGCGTCGGCGAGCGTCTGCACCGCGTGGCTGAACTCGATCTGCACGCGGCGCGGCGGCGTGAAACCCATGCCGCGCTCGAGCAGGAACGTCGCGCCGCCCTTGCCGGACTGGCTGTTGACGCGAATGACCGCGTCGTAGCTGCGGCCGAGATCGGCCGGGTCGATCGGCAGGTACGGCACTTCCCAGATCGCATCGGGGCGCTGCTGCGCGAAGCCCTTGCGGATCGCGTCCTGGTGCGAGCCCGAGAACGCGGTGAACACGAGGTCGCCCGCGTACGGGTGGCGCGGATGCACGGGAATCTGGTTGCAGCGCTCGACGACGCGGCGCACCGCGTCGATGTCGGAGAAGTCGAGGCCCGGGTCGATGCCCTGCGTGTAGAGATTGAGCGCGAGCGTGACGAGGTCGACGTTGCCGGTGCGCTCGCCGTTGCCGAACAGACAGCCTTCGATGCGGTCGGCGCCCGCGAGCAGCGCGAGCTCGGCGGCGGCGACCGCGGTGCCGCGGTCGTTGTGCGGATGCACCGACAACACGATGCTGTCGCGATAGCCGAGGTTGCGGTCCATCCATTCGATCTGGTCGGCGAACACGTTCGGCATGGCCGCCTCGACGGTCGCCGGCAGGTTGACGATCATCTTGTGCTCGCGGGTCGGCCGCCAGGTCTGTGCGACCGCGTCGCACACCTCACGCGCGAACGACAGCTCGGTCATGCTGAAGGTTTCCGGCGAGTACTGGAAGGTCCAGTGCGTGTCCGGGCGTGCGGCCGCGTGTTCCTTGATGAGCCGCGTGCCGTCGACCGCGAGCGCCTTCACGTCGTCCTTCGACATCCCGAACACGATGCGGCGGAACGACGGGCAGATCGCGTTGTACAGGTGCACGATCGCGCGCGGCACGCCGGCGAGCGCGTCGAACGTGCGGGCGATCAGGTCTTCGCGCGACTGCACGAGCACTTCGATCGTCACGTCGTCGGGGATGCGCTTCTCGTCGATCAGCTTGCGCACGAAATCGAAGTCGGTTTGCGACCCCGACGGAAAACCGACTTCGATCTCCTTGAAGCCGATCGCGACGAGCATCTCGAAGAACTCGAGCTTCTGCTCGATGCTCATCGGCTCGATCAGCGACTGGTTGCCGTCGCGCAGGTCGGTGCTCATCCAGACCGGCGCGCGCTCGACGGTGCGGGTCGGCCACTTGCGGCCGTTGATGCGCACGGGTTCGAACGATCGGTATTTCTCTTGCGGGTTGCGCTTCATCTTCTTGACCTCGGGTCTCAAGTCGCGAGCGAAGACGGGCGGCATGCGCGACGGTTGACGCTGCCTCGCACCGTGGCGCCTGATCGCGCTGCGGATGCGGATGATCTTCGCGAATCGGCCGACGGATAGACGGACGAGTGCTGACGACTTCGGTTGTAAAAACTGCGAGAAGGGTGCTGCGAGGAACTGCTGAGGAGGGACCGTGCGGACAGCACACGGCGCTACGAAAGCCTTAGGCTAGTCGTAGCGATAGCGGCCGCGCTAGGCGGCCGGAGGTAATTCGGAGGGTGTTCTGAAAGGAACGCATGGCGACAACTCTATGCCAGGATGCGTGCGCGTGTCAAATGCGCGGTGTCGGAAGGGGCCGGCGACGCGTGGCCGGGTGCCGACGGCACGCCGCGCCGGCACGGGCTCACGCGTCGACGCGGGCGATGCGCACGATCGTCTCGACCTGCCGCGCGACCGTCTCCGGCACCGGAATCTCGCCGCGCAGCACCGCGTCGGTCCAGGCGGCCGTGGTCGCCGCATCGCGCGATTCCGGCAGGGCGACCGGCGGCGCGTCGGCCGCGGCGCGCTCGGCATCGATCAGCGTGTCGCAGACGCCGTCGTGCAGCCAGTCGACCTGCACCTGGCGGCGCGTGTCGGCGACCGCCTCGCCCTCGGTGCCGCGTGCGAGCAGCGCGCCGCCGCGCGCGGCGTCCGGATGGTCGCGGAACAGTTGCGCGAGGCTGTCGCGGTAAGGCGGATGCGTGTAGTTGACGAGCCGCAGGCCCGCGGCCGCGAACGGCTGGAGGATCTTCACCAGCGTATGCGTCGAGTTGCGCACGCCGAGCACGCCGCGCATCGCCAGCAGGCGCGCGAGCCGCGGCGCGAGCGCGTCGATCGGCGCGAACGCGACGCGGCGTTCGGCGAGCATGTCCTCGATCGCGTCGTGCGATGCCGACGGCGCGATCGACAGCGCCGCGAAGATCTCGGCGCTCGTCACCCGGCCCGGGTCGTGCGCGACGCCGTGCACGAGCACCGGCACGCCTTCGCGCGCGAGCAGGAGCGCGAGCAGCGGCACGAGGTTCGGCTGCTTGCGCGCGCCGTTGTAGCTCGGGATCGACACCGGGCGGAACGCGCTGCCGCGCACGTGCACGGGCTCGAACGACGCATGCGCGGCGGCCAGCATCGCGGCCAGTTCGTCGGCGCTCTCGCCCTTCAGGCGATACGCGATCAGGATCGCGCCGA
Source organism: Burkholderia sp. SRS-46 (assembly GCF_004343775.1). Taxonomy (GTDB): domain Bacteria; phylum Pseudomonadota; class Gammaproteobacteria; order Burkholderiales; family Burkholderiaceae; genus Burkholderia. The sequence continues at coordinate 565,997 of NZ_PTXL01000006.1, read as the reverse complement.
GTTCGAGGTCCGACACGCGCGCGTCGAGCATCGCGCGATACAGCGCGAACGTGTCCTCGGCGGACAGGGCGCGCGCGCCGTGCGGGCCGCGCCCGATTTCCTTGATGAAGCGGGCGCAGTGGAACGGTTCGGTGGCGGGGGCGGCGGGATCGTGGGAAGCGGTCATCGAAGCGTGTCGGGGCGGCCGGCGTCGGGGCCGCGCGGAAGTGATGTGAGGAACCCTCTGAGTATCGCATTTGCGCGGTTCTGGCAAGCGCGCGGACGCGTCGCGGCGCGCTACACTCACAGGCCCGGCCATGCGCGCACCGGCCCCGGCGGCCGGCCCGGCGCGACGCCCGGTGCGCGTGCGCAGGCCGATCACGAGACAACGAGAGACATCCGATGAAGCTTTACAGCTATTTCCGCAGTTCCGCCTCGTACCGCGTGCGGATCGCCCTGAACCTGAAGCAGCTGCCGTTCGACTACGTGCCCGTGCACATGCTGCGCGACGGCGGCCAGCAACTGAAGGACGAATACCGCGCGCTGAACCCGGATGCGCTGGTGCCGACGCTGATCGACGGCGATGCGACGCTGCAGCAGTCGCTCGCGATCATCGAGTATCTCGAGGAGACCCATCCGGAACCCGCGCTGCTGCCGACGCAGCCGGTCGATCGCGCCTACGTGCGGGCGATCGCGCTGCAGATCGCCTGCGAGATCCATCCGCTCGACAACCTGCGGGTGCTGAAGTACCTGAAGCACATGCTGCAGGTGTCGGAAGAGGCGAAGAACGACTGGTACCGGCACTGGATCGAGACCGGGTTCGGGACGCTCGAGGCGCGCCTCGCGAACGATCCGCGCACCGGCCGGCTGTGCTTCGGCGATTCGCCGACGCTCGCCGACCTCTGCCTCGTGCCGCAGGTGTTCAATGCGAACCGCTTCTCGATCGACACGTCGGTCTTTCCGACGATCCAGCGCATCTACGACCACGCGATCACGCTCGACGCGTTCAAGGCGGCCGCGCCCGGCGTGCAGCCCGACGCGGAGTGACGCGGGCCGCGCGCGCATGAAAAAGGGCGCCTTCCGGCGCCCTCGGTGGGAGACGATGTCGCGCGGCGGTCAGCCGAGCAGCGCGTCCGTGAATTCCTCCGCGCTGAACGGCTGCAGGTCCTCGACCTTCTCGCCGACGCCGATGAAGTAGACGGGCACCGGGCGCTGCCGCGCGATCGCGGCCAGGATGCCGCCCTTCGCGGTGCCGTCGAGCTTCGTGACGATCAGGCCGGTCAGGCCGAGCGCGTCGTCGAACGCCTTCACCTGCGTGAGCGCGTTCTGGCCCGTGTTCGCGTCGATCACGAGCAGCACCTCGTGCGGCGCGCCGTCGTGCGCCTTCGAGATCACCCGCTTCACCTTCTTCAGCTCTTCCATCAGGTGCAGCTGCGTCGGCAGGCGGCCGGCCGTGTCGGCCATCATCACGTCGATGCCGCGCGCGCGCGCGGCACTGACCGCGTCGAAGATCACCGCGGCCGGATCGCCGCTTTCCTGCTGCACGACCGTCACGTTGTTGCGCTCGCCCCAGATCGTCAGCTGCTCGCGCGCGGCCGCGCGGAACGTGTCGCCGGCGGCCAGCAGCACCGACTGGTCGAAGCTCTGCAGGTGCTTGGCAAGCTTGCCGATGCTGGTCGTCTTGCCGGCGCCGTTGACGCCCGCGATCATCATCACGAGCGGCTGCGCGCGGCCGAGCATCAGCGATTTCTCGAGCGGCTGCAGCAGCTCGACGAGCAGGTCGCGCAGCGCGACCTTGACCTGCTGCGGGTCGGTGAGCCGGCCGATGCGCACCTTCTCGCGCAGCGCGCCGAGCAGGTACTCGGTCGCGTCGACGCCGGCATCGGACATCAGCAGCGCGGTTTCGAGCTCCTCGTAGAGGTCCTCGTCGATCTTCGTGTTGACGAACACGCCGGTGATGTTCGAGCCGGTCTTCGCGAGCCCGGACTTCAGGCGCGCGAGCCACGACTTCTTCGCGCCCGGCTCCTGCAGCGGCGGCGGGACGATCTCGACCGTCTCGACGACTTCGTTGCGGCCATTGTTGGCCGGCGTGACCGTCATCACGACGGCCGGCGCGGCCGGTTGCGCGGGGGCGGGTGGCTGCGGCGCCGATTCGCGCGCGGCGGGCGCCGGCTGCGGCGTGCTTGCGGTCGGCGCAGCGGCCGGCCCGGAGGCGGGCTGCGCGTCCGGCAGCGGCTCGGCGGCCGACGGCGATTCCGCGGGAGTCGGATCCTGCGTTTTCTTGAATCGTTTGAAGAAACTGAACATGGTCTGGCGTCGGGAAGAGGGCAGGCCGTTGCCGCTGGCGGCGCGGACTGCGTGCGGGCCGCCGCGCGCACCCGTGCGGGCACGGCGCGCGACAGCCGAAACCCGGCATTTTATCAGGCGCAGCGCGGCGCTCGCGGCAGCACGCGACGCCGCTGTGGTAACGTGCGCCTGTTTGGCGGCGTGCCGCGTGCGCGCCCGATCCTCCGTCGTCGATATTCCTTCCGTATGTCCCGTTCATCCTCCGGCCGCTCGGCGGCCTCCACCAGCCGCGGCAAGCCGCACGCCGTCCGCATCATCGGCGGCGACTGGAAACGCACGCCGCTCGCGGTGCTCGACCTCGACGGCCTGCGCCCGACGCCCGACCGCGTGCGCGAGACGCTGTTCAACTGGCTCGGCCAGGATCTCGATGGGCAGCGCTGCCTCGACCTGTTCGCCGGCACCGGCGCGCTCGGCTTCGAAGCCGCGTCGCGCGGCGCGGCGAACGTCGTGATGGTCGAGCGCCATCCGCGCGCCGCGCAGCAGCTGCGCGCGATCAAGGACAAGCTCGGCGCGCGCGCCGTCGAAGTCGCCGAGGCCGATGCGCTGCGGCTCGCGGCCGGCCTCGCGCCGGGTGCGTTCGACGTCGTGTTCCTCGATCCGCCGTTCGGCGACGCGGCCGTGCTCGCGCGCGCGATCGCGCTCACCGCGCCGCTCGTCGCGCCGGGCGGCGCGCTCTACGTCGAAACGGGCGATGAGCTCGACCCGGCCGCGCACGACGCGCTTGCCGGCTGGCAGGTCGTGAAGCACGGCAAGGCCGGTGCGGTGCACTTCCATTTGCTGCGACGCGAAAATGATGAATAATGCGCGTTCCCACGAGGTGCCGCGCCGGTCAGGCGACGCGCGCCCAGCTCGGCAGTGGCGTGCGTGTTGCACGGCTGCGCCCCCATTTGCTTGATGACAGGAGGAGCGACATGGTAGTCGCCGTGTATCCGGGTACGTTCGATCCGCTGACGCGTGGCCACGAAGATCTCGTGCGGCGTGCGTCGAGCATTTTTGATACGCTGGTGGTCGGCGTCGCCGACAGCCGTGCGAAAAAGCCGTTCTTCTCGCTCGAAGAACGTCTGGAGATTGCGAACGAGGTGCTCGGCCATTACCCGAACGTGAAGGTGATGGGCTTCACCGGCCTCTTGAAGGATTTCGTCCGCACCAACAACGCGCGAGTGATCGTGCGCGGCCTGCGCGCGGTGTCCGATTTCGAATATGAGTTCCAGATGGCGGGGATGAACCGCTACCTGCTGCCGGACGTCGAGACGATGTTCATGACGCCGTCCGACCAGTACCAGTTCATTTCCGGGACGATCGTGCGCGAAATCGCCCAGTTGGGTGGAGATGTGAGCAAGTTCGTGTTCCCGTCGGTCGAGAAGTGGCTGACGGAAAAAGTGGCCGCAATGGGCCCGGGCCCGGCCGCGTGAAGCGGCGCCGGCCGGTCTCCGCGCGAAACCGGCCACTGGCCCGATGAAGTGAGATCAGTATGGCTTTGATGATTACCGACGAGTGCATCAATTGCGACGTGTGCGAGCCTGAGTGCCCGAACGGCGCCATTTCGATGGGCCCGGAAATCTATGTGATCGACCCCGGCAAGTGCACCGAATGCGTCGGCCATTTCGACGAACCGCAGTGCCAGCAGGTGTGCCCGGTCGAGTGCATTCCGCGCGATCCGCAGCATGCGGAATCGCAGGCGCAGTTGATGGAGAAGTACCACGCGCTGATCGCCGCCAAGGGCGACGACGCGTCGTGACGCAATAAAGGGCCGGGCGGCCTGAGCCGCCCGGGCCGTTCCCGCCCGTTCAGCCCAGCAGGTCGCGCAGCGCCGCGACGAACGCGTCGCACTCGGCATCGGTGCCGACGGTGATGCGCAGATGCTGGTCGATCCGCGGCAGCTTGAAGTGCCGCACGAAAATCTCCCGTTCCTTCAGCCGCGCCGCGAGCGTGCCCGCGTCATGTGCCGGATGGCGCGCGAACACGAAATTCGCGGCCGACGGCACCACGTCGAACCCCAGTTCCTCCAGCGCTCGCGTGAGCCGCGTACGGCTGTCGATCACGCGCCGGCAGGTCGCGTCGAAGTACGCGTCGTCTTCGTAGGCCGCGCGCGCCGCGACTTGCGCGAGACGATCGAGCGGATACGAGTTGAAGCTGTCCTTCACGCGGTTCAGCGCCTCGATCAGGCCGGCATGGCCGAACGCGAAGCCGACCCGCATCCCCGCGAGCGAGCGGGCCTTCGATGTCGTGTGCACGACGAGCAGGTTCGGGTAGCGGTCGATCAGCGAAATGGCCGACTGCGCGCCGAAATCCACATAGGCCTCGTCGATCACGACCACCGACGACGGGTTCGCGGCGACGATCCGCTCGATGTCCGCGAGCGGCAGCGCGCGGCCGCTCGGCGCGTTCGGGTTCGGGAACAGCACGCAGCCCGCATCGCCGAGGTAGTCGTCGACGCGGATCGAGAAATCGTCGGCGAGCGGCAGCGCCTGGCATGCGATGCCGTACAGCCGCGCATAGGTCGGATAGAAGCTGTACGAGATGTCGGGGAAGCGCAGCGGCCGGTCGTGCTTGAGCAATGCCTGGAACGCGTGGGCGAGCACTTCGTCGGAGCCGTTGCCGACGAACACCTGGTCGGGCGACAGCCGGTGGTGGGCGGCCACCGTTTCGCGCAGCTGGCGCGCGAGCGGATCCGGATAGCGGCGCAGCGAGTCGCCGGCCTCGCCGAGTTCGTGCGCGATCGCCGCGACGACGCGCGGTGAAGGCGGATAGGGATTCTCGTTGGTGTTCAGCTTGACCGGGTGCGCGTGCGCGGGCTGTTCGCCCGGCACGTAGGGCACGAGTTGCTGAACGACGTCGCTCCAGTAACGGCTCACCGCGTGGCTCCTGACAGGTAAAACGACGAGATTACCTCATGCGGGCCGCGCGGTGCGGGTTACCGGTCGTGCGCGCGGCGCGGTTCGGCCGCGCGCGTGGGGCAGCGGGTCAGCCGTTGCGATGCAGCAGCATCGTCGCGCGGTCGAGCTCACCCTTCACGACCATCGGCATCACGGCGAGCGCGCGTTCGATCGACGCGTCGATCACGTCCTGCTCTTCGCGTCGCGGCGGCTTCAGCACGAAGTTCGCGACATCCGGCTTCGCGCCGGCGCGCGCGCTTTCGGGGATCAGGTCGCGCGGATGGCCGATGCCGATCCGCAGCCGCCAGTAATGCTGCGACGACAGGTGCGCGGAAATGTCCTTCAGGCCGTTGTGGCCGCCGCTGCCGCCGCCGAGCTTCAGCTTGACGGTGCCGGGCGGCAGGTCGAGCTCGTCGTGCGCGACGAGAATCTGGTCGGGCAGGATCTTGAAGAAGTGCGCGAGCGCGACGACCGACTGGCCGGAGCGGTTCATGTACGTCTGCGGCTCGAGCAGATGGACTTCCTCGCCATGCAGTCGGGCTTTCGCGTAGAAGCCGTGGAAGCGGCGCTCGTCGCGCAGCGTGGCGCCTGCGTCGCGGGCCAGATGGTCGATCAGCCAGAAGCCGGCGTTGTGGCGCGTCGCGGTGTATTCCGCCCCGGGATTGCCGAGGCCGACGATCAGTTTGATCATGACGTTTCGATGGCGGCGGCGGGCCGCCTGGGCGCAAAAAAGAAAAACCCGCCGGGCAAGCCGCGGCGGGTTGCGTCGACCGTTTCGGAAAACGGATCGAGAGGGCGCTTACGCAGCCGGCGTTTCGCCTTCTGCCGCGTCCGCCACGGCGCCAGCCGGCAGGGCTGCCGACGCGACGACCGGGTTTTCAGCTTCGACGTGCGAGGTCAGCGCGACGCCCTTCGGCAGCACGATGTCCTTCGCGTGCAGCGACTGGCCAGCTTCGATCTTCGACAGGTCGATTTCGACGAATTCCGGCAGGTCGGCCGGCAGGCACTCGACTTCGATTTCCGTCACGACGTGAGCGATGATCGCGCTCGACAGCTTCACGGCCGGGCTCGTCTCGGCGTTCACGAAGTGGACCGGCACCTTGGTGTGCAGCTTCTTCGTCGCATCGACGCGCTGGAAGTCAACGTGCAGCACCAGTTGCTTGAACGGGTGGTATTGCACGTCGCGCAGCAGAACCGGTTGCGACTGGCCAGCCACTTCGAGATCGAGGATCGACGAGTGGAAGGCTTCCTTCTTCAGCGCGTGCCACAGGGCGTTGTGATCGAGTTCGATCATTTGCGGCGCTGCTTCACCACCGTAGACGATACCCGTGGTCTTACCGGCGTTACGCAGGCGGCGGCTCGCACCCGTACCTTGCAATTGGCGCTCGAAAGCGACGACTTTCATGTATTTCTCCATTTGCTGCCCGCGACCAGGCAGTAAAACGGGGCCATCGATGTGGCGGCCCCTAATGAAACGGCCGGGGTTTCGTAAGTCCCGGCCGATTGTGCAAAAAGCGAAGCGTTGCCGCTTCGCTTTCTACGCATGCTTTTCTTGTCGATGTCCGATCAGGATTCCGCGAACAGCGACATCACCGAATCGCCGCGGCGGATCCGCGAGAACGTCTCGGCCAGCAGGCTCGCGCTCGTCAGCGAGCGGATCTTCGAGCAGCCGAGCGATTCGGCGGACAGCGGGATCGTGTCGGTGACGACGAGTTCGTCGAGTGCCGACGCGGAGATGCGCTCGGCGGCGCCACCCGACAGCACCGGGTGGGTCGCGTAGGCGAACACCTGTTTCGCGCCGCGATCCTTCAGCACTTGCGCTGCCTTGCAGAGCGTGCCGGCGGTGTCGACCATGTCGTCCATGATCACGCAGGTGCGGCCTTCGACTTCACCGATGATGTTCATCACTTCGGCGACGTTCGCCTTCGGGCGACGCTTGTCGATGATCGCGAGATCGCAGTTGAGCTGCTTCGCGAGCGCACGGGCGCGGACCACGCCGCCGACGTCCGGCGACACGACGAGCAGATCCGAGTAGTTCTGCTTGCGCAGGTCGCCCAGCAGGATCGGCGTCGCGTAGATGTTGTCGACCGGAATGTCGAAGAAGCCCTGAATCTGGTCGGCATGCAGATCCATCGTGATGATCCGCTCGACGCCGGCGATTTCCAGCATGTTCGCGACGATCTTCGCGGAGATCGCGACGCGCGCCGAACGCGGGCGGCGATCCTGGCGGGCGTAACCGAAGTAGGGGATGGCTGCGGTGATCCGGCCGGCGGATGCGCGCTTCAGCGCATCGACCATGATCATCAGTTCCATCAGGTTGTCGTTGGTCGGCGCGCACGTGGATTGCAGGACGAAGACGTCCTTGCCGCGCACGTTTTCCTGGATCTCGACCTGGATCTCGCCGTCGGAGAAACGGCTGACCATTGCCTTGCCGAGGGGGATTCCAAGGATATTGACGACTTCCTGAGCAAGCGCGGGATTCGCGTTGCCAGTAAAAACCATCAGGCCGTCATGGCTGCTCATCATGCACCTGCTTCGGGCTTGGGCGGGAAAATGCGGGAAAATTTATGGCAGGGGAGGAAGGACTCGAACCCTCGCATGCCGGAATCAAAATCCGGTGCCTTGACCAACTTGGCGACTCCCCTACACTTAACTGACAACTCTGACGGACGGTAGGTCGTCCGGCAAAGTAAAACTTCATGACGCGAAAGCGAAGAGCGGATGCTCGTTCAGGCTCTCGGCAACTGCGCCGTTCCAGCCGGCGGGCAGTTTGGCTTGCGCCGCTTCTGCTTCCTGTTTGCTGCGAAACGCTGCAAAAACGCTTGCTCCAGAGCCGGTCATCCTCGCGGGGGTCACATCATACAACCATTTGACCACCTGCGCAACTTCCGCGTACTTACTTGTCACAACTTGCTGCATGTCATTCCGGCCGAAACTGTCTGGCCATCCTGCGTCGCTGCTTTGTTGTGCAAGAAAGTCCGTAATTGTGACTGGCTTCGAATCTCTTGTCAACAACTTATCTGAAAATATTTCAGCAGTCGGGACATGAACACGCGGCGTCACAACCAAGAACCAGCGAGTCGGCAATTGTACCTCAGCTAATTCTTCTCCGATACCCTCTGCGAACGCATTTTTTCCAAAAACAAAAAAAGGCACGTCGGCACCGAGTTTTACCGCGAGCGCCTGCAGTTCCGCGCGCGGCAGGTTCAGCTTCCACAGGCGGTTCAGCGCGAGCAGCGTCGTCGCCGCGTCGGAGCTGCCGCCGCCAAGGCCTGCGCCCATCGGCAGCCGCTTGTCGATCTCGATGTCGACGCCCGCGTCCGTGCCCGTGTGGGCCTTCAGCAGCTGGGCCGCGCGCACGATCAGGTCGCTTTCCTCGGGCACGCCCGGCACGTCGGTCGCGCGCGCGACCTTGCCGTCGTCGCGCAGCGTGAAGTGCAGCGTGTCGCCCCAGTTCAGCAGCTGGAACACGCTTTGCAAGTCGTGATAGCCGTTCGGGCGGCGCCCGGTGATGTGCAGGAACAGGTTGAGTTTCGCGGGCGCAAGGCAATTGCGCAGCGAGCGGGTCGAATCGGTCATGCTGGTGTCTATCGGGTTGGGCGCGTGCTTACTGGTCGAGCACGAGCTTGATGTCGAGCGGCGGGGTCGCGCGCACGAGGTTCACGCGCTTCACGCCGGTGGCCGGCGCGTCCGCGTAGGCGACGTAATCGATCGTCCAGCCGTCCTGGCGGATCTGCTTGATGCGCGTTCCGTCGCTGGCGTCGCGCACGGTCTGCGCCGGCGTCGCGGGGGCGGGCGTCGGCTGCAGCCAGTAGCGCAGGCCGGCGAGCGGCAGTGCGAAGCCGAGCGTGTTCTGCATCAGTTCGCCGACGTCCGGCGCAAATTGCGGCTGGCGGTTCGGCAGTTCGAGCGAGGCCGCGCGCGGCGACGATTTCACGATCGCGAGCGTCTGGCCGAGCGGGCTGCGCAGCTCGAGCGACACGTCGTCGCCTTGCTCCTGCCAGTCGAAGTTGCCATACACGTTCTGGGGCCTGCCGAAGCGGTCGCTGTACTGCACCGCGAAGCGGCCGTGATACGCGTGCGTCGCGCTCGTCTGCAGCGCCCCGCCTGGCGGTGTGCTTGCCGACGGCGGGGTGCTCGCGCAGCCGGCGAGCGCGAGCGCCGCGGCGGCCGCGAGGGCCGTGGCGAGGCCGCGCGTCGCGCGGGAAGGCGGGAAAAACATCGGGAACATCCGCATCAGAGGCCGTTGATCTGGAGGCGCTTGAGCGTCTGCACGAGTGTCTCGTTGTCCGGCTCGAGCTTCTGCGCGGCGCGCCACGCGGAGCGTGCCTCGTCCTGCGCGCCGCTCTTCCACAGCACCTCGCCGAGATGCGCGCCGATTTCGGCGTTCGGCTGCAGGTCGTACGCGCGCCGCAGGACCTTCGTCGCGCCGGTTGCGTCGCCCATCCGGAATTTCACCCAGCCGAGGCTGTCCATGATGTACGCGTCGTTCGGCGCGAGCGCGACCGCCTTGTCAATCAGCTTGCTGGCTTCCGGCAGGCGCTGGTTGCGGTCGGCGAGCGAATAGCCGAGCGCGTTGTACGCCTGCGGGTTGTCGGGCTGCGTGCGGATCAGTTCGCGCAGCTGCTTTTCCATCGTCGTGTAGTGGCCGGTCTTCTCGGCCGCCATCGCGTAGTCGTAGCGCAGGTCCGGATCGTCGGGGAAATCGTCGACCGCGCGCGACAGGCGCGCCTCCGCTTCGCCGAAGCGCTTCGCGGTGAACAGGATCGACGCGTCGGTGCGCGCGATCACGGCCGCATCGCGCGGGTCGGACACCGGCAGGTTGTCGAGCACCTTGCGCGCTTCGTCGGTCTTGCCCTGTTTCTGCAGCAGCTGGGCGCGCGTGATCTGCGCGGGCAGGTAGTGCTGGCTCGTCTGGTCGACCTTGTCGAGCCATTGCGACGCCGCCGTGTCGTTGCCCTGGTCGATCGCGATCTGCGCGAGGTAGATGTAGCCCTGGCCGACGTCGGCGTTCGGCTGCTTCTCGCCGAGCTGCACGTACTGCTTCAGGTAGCCCGTCGCGTCGTCGAGTTTCTTCTGCTGAATCTTGATCAGCGCGAGTGCCATCAGCGGCGTCGGATCCTTCGAGTCGAGCTTGCGCATCGTCTCGAACTGCTTCTGCGCGTCGTCGAGGCGGTCGTCGGCGAGATAGAGCTGCGACAGCGCGAGCCGCGCGTCGCGCGACTTCGGATGCTGCTGAACGTATTTCTCGAACGATACGATGCCGGCCGCGCGCTCCGCGGGGCCCATCTGCGACAGCATCAGCGCCGCGGGCAGGTAATCCGGCCGGATCTGCAGCGCCTGCTTGAGCGACTGCGCCGCGCCGTCCTTGTCGTCGACGGCGAGCTGCTGGCGTGCGATCGCAAGCTGCGCCTCGGGGCGGCCCGTGTCGTTCTTCAGCATGTCCTTCAGCACCGCGAGGCCGCCGACGCGATCGGGGCCGCGCGCGAGCAGCGCCTGCAGCGCGAGGATCGCGGGGCCGCGCGTCTCGCCGGTCGCGCGGGCGAGCTCGCGCGCGAGCATCGGCTGCGCGTCGGCCGGCTTGCCGGACAGCACCAGCAGCGCGGCGTCGACTTGCGACGCGCGGTTCGAATCGGGCGCATACTGCCGCCACAAATTCGCGGCCGACAGCGCGTCGGCTGGGCTCTGCGCGGCGAGCGCGATTTCGGTCGCGCGCTGCGCCATGCGCGGATCGCGCGTGTCGCGCGCGAGCGCCAGATAGGTCTGGTAGGCCGGCGCGGGCTGATTGCGCTGCAGCGCAACCTCGGCGGCCAGCACCTGGTAGACGATCTGGCTCGTCAGCGCGACGTTCGGGAGATCCTTTTTCTCGTCCGGCAGCACATGGTCGAACGTGCCCTCCGGCGCGGCGGCGTCCGGCGCAGGATCCTGCGCGTGGGCCGGCAGCGCGGTGAGGGTCCATGCGGCGATCAGCACGGCGCCAAGCGCACGGCGGACCGGGAAGGCGCGCAAGCCGCGTGCGGCGGCAGGGCGCTTCTGAAGCAGCTTCGAGGGCAGGGTCATGGAAATCCGTTCGATGTTTCAGCCGATTGTAACGCGCTCGCTACAATACACGCACGATCGTGTCTATCCGCATTGAGACCCGCAGAACATGCCAGAGTTGCCAGAAGTCGAAGTCACCCGCCGGGGTATCGAACCCTTTGTTGCCGGCCGCCGGGTCGAGCGCGTCGACGTGCGCACCGCGATGCTGCGCTGGCCGGTGCCGGACGGGCTCGCCGAGCAATTGCGCGCGCGCAAGGTGCTCGGTGTCGAGCGGCGCGGCAAGTACCTGCTGTTCGAGGTCGACGCCGGCTGGTTCATCGTGCATCTCGGCATGACCGGCACGCTGCGCGTGCTGCCGACGGCAGGCGCGCCGCCCGCCGCGGCGAAGCACGACCACATCGACTGGATCTTCGACGAATTCGTGCTGCGCTTTCGCGATCCGCGCCGGTTCGGCGCCGTGCTGTGGCATCCGCGCGAGGCGGGCGACGTGCATGCGCACCCGCTGCTCGCGAGCCTCGGCGTCGAGCCGTTCTCGCCGGCGTTCACCGGTGCGCTGCTCCATGCGCGCACGCGCGGGCGCACGGTGGCGGTGAAGCAGGCGCTGCTGGCCGGCGACATCGTCGTCGGCGTCGGCAACATCTATGCGTCGGAGAGCCTGTTCCGCGCCGGCATCCGGCCGACCACCGCCGCCGGCAAGGTCTCGCTGCCGCGCTACGAGCGGCTCGCCGACGCCGTGCGCGCGACGCTCGCCGACGCGATCGAGCGCGGCGGCAGCACGCTGCGCGATTTCGTCGGCAGCAACGGCGAGAGCGGCTACTTCCAGCTCGACTGCTTCGTCTATGATCGCGCGGGCCAGCCCTGCCGCGTATGCGGCACGCCGATCCGCCAGATCGTGCAGGGCCAGCGGTCGACCTACTACTGTCCGACCTGCCAGCGTTGAAACCTTTTGCCACGAACTTGCAATCTTGAAGCCGCCCCGTACCGCCCCCGCTCCCTTTCCCGTCACGCCGCTGCACCGCACGTTCGCCACGCGCCTGATCGCGTGGCAGCGCACGCACGGGCGCCACGACCTGCCGTGGCAGAACACGCGCGACCCGTACCGCATCTGGCTGTCGGAAATCATGCTGCAGCAGACCCAGGTATCGACGGTCGTGCCGTACTACCTGCGCTTTCTCGAGCGCTTTCCGGACGTCGCGGCGCTCGCGGCCGCGCCGATCGACGACGTGATGGCGCTGTGGGCGGGCCTCGGCTACTACTCGCGCGCGCGCAACCTGCACCGCTGTGCGCAGGTGGTGGTCGACGCGCACGGCGGCGCGTTTCCGTCGACGCCGGACGGGCTCGCCGAGCTGCCCGGCATCGGCCGCTCGACCGCCGCGGCGATCGCGTCGTTCGCGTTCGGCGCGCACGCGACGATCCTCGACGGCAACGTGAAGCGCGTGCTCGCGCGCGTGTTCGGCGTCGAGGGGTTTCCGGGCGAGAAGCGAGTCGAGAACGACATGTGGGCGCTCGCCGAATCGCTGCTGCCCGATGCGGCGAACGTGGCCGACGTGAGCGCGTACACGCAGGGGCTGATGGATCTCGGCGCGACGCTGTGCACGCGCGGCAAGCCGGATTGCGCGCGTTGCCCGTTCGCGGGGGATTGCGTCGCGCAGTCCACCGGCCGGCAGCGCGAATTGCCGGCCGCGCGACCGAAGAAGAAGGTGCCGACGCGCAAGACGTGGATGCTCGTGCTGCGCGACGGCGATGCGGTGCTGCTCGAGCGGCGCCCGCCGGCGGGCATCTGGGGCGGGCTGTGGAGCCTGCCGGAGGCCGACGGCGACGCCGCGCTCGCCACCCGCGCGCGCGGTTTCGGCGGCGGCGGCCCGGTGCCGCTCGCGCCGCTGACGCACGCCTTCACGCATTTCAAGCTCGAGATCGAGCCGCGCTTGAGCGAGCTGGGCAATGGTGGCGGTGAATGCGTCGCGCAGGACGCCGAGACGGCATGGGTGCCGCTGAGCGGACTCGACGCGTATGGTGTGCCCGCGCCGGTGCGCAAGCTGCTCGATGCGCTGAGCGGATCGCTGCTGTAACGCGTGGAACCTGCGCGGCCGGCGCTCAGAGCCAGCCGTGCCGGTTCAGCACGTGATGCACGGCGTCGATGCGCGCGCCGACGTCGGGAAACTCCATCAGCTTCTGCCGCGCTCGCAGGTCGAGCGGCAGCAGTTCGGCGAGACGGTTCGACACCCAGCTCGGATCGTCGAGCCGGAACGGCTCGCAGAACGGCAGCTTGTCGGGTTCGTTCTTCTGCTTCAGCGCCTCGATGATGCGTTCCAGCACCTCGGCGCACGCGCCGAACTGCGCGAGCGCCTGCTCGCCTTCGAGCGGAATGTCGTCGGGCAGCGGCTCCGCGATGCCGACCAGCAGCCCGTTCGCCTCGACGCGATACGACAGCAGCTCAAAGCGCTGCATGCCGATGGCCTGCAGGAACAGCATCCCGAATTCACCGGTGTCGCATTCGACGATGCGCGCCATACAGCCGATCGTTTCCGGCACCGACACCGCGCCTTCCTGCGCCACCTCCGGCCCGCTCTTCAGCAGGCAGACGCCGAACGGCGCGTTGTCGCGCAGGCACGCGCGCGACATGTCGAGATAGCGCGCCTCGAACACCTTGAGCGGCAGCACGCCCCCCGGAAACAGCACCGTATGCAGCGGAAACAGCGGCAGGTCGAGCAGGGTGGTGGAGAGAGAGGACATGGCGCGCTGATGGAGAGGCGGCGTCGCTACGGTCTTTCGACCTCGGTCACGAGCCGCGACGACGCGCCGACATCCACCGGCGCGTCACGATGCCGCACGATCACGTTCGCCTGGTTGGCAAGGCGCGAGGCGAGCGTTTCCGCGATGAAGACCGAGCGATGCTGGCCGCCGGTGCAACCGATGGCGACGGTCAGGTAGCTGCGATTGTCTTCGCGGAAGTGCGGCAGCCATTTCGTTAGAAACGCATGGATGTCGTCGATCATCTGGTGGACGATCGGCAGTGCGTCGAGAAACGCGATCACCGGCTGGTCGAGCCCGGTGAGCGGGCGCAGCTCGTGGTCGTAGTACGGATTCGGCAGCGCGCGCACGTCGAACATCAGGTCCGCGTCGAGCGGCACGCCGCGCTTGAAGCCGAACGATTCGAACATCAGCATCAGCGCATCGTTCTTCTGCTCGATGAAGCGCTTGACCCATGTGCGCAGCACGTTCGCGCGCAGGTTGCTGGTGTCGATCTGATGACCGAATTCGGCGAGCGGCGCGACCAGTTCGCGCTCGCGCTCGATTGCCTCTTCGAGCGACGACAGCAGGCCGACGTCGGCGTCGTGCGACGGCGAGCCGGACAGCGGATGGCGGCGGCGCGTTTCGGAGAAGCGCTGGATCAGCGCCTGGGTACTCGCGTTGAGGAACAGCACGCGCACGTCGTGATCGCGCGACAGCGCGCGGATCAGGCCGGGCATTTCGTCGAGCGAGGCGCTCGAGCGCGCGTCGATCGCGACCGCGAGCCGGCGCTGCCGGCCTTCGTCGGCCAGGTAGCGGGCCAGCTCGGGCAGCACGTGCGGCGGCAGGTTGTCGACGCAGTAGTAGCCCGCGTCCTCCAGGGCGTTCAACGCAACGGACTTGCCGGAGCCGGAAATGCCGGTGATGAGAACTATGCGCATGGGGAGCAGAAATTCCTGACGTTTCATCATAGCACCGGCACGACGCGCCCGCGCCGCGCGATCGGCCGGTGAGTATCGTTACACGAGCTTGCCGGGGAACTGGCTGTCCGGATCCTGCATCGCGAGCCGCTGCCGGTCCATGAAGTCGCGCAGCGTGTCGATGCCGCGCAGCTGCAGGATCGTGTTGCGGACCGCCGCCTCGACGAGCACCGCGAGGTTGCGGCCGGCCGCAACCTGGATCGTGACCTTGCTGATCGGCAAGCCCAGCACGTCGACGGTCTGGCTTTCGAGCGGCAGGCGCTGGAATTCGCCGTCGGGGCGCCGCACCAGCTGCACGATCAGCTTCAGCTTCATCTTCCGCCGCACCGCGGTCTCGCCGAAGATCGTCTTGATGTCGAGGAGGCCGAGGCCGCGCACTTCGAGCAGGTTCTGCAGCAGCGGCGGGCAGCGCCCTTCGACGAAATCGGGGCCAAGACGCACGAAGTCGACCGCGTCGTCGGCGACGAGGCCGTGGCCGCGGCTGATCAGCTCGAGGCCGAGTTCGCTCTTGCCGAGGCCCGAGTCGCCCGTGAGCAGCACGCCCATCCCGAGGATGTCGAGGAACACGCCGTGCAGCGTCGCGCGCGGCGCGAGGATGCGCGACATGTAGAGGCGCAGGCTGTCGATCACCGCGGCGGCCGACATCGGCGTCGTGAACAGCGGGGTGGACGAGCGCGTGCAGCGCAGCACCAGCTCGGGCGGGGCCGCGGCGCCGCCGGCGACGACGAGGAACGGCGGTTCGAGGGCGATCAGCTCGGCCATGTGGCGCGAACGGTCCTCGTCGGTCTGGCGCTGGTAGTAGTCGATCTCGGCTTCGCCGAGCACCTGGATCCGGTTCGGGTGAATGAGGTTCAGGTGGCCGACGAGGTCGGCGCTCGACGTCGCGTTGGCGACGGTATCCGCGGAAAAGCCGCGCTCCCAGCCTTCATGCCCCGTCAGCCAGCTGAGCTTCAGCGTGGCGGCGTTGTCGTCGAAGATGCTCTGGGCGTTGATGCTGGACGTATCCATGAGTCCGTCACTCCAATGGGCCGGCGCACGCGCGCGGCGACGGTCGTCGCCATGCCGGGCCGGTGCCGGGCGGCCCGGGTCGGCGGCTCGCGCCGCCAGGTTCGGGAAAATGTACCGCCCGGATCAACTCAAGGTTGCCACTGAGTGAGCAGGCTATGCAACTCGGCCGGATCCGTTTCGTTGTGCAGACGCTCGCGCGCGTCGCGGTCGGACAGCAGCTGCGCGATTTCCGACAGGATTTCGAGGTGCTGCTGGGTGGCTTGCTCGGGGACGAGCAGGAAGATCAGGAGCGAAACCGGCTGGCCGTCGGGCGCTTCGAACGGAATCGGCTCGGCGAGCCGCACGAACGCGGCGAGCGGATGCTTGAGGCCCTTGATGCGCCCGTGCGGAATCGCGACGCCTTCACCGAGCCCGGTCGAACCGAGGCGCTCGCGCGCGAACAGGTTGTCCGTGACGGTGCTGCGGGCGATGCCGTTCTGGTTTTCGAACATGAGCCCGGCTTGTTCGAAGACGCGTTTCTTGCTGGTGACGGAGAGGTCGACGACGACGTTCTCTAAGGGCAGGATTTTGGCTAGGCGATTCATGTTGGCAGGCGATTGGGCGGCCTGGGGTCTCCTCGCGGCGGCAGACTGATTTTCCATGTTCGGCGATATCAAGGCGTTTGGCGATGGAGACCTGCAAGGCACGGCAATCGCACCCAACGCCCCCCGGCAATAACCGGAGCATTATAGAACACAGCTGCGCGCATGGCGCGGACGTGGCGGCCCGTGCACGGTACTGTCCGGACAACCGGCGCGCGG
Organism: Burkholderia sp. SRS-46; assembly: GCF_004343775.1. Taxonomy (GTDB): domain Bacteria; phylum Pseudomonadota; class Gammaproteobacteria; order Burkholderiales; family Burkholderiaceae; genus Burkholderia. Next base: position 549,239 of record NZ_PTXL01000006.1, on the reverse strand, counting down.
TGGCGGACACAAAAAAAACCGCCCGGCGAACCGGGCGGCGTGCGGTGCGGTAAAGCGCTTATTGCGGCGGCAGTTCGATCTGCTCGAACTGCTCGACAGCCGGCTGAAGCTTGATCGGGTCGTGCGCATGCGTTTGCAGGCGCTCCATGTGCTTGACGACCTGACGGTCCAGCTTGTCGATCAGCAAGTCGATTGCCGCGTACAGGTTGCCGTTTGCGCTTTCGACGAAGATATCCTTGCCCTTCAGATGCAAATTGATTTCCGCGCGCTGCTGCTTGTCCTTTTCCTTGTGGTTGTCGACCGAGAGGATCACAGTGCCATCGATCACCTGATCGCTATGCCGTAGCACCCGGTCCAGCTTGGTGATCACGTATTCGCGAATTGCAGGCGTGACTTCGAGATGATGTCCACTGATCTTCAGGTTCATAGTGCTTCTCCAAGCGAGTGACCACCAGTCCGCTTCGATGCGGCGTCCGGCCGACTTGCCCATGCCGCGCGATGCGGCTGAATGCGGACAGGTCGCCCGGCGTGTCCGCCGATGCGCGGCGGCCGGAACACGCCTGCCGCCGGGCAGGCAGCAGGCTTAAAGAGACTTGCGCAGATTCACTGCCGGGATCTTGAGGGCTTCGCGATACTTCGCAACCGTGCGGCGCGCGACCACGAATCCTTGTTCTGCCAGCAGCTCGGCGATGCGGCTGTCCGAAAGTGGCGTTTTAGGGTCTTCTGCTCCTATCAGTTGCTTGATGAGGGCGCGGATGGCCGTCGACGAGGCGGCGCCACCGGTGTCGGTCGAGACGTGCGATCCGAAGAAGTACTTAAATTCAAGCGTCCCGAACGGGGTCAGCATGTACTTCCCGGTTGTCACACGGCTGACAGTCGACTCGTGTAGGCCCAGCGTATCAGCTATTTCCCGCAAAACCAAGGGGCGCATGGCAATTTCGCCGTGCGCAAAGAAATTCTTCTGACGTTCGACAATAGCCTGCGCGACTCGCAGGATCGTGTCGAACCGCTGCTGGATATTCTTGATCAGCCAGCGCGCTTCCTGGAGCTGCTGCTTGAGCGATCCGGCCGACGGATCACCGCGGCTGTTGCGCAGGATGTTCGCGTAGAGGTTGTTGATCCGCAGGCGCGGCACGACCTCGGGATTCAGTTCCGCCTGCCAGCCCTGGCCCACTTTCTTCACCATGATGTCGGGCACGACGTAGTCCGCTTCGGCCTTGCCGTACGCGGCGCCGGGAAACGGCTCCAGCGAGCGGATCAGCGCGTGCGCGTCGCGCAGCGCGTCGTCGGATGCCTTCAGGTGCTTGCGCAGGCGCGTGAAGTCGCGCGCGGCGAGCAGCTCGAGGTATTGCGACACGATTTCGAGCGACAGCGTGCGCGTCGGGGACGGATCGAGTCGCAGCAACTGCAGCTTCAGGCATTCGGAGGCCGTGCGCGCGCCGACCCCGGCCGGGTCGAAGCTGTGCAGCAGCGCGAGCGCGGCGTTCAGCTCGTCGCAGTCGACTTCGAGTTCGGGCGGCAGGTCGGCGAGCACTTCGTCGAGCGTCGCGGTCAGGTAGCCGTCGTCGTCGAGCGACTCGATCAGGAACATCACGAGCGCGCGGTCGCGCGGCCCCGCCTGGGTGACGCGCAGCTGCGCGGACAGGTGGTCGCGCAGCGACGTCGACGCTTCCTGGACCTGCAGCGGCGGGAGATCGTCGTCGTCCGACGCGCCGCTCGCACGGCCGAATTCATCGAGATTCCATTGCGGGCCGTCGCCGCTGTCGCCAGCGGCATAGCCGTCGTATTCATCCGCGGCGGCGGGCTCGTCGCGCTCCGCGCGCTCGCCGGTCTGGCCGGCGCCATTCGACACCGGCTCGGCGTTCGGGGCGGGCGGCGTCTGCGCGATCAGCGAACCATCCGCTGCAACGCGCAGCGGGCTCGCGATCCATTCGTCCTCGTTCTCGAGCAGCGGATTCTGGGCGACCGCCATCGCCACTTCCTGCTGGAGCTCGAGCGTCGACAGCTGCAGGAGCCTGATCGACTGCTGCAGTTGCGGTGTCAGCGCCAGGTGTTGCGACAGGCGGAGTTGGAGGCTGGCTTTCATGGCAGAGAGGGAGTCATACCCGGAGTGTGCCACGACCCAGCCGCATTGGGCATCCGCGATTACGCGCGGCGCCGGACCGGCGGCGAAACGGGGCGCGGCCCCGCGCGGCAAGGCCGGGCAGGGCGCGCTCGTGAAGGCGGGTTACATGCGGAAGTGTTCGCCGAGATACACGCGGCGCACGCTTTCGTTCTCGATGATTTCGCTCGGCGCGCCGGCCGCGAGCACCGAGCCGTCGCTGATGATGTAGGCGTGGTCGCAGATGCCGAGCGTTTCGCGGACGTTGTGATCGGTGATCAGCACGCCGATGTTGCGCTGCTTCAGGAACTTGACGATCTTCTGGATCTCGAGCACCGCGATCGGGTCGACGCCCGCGAACGGCTCGTCGAGCAGGATGAAGCTCGGGTTGGTGGCGAGCGCGCGGGCGATTTCCACGCGACGGCGTTCGCCGCCCGACAGCGACAGCGCCGGATTCTCGCGCAGGTGGCCGATCTGCAGCTCGTCGAGCAGCGCTTCGGTGCGGGACGCGATCGCGTCCTTCGACAGGCGCTTGCCGTCTTCGCCTTGCTGCAGCTCGAGCACCGCGCGGATGTTTTCCTCGACGGTCAGCTTGCGGAACACCGACGCTTCCTGCGGCAGGTACGACAGCCCGAGCGACGCGCGCTTGTGGATCGGCAGCAGGCTGATCGAGCTGCCGTTCAGCGAGATTTCGCCGGCGTCGAGCGGCACGAGGCCGACGATCATGTAGAACGACGTGGTCTTGCCGGCGCCGTTCGGGCCGAGCAGGCCGACGACTTCGCCGCTCTTCACGTCGAGCGACACGTCCTTCACGACGGTGCGCGAGCCATAGCGCTTCTTCAGGTTGCGGACGACGAGCGAGCTGCTGGTGCCGGCCGGCTGGCGGTTCGGTAACGCGTTCATTGGCCCGGCGCCCCCTGGAGCGTGTTCGATGGCGCGAGCTTGGCCGGCGCGCCGTTCAGCGCACCGGGGCCGCCGTTCTTCGGCGACAGCATCGCGCGCACGCGGCCGTTCGGGTTGCCCGGCGCCGCGACGTCCTTGCCGCCGCGCGCGGTGTAGAAGTCGCGCTGGCCGTCGTAGGTGACCACGCTGCCGTGCACGGTGTCGGCGATCGTCGACGTGCCCTGCAGGCGGCGTACGGTCGCGGCGGTCGTGAGGGTCGTCAGGTCCTGCTTGCCGTCGTAGTCGATGCGCTCGGCATCGCCGTCGATGTACTCGTCGAGGCCTTCGCGCTTCTGGCGGAACGACGCATGTTTCTTGCCGCTGCCGTACGACGTGGCGTACTGGTAGCCTTCCGGATCCTGCTTCACCTCGACGCGATCGCCCTTGATGACGATCGTGCCCTTCGTGATCACGACGTTGCCGGTCGCGACGGTGACCTGCTTCAGGTCGTCGTAGGTCAGGTTGTCCGCTTCGACGTTGATCGGCTTGCCCTGGTCGGCCTTTTCGGCGTGGGCGAGCGGCGCCAGCCCGACCAGCGGGAGCGCCATGAGCGTCGCGGCGAGCGCGGCGCGGGCGGCGCGCCGGGCGCCGCCGTAAATCTGACACGGGAACGATTCGTTCATGCAGTCACGCGTGGGATGAGTTACTTGGGTTGACCTTTCGAGCCGCCGGATGCGTCCGACGCGGCGATCGTGCCGCGCACGTTGCCGTAAAGCTCGATGACCCGGGTGACGTTGTTGTACTTCATGCCGTCGGTCGAATTGACGAGCGACAGGCCGCGCTGAAGTTTAACCGGCTTTTCGGTCTGGATCACATCATCATTGACGAGGATCCGGAAATGCTGGGAATCCGCCTGCATCTGCGGATCGCCGCCGCCGGCGGCACGCAGGATGCGCGCGTTGTCGTACAGGTCGACGATCGAGACGTCGCCGTTGACGGTGCCGCGCTTCGCGGTGGTCGTCACGACCGGCTTGCCGGGCTGGAACGCGCGCATAGCCGGGTCGGTCAGGTCGCTTGCCTCGGTGTCTTCGTAGTGGATCAGCTTTTCCGCCGTCAGCCGGTACTGGGTCGTGCCCGACTGGTCGAGCTCCGTCACCGAGAAGTTGTCGGCGAAGTAGTCGGGCGTGTGGCGCTTCTGCTGCGCGGCGCCGTCGCCGGGCGGCGGCAGCGTCGCCTGCAGCAGCCACCATGTGATGCCCGCGAGCGCGACGACCGCGGCAAGCGGCAGCAGCTGGGTCCAGCGGAAATGCGTGTTCATCCGTCAGGCTCCGCAGGCTTGCGCGAGCAGCGCGTCGTAGCGGCGCTGCGCGCGCAGGATCGTGTCGCAGACCTCGCGCACCGCGCCGTGGCCGCCGCGGGCCTCGGCCACCCAGTGTGCGCGCGCGATCACCTCGGGGTGCGCGTTCGCCGGCGCGGTGGCGAAGCCGCAGCGCAGCATCACCGGCAGGTCGGGCCAGTCGTCGCCCATGTAGCCGCACGCGTCGGCGGTGAGGCCGAGCGATGCGATCAGGTCGGCGAATACGGTCAGCTTGTTCTCGACGCCCTGGAACAGGTGCGAGATCTTCATTTCCTTCGCGCGCGCGGCGACGATCTCCGACCGGCGGCCGGTGATGATCGCGGTCGCGATGCCGGCCTCGCCGAGCAGCTTCACGCCGTGGCCGTCGAGCGAGTTGAACGACTTCATCGCATCGCCGGCGGCGGTAAACAGCAGGCCGCCGTCGGTCAGCACGCCGTCGACGTCGAAAATCATCAGCTTCACGCGGCTCGCGCGTTCGGCCGCGGACAGCGGAGCGGTCATCAGATCACCTTCTTCGAGAACAGGTCGTGCATGTTCAGCGCGCCGATCAGCGCGCCGTCGGCATCGACCACCAGCATCTGGTTGATCCGGTGGCGCTCCATCAGTTCCACTGCCTCGACCGCCAGATGGTCCGGCCCGATCGTGCGCGGCTGGCGTGTCATCACGTCGACGATCGGCAGCTTGCGGAAATCGCCGTCGCGTTCGAGCACGCGGCGCAGGTCGCCGTCCGTGAAGATGCCGGCGACCTTGCCGTCGGCACCGACCACGGCCGTCATGCCCATCCGCTTCGCGGTGATCTGGAACAGCGCGTCCGACAGCGTCGCGTCGAGCCCGACGAGCGGGATTTCGTCGCCGGTGCGCATCACGTCGCGCACGTAGGTGAGCAGGCGCCGGCCGAGCGCGCCGCCCGGGTGCGAGCGGGCGAAATCTTCCGAGCCGAAGCCGCGCGCGTCGAGCACCGCGACGGCGAGCGCGTCGCCGAGCGCGAGCGCGGCGGTCGTGCTCGCGGTGGGCGCGAGGTTCAGCGGGCACGCTTCCTTCGACACCGCGGCGTTCAGGTTCACGTCGGCGAGCGTGCCGAGGCTGGATTCCGCGCGGCCCGTGATCGCGATCAGCTTCGCGCCGATCCGCTTCACGAGCGGCAGGATCGCGACGAGTTCTTCCGACTCGCCGGAGTAGGAGATGCCGATGAACACGTCGTCCGCCGTCACCATCCCGAGGTCGCCGTGGCTGGCCTCGGCCGGGTGGACGAAGAACGCCGGCGTACCGGTGCTGGCCAGCGTGGCCGCGATCTTGCGGGCGATGTGCCCCGATTTGCCGATGCCGGACACCACCACGCGACCGCCGCAGCCGAGCAGCAGCGCGACGGCCTGCGCGAAGCCGCCGTCGAGCTGGTCGCGCAGCGCGCGCACGGCGTCCGCCTCGATGTCGAGCACGTCGCGGGCGAGCGCGAGCGCCCGGTCGTCATTGATTTTCGCTATCATGCGCGGAGTATAGCAAAGGCGTTTGTTCGCCGCGCCGGCCCTTCGGACTCGTCCGATGGCGCCTGTCTCCCGCCACCATGCCGCGCCCGCTTTGCCGTGGCCCCGACGAACGAGGACGCTTTGCCCGTGATGTCCCCACTCGAAATGACGCTCCTGCTGCTGCTTGCTTCAGTGGTGGGCGTCGTCGTGTTCCGCTCGCTGAACCTGCCGCCGATGCTCGGCTACCTGACGGTCGGCATTCTGGTCGGCCCGCACGCGTTCGGCGTGGCGGCCGACCTCGAGCGGGCCGAGCATCTCGCGGAATTCGGCGTGGTGTTCCTGATGTTCTCGATCGGCCTCGAATTCTCGCTCGCGAAGCTGCGGGCGATGCAGCGGCTCGTGTTCGGCCTCGGGCTCCTGCAGGTGGTCGCGACGCTCGCGCTCGCGGTGTTGCTCGGCATGCTGTTCGAGCGCTGGGTGCACATCACGTGGCAGGGCAGCGTCGCGCTTGGCGGCGCGCTCGCGATGTCGTCGACGGCGATCGTGTCGAAGATGCTCGCCGAGCGCCTCGAGATCGAGACCGAGCACGGCCGCAACATCTTCGGCGTGCTGCTGTTTCAGGATCTCGCGGTCGTGCCGCTCCTGATCGTGATCGCCGCGTTCGGCGCCGAATCGTCGAAGGATCTCGCGCTGACGCTCGGCTTCGCGGCCGTCAAGATCGTGATCGCGCTGTCGCTGCTGCTGATCGTCGGGCAGCGCTTCATGACGCGCTGGCTCAACGTGGTCGCGCGGCGCCGCTCGCAGGAGCTGTTCGTGCTGAACCTGCTGCTCGTCACGCTCGGCGCCGCGTTCTTCACCGACAAGTTCGGCCTGTCGCTCGCGCTCGGCGCGTTCATCGCGGGGATGCTGATCGCCGAGACGCCGTTCCGCCATCAGGTGGAGGAGGACATCAAGCCGTTCCGCGACGTGCTGCTCGGCCTGTTCTTCGTGACGACCGGGATGCTGCTCGACCCGCGCGTGATCTGGGAGCATCCGTTTCTCGTGCTCGGCTTCTTCTTCGGGCAGATCCTGTTCAAGGGGACGATGATCGCGGGGCTCGCGCGGCTCTTCGGCGCGACGCCGGGCGTCGCGATGCGTACCGGCATCGGCCTCGCGCAGGCCGGCGAATTCGGCTTCGTGCTGCTGAACCTGATCCTCGACCGGCACCTCGTCGATTCGACGCTGCTGCAGGCGATCCTCGCGTCGATGCTGCTGTCGATGCTGGCCGCGCCGTTCCTGATCCAGAACGCCGACCGGATCGTGATGCGGCTGTCGTCGACCGAATGGATGCAGCAGTCGCTGCAGATGACGCGGATCGCGACGCAAAGCCTCAAGCAGCGCGGCCACGTGATCATCTGCGGCTACGGCCGCTCGGGCCAGAACCTGGCGCGCATGCTCGAGCAGGAAGGCATTTCGTATGTCGCGCTCGACCTCGACCCCGACCGCGTGAGCGCCGCGGCGGCGGCCGGCGAATCGGTCGTGTTCGGCGACGCGGCGCGCCGCGAGTCGCTGCTCGCGGCCGGTATCCACCGCGCGGCGGCGGTGGCGATCACCTATGCGAACACGCCGTCCGCGCTGCGGGTGCTGCACAACGTGCACGAGCTCGAGCCGACGCTGCCGGCGATCGTGCGTACCGTCGACGACGCCGATCTCGAGAAGCTGCTCGCCGCCGGCGCGACCGAGGTGATCCCGGAAATCGTCGAGGGCAGCCTGATGCTCGCGTCGCATACGCTGGTGCTGGTGGGCGTGCCGATGCGCAAGGTCGTGCGGCGCGTCGAGGAGATGCGCGACGAACGCTACAGCCTGCTGCGCGGCTACTTCCGCGGTGCCGACGACGCGGACGACGACGACCACGAGCAGGTGCGGCTACAATCGGTGCCGGTCGACGCGCGCGCGGACGCGGTCGGACGCTCGCTGGAGGAGCTCGGGCTGTTCGCGCTCGGGCTCGAGGTCACGGCGATCCGCCGGCACGGCATCCGCGGCGTCGAGCCGGATCCGCAGACCAAGCTGCGCGCGAGCGACATCGTCGTGTTGCGCGGGCTGCCCGAGGCGCTGGCCCTCGCGGAGGAGCGCCTGTCGCGCCACCGGCGCGATCCGCCGGCCGCCGCCGCGTGAGCGGCGATTCATAACCTGACCCGTATTTTCAGAACGGTGCCCGAAATGTCGCGCACCGTTTTTTTCGGAGAATTCCATGCCGCATTCGTCGTCGGGCGCGCCGCTCGATCCCGCCGCCTTCATCCACAGCCAGATCCGCACGGTGCCGGACTGGCCGCAGCCGGGCGTGCAGTTCCGCGACATTACGACGCTGCTGCAAAGCCCGAAGGCGCTGCGGGTGCTGGTCGACCTGTTCGTCGAGCGCTACGTGGACGCGAAGCTCGACTACGTCGCGGGCCTCGACGCGCGCGGCTTCATCATCGCGCCGATCGTCGCGTACGAGCTGAGCGTCGGCTTCGTGCCGATCCGCAAGGTCGGCAAGCTGCCGTACAAGACCCGCTCCGAGTCGTACGAGCTCGAATACGGCAGCGCGACCGTCGAGATCCATGAAGATGCGTGCCGGCCGGGCGACCGCGTGATCGTGATGGACGACCTGATCGCGACCGGCGGCACGATGATGGCGGGGCGCAACCTGCTGCAGCGGCTCGGCGCGGTGGTCGTCGAGGGCGCGGCGATCATCGACCTGCCGGATCTCGGCGGCTCGGCGCTGCTGCGCGATGCCGGACTGCCCGTATACACCGTCACCGAGTTCTCCGGCCACTGAGCGCCGGCCCACGAAGCGAGGCCACCATGCCGAATTTCATGCTGTTTCTTGCCACGTCGATCGCGATCACGTTCGCGCCCGGCCCCGACAACCTGCAGGTGCTCGCGCGCGGCATCTCGCAAGGCCGCGCGGCCGGCCTCGTGGCCGCGCTCGGCTTCGCCGCCGGCGTGACGTTCCACACGACGCTCGCGGCGCTCGGCGTCGCGGCGGTGCTGCGCTCGTCGCCGGTCGCGTTCGAGATCCTGAAGCTCGCGGGCGCCGCGTACCTGGTCTGGATCGGCATCAAGGCGCTGCGCAGCCAGGGCCTCGCCACCGCGCACGAGCGCGCGCCGCAGCCGCTTTGGTCGATCTTCCGCCAGAGCGTGATCGGCAACCTGATGAACCCGAAGGTCACGCTGTTCTTCGTCGTGTTCCTGCCGCAGTTCGTCGACCCGCATGGCGCGCAGCCCGTGGCGCTGCAGATGTTCGAGCTCGGCGCGCTGTTCATGCTGCAGACGGCCGTGATCTTCTCGCTGTTCGGCGTGTGCGCCGGCGCGATCGGCATGTGGCTGAAGCGCCGGCCGAAGGCCGGCGTGTGGCTCGACCGGATCGCCGGCGCGACGTTCATCGCGATCGGCATCCGCGTCGCGCTGAAGGACTGACGGAGCGGCCGATGACGTTTCCCTGCATTGCCGCCGCGCGCCGCTTCGATCCGGCCGCGCACCGGCGTTTCGTGATCGCGGGCGTGCCGGTCGGCTGGGTGCGCCGCGCCGACGTCGCGCGGCTCGCCCGCTGGCCCGACGTGTTCGAGCTGGCGGACGACCGCGTCGTGCTCGCCGAGCGCTATGACACGGTCGATGCGCGCAGCATGGCACTCGCGAGCGCGATCGGCGCGCTCGCGGCCGAAGGCGCGATTCCCGGCTGGCGCGACGAGATCTATGCGATCCGCAACCGTTTCGACGATCCGCCGCTCGCGTACATCGAGCGGGCCGCGTCGCGCTTCTTCGGCACGCAGACTTATGCGGTGCACCTGAACGGCATCGTAGAATATGCGGCGCCATCGGACGCGCCGCGGATGTGGCTCGGCCGCCGCAGCGCCACCAAGGCGACCGACCCCGGCATGCTCGACAACGTCGTCGCGGGCGGCATCGGCTGGGGGCTCGGCGTTCACGAGACGCTGGCCAAGGAGTGCTGGGAGGAGGCGGGCATACCGCCGGAACTCGCGGCGCGCGCGATCGCGGGCCGTGCGGTGCAGGTGCTCTGCGCGCTGCCGGAAGGGACGCAGTCCGAACTGATCTTCGTCTACGACCTGCCGCTGCCGCGCGACTTCGCGCCGCACAACCAGGACGGCGAGGTCGCCGAGCACCTGCTGGCCGGCGTGCCCGAGGTGATCGGCTGGCTGCGGGACGGCCAGGCGACGATGGACGCGAGCCTCGCGATGCTCGACACGCTGTTGCGCCACCGCTGGCTCGCCGCCGGCGACGCGGCGGGCATCGACGCGCTGTTCGCGCCGGTGGCCTGAGCGGCTGCCCGGGCGGCCCGGCGCGGGCCATTTCACGAATACGGAAACGAAGGGAGTAACGGTCATGTCGGCCGATCACAGCTTTATCCTGAAACTGTCGTGCCCCGACCGGCACGGCATCGTCCACGCGGTCTCGGGCTTCCTGTTCGAGCGCGGCAGCAACATCATCGATTCGGCGCAGTTCGGCGACAGCCGCACCAGCGAATTCTTCATGCGCGTGCATTTCGACCAGGACGGCAACGGCGCGGACGCCGCGACGACGCTCGACGCGCTGCGCACGCAGTTCGCGCCGCTGGCCGAGCAGTTCGCGATGCGCTGGGAGTTGCATGACGCGGCGGTGAAGCCGCGCGTCGTGATCATGGTGTCGAAGATCGGCCATTGCCTGAACGACCTGCTGTTCCGCTACCGCACCGGCCAGCTGCCGATCGAGATTCCGGCGATCGTGTCGAACCACAAGGATTTCTACCAGCTCGCCGCGAGCTACGACATCCCGTTCCATCACTTCCCGCTCGTCGGCGGCTCGTCCGACGCCGCGAAGGCCGCGCAGGAAGCGCGCGTGCTGGAGGTGATCGACGAGCACCGGGCCGACCTCGTGGTGCTCGCGCGCTACATGCAGATCCTGTCGCCGAATATGTGCGAGCAGCTCGCCGGGCGCGCGATCAACATCCACCATTCGTTCCTGCCGAGCTTCAAGGGCGCGAAGCCGTACTACCAGGCGTTCGACCGCGGCGTGAAGCTGATCGGCGCGACCGCGCACTACGTGACGACCGACCTCGACGAAGGCCCGATCATCGAGCAGGAAGTGGAGCGCGTCGACCACAGCATGACGCCGGACCAGCTGACCGCGATCGGCCGCGACGTCGAGTGCGTGACGCTCGCGCGCGCGGTGAAGTGGCACGTCGAGCACCGCATCGTGCTGAACGGGACCAAGACCGTCGTGTTCCGCTGAGCCGCGCTTCCAGGCCCGAATTCGCGGCCCGGAAACGACAACGCCGCGCCCGGCAACGGGCGCGGCGTTTTTTTCGCGTGCGGCGGCGCGCGGTCAGATCAGCCGCAGCGCGTGCAGCTCGCGTTTCAGGTACGCGTAGAAGATCGGCGCGGCGATCACGCCCGGCAGCCCGAACGCGGCTTCCATCACGAGCATCGCGAGCAGCAGCTCCCACGCGCGCGACTCGATCTGGCTGCCGATGATCTTCGCGTTCAGGAAGTATTCGAGCTTGTGGATCACGATCAGGAAGACCAGCGACCCGATCGCGGTGCCCATGCTCACCGACATCGACACGGCGACGATCAGCGTGTTCGAGATCAGGTTGCCGATCACCGGCAGCAGGCCGACGATGAACGTGACGAGCACGAGCGTCTTCGACAGCGGCAGTCGCTCGTGGAACACCGGCAGCACGACGAGCAGGTAGATGCCGGTGAAGACCGCGTTGATCGCCGAGATCTTGATCTGCGCGAACACGATCCGGCGGAACGCGTCGGAGAAGCGTGACACGCGTGTGACGAGCGCGGTGGACAGCGGCATGCGCGGCTTGTTGTGCTCGACGCCGATCGCGATCATCGCGCCGATGATCATCCCGAACAGCACATGGCCGAAGCCGCGCGCGACGTTCTTGCCGCTCTGCTGGAGCTGGTCCATGTGGGTGTTCATCAGCACGGCGGCCTTCGCCTTCATCTGCTCGACGTCGACCGGCAGCAGGTTCGCGATCCAGGCCGGCGTGCGGGCGCGGGTCTGCTCGACGATCTGCATCAGCTGGCCGAGCAGGCCCTGCAGGTTCGGCACCGTGTGCTCGAAGTGCTCGATGATGCCGATCGTCAGGCCCGTGAGCGCGCCGACGATCGTGATGGACAGCAGCACGACCGCGACCCAGCGCGCGCGCTGGCTCGTCGTGTGGCGTTCGATCACGGGCGCGATCGTGTGGACGAGCTGGTAGACGAGCAGGCCGGCCAGCAGCCCGCCGAGCAGCTTCAGCTCGAGGACGAGCACCATCATGACGAGCGCCAGCAGGTAGCTGCCGATCTCGATCGCCGACAGTTTCGGCAGGCTGAAGTCGCTCGTCAGCCGGACGCTGCGCAGGTGCGGCTCCTTGTTCTGCCCGTCGCGTGTCGACTCTTGTTGCTTTTCCATCGTGTGTTCCTTGTCGCCCGGAGTTGGCGCTTTAGCGCCTACTCCGGGCCCATGCAGCGCGGTCGCCCGGAGTTGGCGCTTTGGTGCTTGCTCCGGGCCCATGCAGCGCAGTCGGCCGGGCGGCGTTCGCCTCGTGCCGCACCAGGTCGGTGCGGGCGAGCGAACCTTACGACCGTAAAGTATAGCTGCCATTTTGGGCCAAAACCGGGCGTTTGGAAGAGGGGGAAGCGAGAAGAGAAAACGACGGCGCGCGGCGGGCAGCTGCGGCCCGGCGCAGCGGAAGGGAGGGGCGCGCGGCCGTCCGGCCGCGCGCAGTGCGGGGCGGGATCAGCCCGCCGCGACTTTTCGGGTGGTGCGCTTGAGCAGCGGCGCGAGGTACTTGCCGGTGAAGCTCGCCTTGGTCTTCGCGACCTGTTCGGGCGTGCCCTGCGCGATGATCTGGCCGCCGCCCGCGCCGCCTTCCGGGCCGAGGTCGATCACCCAGTCGGCCGTCTTGATCACGTCGAGGTTGTGCTCGATGATCACGACCGTGTTGCCCTGGTCGCGCAGCCGGTGGATCACCTCGAGCAGCAGCGCGATGTCGTGGAAGTGCAGGCCGGTGGTCGGCTCGTCGAGGATGTACAGCGTGCGGCCCGTGTCCCGCTTGGACAGCTCCAGCGACAGCTTCACGCGCTGCGCCTCGCCGCCCGACAGCGTCGTGGCCGACTGGCCGAGGCGGATGTAGCCGAGGCCGACGTCGAGCAGCGTCTTCAGCTTGCGCGCGACGACCGGCACCGCGTTGAAGAACGCGTACGCGTGCTCGACCGTCATGTCGAGCACTTCGCTGATGTTCTTGCCCTTGTACTGGACTTCGAGCGTCTCGCGGTTGTAGCGCTTGCCGTGACAGACGTCGCACGGCACGTAGACGTCCGGCAGGAAGTGCATCTCGACCTTCAGCACGCCGTCGCCCTGGCACGACTCGCAGCGGCCGCCCTTCACGTTGAACGAGAAGCGGCCCGGATCGTAGCCGCGCTCCTTCGAGGTCGGCACGCCGGAGAACAGCTCGCGGATCGGCGTGAACAGGCCCGTGTAGGTGGCCGGGTTCGAGCGCGGCGTGCGGCCGATCGGCGACTGGTCGACGTTGATGACCTTGTCGAAGTGCTCGAGGCCCTCGATCGCCTCGTGCGGCGCCGGCTCGGCGGACGAGCCGTACAGGTGGCGCGCGACCGCGTGGTACAGCGTGTCGTTGATCAGCGTCGACTTGCCGGAGCCCGACACGCCGGTGATGCAGGTCAGCAGGCCGACCGGCAGCGCGAGGTCGACGTGCTTCAGGTTGTTGCCGTACGCGTCGACGATGCGCAGCATCCGCTCCGGATCGGGCCCGATCCGCTCGTCCGGATACTCGATCGTGCGTTTGCCGACGAGGTACTGGCCGGTCAGCGACTGCGGGTTCGCCTGCACCTGCTTCGGCGTGCCCTCGGCCACGATCACGCCGCCGTGCTCGCCCGCGCCGGGGCCCATGTCGACCACGTAGTCGGCGGTGCGGATCATGTCCTCGTCGTGCTCGACGACGATCACCGAGTTGCCGAGGTCGCGCAGGTGCTTGAGCGTCGCGATCAGGCGGTCGTTGTCGCGCTGGTGCAGGCCGATCGACGGCTCGTCGAGCACGTACATCACGCCGGTCAGGCCCGAGCCGATCTGCGACGCGAGCCGGATGCGCTGCGCCTCGCCGCCCGACAGCGTTTCGGCGCTGCGCTCGAGCGACAGGTAGTCGAGGCCGACGTTGTTCAGGAAGGTCAGGCGCGCGACGATTTCCTTGATCACCTTGTCGGCGATCTCGCGCTTCGCGCCCTCGAGCGACAGCCCGTCGAAATAGCCGAGCGCATCGCGCAGCGGCCAGCCGCTGATCTCATAGATGGCGCGCGCGTAGTCGCCGGTGCCGACCCGCACGTGGCGCGCCTCCTGGCGCAGGCGGGTGCCTTCGCACGACGGGCACGGCTGGTTGTTCTGGTACTTCGACAGTTCCTCGCGCACCGCGACCGAATCGGTCTCGCGGTAGCGGCGCTCGAGGTTCGGGATGATCCCCTCGAACACGTGCTCGCGGATGGTCGTGCGGCCGCGCTCGTTGATGTACGAGAACGGGATCGTCTGCTTGCCGGAGCCGAACAGCAGCACCTTGCGGATCTTCTCGGGGAGATCCTCGAACGCGGCGTCGATGTCGAAATCGTAGAACGCCGCGAGGCTCTGCAGCATCTGGAAGTAGAACTGGTTGCGCCGGTCCCAGCCCTTCACCGCGCCCGCGGCGAGCGACAGCGACGGGTGCGCGACGACCCGCTTCGGGTCGAAGAACGTGATCTGGCCGAGGCCGTCGCATTCCGGGCACGCGCCCATCGGGTTGTTGAACGAGAACAGGCGCGGCTCGAGCTCCTGCAGCGAGTACGAGCAGACCGGGCACGCGAACTTCGAGCTGAACAGGTGCTCGCGGTCGGTATCCATCTCGAGCGCGATCGCGCGGCCGTCGGCCAGGCGCAGCGCCGTCTCGAACGACTCGGCGAGGCGCTGCTTCATGTCCGGGCGCACCTTCAGGCGGTCGACGACGACGTCGATCGTGTGCTTGTCGTTCTTCTTGAGCTTCGGCAGCGACTCGACCTCGTAGATCTTCGCGACGCCTTCGTTCGCGGCGCCGCCGCCCGAGCGCACGCGAAAGCGCACGAAGCCCTGCGCCTGCATGTCCTCGAACAGCTCGGCGTGCTCGCCCTTGCGATCCGCGACGACCGGCGCGAGGATCATCAGCTTGGTTTCCTCCGGCAGCGCCAGCGCGGCATCGACCATCTGCGACACGCTCTGCGCTTCCAGCGGGATGTCGTGGTCCGGGCAGTACGGCGTGCCGACCCGTGCGTACAAAAGTCGCAGGTAGTCGTGGATCTCCGTGACCGTGCCGACGGTCGAACGCGGGTTGTGGGACGTCGCCTTCTGCTCGATCGAGATCGCGGGCGACAGACCCTCGATCAGGTCGACGTCCGGCTTCTCCATCAGCTGCAGGAACTGGCGGGCGTACGCGGACAGGCTTTCCACGTAGCGGCGCTGGCCTTCGGCATAAAGGGTGTCGAACGCGAGCGACGATTTGCCCGACCCGGACAGCCCGGTAATCACGATCAGCTTGTGGCGCGGCAGGTCGAGATTGACGTTCTTCAGGTTGTGGGTGCGCGCCCCACGGATACGGATTTGTTCCATGAACCTGGCAAAAAGGAGGGGAACCAAACCTGCTACTATAACGGCTTTTCGAGACCGTCGTTCGGGGCTCCCGACCTTTGCAGCAGCTGTCAGCAAGGCGGCCGCGCGCGCCGGGATGGCCGTCGCGCCACACGGCCTTTCGCGCGCCGGAGCGGTTTGCCGACGGCTCGCGCCGCACCCGGCCGATCGCCCGGGCCACGGCGCTGATCTTCCGCCGCTCGCCGCCGGGCGGCCATTCCGATCATTCGAAATTCATTCCCGATGTCCAATCCGTCCGCCACGTCTTCCCGCATGAGCGCGCCCGAGTTGCGCGCGACCACGTCGCTTGCGGCGATCTTCGCGCTGCGCATGCTCGGCCTGTTCATGATCATGCCGGTGTTCTCGGTCTACGCGAAAACCATCCCGGGCGGCGACAACGTGCTGCTCGTCGGTCTCGCGCTCGGCGCCTACGGCGTCACGCAATCGCTGCTCTACATCTTCTACGGCTGGGCGTCCGACAAGTTCGGCCGCAAGCCGGTGATCGCCACCGGCCTGCTGATCTTCGCGATCGGCAGCTTCGTCGCCGCGTTCGCGCACGACATCACGTGGATCATCGTCGGCCGCGTGATCCAGGGAATGGGCGCGGTGTCGTCCGCGGTGCTCGCGTTCATCGCCGACCTGACCTCCGAGCAGAACCGCACCAAGGCGATGGCGATGGTCGGCGGGTCGATCGGCGTGTCGTTCGCGGTCGCGATCGTCGGCGCGCCGATCGTGTTCCACTGGGTCGGGATGAACGGGCTGTTCGCGCTGGTCGGCGTGCTGTCGCTGCTCGCGATCGGCGTCGTGCTGTGGGTCGTGCCGGATGCGGCGAAGCCCGTGCACGTGCCGGCGCCGTTCGCCGAGGTGCTGCACAACGTCGAATTGCTGCGCCTGAATTTCGGCGTGCTCGTGCTGCATGCGACGCAGACCGCGCTGTTCCTCGTCGTGCCGCGCCTGCTCGTCGACGGCGGGCTGCCGGTCGCGTCGCACTGGAAGGTCTACCTGCCGGTGATGGGGCTCGCGTTCGTGATGATGGTGCCGGCGATCATCGTCGCGGAAAAACGGGGCAAGATGAAGCCGGTGCTGCTCGGCGGCATCCTGGCTATCCTGATCGGCCAATTGTTGCTGGGCAGCGCACCGCATACCATCCTGATGGTGGCGGCGATCCTGTTCATCTATTTCCTGGGCTTCAACATCCTGGAAGCGTCGCAGCCCTCGCTGGTCTCGAAGCTCGCGCCGGGCTCGCGCAAGGGCGCGGCCACCGGCGTGTACAACACGACGCAATCGATCGGGCTCGCGCTCGGCGGCGTCGTGGGCGGCTGGCTGCTGAAACACAGCGGTCCGAACATGGTGTTTTTTGCCTGCTCGGGCCTCGTCGCCGCGTGGCTTATAATCGCGGCCAACATGAAAGCGCCGCCGCGCAAGGCCTGACCCCTCATCCGGGCACGCATCGGCAGCGCTTGGCCGGGCTGCCCGGCGGGCCGGCTCGACAGCATGCGCGAGCGGCCCGGCATCGAATCTACTGGAGAAACACATGGCATCCGTCAACAAGGTCATCCTCGTCGGCAATCTCGGCGCCGATCCTGAAGTCCGTTACCTGCCGAGCGGCGACGCGGTTGCGAACATCCGTCTCGCGACGACCGACCGCTACAAGGACAAGGCGAGCGGCGAGATGAAGGAAATGACCGAGTGGCATCGCGTCGCGTTCTTCGGCCGCCTCGCGGAAATCGTCAACGAATACCTGAAGAAGGGTTCGTCGGTGTACATCGAAGGCCGCATCCGCACCCGCAAGTGGCAAGGCCAGGACGGCCAGGACCGTTACTCGACCGAAATCGTCGCCGACCAGATGCAGATGCTCGGCGGCCGCGGCGGTTCGGGCGGCGGCGGCGGTGGTGACGAAGGCGGTTACGGCGGTGGCTACGGCGGCGGCGGTGGCCGTGGCGAGCAGATGGAACGCGGCGGTGGCGGTCGTGCCGGCGGCGCGACGCGTGGCGGTGGCGGCGGCGGCGCGCAGAGCCGTCCGAGCGCACCGGCCGGCGGCGGGTTCGACGAGATGGACGACGATATTCCGTTCTGAGGTCTCGCAACCGAAAGCTGCAAGGATCAACCCCACCTCTTGGTGGGGTTTTTCTTTTTGTATCCGCGATTCAGGGTGTTCGTCGACCCGCCACATCGGCCTCAGAACTTCAGCGCCAGCAATGCGACGCCGAATGCAAGAAAAGCGAGCGCACCGATGCGTGACAGCAGGCGGGAGGTACCTGGGCGACCGAGGTAGACCTTGGCCCTGCTGGCAATGCCGGCATAAGCGGCGTGCACCAGGACGAGCGCGACGCAGTAGGTGCCAATGGCCGCGATCAGCCTTGGCAGCGACGCGTTGCCGCCGCCATCCGTGGCGAACTGCGGCAGCACGGAGAGAAAAAATAGCAGGGACTTGGGATTGCTCGTCTGCAGCAGTGCGCCTTTGAGCAACAGGGGCCCATGCCGCGCCGTATCCGTCGATAAGCCCGGCGCCCGAGGATGGGCCGCCTGTTCGCCCACGGTGAACGTCGGACGCGCCAGCCGGGCACCACGCCAGGTGGCGTAAGCGAGATAGAACAGATACGCGACGCCGCAGTACTTAAGGACAAGAAACAGCGGCTGCGACGAGCGAATCAGCACGCCGACTCCAGCCGAGCAAAGCCCGGCCATGGCAGCCGCGCCAAGCGCGAGACCGACTACGCCGTGCATGGACGCCAGCCAGCCACCGCGGATCGCGTTGTTGAGTGTCATCAGCACGCCAGGGCCGGGGCTCGCGACGGTGACGAGCGCCATCCCCAGGAACAGCAAGTAGACGTGGTTCAAAAAGGGCTCCTTCAGCTTCCCCCGCTTCACCCGGGGCTTCGACGCAAGACCTGTTGCGTGCAGTCCGGACGCGTCGCCGATCGGCGTCGCGCAGGCAAAAGTGGACAGCACGGACGGAGCCGCATTGTTGGCGAAGGGGGCGTTGCGATGCAAGTCGGATTTCTGTCAGTATGTGTTCAAATTTTCTCAACACATCGCCATGACCGTTCGCCCGCCTTTGAATGCGTTGCACGCCTTTTGCCTCGTCGTGCGTGCTGGCGGCATACGCCAGGCGGCAAATGCGTTGAACGTTTCGCCGGGCGCGGTGACTCGGCAGGTCCAGGTTCTCGAGCAGCATCTTGCGGTCAAGCTATTCGAGCGAGGTGCCGGCAGTACAAGCACGCTCACGACGGCCGGACGGCGCTTGTACAACCGTATCGGGGAACAGATGGCGGTCATCGAGGAGGCACTGGATGGCACGTCGCGTGCAGCGAGACGTGCCACGATCGTGGTGGATACCAGCGTGACCCTCGCGATGCACTGGCTGATACCGCGGCTGCGTGCGTTCTCCGAGCGTCATCCGCGCATTCGCGTGCAGGTGCAAACGGCCGACGGCGACGTCGATCCGGGTTCGCCGGCGGACGTGTTCATTCGGCGTGACGTCTCCGAGTTGCGCGACCTGCCGTCACACGTGCTGATAACCGAGCGCTCGGTGCTGGTTGCCAGCCCGTCGTTCATCGCGGACATGCCGGGACAACGGCCGCGCGACATGCGCTGGCTGGCGAAAGCGCCGCGTATCGGCACGCGTTCCCGTGTGGATCTTTGGCCGCGGTGGTGTGCATTTCATGGCCTGAACCAAGACGCGCTCGAGCCGACGCTGGAGTTCGATAGCACCGTGCTGGCGATTCAGGCGGCGATTCAAGGACTGGGCGTCTGCGTCGTCCCGGAAATGTTCGTGGCAACGATGGTGAGCGGCGGCATGCTCGGCATGCTGCATCCTGCGCGTGTCGAAACGGGCTCGTATTCCTATGCGATCGGGCGACGTCGTGATTCCGCTCGTGTGAACGTCTTCATCGCGTGGTTGCGCTCGCTGGCGGCCGATCCGGCCGCCATGGACGTCGCTGCCGTCGACAGGCTCCCCTTCGAGGGTGCATCGGGTGTGAGCTCGCCTGGGCGTTCCCGGGCGCAGCGACCCTGATCCATTCGCGGCCCGCTGTCAAAGCGGCACCGCCGCCCCCCATCTCGGCATCGTCGCGACGAAGCCATGGACGATTCCCGTTTGCCGGCGCGCGCCGAGGCTGCGCAGCGTATCGGCGGAGCCTGTCTCGAGCCACTGCGCGCCCAGCCCGATCACGCGCACGTGGTGATCGATCCACGCATATGGCTCTCGCCCGGCCAGCAGTTGCAATTGCCGTGCATGTTGCAGCGCGCGCCCGGGCTGCTTTTCCAGCAAAGCGAGTTCAGCCGCCGCGAGATGGAAGCGCAACGCGTTGTGCACGAGGCACCGTTGCGTCAGGAGCGCGGCGCCCCTGGCGAGCGCACGATCGCGCAGCGCCGGCTCCGGCGCGATCAGTGCGATGCTGCCCTGTACCCACGGCCCCACATAGCGCTGCAACTGCAACTGCTCGACCAGGGCCGCGGCTTGCATGATCAGTCGCCACGCCAGCGGTGCGTCGCCGCGGCGCAGCGCCAGCCGGGCCGCTGTCTCCAGCAGCATCGGCTCGAAGCGGCTCGTGCCGATCTGCCGGGCGAGCGCGAGCGCATGCTCCACCGCCTCCTGGGCTTGCTCGTCCTGCCCGAAGTCGCTCAACGCCCAGCCGGACGTGAGGCGAGCGAAGACTTCGGCGCGCCGGTTGCCGATCCGGGCGCTGCGCGCAATGGCCTCCTCGCAGTCGTGCAACGCCTGCTCGCGCAGGCCCAGGTACGACGCCGCCGAACCGCGTGCGGCGAGGTTGCCGGCGGCGGAATGCGGAAGGTCGAGCCGTTCGCAACGGCGGATGCACTGGTCGTAGATCGCATAGGCCCGCCACATCCGCCCCTGCGCGTAGTACGAGTCGCCGATCCCGCTCAGCGCCTGCGCTTCGCTCTGCGCATGCCGGGCCCGCCTCGCATGGCGCAATGCCTCGCGATGCAACTGCCGGCCCAGCACGTAATCGCCCTGCGGAAAACGAATGTTGCCGCGCAGCTGCAGCAATTGCGCCAGTTCGGCCTTCGCGTCGATCGCGCGTGCGAGCGGCAGCGTCTGTTCGATCAGCCGCTCTTCGTCGGCGAGGCGATCGAGCGCATTGAGCACCGGCGCGAGCAGGAGCACGTCCTCGATGCGCGCCGCGGGCGAAGCGGCGAGATCCAGCGCGGCCCGAAACCAGTCGCATGCGTCGCTCATCTGCCCAAGGCCGGCGCAGGCCTGCCCGCGCAACGACGCAAGCTGACGGCGTTCGGCAGCCTGTGTGGCGACACCGTCGCACAGCCTGCTCAACTCCAGCGCTTGCGCGTAGTGATAGGCAGCGAGCTTCTCGCGCATGGCCGCCAGCAGCGTCCCGCATGCCTCCGCATCGCCCGAGCGCGCCAGATGCTGCGCATGCAGGGCGAGGTCGGTGCCGACGTACAGCGCGGCCACGGTGCGATGCAACCGCTGACGCGCGGTGGCGGGGATGCTCTCGTACACGCACTGCATCACGAGGTCGTGCACGAAGGCATAGGCGCCGGCATCGACCTCCTTGACCATCATTTGCCGAACCTCCTGCTCCGGCACGTAGGCGGGATCGCCCAGCGCGCGGCGCAGCGACGCAAGCTCGAAACGGTGGCCGAACACGGCCGCGTGGCGCAGCGCATTGCGCGCCGGGGGCGACAGCCGGTCGACGCGCGTCTGGACGAGGTGGCGCAGGCTGTCGGGAAACGCGTGCTCGTGGTTGGCCAGCAACTGCGTCAGGTAGAGCGGATGGCCCTGCGCGCGCTCGATGCAGGCGGCGCGGTACGCCGGATCGACGTCGGCAAACTGCGCGGCCAGCGAGACGGCTTCGCGCGGCCGCAGCGGCGCGAGATCGAGCACGCTCAGCGCGGACGCGATATTCGGCCGCAGCGTGGCTTCGAGCGGGTCGCCCTCGCGGCGCGAGGTCAGCAGCCAGACGATCGGCGCATCGCCGGTCGACGCGATCAGCTTGCCCAGCAGCGCGAGCGTCTGCGGGTCGCTCCAATGCAGATCCTCGATGCTGATCAGCAACGGGCGTCGGATCGCCTGCCGCACCATCAGATGACGCATCGCCGAGCGCAACCCGTCGTGGCGCTCGCGATCGCTCATCGCCGCATAGCGTGCGTGTTGCGCGGCATCGATGGGGGCCACCGCCAGCAGTGCCTGCAGGAAGACGCGCAACTCCGCCGGCAGCGTCAGCTTCTCGAATGCGGCCGCAGCCATTTGCGCGCAGCCGGCGTTGCCGGGCTCGGCGCCGACCGGCATGGCCGCCAGGCTGCCCACCAGTTGCGTCAGCAGCATCGAACCGTTGTCCACGCCGAAGTCGTGGAATGCGCCGTCGTGGCAAAGGAAGCCTTCCCGTCGCGCCATCTCGCGGTAGGTTTCCAGCAGCCGTGTCTTGCCGATGCCCGCCATGCCGCGGACGTAGATCACGTGACCATCCTGGCATTCGAGCACGGCATCGAGCACGGCGCGGAACTGCAGCACTTCGACGGATCGGCCGGCCAGGCCGCGCCACGTCGTCTCGCCCGACTCCCGAACCCGCAGGCACGCGCGGTATCGCGGCGAAGCCGGTTCGGCCCCGGCAAATTCGAACCAGGGCGACAGCTGCTCCACCAGCGTTTGCGCGACATGGACCGTCGGCTCGTCCGAGGCCGGGCCGAGCAGCTCGCGTGGCGGCCAGGGCCCGATCGGTTCGCCCCAGCGCTGCAGCTCGAGCACGAGCGGCCGATCGACATCGACCCAGCGGGCGCGCAACAGCGCCATCGCGCAGAGCAGCGCGCGCCGGCTATCGCTGCCGTACGCGTGCGACATGCCGAAGCACGCGGTCAGATGGGTGTCTTGCTGCGCTTCCCCGCCGAACTGACGGATCAGGGCGGATATCTGTTGCAGCGGTATCGAGGCGAGGGGCGCGAAGTGCAGCACCACGCCGTAGCGAATGACTTCTTCGCGCGGAAAGTCGGCGGATCGGGGGGCGGATGGCACCGGCACCGTGCGCGATTCATTCTGGCCGGCCGCGGCGCCGACCTTGCCGATCAACGTGCCGAGCTCGACGCCGAACATGCTCGCCAGATGACGGGCGGTACGGTAGAGCACCGGCTTGCCCGTCTCGGCGCGCTTGATCGACGCAACCGAAACGCACAGGCGCCGATCCAGGCACGCATAGGCGAGCGTTTCCTGGCTGAACCCCTGCGTCTTGCGCAGGTTTTTGAGCACACCGGGATCGAGCAGTACGCGACCGTCCTGCACGGCAAGAGCAGCTTCTCGCATCGTCGAAAGAAAAACGAAAGAAGGCGCAATGGCTTACCGGGCAGGTGCATGGCGCGTAATACGCGATTGTACTGCGGCCGCCTTATTCGTTCGCGCGACGAATAGGCGGCCGTGAATTGCCCGACTGAAACCCGCGCCGAGCTGATACCGAACTGATACTGCCGGAGATTCGGGTGACTTCTAGACTGGCTTCGCTGTTCCAATTCCGCAACCGGGGGCCTTGCGCGTTGCGGACTCCATTAAAGAAAGCCATTACGGGGAATACCATGAACGACCGTACCAACGATGCATCGTTGTCGAAACCGGAAGTGCTGGATGTCGTGGGCGGCATCAATATGCTCGGCTGCGGGCTGAATGCCGTGAATTGGGCGAGCAGGGTGGTTGCGCTGAACCGCGTGCTCGATGCCACGCGCGACGCGCAGACGAAGACGATCGACGGCGCGAGCTATACGATGGGCGCCAACGTCGAATTCACGCGGGACACCAGCAGCACGACGGAAATCCATACGTTCGAATCGAGCGCCGAATATCACCACAAGAGCAGCCTGAAAGCCAATGCCAAGGGAAGTTACGGGATGTTTTCCGGCGGGTTCGATACGACCTTCGCCCGGCAGGTATCCGTGCTCAACGAGCATTACGCGGCGGTATACAGCCAGTCCGAGCGGCTTTGGACGCTGCAGGTCAAGAACGTTGAAACGAATCTGCACGAGGAATTCGTCGGCAGGGTGAAATCGCTGCCCAAGCTCGCGCAGGATCTCGGCAATATCGACACGTTCGTCCAGTTCTTCAAGGACTTCGGCACGGATGTGGTGACCGAGGTCACGGTCGGCGGAAACCTGACGTATTCGATCCTGGTCGATAAATCGTCAGTGACGAAAAAGGACGATCTGAGCGCATCGGTTTCGATCGGGTACGGCGCGTTCGTGGCCAAGGCCGACACGTCGATCAGCGAGGAAACGAAAAACCAGGCGAAAACGCAGCATGCCGTGCTCAGGACGTCGGGCGGGGAGGGGGGCATCGGCTTCGACCGCGCGCAGCCGTCCAACTGCCATGCCGATTTCCTGAACTGGCGCAAAAGCCTGCCGAAGGCGCCGCGGGTCGTGGACATGGTGCTGAGGCCGATCAACGAATTCGTGCCGCAGCAGTACGCGGAGCAGCGCAAGGCGCTGTTGCAGGCGCGCGAATGGTATCTGGAAAACGAGGCGACGATTCTGGCCGACTGGCAGGAGTCGTACATCGCCGTGCGGAACACGTCGACGCAGACGGATGGCCCGCGCCTGCGCGCTGCCCAAGGGGGCGGGCCGGCACTGCATGTCGTGGTCGTCGGCAAGGACCGGAAAGTACGCGTCGACGAAAAGCTCGATGCGCCCCGGCGAGACGCCGGCACCGATGCATTCGACGCCTTCTGGCAACGCGCGACGCAGCTGCTGGCCGGCGTCACCGATCGCCACGAGATGGTGCTGCTCGCGACCGAGCGCTGGCCGCGCGATGCGCGCTATTACCCGTCGAGCAAAATGCATGCGCAGCTGCTCGCGCACGGTGCCAGCATGCAGACGCTGGAGCGCTGGCGCAAGCTCGTCCAGGACATGCAGCCGTGCGGCATCGCCGGCCTGACGTATGTCCTGGCCGGCCGGGGGCTGTTGCCGGAAGTCACGGATTTCGTGGTCGCCGGTTTCGGCACCCCGCATCAAAGCAATCTTCGCCCGACCGTCCGGGTCTCGGCGCGATTCATCGCCGAGAGCGCGGAGAAGACCCACATACTGATCACGAGCCATCGCGAGGAGACCAACACCAAGCTGCATACCATCGCGAACGTCGACGGGGACAAGCTGGCCCTGGCGTCCGGCACGAAGGACAAGACCCGTGTCGAAATGGTGAAGCCGGGGCAGAAAACGCCCGACGGCGACACGTATCTCGGGCAATACTGGTATCTGCTTCGGTGGGAGCGGCCTTATCCGGAGATCAAGCATTCGCACATCCTGATCAATTTCGAAACGGGCGCCTGCCTGCAAGGGATGGCGGCCGATCGCAGCGATTGCCGCCTGTTTCCGTTCGGGGACGACGATCGCCAGCAGCAGGACGACGTTATCTGGGATGTGCGCGGCGACCAGCCGAAGCATTTCCTGCTGGTGCACCATCACGGCCAGCACCTTGACCTCACCCAGGTCGGCGCGTCGGCGGCGGTCAGGCACTGGATGGAGCCCTACATGCTCTGGTCGCTGCAGGCGTTCGACAACCTCCAGGGGTAAGGCCCGGCAACCGGCGAGCGAGCCGGTGCGTTTCATCGGCGAAGCGCGGCGATGCCGCGCTTCGCGTCGTTTCGGTTCATTTCGCGAGAGCCACCATGCCTACGCCATACCTCGACCCCGTGCTGTTCGTCGCCGATGGCGATGCCTACGCGCTCGACTGCAAGCAGTTTCCCTACCTCTACAACCGTCACGGCCGATGTGAGCAGTACGCGGCGCCCCGGGGCACCGAGATCGCGCTCGCGCCTGACGATCCGCTGCTGGACATGGGCGCCCGGTACACCGGCATCGGCTGCCGCGAAAAGCGGATTCCGACGCGCGACGGCGGCTACCTGATCAAGGAATTCGATTTCCATGCCGAACGGGTCGACTACCAGCCGCTGCGGGCCACGCAGGCCACGGCGCAGGCCTTCGGCATGACCTTGCTGCGCGCCGGCGAATGCCTGCGCTTCGAATACGACGGGCTCGTATGCGGGCAATACACCTATGGTCAATGGGCGGGCCACCAGTCGCCGTATCTCGAGCTCGGCCGGCGGCGCGAATTGCTGACGTACAACCCGACCGACCTCGAATACCACGATTTTCCGCACGTGTTCTTTTCGCGCCATCGCAGCGTGCCGCTGGTGATCAGCGTGGCCCGCTGGCGGCCCTACACGCACGAGATCAGCCTGGCGGACCTGTGGCTCGCGCCCGGCGATGCGCTGGTCCTGCCGCCGCAACGCTTCCCCGAGCCGCTGCCCGCCGGCGCGTCGAAGCATGATGCGCGCAGCGCCATCGTCAATCTGCACGGCAATCGCAATTCGGCGCTGGCGTGCCGGTTGCTGGGCGGCGAGACGGCGTTGCTCACCGAGACGATTCTCGGCAACGCGGACGTGATGCGGGACGCGGCGACACGGCCGCATTACCACGAGGAGCAAACGCCGACCCGGCACACGCAGCCGGCGCGCGACGACGACTGATTTCACAGACTGTTTGCACGGTTCGTCCCTGCAACGGTCCTGCCGAAATTTCCGGCACGACCGTCGCATATCCATTTCCGGGAGAACACGATGCAAATCCTGCTGCCACCTCGACGCAGCCGCTTCGGCGCTGCGTCCATCCGAACCCGAACCGCACGCACCGCCGGCCATCCGATACGCACGGGTGCCACGGGCGGACGTCGAGGAGGGGCAAGCCATGAGTGACGAAGCGCTCGACCCCCTGCTGCGGCAGTTCGCCGAGAAGCGATTGGGACGGCCCCTCGCGCCGGGAGAAGAACAGGCGCTGCTGGAGCAACTGCCGCGCAAGACCGCGCGCCAGCCGGCGCCGGCCGCCGGTTCGGCCGCACACGCGCCGCGGCCGGCGCCCGCCGCGAACCCGCCATTGCCGCAACTGAAAACCCGGCGGGAGGCGCGCGAGCAGGTCAAGCATTTCCTGCAGCTCAACCAGCAGAAGGCGTACGAGAAGATGCGCGGCATCCTGCAGACGATCGACGCGCAGAACGAGACCACCCTCGGCATGCTGGATACGGAGCAGAGGAAGGTTGCCGGGATCCTCGACGAGCGCGAGCCGCAGGACGGCCCGCATGCATCCGGCGCGGCCGAGATCCAGGACAGCACCCGCCAGGCGCTGATGATGATCGGCGAGCAACTGACCGGCCTCATCCGGCAGGAGATCGAAGCATGTTTCCGGCAATACGTCGATCCGCTCGCCGCGCGGCTCGATGCGATTCATGACTGGCTGCAAGGCCTCAGTGTGTATCTGACCGAGCCAGCCGAGCCAGCCGAACCGGACGCCACCACCACCGCCGCCACGACCCCGGCACACGACGTCGCATCGGCCGCCGTTCACGACACTCGCGACCAAGCGTCCATGGAGTAGCACGCGGGGCAAGCGGCTGAACGCGAAACCGGCCGGCCCCGATGTGCGACCTCTCAACTCAACTACGTGAACCAAGGAGCTACAGATGGCTGATACGTGTCAAGTGTGCCAGGTCAATCCTGCGATTACCGATGCGGTCACGCAGGTCAACGTCAAGGTGGTCGCCGAAGCGCCGGCAATGGCGATGGGCTCGCTGTATCAGGCCCAGAGCCATTCGCTCAGCATCCTGTTCGAGAACGCGGTGCAGCAGCAGTCGCAGGCCGCGATCCAGTCGCAGACGTCGACGAACGTGGGGACGATGCAGCTCTACACGATCGGGCCGGAAAGCGCGGGTGCCGCGGCGACGGAAATCGGCGCGAACGGGATCATCTCCGTGCTCGCCGACGTGATCGCGATCGGCAAGGCGGTGGCTGGCACCTAAGGCGGCGCAACGCCGTGGTTGAACGGCGGCGCGGCGGCATGAGCCGCCAACGCCGCCGATGTCCACGGATCCGCAGCATGGCCGCCGGCGCTTGAACAGGGAGAGCCGCGCGGCGTTCCGGAGCAACCGACAGAACGGGTAGAGCCGATTCGATGCGGCGCCTGTTCGCAAAACCAGGAGAAACACGATGGCAAACGACGCACATGCGAACGCCAACGACCCGAAGGATGCCTGCAACTGCAAGGCGTGCATGGTCAATCCCGCGATCACCGACGCGGTCACGCAGGCCAACGTCAAGGTGGTGGGCGAAGCGCCCGCGATGGCGACGGGCTCGCTGTACCAGGCCCAGAGCCATTCGCTCAGCGTGCTGTTCGAAAACGCCGTGCAGCAGCAATCGCAATCCGCGGTGCAGCTGCCGACCTCGACGAACGTGGGCACGATGCAGCTCTACACGCTCGGGCCGGCGAGCGCCGGCGCTGCCGCCTCGGAAATCGGATCGAACGGCGTGATTTCCGTGCTGGCTGACGTGATCGCGCTCAGCAAGGCGCTCGCCTGACGCGCGACACGGCGTCGACGTCGGGCAGCGGCCCCGGCCCCGGTGGCCGCCGCCCGGCACTCGACGCTGTGCCGACGCCCGCAACGGCGAGCGGCCGCGCCGCATCGACGGTGCCGCGCGGCGCGCGTCGCCAATCGACCCACTCATGCCTTCGCCGTGACTGCGTTGCAGCGGCGAGCCAACCAGGAGTAACGACATGCCGGAACAGGTCTCCGCCGCGATCACCGATGCGGTCACGCAAGCCAACGTCAAGGTGGTGGGCGAAGCGCCCGCCATGGCCTTGGGCACGCTCATGCAGTCGAACAGCCATGCGACCGCGATCCTGCTGCACAACGCGGTGCAGATGCAGGCGAACCAGGCCGCGTCCAACATGGCCGCGGCGACCGTCGGCATCATGCAGCTCTATGCCGGCTCGCCGGTGGCTACGGCCGCCGCCGCGCAGTCGGCGAACAACAACTTCACGTCGCAGCTGGCCGGCGTCGCGCAGCTGATGAACGCGATCCGCCACTTGCGCGGCTGACCCCGCCGCGCGCGGGGGCGAAACGGCGCGCCGCCCGGCGCGCATGCCGGCCGCGCGCGACGCCTCCGGCACGCCTGGCCGTGCCACGGCCGGGCGTCCGTCCGATGCCGTGCTCAACCGACGGGGCCGCAGGCCCCCGCGCAGCGCCGCTGCGTGACGCGCGTGCCTGCCGCGACCTCAATTCGCGTCGACGATGCACCGGAGCTGCTCCGGCTTCTCGATCGTCACGCCGTCCCCGTGAAGCCGGATCAGGCCGTCGCGCTGCATCTTCTGCAGGCTGCTGTTCAGTCGCGGCCGGCTGACGTTGAGCATCGCGGCCAGGATGCTCTGGTTCTCCGGCAACGGCACCTCGAGATCATTCCCTTGCATGCGGTTCAGCAGATGGCGCGCGAGCCTGGCTTCGAGCCGGTACAGGCACGCCGATTCGACGAAGTCGCTGAGCTGGTGGAGGTGCCGGCACAGCTGCTCGTAGATGCGCTCCATGAAATCGGCGTTGGCCAGCAGCGGCGAGAAGTACTGGCGATGCAGCAGCGAAATGCGGCAGTCCGGGCTCAACTGGGCGGTGAAGCTGCGCCGGTGCGCGCGCAGCAGCGTGTTTTCGCCGATCAGTTCGCCCGGCATCGAGTGGCCGAGGATGATCTCGCGTCCGCCGGGTTCGTGCAGCGTCTTGTAGACGCGGCCGCGCTGCACGAAGGCGACGAAATCCCCCGGGTCGCCCTTGAAGAACAACAGGCGGTTGCCGTGTTCGGGCCACGGCGTGGCGTGCCGTTCGATGTGAGCCAGCAGGCTTTCCGGGAGCTCGGTGAGTATCGGTATATTGCGCAGCGCTTGAACGTTGGCAAAGGCAGGCATGTTTTCCGTGCGCGGTTGTTTGATGGTGCGGCCACCTAGCGGAAAACGCTGCCTTTTGAACTGCGTGAAAAAGGAATAATGAAGAGGGCGAAATAATCGGCAAGCAGTCCGGGCAAGGCAGCGCTTCGGCGGCAAGGACTCTTTGTCGATCGACATGGACTGGATCGGGTCGGCCACGAACGCGTCGTGGCGGCAGTCGTTCTGTTTCATCGCAATGCCGTGATTCACCCCGGGCAGCGCGCTCGATAAAACGGATCAGGCCGTGCCGGGGGATTAAAAAATTTCGTTCATAATAATCAAGAAAATTCACCGAAACGATTAACCGAATCACGGTGTTACCCGGGTAACAGCGCTATTCGCACCTTCGAATCGATTCTGTGTTTTCCATAAAAAAGGAAGGCACGGGATGACCACTTCAAACCAGCACGTTGCCCAGACGCATGCGTCATCGACGCAGCAGCTCGATCGCACCTGGCGGGAAATGCAGGGGAAACTGCGGCGCCGCGCGCGCCTGTTGTGCAAGGGCGATATTCACCGTGCGGACGAACTGCTCTCCGATACCGCACTCAAGGTCCACATTTACCTGCAGCGTTCGCCGGAGCGCGTGCAGAACCTGGCCGGCTTTCTCTTTCTGGCGCTGAACCACGCGTTCCTCGATGGCGCGCGCCGCCGTCGCCGCGAAAACGGCGTGCTCGAATTCGATCCGGGCTGGGACGACGATCACACCGTCGAGCTGGCCGGCCATGCGCCGTCGGTGGAGCAGCAGCTGCTGCTCAGGCAGCAGCTGCTACGTCTCGAGCAGGCGCTGTCCATGCTCCCGCCGCAGCAGCAGACGCTGTTCACGCTGAAGTTCGAGGAGGACCGGCCGTATCTGCACATCGCCGCGACGCTCGGGATCAACGAGCCGCTCGCAAGAAAGCGCGTCGAGCTGCTGCGCAAGAAGCTGCGCGAGGAACTCGCCTGAGCGCGTTCACGAACGCAGGCAGGCAGCGTTCCTTACGGCATGCGCGGTGTCGATGGCCTGCTGGCCCGCCCGTTCCTTCAATCGCATGCCGGTGCCGAGATCCGAGGAGGCCTCGTGGCAGACAAAGTCAATGAGCAGATTACCGATGCGGTGACGCAGACCAATGTCAACGTCGTCGCGGGGTCCCCGGCCCAGGCGCTGGGCACGCTTTACCAGATGTTCAGCCAGGCCGTCGGCATCTCGGCGCAGAACATGACGCAGCAGCAGGCGGCGTTGAACCAGATTTCGAACGCCGTCGTCTCGAAGGCGGTGGCGATGATCCTGTCCGTCGAGGCGTCGCCGAAGGGGGCGCCGGGCGGCGCGTTGGGCGGCGGATCGGGCGGTGCGTCGGGCGGTGCGCAGCATGGCGCGACGAGCACGCCGACGGGCACCACGCATTAGGACGCGACGATTCTCGGGATACCTGAGCCATGAACATGAAAGGTCTTTTGGGCGGGCGCGGCGACGGCGCGGCGCCCGGCACGCCGCAGGCGCCGCGCCATGACGCACGCGACGCCGCGCAAGCAGCCGACGCAGCGGCGCCGGCGGACGTCGCCCCGCACACCGGCGTGTCGAAGGCCGGCGCGCGCACGTGGCCGGTCAACCGCCTGCGCAGGTTCACCGATGCGCTGAAGGCGCCGAACCAGATCGCCGAAGCGGCCGGGTCCGGCGGCTCGGCGATGCAGACCGTGCAGGCGATCAACGCGGAGGCGGCGTCCTACGCGACGACGCAGATCGCCGTCGGCCCGAACATGCTGATCACGCAGGCGGGCGGCATGGTCGCGCAGGCGGCGGCCAACTATTTCGAGGCGTCGACGTCGCTGGCGATCGCGGGCAAGAGCGTGCTGATGAAGGATCTGGCGCAGAAGACCATCGACGAGAACGTGCCCGGGATGGCGATGGACGCGGTGGGGCTGCTGCTGACGGACCTGTTCGTCGCGACCGCGGCGATCGTCGCGGGCGCTGCCGAA
Organism: Burkholderia sp. SRS-46; assembly: GCF_004343775.1. Classification (GTDB taxonomy): domain Bacteria; phylum Pseudomonadota; class Gammaproteobacteria; order Burkholderiales; family Burkholderiaceae; genus Burkholderia. The sequence goes on along the minus strand of NZ_PTXL01000006.1, from coordinate 518,071 downwards.
GCGATCGAAGGCGAGGCTGCGAGCATCGCGCTCGACAAGATCGACGAGAGCCTGCAGAAGTACCAGGCGCTGCTGGACAAGAAGGGCGCCTAGCGCGCGTCGGTCAAGCCGTGGCGTGCGGCCGCTTCACATCCGGCTGCGGCGGGCGTTCCTTAGGAAGCAGCACGAAGGCGGGCGACGCGGCGATTGCGCGCCTGCCGCATTCCGAACCAGAAGGCCGGAGAAATAATGAGGATACCGACTGATTCAGACGTCTACACCGTGTGCTTCAGCGGCACCGCCTGCACGCGGGACGAAGGAGAGGTGACCCGCATCCGCAGCGACAAGGGGATCTACTGTCGCGAGACCGGCTACATTCCGGTGCGGATCCACAACGAGATTTCCGGCGATCTGTTCAGTACCGCGGCGAGCGTCGTCGTGCGCGGCGTCGGCGAAAACGACTGGGCGCAACTGCGCAGCTACTGCGAGCCGCTGACGGTCGACGCGCCGCTCGACGCGCCCGCCGGCCTGCTTCAGGAAGTCCGGAAATACGCATCGGTGCAGAACCAGCATTCCAACGTCACGCAGGTCGACGGGTGGAGCGCGCCCGCGCTCGCGTTGCACGGCGCCAATCTCGCCGCCGCCAGCCGCGCGCGGCGGTTCAACTTCATCGGCCACAGCCGCGGTGCCGTCGAATGCATCATGGCCGCGTGGTTTCTCTATGCGTACGGCCGACGCGAGATACCCATCAGCATCTTCGCGATCGATCCCGTGCCGGGGATAGGAAACTGGTACGGCATCCTGACCCAGCTGCCGCCCAACGTCGCGCACTACGCGGGCGTGTACGCATGGGACCACCTGGACCACGGCTTCACGGCGCTGGCGCCGCGCCCGAATGGCCCGATGACCGGCCGCGCCGACGAGGTGCGGCTGGGCAAGACGTGGGACACGCTCGCGGACCACTACCAGCTTGCCGACCCGCTGGCGCCCGACGCCCATGCGGCGCAACCCGAGCGATACGACCTGTACGTGTGCCGCGGCCGGCACGGCACGGTCGCCGGCAACACCACCGGCGACGGCCTGTACGATGCGGCCAACGTCAGCGAGCAGGTCGCGCCGGTGCCGAGGCTGATCTACAAGATGGCCCGCGCCTACCTGAGCGAGTGGGGAACCTCGTTCGTGACCGGCAGTGCGGTGCGCGAGCCTGTCGACGCGCTGCGCAGAAGCATCCACACCGAACACGTGAAATTCGATGCGATGGGGGGCGGTGCGATTCGCACGAGCCGGGGACGGGAGATCTCGGCCAGCAGCGGGCGAGCGTTCTGGAAAACCGCCTACCTGGAAGACGTGGTCGGGGATCCGCCGTACACGTTGTCCTATCCCGTCACGCCCGAACGCAAAGGCGCGGGCTGGGTGAACTGGACCTTCCTGTAGCCCGCGCCGCGCGCGTTTCCCGTGCCGGGCCCGCCCGCTTGCGCGACGGCCCCGGATCAACCCGGCCATTCATCGGCGAGATCGACACGATGAGCAAGATCGACGACGTGCAGAACAACATCGGGCAATACTTCAGCCACATTAGCGGCCCGAACTACGTGAGGCTCCTCGATACGCCACGAACCTGGGACGACGCATTCGGCCGCGCGATCATGCCGCGGGCGCACGCGCGGCAGGAGGATTTCGAACGCGCCGTCGACGAAATCATCCAGAAATCCCGCTATCGATGCGATCTGGCGTCGCTCAACAGCCCGGATCCCGATTGGTGCAGGGTGGTGCTCGGCGCGATGGATACGGCGCTGAGCCAGAAGATGGGGCGCACCCGGCCGACGCAATTCAGGTTCCTGTTCGGGCAGACGCCGCTCAATCCGGTTTGGGCGCCGCCGGTATACACGGCGTTCAAGGCGGCGCTGCTGCGGCTGGTCCGGAGCCGGGGGGCGTCCTGGGAGCAGCCGCCCGATATCTGGCTGGGGCGGTTCTACCGGCTCGAGAAGGGCATCCTGTCGTCGCTGAAGTCGCAGGTGTTCTCGCCGGACATCATCTCGAACGACGATACGAAGATGACGTGGAACCACGCGAAGATCATCGCGATGGACGGCACCGAGGCGCTGGTGGGCGGACACAACCTGAACATGGACCTGTTCCGCAGCTATCCGCCGGTTCACGACGTGTCGGTGGTCGTGCACGGCGACGCGGCCTGCGGATCGCAACTGTTCCTGAACCGGATGTGGGCGTGCGGCACGGATCTGCTGACCCGCGAGTACCTGGACGTCAGGGAGCCGGCCTGGAAGAACGGCAACGGCCATCACGGCAATCTGGTCGATCCGCTCGCCGCGGCGGAGGCCGAGGCCTACATGAAGAATCGCCAGAAGGCGCTGATCGACCTGCATCGGTCCGGCGAGCAGGGCGGGGCCGCCGATGGGCCGCCGGCCGAGCAGGCACACGGCGACGCGCTCGACCTGCGCGATGGCGAGGACGATGGGGATCGGCAGACGCTCGCCGATCTCGGCAAGCCGGTGTTTCCGGAGCGGGTCATTCATGCGAGATATGCCGGGTTTCACGAGTACAAGCTGTCGACCCGCATGCTGGCGGTCGGCAAGTACTGGACGGGCCCGAACAAGGCGCACGACTACCAGCAGGCGTCCGAGATCATGAAGAAGACGCTGATCGAGGGCGCCGAGCGCACGATCCTGATGTCGCAGATGGACCTCATCAGCGCATGGAAGAAGAAGTGGTCCGATCACGTCGTCTGCCAATGGCTGATCAAGGCGCTGCTCGCGAACCGGCAGCTCAGCGTGCATGTGGTGGTGTCGCCGCAGGACGGCGGCGCTGGCGCGCAGGGTGACCAGTATTCGTTCGGTTCGGGCGCGCGGCGCACGTTCGACCTGATCCGGTATTACATGACGCACGACGCCGACACCGATGCCCCGCTGCCCGACACGGACGGCGCGCGCGCGGAGGCGTTGACGAGGCTGCGTGTCGCGCCGTTCTACTACACCGATCGCGTGCCGCCCGCGCAGACGACCGAGGGCCTGACCTACGCGTGGCCCGATCTCCCGACGGAACGCTATACCAAGACCCTGAAGCGGCCGCCGCTGGCCGACAGTCCGCCGAGCAAGGGCATCATCGGCAGCGCCGCCTCGGCGGTCCTCAATGCGAGCGGCTATTACTACGACACGGTCGCGCCGGCGCCCGGCAACCACGCGAAGATCATGATCGTCGACGACGCGGTGTACGTCGTCGGATCCGACAACCTGTATCCGGGCTCGCTGTCGGAGTTCAACTACCTGATCGAGGGCGCGGAGGCCGTGCGCGAGATGCTCGATGCCTACTGGCACAAGCTGTGGCGGGTCGCGGGCCCGCATGCCGCGGGCGGGCCGGATGTGTCGCGCTAGGCGGCCCGGACGACGTCGATCACCGGCCGGTGCGAAACGAGCCGCATCGAATCGATGTGCGCGCAATCTTTCGCGCCACGGTGGCGGGATCCGGGTGACGAATGTCACGGGAAGTCTCGCCCGTGACATCGATTCGTTTGACTTTGATTCGTCCGACGACAAAGAATCAATTGATACGCCCCGCCGCGCCGTCAGGCCGGGTTCGGGGTGTGAGCGGCGGGACGGCGCCGTGTCCGTGTGCCGCGGACGCGTCGCGGCCCCGCCATACATCGGCAGTCCCATCGAATCATGCGAGGAACACATGGCCTACAACATTCAGCAGGTACAAGGTCCTGCACCGCTGGCAGTTGGCGAGCGCTTCTGGGGAGATGCGACCGAGATCAATTTCGGCGCGATGACGAGCTGCATCGCGCTCATCGAGCAGACGCCGGGCAAGCCGACGTCGGTGCGCGGCATCCATCTGTCGATCGTCAGCGCCGACGGCACGCCGGTCTACGATCCGGCGTCGAAAGTGGCCGAACAGGTCGACAAGATCATGACGCCGAACGGCAACCTGCGCGCGTGCCTCGGGCGCATCGACCTCTGGCAGGGCAGCGATGCGAAACAGTTGAAGGATTTTTTCGTCGGGTTGATGAAGAGCCTCGGAATAATCGACTGGGTCCCGCTGCCGGACGGCAACCTGCGGGTGAGATTCCAGAACGGCACGATCCAGTATCAGCAGGGCAACGCCGGGTGGGTCAACGTGCCGTACGCATGACGCGCGGCGACACGCGGCCGCGCGCGTGACGGTTTCCCCGTTGAAGCCGGCGCCCGTCAAGCAACCGGGCGCCGGCGCGACACCGGTTCATCGTTTCCTGTTCCCGATCAATTCGTTCATCTGATTCCGCTTGCAAAACACAAGCGGGAATGCCGCCCCGGCAGCCTGCCGCGCGTCATTTCTTGACGCAGGTCAAATCCACCGCGCCACCGCGCACCCTGACGTGGATCAACACGCACCGCATCGGAGTTCGCAATAATTTCCCCATCAATCAACGACATCGAAATGCCCGCCATTTCCGATGCGGAACGCATTCGCCCTAGACAACGACGGTTCGACCTCCTTGCATCACCGGGGTCGGCCGACAGACCGGAAACGAGAGCCCCCACATGAGCCATTTCCTGGACCGGTTGCGCTACTTCACGACGACCAGAACGCAGTTCTCCGACGGACATGGCGCCGTTACCGACGAGGACCGGACATGGGAGGACGGCTATCGCAAGCGCTGGCAGCACGACAAGATCGTCCGCTCGACGCATGGCGTGAACTGCACCGGCTCGTGCTCGTGGAAGGTGTACGTGAAGGGCGGCATCGTCACGTGGGAAACCCAGCAGACCGACTACCCGCGCACGCGCGCCGACATGCCGAACCACGAGCCGCGCGGCTGCTCGCGCGGCGCATCGTATTCGTGGTACCTGTACAGCGCGAACCGGCTCAAGTATCCGATGGTGCGCAGCGCGCTCGTGAAGCAGTGGCGCGCGCATCGCAAGACGCTTGGCCCCGTCGACGCGTGGCGCGCGATCGTCGACGACGCTGACGCGCGGCGCGCGTACCAGAGCCGGCGCGGGCTCGGCGGCTTCGTGCGCGCGAGCTGGGACGAGGTCAACGAGATCGTCGCCGCGGCCAACGTCCACACGGTGAAGCGCCACGGCCCCGACCGCGTCGTCGGCTTCTCGCCGATCCCGGCGATGTCGATGGTGTCGTATGCGGCAGGTTCCCGCTACCTGTCGCTGATCGGCGGCGTGTGCCTGAGCTTCTACGACTGGTATTGCGACCTGCCGCCCGCGTCGCCGCAGACCTGGGGCGAGCAGACCGACGTGCCCGAATCGGCGGACTGGTACAACTCGACGTTCATCATGATGTGGGGCTCCAACGTCCCGCAGACGCGCACGCCGGACGCGCACTTTCTCGTCGAGGCGCGCTATCGCGGCACCAAGGTCGTGTCGGTGTTCCCCGACTACTCGGAAGGCGCGAAGTTCGGCGACCTCTGGCTGCATCCGAAGCAGGGCACCGACGCGGCGCTCGCGCTCGCGATGGGGCACGTGATCCTGAAGGAATTCCATATCGCCGGGAAGAGCGACTACTTCGCCGACTACTGCAAGCGCTACACGGACATGCCGTGCCTCGTGCGGCTCGTGCCGCACGGCGACGGCTACGTGCCGGAGCGGCTCGTGCGCGCGTCCGACTTCGACGATGCGCTCGGCGAGGGCGCGCTGCCGGAATGGAAGAGCGTGATGATCGACGACGCGAGCGGCGAATTCGTCGTGCCGGTCGGCTCGGTGGGCTTTCGCTGGGGGCAGCGGAACGAAGGCGACCAGGGCAAGTGGAACCTGCGCGGCGAGACGTCGGCGGGCGCGGCGCTCGCGCCGCGGCTGTCGTGCACGCACGCGCACGACGACGTCGTCGACGTGCTGTTCCCGTATTTCGGCAACCAGCCGCATGCGCACTTCAATCACACGCCGCACCAGTCGACGCTGTCGCGCCGGATCGGCGTGCGCCGCGTCGCGACGCGCGACGGCGAGATGGTGGTGGCGACCGTCTACGACCTGTTCGTCGCGAACTACGGGCTCGACCAGGGCCTGGGCGGACGCGACGTGGCCGCGAGCTACGACGACGACCTGCCGTACACGCCCGCGTGGCAGGAAGCGATCACCGGCGTGAAGCGTGCCGACGTGATCTCGGTCGCGCGGCAGTTCGCGGAGAACGCGCACAAGACGCAGGGCAAGTCGATGGTGATCATCGGCGCGGGGATCAACCACTGGTTCCACATGGACATGTCGTACCGCGCGATCATCAACATGCTGATCATGTGCGGCTGCATCGGCAAGCCGGGCGGCGGCTGGTCGCATTACGTCGGGCAGGAGAAGCTGCGGCCGCAGACGGGCTGGACCGCGCTCGCGTTCGCGCTCGACTGGAACCGCCCGCCGCGGCAGATGAACGCGACGTCGTTCTTCTACGCGCACACCGACCAGTGGCGCTACGACACGATGGACCCGAGCGCGCTGCTGTCGCCGCTCGCGGACCAGACGCAGTTCCACGGCGCGCCGATCGACTACAACGTGCGCGCGGAACGGATGGGCTGGCTGCCGTCGGCGCCGCAGCTCGGCCGCAATCCGCTGCAGGTCGGCGCGCAGCTCGCCGATCCGGCGCACGCGGGCGCGGCGCTCGCGCAGCAGTTCAAGGCCGGCACGCTGAAGCTGGCGTGCGAGGACCCCGACGCGCCGGAGAACTTCCCGCGCAACCTGTTCGTATGGCGCTCGAACCTGCTGGGCTCGTCCGGCAAGGGCCACGAATACTTCCTGAAGCACCTGCTCGGCACGACCCACGGCGTGCAGGGCGAGGATCTCGGCGCAACCGGCGGGCCGCGCCCGGAAGAGGTGACGTGGCGCGACGACGCGCCGCGCGGCAAGCTCGACCTGCTCGTCACGCTCGACTTCCGGATGTCGACGACCTGCATGTACTCGGACGTCGTGCTGCCGACCGCGACCTGGTACGAGAAGGACGACATGAACACGTCCGACATGCACCCGTTCATCCATCCGCTGTCGGCGGCGGTCGATCCGGCGTGGCAGTCGAAGAGCGACTGGGAAATCTTCAAGGGCATCGCGAAGCGCTTCTCCGAATTGTGCGACGGCCAGCTCGGCGTCGAGCGCGACGTGGTGCTCGCGCCGATCGCGCACGACACGCCGGCCGAACTCGCGCAGCCGTTCGACGTGCGCGACTGGAAGCGCGGCGAGTGCGAGCCGGTGCCGGGCCGCACGATGCCGGGGGTGACGGTGGTCGAGCGCGACTATCCGAACACGTACCGCCGCTTCACGTCGCTCGGGCCGCTGATGGACACGCTCGGCAACAGCGGCAAGGGGATCGGCTGGGATACGAAGGACGAAGTGAAGCTGCTCGGCGAGCTGAACTACCGCGTGAGCGAGGCGGGCGCGACGCAGGGCCGGCCGCGCATCGACACCGCGCTCGACGCGGCCGAGGTGATCCTGTCGCTCGCGCCGGAAACCAACGGCGCAGTGGCGGTGAAGGCGTGGCGCGCGCTGTCGGGCATCACCGGCATCGACCACACGCACCTGGCCGCCGCGCGCGCGGACGAGAAGATCCGCTTCCGCGATATCCAGGCGCAGCCGCGCAAGATCATCTCGTCGCCGACCTGGAGCGGGATCGAATCGGAACACGTGTCGTACAACGCGGGCTACGTGAACGTGCACGAACTCGTGCCGTGGCGCACGCTGACGGGCCGCCAGCAGCTGTACCAGGATCATCCGTGGATGCGCGCGTTCGGCGAGGCGCTGTGCGTGTACAAGCCGCCGATCGACACGGGCAGCTACGCGCACATGCTCGGCTCGCGCCCGAACGGCAACCCGGAGCGCGTACTGAACTTCCTCACGCCGCACCAGAAGTGGGGGATCCACAGCACCTACACGGACAACCTGCTGATGCTGACGCTGTCGCGCGGCGGGCCGATCGTGTGGATGTCGGAGGACGACGCGAAGGCGATCGGCGTCGCCGACAACGACTGGATCGAATGCTTCAACTCGAACGGCGCGCTGTGCGCGCGGGCGGTCGTGAGCCAGCGGATTCCGGCCGGGATGGTGATGATGTACCACGCGCAGGAGAAGATCGTGAACACGCCGGGCTCCGAAATCACCGGCACGCGCGGCGGCATCCACAACTCGGTGACGCGCATCGCGCTGAAGCCGACGCACATGATCGGCGGCTATGCGCAGCTGTCGTACGGCTTCAACTACTACGGGACGGTCGGCTCGAATCGCGACGAGTTCCTGGTCGTGCGCAAGATGAACCGGATCGACTGGCTCGACGGCGAGGATGCCGGGGCCGCTACTCAACCCGTCCGCGACGGAGAAACGTCATGAAGGTACGCGCACAGATCGCGATGGTGCTGAACCTCGACAAGTGCATCGGCTGCCATACCTGCTCGGTCACCTGCAAGAACGTATGGACGAGCCGCGACGGGATGGAATACGCGTGGTTCAACAACGTCGAGACGAAGCCGGGCATCGGCTATCCGAAGGACTGGGAGAACCAGGAACGCTGGCGCGGCGGCTGGCAGCGTCGCGCGGACGGCGGGATCGAGCCGCGCCTGGGCAGCAAGTGGCGGCTGCTCGCGCAGCTCTTCGCGAACCCGCACCTGCCGGAGATCGACGACTACTACGAGCCGTTCACGTTCGACTACGGACACCTGCAGCAGGCCGGCGACGCGCGCGCGATGCCGGTCGCGCGGCCGCGTTCGCTGGTGAGCGGCCAGCGGCTCGAGAAGATCGAGTGGGGCCCGAACTGGGAAGAGATCCTCGGCGGCGAGTTCGAGAAGCGCGCGAAGGACGTCAACTTCGAGAACGTGCAGAAGGAGATCTACGGGCAGTTCGAGAACACCTTCATGATGTACCTGCCGCGCCTGTGCGAGCACTGCCTGAATCCGGCGTGCGTCGCGGCGTGCCCGTCCGGCTCGATCTACAAGCGCGAGGAGGACGGCATCGTGCTGGTCGACCAGGACAAGTGCCGCGGCTGGCGCATGTGCGTGTCCGGATGCCCGTACAAGAAGATCTACTACAACTGGCAGAGCGGCAAGGCGGAGAAGTGCATCTTCTGCTATCCGCGCATCGAGGCCGGCCAGCCGACCGTGTGCTCGGAAACCTGCGTCGGGCGGATCCGCTATCTCGGCGTGCTGCTGTACGACGCGGATCGCATCGGCGAGGCCGCGGGCGTCGAGCAGGAAACCGACCTGTACGAATCGCAGCTGTCGCTGTTCCTCGACCCGCACGACCCCGAGGTGATCGCGCAGGCGGAACGCGACGGCGTGCCGGCCGCGTGGCTCGACGCCGCGCGGCGCTCGCCGGCCTACAAGATGGCGATCGACTGGAAGATCGCGTTCCCGCTGCATCCGGAATACCGGACGCTGCCGATGGTGTGGTACGTGCCGCCGCTGTCGCCGATCAACGCCGCCGCGAACAGCGGCGCGCTCGGCATGAACGGCTGGCTGCCGGACGTCGAATCGCTGCGGATCCCGCTGCGCTACCTCGCAAACTTGCTGACCGCGGGCGACGAGGCGCCGGTGAAGCGGGCGCTCGAACGGCTGCTCGCGATGCGCGGCTTCATGCGCGCGCGCCACGTCGACGGCGTCGAAGCCACCGGCGTGCTGGACCAGGTCGGCCTGTCGCGCGAGCAGGTCGACGAGATGGTCCGCTATCTCGCGATCGCGAACTACGAGGATCGCTTCGTGATCCCGAGCACGCACCGCGAATACGCGGAAGACGCGTACGACCTGCGCGCGTCGTGCGGCTTCTCGTTCGGCAACGGCTGCTCGGACGGCCGTTCGGAAGCGAGCCTGTTCAGCCCGAGGAAGGGCGCGAAGACGATTCCGATCCGGGAGGCATCCTGATGAGCACGACACCCGATCCGACCTACGCGGCGCTCGCCGCGCTGCTCGACTATCCGGACGACGCGCTGCTCGATGTGCTCGACTCGATCGACGCGCACGTGCGCGACGCCCGGCACGTGCCGCAGACCGCGCGCGCCGGGCTCGAGCGGTTCGTCGCGTACCTGCGCGAACGCGACCTGCTGACGCTGCAGGAGAACTACGTCGCGCTGTTCGACCGCGGCCGCGCGACGTCGCTGCACCTGTTCGAGCACGTGCATGGCGAATCGCGCGATCGCGGCCAGGCGATGGTCGACCTGCTGCAGATGTACGAGCGGCATGGCCTTTACCTGAAGCCCGGCGAGCTGCCCGATCACCTGCCGGTGTTTCTCGAGTACCTGTCGCGGTTGCCCGCGCCCGACGCGCGCAGCCTGCTCGGCGAGACGGGGGAGATCCTGCGCGCGCTCGCGGCGCAGCTTGCGAAGCGCGGCACGCATTACGGCTTCGTGGTCGGCGCGCTGCTGCCGCTGGCCGGCATCGAGCCGGTCGATGCGCCCGCCGAACCCGACGACGACGCGGCCGCCGAGCGGCCGAGCACCGCCGACTATCGCGCGCTCGACGCCGCGTATGCGGACGAGGCGGTGCGCTTCGGCGGCGCTGCAACACCTGCGCCCGCCGAGGAACCCGTGCGCTTCTACGACCAACGGCCCGCCCGCCGCGCGTAATTGGCGTGCTGCGGCGCATGCGGCCCAACCGGGAACAGCCATGAACGATACCCTGCATCAATTCCTGTTCGGACTCTATCCGTACCTCTGTCTCGCGGTGCTGCTGGTCGGCAGCCTGATCCGCTTCGACCGCGAGCAGTACACGTGGAAGAGCGATTCGTCGCAACTGCTGCGGCACGGCGCGCTGCGGCTCGGCAGCAACCTGTTCCACTGGGGTGTGCTCGTCGTCGTGCTCGGGCACTTCGCGGGCTTTCTCGCGCCGCACTGGCTCGTGTCGCCGTTCCTGTCGGCATCGGGGCACCAGCTCGTTGCGATGATCGCGGGCGGCGCGGCCGGCGTCGCGGGGATCATCGGCCTGACGCTCCTGATCGCGCGGCGGCTCGGCGACCCGCGCATCCGGCACAACAGCCGCAAGTCGGACATCCTGATCGTGCTGATGCTGTGGGTGCAGCTCGCGCTCGGGCTCGGCACCGTCGTGCTGTCGACGCGGCACATGGACGGCGCTATGTTCGAGCAGCTCACCGACTACGTGAAGGGCGTCGTCGCGTTCCGGCCCGGCATCGCAAACCTGCTGGTCGGCGTGCCGCTCACTTACCGGCTGCACATCCTGCTCGGCTTCACGATCTTCCTCGTGTCGCCGTTCACGCGGATGGTCCATATCTGGAGCGGGATCGCGTCGGTCGCGTACCTGCTGCGGCCGTACCAGCTCGTGCGCAAGCGCTGAGGAGGCCGTATGAATGCCAGATCGGAAAGCGTGCCGGCGTCGCTCGGCGTGAACGGCGTCGCGATCGATGAAGCCGCGATCGTCGCCGAGTGCGCGCACCACGACGACGCAGCGGACCCGCGCGACGCCGCGCGGCAAGCGCTCGCCGTACGCGAGCTGCTGCGCCAGCGCGCGGTCGCGCTCGGGCTGGTCGCGCACGGCGCGCCGCTCGACGATGCCGCGCTCGACGCGCTGCTCGAACGCGAGCTCACGCATGTGCCCGAGCCTAGCCGCGCGGACTGCGAACACTACTACGCGCGGCATCCGGCGCGGTTCCGGCGCAACGACATCGTCTACGCGAGCCACATCCTGTTCGCGGTGACCGACCGCGTGCCGCTCGCGCCGCTGCGCCAGCGCGCGGAAGCGGCGCTCGCCGGCGTGCTCGCCGCGCCGGACACGTTCGAAGCGCTCGCGCGCGCGTCGTCGAACTGTCCGTCGGCGGCGCTCGGCGGCAGCCTCGGGCAGCTGCTGCGCGGCGACACGGTGCCGGAATTCGAAACGGCGCTGTTCGATTCCGACGCGCTCGGCGTGCTGCCGCGCCTCGTCAACACGCGCTTCGGCTTTCATGTCGTGCGCGTCGAGCGCCGCGTGCCGGGCGACGCGGTGCCGTTCGACGAAGTTGGCGCACGCATCGCCGCGTTCCTCGCGCAGCGGGTGCGGCGCAATGCGATGCGCCAGTACGTCGCGATCCTCGCGGGCGGCGCGCGCATCGAGGGCGTCGCGCTCGAGGGCGCGAACGGCCCGCTGGTCCAATGAAACGGAGTGTGATGCATGGCGACTCAAACTGATACCGGCCCGCTCGTGCAAGAGCAGGCCGTGCCGCTTCGTGCGTGGTCGGTGCTGGCCGCGAGCACGCTCGCGTTCATGGTGTGCTTCGTGGTCTGGATGATGTTCGGCGTGCTCGGCGTGCAGCTGCGCACCGATCTCGGCCTGACCGGCACCGAATTCGGGCTGCTCACGTCGACGCCGGTGCTGACCGGCGCGCTGATGCGCCTGCCGCTCGGCACCTGGACCGACCGCTTCGGCGGGCGCATCGTGATGACGATCCTGCTCGCCGTCTGCGCGGTGCCGGTCTACATCGTCAGCTATGCGACCGCGCTCTGGCAGTTCCTCGTGATCGGCCTGTTCCTCGGCTGCGTCGGCGCGTCGTTCGCGGTCGGCACGCCGTACGTCGCGCGCTTCTTCCCGCCGCAGCGGCGCGGCTTCGCGATGGGCGTGTTCGGCGCCGGCACGTGCGGCGCGGCGGTCAACCTGTTCGTCACGCCGCTGCTGCTCGCCGCGTACGGCTGGCGCTTCGTGCCGCGTGTGTACGCGCTCGCGCTGCTCGTCACGGCGGTGATCTTCTGGTTCGCGTCGGCGCCCGATCCCGGCGCGGGCAAGCGGGGCGGCTCGTGGCTCGACGCGTTCAAGGTGCTGCGCGACCCGCGCGTGTGGCGGATGTGCCAGTACTACTCGATCACGTTCGGCGGCTTCACCGCGCTGTCGCTGTGGATTCCGCAGTACCTGAAGGCCGAATACGGGATGTCGCTCGTCGCGGCGTCGGCGTTCGCGGCCGGCTTCTCGCTGCCGGGCTCGGTGCTGCGCGCGCTGGGCGGCGCGCTCGCCGACCGCTTCGGCGCGCACGCGGTCACCTGGTGGGGCCTGTGGGTCGCGTGGATCTGCCTGTTCCTGCTGTCGTACCCGGCCACCGACTTCGTGATCCACACGATCGACGGCACCGCGGCGCTGCATCTCGCGATGCCGCTCGCGGGCTTCGTCGCGCTCGCATTCGTGCTCGGCGCGGTGTTCGCGTTCGGCATGGCGTCGACCTTCAAGTACGTCGCCGACGATTTCCCCGACAACATGGGCGTGGTGACCGGCATCGTCGGGCTCGCGGGCGGCCTCGGCGGGTTCCTGCTGCCGATCCTGTTCGGCCTGCTGCTCGACCTGCTGCGGGTGCGGACCACCTGCTTCATGTTCCTGTACGGAATCGTGTGGGTGTCGCTGATCCTCATCTACCTGTCGGAAGTGCGCCGCAAGCCGATCATCGCGTGACGCCGGCCACGGCGCGCGCGTCTCGCCCGCATCGCGCACTTTTTTCCGGCGTGATGCGTTTTGCCACGAATGATGCGAAAGTCGCGCGACGTCATGCGGCCGCCATTATTGTTCGACTATGCTTGACGTTTTGGCGCTTCGATCGAGGGGGGACCATGCGGCGTGTCGTGTTCAACCAGAAGGGTGGCGTAGGCAAGTCGACGATCGTCTGTAATCTTGCGGCGATCAGTGCGAGCGAAGGGCTGCGCACGCTCGTCATCGACCTCGACGCGCAGGCGAACTCGACCCAGTACCTGCTCGGCGAGCGCGCCGCGGACACGGCCCCGACCGTCGCCGACTTCTTCGAGACCGCGCTGACGTTCAACTTCCGGCCGGTCGACGTCGCATCGTTCATCCATTCGACCCCGTTCGAGAACCTCGACGTGATGCCCGCGCATCCCGATCTCGACGCGCTGCACGGCAAGCTCGAGTCCCGCTACAAGATCTACAAGCTGCGCGACGCGCTGAACGAGCTCGACACGTACGACGCGGTGTACATCGACACGCCGCCCGCGCTGAACTTCTATACGCGCTCCGCGCTGATCGCGGTCGAGCGCTGCCTGATCCCGTTCGACTGCGACGACTTCTCGCGCCGCGCGCTGTATACGCTGCTCGAGAACGTGAAGGAGATCCAGCAGGATCACAACGCGGCGCTCGAGGTGGAAGGGATCGTGATCAACCAGTTCCAGCCGCGCGCGAGCCTGCCGCAGCGGCTCGTCGACGAACTGGTCGGCGAAGGGCTGCCGGTGCTGGCGTCGCGGCTGTCGTCGTCGGTGAAGATCCGCGAATCGCACCAGCAGGCGACCCCCGTCATTCATCTCGAGCCCGGCCACAAGCTCGCGCAGGAATTCCGCGCGCTGCACCAGGAACTGGCCGGCTGACGCGCCGCGTTCGCGGCGCGTATCGCGACCCCGCGCAATGCGGGATATGACCCCCGCATTGCGGGGTCGATGCATTTCGCGTTATTCCCGGATTTTGAAAATGGATGTGAAAACGATTTCTATCAGAATTCGGAAAATCGATTTCATTGCGCGATTTCATCCATAAACATGTTGTCCATAAGCGTGCACTAATTTCGAATAATCACCATAACCCGGGCGTAAATATTCCCGGGGGTTGTGCACGGCGTGCTGTAAAAAAGTTAAAAATCGTTTCAGTGCAAGGGATTGTCACATGTCCCCTAAAAAAATTACCGCCAGACCCGTTTGACGGGGCAATTGTCGTGTTAGGGTTTCTCCTAGGCATTAATGCCATTTGATTGACAATTTATCGTTCTAGAATGGGCGCTCTAAACTTCGTGCATTCAATGAATGATGTGCGATAAATAAGAGATCGGATGCATCGTCCGATTTCCGTCTTTCCTTTCACAAACTCTCGCATCGTTAACAGGAGCGCGCAGATGTCCGTTTTCGCCCCCGAAAAACTCATTGCCGATTACCAGACCGGCGTTACCGCATGGTTCGCTGTCGTGCATCCGGCGCTCCGCGGTTTCGAGGCCGTGGTCGACCTCAACCTGCAGGCGACCAAGGCCGCGGTCACCGAGTACGAAGACAGCCTGAAGGAGGCCTTCGCCGCGCAGAACCCGGCGGAATTCTTCACGCGCCAGCTCGGCGCGTCGCAGCAGGCGGTCACCAAGGCGGCCTCGTACGGCCGTCACCTGTTCGACATCGCGACGACGACCCAGGCCGAACTGGCGAAGATCGCGCAGACGCAGTACGAGCAGAACGACAAGCGCCTGAAGGACGCGCTCGGCGAGCTGAGCAAGCACGCGCCGGCCGGTTCGGCGCCCGTCGTTGCCGCGCTGAATTCGGCGCTGTCGGCGGCGAGCGTCGCGGCGGAAACGGTGCGCGCGGCGACGGGCCAGGTGATCGAGGCCGCGCAAAGCGGCTTCGACGCCGTCGGTGCAGCGGCACGCAACGGCAAGCAGGCCGCCCGCAAGGATGCGGCCCCGCGCGAAGCCGCAGCGTGACCTCGCGTCGCGCTTCGGCGCGACGCACTGACTGGCGCGACCGGTCGCCGGATGCCGCGTGTGCCGCGTGTGCCGCGCGGCATCCGGCAGCGGTCCGCGCCGGCCGCGGTTTCCCACGGCGGATGCGTGTGCGCCGGCGTCCGGCACCGGACGCGCCCGGCGTGGCAATCGCGCGGCAAGCAAGGCCCGACCGGCGCGCGCCGGCGGCGCAACAGCAAACAGCAACGTGACACTGATGCAGGAATTGAACATGACGGACGTAGTGATCGTATCGGCCGCGCGTACCGCGGTCGGCAAATTCGGCGGTTCGCTCGCGAAGATCGCGGCGCCGGAACTGGGCGCCACGGTGATTCGCGCGGTGCTGGAGCGCGGCGGCGTGAAGCCGGAGCTGGTCAGCGAAGTGATCCTGGGCCAAGTGCTGGCGGCGGGCTCGGGCCAGAACCCGGCGCGCCAGTCGGTGATCAAGGCCGGGCTGCCGAGCGCGGTGCCGGGGATGACGATCAACAAGGTGTGCGGTTCGGGCCTGAAGGCGGTGATGCTGGCGGCGAACGCGATCATTGCCGGCGACGCGGACATCGTGATCGCGGGCGGCCAGGAGAACATGAGCGCGGCGCCGCACGTGCTGCCGGGCTCGCGCGACGGGTTCCGGATGGGCGACGCGAAGCTGGTCGACACGATGATCGTCGACGGCCTGTGGGACGTGTACAACCAGTACCACATGGGCATCACGGCGGAGAACGTCGCGAAGGAATACGGGATCACGCGCGAAGAGCAGGACGCGTTCGCGGCGCTGTCGCATAACAAGGCGGAAGCGGCGCAGAAGGCCGGGCGCTTCGACGAAGAGATCGTGCCGGTGACGATTCCGCAGAGAAAGGGCGAGCCGCTGCAGTTCACGACGGACGAGTTCGTGCGCCACGGCGTGACGGCGGAGTCGCTGGCGGGGCTGAAGCCGGCGTTCGCGAAGGACGGCACGGTGACGGCGGCGAGCGCGTCGGGGATCAATGACGGCGCGGCGGCGGTGCTGGTGATGTCGGCGAAGAAGGCCGATGCGCTGGGCCTGAAGCCGCTGGCGCGGATCAAGGCGTACGCGAACGCGGGCGTGGATCCGAGCGTGATGGGGATGGGCCCGGTGCCGGCGTCGCGGCGGTGCCTGGAGCGCGCGGGCTGGACGCCGGGCGACCTGGACCTGATGGAGATCAACGAGGCGTTCGCGGCGCAGGCGCTGGCTGTGCACAAGCAGATGGGCTGGGACACGTCGAAGGTGAACGTGAACGGCGGGGCGATCGCGATCGGGCATCCGATCGGGGCGTCGGGCTGCCGGATCCTGGTGACGCTGCTGCACGAGATGGTCAAGCGCGATGCGAAGCGCGGGCTGGCGTCGCTGTGCATCGGCGGCGGGATGGGTGTCGCGCTCGCGGTCGAGCGCGACTGAGCAGGGTTTGACGACACGGCACGTTCGCGGTGCATGCATGCACCGCGAGCGCGCCATACGGCATTCGCGCCGGACGAGCAGTTCACAACACGAGGCGCGATTCTGCGATAGGCCGGATGGATCCGGCGTATCGAAGCGGTGTGTGCGGCGGCGAGTGCCACGTTGCCGCGCCACATCATCGATCACTTTTCTTGTCGGTAACTTATAGGATGACTAAGCGAATTGCAGTTGTGACAGGTGGAATGGGCGGCCTTGGCGAATCGATCAGCATCCGATTGCACGACGCGGGCTACCGGGTTGTCGTCACGTATTCGCCGAACAACAATGGCGTCGACCGCTGGTTGACCGAGATGCATGCGGCCGGCCGCGAATTCCACGCGTATCCGGTGGACGTGGCCGACCACGATTCGTGCCAGGAATGCGTGGCGAAGATCGTGCAGGAGCTCGGCCCGATCGACGTGCTGGTGAACAACGCCGGCATCACGCGCGACATGACGTTCCGCAAGCTCGACAAGGTCAACTGGGATGCGGTGATCCGCACCAACCTCGATTCCGTGTTCAACATGACCAAGCCGGTGTGCGAAGGCATGGTCGAGCGCGGCTGGGGGCGGATCGTCAACATCTCGTCGGTCAACGGCTCGAAGGGCTCGGTCGGCCAGACCAACTACGCGGCCGCGAAGGCCGGCATGCACGGCTTCACCAAGTCGCTCGCGCTCGAAGTCGCGCGCAAGGGCGTGACGGTGAACACGGTGTCGCCGGGTTATCTCGCGACCAAGATGGTGATGGCGATTCCGCAGGACGTCCTCGACTCGAAGATCCTGCCGCAGATCCCTGCCGGCCGGCTCGGCAAGCCCGAGGAAGTCGCGGGGCTGGTCGCGTATCTGTGCTCCGAGGAGGCGGCCTTCGTGACCGGCTCCAACATCGCGATCAACGGCGGCCAGCACATGCATTGATTGACGCGCGGCGGCCCGGGTTGCGCGCTTGCGCGCCCGGGCCGTGCTCCCGCTGGATCCAGTGCCGGGGCAGCGCGCGTGCGCGCGATGACGACGACGAACGCGCCCGTGCGGGGCGGCGGCCGCACGGCGTGTGCCGTGGGCTGCCTGCGATCGCAGGGGCGTGCGCCGGCCGCCGTCGCGGCGCGTGCGCAGCCACGGCTTCACGTTCCGGAGTACGCATGGGTGATACCTGGATGGGGCTCGCGATCGGCGGATCGGCGCTCGCCGTCGCGCTGACGATGATGATCGTGCTCTACTGGCTCGAGCGGCGCCGCGCGCGACTGCTGCGCGAGTTCGATCATCGCGATTGCTGGCGCGCGGCGTACGGCAGGCGTGCAGGGTGCGGCGCCGCGTCGCGCGAACGCCGGGCAGGCGGCAGGGCGGCCTGAACGACCGGGTCGCGGCGCAGCTTGCCGCTGCGTCGCGACGCGCGTGCGCTCAGTCGCTGCCGTCCTTGTGGAAGACCCGCTTCGTCGTGCGCTTGGTGGCGTCCCAGCCCTCGCGCGACGCGTGCTTCGTCGCATCCCAGCCTTCGCGAGACGCATGCGCGACGCCGTGGCCGACGGCCTTCGCGGCGCTCGCGGTCGCATGGCCGAAGCTGCGCGCGGCCTCGCCGGTCTTGTGCGCGGCTTCCTTCGAATCCTGCTTGATGTTCTGTTTCACTTCGGACAGATCCGCGTGCGCGATCGGGCTGATCACGGCAAGCACGAGTGCGGTGTAAATGAACTGACGACCTTTCACGACCTGGTTCCCATCAACGTTGTCATCGAATCTCCGCGCCGCCGGCAGCCGGCGGGCGCAGCGTGGCGGCCGCCGATGCATCGAGCATCACCGTGGCGCGGCCGGTCAGCAGCACGCGTTCGCCGCAGCGAACCGTGAAGCCGTAGAGCACGGTAACGGCGTCGCCGCCGATCCGTTCTGCGTCGACCGTCAGCGGTGCGTCGCAGGTATCGAGCCGATCGACGAACGCGTCGACGCCGCGCACGCTCGCGAGAAAGCCGGCGCGCGGCCGCGCGTGCGACGCGCCGACGAGCGCGCCGTGCACGGCCATCGCCTGCGCCGCGTACTCGATCCCGCACACCGACGCGAGCCTGCCGTGCGCGCGCAGCGGATTGCGCGGGTCGCGGTGGCTCGTCGCGCTGCAGCGGATCCGCGTGTCGTCCCATGCATCGACCGAGTCGAGCACGCACATCGCGCCGTCGTGCGGAATGTGCGCGGCGATCCACGCATGGTCGAGCGCCGTGCCGGCGGCAAGCGTCATCACGCGTCCTCCGCGAACGCATCCGGCATCGCGACGTCCACCTGCACGCGCGTATCGTCCAGATAGTCGAGCACGACGCTGGCCGAACGCCGCGCGGCGAGCGCGGCGAGCAGCGGCAGCGCGCGCGCGGCCGGATTGCCGGTGCGCAGCGCTTCGAGCTCGGACGACGCGAGCGTCGTCGCGGGCGCGTCGGTGAGCCGCACGTCGATGCGCGCGAGGCTCGCGGCGCGCGCGTGCGGCGCGAGCACCAGCGCGACACCGAACGCATCGACGATCGGCCGCACCGCGTGCAGCGGCTCCGGATAGTCGGCGTCGTACGCGATCAGCAGGCTCGGCACACGGTCGGCCGACACCTGGCAGACGCTTTCGAGCAGCCCCGCGGCGAAGCTGCCGTCGTACGCGCACAGCACGTTCGACGTGGCCATCGCGCGCGTCGCGATGCTCCAGTAGCCGGCCGGCGCGTTGTGCACGGAATTGTGGAAGCGCGTCGGCGACAGGTGGCGGTCATCGCTCGCGAGCGTCTCGCAGATCGCGTGGCAATTCTGGCCGTCGCCGCCCGATGCGCTGAACACGGTCGCGAGCGTCGCGGCGTCGCGGCCGCTTGCCGCGACGGCCGCGTGGCCGGCCGCGAGCGCGGCCCGCACCACCGGCCCGGTGCGCCGCCGCTCGGCCGGCGGCAGGCCGGCCGGCGGCGGCAGCACGGTGTGCGCGCTGGCGTAGGCGGCGCGGCCGGCGAGCACGTCGGCCGCGTGCGGCCAGTCGCTCAATCCCGGCCCGATCAGGCCGACGCTGTCGAGGTAGGCGGTGAGTTTCATGTCGATGGTCGGCGGTGCGCGCGGCCGAGCAGCAGGCTGCAGTTCGTGCCGCCGAAGCCGAACGAATTGCTGAGGACGGTGCGCACCCGCGCGTCGCGGCTCGCGAGCACGTAGCCGGGTGCGAGCGCCGGGTCGGGGCGCGTCGTGTTGATGCCGGCCGGCACGAACTGGTCGCGCAGCGCGAGCGCCGCGACCACCGCCTCGAGCGCGCCGGCCGCGCCGAGCGTGTGGCCGGTCGCGCCCTTCGTCGAGCTGCACGGCGTGTTCGCGAACAGCGCGCCGACCGCGCGGCTTTCGGCCGCGTCGTTGCTCGGCGTCGCGGTGCCGTGCAGGTTGATGTAGTCGACGTCGCGCGCGTGGCAGCCCGCCGAGGCGAGCGCCTGCTCGATCGCGGCGCGCGCGCCGAGCCCTTCCGGGTGCGGCGACGACATGTGATGCGCGTCGCTCGATTCGCCGATGCCGAGCAGCAGGATCGCGCTGTCGTCGAGCACGTCGAGTGCGTCGGGCGCGCGCTCGACGAGCGCGAACGCGGCCGCCTCGCCGATCGAGATCCCGTCGCGCGCGATGTCGAACGGCCGGCACGGCTGGCGCGACAGCAGTTCGAGCGAATTGAAGCCGTACAGCGTCGTCAGGCACAGCGAATCGACGCCGCCGACGATGGCCGCATCGATCAGCCCCGCGTCGAGCATGCGGCGCGCGGAGCCGAACACCTTCGCGCCGGACGAGCACGCGGACGAGATCGCCGCCGCCGGGCCGCGCAGCGCGAAATACGCGCGCACGAACGCGGCGGACGAATACGGGTTGTGGGTCTGCGCGTAGCGGAAGTCGGCCGGCAGTGCGCCGCTGTGCGGGTCGCGGCGCCGGTAGGCGTGCTCCGTTTCGAGGACGCCGGCCGTGCTCGTGCCGATGAACACGCCGACGCGCTCGGCGCCGTAGCGCGCCACGGCCGCCGCGACGCGCTCGGCGAAGCCGTCCTGCACGAGGCCGAGCTGCGCGAGGCGGTGGTTGCGGCAGTCGAAGGCGGCGAGGTCGGCGCGCACCGGCTGCGCGTCGACGCCATCCACCGCGCCGATCCAGGTGTCGAGGTCCGCGTGCTCGAAGTCGCATCGCGTGAGGCCGCCGCGGGCGCTGCGCAGCGCGGCGACGGTCGCGTCGAGGCCGCGGCCGATGCAGCTGGTGGCGGTGAAATGCGAGAGCAGGAGAGGTTTCACGAGGGTCGAATCCGGTGGCCTGAGCGGGCGCCGCGATGAGGCCGGGCGGCGTGCCGAGTGCGCTTCAATTTTATCAAACGGGAGGTGTCGGGACGGGCGCCGCCGGCGGCTCGGGCGCGAGCGCGGCGCGCAGCGTGGTCCAGCGCAACTGCGCGTCGGCTGCCGCGCGCAGCACGGCCGGCAGCACGTCGAGCACGACCGGCTCGCCGCGCGCGTCGCGCGCCGCGTGGCCGTCGTGCACCAGCAGGATGTCGCGCGGCGCGAGCCCGTGCAGCAGGCGCCGCGCGATCGTGCCCGCGTCGTGAGGGCGTGTGTCGAAGCCGCGCCGGGTCCAGCTCGCGAGCTGCAGGCCGAGCTCGCACAGCACCGGTTCGAGAAACGGATTGCGCAGGCCGGCGGGCGCGCGGAAGAACAGCGGGCGCGTGCCGCCGATCTCGGTCAGCGTGCGCTGCGCGGCGTCGATCTCGCGCCGCAGCGCGGCCGGCCCCGACAGCGAGAACGTATGCCGGTGCCGCTGGCTGTGGTTCTCGACCGCATGGCCGCGCGCGACGATCGCCTCGAGCCACTGCGGGTAGCGGCGCGCGCGATCGCCGATGCAGAAGAACGTCGCGCGCGCACCGTACCGGTCGAGCAGGTCGAGCACGCGCGGCGTGACGTCGGGGTCGGGGCCGTCGTCGATCGTCAGCGCGATCGTGCGGCCGGCGTGCTCCGGCAGGCGTGTCCAGTTCGGGCCGAGCAGCGCGCTCCTCGGCCACAGGCCGGCCGCCGTCAGCGCAAGGTGCGACGCGGCCACGCTGCCGGCCGCCCACGGCCACGCGGCCGGTTGCGCGACGATGGCCGCCGCCGCGCCCGCATGCAGCGCGGCGGCGCCCGCGATCAGCGGCGTCGGCTTCCAGCGGCGCGCGGCGCCCGGCGGCGGAGACACGGATGACGGTGCGTTCATGCGCGGCCTCCCGATCGATGCGCGGCGGCCGTCCGTGGCGCGAGGATCGCGGCAAACGCCAGTGCGAGGATCGCGCCGGGGCCGACGGTGAGGCCGAAGGTTTCGAGCATCGGCACGTGCGACAGCGCGAGCAGGCCGAAGCCGGCGACCGTCGCGAGATTGGCGACCAGCAGCGACACCAGCGTGCGGGGCGTGACCGGTTGCGCGTCGTCGCGCTTGCAGAAGAACAGCGCGTAGTTCGAGCCGACCGCGACGATCAGCAGCATCCCGACCAGGTGCAGGATCGTCAGCGGCACGCCGGCGAGCGCGAAGCCCGCGGTCACGACCAGCACCGCCGCGACGAGCGGCGCGAGTGCGCGCGCGGCGCGGCGCGGCGAGCGCAGCGCGACCAGCAGCAGCACGGCGATCGCGGCGAAGCCGGCGAGCGACAGCCGCCGATCCTCGCGCACGTAGTTCACGTACAGGCGGTCGGCTTCCGCCTTCAGGTCGACGAACAGCGCATCGGGCACGCCCGCGCGCATCACGGCGGCGCGGATCGGCGTCGCGTCGAGGCTCGGCGCGGCCGCCGCCGCGTGCGCGAGATCCGGCGCGCGCAGCGGCAGCATCGCGCTCCAGCGGCCCGCGCGCTCGGTCAGCAGCGCGTCGACGGCGAGCGTCATCGACGTGTCCTGCAGATCCGCGCGCGTCAGCAGCGGCGCGTGGCGCGCGGCGGCGACATCGGCGATGAACGGGGCGAACAGTTCCGGCTTCACCGTGATCGGCTGGTTCGCGACCGCGTCGCGCATGCGCGCGGCGAGCACGTCGGACGCCGGCAGGCTTGCCTGCCGCGCGCGCTGTGCGGCCTCGCTCGGCAGGTAGCGCGCGGGGTTTTCGAAACCCGCGAGCGTGCCGCCGTCGACGAGCGGCTGCAATTGCGCGGCGACTTTTTCCGCGCCTTCGAGTGCGGCCTGCTCGGTTGCGGCCGAGATCACGACGAGGTACCGCACGTCGGGCGCGCCGACGTCGGCACGCAGCCGTGCGTCGAGCGCCTGCGCGCGCGCGGGCACCGGGCTCAGCGCGGCGAGCTCGCGGCTCCACAGGCTGTCGCGATGCTGCGCGAGCACGGCGCACGCGGCCAGCACCAGCGCGGCGAGCGGCCAGCGCAGGCGCGGGGCGGCGGCCGCCGCGCGCGCGAGCAGCGCGCCGACGCGCGACACGTCGCGCATCGCGACTTCCCCGTCGTGCAGGTGCGGCAGCACGAAGCGCGTGACGAGCGCGGCGGTGGTCAGGCCGGCGATCGAAAACAGCCCGATCTGCACGAGCCCCGGGAAGCCCGCGAACAGCATCGACGCGAAGCCGCACACGGACGTCAGCACGCCGAGCCGGATCGTCGGCCAGTACGCGGCGAGCCACGCGCGCGTCGCATCGGCCGGGCGTGCCGCGCCGCGCGGGCCGGCCGGCGCGGATTGCACGAACAGGTAGATCGAGTAGTCGACCGCTTCGCCGATCAGCGTGGTGCCGAAGCCGAGCGTCAGCCCGTGGACGGTGCCGAACGCGACGCTGACCGCCGCGACCCCGGCCGCGACGCCCGACAGCACCGGCAGCAGCCCGAGCGCGAGCGTGCGCAGCGAGCGGTACAGCATCAGCAGCAGCGCGACGATCAGCAGCATGCTCAGTGTCGACAGGCGCTCGACGTCGCGCCGGATCGTGTCGCGCGCGTCGACCGAGAACACGCCCGGGCCGGTCATTGCGAGCGTGTACTCGGCCGCGTCCGGCGTCGCCGGCCGCGCGACGGCGAACGCGCGCCGCACCGCGTCGAGCGCGCGCGCCTGCGCGTCGGTGTCGGAGCCGGCCGCGGCCGTCTGCGCGACGAGCACCGCGCGCGTGCCGTCGCGCGACGCCCATACGCCGTCGCGCAGCGTGGGCTGCGCGCTGCTGTCGAGCTGGCCGACGAGCGCGGCGACTTCGCCGGTCGGATCGCGCGGCAGCAGCGCCTTCGTCACGAGGCCCGCGGACGAGCCCAGCAGGTCGAGGCTGTCGCCGAGCGCCCGGTGCAGGCCGTCGGCCGTGAAGCGCTGCGGCGTCACGGCCGGGCTCAGCAGGTAGCGGTGGTCGAGCACGAACTGCTGGTCGCGCGTGTCGTCGGCCGCCTCGCCGTTGCCGACCGTCGCGAACTGCGGGTCGACGCGCAGCGACGCGGCGACGCGGCGCGACAGGGTGGCGCGCGTCGCCGCGTCGCCGCCGTCGATTGCGATGAGGATCAGCCGCGACACGAGGCCGTCGCGCAACTGGTCGACGAGCACGCGCTGCCCGGCGCTCGGCGCGCGCGGCAGGAACGCGGACAGGTCGGCCGTGAAGCTCGCGCGGCCGATCGCGAAGCCGCACGCGAGCAGGCCCAGCAGCCACGCGAGCACCGCGCGCTGCCGCAGCGCGCGCAGGCCTCGGGCGACGGGGGCGGGCCGGGTGCGTTCGTCCATCAGTTCGGGGTGGCCGGCAAGGGTTGCAGCCGCATCAGCGAATGGTCGCCGTCGGCCTGGCGGATCGCGACGCTGCGCAGCACGTCGCGCGTGCCGTCGAGCGTGATCGTGCTGACCACCTTCAGCATCCGTGAATCGAGCGGCGTGAGCGTGAGCGTCCAGTCGTCGCCGTGCCCCGACAGCGCGACCCGGTACACCTGCTCGAGCGCGTAGCGGTTGCCGGCGAGCGTCGCGCGGATGCTGTCGATGAACGCGCCGAGCTCCGGGTAGCGCGCGAGCGCGAGCGTGTAGCGGCGGTTGTTGCGCTCGACGCTCAGCATGTCGCCGTCGACGACGAGGTGCTCCGGCTTCGGGCTCAGCGTGTGCTTCTCGAGATGATCGGGCGCGACGAACACCAGCTCGCCGGACGACTCGATCGGCTGAGCGGCGATCGACAGGGTCTTGGTCTCGGTGAACGTCGCGCGTCCGGCCTTGTGCTGCGCGAGCGTGGACATCAGCCGGTCGAGCGTCCACGGCGCATCGGCGCCGGCCGCATGGGCCGGCGAGATGGCGGCCACGGCGGCCGCGGCCGCGACGGCGGCGGCGGCGGCGGCGGCGGCAAGCACGCGGGCGGCGCGGCGCAGCGCGCGCGGGGCAGGGCGAAGGGCGATCATGCGTCAGCGATTCCTTGCGGCGGACAGGCCGGTGCGCGCGGGCGCCGGCGCGTCGTCGCGGCGCGCGGCGGCGGCGCCGTCCTGCCAGAAGTCGAAGTAGTTGAACCAGTTGTACGGCGCCGCGCGACAGTACCGGTCGAGCAGCGCGACATAGCGCGCGAGCGCGGCGTCGACGGCGGCCGCGCGCGTGTCGCGGCGCACGTCGGAGAAATCGGCGAGCCGCTCGAAGTGTACGTCGTAGCGGTTGCCGTCGCGATAGAGGCCGGTCATGAAGATCACCGGGCGCCCGAGCATCGCGGCCATGTACAGGGGCCCGAGCGGGAACGCGGCCGGCGCGCCGAGCAGGTCCAGCCGCCGGACCGAGGCCGTGGTGGCGTCGTGCAGCGTGCGGTCGGCGAGCATGCCGACCAGGCAGTTCGCGTCGAGGCGCTCGCGCACCTTCAGCATCGAGTCGACCTGTCCGAGGGGGATCACGTCCGGCTTCGCGGCGGGATTCACCGCGGCGAGCGTCGCGTTGATCTTGCGCGCGTTTTCCTCGTACATCGTCACCGCGACGCGCAGGCCCGGCTGCGTGCGGCCGAGTGCGCGCATGACCTCGAAGCTGCCGAGATGCGCGCCGATCAGGAACGCGCCGCGCCCGTCCGCGAGCGCGGCTTCGACGAGCGCCTCGCCGTGCAGGCGGATGTCGAACAGGTCGAAGCGACCGTTCATCAGGTAGATGCGGTCGTGGATCGTCGCCGCGAACGTGAACACGTGCCGGTACACGTCGAGCGCGCGCGCGGGCCGGCCGAGCACGCGGCGCAGGTAGTCGCGCGACGCCGCGCACGCGGCCGGCGAGAACAGCACGAAATACGCGGCGACGAGATGCAGCACGACGCGCGCGGCGCGCCGTCCGAAGCGCAGCGAGATCCACGTCATTGCGCGCAGCAGCAGCGCGTTGCTGCGTTCCTGGCGCTCGGCCCATGCGGTGCGCTTCATGCGGAGGCCTCCTCGCGCGCGGCCGGCGGCGCGGACAGCACGCCCGTCGCGACGTCGCGCCGCCCGGCGCGCACCGTGAAGCGGATCGCGCCGCTCGCGGCCGCGTCGAACGCGAGATCGAGCGGCTCGCCGGGCGCGGCCGGGCTTGGGAATTTCGCCGAGCCGAGCCGCCACGCGTGCAGCGGACGGTTCAGCGCCGCGCCGATCGCGGTGATCGCATGATCGAGCAGCACGACACCCGGCACGATCGGCTGGCCGGGGAAGTGGCCGGGCAGCGCGGGATGGTCGGCGGGAATCGTGAAGGTGGCGGCGGTGGCCGCCGTGGCGTCGCGGGCGGGCGCGGCGGCGGCAGCCGTTTCCGTGGCGCCGGTCGCGGCGGCGCTCGCGTGTCGCGCGACGAGCGCCGCGAGCACGTCGCGCGGCAGCTTGCCGGTCTCGTTGCGCGGCAGCGCGTCGACGAACACCAGCGGGCGCGGCATGAACGCGGGATCGATCCGCTCGCGCAGCGCGCGCTGCAGGCCGGCGGCCGCGAGCGTCGGCGCG
This sequence comes from Burkholderia sp. SRS-46, assembly GCF_004343775.1. Classification (GTDB taxonomy): domain Bacteria; phylum Pseudomonadota; class Gammaproteobacteria; order Burkholderiales; family Burkholderiaceae; genus Burkholderia. The sequence goes on along the minus strand of NZ_PTXL01000006.1, from coordinate 491,473 downwards.
ACCACCAGCGCGACGAGGCGCGTGACGGGTTCGGTGCGCGCGGCGCTGGCGGCGGAGGCTGCGTCGTCCGGCATGAAGAACACGCCGTCGACGACGCCCGGAATCGCATTCAACTGGTGATTCAGGTAGGCGAGCGACGTGCGCCTGCCGGCGATGTTGACCAGGTCCGCCTTGCGGCCGTGCAGCAGGAAGCGGCCGTCGCCGAGCAGTTCGAGCGCGTCGCCCATCGGCACCGGCGGCTCGACGTGGGCGCCGGACACCCAGACTGTCGGGCCGCAGTCGTCCGTGCCGGCGCGCGCATCGAGCCGGATGCCGGGCATCCGTTCCCATGCCGCGCCGTGCGCGGTGCGGCGCGTGGCGATCTGGCCGGTCTCGGTGCTGCCGTAGATTTCGACGAGCGGCGCGCCGAGCGCGGCCTCGGCGTCGCGCGCGAGCGGCGCCGTGAGCGGCGCGGTGGCCGACAGCACGAGCGCGGCGCGCGGCAGCGCGCGCCCGGACGCCAGGAGCGCGCGCAGGTGGATCGGCGACGTGACGAGCACGCGCGGCTGCGGCACCGCGTCGAGCGCGTGGCGCACGTCGACCGGGTAGAACGGCAGGCCATTGCTGAACGCGAGCCCGCCGGCCAGCGCGAGCAGCACCGTCGATTCGAAGCCGTACATGTGCTGCGCGGGCACCGTGCCGACCAGCGTGTACGCGCGGCCGTCGCGCAGCCCGAGGCGCTCGGCCGCCGCGCGCGCGCAGTCGACCATCGTGCCCCAGGTCTTGCGGTGCGGCACCGGCGCGGCGGTCGAGCCGGACGTGAACAGGCAGGCCACGACCTGCGCCGCGTCGATTTGCGGGACGACGAACGGGGCGTCGCCGGCCGCGCAGTCGGCCGGCGGCGCATCCGGATACGCGAAGCGCGGCAGGTCGATCGCGCAGTCGGGCGCGTCGTGCAGGCAGAACGCGTCGGGCGCGAACGCCGCGAGCCGGCGCACCGCATCCGGCGTGTGCGACGACGGCAGCAGGCTGACCTTGCCCGCGACGAGCGCCGCGCACAGGCCGACCGTGAAGCGGTAGCGGTCGCGGCACACGTTGAGCACGTGGCCGCCCGCGGGCAGCACGGCGGCCACGCGGGCGACGTCGGCGACGAACGCGCGCACGGTGACGGGCGCGCCGTCGCGCCATGCGATCGTCTGGTCCGGGGACGAATGGAATACCAGCGGGTAACTCGGCATAACAGGTTCAGAAACACAAGCGGGGCCGGCGCGGCCGCAACGCCGCGCGGGCCGTGAATTCATCGTGCGGGGCGCGCGCCGGCCTGCGTCGACTGCCGGTACGCGCGCACTGCGTCGAGCATGCGCGGCCGCGGCTCGTGCGGCAGCGCGAAGCGCCGGCACGCGTGCTCGGCCGCGAACATCACGGCGACGAGCGGCAGCGACAGGTAGTTCGCGAACGTCGACCACGCGACGATCGACGCGGACGCGAACAGCAGCGTCGACACGGCGGCGATCGCGACGAAGAACAGCGTCCACGCCACCGTGATCTGCCGCGTGTAGCGCGCGACGGCCGGCGTCGCCGCGCCGTGGATCAGCGTCGCGAACTGCGTGCACAGCGGCACGTGCCCGGCCGCCAGCGTGCGGCCGAACAGCAGCGCCATCGCGACGTTGAAGCTCAGGTGCTCCAGATACAGCCCCCAGCCGAAATGCCGCGCGAGCGGTTCGCGCGCGGCCCACAGTGCCGCGGTGGCGAGCGTCCAGGCCGGCACGAGCCACGCACGCCGCGGCGAGCGCCACGCCGCGCCGAGCGCGAGCAGCAGCGGCGGCACGAGCGCCATCGCGAGCCCGAACGCGTGCGCGCCGGGCGTCGCGGCCGCGTAGTGGGCGCCGGCCTGGTAGGCGATCACCGCGCTCACCGCCATGACGCCGTGCGCGATACGCGTCGGCGTGCTCATCGCCCGGCTCCGGGCGAACGGCGCGCGGCGACAGCAGCGGGAACGCGGCGGGCGGGCAGGCGCGGCAGGGCGGAATGCGTCGAGGCCAAGCGGGGGAGAAGGGCGGTGGTCGTCGGGCCGTTAATCGTCATATGAATGGCGGCCGGAACGCATGTCCGGCCGGCTATCGTGGCATGCACATTTTAGGGCTCCGGCACGGTGTCTTCCTGCCCTGCGCGGACAGGTTTTGTAACCGAATGTATGGCGTCGCGCGCGCCTCGCCGCGCGCCCGATGCAGGTCCGCCCAAAGCGGCTCAAGCATCCGCTGCGTTCGGGTGCCGAATTGCCGCGCGGCGCGCGCCGCACGTCTGTAACCCTTTCGCCGTGTACGTCCCTATACCCATCGACTAGAATCCGCCGTAACTTTTACCTAACGATCCCCCAATTACGCGGGCGGGGTAGCCGGCCGACGCCGGTGGGACGGCAACGGGCGCGCGCCACGCGTGCCTGCGAGCGCCGTTTCCATGCGCCTTCCGCTGCCATGTGTCGCCTGTCTTGAAAGCATGATGAACGCACTGGAACAAGAGCTCGCCACGCTGATCGTCGGCGAACTGAATCTCGAAGACGTGCCGCTCGATACCGTGAGCGCCGATACTCCGCTGTATGGGGAAGGATTCGGGCTCGACTCCATCGACATCCTGGAAATCGCGCTGCTGATCTCGAAGAAGTACGGCTTCGAGCTGCGCTCGGACAATCCGGATAACGAACGGATCTTCGCGACGCTCGGCGCGCTCGCCGCATACGTCGCGGCGCACCGCGCGAAGTGACGTCCGAAGCGACGCCGCGCGCGGCGCGCAATGGGAACCCGAATGACAGGAGGCAGTCGATGCGGGCGCTCGTGACGGGCGGCAGTGGCGCACTCGGCCAGGCGATCAGCGAAGCGCTCGCCCAGGCCGGCCATGAAGTGTGGGTGCACGCGAACCGGAATCTCGCGCAGGCCGAAGCGGTCGCGCAGCGGATCACCGCGGCGGGCGGCGTCGCGCATGCGATCGCGTTCGACGTGACCGATCCCGACGCGACCGACGCTGCGCTCGCGCGCCTCGTCGACGACGCGCCGGTGCAGATCCTCGTCAACAACGCGGGCATCCACGCCGACGCGCCGATGGCCGGCATGACGCGGCAGCAATGGCGCAGCGTGATCGACGTGACGCTCAACGGCTTCTTCAACGTCACGCAGCCGCTGCTGCTGCCGATGATCCGCACGCGCCGCGGGCGGATCGTCAACATCGCGTCGGTCGCGGGCGTGACCGGCAACCGCGGGCAGGCGAACTACGCGGCCGCGAAGGCCGGGCTGATCGGTGCGACGAAATCGCTGTCGATGGAGCTCGCGTCGCGCGGCATCACCGTGAACGCGGTCGCGCCCGGGATCATCGAATCGCCGATGGCCGCGCACGCGTTTCCCGCCGAGCGCATCAAGCAGCTCGTGCCCGCGCAGCGCGCCGGGCGGCCCGACGAAGTCGCGGGCATGGTCGCGTATCTCGTGTCCGATGCGGCGGCCTACGTGACGGGGCAGGTGCTGTCCGTCAACGGCGGTCTCGCATGACGGCGAGCATCGACGATGCCTGCCGCCGGTCGTCGGCAGGTCATAGAATTTCGTCAGGATCCTCGTCTTCGTCTTCGGCCGCCTCCATGTCCACGCCGCACGCTTCGTCCACCCATCTCGTGCTGATCCCGAGCTACAACCCGGGCGTCAAGGTCGACGCGACCGTGCGCAGCGCGCGTGCGCAGTGGAATCCGGTGTGGGTCGTCGTCGACGGCAGCACGGACGGCAGCGCCGAGCGCCTGCAGGCGATGGCCCAGCGCGATCCGGGGCTGCGCGTGATCGTGCTGCCGGAGAACCGCGGCAAGGGCGCGGCGGTGCTCGCGGGGCTCGAGGCGGCTGCCGCGAACGGCTTCACGCACGTGCTGACGATGGATTCCGACGGCCAGCATCCGGCCGACCTGATCCCGCGCTTCATGGCCGCCTCGCAGGCCGGGCCCGATGCGATGGTGCTCGGCGTGCCGCGCTTCGACGCGAGCGCGCCGCAACTGCGCGTGCAGGGGCGGCGGCTGTCGAACGTGTGGGCGGACGTCGAGACGCTGTGGGCCGGCATCGGCGATTCGCTGTACGGGTTTCGCGTGTATCCGGTCGCGCCGCTCGCGGCGATCATGCATCGCCAGCGGTGGATGCGCGGCTTCGATTTCGATCCGGAAGCCGCGGTGCGGATGTGCTGGGCCGGCGTGCGGCCAATCCGCATCGACGCGCCGGTGCGCTACTTCCGCGCGCACGAGGGCGGCGTGTCGCATTTCCATTACGGGCGCGACAACGTGCTGCTCACGTGGATGCACCTGCGGCTCATCGCCGGCTTCGCGCTGCGGCTGCCGCTGCTGGTCGCGCGGCGCGTGATGCGGCGCGGCGGGCAGGCAGCCTGACCCGGCCCGGCCCCTTCCCGAACCTTCGCGGCAGTTGATCCAGATCGTCTTTTACCGACGATCCCGGTGCCTAGAATCCAGATACGCGCGACGCGGCGCCGCTGGCGCTGCCGCCATGGCGTGTGCGTCGCCGCTCGCGCGCGGGCAATTCCGACTGGGTTCAATCGTAGGGGGAATCGTCATGGCGACTTATGTGGTACTCGCAAACTTCACGGATCAGGGCATTCGGACCATCAAGAGCACGCGCCAGCGTGCCGGACAGGTCGCGGAGATGGCCCGGACCTTCGGCTGCGAAATGAAGGAGGTGTTCTGGACGCTGGGCGCGTTCGATATCGTCACGATCATCGAAGCGCCGGACGAGCAGAGCCTCACCGCATTCGGCTTCGCGCTCGGCTCGGCGGGCAACGTCCGCACGCAGACACTGCGCGCATTCACCAGCGCCGAGGTCGGCGACATTCTCGCGAAGATGTAGCGCACGCAGGCAGTACCCGTGCGCGCATGCCGGTTCCGCTGACCGGGGCACGCGTCGCTCGACGCGGCAGGCGGAATCGCGGCGTGCGCGCTTTCTGTTGCGTTGCGGGCGGCCACGCATGCCGCCTGCCGCAACGCGCCGCGCGCCACCCGTGCGTACAGTCCCGACTTGCTTTCACCCGATTAGTGACTAAGGTTGAAGGACGGTCAAAGGGCCGGAAGGGGAGCCAGCCCGCGTCGCGCGCGCGCCACGCGCGCAGACCGCGACGCGCATCGTGCATCGCGCATGCGCGTGCGGTGCGCCTGCTCCCGCAACGGCGGTGCGTTTCCGTCGCCGCACACGGATGCGCGCGCCTCGGCGGCAGCACTTCACCGAGCCGCGCCGCATCGACGGACGCGCCGTCAGGCTTCGCAGCCGCACGGAGGCGAGTCATGAGCACGGTCGCGCGGTTTCATGTCGACTACACGCAGTATCTGGGGCCCGACGGCGAGCCGGTGCAGCCGTTTCCCGCGTTCGCACAGGATCCCGCGGCGCTGCTGCCGCTCTATCGCGCGATGGTGCTGACCCGCGCGTTCGACGCGAAGGCGATCGCGCTGCAGCGCACCGGCAAGCTCGGCACCTTCGCGTCGTCGGTCGGGCAGGAGGCGATCGGCGTCGGCCTCGCGAGCGCGATGCAGACCGACGACGTGCTGTTCCCGTCGTACCGCGACCATGCCGCGCAATTGCTGCGCGGCGTTACGATGGCCGAGAGCCTGCTGTACTGGGGCGGCGACGAACGCGGCAGCGATTTTCGCGCGGCGCGTCACGATTTCCCGAACTGCGTGCCGATCGGCACCCAGGTATGCCACGCGGCCGGCGCCGCGTACGCGTTCATGCTGCGCCGCGAGCCGCGCGTCGCGGTGACGATCTGCGGCGACGGCGGCACCTCCAAGGGCGATTTCTACGAAGCGATGAACATGGCGGGCGCGTGGCAGGCGCCGCTCGTGATCGTCGTCAACGACAACCAGTGGGCGATCTCGGTGCCGCGCACGCGCCAGACCGTCGCGCAGACGCTTGCGCAGAAGGCGATCGCGGCCGGCATCGACGGCCGGCAGGTCGACGGCAACGACGTGATCGCGGTGCGGCAGGTCGTGGCGGAGGCCATCGACAAGGCGCGCCGCGGCGGCGGCCCGACGCTTGTCGAGGCGCTCAGCTACCGGCTCGGCGATCACACGACCGCCGACGACGCGACGCGCTATCGCGACGCCGACACGGTCGCGCGGCAATGGGAGCGCGAGCCGCTCGTGCGGCTGCGCACCTACCTGACGCGGATGAACGTGTGGGACAAGGCGCAGGACACCGAGTTCGGCAAGGCCTGCTACGCGCAGGTGGAGGCGGCGGTGCAGGACTACCTGGCCGTCGCGCCGCCCGACACGTCGGCGATGTTCGATCACTTGTACGCGACGCTGCCGCGCGCGCTGCGCGAACAACTCGACACGGCGCTCGCGTTCGCGCCGGCCACGGGGAACCATCATGGCTGACCTGAACCTGGTCGAAGCGGTCAATCGCGCGCTCGCGTTCGAGCTCGCGAACGATCCGTCGGTGGTGCTGCTCGGCGAGGACATCGGCGTGAACGGCGGCGTGTTCCGCGCGACCGTCGACCTGCAGTCGCGCTTCGGCGCCGAGCGCGTGATCGACACGCCGCTCGCGGAAAGCGCGATCGCGGGCACCGCGGTGGGGATGGCCGCGATGGGGCTGCGGCCGGTCGCCGAGATCCAGTTCACCGGGTTCATCTACCCGGTCATCGACCAGGTGCTCAATCACGCGGCGCGGCTGCGGCACCGCACGCGCGGCCGGCTGTCGTGCCCGCTCGTGATCCGCTCGCCGTGCGGCGGCGGCATCCACGCGCCCGAGCATCACTCCGAAAGCCCCGAGGCGCTGTTCGCGCACATCCCGGGGCTGCGCGTCGTGATGCCGTCGTCGCCCGCGCGTGCATACGGGCTGCTGCTCGCGGCGATCCGCGATCCCGACCCGGTGATCTTCCTCGAGCCGACGCGCCTGTACCGGCTGTTCCGGCAGCCGGTCGAGGACGACGGCGAAGCGTTGCCGCTCGACACCTGCTTCACGTTGCGCGACGGCGCCGACCTCACGCTGGTGAGCTGGGGCGCGGCGCTGCAGGAAGTGCAGGCGGCCGCCGACCGGCTCGCGCAGGACGGCGTGATGGCCGAGGTGATCGACGTCGCGACGCTCAAGCCGCTCGACGCCGACACGATCCTCGCGTCGGTCGCGAAGACGGGCCGCTGCGTGATCGTGCACGAAGCGCCGCGCACCGCGGGCCTCGGCGCGGAGATCGCCGCGCTGATCGCCGAGCGCGGGCTGTATTCGCTGCTCGCGCCGGTGCAGCGCGTCACGGGCTACGACGTGGTCGTGCCGCTGTTCCGCCTCGAGCACCAATACCTGCCGAGCGTCGAGCGGATCGTCGATGCGGCGCGCAAGACGCTGGAGGCGTCGTAACCATGAAGATCTTCAAGCTGCCCGACCTGGGCGAAGGGCTGCAGGAAGCGGAAATCGTCGAATGGCACGTGAAGGCGGGCGAAGCGATCGAGACCGACCAGCCGCTGCTGTCGGTCGAGACCGCGAAGGCGATCGTCGACATTCCGTCGCCGCAGGCGGGCCGCATCGCGAAGCTGTTCGGCCAGGCCGGCGACATCGTGCATCTCGGCGCGCCGCTCGTCGCGTTCGAAGGCGAGGGCGACGACGCGGATGCCGGCACGGTGGTCGGCAAGGTCGAGGTGGGCGCGCAGGTCGTGCGCGATGCGCCGGCGGCGCTCGGCGCGGGCCCGGGCGGCGCGGGCGCGATCAAGGCGATGCCCGCGGTGCGCGCGCTCGCGCGCAAGCTCGACGTCGATCTCGCGATGGTCACGCCGTCGGGCGCGGACGGCGTGATCACCGCGGCCGACGTGCAGCGCGTCGCGAAGGTGCTGGCCGAGGTCGGGCCGGCGGAGGTGCTGCGCGGCGTGCGGCGCGCGATGGCGCAGAACATGGCGCGCGCGCAGAGCGAGGTCGCGGCGGCGACCGTGATCGACGACGCCGACATCCACGCGTGGGCGCCGCGCACCGACGTGACGATCCGCCTGATCCGTGCGCTGGTGGCCGGCTGCCGCGCGGAGCCGGTGCTCAACGCGTGGTACGAGGGGCATACGGGGCGGCGGCACGTGCTCGCGAAGATCGACGTCGGCATCGCCGTCGACCTGCCCGAGGGCCTGTTCGTGCCGGTGCTGCGCGACGTCGCGCAGCGCGACGCCGCCGACCTGCGGGCCGGCCTCGACCGGATGCGCGACGACATCCGCGCGCGCAAGATTCCGCCGGAGGAAATGCGCGGCAACACGATCACGCTGTCGAACTTCGGGATGATCGCCGGCAAGTACGCGGCGCCCGTCGTCGTGCCGCCGACGGTCGCGATCCTCGGCGCCGGGCGCATCCACGACGGCGTCGTGCCGGTCGCCGGCGCGGCCGCCGTGCACCGGATCCTGCCGCTCAGCCTGACCTTCGACCACCGCGTCGTGACCGGCGGCGAGGCCGCGCGCTTTCTCGCGGCGGCGATCGCCGATCTGCAGGCGGCGGATTAGGCACGGGCTGCCGCGCACGGCGCGATTTCACCCCTTTTCAGCATTCTTGCAACGCAATGTCGGCCGGAACGCATCGATTGATGCGTTCCGCGCACGTAATTAACTTGTTGTCAGATGTAAACGACTGGTAATTTTCCGCTGACTTATGCAAAATCGCCGCTTCCAATTACAACCACCGAGGGTAGACAGATGCAGTTGAAGAAAGCGGTTGCGGTGTGCGGCGTGGCGTTCCTGCTGAGCGCGTGCGGCGGTGTGCAGAGCCTCGATGCGAACAGCCTGACGTCGGCCGGTTCGGACCTGCTGAAGGCGGCGACGCTGTCGGACGCGGACATCGCCGCGTTGTCGAGCGAGTCGTGCAAGTCGAGCGACGCCGAATCGAAGGTCGCGCCGGCGAACAGCGCGTATGCGAAGCGCCTGACGAAGGTGATGAAGGGCTTCGGCGACATGACGCTGAACGGCCAGCAGATCAACTACAAGGTCTACCTGACCAAGGACGTCAACGCGTGGGCGATGGGCAACGGCTGCGTGCGCGTCTACAGCGGCCTGATGGACATGATGAACGACGACGAGCTGCGCGGCGTGATCGGCCATGAAATGGGCCACGTCGCGCTCGGCCACTCGAAGAAGGCGATGCAGACCGCGTACGCGGTGAGCGCGGCGCGCAGCGCGGCCGGCGCGGCATCGCCCGGCGTCGCGGCGCTGAGCAGCTCGCAGCTCGGCGACATCACCGAGAAGTTCATCAACGCGCAGTTCTCGCAATCGCAGGAAAGCGCGGCCGACGACTACTCGTTCGACCTGCTCAAGCAGAAGGGCATGACCCAGAAGGGCCTCGTCACGTCGTTCCAGAAGCTCGCGAAGCTGGACGGCGGCAAGAGCTCGATGATGAGCTCGCACCCGTCGTCGACGAGCCGCGCGGACCACATCCAGAGCCGCATCGCGAAGGGCAACTGATCGCGGCGCCGGCCCGGCCGGCGCATCGATCCGCAAAAAAACCCCACGTTCTCCCGAGCGTGGGGTTTTGTCATTTCAGGCGCCGGCCGCAACGCTTACGGCACCATCCCCGGCAGCACGTACGCCTGCGCGAGCGTGATCAGCCCGACGATCACCGCGAACAGCAGGCTGTGCCGCACCGTGAAGCGGAACAGCTCCGATTCCTTGCCGACGAGGCCCGTCGCCGCGCACGCGACCGCGATCGATTGCGGCGAGATCATCTTCGCGGTCACGCCGCCCGTCGTGTTCGCGGCGACCACGAGCGTTTCCGGCAGGCCGAGCTGGTGCGCGGTCGCCTGCTGCAGCGAGCAGAACAGCGCGTTCGACGAGGTGTCCGAGCCGGTCAGGAACACGCCGAGCCAGCCGAGGAACGGCGAGAAGAACGGGAACGCGGCGCCGGTGCCCGCGAGCATCAGCGCGAGCGTCGACGACATCCCCGAGTAGTTCGCGACGAACGCGAACGCGAGCACGAGGCCGATCGACAGGATCGGGCGCGTGAGTTCCTTCAGCGTCTCGCCGAACGTGACGAGCGCGTCGCGCGGCTTCATCCGCAGCAGCACCATCGAGATCAGCGCGGTCACGAGGATCGCGCTGCCGACGGCCGACACGAGGTCGATCTTCAGCACCGCGTCGAGCGCTTTCGGCGTCGCGACGATCGGCGCGGCCTTGATCACGAGCTGGTCGAGCGCCGGCACCTTGAACTTCAGCACGGTCGCGGCGAGCGCGCCGTGCGGGCCGAACAGCGCCTTGAACGGCGCGACGCTCCACACGGTGACGACGCCCGTCAGGATCAGGAACGGCGACCACGCGCGCACCGTCTGCGCGAGCGTGTACGGCGACGCCTGGCGGCTTCGCGGCGCACCGAAGCTGCCACCGACATTGCCATCGAAGTTCCCGCCGAGACCGCCGCCGAAGCCCGCCAGCGCGACGGCGCCGCCCGAGGCGGCCGCGCCGCCTGCCGCCTGCGTCGCGCGGCTCGGCTGCCAGACCTTCAGGAACGCGGCGAGCGCGACGAGGCTGACCAGCGACGACGTGATGTCCGGCAGCTCGGGCCCGATGTGGTTCGACGTGAAGTACTGGGTGAGCGCGAAGCTGCCGCCCGCGACGAGCGCGGCCGGCCAGGTTTGCCGCACGCCGCGCAGGCCGTCCATCATGAACACCAGCCAGAACGGCACGGCGAGCGACAGCAGCGGCAACTGGCGGCCCGCCATCGCGCCGATGTGGAACGCGTCGATGCCGGTGACCTGCCCGGCGACGATGATCGGGATGCCCATCGCGCCGAACGCGACCGGCGCGGTGTTCGCGATCAGGCACAGCCCGGCCGCGTGCAGCGGGCGGAAGCCGAGCCCGACCAGCAGCGCGGCGGTGATCGCCACCGGTGCGCCGAAGCCGGCCGCGCCTTCGAGGAACGCGCCGAACGAGAAGCCGATCAGCAGCATCTGCAGCCGCTGGTCGTCGGTGATCGACAGCACCGATGCGCGGATGACGTCGAACTGGCCGGTCTTCACGACGATCTTGTACAGGAACACCGCCGCGACGATGATCCACGCGATCGGCCAGAGGCCGTACGCGAAGCCGAAGCCGGCCGCCGCGAGCGCCTGCGGCACCGGCATCCGGTACGCGACGATCGCGACGCCGAGCGACAGCAGCAGCGTGATCGCGGCGGCGACGTGCCCCTTCAGCCGCAATGCGGCGAGCGCGACGAAAAAGAAGATGATCGGGATCGCGGCGGCGAACGCCGACAGCCCGAGGCTGCCGAGCGGCGTGTAGATCTGGTGCCAGGCTTGCATGGTTGTCTCCTCCATGTATCTGTAGTGGTGGGTCGGATCAAAAAGCGGGGCTATTCGGGCTGGCCGCGGGCGCGCAGCAGGTCCGACAGGCTGCGCGGCGCCGGCGCGAGCGGCGTGCGGTGCTGCGTCCAGCCCATCTGCTTCGCGGGCGCGAGCGCGCGCAGCCGCGTGGCCGCCCAGCGGAACGCGCGGTACGCGCGCGGATGCGCGAACGCGCCGGACCAGAAGCGCCATACGAGGTCTTCCGCGCGCGTGTAGTTCGCGCCCTGGCCGCGCAGCGGATGCGCGACCGGCTCGTCGGGCTTGCGGTTCGCCTCGGTGCGCAGCCGCACCAGCAGTTGCGGGATCGGGATCCGCACCGGGCAGACCTCGCCGCACGCGCCGCACAGCGTCGAGGCGGTCGGCAGGTCGGCGGTCGCATCGAGGCCGAGCAGGTGCGGCGAGATGATCTTGCCGATCGGGCCCGGGTAGGTCGTGCCGTACGCGTGGCCGCCGATCCGCGTGTAGACGGGGCAGTGGTTCATGCACGCGCCGCAGCGGATGCATTGCAGCGTCGCGCGCAGTTGCTCGTCGGCGTATGCCTGCGTGCGGCCGTTGTCGAGCAGCACGACGTGCAGCTCGCGCGGGCCGTCGCGTTCGCCGGCGCGGCGCGGGCCGGAAATCAGGTTGAAGTAGGTCGTGATCGCCTGGCCGGTGGCCGAGCGCGTGAGCAGGCTCGACAGCGGCACGATGTGCTCGAGCTTCGCGACGACCTTCTCGATGCCCATGATCGCGATGTGCGTGTCGGGCACCGTGGTCGACAGGCGGCCGTTGCCTTCGTTCTCGACGAGCCACAGCGTGCCGGTGTCGGCGGCCGCGAAGTTCACGCCCGACAGGCCGATGTCCGCGTCGACGAAGGCCTGGCGCAGCGCGCGGCGGCCGGTCTGGATCAGCGCGTCGACGTCCTCGGTGTAGCGCGTGCCGGGAATGTGCGCCTCGAACAGCTCGGCGATGTCGCCGCGCGTCTTGTGGATCGCGGGCATCACGATGTGCGACGGCTTCTCGCCGGCGAGCTGGACGATGTATTCGCCCATGTCGGATTCGATGCAGTCGACGCCGCGTTCGGCGAGGTAATGGTTCAGCTCGATTTCCTCGCTCGCCATCGACTTGCCCTTGATCACGCGGCGCGCGTTGTTCGCCTGCGCGATGCCGAGCACGATCGCGTTCGCGTCGTCGGCGCTCGCGGCCCAGTGCACGTGCACGCCGGCCTCCGTCAGCTTCGCTTCGAGCTGCTCGAGCAGCGCCGGCAGTTGGGCGAGCGCGTGCTGCCGCACCGCTTCGCCGAGGTCGCGCAACTGCTGCAGCTCGGCGTCGTCGGGGAACTGGACCGCGCGCTTGCCTTGCAGGAAGTCCATTGCGCCGCGGAAGCTGGCGCGCAGCTTCGGATCGTCGAGCGCGGTGCGCGCACGCGCCTTGAAGTCGCTGGGGGCGACGAAATGCAGGGTGTGGTCGCTCATCGCGGCGTTCCTTGCGAAGCGGATAGAGCCGACGCGTCGGCGCCGGGCGCGGCCGGCCCGGTGACGATCACGACCCACAGGCGGCGCGGGCCGTGCGCGCCGTAGGCGAGCGTCTGCTGGATGTCGGAAGTCTTCGACGGACCGGACACCAGCACCAGGTTCGTCGGCATGCCCGCGTGCCAGCGCTCCGCGTGCACGGCCGCGTGCAGGTCCGCATGCAGCGTGTGCGCATGGACGAGCGCGACGTGCAGCGGCGGCACCAGCGACACGGTGCGCGGCGTGCCCGCGTCGGGCGCGAGCACGACGGTGCCGGTGGCCGCGATGCCCGAGCGCGCGACCGTGAAGCCGGCGTCGATCGTGTCGAACAGCTCGGCCTTCCACGCGTCGATCGGCCGGTCGAACGGCACCGTGGCGACGGATTCGGGCAGCGTGCCGGCGAGGGCGGCCGATTCGGCGCGCGCGGGGTCGAGCAGCAGCCGGCGCACGCCGGCCGCGGCGAGGCGTTCGGCGAGCTGCGCGGGCCAGGATGCGGCGTCCGCGCACCAGACGTCGGCGTGCGACGCGGTGAGCGCGGCTTGCATCGCCTGCGCGAGCGCGTGCGGATCGGTGGCGGCTGCCGTGCGTCGGGCCGCGTAATGCGCGTCGATGCGGGCATCGAGGCCTGTCGTGCCGGATGTGAAGGATGCGCCTGTTGCGCCGGATGCCTCGGCGCCCGGCGCGGCCGCGCGCAGCCGCGCGAGGATCGCGTCGCGGGCGCTCATCGGTCGTCTCCGCGCAGCGACGCGGCGCCGGCGGTGCGGCGCCACAGGAAGCTCGCGAGGTGCTCGACCGGCAGCGGCGCGCCGGCCTTCGCGGCCGCATGGCCGATGTTCAGCAGGCAGCCGCAGTCGGCGGACACGAGCCGGTCGCAGCCGGTCGCGCAGGCCGACGCGACCTTGTCGCGCACCATCGCGCCGGAGATGTCCGGATGCTTGAGGGAAAACGTGCCGCCGAAGCCGCAGCATTCGGATTCGCGTTCGTGCTCGATACGGGTCACGCCGGGCAGCGCGTCGACCAGCGCGACGCCGTGCGTGCGCGTGCCCATTTCGCGGCGCGCCGCGCACGACGTGTGCAGCACCACGCGCTCGTCCGGCTGCGCGGCGGCGGCGGTGTCGAACCGCACGCCGAGCACGTGCACGAGGAATTCGGCGAGTTCGTACACGCGTTCGGCAATCGCGCGGGCCTTCGGGCCGTTCACGGGATCGTCGGCGAACAGCGCCGGCCAGTGGTGCCGCATCATGCCGGCGCACGAGCCGGACGGGACGATCACCGGCCACGGCCGCGCGAACAGGTCGAGCTGCGCGGCGGCGACGCGGCGGGCTTCATCGGGATTGCCGCTGCTGTATGCGGGCTGCCCGCAGCAGCTCTGGCCGCGCGGATAGTGGACGGTCAGGCCCTCGCGCTCGAGCAGCCGCACCGCATCGAGGCCTGCGTCGGGCACGAACAGGTCGACCAGGCAGGTCGCGAACAGATAGACGTCCGCGGGCGCGGCCGTGGGGTACTGCCTTGGGTTCATGTCTCGCTCCAGGTGGCGGCGGCCCGGCACGCGGGACGGCGATTTCGCTGCATAATTCCCGCGACGGCGCCGCAGCTCAAATTGGTTGGGCCAATCGGCGCGCCGGATATTCTGGAGACCCGACGATGGCAGGCATGACGGCGCGCGGCCGCACCGAGGTGGTGATGCGCAAGCTCGAGACGGCGCTGCTCGACGGCACCTGGCCGGCCGGCACGCGGCTGCCGGCCGAGCGGGTGCTCGCGGCGCAGTACGGGGTCGCGCGCAACACGATCCGCGAGGCGATCCAGCGGCTCGCCGCGCGCGGGCTGCTGCAGAGCCGGCGCGGCGCGGGCGTGTACGTGACGGACCAGTTGCGCGCGGGCATCGCGTCGCCGTGGGGGCAGCTGGTGGCCGACCATCCGGCGCTGCGCGACGACATCCTCGAATTCCGCCGCGTGCTGGAGGGCGCGACCGCGTATTTCGCCGCACTGCGCGCCGACGCGGGCGACCGCCGCCGGATCCGCGCGCTGATGCGCGAGCTGGAAACCGCGCACGCGAACCAGGACCTGGCCGTGGAGGTGGCGACCGACTCGAAGCTGCACGAGGCGATCGCGCGCGCGTCGCACAACACGATGTTCCTGCACCTGCATACCAGCGTGATCGGCATGCTGCGCGAGCACATCACGGTCAACGCGGCCGGCATGACGCAGGAGGATGCGGGCGCGTCGGATCAGTTGCTGCGCCAGCACCGGACCGTCTGCGACGCGATCTGCGCGCAGCGGCCCGAGGAGGCGCGCACGGCGATGCAGACCCATATCGACTACGTGCGCAGCCATTTCGAGCAGCGCGGCCACGCCGGATGAAATTGGTCAGACCACGCCGGCAGGCGCGATTGACCGTGTCATCCGGCGCCACTTAGAATCGGCCGGAACCGCCCGCCAGCCGCGCGCCGCGGCGTGTGCGGCCCCGTCGATCCGCCCTGCCCAGGAAGCCCCGCGTTCACGTCCTTCATCCGGCGCGTGCCGCTCGTCCGGTCGTGGCGGGCTGCCTGCCGCCCGGCGGCCCGCGCGCTCGCCGTCTGCGCGCTGGTGTCGCTGGTTGCCGCCTGCGCCACCCATCCGCCCGCCACCACGCTCGATCGCCCCGTCTCGTCCGCGCTGCCTGCCGACGTCGCGACGCCGTTGCGCGACGCGCTCGCCGCGCCCGAGGCCGCGCATCCGGGCCAGTCGGGGTTTCGCCTGCTCCCGGGCGGCGCCGAGGCGCTGCAGATGCGGATCGCGCTCGCGCGCGCGGCGACCCGGACGCTCGACATGCAGTACTACATCGCGACCGAGGACACGACCGGCAAGCTGCTGCTCGCCGCCGCGCTGTACGCGGCCGATCGTGGCGTGCGGGTGCGGATGCTGGTCGACGACCTGAACTTCCGCGACATCGACCGCGTGATGGCCGCGCTCGACACGCACGCGAACATCGAGATCCGCGTGTTCAATCCGTTCGGCGCCGCGCAGCAGGGCGTGATGGCGCGCACCGCGAATTTCTTCACGCGGATCGACAGCTTCACGCGCCGGATGCACAACAAGGCGATGATCGCCGACAACCGGCTCGCGATCGTCGGCGGCCGCAATCTCGGCGATGAGTACTTCAGCGCGAGCCCGACGCTGCAGTTCCGCGACCTCGACGTGCTCGCGGCCGGCCCGGTGACGCAGGACGTCTCCGCGAGCTTCGACGCGTACTGGGCGAGCGCGAGCAGCTATCCGCTGCGGGTGCTGAATCATCAGGCGTTCGATCCGAAGGAGCTCGACGCGATGCGCGATGAGTTGCGCGCGCACTGGCGCAGCAACGCCGAGCCGTACAACGCGAAGCCGCTGAACGCGACGCCGCTCGCGCAGCAGATCGCGCGCGACGAACTCGGGCTCGTGTGGGCGCCGGCCGAATTCCAGGCCGACGCGCCGGACAAGGTCGCGCAGCCCACCGACGGCTACGTGAGCCCGCCGATGCGGCGCCTCGTCGAGCTGACGCGCGACGCGACGCAGGAAGTGCTGGCGTTCTCGCCGTATTTCGTGCCGCACGACGTCGGCGTGAAGATCCTCGGCGACACGGCCGCGCGCGGCGTGCGGGTCGCGATCCTGACCAACTCGCTGGCCGCGACCGACGCGGTGGCCGTGCAGGCCGGCTACGGCCCGGCCCGCGTGCCGCTGCTGCGGCGCGGCGTCGAGCTGTACGAATTCAAGGCGACGCCGGGCCGGCGGCCCGCGCGCCTGTTCGGCTCGCGCTCGCGGGCGAGCCTGCATGCGAAGGCCTACGTGATCGACCGCAAGATTCTCGTGATCGGCTCGATGAACCTCGACCCGCGTTCCGCGCACCTGAACACCGAGCTCGCGCTGGTGATCCGCAGCCCGGCGCTCGCGCAGCAGGTCGCGACGATTTTCGCGCGGGCGACGCGGCCGGACGAAAGCTATCGCGTGCAGCTGGCCGCGCCGTCCGGGCCCGGCGCGTCCGAGCTGGTCTGGACCGCGACCGACAACGGCACGCCGCGCACCTATCACGTCGATCCGGATGCGGGGCTGCTGCGCAACGTGCTGACCGGCGTGTTCATGCTGCTGCCGGTCGACGACCAGTTGTAGGGCCGGTTCATGGGGCCGCGCGCGGTGTCCGAGCGTTGCGTGACGCCCCGGTGCCGGCCGCGATTCCGGTGCGTCCGGAAAGGTGATATGGTTGTGTGCGCAACGATCAGGCGATCGTGACGGTGCCGCCGGATGCGGCGCGCGCGATGCGCGCGGCAGCCGGGCGGCGAGACGAACATGCGCCGGCCGTCACCGCGGCCGGCGCCAGGAGACGACGTGTGACGCCGCGTGCGCGCGGCCCCGCGCGTGCCTGCTCAACCGGAGCACCCCGCATGCATCATGTACCGAACCAGCCGTTTTCCCGTCCCGCCCGCTTCTCCGACGCCGAATGGCAGGCGCGCGTGCAACTGGCGGCGGCCTACCGCATCTTCGACCATCTCGGCTGGACCGAGCTGATCTACAACCACATCTCGCTGCGCGTGCCGGACGCCGACGGGCACTTCCTGGTCAATCCGTTCGGCCTGCATTACCGCGAGGTGTGCGCGTCGAACCTGGTCAAGGTCGACCTCGACGGCAACGTGATCGGCCATTCCGACTGGCCGATCAACCCGGCGGGCTTCACGTTCCACAGCGCGATCCACGCGGCGCTGCCGGACGCGCATTGCGTGATGCACGTGCACACGACGCCCGCGATGGCCGTCTGCTGTTCGCGCGGCGGCCTGTCGTTCTCGAATTTCTACGCGGCGCAGCTGTACGGCAAGGTGGCTTACCACGACTTCGAGGGGATCACCGTGCATCTCGACGAGGGCCGGCGCATCGTCGCGAGCGCCGGCGGGCGGCCGGTGCTGCTGCTGCGGAACCATGGGCCCGTGACGATCGGGCGCACGCTCGCGCAGACGTTCTCGCTGATGTGGCTGCTCAATCGCGCGTGCGAGGTGCAGGTCGCGACGCACGCGATCGGCGACGCGCTGCCGATCGCGCCGCCGGTGCTCGAAGCCTGCGTGCGCGATTCGCTGAACTTCGATCCGAAGCACGGCGCGGGGCAGGATGCGTTCGACGCGCTGCAGCGCATCGTCGAGCGCATCGATCCGGGATACCGGGGCTGAGCCGCGGGCCGCGCGCGGTACGCAGCGGGCAAAAAAAACGCGGCCGGGCGGCCGCGCAAATACTCGCAGACTCCTTCGGACGAAGGAAACAAGCAACTGTGAGAAGAAGTGTAGCGAAAGGCCGCGCGCGGATTCAGGCGTCCGCTTGCAAAGGTCTGTTCCTGGCTGCGTCAGGCTGGCGCGCACCCCGCACCGAGCGGCGGCGATCGACTAACATGGGCGTCACGCCATCCGCCGGATGGCGCGCACGGTCGTACAAGGAGATTCCATGACGAAGCTGCGTTTCCTTCAGGTCGCGTTACTCGCGCTCGTGCTGGCCGCCGGCGGCGCGGCGGCCGAAACGGTTCGCCTGTCCGCCAGCCTGCAGCCGTCGAGCGAGGTGCCGCCGACCACGAGCAAGGGCTCGGGGGCGGTCGACGCGACTTACGACACGATGACGCACACGCTGCAATGGACGGCGACCTACGAGAACCTCAGCGGCCCGGCCACCGCCGCGCACTTCCACGGGCCGGCGCCGGTCGGGCAGAACGCGGGCGTGCAGGTGCCGATTCCGAAGGACGGCCTCGCGAGCCCGATCAAGGGCGTGAAGGAGCTGACCGACACCCAGGTGACCGACCTGATGGCCGGCAAGTGGTATTTCAACGTGCACACGAAGGAGCACCCGGCCGGCGAGATCCGCGGGCAGGTGCTGCCGGCCGGCTGAGCGCCGGCGTTTGATATAGAGGCACCTGTCGAACGTCCCGGCAGCGATCGCACGTACCATCGACACATTTGATTGGCGAGATGGAGTGCGTCCGATGAGTTGGCAAAGCAAGATCGCCTGCTGGCTGCTGCGCTGGCAGTTCCGCCCCGAGACCACGCGCCCTGTGCTCGACCCGGCGCGCGCGCGGCGCTTCACCGACCGGCGGATGATCGTGCCGCGCCGCGCGCCGTCCGGCTATCGGCTGCGCGAGTGCCATGGCCCGGACGACGCGCCGCTGCGCGGCGAATGGCTCGAGCGTGTGGACGGGCGGTCCGGGCAGGGGTCCGGGCAGGGGGGCGGGCGCACGCTGCTCTATTTCCACGGCGGCGGCTACTACTTCTGTTCGACCAAGACCCATCGCCCGCTCGTGTTCGGGCTGACCAAGCGCGCGGGCGTGCGCGCGTTCTCGCTCGACTACCGCCTCGCGCCGGAGCACCGCTTCCCGGCCGCGCTCGACGATGCGCTCGCCGCTTACCGCCGGCTGCTCGACGCGGGCACGCCGCCCGAGTCGATCGTACTCGGCGGCGATTCGGCGGGCGGCGGCCTCGCGCTCGCGACGCTCGTCGCGCTGCGCGATCGCGGCGAGCCGTTGCCGGCCGGCGCGATCCTGTTCTCGCCGTGGACCGATCTCGCGGCGACCGGCGAGACGCTGCGCACGCACGACGGCATCGATCCGATGTTCGCCGGCCCGGCGCTCGGCAAGGCGGCGAAGCTGTACCTCGGCGACGCGCCGCCGGCCCATCCGTATGCGTCGCCGCTCTATGCGGATCTCGCGGGCCTGCCGCCGCTGTTCATCCAGGTCGGCAGCACGGAAGTGCTGCTCGACGATTCGCGCCGCGTCGCCGACAAGGCGAAGGCCGCCGGCGTGCAGGTCGAGATCGAGATCTGGCCGGAGATGCCGCACGTCTGGCAGCTGTATACGCCGATGGTGCCGGAATCGCGGCAGGCGCTCGACCGCGCGGCCGCGTTCCTGCGCAGGGTGGCGGTGGAGCGCGCGGTTCAGCGCGCCGGCGAGATGTCGATCGCCTGATAGGTGGCCCGCACGGCGGCCGTGCCGTACTTGCGTTCGAGCCGGCGCACGGTGAAGTGGCCGTGCGCCATCTGCTGGAAGTGGTCGATGAACAGCGTGTTGACGGTCGCGCCCAGCACCGCGCCGATCGCCGGAATCGACTTGGCCGCCATCTGTTCGGTCACCTGCACCGAGAAGCGCGACGCGACGGTCTGCACCAGCTTGAACACGGCGGCCGAGCCGTGCGCGGAGATGCCTTTCGACGAGATGTCCGACGACGCCTTCGAGATCGCCTGCGCGAGCGCGCCGCGCAGCACGAAGTAGCCGAGATCGGCGTCCTCCGCCTGGCGGTCCGGGTTGCCGCCCATGCCGAGCACGGCCAGGCACTGCAGCTGGGTATCCACCGACGTCAAGTCCTCGCCCTCGCTGCGCGCGATGTCGCACACCGAGCGGAAGATCAGCGTCGTGGTCACCGGCAGCTCGACCGGCAGCGCGAGGAAGCCGAACGCGCCGCCCGCCGCGCCCGTCGTCGCGACCGCGAGCTTGTGCAGCAGGTTGCTCGGCTTGTCGGGCGTGTCCACGTCCGGCGCCGGCGGCTTGCCGAGCGTGCGCAGCGCGAGGTTCAGGCACTTGCGCAGCGCGAGCTGGGTCGCGTCGTTGATCTTGCCGGTCGCGAAATCCGGCAGCCTGGCAATCATCTTCTCGATCGGCGTGCCGAGCAGGCCCGTCAGCTTCATCGTCCGCGACGGGCTTTCCAGCGCCTGCTTCGCACGCCGCAGCGCGTCGCGATCGTCGTCCGACAGCGTCGTCGCAACGCCGCTTGAAATCGGTTCCATTTTCCTCCCTTGCAACCGGGGACGAGCCATCGGCCGTGAGCTAGGTTACTCCACACGTGCTAGAATTTTCAAATTGTTTGACTCGTCAAAAGTTGTTACATCAAAAAATGGCTGTCCATACCGCCGCCCACCATTCGAGCGGGCAAGTCCTGCCGTTCCGCGAGTCGCTGCTGGCGATGATCGGGATCTCGTTCGTGACGATGCTCGTCGCGCTTGACCAGACCGTCGTCGGCACCGCGCTGCCGACGATCGTCGCCGAGCTGAAAGGGTTCGACCTGTATGCCTGGGTCGCGACGTCCTACCTGCTCAGTTCGGTGATCACCGTGCCGATCTTCGGCCGGCTCGGCGACTACTACGGGCGCAAGCCCTTCGTGATCGCGTCGATCGTGCTGTTCACCGCTGCGTCGGTGCTGTGCGGGATGGCCAACGACATGCTGTCGCTCGTGCTGGCTCGCGGGCTGCAGGGCGTCGGCGGCGGGATGCTGGTCGGCACCGCGTTCGCGTGCATTCCCGACCTGTTCCCCGATTCGGTCGTGCGGCTGCGCTGGCAGGTGCTGATGAGCTCCGCGTTCGGCATTGCGAACGCGATCGGGCCGTCGCTGGGCGGCGTGCTGACCCAGTCGCTCGGCTGGCGCTCGGTGTTCTACGTGAACCTGCCGGTCGGCATCCTGTCGCTGCTGTTCGTGTGGCGCTACCTGCCGCACCTGCGGCACGTCGAGCACGACGCGAAGATGCGGCTCGACTGGCCGGGCGCGCTCCTGATCGCGCTGTCGCTCGGCGCGCTGCAGCTGTTCGTCGAATGGTTGCCGAAGTACGGGATCGCCGGCTGGCCGACGCTGCTGCTCGGCGTCGCGCTGGTTGCCGCCGTCGGGCTGTGGCACTGGGAGAAGCGCTGCGCGCAGCCGATCCTGCCGTTCGACATGTTCGGCAACCGCGCGCTGTCCGCGCTGTTCGTGCTCGCGATCCTCGCCGGCTTCTCGATGTTCTCGCTGCTGTTCTACGCGCCGCTGCTGTTCCAGGGCGGCTTCGGCATGTCGCCGAAGGAAGCCGGGCTCGTCATCACGCCGCTCGTCGTGTTCATCACGATCGGCAGCATCATGAACGGCCGCGTCGTTACCCGCATCCGCCATCCGAACGCGATGCTGCACGTCGGCTTCATGCTGTTCGCGATCACCTGCGTCGGCGTCGTCGCGGCGACGCACACCACGCCGCGCTGGCTGCTGATGGCGCTGATGGTCGCGGGCGGCGTCGGCCTCGGCTTCGTGCTGCCGAACCTCACCGTGTTCGCGCAGCAGTCGGCCGGGCGCGAGCACCTCGGCATCGCGACCGCGCTGCTGCAGTCGCTGCGGATGGTCGGCGGGATGGTCGGCACCGCGCTGACGGGCACGCTCGTCAACCAGATGTACGCGGGCGGCGTGCGCGACGCGCTCGCGGCCGATCACGCGCTGCAGTGGCACGCGCGGCTCGCCGATCCGCAGATCCTGATCGACCGTGCGGCGCAGGGCGGTCTCGTGAGCGAATTGACGCGCGCCGGGCATAATGGCGCGCTGCTGCTCGAGGCGGCCCGCGAATCGCTGGTCGGCGCGATTCACCTGGGCGTCGCGATGGCGGCGGCGGTCGCGGTGTTTTCGGTGTGGCAATGCAGGCGCGTGCCGCCGATTACGTTGCGGCGCAAGATTGAACCCGGCCCATTGGCCGATTGAAGGAACCGATTCAACGCATGGAAGAACAGGACCGCGTCGCGATCTTGCAGCAGTTCGGACGAACCTATCGCGCGTTCATGACCGCGTTCGAGGCGCACGTCGGCCAGCCGATGCCGCGCTGGCGCATCATGGTCGCGCTCAACACGATGGACGGCCACGCGTCGCAGAAACGGCTCGTCGAAGTGCTGCGGATCGACCCGGGCGCGCTCACGCGCCAACTGAAGGCGCTCGACGCGCTCGGCTGGATCGAGCGCGAATCCGACGCGCGCGACAACCGCGTGACCAACGTGAAGCTGACCGACGCCGGGCGCGCGGCGTTCGACGCGAGCCTGCCGCGCCGCAAGGCCTTTCTCGACAAGACGGTGGCGCAGTTGCCGGACGACGTGCTGACGGGGCTGTCGGGCGCGCTCGCGATGCTCGAGACGCGCATCACGGAAGCCGGCTCGCCGCCGGCGGGGCGCTGAGCGCGCCGCCGGCGCCGCCGCGGTCGCGTTACAGCTCGATGCGCGTGCCGAGCAACGCGAGGAACTGCGCGAGCCACGCCGGATGCGCGGGCCACGCGGGTGCGGTGACGAACGGCGCGTCGGTGACGGCCGCGTCGACCGCGATATCCGCATATTCGCCGCCGGCGAGTTTCACTTCGGGCGCGCAGGCCGGATAGGCCGAGATGCGCTTGCCGCGGATCACGTCCGCGGCGGCGAGCAGCTGCGCCGCATGGCAGATCGCGGCGATCGGCTTGCCCGCTTCGGCGAACGCGCGCACGATCGCGATCACCTTCGGATCGAGCCGCAGGTATTCCGGCGCACGGCCGCCCGCGATCGCGAGCGCGTCGTAGCCGGCCGCATCGACGTCGTCGAACGTCGCGTTCAGCGTGAACTGGTGGCCGGGCTTTTCGGTGTAGGTCTGGTCGCCTTCGAAGTCGTGGATCGCTGTCTTGATCTTGTCGCCTGCCCGCTTGCCCGGGCAGACCGCGTCGACGCGATGGCCGACGGCCTGCAGCGCCTGGAACGGCACCATCGTTTCGTAGTCTTCGGCGAAATCGCCGGTCAGGAACAGGATCTTCTTCGCTGCCATGGCTTTCTCCAATGAGAGGGGCGATCGGAACGACAGCGCAGTGTACTCCGGCAGCTTGAATCCGGCATGACGGCCGCCCCGTTGCGGGGCGGCCTCGTCAGGCGGCCGGGCGGCCGCCGCGCGACGGATCTCAGAAGAACGTCTCGATCACTTCCTTCACGCGGAATTGCGGATCGAGCACGAGCAGCTGGCGCCACTTGTCGAACGTCAGGCACGGATGCGAGATGTCGAACGCGACCATGTCGCCGACCTTCACGTCCGCGCCGGGCGGGATCTGCAGGTACGCGTGCTGGTCCATCAGGCCGGTGATCGCCCAGCCTTCGCTCGCCGCGACGTCGCGCGGCGCGGTGTCGCGGCCCGGGCGGAAATGGCGGGCCGGCTCGGGCAGGCCCGCGTCGAACGCCGAGTCGCGCTTGCCGAGCGCGACGATCGCGCGGTCCGGCTCCGGCACCGACTGCACGTAGGCCCACAGCTGCAGCGCGGGCAGCAGGCCTTCGCCCATCTTGCGCGCGGTCGGGTTGCGCTTGAACACGTCGGTCTGCGCCTTCTTGTAGATGCCGACGTCGTGCGTCAGGTAGCAGCCCGGGCGCAGCACCACTTCCGCGAAGCCCGCGTCGGACGCCTTCGCGAATTCCTCCGCCACCACGTCGTACCAGGCCGAGCCCGCGCCCGACAGGATCGCCGGCGTGCGCGCGAAGCGGCCGGCCGCGGCGAGCTCGCGCGTCAGCGCGACCGCGCCCTGCAGGAACGTGCGGATCTCGTCCTCTTCCTTCAGCACGCCTTCGTAGAGTTCGATCCCGGCCAGCTTCAGCGTGTCCGGGTAGCGGGCGAGCGCCGCGAGCACCGCGTCGCGCTGCGCGGCGTCGCGCACGCCGTTGCGGCCGCCCGGCACGCCGAGCTCGAGCAGCACGTTGAGCGACTTCTTCGCTTCACCGAAGAAGCGGCCGAGCTGGTCGACGCCGTCGGCGGAATCGACGCAGCAGAAGAATTCGAAATCGGGATCCGACAGCAGCCCCGCGATGATCATCATGTTGCGGCGGCCGACCAGCTGGTTCGCGAGCAGCACGCGCCGCACGCCGCCGTGATACGCGGCCTGGGCCTGGTGCGCGGTGGCAAGCGTGATGCCCCACGCGCCGGCGTCGAGCTGGCGGCGGAACAGCTGCGGCGCCATCGTCGTCTTGCCGTGCGGCGCGAACTTGACGCCATATTCCTGGACGAACGCCTGCATCCACTTCAGGTTGTGCTCGATGCGATCCTCGTACAGCACCGCGGCCGGCAGGCTGACATCCTCCGCGAGCAGGTTCCACTCGAGGCGGCCCGCGTCGGCGAGCGGCACGCTCGCGCTCGGCAGATTGCCGAGGCCCTTGCCGAACGGATCGATTGTCGCTTCCTGATAGTTTGTAACTTTCATGTCATCCCGCTCCATCATTGATATACATTGCACTGAAGTTGACATGCCGATGGTACAGAAAGTAGCATCGGCGCGGTGATGTTATTTAGTAACATGGTGCGCCGCACCCTTTTCAACAGATGAATCCGTCCGCCACCCCGTCCTCCGTTGCGTCAGCCCAGGCGGCCGCCCAGCCGCCCGTCGACATCGTCGCGCGGATCGCCGAGTGCGCGCCGGAGCTGCGCGATGCCGAGCGCAAGGTCGCGGCGTTCATCCTCGCGGATCTCGGGCGCGCCGCGCATGCGAGCATCAGCACGCTCGCGCGCGACGCGGACGTGAGCGTCGCGACGGTCACGCGCTTCGCGAAGGCGGTCGGCTGCCGCGACGTGCGCGAGCTGAAGCTGCTCGTCGCGCAGGCGGCGGCCGTCGGCCAGCGCTTCCTTGCGCCATCGGACGACGCCGGCGCCGACGCCGCGAACCCGGCGTCGGTCGTCTACGACGAGATCCAGGTCGCGCTCGCGCACAACCACCAGCTGCTGCGCCACGTGTCGTTCGACGCGGCGGCCGAGCGGCTCGCGGGCGCGAAGATGATCTACGTGTACGGGCAGGGCGGCGGCTCCACCGCGCTCGCCGACGAGCTGCGCTTCCGGCTCGTGCGCTTCGGCCGGCCGGTCGCGAGCTACCAGGACAGCGTGCTGCAGCGGATGGTCGCGGCCACGGCCACGCGCGAATCGGTGGTGGTCGCGCTGTCGGTGAGCGGGCGCATGCCGGAGCTGCTCGAGAGCTGCGCGCTCGCGAAGCGCTACGGCGCGACGCTGGTCGCGGTCACCGCGCCCGCGTCGCCGCTCGCGCAGCTGGCCGACCACCTGATCCCGGTCGTCGCGTTCGAAACCGATTTCATTTACAAGCCGTCGACCTCGCGCTACGCGATGATGATGGCCATCGACGTGCTCGTCACCGGGGTCGCGCTGCGGCTCGGCGACGCGTGCCGTGAATCGCTGCGCCGCGTCAAGCACGCGCTCGATGCGCACCGGGGCGGCGGCGACCGTCAACCGCTAGGAGACTGACCATGCATTCGCATCCCGAAGCCGCCGATACGCTGATCGTCGGCGCGCAGCTGTACGACGGCACCGGCGCGCCGCCCGTCGCGCGCGACGTCGCGATCCGCAACGGCATGATCGCGGCGATCGGCAACCTGTCGAACTGGCTGGCCGAGACGGTCGTCGATGCGAACGGCCGCGCGCTCGCGCCGGGCTTCGTCGACGTGCACACGCACGACGACACGCACGTGATCCGCTCGCCGCAGATGCTGCCGAAGATCACCCAGGGCGTGACGACGGTGATCGTCGGCAACTGCGGGATCAGCGCGTCGCCGGTGACGCTCGCGGGCGACCCGCCCGACCCGATGAACCTGCTCGGCGAGCGCGCCGCGTTCCTGTACCCGCGCTTCGCCGACTACGTCGCGGCGGTGAACGAGGCGCGGCCGGCCGTCAACGTCGCGGCGCTGGTCGGCCACACCGCGCTGCGCAACAACCAGATGGACCGCCTCGACCGCGCGGCCACCGCGAGCGAGATCGCCGGCATGCGCGCGCAGCTCGAGGAGGCGCTCGCGCACGGCGCGCTCGGGCTGTCGTCGGGCCTCGCGTACGGCTCCGCGTTCGCGGCGCCGCCCGAGGAGGTGATGGCGCTCGCCGAGCCGCTCGCGAACGCCGGCGCGCTGTACACGACGCACATGCGTACCGAATTCGACGCGATCCTCGACGCGATGGACGAGGCGTATCGCGTCGGCCGCCACGCGCAGGTGCCGGTCGTGATCTCGCACCTGAAATGCGCGGGCCCGTCGAACTGGGGCCGCAGCACCGAAGTGCTCGCGTCGCTCGAAGGCGCGCGCCGCTACCAGCCGGTCGGCTGCGACTGCTATCCGTACAGCCGCAGCTCGTCCACGCTCGACCTGAAGCAGGTGACGGGCGACATCGACATCACGATCACGTGGTCGGAGCCGCATCCGGAAGTCGCGGGCAAGCTGCTGAAGACGATCGCGGCCGAGTGGGGTGTGACCGAGCAGGAAGCCGCGCAGCGGATCCGGCCGGCGGGCGCGGTGTACCACAACATGTCCGAGGACGACGTGCGGCGGATCCTGTCGCATCCGGCGACGATGGTCGGCTCCGACGGCCTGCCGAACGATCCGCTGCCGCATCCGCGGCTGTGGGGCGCGTTCCCGCGCGTGCTCGGGCATTACGCGCGCGAGACCGGCCTGCTGCCGCTCGAGGAGGCGATCCGCAAGATGACGTCGCTGTCCGCGCGCCGCTTCGGGCTGGCCGGGCGCGGCGAGGTGCGCGTCGGCTTCCACGCGGATCTCGTGCTGTTCGATCCGGACGTCGTGATCGACGCGGCGACCTTCGACCGGCCGCAGCAGCCCGCGCACGGCATCGACGCGGTGTGGGTCAACGGCGTGCTGACCTACCGCGACGGCCAGCCGACCGGCGAACGCGCGGGCGGCTTCGTCGCGCGCGGCGCGCGTGCGAAGGCGAGCGCCGACGCGGCGTTCTGAGCGCCGCGCGGCATCGCCGCCAATCTTCCGCGCGCGCCGCGACCGGCGCGCGCATCTGTAACCGAGAACTGGAGTGAAACGATGAAGCGATATGGCGTAGGCGAAGCGAAGGGCACGGGCGGCCAGGTGATGCCGTTTGCGCGTGCGGTCGAGGCGGACGGCTGGCTGTACGTGTCGGGCCAGACGCCGATGGTGAACGGCGAGGTGGTCGAGGGCGGGATCGTCACGCAGTCGAAGCAGACGATCGAGAACGTGATCGCGATCCTGAAGGAAGCCGGCTACGGCCTCGAGCACGTCGTGCGCTGCGGCGTGTGGCTCGACGACGCGCGCGATTTCGCGTCGTTCAACAAGGTGTTCGTGTCGTACTTCGGCGAGCATCCGCCGGCGCGCGCATGCGTGCAGTCGAGCATGGTGATCGACTGCAAGGTCGAGGTGGACTGCATCGCGTACAAGGCGCCGGCGAAGTAAGCCGCCGACGGCGAGCCGATATGCAACGGGCCCGGCGCATTCGTGCGCCGGGCCCGTTTTGTCATGTGCGGGGCTCGGGGTGAAGGATCGAGATCCGCCGCACTGCCGCAACCTCCGCAACGCATTCCGCCCGTTCGTGTAACGTGCCGCATGACTTCGCCGAGAGGAAAAACATCGAACGGGCTGCCCTGGTGCCGGAGCTGATCTGCTCGGACCTTGCCGGAAGCGTGCGCTTCTATCGTGACGTGCTGGGATTCCGGATCCGCTTCGAGCGCCCGGAAGATGGCTTCGCGTATCTCGAGATCGGGGGGGGGCCAGCTCATGCTCGAACAGCACGGCCCGGAGAGCTGGCGGACGGGCCCGCTGGAGCGCCCGTTCGGGCGGGGGATCAATCTGCAGATCGAGGTCGAGTCGCTCGAACCGATCCTCGGCCGGCTCCGTGCCGCCGGCGTGGCGCTGTTCGTCGAGCCGCGCACGTCCTGGTATCGGCAGGACGACATCGAGCACGGCCAGATCGAGATGCTGGTTCAGGACCCCGACGGCTACCTGCTGCGCCTGGTGGAAATCCTCCCGGAGCGGCCGCTGCAGGCCTGACCCCGGGCGGCGAGGCCCCTCCGCGTCAGGAGGGGCGGTCCGTCACTGCCGCGCGGTGCGCGCGTTGTCCGGCATCGGCTGGTTGTAGTTGGTGCGGAACGGGTTGATGTCGAGCCCGCCGCGCCGCGTGTAGCGCGCGTACACCGCGAGCTTCACCGGTTTGCACGCGTGCAGGATGTCGAGGAAGATGCGCTCGACGCACTGCTCGTGAAAGCCCGTGTGATTGCGGAACGAGATGATGTAGCGCAGCAGCCCCGCGTGGTCGATCTGCGGCCCGACGTAGTGGATCTGCACGCTGCCCCAGTCCGGCTGGCCGGTCACGGGGCAGTTCGATTTCAGCAGGTCGGACACGAGCGTCTCCTCGACCGGCGCCTCGTCGAGCGCGGCCGTGAGCAGCGACGGATCGGGCTCGTAGATGTCGGTGTCGAGGTCGAGGCGGTCGAGCGACAGCCCGTCGAGCTCGTCCATCTCGAGCTTGCGGAAGTCGTGCGGCGACACCAGCTGCACGGCGACGCTCGCGCCGCACGCGGCCGACACGTCGCGCTTCAGCGTGTCGCGCACCGCGTCCGTCGATTCGAACGCGGTCTGCGCGAACGAGCCGAGATACAGCTTGAACGACTTCGATTCGACGATGTTCGGCGATTCGGCCGGCACGTAGAAGGTCGCGACCGCGACCTGCGGCTTGCCGCGCGCGTTGAGCCACGACAGCTCGTACGCGTTCCAGATGTCGGTGCCGAAGAACGGCAGCGAGGACGTGATGCCGATCTGCTCGCGCGCGCCGGCGCGCGGGATCGGGAACAGCAGCGACGCGTCGTACGGGTTGTGGTAGACGGTCGCCTTGCCGAGCGGGGAATGTTCGGGATTCATGGTGCGTGACGGTGGCGACAGGGTTACGACAGGAACAGGCGGTAGGCCGGATTGCTGCTTTCCTCGACGTACGGATAGCCGAGCGCCGCGAGGAAGCGTTCGAATTCCGCGTGGTCGGCTTGCGGCACTTGCAGGCCGACGAGGATCGAGCTGTAGTCCGCGCCCTGGTTGCGGTAATGGAACAGGCTGATGTTCCAGTCCGGCGCCATCGACGACAGGAACTTCATCAGCGCGCCCGGGCGCTCGGGGAATTCGAAGCGGAACAGGCGTTCGTCGAGCGCGAGCGGCGAGCGGCCGCCGACCATGTAGCGGATGTGCTCCTTCGACAGCTCGTCGTGCGTCAGGTCGACGCTCTTGAAGCCGTGCGACTCGAAGTTCGCGGCGATCTCCGCCGATTCGCCGCGGCGCTTGATCTGCACGCCGACGAAGATGTGCGCGGCCTGCGCATCGGCGATCCGGTAGTTGAACTCGGTGACGTTGCGCTCGCCGACGAGCGAGCAGAAGCGCTTGAAGCTGCCGCGTTCCTCGGGGATCGTGACCGCGAACACGGCCTCGCGCGCCTCGCCCACTTCCGCGCGCTCCGCGACGAAGCGCATCCGGTCGAAGTTCATGTTCGCGCCGGACGTGACCGCGACGAGCGTCTGGTTCTCGATGCCTTCGCGCTCCGCGTAGCGCTTCGCGCCCGCGACCGCGAGCGCGCCGGACGGCTCGAGCACGCTGCGGGTGTCCTGGAACACGTCCTTGATCGCCGCGCACAGCGCGTCGGTGTCGACCGTCACGACGCCGTCGAGGTATTCGCTGCAGAGCCGGAAGGTTTCCTCGCCGACGAGCTTCACCGCGGTGCCGTCCGCGAACAGGCCGACCTCGCTCAGCTCGATGCGCTTGCCCGCCGTCAGCGACTGCGCCATCGCGCACGAATCCTCGGCTTGCACGCCGATCACCTTGATCTCCGGGCGCACCGCCTTCACGTACGCGGCGATGCCGGACGCGAGCCCGCCGCCGCCGATCGGCACGAAGATCGCGTGAATCGGGCCCTGGTGCTGGCGCAGGATTTCCATCGCGATGGTGCCCTGGCCGGCGATCACGTAAGGATCGTCGAACGGGTGGACGAACGTGAGGCCGCGCTCTTCCTGCACCTTGACCGCGTGCGCGTATGCGTCGCTGTACGACTCGCCGGCCTGGATCACCTCGACGCTCGGGCCGCCGTGCGCGCGCACCGCGTCGACCTTCACCTGCGGCGTCGTGACCGGCACGACGATCACGGCCTTCACGCCCATGCGCGCGGCCGAGAACGCGACGCCCTGCGCGTGGTTGCCCGCCGACGCGGTGATCACGCCGCGCGCGAGCGCTTCGGCCGGAATGTGCGCCATCTTGTTGTACGCGCCGCGCAGCTTGAACGAGAACACCGGCTGGTTGTCCTCGCGCTTCAGGTAGATCGGGTTGCGCAGCCGGGCCGACAGGTTGCGGGCCGGTTCGAGCTCCGTCTCGATCGCGACGTCGTAGACGCGCGCGGTGAGGATTTTCTTCAGATAGTCGTGGGATGCCATGGGCGCTCGCGTGCAGTGCGGATGCAGACGTAAAAGATCAATGATAGCGCCAAGGCACCGTTGCCTCCCAGCCCATGCGAATGCGTACCGTATTGCGGGCCGCCGCCGGGTTTTTGGCCGGCTTAACCGGCCGGTTACCGACCGGACGGACGGCGAATGGCCGTACGAAACCGCGCTGCGGCCCGGCTGGCGGGGCTTCCGGCCATACCCCCACGGCCTGTCCGACCGCTCACGCGATGCCCGATCATGAGTTAGAATTCCGTTTTGAATCAAGGATCGGAAGATGCAGAGGCACCCTCGGATCGCCCTTTTGAAGCCGTCGCCGCGCGCAGCCAGCCCCGCGGCGGAACGGCATGCGCGCTGCGCGCGATCGTGCTGATGGCCCCGAGTGCCGCCAGGCTATGTCGACCGGTGTTGGCGCTTGAGCGCCCGCTCCGGTCCCATGCAACGCAGTCGCCCGCCTGGTAACAGAACAGATTTCCCCAAGATTGCGCCCACGCGCTTGCCGACGCCCCCGTCCGGTGCATCGGCCCTCCGAGTCGTCCGAACATGAACGCACCACAAGTATTCGATCCGCATGGCGCGGCCGCCGCCGTCGCCGCCGACCCCGCGCCCCGTCTGCGTGAGATTCCGTACAACTACACCTCGTTCTCCGATCGCGAGATCGTGATCCGCCTGCTGGGCGAGGAAGCGTGGGCCGTGCTCGACGAGCTGCGCGCCGAGCGCCGCACCGGCCGCTCGGCCCGGATGCTGTACGAGGTGCTGGGCGACATCTGGGTCGTGCGCCGCAACCCGTACCTGCAGGACGACCTGCTCGACAACCCGAAGCGCCGCGCGCTGCTGATCGAGGCGCTGAACCACCGCCTCGGCGAGATCGAGAAGCGCCGCCGCGCCGACCTCACCGCCCACCAGGACGATGCCGGCCGCGAGCGCGCGGTGCGCGTCGGGATGCTCGAGGCCGCCGCGCAGCGCGCGGTCGACGCGTTCGCGGACGAATTCGACAAGATGGCCGAGCTGCGCCGCCGCGCGACCAAGGCGCTCGGCCGCTGCACGCAGAAGGACAACATCCGCTTCGACGGGCTGTCGCGCGTGTCGCACGTGACCGACGCGACCGACTGGCGCGTCGAATATCCGTTCGTCGTGCTGACCCCCGATACCGAAGCCGAGATCGCGGGCCTGATCAAGGCCTGCTTCGAGCTCGGCCTGACGGTGATCCCGCGCGGCGGCGGCACCGGCTACACGGGCGGCGCGGTACCGCTCACGCCGTTCTCGGCCGTGATCAACACCGAAAAACTGGAGCAGCTCGGCGCGGTCGAGCTGACCGAGCTGCCGGGCGTGCCGCACAAGGTGGCGACGATTTTCTCCGGCGCGGGCGTCGTCACGCGCCGCGTGACCGAGGCGGCCGAAGCGGCCGGCTACGTGTTCGCGGTCGATCCGACCTCGCTCGACGCGTCGTGCATCGGCGGCAACGTCGCGATGAACGCGGGCGGCAAGAAGGCCGTGCTGTGGGGCACCGCGCTCGACAACCTGGCCTGGTGGCGGATGGTCGACCCGGACGGCAACTGGCTGGAAGTCACGCGCCACGAGCATAACCAGGGCAAGATCCACGACATTCCGGTCGCGCGCTTCGAGCTGAAGTGGTTCGACGGCGCCTACGCGCCGGGCGAGAAGCTGCTGAAGAGCGAGATGCTCGAGATCGAGGGCCGCCGGTTCCGCAAGGAAGGCCTCGGCAAGGACGTCACCGACAAGTTCCTCGCGGGCCTGCCGGGCGTGCAGAAGGAAGGCTGCGACGGGCTGATCACGTCCGCGCGCTGGGTGCTGCACAAGATGCCCGCGCACACGCGCACCGTCTGCCTCGAGTTCTTCGGCCAGGCGCGCGAGGCGATCCCGAGCATCGTCGAGATCAAGGACTACCTGTTCGAGACGTCGAAGCACGGCGGCGCGATCCTCGCGGGCCTCGAGCACCTCGACGAGCGCTACCTGCGCGCGGTCGGCTACGCGACCAAGAGCAAGCGCAACGCGTTCCCGAAGATGGTGCTGATCGGCGACATCGTCGGCGATGACGCCGATGCGGTCGCGCACGCGACGTCGGAAGTCATCCGGATGGCGAACGGCAAGAGCGGCGAGGGCTTCGTCGCGGTCAGCGCGGAGGCCCGCAAGCGCTTCTGGCTCGACCGCAGCCGCACGGCCGCGATCGCGAAGCATACCAACGCGTTCAAGATCAACGAGGACGTCGTCATCCCGCTGAACCGGATGGGCGAGTACACCGACGGCATCGAGCGGATCAACATCGAGCTGTCGCTGAAGAACAAGCTGCAGCTGGTCGACGCGCTGGAAGCGTTCTTCCGCACCGGCAACCTGCCGCTCGGCAAGTCCGACGACGCGAGCGAGATCCCGAGCGCCGAGCTGCTGGAAGACCGTGTGCAGCAGGCGCTCGAGCTGCTCAAGCGGGTGCGCGCGCGCTGGGAATTCGTGCGCGACCGGCTCGACCTGCCGCTGCGCGAGGCGCAGCACTACCTCGTGCAGCTCGGCTACGAGGCGCTCGCCGAGAAGTTCGCGGATCGCGTCGACCAGCAGCCGGGCGTGAACGTGTTCCACGTCACGCAGGACCGCACGGTGCGGATCTCGTGGAAGCAGGAGATCCGCGCCGAGCTGCGCGCGATCTTCAACGGCGGCGCGTTCAAGCCGATCCTCGACGAGGCGCAGGCGATCCACAAGCAGGTGCTGCGCGGCCGCGTGTTCGTCGCGCTGCACATGCACGCGGGCGACGGCAACGTCCACACCAACCTGCCGGTCAACTCCGACAACTACGAGATGCTGCAGGACGCCCACGCGGCGGTCGCGCGCATCATGACGCTCGCACGCTCGCTCGACGGCGTGATCTCCGGCGAGCACGGTATCGGCATCACGAAGCTCGAGTTCCTGACCGACGACGAGATCGCCGAATTCCGCGCGTACAAGCAGCGGGTCGATCCGAACGGCCGCTTCAACAAGGGCAAGCTGCTCGACGGCGCCGACCTGCGCAACGCGTATACGCCGAGCTTCGGGCTGATGGGCTACGAATCGCTGATCATGCAGCAGTCCGACATCGGCGCGATCGCCGATTCGGTGAAGGACTGCCTGCGCTGCGGCAAGTGCAAGCCGGTGTGCGCGACCCACGTGCCGCGCGCGAACCTGCTGTACAGCCCGCGCAACAAGATCCTCGCGACGTCGCTGCTGGTCGAGGCGTTCCTGTACGAGGAGCAGACGCGGCGCGGCGTGTCGATCAAGCACTGGGACGAGTTCAACGACGTGGCCGACCATTGCACGGTGTGCCACAAGTGCGCGACGCCGTGCCCGGTGAAGATCGACTTCGGCGACGTGACGATGAACATGCGCAACCTGTTGCGCAAGATGGGCAAGAAGAAGTTCAACGCCGGCAATGCGGCGGGCATGTTCTTCCTGAACGCGACCAATCCGCAGACGATCAACATCGCGCGCAGCGTGATGATGGGGGCCGGCTACAAGGTGCAGCGCTTCGCGAACGACATGCTGAAGAAGGTCGTGACGAAGCAGACGCAGCACCCGCCCGCGACCGTCGGCAAGCCGCCCGTCGTCGAGCAGGTGATCCACTTCGTCAACAAGAAGATGCCGGGCAACCTGCCGAAGAAGACGGCGCGCGCGCTGCTCGACATCGAGGACAACAAGATCGTGCCGATCATCCGCAACCCGAAGACGACGACCGTCGATTCGGAAGCGGTGTTCTACTTCCCGGGCTGCGGCTCCGAGCGCCTGTTCTCGCAGGTCGGCCTCGCGACGCAGGCGATGCTGTGGGAAGCGGGCGTGCAGACGGTGCTGCCGCCGGGCTACCTGTGCTGCGGCTACCCGCAGCGCGGCTCGGGCCAGTACGACAAGGCCGAGAAGATCGTCACCGACAACCGCGTGCTGTTCCACCGGGTTGCAAACACGCTGAACTACCTCGACATCAAGACGGTGGTCGTGTCGTGCGGCACCTGCTACGACCAGCTCGCCGGGTATGAATTCGACAAGATCTTCCCGGGCTGCCGGATCATCGACATCCACGAGTTCCTGCTCGAGAAGGGGATGAAGCTCGACGGCGTGACGGGCACGCGCTACATGTATCACGACCCGTGCCACACGCCGATCAAGACGATGGACCCGGTCAAGCTCGTCAACGAGCTGATGGGCACGGAGAAGGACGGCTACAAGATCGAGAAGAACGAGCGCTGCTGCGGCGAGTCGGGTACGCTCGCGGTCACGCGTCCGGACGTGTCGACGCAGGTCCGCTTCCGCAAGGAAGAGGAGATCCGCAAGGGCGCGGCCAAGCTGCGCAGCATCCCGGTCGTGGCCGGCGGTGCGCCGGCGCCGGCGGCGAGCGGCGCGGACGTGAAGATCCTGACCAGCTGCCCGTCGTGCCTGCAGGGCCTGTCGCGCTACAACGAGGATGCGAACGTCGAGGCCGACTACATCGTCGTCGAGATCGCGCGCCAGGTGCTCGGCGAGAACTGGATGGCCGACTATGTCGCACGCGCGAACCATGGCGGGATCGAGCGCGTGCTGGTCTAATGCGGGCTTGAACGCACGACTAGCGATGCATGGGAGCGGAGCCGGGCGCGCCAGCGCCTCGCGCCGATTCCGATCGACAGGAGCCGACGATGGAATGCGTGTTTTGCCGTGAAGACGGCGGCGAGGTGCTGTGGCAGGACGATGCGCTGCGTGTCGTCCTCGCGACGGGCGAGCACGACTACCCGGGCTTCTGCCGGGTGATCTGGGGCGCGCACGTCGCCGAGTTCTCCGATCTGGGCGACGCCGAGCGCGCCCGCGTGATGGATGTCGTGTGCGCGGTCGAGCGCGCGGTGCGGCGCGTGATGCAGCCGAGCAAGGTGAATCTCGCGAGCCTCGGCAACGTGGTGCCGCACGTGCACTGGCACGTGATCCCGCGCTTCTCGAACGACGCGCATTTCCCGCAGCCGGTGTGGGCGCCGCGGCAGCGCAGCGTGTCCGAGGCGCTGCTGCGCCTGCGCACCGCGCAGGCCACGTTGCTGCACAATGCGGTGCGTGAAGAGATTCAACGAGTGACCGATTCGAGGCAGCCATGAGCGGTTTGACTTCCACGACCCCGATTCCGTCGGGCGTCGTCGTGCACGCGGTGTCGCGCGTGCTCGAATTGCAATATCCGAACGGCGAGAGCTACCGCATCCCGTTCGAGCTGATGCGCGTCTATTCGCCGTCGGCCGAGGTGCGCGGCCACGGGCCGGGCCAGGAAACCCTGCAGACCGGCAAGCGCGAGGTGACGATCACCGCGCTCGAGGGCGTCGGCAACTACGCGCTGCAGCCCACGTTCTCCGACGGCCATTCGACCGGCATCTATTCGTGGGACTTTCTGTACGAGCTGGCCACGCGCCAGGACGCGCTCTGGCGCGAGTATTTCGACAAACTGAAGGCGGCGGGCGTCGAGCGCGACGCCCCGATGCCGGCGGCGGGCGCGTCGCACGGCCACTGCCACTGAACGACGGCGCCGGCTCTCGGCGCCGTCTTGCCATTTACTGAGGATCACCGCGATGAGCAAAACCCACTTCGGCTTCGAAAGCGTCGAGGAAAACGATAAAGCGAAGAAAGTGGCGGGCGTGTTCCATTCGGTCGCGAGCAACTACGATCTGATGAACGACCTGATGTCGGCGGGCATGCACCGCGCGTGGAAGGCGTTCACGATCGCGCAGGCGAATGTCCGCCCCGGCTACCGGGTGCTCGACATCGCGGCCGGCACGGGCGACCTGACCAAGGCGTTCGCGAAGGCCGCCGGGCCGACGGGCGAGGTCTGGCACACGGACATCAACGAATCGATGCTGCGCGTCGGCCGCGACCGGCTGCTCGACAAGGGCATCGTGACGCCGTCGCTGCTGTGCGACGCCGAGAAAATCCCGTTTCCGGACAACTACTTCGACGTCGTCACGGTCGCGTTCGGGCTGCGCAACATGACGCACAAGGACGCCGCGCTTGCCGAGATGCGCCGCGTCGCGAAGCCGGGCGGCCGCGTGATGGTGCTGGAATTCTCGAAAGTCTGGGAGCCGCTGAAAAAAGCGTACGATGTCTATTCTTTCAAAGTATTACCGTGGCTTGGCGACAAGTTCGCGAAAGATGCCGACAGTTACCGGTATCTTGCCGAATCTATCCGCATGCATCCCGATCAGGACACACTGAAGACGATGATGGAACAAGCGGGCCTCGATGCCGTCAAATATTACAATTTGTCAGGTGGCGTGGTAGCTTTACACGTGGGAACCAAGTACTAAGGGGTTCTTTCCATACATTTGCCTTACATCTGGAGATGCTGATGTCCCAATCGCGCACGTTGTTCAACCGTAGCAAGCCGTCGAAGCCCTGGGCGCGACGGCTCGGCACGCTGCTGATGGTCGGCCTGCTGACGGCCGGCACGTTCGCATCGCTCGACGCTGAAGCCAAGCGGGTGGGCGGTGGACGCAGCATGGGCCGCCAGAACTCCACCGTCACGCAGCGCCAGGCGACGCCGCCCGCGCAGCAGCCGATGCAGCAGGCCGCGCCGTCGCAGGCGCAGCGCGCGAACCCGGCCGCACCCGCGCCGGCCGCGCAGCCCAACCGCTCGCGCTGGCTCGGGCCGATCGCCGGCCTCGCGGCCGGCCTCGGCATCGCGGCGCTGCTGTCGCACTTCGGTCTGGGCGAGGCGTTCGCCGGCATGATGTCGAACCTGATCGTGATCGCGCTGCTCGCGGCGGTCGGCATCTGGCTGATCCGCAAGTTCATGAACCGCCGCCGCTCGAACGAGCCGGCTTATTCGGCGGGCGGCTCGGCGTCGGGCAACTACACGCAAGGCCCGTCGTTCCAGGCCGGCAACGGCAGCAGCTACGCGAACGAAGCGCAGGGCGTGTTCGGCGGGGGCGCGGCTGGCGCGGCAGCGGCGGGTGCGGCAGCCGCACCGCTGCAAGTGCCGGCGGGCTTCGACACCGAAGCGTTCGTGCGCAGCGCCAAGGTCTATTTCGTGCGCCTGCAGGCCGCGTGGGACCAGGGCAACCTGGCGGACATCCGCGAGTTCACGACGCCTGAAATGTTCGCGGAGATCAAGATCGACCTGGACTCGCGCGGCAACGAGGCGAACCAGACCGACGTCGTGCAGCTCGACGCCGAGCTGGTCGCGATCGAGGATCGCGGCATCGAGCAGTCGGCGAGCGTCCGCTTCCACGGCCTGATCCGCGAATCGGCGAGCGCGCCGGCCGCGCCGTTCGACGAAGTCTGGAACCTGACGAAGTCGGGTGGCCAGGGCTGGTTGCTCGCGGGGATCCAGCAGCTCAACGCACATTGAGCGCCCACTGAGCGCCGGCTGCGACCGCTTGCCGCCCGGGCTTGCGGTCGGACATGGGTCGCGGCCGATCCGACGTTACAATAGAAACCCGCGCGGGCGTCCGGCCCGCGCGGGTTTTTTCTTTCCCAGCCCGATGACCTTTGCCGCCAAGCCTTTTGCTGCTGCTGTCAATCACCTGCTCGCGCGCGAATCCTGGGCGCGTGACCGCCTGATTCCCTATGTGGGCAAGACTGCCCGCCTCGACGTGCCGCCCGTCACGCTCACGCTGCTGGTGCAGCCCGACGGCTATCTCGGCGCGGTCGAAGCGCAGGAGGCGCAACACGTCGACGTGTCGATCGCGCTGGCCGGCGACACCGTGGCCGCGTTCCTGCAGGGCGGGCAGCAGGCCGTGATGAAGCACGTGAAGATCGAGGGCGACGCGGAGTTCGCGACGCAGATCGCGAAGCTGGCCGAGCACCTGCGCTGGGAACCGGAAGAAGATCTCGCGAAGCTGGTCGGCGACGCGGCGGCGCACCGGATCGCGACGGTCGTGCGCGACGCCGGCGCCCGCGCGCGCCGCACCGGCCGCAATGTGCTCGATTCTCTCGCCGAGTATTGGCTCGACGAGAATCCGCAAGTGGTCCGGCGTGCGTCGCTCGCGGACTTCGACGCCGAGCTGGCGCGCGCGCGCGACGCGCTCGCCCGCGTCGAGAAGCGGGTCGAGCGACTCGAACAAAAAACCGGCGTACGTGCGGGCGGCAGCCCGCGCGGCACGCACTGAGGGCCGCCGGGCATGCGCATTTTCCGTTTCATCAAGATTGTCTACACCGTCATCCGTTTCGGCCTCGACGAGGTCATGCTGTCCCGGATCGATGACCGCCGCGTGAAGCTGCTGTTGCGCATCACGACGATCGGCCGCCGCTATTCCGATCCGCCTGCGGTGCGGCTGCGCCACGCGCTCGAGAGCCTCGGTCCGATCTTCGTGAAGTTCGGCCAGGTGCTGTCGACGCGCCGCGATCTGCTGACGGTCGATTTCGCGAACGAGCTCGCGAAGCTGCAGGACCAGGTGCCGCCGTTCGATTCGTCGGTCGCGATCTCGATCATTGAGAAATCGCTCGGCGCGCCGGTCGACGAGCTGTTCGACGAATTCGAGCGCGAGCCGGTCGCGAGCGCGTCGATCGCGCAGGTGCATTTCGCCAAGCTCAAGCAGGGCGTGCATGCGGGCAAGTCGGTCGCCGTGAAGGTGCTGCGCCCGAACATGCTGTCCGTGATCGACTCGGATCTCGCGCTGATGCGCGACATCGCCATCTGGACGGAGCGCATGTGGGCCGACGGCCGGCGCCTGAAGCCGCGCGAGGTGGTTGCCGAATTCGACAAGTACCTGCACGACGAGCTCGACCTGATGCGCGAGGCCGCGAACGGCAGCCAGCTGCGCCGCAACTTCGCGGGCCTCGACCTGCTGCTCGTGCCGGAAATGTTCTGGGATTTCTCGACGTCGCAGGTGCTCGTGATGGAGCGCATGACCGGCGTGCCGATCAGCCAGGTCGAGACGCTGCGCACGGCGGGCGTCGACATCAAGAAGCTCGCGCGCGAAGGCGTCGAGATCTTCTTCACGCAGGTGTTCCGCGATGGCTTCTTCCATGCGGACATGCACCCCGGCAACATCCAGGTGAGCCTCGACCCGAAAACGTTCGGCCGCTACATCGCGCTCGATTTCGGGATCGTCGGCGCGCTGTCCGATTTCGACAAGAACTACCTCGCGCAGAACTTCCTCGCGTTCTTCAAGCGCGATTACCACCGCGTCGCGACGCTGCACCTCGAATCGGGCTGGGTGCCGCCGGACACGCGCGTCGAGGAGCTCGAAAGCGCGATCCGCGCGGTGTGCGAGCCGTATTTCGACCGCGCGCTGAAAGACATCTCGCTCGGCCAGGTGCTGATGCGGCTGTTCTCGACGTCGCGCCGCTTCAACGTCGAGATCCAGCCGCAGCTCGTGCTGTTGCAGAAGACGATGCTGAACGTCGAGGGGCTCGGCCGCTCGCTCGACCCCGAACTCGACCTGTGGAAGACCGCGAAGCCGTATCTCGAACGCTGGATGACCGAGCAGATCGGCCTGCGCGGCTGGTACGAGCGCTTCAAGGTCGAGGCGCCGCAGTGGAGCAAGACGCTGCCGCAGTTGCCGCGCCTGATTCACCACGCGATCGCGGCGCGCCACGACGCGCCGCGCGCGGCGAGCGAAGAGCTGATGCGGCAGGTCCTGGTCGAGCAGAAGCGCACCAACCGGCTGCTGCAGGCGCTGCTGATCTTCGGCCTGGCCGTGGGCGTCGGCGCGCTGGTCGCGCGGGTGCTGCTCGCGCTCGCTTACAGCGCGTGACGTAAAGAAGGAGAGTGGCCATGTCCGACCCGACCCGCGAACCCCCGCCGGCTACCCCGGGCGCCGCGGATTTCTCGACGCGCGACCCCGGTCACGCATCGTTCTGGGACGAGCGCTTCGCGCGCGGCGTGACGCCGTGGGAATATGGCGGCGTGCCCGACGGCTTTCGCGCGTTCGCGAGCCGTCGCGAGCCGTGCGCGGTGCTGATTCCCGGCTGCGGCAGCGCGCAGGAAGCGGGGTGGCTCGCACAGGCCGGCTGGCCCGTGCGGGCGATCGATTTCGCCGCTCAGGCGGTGGCCGCCGCGCAGGCGCAGCTCGGCGCGCACGCCGGCGTGGTCGAGCAGGCGGATTTCTTCGCGTATGCGCCGCCGTTCGACGTGCAGTGGGTCTACGAGCGCGCATTTCTGTGCGCGTTGCCGCGCGACCGGCGTGCCGACTATGCGCAGAAGATGGCCGCGCTGCTGCCGGCGGGCGGCGTGCTGGCCGGCTACTTCTTTGTCGGCGCGACCCCGAAGGGCCCGCCGTTCGGCATCGACCGCGCGGAACTCGACGTGTTGCTCGGGCCGCACTTCGAACTGATCGAGGATCTGCCGGTGGCCGATTCGCTGCCCGTGTTCGACGGGCGCGAGCGCTGGCTCACGTGGCGCCGCCGCTGACGCCGGCGCGTCGCAGCGATTGCCGGGGCGGGTCGGGGTTTCGGATATAATTCAAGGTTTTGCAAGCCGTTTCTAGTTTCTG
This sequence comes from Burkholderia sp. SRS-46, assembly GCF_004343775.1. Classification (GTDB taxonomy): domain Bacteria; phylum Pseudomonadota; class Gammaproteobacteria; order Burkholderiales; family Burkholderiaceae; genus Burkholderia. The sequence goes on along the minus strand of NZ_PTXL01000006.1, from coordinate 450,324 downwards.
CGGGAAAAAATCATGCCGATCTACGCCTATCGATGCGAAGCGTGTGGTTTCGCCAAGGACGTGCTCCAGAAGATGAGCGACGCGCCGCTGTCGCAATGTCCCGAATGCGGGAAGGATGCATTTCGCAAGCAGCTGACCGCTGCGGGCTTTCAGCTGAAGGGCTCGGGTTGGTATGTCACCGATTTCCGTGGCGGCTCGGGCGGTGCCAGCGCGACGGCGAGCGCGCCCGCGTCGGGTGAAGCGGCACCGGCCGCCGCGCCGGCGCCGAGCACGGACAGCACGGCGAGCGCCCCCGTGGCGAGCGCGCCTGCGCCGGCGGCGACACCCGCGGCCGGCAGTTGACTGTCGCGGCCCGTCCGGGCCGCGCGCAATTCGCGCCGCCGGCGCGGTTTTTTGACGGCAGATGATGAAAAAGACGACCCTGAAATCGGTGTTTCTGACCGGCCTGCTGGTTCTCGTCCCGCTCGCGATCACGCTGTGGGTGCTCGGTCTCATCATCGGCACGATGGATCAGACGCTGCTCCTGCTGCCGGAGTCGTGGCAGCCGGAGCGGATGTTCGGCTTCCGCGTGCCGGGGATCGGCGCGGTGCTGACGCTCGCGTTCATCTTCGTCGTCGGGCTCGCGACGCAGAACTTCATCGGTCAGAAGCTCGTCACGTGGTGGAACGCGGTCGTGCGCCACATCCCGGTGGTCGGCCCGATCTACACGAGCGTCAAGCAGGTGTCGGACACGCTGCTGTCGAGCAGCGGCAATGCGTTCCGCAAGGCGCTGCTGATCGAATATCCGCGCCGTGGCTCGTATACGATCGCGTTTCTGACCGGCACGCCCGGCGGCGACGTGATCAATCATCTGACGGAAGAATACGTGAGCGTGTACATCCCGACCACGCCGAACCCGACGTCCGGCTTCTTCCTGATGCTGCCGAAGAGCGAAGTCATCGAACTCGACATGTCGGTCGATGCCGCGCTGAAGTACATCGTCTCGATGGGCGTGGTGGCGCCCCCGGCGCCGGCTCCGGCGCCCGCCCGCCGCCCCGTCGAGCCGCCGCTGTAAAGAATCATTGCCCGGGCCGCGTTGCGGCGCCCGTTGATCAAACCGAACGAAAGCAAACATCATGTCGATGCGAACTGAATACTGCGGTCTCGTGACCGAACACCTGCTGGGCCAAACCGTGTCGCTGTGCGGCTGGGTGCAGCGCCGCCGCGACCACGGCGGTGTGATCTTCATCGACCTGCGCGATCGTGAAGGCCTCGTGCAGGTCGTGTGCGATCCGGATCGCGCGGAGATGTTCGCGACCGCCGAAGGCGTGCGCAACGAGTTCTGCGTCCAGGTGAAGGGCCTCGTGCGCAACCGTCCGGAAGGCACGGTCAACGCCGGCCTGAAGAGCGGCAAGATCGAAGTGCTGTGCCACGAGCTGACCGTGCTGAACGCGTCGGTCACGCCGCCGTTCCAGCTCGACGACGACAACCTGTCGGAAACGACGCGCCTCACGCACCGCGTGCTCGACCTGCGCCGCCCGCAGATGCAGCACAACCTGCGCCTGCGCTACCGCGTCGCGATCGAGGCGCGCAAGTACCTCGACGAGCAGGGCTTCATCGACATCGAGACGCCGATGCTCACGAAGAGCACGCCGGAAGGCGCGCGCGACTACCTCGTGCCGTCGCGCGTGAACGCGGGCCAGTTCTTCGCGCTGCCGCAGTCGCCGCAGCTGTTCAAGCAGCTGCTGATGGTCGCCAACTTCGACCGCTACTACCAGATCACCAAGTGCTTCCGCGACGAGGACCTGCGCGCCGACCGTCAGCCGGAATTCACGCAGATCGACTGCGAGACCTCGTTCCTCGGCGAGCAGGAAATCCGCGACCTGTTCGAGGACATGATCCGTCACATCTTCAAGACGACGATCGACGTCGAGCTGGCTGCGACCTTCCCGGTCATGCCGTACTCGGAAGCGATGGCGCGCTTCGGCTCGGACAAGCCGGACCTGCGCGTGAAGCTCGAGTTCACCGAGCTGACCGACGCGATGAAGGACGTCGAATTCAAGGTGTTCAGCACGCCGGCCAACGCGAAGGACGGCCGTGTCGCGGCGCTGCGCGTGCCGAAGGGCGCCGAGCTGTCGCGCGGCGACATCGACGGCTACACCGAGTTCGTGCGCATCTACGGCGCGAAGGGCCTCGCGTGGATCAAGGTCAACGAGAAGGCGAAGGGCCGTGACGGCCTGCAGAGCCCGATCGTCAAGAACCTGCACGACGCGTCGATCGCGGCGATCCTCGAGCGCACCGCGGCGGAAGACGGCGACATCATCTTCTTCGCGGCGGATCGCGCGAAGGTCGTCAACGACAGCCTCGGCGCGCTGCGCCTGAAGATCGGCCACTCGGAATTCGGCAAGGCGAACGGCCTCGTCGAGGCGGGCTGGAAGCCGCTGTGGGTCGTCGACTTCCCGATGTTCGAATACGACGACGAAGACGCGCGCTACGTCGCCGCGCACCACCCGTTCACGAGCCCGAAGGACGAGCATCTCGAATACCTCGAGACGGATCCGGGCCGCTGCCTCGCGAAGGCATACGACATGGTGCTGAACGGCTGGGAAATCGGCGGCGGCTCGGTGCGTATCCACCGCGAGGAAGTGCAGAGCAAGGTGTTCCGCGCGCTGAAGATCGGCGCGGAAGAAGCGCAGCTCAAGTTCGGCTTCCTGCTCGACGCGCTGCAGTACGGCGCGCCGCCGCACGGCGGCATCGCCTTCGGTCTCGACCGCATCGTCACGATGATGGCCGGCGCCGATTCGATCCGCGACGTGATCGCGTTCCCGAAGACCCAGCGCGCGCAGTGTCTGCTCACGCAGGCGCCGAGCCCGGTCGACGAGCGCCAGCTGCGCGAGCTGCACATCCGCTTGCGTCAGCCGGAACAGCCGAAGGCGTAAGGTCTCCTTCGCTTTTGCCGCGCGCGTGGCGACACGCGCGACGCATGATGAAAAAGGCGCCATGGTGCGCCTTTTTCGTTTTTTGCGGTACAGTCGCAGCACCCGCCGCACGTTCGGCGCGCCGTATGAAACAAAGATGACGAAGTCGCCGAAAATCCCCGAATCCGTTCTCGTCGTGATCTATACCCCCGAGCTCGACGTGCTGGTGATCAAGCGTGCCGACCAGCACGAGTTCTGGCAGTCGGTCACCGGCTCGAAGGACGCGCTCGACGAGCCGCTCGCCGTCACCGCCGCGCGCGAAGTGGCCGAGGAAACGGGCATCGTGGTCGGCAGTCCGGGCGTGCCCGCGAGCGCGCTCGTCGACTGGCGGCACCGGATCGAATACACGATCTACCCGCAGTATCTGCATCGCTACGCACCGGGCGTCACGCGCAACACCGAGCACTGGTTCGGCCTGTGCGTGCCGCGTCGCATCGACGTGACGCTCGCGCCGCGCGAGCACGTCGACTATGCATGGCTGCCGTATCGCGACGCGGCGGCGCGCTGCTTCTCGCCGTCGAACGCCGAGGCGATCCTGCAGTTGCCCGAGCGCGCCGGGCCGGATCGCTCGCCCGAAAGCCGGTCGCCCGATAGCCGGTCGCCCGAAAGCCGGTCGCCCGGATCCACATGAACGGCGAGGCCCGCAAGCGCTTCGCGCAGCTGCGTCAGATGTTCCTGCAGGAGCGGGGCTCCGCATCGCGGCTGGCGTTCACGTCGGGCAATACCGTGCGGCTGTGCCAGGGCGGCGACGCGTTCTTCGCCGCGCTGATCGGGCGGATCGACGCCGCCCGCGAGCACGTGATGCTCGAAACCTACATCTTCTGCGACGATGCGGCCGGACGGCCCGTGTCGGACGCGCTGCTGCGAGCCGCGCAACGCGGCGTGCGGGTGCGCGTGATCACCGACGGCATCGGCACCGCGCGCCTGCCGCTGTTCGACACGTGGGCGCAGGCCGGCATCGAGCACTGCATCTACAACCGCTACCTGTTCGGCCGCTTCGGCTTCTCGCGCACGCACCGCAAGCTGGCCGTCATTGATCACGCGTATGCGTACTGCGGCGGGATCAACATCGTCGACGATCGCGCGCAGAGCGGCGCGACGCTCGACTATCCGCGCTGGGACTTCAGCGTCGAGATGGTGGGGCCCGCCGTGTCCGACGTGCGCGCCGCGTTCGAGCTGCAATGGCACCGCATCCAGTTCGGCCACAAGCCGTATGCGCAATACGCGGCGGGGCTCGCCGGCGGCGAGGCGTTCCCGGACGTGTTCCGCCGCTGGATGCGCAGCCACCGCTGGATCAAGGCCGGCGCGCTGCGCATCGTGACCGCGCCGAGCGTCGCGTTCGTGGCGCGCGACAACGTCGTGAACCGCCGCGCGATCGAGAAGGCGTATCTCGCCGCGATCGGCCAGGCGCGCCAGCAGATCCTGCTCGCGAACCCGTATTTCATGCCGGGCCGCAAGCTGCGCCGCGCGCTGACCGGCGCCGCGCGGCGCGGCGTCGACGTGCGGATCCTGATCGGCCGCAACGAGTTCGCGTCGCTCGATACCGCGGTGCCGTTCCTGTATCACGCGCTGCTGCGCGCCGGCGTGCGCGTCGCCGAATACGACAAGACGATCCTGCACGGCAAGGTCGCGGTGATCGACGACAACTGGGCAACGGTCGGCTCGTCGAATCTGGACGCGCTGAGCCTGATGCTGAACAATGAGGCCAATGTCGTGCTGGTGCGGCACGACACGGTGACGAACGAGCTGCGCGACGCGATCGCCGCCGCGTTCGCCGACGGCCGCGCGATCGACCCGGCGCGCTACGCGGCGCGTCCGCTGGGCGAGCGTATCCTGAACTGGCTCGCCTATACGGCATACCGCACCGCAATGAAGGCGCTGACAGTCGGCGGCTACGATTAAGCAGGCGCTTCACATCTTTCAGCACGGCCGTGCGGAAAATCGCTTCCAAGGCCGCCCGAATCGCGCAAAATAGCGACTCGGTTAGACACCAGTTTCTAATAATTTCCTTGTTTCGCGGGCGGTCGCACTCAATAATAGTACGGCCGTTCGATTTTATTTGAACCCCCGAACGGTTACAGAAATAGCTATGCGAAAAGGCGAACAGACGCGTGCCGCGATACTCGAAGCTGCTTTGGACCTCGCCAGCCGTGACGGGCTGGAGGGGCTGACGATCGGCCTGCTGGCCGAGCGCATGCAGATGAGCAAGAGCGGCGTGTTCGCGCACTTCGGATCGCGCGAAGACCTGCAGGTGGAAGTCGTGCGCGAGTATCACCATCGTTTCGAAAACGAGGTGTTCTTTCCGAGCCTGCGCGAGCCGCGCGGACTGCCGCGCCTGCGGGCGATGCTGGCGCGCTGGATCGAGAAGCGCATCCAGGAGGTGACGACTGGGTGCATCTACATCAGCGGCGCCGTCGAATACGACGACCGGCCGGACAGCCCCGTGCGCGAGCAACTGATCGGGAGCGTGACCGCCTGGCGCGCCGCGCTGCTGCGCGCCATTTCGCAGGCGAAGGACGAAGGCCATCTGCGTGCGGATTCCGATCCGGACCTGATGCTCTTCGAGCTGTACAGCTTCACGCTCGGCCTGCATCACGACGCACGTTTCCTGCATTCGCCGGATGCCGTGCGCCTCACGTGGGCCGCGCTGGAAAAGACGATTGTTTCGTATCAGAGCGAGAGCCGTTAGCGGCGCGTGATCCGCCCGCCGGGAGCTCGAGCGATAGCCCTACTTTGGAGAGAGTCATGGGACAGTACGCCGCGCCGCTGCGCGACATGCAATTCGTGTTGCACGAGCTTCTGAACGTCGAAGCCGAAGTCAAGCAAATGCCCAAGCATGCGGACCTCGACGCCGACACGATCAACCAGGTCCTCGAAGAAGCGGGCAAGTTCTGCTCCGAGGTACTGTTCCCGCTGAACCAGGTCGGCGACCGTGAAGGCTGCACGTACGTCGGCGACGGTGTCGTGACGACCCCGACCGGCTTCAAGGCGGCCTACCAGCAATACGTCGAGGCCGGCTGGCCGGCGCTCGGCTGCGATCCGGACTACGGCGGCCAGGGCCTGCCCGCGTTCGTGAACAACGCGCTCTACGAAATGCTGAACTCGGCGAACCAGGCATGGACGATGTATCCGGGCCTGTCGCACGGCGCCTACGAATGCCTGCACGCGCACGGCGCGCCGGAACTGCAGCAGCGCTACCTGCCGAAGCTCGTGTCCGGCGAATGGACCGGCACGATGTGCCTGACCGAGCCGCACTGCGGCACCGACCTCGGCATCCTGCGCACCAAGGCCGAACCGAACGGCGACGGCTCGTACTCGATCAGCGGCACGAAGATCTTCATCTCGAGCGGCGAGCACGACATGTCGAAGAACATCATCCACCTCGTGCTCGCGCGCCTGCCGGACGCGCCGCAAGGCACGAAGGGGATCTCGCTGTTCATCGTGCCGAAGTTCATCCCCGACGCATCGGGCGAGCCGGGCGAGCGCAACGGCATCAAGTGCGGCTCGATCGAGCACAAGATGGGCATCCACGGCAACTCGACCTGCGTGATGAACCTCGACAACGCGAAGGGCTGGATGGTCGGCGAGCCGAACAAGGGCCTCAACGCGATGTTCGTGATGATGAACGCCGCGCGCCTCGGCGTCGGCATGCAAGGCCTCGGCCTCACGGAAGTCGCCTACCAGAATTCGCTGACGTACGCGAAGGAGCGCCTGCAGATGCGCTCGCTGACGGGCCCGAAGGCACCGGACAAGCCGGCCGACCCGATCATCGTGCACCCGGACGTGCGCCGCATGCTGCTCACGCAGAAGGCGTACGCGGAAGGCGCGCGCGCATTCACGTACTGGTCCGCGCTGCAGATCGACAAGGAGCTGTCGCACGGTGACGAAGCGGTGCGCAAGGAAGCGGCCGACCTCGTCGCGCTGCTCACGCCGATCATCAAGGCCTTCCTGACCGACAACGCGTTCGAGTCGACCAACCACGCGATGCAGATCTACGGCGGCCACGGCTTCATCTCCGAGTGGGGCATGGAGCAGTACGTGCGCGACGCTCGGATCAACATGATCTACGAAGGCACGAACTCGATCCAGTCGCTCGACCTGCTGGGCCGCAAGGTGCTCGGCGACATGGGCGCGAAGCTGAAGAAGTTCGGCAAGATCGTGTCCGACTTCGTCGAGGCCGAAGGCGTGAAGCCGGAGATGTCCGAGTTCGTCAACCCGCTCGCCGACATCGGCGAGAAGGTGCAGAAGCTGACGATGGAAATCGGCATGAAGGCGATGCAGAACCCGGACGAAGTGGGCGCCGCCGCCGTGCCGTACCTGCGCACCGTCGGCCACCTCGTGTTCTCGTACTTCTGGGCCCGCATGGCGCGCCTCGCGCTCGACAAGGAAGCGTCGGGCGATCCGTTCTACAAGTCGAAGCTCGCAACCGCGCGCTTCTACTTCGCGCGCCTGCTGCCCGAGACCGCATCGACGATCCGCGCCGCGCGCGCCGGCTCGAAGACGATGATGGAAGTCGACGAGTCGCTGTTCTGATCGGACGCCGGGCGGCGTGCGCACCGCGCGCCGCCCGGCCGATACGGTTCCAGGTACCTACATCGCCGCGCCGTTTTTCATACGATCCGCGCTGCGCGGCACTTTCCGGAGATATCCCGTGAGCAATTTCATCATTCGCAAGGTCGCCGTGCTGGGCGCCGGCGTGATGGGCGCGCAGATCGCCGCGCATCTCGTCAACGCGCGCGTACCCGTGCTGCTGTTCGACCTGCCGGCCAAGGAAGGCCCGAAGAACGCGATCGCGCTGAAGGCGATCGAGAACCTGAAGAAGCTGTCGCCCGCGCCGTTCGGCGTGAAGGACGACGCGAAATACCTCGAGCCCGCGAACTACGAGGACGACATCGCGAAGCTCGCCGAGTGCGACGTCGTGATCGAGGCGATCGCCGAGCGGATGGACTGGAAGCACGACCTGTACAAGAAGGTCGCGCCGCACATCGCGCCGAACGCGATCTTCGCGACCAACACGTCGGGCCTGTCGATCACGACGCTGTCGGACGGCTTCTCCGACGAGCTGAAGGCGCGCTTCTGCGGCGTGCACTTCTTCAACCCGCCGCGCTACATGCACCTCGTCGAGCTGATCCCGACCGCGCACACGCGCCCGGAAATCCTCGACCAGCTCGAGACGTTCCTGACGAGCGTCGTCGGCAAGGGCGTCGTGCGCGCGAAGGACACGCCGAACTTCATCGCGAACCGCGTCGGCATCTTCTCGATCCTCGCGGTGATCACCGAGGCCGCCAAGTTCGGCCTGCGCTTCGATGAAGTCGACGACCTGACCGGCAGCCGCCTCGGCCGCGCGAAGTCGGCGACATTCCGCACCGCGGACGTGGTCGGCCTCGACACGATGGCGCACGTGATCAAGACGATGCAGGACAACCTCGCCGACGATCCGTTCTTCCCGGTCTACCAGACGCCCGCCGTGCTCGCCGAGCTGGTGAAGCAGGGCGCGCTCGGCCAGAAGACGGGCGGCGGTTTCTACAAGAAGGAAGGCAAGGCGATCAAGGTGCTCGACGCGAAGACGGGCACCTATGTCGACGGCGGCGCGAAGGCCGACGAGACGGTCGCCCGCATCCTGAAGCGTCCGCCGGCGGAGCGCCTGAAGCTGCTGCGCGAGACGGACCATCCGCACGCGCAGTTCCTGTGGTCGATCTTCCGCGACGTGTTCCACTACATCGGCGTGCATCTCGAGTCGATCGCCGACAACGCGCGCGACGTCGACCTCGCGATCCGCTGGGGCTTCGGCTGGAACGAAGGCCCGTTCGAAGGCTGGCAGGCCGCCGGCTGGAAGCAGGTGGCCGAGTGGGTGCAGGAAGACATCGCGGCCGGCAAGGCGCTCGCGAACGTGCCGCTGCCGTCGTGGGTGCTCGAAGGCCCGGTGGCCGAGAAGGGCGGCGTGCACACGGCCGAAGGCTCGTGGGCGCCGGCAGCGAAGCGCTTCGTGCCGCGTTCGGACCTCGCGGTCTACAACAAGCAGGTGTTCCGCGCGCCGCTGCTCGGCGAAGCGGGCGCCGACCCGAAGACCTACGGCAAGACGCTGTTCGAGACCGACGCGGTGCGCGCATGGGTCGACGACCGTGCCGGTGAAGACGACGTCGTGATCGTGTCGTTCAAGTCGAAGATGAACACGATCGGGCCGAGCGTGATCGACGGCCTCGTGCAGGCGATTGAGCTCGCGGAGAAGGACTACAAGGGCGTGGTGATCTGGCAGCCGACGTCGCTGAAGCTCGGCACGCCGGGCGGCCCGTTCTCGGCCGGCGCGAACCTCGAAGAGGCGATGCCCGCGTTCATGATGGGCGGCGCGAAGGGCATCGAGCCGTTCGTGAAGAAGTTCCAGGAAGGCATGCTGCGCGTGAAGTACGCGAACGTGCCGGTCGTCGCAGCCGTGTCGGGCATCGCGCTCGGCGGCGGGTGCGAGCTGATGCTGCACAGCGCGAAGCGCGTGGTGCACGTCGAGAGCTACATCGGTCTCGTCGAAGTGGGCGTCGGCCTCGTGCCGGCGGGCGGTGGCCTGAAGGAAGCGGCGCTGCGCGCGGCGGATGCCGCCACGGCCGCGAACGCGACCACCGAGATCCTGAAGTTCGCCACGAAGTCGTTCGAGAACGCGGCGATGGCGAAGGTCTCGGCGTCTGCGCACGATGCGCGCGCGATGGGCTACGTGAAGCCGTCCGACACGATCGTCTTCAACGTGTTCGAGCTGCTCGACACCGCGAAGAAGGAAGCGCGGGCGCTGGCCGACACCGGCTACCGCGCGCCGCTGAAGGCGAAGGACGTGCCGGTGGCGGGCCGCTCGGCGATCGCGACGATCAAGGCATCGCTCGTCAACATGCGCGACGGCCGCTTCATCAGCGACCACGATTTCCTGATCGCGAGCCGCATCGCGGAAGCGGTGTGCGGCGGCGACGTCGAGGCGGGCAGCCTGGTCGACGAGGAATGGCTGCTGGCGCTCGAGCGCCGCGCGTTCGTCGACCTGCTCGGCACGCAGAAGACGCAGGAACGGATCATGGGCATGTTGCAGACCGGCAAGCCGGTGCGTAACTGAGCGAGTGGACAGGCAAGGAGTCTGAAATGAGCAAACAACTGCAAGACGCATACATCGTCGCCGCCAGCCGCACGCCGATCGGCAAGGCTCCGCGCGGTGTCTTCAAGAACACGCGCCCGGACGAGCTGCTGGTGCACGCGATCAAGTCGGCCGTCGCACAGGTGCCGGGCTTCGACACCAAGCTGATCGAGGACGCGATCATCGGCTGCGCGATTCCGGAAGCCGAGCAGGGCCTGAACGTCGCGCGGATGGGCGCGCTGCTCGCGGGCCTGCCGAACACGGTCGCCGGCGTGACGGTCAACCGCTTCTGCGCATCGGGCATCACCGCGCTCGCGATGGCGGCGGACCGCATCCGCGTCGGCGAATCGGACGCGATGCTCGCGGGCGGCTGCGAATCGATGAGCATGGTGCCGATGATGGGCAACAAGCCGTCGATGTCGCCGCACATCTTCGATCGCAGCGAAGACTTCGGCATCGCGTACGGGATGGGCATGACCGGCGAGAGCGTTGCCGACCGCTGGAAGGTGAGCCGCGAAGACCAGGACGCGTTCTCGTTCGAGTCGCACCGCAAGGCGCTCGCCGCGCAGCAGGCCGGCGAGTTCAACGACGAGATCGCCGCGTACACGATCACCGAGCGCTTCCCGAACCTCGCGACCGGCGAGATCGACGTGAAGACGCGTACGATCGCGCTCGACGAAGGCCCGCGCGCGGACACGTCGCTCGAAGGCCTCGCGAAGCTGCGCACGGTGTTCGCGAACAAGGGCTCGATCACGGCCGGCAACAGCTCGCAGACGTCGGACGGCGCCGGTGCGCTGCTCGTCGTGTCGGAGAAGGTGCTGAAGGAATTCAACCTGACGCCGCTCGCGCGCTTCGTGAGCTTCGCGGTGCGCGGCGTGCCGCCGGAAATCATGGGCATCGGCCCGAAGGAAGCGATTCCGGCCGCGCTGAAGGCCGCGGGCCTGAAGCAGGACGATCTCGACTGGATCGAGCTGAACGAGGCGTTCGCGGCCCAGTCGCTCGCGGTAATCCGCGATCTCGGCCTCGATCCGTCGAAGGTCAACCCGCTGGGCGGCGCGATCGCGCTCGGCCATCCGCTCGGCGCGACCGGTGCGATCCGCGCCGCGACCGTCGTGCACGGCCTGCGTCGCCGCAACCTGAAGTACGGCATGGTGACGATGTGCGTCGGCACCGGCATGGGCGCCGCAGGCATCATCGAACGCCTGTAAGCGAGGCAGTATCGATCGCGGTGCGCGGGCCACGAGCTCGCGCACCGCTTTTTTCATTCCGGTCGAGGACAGCAAAGGAGACGCTTGTGACCGATATCCAGATTGAACGCGCCGACGGCATCATGACGATCACGATCGCGCGCCCGGCGAAGAAGAATGCGCTCACGGCGGCGATGTACCAGACGATGGCCGACGCGCTCGGCGACGCCCAGGAAGACAAGGCGATCCGCGTGATCCTGCTGCGCGGCAGCGACGGCAACTTCAGCGCGGGCAACGATCTCGAGGATTTCCTGAAGACCCCGCCGAACGACGACAGCGCGCCGGTGTTCCAGTTTCTCGCGCGCATCAGCAGCGCGTCGAAGCCGGTGATCGCCGCGGTGCCGGGCGTGGCGGTCGGCGTCGGCGTGACGATGCTGCTGCATTGCGACGTCGTCTACGCGGCCGACACGGCCAGCTTCTCGCTGCCGTTCGTGCAGCTCGGGCTGTGCCCGGAGGCCGCGTCGAGCCTGCTGCTGCCGCGCCTGGCCGGGCATCAGGTGGCCGCGGAGAAGCTGCTGCTCGGCGAGGCGTTCGATGCGCTGGAAGCGCACCGGATCGGCATCGTCAACCGCGTGTTGCCGGCCGCCGAGCTCGACGCGTTCGCGGCGAAGCAGGCGGCGAAGCTCGCGGCGCTGCCGGCCTCGTCGCTGCGCGTGACGAAGGCGCTGCTGAAGGACACCGGCGGCGCGCCGGTGGCCGAGCGGATGGCGCAGGAAGCGCAGCACTTCAGCGCGATGCTGCGCGCGCCGGAAGCACGCGAGGCGATGACCGCGTTCTTCGAGAAGCGCAAGCCGGACTTCCGCCAGTTCGACTGACGCGGCCCGCGTGCGCGCGGCCGATGCCCGCCGCCGCGCCGGCCTGAAGTGACTCCGCCCCGCGCCCGCGGGGCGTTTCTTTTGCGTCCGCCACCCGCCGCGGCGCCATTCATGTCGCGGTGCATCACCGCGATTTTTCCCTTTCGTCCCCTCAATTCGCCCGTCGCGGGCGGCGCGCCCCGGCGCCTGAATCCCTTGTCCCATCGGCGGTTACCGGCCATCGACCGAGCCGGCGTTGCCGCTGCCGTCGGCTCGTTTTAGCGGAAATGGGCGAAGTTTGTTCGCCATCAAGATGCCCCGCCGCAACATTCCGTAAAGTTCGCGCGCAGGTCGCCGCGGTCGACACGCGCCGCGCGACGGTGGTGCACGACCGACCCGGCCGTCCTTTTCAACGACACTCAGGCAAACGAACGATGATCAGACGAATCACCGGCGGTGCGCGGGCGGCCCCCGTCACCGCGATATTGGCGGGACTGGCCGGATGCAGCGATCTTCACGTGCTCGACCCGAAGGGCGCGGTGGGCGTCGCGGAGAAAGCGCTGATCGCGACGTCGACATGGACGATGCTGATCGTCGTCGTGCCGGTGATCCTGCTCACGCTGTTCTTCGCGTGGCGCTACCGCGCGTCGAACCGCAACGCAACCTATGCGCCGGAATGGTCGCACTCGACCGCGATCGAGGTCGTGATCTGGACGGTGCCGACGCTGATCATCCTGTTCCTCGGCATCCTCACGTGGAAGACCACGCACGAGCTCGACCCGTACAAGCCGCTCGAATCGTCGGTCAAGCCGATCAATGTCGAGGTCGTCGCGCTCGACTGGAAGTGGCTGTTCATCTACCCGGAGCTCGGCATCGCGTCGGTGAACCAGCTCGCGATTCCGGTCGGCACGCCGGTGAACTTCCGCATCACGTCGGATTCGGTGATGAACTCGTTCTTCATTCCGCAGCTCGGCAGCCAGGTCTACGCGATGGCCGGCATGCAGACGCGCCTGCACCTGATCGCCGACGAGGCGGGTGACTTCGCGGGCGTGTCCGCCAACTACAGCGGCCGCGGCTTCTCCGACATGAAGTTCCGCACGCTCGCCGAGCCGCGCGAGCAGTTCGACGCATGGGTGCGCAAGGTCAGGGCATCGTCCGACCGGCTCGACATGACCGCGTACAGCGCGGTCGCGCAGCCGAGCGAGAAGGCGCCGGTGCGCTACTTCTCGACCGTCGATCCGAAGCTCTTTCACAACATCATCGCGAAATACAACGACGGCCACGTCCTCGACCTGAAGGACGCCGCCTGTACGACGAAGGGGTAACGCATGTTCGGCAAACTCACACTTTCGGCGATCCCGTTCGACCAGCCCATCATCATGGGGGCGAGCGCCTTCATGGGGCTCGTCGTGCTGGGCATCGTCGCCGCGCTGACGGTCTCCGGCCGCTGGAAATGGCTATGGAGCGAATGGCTGACGTCGGTCGATCACAAGAAGATCGGCGTGATGTACCTGGTCGTCGCCGTGCTGATGCTGCTGCGCGGCTTCGCCGACGCGGTGATGATGCGCCTGCAGCTCGCGCTCGCGTACAACGGCCCCGGCTACCTGCCGCCGCACCACTATGACCAGATCTTCACCGCGCACGGCGTGATCATGATCTTCTTCATGGCGATGGCGCTGCTGGTCGCGTTCTTCAACCTGATCGTGCCGCTGCAGATCGGCGCGCGCGACGTCGCGTTCCCGTTCCTGAACTCGCTCTCCTTCTGGATGACGGCGATGGCCGCGATCCTGATGAACATCTCGCTCGTGGTCGGCGAATTCGCGCAGGTGGGCTGGCTCGCGTATCCGCCGCTCTCCGAGCTGCAGTTCAGCCCCGGCGTGGGCGTCGACTACTACCTGTGGGCGCTGCAGATCTCCGGCGTCGGCACGCTGATCACCGCGATCAACTTCTTCGTGACGATCATCAAGATGCGCGCGCCCGGCATGACGCTGATGAAGATGCCGGTGTTCACGTGGACGGCGCTGTGCTCGAACGTGCTGATCATGGCCACGTTCCCGATCCTGACGGTCGCGCTCGCGCTGCTCGGCCTCGACCGCTACCTCGACATGCACTTCTTCACGAACGAGGCGGGCGGCAACGCGATGCTGTACCTGAACCTGATCTGGGCGTGGGGCCATCCGGAGGTGTACATCCTCGTGCTGCCCGCGTTCGGCATCTATTCGGAAGTGATCGCGACGTTCTCGAAGAAGCCGCTGTTCGGCTACAAGACGATGGTGTACGCGTCGTGCGCGATCATGGTGCTGGCGTTCCTCGTGTGGCTGCACCACTTCTTCACGATGGGCTCGGGCGCCAACGTGAACGCGTTCTTCGGGATCATGACGATGATCATCGCGATCCCGACCGGCGTGAAGATCTTCAACTGGCTGTTCACGATGTACCGCGGGCGCGTCGAGTTCACGACGCCGGTGCTGTGGACGATCGGCTTCATGGTCACGTTCACGCTCGGCGGGATGACCGGCGTGATGCTGGCGATTCCCGGCGCGGACTTCGTGCTGCACAACAGCCTGTTCCTGATCGCGCACTTCCACAACACGATCATCGGCGGTGTCGTGTTCGGCTATTTCGCGGGCGTCCACTTCTGGTTCCCGAAGGTGTTCGGCTTCCGGCTCGACGAGAAATTCGGCAAGCGCGCGTTCTGGTGCTGGCTCGTCGGCTTCTACGTCGCGTTCATGCCGCTCTACGTGCTCGGCTTCATGGGCATGACGCGCCGCCTGAACCACTACGACAACCCGGCCTGGCAGCCGTGGCTGATCGCCGCCGCGTGCGGCGTGGTGCTGATCGCGCTCGGCGTGGTGTGCCAGGTCGCCTCGGTGTGGGTCGGCTGGCGCAACCGTCACCTGCCGCAGTATCGCGACGCGACCGGCGACCCGTGGAACGGCCGCACGCTCGAATGGGCGACGTCGTCGCCGCCGGCGGTCTACAACTTCGCGGTGACGCCGGACGTGCATGAACTCGACGAGCTCGCGTATCGCAAGGCGAAGGGCCTCGGGCTCGGCAAGCACGTGACGTACGAGGACATCCACATGCCGTCGAATACCAGCGCGGGCCTGTTCGTCGGCGTGTTCAGCCTGCTGCTCGGCTTCGCGCTCGTATGGCACATCTGGTGGCTCGCGATCGCCGGCCTGGTCGGCATCGTCGCAACGGTGGTGCTGTACAGCGCACAGGACAACGAAGGCTATTTCATTCCGGCGGATACCGTCCGCAAGATCGAGGAACAACGCACGGGCGTGCGGATGCGCGCACCGTCGCCGGAAGCCGAACTGGAGGCGAACTGATGTCATCTCACACTCTCGCGGGCGCTGCCCGCCATCCGGCGGCGCACCATCATCCGCCGTCGCACTCGGTGTTCGGGTTCTGGCTGTACCTGATGACCGACTGCGTGATCTTCGCGTCGCTGTTCGCGACCTTCGCGGTGCTCGGCGGCCAGTATGCGGGCGGCCCGACCGCGAAGGACCTGTTCGACATCCCGGGCGTCGCGCTCGAGACCGCCATGCTGCTGCTGTCGAGCATCACGTACGGCTTCGCGATGCTCGGCGCGCAGCGCCGCCGGCGCGGCACGGTGTTCGTCTGGCTCGCGGTCACGTTCGTGCTCGGCGCGGCGTTCCTCGCGATGGAAATGCGCGAGTTCTCGCACCTGATCGCCGAAGGCGCGGGCCCGCAGCGCAGCGCGTTCCTGTCGGCGTTCTTCACGCTGGTCGGCACGCACGGGCTGCACGTCGCCATCGGCCTGCTGTGGATGGTCGTGCTCGTCGTGCAGATCGCGCGCGGCCCGGGCATGACCGAGCGCGACGTCCGGCGCCTGATGTGCCTGAGCCTGTTCTGGCACTTCCTCGACATCGTCTGGATCTGCGTGTTTTCCTTCGTCTATCTCGCGAGCGTGATCTAAATGGCCCATTCGGAACTCATTCACCACGATGAAGCGCACGGCACGGCCCGCGGCTACCTGGTCGGCTTCGTGCTGTCGGTGCTGCTGACGGCCGCGTCGTTCGGCCTCGTGATGGGCGGCATGCTGGCGCCGAAGGCGGCGATCATCGCGCTCGCGGTGCTCGCGTTCGTGCAGATCCTCGTGCACCTCGTGTACTTCCTGCACATGAACACCTCGTCCAGCCAGCGCTGGAACGTGATGGCGTTCAGCTACACGGTGCTCACCGCGCTGATCCTGATCTTCGGGACGCTGTGGGTGATGCACAACGTCAGCATGAACATGATGTCGCGCTAGCCGGCATCCGTTTCATGCGTTCGCGCCGTGCACGTCGCACGGCTGGTTTACTTTCGGGGGCGCGCGGCTCGCGCGCCTTGCTGCATCATGGTCAACAACGATTCCCAGACACCGGTTCGTCCCGACGCGCCGATCCCCCATCGCAAGATCATCCGCACGTGGCTCGTGCCGTTCGCGACGCGCGAGATCGCGCGCCCGGTCGCGCTGCTCGTGCTCGACTACCTGCTGCTGTTCGCGGCGTTCGCGGGCGCGCTGCTGATCCCGTCGATCGTCGGCAAGATCGCGTGCGGGATGGCCGCCGGCTTCATCACCGGGCGGCTCTTCATCATCGGGCACGACGCGTGCCACCAGAGCCTCACGCCCGATCGCCGGCTGAACCGCTGGCTCGGCCGCATCGCGTTCCTGCCGTCGCTGACGCCGTACAGCCTGTGGGAAGTCGGCCACAACGTGGTGCACCACGGCTACACGAACCTGAAGGGCTTCGATTTCGTGTGGGCGCCGCATACGCCGGCGGAGTTCGCCGCGCTGTCGCCGGTGCGCCGCCTGCTCGACCGCATCTATCGAAGCGGCTGGGCGCCCGGGCTCTACTATCTCGTCGAGGTCTGGTGGCTGCGGATGTATTTCCCGACCAAGACCTATATCGGCGCGTCGCGGCCCGTGTTCCGGCGCGACTGCCTGCTGGTGACCGGCTTCGCGGCCGTGTGGATCGGCGCCGTCGTGTGGGTGGCGCTGGCGACGCGGCAGCCGGTCGCGCTGCTGCTCGCGACCGCCGTGCTGGTGCCGTTCCTGTTCTGGTGCTCGATGATCGGCTTCGTCGTGTATGTGCACCACACCGATCCGCGCATCGCGTGGCATGCGAACCGGGCCGAGTGGTCGAATGCCGCGCCGTTCGTGTCGACCACGCTGCACCTGACGTTCCGGTTCGGCATCGGCGGCCTGCTGCACCACATCATGGAGCACACCGCCCACCACGTCGACATGAGCGTGCCGCTCTACCAGCTCAAGCCCGCACAGGCGAAGCTGGAGGACATGCTGCCCGGGCGCATCGTCGTGCAGCCCTTCAGCTGGCGCTGGTATTTCGACACGGCGCGCCGCTGCAAGCTGTACGACACCGAGCAGCGCTACTGGACCGACTACCTCGGCAACCGCACCAGCGAGCCGGCCAGCGCGCCGCCCGCGCCGCCCGCGCCGGCCGGGCGCGAGCCGGCGGGCGCCGAGTTGGGTCACACGGTGTCGTAATCCACGTAGCCGGTCGCGCGGCAGAAGCTGACGAGCCGCAGCCCGGCCTGTCGCGCGATCGCGATCGCGAGCGACGACGGCGCCGAAATCGTCGCGACCATCGGCATGCCGACGCGCGCCGCCTTGCGCACCAGCTCGTAGCTCGCGCGGCTCGACAGGAACACGAAGCCGTCGGTCGTGTCGGCGCGCGCCAGCACGAGCGAGCCGATCAGCTTGTCGAGCGCGTTGTGGCGGCCGACATCCTCGAACGCGGCGCGGATCGCGCCTGTTGCGTCGCACCACGCGGCCGCGTGCAGGCCGCCGGTGAGCTGCGTCAGCGCCTGGTGGGCCGGCAGCTCGCGCGCGGCGCGCGCGAGCGCGTCGGGCGCGAGGCGCGCGAGGAAGCCGGTGTCGGGCACCCGTTCCGGCGCCAGGTCGAGCAGGTCGATGCTTTCGATCCCGCACACGCCGCAGCCGGTGCGCCCGGCGAGCGCGCGGCGCTTGTCCTTCAGCGCGGCGAACGCCTGCTGGACCACTTCCAGGTGGACTTCCGCGTGCGGCAGCGGCGCGTCGACGTGCAGGATCACCTCGATGTCCTTGATGTCGCTGCCGCGCGCGACGATCCCTTCCGAAATCGCGAAGCCGACCGCGAATGCCTCGAGGTCGCGCGGCGTGCACATCATCACCGCGTGGGAAATGCCGTTGAAGACGAGCGCGACCGGCCATTCCTGGCCGACGTGGTCGATCGCCGTCTCGGCGGCGTCGCCGCGCGTGCGGCGCACGGGCAGCTCGATCGCGCCGCGCGGTTCGGCGGATTCGGTCGGATTCACACAGGCTCCGTTGGTTGGACGTTGGACGCGCGCGGGGCGGAACGCCGATCGGGCCGCCGTTCGCGCGCAGAGGTTCTAAAATACCTCAGGCAGGCCGGCCGCGCCGGTATTCGCCACTTCAGGTCACGCCATGGGACTCAGCGACACGCCGTTGCTCTTCAATTTCGAACGCGATTCATCGGAAAATTTCACGTACATCCCGATGATCGTGCGTTTCAACCTCGACCGCTTCGGTTTGCGGATCTCGCTCGAGCAGTGGCAATTGCTGCCGCTCGAGGATCGCAAGCTGCTCGCCCGCTTCCCGGCCGACGAGGACACCGCGATCGAACCCAATTTCGACCACGCGCTGTTCGAGATGCTGCGCACGCACGCCGATCTCGAGCCGAGCTGGTTCCAGCCGGACGACCGGCCGACCTGGCGCAGCACCGAGCGGGTGCCCGACGCGCTGGTGCAGCAGAGCGCGCTGGCGGGGCTGCCGGCGCCGGACGTCGTGCAATGGCAGCGGCTCGCGCCGTTCCAGCGCTACGTGCTGGTCAAGCTGTCGCGCAAGCCGAAGCTGAACCACGATTTCCTGCCGGCGATGCGGGAATTCGGGCTGACGACCACCCACTGACGCGGCGGCCGTGCCGGCCCGGGCCTCAGTCGAGCGGCGGCAGCGAGCGCGGCTTGCGGTCCGCGCCGGTCGCGACATAGGTGAGGGTCGCTTCGGTCACCTTGACGACTTCGCCGGCAAGGCGCATGCGCTGCGCGTACACCTCGACGTCGACCGTGACCGACGTGTTGCCGGTGCGCGTGACGGTCGCATAGAAGCTCAGCAGGTCGCCGACGAACACCGGCTGCTTGAATACGAACGAATTGACCGCGACGGTCGCGACCCGGCCGTTCGCGCGCTGGCTCGCGGGAATCGAGCCGGCGATGTCGACCTGCGACATGATCCAGCCGCCGAACACGTCGCCGTGGACGTTCGCGTCGGACGGTTGCGGGACGACGCGCAGGGCGGGCTGTTTTTGCGGGAGGTCGAGCGGGGAGTCGGTCATGGTGAGGCTTTCATCCTTGTAATAAAACGCGCCGGCCCGCGCGGGTGGCCGGGCAGGCCGCCGACAGCGGCGCGAACCGGCTTCTGCGACAATACAACGTTCGCAAATTGTACGAGAAAGCGGGCGAGCCGGCGGTCGTGCAGCCCGGCCGCGCACCGCCGACCGCCCCGATCCCCATGCGCCGATTTCCTGCTTCCGGCGAGCCCGCGCCGCTTCAAACCGGGCCCCGCAACGACTGGCAGACCATTCGTTCGCTGCTGCCTTACCTGACGACCTACAAGTGGCGCGTGCTGTTCGCGCTCGGCTGCCTGATCGGCGCGAAGGTCGCGAACCTCGGCGTGCCGGTCGTGATGAAGCGCATCGTCGACCATCTCGCCGGCGTGCAGCAGCTCACCGCGCTCGGCCGCGCCGAGCAGTCGGCCGGGATCGTGCTCGCGGGCGGCGTCGGGCTGCTCGTCGTCGCGTATGCGCTGGTGCGGCTGTCGACGTCGCTGTTCACCGAGCTGCGCGAGATCCTGTTCTCGAAGGTGACCGAGAGCGCGGTGCGCCGGCTCGCGCTGCAGGTGTTCCGGCATCTGCACGGGCTGTCGCTGCGGTTCCACCTCGAGCGCCAGACCGGCGGCATGTCGCGCGACATCGAGCGCGGCACGCGCGGCATCCAGCAGCTCATCTCGTATTCGCTGTACAGCATCCTGCCGACGCTCGTCGAGGTCGGCCTCGTGCTCGGCTTCTTCATCGTCAAGTACGAGGCGTACTACGCGTACGTGACGTTCGCCGCGCTGGTCACGTACATCGTGTTCACCGTGAAGGTCACCAACTGGCGCACCCATTTCCGCCGCACGATGAACGAGCTCGATTCGCGCGCGAACTCGCGCGCGATCGATTCGCTGATCAACTACGAGACGGTCAAGTACTTCGGCAACGAGGAATGGGAGGCGCAGCGCTACGACGAGAACCTGAAGCGCTACCGCAAGGCCGCGATCCGTTCGCAGAACTCGCTGTCGGTGCTGAACTTCGGCCAGCAGGCGATCATCGGCACGGGGCTCGTGTTCATCCTGTGGCGCGCGACGCAGGGCGTGCTCGCCGGCAGGCTGACGCTCGGCGACCTGGTGCTGATCAACACGTTCATGCTGCAGCTGTACATTCCGCTGAATTTCCTCGGCGTCGTCTACCGCGAGCTGAAGCAGAGCCTGACCGACATGGACCGGATGTTCGGGCTGCTGTCGGCGCCCAGGGAAGTCGCCGACGCGCCGGATGCGCAGCCGCTCGCGGTGGCCGGCGCGCAGGTGAGGTTCGAGCACGTGAATTTCGCGTACGAGCCGGCGCGGCCGATCCTGCACGACGTCACGTTCACGATCGACGCGGGCACGACGACCGCGGTGGTCGGCCACAGCGGCTCGGGCAAGTCGACGCTGTCGCGCCTGCTGTTCCGCTTCTACGATCTCGACCGGCAGGCGGGCGGCGCGATCCGCATCGACGGGCAGGACATCCGCGACGTCACGCAGGATTCGCTGCGCGCGTCGATCGGCATCGTGCCGCAGGACACCGTGCTGTTCAACGATTCGATCTACTACAACATCGCGTACGGCCGGCCGGCCGCGACCCGCGACGAGGTGATCGCGGCCGCGCGCGCCGCGCACATCCACGATTTCATCGAGAGCTTGCCGAAAGGCTATGACACGCCGGTGGGCGAGCGCGGCCTCAAGCTGTCGGGCGGAGAAAAGCAGCGCGTCGCGATCGCGCGCACGCTGCTGAAGAACCCGCCGATCCTGCTGTTCGACGAGGCGACGTCGGCGCTCGACTCGCGCTCGGAGCGCGCGATCCAGCACGAGCTCGAGCAGATCGCGCGGCATCGCACGACGCTCGTGATCGCGCACCGGCTGTCGACGGTCGTGCACGCGCAGCAGATCCTCGTGATGGACCACGGGCGGATCGTCGAGCGCGGCACGCACGACGCGCTGGTGCGCGCGGACGGGCTGTATGCGCAGATGTGGGCGCTGCAGCAGCAGCGCGCGGCGGCGGGCGGGGAGGAGGCCGAGGAGGTTTGAGCGGGCCGGCGCGCGCGGCGCGGCCCGCTGCCGGTCAGCGCGCGTCGCGCAGCCGTGCGTCGAGTTCGCCGAGCTGCGCGGGCGTGCCGACGTTTTCCCAGATCCCGTCGTACAGCTCGCCGCTCGCGCGGCCGGCCTCGATCGCCGCGCGGTAGTACGGCGTCAGTGCGCACCGCGTGCCGGGTGCCAGATCACGGAACATCCGCGTGTCGTACAGGCCGATGTTGCCGAACGTGTAGCGAGCGGCGCCGTCGAGCGACAAACGGCCGTCGTCGTCGAGCGCGAAATCGCCCGCCGGATGGAACGGCGGATTCGGCACCATCACGAGATGCAGCGCGGGCGCGTCGAGCGCGGCGAGCCGCGCCGCGCGCGGCGCGAGCGAGCGATAGTCGAATTCGCAGAACACGTCGCCGCTGACCGCGACGAACACCGTGGGCCGGCCGTCGCGTTCGAGCAGCGGTAGCGCCTGCGCGATGCCGCCCGCCGTTTCGAGCGCGTCGCCCTCGGCCGAGTAGACGAGCCGCACGCCCCAGCGCGCGCCGTCGCCGAGCGTGGCCTCGATCTGCGCGCCGAGCCACGCATGGTTGATCACGATCGTCGCGATGCCGGCCTGCGCGAGCCGCTCGATCTGCCAGACGATCAGCGGCTTGCCGCCCACCGCGAGCAGCGGCTTCGGGCAGGTGTCGGTGAGCGGGCGCATCCGGTCGCCGCGCCCGGCGGCGAAGATCATCGCCGTGGTGAGGGGGTGACTCATCTTCAGGGCGTTCAGAACGTATAGCCGACGTCGGCCGTCGTGCCTTCGAGCGCGTCGAGCAGCTTCGCGAACGGCGCGAGCGGGCGGTAGCGCAGCGCGACCTTGCGCGCGTAAGCCAGGAAGCGCGGCAGGTCCGCGAGGTAGACCGGCTTGCCGTCGCGGTAGTTGATGCGCGCGAACAGGCCGAGGATCTTGATGTGCCGCTGCAGGCCCATCCATTCGAGCTGGCGGTAGAACTCGCCGAAGTCCGGATCGACCGGCAGGCCGGCCTTCTTCGCCTGCTCCCAGTAGTACACGAAGCAGTCGAGCTCGAATTCCTCGTCCCAGCTGATGAACGCGTCGCGCAGCAGCGACACGACGTCGTAGGTCAGCGGGCCTTCCACCGCGTCCTGGAAGTCGAGCACGCCCGGGTTCGGCGTGGCGACCATCAGGTTGCGCGGCATGAAGTCGCGCAGCATGAAGCCCTGCGGCTGCGCGCGGGCGCTCGCGATCAGCAGCGCGAAGGTGCGCTCGAGCGTGCCGCGCATCGCGTCCGTGACCGGCTTGCCGAGGTGCCGGCCGATGTACCACTCGGGCATCAGCTCCATCTCGCGGCGCAGGAAGGCCTCGTCGAACGGCGGCAGCACGCCCGGCGCCGACGCGAGCTGGAAACGGATCGCCGTATCGAGCGCGTCGCGCATCAGGGGGCGCGCGGCGAGCGGATCGGCCGGGTCGAGCACCGAGATGTACGATGTCCGGCCGAGATCCGTCACGAGCATGAAGCCGGCGTCGAAGTCGTGGGCGAGCACCTGCGGCGCGTGGATGGCCGCGCCGGCGAGCAGCCCGGCGACCTGGACGAACTCCCGGCACTTCTCGGGCGGCGGCGCGTCGACGGCGATCAGCGAGCCGCCGGGCTGCGACGCGGACGCGACGCGGAAATAGCGGCGGAAGCTGGCGTCCTCGGACGCGGGCGCAAGGGTGGCGAGATCGAGGGCGTAGTGCTCGGCAAGCGTGCGCAGCCAGGCGGTGAGCGCATCGAGGCGGGAATCGTCGATTGGGGGCGTCATGAAACTCGGGGGAGGGGGGAACGTCTTGCCATATAATACCCCACGACTTTTTTGACGCGCCCCGCGTCAGCATCTGCCGTGCAGGCCCGCTGCCTGTCGCGCCGTTCGCCCGATCGCCTCCCCTGGTTTGCGCTCAGACGCAGTCACGGTTCGATTGCGCGGGCCGCGATGCGCGACCGCACGGGTTGACGAGGGGCGATTCGCCAAACGATAGATGCCGCCCAAACCGCTATTCCCGAATGTTTTCCCCGGTGACGGGGTGCCGCGCAAACGGCGGCTCGCGCTCGCGCTCCTGGCCGTGCCCGGCCTCGTGCCGGCGGTGTCGCACGCGCAGCTGACGGGTGCGGCTGCGCAGCCGCAGCCGCTCGACTCGCCGTGGGATCTGCGCCTCGCGCCGCAGCTCGCGGAGCATCCGCTGAAGGAGGGGGCGAAGCCGGCCACCTTCGTGATCGCCGACCACACGAGCGGCACGGCCGACCAGGACCTGGCCGCGAAGGGCTCGGCCGAGCTGCGCCGCGGTGACGCGGTCGTGAAGGCCGACGCGATCCATTACGACCAGGATACGGATACGGCCGACGCGTTCGGCCAGGTCCGCGTGGCCAACGGCGGCACGACGTTCCGCGGGCCCGAGGCGCATCTGAAGGTCGAGGCGAACCAGGGCTTCATGACGGCGCCTAAGTACCATTTCACCGCGACGGGCGGCTCGGGCAGCGCGGAGCGCGTCGACCTGCTCGACGCCGAGCGCTCGGTGTTCGTCAACGGCACGTATTCCGCGTGCCAGTGCGCGACGGATCCCGCGTGGTACATCAAGGGCAGCCGCTTCGACTTCGACACCGGCGCCGACGAGGGCACGGCCCGCAACAGCGTGCTGTTCTTCCAGGGCGTGCCGATCTTCGCGAGCCCGTGGATGACGTTCCCGCTGTCGGGCGAGCGGCGCAGCGGCCTGCTGCCGCCGACGTTCTCGGTCGGCTCGACCAACGGGTTCGAGCTGTCGCTGCCGTACTACTTCAACATCGCGCCGAACCGCGACCTGACGATCACGCCGCGCATTCTCGCGAAGCGCGGGGTGCAGACGCAGGCGACGTTCCGCTACCTGTCGACGAACTATTCGGGTTCGTTCACGGGCGAATACCTGCCGGACGACCGGCTCGCGAAGCGCAACCGCTACGCGATCTACTGGCAGCACCAGCAGAACTTCGGCAGCGGCTTCGGCGGCTACGTCTACTTCAACAAGGTCTCGGACAACACCTATCCGGAAGAGCTCGCGTCCGTCTCGAACCAGTTCGTGAACGGCACGCAGACGCTGTACCAGCAGGAGGCCGGGCTCACGTACAACAACGGCCCGTGGTCGGTGCTCGCGCGCTACCAGCACTGGCAGACGCTGCCGCCGTCGATCGCGCCTTACAGCCGCGAACCGCAGTTGAACGTGAAGTACACGAAGTACAACGTCGGCGGCTTCGACTACGGCATGGAAGCCGACTATTCGCGCTTCCGCATCACGACGGCCGACGCGACGCAGGGCGACCGGATCGTGTTCAACCCGTACGTCTCGTACGGCGTCTACGGCCCCGGCTACTTCGCGGTGCCGAAGGTCCAGTACCACTTCGCGTCGTACGACCTGAGCTACCTGTCGTCGGGCACGCCGAACAATCCGAAGCGCTTCACCGAATCGATCCCGACCGTCAGCTTCGACTCGGGGCTGATCTTCGACCGCTCGGTGCACCTGTTCGGCCAGGATTTCATCCAGACGCTCGAGCCGCGCCTGTACTACGTGTATACGCCGTACCGCAACCAGTCGAACGCACCGCTGTTCGACACCGCGGAATCGGATTTCGGCCTCGCGGAGATCTACCAGCCCAACACGTTCGTCGGCAACGACCGGATCGCCGATGCGAACCGCCTGACGGCCGGGCTGACGTCGCGCTTCATCGATCCGCGCACCGGCGACGAGCGCGCGCGCTTCATGATCGCGCAGCAGTACTACTTCGCCGACCAGCGCGTGACGCTGAAGCCGACGCAGGCCGCGTCGCAGGCGCGCCACTCGGACCTGATCGCAGGCGCCTCGCTCAAGCTGGGCTCGGGTTTCATGTCGGAAACGGCGTTCCAGTACAACCAGAACAACAACCAGCTCGCGAAATCGAGCATCGGTTTCGGCTACAGCCCCGAACTGCGCAAGGTGATCAACGTCGGCTACCGCTACACGCGCGCGACCCAGACGCTGGATGGCCGGCCGATCAGCCAGTTCCTGGTCTCCGCGCAGTGGCCGCTGACCCGCCGGCTGTACGCGGTCGGCCGCTTCAACTACGACTTCTCGGGCGACCGGGTGATCGACGGGCTGGTCGGCTTACAATACGACGCCGATTGCTGGGCGCTCGGGGTCGGTATCCAGCGGTACGCGAACGGCGTGAACTCGTCGCAACAGCAGACTTCGTCGACGCGGTTCATGGCGCAGCTGACGCTCAAGGGGCTGTCGAGCATCGACAACGGCCTCGTGAACGCGTTCCGCGCCGGGGTGCCGGGCTACATGCCGCTGCCGCCGGCGGCGCCGCCGCTGTCACGCTTCAGCAATTACGAGTAACGCCCGGGGCGCCCGTGAGCGGAACACGGCGCCGGCACCGGATCAGCACGATTTCAATGGAGTATCAGTGGCAATGAAGAAAACCCTTCGCTTCGCGGCAGTTGTCTCCAGCTTCGCCGCGTCCGCCGCGCTGCTCGCCGCCGCGCCTGCCGCGGCGCAGGCGCTCGGCTCGAAAGGCGCGCAGCTCACCGATGAAGTCGTCGCGGTCGTCAACAACGACGTGATCACGGGCCGCGAGCTCGACCAGCGCGTCGGCCTGATCTCGCGCCGCCTGCAGCAGCAGAATGCGCCGGTGCCGCCGCTCGACCAGATGCGCGCGCAGGTGCTGAACCAGATGGTGCTCGAGCGCATCCAGGTGCAGAAGGCCAAGGACGACGGGATCCGGGTCGACAACGCGGCCGTGCAGTCGACGCTGCAGCGCCTCGCGCAGGCGAACGGCATGACGCTCGACCAGTACCGCGCGCGGATCGAGGCGCAAGGCGTGCCGTGGAGCGTCTTCACGGGCGACGCGCGTACCGAGCTGACGCTGTCGAAGCTGCGCGAGCGCGAGGTCGACGGCAAGATCACCGTGTCGGACGCGGAAGTCGCGAGCTATATCGCGAGCCAGCGCGGGCCGAGCGCGTCGCAGCAGCAGGACCTGCGCTTCCAGCACATCTTCGTGAAGGCGTCGACCAATGCGCCGCAGGCCGAGATCGAGGCCGCGCAGAAGAAGGCCGAAGGGCTGCTGCAGCAGGCCGTGTCGGGCGCGGATTTCGAGCGCCTCGCGAAGAACAGCTCGGAAGCGAACGACGCGAAGAAGGGCGGCGACCTCGGCTTCAAGTCGCCGGGCGAGCTGCCGGCCGACGTCGTCGCGGCCGCATCGAAGCTGCGCCCGGGCCAGGTCAACCCGACGCTGGTCCGCGTGCCGGACGGCTTCGAGATCGTGCGCCTCGTCGACCGCCGCCAGAGCCAGGGCGCGTCGGCCGCCGCACCGAAGATCGTGCAGACGCATGTGCGCCACATCCTGCTGCGCGTCGGCGAAGGCAAGTCCGAAAGCCAGGCGCGCCAGCAGCTGATCGACATCCGCAAGCAGATCGAGGCCGGCGGCGATTTCGCGAAGTTCGCGCGCACCTATTCGCAGGACGGCTCGGCGTCGCAGGGCGGCGATCTCGGCTGGATCAGCCCCGGCGAGACGGTGCCCGAGTTCGAGCGGGCGATGAACAACCTGCAGGACGGCCAGGTCAGCATTCCCGTGCGGACCGAATACGGCTATCACCTGGTCCAGGTGCTGGAGCGCCGCGAGTCCGAAGGCTCGGTGCAGCAGCAGATGGACATCGCGCGCCAGGCGATCGGCCAGCGCAAGGCCGAGCAGGCGTATGCCGACTGGCTGCGCGAGCTGCGCGATTCGTCGTACGTGCAGTACAAGCTCGGCGGCTTCGGCCAGCAGAACTGAGCGAGCCGCCGATGACGTCGCCCGCGCTGCATCTCGCGATCACGACCGGTGAGCCCGCGGGCGTCGGTCCTGAGCTGACCGTGCAGGCGCTGCGCGATGCTGCGCAGCGCTGGCCGGACGCACGTTTCACGGTGCTCGGCGACGCGGCGCTGCTCGCCGCCCGCGCGGCGGCGGTCGGCGCGGACTGGCCGGCGCTCGTCGCCGGCGGGCGGGTTGCCGTCGCGGGCCAGCCGCTCGCCGCACCCGCGCGCGCGGGCGAGCTGAACGCGGCGAACGGCCGCTACGTGCTCGCGCTGCTCGATGCGGCGATCGACGGCGCGGTCGCGGGCGAATACGACGCGATCGTCACCGCGCCGCTGCAGAAGAGCACGATCAACGATGCGGGCGTGCCGTTCACAGGCCACACCGAATACCTGGCGGAGCGCACCGGCACGCCGCGCGTCGTGATGATGCTGGCGGGCACCGGCGCGACGCCGTTGCGCGTCGCGCTCGCGACGACGCACCTGCCGCTGAAGGACGTGTCGGCCGCGCTGACGATCGACGGCCTGCTCGACACGCTGGCCATCATCGATCGCGACCTGCGGCGCGACTTCGGCCTCGCCGCGCCGCGCATCCTCGTGACGGGGCTCAACCCGCACGCTGGCGAGAACGGCTATCTCGGCCGCGAGGAGATCGACGTGATCGAGCCCGCGCTCGCGCGCGCGAAGGCGCAGGGGATCGACGCGCGCGGCCCGTATCCGGCCGACACGCTGTTCCAGCCCCGTTATCTGGCGGATGCGGACTGCGTGCTCGCCATGTTTCACGACCAGGGCCTGCCGGTGCTCAAGTACGCGACCTTCGGCGAGGGGATCAACGTCACGCTCGGCCTGCCGATCATCCGCACGTCGGTCGATCACGGCACCGCGCTCGATCTCGCCGGCACCGGCCGCGCCGATCCGGGCAGCATGATCGCCGCGCTCGATACCGCGGTCACGATGGCGCGCCATCGCCGCGCGGCCCGTCGCGGCCCGGCCTGACGCGGCCCGGCCCGACTCCATTCATCGCGTTTTCGTTTTTATCAGTCGATGTCGAACAGCAGACAGCACCAGGGCCATTTCGCGCGCAAGCGCTTCGGGCAGAACTTCCTCGTCGATCACGGCGTGATCGACTCGATCGTCTCGACGATCGGTCCGGCGCGCGGCCAGCGGATGGTCGAGATCGGCCCGGGCCTCGGCGCGTTGACCGAGCCGCTGATCGCGCAGCTCGCGACGCCCGAATCGCCGCTGCATGCGGTCGAGCTCGACCGTGACCTGATCGCCCGGCTGCAGAAGCGCTTCGGCCCGCTGCTCGAGCTGCACGCGGGCGACGCGCTCGCGTTCGACTTCCGCGCGCTCGCGGCGGCGGGCGACAAGCCGTCGCTGCGCATCGTCGGCAACCTGCCGTACAACATTTCCAGCCCGCTGCTGTTCCACCTGATGACGTTCGCCGAGGTGGTCGTCGACCAGCATTTCATGCTGCAGAACGAGGTGGTCGAGCGGATGGTGGCCGAGCCGGGCTCGAAGGCGTTCTCGCGCCTGTCCGTGATGCTGCAGTACCGCTACGTGATGGACAAGATGATGGACGTGCCGCCGGAGTCGTTCCAGCCGCCGCCGAAGGTCGATTCGGCGATCGTGCGGATGATTCCGTACGAGCCGCACGAGCTGCCGGACGTCGATCCCGCGCTGCTCGGCGAAATCGTGACGGCGGCGTTCTCGCAGCGCCGCAAGATGCTGCGCAACACGCTCGGCGACTATCGCGAGACGATCGATTTCGACGCGCTCGGCTTCGACCTCGCGCGCCGCGCGGAAGACGTGAGCGTGGCCGAGTATGTCGGCGTCGCGCAGGCGCTCGCGGCGGTGCGCAAGGCCGGCTAGCGCGCTGGTCTACACCCGGCCCGACGATCATCGAGGCTGCCCGCGCGGGCAGCCTTTTTCATAGGTCACGCCGGAGCGCGTCGCGCGCGGGCGCGTTGACGAGCCCGATGCCGATCAGCACCAGCGCCGCGGCGGACAGGAAGCGCCAGCCGACCGATTCGCCGAGCAGCAGCACGCCGAAGGCGACGCCGAACAGCGGTGACAGGAACGTGAACACCGACAGCCGCGACGCGATGTAGCGGGTCAGCAGCCAGAACCACGACAGGTAGCTGACGAACGCGACGATCACCGACTGGTACGCGAGGCTCGCGAGCGCCACCGGCGTGACGTGCGCGAACGTGACCTGGCCGAGCAGCGCCGCGAGCGCGAGCAGCATGACGGCCGACACCGCGAGCTGGTAGAACAGCGTCTTGCTGGCGCTCGCCTGCGCGAGCGAGGTCGAGCGCACGACCACGGTCGTCGCCGCCCACATCACGCCGCCGAGAATGCCGAGCGCATCGCCGGCGAGCCCCGCGAGCACCGATGCGCCGGGCGCGAGCGGCTTCAGGAAGCCGTCGGCGAACGCGAGCGCGATGCCCGCGAACGCGATGCCGACGCCGAGCCACTGGATCCGCCGCAGGCGTTCGCCCGGCGCGAACAGGTGCAGGCCGAGCGCGGTGAAGCACGGCGCGGTGTACAGGAAGATCGCCATGTGCGACGCGCTGGTCAGCGTCAGGCCGGCGAACACGCAGATGAACTCGCCCGCGAACAGCGCGCCCGCCGCGAGCCCGGGAACGAAGGTGCCGTCCGCGCGGAACAGCGGGGTGCCGCGCGCGCGTGCCCAGCCGCACAGCAGCAGCGTGGCGATCAGCGAGCGCAGGCCGGCCTGGAACATCGGCGGGATCGCGGCATTCGTGCTCTTGATCGCGACCTGCTGAAAGCCCCAGATCGCGCACAGCAGCAGCATCACGCCGACTGCGCGGGCGTCGAGTGCGCGTCGCGACGGCGTGGTGGCGCGCGCGGTCATCGGCGAGCCTTGCCGGGGCTGGCAGGCGGGATCGAGGTCGGGTAGCGGGCGCGTTCGGCGCGCTCGAATCGGTGGTTTCGCACGGCGGTCGGGTTGAGTAGGGCGCCGGACGCACGGACGGCGGCGGCGCGGGGTGGGACGATGTTACCCGATCGGCGCGGCGCACGCCCGGCGGGATCTCCCTGTCTCTGGTAGAGTCTGCCGTTCAGGCAAGTCCCCATGGAGTACAAGAAATGCGTTTGCTGCACACGATGCTGCGAGTCGGCGATCTCGACCGCTCGATCAAGTTCTACACCGAATTGCTCGGCATGAAGCTGCTGCGCCGCGACGATTACCCGGACGGCAAGTTCACGCTCGCGTTCGTCGGCTACGAAGCGGAGAGCACGGGCACGGTGATCGAGCTGACCCACAACTGGGATACCCCGTCGTACGATCTCGGCACGGGTTTCGGCCATCTGGCGCTGGAAGTCGACGACGCGTACGCGGCGTGCGACCGGATCAAGGCGCAAGGCGGCAAGGTCACGCGCGAGGCGGGCCCGATGAAGCACGGCACGACCGTGATCGCGTTCGTCGAGGATCCGGACGGCTACAAGATCGAGTTCATCCAGAAGAAGGCGCACTGAGCGCCGGATGAAGCGGCCGCGGCGCGCGCGATGCGCGTCGCGAAACGGGCGGCGCGGGGTGTCCCGCGCCGCCCGTTCGTGTTTACAGCGCCGGCAGCAGCTCGGGCGGATGGTGCTTGAGCGTATGCCGCGCTTCGCGGAATTCCGGAAAGATCGACTCGACGGTCTGCCAGAAGCGCGGGCTGTGATTCATCTCGCGCAGGTGCGACAGCTCGTGCGCGACGACGTAGTCGATGATCGACATCGGGAAATGGATCAGCCGCCAGTTCAGGCGGATCTTGCCGTCGCTCGAGCAGCTGCCCCAGCGCGTCGCGGCCGACGACAGCGCATACATCGAATACGTGACGTCGAGCTTTTCCGCGTAGTACGCGAGGCGTTCGCCGAAGATCCGCTTCGCTTCGCCCTGCAGCCAGCCCTGCACGCGATCCTTGATCTGCTGCGCGTCGGCCTGCGCGGGCAGCGGCAGCGCGAGCCGCAGCGCATCGCCGTCGAACGCGACGGTGCCGGCATCGGACGCGAGCGCGACTGTCACCGACTTGCCCAGGTACGGGAGCTGCGCGCCATCGCGCCAGTCGATCTGCGGCAGCGCGCGCTGCTCGGTGCGTGTCTTCCATTCCGCGAGCTTCGCGAAGATCCAGCGCTGCTTCTCGGTGATCGCCGCCTCGATGTCGGCGAGCGTGACCCAGCGCGGCGCGGTGATCGTCAGCCCGCTGCCGTCGATCGTGAAGCCGATCGTGCGGCGCGCGGAGCGTTTCAGCCGATACTCGAGCGCCCGGCTGTCGAGCACGAACGTGCGTACGCGCGAACGGTCGCGGGCGGGATCGGGCGCCGGCGCCGCGCCGGGCGCCGCTTCAGGCGGCGCGGGCGGTGCAGCGGGCGCGGACGGCGCGGCGGCCGGCCCGTCGAAGAGCGGCAGGTCCAGCTGGCGATGATCGAGGGCCACGACGGCGGGTCGTGGCCGCGGACGCTTCTTCATCAGTTCGCTTCGTCTTGTGGTGCGCAACGGGGACAGTCCGGGTGACTCAGACGCGCGCGGCATTGCGCCTTTCGGTACTGTCCGGCTTGCGGTACGCGTCCGGGTCGATGCGGCGCATTTCCGCTTCGATCCAGGCTTCGACCTGCGAGTTCAATGCATCGGGCGTGAGGCCGGTCGAGTCGATCGGCTTGCCGATCGACACCGTCACCACGCCCGGGAATTTCGTGAACGAATTGCGCGGCCACACGGTGCCTGCGTTGTGCGCGATCGGCACGACCGGCGCGCCGGTCTCGATCGCGAAGCGCGTGCCGCCCGTCTTGTACTTGCCCTGCTTGCCGACCGGCGTGCGCGTGCCTTCGGGGAACATGATCACCCACGCGCCTTCCGCCAGCCGCTTCTTGCCCTGGCTGATCACCGAGCCGAACGCGTTCTTGCCTTCCTTGCGGTTGATGTGAACCATGTGCAGCATGCCGAGCGCCCAGCCGAAGAACGGCACGTACAGCAGCTCGCGCTTGAACACGTAGCAGAGCGGCTTCGGCATCAGCGCGGGAAATGCGATCGTTTCCCACGCGGACTGGTGCTTCGACAGCAGCACGGCCGGGCCGTCGGGCAGGTTCTCGTAGCCCTCGATGCGGTAGCGGATGCCGTTCAGCCAGCGCGCGGCCCACAGCGTGGACTTGCACCAGCCGGCCGCCATCCAGTAGCGCGCGTCGGGGCGCAGGAACGGGAACGCGATGAAGCACGCGGTGGCGTACGGCACCGTGTACAGGATGAAATAGATCAGCAGCAGCAGGGAGCGGACGAAGCGCATCGGCGTATGTCTGGCGTAAGGGAGGATGCGCGCGGCGCCCGCATCACTCGTGTTCTTGTGAAAGAAAGTCGAGCGCGAATGCGCGCAGGTCGTCGTGCACCTTCGTGCCGGCCGGCAGGTTGCCCGCGGCGAGCGTCTTCTTGCCCTTGCCGGTCAGCACCAGGTGCGGCTGGAAGCCGAGCGCGACGCCGGCCTGCAGGTCGCGCAGCGAATCGCCGACGACCGGCGTGTGATCCGGATCGATCTCGAAACGCTCGGCGATCATCTGCATCATGCCGGGCTTCGGCTTGCGGCAGTCGCAGTGGTCTTCCGCCGTATGCGGGCAGAAGAACACCGCGTCGATGCGCGCGCCGACCGCCGCCGCCGCGCGATGCATCTTCAGATGCATCGCGTTCAGCGTCGCCATGTCGAACAGGCCGCGGCCGATGCCGGACTGGTTGGTCGCGACCACCACGCGATACCCCGCGTGGTTGAGCCGCGCGATCGCCTCGAGGCTGCCGGGCAGCGGGATCCACTCGTCGGGCGACTTGACGAAGGCATCCGAATCGACGTTGATCACGCCGTCCCGGTCGAGGACGACGAGCTTCCTGGTGAGACTGGTCGGCATCGTGCGGCCCTTCTTATGCGGCGAGCTTCGAGATGTCTGCGACGCAGTTCATCTGCTGGTGCAGCGCGGACAGGAGCGCGAGACGGTTCGCGCGCAGCGCCGGATCCTCGGCGTTGACCATCACGTCGTCGAAGAACGCATCGACCGGCGCGCGCAG
This sequence comes from Burkholderia sp. SRS-46, assembly GCF_004343775.1. Taxonomy (GTDB): domain Bacteria; phylum Pseudomonadota; class Gammaproteobacteria; order Burkholderiales; family Burkholderiaceae; genus Burkholderia. Next base: position 416,927 of record NZ_PTXL01000006.1, on the reverse strand, counting down.
CGCGGCGAGCGCCGACAGCGCACCCGTGTACGCACGCGCCTCGAGCTGCGACTGCACGCGCGGCGTGACCTGCGCGAGCTGCTCGTGCAGCGCCTTCTCGGCCGCTTCGACGAACAGCGTCGGTTGCACCGCGCCGTTCGCCGCGCTGTCCGATTTCTTCAGGATGTTCGAGATCCGCTTGTTCGCGGCGGCCAGCGCTTCGGCTTCCGCGAGGCGCGTGAATTCGCGCACCGCGTCGAGGCGCGCGACGATGTCGTCGAGGCGCGTCGGGTTCAGGCTCAGCACCGCGTCGACTTCGCCCGCCGTGTAGCCGCGCTCGCGCAGCAGGCCGCGCAGGCGATCCATGAAGAACGCGAAGATCGCGTCGGTCGATTCGGCGACCTCCGGCACGGCCGCGAAGCGCGCATGCGCGAGGCGCAGCAGCGACACGAGGTCGAGCGGCAGCTGCTTCTCGAGCAGCACGCGCAGCACGCCGAGCGCGTGGCGGCGCAGCGCGAACGGATCCTTCTCGCCGGTCGGCGCGAGGCCGATGCCCCAGATGCCGACGATCGTCTCGAGCTTGTCGGCGAGCGCGACCGCGGTCGACACGGGCGTGGTCGGCAGCGTGTCGCCGGAGAAGCGCGGCTGGTAGTGCTCGGTGCACGCGACAGCGACGTCGTCCTGCTCGCCGTCGTGGCGTGCGTAGTACGTGCCCATCGTGCCCTGCAGCTCGGGGAACTCGCCGACCATGTCGGTCAGCAGGTCGGCCTTCGCGAGACGCGCGGCGCGCTGCGCGAGCGCCGCGTCCGCGCCGATCGCGGGCGCGATCTCGCCGGCCAGCGCCTCGAGGCGCTCGACGCGCGCGAGCGCCGAGCCGAGCTTGTTGTGATAGACGACGTTCGCGAGCAGCGGCACGCGGTCCGCGAGCGGCTTCTTCTTGTCCTGCTCGAAGAAGAACTTCGCATCGGCGAGGCGCGGGCGCACGACGCGCTCGTTGCCTTCGATGATCTCGCCCGGGGTCTTCGTCTCGATGTTCGACACGATCAGGAAGCGCGAGCGCAGCTTGCCGGCGACGTCGGTCAGCGCGAAATACTTCTGGTTGGTCTGCATCGTGAGGATCAGGCATTCCTGCGGGACCTGCAGGAATTCGTCCTCGAAGCGGCACGGATAGACGACCGGCCATTCGACCAGCGACGTCACTTCGTCGAGCAGCGCTTCCGGCATCACGACGGTGTCGCCGTTCGCGTGCTCGTTCAGCTGCGTGCGGATCGTTTCCTTGCGGTCGCCGAAGTGGGCGATCACGCGGCCCTTGTCGCGCAGCGTGTCCGCGTAGGCGCTCGAGTGCGTGATCGCGACGAGGCCGTCGGACAGGAAGCGGTGGCCGAGCGTCGTGTCGCCGGCGTCGATGCCGAACGCGGTGACGGGCACGATGCGGTTGTCGTGCAGCGCGGTCAGGCGGTGCACCGGGCGCACGAACTGCACGTCGGTGCCGTCCGGGCGCTGGTAGGTCATGACCTTCGGGATCGGCAGCTTCGCGAGGGTTTCGTCGAGCGCGGCCTGCAGGCCGTCGGCGAGCGCCGCGCCGGCGGCCGCGTAGTTGACGAAGAATGCTTCGGCCTTGCCGTCCTGCGCGCGCTCGAGATCGGCGATCGACAGGTTCGGGTGGCCGAGCGCCGCGAGCTTCTTCGCGAGCGGGGCGGTGGGCTTGCCTTCCGCGTCGAGTGCGACCGACACCGGCAGCACCTTCTCGCGGACCTGCTTTTCCGGCGCGACGGCGCGCACGTTCTGCACGACGACGGCGAGGCGGCGCGGCGTCGCGTAGCGTTCGAAGACGAGCTCGCCTTCGATCAGGTCGCGCGCCGCGAGGCGCTGCGCAAGGCCTTCGGCGAACGCGTCGCCGAGGCGCGCGAGGGCTTTCGGCGGCAGCTCTTCGGTCAGCAGTTCGACGAGCAGGGGGGCGGGATGATTGTGCGTCATGATGTGGAGAAGTCTCGTCAGTCCTGATCGATCTTGCGTTCGGCCTTCAGCGGCGGCACCCAGGCCGGCTGCGCGGCTTCCTGGGCATCGGAGGTGAGGCCCGGCACGCCCGGCGGGTTGCCGAGCATCGGGAAGCCGAGTTTCTCGCGCGATTCGTAGTACGCCTGCGCGACGAGGCGCGACAGCGCGCGGATGCGGCCGATGTACGCCGCGCGCTCGGTCACCGAGATCGCGCCGCGCGCATCGAGCAGGTTGAACGTGTGGCCGGCCTTCAGCACCAGCTCGTACGCGGGCAGCGCGAGCTGCGCGTCGATCATCTTCTTCGCTTCCGCTTCGTAGCTGTTGAAGAACGTGAACAGCAGGTCGACGTTCGCATGCTCGAAGTTGTACGTCGACTGCTCGACTTCGTTCTGATGGTAGACGTCGCCGTAGGTCAGGCGGCGCAGCTCGGGGCCGTCCGGGCCCTGTTCTTCCCATTCGGTCCAGATCAGGTCGTAGACGTTCTCGACCTTCTGCAGGTACATCGCGAGGCGCTCGAGGCCGTAGGTGATCTCGCCGAGCACCGGCTTGCAGTCGAGGCCGCCGACCTGCTGGAAGTACGTGAACTGCGTCACTTCCATGCCGTTCAGCCACACTTCCCAGCCGAGGCCCCACGCGCCGAGCGTCGGGTTCTCCCAGTCGTCCTCGACGAAGCGCACGTCGTTCTGCTTCAGGTCGAAGCCGAGCGCTTCCAGCGAGCCGAGGTACAGGTCGAGGATGTTCTCCGGCGCCGGCTTGAGCACGACCTGGTACTGGTAGTAGTGCTGCAGGCGGTTCGGGTTCTCGCCGTAGCGGCCGTCCTTCGGCCGGCGCGACGGCTGCACGTACGCGGCGCGCCACGGCTCGGGGCCGATCGCGCGCAGGAACGTGTGGACGTGCGAGGTGCCCGCGCCGACTTCCATGTCGATGGGCTGGAGCAGAGCGCAACCCTGCTTGTCCCAGTAGGACTGCAGCGTCAGGATGATTTGCTGAAACGTAAGCATGAAGAGCCTTCGTGGCGCTGGCGCTCCGTTGCGGGCGGCGTCCCGGGCGGATGCCCGGGGGCGGCTCGCGCGGCGGCGCGGCTTGTTAGTGTGCTGAAACGTGCAATTTTACCGGATCGGCGCGGGGATGCGGCCGGAACGGCGGCGAAGGGGGCGAGATCGGGCAGGCGGCCCGCTCTGCACCCGCGCCGGCAAGCGTGTCGCATCGGGTCGCGCGGGCGCTAAGATGCACGTATTCCGCCTCGCGCGACGCGCGCGAGCCTGCCCTTACCGATTCCGACCGCATGGACGATTCGAACGATTTCCTGGTTCCGCTGCTGCCGCCGTTCCTCGCGCTGCTCGGGCGCGCCGCCGACACGCAGGCGCGCGGCGAGCACGCCGCGCACGATATCTGGCTCGCCGCCGCCGCGCATCTGCATGCCGTCGACGTGGCTTCGCTCGCGCAGCTCACGATCGCGCTTGCCGGGCGGCAGCGCACGGATGACGCGGTCGCGCTCGCCGACCGGTGCGCGCGCCTGCATCCGAACGCGACCGCCCGGTTCAATCTCGGCTACGCGCTGCAGATGGCCGGCCGCCACGCCGAAGCAGTGGCGCCGTACCGCGCCGCACTGGCGAGCGAGCCCGAAATGCCGTCGCTGCGCAACAACCTGGCGATCGCGCTGCGGCTGTCGGGCGGCGATCGCACGGAGGAGGTCGCGCTGCTCGAGGAAGCGGTGAACGTCGATCCGCGCGACGTGCAGGCGTGGACCAACCTCATCGTCGCGCGCCTGGCCCGGCAGGACCTGACGGGGGCGCTCGCGTGCGCGGAGCGGCTCGTCACGATCGCGCCGGACAATGGGCTCGCGATGAACAACGTCGCGCTGACGATGAAGGAGGCGCAGCGCTGGGACGATGCCGAGCGCTACGCGGCGCGCGCCTGCGAACTGGCGCCCGGCGATGTGTCGCACCGCTTCAACCTCGCGATCATCCATCTCGTGCGCGGCAATTACGCGGCCGGCTGGCCCGAGCACGAGGCGCGCTGGGACGGCTCCGGCGAGTTGCGCGGCCGCCTGCCGGCGCTGCCCGGCCCGCGCTGGCGCGGCGAGCCGCTCGCGGGCAAGACGCTGCTCGTGTGGGGCGAGCAGGGGATGGGCGACGTGCTGCAGTTCTCCCGCTTCGTCGCGCCGCTCGCCGAGCGCGTGCATCGCGAGGGCGGGCGGCTGGCATGGAACACGTTTCCGCAAATGGGCGCGCTGATGCAGCGCAGCCTCGGCGCGCACGCGGACGTGTTCGGCGCGGGCGGCGGCGTCGACGCGTTGCCGCCGTTCGACTACGAAGTGCCGCTGATCAGCCTGCCGCTGATGCTCGGCACGGGCGACGCAACGCTCGCGTCGTCGGTGCCGTACCTGCGGGCCGACGCGCATGCGCGCGATACGTGGCGCGCGCGGCTGGCGGCTGAGACGGCGTCGAATGCCGGGCCGAACGCGAAGCTGAAGGTGGGCCTGGTGTGGACCGGCAGCCCGGGCCACCAGCGCAACCCGTTCCGGCGGGTCGGGATCGAGCGCTACGTCGACGCGTTGCGCGGCATCGACGGCGTCGCGTTCTATTCGCTGCAGCCGGGCGCGGACGCCGACGTCGCCGCGGCGCGCGCGGCCGGCCTGCCGATCGTCGATCATACGGCGGAACTGGCGAGCTTCGACGACACGGCCGCGTTCATCGGCGCGCTGGATCTCGTGATCACCGTGTGCACGTCGGTCGCGCACCTGGCCGGCGCGCTCGGCGCGCGGACGTGGGTGCTGCTCGACGTGAATCCGCACTGGCCGTGGCTGCTCGAGCGGCGCGACAGCCCGTGGTATCCGACCGCGACGCTGTATCGGCAGCCCGCGTTCGGGCAGTGGGGGGCGGTGATGGAGGCGGTTGCGCGGGATTTGCGGGGGCTGGTCATTGCGCCGACGGCGGGGTGATTCCGATCCGGTATTGCACGACACTCATCGTGAGTGTCGTTGCTAAGAGAAGCGGGTCACATAAGGCTCAAGATAGAGCATGCTCGCGAGCACGGTTCCGATGCCGAGAGAGAGGGTCCATTTCCTCCGTGACCAACGCTTATAGGCGATCGCATTAAGCGTGCCAAAAAGGAAGGCTGGCGCAAATACGTAGGCAATAAGGAGCGCTCCTTCCCACCATGCGACCGGGCATTTACCGAGTTCGTGGCAGCCGTGCCGGGAGTTGTATGAAATGTCGGACCACTGTATATGGCTGTACGCGTAAAGGCACAGCCATGTGAATAACAAGCCATGGAGTGCTCCACATAACGAAACCGTAAGTCGCTTCACTTAATTTCCCAGAACAGGATCGACTTTGATTTTCCGAGGTCCGAATAGCTGGCGCCTGAGATAACGATTGCACCTTGCCGAAACGATGATATCCCGACATAGCGCCCTATTGTGGAGAGGCCGCCCCAAAAGCCATTGATTGTCATTCGAGAGCCGTTCCATAGGTCAATGTGCCCTCCGCTGGCGTTTTCCGCAGTTTCCCCTTCGCGTGCCCAGTAGCCGTCAAACATGATGATGCCAGTGCGGCCGCTGACCCTCGTCGCCCAATCTTTCAAGACCCTCGGCAATTACCGCGTTTCCGGCACGGTCGCCGCTGGCAACGACAAGCCTGGCGATTGGCAGCCTGCTCGTAGCCTTGGTCACTCGACCACCGCGCTCAGCAAGTGCGCCGATGGTCGCGAAAGGACGGGTCGGCGCCTTCCGCTCGCTATTCATCCGGATTTCCTTTCTCGACAGTGGGTGAGGACTGCTCCGCACAAAATTTGCGGGAACGAGAAGGGAGAATCAATCAGACGAATTCGAAATTCGCACCACTAATTATTATTTATTGTGTAGGTCTCGGAATTCTCGGAGCGGGGAACCCGTTGCCGCGGACAATCCCATGCCGCCGTATTTCTCAATCTTAGCCAGCGATTCGCTCGCCGGCCGAGCGGCGAGCACTACCCAGCCCGGTAATGCCCGCTTCCCTCCAATATGAAATTCAACCGCGCCGCCGCAGCCCAGGCCCGAACGTGAACCCGAACGCGAGCAGCACCAACGACACCGCGAGCACCGTGTTGTTGCCGCTCGTCACGTACGGCGTGAAGCCGCTGGTGCCTTCGATGCGCACGTCGAGCGAGCCGATCGTGAACGGCTTGAGCTGGCCCACCACGCGGCCGCGCGCGTCGATCGCGGCCGTCATCCCGGTGTTGGTCGCGCGCAGCATCGGCCGGCCGGTCTCGAGCGCGCGCATCCGCGCGATCTGCAGGTGCTGGTCGAGCGCGATCGTGTCGCCGAACCACGCGAGGTTCGTCACGTTGACGAGCACGCCGGGCGGCTGCGGATTGTCGCGAATGGTGGCGGCGATCTCCTCGCCGAAGATGTCCTCGTAGCAGATGTCGGCCATCACCGGCTGGTTGCGCACGAGGAACGGCTTCTGCACCGGCGCGCCGCGCGCGAAATCGCCGAGCGGCATCTTCATCAGGTTCACGAACCAGCGGAAGCCCCACGGGATGAACTCGCCGAACGGCACGAGGTGGTGCTTGTCGTAGTGGTAGATGTCGCGCGAGTTCGGCGTCACGCCGTACAGGCTGTTCGTGTAGTCGACGTAGCGGCCGTCCTCGGTCACCGACGCGCCGACCGCGCCGAACAGCACCGCGGAGCCGGTGCCGTCGCTGAACTTGCGCACCGCGTGCGCGAATGGCTCGGGCAGTTCCTGGATCATCACCGCGATCGCGGTTTCCGGCGTGACGATCAGGTCGGCCGGCTTCTCGGTGATCATCTGCTGGTACATCTTGATCGCCGCGTCGATGCCTTCCTGCTCGAACTTGATGTCCTGCTTCACGTTGCCCTGCAGCAGCCGGACCTCGAGCGGCGCGTTCGCGGGCACCGTCCACGCCGCCTGCGACAGCGCGATGCCGGTGGCGACCAGCGCGAGCGCGACGCCGGACGGCGCCGCGATCCGCACGCGCCGGTTGCCGCCTTCGCTCGAATCCAGCGCGGGCGATGGACGCGCGGCGGCCAGCGCCTGCACGACCAGCGCGGCGAACAGCGCGAGCACCCAGCCGATGCCGTACACGCCGACGATCGCCGCGAAGCCCGCGAACGGGCCGTCGACCTGCGGATAGCCGCTCGCGAGCCACGGAAAACCGGTGAACAGGGTGCCGCGCAGCCACTCGCCGAGCGCCCAGGCGCTCGCGAACGCGAACGCGCCGTGCCAGGTCGGCGCGAACGGCCGCGGGTCGGGGGTGCGGCGGTGCCATGCGTGGCCCGCGCAGAACGACCACAGCCCGGCCGAGAACGCCGGGTACAGCGACAGGTAGAGCGAGAACAGCACCAGCGCGCCGCCGGCGATCGGCGCGGCCATCTCGCCGTACACGTGCATGCTGATGTAGAGCCACCAGATGCCGCTGATGAAGTTGCCGAAGCCGAACGCGCCGCCCGTCAGCGCCGCGCTGCGCCAGCTCGCGGTGCGCGTGAGCTGCGCGAAGAACCAGACGAATACCGCGAGCTGCAGCCAGCCGCCGTGCGGCGTCGGCGCGAAGGCCAGCGTATTGGCCGCGCCGGCGAGCAGCGCGGCGGGGTAGTGCCAGCGCGGCAGCGTACGGCCGGGCGCCGGCGCGAAAAGGCCGCCTGCCGGGCGGGACGGGAGCGGATCGTCCATGCGATGCGAAAGTGGCGAAGCGGTGGTTGAACGTGACGCCGCGCGGGCCGCGCGGCGCTCAGTCCTCGTGCGACGTCTCGGCGCGGCGGCTGGCGTGCGGATTGCGGCGCACCAGCAGCACGTGCACCTGGCGCGCGTCGCCGCGCTGGATCTCGAACACGAGGTTGCCAAGCTGCACCTTCTCGCCGCGATGCGGCACGCGGCCGAAATGGTGCGTGATCAGCCCGCCGATGGTGTCGACTTCGTCGTCTGGGAAATCGGTGCCGAACGCGTCGTTGAACTGCTCGATTTCCGTCAGCGCACGCACGCGGTAGCGGCCGTCCGGCGCGGCGATGATGTTGCCGGCTTCTTCGTCGAAGTCGTATTCGTCCTCGATGTCGCCGACGATCTGCTCGAGCACGTCCTCGATCGTGATCAGGCCCGCCACGCCGCCGTACTCGTCGACGACGATCGCAAGGTGGTTGCGGTTGACCCGGAAATCGTGCAGCAGCACGTTCAGGCGCTTCGATTCCGGGATGAACACGGCGGGGCGCAGCATCCCGCGCACGTCGAACTCATCTTCCGCATAGAAGCGCAGCAGATCCTTCGCGAGCAGCACGCCGATCACGTTGTCGCGGTTTTCCTCGTAGACGGGGTAGCGCGAGTGCGCCTTCTCGAGGACGAACGGGATGAAATCCTCAGGCTTGTCGGCGATGTTGATCGCGTCCATCTGCGCGCGCGGCACCATGATGTCACGGGCGCACAGGTCGGAAACCTGGAACACGCCCTCGATCATCGACAGCGAATCGGCGTCGATCAGGTTGCGTTCGTGGGCGTCCTGGAGGATTTCGAGCAGCTCGCCGCGGGATTCGGGCTCGGGCGAGATGAGGTCGGTCAGGCGCTCGAGGAGCGAGCGCTTTTCATGCGGTTTGTCGTTGGACTTTCGACTGGGATACGAATCGTTCATGGTGGTGCGCCCTGCTCATGTCGGGGCGCGCTGTCACGGAATTGGCAAGGATACACCAAGGGCATGGCGTGGCCGTGTCACCCCGGCCGTACGGCCGGGGCGGGCAGCCGCGCGTGCCCCGCTCGGGGACGGACCGGCTCGGCGCCACGCCGTCCCTTGGTTTCCATCGTATCTCAGAAAAGCGCGGCGAGGCAGCAGAGTACGCAATCCCGGGCAGACCGGCCGGCCGGGCAGCCGGCCGCTGCGACGATTGGCCGCCGCGCGCGGGCGTGCCGGAGCGGTGCTCAGGGCCGCACTCAGAACCGCACGCCGGCCGAGCAGCCGCCGGCGGCCACGCCGTTCGAGGCGGCGCCGCCGCAGCCGAGCAGGCCGCAGGCGGACAGCGACAGGGCCGCGGCGACGATCAGCACGGTGGCTTTGAAGCGCGGCGGGCCAGGCAGTTTCATGGCGGCTTCCTTCGAAGGTGAACGGAGGCGGGACCGGCGGGCAGGCCGGACGGCCGCGCGCGCTACTGGCAGCGCGCGAGCAGCCCTTCCAGCGCGCGATCGGGAATGCCGCTCGCGCGCAGCGCGTCGACGGTCCGGCTCACGTAGTCGAGCGTCGTGCCGTAGCGGCCGGCCGCGCAGCCGAACACGGCCTTCACGACGGGGTCCGGCAGCTTGCCGGTATAGGTCGGCGCGTCGCGGCGCATCACGAACGCGAGCGCCTGCACGCGTTCGCCGTTCTCGAGCGTGCACGGCAGCCACGCGGGCCGGTACGAGCCCATCGGCATCTCGCGTTTCCAGAGCGTTTCGAGGTGCGGCTGCGCGGTCGCGCCGGCGAGCCGGAACGCGATGCCCGAGCACGAGCCGCCGCGGTCGAGCGCCAGCACGAGGCCCGGGCGCTCCGGCGTGCCGCGGTTCACGCGCGACCACAGGTACAGGCCGCGGTGGTAGCCGTGCACCTTGCCGCGCAGCGCGTCGAGGGTCGGCAGGCCGGGATTCCAGATCAGCGACCCATAGCCGAACAGCCACAGGTCCTGCTGCCCGTCCCAGTCGCGCATCGTGTGCGCGAGCGACGCCGCGAGCTCGTCTTCCGTCAGCAGCCGCCCCTCGCCGATCGACGGCGGGTACGCAGGCGGGAGCGGGGCAGCGTTGCGCATCGGTGACAGCCGGGCTTACCGGTACGGGTTCGGGAAGCCCAGTTTGGCGAGGATGTCGATTTCGAGCGCTTCCATCTCGGCTGCGTCCTCGTCGCTCGTTTCGTGGTCGTAGCCCTGCGCGTGCAGCGCGCCGTGCACGAGCAGGTGCGCATAGTGGGCGATGAGCGGCTTGCCCTGTTCGCGTGCTTCCTTCTCGACGACCGGGCAGCACAGCACGAGGTCGCCGATCACGGCGCCGTCCGGCGCGTCGTCGTACGCGAAGGTCAGCACGTTGGTCGCGTAGTCCTTGTGGCGGTAGCTGTCGTTCAGCGTGCGGCCTTCCTCCTCGCCGACGAAACGCACGGTGAGCTGCGCGTCGGCGAACAGCGCGGGCGCGATCCATTCGGAGATCAGCTTGCGCTTCGGGAGCGCCTTGCGCGCGGCGCCGTCGAGTTCGTCGCCGTACTGGACGGCGAGGTCGAGCTCGGGCTCGCGCAGCGGTTCGCCGTCGATGCCGATCTCACGCGGCGCGAGCTCGGCGCCGACGTGCAGCGTCACGCTGTCGTAGTGCTCGGGCTGCAGCGCGAGCTTCGCGCGCATCGCCGGATCGGCGTGCTGCGCGACGATCGCGACGGCGGCGTCGCCGGAGCTGCCCGACAGATCGAACATCAGGCTGCGGCCGTCGGCAAAGTCGATCCGCAGGCCCATCGCTTCGATGGACTTGACCTTGCCTTTCGCGTCGAACAGCGAAAGGCGGGGCGTATCGGACGTGGCCTTGTCGGCGCGGGCGGACTTGCTGGAGCGGGACGATTTCATGACGCGTCAGGCAATTGGAACGCGATGAGCATACACCAAACGGCCGATCCCACCCGAATTCGGCTGCGCGCCGCGTGGCCGAAAAAAGGCCCGGCGCGCCGTCGGGCGGGCCGGGCCGGGACGATGCGCGAGCGCGTTATGCGTCCTGGTGCTGCGCGTGGAACTCGTCGTACGCCTCGACGATGCGCGCGACGAGCGGATGCCGGACGACGTCGGCGCTCGTGAAGCGCGTGAGCGCGATCCCGCGCACGCCGCCGAGCACCTGCTGCGCCTCGATCAGCCCGCTCTTCTGCGCGCGCGGCAGGTCGACCTGGCTCGTGTCGCCGGTGACGACCGCCTTCGAGCCGAAGCCGATCCGCGTGAGGAACATCTTCATCTGCTCGGGCGTCGTGTTCTGCGCCTCGTCGAGGATGATGAACGCGTGGTTCAGCGTGCGGCCGCGCATGTACGCGAGCGGCGCGATCTCGATCATCTGCCGCTCGAACATCTTCGCGGTCTTGTCGAAGCCGAGCAGGTCGTACAGCGCGTCGTACAGCGGCCGCAGGTACGGATCGACCTTCTGCGCGAGGTCGCCCGGCAGGAAGCCGAGCCGCTCGCCGGCCTCGACGGCCGGGCGCGTCAGCACGATGCGCTTGACCTGGTCGCGCTCGAGCGCGTCGACCGCGCACGCGACCGCGAGGTAGGTCTTGCCGGTGCCGGCCGGGCCGATGCCGAACGTGACGTCGTGCGACAGGATCTGCTTCAGGTACTCGCGCTGCGCGGGCGTGCGGCCGCGCAGGTCGGCGCGGCGCGTGTACAGCTTCGGCGCGGGCTCCTCGAGCTCCTCGTCGTCGACGCGCATCACCGGCTCGTCGAACGGATGGTCGGGGTCTCCGCGGAACCGCACGTCGAGGGTGTCCTCGACGCGGCCGTTGCCGCCCGTGTGGCGCACCTCGACGAGCGCGAGCTGGATGTCGTCGACCGACAGCGGCTCGCGCGAGCGGTTGTAGAAGTTCTCGAGCGCGGTGAGCGCGAGCTTCGCGCCGCGCCCGCGGATCGCGATCCGGTGGCCGCGGCGCGACAGCGTGACGTCGAGCGCCTGCTCGATCTGCCGCAGATTCTCGTCGAGCGGGCCGCAGAGATTCGCGAGGCGCGCGTTGTCGTCGCGCGGCGCGGTGAATTCCAGTGCTTGGGCGGTTTTCAAAGTGGCGTCGGGCTCCTGTTCCTGTTGGGCGTCAGTCAGTGCGTGGCCGAGCTCGCGTCGTCGTGCGCCAGCACGAGTTCGCCGCGCAGCGAGTGCGGATACGCGTGATTGATCCTCACGTCGATCATCTGGCCGATCAGGCGCGGGTGCGACGCGAGCGGCGCCGGGAAATTCACGACCCGGTTGTTCTCGGTGCGGCCCGCGAGTTCGTTCGGATCCTTGCGCGACGGCCCCTCGACGAGGATGCGCTCGACCTTGCCGACCATCGACTGGCTGATGCGTGCGACGTTCTCCTCGATGGTCGCCTGCAGATGTTGCAGGCGTTTGAGCTTGACCTCGCGCGGCGTGTCGTCGTGCAGGTTCGCGGCCGGCGTGCCGGGGCGCGGGCTGTAGATGAACGAGAAGCTCGTGTCGTAGCTCATCTCGTGCACGAGCGCCATCGTCTTCTCGAAGTCGTCCTCGGTCTCGCCGGGGAAGCCGACGATGATGTCGGTCGACAGCGACAGGTCGGGGCGGATCGCGCGCAGCTTGCGGATCACCGACTTGTACTCGAGCACCGTGTAGCCGCGCTTCATCGCCATCAGCACGCGGTCGGAGCCGTGCTGCACCGGCAGGTGCAGGTGGCTCACGAGCTTCGGCACCTTCGCGTAGGCGTCGATCAGGCGCTGCGTGAATTCCTTCGGGTGCGACGTGGTGTAGCGGATCCGCTCGATGCCGGGCACCTCGGCGACGTATTCGATCAGCGTCGCGAAATCGGCGATCTCGCTCGCGCCGGCCGTCAGCGCGCCGCGGTACGCATTCACGTTCTGGCCGAGCAGCGTGACTTCGCGCACGCCCTGGTCGGCGAGGCCGGCGATTTCGGTCAGCACGTCGTCGAGCGGGCGCGACACCTCGTCGCCGCGCGTGTACGGCACCACGCAGTAGCTGCAGTACTTCGAGCAGCCTTCCATGATCGACACGAACGCGCTCGGGCCCTCGACGCGCGCGGGCGGCAGGTGGTCGAACTTCTCGATTTCGGGAAACGAGATGTCGACCTGCGCGCGGCCGCTCGCACGGCGCGCGTCGATCATTTGCGGCAGGCGGTGCAGCGTCTGCGGGCCGAACACGAGGTCGACGTACGGCGCGCGCGACACGATCGACGCGCCTTCCTGGCTCGCCACGCAGCCGCCGACGCCGATCAGCAGGTCGGGATTCGCTTCCTTCAGCTCGCGCACGCGGCCGAGGTCGGAGAACACCTTCTCCTGCGCCTTCTCGCGCACCGAGCAGGTGTTGAACAGGATGATGTCCGCGTCTTCCGGGGTGTCGGTCTTTTCGAGGCCTTCGGCGGCATTGAGCACGTCCACCATCTTGTCCGAGTCGTACTCGTTCATCTGGCAGCCGAAGGTCTTTACGTAAACTTTCTTGGTCATGGGGATTCGCCGTTCGCAGTGGTTGACCTGGGGGCGTCGTCAGGGGTGAATCGGGACGGCCGTCGTCCGGGCCGCGCGGCGGGCCGCAACGAACCGGGATGCGCGCGGGGGCGCACGCGGGAAAAGCCGTCGGGAAAGCTTTCCATTATAGCTTTTCGCATCGCCCCGGGCGGCCGGCGGGTTGCGGTGGCGCGACGCCGGCCGGCCAGGTTCGGACCCCCGGCCGCGGTGCGCTCAGCCGCACGCGTTCAGCAGGTCGTCGAGCGCCGCCTCCTCGCGTGCGAAGCGCTCGGCGAGGAAATCGAGCAGCACGCGCACGCGCGGCGCCATGTAGCGCTTGCTCGGGTAGATCGCGTGCAGCGGCGCGCTCTGGTGCCGCCAGTCGGGCAACAGGACCTTGAGCCGCCCGGCGCGCACGTCGTCGGCGACATCCCAGATCGAGTTCAGCACGATCCCGTGGCCGCGCAGCGCCCACTCGCGGGCGAGGCCGCCGTCGTTGGTCTCGAACGCGGTGGCGAGCGGCACGGTGCAGGCCTGGGTGTCGTCGCCGCGCGTGAAGCGCCACGTGTTCATCGGCCCGGACGCCACCGTGATCACGCTGCACGGAAAACGGGCCAGATCGTGCGGATCGCGCGGCACGCCGTGCCGTTCGACGAACGACGGCGCCGCGCACGGCACGCGCCGGTCCGCGGCGAGGCGGCGCGCGACCAGCGCGCCGTCCGGCGGCGCGGCGAAGCGGATCGCGAGGTCGATCTCGTCCTGCCACAGGTTCACCGTCGAGTCGGACGCCGTCAGCGAGAACGTCACGTCCGGGTAGCGCGCGGCGAATTCGTCGAGCCAGTCGAGCAGCCGGCGGCGGCCGAAATCGGACGTCGACGACAGCCGCACCCGGCCGCCGACGACGTTGCGGCCCGCCTGCAGCTGCGCGTGCGCGTCGTCGAGGGCCTGCAATGCCTGCCGGCAGCCGGTCAGGTACAGGCGACCCTCGTCGGTGAGCCGCAACTGCCGGGTCGAACGGTCGAACAGCCGGGTCGCGACCGTCGCCTCGAGTTTCGCGAGGCGCGCGCTCGCGGCCGCCGGCGTCAGGCTCAGCTTGCGCCCCGCGGCGGACAGGCTGCCCAGCTCGGCCGCCTCGACGAACAGCCGGATATCGCCCAGTTGATCCATGCGGGTTTTCAAGAGATTTTTGAAAATGATTCAAATGCTACGCCAATTATCAAATTTCGTTGCATTCGGGACAATGCGAGCACTTTCCGCCCCCTGGAGCTCACCATGCCCGTTCCGTTGCTGGCGCTCGCCATCAGCGCCTTCGCCATCGGCACCACCGAATTCATCATCATGGGCCTGCTGCCCGAGGTCGCGCGCGACCTCGCGGTGTCGCTGCCGTCCGCCGGCCTGCTCGTCACCGGCTATGCGCTCGGCGTCGCCGCGGGCGCGCCGCTGCTCGCGGTGCTGACCAGCCGCATGCCGCGCAAGGCCGCGCTGCAGCTGCTGATGGGCATCTTCATCGTCGGCAACGTGCTGTGCGCGAGCGCGTCCGGCTACGCGATGCTGATGGTCGCGCGCGTCGTCACGTCGTTCGCGCACGGCTCGTTCTTCGGGATCGGCGCGGTGGTCGCCGCGTCGCTCGTGCCGGCCGACAAGCGCGCGAGCGCGATCGCGCTGATGTTCACCGGCCTCACGCTGTCGAACGTGCTCGGCGTGCCGTTCGGCACCTTCGTCGGGCAGCTGCTCGGCTGGCGCGCGTCGTTCTGGATCGTCGCCGCGCTCGGCGTCGCATCGCTCGCGGGCGTGGCCGCGCTGGTGCCGAACCGCCACGACGGCGGGCCGGTCAGGCTCGGCCGCGAAGTGCGCGTGCTGCGCGAGCCGCAGGTGTGGCTCGCGCTGCTGATGACCGTGCTCGGCTTCGGCGGCGTGTTCGTGGTGTTCACCTACATCGCGCCGATCCTCGAGAGCGTGTCGGGTTTCTCGCCGCACGCGGTGGCGCTGATCCTGGTGCTGTTCGGCGCCGGCCTGACGATCGGCAACACGCTCGGCGGCAAGCTCGCCGACCGTGCGCTGATGCCGTCGCTGATGGCGATCCTCGTCGCGCTGATCGCGGTGATGGCCGTGTTCGCGAAGACGAGCCACCAGCCGGTCGCGGCCGCCGTCACCGTGTTCGTGTGGGGGATCGCGGCGTTCGCGACGGTGCCGCCGCTGCAGGCGCGCGTGGTCGAGAAGGCGGCGAGCGCGCCACATCTCGCGTCGACCCTGAACATCGGCGCGTTCAACGTCGGCAATGCGGGCGGCGCGTGGCTCGGCGGCCTCGCGCTCGGCCACGGCGTCGCGCTCGACGCGCTGCCGTGGGTCGCGGCAGCGGTGACCGGCGCGGCGCTCGTGGTCACGTGGCTCGCGGCGCGGCTCGATGCGCGCGGCCCGGCGCGGCGCGCGGCGGCGGCGCAATAGCGTGGGAACGGACCGTGGCGGAACGCATTCCTCCGCGATGCTGATAACGGTGTGAAGATAACTTCGTTTGCCCGTGGAAAGCCGGGTGATAGCGTCTCGATACGCGCTTCGATCGATGCGCAACCCGATACCCATCCGGCTTACCCCATTCGCAGGGCCGCGTCGCGGCCCGGAGGCAACGCAATGTACTCACCCCTGGCGCTGGTGCGCGATGTGTCTTCCGTGGAGTCCGGCGACGCCGCCGATGTCCGGTCGCAGGCGTCGCTCGACGTGCTCGAGCAGGTCGTCGGCGTCAATCTCGCGCGGCTGCGCGCCGAGCGGCAGCTGTCGCTCGATGCGCTCGCGCGGCTGTCCGGCGTGTCGCGCGCGATGCTCGCGCAGATCGAATCGGCGCGCAGCGTGCCGTCGATCAAGGTGCTGTGCAAGATCGCCGCGGCGCTGAAGGTGTCCGTCGCGGCGTTCCTGCGGCGCCACGCGGTGAACGGCTTCGAGCATCTCGCGGCCGAGCGCGCGTCGCGTGTCGTCAGCGCGAACGGGCGCTTTTCGGCGCGCGCGCTCTATCCGGAAGGCGAGCCGGCCGCGGCCGAGTTCCACGAGCTGCGGATCGCGCCGCTGCATACCGAGCCGGGCGCGCGCCGCGCGCCGGGCACGACGGTCAACCTCGTGGTCAGCGAGGGCACGCTCGAGCTGAGCGTGCACGAGCGCCGCCAGCTGCTCGCGACCGGCGACGCGATCGTGTTCGACGCCGACCAGCCGTACAGCCTGCGCAATCCGGGCGACAGCGAGGCGCGCGCGTTTCGCGTGACGGTGAGCCCGGAGGTGCCGCCGCGCTGGCTCGTGCCGGATGCGGCGCGGGTGGCGGGCTAAGCCGCGCCAGTCCGTTCGGACGATGTCGTTAGACGGCATCGTCAGTAAGGTTTTGCATGAAGTTCGCTGCACCGCGCGTGCAGCTGTTGTATGCTTTGCCGGCCGGATTTTCCGGCAATCAGTGCGTCTTCAGGGCGGGGCGGAATTCCCCACCGGCGGTAGGCTGGCATAAGCCGGCGAGCCCGCGAGCGCCCGCGCAGCCTGCGCGGGGTCAGCAGATCTGGTCGAATGCCAGAGCCGACGGTCACAGTCCGGATGAGAGAAGATGTGCAGATAGTCATGTCCGTCAGGGCCGCTTCGCGCCGCGCGCGAGGCGGATCGTCGTTCTGTCTGTTTGCAATGCCCTGAAACGTTTTTCGCCCAAATCGAATTGCGAGGAGCGTTTCACATGTCCTTTACCTCTGCTGCTTTGTCCCATTCGTCGGCGCCTGCCGATGCCTTCGCCGATCTTCCGCTGCTCGACGCCGAACCGGTGCCGCCGCGCATCGCCGCCGCGCTCGATGCATTGCGCGCGGGCCGCGCGGTCGTGCTGCAGGACGATCACGACCGCGAGAACGAAGCCGACCTGATCGTCGCCGCCGAGCGGATCACGCCCGAAACGATGGCGTTGCTGATCCGCGAGTGCAGCGGGATCGTCTGCCTGTGCCTGACCGACGAAAAGGTGCGCGCGCTGGCGCTGCCGCCGATGGTGCAGACGAACGAAAGCCGCAACGGCACGGCGTTCACGGTGTCGATCGAGGCGCGCGAAGGCGTGCATACCGGCGTGTCGGCGGCCGACCGCGTGACGACGATCCGCGCGGCGATCGCCGACGACGCGGTGCCGCACGACATCGTCCGCCCGGGCCACGTGTTCCCGCTGCGCGCGCAGCCGGGCGGCGTGCTCGCGCGCCGCGGCCACACCGAAGGGACGGTCGACCTCGCGATTCTCGCGGGGCTGAAGCCGGCCGGCGTGCTGTGCGAGCTGATGAATCCGGACGGCACGATGACGCGCGGCGACGACGTCGAGCGTTTCGCGACGCTGCACGGCCTGCCGATGCTGACGATCGCGGAGCTGGTCGAATTCCGCGAGGCGCTCGCGGCCGCGCGCGAAGGCTGCCTGACCGACGCATGACGCGCGGCTGCGATTCACCATGCGTGACGACAAATCTGGACGTTCGTTGATGTCCGGCGCATAGGCCGCTACCTATACTCGGTTGCGCTTGACGGCATCCCGGCCGGTCGATCCGGTGCGGGCGATGCCGTGCATGCGCAGGCGCTCGCGGCTGTCGAGCCCGAGTCACGTTCATCACACAACAGAGGTAGCACGCATGCGTGAAGTCAATGCGGTGGAAACCATTTGCGTCAGCGGCGGGAAGCACGTTCCCGTCATGCTCCCGATCCCCGACGGGGACATCGATCCGGGTTTCAGTTCCGTGACGCCCGTCAGGCCGCTCCCGTTCCCGTGGCCAGGCTGCGGCGTCGGGAGCCGGCCCGGCACTGCTTTCCCGATCGGCGTCATCCCGCCCGGCTGGCTGCGCTGAGCACCGGCCTGTCCCGCAGGCCGTCGCAGGCTTGCGCAGGAACGCGCGACAGTTGCGCGCGTATCGACACACATCGCTTGCGTCAGTGGCGCAATCGTGCCGCTCATCGTGATCGACTAAGGCCGGGACGACAACGGCAACCCGATCTTCGAGACCATCGGCATGCTTGCGCCGCCTCGCCCCGGCGGCTCTCTGCCGGGTGAGATTCCGCCGTCGTGGCGGCGCTGAGCGGTTTCCCGGAATCGCGGCGGCCTGTCGTTCGACGGCCGCCGCTTCACATTACGACTGCACGTCGCCGAACTCGCCGCGCATCCCGGCGGCGACGAGCGAAGGAAGTTCGTCCATCCTGCGCATGATCCGCGTGATGCCCATCGCGCGCAGCGCGTCCGCGTAATTGTCGGGGATGTGGCTCGCGCCGACGAACGCGATCGTCTTCATCCCGGCCGCTCGCGCGGCGTTCAGGCCCGACACGCTGTCCTCGACGACGATGCAGCGCGCCGGCGCGACGCCGAGCGTGCTTGCCGCATGCAGGTAGACGTCGGGGTAGGGTTTCGGCCGCGCGACCTGCTCCGAGCTGAACACGCGCTCGCCGAAGATCTCGGTGAGCGCCGCGCGCTTCAGCGAGCTGCGCACCCGCGCGAGGCGGCTGTTCGACACGACCGCCGCGGGCAGGCCCACCCGCAGCAGCGCGTCGCGCACGCCGGTGATCGGCGCGAGCGATTGCGCGAGCCCCGCTTCGATGTTGTGCTCGATCGTCTCGATGAAGTTGCCGGGCATCGTGATGCCGTAGCGCGTTTCGAGGCCGGCGAGGAAGCGCGACGTCTGCTGGCCGAACGCAGTCTTGGCGGCGGCCTCGAAATCGATGTGCGGGAACGTGGCGGACAGCGTTTCGAGCAGGACGCGGTCGGCGATGACTTCGCTGTCGACGAGCACGCCGTCGCAGTCGCAGATGAGATGATCGAGCATGGTGGTGAAGAAGCAGGGCGTCGGCGACGCCGGTCTGCCGCCATGATACGTGCTTTCAGGCGCGCGCCGCCAACTCGGCCGCGCGCGACCGGCCGGGCCGACGGCCGGCCGCGGCCCATGCCGCTCAGCCTGTCAGCACCTGCGGCGTCAGCTTGAGCATCACGACGCCGGCGATGATCGTGAAGACGCCGACCCACTGGAGCGCGCTCGGCCGTTCGCCGCGCACGAAGAAGCCGAGCAGCGCGGTGACGCCGCTCGCCAGCGAGCTGAGGACGGTGACGATTGCCACGTGCCCGGTGGTCGCGCCGTAGGCGAGCGTGAAAAAGCCGACCAGGCTGAACAGGCTGATCGACATGATCAGGGCAATGATCGAGCGCGGCGGCGCGGCCAGGTTGCGCCCTTTCGCGAGCGTCGTGAACAGGATGACCACGGCGGTCAGATAGTAGATCCACAGCGCACTGACGACGCCGAGGCTCTTGACCGCGAAGGCGCCCTGCAGCCAGAACCCGAGCCCGAACATCAGCGCGGACAGCAGTGCGAAGCCGATCGAGGCCGCCGATTCGGGCCGTCCGTCCGACGAGCGCGAGATGCTCGCGAGGCAGGCGCCGATGATGCAGAGCGCAAGCCCGCCGATCGTGAGCGGCGTGATCGACTGGCCGGAAGCCAGCGACAGCAGCGTGGTCACCGCGCCGTAGAGCGACACGATCGGCGCGACCACCGACGCCTTGCCGATCGCGAGCGCCTTGAGCAGCGCGGCCATCGCGGCCAGGTTGCAGACGGCGGCGAGGATGCCGATCGCGAAGCCGGTGTCGAGCGCGGTGATCTGCAGCGACGCGGGCCGCAGCACGAGCACGGCGCTCAGGATCAGGAAGCCGAGCGTCTGGCTGTAGAACAGCGACTTCGTGACGCCGACGCGCCGTGCCGCGTGCCCCGCCAGGAAATCCGTGCTGCCCCAGCACAGCGCCGAGATCAAACCCATCAGAATTGCCATGTCATTCCCTCGTCTCCATATGGTGTTGCGGCGGGTCAGCCGATGCTGACCTGGACGTCTTGCGCGAGTGCGCGGGCGTGCTGCATGGCTTCGTCGCAGCTGCGGCCGTGCGCCAGCACGTAGCCGATGACCGAGCCGAAGTTGCGGGAGGCCGACGTCGATTCGAGCGGCGTCCGCCTGAACCCGCTCGCGATGTAGTGGGCGTGGCTCGGGTCGAACGAGATGGCGTCGATGCGCCCGCGCGCCGGGCTGAACACGAACGCGTCCGCGACGAAGTCGTAGCGCTCGCCGTCGCGGGCCTCGATCGGCCGATCGATTCCGCAGACGAAATCTATCAAATGCCCGACCATGTCGATACCCGTCGTCAGCGCGATCTGGCGCGCCGCGCGCGCGCCGGCGATGCGCAGGTTGATCTCGACCAGCACCGGGCCGTGCGGGGCCAGGATGAACTCGACGTTCAGCGCGCCGCCGCGCAGGCCGAGCGCGTCGACCCATTCGACGATCGTGCCGGCGAGCCTCGCCGCGTCGCCGTCCGGCAGGTCGGACGGATGCGAGATGCCGGTCATGCACAGGCTGTCGTGCGGGGAAACGAAGATGCGGTTGATGCCGAGCACGTGCCAGCGGCCCTGGTTGTGAATCAGCTCCGCACCGTAGAAGGGGCCTTCGACGAACTCCTCGACGAGGAATTCCCGGTGCGGATCGCCGAGCATCGACAGGCTGCCGCCGTCGCGCAGGCGCGCGACCGCGCGGCGATAGTCGGCTTCGTCGGCGCACAGGCTGACGCCATAGGCGCCCGCATCGCGCAGCGGCTTGACGACGCAGGGAAAGCCGGTGTCGGGCCGCGGCGGCAAGCGATCCGCCGTGACCACCTGATAGCGGGGCTGGCGATAGCCGCGCGCATTCAGCAGATCGCGCACGCGCTCCTTGCTGAATGCGTTGCGCAGCCCGTCGAGGGACGGGTGCGGAAGGCCGAGCGCGGCGGCGATTTCGGCGGCGGGGATCATCATGTCGTCATAGCACCCGAGCACCGCGCCGATCTCCAGGCGGTGCGCCGCGATGTAGTCGAGGACGGCGCCCGCATTGCGCGTGTCGACGCGGTGGATCGCGTCGAATGCGCGCGGGTCGAGGTCGTCGTACAACTGCTTGTTCATTGTCTGCATGGACGTGAACAGCACGGGCGAGTAGCCGAGCCGGCGGATGTATTCGATGCCGGCGCATTCGATCGGCCGGGCTTCGATGAATGCGAAGATCTTCATGCGCGTTCCTCGGTCGGTTGCGCCGGCCGTTCCGATGATGCGCGGAACGGCCGGCGAGGCGGGTCAGGAGATGAAGTTGAAGTAACCCGACTCGGAGAAGTCCTTGCCGGCCTGCTTGAAGCGCTGGGTCGGGAACGGGTAGTCGCACGACAGGTATTTGCGGGCGAAGAACAGCGCCGAGTGATCGGACAGGCCGAGCCGGTCGAGCTGCGCGCTGACGTCGTCGCGCGAGGCGGGCGCCAGGCCGGCGATGTGATCGATGATGATGTTCTTGACGCCGCTGCCGTCCGGCATCCGGATCTTCGGCCGGTCGACGATGTAGTCGGGCAGCACGTCGCGGAAGGCCTCGCGCAGGATGAACTTCTCGACGCCGTTGCGCAGCTTGTAAGAGAAGTCGAGGCTCAGCACGTAGTCGATGAGCTCGGCGTCCATGAACGGCACGCGCGCCTCGACCGTGTGGCGCATGCTGGCGCGATCCACGCGCTGCAGGTCCGTGCGGTGCAGGTTGTTCAGCCGGTACAGCGACAGCGCCGCGGGTTCGGCGTGGGTCTTGAACAGATCGTAGCCGGCGAAGATCTCGTCGCTGCCCTCGCCGCACAGCGACACCTTGAACCCGAGCTTGTTGGCGATGTAGTAGCCGAAGTGCGCGATCGTCGAGTCGATCGCGTCGATCTTCTCGAAGAACTCGCCGTAGTAGACCGCGTCGTCGATGCCCGCCAGCAGGTCCTGTTTCGTGAACGTGTAGATCACGTGGCGGATGTCGTATTCGGCGCAGTAGCGCTGGGCGATGGCGATGTCGTTGGAGCCGGGCAGGCCGAACGAGATCGCGGTGACGTCGGGATGGAAGCGGTTCGCGAGCTGCAGGACGATCGCGCTGTCGATGCCGCCGCTGAACATCACGCACACCGGCAGGTCGGTGTCGACGCGGCGCTGCACCGATTTCTCGAGCAACGCGCGCACGCGCGCCGTCGCCACCTCGAGGCTGTCGGCGCTCGCCGGATGCGACGCGTCGTAGGACACGTAGCGATGGATGTCGCGCCCGTCGAACAGCGTGCCGGGCTCGAGCGTCTCGATCGGCCCGCCGACGTGCGTCAGCGCCTTGATTTCCGACGCGACGTGCCAGACGCCGTCGCGCTGCGCGTAGTAGAGCGGCTTGATGCCGACGTGGTCGCGTCCGATCAGGAACGTGCCGTTCCGGTTGTCGAACAGCACGAAGCTGAACATCCCGTCGAGCTTCGTGACGAACGACGGGCCGTATTCGATGTACGCGCGCAGCATGACCTCCGCGTCGCCCGCCTGCTCGAAACGATGCCCGAGCCGCGTGAGCTCGTCGCGCAGCGTCTTGTAGTTGTAGATCTGTCCGTTGAGCACCAGGTGGAGGTCACGTTCGTGATCCGTGACGGGTTGCCGCGCGTGATCGCGATCGACGATCGCAAGCCGGTTCGTCGCGAGGCCGAACCGCTCGCCGACCAGGTTCTCGTTGAAGCGCGACGCGTCGCCGCGATGCGCGATTCTGGTCATCATCGTTTCGAGCGATGCCTGAAGTCCCGCGACCGAAACATGCTGCGTGCTGAAGATAGCGCCGATTCCGCACATGGATGGATGTCTCCGATGAAGGGTGAGGTCGTGTCCGCCGCGCGCTCAGGCGCGCTCCGCCGCGAGGTCCGGGGAGAACAGCTCGCTGAGGTCAGCGCCGAGCGAGCCGATGTCGGAGAAGTACTCGGGGTAGGTCTGGCCGACGTGGAACGGCTCCCTGATCAGCACCGGGTGCTCGCAATGCAGGCCGATCGTGGTGAGCGCCATGATGAGCCCGTGATCGTAGTGACCGTCGACCACCACGCCGCCGCGATAGCCGCGCGGGTTGCCGTGGATGATCAGCTGGTCGACCTTTTCCTCGGAACGCACGCCGAGCTTGTCGAGTTCGCGCCGGAAATCGGAGATCCGGTCCGATTCCTTGTAGCGGATGTGCTCGATGTTGAAGAACGTGCTGGTGCCTTCCGCAAAGGCCGCGCGCGCGGCGAGCGCGGGGACGGCGTCGGGTGCGAGCGAGCCGTCGAAATCCTGCGCGCGGATCGCGCCGCCGCCGAGGATGTGGATGCGATCGCCCGGCAGATGCTCGATCCGCGTGCCGCTGTCGGTCAGGTACCGGATCACGGCGCCGCTGCCGAGCTCTTCCTCGAAGAAGCCTTCCAGGATCACGTCGGATGCGAGCGAACCGCACAGCGCGAGAATGGCCGCGGTGCTGGCGGGGTCCGCGCCGACGGTGAATTCCGACGGCGAGAAGTGCTGGCGGCCGCTGACGTTGAAGGTGCGAAAACGATCGTCGAACTCGACCTTGACCCCGGCATGCGCGAGGTTGTTGATCGTCGTATGCACCATCGACGGCGCGGTGATCCGGTCGATCACCTCGATCTCGAGGTCGCGATCGCTGACCGCGCCGAGGTAGAGGAGGCCGCTCAGGAACTGCGAACTCTTGTGGCACGACACCTCGGTGCGCGGGCCGAGCTTGCGGGTGGACCGGACGCTGATCGGCAGGCGCGCCTCGGGCCCGACCGCGTCGCACTCGACGCCGAGCTTGCGCAGCGCATCGACCATCTCGGCCTGCGCGCGCACGCCGAGCGAGTAGCGGTACTGGGTCACGAATTCCGTTTCCGGCAGGTAGCCCGCGACGCCCATCAGCAGGCGCAGCACGACGCCGGAATTGCCCGGGTCGAAGACGATCCGCCGGTCGATGCGGGCGACGTCGACGCCTTTCACGACGGTCTTGTCGCCCTCGTGCGAGAACGACGCGCCGAGGCGCTCGCAGTTCTGCTTCATCGCATTCGCGTTGAAGCCGGTGGCGGCGTTGCGGATCGTGCTGATGCCGGGCGTGAGGGATGCGGTCAGGAGCGAGCGGGTCGACGAGCTTTTCGAGGACGGCAGGCGGATCGTGCCGGTCAGCGTGGACGTGTTCTTGACCTCGACGAAGGACGGCTGGCGTGGTTGGCTGCTGGTCATGGTGTCTCCGGGAGTCGTGGTGGGCGCTCAGGCGAGTTCGGCGCCGAGCGCGCGCAAGGTTTCGATGAAGCGCGGGAACCCGTCGTCCAGTTTGTCGGTGTCGTGCACGACCGACTTCCGCTGGGCGCCGAGTGACGCGATGATGTTCGCGGCGCAGATCCGGTGATCCCGGTAGCTCCGCAGTTCGATGCCGCCCTGCAACGGCCGCCCGCCACCCGCGATCTCGATCTTGTCGAACTTGCCGAGGTCGCTGAAGAGCAGCGAACTGCGCCCGCCCATCGCGCGGATGTTCTCGTTGATGACGAACGCGCGCTGGCATTTGTGGTTGTTGATGCCGTCGACGCCGCCGAAGCGCAGCGGCGCGCCGAGATTCGACGCGGCCGCGATGATGTTGGCCGCGGCCGACGGCAGTTCGTGCAGGGACAGCTCGTCCGGGCACGGCGGCGTGTCGAGGACGCGCTTGATCGTCAGCGTATGGCGCGTGTCGTCGCCGACAAGCCGCACGCCGAGGGCCTCGTAAGTCCCGAACAGCGTCGCTTCGTTCAGCGTGCCGCCCGAGCGGTAGTCGCCGATCGTCACGCAGCTGCGCCCCGGCAGGCTCAGGACCGCCGATGCGATATAGCTGATCGACGTGAAGTCGGTCGGGATCGCGATCGCGATGTCGCCGGCGAGATAGGGGCCGACGCTGAAGCCGTCGGCGGTGCGTTCGACGACGGACGACAGCCGGGCCATCGCCTTGATGCTCATGTCGATATAGCCTTCCTGCGGGCTGTCGTCGCGCACGCGCAGCGTCGGGTCGGCGGCGAACGGGGCCACGAAGAGCGCGAAGGAGATGAACTGCGTGCTCTTCTCCGTGGAGAGCGGGATGCGCTCCGCGTGCCGGCGCTTCGTGATCGTGACCAGGTTGTCGCGCGCGCGTTGCGCGGTCACGCCGAGGTGGGAGAAGAATCCGTCGTCGAACAGGCTATCGCGGGCGAACAGCGAGTCGTTGCAACGGATCCGCACGGGGCCGTCGGTGAGCGAAGCCAGGGCCGTGCACATCCGGAACAGCATGCCGGACCCGGCCGCTTCGACGAGCTCGGGCGTCTCGACGTCGCGGCCGACGCCGCGCAGGGTCAGGGCGGTGTCGGAGCGCTCGACGACGCTCAGGCCGAATTGCTGAAGCGCGGCCAGTTGCCGCTCGGTCTCGGTGCACCACGACACGTTCTCGAGCCGCGTCGTTCCGCTGTTCAGCAGTGCCAGCAGCAGCGCGCGCTGGACGTGCGGCTTGGATGCGGGAAGCGTCACCGAGCCGTCGAGCGCATGGCTCGGATACACGGTTGCCTTGCTCATGATGGACCTCGGCTCGGGTTCAGTCGCTGATGATCGCCGTCGCGGTGATTTCGACGTAGTGGCGCGGCTCGACGAGCGATTTGACCGCCACCGTGGTGTTCACCGGACGGATGGCGTGGAAGTGCTGGTGAAACGCGCGGCAATAGTCGTCGAAGTGCGCGAAGTCGGTGAGATGGGTGACGGTGCTGACCACGTCGCTCAGTTCCGCGCCGAGCTCGTTCAGGTATTTCTCGATCTTCCTGATGATGAAATCGGTCTGCGCATAGGCATCGTCGCCGATGACCCGCTCGACGCCGTCGGACGCGACGCAGCCGGCAATGAAAACATGATTGCCGACACGTTTGCCGCGCGCATAGCCCATTTGATTTTCCCAATGGGACGGGCTGAGAACGGTCTGGCGCGATTCATCTGCATGAATGGTGGACATGGTCTTCCTTTTGATATCGATGGCGGATGGGGCGTGCTGGAATTAATGGTCGGCGTTAATGGGGTCTGGGTGATTGGGTGTGAGTGGTCTCCTTTGCGATGGTGATTCGTGTTTATTTGGATTAGGTAAAAATAATCCCGCCTTCTCCGGAAATGGAAAAGGATTTGGGTGCGCGGGCAAACACCGGATATCAGTTCGATATTCCGGCGGAATGCGAATGTCGGGCTAATTCCGTGCGAGCGCGCGCGCCGGCCGGGTGGCCGTCAGCGGCTGTCAGGACGGCGTGCGGGCCGGGAATGGTGCGTACATGCGCTGCCGCAGGTGGTGTGAGCGATGGGTGCGAAACAGCGTCGGCGAACGGCGGATGGAGATGCGATGCACATCTTGCGCTACCAGACTGACAATCATGGCAATCCTTCGGGTGTGGCTTACCGGGTGATCATGGAGCGAGCTGAATCGATGCGACGCCGATCGACGGGGAGAACGACTGATTCGGGTTGCGTCAAATGATCGGGTAAATCATTTGCGGCGCGAACGGAGTCGAAACGAACGAATCGGTTGATTCAATTCAAGTGGCGATAGGATCGGTTTAGTTGTCGAGATTGGCAACTGGTAATTCTGCCGGGTTGGGTAATGTGCTTTGATGGATTCCGTTTTTTATTGATTTAAAGGCGTGGTGGCCTCCACGTCGCTCTTAAATCGCGATTTGTTTATCGGGAATCGATATAAAGGTGACGAGCGACGTGGTGCGGCGCAATAACGCGATGGCGGGATGCCGGTGGTGAAGCGGCAGGGCGTCGGCAGCGCCGGCCCGCGGACCGCCCGCGCGATCCGCCGGCCGGGCCGTCGTCAGGCGTCGACCACTTGCCCCGTCCGCCACGACGTCATCGCCGCTTCGGCCAGCTCGAGCGCGGCCAGCCCGTCGTCGATCGTCGTCCTGACCGGCGCGCCGTCACGCAGCGCGCCGACGAAGTGCGCGATCTCGGCCGCGTATGCCTGCCGGTAGCGCTCGAGGAAGAACGGCTCCGGCACGTCCGTCGCGATGCCGCCTGCCGACCACGCGGTCACCTCGGTCGGCCGGACGTTGCCGGCCTGCAGCATGCCCTTGCTGCCGAGCAGCTCGACGCGCTGGTCGTAGCCGTAGGCGGCGCGCCGCGACGTGTTGATCTGGCACAGCAGCCCGCGCCGCGCGCGAATCGTGACGATCAGCATCTCCGGTTCGCCGATCTCGCCGCGCTCGACGCGCGCCTTCAGCGCCGCGAAGGTCGGATCGAAGCGGCGCTGGAAGCCGATCATGCACGTGACGCCGTTGCGCCGGACCGCCTCCGCGCATTCGCGCGAGCGGGCGACGGTCAGGTCGATCGGCTTCTCGCAGAACACGGCCTTGCCGGCGTTCGCCGCGGCGACGATCAGGCCCGCATGCGTGTCCGTGCTGGACGCGATCACGACCGCCTGCACGGTGGCGTCGCCGAGCGCGCGCTCGACGTCGGCGGCTTCGGCGCCGTGCGCGTGCGCGAGCGCCTGCGCGGCCGGCGCGTGCATGTCGACCACGTATTTGAGTCGCGCGCCCGGCTGGCGCGCCAGGTTCGCCGCGTGGATTTTCCCGATGCGTCCCGCGCCGAACAATGCAAACTCGATCATTTCGTTATCCTGTTGATTGTGTGGTTTCATGGCGTCTGCGCGACCCGCGCCGCGCGCGACGCGACGTGCGGCGTTCAGCGGGCCGTCAGTTCGGCGCGAATGAAATCCATGCTGGCGCGCAGCCGGCGCTCGATGTCCTCGGCCTCGGCGATCTCGTGCGCGAACGGCTCGAACGAGAACGCGCCGCGATAGCCGCGCGCGCGCAGCTCGCGCAACTGGCGGAGGTTGCCGAGCCGGTCGGCGCCGCCGACCAGCACGCGATGGCCGTCGCGCATCCGCTCGACCGGCAGGTCGCTTTCCTCGACGCTGGATACGTGCACGAGACCGGTCAGGTCCGGGAAGAAGATGTCCTCGCCGGACAGGTGATGGTGGAACGTGTCGTGCACGAGCCGGAACACCGCTTCGCCCGCGGCGGCGTAGATGCCCTTCACCGCGTCCGACTTGCGGCGCAGCGCGCATTCCTCGAAGCCGAGCGGCTCGATGAAGCCGAGCAGGCCGCGCTGCTCGAGGATCGGCTTGAGTGCCTTCAGCGCGTGGACGAGATCCGCGTGGCGCACGTCCCCGCTGCGGGCATCGCCGCGGCTATTGGTCGGGCACAGCACCAGCGCGCGTGCGCCGCATTGCGCCGCGTAGTCGGCCAGCGCAGTTGCCTCGTCGGCGCGCTCGGCGTTCCATTGCTCGAAGCGCTGCAGCGCGTTGATCGTCAGGATCGTCACGCCGCCCGCTTCGGCCGCCGCGCGCACGGCGGCGGCCGGCGTGCCGTCGTTGATCTCGACGCCGTCGAGATCGTTGCGGATCTCGATCGCGTCGACGCCGAGGCGCCGGCACAGCGCGATGTACTGGTCGAACGGCAGGCGCGGCGCGCTCATCCGGTTCAGCGAAAACGGCAATGCATGGGTCATCGTCTTGTCCTCTGGTGGGGAAGCGGGATTCGAATCAGGCGGTGGCGCGCCACGTGTCGCGCAGCCAGCGCGCGCATGCGACGTTGTTGTCGAAGATCGGATAGCGCGCGCCGCCGCCGTAGTCGGCAAACGGGATGAACTCGCAGCTGATCTGCCCGAACTGCGCGGGCCGGGCCTGCGCGTGCCATTCCAGCAACCGGCGCAGCGCGTCTTTCCAGGGGGCGAGGCGCGCGGCGTGCCATTCGCCGTGATAGGCGCCGGGCGCGGGCGCGACGAACGGATACTGGATGCCGCGGCCGGGCCGGCCGTCCGGGCGGCGCATCCAGCGATTCGCGGGATTGTTCGGGATCACGCTGCGCGTGTGTGCATGCGCGACCCAGCCGCGCGCGATCCAGCCGGCGTACACGGCCGCGGGCGACGCCGGGTCCAGCACGAGCCGGCCGCTGTCGACCTGCTCGCGGATGCCCGATGCGTCGAGCTCGTCGCGGTTGCCGATCTTGAACAGCAGGTGCGAATGATCGAGCGTGATCCGGAACGGCGCGCCGGCCTGCTCGACCCGCTGCGCGACGCGCGCGACGCGGGTGAAATCCTCGCTCCACATGTCGACGTGAACCTCGAGGCTCGGCAGGCAGCCGACCGGCTCGCCCCGTTCGTACGCGCGCAGGTAGAACGCGGCGACTTCGTTGTCCGACAGCGGATGGCCGTCGGCGTGGCGCGCATGGAGCTGGCAGTTCAGCACCGTGCTGCCGAAGCGCGCGCCCGCGTCGACGATCTGCGCGACGTGGGCCTCGTCGCGGCCCGCGCGCCAGATGCCGCCGATCACGCGGATCGGCAGCGCGTGGCGTTCGACCAGCGCGAAACAGGGCGCGAGATCCTCGCCGCGCGCCGGGTTCTTCTCGACGTAGTCGAACACGCCGGCGTCGGCGATCATCCGGAAGCGCTCGGCGGGCGCGGGCGGCGGCAAGCCGTCGTGTTCGAGCGCGCCGTCGAGGTTCACGCCGATGAGAAGGGGGGCAGCCATCGTCTCCAGTCCGTTGCAAGCGTCGATGGCTGCTCAATGTACGGATGGGGATCGCGCCATGCACGCGCCGCGTTGACGAAAAATCGCCAAGATGGCGCTCGATTTTCCGCCGGCGCCGGGGTCGCTCAGGGCAGCAGGTAGGGGCTGGTTCTGACGTTCGCCGAGCAGAACACGCGAAACTCGACCGGATCGCTCGGCGGCGGCTGCTCGACGACGCCGCATGCATGCAGCAGGTGCTGCAGCGCGGCAATCACCTGGCCGTCCGGATCCTGGTCGATCGCGATGTCCATCGCACCGGCCTCGATGTAGCGGCGGTGCTGGTCGAGCATCTCGTGCCCGACCCACACCACGCGGCCGCTCGCGCCGAACTTGCGCAGCGCCGTCTCGACGCCGGCCGAACCGCCGCCGCTGTTGTAGATCCCGACCACGTCGGCGTGGGCCTGCAGCGCGCGGGCGACCGCCCGGTAGCAGCGATCGTCGTCGTCGAGCGTCTCGACGGCGTCGCCGTCGCACGCGAGATCGGCGAACGCCTGTGCGAGCTGGTCGCGGCAGCCGGCGATCCGGTCGACGTGCGCGCGGTAGTCCATCCGCGCACCGAGCAGCAGCACCCGGCCGGGCCGCCGCGCGAGGCGGCCGAGGTAGTAGCCCGCGGTGCGGCCCGCGCGATAGTTGTCGATGCCCGCATAGTGCAGGCGCGCGACGTTGCCGATGTCGGTCACCATCGTGACGACGCTTTCGCCGCGCGCGATCGCGCCGGCGAGCGCGTCGCGCACGCGCGCGGTGTCGCGGGTCGTGACGAGCAGCGCCGCGCGCCGGTACGCGGGCCGCTCGATCAGCGCGGCGACGCGCGCGTCGTCGCCGGCCGGGACGATCGTCCGGTGCACGACCACGCGCCGGTCGAGCATCTGCAGCGAGCGCTGCAGCGCCTGCTGGAGCCGCTGGAAGAACGGGGTGTCGGTGTCGGGCAGCAGCACGTCGACATGGATCAGCCCGTGCCGCGTGTCGGGCAACTGGCGCGGCACGCCGAGCTGCCGGGCGGCCGCGACGACGCGCTCGCGCGCCTGCGCGGACACGCTGCCGCGCTCGTTCAGCACGCGATCGACGGTGGTCGTGCTGACGCCCGCAAGCGCCGCGATCTCGTCGAAGCGCGCGGTGCGCTTGCGCCAGCGCGGGCCGGATTCGCCTGCCATCGTGCCGTCTCCATCGTTGAATCGTCGCCATCGGGTGCGTGGCGCTGCCCGGTACGCTAGAGCGATGGCGAAATTTCGTCAACGTTTCCGTTGAGCTGCCCGGGCCGGTCGCCTAATTTTGCTTCCACACCGAAGCGCGCCTCTCGCCGCGCTTCCCGACGACCCGCAATCAAGGAGACACGGGTGGCCCACACGAACGACCCGGCGCGCGATCGCACCGCATCCGCGCGCCGTCAGGAATACCGAATGATCGGCGGCGCGGGCGAGCGTGCGCGCACGGCGGGGCTCGTCAACGCGCAGTGGTACGCGTGCCCGGTGCCGCGGCCGGTGATGAAGCAGCTGATGCAGCGCGGCGATGCGCGCGCGATCCGCGACACGCTGATCTGGTATGCGGCGATCGTGGCCAGCGGCGTGCTCGCCTGGCTCGCGTGGCGCGCGCACTCGGCGTGGGCGGTGCCCGCGTTCTTCGTGTACGGCACGCTCTACTGCAGCCCGGCCGACTCGCGCTGGCACGAGTGCGGGCACGGCACCGCGTTCCGCACGCGCTGGATGAACGACGTGCTGTACCAGGTCGCGTCGTTCCAGGTGTTCCGACGCGCGACCGTGTGGCGCTGGAGCCATGCGCGCCATCACACCGATACGCTGGTGGTCGGGCGCGATCCGGAAATCGCCGCGCCGAAGCCGACCGACTGGCTCGGGCTCGCGTTGAACGTCGTCGCGCTGAAGCACGTGGCCGGCGAGCTGCGCAAGATGATCGCGATCGCGTGCACCGGCCGCGTCGACGACGAGGAGCGCACCTTCGTGCCCGAATCGGCATGGCCGAAGGTCGTGCGCGAGGTGCGCATCCACCTCGCGATCCACGCGGCCGTGATCGGTGCGTCCTGGTACTGGCACACGCTCCTGCCGCTGCTCTACATCGGGCTGCCGAGCCTGTACGGCGCGTGGCTGTACCTGTTCTTCGGCCTCACGCAGCACGCGGGCATGCCCGAGAACGTGCTCGACCACCGCCGCAACTGCCGGACCGTGCGGATGAACCCGGTGTTCCGCTTCCTGTACTGGAACATGAACTACCACGTCGAGCACCACATGTTCCCGATGGTGCCGTTCCATGCGCTGCCGCGACTGCACGAGGTGGTGAAGGCCGACATGCCGCCGCCGTACCGCAGCACGCTGGCCGCCTACGCGGAGATCGTGCCCGCGCTGGTGCGGCAGACGCGCGATCCGTCCTATCGGATCGAGCGGCCCGTGCCGGACGCCGCGCGGGCCTGAGCCGCATCGAACCCGCATCGAACCCGCATAGAACCCTTACCCCCAGGAGACACGAATCATGACGCAATGGATCGATACCGGTGCACTCGACGCGATCGACGACGAAGACGTAATGCGCTTCGATCACGCGGGGCATACCTACGCGATCTACCGGGTCGACGGCCACGTGTATGCGAGCGACGGCCGGTGCACGCACGAGCACGTGCATCTCGCCGACGGGCTCGTGATGGCGCACGTGATCGAATGCCCGAAGCACAACGGACGCTTCGACATCCGCGACGGCCGGCCGCTGTCCGCGCCGGTCTGCGAGAAGCTGCGCACCTACCCGGCGAAGGTCGAGGGCGGCCGCATCCTGATCGAGGTCTGACGCGATGGCGAACGAGCGGGTGATGGCGATCGTCGGCGCGGGCCATGTCGGCGGCCGCGCGGCGCAGGCGCTGCGCGAAGCAGGGTGGGGCGGACGCATCGCGCTGATCGGCGCGGAGACGCACCTGCCGTACGAGCGGCCGCCGCTGTCGAAGGGCGTGCTGACCGGCGAGCGCGCGGCGGCGCAATGCCGGCTGCGCGCGCCCGACGCGTGGCGCGCGGACGGCATCGAGCACGTCGTCGCGCGCGTCGCGCGGATCGATCCGCAGGCGCGCGACGTGGTGCTGGCGGACGGCCGCGGCATCGCGTACGACGCGCTGCTGCTCGCGACCGGCGGGCGGGCGCGCCGCCTCGCGATTCCCGGCGCGGAACTGGACGGCGTGGTCGCGCTGCGCACGCTCGACGATGCGGCCACGCTCGCCGGGCGCCTCGTGCCCGATGCGCGGGTCGTGCTGGTCGGCGGCGGCTTCGTCGGGCTCGAAGTCGCGGCGTCGGCATGCCGGCGCGGGTGCCGCGTGACCGTGCTCGAAGCCGCGCCGCGCGTGCTCGGCCGCGCGGTGCCGGAGGCGCTCGCCGCGCGCGTGCAGGCGCTGCATGCGCAGCACGGCGTGCGGATCCGCGTGAACCGGGCGCCCGTCGCGATCGAGCGCACGGCGGGCGACGCGCTGGCCGTCGCGCTCGACGACGGCGATACGCTGCTTGCCGACACGGTCGTGGTCGGCATCGGCATCGCGCCCGCCGACGAACTCGCGCGCGACGCGGGCCTTGCCGTCGCGCGCGGCATCGTGGTGAACGCGCGGCTCGAGACGTCCGCGCCGGGCATCTACGCGGCGGGCGACGTCGCGGTGTTCCCGAGCGCGCTGTCGGGGCGGCCGATGCGCCAGGAGACGTGGCACGGCGCCGAGACGCAGGCGCGCGTCGCCGCGCGCAACATGCTCGGCGCGGCCGAGCCGTATCGCGATCTGCCGTGGTTCTGGTCGGATCAGTACGACGGCCAGTTGCAGGTCGCCGGCGAGCCGGCGCTCGGCGAGCATGCGGTGGTGCGCCGGGTCGATCGCGACGACGCGATCCACTTCCACTTCGACGCGGGCGGCCGGCTCGTCGCGGCGAGCGGCTTCGGCCGCGCGCCCGGCTTCGCGAAGGAAATGAAGCTGGCGCGGATGCTGGTCGAGCGCGGCGCGTCGGTGGCGCCCGCGACGCTCGCCGACGAGGGCGTGAAGCTGAAGACGCTGCTGCCGGCATCGCGCGGCGAACCGGGTGGATAGGGCGAGCAGGGCGGATAGCCCCGATGCCGCGCGGACGAAAAAACAGCCCGCGGCCTTGCGGCGCGCGGGCTGTCGGGGGGGGGGCGACGCGATGGCGCGTCGATGCGGCCGCGTCAGTGCGGCACGTGCAGCGTCAGATACAGCCCTGCCGCGAGCGAACCGCCGAGCAGCGGGCCGATCACCGGAATCCACGCATAGCGCCAGTCGCTGTCGCGCTTGCCGGGAATCGGCAGCAGCGCGTGCATGATGCGCGGCGCGAGGTCGCGCGCCGGGCTCATCGCGTAGCCGGTCGGGCCGCCGAGCGAGATGCCGATGCCGAGCACGAGCAGGCCGACCGGCAGCGCGTCGAGCGCACCGAGCCCGACCTGCGGCGACGCGAGGTACAGCACGCCGAGGATCAGCACGAACGTGCAGATCGCTTCGGTCAGCACGTTGTGACGGACGCTGCGGATTGCCGGCGCGGTGCAGAACACCGCGAGCTTCAGGTCCGCATCGGTTTCCTTCGCGAAGTGCTGGCGATACGCGAGCCATACGATCAGCGCGCCGGCCATCCCGCCGAGCATCTGCGCGAGGATGTAGCCGCCGACCTTCGACCACGCGAACTTGTGCGCGAGCGCGAGGCTGACCGTCACGATCGGGTTCAGGTGTGCGCCGCTGAACGACGCGGTCACGTAGACGGCGACGAAGACGGCCATCGCCCAGCCCCACACGATCACGATGAGGTCGGCGCCCTTGCCCTTGGTGTTGGCGAGCAGCACGTTCGCGACCGCGCCGTTGCCGAGCAGCACGAGGATCGCGGTGCCGATGAATTCTGCGAAATAAGGTGACATGTTGTCTCTCGTAGGTAGCGGCGGACTCGCGCATCGCGCGGCCCGCCTGCATTGTTGTATTGCGTTGGTCGTGTCGAGCGCTTACTGGGTGTCGTCGGCCCACGCCTTCGCGGCGCGCACCGCACGCTGCCAGCCGGACATGCAGCGTTCGACCTGCTCCTTCGGCATGGACGGCGAGAAGCGGCGGTCGAGCTGCCACTGGCTGCGCAGTTCGTCGAGGTTCTTCCAGTAGCCGATCGCGAGGCCCGCGAGATAGGCCGCGCCGAGCGCGGTCGTCTCGGTGATCTGCGGGCGCACCGCGTCGACGCCGAGCAGGTCCGCCTGGAACTGCATCAGCAGGTTGTTCGCGCTGGCGCCGCCGTCGACGCGCAGTTCGCCGACGCTGATCCCGGAATCGGCCTCCATCGCCGCGAGCACGTCGAGCGACTGGTACGCGATCGAATCGAGCGCCGCGCGCGCGAGGTGCGCGGACGTCGTGCCGCGCGTGACGCCGAACAGCGAGCCGCGCGCGCGGGCGTTCCAGTGCGGCGCGCCGAGGCCGGCGAACGCGGGCACGAGGTAGACGCCGTCGGTGTGCGGCACGCTTTCCGCGAGCGCTTCGATTTCCGCCGCGCTCTTGATGATGCCGAGGCCGTCGCGCAGCCACTGCACGACCGCGCCCGCGATGAAGATGCTGCCTTCGAGCGCGTACTGCACGTCGTCGCCGATCTGCCAGGCGATCGTCGTGACGAGGTTGTTCTTCGACTCGATCGGCTTGTCGCCGGTGTTCATCATCAGGAAGCAGCCGGTGCCGTAGGTGTTCTTCACCATGCCCGACGCCGTGCACATCTGGCCGAACAGCGCGGCCTGCTGGTCGCCGGCGATGCCCGCGAGCGGGATCTTCGACGCGAACACCGTGGTCTTCGTGTGGCCGTAGATCTCGGACGACGCCTTCACTTCCGGCAGCATGCTGCGCGGGATGTCGAGCAGCTCGAGCAGCTCGCTGTCCCACTCGCGCGTGTGGATGTTGAACAGCATCGTGCGCGACGCGTTCGTCACGTCGGTCACGTGCAGCTCGTGCTTCGTGAAGTTCCACACGAGCCAGCTGTCGACGGTGCCGAACGCGAGCTTGCCCTGGCGCGCCTTGTCGCGCGCGCCGGGCACGTTGTCGAGGATCCAGCGGATCTTGGTCGCGGAGAAGTACGAGTCGATCGGCAGGCCGGTCTTCGCGCGCACCTTCGCCTCGAGCCCCTGTGCTTTCAGCGAATCGCAGAAGTCGGCGGTGCGGCGGTCCTGCCAGACGATCGCGTTGTAGACGGGCTGGCCCGTCTCGCGATCCCAGACGATCGTCGTCTCGCGCTGGTTGGTGATGCCGATCGCGGCGATCGACGTGCCGTTCAGGCCCGTGCGGGTGACGGCCTCGGCGGCGACGCCGGCCTGCGTCGACCAGATTTCCTGCGGGTCGTGCTCGACCCAGCCGGGTTGCGGGTAGATCTGCTCGAATTCCTTTTGCGCGGTCGACACGATGTTGCCCTGGCGATCGAACAGCATCGCGCGGGAGCTCGTCGTGCCCTGGTCGAGCGCGAGAATGTACTGATCCTGCATGTCTCTCATCTCCATCCGTAATTGGCTTAGTTGTGATGCGCGCCGCACGAAGGCGGCGCGTCTGGGTGAGTCGAAAACGAGTCAGGCGTGATGCACGGGTGCGGCGGCGAACCAGGTGTCGAGCGCGGCCGTCACCGCGTCGAGCGTGCCCGGCGCAACGTGCAGGCCGAGCTTCGAGCGGCGCCACAGCACGTCCTGCGCGCGGGTCGCCCATTCGACGTCGCGCAGGT
Organism: Burkholderia sp. SRS-46; assembly: GCF_004343775.1. Lineage (GTDB taxonomy): Bacteria > Pseudomonadota > Gammaproteobacteria > Burkholderiales > Burkholderiaceae > Burkholderia. The sequence goes on along the minus strand of NZ_PTXL01000006.1, from coordinate 380,702 downwards.
AGCGCAGTTCGGCCTCGTGGATGCCCGGCGCGATTTCCGCGCCGAGCCCGGCGAGCGACGTCGCACTGCCCACCATGCGTTCGGCGCGCGTGCCGTACGCGCGCGCATAGCGGCGCGCGAGCGCGGCGGGCAGCCACGGGTGACGCTTCGCGAACTGCGCGGCGAACGCGTCGAATTTCGCATCGGCGATGTCGCCGCCCGGCAGCGGCGCGCCGGCGGTCCACGACGCGGCGTCGCGGCCGAGCGCGCGGCACAGCAGGTCGCCGGCGTCTTCCGCGAGCTTGCGGAACGTCGTGATCTTGCCGCCGAACACCGACAGCAGCGGCGCGCCCGCGCCGTCGTCCAGCTCGAGGCGGTAGTCGCGGGTGACGGCCGATGCGTTCGTGGCGTTCTCGTCCTCGAGCAGCGGGCGCACGCCCGAGTAGGTCCAGTGCACGTCGGCCGGCGCGATCTTGCGCTTGAAGTAGCGGTTGATCGAGTCGCATAGGTACTGCGTCTCGTTGCCGTCGATCGCGACCTTGGCCGGATCGTTCGTGTATTCGACGTCGGTCGTGCCGATCAGCGTGAAGTCGCGCTCGTACGGAATCGCGAAGATGATCCGCTTGTCCGGGTTCTGGAAGATGTACGCATGATCGTGATCGAACAGGCGCCGCGTGATGATGTGGCTGCCCTTCACGAGGCGCACGCTGTGCTGCGCGCCGCGGCCGAGCGCGCCATGCAGCACGTCGCCGACCCACGGGCCGGCCGCGTTCGCGATCGCGCGGGCGCGCACGACGCGGATCGAGCCGTCCGCGTGCTGCAGCCGCGCTTCCCATTCGTCGCCGTGCCGCTCGGCGGACACGAGCTTGGTGCGCGTGAGGATCTCGGCGCCGCGCTCCTTCGCGTCGAGCGCGTTCAGCACGACGAGGCGCGCGTCGTCGACCCAGCCGTCGGAATACACGAAGCCGCGCTTGATCGAATCGATCAGCGGCGCGCCGGCCGGATGGCGGCGCATGTCGATGCCGCGCGAGCCGGGCAGCAGCTCGCGCTTCGCGAGGTGATCGTAGAGAAACAGGCCGATGCGGATCAGCCAGGCCGGACGCAGGTTCGGCATGTGCGGCATCACGAAGCGCAGCGGCCACATGATGTGCGGCGCCGCGCGCAGCAGCGTCTCGCGCTCCTGCAGCGCCTTGCGCACGAGCCCGAATTCCCGGTACTCGAGATACCGCAGCCCGCCGTGAATCAGCTTCGTGCTGGCCGACGACGTGTGCGACGCGAGATCGTCCTGCTCGCAGAGCATGACCGACAGGCCGCGGCCGGCCGCATCGCGCGCAATGCCCGCGCCGTTGATGCCGCCGCCTACGACGAGCAGATCGTAGCGATTCGGTTGGGTCACCTGCTGTCCTTATCGTCTGATGGAAATTGACGAACACAAAATGTTCGGATTCGAAATTTAACGAACGAATTCGAAAAAGTAAAGTTCGATAAAGAGGGGCGGGTGGCGCATTCCGCGATCCGGGACGATACTGGGCGAATCGACCGTTTTTCGAGGTGAAACATGCGACTTGGGATGTGGGCCGGCGCGTTCGCCGTGCTGCTGGCGGGCTGTGCCGGCACGCCGTCGCTCGACGGCAACTGGCGGGCGCCGTCGTTCGCGACGCTGCAGACGTCGTGCGGCGGCGCCGCGCGGGACTGGGGCGCGGATGCGCAGCCGGTCTATTCGGCGCTGTACGACGCGTATGTCGCGAAACGGTATCGCGGGGTGTCGGAAGCGAACTATTGCGCGTTCGTAAACGAACTTGCGGTGCGTTACGCGGCGCCGGATGCGCCGGCGCGGGCCGGCTGGGTCGCGTATTTGAACGACGCGCGCGCGAAAGCCATCAGCTGGCGCGCGGCGGTCGATCCGACGCTGCGCGGCGGCTGAGCGTCGCCGGGCGGGGGAGGCGGGGAGAGAGAAGCGCGGCCGGCGGGCCGGCCCGCGCGGTCAGGTCAGGAATAGCGGACCTTGATGGATCGCAGCGCCGCGTCACCCGTCTCGGTCACGCAGTATTTGCGTCCCGATCCGAGCCCTTCCAGGCGGACGAGTTGCTGTTCGAGCAGTGCGTCGAGCTCATCGCGATCCATATTGGCCTGATCGGGAGCGTCCTTCACAAGCAATAGCGTGGCGAATTCATGCGGACTCAGCATCGTTCTCTCCATGGCATTCAGAGACTGCCCGCGCATCCGGCCCGGCGGCCGGTGCGCGATACCCAGCGGGGTATGGCTTGGGGGGAAAAGCTGCTATCGCCGGCCAATATGCTGCGCGCGCCAGGGCACGAGCGGGGGGCGGGCAAACAGGCCGGGGAACTGGAGTCTAGTCGAGTGAATGGGCAACGCCAAATCGTGCCCCGTTAATTTTCAGTTTGACAGCCGCGTGCGCGGGAAGCGGTCCGGCCGTGCGGCCAACTTCTTGATTTCACTTGAAGTTTTGGGTGCGGCGCAGCATCGCCGGCGTCATTCGGCGACGTACACCTGGGTGCCGGCGGTGGCGACCGCCTCCGCCATCTCCGGCGGCAGCGGCTTGTCGGTGAACAGCGCGTGCACCTGGCTCAGGTGGCCCTGGCGCACGAGCGCCGGCCGGCCGACCTTCGAGTGGTCGGCGACGAGGTAGACGGTGCGCGCATGCTGCATGATCGCCTCGGCGACCCGCACCTCGCGGGTGTCGAAGTCGCGCAGCGTGCCGTCGGCTTCGATCGCCGACGTGCCGATGATCGCGTAGTCGACCTTGAACTGGCGGATGAAGTCGATCGCGAGCTCGCCGACGATCCCCTTGTCCCACGGCCGCACGATGCCGCCCGTGATCAGCACTTCGCAATCGGGGTAGCCGCTCATCATCGACGCGACGTTCAGGTTGTTGGTGATCACGTGCAGCCCGTGATGGCGGTTCAGCGCGCGGGCGACCTCCTCGGTCGTCGTGCCGAGGTTGATGAACAGCGACGCCTGGTCGGGGATGTGCGACGCGGCGAGCGCCGCGATGCGCCGCTTCTCGTCGTGGAACATGCGCTGGCGCGCGGTGTACGACACGTTCTCCGAGCTGGTCGGCAGGCTTGCGCCGCCGTGGTAGCGGCGCAGCAGGTTCAGGTCGGCGAGCCAGTTGACGTCGCGGCGGATCGTCTGCGGCGTCACCGCGAAATGCGCGGCGAGATCGTCGACGGTCACGAAGCCGTCGCGCTGCACCCATTCGAGCAATTCCTGCTGGCGCGCGTTGAGGGTGAGGCGGGGGTCTCGGGTCATGGCTCGGTGGCGAAGTCGTGAAGACGGAGCAGGTATTGTAAGGGCGTTCGGCCGACGCGCCGGACGCCGCCGGCCGCGGCATCGCCGGCCATTCATGTGCGGCATGCATGGATTCATGTAATAAATGAATTTGCCGGACCGCGCCGATCGCGCTGCAATGGCGGATTGCCCGCGCGCTCGCCCGCGCCCCTACAGCTTCCGACGAGGTGGAACCGATGACTGGCTTCAACTGGCACAACCCGTATCCGACGACGCGCATCCCGGTGTTCGCGCGCAACGTCGTCTCGACGTCGCATCCGCTCGCCGCGCAGGCGGGCCTGCGGATGCTGTGGAAGGGCGGCAACGCGGTCGACGCGGCGCTCGCGGCCGCCGCGGCGATCACGGTGGTCGAGCCGGTGTCGTGCGGGCTGGGCGGCGACGCGTTCGCGCTCGTGTGGGACGGCGGCACGCTGCACGGGCTGAATGCGTCGGGCGTCGCGCCGGCCGCATGGAGCGTCGATTATTTCCGTCGGCGCCACGGCGAGGACGCGCGAGGCATCGCGCGCAAGCCGACGCGCGGCTGGGACACGGTCACGGTGCCGGGCGTGGTCGCGGGCTGGGAGGCGCTGCATGCGAAGTTCGGCTCGCTGCCGTTCGCCGACTTGCTCGAGCCGGCGATCGAGATCGCCGAGCGCGGCTATGCGGTGCCGCCGGTCGTCGCGCGCAAATGGGCGGCCGCCGTGCCCGAGCTGCGCGCGCTGCCGGGCTTCGCCGACACCTTCATGCCGCGCGGCCGCGCCCCCGAAGTGGGCGAGCGCGTGCGCCTGCCCGGTCACGCGCAGACGCTGCGCACGCTCGCGAAGGACGGCGCGCGCGCGTTCTATGAAGGCGCGCTCGCCGAGCGCATCGCGGCATTCGCGCGCGACGGCGGCGGCGCGCTGACCGAAGCCGACCTGCGCGCGTATCGCCCGGAATGGGTCGAGCCGATCGGCAAGCGCTATCGCGGCTACACGATCCACGAGATCCCGCCGAACGGGCAGGGTATCGCCGCGCTGATCGCGCTCGGCATCGCCGAGCATGCGGGCGCGGCGGACTGGCCGGTCGATTCGCCGGAGTCGCAGCACCTGCAGATCGAGGCGATGAAGCTCGCGTTCGCGGACGTCTACCGCTATGTCGCCGACCCGCGCGCGATGGAAGTCACGCCCGCGCAGATGCTCGACGACGCGTACCTCGCGGAACGGGCGAAGCGGATCGACCCGGCGCGCGCGACGCACTTCGATCATGGCCGGCCGCCGTCGGGCGGCACGATCTATCTGTCGGCGGCCGACGAGCGCGGCATGATGGTGAGCTTCATTCAGTCCAACTACATGGGCTTCGGCTCGGGTCTCGTCGTGCCCGGCGCGGGGATCGCGCTGCAGAACCGCGGCCACGGCTTCTCGATGGATCCCGCGTCGCCGAACGTCGTCGCGGGCGGCAAGCGGCCGTTCCACACGATCATTCCGGCGTTCGTGACCGAGCAGGTCAACGGGCGCACCCACGGGGTGATGAGCTTCGGCGTGATGGGCGGCGACATGCAGCCGCAAGGACACCTGCAGACCATCGTGCGGATGCTCGGCTACGGCCAGCAGCCGCAGGCCGCGTGCGACGCGCCGCGCTGGAAGGTCAACCGCGACTTCACGCTCGACGTCGAGTCGACCATGGATCGCGCCACGGTCGACGCGCTCGCCGCGCGCGGGCATACGATCCACTCGATCGACGATCCTTACATGGATTTCGGCTCGGGCCAGTTCGTCTGGCGGCTCGATCGGGAGGACCCCGAGCGCGGCTACGTGGCCGCGAGCGACAGCCGGCGCGACGGGCTGGCGGCCGGTTTCTGACGGTTCGCTTTCACCTGCATGCCCGACGGGCGGCCAAACGGCCGCCCGTTTCGTTTGCGCGCGACGTATCGAAGGACTTGTCTAACGAACCGCAATGAACGGCAACGCATGGCGCGGAACTGCGCCGGCCGGGCGTGGTCAGTGCTCTGAAGCACGATCATCAAAGTCCGGCTAAGATGCCAGCATGGTTCGGCCGGACCCATTCCTATAACGTCAAGCATCACGCCGCATTCGAGATGGCCGGCGCCCGCGCTGCGTGCGCGGGACGGTTGCCGGATGGGGCGACTGGGAGCGCAACACCATGCAGACTGAAACGACGCATGTCATGCCGTGGCGAATCGAGGACATCGACCTGAACCGGATCGATCGTCAGCGTGCCGCGGCGAACGAGGATTTGCTGCTGCTGCTGTGCGCGGCGTCGTTCATCGAGAGCGGTTCGGATCTCTACACGAGCAACCTGAGCGAGTTCTTCAACGACGATCCGGAAGTGTCCGCGTGGCTCAACAATGCATGGGAGCACGAAGAATTGCAGCACGGCCGCGCGCTGAAGGCGTACATCGCGCACGTGTGGCCGGAGTTCGACTGGGATACCGCGTTCAGGAACTTCTTCGACGAGTATTCGAAGACCTGCTCGCTCGAGGCATTCGAGAAGACCCGCGCGCTCGAGATGGTCGCGCGCTGCGTCGTCGAGACGGGCACGGCCACGCTCTATCGCGCGATCAACGAGTGCTCGGACGAGCCCGTGCTGAAGGAAATCACCGACAACATCCGCACGGACGAAGTGCGCCACTACAAGCACTTCTTCAAGTATTTCAAGAAGTACAACCGGCTCGAAGGCAACGGCCGGCTCGCCGTGCTCGGCGCGCTGACGCGCCGCGTGCTGGAAATCAAGAACGAGGATTCGGAGATCGCGCTGCGCCACGTGTTCGCGATCCGCTATCCGGATCGCGTCGGCGACAGCGAATACAGCCGCGCGCGGGTCGCGCGCATCAGTGCGCTCGTGCGGCGCAACCTGTCGGCCGACATGTGCGTGAAGATGCTGCTCAAGCCGCTCGACCTGCCCGCTAAGATCCAGCCGGGCATCCACTATCCGCTCACGAAGCTCACGCAGCACGTGTTCTTCCGCTGATCGCGCCGCGGGCAGGCCGGTCGCGGGTATGCTGCGCCATCATCCGCCATTCGACGAGGCCCACCCACCATGACCGATTCGCATCGCCACGCGCTCGAGCAATGGACGTTCGACGCGTGGCCGCCGTCCGTCGTGTCGCTGTTCGACGGCGCCTCGCTCGAGCGCAAGGCCGATGTCGCAGCGTCGCTGATCGTCGCGACCGACGACGGCCAGCTGCGCACTACGCTGCTCAGCGTCGGTGAAATCTATGCGCGCGATGCGCGCACGCTGCTGCTCGCGCTGTGGCCGCAGTCACGTGCGGCGCGCGCGCTCGCGCAGCGTCGCACGGCCGCGTTGACGCTGGTCGACGACGGCGCGTTCCTGCAGGCGCAATTGAAGATCGAGCCGCTCGAAGGCGAGTTCGGCGGGCTGGCCGGATTCGCTGCGACGATCGCGCACGGCGATGCGCAGCGGGTCGGCTACGCGCGTCTCGCGACGGGCGTCACGTTCGCGCTGGAAGGGGCGCGCACCGCGGTGCTCGAGCGCTGGCGACGCCAGGTCGAGCACCTGCGGCACGCAGCCGCGCGGCTTCAGTGACCGCGCTGGCCGCTGCGCGACGAACGGTTGCGGTTCGCGTGCGCGGCGTTGCCGCTGGCGGGGCGGGCCGCATTGCCGCCGCCGCCGCCGCCGCCGCCGCTGCCCGGGCGCCCGCTGTTGCCGCCGCTGCCCGCATTGCCCGAGGTGCGCGGCTTCGCGGCCTTCGCCGTGGCCGCCTTCGGTTGCGCGGCGCCGTCGCGCTTCGCGGCCGGCTGGCCTGACGCGCCGCCGCGCGGCGCGCGATTGCCGCCACCACCGCCACCGCCACCACCGGCGCGCGGCTGCTGGCCGCGGCGCTGCTGGATCGGCTCCGGCTTCGCGTTCGGATCGGGTTCGAAGCCCGCGATCACTTCCTGCGGAATCTCGCGCTTGATCAGCCGCTCGATGTCGCGCAGCAGCTGCTTCTCGTCCACGCACACCAGCGACACCGCTTCGCCGGTCGCGCCCGCGCGGCCGGTGCGGCCGATCCGGTGCACGTAGTCTTCCGGCACGTTCGGCAGGTCGAAGTTGACCACGTGCGGCAGCTGGTCGATGTCGATGCCGCGCGCGGCGATGTCGGTCGCGACCAGCACCTGCAGCGTGCTGTTCTTGAACTCCGCCAGCGCGCGCGTGCGCGCCGACTGGCTCTTGTTGCCGTGGATCGCCATCGCGCTGATGCCGTCCTTGGTCAACTGCTCCGCGAGCCGGTTCGCGCCGTGCTTGGTGCGCGTGAAGACCAGCACCTGGAACCAGTTGTGCTGGCGGATCAGGTGGGTGAGCAGCTCGCGCTTGCGGTCGCGGTCGACCGGGTGGATCTTCTGCGCGACCGACTCGGCGGTCGTGTTGCGGCGCGCGACTTCGATCAGCGCCGGCGAATCGAGCAGGTTGTCGGCGAGCGCCTTGATCTCGTCGGAGAAGGTCGCGGAGAACAGCAGGTTCTGGCGGCGCGGCGGCAGCTTCGCGAGCACGCGCTTGATGTCGTGGATGAAGCCCATGTCGAGCATCCGGTCGGCCTCGTCGAGCACGAGGATGTCGAGCTGCGACAGGTCGATCGTCTTCTGCTGCATGTGGTCGAGCAGGCGCCCGGGCGTCGCGACGACGATGTCGACGCCGCGCCGGAGCGCATCGATCTGCGGATTGATGCTGACGCCGCCGAACATCACGGTCGAGCGCAGCTTCAGGTACTTGCTGTACGCACGCACGCTCTCCTCGACCTGGGCGGCGAGTTCGCGCGTCGGCGTGAGGATCAGCGCGCGCACCGCGCGCTTCGCGTTGTGGTGTTCCGCGTAGAAGGTGTGCAGGCGCTGCAGGATCGGCAGCGTGAAGCCGGCGGTCTTGCCGGTGCCGGTTTGCGCGCCGGCGAGCAGGTCGCCGCCGCCGAGCACGGCGGGGATCGCCTGCGACTGGATCGGGGTGGGCGATGTATAGCCCAGCTCATTGACCGCCTTGACGAGCGGTTCGGCGAGGCCGAGGGATTCGAAAGACATAGATTCGGCTCTTGGGTGTTATGGTCGGCGACGCCTCGCGCGGCCTGCGCGGGGACGGCGTCGCAAAAAGACAAAAGGGCGCGGCCGCGGTTTCCCGCAGCCGCGCCCCGTTTGCGTTACGCGTCGTTTAGTCGAGCGGTGCGGAACGCAGGTCGCTCACCTGTTGCGGCGAGATCGGCGAACCGTTGTTGCCCCACGACGTCCGGATGTACGAGACGACTGCCGCAACTTCCTGGTTCGACAGCGACTGTGCGAACGGCGGCATCCCGTACGGACGCGGATTCTTGAACGAGCTCGGCGGATAGCCACCGTTCAGCACCATGCGGATCGGGTTCACGGCCGATTCCATCATGATCGAGTGGTTCTGCGCGAGCGGTGGATAGGCTGGCGCCTTGCCCTGGCCGCTATCGCCGTGGCAGGTCGCGCAGTTGTCCGCGTAGATCTTCTTGCCTTGCTCGAGCAGCACGTTGCCGAACTGCTTCGACGGCTCGTACTGCATGTTCTTCGGCGCTTCAGCCTTCTGCGGGATCGACTTCAGGTACGTCGACATCGCGCGCGTATCCTCGTCGGTCATGTACTGCAGGCTGTTGTGAACCACGTCCGCCATCGGGCCGAACACGGCGCCCTTGTTCGACACGCCGGCTTGCAGCAGGTCGGACAGTTCCTGCACGTGCCAGTCGCCGAGGCCGAGTTCCTTGTCGTTCGTCAGCGACGGCGCGTACCAGTTCTGCAGCGGGATCAGGCCGCCGGCGAAAGCCGACGCGTTCACCGGGCCGCCCATCATGTTGATCGACGTGTGGCACATCGAGCAGTGGCCGAGGCCTTCGACGAGGTACGCGCCGCGGTTCCATTCGACCGACTTGGTCGGATCCGGCTTGTACTCGCCTTCCTTGAAGAACAGCGTGCGCCAGCCGATCAGCAGGTTGCGGTTGTTGAACGGGAACTTCAGCTCGTGCGGACGGCTCGGCACGGCTGCCGGCGGGACCGAGCGCAGGAACGCGTAGATCGCGTCCGAATCCGCGCGCGTGACCTTCGTGTAGCTCGCGAACGGGAAGCCCGGGTACAGCAGGCTGCCGTCCTTCGAGCGGCCGGTGTGCATCGCGCGGTAGAAGTCGTCCGACGTCCACTTGCCGATACCGTTCTGGTCGTCCGGCGTGATGTTCGGCGTGTACATCGTGCCGAACGGCGTCGCCATCGGCAGGCCGCCCGAGAACGGCTTGCCGCCGCGCACGGTGTGGCACGCGATACAGTCGCCGACGCGCGCGAGGTATTCACCCTTCTTGATCAGCGCGGACTGGTCGGCCGGCGTGGCCGCGACGGCGGCAGCGCCGTGCAGCGTATCGCTGCCCGGCCACAGAACCGGCACGAGGGCCGCTGCCGCGACGATCGCGACAGCCGAGAGTGCAAACAGGGACTTGCGTTTCATTGTGTCTGTCTCCCTTGCCTTATTGCGGTTCGCTGCCGCAGGCGAGCGGAGTCTTCATCGAGCGGGCCGGGGCCGGCACGGGGTTGGCGGGCGCCGATTGCGCGGCGAGCCATGCCGTCACGGCGGTCACGTCTTCGTCGGAAAGCTTGGCGGCGATGTCGTGCATGCAATCCGGCGCCTTCGCGTGGCGGTTGCCGGAGCGCCATGCGCCGAGCTGCGCGCTCAGGTAGTCGGCGTGCAGGCCGACGAGGCCCGGGATCGCCGGCTGCATGCCGGTCAGCGTCGCGCCGTGGCAGGCCACGCAGGCCGGCAGCTTGCGCGACGGGTCGCCCTGCGTCGCCAGCTGCTTGCCGCGCGCGAGCGTCGCGGCCGGCAGGCTCGGCTTCGCCGGCGCCGGATACGGCGGGCGCTCGGCCGAGAAGTGCACGGCCATCTCGTGCAGGTAGTCGTCGCTCAGGTACTTCAGCAGGTAGTTCATCGGCGGGTACTTGCGCCGGCCGTCACGGAAGTTGACGAGCTGGTTGTACAGGTACTCGGCCGGCTTGCCGGCAAGACGCGGGAAGTAATCGTTGTCCGTGCCCTGGCCATGGACGCCATGGCAGGCCGTACAGCCGCGCACGCGCTCGGCCATGGTATCGGGCGCCTTGAGCGGCGCCTGATGGGCCTGGGCTTGCTCCGTGGGCTTGGTCTGCGCTTGGGCAGCGCTCATGAGGCCCGCTCCACCGATCAACAGAACGGCGAGCAGCGGACGGAAGACGCGTCTTGAAGACACACGAGACTCCATGTTTATTCGTCGGGGACCTGTCCGGGCTACGACCGGCTCGGCATGACGGCGGGGGCAGCCTGTCTGCTGCGACGCGGCATTCTATCATCGATGGGTAATGACGGCTATTTGGCAAATCGGTAGCGGTTCGTGCCTGTTTGCGACTTGCGACAATTTGACGCGCGTCGTGTGGTCCCGGTGTGAACCGGCGTGCGTTTTATCCATCGAAGACCGTACACTCGCGGGTCGCGCGGCGCCGCCTCCGCCGCAGATCGTGTCATTTCCCCTGTTTCCGGATTCATCGATGACGTTTTCTACCGTGCCGTTGCCCGCTTCCCGTTGTCCGTCCCGCCGCCGCGCCGCCGGCATGCCGTCCCGTTGCGGCCGCAACGGAGGGCGTGCGCGATGAGGGTCGACAGCTTGTGGATCGGGCAGGTCGCGCTCGCCGCGCTGATGGACGCCGCCTTCGCGATGGCGGTGGGCTCGGCGCTGCTCAAGGGCTGGCTCGCGAAGGACGGCGCGCGGCCCGTCATCGCGCCGTCGCATCCGGCCTGGCTGCGCGCGCAGCATTCGCTCGCGGCGGCGGCCGCGGCGCTGGTGCTCGCGGATCTCGGCTGGCTCGTCTATGAAGCCGCGGCGATGAGCGGCGCGGGGCTCGGCGGCGCATTCGGCGCGATTCCGACGGTGCTCGCGCAGACCCACGCGGGCCTGGCGTGGAGCATCGCGTTCGGCGGCGCCGTCGTGCTGGCCGTCGTCGCGCTGTCGCGGCCGGACGGCCCGCTCGCGTATGCGGTGCTGTGGCTCGCGGTGATCGCGATCGCGGCCGGCAAGGCGCTGCTCGGGCACGTGGCCGACACCGGCCTGTTCTCGGCGGCGGCCGCCGTGCAGACGCTGCACCTGCTCGTCACCGCGGTGTGGGGCGGGCTCGTGCTCGCGGGCGGGCTCGCGGTGCTGCCGGCGCTCGGCTCGTCGGTCGTGCGCGGCGCGCTGATCCGCATCGGGCAGCACCTGTCGCGCACGTCGATCGTCGCGGTCGTGTTCGTGCTCGGCACCGGCGCGCTCAACGCGCTGCGCGGGCTCGGCGGCTCGCTCGCGCCGCTCGACGGCAGCGCGTGGGGCCGGGTCTTGCTGCTGAAGGCGCTGCTCATCGCGCTCGCGCTGGTGCTCGGCGGGCTGAACCGCTTCTCGGCGCTGCCGCGCCTGCGCCGCACCGCGTCGACCGAGGATGCACACACGTTCCGCAACATCCTGCATCTCGAAGGGCTGACGATGCTCGGCGTGTTCGTCGCGGCCGCGGTGCTGGCCGCCAGCGTGCCGGGCTTCGCGGCAATCGGCTGACGCCGGTTTCACCGCACGGCGCGGCGCCCGCGGGGCGCCGCGCGCGTCGTCACCACTCGGCGACGCTGCCGTCCGCGTGGCGCCACACCGGGTTGCGCCAGCGGTGGCCCGTCTTCGCCATCTCGCGCACCTTCTCCTCGTTCACGTCGATGCCGAGCCCCGGGCCCTGCGGGATCGTCACGAAGCCGTCCTCGTAGCGGAACACCTCGGGGTTGCGCAGGTAGTCGAGCAGGTCGTTGCCCTGGTTGTAGTGGATCCCGAGGCTCTGTTCCTGGATGAACGCGTTGTAGCTGACCGCGTCGAGCTGCAGGCACGCGGCGAGCGCGATCGGGCCGAGCGGGCAGTGCAGCGCGAGCGCGACGTCGTAGCATTCCGCGAGCGTCGCGATCTTGCGGCACTCGGTGATGCCGCCCGCATGCGACGCGTCGGGCTGGATGATGTCGACGTAGCCGCCCGCGAGGATGTGCTTGAAGTCCCAGCGCGAGTAGAGCCGCTCGCCGAGCGCGATCGGCGTGTCGGTCTGGTTGACGATGTCGCGCAGCGCCTCGGCGTTCTCCGACAGCACCGGCTCCTCGATGAACATCAGCCGGTACGGGTCGAGCTCCTTCGCGAGCACCTTCGCCATCGGCTTGTGCACGCGGCCGTGGAAATCGACGCCGATGCCGACGTGCGGCCCGACCGCGTCGCGCACCGCCGCGACGTTCGCGATCACCTGCTCGACCTTGTCGTGCGTGTCGACGATCTGCAGCTCCTCGGAGCCGTTCATCTTCACGGCCTTGAAGCCGCGCTCGACCACCGCGCGCGCGTTGTTCGCGACGTCGCTCGGCCGGTCGCCGCCGATCCACGAATACACCTTGATCCGGTCGCGCACCTGGCCGCCGAGCAGCGCATGCACCGGCACCCCGTGATGCTTGCCCTTGATGTCCCACAGCGCCTGGTCGACGCCCGCGATCGCGCTCATCATGATCGGCCCGCCGCGGTAGAAGCCCGCGCGGTACATCACCTGCCAGTGATCCTCGATCAGCAGCGGATCCTTGCCGACCAGGTAGTCGGCGAGCTCCTGGACGGCCGTCTCGACGGTGTGCGCGCGGCCTTCGACGATCGGCTCGCCCCAGCCGACGATGCCCTCGTCGGTCTCGATCTTGAGGAACAGCCAGCGCGGCGGGACGACGAAGGTTTCGAGGCGGGTGATCTTCATGACGCAGGTCTCCAGGGGAAGGGCTTTGCGGCTATCCTAGCGGACACGGCTAAAAAATAGTATTAATAGCACTATTGTGCAGATAGTGGACAGCCCGGCCCTGGCGCCGGGCTGTTCGCATTCCGGGAGAATGACCATTCAACACGACCTGCATGGCCAGACGGCATTCCGGCTCGCGACGGCGATCCTGCGCGGCGACTACCCGCCGGAATCGCTGCTGCCGAGGGAGCCCGAACTGATGGAGATGTTCGGCGTGAGCCGCACGGTGCTGCGCGAGGCGCTGCGCACGCTGACCTCGAAGGGGCTCGTCGAATCGCGGCCGAAGGTCGGCACGCGGGTGCGGCCGCGCCGCGCATGGAATTTGCTCGATGCGGACCTGCTCGACTGGTATGCGCGCGTCGCGCCACCGCTCGCGTTCGCGCTGAAGCTGCAGGAGATGCGCGAGATGGTCGAGCCGCACGCGGCCGCGCTCGCCGCGCACGCGCATGGGCCCGACACGTTCGATGCGATCGACGCGGCCGCGCGCGCGATGGCCGACGCGCGCAACGTCGACGAATGGGTGCGTGCCGACCTGCGGTTTCACCTGAGCGTGCTGGAGGCGGGCGGCAACGAGCTGCTGGTGCCGCTCGGCGCGCTGATCGATCGCACGCTCGAGGCGCAGCTGCGGCTGAATGCGCGCCGCGCCGACGTGTATAACGCGTCGCTCGCCGAGCATCTGGCCGTGTGCGACGCGATCCGCGCGCGCGACGCGCAAGGGGCGCGCCGCGCGATGGCGGCGCTGCTCGCGGTCACCCGCGCGCGGATCGAATCGACGTGACGCCGCGGCGCGGGGCAGGGCGCGCGGCGGCGTTGCCCGCGCGCCGGTGATCAGGCGGCTGCGCAGCCGCCGGGCTTGACGACGCGCTGCGTCGACGCCGGATATTTCGCGAGCAGGCGCGCCGACCGGCGCGGCCGCACGACCAGTTCGCCGCCGCAGTTCGGGCATTGGCCTTTCAGCACCTCGTCGGCGCAGCTCGCGCAAAACGTGCATTCGAACGTGCAGATCCGCGCGTCGGCGGAATCGGGCGGCAGGTCCTTGTCGCAGCATTCGCAGCCGGGGCGAAGTTCGAGCATTGCAGTCTCCTTGATCGTGGGGGGGGGCCGCCGGACGTTGCGGGAGCGGCGGCGGCACGCTACTGTAAGCGCATCACCGCAAGTTGACCAATGCCCGCCGACGCGGCGCCGCCGCGCGCGGGCCAGACAAGGAGACGACCATGCTTTACCGAGGCAGCTGCCATTGCGGCGACGTGCAGTTCGAGGTGGATGGCGACTTGACGGGCGTGATGGCGTGCAATTGCTCGATCTGCCGGCGCAAGGCCGCGCTGATGTGGTTCGTGCCGCGCGCGAACCTGTACCTGCTGACGCCGGAAGAGAACCTCGCGACCTACACCTTCAACAAGCACGTGATCCAGCATCGCTTCTGCAAGCGCTGCGGGATCCATCCGTTCGGCGAGGGCACCGATCCGAAGGGCAACCGGATGGCGGCGATCAACGTGCGCTGCCTCGACGACGTCGACCTCGACACCCTGCCGGTCACGCATTACGACGGCCGCTCGCACTGAGCGGCCGCGCTCAAGACGCCTGCGCCTGCCCTTGCGGCGGCGCGGGCACTTCGGCCTGCGGGCCGATCGCGGCCGGCCGCTCGATCAGCGGCGCGAGCGCCGGCCCCATCGATTTCAGCAACTGCACCGCCATCGCGCTCGTGAAGTCGTAGCGCGCCGCGTACGGCTCGTGCGCGGTCGCCGTCAGCACGCCGAAGAAGCGGTCGCCGAGCACGAACACGAACGTGCCGCTGCGGTTCACCTTGCGCGACTCGATCAGCCGGGCGCCGCGCGCATACACGTTGAAGCGCTGGTCGCCGGTGCCGGTCTTGCCGTACACCTCGAGCGTCCTGCCGCTCGGCAGCGTCATGCCGCCCGCGAGGCGTCGCGCGGTACCGCTCTGCACGACGTCGCGCAGCAGTTCGTGCGCGACGTTGACGATTTCCGGCGACAGCGTCGGCTGCGGCTGCGCGGCCGCGCGCACGAAGCGCGTCTCGTACGGCGTGCCCTTCGCGAAGTCGAGCCGCGAGATCGTCTCGGTCGGCACCTTCGCGCCGCCGTTCGCGATCAGCCCGATCAGCTTCGCGAGCGCGTCCGGCTGGTCGCCCGACGCGCCGATCGCCGCCGCGTACGACGGCGTGACTTCGGCGAACGGATAGCCGAGCGCGCGCCACGACTTGCTGATCGACGCGTACGCGCGCAGCTCGACCATGCGGCGGATGCGCCGGTCCTGCGTGCCGTGGTAGCGCGTCTTGTACAGCCAAGAGTACGTGTAGAAGCGCGCGTCGCGGCTGTCGCGCTGCACGTCGGCGAGCGCCGCGCCCGGATGCGCGCGCAGGTAGTTGAGCGTCCACAGCGCGAGCGGATGCACGCTCGCGATATAGCCGCGGTCGTTCAGGTTGAAGCGGTCGATCGCGTACTTCGCGTAGAGCGCGGCGAGATCGTCGTCGTCGATCGTCGCGGCGGGCGTGCCCTTCAGTTGCGCGCGCATCTGCGCGCTGAACCACGCGAGCGATTCGTTCGGCGCGACGCTGCGCAGCACGGTCGCGAGCTTCGGCGGCGACTTGCGCACGTCCTTCAGCATCAGCGCGAGCGCGTCGTCCGCGGGCTTGCCGGCGTAGCGCGCGTAGAAGCGCTTCACGTAGACCTGGCTTTCGCCGTCGACGAACTGCTGCAGGTATTGCCGGCGCTGCTCGGGGTCGTCGAGCCACGACGTCGACGGCCCGGCGGTCTCGATCATCTCGTAGTGGACGATGTCGCGCATCAGCCGCACGAACACGAGGTTCACCGAGTGCTCGAACGCCTGGTGCAGCGTCAGGATCCGGTGATTGTCCGATTTCTCGAAGTTGCTGAACACCTGCGCGCCGCCGCCCGTGTAGAACACGTCGGGGCTCGCCGAGTACTTGCGCTCGACGGCCGCGTCGAGCATCGCCTGCAGCGAGCGGTCGCGCGTGTGCGACAGGTAGTCGAGCGCCCAGCGCGACAGGTTGTCGAGCGGGTCGGGCCGCACGCGCGCGAGCTCCGCGTTCGACAGCGCGCCGTAGCGCGCGTGCAGGTCGGAGACGATCTGCAGGTAGGTGATCAGCGTGCGCAGCTTCGCGGTCGAGCCGAGATTGATGCGCCCGCCGCGGTTGACGTCGAACGGCTGGTTCACGCTGTCGGTCTGCACGCGCAGCACGTTCGCGCCGTTGCGCCGCTCGTACAGCGTGAAGCTGAACGTGAGATGCGACGGGTCGTCCTTCGGCGCGAGCATCTCGAAGCCGTACAGGCCCGCGGCCTGCGCGCCGTCGCGGGTGGCCGCCTGCGCGAGCCGCTCGGCCACCGCCTGCTGCACGCCGTTGTCGAGCGTGCTGGTGGCCTGCAGGTCGAGCTGGTCGAGCTGATACAGGTCGTCGAGGCCGAGCGCGGCGAGCAGCGACGCGCGCGCCGACGTGATCGCCTTGCGCGAGATGAACGACTGCACACGCGCCGCCTCGGGCGGCTTCGCGCGGTCGATCTGCGCGGCGAGCGCGGCGTCGCGCAGCGCGGGCGTGATCACGCCGCCGCCCGCGAGCAGCCGCAGGTAGCTGTCGGTCAGCCGCTGCAGCGTCGGGTAGCCGCCGTTCAGGAAATACGACGGCGCACGCTGCGCGATCATCAGCGACAGCACCTCGCGGAACGCCCGGCCCTGCGCGTCGAGGTTCGCGGCCGTGGTGGGCGCGGCGAGGATCCGGTTCACGTCGTTGAAGTCGCGCCCGTACCACGCGGCGAGCCCGTCGCCGATGCCGGTGATCTCGCCGATGTGCGGCCGGGCCGCGAGCGGCACCGAGTTCAGGTAGCGCACGACGATCGTGCGGCGCGCGGCCATCGTCTGCGGGCCGTTCAGGTACGCGCGCACGGACGCCGACGCGATCTGCCGCAGCTTCTCGGGCGGCGTCGCCGTGCGGCCGTCGGGCGAGTGGCGGAATTTCTCGATCTGCGTGGCAAGCGTGCTGCCGCCCGGCCGCGCCTGGTGACGGTTGACGACGTGCAGGCCCTGGTCGACGATCGCGCGGCCGAAGCGCCCCCAGTCGATCGCGGGGTTGCGGTTCGGCTGGCCCGGGTCGAGCAGGTAGCGATCCTCGATGAACAGCAGCGAATCGGTGACGACGCGCGGCACCGCGTCGAAGTCGCGATAGACCCGCTGCGGGAACGTGGTCGCGAACAGCGGCGCGCCCGTCGAATCGAACAGCATCAGCCCGGTCTGGTCCTTTTCGTCGTAGGGCAGGAACAGGCCGCGGTCGGCGAGCGTGAGCATCCGCTCGGAATCGCGCGCCTGCTTGCCGACGACGAAGCCGCGCGCGAGCAGCCGCGCCTGGAACCCCGGGATCATCGCGTAGCCGAGCCGTTCGTCGTACGGGCCGCTGGCAGGGAACCGCACATGGTCGCTCGCGCCGGCTTCGACCGCATAGCCGACGTCGCGGGTGAGTTCGGACAAATAGCGGGCCTGCAGCCGGGAGGTCTCGATTTCGACCTGCACCAGCCGGGCGACGATCGCGACCGCGATCAGGACCGCGGCCAGCAGCGACCATTTGAGCCACGTCCAGAAGACCGACGCAATGCCGGTCACACGCGGCAGGATTCGATTCAGCGGCCGATTCATGGCGGCGTCTCCCTGCGGGGGCGGGCTCCGGCCGCACCCCATTAAGAACCAGTTTAGTCGTCCATGGCCGGCTGCCAAGGAGGGTTCGACACGGAGATGCGCGCTCGCAACGCGTGTTCCCGCGGGGCGGGAGATGAACGGGCCGGATCGGTGCGGCGCCGCACCGGCGTGGCCCATGTGACGCACGTTCCGTACCCGCCATGCGCGTTTTCGGCCGGCGGCATTCGAAATGCGCATGGGGGTTGGGGCCGCGAATTTGGCTGACTAACCTGCGCCCGTATCTGTTCGGGTCGATCTGCGTCTAAATGGGGCCCGATAGGGTCTGTTATGATGCGCGCCGCGGGTCGCCCGGACCCGCCCTGGACGCCCTCGCGCGCCCGCCTGTCAGACATCCTCAAAGCTTGCCCGGGCATCAGGATTCGTTATGCAAAAGAAACGCAACATTACCTCCTACATCGTGGTCGCGATGATCCTCGGCATCGCGGTCGGCTACGGCTGTCACAGCGCGTTTCCCGACCCCAATGTCACGAAGGAGATCGCCGGCTACGTGTCGCTGCTGTCCGACATCTTCCTGCGTCTGATCAAGATGATCATTGCGCCGCTCGTGTTCGCGACGCTGACCGTCGGCATCGCGCACATGGGCGACACCAACGCGGTCGGCCGGGTCGGCGTGAAGGCGCTCGGCTGGTTCTTCATCGCCTCGTTCGTGTCGCTGCTGTTCGGCCTGCTGACCGCCACGCTGCTGCAGCCGGGCAGCCACCTGAGCCTGCCGCTGCCGGCCTCGGACGCGGCCACCAACCTGAAGACGGGCGCGTTCACGCTGAAGGACTTCGTCATGCACCTGGTGCCGAAGTCGGTCGCCGAGGCGATGGCGAACAACGAGATCCTGCAGATCGTCGTGTTCTCGATCTTCTTCGGCACCGCGCTGTCCGCGCTCGGCGAGAAGGGCCGGCGCCTGACCGGCGTGATCGAGGATCTCGCGCAGGTGATGCTGAAGATCACCGGCGCGGTGATGTGGTTCGCGCCGATCGCGGTGTTCGCGGCGCTCGCGTCGACGATCACCACGCAGGGCCTCGGCATCCTGCTGACGTTCGCGAAGTTCATGGGCAGCTTCTACATCGCGCTCGCGCTGCTGTGGGGCATGCTGACGCTCGCGGGCCTGGTGTTCCTCGGCAAGCGCACGTTCTCGTTGATCCGCCTGATCCGCGAGCCGTTCCTGCTGTCGTTCGCGACCGCCAGCTCGGAAGCCGCGTATCCGAAGCTGCTCGACGCGCTCGACCGGTTCGGCGTGAACCGCAAGATCTCGAGCTTCGTGCTGCCGATGGGCTACTCGTTCAACCTCGACGGCTCGATGATGTACTGCACGTTCGCCGTGCTGTTCATCACGCAGGCGTACGGCATCCACCTGCCGCTCGGCACGCAGCTGACGATGCTGCTGCTGCTGATGCTGACCTCGAAGGGGATGGCCGGCGTGCCGCGCGCGTCGCTCGTCGTGATCGCCGCGACGCTCAACCAGTTCAACCTGCCGGAAGCGGGGCTGCTGCTGATCATGGGCGTCGACACGTTCCTCGACATGGGCCGCTCGGCGACCAACGCGGTCGGCAACTCGATCGCCGCCGCCGTGATCGCGAAGTGGGAAGGGCAGCTCGGCGCCGAGAACGACGGCGTCGACGTCGCGGGCACGCAAGGCGCGCCTGCCGAAGGCGCCCAGGTCAAGCCGGGCGCGGTGCACGAGCGCGTGTAACGCGCATTCCCGGCGCACCGGGCAACGGCCGGCACGTCCGCTTGAGCGCGGGCGGCCGGCCGTTTTGCCATGGGCGGCCGCCCGCCCGAACACCGTTGCGCCCGCGGGCATCCGCAGGCCGCCGCCCGGCGCGTGCGCGGCGGCTGGCCGAACCGGCCGGCCGAGCGTAGGATCGCCGGAGTCGCTGCTCCGTTCCACTCTTCCTGCCCGGTGTCCCATGCAGATGAACTCCATCGCGCTCGCCTGCACGGCGGTTCTCGGGCTCCTGCTGTTCGGGCTCGGGCTGGCCGTCTCCATCGGCCGCTTTCGCGCCACCACCGGGGACGGCAGCGCGCCGGATCCGGCGAACCCGCTGCACAGGCTGGTGCGCGCGCACGGCAACACCGCCGAATACGCGCCGTTCCTCGCGGTGCTGTTTCTCTACTTCGGGATGCACGAGCCGTCGGGCGCGATCTTGTCGCTGATCGTCGCCGCGACCGTCTGCCGGTGCCTGCTGGTGGTCGGCCTGCTCGCGTGGCCGACGATGTCGAAGCCGAATCCCGCGCGCTTCGTCGGCGCGCTCGGCACCTACCTGTGCGGCGCGGCGCTGAGCATCGCGTTGTTCGTGTGACGGCGCGGCGCGGCGCCCACGCCGGGCGCCGCGGCGGTGATATGCTCACGCCACGCCCGCGACCGACGGGCGGATACCGAGAACGCCCGACGGCGGCCGCGCGGCCGTGGATCGCGGCATCCCCGAGGGAAGATCCGACACTATGAGCCGCAAATTCATTCTGAAAGGCGACACCACCGACCATGGCGGCGTGGTGCTCGACGGCATCGCCGAATCGTCGTTCGAAGGCCGGCCGCTGGCCTATCTCGGCGCGCCGGTATTCTGCGCGGCGTGCAAGACGCCGGGCGTGATCGTGTCCGACGGCGGCGAGCGCACGATGACCGTGATGGGCAAGGTCGTCGCGCTCGAGCACGACCTGTGCCAGTGCCAGTGCCAGCCGATGCCTAAGCTGATTCCGTCGCAGGCGACGGGGACGATCACCGGATAGGGGCGCGAACGCGCCCGCGGGAAACCGGAAACGGCGGATGGATGTGAAGCGGCCCGCGCCATTGGCGCGGGCCGCTTGACTATGGCGTGCCGGAGCGGCGCGTCAGGCCGGGATCGCGGGCTCGCTGCCCCAGACCACCGACGCGACGCGGTGCGGCTTCGCGACGCTGGCCCGATTGGCCGCCGCGAACGGCGCGCCCACCGCGATGCTGTCGGTCGAGCGGTAGACCAGACGGTCGCCGGCGATGGTGCCGACGTAGCGGCCGTCGCGGCCGAACACCTTGCTGCCGCGGATGCGTCCGACCACTCGCCCCGAGCGGCTGAATACGATCTGGCCGCCGACCTGCAGCGGTTTGCCTTCCTTGGTATGGAGATTCATGTGTGGATCCCGTATGAGCGTGTGCACGACAGTCTAGCAAGATCGCGCGATCGGTATCGGCCCGATTTCGGTCGATGTGTCTAGACGCTTCCCTCGGTTTCGATGACGAGAATGCGCGCCTCGCCGAGCGGGTGCGCGACGTGCTCGGTGCCGGCCGGCGCATGCAGCACGTCGCCGGCCGCGAGCAGCACCGACCGTTCGACGCCCGCTTCGCGGTAGCGCATCTCGACGCGGCCGGCGAGCACGGCGAACACCTCTTCGTCGTCGTTTACATGCCAACGATAGGGCTGGTCGGTCCAGTGCAGGCGCACGGTGATGCCGTGCAGGTTGGCGATGTCCAGTGCGCCCCAGGCGCGATCGGCGGTAAATGTGGCGCTGCGGAAAACATGCATGGTCGGAGCTCGATGAAAGGGCGGTAAGGTGCGGCGGCGCGTGATCCGGTGCCGGCAATGGTGGGCTAGCGCGGCATCGCGGCGACGGCTTGCGCGACCGCCGCGCGGCGCCGGGCGAGCACGGCCGCCGATTGCTCGCGAACCTGCCGCACGACGCGGGCCGGCGCGGTATCGGGCGAACCGGCGTCGAACGGCGGCGCCGGCGCGTATTCGAGCTCCAGCTGGAGCGCCTGCGCGGCGTCGTCGCCGGCCAGTTCCGCGGCGATCGTCAGCGCGAAGTCGATGCCGGCGGTCACGCCGCCGCCCGTGATCAGGTTGCCGTCGCGCACCACGCGCTCGCGCACGGGCGTGGCGCCCAGTGGTGCGAGCAATTCATGGAACGCCCAGTGCGTGGTCGCGCGGCGCCCGCGCAGCAGCCCCGCCGCGCCGAGCAGCAGCGCGCCGGTGCACACCGAGGTGACGTAGCGGGCGGCGGCCGCGTGCTGCCGGACGAACGCGACCGTCTCGGCATCCGTCAGCAGGTCGTTGATGCCGATGCCGCCGGGAATGCAGATCACGTCGAGCGGCGGGCAATCGGCGAACGTGCGGGTCGGCGCGAGCGCGAGCCCGCTGCTCGACGCGACCGGTTCGCGGCGCTTCCACACCAGGTGCACCGCCGCGTCCGGCAGCGACGCGAGCACGTCGTGCGGGCCGGTGAGGTCGAGCTGCTGAACGCCCGGAAACACGAGAAAGCCGATATGCAGAGCCATGTGAACCCTCCGAAGGATCGAGCGGCGCGCCGTGGCCGGCGCGTGATGGACAGATCGATTCTAGGCGGGTAGTGTTTGGCGAAATTGCCATCCCTCCCACGTTTTCCGCCAATCGCCATGTCCACCGCCCCGCGCTCGATCCTCGTGCTCGCGTTTCCCGGCGCACAACTGCTCGACGTGTCCGGGCCGCTGCAGGTGTTCGCGTCCGTCAACGAACTCGCGATCGAGCGCGGGCGGCCCGCGCCGTATGCGCCGCGCGTCGTGGCCGCCGACGCGGGGCCGGTCGCGACGTCGTCGGGCCTCGTCGTGATGGCCGATGCGCTGCGCGCGGGCGGACGGCCCGCCGACACGGTGATCGTCGCCGGCGGCCAGGGCGTGCACGCGGCGTCGCGCGACCCGCGGCTGCTCCGCTGGATCCGCCGGCAGGCCGAACGCGCGCGGCGGCTCGCGTCGGTCTGCACCGGCGCGTTCCTGCTGGCCGAAGCGGGCCTGCTCGACGGCCGCCGCGCGGTCACGCACTGGACGCGCTGCGACGAGCTGGCGGCGCGCTATCCGCGCATCCGCGTCGAGGCCGACCCGATCTTCATCCGCGAGGGCGCGCTGTGGACCTCGGCCGGCGTGACGGCCGGGATCGATCTGGCGCTCGCGCTCGTCGAGGAGGATCTCGGCCGCGCGCTTGCGCTCGACGTCGCGCGCGAGCTGGTCGTGTTCCTGAAGCGCCCGGGCGGGCAGGCGCAATTCAGCGCGACGCTGTCGATGCAGCGCAGCGCGGACCGCTTGGGGGACCGCTTCGGCGAACTGCACGCATGGATCGCCGAGCACCTCGGCGGCGATTTGTCCGTGCCCGTGCTCGCCGAGCGCGCGCGGATGAGCGAGCGCAGCTTCGTGCGCCACTACCGCGCCGAAACCGGGCGCACGCCCGCGCGCGCCGTCGAGCAGATCCGCATCGAGACCGCGCAGCGCCTGCTCGGCGACACGTCGTGGCCGCTCAAGCGGATCGCCGAGCGCTGCGGATTCGGCTCCGAGGAAACCTTGCGGCGCGGCTTCGTGCGCGTGCTGGGCGTCACGCCGCAGGCGTATCGGGCGCGGTTCGCCGGATAAGCGGCGCGACCTGCGCGAATCAGCGCCGATTTCCAGTCCGAAACATCCGACTGTTCTGCAATCGCGAACAAAGGGGCGGGGCTTGTGCCGCCCCTTCCGCGCGCTCTATGCTGTCCCGTTCTGTTGGCGAGTCGAAGGGGAGCAGCATGGACCGAATCCAGGCAATGGAAGTCTTCACCCGCGTGGTCGACGCGAACAGCTTCACGCGCGCGGCGGATACGCTGTCGATGCCGCGCGCGTCGGTGACGACGATCATCCAGAATCTCGAGGCGCTGCTCGGCGTGCGGCTGATGCACCGGACGACGCGCCGGCTGTCGCTGACGCCCGAAGGCGCCGCGTACTACGAACACTGCGTGAAGATCATCGCCGAGATCGCGGAAACCGACGCGAGTTTCCAGACCGGCAACCGCAAGCCGAGCGGCGTGCTGCGCGTCCACATGCCGAGCTCGCTCGGGCGGCGGCTCGTGATTCCCGCGCTGCCGGCGTTCCGGCAGCGCTATCCGGAGATCACGCTCGACCTCGGGCTGTCCGACCGGCCGGTGGACCCGATCGAGGAGGGCATCGACTGCATGATCCGCGTCGGCCCGCTCGAGGATTCGTCGATGGTCGCGCGGCGGATCGGCATGCTCCGGCGCGTGACCTGCGCGTCGCCCGACTATCTGGCGCACCACGGCGAGCCGCATGCGATCGAGGATCTCGCCGCGCATCACGCGGTGAATTTTCGCGCGAGCCACGGCGCGCGGCCGGTGCCGTGGGTGTTCGTGATCGACGGCAAGCCGGTCGAGGTGAGGATGAGCGCGAGCGTCGTTGTCAACGATTCGGATGCCTATGTGACCTGCGGCCTCGAAGGCTTCGGGATGATCCAGCCGATGCTGTTCATGGTGCTGCCGAACCTGCTCGACGGTTCGCTGCTGGAGGTGCTGCCCGGCTGCAACCCGAAACCGAAGCCGATCTCGATCGTCTATCCGCACAACCGGCACCTGTCCGCCAAGGTGCGCGTGTTCGCCGACTGGATCGCGGAGCTGTTCGAGGCGACGCCGGCGCTGGAGGGCGGGGACGATTGGCGCGGCCGGCTGCGCTCGGGCGCAAGCGCGAGCGCGAGCGCGAGCGAGCCGGTGCGCGGGCCGGTGGCGGCTTAGTGGCCTGGCGGCGCGCCGGCCCGCGCGAGCGGCCGCCGTTCAGCTCAGCCGGAAATCGTTGAAGCGGATCCAGACGAGCAGCGCGTTGCGGTCCGGCAGGTCGTCGGCGGTGCGCAGGTACGCGTGCCGGCGGGTCGGGAACTTGATGCCCTGCACCTCGACGAAATCCGACACGTAGTGCGCGACGGGCGTGTCGACCGACACGTCGATGTGGTAGTCCTGGCGGCGCAGCAGATAGTCCGGGCCGAAGTAGAAATTCTGCTCGGCGCTGTGGCTCGCGATGGTCGGCGGAAACACCACGTTGAGCACGCGCCACACCTCGCCGTCCTCGTGCCACGGCGCGACTTCCTTCACCTTGACGCCGGGCAGCGCGAGCGAGAACGGCGCCGCGAGGTAGGTCCACAGCGCGTAGCCGTTGAAGTAGGCCTGGTGGACCACGTCCCAGTAGCTGTACTCGCCGTAGCCGTCGAACGCCGCGCGCGGATGGTCGAGCTGCGCGATCACCTGGTGGTCGTTGTTCTCGATGACGACGCGGTCGGGCACGAAGATCATCCGGTGGTCGGGCGCATCGTACGGGTAGATGCTCGTCCATTCCTCGTGCGCCTTGATCGTCACGTTGCTGCATGCGTGGCTTTCGAGGATGCCGTGCGTGAACCAGAACGGCCCGCCGGTTTCGCTTTTCACGTCGAGCTTCGAGAACGTGTTCCAGCGATCGAGGCCGCCGTACGCATCGAGGACTTTCTGCAGAAGATCATTCATGACGAGTATCCAGAGTGTGAAGTGAAGCAATGAACGGCTGATGCCGCGACGACGCCCCCGCCGCGCGACGCGGCGGAGGAGGGCCCCTGCGCCTTACCACTTCTCGGCGAACGGGCGGATCAGGTAGTCGAACGACCACGCCGACGGATGCTGGTGCGCGATGTGGAAGACTTCGTCGGCGATCGCGTCGGGGTGCGCGAAATACTCGTCGCGCGAGAACGGCCAGTCGGCCGGCGGCTCGACCCAGGTGGGCCGGGTGCGGCCGTCCTCGCCGAGCCACGGTGCGTCGATCGCCGCATCGATCATCACGTAGCCGACGTGCACGCGCTTCGGGCCGAGATCGCGCGCGAGCGCTTCGGCGAGGATCCGTTGCGCCGCCTTGGTCGGCGCGAACAGCGCGTAGTTCGGCTTGCCGCGCAGCGACGCGGTGTTGCCGGTCACGACGATCGCGCCGTGGCCGGCCGCGATCATGTCGGGCGCGCACGCGCGCGCGAGGTGCAGCAGCGCGGTCGTGTTCACGCGGAAATTGCGCTCGAGCCGCGCCGGATCGGCGTCGAGGAACGTTGCAAAGGTTTCGGACACCGCGTTGTGCACGACGACCGACGGCGCGCCGAGCTCGGCGCGCACCGCATCGATGGTCGCCGCCAGCGCGTCGAGATCCGCGACGTCGCACGCGAACGCGCGGCTGCCGGGAATCTCCCGCTCGAAATCGCGGAGGCGCGCGAGGTTGCGCGCCAGCATCGCGACGCGATAGCCGTCGCGGGCGAAGCGGCGCGCGATCGATGCGCCGGTCGCGCTGCCGACACCGGTGATCAGGCAGACTCGATTGCTCATGATGCAGGCTCCTGTCGAGCGTGAACGTGACGGATGGCGCCGCCGCGCGGCGGCGCCGGACGGCGGCGCGCGATCACGGGCGCGTGCGGGCGAACGCCGGATGGTCCGCGAGCGCGCCGGCCACGGCCGCCAGCGCCGGCGCGCGGGTCGGCAGCGCGAGATCGGGGTGGGTCGCGTGCGCATACTCATACGCGATCACGGCGCTGATGGTCGCGAGCCCGAGCGAGCCGGCGCCGATCGGGCCGCCCGCGCGCGCGGCCTGGTCGAGCGCGGCGAAGCCGCCGAGCGTCTGCGTGCGGTAGCGGTCGATCAGCGCCTGCTGGGCGTCGCCGTTCGGCCGGTGCTCCTCGGCGTAGCGCGCGGTGGTCTTCTCGTAGAGCGTCGTCGCGATCGCGGCGAGCTGGAGCGCCGCGCGGCGTGCCGCGCCGGCACGCGGCGCGAGCGCGCGGTCGGGGCCGGCCCGTTCGTCGAGGTAGTCGAGCATCGCGCCGCTGTCGAGCAGGCGCTCGCCGTCGTCGAGTTCGAGCACCGGCACCTTGCCGACCGGGTTCAGCGCGTCGGTGCGCGCGGGGTCGGCATACACGTTCAGCGGCTCGTGCTCGAACGGGATGTCGAGCACGTGGAGGGCGGCGCCGACGCGGCGTGCGAACGGCGAGAAGTAAGTTCCGATCAATTTCATGGTGGGGCCCGTGAGAGTGCGTCCGGTTGGATCAAGGGAACGGCGGCGATGCCGCCAGGCTCAGTGCGGCACATCCGGCGTCAGGTGCCGGGTGCTCGCCCAGAATGCGAGCGCCGCCGCGCTGATCGCCGCGCCCACCGCGCAGACGCCGGTCCAGCCCGCATGCGCGTACACGACGGTGGAGACGATCGAGCCGGCGGCGCAGCCGATCGAGTAGAAGATCATGTAGCCGGCGGTCAGGCGGCTTTGCGCGTCGGGACGCACGCGAAAGATCATGCTCTGGTTGGTGACGTTCACCGACGACAGCCCGAAGTCGATCGCGACCACGCCGACGATCAGCCACAGCAGCGACACCGGCAGCAGCACGACGGGCAGCCACGACGCCAGCATGATCGTGAGCGCGATGCCGGTCGTGCGTTGCGCGAAACCCTGGTCGGCGAGCCGGCCGGCCCGCGTCGCGCCGAGCGCGCCGACCGCGCCCGCGAGGCCGAACAGCCCGATCGCCGTGTGCGACAGCGCATACGGCGGGGCGCTCAAGGGCAGCACCATCGGCGTCCAGAGCACCGTGACCGCGGCGAAGATCAGCATCGCGATGACGGCACGGATGCGCAGCACGGGCTCCTCGACGAACAGCGAGAACACCGAGCCGATCAGGCGCAGGTAGGACACCTGCGTGCTCGGCACGGTCTGGCGCGGCAGTGCCCGGGACAGCAGCGCGGTGATGAGCAGCGTCGCCGCCGCGGACGCGAGGTAGACGGCGCGCCAGCCGAACAGGTCGGACAGCGTGCCCGACACGGTGCGCGCGGCGATGATGCCGACGATGATGCCGCTCACCACCGTGCCGACGATGCTGCCGCGCTGGTTCGGCGACGCGAGCGACGCCGCGTGCGCGACCAGCACCTGCGTGACGACGGACAGCACGCCGACCGCCGTCATGCCGACGAGCAGCGCGGTGCCGGTGGGCGCCAGCGACACGGCGAGCAGCGCGACGACGGACAGCAGCGACTGGCCGACGATCAGGCGCCGCCGGTCGAGCAGGTCGCCGAGCGGCACCACGAACAGCAGCCCCGCGCCGTAGCCGATCTGCGTGACCGTGATGACGATGCCGATGGCCGCGTGGCTGATGCCGAAATCGCGCGCCATCAGGTCGAGCAGCGGCTGGTCGAAGTAGACGTTCGCGACGGCGAGCCCGCACGCGACCGCGAACAGCAGCGCGGTCGCCTTCGACAGCCCGGGCTGGACGGCGCTGCCCGGCGTGCCGCGCGCGGCCGCGTCGAGATCCGCGCCGTCGACGGATGCCGCTGCACTTTCGGGATTCATCGTGAACTCCTTTTCGCGCAAGGGGCGCGAACGTCGAGGTGGTCGATTTATAGCATTAGCAGTTGCATAATGCAACTAGATGGGCGAGTGCCGCGCGCATGCCCGCGCGGCCCGCCCGGACCTCAGGCCGGCGTCGCCAGCGTCAGGTGATGGAGATGCGCGAAATGCGTGCGGATGTCGATCCGCGCGCCGGCTTCGAAGTCGCTGCGCAACTGCGCGCGGCGGTCTTCGCGCGGCACGTTGGGCCAGCGGATCGACAGGTGGTTGACGCCTTGCACGACCGCGTGCGCCGGAACCTCGAAGCGCAGCGACGTCCAGTCGTCGCCGACCTCGGCGGCGCCGACCGCATGGCCGTTCAGCGCGAGCGCGACGCGATCCGCGTGGTCCGCGCCGGGGATCCGGCACGTGAGCGCGATCGACAGCGCGCGCGGCGCGGCGGCGACGAACGTGAACGGGCTCGTCGACGCGTACGCGGCGCTGTATGCGCGCCGGTACCAGCGGTTGCGGTCCTTCAGATCGGACCAGTGCGGCTCCAGCAGGTCGAGCTCGGCGAGCTCGCCGAGCGTGTAGTCGGGGTCGGGCGAACGCTCGCCGAGCGCCGGAAACGCGTCGGCGAGCGCCGCGAGCAGCGGCGCCTCGCGAAACACGCTGCGCGTCAGCACGCCGAAGCCGACCAGGTAGGTTTCGGCGATCGGGTTCGTGGACAGCTGGTCGAACTCGGGCCGCAGCGATGGCGTCGTCCGGCCGCGATACGCGTCGTACACCTGATGGATCGCGTCGCGCGCGATTTCGGGCGCGGCCTGTCCCGCCTCGCGGAAATGGTGGCTGCACAGCTCCGCTTCCTGCCCCCAGTGCGCGTTGTGGATGCCGGCGATCAGGTGCGCCCAGCCTTCCTGTTCGCGCTCGGGCGACGGCGCCGCATCGAGCAGCGCGTCGAACGCCGCGTCGCGCTCGAACAGCACCGGCAGCAGCGTCTGCGCGACGGCCGAGGTGGCGAGCCGGATGCCCTCCGCCGTGTGATGGCAATAGTCGAGGAACAGCCGGCGGCCCGGCAGCGGATCGCCGGTGCGCTCGGCGAACACGCGCGGCAGGTCGACGATGTGCGCGCCGCGCTCGGCCCCGACGCGGCGGATCGTCTCCGCGACGTTCGCGAACACGCTCGGCACGATGCGCGTGTCGTCGATCACGTCGCGGCTCTGGCGCAGCGCGCGGTACGCGTCTTCGGCGCGCTGGCCCTGGCCGCGCAGCGCGCGGCCGAGCAGGTCGAGGCTCGCCGACGACGTGCCGCCGTCGAGCGCGATCGCCTGCCGGATCCGCTGCTCGGCGTCGGCGTGCGCGTGCCGGTCGAGCGCGCGGCGCGCGTCGTCGTATGCATCGACCCAGCGCTGCGTGTCGCCGGCCGGCAGCACCGGAACGTCGAGCGTGCCGGCCGGGCAGTTGATCCAGTCCGCGACGTTGATCTCGGGCACCACCAGCACGAGCGGAATGCCCGCGCCGATCGTGACGTCGGCCAGCCGGCCGACGACCTGCGCGGCGAGCGCGTCGAGCCGCCGGTGCTGCCGCTCGAGGATTTGCGCGAAGCCGTGCTCGGCCTGGATCAGCTCGCCGTCGACGACGTAGGGCTCGAGCGCGGCGCCGGCCAGTTCGCCGAGCCGCCAGTTGTTGCCCGCGAACACGACGACCGCGTCCACGTCGAGCAGCGGCGTGGCGGCGGCGACCTGCGCGAGCCACCACGGATCGCAGTTGCTTTGCGCGAGATCGACGACCTCGACCGGCCCGCCGAGCGCCGCCAGCTGCTGTTCGAGCACTTGCGCGGGCGCGTAGGCCGGATCGAAGAAGAAGCCGCGCGCGACCGATTCGCCGAGCCACGCGACGCGCTTGCCGGCGCCCTTCCTGCCGATCCGCTCGACGTCCGCGCAGAAGCGCCACAGGTCTACGTGCCGTTTCGCGCGGACGAAATCGCCGCTGGCCGGGTCGCGCTCCCAGATGCCGACCGAATCGCCGGTCGCGTCGATGCCGCGCAGGTGCGCGGCGTCCTCCGCGAGCGCGGCGAACGGGCCCGACCAGTGCGCGCGGTCGGCGGGGCCGGCGGCGCGCGTGTCGTCGGCGAGCAGTTGGAGCAGCGACAGCGCGCGGCTGTCCTGTTTCAGCACATCGGCAAAGCGTTGGGCGACTTCGTGACGCAGGCGATTACGGTCCATGTTTGGAGGCTCCAGGAGTTGATCGGTGCGGGCCGGCCACGCCGCCGTCCGGCCCGCACGACATAGGGCGATGCGTGCGCGCTAGCGCGCGTTGCGCAGCCGGCTCTGCCAGCCGACGATCAGGATCGACAGCGCGACCAGCAGGCCCGCGCCGACCAGGATCCCCGGCAGGCCGCTGCGGGCGAGCACCCACGCGCCGAGCAGCGCGCCGAGTCCCGACGACGAGTTGAAGATGGTCGTGTAGACGGCCGAGGCGGGGATCGCCGCCGAGTCGGCTTCGCGCAGCACCCAGGTCTGCACGCCGACGAACAGCGTCGCGATCGCCATGCCCCAGATCGCCAGTAGCGCGACGGTCAGCGCGAGCGGCGCGGCCGGGCCGAACCAGCCGAGCCCGAACAGCGCCACGCACATGCCGACCAGCGCGACGACGTTGACGAGCTTCAGGTGGCGGTCGATGAACACGCCGGTCAGCAGGTTGCCGAGCAGGCCCGCCGCGCCGAAGCCGAACAGCAGCGCGGCAATCGCCGCGGCCGCGATGTTCGGGATCTGGCGCAGGAACGGCTCGATGTACGTGAACGCGCCGAAGTGCGCGGCGACGGTGAAGATCGCCACCGTGTACACGCCGCGCAGCCGCCGGTTGCGCAGCACGCCGGCGAGCGCGGACAGCCCGACCGAGCCTTCCGCGCGGATGGTCGGCACCACGATCGCCATCAGCACGGCGGTGACGAGGCTGAGCGCGCTCAGCGCGCCGAACGCGAACCGCCAGCCGTGCTGCTGGCCGATCAGGTTGACGAGCGGAATGCCGATCACGTTCGCGATCGACACGCCGCCGAACACGATCGACGTCGCGAGCCCCATCCGGTTCGGCGGCGCGATCTGCGTCGCGAGCGCCGCGACCATCGCCCAGAACAGGCCGTGGCCGGCCGAGCCGATGATCCGCGCGACCATCAGCGACGAGAAGCTGTGCGCGAACATCGCCGCGGCATTCGACGCGACGAGGATCAGCATCAGCACGAGCAGCAGCGGCTTGCGCGGGAAGCGGCTCGGCATCACCGCGG
Organism: Burkholderia sp. SRS-46; assembly: GCF_004343775.1. Taxonomy (GTDB): domain Bacteria; phylum Pseudomonadota; class Gammaproteobacteria; order Burkholderiales; family Burkholderiaceae; genus Burkholderia. The sequence goes on along the minus strand of NZ_PTXL01000006.1, from coordinate 349,606 downwards.
AGCCGAGCGCGCTGACGGCGCCGATCGCCGCGTAGACCGTGACCAGCAGGCCGACGGTCGACGGGCTGCGATGCAGGTCGGTCGAGATCAGCGTCAGCAGGCCGACGGGCGCGAACTCGGTGACGACGATCGTGAAGGTGGCGACGCCGAGCACGACGATCGCGAGCCAGCTGCGCAGGGTTGAAGGTGTCGATTCGACGGACTGAATGCTTTGTGTGGACATCGTGACCTCGCTAACGGGTAGGACAATTCGAACGGAATGACGGTGCTGCGCTCGCTGAACGGCGCGGGCGCGCTGCGACGTGCGGCCGCGCGCGCGCCGTTCATGCATCGGATCGGGCCCGCGCTCATCCGCCGGCCGCCGCGAGTTCGCGCGTGTCCGGCGTGGCCTCGGGCGCGGGTTCGCGCTCGCGCACGGCGCGGCCGCCGACGAGCGTGAACGCCGGGCGGCGCGTCGCGAGCAGCGACAGCAGCGTCGTGCTGCCCGCGTCGTAGTCGTCGCCGCGATCGGCATCGAACGCGCACAGGTCGGCCTTCATGCCGGGCGCGAGCACGCCGACGTCGGCGAGGCCGAGTGACGCGGCCGCGGAGCGGGTGAGCGCGTCGACATAGAAGTCGACGCGGTCGGGCGGCGCATGGGCCGCGACGCGTGCCAGCACCGCCGCGGCCAGGTCGGCGCGCACGTGCAGCGCGGCGCGGCGCTGCCGCAGCAGCGGCGCATGCGAGCGCCACAGCGCGGCGGGGCTGCTCGCGTCGGTCAGCTCGATCGACACGGCGCCGTGGATGCGGGCGAGCGACGCGACGTCGCGCCGGTCGGTGCGCGCCGCGCCGAACAGCGTGAGCTGTTTCTCCTGCGGCAGCAGATAGGCGGTCAGCGCGCTTTCCGAGCAATAGAAGCGGCTGCGGAAGGCCTGCGACTCGTCGGCGTTCGACGCCAGCCGCACGCCGAACCGGGTGCCCATCAATTTCGCGAAGCGTGCGAATTCGACGATTTCCGATGCCGACAGCAGGTTGCCGCTCGACAGCACCGGCAGCACCGTGACGCGCCGCTCGGCGTGCGCGGCGAGATCGCGGCGCAACGGCGACGCGGCCCAGTCGAGAAAGCCGTTGATCTGTTCGAGGTACTTGTCGTCGAAGTGCAGCAGCGCGACCACGCGCGCCGCGCTGGCCGCCGCGCGCGCCGGCAGGTCGAGCAGGTTCGCGCAGTGGTGCCCGAGCGTCGTCACGCAGGCCGGCAGGTCGGCCGCCGCGACCGGGCCGCCGCGCCGCGGCTCGACGCCGACGACGCCCGGCGTGCAGACGAGCGCGGTGCCGTCGATGCCGTCGGCGAGCGTCGACGTGCCGGGCGGCAGCACCGCGCTGATGCGTGCGCCGGTGATCTCGACGTCGCGGCGCCGGAACGCGTGGCCGGCGCTGTCGAAGCAAAGCGTGCGCCGAATGGTCCATGACCGGTCGGCAGGCGGGATCCTGATAGACATGGTGGTCGAGCGTCCTGAGTTGGGCGGGCGCCGCGCGCCGGGACGGGCCGCGCGCCGCAATGGGCCGCCGGGGCGTGGCGCCCCGGCGCGCGGGCCGCCGTCACGCGGCGAAGGAGACGCGCAGGTCGTGCAGCTGGCCGAAATGCGTGCGGATATCCACCTTGCCGCCCGCCTCGAAGTCGCGCTTCACGCGCGCGCGCTGATCGTCGAGCGGCACGTCGGGCCAGGTGATCGTCACCTCGTTGAGCCCAGGCTTCACGAGCCGCGCGTCCGCGAGCCCGCGCAGCGCGGCCCATTGCCCGTCGACACGGGCGCGCGCGATCGTCTCGCCGTTCAGCTCGACGACGATCTCGCCCGCGTCGAGCGCGCCCGGAATGCGCGACGTGATGTCGATCGACAGGTCCTGGCTCGCGGTGCTGGCGAACGTGAAGCGGCTGCGCGTGCCGTAGGCCGCCGCATAGGAACGGCGGTACCAGCGATTGCGGTCCGTGAGCTCGGCCCAGTGCGACTGCAGCAGGTCGATCTCGGGCACCTCGCCCACCGACAGGTCCGGATCCGGCGTGATGTCCGCGAACGGCGGGTGCGCGGCGGCGATCGCCTGCAGCATCGGCAGCTCCTTGATGATGCCGCGCGCAAGCGGGCTGTAGCCGATCAGGCACACCTCCGCGATGTCGTTGCGCACGAGCTGGTCGAACTCGGGCAGCAGCACGGGCGGCGTCTTGCGGCGGTACGCGTGGTAGACGAGCGGCAGCCCCGTGTCGACGATCGCGGGATCGAGCTCGACCGCGCGCTTGAAATGGTGCGCGGCGATTTCCGGATCCTGGCCCCAGTGCGCGTTGTGGATGCCGGCGAGGATGTGCGCCCAGGCCTCGTCCGCGGGCGCGGGCCGCGGCGCGATGTCGACCAGGTGGCCGAGTTCGGCGTCGCGGTCGAACAGGATGCGCAGCAGCTTCTGCGACGTCGCGGCCATCGCGACGCGGATGCCTTCCGACGTGTGATGGCAGAAGTCGAGGTAGAGCCGGCGGCCCGGTATTTCATGCTCGTAGTACGCGTCGAACAGCTGCGGCAGGTCGACGACGGCCGCGCCGTGCTGCGGCGCGGTGCGCCGGATCGCGTCCGCGACGGTCACGAACACGCTCGGGACGACGCGCGTCTCGTCGATGATGTCGCGGCTCTGGCGCAGCGTCCGGTACGCGTCGCGATGGCGCCCGGCCTGGCCGCGCTGCGCGCGCGCGAGCAGGTCGAGACTCGCGGACGAGGTGCCGCCGTCGAGCGCGAGCGCGGGCTGGATCCGCTGTTCCGCCTCGGCGTGCGCGCCGCGCTCGAGCGCCTCGGCGGCGGCGCGATACGCGCTCACCCATGCGCGCGTGTCGTCGGCCGACATCAGCGGCACGTCGAGCGCGCCGGCCGGCGCGTTGGTCCAGTCGGCCACGTTGATCTCGGGAATCACGAACACGACCGGAATGCCCTTCGAAACGAGCGACGCCAGCTGCGTGACGACCTGCGTCGCGAACGCCTCGAGGCGCTCGAGCTGCCTGTCGAGCAGCGTCGAGAAGCCGTGCTCCTCGGCGATGAGCTCGCCGTCGAGCACGAACGATTCCAGCGACGTGTTCGCGAGCGAGCCGACGCGCCAGTTGTTGCCGGCGAAGATCACGACGGCATCCGGTTCGAGCAGCGGGGTCGACGCGGCCGTCTTGGACAGCCACCACGGGTCGCAGTTGCTCTGCGCGAGATCGACGAGCTCGACGGCCTGCGCGTCGTGCGACAGCTGCGCCTGCAGCACCTTCGCCGGGCTGTAGACCGGATCGAAGAAGAAGCCGCGCGCGACGGATTCGCCGAGCAGCACCACGCGCTTGCGGCCGGGCTGCTTCTTGCCGATCCGCTCGACGTTCGCGCAGAAGCGCCACAGGTCGACGTGCTTGCGGGCGCGCACGAAGTCGCCGGTCGCCGCGTCCTCTTCCCAGATGCTCACCGAGCGTTGGGTCGCTTCCTGGCCCTTGAGGCTCGCGAAATCCTCGCCGAGCGCGGCGAACGGGCCCGACCAGTGGTCGGACTGATGCTGGCCCACGTAGCGGGCCTCGTTGGCGAGCAGTTGCAGGAACGAGACCGCGGTGTTGTCGTGCTTCAGCACGCCGGAGAACCGCGTGGCCAGTTCCTGGCGCAGAAGATTGTCATCCATGTTCGACGCTCCGGTGGATTTACAGGAAGGTGTAGACGTTGACCGACTCGGGCGTCGCGCGCTTCTTCGCGGAGCGCGCGCCGAAGATCTCCTTGAGCTTCGCCCACGTGTCGAGCTTGAAGCCCCGGTCGACGATGTAGTCGCCGACCACGAGCGCGTCGATGTCCGACACGACGAAGCACCAGATCGCATCGACCGGATCGAGCACGATCGCGTCGCCGCGCATGTTGAACGACGTGTTCAGCAGGATCGGGCAGCCGGACAGGCGGTCGAATTCGGTCAGCAGCGCGTGGAAGCGCGGGTTGCTCTGCGCGTTGACCGTCTGCACGCGCGCGGAACCGTCGACGTGCGTGATGGCCGGCAGCGACAGCGGCGAAATCACCTGGCAGGTCTCGAGCATGAACGGCGACGGATGGTCGAGATCGAAGTGCTCGGCCGCCTTCGACTCCAGCACGGCCGGCGCGAACGGCCGGAACGCCTCGCGCATCTTGACCAGTTCGTTGATCCGGTCGCGCATGCCGGGGCCGCGCGGGTCCGCGATGATCGAGCGCGAGCCGAGCGCGCGCGGGCCGAATTCCATCCGGCCCTGGAACCAGCCGATCACCTTGCCGTCGGCCAGGCGCTTCGCGGTTTCCTTCACGAGATCGTCGGGGCGCTCCGTGCAGTCGACGATCGACGACTCGGGGAAGATCGCGCGGATGCTCTGGCGGATCTCCCGGTTCGAGTAGCTCGGGCCGAGATACACGTCCGGCAGCGCCTTCAGCTCGGGGCGCTGCCCCGTGAGCCGCGTGTGCGCGACCGCCGCGGCGCCGAGCGAGCCGCCCGCGTCGCTCGCCGCCGGCTGCACGAACAGCTTCTTGAACGGGCCTTCGCGCAGCACCCGGCCGTTGGCGACGCAGTTGAGCGCGACGCCGCCGGCCATGCACAGGTTGTCGACCGGATGCGTGTCGTGCAGGTAGCGAGCCTTGTCGAGCAGGATGTCCTCGAGCGTGCGCTGCAGGCTCGCGGCGAGATCCTTGTGGAACGGCGCGAGATCGGATTCCGCTTCGCGCGGCGCCGCGCCGAACAGCTCGGGCAGGCGATCCGAATACATGCGCTCGCCGTTGAGGAAGTCGAAGTATTCCATGTTGAGGCGGTACTGGCCGCCGTCGCGCACGTCGAGCAGGCGCTTGACCTGGTCGACGTAGAGCGGCTTGCCGTACGGCGCGAGCCCCATCACCTTGTACTCGGCGTCGTTCACGTCGAAGCCGAGGTACGCGGTGATCGTGCTGTACAGCAGCCCGAGCGAGTTCGGGAACGACACTTCCTCGAACAACTCGATCTTGTCGTCCTTGCCGTGCCCGTAGGTGGTGGTCGCCCATTCGCCGACGCCGTCGACGGTCAGCAGCGCGGCTTCGGGGAAGCCGGAATAGAAGAACGAGCTGGCCGCGTGCGACAGGTGATGGTCGACGTATTCGATCCGGCCGTCGAAGCCGAGGCTCTGGCGAATGTCGCGCTCGGCGCGCGCCGGGTCGATCTTGAAGCGCCGCTTCGGGTTCTGCAGCAGGTCCAGCAGGTTGGTGGCGATCTGGCGCGACGCTTTCTTGTACGGGTCTTCGTAGTAGGCGACGCAGTCGACGTCGCTGATCGTGACCTTCGCCTCGCGCAGGCAGTAGCGGAACGCGCCGGTCGGAATGCTGCTGTCGTGCTTGACCTTGGAGAAGCGCTCCTCCTCGGCCGCGGCGATCAGCTTGCCGTCCTTCAGGATGCAGCAGGCGGAATCATGGTAATGCGCGGATACGCCAACGATTATGCTCATGGTGTCACCAGTCTCGGAATTGAACGACGGTTGGAATGAATCGCGACGCGCGGCCGGACGCCCCGCCATTCGGCGAGCCGCCGGCCATGCTTGCGGCAATGAGCCGGCGTGGCGCTGTTCGGGCGCGCGCTCCGTAACCGGAGCGCGGCGGCCGATGCGCGGCGGCGGGCTGTACTGCATGCATGGCGTGCGCCTTGCCGTCGACGGTCGACGCAGGCAAGCCGGATTCCGGCACATTGGACGAGCATGACCTGATTCCGTCTCAGAGTTTCATAATGAAACTGCAAGGAGCGTAGCCAATCTGGTTTTATTTTGCAACCTATAACGGGGATGGCAGTGCGGTCTTGTGCGCGCCCGCGTCCGGATGCCCGCCGGGGCGCGCCGGCCGCGTCAGCGCTGCAGCGTGTCGAGCGCCTGTTTCAGTGAAGCGAAGATGCGCGGCACGTCGGGCTCGGCGGTCCGCCAGTTGGTGAACGCGACGCGCAGGCCCCACACGCCGTCGTAGACGGTGCTGGTGATGAACACGTCGCCGAGATCCCGCACCGCGCGCACGTACGCGCCGATGCGCGTTTCGTCGGGCGCGTCGGCGAGCGTGAAGCACACGACGTTCAGCCGCGTCGGCGCGAGCAGCCGGAAGCCGGGCTGCGCGCCGATCCGCTCGCCGAGCGCCTGCGCGAGCCGGATGTTGCGCGTGACGATCTCCGCATGACCCGCGCGGCCGTACGCGGCGAGCGAGAACCAGGTCGCGAGCGCGCGCAGCCGGCGCGAGTTCTCCGGCGTCAGGTGCACGAAGTCGGGGTTGTCGGTCGGCACGCCGAGGTATGCGGCGCTGTTCTGGAACACGCGCACCTGCAGGTCGCGGCGGCGCGTGAACTGTACGGCGGCGTCGTACGGCACGTTCAGCCACTTGTGCAGGTCGATGCAGATCGAGTCGGCCGCGTCGAGCGCCGCGACGAGCGGCGCGTGCTCCGGCGACAGCGCGGCGAACGCGCCGAACGCGGCGTCGACGTGCAGCCAGAACGGGTAGCGCGCCTTGAGCGCGTCGATGGCGGCGAGATCGTCGAAGTCGACCGTGTTGACCGTGCCGGCGCTCGCGACGACGATCGCCGGCTCGCCGTTCAGTGCCGCCAGCGCGGCCTCGAGCGCGGCGAGGTCGATCGCTTCGCGCCCGGGCAGCGTCGCGACCTTGCGCACGGCCTGGCGGCCGAGGCCGAGCACCGACAGCGCCTTGTAGACGCTCGAATGGGTCGTGGCCGACAGCACCTGCACGTTGCCGAGCGCGGCGACGCCCTGGTCGGACACGCGCACGTCCTTGCGTTCGCCGAGCCATTCCCGGCCGAGCGCGAGGCCGACCAGGTTCGACATCGTCGCGCCGGTGACGAACACCCCTTGCTGCGCGTCGGACAGGCCGAACAGCTGCCGCAGCCGGTCGACCGCCTCGCGTTCGAGGTCGGGCGCCGCGCTGTCGATGCCGGCGGTCGGGTTCTGGTCGTAGACGCTGGTCAGCCAGTCGCCGGCGAGCGACGCGGGCGTCGCGCCGCCCGTGACGAAGCCGAGATAGCGCGGCCCCGCGCTGCCGGAGAAGCCGGGCGCCCAGCGCGTGACGAATTCCGCCAGCGCGCCTTCGAGCCCCGCGCCGTGCTCCGGCAACGGCGTCAGGCTGGCCGGCGGCGGGGCGAGGGCGGCGGGACGCGAGTCGAGCGACGACAGGGCCGCGACCGCATGGCGGCGCGTGTGTTCGAGGAGCGAGTCGAGGTTGGCGAGATCGGCAGCGAGAGTCGGATGCATGTCGGATAGGAAATGAATGGCGGTGATCGGTGCGGGCCGGGCGCGCGGCGCCCGGCACACGCAGGTCGGTGCAGGTCAGTGCAGATGGCGGTCCATCACGTGGCGCGCGCCCGCGTAATACTCCTTCTCGATCTGGTAGCGGATCAGGCAACCTTCGCACAGGTCGCGGATGATGCGCGGGTTGCGGCGCGCGAGCGGCAGCAGCACGCGCGCGACGAGCTGCTTGCCGTGGTTGGCGTCGACCGGCACGTGCAGGTCATGGTAGTAGCGGAACTCCTTCGGCACGTCGTGCCGGTGCATCCCCTTCAGCATGCGCGTGAAGCGATACGGGACGGTCTGCTCGAGCAGCGTCAGCGCGCCGAGCAGGCGGCCCGCGTGCTGGCGGCGCAGCGCATACATCAGCAGCAGGTTGCCGTTCTTCAGCGCGGCGACCGGCATGTGCGCGTCGAGGTCGAGCGCGCCGAGCTGCGCCTTGAAATACGGCGCGGCGCGCATGAACACGCGCGTGTGCATCTCGTCGACGTCGCCGAGGCCCATCTCGTCCCAGTAGTTCTCGGCGAGCGCGAGCTTCATGTCGCCGTCCATGCCGAGCTGCGACAGCGCGATGATGTCGTCGAAGCGGCCGTCCACCTGCGCCTCGAGGCTCACGAACAGCGACAGCTGCGGCAGCGACGCCTCGTCGGCGAGAAAGTCGAAGAACGGCGCGACTTCCTTGCGGTGCGTGTTGCGCAGCTCGACGTACCATTCCTCGAACTGCTCGGCGTCGGCGGGCAGCTCGCCGAGCTCGACGCGCGACGACTCGTAGTCGCTCCACGCGGCTTCGAGGCCGGCGATCCGCGCATAGTCGTCCGGCAGCGGAACCGTTTCGGGCGCGCTCGGCGGCGCGAGCTCCCGCAGGTAGAAGGCGTTCAGTGCGAGCTGGCCCGGCAGCGTGTTGCAATCGAGCGGCGGGGACGGTTGCAGTTGCGTACTCAAGGTCGTGACTCCATTCGTGTTCATCGATGAGAGGAAGGGCGCTTCGGCTGCGACGGCGATGGCGTCAGCGCAGCGTGGCGCGGGTTGCGTCCGGCCGGGCGAAGCGGTGCTGCGGGCCCGCTTCGTCGGGCGCGCTGCTCGCGGCGAACAGCGCGTGGATCCAGTCCCGCGTGCCTTGCCAGGTGTGATAGGCGACGATGCCGGCGAGCGGCGCTTCGTGGGCCGAATAGGTGATCCTGCGCGGCAGCGGCGCGCCCGTCGGCAGCTCGGCCCAGCGCAGCAGCGCCGGATCGCCGCGGAACGTGTCGATGCCCGCGATGCCTTCGTAGACGGTGTCCTCGACGGCGTGCCCGGGGAACACGAACCAGCCGTGCCAGCGCGCGTGCGTCTGCGACGGCGGCAGCACGCGCGACGGTGCGCCGTCCAGCAGCAGCCGCAGCTCCTCGGAGGGCAGGTGCACGCCGGTTGCGTACTCGAAGGTTGCGACGACGTCGGCGCCGCCGACGCGGTTGCCGACCTCGAGGAACACCAGATCGCCGCCGTTCTCGATCGCCTCCAGGTGGAAGCTGCCCTGCCGGATGCCGACCGCGCGCAGCGCGGCGACCACCCACTCGCGCGCCTGCGCCGAGACCGGGAAGTGATACGAGCCGAGCGGCTGGCCCGTCGCGTAGCCGAGGCAGGTGCCGATATAGCGGCTCGCGGTGAGCGTCAGCACGTCGCCGTCGGCGGCGAGCCCGTCGAAGTGCAGGATGTCGCCGCCGACGAATTCCTCGACCTCGTAGCCGTCGATCGCCTGCGGCTCGACGTCGAGCCGCCGCACGCCCGAGCGGCGCGTCGCGACCGACGCGGCCGCGCCTTCGGCCGACTCGAAGATGACGACGTCCTCGCTGGACGCGCCGGAGAGCGGCTTGAGCACCGTGCGGCCGCGCCAGCCGGCGTCGGTCGGTGCCGCGAGGAACGCCTGCAGGCTCGCGAAGCGGGGCACGCGCAGGCCCGCGCGGTGCGCCGCCTCCTTCATCGCGACCTTGTCGCGCACGAGCCGCACCTCGTCGGGCGTTGGGCCGGGCACGCCGAGGTGCTCGCGCAGCCGCGCGGCGTCCAGCAGGTCGTATTCGGACAGCGCGATCACGCGGTCGAACGCGCGCGGCGCGCCGGCCAGCCACGCTTGCGCTTCGTCGAACACGCCCGCTTCGCCCGGGCGCGCCACCTGTTCGCAGCGCAGCCCGGGCGGCAGCGTCGCGAGCAGGTCGGGGAGGCCGAAGTAGGTGACGTCGTGGCGGTCGTGATCGATGCCTCGCGCGTATTCGATCCGCGGGTAAGGCACGCGATGCAGGACGAGAATCTTCATGAACGGGCTCCGGTCAGGCGGCGGCGAGCGTCGAGCGCTCGGCATGGATGGGGGCGGGCACGACGGATGCGGCGAACGCGTGCCGCGCGTCGGCGAGCACGGACAGCCAGGTCGCGCGCACGGCGGCCACGGCGCTGCGCATGTCGATGGCATCGCTGTCGAGCACGAAGCACGCCTGCGCGGCGAAATCCGCGTTGTCGCGCGGCAGCGCGGGAATGAAGCGCGCGTCGTCGGCGAGCCACGCGAACTCGATGCGCCGGATCGACTCGACGCCGAGCAGCGTGGCGGCGCGCGACAGCGTGAGGTCGAACAGCGCGGCGCCCTCGGCCGTGCCGGGCGGGGTCAGCGTGCCGTCGAGCGGCACGCCGAGCATCACGGTCGCGGCCTGCCGGCCGGTGGGCTTCACCGCGAGCTCGGACGGCGCGCCGAATGCCGCGTCGACCCACAGCGCGTAGAAGTCGACCCCGTACACGTGCTCCGCAATGGTCCAGATCTTCATGCCGGCCGGCCGCCGGTTGGGTTCGACGACCGCCGCGTGCTGCCCGTCGTCGTCGAGCTTGATCTCGTTGTGGAACGGGCCGCGCTGCTGGCCGACCAGCACGTTGGCGAGCCGTCCGGCGCGCGTCAGCGTCGCGCGCTCGGCGGCCGTGACGCGTGCCGGCAGGATCTGCGCGACCTCGACCGGGTAGCGGCCGGGCGCGCTGACCTTCTCGGTGATGAATTCGATCGGACCCACGCCGTCGAACGAGAACTCGCGGTCGAACGGGATCAGCGATTCGCAGATCGCGCCGCGCGACAGGTACGGCTCCACCGCGGCGAACGCGGCTTCCAGGCTGTCGCCCGGCTTCACGACCACGACGCCGCGGTTGTTGCCCTCGCACGAAGGCTTGACGACGAAGCCGCCCGGATGCGCGTCGGCGAAGCGCCGCACGTCGTCGACCGAGCGCACGTCGACGCAGTCCGGCACCCACACGCGCTGCGCGTCGAGCAGGTCGCGGATGCGCGCTTCGCTGGTGCGGTAGTGCCGCTTGCTGTAGGCGTTGCCCGCCAGCGCGGCCGAATCGACCGGCAGCGACAGGCGTTCGAGCAGCGCGGCGCCGCTTTGCACCGCGTTGTCGGAAAACACCAGGCCGGCGCGCAGCCGGTCGCGCCACGGCTTCAGGTAGCCGAGCGCCTGGTCGACGAAATCGTCGGCGAGCGGGTCGAGATCGATCACGTACTGGCACAGCCGCGCGTCGCGCTCGGTCGGCTTCGACCGGATCAGCACGGTGTGCGCGCCGTGGCGCGCGTATGCATAGGCGGCGAGGTGCGCGACGTCCGCGACCCGCGACAGGTTGTAGTCGACGATCAGCAGCAAAGGTGGGGTGACGCTCACGATTTATGCCTCCAATACGGTGGATGAGGTCCGGTAGCGCACGTCGATGGCGGTCGCGGATTCCGTCAGCAGGTCGGCGAGCGTCGCGTCGCGCTCGTCGCGGGACAGCCGCCACAGCAGCTGGCCGAGGAACACCTCGCGCGACGCGTCGGGCACCGCGTCGCCCGGCTTCAGCAGCACCTGCTGGATCACCGGGGCGCGCCGCCCGGGCTGGACCTCGATGCTTTCGATCTCGCCGGGCGTCGCGAAGTAGACGCGGAAGAACGTCGCCGCGCGCGTCGGCGGCGTGCCGTCGGCCGCATACGCGAGCCGCGCGAGCCGGCTCGTCAGCACGTCGTGCTGGATGCCGCCCGACTGCTCGAGCAGCAGGTCGAGCCACAGGTCGAGCAGGCTCGCTTCGCCGTTCAGCTCCTTGACGCTGTGCGAGATCAGGCTGCCGCCGACGCGCGGGTTGATCTCGATCAGGTCCCAGCGCGCGCCGTCGAAGCGCGCCTCGACGTGGAAGCAGCCCCAGTCGAGGCCCAGGTGGGTGAACGTGGCCGACAGCCAGTCGAGGCCGGCCGTCACGTCGCGCCCGGACAGCGACGCGGGCGGGCTCGTGCAGCTGTCCTCGAGCACGGTGCCGTGCGCCTCGGTCAGCTGGCACTTCTCGTGCAGGCCGACGACGTACGGGCGGCCGTGCGACACCAGCACCTCGAAGCTGAATTCGGTGCCGGGCAGATAGTCTTCCGCGATGAAGGTCACGTCGTCGCCGAGCGCCGACGCGTAGACCGTGTCGGCGCGCGCCTGCGCGGCGATCGTGTCCAGCGCGGCCCAGCTCGTCTCGTGCGTCAGGCGGAACGCGCCGTACGACGCGATGCCCTGCGCGGGCTTGATGAAATAGGCGCCGCCGTCGCGCTGCAGCGTGTCGAGCACCTCGGGCGTGACGATGCGCGCGCGCACGCGCGACAGGCCCGCGCGGTGCAGCGCGTTGCGCACGCCGCCCTTGTTGCGCAGCAGGTCGACCTGCCACACCGGCAGGTCGCCCACGCCGAGGCGCGCGTTCGCGTAGGCCATCAGCGCGCGGTAGCCTTCCCACACGCTGATGCAGGCCCGCACCGTGTGCCCCGCTTCCTGCAGCGAGGCGATGGCGCGTTCGACGTCCTCGACCGCCAGAACGTGCGAGTCGCTCGACAGGACCGGCGCCGCGATGTTGCGCAACGCCTGCAGCCGCGCGTCGCCATGTTCGGGAAGCGGCCGCGAGCTCAGCACGAACGGTTGCAGGTTGCGCGCGCGGATTGCCGCGGCCAGGTCCTCCGCGAACGAGAAGCCGCAGTGGCTGAGAATGAGAACGCCGTCGGATGCCATCGCCTTGTCTCCTCCTGGCCGCTCAGGCCGCAGCCTTGAGGCTCGGTTCGATCTTGTCTTCGTAGAGCTCCTTGAAGTAGAGCGCCAGCACCGTCTGATGCTCGTGCAGGTAGCGCTTGAGCGCATCGATGTCCTGCTCGCTGCGCAGCAGGTGGCGGATGGCCTGCCAGACTTCGCCCGGGTGATCGTCGTTGATGTCCGTGTGCGAATGCGCGATCTGGCCGGTGATGTTGGTTTCGCCGACCGAATCCTTCAGCGCCTTCAGCTTGCGCGGCTCCAGCTTCACGTTCACGTATTCGACCAGATACGAATAGGCGACCACGCCGAGCGGCCCTTCATGGTCGAGCAGGTACGAGAAGTAGCCGGTCAGCAGCTTGGTCGACAGGTACGGCTCGGTCGCGAGGAACTGCTCGCGGGACACGCCGGCGCGCTCGAGATCCTGGATGAACAGTTCGTCGTGCAGCATTTCCTCGCGTTCGTAGTTCGCCCAGATCTGCGCGGCTTCGGGGCTCTGCTTCGCGATCTCGGCGAGCGCCTTCGATTCGGACACGCGCAGCAGGCGGATGCGCCAGGCCGTTTCGACCAGATGGCGCCGGTAGTACTCGGAGTCGACGTTCTTGCCTTCGAGGTGGGCGGCATACGGCACGGTGTCGTACCAGTTGTCGATCTGCACGTCGATGATCGCGTCGATTTCCTTGCGGAGTTCGAGCGAGCGCTGTGAATTGATAAAGGGAATGCGATGGGTCAGGCCGGCATTTTTGACGCGATTACTCATGGTTCTTCCTTTCGAGTGAGTGGAGGTGACTGCATGAAAATCGGTAAGACTGACTGCGCTGATTATTTGTTTGAAGCCGCGGCTCTAATCGTCGCCGCGCCATTGACGCGGCATTGACAGGCCAATCTGAATGCGTCGCCCGGATAACCGAGCCGCTCCAGAAAATCCCGCTCGTTGTTTCCCTTGGCGCCGAGATGCGGGCCGCCTTCCAGGATCTGGATCACGCAGGCGCCGCAGGTGCCGGCCTTGCAGCCGAACGGGATCGATTCCTGTCCGTACAGCTCGAATTCAAGCTCCGTCAGCGAACTGCCTGGCGGTAGCGGCACCTCGATTTCCTGCGGCATCAGCTTGACGGTATGCATGACGATCCCGGGTCGTTACGGGTTTCACGTAAAAATTAAAAATAAATACATATGGATTACCCGCACACGCGAAGCGAGGTGAAATTAATAAATGTTTCGCGTGGCGTCAGTTTTTGCTCTTAATCGATAAATGCGCTTTGTCTCTTGATAGTTATGATCTTACAAATTGATTTCCGGTTGATTATTGTCTTTGAAGTTGCACTTTGCAACTCATTTTTTGGGAAATTTACATGACTGCCGGTGCATTGCGAATCGCCGCGCGCTCACGCGCGTTGTCGCGGCGATTCCGGCAATCGCGCGGAACTTCCCCAGAAGATCAGCGCGAGCAGGCTGACGCCCGCGCCGAGCACGCAGACGCCCGACCATCCCGCGCGCGCGAAGGTGGCCGTCGACGCGATCGCGCCGAGCCCCATGCCGGCCGAGTAGAACAGCATGTAGCAGCCGACCAGGCGGCTATGCGCGTCGGGGCGCGTCCGGAAGATCAGGCTCTGGTTGATGACGTGGATCGCCTGGCAGCCGAGGTCGAGCAGGATCACGCCGGCGATCAGCGCGAACAGCGTCCGGCCGGTTCCCGCGAGCAGCCCCCACGACGCGATCAGGCACAGCAGCGCGATGCCGGTCGTACGTTGCGCGTAGCCGCGATCGGCGAGACGCCCGGCGCCGGATGCCGCGAGCGCGCCGATGGCGCCGACGAGGCCGAATGCGCCGATCGCCGTGTTCGACATCGCATACGGCGGCGCGCCGAGCAGCAGCACCAGCGCGCTCCAGAACACGCTGAGCGCCGTGAACATCAGCATCCCGAGCACGCCCCGCACCTGCAGCGTACGTTCGTCGCGCAGCAGCGTGAACATCGAGGCGAGCAGGCGCGGATACGACAGCGGCGCTCGCGCGGCCGGCCGGTCGGGCAGCAGTCGCCACAGCGCGACCAGCATCGTCGCGCAGACGAGCCCCGACGCGAAGTAGACGGCCCGCCAGCCGGCGAGATCGGACACGATGCCGGCGAACGTGCGGGCGATCAGCACGCCGATCACGACGCCGCCCTGCGCAGCGCCGACGACGCGTCCGCGTTCATGTTCGCCGGCGAGCGCCGCGGCCTGGGCGATCAGCCCCTGCGTCATCGCGGTGCCGAACAGGCCGATCGCGAGCATCGCCGCCATCAGCGCGAGCGGTGTCGTCGCGAGGCCGACGCCGGCCAGCGCGGCGACGAGCGCGGCGAGCTGCACGCAGAGCAGGCGCTTGCGATTCACGAGATCGCCGAGCGGCACCACGAAGAACAGGGCGAGCGCGCAGCCGACCTGGGCCGTGGTGATGACGCCGCCGATGGCCGCGCGTTCGATCGCGAACTGCGCGGCGAGCATGTCGAGCAGCGGCTGCGCATAGTAGATGGTGGCGACGCTCACGCCGCTGCAGGTCGCGAGCAGCGCGACGAGCGACGACGACAGCGGCGCGGCGGCTGCGTGTTTCGACGCGATTGCCGCCTGCTCGGAAAGGTTCATGCGTCGGCCACGCGTCGCGGGAGAAGTTGAACGAGTTGCAAATGTAGGTTAACAAGTTGCAAAATGCAACTTGATATCGATCGCGTTATCGATCGCGTCCGGCGCATGCGGAACGGCGGGAAGGGTGACGGGATTCAGCCCTGCCCGATGCGCCGGCGCGTTTCCGCTACACAGGAGAAACCGATGGTCGGAGCAGACAGAGACGAGCACACGAACGCGCACACGACATGCCCGGTCACCCGCGCGCTGGAGATCGTCGGCAACCGATGGTCATTGTTGATCGTGCGCGACGTGTTCGACGGCGTGCGGCGCTTCGGCGCGCTGCAGCGCCACCTGGGCATCGCCAGCAACATCCTGCAGGATCGGCTGCAGTTCCTGATTCAGAAGGGCGTGCTGGAGGTCGTGCCGGCGTCCGACGGGTCGACGCATCTCGAATACATCACGACGCGGCTCGGCGAGGATCTGTTTCCGGTGATCGTGACGCTGCGGCAGTGGGCCGAATGCAATCTCTATCGCGACGGGGAGCGCTACGCGCTGCTGCTCGAGCGCGTCAGCAAGCAGCGCGTGAAGAAGGTGGAGCCGCGGCTGCGCGACGGCACGCCGATGCGGCCCGCGAACACGATGGTGTGCATGCCGCCGGTCGACCGCTGAGCGCACGGGCGCGGCGCGACGACGGTGGCGCCGCGCGATCCCGGCCGGGCGGATGCGCTCGCGCGCTCAGCGCGCGTGCTTCTTCTGCGCGGCGGACGACGCGCGCGCCGGCGGAAACTTGACGATCGTGTCTTCGGGCGCGAGCGAGCGGCCGTCATGCGCATGCACCGCGACGCGCGGGACGAGGCGGCCCGATTCCCGGTCGACGAGCTTGACGTGCGCTTCGTTGGGCTTGAAGCAGTAGTCCTCGCCCCAGTGCCGCAGCGCGACGAGCAACGGAAACAGCGCGCGGCCTTTTTCGGTCAGCACGTACTCCTGATACGCGCTGCCGTCCGACGCGGGCGCGGTTTCGAACACGCCGTGCTCGACGAGGTGACGCAGGCGCGACGCGAGGATGTTGCGTGCGAGCCCGAGGCTTTCCTGGAATTCGCCGAAGCGTCGCAGGCCGCCGAGCGCGTCCCTCACGATCAGCAGCGACCATCCGTCGCCGATCACGTCGAGCGGGCGGGCGACCCCGCACGCGCTGCTGTTGTGGCTGGTGCGCTTGGCCATGGTGTCCTCCACGGAAATGAGCCGGAACGAATACGGGGGTGGGGCGAGGGTGCCGACGCGGGCGCGGGCGAGTGCCGGCGCGCGTGCGGAGAGGCCGTCCGGAGCAGGGTGGGTAGATCCGTTTGCATGTGACGACGAAGCACGGGGGTGGCCCGGAGAATTGGTTGCATTATAAAACGTTCTCGGGGCCGCGAACTCCGGTTGAACCCGATGACGGGGTTCGCGAGGTGAAGCGCGAGAGGGGGAGGGTGCTGCGGGACAGCCGCTTGCGAAATGAAATGAAACGCATGCGTTTGCGGCGACAAAAACAAAAAGGGCTTAGCCGTAGCTAAGCCCTTTTCTTACTGCATTTGGTGGCGAATCAGGGACTCGAACCCCGGACCTGCGGATTATGATTCCGTCGCTCTAACCGACTGAGCTAATTCGCCGAAGAACTGAATTATGCAGAAGCCCAACCGGGGTGTCAACACCTTTTTTCATATCCTTGAAAAAATGTCACCGCCCCGGCACCGGCCGCCCATCAATCCTGCGCGTAGATGTTCGAGTCCTTGGTTTCCTTGACGAACAGCAGCCCGACCACGCAGGTGATCAGCGCGATCACGATCGGATACCACAGCCCCGAGTAGATGTTGCCCTGCGCCGCGACGATCGCGAACGCGGTCGCCGGCAGGAAGCCGCCGAACCAGCCGTTGCCGATGTGATAAGGCAGCGACATCGACGTGTAGCGGATCCGCGTCGGGAACATCTCGACCAGCATCGCGGCGATCGGGCCGTAGACCATCGTCACGTAGATCACGAGGATCGTCAGCACCACGATCGTCATCGGCCAGTTCAACTGCGCCGGGTCGGCCTTCGCCGGATAGCCGGCCGACTTCAGCGTCGTGGCGAGCGTCTTGTCGAACGCCGCGCCCTTCGCCTTCGCGTCGGCCGCCTTGCCGTCGTACGCGTCGATCACGGTGTCGCCGACCTTGACCTGCGCGGTCGCGCCGGCCGGCGCCGCGACGTTCTCGTAGTTCAGGCCGGCTTTCGCGAGCGCGCTCTTCGCGATGTCGCACGAGTTCGTGAACTTCGACGTGCCGACCGGGTTGAACTGGAACGAGCAGGTGGCCGGATCGGCGACGACGGTGATCGGCGCCTTCATCGTCGCGAGCTCGAGCTGCGGGTTCGCATAGTGCGTGAGCGCCTTGAACAGCGGGAAGTAGGTCAGCGCCGCGATCAGGCAGCCCGCGAGGATGATCGGCTTGCGCCCGATCCGGTCCGACAGCGAGCCGAAGAACACGAAGAACGGCGTGCCGATCAGGAGCGCGATCGCGATCAGGATGTTCGCGCTCGCGCCGTCGACCTTCAGCGTCTGCGTGAGGAAGAACAGCGCGTAGAACTGGCCCGTGTACCACACGACCGCCTGGCCGGCCGTCAGGCCGACGAGCGCGAGGATCACGATCTTCAGGTTGTTCCACTGGCCGAACGCTTCGGTGAGCGGCGCCTTCGACGTCTTGCCCTCGGCCTTGATGCGCAGGAACACCGGCGACTCGTTCAGTTGCAGGCGGATCCACACCGACACCGCGAGCAGCAGGATCGACGCGACGAACGGCACGCGCCAGCCCCACACGCCGAACGATTGCTCGCCGATCAGCGTGCGCACGCCGAGGATCACCAGCAGCGACAGGAACAGGCCGAGCGTCGCGGTCGTCTGGATCCACGCGGTGTAGAAGCCGCGCCGGTGCGACGGCGCGTGTTCCGCGACGTAGGTCGCGGCGCCGCCGTACTCGCCGCCGAGCGCGAGGCCCTGCAGCAGCCGCATCGCGATGAAGATCACCGGCGCGGCGAAGCCGATCGACGCGTAGCCGGGCAGGAAGCCGACCACGAACGTCGAGACGCCCATGATCACGATCGTCACGAGGAACGTGTGCTTGCGGCCGACGAGGTCGCCGAGGCGGCCGAACACGATCGCGCCGAACGGCCGCACCGCGAAGCCGGCCGCGAAGCCCAGCAGCGTGAAGATGAACGCGGCCGTGGGGTTGACGCCGGAGAAGAAGCTCTTGCTGATGTAGGCCGCGAGGGAGCCGGCCAGGTAGAAGTCGTACCACTCGAACACGGTGCCGAGCGACGACGCGAAGATTACCTTCCGCTCTTCGCTCGTCATCGGCGAGTGCGCAATATGCCCGCCTAACGTAGCCATGAATCGTCTCCAAGTCCCTTGATATGGGTGTGCGGCCGCCTCTTGGGGCGAGCCTGTCGACGATTATTGGCGGGCAAACTTACGGCGCACTGACTCGCGGGCGCCCGGCGCGTGCACGTTAACCCGCGGTGAATGGCCGGCGTTCTGCATCGATCGTTCTGCGAACGGTCTGCAAGTTCGTGCAAGCCGCGTTATCGCGGCGTGGTGCTGCGGCGCACGTCAGGGTTACTCCGGGGCCGCGACGTGCAACGGCAGGGTCACGCGCACGAGCGTGCCGGCGAGGCGCGGCATCGCCTGGTAGACGTTGTCGTCGAGCGTCAGCGAGCCGCCGTGCTGCGCGACGATCTCGCGCACGATCGCGAGCCCGAGGCCGCTGCCGTCGCCTTCGCGGCCGAGGATCCGGTAGAAGCGCTCGAGCACGCGCTCGCGTTCGGCGGCGGGGATGCCGGGGCCGGTGTCCTCGACCTCGAGGTGCGCGCACCGCGCGGCGCGCTCGGCGCGCACGCGCACGGTGATGCGGCCGCCTTGCGGCGTGTAGCGGATCGCGTTGTCGATCAGGTTGCCGAGCATCTCGCGCAGCATCAGCGGACTGCCGGCGACGTCGAGCGGCGCGTCGTCGTCCGCATCGTCCGGGCCTTCGTAGCCGAGGTCCATCCGCTTCGCGAGCGCGGCCTGCACCCAGTCGCGCACCGCGCGCCGCGCGAGCGCGCCGATCTCGACCGGCTCGAACGTCAGCCCGCTCGCGCGGTTCTCGGCGCGCGCGAGCGCGAGCAGCTGCGTGACGAGCCGCGCGGCCTGCTCGGAGCTCGTCGCGATCTGTTCGAGCGAGCGCTGCACGTCGGCCGGCACGGGGTGGCGCAGCGCGAATTCGGCCTGCGTGCGCAGCCCGGCGAGCGGCGTCTTCATCTGGTGCGCGGCGTCGGCGATGAAGCGCTTCTGCAGCGCCATGTTCTGCTCGAGGCGCGCGAGCAGGTCGTTGAACGACGTGACGAGCGGCTCGATCTCCGGCGGCGCGCGCTGCGCCTCGACGGGCGACAGGTCGTCCGGCCGTCGCGCGCGGATGTGCGCCTGCAGCGCGTTGAGCGGCGCGAGCCCGCGCGACAGCCCGAACCACACGAGCAGGATCGCGAGCGGCAGGATCACGAACTGCGGCAGGATCACGCCCTTGATGATGTCGTTCGCGAGCGCGTTGCGCTTGTCGAGCGTCTCGCCCACCTGCACGAGCACCGGCTGCGTGCCGCTCGCCTGCGGCAGCGCGACGGTTGTATACGCGACGCGCACGTCGTTGCCGCGCAGCAGGTCGTCGCGGAACGCGACGACGCCCGGCGGCGGGCGATCCTCGTCGCGCGGCAGCGGCAGGTCGGCTTCGCCGGCGACCAGCTCGCCGCGCGCGCCGAGCACCTGGAAGTACACGCTGTCGACGTTGTCCGCGCGCAGGAAGTCGCGCGTCGCCTGCGGCAGCGTCAGCTCGGCGACGCCGTTGACGGGATGGATCTGCCGCGCGAGCACGTACGCGTTGGTCTCGAGCGTGCGGTCGAACGGCCCGTTCGCGATCGTCTTCGCGACCAGGTAGGTGACGGCGATGCTCATCGGCCACAGCAGCAGCAGCGGCGCGAGCATCCAGTCGAGGATCTCGCCGAACAGCGAGCGCGGCCGCGCGGGGTCGGGCGGGTCGGTCTCGTCGGGCGGCGCGAACGGGTTCTCGTAGCGCGCGTCGCGCGCGGCGTCGGCGGCGGAAGCGGGTTCGCCGCTCGGGTGGCGGGAGTGGACCGGCGTGGCCATGGCGGCGACGGCCGGCCGTCAGCGCAGCGGCGTGCCGGCCGGCGCGGGCTGGGGCGCCGCCGCGTCGGCGGGGCTCGCGGGGGCGGCTTTCTCGAGGCAGTAGCCGAGGCCGCGCACGGTGGCGATCCGCACGCCGCTCGGCTCGATCTTCTTGCGCAGCCGGTGCACGTAGACTTCGATCGCGTTGTTGCTGACTTCCTCGCCCCATTCGCACAGGTGGTCGACGAGCTGCTCCTTCGACACGAGGCGGCCGATCCGCTGCAGCAGCACCTCGAGCAGGCCGAGCTCGCGCGCGGACAGGTCGAGCACGCGGTCGTTCGCGTACGCGATCCGGCCGACCTGGTCGAACGCGAGCGAGCCGTGCCGCACGACGGTCGGGCCGCCGCCCGCGCCGCGCCGGGTCAGCGCGCGCACGCGCGCCTCGAGCTCGTTGAGCGCGAACGGCTTGGCCATGTAGTCGTCGGCGCCGAGGTCGAGGCCCTTCACGCGCTCGTCGACGCTGTCGGCGGCGGTCAGGATCAGCACGGGGAGGTTGGAATTGCGCGCGCGCAGGCGCTTCAGCACGTCGAGGCCGGGCATCTTCGGCAGGCCGAGATCGAGGATCAGCAGGTCGAACGACTGCATCGACAGGGCCGTGTCGGCCTCGACGCCGTTCTTCACGTGATCGACCGCATAGCCCGATTGGCGGAGTGACCGGGTGAGGCCGTCCGCGAGTATGCTGTCATCTTCGGCGATGAGAATTCGCATGTGCGTGACCGGTGGCCGGCGGGGCGATCGCGCCGGCGCGGCTGTCTCCGAAGTGGTTCGTGTGTTGCACGGCCCGCATTGCGGGCTTGCACAAAACACTGTTTTTTTATACAGTGTCTGCATTCGCGCGCTGCGGCTCGAAACCGGCGCACCTATATCAGACGCTGCTCATCATAGCAAAGGACGATTCATGGAAGATAGCAAGAAAGGCTCCGGGCTGACTGCCGAGAAGAGCAAGGCGCTGGCCGCCGCACTCGCGCAGATCGAGAAGCAGTTCGGCAAAGGGTCGATCATGCGGATGGGCGACGGCGACGCGACCGAGGACATCCAGGTCGT
This sequence comes from Burkholderia sp. SRS-46, assembly GCF_004343775.1. Taxonomy (GTDB): domain Bacteria; phylum Pseudomonadota; class Gammaproteobacteria; order Burkholderiales; family Burkholderiaceae; genus Burkholderia. Next base: position 328,438 of record NZ_PTXL01000006.1, on the reverse strand, counting down.
GTCCACGGGCTCGCTGGGTCTCGATATCGCGCTCGGCGTCGGCGGCCTGCCGCGCGGCCGCGTGGTCGAGATCTACGGTCCGGAATCGTCCGGCAAGACCACGCTCACGCTGCAGGTGATCGCCGAGCTGCAGAAGCTGGGCGGCACGGCCGCGTTCATCGACGCCGAGCACGCGCTCGACGTCCAGTACGCGGGGAAGCTCGGCGTGAACGTGCCCGAGCTGCTGATCTCGCAGCCGGACACTGGCGAGCAGGCGCTGGAAATCACCGATGCGCTGGTGCGCTCGGGCTCGATCGACATGATCGTCATCGACTCGGTCGCGGCGCTCGTGCCGAAGGCCGAAATCGAAGGCGAGATGGGCGATTCGCTGCCGGGCCTGCAGGCCCGCCTGATGTCGCAGGCGCTGCGCAAGCTGACCGGCACGATCAAGCGCACGAACTGCCTCGTGATCTTCATCAACCAGATTCGTATGAAGATCGGCGTGATGTTCGGCAACCCGGAAACCACGACGGGCGGCAACGCGCTCAAGTTCTATTCGTCGGTGCGTCTCGACATCCGCCGGATCGGCTCGATCAAGAAGAACGACGAGGTGATCGGCAACGAAACCCGCGTGAAGGTCGTCAAGAACAAGGTGTCGCCGCCGTTCCGCGAAGCGATCTTCGACATCCTGTACGGCGAGGGCATCTCGCGTCAGGGCGAGATCATCGATCTCGGCGTGCAGGCGAAGATCGTCGACAAGGCGGGTGCCTGGTACAGCTACAACGGCGAGAAGATCGGCCAGGGCAAGGACAACGCGCGTGAATTCCTGCGCGAGAATCCGGAAATCGCACGCGAGATCGAGAACCGCATTCGCGAATCGCTCGGCGTCGCCGCGATGCCCGATGGCGCAGGCAACGAAGCCGAGGCGATGGACGAAGAAGAGTGATGGTCAGGCGCCGGGATGATGCGGGCGAGCCGAAGGAGCACGACGGGCGCGATGCGCCGGGCGGCTCCGGGCGGCGCGCCGCGTCCCCCGGCGCCAGCCGGCGGCCCGCGGGGCAATCCGCGAGCCGCACCGCGACGAGGGCATCCGACGATGCCCTCGTTTCGTTTGAGATAAGCGCACCGGACGATCCGTTCGAAGACGACGAATCGTTCGATGCACACGACCGGGCGCGCCGCCGCGTGTCCGGTGTCGGCTTCCCGCGCGATCGCGCGTCCGCCGCATCCACGGCGGCGACGGAAGACGTCTATACCCGTACGAGCCAGAACCCGCGCCGCACGCGCCGGCCGTCCGCCGCACGTTCCGGCGGCGAAGCCGAAACAGGGGCTGGCGCCGCCACCCGAACCTCGTCATCGAAACCGGCCCGCTCGCTGAAGGGGCGCGCGCTCGGCTACCTGTCCCGGCGCGAGTACAGCCGCGCCGAACTCGCGCGCAAGCTCGCGCCCTACGCCGCCGAGGACGAGTCCGTCGAGCCGGTGCTGGATGCGCTGGAGCAGGACGGCTGGCTGTCCGACGCGCGTTTCGCCGAGAGCCTCGTGCATCGCCGCGCGTCGCGTGTCGGGGCGGCGCGGATCGTCAACGAGCTGAAGCGCCATGCGGTCGGCGACGCGCTCGTCGAGGAGGTGAATGCGCAGCTTCGCGAGACCGAATGGGCGCGCGCGCAGGCCGTCTGGCGCAAGAAATTCGGTGCACTGCCGCAAACGCCCGCCGAGCGCGCGAAGCAGGCGCGCTTCCTGGCCGCGCGCGGCTTCTCGAGCGCGACCATCGTGAAGTTGCTCAAGTGCGGCGACGAATTGTTCGGCGACGACTGAGCCTTCCGGTCGCGCGCGCGGCGCGCGATTTTGCTGCGTTGCAACTGCCCCCCCGACACGCGGGAATACCCCCCGTTGCGGCAAACTGTCTCAAATACCCGATATGCTAAAATCCACGGGTTTTCCTCTTCGGCCTCAACCTCCAGCATGCCGCTATCCGAGCCCGTGCCCCGTCAGTTGCGACATCGACGCGCAATCCGAGCGGAAGCCTACGAGCGTGACGACGGCTTGTGGGACATCGAAGCCTGCCTGACCGATCACAAGCCGCGCGATGTCGCGCTTGCATCGGGCATCCGGCCGAACGGCCTGCCGATTCATGAACTCTGGCTGCGCGTGACCATCGATCGTGACCTCAATGTCGTCGACGCCGAAGCGTCGTCGGAATGGGTGCCATATCCGGGCCACTGCCAGTCCGCCAATCCCGCCTATCGGGCCCTCGTCGGGCTCAATCTCTTCCGTCACTTCCGCCGCGATGCGACCCGACTTCTGGCCGGCGTCGCAGGCTGTTCCCATCTCACCGAGCTGTGCGCCGTGCTGCCGACGGCGGCGATCCAGGCGTTCGCCGGCGATGTGTGGAGCGTGAAGGAAGGGCGCGGCGACGGGTCGGATCATGAAGACGGCGCACCCGCCGAGCCGCCGTTCCAGCTGGGCCGCTGCCGCGCGCTCCGGTTCGACGGCGAGGTGGTGCAGCAGTTCTACCCGCGCTGGTATGGCGCGAGTCGGCCGGAGTCGGGCGGGCCGAAGGAATGAACGGAAATCATTCGAAGAAGCGTCCTTAAGCGACTTTTCATCCAACTCTCAGACTGAAGGGAATCACGCATGAAGATTCACGAGTACCAGGGTAAGGAAATCCTGCGGAAATTCGGAGTCGCGGTACCGCGCGGCAAGCCGGCGTTCTCGGTTGACGAAGCCGTCAAGGTGGCGGAAGAGCTCGGCGGCCCGGTATGGGTCGTGAAGGCTCAGATTCACGCGGGTGGCCGCGGTAAGGGCGGCGGCGTGAAGGTCGCGAAGTCGATCGAGCAGGTTCGCGAATACGCGAACCAGATCCTCGGCATGCAGCTCGTCACGCACCAGACCGGTCCGGAAGGCCAGAAGGTCAATCGTCTGATGGTCGAAGAAGGCGCCGACATCAAGCAGGAACTGTATGTCAGCCTCGTCGTCGATCGCGTGACGCAAAAGATCGTTCTGATGGGTTCGAGCGAAGGCGGCATGGACATCGAAGAAGTTGCCGAAAAGCACCCGGAACTGATCCACAAGGTCATCGTCGAGCCGTCGACGGGCCTGCTCGACGCGCAAGCCGACGACCTCGCCGCGAAGATCGGCGTGCCGGCTGCATCGATTCCGCAAGCACGCGCGATCCTGCAAGGCCTGTACAAGGCATTCTGGGAAACCGACGCATCGCTGGCTGAAATCAACCCGCTGAACGTCTCCGGCGACGGCAAGGTCATCGCACTCGACGCGAAGTTCAACTTCGACTCGAACGCGCTGTTCCGCCACCCGGAAATCGTCGCTTACCGCGACCTGGACGAAGAAGATCCGGCTGAAATCGAAGCGTCGAAGTTCGACCTCGCGTACATCTCGCTCGACGGCAACATCGGCTGCCTCGTGAACGGCGCGGGCCTGGCGATGGCGACGATGGACACCATCAAGCTGTTCGGCGGCGAGCCGGCGAACTTCCTGGACGTCGGCGGTGGCGCGACGACCGAGAAGGTCACGGAAGCGTTCAAGCTGATGCTGAAGAACCCGGACCTGAAGGCGATCCTCGTGAACATCTTCGGCGGCATCATGCGCTGCGACGTGATCGCGGAAGGCGTGATCGCCGGTTCGAAGGCCGTGAACCTGAACGTGCCGCTCGTCGTGCGCATGAAGGGCACGAACGAGGACCTCGGCAAGAAGATGCTGGCCGATTCGGGCCTGCCGATCATCTCGGCGGACAGCATGGAAGAAGCTGCGCAGAAGGTCGTCGCGGCTGCCGCAGGCAAGTAAGCGCGCGCTAATGAACACGCATGGCGGCGCGGTTTGCACGCGACGCCAATCGAACAGAGGTCAAAATACATGTCGATTCTGATCAACAAGGACACGAAGGTCATCACGCAGGGCATTACCGGCAAAACCGGTCAGTTCCACACGCGCGCCTGCCGTGAATATGCAAACGGCCGCGAAGCATTCGTCGCGGGCGTGAACCCGAAGAAGGCCGGCGAGGATTTCGAAGGCATTCCGATCTACGCAAGCGTCAAGGAAGCGAAGGCAGAAACCGGCGCGACCGTGTCGGTCATCTACGTTCCGCCGGCAGGCGCGGCAGCTGCGATCTGGGAAGCGGTCGAAGCCGATCTGGATCTCGCGATCTGCATCACGGAAGGCATCCCCGTGCGCGACATGATCGAAGTGAAGGACCGCATGCGCCGCGAAGGCCGCAAGACGCTGCTGCTCGGGCCGAACTGCCCGGGCACGATCACGCCGGACGAGCTGAAGATCGGCATCATGCCGGGTCACATCCACCGCAAGGGCCGCATCGGCGTCGTGTCGCGTTCGGGCACGCTGACGTATGAAGCGGTTGCGCAGCTGACGGCACTGGGCCTTGGCCAGTCGTCGGCAGTCGGCATCGGCGGCGACCCGATCAACGGTCTGAAGCACATCGACGTGATGAAGATGTTCAACGACGATCCGGATACGGATGCGGTCGTGATGATCGGCGAAATCGGTGGTCCGGACGAAGCCAATGCGGCAGAGTGGATCAAGGACAACATGAAGAAGCCGGTGGTCGGCTTCATCGCTGGCGTCACGGCGCCTCCGGGCAAGCGCATGGGCCACGCCGGCGCGCTGATCTCGGGCGGTGCGGATACGGCCGAAGCGAAGCTGGAAATCATGGAAGCGTGCGGCATCACCGTCACGCGCAACCCGTCGGAAATGGGCCGTCTGCTGAAGAAGGCGCTGTAAGTTCCTCGCGGGATGTCCCCCAGAAAACGCCGGCTTAGCCGGCGTTTTTTTTGTTACGCTCGCGACATGCGGTCGTCAGGCAACGTCCATCCATGCTCGAATTCCTGTCCACGCTCCATTGGGGCGCCGTGCTCCAGATCGTCGCCATCGACATCCTGCTCGGCGGCGACAACGCGGTCGTGATCGCGCTCGCGTGCCGCAACCTGCCGTCGAGCCAGCGGCTGCGCGGCGTGATCTGGGGCACCGCCGGCGCGATCGTGCTGCGGGTCGTGCTGATCGCGTTCGCGGTCGCGCTGCTCGACGTGCCGTTCCTGAAATTCGCGGGCGGCGTGCTGCTGCTGTGGATCGGCATCAAGCTGATGGCGCCGGCCGCCGATGCGCACGACGACATCCAGCCGGCCGACAAGCTGTGGGCGGCCGTGAAGACGATCGTGATCGCCGACGCGGTAATGAGCCTCGACAACGTGATCGCGATCGCCGGCGCGGCGGAGCGGGCCGATCCGGGGCACCGGCTCGCGCTCGTGATCTTCGGGCTCGTCGTCAGCGTGCCGATCATCGTGTGGGGCAGCACGCTGGTGCTGAAGATGCTCGACCGCTTCCCGATCGTCGTCACGCTCGGCGCGGGGCTGCTCGGCTGGATCGCAGGCGGCCTGATGGTGAACGATCCGGCCGGCGATCGCTGGCCGCTGCTCGATACGCCGGCGGCGATCCACGGCGCGAGCATCGCCGGCGCGCTGTTGGTCGTCGCGGCCGGCTACGCGCTGAGGAAGCGCCGCGCCACGTCGGGCGCGCCCGGTTCGCACTGACGCGTTGGCCGTCCGGCCGACTGCCGGGCGCGCAGCCCGCTGGCTACGATCGAAACGCCTGCCTTCATCGGCAGGCGTTTTTCGTTTCCGGAGCCTGCCATGTTCGAAGCTTTTTCCGTTTCCCTGTTCCGCCGTTTCGCCGTCGACCTGCGGCGCGCGCGCCGGCGCCCCGGCGGTTTCACGCTGATCGAGCTGATGATCGTGCTGGCGATCGTCGGCGTCATCGCCGCCTATGCGATTCCCGCCTATCAGGATTACCTCGCGCGCTCGAGGGTCGGCGAGGGGCTCGCGCTCGCGTCGTCGGCGCGGCTCGCGGTCGCGGACAACACCGCGAGCGGCGCGGGCCTCGGCGGCGGCTACAGCCCGCCGGCCGCGACCCGCAACGTCGAGTCGGTGCAGATCGACGACGACACGGGCCAGATTTCGGTCGTCTTTACCGCCCGGGTCGCGGCCGCCGGCACGAACCTGCTCGTGCTGGTGCCGTCGGCGCCCGACAAGGCCGACGCGCCGACGGCCCGGGTCGCGCTGAAGAAAGGCGCGATGCAGGCCGGCGCGATCACGTGGGAATGCTTCGCCGCGGGCAAGCAGGCGTCGTCGCTGCCGGCGCCGGGCGCGGGGCCGCTGCCGGCCGACGGCGCCACGCTGCCGGCCAGATACGCGCCGGCGGAGTGCCGCGCGTAGCGTGCGGGCCGCGCGGCCGGGCGGGGCAGGGGGCGACATCCTGTCGACGCGCCTGCCCGCCGCGCCGGAAATGGCAGGCGCGCCGTGCGTTCCACGCCACCGCGCCGCACAGAGCGGGGAAAGTTTTGTATAGTGCGCCGGTTGCTGATCTTCGGTTTGCTCATGCCCACTTCTTTTTCCCGCTCGTTGCCGCTCGTCGCGCTGGCGGTCGCCATGATCGTGCCTTACGCGATCACGAATCACACGTACCCGATTCCGACCTTCTATTCCGAGTTTTCCGCGCTGGTGCTGTATCTGCTGCTGGGTGCGACCGCGATCCTGCTGGTGCGCACGAGCCGCCCGGCCGTGCCGTTCGCCGCGCCGGCCGCGTTCGTCGCGCCGCTCGGCTTCGCGGCGGTGCTCGTCGCACAGGTCGCGCTGATGCCGCTGCGCGTGCCGTCGATGAACTGGCTCGCCATCGGCTACCTCGGCGCGGCGCTGGTCGCGATGCAGGCGGGCTACGTGCTGGCGCGCGAGCAGCTTGCCGAGTCGGCCGCGCGGATGATGGCGGGCGCGCTGCTGATCGGCGGCGTGTTCGCCGTGTTCTGCCAGATCGTGCAGCTGTTCCGCTTCGAGTCGGCGCTGACGCCGTTCGTCGTGATGTACAACATCGCCGTCGACCGCCGGCCGTACGGCAACATGGCGCAGGCGAACCACCTGGCGACCTACATCGCGTTCGCGCTCGCCGGCGCGCTGTATCTCGTGCAGACCCGCCGGCTCGCCGTGTGGGCGTGGCTCGCGCTGTCGATCGTGCTGTCGGGCGGGCTCGCGCTGACGGTGTCGCGCGGGCCGTGGCTGCAGGTCGCGGTGATGGTGGTGGCCGGCTTCTGGATGGCACGGGTCGAATCGCGCGGCAATCCCGGCGCGCCGGCCAACGTGCGCGCGCGCGCGTGGCTGATGCCCGTGCTGCTGCTCGCCGTGTTCGTCGCGGTGAATGGCGCCGTGCGCTGGGCGAACCTGCATTACCACCTGAATCTCGCCGAGTCGGCGGCCGAACGGATGCGCGATGCCGGGCAGATCGCGCCGCGCCTCGCGCTGTGGAAGTACGGGCTCGCGATGTTCCGCGAGCAGCCGCTGCTCGGCGTCGGCTGGGGCGAATTCCCGTCGCACCAGTTCGCGCTCGCGCGAGCGCTCGGCGGTGTCGAGATCGCGAACAACTCGCACGACATCTTCATCGACCTGCTCGCGAAGTCCGGCGCGCTCGGCCTCGGCGTGCTGCTTCTCACGCTCGTGATGTGGTTCGTGCGTGCGGTCCGCGCGCAGCAGTCGAGCACGCGCGTGTTCGGTTTCGCGCTGGTCGGCATCGTGCTGATGCATGCGCTCGTCGAGTATCCGCAGCAGTACATGTTCTTCCTGCTGCCGGTGATGTTCGTGATCGGCCTGCTCGAGGTGAAGCCGCTGCGTCTCGTGCCGCGCGGCGCGGCGTTCGGGCTGTTCGCGGTGCTGACGCTCGGCGGCCTGCTCGCGGTGGTGCCGGTGCTGCGCGACTACCAGCGCGCGGAAGTGCTGTATTACGGCAGCGACCCGGCCGCGCAATATCGCGACGCGCCGTCGCTGCTGTTCGGCGCGTGGGGCGACTATGGCGCGGCGACGCTGCTCACGATCTCGCGTGACGCGCTGCCGGCGAAGCTCGCGGCGCACGAACGCGCGATCGCGCTGCTGCCTGGCGAGACGGTGCTGCGCCGCTACGCGGTGCTGCAGGCGCTGGACGGCCGCGAAGCCGACGCGCTCGACACGGTCGTGCGCCTGCGTGTGTTCGCGAAGGAGCTGAAGGACTGGCCGCAGCAGCTCGCGGCGCTGTACAAGCTGTGCGACGAGCAGCCGTCGCTGAAGGCCTTCAAGGCGACGCTGGTCGCGAAGTACGGCGAAGTGCCGGCCGACGTGCTCGACGAGTCGGACGACGACGACAGCGAGTAAGCCCGTCGGGCGATCGTCCGCGTGACGATTGCCCGCCATGCCCGCCGATCGATGCGCCCGACGCGTTCCGCGTCGCGTCGATTACCCCGCGGATCGCGCGGATTCCCGGCGGTTTGCAATGGATTCGCGTCAAGTATTGTCAAATCGCCGCCGCCGGCCGGGCAGCGCGCGCACAATGCGCGCAAGCGTCACGATGCCCGCCGATCCGCTCGGGTATCGTCGGCAGCGGTATCCGGCCGTCGCAGCCTCGGGGAGCATGGGCGCGCGGCCGGCTCGGTTCGAAGCAACGCAACAGACTCCAACTCGAATATGGCTACCTGCCCGACCTACCTTGCGCTGCCCGTCGTCGCCGCGCTGCTCGCCGGCTGCACGATGTCGTCGCGGCAAGACAGCAAGCTGACGTGCAGCATCCCGCGCGCCGTCTATCCGGAGACGGCGAAGCCGCTCACGCGACCCGCGACGGTGCTGGTGCGGGCGCTGATGACGACGTCCGGCGTGGCGGAAAACGTGACCGTCACGACCAGCAGCCGCAATGCCGCCGCTGACCGGGCCGCGGCCGACGCGATGTCGCGCGCGTCCTGCACGCAGACCGGGCCCGCGGCGAACCCGTTCACGCTGACGCAGCCGTTCGTGTTCGAGCCGCGCCGCGGCGATTGACGTCAGCGTCGCGGCATCAGGTTCGCGCCGCGGCAGCTCGGCTCCGGTGCGTCCTGCAGGCCGAGCATCGTGAAGCCGTTGGCTTCCTGGCGGATCTGCGCGTAACGCCTTGCGACGGGCTGGCCTGACTTGCCGGTCAGCACGATCTCCACCTGGTAGCGATCCTTCGCGGCCGAGCACCCGCGCACCGGCCCGTACTCGAACGACGTATCGGGCGCCTTGCGTCGTTCGTCGAGCGCGTGCCGCGCATTCAGCGCGGCCGCTGCCGCCGCCGGGTCGCTCCATTCGCGCGCGAGCGCGTCGTCCACTTTCAGCCATTCGTCGACGAAGTCCCGGCCGTTCGCGGCGGCGGGCTGGACGCGGTGCACGGTGTCGCCGTCGACGCGGTAGCGGTAGATGCCGGGGCGCGTCATCACGTCGCCGTCGAGCGAGCCGACCGTCATCCGCAGCTCGAAACCATCCGGGCGCACTTTCGTCCGGACGCCGTCGTCGTCGATCACGTAGCCGTTGCGGAGGTGAAACAGCGTGCGCTGCGCGCTCGCGCCGCTGGCCGGCATCACCACGTCCGCGCCGAAGAGGCTCCAGCGCGACGAGCACCATGGCGTGCCGTGCACGATCAGGACCTGCCCGCCGGGCAGCGGCGTGAAGTCGTAGCCGCCGCCGTACGCGCCGGAGATGTCCTGGTAGTCGTCGGCCTGCCAGCGCAGCACGCGCCGCCATCCGCCGCCTTCCCATGCGTAGCCGGCGAGCAGGTTGTCGTCGCCGCAGGTGATGCCGAAGGCGGCGCGCACGAACATGAGCGGCCGGGGCGTTGCGGCGCGTTCGACCTGGACGGCGAGGTCCGAGCCGAACGGGGAATCGCCGCCTTTCGATTTCGACGCGGTGGCCGGCGCGGTGAGCGCGGCGGCGAGCGACCGCTGCAGCGCCGCCGGCTCGATGCGCTCGTCGCTGCAGGCGAGCCGCGCGTCGATCGCGCCGACGAGCGCCTGCTTGTACGCGCGGATCGCGTCGCGCTGCGCGGGCAGCACGTCGGCGTCGCCGTCGGCGCTCTGCGGGCTGGCGATCTGCTGCAGGCGGCGCTGCGCGTCGAGCGCCGCGCGGGCGGCGGTGTTGGCGGCGGGGCAGGTGCCGGCGGCGAAGGTGACGGAAGCGGCGGAAGCGGCGGCGAGCAGGCAAAGCGTCAGCGTTGCGCGTTTCAGCGTGTTGTTCATGTCGGGATCGGATCGTTCAGGCGCGGATGCGGCCTGGCTTTGCTGAATTCAAAACAAAGGCCGCTTCGGCATGTGCGAAGCGGCCTTCGGGCCATGCGATGAAACAACTTCAAGCCTCCCGAGCGGGCCTGAGGACGGTTTCCAGCTGGGCCGGAAGTTCGTCGAGGGTATATCTGGATGCGATGCTGTCCACCAGATCACCCTTCGTTGCCAATTCCCGCACATACAGCTTGTTGCAGATCACGGCAAAGACAAGCCACGGAATGAAACCGCCGAACCCCGCCGTCACGATCGCGACGCCGGCCGTGATGGCGAAGTTAATCGCAGCCCACTTGAAGTCGCCGCGAAAGAGCGCCGGAAAACAGCCGAAAATCAGGGTGGTCCATGAAAATCCGATTGGCGCGTTCTTGACGGTTCCAAACGTCGGGTACTTGAACACGATGTTCGAGTGAGCCATCAAACTCCGTAGCGTTGTCATGAATTCAATTTTTCCGAATTCTACACACACGCGAATGGAAGACAAGCCACCGGCCCGGAGGCGTCCGAGGGCGTTATTCGTTCGGACATTATCGATAAAGATGCCGACGGATTTTCTTCCAACGTCGACTTCCCGGCATTTCGTGAAAGCTTGCGCACGCAGATCATGGCGGTGATGCAAAACAGGCTGTCCGCCAACCCGCAACTTCAGAAAAATCCATTCGCCGATATCGGGATGATGCTCGGTGCGAGTGTCGTGACCCAGTTCATCGATACAATGGTGACGCCGGCCGGCATCGGAATCGAGTCGCGTCGATTATTCGGTCAAGTATCGAAACTGGTCGACGGTTGCCGTGACGGCGCAACGTGACCGTCACGAACCGATCGAATTCATCTTCAAGCGCAGCGGGTGGTGGTCGTGGAAGTTGTCGGGTGTCACGCTTGGGCCCAGCGCGACACGTATCGATTGACGAGAAAGGGAGAGGCCGGGCGTCGGGATTCGGTCGGTCGTCGCGGGATCCGTCCCGACCCGGATCGGGGCGTTACGCTTCCGCCTTCCAGTCCCCCGACTTCCCGCCGCGCTTCTCGCGCACGCTCACCTCGGTGATCGTCATCCCGCGATCGACGGCCTTGCACATGTCGTACACGGTCAGCAACCCGACCTGCACCGCGGTGAGCGCCTCCATCTCGACGCCGGTGCGCCCGAGCGTCTCGACCTGCGCGACGCAATGCACGCCCGGCAGCGTGTCGTCGAGTTCGAAATCGACGGCCACGCGGGTCAGCGCGAGCGGATGGCACAGCGGAATCAGGTCGGCGGTGCGCTTCGCGCCCTGGATCGCCGCGATGCGCGCAACGCCGAGTACGTCGCCTTTCTTCGCCTTGCCGTCGCGGATCAGTTCGAACGTGGCCGGCAGCATCCGGATCGTGCCGCGCGCGACGGCGATACGCCGCGTTTCCTGCTTGTCGCCGACGTCGACCATGTGTGCGTGGCCGGCGGCATCGAAGTGGGTGAGTCCAGACATGTCGTGCTCCTTCAACGGGCGCCTATCATAGCAGCGGCGTGCGCGGCGCCGGCACGCAGTTGGCGCGCCGGCCGGGCGGAACAGCCGCCGCGTCGCCGGTACAATGGCCACGATATTCATACCAATCGCCACGAAGCGCGCGCCGCGCGCGGGACGGCGTCGCCATCATCCTGCCATGCGTGTCAAACAGTTGCTCGTCGCGTTGCTGTCGGCGGCGCTGACGCTGCCGCCCGACGGCTTCGCGCAGCGCACGGGCGGATTGCCGCTCGAGGCGGCGCCCGCCGGCTTGCCGTCGATCTCGACCGTGCCGTCCGGCATCGCGCCGGACGTGTTCGGCACCTACGGCGGCGCCGAAAGCCGGTTCTCGGGCACCGACCGCGCGTCGGGCCCGGCCGCGGGCCTGCGCGGGCCGCTGCGCGCGCTGCAGCTGCCCGACCTCGGCGACGGCTCCGGCGGCGCGATGACCCCGCAGGCCGAGCGCCGGCTCGGCGAGCGCGTGATGCGCGAGGTGCGGCGCGACCCCGACTATCTCGACGACTGGCTCGCACGCGACTACCTGAATGCGATGGCGGCGCGGCTCGCGGCCGCGGCAACGGCGCGCTTCATCGGCGGCTATGCGCCCGACTTCGACCTGTTCGCGGTGCGCGATCCGCAGATCAACGCGTTCTCGATGCCGGGCGGCTTCATCGGCATCAACAGCGGGCTCTTCATCACGACGCAGACGGAATCGGAGCTCGCGTCGGTGGTCGGCCACGAGATGGGCCACGTGCTGCAGCGGCATATCGCGCGGATGATCAGCGCGAGCGAGAAAACCGGCTACACGGCGCTCGCGTCGATGCTGCTCGGCGTGCTGGCCGGCGTGCTCGCGCGCAGCGGCGATCTTGGCAGCGCGATCGCGATGGGCGGGCAGGCGTACGCGGTCGACAACCAGCTGCGCTTCTCGCGCACGGCGGAACGCGAGGCCGACCGCGTCGGCTTCCAGCTGCTCGCGGGCGCGGGCTACGACCCGTACGGCATGCCGGGCTTCTTCGAGCGGCTCGACCGCGCGTCGATGGGCGACGCGGGCGTGCCGGCCTATGCGCGCACCCACCCGCTGACCGGCGAGCGGATCGCCGACATGGAGGACCGCGCGCGGCGCGCACCGTACCGCCAGCCGCACCAGTCGGCCGAATACGGCTTCGTGCGCGCCCGGCTGCGCATCCTGCAGAACCGCGCGCCGACCGACATCGCGGCCGAGGCGCGCCGGATGCAGCTCGAGATCGACGACCATACCGCGCCGAACGTGGCCGCGAACGGGTACGGCGTCGCGCTCGCGAACACGCTGCTCGGCCAGTACGATGCCGCGAGCCAGGCGCTGGCGAGCGCGCGCGCCGCGTTCGACGCGCGTGCGCGCCGCGAGGACGACCCGACGACGAGTTCGCCGAGCCTCGACGTGCTCGCGGCGGACCTCGCGCGGCGCGCGGGGCGCACCGACGAAGCGGTGCGGCTCGCGGCGCTCGCGCAGCGGCGCTGGCCGGCGTCGCACGCGGCGATCGTCGCGCATCTGCAGGCGCTGCTGGCCGCGCGCCGTTACGCGCAGGCGCAGACGCTCGCCCGCGTGCAGGCGCAGTCCGATCCGCAGCAGCCGGACTGGTGGGACTATCTCGCGAAGGCGAGCGACGGCAGCGGCGACGTGCTCGCGCGGCGCCGCGCGCTCGCGGAGAAGCTCGCGCTCGACGGTGCATGGTCGTCGGCGATTCGCCAGCTGAAGGACGCGCGGGACGCGAAGGACGTGTCGTTCTACGACCAGTCGATGATCAACGCGCGCCTGCTGGAGTTCGAGGCGCGCTACAAGGAAGAGCGCGAGGACGAGAAGAACGGCCGGAGCTAGCCCGTGCCGCGTGCGCGTTCGGCCGGGCTCGCGACGAATCCGAAGCGCGCGGGCACGTCGTCGCGCGCCATTTCGCCGAGCGGCAGCACATGGCCGTCGCGCCAGCGCAGCACGGGCGGCGTCGCGTCGAGATCCGCGTGATCGGCGAACAGCCCGAGGTCGTGATCGTGCAGCGCGGCGACGCGCGGCGGCGTGCCGGCGGCGCGGAACAGCACGCCGCCCGCATCGTCGAGCCACGCTTCGTGCGGCTCGAACGGCTGGCCGGCCTGGTCGGTGAGCGCAAGCTGCCCGTCCCGTTCGGCGAGCCGCACGATCCATGGGGTATACGCGAGTTCGACGTACACGCGCTGCGGCCCGTTCTGGAAGAACCACTGGCCGTGTTCGTCGGCCTCGTAGTTGCGGGCGATGAACGCGATCAGCGCGGCGTGGCGGATCGGCGAGCCGAGCTCGCCGGCCGCCTGCGCCGCGTCGTCGCGCAGGCGCCAGTCGCCGCGCCGGTCGAGCAGCAGCCAGCCGGTGCAGTGCGGCACGTCCGGCCACTTGGCGAGCGCCTGCCTGACGATGTCATCCATGGTCGACGAACCGGGCGCAATAGCCGAACACCCGCACCGACAGCCAGTCGAGCCGGCCGGGGAACGGCCCGGTCATGAAACCCGCATGGCCGCCGGCTTCGGGCTGGTCGAGCTCGACGGCGGGCGACACGTCCGCCGGGCCGGGCAGCGCCGACGCGGGCAGGAACGGATCGTTGCGGGCGTTGAGGATCAGCGTCGGCACGTCGATCGCGGGCAGCAGCGGCCGGGTGGTCGCCTGCGTCCAGTAGTCGTTCGCGTCGCTGAAGCCGTGCAGCGGCGCGGTGACGATGTCGTCGAAGTCGTGCATCGTCACCGCTTTCAGCATCGCGTCGCGGTCGAACAGGCCGGGGAATTGCTCGAGCTTGACGAGCGCCTTGTGCTTCAGCGTCTTCAGGAAGCTGCGCGTGTAGACCTTCGCGAAACCCTGCGACAGCGCGCGGCCGCCCGCGTGCACGTCGAGTGGGGTCGAGATCGCGGCGGCGGCGCGCACGATCGACGTGTCGCTGCGGTGCTCGCCGAGCCAGCGCAGCAGCACGTTGCCGCCGAGCGACACGCCGGCGGCGACGATCGGCCCGCGATGCTGCGCGGCCAGGCGGCGCAGGATCCAGTCGACCTCGGCGCTGTCCGCGAGGTGGTAGAAGCGCGGCCGGCGATTCATCTCGCCGCTGCAGCTGCGAAAGTGCGGGACGACACCGTGCCAGCCCTTCGCGCGCGCGGCGGCCATCAGCGCGAGCGCGTAGTGCGAGCCGGAGCTGCCCTCGAGGCCGTGGAACAGCACGAACAGCGGCGCGTCGGGGCGCGGCGCCGCGCTGTCGAGATGCGCGACCCAGTCGAGATCGATGAAATCGTGATCGGGCGTTTCCCATCGCTCGCGCCGGTAAGCGACGACCGGTCGTCGCGCGAACAGCGCCGGCACGATGGTTTGCGCGTGGCTGTTGGGCAGCCAGCGTGGTGCGCGATAGCGCAGTGTGTCGTCGTCGGAGCCGTGGGCCCCGTCAAGCGATGTGGGCGGAGAAGCCGTACTCATGATCGCCCCGCGTCTTCGTCAATTCATTCAGTGCAGCGGGCCTTGCCCGTGGCGGATCTTGGCGGCGAACTGCCCGGCCGCCTGTTCGGGAATCGGGCTCGCATGGATGTGCGCGATGCGCCATTCGCCGCGTTCGTGGATCATCACGTACGTCGCGAACACCATGTCGGGCTCGGCAGTGAGGTCGGCCTGCTGATGCGCTTCGGCAATCGTGTAGACGACGGTGCCGAGGCTGTCGTATACGCGGATGTCGAGCGGCTCGATCGTCACGGGCTGCGTGGACAGGCGTGCGCCGAACCCGCTGCGGATCTGGTCGAGGCCGTGCAGATGCGCGCCGTCCGCCCAGATGCAGCTGGCGAAATCCTCGTCGATCCACAGCGCCATCAGGGCGTCGAGATTGGCATCGGCGACGGCCTGGTAGTAGGCGTTGAGCGTATCGGCGGCGGCTTCGAAGAGGCGGGCAAAACGTGGCATCGGGGTTATCTCTCGCGCGCTGCGCGCGCCGTATTCAGCACGGCGGCCCTGAGGCCGCCGCACACCGGTGAATCGGATTGCCCGGCGCGCGCCTGGCGACACTGCCGGTGAAGGTCAGCGCTGCCCGACGAGCATGCCGCGCAAATCGCCGAATACCTGCTCCGGGCCGAGTTCGCGCAGGCACTTCAGGTGGCCGAGCGGACACTCGCGCTCGAAGCAGGGACTGCATTCGAGATGCAACCATTGTACCTTCGCCAGCTCGGACAGCGGAGGGGTATGACGCGGATCCGTCGACCCGTACAGCGCGACCAGCGGCCGGCGCAGCGCCGCGGCCACGTGCATCAGCCCGGAATCGTTGGTGACGACCGCGTTCGCGCGCGCGATCAGCGCGCACGCCTCCGTCAGCGACGTCTGCCCGCACAGGTTGCGCACGTTCGGCGCCTGCTCGGCGATCGCCTGCGCGGCCGCCGCGTCCTTCTGCGAGCCGAGCGCGACGATCTGCGTGTACGGGAACGACTGGTGGACGATCTTCGCGAGCGACGCGAAGTGCTCGGGCGGCCAGCGCTTCGCCGGGCCGTATTCCGCGCCGGGGCAGAACACGACGAGCGGCATCCGTGTATCGAGATTGAAACGTGCGGACACGCGCGCCGTTTCATTCAGGTCGGCCTCGAGGCGCGGCGCGGGCAGGGTTTTCATCGACTCGGGCAGCTTCGCGCCCGGTGCGTACGCGAGCGCCGCGTAGTGGCCGGTCATCGGCGGCCGCTCGCCGTGCGCCTTGTCGGGGTTCGCATGCCTGACGTTCAACAGCCCGTAGCGATGCTCGCCCGTATAGCCGATCCGCAGCGGGATGTTCGCGAGCCACGGGATCACCGCGGATTTCAGCGAATTCGGCAGCACGTAGGCCGCGTCGTAGCCGTTGTCGCGCAGGTCGCTCGCGAGCTGCCAGCGGCGCAGCAGCTGCAGCTTGCCGTGCGCGAGATCGGTCGCGTAGACATCGTGGATCTCCGGCATGCGCTCCAGCACCGGCGCGACCCAGGCGGGCGCGACGGCATCGATCGCGATGCGGGGATGGAGTTTCTTCAGCAGCGCAAAGAGCGGCTGCGCCATCAATGCGTCACCGATCCAATTCGGTGCGATAACCAGCGCTCGACGCATCAGGTCGATTTCCGATGTCGTAATGAAACACGGCGCGCGGGCGCCGCGTTCGGGTTGCCAGAATGGGAAAGGGCGGCGTGCCGTGCTCCGGCCGCGCCGCCGCGCGGGACGTCCGGCCGCGCGCGGGGCGTGCGGGCCGGGCGGCCGGGCTCAGTGGCCCTTGACGACCTCGCCGTCGCGCAGCTTGTAGCGCGTGCCGCAGTACGGGCAGCGCGTCTCGCCGTGCGACACGTCGATGAACACGCGCGGGTGCGCGCTCCAGCGGGCCATGGCGGGGTTCGGGCAGTAGGCCGGAAGATCCTTGGCCGTCAGCTCGACGAGCGGCATTTCCTTGATTTCACTCATGGGTCTTTCTCTGTTTGAGGCTTGGTGTGTGGGGGGCGATCGGGCGCTGCGCGCTCAGATCTTCGTCAGCCAGTGCGCGTACTTCGCGTTCTTGCCCGACACGATATCGAAAAACGCCGACTGCAGCTTTTCCGTGATCGGGCCGCGCGTGCCGCTGCCGATGGTGCGGTTGTCCAGCTCGCGGATCGGCGTGACTTCGGCCGCGGTGCCGGTGAAGAACGCCTCGTCGGCCGTGTAGACCTCGTCGCGCGTGATGCGCTTCTCGATCACCTCGATGCCGGCGTCCTTCGCGAGCGTGATGATGGTGTCGCGCGTGATGCCGTCGAGGCACGACGACAGGTCCGGCGTGAACAGCTTGCCGCGGTTCACGAGGAAGAAGTTCTCGCCCGAGCCTTCCGACACGTAGCCGTCGACGTCGAGCAGCAGCGCCTCGTCGTAGCCGTCGGCGGTTGCTTCCTGGTTCGCGAGGATCGAGTTCACGTACCAGCCCGACGCCTTCGCGCGCACCATCGACACGTTCACGTGGTGGCGGGTAAACGACGAGGTCTTCACGCGGATGCCCTTCGTGATGCCTTCCTCGCCGAGGTACGCGCCCCACGGCCACGCGGCGATCGCGACGTGGATCGTGTTGCCCTTCGCGGACACGCCGAGCTTTTCCGAGCCGACCCAGATGATCGGGCGCAGGTAGCCCGACTCGAGGCCGTTCTCGCGCACGACGTCGCGCTGCGCGGTTTCGAGGGTTTCCTGGTCGAACGGCACGTCCATCTGGAAGATCTTCGCGGAGTTCAGCAGGCGCTTCGTGTGGTCATACAGGCGGAAGATCGCCGTGCTGCCGTCGGTCGTCTTGTATGCGCGCACGCCTTCGAAGACGCCCATGCCGTAGTGCAGCGTATGGGTCAGCACGTGGATCGTGGCATCGCGCCAGTCGATCAACTTGCCGTCCATCCAGATCTTGCCGTCGCGGTCGGCCATTGACATAGGAATCTCCTGGGATGCGGGGGTGCGGCCGCGGTGTGCAGCGTTACGCCGGAAAGACGCATATTTTAGCGTCTTTTGGCGGCAAACCGGTCGGTCGGCGAGGGGCGGGGCTATAATCGCCCGGTACCGATTCCAACCAAGACGGGCCACGCCGGCAGGAGACGCCAGCGCCCCGACAATCCGTCCTCCGCGGCGCATTCCCCATGCTTGCACGATTGTCCGCCACCGACCGCTTCGCGCTGCTCCAGGGCGCGCGCGATTACTCGCCCACGCTGATGGCGATCCTGTCCTGGGGGCTCGTCACCGGCATCGCGATGAGCAAGTCGGCGATGACGATCGGGCAGGCGAGCGCGATGTCGCTGCTCGTCTACGCGGGCTCGTCGCAGCTCGCGGTGCTGCCCCTGCTCGCCGCGAAGCTGCCGCTCTGGACCGTGCTGCTCACCGCCGCGATGGTCAACACCCGCTTCGTGATCTTCAGCGCCGGCCTCGCGCCGCACTTTTCCTACCTGCCGCTGTGGCGGCGTGTCGCGATCGGCTATTTCAACGGCGACGTGATCTACCTGCTGTTCCAGAAACAGGGCTTCGCGAACGGCTACGTGCCGGGCAAGGAAGCTTATTTCTGGGGGATGGCGCTCGCGAGCTGGCTGTCGTGGCAGGTGTCGTCGATCGCCGGGATCCTGCTCGCGAGCTTCTTTCCCGCGAGCTGGGGGCTCGAACTCGCCGGCACGCTCGCGCTGGTCCCGATCATGGTGTCGGCGGTCGCGAACCGCTCGACGCTCGCGGCGGTCGCGGTGGCCGGCATCGTGTCGCTCGTCGCGTTCGACCTGCCGTACCGGCTCGCGCTGCCGCTCGCGGTGCTGGCCGCGCTCGCGGCCGGCTGCACCGCCGATTTCTTCGTCGAACGGGCCGACTGGCGCCGCATCCGGACCGAGACCGTGCAGCAGAAGGAGGTCGAATGAGCGCGCTGGAGATGTGGCTCGTCATCGTCGGGATGACGGTCGTCACGGCGGTGACGCGCGCGCTGTTCCTGATCGGCGGCGAGCGCACCGTGCTGCCGGAGCGCGTGCAGCGCGCGCTGCGCTACGCGCCCGCGGCGGCGCTGGCCGCCGTCGTGCTGCCCGACGTGCTCGAGACCCCGGCCGGGCTGTCGTTCGCGCTCGCCAATCATCAGTTTTATGCGGCGCTCGCCGGCTTCGGCTGGTTCATGTGGCGGCGCAGCATGCTGGGCACGATCGTCGTCGGGATGCTCGTGTTCACCGTGCTGCGGCTGGTCGCCTGACGCGCCGGATCATGGATTGTTGCGATGCAATATCGTGCGTGATCCCAAATAGGCGGAATTCGCCGCCGTACGGGGTAGCCGGCCGGACGGATCGGCTAGAATGCCCCTTCCAGATTTTTTACCCGTGCGCGTCATGCGGAACCGCCAGCCACGGCCCGCACCCGGCGCCCCCCGCGGCAGCCCGCGCACGTGTTGCGTAAGACCCCCTTTCCCCATCCACTACTTCAATCTGTTCAACATGAGCCAAGTCAAGCGTCTCACCGACCTGATCGCCGCCGGCCAGCTCGCCGGCAAGCGCGTCTTCATCCGCGCGGACCTGAACGTTCCGCAGGACGACCACGGCAACATCACCGAAGACACGCGCGTGCGCGCGTCGGTGCCGGCCATCCGGGCCGCGCTCGATGCCGGCGCGGCCGTGATGGTCACGTCGCACCTCGGCCGCCCGACCGAAGGCGAGTTCAAGCCTGAGGATTCGCTCGCGCCGGTCGCCAAGCGTCTCGCCGAGCTGCTCGGCCGCGACGTGCCGCTCGTCGCGAACTGGGTCGAGAACGGCGTGAACGTCGCGCCGGGCCAGGTCGTGCTGCTCGAGAACTGCCGCGTGAACAAGGGCGAGAAGAAGAACTCGGACGAGCTCGCGCAGAAGATGGCGCAGCTCTGCGATATCTACGTGAACGACGCGTTCGGCACTGCGCACCGCGCGGAAGCGACCACCCACGGCATCGCGAAGTACGCGCCGGTCGCGTGCGCGGGCCCGCTGCTCGCGGCCGAGCTCGACGCGCTCGGCAAGGCGCTCGGCAACCCGGCGCGCCCGCTGGTGGCGATCGTCGCCGGCTCGAAGGTGTCGACCAAGCTGACGATCCTCAAGTCGCTCGCGGAGAAGGTCGACCAGCTGATCGTCGGCGGCGGCATCGCGAACACGTTCATGCTGGCGGCCGGTTTGCCGATCGGCAAGTCGCTCGCGGAAGCCGACCTCGTCGCCGAGGCGAAGGCGATCATCGACGACGCGCGCAAGCGCGGCGCGTCGGTGCCGATCCCGACCGACGTCGTGACCGCGAAGGAATTCGCGCCGACGGCCGTCGCGACGGTGAAGAAGGTCGCCGACATCGAAGCCGACGACATGATCCTCGACATCGGGCCGGAAACGGCCAAGGCGCTCGCGAGCCAGCTCGAGAAGGCCGGCACGATCGTTTGGAACGGCCCGGTCGGCGTGTTCGAGTTCGACCAGTTCGGCAACGGCACCAAGACGCTCGCCGAAGCGATCGCCAAATCGTCCGCGTTCTCGATCGCGGGCGGCGGCGACACGCTCGCGGCCATCGCGAAGTACGGCATTCACGACCAGGTCAGCTACATCTCGACGGGCGGCGGCGCCTTCCTCGAGTTCCTCGAAGGGAAGAAGCTGCCGGCGGTGGAAGTGCTCGAAACGCGGGCGGCCTGAGCGTGGCGGCGCGCGCAGGGGTGACGAAGGCCGCGCGCTCCGCGAAAGCGGAGCCGGCGGCCGGTGCGGGCAAGCGCAAGCGCGCGCCCGCACGGGCGAACACCGCCCCGCGCGCACCGGCGGCGACCGCCGGCGACGCGGTCGAGCAGCACCACGAGATTCAGAACAAAGCGATGCCGGGCGACAGCACCGGCACGCCCCCCGGAGCGGCCGCCGCTGGGCCTGCCGCGTCCGGCTCTCGCAGCGTTTCACCCAGCGCATCCACCTTGATCCAGATGAGGAGTTTCATGCAGCGCGCCACCAAGATAGTCGCCACGATCGGCCCGGCTTCCAGTTCGCCGGAGACACTGCTGCAGATGATGCAGGCGGGCCTCGACGTCGTGCGGCTCAATTTTTCGCACGGCACCGCCGATGATCACCGCCAGCGCGCCGAGATGGTGCGCGAGGCCGCCCGCAAGGTCGGCCGCGAGATCGCGATCATGGCGGACCTCCAGGGCCCGAAGATCCGCGTCGGCAAGTTCGAGAACGGCAAGACCACGCTGTCGGCGGGCCAGCCGTTCATCCTCGACGCGGGCTGCGAGCTGGGCAACGACGATCGCGTCGGCCTCGACTACAAGGAGCTGCCGCGCGACCTGAAGCCGGGTGACGTGCTGCTGCTGAACGACGGCCTGATCGTGCTGACCGTCGAGCGCGTGCTCGGCGAGGAGATCCACACGATCGTCAAGGTGGGCGGCGAGCTGTCGAACAACAAGGGGATCAACCGGCAGGGCGGCGGGCTGTCGGCCCCCGCGCTGACCGCGAAGGACATGGAGGACATCCGCACCGCGATGTCGCTCGGCGCGGATCTCGTCGCAGTGTCGTTCCCGAAGAACGCGACCGACATGGAAATGGCGCGCCAGCTCGCGAACATCGCGGGCGCGCCGTACGGCATCAAGCCGAAGATGATCGCGAAGATCGAGCGCGCCGAGGCGATTCCGGCGCTGCAGAGCATCCTCGACGCGTCCGACGGCATCATGGTCGCGCGCGGCGATCTCGCGGTGGAAGTCGGCAACGCGGCGGTGCCGGCGCTGCAGAAGCGCATGATCCGGATGGCGCGCGAGTCGAACAAGCTCGTGATCACCGCCACGCAGATGATGGAATCGATGATCCACGCGCCGGTGCCGACCCGCGCCGAGGTGTCGGACGTCGCGAACGCGGTGCTCGACGGCACCGACGCGGTGATGCTGTCGGCCGAGACGGCCGCCGGCAAGTACCCGGTCGTGACGATCGAGGCGATGGCGGCCGTCTGCGTGGAAGCCGAGAAGTCAGAGCACGTCGAGCTGGACAAGGATTTCCTCGATCGCACGTTCACGCGCATCGACCAGTCGATCGCGATGGGCGCGCTGTTCACCGCGTACCACCTCGGCGCGAAGGCGATCGTCGCGCTGACGGAATCGGGCGCGACCGCGCTGTGGATGTCGCGCCACTACACGCACGTGCCGATCTTCGCGCTGACGCCGCGGGTCGGCAGCGAGCGCACGATGTCGCTGTACCGCAACGTCACGCCGCTGCACGTCGACTTCAACAGCGACCGCGACGGCGCGCTGCAGCAGGCGATCGAGCTGATCGTGCAGCGCGGGCTCGTCGCGCGCGGCGACATGGTCGTGCTGACCGTCGGCGAGCCGATGGGGCAGGCGGGCGGCACCAACACGCTGAAGATCGTCCGGGTCGGCGAGCACTACTGACCGGGTCGCCGGATTCGATCCGGCACTGTTTTTTTGCCGAATGATGGCCGAAAGCCGCGCGGGGTCGGATGCCCCGCGCGGCTTTTTTTCTTCTTTTTGGCCGCATTGTGCCGTGCGAAGGTAACAAATTGCGAGCACGGCGCGCCAACCGGTCGGATTCGGTGGCGCTTCGCGATAAAATGCCGCTATTCGACGCTCAGCCGCGCCCGTCCGCCCGGGGTCACACCCGGCCAGGCCGCGCCGGCGCGCAGGGCGCACCGGTTTTCATTCAAGGAGTTCCACAATGCCTCTCGTATCAATGCGTCAATTGCTGGACCACGCGGCAGAGCACGGTTACGGCCTGCCGGCCTTCAACGTGAACAACCTGGAGCAGGTGCAGGCGATCATGGCGGCGGCGGACCAGGTCGGCGCACCCGTGATCATGCAGGCGTCGGCCGGCGCGCGTAAGTATGCGGGCGAGCCGTTCCTGCGCCACCTGATCGAGGCCGCGGTCGAGTCGTACCCGCACATCCCGGTCGTGATGCACCAGGATCACGGCCAGTCGCCGGCGGTCTGCATGGCGGCGATCCGCAGCGGCTTCACCAGCGTGATGATGGACGGTTCGCTCGAGGCGGACGGCAAGACGGTCGCATCGTACGAATACAACGTGGACGTGTCGCGCAAGGTCGTCGAGATGGCACACTCGATCGGCGTGACGGTCGAGGCGGAACTCGGCGTGCTCGGCTCGCTCGAGACGATGAAGGGCGACAAGGAAGACGGCCACGGCGCCGAGGGCACGATGACCCGCGAGCAGCTGCTGACCGATCCGGAGCAGGCAGCCGACTTCGTGAAGCTGACGCAGTGCGATGCCCTCGCGATCGCGATCGGCACGTCGCACGGCGCGTACAAGTTCTCGAAGAAGCCGACGGGCGACATCCTGTCGATCCAGCGCATCAAGGAAATCCACGCGCGCATTCCGAACACGCACCTCGTGATGCACGGTTCGTCGTCGGTGCCGCAGGAGCTGCTGGAAGAAATCCGCCAGTTCGGCGGCGACATGAAGGAAACCTACGGCGTGCCGGTCGAGGAAATCCAGGAAGGCATCAAGCACGGCGTGCGCAAGATCAACATCGACACCGACCTGCGTCTGGCGATCACGGGCGCGATCCGCCGCTACCTGTTCGAGAACCCGGGCAAGTTCGACCCGCGCGACTACCTGAAGCCCGCGCGCGAAGCGGCGAAGAAGATCTGCGTCGACCGTTACCTCGCGTTCGGCTGCGAAGGCCAGGCTGCGAAGATCAAGCCGGTGTCGCTCGACAAGATCGCCGAGAAGTACAAGGCTGGCGAGCTCGCGCAGGTCGTGCGCTGAGACTGTAGTACGATCCGGGGCTGCCGACCGGCGAAGGTTCGCCGGCCGTGACCGTCCCGCCGGCCGAACAAGGGCCGGCCGGCGCCGCCCGGGCCAAGCCGCCCGGCGCGCGCCGACGTATCGCAAGGCCGCCGTTCCCGCCTGCTGCCGGGGAACGGCGTTTCCCTTTTTGTTTGGCTCCTTATCTGCGAAAAGACGATGTCCACCCTCTACGAATCCACGCTCCGCTCGCTGCCGCTCCTCGGTCGCGGCAAGGTCCGCGACAACTACGCGGTCGGCAACGACAAGCTCCTGATCGTCACGACCGATCGCCTGTCGGCGTTCGACGTGATCATGGGCGAGCCGATTCCGAACAAGGGCCGCGTGCTGAACCAGATGGCCAACTTCTGGTTCGACAAGCTCGCGCACATCGTCCCGAACCACCTGACGGGCGACGCGCCGGAAGCGGTCGTCGCGGCCGACGAGGTCGAGCAGGTCAAGGGCCGCGGCGTGGTCGTCAAGCGCCTCGAGCCGATCATGATCGAAGCGGTGGTGCGCGGCTACCTGGCCGGCAGCGGCTGGAAGGAATACCAGGCATCGGGCGCCGTGTGCGGCGTGCAGTTGCCGGAAGGCCTGCAGAACGCGCAGAAGCTGCCCGAGCCGATCTTCACGCCCGCGGCGAAGGCCGAGATGGGCGAGCACGACGAAAACATCACGTTCGAGGAAACCGAGCGCCGCATCGGCACCGAGCTGGCCGCGACGATCCGCGACATCTCGATCAAGCTGTACAAGGAAGCGGCCGACTACGCGGCGACGCGCGGCATCATCATCGCCGACACGAAGTTCGAATTCGGCCTCGACAACCACGGCAAGCTGTACCTGATGGACGAAGTGCTGACGGCCGATTCGTCGCGCTTCTGGCCGGCGGACCAGTACCAGGTCGGCACGAACCCGCCGTCGTTCGACAAGCAGTTCGTGCGCGACTGGCTCGAGACGCAGCCGTGGGGCAAGACGGCGCCGGCACCGGCGCTGCCGGCCGACGTCGTCGAGAAGACGGCCGCGAAGTACCAGGAAGCGCTCGAGCGCATCACGGGCCAGCCGCTCGCCTGAGCGAGCTTTGCATCGGACCGGGGCACGTGCCGAAGCACCGGCCCCGGTCGACAGGGGAACGCAAGAAATGAGTGAAGTCCAGACCGCCCACACGCACAGCGCGCCGCTCGTCGGCGTGCTGATGGGTTCGAGTTCCGACTGGGACGTGATGAAGCATGCCGTGGCGATCCTGCAGGAATTCGGCGTGCCTTACGAGGCGAAGGTCGTGTCCGCGCACCGGATGCCCGACGAGATGTTCGACTATGCCGAGAAGGCCCGCGAGCGCGGCCTGCGCGCGATCATCGCGGGCGCCGGCGGCGCCGCGCACCTGCCGGGCATGCTCGCCGCGAAGACGACGGTGCCGGTGCTCGGCGTGCCGGTCGCGAGCAAGTATCTGAAGGGCGTCGATTCGCTGCACTCGATCGTGCAGATGCCGAAGGGCGTGCCGGTCGCGACCTTCGCGATCGGCGAGGCCGGCGCGGCGAACGCGGCGCTGTTCGCGGTGTCGCTGCTGTCCGGCACGTCGGTCGACTACGCGAACCGGCTCGCCGCGTTCCGCGTGCGCCAGAACGAGGCCGCGCACGCGATGGTGCTGCCGCCGCTGGAATGACGGCACGGCCGCCCGGGCGCGGGCCGTCGAAGCCGGATTGTCCTCACTGCGGCGGGCGCGCTGCCCGCCGCGACCGACCACTGACATGACCACTCCTGACTCCACTTCCCCGATCCTGCCCGGCGCCTGGCTGGGCATGGTCGGCGGCGGCCAGCTTGGCCGCATGTTCTGCTTCGCCGCGCAATCGATGGGCTATCGCGTCGCGGTGCTCGACCCCGATCCGACGAGCCCCGCCGGCACGGTCGCGGACCGCCACCTGCGCGCCGCGTACGACGACGAAGCGGCGCTCGCCGAACTGGCGTCGCTGTGCGACGCGGTGTCGACCGAGTTCGAGAATGTGCCGGCCGCGAGCCTCGATTTCCTCGCGCGCACGACCTTCGTCGCGCCGGCCGGCCGCTGCGTCGCGGTCGCGCAGGACCGGATCGCGGAGAAGCGCTTCATCGAGGCGTCCGGCGTGCCGGTCGCACCGCACGTGGTGCTCGAATCGGCCGCGGCGCTCGCCGCGCTGGACGATGCCGCGCTCGACGCGGTGCTGCCGGGCATCCTGAAGACCGCGCGCCTCGGCTACGACGGCAAGGGGCAGGTGCGGGTGCGCACCGCGCAGGAAGCGCGCGACGCGCACGCGGCGCTCGGCGGCGTGCCGTGCGTGCTCGAAAAGCGCCTGCCGCTGAAATACGAAGTGTCGGCGCTGATCGCGCGCGGCGCCGACGGCCGCTCGGCCGCGTTCCCGCTCGCGCAGAACGCCCATCACGACGGCATCCTGGCGCTGACGGTCGTGCCCGCGCCGGCCGCCGACGCCGCGCTCGTCGAACAGGCGCAGCAGGCCGCGGTGCGGATCGCCGATACGCTCGGCTACGTCGGCGTGCTGTGCGTCGAATTCTTCGTGCTGGAGGACGGCTCGCTCGTCGCGAACGAGATGGCGCCGCGCCCGCACAACTCCGGCCACTACACGGTCGATGCCTGCGCGACGAGCCAGTTCGAGCAGCAGGTGCGCGCGATGACGCGCATGCCGCTCGGCAACCCGCGCCAGCATTCGCCGGCCGCGATGCTGAACATCCTCGGCGACGTGTGGTTCCCGAACGGCGCCGCCGGCGATGCGATCACGCCGCCGTGGGACCAGGTCGCGGCGATGCAGGCTTCGCATCTGCACCTGTACGGCAAGGAGGAAGCGCGCGTCGGCCGCAAGATGGGCCACGTGAACTTCACGGCGGCGACGCGCGACGAGGCGCTCGCCGCGGCTACCGCGTGCGCGCAGCTGCTCCGCGTGCCGCTCGACTGAGCGCCGTGCCGATGTCCTCCGATCTTCCGACCTCCGTGACGCGCGAGCAGATCGACGCGGCCGCCGCGCTGCTCGATGCGGGGCAGCTCGTCGCGTTCCCGACCGAGACCGTCTACGGGCTCGGCGGCGACGCGGCCAACCCCGACGCGGTCGCGCGCATCTACGCCGCGAAGGGCCGGCCGGCGAACCATCCGGTGATCGTGCACCTGCCGCCGGGCGGCGATCCGGGCTACTGGGTCGACGCGCTGCCGGCCGATGCGCAGGCGCTCATCGACGCGTTCTGGCCGGGCCCGCTGACGCTGATCCTGAAGCGCCATCCGCGCATTCCGGACGCGGTGAGCGGCGGCCAGGACTCGGTCGGCCTGCGCTGCCCGTCGCATCCGGTCGCGCAGGCGCTGCTGGCCGCGTTCAGCGCGCTGCGCGGCGGCCACGGCGGCGTCGCGGCGCCGTCCGCGAACCGGTTCGGACACGTGAGCCCGACCACAGCGGAGCACGTGCGCGACGAGTTCGGCGACACGGTGCACGTGCTCGACGGCGGGCCGTCGGAAGTCGGCATCGAGTCGACGATCCTCGACCTGTCGCGCGGCTTCCCGGCGCTGCTGCGCCCGGGCCACGTGAGCCCGCGGCAGATCGCCGACGTGCTCGGCCGCGTGCCGCGGCTGCCGGACGGCAGCGATGCCACCGCCCCGCGCGCGTCCGGCACGCTGAAGGCGCATTACGCGCCGCGCACGCCGCTCGCGCTGCTGCCGTTCGACGCGCTCGAGCCGCAGCTCGCGGCCGCGCATGCGGCGGGCGAGCGGGTCGCGCTGGTCGCCCGCGCGTCGCGCGCGGGCCACTGGGCGCAGGCCGCCGACATCCATTTCGTCGCCGCGCCGGAAGATCCGCAGGCGTATGCGCGCGAGCTGTACGGGATGCTGCGCACGCTCGACCGCGCGCAGGTTGCGCGGATCCTCGTCGAGAAGCTGCCGGACACCGTCGAGTGGATCGCGGTCAACGATCGCCTGGGCCGCGCGGCGGCCGCGTTCGAGGCGCAGGAGTAGGGCGGCCCCGCGTGGCCGGAGCCGGACGCGCCGACCAGCGACCCATGACAAAAAAACGCCCGACCGGCGAACCGGTCGGGCGTTTTCGTTTGCGGCCGCGAAGGGGCCGCGCGCGGTGCTTACTTGCCGACGCCGGTCGACGCGATCTGCTGCTGGACGAACTGCGCGTACAGCGCGTGCAGGCGCGTCGACGGGTGCACTGTGTCGGCGAACATGTAGGTCTGGTCCGCGTTCGGCGTCGTGTAGGTCTGCGGCGAGCAGAACAGCGACGAGCCGAAGGCGGTCGGCACCGGCGAGCCGAACTTCGTTGCGGCCGCCACCATCGCCTTCAGGTTGCACGCGGTGTCGGTGTTCGACACGGTGAAGCCGTTCGCCTGGTAGGCCGCCGCGATGCCGTCCTGCCACGTGAACACGTCGACCAGCTTGTACTTCGTCGGATCGACCTGGAGCGCGGCCAGCGTGCCCGCGAGCGTCTTGTTGAACAGCCCCGACAGTTGCGTGAACACGACCTGCGTGCCGCCTTGCAGCGCGAGCGGCGTGCCGCCGATGTCCGGCACGTTCGACACGAACACGTGCGTGGCGCCCGCCGCGACGATCTGCTTCACGAGCCCGCCGAGCTGCTGCGCGGCGAGGCCGATCGCCTGCGCCGCCGCGAGCTGCGCGGCCGGCGTGTTGCCCTGCGCCTGCGCGACCTGGGCCTGGTAGAAGATGTCGTTCGCGCCGCCGTTGATCAGCACGATCTGGCCTGCGTTGAAGCTGCCGTGCTGCGACAGGTATTGCTTGACCTGGTCGGCGACCGGCATCGTCGTCGCCTGTGCGAAATCCGCATTCGCGACGCTCGCGTTCGCATGGCCGAGGCCCGGCTGCAGCGTGACGCGCGAGCCGCCCTGCGCATAGCCGAGGCCGCCCGTCGCCTGCAGCGGGACGCCGAAGCCGCCCTCGTTGGCCGGCTGCAGCGTGTCGCCGTAGTACGCCGCGACGTTCTGCGTCCAGACCTGCCCCGGGTTGGTCGTGAAGCGCCCGCCGCCGTAGCCGAGCAGGATCCGCGAGTAGGTGCCGGCGTCGGACAGGCTGTCGCCGAACGACACGATCTGCATCTTCACGCCGGACGGCGGCGTGCTGGACGCGTTGTTGTTGTTGTCGTCGCCGCCGCCGCATGCGGCGAGCAGCGCGAACGCCGCGCCGGCGATCGCGACCTGAGCGGTGCGCAGCAGGCGTTGCCGTGCGCGGGACGGTGCGGGTCGTTGTTGTTGCATCGATGGATCTCCTCGTAGATATGGCCTGATGTCGTGCATCTGCCGCTTGCCCGCTCAGGTTCGGGTCGCGCGGCGGCCGTTGGCTGAAAAATTCTAATGTTGTCGGTGCGTGCCCGCGAGCGGCGCGGTGCGAGGATCGTCAACGGCGGCGTCGGCGATGCGGGCATGATAAGCGCTCGCCCATTCGGGCGGGCCGAAAACGGCGTGCAGCTTGTTGCGCCAGCCGGGGACGCGCCACGCGTCGGCGGCCATCGAGCCCCACTCGTGGAACGTCGCGACGAGCGGGTTGTTCGAGCCGAGCCGCTCGACGATCCCGTATTGCGGCGGATCGGCCGGCGCCTCCTCGACGAAGCTGCCGAACAGGCGATCCCAGATCACCAGCACGCCGGCGTAGTTGCGGTCGATGTAGCGCGCGTTGCGGGCGTGATGCGCGCGATGGATCGACGGCGTGTTGAATACGTACTCGACCCAGCCGAGCTTGCCGACCGCCTGCGTGTGGACGAAGAACTGGAACGCGAGGTTGATCAGCACGATGCCGACGATCTGCTGCGGGGGGAAGCCGAGGAACGCGAGCGGCAGCCAGAACGCCCACATGCCGGCGATCGGGTACATCAGGCTCTGGCGCATCGCGGTGGAGAAGTTCATCCGCTCGGACGAGTGGTGCACGACGTGCGCGGCCCACAGCCAGCGCACGCGATGGCTCGCGCGATGGAACACGTAGTAGAGCAGGTCCTGCGCGACGAACAGCACGGCGAACGACAGCCAGCCGTCCTGCCACGTGAACAGGCGGTAGTGCTGGTAGCAATACGCATAAACGGGAATCACGAACAGCCACGCGACCTTGTCCGCGCCCTGGTGCATCAGCGCGAGCGCCGCGTTGCACAGCGTGTCCCGCCAGCCGTAGACGGCGTCCTGCGGACGGGTGCGGGCGAGGTGCCAGGCCTCCCAGCCGATGCAGAACAGGAAGACGGGCGCCAGCGCGAGCAGAAGCAATTCGACGTCGAATCGCATGGACGTGTCTCCTCCTATCCCCTGCAAGCCATGTGGCCGGGCCTGCGGCCCTATCGATATTGGTCAGGCCAACAGCCTACGCAATCGGGTCGTGCTAGGCGAGGGGGGAGCGTAGAGGGTTCCCTCAGAGAACAGGGTTTCTACCGAAACCGCGCCGAGCGGGGCCGGGCGGTGCGGCCCTGTTTTTCGGGGGCGGCTTGCGCGCGGGCCGGGCGGGCCCGCCCGGCCTGGCCATGGCTCAGTGCGCGCCCGCGTAGATCCATTCGAGCAGGCTGTCGTGCGCGGCGCGCGCGGCTTCCGCATGCTCGTCGTTGATGAAGCTGACGACGATGTAGCTCGTGCCGTCCGCGCCCGCGACGTAGCCTGCGATCGCGCGCACGTCGCGCAGCGTGCCGGTCTTGATGTGCGCGTTGCCGAGCACGCCCGCGTTGGTGAGGCGGTTCTTCATCGTGCCGTCGATGCCCGCGATCGGCAGCGAATCGATGAACGCCTGCGCGACCGGGCTCGCGTTCGCGGCCTGCAGCAGCGCGGCGAGCGACTGCGCGCTCACGTGCTCGTCGCGCGACAGCCCCGAGCCGTTGTCGAGCACGAGCTCGGGCATCGCGATGCCGTTCTTCTGCAGGAACGCGCGGATCACGCGGCTCGACTGCTCGGGCGTCGCCGGCGGCCTGCCGCTTTCCGCGCCGATCGTCAGGAACAGGTTGCGCGCCATCACGTTGTTGCTGAACTTGTTGATGTCGTAGACGACGCTGCCGAGCACCGGGCTGTGATGCACGGCGACGGGCCGCGCGGTGGTCGGCACCTTGCCCTCGCTGACGGGGCCCGCGATGGTGCCGCCGTCCTGCTGCCACAGCGCGAGGAAACCGCGCGCGAAGAAGGTGGTGTGGTCGAGGATCGCGAGGTTGGTCGTGCGCGCGCCGCAGCGCAGCGGGACGTCGCCCGAGAACGACGCGGTCAGCATGCCGTCGCCGGCCGTCAGCGTCGGGCGCGCGGCCGACGCGGCCGCGCCGCACGAGCCGCCGCCTTCGTAGAGCTGGTTGTCGATCGACAGGTTCGCGAGCGGCGGCAGCACGTCGACCGCGACCTTGCCGTCGTCGCCCGGCGTCACCGTGAACGAGATCGCCTTGAACGCATACAGCAACGGATCGGGGCCGACGTTGTACGGCGCGCTCGCGTCGTCGTCGAACGCCGGCAGGTCGCGCGTCGACGCCGCGAAATAGGTCTTGTCGAGCACGAGGCCGCCGTTCACGCGGCGGATGCCGGCCTTGCGGATCTTCTCGACGAGGTCGACCAGCTCCTCCGGCACGAGCTTCGGATCGCCGGTGCCCTTGATGTAGAGGTTGCCCTGCAGCGTGCCGTCCGGGTCGACCGGGCCGTCCGCGTACGCGCTCGTGCGCCAGCGGAAGTCGGGGCCGAGGATCGACAGGCCCGACCAGGTCGTCACGAGCTTCATCGTCGACGCCGGCAGCATCGGGCGGCTCGCGTTCCATGCGATCAGCGGCGCCGGGTCGCCGACCCGCTCGACCACCACGCTCATCGCCGATGCCGGCACCTTCGCGCGCTGCAGCGCGACGAGCACGGCTGGCGGCAGCCCGGCCGCGCGCGCGGCGGCGGACACGACGGGCGGCTTGTGCGCCGGCTTGAGCGCTTTCTTGCGGGCTTGCGCGGACGGCGCGAAGGCGAGGGCGGTGCAGGCGGAGAGGACGGCGGCGGCGCGCAGGCAGAGGCGGGCGCGGGGCGCGAACCGGGCGGCAAGGACGGAAATCGGCATGGACGAATACGGGAAAGCGGATGCGGGAGCGACGCGCGCGCGGCGCCAAAGCGCACATTGTAGAGACAAGTGCGCGCAGGTCCGACGAAACCGCGCATCGGCTCGGCTTTCGTGCGGCGCACGCGATTCGCGGCGCTACAATGGTCGGCATGTCTCACTCGTCCCACGGATGCCGACCCAGATGCGGATATTGCTAGTCGAAGACGACCGGATGATCGCCGAGGGCGTGCGCAAGGCGCTGCGCTCGGACGGCTTCGCGGTCGACTGGGTGCAGGACGGCGAGGCGGCGCTCACCGCGCTCGGCGGCGAGGCGTACGACCTGCTGCTGCTCGACCTGGGCCTGCCGAAGCGCGACGGCATCGACGTGCTGCGCACGCTGCGCGCGCGCGGCCTGGCGCTGCCGGTGCTGATCGTCACCGCGCGCGACGCGGTGGCCGATCGCGTGAAGGGGCTCGACGCGGGCGCCGACGACTACCTCGTCAAGCCGTTCGATCTCGACGAGCTCGGCGCGCGGATGCGCGCGCTGATCCGCCGCCAGTCGGGGCGCAGCGAGTCGCTGATCCGCCACGGCGGGCTGACGCTCGATCCGGCGTCGCACCAGGTGACGCTCGACGGCGCGCCGGTCGCGCTGTCGGCGCGCGAGTTCGCGCTGCTCGAGGCGCTGCTCGCGCGGCCGGGCGCGGTGCTGTCGAAGAGCCAGCTCGAGGAGAAGATGTACGGCTGGGGCGAGGAAATCGGCAGCAACACCGTCGAGGTCTATATCCACGCACTGCGCAAGAAGCTCGGCTCGGACCTGATCCGCAACGTGCGCGGGCTCGGCTACATGGTCGTCAAGGAAAGCTGACGCGTGAGGTCGATTCGTCATCAATTGCTGATCTGGCTGCTGGCGATCGTCGTCGCCGGCGTGGGCGTCGCGGGCTGGCTGATCTACCGGCAGGCGCTCGCGGAGGCGAACGAGCTGTTCGACTACCAGCTGCAGGAGATCGCCGCGGCGCTGCCGTCCGAGCCGTTCTCGCAGGTGTTCGGCTCGCGCACCAACGGCGACGAAGGCATCGTGATCCAGATCTGGAACCGCAACGGCGTGCTGATGTACTTCTCGCATCCGCGCGCGCCGATCGCGCCGCGCGCCGAGCTCGGCTTCTCGACCGAGCGCACCGACCGCGGCGAATGGCGCGTGTACGGCGCGATCGTCGGCGACAACGTCGTGCAGCTCGCGCAGCCGCTGTCGGTGCGCAACCGGCTCGCGGCGAACGTCGCGCTGCGCACGCTGTGGCCGCTGATCGTGCTGCTGCCATTCCTCGGCGCGGCGGTGTGGATGATCGTCGGGCGCGGGCTCGCGCCGCTGCGGCGCGTCACCCGCGCGGTCGAGGCGCGCCGGCCGGAGGCGCTCGATCCGCTGGCCGATTCGCCGCTGCCGCTCGAGGTGCAGCCGCTCGTGCACGCGCTGAACGGGCTGCTCGCGCGGCTGTCGGCCGCGCTCGACACGCAGAAGGCGTTCGTCGCCGACGCCGCGCACGAGCTGCGCACGCCGCTCGCGGCCGTACAGATCCAGGCGCAGCTCGTCGCGCGCGCGAAGGACGACGCGTCGCGCCGCGAGGCGCTCGTCGACCTGCAGGACGGCGTGACGCGCGCGACGCGGCTCGCCGAGCAGCTGCTCGCGCTCGCGCGCGCGGAACCGGACGGCGGCACGGTGCGCGAACCGCTCGACCTGCAGGCGCTGCTCGCCGAATGCGTGGCCGCGCATGCGCCGCTCGCGCAGCGGCGCGACATCGATCTCGGTTTCGAGGAGGCCCGGCCCGCGCGGGTGGTCGCCGACGTCGCCGCGCTGCGCGTGATGTTCGGCAACCTGCTCGACAACGCGGTCAAGTACACGCCCGACGGCGGCCGCATCGACGTGTCGCTGACACGCGACGCGGCCGGGCGCGCCTGCGTGCAGATCGGCGACAGCGGGCCGGGCATCCCGGCCGACGAGCGCGAGCGCGTGTTCGACCGCTTCTATCGCGACAGCTCCGCGCGGGCGCGCACCGACGTGTCGGGCAGCGGGCTCGGGCTCGCGATCGTCAAGCGCGTCGCGACGCAGCAGGGCGCGCTGGTGTCGCTCGGCGACGCGGCGACGGGCGGCCTGCTCGTCAGCGTCGTGTTCCGCGACGCCGACGTGCCGGCCAAGGCGCCGGCGGCCGTCTGATGCGGGCCGTTCGCGCGGGTTAGGGCCGGTTAAGCCTCCTTTAAGTCAGCGCCGTTACGCTGCATCCAACAAAGAGGAGGTCCTACGATGAACACCCGATTCCTTGCGCGTGGCGCCATTGCCGTCGCGGTGGCGGCCGCGCTGTCCGCCGCCTACGTCGCGGGCACCCGGCACGCCGATCCGCAGATCATCACGCCCGCGCAGGCGGCCGCGCTGATGCCGGCCGAAGCGGCCGCGAAGACCGGCATCCCCGACTTCTCCGGGCTGGTGGAGACCTACGGCCCGGCGGTCGTGAACATCAGCGCCAAGCACGTCGTGAAGCAGGTGGCGCGGCGCGTGCCGCAGCTGCCGATGGACCCGAGCGACCCGTTCTACCAGTTCTTCAAGCACTTCTACGGCCAGGTGCCCGGCATGGGCGGCGACGCGCAGCCGGACGACCAGCCGAGCGCGAGCCTCGGCTCCGGGTTCATCATCAGCCCGGACGGCTATATCCTGACGAATGCGCACGTGATCGACGGCGCGAACGTCGTCACCGTCAAGCTGACCGACAAGCGCGAATACAAGGCGAAGGTGGTCGGCGCGGACAAGCAGTCCGACGTCGCGGTGCTGAAGATCGACGCGGGCGGGCTGCCGACGGTGAAGATCGGCGATCCGGCGCAGAGCAAGGTCGGCCAGTGGGTGGTCGCGATCGGCTCGCCGTACGGCTTCGACAACACGGTGACCTCCGGCATCATCAGCGCGAAATCGCGCGCGCTGCCCGACGAGAACTACACGCCGTTCATCCAGACCGACGTGCCGGTCAACCCCGGCAACTCGGGCGGCCCGCTGTTCAACCTGAAGGGCGAGGTGATCGGCATCAACTCGATGATCTATTCGCAGACGGGCGGCTTCCAGGGCCTGTCGTTCGCGATTCCGATCAACGAGGCGATCAAGGTCAAGGACGAGCTCGTGAAGACGGGCCACGTGAGCCGCGGCCGCCTGGGCGTTGCGGTGCAGGGCATGAACCAGACGCTCGCGAGCTCGTTCGGGCTGCAGAAGCCGGACGGCGCGCTCGTCAGCTCGGTCGATCCGAACGGCCCGGCCGCGAAGGCGGGCCTGCTGCCCGGCGACGTGATCCTGGCGGTCAACGGCATGCCGGTCGCCGATTCGACGGCGCTGCCGTCGCAGATCGCGAGCCTGAAGCCCGGCTCGAAGGCCGATCTGCAGGTGTGGCGCGACAAGTCGAAGAAGACGATCAGCGTGACGCTCGGCTCGCTGGCCGACACCAAGCTCGCATCGAACGACGGCGGCCCGGTCGAGCAGGGCCGGCTCGGCGTCGCGGTGCGGCCGCTGTCGCCGCAGGAGCGCAACGCAACGCAGCTGTCGCACGGGCTGATCGTGCAGCAGGCGGGCGGCCCCGCCGCAACGGCGGGCATCCAGCCGGGTGACGTGATCCTCGCGGTGAACGGCCGCCCGGTGACGAGCCCCGAGCAGCTGCGCGACGCGGTGAAGAACGCGGGCAACAGCCTTGCGCTGCTGATTCAGCGCGACAATGCACAGATCTTCGTGCCGGTCGACCTGAGCTGACCGGGGCCCGCGCCGGCCCTGGCCGGGCGCGGCGGGTGAGCCGCCCGCGTTGCCGGGGGGCCCGCCATCCCTTCCGACCCAAAGGAGCATGCCATGCAACATCCACGCAGCGTGTCCCGATTCGCAATCGCCGCGGCGCTGGCCGCGGGCCTCGCGGCCGGCGCAACCGGCGCGTACGCGCAGTCGGACGGCCTGCCCGCCCCGCGCCAGCAGGGCGACGTCACCTTCGTGTCCGGCGGCGTCGGGCAGGACGAGTCGACGGCGTTCCAGCGCAACGAAGCGGCGTGGCCGCTCGCGTTGCGCTTCACCGGCGCGGGTGGCGAGTTCCTCGCCGACGTCCACGTGCGCATTACCGACGAGAAGGGCGCCGACGTGCTGAAGACCGACGCGCGCGGGCCGTACATGCTCGTGAAACTGCCGCCGGGCCGCTACACGGTGCTGGCGTCGTACCAGGGCAAGGACGAGACGCGCAGCGTCACGATCACCGCGAAGGGCGGCGCGAAACAGGCGTTCACCTGGGCCGCGAAATGACCGGTGAGGTGCGGTTTTGGCGATGGACGCGCAATTCGTGCGACTTTCGCCGATAATGAAAGCCACGGCATCCACGCCGTGGCTTTTTTGCTGCTTGTGCGAAACCCGGCCAGCCTGCCGGGACGTCCGTTGGGGAGAACGATGTCCGAAGCAGCCGACCCTCGTCTCGAAATCGTGCCGAACCGTCACCGCGTGCGCGTGATCCATCAGGGGATTACGTATGCGGATTCGCTCGGCGCGCTGACCGTGCGCGAGGCGGGCCTGCCCGACGTCCACTACCTGCCTCGCGCCGACGTCAACATGCAGCGGCTCGTGCGGTCGAGCCTCACGACGGCCTGCGGGCTCAAGGGGCACGCGAGCTATTTCGATTTGCAGACCGAAGACGGCGTGATCGAGAACGCCGCATGGAGTTACGAGGAACCGAAGGGGGCGGCGCTGGCGCTCGCGCGCTATGTCGCCTTCGATGCCGCGAGGGTCGACGGTCTCGTCGAGACGTCCTGATGCGGCTGGCGTTCATCGGGGAGGCAACATGGAGCTGAACGACGCACTTCGCATTCCGCTTGCGCCGTCGGTGGTTCGGGAGTCGCTGGAGGACATCGCGCTGCTGCGCGCGAGCTTCGACCATTGCGAATCGTTCGTCGAGCTGGCGCGCGGCGAGTATGCACTGACGCTGACGGTGCCGCTCGGCCCGCTGCGCGCGCGGTACGACGTGCGGGCACACGTCGCGGGCGAGCACGGCGACGCGGAAGGGCTGCCGCGCCGGATCCTGAACTTCAAGGCGCGCGCCGACGGGCTCGGCGCGCTGCGCGGCCAGATCGAGATCGTGCTGATTCCGGAA
The DNA here is from genome assembly GCF_004343775.1 of Burkholderia sp. SRS-46. Lineage (GTDB taxonomy): Bacteria > Pseudomonadota > Gammaproteobacteria > Burkholderiales > Burkholderiaceae > Burkholderia. The sequence continues at coordinate 291,535 of NZ_PTXL01000006.1, read as the reverse complement.
GCGGACGACGCGGACGCCACCCGCGTCGAGTACGTGCTGTGGGCGACGGCGACCGGGCCGCTCGCCGAGCTGCCGGCCCGGCAGATCGAGAACGCGCTGCACGAGTGGGCCGACGATTTCTTCAGCGAGTTCTGCGCGGTCGTGCAGGCGAAGCACGGCCTCGCGCCGAACCTCGCGCGCACGAGCCCGCAGCGGCGCCAGCACGTGTTCCTGCGTCCCGCGTCGCTGGCGGCCACCGCGAAGCGGCCGCCGTTGCAGCATCTCGGCAACGCGCTGACCGGCCGCGCCGCCAGCGCGCTGCCGCATCGCGCATCGAGCACGGTGCCGGTCTGGGCGTGGGCGGCGATGATCCTGTTCGTCGCGCTGCTGCTCTACGCCGCGCGCTGGTTCAACGGCTGAACGCGAACCGCGCCGGCGGCCTTCAACCCCGCGCGCCGGGCAGCGTCCCGCGAAATTCCCGTCGATAGGCCGACGGCGACGTGCCGAGCGCGCTGGCGAAATGCTGGCGCAGCGACACGCTCGAGCCGTAGCCGGCCGCCTGCGCGATCGCGTCGATCGAGTGTCCCGTCGTTTCCAGCAAGTGCTGCGCGCGCGCCAGCCGCTCGGCCTGCAGCCATGCGGTGACGGTCGTGCCGGTCGCATGGCGGAAGTGGCGCGTGAACGTGCGCCGGCTCATCAGCACGCGCGCCGCGAGCGAATCGACGCCGTGCGCGACGTCCAGGTGCGCGCGCACCCAGTCGAGGAGGCCCGCGAGCCGCGCGTCGCGCGGGTGCGCGGCGACGGGCTGCGGCACGTACTGCGCCTGTCCGCCCTGGCGGTGCGGCGGAATCACGAGGCGGCGCGCGATCTGGTTCGCCGCCTCGGTGCCGAAACGCCGGCGCACCACGTGCAGGCAGCAGTCGAGCCCGGCGGCGGTGCCGGCCGACGTCATCAGGTTGCCGTCATCCACGTAAAGCACGTCGGGATCGAGTTTCACGCGCGGAAAGCGCTGCGCGAAGTCGTCCGCCCACGCCCAGTGCGTGGTGGCCGGGCGGCCGTCGAGCAGGCCCGCCGCGGCAAGCACATAGGCGCCGAGGCACAGCCCGACCAGCAGCGCGCCGCGCTCGGCGGCGGCGCGCACCGCATCGAGCAGCACCGCCGGCGGCGTTTCGGCCGGGTCGCGCCAGCTCGGCACGATGACGATCTGCGCGTCGTCGAGCGCGTCGAGGCCGAGCGGCGCCGAGATCGTGAAGCCGCCGGTCGTCGCGAGCGGGCCCCGGTCCGCCGAGCACACGCGGAAATCGAACACGGGCGTGTCGGCCGCGTCGCGCTCCCGGCCGAACACGACGGACGGCACCGACAGATGGAACGGGCTGATGCCGTCGAACGCGATCGCGGCGACGACGGTGGGCGAAGCGTCAGCTGTCATGGCAGGCTCCGGAACGGGATGGCCCGATTCTATCGAAGAATGGCAATCGGGCCACTGTCATGCGCGGCGGCGCGGCTCGACAATGCGTCGCATCGCGCTGCCGACCGCCCCGCGCCGGGGCGGGGCGGCGTGTCCGAACCTGGAGAACGCCATGACGCATTCCGCTTCCCGCCGCGCGCTGATCGTGATCGACGTGCAGAACGAATACGTGACCGGCAACCTGCCGATCGAATACCCGAGCGTCGACGCGTCGCTCGCGAACATCGGCCGCGCGATCGATGCCGCGCATGCGGCCGGCGTGCCGGTGATCGTCGTCCAGCACGTCGCGCCGGCCGGCGCGCCGATCTTCGCGCCCGGCACCGACGGCGTCGCGCTGCATCCGGTGGTCGCGTCGCGGCCGTACGCGCACCGCATCGAGAAGGCGCACGCGAGCGCGTTCGCGGGCACCGATCTCGCCGCGTGGCTCGACGCGCACGGGATCGACACGCTCGCGGTGGCCGGCTACATGACCCACAACTGCAATGCGTCGACGGTGTACCACGCCGCGCATGCGGGCCTGGGCGTCGAGTACCTGGAGGATGCGACGGGCGCGGTGCCGTACGAGAACGCGGCCGGCGCGGCGAGCGCCGAGGAGATCCATCGCGCGTTCACGGTCGTGTTCCAGTCGAACTTCGCGGCGGTGATGTCGACCGACGCGTGGATCGCCGGCCTGGCGGGCGGCGCGATGCCGGTGCGCGATTCGGTGGCGGGGTCGAACCGGCGGGCGCGCGCGCGTCGCGCCGAGGCGGCCTGAGCGGGGGGCGGGTTCGTTCGCGGCCGCGCGCCCGGCGTAGCGGGCAGTGCCGGCAAAGGCGGTGGCCGCCTATATATAGAGGGCGGGCCGCCGGCCGCGGGCGGGCGGCGTCAATCCTCGTCCTTCAGCATCGCCGGGCTGTAGCGCAGCATGTCGAAACAGCCGTCGACGAGTTTTTCCGCATGCCGCTCCGCGTCGATCTCGTCGGGCAGCATCAGCATGTCGCGCACGAAGCCGCTCACGAGCGTATGCAGCATCAGCGTCGCGCGCCAGGTATCGAGCCGCTCGGGCAGCAGCTTCAGCTGGACGGCCATCGCGAGATCGCCCTCTATCGCGTGCAGCGCCTCGCTCATGCCGGCCCGGTTGCGTTGCAGCAGCGGCTCCATGTCCGCGACGTACTCGCACTTCATGAACAGGATGCTGAACACCCGGCGCAGCTGCGAATCGCGCTGGACCCCGAGCAGGCACCAGACCAGGATCTTGCGGACCTTGTCGAGCGGATTGCTGCCGGGCGCGTCGATCGGCATCGTCTTCAGCTCGTCGATCGGCAGGAGGACGCGGTCGAACATCGCGTCGAACAGCTCGGCCTTGTTCGCGAAGTGCCAGTAGATCGCGCCGCGCGTCACGCCGGCGTGCTGGGCGATGTCCGCGAGCGACGTGTGCGATACGCCTTTCTCGAAGAACACGTGTTCGGCGGCGTCGAGGATGCTGTTGCGCGTGGCAAGGGCTTCCTCTTTGGTACGTCTGACCATATGCAGGCCTGGGATGATCGATCGGTGGGCGGGATAATAAGGTTCACACCCTCGCTGCGGAAGTCCAAACCGGATATGCTTGCGATTCGTAACAATCCGTAATACCGGTTTGCGGGGCGGTGTAGGGGCTTTTTACATACATTCGTGAATGTATATACAATACCACCCTACGATCGAATGGCCAAAGGGGCAATCAGTTAATATCCCACCTGCTGATCCCCGCCAAAGTACCAAGCCGCAGTTCGCGGCGTCTCGTCGGCACAGTGGTTTCGTGCCGCTTGCTGTATCCAGCTGTCCAGTAATTCAGGTGTTCGATCTGCGCCGCGAGGCGCATCCGTGTTGCGCCCGGGCCGGGCGCGGCACTCATTCCATTGGTTACACACAGAGGTCGCTCCATGCGCGTCGAACGGGTTCCATACCGCTTAATCACTGTCGCGACGGCCGCCGTTTTCCTGGCCGCGTGCGGGAAAAAAGAATCGGCACCGCCGCCGCAAACGCCGGAAGTCGGCGTCGTCACCGTCCAGCCGCAAAACGTAGCGGTCTTCTCCGAACTGCCGGGCCGCACCAACGCGTTCCTCGTCGCGCAAGTGCGCGCGCGGGTCGACGGCATCGTGCTGCGCCGTGAGTTCACCGAAGGCACCGATGTGAAGGCCGGCCAGCGCCTCTACAAGATCGATCCGGCACCGTACATCGCGCAACTGAACAGCGCCAAGGCATCGCTCGCGAAGGCGCAGGCGAACCTCGCGACGCAGAACGCGCTCGTGTCGCGCTACAAGGTGCTGGTCGGCGCGAACGCGATCAGCAAGCAGGACTACGACAACGCGGTCGCCGCGCAAGGGCAGGCCGCCGCCGACGTCGCGGCCGGCAAGGCCGCGGTCGACACCGCGCAGATCAACCTCGGCTATACGGACGTCGTGTCGCCGATCACGGGCCGCGTCGGCATCTCGCAGGTCACGCCGGGCGCTTACGTGCAGGCGAGCCAGGCGACGCTGATGTCGACCGTGCAGCAGCTCGACCCGGTGTACGTCGACCTCACGCAGTCGAGCCTGGACGGGCTGAAGCTGCGCCAGGACGTGCAGAGCGGGCGCATCAAGACGAGCGGCCCGGGCGCGGCGAAGGTGTCGCTGATCCTGGAAGACGGCAAGACGTATTCGGAGCCGGGCAAGCTGCAGTTCTCGGACGTGACGGTGGATCAGGCGACGGGCTCGGTGACGATCCGCGCGATCTTCCCGAACCCGAACCGCGTGCTGCTGCCGGGGATGTTCGTGCGCGCGCGCATCGAGGAAGGCGTGAATCAGAACGCGTTCCTGGTGCCGCAGATCGGCGTCACGCATGACCAGAAGGGCCAGGCGGTCGCGCTGGTGGTCGGCGCGGACAACAAGGTCGCGCCGCACCCGCTGACGACGACGGGCATGCAGGGCCAGAACTGGGTGGTCGAAGGCGGCCTGCAGCCGGGCGACCGCGTGATCGTGCAGGGCGTCGACAAGGTGCGTCCGGGCGCGACCGTGAAGGCCGTGCCGGCGACGCTCGCGCAAGCGCCGGACGCCGCCGCTTCGGGAGCCGCCGCCGCAACCGCCGCGCCGGCCGCCGCGGGTTCGTCCGCCGCGGCATCAGGTGCAGCCGCGTCGGGCGCAGCTGCTTCGAGCGCCGCCGCGTCGAGCGCGCAATAACAGGGAGCCTGTTTCATGGCAAAGTTTTTTATCGATCGCCCGATCTTCGCGTGGGTGATCGCCATCATCCTGATGCTGGCCGGGGTCGCGGCGATCTTCACGCTGCCGATCTCGCAGTATCCGACGATCGCGCCGCCATCGATCCAGATCACCGCGAACTACCCGGGCGCTTCCGCGAAGACGGTGGAAGACACGGTGACGCAGGTGATCGAGCAGCAGATGAGCGGTCTCGACCACTTCCTGTACATGTCGTCGACCAGTGACGACTCGGGCAACGCGACCATCACGCTGACGTTCGAGCCGGGCACCAACGCCGATATCGCGCAGGTCCAGGTGCAGAACAAGCTGTCGCTCGCGACGCCGATCCTGCCGCAGGTCGTGCAGCAGCTCGGCCTTTCGGTGACGAAGTCGAGCAGCAGCTTCCTGCTCGTGCTCGCCTTCAACTCCGAAGACGGCAGCATGAACAAGTACGACCTCGCGAACTACGTGGCGTCGCACGTGAAGGACCCGATCAGCCGGCTGAACGGCGTCGGTACCGTCACGCTGTTCGGCTCGCAGTACGCGATGCGGATCTGGCTCGATCCGACCCGCCTGACGAACTACGGCCTCACGCCTGAAGATGTCACGAGTGCGATCACAGCGCAGAACGTGCAGATCGCGGGCGGCCAGATCGGCGGCACGCCGGCGAAGCCGGGCACCATGCTGCAGGCGACGATCACCGAGGCGACGCTGCTGCAGACGCCCGAGCAGTTCGGCAACATCCTGCTGAAGGTCAACCAGGACGGCTCGCAGGTGCGCCTGAAGGACGTCGCGTCGGTCGGCCTCGGCGGCGAGAACTACAACTTCGACACGAAGTACAACGGCCAGCCGACCGCGGCGCTGGGTATCCAGCTCGCGACCAACGCGAACGCGCTCGCGACCGCGAAGGCGGTGCGCGCGAAGATCGACGAGCTGTCGAAGTACTTCCCGCACGGCCTCGTCGTGAAGTATCCGTACGACACGACGCCGTTCGTGAAGCTGTCGATCGAGGAAGTGGTCAAGACGCTGCTCGAAGGGATCGTGCTCGTGTTCCTCGTGATGTATCTGTTCCTGCAGAACCTGCGGGCGACGATCATCCCGACGATCGCGGTGCCGGTCGTGCTGCTCGGCACGTTCGCGGTGATGTCGCTCGTCGGCTTCTCGATCAACACGTTGTCGATGTTCGGCCTCGTGCTCGCGATCGGCCTGCTGGTGGACGATGCGATCGTGGTCGTGGAGAACGTCGAGCGGGTGATGGTCGAGGAAGGGCTGTCTCCGAAGGAGGCGACCAAGAAGGCGATGGGCCAGATCACCGGCGCGCTGGTCGGCATCGCGCTGGTGCTGTCGGCGGTGTTCGTGCCGGTGGCGTTCTCGGGCGGCTCGGTCGGCGCGATCTATCGACAGTTCTCGCTGACGATCGTGACGGCGATGGTGCTGTCGGTGCTGGTCGCGTTGATTCTGACGCCGGCACTGTGCGCGACGATCCTGAAGCCGATCCCGCAAGGTCACCACGAAGAGAAGAAGGGCTTCTTCGGCTGGTTCAACCGCACGTTCAACCAGAGCCGCGACAAGTACCACGTCGGCGTGCACCACGTGATCAAGCGTTCGGGCCGCTGGCTCGTCATCTACCTGGTCGTGATCGTCGCGGTCGGCCTGCTGTTCGTGCGCCTGCCGAAGTCGTTCCTGCCGGATGAGGACCAGGGCCTGATGTTCGTGATCGTGCAGACGCCGTCCGGCTCGACGCAGGAAACCACGGCGAAGACGCTCGCGAACATCTCCGACTACCTGCTGAAGGACGAGAAGGAAATCGTCGAATCCGCGTTCACGGTCAACGGCTTCAGCTTCGCGGGCCGCGGCCAGAACTCGGGTCTCGTGTTCGTCAGGCTGAAGGACTACGCGCAGCGTCAGCACGCGAACCAGAAGGTCCAGGCGCTGATCGGCCGGATGTTCGGGCGTTATGCGGGCTACAAGGACGCGCTCGTGATTCCGTTCAACCCGCCGTCGATTCCGGAACTCGGCACCGCCGCCGGCTTCGACTTCGAGCTGACGGACAACGCGGGGGTCGGCCACGACGCGCTGATGGCCGCGCGCAACCAGTTGCTCGGGATGGCCTCGAAGGATCCGACGCTGCAGGGCGTGCGTCCGAACGGCTTGAACGACACGCCGCAGTACAAGGTGAACATCGACCGTGAGAAGGCATCGGCGCTCGGCGTCACGCCGCAGGCGATCGACAACACCTTCTCGATTGCGTGGGCGTCGCGGTACGTGAACAACTTCCTCGACGTCGACGGCCGGATCAAGAAGGTCTACGTGCAGTCCGACGCGCCGTTCCGGATGACGCCGGAAGACCTGAACATCTGGTACGTGCGCAACGGTGCGGGCGGGATGGTGCCGTTCGGCGCGTTCGCGACCGGCCACTGGACGTACGGTTCGCCGAAGCTCGAGCGTTACAACGGTATCTCGGCGATGGAAATCCAGGGCCAGGCCGCACCGGGCAAGTCGACCGGCCAGGCGATGGCGGCGATGGAAACGCTCGCGAAGAAGCTGCCGGAAGGCGTAGGCTATTCGTGGACGGGCCTGTCGTTCCAGGAAATCCAGTCGGGCTCGCAGGCGCCGATCCTGTACGCGATCTCGATCCTCGTCGTGTTCCTGTGTCTCGCGGCGCTGTATGAAAGCTGGTCGATCCCGTTCTCGGTGATCATGGTCGTGCCGCTCGGCGTGATCGGTGCGCTGCTCGCGGCGACGATGCGCGGCCTCGAGAACGACGTGTACTTCCAGGTCGGCCTGCTGACCACCGTCGGCCTGTCCGCGAAGAACGCGATCCTGATCGTCGAGTTCGCACGCGAACTGCAGACGACGGAGAAGATGGGGCCGATCGAGGCCGCGCTGGAAGCGGCGCGCCTGCGGCTGCGTCCGATCCTGATGACGTCGCTCGCGTTCATTCTCGGCGTGATGCCGCTCGCGATCAGCAACGGCGCGGGTTCGGCCAGCCAGCACGCGATCGGCACGGGCGTGATCGGCGGGATGATCACGGCGACGTTCCTCGCGATCTTCATGATCCCGATGTTCTTCGTGAAGATCCGCGCGATCTTCAGCGGCGAGAAGGAAGACGTCGACGAGGCGCTGCGCCTGGCTCAGGAGCACTCGCACCACGACGAGAAGCCGGGCAACGGCGACGACGGCAACAAGGGACAGTGATGATGCAAAAACACGCTTTGACTGCAATCGCGGTCGCGCTCCTCGCCACGGGCTGCACGATGGCGCCGCACTACACGCGGCCCGCGGCGCCCGTCGCGGGGGCGTTTCCGTCGGACGGCGTCTATGCGACGCAGCCGGCCGCGGCGGCCGGCGCGCGCAGCGCGAACGGCCAGGCGGCGACCGACATCGGCTGGCGCGAATTCTTCGTCGATCCGCGCCTGCAGCGGCTGATCGACATCGCGCTGAAGAACAACCGCGACCTGCGGGTCGCGGTGCTGAACATCGAGGCCGCGCGCGCGCAGTACCAGATCACGCGCGCGGACCTGTTCCCGAAGCTCGACGCTGTCGGCACCGGCAACCGCACGCGCACGCCGAACGCGCTCATTCCGATCCGGGGGAACAACATCTCGACGACCTACAACGTCGGGCTGCAGGCGTCGTGGGAGCTCGACCTGTTCGGCCGGATCCAGAGCCTGAAGGACCAGGCGCTCGCGAAATACCTCGCGACCGCGCAGGCGCGCAAGGCCTTCGAGATCTCGCTGGTCGCGCAGGTCGCGGACCAGTACCTGACGGTGCTGTCGACCGACGACCTGCTGAAGGTGACGGAAGACACGCTGAAATCCGCGCAGGCGTCGTATGACCTGAACAAGCTGAAGTTCGACAACGGCACCGGCTCGGAACTCGACCTGCGTCAGGCGCAGACGATCGTCGAGACGGCGCTCGCGAACCAGCAGGCGCAGGCGCGCGCCCGCGCGCAGGCGGTCAACGCGCTGGTGCTGCTGATCGGCCAGCCGCTGCCGGACGACCTGCCGCCGGGCCTGCCGCTCGATGCGCAGAACTTCCTGGCCGACATCCCGGCCGGGTTGCCGTCGGATCTGCTGACGCGCCGTCCGGACATCATGGAAGCGGAGCAGAGCCTGCGCGCGGCCAACGCGAACATCGGCGCGGCGCGCGCGGCGTTCTTCCCGAAGATCTCGCTGACGGGCGCGTTCGGCACCGCGAGCCCGACGCTCGGCGGCCTGTTCAAGGCCGGCACGGCGGCGTGGTCGTTCGCGCCGCAGATCACGATGCCGATCTTCGAGGGCGGTGCGAACCTCGCCAATCTCGATCTCGCGCACGTGCAGAAGCGCATCGAGATCGCGAACTACGAGAAGGCGATCCAGTCGGCGTTCCGCGACGTGTCGGACGGCTTGGCCGCACGCGGCACGTACGACCAGCAGATCGCCGCGCTGCAGCGCAACGAGCACGCGCAGCAGCGTCGCTACGACCTGTCGGACCTGCGTTACAAGAATGGTGTGGACAGCTACCTGTCGGTGCTGACCGCGCAGACCGACCTGTACTCGGCGCAGCAGTCGCTGATCAGCGCGCGGCTGGCACGGTGGACGAACCTCGTCGACCTGTACCGTTCGCTGGGCGGCGGCTGGATCCAGCGGGCCGGCGAGACGCCGCGCCCGGCCGACCAGGCAGTCGACTACGACAAGGCGGCCGCACCGGCGCCGGCATCGGCGGCCGCGACCAACGGGTAACCGACCAACGGGTAACCGCTGCGGGTGGCTGCTGCGGCGGGCACCCGGTCGCCGGCGCGGGCATGATGCGGCATCGCATGCCTGCGACGCGCCGCACACGACAACGCCACGGATGAAAATCCGTGGCGTTTCCTTTTGGGCGAGCGATCCGCACGGCGGACCGCAAACCGGCGGCGCCATGAAAAACGCCACGGCGATGCCGTGGCGTCTTGCGGGCCGAACGATGCGCCGCGCACCGGCGGCGCATCCGTGCCTCCTTGCCTCAGTGCAGGTCGACCGGCCGTCCGTCGAAATCGTGTCCGGCGCGGCGGATGTCGCACTTCGCTTCCTTCTCGCCCTTCACGCCGTTGAACACGATGTTCAGGATCACGGCCGTCACCGACGCGAGCAGGATGCCGCTGTGGAGGATCGGGGCGAATGCGCCCGGCAGCTTCGAGAAGAAGTGCGGCGACACCACCGGCACGAGACCCATGCCGATGCTCACGGCGACGATGAACAGGTTGTGGTGGTTGTTCACGAAGTCGACCTTCGACAGCACCTTCACGCCGTTCGCCGCGACCATCCCGAACATCACGATTCCCGCGCCGCCGAGCACGAACGGCGGCACCGACGCGACGACCTGCGCCATCTTCGGGAACAGCCCGAGCAGCACCAGGATCACGCCGCCGGTCGCGCAGACGAAGCGGCTCTTCACGCCCGTCACGCCGATCAGGCCGACGTTCTGCGAGAACGACGTATGCGGGAACGAGTTGAAGATGCCGCCGATCAGCGTACCGAGGCCGTCGACGCGCAGGCCGCGCACGAGGCGCTCCTGGTCGACCGGCCGGTCGACCATGTCGCCGACCGCGAGGAACATCCCGGTCGATTCGATGAAGGTGACGAACATCACCGTGACCATCGTCGCGATCGACAGCGGGTCGAAGTGCGGCCAGCCGAAATGGAACGGCATCACGAACCCGACCCATGGCGCGAGGGACACGCCGTCGGTGTTCACGCGGCCGATCGCGAACGCGATCGCGAAGCCCGCGACGATGCCGAGCAGCACCGAGATGTTCGCGACGAAGCCGCGGCCGAACTTGTTGATCAGCAGGATCAGCGTGAGCACCAGCAGCGACAGGCCGAGGTAGACGGGGCTGCCGTATTCCGGGTTGCCGACGCCGCCCGCGGCCCAGTTGATGCCGACCTCCATCAGCGACAGGCCGATCACCGAGATTACCGTGCCGACCACGACGGGCGGGAAGAATCTCAGCAGCTTGCCGATCGTCGGCGCGAGCACGATGCCGATGATGCCGGCCGCGATCGTCGAGCCGAAGATGTCGAGGATGCCGAGGCCGGGGTTCGTGCCGATCGCGATCATCGGCCCGACCGCGGCGAACGTGCAGCCCATGATGACCGGCAGGCGGATGCCGAAGATCCACAGGCCGAGCGTCTGGATCAGCGTGGCGATGCCGCACGAAAACAGATCGGCGCTGATCAGGAACGCGATCTGGTCTTTCGGCAGCTTGAGCGCGCCGCCGACGATGAGCGGCACGGCGACGGCGCCGGCGTACATGACGAGAACGTGCTGCAGTCCGAGCGTAACGAGCTTGCCGGCCGGCAACACTTCATCGCACGGATGGACCGTGTTCGATTGCATCTGTCTCACTCCATGATCTTGTATTCGGGGTGGTACGAAGTTATGCGGAATGCGAAACCGCAACAAGAGCACTGGGTACTATTCCGTTCTTTGCTGGTTCGATATGCCAATTCGGCATGGTGCGAGGTGTCGAGCATCGGGAATCGCCACGGGAGTGAGGTTTCCCGCTTTTATAGCCATTCAAAATAGCGCTGGCCCCCGTGTCAAATATGCGGCGCTTTATGGTGTGTATCGCCCGCGCGGAATAGTGGTCATTTCGGGTCGTGAAAAATCGCACCGGGTTAACCCGTGAACAGCCGCTTTTCGGGTGGCCGATTGCGCTCGCCGATTAACGGGGCGCGTATGCCGATCCCGCTATCATCTGGGTTCCTTAATTCGAATCGTCGCCACGTGATGCGCTTGCTCGGAATCGATCTCGGCACCGGCTCGGTGAAACTCGTCACGCTCGACGCCGACGGCGTCGAACGTGCGGTCGCGAGCGAACCTTATGCACTGTCTTCGCCGCAGCCCGGCTGGGCGGAAATCGCGCCGGATGCGTGGTGGCTGGCGCTCGTGCGCGCCGCCGCGCGGCTGCCCGCCGACGAGCGGGCGCAGGTTCGTGCGATCGGCTTTTCCGGGCAGATGCACGGCGTCGTGCTGATCGACGCGGCCGGCCGCGCGGTGCGGCCCGCGCTGCTGTGGCCCGACACGCGCGCCGCGCGGTTCGCCGACGCGGCCGACTGGCCGGACGGCGCGAACCCGGTCGCGCCGGGCATGGCGGGCCCGCTGCTGCGCTGGGTCGCCGCGCACGAGCCGGCCGCGTTGCGCGCCGCGCGTTGGGCGGTGCAGCCGAAGGACTGGCTGCGCGTCGCGCTCGGCGGCGAGATCGCGGCCGATCCGAGCGATGCGTGCGCGACCGCGCTCGCGACGCCGGACGGTGCGTGGGATGCGGCGCTGCTCGAACGGTTCGGCGTGCGGCGCGAGCTGTTCGCGCCGGCGCGCGCGTCGGGCGCGCCGTGCGGTGCGCTCGCCGCCGAGCCGGCCGCGGCGCTCGGCCTGCCGGCCGGCGTGCCGCTCGCGACCGGCGCGGCCGATACCGCATGCGCGGCGCTGGGCAGCGGGCTCGTCGCCGACGGCGACGCGCTGCTGACCACCGGCAGCGGCGGCCAGATCGTCGTGCTCGCGGACCGGCTGCCGGCCGCGCGGCGCGGGCTGCATCGCTACCGCGCGGCGGCCGGCAGCGGGTACTACACGATGGCGGCGATGCAGAACGTCGGGCTGGCGCTCGAAGCCGTGCGCGGCTGGCTCGGCTATGCGGACTGGCCGGCCGCGTACGACGAAGCGTTCGCGCAGCCCGCCTCCGAACGACTGTGCTTCCTGCCTTACCTGACCGGCGAACGCTCGCCGTGGATGAATCCGCAGGCGCGTGGCGGCTGGCTCGGCCTCGGGCTCGGCGACACGCGCGGCGCGATGATGCGCGCGGCGTTCGAAGGCGTCGCGTTCGCGCTGCGCGCGGGGCTCGATGCGATCCGTGCGACGGGCAATCCGGCGACGGGCAATCCGGCGGCCGGCGCTCCGGCGGCCGGCGCTCCGGACGCGGCCCGCGTGCCGGTCGCGTCGCTGCGCCTGGCGGGCGGCGGCTCGGTCGATCCGCGCTGGCGCCAGTTGCTGGCCGATGCGCTCGACGCGTCGCTCGACGCGGTCGACTGCCCGAATGCGGCGACCCGCGGCGCGGCGCTGCTCGCGGGCGTCGCGATCGGCCACTGGCGCGAGGACGGGCTGCGCGCGCTCGCGCCGGGCGCGTCGCCGGTGGCCGCGCCGCGCGGCGACGCCGCGCTCGCCGTGCGGCACGCGCGCTTCGTCGACCTCTATACGCGCACCGATGCATGGTTCACGATGGGCGTTTAAACTCGGGCACTTGTCGTTTTGCGTCACCGATGACGCATTCCGGCAACCTGGCGGCTGTTTCCCGCACGTGGCGCGTGCGGCGATCGGCCATCATGGCGAGCACGATTTCAGTTCGCCGTGCCGCGCGCGACGACGCGCGGCGCGGCCATGTCTATTGATAGGAGTCACACGATGAAGACGAAAGCCGCGATTGCGTGGAAGGCGGGTGCGCCGCTGACGATCGAGGAAGTCGATCTGGAAGGGCCGCGCGCGGGCGAGGTGCTGATCGAGGTGAAGGCGACGGGCATCTGCCATACCGATTACTACACGCTGTCGGGGGCGGATCCGGAAGGCCTGTTTCCGGCGATTCTCGGTCATGAAGGCGCGGGCGTCGTGGTCGACGTCGGCCCCGGCGTCGGCACGGTGAGGAAGGGCGATCACGTGATTCCGCTCTACACGCCGGAATGCCGCGAGTGCAAGTTCTGCCTGTCGCGCAAGACCAACCTGTGCCAGAAGATCCGCGCGACCCAGGGCAAGGGCCTGATGCCCGACGCGACGTCGCGCTTCTCGCTCGACGGCAAGCCGCTGTTCCACTACATGGGCACGTCCACGTTCTCGAACTACATCGTGGTGCCGGAGATCGCCGTCGCGAAGGTGCGCGAGGACGCGCCGTTCGACAAGATCTGCTACATCGGCTGCGGCGTGACGACGGGCGTCGGCGCGGTGGTGTACTCGGCGAAGGTCGAGGCGGGCGCGAACGTGGTGGTGTTCGGCCTCGGCGGCATCGGCCTGAACGTGATCCAGGGCGCGAAGATGGTCGGCGCGGACAAGATCATCGGCGTCGACATCAACCCGAAGCGCGTCGAGCTTGCGAAGAAGTTCGGGATGACGCACTTCATCAACCCGAACGAAGTCGAGAACGTGGTCGACCACATCGTGCAGCTCACCGACGGCGGCGCCGACTACTCGTTCGAATGCGTGGGCAACGTGAAGCTGATGCGCCAGGCGCTCGAGTGCACGCACAAGGGCTGGGGCCAGTCGTTCATCATCGGCGTCGCGGCGGCGGGCGAGGAAATCAGCACGCGGCCGTTCCAGCTGGTGACGGGCCGCGAATGGAAGGGCTCGGCGTTCGGCGGCGCGCGCGGCCGCACCGACGTGCCGAAGATCGTCGACTGGTACATGGAAGGCAAGATCAACATCGACGACCTGATCACGCACACGCTGCCGCTGGAACGGATCAACGAAGGCTTCGACCTGATGAAGGCCGGCGAGTCGATCCGCTCGGTCGTGCTGTACTGATCGCCGGGGGACGACGATGCTCGAACTCGTTTCGTCGCACGCGTGCCACGGCGGCGAGCAGCGCTTCTATCGCCACGCGTCGACGGCGATCGGCCTGCCGATGAAGTTCTCGGTGTACCTGCCGCCGCAGGCGGCGCACGGCCGCGTGCCGGCGCTGTTCTACCTCGCGGGGCTGACCTGCACCGAGGAGACTTTCGCGATCAAGGCCGGCGCGCAGCAATACGCGGCGCAGCACGGCCTCGCGCTCGTCGCGCCCGACACGAGCCCGCGCGGCGCGGGCGTGCCGGGCGAGACGGATGCGTGGGACTTCGGCGTGGGCGCGGGCTTCTACCTCGATGCGACCGAAGCGCCGTGGTCGACGCATTACCGGATGGAGTCTTATGTCGTCGATGAGCTGCGCGAGACGGTGACGGCCGAGCTGCCGATCGACGGCGCGCGGCTCGGGATCTTCGGGCACTCGATGGGCGGGCACGGCGCGCTGACGCTCGCGCTGCGCCATCCCGGCCGGTATCGCTCGGTGTCGGCGTTCGCGCCGATCGCCGCGCCGACGCGCTGCCCGTGGGGCGAGAAGGCGTTCTCGGGCTACCTCGGCGACGATCGCGAAGCGTGGAAGGCACACGACGCGAGCGAACTCGTCGCGCGTGCCGATGCGCCGAAGTTCGCGGACGGCATCCTGATCGACCAGGGTCTCGCCGATCAATTCCTCGCGAACCAGCTGAACCCCGACGTGTTCGAGGCCGCGTGCGCGAAGGCCGGCCAGCCGCTGACGCTGCGCCGCCATCCGGGCTACGACCACGGGTACTACTTCATCTCGACGTTCATCGCCGATCACATCGCGCATCACGCGCGCGTGCTCGCCCGATGAGCGGGAAGGGAAGCAGGTAACGCTCGCATCGCCATGCGCGATCGCGGGCACAAAAAAACGCCGGCGCTGCCCTCGGGCACGCCGGCGTTTTCGTGTGCGTCGGGCGGCGATCAGTGCCGCCGCAACAGGCTCGCCCCATACACGAGCGCCGACAGCGCGGTGATCCAGAAGCTCGTCGGCCAGTCGGTGTGATACGCGAGCGCGATCCCGAGCCAGGCCTCGAACAGCGCGAACAGCGCGGCGAGCGCGACGCCCGTCGACAGCCGCGTCGACACGTTCTGCGCGGCGGCGGCCGGGCCGACCAGCAGTGTGAACACGAGCAGCACGCCGACGATCTGCGTGGCCGCGGCAACCGCGAGCGCGCACACCGCGAGGAACAGCACCGACACCGCGCGCAGCGACACGCCCTTCGCCTCGGCGAGTTCGGGCTGCAGCGACGCGAACAGCAGCGGGCGCGCCATCAGCGCGAGCGCCGCGAGGCTCACCGCGCCGATCCCGGCCAGCACCGCGAGCGTGTCGTGGTTGACGGCCAGCACGTTGCCGAACAGCAGCGCCGTCACCTGGGTCGCGAACGACGTATAGAAATGCAGGAACAGCAGGCCGCAGCCGAGCGCGACCGACAGGATCACGCCGATCGCGACGTCGCGCCCCGCGAGCCGCTCGCCGAGCGCGCCCATGCCGATGCCGGCCGCGAGCGTGAAGCCCACCATCCCCCAGATCGGCGAGATGCCGAGCAGCACCGCGCCGGTCGCGCCGGTGAAGCCGACGTGCGACAGCGCGTGGCCCGCGAAGGTCTGCCCGCGCAGCACCAGGAAGTAGCCGACGATGCCCGCGAGCACCGCGACGATTCCCGACGCCGCGAAGGCGTTGATCATGAAATCGTATTCAAACATCGTGTGATTGCCCGCTCGCCTGAGGGTGAGCGTGTCCGTGGTGGTGATGGCCGCCGTGCGCGTGGCCGTGGCCGTCTTCGTCGCCTTCGTGCTCGTGGTCGTGCTTCTCGACTTCCACGTCGCCCGACATCACGAAGATCCTGCCGTTCACGCGCATCACGTCGATCGGCGAGCCGTACAGCCGCGACAGCACCGGCTTCGTGATCACCTCGTCGACGGTGCCGAGTGCCGCGACGCCGTTGCCGAGATACAGCACGCGGTCGAGCGCGTTGAGCAGCGGGTTCAGTTCGTGCGCGGAGAACAGCACCGTGATGCCGAGCTCGCGCTGCACGCGCCGCACCAGTTCGACCACGCCGCGCTGGTGGTTCGGATCGAGGCTGATCAGCGGCTCGTCGAGCAGCAGCAGCCCCGGGCTGCCGAGCAGGCATTGCGCGAGCAGCAGGCGCTGCCGTTCGCCGCCGGACAGCTCCGACAGCGGCCGGCGCGCAAGCGCGCCGCCGTCGACGAGCTCAAGCACGCGGTCGACGTCGCGCCGGGTCGCGGCGTTCGCATGCGGCAGGCCCCAGCGGTGCCCGTCGGCGGCCATCGCGACGAGGTCGTAGCCGCGCATCCGGCGGCTCGCGAGGCCGCTGCGGATCTGCGGCATGTAGCCGATCGACGGGTTGCCGCGCGCGACCGGCGTGCCGCCGACGCGCAGCGCGCCGCCGGCGACCGGCACGAGGCCGAGCACCGCGCGCATCAGCGTGGTCTTGCCCGCGCCGTTCGGCCCGAGCACGCCGACGAACTCGCCGGGCTCGATCGAGAAGCTGACGTCGCGCAGGATCGTGCGTCCACCCAGTTCGAGCGTGACGCGATCGAGTTCGAGGGCGTGGGGTGTCGCGCTCATGGCTTGCCGGTGGAAAGTGCCTGGCCGAGCGCGTCGATCTGGCCGAGCATCCATTGCTGGAACGTCTTGCCGGCCGGCTGCGTCTCGGTGACGCTCACGGTCGGCACGCGCGCGTCGCGCGCGATCTTCAGCATGCGCTTCGTCATCGGCTCCTCGGCCTGGCTGTTGTAGATCAGCACGTGCACCTGGCGGCTGCGCAGGTCCTTCTCGAACGCGGCGATGTCCGACGCGCTGGCCTCGGTGTCGTTCATCGTCGCGAGCTGGAAGCGCTGGTTGCGCATGTCGAGGCCGATCGCGTCGGCGAGATAGCCGGCCACGGGTTCGGTCGCCGTCACGGGCACGCCCTTGTACGTCGTGCGCAGCGCGGCGACCTTGTCGTCGATCGGCTTCAGCGACGCGACGAACTTCGCGAGGTTCGCGTCGTAGTCGGCCTTGTTCGCCGGGTCCGCGCGGCCCAGCTCCGCGGCGATCGCGCGCGCGGCGGCCGGCATCGTCGCCGGGTCGTACCACAGGTGCGGGTTGTCGCCGGCCTTCTTGCCGACCCGCTCCGCGACCACGATCGTCGCGCGCTTCGCCTGCTTCGACGCGCCGAGCAGCTTGGCCATCCACGGATCGTAGTTGGCGCCGTTGTAGATCACGAGCTGCGCCTGCTGCAGCGCGCGCGCGGTCTTCGGGCTCGCCTCGAACAGGTGCGGATCCTGGTCGGGATTGCTGAGGATGCTCGTCACCGCGACGTGGCGGCCGCCGATCTGCGACGCGACGTCGCCATAGAAATTCTCGGCCGCCACCACGTTGAGGGCCGCCGCCTGCGCGAGCGCGGGCACGGCGAGCGACAGCGCGGCGAGGCCGGCGGCGAGCCAGCGGACGGGGCGCGCAACGCGCGTCTGGGCGGGCAGCGGCGCACGCGGCGGCGTGCGCGTCAGGGCATGGGACATGAATCTCCTCGTGTGGAAAGAACGGCGGGCGGCCGCGCGACCGGCGTCAGCGCTGCGCCGGCTTGGTCTTGCAGTGGCCGCACAGGCCGCTCAGCTCGACGACCTGGTGGTGCACTTCGAAGCCGTGCGCGGGCGCGCTCGCGGACAACTGCTTCGCGAGGTCGCCGCCGGGAATCTCGACGGTCTCGCCGCAGGCTTCGCAGATCAGGAACTGGCCTTCGTGCGGCACGCCGATCTCGCAGCACGCGAAGAACGCGTTCTTCGATTCGATCCGGTGGATGAAACCGTGCTCGACGAGGAAATCCAGCGCGCGATACACGGTCGTGGGCGGCACCCGGCCGCGCTGCGGCTCGAGTTCGGCGAGCAGGTCGTACGCGCCGATCGGGCGCTGCGCGGCGAGCACGCGTTCGTAGACCTGCCGGCGCAGCGGCGTCCACGCGAGGCCGTGCTCGGCGGCGAACGCGTCGGCGCGCGACAGCCGGTCGGCAATCGATGCGGGCGACGCATGTGACGAGGAAGTAGCCATGGCGCAATACGGGCGATGGAACGAGAATATCGCGATGATATAACGTATCGCGCCAATGCGCATGCGGCCAGCCGACACGTTCCTGTCGATCCGCGCCGCACCCAATCCCGCTCCGCCTTGTTCCGCCTGCGTTCGCGGCCGTTCGCCCGGCGCCGTCGTGCCGCACCGCATCATCGAAACCGGTGCGATCCGCCTTGACAGCCCCGGTTCCGTATCCGATCATTTGATCGCAGGCAGAGCAATTATTCGTGTCGCGAGCAAACGCTCACCGGCGGCACGTCGCACAACGCAGAACGAACCGGAGACAGCCAGTGAGATTGCAGGACAAGGTCGCGATCCTGACGGGCGCCGCAAGCGGCATCGGCGAAGCGGTCGCGCAACGCTATCTGGACGAGGGCGCGCGCTGCGTGCTCGTCGACGTGAAGCCGGCCGGCGGGTCGCTCGCACGGCTCATCGAAGCCCACCCGGGCCGCGCGCTCGCGGTCACCGCCGACGTCACCCGCCAGGACGACATCGCGCGCATCGTCGCCACCGCGGCCGAGCGGTTCGGCGGCATCGACATCCTGTTCAACAACGCGGCGCTGTTCGACATGCGCCCGCTCCTCGACGCATCCTGGGACGTGTTCGACCGCCTGTTCGCGGTCAACGTGAAGGGCATGTTCTTCCTGATGCAGGCGGTCGCGCAGCGGATGGTCGAGCAGGGGCGCGGCGGCAAGATCGTCAACATGTCGTCGCAGGCGGGCCGGCGCGGCGAGGCGCTCGTTTCGCACTACTGCGCGACCAAGGCCGCGGTGATCAGCTACACGCAGTCGGCCGCGCTCGCGCTCGCACCGCACCGGATCAACGTGAACGGGATCGCGCCGGGCGTGGTCGACACGCCGATGTGGGAGCAGGTCGACGCGCTGTTCGCGCGCTACGAGAACCGGCCGCTCGGCGAGAAGAAGCGGCTCGTCGGCGAAGCGGTGCCGCTCGGCCGGATGGGCGTGCCCGCCGACCTGACCGGCGCCGCGCTGTTCCTTGCGTCCGCCGATGCCGACTACGTGACCGCCCAGACGCTGAACGTCGACGGCGGCAACTGGATGAGCTGACATGCAACGGCGCCCACGTTCGCTTCGTTCGCCGCTGCCGCAGGCGGCCGCCCGGCGCGTGCCGGTATCAGGAGGGCACGCGTGATGGCCACGATCGTCACCGCCGGCGAACTGCTGGCCGAATTCGTCGCCGCGCAGCGCGGCCAGGGCTTCGACGCGCCGGGTGCGTTCGACGGGCCGTTCCCGAGCGGCGCGCCCGCGATCTTCGCGGACCAGGCCGCGCGGCTCGGCGCGCGGGTCGCATATGCCGGCTGCGTGGGCCGCGACGCGTTCGGCGACGCGATCGTCGCGCGGCTTGCCCGCGACGGCGTCGATGTCGGCGCGATCCGCCGCGTCGCGCGGCCGACCGGCACCGCGTTCGTCGCGTATCGCGACGACGGCTCGCGCAGCTTCGTCTACCACGTCGCGACCAGCGCGGCCGGCTGCTTCGAAGCGTCCGACATCGACGCGCGGCTGTTCGACGGCTGCCGCTATTTCCACGTGATGGGCTCGTCGCTGACGAGCGAAGCCGCGATCGCGGCGATCCAGCGCGGCGTGATCGAGGCCGCGCGCGCGGGCGCGAAGATCTCGTTCGATCCGAACGTGCGCGCCGAGATGCTGGGCTTCGCGCCGATGCGCGCGGCGCTCGACGACATGCTCGCCGCCTGCCACCTGTTCCTGCCGAGCGAAGCGGACCTGCCGTTCTTCTGCGGGCCGCAGCCGGCCGAGCGCGCGATCGCGGGCTTGCTCGCGACGCATCCGCTGATGGAGCGTGTCGTGCTGAAGCGCGGCGCGGCCGGCAGCAGCGCGTTCGATCGCGCGAGCCGGGTCGACGCGCCGGCGTATCCGGTCGACGAAGTCGATCCGACCGGCGCGGGCGACTGCTTCGGCGGCACGCTGGTCGCGAGCCTCGTCGAAGGCCTGCCGATCGACGTGGCGCTGCGCCGCGCGAATGCGGCGGGCGCGCTCGCGGTCACGCGGCGCGGCCCGATGGAAGGCAACAGCAGCGCCGCCGACATCGAGCGCTTCCTGAGCGAGCGGGGTGTCGCATGTCCGGCCTGACGACGACGCTCGAACGCCCGCGCGCCGCGCCGTCGAACGCGGTGCTGCGGATGATCTTCGACGCGAACCGTGGCGATGCGCAGCGCGGGATCTACGCGGTGTGCAGCGCGCACCGGCTGGTGCTCGAAGCCGCGTGCGAAGCCGCGCGCGCGGACGGCTCGCCGCTGCTCGTCGAGGCGACCTGCAACCAGGTGAACCATCTCGGCGGCTATACGGGGATGACGCCGGCGGACTTCCGCCGCGACGTCGACGCGATCGCCGCGCGGTGCGGGCTGGCGCCGTCCGCGCTGGTGCTCGGCGGCGACCACCTGGGACCGAACCCGTGGCGGCACGGCCGCGCGGCCGACGCGATGCGCGAGGCCGTGGCGATGGTCGCCGCTTACGTGGAGGCCGGCTTCACGAAGATCCATCTCGACGCGAGCATGGCCTGCGCGGACGACGCGGGCCCGCTCGACGGCCGCACGATCGCGGCCCGCGCGGCGGCATTGTGCCGCGCGGCCGAGGACGCGGCGGCGCGCAGCGGCCAGACGCCGGTCTACGTGATCGGCACCGAGGTGCCGACGCCGGGCGGCGAGGCGGGCGGCGACGCCACCGCGATCGCCGTGACGCGCGCCGACAGCATCGCGGCGACGCTCGACGCGCATCGCGCCGCGTTCGCGGCGCACGGCCTCGACGACGCGTGGGCGCGGGTCGTCGCGATCGTCGCGCAGCCCGGCGTCGATTTCGACGACCGTCACGTGCTCGACTACGACAGCGCGAAGGCGGCTTCGCTCGGCGCGAGCATCCTGCGCACGCCGGGCCTCGTGTTCGAGGCGCATTCGACCGACTACCAGACGGAACCCGCGCTCGCCGCGCTGGTGCGCGACCATTTCGCGATCCTGAAGGTCGGCCCCGCGCTCACGTTTGCACTGCGCGAGGCGCTGTTCGCGCTCACCTTCATCGAGGACGCGCTGATCGGCGATGCGGCGCGGCGCTCGCAGCTGCGCGACGTCGTCGACGCGGCAATGCGCGCGCAGCCCGAGCACTGGGCGCCGTACTACCGCGGCGACGAGACCGCGCAGCGGCTCGCGCGGCAGTTCAGCTACAGCGACCGGATCCGCTACTACTGGCTGCAGCCGGCCGTCGCGGCCGCCGTCGAGCGGCTGTTCGGCAACCTCGCGCGCCAGCCGGTGCCCGAGACGCTCGTCGCGCAGTGGCTGCCGGACGTGTACGCGGCGTGCCGAGCGGGCGCGCTCGCGGCGGACCCGCGCGCATGGGTCCGCCACCGGATACGCGACGTGATCGCGCGTTACGCGCGCGCGTGCGGCATGCAGCGGCCGGGCTGACCGGCCATCCATCCACATACGACAAACCGACAACATCCAGGAGACACGCCATGCAACGAAACAGGTTCGACGCCGCCGCCCGCTGCCTTGCCGGAGCCGCGCTCGCGGCCGCCGCCTGCGCGGCCCACGCGGGCACGCTGACGATCGCGACGCTGAACAACCCCGACATGATCGAGCTGAAGAAGCTGTCGTCGGCCTTCGAGAAGGCGAATCCCGACATCAAGCTGAACTGGGTGATCCTCGAGGAGAACGTGCTGCGCCAGCGCGCGACCACCGACATCACGACCGGCAGCGGCCAGTTCGACGTGATGGCGATCGGCACCTACGAGACGCCGCAATGGGGCAAGCGCGGCTGGCTCGCGCCGGTCGCGAACCTGCCGGCCGACTACGACCTGAACGACATCGTGAAGACCGCGCGCGACAGCCTGTCGTACAACGGCCAGCTGTACGCGCTGCCGTTCTACGTCGAAAGCTCGATGACGTTCTACCGCAAGGACCTGTTCGCGGCGAAGGGGCTCAAGATGCCCGACCAGCCGACCTACGACCAGGTCGCCGAATTCGCGGACAAGCTCACCGACAAGTCGAAGGGCATCTACGGGATCTGCCTGCGCGGCAAGGCCGGCTGGGGCGAGAACATGGCGTACGTGTCGACCGTCGTGAACACCTTCGGCGGGCGCTGGTTCGACGAGAAGTGGAATGCGCAGCTCACGTCGCCCGAGTGGAAGAAGGCGATCGGCTTCTACGTGAACCTGCTGAAGAAGAACGGCCCGCCGGGCGCAAGCTCGAACGGCTTCAACGAGAACCTCACGCTGACCGCGTCGGGCAAGTGCGCGATGTGGATCGACGCGACCGTCGCCGCGGGGATGCTCTACAACAAGCAGCAGTCGCAGGTCGCCGACAGGATCGGCTTCGCGGCCGCGCCGGTCGCATCGACGCCGAAGGGCTCGCACTGGCTGTGGGCGTGGGCGCTGGCGATCCCGAAGACTTCGAAGCAGCAGGACGCGGCGAAGAAGTTCATCGCGTGGGCGACGTCGAAGCAGTACGTCGAGATGGTCGGCAAGGACGAAGGTTGGGCGTCGGTGCCGCCGGGCACGCGCACGTCGACCTACCAGCGCGCCGAGTACAAGGCGGCCGCGCCGTTCTCCGATTTCGTGCTGAAGGCGATCGAGACGGCCGACCCGAACGATCCCGCCGCGAAGAAGGTGCCGTACACGGGCGTGCAGTACGTCGGCATTCCCGAATTCCAGTCGTTCGGCACGGTGGTCGGGCAGAGCATCGCGGGCGCGGTGGCCGGGCAGCTGACGGTCGACCAGGCGCTCGCGGCCGGGCAGGCCGCGGCCGACCGCGCGGTGCGGCAGGCCGGCTACCAGAAGTAACGGAAGCAAGCGAAACAACCGAAGCCAAGCCGCGCGCGGTGCGTGAGCGCATCGTGCGCGCGTCGAAGCGGCAAGGCGGGCAGGCCGTTGCGCCCGCGTTTCAATCGGAGGTGGTCCCGATCATGCGTCACTTACGTCTTCCCCTGAGCCATGCGGCGTCGGTCGGCGATGCGCCGCCGGGCGCGGCGCCCGGCCGCCCGCGCGGCGGCGCGAGCTGGCTCGTGTCGCCGTCCGTCGCGGTGCTGCTGCTGTGGATGTCGATTCCGCTCGCGATGACGATCTGGTTCTCGTTCTCGCGCTACAACCTGCTGAACCCGGACGTGAAGGGTTTCGCGGGCCTCGACAACTACCGCTTCCTCGCCACCGATCCGTCGTTCCTGCCGGCGATCTGGCACACGCTCGCGCTGATCGGCGCGGTGCTCGCGATCACCGTGGTCGGCGGCGTGCTGATGGCGGTGCTGTTCGACCGCAAGTTCTACGGGCAGGGCATCGCGCGGCTGTTCGCGATCGCGCCGTTCTTCGTGATGCCGACGGTGTCCGCGCTGATCTGGAAGAACATGATCCTGCACCCGGTGTACGGGCTCGTCGCCAATGCGATGCGCGCGCTCGGCATGACGCCGATCGACTGGTTCGCCGACTATCCGCTCACCGCGGTGGTGATCATCGTCGCGTGGCAGTGGCTGCCGTTCGCGTTCCTGATCCTGTTCACCGCGATCCAGTCGCTCGACCAGGAGCAGAAGGAGGCGGCGCGCATCGACGGCGCCGGCCCGTTCGCAATGTTCTTCTACATCACGCTGCCGCACCTGAAGCGCGCGATCGCGGTGGTCGTGATGATGGAGACGATCTTCCTGCTGTCGATCTTCGCGGAGATCTACACGACGACGGGCGGCGGCCCCGGCAACGCGACGACCAACCTGTCGTACCTGATCTACGCGCTCGGCCTGCAGCAGTTCGACGTCGGCCTCGCGTCGGCGGGCGGCATCCTCGCCGTCGTCGTCGCGAACGTCGTGTCGTTCTTCCTGGTGCGGATGCTCGCGCGCAACCTGAAGGGGGAGTACGAGAAATGAGCGACCTGACTCTCGGCAGCCGGCGCATGCCGGCGGTGTTCGGCCTCGTGCGGCGCGCGCTGCCCGGTGCGCTCGCGTGGCTGATCGCGCTGCTGCTGTTCTTCCCGATCTTCTGGATGGCGATCACCGCGTTCAAGACGGAGCAGCAGGCGTATGCGTCGACGCTGTTCTTCATGCCGACGCTCGACAGCTTCCGCGAGGTGTTCGCGCGCAGCGACTACTTCGCGTTCGCGTGGAACTCGGTGCTGATCTCGGCGGGCGTCACCGTGATCTGCCTGCTGTTCGCGGTGCCGGCCGCGTATGCGATGGCGTTCTTCCCGAATCGCCGCACGCAGAAGGTGCTGCTGTGGATGCTGTCGACCAAGATGATGCCGTCGGTGGGCGTGCTGGTGCCGATCTACCTGCTGTGGAAGAACGCGGGCCTGCTCGACACCGTGTCGGGGCTCGTGATCGTGTACACGCTGATCAACCTGCCGATCGCGGTGTGGATGACCTTCACCTACTTCAACGAGATCCCGAAGGACATCCTCGAAGCGGGCCGCATCGACGGCGCGTCGACCTGGCAGGAGATCGTCTACCTGCTGATGCCGATGGCGCTGCCGGGGCTCGCGTCGACCGCGCTCCTGCTCGTGATCCTGTCGTGGAACGAGGCGTTCTGGAGCATCAACCTGTCGAGCTCGAACGCGGCGCCGCTGACGGTGTTCATCGCGTCGTACTCGAGCCCCGAAGGCCTGTTCTGGGCGAAGCTGTCCGCGGCATCCCTGCTCGCGGTCGCGCCGATCCTGATCGTCGGCTGGCTGTCGCAGAAGCAGCTCGTGCGCGGGCTCACGTTCGGAGCGGTCAAATGAGCGCGGTCGACAGGAACGCGGCGAGCGACCCGCCGCACGACGGCGTGCTGATCTGCGATTGCGATGGTGTCCTGATCGACAGCGAGGCGGTGGCCGCCGACGTGCTGGTGCGCGAGCTCGAAGCGCGCTGGCCCGGCGTCGATGCGCGGCCGGTCGTGATGCCGCTGCTCGGCCTGCGGATCGAGCGCGTGCTCGCCGGCGCGAGCGACGCGACGGGCCGTGCGCTGGGCGCGCACGACGTCGACGCGATCCGGCGCGCGGTCGAGGCGGCGGCCGTGAACGCACCGGCCGTCGACGGCATCGCGGCCGCGCTCGATGCGCTGTCGCTGCCGATCGCGTGCGCGAGCAACAGCTACCGCGCGTACGTCGAGGCGGCACTCGCGCGCACGGGGCTCAAGCGCTTCTTCGGCGAACGGCTGTTCTGCGCGGACGCCGTCGCGCGCCCGAAGCCCGCGCCGGACGTGTATCTCGCGGCCGCGCACGCGCTCGGCGCGACGCCCGCGCAATGCCTCGTCGTCGAGGACAGCGCGACCGGCATCACCGCGGCGGCCGCGGCCGGCATGACGGTGCTCGGCTTCGTCGGCGCGGGGCATGCATCGGCCGCGCAGATGGACGCGCTGCGCGGCATCGGCGCGCGGCACGTGTTCGACGACATGCGCGAGCTGCCCGGCTACGTCGCGCGCTGGCAGGCGACGGGCGCGGTGCTGCCGCACTGAACGGCGCGCCGCAAGCGCGGCGCACCCAACGAAATCAACGGAGACAGACCATGGCAAGCGTGCTCCTGTGCAACATCGCGAAGCGCTACGACGACAACGACGTGCTGCGCAACGTGAACCTCGACATCGCCGACGGCGAGTTCGTCGTGTTCGTCGGCCCGAGCGGCTGCGGCAAATCCACGCTGATGCGGATGATCGCGGGGCTCGAGGAGATCTCGAGCGGCGACCTGCTGATCGACGGCGCGAAGGTCAACGAGGTGCCGAGCGCGAAGCGCGGCATCGCGATGGTGTTCCAGTCGTATGCGCTGTATCCGCACATGACGCTGTACGACAACATGGCGTTCGGCCTGAAGCTGGCCGGCGCGAAGAAGCCCGAGATCGACCAGGCCGTGAAGCAGGCCGCGAAGATCCTGCACATCGACCACCTGCTCGACCGCAAGCCGAAGCAGCTGTCGGGCGGCCAGCGGCAGCGCGTCGCGATCGGCCGCGCGATCACGAGGAAGCCGAAGGTGTTCCTGTTCGACGAGCCGTTGTCGAACCTCGACGCGGCGCTGCGCGTGAAGATGCGGCTGGAGTTCGCACGGCTGCACGACGAGCTGAAGACGACGATGATCTACGTGACGCACGACCAGGTCGAGGCGATGACGCTCGCCGACAAGATCGTCGTGCTGTCGGCCGGCAGCGTGCAGCAGGTCGGCACGCCGAACACGCTGTATCACGCGCCGGCGAACCAGTTCGTCGCGGGCTTCATCGGCTCGCCGAAGATGAACTTCCTGCGCGGCACGGCCGAGGCGATCGACGCGGGCGGCGTGCTGGTGCGTTTCGACAGCGGCGAGACGCAGCGCGTCGCGGTGGACGCGGCCGGCTTGCCGCGCGGCGCGGCGGTGACGGTCGGCGTCCGCCCCGAGCATCTGCAGGTCGTCGCGAGCGCCGGCGGGCAGGGCGTGGCCGCGCGGACGATGGCCGTCGAATCGCTCGGCGACGCCGCGTACCTGTACGCGGAATCGCCGCTCGCGCCGGACGGGCTGATCGCGCGGATTCCGCCGCTCGACACGTATCGCACGGGCGAGGCGCTGCGCGTGCAGGCGGATGCCGGGCATTGCCACCTGTTCGACGAGCACGGGCAGGCGTTGCGCCGGCTCAGCCCGCACGCGAAGGCCGCGTGACGGGCGACCCGGCGCGGGTCGTGCGCGCTCAGAGGCGCAGGTGCTGCGCCATGTAGTCGACGAACGCGCGCAACTTGGGCGTCGGATGACGGCCTGACGGCCACAGCACATAGAGCGACGTGCGGCTCGCGACGTGCTCGTCGAGCACGGCGCGCAGCGTGCCGCCGTCGAGCGCGTCGTGCACGAAGAACTCGGGCAGGCACGCGATGCCGAGCCCGCGCAATGCGAAGCACAGGCGGGTTTCCGCGCTGTTGCTGACCATCGACACGGGCACGACCGGCGGCGTGCCCGAGCGCGGCGTGCGCAGCGGCCAGATCTCGAGCTTGCCGCTGCTCGGGAAGCGGAAGTGCAGGCAGCGGTGCAGTGCGAGGTCGGCCGGCGTGCGCGGCGTGCCGTGCCGCGCGAGGTAGTCGGGCGATGCGACGAGGTGCTGGCGGAAATGGCCGAGCAGCCGCGACGACAGCCGCGAATCCGCCGGCTGGCCGGTGCGCAGCACCGCGTCGAAGCCTTCGTCGATGACGTCGACGAGCCGGTCGTCGAAATCGATGTCGAGTTCGATCTCCGGATACGCGGCCATGAAGTCGGCGAGCACCGGCAGCAGCAGCGTGCCGATCGTCGGCAGGCTCAGGCGCAGCCGCCCGCGCGGCGCCTCGGCGCTGTGCGTCAGTTCCCGCTCGGCCGCGTCGATCTCGGCGATCACCCGGCGGCACCGCTCGAGAAAGCGCGTGCCTTCGGCCGTCAGCGTGATGCTGCGCGTGCTGCGGTGAAACAGCCGCACGTTCAGGCGCGCTTCGAGCCGCGCGATCCGCTTGCCGACCGCCGACGCCGACAGCCCGAGTGCGCGGCCGGCCGCGACGAAGCTGCGCGTTTCCGCGACCTGAACGAAGACGACGAAACCGCCCAGACTTTCCATGCAAGATTCCCGATTGCGGACGCCGGCGTCCGGATTGTCCGGAACTCTAACCCGGTTTTTCTTCTTTCGCCGGCTGCCTACGATGGGCGTTCCTTCATCTTTCGAGGTCACGCCATGTCATCCCTGCCTGTCACCGCCTACGAAGCCGAGCCGGACGCCGCGCTGGGCAGCCGGCTCGACGACGCGCTCGAGCGTGCGCTTGCCGAGGCGCGCATCGTCGGCGCGGTCGTGCTGGTCGCGCGGCACGGCGCGCTGCGTTATGCGCGCGCCGTCGGGCTGGCCGATCGCGAAGCGGGCACGCCGATGCGCGAGGACACGCTGTTCCGCCTCGCGTCGGTGACGAAGCCGATCGTGGCGGCCGCCGCGATGCGGCTCGTCGCGGCGGGCCGCATCGGGCTCGACGAGCCGGTTGCGCGCTGGCTGCCCGCATTCACGCCGGCGCTGCCCGACGGCGGGCCCGCGCGCATCACGCTGCGTCATCTGCTGTCGCATACGGCTGGGCTCGGCTACCGCTTCCTCGAAACCGACGGCGACGGCCCGTATGCGCGCGCCGGCGTGTCCGACGGGATGGATCTCGCCGGCATCACGCTCGCCGAGAACCTGCGGCGCATCGCGAGCGTGCCGCTGCAGTACGCGCCCGGCACGTCGTGGGGCTATTCGCTGGCGATCGACGTGGTCGGCGCGCTGGTCGAGGCGGTCGACGGCCGGCCGCTCGCCGACGCGGTCGCGGCGCTCGTCACGACACCGCTCGGGATGACCGACACCGCGTTCGTCGCGCACGACGCCACGCGCTTCGCGACGCCTTACGTGAGCACGGCCGGCGCGCCGCGCCGGATGGCGGACGCCGATCTCGTGCCGGTGTTCGACGGCACGATCGGCATCCGCTTCGCGCCCGCGCGTGCGTTCGACGCGGCTGCGTGGCCGTCGGGCGGTGCGGGCATGGCGGGTTCCGCGCGCGACTGCCTGGCGCTGCTCGAAGCGCTGCGCACTGGCCGCGACGGCTGGCTCGATGCGGCATGGATCGACCGGATGGCGCGCATCCAGCCGGGCGCGCACGACCTGCCGGCCGCGCCGGGGTTCGGCTTCGGGCTCGGCTTTTCGGTGCTGCGCGATCCGGCGGCCGCGCAGTCGCCCGAGTCGGTCGGCACCTGGCGCTGGGGCGGCGCGTATGGGCATGCGTGGTTCGTCGACCGCGCGGCCGGGCTGAGCGTCGTCGCGCTGACCAACACGCTGTACGAAGGGATGCACGGGCGCGTCGTGACCGACGTGCGCGATGCGGTGTACGGCGTCGACGCAAGGAGCGCGGCATGAGCGACTGCGCATCGGTTTCCTCGCGGCCCGCGCACGAGCAGGCGGCCGCGTCGCGCGAGCGCCTGCCGGTCGCGAACCTGCTGGCGCTGGCGACGGCCGGCTTCATCACGATCCTCACCGAGGCGCTGCCGGCCGGACTGCTGACGATGATGGGCCGCGACCTGCGCGTGACGGAGGCGCTGGTCGGCCAGCTCGTGACGGTGTACGCGCTCGGCTCGATCGTCGCGGCGATCCCGCTCGTCGCGGCGACGCGCGGGATGCGCCGGCGCCGGCTGCTGATCGCGGCGCTGGCCGGCTTCGTCGTGTCGAACGCGCTGACGGCCGTGTCGCCGTACTACGCGCTGACGCTGGTCGTGCGCTTCGTCGCGGGCATGTCGGGCGGGCTGGTGTGGGCGCTGCTGGCCGGCTATGCGAGCCGGATGGTCGGCGAGCGGCTGCGCGGCCGCGCGATCGCGGTCGCGATGCTCGGCGCGCCGGTCGCGATGTCGATCGGCATTCCGGCCGGCACCGCGCTCGGCGCGGCGCTCGGCTGGCGCATCGCGTTCGCGTGCATCACGCTCGCGGCGCTCGCGCTGATCGTGTGGGTGCGTGCGCGCGTGCCGGACCATCCGGGGCAGCCGGCCGGCGCGCGCCAGCCGGTGCTCGGCGTGCTGACGCTGCCGGGCGTGCGCCCGGTGCTGGCGGTGATGTTCGCGTACGTGCTGGCGCACAACATCCTCTATACGTACATCGCGCCGTTTCTCGCGGGGGTGAGGATGGGCGGGCAGGTCGACGCGGTGCTGTTCGTGTTCGGCATCGCGTCGCTCGTCGGCATCGCGCTGACCGGCGCATGGATCGGCCACGCGCAACGGCGCCTGACGCTCGCCGGCATCGCGCTGTTCGCGTGCGCGGCGCTGATGCTCGGCGCGGGCGGCGGCGCGCCGGTCGTCTATGCGGGCGTCGCGCTGTGGGGGCTCGCGTTCGGCGGCGCGCCGACGCTGTTCCAGACCGCCACCGCGAATGCGGCGGGGGACGCCGCCGACGTCGCGCAATCGATGCTCGTGACCGTGTGGAATCTCGCGATCGCGGGCGGCGGCATCGTCGGCGGCCTGCTGCTCGACGGGCCGGGCGCGGGCGTGATGCCGTGGGTGCTGGTCGTGCTGCTGGCGGCGGCGTGGCTCGGCGCGTGGCGCGCGCATCGGCACGGCTTCACCGCGCCGCAGCCGGCGTGAGCGCGGCGGCTGCGCAGCCGCGTCGTCAGGATGCCTGCGCGTCGAGCGCCGCGCGCGCGCAGGTCTCGTCGGTGACGAGGCCCGACAGCCAGCCGCCGCGCAGCGCGGCGATCACCGCGTCGTGCTTCTTCGGGCCGCCCGCGAACGCGATCGTCGGCCGCTTCGGCGGCGTGCCGAGCGACACGCTCGTCACGCGCGCGCTGGTCGATGCCGCGATCCGGCGGCCCTGCGCGTCGATCGGCTCGCCGAGCAGCTCGGCCACCGCGCCGAGCGCGATCATCTCGTCGCGTTCCGGTTCGGTGATGAAGCCGTCCTCGAACAGCGGGCAGTGCGTGCCGATGTTGCCGATGCCGACGAACGCGACGTCGGCTTCGCCGGACAGCGCCTCGACGATCCGGTACAGCCGGTGATTGCACCACTGCGCGCGTTCGGCGCCGCTGTCCGCGAACAGCGGCGCGGGCAGCAGGAAATGCTTGCCGCCCGTCTTCTCGGAGATGTACTGCGCGACGTCGTAGCGGTTCGACGAGCCGTCGGCGGCGATCGCGCCGACCATCGACACGAGCCGGTGCTGCGGCCGCTCGAGCTGCGCGATCTGCGCGACCGCGGCCTTCAGCGTGCGGCCGCTGCTGACCGCGATCACCATCGGCCGCGTCTCGTTCAGGTAGCGCTCCATCACCTGCGCGCCGGCGACCGCGAGCTTGCGGTCGATCGCGTCGGGCGCGTCGGCATCGACCGGCACCACCTCGCACATCGACAGGCCGTAGCGCTTCGACAAGTGCGCGGCGAGGTCGAGGCAGTCGGCGAGCTGGTGATCGACGCGCACGCGGATCAGGTTCTTCTCCACCGCGAACGCGACGAGGCGCTGCGCGACCGGGCGCGACACCTGCAGCTTCTCGGCGATTTCGTTCTGCGTGTCGCCCGCGACGTAGTAGAGCCACGCGGCGCGGGTGGCGAGATCGAGTTTTTCTGAGGACTTGGGCACGATAGCGATTCGATTCGGATCCGGGTTGGCCGGCAGGCGGCGCAATGGGTTGCACTGTACCGCACTCGGCGCCGGCGGCCGTGCGCGCATCGGCCGCGCGCGGCGCACCGGCGCGGGCCGCTCAGGCGAGCCGCGCGCGCGACGGTTCGTAGAGCGGGCGCACGTGCCGGTACAGCTCGCGGAACGCGGCGAGGCGCGTGCGCAGCGTCGCGTGGCGGGCCGCGTCGGGCAGGTATTCGGCGCGCACCGGCGGCTTCGCGAGCACCGTGCGCGGATCGCCGCCGACCGCGAGCCAGCCGAGCCGCGCCGCGCCGAGCGCGGCGCCGGTTTCGCCGCCGCCGTGCTGGCGGGTGCGCACGTCCAGCGCATCGGCGATCAGCTGCGCCCAGAATGCGCTGCGCGCGCCGCCGCCGATAAGCGACAGGCCGTCGGTCTCGACGCCGGCCGCATGCAGCGCATCGAAGCCGTCGGCGAGGCCGAGCGTCACGCCTTCGAGTACCGCGTAGCCGAGATGCGCGCGCTCGGTCGCATGGGTCATCCCGAAGAACACGCCCTGCGCGTACGGGTCGTTGTGCGGCGTGCGTTCGCCGGACAGGTAGGGCAGGAAGAGGGGCGCGTTCGCCAGCGCGCCGGGGTCGAGCGCCTCGACTTCCGCGAGCAGCGCCGGCTCGTCGGTGCCGGTCAGCTTGCAGACCCAGCGCAGGCAGCTCGCCGCCGACAGCACGACGCTCATCAGCTGCCAGCGGTCCGGAATCGCGTGGCAGAACGCGTGCACCGCGGAGGCCGGGTTCGGCATGAAGCGGTCGCCGACGACGCTCAGCACGCCCGACGTGCCGAGCGACACGAAGCCGTCGCCCGCATGGATCGCGCCGATGCCGAGCGCGCTCGTCGCATTGTCGCCGCCGCCGCCCGCGACGACGACGGTCTCCGACAGCCCGAGCTCGCGCGCGACGTCGGCGCGCAGCGTGCCGGACGGCGCGTTGCCTTCGACGATCCGCGGCATTTGCGCGCGCGTCATCCCGCACGCGGCGAGCAGCGCGTCGGACCAGTCGCGGCGCGCGACGTCGAGCCACAGCGTGCCGGCCGCATCGGACGGATCGGACACCTTCGCGCCGGTCAGCCGGAAGCGCAGGTAGTCCTTCGGCATCAACACGCACGCGGTGGCCGCGAACACGTCGGGTTCGTGCCGCGCGACCCACAGCAGCTTCGGCGCGGTGAAGCCCGGCATCGCGAGGTTGCCGGTGAGCGCGTGCAGGCCCGGCGCGCGTTCGGTGAGCAGCGCGCATTCGTCGGCGCTGCGCATGTCGTTCCACAGGATCGCCGGGCGCAGCACGCGCTCGGCGCGGTCGAGCAGCACCGCGCCGTGCATCTGGCCGGACAGGCCGATGCCGCGCACCTGCGCGAACGCCTGCGGATGACGCGCGCGCAGCGCGGCGAGCGCGTCGCGGGTGCCGCGCCACCAGTCGTCCGGATGCTGCTCGGCCCAGCGCGGATGCGGCCGCGACACGGTGAACGGCGTGCCCGCGGTGCCGACGACCGTGCCGTCCGGGGCCAGCAGCAGCACCTTCACTTCCGAGGTGCCGAGGTCGATGCCGAGATACATGTGCGATCCGTCCGGTCAGTGGGGAGCCGCTACTTTAGCCGTGCGGCCGGGCGCGTGCCAAGGCTGGTTCGCCCCGATGCGCGCCGCGCGGCGGCCGTCGCGCATCAGCGCGGCGCGAGCCATGCGTCGACGCGCGCGAGCCCGGCGCGCAGCGCGTCGAGCAGCGCCGCGTTGCCGGCGAGCGAGCCCCACAGCTGGCGGTTCGCGCCCAGCGCGGCCAGCGGGTCGGCGGCGCCGACGATCGCGCGCGCCGCGCCTTCGTCCATCACGCCGTCCTGGTATGCATACGGCAACGCGCCGCGCGCCCAGCGTTCGAGGAAGCGCAGGAACAGCGCGGGCAGCACCGCGGTGGCGACCGGCGCCGCGCCGCGCGCGAGGCATTCGGCGAGCGTCGGCGCGATGAAGCCGGGAAGCTTCGAGAAACCGTCCGCGGCGACGCGCTGGTTGGTGTCGAGCACGTACGGATTGCCGAAGCGTTCGAGCACGACGTCGCGGTAGCGCGCGAGATCGAGCGGGCTCGGGGTGAGGCACGGGATCACGTCCTGCGTCACGTAGTCGTGCGCGAAGCGGCGGATCGCCGCGTCGTGCGTGCCTTCATGGATGTACGTGTGGCCCGCGAGCGTGCCGGCCCACGCGATGCAGCTGTGGGTCGCGTTGAGGATGCGGATCTTCGCTTCCTCGTACGGATGCACGTCGTCGACGAGTTCCGCGCCCGCGCGCTCCCATTGCGGGCGGCCGGCCGCGAAGCGGTCCTCGATCACCCACTGGATGAACGCTTCGCCCATCACCGGGCACGTGTCGTCGGCGCCGGTGGCCGCGCGCACGCGTTCGCGCACGTCGGCGGTCGGGCGCGGCGTGATCCGGTCGACCATCGCGCTCGGGCACGCGACGTGCGCGTCGAACCACGCGAGCAGCTCGGGCATGCCGCGGCGTTCGAGGAACGCGCGCATCCCGGCGCGAAAGCGCGCGCCGTTGTTGCGCAGGTTGTCGCAGCTCTGCAGCGTGAGCGGGCCCGCGCCGCGCTTCATCCGCTCCGCGAGCAAGGCCGCGAGCGCGCCGTACAGCGTCGTGCGCGCGCCCTGCAGGTCGGCCGCGAGGTCGGGGTTCGCGAGGTCGAGCCGGTCGTGCTCGTCGAGGTAGTAGCCGCCTTCGGTGACGGTGAACGACACGATCCGGCATGCCGGATCGGCGCCCGCGTCGATCAGCGCGGAGAGATCGATCGACCACGGCAGCACGCGCGTAATCGCGCGGATCGTCTCGTACGCGCGCGCGCCCTGCGGCGTGACCGTCTCGAGCGTGTACGCGCCGTGTTGCGCGGCGAGCGCGTCCATCGTCGCGCGCATGTCGTCGCGGATGTTGCCGATGGTGAGCGACCAGCGCTCGGCGGCCGGCACGGCCGCGTTCACGCGATGCAGGTACCACGCCTGGTGCGTGCGGTGGAACGAGCCCGCGCCGATGTGCAGCAGCACGGGCGCGCGGGCGGGGGACGACTCGCTCATCTGGTGTCTCCTGTCGACCGGGGCCGGCGCCTGGGCGCGCTGCCCGGATCCCAAGTAAGCAGGCGGCCGCTGACGGCCGTGCTAGATCATTTGCTCTCTATGTGAGCGAATGATCGTATCCGGGCGAACGAAAGTCAAGGCAGGGGCGCGGACTTTCGATGGTGCGCTGCGGCGCGACGCGGCGAGCGCAATCGGCTCGGCGGGAGGAGCGGGGCGGGGGACCGGGCGAACCGGCCCGCACGCGGCCATGACGGCGCGCGTGCGGGCGGTGGGGCTACAGCGTGGTGCGCACGTGCCAGAGTTCGGGGAACAGCACGACGTCGAGCATCTTGCGCAGGTACGGCGCGCCGCTCGTGCCGCCGGTGCCCTGCTTGAAGCCGATGATGCGCTCGACGGTCGTCACGTGGCGGAAGCGCCACTGGCGGAACGCGTCCTCGAGATCGACGAGTTCCTCGGCCATCTCGTACAGCTCCCAGTACTGCTGCGGGTGACGGTATACCTCGAGCCACGCGGCCTCGACCGTTTCGTCGTGCTGCGTCGGCTGCGTCCAGTCGCGCGCGAGCCGCGACGGCGCGATGGGGAAGCCGCGCCGCGCGAGCAGCCGCACGACCTCGTCGTAGAACGACGGCGCCTCGAGCGTCGCGCGCACCTGTTCGAGGATGTCCGGACGGTGCGCGTGCGGCTGCAGCATCTGCACGTTCTTGTTGCCGAGCAGGAATTCGAGCTGGCGGTACTGGTACGACTGGAAGCCCGACGACTGGCCGAGATACGGCCGCATCGCCGAATACTCGGACGGCGTCATCGTCGCGAGCACGCTCCACGCCTGCACGAGCTGCTCGAGGATGCGCGACACGCGCGCGAGCATCTTGAACGCGGGCGGCAGCGCGTCGCGATGGACCGCGTCGAGCGCCTCGCGCAGCTCGAACAGCGCGAGCTTCATCCACAGCTCGCTCGTCTGATGCTGGATGATGAACAGCATCTCGTTGTGATCGGGCGACAGCGGATGCTGCGCGTCGAGGATCTTGTTCAGCGACAGGTAGTCGCCGTAGCTCATCGACTTCGAGAAATCGAGCTGCGCGTTGTGCCAGCCGGCTTGCTCGCCGGCTTCGCCCGGCACGTGCGACGCCTCGTGCGCGGGGTGGGCGGCGCGCGCGCCCGAGAACGGGCAACCCGCCGGCGCGTCGTTGCCGGGCGGCTGCATATGACCAGAGTTCACGACTGTCTCCAGGATTGAATGAAGGGGGCGGCGGGGCGCAGGGCCGGATGCGCGTGCGTATCGCGTATCGCACGCGCCGGCCGGGGCCGTTCAGGTCACCGCGCCGCGCGTGGCGAACTCGGGCGCCTTCCACGCGCCGGTGTCGAGGATGTCGCGCAGCGTCTCGACGGCGTCCCACACGTCGACGAAGCGCGTATAGAGCGGCGTGAAGCCGAAGCGCAGCACGTGCGGCTCGCGGTAGTCGCCGATCACGCCGCGCGCGATCAGCGCCTGCATCACTTCGTAGCCGTGCGGATGCTCGAAGCTCGCCTGCGAGCCGCGCTGGTGATGCGCGCGCGGCGTGACGAGCTTCAGCGCGTGGCCTGCGCAGCGTGCCTCGACGAGCGCGACGAACGCGTCGGTCAGCGCGAGCGACTTGCGGCGGATCGCGTGCATGTCGGTCTGCAGGAACACGTCGAGGCCGCATTCGACCATCGACATCGACACGATCGGCTGCGTGCCGCACAGGAAGCGCGCGATGCCGGGATCGGGCGCGAACTCGGGCTGCATCGCGAACGGCGCGCGGTGGCCCCACCAGCCGGACAGCGGCTGCGAGAAATGCGCGTGGTGGCGCGCCGGCACCCACACGAACGCGGGCGAGCCCGGGCCGCCGTTCAGGTACTTGTACGTGCAGCCGACCGCGCCGTCCGCGCGCGCGCCGTTCAGGTCGACCGGCACCGCGCCGGCCGAATGCGCGAGATCCCACAGCATCAGCGCGCCCGCGTCGTGCACGAGCTGCGTGACGGCCGGCATGTCGTGCATGTAGCCGGTGCGGTAGTTCACGTGCGTGATCATCGCGACCGCGGTGTCCTCGCCGAGCGCGTCGGGCAGCTCGGCCGGATCGTCGATCAGGCGCAGTTCGTAGTCGCCGCCGAGCTGCTCGATCAGCCCCTGCGCGATGTACAGGTCGGTCGGGAAGTTCGAGCGCTCCGACACGATCACGCGGCGCTCGGGCGCGCGTTGCACCTGATAGCGCAGCATCGCGGACAGCAGCTTGAACAGGTTGATCGAGATCGTGTCGGTCACGACCGTCTCGTCCGGCGCGCCGCCGATCAGCGTCGCGAGCTTGTTGCCGAGGCGGCGCGGCAGCGCGAACCAGCCGGCGGTGTTCCAGCTGCGGATCAGGCCGTCGCCCCATTCGGCGCCGATCACCTGCTGGGCGCGGGCGGCCGACGCGCGCGGCTGCGCGCCGAGCGAGTTGCCGTCGAGGTAGATCACGTCGCTTGGCAGTGCGAACTGGTTGTGCAGCGGGGCAAGCGGGTCGTCGCGGTCGAGCGCGAGCGCGTCTTCACGGGTCTTGATCATGATGGTCGGGTGCGGGTTGCGGTGGGTTCAGTCGGTGCGGCCGGGCAGCGCGCGCAGCACGGCGCGCACGGGGCTCGCGTCGAGCGTCGCGAGCTTGAGCGGCAGCGCGATCAGTTCGTAGTCGCCGGGCGGCACGTCGTCGAGCACGATGCCTTCGAGGATCGCCATCCGGTGCGCGCGGATGCGATGATGCGCATCCATCGTCTTCGATTCCTGCGGGTCGAGCGACGGCGTGTCGATGCCGATCAGCTTCACGCCGTGCGCGGCGAGCAGGTCGATGGTGGCAGGCGCGACCGCGCAGAATTCAGGATCCCAGCGCGCGGCGGGGGCCTGCGCATAGGTGCGCAGCAGCACGCGCGGCGGCACGTCGCCGAGCGCGGCCGCGACGGCGTCCGGCGTGACGACGGGCGACGCGCCGATGCAGTGGATCACGCGGCACGGGCCGAGGTACACGTCGAGCGGCACCGCGCCGATCGGCGCGCCGTCGGCGTCGTAGTGCAGCGGTGCGTCGGTGTGCGCGCCGGTGTGCGGCGACAGCGTCAGGCGCGCGACGTTGACGGGCGAGCCGGCCTCCATCCGCCACACGCGTTCGACCGTGACGGGCGTGTCGCCCGGCCACACGGGGGTGGCGGGATCGACGGGCGGCGAGATGTCCCAGAGTGTGTCCATGGCATGACGATTCGGCGAATTGATGCTTCGCATGATAGGCGGACGCTCGCAGAAAGTGCTTGCGAAATAGCCATGGACAAACCGCCAGATTGGCAGATAATTCGAATCACAGGGAAAACGGGGACCAAAAATGCACGCGATCACGCTCGATGCCACCGACTGCCGGATTCTGGCGGTCCTGCAGGAGGAAGGCAGAATCAGCAACCTGGACCTGGCGGAACGGATTTCGCTGTCGCCATCGGCCTGCCTGCGGCGCATGCGCCTGCTGGAAGACCAGGGCGTCATCGAGCATTACCGCGCATGCCTGAGCCGAGAGAAGCTCGGCTTCGAGCTGGAGGCATTCGTGCAGGTGTCGATGCGCAACGAGCAGACGCAATGGCACGAACGCTTCGCCGAGGAACTGCGCGAATGGCCGGAGGTGGTCGGCGCGTTCGTCGTGACGGGCGAGAGCCACTACCTGCTGCGGGTGCTCGCGCACAACCTCAAGCACTATTCCGATTTCGTGCTCAATCGCCTGTACAAGGCGCCGGGCGTGATGGACATCCGCTCGAACATCGTGCTGCAGACGTTGAAGGACGAGGCAGGCCCACCGGTCGCGCTGGCGCGCACCGGCGCGATCAAAGCCGTGTGAGGCCGTGGAAGGCGCCGCCGTGGAACACGAGCGGCGCGGCGGTGCCGGCGTCCGGATGCACGCCGCAGCGCTCGACCTCGCCGACGAAGATCACGTGGTCGCCTTCGTCGTAGCGGCTGCGGTTGTGGCACTCGAACCATGCGATCGCACCGTCGAGCACCGGCATGCCGGAGTTGCCCTCCGCGTGCGCGATGCCTTCGAAGCGGTCGCCCTTGAAGGTCGCGAAGCGCTTGCACAGCTCGAGCTGCGACGCCGCGAGCACGTTGACGACGTAGTGGCTGTTGCCGCGGAACACCGGCATCGATGCCGACTTGTGCGCGAGGCTCCACAGCACGAGCGGCGGGTCGAGCGAGACCGAGTTGAACGAGCTGGCGGTGATGCCGATCAGCTGCCCGGACGGCGCGCGCGTCGTGATGACGGTCACGCCGGTCGCGAACTGGCCGAGCGCCTGCCGGAACGCGGCGGCATCGAAGTTTGGCGGGGTCGCGCGGGTCATCGGGCGGCCTTCCGGAACGAAACGGGCGCGCCGGACGCGCGGCGGGGGGAGCGGGCGAGGCGGATGACGGGCGACAAGGCGATCGGTCTGGAAGTGGGACGCATGGCACGATTTTAGCGGAATCGCGCCGCGCGGACGGAACCGGCGCGGCGCGCGTGTGGCGGCAGCGGCCGCCGGTTTTTCAGGTGGCGGCTTCGAGCCCCAGCGACAGCGCGCCGATCAGGATCAGGCTCGACGCCCACACCCGATCGAGGTTGAACCAGCTCCGCGACACGAATCGCAGCCCCAGGTAGCGGTAGACGAGCCAGGCCATCAGCCCGCCGGCCGAGATCATCGCGGCCGCGTGCGCGACGGCCACGGCGAGCGCCATGCCGAGGCTGGCGTTGATCAGCGCCGCCGCGGCCCGGTGCGCGCGATCGAGGCCGATCCCGCACAGCCCGAGATAGATCGGCACGAGCATCAGCCCCGCGCCGTGCGCGATCGCGACCGCGAACGACCACAGCCCGAGCCGCGACGGCGGGATCCGCGCGAGCACGCGCGGGTGGCGCGGCCGGAACAGCAGCACCGCGCCGCAGCCGATCACGAGCACGCTCGCGCCGAGCCGGATCGGCGCCTGCCACGCGACCAGCGCGGCGAGCGCGCCGAACGGCAGCATCATCGCCAGCACCGCGAGCGCGTGGCCGAGCGCGAGATAGCCGAGCGCCGCGGCCAGCGCGCGGGCGCGGCGCGCCATCAGCGCGTTCGACACCGCGAGCGGCCAGCCCATCGCGGGGTTGAACCCGTGATAGAGGCCGCTCGCGAGCACTGCCGACCAGAGGCCGAGCTGCGACGGCAGCAGGTCGCTCACGGCCGGGCCGATGGATAGCAAAACGAGTCGGTCGAGCAATCGCCGCCTTCGAGGCGGATCTGGTGCGCGCGGTAGCCGTCCGGAAACGCCACCCAGTAGTCGTTCGCGAGCGTGAGGCCGCCTTCCGGCCCCACGTGCGCGAGCACTTGCGCGCCCGGCACGCCGTCCGGGTAGAACTGGTCGTCCCACGTCGAGTACAGCGAGTTGGTCCAGTACACCCGCTTGCCGTCGCGGCTGATCTCGACCATCTGCGGCCCGCCCGCGAACCGCTTGCCGTTCGGGTGCGGCGTGCGCCGCACGATGCCGCCGATATGGACCGAGCCGGCCAGCTTCGGCTTGCGCGGGTCGGTGACGTCGTACTGGCGCATTTCGCCGGTGCCCCAGCAGGACACGTAGAGGAAGCGGTCGTCGAGCGACAGGTCGATGTCGGTCACGAGCGGCGGCACCGCGCCGAACGGCTTCAGCAGCGGCGGCAGCTGGTCCGCGGGCGCGGGCTCGGCCGGGATCGTCGCGGTCTTCTCGATGTGGAACCGGCCGCCTTCGCGCCACCAGGTCCAGATCGACCCTTCGAGGTTCGTCGTGTCGATCACGACGCCGAGGAAGCCGTACTCGCGCGCGGGGTCGTGCGCGGGCCGCACCTCCAGCGCCATCTGGTGCTGCTCGCCGAGGTCGATCGTCTGCACGTTGCGCCGTGCGCGCAGGTCCCAGAAGTGCAGCCGGTGCCCGTAGCGGTTTTCGAGCAGCTCGGAGGGGACGATGCCGTTCTCGAACTGCGGCGGCAGCGCCCATTCGCTCGACACCATGTAGTCGCGCGGCAGGTTCCACCAGAAGTCGTAGTGCTTGTCCTGGACGCCGCGGTCGATCTCCCAGCGGCCGAGCACGTCGAAGGTCTCGCAGTCCATGATGAAGATGCCCGGCTGGCCGTCCATGCCGTCCTTGCCGGCGCCGC
Source organism: Burkholderia sp. SRS-46 (assembly GCF_004343775.1). GTDB lineage: Bacteria > Pseudomonadota > Gammaproteobacteria > Burkholderiales > Burkholderiaceae > Burkholderia. The sequence continues at coordinate 250,966 of NZ_PTXL01000006.1, read as the reverse complement.
CGAGCGTGCTCACGTAGATGCCCTCGGGGCCGCAGTGGACGGTGTGCGGCCGCGAGTAGCCGGTCTTGCTGAACACTTCGTCGGGCTCGATGATCTTGTGGATGCGCGCCTGGGTCGGGTGCGGATGCGTGTCGATGATGTAGATGCGCGACGAGCGCAGGCCCGGAATGATCAGGTAGCGGCGTTCGAGGAACGCGTGGCCGGTGAGCGGCGACAGCGACGACGAACAGGCGTTCCAGCCGAAGTGGTGGAACTCGTCGCCGGTGTTCGGCATCGTCACCGTGTGCACGATCTGGCCGTAGGTCGACGAGCCGGGCTGCACGTCGATGACGGCGAGCGCGTCGGGCCGGGAGAAGTCGGGGCTGAGCAGCAGGGTGTAGGCGAACGATTCGGCCGGCGCGCGCATCGCGAGTTCGGGCGAGGCGTGAAACGTCGGATCAGGCCGCATGGTCATGGTAAAGCCCTCGGTAGGTGCCGCATCGCACGGCGCGATCGTGAGCGCCGCGTGCAGCTTTGTTATGCGAGACGGGCCGGGCGGGGTGGCCGCCGCGGTCGAGCGGAGCTGCCGGCAGCCGCGGCGCTCGGGTGCGAGCGGGCGGCGCCTTCCATCGAGAAACGAAAACGGATGCGGTACGTCGGGTGAAGCGTCAACGGTGGGCCGGCGGGTGTGGCTGCCGGCCTCGGGCTCGAGCGAGCCGTCGAGGCGAACGGGGGCCGCTGAAGCATCCAGCGCGCTGTCGCAACGGACGGCGGTGCAGCAGGATGAAGCGTGCGTCGAGTGTCCCGCCGCAGAGCGAAGTGCGTTCGCGGCCGGGTGTCGGCTAGTGTAGTCGAGAATGCGCGGCCGCGTGGTTGCGCGCGAGGCACGCGATCCGGACGCGAATGCGATACTGCTGCATCGGCCGTGCGTCGCGTTTCCATACTGGACGGACGGCGCATGACGAACGCCGGGAGCCGGCGCGCATTCCCGCCTGCTCCCTTCTCAACGGCTATTTGAGTGAACGGATGGTGAACGAGATGCTTGAAACCGCGACTTTGGGAGGCGGGTGCTTCTGGTGCACGGAAGCGGTGTTCCTCGACATCGACGGCGTGACGGCCGTCGAATCGGGCTATGCGGGCGGCCACACGCGCAACCCGGGCTACCGCGAGGTGTGCGACGGCGACACCGGGCACGCGGAGGTCGTCAACGTGACGTTCGACCCGGCGCGCATCGGCTATCGCGAGATCCTCGAGATTTTCTTCGCGACGCACGATCCGACCCAGCTCAACCGGCAGGGCAACGACGTCGGTACGCAATACCGGTCGGCCGTGTTTACGCATTCGGACGCGCAGCGCGACACCGCGCTTGACGTGATCCGCACGCTCGAGCGCGAGCAGGTGTTCGGGCAGCCGATCGTCACGCAGGTCGTGCCGCTCGACGGCAACTACTGGCCGGCCGAGGACTATCACCAGAACTACTATGCGCAGAATCCCGGCCAGGGGTATTGCTCGGTCGTGATCGGGCCGAAGCTCGCGAAATTCCGCCAGAAGTTCGCGCACCGGCTGAAGTCGTCGCGCGGCGCGTGAACGGCTGATACGGCGTCAGGCCGCCTCGCCGCGCCAGTTCGCGCACGCGGCGGCGATCTCGCGCGCGAGCGCGATGCACGACAGCGGCGCGGAGCCTTCCGCCTTGTTGTTGATCGTGATGATCACGGGCTGGCCGGCCATCGCATAGCGCGCGGCCAGCTCGGCGAGTGCCGAGCGCGTGTGCGGATCCTCGTCGACGAGCCGGTCGAACGGCTCGTACTTCGCTTTCGCCTGTTCGTACTTGAAGCCGCCGTGCAGGCTCCAGCGCACGATCAGCGGGCCCGGCGCGTCGCCGTCGAGCAGCGCAAGCGCGGCCGCCTGCCTGAGCGGGTCGGGCATTCGCGCGTGCAGGCCGACGCAATAGCGCACGCCATGCGCGGCGAGCGTACGGATGAAGCGCGGCGTGAGCAGGCTCGCATCGCGGATCTCGATCGCGTAGCGCGGCGTGTCCGGTTCGGGCGGCAGCGGCGGCAGCGCCGCGAAGAACGCGCCGAGCCGGTCGATCAGCGCGGCGGGGTTGGCGAGCAGCGTGTCCGGCAGCGGCGAGAACTGGAACACCAGCACGCCGGCCTTCGTGCCGAGCCCGTCGAGGCACGGCCGGACGAACTCGTCGGTGGCGAGCTGCGCGTTCAGGAAGGTCGGATTCGGCCCGGACGGCTCGCCGCGCCGGCCGCGCATGACCGCGTCGGTGACCGATGCCGGCGCCTTGACGACGAAACGGAAATCGTCCGGCACCTGCTGCGCGTAGCGCAGGTAGTCGGCGACGGACAGCGGGCCGTAGAACGACCGGTCGAGGCTCACGCTCTTGAGCAGCGGATGCGCGCCATACGCTTCGAGCCCTTCGCGCGACAGCTTCGTCTGCGCGAAATCGCCGTCGTAGACGATGCCGTTCCAGCCGGGGAAGAACCACGACGACGTGCCGAGCCGCACGTTCGGCGGCAGCCCGGCCGCGGCGGCCGCGACGTCGGCGGCCACCGGCGCGGGCGCGACGCCGCGTCGGCGCCGGCCTTTCGATGGCGCGGGCGGTGGGGCCGGGTCGTCCCACAGCATGCCGGTCGACGGGGTGTCGCCGCTGGCGGCGGCGCGACGCGGGGGCGTGTCGGCGGGGCGCGGCGGGCGGCCCGCATCCGCTACGGGCGGGACGGCGCCGGCAGCGGGCGGCGCGGGCGCGACAGGGTCGCCGGCCACAGCCGGAACCGCGCCGGTGTCGTCCGGCGCTGTGCCGAACAGGTCGAATTGCCCGTCGGCGCGCATGCCGTCCGGATCGTCGTCCCGTTGTTGTGGTCCTGGCGGCGCCTTGCGCCGCGTCCTGCCGTCACCCATGCATGCCGTGCGTGAAGCGCCGCCTAGCGCGGCAGCGCGTGTTCGTACATATAGCGCCGCGACCACGGCAGCGTTTTCGCGCTTTGCCCGGCCTTGCGGCACACGATCTGGAAGATCGACACGTCGTCGTGCTCGAATGCATACGCGCAGCCGGCGAGGTACACGCGCCAGATGCGGAATTTTTCGTCGTCGACGAGTTGTCTGGCTGCCTCGGCCTTCGCCTCGAAGTTGTCGGTCCAGATGTCGAGCGTGCGCGCATAGTGCCGCCGCAGGCTCTCGACGTCAATCGTTTCGAGCCCGCCGCGCTGCGCGGCCTCGAGCGCGAGGCTGATGTGCGGCAGCTCGCCGTCCGGGAACACGTAGCGGTCGATGAACTCGCCGCCGCCGAGCGCGGTTTCGCCGCTTTCGGCATCGGTCGACGTGATGCCGTGGTTCATCGCGATGCCGTCGTCGGCGAGCAGCTCGCGCACGCGCGAGAAGTAGAGCGGCAGGTTCTTGCGGCCGACGTGCTCGAACATCCCGACGCTCGTGATGCGGTCGAACTGGCCGTCGATCTCACGGTAGTCCTGCAGGCGGATCTCGATCTTGTCCTGCAGCCCGGCCGCCCTCACGCGCTCGGTCGCGAGGTCGAACTGGTTCTGCGACAGCGTCACGCCGAGACACTGCGCGCCGAACTTGCTCGCCGCGCGCAGCACCAGCGCGCCCCAGCCGCAGCCGATGTCGAGCAGGCGCTGGCCCGGCTGCAGCCGGATCTTGGTGAGGATGTGGTCGATCTTCTTGATCTGCGCGGTCGCGAGATCCTCGTCGCCGTTCTCGAAGTACGCGCACGAGTAGACCATGTTCTCGTCGAGCCACAGCCTGTAGAACTCGTTCGAGACGTCGTAGTGATACTGGATCGCCTTCTTGTCGGTGCCCTTCGTGTGGCTGAAGTAGCGCTTCACGCGCGCGAGCTTGCTCGCGCTCGTCACCGTGCTGCGCGCGAGCGAGTAGCCGATGTTGATGATGTCGGACAGCTTGCCCTCGATGTCGATCTTGCCCTTCACGTACGCCTCGCCGAGGTTGTCGAGGCTCGGTTCGAGCAGCAGCGGCAGCGCCGACGCGCTGTTGACCTTCAACGTGACCTGCGGCGCGGCGAACGTGCCGAAATCGAGCTGATCGCCGTTCCACAACACGAGGCGCGCGGGAATGTTCGCCTTCGCCCGTACTTCGTCTGCCCACTGTGCCAGCTTCTTTTCCCAGAACATTTGGAATCTCCGTTGTCCGTTGAATCGAATACAGCCAAGCTTCTTGACCGGCGCCCGCCCGTTCGGCGGGCGCCCGGATGCAATACGAAATACGAGCGGTGCTGCGCGGGGTGCAGCGGCGGCGGTTACGGCGACAGGCGCGAGATCGTCCAGCCGTGCGGCGCCGCGGCGTCGCGGGTATACAGCAGCCGGTCGTGCAGCCGCGACGGGCGGCCCTGCCAGAACTCGATCGACTCGGGCACGAGGCGGTAGCCGCCCCAGTGCGGCGGCCGTGGCGGGTCGTCGCCGTAGCGCGTGCTGATTTCCTTTTCGCGCGCTTCGAGCGTCGCGCGGCTGTCGATCACCGCACTCTGTTCCGACGCCCATGCGCCGATGCGCGAGCCGAGCGGCCGTGACGCGAAATAGCGGTCGCTTTCCTCGTCGGTCGTCTTCTCGATGCGGCCTTCGATGCGCACCTGCCGCTCGAGCTCGATCCAGTAGAACAGCAGCGCGGCATACGGATGCGCGGCGAGGTCGTGGCCCTTGCGGCTCTGGTAATTGGTGAAGAACACGAACCCGCGTTCGTCGACGGCCTTGATCAGCACGATGCGCGCGGACGGCTGGCCGCCCTCGCCGACGGTGGCGAGCGTCATCGTGTTCGGCTCGGGAAGCTTGGCGGCGAGCGCCTCCTTGAACCAGCGGTCGAACTGGGCGAAGGGGTTCGGGGCGGCGTCGGCTTCGTCGAGCGAAGCACGCGAATAATTGATGCGGAGATCGGCGAGTGTCGTCATGTTATGCAAACGCTTCAATCTGGGGCCAGTATAGCGAAGGCGGAAGAAACGTGCGTGCACAGTGGCGCGTGGTGACAGGGAGATCAGGCAAAATACAGGGCTTGCACGACTTACGTTTTCCTTGCCGCCATGTCCTCCACGCACACCGCCCCGGTAACCTCTGATCTTACCCCGACCCCGACAACTCAGCTTGACGTGGATCGCGCCCGGCGCTTCGGCGGCATCGCGCGGCTGTACGGCGCGCCGGCGCTCGCCGCGTTCGAGCGCGCGCACGTCGCGGTGATCGGCATCGGCGGGGTCGGCTCGTGGACGGCCGAGGCGCTCGCGCGCAGCGCGATCGGCACGCTGACGCTCGTCGATCTCGACAACGTCGCCGAGAGCAACACGAACCGGCAGATCCACGCGCTCGACGGCAACTACGGCAAGCCGAAGGTCGACGCGATGGCCGAGCGGATCGCGCTGATCGATCCCGCGTGCCGCGTGAACCGGATCGAGGATTTCGCGGAGCCGGACAATTTCGACGCGCTGCTCGGCGGCGGTTTCGACTACGTGATCGACGCGATCGACAGCGTGCGCACGAAGGTCGCGCTGATCGCGTGGTGCGTGGAAAAAGGGCAGCCGCTCGTCACGGTCGGCGGCGCGGGTGGCCAGCTCGACCCGACCCGGATCCGCATCGACGATCTCGCGCTGACGATCCAGGATCCGCTGCTGTCGAAGGTGCGCGCGCAGCTGCGCAAGCAGCACGGCTTTCCGCGCGGGCCGAAGGCGCGCTTCAAGGTCAGTGCCGTGTATTCGGACGAGCCGCTGATCTATCCGGAAGCTGCCGCCTGCGATCTCGAGGACGGCGCGGAGCCGTCCGCGGCCGCGCACGTCGCGGGGCTCAACTGCGCGGGGTTCGGCTCGAGCGTGTGCGTGACCGCGAGCTTCGGCTTCGCGGCCGCAGCGCATGCGCTGCGGGCGATCGCAGCGCGGGCCGTCGCGTAACGAAGGCGCGGCGGCGCACAGCCGGCATGCGCCGCGCCGCCCGCCGGCCCGCCGGTTCCGGTCAGTTGAGCGCCATGCTCAGCTTGCGCCGCCATGCGGCGACGAGATCGGGGCGCTCGCCGGCCATCTCGAACACCGAAATCATCGTCTTGCGGCCGAGATCGTCGCCGTACGCGCGGTCGCGCAGCACGATTTCGAACAACTGCTCCAGCGCGCCTTCGTACGCGCGCCGCGCGATCAGGCTCTGCGCGAGATCGAAGCGTGCGTCGAGATCGGCCGGATTCGCCGCGATGCGGGCTTCGAGCGCGCCGGTCGGCGGCAGGTCGGCGGTGGCCTCGAGCGCGTCGAAACGGGTCACGATCGCCTGGTAGCGCGCGTCGCCGTTCTGCTTGACCTGCGGCGACAGGCGCTCGGTCTCGGCGCGTGCCGCGTCCACCTGGTTGTGCGCGAGCAGCAGCTCGATCAGGTCGAGCCGCGCGTCGTCGAAGCCGGGGTTCAGCGCGAGCGCGGCCTCGAGGTGGCCGAGCGCGTCGTCGAAGCGCGATTCCGCCATCGCGAACTGCGCGGCGCGGCGCTCGGCTTCTTCCGGCGCGGGCAGCAGCCGGTCGAGGAACGCGCGCAGCTGCCCTTCGGGCAGCACGCCGACGAACTGGTCGACCGGACGCCCGTCGGCGAACGCGATCACGTGCGGAATGCTGCGCGTCTGGAAGTGCGCGGCCAGTTCCTGGTTCTCGTCGACGTTGACCTTCACGAGCTTCCAGCGGCCCGCGTAGTCGCTTTCGAGCTTTTCCAGCAGCGGGCCGAGCGTCTTGCACGGGCCGCACCACGGCGCCCAGAAGTCGACCAGCACGGGCGTGTCCAGCGACGCTTCGATGACGTCTTTCTCGAAAGTGGCAAGCGTGGTGTCCATGGCGTTCTCTTGAGTTCGAATGAGGGCAGGATGGGGGCGGCAGCCGGGTTTTTCAACGCGGCTTGCGTTCGGGCAGCGGAATCCACTCGGTCTCGCCGGGCACCTTGCCCATCTCCTGCCGCGTCCAGGCGTCCTTCGCGCGCTCGATCGCGTCGCGGCTGCTCGCGACGAAATTCCAGTCGATGAAGCGTTCGCCTTCGAGGCGGTCGCCGCCGAGCACCATCACGCGCGCGCCGGCGCCGCTCGCGAGCGCGACGGTCGCGCCCGGCGCGAGCACGGCCATTTGCGCCGCTTCGAGCGGCGTGCCGTCGATCGTCAGGTCGCCTTCGACGAGGTAGACCGCGCGTTCCTGATGGGACGGGTCGAGCACGAGGCTGCCGCCGGCCGCGAACTCGGCGGCGACGTACAGCGTGCGCGAGAAGGTCGTGACGGGCGAGCGCAGGCCGAACGCGTCGCCGGCGATCACCGTCAGCGACACGCCGTCCGCGGCCCGTTTCGGCAGCGTCGCGGCTGCGTGGTGCTCGAACGACGGCTCGTCGGTCTCGTGTTCGAGCGGCAGCGCGACCCAGGTCTGGATCCCGTGCACGGCGTGGCCGCGCTCGCGCAATGCGTCCGGCGTGCGCTCCGAATGGACGATGCCGCGCCCGGCCGTCATCCAGTTGACGTCGCCGGGCACGATTTCCTGCAGCGAGCCGAGGCTGTCGCGGTGCAGGATCGCACCGTCGAACAGGTAGGTGACGGTCGCGAGCCCGATGTGCGGATGCGGGCGCACGTCGAGGCCCGTGCCGGCCGGCAGCGTCGCGGGCCCCATGTGATCGAAGAAGATGAACGGGCCGACGAGACGCGCGGCGAGCGCCGGCAGCGTGCGGCGCACCTGCAGGTTGCCGATGTCGCGCACGTGCGGCTTCAGCAGGGCTTGAATGGAGTCGGTCATGGCGGATCCTGTTGACGCGGCGGGGATGCGGGTCATTGTACTTGGCGCCCGGCCGGCTGCGCGCGGCGCGTCGCGCGGTACGGTTCTTGCATTCCCGCACCGGCGGCCGCGCCGAATCCATGCCGCGTGCGCGGGATTCCGGACGGCGCGCCAAAGGCCGGTAAACTGGCCGGCTGCATGCGTCGCGACACGCTACGACAAGACAAGGAGACGAAGATGATGGCCCCGAAGGATCTGCTGCTGGCGCTGGTCGTGATTCTGGCGTGGGGCGTGAACTTCGTCGTGATCAAGGTCGGGCTGCACGGCATGCCGCCGATGCTGCTCGGTGCGCTGCGCTTCACGCTCGCGGCGGTGCCGGCGGTGTTCTTCGTGCGCCGGCCGCAGGTTTCGTGGCGGCTGCTCGTGCTGTACGGCGCGACGATCCAGCTCGGCCAGTTCGTGCTGCTGTTCACCGCGATGTACGTCGGGATGCCGGCCGGGCTGGCATCGCTCGTGCTGCAGTCGCAGGCGTTCTTCACGCTCGTGTTCGCGATGGTGTTCCTCGGCGAGCGGCTGCGCGCGCAGAACCTGGTCGGCCTGGCGATCGCCGCCGGCGGCCTCGTCGTGATCGCGTCTCAGGGCGGCCGCGCGATGACGCTGGCCGGCTTCCTGCTGACGATCGGCTCGGCCGCGATGTGGGCATTCGGCAATATCGTCACGAAGAAGGTCGGGCAGGCCAACCTCGTGTCGCTCGTCGTGTGGGCGAGCCTCGTGCCGCCGGTGCCGTTCTTCCTGCTGTCGCTGGGCTTCGAGGGGCCGCAGCGGATCGCGGCCGCGCTCGCCGGGCTGAGCGGCGCGTCGATCTTCGCGGTCGTCTATCTCGCGTTCGTCGCGACGCTGCTCGGCTATGGGTTGTGGAGCCGCCTGCTGTCGCGCTATCCGGCCGCGCAGGTCGCGCAGTTCTCGCTGCTGGTGCCGATCATCGGCATCGCGTCGTCGGCGCTGCTGCTCGACGAGCACCTGACGCGCGCGCAGCTGGTGGGCGCCGCGCTCGTGATGGGCGGGCTCGCGGTGAACGTGTTCGGCGGGAAGCGGGTGCGCCGCGTCGCGGCGTCGTGACGCGCGCCGGCCGAGCGGTGCCCGGCCGGCGGCGCAGCGCAAACGGCCGTCAGGCCATCCGGCTCTTCGCGAGCGGCGGGTTCGCCGCGAAATAGCGCTTGATGCCGCGGAAGATCGCGTCGGCCATCTCGTCGCGGTAGCTGTCGTCGTTCAGCCGGCGCTCTTCGTCCGGGTTGCTGATGAACGCGGTCTCGACGAGGATCGACGGAATGTCGGGCGCCTTCAGCACCGCGAACCCGGCCTGCTCGACCGAGCCCTTGTGCAGCTTGTTGATGCCGCCGACTTCCTTCAGCACGTAGTTGCCGTAGCGCATCGAGTCGCGGATCTGCGCGGTCGTCGACATGTCGAACAGCGCGCGGCTCACGGCCGCGTCCTGGGTCTTGATGTTGATGCCGCCGATCAGGTCCGACGCGTTCTCCTTGTTCGCGAGCCAGCGGGCCGCCGCGCTCGACGCGCCGTGGTCCGACAGCGCGAACACCGACGAGCCTCGCGCAGACGGCGTCGTGAACGCGTCCGCGTGGATCGACACGAACAGGTCCGCGCCGACGCGGCGCGCCTTCTGCACGCGCACGTTGAGCGGCACGAAGAAGTCGGCGTCGCGCGTCATCATCGCGCGCATGTTCGGCGCGGCGTCGATCTTCGCGCGCAGCTTCTTCGCGATGTCGAGCGCGACGTGCTTCTCGTACGTGCCGCCGCCGCCGATCGCGCCCGGATCCTCGCCGCCGTGGCCCGGGTCGATCGCGACCGTCAGCAGGCGCACCGTGCCGCCCTTGCCGGCTTTCGGCGCGGTGAACTTGTAGGTGTCGTCGGCCTCGTCGTCGTCATCCTTGCGCGCGACGACGGGCGGCGGCTTGACCGCGGGCTTCGCCGGCGCGGCGGGCGGCGCGTGCGGCGCGGGTGCGTTCGGGGTATTCTGCGCGAAGCGCTGGAAGAATGCGTCGCTGTTGTCGTTGCCCGTCGGCGGCTGCGTCGGGCCGCTCAGCGCGGTCGGCGGCTGCACCTGCTGCGCGCGCGTGGCTTCGTTGAGCTGCTGTTCCTTGCGTTCGGTCTGCGCGATCAGGTCGGTCAGCGGATCGGGCGCGACGGCCGGATACAGGTCGAACACGAGGCGGTACTTGTAGGTGCCGACCGGCGGCAGCGTGAACACCTGCGGCTTCACCGAGCCCTTCAGGTCGAACACCATCCGCACGACGTGCGGCTGGTACTGGCCGACGCGCACCGAGTGGATCTGCGGATCGTTCGGCGCGATCTTCGACACGAGGTCGCGCAGCGCCTGGTCGAGGTCGAGCCCGCTCAGGTCGACGACGAGGCGGTCGGGGCCCTGCAGCAGCTGCTGGGTATTCTGCAGCGGCTGGTCGGATTCGATCGTCACGCGCGTGTAATCGCGCGCGGGCCACACCCGCACGCCGAGCACCGACGTCGCGTGCGCGAGCCGCGGCACCGCGAGGCCGAGCACCAGCGTCGACGCGCCCGCGCACAGGATCTGCCGGCGCCGCCAGTTATGCGTCGCGGTGGCCGCCGATTCGATCGAGCGGAACGGTTTGATCAACATCTTTCGAGACATGCGATTCCTGAAGCGCTGTACGCCCGGACGGTGAGGGCGCGGCCGTCGCCGTCCACGTCGAGCGAGAAGACCAGATCGGGCACGCCAAGCAGCGTGCCTGCCTGTTGCGGCCATTCGACGAGGCAGATCGCGCTGGAATTGAAATATTCGCGAAAGCCCGCGTCGGACCATTCGGCCGGATCATTGAAACGGTACAGATCGAAGTGATAGACCTCGAGTTCCCCATCGTCGCGTTCGAGCGCATACGGCTCGACCAGCGTGTAGGTCGGGCTGCGCACGCGGCCGCGATGGCCGAGGCCGCGCAGGAGCGCGCGCACGAGGGTCGTCTTGCCCGCGCCGAGATCGCCGATGAGCTGGATCTGCAGGCCGTCGAACGCGTGCGCGCGGGTCAGTTCGGCGCGCGCCGCTTCGAGCGCCTGCGCGAAGCGTGCGCCGAAGGCCTCGGTCGCCGCTTCGTCGGCGAGCGCGATCACGCGCTCCGCGAGCGGGGCGGGCAGCGTGGCGGCATGGGGCGTGTGGCTGTGCGGAGCTGGCATTCTCGTAAAATAGTGCGATGAACCGATTACCGGAACTCGCCGCATCCGATACGCCTTCGACCGAGGTCGAAGGCGCGGCGCCGTGCGTCCTCGACGATGCGGCGTTGACTGCGCTCGCCACGCGCATCAGGGCGTGGGGGCACGAATTGGGTTTCGGGGCGATCGGCATCAGCGATACCGATCTCTCGGATGCCGAAGCGGGCCTCGCCGCCTGGCTGGAAGCCGGATGCCACGGCGAAATGGATTATATGGCGAAACATGGGATGAAACGCGCGCGGCCGGCCGAACTTGTGGCCGGTACGCGACGCGTGATCTCCGCGCGGCTCGCCTATCTGCCGGCCGACACGCTCGCCGGCGACATGCAGGGCGACGCGTCCGGCACGCGCGCGCCGCGCGACTGGCGCGCGCGCGAACTGGCGCGGCTCGACGATCCGCAGGCCGCCGTCGTGTCGATCTATGCGCGCGGCCGCGACTATCACAAGGTGCTGCGCAATCGCCTGCAGACGCTCGCCGAGCGCATCGAGCGCGAGATCGGCGCGTTCGGCCACCGCGTGTTCACCGATTCCGCGCCGGTGCTCGAGGTCGAACTCGCGCAGAAGGCGGGCATCGGCTGGCGCGGCAAGCACACGCTGCTGCTGCAGCGCGACGCGGGTTCGCTGTTCTTCCTCGGCGAGATCTACGTCGACATCCCGCTGCCGACCGATGCGCAGACCGCGCCCGACGCGGCGCCCGAAACCCCGGGCGCGCATTGCGGCAGCTGCACGCGCTGCATCGGCGCGTGCCCGACCGGCGCGATCGTCGCGCCGTACCGCGTCGACGCGCGGCGCTGCATTTCGTATCTGACGATCGAACTGAAAGGCAGCATCCCCGAGCCGCTGCGGCCGCTGATCGGCAATCGCGTGTACGGCTGCGACGATTGCCAGCTCGTCTGTCCGTGGAACAAGTTCGCGCAGGCGGCGCCGGTTGCCGATTTCGACGTGCGGCACGGGCTCGATCGCGCGACGCTCGTCGAGCTGTTCGGCTGGAGCGCGGACGAGTTCGACACGCGGATGCAGGGCAGCGCGATCCGGCGCATCGGCCACGAATGCTGGCTGCGCAATCTCGCGGTGGGGCTCGGCAATGCGCTGCGCGCGCCGGCCGGGCGGCTCGCGCCGGGTGCGCGGGACGCGATCGTCGCCGCGCTGCGCGCGCGTGCGGACGATCCGTCGCCGCTCGTGCGCGAGCACGTCGAGTGGGCGCTGCGTGCGGCATGAAGGCGGCGTACAGTGTCGATTCGATGCGACGGCGGCGGGCGCGCCAACGCGCGGGTGCCCTAACCCTGGTCGACAGGAGATAACGATGTTCAATGCAGTGATCGATGCGCCATTCGGCAAGATCGGCGTCCGAACGGATGCGTCGGTGGTGCGCGAGATCGTCTACCTGCCCGTATCGGTGAAGAACGTCGATCCGGACACGCTGCTCGCGAAGCGCGCGGTCGAGCAGATCGAGCGCTATTTCGAGCGCGCGTCGGCAAGCTTCGACCTGCCGCTCGCCGAGGTGGGCACCGCGTTCCAGCACCGGGTATGGCAGGCGATCCGCGAGATTCCGCCCGGCGTGGTGCTGACCTACGGACAGGTCGCGAAGCAGATCGGCAGCGCGCCGCGCGCGGTCGGCCAGGCGTGCGGCGCGAACTATTTTCCGCTCGTGATCCCGTGCCATCGCGTGGTCGCGGCCGGCGGCCTCGGCGGCTTCGCGAACCACGACGACGAAGGCTATTACCTGCGGGTGAAGCGCTGGCTGCTCGCGCACGAGGGCGTGCCGTACCGATGAGCGAACCGCTGCTTTCCCTGGAGGCCGACGACGAATCGGCCGCACCGTCGCCCGCGCTGCTCGCGAGCCGGGCGTCGATCGACGTGTTTTGCGATGCGCTGTGGCTCGAGCACGGCCTCGCGCGCAATACGCTCGACGCATACCGGCGCGATCTGGTGCTGTTTTCGCAGTGGCTCGCGACGACGCACGACGCGCCGCTCGACCGCGCCGACGAGATGATGGTGACCGGCTACATCGCGTCGCGCAGCGACGGCAAGGCGACGTCGTCGAACCGGCGGCTGTCGGTGTTTCGCCGCTATTTCGGCTGGGCCGTGCGCGAGCATCGCGCGAGCGCGGACCCGACGCTGCGCGTCACGTCCGCGAAGCAGGCGGCGCGGTTTCCGTCGACGCTCTCCGAGGCACAGGTCGAGGCGCTGCTCGGCGCGCCCGACGTCGCGACGCCGCTCGGCCTGCGCGACCGCACGATGCTCGAGCTGATGTACGCGAGCGGGCTGCGCGTGAGCGAGCTCGTGACGCTGAAGACGGTCGAGGTCGGGCTCAACGAAGGCGTCGTGCGCGTAATGGGCAAGGGCTCGAAGGAGCGGCTCGTGCCGTTCGGCGAAGTCGCGCACGGCTGGATCGAGCGTTACCTGCGCGACGCGCGGCCGGCGCTGCTCGGCGCGCGCGCGGCCGACGCGCTGTTCGTCACCGCGCGCGGCGACGGCATGACGCGCCAGCAATTCTGGAACATCATCAAGCGCCACGCGCAGCAGGCCGACGTGCGCGCGCACCTGTCGCCGCACACGCTGCGGCATGCGTTCGCGACCCATCTGCTGAACCACGGCGCGGACCTGCGCGTGGTGCAGATGCTGCTCGGCCACAGCGACATCTCGACGACGCAGATCTATACGCACGTCGCGCGCGAGCGCCTGCGCACGCTGCACGCGCAGCACCATCCGCGCGGCTAGCCGAGGCCAGCGCAGGCGCGGCCGGCGTGGGTCAGACCATGTCGCGCAGCTTGTGCTTGAGCACCTTGCCGGTCGACGCGGCCGGCAGCGCGGCGAGCACGCGAATGTGCGCGGGCCGCTTGTACGGCGCGAGCCGCGCCGCGCACCAGTCGTGCAGCGCGGCTTCGGTCGCCGTCGCGCCCGGCACGAGCTCGACGAATGCGAGCACTTCCTCGTTGCCGTCGATCGCGCGGCCGATCACGGCCGCCTGCACGACGTCCGGGTGCGCGTTCAGCACCTGTTCGACCTCGACCGGATACACGTTGAAGCCCGAGCGGATGATCAGCTCCTTGCTGCGTCCGGCGATCGTCACCGCGCCGTCGGCGTCCTGCCGAGCGAGATCGCCGGTCTTCAGCCAGCCGTCCGGCGTGACCGCCGCGCGCGTCGCATCCGGATTGCGGTAGTAGCCGAGCATCACGTTCGGGCCGCGCACCCAGACCTCGCCGATCTCGCCCAGCGGCAGGTCGTGCCCGTCCGGCCCGACGATGCGCATCTCGACGCCCGGGATCGGCATGCCGACCGAGGAGTCGGCGCGCGGCGCGTCGAGCGGCGTCTGCGCGATCGTCGGGCTGCTTTCGGTCATCCCGTAGCCGTTGTGCAGCGCCACGCCGTAGAGCCTCTCGACGCGCGCCTTCAGGTCGGCGTCGAGCGGCGAGCCGCCCGAATACGCGAAACGCAGGCGCGGCGCGCGCCAGGCGTGGCCGTGCGTGTGCAGATGCTCGAGCAGCTTCGCGTGCATCGCGGGCACGCCCTGGAAGATCGTCACGCCTTCGTCGGCCAGCGCGACGCGCACGGCCTCCGGCGAGAAGCGCGGCACGAGCCGCAGCGTCGCGCCCGCGTACAGGCTGCCGAGGCAGACCGACGCGAGGCCGTACACGTGCGACACCGGCAGCACCGTATAGACGACGTCGTCGGGCGACACGCGCCGCAGCGCGCTCGACGTCGCCGCGACATACAGCAGGTTGCGGTGCGACAGCATCACGCCCTTCGGCGTGCCCGTCGTGCCGGTGGTGTAGATCAGCGCCGCGCATTGCGCCGCGCCGTCCGCGGCCACCGGCTCGCCGGGCGCGTCGGCATCGACGCGGTACGACCACGCGCCGACGTCGATCGCCGGCGCGGGGGCGGCGGGCGTCGCGCCGTGGCGCGCCGCATGCACGCGCGCGTCCGGCGACGCTTCCTCGGCGAACGCGATCAGCTTCGGGCGCGCATGCGCGGCGATCGCGTCGAGCTCGGCGGCCGACAGCCGCGCGTTCGACATGAGCGCCCACGCATCGAGGCGGGCCGTCGCGAACAGCAGCACGATCTGCGCGACGCAGTTTTCCGCGACGATCATCACGCGGTCGCCGCCGCGCACGCCGCACTCGGCAAGCTGCGCGGCCGCGGCATCGATGGCCAGCGACAGGTCGCGATACGACAGGCGGCGCGCGTCCTCGATCAGCGCCGCGCGTTCGGGCGTTCGGGCGGCCCAGTGCGCGGGAACGTCGGCGATGCGGCCGGGCAGCGCGGCCAGCAGCGCGTCGACGTCGAGCGGCGGGCAAGGGCGGGAGGACGAGGTCATGGTGTTTCCAGAAGATAAGCCGGACGGCCGGCGCGCGGCGGGACAAAGCGTGCGAGCGATCGTGCCATGCCGGCGCACGCGCCACAATCGGCCATTCGGTCAATAGCGCTTCGCGGCGCGCGCAATGATGATGGCGGGGTAGCCGGCCAGCGGGCCGCGAGTATGCCGTCGGCGGTGCCGGCGGCCGTTCCCCATTAGAATGCCGCCATGAGCAAATCGAGACATGTGTCGGAAACGCCTGCGACCCAACTGCTGCGCCGCCACGGCGTCGCGTTCGGCGAGCATCCATACGATTACGTCGAGCACGGCGGCACCGGCGAGTCCGCGCGCCAGCTCGGCGTCGACGAGCACGTCGTCGTGAAGACGCTCGTGATGGAGGACGAGCAGGCGAAGCCGCTGATCGTCCTGATGCACGGCGACCGCACGGTGTCGACGAAGAACCTCGCGCGGCAGATCGGCGCGAAGCGCGTCGAGCCGTGCAAGCCCGAGGTCGCGAACCGCCATTCGGGCTATCTCGTCGGCGGCACGTCGCCGTTCGGCACCCGCAAGGCCATGCCGGTGTACGTCGAGGCGACGATCCTCGACTTGCCGACGATCTACCTGAACGGCGGCCGCCGCGGCTATCTCGTCAGTCTCGCGCCCGGCGTGCTGACGGCGCTGCTCGACGCGAAGCCGGTGCAGTGCGCGAGCGTCGACTGAGGGTTTCACCTTCGTGGCGGCCCGCGCCGCTTCGGTAGAATGAGCGCCGCTTCGGTTTGCCCCCGCGCAGCCGTCCGTCCATCGATACGCTGAAAGAAGAGTCCTCCGCATGCAGATCCTGCTCGCCACCCTCGCTGCCTACCTGATCGGTTCGGTGTCGTTCGCCGTCGTCGTCAGCACCGCGATGGGCCTGGCCGATCCCCGCTCGTACGGGTCGAAGAATCCCGGTGCCACCAACGTGCTGCGCAGCGGCAACAAGAAGGCGGCGATCCTGACGCTCGTCGGCGACGCGTTCAAGGGCTGGATCGCGGTCTGGCTCGCGCGGCGCTTCGGCCTGCCCGATGTCGCGATCGCGTGCGTCGCCATCGCCGTGTTCCTCGGCCACCTGTACCCGGTGTTCTTCCGCTTCCAGGGCGGCAAGGGCGTCGCGACGGCGGCCGGCGTGCTGCTCGCGGTGCATCCGGTGCTCGGGCTCGCGACCGCGCTGACCTGGCTGATCATCGCGTTCTTCTTCCGCTACTCGTCGCTCGCGGCGCTCGTCGCGGCGGTGTTCGCGCCGGTGTTCGACGTGTTCCTGTTCGGCACGAACCACAACCCGGTCGCGTGGGCGGTACTCGCGATGAGCGTGCTGCTGGTGTGGCGCCATCGCGGCAACATCTCGAAGCTGCTGGCGGGGCAGGAAAGCCGGATCGGCGACAAGAAGAAGGCGGCCGCGAACGGCAACGCGCAGGACGGCGGGAAGGCCTGACGAGCCGGCCGGAACAGCCGGCCTGAAGCAACGCGCCGGGCGCGCAGCGCGGCCCGGCGGGAGCGTGCGACCGGTCAGTCGCGGAAGTTGTTGAAGTCGAGCGGGGTGTCGGTCACGTCCTTGCGCAGCAGCGCGATCACGCTCTGCAGGTCGTCGCGCTTCGTGCCCGACACGCGCACCGCGTCGCCCTGGATGCTCGCCTGCACCTTGATCTTGCTGTCCTTGACGAGCCGCACGATCTTCTTCGCGAGATCGCCCGTCACGCCCTTCTTGACGGTCACGACCTGCTTGACCTTGTCGCCGCCGATCTTCTCGATCTTGCCGTAGTCGAGGAAGCGCACGTCGACGTTGCGCTTCGCCAGCTTGCTGATCAGCACGTCCTTGACCTGGCCGAGCTTGAAATCGTCGTCGGCGAACAGCGTCAGCTCGCGTTCCTTCTGCTCGACGCGCGCGTCGGAGCCCTTGAAATCGAAGCGCGTCGAAATTTCCTTGTTCGACTGCTCGATGGCGTTCTTCACTTCGATCATGTTCGCTTCGCTGACGACGTCGAACGTTGGCATGGCATTCTCCTGTAAAACGCGCGCACCCGGCTCGCGCGCGGGCACTCGCTATAATTGCGGACTGTTCGCCATTTTACCGATGCCCCTTCGTTTGCCCAAGGCCGGCCGCGTGCCGCCCGGGCACGCCCGAGCGCAATTGCCGATGCTTCCAGCCGATTCCACCCTGTCGTTGCTTCCCGATCACCCGCTCGCCGCGCACAACACGTTCGGGTTCGACGTGTCCGCGCGGCTGGCCGCGCGCGTGACGCACGCCGGGCAGTTCGAGGCGCTGCATCGCGACGCGCGCGTCGCGAACCTGCCGCTGCTGGTGCTCGGCGGCGGCAGCAACGTCGTGTTCACGCGCGATTTCGACGGCCTCGTGCTGCTCGACGAGATCGCCGGGCGCCGCGTCGTGCGCGAGGACGACGACGCGTGGGTCGTCGAGGCGGGCGGCGGCGAGAACTGGCACGAATTTGTCGCATGGACGCTCGCGCAGGGCATGGCCGGGCTCGAGAACCTCGCGCTGATCCCGGGCACGGTCGGCGCCGCGCCGATCCAGAACATCGGCGCGTACGGGCTCGAGATGAAGACGTATTTCGAGTCGCTCGTCGCCGTCGAGCTCGCGACGGGCCGCAGCGAGCGCTTCGATGCCGCGCGCTGCGCGTTCGGCTATCGCGACAGCTTCTTCAAGCGGGAAGGCCGCGGGCGCTTCGCGATCGTGTCGGTGACGTTCCGGCTGCCGAAGCGCTGGACGGCGCGGCTCGGCTATGCGGACGTGTCGCGCGAGCTCGATGCGCGCGGCATCGCGCCGGACGCGGCGACGCCGCGCGACGTATTCGACGCGGTGGTCGCGATCCGTCGCGCGAAGCTGCCCGATCCGCTCGCGCTCGGCAACGCGGGCAGCTTCTTCAAGAACCCGGTGATCGGCGCGGCGCAGTTCGACGCGCTGCGCGCACAGGCGCCCGATATCGTGTCGTATCCGCAGCCGGACGGGCAGGTGAAGCTCGCGGCCGGCTGGCTGATCGACCGCAGCGGCTGGAAAGGGCGCGCGCTCGGCGCGGCGGCCGTGCACGACCGGCAGGCGCTCGTGCTCGTCAATCGCGGCGGCGCGACGGGCGCGGACGTGATCGCGCTCGCCCGGGCGATCCAGGACGACGTGCGCGCGAAATTCGGCGTCGAGCTGGAGCCGGAACCGGTGTGCCTGTAAGGCGGGCCGCCCCGCCCGCGTAACGGCGGCGCGCGAATGTCGCGGCGTTGCGCCGCCTGTCCATCCCCATCGATGTCGTCGCGTTCACCTCGCGCGTCCTTTGCTTGACTCTCATTTAACCTTGAAGTTAAATGATATCATGCGTTCTCCATCCGATTCCCTGTCCGCGGTGTTCGCCGCACTGGCCGACCCGACCCGCCGCGCGATCCTGTTGCGGCTGGCCGAGGGTGCGGCGCCCGTCGGCGAGCTGGCCCGGCCGTTCGACATCTCGGCACCGGCGGTGTCGAAGCACCTGCGCGTGCTGTCCGAGGCGGGACTGATCGAACGGGAAGTCGACGCGCGCTGGCGGATCTGCCGGCTGCGCGCCGACGGGATGCGCGATGCGCACGGCTGGCTCGAAACCTATCGCCAGTTCTGGGAAGACAGCCTCGATCGTCTGAAGGTGTTCGTCGAACTGTCGAGCGCGGAGCGCGACGCCGGCGACGCCTGGCCACCCGCTCCGTCCCCGGAGGAGAAGCCATGAGTCAAGCAGCGACGTTTCATCTGGAAATGGACCGCTTCATCCGCGCGCCGCGCGAACGCGTGTTCGACGCGTTCACCAGCGAGACCGCGCTGGCGGCCTGGCATTGCCCGCGCGGGATGAGCGTGGTCGAAGCGAGTGCCGACGCGCGGGTCGGCGGCAAGTACCGGATCGTGATGGGCGGGCGCGACGGCTCGCAGCACATCGCGGGCGGCGAATACCAGAAGGTCGACCGCGTCGATTTCCTGGCTTACACGTGGGCGTGGGAGGCGGGGTCGATGCCGCCCGAGCTCAAGACGCTGATCGAGGTCACGTTCACCGACCAGGACGGCGGTACGCACCTGCACATGCGTCACAGCGGCTTTCCGAGCGAGCAGACGCGCGATTCGCACCTGGGCGGCTGGCAGTCGGTGTTCAACCGGCTCAGCGACCTGCTGGACCCGGAAGGCAGCGCGGGAACGGTGCGCGTGTTCGGCGATCCGCGCAGCACGTATGTCCGCACGGTGCGGATGGCGCTCGCGGAGAAGGGCGTCGCCTATGCGCTCGAATCGCTGCCGCCCCATTCGCCGGAAGTGCTCGCGCACAACCCGTTCGGCCGCATTCCGGCATTCGGTGACGGGCCGATCGAGTTCTACGAAACCCGCGCGATCCTCGGCTACATCGACGCAGCGTTCGACGGCCCGAGCCTGCTGCCGCAATGGGGCGTGACCGCGCACGCGCGCGGCGAGCAGTGGATCAGCCTGATCAACTGCCATGCGTACGACGCGATGGTGCGCCGCTATGTGCTGCAGTACGTGTTTCCGAAGGGCGAGAACGGCCAGCCCGATCACGCGGTGATCGACGCGGCGCTGCCCGAGATCGACAAGCATCTGCAGGTGCTCGATGCGGCGTACGGCGCGCGCGACTATCTGGTCGGCACGGAACTGTCGATGGCGGATCTGTTCCTCGCGCCGATCCTCGCTTACGTCGGCATGTTCCCCGAGGGCGCCGAGCTGTTGACGAAGTATCGGAACATCGAGCGCGCGCAGGCGGCGATGCGGGCGCGGCCGAGCTTCGCCGCCACGCAGCCCGTGACGGGTTGACGCGACGCCGCGCGACGCGAGCGCCGGTTCGTGCGCGCGACCGTCGTGCCGAAGCCGGCGGGCAAATGAAAAAGCGCCGATCGTCGATCGGCGCTTCTCTTCGTCAGGCGGGCGGTGCCCGTGGTCAGTGCTTGAGCCGGCCGAGCAGCAGGAACTCCATCAGCGCCTTCTGCACGTGCAGGCGGTTTTCCGCTTCATCCCAGACGACGCTCTGCGGGCCGTCGATCACGCCGGCCGTCACTTCCTCGCCGCGGTGCGCGGGCAGGCAGTGCATGAAGAGGGCGTCGGGGTTCGCGTGGCCCATCATTTCCTCGTCCACGCACCAGTCGGCGAACGCCTGCATGCGCGCCTCGTTCTCGGCCTCGAAGCCCATGCTCGTCCACACGTCGGTGGTCACGAGATCGGCGCCCTTGCACGCTTCGTTCGGATCGTCGAACACTTCGTAGAACGGCGCGCTGTCCGGCGCGACGAGCTTCATGTCGAGCGCGTAGCCCGGCGGCGTCGACAGGCGCAGCTTGAAGCCGAGGATCTGCGCGGCCTGGATCCACGTGTACAGCATGTTGTTCGCGTCGCCGACCCAGGCGACCGTCTTGCCGCGGATCGGGCCGCGGTGCTCGTAATACGTGAAGATGTCCGCGAGCACCTGGCACGGGTGGTATTCGTTCGTCAGACCATTGATCACCGGCACGCGGGAGTTTTCCGCGAAGCGCTGGATGATCTCCTGTTCGAACGTGCGGATCATGATGATGTCGACCATCCGCGAGATCACCTGCGCGGAATCCTCGACCGGCTCGCCGCGGCCCAGCTGCGTGTCGCGGGTGCTCATGAAGACGGCGTGGCCGCCGAGCTGGAAGATCCCGGCCTCGAACGACAGGCGCGTGCGCGTCGAACTCTTCTCGAAGATCATCGCGAGCGTGCGGTCGTGCAGCGGGTGATAGGTCTCGTAGTTCTTGAACTTGCGTTTCAGGATTCCCGTGCGTTCGAGCACGTACTCGTAGTCGTCCAGCGAGAAATCCTTGAACTGCAGGTAGTGACGAATGGTCTTGGTGGTCATGAAACGAAATGCGGCGGGTTCTACCCGGCCGCCGGGGCCGGACGGCGCCGCCGTCGGATGTGGATAACTTCAAAGCAGCATAAAGGATTTTCTGTGCTTTGACGAGCCGCGGGCCGAAAACCGGGGCGCGATGATTGCGCACCGTGTGCGGGCGCGGGGAAGGGGGTGCGAAACGACGCGCGATGGCGCACTGCGGTATAATCGCGAAGTTTTCTCAAGCCCGGCAGGCAAGCATTCCCCCGCTCTGCCGGACACAAGCCGTGCGCTGCACAAATCCGGTGCGGCGTGCCGGGCGGATCGTGTCGAAGGCCTGTCTTCAGGCATGCGGCGCGGGCATCCCGGCTTCTTCCTGCTTCGTGTTTGCGTGTCCAGGCATCGTCGCCTGCGCATCGCCGGGCCATCACCTGGGTAACCACATGGCTGAAACCCCTCCGACCGAATACTTCATTCAGGGCATCACGAAAGATGGGAAAACGTTTCGCCCGAGCGATTGGTCGGAGCGCCTTGCCGGCGTGATGGCATGTTTCGGGCCCGGTGCAAGCGGCCCGAATGCGCGTCTGAAGTATTCGCTGTACGTGCGCCCGACGATGCTCGGCGGCACGAAATGCGTGATTCTCGATTCCCGCCTGCGCGACGTCGAACCGATGGCCTTCGATTTCGTGCTGAACTTCGCGAAGGACAACAACCTCGTCGTCACCGAGGCGTGCGAACTGCCCGACTACAGCGAAAAGAAGTAACGGCCGCGCGCGGGCGCACATCGCGCCCGGCCGGTGCGCCCATCCGCGCGAGCGCGCGTCGACGGGCGCCGAGCCAAACAAAAAAGCCCGCAGATGCGGGCTTTTTTGTCGATCGCAGGAAACAGGGCACCCGCGCGAGGCGGGCACACCGGATTTACGCTGCTGCCTGCAGGCCCTTGACGGCTGCGGCGAGGCGGCTCTTGCTGCGAGCGGCCTTGTTCTTGTGAACGATCTTCTTGTCGGCGATCGTATCGATCGTCTTCACGGCAGCCTTGAACAGCTCGGCAGCCTTTGCTTGATCGCCGGCGTCGACAGCCTTGCGAACAGCCTTGATCGCGGTACGGAATTTCGAGCGCAGCGCCGAGTTGTGCGAGTTAGCCTTCGCTGCCTGGCGGGCGCGCTTGCGTGCTTGTGCGGAGTTAGCCATGACGGTTCCTTATCCTGTCCTGTTTCCAGAGCTTGGAGCCTGACGGCCAAGCGCTGCTTTTCGATCCGTCCCCTGAGAACGATTGCCCAGGGGCGCAAAAAAACGTTGGTTTTATCCGAGACCGAGACACGAAAACGGCAGGCACCGCGCATGTAACAGACTCAGAAACGGCGGATTATAGCAACAAAATCAAGCGCGTGGCAAGTTTGGCGTCAGTTGCGGCGGCGGGCCGGTGCGGCGGGCACTGATTTCGGTATCCGGCGGTGCCGGGCCGCGCAACGTCCGTATAATAAGCGCCCCATGAATCTATTCCGAGCCCTGCTGACGGTCAGCGGCTTCACGCTGCTGTCGCGCGTGACCGGACTGGCCCGTGAGACGTTGATCGCCCGTGCGTTCGGCGCCAGTCAATATACCGACGCGTTCTACGTCGCGTTCCGCATTCCGAACCTGCTGCGCCGCCTGTCCGCCGAGGGCGCGTTCTCGCAGGCGTTCGTGCCGATCCTCGCCGAGTTCAAGAACCAGCAGGGGCACGACGCGACGAAGGCGCTCGTCGACGCGATGTCGACCGTGCTCGCGTGGGCGCTCGCCGTGCTGTCGGTGGCCGGCATCGCCGGCGCGTCGTGGGTCGTCTACGCGGTCGCGTCGGGCCTGAACGCCGACGGGCAGGCGTTCCCGCTCGCCGTCACGATGACGCGCATCATGTTCCCGTACATCGTGTTCATCTCGCTGACGACGCTCGCGTCCGGCGTGCTGAACACGTACAAGAGCTTCTCGTTGCCCGCGTTCGCGCCGGTGCTGCTGAACGTCGCGTTCATCGTCGCGGCGGTGTTCGTCGCGCCGCACCTGAAGGTGCCCGTGTATGCGCTCGCGTGGGCGGTGATCGCCGGCGGCGTGCTGCAGTTCATCGTGCAATTGCCCGGCCTGAAGAAGATCGACATGGTGCCGCTGATCGGGCTCAACCCGCTGCGGGCGCTGCGTCATCGCGGCGTGAAGCGCGTGCTCGCGAAGATGGTGCCCGCGACCTTCGCGGTGTCGGTCGCGCAGCTGTCGCTGATCATCAACACCAACATCGCGTCGCGGCTCGGGCAGGGCGCGGTGTCGTGGATCAACTACGCGGACCGCCTGATGGAATTCCCGACCGCGCTGCTCGGCGTCGCGCTCGGCACGATCCTGCTGCCGAGCCTGTCGAAGGCGCACGTCGACGCGGACGCGACCGAGTATTCGGCGCTGCTCGACTGGGGGCTGCGCGTCACCTTCCTGCTGGCCGCGCCGAGCGCGCTCGCGCTGTTCTTCTTCGCGACGCCGCTCACCGCCACCTTGTTCAACTACGGCAAGTTCGACGCGCACACCGTGACGATGGTCGCGCGCGCGCTCGCGACCTACGGGATCGGCCTCGTCGGCATCATCCTGATCAAGATCCTCGCGCCCGGCTTCTATGCGAAGCAGGACATCAAGACGCCGGTGAAGATCGCGATCGGCGTGCTCGTCGTCACGCAGCTGTCGAACTACGTGTTCGTGCCGCTGATCGGCCATGCGGGCCTCACGCTCAGCATCGGCGTCGGCGCGTGCCTGAACTCGCTGCTGCTGTTCGCCGGCCTGCGTCGGCGCGGCATCTTCCAGCCGTCGCCCGGCTGGCAGCGCTTCTTCGCGCAGCTCGCCGGCGCATCGCTCGTGCTCGCCGGCACGATGCACTGGTTCGCGATCAGCTTCGACTGGACCGGGCTGCGCACGGCGCCGCTCGCGCGCATCGCGCTGATGGCCGCCTGCCTCGTGCTGTTCGCTGCACTATATTTCGGTATGTTGTGGGTGATGGGCTTCAAATACGCTTACTTCAGAAGGCGCGCCAAGTGACGACCGCAATGACCCGCGTCCTCGACTACTTCAGCACGCTGGTGGCGGACGACGACAGTCTGCCCGTCACCGAGGCCGCGCTGTCGCTGGCGCAGGACGCATACCCGGATCTCGACCTGCAGGGCTCGCTCGCCGAGCTCGACATGCTCGCGGCGCGCCTGCGCCGGCGGCTGCCGGACGACGCCAGCCTGAAGGACCGGATCGCTGCGCTGAACGAGTTCTTCTTCCGCGAACTGGGCTTCGCGTGTAACCACAACGACTACTACGACCCCGACAACAGCCACCTGAACATGGTGCTGAAGCGGCGGCGCGGCATTCCGATCTCGCTGTCGGTGCTGTACCTCGAGCTCGCCGAGCAGATCGGCGTGCCGGCGCGCGGCGTATCGTTTCCCGGCCATTTCCTGCTGCGCGTCACGCTGTCGGACGGCGACCTGATCATCGATCCGACCAATGGCCATTCGCTGTCCGAGGCCGAGATGGTCGAGATGCTGGAGCCGTATGTCGCGCGCGCGGCCGGCGCGGTCGACAGCGCGCTGCGTGCGCTGCTGCAGCCGGCCACGAGCCGCGAGATCATCGCGCGGATGCTGCGCAACCTGAAGACGATCTATCTTCAGACGGAACGCTGGCAGCGGCTGCTCGCGGTGCAGCAGCGGCTCGTGATCCTGCTGCCGGGGCAGCTCGACGAAGTGCGCGACCGCGGCTTCGCGTATGCGCGGCTCGACTACCTGCGGCCCGCGCTGGAGGATCTCGAGCACTATCTCGACGAGCGGCCGGACGCCGACGACGCGACCGTCGTCGAGTCGCAGCTGAGCGAATTGCGGCAGCGGATGGAACGCGGCAGCGAAGACTGAGCGCGCCGCGCCGCATGTGAAACGCCCGCCGTGCGCATCGCGCGCACGGCGGGCGTTTTTTCAGGCGCGGCCGGGGCCTTACTTCGGCTGCATCCGGATCGCGCCGTCGAGGCGGATCACCTCGCCGTTGAGCATCGGGTTCTCGACGATCTGCCGGACCAGCATCGCGTATTCGGCCGGCTTGCCGAGCCGCGGCGGGAACGGCACCATCGCGCCGAGCGCGTCCTGCACGTCCTGCGGCATGCCGAGCAGCATCGGCGTCTCGAACAGGCCGGGCGCGATCGTCATCACGCGGATGCCGTTGCGCGACAGGTCGCGCGCGATCGGCAGCGTCATGCCGGCGACGCCGGCCTTCGACGCCGCGTACGCAGCCTGGCCGATCTGGCCGTCGAACGCCGCGACCGACGCGGTGCTGATCACGACGCCGCGTTCGCCATTCGCGTTCGGCGCGTTCGCGGCCATCGCGACGGCGGCCAGGCGGATCATGTTGAAGGTGCCGACGAGGTTCACACTGATCGTCTTCGCGAACACGTCGAGCGGATGCGCGCCGTCCTTGCCGACGGTTTTCGCGGCGGGTGCGATGCCCGCGCAGTTCACGAGGCCGCGCAGCGAACCGGCGCGCGTCGCGGCGTCCACCGCGGCCTGCGCATCCAC
Organism: Burkholderia sp. SRS-46; assembly: GCF_004343775.1. Taxonomy (GTDB): domain Bacteria; phylum Pseudomonadota; class Gammaproteobacteria; order Burkholderiales; family Burkholderiaceae; genus Burkholderia. Next base: position 225,315 of record NZ_PTXL01000006.1, on the reverse strand, counting down.
TTCGCGCGACACGTCGCAGCGCACGAACACGCCGCCCAGTTCATGCGCGAGCGCTTCGCCGGCCGCCTGGTTCAGGTCGGCGAGCACGACCGTGCCGCCTTCCTGCGCGAGCAGCCGCGCGGTGCCCGCGCCGAGCCCCGACGCGCCGCCCGTGATCAGAAAGACATTCCCGCGAATCTCCATGACGGCCTCCTTGCTGGATTGGCACGCCGGCGCGCTGCAAGCGGGCAGGCGGCCGGACTCGATCGATCTCGCCGATTGTACGGGGCGCGCCCGCCGGTCGGCATGAATCGAATCATCGGGCGAATCGCGCCGGCACGAAAAAAAAGCCGCCTGAACCAGGCGGCTTCTCGATGCGGGACGCGGTGCTTACTTCAGCGCGTCGAACGCACGGTCGCGGATCTCGTCGACGGTGCCGAGACCGGAGATCTTCCGGTACTGCGGCGCCTTCAGGCCGTTTTCCTCGCCGCGCTGCGCCCAGTCGCCGTAGTAGGTGATGAGCGGCTTGGTCTGCGCGTCGTACACTTCGAGACGCTTCTTGACCGTCTCTTCCTTGTCGTCGTCGCGCTGGACCAGCGGCTCGCCCGTCACGTCGTCGTGGCCCTCGACCTTCGGCGGGTTGAACTTGACGTGGTACGTGCGGCCCGAGGCCGGATGCGTGCGGCGGCCGCTCATGCGCTCGATGATTTCCGAGAACGGCACGTCGATTTCCAGCACGTAGTCGATCGCGACGCCGGCGTCCTTCATCGCGTCGGCCTGCGCGATCGTGCGCGGGAAGCCGTCGAACAGGTAGCCGTTCGCGCAATCCGCTTCCTTCAGGCGCTCCTTCACGAGGCCGATGATCAGCTCGTCCGGCACCAGCTTGCCGGCGTCCATGAAGCCCTTTGCCTCGACGCCGAGCGGCGTGCCGGCCTTCACGGCCGCGCGCAGCATGTCACCCGTCGAGATTTGCGGGATGCCGAATTTTTCCTTGATGAAGTTTGCCTGGGTGCCCTTTCCCGCGCCGGGCGCGCCCAACAGGATCAAACGCATGGTGATATCTCCAGTATGTAGATTCGTCTGGCGAGGCTCGAAGGCGCCGGCGACCGAAGGCGCGGCGGCTTGCCCGGCTTGCGGCGGACCGGTCTGACGCGGCGCGTCGCCTCAGCGACGCGCGGCTGCCGGCAGGGCCGCGGCGGGATCAAGCGCGCTCGCGGGGATCGCGGACCGCTCGCACAACCGCTTGATTATGCCACGGGTTATTTTGAATCCGGCCGAAAAAGGGCCTGCACGCGTGCGAGATCGGCGGGCGTGTCGATGCCGGCCTCCGGCGCGTGCGCGGTGATCATCACCGCGATCCGTTCGCCGTGCCACATCGCGCGCAGCTGTTCGAGCTGCTCGGCCTGCTCGATCGGCGCCTGCGCGAGCGACGGATAGGTGCGCAGGAAGCGCGCGCGGTACGCGTAGAGGCCGACGTGCCGGTACACCGGGAACGCCGGCGCCGGCATGGCCGCGACGTCGGGCCAGTGCGGCTGGTACGCATCGCGGCTCCACGGGATCGGCGCGCGCGAGAAGTAGAGCGCGACGCCCTGCGCGTCGAGCGCGACCTTCACGACGTTCGGGTTGAACACGTCGGCCGCCGTGTGGAGCGGGTGGGCGGCGGTCGCGATCGCGCAGGCCGGATGCGCGGCGAGGTGCGACGCTACGTCGCGGACCAGCGCCGGGTCGATCAGCGGCTCGTCGCCCTGCACGTTGACGACGACCGTGTCGTCGCTCCACCCGAACGCGGCCGCGACTTCGGCGAGGCGGTCGGTGCCGGACGGATGGTCGGCGCGCGTGAGCACCGCCTCGAAGCCGTGGTCGCGCGCGGCGTCGAGCACGCTCTGCGCGTCGGACGCGACCAGCACCTGCTGCGCGCCCGCTTCACGCGCGCGTTCGGCGACGCGCACCACCATCGGCTTGCCGCCGAGGTCGGCGAGCGGCTTGTTCGGCAGACGCGTCGACGCGAGCCGGGCGGGAATGACGGCGATGAAGGGCTGCGGGTGAGTCATCGGGCAGGAATCGTGTAAGGAAAACGGCGGACGCCCGTGCCGGGCGCCCGCGGGTTGGCCGGGCCGCGGCGGGCCCGGGCCGGCTTCAGCGGCCGGCCGGGTCGACCGGCGTGCCTTCGACGGTCTGGCGCGCCTCGTCGACCAGCATCACGGGGATGCCGTCGCGAATCGGATAGGCGAGCTTGTCGGCGTTGCAGATCAGTTCCTGCGCGGCGCGGTCATAGTGGAGCGGGCCTTTGCAAACAGGGCACACGAGGATTTCAAGCAGGCGAGCGTCCACGGAGTTTCTCCACAACGAGGGCAATGAGGCGAGGGTCGAGCGCGGCTTCGACGGGGACGACCCAGATTCGAGCATCGCGCCAGGAAGCGCCCAATTTTACTGCATCCTTCTCGGTGATCAGGATCGTGTCGACCGCGTCGTCGACGAACGGATTGTCCGCGAACGCATAGTGGTCGGGCAGCGCGCGGGTCTGCGGCGCGAGGCCCGCCGCGCGCAGCGTCGCGAAGAAGCGCTCCGGCGCGCCGATGCCGGCCGCCGCCAGCACGCGCTCGTCGGCGAACTGCGACAGCGGGCGGCGCAGCGCCGGCTGGTCGAGGTGCCAGGCCGCGCCGGGCGCGAGCGCGAGCGCGTAGGTGTCGGGCCACGGCGGCAGCGCGCCGCTGTACGGATCGTTGACGAGGGTCGCGTCGCGGTGCCGCGACAGCGGCTCGCGCAGCGGCCCGGCCGGCAGCAGGAAGCCGTTGCCGCCGAGCCGGTGGTCGAACACGACGAGCTCGACGGTGCGGGCGAGACGGTAGTGCTGCAGGCCGTCGTCGCTGACGATCACGTCGACCTCCGGATGCGCGGCGCGCAGCGCCTGCGCCGCCGCGACGCGATCGGGACACACCCAGACCGGTGCGCCGGTGCGGCGCGCGATCAGCAGCGGCTCGTCGCCGGCGTCGCGGGCGCGCGATGCCGGCGCCACGGCGGTGGGCGTGCGGACCTGCGCGCCGTAGCCGCGCGACACGACGCCGGGCGTGAAGCCCGCCGCGCGCAGCGCGTCGACGAGCGCGATCACGGTCGGCGTCTTGCCGGTGCCGCCGACGGTCACGTTGCCGACCACGACGACCGGCACGCCGACGTCGACCGGCTGCTTCCAGCCCTGCGCGTAAGCCGTGCGGCGCAGCGCCGCGCACAGGCCGAACACGCACGCGAACGGCGTGAGCGCCCACGCGAGCGCGCCGCGGCGCTGCCATTCGCGCGTCAGGCGCGTCTCGAGACGGGCGAGCGGGCCGCCGCCGGGCGCGCTCATCGGGCAGGGCGCGGCGCGCGGTGCGCCGTCGCGTGGGACGGATTCGTCAAGGCGGATTCTCCGGGGAGCGGCGCGGGCCGCGGGTTCTGCGGAAGGCGGCACTCTAGCGCGCGGCGCGCCGGCGCGGCAAGCGCCGAGGCGCACGACCGCCGGCGGGGCCGGATCGCGCCGGTCTGTGGATAACTCTGTGAAAAACCCGTCGCCCGATTGCCGTACACGCCCGTCCAGCGGGCCTTGAATCGGATGAGAATCATTCCGCAAGAATTAAAAATTTATAAGAATCAATGTGTTGCCTTCAATTGTCTGGCTTTTTTGGGCGTTTTGCGGGGCTTTTTGCAGTGGATTGTCAAGGTGTGGACACTTTTCGCGTTGTGCAATGCACCCAGACGCCGGCGCGCCGGTGCTGGACGCCGCGCGGATGTCGGACTATCGTGTCGCCGCCAGCATTCATCCGATCGTCCATGGTTTCCGACTCCTCATTTGCCTCGCCGGGCGCGACGCGCGGCGGCGACGAAGTGATTCCCGTCTCGGCGCTCAACCGCGCGATTTCCACGATGCTCGAGCGCTCGTTTCCGCTCCTGTGGATCGCGGGGGAAGTGTCGAACTTCACGCGCGCCGCGAGCGGCCACTGGTATTTCTCGATCAAGGACCCGCAGGCGCAGATGCGCTGCGTGATGTTCCGCGGCCGTGCGCAGTACGCGGAGTTCACGCCCCGCGAAGGCGACCGGATCGAGGTGCGCGCCGTGGTCACGATGTACGAGCCGCGCGGCGAAGTGCAGCTCAACGTCGAGGCGGTGAGGCGCACCGGCCAGGGGCGGCTCTACGAGGCGTTCCTGCGGCTCAAGGCGCAACTCGAGGCGGAAGGCCTGTTCGCGCCCGAGCGCAAGCGGCCGCTGCCCGCGCATCCGCGCGCGATCGGCATCGTCACGTCGCTGCAGGCCGCCGCGCTGCGCGACGTGGTGACCACGCTCGCGCGCCGTGCGCCGCACATCCCGGTGATCGTCTATCCGGCGCCCGTGCAAGGCGCCGGCTCGGCCGAGAAGCTCGTCGCGGCGGTCGAGACCGCCAATGCGCGGCGCGAGGTCGACGTGCTGCTGGTGTGCCGCGGCGGCGGCTCGATCGAGGATCTGTGGTCGTTCAACGACGAAGCGCTCGCCCGCGCGATCGCGGCGAGCGCGTTGCCGGTCGTCAGCGGCGTCGGCCACGAAACCGATTTCACGATCGCGGATTTCGCGGCCGACCTGCGCGCGCCGACGCCGACCGGCGCGGCCGAGCTGGCCAGCCCGCAGCGCGCGCTGCTGCTGCGCGAGGTCGGCGACCGGCAGGGCGCGCTCGCGCGCGGGATGCGCCGCACGCTCGAACTGCGCGCGCAACAGCTCGACTGGCTCGCGCGGCGGCTCGTCAGCCCGGCCGAGCGGCTGCAGCGGCAGCGCACGCACGTCGAGCAGCTTGCGGTGCGTCTCGCGTCCGCGGCCGCGCGGCCGGTGCGCGACGCGCGCGCCCGCTTCGCGCTCGCGCAACTGCGCTGGCAGCGCGCGCGGCCCGACCCGGCGCAGGCGCGCCTCGCGCTCGCGGGGCTGTCGCAGCGCCTCGCGGTCGCGGTGCAGCGCCGTCACGAGCGCGACACCGCGCGCGTCGCCGCAAGCGCGGCGCGGCTCGAGGTGCTGAGCCCGCAGCGCACGCTCGAGCGCGGCTACGCGGCCCTGATCGACACGCAGACCGGACGCGCGGTGCGCGCGCCCAGTGCGCTGAAGCCGCAGCGCCGGCTGACCGTGCATCTCGCCGAAGGCTCGGCGGACGTGTCGCTCGCGGACGTGCAGCCGCGCCTGACCGATACGTTCTGAGCGCGCGGGCCGGGTCGCGCGGGCGCGCGGTGCACCATCCGTGAAACGGGTATGCACCGTCGCGCTCGTCCGTCCGGACGTTGCGAAAACGCCGGATTTCCGCATACCGCGGATAAATGGCCCACGAGTTTGCGGGGTTATTCGTCCTCGCCTACAATCGGACGCTCGGCAGCATTCAACACAGCCTCCCTACATACTCAACGAAGGAATCGCCATGGCTCATACGCTCCCGCCGCTCCCGTACGCTGAAGACGCACTCGCGCCGACCATCTCGCAAGAGACGATCCAGTACCACTACGGCAAGCATCACCAGGCTTATGTGACGAACCTGAACAACCTGATCCCCGGCACGGAATTCGAAAACCTGTCGCTGGAAGAGATCGTGAAGAAGTCGTCGGGCGGCATCTTCAACAACGCCGCGCAAATCTGGAACCACACGTTCTTCTGGAACAGCCTGTCGCCGAACGGCGGCGGCGCACCGACGGGCGCGCTGGGCGACGCGATCAACGCGAAGTGGGGTTCGTACGACGCGTTCAAGGAAGCCTTCACGAAGGCCGCGGTCGGCACGTTCGGCTCGGGCTGGGCATGGCTCGTGAAGAAGGCCGACGGTTCGCTCGACATCGTGTCGACGAGCAACGCAGCGACCCCGCTGACGACGGCCGACAAGGCGCTGCTGACGATCGACGTGTGGGAACACGCGTACTACATCGACTACCGCAACGCGCGTCCGAAGTTCGTCGAAGCGTTCTGGAACATCGTGAACTGGGACTTCGCAGCGAAGAACTTCGCGTAAGTCACACGACACCTTTGCCGCGCCCCGCACCGGGTGCGCGGCATCCCGGAAAAAGCCCTCGTCACGAGGGCTTTTTGCTTTTCGGCGATCCGACTCGACGCAAGCACGGGAATGAAACGAGGCGGCCTGTATGAAATTCGTCAGATATGAGGGTACTTTCGGATCGGTATAACGCCGCGTAGTCGCCTAATGTAGGTAGATGCGAAACTGCAGACGAACGACACTCGCGGCCATTTCTTTCGCCGGCGACGGGCGTGACGCAATCAGCGACGGCGGGGGCGTGCCATGGTTTTTATGGAAAAGAAGTGGGCGGTGAATCTCGTCGAGCGGAAAGATCACGCCCTCGAGCATGTCGGGTTCGACAACCAGAAACGCACGTATTTCCCCGCGATGACCCTGTGGTTGAAGCTGGGGCAGCTTCAGGTGGTGCAGCAACTGACCGAGCCGCAGGGCCCGGACAGGCAGCCGACGCTTTCCATGTCGCTGCACGGCGTGGCCCATCTCGAGGGCCAGGATCTGTCGATCATCGGCGACGATCAACGCCGGACGCGCACGCTGCAGGTGTCGTTCGAGGCGCGCGACGTCAGCGCGGCCGATCGGCTGGGCCTGCGTGCGCTGGAAGACGAGCTGGGCAACGCGTTGTCCGACGTGGTGCTCGGCAGTGCCCGGCTCGGCTTCAATCGTGCCGACGACGGGGTCGACGAGCCCGATCAGTGGTGGCTCGCCTGCCACATTCCCAGCGCCTGCCTGCAGGTGCTCGCGAAGGCCATCGCGGATGGCCAGCTTGGCGCGGTGGAGCTGGGGCTGGCCATGCGGCACCTGTATCTGGACGAAAGCGCGGCGGCCGATCCGGCACGCCAGCCGCGCCTGTTTCTGCGGCCCGACGCGAGCGATGACGCGGCCGAATGGCCGAATATCGCAACCGGCTATGTCACCCACCTGCGGATCGACTTTGCGACGACCGCATTGCGTGGCGCCGCGGTGGGCCAGGGCCCGGACGGCGACGTAACGGCCAAGCTCGTCGCGGATGCCGTGAACTCGTTGGGGCTCAGGCTCCTCAACCTCAGATTGACGCTGAGATGGATCGGCCTCCTCATCGCCGTGCTGCTCTTCCTCGAAGTGCTTGAGCGGCTCTGATCCGTCGCAGCCCCGACCAAGCCCTCGTCGCGAGGGCTTTTTGCTTTTCCGGGAGGCGGCCGCCGCGTGGCCGATGGCCGGTCGGGCCTGATGACCGGAGGCAATCAGTCGATGCCATCAATTCAATAGACGCTCGGCGGCCCGGCTCCGACACTCGCTCTCCAGCAATGCGTGAAACGCACGACGGCGCGCAACGAGACCCCGGCCACGGGGCCGCGTCCGCGGACGACGCGGCATTCGAACTCACGGGCCCGTCCGGGCATTGAACGAGGAGACGACAACGATGAACCTGCCAACCCTTTCGGCCGCGTCCGCGCTCGACATCGCCACCCGCAAGGCCCGCCTGCGGCTGCTGCCATTCCTCGTGCTGATGTACGTGCTCGCGTTCGTCGATCGCGCGATCGTCGGCTTCGCGAAGAACGTGCTGCAGGCCGACACCGGCCTGAGCGACGCGGCCTTCGCGTTCGGCGCGGGCATCTTCTTCGTCGGCTACGCGCTGTTCGAGGTGCCGAGCAACCTGCTGATGCATCGCTTCGGCGCGCGCGTGTGGATGAGCCGCATCATGCTCGCCTGGGGCATCGTGTCCGCGTGCACGGCATTCGTGCACGACGCGGCGAGCTTCTACCTGCTGCGCTGCTGCTCGCCGCGGGGGCGGCAGGCCGGCCGGCGGACGCCGCGCGCGAGGGCGGCGGCGCGTGGCGCGATCAGCCGCGGCGGACGTGAGCGGCGCGCGGCTCAGCCCGCGTGACCCGGCAGCCCGCACGCGCGGCGCAGCGCGGCGACGTCGAGCAGTTCGATCTCGCCGACGTGCAGCCGCACGACGCCGTCGGTCTCGAGTGACTTCAGCAGCTGATTCGTGGTCTGCCGGGTCAGCGACAGCATCGCCGCGAGCTTCTCCTGCGACAGCCGGATGCGTGTGCGGCCGGCACTGATCCCGCCGTAGCCTTCGGCGATCATCAGCAGGCGCGCGGCGAGCCGCTGCGCGCCCGGCATCACGCTCATCGCCTCGACGGTCAGGAAGCTGAGCCGCAGCTTCTGCGCCATCAGCAGCGCGAACTGCCGCCAGTATTGCGGCGTCGCGTCGAGGATTGCGAGCAGCGCCGCCTGCGGCACGTGCAGCAGCAGCGCGTCGTCGAGGGCGATCGCGTCGTGCGTGCGCGGCAGGCCGTCGAACAGCGCGATCTCGCCGAACCAGGTGACCGGCTCGGCCACCGTCAGCAGCGCCTCCTTGCCCTGCGGATCGACCGCGCCTATCGTGAGGGAGCCGTCCAGCACCGCGTACAGCCCGCAGGGCGGGTCGCCGCGGCGGAACAGCGCGTGGCCGGCCGGCAGCCGGCGCAACGCGGCGCGCGCGAGGAGTTCTGCGCGCAGGGCCGCCGGCAGCACGCCGAACCATGGGTGCGCGTCGAGTTGCGGCAGGTATCGGTCGAAGGGCTCGGGCATGGGCGGCGCGATGTCGGGTAGCCGACAGAGGTTCTCGGGCGTGACGGGCATCATAGCGTGCAACCCCACGGCAAGGAGACGTCATGAAGACGCTCGAAGACCACCTGTCCCGGTACGCGGCCTATCACCGCGATGCGCGCAACATCGCGACCCATCTGGTCGGCATTCCGATGATCGTGTTCGCGGTCGAGGTGCTGCTGTCGCGGCCCGCGCTCGGCACGCTGGCGGGCATCGCGTTGTCGCCGGCGCTGCTGCTCGCGCTCGCGTTCGCCGCGTTCTACCTGCGGCTCGACCTGCGCTTCGGCGTCGTGATGACGGCGTTGTTCGCGCTCGGCCTGTGGGCCGGGCAGACGCTCGCCGCGCTGCCGACCGCGCAATGGCTCGGCATCGGCATCGGCGCGTTCGTCGTCGGCTGGATCGTGCAGTTCGTCGGGCATTACTTCGAGGGGCGCAAGCCGGCGTTCGTCGACGATCTCGTCGGGCTGATGGTCGGGCCGTTGTTCGTGGTCGCCGAGGTCGCATTCTTCGCGGGGCTGCGCGGCGACGTGCGGCGCGTGGTCGAGCAGCGGGCCGGGCCCGTGCACGGCGGCGCGCACGACGCGCACGTGTGACCGCCGCGATGCCGCGCATCTGCGTGGTCGGCGCGGGCGCCGTCGGCTGCTATCTCGGCGGGCGGCTCGCGGCGGCCGGGGCGCCGGTCCGGCTGATCGGCCGCGCGCGGATCGGCGATGCGATCCGCGCGCACGGGCTGTCGCTGTCGGATCAGCGCGGCTATCGCGCGCGGCTCGCGCCGGCCGACGTCGCGTTCGACACCGGGATCGCCGCCGCGGCCGATGCGGCGCTCGTGCTCGTCACGGTGAAGTCGGCGGCGACGCCGGACGTTGCCGCGCAGCTCGCCGGCGTGCTGCGGCCGCACACCTGCGTGGTGAGTTTCCAGAACGGCGTGCGCAACGTCGACGCGCTGCGCGCGGCGCTGCCGCAGGCCGCGGTGCTCGCGGGCATGGTGCCGTTCAACGTGATCGAGCGCGGGCCGGGCGCGTTTCACCAGGGCTCGGCGGGCCGGCTCGCGGTGGACGCGGCGCCCGCGCTGCAGCCGTTCGCGGCTGCGTTCGCGCGCGCCGGGCTGCCGCTCGACCTGCATCGCGACATGGGTGCCGTGCAGTGGGCGAAGCTGCTGTTCAACCTGAACAACGCGGTCAACGCGCTCGCGAACCTGCCGCTGCGCGACGAGCTCGCGCAACGCGCGTACCGGCGCTGCGTCGCGCTGGCGCAGCGCGAGGCGCTGCACTGGCTCGGCCGGGCCGGGATCCGGCCGGCGCGCCTCACGCCGCTGCCGGCCGCGTGGATTCCGGCGGTGCTCGACGCGCCCGATCCCGTGTTCCGCGTGCTCGGCGCGCGGATGCTCGCGATCGATCCGCTCGCGCGTTCGTCGATGTCCGACGATCTGGCCGCGCGCCGGCCGACCGAGATCGACTGGATCAACGGCGAGGTGGTGCGGCTCGCCGAGCGCTTCGGCGCGTGTGCACCGGTCAACGCCCGGCTGTGCGCGCTCGTGCACGACGCCGAGGCGGCGGCGCGGCGGCCGTCGTGGCGCGCCGATGCGTTGTGCGCCGCGCTGGCGGAATGAAGGCCGCGCCGCGCGCGCGGCGGCATCGCGCGGGGCCACAGCGCATGCGACGCAAGGTCTAAGATGTGGATGGCGTCATGTGACGCCTTTGCGGAGCGCACGCGCCATGGTGGATCGCCCGACACTCGACGCTTACGATGCTTACGCGGCCGAATATGCGCAGATCTGGCTCGACGAGGGCCCGCCCGACGACATGTACGCGCTGCTCGAGCAGCACTTCGCGCCGGGGCCGACAGCGGACATCGGCTGCGGCGCGGGGCGCGATGCCGCGTGGCTGGCGTCGCGCGGCTACGACGTGCACGGCTACGACGCGAGCACCGCGCTGCTCGACGAGGCGCGGCGCCGCCACCCGGCGCTGCGCTTCGAACAGGCGACGCTGCCGACGCTGGCCGGCGTGCCGTCCGGCGCGTTCCGCAACGTGCTGTGCGAGACGGTCGTCATGCACCTGGATCACGTGGAGGCAGCGGCCGCCGCCGCGCGGCTCGTCGAGCTGCTCGAGCCGGGCGGCACGCTGTACCTGAGCTGGCGGGTCGCGGGCAGTGGGTCGCAGCGCGACGAGCGCGGCCGGCTGTACACGGCGCTCGACGGCGCCCGGATGCGCGCCGCGCTCGGCGCCGGCGTGCAGGTGGTCGACGAGCACGAACTCGTCAGCGCGTCGTCGGGCAAGCGCGTGCACCGGCTGATCGTGCGCAAGGCGGCCGACGCGGCCGCGTGACGCGGCGCCCGGCGCGTCAGTTGCGGTGCGCGGCCGCTTCCCAGTTGATGTCGACGCACAGCACCTGCAGGCCGCCCGCGCATGGCGCGGCGATCGACGCGGTCACGCACAGGTGCGCCTCGTTGATCGACAGGTAGGGCGGCGTCAGATGCACGCGGCCCGGCGCGCGCGTCGCGTGGATGAAATACGGGCGGCGTTCCCAGCTCGCGCCTTCGGAATGCAGCAGCGGACGGAAGCGCTTCGTGCGTTGCGACACGCTGCCGCGCGCGAGCACGTTGTCGCCGATCTGCCGCCCCGACGCATCGAGCAGGAAGCAGCGCGCGGTCTCGGGCAGGCCGAGCACCGTGGTGGCTGCGTCGATCAGCGTGCCGCCCGCGGCGAGCTTCGTGCTGGCCTCCTCGAGCGCCGCGACGTACGGCGCGAGCCGCGTCGCCTGCAGGCGCTCGCGTTCCGCGACGCGCAGCCGCAGCGCGGCCGACAGCGTATCCATGCAGCCCGCCGCGGCCTGCGGCTGCACCGGGTCGACGCTCGGGCCGGCGAAATACTGCCCCTGCACGAAATCGACGTCGCATTCGAGCGCGATCAGCGCGTCGCGCTCGGTCGACAGGCCGCCCATCAGCACGAGCTGGCCGGATTCGTGCAGCAGCGACACGAGCCCCGGCAGCACCCGTTCGAGATGCGAGTGCTCGCTCGCCTGCGCGAGGATGCCGCGGTCGAGCGACACGATGTCCGGATGCAGGTGCCACACGCGGTCGATGTTCGAGTGCTTCGCGCCGAAGCCGCCGAGCGCGATCAGGAAGCCGGCCTTGCGCAGGCCGTCGACGATCGCCGCGTAGCGCGGCGTCTCGCCGCCCGCCTGCTCGGGCACCTCGAGCACCACGCGGTGCGGCGGCAGGCCGAGCGCCTTCAGGTTCGCGAGCAGCGCGTCGCCGTAGACGGTATCCATCAGCGCCGCCGGATGCAGGCTCAGGAAAAGCCACTCGTCGTGACTGTCGAACGCATGGAAATTGCCGAGATGCAGCGATTCGGCGAGCCGGCCGAGCTCGAGCAGGTCGCCGCGCCGTGCCGCCTGCGTGAACACCTCGTGCGACGCCACCTGGCGGCTTTCCTCGTCGTGCGCGCGCAGCGATGCGTGATAGCCGATCGCGCGCCGGTGCGACACGGAGAACACCGGCTGGAACACGCTGAACACGGTGTACGCGCCGTACAGCACGGTGCGCCGGTTGCCGTCGTCGCCGGCGACGGGGCGGGGCGGCTGAAAGCCGGGGGGATCGATGTCGATCATGCTCATGATGTCGGCCGAGGGAAGGCTGCCAGTTTACCTACAGAATAGGCGAGCAAGAAGCGTGCGCAACGCCACGCCGGCGCGGCGGGCCGCCGCGGCGCGTCGGGGCATGGCGGGGCGCGCGCCGGTTCGCACGGGGCGGCCGCGGCTGCACCGCCGTGGTGCGTCGCGTGCCGGCGCGCGGTCCGAAGCGGGGCGTGCGTCATGCGCGCTCGGACGGATCGGTCTTGCGCGCGGCGCCGCGGATCTCCGGCGCGAGCTGCGCGAAGATCCACGCGGACGCGGCGGTGATGAGGCCGACGCAGACGAAGGTCGCATGGAACGCGGGCAGCGTGTTGCTCGGCGTCACGGTGCGCAGCATCCCGGTGAAGGTCGCGAGCAGCGCGCCGGCGACCGTCACGCCAAGGCTCATCGACAGCATCTGCACGAGCGAGAACAGGCTGTTGCCGCTGCTCGCGCCGCCGGTGCCGAGATCCTTCAGCGTCAGCGTGTTCATCGCGGTGAACTGCATCGAGTTGAAGCCGCCGAACAGCGCGAGATGCACGACCTTCACCCACACGGGAACCGTGTCGCGCATCAGTGCGAAGCTCGCCATCATCACGCCGACCATGATCGTGTTCGCGAGCAGCACCTTGCGGTAGCCGTGCTGCATGATGAGGCGCGTGATGATGCGCTTCGAGAACATCCCGGCCGCCGCGACGGGCAGCATCATCAGCCCCGCCTCGAACGCGCTGTAGCCGAGGCTCACCTGCAGCAGCAGCGGGATCAGGTACGGCATCGCGCCGCTGCCGATGCGCGCGAACAGGTTGCCGAGCAGGCCGACGCTGAACGTGTGGATCCGGAACAGCTCGAGCGAGAAGATCGGCTGCGGCGCGCGCACCGCGTACAGCCCGTACGCGACGAAGCACGCGAGGCTCAGGATCAGCAGCACGAGCACGGCCGCGTGCTGCATGCCGAGATCGGCGAGCCCGTCGAGCGACAGCGAGATCGCGACCATGCCGATCGTCAGCAGCAAGTAGCCCTTCAGGTCGAAGCGGCCGACCGCCGGGTTGCGCGAGTCGGGCATCGAGTACCAGGTCGCGATGCAGCCGGCGACGCCCACCGGCACGTTGATCAGGAAGATCCAGTGCCACGACGCGATCTTCACGAGCCAGCCGCCGAGCGTCGGGCCGATCAGCGGGCCGATCAGGCCCGGAATCGCGACGAACGACAGCGCGGGCAGGTAGCGCTCGGCCGGGAACGTGCGCAGCACCGCGAGCCGGCCGACCGGCAGCAGCATCGCGCCGCCGATCCCCTGCACGACGCGGAACGCGACGAGCTGCGGCAGCGTGTGCGCGTTCGCGCACAGCAGCGAGCCGAGCGAGAACACCAGGATCGCGCTGAAGAACACCCGCCGCGTGCCGAACGTGTCGGCGAGCCAGCCGGACACCGGGATCATCACCGCCATCGTCAGCGAATACGCGATCACGACCGACTGCATCCGCAGCGGCGATTCGCCGAGGCTCGCCGCCATCGACGGCAGCGCGGTGTTGACGATGGTCGCGTCGAGCGTCTGCATGAAGAAGCCCGTCGCGACGAGCCAGAGCATGACCGTGAGGTTTTTTTCGCCGGGGGCGGCAGCGGGCGGACGTTGGAACATGAAGGCGGGGGGCGCGGGCGGCTGAACGCGGGACAGCCGACATTGTAGGGAATGCCGCCGCGCCGCGCAGTATCGGCCCGGTGCGCGAGCGGATGCACATCGCCCGACAGGCCAGTACAGTTCAGCCGGAAGTGTCTGCGGGCGTATCTGTCAGTGTGCTGTCACTGTCCGGATACTGAACGGGTGTGGACAAGCGCGACCGGGAGGGCACCATGCGTGAACTGCGACTCTATGAACTGGATGCCGACGAGCCCGCCGGGCGCTGGCGCGTCGCGCGCCGCACCGCGCTGCGCGTGACGGATGGCGAACTGTGGCTGACGATCGAAGGCGAGCCGGCCGACCACTGGCTGCGGCCCGGCGACGGGCTGACGCTCGCGCCCGGCGTGCGGGCCTGGCTCAGCGCCGGGCGGCACGGCGCGACGTTCGCGCTGAGCCGCCCGGATGCGTACGCAGGGCCGCTTGCCGCCGCGCTGCGGCGGCGGCTGGCCGGCTGGCTCGGGCGCGGCCGTCAGGCCGGCGCGTCGCTGCCGACGTAGCGGGCGCGCGGCCGGATCAGCTTGCCGTCGGCGTACTGTTCGAGCGCATGCGCGATCCAGCCGGCCGTGCGGCCGGCCGCGAACAGCATGAACGCGGCGCCCGCCGGCAGCGCGAGCGTGCGTTCGAGCACCGCGAGCGCGTAGTCGATCGCCGGCCGCATTCCGCTGTCGGCTTCGACGCGTGCGGCGAGCGCGCGCGCCGTGCGCAGTGAAGGGCAATCCGGCGTGGCGGCCTGCAGCGCGTCGAGCAGCGCCTGCGCGCGCGGGTCGCCGGCCGGGTACAGCGGATGACCGAAGCCGGCGAGCGCCGTGCGGCCACCGGCTTCGCGCTCGTCGTGCGCCAGGCGCGCCGCCAGATAGCGGTCGGGATCGGCGGTGCGGGCCGCCTCGTCGAGCAGCTGGCCGGCCCGGAACGTTTCGCCGCCGTGGCGCGGGCCCGCCAGCGCCGCGAGCCCGCCCGCGATCGCACCGGACAGCGGGCTGCCGGTCGACGCGATGCAGCGCACCGCGAAGGTCGACGGATTCAGTTCGTGGTCCGCGCACAGCACGAGCGCCATGCGCAGCAGGTCGGCCCCGGCGCGCCCGCGGACCTGCCACGCGTCGGCGAGCTGGCGATGCAGCGGTGCGTGGCCGGGTGTGATGCCCGCGAGCGCGGCGGCCGTCACGCGCAGCAGCCGTGCGGCGGTATCGAGCTGCGCGTCGCGATCGTGCGCCGCGATGCGCGGCAGCGCGGCGGCCGCGGCGGGCAGCAGCACGAGCGCGCGTTCGAGCGGCGCGACGTGCACCCAGCGGTGTGCCCAGTCCTGCCATTGCGCGGCATCGAGGCCACCGGCCGCGAGCGGGGCGGCCGCGAGCCGTGCGGGCGGGCAGTTCCAGAGCCGCGCGGCGACCGCTTCGAGTGTCGCGTCGCGAGCGAGCGCGATCGCGTCGGCACCCCGATAGAGGAGGCGCCCGTCGGCGATCTGCGTGATGCGCGATTCGAGCACCGGCATGCCCCAGTCGAGCGAGCGTTCGGCGACGCCGCCCGCGCGTTTCGCGTCGGCGCGGCGGCGGGCGAGCAGGCGCACTTCGTCGGCGTCGTAGCGGCGGCGCTTGCTCGCGCCGTCGGGCAGCGAGTGCAGCAGGCCGCGGCTCACGTACGCATAGAGGGTGCTCACGCTGACGCCGAGCACGTCGGCGGCTTCGGGGGCGCTGAGAGACGTCATGCGGATCGCTCCTGATGGGCCGCATGACGCGCAGCCCCGATTCAGCCGGCGCGCATGGCCGGATTCGCGCGATCGAGGTTGATCGCGCCTGCCGCGAATTCTAGACTCGATTCCATGTTCCCACCTCGTGGTGAGCGCCGATGACACCCCGACTCGCGTTGACCCACCTCTGGCAGCTCGCGCACGGCGAGCCCGGCGCACTCGCGCGAGTCGCGATCGACGGGCAGGATCCGGTGCTGCCGTCGGCGTTCCATGTCGGCACGCTGGCCGCGGCGTCGATCGCGGCGGTCGGGCTCGCGGCCGCCGAGTGCCATCGGTTGCGCACGGGCGTCGCGCAACGCGTCGACGTGTCGGTGCGCGACGCGCTCGTCGCGTTTCGCAGCGAGCGCTACCTGCGCGTCGACGGCGGGCCGCCGCCCGAGCTGCGCCATCCGGTGACGGGTTTCTACGAGACGCGCGATGCGCGCTGGATCCAGTTGCATGCGAATTTTCCGCATCATCTGCGCGGCATCCTGCGGGTGCTCGGCTGCGATGACCGGCGGGAGTCGGTCGCGGCGGCGATCCGCACGCGCGACGGTGCGGCGCTCGATGCCGAGCTCGCGGACGCGGGCCTGTGCGCGGCACTGATCAGAACCCCTGAAGAATGGGCGGCGCACGAGCAGGCGCGCGCGCTGGCGGCGCTGCCGCTGTTCGAAATCGAACGCATCGGCGACGCGCCGGTGCAGGCGATCGGCGGCGACGACGCGCGCCGGCCGCTGGCGGGCGTGCGCGTGCTCGATCTCACGCGCATCATCGCCGGCCCGGTCGCCGGCCGCACGCTCGCGTCGCACGGCGCGCAGGTGCTGCTCGTCAATGGGCCGCATCTGCCGAACATCGCGCCGCTCGTGATCGACAACGGGCGCGGCAAGCGTTCCGCGTGGCTCGACCTGCGTAACGCGGCGGGCGTCGACACGCTGCGGCAGCTCGCGCGACAGGCGGACGTGTTCGTGCAGGCGTACCGTCCCGGCGCGCTCGCCGCGCACGGCTTCGCGCCGCAGGCGCTGGCGGCGCTGCGGCCGGGGATCGTGTGCGTGTCGATTTCCGCGTACGGGCATGCGGGGCCGTGGTCGCAGCGGCGCGGCTTCGACAGCCTCGTGCAATCCGCGAGCGGCATCGCGTGGCGCGAGCGGCAGGCCGTGCACGCGGACGCGCCGCGGCACCTGCCGTGCCAGGCGCTCGATCACGCGACCGGCTATCTCGCGGCGTTCGGCGCGATGATCGCGCTGGCGCGCCGTGCGCGCGAAGGCGGCAGCTGGCACGTGCGGCTGTCGCTCGCGCAGACCGGCCGCTGGCTGCAATCGTTCGGCCTCGTGCCGGACGGCGTGCACGCGCCGGACATCACGCCCGACGAAGTGGGCGACCGGCTCGACCGGATCGCGTCGCCGTTCGGCGTCATCGACGCGGTGCGTCCGGCGGAACGGCTGTCGGCGACCCCGCCGTTCCTTGCGCTGCCGCCGGTGCCGCTCGGCGCGGATGCGCCGTGCTGGATGGATCCGGGCGGGCGGGGGTAGCGCGCATTCGGGCGCGGCTGCCGCGCCCCGCGGTCGTCGCGCTACTTGCGCAGCTCGATGACGAAGTCGTAGTAGTCGTTGCGGCAGTACGTGTCGGTCAGCTCGATCGCGCGCTGGTCGGCCGTGTAGCCGATCCGCGTGATCAGCAGCAGCGCGTCGTGTGGCGCGATGCCCATCTGCCGCGCGATCTCGTCGGTCGCGTTGACCGCGCGGAAGTGCTGCAGCGCGCGCACGATCGGCGTGCCGCGCGCTTCGAGGTAGCTGTACAGCGAATCGGTGATCGCCTGCGGATCGGGGATCAGCGTCGCGGGAAGCGTGGAGTTCTCGACGGCCATCACGATGCCGTCGGCGAGGCGCAGACGTTTCAATCGTGTAACGGATGCAGCCGGCGACAGGCCGAGCTGGATCACTTCGTCGCGGCTCGCGGGCTGGACTTCGCGGGCGAGCCATTGCGAGGTCGGCTTGAAACCGCGGCGTTCGAGCATTTCGCTGAAGCTCGACAGGCGCGACAGCGGATCCTCGTAGCGCGGCTGGATGAAGTTGCCCGCGCCTTGCGTGCGCCGGATCAGCCCTTGTTCGACGAGGAGCGCGATCGCCTTGCGCGCGGTGATGCGCGACACGCCGAGCGCTTCCGACAGCACGCGCTCGGACGGCAGCGCCTCGCCGGCCGTCCAGCGGTTGTCGTGAATCGCGTCGCCGAGCTTGCGGGCGAGCTGCAGATAGAGCGGGGTATCGTTGTCCGGGTCGGGGCGCAGGTCCTGCCAGCGGTCGTCCGTCGTTGCCTTCATGGAGTGGGTATCGATCAGGGTGCGGCCATTCTAAGTCATCATGCGGCGCCGTTATAGCCGGTTTTTGCCGCATGACAGTCGCGCGCCGCATCGAATCGCTACACTGATGCGTCGCATTCCGTACCACCGCCGCCGCGCGCGGTCACGCATTCGCAGCGAGGAACACATGACAGATACGATCGCCACGGTCGTCCTGCCCGACGGCGAGACGATCCCGAAGCTCGGGCAGGGGACCTGGGAGATGGGCGAGCGTCCGGCGCGGCGCGCGGACGAGATTGCCGCGCTGCGCGAGGGCGTCGCGCTCGGCATGACGCTGATCGATACCGCGGAGATGTATGGCGAAGGCGCGACCGAGACGCTCGTCGGCGAAGCGCTCGACGGCCTGCGCGACGACGTGTTTCTGGTCAGCAAGGTCTACCCGCATCATGCGAGCCGACGCGGCGTCGTCGCGGCGTGTGAGGCGAGCCTCCGGCGCCTGCGCACCGACCGCCTCGATCTCTACCTGCTGCACTGGCGCGGCTCGGTGCCGCTCGCGGAGACGGTCGAGGGCTTCGAGACGTTGCGCCGTACCGGCAAGATCCGCCACTGGGGCGTGAGCAATTTCGACACGGCCGACATGGAGGAACTCTTCGACGAAGCCGGCGGCGCGGCGTGCGCGACCAACCAGATCCTCTACAACATCGCGCGGCGCGGGCCGGAATTCGACCTGCTGCCGTGGCTCGCGGCGCGCCGGATGCCGACGATGGCGTACAGCCCGGTCGATCATGCACGCCTGCCGAAGCGCTCGCCGCTCGACGAGATCGCGCGGGTGCGCGGCGTGTCGGTGATGCGCGTCGCGCTCGCGTGGGTGCTGGCGCAGCCTGGCGTGTTCGCGATCCCGAAGGCGGCGCGGATCGAGCACGTACGCGATAACCGCGCCGCGCTCGATTTCGTGTTGAGCGATGACGAGCGCGCGCAGCTTGACGCGTACTTCCGTCCGCCGCGCAGCAAACGCGCGCTCGAAATGCTCTGACGACACCCGGCCTGGCAGCGCGTCGGGTCAGCGGCGGTTGCCGCCGCCGCCGTTGCCGTGGCCGCCGCCATTGCCGTTACCACTCCCGTTGCCGTTGCCGACACCGTTGGCCCCGCCATTGCCGGAGCCGCCACTGCCGTTGCCATTGCCGTTGCCGCCACCATTGCCGTGGCCGCCGTTGCCATTGCCGGCCGCGCCGTGACCGCTGCTGCCATGGCCGCCGTTGCCGCCTGAGCCGCCGCCAGCACCGCCGCCAGCACCGCCACCAGCACCGCCGGCCCGCACCACCGCCCGCACCGCCCGCACCGCCGCCAGCACCGCCGCCAGCACCGCCGCCAGCACCGCCGCCAGCACCGCCACCAGCACCGCCACCAGCACCGCCACCAGCACCGCCACCAGCACCGCCACCAGCACCGCCACCAGCACCGCCACCAGCACCGCCGCCAGCACCGCACGCCCGCCACCGCCACCCGCACCGCCACCTGCGCCGCCACCTGCCGCCCCACCTGCGCCGCCACCACCATTGCCGTGACCGCCGCCACCGCCACCATTGCCGTGACCGCCGCCATTGCCGTGACCACCGCCGTTACTCGCCGTTGTTACGCCGCCGTTCGCCGCCGTTGCTCGCCGCCGTTGCCGCCGCCGTTGCCGTGACTCACCGCCGTTACCGCCGCCGTTGCTGCCGCCGCTGTGGTTACCGCCACCGTTCCGCCACTCGTTACCGCCGCCATGGCCACCGTGTCCATGGTCCTCCGCAACCACAACTGCCGCCGCCCGAAGTACCGCCGCCGAAGTACCGCCGCCCGAAGTACTCCCACCCGATACCTCCACCCGGTACCTCCACCCGAAGTACCTCCACCGAAGTACTCCACCGAGTGGCCACCCGAAGTGCCGCCACCCGAAGTGCCGCCGCCGAGTGCCGCCGCCCGAGTGCGCCGCCGCGAAGTACCTCCACCCGAGTACCTCACCCGAAGTGCCGCCACCCGAGGTACCACCACCCGAGGTACCACCACCCGAAGTGCCGCCTCCTGAGGTGCCGCCACCAGATCCGCCGTTACCGGATGCATTGCCCGTGGCATTGCCGCCCCCGCGGCCCGTTCCAGTTGTTCCGCCGGACGTCGCGCCGGCCGATCCACCGACACTCGCGGGTCCGACGGTGCCGTTTCCATTGCTCCCGCTGTTGCCGCCGCTGCCGCTCCCGTTGCCCGTGCTGCCGCCACCGGTGCTCCCGCCGGCGCCGTTGCCGCCGGCGCCACCACCGGCAACCACGCGCACGCTGCATGCAGCCGGATCGGCGGCGCACGACGATGCGCTGTCGGCCAGCATCATCTCGGCGTCCGCGCCGGCAGACGCCTCGGGCGTGGTCTCGGGCACCGCGTTCTGCGCGACCTCCAACGGTGCGACCAAGGATGAATCGTCGCCCGCCTGCGCGACAACCGGCCCGAGGGCCATCGGGTCCTGCGCAACGGCATACGAGCAGCAGCATGCAAACGCGGCTGCGGCCAGCAAGGTCGCGCGATAGCACCGTCCCGCCGCGCGGAACGGCTGTTTCGTCTTATGCATCATGGCCTCCCTATGCGCGCGATGCCTCGTCGCCGCGCGGCTATTTGCGTGTGGTGCAGGGGGCCGCTAAAGATGCGTTGTCGTTTCGGCGGCCGATGACCTCCGGGCCGGCGTTGAAGCCAGCCGCGAACGTGGATCGGCACGCGGGCCCGCCGTGCGAGGCCCTATCTGCGAGATCCGTGCCATCGTCCGCTCACGCCCGTGGCGCAAGGCGCGCGCATGCCGCGCGACGGCGCATGAAACGTTGTTGTGGGAGTTTTGTTTCCGGAATGAAACGTCTGAACGATGGTCAGCGCGCCGTCGCGTCGGCCGCGTGCTGCCAGCGATGGAACAGGATCGACGCGATCCAGCAGATCAGGAACAGCGCGACGATGCCGTATCCGAGCGCGCCGAACCGTTCGCCGAGCGCGTCCAGCGCGTCGCGCACCGGGCCCGTCAGCGCGAGCTTGTCGGCGAGCAGGCCGGCCGCCTCGATGCCGCCGATCGCGAGCGCGACGGCTGCCGACACGAACGTGATGCTCGCGTTGTAGAGCAGCTTGCGCTGCGGATCGTCCATCGCCCAGCCGTACGCATGGATCATCAGCACGTTGTCGGTCGAGTCGATCAGCGTCATCCCAGCCATGAACAGCGCGGGGAACAGCAGGATCGCGTAGAGCGGCAGGCCCTGGCTCGCCTGCGCGGCGGCGATCGCGAGCAGGCCGATTTCGGTTGCAGTATCGAAACCGAGGCCGAACAGCACGCCCACCGGATACATGTGCCAGCTCTTCGTGACGAACCGGAAAAGCGGCCGCAGCAGACGTGCGACGAGACCGCCTCGGCGATGTGCATGCGCCGTGTCGGCGTCACCCGGCTGGCCGCCGCGGTAGCGCCGCCACACGTCGCGCAGGATCGCGAGATTCACGCAGGCGAGCACCAGCAGGAAGGTGGCCGACACCGCGGTGCCGATCGTGCCGCCAACCTCGCGGAACGCGTCGAAGCGTTCGCGCAGCGCGAACGCGGTCAGCGCGACGCCGAGCGTCGCCGCCACCACGATCGTCGAGTGGCCGAGCGAGAAGAACAGGCCGACCGTCAGCGGCCGCTGGCCATCCTGCATCAGCTTGCGCGTCGCGACGTCGATCGCGGCGATGTGATCGGCGTCGACCGCATGACGCAGCCCGAGCCCGTACGCAATCGCGGCCGTGCCGAGCAGCAGCGGCCGGTCGCGCAACGCCGCGAACGCCCACAGCCAGACGGCCGCGTTGGCGGCGAGCAGTCCCGCGTAGAGCATCAGCAGGCGGCGCAGGGAAGGGGCAGACGGCATCGGCGCAAATTCGTATGATGGATTGCCGCGGATTGTGGCACGCGCAAAAATATCGCGGCATCCGGTCAAAATTGCGACGCGTCGGCGCTACGCCACGCCACGCACCGCGCCAACAATCGGGATAGGGGCGGTCAGTAACCTGACCGATCCCCTCCCACACCACCCGGCATGCGGGTCCGCACCGGGCGGTTCGAGCAGTTGAGGCTATGAGAGTCGGGGTACGCCGAGACGGTCGAAGTAACCGGTGGAGAGCACGAGATGCAGTGCCCGCCCGCTGGTGTGCCACCATCGGCGGCTATGACCAGCGGCCTTCCGCGCAGCCGATTCCGACGCGCCCAGCGCTAGTAGTTCTCGATAGACCGTCGTACCCCGACGCCAGTGCTTGAGCTGCAGTGCACGCAGCCGGTGTCTGATCCACTCGTCCAGTCGGCGGAACACCTTCGGTGTTTGTGCCAGTTGGAAGTACGCCTTCCACCCGGGCACGTATTGCCGTAGTCGTTCCACTACGGTCGACATACTGCTGCCGCCCGACCGACGCGTAATCTTCCGGATACGCTGCTTGAAGGCGTCCTGCGCCTTAAACGAAACCGCACATTTGACTTGGCCACTTGGGTGACGCCACAACTCGTATCCCAAGAACTTTCGACCCGTCGCAGGTGCAACCGCCGTTTTGGACTCGTTGACCTTCAAGCGTAGAGCTGAGTAGAGGCAGCGTAACCCGTCAAGTACACGTTCACCCGCGCGCCGACTGCGTACGTAAACATTGCAGTCGTCGGCGTAGCGCACGAACCGATGCCCGCGCCGCTCCAACTCTCGATCCACCTCGTCCAGCAACACGTTCGCCAAGAGGGGCGATAGCGGACCACCTTGCGGCGTTCCCTCAAATCGCTCTTTGGTGATCCCGCCGTCCATGACCCCGGCCGTGAGGTATCGACGGATCAGCCGAAGCATGGCTTTATCCTCGATTCGCCTTGATAGCCGTTCCATCAGAACGTCGTGATTGACTCGATCGAAGAACTTTTCCAGATCCACGTCGACGACTACGTCGTAGCCGTCCCGTACATGACTTTGTGCCATCAGCACCGCGTCACGCGCTCGCCGGCCCGGCCGGAAGCCGTAGCTGTGTTCGGAGAAGCTAGGATCAATCAACGGTTGCAGGACTTGCAGAAGGGCTTGCTGAATCAGTCGATCCGTCACCGTCGGAATCCCCAGTTCTCGCACTCCACCGTCGGGCTTCGGAATCTCAACGCGCCGCACGGCCTGAGGCCGGTAGCTTCCGTCTCGTATTTCCTTCCGAATCTGCGGCCAGTGCGTCTTCAGGTATTTCGCCGTTTCGGAGATCGTCCGTCCATCAACCCCTGCACTGCCACGATTGGCTTTGACACGTTTCCATGCCAACACCATGTTCGTGGTCGAGAGGGCCTGCACTAGCAGGTCCTCCCGTCCTGAGCTTTCGGATTCTCGCCGTGCCGCACGTGCTTCATCGCGCCCCGCATCCGACGAAGCTTCACCTCGCCACTCCGCGATTCGCTCCGGTTTCCCGAACTTCTGATGCCTTGCCCGTTCGAACGACATGACCGATCACTCTCCTACTCGTTCGGCCCTTCGCCCCTAGCGGGCGGCTACTATGGCCTCTGCTGACCCCTTGCTCCGGCTCTTCACCGTCGCCCTTTCAGACGTAAAGCAAGGTCTCCCCAGGTAAGAACGCACTCCTTCACCGCACAACCGCCGTATTTACATTGCCTCGCCTTGGTCACAAGAGCTTCGCGGTCTTTTGCCCGCTCGCCCTGCTCAGCAATGCCTTCTATACGGTTCTTGTCCATCGGCTCGCGATTTACGCTCCACGCTTCCTTCCCACACTCGGTCACCCTCATGCAGCTGCGCTTCACTTCGTTCGTTGTGACCAACTTACGGCGGGACTTACACCCGCAGGAGTGCGCCCATGCTGGGCGCACAAAAAGCCCGTCCGCGAACGGACGGGCCTTGCATGCCGCAGGCGCGGCGCCTACTTCGAATCGACGCGCTTCGCGTTGATCACCGCTTCCGACACGCTCGCCGGCGTTTCGGCGTAGTGCTTGAACTCCATCGTGTAGGTCGCGCGGCCCTGCGTCGCCGAACGCAGCGACGTCGAATAGCCGAACATCTCCGCAAGCGGCACCTCGGCGCGCACCAGCTTGCCGCCGCCGCCCGCGATGTCCTCCATCCCCTGCACGATGCCGCGCCGGCTCGACAGGTCGCCCATCACGTTGCCCATGAAGTCCTCGGGCGTCTCGACCTCGACCGCCATCATCGGCTCGAGCAGCACCGGCTTCGCGCGGCGCATCGCTTCCTTGAACGCCATCGAGCCGGCCATGCGGAACGCGTTTTCGTTCGAGTCGACGTCGTGGTACGAGCCGAACGTCAGGTGCACCTTCACGTCGACGACCGGATAGCCCGCGAGCACGCCGCTCTTCAGCGTTTCGGTGATGCCCTTGTCGACGGCCGGGATGAATTCGCGCGGAATCACGCCGCCCTTGATCTCGTCGAGGAACTCGTAGCCCTTGCCGGGGTTCGGCTCGAGCGTGACCACCGCGTGGCCGTATTGTCCGCGGCCGCCCGACTGCTTGACGAACTTGCCCTCGACGTCGGTCGCCGTCGTGCGCACCGTCTCGCGATACGCGACCTGCGGCTTGCCGACCGTCGCTTCGACGCCGAACTCGCGCTTCATCCGGTCGACCAGGATTTCGAGGTGCAGCTCGCCCATCCCCGAAATGATCGTCTGGCCGGATTCTTCGTCGGTCTGCACGCGGAACGACGGATCTTCCTGCGCCAGGCGGTTCAGCGCGAGGCCCATCTTTTCCTGGTCGGCCTTCGTCTTCGGTTCCACCGCCTGCGAGATCACGGGCTCCGGGAATTCCATCTTCTCGAGGATGATCGGCTTGACCGGATCGCACAGCGTGTCGCCCGTCGTCGCTTCCTTCAGGCCGACGGCCGCCGCGATGTCGCCCGCGCGCACTTCCTTGATTTCCTTGCGCTCGTTCGCGTGCATCTGCAGGATCCGGCCGAGCCGTTCCTTCTTGTCCTTCGTCGCGTTGAGCACCGTGTCGCCGGATTCGACGACGCCCGAATACACGCGGAAGAAGATCAGCTGGCCGACGAACGGGTCGGTCATGATCTTGAACGCGAGCGCCGAGAACGGCTCGTCGTCGCTCGGGTGACGTTCGGCCGGTTTTTCCGGATCGGCGAAGTCGTGGCCGAGGATGGCCGGCACGTCGACCGGCGACGGCAGGTAGTCGATCACCGCGTCGAGCATCGCCTGCACGCCCTTGTTCTTGAACGCGCTGCCGCACAGCATCGGCACGATCTCGTTGGCGATCGTGCGCTTGCGCAGCGCGGCCTTGATCTCGTCCTCGGTCAGCGACTCATGGTCGTGCAGGTACTTCTCGAGCAGTTCCTCGCTCGCTTCCGCCGCGGCCTCGACCATCTTCTCGCGCCATTCGTGCGCGAGCTCGACCAGGTTCGCGGGGATGTCCTCGTAGGTGAACTTCACGCCCTGGCTTTCGTCGTCCCACACGATCGCCTTCATCTTGACGAGATCGACGACGCCCTGGAAATGATCTTCCGCGCCGATCGGAATCTGGATCGGCACGGCGACGCCTTTCAGGCGCTCGCCGATCTGCCGCTGCACGCGGAAGAAGTCGGCGCCGATGCGGTCCATCTTGTTGACGAACGCGATGCGCGGCACCTTGTACTTGTTCGCCTGGCGCCACACGGTTTCGGACTGCGGCTGCACGCCGCCGACCGAGTCGTAGACCATGCACGCGCCGTCGAGCACGCGCATCGAGCGTTCGACCTCGATCGTGAAATCGACGTGCCCGGGGGTGTCGATGATGTTGATCCGGTGTTCCGGATAATTGCCGGCCATGCCCTTCCAGAAAGCAGTCGTCGCGGCCGACGTGATCGTGATGCCGCGTTCCTGCTCCTGCTCCATCCAGTCCATCGTGGCCGCGCCGTCGTGCACTTCGCCGATCTTGTGGCTCACGCCGGTATAGAACAGGATGCGTTCGGTAGTCGTGGTTTTGCCGGCATCGATGTGAGCGCTGATCCCGATATTGCGATAGCGCTCGATGGGGGTTTTGCGGGGCACGTGAACCTCCAGTGGTTCGGGTCAAAAGCCGGCCGACTGCGCCGGTCCGGGTTGAATCAAGCGAGATTTAAAGCATAGCGCTTGTATGTGGCTTTTGCAGATGCGGACCACCGGCGGGCATTCAAGGGCCGTGCGCGGCCGGCGGACGAAAAAAAAGCCGGCGCGCGAGGCGGCCGGCCGGTGGACACGCGCGGCGTCGCGCCGCGGCGGGTGTCGTCACTGCGGCTTCGGCAGCCCGTCGATCTTCATGCCGGGCTTGATGCCCTTCGCCGCGAACCAGCCCTTGGGCATCTCGAGCGCATAGACGCCGTTGTTGCGCGGGCAGTGGTTGTTGGTGGTCTCGGCCTGCATCTCGTCGATGTCGGTGACCGTGCCGTCCGCGCGGATGAATGCGATCGACAGCGGGATCAGCGTGTTCTTCATCCAGAAGCAGTGCACGGCGTTCTCGTTGAACACGAACAGCATCCCTTCGTTCGGCGCGAGCTGCGAACGGTACATGAGCCCCTGCTCGCGATCGGCGTCGTTGGCGGCGACGGCCGCGTCGATCACGTACATGCCCGCGCGCAGCTTGACGTGCGGGAACTCGCTCGGCTGCTTGGCGCCGGGCGGCATCTGCGCGACCGCGGCTTGCATGCCGAGCGCGGCGACGGCGAACGCGACGGGAAACAGGGCGGCGCGCGCAAGGCGGCCGAGCGACGAGCGCAGGGAGAATCGCACAGCAGGGCTCCTTTCGGAAAATCGAGACACGCATGGTACGCGAAGCGCACCGGCGGGCACAAAAAAGAAAAAGGCAGATCGCCTTGCGGTGACCTGCCTTTCAACGCCGTAAGAACGGCAACTTCGTGTTCTTGACTGCGTTATTTTTACAGCTTGCTTACTTAGTTCGAAGCAGCAGCCGGGGCTTCAGCGGCGCTAGCAGCAGCCTTCTTCGAAGCGTGGTGCTTCTTTGCGTGGTGCTTCTTAGCAGCCTTCTTCGCCGGTGCCGAAGCAGCTTCTGCCTTTTCTGCTGCCGGAGCTGCCGGAGCAGCTGCCGGTGCCGAAGCTTGTGCGAAAGCTGCCGTTGCGAAGAGGCCAGCGACCAGAGCGGCGATCAGTTTGTTCATGTTGTGTTCCTCAGCTTTAGTTAATTAACCAAATGACCCGGCATAGGAGTCATGACGTCTAACGGTGCCATCCACCTTTCGGTTGACAGACGCTTCGAGAAATTTCTCATTGCGCTGCGGGCGCCGAATCGTATTCGAAAAAAACGTCGCTTTCGTGACGCAAACACGGTTCGGTCGTCCATGCCGGATAGCTCAGGGTGGCATCTGCGTGGTTTAACGCGCGATCTTCGCAGGTGGTTGACGAAAAAAATCACACATCATGCAAATGTCATTCGATGCGCGCGAAACCGTCCCACGGCGCACGCGGCGGCAATTTGATTGTTTCCCCGGGTGCAATGCCGAGCGCGAATATATCCAGCGAGCCGACGCCGACGCGTACCAGGCGCAAGGTCGGGAAGCCGACCGCCGCGGTCATCCGGCGCACCTGGCGGTTCTTGCCTTCGGTGATCGCGAGTTCGATCCAGGTGGTCGGGATCGCGGCGCGGTAGCGGATCGGCGGATTGCGCGGCCACAACGTGTCCGGCGGCTCGATGAATTCAGCGCGGCACGGGCGCGTCACGTAGTCGCCGAGATCGACGCCGCGCGCGAGCGCCTTCAGGTCGGCCAGGCCCGGCGCGCCCTCGACCTGCGCCCAGTAGCGCTTCACGAGCTTGTGGCGCGGCTCGGCGATGCGCGCCTGCAATGCGCCGTCGTCGGTGAGCAGCAGCAGCCCCTCGCTGTCCGCGTCGAGCCGGCCGGCCGCGTAGACGCCGGGTGTTTTTACCCAGTCGCCGAGCGACGGCCGCGACTCGTGCGCGGAAAACTGGCAAATCGTGCCGAACGGCTTGTTGAGGGCGATCAGGGTCATGGCGGCGGGGGGGCGTGCCCGGCGGGGCGGGTTCGCGCCGGGCGGTCTATGGCAAATGGCGGAATCTTAATGCATAATACGGAACGCCAAGTCCTCTGTCTTATATAAGACATAAGGGGAGACTTGATACGCAGCGCCGCGGTTCGCGCCGCCGCCCCCGATTGGGGCGCTAGAATAGCGGCTCGCTGTAGCCCTCACGGGAGTGGCGTCACCGCGTTCCCGTGCGCGCGCAGCTTCGACCAGAATTACCTGCTCAGCCACGTCACTGGAGTCGATCATGCCGTATCAGCACATCAAGGTTCCCGAAGGCGGTGACAAGATCACCGTTAACAAGGATTTCTCGCTCAACGTTTCCGATCAGCCGATCATTCCCTATATCGAAGGCGACGGTACGGGCTTCGATATCACCCCGGTCATGATCAAGGTCGTCGACGCGGCCGTCGCGCAGGCCTATAAAGGCACGCGCAAGATCCACTGGATGGAGATCTACGCGGGCGAGAAGGCGACGAAGGTGTACGGCCCGGACGTGTGGCTGCCGGACGAGACGCTGCAGGTGCTGAAGGAATACGTCGTGTCGATCAAGGGGCCGCTGACGACCCCGGTCGGCGGCGGGATCCGCTCGCTGAACGTCGCGCTGCGCCAGGAGCTCGACCTGTACGTGTGCCTGCGCCCGGTCCAGTACTTCAAGGGCGTGCCGTCGCCGGTGCGCGAGCCGCAAAAGATCGACATGGTGATCTTCCGCGAGAACTCGGAAGACATCTACGCGGGCATCGAATGGGCGGCCGGCTCCGAGCAGGCGAAGAAGGTCATCAAGTTCCTGCAGGACGAGATGGGCGTGAAGAAGATCCGCTTCCCGGAAACCTCGGGGATCGGCGTGAAGCCCGTGTCGACGGAAGGCACCGAGCGTCTCGTGCGCAAGGCGATCCAGTACGCGATCGACAACGACCGCAAGTCGGTCACGCTGGTGCACAAGGGCAACATCATGAAGTTCACGGAGGGCCTGTTCCGTGACGCCGGCTACGCGCTCGCGCAGAAGGAGTTCGGCGGCGAGCTGATCGACGGCGGCCCGTGGATGCGCGTGAAGAACCCGAAGACGGGCAACGAGATCGTGATCAAGGATTCGATCGCCGATGCGTTCCTGCAGCAGATCCTGCTGCGCCCGGCCGAGTACGACGTGATCGCGACGCTGAACCTGAACGGCGACTACATCTCCGACGCGCTGGCCGCGCAGGTCGGCGGCATCGGCATCGCGCCGGGCGCGAACCTGTCGGATTCGGTCGCGATGTTCGAGGCGACCCACGGCACCGCGCCGAAGTACGCGGGCAAGGATTACGTGAACCCGGGTTCCGAGATCCTGTCGGCGGAAATGATGCTGCGCCATCTCGGCTGGACCGAGGCGGCCGACACGATCATCGCCGCGATGGAAAAGTCGATCCTGCAGAA
This sequence comes from Burkholderia sp. SRS-46, assembly GCF_004343775.1. GTDB lineage: Bacteria > Pseudomonadota > Gammaproteobacteria > Burkholderiales > Burkholderiaceae > Burkholderia. The sequence continues at coordinate 196,037 of NZ_PTXL01000006.1, read as the reverse complement.
GCGCGTCACGTACGACTTCGCGCGCCTGATGGAAGGCGCGACGCAGGTGTCGTGCTCGGGCTTCGGCGAAGTGCTGATCGAGAACATGTAAGTCCCCTTCCGGGGTGCCGGAGCGTTTCCGGCCGCCCCGGCGCTACTGCCGGCGCCGGGGCGTTTCGTGGATGGCAGGTTTGTTGGCAGGGCGGTCCGGCATGCGGGCCGCGGCGCCGCGATGCGGCCCGGATGCCCTGCAAGGTAGAACATGACGGCCCTCGCAACACCGCCGCCCGGCTGAGCCGCCGCGGCCGCATTCGCGACCGATCCGGTCGCCCCTCCGCCGGTTACCGCCGGCGATCTTCAGTTCCAATATTCACGTAGCAACGCATCGACCATGTCCACTTCGCCCAAGATCATCTACACCCTCACCGACGAAGCGCCCGCGCTCGCGACCTATTCGCTGCTGCCGATCGTCAAGGCCTTCACGCGTTCGTCCGGCGTTGCCGTCGAGACGCGCGACATCTCGCTCGCGGGCCGCATCATCGCCGCGTTCGCTGACGTCCTGCCGCCCGCGCAGAAGGGTTCGGACGATCTGGCCGAGCTGGGCCAGCTCACGCTGAAGCCGGAAGCGAACATCATCAAGCTGCCGAACATCAGCGCATCGGTGCCGCAGTTGAAGGCCGCGATCGCCGAACTGCAGGCGCAGGGCTTCGCGCTGCCGGCCTATCCGGAAGAGCCGTCGACCGACGAAGAGAAGGCCGTCAAGGCACGCTACGACAAGATCAAGGGCAGCGCGGTGAACCCGGTGCTGCGCGAAGGCAATTCCGACCGCCGCGCGCCGCTGTCGGTCAAGAACTACGCACGCAAGCACCCGCACAAGATGGGCGCATGGCAGGCCACGTCGAAGGCGCACGTCGCGCACATGAGCGAAGGCGACTTCTACGGCAGCGAGAAGTCGGCGCTGATCGCCGACGCCGGCAGCGTGAAGATCGAGCTGACGACGACCGACGGCGCGAAGAAGGTGCTGAAGGAAAAGACGGCCGTCAAGGCGGGCGAGATCATCGACGCGTCGGTGATGAGCAAGAACGCGCTGCGCCGCTTCATCGAAGCGCAGATCGCCGAAGCGAAGGCGCAGGACGTGCTGTTCTCGGTGCACCTGAAGGCGACCATGATGAAGGTCTCCGATCCGATCCTGTTCGGCCATTTCGTCTCGGTGTTCTACCGCGACGCGCTCGCGAAGCACGCGGACGTGCTGGCGCAGGCCGGCTTCAACCCGAACAACGGCATCGGCGACCTGTACGCGCGCCTGAAGGAGCTGCCGGCCGACACGCGTGAAGCGATCGAAGCCGACATCAAGGCCGAATACGCGGTGCGCCCGCGCCTCGCGATGGTCAACTCGGACAAGGGCATCACCAACCTGCACGTGCCGAGCGACGTGATCGTCGACGCGTCGATGCCGGCGATGATCCGCGATTCGGGCGGCATGTGGGGCCCGGACGGCAAGCTGTACGACGCGAAGGCCGTGATTCCGGACCGCTGCTACGCGGGCGTCTACCAGGCCGTGATCGAGGACTGCAAGCAGCACGGCGCATTCGACCCGGTCACGATGGGCAGCGTGCCGAACGTCGGCCTGATGGCGCAGGCGGCCGAGGAATACGGTTCGCACGACAAGACGTTCCAGATTCCGGCGGACGGCGTCGTGCGCGTCAGCGACGAAGCGGGCAACGTGCTGCTCGAGCACGCGGTGGAAGCGGGCGACATCTGGCGCATGTGCCAGACGAAGGACGCGCCGGTGCAGGACTGGGTCAAGCTCGCGGTGAACCGCGCGCGCGCGACCGGCGCACCGGCTGTGTTCTGGCTCGATCCGGCCCGTGCGCACGACGCGCAGGTGATCGCGAAGGTCGAGCGCTACCTGAAGGATCACGACACGAACGGTCTCGACATTCGCGTCATGACGCCGGTCGACGCGACCCGCTTCTCGCTCGAGCGCATCCGCGCGGGCAAGGACACGATCTCGGTGACGGGCAACGTGCTGCGTGACTACCTGACCGACCTGTTCCCGATCATGGAACTCGGCACCAGCGCGAAGATGCTGTCGATCGTGCCGCTGATGGCGGGCGGCGGGATGTTCGAAACGGGTGCCGGCGGCTCCGCGCCGAAGCACGTGCAGCAGTTCGTCGAAGAGGGCTTCCTGCGCTGGGATTCGCTTGGCGAATTCCTCGCGCTCGCGGCGTCGCTCGAGCACCTCGGCCACACGTACCAGAACCCGAAGGCGGTCGTGCTCGCGAAGACGCTCGACCAGGCGACCGGCAAGTTCCTCGACGAGAACAAGTCGCCGGCGCGCAAGGTCGGCGGCCTCGACAACCGCGGCAGCCATTTCTACCTGTGCCTGTACTGGGCGCAGTCGCTCGCCGCCCAGACCGACGACGCGGCGCTGCAGGCGCAGTTCGCCGGTGTCGCGAAGGCGCTGGGTGACAACGAGGCACGCATCCTCGAGGAACTGGGTGCGGCGCAGGGCAAGCCGATGGCCATCGGCGGCTACTATCGCCCGAACGTCGAGCAGACGAGCCAGGCGATGCGCCCGAGCGCGACGCTGAACGGCATCGTCGACGCCGTCGCCTGACGACGCGCGCGGCGCGGCGTCAAGGCCGCCCGAAAAGAGAAACGCCCCGCACGCGCGGGGCGTCTTTCGTTGCAGGGCCGTCACTTACACGTGGACGATTTCCCATTCCGCGATTTCGTGCGGAACGTCGAGGGTCGCCGTGTCCAGTTCGGACAGTTGCGGGCAGTCGCCGCGGCAGATGTGGTCTGCGGCATGCTCGGGGCTCGAGAATGCGCCGAGCAGCGCGTTGCCGAAGGTTGCTTCCCAGCCGCCGTTGCCCGGCAGGATGTAGAACGACCCGAGCGCTGAACCAAAGCGAAATCCCTTCATTTCCGTTCTCCCTATCTGATCACACGCGATTCGATTTCCTGGTGCCGCCTGCCGGTCGGCAGGCTCTGGTCTGGCGGGCTGCTGCGTCGGGTTCGTCGCCGGGGCGTTTCGAACGTCGCTGCTGATCGCCAGTGCATGGAACAAAGTCTACGTCCGCGACCCCGTCGGATGGTGCAGGTAGACGCGCTGCTCGAAACAAATATTCTCCTTTAAAAACAATCAATTATTTTCATCGTTTTGTATTGCGGAATGATTTTCGGCATCGCGAAACAGAAAATTTGTGCCCTGCACCACGAATTTTTATAAGGCAGGGGCTTGTTCCGCATCGTGAAATTTTCGGGGTTTGGGTGATTGGGGGGTGAAGAGCCGGCCCGCGTTCGGCCAACGGGCGCGACGTGTGATCACGGCGGAGGCGGCGATTGGCGTTGTTCGGGGCGGGAAACGGTCGCCGGATCGACGGCGAACGGCACGCATGGGTGGGGTGAGGGGCAAGCAGGGAAGAGGGCGGGCCGGCGACGGCCTTCGCATCGACCGCGAGCGAGGACGTGCATGCGACGTTTGGCCGCCCGGCTGCGGCCGCCGATTTATGGGACGGACGTCCGGTTATGATGTTGCGGGTTGCGCCGCCGAAGCGATCGCCCGACCGGCGCGAGCCGCCGATGTCGAGTCGTCGCTCTACTCGAAGAAGTGCGCGATCGAACGACGCCGCGCGCTGCATCGCGCCGCCCGGTTGTCTGGTCGTCCGCTCGGCTCGGGCCGGGCGATGCCGGCATGCGATGCCCGGCTCGCGCGCGCCCCTTCGCCGCTGGCCAGGCGTGCGGCACATCCGCTCGGCACGCCCGTCGCCCGCCGCCTGCCCGCAAACCCGCACGCAGGGCCTTGCGGGCCATACCGTCAAGAACGAGGAACGATTGATGATACGCAGAACCTTCCTGTCGCGCGCCGTCGGCGTCGCCGTCGCGTCGCTGGTCGCGCGCAGCGCGTGGGCGCAGCACGCGGGCCACACGGGCATGGCCGGCATGGAGCAGATGGACGACATGCCCGGAATGGCCGGCATGTCCCATGGGCAGCACGGGAAGCACGCATCGGCCGCGCGTCCGGCGCCGCTCGCGGCCGCCGACGCGTTACCGGCCGGCGCCCCGCTCGCGCCGCTGCGCACGCTCGCGAACGAAAGCCGCGAGCCCAAGATGTTCAGGGCGACGCTCGTCGCGCAGCCGGTTGCGCGGCCGCTGCTGCGCGGCGCGCGTCCGACGACGTTCTGGCAGTTCGGCGACGGTGTGCAGGGGCCGGTGGTCGGGCCGCTGATCGACGTTCGCGAGGGCGATACGGTCGAGATCCGGTTCGTGAACCGGCTGCCGCAACCGTCGACGATTCACTGGCATGGCCTGCCGGTGCCGCCGGACCAGGACGGCAATCCGTCCGATCCGGTCGCACCGGGCGCGTCGCACGTCTATCGGTTCACGTTGCCGAAGGGCAGCGCGGGCACCTACTGGTATCACCCGCATCCGCACATGATGACGGCCGAGCAGGTGTTCCGCGGGCTGGCGGGGCCGTTCGTCGTGCGCGCGGCGGACGATCCGCTCGCCGGCTGGCCGGAGCGCAACCTGTTCGTGTCCGACCTGAAGCTGGCGCGCGACGGCACGATCCCGCCGAACGACATGATGGACTGGATGAATGGCCGCGAAGGCCAGTTCGCGCTGGTCAACGGTGCGCGCAGGCCGCGCATCGAGGTGGCCGGCGACGAGCGCTGGCGCGTGTGGAACGCGTGCAGCGCGCGCTATCTGCGGCTTGCGTTCGACGACGGGCGCGCGTTCGAGCACGCCGGCACCGACGGCGGGCTGCTCGAGGCGCCGCGCCGCGTCACGTCGCTGCTGCTCGCGCCGGGCGAGCGCGCGGAACTGCTGGTGCGCGCGGGCGAGCGCGGGTCGCGCGCGGTGCTGGTCGCGGCCGAGTATGACCGGCGCAAGATGGCGATGTCGGACGACGGGCACGGCAGCCTGCCGCCGGACCCGGCGCTGCCGCTCGCCGATGTCGCCTTTGCGCCGGCGGACGCGCGCCCGGTGCCCGCGACGCTGCGCGCGGTGCCCGCGCCCGGCAAGCCGGTGGCGGACAAGACGATCGCGTTCGGCGAGGAAATGGACATGGACGCGATGATGGCGGCGCCGGCGCACGGCCGGCCCGCGGGCATGCGCTTCACGATCAACGGCGACACGTACGCGCCGCACCGCGCGACGCTGACGAGCCGCGTGGGCGACGTCGAGCGGTGGACGATCCGCAACGAGACCGACATGGATCACCCGTTCCACCTGCACGGCACGCAGTTCCAGGTGATCGAGCGCGCATCGGACGGCACGCGCACGCCGGAGCCGTTCCGCGCATGGCGCGACACCGTGAACGTGCGCAGCGGGGAGTCCGTCACGTTCGTCACCACCCAGGACATGCGCGGCGAGCGCATGTTTCATTGCCACATCCTCGAGCACGAGGATCTCGGCATGATGGGCACGCTGAAGGTCGTGTAACGCGCCGTCGGCCAATCGACAGAATGCGGGCGTGCGATGCGCATCTGCACGCCTGTCAATACAATCTGCGGCGATGCATTGCAATTGGGCGAAAGAATCGGCCAATCGAGTAAATCGTTTACGGACCACCAAAAAGAAAACCCGGCGTCTAGCCGGGTTTCCTCATCCGAAATCCGTTGCCCTCAGGCGGCTTGGATATTCGCAGCTTGCTTGCCCTTCGGTCCCTGAACGACGTCAAAGCTCACCTTCTGGCCTTCCTTCAGCGTCTTGAAGCCATTCATGGTGATAGCCGAGAAGTGCGCAAACAGATCCTCACCGCCCTCGTCGGGAGTGATGAAACCGAAGCCCTTCGCGTCGTTGAACCACTTAACGATACCAGTTGCCATACCTACTTCCCCTGTCACACAGTCGCTACTTACCACGAGCACGCTCGAAAAGCTAAACGACCGGAAAATACAGCCGTTCCCCCCTCACAAGCTCACCTCGGCCTTTCTGATTTTGCCGTTCAGGCAAATCTAAAAAAGTGCCAGCTTGATTGTTGGCGCTCTTTATTGGAGTGTCAAGAGGAATTTCTAGACGTATAGGGGGACGTTGTAAAGAACCCATTTTCAGGGTTTTTCCGGCTTTGCCGATTCGCAACGCGGCAAGCGCGAGGTCTTGAAAAGTCGCATAATCGGCTCATATACCAGGCTCGAGTGACACGCGTTCGAGCCGTCCCGGCTTGTGGGATACTGGATGCGGATGCGACGTCGCGGTGCGGTTCTCCGTGACGGAACGTGTCCCGCGCCACGCGTGAAAGCCGGCACCGCAGCCGGCTTTCGTATGGCGCGAGAGCCCATGCGAGCTTCCGGGTTTTCCGGGGAGGGCGCCGGCCGGTCGGTCGGGTTATGGCAGGATTGCGGGCCTGTCCGAGTTGTTTAGAATGGGTGTATGGCGATTATCCCGGACAAGCAGGACAGTACCGTCCTGGAACGCAAGCAGCAGAAACTGAAGCCGCCTTCGATGTACAAGGTGGTGCTGCTCAACGACGACTTCACGCCGATGGAATTCGTCGTGATGGTGGTCCAGGAGTATTTCAAGAAGGATCGCGAGACGGCCACGCAGATCATGCTGAAGGTCCATCGCGAAGGGCGAGGGGTTTGTGGGGTCTACACGCGGGACATCGCGTCGACCAAGGTTGAGCAAGTCGTTACCCATGCGCGGCAGGCCGGGCATCCGCTGCAGTGCGTGATGGAGGAAGCATGATTGCCCAGGAATTGGAAGTCAGCCTGCACATGGCGTTCATGGAAGCACGCCAGGCGCGCCATGAGTTCATAACAGTCGAGCATTTGCTGCTGGCCCTGCTGGATAATCCGACGGCGGCCGAGGTGTTGCGCGCTTGCGCGGCGAACATCGAGGACCTGCGCCAGAACCTGCGCAATTTCATCCACGACAACACGCCTACCGTTCCGGGCACCGACGACGTCGACACGCAGCCGACGCTCGGTTTCCAGCGCGTGATCCAGCGCGCGATCATGCACGTCCAGTCGACGTCGAACGGCAAGAAGGAAGTCACCGGCGCGAACGTGCTGGTGGCGATCTTCGGCGAGAAGGATTCGCACGCGGTCTACTATCTGCAGCAGCAGGGCGTGACGCGCCTCGACGTCGTCAACTTCATCTCGCACGGCATCGCGAAGACCAACGGCGGCGAGGCCGCGAAGGCGAGCGATGCGAACGCCGAGAGCGAAGACGCGAACGCGCAGAAGGAAACCCCGCTCGCGCAGTTCACGCAGAACCTGAACCAGATGGCGAAGGACGGCCGCATCGATCCGCTGATCGGGCGCGAGTCCGAGGTCGAGCGCGTCGTGCAGGTGCTGTGCCGCCGCCGCAAGAACAATCCGCTGCTCGTCGGCGAGGCCGGCGTCGGCAAGACCGCGATCGCGGAAGGCCTCGCCTACCGCATCACGCGCGGCGAAGTGCCGGACATCCTCGCGAACGCGCAGGTCTATTCGCTCGACATGGGCGCGCTGCTCGCGGGCACCAAGTATCGCGGCGATTTCGAGCAGCGTCTGAAGACGGTGCTGAAGGAACTGAAGGAGCGCCCGCACGCGATCCTGTTCATCGACGAGATCCATACGCTGATCGGCGCCGGCGCGGCGTCGGGCGGCACGCTCGATGCGTCGAACCTGCTGAAGCCGGCGCTGTCGTCGGGCACGCTCAAGTGCATCGGCGCGACCACGTTCACCGAATATCGCGGCATCTTCGAGAAGGATGCGGCGCTGTCGCGGCGCTTCCAGAAGGTCGACGTGTCGGAGCCCACCGTCGAGCAGACGGTCGCGATCCTGCGCGGCCTGAAGTCGCGCTTCGAGGAGCATCACGGCGTCAAGTATTCGTCGGGCGCGCTGTCGGCCGCGGCGGAACTGTCGGCACGCTTCATCACCGACCGTCACCTGCCGGACAAGGCGATCGACGTGATCGACGAAGCGGGCGCGGCGCAGCGCATCCTGCCGAAGTCGAAGCAGAAGAAGACCATCGGCAAGAGCGAGATCGAGGAAATCATCTCGAAGATCGCGCGCGTGCCGGCGCAGAGCGTGTCGCAGGACGACCGCAGCAAGCTGCAGACGCTCGATCGCGACCTGAAGAGCGTCGTGTTCGGCCAGGATCCGGCGATCGACGCACTCGCGGCCTCGATCAAGATGGCGCGCGCGGGCCTCGGCAAGATGGACAAGCCGATCGGCGCGTTCCTGTTCTCCGGCCCGACCGGCGTCGGCAAGACCGAAGTGGCGCGCCAGCTCGCGTTCACGCTCGGCATCGAGCTGATCCGCTTCGACATGTCGGAATACATGGAGCGTCACGCGGTGAGCCGCCTGATCGGCGCGCCGCCGGGCTATGTCGGGTTCGACCAGGGCGGCCTCCTGACCGAAGCCGTCACGAAGAAGCCGCACTGCGTGCTGCTGCTCGATGAAATCGAGAAGGCGCATCCGGACATCTTCAACGTGCTGCTGCAGGTGATGGACCACGGCACGCTGACGGACAACAACGGCCGCAAGGCGGATTTCCGCAACGTCATCATCATCATGACGACGAACGCGGGCGCCGAGTCGATGCAGAAGGCGACGATCGGTTTCACCACGCGCCGCGAAACCGGCGACGAAATGACCGACATCAAGCGCCTGTTCACGCCGGAGTTCCGCAACCGTCTCGACTCGATCATCAGCTTCCGCTCGCTCGATGAGGAAATCATCATGCGCGTGGTCGACAAGTTCCTGATCCAGCTCGAGGAACAGCTGCACGAGAAGAAGGTCGACGCGCTGTTCACCGACGCGTTGCGCAAGCATCTCGCGAAGCACGGCTTCGACCCGCTGATGGGCGCACGGCCGATGCAGCGGCTGATCCAGGACACGATCCGTCGCGCGCTCGCCGACGAATTGCTGTTCGGCAAGCTGGTGAACGGCGGTCACGTGACGGTCGACGTCGACGAAAACGACAAGGTGCTGCTGTCGTTCGACAAGCTGGCGAATCCGCCGCACAAGCCGAACGAAGAGGCGGTCGAAGTCGAATAAGCGATAATCGGTGGTTCATGCGAACGGCGCGGGAAGTCTTCCGCGCCGTTTCGTTTTATCCGGCGCCGGCGGCGCGATGGTGGTGCAGGGGAGTGGCAAGGCAGTGACACAAGAACAACGGTCGTTCGACAGCATCGTCGAGCGCGAGCAAGGGTTGCGCCACGCGCTGTCGTCGGGGCAGATGGCGATGATCGCGATCGGCGGCGCGATCGGCACGGGGCTGTTTCTCGGCAGCGGGTTCGCGATCGGGCTCGCGGGCCCGAGCGTGCTCGTTTCGTACGCGATCGGTGCGCTGATCGCACTGCTGTTGATGGGCGCGCTCGCGGAAATGACCGTCGCGCACCCGACGGCTGGCTCGTTCGGCGCGTATGCCGAGCACTACGTCGGCCCGCTCGCGGGCTTTCTCGTGCGCTATGCGTACTGGTTCGCGGTGGTGTTCGCGATCGGCACCGAGATCAGCGCAATCGCCGTGTTCATGAAGTACTGGTTTCCGGCGGTGCCCGGCTGGTACTGGGTGATCTGTTTCTCCGCGCTGCTGATCGCCGTGAACCTCGCGAGCGTCACGCTGTACGGCTCGGTCGAGTACGCGTTCTCGCTGCTGAAGATCGCGGCGATCGTCGTGTTCATCGTGCTCGGCGCGTATCTCGTCTGGTCGGCGCCGGCGGCGTCCGGGATCGGCTTCGCGAACTACACCGCGCACGGCGGCTTCCTGCCGAAGGGGCCGTGGGGCACGTGGGTCGCGGTGATCGTCGCGATCTTCAGCTACATGAGCATCGAGGCCGTCGCGATCGCGGCGGGCGAGGCACGCGATCCGCAGCACGCGGTCACGCGCGCATTCCGCTCGACGGTGTTCCGCCTCGTGCTGTTCTATCTGATGACGCTCGCGCTGATGCTCGCGATCGTGCCGTGGACGCAGGCCGGCACCGACGAGAGTCCGTTCGTGAAGGTGATGGCCGCGACGCACGTGCCGTATGCGGCGGGCGTGATCAACTTCGTGCTGCTGATCGCGGCGCTGTCGGCGATGAACAGCCAGCTCTACGTGACGACGCGGATGATGTTCAGCCTGTCGCGCGCGCGGCTCGCGCCGGCCGTGTTCGGCCGGCTCGGCGCGAACGGCGTGCCGCGCGCGGCGCTGTGGATCTCGACGAGCGGCGTCGCGGTCGCGGCCGTGCTGGTGGCGCTGTCGCCCGACACGGCGTTCACCGTGATGATGGCGATCGCGATGTTCGGCGCGCTGTTCACGTGGCTGATGATCTTCGTCACGCACCTGCGCTTCCGTTCGCGGTATCGCGGCCCCGCGCTCGCGTTCCGCATGTGGGGCCACCCGTTCGGCAGCCTGCTCGGCGCGGGGCTCGTCGCCGCGATCCTGCTCACGACCGCGTTCACGCGCGAATTCCGGATGACGATGGTGGTGGGCGTCGTGTTCGGCGTGCTGCTGACGCTCGCGTACGCGCTGCACTACCGTCACCAGCACGCGCGTTGAGGGCGCAGCCGCGCCGTTTCTCGCGTTCGCTAAGGTTCCGTTAAGCCCGCGACGACTACATTCGATCCCGTCTGCCACGCGAGGCGGCGCACGCCGCCTCGCCGCTTTTCCGCAAAGGGGCTCGAATGAAAAAACTTCCCGAAATCACGCTCGCGTTCTGGATCATGAAGATCTGCGCGACGACGCTCGGCGAAACCGGCGGCGACCTGCTGTCGATGACGCTGAACGTCGGCTACGCGGCGAGCTCGATCCTGCTGTTCGGCTTCTTTCTCGTGACGCTGGGCGCGCAGCTCAGGACCATGCGCTATCGCCCGGCCATCTACTGGGCGGTGATCGTCGCGACGAGCACGGCCGGCACGACGATGTCCGATTTCATGGACCGCACGCTCGGCCTCGGCTACGCGGCCGGCTCGTCGATCCTCGTCGCGATCCTGCTCGGTATCTTCGCGATCTGGCGCCTGACGGGCGAGTCGCTGTCGGTGGACGACATCCGCACGCGCAAGGTCGAGCTGCTGTACTGGATCGCGATCCTGTTCTCGAACACGCTCGGCACCGCGCTCGGCGATTTCCTCGCGGACAGCTCGGGCCTCGGTTTCGCCGGCGGCGCGCTGCTGATCGGCGGGCTGCTCGCGGTGATCGTGCTCGCGCACTATTTCACGCGGATCTCGGGCGTGTTCCTGTTCTGGGCCGCGTTCGTGCTCACGCGCCCGTTCGGCGCGACGGTCGGCGACCTGCTCACGAAGCCGGTCGCGAAGGGCGGCCTCGCACTCGGCACGATCGGCTCGTCGGCCGTGCTGCTCGGTGTGCTGGTCGCGCTGGTGATCCATGCGAGCGTTGAGCAGGCGCGGCGGCGCGAACTGTTGCCCGCGCGGATCGCGCAGCCCGTCGGGGAATGACGGCGAGCGGAAAAAAACAAGGGGCCGCGAGGCCCCTTGTGTCGTTCAGTGACGGCCGGTGCTGCCGAAGCCGCCCGCGCCGCGATCGCTGGCGGCGAAGTCGTCGACGATGTTGAACTGCGCCTGCACGACCGGCACGATCACGAGCTGCGCGAGGCGCTCGAACGGGTTCAGCACGAACTCGGTCTGGCCGCGGTTCCACGTCGAGATCATCAGCTGGCCCTGGTAGTCGGAGTCGATCAGGCCGACCAGGTTACCGAGCACGATGCCGTGCTTGTGGCCGAGGCCCGAGCGCGGCAGGATCAGCGCCGCGTAGCCCGGGTCTTCGAGGTGAATCGCGAGGCCGGTCGGCACGAGCGTGGTTTCGCCCGGCTGCAGGGTCAGCGGCGCATCGAGGCACGCACGCAGGTCGAGGCCGGCGCTGCCGGTCGTCGCGTAGGCGGGCAGGTAATCGCGCATGCGCGCGTCGAGAATCTTCAGGTCGAGTTTCATTCGGTCGTCGAATCGCTAAGGAAGGGGCGCGGCGGCGCGCAGGCCGCCGCGCGAGTCGGTCAGATCAGGCGGTTGTCGGGCAGGCGCTTCGCGATCTCGTCGACGAGCACGTGCGCGAGCTCGTCCTTCGGCGCGCGCGGCAGGTGCGTGATGCCAGCCGCGTCGAACAGCGCGACTTCGTTGTCGTCGCGGCCGAACGTCTGCGGGCCGAGGTTGCCGACGAGCAGCGGCACGTTCTTGCGCTTGCGCTTCTCGTCGCCGTGCACGTCGAGATCGCCGCTTTCCGCCGCGAAGCCGACGCAGAACGGCGGATCGGGGAGGGACGCGACCGACGCGAGGATGTCCGGGTTCTCGACGAACGTCAGCTCGGGCATCTTGCGATCGGCGGTCTTCTTCATCTTGTGCTCGGCCGGCTGCGCGACGCGCCAGTCGGCCACCGCGGCTACCGCGATGAAGATATCGGCGTCGGGCACCGCGTTCATGACCGCGTCGTACATCTGCTGCGCGGTCTGCACGTCCTCGCGGTACACGCCCCACGGCGTCGCGAGGCCCACCGGGCCGGCCACCAGATGCACCTCCGCGCCGGCCTGCTGCGCCGCGCGCGCGAGCGCAAAGCCCATCTTGCCGCTCGAGCGGTTGGTCAGCCCGCGCACCGGGTCGAGCGGTTCGAACGTCGGGCCGGCCGTGATCAGCACGCGCCGGTGCGCGAGCCGCTTCGGCTGGAAGTGCGCGACGATCGCCTCGTAGATCGCTTCCGGCTCGAGCATGCGGCCGTCACCGATCTCGCCGCACGCCTGCGCGCCGGAGTCGGGGCCGAGCACCGACACGCCGTCGGCGCGCAGCTGCGCGACGTTGCGCTGGGTGGCCGGGTTCTGCCACATCTGGCGGTTCATCGCGGGCACGACGAGCAGCGGGCAATCGCGCGCGACGCACAGCGTCGACAGCAGGTCGTCCGCGAACCCGTGCGCGAGCTTCGCGAGAAAGTCGGTCGACGCGGGCGCGATCACGATCGCGTCGGCTTCGCGCGACAGGTCGATGTGCGCCATGTTGTTGTCGATGCGCGCGTCCCACTGGCTCGTGTAGACGGGCCGGCCGGACAGTGCCTGCATCGTGACGGGCGTGATGAACTGGGTCGCCGCTTCCGTCATCGCGACCTGCACGGTCGCGCCGGCCTTGGTGAGCAGGCGGGTGAGCTCGGCGATCTTGTAGCAGGCAATGCCGCCCGTCAGGCCGAGGACGAGGTGTTTTCCTGCGAGTTCTGCGTGTGCCAACGCGGGCCTCCGAAGGGATCGATCAGGACGGCCGGCGCGCGGCCGGCCGTCGACGCAGAGTATGCGCGCTTAGCGCGAGCCGCGCACGCGACGCAGCTCGTCGTAGATCAGCAGCACCGCGCCGACCGTGATCGCCGAATCGGCCAGGTTGAACGCCGGGAAATGCCAGGCGCGGACGTGGAAGTCGAGGAAGTCGATCACGTGGCCGTAGACGAGACGGTCGATCACGTTGCCGAGCGCGCCGCCGAGGATCAGCGCGAGCGACAGGCTGAACAGGCGCTGCTGGCCGTGGCGCTTCAGCAGGTAGCAGATCACGAGCGTCGCGCCGATGCCGAGCGCGGTGAACGCCCAGCGCTGCCAGCCGCCGGCCGTCGCGAGGAAGCCGAACGCCGCGCCCTGGTTGTACACGAGCACGAGATTGAAGAACGACGTCAGCGCATGCTGCGCGCCGTATGCAAAGGTCTTCAGGATCGCGATCTTGGTCAGCTGATCGAACAGGATGACGATCAGCGCAATGCCGAGCCACGGCGCCAGTGCGCCGCCGCTCGATTTCGACACGGTTTTCGCCATGGTTACGCCGCGCTCCGGGCTTCGCCGTTTTCAAACAGGTTCGAGAAGCAGCGGCCGCACAGCGTCGGATGATCGGCGTGCGCGCCGACGTCCTCGCGGTAGTGCCAGCAGCGTTCGCACTTCTGGTATGTCGACGCGGCCACGTCGACGCCTTCCTGCGCTTCGTCGTCGACCTTGACGACCGTCGCGGCCGACGTGATCAGCACGAACTTGAGATCGCCGGCGAGGCTCGCGAGCGCGTCGTAGCGCGCGCCGCTCGCATGCACCGTCACTTCCGCCTGCAGCGACGAACCGATGCGGTTCGCGGTGCGGGCTTCCTCGAGCGCCTTCGTGACGTTGCCGCGCACCTCGCGCAGCAGCGTCCACTTGGCGACCAGCGCATCGGCCTCGGCGACTTCCGGATACGCGTAGTACGTTTCCGTGAAGATCGTGTCGCTCGCCGGCTGGAACACCTTCCACGCTTCCTCGGCGGTGAACGACAGGAACGGCGCGAGCACGCGCAGCAGGCCCTGCGTCAGGTGATAGAGCGCCGTCTGCGCGGAGCGGCGCGCGGTCGAATCCGGCGCGCTCGTGTACAGGCGGTCCTTCAGCACGTCGAGATAGAAGCCACCGAGGTCTTCGGAGCAGTACGTCTGCAGCTTCGCGACGACCGGGTGGAATTCGTACTTCTCGTAGTGCGCGAGCAGTTCGGCCTGCAGCTGCGTGGAGAACGCGACCGCGTAGCGGTCGATCTCGAGCCACTCGCCGACCGGCAGCGCATGCTGCGCGTAGTCGAAATCGGACAGGTTCGCGAGCAGGAAGCGCAGCGTGTTGCGGATGCGGCGATAGCCTTCCGTCACGCGCTTCAGGATTTCCTCGGAGATCGCGAGTTCGCCCGAGTAATCGGTCGATGCGATCCACAGGCGGATGATTTCCGCGCCGAGGCGGTTCGCGACTTCGTGCGGATCGACGCCGTTGCCGAGCGACTTGCTCATCTTGCGGCCTTCGCCGTCGACCGTGAAGCCGTGCGTGAGCAGGCCCTTGTACGGCGCGCGGCCGTCGAGCATCGACGCGGTCAGCAGCGACGAGTGGAACCAGCCGCGGTGCTGGTCCGAGCCTTCGAGGTACAGGTCGGCCGGGAACTGCAGCTGTTCCTTGTGCGAGCCGCGCAGCACGTGCCAGTGCGTCGTGCCCGAGTCGAACCACACGTCGAGCGTGTCGCGGTTCTTCTCGTACAGGTTCGCGTCGTCGCCGATCAGCTCGCGCGGATCGAGCGACTGCCACGCCTCGATGCCCGACTGCTCGACGCGCTTCGCGACTTCCTCGAGCAGCTCGAGCGTGCGCGGATGCAGCTCGCCGGTTTCCTTGTGCACGAAGAACGCCATCGGCACGCCCCACTGGCGCTGGCGCGACAGCGTCCAGTCAGGACGGTTCTCGATCATGCTGTGCAGGCGCTGCTTGCCCCACGACGGGTAGAACGCGGTCGCGTCCACGCCCGCGAGCGCGGTTTCGCGCAGCGTCGCGCCGCCGTCGCGCGGCGTCACGTCCATGCCGGCGAACCACTGCGACGTCGCGCGGTAGATGATCGGCGTCTTGTGGCGCCAGCAGTGCATGTAGCTGTGCGTGTACTTCTCGCTGCGCAGCAGCGAGCCGGCGGCGTTCAGCGCCTCGACGATCTTCGGGTTCGCGTCCCAGATCGTCAGGCCGCCGAACAGCGGCAGCGATTCGCTGTAGCGGCCGTCGCCCATCACCGGGTTGATGAAGTCCGCATCGGTCATGCCGTGCGCCTTGCACGACACGAAATCCTCGACGCCGTAGGCGGGCGACGAGTGTACGACGCCGGTGCCGGTGTCGGTCGTCACGTAGTCGCCGAGGTAGACGGGCGACGTGCGCTTGTAGCCGGGGTGGGCCGCGGCGAGCGGGTGGTGGAAGCGCAGGTTGACGAGCTGCTCGCCGCGCGTCGTCGCGACGACGCGGCCGGTCAGCTTGAACTCTTCCATGCACGCGGCGACGCGCTCTTCCGCGAGGATCAGCAGGCCGCGCTCGGTGTCGACGAGCGCGTAGACGATCTCCGGATGCAGGTTGAGCGCCTGGTTCGCCGGGATCGTCCACGGCGTGGTGGTCCAGATCACGATGCCGCCCTCGGGGCGCGGCAGCGCGGCCAGGCCGAACGCCTGCGCGGTCTTCTCCGGCTCCGCGAACGGGAACATCACGTCGATCGTCGGGTCGGTGCGGTCCTTGTACTCGACTTCCGCCTCGGCGAGCGCCGAGCCGCAGTCGAAGCACCAGTTCACCGGCTTCAGGCCGCGATACACGTAGCCCTTCTCGATGATCTTGCCGAGCGCGCGGATTTCCTCCGCCTCGTTGACGAAGTTCATCGTCTTGTACGGGTTGCCCCACTCGCCGAGCACGCCGAGCCGCTTGAAGCCGACCTTCTGCTTCTCGATCTGCTCGGTCGCGTACGCGCGCGCCTTGGTCATCACTTCGGCCGCCGGCAGCGACTTGCCGAACTGCTTCTCGATCTGGATCTCGATCGGCATCCCGTGGCAATCCCAGCCCGGCACGTACGGCGCGTCGAAGCCCGCCATGTTGCGCGACTTGACGACGATGTCCTTCAGGATCTTGTTCACCGCGTGGCCGAGGTGGATGTCGCCGTTCGCATACGGCGGGCCGTCGTGCAGGATGAACTTCGGCCGGCCCTGGCTGGCCGCGCGGATCTTCTCGTAGATGCCGCGCTCTTCCCACTCCTTGACCCACTGCGGCTCGCGCTTCGGCAGGTCGCCGCGCATCGGGAACGGCGTGTCGAGCAGGTTGACCGGATACTTGGCCTGCGGTTTCGAATCGGCTTTCTTGTTGCTCATGATGGGATCGCTATCAAATCGGGAGACGCTCGGGCGTCGTGAATCGGGTGAGCGCGCGCATCGGCGGCGCCGGGGTGCGGCGCATCGCGCCGCCGGCAGGGTCAGCTAATTCGGTCGGTGGCCGAGGTCGAGAAGCCGGTCGTGCGGCTGCCGGGCGCGTGATCGCGCGCGGCGAAATACGCGCGGGCGTTCGCGACGTCCTGTGCGATCGCGCGCGACAGCGCCTCGAGATCGTCGAACTTCGCCTCGTCGCGCAGCTTCTGCAGGAACTCGACGCGCACCAGCTTGCCGTACGCATCGCCGTGCCAGTCGAGCAGGTGGACTTCGAGCAGCACGCGGCCCGAATCGACGACGGTCGGGCGCAGCCCGAGGCTCGCGACGCCGGGCAGCGGCGTGTCGGCGAGGCCGTGCACCTGGACGACGAAGATGCCCATCAGCGCCGGCCGCTTGTGCGCGATCGGCAGGTTCAGGGTCGGGAAGCCGAGGTCGCGGCCGAGCTTCAGGCCGTGCGTGACGTGGCCGCTGATCGCATAGCCGTGGCCGAGCGCCTGCGCGGCCGCGCCGAGGTTGCCCGCGGCGAGCGCGGCGCGCACGCCGGAGCTCGAGATGCGCGCGCCGTCGGCGCCGGCGACCGTGCCCATCTGCTCGACCTCGAAGCCGTATTGCGCGCCGGCCGACTGCAGCGACTCGAACGTGCCGGCGCGCTTCGCGCCGTAGCGGAAATCGTCGCCGACCATCATCCAGCGCGTGTGCAGCCCGCCCACCAGCGTGCGCTCGACGAACGTCTCCGGCGACTGGCTCGCGAACGTATGGTTGAAGTGCTCGACGACGACCCGGTCGACACCGTGCTCGCGCAGCGCCTCGAGCTTGTCGCGCAGCATCGCGATGCGCGGCGGCGCGCTGGCCGGATTGAAGAATTCCCGCGGGTGCGGCTCGAAGGTCATCACGCAGACGGGCAGGCCGCGGGCATCCGCCACCGCGCGCACGCGCGCGAGCAGGGCCTGGTGGCCGCGATGGACACCGTCGAAGTTGCCGATCGTCAGCGCGCACGGGGCGCGGCTTTCGGCGTTGGGCAGGCCGCGGAAGACTTTCACGATAGCTGCAGCGTCGGGGAATGGGCGGATGGATGCCGCAAAGCAGAAGATTATAAACGTTCGGGCGGGCAGGCGGCTCAGCCGGCGGGAAACGCGAGGCCGAATGGTAAAATTCGCGGATGAAAAAACTTGTCATCCTGATTTCCGGTCGCGGCAGCAACATGGAAGCCATCGTCCGCGCGTGCGCGCAGGAACGGTGGCCCGCCGAGGTTGCGGCCGTGATCGCCAACCGGCCGGACGCGGCCGGCCTGGCTTTTGCGGCGTCGCACGGAATAGCGACCGCCGTGGTCGACCACCGGTCGTTCGACGGCCGCGACAGCTTCGACGCGGCGCTCGCCGACGAAATCGACCGTTTCGCGCCCGATCTCGTGATCCTCGCCGGCTTCATGCGCATCCTCACGCCGGCATTCGTCAGACGATACGAGGGGCGGATGCTGAACATCCACCCGTCGCTGCTGCCGAGCTTCAAGGGCATCCATACGCACCAGGCGGCGCTCGACGCCGGCGTCGCGCTGCACGGCGCGACCGTCCACTTCGTGATTCCGGAACTCGACAGCGGCGCGATCGTCGCGCAGGGCGCGGTGCCCGTGCGCGCGGGCGACGATGCGGCCGCGCTCTCGCAGCGCGTGCTGGCGGTCGAGCATGTGCTGTATCCGCGCGCGGTGCGCTGGTTCGTCGACGGGCGCCTGCGCCTCGACGCCGGCCGCGCGGTGGTGGCGCCGGATGAGGCGCGCTGGATTTTCACGGACGAACAACAACCCAACACGAGCGAGGGCGTATGAAGCTGCACGGATTCCTGATCGGCCAGACCGAAACCTTGCTCGCCGAGGTATTGAAGTTCACCGGCCCGGCCGACGCGACGACGAGCCGGTTCTTCCGGGCTCATCCGAAGCTCGGGCACGCGGAGCGCGGCGTGATCGCCGAGGCGGTGTTCGCGGTGCTGCGCCGCAAGATGGAGTATGCGCACCTCGCCGAGAGCGGCTCGGGCAGCCCGGCGCGGCGCCTCACGCTGCTCGGCCTGATGCAGACGGTCGGCCGCAATGCGCTGCGGCCGTTCCTGTCCGCCGACGAGGCCGCGTGGCTCGAGCACGTGTCGAAGATCGACCCGGCGAGCCTGCCGGTGCGGATCCGCACGAACCTGCCGGACTGGATCCATCAGGCGCTTGCGACGCGCTTCGACGCGGAAGAGCTCGCGCAGCTCGCCGCGGCGCTCAACTACCCGGCGCCGCTCGATTTGCGCGCGAATGCGCAGAAGGCGACCCGCGACCAGGTGGTCGACGCGCTGCGCGCGAACGGCATCGATGCCGGCGCGACGCCGTTCGCGCCGTACGGCGTGCGGGTGGTCGGCAAGCCCGCGCTGACGAAGCTCAAGCTGTTCGAGGAAGGCCTGATCGAGGTGCAGGACGAGGGCAGCCAGCTGCTGTGCTCGCTGGTCGCGCCGCGCCGCGGCGAGATGGTGGTCGATTTCTGCGCGGGCGCGGGCGGCAAGACGCTCGCGCTCGGCGCGATGATGCGCTCGACCGGGCGCCTGTACGCGTTCGACGTGTCGGAAAAGCGCCTCGCGAAGCTGAAGCCGCGCCTTGCGCGCAGCGGGCTGTCGAACGTGAACCCGGTGCTGATCGACAGCGAGCACGACGCGAAGATCAAGCGGCTCGCCGGCAAGATCGACCGCGTGCTGGTCGATGCGCCGTGCAGCGGCCTCGGCACGCTGCGCCGCAACCCGGACCTGAAGTGGCGGCAGTCGCGCACGTCGATCGAGGAGCTCGCGCCGAAGCAGGCGTCGATCCTCGCGAGCGCGGCGCGGCTCGTGAAGAAGGGCGGGCGGCTCGTGTACGCGACCTGCAGCGTGCTCGACGCGGAGAACGAGGCGATCGTCAGCCAGTTCCTCGTCGATCACCCGGAGTTCGTGCTCGTGCCGGCGCAGAAGGTGCTGGCCGACCAGCGCATCGAGCTCGAGACGGGCGACTACCTGTCGCTGTGGCCGCACCGTCATGCGACCGACGGCTTCTTCGCCGCGGTGCTCGAGCGGCGTGCGCAGTAACGGCGGGTTCGACGGATGATGCAGAACCGCCTGCTGTCGCGCCGCCTCGCGGCGGTGATCCAGGACTTCAACCAGCCGGTGATGATCTGGCAGGCGGCAGTGCTGGTCGGCGCACTGTGCTTCGCGTGGCTCGCGGCGCGCTTCGTGCACGCCCGCATCGACGCCCGCCGCCGGGCGGTCGGGCGCACGCCCGGCGCCGGCGCGCAAAGCCTGAAGCGCGCGCTGTTTCCGCTGTTCGGCGGCGTGTTCGTGTGGGTCGCGCAGCTCGCGTTCGACCCGTTCATGTCGACTTCGCTGCTGTCGCTCGCGCTCGTGCCGCTGTTCGGCATCGGGCTCATCTACGTGCTGTTCTTCTTCGCGCGGCGCGTGTTCGCGCGCGACGGCCACACGCATGCGTGGCTGTCGGTCGTCGAGCGGCTCGTGTCGGTGGTCGTGTGGGCCGCGATGGTGATGACCGTGCTCGGCATCCAGCGCGACGTGCTCGCGTGGCTCGACAGCGTGCAGTTCCGCGTCGCGAACGCGCACCTGACGCTGCTGTCCGTGATCTCCGGCGTGCTGTGGGTGTGCGTGACGCTGATGGTCGCGATGTGGCTCGGCTCGGTGCTCGAGGAGCGCCTGAAGCGCGCAAGCTCGCTCGACGCGAACCTGAAGGTCGTGCTGTCGCGGGTCGGCCGCGCGCTGCTGGTGTTCGCCGCGGTGCTGATCGGCCTGTCGCTCGTCGGCATCGACGTGACCGTGCTCGGCGTGTTCGGCGGCGCGGTCGGCGTCGGGCTCGGCTTCGGGCTGCAGAAGATCGCGAGCAACTACGTGTCGGGCTTCATCATCCTGCTCGACCGCTCGCTGCGGCTCGGCGACGCGATCAACGTCGGCGGGCTGCAGGGCGTCGTCACGCAGATCCGCACGCGCTACACGGTCGTGCGCGGCCTCGACGGCAACGAAACGCTGATCCCGAACGAGAAGCTGATCACCGACGTCGTGCAGAACCAGTCGTCGTACCTGACGCGCGGCTACGCGAAGGTCGCGGTGCAGGTCGCGTACACGAGCGACGTCGAGCACGCGCTCGCGCTGCTCGCCGACGCCGCGAAGGGCGTGCCCCGCGTGCTCGAGGAACCGGCGCCGACGCCGTACCTCGTGAGCTTCGGCGCGGACGGCATCGACCTCGAGCTCGGCTTCTGGATCGAGGATTCGGCGAAGGGCACGTCGGGCGTGCGCTCGGCGGTGAACCGCAACATCTGGCGGCTGTTCTCCGAGCACGGCGTCTCGATTCCGTTCCCGCAGCGGGAAGTGCGCGTCGTCGGCCTGCCGGACGGTTTCGCGGCCACGCGCGAAGCCAGCGGCGACGACACGGCCGAACGCACGGTCATGTAGGTGGACCAGATGCGGATCGGCCGGCCGTCGGAGTCCGCCGGTGGACTCCCCGCGTTGCTTCAGGGCAAGAAATATTCATTTTTTACAAAGACTTGGAACGGTTGAAGTAAAATTCTGGTCTATTCCGCTGTATGCTTTCATTTTTCTGACGTCGGTGCGTGGCCGGCGTCGCTTACACCACAGGTAACTGCCTTGCTGAATTCCCTGCTCGACTTTCTCTCCCACGGGCTCTTGCGCTTTTCGTGGTGGCAGATCGTGCTGTTCGCGCTCGCCGTCACGCACGTCACGATCATCGGGGTGACGGTCTACCTGCATCGCTGCCAGGCGCATCGCGCGCTCGAGCTGCACCCGATCGCCAGCCATTTCTTCCGCGTGTGGCTGTGGATGACGACCGGCATGCTGACCGGCCAGTGGGCGGCAATCCACCGCAAGCACCATGCGAAGTGCGAGACCGAGGAAGATCCGCACAGCCCGCAGACGCGCGGCATCTGGAAGGTGTTCCTCGAGGGCGCCGAGCTGTACCGCGCGGAAGCGAAGAACGAGGAAACGATGCGCAAGTTCGGCCACGGCACGCCGAACGACTGGGTCGAGCGCAACGTCTACTCGAAATACCCGATCCTCGGCATCAGCCTGATGATGGTGATCGACATCGCGCTGTTCGGCGTGGTCGGCCTGACCGTGTGGGCCGTGCAGATGGTCTGGATCCCGTTCTGGGCGGCCGGCGTCGTCAACGGCTTCGGCCACTTCTGGGGCTACCGCAACTTCAACTCGGCCGATGCGAGCACGAACCTGTTCCCGTGGGGCATCGTGATCGGCGGCGAAGAGCTGCACAACAACCACCACACGTTCGCGACGTCGGCGAAGCTGTCGAACAAGTGGTACGAGTTCGACATCGGCTGGATGTACATCCGCATCATGTCGGCATTCGGTCTCGCGAAGGTGAAGAAGGTCGCGCCGACGCCGCGCCTGAACAAGCCGAAGACGGTGCTCGACCAGGAAACGCTGCAGGCCGTGCTGTCAAACCGCTACGAGGTGATGGCGCGCTACGGCAAGGCCGTCAAGCGTGCGTATCGCCAGGAGCTCGTGCGCCTGAAGGAGCTCGGCTCGCGTGACAAGTACCAGCTGATGCGCGGCGCGCGCACGTGGTTCCACAAGGACGAGGACGGCCTCGACGAACAGAAGAAGAAGCTGCTGCCGGAAATCTTCGCGAACAGCCAGAAGCTGCAGACGTATTTCCAGCTGCGCCAGGAACTGGCCGCGATCTGGGATCGCTCGACCGCGTCGCGCGAACAGCTGCTGGCCCAATTGCAGGATTGGTGCCATCGCGCTGAACAAAGCGGCATCAAGGCGTTGCAGGAATTTGCGACGCGCCTGCGCCGCTACGCCTGATTCGAAATCGATTAGAATCTCAGGACGTCACAAACCCCGCGCTGGCGGGGTTTTTTCTTTTGGGCCGGCCGTTTCGGCGGCGGCGATCAGCAGGGCTGGACTTTGCACGGAACCGGAGCAGGCGCTCGCGCGCTGACTCTGGTCGACAGGAGATGGAGATGCAATCGACGATCAAACCCGTCGAGTACGACCGACCGGTCGCGGCAGGCACTGCCTGCGGCGTCGGGCAGGCATGGGCGAAAGTGCCCGAGACGCCGTCCGCCGAGGCGCGCGCCGCGCTGAAGGCGCGGATCAAGGCGTTGCTCGTGCGCGAGAAGGCCGTGCTGGTCGCGCACTATTACGTGGACGCCGAATTGCAGGAACTCGCCGACGAAACCGGCGGGTGTGTCGCCGATTCGCTCGAGATGGCCCGGTTCGGCCGCGACCACGACGCGCAGACGCTCGTCGTCGCCGGCGTGCGCTTCATGGGCGAAACCGCCAAGATCCTGAGCCCGGGCAAGCGGATCCTGATGCCCGATCTCGACGCCACCTGCTCGCTGGACCTCGGCTGCCCGGTCGACGAATTCTCCGCGTTCTGCGATGCGCATCCGGACCGCACCGTCGTCGTCTACGCGAACACCAGCGCCGCCGTGAAGGCGCGCGCGGACTGGATGGTCACGTCGTCGATCGGCCTCGAGATCGTCGCCGACCTGCATGCGCGCGGCGAGAAGATCATCTGGGCGCCGGATCGCCATCTCGGTAGCTACATCCAGAAGAAAACCGGCGCGGACATGCTGCTGTGGCAGGGCTCGTGCCTCGTGCATGACGAATTCAAGGGTATCGAGCTCGACCTGCTGCGCGCCGAGTATCCGGATGCGAAGGTGCTCGTCCATCCGGAGTCGCCGGAAAATGTCGTCGCGCAGGCCGATGTCGTCGGTTCGACGACGCAGCTGATCGATGCCGCGGTGAAGCTCGATGCGACGCGCTTCATCGTCGCGACCGATCTCGGCATCCTGCACAAGATGCAGCTCGCCGCACCCGGCAAGACCTTCATCGCGGCGCCGACCGCCGGCAACAGCGCGACCTGCAAGAGTTGCGCGCAGTGCCCGTGGATGGCGATGAACGGCCTCGCGAACCTCGCCGAGGTGCTCGAGCGCGGCCACAACGAGATCTTCGTCGATCCGGCCATCGGCGCGCGCGCGCGCCTGCCGATCGACCGCATGCTCGACTTCGCCGCGGCCCACAAGAAGCGCGTGCAGGCGAGCGGCGATCTGCAGCGCGACCAGCAACTGTTCGCGAACGTGGGGGCCGCATGACCGACGCCGTGTCCCCGCTTTACGAAACGATTCGCACGCAATACGGCGCCGCGTTCGACGATGCGCTCGCGCGCAACGTCGCCGATGCGCTGGCCGAGGATGTCGGCGCCGGCGACCAGACCGGGCGGCTCGTGCCGGCCGGCGAGCACCGCCGCGCGCGCATCATCGTGCGCGAAGAGGCCGTGCTGGCCGGCGTGCCGTGGTTCGACGCGGTGATGCGCCGGATCGACCCGGCGATCGACGTGCGCTGGCATTACCGCGAAGGCGACCGGATGACGGCCGATTCGACCGTCTGCGAACTCGAAGGCCCGGCGCGCGCACTGCTGACCGCGGAGCGCAACGGGCTCAACTTCCTGCAATTGCTGTCGGGTGTCGCGACTGCGACGCGGCGCTATGTCGAGCGGATCGAAGGCACCCGCGCGAAGATTCTCGATACGCGCAAGACGCTGCCGGGCCTGCGACTCGCGCAGAAGTACGCGGTACGGGTCGGCGGCGGCGCGAACCAGCGGCTCGCGCTGTACGACGGCATCCTGATCAAGGAAAACCACATCGCGGCGGCGGGCGGCGTCGGCGAAGCGCTCGACGCGGCTTTCGCGCTGAACGCGGGCGTGCCGGTGCAGGTCGAGGTCGAGACGCTCGCGCAGCTCGACACGGCGCTCGCGCACGGCGCGCAGTCGGTGCTGCTCGACAACTTCACGCTCGACATGATGCGCGACGCAGTGCGCGTGGCTGCGGCCAAGGCGGTGCTCGAAGTGTCGGGCGGCGTCAATTTCGACTCGGTGCGCGCGATTGCCGAAACGGGAGTCGACCGCATCTCGATCGGCGCGCTGACGAAGGACGTGCGCGCGACCGATTACTCGATGCGCATCGTCGACTGAGTGCGGCGCACGCCGCAGACGAAAAAGCCGTTGGCGCGCAAGCGCCAACGGCTTTTGTTTTGGACGGGCAGGGCGCGCGGCGTCAGCGGCGCGATTTCGGCATCAGCACGCTCGGCAGCGCCTTCGGCAGCGTGTGCGGCCAGTCGCGGCTGTAATGCAGCCCGCGGCTTTCGCGGCGCGATTGCGCGCTCTTGACGATCAGCGTCGCGACGTCGACGAGGTTGCGCAGCTCGAGCAGGTCGCGGCTCACGCGGAAGTTCGCGTAATACTCCTGGATCTCGTCGCGCAGCAGCGACAGCCGGTGCTTCGCACGCTCGAGGCGCTTGTCGGTGCGCACGATGCCGACGTAATTCCACATCAGGCGCCGCAGTTCGTCCCAGTTGTGCGCGACGACCACTTCCTCGTCCGCGTCGGAGACACGGCTCTCGTCCCATGCGGGCAGCGGGCCCGTCGCTTGCACGTCGAAGCCGGCCGTCTCGATCGCGCCGGCCGTCGCACGGCCGATCACGAGGCACTCGAGCAGCGAATTGCTGGCGAGCCGGTTCGCGCCGTGCAGCCCGGTGTAGGACGTCTCGCCGACCGCGTACAGGCCCGCGAGATCGGTGCGGCCCGCGAGGTCGGTGACGACGCCGCCGCAGGTGTAGTGCGCGGCCGGCACCACCGGAATCGGCGCCTTCGCGATGTCGATGCCGAATTCGAGGCAGCGCGCGTGGATCGTCGGGAAGTGCTCGCGCAGGAACGCTTCCGGCTGGTGGCTGATGTCGAGATACACGCAGTCGATCCCGCGCTTCTTGATCTCGAAGTCGATCGCGCGCGCGACGATGTCGCGCGGCGCCAGCTCCGCGCGCGGGTCGTGCGCCGGCATGAAGCGGGTGCCGTCCGGCAGCTTCAGCAGGCCGCCTTCGCCGCGCACGGCCTCGGAGATCAGGAACGACTTCGCATACGGGTGGAACAGGCAGGTCGGGTGGAACTGGATGAACTCCATGTTCGCGACCCGGCAGCCCGCGCGCCAGGCCATCGCGATGCCGTCGCCGGTCGCGGTGTCCGGGTTGGTCGTGTACAGGTAGACCTTGCCCGCGCCGCCGGTGGCGAGCACCGTGTGCGGCGCCTCGATCGTGATCGTGCGATCGTTGTCGACGTCGAGCGCATACAGGCCGTGGCAGCGCCGGCCGGACAGGCCGAGCCGCTCCGACGTGATCAGGTCGATCGCGTGGTGGTTTTCGAAGAAGGTGATGTTCGGGTGCTGCCGCGCGCGCTCGGAGAGCGTCGCGAGCACCGCATGGCCGGTGGCGTCGGCCGCATGGATGATGCGGCGGTGGCTGTGGCCGCCTTCGCGGGTCAGGTGGAAGCCGAGCTCGGCCGCGTCGTCCTTCGTGAACGGTACGCCCTGCGAAATCAGCCACTCGATCGCTTCGCGGCCGTGCTCGACGATGTAGCGCGTCGCGCCTTCGTCGCACAGGCCGCCGCCGGCGACCAGCGTGTCGTCGACGTGGTTCTCGATGCTGTCCGCGGAATCGAGCACGGCGGCGATGCCGCCCTGCGCGTTATCGCTCGCGCCCTCCATCAACGACCGTTTCGCGATCAGCGCGACACGTCGCGTACTGGCCAGATTGAGCGCGACCGACAGGCCTGCCAGGCCGCTGCCGACGATCGCCACGTCGAAATTCATTGCTGCATCTCCATCATTGCACTTTTGATCTTGTGTCTTCCGGCGGCAAAGCCGCGGAAAGGGGAGAGCATACCGCGTCGGGCCCGAGCGTGCGCGCAAAACAAAAAGCCCCGCGATTGCGGGGCTTTTCGGTCACCGTCAAGCTGGCAGAAACCGGAGATTACTTGATCTTGGTTTCTTTGTATTCCACATGCTTGCGGACGACGGGATCGAACTTCTTGATCGCCATCTTTTCCGGCATGTTGCGCTTGTTCTTCGTGGTCGTGTAGAAGTGACCCGTACCAGCGGTCGACTCGAGCTTGATCTTGTCGCGTGCGCCTTTTGCCATGATTCTGCTCCTTGGGCTTAGGCTTCGCCGCGTGCGCGCAGGTCTGCGAGCACGGAATCGATGCCGTTCTTGTCGATCAGGCGCAGGCCGGCGTTCGAGACGCGCAGGCGCACCCAGCGGTTTTCGCTTTCAACCCAGAACCGGCGGTTTTGCAGGTTCGGCAGGAAGCGACGCTTCGTCTTGTTGTTTGCGTGGGAAACGTTGTTGCCGCTCATCGGCGCTTTCCCAGTTACTTGGCATACGCGTGCCATGAGAGCACTCCTAATACGCTAAATTCGGGGTTCGATCGCCGGTGAAGGTTCTCATCGAGCAGCCACGTGATCCATAGCTGCACTCTCAGAACGCCCAAGCCCTTAACAGACAAGGCCCTTCGATGGCTAGAACTGGTTGGAAAAAAGACAGACGGCGATTCTAGCAGAAAAAGTTCCGAAAAATCAAACGCAATTTCATCCCGTCGTTGTAGCGACGGTGCGCCGTCCGCAGGAGCCGGTGCTGGCCGGCCCGCAGCCCGACATTGTACATCTACAACCACCCTGCGCGTGCGAACGAGAACGTGTCGCTCGCGCCGACGACGATGTGATCCAGCAGCCGCACGTCGACGAGCGCGAGCGCGTCGCGCAGCACGCGGGTCAGGCGCCGGTCTTCCGCGCTCGGCCGCACCGCGCCCGACGGATGGTTGTGCGCGACGACCAGCGTGGCGGCGTTCAGCGACAGCGCGCGGCGCACGATCTCGCGCGGGTAGACGGCCATCCGCGTCAGCGAGCCGCGCGCGCTCTCCTCGATATCCACCACGCCGTTGCGTGCGTCGAGGTACAGCGTGACGAATACCTCGTGCGGGCGCGTACCGATCTTGACGCGCAGGAAATCCTCCACCGCGCCGGGCGACTCGACCAGCAGCCGCTCGGATGCCTTCTCCGAGAGCGCGCGCCGGCCGATCTCGGCCACCGCGGAAAGTAGCGCGATGCGCGCGTCGCCGATGCCGCGGCGGCCGCGAAAATCGGCCGGCGTCGCGTCGAGCATCCCGCGCAGCGAGCCGCCGAACTGGCCGAGCAGCGCCCGCGCGTTGTCGAACACGGTGTGGCCGGGCACGCCGGTGCAGAGCAGCAGCGCGATCAGCTCGTCGTCGGACAGTGCGCCGGGCCCGCGATCGAGCAGCCGCTCGCGCGGCAGGTTGGTGCACTTCGCGCGCCGGGGGCGGCGCTTGCGCGGCCGGGGCGGGCGTGGTGCGGCGTCGGCGTCGGCCGCGTCGCGGCATGCGGGCGCGGGTGGAGCGGGGTGCTGCATCATCGGTTCTCCGTTGTCGGCGTGCCGGCCTGCGCGCCGTCGTCGCACTTTCAGCCTTGTGCGCGCAGGTGACTTACAATATCGGTTTTGCGCCGGGCCTCGCGGCCGCGTCAGGCGCCACTGAACGAGTCATTCATGAGCCTCATCGATCTTTCCGAAGTGAAGCCCGGTTCGCACGTCACGCTGCACTACCGGCTGGCACTGGCCGACGGCGCCGATATCGTCAACACCTTTTCCGACAAGCCCGCGACGCTGCTGCTCGGCGCAGGGCAACTGGCGCCCTCGCTGGAACAGATTCTCGTCGGGCTCCGTGTGGGCGACCATTCGACTTATCAGCTAGCGCCCGAACAGGCGTTCGGTCCCCGAAATCCCGAGATGCTGCAGCGCGTGACGCTCAAGACGCTGCGCGAGAACGGGATGGTCGGCGACGACTTCACGCCGGGCGACCTGATCGAATTCAACGCGCCGGACGGCGGTCGATATGCAGGGGTGCTGAAGGAAGTCGGCGAAACCTCGGCGCTGTTCGACTTCAATCATCCGCTCGCGGGCCAGGCGCTCACGTTCGAAGTGAAAATCATCGGGATTCTGTAATCATGAGCACCACCGATACGCTGTCCGGGCAGACCGTCGCCGCCGACGCCGAAATCCTGCTGGCCCAGCCGCGCGGCTTCTGCGCGGGCGTCGATCGCGCGATCGAGATCGTCGAGCGTGCGATCGCGATGCACGGCGCGCCGATCTACGTGCGCCACGAGATCGTCCACAACAAGTACGTGGTCGAGGACCTGAAGAAGAAGGGCGCGATCTTCGTCGAGGAGCTCGAGGAAGTGCCGTCCGGCAACACCGTGATCTTCAGCGCGCACGGCGTGTCGAAGGCGGTGCGCGACGAGGCCGACGTGCGCGGGCTGCGCATCTACGACGCAACGTGTCCGCTCGTCACGAAGGTGCACGTCGAAGTGGCGAAGATGCGCCAGGATGGCGTCGACATCGTCATGATCGGGCACAAGGGCCACCCGGAAGTCGAAGGCACGATGGGGCAGGTCGAGCGCGGCATGCATCTCGTCGAGAGCGTCGAGGACGTGCAGAAGCTCGAGCTGGCCGATCCGGAGCGCATCGCGCTCGTCACGCAGACGACGCTGTCCGTCGACGACGCGGCCGAGATCATCGCCGCGCTGAAGGCGAAGTACCCGTTGATCCGCGAGCCGAAGAAGCAGGACATCTGCTATGCGACGCAGAACCGCCAGGACGCGGTGAAGTTCATGGCGCCGCAGTGCGACGTCGTGATCGTCGTCGGCAGCCCGAACAGCTCCAATTCGAGCCGGCTGCGCGAAGTGGCCGAGAAGCGTGGCGTCGCCGCGTACATGGTCGACGCGCCCGAGCAGATCGATCCCGCATGGGTGGCCGGCAAGCATCGCATCGGCGTGACGGCCGGCGCGTCCGCGCCCGAGGTGCTCGCGCAGGCGGTCATTGCGCGTCTGCGCGCACTCGGCGTGCGCAACGTGCGCGCGCTCGAAGGCATCGAGGAGAACGTGTCGTTCCCGCTGCCGCGCGGCCTGAACCTGCCGCCCGCCGCCTGATCCTTTCAGAATCATTGCATTACCGAGGCGCGCCCGTTGGGCGCGCTTTTTTTTGCCCTTCGCGGGCGCAATCGCAACCTGCCTTCCCGTGGAGGGAGCAACCGGGTTGCTCCGCATTGCCAAAACCCTGTCTCGAATTTGGTTGCAATGCAGGAAAACCCCATCAAATCAGGAATATTGGCGTCCTATAAATGGAGTTACAATTCGCCCGTTTTCATGGCTGAGCGGTCGTGGAACCTGGTTTTGGCAAGGCGCGGGAGACCTATTTGATGCATGTGAAGTTGGCTTACGCCGTGTCCGTCGCCGCAGCGGTTGCAATGCTTGCCGCCTGCAGCAAAAAGAGCGACGACGGGGCGGGCAAGGAGGCTGCGGCGTCCGCGGCACCGCCGGCCAGCGACGTGCGCGTCGTCAAGATCGGCCATGCAGCCCCGCTGACGGGCAGCATCGCGCATCTTGGCAAGGACAATGAAAACGGGGCACGTTTGGCGGTCGAGGAAATCAACGCGCATGGCCTGACGATCGATGCGCATCCGGTGCGGCTGGAGCTGGTGGCCGAGGACGATGCGGCGGATCCGAAAACAGGCACGCAGGTTGCGCAGAAATTGATCGACGACCGGGTCGTGGCCGTGGTGGGACACCTCAATTCGGGGGTGTCGATCCCGGCGTCGAAAATTTACAGCGACGCAGGCATCGTGCAGATTTCACCTTCCTCGACCAATCCCGACTATACGAAGCAGGGGTTCAAGACCACCTACCGCGTGGTGGCGACCGATGCGCAGCAAGGCCCTGCGCTCGCCAACTACGCGTTGCATGCGCTCCACGCGAAGCGCTTCGCGGTCGTCGACGATGCGACCGCATACGGCAAGGGCCTTGCCGATGAATTCGCGAAGACCGTCACGGCGGCGGGCGGACAGATCGTCGCGCGCGAAGCGACCAACGACCGCGCGACGGATTTCAAGGCGATCCTGACGAAGATCAAGCGCGACCATCCCGACGTGATCATGTACGGCGGCATGGACGCAACGGGCGGCCCGTTTGCGAAGCAGGCGATGGCGCTCGGTATCGGAGCAAAAATCCTTGGCGGCGACGGTGTGTGTACCGACAAGGTGGTCGAGCTCGCGGGCAACGCGGTGCGGAACCTGATCTGTTCGGAGGCGGGGCTCGCCCTGTCGCGGATGGAGAACGGGGCGGATTTCGAGAAGAAGTACGAAGACCGCTTCCACACGCCGGTGCAGATCTACGCGCCGTTCACGTACGACGCCGTCTACGTGATCGTCGACGCAATGAAGCGCGCCAACTCGACCGACGCGTCCAAGGTGCTGGCTGCGATGCCGTCGACCGATTACCGCGGGGTGATCGGTCATATCGCATTCGCCCCGAACGGCGATCTGAAAGAGGGGGCAATTACGCTCTACGACTTCAAGGAGACCAAGAAAACCGTCCTCGATGTCGTGAAGATGTAGCGACAGGACTCGTGACGGCACCGAAACAGTGCGGTGCCGTTTCTGTATCCGCTCCGGCGGCAGGTCCGGCCGTACAGGCCGGGCGGCGCACGCCGGGACGATCAACCCTTACCGGTCTTTTTTAGTACCCGCAGTGTCGTCGAGATGGCGTGATTCCTCGCTTACCCGCGAGGCGCAGCTTCATCCGGCAGCACGGGCCAAGGAGCTTTAAATGGATATCTTCGTCCAGCAGATCCTCAACGGGCTGGTGCTCGGCAGTGTCTACGCCATCATCGCGTTGGGCTACACGATGGTGTACGGCATTCTCGGCATCATCAACTTCGCACACGGCGACGTTCTGATGATCGGCGCGATGGTCGCGCTGTCGGCGATCACCGTGCTGCAGAACCACTTCCCCGAACTTGGCAACGTCGCGACGCTGACGATTGGCCTGGGTATCGCCGCGATCGTCTGTGCGTGCGTGGGCTACACGATCGAGCGGGTTGCGTACCGGCCGCTGCGCCGCGCGCCGCGCCTCGCGCCGCTGATCACCGCGATCGGCGTGTCGATCCTGCTGCAGACCGCCGCGATGATCATCTGGTCGCGCAACCCGCTGCCGTTCCCGCAGCTGCTGCCGACCGACCCGATCAACGTGATCAAGTCGACCGACACGACGCCGGGCGCCGTGATCTCGATGACGGAAATCGTGATCATCGCCGTCGCGTTCTTCGTGATGGGCGGCCTGCTGCTGCTCGTGCACAAGACCAAGCTCGGCCGCGCGATGCGCGCGATCGCCGAAAGCCCGAACACCGCGAGCCTGATGGGCGTGAACCCGAACTTCGTGATCTCGGCGACCTTCATGATCGGCTCGGCGCTCGCCGCGCTGGCGGGCGTGATGATCGCGTCGGAATACGGCAACGTGCACTTCTACATGGGCTTCATCCCGGGCATGAAGGCGTTCACGGCCGCGGTGCTGGGCGGCATCGGCAACCTCGGCGGCGCCATGGTCGGCGGCATCGTGCTCGGCCTGATCGAGCAGCTCGGCGCGGGCTACATCGGCAATCTGACGGGTGGCGTGTTCGGCAGCAACTACCAGGACGTGTTCGCATTCATCGTGCTGATCATCGTGCTGGTGTTCCGTCCGTCGGGCCTGCTGGGCGAACGGGTCGCGGATCGCGCGTAACGGAAGGGGAGCAAGAACATGACATCCATTCAACCGATTGAAACCTCGACGACCCTCGTCGAAGAACGCAACACCGCGAAGACCGTCACCATCGGCGTCCTCACCGCGGCGTTCGTGATTGCCGCGCCGATCATCATCGGTGCGGCGGGCGGCAACTACTGGGTCCGCGTGCTCGACTTCGCGATGCTGTACGTGATGCTCGCGCTCGGCCTGAACGTGGTGGTCGGCTTCGCCGGCCTGCTGGACCTCGGCTACATCGCGTTCTATGCGGTGGGCGCCTATACCGCGGCGCTGCTGAGCTCGCCGCACCTGGCGACGCAGTTCGAGTGGATCGCGCAGCTCGCGCCCGGCGGCCTGCACGTGCCGTTCCTGATCATCGTGCCGATCG
Source organism: Burkholderia sp. SRS-46 (assembly GCF_004343775.1). GTDB lineage: Bacteria > Pseudomonadota > Gammaproteobacteria > Burkholderiales > Burkholderiaceae > Burkholderia. The sequence goes on along the minus strand of NZ_PTXL01000006.1, from coordinate 163,583 downwards.
CGATGGCGATCGCCGCGATGTTCGGGATCCTGCTCGGCGCGCCGACGCTGCGCCTGCGCGGCGACTACCTCGCGATCGTCACGCTCGGCTTCGGTGAAATCGTGCGGATCTTCATGAACAACCTCGACCGTCCGGTGAACATCACCAACGGCCCGAAGGGGATCACGGGGATCGATCCGGTGCAGGTCGCGGGCTTCAACCTGTCGCAGACGCACTCGCTGTTCGGCATCCAGCTGCCGTCGGTGTACATGTACTACTACCTGTTCGTGCTGTGCGCGCTGCTGGTGATCTGGACGTGTACGCGCCTGCAGCACTCGCGCATCGGCCGCGCATGGGCGGCGATCCGCGAGGACGAGATCGCGGCGAAGGCGATGGGCATCAACACCCGCAACGTGAAGCTGCTCGCGTTCGCGATGGGCGCGTCGTTCGGCGGCCTGTCGGGCGCGATGTTCGGTTCGTTCCAGGGCTTCGTGTCGCCGGAATCGTTCACGTTCTGGGAATCGATCGTGGTGCTGGCCTGCGTGGTGCTGGGCGGCATGGGCCACATCCCGGGCGTGATCCTCGGCGCGGTGCTGCTCGCGATCTTCCCGGAATTCCTGCGTTCGACGATGAGCCCGCTGCAGCATGCGCTGTTCGGTCATGACATCGTCGACACCGAAGTGATCCGTCAGGCGCTGTACGGCCTCGCGATGGTGGTCATCATGCTGTACCGCTCGGAAGGCCTGTGGCCGGCGCCGAAGCATGAGGACAAGATCGCGAAACTGGCGAAGCGCAGCGCCAAGTCGGCGCGCGCGTAACGGACTGACAGCGGAAGGAGAAACACACATGAGCGACAAGCAAATCCGACTGTCCGTCAAAGGCGTGAACAAGCGCTTCGGCGGCTTGCAGGCGCTGTCCGACGTCGGCCTCGAGATCAAGGAAGGCGAGATCTACGGCCTGATCGGCCCGAACGGCGCCGGCAAGACGACGTTCTTCAACGTGATCACGGGCCTCTACACGCCGGACTCCGGCGAGTTCAGGCTGGACGGCGCGGAATACAAGCCGACCGCGGTGCACCAGGTCGCGAAGACGGGCATCGCGCGTACGTTCCAGAACATCCGCCTGTTCGGCGGGATGACCGCGCTGGAGAACGTGATGGTGGGCCGCCACGTGCGGACCAAGCACGGCCTGCTGGGCGCGGTGTTCCAGACGCCGGCGGAACGCCAGGAGGAACGCGAGATCAAGGAACGCGCGATCGAGCTGCTCGAATACGTCGGCGTGCTGCAGTACGCGGACTACACGTCGCGCAACCTGTCGTACGGCCACCAGCGCCGGCTGGAGATCGCACGCGCGCTGGCGACCGATCCGAAGCTGCTCGCGCTGGACGAGCCGGCGGCGGGCATGAATGCGACGGAGAAAGTGGAACTGACGCGCCTGCTCGACAAGATCCGCTCGGACGGCCGCACGATCCTGCTGATCGAGCACGACGTGAAGCTCGTGATGGGATTGTGCAACCGGATGACGGTGCTCGATTACGGCAAGGTGATCGCCGAGGGTCTGCCGCAGGACGTGCAGAAGAATCCGAAGGTGATTGAGGCATATCTCGGCGCAGGGGTGCACTGATGGCAGCGGCAATGTTGAAAATCAAGGGCTTGCAGGTCAACTACGGCGGGATCCAGGCCGTGAAGGGCGTTGACATGGAAGTCCGTCAGGGCGAGCTGGTGACGCTGATCGGCGCGAACGGCGCGGGCAAGACCACGACGATGAAGGCGATCACGGGCTTGAAGCCGTATTCGGCGGGCGACATCGAGTACGACGGCAAATCGATCAAGGGCGTGCCGTCGCACGAACTGCTCAAGCGCGGCCTCGCGATGGTGCCGGAAGGCCGCGGGATCTTCGCGCGGATGTCGATCGTCGAGAACATGCAGATGGGCGCGTACCTGCGCAACGACAAGGAGCAGATCAAGAAGGACGTCGAGCGCATGTTCGGCTTCTTCCCGCGCCTGAAGGAGCGTGCGACGCAGCTGGCGGGCACGCTGTCGGGCGGCGAGCAGCAGATGCTGGCGATGGCGCGCGCGATCCTCTCCAAGCCGAAGCTGCTGCTGCTGGACGAGCCGTCGATGGGCCTGTCGCCGATCATGGTCGAGAAGATCTTCGAAGTGGTGCGGACGATCTCGAAGGAGGGCATCACGGTGCTGCTGGTCGAGCAGAATGCGCGCCTCGCGCTGCAGGCGGCCGACCGCGGCTACGTGATGGACTCAGGCACGGTCACGATGGAAGGCGATGCGAAGCAGATGCTCGACGATCCGAAGGTGCGCGCCGCGTATCTGGGCGAGTGAGTGAATGAGCGGGGCCGTTGCGCGTCGCCGCGGGCGACACGCAACGGACGTTCGGAAGGCCGCCACGGTTTGCCGTGGCGGCCTTTTTTTCGCCGGCCGGTTTGCGCTACGTTGCCGGCAGCTGCTTGCCGAACGAGATGCGTTCCTCGACGCGGTAGCCGAGCGCCGCATAGAAACGGCATGCGGCGTCATTGCCGGGCAGCACCTGCAGGTTGACCTTCAGGCAGCCGCGCGCGGCAAGCGCGGCTTCCGCATGCGCGATCAGCGCGCGGCCGACGCCGAGCCGGCGCGCATCGCTGGCGACGCCGAACGAGTAGAGCCAGCCGCGATGTCCGTCGAAGCCCGCCATCAGCGTGCCGACGACGCGCGCGCCGCTGAGCGCGACGAAGAACAGCTCGGGCTGCGTGGCGAGCTTCAGCTCGATCGAGCGCAGCGGATCGCGGTGCGGCGCCGCGTCCGCCGCGCTGTACTGCGGGAACGCGTCGCGCCAGAGCGCGAGCACGGCGTCGGTATCGGCGCGATCGAACGGACGGATCGCAACGTCATCGGTGGCGGCATCCATCGCGCGGAGCGCGTCAGAGCGTGTCGAGAATCGACCGCAGCATCGCCATCATCTGGTCGATTTCCTCGGTCGTGACGTTCAGCGCGGGCATGAAGCGCAGCAGGTTCGGGCGCGCCGCGTTCAGCAGCAGGCCGTCCGGTCCCATGTCGCGCGCCTTCTCGACGATCTGCGGGCCGATGTCCTTGCCGAGCAGCAGCGCGCGCAACAGGCCCTCGCCGCGCTCGCCTTCGAAGCCGCGCTCTTCCGACAGCTCGAGCAGCTTGCGCTTCAGGTATTCGCCGCGCGCGCGCACGCCTTCGAGGAAGCCCGGCGCGACGAGCTGCGAGATCACCGAATAGCCGGCCGCCGTCATCAGCGGGTTGCCGTTGTAGGTGCCGCCCTGGTCGCCCGCCTCGAACACCGCGACGTCCGCCGTCGACAGCAGCGCCGCGAGCGGCACGCCGCTGCCGATGCCCTTGCCGAGCGTCATGATGTCCGGCGCGATGTCGGCGAGCTCGTATGCGAACAGTGTGCCCGCGCGGCCGCAGCCGCTCTGCACCTCGTCGACGATCAGCAGCAGGTTGTGCTGCTTCGTCAGCGCGCGCAGCGCGCGCATGAATTCGCGCGTCGCCGGGATCACGCCGCCTTCGCCCTGGATCGGCTCGAGCATCACCGCGACGGTCTTTTCGCCGATCAGCTTCTCGACCGACTCGATGTTGTTCAGCTCGGCCTTCGGGAAACCCGGCACCTGCGGCGCGTAGATCGTGTCCCAGCCCGGCTTGCCGCTCGCCGACATCGTCGCGAGCGTGCGGCCGTGGAAGCTGTGGTCGAACGTGATGATCTCGTACGCGCCGTTCCTGAACTTGCGGCCCCACTTGCGCGCGAGCTTGATCGCGCCTTCGTTCGCCTCGGCGCCGCTGTTCGTGAAGAACACCTTGTCGAACACGCTGTGCTGCGTGAGCAGGCCCGCGAGTTTCGCCATCGGCTCGTTGTAGAACGCCGGCGACGGGTTCAGCAGTTTTTCGGCCTGCGTCTTCAGCGCTTCGACCACGCCGTCGTTGCAGTGCCCGAGGCTGTTGACCGCCCAGCCCTGGATGAAGTCCAGATAGCGCTTGCCGCTGTGATCGTAGAGCCACGACCCCTTGCCGTGCGTGAACACGATGTCGGGGCGGTTCGTGATGTACATCAGCGAGTCGATCGGAAAATCGTTCAGCGGCATGGCAGCAGACTCCAGCGAAGGTTGAAAGGGAGACAGGCAATAAAAAAGCCACGGTGATGCCGTGGCTGGGTGGTTCGAACAGCTTGTGCGTAACGGGGTGAGGGTTACGCGCGAGTCCGTGACGAGCCGGCGGCATCCGGGAGGAGCGGCGAGCGGCGACGTCGGAGAGTGGACAGGAAGCGGTTCATGTGCGCAAGCATACGGCATCCCGCGTCCCGCTGTAAACCGCCGCAATGCAACAAATGCGCGCGGCGGCCGCGGGGCGCGGGCGGCCGTCCGGGCTCAGACCGGGTGCGCGAGATCGGCGGCGCTGGTGAACGAGTCGGCGTAGAACTCGTCCGTCGGCAGGCCGTGATGCTGCGTGAAGTCGCGCTGCGCGGACTCGACCATCACCGGCGCGCCGCACGCGTAGACCTGGTGCGCGGACAGGTCGGGCAGGTCCTCGATCACCGCGCGATGGACGAAGCCGGTGCGGCCGGTCCACGCATCGGCATCGTCCGGCTCGGACAGCACCGGCACGAACTTGAAGTTCGGCATCTCGTCCGCCCACTGCGCGGCGAGCGCTTCGAGGTAGATGTCCTTCTTGCGGCGCGCACCCCAGTAGAGCGTCATCGGGCGCGTGATGCCGAAGTGCTTCACGTGCTCGATGATCGCCTTGATCGGCGCGAAACCGGTGCCCGACGCGAGCAGCACGATCGGTTTTTCCGAATCCTCGCGCAGGAAGAACGTGCCGAGCGGGCCTTCGAAGCGCAGGATGTCGCGCTCCTTCATCGCGCCGAACACGTGGTCGGTGAACTTGCCGCCGGGCATGTGACGGATGTGCAGCTCGATCGGGCCTTCGTCGTGCGGCGCGCTCGCCATCGAATAGCTGCGGCGCGAGCCGTCCTTCAGGATGAACTCGATGTACTGGCCCGCGAGATACTGCAGGCGCTCGTTGGCCGGCAGCTGCAGCTTCAGCACGATCACGTCGTCGGCCTTGCGCTCGAGCGCGGCGACCCGGCACGGCAGCTTCTTGACCTGCACGCCGTCGACGCCGGCGATCTCGCGCACGTCGATCTCGAGATCGCATTGCGCCGTCGCGCAGCACAGCAGCGCGAGGCCGCGGGTGCGCTCGTCGTTCGACAGCGCCGACGCGGCGTGCGGCCCTTGCTCGACCTGGCCCGATGCGATCTGGCCCTTGCAGGAGCCGCAGGCGCCGTTCTTGCAGCCGTACGGTAGATGGATGTTCTGGCGCAGTGCCGCCGCCAGCACGGTTTCGTCCGACTCGACCTGGAATTGGCGGCCGCTTTGCTTGAGAGTGACGTTGAATGCCATAGAACCAACTAGAACAATATGTGGGGACCGTGCAGGTTGCGCACGGCAGCTACAATGCAAGCCATTGCGCGCTGCGCAACGGTGGCTACTGATTTTGCAAACATCATGATCGCGACACGAATCCTGCGCCGGCCGCGCGTGCTGATCGTCGGCTGTGGCGACGTCGGCCTGCGCTGCGTCGAGCAATGGCGCGCTCGGCGCGCCGACCTGCGGATCGTCGCGCTGACGAGCCATCCGGCCCGTCGCGACGAACTGCGTACAGCCGGCGCGACGCCGATCGTCGGCGACCTCGACCGGCCGTCGACGCTGCGGCGCCTCGCGGGCCTGGCGCCGCGCACGGTCCTGCATCTCGCACCGCCGCAACCGGACGGCACCGAAGACCGCCGCACGCGCGCGCTCGTCGCGGCACTGGCCGCGCCCGCGCGGTGTGCGTCGGCCCAGCCGGCGCCCGCCTACGGCAGACTGCGGCGCGAGCGTGCCGCGGCACGGCCGGCCGGCTCGCGTTTCAAGGCAGCGCGTATTGTACCCGAGGGGCCTCGCGCGCCCACGCTCGTCTACGCGAGCACGAGCGGTGTATATGGCGACTGTGGCGGCGCGCGCATCGACGAGACGCACCCGCTGCAGCCGGCCAATCCGCGCGCGTTCCGTCGGGTGTCGGCGGAGCGGCAACTGCGCGCCGCAACCGCGCGCGGCGTGCTGTCGGCACGCGTCGTGCGGATCCCCGGCATCTACGCGGCCAACCGGCTGCCGCTCGCGCGCCTCGAGCGCGGCACGCCGGCGCTCTGGCCGGAAGACGACGTCTATACGAACCACATCCACGCCGACGACCTCGCGGCGATCCTGCTGCGCGCGGCCGCGCGCGGCAAGCCGTCGCGCGCCGTGCACGCGTCAGACGATAGCGAACTGCGGATGGGGGAGTATTTCGACCGGGTCGCGCACGCGTTCGGCCTGGCGCTGCCGCCGCGCGTGAGCCGCGCCGATGCCGAGCGCCTGCTCGAGCCGACGCTCCTGTCGTTCATGCGCGAGTCGCGGCGGCTGTCCAACGCCCGGCTCAAGGGCGAATTGTGCGTGACGTTGCGCTATCCGACCGTAGACGATTTCCTTCAAACGCTCGCACCCGGCGGTGCGTCAGGTCAGCGCGGGTAACGCCTCGATCAGCAGGAAGCACAGCAGCGCGCCGATCAGCGCGCCAATCAGGTTCGGATGGTATTTGTGCTTCAGGTGCATGGCCGCCAGCAGCCCGCCGATCACGATCGCGCCGACCGCGGCGAAGGCGAGTATCACGTACGACAATTCGAACGGTTGAGTGATTTGCATGATGTCTCCCCAGCATCGCTGTTCGTAACAGCTTGTAATTCGAGTATAGCGAGGGGAGACCTTCGAACGGTCGTGCTGATTTTCCCTTACAGGGTTTTTACGGTGCCGTTTCGCGCAGCGCGGCCAGCTCGGTTTCGCCCAGCCATTGCCAGGCGCCGGGCGCGAGCGTCGTGGGCAGCGTGAAGCCGCCGATGCTTTCGCGGTGCAGCGCTTCGACGCGGTTGCTCGCGGCGGCGACCATCCGTTTCACTTGGTGATATTTGCCTTCGAGCACCGTCAGCGCGAGCGCGTGCGTGTCGCGCGCGTCGGCGGCGAGCGCCGCGAGCGGCTTCGGCTCGCCGTGCAGCTGCACGCCCGAGCGCAGCGCGTGCAGCTGCGTGTCGTCGAGCGGATGGCGCACGGTCGCGACGTAGGTTTTGGGCACCTTGCGCTTCGGCGACGTGTACGCATGCACGAACTGGCCGTCGTCGGACAGCAGCAGCAGGCCGGTCGTGTCCTGGTCGAGGCGGCCGACGCACTGCACGCCGCGCGCGACGAGCGGCGCCGGCAACAGGCTGAACACGCTCGCGTGATGCTGCGGGTCGCGCGAGCACTCGTAGCCGGCCGGCTTGTTCAGCGCGAGATACGCGCGCGCATGGAACGGCCATGCCGCGCCGTCGACCGTGAAGACGAGGCCGTCGGTGTCGAACGCGGCGTCGGGGTCCGTGCAGGGCGCGCCGGCGGCGCCGACCCGGCCGGCCTCGATCAGGCCGCGGCACTGGCGGCGCGAGCCGAAGCCCTGGGTGAAGAGAATGCTTTCGAGATCCATAGCGCGCGCATTCTATCAAGCGCCGGCCCGTCGCCGGCACGCCGGCGCGCGCGCTGGTAAGCTGCCGGAACGCCGCGGGCGGCGCGACTGCCCGCGACATCCGCCCATCTCTCACGGACAGGACATGACCTTCGATCTGCTCTCCTTCAGCCGCAACGCGGCCGCCGTCGTGCTCGCCGCGACCGTGTCGACGGCCGCGTTCGCGCATGCGCGGCCGGCGAACACCGATCCCGCCGCCAACGCCGCGCTGGGCGCCACGCCGGCCGCCGTCGCGATCGACTTCACCGAGCCGCTCGAGCCGGCCTTCAGCTCGATCGTCGTCGTCGACGGCTCGGGCAAGACGGTGTCGGACGGCAAGGCGAGTGTCGACGCCGCGAACCGCAAGCGGATGACGGTGCCGCTGTCCGCGCTCGGCGCGGGCGGCTACACCGTCAAGTGGGTGGCCGTCGCGGCGGACGGGCACCGCACGCAGGGCAGCTACCGCTTCAGCGTGAAGTAAGCGCGGCGGCGGACGGGCCGCCGCCCGCCGCTGTTTCCCCCGCGCAACCGACCCGGAGACCTTCGCATGAACCCGGCGACCCTCGACGCCCTTGCCGATTTTCCGCGCCTGCTCGAAGCCCACTTCGCGGTGGTGCCCGACGGTTACGCACGCTGGACGCCCGCCGACTGGGAGGGTATTCCGAGCGAGCGCTTCTCGCCGCTCGGGCAGCTCTGCCATGTGCGGGACATCGAGATCGACGGCTATCACGTGCGCTTGCGCCGGATGCTCGACGAGCCTCACCCACTGCTCGTGTCGATCGACAGCGACGCGCTCGCGCGCGAGCGGCGCTACGACGACGCGCAGGCGTCCGACGTGCTCGCCGCGTTTCGCGACGCGCGGCGCCGGACGCTCGAGCGCGTCTCGGCACTCACGCAGGAACAGTGGGCGCGCACCGGCGAATTCGACGGCTATGGCGCGCTGACGGTGCGCGGGCTCGTGCATTACCTGAGCAGCCATGACCAGCAGCATCTGGCCGGCATGCAGTGGCTGCTCGGCAAGATCGACGCCGTGCGACACGCGCGCTGACGGCGCGCCGGGCCGCGGTGTCGCGCCGTTCCCGGCGCCGGATTGGATCGATTTCCTGGACAATTCATCCAGCCGCGGCGGGCTGACCGGCGCCGCGTCCGTGCCTACACTCAGGACTTCGTTCAACGGGAAAGGAGTCAATCGTGGCCACTCACACGCTCGCAGACAAGGTCGTCCTGATCGCAGGCGGCGCAAAGAACCTCGGCGGCCTGATCGCGCGGGACCTGGCGAGCCACGGCGCGAAGGCGGTGGCGATCCACTACAACAGCGCGGCCACGCAGCCGCAGGCCGAGGAGACGGCGGCCGCGGCGCGTGCGGCGGGCGCCGATGCCGCGACGTTCCAGGCCGACCTGACGACGGCCGCCGCGGTCGAGCGGCTGTTCGATGCGGTCAAGCAGCGCTTCGGCAGGATCGACATCGCGATCAACACCGTCGGCAAGGTGCTGAAGAAGCCGATCGCCGAGATCACCGAGGCCGAGTACGACGAGATGTTCGCGGTCAACAGCAAGTCCGCGTTCTTCTTCATCAAGGAGGCAGGGCGGCATCTCGAGGATCACGGCAAGCTCGTCACGCTCGTGACGTCGCTGCTCGGCGCGTTCACGCCGTTCTATGCGGCCTACGAGGGCGCGAAGGCGCCGGTCGAGCACTTTACGCGCGCGGCCGCGAAGGAATACGGCGCGCGCGGGATCTCGGTGACGGCGGTGGGCCCCGGCCCGATGGACACGCCGTTCTTCTATCCGGCCGAAGGCGCCGACGCGGTCGCGTATCACAAGACCGCGGCCGCGCTGTCGCCGTTCAGCAAGACGGGGCTTACCGACATCGAGGACGTCGTGCCGTTCATTCGCCACCTCGTGACCGACGGCTGGTGGATCACGGGCCAGACGATCCTGATCAACGGCGGCTATACGACGAAATAAGCGACGAAGCATGCGGCCGGCCAGTGCGCACGCGGCATGGGCCGCGACCCGCACTGGCCGGTTTGCGTGGACAATGGGCAGGCGCGCGGTCATCACGGCCGCGCGCCTGTTTCATTTCCGGCACCGGCCGCCGATCGAACCCACCTCCTCGCCGATGGACAAGCTGGATCAGGTCAGAATCTTCCTTCAGGTTGCCGAGATGGGCAGCTTCATCAAGGCCGCGCACGCGCTCGACGTGCCGCGCGCGACCGTGTCGGCGGCCGTGCAGCAGCTCGAGACGGGGCTCGGCACGCGGCTGCTGCATCGCACGACGCGGCAGGTGCAGCTCACCGCCGACGGCGCGCTGCTGCTCGAACGCGGCCGGCGGCTGCTCGCGGAGGCCGACGAACTCGACCGCCTGTTCCGCCGCCGCGATCGCGACGTGATCGGGCGCCTGAATGTCGACGTGCCGAGCCGGATCGCGCGCCGCGTGGTCGCGCCCGCGCTGCCTTCACTGTTTCGCCGGTATCCGAAGCTGCAGCTGTCGCTCGGCTCGACGGACCGCTCGATCGACCTCGTGCAGGAGGGCGTCGATTGCGCGATCCGGGTCGGGCGGCTCGCGGACAGCAGCCTCGTCGTGCGGCCGCTCGGGCAATTCGCGCTGATCAACTGCGCGAGCCCCGACTATCTGCGCGAATGCGGCGTGCCCGAGCATCCGGATGCGCTCGCGCATGGGCACTGGGCGATCGGCTATGCATCGCCGACGACGGGGCGCGAGCTCGAATGGGAATACTGCGCGGACGGCGGCCGGCACACGCTGGCGCTGCCGAGCCGGGTGATCGTCAACAACGCCGAGACCTATATCGCGAGCTGCATCGCGGGGATGGGACTGATCCAGATTCCGCGTTTCGACGTCGGGCACCTGCTCGACAGCGGCGCGCTCGTCGAGGTGATGCCGGGCCACCGCGCCGCGCCGATGGACGTGTCGGCCGTGTATCCGCACCGCCGGCACCGGTCGCGGCGGCTCAACGCGTTCATCGAGTGGTTCGAGGCCTTGATGGCGGATGCATTGCGCGAAACGCGCGTGACGGCCGACGGCGACTGACCGGCATGCCCGCGCGCTTTCATCCGGCCGGCGCGGCGAACTGCCGGCCGCGCCCGGTTTCGCGCACCGCGTCGATCAGCGCCGCGCCGATCCCGTCGGGCTTCGACGCGAACGCGTAAAAGCGCGCGGCAGGCAACGCCGGCAGGCCGTCCCGCGCCCCGCATGCGCGCAGGCCGTCGCGCAGCTGGCTGCGCGCGAGCGCAGTGACAGCGAAGCCCGCGAGCGCGGCCGACACGCAGCCGGCCATGCTGGCGCTCTCGAACAGCACGCGAAATGGCCGCAGTGCGGCGGCGAGCGACGACACGGCGGCGTCCCGATACACGCACGGTTCCGGAAACAGCGCGAGCGGCACTTCGCCGTCGGCGTCGAGCGCGCGGTCCGACGCGAACGCCCACACGAGCGGCTCCTCCCACAGCAGTTCACCCGGCGCGTCGACCTGCCGGCACTGCTTGCCGAACACGACGTCGAGCCGGCCGAGCACCTGTTCGCGCAGCAGCGACGCGGTGATGCCGACCTTCAGCTCGATCGCGGTATGCGGATGGCGGTCGCGGAACGTGCGCAGCACGTGCGGCAGCCACGCGCCCGCGAAATCCTCCGACGCGCCCACCCGCAGCCGCCCATGCGCCGGCGCGCCGCGCAGCTTCGCGCGCACCTCGCGTTCCATGTCGACGATATTGCGCGCGTACGCATACAGCGTGTCGCCGGCCGGCGTGAGCGCGAGACGGCGCGTGGTGCGCGCGAGCAGCACCGTGCCGGCCGCCTGTTCGAGCCGCTTGATGTGGCCGCTGACGGCGGACGGCGTCAGCGCGAGGCGTTCTGCGGCCGGCGCGAAGCCGCGGCTGTCGACGACCGCGATGAAGGTGCGCAGCAGCCCGATGTCGAGTGCGGACGACGCGGGATCGGTCAGGAGTTCCATCGCCAGATTCAACGTGATATTCGAAGAATGAATCATGATACTCCGTGAATCGTGATGAGATGACGGCCTACCATCGTTCGCTCACGCTGACCACATGGAGCGCACGATGACTGCTTACGCGCATGCGACGACCGCATCGCTCGACATTGCCTATCTCGAATGGAACCCGCGCGGCGAGCGCGTGGCCGTGCTGCTGCACGGCTGGCCCGACAGCCCGGTCGGCTGGGAGGCCGTCGCGGCGTCGCTGGCCGCGCACGGCTACCGCGTGCTCGCCCCCGCGCTGCGCGGCTTCGCGCCGACCCGCTTCCGCGATGCCGCCGTGCCGCGCAGCGGCCAGCTCGCGGCGCTCGGGCGCGACCTGCTCGACTTCGTCGACGTGCTCGGCGTCGCGCGGCCGGTGCTGGTCGGGCACGACTGGGGCGCGCGGGCGGCGGCGAACGCATGCGGGTTGCGCGACGCGGCCGCGTCGCATCTCGTGATGCTGTCGGTCGGGTACGGCACCAACGATCCCGGCCAGCCGCTGTCGCTGCAGCAGGCGCGCAACTACTGGTACCACTGGTTCATGGCGACGCCGCGCGGCGAGCAGGCGCTGCGCGACGATCGCCGCGCGTTGGCGCGCCTGATGTGGGATACGTGGTCGTCGCCCGGCTGGTATCGCGACGGCGATTTCGACGCGGCCGCCGCCGCGTTCGACGGCCCCGACTGGATCGACGTCGTGCTGCATTCGTATCGGCAGCGCTGGGGATTCGCACCGGGCGCGCCGGCCTATGCGGACGACGATGCGCGGCTGAATCCCGCGCCGGTGCTGGCGGTGCCCGCGCTGGTGCTGCACGGCGGCGCGGACACCTGCAATCATCCGGACGGCTCGGCGGGGCGCGAGCGTTTCTTCACGGGGCGTTATGAACGGCAGGTGCTCGACGGCATCGGGCACTTTCCGCAGCGCGAAGCGCCCGCGGCGGTCGCGGACGCGATCCTGCGGTTTTGCGGGCACGGCTGAACGCGCGGGCCGTGCCCGGCGATCGGAGGCGCGGCGGGCCGGGCGCGGCCGGCGCGGGCTCGGTCGAACCGTTCATTCGGTGCGATGCGGGATCGTGTCCGGGAACGGATAGGGCGCATGCGGCCCGGGCCAGTCGGGCACGGGCGGCGCGCTCAACACGTCGCATCCGCCCAGCATGATCGACAGGAGCGCGACGAGCACGCCGCCGCAGACCGGCCGTGAAATTGCGCGCATGGACATGGGTTGTCTCCTTGCTGCGACGTTCCGATGGTTGGACAGCCGGACGCAGGCACGCGTTGCGGTGAACGCGACGGACAACAAAAAACCCGCGAAGCGGTGAGCGTTCGCGGGTTTCGACAGCGGTTGGCGTGTGACGCCGAAATCTGGTGCCCAGGGCCGGAATCGAACCGGCACGCCTTGCGGCGGGGGATTTTGAGTCCCCTGCGTCTACCAATTTCACCACCTGGGCTTATTCGGACCCGCGCATGCGGTTGTGCGCGGCGAAAACGCGAATTATCGCTGAAATCGCGGCACCGGGCAAGCTGCGTTGCGTCGGCTCACTGGCCGAGGTAGACGAACGCGCCGTGCTTCACGATCCCCATCACGCTCGCGCGCTGGTCGAGCCCGACGTGATCCTGGTCGCTCGTATTGACGACGCCGTTCGGCACCACCAGCTCGTGCGCGTGTTCGAGCTCGCGCCGCAGCGCCGCGCGGAACGCGGGGGTGCCCGGCTGCGCGGCCTGCAGCGCGCGGCCGACCGCGTCGGCGAGGCGCGGGTACACGCCCGCCGCGTCGCCCGCGAACTGGGTGACCGTGCCGGCGCCGTATTTCGCCTCGTACGCATCGACGAACGCGAGCGCGGCCTGGCGGGCCGGATGGTCGGCCGGCAGCGTGCGCGCGACGACGACCGGCTGGGTCGGGAACAGTGTCCCGTCGACGTCCTTGCCGCCGAGCTTGATGAATTCCGGCGTCGCGATCCCGTGCGTCTGGTAGATCGGGCCCTGGTAGCCGCGCTCGATCAGCGTGCGCTGCGGCAGCACGGCCGGCGTGCCCGAGCCCGCGATCAGGATCGCATCGGGTTTCGCCGCGATCAGCTTCAGTGCCTGGCCGGTGACGCTCGCATCGGTGCGGTTGAAGCGCTCGGTCGCGACGACGCGGATCTTGCGCAACTCCGCAAAGCGCGTGAACTCGCTCAGCCAGCTGTCGCCGTAGCTGTCCGCGAAACCGATGAAGCCGACCGTCTTCACGCCGTGGTTCGACATGGTGCGGGTCATCACGTCGGCCATCGCGCGGTCGCTCTGCGCCATCTTGAACGCCCAGGTCCGCGCGCCTGCCTGCGGCTCGACGACCGCGCCGGAACCGACCAGCGTGATCATCGGCGTCTGCGCCTGCGCGACGGCGTCGAGCGCCGCGAGCGCGGCCGGCGTGATGTTCGGCCCGATCACGACATCCACGTGGTCTTCCGACACCAGCTTGCGGATGTTGCGCACCGCGGCGCCCGGGTCGGACGCGTCGTCGAGCACCGTCACCTGCAGGTTCTGCCCGGCGATGGTCTTCGGCCACATCAGGATCGCGTTCTTGCTGGTGATGCCGATCGCGGCCGCGGGGCCGGTCGTCGACAGGTCGATGCCGACCTTCAGGTCCGCGTGCGCGGCGGCGCAGGCGAGGGCGAGGACGGCGCCGGCAGCGCGGCGCGGCAGCAGGGCGGGAAGCGGCATGCGTGAACCTCCGTCGGGCAGTAAAAAGGGGCGCGGTTCACGGACATGCGCCCCCTGTCGCGATGCGGGCCGGTCAAAGTTCGTACGATTCGGCTTCGCCCTTCAGGGCCTGCTCGATCAGCTTGCGGTTCAGCGTCGGCGACAGCAGCTCGACGAGCGTATAGACATAGCTGCGCAGGTACGCGCCCTGCTTGAGCGCGACGCGCGTCACGTTGCTGCCGAACAGGTGGCCCACCGGAATCAGCCGCAGGTTGCGGTCGCGCTCCGGGTTGAACGCGATGTCGGCCATGATCCCGACGCCGAGGCCGAGCTCGACGTAGGTCTTGATCACGTCCGCGTCGATCGCCTCGAGCACGATGTCCGGCGACAGCCCGCGCAGCGCGAACGCATGGTTGATCTTCTTGCGGCCCGCGAACGCGTCGTCGTAGGTGATCAGCGGGTACTGCGCGAGATCGTCGAGGGTGGGCGGCTTGCGCTCGAGCAGCGGGTGATCGACGGGCACCACGGCCGCGTGATGCCACTGGAAGCAGGGCAGCGACACGAGTTCCTTGTAGTCGGCGATCGCCTCGGTCGCGATCGCGAGATCGGCCTGGTCGTGGATCACCATCTCGGCGACCTGCGTCGGGCTGCCCTGCAGGATCGACAGGTGCACCTTCGGGAAGCGCTTCTTGAATTCGGCGATCGCGGCCGGCAGCGAGTAGCGGGCCTGCGTGTGGGTCGCCGCGATCGTCAGGTTGCCCTGGTCCTGCGCGGCGTAATCCTTTCCGACCCTTTTCAGGCTCTCGACCTCCTGGAGGATCCGCTCGACCGACGCGAGGATGATCCGCCCCGGTTCGGTGAGCGAACGCACGCGCTTGCCGTGCCGCGTGAAGATCTCGACGCCGAGCTCGTCTTCCAGCTCGATGATCGCCTTCGAGACCCCCGGCTGCGACGTGTACAGCGCCTTGGCAGCCTCGGTGAGGTTGAAATTCTGCCGGACGGCCTCGCGTACGAAGCGAAATTGGTGCAGGTTCATTTATAACCCTTCCGCATATCAACAGAATTTTTTAGTCGTTTGAAATATAAGGCGAGTTTATTACGATTCACCGGAGTTTTTCAAATATGGATATCTGTTTTCGTCATTAGCAATCCACCGGCCACGGATGGCCGGGCGTGGCGGCGAAACGGAAATTCGGGCGCGACGTGGCTAGGACGTCGCGCGGTCAACACGAAAACCCTGGGGTCCCCGAATGTATCAGTACGACCAGTACGACCAGACGATCGTCGACGAGCGAGTGGCGCAGTACAGCGACCAGGTGCGCCGCCGCTTGTCGGGCGAGTTGAGCGAAGACGAGTTCCGCCCGCTGCGCCTGCAGAACGGCCTGTACATGCAGCGTCACGCATACATGCACCGCATCGCGATTCCGTACGGCAACCTGCGCAGCGACCAGCTGCGGATGCTGGCCCGCATCGCGCGCGAGCACGACCGCGGCTACGGCCACTTCTCGACCCGCTCGAACATCCAGTTCAACTGGGTGCAGCTGGAAGACACGCCGGAGATCCTCGCGAAGCTCGCGTCGGTGCAGATGCACGCGATCCAGACGTCGGGCAACTGCATCCGCAACATCACGGCCGACCAGTTCGCGGGCGTCGCGCAGGACGAGGAGATCGATCCGCGTCCGTGGTCGGAAATCCTCCGCCAGTGGTCGACGTTCCACCCCGAGTTCGCCTGGCTGCCGCGCAAGTTCAAGATCGCGGTGTCCGGCTCGAAGGACGACCGCGCGGCCGTGCAGATCCACGACCTCGGCGTGTACCTGAAGAAGAACGCGCAGGGCGAAATCGTCGCGAGCATCCTCGCGGGCGGCGGCCTCGGCCGCACGCCGATCATCGGCGCGGTGATCAAGGAAGACCTGCCGTGGCAGCACCTGCTGACCTACTGCGAAGCCGTGCTGCGCGTGTACAACCGCTACGGCCGCCGCGACAACCTGTACAAGGCGCGCATCAAGATCCTCGTGAAGGCGCTGTCGCCGGCGAAGTTCGCGCAGCAGGTCGAGGAAGAGTGGCAGCACCTGAAGGACGGCCCGTCGACGCTCACGCAGGCTGAAGTCGATCGCGTGTCGCAGTACTTCCAGCCGCCGGTTTACGAGAAGCTGGCTGACACCGACGCGTCGTTCGAGCAGCACCTGCTCGAGAACAAGGCGTTCGCGCGCTGGGTCGAGCGCAACGTCGCGCCGCACAAGGTGCCGGGCTACGCGGCCGTCACGCTGTCGCTGAAGAACCATCGCATCGCGCCGGGCGACGCGACCGACGCGCAGATGGAACAGGTCGCCGACTGGGCGGATGCCTACTCGTTCGGCGAGCTGCGCGTGTCGCACGAGCAGAACCTGATTCTCGCGAACGTGAAGAAGCGCGACCTGTTCGCGGTGTGGGACAAGGCGAAGGCCGCCGGCTTCGCGACGCCGAACGTCGGCCTGCTGACCGACATCATCGCGTGCCCGGGCGGCGACTTCTGCTCGCTCGCGAATGCGAAGTCGATCCCGATCGCGCTGGCGATCCAGCAGCGCTTCGACGATCTCGACTTCGTGTACGACCTCGGCGACCTGTCGCTGAACATTTCCGGTTGCATGAACTCGTGCGGCCACCATCACGTCGGCAACATCGGCATTCTCGGTGTCGACAAGGACGGCGCCGAGTGGTACCAGGTGTCGCTCGGCGGCGAGCAGGGCACGGGCCACGGCGGCGCGCGCCTCGGCCGCGTGATCGGCCCGTCGTTCTCGGCGGAGGAAGTGCCGGACGTGATCGCGAAGCTGATCGATACGTTCGTCGAGTCGCGCATCGACGGCGAGCGCTTCGTCGACACGTACGATCGCATCGGCATCGCGCCGTTCAAGGAGCGCGTGTATGCGGCGCGCCAGGCAGTGAACGCGTAACCAACCGGGTAGAAGGAATTAGCAGATGGCTTCGATTATCAAGAACCGCGCAGTGATCGACGACGCATGGCAGGTCGTGCGCGCGGCGGAAGACGGTGCGCTGCCCGCGGTCGACGCATTGCCGGCCGGCAAGGTGCTGGTGCCGCTCGCGTTGTGGCAGGCCGAGCGCGCGGCGCTCGTCGCCGCGAAGACGAAGGACGAACTCGGCGTGTGGCTCGCGCCGGACAGCGAGCCGGCCGAGCTCGCCGCCGATTTCGGCGCGATCTCGCTGATCGCCGTCGAGTTCCCGCGCTTCGCGGACGGCCGCGGCTACAGCATCGCGCGCCTCCTGCGCGAGCGCCACGGCTGGACGGGCGAGCTGCGCGCGATCGGCGACGTGCTGCGCGACCAGCTGCTGTACATGTCGCGGGTCGGTTTCGACGCGTTCGCGGTGCGCGCGGACAAGGACATCCACGATGCGCTGAATGCATTCGCGGAATTCACGCAGCGTTACCAGGGCGCGTTCGACGAGCCGGTGCCGCTGTTCCGCCGCCGCGGCGCGACGCCCGACGCCAAGGTGAGCGCATGAGTACCGCGACCGCCACCGCGCTGACGCCCGAACTCGCCGCGAAGGTCGAGCGCCTCGACGCGCTGCTCGCGCAGATCGGCGCACGCCATCCGAACGTGAAGTTCGCGAGCAGCCTCGCCGCGGAAGACATGCTGCTCACGCACGCGATCCTGTCGAAGGGCGTGTCGATCGGCATCTTCTCGCTGAACACGGGCCGCCTGCACGCGGAGACGCTCGGCATGATCGACCGCGTGCGCGAGCGCTACGGCTACGAGATCGAGCAGTTCCACCCGCAGCAGGACGCGGTCGACCGGTATGTCGCCGAGCACGGCCTGAACGCGTTCTACGAGAGCGTCGAGCTGCGCAAGTCGTGCTGCCACATCCGCAAGGTCGAGCCGCTGAACCGCGCGCTCGCCGACGTCGACGCGTGGGTCACCGGCCAGCGCCGCGAGCAGTCGGTCACGCGCGCGGAGCTGCACGAGGAGGAGCGGGACGAGGCGCGCGGCATCGCGAAGTACAATCCGCTTGCCGACTGGACCGAGGGCGACGTGTGGGCGTACCTGAAGGCGTTCGACGTGCCGGTCAACCCGCTGCATGCGCGCGGCTACCCGAGCATCGGCTGCGAGCCGTGCACGCGCGCGATCCGTCCCGGCGAGGACAGCCGCGCGGGCCGCTGGTGGTGGGAATCGCGCGACACGAAGGAATGCGGCCTGCACATCACGATCACGCCGATTCCCGCGACGGCCGAGGCCGGCGCCGCGCACTGAACGACACACGACCGAATATTGCGCCGCCCGCGAAAGCGGGCGGCACGAACCCAGAAGAGAAGGACTGAAACCATGAGCACGACGCTCGAGCAATCCGCCTTTGCCCCGCCCGCCGGCGACGCCAGCCGCATGGGCCACCTCGACTGGCTCGAAGCCGAGTCGATCCACATCCTGCGCGAGCTCGTCGCCGAATGCAGCAAGCCGGCGCTGTTGTTCTCGGGCGGCAAGGATTCGGTCGTCGTGCTGCATCTCGCGCTGAAGGCGTTCGGCCTCGGCGCGAACCGCAAGACGTCGCTGCCGTTCCCGCTGGTGCACATCGACACCGGCCACAACTACGACGAAGTGATCGACTTCCGCGACCGCCGCGCGAAGGAAATCGGCGCCGAGCTGATCGTCGGCCACGTCGAGGATTCGATCAAGCGCGGCACCGTCGTGCTGCGCCGCGAGACCGATTCGCGCAATGCCGCGCAGGCCGTCACGCTGCTCGAGACGATCGAGCAGTACGGCTACACGGCGCTGATCGGCGGCGCGCGCCGCGACGAAGAGAAGGCCCGTGCGAAGGAGCGCATCTTCTCGTTCCGCGACGAATTCGGCCAGTGGGACCCGAAGGCGCAGCGCCCGGAACTGTGGAGCCTGTTCAACGCACGCCTGCACAAGGGCGAACACCTGCGCGTGTTCCCGATCTCGAACTGGACCGAGCTCGACGTGTGGCAGTACATCGCCCGCGAGAACCTCGAACTGCCGTCGATCTACTACGCGCACCAGCGCGAGATCGTGCGCCGCAACGGCCTGCTCGTGCCGGTCACGCCGCTCACGCCGATGCGCGAGGGCGAGACGAGCGAGCTCGCGCAGGTGCGCTTCCGCACGGTCGGCGACATCAGCTGCACGTGCCCGGTCGAGAGCGACGCGGACGACGTCGAGAAGATCATCGCCGAGACGGCGGTGACCGAGATCACCGAGCGCGGCGCGACCCGGATGGACGACCAGACCTCCGAAGCCGCGATGGAACAGCGCAAGAAGCAAGGTTATTTCTGAAGCACACGAGGACATTCACATCATGAGCATCATCGAGAACAACGAAGACCTCGGCGTGCTGCGCTTCATCACCGCGGGCAGCGTCGACGACGGCAAGAGCACGCTGATCGGCCGCCTGCTGTACGACAGCAAGGCCGTGCTGTCCGACCAGCTGTCCGCGCTGTCGCGCGCGAAGAACAAGCGCACGGTGGGCGACGAGCTCGACCTCGCGCTGCTGACCGACGGTCTCGAGGCCGAGCGCGAGCAGGGCATCACGATCGACGTCGCGTACCGCTATTTCGCGACCGCGAAGCGCAAGTTCATCATCGCCGACACGCCGGGCCACGAGCAGTACACGCGCAACATGGTGACGGGTGCGTCGACCGCGCACGCGGCGATCATCCTGATCGACGCGACGCGCATCACGGTGGAAGACGGCGTCGTGCAGCTGCTGCCGCAGACCAAGCGCCACAGCGCGATCGTCAAGCTGCTCGGCCTGCAGCACGTGATCGTCGCGATCAACAAGATGGACCTCGTCGACTACAGCGAGGCGCGCTTCAACGAGATCCGCGACGCCTACGTGACGCTCGCGCAGCAGCTCGGCCTGACCGACGTGCGCTTCGTGCCGGTGTCGGCGCTCAAGGGCGACAACATCGTCGGCGCGAGCGAGCGCATGCCGTGGTACGCGGGCGAGCCGCTGCTCGACGTGCTCGAGACGCTGCCGGTCGAGACCCAGGCGCATGACGCGCTGCGCTTCCCGGTGCAGTGGGTCGCGCGCCAGGACGGCAGCTCGGCCGACGATTTCCGCGGCTACATGGGCCGCATCGAGTCGGGCGAGGTGAAGGTCGGCGACGAGATCGTCGTGCTGCCGTCGAACCGCACCGCGACGGTCGCCGAGATCGTCGCGCCGGTGCCGGGCGGTACCGCGGCCGTCGACCACGCGTTCGCGGGCCAGACGGTGACGATCCGCCTTGCGGAAGACGTCGACGTGTCGCGCGGCGACATGTTCGTCGCGCCGAGCGAGCCGGTCGCGCCGGCGAAGAAGCTCGAGGCGGACCTGTGCTGGTTCGACGAAACGCCGTTGTCGCCGCAGCGCAAGTACCTGCTGAAGCAGACCACCAGCACGGTGTTCGCGAAGATCGGCGCGGTCAAGCAGGTGCTCGACGTGCACACGCTGTCGCACGCGACCGACCGTCACGAGCTGAAGATGAACGACATCGGCCGCGTCGCGCTGACGCTGCAGAAGCCGATCGTGTGCGACACGTACGACGCGCATCCGGGTACGGGCGCGTTCGTGCTGATCGACGAGGCGACGCATCACACGGTCGCCGCGGGCATGATCCGGGCGTTTTCGGCGTAATCGGCGCACCGCGCCGCCACGGGCGGCGCGGGCCGATTGCCGGCGTTCGCAGGGAAGCGACCACTATGGGCAAGGTGTATCTGATCGGCGCGGGGCCGGGCGCGGCGGACCTCATCACGGTGCGCGGCGCGCGCCTGCTTGCCGAGGCCGACGTCGTGCTGCACGACGCGCTCGTCGAGCCCGCGATGCTCGACTACGCGCCGAACGCGCGCCGCATCGCGGTCGGCAAGCGCTGCGGCCAGCGTTCGAGCGCGCAGCATTTCATCAACAAGCAGATCGTCGACGCGGCGCGCGAGCATGCGTGCGTCGTGCGGCTGAAGGGCGGCGATCCGATGCTGTTCGGCCGCGCGGACGAAGAGATGCGCGCGCTCGAGGCGGCCGGCATCGACTACGAGATCGTGCCGGGCATCACCGCGGCGCTGGCCGGCGCGGCGACCCTGAAGCGCTCGCTGACGCTGCGCGGCGTCGCGCGCAGCGTCGCGTTCGCGACGCACAGCCGCGCGCCGGGCAGCGACGAGATCCGCGAAGCGGCGCGCGCCGATTCGATCGTCTACTACATGGGCCGCGACAGTGCGCCCGGCATCGCGCAGCAGCTGATCGACGCGGGCCGTGCGCCCGCGACGCCGGTGGCGATCGTCGAGGCGTGCAGCACCGCGCGCGAGCGCACGCTCACGCTGACGCTTGCCGGGATGGCGGCGGGCGACGCGCAGGCGTGGCTCGATCCGGCCGAACCGAGCCTGCTGATGATCGGCGATGCGTTCGCCGAGCGCGCGCCGCAGGCGAAGGCGGCGCGCGCGTTGCGCGACGCGGCCTGAGCGGGGCAGGGCGGCCGTCGTCGACGGATGCCCGAAACGAAAAAAGCGCTGGCAGCTCGCTGCCAGCGCTTTTGTTTTGTGCGGTGCCGGGCCGGGCTACGCGGTGTCGTTCGCCTGGTCGACGCAATAGCGCGCGATCGCATCGAGCACGCCGTCGTCCTCGCCGACCGCGGTCGCGCAGCGGATCTCGACGCCCGGATGCGCGGCGCGGCACGCGTCGACGAGCTGCGGCAGGTCGCGCCGCACGTGGCCGCCCTGGCCGAAGAACACCGGCACCACGGTGATGCGCGTGCATCCGGCCGCCACCTGCGCGGCGACCGCGGTGTCGAGCGACGGCGCCATGAGTTCGAGAAACGCGAGCGAAACCGGCGCATCGGCGCCGCGCGCGGCGCGCAGCCGCGCGGCGAGCCGCTCGAACGGCTCCGCCCAGCGCGGATCGCGGGCGCCGTGACCGAACAGGACGATACCGTGCGAACCCATGTCGAACTCCGTCTCGGCGCCGGCGCTCAGTGCCGGTCGACCCATTTGAGCGCGAACAGGCCGAGCCCCAGGTAGAGCAGGCCGGGGAGCGCCGCGGTCAGCGGCGCGGGCCACGTGTTCAGCGTGCCGACGTGTGAAAACAGCGTATTGAGCAGCTGGAAGCTCATGCCGAGCATGATGCCGCCGAACACCTTCACGCCGACCACGCCCGCGCGCGTATGCAGGTACGCGAACGGCAGCGACAGCACCAGCATCACGAACACCGCGAACGGGTACAGCAGCTTGCGCCACAGCGCGATGTCGTAGCGCTGCGTGTCCTGCTGGTTTTCCTTCAGGTGCTGGATGTAGCGGAACAGGTTGATCAGCGACATGCGCTCCGGCGACACGAGCAGCACCGACAGGATCTGCGGCGTCAGGTCCGAGCGCAGCCGGAACTCCGGCAGCGTGACCTGCTGCGACCGGTACACGGGGCTCAGCGCATCGGGGGGCTGGCCGCTGATCGGCTTGATCGGCGTCAGCTCCGTTTCGGTGACGCCGGTCAGCAGCCAGTGGCCGGGCGGCTCGTAGCGGCCCGTCTGCGCGATGCGCAGGTTCTGCAGCTGAAACTTCGAGTCGAATTCGTAGATCCGCACGTTGCTGATCGTCGAATCGGGCGACAGGCTGCCGACGTTGACGAAGCGCGTGACCGGCTCGCCGTTGTCGCCCGCCGTGAGGGTGTCCTTCACCCACACGCCGGACTGGAAGTTCGATGAAACCGATGCGCCGAGCGCCTGCAGCCGCACGCGCTCGGACAGCTGGTCGGCGTACGGGCCGACGAATTCGCCGATCAGGTAGGTGAGGATCACGAGCGGCACGCCGATCTTCAGCAGCGAGCGCAGCGCCTGGTTGGTCGCAAGGCCGGACACGCGGAAGATCGTGAATTCCGAGTTCGCGGCCATCTGCGCGAACACGTAGATCGCGCTGATCAGCGCCGCGACCGGGATGATCTCGTAGAAGCGCGACGGCGTCTGCAGCGCGACGCGCAGCACCGCGTAGCCGAACTTGTAGTTGCCGTGGCCGACCGAATTCAGCTCGCTGATCAGGTCGAAGAAGAAGAACAGGCCCGAGAACGCGAACAGGATGAAGACGAACGTGACGTAGATCTGTCGCGCAAAGTACTTTTCATAGACCCGCATCGATCATGCTCCCGTCGAGCGGCTGAACAGCGCGCGTGAAAACAGCGGGCGGTTGCGCACCCGCAGCCAGAAGATGACGCCGACGATCGCCGCGACGACCAGGTGCAGGCCGACGAGGCCGACGCCGAACGGCAGCTTGCCCTGCTCGATCTGCGCCTGCACGACGTTCAGCAGGTTCGAGTAGGTCAGGTAGATCAGCACGGCCATCACGAGGTTGATCGTGCGGCTGCGGCGCGGGTTCTGGTAGGCGAGCGGGATGCCGAGCACCATCAGGTTGATCGCGATCAGCGGCAGGCCCGCGCGCCACGCGAACTCGGCGAGGTTCTCGCGGGTCGGGCTGCGCAGGAGCTCCGGCGTCGGCGTGCCGGTCGTGGTCGTCGCGTTGACGACCGGCTTGCTCGTGATCTTCACGCCGTAGCGCTCGAACTCCATGATCTTGAAGTTCGGCTGGCCGGGCGTGCCGTCGTAGCGGCGGCCGTTCTCGAGCACGACGAAGCGGTCGCCGTCCTTCATGGTTTCGGTGTGGCCCGTCTGCGACACGACGATGTTGACCTTGCCGTTCTCGGTCGACGTCACGAACACGTTCTGCACCTTGCTCTGGTCCGGCGCCATCTTCTCGATGAAGAACACGCGGTGATTCGACGTCGATTCGCGGAACTGGCCGGGCGCGAGCAGCGAGATTTCGTCGCGCTGCTGGAAGCGCGCCTTGATCAACTTGCTCTGCTGGTTCGACCACGGCCAGCCGACGAACGCGAAGAACGCGATCAGCAGGACGATCGGCGTCGCGAACACGCCGATCGGCTTGATGAGGCGGGTCAGGCTCACGCCGGACGCGAGCCAGACCACCATTTCGGAATCCCGGTACCACCGGGTCAGCACGAACAGGATCGAAACGAACAGCGTGACGACGAGCATCACGGCGAGGTAGCCGATCACGGTCAGGCCGATCAGCACGAGCACGTCCTTCGGGTCGATTTCACCGGACGCGGCAAAGCCGACGATGCGGATCATCATCGTCGTGAGCATGATCGTGAGCAGCACCATGAACACGGCGCCAGCCGTATACGCAAGCTCGCGCTGGAGGGAGCGTTCGAAGATCATTCTTGATGAGAAGAGGGCGGGACGCGATGCTCGCGCGGGCGGGCGTTCGCGCCGCCACGGGAAAAATAGCGGATAATTGCGGCTTTCATCCTTAGCCCAGATTTTATCCGAGGACAAGCGCGATGGACTTTAGCATAAAAGGCTGTGATTGGAGCAAGGGGGAGTCGAAGGGGTTCCTGACCGGGAAGTCCGACTGCATCGTGCTCGGCATCTTCGAGGCGCAGACGCTGTCGGGCGCGGCGCTCGACATCGATACGGCCACCAAGGGGCTGATCTCGCGCATCGTGAAGGCCGGCGACATGGACGGCAAGCGCGGCAAGACGCTGTTCCTGCACGAAGTGTCGGGCATCGGCGCGTCGCGGGTGCTGCTGGTCGGCCTCGGCAAGCAGGACGCCTTCAACCAGAAGGCCTACCACGACGCGGTGACGGCCGCGTGGCGCGCGCTGCTCGCGACCAAGGTCGTTCAGGTCACCTTCACGCTGGCCCAGCTGCCGGTCGACGAGCGCGGCTCCGACTGGGGCGTGCGCGCGGCGATCCTCGCGCTGCGCAACGAGACCTACCGCTTCACGCAGATGAAGAGCAAGCCGGAGCCGGCGTCGCATGCGCTCAAGCGCATCGTGTTCAGCGTCGATCCGGCCGACGAGAAGACCGCGAAGGTCGCGGTCAAGCAGGCCGTCGCGCTTGCCAACGGGATGGATCTGACCCGCGATCTGGGCAACCTGCCGGGCAACGTCTGCACGCCGACCTACCTCGCGAACACCGCGAAGCAGATCGCGAAGGATTGGGGCCTGAAGGCCGAGGTGCTCGGCCTGAAGCAGATCCAGGCGCTGAAGATGGGCTCGTTCCTGTCGGTCGCGCGCGCGTCGGTCGAACCGCCGCAGTTCATCGTGCTGCACTACCAGGGCGCCGCCGCGAAGGCCGCGCCGGTCGTGCTGGTCGGCAAGGGCATCACGTTCGACACGGGCGGCATCTCGCTGAAGCCGGGCGAGGGCATGGACGAGATGAAGTACGACATGGGCGGCGCGGGCTCGGTGCTCGGCACGATCCGCGCGGTCGCCGAGATGGGCCTGAAGATCAACGTCATCGCGGTCGTGCCGACCTGCGAGAACATGCCGGGCGGCAACGCGACCAAGCCGGGCGACATCGTCACGAGCATGAAGGGGCTGACGATCGAGGTGCTGAACACCGACGCCGAGGGCCGCCTGATCCTGTGCGACGCGCTGACCTACGCGGAGCGCTTCAAGCCGGCCGCGGTGATCGACGTCGCGACGCTGACGGGCGCCTGCGTGATCGCGCTCGGCGGCCACAACAGCGGCCTGTTCTCGAAGGACGACGCGCTGGCGGGCGAACTGCTCGACGCGTCGCGCGAGGCGAACGATCCGGCATGGCGCATGCCGCTCGACGACGAGTACCAGGACCAGCTGAAGTCGAACTTCGCGGATCTCGCGAACATCGGCGGGCGCCCGGCCGGTGCCGTGACGGCCGCGTGCTTCCTGTCGCGCTTCACCGAGAAGTACCCGTGGGCGCACCTCGACATCGCCGGCACCGCATGGAAGGGCGGCGCCGCGAAGGGCGCGACCGGCCGTCCGGTGCCGCTGCTCGCGCAGTTCCTGATCGACCGCGCCGGCCAGTGATGGCGGAGCGGATGACGCGGCGGGCGTTCGGGCGATGACGCGGATCGATTTCCACACGAACGTCGGCGATTCGCTCGCCTACGCGTGCCGGCTGTTGCGCAAGGCCTACCAGGCCGGGCTGCCGGTCGTCGTGCTCGCCGAGCCCGCGCGCCTGCGCGCGCTCGACGAGCGGCTCTGGACGTTCTCGCCGCTCGATTTCATCCCGCATTGCGGGGTCGACAGCGCGCACGCGGCCGATACGCCGATCGTGCTGACCACCGATCTCGACAAGGTGCCGCATCATCAGGTGCTGCTGAATCTCGGCGCGACGGTGCCGGCGCAGTTCGCGCGCTTCGAGCGCCTGCTCGAGGTGGTCGGCAACGAGCCGGCCGAGCTGGCGGCGGGCCGCGAGCGCTACCGCTTCTATCGCGATCGGGGTTACGCTCTGAACAACCACAAGCAGGGCAGCTAGCCAACCAGTCGACGGAGTATCCCCGTGAGGCAAGCAGAATCCTCCTCCATCCCGACACTGACCGACGTGCTGGTGCCGGGCGATCCGGCGCGCGCGCGCCCGCGTGCGGCTGTAACGCCGCACGACGACGCGGCGATTCCGGTGCTCACCGACGTGATCGCGCCGGGCAGTCCGGCGCGCACCGACGCGGCGGGCGCGGCCGCCGCCGACGCACGGCCGGTCGAAGTCGAAGCCGACCCCGAGACGGTGACCGTCGAACCGGTGCCGACGCCGCATGTGCCGGCCGTCGAACTGCCGCCGGGCGGTGCCGACGACCAGATCGCCGGCGAGCAGGAAGCGGTGGCGGCGGCCACGGTCGGCGCACCGGCGCCTGCCGTGCTCACGCCGGAAGACGCGCAGCACATCGCCGAGCGCTTGCGCAATCGCCTGACGAATTACCTGACCGGAGCAGGGCGGGAAGCGATCGAGGCGCGTTGCCGCGATGCGCTGCACGACCACACGGCATGGCTCGTCAGCCAGATCACGCGCGAAGTGGCGCTGGCCCTCGAGACCGAAGTGATGGAGTGGGTGCGGGACGCGGTCGACGAAGAGATCGCACGCCGCCGGACCGCGCATCCGGACTGAGCCGGAAGGTGGGTCGGCACCCGTGGCGACGTGCCGCGACGGAGGCCGGCCAGGCCCGTTTGCGCGCCTTGCCGGGGGCGGTCCTTATCTGAGCGACATCACCCAGTTCGCGAGCGCGTGCGCCTCGGCGCCCGTCAGTTGCGTGTTCGCGGGCATCGGCACATTGCCCCATACCCCGACGCTGCCTTTCACGATGGTCTGGGCGAGATAGTCGCCGGCGTCGCCGCGCGGCGCGTACTTGCTGGCAATATCGCGGAACGACGGGCCCATCAGCGGCTTGCCGACCGCATGGCAGGCCATGCAGTTCTTGCGTTGCGCGAGCGCCAGGCCGTCGGCTTCAGCGGCGCGCGCCGCCGTGCTGCCGAGCAGCAGGGTCAGGATCGTTGCGCGCAGGATCGTCTGTTTCATGCAGTTCTCCGCCGGCAGGCACAGCCGGCATGACGTCTGCAAATTATAAAAGCAAAGGGCGCGCGCGGCTTTCGCGCGCGCGGCGCGGCCCGTCGAATCAGGGCCGCATCGTAATCCGGCCGTGCCGTCAGCCGGTCACGGCGCCCTGGTTCGCCGGGCGCGCGAGCGCCGCGAACTTCGCGAGCACGCCGCGCGTGTAGCGTGGCGCCGGCTGCTTCCACGCGGCGCGGCGGCGCGCCAGTTCGGCGTCGTCGACGTTGAGCTGCAGCAACAGCCTGAGCGCGTCGATCGTGATCGAATCTCCTTCCTGCACGAGCGCGATCGTGCCGCCGACGAACGCTTCCGGCGCGACGTGGCCGACCACCATGCCCCAGGTGCCGCCCGAGAAGCGGCCGTCGGTGATGAAGCCGACCGATTCGCCGAGGCCCTTGCCGATGATCGCCGAGGTCGGCGCGAGCATTTCCGGCATCCCCGGGCCGCCCTGCGGGCCGAGGTAGCGCAGCACGAGCACGTCGCCCGCATTGATCCGGTCGCCGAGGATCGCGTCCATCGCGCTCTGCTCGTCGTCGAACACGCGCGCGGGGCCGGTGATCACCGGGTTCTTCAGGCCGGAGATCTTCGCGACCGCGCCGTCTTCCGCGAGGTTGCCCTTCAGGATCGCGAGGTGGCCTTCCTTGTACAGGGCGTGATCGATCGGGTAGATCACCTTCTGGTCCGCGCGCGGCACGCCCGCGACATCCTGCAGCTCCTCGGCGAGCGTGCGGCCCGTGATCGTCACGCAGTCGCCGTGCAGCAGGCCCGCGTCGAGCAGGATCTTCAGCACCTGCGGAATGCCGCCGGCCTGGTGCAGGTCGGTCGCGACGTACTGGCCCGACGGCTTCAGGTCGCAGATCACCGGCACGCGCTTGCGAATGCGCTCGAAGTCGTCGATGGTCCACTCGACCTCGGCCGCATGCGCGATCGCAAGATAGTGCAGCACCGCGTTGGTCGAGCCGCCGGTCGCCATGATCAGCGACACCGCATTCTCGATCGACTGCTTCGTGATGATGTCGCGCGGCTTCAGGTCCTGCTTCACCGCTTCGACGAGCACGCGCGCCGATTCGGCGGCCGAGTCGACCTTTTCCTGGTCGGGGTTCGCCATCGTCGACGAATACAGCAGCGACATGCCCAGCGCCTCGAACGACGAACTCATCGTGTTCGCGGTGTACATGCCGCCGCACGAGCCGGTCGTCGGACACGCGTTCTGCTCGACCCCTTCGAAATCCTCCTGCGACATCCGCCCCGCGGTGAACTCGCCGACCGCCTCGAACGACGACACGATCGTGAGATCCTTGCCCTTCCAGTGGCCGGGGCGGATCGTGCCGCCATACACGTAGATGCCCGGCACGTTCAGGCGCGCGAGCGCGATCATGCCGCCCGGCATGTTCTTGTCGCAGCCGCCGACCACCACCACGCCGTCCATCCACTGGCCCTGTACGCAGGTCTCGATGCAGTCGGCGATCACCTCGCGCGACACGAGCGAGTACTTCATCCCCTCCGTGCCCATCGACATGCCGTCCGAGATCGTCGGCGTGCCGAAGATCTGCGGGTTCGCATCGGCGGCCTTCACGGCCGCGACCGCGGCATCGGACAGGCGCTGCAGGCCCGCGTTGCACGGCGTGATCGTCGAATGGCCGTTGGCGATGCCGATCATCGGCTTGTCGAAATCGTCCTTCTGGTAGCCGAGCGCGTAATACATCGAGCGGTTCGGCGAACGGGCCACGCCTTGCGTGACGTTCTTCGAGCGGCGGTTGTAGGGCATGGGGGGCTCCATCCTTGTTTTGCGGGGACCTCGGCCGGTGCAGCCGCGAGCGGCGCACCGGTCCGGATGAGGCAAGGATGCAGTTTCCCTTTTGGGGTGTCCAATATATTATTCATCGCCTATTAGGTCGATTTTCATATGACTGACCCGACCCCGGACCTGCGCCAATGGCGCTATTTCGTCGCGGTCGCCGAGGAGCGGCATTTCGGCCGCGCGGCGACGCGCCTGTCGATGACGCAGCCGCCGCTGTCGCAGGCGATCCGCGCGCTCGAGGACGCGCTCGGCGTCGCGCTGTTCGCCCGGACCAAGCGCTCGGTCGCGCTGACGGCGGTCGGCGCCGCGTTGCTGCCGGACGTGCGCAAGCTGCTCGAGGCGGCCGATGCGCTGCCGCCGCTCGCACGCAGCCTCGCGCGCGGCGAGACCGGCTCGCTCGCGCTCGCGTTCGTGTCGACCGCCGATTACGGGCTGCTGCCGTCGCTGCTGCACGCGTTCGGCGTGCGCTACCCGCAGGTGCGCCTGCAGCTCGCGGAGGCGACGAGCGACGTGCAGATCGAGGAGCTCGTCGCGGGCCGCATCGACGCCGGGCTGATCATTCCGCCGGTGCCGCCGCGCCACGCGGCCGAGCTGTCGTACCTGCCGGTCGTGCGCGAGCCGCTCGTGCTGGCGATGCCCGCCGCCGCAGTGCCCGACGCGCCCGACGACACACCGGTGCGGCTCGCCGACGTCGCCGCGCTGCCGCTCGTGATCTTCCCGCGCCGTTTGGCGCCCGGCTTTTATGACATCATTACGGGCTGCTACGGCGCGGCGGGGGAGACCCCGCGCATCGGCCAGGAGGCGATCCAGATGCAGACGATCGTCAGCCTCGTGTCGGCCGGCATGGGCGTCGCACTGGTGCCGCAATCGCTGCGTAACCTGCGGCGCACCGGCGTGGTCTACCGGCCGCTCGCAGGCGACGCGCCCGTCGTCGAGACGGGCCTCGCATGGCGCACCGGCGATGTCAGTCCGGTGCTGGCCGGCTTCATCGACATCGTGCGTGCGCAGTCGAATGCACATGCATGACGCGAACGATGGCGCGCCGGCGCCGTCCAACGCGCGGCGCGGCACGATGGCGTGCCGTTGCACCGAATTCGAAAACTTCACCGCTAACCCATGATCATTCACCCGAATTTCGACCCCGTTGCGATCCATCTCGGGCCGCTGGCCGTGCGCTGGTACGGGCTCATGTATCTCGTCGCGTTCATCGCGGCGATCGTCGTCGGCCGGATCCGCCTGAAGCTGCCGCATGTCGCCGCGCAGGGCTGGACCGTGAAGGACATCGACGACATGATGTTCTACGGCGTGCTCGGCACGGTGCTCGGCGGCCGCCTCGGCTACGTGCTGTTCTACAAGGCAGGCTATTACCTCGGGCATCCGCTCGACATCTTCAAGGTGTGGGAAGGCGGCATGTCGTTCCACGGCGGCTTCCTCGGCGTGACGCTCGCGATGACGCTGTTCGCGTGGCAGCGCAAGCGCCACTGGCTGCAGGTCACCGACTTCGTCGCGCCGATGGTGCCGACGGGGCTCGCGGCGGGCCGGCTCGGCAACTTCATCAACGGCGAGCTGTGGGGCCGCGTGACCGATCCGGGCGCGCCGTGGGCGATGCTGTTCCCGGGCGCGATGCGCGACGACGCGGCATGGCTGCCGAAGCATCCGGAGCTGGTCGAGAAGTGGCACCTGTCCGACGTGTTCATGCAGTACCAGATGCTGCCGCGCCATCCTTCGCAGCTCTATGAAATCGCGCTAGAAGGCGTCGTGCTGTTCTTCGCGCTGTTCCTGTTCGCGCGCAAGTCGCGGCCGATGGGCGCGGTGTCCGCGCTGTTCCTGATCGGCTATGGCCTCGCGCGCTTCACGGTCGAGTTCGCGCGCGAACCGGACGACTTCCTCGGCCTGCTCGCGCTCAACCTGTCGATGGGGCAGTGGCTGTCGCTGCCGATGATCCTCGCGGGCATCCTGATGATGGTCTGGGCCTATCGTCGCCGTGCGGCAGCCGCATGATGCGGGCCCGCGATTGACGCGTGCGTAAACGGAAAACGCCGGCCTTCGGGCCGGCGTTTTTGCATCCACGCGGGGGGGCGCGTTACTTCATCTGCACCGAGCCGTTGACCGTGACCGACACGGTCGCCTTGCCGCCTTCGACCGCGATCGGCGCGCTCATCTTCGCGCTGTCCATCGCGGGGGCGGCCATCGCCATCATGCGCGGATACGGCTGCACGTTGCGGCCGCCGCCGACGTTCACGTCGCGCACCGCATAGCTGTTGTAGCCGAATGCCTTCGCGGCTTCCTCGGCACGCACGCGGAACGACTTGATCGCTTCGGTCGTGAGCTTCTGCTCGGCGGCGCGCTGCGCTTCCGGCGACAGCGAGAACTCGACGTTCGCCACCTGCATCAGGTTCGACAACTGGCCCGCGAGCTTCGATGCCGCGGCGAAATCGCGCGACTCGAGCACGATCTCCGTGCGGCCGCGCCACGCGGAAATCTTGCCGTCGCGGTCGGTGCTCGGATAGACGGAGAACGCGCCCGTGTGCGCGGTGACGCCCGACACGCCCTTCGCCTGCGCGAGCGCCGCGTCGGCGCGCTGGTTCAGCGCGGACGTCAGGCTGCCCGGGTCCTTCGCCTGCTGCTCGTAGAACAGCGTGATGTGGATGATGTCCTGCGGCACCTCGGCGCTCGCCTGCGACGACAGCGACAGCACGCCCGACGGCTCCGGAAAGTGCGGGTTGACGGCCTGCGCGCGCGCGACGGGCGACGCGAGCGTCAGCGCGACGGGCACGGCGGCGGCGAGAACGAGCGACAGCGCGAGTGCGGATTTCTTGGTCATTGTTGGACTCCTTGTGCGAGGGCGCGCACGCGGTTCGCGCGTGCACGACGCGGGCGGACCGCGCGACGAAAAAACGACAGCCGGCCCGATCGGCCGGCAGCGGTTGCTTAGGC
Organism: Burkholderia sp. SRS-46; assembly: GCF_004343775.1. Lineage (GTDB taxonomy): Bacteria > Pseudomonadota > Gammaproteobacteria > Burkholderiales > Burkholderiaceae > Burkholderia. Next base: position 131,312 of record NZ_PTXL01000006.1, on the reverse strand, counting down.
TGCGCGAAGGCGCCGCGAGTTCCGGACGGGCAGCGCTGCGTTGACCAAATTTGACGTTCGCCCGTTGGCGCTCACTTCATCAGCCGTTCGGTGATGAAGCGCCATTCGGTGCGCGTGACGGGCGTGATCGACAGCCGGTTGCCTTTCGCGAGCACGCGCATCTCGGCGAGCGCGTCGTGTTCGCGCAGCGCGCCGAGCGGCACGAGCGCCGACTTCTTCACGAACCGGACATCGACGAGCAGCCAGCGCGGCGCGTCCTGCGTTGACTTCGAGTCGTAATAGGGACTCTTCGGATCGAACTGCGTGGGATCGGGGTAGGGCGTCGACGACACTTCGGCGAGGCCCGCGATGCCGGGCTCGGGGCAGCTCGAGTGATAGAACAGCACGCCGTCGCCGATCTTCATCGTGTCGCGCATGAAATTACGCGCCTGATAATTGCGCACGCCGGTCCATGGCAGCGTGCGCTGCGGCGCATTCGCGAGATCGTCGATGCTCGCTTCGTCCGGTTCGGACTTCATCAGCCAGAATTGCATGGATCGTGATCGACGCAGAAAGAGGCTGCTACGAAAAGAGACCGCTAAAGAGGCCGCTGAAAAAGGAAACGGCATCGGGAATCGCCCGATGCCGTTGGATAGGCCCCCGCCTTAGCCGCTAGGCCGGCATCCTGAACCTGAGGTTCAGAATTGGTCGCAGTTAGCAGCACTTCGGGTACATCAGACAGAGTGACGCGCGCGCCCGTGCTACAAATTTCCGCAACCGTGCACATGGCATTGGTTCAAGGAATATATGACCTTGGCGAACCAGGCAGGGAAGCTGACTGAACTGTGAATCTACGGGACCAATTTGACCACCGTTGAACGTCGAGATCAAGGGAAATCGACGCTTCGATTCGAGATTACTGCGTCTCGTGCTGTGCGAGCACCGCACCGAGTTGTTCGTTCATCTGGTGCATTGTACGCCGGATTTCTTCCGCCGGAAATGCTTCACCGTGACGCACGCTCGTTTGCAGCCGCAGCAGTTCCGACGCGAGCGACAGCGCCGCCATCACCGCGATGCGATCAGTGCCGCGCACCGAGCTGTTCGAACGGATCTTCGTCATTTCAGCGTCGACACGCGCGACCGCCTCCAGCAGCGCCGCTTCGGTCTCGGCCGAACAGGCAAGCCGATAGGCCTGGCCGAGAATCGAGACTTCGATCTGCTTGGTGCTCATGCATGTTCTCCGTGGCTGGCTGCGTCGTCGCGATCGGCGCGCGCCTGGGTATCCAGCAGATCGAGCTGGTTGTCGGCTTCCGCCACGCTCTTCGTGCGCGGCAGCTTCTCGAGAATCGCGTTCAGCTTCACTTGCGCGTCGTCGATCTTCGCCGACAGCGCGTCGCGTTCCGCCTCGAGCGCATTGCGCTCCTCGCGCAGTTGCGCGAGCTCGCTGCGTACCGTGTCCGTTTCCGCGCGCAATTGCGCGACCTGCTCCTCGAGCACGAGACGTTCCGAGTGATAGCGCTGATTCAATGCGATCAGTCGGCCAATGTTTTGAGATAGGGTTTCGAGTTCGTTGAGCATCTGCTGCGTCCTCTAAAGACCCAGCATTTTAGCGCGGAATAACGCGCATTCCGACATCTGTAACGTTTCCAGTCGTAACACCCCCGCTTCTTGCCGCGAATAGGCGCATCGCGGGCCGGTTTTGCGTGCGGCGGGAGGCTTTCTTGACGCTCGCGCGGCCCGCTCCTAAACTGGCGCCGCCTCGGTGCTCGCGCGGCCAACGCGCGGTTAAACGGGAAGCAGGGCGTGGCGCTGCAACGCGCCGCCAACCTGCGCTGCCCCCGCAACGGTAAGCGGCCGCATCGGACGATGCAGGCCGGCTCGGGTGCGCTCGGCGTGTGCGACATGCACGCGGGCGCAGGCCACTGCGCATGCTGGTCGCGCGGGAAGGCGAGCCGGAACGCCGCCAGCCCGGATACCGGCCGAGGCGGGGAGCCCGCACGCGGGCTCCGTGACGCGCGGCCCGCGGGGAAGCAGGCCGCGCCGTGGTTCACTGGACTTTCTTCGATGCTGACCCCAATCGCCCGCACCGCGCTCGGCGCGCTCTGCGGGCTGCCGCTCGCGGCCGCCGCGCAGACGGCCGCCGCCGACACTCCGTCTTCCACCTCCGCCGCACCCGCCGCCGCGCACGCCGGGCAGGGCGCCGGGCAGAACGCCGACGCGCCGCTGCTCGCGCCGATGGTGGTCACCGCGCAGCGCGCGCCGCAGGCGCTCGCCGACGCGATTCCGCAAACGACCGTGTTCGATGCGCAGGACATCGCCGCGCACCCCGGCGCCGACCTGCCGACCCTGCTCGCGTTCGCGCCGGGTGCGCAGATCGTGCGCAACGGCGGCCCGGGCGCGACCGCATCGCTGTTCCTGCGCGGCGCGCAATCGAACCAGTCGCTCGTGCTGATCGACGGCGTGCGGGTCGACTCCGCGAGCCTCGGCAACGCGCAGCTCAGCCAGTTGCCGCTCGACCAGATCCAGCGCGTCGAGATCGTGAACGGCAACGTGTCGTCGCTGTACGGCTCGGGCGCGATCGGCGGCGTCGTGCAGGTGTTCACGAAGGACGGCGGCAACCATCCGCCGCGCTTCAACTTCGCGGTCGGCCTCGGCAGCTACGGCACGCAGACGCAGCAGGCGGGCGTGTCGGGCCGGCTCGACGGCGACGGCAGGACGACCTTCAGCGTGTCGGTGGCGCGCGCGAAGGACAACGGCTTCTCCGCGCTCGATCCGGCGAAGCGGCCGTCCGCGAACCCGAACGCGAACGGCTACCTCAACGAGAGCGTGACCGCATCGCTGCGGCATCGCTTCGATGCGCGCTGGGATGCGGGCGTCAGCTACTTCCAGGCGAACGGCAACAACAGCTACGACAATGCGTTCGGCGCGCCGACCGACCTGAACAATCTCTATTCGCGCGTGCAGCAGGCGCGCGCGTTCGCGAACGGCAAGCTGTTCGACTGGTGGACGACGCACGTCAGCGTCGCCGCGGGCAACGACCGCAGCCAGACGCAGCTGAACGGCGCGTACACCGACCACTTCAACACCGACAATCGCCAGTACACGTGGCAGAACGATTTCCGGATCGCGCAGGATCACCTGATCCAGGCCGGCTACGAGCGTCTCGACCAGCAGTTCATGTCGAACGTGTACTCCGCGCCGCAGCGCCACGTGAATTCCGGCTGGCTCGGCTATACGGGGCGCGTCGGCCGCCAGCAGTTCCAGGCGAGCGTGCGGCGCGACCAGTATTCGGATTTCGGCGGCGCGAACTCCTACTATCTCGGCTACGGTCTCGAGCTCACCGACCGGTGGAAGGTCACCGCGAGCTATTCGAGCGCGTTTCGCGCGCCGACCTTCAACGATCTCTATTATCCGAACTCGGGCAACGCGTCGATCCAGCCCGAGCGCAGCCACTCGGTCGAGGCCGCGGTGCAGTATGTGTCCGACGCGGTGGGCGTCGTGCGCGTCACCGCGTTCCAGACCCGCTACGCGAACCTGATCGACTACCAGCCCGACGCGCGCAGCGGCTTCTATGTCGCGCGCAACGTCGGCCGCGCGAAGGTGCAGGGGCTCGAGGCATCGTGGCAGGGGCACGTCGGCGCGACCGACGTGCGGGTTGCCGGCACCTTGCAGAATCCGGTCAACGAAACGCAGAATCAGGACCTGGACCGCCGCGCGCGGCGCTTTGCGTCGGCGTCGGCGAGCCGCGCGTTCGGCCCGTTGCGGGTCGGCGGCGAGTGGCTCGTCAGTGGCGCGCGCAACGATTCGGGCGGCGGGCGGCTCGGTGGCTACGGGCTCGTCAACCTGTCCGCGCGCTACAACATCACGAAGGCGTGGTACGTCAGCGCGCGCATCGACAACCTCCTCGACAAGGACTACGAGCTTGCCTACGCATACAACACGCCGCGGCGCGGCGCCTACGTCACGCTCGGCTGGCAGCAGCAGTAAGCGGCCGGGTAGCGTGCCGGCGGGCGCGGCGCGGGCCGCCGCATGAGCGCCGCGCGCGCCGCCGCGATCTGGGCCGCGCTCGCGGCCGCGGTCGCCGCGCTGTTCGTCGCGTCGCTGACGATCGGCAGCGTGCCGATCTCGCCGCTGCAGGCGCTCGCGTCGCTGGTCCCGCACGCGGGCGGCGATGCGTCGCTGTTCGCCGACATCGTCCGCACGCTGCGCTTGCCGCGCGCGCTCGCGGGCTTCGGCTGCGGTGCGCTGCTCGCGCTCGCGGGCGCGCTGCTGCAGGTACTGCTGCGCAATCCGCTCGCCGAGCCTTACGTGCTCGGCGTGTCGGGCGGCGCGGCCGGCTTCGCGCTGATCGCGATGATCGCGGGCGGCGCGTGGTGGCTCGTCGATGCGTCGGCGTTTGCCGGCGCGCTCGTGTCGGTCAGCCTCGTGCTCGGCCTCGCGCGCCGCGAACTGTGGCGCGGCGACCCGCGCGACGCATCGCCGCGGCTGCTGCTCATCGGCGTCGTGATCGCGGCCGGGTGGGGTGCGCTCGTCACGCTGCTGCTGTCGCTCGCGCCAGATGCGCGGTTGCGCGGCATCATCTTCTGGCTGACCGGCGACCTGAACGGCGTCACGACGCCGTGGTTCGCGTGGGCCGCGCTCGCGTTCGCCGCGTGCGTCGCGCTGCCGGCCGCGCCGCAGCTGAACGTGCTGCTGCGCGGCGATGCGACCGCGCTCGCGCTCGGCGTGCCGGTCGCGCGGCTGCGCATGCGGATCTACCTGGTCGCGTCGCTGGCCGCGGCCGCCGCGGTGACGACGGCCGGCACGATCGGCTTCGTCGGCCTCGTCGTCCCGCATGCGCTGCGTCTCGCGTTCGGCAACGACCAGCGCATGCTGCTGCCCGCCGCGATGCTCGCGGGCGGCGGCGGCGTGATGGCGGCCGACCTGCTCGCGCGCACCGTGATCGCGCCCGCGCAGCTGCCGGTCGGCGTGATGACCGCGCTGATCGGCGTGCCCGTGTTCCTCTGGATGTTGCTGAGGAGGCCGATACGATGACCGCAACCCGCTCCTTCGATGCCGACGGCATCGCCTGCGCGGCCGTCGGCCTGACGCTGCGGGCTGGCGCGCGCACGCTGCTGGACGGCTTCACGCAGGCCTTCCGGCCCGGCGAGATCTGGTGCGTCGCGGGGCCGAACGGCGCCGGCAAGACGACGCTGCTCGCGACGCTCGCGGGCCTGCGGGCGCCGGCGGGCGGCCATGTGGAAGCCGCCGGCCGGCCGCTTGCCGACTGGGCGCCCGAGCAGCTCGCGCGGCGTCGCGCGCTGATGCCGCAGCAGTTGCACGATGCGTTCAGCGCGACCGTGTTCGACACGGTGCTGCTCAGCCGCTTCCCGTATCTCGGCGGCTGGGGCTGGGAGCGCGACGGCGACCGCGCGGCCGCGCGCGACGCGCTCGCGACCTTCGGCCTCGCGGCGTTCGCCGGGCGCGACGTGCTGTCGCTGTCCGGCGGCGAGCGGCAGCGCGTCGCGCTGGCCGCCACGCTGTGCCAGGACGCGCCGCTGCTGCTGCTCGACGAGCCGCTCGCGCATCTCGACCTACATCACCAGATCGACTGCCTGACCGCGTTGACCGCATGGCTCGACGCCGGCACGCGTACCGTGCTGTTCTCGTGCCACGACCTGAATCTCGCGCGCCGTTTCGCGACGCACGCGCTGCTGCTCGACGGCTGCGGCCAGGCATGGGCCGGGCCCGTGCACGACGTGTTGACGCCCGAGCGCGCGAGCGACGCGTTCGGCTATCCGCTGGTGCTGATCCGCCAGGACGGCCGCGACGCGCTGCTGCCCGCGTGGCCGCCGCGGCGATGAATCCCATTTTTTCGACGCGCGGCACCGGCTGCGCAAACGAGGCGATATCCCGATGAACACGACCGACTTCCTGCCCGAAATCACGCCGCTCGACGCACCGTTGCGCGCGCGCCTGCAGCACGTGATCGACCACAAGACCAAGCCGCCCGGCAGCCTCGGCCAGCTCGAGGCGCTGGCGCTGCAGCTGGGCCTGATCCAGCGCACCGAGCGTCCGCTCGTGCAGCGCCCGGCGACGATCGTGTTCGCGGCCGATCACGGCATCGCGGCCGAAGGCGTGAGCCCCTATCCGCAGGCCGTGACCGCGCAGATGGTCGCGAACTTCCTCGCCGGTGGCGCGGCGATCAACGCATTCTCGGGCGTGGCGCAGAGCACGCTCGAGATCGTCGATGCGGGCGTCGCGTCGCCGCTGCCCGCATCGGACCGGCTGATCGCGCTGCCGGTCGCGCGCGGCACGCGCAACTTCGCGCACGAGCCGGCGATGACGCGCGACGAGGCGCTCGCGGCGCTCGCCGCCGGCGCGGCGCGCGTGCGCCATCACGCGGCGCTCGGCACCAACGTGATCGGCTTCGGCGAGATGGGGATCGCGAACACGTCGTCGGCCGCGTGCCTGATGAGCCGGCTGCTCGGCGTGCCGCTCGACGCGTGCGTCGGCCGCGGCACGGGCCTCGACGACGCGGGGCTCGCGCACAAGCGCGCGGTGCTCGAACGCGCGCTTGCGCGGCACCCCGATGCGACCGAGCCGCTCGACGTACTCGCGACGTTCGGCGGCTTCGAGATCGCGATGATGACGGGCGCGTATCTCGCCGCGGCGAGCGAGCGGATGACGATCCTGGTCGACGGCTTCATCGCGACGTCCGCGCTGCTGGTCGCCGAGCGGCTCGTGCCGGCCGTGCGCGACTACTGCGTGTTCTCGCACACGTCGAACGAGGCGGGGCACCGGCGCATGCTCGAGCATTTCGGCGCGAAGCCGCTGCTCGCGCTCGACCTGCGGCTCGGCGAGGGCACGGGCGCGGCGCTCGCGCTGCCGCTCGTGCGTGCGGCGGCCGCGTTCATGAGCGAGATGGCGAGCTTCGAATCCGCCGGCGTCGACAATCGTGACGCCTGATCGCGCGCGCGGCCTGCGCGCCGAGCTGCGCTATTTCTTCGTCGCGCTCGGCTACTTCACGCGCGTGCCGGTGCCGCGCGCGATCGGCTATGCGGTCGGCGATCTCGACCAGGCGGCGCGCTACTTCCCGCTGGTCGGCGCGTGCGTCGGTGCGTGGGGCGCGCTCGTCTACCTCGCCGCGCTGCGCGGGTTGCCCGCGTCGATCGCGGCGGGCCTGTCGATCGCCGCGACGCTGCTCGCGACCGGCGCGTTCCACGAGGACGGCCTCGCCGACAGCTGCGACGCGTTCGGCGGCGGCTATACGCGCGACGACGTGCTGCGCATCATGCACGATTCGCGGATCGGCACGTTCGGCGCGGTCGCGCTCGTGATCGCGCTCGGCCTGAAGTGGCAGGCACTCGCCGCGCTGCCGCCGCTGCGGGCCGCGTGGACGATGGTCGCCGCGCACGCCGCGAGCCGCGCGGCGGCGGTGAGCCTGCTGGCGTCGCTCGACTACGTGCGGCCCGAAGGCAAGGCAAAGCCGGTCGCGCAGCGGATGGGGCCGCGCGCGGCGTGTGTCGCGGCCGTGTTCGGGCTGCCTTGGCTGTTCTGGCCGGACTGGCGCGCGGGCGTGGCGGCGCTCTTCGTGCTCGTGCTGCTGCGCGCGTGGCTCGCGCGCTATCTGGTGCGGCGCATCGGCGGCTATACCGGCGATTGCCTCGGCTTCGCGCAGCAGCTGAGCGAACTCGCGATCTACCTGGTGGTGCTCGGATGGACGTCGTCCTGATCCGGCATCCGGCGGTCGACGTTGCGCCGGGCGTGTGCTACGGGCGCAGCGACGTGCCGCTCGCCGCGTCGGCCGAGGCCGGCGCCGAGGCGATGCGCGCGCATCTCGCCGTACTGCGCGCGCCGCTGCCGCAATGCGTATGGTCGAGCCCGCTCGCGCGTTGCGCATCGGTCGGCGTGCCGCTCGCGCAGGCGCTCGGCGTGCCGCTGCGGCGCGACGCGAGCTGGCAGGAAATGGACTTCGGCGCGTGGGAAGGGCAGCGCTGGGACGATATCGACCGCGCCGCGCTCGACGCATGGGCGGCCGACCTGATGCATGCATGCGCGCACGGCGGCGAGAGTGTTGCGCGCTTCGCCGCGCGGGTCGCGCACGCGGTCGATGCGGCCGTCGAGACCCGCGCGCCGCAATGGGCCGTCACGCATGCGGGCGTGATCCGCGTGTTCGCATCGCAGGTGCTGCGCGCGCCGCTCGACTCGCTGCTGTCGCGGCCGGTGCCGTTCGGTGGCGTGGTGTGGCTGCGCATGCGCGATGTGGCGGGTGCGTGGGAGCTCGTGCACTGGGACGCGTGAGCGCCCCGCGTGCATCAGCGTGCGGGCCGCCTCGAGCGTGCGATATCCAGATCCGCGCACAGCGCGGCCGCGCCTTGTGCGATCCGCGGTGACGCGCGCGTCAGCAGGTCGCCGTCGATCGCGAACAGGTTGTCGCGCGCGACGGCGGTCAGCGCCGGCCACGCGCGCCAGCGCGCAAGGCTCGGCAGCGGCTCGTGCGACGGCGTCGCGCCGGCGCGCGTCGTCACGATCGCCTCGGGGTTGGCCGCGAGCACGGCCTCGTCCGTCACGGTCGGCACGAGCGGCTTGAGCTGTGCGAACACGTTGCGGCCGCCGCACAGCGCGATCACGTCGTCGATCAGGTGCGTGCCGTTGAGCGTCATCAGCGGCCGGTCCCAGACCTGGAAGAACAATGTGACGGGCGGGCGCGCCGCATAGCGCGCGCGCAGCGCGGCGACGTCGCGCGTGAAGGCCGCCGCCGCCGCGTCGGCCGCGGGCTGCGTGCCGAGCAGCGTGCCGAGGCGGCCGAGCGACGTGGCGATGTCGTCGAGATGCTTCGGTTCGCTGAAGAACAGCGGGATATGCAGCGCGCGCAGCGCATCGGTCTGCCGCTCGGCATTGCCGTGGCGCCAGACGACGATCAGGTCGGGCTTCAGCGCGGCGATGCGTTCGAGATCGAGTGCCTTGTTGTCGCCGACGCGCGGCACGGCTTTCGCGGCGGGCGGATAGTCGCTGTACGCGACGGCGCCGACCAGCTTCGCGCCGCCGCCCGCCGCGTAGATCAGTTCGGTGACGTGCGGCGCGAGGCTGATGACGCGTTGCGCGGGCGCGGGCAGCGTGACCGTGTTGCCGGCGTCGTCGCGCGTGCTGACGTCCGCGCGCGCGGTGGCGGCGCCGCCGAGCCCGAGCAGCGCCGCGGCCGGCAGCAGGCAGGCAAGCCGGTGCTTCATCGGGCCGCGTCTCCGCCCAGTTCCGCCGCGCATTGCGCGAGCGCATCCGCGAGCCGCCGCCATTCGGCGTCGTTGCCCGGCAAGCCGAACCGCACGCTCGACGGCCGCGCGAAATGGCGCGTCCAGATGCCGCGGCGCGCGAGCGCCGCATGCAGCGCCGCGGCGCGCGGATCGTCGGTCCAGCTGAACAGCGGCGTCGTGTGCACCGCGAAGCCGTGGCCGCGCAGCAGCGCCGCGAGGCGCGCGCCGTCGGCGGCGAGCCGCTCGCGGGCCGCCGCCTGCCACGCACGATCGGCGAACGCGGCGGCGACCGCGTGACGCGCGGGGCCGCCGACCGTCCAGGCGCCGAGCGTGTCGCGCAGCGCGGCGATCTGCGCGGGCGGCGCGAGCACGAAGCCGGCGCGGATGCCGGCGAGGCCGAAGAACTTGCCGACCGAGCGCAGCACGACGAGCCCCGGGCGATCCACGCATGCGGCGAGCGAATCGGTCGCGCCGGTGTCGGCGAACGCTTCGTCGACGATCAGCGTGCCGCCGCGCGCCGACACCTGCGCGTGCCAGCCGAGCAGGCGCTCGACCGGGACCCGCTCGGCGGTCGGATTGTTCGGATTCCCGACGATGACGTGGCGCAGCGTCGCGGGCAGGGTATCCGCGGCGATGTCGAGCGGCGCGATGCGATGGCCGTGGCGTGCGAACGCGGGCCCGTATTCGCCGTACGCAAGCGCCGCGACGCCGGCGTCGCCTTGAGGCAGCAGCGCGGGCAGCGCGCGGATCGCGGCCTGGCTGCCGGCGACCGGCAGCACGTGCGCGGCGCTCGGCGCGCCGTAGTAGCCGGCCGCGCATGCGGCGAGCCCGTCGCCGTCGTCGGGCAGCCGCCGCCACGCGTCGGCGGGCACGGGCGGCACGGGGTAGCCGACCGGGTTGATGCCGGTCGACAGGTCGAGCCACGCGTCATACGGGATGCCGTGGCGGCGCGCGGCTTCGTGCAGGTTGCCGCCGTGTGCGATCGGAAGGTCAGACATGTTGTGTGCCCATGACGAGGACGGCGCTCGCGACCAGCAGCGCGAGCCACAGTGCGAGCGTGCGGGTGACGAGCGACAGGGCGGCGACGATGTGCGCGGCGCTGGCGGGCGAACCGCTGCCGAGCACCGGACGCTGTTCGATTTCACCGTGATAGACGGCCGGGCCGCCGAGCTGCACGTTCAGGCTGCCCGCGCCCGCGGCCATCACCGGGCCGGCGTTCGGGCTGTCCCAGTGGCGGGCCTGCGTGCGCCAGCAGCGCCACGCGTTCGCGGTGTCGCCGAGCAGCGCATAGCTCGCGGCGGTGAGGCGCGCGGGAACCCAGTTCAGCGCGTCGTCGATCCGCGCGGCGGCCCAGCCGAACTTCAGGAAGCGCGGCGTGCGGTAGCCCCACATCGCGTCGAGCGTGTTCGCGAGCCGGAACATCAATGCGCCGGGGCCGCCTGCGACGACGAACCAGAACAGCGCGCCGAAGATCGCGTCGTTGCCGTTCTCGAGCGCCGATTCGACGGCCGCGCGCGACAGCGCGCCTTCGTCGGCCTCGCTCGTGTCGCGCGACACGATCCGCGCGGTCAATGCGCGGGCGCCGGGCAGGTCGTGCCGCAGCAGCGCGGCGGCGATCGGCGCGAGATGGTCGGTGAGACTCTTCGCGCCGAGCGCGAACCACAGCAGCGCGACGTGCAGCGCGGCCGCGAGCGGCGCGGGCAGCGCGGCGGCCAGCCAGGCCGCCAGCACGACCGGCGGCGCGACGGCCGCGAGCCACGCGGCGATGCCGACCAGGCGGCCGCGCCGGCCCGTATTCAGCGCCGCCTCGAGGCGCGCGGCGAGCCGCCCGAACGCGACGAGCGGGTGCGCGGCCGACGGCTCGCCGAGCATGCGATCGACGATCACGGCGATCACCGCGAGCATCGCAACCGTGGACAACGACAGCATCAGCATCACGCAGGCTCCGTCTTGATCGCGACCGGCAGCCCCGCGACCAGCAGCGTCACGCGGGTCGCGAGCGCGGCGACGCGCTGGTTGAGGCGGCCCAGTTCGTCGACGTAGCGGCGCGTGACGGCGCCCAGCGGCACGACGCCGAGCCCGATCTCGTTGCTGACCACGATCACCTTCGCGCGGGCGTTGCGCAGCGCGGCTTCAAGCGCCGCGACGCGCGCGTCGTACTGCGCGTCGTCGAGCGGCTCGCCCTGCGCCGGGCACAGCAGGTTGGTGAGCCACAGCGTGAGGCAGTCGACCAGCAGGCACGCGCGCGGATCGTCGAGCCGCGCGAGCGTCGCGGCGAGCTCGAGCGGCGCGTCGGCGAATCCCCAGCTCGCCGGCCGGCGCGCGCGGTGATGCGCGATGCGCTGCGCGAATTCGGCGTCGGCCGCGTAGGCGGTCGCGATATAGGTGACGGGGCGGCCGCTGTCGGCGGCAAGCCGCTCGGCGTACGCGCTCTTGCCCGAACGCGCGCCGCCGAGCACGAAGGTGAGGTCGTGCGTAGTCATCGCGTGATTGTAACGGCGCAGGCGATAATGCGGCCTTCGTTTCGTCACGTCTTTCACCACGATGAATGCACCCGAGATGCGGCCGCGCGGCACGCTGATGATCCAGGGCACGACGTCCGATGCGGGCAAGAGCACGCTCGTCGCGGGGCTGTGCCGCCTCGCGCGCCGCGCCGGCGCGCGCGTCGCGCCGTTCAAGCCGCAGAACATGGCGCTCAACAGCGCGGTGACGGCCGACGGCGGCGAGATCGGCCGCGCGCAGGCGCTGCAGGCGCTCGCCGCGCGCGTCGCGCCGCATACCGATTTCAACCCCGTGCTGCTGAAGCCGACCAGCGACCGCGGCGCGCAGGTGATCATCCACGGCCAGGCGCGCGCGAACCTGAACGCCCGCGCGTACCACGACTACAAGCCGGTCGCGTTCGACGCGGTGCTCGAGTCGTACGCGCGGCTGCGTGCCGGCTACGACACCGTGATCGTCGAAGGCGCGGGCAGCCCGGCCGAGATCAACCTGCGCGAAGGCGACATCGCGAACATGGGCTTCGCGGAGCGCGTCGACTGCCCGGTCGTGCTGGTCGCCGACATCGACCGCGGCGGCGTGTTCGCGCACCTGGTCGGCACGCTCGCGTGCCTGTCCGACAGCGAGCGCGCGCGCGTGCGCGGTTTCGTGATCAACCGCTTCCGCGGCGACTTCAAGCTGCTCGAGCCGGGCCTCGACTGGCTGCGCGCGCAGACCGGCAAGCCGGTGTTCGGCGTGCTGCCGTACCTGCACGGCCTGACGCTCGACGCGGAGGACATGCTGCCCGCGCAGGCGCGCAGCGGCGCCACGTGCGGCGAGCGCGGCGTGCTGCGGGTGGTCGTGCCGGCGCTGCCGCGCATCAGCAACCACACCGATTTCGATCCGCTGCGCGCGCATCCGCAGGTCGAGTTCACATACTGGAAGAGCGGGCCGGTGCCGGCCGCTGACCTGCTGATCCTGCCCGGCTCGAAGAGCGTGCAGCGCGACCTCGCATGGCTGCGCGACGCGGGCTGGGACGCGGTGATCCGGCGCCACCTGCGCTATGGCGGCAAGGTGATCGGCATCTGCGGCGGCCTGCAGATGCTCGGCCGCTCGCTCGACGATCCGCTCGGCCTCGAAGGCGTGCCGGGCAGCATGCCGGGGCTCGGCCTGCTCGATTTCGACACGACGCTGCAGCCGCACAAGACGCTCAAGAACGTGACCGGGCGGCTGGCGCTGCCGGGCGGCGCGGCCGTGCGCGGCTACGAGATCCACATGGGCGAGACGCGCGGGCCCGCGCTCGCAGCGCCCGCGCTTCAGCTGACGGCCGACGGCGCGAGCGGCGCGCACGCGGACGGTACGCTGTCCGACGACGGCCAGATCCTCGCGACCTACGTGCACGGGCTGTTCGACGCGCCTGACGCGTGCGCGGCGCTGCTTGCCTGGGCGGGGCTCGACGCGGCCGAGCGGATCGACTACCCGGCGCTGCGCGAGGCGTCGCTGGAACGGCTCGCCGACACCTTCGCCGCGCACCTCGACCTGCCGGCGCTGTACGCCGAATTCCGCTGAGCCGATCGGCCGGCGGTGGCCGATCGTCCTCGCTTTTTTCGTCGCGTGGCGTACAACCAAAGGAGGGCGGATGTCCGTCCGGAGGAGCGCGACGATGAAGGCACGACGATGGTTGGGCGGTTTGCTCGTGGCGTTGCTGACCGCCTCGACGTGGGTGCAGGCATGCGATTCGTACGGACCGGACAGCGGCTCGTCGAGCCACAGCGGCCCCGCGCAAGGCAAGGGCGGCTACTGAGGCTTGAATCGCGGGGCATGATCGGTCATGCCCTTTTTTATTCCGATTCGTTCTTTTGGGGAATCAATTTAAGCTGGATCGCGTGTTTATCGGGGAAATCGGTTCGAATAGAGTGCGTTCCATCTCATTCATTCACGAAGGAACCCCGACATGAACCCGAACCGCTACCCCGATTTCGCCGCCACGCTGCTGCGCGTCGCGCTCGGCGTGCTGTATCTCGCGCACGTCGCGCAGAAGGTGTTCGTCTTCACGCTGCCCGGCACCGCGCAGTTCTTCGTGTCGATCGGCCTGCCCGCTTGGCTCGCGTACCTCACGACGGCCGTCGAGCTGGTGGGCGGCATCGCGCTCGTCGCCGGCTTCCGCGTGCGCCTCGTCGCGCTGGCGCTGCTGCCGTTCATGCTCGGCGCGACCGCGGCGCATCTGCCGAACGGCTGGAGCTTCGCGTCGCCGCACGGTGGCTGGGAATATCCGGCGTTCTGGGCCGTGACGCTCGCGGTGCAGGCGTTGCTGGGCGGCGGCGCGTTCGCGCTCGGTGCGCCGGGCGCCGCGGCGCAGCGCGCGTAGTCGTGCCGAAACGGGCGCCGGACCAGGCACCGCCAGCGGGGCCGGATCGGCGCCGGCGATTTCGGTGACGCCCCATTTGCCGATATCATCGCACCCTGTATCTGCAATTGCGCGACGCCCGCCGGCTGGCCGACGTCGCGCGGCTTCTTCGGGGGAATTCATGACGGTGATCGTGGTGGCGAATCCGAAGGGCGGCGTGGGAAAGAGCACGCTGTCCACCAATCTTGCCGGTTACTTCGCGGCGCAGGGCGCATGGGTCGCGCTGGCCGATCTCGACCGGCAGCAGTCCTCGCATGCGTGGCTCGACCTGCGTCCGGCCGGGCTGCCCGCGATCGAGGCGTGGGGGCTCGATCCCGATGCGCCGACGAAGCCGCCGCGCGGGCTCGAATACGCGGTGATCGACACGCCGGCCGGGCTGCACGGCAACCGGCAAAACCTCGCGCTGCAGTTCGCCGACAAGGTGATCGTGCCGCTGCAGCCGTCGATGTTCGACATCCTGGCGACCCAGCATTTCCTCGAGCGCCTCGCGAACGAGAAGGCGGTGCGCAAGGGCACCGTCGAGGTCGGCATCGTCGGGATGCGGGTCGATGCGCGCACGCGCTCGTCGGAGCAGCTGCACCGCTTCGTCGAGGGGCTCAAGCTGCCGGTGCTCGGCTACCTGCGCGACACGCAGAACTACGTGCAGCTCGCCGCGCACGGGCTCACGCTGTGGGATGTCGCGAAGAGCCGCGTCGACAAGGATCTCGAACAGTGGCGGCCGATCGTCGAATGGGCGGAGCGCAAGCCGGCGAAGGGCTGACGGCGCCGGCGGGTACGGCGCGCACACATGACAAGGGCCGGATTCCGTTCAGCACGGAATCCGGCCCTTTGCGCTGGCTCGCGCGGAACGACGCCGCGGCCCGCGGGCGGGGCGCCCGGGCCGCGGCATTCGGCTTACGACCAGCTCTGCGTCGGTACGTGGTCGCGGCTGCCCTTGATCTTGTTGTCGTCGCCGACGAACACGAGGTTCGGCTTCCAGCCGGCCTGCAGTTCGGCCTCGTCGACCACCGCGAACGCCGCGATGATCACGAGGTCGCCGAGCTGCGCGCGGCGCGCGGCCGAACCGTTCAGCGAGATCATGCCGCTGCCGCGCTCGCCCTTGATCGCGTAGGTCGAGAAGCGTTCGCCGTTGTTGATGTTCCAGATGTCGATCCGCTCGTTTTCCGCGATGTTCGCGGCGTCGAGCAGATCTTCGTCGATCGCGCACGAACCTTCGTAGTGCAGTTCGCAATGCGTGACGGCCACGCGGTGGATCTTCGATTTGAGCATGTGGCGCTGCATGGGGTGGCTCCTTGATGCGTCGAGAGGCACTGGCGGGCGGGGCCGTCAGATTTCCAGGTTGTCGATGAGGCGGGTCGCGCCGAGCTTCGCGGCCGCGAGCACGACGAGCGGCTCGCCGGCGTCGAGTTCGGCGGCGCTGGGCGCGATCAGGTTCGCGCGCCGGCGGATCGAAATGTAGTCGGGCGCCCAGCCGCGGCCGGCGAGGTGCGCGTGCGCCTGCTGTTCGAGCTTGACGAGATCGCGCTCGCCGCCGAGCACGCTTTCGCGGACGCGCTGCAGCGTCTTCGCGAGCTCCGGCGCCTCCTGGCGCTCGGCCGGCGCGAGATAGCGGTTGCGCGACGACAGCGCGAGGCCGTCGGTGTCGCGCACCGTCTCGGCCGCGACGATGTCGACCGGCATCGCGAGCTGCTGGCACATGCGGCGCACGATCATCAGCTGCTGGTAGTCCTTCTTGCCGAACACGGCGACGCGCGGCTGCACGCAGGCCATCAGCTTCGTGACGACCGTGCACACGCCGGTGAAGAAACCGGGCCGGAACTCGCCCTCGAGGATCCCGCCGAGATCGTCCGGCGGCTGCACGCGGTATTCCTGCGGCTCCGGATACATGTCGCGCTCGGTCGGCGCGAACAGCACGTAGACGTTCTCCTTCTGCAGCTTCTCGATGTCGTCCTGCAGCGTGCGCGGGTACTTGTCGAAATCCTCGCTCGGGCCGAACTGCAGGCGGTTCACGAAGATGCTCGCCACGACCGGATCGCCGTGCTGGCGCGCGAGGCGCATCAGCGACAAGTGCCCTTCGTGCAGATTGCCCATCGTCGGCACGAAGGCGGTGCGGTTCTGTCCGCGCAACTGGTCGCGCAGTTCCTGGATCGAGCTGATGACTTTCATGATCGGGTAGCGGGGTTCCTCGCGCTGGCGCGCGTTGGCGCCGCGGCACGCGGCGTCGGGGTCGGGGTCGAAGCGGCAAAGGTGCCCGCGCGGGCGGCGCGGCGGGCGTCGGCGATTGTAGAGGATTTGGCCGCCGGACGCACCGATAAACGCACGGTCGTTCACTTCTGTCGGGAATAGGGCCGGCGGGGGTGAACCGGCCCCGATTCGAAGGCGCGGTGGGTCAGGCGGGCAGGTAGGCGAGGCGGACGTAGATCGGCGCGAACGGTTCGGGCTGGGTGATCTCGACGAGCGACTCGCGCGCCAGCTCGAGCATCGCGATGAAGTTCACGACGACGACCGGCACGCCGCGCGACGTGTCGAACAGGTCGGCGAACTCCATGAAGCGCGCGTTCTGCAGCCGGCGCAGGATCAGGCTCATGTGCTCGCGCACCGACAGCTCCTCGCGGGAGATCTTGTGGTGCTGCACGAGCTTCGCGCGCTTCAGCACGTCGGCCCACGCGGCGCGCAGGTCGTCCGAATTCACGTCCGGGAAGCGCGGCGTGATGCTCTGCTCGATGTAGACCTCGGCGCGCAGGAAGTCGCGGCCGAGCTGCGGCAGCTTGTCGAGGCGCTGCGCGGCGAGCTTCATCTGCTCGTACTCGAGCAGGCGGCGCACCAGCTCGGCGCGCGGATCTTCCGCTTCCTCGCCGGTGTCGGCCTTCTTGACCGGCAGCAGCATCCGCGACTTGATCTCGATCAGCATCGCGGCCATCAGCAGGTACTCCGCGGCGAGCTCGAGGTTCGTCGCGCGGATCTGGTCGACATAGCCGAGATACTGCGCGGTGACCTGCGCCATCGGGATGTCGAGCACGTTGAAGTTCTGCTTGCGGATCAGGTACAGCAGCAGGTCGAGCGGGCCTTCGAACGCCTCGAGGAAGATCTCGAGCGCGTCGGGCGGGATGTACAGGTCCTGCGGCAGCTTGAACAGCGGCTCGCCGTACAGGCGAGCAAACGCCGCGACGCTGTCGACCGTGTCGGGCGTCGAATCGGCGCCCGCGGGCGCGGCGACCGCGTCTTCGGGCCGGGCCGCGTCAGGCCGGGCGGCGCTGGCCTCGTCGGCGGCGCTCACGTCGTCAGAAGTTCTGGTAGTAGACGTAGGACGTCTGCTTCACGCGCGATTCCTGCTGCTCAGCGCGCTCGTCGAGGTCGACCGGCTGCTTGTCCCACAGCAGGGCGCGGCCCTTGCGCTGCTCTTCTTCGAGGGCCGGCTTCTGTTGCTTGAGCTGGTTCAGGAATTGCGTGACGTCGGACTGGTACGGCATGGCTTGGCTTTCCGTTTCAGGCGGCGCGCGGAGCGCCGGAATGTGGGATGGCAGGATTTTACCGCATCGCGGGGAACAGCCGGCGCCAAACGCGCGTCGAATGCGCGAGCCGCCCGATCGCCCGCGGGCCGTTGCGCGCAAGCGTCAGGCCGCCGCCGATGCGGCGCACATCGGGGCGCGGCGGCATCCGTATGGTCAAATACGGGGTTTCCAAGAATTCATCCATCTCCGAGGGCGAGGTCATATTTGGCGGGGCAGGCGAACCAGCAACGAATCACGGCGCGTGACGCCGGGCGGCCCGCGGCCCGCGGCGGCGTCCGGCGCGGCCACGCGGGCGCGGCGCGGGCCGCGCGGATCCTCGCCGGCTGCCTGGCGGCGCTCGCCGCGCTGCCGGCCTGCGCGAAGTACGACGTCGAGATCGATGCGCCGCGCACGGTCCGCAAGCTGCTGAAGTCGCACCTCGACATCGCGCGCTTCGGCAAGCGCGACGACGTCAGCGACGACCAGTTCGACTTTCTCGTCACCGCGACGCCGCAGCAGGTGCGCGACCTGACCGCGACGGAAGGCTATTTCTCGCCGGTCGTGCGCACCGACGTGCGCACCCGCGACGGCAAGCGCGATGTCCGGGTGTCGGTCGACCCGGGGCCGCAGACGGTCGTGTCGGCGATCGACCTGACGTTCCACGGGCCGATCGATTCGGAAGACCCGCAGCAGGAGACCGCGACCCGCTTCGCGTTCTCGCTGAAAACCGGCGACCCGTTCACGCAGGCCGCCTGGGACGGCGCGAAGGGCGCCGCGCTGCGGCAACTGCAGTCGCGCCGCTACCTCGGCGCGAAGATCACCGCGTCCGAGGCGCGCATCGATCCGCGCACGCAGCACGCGACGCTCGCGGTCACGTTCGACAGCGGCCCGACGTTCACGATCGGCAAGGTTGATGTCGAGGGCGTGCGCCGCTATCCGGAGAAGATCGTCACCCACGTCAATCCGCTGTCCGAAGGCGAGATCTACGACACCCGGCGGATCACCGAGCTGCAGCGGCAACTGCAGAACACGCCGTACTACGCGAGCGTCGCGATCGACGTCGGCAGCGACACCGCGAAGCCCGAGCGCACGCCGGTGCACGTGAAGGTCAGCGAGTATCCGTACAACAACATCCGCGGCGGGGTCGGCTATGCGACCGACACCGGCCCGCACGTGCAAGGTGCCTACACGTACCTCGACACGTTCGGCGCGGCCTGGCCGCTGACGGTGTCGGGCCGGCTCGACCAGATCCAGCAGTACGGCCAGATCCAGCTGTCGATGCCGCCGGGGGAGCGCGCGTGGACCAACAGCGTGCTCGCGTCGTATACGAACACCGACGTGTCCGACACGCGCATCTACAGCGCGCGGGTCGGCGTGCAGCGCACCCGCACCGGCCAGTTCATCGACTATTCGTATTCGCTGATGTTCTATCAGGACCGGCTCAAGCAGAACGGCGCGGGGCCGACCATGAGCCGCGCGCTCGTGCCGCAGTGGGCATGGACGCGCCGCAACGTCGACGATCCGCTGTTTCCGCGCTCCGGCAACCTGATTCACGCGGAGGCCGGCTTCGCCGTGAAGGGCGCGCTGGCCGACCAGACCTTCATCCGCGGCTACGCGCGCGGCCAGCAGTACCTGCCGATCGGCAAGCGCGACCTGTTCGTGTTCCGCGCGGAGCTGGGCGGCGTGTTCACGAGCGGCAGCTCGTCGAGCGTGCCGGCGTCGCTGCTGTTCCGCGCGGGCGGCTCGAACTCGGTGCGCGGCTACGGCTACCAGGGCATCGGCAACAACGTCGACGGCTCGGTGCTGCCGACCAAGTACCTGATGACCGGCACCGCCGAATACCAGCACTGGTTCAACCGCGACTGGGGCGCCGCGACGTTCTTCGACATCGGCACCGCGACCGATGCATGGGGCGAGCGGGTGTTCTACCCGGGCGTCGGCATCGGCGCGCGCTGGCGCAGCCCGGTCGGGCCGATCAACTTCGACGTCGCATACGGGCTGCGCAACCACAGCGTGCGACCTTACCTGACGCTCGGCGTCGCCTTTTGACCGAACTGCTTCCGCCACCCCACACCGCATGACGAAGGACACTCACGACACGCCGCCGCCTCACGATCCGGACTCGCCCGAGCGGGCGCCCGCGGATGCGCCGCGCCGGTCGCGGCTCGTGCGCGGCGCCGCCTGGACGCTGGCGGGCGCCATGCTGCTCGTCGTGCTGGCGGCGGGGCTCGTGCTGGCCGCGATCACGACCGAGCGCGGCACGCGGCTCGCGTGGGACGCGGCGGTGCGCGTGCTCGGCGGGCGGCTCGCGGGCACGCTCGAAGGCGGCGCGCTGGCCACCGGCGTGCGCGTGAAGTCGTTCGCATGGACGAGCCCCGACGGCGCCGGCACCGAGGTGCGCATCGACCGCCTCGACGGCCGCTGGTCGCTGACCCGCGCACCGCTGCGCGTGACGATCGCCACCCTGCGCGCGGGCACGATCGACGTGCGGATCGCGCCGGGGCCGTCGACGCCGACGGTGATGCCGCAGGATCTGCGCCTGCCGCTGCAGCTGCGGATCGACGACCTGCGTTTCGATCGGCTCGCGATCCATGAAGGCGGATCGACGACGCAGCTCGACCATCTCGCGCTGAACGGGCGCAGCGACGGCCGCCTTCACGACCTGGTGCTCGAGCGGCTCGATACGCCGTTCGGCGCGCTGAGCGCGCGCGCGAAGCTCGACGGCGTGCGGCCGTTCGCGCTGACGGGGGACGCGACCTACGCGGGCAAGCTCGCCGACGAGCCGGTCGATGCGCGCGCGCGCGTGTCGGGTTCGCTCGAGGCGCTCGTCGCCGATGTCAACGCGAGCGGCCTCAAGCTGAACGGGCGCGCGCACGTCGAGGCGGCGCCGTTCGGCGCGGTGCCGCTCACGCGCGCGTCGCTCGCGTTCGATCACGTCAATCCGCAGGCGCTGGCGCCCGGTGCACCGGCCGCGGATCTCGCGGTACGCGCCGAACTCGCGCCCGCGCCGGCCGATCCCGCGCATCCGCACGCGTTCGCGGTGACGGGCCCGGTGTCGATCGTCAACGCGAAGCCGGGCACGCTCGGCGACCAGCTGCTGCCGGTCGTCGACGCGAAGGCGACGGTGCGGCTCGATGCGCACGCACAGCGGATCGACGGCCTCGCGCTGAAGCTGATCCGCGACGGCAGCGTGACGGGCGGCGGCGCGATTGCGGGCGGCAAGGGCCGCTTCGACCTGAAGGTCGCGAATCTCGACCTCAACGCGTTCGTCGCGGCGCTGCGCCCGATGCGGCTCGGCGGGCCGGTCGGCGTGACGCTCGCGAGCGGCGTGCAGACCGTCGACTTCGACCTCGCCGATCCGAAGCTCGCGCTCGGCGCGCGCGCGAAGGTCGCGCTGACGCCGCAGCAGACGGTGGTGACGGACGCACGCGTGACGGCGGGCAAGGGGCGCATCGACCTGACCGGCGTGTTCCGTCACGATGCCCATTCGAGCTACGACGCGAAGGCGACGCTCGCCAACTTCGATCCGCTGCTGCTCGCCGCGCTGGGCGCGCCGAAGGCCGTGGCGGGCAAGGCGGGCGCGAAGGCCACGCCATCCGCGCCGGCCAAGCGCGGCGAGACGCGCGTGAACGGCACGCTGACCGCATCGGGTGCGTTCGCGCCGCAGGTGTCGACGAAGGCGACTTTCAAGCTCGGCGACAGCGTGTACGACGGCGTGCCGCTGACCGGCGCGGGCGTCGTGCAGCTGGCCGGCACGCGGATCCTGCCGAGCAACGCGAACCTGTCGATCGCCGGCAACCGCGTCGACCTGCACGGCAGCTTCGGCGCGCCCGGCGACCGGCTGCGCTTTGCCGTCGACGCGCCGCAGCTCGACCGGCTGGGCTTCGGCGTCGCGGGGCTGGTGCAGGCGCAGGGCGACCTGACCGGCAGCTTCGCGCATCCGAACGTCACCGCGACCTACAAGGCCGAGGGCGTCGTGTTCGGCGCGAACCGGATCGGTGCCGCGCAGGGCCGCGCGGACATCCGCGACGGCGCGCACGGCGCGCTGGTGTTCACCGCCGACGCGAGCAACGTCGCGCTCGGCTCGCTGCAGCTGAAGACGCTGCGCGCGAACCTCGACGGCACGCGCGCGAAACACACGCTCGACGCGTCGGCGATCGGGATGGCCGGCGGGCGCGTGATCGACGTGACGCTGGCGGCGAACGGCGGGGTGGTGGAGAGCCGCGACGGGATGCGCTGGGACGGCACCGTCACGCGGCTCGCGAACCGCGGCACGCCGGCCGTCGCGCTGCAGACGCCGCTCGCCGTGTCGGCGGGCGCCGGGCGGGTGACGCTCGGCGCGGCGAAGCTGACGCTCGAGGGCGCGGCGATCGACCTGAAGACCTTCGTGTTCGACCACGGCACGCTGCGCTCCGCGGGCGCGGTGAGCGGCGCGTCGGTCGCGCGCTTCCTCGAGGTCCGCCAGGCGCTGACCGGCCAGCGCCCGCCGGTGCGCACCGACGTCGTGCTCGATGTCGACTGGGATTTCGCGCTCGGCGCGAGCGCGACCGGCTACCTGCAGGTGAAGCGGCGCGGCGGCGACGTGACCGTCGAGACCGCGCGCGGCATCGCGTCGCTCGGCCTGACCGAGCTGGCCGCGCGCGCCGCGTTCGGCGCGGGCAACCGCCTGAACGTGACCGCGCAGGCCAAGGCGAGCCGGATCGGCACGCTCGATGCGAGCATCGCGGTGCCGTTCGCGCCGCGCGACGGCGTGCTCGCGGTCGCCGACGACGGCCCGCTGTCGGGCCGCATCGACGCGGACATCCCGTCGCTGAAGGCGACCGGCAACCTGTTCGGGCCGAGCTACCTGCTCGGCGGCCGCGCGGCGCTGAAGCTCACCGTCGCCGGCACGCCCGTGAAGCCGAACGTGTCCGGCATGCTGACGGGCGACGATCTGTCCGCGACGCTGGTCGACCAGGGCGTGCAGCTGAAGGACGGCATCGTGCGCATCCGGCTCGCCGAGAACCTCGTCGAATTCCAGCAGGTCGAGTTCCACGGCGGCGACGGCACGCTGCGCGCGATCGGCCGCGTGCGGCTCGACAACGAGGCGCCCGACCTCACCGCGAGCATCGTCGCGGACAAGCTCGAGCTGTTCGCAGCGCCGGACCGCAAGCTGTCGGTGTCCGGCAAGGCCACGGTGGCGAACGAAGGGCCGCGCGGCGGGCTGACGATCGACGGCAAGTTCGTCGTCGACCGCGCGCTGTTCGACCTGCCGGAGGCGGCGGCGCCGCACCTGTCCGACGACGTCGTGATCGTGCGCCCCGACGGCACGGTGCGCGGCGAGACGCAGACCGGCACCGCGATCGCGAAGCCGCAGCCGGCCGAGGACAAGCCCGCGCCGTCGCTCGCGCCGCGCGCGAACATCGACATCGGGCTCGGCAACGACTTCCGCTTCAAGGGCCATGGCGCGGATCTAGGGCTGCGCGGCACGATCACCGTGATGAGCGCGCCCGGCGTGCCGCTGCGCGCGGTCGGCAACGTGCGCGTGACGGAAGGCTCGACCTACACGTCGTTCGGCCGCAAGCTCGCGGTCGAGAACGGCTTCTTCACGTTCAACGGCCCGGTGTCGAACCCGGGGGTCAACATCCTCGCGATGCGGCGCAACCAGGAAGTCGAGGCGGGCGTGCAGGTGACGGGCACGATCCAGTCGCCGACGGTGAAGCTCGTGTCGGAGCCGAACGTGACCGACAACGAGAAGCTGTCGTGGCTGCTGTTCGGCCACGGCACCGACCAGGGCAACAACGTCGGCCAGCAGAATGCGATGACCGCCGCGCTCGCGCTGCTCGGCAGCGCGACCGGCAAGCGCGTCGCGCAGAGCATCGGCCTCGACGAATTCTCGATCGGCCGCAGCGACGTCGGCCTGACCGATCCGCAGGTCGTGCAGATCTCGAAGGCGATCAACGAGCGCTTCGTGCTCGGCTACGAGCAGGGGCTGCAATCGGCGGCCAACGCGTTCAAGGCGACGATCAACCTGACGCGCTTCTGGTCGGTGTCCGCGTACGGCGGCACGTTCCAGGGCGTCGACCTGAACTACACGCGGCGCTTCGACCGGTGGTTCGGGGGCCGGTGACGGCGGCGTGGGGCGCCGTCGCCGATGCGGCGGTGGCCGTGGCGCGGTGCGCGTGCGATGCCATCGCTGCGGTGCGCAGCGGCGTCGATAGGGCCGGCGCGCCGCGCGCGTAACCGGCTCAGCGGCCGGTCGCGCCTGCGCTCGCGCCCGGTTCGCTCGCCGCGCACGCGGCGAATCCTTCCTGCGTATCGGCAACCGTGATGTCGACCTGCAACAGCCGGCCGCGCGCATCGACCCGCCGCGCGCGGAAGTAGTGACGGTAGCGCAGCGCGGCCGCCGCGACCGGCGGCGTGATCCGCGCATTCCACGATTCCATCGAGAAGCCGTCGGCTTCCAGCCATTGCAGCAGCCGCGACACGCCCGCATCGTCGGGCGGCACCACGAGGTCGACGTCGTTCAGCGGCGCATCGGCGTCGCCCCCGGCATGGCCCGCGTCGGCCGCGAGCCGTTGCGCGAAGCCGCCGATCACGGCGAACGCGAAGCCGTCGCGCGCCAGCGCGGCGACGAGCGCACGGGCGGCGTCGGCATCGCTCGCAAGCGGCGCCTTGCGGCACACGAGCGCGTACTCGTGCGTGCGGTCGGTCGCACCGTCGCCGTGAGGCGCGGGGCCGCCCGCGCGTTCGTAGATCAGCACGCGTTCCTCGTGCAGCACGAAGCGTTCGCCGAGCAGCCGCGCGACATCCCACGCGAGCGGCACGAACCGGCCGCCGAGGCGCAGGTTCTGCGCCATCGCGATACACCAGCCGCCCGGTTCGAGCAGCGCATGCACGCCCGCGAACACGTTGCGCATCCGCTCCAGAAACGGTGCGTAGTGCGCGACGCCATACAGCTGTCCGTCGGCCGACTTGCCGGGCAGCGCGTCGCAGCCGAAGTACGGCACGCTCGTCAGGCACAGCGTGAACGGGCCGCCGGCATCGCGCGCGGCGGCCTGCGTCGCGGCGCTCGACAGGTCGCCCGCGAGCACCGGATGGCGCCCGGCCGTGGCACCCGCGCGCGCGAGCCGCTCGCGGGCGAACGCCGCGCGCTCCGGATCGATTTCGACGCCGAGCGCCGGTGCGCCGCATTGTGCGGCGGCGGCGAGCGTGGTGCCGAAGCCGCAAAACGGATCGATGATCCAGCCGCCCGGGGTCGCGTGGCTGCCGATGAACGGCACCATCTGCTCGACCCAGCCGCAATCGCGCGCGGCGAATGAATCCCGCGCGCGCAGGTCGGCGGGCAGGGTGGTTTCGGCGGCCTCGCCGGTCAGGCGCAGCCAGCTAGTCACGGTGGTCATCGTCGCTCCACAGAATGTCGCGCGTCGGCTGCCAGCCCGCGCACAGGTTGCCGTTCGGATGAAAGACGAGCTTGTACACGGCGTCGCGCAGTTCGTGCTCGCGCATCGCGCCGTAGTCGGACGCCTCGAACACCACTTCGAAGCCGTCGCGGTGCGCCCAGCGCGCGTTCCAGAAGTAGTAGCCGCCCGTCAGCGCGATCGGTTCGCACTGCGACGCAAACGCGGGGTCGGCGACGCAGGCGAGCAGCAGCGCATCGATCGCGATCCGCGCATGGTCGACGTAGCGCCGCGTCGCGTTGTGCCGGTAGGTGTCGGGCAGCGCGGAGAATTCGCGGAAGATCACGGCGCTTGCGCCGAGCGCACGTGCGCGGTCCAGATAACGGAGCACGTCGGCCGGCGTCTCGATGCCGCCGCGCTGCACGATGCAGACGAGCTTGACCGGGAAGCGCTCGCGCGCGGCGGCGAACGCCGGCTCGAACGCGGTGTCGCGCATCACGGGCTGGCCGGGGCGAAAGCGCATGATCGACTGGTTTACGTCGTCGCGATCGTGATGGCGCGACCATTCGAGCCACGACAGCCCGAAGGCCGCGAGCGCGGGCAGCAGCGCTCCGCCGTGCTCGACGAGGCCCGCGCCGTTCGTGTACAGCACGCTGCCGCCGACCTCGGGGCCGTCGTCGCCGGCTGCGCCGAGGGTCGCGACGATCGACAGCAGCCAGCCCGGATCGTCGGTGTTCTCGAGCCCGGACAGCGAATACGACAGCGGGACGCCGCGCAGCGCCCGCAGCGCGCGGCCGAGCCGGTCGAAATAGTGCGCGCCCGGGCGCAGGCTCGCGGCCATCGGGCCGGACGCGGTCTCGTCGACGAGCGTTTCCGAGCAGAACCGGCAGCGCGCGGAGCAGGGCTGCGCGGCGGCGTAGGGCGTGAAGGTCAGCGGCGGCGCGACGCGGAGCGCGCGCGTGCCGAGCGTGTGCGCGTGCCAGCGGGACCGGTCGTCGGCGGGCGGCTCGCGCAGCGCGAGCCACGCGAAGCGCTCGGCGAGCGCGCCGAACGCGCGGCTGCGCGCGACGAGCGGCGCGACGCCGTTCGCGTCGGCGACCGGCACGAGCGGGATCGTCAGCGGGGAGCGGGCGCGGCTCATGCGGCGCGCAACGCGCGTCCAGCCGGCCGGGCAGGCATCGGGTGCGTTCTCATGTCGTTGTTCTGTGGGCGGAGCCCGCCGCCACGGCCCGTGGCCGACCGCGCGCGGCGGTCGTCGGAATCCGGCGGGTTCCGGTGCTGCTGATTGTGTTGGCCTGCGCGAGCGGCAGCCGCGCAGGGCGACATGGTAGCGGAATCCGTTCGCTGTCCACATCGACCGACAGGCGGCACGCATAAAAAAACCCCGCACGCATCGTGCGGGGCTGTCGCTCAAGCGGCGGCGCGTGCCGCTTACTTCACGCGCATGCCCGGCTTCGCGCCGCTGTGCGGCTCGAGGATGTAGAGGCCCGGCTCGGCCTTCTCGTCGGCGGCCGACGCCGCGAGCACCATCCCTTCGGACAGGCCGAACTTCATCTTGCGCGGCGCGAGGTTCGCGACCATCACCGTCAGCTTGCCGACGAGCTGTTCGGGCTGGTACGCAGACTTGATGCCGGAGAACACGTTGCGGGTCTTCTCCTCGCCGACGTCGAGCGTGAGCTGCAGCAGCTTGTCCGAGCCTTCGACCGCCTGGCACGCGACGATCTTCGCGACGCGCAGGTCGATCTTCGCGAAATCGTCGATCGAAATCGGCGCGTCGTCGTCGGCACCGTTCGCCGCCGCGGGCTTTGCGTTTGCCTTCGACGTCGCCTTGGCGGCGTTCGCGCCGGCCGCTGCCGAACCGGCCTGGGCGGGCTGCGCGGCCTGCAGCGAATCGCGGTTCGCGGCGAGCAGCGCGTCGATCTGCTTCGCGTCGACGCGCGTCATCAGGTGCTGGTACGCCTTGATCGGCTGCTCCGACGACAGCGGCTTGACGGCGTCGGCCCACGTGAGCGGCGCGATGCCGAAGAACGCCTCGACCGCCTCCGCGACGCGCGGCATCACCGGCTTCAGCGCGAGCGACAGCAGGCGGAACGCCTCGAGGCTCACGCTGCAGGTTTCGTGCAGCGCGACGGCATTGGCCGGATCCTTCGCGAGCTCCCACGGCTTCGCGCCGTCGACGTACGCGTTGACCTCGTCGGCGAGCTCCATCGTCTGGCGCAGCGCGCGCGAATATTCACGCGCCTCGTAGTGCGCGGCGATTTGCGGAATCGCGTCGCGCAGCGTCGCGACGAGCGGATGGTTCATCGCGCTGTCCTGCACGCGGCCGTCGAAGCGCTTGAGCAGGAAGCCT
The DNA here is from genome assembly GCF_004343775.1 of Burkholderia sp. SRS-46. Lineage (GTDB taxonomy): Bacteria > Pseudomonadota > Gammaproteobacteria > Burkholderiales > Burkholderiaceae > Burkholderia. The sequence goes on along the minus strand of NZ_PTXL01000006.1, from coordinate 103,998 downwards.
GCCGCGCGGCTCGCGATGTTCACGTACTTGCCGACGAGATCGCTGTTCACGCGCGCCTGGAAATCGTCGAGGTTAAGGTCGATGTCTTCCATCGTCGCATTCAGCTTCGCGGCGAAGTAGTAGCGCAGCCATTCGGGGTTCAGGCCCGTGTCGATGTAGCTCTGCGCGGTGATGAACGTGCCGCGCGACTTCGACATCTTCGCGCCGTCGACGGTCAGGAAGCCGTGCGCGAACACGTTGGTCGGCGTGCGGTGCCCCGAGAACTCGAGCATCGCGGGCCAGAACAGCGTGTGGAAATAGAGGATGTCCTTGCCGATGAAGTGGTACTGCTCGGCGGCCGAGCCCTGGCGGATCCACGCGTCGAAATCGATGCCCTGGCGGTCGCACAGGTTCTTGAAGCTCGCGTAGTAGCCGACCGGCGCGTCGAGCCACACGTAGAAGTACTTGCCGGGCGCGCCCGGGATCTCGAAGCCGAAGTACGGCGCGTCGCGCGAGATGTCCCAGTCGGCGAGCTTGGCCTCGCCGGCATCGCCGAGCCACTCGCGCATCTTGTTGGTCGCCTCCGGCTGCGCGAGGCCGCTCACCCAGTCGCGCAGGAAGGTCTCGCAGCGCGGGTCGGACAGGCGGAAGAAGTAGTGCTTCGACGTCTTGCGCACCGGCGTCGCGCCCGACACCACCGAGTACGGGTTCAGCAGCTCGGTCGGCAGGTAGGTCGAGCCGCACACTTCGCAGTTGTCGCCGTACTGGTCCTTCGCGTGGCACTTCGGGCACTCGCCCTTGATGAAGCGGTCCGGCAGGAACATTTCCTTGACCGGATCGTAGGCCTGCTCGATCTCGCGCTCGGCGATCAGGCCGTTCTCCTTCAGCGCGAGGTAGATGTTCTCGCTCAGCACGCGGTTCTCGTCGGAATCGGTCGTGTAGAAGTTGTCGAACGACACGCCGAAGCTGTCGAAGTCGCGCTTGTGCTCGGTCCAGACGCGCTCGATCAGTTGCTTCGGCGTGACGCCTTCCTTCTCGGCGCGCAGCATGACCGGCGTGCCGTGCGTGTCGTCGGCGCCGATGTAGTAGACCTCATGGCCGTGCATTCGCAACGTCCGCACCCAGATGTCGGTCTGGATGTACTCGACCAGGTGGCCGATGTGGATCTGGCCGTTGGCGTACGGCAGCGCGGACGTGACGAGGATCTGGCGGCGGCCTTGCGGCGCGGCGGCCTGCACTGAAGTGAGGTCGGATGCGGACATAGGGTCTGTAGAGGAACGGCGGGAAACCACGGGAAAAAGCGATTCTAGCAGGGGCGCGGGCCGGGCAGGAGGACGCCGCAGGCCGGGCGGGCAGGGGCCGGCGCGATGCGCATGCCGTGCCCGAGGGGCGATTGTTGCGCCGCAACATGTTTTTCGCGGGCAAAAAAAACCGGGGCGGATACGGCCCCGGAGCAACAACGACAAGAGGAGAATGGTGACGCGCCGGCAACACCAGCCGCGTACCGTAAAGAAAGACCACGGGCCGCGACAGAAGTTCTAAATTTTTTTCGATTTGTTACTTGCCCCGCCGGAAGTCTTGTCCGGCGAGGCCGTGCGGGCGGCGCGCCCGCGCATTCCCCGCGTCGCGCGCTTACTGCGCCTGTGCGGCGCGCAGGTAGATTTCGACGCGGCGGTTCTGGGCGCGGCCGGCTTCCGTCGCGTTGTCCGCGATCGGGTTCGACGGGCCCATGCCCTGCGCCGACAGGCGGCCGGCGTTGACGCCGCGCTGCGACAGCGCGTTCACGACGCTCTGCGCGCGGTTCTGCGACAGCGTCTGGTTGAGCTGCGCCGAGCCCGTGCTGTCGGTGTAGCCGACGACGGAGGCCGTCACCTGCGGGTTCTGGTTCAGGGTCGTCGCCAGGTCGTTCAGCAGCGGCGTGAACGCCGGCGTGATCGCGTACTGGTTCGTCGCGAACGTCACCGAGCTCGGCACGTTCAGCTTCAGCGAGCCGTCCGGCTGTTCGGTCACCTGCGTGCCGGTCTGGGCCGCCGACGGCGCCAGCTTGTTCTTGATCGCCTGCCAGTTGTAACCCGTCACGCCGCCGACCAGTGCGCCGACGCCCGCACCGATCGCCGCGCCCTTGCCGCCGCCCGCCAGCGCACCGATGCCGGCGCCCAGCGCGGCGCCCGCGCCCGTGCCGACGGCCGTGTTGGTGCCTTGCGGCGACGTCGCGCAGCCGGCGAGAACCGCACCGGCCAATACGAAGACGGACAAGCGGGTTGCGATTTTCATGTTCATCTGGGATTCCTCTCTTGGTTGAACGAGTCGACAACGACAACGGGTACGGCTCTCGGGCAGGCCCGCCCGGAATCGGCCGGGCAGATCCTGCACGCGCGACGGTCGCCGCAGCGACCTCATGCCCTGCCCGACAGCGTGGCTGTTCGGGCAGCGCGACGCGTCAGCCTCTACAATATAGGCGGTACGGGGCCGATTTGGCCCCATGGCGTGCCGCACGCGAAGATTGCGCTGGCGCGCGCGTTCGCGCAATGGCATGCAACAGATTCTTTCACTTTTCCCGATTTTCGCCGCGTTATTTGATAATTCTTGACGTTTGAGCGCGAAAAGAACGTTTTCACGGAGTTTCGATGAGCATTGACCGGGCCCTCGTCGACGCCGCGCTCGCGGCAGTCGCTGACCCCAACACGGGCCGCCCGTACGCGGCCGGCAAAGGCGTGCGAAACGTCGCGATCGACGGCGACGTCGTATCGGCGGACATCGTGCTCGGCTATCCGGCGAAGAGCCTGCACGACGACGTGCGCGCGCGCGTGAGCGCCGCGCTGAAGGCCGTGCCGGGCGTGCGCGACGCGCGCGTGAACGTGTCGCAGGACATCGTCGCGCACACCGTGCAGCGCGGCGTGAAGTTGTTGCCGAACGTGAAGAACATCGTCGCCGTCGCGTCGGGCAAGGGCGGCGTCGGCAAGAGCACGACCGCCGTCAACCTCGCGCTCGCGCTCGCCGCGGAAGGCGCGGCGGTCGGCATCCTCGATGCGGACATCTACGGCCCGTCGCTGCCGACGATGCTCGGCATCCACGGCCAGCGGCCCGAGTCGCCGGACAACCAGTCGATGAACCCGCTGGTCGGCCACGGCCTGCAGGCGAACTCGATCGGCTTCCTGATCGAGGAAGACAACCCGATGGTGTGGCGCGGCCCGATGGCGACGTCGGCGCTCGAGCAGCTGCTGCGCCAGACCAACTGGCGCGAGCTCGACTACCTGATCGTCGACATGCCGCCGGGCACCGGCGACATCCAGCTGACGCTCGCGCAGCGCGTGCCGGTGACGGGCGCGGTGATCGTCACGACGCCGCAGGACATCGCGCTGCTCGATGCGAAGAAGGGCCTGAAGATGTTCGAGAAGGTCGGCATCCCGATCCTCGGCATCGTCGAGAACATGAGCATCCATATCTGCTCGAACTGCGGCCATGAAGAGCACATCTTCGGCGCGGGCGGCGCGCAGCGGATGTCGAAGGACTACGGCGTGAACGTGCTCGGCAGCCTGCCGCTCGACATCGCGATCCGCGAGCGGGCCGACAGCGGCACGCCGACGGTCGCGGCCGAACCGGACGGCGCGCTCGCGCAGCGTTATCGGGAAATCGCGCGCGGTGTTGCGCTGGCGATTGCCGAGCGCGCGCGCGACATGACGTCGAAGTTTCCGAGCATCGTTGTTCAAAATACGTAAAACCCTTGCGGGGCGGGGCCGGCCGCTGTTTACGGCGCCGCGAGGCGCGGTATCATGGCGACTTTTCCAGGGTCCCTTTGCCCGCCCGGCAGGGCGCCGTGTCAGACGGCTGCCTGCCGGCACGAGGATCGAATGAACGAACGATATCCCGGCGCGCGTGCCGGCAGCGCGTGGTACGCGTTGCTGGCCGCCGCCGCGCTGGCCCTCGTGGCCGGCTGTACCTCCTTTTCGTCGACGCATGAAAAGCGCGCCGACGCGCAACTGCGGCCGACGGTCGGCTCGCAGGCGTACGGCTCGGTGACACTGGTCGAGCGCCCCGACGGCGTGCAGGTCACGTACAACCTGACAGGCCTGCCCCCGAACAGCGACCACGCGCTGCAGGTGCACGAGCGCGGCGACTGCAACGCGGCCGATGCGTCGAGCGCCGGCGCGGTGTTCTCGCCGGCCGCCGACCGGCTGCGCGCGGGCGTGCGCGTCGCGGGCGATCTCGGCAACATCCATGCGGACGCGAACGGCGTCGCGGCGGGCTTCATCGTCGCGCCCGACCTCGCGCTCGACGGCGTGCGCTCGGCGATCAGCCGCGCGGTGCTGGTGCATCGCGAGCCGAGCGACCCGGCGTTTGCGCAGCACGGCGCGGGGCCCGCGCTCGCGTGCGGCGTGATCCGTTGACGGCCGCCGCGTGCGTGCGTCCGCGATCGCGTAAAATGTGCGCCTTTCCCGGCCGTCCCGAAGCGGCGGCCCTCGTTTACCGTCACGCAGCGTTTTCTGGCGCCCTGATATGAGCATCAAATCCGACAAGTGGATCCGGCGCATGGCCGAAGAGCACAAGATGATCGAGCCGTTCGTGCCCGATCAGGTTCGTGCGTCCGAGGACGGCCGCAGGATCGTCAGCTACGGTACGTCGAGCTACGGCTACGACATCCGCTGCGCGGACGAATTCAAGATCTTCACGAACATCAACTCGACGATCGTCGATCCGAAGAACTTCGACGAGGGGTCGTTTGTCGATTTCAAGGGCGACGTGTGCATCATCCCGCCGAACTCGTTCGCGCTGGCCCGCACCGTCGAATATTTCCGCATTCCGCGCACCGTGCTGACCGTCTGCCTCGGCAAGTCGACCTATGCGCGCTGCGGGATCATCGTCAACGTGACGCCGTTCGAACCCGAATGGGAAGGCTACGTCACGCTGGAATTCTCGAACACCACGCCGTTGCCCGCGAAGATCTACGCGAACGAAGGCGTCGCCCAGGTGCTCTTCTTCGAGAGCGACGAGGTGTGCGACGTGTCGTACGCGGATCGTGGCGGCAAATATCAGGGGCAACGGGGTGTCACGCTACCGAAAACCTGATCTGGTTGTATATCTGTCCAACACCGACCAGTTTCCGGGTGACCGCTGCGCGTGAAGCGCCGCGGTCGTTCTTTTTGGAGATTCGCCCATGAAGTTTCGTTTTCCCGTCGTCATCATCGACGAAGATTTCCGCTCCGAGAACATCTCGGGCTCCGGCATCCGGGCGTTGGCCGAAGCGATCGAGAAGGAGGGCGTCGAAGTCCTCGGCCTCACGAGCTACGGTGATCTGACGTCGTTCGCGCAGCAGTCGAGCCGCGCGTCGTGCTTCATCCTGTCGATCGACGACGACGAACTCATGCTCGGCGAAACCGGCCCGGACGGCGAGCTGCCCGAGCTGGCCACCGCGATCATCGAGCTGCGCGCGTTCGTCACCGAAGTGCGCCGCCGCAACGCGGACATCCCGATCTTCCTGTACGGCGAGACGCGCACGTCGCGGCACCTGCCGAACGACATCCTGCGCGAGCTGCACGGCTTCATCCACATGTTCGAGGACACGCCGGAGTTCGTCGCGCGCCACATCATCCGCGAGGCGAAGGTCTATCTCGACTCGCTCGCGCCGCCGTTCTTCAAGGAACTGGTCAAGTACGCGGACGAAGGCTCGTACTCGTGGCACTGCCCGGGCCACTCGGGCGGCGTCGCGTTCCTGAAGAACCCGCTCGGCCAGATGTTCCACCAGTTCTTCGGCGAGAACATGCTGCGCGCGGACGTCTGCAACGCGGTGGACGAACTCGGCCAGCTGCTCGACCACACCGGCCCGGTGGCGGCGTCGGAGCGCAATGCGGCGCGCATCTTCAGCGCGGACCACCTGTTCTTCGTGACCAACGGCACGTCGACGTCGAACAAGATCGTCTGGCACGCGACGGTCGCGCCCGGCGACATCGTGCTGGTCGACCGCAACTGCCACAAGTCGATCCTGCACGCGATCACGATGACGGGCGCGATCCCCGTGTTCCTCACGCCGACGCGCAACCACTTCGGCATCATCGGCCCGATCCCGCGCGACGAATTCAAGCCGGAGAACATCCGCAAGAAGATCGAGGCGAACCCGTTCGCGCGCGAGGCGCTGCGCCAGAACCCGGACCTGAAGCCGCGTATCCTGACGATCACGCAGAGCACCTACGACGGCGTCGTCTACAACGTCGAGATGATCAAGGACCTGCTCGGCGACCTGCTCGACACGCTGCACTTCGACGAAGCGTGGCTGCCGCATGCGACGTTCCACGATTTCTACCGCGACATGCACGCGATCGGCGACGGCCGGCCGCGCACCGGCGCGCTGGTGTTCGCGACGCACTCGACGCACAAGCTGCTCGCCGGCATCTCGCAGGCGTCGCAGATCGTCGTGCAGGATTCGGAGAACCGCACGTTCGACAAGCATCGCTTCAACGAGGCGTACCTGATGCACACGTCGACGAGCCCGCAGTACGCGATCATCGCGTCGTGCGACGTCGCGGCCGCGATGATGGAGCCGCCGGGCGGCACCGCGCTCGTCGAGGAATCGATCGCCGAGGCGATCGACTTCCGCCGCGCGATGCGCAAGGTCGACGCCGAATACGGCGACGACTGGTTCTTCAGCGTGTGGGGCCCGGAACAGCTGTCGGCGGAAGGCATCGGTTCGCGCGACGACTGGATGCTGAAGCCGAACGACCGCTGGCACGGCTTCGGCCCGCTCGCGGAAGGCTTCAACATGCTCGACCCGATCAAGGCGACGATCATCACGCCGGGGCTCGACGTGGACGGCGAATTCGGCGAGACCGGCATTCCGGCCGCGATCGTCACGAAGTACCTCGCCGAGCACGGCATCATCGTCGAGAAGACGGGCCTGTACTCGTTCTTCATCATGTTCACGATCGGCATCACGAAGGGCCGCTGGAACTCGATGGTGACCGAGCTGCAGCAGTTCAAGGACGACTACGACAACAACCAGCCGCTGTGGCGCGTGCTGCCGGAGTTCGTCGCGCAGCATCCGCGCTACGAGCGCGTCGGCCTGCGCGACCTGTGCACGCAGATCCACGACGTCTATCGCGCGAACGACATCGCGCGCCTGACGACCGAGATGTACCTGTCGGACATGGAGCCCGCGCTGAAGCCGTCGGACGCGTTCGCGAAGCTCGCGCACCGCAAGATCGACCGCGTGCCGCTCGACGAGCTGGAAGGCCGCGTGACGAGCATCCTGCTCACGCCGTACCCGCCGGGTATTCCGCTGCTGATTCCGGGCGAGCGCTTCAACAAGACGATCGTCAACTACCTGCGGTTCGCGCGCGATTTCAACGAGCGCTTCCCGGGCTTCCACACCGACATTCACGGCCTCGTCGCGGAAGAGGTGAACGGGCGCGTCGAGTATTTCGTCGACTGCGTGCGCGATTGACGATGAAGCAGACTCGATTCGGGACGATGCGCGCGGCCGCGGCCGTGCTCGTCGCCTGGGCGGCCTGGGCGGGCGCGGCGCACGCGGAAGTGGCAGCGGCCGACCCGGTCGACGTCGCGATGCGGCAGTGTCTCGCGCGGCGCGACCGTTCGTCGACGGCCGGGCAGACCCAGTGCATGGGCGACGCGCAGCAGCAGTGGCAGGCGGTGATGGACGCCGCGTACCAGCGCCTGCTGGACGACGCGCGGGACGACGCGAAGCGCGGCTGGCAGGAGAGCCAGCGGCGCTGGCTCATGTGGCGCAAGGACGAGGCGCATCTGCTGAAGGCCGTCTACGACACGACGCGCGGCACGATGTACACGATGGCGAGCGCCGACATGCAGCTGCAGCCGGTGCGCGAGCGCGCGCTTGCGCTGCGGGCGGCGGCCGATCGCTATGCGGCGCCGAAGGCGGCCGACAGCGGCGCGTCGGGCGCATCGGGCGCGGCGCCGGGCGCCCCGGCGAATGCGTCGAAGAACGACGCGCGCGACCCCGTGCGCCGCATTCGGCCGTGCGAGCAGGACGCCGCGTGCGAGCACGCGCTGTTCGACCTGAATCGCTACTACCAGAAGCTGCGGCGCAAGATGCCCGCGCACTCGGCCGCGACGCTCGTGCATGCGCAGCGCGCGTGGAGCGCCTACCGCGACGCGACGGCGCCGCTCGTCGGCGAGGACGGGCGGATCGACCTGATCGGCGCGCGCATCGCGACGATGAAGCGCCTGTCGGAGACGGCCGGCAACCGCTGATGCCGCGACGGCAATGAAAAACGGGCACCGCGAGGTGCCCGTTTGCATGTGGGGATGCGCCGCCGGCTCAACGGCGCGGCGCGTCGGGCACGCCGAACCATGCCGGCATGAGCGCGAGCGCGTCGTCGAGCGACGCGAGCACGTGCAGGCTCAGCGTGACGATCTCGGGCGTGGGCGCCTTCAGGTCGGGCACGGTGACGACCGACGCCCCCGCGCCGGCCGCGGCCTGCGCGCCGAAGTCGCTGTCCTCGAACGCGACGCACGCATCGGCCGGCACGCCGAGCCGTTCGGCCGCGAGCCGGTAGACGGCCGGGTCGGGCTTGCCGCGCGCGACTTCGTCGCCGCCCGCGATCGCGTGGAAGAACGGCAGCGCGCCGACCGCGTCGAGCCGCGTGCGGATCACGTCGCGCGCGGACGACGACGCGACCGCGCACGGAATGCCGGCCTGCGCGAGCGCGGTGAGCAGCGCGTGCGCGCCGGGCTTCAGCGGAAACTTCGGATGGGGCTCGGGCGCGGCGAGCCGTTCGCGCACGCGCACGCGCACCGCGGCGAACGTGTCGGCGTCGCCGATCAGCGTCGCGAGGATCGTCTGGCCTTCCGCGAACGAGCGGCCGACGATCTGCAGGTAGTCGGCGACCGACAGCGCGACGCCATGCGCGTGCGCGACGTCGATCCACGTGTTCATGATGGTCCGCTCGGAATCGATGAGCAGGCCGTCCATGTCGAAGATCGCAGCGGAAAACGTCATCGGGAGAGTCCGGGAGGTCGGGGGCGAGACAGGGCGCGGCGCACGTCGCGTGCAGGGCCGCGCAAGCGAAAAACGGACGCCGCGCGGGCGTCCGTCCGAAGCGGCCGGCTTACTTGCCGAGCGCGGCGCGTGCGGCCTGCACGGCGGCGCGCACCTGGTCCGGCGCGGTGCCGCCCGGGTGGTTGCGGCTCGCGACCGAGCCTTCGAGCGTCAGGTAGCCGAACACGTCGTCGCCGATCAGGTGCGCGACGTTCGGCAGTTCCTGCTTCATCTCGTCGAGCGTCAGGTCCGCGAGATCGATGCCGCGATCGTCGCAGATCCGCACCGCGTGCGCGACCGCCTCGTGCGCGTCGCGGAACGGCAGGCCGCGCTTCACGAGGTAGTCGGCAAGGTCGGTCGCGGTCGAGAAGCCCTGCAGCGCCGCCGCGCGCATCGCGTCCGGCTTCACGGTGATGCCCGCGACCATCTCGGCGAAGATCCGCAGCGTGTCGGCGACGGTGTCGACCGTGTCGAACAGCGGCTCCTTGTCTTCCTGGTTGTCCTTGTTGTACGCGAGCGGCTGGCCCTTCATCAGCGTGAGGAGCGCCATCAGGTGGCCGTTCACGCGGCCGGTCTTGCCGCGCGCGAGTTCCGGCACGTCCGGGTTCTTCTTCTGCGGCATGATCGAGCTGCCCGTGCAGAAGCGGTCTGCGATGTCGATGAAGCCGACGCGCGGGCTCATCCACAGCACGAGCTCTTCCGAGAAGCGCGACACGTGCGTCATCACGAGCGCGGCCGCGGCCGTGAATTCGATCGCGAAGTCGCGATCCGACACCGCGTCGAGCGAGTTCGCGCAGATGCCGTCGAAGCCGAGGGTCTTCGCCACGGCGTGTCGATCGATCGGGTAGCTGGTGCCCGCGAGCGCGGCCGCGCCGAGCGGCAGGCGGTTCACGCGGGTGCGGCAGTCGCGCATGCGCTCGGCATCGCGCGAGAACATCTCGACGTACGCGAGCAGGTGGTGGCCGAACGTGACCGGCTGCGCGACCTGCAGGTGCGTGAAGCCCGGCATGATCGTGTCGGCGTTCTGTTCCGCGAGGTCGACCAGCGCGCCGCGCAGGTCGTTCAGCAGGCCGCCGATGCGGTCGATCTCGCCGCGCAGCCACAGGCGGATGTCGGTCGCGACCTGGTCGTTGCGCGAGCGGCCGGTGTGCAGGCGCTTGCCGGCATCGCCGATCAGCGCGGTCAGGCGCGCCTCGATGTTCAGGTGGACGTCCTCGAGGTCGAGCTGCCATTCGAATTCGCCGCGCTCGATTTCGCCCTGGATCTGCGCCATCCCGCGTTCGATCGCCGCGAGGTCGTCCGCGCTGATGATCTTCTGCGCCGCGAGCATCTTCGCGTGCGCGAGCGAGCCGGCGATGTCGACGAGCGCGAGGCGCTTGTCGAAAAACACCGACGACGTGTAGCGCTTGACCAGCTCCGACATCGGTTCCGAGAAGCGGGCCGACCAGGCCTCGCCCTTTTTGTGCAGTTGGGACGTCATGGCGATTCTTCGAAGGGGGTTGGGCGGCGTGCGCCGCGAGGGAATCGGGAGATTTTAGCATTCGCCGCCGCGCGACCGGGCCGGGCGTCAGCGCAGCGCGCAGGTCAGCGGGCCGATGCGCGGCAGCGTGCCGTCGTCCGGGCGACGGTACGCGAATTCGACGCCGCAACGGCGTCCGCCGCCCGAAATCTCCAGATGATTGTCGGCGCCGAGGCCGTCGACGAACGTGAGGCCGTCGTAGCCGACGATCGTGCGCTGCCCGCTTTCGACGTGCACGACGTCGAGGCCGGGCGGCAGCGGCGCGCCGTCCGGTGTGCGCAGCGCGATCGACGCCGCGCGGTAGCGCGTGACCGGGAAACGCGCGAGCACGCCCGAGCGGGCCTGCGGCACGACGTCGAGCGTCGTGTCCACGAGGTGCGCGTCGGCCGGCAGCGTCGTGGCGTCGATCGCGACGCGATTGTGCTGGTACGCGCTCAGGTCGGGCACCAGCAGGTAGCCCGCGCGGTCGGTCTCGCCGATCGGCCGGTTCTGGTGCAGCACCGGCACGCGCCCGGCATCGGTCGACACGAGCGCGAAGCCGTCGTCGATGCGGCGCGCCGTCAGCAACTGGCCGTTCATCAGCACGAGCGCGCCGGTCACGTCGACCGACGCGTTGCGCTGCCCGCCGAACGTCTGCCCGAGCAGCGTGACCTGGCCCGCGCGGCCCAGGTATTGCAGCTGCCCCTGGCTGTAGCGCAGCGGGCCGTTCTCGCCGGCCTGCACGTTCCAGCCGAAGCCGCCGTCGTAGTCGGGCGCGCGCGACGCGCTGACCGCGCGGGTCGACTCGCCGTTCTGCCGGCCGACGTTCGATGCGACCGACGTGTTGTCGCCGAGGCCGATGCTCAGGCTGACGAAGAAGCCGCGCGCGTCGTGTTGCCGGAAATCCTGGAACGCGCTGACGGTCATCGACGCCCGCATCCCGAAGTTGACCGACCACGTCGCCGAACCGATCCGCGACGCGGGCGCGCCCGGGTACTTGAGGCCGAGATAGCTGAACGACAGCGTCTGCGCGCGCAGGAACGGGAACGACACCGTCACGCGGTCGCTGATGGTCGCGACCGGCGTGCCTTCTCGCGAGCCGAGGTCGCCGTAGCCGCCGAACGCGCGCAGCGTCTGCGCGTCGACCGAGAAGCGCGGCGTCACGTACTGGTAGCCGAGGCCTGCCTGCGCGCCGGAGAAGCGCCCGGCGCTGACGGCCAGCGACGCGTTCGCGACGCCCCCGTCGCCGATGCGCGCGAGCGCGCCCGCGCCGGCGTTGTAGACGCCGCTGGTCGCCTCGGCGTGCGCCTCGGCCGTCAGCCGCTCGCCGACGCCGTAGCGCAGCGAGCCGCTCGCGGCCGGCGTGCGCGCATAGTCGAACGCGCTCTGGCCATAGGCGCGGCGCAGGAAGCCCGCTTCCACGGAGTAGCTGGCGAGGCCGGGCGCGAGCAGGCGCGTGTCGACGTAGAGCGGGATCGACGTGGCGATCGTGCGGCCGAGCGCGTCGCGCGTGATCACCGTCGCGTTGCCGGCGCCGGTGATGCCCGGCACGCTGTTGATCACGAACGGGCCGCCCGGCACGTTGCCGCTGAACTGGCGCACGTTGTTCACGTACAGGTCGACCGCCGACGGCACGACCGCGCTGCCCGACAGCGCCGGCACCGGGAAGGTCACGAGATCGGGGCGCAGGCCGAAGTTGCTGCGCCACTGCACGCCGCCGACGCGCAACGAGCGGCTCCACGACAGCGACGACGAGATGGTGTCGCCGAACTGGGTCGTCGTGAGCGTGCGCGGGTCGGACACCGTCCACGACGTGTCGTAGCGCATGTAGCGCTGCCCGTCGCGGCGGAAGTAGCCGATGCCGGTGTTGCTGAACACGCCGGCCGGGTCGAAGTAGCGCGCCTCGGTCCAGACCGCGAGCGGCGAATGCGCGGTGGTCTGCGCGTACGCGTCGTAGTTCAGCACGATGCCCCGGCTGGACGTTGCCGGCGGCGTGGCTTCGAGCCCGCGCGCGTCGAACGTGTGCGGAATGCGCAGCGCGTCGGGCACGCGCAGGTCGAGCGTCTGGCGGCCGGGATCGTAGTCGTAGCGCAGGCCCGGCAGCGTGTCGAGCGCGACCGACGTGTTCGACAGCGCGCTCGCGCGCTCGCCGGTCGCGATGCCGAGGTCGTTCAGGTCGGCCGATGCCGCGAACAGGTGACCGTCGGCCTGCCGGAAGCGTGCGATCCGGTGCGTCGGCTCGCCGTTGATCGACACGTCGAGGTACAGCGCGCCGGGCTCCGGCGCGGCGGAAGGCGGCTGGGGCGCCGGCTGCGCGCCCACGGTGCCCGCACGCAGCGCCAGCGCGAGTATGACGGCGGCGGCGGTCGCGGTGGCGGCGAGCCACGTGGGCCGCCTGGCAGGCGTCGTTCGGTGGGCATGTCGCAGCGTCGGCACGCGCAACGGGGCGGGAGGGGGCCGGCGCCGGGTTCAGCGCGGCGTCAGCCGGGCCTCGACGGGTTGCGTGTTCACCGTCGCGCGGACTTTCACGAACGGCGACGGGCCCGCGTCGAGCTTGAGCGGCCAGCGCCGCACGCTGCCGGCCAGCGCGTAGCCGAGCAGCCCGCGCGCGACCTCGTGCGCATTGCCGTGCGCGTCGACGAGCTGCACCGCGGAGAGCTGCGCGCGCCGGCCGCCGAGATTCGCGACCGCCAGCCGCAGGCCCCGCGGATCGGCTTCGACGCGCCAGTCGAGCTGCGGCGGGGCGGGCGGTGCGGCGGGCTCGACGAACACCGGTACCGAGTAGCGCACGCGGATCGTGATGCCGTTCTGCGCCGGCGTGCCGGGCGCGGGCAACTCGTCGATCAGCACGCGATAGCTTTCCTCCGCGGCCGGCGTCGCGCGCCCGGTGCGCACGAGGCGGATCAGCTGGTCGGCGTTCGCGCCGATCTGCAGCAGCGGCGGCGACGCGGCGAGCGAATCGGTCGGCGTCAGCACGTCGTCGCCGTTCTCCTGCGTCCAGCGGAACGTCCGCACCTGGCCGTAGATCGGCTGCACGCCCGAATTGCTCAGCGTGACGCCTGCCGCCATGACCGACGGCGGCAGCTCGAGCGTCACCGGTGCAATCTGCAGCGTCGCCGCCGGCGCGGTCGCGGCCGACGCGGCGCATAGCGCGGCGACGAAACGGGGGCGGATCGCCACGGCGCGTCAGAAGAAGACGGTCGCGGTGACGGTGGACTGATAGGTGTCCGGTTTCGGGGTGGCCTGCGTCTGCACCTGGCCGTACACGTTGATCGTCTGCGCGGAGCCGTTGCCGGTGCCGCCGACGGTGTCGGTGCCCTGCGTGTTCCCCCAGATCGTCGTATGGCCGGCGTCCTGGTAGAGCTGGAAGCCGACCGTCGTGCCGGTGTTGCCGGTGGTCGTGCCGGCCATCAGCCGCGCGGAGACCGTCGAGCCGGAGACGCCGCCCGAGTCGAGCCCGACGTTGTAGGGCGTCGTGTTGCTGCAGGTGATCGACAACGTGGTCTGCTGGTTGATCGCGCTGGACAGCACGCCGGAGGTGCCGAACGCGAGCGGGTTCGCGCTGACCGAGCAGTTCGCCTGGATGGTCAGCGTGACGTTGAACTGCGCGGTGGCGGTGCCGTTGGAATAGACGGCGGCGGTGGCGGAGTGCCAGGCCGGGGTGAATGCGATGGCCGCCGCGATGGCGGTGGACAGCCCGTGACGCGTGATGGCGTTCATTGTGATGGTCTCCAGCCGTTCAGGGAGTGTCGCCCCGGCCCGCGGTGCCCGAACCGCGTAATGCGCCGCCGTGTTGACGGAACCGCACATTCGTCTGACTAGACTACTCTACGCATTTGGTTGCGTGCAATGGTAGAAATGCCGAGTGGTTCGCATTGTCTGAATATTGCGTGCCTGGGCGGCTTGATCTGGATCAACGCGCTGCCGGGACGGACGCGTTTCTTTGGGGAAAACCATGACGGAGCTGCGGGTCGTAGGGGCGTGCCGGACTCTGCGTCGGGTGTCGTGCTGGCTGCTGGTCGCGCTGCTGTTCGCGCCATGGCTGCCGGCACACGCGGACAGCTGCACGGTGAGCGCGCAGACGACGAGCTTCGGCTCGGTCAGCCCGATCTCGCAACTCGCGTACACGACCACCAGCACGGTGGGCGTGACGTGCACGTGGGATACGCTGAGCCTGAACACGACCGCGCTCGTCTGCCTGAATCTCGGCGTCGCGAGCCCGCGCGCGATGACGAACGGGACCAACCAGATGCAGTACGACCTGTACCAGGACAATGGCTATACGCAGACCTGGGGCGCGGTCGCGAGCGGCACGACGCCGATGTCGGTCACGGTGGCGAAGCCGGGGCTCGGCACGACCGCGAACGCGACCCTGACCGTCTACGGCCGCATCGCGCCGAACCAGCCCACGGTGCCGAGCGTCAACAACGGCAGCACGCTCTACTCGCAGACCTTCGCCGGGAACCAGGCGTCGTACAGCTACAACTTCGCGCTGCTCGGCATTCAGCTGGTGCCGTGCACGTCGCAGGCGTCGGCGGGCACGTTCGCGTATGCCACCAACGCGACCGTCATCAACAACTGCGTGATCAATGCGACCAATGTTGCGTTTCCCGCGACGGGTCTGCTCAATTCGGCGCTATCGGCAAGCGGCTCGATCAGCGCACAGTGCACGAACGGCGATGCGTTCCAGATCGCGCTGAACGGTGGCGGCAGCACCAACGTCGCCGCGCGCACGATGCAGCGCAGCGGCGGCGGGGGCTCGGTCGCCTACCAGCTCTATCGGGATGCCGGCTTCACGCAGCCATGGGGCGACGGCACCAGCGGCACGTCGATGGCGACCGGCACCGGCAGCGGCCTCGCGCAGTCCATCACTGTCTACGGGCGCGTGCCGGCGCAGGTCACGCCCGCGCCGGGCAACTACAGCGACACGATCACCGCGACGATCAGCTTCTGAGCGGCGTCACGCGCGCACCAGCACGACGAGCTTCAGATCCTCGCGGTGCGCGGGCTTCAGCGTGATCTGCTGGTACACGAGCCGGCCTTCGGCCGGGTGATCGAACTCGCGCTGGCCGCCTTCGCGCTCGAACACGTCCTGCGACGCCCAGTACTGCGCAAACGCGTCGCTGCCGGCCGTCAGCGCATCGATCAGCGCGCGGGTCGGCGCGTCGCTCAGGTGGCGGATCGAATCCGCGCGGAATTCGGCGGCGAGCCGGCGCGCGCGTGTCTCCCAGTCGACGATCAGCGCGCGCGCGGCCGGCGACATGAACGTGAAGCGCAACAGGTTGCGGTCGTGATCGCCGTCGAGCCAGCCGGTGAACAGCGCGGCGGCCGGCGCATTCCACGCGAGCGCGTTCCATTGCCGGTCGAGCACGTACGCGGGCGTCGCGATCGCGGCGACCGTGGCGGCAAGCGTCGGCGGCAGGTCGCCGCCGGCGACGTCGGGCTCGGCCGGGTCGCGCTGCGCGGCCAGTTCGAACAGGTACGCGCGCTCGGCCCGCGACAGCTGCAGCGCGACCGCGATCCGCGCGAGCGCGTCGGCTGACGCGGACACCGGGCGGCCCTGCTCGATCCACGTGTACCAGGTCGGGCTGACCCCGCACAGCTGCGCGACTTCCTCGCGCCGCAGCCCCGGCGTGCGGCGGCGCGGGCCGGGCGGCAGGCCGACGGCCTGCGGCGACAGGCGCTCGCGGTGCGTGCGGATGAAATCGCCGAGCGCGCGGGCGGGCGATGCGTCGAGCGGCGGAGTGGGGGCGGCGGGCGGAAGGCTCATGCGGCGGACATCAGGCAGGTGGATCGAATACCAGAATAACTGCTTAACTTGTACTGGTACAGGTGCGGGCCTATTGTAGCGGCTCACGCGTCCGCCCGCTTCGGTGTGGACGGGGCCCGCCAGGCTTTGCACAGAGCCGAGCAAGTGCTGAAAGGAGAAAATGCGATGAAACATCACGATCAGGTCGCCGACGCGTTCGGCTCGACGGCCGCCGCCTACCTCACGAGCGCCGTGCACGCGACGGGCGCCGACCTGCAGGCGCTCGCCGACGCGGTGCGCGCGACGCCGGGCGCCACGGTGCTCGACCTCGGCTGCGGCGCGGGCCACGCGAGCTTCGCGGTCGCGCCGCATGCGCGCGACGTCGTCGCCTACGACCTCGCGCCGCAGATGCTCGCAACCGTCGACGCGGCGGCGCGCGAGCGCGGTTTCGCGAACATCCGCACCTGCCACGGGCCGGCCGAGCGGCTGCCGTTCGACGCGGCGACGTTCGACTGGATCGTGAGCCGGATGAGCGCGCATCACTGGCACGACGTGCGCGCGGCGCTCGCCGAGATGCGCCGCGTGCTGAAGCCGGGCGGCCGGGTGCTGATGATCGATATCGCGGGCCACGACCATCCGCTCCTCGATACCTACCTGCAAGCGGCGGAGGTGCTGCGCGACGCGTCGCACGTGCGCGACTACCGGGCCGACGAATGGCTCGCGATGTTCCGCGGCGCAGGCTTCGACGCGCAGGTGGCGAGCCGCTGGCGCCTGCCGATCGATTTCGACACGTGGGTCGCGCGGATCCGCACGCCGGCGGACAGCGTGACGGGCCTGCGCGCGCTGTGGGCACACGCGCCCGACGAGGTGCGCAGCCATTACGCGGTGCAGCCGGACGGCTCGTTCGAGCACGATGCGCTGCTGATCGACGCGCGCTGAGCGCGGCGCGCGGCAGCCCCGAAACCGAACGGGCCGCGACACCGGCAGGCGGTGTCGCGGCCCGGGTTGGCCCGGCGCGGCGCATGCATCGCACGCGCCGCGCCCGGCAGCGGATCAGCCCGTGTTGCGCAGGCCGGCCGCGATCCCGTTGATGGTCAGGTGAATCCCGCGCCGCAGCCGCGCGTTGGTGTCGCCCGCGCGGTGCCGCTTGATCAGCTCGACCTGCAGGTGGTTCAGCGGATCGAGATACGGGAAGCGGTTCTTGATCGAACGCGCGAGCAGCGGGTTGGTCGCGAGCCGCGTGCCGTGGCCGGTGATCTCGGCCAGCGCCTGCGACGTGCGCTCCCATTCGGCGACGATCCGGTCGAACACGTGCTTGCGCAGCTTCTTGTCCGCGACCAGCTGCGCATAGCGCGAGGCGACCGCGAGATCGGTCTTCGCGAGCACCATGTCCATGTTCGACAGCAGGTTCGAGAAGAACGGCCAGGTCTTGTGCATCTTCTTCAGCAGCGCGAGACGCTTGCCGCGCTCGGCATCGTCCTTCGCGCCGTCGAGATACGCGGCCACCGCGCCGCCGAAGCCGTACCAGCCGGTGAGCAGCAGGCGGCACTGGCCCCACGAGAAGCCCCACGGAATCGCGCGCAGATCCTCGATCCGGCGGTGCTTCGGATCCTGCAGCTTGCGCGACGCGGGCCGGCTGCCGATGTTCAGCTCGGCGATCTCGCTGATCGGCGTCGACGAGAAGAAGTAGTCGGTGAAGCCGGGCGTCTCGTAGACGAGCGCGCGGTACGACGCCATCGCGGCATCGGACAGCGCCTGCATCGCCGTCTCGAACGCCGGCAGGTGCGCGGGCGCGTTCGACTGCGGCAGCAGCGACGCCTCGAGCGTCGCGGCGACGACGGTTTCGAGGTTGCGCCGGCCGATTTCCGGGTTCGCGAACTTGCTCGCGATCACCTCGCCCTGTTCGGTCAGGCGGATCTGGCCGTTCACGGTGCCGGGCGGCTGCGACAGGATCGCCTGGTAGGTCGGGCCGCCGCCGCGGCCGACCGTGCCGCCGCGGCCGTGGAACAGCCGCAGCGTGATGCCGCGCTCGCGGAACAGGTCGACGAGCGCGAGCTCGGCGCGATACAGCTCCCAGTTCGACGTGAGGAAGCCGCCGTCCTTGTTGCTGTCCGAGTAGCCGAGCATCACTTCCTGCTCGCCGCCCTGGTGCGCGACCAGCGCCTCGACGCCCGGCAGCGCGAAGTATTCGCGCATGATCCGCGACGCGTCGCGCAGGTCGGGAATCGTCTCGAACAGCGGGATCACCATCAGGCCGTTCTTCGCGCCGCCATGCTTCGCGCCGAGCGTGCCTTCGAGCAGGCCGGTTTCCTTCTGCAGCAGCAGCACCTCGACGAGGTCGCTGACCGTCTCGGTGTGCGAGATGATGTAGTTGCGCACCGCGCGCGGGCCGAACTGCGCCCGCACCGCGCGCGCCTTCTCGAACACGCCGAGCTCGCTCTGCGCGAGCGCCGAGTACTCGAAGTACGGCGAGCGCAGCGGCCGCGGATCGGCGAGCGCCGCGAGCAGCACGCGCAGCTTGTCGGCCTCGGCGAGCGCCGCGTAGTCGGCCTCGACGCCGGCACGTGCGAACAGCTCGGCGACGACCGTCTCGTGGATGTCGGAGCTCTGCCGCAGGTCGATGCTCGCGAGATGGAAGCCGAACACCTCGGCTGCACGCGCGAGCGGCGCGAGGCGCGGCGCGGCGAGCGACGCGCCGTGATGCTCGGCGAGCGATTCCATCAGCACCTTGAGGTCGCGCACGAAATCCTCGGAATCGGCGTACGGCGTCGCGCGCACCGGCGCCGCGCCGCGCCCGGCGCTGCGCACCGGCACGGTGCCTTCGCCCACGCGCACGCGCGCGCTCGCGGCAAGCCGCGTGTAGATGCCGATCAGCGCGCGGCGGTACGGTTCGTCGACGCGGTGCGGCGACTGGTCGGGCGACGCGGCGGCGAGCGCCTTCACCGCGTCGTTCGCGCCGACCAGCAGGTTCGACACCGACAGCTCGGCGCCGAGCTTGTGCACCTGCTCCAGGTAGTGCTCGAGGATTACCGCGGCCTGGCGGTTGATCGCCTCGTCGAGCGTCGTGGCCGTCACGTTCGGGTTGCCGTCGCGGTCGCCGCCGATCCAGCTGCCCATCTGGAAGAACGCCGGCACGCGCGCGGGCAGGCCGTGCTCGGCGAGCGCGGCCTCGATGTCGCCGTACAGCGCGGGCAGCTCGTCGAGGAAGGTCGCGCGGTAGTACGACAGCGCGTTTTCGATCTCGTCGCCGACGGTCAGGCGCGCGTCGCGCAGCATCCGCGTCTGCCACAGCGCGGTCACGCGCGCGCGCAGCATCGATTCGTTGTACGCGCGCTCGCGGGTGGTCAGTTGCTGGTCGCGCTCGGCGAGCAGCCGCGCGATGTCGTGCTGCGCGTCGAGGATGCTCTTGCGCTGCACCTCGGTCGGGTGCGCGGTCAGCACGGGCACGATCAGCGCGTCGTCGAAGAAGCGCTGCAGCACGCCCTTCGACGCGCCGCCCGCCTGCTTCAGCTGGTCGAGCGCGAACGCGACGGTGCCGGGCTGCGGCGCGGAGCCGGCGAGCGCGTGGATGCGGCGGCGCCGGTTGTGGTGGCGGTCCTCGGCGATGTTCGCGAGGTGCGAGAAATAGCTGAACGCGCGCACGACGCTCACCGTCTGCTCCGGCGTCAGCTTGCGCAGTTTCTTCTCGAGCGTCTGGGCGGCCTCGCGGTCGTCCTCGCGGCGGAATTTCACCGCGGTCTGGCGGATCGTCTCGACCACGTCGAACACCGCGTCGCCTTCCTGCTCGCGCACGACGTCGCCGAGCAGGCGGCCGAGGAAGCGGATGTCCTCGAACAGCGGGCGGTCCTTGTCCTCGCGCGTGCGGGCGCTCGGCTTCGCCACCGTGGCGGCCGCGTCGGTGGCTTTGGCCGCGCGTTTGGTCGGACGTATCGGGTCTTTCGGTTTGGTTGCCGGTTTCGCACGGCCGTTCGCGGCGGCGTCGACTGAGCCCGTCTGGGCATCGGAGGAGGGCAAGGCAGCATTGCGGCGCGCCGTACGCGCCGATCCGGAAGACTTCACGATGGGTTTCCTTGGGAAAGCTCGAGTGAAAAGGGACTGCGGGGACTGCGGTCCAGCAACCTGCGACTTCTGCGGCACTTCCGCGCATCCGCGCCGCGGCCCGCGCCAGGCGGCGCCGGGGCCGGCTCCGCGCCCGGGCGGGCGCGGGCGTGCGTGCTACCATTGTTCGATCTTCAATCCCGTCCTTCGATGTTCCTGCAATGAATTCCGAGATCCTTTCGGCCGAGCCGCAACGGGCACAGCCGCCGGCGACGCTGACGATTGCTTCGCGCGAGAGCCGCCTGGCGATGTGGCAAGCCGAACATGTGCGTGATGCGCTGCGCAAATTATATCCAGCTTGTGACGTGAAAATCCTCGGGATGACGACCCGTGGCGATCAAATTCTCGATCGGACGCTGTCGAAGGTCGGCGGCAAGGGCCTGTTCGTGAAGGAGCTGGAGAACGCGCTCGCCGACGGCCGCGCGGATCTCGCCGTGCATTCGCTGAAGGACGTGCCGATGGCGCTGCCGGACGGTTTCGCGCTCGCGGCGATCATGAGCCGCGAAGACCCGCGCGACGCGTTCGTGTCGAACGACTACGCGTCGCTCGACGCGCTGCCGGCCGGCGCCGTGGTCGGCACGTCGAGCCTGCGCCGCGAGGCGATGCTGCGCGCGCGCTACCCGCACCTGCAGGTGCAGCCGCTGCGCGGCAACCTCGACACGCGCCTGTCGAAGCTCGACCGTGGCGACTACGCGGCGATCATCCTCGCGGCGGCCGGGCTCAAGCGCCTCGGCCTCGAGGCGCGGATCCGCGCGCTGCTCGACGTCGAGGACAGCCCGCCGGCGGCCGGCCAGGGCGCGCTCGGCATCGAGATCGCGGCGCACCGCGCCGACGTCGCCGCGTGGCTCGCGCCGCTGCACGACCATGCGACCGCGCTCGCGGTCGAGGCCGAGCGGATGGTGTCGCGCGCGCTCGGCGGCAGCTGCGAGGTGCCGCTCGCCGCGCACGCGGTGTGGCGCGCGGGCGAGCTGTACCTGACGGGCCGCGTGTCGACCACCGACGGCAAGCGCGTGCTGACGGCCGACGCATGCGCGGCGGTGATGACCGTCGCCGACGCGCTCGCGCTCGGCCGCGCGGTCTCCGACGAGCTGGAAGCGCAGGGCGCGCTCGACATCGTCCACGCGTTGCTCGCCGGCTCGCAGGCCGGCAAGGGCGACGCCTGATGGCGGGCGGCGCACGCGCGTTCACCGCCGTCCTGACCCGCCCGGACGGCCAGTCCACCGGGCTCGCGGCGCAACTGGCCGAAGCCGGCTGCGACGTCCTCGACTTTCCGCTGATCGATATCGCGCCGCTCGACGATCCGGCGCCGCTCGACGCCGCGTTCGCGGCGCTGGCTGACTACGCGCTGGTGATCTTCGTGTCGCCGAACGCGATCGACCGCGCGCTCGCGCAGTACGGCGCGATCTGGCCGAACGCGCTGCCGGTCGGCGTCGTCGGCCCGGGCAGCGTCGCCGCGCTCGAGCGTCACGGCATCGCCGCGCCCGCCTATCGGGTGATCGCGCCGCAGGCGCCCGACGACGGCAGCGCGCCGCATTACGACTCCGAAAGCCTGTTCGCGTGCATCGAGGCCGCGTTCGGCGGCGCGGCCGCGCTCGCCGGCCGGCGCGTGCTGATCGTGCGCGGCGACGGCGGCCGCGAATGGCTGGCCGACCGGCTGCGCGACGCGGGCGCCGACGTGCAGCTCGTCGCCGCATATCGCCGCGTGGTGCCGGAGCCGCGCATCGGCATGTGGGAGCGCGTGCATGCGCTGCTCGGCGGCGAACCGCATGCGTGGCTCGTCACGAGCTCGGAAGGCGTGCGCAACCTGCACGAACTCGCGCACGCGCATCTCACCGATGCCGAGATCGACGCGCTGAAGCATGCGCCACTCGTGACGCCGCACCCGCGGATCGAGCAGACCGCGCGGGCATTGGGTTTTGATAGGATTACGCTGACCGGCGCGGGCGATGAGCGCATCGTCCGCGCGTTTCGATCGATGGCCGACGAGGCCGTCCAACCGGCGACAGCCGCACCGGTGACTAAACGCATGACTGATACCAACGATTCCAAAAGCGTCGCTTCCCAGCCGGCCGCCGCATCCGCCGCGCCCGCCAGTCCGCCTTACCGGTCGCCCGAGCCGCCCGCGCGCCGCGGCGGCAGTGCGTTCCTGTGGCTCGTCGTCGTCGTGCTCGGCTGCGCGGCGGGCGTCGGCGGCTATGCGCTGAACCGCAAGGTCGACCGCCTCGACGACACGCTGGTCGCGCGCCAGAAGTCGCTCGACGCGCAGGCCGCCGAGACCCGCATGAAGACCGAGCAGGCGCTCGCCAGCACGCACCAGGTCGACACGCAGCTTGCCCAGCTCGACGGCAAGCTCGCCGACGCGCAGAACGCGCAGCAGGCGCTCCAGCAGCAATACCAGGATCTCGCGCGCAACCGCGACGCCTGGATGTTCGAGGAAGTCGACCAGATGCTGTCGAGCGCGAGCCAGCAGCTGCAGCTGACCGGCAACACCCAGCTCGCGCTGATCGCGCTGCAGAACGCCGACGCGCGCCTCGCGACGTCGCAGAGCGCGCAGGCCGTCACGGTGCGCAAGGCGCTCGCGCAGGACATCGAGAAGCTGAAGGCCGCGCCGTCCGCGGATCTCACGGGCCTCGCGATCAAGCTCGACGATGCGATCGCGAAGGTCGACGCGCTGCCGCTCGCCGGCGAGGCGATCGTGCCGCACACGGCGCCGAAGGCGGTCACGCCGGCGGATGCCGCGCAGACGGCCGCCGCGACCGGCGAGCCGCGCTGGAAGGCGTGGTGGCATGGCTTCTCGGCCGGCATCGGCGAGCAGCTGAAGGGCCTCGTGCAGGTGCGCCGCATCGACAACGCGGACGCGATGCTCGCGTCGCCCGAACAGGGCTACTTCGTGCGCGAGAACGTGAAGCTGCGGCTGCTGACCGCCCGGCTGTCGCTGCTCGCGCGCAACGACGCCGCGATGAAGGCCGACCTGCACGCCGCGCAGGCGTCGCTCGCGAAGTATTTCGACCACGCGGCGAAGGACACGCAGACCGTCGAGGATCTGCTGAAGCAGGTCGACGGCGCGTCGCTCGCGGTCGCGGTGCCGAACCTGAACACCAGCCTGAACGCCGTTCAGCAGTTCAAGAGCCGGGGGTAACGATGACGCTCAGAGGAATCGTCTGGCTCGCGATCCTGTTCGCGATCGCCGCGGCGCTGGCCACCGTCGGCCGTTTCGATACCGGGCAGGTACTGCTCGTGTACCCGCCGTACCGGGTCGACCTGTCGCTGAACCTGTTCGTGTTCGCGATCGTCGTGCTGTTCATCGTCGTCTACGCGCTGCTGCGCATCGTGCGCAACATCTGGCGCATGCCGCAGCGGGTCGCCGCGTATCGCGCCCGCTCGCGCAACGAGAAGGCGCAGGCATCGCTGCGCGACGCGATCGCGAACCTGTACGCGGGCCGCTTCTCGCGTGCCGAGAAGGCCGCGCGCGACGCGCTGTCGATCGACGCGAACCAGGGCGCGGCGAGCCTCGTCGCGGCCACCGCCGCGCACCGCATGCACGAATACGCGCGCCGCGACGACTGGCTGTCGAAGGTCGATTCGCCCGAGTGGCAGGATGCGCGCCTGCTCGCCGCCGCCGACATGCGCGCCGACGGGCGCGATGCCGACGGCGCGCTCGCCGCGCTGTCCGAGATGCAGGCGGGCGGCAAGCGCATCCATGCGCAGCAGGTCGCGCTGCGCGCGCAGCAGCAGCTGAAGAACTGGGCCGAAGTGCTGAAGCTCGCGAAGGCGCTCGAGAAGCGCGAGGCGCTGCACCCGGCCGCGGCCGTGCGGCTGCGCCAGCAGGCGGCCGAGAACCTGCTGCGCGAGCGCCGTCACGATCCGGACGCGCTGCTCGAGGTCTGGCAGTCGCTGTCGGCCACCGAGCGGCAGTCGCCGCGTCTCGCCGATCTGGCGGCCGATCTGCTCGTCTCGCTCGAACGCCGGCCGGAAGCGCGCCGCATCGTCGAGGAGGCGCTCGCGCACCACTGGGACGCGCGCCTGCTGCGCCGCTATCCGGACACCGCCGGCGGCGACGCGCTGCCGCTGATCCAGAAGGCGGAAGGCTGGAAGAAGGATCATCCGGAAGATGCCGACCTGCTGTTCGCGCTCGGCCGCCTCTGCCAGCAGCAGCAGCTGTGGGGCAAGGCGCAGTCGTTCCTCGAGGCGGCGCTGAAGCTCGCCGACAACGAGGCGCTCAAGGTGCGCACGCACCGTGCGCTCGCGCGGCTGTTCGAGCATCTCGGCGAAACCGACAAGGCGGCCAGGCACTACCGCGAAAGCGCGCTCGCGATCACCGTGGTCTGACGCGGTTCACGGCCGGCGCGCCTGCTGAACAAAACACCCCGACCGCCGGATGGCGCTCGGGGTGTTTGTTTTTCGGCGGGCGAGGGCGGCGCGCCGCGTGCGCGTTACCGGTCGACCAGCCGCTTCGGCACCGACAGCGCGAGCAGGCCGCCGAGCACGAGGAACCCGGCGAGCATGTACATGCCGGTGTCGTTCGCGCCCGTCGCCTGCTTGAGCCAGCCCATCAGGTACGGGCTCAGGAAGCCCGCGAGGTTGCCGATCGAGTTGATCATCGCGATGCCGGCCGCGGCCGCCGTGCCGCCGAGGAAGGCGGTCGGCATGCTCCAGAACAGCGGCAGCGTGGTGAGGATGCCCATCGTCGCGAGCGTGAGGCCGAGCATCGCGAGCGCGGTCTCGTGCGCCCACAGCACCGACAGCACGAGCCCGAGCGCGCCGAATGCGGCCGGGATCGCCAGGTGCCAGCGCCGTTCGCGGCGCTTGTCGGCGCTGCGGGCGATCAGGATCATCGCGACCACCGCGGCCGCGTACGGAATCGCCGACAGCAGGCCGATCGCGAACGCGTCGCTGACGCCGGTCGCCTTGATGATCGTCGGCAGCCAGAAGCCGACGCCGTAGAGCCCCATCACGAACGAGAAGTAGATCAGCGCCATCAGCCACACGCGCGGGCTCGCCATCACGGCGCCGAGCGACGGGTCTTCCTTGACTGCTTCCTCCGCGTCGACGTTGCGGGCGAGCAGCGCCTTTTCCTCGTCGGTCAGCCAGGTCGCCTTCGCGATCCGGTCGTCGAGCGCGAAGAACACCAGCACGCCGGCCAGCACCGACGGGATGCCTTCGAGCAGGAACAGCCACTGCCAGCCGTGCCAGCCGCTCAGCCCGTCGAACGTCTTCAGGATGTAGCCCGAGATCGGCCCGCCGATCACGCCGGACAAGGCCACGGCCGTCATGAAGAAGGTCGTCATCCGGCCGCGCCGGTGCGCGGGGTACCAGTAGGTCAGGTAGAGGATCACGCCGGGAAAGAAGCCCGCTTCGGCGACGCCGAGCAGGAAGCGCATCACGTAGAACATCGTGGGCGTCGTGACGAACATCGTCAGGATCGAGATCACGCCCCAGGTCGCCATGATGCGCGCGATCCACAGGCGCGCGCCGACCTTGTGCAGGATGATGTTGCTCGGTATCTCGAACAGGAAGTAGCCGAAGAAGAAGATGCCGGCGCCGAGGCCGTAGACGGTGTCGCTCAGGTTCAGGTCGCTGGCCATCTGCAGCTTCGCGAACCCGACGTTCACGCGGTCGAGATAGGCGACCACGTAGCACAGCAGCAGGAGCGGCGTGAGCCGCCACGAGACCTTGCGGTAGGTTGCTTCCTCGAATGCGCCGGACGAGCCCGGCAGAGAATGCGTTGACGTTGCCATGTTGTCTCCTTGGTCGGCCGGAGCGGCGCTTGCGCGCCTGCTCCGGCCCGATGCTTCGCGATCGGCCCCGGCTGGCGCGCGAGCGCAGCGGGGCATTGGTGTCGTGCCGGCCGGGGGGACGGCCGGTTGCAACGCGCGGGACGGCGGGATGCGGGCTAGATGCAGCGCCCACCGTCGACTTCGAGGCACACGCCGGTGATGAATTCCGCCTCGTCCGACGCGAGGTAGAGCGCCGCGTTCGCGATGTCCTGCGGCGTCGAGAAGCGGCCGAGCGGGATCGTCGCGAGAAAGCGCCGGCGGTTTTCCGGGGTGTCCTCGCAGCCCATGAACTCGGTCATCAGCGCGGTCTCGCCGAGCACCGGGTTGATGCAGTTCACGCGGATGCGGTCGGCGCCGAGTTCGGCGGCGAGCGACTTGCTCGCGGTGATCATCGCGCCCTTCGTGCTGTTGTACCAGACGAGGCCTGGGCGCGGCCGCACGCCGGCCGTCGACGCGACGTTCACGAACACGCCGCCGCCTTGCGCGCGGAAGTACGGCACGAGCGTCTGCACGCACCAGTAGAGGCTCTTCATGTTGACCGCATAGACGCGGTCGAACTCCGCCTCGGTCACGTCGAGCACCGGCTTGTTGCGATGCGTGGTGCCGGCGTTGTTGACGACGATCTGCACCGCGTGGAAATCGTCGAGCGCGGCGGCCAGCAGCGCGCGCCAGTCGTCGCCTTTCGACACGTCGCCGGTCACCGCGATCGCCTTGCCGCCCGCGAGCGCGATCTCGCTCGCGACGCGCTCGGCCGCCGCGCCGTTCAGGTCGTTGACGACGACGTTCGCGCCTTCGCGCGCGTACGTCTTCGCGATGCCTTCGCCGAAGCCCGAGCCGCCGCCCGTGACGATCGCCGTCTTGCCGCTCAACCGCATGGTGAGTCTCCTTGTGTGGGGGTTGCCTTCTTGTTTCGTCGGGCGGCCGAGCACGGCCGCCGCGCGATCAGCCGTGCCGGATCGCGATGGTTTTCAGCACCGTGAAGCCGTACAGCGCCTCGAAGCCCTTTTCGCGGCCGTGGCCCGAGTGGCCGGTGCCGCCGAACGGCAGCTCGACGCCGCCGCCCGCGCCGTAGTTGTTGACGAACACCTGGCCCGCGCGGATGCGTCGCGCGAGGCGCAGCTGGCGTGCGCCGTCGCGCGTCCACACGCCCGCGGCCAGGCCGTACGGCGTGCCGTTCGCAAGCGCGATCGCTTCCTCCTCGTCGGTGAAGCGCATCGCGGCGAGCACCGGGCCGAAGACCTCCTCCTGCGCGAGCCGGTGCGTCGGCGGCACGTCGCGCAGCAGCGCGGGCGCCTGGTAGAAGCCGCTTTCGGGCGCGTCCGGCATGACCTGGCCGTGCGCGGCCATCGGGATGCCGTCGTGCTGCGCATCGGACAGGAAATCCCACACGCGCTGCTGCTGCTTCGCGTTGATCAGCGGGCCGCAGTCGAGGTTCGCGTGGCTCGGGCCGACCTTCAGC
The DNA here is from genome assembly GCF_004343775.1 of Burkholderia sp. SRS-46. GTDB lineage: Bacteria > Pseudomonadota > Gammaproteobacteria > Burkholderiales > Burkholderiaceae > Burkholderia. The sequence goes on along the minus strand of NZ_PTXL01000006.1, from coordinate 76,431 downwards.
GCGTTGAACGCGGTCGCGAGCCGCTCGACGAGCGGCTCGTACACCGCGCGCTCGATCAGCACGCGGCTGCCCGCCGAGCAGGTCTGCCCGCCGTTCTGGATGATCGCGTCGACGAGCACCGGCAGCGCGGCGTCGAGATCGGCGTCCGCGAACACGATCTGCGGCGACTTGCCGCCGAGCTCGAGCGTGACGGGCACGTGGTTCTCGGCGGCCATCTGTGCGACGAGCTTGCCGGTCGCGGGCGAGCCGGTAAACGAGATGTGGTTGATGTCCGGATGGCGGGCGAGCGCCGCGCCCGCCTCGTGGCCATAGCCGGTGACGATGTTGAGCGCGCCGGCCGGCAGCCCCGCCTCGGCGGCCAGCGTCGCGACGCGCAGCACCGACAGGCACGCGTCCTCGGCCGGCTTGACGACGCACGCGTTGCCGGCCGCGAGCGCCGCGCCGACGCTGCGCCCGAAGATCTGCATCGGGTAGTTCCACGGCACGATGTGGCCGGTGACGCCGTGCGGCTCGCGCACCGTCAGCACCATGAAGCCGGCCTGATAGGGGAGGGTCTCGCCGTGCAGCTTGTCGGCGGCGCCCGCGTAGAACTCCAGGTAGCGCGCGAGCGTGGCGGCATCGGCGCGCGCCTGCCGGATCGGCTTGCCGGTATCGCGCGCCTCGAGCGCGGCGAGCTCCTCGAGGTGGGCCATGACGAGGGCCGACAGCCGTTGCAGCACGCGGCCGCGCTCGGCGGCGCTGGCGGCGCCCCACGCACCCGAGAACGCGTCGCGGGCCGCGGCGACCGCGCGCTCGACGTCGGCGGCGGAGCCGCGCGCGATCGCCGCGAACGGCTGGCCGTCGGACGGATCCACGACCGGGATCGTCTCCAGTTGCGCGGGAAGGGTCCACTCACCCGCGATGAAATGCTTCGCCTCTTCCATGCCTGCTCCTGTCACTGTGGACCGGCGTCGGCGCTTCAGCGCGCGGGCCGGCCCATGCTTCGCGATTGATCGGAGCGCGCACCCTGGGGCCGGCTCCGATCCCGTGCAATGCTGTGTATTGTTCGACGGGCGGACGATCAGCGCGATTATCGCGCCGTTCGTCATCCGGACGCCACCGGTCGATTGGCTATAATGGCGCATTCTTTCCGGACATGCCGGCGGCGCGTGCCCCGCCCGCGGCGTGCCCTGTCCCGAATTCCCTTCGACCCACAGAGAACGCTCATGAGCTTCAATCATGTTCCGGCCGGCAAGGACCTGCCGCAAGATTTCAACGTCATCATCGAGATTCCCGCGCAAAGCGACCCGGTGAAGTACGAAGCGGACAAGGAGCTGGGCCTCCTCGTCGTCGACCGCTTCATCGGCACGGGCATGCGCTACCCGGTGAACTACGGCTACATCCCGCAGACGCTGTCGGGCGACGGCGACCCGGTCGACGTGCTGGTGATCACGCCGTTCCCGCTGCTGGCCGGCTCGATCGTGCGCTCGCGCGTACTGGGCATGCTGCAGATGACCGACGAGTCGGGCGTCGACGCGAAGCTGGTCGCGGTGCCGCACGACAAGATCTGCCCGATGACGGCGAACCTGAAGTCGATCGACGACGTGCCCGAGTACCTGAAGGACCAGATCAAGCACTTCTTCGAGCAGTACAAGGCGCTCGAGAAGGGCAAGTGGGTGAAGGTCGAGGGCTGGGCCGGCATTGACGCCGCGCACAAGGAAATCACCGACGGCGCCGCGAACTACAAGAAGTAAGCGGCGTGCCGGCCGCGACGGCCGGCCCGTTCGATGCGCAACCGCGCGTGCCTCCTCAGGAGGCCGCGCGGTTTTGTTTTGCGCGGGCGGTTTTCTTCGGTGCAGGGGTGGGGGCCGGTGTCGTGGCGACCGGGCTCGTTGCGCCGCTTTTCTTCGAGGCTGCCCGACGCGTCGGCTTGGCCTTGGCGACCGGACCCGCGCCGGGCAGCGAAGCTTTCGCCGCGGCGCGGCCGCGTTTCGGGGCGTTCGCGCCTGCCGCTGCGCCGGCGGTCGCCGCCGCCTTCTTCTGCGTCGCCTTCCCGGCGGCACCGGCACGGGGCGACGATGTCCTGGTTTCGGCACGGCGGCGTTTCGGCGCGGCTGTGTTCGGGCCTGCCGCGATGTCGGCGGTCGATGCCCGCTTTTTTGTCGCCGTTTTCTTTGCCGCTGCCGCCACGCGCGTCGGCGATCCCTTTGCCGCAGGACGGCCGCGTTTCGTCAATGTGCCGTTCGAGCTGTCCGCGACGGCAACGGGCGCGTCCACCGGCGCCGCGTCCGCGTCCGCGACCGCGGCCCGCCCGCGACGCGTGCCGCCGTTCGCGCGCTTGCGCGCTTGGCCGTCCGACTCGGTCGCTTCCTCCACGCCCGTGTCGGCTGCCACGACGGCCGGCAGCACCGAATCGAGCGTTCGCTTGCCCGCGGCCAGCTCGCGCTTCTGCTTCGGGCTCAGCTGCTTGACCCAATACTCGGCACGCGACGCGCTCGACCGATCGGCGAGCGGGAACGATGCGAGCACCGCGCGCGGTTTGCGCGAGCGCGTGTAGCGCGCGCCCTTGCCGGCCGCGTGTTCGTCGAAGCGCGCGGCGACGTCGGTGGTGATGCCGGTGTAGACGCTGCCGTCGGCGCACTCGATCAGATACAGGAACCAGGACATGGCGGGGCGGCGAAATGCGAAGCCGCCAGTGTCGCAGAAAACGCGCGCGTCAACGCCGGCATCTCGCGGTGCCCGTCGCGAACGCGGCTCAGCTGCGCGCTCATCGCGCGCTATTCCCCGCCGCGCTTGAACGGATTGTGGTCGCGCAGCTCGTCGACATACGCGTGGATATGATCCGTCTCGCGTTCGAGGAAGCGCGACACCGCATCCGAGAACGCCGGATGCGCGAGCCAGTGCGCGGAGTGCGTGACGGTCGGCAGGAAGCCGCGCGCGAGCTTGTGCTCGCCCTGCGCGCCGCCTTCGAACGTGTCGAGCCCCGCGTCGATGCAGAACTCGAGCAGCTGGTAGTACGCGGTTTCGAAGTGCAGGCACGGCACGTGCTCGAGCGCGCCCCAGTAGCGGCCGTACAGCGTGCCGCCGCCTTGCGCATCGCGCTGGTAGACCGCGAGTGCGCTCGCGATCGGCCGGCCGTCGGCCTCGGCGATCACGAGCAGCAGGTTCTCCGGCATCGTCGCGCCGAGCGCGCGGAAGAAGTCGAGGTTCAGGTACGGGCTCGAATAGTGCTCGCGATAGGTTTGCCGGTAGCAGCGCGCGAAGAAGCGCCAGTCGGCATCGCTGATCGCGTCGCCGCCCAGGCGCCGGAACGTCACGCCCGCGTCGCGCACCTTGCGGCGTTCGGCGCGGATGTTCTTGCGCTTCTTCTGCTCGAGCGTGCCGAGGAAATCGTCGAAGTGGCGATAGCCGTCGTTGACCCAGTGGAACTGCACGCCCTGGCGCAGCATCATCCCCATCGAGTCGAACAACTGCGCTTCGGGCTCGGTCGGGAACAGCACGTGCAGCGACGACACGTCGCTCTGCTCGGCGAGCGCGAGCAGCGTCGCCGCGAGGCGGCGGCGCGCGTCGTCGTCGACGGCGAGCAGCCGCGCGCCCTGGACCGGCGTGAACGGCACCGCGCACAGCAGCTTCGGGTAATAGGGCATGCCATTGCGCTGGTACGCGTCGGCCCAGGCCCAGTCGAACACGTATTCGCCGTACGAATGAGTCTTCAGGTAGACGGGCGTGGCGGCCGCGAGCCGGCCCGTGCGCTCGTCGGTCAGCGTGACGAAGCGCGGCGACCAGCCGGTGTCGTCGACCGCGCAGCGCGCGACGTGCAGCGCGTCGAGGAACTCGTGGCGCAGGAACGGCGTCGGGCGCGCGTCGCGGGCGAGCAGCGCGTTCCATTCGTCGGCCGGCACCTCGGCCGGGGAGGACAGGATGCCCGTGCGATAATCGATGCGTTCGTGTTTCAACCGTGTGAATCCGTAGCGTTGGATGTCGCCGGATGCGCACCGCCAGCGGCGGCAGGCGCCCGGGACGATTTCGTCAGCCGTTCATGGCGCGCCTCGGGGCTGCGCCGATCCCGTCATGATGACCCGTATCGCACTCGCTCAAATCAACGTCACTGTCGGCGATTTCGCCGGCAATGTCGCGCGGATCGTCGCGGCCGCGCGCGCCGCGCACAACGATGGTGCGCAGTTGATGATCGCGCCCGAGCTCGCGCTGTCCGGCTATCCGCCGGAAGACCTGCTGCTGCGGCCCGCGTTCTACGCGGCGTCGGCCACGGCGCTCGCCGAGCTCGCCGCCGAGCTGAAGGCGTTCGACGGGCTCGCGGTGCTGGTCGGCCATCCGTTGCGGGCGGATGGCGCAGGCGGGCCAGGCGTCGATGGTAATGCAAACCGTCCGATCGAGCGCGGCGTGCCGCCGTCGGATACCTACAATGCGGCGTCGCTGATCGTCGGCGGCGAGATCGCCGGCACCTACCGCAAGCAGGATCTGCCGAACGCCGAGGTGTTCGACGAGAAGCGCTATTTCGCGACCGACGCCGAGCCGCTCGTGTTCGAGCTGAACGGCGTGAAGTACGGCGTGGTGATCTGCGAGGACGCGTGGCACGCGTCGGCCGCGCAGATCGCGAAGGCGGCCGGCGCGCAGGTGCTGCTGATCCCGAACGGCTCCCCGTATCACATGAACAAGGAAGCGGTGCGCATGGACATCCTGCGCGCGCGCATCCGCGAGACGGGGCTGCCGATGGTGTACGTGAACCTCGTCGGCGCGCAGGACGAGCTGGTGTTCGACGGCGGCTCGTTCGTGCTCGACGCCGCGGGCACGCTGGTCGCGAAGATGCCGCAGTTCGAGGAAGGGCACGCGATCGTCGCATTCGACGGCGCGCGGCCGCTGCCCGGCGCGATCGCGCCGGAACTGCCGCTGGAGGCGCAGGTGTATCGCGCGCTCGTGATGGGCGTGCGCGACTACATCGGCAAGAACGGCTTCCCGGGCGCGATCATCGGCCTGTCGGGCGGCGTCGATTCCGCGCTGGTGCTCGCGATCGCGTGCGACGCGCTCGGGCCCGAGCGGGTGCGCGCGGTGATGATGCCGTCGCGTTTCACGGCCGACATCTCGACGACCGACGCGGCCGAGATGGCGCGGCGCGTCGGCGTGCGCTACGACGAGATCGCGATCGCGCCGATGTTCGACGCGTTCCGCGCGGCGCTCGCGGGCGATTTCACGGGCCTCGCCGAGGACGCGACCGAGGAGAACATCCAGGCGCGCATCCGCGGCACGCTGCTGATGGCGCTGTCGAACAAGTTCGGCTCGATCGTGCTGACGACCGGCAACAAGAGCGAGATGGCGGTCGGCTACTGCACGCTGTACGGCGACATGGCCGGTGGCTTCGCGGTGATCAAGGACATCGCGAAGACGCTCGTCTACCGGCTCTGCCATTACCGCAACGCGGCGGCCGACTACGGCATGCGCGACGTCATCCCCGAGCGGATCCTGACGCGCGCGCCGTCCGCCGAACTGCGCGAGAACCAGACCGACCAGGACAGCCTGCCGCCGTACGACGTGCTCGACGCGATCATGCGGATGTACATGGAGGAAGATCGCCCGCTCGCCGAGATCGTCGCGGCGGGCTATGCCGAGGCGGACGTGGCGCGCGTCACCCGGCTCATCAAGATCAACGAATACAAGCGCCGCCAGGCGCCGATCGGCATCCGCGTCACGCATCGCGCGTTCGGCCGCGACTGGCGCTACCCGATCACGTCACGCTTCACCGAGCGCCTCGATTGAGCCGTGCGCGGCGTAGAATCGGGCCCACGTGTTTTCATCCAAACGAGCATTGAGGGACAACCATCATGAAACGCATCACCGCCATCATCAAGCCGTTCAAGCTGGACGAAGTGCGCGAAGCGCTCGCCGAGGTCGGCCTGACGGGCCTGACCGTGACCGAGGTGAAGGGCTTCGGCCGCCAGAAAGGGCATACCGAGCTGTATCGCGGCGCCGAGTACGTCGTCGACTTCCTGCCGAAGATGAAGATCGAGGTGGTCGTCGCGGAAGGGCAGGTCGACCAGGTGATCGATGCGGTGATCGGTGCTGCGCGCACCGGCAAGATCGGCGACGGCAAGATCTTCGTGTCGGACGTCGAGCGGGTGATCCGCATCCGCACCGGCGAGGAAAACGAAGCGGCGGTCTGACGCCGCACCATAAAAAAACGGTGCGATACCCTGCCGGGTACCGCACCGATACGCGCCTCTCGCAGCAGCGTGGAAAACGTCGTTGAATCGGTTCCTTGAGTCGAGCCCGGATCAGAACAGGTGCTGGATGCCGGCGTAGAAGCCGGTCTGGCTGCCGCCCAGTTTCGGGTTGCCGGTCTTTACGTCGGTGCCGGCGTCATTCGCGTTCAGGCCGAAGTTCGCGGTCTTGCTGTTGCGAGCCGTCGCGACCTGGAAGTCGAGCAGCGTGCGCTTCGACAGGTTGTACGTGCCGCCGAGCGTGTAGATGTTCGCGTTGCCGCCGCCGTGGTTCGTGTTCACGTGATACACGGCCGCGATCAGCGCGGCAGCCGGCGTGGCTTGCCACGTCACGCCACCCCAGACCTGATCGGTGGCCGTTACGCCGACATTGCCGGCCGGCGTGCCCGCGCTGTCGGCGCGCGATGCCTGATAGGCTGCCTGCAGCTTGAACGGCCCGAGGAACACGTTCGCGCCCGCGAAGTATTCGCGCGAATTGAGGTACACGTCGGAGAATTTGCCGTTGCTGTCGCGCGTTTCGTCGTAGATACCGCGCAACTGGAACAGCGACGTCGTGTAGGTGATCTGCAGACCCGCCGCGCGGCCCGGCTGGCCGGGCGTCGTGTTGCCGTTGAAGCTCGTCGAATTCGAGAGCGAGTACTGGCCGTAGAAGTCGAAGCCGTAGAACTGCGGCGACTGATACGAAATGTTGTTGCTGGTCTTGTTCCAGTTACGGCCGCGCACCAGCGACGCCGTCGACCAGGCCGACTGGCCGAACGGGTCGAAGTCCCACACGCCGTTCGCGATCGCGAGTTCGCGGCCGAACAGCAGCGTACCGTACTTGTCGTTCGCGATACCGATCGTCGCCCAGCGATTCCAGAGGCTGCCGCCGCCCGGGCCCGCGCCGCTCATCGTGTCGAAGCTGCCTTCGAGCTTGAAGACCACCTTGTTGCCGCCGCCGATGTCCTCGGAACCCTTGATGCCCCACAGGCTCGTGCCCCAGTCGCCGCTTTCAGCGCGCCAGCGGGAGCCGTTCTGCATCCCGTTAATGTATTCGATGCCGGCATCCAGACGGCCGTACAGCGTGACGCTGCTTTGCGCATGCGCTGCCACTCCAGCAGCCATCAGCGCTGCGGCGACCAAAGCTTTCTTCATCATCTCCTCCATACCCTGTCAAAAAGTCAACCCAGAACTGCACGAGATGCCCGGCGCCGCGGGGGGCCGAACAAAAGCGGGATAACCAGGGAGACCTCATGCGCAGCCGGTCAGGCGGGGCACGCGGGCATGCAGACGGGATTGCCGTTGAGCGGGCCCGCGTAGCCGGATCGGCCTGGCGGGGTCTCCTTGTTGTCGTGAAGCTAAACTACATTTCACGAACTTCGTTTTGCTACTTTGGTTACTAATTTAGCAAAAATACAATTTTGTGGCGATGGAAATCGTTGTTTGACTAACACGTGTCGCCAAATTGCCATGCAACACGATGGGCAACGGTGCGCGCGAGCCCGCGGGATCGACGGCAGAGCCTTGAGCGCCAAGGGAGGCACGGTTTTCGGAAAGTTGCGTCAAGGATTGCCACTATTGACGCAACTGGGGCGGAGGCGTAGGCGCCGGATTGGTCAGGAATTCGTAACGATGGGGCGTGACGCATCGGGCCGCGAAACGCATCGGTGCGCGGACGCGGGCCCCGGCGGCGCCTACGCGCCGTCCGGCCGTGCTTCGAGCAGTTGCGCGCGAAGCCAGCGATGCGCGTCGGTGCGCGCATGCTTCGCGTGCGAGTAGACCTTCACCGTGTAGCGCGGGATCTCGAACGGCGCCGGAAAGAGGCGGATCGGCGCGGCGTGGCGCAGCGCCTGCGCGGCGCGGTTCGGCACGGTCATCAGCAGCCCGGATTCCGCGATGATGAACGGTGCGGCGAGCACGGTCGGCAGCTGCACCGCGACCTGCCGCGCGAGCCCGAGCCTGTCGAGCACATGGTCGACCACGCCGCGCGTCTCGTTCCACGGCGTGACGACCACGTGCCGCGCCGCGAGGTACTGCTCGAGCGTGAGGCGCCGGCCGATGTGCGGATGGCTGGTGCTCGCGATCACGACGTAGTCGTCCGAGAACCAGTCGAATTCCTCGATGCCCGGCGTGTCGGCCGCGGTGTCCTCGTGATAGCCGAGCGCGAAGTCGATGCGGCCGGCCGCGAGCTCGTCGGTCGAGATCTTGCGGTCGGAGTGGACGACGCGCAGCCGCAGCTGCGGCGCGACATGCTGGATCCGCGCGATCAGCGCGGGCAGCACCGCGAACGCGGTGTAGTCGGTCGCCGCGAACACGAAGGTGCGCTCGCTGCGCGCGGGGTCGAAGCGGCGGGCGCGCGCGAGCCCTTTCGACATCGCGTCGAGCGCGTCGCCGGCCCAGGCCGCGATGTCGTCGGCGCGCACGGTCGGCTGCATCTCGTTGCCGAGCCGCACGAACAGCGCGTCGCCGATCGCCGCGCGCAGCCGCGCGAGCGCGTGGCTCAGCGCGGACGGGCTCATGGCCAGCTCGTGCGCGGCCGCCGCGACCGAGCGATGGCGATACAGCGCGTCGAAGACGAGCAGCAGGTTCAGGTCGAGACGACGCAGGTCGGGATGCATCATATTCAGTTGGAGATGAAGAAACTGCACTTCCTGCAGCGGCACGACGAACGTAGCATGACGTCTTCATCGGCGCCAGCGCGCTCGCGCGGCGCCGCAGTCTGCATCGTCCGGCCGGGGAGGGCCTTTACCGTGCATATCGACATCCGTTCCGCCACCGTCGCCGACGCGCCGCAAATCCTGCGTTTCATCACCGAGCTGGCGATCTACGAGAAAGCCGAGGATCAGGTGGTCGCGACCGTCGACTCGATCGAGCGCAGCCTGTTCGGCGATGGGTCGCCGGCGCGCGCGCTGATCTGCGAGGTCGACGGCGAGCCGGCGGGCTTCGCCGTGTATTTCCTGTCGTATTCGACGTGGCTCGGCCGGCAGGGGCTGTATCTCGAGGATCTGTACGTGTCGCCGCGCTTTCGCGGCGCGGGGGCGGGCCTGCGGCTCCTGAGGGCGCTCGCGCGGATCGCGGTCGACACGGGCTGCGGGCGCTTCGAGTGGAGCGTGCTCGACTGGAACGAGCCGGCGATCCGTTTCTACGAGAGCGTCGGCGCCGAGCCGCAAAGCGAGTGGGTGCGCTACCGGCTCGCGGGCGACGCGCTGCGGGCGTTCGCCGATGCCGCGCCCGCCGACGCGGCGCCCGCTGCCGGCGCATAAGCGCCACCGCGGCCGTAAACGGAAACGGGCGCCACGCGGCGAACCGCGAGGCGCCCGGCGGCGCGATAGTGCGAGCCGCTGCGGCTTACTTGAGGCTGCCCGACAGGAACTGGCGCAGGCGCTCGCTCTTCGGGTTCGCGAACACTTCGGACGGCACGCCTTCTTCCTCGACGCGCCCCTGGTGCAGGAACATCACGTGGTTCGACACGTTGCGCGCGAAGCCCATCTCGTGCGTGACGACGATCATCGTGCGGCCTTCCTCGGCGAGCTTCTGCATCACCTTCAGCACTTCGCCGACGAGCTCCGGATCGAGCGCGGAGGTCGGCTCGTCGAACAGCATCACGTCCGGGTGCATCGCCAGCGCCCGCGCGATCGCGACGCGCTGCTGCTGGCCGCCCGACAGGTGCGACGGATACTGCTTCTCGACGCGCGGCGCGAGGCCGACCTTCTCGAGATATTCGCGCGCGCGCTCCTCGGCTTCGCGCTTGCCGAGCTTCAGCACGTTGACGGGCGCTTCCATCACGTTCTCGAGCACGTTCATGTGCGACCACAGGTTGAAGTGCTGGAACACCATCGCGAGCTTGGTGCGCACGCGCTGCAGCTGCTTCGGCTCGGCGGCGCGCTGCGCGCCGCTCTTGTCGGGCACGGTGCACACTTCCTCGCCGTCGACGACGATGCGGCCCGCGTTCGGCTGCTCGAGGAAGTTGATGCAGCGGAGCATCGTGCTCTTGCCGGAGCCGGACGAACCGATCACGCTGATCACGTCGCCCGCGTTCGCCTTCAGGGACACACCCTTGAGCACTTCGTTGCTGCCGTACCGCTTGTGGAGATCGTCGACGAAAAGCTTCTGAGTCTGGGAATTCATCAATAGTCCTGCGGAAACTTACTTGCCTTGCGGGCGCAGATACGCGAGCCAGCGGCGCTCGGCCTGGCGGAACAGCCACACGAGCGTGAACGAGATCGCGAGGTAGAGCAGTGCGGCGATGCCGAATGCATGGAACGACATGTAGGTCGCCGAGTTGACGTCGCGCGCGATCTTCAGGATGTCCGGCACGGTCGCGGTGAACGCCACCGTCGTCGCGTGCAGCATCAGGATCACCTCGTTGCTGTACAGCGGCAGCGCGCGGCGCAGCGCCGACGGCAGGATCACGCGGCGGTACATCGTGAAGGTCGACATGCCGTAGGCGCGCGCGGCCTCGATCTCGCCGTAGGAGGTCGCCTTGATCGCGCCCGCGAAGATCTCGGTCGTGTACGCGCAGGTGTTCAGCGTGAACGCGAGCAGCGTGCAGTTCATCCCTTCGCGGAAGAACGCGTCGAGCATCGGCGTGCCGCGCACGGCCTGCAGGCTGTAGAGGCCGGTGTAGCACAGCAGCAGCTGCACGTAGAGCGGCGTGCCGCGGAACACGTACGTGTAGAGCCACACCGCGCTCGACAGCCACTTCTTCTTCGACACGCGCGCGACCGCGAGCGGCACCGACAGGCAGAAGCCGAGGCCGATCGACACGACGAGCAGCCACAGCGTGATCGCGACGCCGGTGACGCGATAGCCGTCGGTGTAGAGATAGTTGCGCCAGTATTCTTGAATGAGGTCGATCATAGGTCTGCCTTGCGGACGCCGGTCGAATAGCGCTTTTCAAGCCACATCAGCACGAAGTTCGAAATCGTCGTGATGGCCAGGTAGATCGCTCCCGCGATCAGCGTGAAGAAGAAGAACCGCAGCGTGCCCTTGCCGGCGTCCTGCGACGCCTTCACGACATCGGCGAGGCCGATGATCGACACGAGCGCGGTGGATTTCACGAGCACCTGCCAGTTGTTGCCGATGCCCGGCAGCGCGAAGCGCATCATCTGCGGGAACATGACCCGCGTGAACACCTGCCAGTTGGTCATCCCGTACGCGCTGCCGGCCTCGAGCTGGCCGCGCGGCACCGACAGGAAGGCGCCGCGGAAAGTCTCGGTGAAGTACGCGCCGTAGATGAAGCCGAGCACGAGCACGCCGGCGAGGAACGGGTCGATGTCGATCTGGTCCCAGCCCGCGAGGTCGGTCAGCTGGTTCAGCCAGATCTGGAGGCTGTAGAACAGCAGCAGCATCAGCACGAGGTCGGGCACGCCGCGGATCAGCGTCGTGTAGACGGTGCCGATGCCGTTCGTGATGCGGTTGCGGGACAGTTTCGCGCCTGCGCCGAGGAGGCCCAGCAGGAACGACAGCGCGAGCGAGAGCACCGCCAGTTTGACGGTTTGCCAGGTGCCTGCGAGGATCAGCGGGCCGTAACCTTGAAGAAACATATGTGGTCCTTGACGGCGCACCCGGTGCGCCGCGAAAGACGCGCCCCGCATGCTGCGCGGAACGCCCCGTGCGTATCATGACCGTCCGCCCCGGCGGGGGCGCCGGGCCCGCCGGCCGCGGGTAGCGGCCGGCGAGGGTGCGGGCGGCGCGTGGTTTGATGCCTGTACTGCCCGGCCGCGGGGCACGCCCCGCATCCGGCTCCGGCGCTCAGCGGGCGGAGTAAACGCTGAATGCGAAATACTTGTGCGACAGGCGGTCGTACGTGCCGTCCTTGTGCATGTCGGCCAGCGCCTGGTTGATCTTGAGCTTCAGGTCGGTGTCCTCCTTGCGCAGGCCGATCGCGGTGCCGTCGCCGATCGTCTTCGGATCCTTCACTTCCGGCCCGGCGAACGCGAAGCCCTTGCCGCGCGGCGTGCGCAGGAAGCCGTAGTCGGCCTGCAGCTCGTCCTGCAGCGTCGCGTCGAGGCGGCCCGAGCCGAGATCGGCGTAGACCTGGTCCTGGTTCTGGTACGGAATGACCGTCACGCCCTGGGGTTCCCAGTACGCCTTCGCGTAGGTCTCCTGCGTCGAACCCTGCTCGACGCCGACGCGCTTGCCCTTCAGCGACGCGACGGTCGGCAGCAGCGGCGAGCCGGTCTTCGCGATCATGCGCGCGGGCGCGTCGTACACCTTGGCGGAGAAGTCGATCTGCTCGCGGCGCTTGTCCGTCACCGTCAGCGACGACACGATGATGTCGTACTTCTTCGCCTTCAGCGCCGGGATGATCCCGTCGAGATCCTGCGCGACCCACACGCATTTGACGTTGATCCGCTTGCAGATTTCCTTGGTGAGATCCACGTCGAAACCGACGATCTCGCCGCTCGGCGCGGTCGACTCGAACGGCGGGTAGCTGGCGTCGACGCCGATCCGCACGGTCTTCCACTCCTTCGCGAAGGCGCTGCCCGCCACGAGGGCGAGGGCGGCGCACAGGGCGGCCTTCTTCATTTCCATCCTTTGATACTGAGATTCCGGGGCGGCGAGCCAAGCCTGACGGGCCGGGCGCTGCGCCGTATTCTAGATAGCCAAAATTCGCGTTCGGCGGCCTGGCGGCGGCATCCGCCGCATGGGCGGGCGCCAAAAGCGCGGTATTTTACCCGAACGCGCTACCCGGGCAGCGCTCGAGCGCGCTTGCGCGCGATTCCGTTGGCGGCGGACCACGGCGCGCGCCCGGATCGCCCGCGCTGTTGCGGCATTCGCTGAAGTCGCAACGAACAGTGCGTGAATTGGTGCCAGGCGTGCAACGATGCGGTGCGCACGGGTGGATTGTTGCAGTTCCGGCAAACTCCTACATTGGCGGCATTCCGAAAACATCGCACGGAGTGCCCCCATGTTCCAGATCCGCCGCGCCGCCGAGCGCGGCTATGCCAATCACGGCTGGCTCGAATCCCGTCACAGCTTCTCGTTCGCCGACTATCGCGACGACGCGCACCGCCAGTTCGGCGCGCTGCGCGTGCTGAACGACGACCGGATCGCGCCGACCCGCGGCTTCGGCATGCATCCGCACCGCGACATGGAGATCGTCACGTACGTGCTCGACGGCGCGCTCGCGCACCGCGACAGCATGGGCAACGGGTCGATCATCCGGCCCGGGGACGTGCAGCGGATGAGCGCCGGCACGGGGATCATGCACAGCGAAGTCAATGCGTCGCGCGACCGGCCGCTGCACCTGCTGCAGATCTGGCTGCTGCCGACCGGGCCGGGCGGCCGGCCGGGCTACGAGGAAAAGCACTTCGCGGCGGACGAGAAGCGCGGCCGGCTGCGCCTGATCGCGTCGCCGGACGGGCAGGACGGTTCGGTGTCGATGCGCGCGGACGCGCGGATCCATGCGGGGCTGATCGACGGCGACGAGCGGGCGGTGCTCGACGTGCCGGCGGGCCGCCGGGTTTACGTGCACGTCGCGCGCGGCGTGGTGGAGATCAACGGCGAGCCGCTGGACGGCGGCGACGGCGTGCGGATCGACGGGGTGGAGTCGGTCGCGCTCGCGAACGGCCGGGATGCCGAGGTGCTGCTGTTCGAGCTCGCCTGAACGGGCGGGATCGCGGACGCGGGCCGGGCGCCCGCGTCCGCATGGCCGCCGCGCCGGGGCGCGCGGCGGGCCGGCCGGCTTACTGCGCCGGCGCCGATGCGGCCTTGCCGGCCTGGCGGTGCTGTTCCCGGCGCTCCTTCATCTTCTCGTGGCGCTGCTCCATCCGCGCGTACTGCTGCTTGATCGCGGTGCTGACCATCGTTTTCTGCTGGTCGTTCAGGCCGTTGTAGAACGCGAGCCAGGCGGCCGACGTCTGCTCGCGCAGTTGCGCGTTCTGCTGCTCGGCTTGCTGGCGGGCCGCGTGCATCGCGTTCAGGTCGAGGATCGGCTGGTTCTGCTGCGCCTTGAACTGTTCGCGCATCTGCGCGTGGCTCTTGTGCATCGCGTCGCGGTTCTGCTTCATCGTGTTGACCGCGGTCTGCCACTGCTGCTCCTGGGCGGCCGTGAGCTTCAGCTGGTCGTGCAGGCGCAGGATCGCGCCGAACGGGCCGCCGCCGTGTTCATGCATTTGATGCATGCCCGGGCCGCCGGGCGGCGGCGCGTCGGCCGGCGGGGCCGCATGGGCGGCGCCGAATGCGAGAGCGAGCGCGGTGGCGGCCGCAATGGCCAGCCGGGACGTCTTCTTATACATTTCAGAAACTCCTGTTCGAAAGGGTCCGGCGACACGGCGGCGAGCAAGAGCGCGGGGCCGCATCCGGTAAGACCGAGGTTAGCGGCGCGTCCGGCGGCCGGTGTTACGGCAGCGGCCGGCGGGGTTACCGCGCATTACAGTTCGCTTGCGCGGTAATCCCCAGTAACCCTTTCATTCCTTTGTATCGTTCTTTGCGGCCGCGCTCGCGCGGTAAACTTCAAGCCATGACTACCCAGATCCTCATCGTCGACGACGACCAAGAACTGCGCGACCTGCTGCGCGACTACCTCGTTCGCCAGGGCATGGAAGTGTCCGTGCTGCACGACGCGGCCACGCTCGAGAAGCGTCTCGAGCGCGAACGTCCCGACCTGATCGTGCTGGACCTGATGATGCCGGGCGTGGACGGCCTCACCGCGCTGCGGCAGCTGCGCGCGGCCGGCGACGACATCCCCGTGATCATGCTGACCGCGCGCGCCGACGACGTCGACCGCATCGTCGGGCTCGAGCTCGGCGCGGACGACTACCTCGGCAAGCCGTTCAACCCGCGCGAGCTGCTCGCGCGCGTGCAGGCGGTGCTGCGCCGCCGCCGCACCACGCCGTCGGCCGCCGCGCCCGAACAGCGCGAGCCGTATGCGTTCGGCCGCTTCGTGCTCGATTTCCAGGCGCGCACGCTGTCGGTCGACGGCAAGCCGGCGACGCTGTCGAGCAGCGAATTCGCGCTGCTGAAGATCTTCGTGAACCACGCGCTGCGTACGCTCACGCGCGAGCGGCTGCTGGAGCTGCTGCACGGCCCCGAGTACGACGGCACCGACCGCGGCATCGACGTCCAGGTGTGGCGCCTGCGCCGCATTCTCGAGTCGGATCCGTCGACGCCGCGCTTCATCCAGACGGTGCGGGGGCGCGGCTACGTGTTCGTGCCCGACGGCGAGGCCCATGCGCAAACCCATTGATTCGCTGTTCGGGCGGCTGGCGCTGCTCGTCGTCGGGGTGCTGCTGCTGTCGCACTTCGCGTGGTATTTCGCGATGCGGCTCGAGCGCAACCAGATGCAGACGCGCTTCGCGGTCGAGGAGGCCGCGTTCCTGGTCGACGCGGTGCGCCAGCACGTCGCCCGCACGCCGGACCAGCCGCTGCCGTCGCGCGTGCGGCTGGTCCCGCCCGACAGCCCGGACGTGCCGGCGGGGGACGGCAAGCTGCCGCCGCCGCTCAAGCGCTTCCGCGACGACGTGAGCGAGCGGATGCCGCCCGGCACGCGGGTCGAGATCGGCACGCCCGGCCGTCCGCCGGTGCTGTGGGTCAAGGAGCCGGCCGACAGCAACTGGATCGTCGTGCCGGTGCAGCCGCTGCGGCCGCCGCGTTCGCTGGACCGGATGCTGATCTGGCTCGGGACGATTTTTTCAGCCGGCGTGATCGCCGCGCTGTTCGCGGCGTGGCAACTGCAGCAGCCGCTGCGCTCGCTCGCTCGCGCGGTTGCCCGTTTCGGCCGCGGCCAGCCGGTGCCGCCGGTGCGCGAGCGCGGCCCGCGCGAGCTGCGCCAGCTCACGCGCGGCTTCAACCAGATGGTGGAGCAGGTGTCGCGCACCGAGAACGACCGCGCGGTGATGCTCGCCGGCGTCGCGCACGACCTGCGCACGCCGCTCGCGCGGATGCGCCTGCGCGCGGAGATGATGGACGATGCGCGGCTGCGCGACGGCGTCGTGCGCGATGTCGACTCGATGTCGCACATCGTCGACCAGTTTCTCGTGTTCGCGCACGGCGGCAACGATCGGAGCGAGCCGATATCGGTCGACCATGGCTGCGAGCGGATCGCGCGCACCTATCGCGCGGTCGCGCCGAACGCGCCGGCGGTCGAGACCCGTCTCGCGGCCGATGCGGGCTTCCGCCTGCCGACCGCGACGCTCGACCGGATCCTGTCGAACCTGCTCGACAACGCGCATGCGTACGGCGCGCCACCCGTGATCGTGGAAACCGCGCGTACCGCGACCGGCTACGTGCTGGCGGTGAGCGACCACGGCGGCGGCATCGCGCCGCGCGATCTCGCGGCCGCGACGCGGCCGTTCGTCCGCCTCGACCCGGCGCGCGGCGGCAACGGGCACAGCGGCCTCGGCCTGGCGATCGTCGAGCGGCTGGTGTTGCGGCTGGGCGGCACCTGCGAGATCGGCAACCGGCCGGAAGGCGGCCTGCGCGTCGAGATGCAGTTCCCGTTCGACGCGGTGCCGAAGGACGAAGTGCAAGCGCAGGCCGCGTGAGCGGGGCGCGCGGCGCCGGCGAGGCCGGGCGCCGCGCGCCGCGTCATTCGCCGAACAGCGTGCCGAGCGTCTCGGCGGCGTTGCTGTCGATCGTGTTGTAGGTCACGCTGGTGGCCTCGAAGATGTACACGGTCGTGTACCGGCCGAGGCGCTCGAGGATCTCGTCCTGCAGCGATTCCGGCACGATGTTCATGTTCAGGTACCAGGCCGTCGACGACAGCCGCGTCTGGAACGAACCGTATTCCTGCATCAGCTCGTAGAACGCGTCGGCATCCTGATCGCGGCAGACGATCACCAAGTTTCCTGCCATTCCCTTCCTCCCGCTCGTCGATCAATCCCTATAGGGGCTAGCCCCGATCATACCCGCTTAGGCGGGTCCGACGCCTGACCGGGCGCACGGTTTCGCCGGCCGCGCGGCGGGCGGGTTCACGGCCGGGCCGGATCGCGGCATAATTCGGGCCGGCACGCCTAGGGCCGGTGCACGGCGCTCCGGCGTGTCCGCGCCGATCCGTCCGCCGCGTTTCCGTTCCGACCCGATTCGTCCGTCATGACCGACGGCTGCATCGTGCCGATCCGGAAGGTTGTGCCTGAAATACAGGATGTAGTAGTGTCGTGCCGTCGCAGGCCGGCTCGGCCGGAACCTGCGCACGGGGCGGCGCAGCGTGCACGAGCGGCGCCTTGCGACCGCCTTGCTAAGTGAGTCAGAACGAATTACCGCGCCCGCGCGCCTTGCCATGAATCAACATCGTCTGCCGGCCTCAAACTTCAATTCGTTCCGCCTTGCCGGGGAGGGCGCCTGATGGCCATCATCGGATTCGATCCGAGCCGGATCGCCAATGCGTCCGCGTGGCGCGTCCTGCCGAACCGGTGGGATTTCATCGCCTTTCCGCTGATCATTTGCCTGATCGCGATGGCGGTCGTCGGTTTCCATGAAACGATGGCGCCGATCGCGACCCTCCAGACGCAGAAGATCTCGCTCGATCCGTCGAACCTGCCCGAGTACGCGCTGCGCACGACGCTGCGGATGCTCGCCGCGATGGTCGCGTCGCTCGCGTTCACGCTGGTGTACGGCACGCTCGCCGCGAAGAGCCGCCGCGCGGGCATGGTGCTCGTGCCGATCCTCGACATCCTGCAGTCGGTGCCGGTGCTCGGCTACATCTCGTTTACGGTGACGTTCTTCCTCGCGCTGTTCCCGAGCCGCGTGCTCGGCGCCGAGCTGGCCGCGATCTTCGCGATCTTCACGAGCCAGGCGTGGAACATGACGTTCAGCTTCTACCAGTCGCTGCGCACGGTGCCGCGCGATCTCGACGAAGTGTCGCGCGGCTTCCACCTGACGTCGTGGCAGCGCTTCTGGAAGCTCGAGGTGCCGTTCTCGATGCCGGGCCTGATCTGGAACATGATGATGTCGATGTCGGGCGGCTGGTTCTTCGTCGTCGCGTCGGAGGCGATCACGGTCGGCAACCACTCGATCACGCTGCCGGGCATCGGCGCCTATCTCGCGCAGGCGATCACCGACAAGAACCTCGGCGCGATCGGCTGGGTGATCCTCGCGATGACCGTCGTGATCCTCGCATACGACCAGCTGCTGTTCCGCCCGCTCGTCGCATGGGCCGACAAGTTCCGGATGGAAACCACGAGCTCCGGCAATGCGCCCGAGTCGTGGCTGCTCGACCTCGTGCGCCGCACGCGGCTGATCCACAAGCTGCTCGTGCCGGCCGGCTGGTTCTTCGCGAAGGCCGCGCGGGTCCCGTTGCGCCTGCCGCTGTCGGGCGCCGTGCGCTTCACGCTGCCGCGCGTCGAGAAGAAGGCCTCGTTCGCCGCCGATATCGCATGGGCGATCCTCGTGCTCGCCGGCACGGCCTACGTCGTCTGGCGCGTCGTCAGCTTCGTGGCGACCGGCGTGACGATGGCCGAGGTCGGCCACGTCTTCACGCTGGGGCTCATCACGCTGCTGCGCGTGGTGGTGCTGATCGCGATCGCCTCGGTGATCTGGGTGCCGATCGGCGTGTGGATCGGGCTGCGCCCGTCGCTCGCCGAAAAGATGCAGCCGCTCGCGCAGTTCCTGGCCGCGTTCCCGGCCAACCTGCTGTTCCCGGCGTTCGTGATCGTGATCGCGCGCTTTCACCTGAATGCGGACATCTGGCTGTCGCCGCTGATCGTGCTCGGTACCCAGTGGTATATCCTGTTCAACGTGATTGCCGGCGCGACCTCCTACCCGAACGACTACCGCGAGGCGGCGACGAACTTCCGCATTCGCGGCTGGCAGTGGTGGCGGCAGGCGATCCTGCCGGGCATCTTCCCCTATTACGTGACGGGCGCGATCACCGCATCGGGCGGCGCATGGAACGCGAGCATCGTGTCGGAGTTCGTCCAGTGGGGCGACACCAGGATCGAGGCGCACGGCCTCGGCGCGTACATCGCCCAGACGACGGCCGCGGGCGATTTCCCGAAGATCATCCTGGGCATCACTGTGATGTCCTTGTTCGTGACCCTGTTCAACCGCCTGTTGTGGCGCCCGCTGTATGCCTACGCGGAAGCGAAGCTGCGACTTGACTGAAACTGATTGAGAGCGAAACGCGATGCAAAATCCGAATGCTGTAAACGCCCCCGTTCAGGTGCAGCCGGTGCCCCCGACGCTCGGTGACGAAATCCTGCGGGTCGACGATGTCAGCCGTGGTTTCAACAAGAATCAGGGCGAACTGCTGGTGCTCGACGGCGCGAACCTGTCGCTGCGCGAAGGCGAGATCGTCGGGCTGCTCGGCCGTTCCGGCTCGGGCAAGTCGACGCTCCTGCGCATCATCGCCGGCCTGATCGAACCGACCGGCGGCGAAGTCTCCTATCTCGGCAAGCCGCTGCGCGGCCCGGCCGAAGGCGTCGCGATGGTGTTCCAGACCTTCGCGCTGTTCCCGTGGCTCACCGTGCTGCAGAACGTGGAAGCGGGCCTCGAGGCGCTCGGCGTCGGCGCGCGCGAGCGGCGCGAACGCGCGCTCGCGGCGATCGACCTGATCGGTCTGGACGGCTTCGAGAACGCGTACCCGCGCGAGCTGTCGGGCGGCATGCGCCAGCGCGTCGGCTTCGCGCGCGCGCTCGTCGTCGATCCGACGATCCTGCTGATGGACGAGCCGTTCTCGGCGCTCGACGTGCTGACCGCCGAAACGCTGCGTACCGACCTGCTCGACCTGTGGACGCAGGGCCGCATGCCGATCAAGTCGGTGCTGATCGTCACGCACAACATCGAGGAAGCGGTGTTCATGTGCGACCGGATCCTCGTGCTGTCGTCGAACCCGGGCCGCGTGATCGCCGAGATCAAGGTGCCGTTCAAGCACCCGCGTAACCGTCTCGATCCGGCCTTCCGCCGGCTCGTCGACGACATCTACGCGAAGATGACGGCCCGCCAGATCGGCGAGGCGACGAAGAAGGGGCTCGAACCCGGCAGCTGGCTGCCGCAGGTGTCGACCAACCTGATGGCCGGCCTGATCGAGACGCTCGCCGCGCCGCCGTACCACGGCCGCGCGGACATGCCGGAAATCGCGCGCACGCTGCACCTCGAGGTCGACGACCTGTTCCCGATCGCCGAAGTGCTGCAGTACCTCGGCTTCGCCGACGTGCGGGAAGGGGACGTGTTCCTGACGCCGCCGGGACGCGTGTTCGCGGAATTCGGCACGCAGGAGCGCAAGCTGATGTTCGCGGATCACCTGCTGAAGCACGTGCCGCTCGCGGCGCGGATCAAGAAGGTGCTCAACGAGCGCCCGGGCCATCGCGCGCCGCGTGTGCGCTTCGAGCAGGAGCTCGAGGATTTCCTGTCGGATGGCGCCGCCGAGGAGACGCTCGACGCGGTGATCGACTGGGGTCGCTACGGCGAGATCTTCTCGTACAACGACCAGACCGAGATCTTCAGTCTCGAGGACGTCGAGTCCTGAAGATTGCGAACGGATCGACGTCGAGATTTCGCGCGACCGCGAATGGACGTTCGATCCGGTACTGATTGCCGAAGGCGAGCGGCGCTTCACCGGGTTCGACGACAAGATCATCGCCGTGTAGGCGCGCGGCTTCGGCCTGCCGCCTTCCTCTCCGCCTGTCCGTCAAATATCCATGGCCCTCGCGAGTCGCTTACGTCTTCGTCGTGAGTGCGCCGATCAAATGCGACATCAATTCCCCGGCACCTCGCACGCCGTACTTCCGCATTAGCCTGGCGCGATGCGCCTCCACCGTTCGAGGACTAATAAGGAGATCCTTGGCGATATGCTTGGTGCTTTTCCCTCGCACGATAAGGTGGGCGATTTCTCGTTCTCGTGTCGTTAGATCGACCGAAATGCGGCGGCTCGTCGAAATGTCCTCGCATGTCCACACCGCCGCAGCATGTGGATCGCCGCGCTTGAGCGCGCGGCCTGAGACACGACACCAGAACAGCGTGTTATCGATCCGCCGCATGATCCGCTCGTCGGAGTAAACGTCGGTGTCGCTCAACGCTACAAATATGCGGCGGCCATGACGCAGAAATTCTTCAGGTGATGGATAGAGCGCTTCAAGCGAGCTACCAATGAGGGCGTGCCTGTCGTAGCCAAACATTGCGCTGAACGCGTGATTGCAAGTCTCGATGATCCGACGGCTTGTCACCAGCAAGCCAATAGGCGCCATATCGAACGCCAGTACCAATTTGTCGACAGGTCCTCCGCTGCCCGGGATTTCTTCGGGGATCGGCGCATGGATTCCAACGGCTGGCGTGGTCAGCCGGGATGCGCCGTGCTCCGTCGGCTCGTCGCGGGTTTGAATCCAGCAGAAGAATCCGTGCCCGCTTGTACTCGCGTCACCTTCCAGGTACGTCGCGAGGGTCCGCATAAGGCTTCGCGGCATCATCCGCGCACTCAGTGAATGGCCGGAAAGCGATCGCCCGTACACTGCATCCGCCATGCTGCGACTGAGTTGTATGTCGTCGCGAAGCCCATGCACCTTGCTTTTTGGGTTCTCTTGCTGGCGTGCCGATACCAAGGCGGTCAAATCGATGGCTTCTCCGATTATGAACACATGCAACTCCGATGCATGTGCGCTTCGGCACATGACATCGACGAAGTCGGCCACGGACTTGTCCGTCTCGGCCGGGGCCAACGATAAATTGATTCTTTTGATTTCGATGAGCAAAGCATTAAGCGTTTGCTCCAGGAGCTGGTCATTGCGGGATACCTCGATATCTAAATCGCCGGCTATGTCGATATGGAACTCCGAGTTCAGTGATTCGTCGATTGCAATAACGACGATCTTGACGTGATGATCGATGTATACGCCAACAATCTTGGCCAAACGCCTGATCTGCAGAATTTCGATATGTGGCGTCACCGCGGGGGATGCCGCTTTACTGTCGATCGAATTCCTTATGCGTGCGACAGTAGATCTGGAAATTCCAGAAGTACGCGCGATCTGCGCCATGCTCGGCTGCACGGTGCCAGATCTCGAGGTCAAAGCCTTGACTTGACCGATACGCTCGTCGTCAATCGTGCGGGGGGCCCCTGACCTCGGCGCATCGTACAAACCTGCGATGCGTGCGCTGTTGAAGCGCGCCTGCCATTTTCTCACTGTACGTTCGTTGACGCCGTGCTCGTCCGCGACGACCTTGTTATCCGCCGTATCGGCACAAGCCAAAACAATTTTCGACCTCAACGCGACAGACGGCGTCGCCTCATCGCTTTCCGCGAGCGCTTTTAATTGTATTAGCTCTTGATCAGTCAATGTGATCCGTGCCCTCGGTCGTCCTTTCATAGGCCCTCTTTGGCTACTGATGCGTAGCTACCGCTAATGGTTGCGAGTATTTCGGCGCGAATTTCTGAACAGGCCTAGGGTAGTCTAACGACTGTTCCGATTCCGGCGCAACAATAGAATGTTCTAAACGCAACGCTCTTAAGGGCGCTTTTCCGTCGAACACGTCAGCATTAGCTCGAGAGGTTTAGGCCTTTCGGATCAGCCGCGGACTAGGTCTAGCGAAGGGGTCCGACGCTATCCTGGATTGAGTTCAACTAGGGAGTCGACGTTTGGAATCTTTTGACTTAAGCGCAACCGTCGCACAGCTTTGGGACGCATCCCAGCCTGAAGCGCTAATCGGGCTGGACCATTCCTGGTGGGGGTGGGGCGGCATTCATGGCGGTTTGGCATTGAGTCTCATGACAGCCGCTATGCAGCGCAGGGCGGAAGGGCGCACTCTGCAACAGGTATCGGGGCAATTTCGCCGTTCGCTGCGCGAGCCATTCAAACTGAATGTGTCAGAACAGGGCGCGGGGAAAAATGTGTCGTGGCTGGGCGCGCACGCGCTCGAGGGCGAAAATGTAGCTGTTTCGGCTAATGCAATATTTTCCGTTTCAAATACGCAGCATGCAATGAAAGGCGTGAAATCCGTGTCGCCTGAGATGCCAACGGTTCCGCCGGCATTAAAGTGCCCGATATTCACCGTTCCGCCTGAATTCGTGCCGTTTGCACGCCATACCGAAATCCGGCCAGTGGGCAGCGTCCGACCATTCAGCGGAGCCGCCGAGCCTGAACTTATCGCGTGGCTTCGCTTGGTCGATGATGATCTTCCGCCTGATGACAAGCGGTTGATCGTGCTCATGGATGCACTCGCACCTTCTTATTCGGCGGTATTTAATAGTCCAGTCGCGATCCCTACTGTCGCGCTCACGGTAACACCCGGCAACGGTTTGAGTGCGGCTTCCTCGCCGTGGGTGTTACTGCGCGCCCGCACCGACATATGCCGACATGACGGCTGGCTGCTGGAACGCCTGGATGCTTGGGCGCCGGATGGCGCACACCTCGGCTCGGGCGAGCAGTTGAGAGTTCTGAAATTCGACTAAGGGAGTCATGAATTGATTGCGAACAGCTACATTGTCGGTGCGGCTCGCACGCCACGCGGAAAAGGCAAGATTGGCAAGGGCGCATTGACGGGCGTGCATCCGCAAGAGCTGCTGGCGAGCGTCCTCAGGGAGTTGCCGAAGAGATCTGATTTTGATGTGCGTGATGTGGATGACGCGGTGGTCGGCGCAGTGTCTCAGATCGGTGCGCAAGGCGCGAATATCGCGCGTAATGCGGTCTTGGCTGCGGGGTGGCCACAAGAGATCGGGGGCGTATCGCTTAATCGATTCTGCGGATCAGGGCTTCAGGCGGTCAACTTTGCGGCGATGGGGGTGGCATCCGGTGCGCAGCAGCTCGTCGTTGCGGGTGGCGTGGAAAGCATGTCGCAGTTTGGTCTCGGAGCGGATGGTGGTGGCCAAGACGCCGGCAATATCAAGCTGCGCGAGCGCGTTTTTCAAGTCCCTCAAGGAATTAGCGCCGATCTGATCGCTACGCTGGAAGGCTTTAGTCGAGAAGATGTCGATGCGTGGGCGCTGCGCTCCCAGGAAAACGCCGCGGTCGCGATCAACGATGGCCGGTTCAATCGTTCGCTCGTCCCGGTTAGTGACCCGTTCACGGGAGAATTGCTGTTGACCCGAGACGAGTTTCCTCGTCCGGATACGACAGCACAAGGGCTGGCGGCGTTGCAGCCATCCTTTGAAGCGTTGGGCCGCCTGGCTGCCGGTCCGAATGGTGAAACCCTTGACCAAATTGCCGTTGCCGCATATCCCCAGGCAGGGACGATCCGGCATATTCATACGGCTGGCAATTCCAGTGGCATCGTTGATGGCGCTGCAGCTGTGGCAATTGCATCCGAGGACTACGTCAAGGCTCACGGATTGAAACCGCTTGCCCGTATCCGTGCGGTTGCCACGGTCGGGAGCGAGCCATTGATTATGCTCACCGCGCCTGCGTTGGCTAGTCGGAAGGCATTGAGGATGGCTGGCATGCACCCGAATGATATTGATCTTTGGGAGATTAACGAGGCTTTCGCTGCAGTAGTGCTGCAAGCGATTCGCCAGCTCGAAATTGACCCGGCGCGCGTAAACGTCAATGGTGGATCGATTGCTTTAGGTCATCCGCTTGGCGCCACGGGGGCCATCCTGATTGGAACGGCGCTCGATGAATTGGAGCGCAGGGGTAAATCGACCGCATTGATCTCCATGTGTATTGGTGGCGGCCAAGGTATTGCGACGCTCATCGAGCGCGTATGAAAACAACAGCTCAATAGTCGCCGATCTCCATCGCTGAAATATCGAGCTTCGCGATGATTTTTGTGAATTACTAATTGGTTGCTTCGCGGGCCAAGGCTTACGTTCGACCAATTGGTACTGAAAAGCGGTAAATTAAATATAAGAGATGGGTTGATGCGGTGGGCGCGATTTACGGAATTTTGCGCAGGCACGCCTTGGGGAAATGGAATTCTTGTGTTGTCGAGATTAAAATCGAGGGGATAGCATGTTCTTGCAAAATCAATGGTATATAGCGGCTCTTTCAAAAGAAGTAGAGGAAAAGCCGCTTGGCCGTACCATTTGCGCCGAGCAGATAGTGTTCTACCGAACCCACGGCGGTCAAATCGCGGCATTGCCGGATCGATGTCCCCATCGTCAGGCGCCATTGTCCAAAGGCCGGGTCGTTGAAGGCAACATTCAGTGCCCCTATCACGGCATGGAGTTTTCGGCCCAAGGTACGTGCGTCCATATTCCGAGTCAGGCAGTCGTTCCCCAGCGCGCTCATCTGCAGAGCTATACGGTTGTAGAAAATGATGGATTTGTGTGGATCTGGATTGGGGAGGAGCCGGCTGGAAAGCTCCCGGATATTCCAGAATTGTCCGATATTGAATCCGACTCGCATGCCGGTACCATGTTTTATATGCACGCGAAAACGGATTATCGACTTGGCGTGGATAATTTCCTGGATGCGTCGCATGTGTTGTTCGTGCATCCCAACACCGTTGCCTCGGAGGCTGTTACGGCGGCCAACACGGAGATGCTGGTGAAGGGGGATGAGGTGCGGATTCGGCGCGTGATGCCGGGTGAAGCCTGCTCGCCCTTGTTTAAGGCAATCCTCAAGTCGGAAACCATGGACCGTGTTCAGGATTCTGTCTTTCGTCCAGTGGGCCATACATGGATCGAGACTACAGTGACGCTGCCGAACGTAAAGAGTGACCTGGTAATCAAAACGCGTACCTTCGGCCTGTTTACTCCAGAGACCGAATCGACCTGCCACATGTGGACTGGACTGTACCGTGATTTCGATATCGGTAATGAAAAATTGAGTGAAATCATTGCCCAGCAAATCGTGCGGACGGTCGAAGAGGATATAGCGATATGTGAAGAAGTGCAGCGAAATTGGAGTGATCGCACATCCGTCGTCCATCTGGTCACTGACAAGGGCGGCCTCGCTGCGCGTGCGATTTTAAGGAAATTGGGCGGAACAGAGGCAAGTCCTGCGGTGGCGATGAATTTCAATCAACTGGAGCAAGGCGAGCTTCAAAGCAGTTGATTGAATGGATTTCGGCCATGACTTTTACGATGCCTTCCGGCGGATAGCGAGCAGGCAATCGCTGTAATTCGTTGAGTGTTCTGGCAATACGTGTGACGACTCCAGGCGCCTTCAGGCGAGCTTGAGCCGCACGGCGCCGACAATCGACATCCGGCTCCATCGTTTGCGGCCACTCGGTGACCTGCTACGGAGGCGCGCGCAGGAGCCGCGCCGGCGACGAGCCCCGCAACACTGAGCCTTTGAGGTTTGGTCGTCAGGCACCGCTGGAAATGGCAAGCCTCACGCACCGAGAGGATTCGCAGCAAGTGAGGGTCATGGCAATGGCGATGTGCCTTTGGCCCGTCGTCTCAATGTTTCAAGCGCGTATGCAAGCACGAACGATCTCATTTCCCGATGCGTCGCACTTCGAGTCGGGCGATGGGGCGATTCCGCTCCTGATTAGATAGATAGAGAGATAGAGAGATATGAACGGCCCTCACATCCCGGCGTTGCAGGCGGAATGCAGTTCTTCGTCCCTGCTCGATATTCTTTGCGAGCGCGCCAACCATACGCCGGAGCAGATCGCATTCCACTTCCTGCGCGACGGCGAGGATGATGTCGTGAGCTGGTCCTATCGCCAGTTCGCCGCCGCTGCCGTCCACGTGCGCAACCTGGTACTGCAGTACCCGCTGCACGAACGGCGCGTACTGCTGCTGCTCGAACCCGGCCTGAACTATGTCGCCGCGCTGTTCGGCATCCTGCTGGCGGGCGCCACCGCTGTGCCGTCGTTTCCGCCTGCAGGTTCCCGCGCGGTCGCGCGCTTCGGGTCGATTTGCCGCGACGCGCATCCCGACGTGGTGATCGCCGGCAAACTTCACGGCTCGCTGCAACAGCATCTCGATAATCTCTATTCCGGCCAGCGCGCGACGCCTGCTTTGCTGACGGTGGACGAAAGTTCTTTTAGCAATATAAGTGCATGTACACATGACATCCGGAGCATGATTGCGAAGGATGTCAATCTGGAGCGGCCCGCGTTGCTCCAGTACACGTCGGGATCGACGGGCGAGCCCAAGGGGGTCGTCGTTACGCACGCGAATCTCGTCAGCAACTGCGCGGTGATCGCCGAACGGCTCGGCGATGATCCGGATCGTGTCGGCTGCACCTGGTTGCCGCCGTATCACGATATGGGGCTGATGGGCGCATTGCTGCTCGCGGTGTTCAGCGGCTTTCCGCTCGTGATCCTGTCGCCGCAGCATTTCGTCCAGCGTCCGTATCGCTGGCTCAAGGCGATCACCGACTATCGGGTGACAACAAGCGTCGCGCCGAATTTCGCGTTCGATCTGTGCGTCGACAACGTCAGCGAAGAAGAAGCGGCCACGCTCGATCTGAGCTCCTTGCAGCACGTGTTCTGCGGAGCGGAGCCGGTGAGTTTCGCCACGCTCGAACGCTTCTTCGAGCGCTTCGGTCGGCATGGCTTCGATCGCCGCGCCGTGGTGCCGTGCTACGGCATGGCGGAGGCAACGCTGTATGTATCCGGCAAAGTGGGCCGTCTGCCGATCACGCTGATCGACGTCGACAGGGATGCGCTCGCACGCGGCCTGTGCAAGCCGCGCAACTCGGAATCGGACACGCACGGACACGCCACGCTGGTCGGCTGCGGGCCGGTGGCGGCGGGCCATCAACTCCTGATCGTCGATCCCGAGACGAAGCGCGTGCTGCCGGAGCGGGTTATCGGCGAGATCTGGTTCGCCGGCCCGAACGTCGCGGCCGGCTATCTGAACCGGTCCGACAGTGACGATGTCTTCGCGGCGACGATCGGCGATGGCAAGGGCGATCCGTCGCGCTACCTGCGCACGGGCGACCTCGGTTTCCTGCACCGCGGCGAACTGTTCGTGACGGGCCGGATCAAGGACGTCGTGATCTTCGCGGGGCGCAACCTCTATCCGACCGACATCGAGGGATCGGCGCAACTGGCGCATGAGACGATCCGCACAAACGGCGTGGTGGCGTTTTCGATCAACGACGATCAGCAGGAGTCGCTCATCATCGTTGCGGAACTCAAGCGCACGCGCCGTCTGAATCACGAACAAATGCGCGAGGTGCGCGCAGCGATCACGCGAGCCATCACGTGCGACCACGGCGTTTCGCCCGCGGTGGTGCATCTGTGTCCGATTGGCGCGATTCCGCTCACCACGAGCGGCAAGGTACGCCGGCAAGCGTGCAAGCAGGCGTTCCTGCAAGGCAGTCTGAGCGAGCTGAAGGCAAGCCCGTAAGCAGTACGCAACGTGCATTGTCGTTTTCACTCTCGTTGTCTTACTTCGGAGCCAGTCATGGCGAAAGCGGATTCTTTGTCTTCATACACCCCGGAAGCCTCTCCCGCGGGGAAAGCCGACACCGACGTGCGGGCCCGCCGGCTCGCCTATCTGACCGTGGGCATTCCCGCGCTTGGCTTCGCACTGGCGATTGCCTATACGTGGATGTATGGCGTGCATGCAACCGACTTCGTGCTGCTGGCGGTGATGTATTTCTCGACCGCGATTGGTGTCGAAACCGGCATGCACCGATATTTCTCTCACCGTGCATTCAAGGGCCGCCCGGTCGTCACCGTGCTGCTTGGCGTGCTCGGCAGCATGGCCGCCCAGGGCCCGATTCTGTTCTGGGCCGCCACGCACCGGATGCACCACGCGTTCACCGATCAGGAAGGTGATCCGCATTCGCCGCGCCCGCGCGCGAACCGACACGGCAAGCTGAGCCGGTTCGCGGGCCTCTGGCACGGCCACGTGGGCTGGCTGTTCACGGTGCGCCGCGAGAACTGGAGCGCCTATGTGGCCGATCTGCTGCGCGACCGCCTGATCGTCAATCTCAATCTGCGGTACGGCTGGTGGGTCATGCTCGGCCTGGCGATTCCGGCACTCGCAGGCGCACTGCTTGCGCCCGCCGGGCAGGCCCTGGTCGGGGCCGCGGGCGGCTTCCTGTGGGGCGGGCTTGCGCGGATCTTCCTGCTCGACCAGTCGACCTGGGCCGTCAACTCGCTTTGCCATACGATCGGTACCCGGCCTCACGCGACGCGCGACCACAGCAGAAATTTCGGATTGCTGGCGATCGTGTCGGTGGGCGGCGCGTGGCACAACAACCATCACGCTCAGCCGGCCTTCGCCAACAACGATCACGCGTTCTGGCAGCTCGATCCGTCCGCCTGGTTCATCCGCCTGCTCGATGCGCTGGGTCTCGTCACGGAGGTGCGCTATGCCCCGAAGCGCCGCGCGAACGACCCCTCAACTTCGTCTTAACTCTTTTTCAGCGCTTGGAGACGTCCATGACTTCGTCGATTCAGGTTGCACCCGGCGTGACTGCCGCCAGCGGGCTGTCGGCCGCCGACGGGCAGATCCCCGGTGTTTCGCCGTTGCAAGGCAGCGGCGCGCGCATCAAACGCTACACCGCACTGGCCGTGATGCTGGTGCCACTCGCCGGGTTCGCGCTGGCGGTACGCCAGCTCGTGCTGGGTGAGTTCGCCGTCACCGACCTGGTGTTGTTCGCGGTGTTCTATTTTCTGCACATGGGCGGGATCACGATGGGTTTCCACCGGTATCTCGCACACAAGACGTTTCGCACCTCGAAGTGGTTCGAGGGGCTGCTGCTGATCTGCGGGTCGATGGCGGCGCAAGGGCCGATCATGTTCTGGGTGACGACGCACCGCCGCCATCACCTGTACAGCGACCAGAAGGGCGATCCGCATTCGCCGAACCTGGTTGGCACGGGCCTGTTCGCGAAGCTGCGGGGCCTCTGGTATGCGCACATGCCGTGGATGCTGGCGCCGGACACGTCGGGCTGGACTTTCTTCGCCCCTGACGTGCTGCGCGATCGCCGTCTGTTCTTCTATCACCGCACCTACGCATGGTGGATCGTGCTGGGCCTCGTGCTGCCCGCAGCGATCGGCGGCGCCGTGAGCGGCTCCTGGCACGGCGCGTGGAACGGCCTGCTGTTCGGCGGCTTCGCGCGGATTTTCCTGGCTAATCAGGCGGCCTGGTGCGTTGGCTCGGTCTGCCACATGTTCGGCGGACGGCCATTCAAGACCGACGACAACAGCGCGAACAACTGGACGGTCGCCGTGCTCACGTTCGGCGAAGGCCTGCAGAACAACCACCACGCGTTCCCCGCGTCGTACCGCCATTCGGTGAAGTGGTACGAGCCGGATCTCAGCGCATGGGTGCTCTGGACACTCGGCAAGGGGGGCGTCGTGTGGGATCTGCGCTCGCCAGAGCCCGCGGCGATCCGCAAGCTCGCCAAGCAACCGCATTGAAAGCTTTCTTCGTGATTTCGTTCGTCTCTCTCGTATAAAGGGGTATGCACAATGTCTCAAGCTGGAATCCTGGGCGGCCTGTTCGGCCGCAAGAAAGCCGTGGCCGCCGACGTTGGCCCGCTGACGGAAGCGTCGATCCGCAACTGGCTTGTCGACCGGCTCGCCAGGCAGTTGAAGGTGGATCGCGCCACCATCGATCCCGCCAAGCGTTTCGACGAGTACGGCCTTGATTCGATCGTCGCGGTGCAGGTGTCGGGCGATCTGGAGAAGGTCGTCGAGAATCGGCTGTCCCCGGCGCTGCTGTTCGAACACGGCAGCATCGACGAACTCGCGCGACACCTCGCGACCGAGCTTGGCCTGCAGGCTACGTGAGCGGGAGATCGACATGGCGAACACTTACACCATTCCGAGCGCGCCGCCCGCGCGTTTCGAGGAATTCCTGCAGAAATCGAAGGCAATCGAGGGTGTGCGGCTTGCCGACGCGATTCCGAAATCGCTGTACGAGCCGCGCGCGTGGCGCGGCGTGCTCGGTTTCGTGGTCAGCTATGCGGTGTATATCGGCGCACTCGTCGGCATCGCGTACGCGCCGCACTGGATTTTCTATCTCCCGCTGTGGCTGATCGCCGGTCTGGGCGGCTGGGGGCTGCACTGCATCGCGCACGACTGCGGGCACAACTCGTTCTCGCGCTCGCGGCCCTTCAATCTGGTGATCGGGCATCTCTCGCTGCTGCCGCTGCTGTATCCGTTCTACGCTTGGAAGCACACGCACAACCTGCACCACGCGAACACGAACAACCTGGAGATGGACACGGACTGGCGCCCGATTCCCGCGCAGCTGTACGACCGCATGCCGCTGCTCAAGCGCCTCGAATACGCGGGCACGCGCAAGTGGCTGTTCTGGGCGGGCACGGTGAGCTACTGGAAGGAATCGGGCTTCCGTCCCGGCTTCTACCCGAAGCGCGAGATGCGGCGCGACGTGAGGCGCTCGATCGGGTTCGTGCTGGTCGTGTCGGTGGCCTATTTCGCGGCGCTGATCTATTTCACCGGCGTGACGGGCCTGTTCCTGTATTTCGTCGCGCCGTGGCTCGCGATTCACGCATGGTTCAGCGCGACGACGCTGATGCACCATACGTCGGATGACATCCCGTTCCTGCCGTCGCAGCACTGGACGCCGAACGCGAGCCGCCTGCTGGTGACGACCGACTACCGGTATCCGAAGTGGCTGCACTTCCTGACGCACAACATCTCGGTGCACACCGCGCACCACGTCGCGCCGATCGTGCCGTTCTACAACCTGCCGAAGGCGCAGGCGGCGCTCAAGGAAGCGTTTCCGGGGATGATCCGCGAGAAGGACTTCACGTTTGGCGAGCTGTGGTACGTGATCCGTCACTGCCACTTCTACGATACCGAGTCGGGCTACTACCGGAGCCTGTCCCGGGAGCCGGTGCCGGTCGGCGCGCATGCGGCGACGGCCGCGACGGAGGGCCGGTGATGGCGGCTGCGGATCTCACCGACGTCTCGCCGATCGCGCCGCAGACGGCGCGGGCGCCATCGCTGGGCGCGCGGCTCAGCCATCGCGCGTACCAGGTGCTGAACACCTTCGCGCCGCGCGCCGCGGGACGGCGCGCGGCCGACGCGTTCGGCTTCACGCGCGGCTACGGGCTGCCCGTCAGCGATCGTGTACCGCTCGGCGCGAAGGTGGCGTCGATCAAGGGCAATCCGGATATCGACCGGGCGTATTACTGGGCGGGCGGCGCGTCGCGGGCGCTGCTCGTGCACGGCTGGGGCACCGACAGCAGCAGCATGCTGAGCTTCGTAAAGCCAATGCAGACGCTGGGTTTCTCGGTGGCGGCGTTTGACGCGCCCGCGCACGGCATCTCGCCGGGCAAGCACACGACGATGACGCAGTTCACCCGGGCGACGGGCGCGGTGCTGGATGCGATCGAAGGCGCACAAGTGGTGATCGCGCATTCGCTCGGCTCGATCGCGGCGATCTCGGCGTTGGCGGAACACGCGCGTCGCGCGCCGTTGCGCTGCATCGTCCTGATCGCGCCGACCAGCGCGCTGACGCAGGTGCTGGAGCGCTGGTCGAGCGACGTGGCATTGCCGCGTCCGGTGGTCGAGCGCGTCTATACGGAACTGCTGGCGCGCAACGGCGTGCCGGTGAGCCACTGGGACATTCCGGCGCGAGGCGCGTCGATCGATGTGCCAGTGCTGGTGGTGCACGACCCGGCCGATCCGGTGGTGCCGTACTGCGAAGCGCAGCGGGTGGTGGCGAGCCTGCCGGAAGCGACGCTGTCGCCGGCGCCAGGCACGGGGCACGGGCGGATTCTGTCGGATGCGAAGGTGCGCGAGCAAGTGCGCGAATTTGTGACGCGACATACGTCGAATTCTGGGGGGCTGGCGGGATGAGCACGACTGCAGTAGCGATGCGCACGCTGATGTGTCTGGTGTGCGGCTGGATTTATTCGGAAGAAAGCGGTGCGCCGGATGACGGCATTGCGCCGGGAACTCGCTGGGAAGACATTCCGGCCGCGTGGAAGTGTCCGGAATGCGGTGTCGGCAAGGAGGATTTCGAAATGGTGTCGATCTGAGGCAATGGAGGCATGCATCCGTTTGGGGGCGCCGCAAACCGGGGAATCCGCCAACTTACGAATGCTGGTGCGACACGTATCACGTCCAGCCGCGCGTCGAGCGGCAGGGCGTAGGCGGTAAAGCGCGTCTTTGCCGTGTCGCGTGCCGCGAACGGAGGATTGATCGCGGTGTCTCTGGTTTAATTCACAGACGGCAGGACGTCGAGTCCTGGGCGACGGGCCAGGCCGCCTGGCCCGGCAGCGGCGGGCGCCGCGCGCGATGCGCGGCCCGTCGCGTTGCCGTTACTGCAGGTTGCCCCAGCGGCCGACGGCCGGCTCGGCCGATGCCCACTTCCAGCGCGGGCCCTGCTGGCACGCGCTCGCGAAATACCAGTCGGCCCGGTGGCCGTCCTTCATCGAGAACGCGAATTCCTTGCACAGCGCGAGCGCCGTCGAATACGCGCGCGTGACCCGCACTTCGCCTTCGCCGTTCTCGAGCGGAATCGTGTTCTTCACCTTCCACGCCTTCACTTCACCGACCGCGAGGCCGCCGGCCGCCTGCGCGATCGCGTCCTGCTGGTTCTGATGGAGCTGTTTCATCGTGCGCTTCACGGCCTCGTCGGTGGCCGCCTGCACGGCGATGCCGACCCCGACGCCGACGGCCGGATTCGCGGTGACGAGGCCGGTGGCCGCGCCCGCGAGCGCGCCGCTCGCCGCACCGACCGAGCCGCAGCCGGACAGCGCGGCGCCGGCCGCGCACAGCGCGCCGAGCCATGCGAGGCGGAGCGCGACGCTCATTGCAGTGCGCCCCAGCGCTCGGTCGCCGGCTCGGCCGATGCCCATTTCCATTGCGGGCCGTCGCGGCAGACGGTCGCGACGTAGAACGCCGATTGCGCGGCGGCATCGGGTTTCGCCGGCGTATCGACCGAGAAGACGATTTCCTTGCAGTCGAGCGGGCCGATGCTGATCATCCGGCTGACCGTCACGCGGCCGTGCTCGTCGTCCTCGATCGGGAACGAATGGTTCGTGGTCCACGGTGCGACGCCGCCGACGTCGAGCGGCCCGGCCGCCGTCGCGATCTGCGCCTGCGTGTAGCGGTGCGCGACGCGTTGAGTGTACTGGACGCCCGCGCGGGCGCCAGCGACCGCGCCGAGGCCGATGCCCGTCGCGACGGCGGCGTTGTTGGTGACCTTGGAGGCGATCGCGGCGCCCGCGATGCCGGCGCCGGCCGTTGCGCCTTCGCTGTACAGCGAATTGCAGCCGGACAGCAGTGCGGCCGCGGTGGCCGCGGCCAGCGCGATGCGCGCCGGCATGGCGCGACGCGGCGGTTCGAAACGGAGGTTCATCCCTGAGTGCGAGTCCTGTCTGGGTGAGCGTCGATGCGTGCGTGCGCTCGTGCCGTGCCATTGTTTCTCAATTGTCATAGGAAAATTGCAAACCTTTGACAAATCGCCGGCGCCAGCGGCGGCGGTGCTCGCGTGCGCGCGCGGCGCCATTGTCTGGCAGATAATTGACGAAGGGTCGAAACGTTACAAATTGAAGGCAATTGTTACCTTGGCGTGCGAAGTTCGCGCCTAGACTGTTTTGTTATGGAATGTTTCGACGACGGCTGCGCGCCGTTCCGCCCATGAGACACCCAGCCATGCGCCGTTCCAGACGGCCTGCACAGCAATCGCCCGGCGCGGGCGCCGGCCAGTCGCGGCCGCGTACCGACGCGCCACCCGCGCCGCCCGCCGGCGCACCCGCCACGACGCCGCACGACGGCGATCACAACCAGGGCGGGACCCGCCCGGAAGGGCTCGACTATCAGCGCGACCTCGGCCAGGAACAGGACGCGTGACGTCGTCTTCGCCGCATTCCGCCGCACTCCGTCGCATTTCCACGTCTGAACCGCCGCGCGGCAGCGCCTGAGCTGCCGCGCCTGTCCCGGCGCGCGTCGCGCGCGCCGGCCATTCGAATCAAGGAGGGGGAGCCGCATGAGCAGATTGATCGTGGTATCGAACCGTGTCGCCATCGGCGAGGACACGCGCCCGAGCGCGGGCGGCCTCGCGGTCGGGGTGATGGACGCATTGAAGGAAACCGGCGGCGTCTGGTTCGGCTGGAACGGCGAGATCGTCGGCGCGCCGGACGCGCCCGAGATCCGGCGCGACGGCAACGTCACCTACGCGACGGTCGGCCTGACCCGGCGCGACTACGATCAGTACTACCGCGGCTTCTCGAACGCTACGCTGTGGCCCGTGTTTCACTATCGCGGCGATCTCGCGCGCTTCGACCGCCAGGAATACGCGGGCTATCTCCGCGTGAACGGCGCGCTGGCGAAGCAGCTCGCCGCGCTGCTGCAGCCCGACGACATCATCTGGGTGCACGACTACCACCTGCTGCCGTTCGCGCATTGCCTGCGCGAGCTCGGCGTGAAGAACCCGATCGGCTTCTTCCTGCATGTCCCGTTTCCGTCGCCCGACATGCTGCGCATCGTGCCGCCGCACGACGAACTCGTGAGGTTCATGTGCGCGTACGACGTCGCCGGCTTCCAGACCGAAGCCGACAAGCAGGCGTTCGTCGACTATCTCGAGCGGCGCGGCATCGGCGCGTCGAGCGAGGACGGGATGCTGCATGCGCACGGGCGGGTCGTGAAGGTGGCCGCGTATCCGATCGGCGTGTATCCGGACGCGATCGCGCAGGCGGCGGTGCAGTATGGCGCGCGCAAGCCGGTGAAGATGCTGCGCGAGGCGCTGGGCGATCGCAAGCTGGTGATGAGCGTCGACCGGCTCGACTATTCGAAGGGGCTCGTCGAGCGCTTCCAGGCGTTCGAGCGGATGCTCGCGAACGCGCCCGGCTGGCAGGGCCGCGTGTCGCTCGTGCAGATCGCGCCGCCGACGCGCTCCGACGTGCAGACCTACCAGCAGATCCGCGAGACGCTCGAAGGCGAGGCGGGCCGCATCAACGGACGCTTCTCGCAGCTCGACTGGACGCCGATCCAGTACTTGAACCGCAAGTACGAGCGCAACCTGCTGATGGCGTTCTTCCGGATGTCGCAGGTCGGCTACGTGACGCCGTTGCGCGACGGGATGAACCTGGTCGCGAAGGAGTACGTCGCGTCGCAGGATCCGGCCGACCCGGGCGTGCTCGTGCTGTCCGAGTTCGCGGGCGCGGCGGCCGAGCTGCCGGGCGCGCTGCAGGTGAATCCGTACGACCTGTCGCAGATGGCCGAGGCGCTCGAGCGTGCGCTGTCGATGCCGCTCGCCGAGCGGCAGGCGCGCCACGACCAGAACCTCGTGCGGCTGCGCGCGAACGACCTGTCGGTGTGGCGCGATACGTTCCTCGCCGACCTGCGCAGCGTCGCGACGGCCGCGTCGGTGACGCGGCGGGCGGGCCGGCGGGCCGCACATGTCTGAGCCCGTGCCGCTGCGCGAACCCGGCGCGCACGAAATGGCAGACGACGCCGCGCGGCGTTTCTTCGTCGTGACCGGCGGGCCCGGCTCGGGCAAGAGCACGTTGATCGACGCGCTCGAGCGCGCCGGCTTCGCGCGTTCGCAGGAAGCGGGGCGCGGGGTGATCCAGGATCAGGTGGCGGTCGACGGCCGCGCGCTGCCGTGGCGCGACCCGGCCGCGTTCGCCGAGCTGATGCTGAGCTGGGAGATGCGTTCGCACCACCTCGCGCGGCAGGCGCGCGGGCCGGTGTTCTTCGATCGCGGCGTGCCGGACGTGGTCGGCTACCTGCGCTTGTCGGGGCTCGAGGTGCCCGCGCACGCGGAGGCCGCCGCGCGGCGCTTCCGCTATCACCGGCGCGTGTTCGTCGCACCGCCCTGGCCGGATATCTATACGCAGGACGCCGAGCGCCGGCAGGACTTCGACGAAGCGGTGCGCACCTACGAGGCGATGGTCGACTGCTATGCGTCGTACGGCTACCGGCTGGTCGAGCTGCCGCGCGCGAGCGTGGCGGCACGCGTGCGCTTCGTGCTGGATGCGCTTGACGCAGCTTGACGCGGCATGACGCGCGGGATGCTTGCCGGCGGGCCGCTCAGGCCGACGCGCTGGGCTGCGTCGCCGCGAGGCGCAGCGTGCTGACGACGGCGGCGGCGGCCGCGAACCCGGCGGCGGCATAGAGCGCGATCGTCGGGCCGTGTTCGGGCGCGACGCCGAAGATCAGCGCGACGAGCGCCGCGCCGAGCGTCTGCCCGGTCAGCCGCGCAGTGCTGAGCATGCCGCCCGCGCCGCCGGCGCGCTCGCGCGGCGCCGACGACAGCATCGCGCGATTGTTCGGCGACTGGAACAGGCCGAAGCCCGCG
Organism: Burkholderia sp. SRS-46; assembly: GCF_004343775.1. Classification (GTDB taxonomy): domain Bacteria; phylum Pseudomonadota; class Gammaproteobacteria; order Burkholderiales; family Burkholderiaceae; genus Burkholderia. The sequence continues at coordinate 39,231 of NZ_PTXL01000006.1, read as the reverse complement.
CCGCACAGCGCCATCCGCCATACGATGTCGCCGGTGGCCGGGTGCGCGCCGATCGTCGCGAGCGACAGCAGGCCCGCCGCGAACAGCGCGAGCCCGATGCCGCCCAGCACGCCCGCCGAGTAGCGGTCGGACAGCACGCCGGCGAGCGGCGCGGCCACGACGATCACGAGCGGCCACGGCGTCATGTAGAGGCCGGTCTGCACCTGCGAGAAGCCGAGCGAGTGCTGCAGCCAGAACGGCAGCGCGACGAACGCGAGCATCTGCGACGTGAACGATGCGACCGACGTGCAGATCGACAGCGCGAACACCGGGATGCGCATCAGGTCGACCGGCAGCAGCGGCGCGGGCTGCGACAGCTGACGCTTCACGAAGAAATAGCCGACGACGAACGCGACCGCCAGCTCCGCGGCGACGAGCGCACCGTGCTCGCCGTGGCCGAGCCCGTCGACGGACATGATCAGCAGCCCGAACACGCACGCGTTCATCAGCGCGCTCGGGATGTCGTACGGCGCGTGGTGCAGCGGGTTGGCGGGCAGCGCGCGCAGGCTGCCGAGCACCGCGGCGATGCCGATCGGCACGTTGATCGCGAACAGCCACGGCCACGGCGCGACCGACAGCACCGCGGACGCAACCGTCGGCCCGATCGCCGACGACAGCGCGACCACCATCGCGTTGATCGACAGGCCGCGCCCCAGCATCGACGACGGATAGATCATCCGCACGAGCGCGGCGTTGACGCTCATGATGCCCGACGCGCCGAAGCCCTGGATCACGCGCATCACCGTGAGCGTCGGCAGCGACGTGGCGAGCGCGCAGCCGAGCGAGGCGACCGTGAACAGCGCGAGGCCGGCGATGTAGATGCGCCGGTAGCCGATGCGCTCGCCGAGCGATGCGAGCGGCAGCAGCGTGATCGTGACGGCGAGCTGGTAGGCGTTGACGATCCAGATCGAGGCCGCGTCGGATGCGTGCAGGTCGCGCGCGATGGTCGGCAGCGCGACGTTCGCGATCGCGCCGTCGAGCACGGCGAGCGTGATGCCCAGGGCGACGCAGACGATCGCCCAGTAGCGTTGCGGAAGCGGCAGGCCGGTATCGGGATTCATGGCGGGGACGTGTCGGCCCGCGGTCGGAACGCGGCCATCGGGTGTGCTGGTGGGATTCGACAGGTTGCGCGCGCTGGCGGCGCGCTCGCGTGGGCCGGCGGGCACAAGCCGGGCGAGTGTATCACCGGGCCGGGAAACGCGTCGTCGAAGCGGCTCGCCCGCTCATCCCTCGAAATCGAGGCCGCCGAGCCGTATGAGCGGATCGGCTTGCGTGCGCGACGCGAGATCGATGTCGCGCGCGCCTTGCCACGCGGTCAGCTTTCTGGGCAGCGCGTCGAGGTAGTGCTCGAAGCGCTGCATCCCGTGCGGCTCCATCAGCCGTTCGATCTCGTCGGTATCCCAGGTCAGCTCGAGATTCAGCGGATGCACGAAGCCGCTCACGTGTTCGTGCGGCGCGCTGTGGATGCGGACCTGCGTCGGGTGACCGTGCCCGGCGTACGGGACGACTTCGGCCTGGACCTGGTCGGCGAAGAAGGCGGCGATCGCGCGCGCGATGCGCGGCGCGAATTCGGTATCGAAACGGCGGGCGGTTTCCGGCTGCATGCAGGCGTCTCCTTGGTCCGAAAATCCTAGCACGGCGATCGGGCGCACGGTTCGGCCGGCTGGCCGTAATTGCGCGTTACCACTTGCTGCATCTATTACGGCCGCATGCCGCCACAATGCATCGCATCCCGTACCACTTCGCGTGGGAGTTCATCATGAAGAAGATCGCAGCAGTGTGTGTACTCGCAGGTTCGCTGGCCGTGGCGGGGCCGGCGTCCGCGCATGGCCGCGACGGCGGTGCCGTGATCGGCGCGCTGATCGGCGGCGCCGTGCTGGGCGCGATCGTGACGTCAGCCCTGAATCCGCCGGTGGCGTACCAGGCGCCCGTGTATCAGGCGCCGGCCTATCAGCCGCCGACGTATTACCAGGCGCCGGCGTACCAGCCGCCCGCGTATGCGCCGGGCTATCAGCAGGCGCAGTACCAGGACGATGATGGCTACGGCGGGCAGCAACGTTACTGCTACGACCGCTATCAGCGCGCGTATGTATGCGGTGCGCCTGCGTCGGCGCCGGGCGGCTACGGCTATGCGCAGCCGGGCGGCTGGTAAGCGCGCGTCAAGCACGCGTGAGCGGCGGTGCCATTGGCGCCGGTGAATGCGGAAGCAGGAAAGCAGAAGGCCCTCGCATCATGCGAGGGCCTTCTTCGTTTGCGGGCATCGCCGCGTCATGCGCGCCGGGGCAAGTCGATCGCGCCGGATACAAACGGTTGCAATTGAGTCAGTGCCAGCGGCCGTTTCCGCGGTCGTTGTCGGCCTGGCCGCCGCGCCATTCGCGGCCGTTGCCGCGGTTGCCTTCGTTCGAACGGTTGCCGTTGTTGCCGTGACCCCAGCCATTGCCGTTGCCGTTTCCATTTCCATTGCCGCGATCGCCCCAGTGACGATCGCCGCCCCAGTTGCGGTCACCCCCGTTGCGGTCGCGTCGCCAGTCGCGATCGCCGCGGCGGTAATCACGGCGATCCCAGTCGCCGCCGCCCCAGATGTTGACCGTGCCGTATGCGGGCGCATACGACGGGCCGTACGCGTAGCCGGGGTCCGAGTAGTAGGTTTGCTGCCCGTAGCCGTAACCGGGGTCCGGGCCGACGACGCAGCCCGTCAGCAGCGTGGCGACGGCGGCGGTGGTGGCGAGGGTGATGAGCTTGATCATGGCGTTCTCCGTTGGTCCGCATCATATGTGGCGGAACGCCGCGCATCTGGCAGCAATTGTGACTCTAAATTACAGCGGCGAAAGGTCGGAGGATGAAAGTGCTAGCATCCGGGGCCATTTGTTTTTCAGGAGCACATCGATGAAATTCGCGATCCGGGCCGCACTGGCCACCGTTTGTGTGACGATCGCAGCAGCATGCGTGGCGGGGCCGGCGTCGGAGCCGGCGGTGTCGGCCGAGTCGATCAAGATGTTCCCGAAGGCCTCCACCGGCCAGCAGCGCACGGTGATCGCGCTGCCCGCGCTCGCCGACGAAGCCGACGCGCGCGTCGAGCTGATGATCGGCAAGACGCTGCAGACCGACTGCAACCAGCAGTGGTTCGGCGGCGAGCTGAGCGCCGAGACCGTGCAGGGCTGGGGCTATACGTACTACCGGCTGTCGGATGTGAAGGGGCCGGCGTCGACGCTGATGGCATGCCCGGGCCAGGCGCCGCGCGAGCGGTTCGTGCAGGTGCGCGGTGACGATCAGCTGCTGCGTTACAACAGCCGGCTGCCGATCGTCGTGTACGTGCCGGAGGGGTTCGAGGTGCGGTATCGCGTGTGGCGCGCGTCGGCTGATGTGAGGCAGGCGGTGAAGCGGTAAGGCGGTGGGGTTTCGCGTTGGCATCGTGAAATGCGATGCCGGCGCGGGATGCATGCCGTTACACGCATGGGTGTCGCGCAGTGGGTGCGTATCGGGTGGAGAGGGGAAGCGGGCGGCGCCCGTGACGGGCGCGCAGCGATGGCTGGTCCCCCCGACAGGAATCGAACCTGTATCTAGCGCTTAGGAGGCGCTTGTTCTATCCATTGAACTACGGGGAGCCTGCCGATCCGGCGTCTCGCGCGCAGCGCGAGCCGGACAGCGGTGTGGACAGCGCGCAGAGTATAGCAAACGCGCATTCGCATCGGCGGACGGAATGCGCGCCGATGCTGGCGCGCCGTGCGATCAGGCGATCAGCCGATCAGCCGATCAGAAATCGACGACGACGAAATCTTCCTTCGCGACGTCGCACAGCGGGCAGCGCCAGTCGGCGGGAATGTCCGCGAACCGCGTGCCGGGCGCGATGCCCTCGTCCGGCAGGCCTTCCGCCTCGTTGTAGATCCACCCGCAAATCAGGCAGACCCAGCTCTGGTATTCGGTTACTTCGCTCATGTCGCGCTCGGAATAATGGAAACACGGTGATGCCGTCCGCGGCCCGGCCGGCGGACGAAAGGCGCAATGGTACCGGAATTTCGCCGAACTCCGCCGCAACGTCGTTTTAAACGTGCGCATCGCGAACAGCGCAACCGAAGCACGCATGCCGTGCGTGCGGTGTATGCTTCCCGGGCTGTCCAATCATAAGGAGAAACCGATGCTGAACAGAAAGTGGATCGCGGGCGCAGTGTGCGTGGCGGCGATGGCCGTGTCGACGCTCGCGCGGGCCGAGGCGCGCGTGTATTTCGTCGCGCCGGCGGAAGGCGCGACGGTGCCCAGCCAGGTGATCGTGAAGTTCGGTCTGGAAGGGATGCAGCTTCGGCCGGCCGGCGACATGACGCCGAACACCGGTCATCACCACTTGCTGATCGACGGCCGGCCGATCCCGCAGGGCGAGGTGATTCCGATGGGCGAACGTTCGCTGCACTTCGGCAAGGAGCAGACCGCAACCGAAATCAGGCTGCCGCCGGGCCGGCACACGCTGACGCTGCAGTTCGGCGACGGCGTGCACCGTTCGTACGGTCCCGAAATGAGCCAGACCATCGTCGTCAACGTCCAGTAGGCGGGCGCACCCGTGCGGGCGGCCCGGCCGTCCATGCGCGGGGCCCGGGCCGCCGCCGGTTGCCCGCCGCCCGCGCGCGGCGCACGGCAACCGGCCTGCGCGGCCGGTCTTGCGGCATCATCCGTTCGGCCATGCCGGTGGCGGCGCCCGCCACCGGTACAATGAGCGCTTCCGATTTCTCTTCGCCGCCTTCCCCATGTCGCTTTATTCCATTTCCGGCGCGCAGCTCGCGTTCGGTCACGTCGCGTTGCTGGATCACGCGGATTTCTCGCTCGAGGCCGGCGAGCGCGTCGGCCTGATCGGCCGCAACGGCGCGGGCAAGTCGTCGCTGCTGAAGATCGTCGCCGACCTTGCCCGGCCGGATGACGGCCTCGTCACGCGTCAGCAGGAGCTCGTGACCGTCTATGTGCCGCAGGAGCCCGAATTCGAGGCCGGCGCGACCGTGTTCGACGCGGTGGCGTCCGGCCTCGCCCACACGCGCGACCTGCTCGGCGAATACGACACGATCGCGCACCGCCTCGCGGAAACGCCCGAAGGCGCCGAGCACGATGCATTGCTGGCGCGGATGAACGCGCTGCAGTCGTCGCTCGATGCGCACGACGCATGGAACTGGCGCACGCGCGTGTCGATGACGCTCGCGCAGATCGGCCTCGACGGCGACGCCCAGGTCGACGCGCTGTCCGGCGGGATGCAGAAGCGCGTCGCGCTGGCCCGCGCGCTGGTGCTGCAGCCCGACGTGCTGCTGCTCGACGAGCCGACCAACCACCTCGACTTCGACGGCATCCGCTGGCTGGAAGAACTGCTCGTCGCGCAGCGCGCGGGCCTGCTGTTCATTACCCACGACCGCGCGTTCCTCGACCGCGTCGCCACCCGCATCGTCGAGCTCGATCGCGGCCGCCTGCTGTCGTACCCGGGCAATTTCTCCGCGTACCAGACCCGCAAGGCGCAGCAGCTCGAAGTCGAGCGCGTCGAGAACGAGAAGTTCGACAAGCTGCTCGCGCAGGAAGAAGTGTGGATCCGCAAGGGCGTCGAGGCGCGCCGCACGCGCAGCGTCGGCCGCATCGCGCGGCTCGTGCAGATGCGCAACGAACGCGCCGAGCGCCGCAACGCACAGGGCAACGTGAAGCTCGACGTCGCGCAGGGCGAGAAATCCGGCAAGATCGTCGCCGAGCTGACCGACGTGACGAAGCGCTACGACGGCCGCGCGGTCGTCGACCGCTTCACCACCACGGTGATGCGCGGCGACAAGATCGGCTTCGTCGGCCCGAACGGCGCGGGCAAGACCACGCTGCTCAAGCTGATCCTCGGCGAGCTGAAGCCGGACGAGGGCACGGTGCGCGTCGGCACCAACCTGCAGGTCGCGTACTTCGACCAGATGCGCGCGCAGCTCGATCAGGAGAAGAGCCTGGCGGACACGATCAGCCCCGGCAGCGAATGGGTCGAGATCGGCGGCGTGCGCAAGCACGTGATGAGCTACCTCGGCGACTTCCTGTTCGCGCCGGAGCGCGCGCGTTCGCCGGTGAAGTCGCTGTCGGGCGGCGAGCGCAACCGGCTGCTGCTCGCGCGCTTGTTCGCGCGTCCCGCGAACGTGCTGGTGCTCGACGAACCGACCAACGACCTCGACATCCCGACGCTCGAACTGCTCGAGGAGCTGCTGGCCGACTACGACGGCACCGTGCTGCTCGTCAGCCACGACCGCGCGTTCCTCGACAACGTCGCGACGTCGGTGATCGCGTCGGAAGGCGAAGGCAAGTGGCGCGAATACGTCGGCGGCTTCACCGACTGGCAGATCCAGAGCGAGCGCTCGCAGCAGCTCGCGCAACAGGAAGCCGCGAAGCGGGTCGCGAAGGAGGCGGCGCCCGTCAAGGACGAGCCGGCGAAGAGTGCGGCGGGCCGCAACGCGCAGCGCACCGTGAAGCTGTCGTTCAACGAGCAGCGCGAGCTCGAGGCACTGCCCGAGCGGATCGCCGCGCTCGAGGAAGAGCAGAAGACGATCGGCGCACAGCTCGAGGACGGCGCGATCTTCGCGAAGGATCCGCAGGAAGGCACGCGCCTGACCGAGCGGTTCGCGGCGATCGACGACGAACTGCTCGCCGCGCTCGAACGGTGGGAAACGCTCGAGGCGAAGCGCAAGCCGTGACGCGGGGCGGCCGCCCGTCAGGCGGCGCTCACCGTGGCGGCCACCGTCGAACCGGCGTTGCGCGCGCCGTGACGCCGGGCGGCGCGTTTATCCTGCGATGGCACGTCGCGCGGAACCAGTAGAATACGGCCCGTTTCGGGCTCGCGCGGCATGCGCCGCGCGCCCGCTTTCGGAGCAGTCCAAGCACACCATTGTTTCGATTCGCTTTTTTACGGAACTCAACGTTTTGTCCACGACGTTATCCACACGAGGTGTGGACAACGTCCCGATGAACGACGAACTCAGTCAGCGTCTATGTCAACGAAGAAGCCCAGCGCGGCCTACAGCGAAGCATCGATCAAGGTGCTCAAGGGTCTCGAGCCGGTCAAGCAGCGGCCCGGCATGTACACCCGTACCGAGAATCCGCTGCACATCATCCAGGAAGTCATCGACAACGCGTCCGACGAGGCGCTCGGCGGCTACGGCAAGCAGATCACCGTCACGCTGCACGCGGATCACTCGGTGTCCGTCGAGGACGACGGCCGCGGCATTCCGTTCGGCCTGCACCCCGAAGAAGGCGTGCCGGTCGTCGAGATCGTATTCACGCGCCTGCACGCGGGCGGCAAGTTCGACAAGGCCGCGGGCGGCGCCTATACGTTTTCCGGCGGCCTGCACGGCGTCGGCGTGTCGGTGACGAACGCGCTCGCGACGCGTCTGGACGTCACGGTCTGGCGCGACGGCAAGATCGCCGAGCTGGGCTTCGCCGAAGGCGACGTCGTGAAGCCGCTCGCCACGCAAGGCGCGGGCCGCGGCGAGAAGAAGTCCGGCACGCGCGTGCAGGTGTGGCCGAATCCGAAGTACTTCGATTCGCCCAACCTGCCGCTCGGCGAGCTGCAGCGCCTGCTGCGCTCGAAGGCCGTGCTGCTGCCGGGCGTCGAGGTCGTGCTGGTCAACGAGAAGAGCGGCGAGCGCCAGACCTGGAAGTACGAGGACGGCCTGCGCGGCTACCTGCTCGACGAGATGAACGGCAGCGAGCTGCTGATTCCGCTGTTCGAAGGCGAGCGCTTCGCCGATTCGCGCTCGGGCGACGATACGTTCGCCGAGGGCGAAGGCGCGTCGTGGGTCGTCGCATGGAGCGAGGAAGGGTCGCTCGTGCGCGAGTCGTACGTGAACCTGATCCCGACGCCGGCCGGCGGCACCCACGAATCGGGCTTGCGCGACGGCCTGTACCAGGCCGTGAAGAGCTTCGTCGAGCTGCACAACCTGCAGCCGAAGGGCGTGAAGCTGCTCGCGGAAGACGTGTTCGCGCGCGTGTCGTTCGTGCTGTCCGCGAAAGTGCTCGACCCGCAGTTCCAGGGGCAGATCAAGGAACGCCTGAACAGCCGCGACGCGGTGAAGCTCGTGTCGTCGTTCTCGCGCCCGGCGCTCGAACTGTGGCTGAACCAGCACGTCGAGCACGGCAAGAAGCTCGCCGAACTCGTGATCAAGCAGGCGCAGGCGCGCACCCGCGCGGGCCAGAAGGTCGAGAAGCGCAAGAGTTCGGGCGTCGCGGTGCTGCCCGGCAAGCTGACCGACTGCGAGACCGAGGACATCGCGCGCAACGAGCTGTTCCTGGTCGAGGGCGACTCGGCGGGCGGTTCCGCGAAGATGGGCCGCGACAAGGAATACCAGGCGATCCTGCCGCTGCGCGGCAAGGTGCTGAACACGTGGGAAACCGAGCGCGACCGCCTGTTCGCGAACAACGAGGTGCACGACATCTCGGTGGCGATCGGGGTCGATCCGCACAGCCCCGACGACAGCGTCGACCTGTCGAACCTGCGCTACGGCAAGATCTGCATCCTGTCGGACGCGGACGTCGACGGCTCGCACATCCAGGTGCTGCTGCTCACGCTGTTCTTCAAGCATTTCCCGCAGCTGATCGAGCGCGGCCACGTGTTCGTCGCGCGGCCGCCGCTGTTCCGCGTCGACGCGCCGGCGCGCGGCAAGAAGCCCGCGCAGAAGCTCTACGCGCTCGACGACGGCGAGCTCGAGGCGATCCTCGACAAACTGCGCAAGGACGGCGTGCGCGAGACCCAGTGGAGCATCAGCCGCTTCAAGGGTCTCGGCGAAATGAGCGCCGAGCAGCTGTGGGACACGACGATGAACCCCGATACCCGCCGCCTGATGCCGGTGCTGCTCGGCGACCTCGACTACGAGACGACGGTCGCGCGCATGACGATGCTGATGGGCAAGGCGAGGCGGCCGCACGGCGCGGCTGGCTCGAGGAAAGGGCAACGAGTCGAAGCGGATATCTAGGCGCGGCGCGCGGGCTGGCCGGGCCGTCCCTGACGGGGCGGGCGGGCAGGCCAGCGGCCTCCGCGGGCGCGGCCGGACGTGATGCCCGGTCCGCCCCCGCGCCAACTACGAATACGGAATTCAGATGGACGACAACACTCCCGATCTCTTTCCCGGGCCGGACGCGCCCGCGGGCGACTCGCTGACGCTCGGCAACTACGCGGAGCAGGCCTACCTCAGCTACGCGGTCAGCGTCGTGAAGGGCCGCGCGCTGCCGGACGTCTGCGACGGCCAGAAGCCGGTGCAGCGACGCATCCTGTTCGCGATGAACGAAATGGGCCTCGGCCCGGACGCGAAGCCGGTGAAGTCGGCGCGCGTCGTCGGCGACGTGCTCGGCAAATACCACCCGCACGGCGACCAGTCCGCGTACGACGCGCTGGTGCGTCTCGCGCAGGATTTCTCGCTGCGCTATCCGCTGATCGACGGGCAGGGCAACTTCGGCTCGCGCGACGGCGACGGCGCGGCGGCGATGCGCTACACCGAAGCGCGGCTCACGCCGATCGCGAAGCTGCTGCTCGACGAGATCGACCAGGGCACGGTCGACTTCATGCCGAACTACGACGGCTCGTTCGAGGAGCCGAAGCTGCTGCCGGGCCGCCTGCCGTTCGTGCTGCTGAACGGCGCGTCGGGCATCGCGGTCGGCCTCGCGACGGAAATCCCGTCGCACAACCTGCGCGAAGTCGCGGCGGCCGCGGTCGCGCTGATCCGGCGCCCGTTGCTCACGCACGCGGAGCTGATGGGGCTGATCCCGGGCCCGGATTTCCCGGGCGGCGGCCAGATCATCTCGAGCGACGCGGAAATCTCGGCGGCCTACGAATCGGGCCGCGGCAGCCTGAAGGTGCGCGCGCGCTGGAAGATCGAGGATCTCGCGCGCGGGCAGTGGCAGCTGGTCGTCACCGAGCTGCCGCCGAACACGTCGGGCCAGAAGGTACTCGAGGAAATCGAGGAGCTGACCAACCCGAAGCTGAAGCTCGGCAAGAAGACGCTGACGCCCGAGCAGCTCAACACGAAGAAGACGATGCTCGACCTGCTCGACGCGGTGCGCGACGAGTCGGGCAAGGACGCGCCGGTGCGGCTCGTGTTCGAGCCGAAGTCGCGCACGATCGACCAGACGGAATTCGTCAACTCGCTGCTCGCGCACACGAGCCTCGAATCGAACGCGACGCTGAACCTCGTGATGATCGGCGCCGACGGCCGGCCGGGCCAGAAGGGGCTGCTGCCGATCCTCGACGAGTGGGTGAAGTTCCGCCAGCTGACGATGACGCGCCGATGCCGCCACCGTCTCGGCAAGGTCGACGACCGGATCCACATCCTCGAAGGCCGGATGATCGTCTTCCTGAACATCGACGAGGTGATCCGCATCATCCGCGAGTCGGACGAGCCGAAGGCCGCGCTGATGAGCGCGTTCGGCCTCTCCGAGCGCCAGGCCGAAGACATTCTCGAAATCCGCCTGCGCCAGCTCGCGCGGCTCGAGAAGATCAAGATCGAGAAGGAACTCGAGGCGCTGCGCGACGAGAAGGCGAAGCTCGAGGAACTGCTCGCGAACGAAAGCGCGATGAAGCGGCTGATGATCAAGGAGATCGAGGCCGACGCGAAGCAGTACGGCGACGAGCGCCGCACGCTGATCCAGCAGGAGAAGCGCGCGACGTTCGCGGCGAAGGTGGTCGACGAGCCGGTGACGGTGGTCGTGTCGCAGAAGGGCTGGGTGCGCGCGCTGAAGGGCCACGGGCTCGACCCGGCCGGCTTCTCGTTCAAGGCGGGCGACAGCCTGTACGCGGCGTTCCAGTGCCGCACGCCGGATCGCCTGATCGCGTGGGGCAGCCGTGGCCGCGTGTACTCGGTGGACGTGTCGGTGCTGCCGGGCGGCCGCGGCGACGGCGTGCCCGTCACGTCGCTGGTCGAGCTCGAATCCGGCTCGCACCTGATGCACTACTACGCGGCGCCGGCCGACCAGCAGCTGCTGCTCGCATCGAGCAACGGCTTCGGCTTCCTCGCGAAGGTCGGCGACATGGTGAGCCGCGTGAAGGCCGGCAAGGCGTTCATGACGATCGACGACGGCGCGGCGCCGCTCGCGCCGATGCCGGTGCTGCCGAACGCGAAGCAGGTCGCGTGCCTGTCGAGCGGCGGGCGGCTGCTGGTGTTCGGCATGGACGAGATGAAGACGCTGTCGGGCGGCGGCCGCGGCGTGATCCTGATGGCCCTCGAGGACAAGGAAACGCTCGTGCAGGCGCTCGCGATCGATCCGGCCGGCGTCGTGCTGATCGGCACCGGCCGCGGCGGCAAGGCGATGGACGAGACGCTGTCGTACGCGGCGCTCGCGCCGCACGTCGGCAAGCGCGCACGCAAGGGCCGCGCGCCGGACACGAAGCTCAAGGTCGTCACCGAGCTGCGGCCGCTGCTCGGCTGAGCGCGCGTCGTCACGGCACCCGGGCCGCACGGCCGCTTCGGCGGGCGTGCGGCCTTTTTTCATCGGCGTCGCGTCGGATCGTCATCCGGCATTTGCAAAATATTGTGAAATTCCGCCACCGGCCTGAACCGCGCGGGGGCCCGCCTGTCGAACGTCGCTTGATGCCGGGCGCGGCGTGCACGCGGGCCCGGCGCGTGATGCATGCGTGCGTCGCGCGCCCGCCGGGTGCCCGGCCGGTTTGCCGCATTCAACTCATAACAGAACAGGATTCTCGACATGTCCCACGCCATCGCCGTCGCGCTGTTTCTTCATCTGCTGGCCGTCGCCGTGTGGGTGGGCGGCATGGTGTTCGCGAACTTCTGCCTGCGTCCCGCGCTGTCCGACCTGGCGCCGCAGCTGCGGCTGCCGCTGATCGAAGGCGTGTTCGGCCGCTTCTTCAACTGGGTCGCCGGCTCGGTGATCGTGATCCTGCTCACCGGCGGCTTCCTGCTGATGCAGTTCGGCGGCGCGCATGCGACCTGGGCGCTGCACGCGATGGCGGGCCTCGGCGTCGTGATGATGCTGATCTTCGGTCACGTGCGGTTCGCGCTGTTCCCGCGCATCCGCCGCGCGGTGCAGGCGCAGAACTGGCCGGACGGCGCGCGCGCGGTGAACGCGGTGCGCCTGCTCGTCGTCGTCAACATCGTGCTCGGCGTCGTCACGGTCGGCGCGGCCGTGCTGTCGCGCGGCTTCTGACCACCTGACCACCTGACCATCTGATCCTCGGCCGCGGGCCGCGTGCGGCTCAGTCGGCCAGCATCGCGTCGAGCAGCCACGCGCCGGCCGGGCCGAGCGGCCGGTTGCGCGACCACACCGCATCGACCCGCACCCGGCGCGGCCAGCCGCGCGCGCGCAGCTCGCAAAGCCGGTCGCGCGCGAAGTGCTCGACCATCCAGCGCGGCAACTCCGCCCAGCCGAACCCCAGTACCGCCATCTCCAGCAGCATCAGGTAGCTCGGCGCCGACCAGCGCTGCGTGCCGGCGACGATCCGGTCGCTTTCGCCGTGCCCTTCCGGCATCGCATACGTGTTGAGCCGCAGCTCGCGCGCGTCGCGCAGCGCCGCGTGCGGCACCTCGGCATCGCCGCCGGCCGCGAGCGGGTGCATGCGCCCGACGAACAGGCCGATCTCCGATTCCTCCGCGATCGTCGCCGCGCCGATGTCGGCCGGGTAGGTCGCGCGCGCGGCCATCAGCCCGATCTGCGCGCGGCCTTGCCGGATCAGGTCCAGCACGTCCTCGTGCTCCGCGATCTGGCATTCGAGCTCCAGCGCCGGGAAGCGCTGCTCGAGCGCGGTCAGCGTCTGCTCGTAGCGTTTCGACTGGTAGGTGTCGGACACGACGAAGGTCAGCCGCGCCTCCTCGCCGCGCGCGAACCGCGCGGCGGTGCGGTCGATCGCCGCGCCGGCGTCCAGCGCGCGCTGCACCTGCGGCAGCAGTGCGCGCCCGGCATCGGTCAGTGTCGGCGCGCGCGTCGAGCGGTCGAACAGCTGCACGCCGAGGTCGATCTCGAGGTTCGCGATCGCCTCGGAAATCGTCGACTGGCGCTTGCCGAGCTTGCGCGCGGCGGCGGTGAAGGAGCCGAGCAGCGCGGCTTCGGCGAACGCGAGCAAGGCTTCGGGGGCGTGGCGCATTCAGGGCTCCTGGCGTCGTTCAATCGGAAAAACCGATGATAACCAATTGGATTGTCACGGTTAAGCCGATCAGAATAGCGGACAAGGATCACACTGGATCGGAGGCTTGCAATGAAACAACCCAATAAAACGGTGACGGAACGGCTCGTGCACGCGCTGACGTTCGAGCTGGTTGCGATCGCGCTGTGCGCGCCGGTCGGCGCGTGGCTGCTCGATATGCCGGTATCGCACGTCGGCGCGCTGACGGTGATGGTGTCGTTGATCGCGATGGCGTGGAACATGACGTTCAACACGCTGTTCGACCGGCTCGAGCGGCGCTTCGGCTGGGTGCGCAACCTCGGCATGCGGATCGTGCACGCGGTCGCGTTCGAGCTGGGGCTGGTCGCGATGGTGGTGCCGCTCGCCGCATGGTGGCTCGGCGTCGGCCTGCTCGAGGCGCTGCTGCTCGACCTCGGCATCGTGCTGTTCTTCCTGCCCTATACGTTCTGCTTCAACCTCGCGTACGACCACCTGCGGGCGCGCCGCCTCGCGCGGCGCATCGCGGCCTGAGGCCCGCGCTCAGCGCGCGGCGGCCCACAGCCACGCGCCGCATGCGATCGCGACCGCGCCGTACACCACGAACACGGGCACCTTGAAGCGCGCGAAACAGAGCATCGCGAACGCGCCCGTGAGCCAGTAGACGGGGTCGGCCGGCTCGCGGTGCAGGATCTTCACGACGGCGACGACGAGGAAGCCGGTGGTCGCCGCGCGCAGCAGCCGCATCCCGTGCTCGAAGCGCGAATGGCGCTTGAGCCGGAACAGGTGGCGCTGTGCGAACACGACCAGGCAGCCGGACGGAATGAACAGCGCGGCAGTGGCGAGCAGGGCGCCGCGCCAGCCGTCGGTCAGGTAGCCGAGGAATGGCACGACGTTCAGGAGCGGCCCCGGCGAGACCGGCGACAGCGCGAACGCGAGCGTGAAGTCGTGATCGGAGATGCCGGTCTCGGGCGACACGAACAGCGCCTTCAGCACCGGCAGCGCGGAAAAGCCGCCGCCGAACAGCGTCATGCCGGCGCCCGCGAGCCGCGGCCACAGCAGCGTCGCCTGATAGTCGCCGGGAATCGGCAGCGCGAACAGCACGACGAACACCGCGAGCACGACCAGCAGCTTGCGGTCGCGCCGCGACAGCGTGAAGTTGACCGTGTTGTCCTGCGACGGACCGGTCAGCCAGCCCGCTGCAAACGCGGAGAACAGAATCACGACGAACGACGCGGGACTGTGCGCGAAAGCGAGCAGAATCGTCGACAGCGCCGCGATCGCCTGCTCGAGCCGCGTGCGCACGAGCGTGCGCAGCTGCTTGATCCAGGTGACGCCGATCAGCGCGGCCAGCACCATGCTGAAGTGGTGGAGCATCACGGGCGCGGCGAGCGAGCGGACGAGCGGCGTGCGATAGAAGATCGCGAACAGCGTCATCATCACGAAGAACGGCAGCACGCTCGCGAAGCCGGCGATCCACGCGCCGGCGCGGCCGTGCAGCGTCTGGCCGATCTGCACCGCGACATTGCAGCCGACCGGGCCCGGCACGAGCCAGGCCAGCGCGACCAGGTCGCCGAACGCATGCGGCTCGATGCGCTGCATGCGCTCGACGTAGTGGCGCTCGAGCTGCGCCATCATGGCGAGCCCGCCCCAGGACACGGCGGAGATGCCCGTGACGACCTTGAACAAGGTCCACAGGGATTCCTGCTCCACGTGCGGTGCGGCTTCGACTTCGACGCTCATCATGGCTTGTTTCGGGCGCGGGCCCCCGTTCGCGCAAATGGCCCCTGCTTATAGGTTGTGCGGGCCACGGACATACCTGCCTCGCGGCATTGTCGAACGCAATGCGCGTCGCTGCCATGCGCGAAAACACTATGTAAACAAGCAAGTCGGGGAACGAAACAAACCGGCCGGCGCCGTTGTTCAGGCACTGGTGCTGCCCGTTGCGCGGCGCGGGACGAGGCGCGCAGGGTCGCCGCGCACGCCGAAGCGGGCGAGCAGGGACGGAATCGCATCGGCGGGCACGGGGCGGGAGAACAGGAAGCCCTGTGCCTCGATCTCGCCGAGCGCCGACAGCCACGCGACCTGCTCCTCGGTCTCGGTGCCCTCGACGACGACCGTCAGCCCGAGCGAGCGCGCGAGATGCACGATCGACGACACCATCACGCACACGCTGCGGTCGTTCGGAATCGCCTGCACGAACGAGCGGTCGACCTTCAGCGTGTCGACGGAGAAGCGGTGCAGGTACGACAGCGACGAATAGCCGGTGCCGAAATCGTCGAGCGCGATGCGGATGCCGAGTTTCTTGAGCGCGACGATCTTCTCGGAGACGAGCTCCGGATATTCCATCATCGCCGTTTCGGTGATCTCGAGCTCGAGGCGGCCGGCGTCGATGCCGGTGTCCTGCAGCGTGCGCGAGATCGTCTCGATCAGGTCGCCGCGCCAGAACTGCACGGGCGAGATGTTGACGGCGAGCGTCAGCGTGTCGTGCCCTTCGTCGCGCCAGCGCGCGATCTGCTCGCAGGCGGTGCGGATCACGAAATCGCCGATCGGCACGATGAGGCCCGTCGATTCGGCAATCGAGATGAATTCGTTCGCGGAGATGATCCCGTGTTCGGGGTGATCCCAGCGCGCGAGCGCCTCGAAGCCGGTGATGTAGCGGTGCGTGAGGTCGATCTTCGGCTGGTACGCGAGGAACAGCTGCCCTTCGGCGAGCGCGACGCGCAGCTGCTGCTCCCAGCGCATCAGGTGATCGGCGCGGTGCGACAGGTGCGGTGCGTAGAACTGGTAGCAGTTCTTGCCGGCGTCCTTGGCGCTGTACATCGCGAGGTCGGCCTTCTTCAGCAGGTCGATCTCGCTTTCGTTCGCGACCGTGTGCAGCGCGATGCCGATGCTCGCGTGCAGCACGAACGAGCTGCCGCGCACGTCGAACGGCTCGCCGAACATCCGGATGACCACTTCGGCGAGCCGCACCGCGCGCCGTTCGACGTCCTCGCCCTTCATCACGACGACGAACTCGTCGCCGCCGATGCGCGCGAGCGCGCCTTCGTCGCCGACCGCATCGGACAGGCGCGATGCCGTCATCTGCAGCACGATGTCGCCGGCGTTGTGGCCGAGCGTGTCGTTCACGGTCTTGAAATTATCGAGGTCGATGAACAGCAGGCCGAGCCGCGACAGGCTCGACGGCATCGACACGTCGTTGCGTAGCCCGCGCAGCGTCGCATAGCGGTTCGCGAGGCCGGTGAGCAGGTCGTATTCGGCGAGCTGGGTCATCTCGCGCTCGCGGCCGAGCAGCTTGCCGATGAGCCCCGTCGCGACGCCGAAGAACGCGAGCATCGCGAGCGTGATGAAGCTCGTCATCAGCAGGTAGACGTTGCGCGTGTGGTTGTAGTCGGCGAACTCCTCGACCTGCGACAGGCCGACCATCACCGCGAGCGGGTAGCCGTCGAGATGGCGGTACGACACGACGCGCGTCACGCCGTCGATCGGATCGACGATCGTGCCCGATACCCGTTCGGCGAGCGGGTAGACGCCCGACGCCGAGAACGCGCCGGGCGCGTTGCTGACCGAGCCGGTGCGCCGCGCGAGCACCGCGCCCGTGTCGGAGACCACCGCGATCACGCCTTCCTTGCCGATCGCCGCATTGTTGTAGAAGTCGTTCGTGAAGTAGCTCGGATCCTCGGACACGACCACGACGCCCGCGAAACTGCCGTCGGGATTGTTCAGGCGGCGGGTCATCTGCAGCGTCCAGTGGCCGGACACGCGGCCGAGCACGGGCTTGCTGATATAGAGCTGATCCTCGTTGCGCCGCACGTGAACCTTGAAGTGCTCGCGGTCGGACAGGTCGATCGGATGCGGATGGCGTTCGGCGGTGTTCGCGAACAGGATGCCCTTCGCGTTGACGAGCGACACCTGGATCAGCGTGTCGCTCGGCACGACGCCTTTCTCGACGGTGCTCGCGAGGTTGAAGTTCGCCGGCGACTTCTCGAATTCGTACTTGACGAAGCGGGTGATCTGGTCGACCTGGTGGATCGCCTTGACGGTGTGCTGTTCCAGCGCCGACGACAGGATCGCGGCGGATGCCGCCGCCTCCTTGAGCGCGCTGTCCTTTTCGACCGACATCCGCGCAACGATGACGGCCCAGAGCAGGGCGAGCGCCAGCATCCCCAGCAGCGGGATGGCGAATAGCGCCCGGCGGCGTGATTTGCGCGGCGTGCGCAGCGGTCGCGTCGACGGCGAATGGGATGACCGGGAGGGGCTCATCGAAGGGTCGGCGTCCTGGCTCGCGTGCACCATCCCGCAGGATGGCTGAATATTGGGGTCGCGTCAGCGGCTGTCCGTCTGCGGAATTCGCATCTGTGGACAGACCCCCAAGCGACGGATTAGGCCCGATATTACTGGCTGGATCGTTTTTGCGATAGCTGGGTAAGCATAGCGCCGGGAGGCGCGGCGCGCATGGCGCGCCGCGAAATATCAGACAGGAAGGCGGTCGGCTGCCCCGTGGATGGCTGCCCCATGGAAGGTGCCATCGACGACCGTGACGGCGTGGCCGCCGATCCAGGTGGTGCCGTCTTCGTCGTAGCTGACGAAGATCCGGCCGTCGCGGCCGATCGCCGTACCCTGGCGGGCCGTATACGACTGGCCGGGGCGGCGCGCCTGCCGCGTCAGCAGCCCGGCCAGCGCGGCGTTTGCGCTGCCGGTGACGGGATCCTCGCCGACGCCGAAATTACCGCCCGTCATCAGGCAACGGATTTCGAACGTCGCGGGGCCGCCTTCGGCGTGCGGCGCGTAGACCGCGAGACCGTCCATGCCGTAGCGGCGGGTAAGCGCCTCCAGCGCGGCCGGATCGGGCGACAGGCCGATGCATGCTTCGGCCGACTTCAGCCGCACGACCAGCCACGGCGCGCCGTTGTCGACCGCGCACGGCTCGGCATCGAGGTCGAGCGCGTCGCTGCGCAACGCGGCAGCCAGTGCCGCGTAGTCCGAACGGTCGAGCGGCGTGACGCGTGCCGGCGGCGCGGCAAATGCCCAGCCGTCGGCTTGCTGGCGCAGCGCGACCCGGCCGACCCCGCACTGCTGGATCAGCCGGCCCGGCGTGCGCGGCTGCGCGCCGCTTTCCAGGAACGCATGCGCGGTGCCGAGCGTCGGGTGGCCGGCGAACGGCAGTTCGCCGCACGGCGTGAAGATCCGGACACGGTAGTCGGCTTCCGGATCGGTCGGCGTGCAAAGGAACGTCGTTTCCGACAGGTTCGTCCAGCGGGCGATCTCGAGCATGGCGTCGTCGCCGAGCGAATCGGCGTCGAACACCACGGCGAGCGCATTGCCCTTGAACGGCACCGACGTGAAGACGTCGACCTGCTTGAAGCGAACGCGCATCGGGCGGCTCGCGTTACGCGACTTCGGCGATCAGCTCGATCTCGACGCACGCGCCGAGCGGGATCTGCGCGACGCCGAACGCCGAGCGGGCATGCTTGCCCGCGTCGCCGAACACGTCCGCGATCAGCTCGGACGCGCCGTTCGTCACCAGGTGCTGCTCGGTGAATTCGAGCGTCGAGTTGACGAGGCTCATCAGCTTGACGATGCGCGTGACCTTGTTCAGGTCGCCGGTGTGCGCGTGCAGCGTCGCGAGCAGGTCGATCGCGATCGCGCGCGCGGCCGCCTTGCCGTCTTCGGTCGTGAGGTCGGCGCCGAGCTTGCCGGCCCAGACCTTGCCGTCCTTCTTCGCGATGTGGCCGGACAGGTAGACCGTGTTGCCGCTTTGCGCGCTCATCACGTAGGCGGCGGCGGGGGCGCCGGCGATCGGCAGCTCGATGCCGAGCGATTTCAGTTTGTCGTAGACGTTGGCCATGCGTTCGATTCCTCGCAGTGAGTCGTTAACGGAAAGGGGGCGATCAAAGACGTTCGCGCAGCAGCTTGCCGAGGCGCGCGACGCCTTCCTCGATCTTCTCGGGCGGCACCGTCACGAACGACAGGCGCAGCGTGTTCTGCTGCGGGTCGCTCGCGAAGAACGGCGCGCCGGGCACGAAGGCGACGTGGTTGTCGACCGCGGTCGCGAGCAGCTGCATGCTGTCGATCTGCTGCGGCAGCTTCACCCAGATGAACATGCCGCCTTCCGGGCGGCTCCACGTCACGCCTTCCGGCATGTGGCGCTCGAGCGCGGTGTGCATCGCCTCGCATTGCGCGCCGTACAGCTTGCGGATCGTCGGGATGTGCTCGTCGAGGAAACCGTCCTTGATCACCTCGTGCGCGATGCGCTGGGTGAGCGTCGGCGTGTGCAGGTCGGTGGCCTGCTTCGCCTGCACGAGCTTGAAGTGCAGTTCCTCGGGGGCAATGATGTAGCCGATCCGCAGGCCCGGCGCGAGCACCTTCGAGAACGTGCCGAGGTGCACGATGTGGTCGGGCGCCATCGACAGCATCGTCGGCAGCGGCTCGCCCTGATAGTTGAGCGCGCCGTACGGATCGTCTTCCAGCACCGGGAACGGGCTCGACTGCGCGAACGCGGCGAGCGCGCGGCGGCGCTCGACGGGCATGCGGCGGCCGGTCGGGTTCTGGAAGTTCGGCTGCGCGTACAGCAGGCGCGCGCCTTGCGTCAGTTCGGGCGTGAGGCCGTCCGGCAGCAGGCCCTGCTCGTCGGTCGGCACCTGCACGTAGCGCGGCTCGTACAGCGAGAACGATTGCAGCGCGCCGAGGTAGGTCGGGGTTTCGACGAGGACCGGGCTGCCCGGATCGACGAGCGCCTTGCCGAGCAGGTCGAGCGCCTGCTGCGAGCCGGTCGTGATCAGCACCTGCGACACGCGCACGTTGTAGCGCTCGGCGATCCACTCGCGCAGCGGCAGGTAGCCTTCGGTCGCGCTGTACTGCAGCGCGGCGGCGGGCGCATCGCGCAGCACGCGGTCGGCGGCGTCGCGCATGCGCTCGGCCGGGAAGGTGGCGGGTGCGGGCAGGCCGCCGGCGAACGAGATGACCTCGGGACGCTCCGTGACCTTCAGGATCTCGCGGATCGCAGAGCTCGTGAGCTTGCGGGCGCGTTCGGAAAGTTGCCAGTGCGGCGGATGCAGGTCGCTCGGATTCATAGTCTCCTCGTTCGGATAGTCGGGTCAGTCAGGAAAATCGGTCGAACACGGTCGGTCGGATCCGGCCGGGTAGGCCGGGTAAACGCGAGCGGTCGAGTGCGGCCGGGTCGGCAAAATAAACATTATGGCTCACCATTTCACCCAGCGCGAGCGGGTTGCGGCGCCACGGCGACCGCCGTGCGCCGGCCCAGCATCACGGTCGCGATCACGGCGGCGGCGAACAGCCACGTCGAAGGCGCGACCGTCTCGCCGAACAGCAGCGCCGAGAATGCGATCGTGAAGAAGATCTGCAGCAGCTGCACCTGGCCGACGCGCGCGGTGCCGCCCATCGCGAGGCCCGCGTACCACGCGAAGAAGCCGATGAACTGCGAAAACAGGGTCACGTAGCCGAACGCGAGCCAGGTGCGCAGCGCGAGCGGGCCCGGGTGCGCGGCGTGGTGCGCCCACGCGAGCCAGCCGACCGGCAGCGTCAGGAACGGCGCGGACACCACGAGCGCCCAGCAGATCACCTGCCAGCCGCCGATCTGGCGCGCGAGGCGCGCGCCCTCCGCATAGCCGAGCGCGCCGATGCCGACCGCGGCGAGCATCAGCGCGTCGCCCGCCTGCAGCGTGCCGCCGCCGTCGCGCAGCGCGAACGCGATCACGAGCGCGCTGCCCGTCACCGCGCTGATCCAGAAACCCTTCGACGGCCGTTCGCGCGACAGCCAGGCCGCGTACAGCGCGACCAGCAGCGACTGCAGCCCGTTGACGACCGCGCCGTGCGACGCGGGCACCGTCTTCATCGCCCATGCGGAAAACACCGGATATCCGACGATCACGCCGGCCGACACGATCGCGAGGCTTTTCAGCTGCGTGCGGGTCGGCAGCGGCTCGCGGCGCCACCACAGCAGCAGGCCCGCGGGCACCGCGGCGGCGAGCGCGCGGCCGAGCCCGTTGAGCAGCGGATGCAGCTCGGTGACGACGATGCGCGTCATCGGCAGCGTCAGGCTGAAGATCATCACGCCGACAAGGCCGAGCAGCATGCCCCGGGTTTCGCGCGAATTCATGACGAGGGTGTCTCCGTATCGTGTATCGGTATTTCGGTGAGGGGGTGTGCGGCGGGCGTTCAGCGCAGCGTGCGCGGGCCCTGCGGGGTGTCGAACTCGGCGACGAGCGCGGGCGCGCCGTCGCCGGCCGCCAGGTCGAGCAGGTGGGCGGCGCCGAGCCAGCCGAGCTGCTCGCGCACCGTTTCCGCGCACGGGTGGACGCCCCTGAGCGCCTTCAGCGCGAGGCCCTCGTGCGGCAGCGCGTCGGACGGGTGACGCGGGCTGTCCCACTGGATCAGCGACGGCAGGAGGCCGTCGCCGGCGCCCTGCCACGCGGGGAACGCGCCGTCGTCGGGCACGGTCAGGCCCCAGCTCAGCTCGCCGCGCCGCATCGCGACCACCGGCGGGATCCGGGCCGGGTACTGGCGCTGCCACGCCGCGAGCTGGCGCGGCCGCTCGACCCGCGCGACCCAGTGCGCGAGGAACGGGCCCTGCGCGAGCCGCGCGTGCATCGCCGGATCGTCGAGCCCGAACAGCCGGGCGCGCGGCGGCGTGCCTGTGTCGGCCGGCGCGTCGGGATCGATCGCGATCACTTCGAGGTAGAGCCCGCCCCACACGCCGAACAGCGCGTTGTGGGTGCGCATCAGCGGATGCCGGCCGCCGCCGGCGGGCTCGGCGCCGAGCGCGTCGGCGACGTGGCGCACGCCTTCGTCGAGCGAGCGCGCGGCGATGACCAGATGGTCGAGTGTCACGGAATGGGCTGCCATGAACGTCGGAAAAAGCGCAAGTGTAATGGTGGGCGGGCGCCGGGCTACTCCGTGCGGTGCCAGCCGCTGCGCGTTGCCCGGCATGGGAAACGGCAGGCACGCGGCCGGAACACAGCGCCCGATTCGATTCACTGTAATAGTGCGGACCGGCACAGTAACGGTACAATCGCCGCGATACCCTTCGGTACAGTTGGAGCGACGCCATGTCCACCGTCCCACTCGCGCAGATTCCTGCCCCGCACGACACCGCCACGCTCACGCTCGTCGACCAGCTGGTCCAGTGGGCGCGGCGCCGCATCGACGAACGCGTGTTCCGGCCCGGCATGCGGATGCCGTCGATCCGCAAGCTCGCGCTCGACAAGAGCGTGTCGCGTTTTACCGTCGTCGAAGCCTACGAGCGCCTCGTCGCGCAGGGCTACCTGGATTCGCGGCGCGGCTCGGGCTTCTACGTGCGCGAGCGCGTGGCGGGCCCGCAGCCGCTCGATCCGGCGTCGCGCGGCGCCGAGGCGGCGCCCGTGCACAACACGATCGACGTCGTCTGGCTGCTACGCAACATGCTGCACACCGTCAGCCCGGAAAAGGGGCCGGGGCTCGGCTACCTGCCGGGCCGCTGGCTCGACGGCGAGCTGATCACCGGCGCGCTGCGCGCGCTCGGGCGGCAGGCCGGTGCGCAGCTGCTCGGCTTCGGCACCGCGCAGGGCTTCCTGCTGCTGCGCCAGCAACTGCAGACGCGGCTCGCCGAAGTCGAGATCGGCGTGAGCCCCGACCAGCTCGTGCTGGTGTCGGGCATCACGCAGGCGATCGACCTGATCTCGCGGATCTACGTGCGGCCGGGCGACGCGGTGATCGTCGGCGATCCGGCGTGGTTCCAGATGTTCGGCCGCTTCGCCGCGCAGGGCGCGCAGCTCGTCGGCATGCCGTACACGCCCGATGGCCCCGACCTCGACGCGCTCGAGACGCTCGTGCAGATGTGGCGGCCGAAGATGCTCGTGATCAACTCGGTGCTGCAGAACCCGACCGGCACGTCGCTGTCGGCCGCGCAGGCGTTCCGCATCCTGAAGCTCGCGGAGGCGTACGACTTCCTCGTCGTCGAGGACGACGTGTACGGCGACCTGTGCCCGCCGAGCTATCCGGCGACGCGGCTCGCGAGCCTCGACCAGCTCAAGCGCGTGATCTACCTCGGCAGCTTTTCGAAGACGCTCGCGGCGAACCTGCGGGTCGGCTACGTCGCGTGCGCGCCGGAGATCGCGAAGGCGATCACCGACCAGAAGATGCTGGTGGGCATGACGACGCCCGAGCTCAACGAGCGCGTGCTGTACAAGATCCTGACCGAAGGGCACTACCGGCGCCACGTCGAGCGGCTGCGCGCGCGGCTCGACGGCGTGCGCGACAAGACCGCGCGGATGCTCGAGCGCACGGGCCTGCGCCTGTTCACGACACCCGCCGCGGGGATGTTCCTGTGGGCCGACACGGGCGTCGATTCGGACGCGCTCGCGGCGGCCGCGCACGAGGAAGGCTTCCTGCTGACGCCGGGCAGCCTGTTCTCGCCGCAGCAGTCGCCGTCGACGTGGACCCGCTTCAACATCGCGAACTGCGGCGATCCGGCGCTGCCGGCGTTCCTGTCGCGATACCTGGAATCGGTCGCGCGGCGCGCGTCGTGACGCCGCGCCGCCCGCCCGCGGCCCTTGAAATCGCGCCGGCCGTCCCCAGATAGGCGCGCATTGCCCGCCCGGTGCCGCGCGCCGGGGCCGGGGTCACACCCATCAAGTTCAAGTAAGAGGAAACACCATCCATGGCACACGAAACGATGAGCTTTCAGGCAGAGGTCAAGCAACTCCTCCACCTGATGATTCATTCGCTTTACAGCAACAAGGAAATCTTCCTGCGCGAACTGGTGTCGAACGCGTCCGACGCGGCCGACAAGCTGCGCTTCGAGGCGCTCGCGAACAACGCGCTCTACGAGAACGATCCGAACCTGCGCATCCGCATCGGCTACGACAAGGCCGCGCGCACGATCACCATCGAAGACAACGGCATCGGCATGAGCCGTGACGAGGCGATCGCGAACCTCGGCACGATTGCGCGCTCGGGCACCAAGGAATTCTTCTCGAAGCTGTCCGGCGACCAGCAGAAGGACGCGGCGCTGATCGGCCAGTTCGGCGTCGGCTTCTACTCGGGTTTCATCGTCGCGGACAAGATCACGGTCGAGACCCGCCGCGCGGGCCTGCCGGCTTCGGAAGGCGTGCGCTGGGAAAGCGCGGGCGAGGGCGACTTCACGGTCGACGCGATCGAGCGCGCGCAGCGCGGCACGACGATCACGCTGCACCTGCGCGAAGGCGAGGACGAGCTGCTGTCGTCGCACCGCCTGAAGTCGATCGTCCAGCGTTACTCGGACCACATCGCGCTGCCGATCCTGATGCAGAAGGAAGAGTGGGACCAGGAAAAGGGCGAGATGGTCCTGAAGGACGAGGACGAGACCGTCAACCAGGCGAGCGCGCTGTGGACCCGTTCGAAGAGCGAGGTCACCGACGAGCAGTACACGCAGTTCTACCAGCACATCGCGCATGACCACCAGGATCCGCTCGCGTGGACGCACAACCGCGTCGAGGGCCGCAGCGAATACACGCAGCTGCTGTTCGTACCGTCGCACGCGCCGTTCGACCTGTGGAACCGCGACTACCGCGGTGGCCTGAAGCTGTACGTGAAGCGCGTGTTCATCATGGACGACGCCGAGCAGCTGCTGCCGCAATACCTGCGCTTCGTGAAGGGCGTGGTCGATTCGGCGGACCTGCCGCTCAACGTGTCGCGCGAGATCCTGCAGGAAAGCCGCGACGTGAAGGCGATCCGCGAAGGCGTGACCAAGCGCGTGCTGTCGATGCTCGAGGAGCTCGCGAACGCCGAGGACGAAGCCGGCAAGGAGAAGTTCACGACGTTCTGGCGCGCGTTCGGCCAGGTGCTCAAGGAAGGCCTCGGCGAGGATCACGCGAACCGCGAGCGCATCGCGAAGCTGCTGCGCTTCGCGTCGACGCACGGCGACAGCGACGAGCAGAACGTGTCGCTCGCCGACTACGTCGCGCGCATGAAGCCCGAGCAGGGCAAGATCTACTACGTGACGGCCGATTCGTGGCTCGCCGCGAAGAACAGCCCGCACCTCGAGGTGTTCCGCAAGAAGGGTGTCGAGGTGCTGCTGCTGACCGACCGCGTCGACGAGTGGATGCTGTCGTTCCTGCATGACTTCGACGGCAAGCCGCTCGCGAGCGTCGCGCGCGGCGACCTCGATCTCGGCGAGCTGAACGACGACGAGAAGAAGGCACAGGACGAGGCGGGCGAGGCGATCAAGCCGGTCGTCGACAAGATGAAGGAAGCGCTCGGCGACAAGGTGAAGGACGTGCGCGTCACGTTCCGCCTGACCGATTCGCCGTCGTGCCTCGTCGCGGACGACAACGACATGAGCGGCTACCTGCAGCGGATGCTGAAGGCGGCCGGCCAGAACGCGCCGGCGATGCAGCCGATCCTCGAGATCAACCCCGAGCATGCGCTCGTGAAGCGGCTGAACGCCGACAGCGCCGACTTCGGCGACTGGTGCCACCTGCTGTTCGACCAGGCCCTGCTGGCCGAGGGCGGCACGCTCGAGGATCCGGCGAGCTTCGTGAAGCGGACCAACGCGCTGCTGCTGTCGCGCGCCGCGTGACTGCGCGAATGCAGTTCGACGGCGCCCGGGCGGGCTGGCGCGCGGCGCTCCGGCCCGGCTGCACGCTCGACCAGCGCGACTGGCTGACGCGCGGCGGCTCGCTGACCGCGCACCTCGCGCGGCTCGGCCGCGTGACGGTGCGCGTGACGCGCGAGGCGGTCGACTGCCCGTGGCTCGACGAGCATGCGGCGCTTGCCAGTGCGCCGCGCGCGCCGATGTGGGTGCGCGAGGTGATCCTGTCGGTCGACGGCACGCCGTACGTCGCCGCGCACAGCATCGCGCCGCTCGGCGCGAGCAAGGGGATCTGGCAGGCGATGCGGCGGCTGCGCACGCGGCCGCTCGCCGAGCTGCTGTACAGCGATCCGCAGGTCGAGCGCTCGGCGCTCGTCAGCCGGCGCGTGATCGCGGGCCATCCGCTGTATGCGCTCGCGACGCACGCGCTCGCCGGCGGGCGGGCGCCGCATGCGTTCGCCGCGCGGCGCTCGGTGTTCCAGCGGCACGGCGCACCGTTGATGGTGACCGAGTGCATGCTGCCCGCGCTGTGGCGGCATGTCCAAGCGTATGGCGACGGGCCGCGCCCGTCCGGGGCGGTGTGATGCTGCAGGGCTTTCCGCCGGTCGTCGGGCCGAACACGCATACGATGATCCTCGGCAGCTTTCCCGGCGAGGCGTCGCTCGATGCCGCGCAGTATTACGCGCATCCGCGCAATCAGTTCTGGCGGTTGCTCGGCGTGGTGCTCGGCGAGCACGGGTTGCACGAGCTGGCGTACGACGCGCGGCTCGAGCGCGTGCTGGCGCACGGCATCGGCATCTGGGACGTGCTCGCCGCGTGCCATCGCGAAGGCAGTCTCGATTCGGCGATTCGCCATGCGAAGCCGAATGATTTCGATTCGTTGAGAGAGCATGCGCCGTTGCTGAAGAAGGTGTGCTTCAACGGCAAGACGGCAGGGCGGTTTGCGGAAGTGATCGGGGCGGCCGGGTATGACACGCTCGTGCTGCCTTCGTCGAGCCCGGCGAATGCGATGCTTTCTTTCGAGCAGAAGCTGACGCTCTGGCAGGAAATTCGCGGCCCCCGCCCTCAGTGGTAGTCGCTTTCTCTCTGGTGACGTACGGCAAGGATCGTCACGGTCCGGCTGTCGTCGATCGCGAACAATGCGACATGGCCGGATGCGCCGAACGGGACGATCAATTCCCGCAGAAACGGCATCGAAGGATGGACTTTGCGGCAGGTGAACGGCGACGATTCGAGCCTGTCGCTTCCGGTCACGCAGCGTATCGAGCCGTCGCCCCAGTCGCTCCAGCACCTCGGACGAGGAGACATATTCGCCGGTTCTCCGAGCCTCGTCGCGAGACGCGATGCCGCGCGCAATGAATTCGCTTTGAAGACGGCGACGTTCGATGCTTTCGCGGATCGATTGCTCGACGAAGCTCGAAAGCGTTTCCCCTTCCTGACGGACGTCTTCAGCGGCGTCGCGCAGTTCCGGCTCGACCCGAACGGACGGAAAAGTGGCGGTTTTCATCGTCTACGCCAATGCATCGCAATTGCGATGCGTCATCGTGCACGTCGTGCTCGGACACAAGTCGGCCGATCGGCGGAGCGCAACGGCGTGTTCTTCACCAGCAGTCGCTGCCGCGCACCAATGCTATCCTCTCGTCCGCAAAACCAGCCTTACCCCCTGCGAGATTCATTCATGACCCGACTGATCAAGCGCGCGTCCGCCGAGGCGCGCGCATTCAAGCACGGCGAGCCGTCCTCGTACAACGGCTCCTCGAAACTCCGGCCGCCGCGCGTGAAGCGCCGCGCCGACATCGGCGAGCACGACGACGTGCCCGTCCTCGACGCACCGCGCAAGCCGCGCTTCGCGCCGGTCACGTTTTCCGAGGAGCGCGGCGTGCGCTACCTGCACTTCGGCACCGAATGGGTGCAGGGTGCGATGCGGATTTCGAAGCCGCTGCACATCGAGCTCGAATACGCGCAGCAGATGATGGCGTGGCTGCTGTTCCTCGAAACCCCCGAGCGCGTCGTGCAGCTCGGGCTCGGCACGGGCGCCTTGACCAAGTTCGCGCACCGCTTCTTGCCGCGCGCGAAGGTCGAGGCGGTCGAGCTGAACCCGGCGGTGATCGTCGCCGCGCGCACGATGTTCGCGCTGCCGCCCGACGACGCACGCCTCGCCGTGCACGAAGCGGACGCGTGGGATTTCGTCAACGAACCGGCCAACCGCGGCACCATCGGCGCGCTCCAGATCGACCTGTACGACGCGACCGCGCGCGGCCCGGTGCTCGACAGCGTCGCGTTCTACCGCGCGGTGCGCGGCTGCCTCGCCGACGCGGGCATCGCGACGATCAACCTGTTCGGCGATCATCCGAGCTTCGTGCGCAACATGAAGCACCTGAACGCGGCGTTCGACAACCGCGTGATCGCGCTGCCGGAAGTGCACGACGGCAACCGCATCGCGCTCGCGTTCTCGGGCCCCGCGCTCGACGTGCCGTTCGCGCAGCTCGACGCGCGCGCGGCGCTGATCGAGGACGAACTGAAGCTGCCCGCGCGCAAGTGGGTGAAAGCTTTGAAAGCGTCGGTCGCGCCGCTCGCCGCCGCGTTCGCCATCTGATGCTTCATGCGCCGGCGGCATGCCGGCGCAACCGCTCGGCGGGGACGGATCACTTCGGGTTCGTCCCTGCTTGACCGGCCGCTTGCGGCTCCTATACTTGCGCGAAGCTAGGGGAGCCGCAGCTTACCCGTTTCGCCGCTCCTCTCGCCGCCGTACCCGTTCAAGAAAATCGATAACCGGGAATGATGAGGAGACGTCATGGCTCACGATGCCGACGCCAACCGGGCCGCCAAGCGCTGGCTCTGGCTGCTGGTGCTGCCGCTGATCGCGATGGTCTGGGTGCCGTCGTACAACAAGGTCGATCCGCAATGGTTCGGCTTTCCGTTCTTCTACTGGTATCAACTGCTGTGGGTCTTCATTAGCGCGGTGATCACCGCGCTCGTCTACTTCAAGACCAAGAACGCGTGGAAGGCAGGCGGCACGCAAGGAGACGGTCGATGAATCTTGCCGCTACCTTCGTCTTCGTCCTGCTGTTCATCGGCGTCACGATCATCGGCTTCCTCGCCGCGAACTGGCGGCGCGGCGATCTCGCGCATCTCGACGAATGGGGCCTCGGCGGCCGCCGCTTCGGCACCATCGTCACGTGGTTCCTGCTCGGCGGCGACCTGTACACCGCCTACACGTTCGTCGCGGTGCCGGCGCTGGTGTTCGGCGCGGGCGCGATGGGTTTCTTCGCACTGCCATACACGATCCTGATCTATCCGTTCGCGTTCGTCGTGTTCCCGAAGCTGTGGAGCATCGCGAAGCGGCACGGCTACGTGACGTCGGCCGACTTCGTCAACGCGCGCTACGGCAGCCGGATGCTCGCGCTCGCGATCGCGGTGACGGGCATCCTCGCGACGATGCCGTACATCGCGCTGCAGCTCGTCGGCATCGAGGTCGTGATCGGCGCGCTCGGCTTCGACACGACCGGCTTCGTCGGCGACCTGCCGCTGATCATCGCGTTCGCGATCCTGGCCGCCTACACGTACACGTCGGGCCTGCGCGCGCCCGCGATGATCGCGATCGTGAAGGACATCCTCATCTACATCACGATCGCCGCGGCGGTCATCGTGATTCCGGCGAAGCTCGGCGGCTTCGGCGCGATCTTCGGCCACGTGCCGCCCGCAAAGTTGCTGCTGAAGGCGCCCGACGCGGCGAGCCTGAACGGCTTCAGCGCATACGCGACGCTCGCGATCGGCTCGGCGCTCGCGCTGTTCCTGTATCCGCATTCGGTCACGGCGATCCTGTCGTCGTCGTCGGGCAACTCGATCCGCCGCAACATGGCGATGCTGCCCGCGTACTCGTTCGTGCTGGGCCTGCTCGCGCTGCTCGGCTACATGGCGCTCGCGTCGGGCGTGAAGGATATGCCGCAGTACGCGCCGTACTTCAAGGCGTTCGGCCCGAACTTCGCGGTGCCCGCGCTGTTCCTCGAGTACTTCCCGTCGTGGTTCGTCGGCGTCGCGTTCGCGGCGATCGGCATCGGCGCGCTGGTGCCGGCGGCGATCATGTCGATCGCGGCCGCGAACCTGTACACGCGCAACATCCACCGTGAGTTCGTCAACCGCAACATGACGCACGAACAGGAGACGCACGTCGCGAAGCTCGTATCGCTGATCGTGAAGGTGGGGGCGGTCGCGTTCATCCTCGGGCTGCCGCTGACCTATGCGATCCAGCTGCAGCTGCTCGGCGGCATCTGGATCATCCAGACGCTGCCCGCGATCGTGCTCGGCCTCTACACGCGCGTGCTCGACTATCGCGGCCTGCTGATCGGCTGGGCCGCGGGCATCGTGTGCGGCACGTGGATGGCGGTCTCGCTGAAGCTCGCGAGTTCGATCTTCACGATCCACCTGTTCGGCTATGCGATTCCGGGGTATGCGGCGGTGTGGTCGCTGATCGTGAACCTGGTCGTCGCGATCGCCGTCAGCGTGCTGGTGCGCGTGATGGGCATGTCGCACGCGGAAGACCGCACGCGGCCGGAGGATTATCTCGACGTCGTCGAAGGCTGAGGCAGGCCGCGCGCGGCAGGGTGCCGCGCGTCGCCGCCGCAGACGTGCAAACGCCCGCCACCCCGAAAGGTGGCGGGCGTTTTTTTGCGTCAGCCCTGCGCGCGCTCCGCGAGGTCGCTGCGCTGCGACAGGTCCTCGACGTTGATCATCCAGTGCACGCCGAAGCGATCCTTCAGCATGCCGAAACCGAGCGCCCAGAAGGTTTTCTGAAAGGGCATCGTCACTTCGCCGCCGTCGGCGAGCGCATCGAACAGCTTCCTGCCTTCGTCGACGGTCGCCGGGTTCAGCGACAGCGCATAGCCGCTGTGCGTGCCGCCCGTATTGCGGCAGTCGCCGTCCGAGCACATCATCGTCGAATCGCCGATCGTGAAGCTCGCGTGCATGACCTTGTCCGCCATCTCGGGCGGGATCGGCTGTTCGGGGTTCGGCGGCGCATCCTTGAAATGCATCTTGAACATCGTCTTCGCGCCGAGCGCCTGTTCGTAGAACTGAAGGGCAGCCTCGGCCTGGCCAAAGAAGGTCAGGTACGGTTGAACTTGCATCGTCGTCTCCAGTTGAGCCGGGTTGCGCCGCAGCGCACTCGGGTGTCATACAAGGTTGACCGGGAAGAACGCATCGGGATGCGGCCGGTGCGCCCGTGTCGTGGATTGTAGTGCGCGAGATTGACCGGCGGATGAAAAAATAAAACGGCCGCGAACATCGCGTTCGCGGCCGTTTATGGCGTGACTGCCGACGGCAGCTGACAGCGCTGCTGTCAGCCGCTGACGCTCAGCGCAGCGCGGCGATCAGCTTCTCGAGCTTCACCGCGTCGGCGGCGAACGTGCGGATGCCTTCGGCGAGCTTCTCGGTCGCCATCGCGTCGTCGTTCAGCTGGAAGCGGAACGCGGCCTCGTCGATCGCGACGCGCGCGTCCGGCGCATCCGTGAGCGCGTCCGGCGACAGCTTGCGCGCGACCGTCTCGTTGCTGTCCTGCAGCGTCTGCAGCAAATCGGGACTGATGGTCAGCAGGTCGCAGCCGGCGAGTTCGACGATCTGGCTCGTCGTGCGGAAGCTCGCGCCCATCACCTCGGTGTTGTAGCCGAAGGTCTTGTAGTACGTGTAGATGCGGCGCACCGACTGCACGCCCGGATCGTTCGCGCCGCCGTTGATCGCCTCATTCCACTCGGCGCCGGCCTGCTTCTTGTACCAGTCGTAGATGCGGCCGACGAACGGCGAGATCAGCTGCGCGCCGGCTTCCGCGCAAGCGGCGGCCTGCACCAGCGAGAAAAGCAGGGTCATGTTGCACTTGATCCCTTCCTTCTGCAGCACCTCGGCCGCGCGGATGCCTTCCCACGTCGACGCGAGCTTGATCAGGATGCGCTCGCGGCCGATGCCGGCGGCTTCGTAGAGCTTGATCAGCTCGTGCGCCTTGTCGACGGAGCGTTGCGCGTCGAACGACAGGCGCGCGTCGACTTCGGTCGACACGCGGCCCGGGATCAGCTTCAGGATCTCGGTGCCGAACGCGATCAGCAGGCGGTCGATGATGAAGTCGGTGCTTTCGTCGCGGTGATCGCGGACGGTTTTTTCGAGGATCGGCTTGTACGCATCCTTCTGCACCGCTTTCAGGATCAGCGACGGGTTCGTGGTCGCGTCCTGCGGCTGGTATTGCGCGAGCTGCTGGAAATCGCCCGTGTCGGCGACGACGGTGGTGTACTGCTTGAGCTGGTCGAGTGCGGTAGTCATGGCGATTCGAGAAGAGGGCGCGATGCGCCGGGGTTCTCACGGGCCGCGCGAGCGCGGCGGCGAAGCGAAGCGGCGCGCGGGGCACCGGTTCCGATCCGCTATTCTAGGCCCGATTCGCGTCGCGCATGTTTCGCATGGCGGACGAAGCGCGCGGGAAGGTTCGTTGCGGCGGGCGCGGCGGGCCGCCGGCGCCGCGGCGCGCGTGCGCGGGCGTCATGCCGGGCGGCGCGCGTTGAGGATCACCTGGGTGACGACCCCCGCGACGAGCCCCCAGAACGCGGGGCCGATCGACAGCAGCGTGAGGCCCGACGCGGTGACCATGAACGTGACGAGCGCGGCCTCGCGCTGCTTCACGTCCTGCATCGCGTTCGCGAGGCCGCTCATGATCGAGCCGAACAGCGCGAGCGCGGCGACCGACACGACGAGCGCCTTCGGCAGCGCGGCGAACAGCGCGGCGATCGTCGCGCCGAAAATCCCGGCGACCAGGTAGAACGTGCCGCACCACACCGCGGCCGTGTAGCGCTTCGCGCGGTCCTCGTGCGCCTCGGGGCCGGTGCAGATCGCGGCCGTGATCGCCGCGAGGTTCACGCCGTGCGAGCCGAACGGCGCGAGCACGAGCGACGCGAGGCCGGTGCTCGCGATCAGCGGCGAAGACGGCGTCGGGTAGCCGTCCGCGCGCAGCACCGCGATGCCCGGCACGTTCTGCGACGCCATCGCGACCACGAACAGCGGAATGCCGATGCTGACGATCGACGCGATCGAGAACGCCGGCATCGTGAACACCGGCTTCGCGAACGCGATGTGGAACCGGCTGAAGTCGAGCAGGCCGAGCGTGCCGGCGGCCACGGTGCCGACGACGAGCGTGGCGACGATCGCATAGCGCGGCGCCGCGCGCTTGACGATCAGGTAGGTGAAGAACATCGCGAGCACGAGCGCGGTCTGGAACTGCGCGGCGCGGAAGATCTCGATGCCGATCTCGAACAGGATGCCGGCGAGCAAGGCGGCTGCGATGCCGGCGGGAATCCGCCGCATCAGCGTGTCGAACAGGCCGCTCACGCCGACCGCGGTCAGCAGCAGCGCGCAGACGACGAACGCGCCGATCGCCTCGGCATACGGCACGCCGGGCAGCGATGCCACCAGCAGCGCGGCGCCGGGCGTCGACCACGCGACCACGACGGGCGCGCGAAAGCGCAGCGACAGGCCGATCGTCGTCACCGCCATGCCGATCGACAGCGCCCAGATCCACGACGAGATCTGCGCGTCGGTGAGGTGCGCGGCGCGGCCGGCCTGGAACATCAGTACGAGCGAGCTCGTGTAGCCGGTCATCATCGCGACGAAGCCGGCGACGAGCGCCGAGACGGACGTGTCGGCGAAAAAGCGGCGGCCGCCGGCGCGGCCCGCGCTCGCGGTGGGCGAAGGATTCATGGTGTCTCCGGGAGGGGCCGCTCGGATGCGGCCTTCGTGTCTGCCTGGCTGGACGCGCTATTTGCTGAGTGCGCGCATGGCTGTTTCTAGGCCGGCGAGGGTGAGCGGATACATGCGATGGCCGAGCAGGTCGCGGATGACCGCGACCGACTGCCGGTACTCCCATAGCCGCTCGGGCTCGGGGTTCAGCCATGCATGATGGGGGAACTGGTCGGCGAGGCGGCGCAGCCACACGGCGCCGGCTTCCGGGTTGTTGTATTCGACCGAGCCGCCCGGCTGCAGCACTTCGTACGGGCTCATCGTCGCATCGCCGACGAAGATCAGCTTGTAATCGGGTGTGAACTTGTGCAGCACGTCCCACGTCGCGGTGCGCTCCGCGTGGCGGCGGCGGTTGTTCTTCCACAGGTGGTCGTACACGCAGTTGTGGAAGTAGTAGAACTCGAGGTGCTTGAATTCGGCCTTCGCGGCGGAGAACAGCTCTTCGGTGCGCTTGATGTGGTCGTCCATCGAGCCGCCGACGTCGAGCAGCATCAGCACCTTCACGTTGTTGTGGCGCTCGGGCACCATCCGCAGGTCGAGCCAGCCCGCGTTCGCGGCGGTGCTGCGGATCGTGCCGGGCAGGTCGAGCTCCTCGGCCGCGCCCTCGCGCGCGAAGCGGCGCAGCCGCCGCAGCGCGACCTTGATGTTGCGCGTGCCGATCTCGACCGAATCGTCGTAGTCGCGGAACGCGCGCGCCTCCCACACCTTGACCGCGGTGCGGTTGCCGTTCGACGGCCCGCCGATGCGGATGCCTTCCGGGTTGTAGCCGCCGTGCCCGAACGGCGACGTGCCGCCGGTGCCGATCCACTTGTTGCCGCCTTCGTGCCGCTCCTTCTGCTCGTCGAGCAATGCCTTCAGGCGCTCCATCAGCTTGTCGAGCCCGCCCATCGCCTCGATCTGCGCCTTCTCCTCCGGCGACAGCTCGCGCTCGAGCCGCTTCTCGAGCCAGTCGAGCGGCACGTCGAACGCGTCGGCCGGCAGCGTGGACACGCCATGGAAGTAAGCGCCGAATGCCTGGTCGAACTTGTCGAAGTACTGCTCGTCCTTCACGAGCGTCATGCGCGCGAGGTAGTAGAACGCGTCGATCGACGGCGCGATCAGCCCGGCCTTCAGCGATTCGAGCAGCGTC
Organism: Burkholderia sp. SRS-46; assembly: GCF_004343775.1. GTDB lineage: Bacteria > Pseudomonadota > Gammaproteobacteria > Burkholderiales > Burkholderiaceae > Burkholderia. The sequence continues at coordinate 4,641 of NZ_PTXL01000006.1, read as the reverse complement.
AGGTATTCCTTCACCGAGACGGGCAGCTTCGCTGCGCGCAGCGCGTAGAAGAAATTGAGCAGCATGGCCGGGCCTTTGCGGGTTGGGGGCTGACCGGTGGGTTACCGGTTGTTCCGGTTCATGTAGACGAGCCGCTCGAACAGGCTCAGATCCTGTTCGTTCTTCAGCAGCGCGCCCACGAGCGGCGGCACGGCCTGCTTGCGGTCGGTGCCGCGCAGCGACTCCGGCGGAATGTTCTCGGCGAGCAGCAGCTTCAGCCAGTCGAGCAGTTCGGACGTCGACGGCTTCTTCTTCAGCCCCGACACGCCGCGCAGCTCGAAGAAGCTCTCGAGCGCCGCGTGCAGCAGCTCCTCGCGGATGTTCGGGTAGTGGACCGCGACGATCTTCTGCATCGTCGACGCGTCGGGGAACTGGATGTAATGGAAGAAGCAGCGGCGCAGGAACGCGTCGGGCAGCTCCTTCTCGTTGTTCGACGTGATGATCACGAGCGGGCGGTGCTTCGCGCGCACCGTCTCGCGGGTCTCATACACGTGGAATTCCATCCGGTCGAGCTCGCGCAGCAGGTCGTTCGGGAATTCGATGTCGGCCTTGTCGATCTCGTCGATCAGCAGCACGGTCGGCTGTTCGGCGTCGAACGCCTGCCACAGCACGCCCTTCACGATGTAGTTCGCGATGTTCTTCACGCGTTCGTCGCCGAGCTGCGAATCGCGCAGCCGCGACACGGCGTCGTATTCGTACAGGCCCTGCTGCGCCTTCGTGGTCGACTTGATGTGCCATTGCAGCAGCGGCATGCCGAGGGCCGCCGCGACTTCCTCGGCGAGCATGGTCTTGCCGGTGCCGGGTTCGCCCTTGATCAGGAGCGGGCGTTGCAGCGTCAGCGCGGCGTTGACCGCGAGCTTCAGATCGTCGGTGGCGACGTAGTGCGAGGACCCTTCGAAACGCATGGCGGCGCTCATCCCGTTCGCGAAAAAAACCCAGTATAAGTCAGAAGGGCTGTCGGGTTGGATCGAGGCCGCGTATCGTTGCGGGGCTGCGGCGGAACGGGCCGGGAGGCTGTATGGACGCGTTCCCCGCCGACGCGGTACAATCTGGCCGTTTTTTTGGCCTGCGTGGCGACCCCATAAGCAAAACGGCGCGGGCCGTTGCCGCTTCGGCGCCAGTTTCCCCTCAAGCTAGGTTACAAGAGCTATGAACAAATTCGTCGGCAAACACGTCGTTGTCGCAGCGCTCGTGGCGCTCGCGGGCAGCGCGCAGGCGGCCGGTGTGGTCGGCAACCCGAAGGACGGGGCGAGCAAGGCCGCCATGTGCATCGGCTGCCACGGCATCGACGGCTACCGCACGGCCTACCCGGAGGTCTACCGGGTGCCGGTCCTGGGCGGCCAGAACCAGCAGTACCTCGAGAACGCGCTGCAAGCCTACCGCAAGAAGGATCGTCACTTCCCGTCGATGAACGCGATCGCCGGTTCGCTGACGGATCAGGACATCGCCGATCTGGCGGCCTACTACGCCGTGCAGAAGGCCGACACGAAAGACAATCCCTACAAGTAAGCGCCGCTTGCTGATCTCACACGCGGGATAGGAGCATTCATGAACAACGCATTCAAGACGGCGGCGGCGATCGCGTTCGCGGCCGGCCTCGCGATCGGCAGCGCGCACGCGGCCGACCTGTCGAAGGGCAAGGAACTGGTCGAGTCGCACAACTGCGCGGCCTGCCACGGCGCAAAGATGAACCAGCCGATCAACGCCGAGTATCCGCGCCTCGCCGGCCAGCACGCCGACTACCTCGTCTGGGCGATGCGCCAGTACCAGATGGGCCTCGCGAACCCGCTGCTCGGTCGCAACAACGCGATCATGCAGGCGCAGGTGCAGAACCTGTCCGTCAGCGACATGAAGGACATCGCGGGCTACATCGAGTCGCTGAAGGGCGACCTGGTGTTCAAGAAGTAAGCGTCGCGGGCCCGTGCGGGCCCGGGCTGCGGAAAAATATCCTGCCGAGGCGGGATATTTTTTTGTCCGCGTTTTTGTTCGCGCGCTTTCGACGCGCCGCCGGCGCCGGCGTCAGTCGCGCGACGCGCGGCGCAGGATGCGCTGCAGGTACGCGTCGGTATCGGGCGGCGTGCCGGTGCGCTGGGCTTCCCAGATCGTCTCGCCGAGGCATTCCATGATCGCGTGCTGCGCCTCGTGCGTCGAGTCGAGCTTGGCCGCGAGCTTGTCGTGCGCGGCGCGGATCCCGGGCGGCTGGTCGATCGACAGCTGCTCGCTGATCGCGAGGTGCATCGACAGGTGCAGGAACGGGTTCGTGCGGCCTTCCTCGGGCGCGTAATTGCGCGTGGCGGCGCCGTCGGCGTCCGCGAGTTCGGTGTGGTATTCGGGGTGTTCGACGATCCAGTCGGCCGCGATCGCTTCCAGCGGGGTCAGGATTTCGCCGGCGCGCTGCTTGCGCCACGTGTCGATGAAAAAGCGACGCACTTCGTCGCGGCTCGGATTGAACATGGTGGGGAACGTCGGGATTCTCGCGGCGTCATGCCGCGTCGCGCATTGTACGCCGGGTCGGCGCATGGTGCTGGCGGCGGAGTTTGCGGTGAGGCCTGCGGCGAGGCTTGCGGGTAAGCGCGGGCTAGGCCGCGCGCCGCGCCGCCGATACACTCCGACGACTTCGGTCGTTCCGCCGCCGTCGTTCCACCGCTTCCGTATCGCCATGACCGTCACCGCCCGATCGCCGTCCGGCGCCCTGCAGGGCGTGCTCTACGTCGCGCTGTCCGCCGCCGCGTTCGGCGCGATGGCGATCTTCGGCCGCTATGCCTATGCGGGCGGTGTCGACGTGCTCGGCCTGCTGATCGTGCGCTTTGCGATCGGCGGCGCGGTGCTGGCCGCGCTCGCCCGGCACCGGGGCGTCGCATGGCCGCGCGGCCGGGCGCTCGCGCCGCTCGTCGCGATGGGCGCGCTCGGCTACGTCGGCCAGTCGTTCTGCTATTTCAGCGCGCTGCAGCACGCGCAGGCGAGCCTCGTCGCGCTGCTGCTGTATCTGTATCCGGCGTTCGTCACGCTGCTCGCCGCCTGGTGGCTCGGCGAGCGGCTCACGCGCGCCAAGGTCGTCGCGCTCGTGCTGTGCGTCGCGGGTTCGACGCTGATGGTCGGCGGTGGCCATGGCGAGCCGCTCGGCATCGCGCTGGCGCTCGCGGCCGCGGTGATCTATTCGCTGTACATCGTTGCGGGCACCAAGGCGACGCGCGGGATCGACCCGCTCGCGACGACCGCGGTCATCTGCGTGTCGGCGACCGCGATGCTCGTGCTGATCGCCGTCGCGCGCAGCGCGGCGCTCGGCGCGCCGCCGCACTGGCCCGCGACGGCGGGCGGCTGGGCGGCGATGCTGGCGATCGCACTGGTGTCGACGGTTGCCGCGATGATCGCGTTCTTCGCGGGGCTCGAGCGGCTGGGCGCCGCGCGCACGTCGATGCTGTCGACGCTCGAGCCGGTCGTGACCGTCGCGCTCGCGGCGCTGCTGTTCGGCGAAGCGCTGTCGCCGCTGCAGTGGGCCGGCGGCGCGGCGATCCTCGCGGCGGTGCTGGCGCTCGTGCGGGCGGGCGGCGCCGCGGCCGACGACGCGACCGCGACTTCCAACGCGTAGCCCGGCCGGGCCGCGCGGCGGATCCGGCCGGCAAGCGGCCCGGCGTGGCGAATCAGTCGGCCGGCGGCGGCGTCTTCGGCCTGAACTCGCACAGCGGCTCGATCGCGCAGTGCCAGCATTCGGGCTTGCGCGCCTTGCACACGTAGCGGCCGTGCAGGATCAGCCAGTGATGCGCATCCTGCAGGAATTCCTGCGGCGTGAACTTCTCGAGCGCGGCTTCGACGGCCCGCACGTCCTTGCCGGGTGCGAGGCCGGTGCGGTTCGCGACGCGGAAGATGTGCGTGTCGACCGCGATCGTCGGATGCCCGAACGCGGTGTTGAGCACGACGTTCGCGGTCTTGCGGCCGACGCCCGGCAGGCTCTCGAGCGCTTCGCGATCGGCCGGCACCTCGCCGTCGCAGCGCTCGAGCAGGATCCGGCACGTGGCGACCACGTTCTTCGCCTTGGTGCGGTAGAGCCCGATCGTCTTGATGTAGTCGGTGACGCCTTCCTCGCCGAGCGCGACAATTTGTCGCGGCGTGTTCGCGACCGGGAACATCTTGCGCATCGCCTTGTTGACCGACACGTCGGTGGCCTGCGCGGACAGCATCACCGCGATCAGCAGTTCGAAAGGCGTCGAGTATTCGAGCTCGGTGGTCGGATTCGGATTGAGGCTCTGCAGCGTTTCGAAGATCGCGCGTCGTTTGCTGGCGTTCATCGTGGGGTCTTGTCGGACGGCGCCGACGGGCCGTCATCGGGTTCGGGCGCCGCTGCGCCGGGTTCCTGCGCCTGCTGGTCGGCGAGCCGCTTGCGGCGCGCCTCGGCCGCGTCGATCTGCGCCTGGACGGCCGCGCTTACGCCGGCAGTGTTCTTCGGCGCGTCGCCCTGCGCGGCGAGTTCTTCCTTCTTCTTGCGTGCGCGTTCGAGCGCGGCGGCGATGATCGCGCGTTTTTTCGCGTCGGCATCGCTCGCGGCGGCGCTGGCGGCTTCGGGCTGCGCGGCGGCCGCCGGCTGGGCGGCGGCGCTCGCCGCGC
>NZ_PTXL01000004.1 GCF_004343775.1 Burkholderia sp. SRS-46 | reverse complement strand
ATCATCGCGCAGCGCGCCGCCAACAAGCCCATGCCCCCCAGCGCGACCAACCCCGGGCCGGACGCCCTGCCGTGCGGCGCGCGCGCCGCGCCCCGCCCCCCCGCCGCCGCCCCCCGCCCCCCCGCGGCCGGCGCGCGCCGAACGTCACACCCAGGTTGCCCCCACATCATGAATACCGCCTACCGCAAACCCCTGCCCGGCACGTCGCTGGAATACTTCGACGCACGCGCCGCGGTCGACGCGATCGCGCCCGGCGCCTACGACACGCTGCCGTACACGTCGCGCGTGCTCGCCGAAAACCTCGTGCGCCGCTGCGATCCGGCGATCCTCGCCGATTCGCTGAAACAGCTCATCGAGCGCAAGCGCGAACGCGATTTCCCGTGGTTCCCGGCGCGCGTCGTGTGCCATGACATCCTTGGCCAGACGGCGCTCGTCGATCTCGCCGGGCTGCGCGACGCGATCGCCGATCTCGGCGGCGACCCGGCGAAGGTGAACCCGGTCGTGCCGGTGCAGCTGATCGTCGACCACTCGCTCGCCGTCGAGTGCGGCGGCTTCGATCCGGACGCGTTCGCGAAGAACCGCGCGATCGAGGATCGCCGCAACGAGGATCGCTTCCACTTCATCGAGTGGACGAAGCAGTCGTTCGAGAACGTCGACGTGATCCCGCCGGGCAACGGCATCATGCACCAGATCAACCTGGAGAAGATGTCGCCGGTGATCCAGGCGCAGGACGGCGTCGCGTATCCGGACACCTGCGTCGGCACCGACAGCCACACGCCGCACGTCGACGCGCTCGGCGTGATCGCGATCGGCGTCGGCGGCCTCGAAGCCGAGAACGTGATGCTCGGCCGCGCGTCGTGGATGCGCCTGCCGGACATCGTCGGCGTCGAGCTGACCGGCAAGCGCCAGCCCGGCATCACCGCGACCGACGTGGTGCTCGCGCTGACCGAATTCCTGCGCAAGGAAAAGGTGGTCGGTGCGTACCTCGAATTCCGCGGCGCGGGCGCGGCGAGCCTCACGCTCGGCGATCGCGCGACGATCTCGAACATGGCGCCTGAATACGGCGCAACGGCCGCGATGTTCTTCATCGACGGCCAGACGACCGACTACCTGCGCCTCACGGGCCGCAGCGACGAGCAGGTGAAGCTCGTCGAGACGTACGCGAAGCAGGCCGGCCTGTGGGCCGACACGCTGGATCGCGCGCAGTACGAGCGCACGCTGACGTTCGACCTGTCGTCGGTGGTGCGCAACATGGCCGGCCCGTCGAACCCGCACAAGCGGCTGCCGACCTCCGACCTCGCCGCGCGCGGCATCGCCGGCGAGTGGGAAGAGAAGGCGGGCGAGATGCCCGACGGCGCGGTGATCATCGCCGCGATCACGAGCTGCACGAACACCAGCAACCCGCGCAACGTGATCGCCGCGGGCCTGCTCGCGCGCAACGCGAACGCGCGCGGCCTCGTGCGCAAGCCGTGGGTGAAGAGCTCGCTCGCGCCCGGCTCGAAGGCGGTCGAACTGTATCTGGAAGAAGCGAACCTGCTGCCGGACCTCGAGAAGCTCGGCTTCGGCATCGTCGCGTTCGCGTGCACGACCTGCAACGGCATGTCGGGCGCGCTCGATCCGAAGATCCAGCAGGAGATCGTCGAGCGCGACCTGTACGCGACCGCCGTGCTGTCCGGCAATCGCAACTTCGACGGCCGCATCCACCCGTATGCGAAGCAGGCGTTCCTCGCGTCGCCGCCGCTGGTCGTCGCGTATGCGATCGCAGGCACGATCCGCTTCGACATCGAGAAGGACGTGCTCGGCCACGACGCCGACGGCAAGCCCGTCACGCTGCAGGACATCTGGCCGACCGACGAGGAGATCGACGCGATCGTCGCGTCGAGCGTGAAGCCCGAGCAGTTCCGCAAGGTCTACGAGCCGATGTTCGCGCGCGTGGCCGACGCGGGCGAGCGCGCGGCGCCGCTGTACGACTGGCGGCCGCAGAGCACCTACATCCGCCGTCCGCCGTACTGGGAAGGGGCGCTGGCCGGCGAGCGCACGCTCAAGGGGATGCGCCCGCTCGCGGTGCTCGGCGACAACATCACGACCGACCACCTGTCGCCGTCGAACGCGATCCTGCTGGACAGCGCCGCCGGCGAATACCTCGCAAAGATGGGCCTGCCGGAAGAAGACTTCAACTCGTACGCGACGCACCGGGGAGACCACCTGACCGCGCAGCGCGCGACCTTCGCGAACCCGACGCTGATCAACGAGATGGCGGTGGTCGACGGCGCGGTGAAGAAGGGCTCGCTCGCGCGCGTCGAGCCGGACGGCACGGTGATGCGGATGTGGGAAGCGATCGAGACGTACATGAATCGCAAGCAGCCGCTGATCGTGATCGCGGGCGCCGACTACGGCCAGGGCTCGTCGCGCGACTGGGCCGCGAAGGGCGTGCGGCTCGCGGGCGTCGAGGTGATCGTCGCCGAAGGCTTCGAGCGGATCCACCGCACGAACCTGATCGGGATGGGCGTGCTGCCGCTCGAGTTCAAGCCGGGCACCAACCGGACGACGCTCGGCATCGACGGCACCGAGACCTTCGACGTGGTCGGCGCGCGCACGCCGCGCGCGGACCTGACGCTCGTGATTCACCGCAGGAACGGCGAGCGCGTCGCGGTGCCGGTCACGTGCCGGCTCGATACGGCCGAGGAAGTGTCGATCTACGATGCGGGCGGCGTGCTGCAGCGCTTCGCGCAGGATTTCCTCGAATCGTCGCAGGCGGCGGCATGACGGTGCGCTGACGCGCCACGCGGCGGGGCGGCGACGCCCCGCCCGAGTCACATTACGACAATACGGACATGGCACACATCCCTCAAATCAGGATTCCCGCGACCTACATTCGCGGCGGCACCAGCAAGGGCGTGTTCTTCCGCCTGCAGGATCTGCCCGAGGCCGCGCAGGCGCCCGGCGCCGCGCGCGACGCGCTGCTGCTGCGCGTGATCGGCAGCCCCGATCCGTACGGCAAGCAGATCGACGGGATGGGCGGCGCGACGTCGTCCACCAGCAAAACGGTGATCGTGTCGAAGAGCACGCGGCCCGGCCACGACGTCGACTACCTGTTCGGCCAGGTGTCGATCGACAAGGCGTTCGTCGACTGGAGCGGCAACTGCGGCAACCTGTCGGCGGCGGTCGGCCCGTTCGCGATCGGCGGCGGCCTGGTCGATCCGGCGCGCGTGCCGCGCGACGGCATCGCGACCGTGCGGATCTGGCAGGCGAACATCGGCAAGACGATCGTCGCGCACGTGCCGATCACGAATGGCGCGGTGCAGGAGACGGGCGACTTCGAGCTCGACGGCGTCACGTTCCCGGCCGCGGAAGTGCAGCTCGAGTTCATGGATCCGGCCGCCGAGGAGGAAGGCGCGGGCGGCTCGATGTTCCCGACCGGCAACCTCGTCGACGATCTGGCGGTGCCGGGCGTCGGTACGCTGAAGGCGACGATGATCAACGCGGGGATCCCGACGATCTTCGTCGATGCCGACGCGATCGGCTACACGGGCACCGAGCTGCAGGACGCGATCAACGGCGATGCGAAGGCGCTCGAGATGTTCGAGACGATCCGAGCGCACGGCGCGCTGCGCATGGGCCTGATCGACACGCTCGACGAGATCGCGACGCGGCAGCACACGCCGAAGGTCGCCTTCGTCGCGAAGCCGGCCGACTACGTCGCGTCGAGCGGCAAGCGGGTGCGGGCGAGCGACGTCGACCTGCTGGTGCGCGCGTTGTCGATGGGCAAGCTGCATCACGCGATGATGGGCACGGCGGCGGTGGCGATCGGCACGGCCGCCGCGATTCCGGGCACGCTCGTCAACCTCGCGGCGGGCGGCGGCGAGCGCGAGGCGGTGCGCTTCGGCCATCCGTCGGGCACGCTGCGCGTCGGTGCGCAGGCGCAGCAGGAAAACGGCGAATGGACCGTCACCAAGGCGATCATGAGCCGCAGCGCGCGCGTGCTGATGGAAGGCTGGGTGCGCGTGCCGGGGGATGCGTTCTGACGCGGCGCGACCGGCGTGAACAGGCCCTCGCCCGATCCCTGCGAAGCGGACGCCGCCAAGCAGGGATTTTTTATTGGACGGACGCGTGACGAACGCGATCCGGCCGCGAATCGACTGGAGTACCGCATGCCGCTCGATGCACCCTTGAAAGGCGTCCACGTCATCGAATTCGAAGGCCTCGGCCCCGGCCCGCTCGCGGGCCGGATCCTCGCCGGGATGGGCGCGCAGGTCACGCTGATCGCGCGCCCGGCCGGCCGCACGAGCGCGCCGGACGCGCTGCAGGGCAGCGGCGGCGACCTGCTGCGCGACGGCAAGACGATCGTGCCGCTCGACCTGAAATCGCCGGCCGGGCGCGACGAGGCGCTTGCGTTGGTGGCTCGCGCCGACGCGCTGATCGAAGGGCTGCGGCCCGGCGTGATGGAGCGGCTCGGCCTCGGCCCGGCCGATTGCGCGCGCCACAACCCGCGCCTCGTGTACGGCCGGATGACCGGCTGGGGCCAGTCGGGGCCGCTCGCCGCAGCGGCCGGGCACGACCTGAACTACGTCGCGCTGACGGGCCTGCTGTCGCTCGCCGCGCCGTGCGACGGCCGGCCGGGCCTGCCGCCGACCGTCGTCGGCGACGCGGGCGGCGCGCTCGGGCTCGCGTTCGGCATCGTCTGCGCGCTGTTCGACACGCGCGCGGGCGGGCCGGGCCGGGTGGTCGACGGCGCGATCGTCGACATCGTCGCGATGCTCGGCACGCTCGCGCTGTGGGCGCGCGCGAACGGCCAGCTCGACGGTGCGCAGCCGGGCCTGTTCCACGACGCGCCGTTCTACGACGTGTACCGCTGCGCGGACGGCGCATGCGTGACGATCGGCGCGCTCGAGCCGCCGTTCTACGCGGAGTTGATCGAACGGCTCGGGCTGACCGACGTCGACCCCGCGTCGCAGTACGACCGCGCACGCTGGCCGGCGCTGAAGGGGCGTTTCGCGGAGGTGTTCGCGCAGCAGCCGTCCGCGCACTGGCGCACGCTGCTGGAAGGCACCGACGCGTGCTTCGCGCCGGTGCTGAGCGTCGCGGAGGCGGCGAACCATCCGCACAACGTCGCGCGCGGGATCTATCGGACCGGCGCGGACGGCGTCATTCGCGCGGGCGTCGCGCCGCGCTTCCTGCCGCTGGCGGGTGACGATTCGGGCGGGGCGTAGCAGAGGCGGCCCGGCCGGCGCCACGGCCGGTCAGGCGCCTGCGTGGAGTTTCACGGCTAGGCCGTTTCTTCCGGCGCGCCCGGCACCTTGCCGTCGCCGACCCGGTTGACGGTGCCCTGCGCGATCGCGACGAGCCGCTCGTGATCGCCGTCGATGACGAACACGTGACACTGGCAGGTTGCCTGCTGCCGCCCGGCGTAGACGAGCTTCGCGCGCGCGACGAGCGTGCCGTTCACCGCCGGCCGCAGGTAGTTGATCTTGTATTCGGTCGTGATCACGCGCGGCCCGAGCGCGAGTGCGCCGGCGAAGGTCAGCGCGTTGTCGGCGAGATAGCTGATGACGCCGCCGTGCACGTAGCCGTGCTGCTGCCGCAACTCGTCGCGCACGGGCAGGCACAGCGACACTTCGTGCTCGCCGATGTGCATCAGCTCCGTGCCGAGCAGCATGCTGAACGGCTGCGCCCGCAATGCGCCGCGGGCATGATCCACGATGTCGGTCATCAGACTTGCCTCGCAATGAGTGGCCGCTTGCGCTGAACTCTAGGAAGTGGGGCGCGGATAAGCAAGGAAATTTGTCCGCGTTTCTTGCAAATAGCGACTTCGCGCGGCGCGATTATTGCGTCGAATGCCGCCATTCCACTTCTTTTGCGCGAATTCTTCGCCGACACCTAAAGTCCGCCCCGGAAATGCCGCTAACGCCGGGCGTTACCGCATCGTCGGTGTTCCAGGAATCTCCATGTTCAGCAAAATCAAGCTCGCGTCGGGCCTGTTCGGCGTGTTGGCCGTGTTCTGTCTCTTTCTGATCGCGGTCGAAGGGCTCGGCTTCTGGTCGCTCGCGTCCACGCGCGCCGGCGTCGACGACCTGTCGAGCGTCGCGATCGCGCAGGTCGGCGCGGCGAACCAGGCGACCGAGCGCCTGCTCGACGCGCGTGTCAACCTGTCGCGCGTCGGCACACGGATGGTGCGCGGCGGCCCGAAGCCGGAAGACATCCTGCGCCATGCGAGCGAGTCGCTGGTCGAAGCGGACAAGGCGTTCGCGCGGCTGAACGCCGTGGCGCCGGTCGACGACGAGGACCGCGCGCGCGTCGCGGCGCTCGGCGAGCGTTACCAGAAGTTCCATGCGGCGCTCGCGGAGCTCGTGCAGTTCCTCCAGGCGGACAACATCCAGGCGTTCCTCGACCAGCCGACCCAGGGCTTCCAGGACGCGTACCTGACCGAGCTGCACCGTTTCGTCGATTACGGCAGCGCATCGAGCCGCTCGGCGCTCGACACGATCGACGGCGGCATGGCGTGGTTCAAGTGGGTGAGCATCGTGCTGCTGGTCGCGATGCTGGCGAGCAGCATGGCGATCTATGCGGCCGCGCGGCGCGCGGTGGTCGCGCCGCTCGACGAGGCCGGCCGCCATTTCGAGCGGATCGCGCAGGGCCACCTCGACGAGACGGTGCGCGTGGGCGGCGTGTTCGAGATCGACCGGATGCTGCGCGGCCTCGCGACGATGCAGGCGAGCCTCGCGGATACCGTGCGCACCGTGCGCCAGGCGTCGGATGCGATCCACCTCGGCGCGGGCGAGATCGCCAGCGGCAACGCCGACCTGTCGGCGCGCACCGGCACGCAGGCCGCGTCGCTCGAGGAAACCGCCGCGAGCATGGAGGAGTTGACCGCGACCGTGCGGCAGAACACCGACAGCGCGCGCGCGGCGAGCCAGCTGGCCGACGAGGCGCTCAAGGCGACGAGCCACGGCGGCGGCGTGGTCGACAGCGTGATCGACAAGATGCGCGGTATCGCGCAGAGCTCGGGCCGCATCGCGGAGATCATCTCGGTGATCGACGGGATCGCGTTCCAGACCAACATCCTCGCGCTGAACGCGGCGGTCGAGGCCGCGCGCGCGGGCGAGCAGGGCCGCGGCTTCGCGGTGGTGGCGGGCGAGGTGCGCTCGCTCGCGCAGCGCAGCGCGCAGTCGGCGAAGGAAATCAAGTCGCTGATCGAGGATTCGGTCGCGCAGATCAACGGCGGCGCGGCGCTCGTCGAGCGCGCGGGCGACGCGATGCGCACGGTGTCGACGTCGATCTCGCGCGTCGCGCAGACGATGACCGAGATCACGTCGGCGTCGGTCGAGCAGAGCGTCGGGATCGAGCAGGTGAACCAGGCCGTCACGCAGATGGACCAGCTGACCCAGCAGAACGCGGCGCTGGTCGAGCAGGTCGCGGCGGCGGCCGCGTCGCTGAACGACCAGACTTCGCACCTGATGCAGGCGGTGTCGGTGTTCGAGGTGGGCGACGTGCGCGGCACGCGCGGCGAGCGCGCCGCGCCGTCGTTCGCCGGGATGGGTTACGCGCCGGAAGGCAGCGCCGCGTAAGCGGTCGCGAGGTGGTAGGGCGTCGTCGACGGCATGTCGGCGCGCGACACCTGCCCGTCGGCCGTCTTGCACTCGAACCAGCCGCGCGGATGCAGGAAGCGCGCGGCGAAGCGCGCCGCCTGCGTCGCGAGCGGCGCGGACGCCGGCGTGCCGCCGTGCGTCGCAAGCGCGCGCAGGTATTCGGTCTGCGCCCAGATCCGCTGCGTGCCGTCGACGCACGCACCCTGCGCGTCGAGCGCGGCGCTGACGCCGCCCGTGTGCGGATCGACGCCGTGCCGTTCGGCAAACACGAAGGCCCGCGCGAGCGCATCGCGCAGGCCGGTGTGCGCGATGCGCTCGCCGGCCGCGTCGGCCAGATAGAACCATTCGAATTGATGCCCCGGCTCGACGCGGTTGTCCGCCGCGTCGAGCGGCAGCTCGGCGACGCAGCCGGTCGCCGTGTCGACGAACGCGTGCTCCACCGCCTGCGCGGTCCGGCCGAGCGCGTCGTTGAACGCCGTGTCGCCGAACGCGTCGGCCGCGGCGAGCCACGCTTCCGTCAGGTGCATCAGCGGGTTCTGCAGCGGGCCGCTGCCCGACGACGAGAAATCGTCGTGACGCGCGGCATCGAGCAGCGCGCTGCCGCGCCGCGGCGCGAAGCGGTCCTGGATCAGCGCGGCGGTGTCCTCGGCGACCGTGCGCGCGGCGCGCTCGCCCGACGCCGCGTAGTGGGCGGCGCACGCGAACACGATGAACGCATGCGTATACAGGTCCTTGGTCGTGTCGAGCGGTGCGCCGTCCGCGCCGATGCCGAAGTGCCAGCCGCCGTGGCGGGCATCGCGGAAGCGGCGGCACAATGCCTCGAACAGGGCGGCCGCGTGGTCGGCCTCGCCCGCCTGCGTGAACACGAACAGCTGCCGCGCACAGGCCATCGCGCGATAGCGCGTGACCGGCAGCGGCGCGTGGGTGGCCGGATCGACGGCCTCGAACGGCAGCTGCATCGCGCGGTCGAACCCTGAACCCCGCCAGATCGGCAGGATGGCGTGCGCGAAATGTTGGCGCAGTTGGGCGGCTTGGGTGAGAGCGGAGTCGGACATGGCAGGGTTGAGCGCGTGAATCGAAACGTGTCGGCGCGGCTCGCAAGCGCGCGGCCGCGGCCAAGGATAAAGCATTCCGCGCGACCGGCTCGAAAAAGGAGGGAAAACCGATGCTCGGCAACGTTGAACTCGTGATGCGGCTCATCCTGGCGGCGGCGCTCGGCAGCGTCATCGGCTTCGAGCGGGAGCGCCTGTCGTGGGCGGCCGGCCTGCGCACCCACATGCTCGTGTGCGTCGGCTCGGCGCTGTTCATGATCGTGTCGGCGTTCGGCTTTTTCGATGTGCTCGGCCCGCCGCACATCGTGCTCGATCCGTCGCGGGTCGCCGCGCAGGTCGTGTCGGGCATCGGTTTCCTCGGCGCGGGCTCGATCCTGCTGCGCGGCGAGATCGTGCGCGGGCTGACGACGGCCGCGAGCCTGTGGTCGGTCGCCGCGATCGGCCTCGCGGTGGGCGGCGGGCTCTACGTCGCGTCGATTTCGGCGACGATCATCATCCTGATCATCCTGGCGGGCGTGAAGCCGCTGGAGCGGCGTTATTTCACGGTGCGGCAGCGGCGCCAGCTCACGCTCACCGTCGTGCGCGGCGCGCTGACCTTCGACTCGCTGCACGCGGCGCTCGGTCCCGACAGTGCGCGCGTGAAGCAGTTCATCGTCCAGCAGGCCGAAGACAGCGACGAGCACGACGACGTGCGCATCGCGCTCGCGCGGGTGTCCGAGCTCGAGTACGAGGCGATACGCGACAAGCTGCGCGCGCTGCCCGGCGTGACGCGCTGCGAGGAGGGGAACGGGGGGGCCGGTGACGAATAGGCGACAGGTCATATTGCTCGGTGACCGGCCATGCGACAATGCCCGGTCACCGATTCCGTTCGACGTTCCGGCTCCGCGTTCGCGGGGCCACGCATCCCGATCTCCATGACCGAATCCGTCGTTACGCCCCGTTCCCGTTCCAACCGCCCGTCCTCTTCGAAGCCGCGCCGCCGTGCCGCCGCCGCGGCGAGTCGCGCGCCTGCACGCGCAGCCGTGCAGCCCGGCCGCGACACGCAGGCCGCCGACGCGCTCCGCGACGAGCGCACGCTCGACTTGTTCGGCGATCCAGTGTTCGACGCCGGCGAGCGTGTGCAGGCCGGCGCGCGCCAGGCGGCGGCCGCTGACGCGGTGGCGGTTGCCGAGGCGGCCGACGACGCGCAGGCGCATCAGCAGGCGATGCTCGACGGGTTCGATGCGCCGCAGACGCCGGTGGCGGATGGGCATGCGACGGGCGGGCAGCCGGTCGTGGCCGCGGCAACGGCCGAGGGCGATGCAGTCGCCGTTGTCGACGGTGAAGTTGTGTCGGGCGCCCCGCATGGCGCAGGGAGCGGCGCTGCTGCCGATATCGAGTCGAAAGCGACCTCCGTCGTGTCGGCGCAGGATGTGCCGATCGGCGTGAACGCCCATTCGACCGCCGACACGGCGACGCAAGCGACGCCTGACGTTTCGGCGCAGGACGCGCCGACCGGCGGCGACGGCACCGCCGCCGTCATCGCGTCGGCCACGCCGGACCGCGAGCCGCCAAGCGACAGGGACATCGCAGCGGTCGGCGCGGCAACGCTGCTACCGATGACATCGGCAGCCGGAGCCGCGACGGACGGCCGTGCGCAGGACGCCGATGGCGCGGCAACCAGGACGGCCGCTCCGCGCGCGGCAGGCACCCGCTCGTCGGCTGGGGCGAAGCGCCGCGCGTCGGCGGCAACCGCACGCGAAGCGGCGACGCCGTCAGGGCCGGCAGCGGGCGACGTGACACTCGAGCCGAGCCTATCAGGCACCCCGGAAGCGGCTCCGTCGGCTATCCCCGCCGCGCCTGCCGTTGCCGAGACGTCATCCGCATCGCGCCCGGCGGCATCCGTGGCGTCGATCGTCACGAAGCCTTCTTCCGATCGCGTCGAACCGTCCATCGCGACGCAACCGGACGACGCATCCGCCGCCGCTCCCGCGTTCGATCCCGATGCGCACCTGCGTCCGCTCACCGAGCGCGTGGCCGCGTTGCAGGCGGAAACGACCGCGCTGCACCGCGCCGCCGATCGCGAGATGCGCCGGGTGAACCGCCTGCTGCTCGCGCTGGCCGTCGTCGTGCTGGCCGGGCTCGCCGCGCTGGCGCTGCAGACGATCCAGGTGTCCGAACTCAAGCAGGAGACAGCCGCTCAGCAGCAGCGGATCGATCGCCTGAAGGCCGATCTGACGACGCAACAGGCCACCGTGATGACGCTGGATCAGCACAACGAGATGCTGACGGCGCAGGTCACCCGTCTGGAGCGCAACGTGAGCCGCCAGGCGCCGGCCCAGAAGCCGGCGGTCGCGAAGCATCTGCGTCGCGGCAGCAAATGATCAGTCCCTACCTGCAGAGCCGCATGGCGTAACGCGCGCCGCTGTCTGCAAGCGGTTCGCCGTCGGCCGGTTGCGGCAAATTGCAGCAGTGCGCTGGCAGAGTTTAGGGAAAACCCTTAGAATGGAGCTTATCTAAGGGAAAACCCTAGTCACACCTGTCGGGAGTCGCACATGAGCTTCATCCTCGCCCTGCTGCAAAAGATCGACGATCTGTTTGTTTCGCCGCACCTGCCGCTCGATGCGGAATATTCGTACGCCGCACGTCGCGCCGAAGCCGAGCGCCTGCGCCGCTCGCACCTCGTGCCGCTGTGCCTGTACCGTCGCTGATTCGCTGATTCGCTGATTCGCTGATTCGCTGATTCGCTGATTCGCTGATTCGCTGATTCGCTGATTCGCCCCGCGCGGCGCGCAACGCGCACGCGCAAGCCTTTCCGCTACCGCGCCGTGCGCACATGCGCGGCCGTCCCGCTACACTGGACATCCGTTCCCTCACACGGCGACCGGGCCATGTTGCAGATGCGGCCGATGACGGCCAGCGAATTTCGCGCCTACCGCGCGCGGGCCATCGACGGCTACGCGCGCGATCTCGTGCTATCCGGGCAGAACCCCGCCGACGAGGCCGCCGGCCGCGCCCGGGCCTGTTTCGATACGCTGCTGCCGGACGGCCTGCTGACCGCCGGCCAGACGCTCGTGTCGCTCGTCGACGACGCCACCGGCGATGCGATCGGCGATCTCTGGTTCGCGATCGTGACCGAAGGGCCGAACCGCACGCTGTTCATCTACGACCTCGACATCGCACTGCCCCGGCGCCGCCAGGGCTGGGCCACGCGCGTGCTGGATGCGCTCGAGGCCGAGGCGCGCCGGCACGGCGTCGCCGAAATCGGGCTGTCGGTCTTCAACCACAATGCGGCCGCGCGGGCGCTGTATCGCGCGTGCGGCTTCGTGCCGATCACGACGACGCTGATCAAGCCGGTCGTATCGGGCTAGCGCCTGCCGCTTCAAGCAAACGGGCCCGGATGAAACCGGGCCCGTCTTCTCTTTTCCGCCAGCGCGCCGTTACCGCGCCCGCCCCTTCCATCGCCGCAACAGCAGCGCGTTCGTCACGACGCTCACGCTGGAAAACGCCATCGCCGCGCCCGCGATCACCGGGTTCAGCCAGCCGAGCGCCGCGAGCGGCACGCCGACCAGGTTGTAGGCGAACGCCCAGAACAGGTTCTGCTGGATCTTGCGGTACGTGCGCTTCGAGATGTCGATCGCATCGGCCACGAGCGCCGGATCGCCGCGCATCAGTGTGATGCCGGCCGTGTGCATCGCGACGTCGGTGCCGGTCGCCATTGCGATGCCGACATCGGCCGCGGCGAGCGCCGGCGCGTCGTTGATGCCGTCGCCGACCATCGCGACGATGCCGTCGTGCGTGCGCTTCAGTTCCGCGACGACGCGCGCCTTGTCGTCCGGCAGCACCTGCGCGTGCACCTCGCCGATGCCGAGCGATGCCGCGACGGCCGCCGCGCTGCCGCGGTTGTCGCCCGTCACCAGCACGCTCGCGACGCCGCGCGCGGCGAGCGCCGCGATCGCATCGCGCGCGCCGGCCTTCACGGTGTCGCCGAACGCGATCAGCGCGAGCGGCGCGCGCGGTGCGTCGGCGCGCATCAGCCACGAGATCGTGTTGCCGGTGCGCTCGAGCTCGGCCGCGCGCGCGTCGAGCGCGGGCGGCACGACGATGCCCAGCTCGTCGCGCCAGCGTGTGCTGCCGAGCGCCAGCAGGTGGCCGCCGACGCGCGCTTCGACGCCGCGCCCGGCCACGGCGCGCGCCTCGGCCGCCTCCGCGGCGGGCGCGGCGGTCGCGCCGCCGTGCGCGGCGACATCCGCATGGTGCGCGGCGACCACCGCGCGGGCGAGCGGGTGATCGCTGTGACGCTGCACCGCCGCGGCGAGCGCGAGCGCTTCGTCGCGCGGCATGCCGATGGCGTCGAATGCGGTCACCGACGGCTTGCCTTCGGTCAGCGTGCCGGTCTTGTCGAAGGCGATCACGGTCGCGCGCTGCGCCAGTTCGAGCGCTTGCGCGTCCTTGATCAGCACGCCGTGGCGGGCGGCGACGCCGGTGCCGGCCATGATCGCGGCCGGCGTCGCGAGCCCGAGCGCGCACGGGCATGCGATCACGAGCACCGCGACCGCGTTGAGGATCGCGGTTTCCGCACCCGCGCCGGCGATCAGCCAGCCGACGAACGTCAACGCGGCGATGCCGAGGATCGCCGGCACGAACACCGCGCTCACGCGGTCGACGAGCCGCTGGATCGGCGCTTTTTCCGCCTGCGCGGATTCGACGAGCCGGATGATGCGGGCGAGCGTCGTCTCCGCGCCGATCGCGGTGGTTTCGACGACGAGCGCGCCTTCGCCGTTGATCGAGCCGGCCGTCACCGGATCGCCGTCGTCCTTCGCGACCGGCAGGCTCTCGCCGGTGATCAGCGATTCGTCGATGTGCGAGCGGCCCGAGACGATCCGGCCGTCCACCGGCACCCGTTCGCCGGGCCGGATGCCGACGCGCGTGCCGACACGCACCTGCGCGAGCGGCACGTCGCGCTCGACGCCGTGTTCGACGACGCGCGCGCGGTCGGGCCGCAGCGCGTTCAGCGCGCGGATCGCATCGGTGGTCTGGCGCTTCGCGCGCGCCTCGAGCCATTTGCCGAAGCGGACCAGCGTGATGATGACCGCCGACGCCTCGAAGTACAGATGGCCGGGATGCGCGGAGTCGCGCAGCAGCATCCACAGGCTCAGCCCGTAGGCGGCCGACGTGCCGAGCGCGACGAGCAGGTCCATGTTGCCGGCGCGCGCCTTGATCGCGTGCCAGGCCGCGCGATAGAAGCGTGCGCCGAAGCCGAACTGGACGATCGACGCGAGTACGAGCTGGAGCCAGCCGGGCAGCATCGCATCGACGCCGAACGGCGCCGCGAACATCGGCGCGATGAGCGGCGCGCTCAGCACGGCGGCGGCGATCACGAGGTTGCGGTCGCGGAGCGCTTCGCGGCGCTTGCGATCGTCGGTGGTCGGTGTCGCGCGGGACGGCGCGGTGGCGGCGGCCGCGCCGGAGGCGCTGGCGGCGCTGGCGGTTGGCGCGGCGACGGGCGATGCCCGATAGCCGGCGGCCGTGACCGCCGCGATCAGCGCGGCGGGATCGAGGGCCGCGGCGGCAAGCACCGACGCCCGTTCCGTCGCGAGGTTCACCGACGCGCGAGTGACGCCCGGTACGCTCGAAAGCGCCTTCTCGACACGGCCGGCGCAGGATGCGCAGGTCATGCCGCCGATGTCGAGTTCGGCATGGAGGGCAGCGGGCGGCGGTGCGACGTCGGCATCGGGTACCGTGATCGGCGTAGCGGCGTAGCCGGCCTGTTTCACCGCGTCCGCCAGCCGCGCAGCCGTGACGCCGGCTTCCGTGTCGACGGTGGCGCGTTCGGTGGCGAGATTGACCGACGCGCGGGTGACGCCGGGTACGTTGGCCAGCGCCTTTTCGACGCGCGCGACGCATGACGCGCAGGTCATGCCGTCGATGTCGAGCTCGATCGGTGCAGGCGCGGGCGCGGCGGCGGCCGGGCGCGCGGGCACCGGCACTGGCGCTTCCGTCGCGCGATAGCCGCCCGTTTCGGCCGGCTCGCGCAACGCCGCGCGATAGCCGGCCTCGCTCACCGCCGCGATCAGCCGGGCCGGATCGACGGTGTCGTGCGCGTTGACCGTCGCCGAGCCGCCGTCGAGATCGACGCGCGCGTCGACCACGCCCGGTACGTCGGCCAGCGCACGCTGCACGCGCCCGGTGCAGCCGCCGCAATGCATGCCGTCCACCGCCAGCACGATCGTGTTCAGTGCCGCCGAGGCGAGAGGTTCTGTCATGTCGGGTTCCCCAAAAGCGCGGTCTGAGCCGCAGACAGGCCCAGTATCAACGTTCCAATCATGGGAAGGTCAAGCCCGGGGTGCAAGTTTCGGGTACGTGCTTGTCGCTTCTCATGGGAGCAGGTTACCGCCGATACGGCAACGGAGCGGTGAAAGGGGGCCGGCTGTAGAATCCGGCGTTCCAAAAACAAAGAGGCCACCCGATGTTTGATTTCAGGAATTCCAGCCGAAAAAGGAACTGAACCACCTTCCTGAAATCCTGATGGATGGGAATACATGGCTGATCGTGCTGACCGACCACCGTGTGCTGTTGCTCGACAAGGGCATGATCTACGGCCTCAAGCAGATCTCGATCAACCTCGACAAGATCAATTCGGTGTCGGGAACGACCGGAATCATGTTCGGCGAAATTCGCATCGAGGACGGCGCGAGCGAGCGGATCATCAAGAACGTCTGGAAGAAGACGGTCGTGCCGTTCACCAACAAGGTGAGCGATGCGATTCGCGCGTACACGCGCGCATCGCATCAGGCCGCCGCCGCGCCCGCGCAGCCGGCCGCGGACGATGTCGTGTCGATACTGGAGCGGCTCGCCGCGCTGAAAGAGCGGGGCATTCTGACCGACGCGGAATTCGCGGAGCAGAAGGCGAAGATTCTGGCGGCGTGACACCGGAGCGGGCTGCATGAGAAGGCCCATCGCTTCACCAGGAAGCGATCGGCCCGTTCAACCGCGGCGCCGTCAGTTCGGTGCGCGGATGCATGCGCCGGCCGTCATGCTTCGTCAATTGGCTTTGGATTTCTTGCCGGCGGATGGCGGCTTGCATATTGCGAACTGACGCCGGTCTTTCCCCCTGATCCAGCGCGGAACGTTGCCGCGTCCGCACCATTCCTTCCCGCTCGTCGGGTCGCGATACCGCGGCGGCAGCGCCTGCATCACATACGCGCCGCGACGGCCGTTCCGGCCGACCAGGTCGCGATGCTTGATCGCATAGGTATCCATCAGCGAATGAACCGTTGCGATCGCATCGATGCGTTCGCGCGCGCGCGTGCGCTCGATTTCCTCGTCCAGTTCGGCCAGCTCGGCAACGAGCTGTGCATAGGTCTTACTCGCGTTCATCTTCTGCTTCCCTGTCCCGCAACCACATGACGATAAACATGATTCGGATGACTAAAAGATGGTTTCTTAACGATCCCGGTGGGGTATGAACTTTATCGGCGAGCTGTTAACCTCTACGCCCCAAGTACCGGGAAGCGAGAAGATGGGCAACCCGCAGGGCGCCGCCGCGGCAACGAACGCTTCCATGCGGAAAACCAAGCTGCGCGCCCTCATCCCGTTCGGAACGCCGTGTCGGAGACACGCCCCACACTTTCACATATCAAGTGATATATGGAATGGAATCGAAATAATAGCCAGTTGAATTTCAAATATCAACTGATATCCTCCCGGCCATGACCACGGCGACCAAACCCCCGCGGCTGAGCCGCGAAGAAAGTCGATTGCAGACCCGGGCACACTTGCTTGCCGCGGCGAAGCGGCTGTTCGTCGAGCGAGGTTTCGGCGCCACGTCGCTCAGGGATATCGCGGCCGAGGCAGGTTATACGCAGGGCGCGTTCTATTCGAACTTCGCCAGCAAGGAAGCGCTGTTCGTGGAGCTGATGCGGGAGCGGTCGAAGACGCAGGTGACGGACATCGCCCGGACGCTGAGCGACCCCACCGCGTCCGCGGACGAGATATTGAACGCGCTGGAGATCTGGTCGCGGACCGTCGATGACGAGCCCGAGTGGTCGGTGCTGGGCGTCGAATTCAAGCTTCAGGGCTGTCGCAACCCGGCTTTTGCCGCCACCGCGCAGGCGTTGCTGGACACCCATCGCGATGGCCTCGCCTATTGCATCGGGCAGATTTTCGCCAGGCTGGAAAAGGTGCCGCCGGAACCGCCGGTCGTATTGGCCGAGTCCTTCATGGGGCTCTCGCAAGGCCTCGCATTGCAGCGGTCGATACTGTCCGAGGTGCCCATCGGGCACATGATCATGGTGTTCCTTCGCGCGCTGCTGGCCGCGGCGCCGTCGGCGCGCTGATCTGCGATGTCAGGGACGGTCGGCGCCGTTGTCGCATGAACGCGGGGCTTGCGGTACCGCCGCATGGGCCGCGACGGATTCGGCCGCCGGCCAGCCGATCCGTCCCCCGAAGAGCGGGGCCGTCCGCGCCCGCCGCCTTTGTTTCGCCACCAGCAGCAATGCCTGGGTATTCGGCGGATTGGGGATTGCCCTGAGGCGCTATGATACCGGCGCTGATATCAGCGCCCACCGCCGCGAGACTGCGCCCGGGGGCAGGCTGGGGAAGCCTCGACTGACCTTGCCTCGCGCCGGCATTGCCGCACGCGCGATGCGCAAGGCACTGATTTTTAAAGAATTACATACGGCCAGCAATCAATGATAAAAACCCGACGAGAACCCGTCTCCGTGCGGCGCGCGTGCGCGTCGCTGGCTATTGCCGCGCTCCTGGCCGGATGCGCATCGCAACCGGACGCCATCCAGAGAAAGACCGGCTGGATGCGCGCCGAAGTGGCCGACTCCTATATATATGCGTATCCGCTCGTGCTGATGGACGTCTCGAAGGACGCCGCCACCGGCGGCGACGGCGCGCAGCCCGGCCAGGCGCCGCTCAACACGCTGCGCCACGCACAGGCGCTGCCGCCCGTCGGCGCGGTCAATCCGCCGCTGCCCGGCGTCGATACGCTCGACTCGACCGGCTGGCTCGACGTCGCCGCCGAACCGGTGATCGTGACGCTGCCCGACACCCGCGGGCGCTACTGGGACGCCCGCGTGCTCGACATGTGGACCAACGTGCTGTGGTCGTCGAACGCGGCGGCTCGAGGCCCGCGTGGCGGCGCGCGATCGCAAACGATTGCATTCGCCGCGAAGGATTGGCAGGGCACGCTGCCGGAGGGCGTGACCCGCATCGACGTGCCGTCGCGCAATGCGTGGCTCGAGGTGCGCCTGCAGACGAGCGGCGGCCGCGACCTGACCGTGGTGAAGAAACTGCAGCGCGCGATGCGCGTGGTGCCGCTGTCGGTCCACACCGGCGCCGCGCGCGGCGCGTCGGTCGCGGTGCATGCCGGCAGCGCGCCCGCCGAGGCGGCGAGCGGCGGTACGCCGGCCGAGCAGGTTGCCGCGCTCGACCCGAAGGCGTATTTCGCGCGTTTCGCGCAGGCGCTGCAGGACAATCCCGTGCCCGCCGACGACGCGCACGCGCAGCAGCAGCTCGACGACATCGGCGTGATGGCCGGCTACCCGGTGCTGTGGACGGGCGATCGCCTCGCCGCGGCGACGGCGGGCGTCGCCGAAGCGCGCGCGCGGCTCGCGGCGCCGCCGCCGAACCTGCTGAGCGCGAACGGCTGGAGCTGGATCGGCGACGCCGCCGGCAAGTACGGCCAGGATTACGCGCTGCGCGCGTACGCGGCATATGCGCAGCTCGGCACCGCGACGCGCGACGACGAGACGCTAGCGGTCGTGCGCGTCGACAGCGATGGCCACGCGCTGAACGGCGCGAACCGCTACACGCTGCATTTCGCGCCGGGCGCGCTGCCGCCGGCGCGCGCGTTCTGGACGCTCACGCCTTACACGGCGAGCGGCGCGCTGCCCGACGTCGGCGGCGCGCGCCGTTCGCTCGGCGATCGCGACCGGCTGCGGCGCAACCATGACGGCTCGGTCGACATCGTCGTGTCGGCCGCGTCGCCGGGCGGCGCGAATGCGGCGAACTGGCTGCCCGCGCCGCGCGCGGATTTTGCGCTGGCGCTGCGGCTCTACGCGCCGAAGCCGCAGGCGAGCGACGGTTCCTGGATGCCGCCCGTCGTCGTGCGGAAGTGATCGCGCGGCCGCCGCGACCGTCCGGCCGACGGGCGCGGCGGCCAACGGAAGTGCGTTCCGTCACTTCGTGCGCCTATACTTTCGGGAAACGGGCCGGATCGCTCCGATTCCCCGGATTCCCTGACAGCCGTTCCCAAGGCAATCCAGCATGGCAAGTCCCAACAAAGAAACCCCCTCCTCCAAGCTGACCGCGCTGCGCGACGTCGCGCGCGCGCCCCGGACCCGACGCATCGGGATCGGCGTGCTGATCTTCCTGGTTCTGTTCGGACTGCTCGGATTCTTCGCGGCGCCGCCGCTGATCCGCCATGTCGCCGAACAGCAGTTGAGCAAGCAGCTCGACCGCCCGGCCACGATCCGGCGCATCGCGCTGAACCCCTACACGCTGAATCTCGAAGCCGACGGCATCCATCTCGGCGAGCGCGGCGGGCAGGGCGACTTCGTCGACATCGGCAAGCTCGTCGTGCGGCCGTCGTGGACGTCGCTGTTTCGCGGCGCGCCGATCCTCAACGAAGTGCGCGTCGATGCGCCGCGTTTTCACATCGTTCGCTACGACGCGCAGCGCTTCAACTTCACCGACCTGATCGAGAAGTTCTCGACGCCGTCGAAGCCGGAAAGCAAGCCGACGCATTTCTCGGTGTCAAACATCCAGGTCAACGACGGCCGGATCGACTTCGACGACCGCCTGCTCAACGAGAAGCACGTGGTGGACAACTGGATGCTCGGCATTCCGTACATCGCGACGCTGCCGTCGAAGACCGACATCTTCGTCGAGCCGAAGCTGCGCCTGCGGCTCGACGGCAGCCCGATCGCGCTCGACGGCCGGACCAAGCCGTTCGCGCACTCGCACGAATCCGAGATCGAGCTGAAATTCGACAAGCTCGATGTGCCGCAGCTGATGTCGTACGTGCCGGCGAAGGTGCCGGTGAAGGTCACGAGCGGCCTGCTCAGCAGCAATCTCAAGCTCAATTTCGCGATGAGTGGCGAGACGCCGTCGCTGCGCGTGTCCGGCACCGTCGACCTGAACGACGCGAAGGTGACGAGCGCGGCCTCCGAGCCGCTGTTCGCCGCGCGCGGCGTGCACGTCGCGGCGGCCAGCCTCGAGCCGCTGCGCAACGCGCTGCATTTCGACGAGATCCGCGTCGACCAGCCGGTCATCGACCTCGCGCGCGACCGGCAGGGCGTGCTGAACGTCGAGAAGCTCGCCGCGCATCCCGCCGCGGCGCCGAAGGCCCCGTCCGCAGCGAAGGCCGCGTCGGGCGCGCCGGCGGCATCGGGCGTGGCCGTGCCGGAAGCGGCGGCCGACACGCCGCCGCTCGACCTGACGATCCGCCATGTCGCGATCGACGGCGGCACGATCAACCTCGACGATCGCGTGCCGGCGACGCCGACCGCGCTGTCGCTCACGCGCGTCGCCGCGACGCTCGATGGCTTCACGCTGCAGGGCAAGACGCCGGCGAAGTACACGCTGTCGACGTCGCTGTCGCGCGGCGGCGACGTGAAGGCCGAAGGCGCGTTCAGCCTCGCGGCGAAGCAGGCCGACGCCAAGCTCGCGGTCGAGGCGCTCGCGCTGCCCGCGCTGCAGCCGTATCTCGGCGAGGCGACGCGCGCGCGGGTGCTCGACGGCACGCTCGGCGCGACGGTCAACGCGAAGGCCGACTGGGCGAAGACGCCGCTCGACGCGCAGGTGGCCGACAGCGAGGTGAGCCTGAAGTCGCTGAAGCTCGCGATGCCGGACGCGAAGGCGCCGGCGATCGTGGTGCCCGATGCGCGCGCGAAGATCGCGAAGGTCGATCTCGCCGCGCGCAACGCGCAGATCGCGAGCGTCGACGCGAGCGGGCTCGCGCTCGACGTGAAGCGCCTGAAGGACGGCAACATCGACCTCGCATCGCTCGCGAGCCCCGCGCAGGCAGCGGTGCCCGAGCGCACGGTCGCGCGCAAGGCGCAAGCCGCCGCGCCGTCGTGGCATTACCAGATCGATGCGCTGAACGTGAAGGACGCGACGGCCAACTACACCGACCTGTCGACGCCGCGCCCGGTGAAGCTCGCGATCAAGCCGCTGCAGCTGTCGGTGCAGAAGATCAGCGACGACCTGTCGAAGCCGTTGCCCGTGACGCTGCAGGCGACGCTGAACCGCAAGGGCACGCTGAACGTGTCCGGCGACGTCACCGCGCAGCCGCTGAAGCTCGGCCTGAAGATCAACGGCAACCGCCTCGACGCGGCGGCATTCGAGCCGTACTTCGGCAGCGTGCTGAACGCGACCGTCGCGAGCGCGCTGCTCAACGCGCAGGGCAACCTGACGTTCGCGCAGGCGAAGGACGCGATGCGCGCGTCGTATCGCGGCGACGCGGCGCTGGTCGACGTGCGGATGCTCGACAAGGTGACGTCCGATCCGTTCGCGGGCTGGCGCTCGCTCGCGCTGTCGAACCTGGCGGCGACCTACGACGAGAAGGGCACCAACGTCGACGCCGCGCGCGTGACCTTCTCGAACTTCTACGGCCGCGTGCTGCTCGACGCGCAGGGGCGGCTGAACCTGAAGGACATCGTCGCGAAGGAAAGCGGCCCCGCGCAGTCGCTCACGCGCGATGCGAGCAAGGGCGAGCCGGTGCCGCTGTCGCCGCAGGGCGCGACGACGCCGGCGGCCGCGCAGCAGGCGTCGGCACCCGCCGCCGCTTCGGCGCCGGTGGTCGTGAAGGCCGCGCCGCCGCCGCAGAACCCGGTGCGGATGCACTTCGGCCAGCTGGTGCTGCAGAACGGCCGCGTGACCTACACGGACAACTTCATCAAGCCGAACTACACGGCGAACCTCGTCGCGATCAAGGGCACGGTCGGCGCGTTCGGCACGGATTCGACCACGTCCGCGCCGGTCGACGTCGCCGCGAACCTTGCGGGCAACGGGCCGATCACGATCAAGGGCTCGGTCAACCCGCTGATCGACAAGCCGGCGCTCGACCTCACCGCGAACGCGCACGACATCGAGCTGACCAACCTGACGCCGTATTCGGCGAAATACGCGGGCTATCCGATCACGAAGGGCAAGCTGAACGTCGACCTGCACTACCAGCTCGCGAACGACCAGCTGTCGGCGAACAACCACATCTTCATCGACCAGCTGACGTTCGGCGACCGCGTCGAGAACGATACGGCGACCAAGCTGCCGGTGAAGCTCGCGATCTCGCTGCTGAAGAATTCGCGCGGCGAGATCGATGTGAACCTGCCGGTGTCGGGCTCGCTGTCGAATCCGGAGTTCAGCGTCGGCGGGCTGATCTGGCGCGCGGTGCTGAACCTGGTCGCGAAGGCCGTCACGTCGCCGTTCACGCTGCTCGCGCACGCGTTCGGCAGCGGCGGCGAGGAGCTGGGCTACGTCGAGTTCGCGCCGGGTTCGTATGACCTCGCCGATGCGCAGCAGAAGAAGCTCGACACGGTCGTGAAGATGCTGACCGAGAAGTCGTCGATCCGCCTCGACCTGATCGGCCGCGTCGATCCGGACAAGGACACGCCGGGGCTGCGCGACGCGTACGTCGATCGCCTCGTGCGGCAGCAGAAGCTGAAGGACGTGGTCGGTCAGGGCGAGAGCATCGATCCGCGCTCGGTGAAGATCGAGCCGGCCGAGTACCACACGTACCTGACGCGCGCGTACAAGGCCGCCGACTTCAAGAAGCCGCGCAACATGATCGGCCTGCAGAAGACGCTGCCGGACGACGAGATGAAGCAGGCGCTCGCCGAACACGCGCCGGTCGACGAAGGCGGCCTGCGCACGCTCGCGCAGAACCGCGCGCAGGCGGTGCGTCAGTATCTCGAAGGGAAGATCGATTCGAGCCGGATGTTCATCGTTGCGCCGAAGCTCGATGCGAAGGGCATCGAGGACAAGGGCGCGACGACGCGGGTCGACTTCGGTCTCAAGTAATCACCCCGCCGCGTGCCGCTGTTGCGTCCGTCGTCCGGGCGCGGCAGCGGCGGCACGCTCAGCGCACGGGCTCGGGCAGGTCGCGCTTGTCCAGCTCCTTCCTCGCCGCCAGCGGCAGACGCGGGTCATCCCACTGCGCCAGCCACTGCACTTCCTTCGCCGTGAACACCTGCCCGTAGTTGCGCAGCGCGTATTGCAACGCGTCGACGACGTGGTGACGAATGATCTCGGGGGTGCGTGCGTCGTCCAGCACGAACCGGAAGGCTTCCAGGGTCGACATTCTCGTGCTCCGGGTCAGGGAAAACCCTTTATCACACGCCAATAGTCGGGCGCCAAGGCGGAAAAAATTCTTGGTGGATTTTGGGGGGATGTCTGCTTGGCGCATCCAAAGTGGTAACGCGATCACACCTACCGCGCAATGTAAGTACAGGTTCACTTCTTCAAAACCTGTACGAAATCGTCACCGATACCGATGCACGCCCCAGGGGCAAGGACGCTAGTCAGAATTGAACGTAGATCCCGAAGCGCGCCTTTCGGGAGTGGATCAAACCCTTCTCTAATTTCTTCGCGGCGCGAGGTGCTGCGCGACGCAAGTGCACGACCGCGTATGTCGCTCTTTGTCGGATTACTGTCGCGGAGATCTGTCGACCGATCGTTGTCGTATTGCGTGTGCCCGGTGCCTTAAATTTTGCGAAAAGCTGCGGTTGTTGGCGATCACACCCAACAATTCGATAATTTCGTGATCCGGGAGCAGTCCTTGCTCCAGCCAGCCGATCGCTAGACCGCACCAATATTGGGTCGGCCAACGTAAGCCAGCAAGTGCGACGTCGCGAGCCAACACAGTGTTCGAAGAGAACTCGGCTAAGGGGCGCTCAAGTGGCAGCACGATCGTCGGTGACTTCATTCTGCATCGCTCGGAATGGAAATGGTCGGTTTAGGATACGACGGACTCGATTGTCAGCGATATGACTCTCTGTGTCGCATGGCTGATTATGGCGAACCGGGCTGGTTGTGGCTCGGCAGTTCGTGACCAGTTCAAATCGAGCTGCGACAGTCGGGACATTTTGCCGGACAGCCGACATTCAAGTGTATCAACTGGCAAACACAACCTAAGCCGGCGGTGTGCCGAATGACTGTTCCGCAAAAACCCATTATTGCAGTGACGGAATCATGGAGATCGATAACAAAAAGCCACCGAGAGGTGGCTGAGTGGACGGACCAGAAGCGGACTGTCCTCATGCAGATCGGTCATGTATTCACTTTTTCTTTGGGTCGTGAATGGGTAGGGTGGGATGTTTGGGCTTGGTTGGAGGATTCACATGATGCCTGCGGTCATCTTTTCCATCCTCTCGCTTGGGCTTCGGACCGGGATTGATGGTCGTCATGTTTCATTTCCCTTTCATTTTGAATGTGACTACAGATTAGTGAACTGCCCCGGGAATCGTAGAGGCCGGTTTATTCAAGTTGATGCCAGCGCGTCAGCGAAATTGCTGAGTTGCCAGTAGTAGTTTGCCTCAGCTTCAGTGGGCCGGATATAGCTAAATCGATGATGATTGACCGCGCTACCTTCGCGATATTGGTGGGCAATGTCCTGCGTGACGTTCTCGTCGTTCCAACTATCGTGCTCGGCATCAATTTAACGTCTGCAATTGAAGTCGACGATGCGCCTTGTCCCTTTTTTTGTTGATTATCTACGATATAGATGCCGGGGTTGAGAGTCGGAAACTGGCCGGCGACGTTCGGCAATACTTTGCCCTTTCGCGGGCAGTGGAGCCTCAACTACTCACTCGCACTTCGCCCCGACAATAGTGCCGGCCTCGATGCCAATGTCGTGCTCCAGCCAGTTCTTCAGATCGCCTAGAGAGGCGTTTCGAGACTTGAAAGCCGCCCAGCCTGCGTCAACATCCTGCTGCGCATGCGGTGCACCTGCTGCGAAATCGCCGCCGCATCGCAGCCGCCGCGTTGCGTCCGCCTCATGTCACTTGCGATTCGTTACGTTTGATAGAAAACAGAAAGCCCCCCTTCACGGGACCGCCGCATGGCTCGGCGATAGTGACGCGCCTGTTCGCAGGCCGAGCGGTCCAACGTCAATCGATGAGGTGGGGTGATGATTTCGTTCTTCGGTAAGCAGCGGAAGATGGCAGGGGTGGTGGCGGGCGCGCTGGCGCTCGCGAGCGCGGGTGCATATGCGCAGCAAGGCGAAGGCAATCAGGGGGATGAGGGCAACCGCGGCGAACACACCCGCCGCGCCGTGAAGCACGTGCTGATGATCAGCGTCGACGGCCTGCACGAGCAGGATCTCGCGCGCTGCATCGGCGCGAACACGTGCCCGAACGTGGCGGCGCTCGCGCAAAGCGGCGTGACGTACACGAATGCCCACACGCCGGGCCTGTCGGATTCGTTCCCGGGCCTCGCGGCGCTCGTGACGGGCGGCTCGCCGAAGACGGCCGGCCTGTTCTACGACGTGTCGTACGACCGCAACCTGTACGCGCCCGGCGACACGACCTGTTCGGGCAAGCAAGGCTGGAACGTCGTGTTCGACGAAACGACGGGCAAGGACGCGATGAACGGCGGCCCGCTCGTGAACCTCGACGGCGGCGGCGGGTTCAACCCGCAGGCGATCCCGAACGCGCTCGTCGGCGGCACGTGCGTGCCGGTGTATCCGCACAACTACGTGAAGACGAACACCGTGTTCGAGGCCGTGAAGTCGGCGCTGCCGAACGCGCGCACCGCGTGGGCCGACAAGCACGCATGGGGCTACGACTGGCTCAACGGCCCGTCGGGCAAGGGCGTCGACGATCTCGCCCGCACCGAGATCAACTCGATCGACCCGGCGACGAAGACGGACTACACCGACGTCTATTCGCACACCGCGCAGTTCGACAACCTGCACGTGCAGGCGCTGATCAACCAGATCGACGGCCTGGATTCGACCGGCAAGACGGCCGCGCCGGTGCCGACGCTGTTCGGCGCGAATTTCCAGACGCTGAGCGTCGCGCAGAAGGCACTGGTGACGAAGGGCGGCGGCTATCTCGACGCGAACTTCACGCCGAACGGGCAGGTCGCGAACGCGATCACGTATGTCGACAACTCGATCGGCCGGATCGTCAACGAATTGAAGCAGCGTAACCTCTACAGCTCGACGGCCGTGATCGTGACGGCGAAGCACGGCCAGTCGCCGACCGATCACACGAAGCTCGTGAAGAACGGCGACACGCTGACGGCGCTGCTCGAACAGAACAACTACCTCGACAAGAACGGCAACTTCGGCCAGAACAACGCGACGTCGGGCAACCTGAACGACGGCACGGGCCTCGTCGGCACCGGCTTCGTGCAGACCGACGACGTCGGCCTGATCTGGCTGCGCGACCGCAGCCAGCGCCGGGCCGTCGTCGAGACGCTGAAGGCGAACCTCGGCTGCAACGCGCCGGGGATCTGCGCGGATGGCCCGCTGGCCTACATCCTGTACGGTTCCGCGCTGGCCGAGCGGTTCGGCGATCCGGCCAACGGCCGCACGCCGGACATCATCGTGCAGCCGAACCCGGGCGTTATTTACACGTCGAGCAAGAAGAAGGACGAGGAGCACGGCGGCAACGCGCCGGACGACAACCACCTCGGCCTGCTCGTGTCGTATCCGGGGCTCCATCGCGCGCGCACGGTCAACGACTATGTCGGGACCAAGCAGGTTGCGCCGACGATCCTGGGGCTGCTCGGTCTCGAGCCGGAACTGCTGCACGCGGTGGTGGCGGAGCATACGCGCGTGCTGCCGGGGCTGGGTATCGCACGCTGACGGGGACGGCGGCTTGCCGCTTGCGGGCGGCGGGCGAGATGCGCGGCACCGGGTGGTCGACGGCGCCGCGCTTGTGTTGGTGCCGTTTGTCGTACGACCGTGTCTTTCTGGGCGGTCGAACACAGGCTCGCCCGGGACGCGCACGCGATGTCATGTCGCTATCCCGTTAGCCTCGAGCTGCTGAAACAGTCCCATTGGCCGGTATTCCTGATCGATCTGTTGCCGCAGGGTTTCGGGCGTCTCGAATTGCTGCGTCGTCTCGGATTGCCGGAAACCGCGGAGGAGGGAGCGAACTGGCCGCTGCTGCTCGCCGGCGCGGGCAACTCGATCGGCAACCTTCGCGTGAAGGAGGCGGCGCAGTGGCTGGACGAGCGACGCGGGCCGCTGCAAGGCTTCACGGACGACGAGATCGCCGCACGCGGCGATGCGTTCACCGAGTATCTTGCCGCGCATGGGCTCTTTGTCGCCGGTTCTTCCGGCGTGCAGGGCGAATGGCCGAAGCTGCTGCTGACCCGTGCCGACGACGGGTTGCTGTATCCGGATCACACGCTGCCGGACGAGCGGGCGGTCACGCATTACATCGTCAAGTTCGCGCGCGGCGCGAATGAACGTCTCGCGCAAATCTTGCGGCACGAGTCCTCTTACATGGCCATTCAAGCGCACGATGCGCGTGACCAGCACGGAGATGGCGAAGCTCGCCGGCGTGTCGACGAAAACGATCCAGGACATCGAACAGGGGCGCAGCGAAGGCACCGTGCAGACGATGAATCGCATCCTCGGTGTGCTCGGACTGAAGCTCGGGGTGGTGAGGCAAGCGTCGTAGCCTGCATATGGGCGGCTGGAACGACAAAGCGCCCGGCAGCAATCGCCGCCGGGCGCTTTCAAGTCGGATGATTCCGGTCACTTCACCGCGAACAGCGTCAGGTTCATGAAGATCTTGAACACATAGCCGAGCGTGACCGCCCCGGCGACGCCGCCTGCCCACAGCAGGACGAACCACATCCAGCCGCGCAGCCGCGGGCGCGGCGCGGGGTGTTGCTCAGTGGTGGTAGTAGTGCTGGTCTTCATGACGCACCTTCCCTCGGAATACCCAGTAACCCATCGTCGTGTAGGCGATGATGATCGGCAGGATAACCGCTGCGCCGACCAGTGTGAAGGTCTGGCTGGAACGCGGCGCGGCCGCTTCCCAGATCGTCATGCTCTGAGGAATCGCATACGGGAACAGGCTGACGAGCAGGCCGACGTAGCCGAGCAGCACCAGCACCAGCGCGAGCACGAACGGCGTCATGTCATGCCGGTTGCGCACCGCGCGGTACATCCACACCGCGCAGGCCGCGACCATGAACGGCACCGGCAGCAGGCGCCAGAACAGCCCCGAATCGAACCAGCGCTCGGCGATCGCCGCATCTTGCAGCGGCGTCCACAGGCTGATGATCGCGATGAAGCCGAGCAGCACGACGGTCAGCGGCCACACGACGCGATGGAGGCGCCGCTGCAGGTCGCCTTCGGTCTTCGCGACGAGCCAGCAGCAGCCGAGCAGCGCGTAGGTGACGACCAGGCCGAGCCCGGTGAGCAGGCTGAACGGCGTGAGCCAGCCGAACGCGTCGCCCGCGAACACGCCGTCCTTCACCGGAATGCCCTGCAGGAACGCGCCGAGCGCGATCCCCTGGAACAGCGTCGCGCCGGCCGAGCCGCCGATGAACGCGAGATCCCACAGCTGCTTGGTGCGGCGCGCCTTCGCACGGATCTCGAACGACACGCCGCGGAAGATCAGGCACACCAGCATGAAGATCAGCGGCAGGTACAGCGCGGACAGCACGGTCGAATAGACGACCGGGAACACCGCGAACAGGCCGGCGCCGCCGAGCACGAGCCAGGTTTCGTTGCCGTCCCACACGGGGGCGACCGTGTTCATCATCAGGTCGCGTTCCTTCTCGTCCGGGAAGAACGGGAAGACGATGCCGATGCCGAGGTCGAAGCCGTCGAGCACGACGTACATGAAGAGCCCCAATGCGATGATCGCGGCCCAGATTACGGTGACGTCCATGAAATTCCTCGTTTGCGTAGGGAGTGGGCCGTTCAGACGGTCTCGATCAGCTCGTCGACGGCCGACATCGGGCGGCGCGCGGTGTGATCGGGGCGCGTGTCCGGCGTGTCGTCGTGCTTGACGTCGGGCAGCGCGGGGCCGGCCTTCATCAGCTTGAGCATGTAGTAGACGCCGGTGCCGAACACGAGGAAGTACACGACCACGAACGTCATCATCGAGATGCTGACCTGCTGCGCGGTGAGCGGCGATACGGCCTGCGCGGTGCGCATCACGCCGTACACCACCCACGGCTGGCGGCCTGCCTCGGTCGTCACCCAGCCGGCGAGCAGCGAGATGAAGCCGGTCGGGCCCATCGCGAGCGCGAAGCGCTGGAACCCCTTCGATTCATACAGGCTGCCGCGGCGGCGCAGCAGCCACGCGAGCGCGGCGAGCGCGATCATCGCGATGCCGAGGCCGACCATGATCCGGAAGCTCCAGAACACGACCGTCGAATTCGGCCGGTCTTCCGGCGGGAATTCCTTCAGGCCGCGGATCTCGCCGTCCCAGCTGTGCGTGAGGATCAGGCTGCCGAGGTGCGGCACCTTCACCGCGTAGCGGGTCGTTTCCGCCTCCATGTCCGGCATGCCGAACAGGTTCAGCGGCGTGCCGCCCTTCTCGGTTTCCCACAGGCCTTCGATCGCGGCGATCTTCGCGGGCTGGTGCTTCAGCGTGTTGATGCCGTGCTGGTCGCCGATCAGCGCCTGCACCGGCGCGAGCACCAGCAGCAGCCACAGTGCCATCGAGAACATCTTCTTCACGCTCTTGTCGCGGCGGCCCTTCAGCAGGTGCCAGGCGCCGGTCGCGGCGACCACCAGCGCGGCCACGATGAACGCGGCGATCGCCATGTGCAGCAGGCGGTACGGGAACGACGGGTTGAAGATGATCGCGAACCAGTCGGTCGGCACGATGCGGCCGTCGACGATCTCGAAGCCCTGCGGCGTCTGCATCCAGCTGTTCGACGCGAGGATCCAGAACGTCGAGATCAGCGTGCCGATCGCGACCATCAGCGTCGCGCCGAAGTGCGCGCGCGGGCCGACGCGGTTCCAGCCGAACAGCATGATGCCGAGGAAGCCGGCTTCGAGGAAGAAGGCGGTCATGACCTCGTACATCAGCAGCGGCCCGGTGACCGAGCCCGCGAAGCTCGAGAAGCCGGACCAGTTGGTGCCGAACTGATAGCTCATCACCACGCCGGAGACGACGCCCATCCCGAACGCGACGGCGAAGATCTTCGACCAGAAGAGGCAGAGGGTTTTGTAGTACTGCTTGCCCGTCTTGAGCCAGCGGTATTCGAGCACGGCGATGAAGCTCGCGAGGCCGATGCTGAGCGCCGGGAAGACGATGTGAAAGGAGACGGTGAACGCGAATTGCAGGCGGGCCAGATCGAGGGCCGAAAATGCGGTATCCATACCAGTTGACCGAAGCTGTCGATACCCGCCGGCGGGGCTGCCGGCGGACCCTGGCCGATGACGGTGGCAGGGTTGGCTGGAGTATGGGACGCGATGTTGCGGCGCGAAATGCGCCAACTCGTCGCAGATGTCCAGCCCTCGCGCGGCGTTATCGCGTTAAATCGTTGATTCGTATCAATATCGCGAAATGCGCCGTGGCGCGCGGGGCGCGGCGGCCCGCCGCACCTGCGTCAATATGGCGCGTCGCATCATCGGGAACGGCCGGCGGGCTGCGCGATCGGCACGCGTACGGTGAATTGCGTACACTCTGAGTCTTGCTTTGGCGGGGCCCGCACCGGCCCGCGTTTACTCAGGGAACAACGATGATCGATTTACGCAGCGATACCGTCACACGTCCGAGCCCCGCAATGCTTGCTGCCATGACCGCCGCCGAACTCGGCGACGACGTGTGGGGCGACGACCCGACCGTGCTGCGCCTGCAGGCGGCGGTTGCCGAGCGCACGGGCAAGGAGGCCGGCCTGTTCTTTCCGAGCGGCACGCAGAGCAATCTGGCCGCGCTGATGGCGCACTGCGAGCGCGGCGACGAATACATCGTCGGCCAGCTCGCGCACACCTACAAGTACGAAGGCGGCGGCGCGGCGGTGCTCGGCAGCATCCAGCCGCAGCCGATCGAGAACGCGCTCGACGGCTCGCTGCCGATCGAGAAGATCGTCGCGGCGATCAAGCCGATCGACAACCATTTTGCGCGCACGCGCCTGCTCGCGCTGGAGAACACGATCGGCGGCCGCATGCTGCCGACGGGCTATGCGGAAGAGGCCGTCGCGGTCGCGCGCGGCCGCGGGCTGTCCGCGCATCTCGACGGCGCGCGTGTCTGCAACGCGGCGGTCGCGTCGCGCCGCACGATCGCGGACATGTGCGCGCCGTTCGACACGGTGTCGATCTGCTTCTCGAAAGGGCTGGGCGCGCCGGTCGGCTCCGTGCTGGTCGGCAGCCGGCCGCTGATCGAGCGCGCGCATCGCTGGCGCAAGGTGCTCGGCGGCGGGATGCGGCAGGCGGGGATTCTCGCGGCCGCGTGCCTGTATGCGCTCGAGCACAACGTCGAGCGGCTGGCGGACGATCACGCGAATGCCGCGCATCTGGCCGAAGGGCTCGCGCGCATCGACGAGGTGAAGGTGCTGTCGCACGCGACGAACATGGTGTTCGCGCAATTCCCGGAAGCGGATTGCGTGCAGCTCGAGGCGTGGCTGAAGGAACGCGGGATCCTCACGCAGATGCTCTACGCATCGCGATTCGTCACGCATTGCGATGTGTCGCGCGGTGATATCGATACGTTCGTCGACGCGGTCGGCGGGTATTTCGCGCAGCGGCGCGCGTAACAGCGACGCGGCAGGCCACGCGCCGCGCGTCGGTTCAGCGCGGCGGCTTCAGCGCGCAAGCGGCGCAAGCAGCCGCCGCGCCGCCTCGACGACCCGCGTGGACAGCGACGCCATCGCCGGCGACTGCACGGTCCACGCGTGCCAGTACAGCGTGACGTCGGTCGGATGCGCGGGCGCGAGATCGACGAGGCCCTGCGCGTCGAGCGGCGCGTTGCCGAGCAGCGGCGCCGGCACCATCGCGTAGCCGAGCCCGTGCTGCACGGCGGCGAAATGCGCGTGCGTGCCGGGCACGTAGTGACACGGGTACGCGCCGACCGGCAACCCGAACTTCTCTTCCAGGAACGACGACTGCAGCGTGTCGCGCCGCGAATACGCGACGACCGGCGCGCGGCGCGCGCTCGCGCGGGTGAGCCCGCGCGGGAACCAGCGCGCGGCGAACGCGGAGGCGGCAAGCAGCCGGTAGCGCATCATGCCGAGCGGCGTCGCGACGCAGCCGCGCATCGGCTTCGGTTCGGTCGTCACGCAACCGACCGCCATGCCGCTTTCGAGCAGCGCGAAGGTGTGGTCCTGGTCTTCGACGATCAGCTCGAACAGGATGCGTTCGCCCGCGAGCACCGACGTCAGCGCGGGCAGGAACCAGGTGCCGAGGCTGTCGGAATTGAGCGCGATCGTGACGGAGATCGGCGATGCGCGCTCGACCGCGAGCGCGCTCTGCAGGTCGGCCTGCAGCAGCGCGACGCGGCGCAGGTGCTGCAGCACGCGCTGCCCGGCCACCGTCGGCCGGCACGGCCGCGTGCGCAGCACGAGCGGCGTGCCGAGGCTCGCCTCCAGCGCGCGCACGCGCTGCGTGACGGCGGAGGCCGTCACGTGCAGGCGCACCGCGGCCTGCTCGAAGCTGCCGGTGTCGGCGACGGCCAGCAGCGCGGCAGCCTGCTTCGGATCGATCGTCATCGACATGTCGGATGCATCCTGTTCAGATTCTCACGCGGACGATACGTGGCGGAACACGACATCCGATATCCAGTTGCGCTGGCGGCGCGCGATCCGCTCATCCGTGCCTTCCCCGTCGAACGAAGCCGCCGCGGGCGCATCGATGAGCGCCGGGTCGACCCCGTCGAACGCATTGACGTTGACCACCGCGTAGAGCCGGCCGTCCACTTCGCTCGTCACGACCGGCACCACGCCGCACGTCGTGCACACGTGGAATTGCGCCGTGTGCGTGCCGAACGCATAGGCGCTGACCCGCGCCGGGTCCTTCACGGTGATTTCCAGCGTGCCGGTCGGACAGGACGTCCAGCGGCCGCCGTGCTTGCGGCAGAACGAACAGGTGCAGGAACGCGCGGCAATGCGCGCCGGGGCCTCGCGCCAGTCGAGCGCGAAGGAGAGGTTGCCGCAGTGACAGCTTCCCGAGGTGATCATCGATCGGCTCCTTGGCTGAGTCGCCGGATTCCGGCTGAAAGAGGGAAGCGCGATTGTTTCACAGATTCGCGCATGACCCAACGACGCGGCCCGGCCGACGGCGGGGCCCCGGCTCCGGCCGCCGTCCGCGCAAAAAAACGCCCGCCTTGCGGCGGGCGTCGTCAACTCGCGCCTCCGAGACGCGGTCATGCCTTGCGGCAAGCTATTGCCAGGCGGGCGCCGGCGCGACCAGCGTCGTGTAGGCGGTGGCCGGGAGCAGCGTGATCGTGGAGTTGTTCTGGCCGCCGTAGGTTTCATGCACGGTGCCGAACGTCACGCCGGTGACCGGCACCACGACCGACTGTCCGTCCTTGCGCGATGCGCTCAGCGTGATCGACACGCCGGGCTTCAGCGTGGCCGCCACGCTCGACGAGTTGAACACGAGCCGCTGCTTCGCGAGTACGCCTGCGTCGGACAGGTACGGACTGCGAATCGGCAGGCCCTTGTAGTACTTGTTGTACTTCGTCAGCACCGCGTTCAGCAGGTCGCCGAGCAGCGTGCTCGTGCCGCTGTATGCGCGCAGGTTCGACTGGTGGAACATCAGCGGCCGCATGTCGAACGTGAGCAGGTAGGTCACCAGCGTGTCGGACACGTGGTCGAGCACTTGCGCGTAGGTCTGGTCGACGCCCCACCGGGTCGGATCGATCCCGTTCGCACCGTAGAAATAGTTGTATTCGGCGACCCATTCCGACGGTTGCGACACGTTGTAGAACAACGCCGTCGGATAACGCGGGATTTCGAAGATGGCCGGGTTCACGCAGTTGTACTTGCCGGCATTGAACGGCGGAAGCGACCAGGCGACGCCGTTGTTGTTCACCGGGCAGCCGGATGTGCCGACCGGCGGCGTCGGCTTCGACGAATCGGACACGAGCACGGTGATGCCGTACGACTTGAGGGCGCCGAGTGACGGTGCGTAGTAAAGGCCGGAAATCTCGGGCGTCACGATGACGGTCTTGTTGTATTTCTCGAATCCGAAGCTCTGCGCGACCGCGTTGTTGTTCTGCAGCTCGGCCGTCACCTGGCTGGGCGTGATCGTGATCGGCGGGTTCACTATCGGCTCCAGCAGCGCGTGGTCGTACGTATGGGTAATCCACTTGAATTCGAACTCGTTTGCGGTCACCTCGGTGCTCAACGTGTCGGTGCCGCTCGGCGGGTAGTTCCCGAGGCCGCCGTCAGCCGTGTCGAAGCCGGAGCCGTTGAACGCGAACGTGAACTTCAGCGCGCCCGCGTTCGCGGTGCTGGCGTTGGTGTTGTCCTGCCAGGCCATCACGTTGTCGAGATCGGCGCCTGTCATCCGGTACTCGCACGCGGTCATGCCGGTGGTCGGCGAGACGTCGCCGAGCGGGCACAGGCCCGGAGGGCTCGTGTTCGTCGTCGCGCCGGTCGTCACGTTGTACCAGTAGCCGTAGAGCGACTCCGCATACGGATAGATCTCGTCCGGGATGCCGATATCGTCGACCTGCGGATCCATGTACGCGTGCCGCACGCCGACGAACAGCCCGCGCGTGACCCAGTTGACGAGGCCGTACGACAGCGTCATCGAATGCATCAGGTTCGGGTTGTTGTCGAACGACACCGCCATGATCTCGCGCGACGTGCTGTCGCCCGCGAGCGGCGTGGTGTTGCCGAACAGGCAGGTCGACGCGACCGAATAGGTGACGCCGGTCGACGCCGTGCCCTGGATCTGCGTCGTCGTGGTCGTGCCGGCCGGCAGCGGGCTCGCGGGCGACATGAAGTAGGTCCACGCGTTCTGCACGACCAGCGGATTGGCGGTGGTCGAGCCGGCGTTCATGTACGGGAACAGCGTCTTGCCGGTGGTCGTCAGCGTCGTGTTGAGCGGCGACGCGGTCGTATCCCGGTAGCCGACGTATTGCATGCAGCCGGTGTCGCCCGGCCACGTGTAGACGCTCGCGAGCCGCACGTTGTACTTGAACTGGAAGCGCGCGAGCGTGGTCGCGAGCGCGCTGCCGGAGAACGGGTTCATGTACCGGGCGTCGCTGATCGGCATGATGATGCCCTGGTACAGCGCATGGTTGCCGGTTTCGAGCGTCGGCAGCATCGAGCTGTCCGTGTTCCAGATCGTGTACGGGACGCCCAGGCGATCGAGGATCGTCTGCGTCGCCTGGAGTTCAGGTGTGTTGCCGGCCTGCTGGCTGGCGAGCACCAGCACCTTCAGGTCGATCAGCGCATCCGCCGGGACTGCATGCGCGACCTGCGCCGCGGCACAGAGCCCGGCAGCGGCCAGCCCGCGCGCCAGTGGCCCGGGAGAGCGGAATAACGTTCGCATTGCACTCATGGCAAACCTCACGCTTCGGTAATCGAATGATTGAATCTTTTCCCCGACGATGACTTCCGCGTGATGCCTATAGTTGTTGCTGTTTGAACTTGCCTGCGTTCTTCGCCTCGCTCGGATGCGGCCCGGTCGGCAGCGTCTGGAACTTGGCCGGGATGTTTCCCTTGGATGGCAGCGAGTCGTGGGCGGTGTGACGCTTCGGGCCGGCGAAGGCCGCTTGCGAACCGAGCGCGGCGAGGGCGACGGCACCCGCGCAAAGACCCGTCAGCACTGCGCGCCCTATGCGCAGTGATCCATTGGTTCCTCGCACTTTCATGGTTTCCTCCTGAAACGACTCGCGTTGTTCGACGCGTTGCAAAAACGACCGTCCGCCGGTTGGCCTGCCCGGCGCATCGCGCTGGCAGCGGCCCCCGGATTCGTCGGGTTCGGCGAAACGGATCTCCCTTGCAGGCCGGCGGCCTGTTCTGACGCGGCATCCGCGATGCCGCCAGGTTGCCGCGAGCGTGATCGTGATGGCGTGTGACGGCCGGCGTCACGTGCGTGCGAACCTGTTCCAGGATGCAAGCGAGCAACGTGCCATTTGCTATAACGCGATGATTTAATTGATGAATTCAGATTCCCGCGAGGGCTGCGGCGGCGCAATGCGGAAAAAACGTTTCACGTGTGATCCACGCGCGAAACCCGGTGCCCGCGCGACGTGCCGCACGCGCCGCTTGCGGCTGGCACGACGCGCGGCGCCGGGCTGCGCGCGAGCGTGCGCGTTGCATGTGCGTATCGTTGCGCGCGCATCGGTTCGGGACGGTGCGCGCGGCATCGTGCGCGACACGCGCCGGCCGGCGGCGGAGGCCGGCGTGGCGGGCGCGATCGGAAGGCGGGAAGGGGTGGACGCTGCGGGCGGACGGTCAGCCGGCGCGGCGCGGACGGACGGTCACGCGCGGCGGGGCGCGTCGGCGGGTGGCGTGCCGTCGCGGAACAGCGTCTTCAGTTGCGCGCGCAACTCGGGTGTGTCGGTGTGCTGGTGCACCGTGACCGCATGCTGGATTGCGGCCTCCAGCAGTTCGCTGTCGGAATCGGCCGAAATCGCGACCGAACAGTTCATGTCGCTCGGAAACTCGCGGCAATCGATGTAGCGGCGGGGCATGATGGTCTCCTCACAGGAAAGGAAGCGGCCGGACGCGCGTCGCGCGCCGGGGCGTCGATGCAAAAAGTATAGGCGGCGCGCGGCGGCCGCCCTGCCTTCGCCGCCCGATGCGAGCGCCGCGAACTGTCGCCCGTGGCGCGCACAATTTGACCTACGCTATAAGCGCGCGCGGGACGCGGCGCGTGCCGGCCTGCGTCCCGCGCCCGGACGATTGCGCGGCGCACCGCGCGCGGGCCGCGTGCCCGCTGCCGGCGCGCCGATCCGTCTCGTGGCCACGGGACGGGCCTCGCGGCGATCGCCAGACCCACGTTCGAAGAATCAGGGCGCGGCCGCGCCGACCGCGGCGCGGGCGTCTTGAGGGTTCCATGTCATGGAGGACGAAATGTCGATTCGACTAGGAGAAGAAGCCCCCGATTTCACCGCCGAGACGACCGAGGGCACGATCCGCTTTCACGAGTGGATCGGTGACCACTGGGCGATCCTGTTCTCGCATCCGAAGGACTTCACGCCGGTGTGCACGACCGAACTCGGCTACATGGCCGGGCTCAAGCCGGAATTCGACAAGCGCAATACGAAGATCATCGGGCTCTCCGTCGACCCCGTCAGCGATCACCAGCGGTGGGTGAAGGACATCGAGGAGACGCAGGGGCACGCGATCAACTATCCGATGATCGGCGACGACAACCTGGTGGTCGCGAAGCTGTACGACATGATCCATCCGAACGCGAGCGGCGGCGGGCCGCGCACCGCGGTCGACAACGCGACGGTGCGCTCGGTGTTCATCGTCGGGCCGGACAAGAAGGTCAAGGCGATGCTGGTGTACCCGATGAGCGCGGGCCGCAATTTCGACGAAGTGATGCGCCTGCTCGATTCGCTGCAGCTGAACGCGCAGCACACGGTGGCGACGCCGGTGAACTGGAGGCCGGGCGACGATGTCATCATTCCGACGTCGGTGTCGGACGACGATGCGAAGAAGAAGTATCCGCAGGGCTTCAGGACGCTGAAGCCGTACCTGCGGTACGTGACGCAACCGCGTTGACGCACCGCGCGACGGCATGACGGGGGCGCGAATCGGCGGGCCGGCAACGCGGCGGCCGATTCGCGCGAGTGAGGAGCGGCGAGGCGGCGCGTGGCGCGCGCGCTGCGCATGGACAGGCGGCGGAGCGGCATCGTGATGATCTTCAGGCAACTCTTCGATCCACAATCGTCTACCTATACGTATCTGCTGGCCGATCGCGCGTCGCGCGAAGCGCTGCTGATCGATCCGGTGTTCGAGCAGGTGCGGCGCGACGCGGCGCTGCTCGACGAACTCGACCTGCGGCTCGTCATGACCCTCGACACGCACGTGCATGCCGATCACGTGACGGGCGCGTGGCTGCTGAAGCAGCGCACCGGCAGCGCGATCGGCTTTTCCGCGGCGAGCGGCGCGCAAGGGGCGGACCGCTACCTGCGCGAC
Source organism: Burkholderia sp. SRS-46 (assembly GCF_004343775.1). GTDB lineage: Bacteria > Pseudomonadota > Gammaproteobacteria > Burkholderiales > Burkholderiaceae > Burkholderia. The sequence goes on along the minus strand of NZ_PTXL01000004.1, from coordinate 142,116 downwards.
GGCGACCAGTGCGCGTTCGGCAGCCGCTACCTGACCGTGCGCGCGACGCCGGGCCACACCAACGGCTGCATCAGCCTCGTGCTCGACGACGAATCGATGGCGTTCACCGGCGATTGCCTGCTGATCCGCGGCACCGGGCGCACCGATTTCCAGCAGGGCGACCCGCGCGCGATGTATCGCGCGGTCCACGGCCGGATCTTCACGCTGCCGCAAGCGTGCCTGCTGTATCCGGCGCACGACTATCGCGGGCTGACCGTGACGAGCGTCGGCGAGGAGCGGCGCTTCAACCCGCGCCTCGGCGGCGATCTCAGCGAGGACGATTTCGCCGGCTACATGACCAACCTCGGGCTGCCGCATCCGCGCCAGATCGACGTCGCGGTGCCGGCGAACCTGCAGTGCGGCTTCGCGGCGAGCGCGCCCGAGCAGCAGGCCGAGCCTGGCTGGGCGCCGCTCGTCTATACGTTCGCGGGTTTCTGGGAAATCGATCCGCAGTGGCTCGAGGATCACCTGCAGGCGGTGCAGATCGTCGACGTGCGCGAGCCTGCCGAATTCACGGGGCCGCTCGGGCACATTCCGGACGCGGCGCTGATCCCGCTCGGCGAACTGGCCGCGCGCGCGGGCGAACTCGCGCGCGAGCGGCCGATCGTGACCGTGTGCCGGGCCGGCGGACGATCCGCGCAGGCGACCGTGATCCTGCGTCAGGCGGGGTTCGACGCGGTCGCGAATCTCGGTGGCGGGATGCTGCGCTGGCGGGCCGACGGGCGCACGGTCGTGAACGGCCGGCTGTAGCCGGCGCGTGCGCCCGGAAAATATCGATCGCCGGATGTCGATTCCGGCTCAGGTCGTTCGTCGTCGTATCGACCGGCCGGTGCGCGCCGCACGTGGCGGCGCGCATGCGCGACCGGTGTGACCCTACCCAAGAGAGGCCTTCCGATGCTGCCGACGCTGTATGCCCATCCTTTCTCGTCGTATTGCCAGAAGGTGCTGACCGCGCTGTACGAAAACGGCACGCCGTTCGATTATCGCCAGTTGACGCACGACGACCCGGCGCCGATGCAGGAGCTCGCCGCGCTGTGGCCGATGAAGCGCTTCCCGGTGCTGGTCGACGCGGGCCGCACGATCGTCGAGGCGACGATCATCGTCGAGTATCTCGGGCTGATCCATCCGGGGCCCGTCCGGCTGCTGCCCGACGATCCGCATGCGGCGCTGGAGGTCCGGATGATGGATCGCTTCTTCGACAACTACGTATCGACGCCGCAGCAGAAGATCGTGTACGACGCGCTGCGCCCGCAGGCGGAACGCGACGCGCGCGGCGTCGCCGATGCGCGCGCGATGCTCGACACCGCGTATGCGTGGCTCGACGCCAGGATGGCGGATCGCGAATGGGCGGCCGGCGAGCGCTTCAGCCTCGCCGATTGCGGCGCGGCGCCGTTCCTGTTCTACGCGGACTGGACCCATCGGATCGATCCGTCGTTCGCGAACGTGATCGCGTATCGCAAGCGCCTGCTGGCGCGGCCGTCGTTTGCACGCGCGGTGGACGAGGCGCGTCCGTATCGCGCGTTCTTTCCGCTCGGCGCGCCCGATCGCGATTGACGGGCAGGCCGGCGCCCGCACGGCGCGACGCCGGCGCGCAGGACCGGCAGCGCGGGGTGGTTCGGCGTGACAGCAGCGGCAGCATGACGGTCACATCGCGTGCGATGCCGAGCGCGCGAGCGTCAGCAGTTCGTCGAACTGCGTGATCAGCTCGAAGCACAGCAGGAACGCGAGCGTATAGGCGGGCGCGGGAAAGCGCTGGATGCCGTGCATCACGGCCGGCGCGTAACGCGTGCGGATCGCATCGCGCGTCATCAGCCAGGTGATCGCGATGCCGATCGCGGCGCCGCCGAGCAGGTCGGTCGGATAGTGGAAGCCGAGATACGCGCGCGGCAGGCAGATGAACACGATCGTGTACAGCAGCGCGAGCACGCCGAGGCGGCGCGACATCAGGAAGATGCCGGTCGCGACCGCCATCCACAGCATCGCGTGGTCGCTCGGAAACGAACTCCAGGTCCGCAAGGTCGCCTCGCGCAATTCCGCCGACGGAAAATGCAGGTGCAAATCCGGGTTGTAGATCGGACGCAGGCGGAACGGCAGCGTCTTCGCGAGCAGCCGGCCGGTTGCGAGGGCAAGGAGGCCGCTCGTGACGGTCGCGACGATCATCTCGCGCTGCCGTTCGCGATGCGGGCCGGGCTGGAACCAGAGCCAGCACAGCATCGGAACGAGCACGAAGCCCTTGAACGTGTACAGGCCCGCGACGACGCGAATCGCATGGTTCAGCAGCGGGCCGAGCGTGATCTGGGTGAGGTAGATCTGGAGGGTGGTGTCGAAGTCGTTCATATTTTGCTGCCCCGGCGGACGTACAGCGCATGACATGGCGGCCGGCGGGATTCAAGGCGCGCTCGGGCTGCAGCGCAACGGGGGGCAAGTATGTCCACCCGGAATTTCAAAGAAAATGGGAAAAAATACCGGGAATCCCCTGATAAAACGGGGCGCGCGACATGGGGCCGGATGCGTGCGTGCCGCCCGGCGCGGCGTTTGCGGAAAACGCGGCGCACGGCGCCCGGGCGGCGGCGGCCATGCGAAAAATATTTGGGTGAACTTGGCAATCGGACCGATTGGTCTGCGCATTGCATCGAATGAACGCATGCGGCAAGCGTGGCTTGCAAACCTGCCGGATGGCGCGCGCCGGCATCTGCGCCGATCGAAAATAAAAGAAAAGACGGGCAAGCGCTAGGCGCTTGCCCGTCCGGGTGCGATGTCTGGATTGTTTTTTGCGCGTCGCGCGTCGACGAATCAGCGTCGCCAGATCCGCACCGCGAGCGCGGCGAGCGACGTCGCGACCGCGAGCACGAGCACCGCGGTCCAGCCCAGCTGCGCGAGCAACTGGCTGCCGATCGCGGCGCCGGCCGCCATGCCGATGAACATGCCGACGAACAGCACCGCGTTCAGGCGGCTGCGCGACGCCGGATCGATCCGGTACACGATCGCCTGGTGCGCGATCAGCGTCGCCTGCACGCCGAGGTCGAAGCCGATCGTGCCCGCCGCGAGCAGGCCGAGCTGCGCATGCGTCGACAGCAGCGGCGCGAATGCCATCGCCGCGAACGACAGCGTCGCGATGCCGATGCCGAGCCGCGTGACCCATTCCGGCCCATGACGGTCGGCGAGACGGCCCGCGATCGGCGCGGCGAGCGCGCCGGCCGCGCCGGCGAGGCCGAATGCGCCGGCGGCCGCGCTGCCGAGATGGAACGGCGCGCCGTGCAGCATCAGCGCAAGCGTCGACCAGAACGCGCTGAAGCCGACCGACAGCACGCCTTGCGCGAGCGCCGCGCGCCGCAGCGCCGGATGGCGGCGCCACAGCTCGCCGAGCGAGCCGATCAGCGCGCGATACGACAGGCGTGTCGTCGGTTCGAAGCGCGGCAGGCCGCGTGCGGCGACGGCGCCGATCGCGGCGACGCTCGCGGCGGCGATCACGAACATCGCGCGCCAGCCGAGGTTCTCGGCGACGAAGCCGGCCACCACCCGCGACAGCAGGATGCCCATCAGCAGGCCCGTCATCACCTTGCCGACCATCCGGCCGCGATGCGCGTCGTGCGCGAGCGTCGCCGCGGCCGGCACGACGTCCTGCGCCATCGTCGCGGACAGGCCGATCGCGAAGCTCGCGGCCAGCAGCAGGCCGATCGACGGCGCGGCGGCGGCGAGCAGCAGCGCGCCGACCAGCGCGGCCGCCTTGATCAGGATCACGCGGCGGCGATCGTAGCGGTCGCCGAGCGGCGCGAGCAGCAGGATGCCGAGCGCATAGCCGAGCTGCGTCAGCGTCGGCACGAATCCGACCGCGCGCGCGCCCGCGCCGAGATCCGGGCCGAGCGCGCCGAGCATCGGCTGGCTGTAGTAGAGCGGGGCGACCGCGAGGCCGGCCGCCGCGGCGAGCAGCAGCACGAGGCGGCCACCGAGCGGCGCGGCGCCGGCCGGCGCATGGGTCGGGGCGAGCGGCGTGCGGGCCGCGGCGTCGAGGTTCGTCGGGGGGGGACATGATCGGGGTCCTTCGTCAGGTGAGGAGATGGACGCGAGTGTGCCAACCGGCCGGATGCGACGGTAGTACCGTGCCGCGCAGATTTGTTATACGCTTGGCGTATGACTGAAAAACAGCGTGTCACGTCCGCCACTCATGGCTCCGCGCGCCATCGCACCGTCCCGGTGGACGGTGCCGGGTATCGCTTCGAGCTGATGGAAACCTTCGTGCGCATAGTCGAATCGGGCAGCCTGTCGGCGGCCGCCGCGCAGCTGAACACGACCCAGCCGACGATCAGCCGCCGGCTGCAGGCGCTCGAGCGCTCGCTCGGCGTGCGGCTGCTGCAGCGGACGACGCACACGATGCGGCTCACCGTCGACGGCGAGCGCTGCTTCAAGCGCGCGAAGGATCTGCTGGCGAGCTGGGCGGCGTTCGAGGCCGACCTGCGCGGCGCGCAGGAGGAGCCCGAGGGGCTGCTGCGGGTCGCGGTGCCGCACGCGTTCGGGCAGGAGCGTTTTGTCGGGCCGCTCGCGCGATTCCTGGCCGCCTATCCGCGCGTGTCGGTCGAATGGCTGCTGCAGGACGAGGTGCGGGATTTCATCGGCAGCGGCATCGATTGCGCGGTGCAGGTCGGCGAGCCGACCGATCCCGGGGTGGTCGCGATCCGGCTGACGAAGGTGCCGCGCTTCGTGGTGGCCGCGCCGTCGGTGCTGAACGGCGCGCCGGTGCCCGCCGAGCCCGACGCGCTGGCCGCGCTGCCGTGGCTGTCGCTGCGCACGTATTACCGCAACGAGCTGGCGCTGACCCACGCGGTGACTGGCGAGACGCGGCGCATCGCGATTCGCCCGCGCATCAGCACCGCGAACCTGTATGCATTGCGTAGCGCGGCGCTGCTGGGCGTCGGTGCCTGCGTCGGCTCGTCGTGGATGCTCGCGGACGCGCTGGCGCAGGGGCATCTCGTCCATCTCGCGCCGCAGTGGGAGGCCGCGCCGCTGCCGGTTTACCTGACCTATCCGCACGCGCAGTTCTATCCGTCGCGGCTCGTGCGGTTCGTCGCGATGATGCGGGAGGCGGTGCCGGGGCTGGTCGACGGGCACGCGCCGTGAGCTGACGCGCGGCGGCCGCCCGGCCCGGGCGAGCGGCGCGATCAGCCGCGCCGGCTCCCGTCCGGCAGTGCGCTGATGCGCTGCACTTCGGGCGAGTCGAGCCACGCGCGCGAGGCGACGCAGTCGACGAACATCGCGGTCGCATCCTCGCCCCAGAACAGCTCGCCGCTCCACTCGAAGGTCGGCACGCCGAACACGTCGTGCGCGATCGCCTGGTCGGTGTACGCGCGCAGCGCGTCCTTCACGGCGGGCGCATCGACGGCCGTCACGCCTTCCGGAAAGCCGACCGCATCGCACAGCGCGGCGAAGCCTTCCGGCGATGCGACGTCGTGCCCGTCGCGCCAGATGTGCCGGAAGATGCGCCGGATCACGTCGAGCGAGCCGCCCATCGCGATCGCGAGGCGAAGCGGCCTGATCGGATTGAACGGATGCGCGGGCGGCATCCGGAACGGGATGCCGAGCTTGTCGGCACGGTACTGCGCGTGGCGATAGATGAAGACGCGCTTTGCCGCGATCTCGGCAGGCGCCTTTTGTCCCCAATGCATGAGCAGCGCGCCGAGCACGACCGGGCGCGGTTCGATCGCGAGCGTCGGCGGCAACGCATCGAACTGTTCCTGCTGCAGGTAGGCAAACGGCGAAACGAAATCGAAATACCACGTGGCGGTGGTCGCGGTGCTCATCGCGAGTGTCCTCTGGTGCATGTTCTGGGCCGGCGCCGCCCATGGCGGCGCGAATGCGGGGCAGTGTCGCATGCGTGCGGATTTCGCGTACACATGCCGTGACGTGCGAGACGTCGCGAGGCCCGGCTGCGTGTCCCGCGCGCGGTCAGTCGAGCGTGCCGGCCAGTTCGTCGAGCTGCGTGATGCAGGTATTCCAGCCGTCGAAGAAGCCGAGCTGTTCGTGGCGGTCGCGCGTCGCGACGTCCGGATGCATCACGCGGGCTTCGTAGCGGCAGCCCGCGGCGTCGTCGCGCATCGTGATCACGGCCGTGAACCCCAGCCAAGGCGTGTGCGGCCGCCAGCCGCCGGTGAGCATCGACGTGAACACGATGCGCGACTCGGGCACGATCTCGAGGAAGCAGCCGGGGTTGTCGCTGGTGCCGCCGTCGGGGCCGCGCATGAACGTGTGGAACGCGCCGCCGGGCCGCAGCTCGAACGCGCGCACCTCGGTGGTCCACGGCTTCGGGCACCACCATTGCTTCAGCAGTTCGGGGGCGGTCCACGCCAGCCACAACGCGCCGCGCGGCGCGTGCAGCACGCGAGAAATGACGAGGTCGCTGGCTTCAGCGGGTTCGGCGGGGTGGGCTGACATCGGCGTGCTCCTCTGCATGACGGCGTTCGACGAATTCGACCATGCGCTCCGAGCGGGCTTCCCACATCGCGCGTTGCGCGGCGAGCCACTGCTCCGCTTCCGACAGCCGGCCGCCGACCAGCGCGCAGGTGCGCGCGCGTCCGGTCTTGCGGGTCCGGACGAGGCCGCTGCGCTCGAGCACCGCGACGTGTTTCATGAAGGACGGCAGCGCCATGTCGAATGGCGCCGCCAGCACGGACACGGTCTGCTCGCCGCGGCCGAGCGCGCTGACGATCGCGCAGCGCGTCGGGTCGGACAGCGCATGGAATACATCGCTGATGCCGGGGTTAAAGTTAGCCATGTGGCTAAGTATAGGTCGCGGGCGGGCGAATCGCCAGGCCATCATGTGCGAAGCAATGCCGATTGAAAAAATGCTGCTGATGATTGTGCGAATTAATGAAATTAATTAATTGCATTTTCTGCATGCGAGCGGATTTCAGAGGTGGGAATTTTTTCTCAAATCCGATCCGTCTTTCTGCACGGTGGCAGCCGCTCAAGTCACGATATGTGCGGCTTTAGGTGTGGCTTCTGCACTTCGACCCTTTATTCGACTCCCAAAAATCCACTGCAAATGTAAAGCATTGCAATATCCGATTTCTGATTGCGCATTACGGTTGCGGCGCCGGGATTTATTTGGCAGGATTTTCATCAAGTTGCTCGGTTTTAAAACAAAAAAATTGGCCGAAGATTCAATTGGCTGAAATAAAGCGTGCCGGATGAGCGACGATTCCAGAGATGGCTGAAGAAGAACAGGAAACGAGGCGGCGAACAGTCGAGATTGTTCGCGATCAGTGAATCAATCGCTTGCCCGGTTGCGTCGACGCGTCAATCGAGCGATCCGGGTGAATCCGAAACGGGGCAGTCATGGCGATACTCAAGAACGATTCTTCGGGAGAAGCGTGTCTGCTCCACGCGTACCACGTGTTCGGCCGCGATGCCGCGCGCTGCGACACGGTCATCCGGGATTCCTCGGTGTCCCGCGTCCACGCTCACATCCGCTGGATCGGCGGGCTGTGGGAGCTCCATGATCACAGCAGCAACGGCACGTCGGTATCGGGCACGCCGTTGCGCGACGGCGAGCACGTGGTGCTGCAACGCGGCGACGTGATCCGGTTCGGCAGGGCAGGGGTCGCGCCGTGGCGCGTCGACGCGATCGACGATCCGGCCGATACGCTGTGGCCGATACGGGGCGCCGCGCATCCGATCGTGCTTGCGCCGCACCAGATCCTGCCTGCGCAGGCCGAGCGGCTGGTCACGATCGTGCGGTCGCAGGCCGGCGAATGGCTGTGCGACGACACGTTGCCGCCGCGCACGCTGCACGACGGCGACGAGGTGTCGACCGGCGACCGATCGTGGCGCCTGGCGCTCGTGCGCAGCAGCTCGACGATGATGCTCGGTTCGCTCGCCGATCCGGCCGTGCCGCCGCAACTGCTCGAATTCCTCGTCAGCCAGAACGAAGAGCACGTACGCATGCTGCTGCACGTTCGCGGCGGCGTGGTGGATCTCGGCGAGCGCGCCCATCACTACAGCCTCGTCACGCTCGCCCGGGCGCGCTCCGCCGACATGCAGGCCGGCTACGATGCCGCCGCGCAAGGCTGGGTCGAGCTCGACCGGCTGGCGCGCATGCTCGGCCTCGACGCGTCCCACGTCAACGTGCAAATCCATCGCGCGCGGGCCCAGTTCGCGGCCATGCCGGGGCTCGACGCGGGCCAGCTCGTCGAGCGCCGGCGCGGCAGCGTCCGCTTCGGCGACTTTCCGTTCCGCGTCATGCGCGGCGAGCACCTCGAGTGCCAGTCGGTGCCGAGCGTCGAACCGCGTATCGGCGTGCATCGACCGTCGCCGGGCCCGCTCGTCCGATACTCGTGAACACGGGAGAACCGGCCATGTTGCCGATCGCGCACCGCGCGCCCGTCGCGTCGCAGGCGCCCGAACTGCGGCGGCCCGCTGCGCTGCCCGCCTCTGGCGCACCGTTCGCGGAGCTCGCCGGCAAGCGGCGCTACCGTCTCGGCCCGCTGCTCGGCGAAGGCGGCAACGGTGTGGTGTTTCGCGCCACCTGCAGCGATACCGGACGAGACGTCGCGATCAAGCTGATGCGGGACGACGCCATGCGGACCGCGCCGGAGCGCGCGCGCCAGCGTGCGCGCTTTCAGCACGAGACGCGCCTGTGCGAGGCGCTGCGACACCCGGCCATCGTGGCGCTGCTGGACAAGGGCGAAGCGCCCGACGGGCGGCTGTTCGCCGTATTCGAGCTGGTGCAGGGCCGGACCCTGCGCGACTGGCTCGCGGCGGAGGGGCCGCTGTCGGCCGTCGACACGGGCCGGTTGATGACCGAGGTGCTCGACGCGCTTGCGGCCGCGCATCGGCGCGGCATCGTGCACCGGGATCTGAAGCCGCAGAACATCGTGGTCACGATGACCGCTGACGGGCCGCGCGCGAAGCTCCTCGATTTCGGCATCGGCGCATTGCTGCCCGGCACGGAAGACATCGCGCGCCGGACCTCGACGCAGGCGACCGAAGTGCTCGGCTCGCCGCAATATTGCGCGCCGGAGCAATTGCGCAACGAGGCGCCGACGCCCAGGAGCGACCTGTACGCGTGGGGCCTGGTTGTCATCGAATGCCTGACGGGCGAGGTCGTGATGCACGGCGCAAGCGTGGCCGACATTCTCTATCAGCACCTCAGCCCGGTGGATATCGCGCTTCCGCCGTCGATCGCGTCGCATCCGCTCGGCGCGGTGCTGCGCCGCGCGTTGAGCAAGAACCCCGCGCAGCGCGCCGCATCGGCCGACGAACTCGCGGTGCAGTTTCGCGCGCTCAACTTCGCGGCGCTCGTCGGCCAGTTCGATGCCGGCCGCGCCGGCGCGCAGGCGCATGCGCGCCCGCTCGCGCCGCGCGACGAGACCACCGGAGCGGTCGGCGAGTACCGGCAGATCACCACGCTGTGCTGCTGCGTCACGATCGCCGGAGACGGCGGGCAGCGGCATGCCGGAACCGATCATGGCGACCTGCTCGACGGCTACGAGGCGCAATGGCTGACCCGGTGTGCCGACATCGCCGTCGGTTATGGCGCGCAGGTCGGCGGGCGGCTGGGCGACACGTTGCTGTTCCACTTCGGCTTGCAGGGCGATATCGACCGGCCCGCGCGCCGCGCGGCGCGCGCGGCGCTCGACATGGTACGGGTGGCCGGGCGCGCCCGGCTGCCGGCGGCGGCCGGCAGCCTCGCCGGTGGCGAAGGCTGGCGCGTCGAAGTGGCCGCCGCGATTCACGTCGGGCAAGTTCTCGCGCACGCGCAGCGCATGTCGGGCGTGACGGGTGTGTCGATGCCCTCGGCGGCGGCGCGGCTGCTGCGGCTTGCCGGCCCGGGGCAGATCCTGATCAGCGACGATGCGCGGCTCGTGCTCGAACGGCATGCCGACTGTCGGCCGACCCCGTTGCAGCTGCAGCGGGCAGGCCTCGCGCCGCTGCCGGTCCATGAATTGCTCGGCGAGCGTCGCGCCGATACGCCGTTCGATTCGCTCGACGCCAGCATGATGGCGCCGATGGTCGGCCGTGCGCGCGAACTCGACGCGCTGCTGCGCGGATGGCAGGAGGTGCCCGCGCGCCATCGTCGCGACACGCGCGGCGAGGGTGCGCCGCGCGGCGTGCCGCGGCTCGTCGTCGGCGAGGCGGGAATCGGCAAGTCGCGCCTCGTGCACGAGCTGTGCGAGGCGGTCCGGGCCCAGGGCCATGCGTTCGCGCATTGCGGATGCCTGCCCGAGCGCGAGAACCATGCGCTGTTTCCGATCCTGCAGTTCATCGGCGCGCATTGGCACATCGACGCCGATTGCCCGGCCGGTCTCGCGCTCGCGGCGATCGACGCGATGATCGCGCCGCTCGAATGCGATCATGCGGCGGCCCGCGTCGCGCTCGCGACGTGGCTCGGGCTGCCCTGCGATGCGAAGGGGTTCCTGTGGTCGAGTGCGCGCGAACAGCACGCGCTGTTCGACGTCCTCGAGCAGCTGATCGTGTCGCTCGGCAACGGCGCGCCGGTGCTGCTCGTCGTCGAGGATGTGCAGTGGATCGACCGCTCGACCGAGGATTTCCTCGCGTACCTGCGGCGCTCGCCGCATGCAGCGGCCATCGGCGTCGTGCTCACGTCGCGCCCCGACAAGCTCGATCGCTGGCGCGGCGAGACTGAACGCGTGGCGCTGCGCCGCCTGTCGCGCGACGACGCGCAGCACCTGGTGTCCGCGTTTCTCGGCCAACCGGCGCTCGATCCGGCCTGGCTCGGCCAGCTCGCCCACCGCACGTCGGGCATCCCGCTGTTCATCGAGGCCGTCGCGCGAGAGCTCATCACGAGCGGCGCGGCGGCTTCGGCGGACGGCTTGCCGGCGGGGCAGCGCGCAACGGACCCCGATCCGCTTCCGGTCAGCCTCGGCGGCATGCTCGGCCTCGCGTTCGACCGGATCGACGACGCGCGCGACACCGCGCAGCTCGCCGCGACCATCGGGCTCGAGGTGGATGCGCAGCTGCTTGCCGACGCGTCGCCGCACGAGCGGGCCACGCTCGACGCGCATCTGCGGCTCCTGCTCGACGAGCGGATCGTGTACGCGCGGCACCGGCGCGACCGCGTGTTCTATTCGTTCCGTCACGCGCTGATTCGCGACGCGGCCTATGAATCGATGCCGCCCGCGGTGCGGCGCGGCAACCACGCGCGCGTCGGCCGGGCGCTGGCCGTGGAAGCCGATCGCGGGGCCGGCGCGCATGCGTTCGGCATTGCCGGGCACTTCGCGCGCTCGGGCGCTTTCGCGGAGGCGATCGCCCACGGCATCGACGCGGCGCGCCGCGCCCTCGAACGCTCCCGGTACGACGATGCGATCCGCTATGGGCAGGCCGTGTTCGAGTGGCTCGCCAGCGCCGACTACGCGCAACGCGAGCACGACAGCGCGCGCATCCGCGCCACGCTGACGCACGCGACGATGGCGCGCTTCGGCTGGGCCGATCCGCAGGTGCGCGAGCATGCGGAGCAGCTCCTGCGGCAAGTGCAGACGCTCGACGACCCGGAGCTCGCGATCAGCGCGCTCTGGACGCTGTCGACCTGCTACCACGTCGCCGGCGATCGGCCCACCGTGCGCGGGATCTGCACGCGGCTCGATGCGCTCGCCGCCGAACGTGGCGATGTCGGCGTGCAGGTCGCGGCGGACGCGATGCGCGGCATGAGCCTGTGGGTCGACGGCCACTACGCGCGCGCCCGAGCGGCGCTCGACAAGGTGCTGGCCGGCTACGACGTGCGGCGCGACGTGGACCATCGGCGCATCCTGGGGCTCGATACGCGCGCGTGGGCGATGGCGTCGCTCGCGAGCGTGCGCTGGTGCATGGACGACGATCCGCAGGCATCGCTCGCAATGGCGCACGAGGCCGTGCACTGCGCGACCTGCCTCGACCATTTGCCGACGCTCGGCGTCACGATGATGTACCTCGCACGGACGCACCAGCTGGCGGGCGACCGCGACGCGGCCCGCGCCACGTCGGAAGCGATTCTCCGCCTGTCGGCGGCGCATCGGCTGCGCGCGGTCGAGCACTACGCCGCGATCATTCATGCATGGACGCAAGGGGATCGCGCGGGCGTCGCCGCGCATCTCGATGCGCAGCGGCGATCGAGCGGGCTGCTCGGCATGACCTACTACGCGTCGCTGCTCGCCGAGCTGGATGCCGAGCGTGGCGACTACGCTGCCGCGCTCGCGCAGATCGCGCAATGCCTCGCCTGGTGCGAGTCGACCGGCGAACGCTATTACGAAGCGCAGCTGCTGCTGAAGCAATGCGAGTACCTGCGCCAGGCCGACCCGCGACGCAGCGGCGAGGCCGCGCGGGCCGCGTGCCGGCGCGCATCCGGAATTGCAGCAGCGGCGGGCATGATGCGCATCGTCAGGCGCGCCGACGCGATGTTGCAGTCGTTGCCGTAAGTGGTTTCCTTCATCCTTCAGGAGAACAGACCGATGAGCAAGGATCTTCGATTACCGACGTACGAGCAGTTTCTCGAATACCGGGCCGCCATCATTCAGGCAATCGCCCGCGCATGGCATTCCCCGGCGTTTCTCGGTGAGCTCGAGGCCGATCCGGTCAAGGCGTTGCGCGACCAGTTCGGCTACCACTATCCGTTTCGGCTCGACCTGAAGGTGCAGACCAAATCGTCGACCTGGACGCCGAGCGTCAACGGCGACTGGACCTCGGGTCACAAGAACAAGCTCACCCTGGTCCTGCCGCCCGCGCCGAAGAACGCGGAGCAGTTCGCGCAGGCGCTCGCCGCCTATAACGCGAATCACATCACCATCATGGATTGATTACCTCAGGGAATCCGACATGGCAAACAACAACGCCAATCCGACGCTCGAATCGATGCTGGAGTTTCAGAAGGTCTACCTGCGCGCGGTCGCGCTTTCGTGGCGGGACCCGGAGTTCAAGGGCAAGCTGCTGGCGAATCCGCTGGAGGCGCTCGCGAAATACTTCGGTTACCAATGCCCGTGGATCATCGACATCGAGGTCGTCGAACCACAACGCGACCATGGCTGGACGAGCAACGGCGACGGCACCGGGAGCTGGAACCTGCCGCGCAACACCATGACGGTCGGCATCCCGACGCGGCCGACGAGCCTGGACGAAGAGGCCGTCGCGCTCGCGGCCTATTGCGACGCCGGGCCGAGCTACCTGTTCACCTGCTGCTGACCCTGCGCGGCTGAGCCGCGCACCGTGGCGCGGCCCGTGCCGGACGCACGGGCCGCGCGGTGTTCACCCGTTGCAGGGAGCCGGACGATGCTCGACGATTTTTCGCGCGTACTGCGCTTCAAGCCGCATTTGCTCGTGCTCGATGCGGGGCCCGAGACGCTGTTCGTCGTCGATGAATTCAAGCGCGCGATGCTGTCCGGCGCGATCTTCGTGCGGATCGCCGCCTGCCTGCGGGCGCGGATGACGATCGCCGAGATCGTGTCATCGCTCGCCGGCACGTTCGGGGAGTGGGACGTGCTCGCCGGGCTCGACCATCTCGTGCATCGCGCGTATGTGCGCGCCGACTCGCCGCACGACGACGATGCGGCGCGCGGCTTCTTCGAGCGTGCCGGACTCGATGGCGACGCCGCGTGTGCGCGCATCGCGCAGCTGCGCGTCGCGGTCGAGGCGTTCGGCGCCGACGCTGCCGCGTTCAGGCGCGCGCTGGCGGCCGCCGGCATCGAGGTTGCGCCGGACGCCGAATTGACCGTCGCGCTCACCGATACGCATGACCGCGACGATCTTGCTGCGTGCGCCGTCCGCGTGGCGGCGCGCGGCGGAGCGCTGCTCGTCGTGGCGGCCAACGGCGTGCAGACGCTGATCGGGCCGTTGCTGGCCCGAGACGGCGCGTGCGCGGACGCGCCGTGCATCGAATGCGTGCGCTACTGGATTCGCGTCAACCGGCCCGTCGAGGCGCTGCTCGCGCGCCATCACGGCAGCGGCGCGACGCGTCCGCCGCCGGCCGTCTCGCGCGCCGGCGCCGCCGCCGCGGCGGCGCTCGTCGCGGCGACGGTCGAGCAGATCGCGGTCAACCCCGCCACGGCGGAGCGTGCGCGCACGCGGATCGTCGCGCAGCGCATCGACACGCTGGCCGCCGAACCGCACCGCGTGCGCAGGCGTCCCCAATGCCCGTGCTGCGGCAATCCCGCGTGGATGCGCGAGCAGGCGGCGCGTGCGCCGCGGCTCGCCGATCGCGCGCTGGTGGCGCGTGCCGACGGCGGCTACCGTACCGCCGATCCGGAACAGGTGTTCGAGCGCCATGCCGATCTGATCTCGCCGATCAGCGGTGCGATCGCGTATCTGCATCCGATGCCGAAGCGGCACGCGGGCATGCGGAATGTCTATGCGTCGGGGTTTCTCGTGTGCCCGGCCGGCGTGCCGGCGAGCAACCGCTTCGACCGGATCTGCTCCGGCAAGGGCCGCACCGGCGAGCAGGCACGCGTGAGCGCGCTGTGCGAAGCACTCGAACGGTTCAGCAGCGTTTATCAGGGTGACGAAGCGACGGTGACCGGCAGCATGGAAGCGCTGCTCGCCGATCCGGCATGCGATGCCGAACCGATTCACGTCAACGATCTCCAGCAGTTCAGCGAACGGCAATTCGACGCGCGCGAGGCCATCAACGCGCTGACGCGCGACGTTCGAAAGCAGGTGCCGCCGCGCTTCACGGCGCGCGACGTCATCGACTGGACGCCGGCGTGGTCGCTCGTGACGGGCAGGCGCCGCCTCGTGCCGCTGGGCTACTGCTATGCGGAGACGCCCGACAGCGCGCACGCCGACGCCGCATGCGTGCACAACCCCAACGGCTGCGCGGCGGGGTCGAGCGTCGAGGAAGCGATCCTGCAAGGCATGCTCGAATTGATCGAGCGTGATGCGGTCGCGATCTGGTGGTACAACCAGGTCTCGCGCCCCGGCATCGATCTGGCGAGTTTCGAGGATCCGTATTTCGACGCGCTCGTGCGCGAATACGACACGTTCGGGTGGCGCTTGTGGGCGCTCGACCTTACGCACGATCTCGGCGTGCCGACCGTGGCGGCGCTGGCCGAGGATCCGGCCGACGGACGCTTTTCGATCGGCTTCGGCTGTCATCTCGATGCCCGTATCGCCGTGCAGCGCGCGCTGACCGAAGTCAACCAGCTGCTCGATATCGCCGCGGATGCGCCGCACCCGTGGGATCGCGACAAGCTCTCGGAAACCGGATTCCTGTATCCGGCGAACGACGGGCGCCGCACCCCACGCTCGACGTGGCGGCCGATCGACGCCGCGACGTTGCCGGCGGTGATCGAGCATTGCGTCGGGCGCATCGCGGCGGCCGGCATGGACGTGCTCGTCGTCGACAAGACGCGGCCCGATATCGGCTTGTCCGTGGTGCAGGTCATCGCGCCGGGGCTGTGTCATTTCTGGCCGCGTTTTGGTGCGCGGCGGCTCTACTCGGTTCCGGTGGAGCTGGGGTGGCGAGCGCAGCCGCGCGACGAATCGGCGTTGAATCCGGCGCTGCTGTTTCTCTGACTGGATGGCCGGTCCACCGGCGGAAACGGGATCGACCCGGCAGAGGAAAGCGGCGGGCGGGCTGGCTCCGCCCGCCCTGAGCCGCCGGTTCGAGGTTACCGGTTGTTGATGTTGATGTAGGGATCCCAGTAGAAGTAGCCCTTCAGCTGCGCGTGCCGGTCATAAACGGCCACGTAGAAATAGTAAGTTTCGATGCCGGGACTGAGTACCGTGGCTTGCGCGTAGTAATCCGCGGTCGGTTCTTCGTTGACCTTGTTGTTTTCGGGCCAGCCCTGTGCCGGGTAAGGCTCGGCGATGTTGGCAGTCTGGAACGTCACCGGGCCCAGCAGGTCACGGCCCGTGGAACTGCTGAACAGCTTGAACCGGTACAGGAAGCACTTGTAGTCTGCTGCATCGGTAAGCGAAGCGGTGCGCCAGCGAATGACGTCGTTCACGTCGGCCTTGATCCTCAGATTGCTTCCCCCTTCGCCCTGGTCCCCGCCCTGGCCCTGGCCGTAGACGGCATGCGCATGCGTGGTCAGCATGTAGATCGTGTTCGTGCTGACGCTGTTCACAAGTTGAGTCGGCTGATCGCGATTTCGACTGAGCGCGGGGTATTTGTTCAGGATTTCCTCGACATCGAAGGCGGTCAGCACATCGATGATGTTGTAGGTACTCAGAACGTGAGACATGGCGATTCCTTTCGAGCGTGAGCGTTGAAAAAATGGCCTGACAAGTCGCGACGCCTGCGGCATTCGCGCCTCTTCCAGTCAGCAAGGCGGTACTTTCGGAGAACTCACTGCTTGCCGACGGGTAGGGATAGCGTAGGGAGGATTGACGTGTGATTCGATTACACGTGATTACAGCTCGCTTCGGGTTGCCAGCCTGAATCGCGTAATCGTGTGTAATCGCTTTCGCTGTTCGGTCGACCTAGCTTTGTGCTCGCGCGGCGTGCTTTCGCGCGAGGCTCGTTCACGACGAGAGCGTGCGTTTTCCCGTCTTCCATAAGGAGCTTGAAATGCCGGAAAGAGTCGTAGCGAAGCAGGCCGTCGGCAGCTATCCGGGCGGTACTCAGAAGTCCTGGTACAACCTGCCGCTCAACAGGAAAATCAACTTCCCGGTCGGATTTTCGACCGTGCCCATTGTCGTCGTGACGGCCCTCCAGGATCCCAACGTGTCATCCGCCTATCCGGACACGTTCTCGGTGACGGTGACTCACGTGACGACCACCGGGTTCAACGTCAACATCACGCGGGAAGATTATTCGCGCCCGGAATATTCGGGCGCCGGCTGGGGGCAGAATCTCTATATCGCGTACATCGCGGAAGTCCCGAGCTATTGAACGTGATCAGGGCATCGAGCGATTGCCGCGCTGTCTCGGCGTGACGCGTTGATCGTTGCACATGCCGAAACGGGCAATGCATCTTCGAAGCGGCGCGTGCATCGTCTCATCGTGAAACGCGCGTAGCGACGCACCACATCGCTGCTGGCGCGTCGCACATGTCCTACACTGTCGACGGTCCCGGCCCAGCCCGCTTGCCATGTCCGTCAACCCGGTTGCTTCGTCCCTTGTGCTCGTCACGTTCGCTGTCGGCCTCGTCGCGCTGATCGCGCCGCCGGCCATGGCGATCGCGTGGCGGCGTCGCACGCACGTTCCGTTCGGCGCGTTTTTCTGCGGGATGCTGATCTTCTTTGTGTTTCAGCCTGTGTTGCGCATGTCGTGGCTGATACCGCTTTCGCAGGGGCTCGGGCGTGATCCGCACTGGCGCGTGCCGTTCCTCGTCCTGGCGGCGTTCACGGCGGGGCTGTTCGAGGAGTGCGGCCGGTGGGTCGCCTTTCGCTATCTGCTGCGCACGCAGCGCAACCCGAAAACGGCCGTGATGTACGGGCTCGGGCACGGCGGACTGGAAGCGATGCTGCTGGTCGGTGTCGGCTTTCTCGCGTTGAGCGCCGGGTATGTGCTCGCGGCGCACGGATTCATCACGCGCCTGCCCGTGCTTGCGCTGATCGACGCGCAGTTCGGGAACATGACGATCGTGTCACCCTTGCTCGCGCTGGTGGAACGCGCGAGCGCGATGGTGATACACGTCGGCCTGTCGCTGATCGTCCTGCGATCGTTCGTCGATGGCGGGAAGCGCTGGCTTGCGGCGGCGATTGCGCTGCACTTCATGCTCGACCTGCTGGTCGTGTTCCTGGCTCGTTACTGGAACGTGGACACCGTGTTGATCGAGGGCGTATTGGTCGTGTGCGCTGCGATGGTGTTGTGGCTCGGGGTACGCTGCAGCCGGATGCCGAACGGGGGCGCAGGATCTTCGGAGCATGAGGCGGCACTGTGATGCCCGCGCCCGCCTGAACCGCTTCAACCACTGGACGCGCACGCCGGCATCGTCCACCATCACACGATCGATTCCTTGCCGAACCCGATGAAACGCAAACACCTTGTCATTGCCGCCGCCGCCAGCCTCGTCATCGCCCTGCCGTTCGCCGCATTCGCATTCGTCAAGCCGCTGCGCGTCGTCGCGCCCACGCTGGTTCCCGGCGTCACCTGCCCGACGCAGGACATCTGCATCGACGATCCCGCGAAGCTCGACGGCGCGCGGCAGCTTTACCGCGACGGCCAGGCGCGCGCGGAGGCCGCCGTCGGCCATTTCCGCGGCACGCCGCGCGTGGTGTTCTGTGCGACGCGTGCCTGTGCCGATGCGTTCGGTCTCGGACAACGCGCGGCCGCCGCGGTCGGCAACCTCGGCGTGGCGGTCGCGCCGCGCGGCTGGCAGACCTTCTTTCTCGCGCATGAGCTGATTCACATCCGGCAGGCCGAAGTGCTCGGCAACGTGGCCGTCGCGACGCGGCCGAGATGGCTGATCGAGGGGATGGCGTACGCGCTGAGCGGCGACCCGCGTCACCCGCTCACCGAGCCGTTCGAATCCTGGCGCACGCAGTTCGACGCGTGGCACGCGACGCTCGGCGCGCGCAGTCTGTGGGACGCAGCGCGCGACGTGCCGTGATGCACGGTGAGGCTCAGGCCGACGTTTCCGCTCCGTCGCTCGACCCGGCGAGCATGTGGCGCCCCGCATCGAGAATTTCATCGGCGAGCGCCGGATCGACGTCGGCGACCGCGCGCGACAGCAGCAGCGCGCCGACCATCTGGCTGAACGCCGCGATCGCGTCACGCCGGCCTTGCGGCGGCGCCGACGGGTGTTCCGCCGCGACGCGCTCGGCGAGCCGGTCGAGATACGCGGCCAGTCCGCCCGCATAGCATTCGCGCGCCTCGCCGCCCAGCCGCGGCGCGTCACCCGCGAAGCCGGCCAGCGGGCACCCCGCATCGACATCGTCGCGGTGCGCGGCCGACAGGTACCGCGACACCTGCTGCGGCAGCGGGTAGGCCGGAGAATCCGCGCGATCCTGCATCGCCTTCTCCATCACCGCGGCCACCAGCGCGTCCTTCGACTTGAAGTGGTTGTAAAAGCCGCCTTGCGTGAAGCCGGCCGCCTTCATCAACTCCGTCAGCCCGACCGCATCGACGCCGCGCGCGCGGAACAGCCGCTCGGCCGCCGCAACGATCGCGCTCCGGTTCTCGGCGGCCTGCTGTCTCGATACGCCCATCGTTCTCTCCCCGTTTTCCGCAATCGCATCGATCGAAAATGTCAATGGTGATCACCATTGACAGGCGCATGAACGCACTGACACAATGCATCGCAAAGACGATGGTGATCGACATCGAGATCGAGTGTAACCGACTTCGGGTGCCCCGCGAAGGGGCGGGCCGGTTTCAGCCGGGCGTCGTCTTTTCCACGCCGGTGCGGCGGCTGTCGCCGCGCGGCGCACGGGCGGGCTGCCCCGCCACCCCGTTTCCACCGGATTTCACGCGCGTCGCGTGCTGGCGTGCGTGCGGTCCACCGACGCTACAGGAAGCATCATGAAAATCGAAGGCGCTGTCGTTTTTGTCACTGGAGCGAACCGCGGGCTCGGCCTGCATTTCGCGCAGCAGGCCCTGGAACGCGGGGCGAAGAAGGTTTATGCGGGGGCGCGCGATCCGTCCGCGGTCACGCTGCCGGGCGTGATCCCGGTGAAGCTCGACGTCACCCGCGCGGCCGACGTGGCGGCCGCCGCGGAGGTGGCGCGCGACGTCACCCTGCTGATCAACAACGCGGGCATCGCGCGGCTGGGCAGCCTGACGGACGACGGCGCGGACGCCGCGCTGCGCGACCATTTTGACACCAACGTGTTCGGGGTGCTGGCGATGGCCCGCGCGTTCGCGGGTGCGCTGGCGGCCAACGGCGGCGGCGCGATGCTGAACGTGCTGTCGGTGGCGAGCTGGGTGAACCGGCCGATCCTGTCGGGCTACGGTGTATCGAAGTCGGCCGCGTGGGCGCTGACCAACGGGCTGCGCCACTCGCTGCGCGAGCAGCGTACGCAGGTCGTCGGGCTGCATGCGGGGTTCATCGACACGGATCTCACGCAGGGGCTGGAGGTGCCGAAGGCGTCGCCGGTCGACGTGGTGCGCCAGGCGTACGACGCGATCGAGGCGGGGGCGGAGGAAGTCGTGACCGACGAGTTGAGCCGGCACGTGAAGCAGGCGCTGTCGCACGGCGTCTACCTGCAGGAGGCGGCGCCGCTCTGACGCGCCGCCGGCAGGCCGGCGGTGGTCAGTGTGCGGCACCGGCGCCCGTCGTGCGCGAGCATGCGCGCAACGGGCGTCAGGCGGCTGGCGCCGCTCAGGCCGTGACGTCGATGATGCCGGGCATCGGCACGTCCGGATTCACGTCCGCGTCGTAGTCGACGCCGGCAATCGCGAAGCCGAACAGGCGCAGGAACTCCGTCTTGTAGCCGGCGAAGTCGGTCAGCTCGTACAGGTTGTCGTTGGTGACCTGGTCCCACAGCTGCATCACGCGCGACTGCACTTCCGGCGCGAGTTCCTTGTAGTCCGCGCGCAGGCGGCCTTCGTCGTCGACGTGCGGCGCCGAGCCGTACAGGCTGTCCTTGAGCAGGCCGTAGACCTGCTCGATGCAGCCTTCGTGCGTGCCCTGTTCCTTCATCACCTTGAACAGCAGCGACAGGTAGAGCGGCATCATCGGGATCGCCGAGCTCGCCTGCGTGACGACCGCCTTCAGCACCGACACGCGCGCATCGCCGCCGGCCGGGGAGAGCGTGTCGCGGATCGCGAGCACCTTCTTGTCGAGATCCTTCTTCGCGGCGCCGATCGAGCCGTTCCAGTAGATGTCGTGCGTGATCTGCTCGCCGAGATACGTGAACGCGGTGGTCTTCGCGCCGTCGGCCAGCACGCCGGCCGCGTGCAGCGCGTCGATCCACATCTGCCAGTCCTCGCCGCCCATTACCGCGACGGTGCCGTCGATCTCTTCCTGCGTCGCCGGCTCGAGCACGGTTTCACGGATCACTTCCTTGTCGGTGTCGAGGCCGCGGAAGCTGACCGACTTGCCGATCGGCTTCAGCGTCGAGCTGATGACTTCGCCGGTGCGCGGATGCGTGCGGCGCGGCGCGGCGAGGCTGTAGACGACGAGGTCGACCTTGCCGAGATCGCGCTTGATCGTGTCGATCGTGACCTGCTTGACGGCGTCGGAGAATGCGTCGCCGTTGATGCTGCGCGCATACAGGCCCTTCGCGGCCGCGAACTTCTCGAACGCGGCGCTGTTGTACCAGCCGGCGGTGCCGGGCTTCGTCTCGCTGCCGGCGCGCTCGAAGAACACGCCGAGCGTGTCCGCGCCCGAGCCGAAGGCGGCCGTGATCCGGGCGGCGAGGCCGTAGCCGGTCGACGCGCCGATCACGAGCACTTTTTTCGGACCATTGGCGATCGGGCCGTGCGAAGTCACGTAGTCGATCTGTTCCTTGACGTTGGCCTCGCAGCCGACGGGATGAGTCGTCACGCAGATGAAGCCACGCACGCGTGGTTTGATGATCATGAAAACCCTCTTGTGAGAAAGGCAGAAACGGCCAGGAAATCGAAAAAATTTCCGCGCATTGTAATGGATGCGGCGGGATGCGGCGGCGCGCACGCCGTCAGCCGCCGGATTTTATTTCTGTCTTGACAGAAATAACTGAAGCGCCTAAATTGCACGGCATGGAACTCACACCGATTGCCGAACGATTCATCCTTCACTGGGGCGAAATGGGCTCCCGCTGGGGGGTCAACCGCACCGTGGCGCAGATTCACGCGCTGCTCTACCTGCTCGGGCGGCCGGTCGCCGCCGACGAGATCGCGGAGACGCTCAACGTCGCGCGCTCGAACGTCAGCACGAGCCTGAAGGAGCTGCAGGCGTGGCGGCTCGCGAAGGTGGTGCACGTGATGGGCGACCGGCGCGATCACTTCGAGACGTCGACTGATATCTGGGAGCTGTTCCGGCTGATCGTCGAAGGGCGCCGCCAGCGCGAGGTCGAGCCGACGCTCACCGTGCTGCGCGACTGCCTGGCGAGCCCGGAGATCGCCGACGAGAGCCGCGAGACCGAGCAGCGCCTGCGCGATACGCTGCAGTTCGTCGAGACGCTCACGACGTGGTCGGACGAGATGCTGCGGCTCAAGCCGGAGACGCTGATGAAGGCGCTCGGCATCGGCGCGAAGATCAGCCAGACGGTCAGGCGCAAGTCGTCGAAGTAAGGTGAAGCAAGTCGAAGCGGGCACGCAGCCCGCTTTTTTCGGGGCATGAATTTCTGTATATACAGAAATAACTGTAAATAGAGGATAAAAATGAATGCGACCTCGTTGCGAGCGTTTCGCTACACGGCCACCCTTGCGCGCCGTCTGCCGCGCGTACCGGAGGCCGCGGCATGAACATCCTGGTCTGCGGCGCGAACGGTTTCATCGGACGGGTGCTGTGCGCGCGGCTCGAGGCCGGCGGCCATCGCGTCGTGCGCGGCGTCCGGCGTGCGACGGGGCCCGGCGAGATCGCGATCGACTATGTGCGCGACGTGCGGCCTGAACACTGGCACGCGCGGCTCGACGGGATCGATGCGGTGGTCAACGCGGTCGGCATCCTGGGCGAGCGGCGCGGCGTGACGTTCGACGCCGTGCACCGCGCGGCGCCGTGCGCGCTGTTCGACGCGTGCTGCCGCGCCGGCGTGCGGCAGATCGTGCAGATTTCCGCGCTGGGCGTCGAGCGCGCCGACACCGCGTACTTCGCGAGCAAGCTCGCCGCCGATACCCATCTGCAGACGCTGCCGGTCGATGGCCGGATCGTGCGGCCGGCGCTCGTGTACGGCACGTCGGGCACGTCCGCGCGCCTGTTCCGGGCGCTCGCGAGCCTGCCGGTGCATGTGTTGCCCGCCGGCGGCCGGCAACGGCTGCGGCCCGTGCATGTCGACGACCTGGCCGAGCTCGTCGCGCGGCTGATCGACCGGCCCGCCGCGTGCGGCCGGATCGTCGACCTGGTCGGCGCGGACGAAGTCGACTACCGCGAGATGCTCGCGGCCTACCGGCACGCGATGGGGTTTCCGCCGGCCCTGCGCGTCAGTGCGCCGGGCGCGCTGGTCGCGGCGGCGGCGGGGCTGCTCGGGTGGCTGCCGGGCGCGATGCTGACGCGCGACACGTGGTCGATGCTGCGCGCCGGCAATACCGGCGACGTGGCCGCGACGACCGCTGCGCTCGGCCGGCCGCCGCGCGGCCTGCGCGCGTTCATCGGCACGGAGGCCGAGGCGCTGCGCTGCGAGGCGCTTGCGGCGTGGCGGCGTCCGCTGCTGATGGGGGCGCTCGCGATCGTCTGGCTCTGGACGGCGGTGGCGAGCGCGTTCGTCTACCCGCTGTCCGGCAGCCTCGACCTGCTCGCGCGCGTCCACCTGACCGGCGTGCCGGCGCTCGTCGCGCTGTACGCGGCGTGCGCGCTCGATTTCGGGTTCGGCGTCGCCACCCTCGTCGCGCCCGGCCGGCGGCTGTGGGCCGCGCAGATCGCGCTGGTCGCCGCCTATTCGACGATCATCGCCGTCGCGATGCCCGACCAGTTGTCCGAGCCGTTCGGACCGATTGTCAAGAACCTGCCGATACTCGCGATCCTGTCGATCCTGTTTGGCGAAGCGGAGCGCTCATGAATACCTATCTCGTCGTCAAGACGCTGCACATCCTGTCGTCGGTGCTGATGGTCGGCACGGGCCTGGGCACCGCGTTCTACCTGTTCTTCGCGAACCGCACGCGCTCGGTGCCGGCGATCGCCGCCGTGTCGCGGCTCGTGGTGCGCGCCGACTGGTGGTTCACGACGCCGGCCGTGATCTTCCAGCCCGCGTCCGGGCTGTGGCTTGCGCATACGGCAGGCTGGCCGTGGCACACGCCGTGGCTCGTCGCGTCGCTCGGCCTGTATCTGATTGCGGGCGCGTGCTGGCTGCCGGTCGTGTGGCTGCAGATCGAGCTGGCCGCGATGGCGAAGCTCGCGCATGTGAACGGCGCCGCCGAGTTGCCGGACCGCTACTGGCGCTACGCGAAGACCTGGGAACGGCTCGGTTACCCGGCGTTTCTCGCGATGCTGTTCGTCTATTTCCTGATGGTGCTGAAGCCGATGTGAGCAGCGTGCTTGCCTGACGCAGGTCGTCGTGTTCGGCCCCGGCGTTTTGCCGTCGACGCGCGCCGATGCATGCAACGCGAAGGATCCGGGATAATCGGACGATTCCGGATTCGCGGTACCCGACCTCGCAAGGAGCCAGCATGCTGCAAATTCTCGGCAAGATTCCGTCCATCAACGTGCGCAAGGTGCTGTGGGCGTGCACCGAACTGAACGTTCCGTTCGAACGCGAAGACTGGGGCGCCGGCTTCCGTTCGACCGACGACCCGGCCTACCTCGCGCTGAATCCGAACGGCCTCGTACCGGTGATCAAGGACGGCGATTTCGTGCTCTGGGAATCGAACACGATCGTTCGCTATCTCGCCAACCGCTACGGCGGCGAGTCGCTGTATCCGGCCGAGCCGCAGGCGCGCGCGCGGGTCGATCAATGGATCGACTGGCAGGCGTCGGATCTGAACCGTTCGTGGGTCCACGCGTTTCTCGGCCTCGTGAGGAAGTCGCCCGATCACCAGGATCCCGACGCCATCGCGCAGTCGATCGCGAACTGGACGAAACATACGCAGGTGCTGAACGCGCAGCTCGAAGCAACCGGCGCATTCGTCGCGGGCGAGCATTTCACGCTCGCCGACATTCCGATCGGGCTGTCGGTGAACCGCTGGTTCGGCACGCCGTTCGCGCATGCGGACTTCCCGGCGCTGTCGCGCTATGTCGAACGTCTCGCCGCGCGTCCGGGCTTCGAGGCCTACGGCGGCAGCAAGTGGCCCTGATCCGGGCTGGCCGCCGCGGCCGAGCCTAGTCGCCGCGCGCCGGAACCGCGTCGAGCACGCGCGACAGGAACGCTTCGTGGTTCCACGCGGATTCCGGCCGCGATAGCCCGAGCCGCACGACGACGAGCTGCCGGCTCGGCACCACGCTGACGAACTGGCCTTCGTGGCCGACCGCATGGAACGCGTCGGCCGGCAACGCCTTGGCACGCGGATCGGTGTCGTTGAACGGCTCCGGCACCGTCACCCACAGCTGCGCGCCGTACTCCCGGCGTGGCGCCTGCGGCGTCGCGCGCGTCAAGTAGCGCACCCAGCCTGCCGGCAGCAGGCGTGTGCCGTCCCACATGCCGTCCTGCAGCAGCAGTTGGCCGAACCGGGCCCAGTCGCGCGCGCTCGCGTACATGAACGACGGGCTCGCGAGCGTGCCCGACGCATCCGACTCGAACACCGCGTGGTGCATGCCGAGCGGCTCGAACAGCGCGCGGCGCGGAAACGCCAGATAGTCGGCATCGGGGCCGCCCATCGCTTCGCGCATCACGCGCGCGAGAATCGCGCTCGTGCCGCTCGAATACTGCCAGCGCGTGCCGGGCGGCGACGCCAGCGGCTTGGCCGCCGCGAAGCGTGCGGTGTCCGGTTGCGTGAACAGCATCACGGCGACGTCCGACAGCGGGTCGTCGTAGTCTTCGTTGAATTGCAGGCCACTCGTCATCCGCAGCAGCTCGTCGAGCGTGATGCGCGCGCGCGGATCGCCGGTGCCGCGCCATTCGGGCAGCAGCGCCGATTCGTCCGGCGACAGCCGGTGCTGCGCGACGAGCATGCCGATCAGCGCGGCGGTGACGGTCTTGGTCATCGACCAGCCGGGCAGCGGCATGTCCGCCGAGAAGCCGGGCGCATAGCGCTCGGCGATCACCTTGCCGCGATAGAGCACGACGATCGCGCGCGTGCGGCGCGGATGCGCGGGATCGGGTTCGTCGAACGCGCCGGCGAGCGCGTCCTGCAGCTTGTGCGCGTCCACGTCGGCGGGCAGCGCGGGCGGCGGCGCCGGCGGAGCGGGCGGGTCCGGCTCGGTCACCGTGACGGGCAGCGCGTGCGTCGTCGGCCCGAGCGCCAGCGTGCAGCCGAGCCCCGGCCGGAATACGGCCTCGCGTTCGGCGAACCCGGCGAAGGTGGCGCGCGCGACATGATGGTCGGGATCGATCGACGGGCGCACCAGCTTGAGCAGCGGATGCACGCCGGCCATGATGTCGACGTCGATCACCGACGCGGCCGGGCGGCCCGATACGAACACGCCCGAACACAGCGCCTTCGCCGCATAGCCGGTGGCGATCGGCGCGAGCCGGGACAGCATGTAGCCCGCATAGCCGAGCGCGGCCAGCAGCGCGAGCACGGCGCCTCGTCGAATCAGCGGCTTGATATGGATGGTCATGCGCGGGCGTCCTCGGTGGTGGGCCGGCGGGTCACGATCCGGCAGTGTCGCAGGTTCGGGTGACGGGTGGCAATCGCGCATGCGTGGGGCAATCGCAACAACGAAAAGGCCGGCGCGCGGCAGACGCCGCGGCCGGCCCGCAAGCGCTGCGCATCGCGCGGATGCGTAGCGTCAACGCTGGAACGAAGCGCGCGGCGATGCGGGAATCGCGACGCGTTCGTTCATGACGTCATTGATTGTTGTTGTTTCCGTTGTTGTCCAGGCGCAGCGTCCAGACGGTCGCGGT
The DNA here is from genome assembly GCF_004343775.1 of Burkholderia sp. SRS-46. Taxonomy (GTDB): domain Bacteria; phylum Pseudomonadota; class Gammaproteobacteria; order Burkholderiales; family Burkholderiaceae; genus Burkholderia. The sequence continues at coordinate 115,635 of NZ_PTXL01000004.1, read as the reverse complement.
ATTCGTGTTGTCGTTGACGGCCGCGAACTGCGGCTGGCCGGTGCTGCTGCGCCCGAACGCGAGCCCGAAGGCCGCGCCTGCCACGCCATCGACCTGCATTTGCGCGATGAAGCGTCCCTCCACCGTGAACTCGACGATCTCGCTCGACTGCTGCGGATCGACGTTCACCGCGTCGCCGTTGGCGGTCACGAGATGGCCGTTCGGCGCGAGCGCGAGCGCAAGCGGGCCGTGCAGATGGACCCGGTCGAAATAGATCAGCCGTCCCATGCCGGCACTGCCGTTCGCCGACGAGGCGCCCTGGATCGCGAAGATCGCGTTGTCGCCGGTGGACGCGACATAGAGTACGTCGCGGGTCGGGTCGTACGCGAGCCCGGTCGGGCCGACGACGAGCGCGGCGGGATCGGTGCGGAACGTGTAGCCCGACGCGATGATGCGCGAGCTCGGCAGCATCGTGACGCCGCTGGTGTCGATCATCAGGTCGATCCGGGCGACCGTCCCGTTCAGCACGTTCGACACGAACGCGGTCACGCGCGGGCTGCGGTCGATCACGGTCATGTCCCAGGGGCCGTCGAGCAGCGTGTTGTTCATGAGCTGCGTGACGAGGTTGCCCTGCGGATTGATCACGAGCAGCGAGCCCGGCGGGACGACGGTCTTGCCGTCCGGCGCGGGCACGTTGCCGACCAGCACGAAGCCGCTGCGCAGCACCGCGAGCGCGGTCGTGAGACCGAGGCCCGCGCCCTGGAAGAAGGTGGTTGCCTGCGCGCTGTCTTGCGTCAGCTTCACGATCGTCGTGCCGGTGCCTTGCAGGCCGGACGGGCCGTTGAAGTTCGACACGACGACGTCGCCCGGCTTCAGCGTGCTCCATGCGGGCACGCCGGGCGGCACGAACGCGATGCCGTACGGATTGGTATCACCGCTCATGGGCACCGTCGTCGAGATCGCGGCGGTAGGCGGCAGGATCGTCTGGCCGCCGGCCAACGAGAAGGCCGTCGACAGCGCGACCAGGCCGGCGCCGCAGGCCGCGCGGCACAGCGTGCGCGCCATCGCGCGCGTGCTGCGGGTCAAGACTGGCTGGCGGATGGGCGGATCGGGGGAGCGGCAGTAGGGGAGAGGGTCCATGGCATGACTCCGGTTGGCGATCACGAGAAAGCATCCGGGCTGCAAGCCAGCGCAGTCGACGGGTGTCCGGCGCCGGCTCGCGGCGTTGCGGCGTGAACCGACGTTTGGAGTAAACGGATTGCGGCAGGCGATTATTCCGGGCGTTTTCGCGCACTGCATGCGAACTGTCACGCACTGTTCCGCGCCACGCGGGCGCCACCTGACGAGTTGAAATCCGTCCCGCGCTCGGCCGATAATCGTCCGGCATCGATCGACCTCCCGAATCCACCCATCCGGAAACTGCCATGCCCTACGACAACACCAACCCGTTCGCCAGGATCCTTCGCGGCGACCTGCCGTGCGTCAAAGTCGCGGAAGACGACGCGACGATCGCGATCATGGACCTGATGCCGCAGGCGGACGGCCACGTGCTCGTGATCCCGAAGGAGCCCGCGGTGGAAATCTTCGACCTGTCCGCCGACGCGGCCGCCGCATGCATCCGCATGACGCAGCGCGTGGCCACCGCGGTGCGCGACGCGCTGCAGCCGGACGGCATGTTCATCGGCCAGTTCAACGGCCGCGCGGCCGGGCAGACGGTCGCGCACGTGCACTTCCACGTGATCCCGCGCTGGGAGGACGTCGCGCTGCGCATGCACGCGCGCGACATCGCCGATGCGGCGGCCCTCGAAGCGATCGCGAAGCGCATTCGCGAACGTCTCGTGTAACGGCCCGAGCGGCCCGCACGGAGGGGGCGGCGGTCATGGCGGGTAACACGTGTAACGGCGCGCGAAACGCGCCGCCGAAGCGCGGGCGCTAGACTCGATCCATCACCTGATCGAGCGCGAGAGAGGGCGGACCGACCCTTGAATTGCGGCGCGCGTCGCACCGGCGACGCGGCCTTCACCCAGTGTCCTCCGTCCTGCGCGCCGGGAAACCGCTCATGTCCAGACTACTCATCACCTTCGCATTGATCAGCGGCCTGTGCGGCTGCGTGGTCGCACCGCCTTACGGCTATGCTCCGGCACCGGCCTACTACGGCTACGCGCCGGCCTATTACGCACCGCCGGTCAGCGTGGGCATCGGCGGCGTGGTCCGTATCCGCTGACGCCTACGCGAGGCACGGCAACGCCGTCCTATACTTCGGCGGAAAGGGCTCGTCCAAGCGAGGCACCCATGACGCTCACGCCAGGCATTGCGGCCCTGTCGGTCGCGGCCACGCTCGCCTACCTCGGGCTCGCGGTGCTCGGTATCGGCGGATTCGCCGCCTTCTTCGCCCATCCCGCGCTGACGGCCGTCGCGATCGCGACGCTCGCGATGACCGTCGTCGCCCTGTTCAGCAGCGGCAACCTGAGCCCCGGCGAGCAGGAGGATCGCGGCAATCGCTGGGTGCTCGCCGTGTTCGGCGTGCTCGGCTTCGCGGCCGCCTACCTGCCCGCGTGGACGGACCGCATGGACCTGTGGACCCTCGACGGCGAAACGCTGCGCTGGGCCGGCGCAGCACTGTTCATCGCCGGCGGCGCGTTGCGCATCTGGCCCGTGTTCGTGCTGGGCCGCCGCTTCAGCGGGCTGGTCGCGATCCAGCCCGGTCACGCGCTCGTGACGGACGGCATCTACCGCGTGATCCGCAACCCGAGCTATCTCGGCCTGCTCGTCAATTCGCTCGGCTGGGCGCTGGCGTTTCGCGCCGGCGCCGGCGTGCTGCTGACCGTGCTGACGATTCCGCCGCTCGTCGCGCGCATCCGCTCCGAAGAGGCGCTGCTGCGCACGCATTTCGGGGCCGAGTACGACGCGTACTGCGCGCGCACCTGGCGCCTGATTCCCGGCGTCTACTGACCCTTTGCCGCTGGGCCGGAGGCGGTACGACCGACCGGCGGTTGCATCCGCGCGACGCGGCATGCGGCGAATCCAGCGCGCCGGAGCGCATCTGTAACAGCCGAAAACCCGCGCCACGGCGGGTTTGAGCGCCGGTTGTAACGTATTCGGTAACGCTTTCCGCAGCTCACACAACTTGTTACCAGAATCTTCGCGGCAAGCGTCGGGGAGCGGTGCTATTCTTCGCCGCAAGCTCTTTGAAATGCATTCGTCCGGCCCCCAGCACAATGCGCGCGGCGGCGCCGGCCGGGTACAAATCGTCGTACCAGAGCGAACCTTCGATAATCAGATTGCGAACAAGGAACAATACGGGCATGTGGAAGAAGATCGCCTCCACCCTCGTCGTCGCCGCTCTTGCTGGCGCGACCGCGCTGCCGGCAGCAGCTAACGATTTGAACAACGCCCTCGGTGGCGCGCTCGGCGGGGTTGCCGGCGCGGCAGTCGGCGGCGCGGTTGGCGGCCGCACCGGCTCGGTGATCGGCGGCGCGATCGGCGGCGGCGCCGGCGGCGCGGTGACGGCGAACCGTCACGAGCGCACGGGCGCGATCATCGGCGGCGCGCTCGGCGGCGGTGCAGGCACCGCGGCCGGCAACGCGATGGGCGGCCGTACGGGCGGCCTGCTCGGCGCGGCAGTCGGCGGCGGCGCCGGCGCGGCGCTCGGCGGCAACCTCCAGCGCAACTCGTATGACCGCGACTACGATCGCGGCTATCGTCGCCACAAGCATCATCGTCGCCATCACGACGACGACTGATCGTGAGACCGGCGTAGCGGGCTGACCCGCCCGGCGTGCGACATGCACACCGGGCACGGACCGCCGCCACGCCTTCGCGATGCCCGCCGCGATTCGTTCGCCGGGCATCGCGCAGTTCCCGCCCTCCGCAGATTCTCCCTGCGTCACATCGCGTCGCGCGCATGCGCGTGTGCACCGATCCCGCCATCGATCTCGCGATGCGCGCGGCATCCTGATTCGTTTCCTTCCGCTTCATCGTCGAATTCCTTCGGCTGTTGCACGCTTGCCGTCTGCTGCGCATCGACGCCGCGCGCACGCGCCGACTCACGGTCGAAGCAGTGCGAAAACGAATGGAAGTCATCACGACATTTAATTGGTGAATCGCGAACGAGTTCGCTATCGTCAATGTTGCCCGCGCACGGAATCAGACCGTGCCCGTTGCCGTGCCAAGCCGACCGACGCCGCTGCGTCGCGGCGAGACGGCGCGGGCCGCTGAGCGTAGCCGCGACCACCCGCCGAACCGGGTGGGCCCGTCGCGAACCTGGCCGACCGACCGGAAGCCGACCCGCTTTCACGTTTCCCCGGCAACGGCGTCCTGCCGCCTGCGCGCCCCACTCGCAGATGCATCGCAGGACACCGTCGCCGCCGGGGACCGGACCAACCCATTGCCTGGAGGCATTATGTCTAAGACAACGTATTACGCGCCGCACGGCGGCCACCCGCCGCAGACGGAGCTGCTGACCGATCGCGCGATGTTCACCGAGGCGTACGCGGTCATCCCGAAGGGCGTGCTGCGCGACATCGTGACGAGCTGGCTGCCGTTCTGGACGAACACACGCCTGTGGGTGCTCGCGCGTCCGCTGTCGGGATTCGCCGAGACGTTCTCGCAGTACATCGTCGAAGTCAGCCCGGGCGGCGGCAGCGACAAGCCCGAGCAGGACAAGGAAGCCGAAGGCGTGCTGTTCGTCGTCGAAGGCGAAGTCGAGTTGACGCTGCAGGGCACGAAGCACGTGCTTCAGCCGGGTGGCTACGCGTTCATTCCGCCGGGCGCCGCGTGGACGCTGCACAACGTCAGCGACGCCGCCGCGCGTTTCCACTGGATCCGCAAGCGCTACCAGGCCGTCGACGGCATCCCGCTGCCGGAGGCGTTCGTGACCAACGAGCAGGACGTCGAGCCGATCCCGATGCCGGGCACCGACGGCGCGTGGGTGACGACGCGCTTCGTCGACATGAGCGACATGCGCCACGACATGCACGTGAACATCGTGACGTTCCAGCCGGGCGGCGTGATCCCGTTCGCGGAAACGCACGTGATGGAGCACGGGCTGTATGTGCTCGAAGGCAAGGCCGTTTATCGCCTGAACCAGGACTGGGTCGAGGTCGAGGCCGGCGATTTCATGTGGCTGCGCGCGTTCTGCCCGCAGGCGTGCTACTCGGGCGGCCCGGGCCGCTTCCGGTATCTGCTGTACAAGGACGTGAACCGTCACATGAACCTGACGTTGAACGCGCCGCGCTGAACGCGCCAGGCGTTCGCGGAATGGAAAGCCCGCCGGCGGAAGCCGGCGGGCTTTTTTGATTCCTCGTGGATTTCAGGGGATGTCGCTTGCCCCCGGTAACGCCGATCAATAGGCTGCTGCCTTGTCGGTGTTCCGCTGTTCAACGGGCGTCCTGGATTTCGCCACGGCCGTGACGAACAGCATGGTGGCGATTCCGCCGGCGATCAGTGCCGGGTAGGCAGCCATGATCTGGATCACCGAATACTTCCAGCTCAATGGCCGCCCAACGCCCAGCATGGCTGCATAGAACCACGAGACTGCGGAAACCACGCCCACGAAAATGGCAACCATCCGTCGTTCGAAGGAAAGCTTCAGCAGGGAACCCGCTCTCTGCAATGCCGGGAGGACCGTGGTGTGCAAAGCGATACCGTTGAAGGTCAGCAGGGCAACGATGCCGATCTTGGCCTGCAGTTTGGGGTTGTGGAGATACGTGAGCCCCTGAGTCCGCATATCGAACGCAATGATCGCAATGCCGGTGACCCAAAGCACCGTCAGCGCCAGCGTGACGGTGCTTTGCAGGCTGGGCAGGTGGACCTGGGCAAGATCGGAAGGTGCGTCAGAATCCAGAAGCCGCCTGACCATGGCAATGTCACTGGTCAGCACGAGACCAATTGCGACACAGCAGGCTATCAGATGAACAAAGACGATTCCCATTCGTACGAATTCCATTTTCTGTCCCTTTCCGCGTATTGCGCAAAATTAACTTAACCCGTCACAAGTCAGGATGAGGCTCCCATATACATTAGGAGTGCGACGCAAATATAAAATTCGACCACGGACCCACTGTCAGGTCGGCTTCGGACCGGCATGACAGAAAGAACTCGGCGAGCCCACTACGGCGCGTCGGATCCCATCGGGCGGCATGTAGTCGAGTCGATACCCATTGCGGGTACGACCGATTGATCAAGTCCGCACAGCGTGCAAACTTGCAATGACGGATGGCTGACCATCCAGGTATCCGGCATGTCGTGATAGACACCATGAAACATCGCCCAACTGCCGGATGCCGCCGGGCGACCTGCAAAATTTACGGTAGCTGCCTCACTGAATCAATCCGACTTGTTACGAAATGCAAAGGCGGATACGAGCGAGAAATGGGGTCGGTACGTTGGTCCGACCCGGGCGCGATTCCCCCTATCTGGCGTGCGGCGCAATGTCGCGACGTCGATTCGGGCGTCAATCGACACATCACTGACGAGTCACGTCCTTTTACATTTGCGCGAGTCATTCTGAAGGGGTCGCAGACAACAATGCACGTTGCGAAATTTCCATATGGGGAATAGAGAAATTTCGGCCGCTCAGACGCTCGAACATCTCGCTGATCGAGGCGGACAAAGCAGCCCGACCGCCGTCGTGCTCGACGCGCTGTCGACCGCGCTTGGCGTGTCCGTCCTGATCATTGTGAGACCGGCGCAAAGATCATCAGGCAAGGTTAGCGATTCGACGATCCGATAGCCATTCTCGCGGATGCGCGACCGTCTCTATCCGGCACTTTGAGTGTGCCCAGGTCAATAGGCCGTATGTCACCGACGACCCAAGCATTACCTGCCGTCATCGGTTACGCCACCTTGCACGTCGGAAATTGCCGACACGAACTCGCACAGGAATTCGCCGATCTGCGTAGCGTAGGCCGGTGCAACCAGCAAAGCCGAAATCTCCTCCGGCGTTTTGCCGATCAGCGGGATTCTCAGGAACGGGTGCGCCAGAAATCGACTGCTTACCGTCGAGAGAACCAGTCTCAACGACGCCAGCATGTCGTCGCCACGATGCGATCCGTGCGCGAGTACGATCGGCTTTCCGATGACCTCAAACCGGGAGACCATCCAGTCGAGCGCATTCTTGAGGCCACCGGGGATTGCGTGCACGTACTCGGGGCTCGATATGATGAGCCCGTCGGCATGGGATACGCGGTCGAGGAAGTCGACGACTTCGAGCGGCGTCCCGCTCTCCAGGTCCGGGGAAAAGACCGGCAACTTGTCGAGGCGATGAAATACGGAAACCTCGATGCCCTCCGGCGCAAGATCCTTCATCGCCTTCAGCATCGCCGTGTTTGTCGACGCGTTGCGGGCGCTGCCCGATATCGCTAACAGATTCATACACTCCTTTTCCTTGCGAGCGGTTCCACCTCTCCCTTGGTGGCTGTCCCCGCATCATAGTCCTCGAACCTCGGCGAAATCCCGCAGGCGAACGGCATAAACCGTCCTGAGTTGACAACGCAAATTGCGTGATCTAGTTTACTGGAAATAACATCCATTAAACTGGATAACATGGACATCCACACCCGAATCGCACAACGCGTTCGCGAGCTTCGCGACGCCAAGGGCTGGTCGCTCGACACCCTTGCGGAACACAGCGCGGTCAGCCGCTCGAACATCTCGCTGATCGAGCGCGGACAAAGCAGCCCGACCGCCGTCGTCCTCGACAAGCTGTCGACTGCGCTTGGCGTATCCGTCGCATCGCTGTTCGAACAGATGGAGGACGCAACGTCGGCCGAGCTGTCGCCGCATGTGTCCGCGCGCGAGCAGGCGCGCTGGACCGATCCCGGGTCGGGTTACGTCCGGCGCAACCTGTCGCCGCCGGCGTGGTCGCCGATCCAGCTGGTCGAGGTCGAGTTTCCGCCGGGCAAGCAGGTCGCCTACGAGACGGGACACCGCGATGTCGACATCCATCAGCAGGTCTGGGTCATCGAAGGCGCGATGGAAGTGACGGTCGGCGATCGGCAATGGCAACTCGAAACGGGCGACTGCCTCGCGATGAAGCTGGATCAACCGATCAGCTATCGCAACACGTCGCGCCGCCAGGCCCGCTATCTCGTCGCGCTGTGCAACCTGTCCGCCGACGCACCCCGGAGCAAGTCATGAACGAATCGATCACTGTCCGGCGCATTGGCCGCGACGACGTGACGGCCTACGTCGACGCATTGTCCGATCTCCTGATCGATTGCGTCGAGGGCGGCGCATCCGTCAGCTTCATGCTGCCGATCGCGCAGAACACCGCGGTGCGGTTCTGGACGCAGGTCGCCAGCGCCGTGATGCGCGACGAGCGGATCCTGCTCGTGGCCGAAGACGCCGGCGGCCGCGTCGTCGGCACCGTGCAGCTGATCACCGCGCAGCCCGAAAACCAGCCGCATCGCGCCGACGTCGCGAAGATGCTGGTCCACCGCGCGGCGCGGCGCCGGGGCGTGGGCGCGCGCCTGATGGCCGCGGCGGACGACGCCGCGCGCATTGCCGGCAAGTCGGTGCTCGTGCTCGACACCGTGACCGGCAGCGATGCCGCGCGACTATACGAGCGGGCCGGCTGGCACCGTGTCGGGGACGTGCCCAACTATGCGTTGATGCCCGACGGCACGTACTGCGGGACGACGTTCTTTCACAAGCAGCTGACCTAGCGACACGACATGCGCGTCGAGCGACATCCGAACTCGACGGGCGCTGCCGTGTTCGCGAAACGCCTCGGCGTCACGCCGCTGCAGTATCGCGAGCGGTTCCGGCGCAAGCCGTCGGACGACGCCTGACCGTCAGGGGCGGCCCGCGACCGCCGACGGCCGCGCCGCCACGTCGCGATAGAACGCGTCGATCGCATCGACCATCTGCGCGAGCCCCGGCTGCTCGAGCGGATAGTGTCCGGCGTTCTCGAGCATCACGACCTTCACCGGCACCCTTCCAATACGCTCGAGGAACGGCTCGCTCAGATGCAGCGGCGTCCAGCGGTCCGCCGCGGGCTGGGTCAGCAGGATCGGGCAGACGTCGAACGCCTCGGGCTCCACCGCCGGCCGATACGACATGTACGAGTCGAGGAAGGCGATCGTCATTGCATTGCCGGCGGAGCGCGGGTCGGACAGCCAGACCTTCAGTGCATCGTCGTCGTTGACCAGCGCGGACATCTTGCTCGCCAGCGACATCGGCACGCGCAGGGCCTTCAACGGCGTCTTCGCCGCGAGATCCATCATCGGGCCGCCCACGCGGCTCATGAAGCGGTTGCGTGCGGTCTCATCGCGTACCTGCTGGAGGCGCTGGTCCAGGAAGGTCATGCCGACGATGCCCTTCACGTTCCGGTTCATCGCGGCCACGTGGTACGTGAGCATGCCGCCCGCGCTCAGTCCGTAGAGCACGATGGGGCGGTCGTCCCTGGCGCGTTCCGCATCGACGAGATCGCTGCCGGCGCGCACCCAGTCGTCGTAGCGGACCAGCGCGCCCCCGGCGACCTCGGTCATCCCGTATTCCGGCATGTCGACCGCGATCGTCTCGTAGCCGCGCCGCGCGAGCTGCTCGCCGAGAATCATCGACATCTGCCGGCCGTTGGTGCCCACGCCGTGGAACAGGATGACCTTCACCGGCGCTTGCGGGTTGCGGTACGTGTCGAGATGGAGCAGATGGCCCTGCCAGCGCCACCATTCCTCTTGCGGTTGTCGATCCGCCTGCCACTGGAAGTCGGGCGGGAGGAACTTCTGCATGTCGCGCCAGACGGTCTGGCTTGCGTAGGTCTTGGGCATGGTGGCGGGCTCGGTTGATCGGGATGGGTTGGCTTCGTCGGCGTGCGCGGGTGCGCTCAGGGCGCTCGACAGGCCGACGGCGAGCAGCAGCGCGCGGGCGCGACGGGCAGGCGGGGCGAGGTGCATGGCGGCGTGGCGGGGCGGGTTGCGATGCCTGCCATCTTGGTCGGGCGGCCGCACGCGGTCCATGCTGGGCCGGGCCAATCGCTTTAGAATCTAGGCCAACCCCCGTGGCGAGGCATCCGATGAGTGTCTGGAACTATGCGCGCAGTCCGGCTTCCGTCCTGCTCATGATCGAGTACGGACGCGGCCGGGGCATTGCGCCGCCGGCCTTGCTCAAGGGGTCGCAGCTCACGCTGAAGCAGCTCGCCGACCCCGACTTCACGGTGCTGGCCGCGCAGGAGCTGGCGGTCGCGTCGAACCTGTCGCGGCTGTCCGGGGACGAAGCCGACCTTGGCCTGAAGGTCGGGCTGTCGTACCACCTGTCGGCCTACGGGCTGCTCGGGTATGGCCTGCTGAGCAGCGCGACCGGCATGGATGCCATCGCGCTCGCGGGCCGCTATCTGGCGCTCACCTTTACCTTCGTCCGGATGACGTTTCGCCGCGCCGGGCTGCACGACGTGGTGACCTTCGAGCCCGCGCCGGAGTTGTCCGGGGCGCTGCAGCGCTTCTTCGTCGCACGGGCCATGGGCGCCACGTGCCGGGTGCTGCGCGACGTGGTCGGCACCGACTTCGAACTCGCCGCGTTCGACCTTGCCGGCGACGGCGCACCGGGCGGCAAGAGCCAGGTGCTGGGCGCGAAGGTGCGGCGCGGGCAGCGCGCCAATACGCTCACGTTCGAGCATGCGCGCGTCCTGCGGCCGCTGCCGCAGGCGAATGCCGTCACGGCGGCGATGTGCGAGCGCATGTGCGCCGAGTTGCTCGCGCGCCGGCGCACGCGGCTGGACATCGTGTCCTTCCTGAACGAATACCTCGCCACCCATACGTTCGACAGCCCGCCGAAGCTGCAGGACATCGCGGCGCTGCTCAATACCAGCGAGCGCACGCTCAAGCGCAGGCTGCAGGACGAGGGTGCGTGCTTCCGGGACATCTCGAATGCCGTGCGCAAGGCCAAGGCGCAGGCGCTGATCGCGGAGGGCCGCCTGTCGATCAAGGAGATCGCGCAGGCGTTGGGCTTCAGCGACGTGTCGTCGTTCTCGCAGGCATACAAGCGGTGGACCGGCGCGGCGCCGAGCTTTGCGCGACGGCCGTGATGCGCCCGCGGCGCGCCGCCGGCGGGTGAGCGCCCCTTTCCTAAATAAAATTCAGCCAGCCCAACTTTGGCTAAAGAATGTTCCGGTTTCGGGGCATCCCTTCGACAATGCGCGCCTTCCGCGACGGATGGCGGCGTGTCGCGCGCCATGCCGCCGCGGCATCGAAGAAGGAGCCCGACATGACCGACCCCATCGCTTCCACGCCACCGGAATCCACCCCGCCGCGCCGCCGGCGCTACTGGCGCACGCTCGCGGGCGCGCTGCTCGGCCTGACGTTCGCGTGCGCCGGCATCGGCGCGTGGACGATCCACCGCATCTGGACGCAGTTGCCGTCCGTCGAGCATCTGGCCGTCTATCGTCCCGCGCTGCCGCTGCGGATCTTTTCGCGCGACGGCGAACTGCTCGCCGAATACGGCGTCGAGCGCCGCGAATTCGTGCCGCTCGAACGGATTCCGCCGCTGATGCGGCAGGCGCTGCTCGCGGCCGAGGACGCGCAGTTCTACCGGCACGGCGCCGTCGACCTCACCGGGCTGGCGCGCGCGACCTTCGCGAACCTCGTCACCGGACAGCCGGGCCAGGGCGGCAGCACGATCTCGATGCAGGTCGCGCGCAACTTCTACCTGACCCGCGACAAGGTGCTGAGCCGCAAGCTCGCCGAGATCCTGATGGCCTACAAGCTCGAGCGCGAATACAGCAAGGACAAGCTGCTCGAGCTGTACATGAACGAGATCTACCTCGGCGAGCGGGCGTACGGCTTCGCCGCAGCTGCGTCGGTGTATTTCGGCAAGCCGCTCGACGCGCTGGGCGCCGGCGAAGCGGCGGTGCTGGCCGGGCTGCCGAAGGCGCCGTCCGCGTTCAACCCGGTCGTCAATCCGCAGCGCGCGACCGTGCGGCGCAACTACGTGCTCGGCCGCATGCATGCGCTCGGCCAGCTCGACGACGCGACCTACCGCGCGGCCGTCGACGCACCGCTCGCGCTGGACGCGACGCGGCCGCCCGGCATCCTCGCCGCACCGTACGTCGCCGAGCGCGCGCGGCGCATGATGGTCGAACGCTTTCACGACGACGCGTACACGCTCGGCCTCGACGTGACGACCACGATCTCGATGCGCGACCAGCGCGCGGCCGAGGCGGCGCTCGCGCGCGGGCTGCGGCGGCCGCCGGCGAAGGCCGATGCGAAGAACCCGCTCGAAGGCGCGCTCGTGTCGGTCGACGCGGCGACCGGCGACATGCTCGCGCTCGTCGGCGGCGCGGATTTCAACCGCAACGTGTTCGACCACGCGCTGCAGGCCTACCGCCAGCCCGGTTCGAGCTTCAAGCCGTTCGTCTATTCGGCGGCGCTGGAAAAGGGTTATTTCCCGGGCGTGCTCGTCGACGATACGCAACGCACGCTGACGCGCGAGGAAACCGGCGCGATGCCGTGGCGCCCGCGCAATTTCGGCAACCACTACGAGGGCTTCATCGCGGTGCGGCGCGGGCTCGTGCGGTCGAAGAACCTCGTCGCGGTGAGCCTGATGCAGGCGGCCGACGCACGATACGTGCAGCAGCATGCGCTGCGCTTCGGCTTCGAAGGGCCGCGCAACCCGGCGTCGCTGCCGCTCGCGCTCGGCGCGGGCGCGGCCACGCCGCTCGAGCTGGCGAGCGCGTATGCGGTGTTCGCGAACGGCGGGATGCGGATGGAGCCGCGCCTGGTCGCGTCGGTGAAGCAGCGGCATGGTGGCGTGCTGTACGACGCGCCGGCTTCCGCCGGCGCGCGCGTCGTCTCGGCGCGCAACGCGTTCGTGATGGACAGCATGCTGCGCGACGTCGTGCGCGCCGGCACCGCGCGCGGCGCGCTCGCGTTGCGCCGCGACGATGCGGCCGGCAAGACGGGCACGTCGAACGGCTCGAAGGACGTGTGGTTCGCCGGCTACTCGTCCGGCGTCGTCGCGGTTGCGTGGCTCGGCTACGACACGCCGCGCAGCATGGGCCGCGCGACCGGCGCGACGCTCGCGTTGCCGGTGTGGCTCGACTACATGAAGACGGCGGTCGACGGCCGCGCGCCGGTGGATTCGGCGCCGCCGTCCGACGTCGCGCTCGTCGACGGCGATTTCGTCTATGCGGAATACACGCGCGGCACCTGCACGTCCGACGTGCCGCCGTTCGTGCGCAGCGATTTCGCATGCGGGGCCGCGCGTGCGGCGGGCGCATCCGATGCGGCTGCGGACGCCCGCGCGGCGGATCCCGACGCGACGCCCGCGGCGGTCGACGCCGCCGAGCGCGAGCGCGTGCTCGACCTGTTCCGGACCGACGACTGAGGCGACGCGACATGCATACGCTGTACCTGATTGCGATCGTCGCGGAGGCGATGTCGGGCGCGTTGATGGGCATGCGGCGCGGGATGGACCGCTTCGGGCTCGCGCTCGTCGGCGCGGTCACCGCACTGGGCGGCGGCACGGTGCGTGACGTGCTGCTCGGCCACTATCCGCTCGGCTGGATCGCGCATCCCGAATATCTCGTCATCACGCTCGCCGCGGCGACGTTCGCTTCGTGGGCGGCGCGGCACCTCGCGCGGATGAAGACGCAGTTCGTCACCGTCGACGCGGTCGGCCTCGCGGCGTTCACGATCATCGGCTGCGACATCGGCGCGGCAACCGATCACGCGCCGATCATCGTCGTGCTGGCCGGCGCGATTACCGGCGTGTGCGGCGGGATGCTGCGCGACCTGCTGTGCAACGAGATGCCGCTGATCCTGAGAGAGGAACTGTATGCGAGCGTCGCGTTCTGCACGGGCGCGCTGTATGTCGGGATGCAGTACCTGGGCATCGACGCCGGCGTGGCGACGGTGATCGCGCTGGTCGCCGGCTTCGCGATGCGGATGCTCGCGGTGCGCCAGGGCTGGAAGATGCGGACGTTCGGCGTGGCCGACGTCGAGCATTGAGCATCGGTGAGCTTAGTCCGCCTGCATCACCTGAAACACGTTGCCCTCCGGATCGACGCCGTCGTACATCCGGTAGGCGAAGCCGTCGTAGCGCTTGAGATCCCGCACCGTGACGCCCGCGCCGGCCAGCCGCGCGCGGTGCGCGTCGAGGCCCGACGCGATCGAGAAGACGAGCTTCACGTTCGTGGCGCGAGGGCGAGCGACGGACGCCGCGTCGCGGAAGGCCGGGCCGGCGAGATGCAACGCCAGTTCGACGTTGCCTGCGTCGAGCACGATCCATTCGTTCTCGATCTCCTCAACGATCGGCAAGTCGAAATATTGCCGGTAGAACGATTTGAGCAGCGTTACGTCGTGGACGTAGAGCATCACGCGGGTCATGGGAATCGGCATGCAGGTCTCCCGTTATGGTTGGCGTTACGGTGTGTGCTTCGACTTCGACGCTCTCACGCCGGCACCATTACCGGCGGCGCACCGTCGCCGGTATCGACCATCTTCACGGCAAACCCGTAGCAGCGCGCGATATGCGCGGGTGTCATCACGTCGCGCGGCGCGCCGTACGCGACGATGGTGCCGTCGGCGAGCATCGCGATGCGATCGGCATGGCGGGCGGCGAGGTTCGGATCGTGGACGATCGCGAGCACGCCGAGCCGCCAGTCGCGCGCGACCGAGCGCACGGTGGCGAGCAGCCGGTGCTGGTGCGCGAGGTCGAGCGCGGCGGTCGGTTCGTCGAGCAGCAGGTAGCGGGGCAGCGCAGGGCCGCGATCGTCGTCATCGGGCCACAACTGCGCGAGCACACGCGCGAACTGCACGCGCGCGAGTTCTCCGCCGGATAGCGTGGTGACGTCACGGCCGACGAGCGCGTCGGCGCCCGCGCGTTCGAGCGCCTGCCACGCGATTTCGCGGTCCCGGTGCGATGCCGCGCCGCTGCGGCGCGCATGCGGATAGCGGCCGAGCAGCACGACTTCGTCGACGCTGAACGGGAACGCGGGCTGAGCGGCTTGTGGCAGCACGGCGCGCAGGCGGGCGAGCCGGGGCGCGTCGATGCGCGCCAACGGTTCGCCGTTCAGCGTGACGGTGCCGGATACCCATGCGCCGGCCGTCGATCCACCTCCCGTCAGTTCGCCGGCAAGCGTCTTCAGCAAGGTACTCTTGCCCGCGCCGTTACGGCCGAGCAGGGCGGTGACGCAGCCGGGTTCGATCGACAGCGACACGTTGCGAAGAACGGCGGCGCGGCGCCGGGAGACGTCGAGTTGATGGGCAATGAGCATGGTCGGGAATGGATGGAGCGCGTCAGGACGCGACGGGCGCCGCGTTCATCCGCAGCATGGTGTGGCGGGTGTGTAGAAGTCCTGCATGTCCGTCGTGCTCATCCACCCAGCGCGCCGCGGCTTTTCCACAGCAGCGCGAGAAAGAACGGCGCGCCGAGCAACGCGGTCAGCACGCCGAGCGGAATCTCGGCGGGCGCGGCGACGGTGCGCGCGGCGAGATCGGCGGCGAGCGTCAGCAGCGCGCCGAGCAGCGCGGCACCGGGCAGCACGACCCGCTGGTCGGGGCCGCACGCGAGCCGCACGCAGTGCGGCGCGACGAGCCCGATGAAGCCGATGATGCCGGCGCATGACACGAGCGCGCCGACGGCCAGCGCGACCGCGACGAGCACGCGCCGCTTGAGCCGCTGCACCGGCACGCCGAGATGCAGCGCTTCGGTTTCGCCGAGCTGCAGCGCGTTCAGCGCGTCGCGTTCGCGCGCGAGCAGCGCGCAGCCGAGCGCGACGCACGGCGCGACGGCCGCCAGCGCCGGCCACTGCGCGCCGCCGAGGCTGCCGAGGCTCCAGAAAGTCAGCGAGCGCAGCTGCGCATCGTCGGCGACGAACGTAAGCAGCCCGATCGCCGCGCCGACGAGCGCATTGATCGCGATGCCGGCGAGCAGCAGCAGCGGCAGCGCGAGCCGGCCGCGCGACGCGGCGAGCCGGTAGACGAGCGTCGCGACCGCGAGCGCCCCCGCGAACGCGGCGACGGGCAGCGCGGCGGCGCTCGCCTGCGCGGCGAACAGCGCGGGGCCGAGCACGATCGTCGTGGTTGCGCCGAGCGCCGCGCCGCTCGACACGCCGACGAGCCCCGGATCCGCGAGCGGGTTGCGGAACAGCGCCTGCATCGCCGCGCCCGCCGCGCCGAAGCCGCCGCCGACCAGCAGCGCGAGCACGACGCGCGGCGCGCGGATCTCGAACAGCACCGCGCGCGCCTGCTGCGCGGCGGCGTCGCCGGTCAGCGCGGCCCACGCCTGCGCGGGTGGAATGCGATACGCGCCCACGCACAGCGCGACGAGCGCGGCCACGAGGACCAGGACGGCGAGCGCCGCCAGCGCGTAGGGCGCGCGGCGGCGCGACGCGCCGATACGCGCGGCGCCGGACGACGGTGCGTGCGACGGCGCGGAAAAGGGCGAAGCATGAGCGGGCATCGGGACGATCCGGAATCAGGCGAGCGCATCCGACAGGCGTCGGTGCAGCGTCGTGACGGCAAGCGGCAGGCGCGGGCCGAAACCGAGCAGCAGCAGCGCGTCGAGCGACACGACGCGCTGCGCGCGGCCGGCCGGCGTCGCCGCGAACCCCGGCGCCGCGAGCAGCGCCCCGCGGCCGCCGACCGCCGCGAGCCCTTCGTCGGAAATCAGCACGACGTCCGGCGCGGCCGCGGCGAGCGCCTCGGTCGTCAGCGGCTTGTAGTGGTCGAAGCCTTGCATCGCGTTGCGCGCGCCCGCATAGCGGATCATCGCGTCGGCGGCGGTGCGCTGGCCGGCGGCGAGCGCCTGGTTGCCGGTGTGATTGAGCACGAACAGCACGCGCGGCGCCGCCGTGCCGCCGGGCGGCCGCGCAGCGACCGCATCGCGCGCGGCCTGCCAGTCGCGATCGAAACGCTGCAGCAGTGCGGCGCCCGCGTCGCGCACGCCGAGCGCCTGCGCGACGCCGCTGATCTTCGCGCGCACCGAATCGACATCGTGGCGCTCGTCGAAGGTCGTCACCGTGACGCCGGCGCGCTTCACCTGCGCGAGTACGGCGGGCGGCCCGGCCTCGGCCGACGCGAGCACGAGGTCCGGGCGCAGCGACAGCAGGCCTTCGGCCGACAGCGCGCGCTGATAGCCGACCTTCGGCAGGCGGCGCGCGGCGTCCGGATAGGTGCAGGTCGTGTCGGCGCCGACGAGCCGGAAGCCCGGCGTATCCGCGCCGCCGAGCGCGAACGCCGTTTCCGCGAGCGCGCCGCCGATCACGACGACGCGCGTGGCCGGCGCTTGCGCGCGCCCGCGGCCGGGCACCGCGCCCGCGAGCACGCCGACCGCCGCGCTTGCGAGCAGGATGCGGCGTTGCCGGTTGAACGGGGCACGGCTCATTGCGCGTCTCCGCGTGCCGCGTGCGGCAGGCCCGCGACGAGCGCGCGCCAGTCGTCGCGTTCGGGCCGGCCCGGCTTGCGCTCGCCGAACAGCAGCGCGACGTGCTCGCCTTGCCGGTCGAACAGCTCGACCGACGTGACGAGGCCGTCGCTCGTCGGCTTCTTCACGACCCAGGCGGCGGCGATCATGTCCTCGCGCACGTGCAGGTTGAACGCCGGATCGAGCACGTTGATCCACGTGCCCATCTCGCGCACGTTCGCGACCGGCCCGGTATGGATCTGGATCATCCCCGCATTGCCGACGAACACCATGATCGGCTGCCCGCTGCCGGCCGCGTGCTCGAGCACGTGCCGCAGCGCGCGCGTGTCGACCGGGTACGCATACTGCGCCTCGGCGAGCCGCAGCGCCTGCAGGCGGCTCACGCCGAAGCGCTGCGTGATGCCGAAGAACTGGTGCGTGTCGGTCATCGCGCCCCACGCCGCGCGGAAGCCGGCGACGTCGATTTCGGTGTCGGCGCGCTCGGGCGCCTTCGGCGTGGCCGGCGTGACCGCGAGCCCCGGCTCCTGCGACGCGGCGCGCCAGCGCTCGACGAACGCGTCGAACGCCGCGTGATCGCTGTGCTCGCGCAGATAGACCTTGTGGATCGCGTCGCCGTGCGCATCGAAGAACTGCAGGCTCTTCAGCGTACCGTGCGCGCTCTCGTCGCGCACCGCGAAGGCCGATGCCCAGTGACGGTAGAAGATGCGCAGGTCGATGTCGCCGAGCGCGAGGCCGACCGGCCCGTCGTGGCTCATCTGCGCATACTCGCCGTCCTTCTCGTGAACGGCCGCTTCGTTGCGCGTGAGCGCCATCACGCGGCCGAGCCGCGGCATTTCCTCGAACATCGCCGGAAAGCGTGCGTCGAGCCGAACGACGTGCTCGCCGACGAACGCGGCGAGCGCCTCGCCTTCGCTGACGCCGAGCGCCTGCGCGGCGTCGCGGTTGCGCAGCTGGCGCTCGCGCTTGAGCTGGACGAACGCGTCGCGCAGCGCGGCGGCCGAGCGCGTGTGCGGGGCCGGTTGGGCGGGCAGGGCGGATTGCATCATGTCGGACTCCTTCGGGTGGCGGATGGGGTGGGCGTGCAGGCGGCGCGCATCAGAAATCGACCTTCATGCTGACGGCGACGGTGCGCCCGGGAGCGGAATACGCGTCGAGCACCTGTGAATCGGCCGCGATGCCGCGCACGTCCGACCAGTTCCAGTACTTGCGGTCGAACAGGTTGCGAATGCCGATCGTGGCGCTCACGTGCTTGTTGAAGCGGTAGCCGCCGCGCAGGTCGACGACGAACGACGACGGCGGCGCGAAGCATGGCTTGTTCGTCTGCGAGCACGCGCCCGCGGGAATGTCCTTGTCGCGCTTCGCGGCCTGGAACAGCAGGTCGGTCTGCACGAACCAGCGCTCGCCCGGCTCGTAGCGCACGCCGAACACGGCCGAGAACGGGCTGATCGTGTCGAGCGGCTGGCTGGCTGCGCCGTTGTTCTGCGTCGAGCCCTTCGTGAAGGCCAGCGCGGTCTTCAGCGTGATGCCGTTCGGCATGACCCATTCCGCGCGGCCTTCGAGGCCGTGGATGCGGGCGTCGGCGAAGTTCACGTACTGGAACACGAACGGATCGTTCGGCCGGCCGCTGCCGGCGATCGTGGTGCGCGAGATGAAGTTGCGGTAGCGGCCCGTGAACGCGGCGGCGCTGTAGCGTACGACGCCGTAGCCGGTGCCCGCCTTGCCGCGCAGGCCCGCTTCGAAGGTGTCGCTGGTCTCGGGCTTCAGGTCCGGATTGCCGATCGACGTGTAGCCGAACACCGGGTTCGAGAAGCTGCTGTTGACCTGGTCCGGCGTCGGCGTGCGGAAGCCGTGCGCGTACTGCACGTACGGAATCAGCGCGGGCGTGATCTCGTACAGCACCGCGACGCGCGGCGACAGCTCGCGCGCGCTCGACGACACGGCCTTGCCGGTGAACAGCGGATCGTTCGCGGTCGGGCTCAGCCGGTACGCGTCGAAGCGCAGCCCCGGCGTGACGAGCAGCCGGCCGTAGCCGATCTGGTCCTGCACGAACGCGCCGAGCAGCGTGTAGTCGGTGTCCGGGAACGCCTTGTTCGGGAACGCCTCGCCGACGCCCGGCACGATGCCGTCGCGGAAGTTCTTCACGCGCGACAGGCTGCCGTCGACGCCGTACAGCAGCTTGTGCGCGAACGGGCCGGTGGCGAACGCGCTTTCCGCGAACGCGGAGCCGCCGAACGTGCGCTCCGCGTAGCGGTTGTTGCGCGAGCGCGAGCGCAGCGTGCCGCCGCGCGTCTCGAACGCGAACTGGTCCTGCGTCGCTTCCTGGTAGTAGAACTGCGCGTGCGCGTTCTGGAACCAGCGGAAGGTGTCGTCGCGGAAGTCGTAGTCGATGCTGAAGCGGTTGCGTTCGAGGCGGTCCTGCGTCGTGAGGCCGAGCGTCGTCGGCGGGTTGATCGCCGACAGCACGGTGGTGTTGATGCGCCGCTGCACGGTTTCCGCGGTGAGCCTGATCGTGTCGCGCGAGGTGGGCGTCAGCACCAGCTTGCCGAGCAGCGATTCCGAATAGACGTCCTGCGGATTCGACGTGGTGCGCAGCGTGCTCGCGGTGTTGTTGCCGCCGCGCGTGTCGATCTCGTGGCCGCGCCGGCCGTCGGCGATGATCATTCCCTGCACGCGATCGTTGCCGGCCGCGGCCGACACCGTCGCGCCGATGCTGCGGTCGGCCGAGTCGTAGCTCGGCCGGAACGAGAAATAGTAAGGTTTCCGATAGACCGACAGCAGGTCCTGCGGATCCTTCGTGATGAAGTTCACCGCGCCCGTGAGGCCGTCGCTGCCGTACAGCGCCGACGCAGGCCCGCGCAGGATCTCGATGCGCTTCAGCGTGTCGAGGTCCGCGTAGTCGCCGCGGCCCGCTTCGAGCGGGCCGAACGAGAACGCGCTCGGCAGGCGGATGCCGTCTTCCATCAGCAGCACGCGGTTGCCCTCGAGGCCGCGGATGTTGATGCTCGAATCGCCGTCGCGGCCGCCGCCGAGCGCGGCGCTGCCCGGCCGGTACGCGGTGCGGCGCACGGTGACGCCCGGCTCGTAGCGCAGCGCGTCCTTGATGTTGGTGGCCTGCTGTTCCTCGAGGTCGTCGTCGGTGATCACCGACACGGACGCGGCCGTGCGGCTCGCCGCGGTTGCGGTGCGGGTGGCCGTGACGGTGACGGGGTCGAGCAGCGCGCGGTCGCCGCGCGTCGACGCGGCGAGGACGGCGGCCGGGGGCTGCGTGGCGCCTTGCGGCAAGGAATCGGCGAAAGCCGGCGCGACGGACAGGCCGGCGGCGCCGAACAGGGCGGCGCAAATCGGCCGCCGCGCCCATGTAGAGCAATGCACAGGTGGTCTCCCGGTGATGAAACAAGCCCGAAGGCTGGCTGGGTGACGCGTTCACCTGGCTGGCCCGTCCGCGCGATGCGGCGGACGGCTGGTTGATGAAAGAATTGCGATGAAACTTGCCGAAGTGTAAATGAGAATTATTATCAATACAAGATTCGGCGAGCAGACGGGACATCGCGCGATGGCGATGACGCGCTTCGGCAGGACGCGGTGCGTGGAGCGCGGTTGCGTGGGAACAACCGCGAGCGGGGCGCGCAACGCACGCGCGCTCGACAGCCCGGCCTGTCGCGCATGCCGGGACGCTCAGGCGGGCGAGTCAGGCGGGCAACACGGTCGCCCGCATGCTAGCCGCGCTACGACAGCGATTCGACGCGGATCAGCAGGCTGCGCGCGTGCGTGATGAACGCGTCGTGCGTGTCGCGGTCGCCACGGGCTTCGAGGTGGGCTTCTTCGGCGAAGGCGATCTGCTCGGCGAAGATTTCGGCGAGCGCGCGGCGCTCGTCGAGGGGAAGCGCGCGAATCATCGAGACGA
This sequence comes from Burkholderia sp. SRS-46, assembly GCF_004343775.1. Taxonomy (GTDB): domain Bacteria; phylum Pseudomonadota; class Gammaproteobacteria; order Burkholderiales; family Burkholderiaceae; genus Burkholderia. Next base: position 94,391 of record NZ_PTXL01000004.1, on the reverse strand, counting down.
GCAGCAATTCCTGCGCGCGGAGCATGCCGGACAGCGATTGCGGGTTCATGCCGACCTCCTCGGTCGATGCGGCGCCGGGCGCCGGTCTTTCCATACTAGGCGGTCGCCGGCAGTGCGGAAAAGCGGGCGCGAGAGGAGGCGGAAAGAACCGGAGAGGGTCAGCCCGCGGCGCTGGCCGCCTGGGCGGTGCGCACGACCTGCGCGACCCGTTCGACGAATTCGGCGTCGACGCTCGACAGCGCTTCGCGCTTGCCGTCGGGCATGTCGACGACGAGCCGGTAGGTCACGTCCTGCGTCAGCCACGTGAGGTAGCCGACGACGACCAGCATCGCGCCGACGACGAGCGCGACGCTCGACCCGTAAAGGCCGCCGGCGGCAGCCGACACGGCGCCGACCAGCGAGATGAGCGACGGGACGAGTTTGTTTTTGGGGATCGTGACGACGTCGACGTGGCGAATGTCACGCAACGGGAAGACTTGCCCGGCGGCCGACAGGCCGTTGCGCGTGATCATCACGCCGCGTTCGTTGAATGCGTTTTCCATCGTGTGTGGCATGGACGAAAACGCGCAGCGTAGCAGACTTCATGGCCGCCATGAACGGGACCGAGTGCCGCACGCGGCGGCTGGGCGTCAGAATTGCAGCCGGCCGTCGCCGTACAGGCGGCCCGGCACGTGCGACGCGACCACTTCGGCGATTTCCTCGTCGGTTGCGTCGGCCCGCACGACCTGGCGCCGCGCGGGCGCGTCGAGATGCATCGTCCATTCGACGAGGCGGTACGGGCGCCCCCACGGGCGCTGCATCTCGACTGACACGCGACAGCTCTGGACGGGCAGCGAGTGCCGGCGCGTCAGAATCGCATGCAGATGGCTGAAAACGGTATCTTCGATCATCGTTAGCCTCCGATCCTGTCTCGTGGTGGCCGGCCGTGTTGCCGGGGTAAAAAAAAAGCCGCCGATGCTCAGGCGGCCAACAGGGGGGGTGAGAGCATCCTCTCAACCCAGAATTAAGCGAAACTTAAAAGCACATAAAAAAACGCCCCGCTCGAGAGCGGGGCGCTTTTGCCGTCGTGATCCGCGTGTTAAGCGAACGCTTTAGAACTTGTGACGGATACCGACGCGAGCGGCGAGCTGGTTCGACGAACCGGTGCCCGACGTGTTGAAGTAGCCGGTGTTCGAACCGATCTGTGCCTGAACGCCGTCGCCCGATGCGCGCTGGTAGATCACGAGGCCGTACACGTCGGTACGCTTGCTGAGCGCGTAGTCGAGCGCGAGGTTGCCCTGGTTCCAGTGAGCCGAGCCGCCGTTTTTCGTCGCGTTCGTGTACGTGTAGCCCGCAGCGGCCGACAGGGCCGGGGTGATCGCGTACTTCACGCCGGCTTCATATGCGTTGTAGAACGTGCCGCCCGAGCCCGAGATCGGGGTGAACTGCGTACGCGTCCACAGCGCCCATGCCGTTGCCGGGCCAAACGTGTAGCGGCCACCGACGCCATACGAGCGCAGGTCGCGAATGTTGGTCACCTGGACGTTTGCGATGTTCGTCGGGAATTGCGGCGACGCGCTGGCCGGGAAGCGGATGTCCGTGTAAGCGGCACCGACCGAGAACGGGCCGTTCGCGTAGTTCAGGCCGAAGCTGTATGCGCGCGACGAACCGCCCGTCGATGCGCCCGAGCCTGCGAAGTCCGTCGAGTTCGAGAAGCCGTACATCGCGCCGAACGTCAGGCCGGCATAGTTCGCGCTCTGGAACTTCACGGCGTTGTTGATACGGCTCGACGTCAGTTGATCGACGTCGTTCACGTGGTAAGCGTAGTTGCCTGCGACCGTGTTGCCGCCGGTCGAGTAGTTCGCGCCGAGCACGTCGGTCGAGAACGAGTACTGGCGACCGAACGTCAGCGTGCCGTATTGCGTCTGGCTCAGGCCGACGTATGCCTGACGGCCGAACATGGCCTGGCCTTGGCCGGCGACGCCGGTGCCGACGTTGAAGCCATTTTCGAGGACGAAGATCGCCTTCAGGCCACCGCCCAGGTCTTCCGTGCCGCGCAGGCCCCAGCGGCTGCCTTGCGCAACGCCGTCGTCAAACTTGAACAGCTTGTCGCTGCCGGTGCCCGACTTCGAGTGGTTCACGTAGCTGATACCAGCATCGATGAGGCCGTACAGCGTGACGCTGCTTTGTGCGTTTGCCGCGCTGGCCGTTGCTGCGAGGATGGCGGCGGTCAACAGTTTCTTGTTCAAAGGATTCTCCGAGCGAGTAAATGGCGTGTCCAGTTGCGGTTCCGGCGCTCTGGCGGCGCTGTTACGGACCGGCCGCAACTTTATCGGCAGGGCACGTAATGAATGTGACAGTTCTTGTCATATTTAAGAAATGTGGCGCCGATGCGACACCAAATCATGCCCGGTTGCCATCGCGGCGGTTATGCCGAATTCGCCTGAGGTTTGATGCCGTATGGGAATATGGTCATGAAATAAGGTTCGTTGGTGGCGATCCGGCCCCATGCGACGATGCGCGTTCATACAACGACACGGGACAGAGGACACCACCATGCGACGCTCGAACTGGTTGACCGGCCTTGCCGCGCTCGGCGCGGCCCTGATGCTCGCGGCGCCCGGCGCGCACGCGGAATCGCAGACACTGAAAGTCGGCACGATGAGCGGCCCGGACGCGGATATCTGGGCCGTGGTGACGAAGGTGGCCGCACGCGACGGCCTCGCGCTCAAGGTCATCGAGTTCAACGACTACGTGCAGCCGAACGCCGCGCTCGACGCCGGCGATCTCGACGCGAACGGGTTCCAGCACCAGCCGTTCCTCGACAGCCAGATCAAGCAGCGCGGCTACAAGATCGTCAACGCCGGCCTGACCTACACGATGCCGATGGGCTTCTATTCGAAAAAGCTCAAATCGCTCAATGACTTGCCGGTGGGCGCGAAGGTCGGCATCCAGAACGACCCGTCGAACGGCAACCGCGCGCTGCTGCTGCTGCAGAAGTACGGGGTGATCAAGCTGAAGCCCGGCGCCGGCACGAACGGCGTGAACGCGACGCCGCTCGACGTCGCCGAGAACCCGAAGAAGATCAAGCTGGTCGAGCTCGATGCCGCGCAGCTGCCGCGTGCGCTGCCGGATCTCGACGCCGCGTCGATCAACACCGACTACGCGGTGAAGGCGGGGCTGACGCCGAAGAAGGATGCGATCGCGGTCGAGGACCTGAAGGGGCCGTACGCGAACCTGATCGCGGTGCGCGCGCAGGACAAGGACAAGCCGTGGGTGAAGAAGCTCGTCGCGGCGTACGAGTCGAACGACGTGCGCAAGTTCATCGACGCGAAGTTCGGCGGCGCGATCATTCCGGCGTTCTGACGAGGCGCGCGGCCGGTTGCGGCGCGCGCTTCCCGCGAAAACGACATCGCCCGCGTGAGCGGGCGATGTCTTTTGCGTGGGCGCCGGCGGCCGGCGCCGCGGCTCAGGCCGACAGCAGCGAGCCCGTGCGGATCGGCGTCGCGCCGGCGATGCGCGCCACTTCCATGCCGGCCGTCGCGAAGCGCACGACCTGGCGCGCGTACAGCACGCCCGATACGCTGCTCTTCAGCGTGATGACGCGATCGGTCAGCGGATCGACGATGTCGACCACTTCCTGCCCCGCCTCGATCCACGCGCCCACCGGCGTGCGGAACACGATCACGCCCGACACCGGCGCGACGAGCGGATCGGTGCCCGCGAGCGGCGTGGCCGGATACGCGAGCGGCGGCAGCGGCGCGGGCGTGCCGTCGATCACGCCGCGCCCGGTCAGGTATTCGACGATCGCCTGCGCGTCCTTTTCCGCGAAGTCGTACGACACGTCGCGCTCGCTGCGCAGCTCGACGGTGACCGAGATCGCGCCGTTCGGGATCGGGAAGCGGTCGCCGAAGCGCGCGCGCAGGTCCGACCAGCAGAAGCTGTGGATCTCGTCGAACGGATTGCCGACCGAGTTCAGCGCGAGCAGCGACGCCTGCGAATCGAGATAGCGTGCGAGCGGCTCGACGTCGTTCCACAGGTCGGGGTTCGTGTACAGGTGCATCACCGCGTCGTTGTCGCAATGCAGGTCGAGCACGATGTCGGCGTCGTGCGACAGCTTCTGCAGCGCGAGGCGCTGCGATTCGAGCTCGGTGCGCGGTGCCTGCTCGTCGAGCGCTTCGCGCATGGCGGCGCGCACGACCGCGACGTTGCGCTGCGCGTCGCCCGTCAGGCGCGATTCGACGCGCGGCAGCACGAGTGCCGCGAGATCGTAGAAATTGCGGTTGAAGTTCTGCATCGAGCCGAGCTCGAAGCGGCCGAGGTGATCGCCGAACACGTGCTGCGCGAGGCCGATCGGGTTCGGCACCGGCACGATCACGATTTCGCCGCGCAGCTTGCCGGCGCTCTCGAGCGCGGCGATCTTGCGGCGCAGCAGCGTGGCGACCAGCATGCCGGGCAGTTCGTCGGCGTGCAGCGACGACTGGATGTAGATCTTCTGGCCGCCGCGCGGGCCGTAGTGGAAGCTCGTGATCTGGCGCTCGGTGCCGAGGGCGGGGGAAATCAGCGGATGGGTCTGCGTTTGCATGATGAGAGAGTGCGGCGCAGCCGCGAATGATCCGGTGTGCGTGGAAGATCGATTGTACGTTGCCTTTCGCGAACCCATCAAACCGGTGCCGGATCGACGGTTTTTGCCTTTCGAATCATCCGCTTGGCCCGGAAAAAAACGCGTTCGGCGGTGCGCCGCACAAATAAAAACGGGCCCCTCGCGGAGCCCGTCTGCGTGCGCGGAAACCGCGCGCGGCTTACTTGCCGTAGACGTCGAAATCGAAGTACTTCTTCGCGATCTTGTCGTACGTGCCGTCCTTGCGCATGTCGCCGATCGCCTTGTCGATCTTCGCCTTCAGGTCGCCGTCTTCCTTGCGCAGGCCGATGCCCGCGCCGTTGCCGAGCGTCTTCGGATCGTCGATATCCGCGCCGGCGAACTGGAAGTCCTTGCCGCGCGGCGTCTTCAGGAAGCCGATGTCGGCCTGCACCGCGTCCTGCAGCGCGCCGTCGAGGCGGCCCGCGATCAGGTCGGCGTACACCTGGTCCTGGTTCTGGTAAGGCACCACCGTCGCGCCGGCCGGCGCCCAGTAGGTCTTCGCGTAGGTTTCCTGGATCGTGCCCTGCTCGACGCCGATGCGGTGGCCCTTCACCGACTTCGCGTCCGGCATCAGCGCCGAACCCTTCTTCGCGACGAGGCGCGTCGGCGTGTTGAACAGCTTCGCCGAGAAGGCGATCTGCTCCTGACGCGCCGGCGTCATCGACATCGACGACAGCACGCCGTCGAACTTGCGCGCCTTCAGCGCCGGGATCATGCCGTCGAAGTCATTCTCGATCCACACGCACTTCGCCTTCATGCGCGTGCAGATTTCGTTGCCGAGGTCGACGTCGAAGCCAACTACCTTGCCGTCCGGGCCTTTCGATTCGAAAGGCGGGTAGCTTGCGTCGACGCCGAAACGCACGGTGGTCCAGTCCTTCGCGGACGCGCTGCCGGCCGATACGGCGAGCAGGGCAACCGTCACAGCCGCAAGAATTTTTTTCACTCGGTGACTCCTCGTTTTGTTCGATGGGTGCGCGGTTGTGCCGCGCCGTAAGCGTGCTGCCCGGCGCGGCTTCGCGTCGGACGGTCCGTTTCGCGCGCCCGATGGGGGCGCACGACGTGCGGAGATTATCAAGACAAAATACCGCCGGTGCGCCTAGGAAATGTCCCTAGGGCCGGCGCTCGCTGACAACAGGCTTGCACCGGCCGCAAGGCGGGCCCCGCGGCGGCGCCGCAACGCCAACGCAGCCGCTTCAATGGCAGGAACGATTCAGCCCAGCGTTTCGTTGACCGCCTGCTGCAGGCACGTGACGAACCGGGTGACGGCGGGCGTCGGCAGCAGGTCGCGCCGCGCGATGATCGACAGGTCGAAGCGCGGCAGGGTTTCGTCGAGCTCGGCGGTGCGGACGCCGAGCGGCGCGACCATCGCGGCGAGCGGGCGCGTGAAGCAGCCGATCACGTCCGAGCGCGCGACGAGCCCGAGCGTCACCGCGAACGACATCGGCGAGCGCAGCAGGCGTTTCGGCCGCGGCAGGCCCCGCGCGTCGAACATCGTCAGCATCACGCTGTGCGGAAACTGGTCGGCGCCGACCGTGACGATCCATTCGGCATCGAGCAACTCCTCCAGCCGGCGCGCATGCGCGAGCGGATGGCCGTCGCGCATCACGACGGTGAATTCTATCGAGCACAGCGGCCGCTGCGTGAATTCCCGGTCGAGCGTCGGGACATGGTGCATCGCAGCGATGTCGAGCGTGCCGTTGCGCAATTGCGCGAGCGCGTCCGGCACGGTCACTTCTTCCAGATGCAGGCTCACGTCCGGCATCGTCCGGCGGAACGCCGTCACCGCGTGCGGCAGCGCCGTCAGCGCGATCGACGGCATCGTGCCGAGCGCGACGCGTCCCGACATTTCGCCCTTCACCTGCTCGACCGCCTCGACGGTGCGGCGCATGTCGCCGAGCAGCTGCTCGGCGCGCGGCAGCAGCGCGTGGCCGCAGGCGGTCAGCTCGACGCCGCGCACGCTGCGTGCCAGCAGCTCCGCGCTGAGCGCCGTCTCCAGCTCGCGGATCGTATGGGTGATCGCGGGCTGCGTGACGCCGAGCTCGCGCGCGGCGGCGCGCAGGCTCCGGTGGTGCGCGGCCGACACGAAGGCCTGGAGCTGCGCGATGTTCAGGGGGCTGCGGATGCGGGTCATAGGTCGGGTCCGGAAACGCGTGAACGCCCGGGTGCGGCATCGGGCGGGAAGTCTTTTCTGCGGAGCGCGCGCACGCGCCGGATGGCCATCGCGTGCTACGCGCCCGACCTGGCCCGGAACGCCTGCCGATACCGCTGCGGCGAGGTTCCGACGATGCGGGCGAAACGCTCGCGGAAGGCGGTGACCGAGCCGAAGCCGGCTTCCGTCGCGACATGCTCGATCGACAGCGCCGTCACTTCGAGGAGCTGCTGCGCATGCCGCACGCGCGCGGTCTGCAGCCATTGCCGCGGCGACGTGCCCGTTTGCTCGTGAAAGCGCCGCGTCAGCGTGCGCACGCTCGTCGACGCCTGGCGCGCCATCGCGTCGAGCGTGAGCGGCCGGTGCAGGTTCGCGTGCAGCCAGTCGAGCAGGTCGTGCAGCCCGTCGGCGCCGGCAGGCCGCTCGGGGGCGATGAACTGCGCCTGCCCGCCCTCGCGCACGCGCGGCGCCACCGCGCAGCGGGCGGCGTCGACGGCGACCGCGGCGCCGTAGTCGGCCTGGATCATGTGCAGGCACAGATCGAGGCCGGCCGCCGCGCCGGCCGACGTCAGCACCTGGCCGTTGTCGACGAACAGCACGTTCGGGTCGACCGACACGCGCGGATAGCGGCGCGCGAGTTCCGCCGCCGCGAGCCAGTGCGTCGTGGCGCGCAAGCCGTCGAGCAGCCCCGCCTCCGCGAGCACGAACGCGCCGCTGCAGATCGACGCGATCCGGCAGCCGCGTCCGGCCGCCGCGCGCAATGCCGCGAGCACGCGGCGCGAGGTGGGCGCCAGCGGCGCGGACGTGCCGGGGACGACGATCGTATCGGCATCGTCCAGCCCGTCGAGGCGGAACGCGGGCCGCAGTTCGAACAGCTCGCCGGCGACACGCGGCTGCTCGCTGCAGACGCGCACGCGGTAGGCGCCCGCCTCGCCGGGGGCGCGCACGCGCGCGAACGAGTCGCATGCGAGCCCGAGATCGAACGGGACGACGTCGGGCAGCGCGAGAACGGCGACCGTATGCATGGGCTTCGAGGCCGTGGCCAGATTCCGTTGAAAGATGGCATTTTAGCCAATGGCTCGCGACCGCTCCACACGCGACAATCGCGGCACCCACATGGAGACTGGCAAATGAAACAAGACGACCGCACCGCGTTGCGGAACCTGCAGTACCTGTCGTTGCTGGAAGCGACCACGCTCGTCGCGCTGGTGTGCGTCGCCGTGCCGCTGAAGCATCTGGCCGGCTATCCGGCCGCGGTGTCGATCATGGGCCCGATCCACGGGCTCGCTTTCGTGACGTACGTGTGGGCGGTGGTGGGCACGGCGTCGAGCGGGCTGTGGAGCAAGGCGGAAGTCGCGCGGCTCGTGCTGTCGGCCGTCGTGCCGTTCGCGGGGCTGGCGAGCGCCGGGTGGATCGCGCGCAGGCGGGGGGCGCAATGACCTACCTGCTGCTCAAGGCCGCTCACGTGCTGGCCGTCGTCACGTTCGCGGGCGGGCTGCTGATGCTGTCCGTGTGCGTGCGCATCGCCAATCTCGCAGTGCAGCGCGCGGCGCGGCGCTGGGATCGCGCCGTGACGGCGCCGGCGCTCGCGCTCGTCTGGATCACCGGCATTGCGCTCGCGCTGCACGGGCACTGGTTCGGCGCGGCGTGGCTGTCGGCGAAGCTCGTCGTCGTGATCGCGCTTTCCGCATTGCACGGCATCCTGTCCGGCACGCTGCGGCGCATGGAGCGTGACGATCTCGCCGTCGTGCCCAAACCATGGCTCGGGCAGGCCGGGGGCGCGGTCGTGATCGCGACGGGCATCGTCGTCGGGCTGGTCGTGATCAAGCCGTTCTGACGCGGCCCGCGCGCCATCCGCCCGTCAGGCGAGCGCCGTTTCCACGGCCGTCAGCGTGCGGCGGCGGATCCAGCCGCTCGCCAGCCGGATCGCGAGCCAGTACGGCATGAACAGGAGCCGCGTGCGCGTCGTCGGGCAATGCACGAAGGTTTCGGTGCGCAGCGCGTGGGCGCCGTGACCGCAGTCGACCACCTCGAACCGCAGCACGAGCTTCGCATCGCGTGGATCGGCGTGGCGCATGAAGGCGCCGGCGTCGGCGATGGCGCGCACGTCGAGATCCGGGCGCCAGAAGCGGCCGACGAGGCCGAGCACGAGCGAGCGCTCGTCGCGCTGCAGCGGCGTGAACGTGCCGAGGCCGAAGGGCGCGCGTTCGCGTTGCCCGGCCGGATTGCGCAGCGCGCCGATCACCGACGACGGGAATTCGCGCACGGTCAGCAGCGCATCGACGATCGGGTCGGTACGCATGTCCAGCGATGCGACGGTGTCGATGATGCGCCCGGGCGGCGCGTCGATCGGCCGCGATTGATGGCGTTCATGGAACCCGAACGACGGAATGAACGGCGGCCGATTGCCGGCAGTGCGGGTCGACGATTCCGAGACGATGCCCAGTGCGTTCATGGCGGCTCCGCGAGGTAAAGCCCGATCGTAGCACCGGCGTTGCCGGGCTGCTTTTTATGTTGCAAGCGCTTAAGAAAACGCGCGCAACCGGTCGCGCAGCCGGTCCATCTCCTCCGCGGAAAACGGCTTCTCGATCCCGGCGTGGGTCTGTTGCCACACCGGGAATGCCTTGGCCAACAGGCGATGGCCGGCCGGCGTCAGGCTGAGCAGGCGGCTGCGCTTGTCGTAGGGATCCCGCTCGCCGTTTACCTCGGCAGCAAGGACAGCCCGCGCATGAAGGCGTGGCTTGCGCTGACGGACCAGGAGCGGCATGCGCGGGAGCGGGACGGCATCGCGGCATGGAAGGCGTGGGTCGAGCGGCATCAGGCATCGATCATCGAGATCGGCGGGCCGCTCGGCAAGACCAAGACGATCGGCGAGCACGGTATCGCCGATACGGCCAATGCGCTGACGGCCTTCACGGTCGTGCGCGCCGCGTCGCACGCGCACGCGGCCAGACGGTTCGAAGGTCACCCGCATTTCACGATCTTCCCGGGCGAGTCGATCGACGTGATGCCGGTGCTGCCGATTCCCGGCGCGTGAGCGCCGCCGGCAGGCAGGAGGGCTTCTCGACATAGCCGCTATGGCGGATCGCCCGGCACACGATGCTCTATCCGCCCGAGAAGCGCCTGCCGGCCGATAACGCGCCGGCGCGCGTCGCGGCCGGCCTACGCGTCGGGGCGAATCAGGAACGCGTCGAAGCGCTTGCCCGAGATCCATCGCGGCGGGCGTCCGCGCCCGGCCCAGGTCTCGCCCGTCTCCGGATTGCGGTACTTGGGCTTGAGGCGGCCGATCCGGCTGTTCCGGCCGCCGGCGCGGCTGCGTTCGCCAAAGAGATCGCGTTCCGTGATGTCGTATTCGATCATGGTCTTTCTGATGGACGCGAGGACCGACGCGATTTCCCGCTTGCGCGCTTCGTCGATGGCCGCCTGAATTTCGCCGAGCTTGTGTTTCAGCGCGCCATAGGATTCTTGGGGATCATGTGCCATGGTGACTCTCTCCGATGAGTCTCGGGATGAAAATGGACCGATGTTGCAGGGTGCGGCGTGTGCCGCTCATTCCTTCAGCTTTGCCCAGACCTTGTTGCGCAGCGTGACGGCCGCCGCCGAGCACATCTGGAACGGCTTCAGGCGGCCTTTCAGCGCTGCGGGCGTGACGACCGCGGGATTGGCGAGCAGCGCGGGCTCCATGAACTTCTCGGCGCCCGAGATCGCGTTGTCGTACTTCAGCGCGTTCGACACGACCGCAATGTTCTCCGGCTTCATCATCCAGTTGATGAACGTATAGGCCTCCGGAACGTTCTTCGCCCTGGCCGGTATCAGCAGGCTGTCCATGAACAGCCGCACGCCTTCGCGCGGATACGCGAAACGCACGCTGGGCAGCAGCTTCTGCGCGCGCACGCTCGCGCCGTTCCAGTTTTGCTCGACGATCACCTGGCGGGACGCGATCCGGTCGACCACGCCGTCGTTGCTGTACACCTTGACGTACGGCTTCTGCTTCATCAGCACGCCGAGCACTCGCTTCGCATCGGCGGCGCTCTCGGTGCATTCGTTCTGGCCGAGATACCAGCTCGCGGCCATGTACAGCTCTTCCTGCACATCGAGGTCGGCCACCTGGCCGCGCAGCGATTCGGCGGGTTCGAAGAACGATTTCCACGTGTCGTCCAGCTTGCCGCCGGGCACCCGCGCGCTGTCGTACGAAATCCCGGTGAGCACGATGGTGTACGGCATCGCATAGTCGCGCCCGGGATCGAACGTCGGGTGGCGGTACTCCGGCTTGACGTTGACGAGGTTCGGCAGTTTCGTCTTGTCGAGCTTCGTCAGCAGGCCGCCGTTCGCGAGCACCGGCACGTAGTAGTCGCCGGCCACCACCACGTCGTAACTGCCGCCGCCCGCCTGGAGCTTGGTCAGGAGGGTCGCGTCGCTGTCGTAGGTGTCGAGCGTGGCCTTGATGCCCGTCTCCTTCTGGAACTTCGTCAGCAGCGATGGCGGGAAATAGTCCGGCCAGTTCGCAAAATGCAATTCGGCACCGTGCGCGGCAACGGACAACGAACATGCCGCGGCGAGAATCAGTTTCTTCACTCAATACCCCTTGCTAGTCGTACAGGTGTGGTCATCAAGGTGGGGGCGCTCGCCTCCGGATTCCTTTCGCGATGCTGCTGGCGCCGGTTCAGCGCCGCGCCGGCGATCACGAGCAGCGCGGACGCGGCGATCACGATCGTGGAGATCGCGCTGATCTTCGGCGACACGCCGATCTTGAGCGCGCCGTAGATGTAGGTCGGCAGCGTGATCACGCCCGCGCCGGCCACGAAGTAGGTCGTGACGAAATCGTCGAGCGACGTGACGAAGCTCAGGATCGCGCCGGTCATGATCCCCGGCCAGATGAGCGGCAGCGTCACGCACCGGAACGTCTGGAACGGCGTGGCCGACAGCGTCGCGGCCGCGTCGAGCAGGTCCCGGTCGATCTTCTGCACGCTCGCCCGGATCGGCAGATACGCGACCGGCAGGCAGAACACGGCATGCGCGAACAGCACGGTCAGGAAATCCAGCTCGATCGACAGCGCCGCGAAGCCGAGCAGCGTCGCGATGGCCAGCACGATCTCCGGGACGACGAGCGGAAGCTTCAGCACCTGCTCGAACAGCGACGCGATTCCGGCGTTGCCGTCGCCGATGGCGATCGCGGCCGGCACGGCCACGGCGGTCACGATGACGACGGTCAGGCCGGCGAGACAGAGCGAGGTCAACGCGGCGCGCACCAGGTTGTCGTCGGCCAGCACCTGCGCGTAGCTGTCCAATGCGAATCCCTGCCAGACCAGCGCGGACGGCCCCGCATAAAAGCTGGTGACGACGAGTGCGAGGATCGGCGCGTAGAGAAACGCCAGCATCGGCAGCGCGACCCATGCCGCGCCCGGGTAGGTGGCGTTGCTGTCGCGGCCGCTGGCGCCGCGCACGGGCAGGAGCGGCGCGCGGCGCGCAAACCAGGCGACCAGCCCGACGAGGCCGATCAGCGCGACGGACAGGGCGGCGCCCAGCGGCCAGTTGCGGTCGGACGTAAACGCCAGTTGCACGAGATTGCCGACCATCATCGACTTGGCGCCGCCGAGCAGGTCCGGGACGACGTACGCGCCCAGCGCGGGCACGAACACCAGCGCGATGCCGGCCCGGATGCCCGGCATGCTGGCCGGGATCACGACCTGGCGCAGCACGGCGGCGGGCGATGCGTCGAGCGTGGCGGCCGCTTCGGCGATTTCCCAGTCGAACTCGCGAAGCGTCGCGTAGATCGGCAACACCATGAACGGGAAGAAAATGGAGACGAGGCCGATCATCGTGGCGGTGTTCGAATACAGGATGCCCAATGCCTCCGGCCGGCCGAGCAGCGCGTTCAATCCCTGGTTCACGGGGCCGCCGTCCGCGAGCAGGATCACCCAGCCGTACGCGCGCACGACGAGACTGATGGCGAACGGCGCGATCACGAGCAACAGAAACGTCGTGCGCCGCGAGGATTTCTGGGTGGCAATGAATAATGCCGTCGGCAATCCTGTCAGGATGCAAATGATCGTGGTTGCCGCCGCGAAAAAGAATGAGCGGAAAAAGATGGTCAGATAGGCCGATCTAAATACAGAATTTCCATCGAAATCATGTTCGAATATCAGGCCGATGTAGGCATCCAGCGAGTGCGACGCCCACGCGACGCCGCCAAAATCGAGCGGCCGGCAAAGCGACACATACAGCACCACGGCAATCGGCGCGAGCATGCCGGCGACGAGCAGGATGGCCGCGGGCCCGCACCCGAGATGCCTTGCCGACAGCGTGATCCGACGTTCGCGCATGCGCGCATCCCCCATGGCATCCGACCTTCTTTGGTATAGGTTGACGAGTTAAAGCTTACCGGAAGCGCAAAGCGCCGAGATGGCGGATTTGCACCTTTTGCGCCAATATGACCACCTTATGCGCCATGCGCGGTGCATTCCGATGGACTTATCATATAGTTCGTGTCGGTTAATTTTAAATATTAGAATTGTGAACGATTTTGTTGATTATCGGGGTATGAATTGCAGCCTTTGCGTGGAGACCCATTGAAAAGTCGCGAACTGAACGATCTTTCCATTCGCCCGTTGACGGAACAGGACATTGGCGATTTCTACGATATCCGGTTTTCGGTCAAGGAGAACCGCATCCATCCGCACCAGGTGCATTTGCTGGACCGCAGCCTGATTCTCGAGCAGATCAACCAGGGCGGCGGGTGGATCTGCGTCGACGAAGCGAGCGGCGTCGCGGCGGGCGTGTGCTTGCCGATCGTCACGGAAACGCCGATGATCAGCGGGCTGTTCGTGCGCCCCGACTATCACCGCCGCGGCATCGGCGGGGCCTTGCTGGCGAAGGCCCTCGACTGGCTCGCGGCGCAGGGCGTGCAGACCGTCACGCTCGTGACGGACCCCGGGTCGAATGCGGATCGCTTCTACCAGGGGCACGGATGGCAGCGCGGCAACCTGGACGCCTATGGCGTGCAGGTGATCTACACGAAAGCCCTGACGCGCTGAGCCATGCAGCGCGCGACACCGCTGGCGGCCGACCTTGCGAGCCGAAGCCCGGCGCCCCTGCATACCATCATCATCACGGTCCGGGTGCTCGAAAAGCTCGGCCATCCGGTCGACGCGCTGCTGGAGGGCTCCGGCATCACCACGGCCGACCTGGCCAAACCGGACCTGATCGTATCGCACGCGCAGGAACTCATCGTGCTCGCCAATGCGCTGCGCGTCACCGCGGACGAGTCGATCGGCCTCACGATCGGGAAGGCCATTCCCGTGACCGCGTACGGCGTGCGCGGGCACGCGATGCTCGTGAGCCCGACCTTGCGCGATGCGCTGAATCTCGCGTACGCGTATCCGCTGCTGGCCATCACGTACTTCAAGTCGGTGCTGCACGAGTACGACGATGACGCGGTCATCACGATCGGCGGCTATGCGTATCGGTCGGACCTGCGCATCCTGAACACGGCGATGTGCGTCGGCGCGTCCGTGCGGGAAGTGTCGGACCTCGTGCAGCCGCTGCCGGCGTTCAAGCGCATCACCTTCGATTTCCCGCGCCCGCGTCATCCGGAACACTACGAAGCGGCGCTCGGATGCGAGGTCTTGTTCGACATGCCGAGCACGTCGATCGTGATGCCCCGGCGCTGTCTGTCGGCGCCGCTGTTCTACCACCACGAGATCGAGTACGAAGTGGCGCGGAACCTGTGCGAGCAGCGCGAGCGCGAGCTGCGGGCATGGAAGCCCGACCGCATCGTCACCCGGGCATTGCAGTGCCTGCACGAGTACGGCGGCGTGCTGAAATCCGAGGAGCTGGCCGGCCTGATCGGCGTGTCGCATCGCGGCATGCAGCGGGAATTCGAACGCGCGGGCGTCAGCTATCGCGGGTTGCGCGACGAGGTGCGGCGCGCGCGGGCGCTCGAGTATCACGGCCATGCCGGATCGTCGGCCAAGGCGCTGGCGCGCGAGCTCGGCTACGGCTCGACGTATGCGTTGAAGCGGGCCAAGGCGCGCTGGGACGGGCGATAGCGCGGGCGCCGGAACGCGCTTGCATCGGGCTGCATCGCTCGGGAAAACCCTGATTAAAATTGCTTATCGCGGTGAAAAATTTAGCATCTTATTGAACGGGATTTGGCTCGATATAGTGGCTCGCTTGCGTCGCCCTGCCGACGCGGACGTCACACCAGAACATGAGCCGGAGCCCCTTCATGACCGACACCCGTTTCACCGAAGTCGAGGATCTGCAGCCCGCCGCCGCCGGGCTGCGCGAGATCCGCCATCACATCCACCACCATCCGGAACTCGCGTACGAGGAAGTCGAAACCGCCGCGCTCGTCGCCGACAAGCTCGCGCAATGGGGCTGGCAGGTCACGCGCGGCGTCGGCCGGACCGGCGTGGTCGGCACGCTGCGGGTGGGCGACGGCGCGCACAGCATCGGCATCCGCGCGGACATGGACGCGCTGCCGATCGTCGAGGCGACCGGCCTGCCATACGCCAGCGCGACGCACGGCAAGATGCACGCGTGCGGCCACGACGGCCACACGACGATGCTGCTCGGCGCCGCGCAGCATCTCGCGAAGACCCGCAACTTCTCGGGCACCGTGCACCTGTATTTCCAGCCGGCCGAGGAGCATGGCGTCGACAGCGGCGCGAAGAAGATGATCGACGACGGCCTGTTCGAGCGCTTTCCGTGCGACGCGGTGTTCGGCATGCACAACCATCCCGGCGCGGCCCCCGGCGTGTTTCTCACGCGGCGCGGCCCGTTCATGTCGGCCGGCGACAAGGCGATCATCACGATCGAAGGCGTCGGCGGGCACGCGGCGCGGCCGCATCTCACCGTCGATCCGGTCGTCGTCGCCGCGAGCATCGTGATGGCGCTGCAGACGATCGTCGCGCGCAACGTCGACCCCGCGCAGCCGGCCGTCGTCACGGTCGGCTCGATGCACGCGGGCACCGCGAACAACGTGATTCCGCACGGCGCGCGGCTCGAGCTGAGCGTGCGCTCGTTCAGCCCTGAAGTCCGCGCGCTGCTCAAGCGCCGCATCACCGAGCTGGCCGAGACGCAGGCCGCGAGCTACGGTGCGACGGCCAACGTCGAGTACATCGAAGGCTATCCGGTCGTCGTCAATTCGGATGACGAAACGGATTTCGCCGCGCAGGTCGCGCGCGAGCTCGTCGGCGATGCGCACGTGGTCGAGCAGACCGACCTGCTGATGGGCAGCGAGGATTTCGCGTTCATGCTGCAGCAGCGCCCGGGCTCGTTCGTGCGCCTCGGCAACGGCGCGGGCGAGGACGGCTGCATGGTGCACAACCCGAAATACGACTTCAACGATCGCAACCTGCCGATCGGCGCGGCGTTCTGGACGCGCCTCGTGGAGCGCTACCTCGGTCGGTGATCGCAGCGGCGCGCGGCCGGCGCTTCCGGCCGCATCGAGAGGAGACGACAACGATGCAGAAAGACCATCTCGCGCTGCACCCCGCGTCGACGGGGGCCGCCGACATCCGCGCGCCGGGCGCGCCTGCCGTCACGCGGCGCGGTGCCATCGCCGCTGCCGTGATCGGCAATTGGCTGGAATTCTTCGATTTCACCGTGTACGGCTTCTTCGCGGTGCTGATCGGCAAGCTGTTTTTCCCGTCGAGCGATTCGACCACGTCGCTGCTGCTGTCGGTCGCGACGTTCGCCGCCGGCTTCTTCACGCGGCCGCTCGGCAGCGTCGTGCTCGGCGTCTATGCGGACCGCAAGGGACGCAAGGCCGCGCTGAACCTGACGATCATGCTGATGGCGCTCGGCACGGGCCTGATCGCGATCGCGCCGACCTATGCGCAGATCGGCGTGGCCGCGCCGCTGCTCGTCGTGTTCGCGCGGCTGCTGCAAGGCTTCTCGCAGGGCGGCGAATTCGGCGCGGCGACGACGACGCTGCTCGAACAGGGCGGCGTGTCGCGGCGTGCGTTCCGCGCGAGCTGGCAGCTCGCGACGCAGGGCGGCGCCGCGCTGATGGGCTCGGGCTTCGCGGCGCTGCTGTCGAACACGATGACGAAGGACGCGCTGGAAAGCTGGGGCTGGCGGCTGCCGTTCCTCGTCGGCGTGCTGATCGCGCCGGTCGGCATGTATCTGCGCCGCCGGCTCGCGGACGATGCGCCCGGCGACAGCCATCACGGCATCGACGGCGGCGTGCTGCGCGAGCTGTTCTCGAAGCACACGCGCACGGTGCTGTTGCTGATGCTCACGGTGATGGGCGGCACCGTGTCGACCTATATCCTGACGTTCTACATGCCGACTTACGCGATCCACACGCTCGGGCTGCCGATGAAGCTGTCGATGTTCGTCGGCGTCGCGTCGGGCTGCGTGATGCTGGTCACGTGCCCGCTGTTCGGCTGGCTGTCGGACCGCATCGGCAGCCGGCGCCTGCCGATCTTCGTCGGCCGCGGCGTGCTCGTCGCGCTGTTGTTTCCGGCGTTCTGGCTGATGAACCGCCATCCGTCGCTGTCGGTCATCCTGCCGATGACCGCGCTGATGCTGCTGTTCTACTCGATGGGCTCCGCATCGGAATTCGCGCTGATGTGCGAATCGTTCCCGCGCCGCGTGCGGGCGACCGGCATCTCGATCGCCTATGCGCTCGCGGTGACGATCTTCGGCGGCACGTCGCAGCTCGTCGCGACGTGGCTCGTGCAGGCCACGGGCAGCAAGTTCGCGCCGGCCGGGTATGTCGCGGTGTGCGTGCTGGTGTCGCTGGCGGCGGTGGCGATGCTGCGGGAGACGGCGGGGGAAGCGGGCGACTGAATGCCCGGGCGCGGCGCGTGCGGGTGGCGCGGTTCACGTCGAGCGCCACGTGGACCGCCGCCGCCGTCATGCGTCGGGACCCGCGTTGCGCGGGCCCGGCATCTGCCGCGCGGCCGCGCGTCACCCGCGCCGCGCGACCAGCTCCGACACCGTCTGCGCCGCCTGCTGCAGCGGCCCCAGAAACTCCTTCACCATCTGCTTCGCGGTATGCCGCTGCGCGTTGCCGCTCACGTTCATCGCCGCGATGATCTGCCCGCGCCGGTTGCGGATCGGCGCGGAGATCGACATCAGCCCCACTTCGAGTTCCTGGTCGACGACGGCCCAGCCCTGCTGGCGCACCTGCGCGATCGTCGCCTTCAGTTCGCCGGGATCCGTGATCGTGCGCTGCGTGTGCGCGCGGATGCCGCTTTGCGCGAGCGTCGCGTCGAGCGCCGCGTCGTCGAGCGCGGACAGCAGCACGCGGCCCATCGACGTGCAGTACGCGGGCAGCCGGCTGCCGATCGACAGGTTGATCGTCATGATCTTGTGCGTCGGCACCCGCAGCACGTAGACGATCTCGGTGCGGTCGAGCACCGCGGCCGAGCAGCTTTCGTGGATCTGCGCGGACAGCTGCTCCATCACCGGTTCCGCGAGATTCCAGAACGGCATCGACGTCAGGTACGCGAAGCCGAGCTCGAGAATCTGCGGCGTGAGCCGGAACAGCCGGCCGTCCGCCTCGACGTAGCCGAGCGTCTGCAGCGTGAGCAGGATCCGGCGCGCGCCCGCGCGCGTCAGGCCGGTGGCCGACGCAACCTCGGTGAGGGTCTGCTCGGGACGGTTCGCGTCGAACGCGCGGATCACCGCGAGCCCGCGTGCGAACGACTGGACGTAGGAGTCGCCGGGTTTCTGGATGTCTTCGGTAGTCATGACCTGTCGAAATGTCGTGCAGCCGAGAAGATAGCGCATGGGGCCTGACACGCCAACCACGCGGCCGCTGCCGGCGCTTGACAGGTCGTCCCCACGCTCCCTATGATGCATCGAACGTTCGATACACGATCTTATGTTCGTATATAGAACATTAAAGCGCATCCCGGCGGGCAATGCAACGGGGGTGCCCGTTCCATTTCCCGGATTCCTGGAGACACTTGATGACCGAAGCTTTTCTGTGTGATGCCATCCGCACCCCGATCGGGCGTTATGGCGGTGCGTTGTCCGGCGTGCGCGCCGACGATCTGGGCGCGGTGCCGCTCAAGGCGCTGGTCGAGCGCAACCGCGACGTCGACTGGGCCGCGATCGACGACGTGATCTACGGCTGCGCGAACCAGGCGGGCGAGGACAACCGCAACGTCGCGCGCATGTCCGCGCTGCTGGCGGGCCTGCCGATCGACGTGCCGGGCTCGACGATCAACCGGCTGTGCGGCTCCGGGATGGACGCCGTCGGTTCCGCCGCGCGCGCGATCAAGTCCGGAGAGGCCGCGTTGATGATCGCGGGCGGCGTCGAGAGCATGACCCGCGCGCCGTTCGTGATGGGCAAGTCGGCGAGCGCGTTCGCACGCCAGGCCGATATCTTCGATACGACGATCGGCTGGCGCTTCGTCAACCCGCTGATGAAACAGCTGCACGGCGTCGACTCGATGCCGGAGACGGGCGAGAACGTCGCGACCGACTACAACGTCAGCCGCGCGGACCAGGACCTGTTCGCGCTGCGCAGCCAGCAGAAGGCCGCGCGTGCGCAGCAGGACGGCTCGCTCGCCGAGGAAATCGTCGCGGTGACGATTCCGCAGAAGAAGGGCGACCCGCTCGTCGTGTCGCGCGACGAGCATCCGCGCGAGACGTCGCTGGAGGCGCTCGCGAAGCTCAAGGGCGTCGTGCGCCCGGACGGCACGGTCACGGCCGGCAACGCATCGGGCGTCAACGACGGCGCATGCGCGCTGCTGCTTGCGAACGAGGCCAGCGCGAAGCGCTTCGGCCTGACGCCGCGCGCGCGCGTGCTCGGCGTGGCGACGGCGGGCGTGGCGCCGCGCGTGATGGGCATCGGCCCGGCGCCGGCCACGCAGAAGCTGCTCGCGCGGCTCGGCATGACGATCGACCAGTTCGACGTGATCGAGCTGAACGAGGCGTTCGCGTCGCAGGGGCTCGCGGTGCTGCGCATGCTCGGCGTCGCGGACGACGATCCGCGCGTGAACCCGAACGGCGGCGCGATCGCGCTCGGCCACCCGCTCGGCGCATCGGGCGCGCGGCTCGTCACCACCGCGATGTACCAGCTGCATCGCACGAAGGGCCGCTACGCGCTGTGCACGATGTGCATCGGCGTCGGCCAGGGTATCGCGCTCGCGATCGAACGCATCTGATGCCGCGCGTGCGGCTTGGCCGCACGCATCCCGTCGCTTCAGGTCGGCAACCGCCCGGCTCTCGCGCGCGTCGCGCGGGGCCGGGCGGTTTTGCTTGTTGGGCCGGGCGCGTTTTCTTTCACCGATGCAAGAACCGTTTAGTGGATCGGAGAGCCTGAAGCAGCAGGCGACGCGGTGCGCCGATGCGGTGAACGCGTTCCGGTGATGCGGGCGGGGCGGGGCGGGGTATCGGCCCGCTTCGTCACCTGGTTTGCTGGCCCTGCGGCGAAACCGGCGCGCGCAAGCGTTTGCCGACGCATTAATCCGGCATGTGGCGTCTTGCCGATTATGTGTATTGCCTGCCGGAGAATACCCGTGCTTTTATCGCGATTCATTTTTGTTTTAGAACCAGAAATAATCGCATTGCTATTCATTTGATTGCGATTATTCGCTGTGATTACCCGGGGATGCTTTCCTGGCAAAGATTCTGCCGTCATTGATCGATTTCGTTGACATAAATCAGCACGCACCGGCTTTTGTCATATTTTTTACATGTGAGGGGTAAGGTTTTTGAAAAGTTTGCCGAAAGAGCAGAGGCATGACCATTCGCGAGCAGTAACGCCGGTGGCGAATGGTCCGAGTTGTCAATCCTGAAGCGGGCACAAGACCCGCCAATCGGAGCTCTGCTTGATGCGCAATAACCAGCCCGTAACCCAACACGAATTCGAGTTTCCCGACGACGCGACGCTGATGTCGACCACCGACCCCGACAGCATCGTCACCTATGCAAATGCGACGTTCATCCACATCAGCGGTTATTCCCGCGAGGAGATAGAAGGCCAGCCGCACAACCTCGTGCGTCACCCGGACATGCCGAAGGAGGCGTTCGCCGATATGTGGGCGACGCTGAAGGGCGGCGAGGCGTGGTCCGCGCTCGTGAAGAACCGCCGCAAGAACGGCGATCACTACTGGGTGCGCGCGAATGCGGTGCCGGTGATGCGCAACGGCCAGCCGCACGGCTACCTGTCGGTGCGCACGAAGGCGCCGCGCGACGAGGCCGCGGCCGCCGATGCGCTGTATCGCGCGTTTCGCGAAGGCAAGGCCGGCGGCCGGCGCTTCTTCAAGGGGCTGGTGGTGCGCACCGGGATCTTCCGCGCCGCGTCCCTGCTGCAGACGATGTCGGTGCGCGGGCGGATCCACTCGGCGCTGCTCGTGATGGCGCCGGCCACGGTCGGCGCGGGCTGGGCATGCGGCTTGACGGGCATCCCGCTCGCGGCGTTCGCGGCGGTGACGGCCGTGCTCGCCACGGCGGCGGGCGTGTGGCTCGACGCGCAGATCGTGCGCCCGCTGCAGCAGCTGCGCGATCAGGCGCTGAACGTCGCGACCGGCGAGAGCCGTAGCGGCGTGCGGATGAACCGCGTGGACGAGATCGGCATGACGCTGCGTACGATCAACCAGCTCGGGCTGATGTTCCGCTGGCTGGTCGACGACGTCAGCGAACAGGTGCACAACGTGCAGCGCGCGAGCAGCGAGATCGCGCAGGGCAACAACGACCTGAGCGCACGCACCGAACAGGCCGCGTCGAGCGTGCAGGAGACGGCGGCGTCGATGGCGCAGATGACGGCCACCGTCGACAGCAACGCGCAGACGGCGCTGCAGGCGAACCAGCTGTCGGTGTCCGCGAGCGAGGCGGCGCAGCGCGGCGGGCAGGCGGTGTCGGAGATCGTCAGCACGATGAACGACATCACGGCCAGCTCGCGGCGGATCTCGGACATCATCGGCGTGATCGACGGGATCGCGTTCCAGACCAACATCCTCGCCCTGAACGCGGCGGTCGAGGCGGCGCGCGCGGGCGACCAGGGGCGCGGGTTCGCGGTGGTCGCGGGCGAGGTGCGCGCGCTCGCGCAGCGCAGCGCGAACGCGGCGAAGGAGATCAAGACGCTGATCGAGAACAGCGTCGGGCGCATTTCATCGGGCGCGCAGCTCGTCGACGGCGCGGGCCGGACGATGGAGGACATCGTCGCGCAGGTGAAGCGGGTGTCGGACCTGATCGCGGAGATCAGCGCGTCGACCGCCGAACAGAGCTCGGGCGTCACGCAGGTCGATCAGGCGGTGGTGCATCTCGACAGCATCACGCAGCAGAACGCGGCGCTCGTCGAGCAGAGCACGGCGGCGTCGGAGAGCCTGCAGCAGCAGGCGACGCGGCTCGTCGATGCGGTGAATGCGTTCCGGTGATCGCGGGAAGGTAACGCGGGCACGACGGAGAGAGGCGCCGGCCCGCGTCGGGCCGCCCGGTTCCGGCCGGGCGGCCAGGGCTTGCCACCGAAGCGACAGGCCCCGAACCGTCAGACAGCCAGGCAGAGGTACTTGATCACGACGTAGTCGTCGATGCCGTAGTGCGAGCCTTCGCGGCCGAGGCCGGACTGCTTCACGCCGCCGAACGGCGCGACTTCGTTCGAGATCAGGCCGGTGTTCACGCCGACCATCCCGTATTCGAGCGCTTCGGCGACCTTCCACACGCGGCCGATGTCGCGGCTGTAGAAGTACGCGGCCAGGCCGAACTCGGTGTCGTTCGCGAACTGGATCACCTCGTCGTCGCTGCTGAACTTGAACAGCGGCGCGAGCGGGCCGAACGTCTCTTCCTTCGCGACGTTCATCGCCGGCGTGACGCCCGTCAGCACGGTCGGCTCGAAGAAGCCGTGGCCGAGCGCGTGGCGCTTGCCGCCCGTCGCGACGGTCGCGCCCTTCGCGAGCGCGTCCTCGATGTGCGCCTCGACCTTCAGCACCGCCGCTTCGTTGATCAGCGGGCCTTGCGTGACGCCCGGCTCGGTGCCGCGCCCGACCTTCAGCTGGCCGACCGCCGCCGCGAGCTTCTGCGCGAACGGGTCGTACACGGCTTCATGCACGTAGAAGCGGTTCGTGCACACGCAGGTCTGGCCGCTGTTGCGGTACTTCGACGCGATCGCGCCCTGCACGGCCGCGTCGAGATCGGCGTCGTCGAACACGATGAACGGCGCGTTGCCGCCGAGCTCCAGCGACACCTTCTTGACCGTCGGCGCGCATTGCGCCATCAGCAGGCGGCCGATCGCGGTCGAGCCGGTGAACGACAGCTTGCGCACGATCGGGCTCGAGGTCAGCTCGCCGCCGATCGCCTTCGGGTCGCCCGTCACGACGCTGAACACGCCGGCCGGCACGCCCGCGCGCTCGGCCAGCACGGCCATCGCGAGCGCCGAGAACGGCGTCGCCTCGGCCGGCTTCACGACGATCGGGCAGCCGGCCGCGAGCGCCGGGCCGACCTTGCGGGTGATCATCGCCGCCGGGAAGTTCCACGGCGTGATCGCCGCGCACACGCCCACCGGCTCCTTCGTCACGACGATGCGCTTGTCGCTCGCCGGGGTCGGAGTCGTGTCGCCGTACACGCGCTTGCCTTCCTCCGCGAACCACTCGAGGAACGACGCCGCATAGCCGATTTCGCCCTTCGCCTCGGCCAGCGACTTGCCTTGCTCGGTCGTCAGGATCAGCGCGAGGTCGTCGGCGTTGTCCATCATCAGGTCGTGCCACTTGCGCAGGATCGCCGCGCGTTCCTTCGCGGTCTTCTTGCGCCAGGCAGGCCACGCGGCGTTGGCGGCGTCGATCGCCTGGCGCGTCTCGGCCGCGCCCATTGCCGGCACGACGCCGACGAGGCCGCCCGTCGCCGGGTTGCGGACCTCGAACGTCTCGCCGTTCGCGGCGCCTTGCCACGCGCCGTTGACGTAGGCCTGCTGGCGGAACAGCGACGGATCTTTCAGGGAGAGGGTTTCTTGAACAGTGCTCATGGGGGTGCCTGTTTGCAGATGCTGCAGATACGACGGCCGCCACCGTCCGGCGGGACGGTGGCGGCGCGGGTCAGGGGCCGGAAATCAGGGGCTGGACGTCAGGCCGGCACGCCGACCGTTTCCTTCAGCACTTCTTCCAGGATGACGAGCGCTTCGTCGAACACGGCTTGCGTGATCGTCAGCGGGAACAGGAAGCGCACGACGTTCGAGTACACGCCGCAGACGAGCAGCAGCAGGCCGCGCTTGAGCGCACGCGCCTGCACGCGCTTCGTGAACTCGGCATCCGGCTCGCCCGAGCCCGGCTTCAGAAACTCGACCGCGATCATCGCGCCCGGGCCACGCACGTCGGCGATCTGCGGCACGTCGGCCTGCAGCGCGTTCAGCTTCGCCTTCAGCACGTCGCCGAGCTGCGTGGCGCGCTCGCACAGCTTTTCTTCGTCGATGATCTCGAGCACCGCGTGCGCCGACGCGACGGCCAGCGGGTTGCCCGCATAGGTGCCGCCGAGGCCGCCGGGAGCGGCCGCGTCCATCACGTCCGCGCGGCCGACGACGCCCGACAGCGGCATGCCGCCCGCGAGGCTCTTCGCCATCGTGATCAGGTCGGCCTGCACGTCGTAGTGCTGCATCGCGAACAGCTTGCCGGTGCGCGCGAAGCCCGTCTGGACTTCGTCGGCGATCAGCAGGATGCCGTGCTCGTTACAGATCTTGCGCAGCGCGCGCACGAATTCCGCCGGCGCCGGGTTGAAGCCGCCTTCGCCCTGGACCGGCTCGAAGATGACCGCGGCGACGCGCTTCGGATCGATGTCGGCCTTGAACAGCATCTCGATCGCCTTGATCGAGTCGGCGGTCGTCACGCCGTGCAGCGCGGTCGGGTACGGCGCGTGGAACACGTCGCCCGGGAACGGGCCGAAGTTCAGCTTGTACGGCGCGACCTTGCCGGTCAGCGCCATGCCCATCATCGTGCGGCCGTGGAAGCCGCCCGAGAAGGCGATCACGCCCGGACGGCCGGTTGCCGCGCGCGCGATCTTGACCGCGTTCTCGACGGCTTCGGCGCCGGTCGTGAAGAACGCGGTCTTCTTCTGGAAGTCGCCCGGCGCGCGGGCGTTGATCTTCTCGGCCAGCTCGACGTACGACGCGTACGGGACGATCTGGTACGCGGTGTGCGTGAAGCTGTTCAGCTGGTCGGCGATCGCCTTGACGATCTTCGGGTGACGGTGGCCCGTGTTCAGCACCGCGATGCCGGCGGCGAAATCGATGAAGCGGCGGCCTTCGACATCCCACAGCTCGGCGTTTTCAGCACGCGCTGCGTAGAAATCGCACATCACGCCGACGCCGCGCGGGGTGGCGGCGTTCTTGCGGGCCTGCAGATCGGCATTCTTCACGGTCATCTCCTCGATGTTTCGTATCCGGTGGGAAGGAATCGGGCGCGCTCCGGCAGCCCATGACGGCGACTATAATCAGATTTGGCTCTGACAATCAGAGCCATTTCAATAAATAGTTAGGAGCCAATCATGCGGGCAAGCGTGTTGTCGGACTGGCTGGCGCAGCGTCTCGTGCGCGGCGGCGGACAACCGATCTACCGGCAGCTGCACCGGCTGCTGCAGCAGGCGATCCTGTCGCGGGAGCTGCCGGCCGGCACGCGGGTGCCGTCGTCGCGGCTGCTGGCGGCCGAGCTCGGCATCGCGCGCAACACCGTCACCCAAGTGTACGAGCAGCTCGCGCTCGAGGGCTACGTGAGTTCGGCCACCGGCCGTGGCACGTTCGTGGCCGACAGCGCGCCGGACGAGATCGTCGGCGCGCCGCCGGACCTCGCGAGCCCGGCCGTGACGCTGCCGACGGCCGCGCGGCAGCTGTCCGCGCGCGGCACGCGGCTCGTCGAGGGCGCGGGCGTGTCGAAGCGGCAGGGCGGTGCGTTCATGCCGGGCGTGCCCGATGTGTCGCGATTTCCGGCGCGCGTGTGGACCCGGCTCCACAACAAGTACTGGCGGCGCTTGCGCCCCGATTTGCTGACCTACGCGCCGGGCGGCGGGCTGGCGCTGCTGCGCGAGGCGCTCGCGGACTACCTGCGCACGTCGCGCTCGGTGCGCTGCACGCCCGAGCAGATCGTGATCACGACCGGCATCCACCAGTCGATCGACCTCGCGGTGCGCCTGCTGACCGACCCCGGCGACGCGATCTGGACCGAAGACCCGTGCTACTGGGGCGTGCGCAGCGTGCTGAACGTGTCGGGGCTGACGACTCGGCCGATCCCGGTCGACGACGAAGGGATCGCGCCGTCGGCTGCCGATCTCGCCGAGCCGCCGAAACTGATGCTCGTCACGCCGTCGCACCAGTACCCGCTCGGGATGGTGATGAGCCTCGCGCGGCGCCGGATGCTGCTCGAATACGCGCGCCAGCACCGCTGCTGGATCATCGAGGACGACTACGACAGCGAATTCCGCTACGGCAGCCGCCCGCTCGCGTCGCTGCAGGGCCTCGACACGGCGGGCCAGGTGATCTACGTCGGCAGTTTCGGCAAGACGCTGTTCCCGGGGCTGCGGGTCGGCTACCTGGTCGCGCCCGAGCCGCTCGCGGAGAGCTTCGCGACGGCGAGCGCGGAGCTGTATCGCGAAGGGCAACTGCTGCAGCAGGCGGTGCTCGCGGAATTCATCGCGGAAGGGCACTTCGTGTCGCATATCCGCAAGATGCGCACGCTGTACGGGCAGCGCCGCGAGATGCTGCTCGACGCGGTCGCGCGCCGCTACGGCGACACGCTGCACGCGCTCGGCAGCGACGCGGGGCTGCATCTCGTCACGCAATTGCCGGAAGGCGTCGACGATCGCGCGGTCGCGCAGGCCGCGCTCGAACGCAATATCGTCGTGCGGCCGTTGTCCGGGTATTACGCGGATCGCGCGCGCGCGGCGTCGGGGTTGCTGCTCGGCTATGCGTGCGTGCCGGAAGACGAGATCGCGACGGCGTTCGCGACGCTCGCCGAGGCGATCGACGAGCGGGCGTTCGGCAAGGTGGCCGCCGTCGCGTGACGGCGGCGGGCGTCGGCGCTGACGCTCAATACCCGATCCACACCGCGAACGTCAGCGCGACGCACGACAGCGCGAGCAGGATCGCGAACAGCGGCAGCACGAAGCGGATCCACGCGCCGAAGTCGACGCGCGCGGTCGCGAGATACGCGAGCAGCATCCCGGACGTCGGCGTGACGAGGTTCGTCAGCCCGCCGCCGAGCACGAACGCGAGCACCGACGTCTGGCCGCTCACGCCCGAGAGCTGCGCGATCGGCCCGATGATCGGCATGCTGACCGCGGCCTTGCCCGACACCGACGGAATGAACACGTCGAGCACCATCTGCACGCCCATCAGCCCGTTCGCGACCCACACCGGCGATTGCCCGTCCGCGAGCCGCGTGAAGAAATGGATCAGCGTGTCGAGCACGAGGCTGTTCTGCAGCAGCAGCTCGACCGACGCGGCGAGCCCCATCAGCAGCGCGGCGAGCATCATGTTCTTCATCCCGTCGACGAACGCGTCGGCCGCGCTGCGCGAATCGAGCCGGCCGATCACGGCCGTCGCGATGCTGACCGCCGCATAGAACGCCGCGAGTTCGACGTTGCCCCATTTCAGTTCGCGCGTGCCGTAGATCAGCATCGCGACCGCCGCGGCGAACACGAGCAGCGTCGCCTTGTGGCGCAGCGACAGCTTCGCGGCCGCGTGCGCGGCGTGGCCCGATGCGGTTTGCCCGACCCGGTAGCCGGAGTTGCGCACATGGCGCAGCAGGTACAGGATGCCGATCGTCAGGAATACGACGAATACGGCCGCGCGCAGCGCGACGCCGCTGAACAGCGGCACGCCGACGAGCGGCTGCGCGACGGCGAGCGCGAGCGGGTTCGTGACCGACGCGATATAGCCGATCTTCGCGGCGAGCGCGACGAGCGCGACCGCGAACAGGTCGGACAGCCCAAGGCGCCGCGCGATCACGACGACCATCGGAATGATCACGAGGTATTCGGAGATGAAGCCGAGCAGCGTGCTGCCGAGCCCGATCAGGATCATCAGCATCGGCGTCAGCAGGTACGCGTTGTTGCCGGTGAGCTGCAGCAGCCGGTCGATGCCGGCATCGACGACGCCCGTGCGCCGCATCACGCCGAACATCCCGCCGACGAACATCACCATCACGATCAGCGGCGCATTCTTCAGCAGGCCTTGCGGCACCGCGACGAACGCGGACACGAGGCTCGCCGGCAGCGCGTGCGCGGACGTGCTGTGGCTGACGGCCGGCGCGACGAGCGTCGAAAGGGCGGTCGTCTTCGGCACCACTTGATAGGTGCCCGGCACGACGAGCCGGCCGTTGCGCTCGAAGTGGCCGGAATCGACGATCCACGTGAGCGCGATCGCGGCGGCCAGCACCCACAGCATCATCACGACGGGGTGCAGCATCTTGCCGTGCGGATGCGGCGCGTGGCCGGCCGCCGGGGCGGCCGGATCGTCGGCCGCGAGCGTGACGGTTTCGGCGGCGGTTTCGGCGCCGTGCGCGCCGGCCGGGTTTGGGGAAGAGGCGGACATCGGATCCTCGTCGAAGAAGAAGCGGGCCGTCAGGCCGGTTGCAGCGCGGCGCGCGCCGGGACGTAGCCGAGTTCGGCGGAAATGGCCTGGCTGCACGCCTGCAGGCGTTCGAGATAGTCGGGAATGTCGGCGTGGCTCACGCGCACCTCGGGCCCCGTCACGCTGACCGATGCGACCGTCGCGCCCGTCAGGTCGCGCACCGGCACCGCGATCCCGACCGCGCCGGGCGTCACCTCGCCGCTGCTCACCGCGTAGCCCTTGCGCGCGACCGCATCGAGTTCGCCGGCGAGCTTCGGCAGGTCGTCGGCCTGCCCGTTCCTGCGCAGCCGCGCGAAATACTCGTCGCGCACCGCGTCGGGCGCGAACGCGAGCAGCACCTTGCCCGATGCGCCGAAATTGATCGGCCGGCGGTTGCCGACCGCGCCGACGGTGCGCACCGCGTGCGTCGTCTCGCACCGCGCGACGCACACCGATTCGAGCCCTTCGCGCACGCGCAGCACGATGGTCTCGTTGATCGCCTGGTTGAGCGCGAGCATGTGCCGTTGCGCGGCGCGCACGAGCGCGTTCTGCTGCGACGCGGCCACGCCGATCACGAACGCCTGCGGGCCGAGCGCATAGGTGGACGTGCGCGCGTCCTGCACGACGAAGCGGTGCAGCTCGAGCGTGCACAGCATCCGGTAGGTGCGCGACTTGTTGATGCCGAGCTGCGAAGCCAGCTCGGTCACGCCGAGGTTCGGATGCTCGGCCACGTAGGTCAGCAGCTTCAGCGCGCTGTCGACGGCGTCGACGATGTAGGTCGTCATGCGGCATCCCCCGGCGAGGCGACGCGCGCGCGAACGTAGCCGGCGAGCGCGTCGAGGTAGGCGTCGACCGAGCGCTTCAGCGCGGCGAAGCCCGCGTGTTTCGCGAACGCGGCTTCGTCCATGTACAGCGCGCGGTTGAATTCGATCTGGATGCTGTGGCGCTGGCGCGCCGGATCGGCGAGCGCGGTCAGCAGGTCGCCGCCCTGGTACGGGTCGTTCACCTGCACGCGGTAGCCGGTGTCGGCGAACCACTGCGCGGTCCACGCGGTGAAGGCCGGGTCGGCGCTCGTGCCGCGTCGGTCGCTCACGACGACGTCCGGCCGCAGCGCGCCCGCGTCGACGTTCATCGCGTTGCCGCGCGACTTCATCGAGTGGCAGTCGATGTGCCACAGCGCGCGATGCGCGGCATGCAGCGGCTCGGCGATGCCGGCAAGCGCGCGGCGGTACGGCCGGTAGTACGCATCGATCCGGTGGCGCACTTCGGCGAGCGACAGCTTGCGGTCGTACAGCGGCACGCCGGGCAGCGCGTCGCGCCGGATCAGCCCCATCCCGCGCTGCGTGTACGGCTGCGGTGCCAGCGGCGCCGGCCACGGCTCGGCGAGCAGCGTCGCGTCGATGTCGGTTTCCGCGCGGTTCGGATCGACATAGGCGCGCGGAAACGTCGCGCCGAGCAGCGTGCCGCCGCGCGCGGGGGCGCCGGCCCACAGTTCGTCGATGTACGCGTCCCACGACGTGCGGATCGCGTCGTCCGGCGCGACGGCGGAGAAGTCGGGCGGATACGCGATGCCGCTGTGCGGCGAATCGACGACGATCGGCAGCGCGGGCGCCGTCGGCGGCGCGATGAAATACGCGGGCGATTCGCCGCCGGTCGCGTTGTTGCAATTAAACGTCAGCATGGGGATCAGGTTCTTTACCTAGTTTCTCGAAGCGTCTCGTCTGTTCGTTTTAATCATTAAAACAGCGTATCAATATTTCACAACAGCAGAAAATCGCGGTCAAGGGCTTTTTTCGACGCCGGGATTACGCGCTTCAATCGGCCTGTCATGCCCATGTTTATTGGGTTTGTTTCATTCTTCGAAACGCCTGGTGGCTGAAGGTGTTTTGGCTCCCGGGTGAGATTTTTGGCACGGCTTGACGTGTCAAACCGCCAAATCCAACAATTAATAAGACGATGTTTTATTCAATAAAACACGTTGGAGCGAAATAAATCGCTCCCCATATTCAATCGACAAAAGGGGTCGGAGATGAAACGGAAAGGAATCGCGGTCAAGCTGGCGGGCGTCGCGATCGCGGCGGGTGCCACGCACGCGCATGCGCAGTCGAGCGTGACGCTGTATGGCGTGGTCGATTCGGGGATCACGTACACGAACAACCAGAAAGGGCATGCCGCGTGGCAGGCGACGGGCGGCAACGAACAGGGCACGCGCTGGGGGCTGCTCGGCAAGGAGGAGCTCGGCGGCGGCACGCGCGCGGTGTTCCGGCTCGAGAACGGCTTCAACATCGAGACCGGCACCGCGAGCCAGGGTGGCCGGCTGTTCGGGCGCCGCGCGTACGTGGGGCTGGAAAACGCGCGCTGGGGCACGCTGACGATGGGGCGCCAGTACAACGCGGCGCAGGAAGTGCTGGCGCCGCTGCAGATCGGCGCGACCACCGCGCTCACGCAGTACGCGCTGCATCCGTTCGACACCGACGACCTGAACAACACGTTCCGCACCAACAACTCGGTGCAGTACCAGACGCCCACCTGGTACGGCCTGCGCGCGGTCGGCCTGTACGGCTTCTCGAATTCGACGTCGTTCGCGGCAAACCGCGTGTGGAGCCTCGGCGCGAGCTACGAGAACGGGCCGCTGCAACTCGGCGCGGCGTATGTGCGGGTCGACCGTCCGGCGCTCGACACGACCGGCGCGGCGGCGTCCGACAACTACTACACGTTCATCAAGGGCGTGACGCGCCAGCAGATCTGGGGCGCGGGCGGCACGTATGCGTGGGGCGCCGCGACGGTCGGGCTGCTGTACACGAGCTCGCTGTTCAACCTGCAGACGGGCGGCGCGCTGCGCTTCAACAACTACGAGGGCAGCGTGCGCTACCTGATGACGCCCGCGCTGCAGTTCGCGCTCGGCGAGACCTACACGCAGGTGCTCGCGTCGCAGGGCCCGAAGCCGAGTTCGCACTACCTGCAGACGAGCGCCGGTGCGCAGTATTTCCTGTCGAAGCGCACCGACATCTACGTGAATGCGTTCTACCAGCGCGCGTCGTCGAACACGGTGGCCGCGATCGAAGGGATCTCGAATCCGTCGAGCACGCGCACGCAGATCGTCGCGGTGACGGGCATCCGCCACAAGTTCTGACGCAGCAGGCGCGGGCGCGCGTTGGTTCCGCTTAAAGCCGGATCAGCGCCGCGCCCGCGACCACCAGCGCGCACGCGGCGAGCCGCTGCGCGCCGGGCCGCTCGCGCATCACGAACCAGCCGATCGCGACCGCGAAGATCGAGCTCGTCTCGCGCAGCGCCGACACGGTCGCGACCGGCAGGTGCCGGTACGCGAGGATCACGATCCCGTACGCGGCGAGCGAGATCGTGCCGGCGATCGCGCCCTGCCGGAGCGCCACGCACGAGCCGAGCACCGCGCGCGGGCCGCCGCGCACCGCGCAGACGAGCGCGAGCTGCGGCACGCTCCACAGCAGGTACACCCACGCGATGTAGCCGAGCGCGCTGCCGGATACGCGCGCGCCGATCCCGTCGCAGATCGAATACGCGGCGATGAACACGCCCGTCAGCAGCGCATACGGCACGCCTTCCCCGGAGAACCGGAAGCCGCGCCGCAGCGCGAGCGACATGATGCCGAACGACACGAGCGCGATTCCCGCGAAGCCGAACGGCGTCGGCCGTTCGTGCAGCACCGCGAACGCGAGCACCGACACGAGCAGCGGCGACATCCCGCGCGCGATCGGATAGATCTGCCCGAACTCGCCGCTGCGGTACGCGCGCGCGAGCGTGAAGCAGTACGCGACCTCGAGCGCGGCCGATGCCGCGATGTACGGCCACGCGGCGGGCGCCGGCGCGGGCAGCAGCGCGGCGCCGGCGATGCCGAACGCGAGATAGGGCAGCGACATCGTGCCGAGCTGCACGAGCCGGTCCTCGCTGACGTGCAGGAAGGCATTCCAGATGGCGTGCAGCAGCGCGGAGCACAGCACGAGGCCGATGAACAGGTGATCCATGAAGGGCGAAAAGCGGGGTGGACGGGCGGGGCAGCGCCGTCATTATGTCGGCAGCGGGCGCGCGGGCGCGGAATTGTCGATAATAGAACGTTGTTATTCACCGGATGCCGACGATGACCGAAGCCACCCAGACCCAGCCCGCCGTTCCGCGCCTCACGAGCCTGTCGCATGGAGGCGGCTGCGGCTGCAAGATCGCGCCGGGCGTGCTGTCCGAGCTGCTGAAGCGCGCGACGCCGCCGGCGCTGTTCCCGGACCTGCTCGTCGGCACGGAAACCTCCGACGACGCGGCCGTCTATCGCCTGAACGACGAGCAGGCGATCGTCGCGACCACCGATTTCTTCATGCCGATCGTCGACGATCCGTTCGACTTCGGCCGAATCGCGGCAACCAACGCGCTGTCCGACGTCTACGCGATGGGCGGCAAGCCGATCCTCGCGCTCGCGCTGGTCGGCATGCCGATCAACGTGCTGCCGCACGAGACGATCGCGGCGGTGCTGCGCGGCGGCGAAGCGGTGTGCGCGGAGGCGGGGATTCCGGTCGCGGGCGGCCATTCGATCGATTCGGTCGAGCCGATCTACGGGCTGGCGGCGATCGGCGTCGTGCATCCGTCGCGCGTGAAGCGCAACGCGGCCGCGCGCGCGGGCGACGTGCTGGTGCTCGGCAAGCCGCTCGGCGTCGGCGTGCTGTCCGCGGCGCTGAAGAAGAACCAGCTCGACGCGGCCGGCTACGCGCAGATGATCGCGACCACGACCAAGCTGAACCGGCCGGGCGCCGAGCTGGCCGCGCTGCCGGGCGTGCATGCGCTGACCGACGTGACCGGCTTCGGCCTGCTCGGCCACGCGCTCGAGCTCGCGCGCGGCGCCGGGCTCACCGCGCGTGTGAACTACGCGGCGCTGCCGTGGCTCGCGGGCGTCGAGGCTTTCGCGGCGGCTGGCGTGTTCACCGGCGCGTCCGGGCGCAACTGGGCCGCCTACGGCGCGGACGTGCGGCTCGCCGATGCGCTGCCGCCGGTCGCGCAGGCGCTGCTGACCGATCCGCAGACCTCCGGCGGCCTGCTCGTCGCATGCGCGCCGGATGCGGTCGACGACGTGCTCGCGTGCTTCCGCGCGGACGGTTTCGATTACGCGGCGGTGATCGGCGAGATGGTCGACGGGCCGGGGCGCGTCGACGTCGCCTGAGCCACGCTTTCCCCCCGAACGTTTTTGCGCTCGCTAGAATCGGCGTTTTCCTTCGAAGGCGTCGATTCGCGATGAACGATTTCCTGTTCGGGCTGATGATCGCGCTGTCGGTCGGGCCCGTCGCGCTGATGATCGCGAACTACGGGATGCGCGCCGGCACGGCGAGCGGCGTGCGCGCGGCGGCGGGTGTCGCCACCGCCGACGGCTGCTATGCGGTCGTCGCGTTCACGATCGGCGCGCTGCTGGCGAGCACGCTCGCGTCGCACCTGTCGCTGTTCCGTCTGGTCGGTGCGCTCGTGCTGCTCGCGATGGGCGCGCGCATGCTGTGGCAGGCGCTGAGAGATCGCCGCCGCACGCTCGACGGCGATGCGCCGCCACCCGGCAGCCGTCCGTTCACGTCGATGTTTTTCGTCACGCTCGCGAATCCGCTCACGATCCTGCTGTTCTACGGCTATGCGACGGCCGCCGCCGGCGCGCAGCGGCACTGGCTGCTCGGCGCGGCGTGCGTGTTCGCCGGCAGCCTCACGGGGCAGCTCGTGTTCGCGTTCGGCGGCAGCGCGATCGGGCGCTTCGTGAAGTCGCCGGGCCTGCTCGCCGCGAGCCATGTGGTCGCGGCGCTCGTCGTGCTCGGCTATGGGATGGCGGGGCTCGCGCGGCTGTAAGGGCCGCTCGACCGGATAGCACGACTGACTGTTGCCCCCGCACCTTCCGAGTTCGCTTCGTCGCGGGTTCCGCATCGAGCGAGGCCGCCTTATACTCCGTCGCGCAGTCTCCGACAGTCGTTCTCACCCAACATCAACCCAACAAGGAACGCCGATGCTGACTCGCTCCATCCTTTCCGCTGCCGCATTCTCGCTCGCGGCCTGTGCGACCGCCCCGTCGATCGCGCAGGACAACACGGGCAATGCGTTTGCCGAGACCGGTGCACAGGGCCGCCCGGTCAAGGTCATGATCATCACGATGTTCGGGCCGGAAGGCCAGGCCTGGCTCGACCGTATCGGCCCGTGGCACGACGTGAAGGTGCCGGGCCTGTCGCCCGACTATCCGGCAGTCCACTGCAACAAGCAGGACGTGTGCGTGATCACGACCGGCATGGGCTATGCGAATGCCACCGCGTCGATCATGGCGCTGACGTTCTCGCAGCGTTTCGATCTGCGGCACACGTACTTCCTGATCTCCGGCATCGCCGGCGTCGATCCCGCGCAAGGGACGGTGGGCTCCGCCGCGTGGGCGAAGTACCTCGTCGATTTCGGCATCCAGTGGGAGCTCGACGCGCGCGAGATTCCCGCCGGCTGGAACTCCGGCTATCTCGGCATCAACACGAAGAGCCCGACGGAGAAGCCGCCGCTCGACTATCGCAACGAAGTGTTCCAGCTGAACCCGCAGCTGGCCGATGCCGCGTATGCGCTGTCGCGCAACGTGGTGCTCGCCGACAGCCCGCAGGCGCAGGCCGCGCGCGCGAAGTTCAGCTACGCGCCCGCGAACCAGCCGCCGTCGGTGATCCGCTGCGACACGTCGTCGGGCAACACGTGGTTCTCCGGCACACTGCTCGGCGAACGCGCGCGGCAGTGGACGAAGATCCTGACGGACGGCAAGGGCACCTACTGCATGACCGCGCAGGAAGACAACGCGACGTTCGAGGCGCTCAAGCGCGCGGCGAGCGTGAAGCGGGTCGACCTGTCGCGCGTCGCGGTGCTGCGCACCGGCTCCGACTTCGACCGGCCGTATGCGGGGCAGACGAGCGTCGACAACCTGCTGAACTACGCGGACCAGGGCGGCTTTGCCCCGGCGACCGAAAACCTGTACCGCGCGGGCAATCCGCTCGTGCAGGACATCGTGTCGCACTGGGGCGAGTGGCGCGACGGCGTGCCGCGCCGCTGATCCGTCAGTGCGATTGCTGCGACGGTCGATACGGCGTCCACACCGGCGTATCGCTGTTCCAGTGATCGAGCGGGGAGGGCAGTTGATCGTTCATGACAGGCTCCTGCAATTGACTGGCTGATTGACTGATGCGGATCGCGACGCCGCGCGCGGGGAAAGCCCGCTGCGCGGCGTCGTCCGTTTACCGGCCTGCGCCCGCGAGCTGGTTGCCTTCCGGCGTTGCGCGATACGGGCGCGGCACGAGGTCGAGCCCTTGCGCATACGACGTCTCCTTGCGCAGGTGTTCGACGGCGCCGTCGTGGCGTGCCTGCTCCAGTTCCGCACGCACTTCGGCGCGGGTCCGGGGCCCGTTGTTCTGGCTGTACCACGACGTGTTGCCGTAATCGCCTGCGTGAGCCGGGTGGGTGTCGGCGAAGGCCGGCGCGGACACGGCGAGTGCGAGGACGAGGGCGGAGAGCAGGCTGCTGCGTTTCATGATGTGACTCCTGTCGACCGGTCGGCGCGCGTGGCGCGCGTTCCGGTCCCGTACAAAGTTTCGATTCGGTGCGCAATCCGTTGCGCGACAGGGTTTACTCTAAGAGTCGGCCGGCGGGCGATAAATGCCGCCGCGACGAATTGAATTGTCGATCCAGTGGAACAATCGTTTCCCGCGCCACGCGCAGGGTTATCGGGCGCGGTGGCGCCGCGCGGCCGCTTGGCGCCGCCAGGCGGGCGCGAGCGGCGGCCGCCGCATGTCGCGGTGCGGTGTGGACGGCGCGCAGGTGACGCAGGTCGCGCGATTGTCGCGATCAGCGCAAAGGTGTGGTGCGTAAACGGAAACGCCGGACGGGCCCATGGCCACGTCCGGCGTGATGAAGGGCGGATGCCGGCCGCATGGCCGGCAAGTCCGCGTTCAATGCGTCATGCCACCCACTCGTTGAGCACCGGCGTGTCGAGCGCCGGCGCGCGTTCGGCATCCTCGAACGTGCGCTTCGTGCAGGTCGCGTCGAGGCCCTTCTTGCCGCTCAGCAGCGGGCAGCGGTCGAACACCTCGGCCACCCAGTCGACGAACACGCGCACTTTCGGCGACAGATGGCGGCTGTGCGGATACACGACCGAGATCGGCATCGGCAGCGGCTTGTAGCCGGGCATCACTTCCTTCAGCCGGCCGTCGCGCAGGTACGGCAGCACCATGAACAGCGGCGGCTGGATCATCCCGAAGCCTTCGAGCCCGCAGGTCACGTAGGCATCCGCGTCGTTCACCGA
The DNA here is from genome assembly GCF_004343775.1 of Burkholderia sp. SRS-46. Lineage (GTDB taxonomy): Bacteria > Pseudomonadota > Gammaproteobacteria > Burkholderiales > Burkholderiaceae > Burkholderia. The sequence continues at coordinate 57,823 of NZ_PTXL01000004.1, read as the reverse complement.
CACGACCGCGTTCATCTTGACCTCGACTTCCTTGCCGTCGATCAGGAACGTCCAGTCGATCATCCGGCCGGTGCGGTTCGAGAAGTAGTTGACCGCCTTGTGCTGGCTCAGGTCCTCGATCGACTGCGGCTCGCCGTACTTCTCGAGATACGCGGGCGACGCGACCGACGTGCCTTCGAACAGGCCGACGCGGCGCGCGACGAGCGACGAATCCTGCAATGCACCGACCCTTATCACGCAGTCGACGCCTTCCTGCAGCAGGTCGACCGGGCGGTCCGTCAGGCCGAGCTGCAGGTCGATGTCAGGATAGCGATCGTGGAATTCGCACAGCGCGGGGATCACGACCAGCCGCCCGAGCGAGCCCGGCATGTCGACACGCAACTTTCCGTGCGGCTTGCGATTGTTGTTCTGGAAGCTCGCTTCGGTTTCCTCGACGTCCGCGAGGATCCGCACGCACCGTTCGTAGTACGCGGCGCCGTCGGGCGTCAGCGACAGCCGGCGGGTGGTCCGGTGCATCAGCCGCACGCCGAGGAACGCCTCGAGGTTCTGGATGATCGTCGTGACGGAGGCCCGCGGCAGACCGAGCGTTTCCGCCGCCTTGGTGAAGCTGCTCGTGTCGACGACGCGTGTAAACACCTGCATGGCCTGTAGCCGATCCATCACAACCTCCGCATTGGACTGACCGAACGACAAGGCTGCGCCACCTCGAGGTGAACGCAGCCTGGGATTGTTCGGAGTCGTTGAATTGTGTTGCCGGATTATAGGCATTTATCCGGATGTCTGCCGGACCCAGAATGCGATCCATCTTGAAATGGATGCCGTTTCCTCATGGACGCTTCTGAATTCAGCAAATTCCTGAAAGCCGCGCTGCCGGCCGATGCCAATGCCGGCGCGGCGTTGACGGTTGCCGAGGTGGAAATCCCCGGCTATGCGCAGGACATTGCGCTGCGTATCTATCGCCGCCCCGACAAGACCGGGCTGCCGGTAGTGCTTTACTTCCACGGCGGCGGCTTCGTGCGCGGCACGCTCGACGACGCCGATTTCGCCGCGCGTTTTTTAGCAGAACGCTTACCAGCGCTCGTAGTCTCCGTCGACTATTCGCTGGCGCCCGCGCATCCGTTTCCGGCCGCGCCGGAGGATGCGTATCGCGCGGCGGTGTGGGCCACGACCCGCGCCCGCGCGTTCGGCGGCAATCCGAAGAAGATCGGCGTCGCCGGCCATGACGCGGGCGGCCAGCTCGCGAACTGTCTCGCGTTCATCGCGCGCGACCGCGGCGACGTGCCGATCGCCGCGCAGGCGCTGTTCGCGCCGATGCTCGACCCGAGCATGACGCGCATCGGCGACGCCGAGCGCCTCGCGTCCGACATCACCGCGCGCGAATGCGCGGCGTGCTATCGCGCGTACCTGCCGCAGGCGTCGCAGCGCATGCACCCGTATGCGGCGCCGCTCGAATCGGTGCGCCTCGCGGGCCTGCCGCCGACGCTGATCGTCACCGCGCAGAACGACGTGCTGCACGTCGAGGCGGAGAAATACGCGGGCTGCCTGATCTCGTCCGGCGTGCTCACGCAGGTGATCCGCTATCCCGACATCACGCACGCGGCGCTCGCGACGCACGAGGCCGCGTTCGAGGAAGCCGTGCGCTTCTTCCAGTGCCGCTTCCAGGCGTGCCAGCCGAACCGAATCGCGAATCGAATCGAATAACCAAACCAATCCACGCTCACTGGAGATCCATATGGCCATCCTACGCACCCCTCGCACCCGGATCGCGGTTGCCGCGATCGCGACGCTCGCCGTCGTCGGGCTGGGCACGTTCGGCGCGCTGCGCGTCAATGCGAGCGCGCCCGAGAAACAGGCGGCGCCGCTGCCCGAAGTCGACGTCGCGACCGTCGTGCCGCAGACCGTGACCGACTGGCAGGCCTACTCGGGCCGTCTCGAAGCGGTCGAGAAGGTCGACGTCCGCCCGCAGGTGTCGGGCACGATCGTGTCGGTCAACTTCAAGGACGGCGCGCTCGTGAAGAAAGGCGACGTGCTGTTCGTGATCGACCCGCGCCCGTACCAGGCCGAAACCGATCGCGCGGCCGCGCAGCTCGCGGCCGCGCAGGCGCGCAACGGCTACGCGCAAACCGACTGGCAGCGCGCGCAGCGGCTGATCGGCGACAACGCGATCGCGAAGCGCGACTACGACGAGAAGCAGAACGGCGCGCGCGAGGCGAGCGCGAACCTGAAGGCCGCGGAAGCCGCGCTCGAGACCGCGCGCATCAATCTCGGCTACACGCGGATCGTCGCCCCCGTGTCGGGCCGCGTGTCGCGCGCGGAGATCACGGTCGGCAACGTCGTGTCGGCCGGCGCATCGGCCGCGCCGCTGACGACGCTCGTGTCGGTGTCGCCGATCTACGCATCGTTCGACGCGGACGAGCAGACCTACCTGCAATACATCGGCGGCGCGCGCGACGGCCGCAAGGTGCCGGTCGAGCTGGGCCTCGCGAACGAGAGCGGCTATTCGAGAAGCGGCGTGATCGACTCGGTCGACAACCGGCTCGACACGTCGTCGGGCACGATCCGCGTGCGCGCGCGCTTCGACAACGCCGACGGTGCGCTGGTGCCGGGCCTCTACGCACGCGTGAAGGTGGGCGGCAGCGCGCCGCACCAGGCGCTGCTCGTCGACGATGCGGCGATCAACACCGACCAGGACAAGAAGTTCGTGTTCGTCGTCGACCAGCAGGGCCGCGTGTCGTACCGCGAAGTGCAGCAGGGCATGCAGCACGGCAACCGCCGCGTGATCGTCAGCGGCCTCGCCGCCGGCGACCGCGTGATCGTGAACGGCACGCAGCGCGTGCGCCCGGGCGAGCAGGTCAAGCCGCACATGGTGCCGATGACCGGCGGTGATGCGGCGCCCGCGCCGCTCGCGGACAACGCGAAGCCCGCTGCGCCGGCGAAGGCGAATTCGTAAGCGGCCCGCCCGCCACGTTTTCGCGTCGAACCAGACAGAGCCATCCATGAACATTTCCAAATTCTTTATCGATCGACCGATCTTCGCAGGGGTGCTATCGGTGATCATCCTGCTCGGCGGGGTGATCGCGATGTTCCTGCTGCCGATTTCGGAATACCCCGAAGTCGTGCCGCCGTCGGTGATCGTCAAGGCGCAGTATCCGGGCGCGAACCCGAAGGTGATCGCCGAGACGGTCGCGTCGCCGCTGGAGGAGCAGATCAACGGCGTCGAGGACATGCTGTACATGCAGTCGCAGGCGAACAGCGACGGCAACATGACGATCACCGTCACGTTCAAGCTCGGCACCGATCCGGACAAGGCCACGCAGCTCGTGCAGAACCGCGTGAACCAGGCGCTGCCGCGCCTGCCGGAAGACGTGCAGCGGCTCGGCATCACGACGGTGAAGAGCTCGCCGACGCTGACGATGGTCGTGCACCTGATCTCGCCGGACAACCGCTACGACATGACGTACCTGCGCAACTACGCGCTGATCAACGTGAAGGATCGCCTGTCGCGGATCCAGGGCGTCGGCCAGGTGCAGCTGTGGGGCTCGGGCGACTACGCGATGCGCGTATGGCTCGATCCGCAGAAGGTCGCGCAGCGCGGCCTTGCCGCCGAGGACGTCGTGCAGGCGATCCGCGAGCAGAACGTGCAGGTCGCGGCCGGCGTGATCGGCGCGTCGCCGTCGCTGCCGGGCACGCCGCTGCAACTGTCGGTGAACGCGCGCGGCCGCCTGCAGACGGAAGAGGAATTCGGCGACATCGTCGTGAAGACGACGCCGGACGGCGGCGTCACGCACCTGCGCGACATCGCGCGGATCCAGCTCGATGCGTCCGAGTACGGGCTGCGCTCGCTGCTCGACAACAAGCCGGCCGTCGCGATGGCGATCAACCAGTCGCCGGGCGCGAACTCGCTGCAGATCTCGGACGAAGTCCGCAAGACGATGGCCGAGCTGAAGCAGGACATGCCGGCGGGCGTCGACTACAAGATCGTCTATGACCCGACGCAGTTCGTGCGCTCGTCGATCAAGGCGGTCGTGCACACGCTGCTCGAAGCGATCGCGCTGGTCGTGATCGTCGTGATCGTGTTCCTGCAGACCTGGCGCGCGTCGATCATTCCGCTGATCGCGGTGCCGGTGTCGATCGTCGGCACGTTCTCGCTGCTGCTCGGCTTCGGGTATTCGATCAACGCGCTGTCGCTGTTCGGGATGGTGCTCGCGATCGGGATCGTGGTGGACGATGCGATCGTCGTGGTCGAGAACGTCGAGCGCAACATCGAGAACGGGATGACCGCGCGTCAGGCGACCTACAAGGCGATGCAGGAAGTGAGCGGGCCGATCATCGCGATCGCGCTGACGCTCGTCGCCGTGTTCGTGCCGCTCGCGTTCATGTCGGGCCTGACCGGTCAGTTCTACAAGCAGTTCGCGATGACGATCGCGATCTCGACGGTGATCTCGGCGTTCAACTCGCTGACGCTGTCGCCGGCGCTGGCCGCGATCCTGCTGAAGGGCCATGGCGACAAGGAGGACTGGCTGACGCGCGTGATGAACCGCGTGCTCGGCGGCTTCTTCAAGCGCTTCAACAAGGTGTTCCATCGTGGCGCGGAGCACTACGGCCACGGCGTGCGCGGCGTGCTGTCGAGGAAGGCCGTGATGCTCGGCGTGTACGTCGCGCTGGTCGGTGCGACGGTGCTCGTGTCGAAGGCCGTGCCGGGCGGCTTCGTGCCCGCGCAGGACAAGGAATACCTGATCGCGTTCGCGCAGCTGCCGAACGGCGCATCGCTCGACCGCACCGAGAAGGTGATCCGCGACATGGGCGCGATCGCGCTGAAGCAGCCGGGCGTCCAGAGCGCGGTGGCGTTCCCGGGCCTGTCGGTGAACGGCTTCACGAACAGCTCGAGCGCGGGCATCGTGTTCGTCACGCTGAAGCCGTTCTCGGAGCGGCATGGCAAGGCGCTGTCGGCCGGCGCGATCGCGGGTGCGCTGAACCAGCAGTACGGCGCGATCAAGGATTCGTTCGTCGCGGTGTTCCCGCCGCCGCCGGTGCTCGGCCTCGGTACGCTCGGCGGCTTCAAGCTGCAGATCGAGGATCGCGGCGCGGTCGGCTACGCGAAGCTCGCCGATGCGACCAACGACTTCATCAAGCGCGCGCGTCAGGCGCCGGAGCTCGGCCCGCTGTTTACGAGTTACCAGATCAACGTGCCGCAGCTCAACGTCGATCTCGATCGCGTGAAGGCGAAGCAGCTCGGCGTGTCGGTCACCGACGTGTTCAACACGATGCAGGTGTATCTCGGCTCGCTGTACGTGAACGACTTCAACCGCTTCGGCCGCGTGTACCAGGTGCGCGTGCAGGCGGATGCGCCGTTCCGCCAGCGCGCGGACGACATCCTGCAGCTGAAGACGCGCAACGCCGCCGGCGAGATGGTGCCGCTGTCGTCGCTCGTCACGGTGACGCCGACGTTCGGCCCCGAGATGGTGGTGCGCTACAACGGCTACACGGCGGGCGACATCAACGGCGGCCCGGCGCCCGGCTTCTCGTCGGGGCAGGCGCAGGCGGCGATCGAGCGGATCGCGCACGAGACGCTGCCGCGCGGCGTGCGGTTCGAGTGGACCGACCTCACGTACCAGCAGATCCTCGCGGGCGATTCGGCGATCTGGGTGTTCCCGATCAGCGTGCTGCTGGTGTTCCTCGTGCTCGCCGCGTTGTATGAAAGCCTGACGCTGCCGCTCGCGGTGATCCTGATCGTGCCGATGAGCATCCTGTCGGCGCTCACCGGCGTGTGGCTCACGCAGGGCGACAACAACATCTTCACGCAGATCGGCCTGATGGTGCTGGTGGGGCTGTCGGCGAAGAACGCGATCCTGATCGTCGAGTTCGCGCGCGAGCTGGAGCATGACGGCAGGACACCGTTAGAAGCGGCGATCGAGGCGAGCCGGCTGCGGCTGCGGCCGATCCTGATGACGTCGATCGCGTTCATCATGGGCGTGGTGCCGCTCGTCACGTCGACCGGCGCGGGCGCGGAGATGCGCCATGCGATGGGCGTCGCGGTGTTCTTCGGGATGCTCGGCGTGACGCTGTTCGGCCTGATGCTGACGCCGGTGTTCTATGTGGTGCTGCGCACGCTCGCGGGCGGCAAGATTCACGTCGCCGGCAAGGATTCGGCCGGCTATGGCGTACCGGCGCCGGATGCTTGAGGACAACAAGATGAACACGATTCGTATCGAAAACGGCCTGGTGCGTATTGCGCGGATGGCGGCGGCGAGCGGGCTGCTCGTGTCGCTGCTCGCCGCCTGCGCGGTGGGGCCCGACTACCAGCGGCCGGACGTCGCGACGCCCGCCGCGTTCAAGGAAGCGCCCGTGCTCGCGGCCGGCGAGCAGGCCGGCACGTGGAAGACCGCCGAGCCGTCGGATGCCGCGCATCGCGGCGAATGGTGGAAGGCGTTCGGCGATCCGGTGCTCGATGCGCTCGAGGCCCAGGCGCTCGCCGCGAACCAGAACCTGAAGGCCGCGGCGGCGCGCGTCGAGGAAGCGCGCGCGGCCACCCGCTCCGCACGCTCGCAGTGGTTCCCGCAGGTCGGCGCCGGTTTCGGGCCGACCCGCCAGGGGCTGTCGTCGGCGTCGCAGTCGCTGCCGCAGGGCAGCGGCCCGACCACCGCGACGCTGTGGCGCGCGCAGGGCACGGTGTCGTATGAGGCGGACCTGTTCGGCCGCGTGGGCCGCAACGTCGAGGCGTCGCGTGCGGACCAGGCGCAGAGCGAGGCGCTGTTCCGCTCGGTGCAGCTCGCGCTGCAGGCGGACGTCGCGCAGAACTACTTCGAGCTGCGCCGGCTCGATTCCGACCAGGATCTGTACCGCCGCACGGTCGAGCTGCGCGACCAGGCGCTGAAGCTCGTGCAGCGCCGCTTCAACGAGGGCGACATCAGCGAGCTCGACGTGTCGCGCGCGAAGAACGAGCTGGCGACCGCGCAGGCCGATGCGGTGGGCGTCGCGCGTCGCCGCGCGGCGTCGGAGCACGCGCTCGCGATCCTGCTCGGCAAGGCGCCGGCGGATTTCGCGTTCAAGGAAACGCCGCTCGTGCCGGTCATGATGAAGGTGCCGGCGGGCCTGCCGTCGGCGCTGCTCGAACGGCGCCCTGACGTGGCGGCGGCCGAGCGCGCGATGGCGGCGGCGAATGCGCGCATCGGGCTCGCGAAGTCGGCGTACTTCCCGAAGCTGGACATCACCGGTGCGGCGGGCTTCGAAGCGTCGACGCTCGGCGACCTGTTCATGTGGTCGAGCCGCACGTTCCTGCTCGGGCCGTTCGCGGGCACGGCACTCACGCTGCCGCTGTTCGACGGTGGGCGGCGTGCGGCCGGCGTGCAGCAGGCGCGCGCGCAATACGACGAGCAAGTGGCGAACTACCGGCAGCAGGTGCTCGTCGCGTTCCGCGAGGTCGAGGACAATCTCGCGGACCTGCGGCTGCTCGACGACCAGATCCGCGCACAGGATGCGGCCGTCAACGCGTCGCGGCGCGCGGCGACGCTGTCGCGCACGCAGTATCAGGAAGGCGAGGTCAGCTATCTCGACGTGATCGACAGCGAACGCTCGGTGCTCGTGTCGCAGCTGCAGTCGAATGCGCTGACCGGCACGCAGGCGGTGTCGACCGTGAACCTGATTCGCGCGTTGGGCGGCGGGTGGGGGGATGCCCCCACGGCGGTCGGCAATGCGGCGAGCGGCAAGGCGGAAGTTGCCGCGCGGTGAGCGTGTGAGGCGGGCGATGCGGCAGGAGGCATCGCCCGCGTGGGAATCGAACCCCGGCGCGCGGCGATGAGCCGCGTGGCCGGGGTTTGTCTTGGCGAGGACGTCGAGGGTCTAGGCGAGCAACCGCAATGCATCCGCGAGCGACAGCACCGTCGTGCGCGAATCGAATGCGGTGGAGAACAGATGTTCGTGTACAACCGGGTCCGGGTCGTAGCAGCAATCCTTGACCGTATACAGGCGGAAATCCGCGTCGCTCGCATACGCGACCGACGACAGCACGACACCGGTCGACGCAATGCCGACCAGGATCAGCGTATCGACGCCCTGCGCTGACAAGCGCACCTCCAGATCGGTGCCGAAGAACACGCTGGCGCGATGCGCGGTGATCAGCGGTTCGTTGGCCTGCTGACCCAGCTCCGGCGCGATCCGGTCCTCGGTAAAGAGCCCCAGTCGCTTGATGCCTTGCCCGTTCCTGTTCAACGGGCTGACTTCCGGATAGCCCGGACTGAACCGGAGGTTGGCGAAATAGATGCCGACGCCTTTGGCCCGCGCCGCGTCGCACAGCTGGCGCGTATTGGCGAGCAAGGCCGGCGCGACGGATGGAAAGAGCCCGAGGATGTCGGTCTGGTAATGCATGACGACCAGCGCGGTTCGCACGGGCGTGATGGCCTCCATTTACGCTTCTCCTTGATGTCCGGTTGATAGTCACAGCCAGAGAACGTCGAGCGCGGCGAAGCATCCTGTTGCCCGAACGATGCGTCGCCGCCGCGGAAATAGTACTTCACGCCGGCCGGACGCGAGACGGCGTTTGGCGCTAATCTACGGCACTTCGACTTCCGACCTCGCCATGTCAATCGACGGCCCCGGCATTCTCGACAGCGACCTCGCGCACGACGTCTACCATTCGACACTCGACCTGTACGACGCGGGCTGTACGCCGGATCAACTCCAGGCGCATCTCGCGGATTTCGAGCGCGATTACCTTCATGAACTCGATCGCGAAATCTTCCTCGCCACGGTGATCAAGTTGCGATGGGAGATCGGTCTGCCCTTGGACGATCTGCGCACCCGCCTTGCCCAGTGGGTCGATAGCGGCAAGAGTCGCGAGAACTGGCTGGCGGGCGGCGATCAAGCGCTCGCGACGTCGCGGATGTCAGCGCTCAAGCGCCTGTTGCGCCAGACGGAGCAAGCGCGCAAGGCACCGCGTGCGCGCAAGAAACACACCCAGGTGCGGAACAAGCTGTTCGAACTCGGCGATTGCGTGATGCTCGACGGCGAGTCCGGCGTTCACCTCGGGGTCGTCTGCATGATCGACGAGTACCGGGGCCGGTGCGAATACGCGATCCTGGTCATGCATCCGGACACGCCGCGCTCCGCCGAAGGCTTCGCCAACGGGCGCTACTACGGCCGCACGATCCCCTCGACGCTGCACGAGGCGGGCTTCATCCTTGGCCCGCATGTGATTTGCCCCGAGCACCGGATGCTGCTGCGCGAGGGGAACCCGTTCAAGAAGATCGGTCGTCTGGATCTCGAACCTTCCCGATATCACCTTGGCAGTTTCGGCGGCGTCCTGACCATGCAGGACGTCATCGATGATTTCGCCAGGACCGTCGCGAACAAACCCGCGTTCGGACGACAGATGATGCCGCTGCGCGAGTTGCTGATCAGCGAGCCTCTTGATCGCAACTAACGGCCTATCCCTGCTGGCGCCGGCGAGTTGTCGCGAAACGCGCCTGTTCCGCTCGCGTCAGCGCACCGCACCGGTTGTCCGCAGCGCCCGGACCAGCTCGCCCGCCGCCTTGCCGAGCCCCGTGTGCTTCGGCAAACGCAGATAAACGGGCAACGTCAAACCATTGCGGATGTTCGCGAACGTCAGCGGCGCGAGCTCGCCGTCGGCGACATGACGCCCGATGACGGATTCCGGCAAATTCGCCCAGCCGTGGCCGGCTTTCACGAGCGAGATCGCGGTGGCCATGTCGTCGACTTTCCACGTGCGGTTGCCGATCAACGGCCGGATATCGGTCAACGGCGTGTCCGCATCGGCGATGACGATCTGCCGGAAGCCCGACAGCCGCTCGATCGCTTCCGGCCGCGCGCCTTCGGCGATCAGCGGATGGCTGGGCGCGGCAACCGCGACGAGCGTCTCGGTCCACAGCGCGTGGATCTGCTCCTGCGGGTGCAGGTCGAGCCCGCCATACGCGACGCACAGATCCACCGCGGCGCGATGCAGGGCGTCGACGATCACGTCCTGCGGCGCGGTCGTGACGCTGATCGCCAGCGCCGGGTATTTCGTGGCGACGGCGCTCAGCGCCTGTGCGACGGGCGCGCCGTCGATCTCGGCGGCGAGGCCGATCCGCAGCGTGTCCTCGACGCCGGCGGACAGATGCTGCGCATGCGCGCGCAGCGCCTGCAGCCGTTCCGCGATCGACCGCGCGTCGGGCAGCAGGGCGCTCATCGCCGCGGTCGGCGTGGGTTCGCGCGTGCCGCGGTCGAACAGCACGAGGCCCAGCTCGGCTTCGAGATTCGCGATCGCCATGCTGACGGCCGACGGTGTGCGGCCGAGCGCGCGCGCGGCGGCGGAGAAGGAGCCTTTGTCGATGACGGTCAGCAGCATGTCGATGTGGTCGCTGGTGAGCACGAGACGCCTCCTGTAAGCAAAATTGATAGGACCTGACTTTTGCGGACGGCCGCCTCGCTGATAGTCTCGGCGCCTTGTTCGATTCGCAGGTGAGTGGTCATGCAAGGTTGGAAGAGACGCATAGTCTATGTCGTGCTGTACGAGGTGCTCGGCATCCTGGTCGCGTCCGCGACGCTGGGCGCGCTGAGCGGCGCGGACGCCGCGAAAAGCGGCATGCTGGGGGTGATGATCTCGACGACGGGCGTCGTCGTCAATTTCCTGTACAACTTCGCGTTCGAGGCATGGGAGCGGCGCCGCGCGGCGACCACCCGCTCGGTCGGCCGCCGCGTGCTGCACGCGATCGGGTTCCAGGTCGCGCTCGTGACGTTCCTGATCCCGCTGATCGCGTGGTGGCTCGACGTGTCGCTGGTCCAGGCGTTCCTGTACGACGCCGTGCTGATCGTGTTCTTCCCGATCTTCACGTTCGTCTACAACTGGTCGTTCGACGCCGTGTTCGGGCTGCCGGACGCGGTGACGCGCCACGCCGAGCCGCAGGCGTAGGCGGCGCGCCGTGCGGTCATGCCCGCCGCGATCGGCGAGGCGCGTATAGTCGCACGGATCGAAAGCGCGTTTCAGGTCGACGGAATGAATGAACGAATGACAGAGGTACGCTGGGGCATCATCGGCTGCGGCGCGGTGACCGAAGTGAAAAGCGGCCCCGCGCTCGCGAAGGCGGGCCACTCGCGCCTGGTCGCCGTCATGCGTCGCGATGCCCGGCTGGCGGCGGACTTCGCAAGCCGGCATCAGGTCCCGCGCTGGTACGCGGATGCGACCGACCTCATCCATGACCCGGACGTGAACGCCGTCTATGTCGCGACGCCGCCGAATCTGCACAAGGCATACGCGATTCAGTGCATGGAGGCCGGCAAGCCGGTGTACGTGGAAAAGCCCATGGCACTGAACGCGCAGGCGTGCGCGGAGATGCTCGCGGCATCGAGGGCCAATGACACGCCGCTGTTCGTGGCCTACTACCGCCGACGTCTGCCGCGCTTCCTGAAGATCCGCGAGCTGATCGCGTCGGGCGCCTGCATCGGGACGCCACGGTTCGTCACCTGCATGCTGCATCGGCCGCTCGAATCGCGATACCGCAACCCGGCCGATCTGCCGTGGACGGTCATCCCGGAGATTTCAGGCGGCGGCCTGTTCGTCGATCTGGCCTGCCATACGCTCGATATCCTCGATTTCCTGTTCGGCGAAATCACGTCGGTGCGCGGGCATGCCAGTTCGCAGTCGAACGCGTATCCGGCGGAAGACTGCGTATCGATGTCGTTCCTGTTTCGCAACGGCATGCACGGCTGCGGGATGTGGAATTTCGCGAGCCACGAGCGGTACGACGAGGTGCGCGTGGTGGGCAGCGAAGGGCAAATCGTGTTTTCGACGTTCGGCGCGGGGGATATCGTCGTCACGCGGCCGGGCGAACCCGAGCAGCGATTCGCGATCGAGAATCCCGTTCACATCCAGCAGCCGCTGATCGAATGCGTGGTCGAGAGCCTGACCGGGGCGAACACTTGCCCGCCCGACCTCGACCCGGCCCATGCGGCCCGCACCAGCTGGGTCATGGACCAAGTGCTGAACGAATACCGCATCAGCCGGAACCTGCAAGCCTGATTGGCGCTGCCTTGCCGCATCCAGGACGATTGGTAGAAGACTTCTAATGTCGCAATCGTCTGGTTTTTCGTCGCGGCTTAACAAAATTGTCCGATCCCGCTTCCTAGAATTCGACGGAACGATGTTGCGCGTGGCGGGTAATCGGGGGCCGCCGACGCGCCGCGTTCCGGCGGCAGCCGGAGCGAAGCGGCCGGTTCCACGGTCGCGCATCGATCGCGCGCGGCTTCGTTGCGCGCCCATCCATTCCACCCCGTGAGCCAGAACAACGAGGAGAGTGTGTCGATGCCGCGACTCGATCGCCGTACGTTTATGATCCGCTCGGCCCAGGCCGCCGGTGCCACCGCACTCGCGGCCGCGGTGCCCGAATCCATCCGGCGCGCGCTCGCCGTCGAGCCGGCCCGCGTGACCGGGACGATTCGCGACGTGCAGCACATCGTCGTGCTGATGCAGGAGAACCGCGCGTTCGACCACTACTTCGGCACCTTCCCGGGCGTGCGCGGCTTCAACGATCCGCGCACGGTCGCGCGCCCCGACGGCAAGGCGATCTGGTATCAGAACTACAAGGGCCGCGACTACGTGCCCTGGCACCTCGACACGTCGAAGACGTGGGCGCAGTGGATGACGTCCGAATACCACGACTGGGATCCGTTCCACCAGCTGTGGAACGAAGGCCGCAACGACAAGTGGATGGCCGTGCAGTGGCCCGAGGCGATGGGCTATTTCAAGCGCACCGATCTGCCGTACTACTACCCGCTCGCGAACGCGTTCACGATCTGCGACGCGTATCACCAGTCGATGATGGGGCCGACCAACCCGAACCGGCTGTACCTGATGACGGGTCGCGCGTCGCCGAACGCCGACGGCAGCCAGGTCGCGACGTCGAACTTCATGGGCGACCGCACCGGCACCGTGTCGTGGACGACCTTCCCCGAGCGCCTGCAGCAGGCCGGCATCGACTGGCGGATCTACCAGGAAGGCGGCGTCGGCTCGTATCAGGACGTATGGAATTTCGTGTCGAGCCGCTACTGGATCGACAACACGAACAATTTCGATTGCAACGCGCTTGCGTGGTTCGCGCAGTTCAAGTCGGCGTCGACGAGCTCGCCGCTGTACCAGCGCGGGATGACCGCGCGCGGCATCGCGTCGCTGCGCGACGACGTGCTCGCCGACCGCCTGCCGCAGGTGTCGTGGATCGTGCCGCCGTTCTCGTCGTCCGAGCATCCGTGGTGGGGGCCGTCGTTCGGCGAGGAATTCGTGTCGCGGATCCTCGACGCGCTCACGTCGAACCCGGCCGTGTGGGCGAAGACGGTGTTCCTGGTGTGCTACGACGAGGGCGACGGCTTCTACGATCACGTGACGGCGCCGGTGCCGCCGTGGAAGGCCGGCAAGGGGCTGTCGACGGTCAGCGTCGAAGGCGAGATCGAGCAGAAGTCAGGGCTGCCGATCGGGCTCGGCACGCGCGTGCCGCTGCTCGCGATCTCGCCGTGGTCGAAGGGCGGCTGGACCTGCTCCGAGGTGTTCGACCACACGTCGGTGATTCGCTTCATCGAGAAGCGCTTCGTCGACGATCATCCGGGCGTCTACGAAACCAACATCACGCCGTGGCGCCGCGCGGTGTGCGGCGACCTGAGCTCGGCGTTCGATTTCGCGGGCGACGCCGATGCCGCGGTGCCGTCCGATCTCCTGAACCTGAGCGCGACGAAGGCGCAGCTCGACAACGCGTACTGGGTCCAGTACTACCTCGCGAAGCCGAGCTATCCGGCGGGCTACCCGGCCGAGAACGCGCCGCTGCCGGTGCAGGAACCCGGCCAGCGCAAGCTGCGCGCGGTGCCCTACGAGCTGTTCGTCGAGGCCGCGCTCGACGTGCGCGCGGGCGTGCTGAACGTGAGCTTCGCGAACAACGGCAAGGCGCTGCCCGGCAACGCGGCCGGCACGTCGGCCGCGGTGTTCCACGTGCACGACGCGCTGGCGCAGAACGGCCCGCGCTTCTATACGATCCAGAGCGGCCGCGTGCTGAGCGACCAGTGGTGGCCGGTGCGCGATACGCAAGGGCGCTACGATCTCGCCGCGTACGGGCCGAACGGCTTTTATCGCCGCTTCAAGGGCGGCGCGACGGCGAGCGCGGCACTGCTCGACGTGACGGTCGCGTATCGCGCCGACGGCGGGCTCGTCGTGCGGATGCGCAACGCCGGCCGCACGCGGCTCACCGCGACGATCACGGACAACGGCTATGGTGTCGCGCCGCGTTCCGGCGCAATCGAGCCGGGCGCGATCGTCGAAACCGCCTGGAACCTGTCCGGCAGCGGCGGCTGGTACGACCTGAGCGTGACGCTCGATGCGGACGCGGACTACCTGCGCGCGCTGGCCGGCCACGTCGAGACGGGCGCCGCGAGCGTCACCGATCCGCTCTTTGCGCGCGTCACCGGGAGCGCATGATGAACCGCCAACGCATGTTGTGGGGCGGCGTGGTGCTGGCGGCGGGTGCGGCGGCCGCCGCCGCCGTGCTGTGGGCCAGCCGCCCGGATGCCACGCGACCGACCGATTCGGCACCCCCCCTTCACCAGGAAACCCGCATGACGAACGCTTCGACTGCCTCGCCCGATGATTTCCACGCGCAGCTCGACGGCTATGCGCACGACCGCGCGACGCTCGGCGATGCCGAGCGGCAGGCGCGCGCGCGCGACCTGCTCGCGCGTTTGCGCAGCGGCGCGGATGCGGGGGCGCTCGATCCGCACGAGGCGTCCGGCATCGCGGATCTGCTGTGGCAGGACGCGGAACCCGATGCGGCCGCGCGTCGCGCGGGCAGCGATGCGCTGCGCGAGCACCTGCGCGATCTCGCGATGGGCGCGCGCGCGCCGTCCCCGGCACGCGAGCGGCAGGACGCGGCCTATGTGGCGGAGAGCCGCAAGATCATCGACGAGGTGACGCGCACCGTGCCGGACCGCGAACAGCAGCGCGCGGCGCTCGATACGCGGCTCGCCGAATTGCGCAAGCAGATCTACGGGACGGCCACGCCGGCGACGCACGGCGGTTGAGGGCAGGGCGCACCGGGCACGCATGGTTGCGTGGCCCGGTCGCGTTCAGTAAAGGGAGGCGGTTGGGCGCGTGCCGCCCGAACGCTTAAGCGGCGATGAACTCGTGCACGTAGCGATTGAACACGCCCGGCGCCGCGGCGTTCATCCCGTGCGACGCACCGGCGACGGTCTGCCGTTGCGCATGGCCGATCCACTGCGCGAGCGTCTCGACGTTGTGGCGGAACATCTTCGGGCTGCGTTGCCCGTCGATCAGCAGCGTGGGGCATGCGATGTCGGCGGCCACGTCGCGCGAATACGCGGGCAGCGCGTCGCGCAGCTGCTTCGGCAGCGTGCTCGCGTTGTCGATCGCCATCGTGCGAAAGCGCGACGTGCTCTTCTTCCACGCGCCGGGCAGGCTGACCGAATCGACGAACATTTCCAGCCCGGCCTCGACGTCGCCCTGCTCGATCAGGCTCACGGCCTTCGTACGCAGCGCGATCGCGGCCGGCGGCAGCGTCGCTTCCGCGCGCACGCCGTCCTGCTGCAGCGGGCCGCCCGGATCGGCGAGCGTGAGCGTCGCGACGAGGTCGGGGCGATGGCGCGCGACGTTGAACGCGACGCTGCCGCCGCGCGAGTGGCCGACCAGGTGCACGGGGCCGAGATCGAGCACGTCGATGAATTCGGCCAGCTCGTCGACGTGGTTCTGCCACGCGAACTCGTTCTGGATGCCCGCCTCGACGGCCGGCCAGTAGTGGCTGAGGCTCGGCGCGATGCAGTGGTAGTGCGCGGACAGCGACGCGAGCTGCGCGTCCCAGTAGCGGTAATCGCAGAGCGATCCATGGACGAACACCATCGGCGCGCCCGTGCCCCGCTCGACGTAAGGCAGGCTGATGCCTGACGGCAGCGTCGCAAATTGCAGGTCGG
Source organism: Burkholderia sp. SRS-46 (assembly GCF_004343775.1). Taxonomy (GTDB): domain Bacteria; phylum Pseudomonadota; class Gammaproteobacteria; order Burkholderiales; family Burkholderiaceae; genus Burkholderia. The sequence continues at coordinate 41,872 of NZ_PTXL01000004.1, read as the reverse complement.
GGTTCGCGAGCACCGAAGGCTCGATTCGCATGTTCATGACTAGAAAACTCACAGGTGCGTCATCACGTCGCAACTATGCCCGACGGCGGCGTGTAAGAAAAATGGATAATTCTCATTGCATCGATCAATTTTTTTGATACCAACGCCGCAAACCCCTGTCGTTGAAAGGGCCTTCGCTCCGGCAACGCATTCGTCCGACGTGTGGGGGCGGGGCGAGCGGCGGCCTGCCGCGGGCCGGTGAGCCCGGCGCGGCAGCGAAGCGGGAGAGGCGGGAAGGGCGGGAGAAAGCGGAGGCCGGCCCGCCGTCAGCGGGCCGCGAACGCGGGCGCGGTGCGTGCGACGACCGGCAGGTCGTTGTCGCGCGCGAACTGCATCACGAATTCGAATGCATCGGGGCACGCGGCCTGCAGTTCGTGCGAGACGAGCAGGCACTTCGCGCCGTCGTCGACCAGCGGTGTCGCGAGCCGCGTCAGCGCGCTCGGAAAGCCCGGCCGCTTCTCGCCGACGAACAGCGTGATGACGCCCGCGAGCCGCTCGGGCCAGTCGCCGGGCCGGAACGTCTTCTGCGCGTGCGTGACGCCCCGGATCAGGTAGCCGTCGAGCTGGCCTGCGTCGGTGAGGGTGATGCGATCCATGCGTGTCCGATCCTCGTTCGCGTTGCGTGGGCGGCCGCGCGTGGCCGCGGCATGCCCGGTTCGATGTGCGCGTGCTTACGCGTCGCCGCCGTCGGCCGCCGCGTCGCCGCGCGCGGGAATCCGCAGGTGGCGCAGCTTGTGATAGAGCGTCTTCTTCGGCATCCCGAGTTCGACGCTCGCGTCCGCGACGTTGCCGTGATGCCGGCGCAGCATGTCCTCGATCAGCATCCGCTCGAAATACGCGAGCTGCTCGGCGAGCGTGCCGCCCTTCGCGGCGGTGCCGCCGCCCGCCGACAGCAGGCTGTCGCCGGTCAGCCCGAGCACGAAGCGGTCGGCGACGTTCTGCAGTTCGCGCACGTTGCCGGGCCACTGGTGCGTCATCAGTTCGGATACCTGCGCAGCGGACACGACGGGCGCGGGCTGGCCGAACCGGCGCGCGGCCGCGAGCACGAAATGCTCGAACAGCAGCGGCACGTCCTCGCGCCGCTCGCGCAGCGGCGGCAGCTCGATCTGCGCGACGTTCAGCCGGTACAGCAGGTCGGCGCGAAAGCGCCCGTCGGCCGCGAGTTCGGCGAGGTCCGCCTTCGACGCGGCCACCACGCGGCAATCGACCGGAATCAGCTCGTTCGCGCCGAGCCGCTCGACCACGCGCTCCTGCAGCACGCGCAGCATCTTGATCTGCAGCGAAATCGGCATCGTCTCGATCTCGTCGAGGAACAGCGTGCCGCCGTGCGCCCACTCGATCTTGCCGATGCGCTTCTTGATCGCGCCGGTGAACGCGCCGGCCTCGTGGCCGAACAGCTCGCTCTCGAAGATCTGCTCCGGCAGGCCGCCGCAGTTCAGCGCGACGAAGTGCGCGTCGCGCCGGCCGCCGAAGTCGTGCAGGCTGCGCGCGATCAGCTCCTTGCCGGTGCCCGTCTCGCCGGTGATCAGCACCGACACCGAGGTATCGGCGAGCCGCAGGATCTTCTTGCGCACGTCGGCCATCGCCGGCGACTTGCCGAGCACGAACGCCTCGATGCCCTGCCAGTTGTGGAGCGCCGCGCGCAGTCCCTGCACTTCGAGCGTGAGGCGGCGCTTTTCCACCGCGCGTGCGACCCGCCCGGCGATCACGTCGGACGAGAACGGCTTCTCGATGAAGTCGTACGCGCCGACCTGCATCGCGCCGACGGCCGTCGAAATATCCGCGTGGCCGCTGATCAGTACCACCGGGATCTGTGCATCGACGGCCATCACGCGGTCGAGCAGCTGCAGGCCGTCGATGCCCGGCATCCGCACGTCCGACACGATCACGACCGGCGCGCCCGGCGCGACGTGTTCCAGCGCGTCGGCGGCCGACGCAAACGCACTCACGGGAAACCCGGCGAGCGCGACGGCCTGCTCGACGCCGATCCGGACGTTCTCATCGTCCTCGACGACCAGCACCCGAATCTCATCTTCCATGGTCTGTCCTTTGCGGCGTGGCCGCCGCGAATTCGATACTGAACTGCGCGCCGCCTTCGTCGCGGTTGGCCGCGCCGATCTTCGCGCCGAACCCCTCGACGATGCGCGACGTGATCGCGAGGCCGAGCCCGAGGCCCTGCCCGCGCGGCTTGGTCGTGACGAACGGCTCGAACAGGTGCGCGAGCACTTCCGGCGCGATGCCCGCGCCGCTGTCGACGATCGTGAAGCGCACGCGGCCGTGCGCGTCCGGCTGCGCGTCGATGACGATCTCGCGCCGGGCCGCATCATGCACCGCGTCGAGCGCGTTGCCCAGCAGGTTCACGATCACCTGCTGCAGCTGGCTCGATTCCGCGTACACGGTCGTGCCGGGCGGAATCCGCACGTCGAGCGTCACGCCTTCGTCGCGAATCCGAGCGTCGTAGATGAGCCGGGCATGGGCGACCGCCTCGGCCAGCGACACCGCGACGCGCTCGATGTCCGGCTTGCGCGCGAACGTCTTCAGTTCGCCGGTGAGCACCGCCATGCTGTCGACGAGGCGGCCGATGCGTTCGAGATTGGCGAGCGCCTGCGCCGGCTGGCTGCGCTCGAAGAACGTGCGCGCGTTGTCGCACAGCGTGCGGATCGCGACGAGCGGCTGGTTCAGCTCGTGCGTGAGGCCCGCGGCCATCTGCCCGAGCACCGCGAGCTTGCCCGCGTGCACGACTTCCTGCTGCGAATCGCGCAGCCGCTGCTCGGTGCGCTCGCGCTCGACGATCTCCTGCTGCATGCGCGCGTTCGCGGCCGTCAGCGCGGCCGTGCGCTGCGCGACGGTCAGCTCGAGCTGGTCGTTCGCGCGCCGCAGCGCATCCTGCGCGTTGAGCCGCGCGGCGATCGTGCGGCGGCGCTGGATCGCATAGGCAGCGTAGAGCGCGGCGATCAGGACCGCGCCCGTCACGAACGCGAACGCCATCTGCTGCTGGCGGCGCGCGCCGGAGACATCGAGCAGCACCATCAGCGAATCGCCAGCCTGCGGCGCGGGCCGCGACATCACGAGATAGCGCGCGGTGCGCCCCGCATGGCGCAGGTCGGGAAAGGTGCCGAGCCACGCGGTGGCGTTGCGCTCGTCGGTGCGCCGGTAGGGCAGCGCCTCGACCGTGCGGCCCGCGTACTGCCGCGACGCCTGGATGTCGCTTTGCTGCCGCGCGGTGATCGGCCGCAGCGCGGCGAACTTCCATTCGGGTTCGGTCGAGATCACGATCACGCCGTTGCGGTCGACTACCATCGCCGCGACGCCGGGCGCGCGCCACGCCGATTCGAGCGCGTCGACGCTGACCTTGACGGCTGCCGCGCCGAGCGTCGCGCCGTCGTCGCGCACCGCGCTCGCGAAGTAGAGGCCGGGGATGCCGGTGTTGGTGCCGATGCCGAAGAAGCGGCCGCTGCCGTGCGCGAGCGCGTCCTTGAAGTACGGCCGATACGACACGTTGGTGCCGACGAAGCTGACCGGCTGGTTCCAGTTGCTCGCCGCGATCACCGAGCCCTGCAGGTCGATCACGTCGGCGGCGCCGCTGCCCGCGTCGCGGTTGACGGCTTCGAGATAGGTGTTGACGGTGTGCAGCAGCGCGGGCGCGTCGTGCGGCGTGGCTTTCAGCAGCGCGCGCACGCTGTCCTGGCGGGCGATCAGCACGGGCATCATCTCGTAGCGCCCGAGCTCGCTCTTCAGGCTCGCCGCATACAGGTCGAGCCGGTGCGCGCCGACTTCCTCGAGCCCGTCGATCGCGCGATTCCACGCGAACTCGATCGCGGCGGCCGACACGCCGACATACAGCGCCGCTGCCGCCGCCCAGCCCCACCACGCCATTCCCTTGAAACGCTTCTGCACATTCGCCCTCATCGATGCCCGTCGCCGGCCCGCCGGATGCGCGCGCGCCGCGCGCCGGGCGAACCGGCGGCGGCGCTGCGCGGCGTGCGGCCGCCGTGACGGGGCTCGCGGCGACGCGTCATCCGAGATGCGCCAGCAGGATCAGCGTGATCGTGACGACGATCGCGCCGCCGATGCGGGTGGCGATCTGCGCGAACGGCATCAGCTGCATGCGGTTCGCGGCGGTCAGGATCGCGACGTCGCCGGTGCCGCCCTGCCCGCTGTGGCATGCGTTCACGATGGCCGTGTCGATAGGGTACATCTTCAGCAGGCGGCCGACCACGAAGCCGGTGCCCATCAGCGTCGCGACCGTCGCGACGATCGTGATCACGTTGACCACCGTGAATGCGGCGGTCAGCTTGTCCCACGGCGTCATCGCGACGCCGATCGCGAACAGCAGCGGATAGGTGACGGCGGTCGAGAAGAACTTGTAGACGACGAACGCGCCTTCCTGCAGCGGCGGCGACACCGCGCGCGCGAGCTTCACGAGCACCGCGAGGAACAGCATCGCGACCGGCGCCGGCAGGCCGAACAGCTTGTGCGCCATCAGGCCGACCAGGTACAGCGTGATTGCCGTGATGCCGGCGCCCGCGATGTGCGTGACGTCGACGTGGCCGCGGATTTCCTCGTTCTCCGGCGTCATGTCGCCGTGCTCGCCGACCTGCAGGCGGCCGTTGCCGGTCAGGTGCGGGAGGCGCTTGCCGAGCATGTCGAGCGCGCCCGACAGGATGATCGCGGTCAGGCTGCCGAGCATCACCGACGGCAGCACCATCGCGAACATCTCGCCCTGCGGCAGGTGCATCAGCTCCGAATAGCCGATCGACAGCGGGATTGCGCCTTCGCCGACGCCGCCGGCCATGATCGGCACGACGATGTACAGCAGCGTGTGGCGCGCGCCGAGGCCGAGCGCGGTGCCCACCGCCGTGCCGACGATCGCCGCGGCGATCGAGCCGGCCGCGAGCGGCACGAAGATCTTCACGAAGCCCTGGATCAGCACGCGCCGGTCCATGCTCAGGATGCTGCCGACGATGATCGACGCGATGAACAGGTACAGGAAGTTGGTCGACTTCGTGAACTCGGTCGTCAGCGTCAGCACGGGCTTCGGCAGTACGTGGTAGTAAGTCAGCGCGGACGGCACGAAGGTCGCGAAGATCGCCGCGGCGCCGATGTTGCGCAGCAGCGGCAGGCGCTTGCCGAGTTCGGCGCAGGTGAAGCCGAAGAACGCGAGCACCGCGATCGCCATCGAGATCTCGCCGGGCACCTTGCCGGTGACCGAGAAGCCGACGATCAGTGCGAACAGGATGAAATAGATCGGCAGCGGGATGATGCCGATGCGGATCTCCATCAGCTTCCACCAGCCTTCGGGCCAGAAGCGCGTGCGGGTGTCGGAACGGAGCTCGGCGATCGGCTCCGCGTGAGCGGGGGTGGACGTTGAAGTCTGCAAGACGTGTCTCCTTGGATTTGGAATGCCGGCGCCGCGTGGCGGCATCGCATGCCGACTATTACGCAACGTCCGTGCCAGGAGCGATCCCGCTGGAAAATCCGTAACGCATTGATTTAAATCGGCTTTTTGTTATATGACGAAAGCGCCCCGAACCCGGCGTTCCGAAACTTCGGAATCGGCCCCGCGCGCAGGCCGAGATTTCAGCCAGCCGGGGCGGGCGACCCCGGCCCGCCCGGCGCAGATCGGGCCATATCGCTGACCGCGATTTTCTTCGCACAATCGCTTCGTAGACCACCCCCGCGCCGCTCTCTATCATCGGCTGATCATTTCCTCTCGCATGACGCCCCGTCCGGAGAACGCCCGCGCGTTCGCCGCGGCGCCGCTCATGCGTCGTCACCGTCTATCGACTGGAGAGTGGTTCCCATGCTGCATCCGTTTCATTCCGCTCGCGGCGCCGCACGCGCCGTCCGCCTGCTGGCCGTGGCGCTGCTGGGCGCCGCGCTGATGGCCGGCGCGCAGGCCGAGCCCGCGCCGCTGAAGGTCGGCGTGTCGACCACCCCGCAGATCGAAGCGCTGAAGATCGCCGCGAAGGAGGCGAAGGCGCAGGGGCTCGACGTGAAGATCATCGAGTTCACCGACTGGAACACGCCGAACGCGGCGCTCGCGAACAAGGACATCGACGTCAACTACTTCCAGCACATCCCGTTCCTCGAGAACGCGAAGAAGCAGGGCGGCTACAACTTCGTGTCGATCGCGCCGGGCACGATCATGAAGATCGGCCTCTATTCGAAGAAGGTGAAGCGCTTCGACGAGTTGAAGGACGGCGCGAAGGTCGCGATCGCGAACGATCCGGTCAACGGCGGGCGCGGGTTGCTGCTGCTGCAGCGCGCGGGGCTGATCACGCTGAAGCCGGGCGTCGACTACCGCGCGACCACGCACGACATCACGGCGAACCCGAAGCATCTGAAGATCATCGCGCTCGAGGCGTCGCAGCTCGCGCGTTCGCTCGACGACGTCGATCTCGCGCAGGGCTACCCGAGCTTCATCAAGCTGGCGGGCACGACCGACCCGAACAGCGCGCTGCTGTTCGACGGCACCGAGAACAAGCGCTACGCGCTGCAGTGGGTCGTGCGGCCCGAAAGCGCGAACGACGCGCGCATCCGCAAGTTCATCGCGATCTACCAGACCTCGCCCGCGGTGCGCAAGGCGCTCGACAACGCGTTCGGCACGCTGTACGCGATCGCGTGGTGACGGAGGCGCGCATGGCGAACAAGAAGATCCTGCTGAACGCATTCAACATGAACTGCGTCGGGCACATCAACCACGGCCTGTGGACGCATCCGCGCGACCGCTCCGCGCACTACACCGATCTCGATTACTGGGCCGATCTCGCGCGCACACTCGAGCGCGGCAAGTTCGACGGCATCTTCCTCGCGGACATCGTCGGCGTGTACGACGTGTTCGGCGGCGGCCCGGACGCCGCGCTGCGCGAATCGGTGCAGGTGCCCGTCAACGATCCGCTGCTGATCGTGCCCGCGATGGCGCAGGTCACGCGGCATCTCGGTTTCGGCGTGACCGCGAACCTGACCTACGAGCCGCCGTACCTGTTCGCGCGGCGCATGTCGACGCTCGATCACCTGACGAAGGGCCGCGTCGGCTGGAACATCGTCACCGGCTACCTCGACAGCGCCGCGCGCGGGATGGGCCTCGCGCAGCAGATCGGCCACGACGACCGCTACGAGCGCGCGGACGACTACATGGAGGTCGTCTACAAGCTGTGGGAGCAAAGCTGGGACGACGACGCGGTGATCCGCGACGCGCACGCGCGCGTGTTCGCGCAGCCTGGCAAGGTGCGGCGCGTGAAGCACGACGGGCCGTTCTATTCGCTCGACGCGATTCATCTGTGCGAGCCGTCGTTGCAGCGCACGCCAGTGCTGTACCAGGCCGGTTCGTCCGCGCGCGGCGTCGAGTTCGCGGGCAAGCACGCGGAATGCGTGTTCGTGAACGGCCAGAGCAAGGCGGCCGCGCGCGCGGCGGTGCTCGACATCCGCGCGGCGGCGGCGCGGCAGGGGCGCGATCCGCAGTCGATCAAGATCTTCGCGGGCGTGACCGTCGTCACCGCCGAGAACGAACGGCTCGCGCGCGAGAAGTTCGACGAATATCGGCGCTACGCGAGCGCCGAGGCGGGCCTCGCGCATTTCGCGAGCTCGACCGGCATCGACTTCGCGAAATACGGGCTCGACGAACCGATCTCGTACGTGAAGACCGATTCGATCCAGTCGGCGGTGGACGCGATCTCGCGCAAAAGCACGAGCGGCGCGTGGACCGTGCGGCGGATGCTCGACCAGATGTCGCTCGGCGGCCGCTATCACCCGATCGTCGGTTCGCCGTCGCAGGTCGCGGACGAACTGCAGGCGTGGATCGACGAAACCGGCATCGACGGCTTCAACCTGACGCGCACCGTGATGCCCGAATCGTTCGAGGATTTCGTCGACTGGGTCGTGCCGGAACTGCAGAACCGCGGCGTCTACAAGGAAGACTACGATCCCGCGCCGACGCTGCGCGAGAAGCTGTTCGGCGGCGGCGCGCGCCTGCCCGCGTGGCATGCGGGCGCGCGGCACCGGCCGGCCGCCGCGCGCGAGCCGGTGCATGCGTGAACCTGACGGAGCGAAGCGATGACGCAATTGTTCGATACGCTGGGCTTCGTTGAAGCGTCGGCCGCGCATGCGGGACGGGATGGGGATGCGCACGCGCGCGCGGAGGCCGCTTCGCCGGCCGCCGGCATCGCCGTCGCGCTCGAACACGTCGGCAAGGTGTTCGCATCGCCGCGCGGGCAGGCCGCCGCGCTGCGCGAGGTGACGCTGAACGTGCGGCGCGGCGAGGTGTTCGGCATCATCGGCCGCAGCGGCGCGGGCAAGTCGACGCTGCTGCGGCTCCTGAACGGGCTCGAACGGCCGACGTCCGGGCGCGTGCGCGTGCAGGGCGTCGACGTCGGCGCGCTCGACGAGAACGGGCTCGTCGCGCTGCGCCGCCGCACCGGCATGGTGTTCCAGCATTTCAACCTGCTGTCGGCGAAGACGGTGGCCGAGAACGTCGCGCTGCCGCTGAAGATCGCCGGCGTGCCGAAGGCCGAGCGCGCGCGCAAGGTCGCGGCGCTGCTCGAACTCGTCGGACTCGCCGCGAAACGGGATGCGTATCCGGCGAGCCTGTCCGGCGGGCAGAAGCAGCGTGTCGGCATCGCGCGCGCACTCGTGCACGACCCGGAAGTGCTGCTGTGCGACGAGGCGACGTCGGCGCTCGATCCCGAGACCACGCAGTCGATCCTCGCGCTGCTCGCCGACATCAACCGCCGCCTCGGCCTGACGATCGTGCTGATCACGCACGAGATGGACGTGATCCGCGCGGTGTGCGACACCGTCGCGGTGATCGAACAGGGCGAAGTCGTCGAAACCGGCCCCGTGTGGCGCGTGTTCGGCGCGCCACAACACGGCGCGACGCGCGCGCTGCTCAGCACGCTGGTGCACGACCTGCCGGCCGAACTCGCCGCGCGCGTGCAGCCGCTGCCCGCGCACGCGGCGCTGCCCGACGGCGCGCAGGTCGTGCTCGACCTGCGCTACACGGGCGAGAGCGGCGGCGATCCGGACGTCGGCGCGCTGGCCGCCGCGCTCGGCGGATCGGTGCGCTTCCTGCACGGCGGCATCGAACGTATCCAGGGGCGCGCGCAGGGGCGCCTCGTGATTGCGGCGGCGGCCGGTGCGTCAGGCGCACCCGCCACCGGTGCGATCGCCGTGTTGCTCGAACGCGCGCGCCGTCATGCGAACCACGCGGAGGTGCTCGGCTATGTTTGAGCTCTGGGGCCCCGAACTGCTCGATGCGATTCGCGACACGCTGTCGATGGTCGTGGCGTCGGCCGCGATCGCGGCGCTGCTCGGCATCCCGCTCGCGGTGATCCTCGTGACGACCGCGCCCGGCGGCATCTATGCACGGCGCGGCCTGAACGCGGTGCTAGGCGCACTCGTCAACGTGTTCCGCTCGACGCCGTTCATCATCCTGCTCGTCGCGCTGCTGCCGTTCACGCGCGTGCTGATCGGCACGACGATCGGCGTGTGGGCCGCCGTCGTGCCGCTGTCGATCGCGGCGATCCCGTTCTTCGCGCGGGTCGCCGAGGTGAGCCTGCGCGAAGTGGACCGCGGGCTGATCGAGGCCGCGCTCGCGATGGGCGCGAAGCGCCGCCACATCGTGTGGCACGTGCTGCTGCCGGAGGCGTTGCCCGGCATGCTAGGCGGCTTCACGATCACCGTGGTCGCGCTGATCGGCTCGACCGCGATGGCGGGCGCCGTCGGCGCGGGCGGGCTCGGCGATCTGGCGATCCGCTACGGCTACCAGCGTTTCGACACCACCGTCATGACGACCGTGATCGTGATCCTGATCGCGCTCGTCTCGGCCGTGCAAGTCACGGGCGACCGCCTGGCCCGACACGTGGCCAGGCGTACCTGAGCGGGCGCCACGAGCGCCCGCTTTCCCCTCCAACGATCCTGAGAGAACGATTCATCATGACCTTGCCCATCGGTGCGCCGCGCGAGTGGAACGCGCAGTTCGAGGAGGCGCTGTTTCTCGACGTGGCGCGACGCCACCGCCCCGGTTTCCCGGACAAGCTCGCAACGCCGCCGCGCGAACCGCGCGACGCGGACGAACGGGCCGCCGTCGCGGACTACTACACGAAGATGGCGTCGCACGACCTGTTCATCGTGCAGGTGGTCGCGAAGGCGATCGACACGCTGTTCCGCGACGATGCGCATTTCCAGCTGGTCCTGTCGCGCCAGCTCGGCGACGACGCCGCGCACGCGGTGATCGGCCGCGAGCGCGTGAAGGAACTGACCGGGCGCGATCCGCTGCCGGAGATCGACGCGCTCGTCGCCGCGCACTGGGCGCGCATCGGCGACATCGCCGTGCGGGATCTCGCGGGCTTTCTCGCGTTCGAATGGCATTACGAGCTGCACATCCTCGCGAAGCTGTGGATCCAGCGCAAGACCGGCCGCATCGCCGACGGCGCGATGCGCGAGCACGGCGAGAACCGCATCCGGCCCGACGAGGAATGGCATCGCGTGCAGATCGTGCAGTGGTGGTTCGAGCAGCTCGCCGCGCTGCCGGCGGCCGAGCGCGACGCGCTGGTCGAGCGCGTGATCGACGCCGACGAGGAGACGCAGCGGCGGCTCGACGGCTATCTGCACGACGAATACGCGCACACCGCCGAGGTGTTCGGCGCGGAGATCGCCGACTATCGCGCGATCTACGACGACTGGCGCCGCGAGATCCTCGCAAGGCTGACCGGGCGGCCCGCGCTCGGTGCGCTGGTGCCGCTGTCGGGCGCGCAGGTTGCGCAGGAAGCACTCGCATGAACGATCCCCGCGGCGTGGCGGCGCGCGCTCCGGAAACGGACCCGCGCGCCCTCGATCCGGACGCGCTCGCGCGCGTGATCGCCGCGCTGCGCGGCAGCGCCGCCGCGCGCGATCGCGCGGGCGGCCATGCCGCGCAGGAAAAGCAGTGGCTCGCCGACGCGGGGCTGCTGACGCTCGCGGTGCCGCGCGCGTTCGGCGGGCAGGAGGCCGCATGGCCCGCGATCTACGACGCGATCCGGCAGCTTGCGCGCGTCGACAGCGCGCTCGCGCATCTGGTCGGCTTCCAGTGCCTGCAGGTCGTGAGCATCGACGTGTGGGGCGATCCGGCGCAACGCGCGCGCTATCTGCGCGGCACGGTCGAGCATCGCTGGTGGTGGGGCAATGCGGTCAATCCGCTCGACACGCGGCTCGTTGCGACCGCGACGCCCGACGGCGGCTACCGGCTCGACGGCGTGAAGGGCTTCTGCTCGGGCACGCGCGGTTCGCAGCGGATGACCGTGTCCGCGTACGATCCGGTGGCCGGCCGCACGGTGTTCGGCGTGCTGTCCACCGGGCGCGCGGGCATCACGGTCAACGACGACTGGGACCCGATCGGCCAGCGGCAGACCGACAGCGGCAGCGTCGTGTTCGATGGCGTGACGCTCGCGCCGGACGAGGTGCTGCATCGCTCGGAAACGCCGCCGACACCGCGCGCGACGGTGCGCACGCTGGTGTCGCAGCTCGTGCTGACGAACCTGTTCGTCGGCCTTGCCGAAGGTGCGCTGGCCGAGGCGCGCGAGTACGTGCTGCGCGACGGGCGGCCGTGGCTTCAGGCGGGGGTCGAGCGTGCGAGCGACGATCCGTACACGCTGCAGCGCTTCGGCGATCTGCGCGTGCGGGCGGTGGCCGCCGCGGCGCTCGCCGATCGCGCGGCCGATGCGCTGCAGCGCGCGTGGACGCTGCACGACGCGCTGACGGCCGACGCGCGGGCCGAGGTGGCGCTGGCCGTATCCGAAGCGAAGATCGTCGCGCAGCGCGCGGCGCTCGAGAACGGCGAAGCGCTGTTCGACGCGTGCGGCGCGCGGGCGACCGGCGCGGCGCTCGGGCTCGACCGGTTCTGGCGCAATGCGCGCACGCATACGCTGCACGATCCGCTCGATTACCGGCTGCGGGACGTCGGCCGGTTTGCGTTGACGGGCGCGTTGCCGCAGGCGTCGCTGTATACGTGATACGTGGCCGGGTCGGCTTCTAGATCGGCAGTCGGGTGGTTTGCTTGATCCGCTTCAACGGGATCTCGGTTTCGACGTTGCGTACGCCGTCGATCTGCGTGAGCGTCTCCATCTGGAAGCGCTGGTAGTCGTCGAGATCCTTGGCGATCACGCGCAGCAGGTAGTCGTAGCTGCCGGCCATCAGGTGGCACTCGAGCACTTCGGGCGCCTGTTCGATTTCCCGAGCGAAGTGTTCCACCGTGGTCTTGTCCTGGCGATCGAGCGTGACGCGCACGAAGGCCGTAAACCGCAATTCGACGGCCGCCGGGTTCAGCAACGCGACGTACCCGTCGATCACGCCTTGCTCCTCCAGCAAATGAACGCGGCGCAGGCACGGGGTCGCGGAGAGCCCGGCCTGTTGCGCCAGCTCGGCGTTCGTCCGGTTCGAGTCCTGTTGCAGCGCACGCAGAATGCGCTTGTCGATCGCGTCGAGCTTGGTTGGCATGATTGACTACCGTGATTGTAAATATTGGAGAATAACTCCAAAATCACAGGCAATCATGGCCAAGATTGCATCCAATCTCCGCGCAAGGATAGCCATAATCTGACGACCGCCCGCCCTTCGAGGAGTCGTCTCATGCTGCACATCTCGTGGTTGCCGTTCCTGGCCACTTCCCTTCTGATCATCGTTACCCCGGGCCAGGACATGGTCCTGGTGATGTCGCGCACGCTGTCCGGCGGCACCCGAACGGGCGTCGTCACCGCGGCGGGCGTCAGCGTCGGACTCATCCTGCACACGATGCTTGCGACGCTGGGCCTCGGGGCGCTCCTTCAGGCATCCGAATGGCTGTTCACGGCGCTGAAGCTGGCCGGCGCGCTGTACCTTCTGTACCTTGGCGTCACGCTGCTGCGTTCGTCGGGAACGCTGACGCTTTCGAGCAGCCGCGGCGCGCCGGAATCGGCGCTGCGTACCTTCGCGCAGGGCGCGCTGTCGAATGTGTCGAACCCGAAGATCGCGCTGTTCTACCTGGCCTTCCTGCCGCAGTTCGTGCAGGCGGGAGCGGCGCATCCGATGCTGTCGATCTTCGTGCTGGGCGTGACGTTTGCCGGGCTGACGTTTCTCGTCAAAGGGCCGGTCGCACTGTTCGCGGGCCTGCTGTCGACGTCGATTCGCCGTAACCCGCGCATCCTGACCCGCATCCATCGCTTCAGCGGCGTCGTATTGCTGGGGCTCGGCGTGAAGCTCGCGCTGGAGCGCCGGTGACGCGGGGTCATGACCCGGGCGCCAAGCGTCTTGCCGGGGCCCGGCGCTGCGTTACCATAGCGCCGTGCAACCAGAGAGGCCGTGCCGGGCCATCCACAGAACCGACAAGCAGGACCGGCAGCGGTGCACAACGACGACGGGGGAATCGAACAATGAAAAGGACAGTCGCACGGGTCGCCTGCACGGCGATCCTCGCGCTCGCCGCGACGGTCGGCCACGCGCAGACCGAAGCCGCGCAGGCGGAAATGAAGGCCGCGGCGGCGGCCGCGAACAAGGCGGTCGTGAAGGGGCCGGCCGACATCGACCTGAAGCACGAGGCCGTGCTGAAACTCACACGAGGCGAGGCGTTCGTGCCGGCGGCCGAGGCGAGCCGCTACCTGCGCGCGCTGGGCAACACCGTCGACGAGTCGAAGCTGGTCGGCATGGTGCTGCCCGCCGATCCGGACGCCGACTGGATGTCGGTCGTGTCGTTCGAGCCGAGCGGCTACATCCGCGACGACGACGCGAAGGACTGGAAGCCGGACGAACTGCTCGCGAGCCTGAAGGAAGGCACCGAGGCCGGCAACCCGGCGCGCAAGGAGCGCGGGCTGTCCGAGTACGAGGTGATCGGCTGGGCGCAGCCGCCCAAGTACGACGCGACCATGCACCGGCTCGTCTGGTCGTCGATCATGCGCGACAAGGGCGCGCTCCCGAACCCGGTGACCGACGGCGCGAACTACCGGACGCTCGCGCTCGGCCGCGACGGCTATCTGTCGCTGACGATGGTGTCGAGCCTCGACGACCTGCCGAAATACAAGCCGTCGGCCGACGCGCTGCTCGCGCACATCAACTTCAAGGACGGCAAGCGCTACGCCGATTTCAACCAGTCGACCGACCACGTCGCCGAATACGGCCTCGCGGCGCTGATCGTCGGCGTCGGCGCGAAGAAGCTCGGGCTGCTCGCGGTGATCGGCGCGTTCGTCGCGAAGTTCTTCAAGGTCGGGCTGGTCGCGCTGCTGGGCGGCGGCGCGGCGCTCAGTCGCGTGTTCAGGCGCAAGCCGAAAGCGGCTGCCGCGCCGGCCATCGCGCAGGCGCCCGACACGGAGCGCAAGGAATGACCAAGCTGCTGCTGCTGATCTTCGGCGGCCTGAAGCTCGGCAAGGTGCTCGCGTCGGCGGGCACGATGCTGCTGTCGGTCGCGGTCTATGCGCTGTTCTACGGCTGGCGGTTCGCGGCTGGCTTCGTCGCGCTGCTGTTCGTGCACGAGGCCGGCCACTACCTGGCCGCGCAGCGGCGCGGGCTGGCCGTCGGGCTGCCGACCTTCATCCCGTTCGTCGGCGCGTGGATCCAGCTGAAGGAGATGCCGCACGACGCGGAAACCGAGGCGTACGTCGGGCTGGCCGGCCCGTTCGTCGGCACGCTCGGCGCGCTCGCCTGCTACGCGGCGGCGCGCCACTACGACAGCAACCTGCTGCTCGCGCTCGCGTATTCGGGCTTCTTCCTGAACCTGTTCAACATGATTCCGCTGTCGCCGTTCGACGGCGGGCGGATCACCGCGGTGCTGTCGCCGCGGATCTGGTTCGCCGGCGTGCCGGTGCTGATCGCGCTGTTCGTGTACCGGCCGAGCCCGCTGCTGATCGTGATGGCGATCCTCGCGCTGCCGCAGCTGAAACGCGCGTGGCGCTACGATCCCGACGCGCCGGAGAACCGCGTGTATTACGCGACGTCGCTCGAGACCAAGACGACCTATGCGCTCGGCTACGTCGGCCTGCTCGCGTTTCTTGCGCTGATGACGTCCGGCGTGCACGACATGCTGTGCGTCGCGCATTCCGCGAGCTGACGCGCACGGCGGCGGCCGCGTGCGGCCGCCGGTGCTTCACGCGGCGCGATGCCGCAATTCCACCCGCTTGATGTCCTTCACGATCACGAGATAGCTCAGCACCGTGACGAGCGCGTTGAGCCCGACGAACACCAGCGCGCCGTTGAACGAGCCGCTCGCGCCGACGAGGTAGCCGATCGCGATCGGCGCGACGATCCCCGCCGTGTTGCCGAACATGTTGAACAGGCTGCCCGACAGGCCGATCGCTTCCTTCGGCGCGGTATCCGCGACGACCGCCCAGCCGAGCGAGCCGATCCCCTTGCCGAAGAACGACAGCGCCATCAGCACGATCACGAGCGCCTCGCTCTGCACGTAGTTGCAGCCGATGATGACCATCGACAGCAGCATCCCGCCGACGATCGGAATCTTGCGCGCGACCGTCAGCGACACGCCGCGCCGGATCAGCGCGTCGGACAGCATCCCGCCGAGCACGCCGCCGAGGAACCCGCAGATCGCGGGCAGCGACGTCATGAAGCCGGCCTTCAGCAGCGACATGCCGCGCGCCTGCACGAGGTAGATCGGGAACCACGTGAGGAAGAAGTAGGTGAGTACGTTCACGCAGTACTGGCCGAGATAGACGCCGATCAGCATCCGGTTCGACAGCAGCTGGCGCACGTAGTACCAGCCCGCGACCCGGTTGCCTTCGGCCGGCGCGCCGTGGCCGCGCATGGTGGTGCGCACGAGGCCGCCGCCTTGCTCGATGTGCTCGAGTTCCGCGCGGTTCACCGCCGGATGATCGGCCGGATCCTTCACGACGCGCAGCCACACGAACGCGAGCGCGATGCCCGCCAGGCCGAGCCACAGGTACACCTGATGCCAGCCGTACGCATGCGTGAGCCACGCCATCAGCGGCGAGAACACGACGGCCGCGAAGTACTGCGCGGCGTTGAAGATCGCCGACGCGGTGCCGCGCTCGGCGGTCGGGAACCAGCTTGCGACGACCTTCGCGTTCGCGGGGAACGCGGGCGCTTCGGCGATGCCGACCGCGAAGCGCATCGCGAACAGCGCGGCCACCGCGAACGCGGCGCTGCCGCCGAGCCCGATCGTGCTCTGCAGCAGCGTGAACGCCGACCACAGGAAGATGCTCCCCGCATACACGCGCCGCGCGCCGAAGCGGTCGAGCAGCCAGCCGCTCGGCAGCTGCGCGAGCACGTAGGCCCAGCTGAACGCCGAGAAGATGTAGCCCATCGTCACCGGGTCGATGCCGAACGCCTTGCGGATCGGCGTGCCGGTGATCGACAGCGTCGCGCGATCCGCGTAGTTGAGCGTCGTGACGACGAACAGCATCGCGAGGATCCAGTAGCGCACGGCGGTGCGGCGGGCGGCCTGGGCGAGGTCGATCGGGAGTTCGCGGGAGGAGGTCTGATTAGGCACTTTAATGTACGTCGTCATATGACATGGGGTGCAGTTTAGAGATGACCGGCAGTGCCGTGTAACCCGGGTTTTCCCTTTGGGAGACGCTAGGACAGGCTGAAATGCGACGGAAATTCAGGCCGTATTAGGTGTGCCGAGGCGATCGGGCGAGAAGCGGGCCGTGGTGATCGCTTAAAAAACAAGTCGGCAGACATCGTATCTGTTGGGCTACAATGCGCCATCCCTACCCGAACCACGGAGCACACCCCATGCAACTGACAGGTGAGATGCTGATCGGCGCCGACGCGGTCTACGGCGCGGCCGGAACCTTGCACGCATTCGACCCGGCGCGGGGCGCGCCGATCCATGCGCCGGCGTTCGGCGTCGGCGCGACGGCCGACGTCGAGCGCGCGTGCGAACTCGCGCGCGACGCGTTCGACGCCTACCGCGCGCAGCCGCTCGCGGCGCGCGCCGCGTTCCTTGACGCGATCGCGGACGAGATCGTCGCGCTCGGCGACGCGCTGATCGAGCGCGCGCACGCCGAGACGGGCCTGCCGGTCGCGCGGCTGCAGGGCGAGCGCGGCCGCACGGTCGGCCAGTTGCGCCTGTTCGCGCGGGTGGTGCGCGACGGCCGTTTCCTCGCCGCATCGATCGATCCGGCGCAGCCGGCGCGCACGCCGCTGCCGCGCGCCGACCTGCGGCTGCAGAAAATCCCGCTCGGGCCGGTCGCGGTGTTCGGCGCGAGCAACTTCCCGCTCGCGTTCTCGGTGGCCGGCGGCGACACGGCGTCGGCGCTGGCGGCCGGCTGCCCGGTGATCGTGAAGGCGCACGAGGCGCATCTCGGCACGTCGGAGCTGGTCGGCCGCGCGATCCGCGCGGCGGTCGCGAAGTGCGGGATGCCGGCCGGCGTGTTCTCGCTGCTGATCGGCCCGGGCCGCGTGGTCGGCGCGGCGCTCGTCAGCCATCCGGCGATCCAGGCGGTCGGCTTCACTGGTTCGCGGCAGGGCGGCGTCGCGCTGACGCAGCTCGCGAACGCGCGCCCGCAGCCGATTCCCGTCTATGCGGAAATGAGCAGCATCAACCCGGTGCTGCTGTTCCCGGCCGCGCTCGCCGCGCGCGCCGATGCGCTGGCGACGGGCTTCGTCGATTCGCTGACGCTCGGTGTCGGCCAGTTCTGCACGAACCCGGGCCTCGTGCTCGCGCTCGACGGGCCCGATCTCGACCGCTTCGAAGCGGTGGCCGCGCAGGCGCTCGCCGCGAAACCGGCGGGCGTGATGCTCACGCGCGGCATCGCCGATGCGTATCGCAACGGCCGCGGCCAGCTCGCCGAGCTGCCGGGCGTGCGCCAGCTCGGCGCGGGCGGCGCGGCGCAAGGTGCGTGCGACGTGAGCGGCGCGCTGTTCGAGGTGCCGGCGCACGCGTTTCTCGGCGAGCCGGCGTTCGGCCACGAGGTGTTCGGCCCGTCGTCGCTGATCGTGCGCTGCCGCGATCTCGACGAGATGGCGCGCGTGCTCGAGGCGCTCGAAGGCCAGCTGACGGCCACGCTGCAGATGGATGCCGACGACACGCCGCTCGCGCGGCGCCTGCTGCCGGCGCTGGAGCGCAAGGCCGGGCGTCTGCTGGTCAACGGTTTCCCGACCGGCGTCGAGGTGTGCGATGCGATGGTGCACGGCGGCCCGTTCCCGGCGACGTCGAATCCGGCGGTGACGTCGGTCGGCGCGACCGCGATCGAGCGCTTCCTGCGCCCGGTGTGCTACCAGGACTTCCCGGACGATCTGTTGCCGCAAGGGTTGCAGGACGCGAACCCGCTCGGCGTGCCGCGTCTGCGGGATGGCAAGGCGGAGTGAGCGGAAGGACCGGCGCTGGGTTGCCCCGATGCAGAGAAGATGAAAGCGGCCGATCGGCCGCTTTTTTTCGTTGGGCAGCTGGCGCCCGGCGGCTTTCGTATCGTCTGATTTTCTCCTACAGTAGCGGGGCCTGAGAGATCCAGAAAACAGAACGAGCGAAACACCCAATGAACATCAGCAAGCGTGGCGATCACCTGTTTGCCGCCGGATTGTGGAAGACGATCGGCGACGTTGCCCAACGGGTCAGCGAGCAGGTCGGTGACTACAGCGAAGGGCGCGTCCTGAGCACCGAGCTGTCCGCACTGCAGTACCAGCTGTCATCCAGCGCATTCGACATCACGGTCAACAAGGGCCGCGCCGTCACGGGCCCCGACGCGCATTCGATCGCCTTCGGCGAAACGGTCCGCAGGTTCAGGCTGGACATGGAATCGCTGGTGTTCGCGCTGAAGCACCGGCGCAGCATCGACGCACGCGAGCCGGCCGCGCGCTTCGCCGCGCTGACCCAGGCCAACGCGCAGCTCGCGACCGCGAAGCAATACGCGACGCTGACGGTCGGCCGCTTCTTCGATACGGTCGTCGACCAGAACGTGCTCGGCCAGCTGGCGCGCGACGGTTCCAACGCGCGCGACAAGTCGATCGCCGACGTGAAGATCCGCGACGCCCGCATCAAGCTCGGGCATGTGCGGCGCGGGATCGTCGAGAGCATCGCGAAGATGTGACGGTGTCGAACGACCGGCGCGCCGGTCGGGCCTTCATGCAAACAGCCCGGCACATGCCGGGCTGTCGTCGTTCAACGCGCCGCGCGCGAAGCCGCGATCGGGCCGCTCCGCGCGCTCGAGCCCCTTACTGCGGCCCCATCTTCTTGATGAGCACGTCGAGCTGCGCCACCTCCTCTTCGGTCAGGTCGACCAACGGCGCACGCACTGGGCCTGCGTCGCGGCCGACGAGCTTCGCGCCCGCCTTGACGATGCTGACCGCATAGCCCGCGCGGCGATTGCGGATCTTCAGGTACGGCAGGAAGAAGTCGTCGATCAGGCGGCCGACGGTGTCGTGGTCGTCCTTTGCAATGGCTTCGTAGAACGCCATCGCCGTCTTGGGGATGAAGTTGAACACGGCCGACGAGTACACCGGCACGCCGAGCGCCTTGTAGGCGGCCGCATAGACTTCGGCGGTCGGCAGGCCGCCGAGGTACGAGAAGCGGTCGCCGAGGCGGCGGCGGATCGTGACCATGCTCTCGATGTCGCCGACGCCGTCCTTGAAGCCGATCAGGTTCGGGCAACGATCGGCCAGGCGCTCGAGCATGTCCGCGTCGAGCTTCGAGTTCGCGCGGTTGTACACCACGACGCCGATCTTCAGCGCGCGGCAGACCTGCTCGACGTGCTCCGCGATCCCTTCCTGGCTCGCTTCGGTCAGGTAGTGCGGCATCAGCAGCACGCCGCTCGCGCCGAGACGCTCGGCTTCCTGCGCGTACTCGATCGCCACCCGCGTCGCGCCGCCCGCGCCGGCCAGGATCGGCACCTTGCCCTTGCAGGTCTCGGTCGCGACGCGGATCACGTCCGAATACTCACGCTGCGTGAGCGAGAAGAATTCGCCCGTGCCGCCGGCGGCGAACAGCGCGGTCGCGCCGTACGGCGCGAGCCATTCGAGGCGCTCGGCATAGGTGGTCGGGCGGAAGTTGCCCGCGGCGTCGAAGTCCGTCAGTGGAAACGACAGCAGGCCGTGGGAAATGATCTGTTTGAGTTCTTGCGGAGAAGTCATGGTTGGGTCGTCCGTCTAGCGCGAGTGCTGGGTTCGTCGGGAACGGCATGCGGGCCATGAGTGGCGATGTCGTTGTATGTCATCGTACAACGCAAGGTGGGGTGACGCAAGCGGTTTGCTGTCATCACGGGAGTAGGGTCTTTACCGATAAGGGTTTACGCATTATTCTCGGGTTGCGCTCAATGTCATATGATGACTAACAATTAAGACGGTAGCCCCAGGAATTCCGATGACTGCTTCTCCGCTCTACATCCGCGTGCATCCGGACGACAACGTCGCGATCGTCGTCAACGACGGCGGCCTGCCCGAGGGCGCGACGTTCGCCGACGGGCTGACGCTGCGCGAAGGCGTACCGCAGGGCCACAAGGTCGCGCTGGCCGATCTCGCGGCCGGCGACCCGATCGTCCGCTACAACGTGGTGATCGGCTATGCGCTGGCCGACCTGCGGCGCGGCAGCTGGGTGAACGAGCGCACGATGCGCATGCCCGAGCCGCCGGGCCTCGACGACCTGCCGCTCGCGACCCGCGCCGCGCCGCCGCTGCCGCCGCTCGAAGGCTATACGTTCCAGGGCTTCCGCAATCCGGACGGCTCGGTCGGCACGCGCAACATCCTCGCGATCACGACGACCGTGCAGTGCGTGTCGGGCGTCGTCGAGCACGCGGTGCGGCGCATCAAGGCCGAGCTGCTGCCGCGCTACCCGAACGTCGACGACGTCGTCGGGCTCGAGCACACGTATGGCTGCGGCGTCGCGATCGACGCGCCGGACGCCGACATCCCGATCCGCACGTTGCGCAACATCAGCCTCAATCCGAACTTCGGCGGCGAGGTGATGACGGTGAGCCTCGGCTGCGAGAAGCTGCAGCCGGAGCGCCTGCTGCCGCCCGGCTCGATCCCGGTCGCGGCCGGCGGCGAGCCGAGCGGGAACGGCGACGTCGTGTGCCTGCAGGATGCCGCACACGTCGGCTTCAACTCGATGATCGACTCGATCATGAAGATGGCCGAATCGCATCTGGCGCGGCTGGACCGCCGCCGCCGCGAGACCTGCCCGGCGTCGGACCTCGTGGTCGGCGTGCAGTGCGGCGGCAGCGACGCGTTCTCCGGGCTGACCGCGAACCCGGCGGTCGGCTTCGCGGCCGACCTGCTGGTGCGCGCCGGCGCGACGATCATGTTCTCCGAGGTGACGGAGGTGCGCGACGGCGTCGCGCAGCTCACGTCGCGCGCGGCGAACGAGGACGTCGCGCGCGCGATCATCCGCGAGATGGACTGGTACGACCGCTACCTGCAGCGCGGCCGCGTCGACCGCAGCGCGAACACGACGCCCGGCAACAAGAAGGGCGGCCTGTCGAACATCGTCGAGAAGGCGATGGGCTCGATCGTGAAGTCGGGCAGCGCGCCGATCAGCGGCGTCGTGCCGCCGGGCGAGCGGGCGAAGCAGAAAGGGCTGCTGTACGCGGCGACGCCCGCGAGCGACTTCATCTGCGGCACGCTGCAGCTCGCGGCGGGGATGAACCTGCACGTGTTCACGACCGGGCGCGGCACGCCGTACGGCCTCGCGCAGGTGCCCGTGATCAAGGTCGCGACGCGCAGCGATCTCGCGCGCCGCTGGCACGACCTGATGGATCTCGATGCCGGGCAGATCGCCACCGGCGCGGCGACGATCGAGGAGGTGGGCTGGGAACTGTTCCGGCTGATGCTCGACGTCGCGAGCGGCAAGCGCCGCACCTGGGCCGAGCAATGGAAGCTCGCGAACGCGCTGGCGCTGTTCAACCCGGCGCCGGTGACCTGACGCGCGGGCGATCGGACGGTCGGCAGACGGGCGCCTTCGGGCGCCCGTTTGCGTAGGGAGGCGCGGGCGATCCGCCACGCGGGCCAGACGGGCGTCGCCGAATTGCCTGCCGCGTGCGTAATCGACCGCCGTCGCGCATGTCGGCGCGGTCGACGTGTCGGGCCGCCTGAAGTCGGGGCGAGCTTCATCGACGACGTGCCGGCCGCCGTGTCCCGAGCGCGGCGCGCGCCGGGATCGGGTAACGTTATGCGTTCGTTCACGATTCCGGAGACCCACCGACATGCTGAAGAACCTCGATCCGCTGCTGCACGCCGACATCCTGCACGCGCTGCGCGCGATGGGCCATGGCGACGAACTCGCGATCTGCGATGCGAATTTCCCGGCGGAGTCGGTCGCGCGGCGCACCGCGGTCGGCCGCGCGCTGCGGATCGACGGCGCCGATTCGGCGCGCGTCGCACGCGCGGTGCTGTCGGTGCTGCCGCTCGACACGTTCGTCGAGTCGCCCGCGTGGCGGATGGAAGTCGTCGGCGATCCGGACGCGGTGCCGCCGGTGCAGCGCGAAGTGCAGGCCGAAATCGACCACGCGGAAGGGCGCGCGGTGCCGCTCGCCGGCATCGACCGGTTCGCGTTCTATGCGCGCGCGCAGCAGGCCTACGCGGTGATCGTCACCGGCGAGCCGCGCGGCTACGGCTGCTTCCTGTTCAAGAAGGGCGTGTTGTTGAGCGACGCGGGCTGAACGCGTCGATTGTTTCGTTGTCCGGAATCGGCGCGTCGCCGTGTAAAGATTTGCTACAACCTTTTGCTTGGACACGGCGGAAAGTGCCTCTATTCTGGCCCATTTGCCGGGCCGGGCAGACCCGGCGAGCCGCATGGGGCACGATCCCCGCGCGGCCGGCCGAACTGCAACGAGGAGAAAGGCATGTCGCGTCCCGTCGATTCCGGCGTTATTTTTTTCGCGCGCCTGGCGCTGGCGGCACTGTTTCTGTGGAGCGGCGTGATGAAGCTGCTCGGCTATGGCGATTTCGTCGGCTACCTGCGTGGCATGAACGTGCCGCTGACGACCTTCGTCGCGCCGGTCGTCGTCGCGATCGAGGGGCTCGGCGCGCTGCTGCTGATCGTCGGCTACAAGGTGAAGCCGCTCGCATTGCTGATGGCGTTCTACACGCTCGCGACCGCCGTGGTCGGGCACAATTTCTGGGACGCGACGAACCCCGCGGTCCAGCACGACATGGTGATCCACTTCTGGAAGAACGTCGCGATCGCCGGCGGCTTCCTGCTGCTGTTCGTGACCGGCGCGGGCGGCGTGAGCATCGACGGCGCGCGCCGCGGCGGCTCGTCGTACGGCTCGCTGCGCTGAGCGCACCGCCGCGCACATTCCACGCGGATAACGAAAGGGCCGAATCCCGCGCATTGCGGGATTCGGCCCTTTGACATTCGGCGCGCCGGCGGGCGCGCCGAGGCGGCGCGGCGTTAGTCCGCGTCCTTCGCGAACTGCACGGCGATCGCGCCGAGCACGCAGATCGCCGCGACGTACACGACCGGCGCGAGCGGATTCGACTTCATCATCAGCGACACGATCACCGGCGTGAGGCCGCCGAAGATCGCATAGGCGACGTTGTACGAGAACGAGATCCCCGAGAACCGCACGACCGCCGGGAAGCTTTTCACCATCACGTACGGCACCGCGCCGATCGTGCCGACCGCGAAGCCCGCGATGCCGTAGTAGATCGGCAGCGTCGACGCGTCGGCCGCGACCTGCGCGAACAGCAGGTAGTAGCACGCGGCCAGCACGAGGCCGCCGATGCCGAGCACGCGCTTCGCGCCGATCGCGCCGGCGAGCGAGCCGGCGGTGATGCAGCCGGCGGTCAGGCACAGCGTCGCGATGCTGTTCGCGAACAGCGTCGTGGCGGGCGTCAGGTGGAACTGCTTCTGCAGCAGCGCGGGCGTCATCAGGATCACGACGACGATCGCGGCGGACAGCATCCACGTCAGCAGCATCGACACGATCACCGCGCGGCCGTGGTCGCGCAGCACGGCCTTCAGCGGGATCTCGGCCGCGAGCGCCTTCTTCGCCTTCATCTCGGCGAACACCGGCGTCTCGTGCAGCCAGCGGCGCAGGTAGACGGAGAACAGGCCGAACACGCCGCCGAGCAGGAACGGGATGCGCCACGCGAACGCGGCGACTTCGCTGCCCGAGTAGCGGCTGTTGATGCCCGCGGCCACCAGCGAGCCGAGCAGGATGCCGGCCGTCAGGCCCGCGGTGAGCGTGCCGCACGCATAGCCGATGTGGCGCGACGGCACGTGCTCGGACACGAACACCCAGGCGCCGGGCACCTCGCCGCCGACCGCCGCGCCCTGCAGGATGCGGAACAGCAGCAGCAACACGGGCGCGAGGATGCCGACCGAGTCGTAGGTCGGCAGCAGGCCCATCAGCAGCGTCGGCACCGACATCATCAGCACGCTCAGCGTGAACATCCGCTTGCGGCCGACCAGGTCGCCGAAGTGCGCCATGATCACGCCGCCGAGCGGGCGCGCGAGATAGCCGGCCGCGAAGATGCCGTAGGTCTGCAGCACGCGCAGCCATTCGGGAATGTCGTGCGGAAAGAACAGCTGCCCGATCGCGGGCGCGAAGAACACGAAGATGATGAAGTCGTAGAACTCGAGCGCGCCGCCGAGTGCGGCGAGGCCGAGGGTCTTGTAGTCGCTGCGCGTCAGCGCGCGCTCTGCGGCGCGCGGGACGCCGCTCAGTTCGGAAGCTTGCATGTTGGGCGATCGGTTTTTGAATGTCGTTGTCGGTGCTGCGTCTCCAGGGCCCGCTATCGGCATGGACTGACAAGGCGCGGCTTGCGTCGTCGAAGCGTGCCGGGTGCCGGATGGGGCACGCGACACGCATCGCCGCACCGGGATGGGGCGTGGCGCAGACGAAGCGTCAAAGCGGGTGGGAGGATTCTACAGGAGCGCAAAATGCGCGCGCGCGGGTGCGCGCCGAGGAAGGCTTCGGACCGTGCCGCCGAAGCGCGCGCGGCGCGGGCGGCCGGTGAGCCGCTGGCGCGCCGCGCGGGAAGGGGCTCGCGTATCAGTTGCCGGCGATCGTGTCGACCGGCTTGAATGCGCCGCGCTCGACCTTGTAGATCGTCACCGGCGCATCCTTCAGGTCGCCCTTCGGGTCGTACGCGATGCTGGGGGCCGACACGCCCTTGATCGACACCTTGCCGAGATACGGCGTGTACACCTTCGGATCGGTCGAGTTCGCGTCCTTCATCGCGGAGAGCAGCGCGATCGTGCCGTCGTAGGCGTACGGCGAGTACGTGATCACGTCTTCGTTGAATTTCGCCTTGTAGCGCGCCGCGTAGCCGGCGAAGCCGGGCATCTTTTCCTTCGGCAGCCCGCCCATGTAGACGATCGCGCCCTCGGCCGCGTCGCCGCCGACCTTCAGGAACGTCGGCGAGCGCGACATCTCGCCCGTCACGAACGCGGATTTCATCCCGAGCTGGCGCATCTTGCGGATCATCGGCGACGATTGCGCATCGCCGCCGCCGTAGAAGATCGCGTCGGGATTCATCCCCTTCAGGTTGGTCAGGATCGCGGAGAAGTCGAGCGCCTTGTCGTTCGTGAAGTCGCGCTTGATGATCGTGCCGCCCGCGGCCTCCACGGCCTTCGCGAATTCGTCGGCGATGCCCTGGCCGTACGCGGTGCGGTCGTCGATGATCGCGATGCGCTTGAAGTGCAGGTTCTTCACCGCGTAGGTGCCGACGATGCGGCCCGCCTGCGCGTCGCTCGTCAGCAGCCGGTAGGTGGTCTTGTAGCCGCGCGCGGTGTATTGCGGCGAGGTCGCCATCGAGATCTGCGGCAGCCCGGCGCGATCGTACAGGTCGGACGCCGGGATGCTGGTGCCCGAATTGAAGTGGCCGATGACGCCGCGCACGTTGTCGTCGATCAGGCGCTGCGCGACGGTCGTGCCGGTGCGCGGGTCGGCCTGGTCGTCCTGCGAATCGAGCTGGAACGTGACCGGCTTGCCGCCGATCGTCGGATGCGTCGCGTTGAAATCGGCGATCGCGAGCTGCACGCCTTTCTGCATGTCCGAGCCGTAGTTCGATTGCGGACCGGTGAGCGGCGCGGCGAAACCGATCTTGACGACGTCGGCGGCGATGGCGTGGGCGCCCGACAGTGCGCAGGCAGCGGCCAGCGCGACGTGCGATACCTTTAGCTTCACTTTCACTTCCCCTTGATGGCGTGGTTGGGCCGGCGGGCGAGCCTGGGCCGGCGCCGGTGAACCGGGCGAGACGCATCGGCGGTGCCCCGGCGTGTGGCCGGGGCTGCCAGGCTGTGCCGAAATCGGCGTGCCGTATGGCGATTGCGGCATGGCGTGCGTGTCGCATGCCGGCGTAGCCGTGTGTCGTCTCGTGACCGTGAAGCGAAGTCTAGATAGCGAAAATGCACGCGTCTTGCGTGTTCGGAGCGCGGGCGGCGACGATTTCGGCATATCGTCGATTACCCTGATATATGCCGAAATCGTCATCATGAATGCGTAATCGCGCCAAGACGGGGCGCGGCGGCATTTCTAGGATGGCGGATTCGGGCGCGCACGCGCACCGGCGCGCCGGAAGCGGGGCGCGCTCCTATAATCGACGCCATCAGCCACTCGCCCAGCGGATGCCAGGATGACGACCTTGCTAGCCGTACCGTCCATGAGCCTGTCCGACACCTTGCGCTACCAGCCCGAGAACGCCGATTTCGGCGCGATGCTCGCGCACTTCCGCCTGCTCGAGCCGGTGTTCGATGCGCTGCCCGACGTCGCGTTCTTCGTGAAGGATGTCGACGGCCGCTACGCGCTCGTCAACCGCACGCTGGCGATGCGCTGCGGCTACAAGGACAAGCGCGACCTGCTCGGCAAGACCACCGACGAGGTGTTTCCGCGCCGCTTCGGCCGCGGCTACTTCGAGCAGGACATGGCGACGATCAACGCCGGCCACCAGTTGATGGACCAGCTCGAACTGCACCTGTACCCGGGCCGCCAGCCGGGCTGGTGCCTGACCTGCAAGGAGCCGCTGCGCGACATGGCCGGCAAGGTGGTCGGCCTCGCGGGCATCTCGCGCGACCTGAAGGCACAGGAAGGTTCGCATCCGGCGTACAGCAAGCTCGCCGACGTGGTCCAGTACATCCAGGATCACTACGTGCAGCCGCTGAACCTGAAGCAGCTCGCGCTGATGGCCGGGATGTCGGTCGCGCAGCTCGAGCGCTATTTCCACAAGGTGTTCCACCTGACGCCACGCCAGGTGCTGCTGAAGACGCGGCTCGACGCCGCGACCGCGCTGCTGATCACGCACGACAAGGTGACCGACGTGGCGGCGCTATGCGGGTACACCGATCACAGCGCGTTCACGCGCCAGTTCAAGGCGACGGTCGGCGTGACGCCGACGGAATACCGGATGATGCTGCAGGATCGGGCGGGGTAAACGGCTGGAGGTAAACGGCGCGCGCCGGCAGCAGCCGGCGCGGTGGTGGGGCGGCGGGCGATCCGCCGGTTCAGCGGAAGCCGAGCCCTTTCAGGACGGCCGTGCCGTTTTCCGTCAGGCGGAAGCTCGGCTGTGTGTCGGCGTCGAGCTTGACCATCTCGACGAGGCCGGCTTCCTGCAGCGCCGGCAGTTCGGGTTTGGCGGCATTGGCGCCGATCGGTGCGTGCAGCAGCACGAGCAGCGTCGCGATTTCGTGATGGCTGAGCAGGCGCTGCAGCATCGTCTTGGGTTTGGCAGGGGGCGCGGCCGGGCGGCCCGCGGGTGTATCTACGGCGCTCATCGCTTTCCTCCTAGTTCGACGGGTTCTCTGGATATGGTTGCGGATGGTGCCGTCGAAGACTTAAGCGATTCTTAAAACCGCGCGGCGAGAGGGGCCGCTGCCGCACCCCGATCGTTACCGGATGTAACGCCGGCGCGTCGTCGGCGGCAGCCGGGGAGCGGCGCGCCGCGCCTGTTGCGGGATGGCGCGATCGGGCGCCCATTTCACCGACGAATCGGGCGAATCGTCATATCTATCGCGCGCCGATCCAACCCCCGGCCGACTCGGCGCCGCCATGATCATCCCCTTATTTTCTGCGCTGCGCCTGCGCGGCGAGCCGGACGGCCGCGTTCGCCGCGCCGTAGCCGTCGTAGCCGCCGCGGCGCTCGACGATCTCCAGCGAGAAGCGGTTGTCGACCAGTTCCGTATACGCATGCAGGAACTCGCCGCCGTGTTCGTCGCGGTCGTACAGCAGGTGGTGCGCGCTCAGCGTCTCGATCAGTTCGTCCGGCAGCGCGTAGCGCGCGGCGAGGTCGTCGTAATAGTTGCGCGGGATGCGCAGGAACGGCACGCCGTCGGCCGCGAACTCGGCGACCGTCTTCACGATGTCGTCGGTGCGGAACGCGACGTGGTTCAGCCCGGTGCCGTGGTAGCGGTCCAGCGACTCGGCCACCGCGGTGTGGCGGTCGACCGACGCATTCAGCGCGATCCGCACCGAGCCGTCCGCGCTGCGCACCGCGCGGCTGCGCATTAGCCCGTACGGGTCGGGCACCAGCCAGCTGCGTTCGGCCTCGAAGCCGAACGCCGTCTTGAAGAACAGGATCCACGTGTCGAGCGCGTCGCCCGGCAGCGCGAGGCACACGTGGTCGATGCCGGTCAGCGGGCCGACTTCGCTTGGGCCGTCGATGTCGGTCAGCACGAAATCGGATTCGTACAGCGTCGGCGCGTCCGGGGTTTCGTCGACGAAGTATTCGAGGCTGCCGTCCGGCGCCTTGACGCTCGGCAGCACGCGCTCGTTCGGGCCGACGCGCCCGGAAAACGGCGCATAGCCGAAGCCCGCCGCGCGGTCGAATGCGACCTTCGCGTCGTCGACGCGAAACGCCGACGCGCACAGCGACAGCCCGTGCTGCTGGAAGAACGCATCGGCGAACGAATCGCGCTCCGCGTTCAGCACGATCGACGCGGCGCCGTGCTGGAACAGCGTCACGTCCTTCGAGCGGTGGCGGCCGGCGAGGCGGAAGCGCATCTTGCCGAGCCATTCGCCGACGTTGGCCGCCGCGTGCGCGTCGACCGCGAATTCGATGAACTGGAAGCCGACGTGCGCGGGCGGCGCGGGCGGCGCGAACAGCGGCTGGCTGGCGCCGGGCGCGCGGCCTTCCCGTGCGAGCCGCGCACGCGTCAGCTCCTCGAGGTAGAGCAGCGAGCGGTGGCCGTCGGCGGCGGTGAGCGCGGTGGGCGCCGCGCGGAAGCCGTCGTTGAAGATCTCGAGCGACAGCGGCCCCGTGTAGCCGGCCTCGATCACGCGCGCGGTGAAGCGCGCGAGATCGAAGTCGCCCTGGCCGGGGAACGAGCGGAAATGGCGGCTCCATTCGATCACGTCCATCGCGAGCTTCGGCGCGTCGGCGATCTGCACGAACGCGATCCGCTCGCCGGGGATGTCGGCGATCGCGTCCGGCGAATCGTCGAGCGACAGCGTGTGGAAGCTGTCGAGCGCGAGCCCGAGGTGCGGGTTGTTCACCGCGTTCACGAGCCGCCAGGCATGGCCGTACGTGTTCACGACCCGGCCCCACGCCAGCGCTTCATACGCGGCGACGACGCCCGCCTGCTGCGCGGCCTCGGCGAGCGCGCCGAGCTGGTCGACGAGCAGCGTGTCGTCGGCGAGGGTGTCGGGCGACACGTTGCTGCAGACGAGGATGCGGTCGGTGCCGAGCGCATGCATCACGTCGAACTTGCGCCGGATGCGGTCGAGATTGCGCGCGAGCTGCGCGGGGCTCACGCCCTCGAAATCGCGGAACGGCTGGAACAGCACGATGTCGAGGCCGAGATCGGCGGCCATGTTCCGCACGTCGGCGGGCGATCCGTCGAAGTAGACGAGGTCGTTCTCGAAGATTTCGACGCCGTCGAAACCCGCGGCCTGGATGGCGGCGAGCTTCTCGGCAAGCGTGCCGGACAAGGACACGGTGGCGATCGAGCGCTGCATGGGCGAATCCTGCTGATGAGCGGGCCGGCGCGGGCCGGACCGACCCTGAATTGAACCAGTCGTGGAGTCCGTGGCGCGCACCATATCCCGAATTTACTAGGCTGATGCCACGAATTATACAAACTAACTAGGTGGTACAAATTAGCGAAAACCCGAAAAGACATTGCGCTTTCGCAAGCGCACACTAGCGCCGAATCTTGACGTCAGGGGGCGAAGTCGCGTAGCGATGCGCACCCGTTTTCGGAGTAGCTGACATGAGCAAGCGCAAGGTGCTGGTGCTGAACGGCCCGAACCTGAATCTGCTGGGGACGCGCGAACCCCACATCTACGGCGCGGAAACCCTCGCCGACGTGGAGCAACGCTGCCGCGCCGCGGCCGATGCGCTCGGGCTGGAGATCGCGTTCCGCCAGTCGAATGCCGAGCACCAGTTGATCGACTGGCTGCACGACGCGCGCCACGACGTGCACGGCATGGTGATCAACCCCGCCGCATACACGCATACGTCGGTCGCGCTGGCCGATGCGCTGTCCGCGATCGACAAGCCGGTGATCGAAGTTCACATCTCGAACGTGCATCGCCGCGAACCGTTCCGCCACCACTCGTATGTATCGGCGGTCGCCGAGGCCGTGATCTGCGGCTGCGGCACCGAAGGCTACGTTTTCGCGCTGCAGCGCATGTCGACCATTCTTTCGCAGGGAGCCCGGCAATGAGCCGTCCGTCCTTTCTGATCGGCCTGATCGGCCAGGGCATCGGCGGGTCGCTGTCGCCTGCGATGCATGAAGAAGAGGGGTTCCGCCAGGGAGTTGGCTACGTGTACCGGCGCATCGACCTCGACGCGCTCGGCGTCACCGTCGACGCGCTGCCGCAGCTGCTCGCGGCCGCCGAGCAGATGGGCTACACGGGCCTGAACATCACGCATCCGTGCAAGCAGCGCGTGATCGAGCACCTCGACGAATTGTCCGACGACGCGCGCGCGCTCGGCGCGGTGAACACCGTGCTGTTCAAGGATGGCAAGCGGATCGGCCACAACACCGACTGGTCGGGCTTCGCGAAGTCGTTCCGGCGCGGGCTGCCCGATGCGTCGCTCGCGCGCGTCGTCCAGCTCGGCGCGGGCGGCGCGGGCGCCGCGGTTGCGCATGCCGCGTTGCAGATGGGCGCGGCCGAGCTGGCGATCTTCGACGTCGACGCATCGCGCGCCCGCGCGCTGGCCTGCGAGCTGCAGGCGCGCTTCCCGGCCGCGAAGGTCACGCAGGGCGACGACCTCGCGCGCACCGTGCGCGCGGCGACGGGCCTGATCCACGCGACGCCGACCGGCATGGCGAAGCATCCGGGCCTGCCGCTGCCGGCCGAGCTGCTGCATGCGGGGATGTGGGTCGCCGACATCGTGTACTTCCCGCTCGAGACGGAACTGATCCGGGCGGCGCGCGCGGCGGGCTGCGCGACGCTGCCGGGCGGCGGGATGGCGGTCTACCAGGCCGTCGACGCGTTCGAGATCTTCACCGGACGCACGCCCGACGCCGAGCGGATGTTCGACCACTTTCAGTCGCTCGTTGCGCGCTGACCCTTCGCCGATTCAGAGAAAGACGAGACCAGGAGACGACCATGCAGCACACCACCCACACGAACACCGCGCCGGCGCGCCCGGCGCAGGCGGCCGGCGCGATTCGGCGCACGTCGGCGCGCTACAAGATCCTCGCGCTGCTCGCGATCGGCACGATGATCAACTATCTCGATCGCACCGTGCTGGGGGTGGCCGCGCCGCAGCTCACCAAGGAGCTCGGCATCAACGCGGCGGTGATGGGCATCATGTTCTCCGCGTTCTCGTGGACCTATGTCGCGATGCAGGTGCCGGGCGGCCTTTTCCTCGACCGCTTCGGCAGCAAGATCACCTATTACTGGTCGATGACGCTGTGGTCGCTGTGCACGCTGCTGCAAGGCTTCGTGCCCGGCATCGCGACGCTGCTCGCGTGCCGCCTCGGCCTCGGCATCACCGAAGCGCCGTGCTTCCCGACCAACAGCCGGGTGGTCGCGACGTGGTTCCCGCAGAGCGAGCGCGCGATGGCGACCGGCACCTACACGGTCGGCGAGTACATCGGCCTCGCGTTCTTCAGCCCGGTGCTGTTCGCGCTGATGGGCGCGTTCGGCTGGCGCTCGCTGTTCTGGGTGGTCGGTGGCGTCGGCATCGCGTTCGGCCTGGTCTGGTGGAAGTTCTACCATGAGCCGCGCAACCATCCGGGCGCGAACCAGGAGGAGCTCGACTACATCGCCGCGGGCGGCGGCCTCGTGCACGGCGCGAAGAAGGACGACCGGCCCGAGCAGGCGAAATTCAGCTGGAGCATGGCCGGCAAGCTGCTGAAGAAGCGCCAGCTCGCGGGTATCTGCCTTGGCCAGTTCGCCGGCAACTCGACGCTGGTGTTCTTCCTGACCTGGTTCCCGACCTATCTCGCGACCGAGCGCCACATGGGCTGGCTGAAGATCGGCTTCTTCGCGATCATGCCGTTCATCGCCGCGTCGGTCGGCGTGATGTTCGGCGGGATCTTCTCCGACTGGCTGCTGCGCCGCGGCAAATCCGCGAACCTCGCGCGCAAGCTGCCGATCATCGCGGGCCTGCTGCTCGCGTCGACGATCATCCTCGCGAACTACGTGCAGAGCAACGAGGCCGTGATCGCGATCATGTCGGTCGCGTTCTTCGCGCAGGGGATGGCCGCGCTCGGCTGGACGCTCGTGTCCGACATCGCGCCGGACGGCCTGCTCGGCGTGACGGGCGGCATCTTCAACTTCGCGGCCAACCTGGCCGGCATCATCACGCCGCTCGTCGTCGGCTTCATCGTCGCGTCGACGGGCTCGTTCGTCGGCGCGCTGGTGTTCATCGGCGTGATCGCGCTGATCGGCGCGGCGTCGTACATCTTCGTCGTCGGCGACATCAAGCGGATCGTGCTGTAACGCGTTCCGCGCAGCGGCAGCGCATCGGGCCCGGCGGGCATCATCCGCCGGGCCCTGTTTCGTTTACGGCGCGCGGCGCAGCGCGATGCCGAGCGATTCGGTCGCGTGCGCGATCGCGGCGACCGCGCGCCGGACGTCGTCGGCGTCGATCGCGCCGATGCAGCCGACCCGGAACGTCTCGAGCTGCGTGAGCTTGCCCGGATAGAGCACGAAGCCCGCGTCGCGCACCGCGTCATAGAAGCGCCGGAAGTCGTAGGCCGGATCGGCCGGCGCATGGAAGGTCACGATCACCGGGGCCTGCACGCGCGCATCGAGGAACGGCGCGAAGCCGAGCGCGCGCATCGATTCGATCAGCGTCCGGCAGTTCTCCGCGTAGCGCGCGCCGCGCACGGGCTGGCCGCCTTCGGCGAGGAACTGGTCGAGCGCGGCGCGCAGCGCGGCGACCACGTGGGTCGGCGGCGTGAAGCGCCACTGGCCCGTCTTGCGCAGGTACGCGTGCTGGTCGTACAGGTCGAGCGCGAGCGACCGCGCGTTGCCCTCGCTGGCTTCGAGCGCCGCGCGCCGCACGATCGCGAACCCCATCCCCGGCACGCCTTCGAGACATTTGCCGCTCGCGGAAATCAGCGCATCGATGCCGCTGCCGTCGAGTGCGATCGGCAGCGCACCGAACGAGCTCATCGCGTCGACGATCAGCCGCTTGCCGTGCCGGCGGCACAGCGCGGCAATTTCGTCGAGCGGGTTCAGGATGCCGGCGCTGGTCTCCAGATGCACGAGCGCGACGTGCGTGATGCGCGGCTCGCGCGCGAAGGCCGCCTCGAGCGCGGCCGGATCGGCGGCGGCGTCCTCGCCGAACGGCAGCGCGATCGCGTCGATGCCGAGCCGGCCGAGGATCTTCAGGATGCGCGCGCAGTAGGCGCCGTTGTCCGGCACCAGCACGACGCCGTCGCGCGGCACCAGCGTGCCGAGCGCGGCCTCGACCGTGAACGTGCCGCTGCCCTGCATCGGCACGCATGCATATTCGTCGCGGCCGTGCGCGATGCCGACGAGGTCGGTGCAGACGCTTGCGGTCAACTGATTGAAGGCCGCATCCCACGATCCCCAGTCGCGTTGCATCGCGTGGCGGGTCGTGGCGGACGTGGTCAGCGGGCCGGGGGTGAGCAGGATCGGATCGGTGGCGGACATCGGTTTCTCCAGCAAACAGTCAGACGAGATACCGGGCGGCATCTGCGGATCACGTGTATCGTATTGGCAAATTGTGTCGTTTTGGGGAATTTGTGGCAATCGTCATGGCGTTGTCATCGAACGCTGTGATCCTTCGTCTGCCGCACGGGACCGCATCGGTCGGGCGGCGGCGAGGCGGGCCGGCTGGCGGTTCGCCCGGATAACAACTTTGCGTGGGGCCGGTGCGCCCCGGCCGATTGTTCCGTCTACGGAGAAGTGAGATGACACTGCAGAATTCCTCGCGCGCCGGTGCCGGCGCGTTCCGCAAGCTCGCGCTGGCTGCCTGCGTCGCCGGTCTGCTGCAAGGCGCCGCGCTGTCGGCCCACGCCGCGAACGCGGTCGTGCTGTACACCGCGGACGGCCTCGAAAACCTCTATCGCGACGTGCTGCCGGCGTTCGAGAAGAAGGAAGGCGTCAAGGTCAACATCGTCACGGCGGGCAGCGGCGAAGTCGTGAACCGCGCGAACGTCGAGAAGAATTCGCCGAAGGCCGACGTGATCGTCACGCTGCCGCCGTTCATCCAGCAAGCCGGCCAGATGGGCCTGCTGCAGCCGTACCAGAGCGTCAACTACAAGAACGTGCCGGCGATCGCGAAGGCGGAAGACGGCACCTGGGCCACGTTCGTGAACAACTACTTCTCGTTCGCGATCAACCCGGAAGTCGTCAAGCAGCAGCCGAAGACGTTCGCCGACCTGCTGTCGCCGAACTACGCGGGCAAGGTCGCGTACTCGAACCCGGCCACGGCCGGCGACGGGATGGCCGTGCTGATCCTGACGACCACGCTGATGGGCGAGGACAAGGCGTTCGACTATCTCGCGAAGCTGTCGCAGAGCGTGAAGTTCCACACCAAGGGCACGGGCTACCTGAACGTGCTGCTGTCGCGCAACGAGATCAACGTCGCGAACGGCGACCTGCAGATGGACCTCGACGACGCAGAGCACGGCGGCCTGTCGATCAAGCCGATTTTCCTCGCGGCGAAGGACGGCGACCAGCCGACGACGTTCCAGCTGCCGTACGGCATCGGCCTGATCAAGAGCGGCCCGAACCAGGACGTCGGCAAGAAGCTGATCGACTACCTGATGTCGACGGAAGTGCAGTCGAAGGTGCCGGACATGTACGGCATCCCGGGCCGCACCGACGTGCCGCTTGCCGGCAAGAACGGCGAGGCGGTCAAGAAGGCGATCGCGGGCGTGAAGCTGATCCCGGTCGACTGGAGCCAGGTGATGGCGAAGAAGCCGGTCTGGATCGAGCGCTGGAAGAAGGACGTGATCGGCAGCTCGGGCAAGCAGACCGAAGTCGTCAAGCCGAAGTGATCGGCGCACGCCGCGCCTGTATTAGCGAGCAAGAGGATGAACCCGGTGGAAACCACCCTGACCCATCCCGGCGCATTCGGCGCCGCCGAACCGCACGCGACGCTGCGGTCCGGCGCGCCGGGCGGCGTGCAGATCGAGCACCTGAGCGTGCGCTACGGCGCGCGCACGGTGCTGGACGATCTGACGCTGTCGATCGGCGCCGGCGAATTCCTGACCGTGCTCGGCAAGAGCGGCTGCGGCAAGACCACGCTGCTGCGCTTCATCGCCGGGTTCGTGAAGGCCGACGGCCTGACCGGCACGCTCACCGTGGCCGGACGTGACCTGACCTATGCGCCGCCGCACAAGCGCAATCTCGGTCTGCTGTTCCAGAACTACGCGCTGTTCCCGCACCTGTCGGTGTTCGAGAACGTCGCATTCGGCCTGCGCGCGCGGCGCATGGCGTCCGCCGAGGTGACGCGCCGCGTCGCCGACGCGCTGAAGCTCGTGCAGCTCGGCGACGCCGGCCATCACCTGCCGGCGCAGCTGTCGGGCGGGATGCAGCAGCGCGTTGCGCTCGCCCGCGCGCTCGTGATCGAGCCCGACGTGCTGCTGCTCGACGAGCCGCTGTCGGCGCTCGACGCGAACCTGCGCGCGTCGGTCCGCAGCGAACTGAAGGCGCTGCACGAGCGCCTGCCGAACCTGACGGTCGTGTGCGTGACGCACGACCGCGACGACGCGCTGGTGCTGTCCGACCGCGCGCTGTTGATGCGCGACGGCCATGTCGCGCAGCTCGGCACGCCGCAGCAGCTGTATGACACGCCGTGCAACGGCTACGTCGCGCGCTACCTGGGCCCGGCCAACCTGCTGCCGCCGCGCGTGATCTTCCCGCTCGGCGATCCGCGCCACGAAGTGCGCGACAAGGTCGCGTGCGTGCGCCCGGAGCAACTGACCGTCAAGCCGCTCGCGGCGGGCGGGCTGCACGGCACGGTCGCGTCCGTCGAATGGCAAGGCGCGGACCTGTCGATCGCGGTCGTGGTCGACGCGGCGCCGGGCGAGCCGGTGCGCGTGACGATGCAACGCGGCCGCGGCGCGGCACCCGAGCGCGGCGCGCGTGTTTCCCTGCATTGCGAGGCAGACGATGTCGTCCTTATCGAGCCCTGATACCGGGCTGTCGCCGCAGGCGCTCGCGTCGGCCGCCGCGCATGCCGCCGCCGCGCGGCGCCGCCAGCGCGCCGGCGACTGGCACCTGATCGTGCTTGCGGTCGTCGTGCTCGGCCCGCTCGTCGTCTATCCGCTCGTGCGGCTCGTGCTGCTGAGCCTGACCGGCGATCACGGGCTGAGCTTCGCCGCCTACCGGAACTTCTTCGGCAATCCCGACACGCGCAGCGTGCTGCTGACGACGCTCGGCGTGCTGTTCGCGAGTGCCGGCACCGCGTCGGTGCTCGGCGTGCTGCTGGCCGCGCTGCTGTTCTTCCGGCCGTTTCCGGGCGCGTCGCTCGTCACGCGCTTCCTGGAGCTGTACGTCGCGTTCCCGTCGTTTCTCGTCGCGTTCACGCTGATCTTCCTGTACGGCTCGCAGGGCTCGGTCAGCATCGCGCTGCAGCACCTGTTCCATCTCGACCAGCCGCCGCTCGACTTCCTGTTCGGCTTCGGCGGCGTGATCCTCGCGCAGACCGTGTTCTATACGCCGTTCGTCGTGCGGCCGACGCTCGCGTCGTTCGCGACGCTCGACCTGCGCCTGATCGAAGCGGCGCGCAGCCTCGGCGCGTCGGGCTGGATGCTCGCGCGGCGCGTCGTGCTGCCGATCGCGTGGCCCGGGATCGCGGCCGGCACCGTGCTGTGCTTCCTGCTGACGCTGAACGAATTCGGGATTCTGCTCGTGCTCGGCAGCGCGAAGCTCGTCACGCTGCCGGTTGCCATCTACAGCAGCGCGACCGTCGATCTCGACCTGCCGACCGCGTCGGCGGGCGCGGTCGCGATGCTCGCGCTGTCGCTGGCGCTGTATTCGATCTATCGCCGTGTGAACCGGCGGGCTACGGGAGGGGCGCGCGATGTCCGCTGAATATCGTATCGGGCAAGCCGTGCCGCGCCACCAGGTGGGCTGGAGCGACACGCTGCTCAAGCATGCGTCGCGAATCGCGCTGGCGCTTGCCGCATTCGCGTGCTTCTGGCTGTTCGTGCTGCCGGTGATCGTCGTCGCGCTGTCGAGCGTGTCGAGCCGCTGGTCCGGCACGATCCTGCCGGCCGGCTACAGCCTGCGCTGGTTCGAACAGCTCGGTTCGCAGGAATACGGCGCGCTCGTGACGAGCCTCGAGATCGGCTTCGGGGTGGCCGTGCTCGGCACGATCCTCGGGCTGTGGCTTGCGCTCGCGCTCGAAGGGCGCGACCGGCGCGGCATCGGCGCGGTGGTCGACGCGCTCGTGATGGTGCCCAACGGTGTGCCGAGCGTCGTGCTCGGGCTCGCGGTGCTGATCGCGTATCACCAGAAGCCGGTCGATCTGTCGAGTTCGGCGGCGATCGTCGTGTTCGTGCAGCTCGCGCTGATTTTGCCGTTCTGCTATCGCTGCGCGGCGGCGGCGCTGCGCCCGGAGCTGACGGTGCTGCGCGAGGCCGCGGCCAGCCTCGGCGCGCCGCCCGCGATGGTGCTGCGCCGCGTGCTGCTGCCGCAGCTGGTGCCGGCGCTGCGCGCAAGCCTCGCGCTCGGCTTCGCGCTGTCGCTCGGCGAGCTCGGCGCGACGCTGACGGTCTATCCGCCCGGCTTCGCCACCGTGCCGATCGTCGTGATCGGCCAGGTGGAGCGCGGCTATTACCTGCCGGCGTCGGCGCTCGCGCTGCTGATGCTCGGCGCGTCGCTCGCGGCGCTGCTGCTGATCGCCGCGCGAGTGCCGCGCGGCGGGCGGGCTGGATCATGAACGCCGCATTCTCGTTGCGGCTTTCCGGCGACGCGCTGGCCGCCGGCACGGAGGCTCGTATGACCGACCGATATGTCGACGTCAATGGCCGGCGCTACCGGCTGCCGTCCGAACCGACCGTCGTCGTGTGCGTCGACGGCTGCGAGTACGACTATCTGGAGCGGGCGGTGGAGGCGGGCGTCGCGCCGTTCATCGGCAGGATGTTCGCGGAAGGCACCGCGTGGCGCGCCGATTGCGTCGTGCCGACGTTCACCAACCCGAACAACCTGTCGATCGTCTGCGGCGTGCCGCCGTCGGTGCACGGTATCTGCGGCAACTACTTCTGGGATCCGGACGCCGAAGGCGGGCGCGGCGCCGAGGTGATGATGAACGATCCGGCCTACCTGCGGGCCGGCACGCTGCTCGCGGCGGCCGCCGACGCCGGCGCGCGGGTGGCGGTCGTGACGGCGAAGGACAAGCTGCGCCGCCTGCTCGGCTGGCGCATGCGCGGCATCTGCTTTTCCGCGGAGAAGGCCGCGCAGGCGAATCTCGCGGACAACGGCATCGTCGACGTGCTCGACTGGGTCGGGCTGCCGTCGCCGGACGTGTACAGCGCGGCGCTGTCCGAGTTTGTGTTCGCGGCGGGCGTGCGGCTCGCGCAGACGCGCCAGGTCGACCTGATGTATCTGTCGACCACCGACTACGTGCAGCACAAGTGCGCGCCAGGCAGCCCCGGCGCGAACGCGTTCTACGCGATGATGGACCGCTATCTCGCGCAGCTCGACGCGCTCGGCTGGGTGATCGGGCTCACCGCCGATCACGGGATGAACGCCAAGCACGATCCGGCGACCGGCCGGCCGAACGTCGTCTATCTGCTGGACGCATTCGACGGCTGGTTCGGCGCGCAGGCCGCGCGCGTGATCCTGCCGATCACCGATCCGTATGTCGTGCACCACGGCGCGCTCGGTTCGTTCGCGACCGTCTACCTGGCGCCGGGCGTCGACCGGACCGACGCGATGTGGCGCGTCGGCGGGCTGGATGGCGTCGAGCTCGTGCTCGACAACGCGGCGGCGGCGGCGCGCTTCGAGCTGCCGGCCGACCGCATCGGCGACCTGGTGGTGATCGCGCGCTGCGACATGACGCTCGGCACGCGCGAGCGCGAGCACGACCTGTCCGGCCTGACCGTGCCGCTGCGTTCGCACGGCGGCGTGTCGGAGCAGGAAGTGCCGCTGCTGTTCAACCGGCGCGTGGAGCGGGACGATCCCGCGCGTCGCCCGCGCAATTTCGACGTGTTCGACTTCGCGCTGAACCGGATCGCATCATGACGCCCGGACGACGGCAGGACCATCCGGCGTTTCGCGCCGAGACGCTGCGCTGGCGCGGCGAACGCGCGATGCGCGAGCGGACGCTGGATGTGACGGATCCGTATACAGGGATGCGGGTCGGCACGGTGCCGCTCGCGAGCGTCGACGACGTGCGCGCCGCATTCGATTACGCGATGGCTTACCGGCCGGCGCTCACGCGCTACGAGCGTTCCCAGGTCCTCGAGCGGGCGGCCGCGCTGCTGCGCGAGCGCACCGAGGAGGCGTCGGACCTGATTTCGCTCGAGTCCGGGCTGTCCAAGCAGGATTCGCGCTACGAGATCGGCCGCGTCGCGGACGTGCTGAAGTTCTCGTCGGTCGAGGCGCTGCGCGACGACGCGCAGAGCTTCTCGTGCGACCTGACGCCTCACGGCAAGGCACGCCGGGTGTTTTCGCAGCGCCAGCCGCTCGACGGGGTGATCGTCGCGATCACGCCGTTCAACCATCCGATGAATCAGGTCGCGCACAAGATCGCGCCGGCGATCGCGACCAACAACCGGGTGATCCTGAAACCGTCCGAGAAGGTGCCGCTGTCGGCGTTCTATCTGGCGGATCTGCTCCATGAAGCCGGCCTGCCCGAGCCGATGCTGCAGGTCCTGACCGGCGACCCGGGCGAAATCGCGGACGAGCTGGTGACGCATCCGCATGCGTCGCTGATCACGTTCACCGGCGGCGTCGCGATCGGCAAGGCGATCGCCGCGAAGGCCGGATACCGGCGCGTCGTGCTGGAACTGGGCGGCAACGATCCGCTGATCGTGCTCGACGATGCCGATCTCGACCGCGCCGCGTCGCTCGCGGTGCAGGGCTCGTACCGGAACTCCGGCCAGCGCTGCACGGCGGTCAAGCGCATCCTGGTGCAGCGCTCGGTGGCGCGCGCCTTCACCGAGCGGCTGGTCGAGCTGACGCGCGCATGGTCGTACGGCGATCCGTTCGATCCCGCGAACGAAATGGGCACGGTGATCGACGAAGCGGCGGCGCGCCTGTTCGAGGCGCGCGTCAACGACGCGGTCACGCAGGGTGCGCGACTGCTGATCGGCAACGTGCGCCGGGGCGCGCTGTATGCGCCGACCGTGCTCGACTGCGTCGATCCGGCGATGGCGCTGGTGCGCGAGGAGACGTTCGGCCCGGTGTCGCCGGTGATCGCCTTCGATACGATCGACGACGCGATCCGGATCAGCAACGGCACCGCGTTCGGGTTGTCGTCGGGCGTCTGCACGGACAGCACGGCGGCCGTCGTGCGGTTCGTGAACGAATTGAAGGTCGGCACCGTGAACGTCTGGGAGGTGCCGGGCTACCGGATCGAGCTGACGCCGTTTGGCGGCATCAAGGATTCCGGGCTGGGTTACAAGGAAGGTGTTCAGGAGGCGATGAAGAGCTTCACGAACCTGAAGACCTTCTCGCTGCCGTGGGAGTAATGGAATGGCATTGACGCTTGAAGAGATTCACGGCCTGTATCGCGAGCATGGCCACGTGGCCTACAGCGGGGAGCCGGTCACACAGCTCGAGCATGCGCTGCAGAGCGGGCTGCTGGCGGAGGAGGCGGGAGCCGACGATGCGCTGGTCGCGGCGGCGTTCCTGCACGATCTCGGTCATCTGCTGAATCGCCAGGGCGAGACGCCGAGCGCGCGCGGCATCGACGATCTCCACCAATATTACGTATTGCCGTTCCTGCGGCCGATCCTGCCCGACGCGGTGCTGGAGCCGATCCGGCTGCATGTCGATGCGAAGCGCTGCCTGTGTCGGATCGATGCCGGCTACTGCGGGAGCCTGTCGCCGGATTCGGTGCGCAGCCTGGCGCTGCAAGGCGGGATCTTCAGCGAGGCGGAAGCGGGGGCGTTCCTGCAGCGCCCGTATGCGGAGGACGCGCTGCGTCTGCGCCGCTGGGACGATACCGCGAAGGTGGAAGGCAAGACGACGCCGAATCTCGATCACTATATGGAGATCGTCGCGCGTCAGATGCATCCGGCCTGACGCCCGATTCTCCTTATTAAAAGGCCTCGCACGCGGCAGCGTGCGAGGCCTTTTAAATTTATTTCACGAAACCCCTTGCGCATCTCGCGTGGGGTGCCTAGAATCACGCCTCTTTCGCGCTAACGGAAACGCAGCGCGGAAGAGGGAAGCGAAGCTGGTGGTGTGTCGCAGGACAGGGCGCGCGGCTGGCTGAGAAGAAGAACCCCGCAGTCGCAACGATGTAGTAAAAAAGTTGTTGACGAACTGCGAAACACGGTTCATAATCTCGCTTCTCTGCTGCTGAAAACGCAGCGCTGCTGGGAAACAAGGCCAACGCCGAATTTCTCGCAGAAACGCTCTTTAAAAAT
>NZ_PTXL01000005.1 GCF_004343775.1 Burkholderia sp. SRS-46 | reverse complement strand
GGCCGGGGTTTGGCGGGTTCTGATCCTGTCGGACAGGCCGGCTTATCCGTTCACAGGCGGGCCGGTGGGTAATGCGAAGCGCGCGACACTTTATGGTGTCGCGCGTTTTTTTGAGGATGTCGCATTTGCAGGCAACGCCGACGCGATCGCCAAGCCGCACGCTAAAACTGTCCCGTCAACTGAAATCCGAGCGTGACGCGATTCGTGGGGAATCCGGACGGCTTGTAGACCGGCGTACCCGCGAACAGGTCGTAGCCGTATGCACCGAAGCGCGTGCTGATACGCCCCTTGACACCGATCACCGCGCCCGCCAACTGCGTGCCGACCAGCACGATCGGCTGCGGTCCCCACACGCGACCGTAGTCCAGCCCCGCGTACAGCGCTTGTCCTGTCTGGCCGATCGGCATTTGCAGTTCGTTGCGCCAGTAGAAGCCGCGCGCCGCCGCCAACATCGTTTCGCCGTCGAAGCCGCGCACCGTGTAGCGGCTGCCGATGGTCAGGTCATCGATGTAATACAGCGCATTTCCGGTGTACTGGCCATGAATCGATCCGACGTAGCGGAACGGCTGCTTTGCGATCGCGAACGGGACCGACAGATTTGCATCCAGCACCGCTATCTTGTATCGATAGGTCGGACCGCCGCCGGCAGCGAGCAAGTCGTCTTGTGCACCGAACGCGCCGACACCCTGACGATACGCGAGCGTGCCGTCGAACTGCGCGCCGTCGAAATAATGGCGATCGGTCAGGCCGATTTCGACGACCGTGTTGTTGCGGCGCTGCTGCGGGATTTCGGTCGCCTGGATAAAGCTTTCGCCGAAGCGGCGCGACAACCGGACGTATCCGCCAAGTACGTCGTTCTGGCTGCGCGCCAGCACGCGGGCCAGTTTGAAATCGATCGTCTTCGAATTGCCGCTCGCTACGAACGTCTGGTTCACGCCCGCAATCTGCTGATAATAGGTGTTCGTATACGCGGCCAGCGTGGCCGTCCAGTAGCCCCACGGAATCGAATAGAAGCCGCTCCAGCCGTGCGAACCGTGGCGCTTGTCGCCGAGTTCCAGGTCTTGACTCACGCCGATGTTGAAGATGTCGTTCAGGCCGAGCGGGTTGTCGATGCCGACCGACAAGTTGCCCTGCAGTTTACCCGTCGCGCGCGTGCCCGAATTGTCGATCGATGCGACGACGGTCCATGGCTTGCCGCGCTTTACGTCCAACACCACATCGCTCTCGCCCGGCACGTCGGCCGGCACGATTTGCATCGATACGTCCTGGCTCGTGACCCGCTTCATTTGCTCCAGGCCTTGTTCGAGGTCGCGCAGGTTCAGCAATTCGCCGTCGCCGGTCGGGAACGCGGTTTTCCAGGTGCCGCGCAGTTTCTCGTCGGCGAAGCGCACGTGTCGGATCGTGCCGGGGATCAGTGCAAGCTTCAACGTCCCCGTCGTCAGGTCTTGTTCCGGCAGCAGGACGCGCGTCGTGATGTAGCCGCGCGCCAGGATCGCCCGGGACAGCCCCTTGACGATCGTATCGATGCCTTGCTTGCCGACACACTGGCCCGCGTAGTGAGCGAGCCATTCGCGCGCGAAGGCGAAGCGGTCCATCGGCAATGCGGATGCGCCGATTGACTTTGCCGAATCGGGCAGTGAATCCGGCACGTCGAGCGCGAAGCGGTCGATGCGGAAACAGGGTTGTTCACTCGGTAATGTGGGGTAGGTTTCGAGCTGCGGTACTTCCGAGCGGATGGACGGTGCGCGTACCTCGGCGTCGCGTTGCTGTGCTTCGCGTTGCTGCTGTGCTTGTCGGTCCTGTTCCGCGTTTGCGCGAGCGGCGGCGGCGCGGTCGGCTGGTGTGGGGGCTTGTTGAGCGTGAATCCCGAGAGATACCAAGGCCGTAATCGGCAAGGCGGTCAGTCGCTTTGTGATCTTCATCTATATTTAACCTCTAATTCCGCCCATGCCTCACCGAATTCCTCCCGACCGTTTCAGATTGATAATACTCGTCAAAACATAATCAACACATTCAGCCACTTCATCGCCATCCATTCGAATGACGCCACCTTGAAGATTTGACGCATTAAAAATTACGAAAAACCTCTTATTTCGCACTCACCATCAACCTTTATTACGAAATAAGCCCGATTCGCCGCCGCGGCAATTTGCAGTACGCCCATGGCATCCTCAAATGTTCCATCTGACTTTTCGCTCAAGCCATACAACAGCCGAAGTTCATCAATTACAACTTTTCTCATTCAACATCTCTCGACTTTTGAGATATATCCTTAATGTCATGAAGTTGCCCAGTCCCTACTCCGCCCACCACCGACCAAATCGAACGGTTTTCGATATCGCGTTAGGTCGGCATGCCCGTCGTCATCGTGTTCTTCGACGGATCGGCCGTACTGGCGATCGCCGCGCCGGCCAGGTCCGTATTGCCTTCGACGTTCACATTGAAACTACCCTCGCCTGCCCGAATCCCGGCCTGTTCGTTCGCGCTTGCGTACGCCGTCCGCGCTCCCATGCAACGCATCGAGGTTGGCGCTGCCGCCCATCGTGCTAACGCTGATGCCGCCGCCCGCGCTGCTCTGATGCGCGCCGCTGACAAACGTATCCTGCCCTGCATGCCTCGCTTGTTCAGGCAGCCGCCCACGTCGGCGGTAACGGTGCGGCCCGATCAAGAGACTCATCCTCCGCCTCGAATCTAAATGACGTATAGGGTGGATAAGTGGTTCGATCCTCGTGAACACCACCGCCGCGCTTGAAATCAACATCCACTGTGCGCGATTGGAATTTTCTCCACTCGATGGTCGCAATCTTTTCGATAACATCACAGAGCTCCCCTCCACTCGCAAGCGCGCGCCCCATCACTTACCTTTATCATTTAACAAAAATGCCCTCTGCCGACCAAAATAATTTCTCGGCCAAGCATCGAATTTCCACTAACCGTAGAAATCCTCATCGTCAAATCAGAACATCGATTTCTGAATTGCCAAACCACTCCACACTAGCACCTGCTCATATCT
Organism: Burkholderia sp. SRS-46; assembly: GCF_004343775.1. Taxonomy (GTDB): domain Bacteria; phylum Pseudomonadota; class Gammaproteobacteria; order Burkholderiales; family Burkholderiaceae; genus Burkholderia. The sequence goes on along the minus strand of NZ_PTXL01000005.1, from coordinate 570,668 downwards.
CATCGATAAAATTCCCGCTGGGCGTAGCGTGTAGCAACGATTTGACTGACAGAAAAAATGCTTCCACCTGCCACGCGCACGATCGACTACCAGCTCCGCATTCATGCAAATGACTAGTGATTGAAAAATTTAATAATCCAAAGAATCGCAATTATTAAAAAAACGACAGCAATTCCGCACCAATAAAAAATACGGGCTTTTTTTGACATTCTTTCATAACGCTCAGGAGACGGACCAGGAGCAGGCATGTTCACCTCACTTTTTATTGCCAAAAATTGGAGTCGCATGGCTCCAAGGGGTTACTGAAACAGCAGGATCGCCGGGCGAGGCAATTCCAAGCTCAATTGCTGTAGCGCCGCCATATGCATGTGTTATGGCAGCCACTACATTAAACGGAAGCGGAGTCGGCACCGATACAAGGAACTGGTTTCCGTCTCCGTGTATGAAATTATCTGTCGCTGATGCACCTGACGCGCCTACTATCCATCCCACAGTAGCGGTTGCTCCGGGGAACCACTGTGGTGCTGCAAACACTTGAGAGACCCCTGCAGACACGTAAACATTGCCATTCGCTAAATTTATGGCGCCGCCGGCCGAGCCAGATAAGACAGATCCACTCAAGGTTGCGTAGCTTGGCGATAGCGCATTAATCGGCGATGCTTGTGCGTTAGCTGCATCAGCATTGATTGCCGCAGACACAAGCGATGGACTGCATGGTGTCAAACCGCTACAAACCTTCGACAGCATACTGTTCTTACGCCAGTCGTTGCCTTGGTTGTACAACTGCACGCTCGATGCCGTCGATGCACCGGCACCACCGCCAACCAATACGCCGCCAATCCCTGCAACGATGTTCGCAGAGATGTTACCAAGCAGTTCTGATCCGGTCGCTGATGCAATACCTTTTGAAATACTATCAAGCTCGCCAGCCATTGCTGACGAAAGCCCCGCTCCGGCCGCACCGCCAGCGGCTCCGAACGCACCGCCGCCTAGCCCTCCAATAAGAGCACCACCAACAACGTGCAGCGCAACACGGTTTGCGCCCCCTTCATCCCATGAATCGTACGTGGCTTTATCCGTCGCTATGTCGCGTTTCATATCCGCATACGCGCCAATGCCTTGCGATACCACCTGACCGGCAGCCTGCGCCGCATTCATCAAGTCGGCTTGCTGGCTCAGTTGGGTCTGCACATCTGGCGTCTTCGATACCGTTCCGTTCAAGTTCGACGTATCGCGATTCAGAATCGCCACGTCCTGCGTCTGGCCTGCCGCATTCGAAATATTGATCGCCCCCGCGCTCACGCCGCTACGCGTCGTCGCATGCTCGTTGCCGCTGTCCGATTGCGAAATCATCGGCGTGACCCCGCCCGAACCGCTGACCGATCCCGGTCCGATGGCCTTGCCGGTTACACCGACACCCGCACCCGCACTAAAGCCACCGCTGTCCGCGTTGTAGGTCGAATGGTTTTCGATATCGTGGAAGGTCAGCGTACCCGTCGTCAGCGTGTTCTTCGACGGATCGGCCGTGCTGGCGAGCGCCGCGCCCGTCAGGTCCGTATTGCCCTTGACGTTCACATTGAAACCGCCGTCGCCTGCCTGAATCCCGGCTTGTTCGTTCACGCCGGCATAGTTGCCGTTCGCATCGCCATGTGACGAATTGAAACTCGCGCTGCCGCCCATCGTGCTGACGGAGAAGCCACCGCCCGAGCTGCTTTGGTGCGCCGAACTGACAGTCGTATCTTGCACGCTGCGCATATTCAGGTTGCCGCCCACATCCGCCGTAACGGTACGACCCGAAACGTTCGAGCCAATCACGTTCGTATCGCCACCGCTGACGAGGGTGACGCTATTCGCACCGGTCACATGCGAATTGTTCTGCATCACGGCGTCACTGTTGCCGTCGCCATGCGCACGCGACATCGATGCCGAAACCCCGATGCCGTTCGTGCCGATCGAAACACCGACGCTGCTTCCCGATGAGGAATTCGAGCTGCGCGTCGAATCGGTATTCGTCGTGTTCTGCAGGTCAATCTGGTTCTTCGCGGCAAGCAGCACATCGCTGCCCGACACGTTCGACCCGGCCACCGTGATATTGCCGCTACCCGGCGTGCCGTTGCCGGTCGCAATCAGCGAAGTGGTGCCGCCAGCCGTGACGTTCGAACCGCGCTGCGTCGTCTGGTTTTCCGACGTATCCATGCGGCTACGGCTGGATCCGACGCTGACCTGAACGCCGATGCTCGGCGTGCCGCCACCCGCGAGTGCGCCGCCGGTCAACCCGGCCACGCCCATCGCGGCATTGCCGGCCGCTGCAATCGCGTGCAGCGCTGTGGCACGACTGTCGCCGCCGCCGCTCTTGGCGGCCTGAGCCTGCTGATACGCACCGTTGATCGCGTCGCCGATGCTCCCCGACAGGCCGAGCGATACGCCGCTGCTGCTCGTCTCCTGGCTATGCGTCTTGCTGCCGGTATCCGTCGCAGAATCGATCACGACGTTCGCCGCCGCGCCTGTCAGGTTCTTTCCGGCAATCAGGTCGCTGCCCATGACATGCAGGGTGTCGCCAGCAGTGACATTCAGGTTGCCTTTGAGCGATCCGACCGTGCTGGCGTTGTTAGTCACGGACGAAGCGTGATCGGTTTCTTTCCGCGACTGGGTGCCAATGCTTACGCTCAAACCGCTTGTCCCCAAGCCGGAATGGGTTTCGCGGTAATAGCTGTCCTGCGTGACCGTATCCTTGGAGGTCGTGATATTGACGTTGTTTTTCGCCGCGAGATTCACATCGTTCGTCCCGACGACCGTGCTGCCTTGAACGGTCAGATCGCGCCCCGCCTGGACATTGACCGTATTGCCCGACACCGTACTGCCGACGCCGACGTTCGAACGCGTGTCCTGCATCGAATCGGTCTTCGTGCTGCTGACGAAGCTGCCGCGACTGACCTGCACCGACTGATACCTGTCGTGTTCCTCGCGGGCTTCGTTGATCGTGACATTGCCGGTCGCCACGATATTCGCGGCACCTGAACCGTTCTCGACGCCATTCGTCATGCCCGCCGTGACGGACGATCCCGTCAACGACACATTGCCTTTCGACGCATCGGTACTTGCCGCACCGAGCGTTGCGTTGCCGCCCGCCGAGAATTGCGTACCGACAGCACGTTCGTCGTAGTTGTGATCGATTTCCTTGCGCGTCTTGCTGTCCGTCGCAACGTTATCGAGCTTTGCGGTATCCGTGACCGTCGTCGCCGTCAGGTTGCCGCCAGCGATCACCGACAGATCCTTGCCGGCCGAAATGGTCGCACCCTTGAGCGTCGTATCGTTACCGCTTTGCATCGCCAGATTGCCGCCTGCGGTAATGTCGCTCGTCACGTTCTTCGTCGTGGATTCCTCCCAATGTCGCTGATCGCTCAGGTGCATCGACTGGTTCGTCGTGGACTGCACGGTATCCACGTTGATATCTCGGCCAGCCGCAACTTGCGCATCGCCGCCGGCCGACAGATTCGCGCCGTGAAGCGTCAGATCCCGCGCGGCCTGCACGGTCAGATCACCCGTTGCCGCGATCGTGCCTTGCTGGCCGATCAGGCTCGTACTGACCTTGCTCACGCCGGACGCCCCTGTTGCACCGACCGCATCAACCAGCGTCGTATTAACGATGTCGCGACCAGCCATCACCGCAACACGATTGCCGGTGATCATGCCCGACGCGTTCACCACGTCATTGCTCGCCGACACGACCGTCGTGCCATTCGTGCCGCTGCTCGAAATCGTGCCGCCACGATTCAGGATATCGGTCGCGGTCAGCACGGCCTTCGAGCCGCCCTTGATCACGCCGGAATTCGTCGCGCTGCCGGCCGCATGAATCTCCACATCGTCGGCCGCGATCAAGCCGCCGGTCGGCTGCAGATCGTTCGCATGCGTCTGCGCCATGTAGACGACCGGGGCCAACACATGCGTCGTGCTGCCGTCCGGCAAGGTCACGGTCTGGTCGACGAGCCACACGATATCGCTCGTCAGCGCATCCATCTGCGCGGCCGTCAGCGCCACGCCGGGCACCAGGCCGAATGACTTCGCGTAGTTCGCACCGTTCGTCATCAACGCCCGATATTCGTCCTCCGCGCTCGCGTAGCCCGGCAGGAAAGTGCGCCCCGTCAACTGCGTAATCTGGTTGCGCACCATCTGCTGCTCATACATGCCGTCGCCCAGACGCTTTTCGATACTCGCCGGGTTCAGGTGCAACTGGCCGAGCATGTAGTCGCTCGAGATGAATTTCGTATAGCTCGTCAGTCGAGGATCGGTGACGACCAGATAGGCTTGATCCGGCGCGGGGTGAATCGAGTACATGCCGCTCGTCGGCAACGTGATCGACAACGCACCCGTCGCGCTTGCCACCGATTGCAGCGCAGGAACCGTCGTCGTTCCGTTTGCCGCGCCGACCTTGACCAGATTGCCACCCGATACGCCCTGACTGGCTGCATTGTTGCCGAGCGTTCCACCCGTCGCACCGGTCGCGGAATTTTGCGCGGCGACGTTCTGGTTATTGACGCTCTGCGCATCGATCGACACCGACTGATTCGCGATGATCGTGCCGCCCGTGCCGCCGATGGCGACCGGCGTATGGACGATCGACGGCTCGACAACCGTGCCGCGATCGCGGTTGATGTCTTCGTTCCACGCATAGGTCGATACGATATCGTCGCGCTGATACTGGTACAGCGTTTGGCCGACGTTGTTGACGATCGTGCCGCCATAGCTCCCGCTGCCAACCGAGCCGTTTTGCTGCGTGCTGCCGATTTGAATCGACTTGCCGGCGGTGATCACGCTGTAGTTGTTGTTCACCGTGCCGACATTCGCCATCGTGATGCTGCCGCCGGCCACGAGCTGCGCTTGTTGCGCCTGGCTCGTTGCCTTGTCCTGCTGAATCGTGGACGTGGTATCGCGCCAGATTTCGACTCGCTGATATCCCTTATGGGCGTCGCTGCGCGTCGCATATTCCGTGTCGGGAACATAGTTGACGTGCGGGTCATACGCATCCCAATAGTTGACCGTAATCGTGCCGTTGCCGTTATCCGTCAGCGTGTTGTAGTAGATCGTCTGCTGCTGACCGTTCACGGTCAGGACGAGCACGCGGTCCGTTGCATTCGAACCGCTCGATTGGGACACCACCTGCGAGCTGCTGAACGTGTCGTTGCGTGGGGTCTTATAGCCATAGTCAAAGACCGCTTGCGTGCACGACGAATGCGAGTTGGCATTGGTCGTCGCACACGCTATGTACTTGTCACGCTTGGTTTCGTGCTTGCTCGTCGTGCCGGTCGTTTCGGTCGTGACCGTAGGCGCCGGGCGCGTATTAGTCAATGTGCCGGCCGCGAGTTCAACGTTCCCTTGTGCTTCGATCGTGGATTGATCGTTCAGCACGTTTTGTGTGCGGTTGGCGAGCAATCCGTTCGCGTCGCGTTGGCCGTTCGCCGCGATATTGATGTCGCCGACGCTGTACAGGCTCGCGCCGCCCGTATTCGACAATTGACTCGTCGCGTACAGGTTCAACAGGTTGGCCGCCGCGAAGACGGCGGCGGCACCGGTATTGTTGATCGTATTCGCATTCGCCGTGACGTTGCGCCCGATCACGGTTCCCGTGTTGTTCAGCGTCGCGCTGTTGGTCGTGACCGTATCGCCTTCGATGCGCCCCGCGTTGTCGATCGTGCCGCCATTCGCGTTGATCGTCGTCGTCGCGGAATTCAAATCCGCACCGCTCTGGTTGTCGACATTCGCCGCGTTCACCGTAAGCGCGCCATTGGCATCCAGCACGCCCTGGTTCGTCAGCTTGCCCGACGTGGTGAAATTCAGGTTGCCATTCGCATGCAGCCTGCTGGCTGCCGTCTGCGTGTAGTCGCTGGCGAGCGTCACCGAGCCGTTGCGACCGGCAATGATCGAACCGTCACCGGTCAACGTGCCCGTCGTCAACGTGAGGTCCTGATCGCTGCCGATCGCGCCATTCTGGTTCGACAGTGCGCCGGTCTGTATCGATACGCTGCCGCCGCTGCCGGCGTCGTTGCCGATCTTGCCCGACGTGTTGTCGATGGATGCGGCTTGCAACGCAAGCGCGCCGTTTGCGCGAACTGAGCCCCCCTGATTCGAAAGGGCGGCATTCCCGCCGTTGAGCGTCAGATTGTTCGCGGCCGACAACACGCCCCCGGCATTGTTCGCGTTGCTGCCGACGTTCAGCGTGAGGTCGTGCCCGGCAATCGTCTGAGCGCCTTGCGCATTCGTGAGCGTTTGCGCGGTGAGCGTCACATCGCCGTTTCCGCCGATCGTGCCTGCACCGGGTTTTCCGGACACGTTGGCGTTCGTGATCGACGCACCGCCGTCGATCGTCGTCGCACCGTTGCCGATATTGGCAATGCGGCCATCGCTGTTGTCGAGGCTCACGCCGGACAATTCGAGTGTCGCCGTTGCGCCGTTGGCTTCGATTTGGCCCGCACGGTTGTTCACGGCACCGAGCGCTGCAACCGTCAGGTTGCCGTTCGACTGAATGAGACCTGCCGCGTTCGTGAGCTGACCGTTCGACCGCACGGACAACGACTGCGCGGCCAGCAGGGATCCGTTCGAATTGTCGACACTGCCCGCCGTCACGGAGACGTCGCCGTTGCCACCGATCGCACCGCCCGCCGTGTTGGTCAACGCATTCGCCACCGTAACCGACAACGCATCCTTGCCGAGTGCCTTGATGGAGCCGCTATCGTTCGCCAGGCTGTCGCCCGACACGGTCAAGCCGTGGTTCGCTTCGATCGAACCGGAACGGTTGTTGATCGCGCCTTGGGATTTCAGCGCAATACTGTCGGCGCCGACATAACCGCCCGCGCTGTTGTCGAGCGATTGCACACCGAGCGTTGCCTGCCGCTGCGCGGACAGTGTGCCAGCCTGGTTCGACAAGACTGCGGCGGTCAGCGCCAGTGCGCCATTGGTCGCGATCGAACCGCCTTGATTCGAAAGTCCGCCCGTTCCGATGGTCAGCGTCCCGCTGCCTGCGTGTGCGATCTTGCCGTGGTCGTTGATCAACGTCGCCGGCGTGAGGCTCAAATCGGCGCTACTGGTTTGTATGGTTCCCGAACTATTGTCGAGCGTGCCGGTAACGGCGATCGTGGACGTATCGGTTCCAGTCTGCATGATCTTGCCGGACTGGTTCTTAAGATCGGTCGCCGTCAGCGACAGCTGGCTTGCCTCTATCGAGCCTGCGCTATTGTCCAAGCTGGACGCGCGAACGTTTGCCAGCGCGCCGGCGGAAATGCCGCCGGATGCATTGGCCAGGGATGCGCCCGCGTCGATCGACGCGTCGTGTCCGGCCGTCAGCGTTCCACTGTGGTTGTCCACCGATTGCGCGCCGACCGTCAAATCGGTGGCGGCGCTGATCGATCCATGATTGACAAGGCCGCCGACCTGTACCGATACGTTGCCATCGCCACCGATCACGCCACCTTGCGCGCCGTTCGCCGTCGTGCCGGCGGCGTTCGTGAGTTGCCCGCTCATCGTGACCGACAGGCCATCGCCATTGAGGGACGTGACGCGTCCTGCACTATTGTCGAGGGACGCGCCGTCGACGCTCATCTTGCCCGCGCTCTGAATGATGCCCTGCTGATTCAGGATCGCACTGCCGTGCACGTCGGCCGTGCCTTGCGACACCAGCGTGCCGCCCTGATTCGAAACCTGTCCGGACGATTGCACCGACAGCGGGCCCTGCGACGATACTTTGCCGCTCTGGTTCGACAGGCTGCCGACCGTCAACGTCGCGCCATTCTGGCTCGACAGGTTGCCATGATCGTTGATCAATGCACCGGATACGGTCGCGTTGATCGAACCTTGCGCGCTCGTCGTCGCGTTCGAGAGGTTCAGGTCGCCTGCATTGGCGTTCAGCGTGAGGCCCCCATTCGCCGCCGTCTGGCTGCCGGCAAGATTCACGCTGCCACCCGTGAGGGTCGCATTGCCGCCCGCAAGGTTTTGGCCGGTTGCGCTCAACTGGCCTGCCGTCGTGACTTGCAGGTTGCCGCTTTGGGTGACGGCGCCGTCACTGTTCACGCCCGCACCGATTCCACCCGTCGAATTCAGCGATCCGGAATTGATGGTGACGTTCTGTTGCGCGGCAAGCGTGCCGCTATTCGTGACGGTATTGGCCGACACGGTCGCGCCCTGCTGCGCATAGGTCGACCCGGTATTCTGGATATCGCTGCCAGTGGCGGTCAGGTTGCCGCTCGCCGTCGTCTTGCCCGACAGGACGAGCTGCCCGTTCGATTGCAGGGTGAGATCGCCCGCTTGCGCGGCGATCGTGCCGGCATTCGCTACCCCGACACCATTCGATGTCCCCACCAGAAGGATGCGGTTCGCGAACATGCCGCCCAGCTGGGCCACATCGATCGCGACCGCTGGAGCCGCGCCATCGCCCTGAGTCGGCGTCGCGGCAAGCGTATCGTGATTGACCTGGTTCGCGCCCGCGATCACATTCAGTTTGTTGTTGGCATAGATGGCCGCATTTGCCTGTACGGCACGCGCAATGATATCGACCTGGTCGACATTCGACGCATTCAGACCCGCACCGGATACCGTGACAAGACCACGACTCACGTTGAATCCGGCCACGGAGCCGTCCGTGCCGTAATAGGGCACGCCCGTTGTCAGAACGGCGCGTGAGGTATTGATGAACCCGCCGCCGTCAATCTGCAAGCCGGCCGGGTTCGAGATGATCAGTTCGGCCTTTTGCCCCGCAATCTCCACAAAGCCTCGAACGGAGGACGGGTTGTTGCTATTGACCTGATTGACGATGATGCGCGCCGCGTCGTTCGGCCCGAAATTAGGATTGCCGTTGATAAAACCCGCTTGCTGCGTGTTGACGATGGTGGGCGAGTTGTTCAGGATCGCGCCGGATTTCTGTACGTCAAACTGGTTATAGGTGTTTAAGGAAACGCCAGAATTTCCGGGCTTGTTGATATTGACTTGCGGCAAGCCATTTTGCGTCTGGATGACCGACGGCGCATGCGCGCCGCCCCCCACAATCTGCGCATGCGCCCCCATCGGCATCGCACCTGCCGCAACCAGTACCGCGAATGCCGCATGACGCAGCGCAAATCGTGCGAGCGCGCGCGGCGCATGCTCCACGGAACGTGCTTCGCCACGGCCGGCCTTGCCCGACGCGCTGGCGGTTTCTTCAACGGCAATCAGCATGGCGCGCACGCGACTGAACACCAAGCGATAATTATTCTTGTTCATTATTCTGGTCTGCTCGCGAATCGCACTTCAGATTATTGGCGCCTTGCATCATCTCGTAACGCACGCGCCTGCGTCTCGCTCGGCGAGTCAAAGATTGTCAAAGGCACCGTACCGAGACGAAAACTCTGTTTCAAAGAGTGAAATTGACTCAATAACGCAGCGCGTTTTCCGGAAATACGCCGTCGGCGTAACGCGTGATTTTGAGATAATCGCCGACCGTCGCCGGCGATTCATGATCGTCGCGTTCGGAATGCGCGCATTTCTCGGCCAACTCTTGAATGGAGAGAATGATTTTCAGACGTGACTGCCCTGGAAATTCAGGCGCACGTAAGCCGGCGCGGTGTGTGCACGACGCCGAGTGCATAGCTGCGCAACGACACCGACAGCGAGATACCCGTCTTCGCGAGCAGCTCGCCCGACACGATGCCCTGCACGAACGCGACACACGTCGCACCGATGGTCGGCACGACCAGGTCGTTGGCGACGAGCCGCGCGGTGACCTCCCAAGCACCGATCAGCTTAACGAAGCATATGCGATACGTTTAGGATGACTGCTTGAGCATACGCGGCGGATGGAAATGGAAACGGCCGCGCCATCATGCACGCGGCCGCTTCCGTCCCTTGACGTCAACCGCGCCGGCGCGACGCCAGTCTCCTGACGACCGACACCAGCGCATCGACCTCGTCACAGGTGTTGTAGAACGCGAGCGACGGCCGCACCGTCGCCTCGAGCCCGAAGCGCCGCAGGATCGGCTGCGCGCAGTGATGCCCCGAGCGCACCGCGATGCCCTCTTCGTTCAGCGCCTGCCCGACCTCCTCCGTCTCGTAGCCCTTCAGCACGAACGACAGCACACTCGCCTTGTCTCGCGCGGTGCCGACGAGCCGCACGCCCGGCACCGGCGCGAGCACGCTCGTCGCATACGCGAGCAGGTCGTGCTCGTAGCGCGCGATGCGTTCGATGCCGATGCGGTTCACGTAGTCGAGCGCCGCGCCGAGTCCCACCGCATCCGCGATGTTGCCGGTGCCGGCCTCGAAGCGGTTCGGCGGCGGCTGGAACACCGTGCGCTCGAACGTGACGTCCGCGATCATGTTGCCGCCGCCCTGCCACGGCGGCATGTCGTCGAGGATCGCGCGCTTGCCGTACACCACGCCGATGCCGGTCGGCCCGTAGATCTTGTGCCCCGAGAACACGAAGAAATCCGCATCGAGCGCCTGCACGTCGACGCGCAGGTGCGAGATCGACTGCGCGCCGTCGACCAGCGCCTTCGCGCCCGCGCGGTGCGCAAGCTCGACGATCTCCTTCACCGGCACGACCGTGCCCAGCGCGTTCGACACCTGCGTGACGGACACGATCTTCGTGCGATCGTTGAGCAGCTTGCGGTATTCGTCGAGCAGCACCTGCCCCGAATCGTCGACCGGGATCACGCGCAGCGTCGCGCCCTTCTGTGCGGCAAGCTGCTGCCACGGCACGATGTTCGCGTGATGCTCGAGATGCGACACGACGATCTCGTCACCCTCGCCGACGTGCTGCACGCCCCACGTCTTCGCGATCAGGTTGATCGCCTCGGTCGTGCCGCGCACGAACACGATCTCGTCCGGCGACGCGGCGCCGATAAAGCGCCGCACCGTGTCGCGCGCATGCTCGTACGCATCGGTCGCGCGGCCCGCGAGCGCATGCGCGGCGCGGTGGATGTTCGAGTTCTCGTGCGCGTAGAAATACGCGAGCCGGTCGATCACCGCCTGCGGCTTGTGCGTCGTCGCCGCGTTGTCGAACCAGATCAGTTGCTTGCCGTTCACGCGCTCCTGCAGGATCGGGAAGTCGCGGCGGATCGCGTTCACGTCGAACGGCGGATGCGCGCCGCCCGCGAGCGCATGCGGCTCGGCGGCCCGCGCATCGTCGACGAAATAGCGCGGCGTCGCGTCGCGCGATGCGGACTGCGCCGGCGCATGGCGGTTCAGCGCGAGCAGTTCGCGCAGCACGTCGTTGCCGGGCAGCCCGAATGCCTCAGGCGACGCCACGCCGTGCGTCGGCACGACGATATCCTGCGGCGTCGCCTGCCAGCCTTGCAATGCGCCGTCGGTGAAGTAATACGGCGAAGCGGCGGCGGCAGGCTGAACGGGTGCCGCGTCGTTCACCGCGGCCCCCGCCTGCGGCACGCCGAGCGCCGCGCCACCGACGCGCGGCTCGAACGCCGGCGCGATCGACACGACGCTGTCGGGCAGGCCGTTCTGCGCGACCGCATGCGGCGCGAGGGCCGGTGCGCGGTTGCCGAGCGACAGCACATGAGTCGGCGCGGACGGCGCGAGGTTCGCGCCCGCCACCTTGCCCTGCGGCGGCGCGAGGCCCGGCACGCCGGTGCCGGTGCCGCCCGGCCCCGCGAGCGGCGAGCCGGCCGGCGCGGGGTTGCTCACCGACGCGAGGATCGGCGCGGCCGCCGGCAATGCCGACGGCACGCCCCCCACCGCGCCGCTGCCCGCCGACACGCCGGGCGCAGTGGCCTGCCCCGGCGGCGTCGAGAAGAACTCGGACGCGAGCCGCGCAAGCGTCGCCGGGTCGGGCAGGCCCGCCGGCAGCGGCGCATGCGGCAGCGTGCCGGCGCCGGGCAGCTCGCCCGCCGGCCGGCCGGGATTAACGGTAGGTGTCGGGATAGTCATGGTACTTGCCGATTTCGACGTCTTCGAGGACAGCCAGCGCATCCGGCGAGTGGACCGCGAGCGAGCAGTACAGCGAGATCAGGTACGACGCGATCGCCTGGTTGTTGATCCCCATGAAACGCACCGACAGCCCCGGCCCCTGCTCGCCCGCGACGCCCGGCTGGTAGAGGCCGACCACGCCCTGCCGCTTGTCGCCGACGCGCAGCAGCAGGATCTTGGTCTTGCCGTCCGCGACCGGCACCTTGTCCGACGGGATCAGCGGAATGCCGCGCCACGTGAGGAACTGCGAGCCGAACAGGCTGACCGTCGGCGGCGGCACGCCGCGCCGCGTGCATTCGCGGCCGAACGCGGCGATCGCGAGCGGGTGCGTGAGGAAGAACGCCGGCTCCTTCCACACCTTGGTCAGCAGCTCGTCGAGATCGTCCGGCGTCGGCGCGCCCGTCAGCGGGAACACGCGCTGCTCGTCGGTCACGTTCGCGAGCAGGCCGTAGTCCGGGTTGTTGATCAGCTGGCTTTCCTGCAGCTCCTTGATCGTCTCGATCGTCAGGCGCAGCTGTTCCTTGATCTGGTCGTGCGGGCTGCTGTAGAGATCGGAGATCCGCGTATGCACGTCGAGCACGGTGCTCACCGCGTTCAGGAAATACTCGCGCGGCTGCTCCTCGTACGGCACGAAGGTGCGCGGCAGGATGCGCTCGTCCTCCAGCTGCGTGCACGCGGCGCGCACCGCCTCCGGGTTCTTCACCTGGTTCAGGCGGTAGATGCCGGCCTCGACCGGCACCCATTGCAGCAGGTGGGTCAGCCAGCGCGGCGTGATCGTGGACAGCTGGGGAACGGTCTTGGTGGCGTTCGCGAGTTGGCGGGCGGCGTGATCGCTCAGCGCAGCCGAGCCGCTTACTACGGTCGACATGTGTGGCTCCGGGTTCTAAAGATGAAAAACGGGATTGCTTATGACGCTGGGGGATTATCGGAAGCACGCACCTGCCGGCTCAACATGCTATAGCCGGCATGCCGCGCAATCGATTCGGGAAGCGGGCCCGCGTGCCGCGTCAGGCGGCGAACGCGTCGGCCGCGCCGGGGAGCAAAGTCGCGATCGACACGTCGAAGGCCCGCGCGATCTTGTCGGCGGTGACGATCGACGCGATCGCCTCGCCGCGCTCGATCTCGCCGACGTACGAACGGTTCAGCCCCGCATGCTCCGCGAGCTGCTCCTGCGACCACGTGCGGGCCTCGCGCATCCGGCGCACGGTCGCGCCGAAGTGATGGATCAGGTCGCTCATGATGCCGCCTGTTCAACGGGAACCCGCTCGGCCGGCGCGCGCGGCGCATTCGAGGCGTGCAGCGCCTCGCTGCGCAGCACGGCCTGCGTGACGTTCGCGCCGGGCGGCACGTCCTGCGTGAGCCACACGTTGCCGCCGATCACCGCGCCGCGCCCGATCGTCACGCGGCCGAGGATCGTCGCGCCCGCGTAGATCACGACGTCGTCCTCGACGATCGGATGGCGCGCGAGGCCTTTCTCCAGATGGCCGGCCGCGTCGCGCGGGAAGCGCTTCGCGCCGAGCGTCACCGCCTGATAGACGCGCACGCGCTCGCCGATGATCGCGGTCTCGCCGATCACGACGCCCGTGCCGTGATCGATGAAGAAGCCGCCGCCGATGCGCGCGCCCGGATGGATGTCGATGCCGGTTTCCGCATGCGCCTGCTCGGCGATGATCCGCGCCAGCAGCGGCAGGCCGAGCCGGTACAGCTCGTGCGCGAGCCGGTGATGGATCATCGCGAGGATGCCCGGGTAGCACAGCAGCACCTCGTCGACGCTGCCGGCCGCCGGGTCGCCGTGGAACGCCGCGAGCACGTCGCTGTCGAGCAGCCGGCGGATCTCCGGCAGCCGCGCGGCGAACGCCTGCACGGCCGCCGATGCCGGCTCGTCGGCCGGCGCCGCCGCGCTGCGCTGGCGCGCCGCGTAGCGCAGCTCCAACGTCACCTGCGCGAGCAGTGCGTTCAGCGCCGCGTCGAGCGCGTGGGCCACGTAGAAGTTCTCGCTTTCCTGCCGCAAGTCCGGCGGGCCGAGCCGCATCGGAAACAGCACGCCCTTCAGCGCGCCGACGATCTGCGCGAGCGCCTCGCGCGCCGGCAGGTCGCGGCCGCCGGGCTCCAGCGAGCGCCGCTGCTTTTCCCGCCACGCACGGCGCTCGGCGTGCAGCGATTGAACGATGTCGTCGATGTCGAATGCGGCCACTGTCGCTTCTCCCCGTATCGGCCGTGTTTCAGTCCTGCGCCCACGGCAAGCCGTGGAAGCGCCAGCCGTTGCGGCCGCCGCGGCGCTGCTGTTCGTCCAGGTCGCCCTCGAAGCCTTCGAGTACGTTGAACACTTGCGTGAAGCCCGCCTTGGTCGCCGCTTCGGCGGCCTGTGCCGAGCGGTTGCCGCTGCGGCACAACAGCAGGATCAGCGCATCCTTGCCGGTCTTCGCTTCCAGCTCGCGCACGAAGCGCGGGTTGCGCGTGAGGCTCGTGCCGGTCGCCCACGGCACATGCAGCGTGTCGGGCACGTGGCCGACGAACTTGCGCTCCTCCGCGGTGCGCACGTCGACCAAGCGCGCGTCGCCGGACGCGAACAGCGCCCACGCGATCGCGGGGGCCACCCCGCCCGCGTACGGCGTGCCGTCCGCGGCCGCGGCCACGCGGGCCGCTTCGAGCGCCTGCTGCGCGGCGGCTCGTTCTTCCAATGCAAACGTCATGACGCTTCCTTGTCGGTTCATCCGATCATCAATACCGGGAATGCGGCCGCTGCAGCTTGCATGCTGTCTATAGCCGTCAGCGCCACTATGCGAGCGCGAGTCGGGATGCAGAACCAATAAAAACTCATTTCCTAATCAGCGCCGGATGAATTGCTATCGCGCTTGTTCGCTATCGGACGGATTGGTGCAGTCCGTCGCACGACGGCGCGGCGTGGAAACGATTGCACGGAAGTCGGGAAGGGTTGCGGATGCAACGAGTCGCGCGGCGGTCAGGTACCGTGGAATCGGGGCCGGCTGCGGGAGCAGAGGAAAGAACGTCGGCGCGTCGTGATTCGGGATGGAAGCCGAGCGCATGGCTCGACTCCGGTGATGCATGCAGCGCCGCCGCATGCCCGATCGGGCACACCGCAGCGCCACCGTCGATCACTGCGCCTGCTTCGCGCGGGCTGCAGCCGCGATGATCGCGTCGGCCACGGCCTTCGGCTGGCTCAGCATCGCGACATGGCTGCCGTTCACGCGCGTGAGCGTCGCGCCGATCCGCTTCGCCATCGACTCCTGCAGCGCCGGATCGATCATCTTGTCCTGCGTCGCGACGACGAAGGTCGACGGCTTCGCGTGCCATGCGGCCTGTGTGACCTTCTCCGAAATGCACCCGCCATACCACGGCCCCTGCGTCGCCGCGACGATGCGCTGCTGCGCGGCCGGCAGGTCGGGCGCGAAATCCTGCGCGATGGCCTGGTCCGACAGCCGCGTGAAACCGCCCGCGTCCTTGCGCAGTTCGCCCGCCCACGCCGGCGGCGGCAGCCCCTGCGTGACGTCGGCAATCGACTGGCCGTTGTCCGGTGCGAACGCCGCGACGTAGACGAGCGACTTCACCTTGTCGTCGTTGCCGGCCTCGCTGATCACGACGCCGGCCCACGAGTGGCCGACCAGCACGACAGGCCCTTGCTGCTGGTCGATCGCGCGCTTCGTGGCGGCCGCGTCGTCGGCGAGCGAGCTCAGCGGGTTCTGCACGGACACGACGTGCAGGCCGCGCGCCTCGAGCAGCGGAATCACGCGGTTCCAGCTCGACCCGTCGGCGAACGCGCCGTGCACGAGCACGACGTTGGTGCCTTTCAGGTCTTCGTTGGGGGCGGCGTGGGCCGCCGCCGCACCGAACATGCCGCCGACCACGGCGGCGGAGATCAGTACCCGTTGCATCGAACGAACCATTGTCATGCTCCTGTCTGTTCTGTCGTGTTGTTCACATGAAGTGCCGCGATGGCCGCCGCGCCGCCGTTGGGCAGCGCGGGCGGCAACGAATCACGAATGCGCATAGAGGTCGTCGGACGGAATCGTGTCGTGGTGGGCGGCGCGCGCCTGCACCATGTCGCGATGCTGGGCCGGCGCGGGCGTGTCGGCCACGTTGTCGCCTTCGGACTTCGACGGGCCGTTCTGGTCGGAGCGCGCGACCTGCAGCGCGGCGGCGACGTCGTCCGGGTAATGCGGTTCGCTGCGCGCCGGGTTGTAGCCGGCCTGCTCCAGCCGGACGAGTTCGGCGCGCACGTCGGCGCGGGTCAGGCCGTGGCCGGTATCGGCGAAGGACAAGGCGGGGATGGCGGCGAGCACGGCAACGGCGAGGATTCGAGCGGTTTTCATGAGCGTTCTCCTGAAGGAAAGTGAGCAGTCGGTCATTCGGTATCCGATTCAACGTCGTTTATCGAATGCTTTCTGCATGTCGACAGTAGAACCCGCCCACGTATCGCGCATGTTTCCGGAACAGGGGCCGGGCGCATGCCAGTTTTTCCAGGAGGGGTGTAGATACAGTGGGATACAAACTCGTGTGGGGCTGAAGCGGGGCAGACCGTCGAGGTTCGGCCCCATGCGGGCCCAGGGCATTGCCATGTGAATCGTTGAAAATGGGCGAGAATCTTGAACCACGACGGATCCAGAGAGCACCGACATCCGCATGAAATCGACCTTTGAGCAAAAGTCCACGCTTCCGGTAAGCGCCGCCGAGTTGTGGCATCGCGTGACGACACCGGAAGGGATCAACGACGAGTTGTTTCCCTGGTTGCGGATGACGATTCCGCCTGAATTGCGGGGCAAGACGATCGATCAATTACCGACCGGGCATTACCTCGGCCGAAGCTGGCTCCTCGCACTCGGCGCCTTCCCGGTGGACTTCGACGACATGACACTGGCCGAAGTGGGGCCGGGCTTCAGATTCAAGGAAACGTCGCGCATGCTTGGAATGCGTACGTGGGTGCACGAACGGACGATTCGCGACGTAAGCGGAGGAAGCGAAGTGCATGACCGACTGACGTTCGAATTGCGTCGGCCGGGAGCATGGATCCCTGGGTGGCGGCAGGCCACGATGCAGGTGGTGAAATTTTTGTTTCGTCATCGCCATGCGCGATTGATACGATGGGCCGCTCGGGGTCGGCAGGCGACATCCGTGGAAATCCACGAAGAACCCTGAAAAAGCGTGCCGCACGCGGCACGCCTTTCGCTCGCCCTTCGTGTCACGTCGGTATCACGGCACAAGCCGCGTAAACACGAAATCGTGGTTCTTCACCCGCGCCTGGTGACACGCAAAGCACGTCTGATGCTGGCCGATATCAGCCGGCACGCCGTTGATAAAGCGCCCGAAACCCCACCCGCCCGTCGCCGCATAGCGCCGCGAATCCTTCACCATCACCTGCACGGTCGTCGCCTGCCCTGGCACCGTCGCCGGCGCGAACTCGTCGGATTGCTTGCGCTTGTACGCGAGCTTCACGAGGATCGTGCCGTCCGGAAACGGCAGCGTCGCCTGCTCCAGCGCGCGAATCGCAACCGGATTGCCGAGCACCACGCGCAACTCGTCGAGCGGCGCGGCTTCCTCGGCCGGCGCGACCATTTCCCACTTCCGGTAGCCGGGCGGGATCGTCACGCCGTAGATCGGCGACGCAGCCGGCTTCGACTCTTCCGCGATCGCGGCGGAGCCGCTCGCCGCAAGTGCGCCGGCCAGCAGCGCGCCCGCAACGAGCGCACGGCTCGCGCCGCGACGCAGGATACAGATTCCCGCCCGCATCACAGACGCTCCACTTGCAGGATCGCCTCGGCGAACGCCTGCGGCGCCTCCTGCGGCAGGTTGTGCCCGATGCCGCCGCTGATCGTGCGGTGCTGGTATTTGCCGGTGAACTTCTTCGCGTACGCGGCCGGCTCCGGATGCGGCGCGCCGTTCGCGTCGCCTTCCATCGTGATCGTCGGCACCGCAATCGCCGGGCCGGCGGCAAGGCGCCGCTCGATGTCGTCGTATTGCGCTTCACCCTTCGCGAGCCCGAGACGCCAGCGATAGTTGTGGATCACGACAGCCACGTGATCGGGGTTCTTGAACGACGCGGCCGAGCGCCCATAGATCTCGTCGGAGAACTGCCATTTCGGCGACGCGAGCTGCCAGATCAGCTTGTTGAACGCATCGCGGTTCGCCGCGTAGCCGAGCGCGCCGCGCTCGGTCGTGAAGTAGAACTGATACCACCACTGCAATTCCGCCTGCGGCGGCAGCGGCTTGCGGTTCGCCTCCTGGCTGCCGATCAGGTAGCCGCTCACCGACACCAGCGCCTTCACGCGCTGCGGCCACAGCGCCGCGATGATGTCGGCGGTGCGCGCGCCCCAGTCGTAGCCGCCGAACACCGCGCGATCGATCTTCAGCGCGTCCATCAGCGCGATGATGTCGACGGCCGTCACGGCCTGCTGGCCGTTGCGCACCGTGTCGGCCGAGCGGAACGTCGTCGAGCCGTAGCCGCGCAGGTACGGCACGATCACGCGATAGCCCGCCGCCGTGAGCAGCGGCGCGACCTCCGCATAACTGTGAATGTCGTACGGCCAGCCGTGCAGCAGGAACACGACGGGGCCGTTCCGGGGCCCCACGTCCGCATACCCGACGTTGAGCACGCCCGCGTCGATCTGGTGGATCGTGTCGAACGACGCGCCGCCTGCCGCGCTCGGCTTCGGCGACGCATCGGGCGCCGATTGCGCGTGCGCGAGCGTGCCGAGCCCCAGGTCGGCGAGGCTCGCGAGCGTCGTGCCGAGGATCAGGCGGCGGCGGGTGTTCACGGTTTCAGGCATGACTCGTTCTCCATTATCGATCGCTGAGGAATGGCCCCGCGGCACTGGGCGGGCACGCTGGGCTTGCTTCACCGGATTTATATCCGAAGCCGGCGGACGCTTTGTATCTCAACGTATCTGCGTTCGAACACGACACACAGCGATTCAAAATCCTGCGGAAAACAACGCCCGAAGACGAACGCGAGCCGCGTTTCCGCAAGCTCGCGTCCGTTCGTCCTTCAAACCACGCCTACGCGCGGCGCAGCGACCGGAACCCGGCACGTACCTCCTGCGCGAACAGCTCGGGCTCCTCCCATGCCGCGAAATGCCCTCCCTTGCCGACTTCGTTGAAGTAGATCAGGTTGTGATAGCAACGCTCGGCCCAGCTGCGCGGCGCCTGGTAGATCTCGCCGGGAAACACGGTGATCGCCGCCGGCAGCTTGATGTCCACCGCGTTGAAGTTGTTCGAGTGATCCTCCCAGTAGATCTGCGCGGCGGACGTCGCGGTGTTCGTCAGCCAGTACAGCGAGATGTCGTCGAGAATCTCGTCGCGCGGAATCGAGCGCTCGGGAATGCCGCCGCTGTAAGTCCACTGCGAGATCTTGTCGTACATCCACGCGGCCTGCCCTGCCGGCGAATCGGCGAGCGCGTAGCCGACCGTCTGCGGGCGCGTCACCATCATCGCCGAGTAGCCGCAGTTGTCGCGATAGAAGGTCGCGAGCTTCTCGTACGCGGCCTTCTCCTTCGGCGACAGCCCGGCCGGCGCGGGTGCGTCGGTCGCGAGCAGCGTCGCGATGTCGGGCGGCACCGTGGCCGGCATGTTGACGTGAATCCCGGCCAGCCCTTGCACGCGCTGCATGGCCATCCGGTGCGAGATCACCGAGCCGCAGTCGCCGCCCTGCGACACGAAGCGCGTGTAGCCGAGCCGCGCCATCAGCTCGCCCCATGCGCGCGCGATGTGGTCCGAGCCCCAGCCCGTCTTCGTCGGCCGGCCCGAGAAGCCGAAGCCCGGCAGCGACGGCACGACGACGTGAAACGCATCGTCGGCGCTCGCGCCATGCGCGGTCGGGTCGGTCAGCGGGCCGATCGCCTTCAGCAATTCGAAGATCGAGCCGGGCCAGCCGTGCGTCATGATCATCGGCATCGCATTCGCGTGGCGCGAGCGCACGTGGATGAAATGAATGTCGAGGCCGCCGATTTCGGTGATGAACATCGGGAAGCCGTTCAGGCGCGCCTCGCCCTTGCGCCAATCGTAGTCGGTGCCCCAGTAGCGAAGCAGCGCCTGCATGCGCGCGAGCCGCACGCCCTGCGATTCGTCGGCCACGGTTTCGGTGCCCGGCCAGCGCGTCGCGGCGATGCGGCGGCGCAGGTCGGCGAGCGCGTCGTCGGGAATGTGCGCGGTGAACGGGCGGATGCTGCCGCCGCCCGTCGCGGCATGGAGTGCGGTGGGAAGCATCGCGGAGACGCCCGCGGCCACGGACGTGGCCAGCAGGTGACGCCGCATCGGGGAAAACGGTGTTGAAGCCATCGCTTGACATCCTCCTTTCGAAAATGGACAAGCCGCACGCCCGCTCACGCGCCGTGGGGTTCACTCCGGCGCGATGCGATGACGGCGGCGTAGCCGATTTGAAAGGTCTGATGTATCCGCGATTTGTCTGATTTGTACCGGTTTGTAGCAGGCGGCCCGTGCGGCCGCCCTCGGATTGGCGCTCAGAGCGCCTTCACGATCGCGCCGTCGACGCGAATGTTCTGCCCGGTGATGTACCCCGCGCCGTCGGACAGCAGGAACGCGACCGTCTTCGCGATTTCCGCGGTCTTGCCGAACCGGCCCGCCGGAATGCGCGCGACGATCTCCGGCGTTTCCGGCCAGCTGTCGACGAAGCCCGGCAGCACCGCGTTCATCCGGATGTTCTCGGCCGCGTAGCGCTCCGCATAGAGATGCGTCCACGCGCTCAGCGCCGCGCGCAGCGTCGACGATACGGGCATCGGCTGCTCGGGCGCATCCGCCGCGAAGCTCGAGATGTTCACCGCCGCGCCGCCGCCCTGCGCCTGGAAAATCGGCGTCACGCGCCGCATCACGCGCACGACGTTCAGCAGGATCAGGTCGAGGCCCGCGTGCCAGCTATCGTCGGTGATCGACAGCAGGTCGCCCTTCGGCGGGTGGCCCGTGTTGTTGACGACCGCGTCGATGCGGCCGTAGCGCGCCATCGTCTCGCGCACGAGGCGCTCGATGTCGGCGTCCTCGGTCACGGAGCCCTGGATGCCGAAGCCGCCCAGCTCCTCGCCCAGCGCGACCGCGCTGCCGGACGGCGACATCAGCGCGACGCGGTAGCCCGTCGCCGCCAGCTCGCGCGCGATCGCCGCGCCCATGCCCTTGCCCGCTGCCGTGATCAGCGCCACTTTTTCTACAGTCACGATATGCTCCTCGTTCGGTTCCAGCGACCGCGCGCCACTGCACGGGCGCGCACCGGTGTAATGTAGGCGCATCGACCGCCGCTGTCGAACCAGTATTTCTGCCCCGAGACGATAGATTTTCTACAGCCTGACGATGCCGCCACGCCGCCTGTCCCGCCTGCCGCCGCTCAATGCGCTACGCGCGTTCGAGGTGTCCGCGCGCCACCTGAACTTCCGCGCCGCGGCGGATGAAATCGGCGTCACGCAGGGCGCGGTCGCGCAGCAGGTGCGGCATCTGGAGGACGTGCTGGGCCTGCGGCTGTTCGAGCGGCTGCCGCGCGGCCTCGCGCTGACGCACGACGGCGCCGCGTACTTCTCCGACGTGCAGCGTGCGCTGAACGCGATCGCCGATGCCACCGACAAGCTCGTCAAGCGCCGCGCGACGCTGACGATCAGCACCACGCCGTCGTTCGCGTCGAAATGGCTGATCCCGCGCCTTGCGCGCTTCACCGACGCATATCCGGAGATCGACGTACGCGTGATCGCCGACCAGCAGCTCGCGACGTTCCGGCACGACGGCGTCGATCTCGCGATCCGCTTCGGCAAGCCGCCGTTCGGCAAGGGGCTCGCCGCGCACCAGCTGTTTCCGCTCGACGTCTACGCGGTGTGCAGCCCCGCGTTGCTGGCCGCGCCGGCCGCGCCGCGCGCACTCGCGGGCCATGTGTTGCTGCACGATGCGCACGATCTGTGGCCGGATTTTCTCGCCGCGCTGCCCGAGCGCGTCGACCTCGATCCGCACAAGGGGCTGCGCTTCAACCAGACGTCGCTTGCGATCGACGCGGCGGTGGCCGGCCAGGGCATCGCGCTCGCGACCGATCCGCTCGTCGAGCGCGACATCGCCGCCGGGCGGCTGAGCAAGCCGTTCGACTTCGCGTTTCCGTTGTCGGTGGGGTTCTATCTCGTGTATCCGGGCGAGCGCCGCGACGACGACGATCTTGCGGTGATGCGCGACTGGCTGATCGAACAGGCCGCGCAAGACGGGCAGCCTTGACGCGCACGCGCCGCGGCACGGCGCGTGGCCGCAACTGCGTCAGGGCGCGACCCAGCGGCCGTCGTAACCGTCCGCGCGCAGTTCGAACACGGCGCGGCGATGCCCGGACGCCGCGAGATCGAGGAAGTCGATGCGCGCAGCCGTCACGTGGAGCAGGCAGAAATTCGCGTATCCGTCGTCGGTGGCCGGCGCGCTTGCGTCGCCAGACGGATGCGCGTCATGCGGCGACTCGACCGGCGTGCCGGGCGGCAGCGGCGCGCGATACAGCAGCAGCGTGTGCGGGCGGCTCGATTGCCAGATCGCGCGCCGTTCGGCGTCATCCGTGCAGATCGATGCGATGCCTTCGATGCGAATCTGTACGAGGCCGTCGAGATCGACGCCGACGAGCGCGATGCGCGGATCGCGGCGCAGCTCCGCGACCTTCTCCGATCGCATGTCGGTGTGGAACGACAGCAGGCGTGCCGCGCGGCGCACCTGACGCAGCACGACGGTGCGCACTTTCGGCGCGCCGTCGAGGCCGAGCGTCGCGGCCTGCAGCATCGTGAACGGCGAGCGCTGCACGCTGACGCCCGATTCGAGCTGCGTCCAGAGGCGGTCGTAGGTGGATTGAAGCGAATCGAAGCCGGGGTCGGACATGATCGGGCGCGGCGGCGCAATGCGTGGTGTCGATCGCGTTAGCTTAACCGGTCCGGCTTCGGCGCTGCGGCCGCCGTGCTGGCGTGCGCGCCGTGCCGGGCCAACGGCTCAGTTGTAGCCGAGCACGGCCGGCGCGGAATCGCCGTCGTCGCCATCGGCCCGATCGGCGCCGAACCTTCCGAGCACTTCGGCGACATATTCGGGGCCGGCGCTGATCTGCGACGACAGGTGCGCGACCGGCCGGATGTCGGCTATACCGGGCGCTTCATCCATCCATGCGAAATCGATGACGTTCAGGTTCATGCGTGGGTCTCCTCGGCGGCCAGCGCCGCGCCATATGCGCGCACGAGTCGCGCGACACCTTCCCGGATCGCGTCGACGTCCGGCGCGGCGAACGACAGGCGCAGAGACGCGTCGTCGACGTTGTCCGCGAAGAACGCCTTGCCGGGGACGAACACGATCTTGTTCGCGATAGCGTGCTGCAGCAGTTGCGCCGACGACACCGCGCCGATCCGCGCCCACACGAACATGCCGCCGTGCGGACGATGGAATTCGATCGCGCTGCCGAGCCCGTCGCGCAGCGCATCGCACATCGCGTCGCATTTGCGCCGGTACGCGTCGGTGATGCGCGGCAGGTGACGCTCGAGCGCGCCGTCGGCAAGATACTCGGCGGCGGTCGCCTGCGTCCACGGGGCGCTGCACAGATCGACGGTTTGTTTCGCGATCACGCAACGGCGTGCGATCTCGGCGGGCGCGATCGTCCAGCCGACCCGCAGGCCCGGCGCGACGATCTTCGACAGGCTCGCGAAATGCACGATCCAGTCGCGTGCGCCATCGACTTCGCTGGCGAGCGCGAGCATCGACGGCACCGCGTCGCCGGTGAAGCGCAGGTCGCCGTACGGGTCGTCCTCGACGATCAGGAAGCGGTGGCGCACCGCGAGGCGCAGCAGCTTCAGGCGGCGCTCGCGCGTGAGCGTCGCGCCGGTCGGGTTCGCGAAGGTCGGCACCGTGTACAGCAGCTTCGGCTGCGCGATCGTGCCCGACGCGAGCAGCGCGTCGAGGCGGTCGACATCGAGGCCGTCGCCGTCGACCGGGATCGTGACGATGCGGGCCTGCTGCAGGCGCATCGCCTGCAGCGTGGCCGGA
Organism: Burkholderia sp. SRS-46; assembly: GCF_004343775.1. Lineage (GTDB taxonomy): Bacteria > Pseudomonadota > Gammaproteobacteria > Burkholderiales > Burkholderiaceae > Burkholderia. The sequence goes on along the minus strand of NZ_PTXL01000005.1, from coordinate 546,740 downwards.
TAGGCGGGCTGCTCGGTGAGCACGACGTCGCCCGGCGCGACCATCACGCGCACCAGCAGGTCGAGGCCCTGCTGCGAGCCGGTCGTCACGAGCAGTTCGGCGGGCGTGCAGGCCACGCCACGGCGCGCCATCAGCGCGAGCAGTTCGTGCTTCAGCTCCGCGAGGCCGTCGGTCGGGCCGTATTGCAGGCAGCGAGTCGGCTGCGCATAGGCGCGCGCGGCTGCCGCGTTCAGGCCGTCGACGTCGAACAGGTCGCTGGCGGGATAGCCGCCCGCGAAGGAGATCATGCCGGGCTCGGCGAGGTACTTGAACAGTTCGCGGATCGGCGAGCCGGCGGGGTTTTGGAATGAGGGCGTGAACGCGTACATGTCGTCGTGGGCTGGATGGCGGGGACGGCCGGGATAGCCGCCGGTTGCCGGCCGCCGGAGCGCTTCTGGCGCGACGGCGGCGAGTTCGAGCCACGATTGTCGATAGTCATTAAGGCCGCGGCAAACGATATCTATGCACTAGGTCTTGCGGTTTGGTCATTACCTGGCGGACGCTTTCGAACATACAACCGCAGCGCGACATCAGTCCGGTGACTCGCAGCAAACCGCACGCCTTTCCGGCAATCCATGCCAGCACAGGCTGCGCCGAACATGTCGAAAAAAAGGCCCGACATCGTCGGGCCAATCAGTGAGACACAAGGAGAGAACCATCCACCACACGGGACGGCCACGCCGCTCGCACTACACGACGTTCTTTTCGACGATCGGCCGGTTTTCCAGCACCCGCTCCCAGCCGAGCGACGACAGGTCGAGCGTTTCATAACGCCCGCCCAGAATGAGTTCACTGACCCCGCGCCCGGTCGCCGGCCCCTGCTGCAGCCCGTGCCCGCTGTACCCATTCGCGAACACGACGTTATCAAGCTCCGGGTGATGCCCGATGATCGCGTTGTGATCGAACACGTTGTACTCGTAATACCCGGACCAGCAGTTCTCCACCCGCAGCGCCTCGAATTCCGGCACGCGATGCGCGAGCGTCGGCCAGATCACCTCGTCGAACAGGTCGTGATCGACTTCGTCGAGCGGCAGGTCGTCCGGGTCGCGGTCCGGGCTCGGCGACGTGCCGCAAATATAGGTGTTGCCCTCCGGCCGGAAATACACGCCGGTCGGATCGATCAGCAGCGGGCAATGCGTGAGCCGCGCCGGCGACGACACGTTGAAGATGCTGCGCCGCCGTGCATACACGGGGATGTCGATGCCCATCATCGCCGACAGCGGGCGCGCCCATGCACCGGCCGCGTTGACCAGCGTGTCGCACGCATAGCGCTCGCCGTTGCTCGCGACGACCTGCGTGACCTTGCGGCCGTCGCGCACGACGCCGGTCACGTCCGCCGCCACGTAGCGCGCGCCGAGCGCCTGCGCCTTCTTGCGCAGCGCCTGCACGAGCCCGTAGCCGTCGAACCAGCCTTCGCCGCTCGCGCCGTACGCGCCCGATACGAGATCGTCCACGTTCAGCCACGGAAACTGCGCCTTCAACGCATCGCGATCCATCAAGCGGATGTCCGCGCCGAGGCGGGTCTGCAGCGCGTGGTTCTCGCGCAGCGTCGCTTCGCCGGCCGGCGTCGCGAGGAACAGATAGCCACCTTCGTGCAGGTCGATCGACGGCCGGTTGCCGTCGACTTCGAGCCGCTCGCCGAGCGTGCGCAGGAATTCAATACCGAACAGCGACATCTCGATCGACAGCGGCGTCGAGAATTGCTGGCGGATCGACGCGGCCGACAGCGCCGACGACGAGCGCGCATAGGTCGGATCGCGCTCGATCACGGTCACGCCGACCGTCGGGTCGGACGCACGCAGGAAGTAGGCGATCGAACTGCCGATGACACCGCCGCCGACGATTACGACTTGAGAACTCACGACTGACTCCAGAGTGCAGATGAATGGGGCGGCGCGACCGCGCGGCGCGTGCCGGTCACGCCGGACCGGTCGAGGTATTTCAGCACGGACGGAACCGGCGCGAAAGCCCCGCCGGCCCCGCTTGCCGGGCTCAATTCGCCGACTTCGTCGTGACCGGCTGCCACGCGGCGTTCTTCACCTCGTACAGCGTCGAGCTCGGGTTCTTCAGGTCGCCCGTCTCCGTGAACGCGATCGTGCCGGTAATGCCGTCGTAACTCGTGCCCTTCAGCGCGCCGTTGAAATCCGCGGGCTTCGCCGAACTGGACTTCTGCATCGCCTTGATCGCGATCCACGTCGCGTCGTACGCGAACGGCGCATACGCGAGCATGTCGATGCCGTATTTCTGCTTGAACTTCGTCTCGAACTGCCGGCCCTTGTCGAGGCGCGACAGCGGCTGCCCGTACTCCCACACCGACGCGCCTTCCGCCGCGCCGCCGGCGAGCCGGATGAAGTTCGCGTTCATCACGCCACCGCCCGCGAGGAACTGCGCCTTGATGCCGAGCTGGCGCATCCGCTTCACGAGCATCGCCGCCTGCGCGTCGAGGCCGCCGAAGAACACGAGATCCGCGTTGACGCTCTTGATCTTCGTGAGCTGCGCACTGAAGTCCACCGCCTTGTCGTTGGTGAACTCGCGCGCGACGATCGCCCCGCCGTTCGCCTTCACCGCCTTCTCGAATTCGTCGGCTTCGCCCTGGCCGAACGCGGTGCGATCGTCGATGATCGCGATCCGCTTCGCCTTCGTGACCGTCGCCGCGTACGTGCCCGCGTTGCCGGCGTTCTGCGTGTCGGTGGCGATCACGCGATACACGGTGCCGAGGCCCGCGCGCGTGATCTCCGGATTGGTCGCGGACGGCGTGATCATCGGAATGCCCGCCTTCGCGTAGATCTTCGAGGCCGGCAGCGTCGTGCCCGAGTTGAAGTGGCCGATCACGACCGCGACCTGCGCATCGGCCAGCTGCTGCGCGGCCTGCACGCCGGCGCGCGGATCGCTCTGGTCGTCCTGCGACGCGACGACGAACTTCACCGGCTTGCCGCCGATGGTCGTGTGCGCGGCATTCGCTTCGTCGACCGCCATGCGCACGCCGTTCTCGATGTCCTTGCCGTACGCGGCGCCGCCACCGGTCAGCGGGCCGGCCACGCCGACCTTGACCACCGTCTCCTGCGCCAGGGCCACGCCCGCGGGGAGCGCGAGAATCGCCGCGGCAAGCGCCACGCCGGACAGGGAGCGAATTCGGAACTTCATCGGGGCATTCCTTCGTTCTGTGGGTCGGGATGCGGCGCGCGCACCGCGCGCCGGCGACCTCCGTTGCGCCGGTCTCTGCACGCGCCGCCCGAAGCATCGTAGCGAGCGCGGCGGCCGGGGTTCCGTCTCCGAAGAACCTGGTATCGCACAAGGAGGTGAACCGATTGTGGGTAGCCAATACCCCCGCAGCAAACGAAATATCGGAACTATGTTGTGAGCAATAGTCATCAAGTCGCGGCGCATGCGCGATCCGGCAGGCGACAAGCGTCAGCCGCGCGGGCGCTAGAATAGCCGCTTGTTTCATGCACCGCAGCCGCCGGGAGGAACCGCCATGCCCCGCACGAACATCCGGTCAGTCGGCATCGCGCCGGGCTCCGGCAAGACCGTCCTGTCCAAGGGGCAGAAGGCATTCAACGCACTGATCAAGCAAATCGAAAAGCGCCGCAAGCGCCTGTCGGCCTGGGAGCAGGTCATGCCGGCGTTCCAGAAGCGATATGTGGACGAGCTGTTGCCGCTCGAGCGCGCGTGGACGGATCTGCGCACCACGATGGCTGTCCGGCTCGACGAGGCAAGCGGCCGGAAAGGCTTGACCAAGGGCGAGCAACGCACGATCTCGACGCTGATCGCCAGCATCGCCGGCGACCTGCTCGACGCAAACGCCGACGCGCGGCTAAAGGCCATCTACAACCGGCATGCCGGAACCGACCACGACGTCGAAATCACCGCCGAATTCGCGACGATGAAGGCCGAGCTGGAAGCGATGCTCGGCGTCGAGCTCGACGACGATCTCGACCTGAGCGCGCATGACGAAGTCCTGCAACACGTTCGGGCGAAGCTGGAACAACAGCAGGCGCGGGAGGCGGCCAGCAAGCGGGCGCGGGAAGCGCGGCGAGCCGAACGGCAAAAATCGGCGAAGCAGCTTGCCAAGGAGTCGCAGCAGCAAGCTGAACAGGTCGAGCTGAGCCAGTCGATCCGTGTCCTCTATCGCAAGCTCGCCAGCGCGCTGCATCCCGATCGGGAGCCCGATCCGCTGGAGCGCGAGCGCAAGACTGCGCTGATGCAGCGCGTCAACCAGGCTTACGACAAGCACGATCTGCTGAAACTGCTGGAACTGCAGCTCGAACTCGAGCACATCGACCAGCACGCGATCAACCAGATCAGCGAAGATCGCCTGAAGCACTACAACAAGATACTCAAGGAGCAAGTCGCCGAACTCGACCAGGAAATCCTGCACGTGGAATCCCACCTCAGGTTCACCTACGGATTTTCTCCGTACGCCGACGTGTCTCCCGACACGGTGTTGCTCGATCTCGCGCGTGAAATCGTCGGGCGCGAGCAGGACATTCGCCATCTGAAGGAAGAGATGCCACTGTTCGACGACGTCGGGAGCCTGAAGCGTTGGCTGAAGGCGCTGAAACGTCAGCAGTCGGCCTTCGCTACCGACGCGTTGCCGTACTGACGCGCGGGCGTCGACGCCCGCGTCACCCCCCGAGCGCCCGCTGCGCGAGCTGCGCGATATGCAGCGGCGTGCGCCCCGCGCCCTGCTCGATCTGCTTGCGGCAGCTGAAGCCGTTGGTCACGACGATCGCGTGCTCGCTCGCCTGCCGCACGAGCGGCAGCAGCTTGCCTTCGCCGATCTTCATCGACAGGTCGTAATGCGCTTCGTTGAAGCCGAACGTGCCGGCCATCCCGCAGCATCCGGTGTCGAGCAGCGTCCAGCGCACGCCGAGCTTGTCGAGCAGCGCCGTCTCGCCCTTCATCCCGAACACCGATTTCTGGTGACAGTGCCCGTGGACGATCACGTCCGCGTCGAGCTGCGGCCACTTGAAATCCGCCTGCGCGACGAAATCGGAGAACAGGAACGTCTGCGCGGCGAGGCGTTTCGCGAGCGGCTCGTCGGGCAATTGCTTCAGCAGTTCGTCCTTGAACACCGACAGGCAGCCGGGTTCGAGCCCGACGACCGGCACGCCCGCGCCGATCTCGTCGGCGAGCTCGTCGACCGCGGTGCGCAGCAGCGCGCGCGCCTCGTCGAGCAGCCCGTAGTCGTACAGCGGCCGGCCGCAGCACAGGCGCTTTTTCGGCAACGTGACGTCGAAGCCGAGCCGCGTCAGCACGTCGGCCGCCGCCGTGGCGATGTCCGGCAGGAAATGCTCGTTGAACGTATCAACCCACAGAATGACCTTGTTGCGGGCCGGCGTCGCGCCCGTGCGCTGTCCGATCCCCAGCCGTTTCGCGCTCGCGCGGAACGGGCGCGGCGCGAACGCCGGGATCGCCCGCTGCGGCGCGACGCCGGCGATCCACTTGCCGATACGCGCCAAGGGCGGGGTCGAGGTCATAAAATTCATAAGCCGAGGAAAACGACTCGCCAGCGGCGCCCATTGTCCGATCCTCCCCATGAACATCGCCTGCCGCGGCCGGCGATGGGTCTCGTAGTAGTGCGACATGAATTCCGCCTTGTACGACGCCATGTCGGTATGCGTCGGACAATCGGACTTGCAGCCCTTGCACGACAGGCACGCGTCGAGCGCTTCCTTCACCTCGGGGCTGTTCCAGCCGTCCTTGATCACGTCGCCCTGCAGCATTTCCCAGAACAGGTGCGCACGGCCGCGCGTCGAGAACTTCTCCTCGCGCGTCGCGCGATAGCTCGGGCACATCGTGCCGCCGTCGAGCGAGCGGCACTTGCCCATGCCGATGCAGCGCTCGATCGCGCGCTGCATCCCGTCGCCCTCGGGGCTCGCGAACGTCAGCTTCGTCTGCAGCGTCACCGGCTTGTAGGCCGGGCCGAGCCGCAGGTTCTCGTCGGCGCGGTACGCGTTGATCACCTTGCCGGGGTTCAGCCGGTTCGCGGGATCCCAGATCGCCTTGAACTCGGCCATCGCCTGCATCAGCTCCGGGCCGTACATGATCGGCAGGAACTCGGCCTTCGCCTGGCCGTCGCCGTGCTCGCCGGACAGCGAGCCGCCGAAGTCGACCACGAGCTGCGCCGCTTCGCGCAGGAAGCCGCGCCACACCTGCACGCCTTGCGCACTGCGCAGGTCGAACGTGATCCGCGCATGCACGCAGCCGTCGCCGAAATGGCCGTACAGGCAGGTTTCGTAGCCGTAGCGGTCGACGAGCGCCTGGAACGCGCGCAGGTAATCGCCGAGCCGCAGCGGATCGACGGCCGCATCCTCCCAGCCGGCGATCGGGTCGGGCTTCGACGGATCGACCGACAGCGCGACCGCCGATGCGCCGGTTTCGCGGATCGACCAGATCTTCTGCTGCTTCGCCTTCTCCGTGACGACGAAGCCGCTGACATCCGGCCCCGCGCCGCCGCCCTTGAAATGCGCTTCCGCTTCGCGCGCCTGCGCGAGCGCCGCGTCGACGCTGTCCGCGCCGAACTCCAGCACGACCCATGCGTCGCCCGGCGGCAGCAGTGCGATCTCGTCGGCCTTCAGGCCGCGCGCCTGCAGCCCGCGGATGATCGCGCGGTCGAGGCCCTCGATCGCGATCGGCGCGAAGCGGTTGTAGTGCGGCACCGCGTCCGCCGCGGTGAAGATGTCGGTGAAGCCGAGCACGAGCAGCACGCGGCACGACGGGCTGTGCACGAGCCGCACTTTCGCCTGCAGCGTGACCGCGCAGGTGCCTTCGGTGCCGACCAGCGCGCGCGCGACGTTGAAGCCGTTCTCCGGCAGCAGCTGGTCGAGGTTGAAGCCCGACACGCGCCGCTTGATCTGCGGAAACTCGCGGCGGATGCGCTCCGCGTAGCGGTCGCGCAGATCGCGCAGCCGGCGATAGATCTCGCCGCGCCGGCCGCCCGCCGCGATGATCGCGTCGAGCTCGGGCTCCGGCGTCGGGCCGACCCAGAAGCGCGCGCCGTCGTAGGTGAGGATTTCGAGCGCCTCGACGTTCTCGACCGTCTTGCCGGCCATCACCGAATGCGCGCCGCACGAGTTGTTCGCGATCATCCCGCCGAGCGTGCAGCGGCTGTGCGTGGCCGGGTCCGGCGCGAACGTCAGGCCGTGCGCTTCGGCCGCGTCGCGCAGCGTGTCGCACACGACGCCCGGCTCGACCACCGCCGCCTTCGCCACCGGATCGACCGACACGACGCGATTGAAATACTTGCTCGTATCGGCGACCACCGCGACGTTCACGCACTGCCCGTTCTGCGACGTGCCGCCGCCGCGCGTGAGGAACGGCACGTCGAAGCGCCGGCACACGCCGAGCGCCGCAACGAGATCGTCCGCGTCGGCCGGCACGACGACGCCGAGCGGCACCTGCCGGTAGTTCGACGCGTCGGACGCATAGAGCGCCTTCGAGCCGGCATCGAAACGCACCTCGCCGCGCACCGCGGTGCGCAGGTCGGCCGCCAGCGTGTCGAGCAGTTCCTGCCCGACTTCGATCGGAGTCGCGCGCTTCACGATTACTTCGCGGCGTTCGCGGTCATCTTGAAGATGCCCTGCGCGTTGCCGGCATCGAAGCGCAGGTCGGTCACCCAGCGGCGCTGCGCCTGGTCGAACGTGCGCTTGCGCGTGATGAACTCGTAGAACGAGCCCGGCACGTTGCGCTTCACGAGGCCACCGTCGCGCGTGCGGAACTCGCGCGCGACCACGTCCGCGCGGTACGCGGTCTGGAACACGCGGCCCGAGCGCGAGCGCTCGACGTCCGGCTTCATCGGCCGGCCCTTCGCCTTCTCGTCGTCGGACAGCTTGAACACGTCCTCGACACGATCGGTCGCGTGGTTGAACGCATTGCCTTCGGTCGAGATCCACGCCATCTCGGCGGATTCGAGCAGCAGCGTCTCGTAGTCCAGTTCGCTCGGCACGTCGTGCTGGCGCGCGAACGCGCCGACGATCACCGGCAGCAGCTCATGCGCGGCGTCGAGCGACAGCCAGCCTTCGCGCTCGACTTCCCACAGCAGCGCGACGGCGGCCGGCGTCAGCGGGTCGCGCGACGTGCCGATCACGTTCGTCACCGCCTGCTGGAATTCCTTCGAGAAGCGCTCCGGATGCAGCTCGCTGACGAAGAACTGCGCGATCTCGTCGGGCGCGTCCTCGTGCGCATACGCGCGGCCCGTCATGCCGAGCTTGTCGAGCGGATAGCGGCCGTTCAGGCGGAAGCCGAGCGGGCGCAGGATGCGCGTGAACGCCGCTTCGCCGGGCGGCAGCGCGCCGCTGTGCGCCCAGCGCACCGTGCGCAGCGCGCCGTGGTCGAAATACACCGAGCCGCCGTCGCGGATCGCGTCGGCCGTATACGCGCGGCCGTTCGCCGAGCGTTCGAGCAGCCCCTCGAACAGCGCCATGTTCATCGCCTGCGCGATTTCCGCGCGGGTCACGACGCCGTCTTCCCACTCGTCGAGAATGGCCGGCATGTTCAGGGTCGCGAACAGGGCGTCGGTTTTCGCCTGTCCCAGCAGCTTCGTCAGCAAGCTCTCGATATTCGGATTGCGCATCATGGATTCTCGTCGGGGGACCGGCCGGCAACGGTGCCGGCAACTCGTCGGCCAGCCGCCCGAAGGACGCCTAGCCTTGCGTGGGATGCATTATTCAAAGGGTTGCAGACCGGCGTAAAGCGAGATTAAATTGACACGTAATGAGTTTTTGGAACTATCGACGGTGATATACGCGGCGCTCCGCCCCGTGCGGCGCCGGCCCGTTCATCAGACGAATCGACCCTTATGCGCAAATTCAAGATCCCGAACATGGGCGCGCTGGTGGCCTTCGAAGCCGCCGCGCGCCACGAGAGCTTCACGCACGCGGCCAAGGAGCTGTTCCTGACCGAAAGCGCGGTGTCGCGGCAGATCGCGACGCTCGAAGCGAGCCTCGGCGTGCGGCTGTTCGCGCGCGTGAAGCAGCGCGTGGTGCTGACGCGCGCCGGCAAGCTGTACGGCACGCAGGTGCGGCGCGCGCTCGAAACGCTCGACCGCGACACGCTGTCGATCATCGCGCACGGCAGCGGCGGCGGTTACCTGGAGCTCGCGGTGCTGCCGACCTTCGCGTCGCACTGGCTGATCCCGCGCATCAAGAGCTTCTACGACCGCACGCCCGACGTGCGCGTCAACATGGGCAGCCGCACCGACCTGTTCTCGTTCGAGGACACCCACTTCGAGGCGGCGATCCACTACGGCAAGCCGACCTGGCCCGGCACGTCGTCCGATTACCTGTTCGGCGAGGAAGTCGTGCCGATCTGCTCGCCGGCGCTGCTCGACGGGCCGGTGAAGCAGGTGCAGGACCTGCTCGCGTATCCGCTGCTGCACTCGACGACGCGCCCGGGCGCGTGGGCGCAATGGTTCGAGGCGCTCGGCGTCGAGGACACCCGCACGATGCAGGGCGTGCGCTACGAGCTGCATACGATGCTGATCAGCGCGGCCACGGCCGGGCTCGGGATCGCGCTCGTGCCGAAGTTCTTCGTCGAGGGGCAGTTGCAGCAGCTCGGCCTGGTCGTGCCGTTCGACGCGGCGACGATCGAGGATTCCGCGTACTACCTCGTGTATCCGACGGAATTCAGCCACAGCAAGCCGCTGGAGCTGTTCAGGGCGTGGCTGCTCGAGCAGGCGAGCGCGTATGCGGCGCCGGGGCGTGACGGGATGGAAGAAGGGAACGGCTACCTGGACGACGAAGACGTCGAATGACGGCCGGGCGGGCCGCCGGCGCGTGTCCGGCACGCGCCGGACCGGATCACCCCGGCCCGGCGCACCGGCCCGCCAGACCCGGTACGGGCGTCGTGGCGGTTGTTCTTATAGTTGATCCTCGTAAGCTCTCAGGTCCGCGTCGTTATTCTGTACGCTGTCGCGTGCGCTCATTATCTGCCTGTTCCGGGCAAAGTAAAACGTTTGCGACCCGTATCGGCGCACCCGACCCGGTCCGATTCCGCCACGTCATGCGACCCCTTCATCAAGACCGCCCCGAGCCGGGTGCCGGCGGCCTTCGCGCCCCCCCCGTTCCGGCGATTGCATTCGGACCCGCGTTCCGGTTTAATGGAACTGGTTCCATTCCGGTTTCGCCGGTGCTGCGCGTGACGCCCCGTCGCGCGCGCGTCATGATGGCGATTCAGGATCGAGGATCGCCCCGCCCAGGATTGCGCATCACCCGTCCATCACGGACACCCCGTCAAGCGAGACCGTCATGCCCGATTCCGCCTCCCTGCAGCAGCTGTTTCCCGCCCTCGAAGAGATCCCCGCCGACGTCCGGCTGAAAGCCCCGATCCACCAGCGCGTGTCGCTCGTGGACGGCGAACTGAAACCGTGGGACGGCGCGAGCAAGACCGTGTTGTCGCCGGTGTGCGTGCGCCGGCCCGACGGCAGCGTCGAGCAGCTCGAGATCGGCAGCTACCCGGTGATGGGCGAGCCGGAGAGCGACGCGGCGCTCGACGCCGCCGTGCGCGCGTACGACGCCGGCCGCGGCGAGTGGCCGACGATGAAGGTCGAGCAGCGCATCGCGTGCATGCAGGATTTCATCCGGCGGATGGTCGCGCAACGCGAGCTGGTGGTGAACCTGATCATGTGGGAGATCGGCAAGAGCCTCGCCGATTCGCAGAAGGAGTTCGACCGCACCGTCACCTACATGCTGCAGACGATCGATGCGCTGAAGGAGCTCGACAACGCGAACTCGCGCTTCGTGATCGCCGAGGGCACGATCGGGCAGATCCGCCGCACGCCGCTCGGCGTCGTGCTGTGCATGGGGCCGTACAACTATCCGCTGAACGAGACCTTCGCGACGCTGATCCCCGCGCTGCTGATGGGCAACACCGTCGTGTTCAAGCCGCCCCAGTACGGCACGCTGCTGTTCGAGCCGCTGCTCGAGGCGTTCCGCGACGCGTTCCCGAAGGGCGTGATCAACACGATCTACGCGCCGGGCGCGGTGGTCGTGCCGCACATGCTCGCGTCGGGCAAGATCAACGTGCTCGCGCTGATCGGGTCGAGCAAGGTCGCCGACCACCTGAAGAAGCAGCACCCGAAGTCGCACCGGCTGCGCGCGATCCTCGGGCTCGACGCGAAGAACGCGGCGATCGTGCTGCCCGACGCGGATCTCGACCTGACCGTCAAGGAATGCCTGCTCGGCGCGCTGTCGTTCAACGGGCAGCGCTGCACCGCGCTGAAGATGCTGCTCGTGCATCGCTCGATCGTCGACGAATTCCTGAAGCGCTTCACGGCCGCGCTCGCGCAGATGAAGATCGGCATGCCGTGGGAAAAAGGCGTCGGCATCACGCCGCTGCCGGGCATGCACCGCACCGCGTACATGACCGAAGCGATCGACGACGCGAAGGCCAGGGGCGCGCAGGTCGTGAACGAATCGGGCGGCGTGTTCAGCAAGACGCTGTTCTATCCGGCCGTCGTGTATCCGGTGTCGGAGGGGATGAAGCTGTACCGCGAGGAGCAGTTCGGGCCGATCATTCCGGTCGCGCCGTTCGACGACGTCGACACCGCGCTCGACTACGTGACGACGTCGGACCACGGCCAGCAGGTCAGCATCTTCGGTTCGGACCCGGCGCAGATCGGCGCGCTCGTCGATCCGCTCGTGAACCAGGTGTGCCGCGTGAACATCAACTGCCAGTGCCAGCGCGGGCCCGACGTGTTCCCGTTCGCCGGCCGCAAGGATTCGGCGGAAGGCACGCTGTCGGTGAGCGATGCGCTGCGCGCGTTCTCGATCCGCTCGATGGTCGCCGCGAAGCAGACCGACGGCAGCAAGCAGCTGCTCGATGCGATCGTGTCGGATCACCATTCGAAGTTCGTGAACACCGGCTTCATTTTCTGAAGCCGGACGGGGGCGGCGGGCGCGCCGCCTCCTTGACACGACATCGCCCGCATGCGCGTCACGGGTAGTACGCGCTGCAATCCTCCCGGCTCGAATTGAGCGCCGGACGCTTCTTGATCGAACTGAGTCGGTTGGCCTTCGCGACGGCGCACATCTTGTCGAGCGCGAGCTTGTATTCCGCTTCGAACACCGGCTTGTTCAGCGCCAGGAATTTCGAGAAGAAGCCGCATTCGTTGTACTGGATGCACTGCTCGCTGACCACGAAATCGAATGCGGTGTAGAGCTGCGCGTCCTGTGCCTGGTTGATGTCGTTCTTCAGCCCGACCAGCATCGCGCGGTTGTGCGCCTGCGTCGCCACCCACAGGTTGAAGTAGATCTGGTCCGCGTACGTGAGCGGGAAGCCGGTCGAGCCGTGCGCGGTCGTGTCGTAGCCGTCGATGTTGTCGGGCTCGATCGCGTCGCATCCCATGTTCTTCGCCCGGTCGAAACGGGCGCCGAGGATCGTCGCGAGCGCCGTGCCGGTCGTCGATTTCGCCGGATTGACGTCGCGGATGTCGAGCCACCTCTCATCGTGAAAGCCCGAGTAGGTTTTGCCGAGGATGCTGGTGGGGAACTGCGCGGCATCGTCGCGATAGCTCTCCCAGGAACCGACGTCGACGTAGCAGATCACCCTGTACCCCTTGCCGTGCAGCGTCTGCACCGCGCCGCTGTGCTCGTTGCCGAACATGTCGATGTCGTAGATCCGGATCGTCGTATCGGGATTCACGACGATGGGCACCGCAAGCTGCCAGTCCCATTTCGGCGGCTGTACCGCCGGATTCGGATCGAGCGTGGGCGGCCAATCGGCGCCCAATGCCGAGTAAGACGCCACGGCCATGCATGCGCCGACCAGCGTTGCCGCGGAATAGGCCTTCACCGTTGCCAGTTTCCTGTTCATGGGGTCCACCTGTTTCTATGCGAGAGATTCAACGCGGACACGCATGGAAGCCCGGTGCTGCCGATTCAGACCGGGGGCCCACACGTATCCCTACCAGGATCGTTGGTGACGCCCCCCGGGGATCGTCCGTACCACACTGCCGCGCGCAATGCGCACCGGGCGGGCACGGCCCGGTGCGTGACGACGCGGCATGAAAGGTCCGTCGCACTGGCCCGGCGACGGATCGCACATCAGGAATGTGTGCTTGAAGTCGGTATCGATCGTCGCGCGCAAGGTCATGTCGTGACCGTCGAGCGACGATGCGCGAGCGGGCCGGGATAAGCGGCGGCGGCGCGTTTTTGCGGATTTTGTGCGCTTTATCCTAGGTGGCGGCGTGCCGATTTACAAGCCGGTTACAGCAAAATTCGCACGACGTGTCTGAAGCGCTTCAGGCAATTCGCGATCGCGCATGCACGCGCCGCGCCCCACCGTGGCTCCAATCTCCGATCATTCCTGGGTCTACAAATAGTGCCACGACTACCTATCGTGTGCCGCTTCACGAACACGCAACGGACCCCGCCGTGACCCCGTCGACACGCCCCGCCCTCCCGCGCACCCGCATCCGTCGCGTCGCGCACCTCGGCCACTACGACCGCGCGACGCTCGATTCGATCGTCGACGCGGCCTATCTCGCACGTCGCATTCGCCGACGCGCACGGCGCGCACTGCATCCCCACCGCGTGCTGGCGCGAAGGCGATCACCTGTACATCCACGGCTCCAACGGCAGCCGCATGCTGAAGCTGGCGGCCACCGGCGCGCCGGTCTGCGTCGCGATCACGCACCTCGACGGGCTCGTGCTCGCGCGCTCGGCGTTCGAGCATTCGATGAACTATCGATCGGCGGTGATCTACGGCACCTTCGAAGCGGTAGAGGGCCCCGCCAAGGCCGCGGCGCTCGACACGTTCATGGAACGCCTCGCGCCGGGGCGCTCGCGCGAAGTACGCCCGGGCAGCGCCAACGAACTCGCGGCCACCACCGTGCTGCGCATCGCGCTCGCGGAAGCCGCGTGCAAGGTCCGCACCGGCGGCCCGGACGACGCCGAATCCGACCTGTCGCTGCCGGTATGGGCCGGCGTGCTGCCGCTGGCGCTGCAAGCGCAGGCGCCGATCGCGGACGCCGCGCCGGCCGGCACGCCCGACTACGTGCGGCAGTGGCACGCTCGCGCTGAGGCCGCAGCAGCGACGCAATGACCTCCGCCGCGCCACGCCGCGCGCCCCGTCCGCGTCAGACGAAGCGCCCGCCCCCGTCGACGTGCAGGATCTCGGCATTCGTATAGCGGTTGCCGAGCAGGAACGCGATCGCCTCGCCGACTTCGTCCGCGTGCCCGACGCGGCCGCCCGGCAGCGTGGCCGCCGCGTCGGCGAAGATCGCCGCGCGATTGTCCGCGCCGAACGCGTCGAACAGCGGCGTGTCGACGAACCCCGGCGACACGACGTTGACGCGGATCGGCCTGAGTTCGAGCGCGAGCGAGCGCGCGAATGCCTCGACGCCGCGCACCGCGGCCGCGATGACCGACGTGCCGTGCCCCGACGGACGATCGGCGAGCTGCCCGCTCGTCAGCACGATCGACGCCGTGGGCGGCATCAGCGGCAGCGCGGCCTTGATCGCATGGATCGGCCCGGCGATGCGCTCGTGCAGCGCGGCCAGCAACAGGTCGGCGTCGGTATCGGCCAGCTTGCCGGCGATGAAGCTGCCCGCGGTGATCACGAGGTGATCGACGCGGGACATCGCCGCGAACACCGCGCCCACCGCCTGGCGGTCGACGATGTCGGCAACCGCCGTGCGCGCGCCGCCGAGCGCTTGCGCGGCGGCCTCGAGTTTCGCGGGCGAACGCCCGACGAGCGTGACGTCCGCGCCGCGCGCCTTGGCGGCCGCGGCGGTCGCAAGACCGATCCCCGAGCTCCCGCCGAACACGACGACATGCGCGCCCCGGAGCGATGAATGCGTGGCGAATTCCATGGTTTCCCCGTCGATCAAAGTGAAGGTGCGTGAACGTTACGTCATGCCCAACACCGGCGGAATGCGCGAGAATCGCATACGGCCTATTCCACAGGGGAATGACTTGGATTCGCTTCGATCGATGTGGTTGTATGTGCGCGCCGTCGAGCTGGGCGGCTTTTCGGCGGTGGCCCGTGAAGCGGAGATCGGCCAGCCGACGGTGAGCAAGGTCATCTCCGCGATGGAGAAACAGCTCGGCGTGCGGCTGCTTCAGCGCACCACGACGAGCGTGACGCCGACCGACGAAGGCCGGCGCTTCTACGAGCGCTGCAAGCAGCTGCTCGAAGCGCATGCCGAAGCGGTGGCCGACGTGCGCGGCCAGGCGCAGCGGCCGGTCGGCCTGCTGAGCGTCAGCGCGCCGCTCGGGCTCGGCGAGCTGCATCTCAACCGCCTCGTGCTCGCGTTCCTGAAGCAATACCCGGAGATCGAGGTCGAGCTGAACCTGACCGATCGCATCGTCGACCTGGTCGAGGACGGCATCGACGTCGCGATCCGCCTCGGCAACACGCTGCCGCCGGACGCGGTGGCCCGCACGATCGCGTGGTCGCCGCGCGTGCTGGTCGCAACGCCCGGCTATGTGAAGCGCGCGCCGAAGATCCGCCGGCCGGAAGACCTGCTCGACCACCCGTTCGTCGGGTATGCGCGCGCGAGCGTCGGCGCCCGGCTCGAGATGTCCAACGGCACCGAGACCCTCGTCGTGCCGACCCGGGGGCGCTATCGCGTCAGCAGCTCGCCGGCGTTGCGCGAATGCTATCTCGAAGGCACGAGCCTCGGCAGCGCGCCGGCGTGGCTCGTGCAGGACCTGATCGACGCGGGCCGGCTGGTGCGGCTGCTGCCCAAATGGACGATCCCGCCGCATTCGCTGCACCTGATTTCGCCGTCGCGCCGCTACCAGCCGCTGCGGGCGCGCGCGTTCCTCGCGTTCATGGCCGAGCACATTCCGGCGCTGCCGGGGTTTCACCCGGCGGGCGCGTGACGCGCATCGCGCCCTGCTTCGCCCGGGTGTCTAGTCCCGCCGCTCCATCGGCTCGCCGAGCACGAATCCCCCGCCCTGGTAGCGCTGCGCCGGATCGTCGTATTCCGCGGTGGGCGCGGTGAGCGGAAAGCGCCCGGCGAACGGCTCGGAGCTGTCGCGCGGGCGGAAGCCGAGAAAGCCCGCCTTGGTGTTGTCCCACCACTTCACCGGGTTGTCCGACACGCCGTAGACCACCACGTGGCCGACGCGGTTGGTCAGCAGCGAGCAGCGCACGAGCTCGATGAGATCGCGATAGCTGAGATAGGTGACGAGCATGCGCGGATTCTTCGGCGCCTCGAACGACGAGCCGATCCGCACGCACACCGTCTCGATGCCGAAGCGGTCGAAGTAGTAGCGCGACAGCGCCTCGCCGAAGCATTTCGTCACGCCGTACAGGCTGTCCGGGCGCTGCGGCGAATCGGCGTCGAGCACGTCCGTCACCGGATGAAAACCGATCGCATGGTTCGAGCTCGCGAACACGATCCGCTTCACGCCGTGCCGGCGCGCCGCTTCGTACAGGTTGTAGGTGCCGCGGATGTTGGCGTCGAGCAGGTCGTCGAACGGCGCGTCGACCGAGATGCCGCCGAAATGCACGATCGCGTCGACGCCGTCGACCAGTTGCATCACGGCCTGCCGGTCCGCCAGGTCGGCCGCCCGGATTTCCTCGTGCGCGGCGGCATCGCCCACCGGCGCGATGTCGCTGACGCGCACGACGTCGGCCCAGTCGGCGAGCGCGCCGCGCAGCTGGCAGCCGAGATTGCCGGCTGCGCCCGTCAGCAGCAGGCGCCGGAACGGCTTGGCCGTTCCCGTGGATGAGGCGTTCATCGTGTCTCCTTGATACAGGCTTGAATCAGGCTTGAGTTGGAAAACGTTTTCCCACTATAAATCCGGCGTCGACACAGCGTCAATCATGGTCCGCCCTGCACCATGATCAGTACACGCTTGCGGGCTGGACGCGCGACCGCTGGCCGGCTTTTTCTGCCACAATCCGGCACCAGGTGAAGAAAACGTTACCCCCGGTATGAAAAAAGTTTCCCCGACGATTCGCGACGTGGCCGCGGAAGCCGGCGTGTCGGTCGCGACGGTGTCGAAGTACGTGAACGGCGCGCAGCGCTTCTCGCCGCCGGTCGAGGCGCGGCTCAAGGCCGCGATCGACGCGCTTGGCTATCGCTCGAACCCGCTCGCGCGCTCGATGATCACGGGGCGCACGCGCACCATCGGCCTCGTGATCCTCGACATCAGCAATCCGCACTTCACGAACGTCGTGAAAGGCGCGAACCGGGTCGCGCTGCAGCACGACTACACGCTGCTGCTCGTCGACACCGAAGAGAACCAGGCGCGCGAGCGCGCGCTGATCGAGGCGCTTGCGCCACGCGTCGACGGGCTGATCGTCAGCTCCCGGCTGCCCGACGCCGAACTGCAGTGGATGCTCGAACTGCACAAGCCGCTCGTGCTGCTGCGGCGCAGCCCGGACCTGCCGCTCCCGGGCGTCGGCATCGACAGCCGGCTGTCGACCTACATGCTCGCGCGCCACCTGCTGAACCTCGGCCACCGGCGCATCGCCTATCTCGGCTTCGGGCAGGCCCGCATCAACGACGAACGCATCCAGGGTGCGCGCGACTGCCTCGCGGAAGCGGGCCTCACGCTCGACGTGCACGATGCGCACGCGCCCACCGCGGCAGCCGGCGAGCGCGCATGCTCGCGCGTGATGCTCGGGCCGCAGCGCCCGCAGGCCGTGATCTGCTACAACGACCTGATCGCGCTCGGCTTCATGAAGGAGGCGGCCTCGCTCGGCTTCAAGCTGCCGCAGGACGTCTCCGTCGCGGGCATCGACAACGTGCCGTACGGCGAATACGCGGCGCCCGCGCTGACCACCGTCGACATCCAGAGCGAGAAGATGGGCGAGCTCGCGATGCAGAAGCTGATCGACGCGCTCGCGGGCCACGCGGATGCCGGCTACTCGACGTTCGAGCCGCGGCTGATCGTGCGCGCGTCGACGGCCGAGGCCCAATGAGCCGAGCCGTGCGCCGCCGGCGGCGGCGCGGGTTGCAACGTTACGCATCGAGCTTCACGGGCGCCATGCGCGGCGTGATCGCATGCATGATCGCGAGCGCCAGCAGGTAGGCGAGCGCGCCGATCGCGAACAGCACCCAGTAGTGGCCCGTGCGCTGCAGCACCTGGCCGATCACCTCCGAGAACAGCACGCCGCCGATCGAGCCGGCCATGCCGCCGATGCCGACCACCGACGCCACCGCGCGGCGCGGGAACAGGTCCGACGCGGTCGTGAACAGGTTGGCCGACCAGCCCTGGTGCGCGGCGGCCGCGAGGCCGACGATCAGCACCGCGCCCCACAGGTTCTGCACCTGCGACACGAACGCGATCGGCAGCACGCAGCATGCGCAGATCAGCATCGCGGTCTTGCGGGCGGCGTTCACGCTCCAGCCGGAGCGCAGCATCGTCGACGACAGCCAGCCGCCGCCGATGCTGCCGACCGTCGTCAGCGCGTAGATGGCGACCAGCGGCAGGCCGATGTGCTGCATGTCCATCCCGCGCGATTCGTTGAGCCACTTCGGCAGCCAGAACAGGTAGAACCACCAGACGGGGTCGGTCAGGAACTTGCCGATCAGGAACGCCCAGGTTTCGCGCTTGCGGATCAGCACGCCCCAGCCGGGCGAGCCCGCGTTCGCGTGGGCGGCGTCGAGCGCCTCGACCTCGTCGCGCGGCTCGTCGAATTCCTGGCTCAGCGCGCGCGGATCGGCGCTGCGGTAGAACACGAGCCACACGGCCAGCCACAGGATGCCGATCGCGCCGATGATCACGAACGCCGCGCGCCAGCCGTACGCGACCGCGATCGCCGGGACGATCGCGGGGGCGAACACCGCGCCGATGTTCGAGCCCGAGTTGAAGATGCCGGTGGCGAGCGCGCGCTCGCGGCGCGGGAACCATTCGGCCGTGGTCTTGATGGCGGCCGGGAAGTTGCCGCCCTCGCCGATGCCGAGCAGCGCGCGTACGAACGCGAAGCCCGTCACCGAGCCGACCACCGCGTGCAGCATCGCGGCGATGCTCCACAGCAGCATCGCGACCGCATACGACACGCGCGTGCCGAGCCAGTCGACGAGGCGGCCGAAGCACAGCAGGCCGATCGCATAGAACGCGGAAAACGTCATCACGATGCGGCCGTATTGCACCTGGGTCCAGCCGATGTCGTGCTGAAGCATCGGCGCCAGCAGGCCGAGGATCTGCCGGTCCATGTAGTTGATCACGGTCGCGAAGAACAGGAGCCCGCAGACCGCCCAGCGGTAGCGGCTGGCGGCGCGGGCGACGCCGATGACAGCAGATTGCATGAAAGTCTCCGATGCGCGGCATCGCTCGTCGCGCCGCGCACTGTTCGTTGCCGGCGACGAGCGCCGGGGCGGGCCGCGCCACGGGATCTCGCCCGCCGCGCCAGACCGCGCCAATCGGTTTGGAAAACGTTTTTCAAAGAATAAGGACTTTGAGGTCGTACGACCAGTTCGGGATTTCTATGAGTCATCTCTAAACAAGCCAGGCAAAAGAGATGACACGGCGGCGGAGCTAGTTAATCGTTTTCTATCCGATACTGCGCGTCCCGCATCGGGCCGGGGTCTGGTTTACAGTCGCGACACGAACCTCGATCCGGACACCTGCCGCGCCGCCTTCATGGAGACTTTCGAATGCCCCCCGGCCACCTGATTTCGAGCCCGTTGGGCGACATCGCCGTGCGCGTGGAAGACGGCTGCCTGACCGGCCTGTTCTTCGTCGGACAGAAGTACTTCCCGTCGCTGGCGATCGCGATGGACGAGCCGATGCCGCCGGTCGCGCGGCAGGCCAGGGAAGAGATCGAGGAATACTTCGCCGGCGCGCGCACGACGTTCTCGGTGCCGATGCGGTTGCGCGGCACCGGGTTCCAGCAGCGCGTGTGGCAGGAATTGCTGGCGATTCCGTTCGGCGTGCTGGTGTCCTACGGCGAGCTGACGCAGCGCGTCGGGCTGCCCGCCGGTTCCGCGCGCGCGGTGGGCGGCGCGGTCGGCCGCAATCCGGTGTCGATCATCGTGCCGTGCCATCGCATCGTCGGCGCGAACGGGAGCCTCACCGGGTATGCGGGCGGCATCGACCGCAAGCGCGCGCTGCTGTCGCTCGAAGGCGCGGGCCGCCTGTCCGGGCAGGCGCACCCGGCACAGTTCGCGCTCGCGCTGTGACGCGCGGCGTGCGCCGTCAGCCCGCGAGCGCGATCCGCCGCGACGCCTGTTTCGCGAACGCGCCGGGCGTCAGCTGGAATTTCTCCTGGAACAGCCCGATGAACGACGACGTCGAGTCGTAGCCGAGCCGCGCCGCCACCGCGCCCACCGCCTCGCCGGCCTCCAGCAGCGGCAACGCCGCCAGCAGCCGAACGGCCTGCCGCCACTCGGTGAACGACAGCCCCGTGTCGTGCCGGAACAGGCGCGACAGCGTGCGGCGCGTCGCGCCGACCTGATCGCCCCACGCTTCGAGGCTGCGCGTGTCGCCGGGGTCGGCATGCAGCGCGCGGGCGATTTTCAGCAGGCGCGGATCGCGCGGCAGCGGCACGGTCAGCGGCGCCGGCTGCAGGCGCTTGATGCGATCCACGATCACGCTCACGAGCGCGCCGTCCGGGCCCGCCTCGTCGTAGTTCACCGGCAGCTCGGCCGTGGCGACCACCAGCTCCCGCAGCAGCGGCGTCATGCGCAGAATCCGGCACGTGTCGCCGAAACCGTCGCCCGCGCTCGCATCGTCCAGGTACAGGCTGTGGAACGCGACGCAATCGCGCGTGGCCACCGCGTGCGGCACGTGCGGCGGAATCCACATCGCATAGTGCGGCGGCAGCAGGTGCCGCCCGAACGGCGTGTCGACCTCGAACACGCCGTCCGTCGCATACATCAGCTGCGCCCACGGATGGCTGTGCGCGTCGATGCTGACGCGCCCCGGGATCTCGAACGCGCGCACATACAGCGGCCTCGGCAGCCTGGCCATGGCCGGCACCGCATAGGCGTGTTCCGATTGTCCTGCGAGCAGCATAAGACGTCCTCCGGATGCCATTGCGCGGGCGGGCGCGGTGCTACCTTGACGCTCCTTCATCCGCACAGGGCATGGGTTCATGAGCGCGCACACTACCACCAATCGAAAAACCGTTACCGCGATCCGCGCCACCAAGGGCGCCGGCAGCCTCGTGTCGCTGACCGCGTATTCCACGCCGATGGCGCGGCTCGTCGACGACGTTGCGGACGTGATCATCGTCGGCGACTCCGTCGGCATGGTGCTGTACGGGATGCCCAGCACGCTCGGCGTCACGCTGGACATGATGATCGCGCACGGCGCGGCCGTCGTGCGCGGCGCGCGGCAGGCCTGCGTCGTGGTCGACCTGCCGTTCGCGACGTATCAGGAATCGCCCGCGCAGGCGTTCCGTTCCGCCGCGCGCCTGCTCGCCGAGACCGGCGCGCAGGGCGTGAAGCTCGAAGGCGGCGCGGAAATGGCCGACACGATCCGCTTCCTTACCGAGCGCGGCGTGCCGGTGATGGCGCACATCGGGCTGATGCCGCAGCAGGTGAACGCGACCGGCGGCTTCAAGGCGCAGGGGATGGACCCGCGCGCCGCCGAGCGCATCGTCGACGCGGCCTGCGCGGTCGAGCAGGCCGGCGCGTTCAGCGTGGTCGTCGAGGGCACCGCCGAAGCGCTCGCGCGCCACATCACGGCCACGCTCGCGATTCCGACGATCGGCATCGGCGCGTCGCCCGCGTGCGACGGACAGGTGCTCGTGACCGAGGACATGATCGGCGGCTTCGACGCGTATACGCCCCGCTTCGTGAAGCGCTATGCCGACGTCAACGCGGTGATGCGCGAAGCGATCGCTCACTATGCGCAAGACGTTCGCAGCAACGCGTTTCCCGAGATGCAGCACTGCTTCGCGGTCGGCAAGCCGCTGCAGGTATCGGCGGATGCGAGGCAGGCCGCGCGCGCGGCGTGATCCGGATCACGCCGGCCGGCGCAACGCATGCGCGACCGGCGCGTTCGCCTCGAACTTCGCGCGGTGCGTCGAGAAGAACGTCCGCACGTTCCGGACGTTCGACGCGCCGGTGAAAAGCCGCCGCGCGAACGCGTCGTAGTCGGCGACGTCCGCGAGATCGGCGATCACGACGAAATCCGGCCCCGGCGACACGCGATAGCACTGCGTGACGGCCGGTTCCGCGCATACGTATCGCTCGAACGCGTCGTAGTCTTCGGCGGTCTGCCGGTCGAGGCTGATCTCGATGATCGCGGTGACGGCCGAGCCGATCATCTGCTGGTCGAGGATCGCGACCTGCCGCTGGATCACGCCCACTTCCCGCAGCCGGCGCACGCGGCGCAGGCAGGTCGGCGGCGACGACAGCGCGCGCTCGGCCAATTCCAGGTTCGACACCGATGCGTCGGCCTGCAGGATCGCGAGGATGCGGAGATCGAGATCGTCGAGGGTCACGCTGGTCAACGAAGCCTCCTGCCTGATCGGATTGAAATTTAATTTCAACATGATACGCGATGGTCGACTCGTTTCAGTATTGCCTGATTTTTGAAATTTAATTCCATTCCGACGCCTCTACCATCGCTCTCACTGATCGAAACAGCACCTTCTGCGGAGCGCGATATGTGTGGAATTGTCGGGGCAGTTGCCCAGCGGGACATCCTGCCGAACCTCGTCGATGGCCTGAAGCGGCTCGAATACCGCGGCTACGATTCGTGCGGCGTCGTCGTGTACCGCGACCGGGCGCTGGCGCGGGCGCGCAGCGTCGACCGCGTCGCGAACCTGCAGCGCGCGATCGCCGCGCAGGGGCTGTCCGGCTACACCGGCATCGCGCATACGCGCTGGGCGACGCACGGCGCGCCGGTCACGCTGAACGCGCATCCGCACTTCTCGCCGGGCGACGACGACGCGCGCATCGCGCTGTCGCACAACGGCATCATCGAGAACTGCGACGCGCTGCGCGCGGAACTCGAGGCGCACGGCTACGTGTTCGCGAGCCAGACCGACAGCGAGGCGATCGCCCACCTGATCGACCACCTGTATGACGGCGACCTGTTCGACGCGGTGCGGCGCGCGGTCACGCGGCTGCGCGGCAGCTACGCGATCGCCGTGATGTGCCGCGACGAGCCGCACCGGATCGTCGGTGCGCGCAACGGCATGCCGCTCGTGGTCGGTGCGGGCGACGGCGAGAACTTTCTGGCGTCCGACGCGATCGCGCTGTCGGGCATCACCGACCGGATCGCGTACCTGGAGAACGGCGACGTCGCCGACGTGCAGCTGCATCGCTACTGGATCGTCGATGCCGACGGGCAGCGCGTGGAGCGCGCCGTGCAGCGCGTCGCCGCGCATAGCGGCGCGGCGGATCTGGGGGCCTACCGCTACTACATGCAGAAGGAAATCTTCGAGCAGCCGCAGGCGGTGGCCGATACGCTGCTCGACGTCACGTCGATCATGCCGGAGCTGTTCGGCGATGGTGCGTGGCGCGTGTTCAACGACGTCGATTCGGTGCTGTTGCTCGCGTGCGGCGGCAGCTATCACGCGGCGCTGACCGCGAAGTACTGGATCGAAAGTGTTGCGAAGGTGCCGGCGAGTGTCGAGATCGCCAGCGAGTTCCGCTACCGCGACAGCGTGCCGAACCCGCGCACGCTCGTCGTCACGGTGTCGCAAAGCGGCGAGACGGCCGACGTGCTCGGCGCGGTGCATGCGGCGAAGCAGATGGGGATGCTGCATACGCTTGCGATCTGCAATGTGGCAACCAGTGCGTTGATGCGCGAGTGTGCGTTGCAGTTCGTGACGCGTGCGGGGATCGAGATCGGCGTCGCGTCGACGAAGGCGTTTACTACGCAGCTCGTTGCGTTGTTTCTGCTTGCGTTGTCGTTGGCGCAAGTGCGTGGGCGGTTAAGCGATGACGAGGAGAAACAGCATCTGCGCGCGCTCAGGCACCTGCCGGATGCGATGTCGAAGGTGCTTGCGCTCGAGCCGCAGATCATCGGGTGGGCGGAGTTGCTCGCGCGCAGGGAAAACATGCTGTTTCTCGGGCGCGGGATGCATTATCCGATCGCGATGGAAGGTGCGCTGAAGATGAAGGAGATTTCGTATATCCACGCGGAGGCTTATCCGGCCGGGGAGCTGAAGCATGGGCCGCTCGCGCTGGTCAGTCATGAGATGCCGGTGATTGCGGTGGCGCCGAATGATGTGCTGCTGGAGAAGCTCAGGTCGAACATGCATGAGGTCAGTGCACGCAATGGCAGGCTGTTCGTGTTCGCGGATGTGGATTGCGGGTTGTCGCCGGGGGAAGGGGTCGAGGTGATTCGGTTGAATGAGTATTACGGGCCGTTGTCGCCGATTCTGCATACGGTGCCGATGCAGTTGCTTGCGTATCACGCGGCGTTGGCGAGAGGGACGGATATTGATAAGCCTAGGAATCTGGCGAAGTCGGTGACGGTGGAGTGAGGAGGGAATTCAGGCGCGAAGATTGTGCGAAGGCAAATTAGAAGCGCATATCGATATACGCCTCCTTCCAGAGCCGGCTTTCGCCGCCGACGAGATAACGACCGGGAACCGAGGGCTGCTCGCAACGGTGGCAAAAGGCAAATATAGAGCGGGACGCCGTGGCCGTTCCCGGTTTTCCCGCCGGCGCCATCCCGGCTCATCCTCGAGTCAATTCGATAAAAAAATCGATTCGACGAAGCGTTTGCCACCTACCAAAAGTCGTAGTTCCTCCCGATCCGACACATAGATAGGCTGGGTGTGCAGTAGCGGCAGATTTCACGGCAAGCTTGATATCAATGACGACGATTATGCGCGGTTTGACGCTCTGCTCTTCGCATCATTCAATCCGGCCATATATTCAGTCATGCAAAATGAGTCATTGAACGTGAGTGACCATAACTTGCAACCCTCCATAACGAAAGATGCACATCTCTGTCTCTCGGATTTGACCATGAGATCCCTACATAAAACTCTCGGTTTACGTCTGGCGCGCGCGAAGCGCATTTCGCGAATCGCCATGCTGGTTGTCGCGATCGGGCCCGCTACGGCTTGCGCCCAAACCAACGATCAACCCGATCCATGCCTGTACGGCTTTGAATGGCTGCACAAGGTTCGCTTTCCGTTACAGCCCGACCCCCATGCGGCGTACTCCTACATCGCGCCCAAGTTGCCAACCGACGGCACCCCGGTGGGCTTTTTGGTGGAGGGTGACTATCCTTATTCGACCTGGTTTTCCTGGACAATGTATGACGCACAAGCCCAGGCGGTTTCCGTCATGAGTGACAAAGCCACCGTTCCGGCCCCGGGGAGCGTCAACCCATTCGTCATCGGCAACCGGGTCATGGAGCCCAAGCGTCATTACCGCATGCTGCTGCTGCCGAATGGCGCAACTGCTGGCTCGTCGCTCGCGGACATACCCAATAAATTGACGATACCGACGGACGTTGCGACGTCGATCCTGGCCTATCGCGTGTATCAGGCCTTCCCGGGCTATAACCTGGGCGGCTCGGGTGGAGAGACGCGCACACCTTTTCCCGCGGTTTACGCCGTCAACTACAAGACCGGCGAAAAGCTCTCCTGTTCGGCATACAACGCGATTCCGGCCTCGGTCGGCCACTTGCCAACCGACACCCCGCCAGTCGACAACCTGTACGGAACAAACCCGCCTCCCAACGCGCGGAAATCGGCCGACCACTCGGCGCATGCCGCAGCGAAGCCGCAGACGCAATCGCCAATCCCGTCGAAATGGCAATACGCTCCGGTGATCGACCCGACATTGGTGACTTTCACCCGGCCTCCGCTCCTGCCCGGTGCCGACGTGTCGTCCATTCCGCCGCCGGACCAGTGTGCGGGCTATCTGGGGGCCGGCTTGAATCCGAACAAAATCGCGATCCTCCGGATTCCACAGGTGCCGACCGTGTTCGACACGCTGACACTGAACGGGCAAACCGTTTTTCCTGACACGCAGGGCGCGTACTACTCGCTTGTGATGTACGGTGCATCCGTCGGCACCTACGCGCCCGGTGAGCCGATTACCACTGCCTTGGCCGATAGCGAGTTGAAGCCGGATGCGACCGGCGGCTCGACCATTGTCGTCTGGCCACGCGACTTACCCAATACGGAGCGCGAGGAACTCTTTACCTACGCTCGGGCGCAAGGGTGGGCGCTGCTGCGCAATGGTAAAGCCGGAGACCTCACAAGTGCCAATATCCTGATCCGCCTCAAGGGTGCGAGCGCCAGCTACTATGGCGCCTACACGCCACTACCTGGCGTCAGAACCGGCGTGCCGTGCTACTTCAACGACAAACCGAACGGCACCCTTTGGAGTGCGCTCGAAGGTGCGAGCGATCCGATGACCTATGTCGCCAGTTTCCAAAATCTGGGTAACGCGGCACCACAGGGCGTGGAATGCACGAGCACGGCAGATGTCTTGAACGGCGCGTGCCTGGGGCGGCTGCAAGACTACATCCATCGAACCGGAGGCAAATACTCCAACCCTGGCTCCCAGCCGCCACCGAGCGTCGCATCGCAGAAGTAGCACGCGAAACATCGTCGGGTCTCTGCCGGTGGAGAGGTGTAGGGAAACCGATCCATCGGCCGCCATTGGCAACGCGGACACGGCAGCAGGGTCGACCGCCGCCAGCCACAACGTCGAGCAAAGTTTCGATCGACTACTCGATATAGAAGGATTGCCTATGAATCAGCACCCGACTCACCGCTCGTAATAGATCGCAAGCCACACAGTCGGCTCCTCCGCATGCGTCCACGCGACACGATGCCGGCAATGCGGCTCGATCAGCACGTAGTCGCCGGGACGCATGTCGAGCAGCGTCGCGTCCTCCTCGAATTCCAGCGCAGCCGCGCCCGACAGCAGCACAACCCATTCGGCGCGCGAGTCGTCATACCAGAACCCCTCGGGACTCGCATGCCCCATCGACACGATCCGCTCCACGTTCAGGCGTTTCCCCGTGACGAGCATGTCGATCCGCTCGTCGCCACCTCGCTTCTCCTCGAAGCCGAACAGGTTACCGGTTTGAAGTTGCATGGCTCGACCTCATGTCGACCTTCGCGTGAAGGCGGTTAGCTCAAACGTGCCGGGAAAATGTTCACTGTAGTCCGGGAGCGACGATCGCAGTGGACATATTTTCAGCGCACCAAAATGCACATTGCCCCAAGTATGATTTGACTCGGCAGTCTCAATACGGGAGCTTCAGCATGGAACCAAAGGTTGTACGTATTTCGCATTTCACCGTATCCGGCTCGACGGTGCGAACGAAAAACCGCGACGAGTCCAATCAGGAAACCGCAAAAATCCCAAGCTTGTGGGGGCAGTTTTTCTCGAGCGGACTGGCGGACAACATCCCGCACCGGCTACCCGACACGCCCGTTTATGGCGTGTATTCAGCCTACGAGTCAGACGCGACCGGTTTCTACGATTTGACGGCCGGCGTCGCCGTCAGCCAGCCGGATCGGGACTTTAAAAACGTCGAGATCCAGGAAGGCAAGTACCTCGTCTTCGAAGCGCGCGGCCCCATGCCTGCTGCCGTCATTCAAACCTGGGCGGCCATCTGGTCATACTTCGATCAGCATCCACAGGTACAGCGCAGCTTCCTCACCGATTTCGAATCCTGCTGCGGCCCGGAGGAAGTTCAGATTCATATCGGCGTCAAGTCATGACGCCGCGAATACGTACCATTCACACGGCGCACTTCCAGCCGCTGCCATTGCGTCACCGCATGATGTGACGTTTAATGTCTGGCAACCCCAGCATTAAGGTACGCAAAATGCTCGACCTGGAAGACCTTCGCGTCATTCGCGCCATCGGCGCGTCGCGTTCCTTGGCATCCGCCGCGCGCCTGCTCGATCTCACGCCCCCTGCCGTCACCATTCGCCTGCAGAGAATGGAGGAGCGGCTGAGCGTCAGGCTCGCGGTGCGCCAATCGAAGGGCATTTCCCTGACCGACGAGGGCCAGCGCCTGTACCAGGAAGCCCTCGACATTCTCGAGCGCGTGGAGGCGCTACCGGTCCATATCTCGGGGGACCACGGCGAAGTGCAAGGCACGCTTCGCGTCGTCGCGCCCTTCGGCTTCGGGCGGAAGTACGTCGCCCAAATCGTGCGCGACGTGCAACGCGCTCATCCGAAGCTCGAAATATCGCTGCATCTGTCCGAGAGCCCGCTAACCAGCGCGCCGGGGGCCGACGTAGTCGTGCACGTCGGCAACCTCAAGTCCTCATCCTGGGTCGGCTATCCGCTCGCGCCGAACGAACGGTTCCTGTGCGCCAGCCCAAGGTACGCGCGTCGCATCAAGGATCTGAATCATCCGTCCGACCTCGCGCGATACAACTGCCTGTGCCTGCGGGAGAACGACGAGGACGTCCCGCGATGGCGCTTCTCGCAATCGGGCGACGGCGAAGGCGACCCGCGACGCGCCGCCGTCATTCGCGTCGCCGGTGCGCTCTCCTCCAACGACGGCACCGTCATCACGGAATGGGCGCTGGCCGGGCTCGGCATCGTGGAACGCTCCGAGTGGGACGTCGCGCATCTGCTCGCGAACGGCAAGCTCGTCAGGTTGCTGCCCGACTGGCATTTGCCGTCCGCCCCGGTTACCGCGCTCTTGCCGTCCCGAACCGGCAGGTCCGTGCGGCAACGGATCTTTCTCGAAGCGGCCAAGCAATTTCTCAGCCCGCCACCGTGGCGCGCCAAGGCGTGAGTCGCGCTTCGTCGCCGGTCGTTCCGCATTAAGTCGAATTTAATGACGGATTAGGCACGCATTAAACACAGCGCGGATCGTCGAGCCTACAGTGTTCGCATCGGCAACACATCGAGGCAACGCATCATGCGCATTCAAACGCTCGACACGCCGGCCGCATTGATCGATGTCGGCCGCATGCGTCACAACATCGACCGCATGCAGGCGCATCTGGACAAGCTCGGGGTCAAGTTCCGGCCGCACGTGAAGACGACCAAATGCCGGCACGTGGTCGACGCGCAGATCGCGGCGGGCGCGCAAGGCATCACGGTGTCGACGCTCAAGGAAGCCGAGCAGTTCTTCGCGGGCGGCGTCCGGGACATCGTCTACGCGGTCGGCATGGTTCCCGCGAAACTTCGGCAGGCGCTCGCGCTTCGTCGGCAAGGCTGCGACCTGAAGATCGTCGCCGACAGCCTGCAGGCTGCGACGGCAATCGTCGACTTCGGGCGCGAGCACGGCGAACGCTTCGAGGTGTGGATCGAAATCGATGTCGACGGCCACCGCTCAGGTATCCAGCCCGACGACGACCTGTTGATCGACGTGGGGCGTGCCCTCGTCGAGGGCGGAATGCATCTTGGCGGTGTGCTGGCGCACGCCGGCTCCAGCTACGAATACAACACCCGGGAAGCGTTGGTGAAGATTGCCGAGCAGGAACGCCGCCGCACCGTGCGTGCCGCGGAGCGTCTTCGGGCCGCCCGCCTGCCCTGCCCGGTCGTGAGCATCGGGTCGACGCCCACCGCGCTCTCGGCCGAAAACCTCGGAGGCGTCACGGAAGTCCGGGCCGGCGTTTATGTGATGTTCGATCTCGTCATGCACAACGTGGGCGTGTGCGCGCTGTCCGATATCGCGCTCTCGGTGCTGACGACCGTCATCGGGCATCAGCAAGAGAAAGGTTGGGCGATCATCGACGCGGGCTGGATGGCCATGAGCCGCGATCGTGGAACGCAGCGTCAGAACCAGGATTTTGGATACGGACTGGTGTGCACCGAAGCCGGCGAGGTGCTCGGCGACTACGTCGTGAGCGCGGCCAACCAGGAGCACGGCATCGTGTCGCGGCTCGTCACGCCCGACGCAGACATCGCGAAGCAGTTTCCGCTCGGAACCCGCCTGCGCATTCTGCCGAACCACGCGTGCGCCACCGGCGCGCAACATCCCGAGTATCACGCTGTCGACGAAGACGGCGCCGTGCAGACGTGGCCGCGATTCTACGGGTGGTAAGCGACGCCCCGAATCGGAACGAATGCCCCGGCGCGCACGCGATCCCGTTCGCGCCTAGATCTTGTTCACCTTGACCTTGATGCCCCTTGCAGGCGCCAGCTTCCGATCCAGATAGACTTTCTCCGCGACGATTCGCGCCCGCTCCGGATAGCTGTCGAACGCGCCGACAAGCACGCTCTCGGAGCCGCCAAGCTGCGTGCCGTCCTCGTATTTCTCGAGCCCTAACCGCGACGCAATGGCGCCGGCAAGATCGCGGACTGCCGCGCGATCGTTGAACGTCGCCTGTTTCGCTTCGTACACGGTGATCGTCTCGCCATGGGAATGGATGGATATCGACAGATCGCTGTTTTCCTGGCCGATGTCAAGCGTTTCCTTTTTCTGCATGAGTCGCTCCATTATTCAACGGTGTGGTCGTAACAGGCTCGAGCGCCATAGGGTGCATAACAGATGTACCGTTGAAAAATAGATGCTCGCGCAAAAGCGCGCAAGCGCCGGCGCAACGCGTCTGGCGGCATGCGCCTGACGCGCGCGCCGCCCTTTCACACACGCTTGCCGGTCAATCAACGCCCACCCGGCAACGCAATATCGACCAGCACGGGATCATGATCCGACGAGCGATATGCATCCGGCGCGTAATACGTCCGTTGCTGTTCGGCCGTCTTGTACGCGAGCGAGTACTGCAGCGCGACCGGCTCGTCCGCATTGATGTGCCATTCGTGCACGGCCTTCACGTGCGCGGCGAGCGGCAGCGTCGCGAGTGCGTGATCGAGATAGCCCGCTTCGCCGTTGTACACGTAGCTGTAGGCCTTGTCGCCCACCCAGCGCGACACGAGGTTCCGATAGCCGCGCGTCTCGAGCAGGCGGATCGGGTCCTCATGGGTGTAGCTGTTGAAATCGCCGATCAGCAGCACGCCCTGGCTCGACGCGCCGGTCGGCGTGCCCGCGAGCCAGTCGGCGAGCTTCGCCGCCGCGCGCGTGCGCGTCGGGTTCCAGCAGCCCTGACCATCGCCCTGGTCGAGATCGTCGTTCGCCGCGTCCGGGCAGTTCTTCGATTTCAGATGGTTCACCGCAACCGTCAGCGCATGCTTGCCGCCGACGCGCCGGAACGTCTGCGCGAGCGGCTGGCGGTTCTTGTCGTCGATCGCGAGCGTGGCCGCGCGGCCGACGGGTTCGACCTTGCGGCTGTCGTAGATCAGCGCGACCGCGATCGCGTCGCCGCCGAGCCGCGACGTGCCCGGGTCGACCACGCGCCAGCTGTCGCCGAGCTTCGCCGCGAGCTGACGCACCGCGCTCAGTTCGCCGTAGCCGTTGTTCTGGATTTCCATCAGGCCGATCACGTCGGCGTCGAGCGCCTTCAGCGCGCTGACGATCTTGGCGTCCTGACGGACGAACTCCCGATAGTTCTTCGCGCCGCGGTTGGCCGGATCGTCGAAGCCGCCGCCGAGGCCGTCGCCGTTGAAATAATTGAGGACATTGAACGAAGCGACGCGCAGGTTCGCGTGCGGAGCGCGCGCGGGCGCCGTGGTACGCGGATTCGTGCGTGCATCGAACGCCGGCGCATTCGCGCCCGGCACCGGCTGCAGGCGCCACGCACCGTAACGCATCTCCATCACGCCTTCGACGTTGCTGACCGTGTAGCCCGCACGCAGCGTGTTCGCGGCGGACAGCTCAGGCGGCGGATACGGCACGCTCGCGGGGTTCTGCTTGTTCGAGCCGTCGTCGAGGATCAGCCGGTTGCGCGCGTTCGCGTCGATTTGCCTCTGCGCTTGCGCCGGCGGCACGACGCTCGTCGGCGTGCGCAGGCGGCCGTTGCTGAGCAGCATGCTGCCGTAGCGGCCGAGTTCGTAGACGTCGGTGACGTTCAGCTTCTGCGGCAGCCGCACGAGCATGCCTTCATACGCGGCGAACGCATCGGGGCTGTCGACCGGCAGCGCGAGCGTCGCGGGCGTGACCGACTGGCCGTTCGCGCACACCGCGATCGCGCCCGACAGCGTGAGCTGCGTCTGCCCGTATTTCTCTTCGACCTTGCCCGTCACGTGGACGAGATCGCCAGCCTTCGCGCGCGCTTTCGGTGCATAGACGAACAGCCCCTCGGAGACGCCCGGCTGGTTGCGACGTTGCGGGTCGGCCTGCTGGACGAAGAAGCCGCCGAAGCCGTCGGCGCCGCCGAAATCGGCGGTGACGACGGCTTCGATCGACACGGCCTGGCCGGCAAGCAGCGACGGCGCGCGCAGGCCTTGAATCTCGGCGATCGGCGTCGCGCTGCCGCCGCAGGTCGAGCTGACGGGCGCGGCGGTGGCCGCGAACGCCGGTGCGGCAGCGAGCGCGGGCAGGAGCAACAGGGCGGCAAACGAGGAAATCGGAGGACGCATGACGGAGGACCCGGGTTGTGAGGGTGGCGAAAGCTTAGCGACGCCAAATGACAGTTTTTGGTAACCGAGAGACAGGAATATGTAATTTTTCCGGGATGCGCGCAACCGTCCGGCGGCATGTCTCGATGTCGCACGGCGGAATCGACGGGTTCTTCAGGCAATCATCGACGCGCTCGGTCGTGACGCGCCTGTTTCGCGTTCGGCAACGCTGCGCGCGCTTGTGCAGGCAAACCCGGCGCGATCGACACGGTGTGCAGCAAAACGGGCGTTTGAATCGCCACGATTGGATTGCGCGCCGACTCCGTCGCGCCGGTCATTGCGAATTCCATCGAGGCGCAATGATCATGGACATTGGAGCCCATGAAGCCGATCGGGTCCTTATCGTGGACTCCGTATTATTGGCAAGCCATGCCTATTGACTGCCGCAAGGAAACACGCAAAAGTAGGAAATGTGGGCGATGCGCAAAGGATGATCCCGCGCCACTGGAACTTGCCTCGCAACGCGCGCGTCATGCGTTGCCCGGCACATCGCATCGACCGTTCATGTCCCGCCTGACCTTGCAGTTGCAGTGCTTCCTGGGTTGTCTCGGATATTGCAGGCGGGTTTGCGGCCTTCGACGACGAACATCTCGGCGAGGGCCGCCTTTCTCATCCCGGGCTCGGCACCATCAGCGTTTCCCCTTCGACTGGTTCAACGCCACCGCCGCCCGTACGAGCGCCTTCAATGCGGTCTCGTCGATCTTCTCGCCTTCGCGGAAATCGATGGCGCGCCGCGTGTTCCCTTCGAGACTGGCATTGAACAGGCCCGCCGGATCCTTCAGCGCCGCCCCTTTCGCGAAGGTCATCTTCACGACGCTCTTGTAGGTCTCGCCGGTGCAGAGGATGCCGTCGTGCGCCCACACCGGCACCCCGCGCCATTTCCACTCCTCGACGACGTCGGGGTCGGCGTCCTTGACCAGCGCACGGAGCCGGCCGAGCATCTCGCCGCGCCAGTCGCCGAGTTCCTCGATTCTCGCGTCGATCAGCTGCGCGGCAGACAGGCCGTTTTCGTTCTGCGATTCGTCTTTCGCCATGCTCGTATCTCCTCAAACGTAAACGCGGGCCTTGTACACGTGAAGAACTCCTGTATAGACGAAGATCGGCGCGAGTCAAGCGCTACCTAGCGCAACAGCCCGTCCGCCGCGAGCACCTGCTGCACCGACGGCCGGCTCCGCACGCGCGCGTACCAGGCGGCCAGATGCGCATACAGCCCGAGGTCGATGTCCGCGTTGTACACCGACTGCAGCCATGCCGCCTTGCCCCAGCCCGTCAGCGCGAACAGATAGGCATCCGCGACGGTGAACGCGTCGCCCGTCAGGAACGTCCGGCCGTCGAGCTGGCGGTCGATCCATGCGAAGCGGCTGGCAAGCTTCTGCCGCGCCGGGTCGACGTACTTCCCCGCCTGCACCGCATACAGCAGCGGGATGAAGCCCTTGTGGATCTCGGCCGACAGGAAGTTGAGCCATTCGATCAACCGGTAGCGGGCGAGCGTGCCGAAGGCGGGCGCGAGCCCCGCTTCCGGGCGCTGGTCGGCGAGATATTGCGCGATGGCGGGGCCTTCGCGCAGTGTCGTGCCGTCGTCGAGCGCGAGCAGCGGTACGTAGCCGAGTTCGGTCACGTCGTAGTAGCTGCTGCCGTCCTCGACGAGATGCTTGCGCGCGTCGACCTTGACGACGCGTGCATCGAGGTCGAGTTCGTGCAGCACGATACAGATGGCCTGCGAACAACTGCCGGGAGCGTGATAGAGCTTCATGTATGTCCTTGATGGTCCGATGCCGATTTTTCGATTCGCCGCGACGCGAGCGCTAATATCTCGCATCGACGCATCGAAGAGAAGACGGCAGTTGTTTGTGCCGTGGTCACAAAAACTTTACCTACCGGGCCCGCAGGATGAAAACGAGTGCGACAGGATGTTCCGTTGAAGAAGCCATGCGCCTGCTCGGCGGCCGCTGGCGGCTGCTGCTGGTGTCGTACCTGCTCGACGGGCCGAAACGCTTCAGCGACCTGCGCCGCGACGTGCCTGGCATCTCGCAGCGGATGCTGACGCTCGACTTGCGCGCGCTCGAGGAAGCGGGGCTCGTGCGGCGCACCGTCTATCCGGAAGTGCCGGTCAGGGTCGAGTACGACCTGACCGAGGACGGCGAGCGGCTGCGGCCGGTCGTCGACGTGATGCGCGACTTCGGTCTGTGGCTGAAGGCGCGCGACGCGCAAACCGCGTGCGTGCCCGCCCCATCCCCGATCGAGGAAACCCATGACGCGTGACCTCCGTGCCCGGCCGTTGCTGCGGATGGCCGCAGCCTGCCTTGCCTGTTGCGCGCTGCCGCTCGCCGCGCATGCCGCCAAACCGCTGCTGTCGTTCAAGGTCGACAACGATCTGACCGCCCGCGTCGAACGCGCCGACGGCGCGCATTTCACCGTCCGCTTCCTGCCGAGCGGCAAGACGCAAACGCTCGACGTCGGCGTCAGCGACGAAGAAGGCCATTACGGCTTCGAAACCGCCGACTACAACTTCGACGGTCACCAGGATCTCGCGCTCGGCGCGACGCTCGGCCAGGTCAACCGCAGCTACCAGATCTACCTGTACGACGCGGCGCGGCAACGCTTCGAGCCGCTGCGCATGCAGACGGACAACGCGCCGCACGGCAACTGCGACTGGCTGATCAACGTGGCGGTCAAGCCGAAGGAGCGCACGCTGTACAGCGCATGCCGTGGCGGGCCGATCTGGTACACCGACGCGTATCGCTACGACGGCAGCGGCCGGCTGTACCTCCATCAATCGACCGAGGCGATTCCGGGCGACGTATCGATGCTGCTCGACGTCACGGTCGGCGACGGGCCCCCGTCGATGCTGCTGACCTACGACGTGCATGGCCGGCGGATCTCGCGCCGTCCGGAGGCCTACGGCGGCGGCAAGCTCACGCTCAAGGTGGGAGTCGAGCGGCTGCCGCTGCACGATGCGATGACGGATGCACCGACGAAGCGCTACGTCGTCGCAGGCGACACGCTGGAGCTGCTCGACGCGAGCGCCGACTTTCGATGGCTGAAGGTGCTGTACCGCAATCCACGGGTGGGCGCGGTGTCGGGCTGGATCAGCGTGCAGGAGGCGACGAAGGGCTGACGCCCGGGCGCCCTGCCCCGCCATTCCCACATATTGAACGGACGGCATCCCATTTATAGGGATGCCTATTCAAATGTTGACGCTCGTCTCTCCACGGCTCTAACGTTCGCCCCACGACATCACACATTGCCGGAACCGATCGCCATCCGGTTCCCGGCAGGGCATCGGAGACGACACGTGGCCAATCTCGCATCACGCGCACGCGTCGCGCCGCCGGACGACCGGCCCGCGCACGCCGCCGCATCCCTCGACCCCACAGCCGCGCGCCCGACCCGCAAGCGCGTGCTGATCCTCGCACTGCTGTTCATCACGGTCGTGATCAACTATCTCGACCGCAGCAACCTGTCGATCGCCGCGCCCGAGTTGTTCCGCGAACTGAACATCGACGCCGTGCATGCGGGCCTCGTCTTCTCGGCATTCGGCTGGACCTACGCGCTGATGCAGATTCCCGGCGGCTGGCTCGTCGACAAGGTGTCGCCCCGCATCCTCTACGCGGCCGCGCTCGCGCTCTGGTCGGCCGCCACGCTGCTGCTCGGCTTCGCGGGCTCGTTCGTCGGCCTGATCGTGCTGCGCCTCGCGGTCGGCGCGCTCGAGGCACCGGCCTATCCGATCAACAACCGGGTCGTGACGACCTGGTTCCCGATCCGCGAACGCGCGACCGCGATCGGCTGCTACACGTCCGGCCAGTTCGTCGGCCTCGCGTTCCTGACGCCGATCCTCGCGTGGCTGCAGGTGCATCTCGGCTGGCACATGGTGTTCGTCGCCACCGGCCTCGCCGGCATCGTGTGGGCCGCGATCTGGTATGCGCTGTATCGCGAGCCGCGCGCGCTGCGCGGCGTCAACGCGGCGGAGATCGACCTGATCCGCGACGGCGGCGGCCTCGTCGATCTCGAAGACCGCACGTCCGCGCGCAGCGAACGCGCGCCGTCGACGTGGCGCGACCTCGGCCTCGTGCTGAGCCAGCGCAAGCTGTGGGGCGTCTATCTCGGCCAGTTCGCGCTCAACTCGACGCTGTGGTTCTTTTTGACGTGGTTCCCGACCTATCTGGTCAAGTATCGCGGGATGGACTTCATCAAGTCGGGCTTTCTCGCATCGCTGCCGTTTCTCGCCGCGTTCGTCGGCGTGCTGTGCTCGGGCGTGCTGTCGGACTGGCTGATCCGCCGCGGCGCGTCGCAGGGCTTCGCACGCAAGCTGCCGATCATCTCGGGCCTGCTGATCTCGACGAGCATCATCGGCGCGAACTACGTCAGCTCGACCGGCTGGGTGATCGCGTTCATGACGCTCGCGTTCTTCGGCAACGGCTTCGCGTCGATCACGTGGTCGCTCGTGTCGGGGCTCGCGCCCGCGCGCCTGCTCGGCCTCACGGGCGGCGTGTTCAACCTGGTCGGCAACCTCGCCGCGATCGCCACGCCGATCGTGATCGGGCTGCTCGTCGACGGCGCGGACTTCTCGCGCGCGATCACGTACATCGCCGCGATGGCGCTCGCCGGCAGCCTGTCGTACGTGCTGCTGGTCGGCAAGGTCGAGCGGATCGACGCGTGAGCACGCGCCGGCCGTGCGCGGCCGGCGTAGCGCCCTCGCCTCCGGGGCCCGTCAGAACCGCAGGCCGCCGTCGCGCGCAAGCTCGTGCGGATTACCGGCCACATAGTCGAGCGCGCAACCGTCGGTATCGATGCCGACGGTCAGCAAGGTTCCCCAGCGTTCGGTATCGGGCAGCGACGGGTCCGGGTGGAAACACACCACCGCCCGATCGCCGGCCGCGCCGCACATCGCCGCCGCGCGCGTGCGCGCGTCGGCGTCCGTCATCCGTTCCGCCACGTCGTTCAGGTGCGCGAAGCGCTCGCGCGTGGTCGAGCTGTCCGGCATGCAATCGCCTTCGCCCAGCGCGCGATCGAGGAAGTGGTTCGTGTGCAGCAGCCAGCCGTCCGGGCGCGGCACGACGATCGCCGTGCCCGCCGGGCTCAGCTCGATGCTCGCCGCGCGCGGCTGCGCGTCGTGCCGCGAGAACACCGTGAGCACCGTCGACGCGCTCACGCGCGCGCTGCGCGCGAGTTCGATCGCCTCCCGCACCGTGGTCGCCTCTTCCAGCAGACGCCGCGCGATCGCATGCACCGGCACGCCCGCGCTGCCGTCGTCGCTCGCGTGGTGCAGGATGTTGAAATGCAGCCCGAGCCCCGCGCCGTTCACGCCGAGCTTCGCGAGCATCCCGCATTCGGCGAACAGCTTGACGGTGTGGCCGCGCCGCGTCGCGACCTTCAGCAGCAGGCCCTGCGGCGCGAGGCTGTCGTGCCAGTCCCAGGTCTGCAGCGTGCGCGGCGCTTTCGCGCCGGCCGGCGCATACACGGTGGTCGAGCACTCGCCTTCGGCCGAGGCCGGCGCGGTCGCGAGGATCTCGGTGCGCGCGTTGAGGCTCGCGAGCTGCCAGCGCGGCAGCCCGGCGCCGTCCGCGATGCCGTGCACCTCATCGGCGAGATCAGGGCACCACGCTTCGAGCGATGCAAGGCTCGCCTCCCCGATCGCGCGGACCTGCTGCGGCGCGATGCCGAGCTTCGGGAAGAACGCGAGGTAGAGCGCGACCGTCTGCCGGATCTCGCCGGCAAAGCGCTCGCCGATCCGGCGGCCGCGTGCGTGGGGATCGACGAGGTCGGTCGCGAAGGTATGCAACTTCAAGTCAGGTGCTCCTGTGTCGGATGAAGGCCGGGCCAGGCCCGGCCGGAAAAAGCGGGCACCGCCCGCTCAGAACGTCCAGTTGGTCTTGGTCGTGTTGTTCGCCGCATTCGCGATCGCGCCGGCCGTGCGCAGCACCTCGTTGCCGATCACGACCTGCCAGAAGCGCGTCATCGCCGCGTTGGAACCCTTCAGCCCGACGCCGATCAGGTTGCCCGGCTCGCTGAAGTCGTACAGCAGGCCGTGCGTGAGCGTGAGCATCTGGTTCGACGGCTGCACCTCGTAGCCCGCGAGGCTCGGCATCATGCCGATCACGAACGTGCGCGTGGTGTCGAGCGGCACGCTGACCTGCGCCTGCGTGACGATGTTGTTGCCGATCCCGCCGCGCGCGTTGCTGAACACGTTGCCGAAGCCGCGGTTCGGCTGGATCACGATCTCGGCCGACGGCGCCATCGGCCCGACGCCGAAGGTCTTCTTGATGTCGAGGTAGACGTCGCCGATCGTGCTGTTGCAGTAGTCGTACGCGCCCGGGTCGTGGTTCAGGAACTGGAACCCGGACGTGCGCTGCGCGCGGTTGAACAGGTACACCGGATCGACGTAGCCGGTGATGCTCAGGCCCGCGAGCGGGCCCGTCGTCGCCGCTTCCTGCAGCGTGTCGACCTTCAGCGACGCGTTCGCGATCTGCTCGCGCATCTGCTGCAGGTCGTCGTTCGTGAACGCGGGCGCGGAGTCGGACGCCGGCGCGGCGGCGGCCACAGTGTCGACCGGGCCGAGCTTCGCGCCGCCGGGTGCCGAGGCGCTCGCGGTTGCCGCCGTCGCCGCCGTCGCCGCCGTCGCCCGCGACGCGACGATGCTCGCGCGCAGTTCGTTCACCTGCTGCTGCAGCGCGGCGACCTGCGCCTGCAGCACCTTCATCCTGCTCGCGTCGGTCGCGTGAGGCGGCGTATGTGCGCCTGCCGAGGCCGCTTCGAACGCGAGCACGCACAGCGCCGTCATGTGTTTGAGGTTCATGTCGTGGGGAGTCGTCAAGACGAGCGCGCCCCCGCCCGCCGCCGTGGGCGGCGGGGCGCGCGAATGGAAATCCGGGAACGGGGCGGGCTTACTCGCTCTTCAGCTTGGTCCAGAGACGGTTCTGGAGCCGCATCAGGTCGGGCGGAATCGGCTTGCTGAGGCTCAGCTTGCGGATCACGTCGGCGGGCGGGAACACGGCCGGGTCGCTCGTCACGTCGGCCCGCACGAGACGCCGCGACGACGGCACCGCGGACGGATACGACGTGTCGTTGGTCAGGTTCGCGCTCTCCTTCTCCGACAGCACGAAGTTGATGAACTTGAGCGCGGCGTCCGGATGCGGCGCGTCCTTCGGAATCGCCATCATGTCGAACCACATCGCGCTGCCTTCGGCCGGAATCACGTACTTGATGTGATACGGCTTGTGCGCGCCGGCGGCGGCGATACGCGCCGAGTTCACGTCGCCCGACCAGCCGAGCGCGAGGCACACGTCGCCGCCCGCGAGGTCGTTGATGTAGCTGCTCGAGTTGAACTGCGTGATGTACGGCCGCACCGTCTTCAGCAGTTCATACGCGGCCTGGTAGTCGGCCGGGTTGGTGGTGTTCGGATCCGTCTTCAGGTAGACGAACGCCATGCCGAACGCGTCCACCGGCGAATCGAGCACCGAGACCCCGCAGCGCCTGAGCTTCTGCGCGTACTTCGGGTCGAACAGCAGCGACCAGCTGTCGAGCGGCGCATCGTTGCCGAGCGCCGCCTTCACCTTCTCGACGTTCATGCCGAGCCCGTCGGTGCCCCACGTCCACGGAATGCCGTACTGGTTGCCGGGGTCGTCCTTCGCGAGCGCCTTCATGATCTCCGGGTCGAGCAGCCCGACGTTCGGCAGCTGGCCGCGGTCGATCTTGCGGAAGATGCCGGCCTGCAGCTGGCGCGCCCAGAAGATGTCGGACGGCACGACGACGTCGTAGCCCGACGTGCCCGACAGCAGCTTCGCCTGCAGCGTCTCGTTCGAATCGAACTCCTGGTAGACGACCTTGATGCCGGTCGCCTTCTCGAAGTTCGCGACCGTCTCCTTGCCGATCGAGTTGCCCCAGTTGTACACGTTGACGATCGGCTCGGCCGCCCGCGCGGCCGGCACGCCGGCCCATGCCACGCCGCCCAGCGCGAGCGCCGCGCAGGCCGTCTTCAGATGCTGCGTCCAGTCCCCTGCCATTCCGGTTTCCTCCGTCGATGTCATGTGCCGTTCGTCGCGAACGGCTCCGTCCTTCAGTCCGGAAAAATGTAGCCAGAGGAAAAGCGCCGGTCTGCCCTGCCGACAGGGGGACACGCCGCATAATCGGCGCGCCCCGCGCAGGCGCGCGCGGCCGCCATGCGGCACACGGGAAGGCGACCGAAAGCGGCCGTCATCGCGCCGTCAACCTGCGGCGCGCGCAGCCGCCACGAC
Source organism: Burkholderia sp. SRS-46 (assembly GCF_004343775.1). Classification (GTDB taxonomy): domain Bacteria; phylum Pseudomonadota; class Gammaproteobacteria; order Burkholderiales; family Burkholderiaceae; genus Burkholderia. The sequence goes on along the minus strand of NZ_PTXL01000005.1, from coordinate 506,201 downwards.
GCCGGTGCGCGCGGAGAACGCCTCGCCCACGTGCGTGACGCCGCCGTCCATCATCGTCAGCGCGACGTCGATCGCGCCGATCTCGTACTGGCCGACCTCGAACAGGTCGTTCTCGAGCACGACGAGATCGGCGCGCTTGCCGACCGTCAGCGAGCCGATCTCGTGCTCCATCCCGAGCTGGTACGCGCCGTGGATCGTGTACGCGGCGATCAGCTGCGGAATGCTGAGCCGCTCCGCGAGGTCCGGAAACACCGGCGCATGCGGCTCGCCCGCGAGCTGCCGCGTGTGGCCCGACTCGATGTGCTCGAGCGGCTTGTGCTGGCAGCGGCACTGGCATGCGAGGCCGTCCATGCCGATCGACACCGTCACGCCCTCGTCGAGGAACGTGCGGAACTTGTACATGTTGCTCCAGCGCGCGTGGCCGTAGTGGTCGCGCAGCTGCTCCGTGTACGCGTCGACCACGCCCCACTGCAGCTGCGTGTTCGCCATCACGCCCGCGCGGCGGAAGCGCGGGATGTCGTCCGGATGCGTGAGGAACGCGTGCGTGATCACGTGGCGGCGGTCGCGCGGCGGGTTCGTGCGGTTGACCTGCTCGAAGCCGTCGAGCGCCATCCGCACCGCCGCGTCGCCGACGCAATGCACCATCACGTTCGCGCCGATGCGGTCCGCGTCGACGAGATAGCGGTTGAAGGTGTCGGCCGGCATCGTCGGCGCGCCGCAGGTGTCGGGGCGATCCGCATACGGTTCGAGCAGGTACGCGGTGTGGTTCGCCTCGGTGCCGTCGAGGAACAGCTTCAGCGCGCGCGCCTTCACGAGCGGCGAATCGTAGCGCTCGCGATACTTCACCAGCGTGCCGACCGGATCGTCGATCTCGCCGACCACCGCGACGCTGCCCACCACGCGCAGCGTCAGGTCGCCCGCGCGCTCCATCGTCTGCAGCGTCTCGAACAGCAGCGACTGGTCGCCGCTTGCATCGAAGAAACCCGCGTCGAACACGGTGGTCACGCCCGCCGCGCACAGCTTCTTCTGCCACGGCGGGATCGATTTCAGGTACAGGTCGATGCCGGTCGGCAGCAGCCCGGCCGCGCTGATCCGCTGCATCAGCAGCGAATACGCGGCGCCGTCGACGATCAGGCCGGTCGGCTCGCCGGTGACGGGATCCTTCTCGAACCAGCTCGCGCCTTCCTGCACCGGCGGCGTCGACGCGTCGATGCCCGCGATCTCCAGCGCCTTCGAGTTCACCCACATCGAGTGGAAATCGGTGGACAGCAGGCACACGGGGCGATCCGCGCAGATCGCGTCGAGCGTCTCCTTGCGCAGCATCGCCGGCGGAATCGTCGCCTGGATCCAGCCCATCCCGGTGATCGCCGGCTCGTCCGGGTGCGTGTCGACGTAGTCGCGCAGCGCGTCGAGCACCTTCTGCGGCTCCGGGTAGTTCACGAACGCCTGGAACGCGAACGCGGTCGTCTCGAAGTGCCAGTGCGATTCGACGAAGCCCGGCAGCACGAGCCGCCCGCCCGCGTCGATCACCTTCGTGCCCGCGCCCACGCAGGCCTGCACGGCCGCCGTGTCGCCCACGTACACGATCCGCCCGTCGCGCACGGCCAGCGCCTGCGCCCACGGCCGGTGCGCGTCGACGGTGTAGATCTTCGCGTGGGTCAGGACGACATCCGCCGGCGTCGCGGCGTGGTCGTTCGGTTGAGTCTGCATGGCCAGTCCTTTCCGTTGTCGAGGTTTCGAAGTGCTTACACTATAGATAGACGACTCGTCGAGGTCTGCCCCCCCTGCACCGGGGCGTACGCGAATTCGTGCCCGCCGCGCCAAGGGTGCGGCCCCGCGCCGTGCCGCCGTATCCGGTAAATTCCCGGCAGACGCGCATGCGGGACTCGCGTAACGTCGTGCCTCGTTTCGTTCGTCTGCAACCGACCATGCGCCTGCTTCATCCCGACCCGGCCGGCTCCGGCCGCTACCTGATCGGCATTCGCCCCGCCGCGCTCGGCGCCGCGCTCCACGCGGTCGGCACGCCCGGGTTCGTCGGCGCGGTCACCGCGTTCGTCAACGACAGCGTCGCCGCCGACGCCGTGCATCTCGAACGCTGGCGCGCCAGCACCGACAGCGCGTCGGGCTATCTCGTCGAATGGCTCGGCAGCGGCAGCACGCGCTATCCGGCGGACACGCTGCGGGTGATGGATCTCTACTATCAGGACTACTGCCACGCCGATCCGCTGTTCGCGCCGCTGCGCGGCAAGGCCGGCACGCTGCTCGTGCAGCGCCACATCGACGGGCTCGCGGAAGGCGAGTTCCGCCGCCGGATCTTCGACGAGCCGGGCATTGCGCAGGAATGCGTGCTCGTGCACGGCAACGCGCACGTGCAATATGCGCTCGGGCTCGCGCGCACCGGCGGACAGGCCGCGTTCGGCACCGACGAGCTGTTCCACCTGCGGCAGATGGCCGACCTGCTGTTCCCGATGTTCGAGCTGCACGCGCGCACGAGCGCCGCACGCCGGATCGCGTCGGTGTCGGCGCAGGCCGCGTCGCCCGCGGGCTTCGATGCGCGCCTCGAACGGCAGGACGTGCGGCTGTCGCGCCGCGAACATGAAATCTGCCGGCTGCTGCTGTGCGGGCGCTCGGTGCCCGAGGCGGCGCAACAGCTCGACGTGAAGCTGTCGACGGCGGAGTCCTACGTGAAGCGCGCGTTCGCGAAGCTCGGCGTGCGCACGCGCCGCGAGCTGTTCGACTGGGTGCTGGTCGACGGCTGAGCGCCGACGCGCTGCGATCCGCGTTACGCGGCCTGCGCGACCGCCTTGATGTTGAACGCGCGCAGCAGATCCTCGCAGAACGCGTCGACGATCGGCTTGTCGGCCGCGCTGCGCTTGATCGCGAGGTGCAGCGGCACGTCGAAGCCGAAATGGTCGCGGCCGATCGCCCGCACGAGGCCGCGCTGCTCGAACGGCTCCGCGTGGTGCGCGGGCAGGTAGCCGAGATGCCCGCCCGACAGGATCAGGATCGTCGCGGCCTCGATGCTGTCCGCGCTCGCGGTTACGCGCCGCTCGGGCAGCGGGCAGGTTTCCTCCGGCACCGGATAGGTGCGCCACACCCAGTCGTGCGCCTGCAGGTCGCGGGCCATCACGGGCCGCGACGCATGAAACAGCGGATGCCCGCGCCCGCAGTAGATCACCTGCCGCTCGGCGAACAGCGGCGTGTAGCGCAGCCCCGGCACGCGATGCCAGAAATAGCCGATCGCGAGATCGAGCTGGTTGTTGACGAGGCTTTCCTCGAGCTCCTGCGGCGACGCGACCTTCATCGCGAAGGTGACGGCCTGGTCGCGCTTGCGGAACGCGCCGATCGCTTCCGCGACACGCGCGTTCTCGACGAGCGGCGCCTGGCCGATCAGGCCGATCGACAGCGTGCCGACCAGCTTGCGGTCGATGTCGCGCACCCGTGCGACGAACTCGGAGGTCGCGGTGACGAGCGTGCGCGCGGTCGCCGCGAAGCGCTCGCCCTTCGACGTCAGGCGAAAGCCGCCGCGGCCGCGGTCGCACAGCTTGAAGCCGACGCGCGCCTCGAGCGCGGAGAGCTGCGTGCTGATCGTCGACTGCCGCACGCCGAGCGACGCCTCGGCGGCGGTGATGCCGCGCGCGTCGACGACGGCCAGGAACACCCGGATGAGCCGGAGATCGAGATCGGTGGTATTCGAGAACATGCTGACTGCCGCTGCGCGTGCGCGCGTTGCGTCGGCCCGGCGCGCGCTGTGCGCCGCCTGCCGCCATCGCCGATGAATTCGTTCCGCCGCGCGCCGCCATCGGCATCGGCGCGCGCCGCATCCTTCATTCCGGTATCGCCGCGAGCGGCGGCGCCACGGCGAACGCCGCGGGCCGCAGCCGCACGTAGCAGAGGAACGCGAGCGCGCACAGCGCGATCGCGGCCCACAACGCCGACTGCGTGCCGGCGCGCTCGATCAGCGAGCCGCCGGTGACCGAGCCGACGCCGTAGCCGAGCGCCACGCAACCGGGCGACAGCGCCGCGCACTTGCCGACGAGGTCGTAGTGCGGGATCGTCGCGTAGATCAGCAGCGCGCCGCCGGTCCAGCAGCCGATGAACACGATCGCGCCGAGCGAGAACGTCGCGACCGACGCGGGCAACGCGAGCAGCGCCGCCGCCGCCGCGCAGCCGCCGAGATTCACGAGCGTCCAGCGGCGCAGCCCCGAGCCGGCGCCGAGCTTCGGCATCGCCGCGCAGATCGCGAGGCTCGCGACGTTCGCGATGCCGAGCACCAGCGACACCGCACCGGTGCCGAGGCCCGCGTCGGCACCGATCTTTTCGAGGAAGGTCCACACCACGCCGACGCCGCCGTACAGCGCGAGCTGCGCGCACAGCAGCAGGATCGCGCCCGACTTGTCGATGCGGCCCGTCGCGCCGTCCGGCGCCGGCGCGGCCAGCGTCTCGCCGCGCCGGAACAGCGGCACCGCGAGCGCGAACGCGCCGAGCACGGCGGCGACGAAGCCGAACACGCCCGGCGCGCCCCACGCGCCGCTCAGCGCGGGGAACACGTACGCGAGCAGCACCATGCTCCACAGCACCTGCCCCATCAGCATCACGCCGAGGTTGCGTTCCGGCGCGCGCGAATACGACAGGTAGCGCAGCGCGATGCCGTTCAGGCCGCCCGAGCCGACGCCCGCGATGAACTGCAGCGTCGAATACGCGACCAGCCCGTGCGTCGCGAGCGTGCCGAAGTTCGCGCCGGCGGCCAGCAGCACCGCGCCGCCGAGCACGAGCCGCACCGGCTGGCGGCCGAGCACGAACGCGACCAGCAGCGTGCCGGTCGATTCGCCGAGCACCTCGACGAAGGTCGAGAAGCCGAGCGCCGCCTCGCCGAAGCCCCAGTGGCGCTCGACCTGCCCGACGATCGCGGGCAGCCCGAGGAACACGGTCGGCCCGAGCATGCCGAGCCACAGCATCACGACGATGAACAGCGCGTTTTCCTGCCGCGCTTCTTGTTGCGGATTCACTGCGTTCATCCTTGTCTCTCTCCGTCCGCGCCGCGGACCGTCTCCTCCGTGCACGCGGCAACCTGTCGAAGGCCGCCGCGCATCGTTACATCGGGAAGCCCATCGCCTTGATGCCGTTGATCCACGCGCGTTTCCAGCCGCCTTCGGCATCCGCGCCGTCGAACGCATGGAACGTGATCTTCGCGGCCATCCAGCGCACCGGCTCCGGCGGGATGTAGCTCGGGCTCTGGTTCGCGATGTCGAGCTTGCGTTCCGGGCTGTCGCGATCGAACAGGATGTTCAGCCCCATGAACGCGCCGAACCGGCTCGCCGCGACGCCGAAGCCCGTGTAGCCCGCGACGAACACCGCCTTGCCGCCGAGATAGCGCTTCGCGAACACCGAGCCGCGCGAGCAGTAGTCGATCGGGCCGCCCCACGCATGCGAGAAGCGCACGTCGCACAGTTGCGGGAAGGTGCGGTAGAACGCCTGCGCGAGCCGGTGGTAGGTTTCGCGCTCGCCGTCCTGGCGCGGTTCCGGATCGCCGTCGAAGTGATAGCTGACGAGGCCGCCGAAGATGATGTTGTTGTGCTTCGTCAGGCGGAAATAGTTGAGCTGCGTGCGCGTGTCGTACACGCCCTGGCGATTCTTCCAGCCGATTCGCGCGAGCTGCTCGTCGGTCAGCGGCTCGGTCGCGAGTACGTGGTCGCGCACCTGCACCACGCGGCGGTTGATGTCGGGAATCCCGACCTTCGCGGTGCCGCTGCCGAACACCACGCGCGGCGCGCGCACGCTGCCCTTCGGCGTCGTCACGTAGACCGTGCTGCCTTCGTCGGTCACGGTCACGAGCGGCGTGTGCTCGTACAGCTTCACGCCGAGCGACAGCGCCGCGCGCTTCAGGCCCCACGCGAGTTTCGCCGGATGCACGATGCCGCTGCGGTTGCGCGACCACAGCGCGCCCGCGAACAGCGGCGACGCGAGCTGCGCGAGCGTCTCGTCGCGATCGAGCAGCACCACGTCGTGGCCGTATTGACGGTGCAGGTCATGGTCGCCGCGCAAATGCGCGAGATGGTCGGGGTCGACCGCGACGGTCATCTCGCCGTTCCATTCGATGTCCGCGTCGATGTCGTAGCGCTTCAGCGTCTCCTCGAAACCGTCGAGGTTGTGGTGGCCGAAGGTCTCGAGCTGCGCGATGTCGTTCGGGAACACGCGCACCGCGTTCGGCAGCCCGTGCATCACCGACGTCGAGATGATCCCGCCCGCGCGGCCCGATGCGCCGTGCGCGACCTTGCCCGCCTCGATCAGCACCACGTTCAGGTGCGGCATCTGCTCCTTCGCCTGCACGGCCGCCCACAGCCCCGTGAAGCCGCCGCCGACGATCAGCAGATCGGCGCGCGCGTCGCCGACGAGCTCCGGCTCGGGCGCCGGCGCGGCCGGGTTGTCGAGCCAGTACGGGAACAGCTTCGTATCGGCGAGCGCCTCGTCGACGCTCAATGCGACCGGCGCGCCACGCAATGCGTGGGGGCGGGCCGGCGCGGTCTGTTTCGCTTCCTTGACTTCCATATTCCTGATCTCAGCCATGACATTGCATCGCGGCACGCACGCGGCGCGCTTCGCTGGGCGGACGACCGCACGCACCGCCGCCGCGCGCGTCACCCGGACGACGGGACGACACGTCGACGGCGGGCGCGGGCCTCACGCCTTGTCGAGCAGCACGTAGAACTTCTTCGCGTCCTCGAGCGTTTCCCAGCGGCCCGCGAAGCCGGCCGGCAGCAGGTAGCCCTGGCCCGGCGCGAATTCCTGACGGTTGCCTTCGACGTCGGTCAACGCAATCCGGCCCTCGACGAGCCACACGGCTTCGTCGGCGGCGGTTTCCGGGAAGTCGACCGCGCCGACCTTGCCCTCCCACCAGCCGACGATGTAGTTGCCGCTCTTGCCTTCGGCCGCGCGCCAGTCGCTTTCGTCCATGCCGAAGTCCAGCTTGGTGAATTCACCGACGTTGGCGCCGAGCGGCAGGATGTCCTTGATCAATTTAGTCATCTGAATCGTTTTTCTCGTGATTGAAAGAGCAGGACCAACGTTACGCACTTGCGCCGCCCCGGTATGCCCCCCTTCGGGGGGGACAAGCGTCGTTTTCCCGGCCCGGCGGCGCATGGCCGTACTTCCCCTTACAGACGTTCCGCTTGGCGAGCGCTACAATCCGCCGGTTTTCCACCCCGGGGAACCCGCATGCTGCTCAACGTGAACCCCTTCCCTCGCGACGGCGATGCGTGCAACGTGTCGTTCAAGACCTTGGGCGAGCTCATCGAGACCGTCGGCACCCCGCATTTCGTGCCTCGGCTGACCCAGTTGCTGAACCAGGTGGTGCCGCTCGACGTCGCGCACGTCGAGCGTTCGCGGGTCGACGGCACGATGCCGACCGGCTACCGGTGCGAGTGGATCGGCAGCAGCGGCATCGGCACGGCGTCGTCCGAAATCTCCGACGTGATGACGCTCTACTACGAGCGCTTCCTCGACAGCGACCCGCTGTTCGCGGGCCTGCGCGGCAAGACGGGCACGCTGCTCGTGGTGCGCGACATCGCCGCGATCCCGCCCGGCGAATTCCGCCAGCGCCTGTTCGACGACGTGCGCATCGGGCACGAATGCGTGCTCGCGCGCGGCACCCGCTTTTCGCAGCATTCGATCGCGCTGGAACGCGGGCGCGACCAGCCGCCGTTCACGCTCGCCGAAATGAACCGCTTTCGCAGCGTCAGCGATGTCCTGTTCCCGCTGCTCGAACTGCATGCGTCGACGACCGCCGCGCGGCGCGTCGCGCATCCGACGCCCGACCGCCCGCCGCTCGCGCTGTTCGACGCGCGACTCGCGGCGGACGGCATCCGCCTGTCGAAGCGCGAATACGAAACCTGCAAGCACCTGCTGTCGGGCAAGACGGTGCCCGAAACCGCCGACATTCTCGGCGTGCGCGTGGCATCGGCGGAGTCGTACGTGAAGCGCGCGTTCGCGAAGCTCGGCGTGCGCACCAAGCGCGAGCTGGCCGCGTGGGGCGGCGCCGCGCCCGAAGCGGTCGCGGCGGAGGCCGCCGTGATCGCCCCGCTCGCGGGCTGAGCGGCATCTCCGCTTGCATCGAGGCCTGTCGATGTAAACGTTGCGACTTCGAAATCTTCGCGCGGGTGTTCTCCTCTACCATCGGCCGATCGTTTTTCACCAGACAGAGGAGACGGCCCCCATGCACCGCGAACTGAATCAGCCGATGGGCGGCAACGAGATGCCGCGCTTCGGCGGCATCGCCACGATGATGCGCCTGCCGCAGGCCGCCACCACCGACGGGCTCGACGTGTGCTTCGTCGGCGTGCCGCTCGATCTCGGCACCTCCAACCGCTCGGGCGCGCGCTTCGGGCCGCGCCAGATCCGCAGCGAATCCGTGCTGCTGCGCCCGTACAACATGGCCACGCGCGCCGCCCCGTTCGATTCGCTGCAGGTGGCCGACATCGGCGACGTCGCGACCAACCCGTACGACCTGAAGGATTCGGTGCGCCGCATCGAGGAAGCCTACGACGCGATCGTCGCGACCGGCTGCCGGCCGATCACGCTCGGCGGCGACCACACGATCGCGTGGCCGATCCTGCGCACGCTGCACCGGAAGTACGGCGAGGTCGCGGTGGTGCACGTCGACGCGCACGCGGACGTCAACGACACGATGTTCGGCGAGAAGATCGCGCACGGCACGCCATTCCGCCGCGCGGTGGAGGACGGCCTCCTGCAGTGCGACAAGGTCACCCAGATCGGCCTGCGCGGCACCGGCTACCACGCCGACGATTTCGACTGGTGTCGCGCGCAGGGCTTCACCGTCGTGCAGGCGGAAGAATGCTGGAACAAGTCGCTCGCGCCGCTGATGGCGCAGGTGCGCGAGCGCGTCGGCGACACGCCGGTTTACCTCAGCTTCGACATCGACGGCCTCGATCCGTCGTTCGCGCCGGGCACCGGCACGCCGGAAGTCGGCGGCCTGACCGTGCAGCAGGGCCTCGAGATCGTGCGCGGCATGAAGGGGCTCAATATCGTCGGCGCCGATCTCGTCGAAGTGTCGCCGCCCTATGACCCGGTCGGCACGACCGCACTCGTCGGCGCGAACCTCGCGTTCGAGATGCTCTGCGTGATGCCGGGCGTCGCCTACCGTTGAACCCGACCGACAGGAGCGCCACCATGTCCACCGCACCGCTTTCCCCCGCCGCCGCGACGCTCGTGCTGCCCGCCGCACGCATCGCCGGCGAATATCTCCGCGCGCACGCCGACGATGCCGGCGCGCCGCTCTTCAACGCCGCGACCGGCGACACGATCGGCTGGCAGGAATTCGCGTCGGCCGCGCACGTCGATCAGGCGGTGCGCGCCGCGCGCGACGCGTTCGCCGGCTGGCGCGACACGCCGCCGGCCGCGCGCGGCAAGATCCTCGCGAAGATCGCCGAGTTGGTCGAGGCCGATCGCGCGCGCCTCGCGGCGCTGCAGATGCAGGTCAGCGGCAAGCCGCCGCTGGAGGCCGACGCCGACGTCGGCGGCATCGCCGCGACGTTCGCGTACTACGCGGCGCTGTGCGCGGACCCGGCGACGTTCGCGGCGGAGCCTGTCGCGCTGCCGAGCGAGACCGTGACGGCCGAGCGCTTTCACGACGCGGTGGGCGTTGCCGCGCTGATCGTGCCGTGGAATTTCCCGATGGTGACGACCGCGTGGAAGCTCGCGCCCGCGCTGGCCGCCGGCTGCGCGGTGGTGCTCAAGCCGTCGGAGCTGACGTCGCCCGCGGAACACGCGCTGTTCGACATCGTCGCCGAGGCCGGCGTGCCGGATGGTGTCATGAACATCGTGAACGGCGGCGCCGACGTCGGCGCGGCGCTGGCCGCGCATCCGCTGATCGACAAGATCTCGTTTACCGGCAGCACCGCCGCCGGCAAGCAGGTGATGCGCACTGCAGCCGACGACATGAAGCGCGTGACGCTGGAGCTCGGCGGCAAGTCCGCGCTGATCGTGCGCGACGACGCCGATCTCGACGTCGCGGTCGCGCTCGCGGTGGCCGGCGCGTTCACGAACGCGGGCCAGATGTGCTCGGCCACCGCACGCATCCTGGTGCACGACAGCCTGTATCGCGGCTTCATGGCCGCGTTCGAGACGGCCGTGCGCGCGCTCGTCGTCGCGCCGCCGAGCGTGGAGAACGTCGCGATGGGGCCGCTGATCTCGGCCGCGCACCGCGCGCGCGTCGAGGCCATGCTGCAGCGGGGCATCGACAGCGGCGCGCAGGTGGCGTTCAGCGGCCGCGTGGCGGATGCGAGCGGCGACGGCTACTTCATGGCGCCGGTCGTGATCGCGGAGCCCGCTGCCGACAACGTGCTGTGGGCCGACGAAGTATTCGGCCCGGTTGCGTGCGTGAAGTCGTTCCGCACCGACGACGAGGCGATCGCGCTGGCGAACGACACGCGCTACGGGCTCGTTGCAACCGTGGTGACGCGTGATGCGACGCAGGCGAAGCAATACCAGGCGCGCGTGCGCGCGGGGCTCGTGTGGATCAATGCGCCGCAGCTCATTTATCCGCATGTGTGCTGGGGCGGGTTCGGGCTGAGCGGGATCGGACGCGAACTCGGCGTGGCGGGGCTGCGCAGCTATCAGGAATTGCGGCACGCGATGCGCGCGATCGGTTGATTTTCTCGAAGATCACCTGCGGCCGCCCCGAAACGGCCGCAGGCCAACCGCAAACGATTCGCCAGTCTTCGCTCAACCTTCACACATCGACAATGACGAGCGTCCCGTGGCTTCCCGGCAGAACCGCGTGCGCAGTCCCCGCCTCCGCGAGATACATCTGCCCGGCATCCACCGTGATCGTCTCCGCGCCGACTTGGAGCAGAAGCCGTCCGTCGACGACCAGCAAGCCCTCGTTGTAGTCGTGAATCTCCTCGTCGTAGGGTTGGGCGTCCATACGAAGAACCTTGATATTGGCCGAGCTGACTTTGGCGACAATCGAGGATTGCCACGCTTGCGTTTGCTCGGCGGCCAAGGATTTGAAGTCGATGAGGGGCATCGGACGGTCTCCGTGAAAGACACGAGTATCGTCAAAAAGCGCCTGCCCCAGGCGGTACAGTACGACGGAAATTTTCCGGTACGGTGCGCGCCGCGCACCGGAAACCCGACGCCATAGAGTCGATTCGACCGTTACGACGGCGTGTCACAGCCCGCCGTACACCGCTTCGCCTTCGAACAGCGTCAACGCGATATCGACGCTCGCGAGCCGATGCGGCTCGACCGTCCGCACGTCGTTCGACAGCACCGCCAACGAAGCCGGCCGCCCCACGACGATCTCGCCGGCCTCGTCATCGAAGCGCAGGCTGAATGCCGAATGATGCGTATACGCCTGCATCATCGTATCGAGATCGAGCCGCTGCTCCGGCAGGAACACCGGCGCATCCGCATCGCCCGCGCGCGCACGCCGCACCGCGTGCTCGATCGCGACCATCGGGTTCTGCGTCGACACCGGCCAGTCCGAGCCGCCCGACAGCCGCGCGCCCGCGTCGGCGAGATCGCGGAACGCGTATTGCCGCGCCATCCGCGCGTCGCCGAACAGTTGCCGGTACGCCTGCTGCTGCGGCAGCGGAACGTCGGCCCATACCGCCTGGATCGACGCAATCGCCCCCACCTGCGCGAAGCGCGCGACGTCAGCCTGGTCGATCACCTGCACGTGCGCGAGCTGCGGACGGCGGTCGCGCGCCGGCCGCTCGCGCTTCAGCGCGTCGAGCGCCATCCGCACCGCGCGATCACCGATCGTGTGGAAATGCAGGTCGAAGCCTTCCGCGTCGGCCGCGCCGCGCCGCACCGGCGTATCGCCGGCGCGATTCCGCTCGACGACGCGCCGGCCGCCCCCACCGACGACCGGCTCGCGCAGTGGCTGCCGCACCTGTTCGGCAAGCTGACGTCGCGAGAATCGCGGGTGTGCGCCGCGTTCGTGCAGGGGATGTCGACGCCCGCGGTCGCGCAGTCGATGGGCATCAAGCCGTCGACGGTCGATACCTACGCGAAGCGCGCGTTCGCGAAGCTCGGCATCGAATCGCGGCGGCAGTTGCTCGCGCTCGTGTTCCGGAGTGCGCCGGCGGCATCGGGCGAAGCGCGGTTGAACTGATGCCCGCGCAGCGCCCGCTTCAGGTGCCGGTCGACGTGTACTTGCGCACGCCCAGCCGCCACGCGGCAAAGGTGATCGCAAGGAACACGAACGCCACCGCCGGCGCGAGCGGCAGGAACCAGTCCGGCGCGCCGAGCGGGTCGGGCTTGCCGAGGATCGCGAGCACCGGGAAGTACGCGACGCAGGCGATCGGCACGACGAAGATCAGGAAATTGCGCAGCCAGCCGGCGTACAGGCTGAGCGGGAACTGCGCCGCCTGCACGCCGCCATACGTGACGACGTTGACCACCTCCAGGCTCTCGACCGTCCAGAACGCGAGCGTCGCCTGCAGCACCGTCAGCCCGAAGAACAGCGCGACGCCGCCGGCGATCGTCCACAACGCGAGCCCGACCGACACCGCGCCCCACTGGAAATCGAGCGCGTGGCTGCCGACCGCCAGCACCACGATCCCCTGAAGCAGCCGGCCTATCACGCGCAGCCTGAAATCGTGGCCGATGAGCTGCAGCGTGGCCGTGCGCGGGCGCAGCAGCACGCGGTCGAAATCGCCGGTGCGGATGAACTCGCTGCCGAACACGTCGAAGCCGCGGCTGAGGAAGTCGGCGATCGCGAAGCTGATGCTGACGATGCCGAAGAACATGCAGATATCGCCGAAACGCCAGCCCTGCACGTCGCCGAAGCGGTCGAACAGCGCCCAGATCCCGGCGAGCTCGATGATGTTGGTCAGGAATGCACCGGCGCCGAGCAGCAGGCTGGAGGCCGGATACTGAAGCTGCGCGCGCACCGACGTGGCGAAGTAGCGCGACAGCATGCGTGCGGTGTTCATGGTGTCAGCCTCCCTGCACTTCGAGCCGGCTCATCACGCGGTCGAGGCCCATGCGGCCCAGCGCGACGAACACGACGATCCAGAATGCCTGCCACGCGAGCCCCGCGTACGCGGCGGCGCCGCTGAGCGTGCCGATGTAGAGGCGCAGCGGGATGTCGAGCATGCCGGCGAACGGCTGCGCGATCAGCAGCGGCTGGAGCCAGTCGGGAAAGAAGCCGAGCGGAATCAGGTTGCCCGAGAACAGGATCACGAACGCCGGCGCGAATGTGTTGATGCCCCGGTCGTTCAGCGTCGCGGCGATGCACAGATTGAGCAGCATCACGAACGACGCGGCGAGCACGATCATCAGCAGCAGCGACACCGCGAACAGCGCCGCTTGCGTCGCATCGGCCGGCGCGCGCCACGCCCACTCGCCGAGGCCGACGAGCGGCAGCACGATCGCGGCGGCGACGAACATCAGCGCGGTGCGCGGCAACGCGCGCGCGCTCAGCCATGCGACCGCCCGCACGAACCACCATGCATACGTATCGACGGGGCGCAGCCGGTCGAAGCTCACCCCGCCGGTGCGCACGGCCGATGCGATGTCGGGGTCGCCGCTCCACGGCTGCAGCGAGAACAGCGCCTGCGCGAGCCAGGTGTAGGTGATCGCCTGCTCGAGCGTCATCGGCGCGTGCGCCTGCGACGCATGCCGATAGAAGGCCGCGAACACGAGCACCTTGAGCGCGCCCCACCAGCACTGGGTCGTGAAGCCGGCCCAGGCCGCCGCGCGGTACTGCATCAGGGTCTTGAAACGGGCGGCGAACGCCGCCGCGTACGGGCGAAAGGCGTTCATCGGGTCATGCCTCGGTCGCGCCGTGCAGATGGTAGAAGCGCGCGATGACTTCCTCGATCGCGGGCTGCTCGACGCGGATGTCCTCCACCGCATGGTCGGCCGCGATGCGCGCGATGATGGCCGGCGCGCTGACGATGCGCGGGTCGAACGCAAACTCGGCCGAACGGCCGTCGCGCCGCAGCAGTTGCGCGCCGTCGATGTCGAGCGCGGGCGCGGCGCCCGCGAAATCCACGAGCAACCGGCGATCGGACAGCACGCCGGCGCGCAGTGCGTCGAACGGCTGGTCGGCCAGCACGCGGCCGTGGCCGATCACGATCACGCGCTGCGCGAGCGCCTCGATGTCGTGCATGTCGTGCGTGGTCAGCACCACGGTCACGCCGCGCGCGCGGTTCAATTCCTTGACGAACTCGCGCACGGCCAGCTTCGACGGCGCGTCGAGGCCGATCGTCGGTTCGTCGAGGAACAGGATCGACGGCGTGTGCAGCAGCGCCGCCGCGATCTCGGCGCGCATCCGCTGCCCCAGCGACAGCTGGCGCACCGGCTGGTCGAGCAGGCGCTCCAGCCGCAGCATCGCGACCAGCTCGTCGAGCGTGCGGCGGTAGGCGCCGGGGTCCACGCGATAGATGTCGCGCAGCAGGTCGAAGCCGTCGATGACGGGCAAGTCCCACCACAGCTGGCTGCGCTGGCCGAACACCGCGCCGATGCGCGCGACGTGCGCGATGCGGTTGTCGAACGGCACACGGCCCTCGATCTCGACCCTGCCCGCGGTGGGGCGCAGGATCCCGGACAGGATCTTGATGGTGGTGGACTTGCCGGCCCCGTTGGGGCCGATGAAACCGAGCAGTTCGCCGCGCTGCAGGCTGAAGTTGACGTCCTTCAGCGCTTCGACTTCGCGCCAGCGGCGGCGGAACATGCTGAGCATGCCCGGCTGCCGTTCCGCAATGCGGTAGGTTTTGGCCAAACCTTCGACCACGATCTGGTGCATGCCATCCTCGCTGAGTCGTTGCCGCTCGCCCGTTGCCGCCGGACCAGCCGGGTCAGAAAATGAAAGGGGCGGGATAGTATCACGACTCGCGATCGGCGGTGCAGAGGCTCAGAGGTCCTTCACCATGAACACGCGGGCGACGCCTTCCGGCTGGCAAGGCACCTCGCCGAACACGCGATAGCCGAGCTTCTCGTAGAACCCGGGCGCCTGGAACGTGATCGTGTAGAGCACGGCGCGCGCGCAGCCGCGCCGCTTCGCCTCGGCTTCCGCGTCGCTCAGCAGCTTGCTGCCGAGGCCGCTCTTGCGCAGCGATTCGGGCACGAACAGCAGGTCGATGAAGAACAGCCCCAGCGACGTGCGGCCGACCAGCCCGCCGAGCACGTCGCCGGTCTGCGGGTCGGTCACGTAGAGGTCGAGCGCGGTGTTGTCCGGCTGGCCGGTGATCGCGTCGTTGAATGCGTTGAGCTTGCGGCTGATGGCATCGCGCGCGGCGGGTTGTCCGATGGCGGCGAGCTGGATGGCGATGGTCGACGAGGGGGTCATGTGAGGGCGGCGTCACGGAGTGGCGGGCCGGCCATTCTGCCACGATGGCCGCGCGGCAGTGCCTCGGCTGCCGGCCCTTGCGTGACTGACCGAAACGGCGCCATCAAGGACAAGCCCGGCGACGCCACCGGGCAGGAAACCGAAGCGAAACGACCGGCGCCTCGCACCGGCCATCCGCATCAGAACGGCTTGGTCGGCAAATACTTGCCGTCGAGCGTGATCACCGCGCGCGATCCGCCTTCCGGATCGTCGACCTTCTGCACGTCCAGCTTGAAGTTGATCGCGCTGATGATGCCGTCGCCGAACTTCTCGTGAACGAGCGCCTTCAGCGTCGTGCCGTACACCTGCAGCATCTCGTAGAAGCGATAGATCGTCGGATCGGTCGGCACGCGATCGTCGATGCTGCCGCGCAGCGGAATCGTCTGCAGCAGCAGCACGGCATCGTCATCGAGGCCGAGCTTCTCGGCGACGCTGCGCGCCGCGTCGGCCGGCAGCGGATGCTGGCCGAGCAGCGCCGCGGTGACGAACGCTTCGCTCAGGCCGGTGCCTTCGGTCAGCTGCGCGAACGACAGGTTCTTGCGCATCTTCGCGGCGACGACGACGTCGGCCAATGCCTGGCGGGCGGTCTGGCTGTGATGGGACTGGATCATGGCAATACCTCGCTGGTTGAAGTGAACGATACGGGAACAAACTCAGGCCGCGACCGCAAGCGGCGCGGGCGTGGCGCGGACCTCGGGATGGTCCGCGAGGGAAACGAACCGGCCGGCGGCGCCGTCATACGCGTCGATGCCGCCCGATTCGATGTCGTACACCCAGCCGTGCAGCGCGAGACGCCCTTCCTCGAGCGCGAGCCGCACGGACGGGTGCGTGTTGAGATTCGCGAGCTGCGCGATCACGTTCTCGCGCACCATCGCGTCGATACGGTCGCCCTCGCTGCGATGCGTGCGCGCCTCGTTCACGACGCGCGCCGAATCGGCGTAGCGCAGCCAGTGGCCGACGGCCGGCAGATGGTCGAGGCACTGGCAGGTCGCGATCGCAGTCATCGCGCCGCAATCGGAGTGGCCGCAGATCACGACGTCCGACACGCGCAGCACCGACACCGCATATTCGACCGACGCGGATACGCCGCCCGGCTCCGGGCCGTACGACGGCACGATGTTGCCGGCGTTGCGGATCACGAACAGGTCGCCCGGCTCGCGCTGCGTGACGAGTTCCGGCACGAGGCGGCTGTCCGAGCACGAGATGAACAGCGCGCGCGGGTTCTGCTGGCGTGCGAGATCGCGAAACAGCGTGGCGCGCGCCGGGAACGCCTCGCGCTGGAATTTCAGAAAGCCTTCGATGATGTCCTTCATCCCATTTCCTCCGGGTTGGTGGGGAATCGATGGAGGACAGGTTACGCCGGACTTTCAATAAGGTAAAAGATCGATTTATGATCGATCGGATAAGCATCACTTATATGGGAATCGACATGCTGCTGCGACACATCCACTACTTCCTCGCCGTGGCCGAGCACCACAGCTTCACGCGCGCAGCCGCCGCGCTGCATGTGTCGCAGCCCGCGCTGTCGCAGCAGATCCGGCAGCTCGAGGAGACGCTCGGCGCGCAGCTGTTCGACCGCACGGGGCGCGTGACGCGGCTGACCGACGCGGGCGACGTGTATTTCCGCTATGCGCGGCAGGCGCTGCACGATCTCGCGGAGGGGCGCCGCGCGATCCACGACGTGCACGACCTGAGCCGCGGCTCATTGCGGGTTGCGATCACACCGACCTTCACGACCTACCTGGTCGGGCCGCTCGTCGCGGCGTTCCATGCGCGCTATCCGGAGATCGCGCTGACGCTGCGCGAGATGCCGCAGGAACGCATCGAGGCGCTGCTCGCCGACGACGAGCTCGACGTCGGCATCGCGTTCGACGAGGTGAAAAGCGCGGATATCGAGGTGAAGAAGCTGCTGGTGGAGACGCTCGCGCTGGTGGTGAACCGCGCGCATGCGCTTGCGGGAAAGCGCACGGTCGGGCTGCGCGCGCTGAACGACGTGCCGCTCGTGCTGCTGACCGCGGAATTCGCGACGCGCGAGCAGATCGACCGCTATTGCGGGCAGCACGAGATGCGGCCGCGGGTGCTGATGGAGGCGAATGCGTTGAGTGCGGTGATCGAGATCGTGCGCCGCACGAATCTCGCGACGCTGCTGCCGGCGACGATAGCCGGCGACCGCGACGATCTCGTCGCGGTCGGGCTCGCACCGCCGCTGCTGAAACGCACGGCGGTGCTGATGCAGCGCAAGGGTGCGTACCGGAGCGCGGCCGCGCGCGCGTTCATCGAGCTGGCGCTCGAACACGGCGCGGCAGGCACGCCGCGCCGGGCGGCCGTCAAACGGCGCGGGTAGCGGGATGCGCGCGGGTCATCCCGGCGCGCATCCGGGCAGGCGTGCTCAGTTGTAGCCGAGAATCGCGACCGTCGCGACATCCGGCCGGTCGCTCGTGCTGCCGACGAGCGACACCATCGGCTCCTGCAACACCGCCTGATACGACGACACGCGCGCGTCGTCCGCCACGACGGTGTCGTCCTGCATCGGCGCATCGAAATCGTCCATGCCGACGACGGAAAACCCCGCCTGCATCTGCGAAAAAGTCATCTCCACTCCTTGATATGTCATTGATGTTCTAAATCAACTTCACGGCCTGCGCCGGTTCGCCGTCGTGCGCACCGTCCGCCCGCGCGAGATGCGCGCGCGTGCGCCGCGTGATGTGGATCACCGCGAGCACGACCGGCGCGATCAGCAGCCCTTCCGCCAGTTCGGGATCGACCGGCAGGCTCAGCACGTGCAGCGCCTTGAACGCCGCGGCCGCGAGCGACAGCACGTAATACGAGATCGCGGCGACGGACAGCCCTTCGACCGCGTGCTGCAGATGCAGCTGGTTGCGCGCGGTGCGCTCCATGCCGGCGAGCAGTCGCGTGACGTCCTTTTCCTGCGCGAGATTGACGCGCGTGCGCAGCAGGTCCACCGCGCGCGCGATGCGGGCGGCGATCTGCTCGTGGCGCGCCCACACGCTGCGGCACGTTTCCATCGCCGGCGCGAAGCGCCGCTCCATGAATTCCGCGATCGTCGGCATGCCTTCGATGCGCTCCTCGCGCAGCTCCTGGATGCGCGCGAGCACGAGCTTCTCGTACGCGCGCGATGCGCTGAAGCGCCCGCCGGAGCCCGACAGCGATTCGACGCGCACCGCCAGATGCGTGAGCTTGACCAGCAGCGCCGCGTCGTCGCCGTGCGCGCCGCCCGCATCCATGCGCTGCATCAGCGCCTGCAGCGACGCGTGGATCTCGTCGAGCTCGCGGCTCATCCGGCGCGCGACCGGCAGCGCGAGCAGCGCCATCATCCGGTAGGTTTCGATTTCGTAGAGACGCTGCAGCAGGCGGCCGCCCTGCTCTTCGCGGAAATCCTCGTCGACGACGAGAAATCGCATGAAGCCGTCGGGCCGCACGTGCCAGTCGCAGAACACCTTGCCGCCGCCGAGCACGTTGCTGCCGACGAGGATCGGCCCGTCGATCCAGCGCCGCAGGTCCGCGCAGGCGAGCCGCGCGGCGTCGCCGGACAGCAGATCCATGCGCACCGCGACGAAGCGGATGCCGTTCAGGCGTGCGAACCAGCTGGCCGGGATGCCCTCGATCGCGAGATCGTCGAAATAGCCGGTGTCGCGGCGCGGCGCGACGAACGTGAAGGTCGAGAATTCGGTGTGGCGCTCCCACTTCAGGTGCCAGCCGCTCGGCGACTGCACCGCGTAGTGCGTCGCGCCGTCGTGCGGCGCGGCAATGCCGGCGTCGCGGCACAGCGCGTGCAGCAGGGTTTCGTGGATCGCCGCTTCGCCATCCGAATAGATCGCGTAATGCGTGAGCGACACGGCTTCGGCCAGCCGCAGGAACGGCCGCGCATGCAATTCCGCGGCCAGTGCGGCGCGCAACGGATGGTCCATCATCGATACACCACTCTTCCTTGTTCAACCCCGCGGGCCCGGCCTGCGCGCCGCCGTCGCCGGGAACGGCCCGACGAACCGGTGTGGCAGGCGGTATCGCCTGCCCGATCGCACTATGGCAGACACATAACGACAATAAAAACGCATAATGTTGATCGTTACGTTCAGTTTTCCTGATACCGATGAAGATGCTCGATCACGACGTGCTCGCCACCGTCGTCGCGGTGGCCGAGACCGGCAACATGACCCGCGCCGCCGAAGCCGTGAACCGTTCGCAATCCGCCGTCAGCATGCAGATCAAGAGCCTCGAGGATGCGCTGGGCCGGCCGCTGTTCGTGCGCCGCCCGCGCAGCATCGTGCTGACGCGCGAGGGCGAGGTGCTGCTGGGCTTCGCGCGGCGCATGCTCGCGCTGCGCGACGAGGCGTGGGCGGCCGTGGTGCGGCCGGAGGTCACGGGTAAGGTCGTGATCGGCGTGCCGGACGACTACGCGTCGTCGCTTCTTCCTTCAGTACTTAAGAAATTCTCGGCGTCGTATCCGAAGGTCGAGATCCAGGTGATCGGCCTGCCGAGCAGCGCGCTCGCGCCGCTGATCAAGGACGGCACCGTCGACCTCGTGTGCGGCACGCGCGTGAAGGGCCTGTCGGGCGACTTCGTGCGCCACGAGCCGATGGCGTGGGCGGCGATGACGAACGGGCCGCGCGTGTGGGAGGAGCGGCCGCTGCCGATCGCGGTGTTCATGCCGGGCAGCGTCGCGCGCGAAAACGCGATCCGCAGCCTCGAACGCGTGAAGCTGCCGTACCGCACCTCGTATGAAAGCCCGAGCCTGCTCGGCCTGCTCAGCATGGTGGAGGCGGGGCTCGCGGTCGCGCCGCTCGCGCGCTGCGCGATCCCGCCGCAGTTGTCGGTGCTCGGGCGCTCGCACGGGCTGCCCGACATGCCGCCGCTCGAACTGATCCTCGCGCGCAGCACGAAGTCGAAGCGGCCGCCGTGCGACTTCCTCGCGGAGCAGATCATGGACGATCTGCAGCGCCAGACCGGGCAGGCCGACGCCTGACGGGCCGCGCGCGGCCGGCCGATCCAGCCCCCGCGTCGAGGCCCTCAGGAGATCGCTTCGACCGACGCGCGCCGCCGTTCGTCGACCATCGTCTCGACCAGCGACGCGAGATCGTCGGTCGACGGGTCGCAGATGCCGGGCGAGCGATGCAGTTCGAGATCGGCCGGCGGCAGCGGCGGCAGGCCCTCGTCGGCGCCGAGCACGCGCCAGTTCTCCGGCAGCGTGCAGCGGTCGATCATCGTCACGGCGGCGCCGTGGTTCACCGCGACCTTGATCCCGGTCGGGCTCTGGCTCGTATAGACGACGTGATACGGCCGGTCGATCGATGCCAGCGCCTGCAGCCCGCGCTGCCGGTAGCAGCACGTCTCGGGGAACAGCGCGAGCGGCACCGACGCCTGCGGATCGAGCGCGAAATCGCGATGCGCCGCCCACACCACCTCCTCGCGGCCGAGATGCCGGCCACCCGCCTGCGAGCCGTGCCGCACCACCAGCGCGACGTCGAGCTCGCCGGCCTGCAGCCGCTCGAGCAGCTCGAGCGACATCCGGCAGTGCACGTGCAGCCGCGCGCCCGGACGCAGCGTGTAGAACGACTTCAGCAGGTCGGGCAGCCACAGTTCCGCATAGTCCTCCGGCAGCCCGAAGCGCAGCGCGCCACGATGGCTGCTGCTCTGCTTCAACGCGATGATCGCTTCGTTCTGCACCTGGATGATCCGTCGCGCGTAGATCAGGAAATTCTCGCCGTCGCGCGACAGCTCGAGCCGCCGGCTGTTGCGCATGAACAAGTGCGTGCCGAGCCGGTCCTCGAGCGTGCGGATCCGCAGGCTGATCGTCGATTGCGTGCGATGCAGCTGCCGGGCCGCCGCGGTGAAGCCGCCGCTTTCGACGACCGCGACGAACGCACGGATGAGTTCCGGGTCGAGCGAGCTCAGCCTCGACCAATCGGGACTTTGAATGGCAACCATCGGAATTACTCGCTTTCGAAAAGTATTGGGAAGACGAAAGATAGGGCCTCGGGTACGCCGATTGTTGTCCAAACGCGTTCGGCGCTCCAACCCCTGATCGGGTATGACAAACCCGGAGCCGGATCGCGCCCCGGGGCGTCGCCGGCCACTGCCGCATGCCGGCGCGCGTGCGCCGGAGCCAGGCCCGGCGCGGCCCGCGCGGCACGGCCGAGGGATTTCCCGGAGCGGAGCCGCGCCGGCGTCATGCGTCGATCAGGAGACATCGTTTCACGGGCGGCGGCGCGGCCGCCCACCCTCGCCCCATCCAACTACATCGACGAGACACCGCAATGACTGCTTCCCCCCGCAAATCGCTGTACATCGGCGAAGGCTTCGAAGGCCCCGGCGTGAACCTCGCGCACATCAACGTGCTGATCGGCCCGCGCGACGGCCCCGCGGGCCAGGCGTTCGCGACCGCGCTCGCGACGCCGTCCGCCGGCCATGCGCCGTTCGTCGTGATCGCGCAGCCCGGCGTGCCGACCAAGCCGCTCACGCTGTACGTGAACAAGGCGCAGATCGACGGCGACTTCCACGGCAACGCGACGTGGGGCGCGTCGCAGGCCGGCATCGCGAAGGCGGTGGCCGAGGCGCTCGAGCAAGGCACGCTGCCGCCGGAAGCGGAGAACGACTGGGTCGTCGTGTCGGCGAACTGGGTGAACCCGAAGACCGACGATCTCGACGCGGTGTTCGAGAACAACTACCGCGCGTGCCGCAACGCGATCGTCGCGGCGATGGAAGGGCTGCCGCACCGCGACGCGGTGTTCGCCGCCGCGCGCGACGTGTCGAACCCGTTCTACACCCCGAACAAGAACTGACGGACAACGCGCGGCCGGCACGGCCGCACCAGGAGGAAACATGGAATACGTCCGCCTCGGCCGGTCCGGCCTGAAGGTGTCCCGCCTGTGTCTCGGCACGATGAACATGGGCACGCCGCAATGGAAGCCGTGGATCTTCGACGAAGCGCAGAGCGAGCCGATCGTGCGCCGCGCGCTCGACGCCGGCGTCAACTTCATCGATCTCGCCGATTTCTACTCGACGGGCGTCGGCGAGGAAGTGGTCGGACGCATCCTGAAGCGCGCCGCGCGCCGCGAGGAGATCGTCGTGACGACCAAGGTCGGCTACGACATGGGCGCGTACCCGAACGCGGGCGGCCATTCGCGCAAGCACGTCCTCGACGCGATCGACGGGTCGCTGACACGGCTCGGCATGGACTACGTCGACCTCTACATGCTGCACTTCTTCGACGTGAACACGCCCGTCGAGGAGACGATGGGCGCGCTGCACGACATCGTGCGCGCGGGCAAGGCGCGCTACCTCGGCGTGTCGACGATGTACACGTGGCAGTTCGCGAAGATCATGCAGGCCTGCGAGCGCAACGGCTGGGACAAGCCGATCAACATGCAGCTGCAGCTCAATCTCGCGTATCGCGAGGAAGAGCGCGAGATGATGCCGTACTGCGTCGACCAGGGCGTGGGCGTGTCGGTGTTCAGCCCGCTCGCGCGCGGCCTGCTGACCTGCGAGCCGCAATCGACACGCAACCAGACCGACTTCTTCACCGCGCAGATGTACGGCGACCCCGCGTCGCGCGCGATCGCCGAATCGGTCGCAAGGGTCGCGGCGCGGCGCGGCGTGCCGCCCGCGCAGATCGCGCAGGCGTGGGTGCTGAGCCGGCCCGGCGTCGCGAGCATGCTGGTGGGCGCCGATTCCGTCGCGCAGTTCGACAGCGCGCTCGGCGCGCTCGAAACGCAGCTCACCGACGACGAGCGCTACGAGCTGGAACGCAACTACACGCCGTGCGACCTGATCAACGACTACACGGCCGGCGCGCGCATCGCGCGCGAGCCGCGCGCGGCGCAGGGCAGCTTCGCCACGGACTGAAGGACGGAAGGATCGACACACGATGAGTGAATTTCTGAGGACCGGCCATTACATCGGCGGCGAATGGCACGAACCGCGCGGCGCCGGCGACGCGACCTACCCCGTGCGGAACCCGGCGACCGGCGAGACGATCGCGCACGTCGCGAACGGCGGCGCCGACACCGCGCAGCGCGCGATCGACGCGGCCGCGCGTGCGTTTCCGGCGTGGCGCGCGCTGAGCGCGAAGGAACGCGGCGCACGCGTGAAGCGCTGGGGCGAGCTGATGCTCGAACACCGCGACGCGCTGGCCGATCTGCTGACGCGCGAGCAAGGCAAGCCGCTGGCGGAGGCGCGCGGCGAAGTCGGCTACGCGGCGAGCTTTCTCGAATGGTTCGCGGAAGAAGCGAAGCGGATGTACGGCGACGTGATCCCGAGCCCGAAGCCGGATACGCGGATCGTCGTCACGCGCGAGCCGGTGGGCGTCGTCGCGGCGATCACGCCGTGGAATTTCCCGCTCGCGATGATCACGCGCAAGGCCGGCCCCGCGCTCGCGGCCGGCTGCACGATGGTGCTGAAGCCTTCCGAGGAGACGCCGCTGTCCGCGTTCGCGCTCGCGGTGCTCGCCGAGCGCGCGGGCGTGCCGGCCGGCGTGTTCAACGTGGTGTCCGGCGACGCGGTCGCGATCGGCGCGGCGCTGACCGGCTCGCCGGTCGTGCGCAAGCTGTCGTTCACGGGCTCGACGCGCGTCGGCAAGCTGCTCGCGAAGCAATCGGCCGACACGCTGAAGAAGCTGTCGCTCGAACTCGGCGGCAACGCGCCGTTCATCGTGTTCGACGATGCCGACCTCGATGCGGCGGTCGAGGGCGCGATCGCATCGAAGTTCCGCAACACGGGCCAGACCTGCGTGTGCGTGAACCGCTTTTTCGTGCAGGACGGCGTGTACGACGCGTTCACGCGCAAGCTCGCCGCCGCCGTGCGCACACTGCGCGTCGGCGATGCGCTCGCGGGTGAGGTCGACCAGGGGCCGCTGATCAACGCCGCGGCGCTCGACAAGGTCGAGCGGCACGTCGCGGACGCCACCGCGAAAGGCGCGGCGGTGGTCACGGGCGGCCGGCGTCACGCGCTCGGCGGCACGTTCTACGAGCCGACCGTGCTGACCGGCATGACGCCGGACATGCTGATCGCCGAGGAGGAAACCTTCGGCCCCGTCGCCGCGTGCTTCCGCTTCGCGACCGAGGACGAGGCGATCGCCGCGGCCAACGACACGCCGTTCGGGCTCTCCGCGTATTTCTACACGCGCGACCTCGGCCGCGCGTGGCGGGTGTCGGGCGCGCTGGAAAGCGGGATGGTGGGCGTCAACGACGGGATCATCTCGACCGAAGTCGCGCCGTTCGGCGGCGTCAAGCAGTCGGGGCTCGGCCGCGAAGGGTCGAAGTACGGGATCGACGAGTATGTGGAGCTGAAGTACACGTTGATGGCGGGGCTTGGGCGCTGATCGCGCGGCGCGACGGCATGCCGGCGCGTCCGGCACGCGACGCCGCCCGTCCGGCCCGGGCGCCCAGCCCCTACAATAAGCACTACTCCACCAAACGACGCCCCCGCCCGTGAGACGCAAGATGCCGGCGCTGAACGCGCTGAAAGCCTTCGAGATGGCCGGACGCACCGGCAGCTTCACGCGCGCGGCGGAACTGCTCAACGTCACGCAGAGCGCGGTGAGCCGCCAGGTCCGGCAGCTCGAGGGCCAGCTCGGCGAGACGCTGCTCGAACGTCGCCACCACCAGCTCGAGCTGACCGCCGCCGGCCGCGTGCTGCTGCGCGCGCTGCAGCAGTCGTTCGACAAGATCGAGCTGACCGTGCGCAGCCTGCAGGAGAAAACCCACCTGAACCGGCTGCGCGTGAACGTGCCGCCGACCTTCGCCGCGCGCTGGCTGATGCCGCGCCTCGGCCGGCTGCGCGACGCGCACCCGGAGTTCGAGCTGAGCCTGACCACGCGCATCCACGACAGCCTCGGCGAATCGCGCGTGCTCGACTGCGCGATCCGCTTCGGCGACGGCGAATGGGACGGCTTCGACAATGCGCTGCTGATGCAGGAGCAGCACATCGCCGTCTGCGCGCCCGCGCTGTATGCGCGGCTGCGCCAGGACGGCGCGCCGATCGACCTGAACCGCTTCACGCTGCTGCACGTGCTCGCGACCGACGACCAGCGCTACCTGACCTGGCAGCACTGGCTGAAGGCGGCCGGCATCGCCGACGTCGACACGCGCGGCGGCTACGAATTCGACCTGCTCGACCATGCGATCCGCGCGGCGATCGACGGCCTCGGCATCACGATCGCCGACCGCCACATGGTCGCGCGCGAGCTCGCGGCCGGGCAACTGATGCAGGTGCTGAACGTGCACGTCGACGGCCACCAGTCGTACTGGTTCGTCACCCGCCCCGAGCAGACCAACCTGCCGCACATCGTGCAGTTCCGCGACTGGCTGCAGCAGGAAGTGTGGCTGTCGAAGCGGCACCTGGAGCCGTCGTCGCCATTGCCGCAGGTGCCGCTGCGCTGACCGCGCGGGCTTCGCCGGCCTTGCCTGGGCAACATGAGTTTTTCTCACGTTCGATGCGTAAATAAGTCGTTTGCCGTGCGTTAAACGCATGACCAGAATGGCCTCTGTCCCGTGACGCGCGTTTCGCCGCCCGCAGCGATCCGCCCGCACCCATCGGAGGAGCCACCTCATGCGCACCGAACGCAATTACGTGAACGGCAGTTTCGTCGTTCCGGACAGCGACGCGTTCATCGTCGTCCGCAATCCCGCCACCGAAGCCGAGTTCGCGCGTGTGCCGGCCGCCACGCCGGCCGACGCGCTCGCCGCCGTCGACGCCGCGGCCGCCGCGCAGAAGGCATGGCGCAAGCTGCCGAGCGCCGAGCGCGCCGCGTACCTGCACAAGCTCGCCGACGCGCTGGCCGCACGCGCGCCGGACATCGGCGCGGCGCTCGCGCAGGAATCCGGCAAGAGCGTCGAGGACGCGTCGAACGAAGCCGTCTATGCAGGCCAGATCACCCGCTACCACGCGGAATGGGCGCGCCGCATCGAGGGCGAGATCATCCCGAGCGACACCCCCGACGAAAACCTGTTCCTGCACCGCGAGCCGATCGGCGTCGTCGCGTGCCTGATCCCGTTCAACTACCCCGTCTACACGCTGCTGCGCAAGGTCGCGCCCGCGCTGGTCGCGGGCAACACGGTGGTCGTGCGGCCGAGCAACCACACGCCCGTGTCCGCGTTCGAGATCGCGAAAGCCGTCGACGATGCGGGTTTCCCGCCCGGCGTCGTCAACATCCTGACGATGGATCACGCGACCGCCGAAGCGCTGTGCACGCACCCAGCGGTCGGCATGATCACGCTGACGGGCAGCGTGAACGCGGGCCGCATCGTGCTCGACTACTGCAAGGCGAACATCGCGAAGCCGTCGCTCGAACTCGGCGGCAAGACGCCCGCGATCATCGAGCCGGACGCCGATCTCGAACGCGCGGTCGCCGCGCTCGTCGCGTCGAAGACGACGCACTGCGGGCAGCTCTGCACGGCGATCGAACGCGTGTACGTGCACGACAGCGTGCACGATCGTTTCGTCGCGCTGCTGAAGGAGAAGATGGCGGCCGTGCGCATCGGCGACCGCGCGGAAGATGCCACGCGGATGGGCCCGCTCGTCAGCGCATCGGCGCGCGCGCACATCCACGGGATGGTCGAACGCGCGATCGCGGCCGGCGCGACGCTCGAAACCGGCGGCGCGATTCCCGACGGCCCCGGCTTCTTCTACCCGGCCACGCTGCTGACCGGCGTGCGGCAGGACATGGAGATCGTGCAGGAGGAAACCTTCGGCCCGATCATGCCCGTGCTGCGCTATACGACGATCGACGAAGCGATCGCGCTCGCGAACGACCACCAGTTCGGGCTGTCGTCGGTGCTCTACACCGAGCATTACCGCACCGCGATGACCGTCGCGAACGCGATCGAAGCCGGCGAGCTTTACGTGAACCGCACGCCGGCCGATCCGTACCAGGGCTTCCACGCGGGCTGGAAGCGCTCGGGCCTCGGCGGCGATGACGGCAAGCACGGGATGCTCGAATTCACGCAGACGCGCCTCGTCGTCATGAAGTACTGACGTTCCGTTCCGGCGCGCGGCGACACGCCGTGCGCCGCCGTTGCCCGATCCCGACATTCATAACAAATCTGCAGACCTCCGCCGCGCGGACGTCTGATGGAGGAAGACATCATGCCGACCCAACCGTCGACACACGCGTCGCCGCACGCGCTGCCCGCCGACACGCACGCCGCGCGCGATTCGCGCGCGCAGCGCTACCTGCAACTGCTGCTGCTCGTGATCGCCGCCGGCGCGATCTACCCGATGCTGTACCTGCGGCAGGTCTACCAGCCGACGATGCTGCAGTTCTTCCGCATCGACGACGTGCAGCTCGGCTACCTGTATTCGTCGCTCGGCGCGATCTTCCTCGTCAGCTACCTGCCGAGCGGCTGGCTCGCGGACCGCCTGTCACCGCGCCGGCTGATCTGCTTCTCGCTGATCGCCACCGGCGCGCTCGGGCTCGTCTACGCGACCGGGCCGTCGTTTCCCGCGCTGGTGCTGATCTTCGGCTGCTGGGGGTTGACGACGGGCCTCACGTTCTGGGCGGCCGTGATCAAGCGTGTGAACACGATCGCGGGCCCGGACGAACAGGGCCGCTTCTTCGGCCTGCTCGACGGCGGCCGCGGCCTCGTCGAGGCGCTGCTCGCGACGATCGCGATCACGCTGTTCGCGTACGTGACGCAGACGCACGGCGGCACCGACGCGGCCGGCTTCACGCGCGTCGTGCATCTTTATGCGTTCACCTGCATCGCCCTCGGCGTGCTGCTCGCGCTCGTCAAGGAGCCGGCGCGCGCAGCGCCGCGCGCGGCCGCGGCGGCACGCCCGCGCGGCAACGTGCTGGCCGACCTGAAGACGCTCGCGGCAATTCCCGAGCTGTGGCTCGTCGCGGCGATCGTGTTCTGCGGCTACCAGGTGTTCTGGGCGACCTACAGCTTCTCCGCGTATCTGCACGAAGGCAATTTCGGGCTCAGCGCGACGGCGGCCGGCTTCATCACGACGCTCAAGCTGTGGATGCGCCCGATCGGCGGGATCGGCGGCGGCTATCTCGGCGACCGCGTGTCGAAGGTCAGCGTGCTGTTCTGGGCGCTCGTGCTCGCGGCGCTGTCGCTCGTCGGCCTGATCGTCGCGCCGCCGCACAGCCCGCAGGCGATGCTCGTCGTGCTCGTGCTGTTCATCGGCATCCTGACTTACGCGGTGCGCGGCCTGTACTGGTCGCTGCTCGACGACTGCAAGGTGCCGCCGCATTGCGCGGGCCTCGCGATCGGCCTGATCTCGGTGATCGGCTATTCGCCCGACGTGTTCGTGCCGCTGATCAACGGCTACGTCACGCACGCCTACCCCGGCGCGCACGGCTACCAGCTCTATTTCGGCTATATCGCGGCGATCGCGCTCTGCGGCGCGGGCGCCGCCGCGTTCCTCAAATACCGCCTCAACCGCATCCAGGAGTCCGCATGAAGATCGTCTCGCTCGAAACCCATATCGTCGCCGTGCCGCCGCCGCACATCGGCGGGATGTACTGGATCTTCGTGAAGCTGAAAACCGACGACGGCATCGAAGGCGTCGGCGAGATCTATTCGGCGACGTTCCATCCGAAGGCGATGGGCCCGATCATCGACGACGTGTTCGACCGCTACCTGCTGAACCACGACCCGCACCACGTCGAGCGGCTGTTCCGCCAAGCGTATTCGAGCGGCTTCACGCAGCGGCCCGACCTGACGATGATGGGCGTCGTCAGCGGGCTGGAGATGGCGTGCTGGGACATCATCGGCAAGGCGGCCGGCAAACCCGTATACGAGCTGCTCGGCGGGAAGATCCACGAACGCCTGCGCTCGTACACGTATCTCTATCCGAAGAACGCGCGGGGCGAATACGACTACGACGACCCCGACCTCGCCGCCGAATGCGCGGCCGAGAACGTGAAGCTCGGCTTCACGGCCGTCAAGTTCGATCCGGCCGGGCCGTATACGGCCTACTCGGGCCACCAGCTGTCGCTCGAAGTGCTCGACCGTTGCGAACTGTTCTGCCGTCGCGTACGTGAGGCCGTCGGCAGCAAGGCCGACCTGCTGTTCGGCACGCACGGGCAGATGGTGCCGTCGTCGGCGATCCGGCTCGCGAAGCGGCTCGAAAAGTACGACCCGCTGTGGTTCGAGGAGCCCGTGCCGCCGGGGCAGGCAGACGCGATGGCGGCCGTCGCGAAGCACACGTCGATCCCGATCGCGGCCGGCGAGCGCCTGACGACCAAGTACGAATTCCACCAGCTGCTGCAGGCGGGCGGCGCGTCGATCCTGCAATTGAACGTCGCGCGCGTGGGCGGCCTGCTCGAAGCGAAGAAGATCGCGAGCCTCGCCGAAGTGCATTACGCGCAGATCGCGCCGCACCTGTACAACGGGCCGGTGGGTGCGGCCGCGAGCATCCAGCTCGCAACCTGCACGCCGAACTTCCTGATCCAGGAAAGCATCATGACGTGGGGCGGCTTCCACGCGGAGGTCGTGAAGACGCCGATCCGCTGGGAAGACGGCTACATCGTCCCGTCGACCGAGCCGGGGCTCGGCATCGAGCTGGACATGGACGTCGTGAAGCGCCACACGCCGTACACCGGCGAGCGGCTGCACCTGCAGATGGGCGCGCAGCCCGCCGACGTGAAGGATCTCGCGCCCGCGAAGGGCTGACGGCGAAGGACACCACATGACCTACGACTACATCATCGTCGGCGCGGGCTCGGCCGGCTGCATCCTCGCGAGCCGCCTGAGCGAGTCGGGCCGGCATTCGGTGCTGCTGCTCGAAGCGGGCGAACGCGACGCCTCGTTCTGGTTCAAGGTGCCGGTCGGCTTCACGAAGACCTACTACAACCGCCGCTACAACTGGATGTATTACAGCGAGCCCGAAGCGCAGCTCGCCGGCCGCACGCTGTATTGCCCGCGCGGCAAGGTGGTCGGAGGCTCGGGCTCGATCAACGCGATGGTCTACGTGCGCGGCCAGCGCAGCGACTACGACGACTGGGCGAAGGCCGGCAATCCGGGCTGGGCGTACGACGACGTGCTGCCGTACTTCCGCAAGCTCGAAACCCATGCGGCCGGCGCGACCGATCCGCAGCATCATGGCTCGACCGGGCCGATCCACATCACGTCGATGAAGGCCGACGTGCATCCGATCGTCCACGAGTTCCTGAAGGGTTGCGGGCAACTGAACCTGCCGCGCACCGATGATTTCAACGGCGCGCAGTTCGAAGGCGCGGGCATCTACGACCTGAACACGAAGAACGGTGAACGCTGCTCCAGCAGCTTCGCGTACCTGCGTCCCGCGCTGGGCCGCGCGAACCTCACGCTGCGCTCGGGCGTGCTCGTGCGGCGCGTGACGTTCGACGGCACACGCGCGACCGGCGTGGTGGTCGCGGGCGAGCACGGCGACGAAACGCTCGTGGCCGCGCGCGAAGTGATCCTCGCAGCCGGCGCGGTCGACACGCCGAAGCTGCTGCAGCTGTCGGGCGTCGGCGATCCGGCGCTGCTCGCGCGCCACCAGGTGCCGCTCGTGCATGCGCTGCCGGCGGTCGGCCGCAACCTGCAGGATCACCTTTGCGTGAGTTTCTACTTCAAGGCGAACCGGCCGACGCTGAACGACGAGATGGGCACGCTGCTCGGCAAGATGAAGATCGGGCTGCTCTATCTGCTGACGAAGCGCGGCCCGCTCGCGATGAGCGTGAACCAGGCCGGCGGTTTCTTCCGCGGCACGGCCGCTGCGCAGGAGCCGAACATCCAGCTCTACTTCAACCCGCTGTCGTATCGAATTCCGAAGAGCGACCGCGCAAGCATCAAGCCCGAGCCTTATTCAGGTTTCCTGATCGCGTTCAACCCGTGCCGGCCGACGAGCCGGGGCGCGATCGAGATCGCGTCGAATCAGGCGGAAGACGCCGCGAAGATCCACATCAACGCGCTGACCACGCAGAAGGATCTCGACGAGGCCGTGCAGGGCAGCAAGGTGATTCGTGCGCTGATGCGCGCGCCCGCGCTGCACGCGATGACGGTCGAGGAAATTTCGCCGGGGCCGCAGGTCGATTCCGACGAAGCGCTGCTGCAGTATTTCCGCGAGCAGTCGGGCTCGATCTACCACCTGTGCGGCTCTTGCGCGATGGGGCCGGACCCGCGCGCGTCGGTCGTCGATGCGGCACTGCGCGTGCACGGGCTGCAGGCGCTGCGGATCGTCGATGCGTCGGTGTTCCCGAACATCACGTCGGGCAACATCAACGCGCCGACGATGATGGTCGCGGAGAAAGGCGCGGACTTGATCCTGGCCGATGCGTTGCGGGGGGACATAGCGGACAACCTGGCGAACGAGCGCGAGACTGTCGCCGATTGACGTCTGAACGGATGGCGGTCGGCATACGCAAAGAGCCCGCCCGTAGCGACTGAAGAACAGATCAGGATCGCCTTCGAACTCCGGTACGGACGAATCGTACCGGAGCCCTGCTCCCCGTGCTCGTGCCGGAAATCTAGGCCCGGAAAGACAAAACCATCAACGGGTCGCCGCCTGCTTTCGTCGCCCGCCAGTTGATAAACGCGCAGCAGTCGACCAGCGCGTCAAACACCTCCCGGTTCATTGCTTTCAGTTCGACCGCATTGTCGATGTGGAGCGACACCATACCGCGCTCGTAGCAATAGTCGCTCATGCAGTCGTTCCACGCATCCATGTTCCGGCCGTAATAGGCCGGGAATTGAAACGTCTCCACGAAGAAATCGTGAAACGCCGGCCAGTCCGCGATCGCCCTTCCATCCACGTTGAACTTGTTCACCACTTCGTTGCCCTCCCGCTTCCATGCAGTCCAACCCGCGGCCGCTGATACGCCCGCGCCGTCACAACCGCCATTGTGACCGAAGCGGATGGCGGCGGCGTGCCTGCCGCATGCAAAAAAGGCGCACCGCGATACGCGGTGCGCCTTTTGCCATCCTGCTTCGATTGCTCAGCTCGCGCTCGTGCGCTTCTCCACGAACCTTCTCACATAGTCATCCGCCGGCCGCGACAGGATGTCGTCCGGCGTGCCGACCTGCACGAGCGCGCCGTCGCGCAGGATCGCGATCTTGTTGCCGATCCGCAGCGCCTCGTCGAGATCGTGCGTGATGAACACGATCGTCTTGTTCAGCGTCGCCTGCAGACGCAGCAGCTGGTCCTGCATCTCGGTGCGGATCAGCGGATCGAGCGCGGAAAACGCCTCGTCCATCAGCAGCACGTCGGTATCCGCCGCCAGCGCGCGCGCCAGCCCGACGCGCTGGCGCATGCCGCCCGACAGCTCGTCCGGGTAGTGATCGGCATAACCGTCGAGCCCGACCTTCGACAGCCAGTTGCGCGCGGCCTCGGCCGCGTCGTGGCGCGTCTCGCCGCGCGTGCGCAGCGCATACGCGGCGTTGTCGAGCACGGTCTGGTGCGGCAGCAGCCCGAAGTTCTGGAACACCATGCTGACCTTGTAGCGGCGCAGCGCGCGCAGCCCGTGCGGGTCGAGCCGGATCACGTCGCTGCCGTCGATCACGATCTCGCCGGCGGTCGGCTCGATCAACCGGTTGAAATGCCGCACGAGCGTCGACTTGCCCGAGCCGGACAAGCCCATGATCACGAAGATCTCGCCCGAGCCGATGCTGAGGCTCACGTCGTTGAGCCCGACGTTGCAGCCCGTTTCGGCCAGAACGTCGGCCTTGCGCCGGCCGCCGCGCAGCAGGTCGAGCACGCGCGCGTGCGCGGCTTGCGGGCCGAACAGTTTGTAGACGTGCTTGACGTCGATGGTCGCCATGTCTGTCTCCCGTGCTATGCGCGCGACGATTCCGCCGGCGGGTTCGTGTCGGCGCCGGGCGCCGCCGGCCGGCGCGGCAGCCGGTACGGCACGCGCGACGCGCCCTTCTGGCGGCGCTGCTGCGCGAGCCTGCGGCGCGCGCGCCGCTCCTGGCCGAAGCCCTGGCTGATCCGGTCGATGACGATCGCGAGGATCACGATCGCGACGCCGGCCTGCGTGCCCTTGCCGACGTCCAGCGTCTGGATGCCCGCGAGCACGTCCTCGCCGAGCCCGCGCGAACCGATCATCGACGCGATCACGACCATCGACAGCGCCATCATCGTCGTCTGGTTGATGCCGGCCATGATGCTCGGCCGCGCGAGCGGCAGCTGCACGTTGACGAGCAGCTGCCAGCGCGTCGTGCCGAACGCGCGCGCGGCTTCCGTCACGTCCGGGTCGACCTGGCGGATCCCGAGGTCGGTCAGGCGGATCAGCGGCGGCAGCGCATAGATGATCGTCGCGAGGATCGCCGGCACCTTGCCGAGGCCGAACAGCATCAGCACCGGGATCAGGTAGACGAAGCTAGGCAGCGTCTGCATCACGTCGAGCACCGGCAGCAGCATGCGGCGCAGCCACGGGCTGCGCGACGCGAGGATACCGGCCGGCACGCCGAGCACGACCGACAGCACCGTCGCGACGAGCATCAGCGCGAGCGTCTGCATCAGCTTGTCCCACAGGCCGAAGCAGCCGATCGCGTAGAGCAGCAGCATGAAGAGCGCGCCGAGGCTCGCGCGGCGCGTCGCGTTCCACGCGATCGCGCCGACCGCGAGCAGCATGAGCCACGGCGGCGTCGCCCGCAGCGCGCCCTCGAGCGGCACGAGCAGGTAGCGCAGCATCAGCGCGCTGAAATGATGAAAGCTGTCGCCGTACTGCGTGACGAACGTCTCGAGGACGCCGTTGACCCAGTCGGCAATCGACAGGTGCAGGAAGAAGCCGTTCATATGCGATCTCCGTTGCGCCGCGAGGGCGCGCGCGACGACGGCGGGCGCGGGCCCGCCACCCCGCGCATCAGTGCGTTACGCGCCCTTCAGGCTGCCGGCGATCTTCTGCGCGACGTCGGCCGGCACCCACTGCTTCCACATGTCCGGGCGGGTCTTCAGGAACTGCGTGGCCATCGCCGCGCCGTCGATCTTCTTCGTCGTCATCTCGAGGATCGTCTGGTTCAGGAAGTCCATCGGAAAGCGCACCTTCCCGAACACGCCGACGAGATCGGGGTTCGCGTCGGCGAACGGCTTCGACACGCCCACCGTCAGCCGCGACACCATGTACGACGACGCGCACTGGTGCGTGCTGCTCTCGTCGCGCAGCGTCTTCCAGCACGCTTCGTCGTAGGCCGGCATCTTCAGCGCGACGAACTTGTACTTCGCCATCAGCGCGGCCGGGCCCCAGTAATAGAACACGATCGGCGCGCCGCGCTGGTACGCGGACGCGATCGCCGCGTCGAGCGCCGCGCCCGTGCCCGGATGGAAGTTCGTGTACGTCTGGTCGAGCTTCAGCACGCGCAGCAGGCGCGTGTTCACGCGCTCGCAGTCCCAGCCCGTCGGGCAGTTCAGGAAGCGGCCCTTGTCCGGCTCCTCCTCGTCCGCGAACACCTGCTTGAACTTCGGCAGGTCGCTGATCGACGCGAGCCCGGGCGCGACCGGCTTGATGTTGCGGGCGGGGTCGCCCTTGACCACGTATTCGGGCACGAACCAGCCTTCCGTGGTGCCGCCCGGCAGCGTGTCGCCGATCAGCTTCACCGCGCCCGACGCCACGGCCTTCGCGGTGATCTCGCTGCGGCCCGTCCACTGTTCGGCCCAGATCTGCAGGTCGTTGCGCGCCAGCGCGGTTTCCGTCGCCGCGGTGCTGCCCGGCACGACGTCGGTCTTGCAGCCGTAGCCCTTCTCGATGATCTGGCGCAGCACCTCGGTCGCGAACGCCCCGCTTTCCCACGTGATTCCCGCGAAATGGACCGTCTTGCCGTCCCCGCACGCGCCGGCCGCCGCGTGGGCCGCGGGCGCCGACAGGATCGCCGCGGCGGCGAGAAGGACTGTCTTCATTCGTCGAATCTGCATGATGGGTCGTCTCCAATAAAACATGTCATTTGTGCACCGCGCCATGCGCGGCGGCCGACTGGGCGGCGTCGTGCCGGCGGGTGGCGGCCGGCGGGCAATCTCGGCGGGCGCAGCGGCGTGCATCTGCGGCCAGATTGCATGTTTCGGCCGCCAAATTGTTTGGGGAAGCGAGTAATTCCGATCATTGCGATCGGCGATGCCAATCGATCCCCATCACGCGCGCCGCCGATCGGCGATGCCCATCGGCAATGCCGATTCCATCCATCGAAATTAATCGCTTTTGGTTCC
Source organism: Burkholderia sp. SRS-46 (assembly GCF_004343775.1). Taxonomy (GTDB): domain Bacteria; phylum Pseudomonadota; class Gammaproteobacteria; order Burkholderiales; family Burkholderiaceae; genus Burkholderia. The sequence continues at coordinate 470,716 of NZ_PTXL01000005.1, read as the reverse complement.
GTATCCGGTTGGCAAGAATGCGGGCAGTCATCGGTGGAGACACGATCGCACGCCGCGCGCGGCGGCCCCGCATCGCTCCGGATGATGGAGCACGCCTCTCGGGGCGCGTTCACGACTATCGACACAAGCTGGAAACCCGGAGATCTCGATGAAAATGAAACTGACGGCGCTCGCCGTGACGGCCGCCTTCGCGTCGCCCGTGTTCGCTCAAAGCAGCGTCACGCTCTACGGCGTGATCGACGAAGGCCTCAACTACACGAACAACGTCGGCACCGGCCACGTCTACGAGATGGCGAGCGGCTATGCGCAGGGCAGCCGCTGGGGCCTGAGAGGGAACGAGGATCTGGGCGGCGGCCTGAAGGCGATCTTCCAGCTCGAGAACGGCTTCGACGTCAACACCGGCCGCCTGAACCAGGGCGGCCGGATGTTCGGCCGCCAGGCCTACGTCGGCCTGAGCCAGGCGCAGTACGGCACGCTGACCTTCGGCCGGCAATACGATTCGGTGGTCGACTACCTGGCGCCGACCACCGCGAACGGCAACTGGGGCGGCTACCTGCTCGCGCATCCGTTCGACAACGACAACACCGACAACTCGTTCCGGCTCGACAACACGGTGAAATACGCGAGCCCGGACATCGCCGGCTTCCGGTTCGGCGGCGCGTACAGCTTCAGCAACAGCACGAACTTCGCGGACAACCGCGCGTACAGCGTCGGCGCGCAATACCAGCACGGCGGCCTGCTCGTCGGCGCGGCCTACCTGCAGGCGAACAACCCGGGCAACGGCTCGGCCGGCGCGATCACCGCGAACGACGCGAGCTTCATCGCGCAGCGCATGCGCGTGTTCGGCGCGGGCATCAACTACACGTTCGGGCCCGCGACCGTCGGCTTCGCGTACACGAAGTCGGACTACAAGAACCCGACCGGCAACGGCTACCTCGGCACGCCGGGCGCGATCATCGCGCCGGGCACGACGCTCAGCGCGATCAAGTACCAGAACTTCGAGGTGAACGGTTCGTACCAGGTCACACCGGCGTTCATGGTCGGCGCGCAATACGTGCTGTCGCTCGAGAAGGTCGCGTCGTCGGCCGGCGACGCGAAGCCGAAGATCCACTCGTTCGGCGTGATGGCGGACTACAACCTGTCGAAGCGCACCGACGTCTACGTGCAGGCCGCGTATCAGCACATCGCCGGCGACAAGACGAACTCGATCCTCGACCAGGCGTTCATCCCCGGCACGGACGCGCCGTCGTCGACCGCCAACCAGGTGGCCGTGCGCCTCGCGCTGCGCCACAAGTTCTGACGCGTCTCCCCCTAGCTTCACGCGACACCCGCTTCCCGACGGTCTGCCCGGGTGTCTTCGCCCGCCCGCATGCGCCCCGCATGCGCGGCGGGCTTTTTCCTGGGCGCTCGCCGCGCGTGTCCGACAGCGGCAACACGCCTTCGCGATGCGCGAAACAGGCGACGGCCTCTACAATGTCGCGGGCGGCAACGAAGCGCACACCGCCGCCATGAGCCTGATCCAAGAACGAAGAACGACATTCCTTTTCCGAGGATCCCATGCCGAAACCGCTGCAACGCACGCTGTTCGCGCTGGCCGCCGCCTGCGCGCTCGCCGCCGCCTCCGCCCACGCCAAACCCCTCTGCACCCTCGTCGCCGATGCCGCCACCGGCCAGGTCCTCATCCAGCAAGGCGACTGCGCCACCCGCGTGACGTCCGCGTCGACCTTCAAGGTGGCGATCAGCCTGATGGGCTATGACGCGGGCTTCCTGAAGGACACGCACACGCCGACGCTCGACTACCGCGACGGCTATCCCGACTGGGGCGGCGCCGCGTGGCGCGAGCCGACCGACCCGGCCCGCTGGATGCGGATCTCGAACTTCTGGTACTCGCAGCAGGTTGCGCAGGCGCTCGGCCAGGCGCGCTTCCAGCAGTACACGAGCGCGTTCGGCTACGGCAACGCCGACCTCACGAGCCCGCGGGGCGAACTGAACGGCGTGATGGGCGCATGGGCCAACGGCTCGCTGCAGATCTCGCCGCTCGAACAGGTCGCGTTCATGCGCAAGGTCGTCAACCGCTCGCTGCCGGTCAGCGCGCATGCGTACGACATGACGGCGCGCCTCACGCAAATCGACGCGCAGCCAGGCGGCTGGACCGTGCACGGCAAGACGGGCACCGGCTCGCCCGGCGTGCAATACGACGCGGCGCATGCGTACGGCTGGTTCGTCGGCTGGGCGACCAAGGGTGCGCGCACGCTGGTGTTCGCGAACCTGATCCAGGATGAGCAGCCGCAGCGCCCGAACGCCGGCATGCGCTCGCGCGACGCGTTCCTCGACGCGCTGCCCGCGCTCGCCGATTCCGCGCAGCCGCGATGACCGCCGGCCCGCGCAATCCGCGGATCGACCTGCTGCGCGGCGTGTCGATCCTGCTCGTGCTGCTGCATCACTTCAACATCCCGTATGCGCTGCGCGACACGGCCCTCTCGCGCGCCGTCGGCTGGGACGCCGTGCATGCGGTGGTCCGCAACGGCAACTACGGCGTGACGATGTTCTTCGTGATCTCCGGCTACCTGATCACGTCGAACGCGCGGCGCAGATGGGGCAGCCTCGCCGCGATCGACGCGCGCGCGTTCTACGTGTCGCGCGTCGCCCGCATCATGCCGTGCCTGCTCCTGCTGCTCGCGCTCGTCAACGGGCTCGCGGCGGCGGGCGTGCCGATCTTCGCCAATCACGCGCCGCTGGGCGTGCCGGTGTCGTACTGGCTCGTCAATCTCGCCTCGCTGACGTTCTGGATGAACGTGCTGATCGGCGCGTACGGCTGGGTCAACTACGCGCTGGGCGTGTTGTGGTCGCTGTCGGTCGAGGAGGTGTTCTACCTGTCGTTTCCGCTGCTGTGCATCGCGTTGCGGCGCGACGCGCGGCTGCTGGCGTTCTGGGCGCTCGTGATCGCGATCGGCCCCGTGTATCGCTTCACGCATTCGGGCGACGAAGGCGGTTTCCTCTATGCGTACCTCGCGTGCTTCGACGGCATCGCGATCGGCTGCTGCACCGCACTGCTGGCCGAGCGGCCCGGGTGGCGCACCCTCGCGCGGCCCGCCGTGCAATGGCTCGCGGTGGCCGCGATGGCGGGGCTCTATCTCGCGTGGCCGATCGCGCAAAGCCACGTCGCCGGCGTCACCGCGATGGCGCTCGGCACGGCCGTGCTGCTGGCCGGCGCGCATGCGCGGGCCGACGAAAGCCATGCGCGCGGCAGCCGCATGCTGTCGCCGCTGCGCTGGAGCGGCCGGCTCAGCTACGAGCTCTACCTGTTCCATCTGGTCGTGCTCGGCGCAATGCGCACGCTGTTCCCGCCGCGCGCGACCCTGGGCGACGACCGGCTGCTGCTGCTCGCGGCCTATCTCGTGCTGTCGGCCGGCGTGAGCGCGGCGATCGCGCGCGGCTACGCAGCGCCGCTCGAGCGCTTCATCAAGCGCCGCTGGGCGCGTGCGCCGGTGCGGATGCCGGACGGCGCACGCCCGTGATGCAGCGGCCGGCGGAATCGCGATCAGGGTTCCGCCGGCCGCTCGCCGTCGCGCGCTTTTGTTTCGTCAAGCAGCCGACCGCATCCGGATATTCGTGAACGGCGCGCCGTCGTCATCCTCCGCGCGCCGCGAGATCTCCTCGAAACCAAGCCGTTCGTAGAATGCACAGGCGGCGCGGTTGTCCGCGTACACCTCCAGTTCGAGCGTGCCCTTGAGCGCCAGCGCATGCGCGACCAGCGCGCGGCCGATGCCGCGCCCGTGCATCGCCGGAGCCACGAACAGGCCGCCGATCGAGCCGTCGAGCAAGCCGATGAAGCCGGCCGTCTCGTCGCCGCAGCAGGCGACCCAGGTTTCCGCATCGGGCAGATAGACGTTCTCGACGAGCGCTTGCTGCTCCCGCAGGCGCGCCTCTCCGAGGAACGGATGCGCGTGCATCGACGCTTCGAACCAAATGGCCGACAGGCGGTGCAGGTCGGCTTCCGTATAGGCGCGAATCAGAATTTCCATGCTTTCGTATTGTGTAATCGGTGTCGAACCGGCGCGACGGACGCCGCTCAGCAACCAAGCTGCGCGGCGAGATCGAGCAGGTCGTGCGCGTTGATGTCGAAGGCCGCTTCGAACGCGGTGTCGACGTCGCCGCCCGAACCGAATTCGAGCGGCCGCGCGACGAACGCGGTCTTCATGCCGAGCGCGCGCGCCGCGTGCAGATCGTACTTGTGGCACGCCACCATCATCGCGTCGCCGGCGTCCACGCCCAGATAGCGCAGCGCCATCCGGTAGGTTCGTGGATCGGGCTTGAAGGTGCCGGCCATCTCCGCCGCGAACACCGCATCCCATTCGAGGCCGCCGCGCTTCGAAATGTTGACCACCGCGCTCACGTCGGCATTCGACAGCGTCGCGAGCTTGAACCCGCGCCGCAACCGCCGCAAGCCTTCGACCGCATCCGGCCACGGTTCGATCGTCTGCCACGCGAAGGTCAGGCGCTCGCGCTCGCCGGGCGTCAGGAACGCGACGCCATATGCGTCGATCACGTCGTCGAGCGCGTTCCGGTAGATCCGGTCGACCGACGACCACGGCTGCGCGCCCGTCAGGATCGCATCGAGCGCCGGCCGGTAGCGGCGCCGCCAGTCGTCGACGAAGCCGCCCCAGTCGGTGTCCGGCGCGCGCGCGCCGGCGATCCGGCGGGCCGCCTCGCTCACCGTCGTGCGGAAATCGGTGACCGTGCCCTGTACGTCGAAGACCAATGCCTGAACGGTATCCATCGCCCTCTCGCTGTCATCGTGGGTTGCGGGCGGTCGGCGGCGCGCCATGCGGTTGCGCGCCAGCCGATTCGTCCGGCGGATCATCATAGCGACTTCCGGTTCCGCCCGCCGCGCGCTTTCCGGCATCCGCTTTCCGTTTTCCGCTTTCCGGCATCCGGCATCCGCTGCCCGTGCCCCGGGCCTACAACGGCAGCGCATGCGTCGACATGATCTCCTTCAGCACCATGAAGCTGCGCACCTGCCGCACGCCGGGCAGGTACAGCAGCTGCTCCGCATGCAGCCGGTTGAAGCTCTCGCTGTCGCGCGTGCGCACCAGCATGAAGTAGTCGAACTCGCCCGTCACGACGTGGCACTCGACGCATCCCGACACCTTCTGCGCGGCCTTCTCGAACGCGGCGAACGCTTCCGGCGTCGAGCGATCGAGCACGAAGCCGATCACGACCAGCATCCCCGCGCCGAGCGCCTTCGGCTCCAGCAGCGCGACGATCCCGCGGATCAGCCCCGTCTCCTTGAGCCGCTCGACGCGGCGCAGGCACGCGGGCGCGCTCAGCTTCACCTTCGCGGCGAGCGCGACGTTCGAGATCGACGCGTCCTGCTGCAATTGCCGGAGGATCGCGCGATCGATGCGATCCAGCACCGGGGCCGCATCCGACGCGGGCGCCGGTCGCTTGCCTAATTTCATTGCGTCTTTCTCCTTTATGACGAACAACAGTTGTTTATCAATCGATGATTTCTTCCTAAACGTAGGACGGCCGGATTTATTTCGCAAGCTCATTTCGCGCTAGCGTGCCTATCATTTTTTCATCGCGTCGCGGTCCCGCGCCGGGTGCCCGCCGACGCGATCCCGTCACGCATGCGCCGCCCTTCTCCGGAGACATTCGATGAACCTGCAACGCTTCCCCCGCTATCCGCTGACCTTCGGCCCGACCCCGATCCAGCCGCTCAAGCGCCTGAGCGACCACCTAGGCGGCAAGGTCGAGCTGTACGCGAAGCGCGAGGACTGCAACAGCGGCCTCGCGTTCGGCGGCAACAAGACCCGCAAGCTCGAATACCTGGTTCCCGACGCGCTCGCGCAAGGCGCCGACACGCTGGTGTCGATCGGCGGCATCCAGTCGAACCAGACCCGCCAGGTCGCGGCCGTCGCCGCGCATCTCGGCATGAAATGCGTGCTCGTGCAGGAGAACTGGGTCAACTACTACGACGCCGTCTATGACCGCGTCGGCAACATCGAGCTGTCGCGCATCATGGGCGCCGACGTGCGCCTCGTGCCCGACGGCTTCGACATCGGCATCCGCCGCAGCTGGGAGGACGCGCTCGAAAGCGTGCGGCAGGCCGGCGGCAAGCCGTATCCGATTCCGGCCGGCTGCTCCGAGCATCCGCTCGGCGGCCTCGGCTTCGTCGGCTTCGCCGAGGAGGTGCGTGCACAGGAAGCGCAGCTCGGCTTCCGGTTCGACTACATCGTCGTGTGCTCGGTGACGGGCAGCACGCAGGCGGGAATGGTCGTCGGCTTCGCGGAAGACGGGCGCGCCGATCGCGTGATCGGCATCGACGCTTCGGCGAAGCCCGCAAAGACACACGAGCAGATCACGCGGATCGCGCGCCATACCGCCGGGCTGGTCGATCTCGGACGCGATATCGGCGAGAAAGACGTGATCCTCGACACGCGCTACGGCGGCCCGGAATATGGCTTGCCGAACGAAGGCACGCTGGAAGCAATCCGGCTGTGCGCGCGGCTTGAAGGCATGCTGACCGACCCCGTGTATGAAGGCAAGTCGATGCACGGGATGATCGACAAGGTGCGCCGCGGTGAATTCGAGCCGGGCTCGAAGGTGCTGTATGCGCATCTCGGCGGCGTACCGGCGTTGAGCGCGTATAGCTTCATCTTCCGCGACGGTTGACGCGCAGCCGCGCAGCCGCGGGCAGCGGCACGCGCCCGCGGCCTGCGCCCTTGCGGCCACCCGTGACGATCCGACGCAGCGACAGCGCTTCGCGACATCAACGCCCACGGGCCTGCTCCCGTTCCGGCCGGCCGCCGAATCGCCGCACGCGCGCCAGCGCCGCACGGTCGAACAGGCGCCCCATCGTTTCGCCGCGCCGGTCGTGCTCGACCGGCGCGTTCACCGTCCGCTCATCCGCCCCTCCCCCGCTATCCGTCCCGATCGGGGCTCATCCCTTTGCAACCGCGCTCGCCGGAACCATTCGCAACGGGAACGTACCGCTGCCGCGTTCGCATCATTGAACGCGCCGGACATCATTCGCTTTAGATCATTCGTACTTGTATTAATAAAAACAAATTCCATTTAATACTCGCTCTATTTAAATCACCCTTCAAGTTATCGAAAATTGATGCAGGTTTCGTTGATCGCAACACGTCGCGCCATTCACGCAAGCATCCGGCGTCTTTTTTAAAGATGCAGCGTCTGCGGCACCCGCGGTCGACCGAGCAGGCAGGCAGCGCTCCATCCCGTCGTCTTCAATTCCCGTGAAACGGAAGCGTCCGCGACGTCCGTATGTTTCGGGCGTCGTCCGGCGCGTGGCAATCGACGAGATGGACGCGACGTCAATCAAAACGGTACGGAAAGGGCTTATGCATACGGCACTCGAAGAACGGCGGGCAGATCCGCCGTCGGCAGCGGCAGGGCTGCTTGCGCGTATGTCGGATGTCGCGCTGATTGCGTTCAGCGCGCTGGGAGCGGCAATGGTTCTGCCGGACAACGGCGGCCATCCATCGGCTGAAGTGGCGCTCGTCGCCTCGGCGGCGACGTTCGCAATGGTGTTATTCCCGACATTCGGCGTCTATCGCGCGACGCGCGATCGTTCCAGATATCACGCCGCCACGCGCACATGCGTCGCATGGGCCGTCGCGCAAGCATGCGCGGTGCTCGTCATGCTCGCGCTGTATCAGACGTTGCCCGTCCCGCCGAGCTGGCATCTGTGCTGGGCGTTGCTGAGCGGCTTCGCGCTCGCCGCGTCGCGGCTCGTCGCGCGCTCGACGCTCGACCGCATGGGTCACGCCAGCGTGCGCGACCGTCCGGTCGGCATCATCGGCACGGGCGCACATTGCGACGCGGTCCTCGCCAGGATCGCGCAGTCGCCGTCGCCAGGCTTTCTCGCCGCGGCCGTGCTCGACGCGGCGCGCCCGCCGCAGGACGGTAGCGGCGGCGTCCCGTTCTTCCGGACGCTCGACGCATTCGCATCGCACGTGCGCGCACAGGCGATTCCGGAAGTGTGGGTCGCGCTGCCGATCGCCGAAACGAGCGCCGTCGTGGCTGTCCTCGACACGTTCCGCCACGATCTCGTGAACATCCGCTTCATGCCGGACGTCAGCAAGCTCGCCATGTTCGCTGGCGAGATGGTCGATCTCGTCGGCGCGCCGGCGATCAATCTGGTCGCGTCGCCGCTGTCATCGCGCGCGCTGATCCAGAAGGCAATCTTCGACCGCCTGTTCGCAGCGGCCGCGCTGGTCGGGACGGCCCCGCTGCTGCTCGCGATTGCCGCGGCGGTCAGGCTGTCGTCGGCGGGACCGGTGCTGTTTCGCCAGCGTCGCAAGGGGGCGGACGGCAAGCCGTTCACGATCTACAAGTTCCGCACCATGCGGCTCCACGCGAACGCCGATGACACCGTGCAGCAGGCGACGCGGGACGATCCCCGCGTGACGCGGATCGGTGCGTTCCTGCGCCGCACGAGTCTCGACGAACTGCCGCAATTCATCAACGTGCTGCGCGGCGAGATGTCCGTCGTGGGGCCGCGTCCGCATGCGATCGAGCACGACAACCTGTACCAGAAGATCGTCGACGGCTACATCCACCGCTACCGCGTCAAGCCCGGCATCACCGGCTGGGCGCAGATCAACGGGCTGCGCGGCGAGACCGATCGCGTCGAGAAGATGCAGCGCCGCGTCGAAGCCGATCTCTACTACCTGCGCAACTGGTCGTTCGCGCTCGACATGCGCATCGTCGGCGCGACGATCCTGAAGGGGCTCGTCAACCCCAACGCGTACTAGAACGCATCACGCCGTCGCCGGCACGACGATCTGCCGCGACCGCGACGAACTCGAGGCCATCACTTTGAGCATCCATTCCGCCCGTCCAATGCACGATCGACGACCTCGCTCGATCGATGTCGATCTTTCCCCGCGTGCCGGCTGCCGCGCACGGCTTCTCGCGCTCGCGCTGTGCGGCGCGCTGTCCGGCTGCGCACTGGCGCCCGGCATGACGATGACGACGCCGGCCACGCTGGCCGTCGCCAGCGGCGACGCGCGCACGCCGGCCGAAACGATGCCGGTTTCGATCGCTGAAATCGACGCGAGCCTGATCCGGCAGTTGAAGACCGCGGAAATCGCGACCGGCGCGGACCACGCGCAGGCATTGTCGAGCCGGCCGGGACCGTACACGCTCGGCGCCGGCGATGTCCTGCAGATCACGGTCTGGGACCACCCTGAACTGACCGCCGCACAGGGCGCGCAGCAGCCGTCGAACGCGCGGCCGTTCGATCCGCCGCAAGGGTTCGTGATCGATTACGCCGGCAACGTGCAGGTGCCCTACGCCGGCGACGTGCACGTCGCCGGCATGACCGTCGACGCCGCGCGAAACGCGGTCGCGGCCGCGCTCGCGCGCTACTACGTCAAGCCGAAGGTCACGGTACGCGTCGCGTCGTTCCGCGCGAAGCAGGTCTACGTCGATGGCGAAGTGAGAACGCCCGGCAACGTGCCGGTCAACGACATCCCGATGACCTTGCACGAAGCGGTCAATCGCGCGGGCGGATTCGCGCCGACGGCCGATCAGAGCCGCCTCGTGCTGGTACGCGACGGCGCGTCCTATCCCCTCGACATGCCCGGCATGCTCGCGCGCAACGTGAATCCCGCCGGCATCCTGCTGCGCGACGGCGACCTGCTGCGCGTCGTTCCGCGCGAGGACAACGGCGTGTACGTGATGGGCGAAGTGAACAAGCCGATGACTGCGCTGCCGTTGCGCACCGGCAGGCTGACGCTGGGCGACGCGCTGTCGCAGGCCGGCAGCCTGAACAACGCGAGCGCGGACGCCGCGCAGCTCTATGTGATTCGCGGCGCGCAAAGCAAGGCGCCGCAGGTGTTCCATCTCGATGCGCGCTCGCCCGTGGCGATGGTGCTCGCGAATCAGTTCGACTTGCAGCCGAAGGACGTCGTCTACGTGGACGGCAACGGTCTCGTCCGCTTCAGCCGCGTGCTGAGCCTGTTGCTGCCGGCGATCAACGCCGGGCTCACCGGGGCGATCGTGTCGAAATGATCAAGCACATTCTCGTCGTCTGCGAAGGCAACGTGTGCCGCAGCCCGATCGCGCAGGGTCTGCTGCAACGCGCGTTGCCCGGCATCGTCGTCGTATCGGCCGGTGTATCGGCGATCGACGGCATGGCGATCGATCCGATCGCCGATCGCATGCTGAAGGCGCGCGGCATCGACCTGTCCGGCCATCGTTCGAAGCGGCTCGACAGGCAGATGTGCCGCGATGCCGATCTGATTCTCGCGATGGAGCTGGCCCAGCGCAGGGCCGTCGAGCGCCTCCGTCCGGTCGCGCACGGGCGGGTCTATCGGCTCGCGGAAGCCTTGGCGTCCGATGTGCCCGATCCGTATCGGCGTGCCCTGCCCCGGTACGACCACGCGACGATGCTGATCGAGCACGGCGTCCGCGACTGGGCCGCGCGCATCGTCAACCTGAACGGCAGAGGCCGGCCCGGGCACGCGTGCCCGGCGGCCGAAGGGCCCCGGAAGTGACTATGAACACCTCAAGAAAGGTATCGCCGTTGCCGCACGATCCGGATGACATCGACGTGCGCGGCATGGTGGACATTATGACCAGAAACACCCGGATCATCGCCGCGGTGACCGTCGCGTGCGTCGCGCTCGGCGGCCTGTACGCGCTCGCCGCGAAACCGGTCTACCGCGCCGATATCGTCGTGCAGGTCGAGAGCGCCGGCGCCGACATGATGGGCGGTGCGTCGGCCGGGCTGGTCGGCGGACTCGGTGCGTTGTTCGACGTGAAATCGACGGCCGACGGCGAAATGGAAATTCTGCGTTCGCGCCTCGTGACCGAGCCGGTCGTCAGCGACCAGCGCCTCCACATCGACGCGCGGCCACGCCGCTTTCCGGTCGTCGGCGCCGCCGTCGCGCGCTTCGGCGGCAAGTTGTCGACGCCGGGCCTGTTCGGGATGGGCGGATTCGTCTGGGGATACGAGCGCATCGACGTTCCGACGTTCGACGTGCCACGCAGTCTCCACGGAACGCGCTTCATCGTCACCGCGCTGGACGACGGACGCTATCGCCTGTCAGGCAACGGCCTCGACGACGAGGCGGTCGGACAGATCGGCGTACCGCTGCGCGTCACGACCGCGGCAGGCGACGTGACGCTGCTCGTGTCGGCGATCGAAGGCCGCCCGGGCGCGCAGTTCGTCGTCCGGCGCTTCTCGAAGCAGGAGATGCTCGCCAGGCTGCAGCAGAACCTGTCGATTGCGGAGAAAGGCAAGGATCAGTCCGGCGTGATCGGCGTCGCGTATGAAAGCGACGATCCCGTCAAGGGCGCCGGCGTGCTGAACGAAATCGCGAACAACTACGTGCGTCAGAACGCAAACCGCAAGGCCGCCGCCGCCGAGAAATCGCTGCAGTTCCTGAACGAACAGGTGCCGGCAGTCGAACGGCAGTTGCGCGTCGTCGAGGATCGCCTGAACGCGTACCAGACGAAACACGAGCTCGTGGACCTGACCGAGCAGGCCAAGGCGATGCTCGAACAGGCCGTGACCGCGCAAACGTCGCTGTTCGAGCTGGAACAGAAACGCAAGGCGCTCGCGTCGATCTACACGCCCCGGCATCCGGAGCTCGCCTCGCTCGACCAGCAGATCGCCGCGGCCAGGGCGCAGGTCGGATCGTTCAATCGCGCGATCCAGCACCTGCCGGATGCCCAGCGCAACATTGTCCGGCTGCGTCGCGACGTGACCGTCCAGACGGAAATCTACGTCGGGCTGCTGAACGGCATCCAGCAGCTGCAGCTGGCGACGGCAAGCAAGATCGGCAACGTGCGCGTCATCGATCACGCGATCGTCCCCGAACAGCCGGTTCGCCCGAAGCGCGCGCTGATCGTCGCGCTTGCGGCGCTGGCGGGGCTGATCGCCGGTATCGGCGTGGCATTCACGCGCGCGGCGCTGTTCGGCGGCGTGACCGATCCCATCGAGATCGAGCGCGACAGCGGCCTGAACGTCGTCGCGACGATCCCGCTGAGCCGCTCGCAGCCTGGCCTGACGCGCAGCGCCGCGAGAACGGGCCGCCCGGGCGCGCTCCTGTCGCATGCCCGGCCGCACGAACCCGCCGTGGAGGCGCTGCGCAGCCTGTGCACGGCGCTCCAGTTCATGTTGCTCGACCGGCCGAACAACAACGTGGTGCTGGTCACCGGGCCCTCCGCGGGCATCGGCAAGTCGTTCATCTCGGCCAACGTCGCGGTCCTGCTCGGCCAGTCGCGGAAACGTGTGCTGCTGATCGACGGCGACCTGCGTCGCGGCCGTCTCGCGCGGGAATTCGGCCTTCACCCGCAGAGCGGACTGTCGAGCGTGCTGCGCGGAGAAGCGGCGCTCGAGGACGTGATCGTCCGCGACGCGTCGCTCGATGTCGACTTCCTTTCGACCGGGCCGCGCGTCGCCCAGCCCGTCGAGCTGTTCGCGTCGAGCCGGCTGCCGGCCCTGCTCGCGGACGCCTCGCATCGCTACGACGTGGTGCTGATCGACTCGTCGCCGCTGTTGCCGGTGACGGACACGACCGCGTTCGCGCCGCATGCCGGAACGATCCTGCTGGCGGCACGCTCCGGCATGACGAGCCATGGCGAGATCCTCGAATCGGTCAGGCGCATCGAACGCGTCGGCGCGGCTGTGTCAGGCGTCGTGTTCAACGGGTTCCGGCCCGGGCTGCGTTCCGCCCGGTATGGCAATTACGGCGCTTACGCGTATGAAACCGCGGACAGTACATCGCGCGGACGCGAGCGCATTCATGGAGAAACGGATGACGTTGCGCAATGAACACATTCTCGTCACGTTCGGCACCCGGCCGGAGGCAATCAAGATGGCGCCGCTCGTGCATCGGCTGCGGGCGCGCGAGGGCGTGCGGTGCACGGTGTGCGTCACGGCGCAGCATCGGCAGATGCTCGATCAGGTGCTCGACCTGTTCGACATCGTGCCGGATGTCGACCTGAACCTGATGCGCGCCGGACAAACGCTCGGCGGCCTGACCGGACAGATCCTGAACACGCTCGATCCCGTGCTGGCGTCGCTGCGGCCCGATCTCGTGCTGGTGCACGGCGACACCGCGACGACGTTCGCCGCGTCGCTCGCCGCGTATTACCGCCGGATCGACGTCGGCCACGTGGAGGCGGGCCTGCGCACCGGCGACCTGTATGCGCCGTGGCCCGAGGAGGCGAACCGCAAGCTGACCGGCGCGCTGGCGTTGCATCACTTCGCGCCGACCGCCACGTCGAAGTCGAATCTGCTGGCCGAAGGCGTGGACGAGGCGCGGATCCACGTCACGGGCAATACGGTGATCGACGCGCTGCTGATGGCGATCGAGCGGCTGGATCGCGATCCCGAACTGGCGCAGCGCATGCGCGATGCGTTTCCGTTTCTCGACGGCGGCGGGCGGATGATCCTCGTCACCGGGCATCGCCGCGAGAACTTCGGACGTGGCTTCGAGCAGATCTGCGCAGCGATCGCGACCATCGCCCGGCGCCACCCCGATTGCCGGATCGTCTACCCGATGCACCTGAACCCGAACGTCCGCGAACCGGCAACGCGCCTGCTCGCCGGCATCGGCAACGTCGTGCTGATCGAGCCGCAGGAGTATTTGCCGTTCGTCTACCTGATGAGCCGCGCCTGGTTGATCCTCACCGATTCCGGCGGAATCCAGGAGGAGGCGCCGTCGCTCGGCAAGCCCGTGCTCGTGATGCGCGACACCACCGAGCGCCCGGAAGCGGTCGCCGCCGGGACGGTGCGGCTCGTCGGCACCGACGCGGCGCGTCTGGTTGGCGCGGTCGAGGAACTGTGGACGGACCCCGCCGCTTACCACGCGATGAGCCGCGCCCATAACCCGTATGGCGACGGCCGCGCCAGCGAGCGCATCGCCAACCTGCTCGTAGCGGCCCCGGCCGCGTCGCGCCACCGTGCCGGCGCCGCCCGCCCGCATCCCTGAAGAACCCGGCACCAGGAGAGATTCCCTCATGTCATTCGATGTCGTTTCCGTTATCGGCCTCGGCTATATCGGCCTGCCGACCGCCGCCGCCTTCGCGTCGCGGCGCAAGACCGTCGTTGGCGTGGACGTCAACCGCATCGCGGTCGATACGATCAATCGCGGCGAAGTGCATATCGTCGAGCCGGAGCTCGACATGCTCGTCCGCGCCGCCGTGACGCAAGGCCACCTGCGTGCGACGCAGGAAGTCGAACCCGCGGATGCGTTCCTGATTGCCGTGCCGACACCGTTCTCCGAGGGCCGCAAGCCCGATCTGAGCTACGTCGAGGCGGCGAGCCGCGCGATCGCGCCGGTGCTGAAGGCCGGGGATCTCGTGGTGCTCGAGTCGACGTCGCCTGTCGGCACGACGGAAAGGATCGCGGCGTGGCTGGCCGACATGCGCCCCGAGCTGACGTTTCCGCAGCAAGCCGGCGAGCAGTCGGATATCCGGATCGCGCATTGCCCCGAGCGCGTGCTGCCGGGCCACGTGATCCGCGAGCTCGTCGAGAACGATCGCGTGATCGGCGGCATGACGCGCCGCTGCAGCGAGGCGGCGACGGAACTGTACCGGGTGTTCGTGCGCGGCGAATGCGTGCTGACCGACGTGCGCACGGCCGAAATGTGCAAGCTGACCGAGAATGCCTTCCGCGACGTCAACATCGCGTTCGCCAACGAGCTGTCGATGATCTGCGAATCGCTCGACATCAACGTGTGGGAACTGATCCGGCTGTCGAACCGCCATCCGCGTGTCGACATCCTGCAACCGGGGCCCGGCGTCGGCGGCCACTGCATCGCCGTCGATCCGTGGTTCATCGTGGATTCGGCGCCCGAGCACGCGCGCCTGATCCGCACGGCGCGAACCGTCAACGACGACAAGCCGCATCACGTGATCGACCGGATCGAGCACGTCGCGCGGCGGTTTCGTGAACCGGTCGTCGCCTGCCTCGGGCTCGCGTTCAAGGCCGACATCGACGATCTGCGCGAAAGTCCCGCTGTCGAGATCGTTCGCACGCTCGCCGAGCGCGCCATCGGCGAGGTGATCGTGGTCGAGCCGAACGTCGGCGCCCTGCCCGGGTCGCTGGAAGGAAGCGCCGTGCTGGTCGAGCTGGCCGACGCGCTCGCACGCGCGGACATCGTCGTGATCCTCGTCGATCATCGGCAGTTCAAGCGGATCGATCCGCTCAAGCTGCATACGAAGATCGTCATCGACACGCGCGGCCTGCTGGCGCGCGAGCGTGACGCCGCGTGATCTCGCGGATGACGCGCGCGTCGAACGTCGCCGATGCCTCGCCCGCCGCCGGCGGCGTCGGAAGCGGCGCGGGGCTCGGCCGAAACTTCGCGGCGATGCTGCTCTGGCAGATCGGCAACAATCTGGTGCCGCTCGCCACGTTCCCGTATCTGGCTCGCGTGCTCGGGCCGGCGCAGTTCGGGGTCGTCGGCTACGTGACCGCGCTGACCGTCTACGGCACGATCCTGACCGAATGGGGCTTCAACCTGAGCGGGCCGCGCGCGGCGGCGCAATGGCGTCACGATCGCGCCGGGCTCGGCGAGCTGGTCTGGTCGATCGTCGGCGCCAAGGCGTGTTTCTGCCTGCTTTCCATCGCGATGCTCGCCGCGTTCCTGTGGCTCGCCCCCGATGCGGCCGGCCTGCGAACCGCGGCCTGGATCGGCTGGATCGGCGTCGCGGCGAACGTGGTCACGCTCAACTGGCTGCTGCAAGGCCTGGAGCGTTTCTCGCTGTTCGCCGGCATCGCGCTCATCAGCCGGTTCGCGACGCTGCCGCTGACTTTCTGGCTCGTCCGCGCGCCGGAGGATGTCGCCGCCGCGATCGCGATCCAGGCGGCCGCCGCACTGCTCGCGGCCGCCGGGTCGCTGATCGTCGCGCACCGCTGCGGCTGGCTCGGCCGGCCGCGCTTCGCGTGGCGCGCGGTGCGTTCGCGGATCGTCGACGGCGCCGACATGTTCGTGTCGACCGCGTCGGTCAGCCTGTTCGGCGCGACGAACATGGTCATGCTCGGCGGCCTGTCCGGCCCGTATCAGGTCGGACTGTACGCCGCGGCCGACAAGCTCAAGACGGTCGGCAACATGGTGCCCGCGCAGATCAATACGGTGCTCTATCCGCGCATCTCGGCGCTGTTCAACGCGCGGGAAACATCGGGCACGCGGGCGGCCGCGCGGCTGACGGCGCTGGGTCTCGCGGCGACGGCCGCCACGACGGGCCTCGGCCTGATCGCGTGCGTCGCGCTGTCGGGCCCCTTGATCCGCTTCGTGCTCGGCGCGCAGTTCGCCGAGGCCGCGCCGGTCGTGAGCTGGCTGTGCGCGGCGACCCTGTTCGGCAATCTCGCCTATTTCCTCGGTCTGCAGGTGCTCGTTCCGTTCGGCGGCGCGCGGCGCCGCGCATGCGCGATGGTGGCGGCGGGCTTGCTCAACGTCGCGCTGGCATGGTGCCTGGTGCCGCATTTCGGCGCGCGCGGCGCGGCGCTCGCCTGCCTGATCGCCGAGGCCGCGCTGCTGGGCCTCTTCGTGTCGTGGATCGTTCGTTCCCCGGCGCTGCGCGGCCACTTCACACAACTGACGAAGGTTTGAAAGAACGATGGTCGATGTTTACGTGATCTCGCTCGCTGACTCCCCTCGCCGCGCCGCCATCTCCCGCGCGCTGGCGGCGCGTGGCGTGCGCTTCCACTTCGTGGACGCCATCGACGCCCGCCGCCTCGACATGGGCGTGCTCGCGGCGCTGACCGATGCCGCCTGCGCGACGGCGCGCTACGGTCGCCCGCTCAGCCGTGGCGAAGCCGGCTGCTTTCTCAGCCATCGAACCGCATGGGACACGATCGCCCGCTCGGGCGCCGCGGCAATCGTGCTCGAGGACGATGCGCTGCTCGACGACGGCTTCTTCGAGCGCGTGCTGCCCGCATCCGCCGACGCGCTGTCGGCCTGCGCCGATCTCGTGCTGCTCGGCCGCGCCAAACTGGCCCGGCGTCGCGCGGCACCGACCTACCTGCACGAACCGTTGAAACGGGCGCACCGGATCGGGCCGGTGTGCATCGGCGTGCCGTTCAAGCAATGGACGAGCGGCGCGGTCGGCTACTGGATCAGCGCGAGCGGCGCAAGCAAGGCGCTCGCGCATACCGGCGTGCCGATCGGCGCGCTGCTCGATGACTGGCCCTGGCACCGGACCCACGGCGGCCTGCGTGTCGCGGAGCTGCGGCCTTATGTCGTCTGGGAGGCATTCGAGACGATGCCGAGCGCGCTCGAGGCGGAGCGCGCCGCCTTGTCGTCACGCCGGCATGTCATGCACGACGCCGCGCTGAAACCCCTGCGCATCGCGCGCACCGCGTACCGCTGGCTGACCGTGGCGATGCTCGCCGCGACCGCTTCGCGCGGCAAGCTGTTTGCCCCCCATGAATAACCCGCCCTGCCTGCCCGGCGAACCGCGTCCGATGCGGTTCGCGTCCCGGCCGGCGACGCGCATCGCCGCGACGCTTGCCTGGGCGACGCTCGGCGTGGGACTGATCCTGGCGCCGCTTGGCGACTTTCTGTCCGTGCATGCGGCGAACAGCGGCACCGGCGCCCGCATCTCGCTGCTCGTGCGCGGCGCGACGATTGCCGGCCTGCTGGCCGCCATCCTGTGGCGCGGCCGCGTGCCCCTGTCCGGCGTACGCCTGACGATCGCCGCGGCAGTCGTTGCGTGTTCGACGCTCGGCGCCTGCGCGCTCGGCGCGCTCACGAAGCGGGAGGCCGTCGAACAACTCGTGTTCGCGACGAAGGTTTTCTCGTTCTTCATCTATCCGGCCGCGATGGCGCTGCTCGGCGACCGGCGCCTTGCGCAGATCGCGTCGCTCGCGCACGCGTCGCTGTTGGTCTATGGGGCGTCGATCGTCGGCGGCGCGCTGCTGTCGATCGAGATGTTCCGCAGCTATCAGGCGGACACGCATATCCGCTCCGGCTACAAGGGCATCGTCTTTGCACAGAACGAAGCGGCGGCGCTCGTCGTCGTGGCGCTCGGCTTCGGCTATCTGAATGCGTTGTTGCGCGGCTGGACGCCGCGCAACACGATCCTGGTCGGCTGCATGCTCGCCGCCGCGATGCTGACCGGCACCAAGGGGGCGATGGCGGGTGCGCTCGGCGTCACGTTTGCTTACCTCTACGCCCGCCACCGCGCGCTCAAGGCAACAGGGTACGCATGCGTCGTCGCCGCGGCGCTCGCCGCAACCGCGCTGTTCGCCTATCTGACGATTCCGGACGTCGCTCAGGCCGTCGACCTGAGCCTGCGCTATTTCTCGCACCAGAGCGGCCGCCTCGGCGGCGACCGCCTCTTCACGCTGTTGCTTTCCGGGCGCGACCTGAAATTCGCCCGCGTCTGGGACGACCTGCAGCAGCACGGATTCGTCGCCTTGCTGACGGGCGGCCACCCGGTTACGCGCTATATGGTGGAGATCGACATTCCCGACCTGATCCTGATGTTCGGGCTGCCTGTCTTCGTCGTTTACGGCATCGCGCTGGCCCGCGCGTTCGTGTATCGCGGGCCGCGCACGCGCGCCCGGCGGTTCGGCCTGTTGTTCTTCCTCGTGCTGATCGCGATGGCGTCGACCGCCGGCCATGTTCTTGGCTCAGCCGTGGTCGGCCCATATCTCGCGTTGATCGCGGTGATGATCCGGCGTAACGGAATACGCCCCCACCTGACATAAGGCCACCCATGACTACGTCGAAGCAGGATACCGGCATGAATCGCGACGCACGGCGTCTTCGTGTGCTGCACGTCGGCCCGGGACACGGACAGCGCGGCGGGATGGCCTCCGTCCTGCAGGAACTGCGTGACATGCGCGCACACTTCGCCAGCGAGGCCACCGAGGTCGCATTCTTCGAAACGCGCGGCTTTCGAAGCATCGGCGCGCTCGCGCGATTCGCGGTGCAGGACATCCCGCAATTCGCGCTTGCCGCCTGGCGCGCGGACATCGTGCACTTTCACGTGTCGGCACGCGGATCGCTGTACCGCAAGCTGGCGCTGTTCGCGATCGCGAAGCTGGCACGGCGGCGGTCCGTCTTCCATCTGCACGCGGGCGACTTCGACCAGTTTGCGGCGCGTGCCGGCCGGGCGACCCGGCATGCGATCCACTGGTTCGTCGGCTGCGCGGACGCGGCGGTCGGCGTCTCGGCGTCGTGCGCAGGCGTGCTGAACCGGTTCCGGCCCGACGCGGACGCGCGCGTGATCGGCAACAGCGCGCGAGACGCGCAACTCGCATCGTCCGTCGTAACGACCACCGCGGCGCGTCCGACCATCGCATTCGCGGGCAGGCTGACGCGGCAAAAGGGTATCGACGTGCTGATCGACGCGCTGTCGCTGCTCGAGCACGCCGGCTGCGATGTCGATCTGACGCTCGCCGGCGAAGGCGACATCCCGTATTGGCGCGCGTACGCGGAAGCCCGCGGCGTCGCGCATCGCGTCCGTTTCGCGGGCTGGCTCGACGGCAAAGACAAAGCCGCACTCTATCGGGATGCAACGGTCTTCTGCCTGCCCAGCCAGTTCGAATCGTTCGGCATCGCCGCGCTCGAGGCGATGTTCCACGGCACGCCGGTGGTCGCGACGCGAATCGGCGGCCTCGCGGATCTGGTCGAACACGGCACGACCGGGTATCTCGTCGCGCCGAACGACGGTCAGGCGCTTGCGGCCGCGCTGCACCGGATCGTGTCGCAGCCGTGGCGCCGCAGGCAAATGGGCATCGCGGCCCGCGCGCTCGCGCATCGTCGATACGCGGCCGAAACGATCGCCGGGCAGTATGTCGATTGCCATCGCGCAATCGTCGCGCGCACTGCCCCGGCAAGCACGGTGCGCGTCCCGCCTCGGGCGTGACGCCAGATGGCCGCGGACGCCGGTGCGCCTCGCGCGCGGCACGATCGCGAACCGGGTGCCGGCGGCCACGGAAACCTCCAACTTCATCGCGACCAGGAGTGCCAGCATGAACCGTATCGAGTTGTTCGGTTGCCCGATGGATACCGCCACCATGGCGGAGACGGTCGACCTGATCCGCCGCCGTATCGCGCGCGGACAATTTACCCAGCATGTCGTCGTCAACGTCGCCAAGCTGGTGAACATGCAGACCGATGCCGCGCTCGCCGCGTCGGTGCACGCGTGCGACATCGTCAACATCGACGGGATGGGTGTCGTGTGGGGCGCGCGGCTGCTCGGTCATCCGGTTCCGGAGCGGGTTGCCGGTATCGACCTGTTCGACCGCCTGCTCGACATGGCACAGTCCGACGGCTTGCCCGTCTTCATGCTCGGGGGCACCGACGCGGTAGCGAACGCGGCGGCAAGCGCGGTTCGTGCGAGGGTTCCGCGGCTGCGGATCGCAGGGGTTCACCACGGTTACTTCTGGGACGACGAGCGCGCGGTCGTCGACATGATCCGCTCATCGGGCGCGAAGCTGCTGTTCGTCGCGATCACGTCGCCGCGCAAGGAAAACTTCATCAACCGGTGGAACAACGAACTGGGCGTCGATTTCGTCATGGGCGTCGGCGGCACATTCGACGTGATCGCGGGCAAGGTGCGGCGCGCGCCACGATGGATGCAGCGCACGGGGCTCGAATGGCTGTTTCGCGTATTGCAGGAGCCGCGGCGAATGTGGAAGCGCTATTGGGTCACCAATCGCCGATTCGCGTGGATGCTGCTGCGCGCGCGGGTCGGCATGTGGCGGCATCGCGCGAGGCTCGGGAACACCCGGCGTTAGGCCGCCGCGACATGCGGGCAAGGTACCGTCCTCGCTCGCACGCGCCACCGGGATGCGTCGCGCTACGCGTTCGTCGTCGACCGGCCGGTCGCACGGATTGGGCGGGCGCCAATCGCTCGAACCATGAACGTCAAATTCTCGTAACGCTTTACGCAAAAAACCTACCGAAGTAGTAAAAAATCGAGAAAATCCTACAAAACAAATGAATGGCGCGCCGTCGCTCGTACTCGTTCAATATTCACGAGCGGAAGCGTTTCGTAACATCCCCCCGAGATTCGAAAGTACCGGCTCTGTAGCGACGAGCCGGTCCAGAGGCAAGAAAAATCGGGGTGGGTTATTCGCTTCATCCGCAGCATCGATGCGTCGTCGGCTGTCCGGGAATCGGACCAAGCGGCAGAACCGCACACACACATGCCGGCGTCGGCGCCCGACGCGCGCGCGCCTCGTCACGTGAATCGGCTGGCGGCTCGCGCCCTCCTGTCGACCACGCGTCACGCCCGCCGCATCGCGATCGTCGTGTTGCTTCCCGGCGTCGCCCACGCACAGGTGCCCAGCGCCGGACAATCGATGCGTGACATCGAAACCGTCCGTCCCGCGCTGCCTGCCGCCACGCGGCCCGACATCGAACTCCCGCAGCCGGACACCACCAGCGGTCCGGCCACCGACGCCGGCCCCCGCGTGCCGGTCCACGCTTTCGCCATTGAAGGCAACCACGTCTACGACACCGCGCAGCTGCAAGCGCTGCTCGCCGATCTCGTCGGCCGCGATCTCGGTTTCGACGCGTTGCGGGAAGCCGCCAGCCGGATCACCGCCCATTACCGCCGGCACGGCTATGTGCTCGCGCGCGCCTATCTGCCGCATCAGGACATCGAAAACGGCATCGTTCGCATCGCCGTCGTCGAAGGCCGGTATGGACAACTCGAACTGCACAACCGCTCGCGCGTGCTCGACGGCGTGCTGCGTCAGCCGCTCGGCGCACTTCGGCCCGGCGGCGTGGTGCGCGGCGCGGATCTCGAACGCAGCCTGATGCTGCTCGACGAACTGCCCGGCGTCGATGCGAAGGGCACGCTGCGCCAGGGCGCGGAACCCGGCACCACCGACCTCGTGATCGATGCCGAACGCGGCCCCCTCGCCACCGGCGCGCTCGAACTCGACAACTTCGGCGATCGGCTCACGGGCCGCTATCGCGCGACCGGCAGCCTCGCGGTGAATTCGCCGCTGCGGCTCGGCGATCAGCTCACGCTGCGCGGCCTGACCAGCAATACGGACCAGCGCTACTACCGCGCGGGCTACCAGGTGCCGGTCGGCCCCGCGTCGACCCGCATCGGCGTCGCCTACTCCGAGATGACCTACCGGCTCGGGCAGGAATTCAGGTCGCTCGGCTATCACGGCCGCGCGACGGTCCAGAGCGCGTATGTGACGCAACCGCTGCTGCGTGGCCGCCGCGCCAGCCTCAGCGCGCAAGTCCTCTATGAAAACAAGAACCTGCACGACGACTACGACGAATTCGAGGTCCGTAACGACAAGAACGTCGGCCTGTGGTCGTTCGGCCTCAGCGGCAACAGCGAGGACGGCTGGCTCGGCGGCGGCCGCAACGGCTTCTCCGTCACCGTCGGCATCGGCCGCTTGCGCGGCAACGATCCGCTCGACGCGAACCCGCTCGCGAAGACGCACGGCAGCTTCACCAAGCTGAATCTCAGCGCGCTGCGCCTGCAGGCGCTCGGCGCGCGCCTGCAGCTCTATACGCAATTCAGCGCGCAACTCGCGTCGCGCAATCTCGACGGTTCGGAAAAGTTCACGCTCGGCGGCCCGTACGGCGTGCGCGCGTATGCGCTCGGCGCGGGCAGCGGCGACCAGGGCTGGCAAGCCACCGCGGAGCTGCGCTATCTCGCCGCGCCGGGCTGGCAGGTCAGTACGTTCGTGGATACCGGGCGCGTGCAGATCAACAAGCAGCCGTGGGGCCGGGATGCCAACACGCTGCAATTGTCGGCGGCGGGGCTCGGCGTGAGCTGGTACGGCGCGAGCCGCCAGTTCAGCGTCACCGCCGCGCGGCCGCTGGGCAATGCGGATGGACGGGCGACGGTCACGCGCTCGCCGAGCGTCTGGATACAGGCCGCGCAGTATTTCTGAGCGGCCCATGGCGGATGTCCGGGGCCGGTATCGACGGAGCCGGACGAACCGGGCGGACAGCCCTGCTGTTCGCGTCCTGCGTGCATGACTTCATCAGTCATGCAAAGCACTTCACTGAAGTGAATCGACTCAACCATGAGGACACGATAACGATGAACAAGACCTATGCATTGGTGTGGAACCCCACCCAGGGCAGCTGGACGGCGGTCGGGGAAACCGCCCGCCGCTGCGGCAAGTCCGGCGGCCGCAAGCGCCTCGCCGCCACCGCCCTCTCGCTGCTCGGCCTCGCCGCGCTGCCCGCCCACGCGCTGCCCACCGGCGAAGCCGTCATGTCCGGCAAGGCCGACATCGCGCGTACGCCTGACGGCAAGTCCATGTCGATCAACCAGCACTCCGACAAGCTCATCACCCACTGGCAGGACTTCAGCGTCGCCGGCGGCGAGCGCGTGTCGTTCAATCAGCCGACCAGCCAGTCGATCGCCCTCAACCGCGTGGTCGGCAACAACGGCAGCCAGATCGACGGACAGATCAGCGCCAACGGCCGCGTGTTCCTCGTCAACCCCAACGGCGTGCTGTTCGGCTCCGGCGCGCAGGTCAACGTCGGCGGCCTCGTCGCCTCCACGCAGAACCTCACCGACGCCGACTTCCTCGCCGGCAACTACCGCTTCGCCGGTGCGTCGACGCAAGCCGTCGTCAACAACGGCACGATCACCGCCGCCGACGGCGGCAGCGTCGCGCTGCTCGGCGCGCGCGTGTCGAACAACGGCGTGATCCAGGCCAAACTCGGCCGCGTCGCGATGGGCGCAGGCAACGCGTTCAACGTCAACTTCGACGGCAACGGCCTGCTGAGCGTGCAAGTCGACGGCGGCGCGGTCGACGCGCAGGCGTCCAACGGCGGCCTGCTGAAGGCCGACGGCGGCGAGGTACTGATGACCGCGCGCGCAGCCGGCAACCTGCTCGACGCGGTGGTCAACAACACCGGCACGATCGAGGCGCGCGGCCTGAGCGCGCGCGGCGGCAGGATCACGCTGGACGGCGGCACGGTGAAGGTCGGCGGCAAGCTCGACGCGAGCGCGGCCGAGGCCGGCGCGCCGGTCGGTTCGGTCGCGACGCGCGGCGAACGCGTGGAAGTCGCGAACGACGTGCAAGTCGACACGCGGGCGGGCAACGCCGCCGGCACGTGGACGATCGAGGCGGCCAACGCGGGCGTGAACGGCGCCGACACGGTGGTAAAGACCCGGGGCATCAGCGGCAATATCACCGGCATCGGCGGCAACGTCAGCGGCCCAGGCATCAACATCGACATCATCGGCAACGGCGGCACGAACGCCGCCGGACAATCGATCGGCGCGGACACGCTGTCGCGCAGCCTGGGCACGACGAACGTCGCGCTGACCAACACGAAGGGCGACCTGAGCGTCGGCGGCCCGGTCGCGTGGACGAGCGACAACGCGCTGACGCTGACCGCGAACAACGGCAACGTGAACCTGAAGCAGGCCGTATCGGCCACCGGCGCCAATGCGAGCCTGCTGGTGAATGCCGCCAACCAGATCCGCGTGAACGACGCGGTGAAGCTCACCGGCCGCAACGCGCACCTCGAGCTGAATTCGAAGAGCGGCCATACGTTCGCGAACGACAAGGCCGTGGTGACGCTGTCGGGCGACAACGCGTCGTACCGCTCGAACGGCGAAGACTATCAGGTGCTGCACACGCTCGCCGGCCTGCGCAACGTCGACACGAACCTGAACGGGCGCTACGTGCTCGGCAATGCGATCGACGGCGGCAACGCCAACTTCCGCAGCATCGGCGGCAATGCCGCGTTCGGTGGCGTGTTCGACGGCCTCGGCAATACGATCAGCCGCCTGAACATCGCCAATCCCGGCCAGTTCCAGGTCGGCCTGTTCGCGTCGAACACCGGATCGATCGGCAACCTGAAGCTCGATTCGCTCGCCGTGAGCAGCGCGTCGGCGCACTACAACCCGATCATCGGCAGCCTCGTCGGCAACAACCTCGGCGGCCAGATCCGGAACGTCGATGCAAAGAACATCACGGTCACCCATAACGGCACCGGCATTGCCGTGATCGGCGGCCTGGTCGGCCGGAACATCGGCGGCACGATCGACCGCGCCGGGTTCGGCGGGCGAATTTCCGGCCGCCCGGAGACGCTCTATATCGGCGGACTCGTCGGCGAAAACATGGGCTCGGGCGCGACGATCACGAACAGCCGCGCCGCCGCCGACATCACGATCTCACGCGCCAGCTTCTTCTATCCGAACAAGCAGAGCGTGGGCGGCCTCGTGGGCTGGAACAACGGAACGATCGCGAACGCGTCCTCGAGCGGTCGCATCACGGCCGGCGAATACATGAATGTCGGCGGCCTCGTCGGCGAAAACGACGGCGGCACGCTCCGCAACGTGTCGTCTGCCGCCTCGGTCTCCGCGGGCAAGGGCAGCCACGTCGGCGGCCTCGCGGGCCGCAACATCGGCGGCTCGATCGAATCCGCGTCGGCCGGCGGCACGGTGATCGCAACGAACGCCGAGTCGGCCGGCGGCCTGGTCGGCCGCAACGAACGCGGCCGGATCGCCAATGCGTCGGCAAGCGGCGCCGTGCTGGCCAGCGCATCGAATTATGCAGGCGGGCTCGTCGGCTTCAACACGGGCACGATCGACCAGGCGTCCGCAACCGGCGACGTTCAGGCGAACGCAGCAGGATACGCAGGCGGGCTCGTCGGCTTCAACGCGGGCACGATCCACCAGGCGTCCGCAACCGGCAACGTTCAGGCGAATGCAGCAAAACATGCAGGCGGACTCGTCGGTTTCAACACGGGCACGATCGACCAGGCGTCGGCAACCGGCGCCGTCACCGCCGGCCCAGGCGCGAACGCGGGCGGGCTCGTCGGCACGAACAGCGGCGGCGGGATCATCCGTCACGCATCCGCGTCCGGCAACGTCACGGCGGCCCGCGCGAACATCGGCGGCCTCGTCGGCGTCAACGAGAAAGACGCGTTGATCGCCGATACGTCGTCGTCCGGCACCGTCGGCGGCCTGGGGTCGCACGTTGGCGGCCTGGTCGCGATCAATCACGGGACGATCCTCTCGTCGGTGTCCAGCGCAAATCTCGATAGTTACGGGGCCACCCATCCGACCTTGTTCGGCGGCCTGGTGGGGCTGAATCAAGGAACCATCAATTCCAGTACGACGGCGGGCCCGGCCGCGAATTTCTACACCGTCAGTATCAATTTGGGCACGATCGACGGCAAGACTTCCATGGGCCCCGTGAAATAAGCGCCACGTCGGTCAGCAACGACGACATCGATCAGCGGACAGCCACGCTGTCCGCATCATGAAGGGGCGGCTGTTTGCGCCCCGTCAGCATGTTGTATTCAGGCATGCGAATCACTTCGAGTGATCAATTTTACTCAACCATGAGGAACCTATAACGATGAACAAGACCTATGCATTGGTGTGGAATCACGCCCAGGGCAGCTGGACGGCGGTCGGGGAAACCGCCCGCCGCTGCGGCAAGTCCGGCGGCCGCAAGCGCCTCGCCGCCACCGCCCTCTCGCTGCTCGGCCTCGCCGCGCTGCCCGCCCACGCGCTGCCCACCGGCGAAGCCGTCATGTCCGGCAAGGCCGACATCGCGCGTACGCCTGACGGCAAGTCCATGTCGATCAACCAGCACTCCGACAAGCTCATCACCCACTGGCAGGACTTCAGCGTCGCCGGCGGCGAGCGCGTGTCGTTCAATCAGCCGACCAGCCAGTCGATCGCCCTCAACCGCGTGGTCGGCAACAACGGCAGCCAGATCGACGGACAGATCAGCGCCAACGGCCGCGTGTTCCTCGTCAACCCCAACGGCGTGCTGTTCGGCTCCGGCGCGCAGGTCAACGTCGGCGGCCTCGTCGCCTCCACGCAAAACCTCTCCGACGCCGACTTCCTCGCCGGCAACTACCGCTTCGCCGGCAACTCCACCCAGTCGGTCGTCAACAACGGCACGATCACCGCTGCCGACGGCGGCAGCGTCGCGCTGCTCGGCGCGCGCGTGTCGAACAACGGCGTGATCCAGGCCAAACTCGGCCGCGTCGCGATGGGCGCGGGCAACGCGTTCAACGTCAACTTCGACGGCAACGGCCTGCTGAGCGTGCAAGTCGACGGCGGCGCGGTCGACGCGCAGGCGTCCAACGGCGGCCTCCTGAAGGCCGACGGCGGCGAGGTGCTGATGACCGCGCGCGCGGCCGGCAACCTGCTCGACGCGGTGGTCAACAACACCGGCACGATCGAGGCGCGCGGCCTGAGCGCACGCGGCGGCAGGATCACGCTGGACGGCGGCACCGTGAAGGTCGGCGGCAAGCTCGACGCGAGCGCGGCGGAAGCCGGCGCACCGGTCGGTTCGGTGACGACGCGCGGCGAACGCGTGGATGTCGCGAACGACGTGCAGGTCGACACGCGGGCGGGCAACGCCGCCGGCACGTGGACGATCGAGGCGGCCAACGCGGGCGTCAACGGCGCGGACACGGCGGTAAAGACCCGGCGCATCAATGGCAATATCACCGGCATTGGCGGCAACACCAGCGGCCCCGGCATCAACATCGACGTCCTCGGCCCCGACAGCCCCAGTATCAACATCAATAACGGCGGCTCCAGTCTCAACGTCGGCAACGGCGGCAAGAGCGTCGCCGAACAATCGATCGGCGCGGACACGCTGTCGCGCAGCCTGGGCACGACGAACGTCGCGCTGACCAACACGAAGGGCGACCTGAGCGTCGGCGGCCCGGTCGCGTGGACGAGCGACAACGCGCTGACGCTGACCGCGAACAACGGCAACGTGAACCTGAAGCAGGCCGTATCGGCCACCGGCGCCAATGCGAGCCTGCTGGTGAATGCCGCCAACCAGATCCGCGTGAACGACGCGGTGAAGCTCACCGGCCGCAACGCGCACCTCGAGCTGAATTCGAAGAGCGGCCATACGTTCGCGAACGACAAGGCCGTGGTGACGCTGTCCGGCGACAACGCGTCGTACCGCTCGAACGGCGAAGACTATCAGGTGCTGCACGGCGCCGACGACCTGCGCAACGTCGACGCGAACCTGAATGGCCGCTACGTGCTCGGCAATGCCATCGACGGCAACGACGCCAACTTCCGCAGCATCGGCGGCGACCGCGCGTTCGGCGGCGTGTTCGACGGCCTCGGCAATACGATCAGCCGCCTGAACATCTCGAACCCGGGCCAGAACGTCGTCGGCCTGTTCGGCGTCAACACCGGCACCATCGCCAACCTCGGGTTGCAGCGCATTACGACGACCGGGACGGCCCAGTCGCACGGCTCGCCGCTCTCGATCGGCACGCTGGCCGGTTACAACGCCGGCACGATCTCGAACGTGGCCGCGAAGGACGTCGTCGTCACCGCCAACGGCCGCGCACACATCGGCGGCCTCGTCGGCTCCAACCTCGGCGGCACGATCGATCGCGCCAGCGTGAGCGGGCGCGTCGACGGCGATCGTGAAACGCTCGCGATCGGCGGTCTGGCCGGCGAGAACGTCACGGTGCCGGAGCCGAATGCGCGCACGGCCACGATCAGCAACAGCCAGGCCAACGTTCAGGTCGTCGCTGCGCTCGACGGCGCCGCGGGCGGCCTCGTCGGCGTCAACACGGGCAGGATCGCGGATTCGTCGAGCGCCGGCAGCGTCGACGCGACCGGCGAAAAGTCGATGGTCGGCGGCCTCGTCGGCGTCAACGCGCACACCGGCATCGTCACCGCTTCCTCGTCGTCCGCAACCGTGACGGCCCGCGAGAACGCAGTGGCAGGCGGCCTCGTCGGCGCGAACAAGGGCACCGTCAGCGCATCGCGCGCGACGGGCGCGACGGGCGCGGTGAGCGTCGGCGACGCCGGTATCGCCGGCGGGCTCGTCGGCGTGAACCGTGGCGACATCGACGATTCGACGGCCAACGGCAAGGTCGTGGCCGGCGTGAAGGCCCAGGCAGGTGGGCTCGTCGGCTTGAACGGCGGCGCCATTCACGCGTCGACGGCGAAAGGTGACGTGACGGCGGGCGATTCGAGCTGGGCAGGCGGCCTGGTCGGTTTCAACGAGGCGTTGATCGACGCGTCGACCGCGACCGGCAACGTCGTCGCCGGGGCGGACAGCGTCGCGGGCGGCCTCGTCGGGCGCAACTTCGACACGGGCTCTATCCGCGCATCGTCGGCGCGCGGCGACGTGAAGGTGGCAGGCAAGGGCACCATCGGCGGCCTCGTCGGCGCCAACGAAGGCGCCATCGACGGATCGTCGGCGAAAGGCACGGTCACGGCCGATGACGAAAGCGTCGCCGGCGGCCTGGCGGGCACGAATGCCGGCAGCATCGTCGCGTCCAGCGCGGCCGTCAACGTGATCGCCGGCACCGCGAGCTCGGCAGGCGGGCTGGTGGGCGAGAATACCGGCGCCATCGATTCGTCCGACGCGAAGGGCAGCGTGACCGCCGGTGTGGCAAGCGCGGCGGGTGGCCTCGTCGGCGTCAATACGGGCGTCGTCAAGCAGTCGAGCGCGGCCGGCGTCGTATTGGCCGGCCTCTCCAGCGAGGCGGGCGGCCTGATTGGCCACAACGCCGGGTTTGTCCTTCAATCGGGGGCGCGCGGCAAGGTGAAGGCCGGCAATCTCTCCGTGGCGGGCGGCCTGGTGGGCGCCAACAAGGGCGGGACGATTTCGCAATCGCGCGCGTCGGGCAATGTCGAGGCCGGTTCGAACAGCACGGTCGGCGGGCTGGTCGGCAACAACGGCGGGACCATCAACGCATCGTCGTCGAGCGGCACCGTCTCCGGCGGCCGCTACGCGAAGCTGGGCGGGCTGGTGGGCGCGAACTTCGGTTACGTCAACGACTCGTCGACGCGCAGCCGCATCGTGGTCACGAACGGCTATGACCAGATCTACGGCTCGCTCGCCGGCCTCAACGTCGGCACGCTGGCTGGCAACAGCGCAAGCGGGAGCGGCGCCGGGATTCCGCGCGTTGGCGTCAACTACGGCGTGTTGAAGTAAGCGTCGATCGTCGTGGAAGCCGGCGGCGCTCGATCGGGTAGCCAGCCGGCTTCCACGATCCGGCGCGGGTGGCCTGGCCACCCGCGTCCGGTGGGCAGCGACCGTGAATATCGGTGCGGCCAGCGGTGTTCGGACCGCAAGAACGAAGCACAAAAAACCCCGTCCGTTTCCGGCGGGGTTTCAGGATGAGTGGATGCCGATCTGTTCGGGCATGACCCGAGACCGACGCGGCGCTTCCTGCTTGAGTTCTGCGCTGCGCGTCGCTCGGGCAGCGATCAGGGTGCCGTTCCAGGACTGCCGCTGCACATCGGCTGCCCGGGAATGGTTACGACGTTACCCTTCAAAGGCAGCGGAACGCCGGGGTAGACATTGAAGTCGTCGAGGGTGCGACCGTCCACTTCCGCGCCCGTCACCTTGTAGCGCACATTGCCCGTGGCGTTAATACGAGCACCGTCCGCGTCACAAGTGACCGAAACGCTCGCGCGTTCGTTTGCCGGCAGTTGACGGATCAGGCCGCTGAACGCCAGATTGACCACAATATTGCCGGCCGTTTCCTTCCGCGCCTCGCCCAATAGCTTGACCACCGGCTTGACGTCCAGCCGATACACCGTTTCCGATTCGACCGGACGCAGCGGCTTCAGTGTGATGGTCTTGCTTTGCCCAGGAGCAAGGCTCACCCGGAACGGAAAAGCGTACAGCGCCGGCCGCGCCGTTTCCCCGATAGGCTCCAGCTTTTCGTCGGCCAGCGGCACGCCGGGATTGAGCAGTCGCGCGAGCGAAATGGAAACGTATTCCGCACGGTCGCCGTTGTTGACGATCCGCACGGAAACAGCCTGATCGTGAACCGCGAGTTCCTTCGGCAGCAGGTCGATCGCACCGAAGACAGAAGCGGATAGGGGCAGCCCTGCCAGGAGGGCCAGCGCTGAACGCCTGGATATGCGCAATTTCATGGTTTCGTATCCCTGGAGATGATGTACCTGTCCAATTGTCGCCTACAGCTTGATGACGACGGTCAACGTCAGAACACCGCCGTCGTTGCCAGCTTGCGCGGTGTGCCCACTGATGATGTCGCAAGCGTCGGCACAAAGCAGGTTCGACCGTTGCCGTTGAGCGCAAACGCCGCATGCGTTCTGCTTGGTAACGACAAGCCTTTTATCTCGTTGTTTAGCGTCACACTTGATAAAGGCAGCGGATACATTGCCAGGGGCGGGAATGAGGAACATCAGCTTGATGCACTTGCACCAATGCAGCCAAGATTAGCTAGCGAGTCTTGTACTGATCATCGAGTTCACCGATCCTTCAATCCCTTGTGTACACCATCGCAACGCACGCCAGCCGTCATCGCGCCTTCACCACAGGTTCGAAGGTCATCGACAGCACGCCGCTGTAGGTGCCGACCGTACTCTTGAAATCCCCGTCCGGCGGAAGAGCGGAAACCGACAGCGTGTAGTAACCGGTCGAATCGACGCCCGGCGTAGCCGGCGCCGGATTCTGGAATCCCGCGCTCTGGCCGACCACGATCGGCTTTGGTGCGCCGTCGTCGGCACCGAGTCTGACTGCCGGCTGCCGAAAGACTTGCGCGGAATTCAACTGATTTCGGATCTGCAACGGCTCGTCAAGGCGGACCTGGAAGTCGCGGCTGGTCGACACCACGCGCAATCGCGCCTTTATCTCGTACGGTGTATTCCAGCCACCGAGTTGCTGCATTTCCAGCCCCCGGTCAAACCATCCGCCTTTGTCGTCCGTCACGTCGAACGTGAACATCCGAACGACCTTGGCCGTCACCTTGCTCTGTATCTTTCCGGTCACGTTAACCCCCTGCGCTGATGCGAGAGCTGGGAGTAGTAACGCGGCAGCCAGCAGGTAACCGATGCAATTCCTCTTCATGAAGACTCCTAGGATTTCTTTACAATCGTGAATGTCAACACATCGCTATAATCCCCCGGCTTCAAACCCCTATTGACCGTCGTCGTGAATGTCGGAACGAAGCAGGTTTTTCCGGCGCCATCGAGACTAAGCGCTGAATTTATGACATTTGGCAAATAAACGGTTGTGGTCGCTCTGTCCAGCTTCACGCTGTATGGCACTTCCTGAGTCGGATCGTCAATTTTTCGGAGCCTGTAGCGATTGTTAACGAGACCGTTGGCGTTGCTGGCATTGATGATGAAAGTCTTGCCGTTGACCAATGCCCCCGAATACGTGAAGCAAAGCTGATCTGCCAGCAAAGGAAAGATTTTTTCGCTATTTCCTGGTGGTAACTCCCCAAGGTTCCAGTCGGGCGCTGTCACGTTGATCGTCACCGGCGGCGGCGGCGGTTTAACCGGATCGACCACCTGGCAGGTGCTGCCGATACTGCTACGACTGACATACGCGCCTCCGGCAATTTCTCCGACGTCGTCTGAATCTGTGTAATTCCCGCCCCGCAAGGATATTGCAGGCCAATCGCTAACGGTTGCGTCGTCAATCACCACTTCTACGTTGGCAATGAAAGGATCCTGGTTCTTCCATTGAGGAAGATCCCAACCGTGATACATGACATAACCGTCTCCATTGAACGGCGAGTAGCTCCCAACACCGTTCAGCGATACTTTCTTGGCAGCATTTCCGCTTGGGTTCATTTGCCCATTTTTATTATACGTGTACACCATAATGCCACGACTCCGAAATTTAGTAGCCGGCTCAACAAAAAACCCGGCTTTATAGTCGATAGTTACGCGGAGCGTGCTGGTACCATCGCCATTGGTTGTCCATGAGCATGCGCCATAGCCGTTGACAACGCTTGCGAGCTTGAGTCTGATGGGCCCAGCAGATGCGTTGCCCGCGAAAGCGAGCAACAACGACACCAACAGGAACGCCCCAGCACCCGTAAGCCAATTCCTTTTTAACCTCGCGTTAATCATCGCCCTTTCCTTCTGAGTTGACAGCAAGTAACCGGTCGAATCGGCGCCCGGTTATGATTTTTCGCTGCCCAATTGATAAATTACGACGCCATATCCGATGCTGAGAAAGAGTGGCGCAGGCATATCCTCAGTCACGCCGGCTTCGACAACGATGTGTTCCTTCGGGCGGAACGTCACGCGCCATACCTGAGTCCGCAGTGGCTTAACCAATTCCTTCAATGTCATCCGGTATTTCTGCCCGGGCGCCAGCGTCAGACGGTTTGGCAGCACCAGCAGGCCCGGATGCGGCACTTCCTGGACCGGCACGAGCTGTTCCGGAGTTGTCCCTGGATTCGCAACCAACTGTTGGGTTACGTCGAGATACAACGGGGTATCCCCCTTGTTCTCGACCCACAGCTCGCCCGGTGGCTGGCCCGGTGCGACCGTCATTTCGGTGCGCGACAGTTTCAGGATGCCCGCCGCCATGCTGCTGGCGCTGCTCAATGCGAGCATCAAGCAGAGCGTGATGCCGACCCCGCGCTTCATCACGAACACACCAGCGTCTTCTGCTCCTCGCCTGCGCGCAGCGTCATGCGCTTCGTCGCAAAGTGCTGCGGCGTGCCGGGGAAGATCGCAATGGTTTCCGGCTGTTTCGCCCCGTCATAGGAGACGTCCGTCAACACCACGCGCACGTTGCCCGTGTTTTCCAGCGTCAGCCCGCCGTTGTCGCAGCGATGGGCCCAGGCGGTGCGCTGCTTGCCCGGCGGCGGCATATGGCGCACCAGCACGCCGTAGCCGATGGCGACCGACATCGGCGCGGTGATCTTGTCCTGCGGCGCGCCGTCCACTTTCAGCGACCTGACCGGCACGATATACAGCCGGTACAGTTCTTCGCGGTCGGTTTCAACCAGCGATTTCAGGACGACCTGACGCGTCTGGCTCGGCCCCAGCGTCAACTTGTCCGGGCTCGCGAGCATGCTCGGATGCTCGAGTTCGCCGAGGGCGACCTTTTCTTCCGGCGTCACGCCGGGGTTCATCACTTTCTGCAGGGAAATGGACAGGTAGAGCGGCGCGTCACCCATGTTCTTCACCGTGACATTCTGGTCGTGGCTGTTGAACACCCGGGTGGAAGCCGGCATCACCATGAGCTCGCCTTCAGCCTGGACCGGCTGGGCCGTCGTGAACAGCAGCGCCATCAGGACGGGCACCGCGCTTCGCAATTTGAAATTCATGTCGTTTCTCCGTTGCTTCATTCGATGTTTTGCGGCTTGCAGCGGAAGTCATTGCCGCTGGCATCCTTCAGGCTGCACGTGTACCGGTGCCCATTCCCGTCGACCGTGACGTCCGCAAGCATTCTCTTGCTCACGATCGAGAACAGGCCGTTGCGATGGACCGTATCGCCGGTTTCGGCAATCGTCCCGCTGATCGGCTGCCCGTCGGCATCCTTCAGGAAGCCGCTGTAGATCATGCTGATGTCGACCTTCGCCTTGGCCGCATAGACCTGGCCCGGATGCGCGCGGACGATGTTCGCCGGCACCTCGATGTTCATGTCCAGCTTCTCGCTGTTGCTCAGCACGCGCGCGAAAGGCAGGTCGCTATAGGCATTGAGCGGCACCGCGTAAGTGCTGTTGCCCCCGACCGGGCTGCCCTCGACGTTGAAGCCGTACTTCATCCCTTCGATTTCCGGCGTGGTCAACAGCATCGCGCTGCCGCTGCTGCTGTAGCGGCCGAACGCCACGCCGTCCTTGCTCGCGGCGACCATGCCGCGGTAGTTGAAGTCCACGTTGCTCGCGTCGCCGTTGTAGCCGAGGTTCAACGACGCATCGCCACGCGTGCCGGAACGGGTGCCGTACACATTCACGCCGTACTGCGTATTCACGCGGCTGCCCGTGATCCCGACGGTCGTCGTGCCGAAACCGTCCTGGAAATCCTTCCGGTAGTCGCCGCTCAACTGCGTCTGCCCGCCCGACCGCGCGGCGCTGAAGCTCGCTTGAGTCTTTTCGAGCTGCATGGTCATGTTGAAATACACGCCATAGCCGCCGCTGGTCCGGCTGAAGCTGCCTTTCTGGACACCCAGCGCAAACGTCGACCACAAGCCGTTCGGGCGGTAGTTCCAGCGCACCTCGGCCTGGTGCGTCTCGCCGAAGCCCGATTTCTGGTAGTTGTAGCCGACGATCGTGCCACGCACGTTGCGGCTGTACGAGACACTGGTGCTCGACGAGCCCGCATAGAACCGCGATACGTCGTTGTTCAGGTAGCGGCTCGCCGAGAGGCTGCCGAGCGCCTCGCTCGCCATCGAGAGGGTGGCGTAGCCGCCGGCTTTCCGGTCGCCGGCCAGCACGCCGAGCGTCGGCGTGATATCGATGTCGCCCAGCTTCATGGGGCGCGTCACGTTGACTTCGGCCGCCCAGTCTCCGCCACGGCCGACGAGCGTCGACGCGTTCATGTAGAACTGTCTGAAGTTCCGGCTCATGGCCGCTTCCATGAGGAAGCCGCCCTGCTCGCTCATCTCCTTGCCGACGGTGAAATGCCATGCATTGCCGCTCGCCGCGCCGAAGTTGACGTTGTTGATCTCGCGGATTTCCTGCGTGACCACATTGCCGTTTCGATCGATCAGGCGAACCTGCACCGAGTAGTAGCCGCCCGGCAGATCGGCGAACCCGATTTCGTTGCGGCCGAGAACGGCCGGCCGCTTCATGATGAGACGGCCGTTGCGGTAGAACTCGTAGTTCCCTTCCGCCGTCGCGTACATGACCAGCGAGCCCGCGTTGCGGTCGACCTGCAGGTTGCTCTGGCTGCCGAACGTCACGAACTGGTCGAAACTCGGCGACAGCAGCGTGCTGACCGATCCCGACGCGTAGTCGATGCTGTTCTGCTTGCCCGCCCGCACGTACGTCTTGGCAAAGTTCTTTTGCAGGTAATACGACGACAGCCCGTGCGAGCCGCTGCTCAGGCCGCGCGCTTCGGTGCGGTTCGCATACCAGCTCATGTAGCCGAAGCTGCGCGACGGCAACCCGATCCAGGTGTTGCCGTTCACATTGACGGCGCGATAGCCGTCGGACGACGCGCGAAAATCCACGGACTGATTGTTGACCAGGCCGAAAGCCGTCGGCGGCGCAATGAAGTCTTCGCGCGAATCGCGGATCGAAATCGACCGCTTCAGCTTGTCGACGGTAACGTAGTACCCGGCGATTTCCACGTCGCAGCCCTTGCTGCACCGTTTGTAATCGAGCCGGGCGATGACGTTGCGGATCGTGTCGACGTCGTCCGGCGAGATGCCGTTTGCCGCATACTTGGCCGCGTCGAACTCGAGCGACGCAGCCGTTGACGAATAGCTGATGAACCCGGGAAGGGTTCTTCCATTGAAGGTAGCGACATAGTTCGCGCTATCGTCCATTTCGGCCGCGCTGAACCCTTCAGGTACCCCGTACGATACCTTGACCTCTGCGAACGAGTGCGACGAAACAAAAAGAAACGCACCCAACCACAGCTTGTTGAAACGGAAAGGGGCTTGATAGGCGAACACGCAAATTTCTTTTGAATTGGACGGGATTTAGATCAACAGGCGAGAACTCTTTGCTGATGTGATGCAGGAAACGAAGCCCCGAACGAGTCGAGGCTTCGGAATGGGCTAGTTACGAGCCCGTTTTCTTTTCTTCGGGCGCGGTGGCTGCGACCGGCTCGAACAGCATCACCAGATCGCCGCTGTAACTGCCGTTGGTGCTCACGGTGCCGACCTGCGTCGGCGCGTCGACGTTGATCTTCAGGTTGTGGATCTCGTCGTAGCCGCCGTTACCCGCGGTGATCTGCGTGATCTTCTGGACCGCGCCGAACTTGACTTCGGAGTCGCCCGCGTTGCTCGTCAACGCGACCTTGGCGTTCGCCATTTCGTACCGGCCGCTCGACAGCTTCAGCGGCTGGGCCAGCGAAACGTTGAAGTCGGGGTTCTTCGTCCACACGCGGATCGGCAGCGACTTCGAGAACTTCGTCTGCGTGTAGTCGTTTGCTTCGAGTTCTTCCGTGCCGTACCACGTCGAGCCGTCCGGCTTCGACACGAAAATGCCGTCGTTGATTTGCGCGGTCAGCGTGATCTTCTTCGACACCGATTCTGCTTGCGCCGTTTGCGCCATGCCGAACAGTGCGGTGGTCATGCCGAGAGCCAGAACGAGTTTGCTGAGTTTCATCGAGTGATCTCTATTTAAAAGATTGCGTTTCTGAAATCGAATTACGATGAATTGATCGAAATTCGACACGTGGAAGATCAATTCCACTGACACCATTTTCGGTGACTCGATCGCATCACAAAATAGGACGATTTTTAAAACATCCACTCGAATTATTCGTACTTGTACGAAATAGCAAAATCCGTCGCTTTAAATCTTTTTTGTAAAACGGATTTCACAATTTCACGGGTGCGTTGAGCGCAGCGCGCGTCGCACCGGCGCGAGCGAAGTGCACGGCCACGGAACCCGTGCACGCGTAGCGTCTGCGAATCTCGACCGCTCGGTGGCCGCATTCGGCAGTGAAGCGATGGCGGCTCGGCCCCGGCGGCTAGCGCACCGCGTGACGTCTTGCTTGGTCGGAATGGCCGACCAGGCCCCGGATGAAGGTGTGACGTGTCGGGAAGACGCGTGCAAGCACATTTAAAATGCGCCTCGCTTGCATCACGCGTGTCGAAAGTCGCAGAGGCGCCGAACGGAGCGAGGCGATACCCCGAGATACCCGCCGGGCGCGGCAACTTGAGTGACGATCGGGTTCGGTGGCGGCAGACGCTCCGAATCCGCGATTTGGCCCGAAGCGCTGTTTCTGCCACGTCGTTCAAGGTCGCCGAGGCGGGCAAGGCCGGAAGCGCGCGGTTCGCCGACCTGCCGCTTGCCCTTGAGCGCGACTGAAAATCAATGAGACCGACCTTCACGCGCACGCGTGGCACGCGCGCTCAAGTCGCGCTCGTCTTGCAAACACCGGTGATCTGCTGGAACGTTGCGGATTTGCGCGTCATCTGCTTGACGGGCAGGTCGTATGCAATGCGACACACCGACCGCGCATCGTCACCCCACTTCACCGCAAGCTCGCCGCTGTCCTTCAGGCCGCGCACGAAGAGCTTGCTGGCCTGGCCGACCACGCCGAGACTCTTGCCGGTTTCGTCGGTCACCTCCGCGCCGAACGGCAGTGGCGTGCCATCCCACTTGCGCGCCTGAATCACGGCCGCCCGCCCCGTGTCGGTGGCGAACTTGATCAACGGAACGGAGCCGGCGCGCGGCGCCACCTGCTGGCTCGTTTCCTTCAGCTCGACGTCCATCGAGATGCCCTTCGGATCGAGGTCGACCGTATTCATGTTGTACGGCGTGAGATAAGGCACGATCGCATAGCCGTTTCCGTCGACTCGCACACCCGATGCGTTCGTGACGCGCGCACCTTCCGCCCCCTTCGCTTCGACGATGGCGAAGGTTTCCGAAAGCGGTTGCGACAACGTGATGCCGCCCTTGTGCGCGACCGCCGCACCACGAATGCCGATCGAGCCCTGCTGGTAGTTCGAGCTGCCGCCGGCACTGAGGTTGAGTTCGACTGCGCGCGCGCGGTAGGTGACGTTGCCGCTGCCGGTGGTGGTGCCGCCACCCTGTCCGTTCATGTAATTCGCGGCGACGCTGTACGACAGATTGTTGTCCGCGCCGAGCGAGCCCGCCATCATCGACTGAAGTTGCGTGCGACCCTCGGTATCGCGCGACACGTTACTCGTGAGCGTCATCGGGCTCGACTTGCCGAACGGAATCGTCACGCTCGCGTAGTACAGCGTGCTCATGTCGCCGCCGAGGTTGCGCTGGCGCGTCGCGGACAGGCTGTACGAGATGTTCCGGAACGAGTTGTTGTAGCCGACCGAGTAGTTGATGTCCGAGCCGGGACGGTTCCAGTAATTGGCGGCCGACGCGGTCAGGCTCAGTTGCCCGCCCTTTTCGCCGAGGCGCTGGCTGACCATGAGCGACGCGCGGTTGCGTTGCCGCCAGACCGTGTCGACGGACTGCCCATTGCGCACCGCATCGCGCGTGCTCATCGCGTCGTTGAGGTTGAAATAACCGTCCGTCGAATAGCGGTAAGCGGCGATCGAAACGTCGGTGCCGGTCGGCGCGACCGATTTCGCGTAGCTGATCCGCAGGCTCGAGCCGTTGAAGCGCTTGACGCCCGGGATCGACGTGCTCGCCTGCGTGAAGTCGACGCCCAGCGCGCCAAGCGGCGTATTGAACGCGCCGCCCAGCATGACGGATACATAGCCGGCCGCGGCGGTCACGCCGCCGTAGCCGGTCACCATGTTCGTCAGGCCGCGCTGGTAGGTCGCCTGCGCAAACAACGGGCTGCTCGAATTCTGCGGATTGCGCAACGCCCCGGCCACAAAGCTGTAGCGCTGGATACCCGGCCGCAGCGACAGCGGCACCGCCGCATACGGGACCGAGAAGGTGTGCACCGAGCCGTCCGCCTCGTTGACCGACACGCGCAAGTCGCCGCCATAGCCGGTCGGATAGAGATCGTTGATCTCGAACGGGCCGGGCGACACCGTCGTCTCATACAGCGTGACGCCGTTCTGGCTGATCGTCACCTTCGCGTTGGTGTTCGCGACGCCGCGCACGACAGGCGCATACCCGCGCAACGAATCGGGCAGCATCCGGTCGTCGCTCGACATCCGCACGCCGCGGAATTGCGTCGAATCGAACAGTTCGCCCGACGTGAACGTCTCGCCGATCACGAGTTGCGACGACAACGACGGCAGATCCCGCTGCACGTAGGTCGAAATGTCCTGATACCGGCTGCCGCCACCCTGCGACCACGTGTACGAACCATTGTGGCGGAAGTGCCAGTTGCCGATGTTGACGCCGCCGTTCAGGCCAAGATAAGCCTGCGTATTGGTGCGGCTGTCTTTCGCCTTCGAGCTGTAGACGTTCAGGTTGTAATCGAGCATCCCCGCGGGGACACCGGCATCCCATTGGTCCGGACTCACGTACCCGCGCGCCCGGCGCACGAGCGACGCCTGCGGAATGCTGAGCGTCAGGCGCTGCTCGCCAAAGTCGAACGATGCACTCGCCTCCGGAATGATCTGGCCGATGCGCCGGCATTCACCCTTGGTCGAGATCGCGGCACGCTTTTCCGCAGGTATCTTCGTGAAATCGATGCCGATGCGGCGCAGCAGGTTTTCGTCGAAGCACGGTTGCGCATCGGGCGTGCCGGGCGCCGCCTTGAATGCGATGTCGTAGCGTCCGACCCAGTTCTGGCCGACGATCAGATCGACGCTGTAAACGCCGGGCGTGGTGAGGTTGCCGCGCTCGAAGCGCGAAATATCGACGGCCTGTCCGTTGCCGTTGTTCAGGAAGCCGGGATCGAACTGGACCTGCGCGAAATCCGCCTGGGCGACCTGAAACGCCTCGGGGGCCGCCGTCGCCGCAGCATCCGTGTCCGCGCGGCCATCGCCCGACCACACGGCGAGGCTGGACAGAACCAATGCGGATACAGGCTTGAGCAGCGGCATGGTGGTCGTATCCATGCGCGGATGCTGGGTCACTGAGGTCATCCCCAAAATTCCTGTTGGCGAGTTGAGACCGCCCCGAAAGAATCCGGCGCATGGCTTGGCGCCGCGCGGCTTTCACGGTCTGGATAAACGAAATATCGATGCGTGCAGGGAAATCACCCGCCACGATCGGGCGAGGCGGAATGGACACCGGTGAAACGGGGCAATGTGAATGCCCCGCGCAGCACTAAGGCTGAATCGAGACCGGCCGCTCGTTGTTGGTCGATGCGCCCCAGTCGTTGATGCTTCCGAACTGGACTTTCGCATCGGCCGCCGGCGGCGCATTGAGCTCCGTGATCGGAAATTCATGCGTGGCGCCAGGCAATACATATCCCGCGCCCGCATCGAACTTCTTCCCGCCGGAATGCAGCAGCACGCTGCCGACATTGACGACGTACGGCGTCGGATTGGTCGCTTTCAACACGTACTTGCCGTTCGCGCCGCGTGCGACCTGCCAGCCGACCTGTGCCGGCGCCGTTTGCGCGCTGCCCGGCAGGCCTTCGGGGCGGAACATGATCTTGATGCGCGAGCGGAACGCGACCT
Organism: Burkholderia sp. SRS-46; assembly: GCF_004343775.1. Classification (GTDB taxonomy): domain Bacteria; phylum Pseudomonadota; class Gammaproteobacteria; order Burkholderiales; family Burkholderiaceae; genus Burkholderia. The sequence continues at coordinate 429,852 of NZ_PTXL01000005.1, read as the reverse complement.
GGAGCTGGTTGCGGTCAGCACCGTCGGCGACCTTCGGCGGAATTTCGAGCACGTTGAGCCAGAACAGCGATTCCTTGTCGGCCGGGAGCGACGCGTTCGAGTAGATCATCCGCAGCGTTTGTCCTTTCTGCGGCTCCATTCGGAACATCGCGGGCAGCAGCGTGAACGGCACGTCGATGGTGTCGGGAGACGCATCCTGTTCGCCTTTGTCGATCCACGTCTGCACCAGCGCCGGCGTGTTCCCGTCGTTCGTGAGTTTGATCGTGACTTCGCGCTCGTTGCCCGGAAAGATGACGCGGGTGCCGGAAATCACCACGCTCGCGTAGGCCTGCGAGGCGATCAAGGCGGAAATCATGGCGAAGGCTTTGAGCGATTTGGTGATGACTTTCATGGCGACCCTGGAGTGGTTTCAGTAGATGTTGTCGAATCGAGGGAACGGAGAAGCGGCGTGCGACGCACGCCGCCGGCGGGGCCTTCGGACAGGAAGGCCCCCGATACGCACGATGCTTACTGGTAGGTCAGCGAGTACTGAACGCGCGAGTTGGCAGAGCCACCGGTGGCAGCGCCCGTTGCCAGGTACTCGGCGAAGAAGTTCAGCTGAGCGGTGCCGTCGGCGTTGATCGAAACGACCTGCGAGTTCTGGTCAGGCGTGTTCGCGCCAACCTTGATCGGATCCTGCTTGTCGTTGAGCACCTGGAGCACGACGTTGCCGGCCGCCGGCGCTTCCACCGTCCCCTTGTCGAGCGTCAGCTTGCCGTCCGACGTCACGTTCGTTGCGTTTTCGAACGAAACCTGGACCTTGGTCGGATTGCCCTTGCTATTTGCGTCGTCCACCTTGCAGCCTGTCAGCGCGAAGCCGAACGCAGTACGGCCTGCCACCGCGCCGGCCGCGTTGAGCGACCGCGCGCTGACCGTCGGCATCGCCACGGCCTTGTTGGCCGATGCGCCGGCGTCCGTGCCGTCGATCTTGCAGGTCGACGCGGTGACGTTGCCGGTGAACGTGATCGTGCCGTCCGCTGCGTGGGCGGCCGACGCCAGGCCGAGGCCTGCCACGGCCAGAAGCGTCGAGATGATTTTGGTGCTGGTCGCGATTTTCATTTATATGATCTAAAAACGGAGAGTTGACGAAATGAAAGGCACTCACGCCATATATCGCTTGAATTAAAATGACGTAGTGCGATTCAGATCCAATTATCCATTCATCAAATATTTAGAGATATTGGACATGACCGAATTGCAAACACCATAATTTAGGACAAGTCCGAATATTTGATTCCGCCCGGACCAGAATCATGAATCGACACAAAAATATCTTGACAATCAATGCCTTATTTATTGTTAGCGTTTCGACATCGGACTCCGATCCTGCCGAACAATACCGGTGAGGCGGAGATGACGAACGTGACGGGCATCGAAGGCTGCTTCGCTATTCTGGACTTCTGCCCGTTCCGGCCCGCCACAAAGTCTCTTCAAACCTCAACCCCATCTCAAAGAAGCCGCAATCCCAACCCATTGACTATCAACGGCTCCTCATGCGAAAGCCCTGACGATTTCGATCGATCTCATCAGGTTTAGGACAATCCAAAAGAAAATAAATGTACTTTTAGTACTTGTACTATTTTTTTAATCGGGGCTCTTATTAAAATTATGCCCAGCCAACAAATCGCGCACCCCAACGATCTCCGTTGCCAGATAGCAATCTGGCCCCGTTCGCACTTCGTGCTGCGGATTGTCCTCTTCCCTCTTGTATGCCCCGATCGCCCGAGCCCCCTGGCCCGGATGAAGCCGATATGCGGAAATTGGCCCGCTGCGGCCTGGCGGCAAGCAGACGGCGGGTCGACATCCGGCGCTATCGCGTCCATTGCCGGCATCACGGCGTATCTGGTGCGCCGCCACACATGGGCTCCCGGAAAGATCCAGGAAGACTACGCGTGGCAGGGAGCAATTCAGGTGTTGTTCGGTCGTCGTTTCAGGGTTTCCCAATCGATAAGGAAAAAGGGCTAGTCATGGTCACAAAAATCCTGCGCAGGTTCCGCGCGCTGGCATGCATCCCACGGTCACCGCTCGTCGCGATCGCGCTGGTGGCGTTATCGTCGCCGGCGGCGGCCGAATGCTTCATTGACGGATTGGCCGGCCCCATCAACGAGCAGGTCGCATTGGACGCGGCGAGTCTCGTGCGCGATACGGCGATCGGAACGAAGTATGCGCACGGCAGTGGGGGAAACATCGCTTGCAACTGGCAGGGTTACAACGTGAATTCGACGGCGACCGTCGTTGGGGGGAAACTGGTGCCCGGGTATACCGACACCTACGAGACCGGAGTCAAGGGCATCGGCATCCGGTTCTTCGCCACCGCGTACGGCATTACGAACACGCAGGTCGCGCCGTTCAATTTCAATTCGACGTCTTCCGGCAGCGCCACCACCACCTGGTTCAACGCAGGCGCGCAACTGTTTGTCACGGGGCCGATCCAGGGCGGAACGATGACGACGCTGCCCTCGCTGCGCGTCGAATACCGGATGCCTTCGTCGACGCTGGTGTACAACCTGTCCGTCGCGACGCCGATCGTGATCGGCTCGAAGGGGTGCCGGGTTTCCGTTCCGTCGATCGCGGTGACACTCCCGACGGTCACGGTCAAGGACCTCAATTCGCCGGGAACGGCGTGGGGAGCCACGAAGTTCGCAGTCAACCTGACCGGATGCGCGGCAGGGGTGAAGCTCTACACAACCTTGACCGATGCGAGCAATCCGTCGAACACGTCGAACGTGCTGTCGCTGTCGCCGGATTCCTCGGCGCGGGGTGTCGCCTATCAGATCGCGTTTGGTGGCAAAAGCGTGAATTTCGGTCCGGACTCGTCGGCGCCTGGAACAACGAACCAGTTTTTGGTCAACGCGGCGCCGGGCGCGACGGTAGACGTGCCGCTGACGGTCAACTATGTCAAGACGGGCGAAAACCTTGTGCCGGGCACCGCAAACGCAAAGGTCATATTCAATATGTCCTACCGGTAGCCGGCCGTGCCGGATCGCGTAGCGGGCGGCGGCAGTGCGTACCGTTCATGACTGACGCGGGGCGGCACGGAATGATTGCGGCGGCGCGCCCGTGCGGGGCGCTGGCGCGAATGGCTGTACGGTTGGAGCGTGACCGTGCAAGCGGACTGGAACGGCGAAATCCGGGAGATGCGCCATCATCCGGGCGGGAGCAGCCGCAGCGCGGCGGCCGCTCTACCATTGATCAGGTCTGCAGATCACGTCGGCGCGCGCGTCCCGCGTGTTTCGGTTTCGGACAGCCGCGCCAGTGCGCGTTCGATTGCCGCGCGGCAGGCCAGCCAGGCTGGCGTCAGCGCCTCCGTGCCACCTTCTGTCGCGATCAGTTCCGCGCGAGCGCATATGTCCCTCGCCTCCGTCTCGCCCGCCAGTGCGAACCCGCCGCGCATCGAGTGAAGTTCGATCTTGATCGAATCGACATCGCCACTCGCCAGTGCCTCGCCAATCACCGCCAGCGAATGCAGCGTCGCCGCGCGCAGTTTCTCCCGCATCTCGTCGGTCATCACCGGCTGCCTGCCGTGATCCGCGTGCGCGCCCTCCCGCGCGCCACGCGCCGCATGCCGCCGCAGCACGGCGTCGAGCGCCGAAATCGACAGCGGCTTGAGCACGACTTCGGCCGCGCCGACTTGCTTGCAGCGCCGGTAGTCTTCGTCCGTCGCATGCGCCGTCATCGCGATCACCGGCACCTGCGCCCCCTGCTCGCGCAGGAGGTTCGTCAACGCATAGCCGTCGAGCTCCGGCATGCCGAGGTCGGTCAGCACGACGTCGAACGGGTGCGCGAAGAACGCCCGCATCGCCTCCACCCCGTTGGCGACGATCGTGGCGTCGTAGCGCAGCACGTCGAGCTGGTCGCGCAGCAGCGCGCGGCTCGCCGGATGGTCCTCGGCGACGAGCACGCGCAGCGGCGCCTCGTCGTCGGCTTCAGACTCGTCGGCGGCGGCGGCGGCGGCATCGGCATCGGCATCGGCATCGGCATCGGCATCGGCATCGGCTTCGGCTTCGGCTTCGGCATCGAGATCCGCCGCGACGTCCTGCCCGGCCGCGTCTTCCCGCCATTCGGCCGGCGCATCCGCCAGCGGCAGCGTCGCGGTGAAGGTCGTGCCTTCGCCGACGCGGCTGTCGACAGCCAGGTCGCCATGCATCAGCGTGACGATATGGCGGCATAACGGCAGCCCGAGGCCGGTCCCGCCGAAGCGCCGATAGGTCGACGCGTCTGCCTGGATGTAGACGTCGAACAGCGACGCCATGCTGTCGGCCGGAATGCCGATGCCGGTGTCGGCGACATGTATTTCGATGCCGTGCGCATCGGCGCCGCCGCGCATCGCCCGCGCCTCGACCGTCACGCGGCCGCGTTCCGTGAACTTGATCGCATTGCTGACCAGGTTCGAGACGAGTTGCCGCAGCCGGGTCGGGTCCCCCACGTACCCGTCGGCCAGTTCCGCCGACACCACGCACGCAAGCGTCAGCCCCTTCGCATCGGCGAGCGGCCGGAAAATCCCCGCGACATCCTGCAGCAGGCGACGCACATCGAACGGCATGCTTTCCAGCGCCATCTGGTTCGATTCCGCCTTCGACAGGTCGAGCACGTCGTTGATCACGCGCAGCAGCGCGTCCGACGACGACACGATCGTTTTCACGCGCCGCCGCTCCGGCGCAGGCAACGGCGCACGCTCCATCAGCTCCAGGTTGCCGACGATCGCGTTGAGCGGCGTGCGGATTTCGTGGCTCATCGTCGCGAGGAACGTCGACTTGGCCTTGTTCGCGTCCTCGGCGGCCGCGCGCGCCTCGCGCAGCATGTCTTCCGTCGCCTTGCGCGCGGTGATGTCGGTGAGCGTGCAGAGCAGCACGTCGACGCCCCGGAAGCGGGTTCGCACGATATGGACGGCGAGATAGATCGTGCCTTGCCCCGCGCGCTCGACGGCCAGTTCATGCTGCATGACGAGCCGTCGCTCGCCGCCGCCCGGGCGCCGGTCGCAATAGGCCTGCCAGATCCGCTTGCCGAGCGGCGGCCCCACGGCCGCGTCGTCGTAGGCCAGCACCGCATCGTTGCGCACCACCGTCTCGCCGTCGGCCACCGACAGCAGCATGAGCCCCGCCGGCGCGGTGCGGATCAGCGTCCGGTTGAGCGCCTCGCTCTCGATCAGGCGGATCGCGCGCCGGTTCGCGGGCCGCAGCGCGCGACGATCGAACGTGACGATCGCGAACCAGAGCAACGAGATGCCGAACAGCGCCGCGCCGAGCGTGGCGCTCACGCCGGGGAGCGTCGCTTTCGCCACGCTGCGCCACGAGAAGGTCGTCATCATGACCAGCCTGGAATCGGGCAAGCGATCGCTGACGACGAAGTTCGTGCCGACCCGGCGCACGACCACGTGGTCGCCGAACGGCGCGCGCGCATCGCTCAGCCCGCGTTCGAGCAACGTCCGGTCGCGCATTCGCCCGAACACGATATTCCTGCGCGCATCGACGACCGCTGTGTCCTCGTCGCTCGGTTGCGCCGCCATGATGTCGTCAACGTGGAACAAGCCATTGACGACGAGCCAGCCGAACGGCTGGCCATCCGCGTCGTCCAGCCGTCGCGCGAACCGCAGGACATCGCGCCCGACCACCGGATCGAAGCGCCGGTCAAGCATGAAGACGCCACTCTCCACGCCTGATTTCCGCGTCGCGGCCCCGGTCGGCATCAAGCTGGCCGTCAGCGACCGCAGGCCGTCGTCGGCCCGCAGCGCGCGCGCGTGCGCGACGAGCGGCCGTCCGAGCACGGCGAGAAACCTGCCGTCCACACTGATCAGGTAGCCGCCGACAGGTTCGATGTCAGCGCCCTGCACCGGCGGCAGCCCTACGGGATCCAATGGGCCGATCGTCGCAGCGAGATAGCGTGAATACGAAGCGGCGGGGCGATCCGCAGATATCTCGCCCAGCGCGAGCACGGGTTCCCCGCCGCTCCCGTTGCGCCAGACCAGCGTACCGCGCCCCTCCGCGAATTTCCGGAGCAGCTCGGGCTGCGCCTCGGCGCCGCGGCTCCAGAGACGCTCGACCCGGTTCCCGAAGGTCGTCAGCCTGGTATCCGACATCCGCAGGTTGGCGTAAAACTGCGTCTCGCGCTGAAGAAATGCCGAACGCGCCTGCGCGAGATAGTCCTGCACGTCGAGCCGCACGACGAGCGCAGCGCATATGAGGATGAATGCCGTGACGGCCGCGCCGCCGCCGTACAGCAAGGTCTGCTGCTGGCGCCGAACCCGGCCCGGTTCGAATGACTTGCTGCCCGCCGCGGCAACCTGCGCGACGAGTCGTTTCAGTTTTGCGGGCATATGTGTCGTTGTCGTCAACCCAAGGCAGCGAAGCATCGGCTCCGGACTGCCGCTCGCGTCAGCCGCCGCGCGTTCCGGTGGCGTTCCCGGTCATGCCGGAGCGAACCGCAGGGCGGTGCGCCCGCCGGCGTGCGTCGAATCGCGGTCAGGCATCGCGCTCGGGCGGCCGGCTTTCCGCGGGCGCGCCGGAGGCCGGTGCGTCCGGAATTTGGCCCTCGTCGGCGTAGCGGATCAGATCCGCGTCGCGCACGATGCCGAGCTTCTTCATCGCGCTCGATTTCTGCGAGCTGATGGTCTGCTTGCTGCGATGCAGTTGCGTCGCAATCTCGCCGACCGTATAGCCGGCGCAATACAGCCTGACCACCTCGATCTCGCGCGTGGTCAACGGCCGCGCCGTCGGCGCCGTGACCGTCTCGTCCAGCAGCTTCTTGATGTACGGCGACAGATAGTTGGCGCCCACGTAAGCGGCGTGCACAGCACCGACCAGGTGCGAAATCGCGTCCGACTTGCTCAGGATGCAGCCGACGCCCTGTTTCCGGATCGCGTGCAGCACGCTCGGATTGTCGATCATCGTGATCGTCACCAGACGCAACGCCGGGTAGCGGCGCTGCAGGAACGACAGCAATGCGATCCCATCGCCATACTTGCCGCCCGGCATCACGTAGTCCGCCACGAGAACGTCGATCGGGCTGTCGTCGAGCGCGGTCACCAGGTCGGTCGAATTGGACACGGTGCCCACCAGCCTGACGGTGCTGCTGCCGGCCAGCGCCTGCGACATCCCGAGCGCAGATGCAGGATGATCGTCCGCCACCATTACCCGTACAAAGAATTCATCCATGGTATCTGTTCTCCCCGAGGCTTCCGATCGTGCACCCGACTGCCGGAATCGGCAGGGTTCGATCGGATCGCATGACATCGCGTCGACGAAACGCCGCATTCCGCGCGCCGGATGAACATGCGCGACACAATTCTAAGATAAATGAGGCAGCCGTTAGCGCGTGCATTGGCGGGAACACCCGGGAGCGCCCCGCAAGCCACCATGCGCCGCCCCGAGCACGCACGTTGCGGCGGGCGGCATCTTGCGACGCGCGGGGTGGTCGGATCGATGCGGCGGCCACTCGATCGCCGCGCGGCAGCCTGCGCGAATGCGCTGCGGTTATCCGACCGCCGCGACCGTCGATCCGTTCACGCGGAATCGCGGCCCCCCGGTTGCACGCTGTCGCGGCGCCGCGCGTTCGCGCCCATCGGGGGCTCGCCGCCTTACTGCCGGATCGCGTCCTCGTCCGGCCCGTCTCGGTCGCTGTCCGCGACTTGCTTCCACTCGCCGATCACCCGCCGCTTCTGCAGCGGCGACATGATCAGGAATTCGTTCATCTTCAGGATAAATTCCCGTCTCGACTTCTCGGGAAGCGTCGCGAAACCGAGCAGCAATGTGAAAACCTTCACCATTTGGCGCACGGTCCTGCCCTCCTCTCTTATAAAAAATCGTGCGTTGCACGAAGCCAATCGACGTCCCGCCTTTCATTCGCCGGCCACGCGTTCCCGCTGCCTGCGGGCGGCCTGCCGCGCATCATGCAAGGCTGCCATGCGTCGCGCGCGCGATATCCTGATCTCGTTCCACCTCGCCCTTGACGCCGGCACCGCGCTGCTGCGACACGCGCGCCAGCACGCCGCGCAAATGCGCAAGCGTCACCGGCATGGTCAGTACCTTTTCCACCTTGGCCGCCGCGTAACGACGCATCGTGTCCGGCGCGAGATGCGAGGTGACGACCACCACATCGCACGACCGCCCGCGGCCACGCACCGTCTCGGCCAGCGCACACGCCTGCATGTCCGGGAGGTCGGCGCCCAGCAGCAGCACGTCCCACGAGTCGGCAGCCAGCGCGTCGAGCACGTGCTGCGCGAGCCCGGCCACGCGGACCGTACAACCGAGCACTTCGAGCTGCTCGCGGAAAATCGCGCCGTTGACCGTCCCGTCGTCGGCCAGCAGCACGCGCAACGGACCTTGCCGGCGCGCCGCATGCGGCTCGTCCGCCCGGCGTCGCCGGCGGCCGGCGGATGCCGGCGCGCCCGCCATCGCCTGGGTCAACGCACTTCGCAAGCCGCCGAGCGAATAGCCGGATACGCGCATCGTCCCGCCGGCGTCGTAGGGCTGCAGCGGCCCGTCCGGCGTCGCAAGCACGAGCGGCGCGCGTTCGGCGAGACGGTCGAGTGCCTCGTGTGGCCAGGCCGCCGAATCGCCGATCAGCACGACCGCGGCTGCCTGCGCATCGATTTCGGCCGGCGTGCAGGTCGGGCGGTCGCGCACGTCGACTTCGAATCCCCAGGCGCGCAGATGCGGCAATGCAAAGTCCCGCCATTCGTCCCGCGCGGCGATCAGCAGCAGCCGACGCCCGTCGAACGCCCGGCCCTGATCGGGCGCGGCGGCGGGCATGCCGAGCGGCAGGCGCACGGTGAAGCGACTGCCCGCGCCCGGCGTACTCGCGACCGAGATCCACCCGCCCATCGCCGTCACGAGCCGATCGCACAGCGCCAGCCCGAGCCCGGTGCCGCCATACTCGCGCGTAATCGACGCGTCGACTTGCGAGAACGCCCGGAACAGCTTGTGCCGGGACGCATCGGCAATGCCGATGCCCGTATCTTCGACATGGATCACGAGATCGGTGCCGCTGTGCCGGGTCCGGATGGTCGAGACCCGCACCGTGACGCAGCCGTCGCCGGTGAACTTGATCGCGTTGTTCAACAGATTGCCGAGCACCTGTGCCAGCCGCGTCGGATCGCCGCGCATCCGCTGCGTGCCGTTCGCGTCGATGTCGCAGAACAGCGGCAAGCCCTTGGCTTTCGCGATCGGCGCGAAGGCGCCGAGCTCGCGCGCGATCACCGCGATCACGTCGAACTCGATCGACTCGACCGACATCGCGCCGGCCTCGATCTTCGAGAAATCAAGAATGTCGCTGACGAGTGCCAGCAGGCTCGTCGCGGAGGTTTGCAGCGTCTGCACCCGGCTGCGTTGCGCGGCGTCGAGCGCCGAGCGGTCGAGCAGTTCGAGATTGCCGAGAATGACGTTGAGCGGCGTGCGGATCTCGTGGGTCATCGCGGCCAGGAACGACGACTTGGCCGAATTGGCCGAATCGGCCGCGCGCACCGCTTCCTCGAGCGTCTGCACCAGCCGGCGCTTCGCCGTCACGTCGACCACCGCCGCGATCAGCACCTCCTCGCCCTGATACCGCGCCCCGCGCGCGATGACTTCGAGATGCAGGCGCGCGTCGCCCGGGCCATTCAGCAGAAGCTCGACCTGCATCGCGCCTTCGGATGCGCCCTCCGCGAGAAAGGCTTCGTAGCGCTCGACGATCTGCCCGGACAGCGCACGGCAATCGCCGCCGTATCGTGCAACCAGCGCCGTCAGCATCCCGCTGGCGAGCATCAACCGGCGATCCGACCGGGAAATCAGGCCGAGGCCGATCGGCGCCGTCTCGATCACGTTCCGGCACAGCTCCTCGCTGTCGAACACGCGTTGCGAGCGCGCATAGACGGGCACCAGCGTGCGCCGGTAGAACCGCACCAGCAGCGTCCACATCACCGCCAGCGTCAGCAGCGTCGCGGTGGCGAGCGTGCCCGCCTGCCACGCGACGCCTGCCGCGATATCCGTCCACGCAATCGCATAGCCGAGGACCCAGCCGGTCGAATCGAGCGTGCCGCGAAACACCACGAAGCCGTCGCGGAACACGGGGCTGTCCGGCCTCGACAGGTCACGCGGCGCGTCGAGCCCCCGCAGGCGGTCGCGCAGCGCGCGATCGGCCCCGGCACGGCGATCCACCGTCACGAGCTGGTTATCCGCGGTGGTGATGAAGAAGGCCCCTTCCGGTGTCCGCGCCTCGGGCAGCCACGACAGCAGGACATCCGGCGCGTATTCGGTCACGAGAACCGCGAACGGCTCGCCGTGCGCATACGCCTGCGCGGCGATCCTGATCCGGGCCTGCCCCGAGACGGGGCCGTCGTAGGGCGGCAGCCAGCGCACGCGGGGCCGCTCGCCCGGCGCCGGCGGCGGCGCATCGCCGAAATCGATCCGCAGCGCATCCAGCACGCGCGCGCGCTGCTCGGGCGTCGCCAGCGCCGGCCAGCTTGCGTCCATGGTGGGCACGAGGCCGAACACGCCGGCGCGGGTGCTGTAGTGATAACCCTCCAGCAGCTGGCCGCGATTGATCGAGCTCGCCGCGCAAATGCGCGACAGCAACGCCGACAACGCGAGATAGCGCGCGACCTCGGCGCGGTTGCCGGTCTGCCCCGGCACCCCCACCACGAGCGACGGATACGGCTTGATCACGATCCGCTGGTCGTTATCGAAGAAGGCATCGACGACGCTGTCCGGCGCCCGCGCGAGCTCTTGCCAGATCAGCTGCGTATTGGCCACGCCGTTACGGAACGACGTCTCGCTCACCTTGAACTCGTCGAGCGTCTCTTCCTTGCCGTTCAGGAAATTGCGCCGCTCGGCCCCGAGGTGCCCGTAGACGATCGATGCCATCCCGAGCGCACAGGCGATCAGGATCAGGACCGTCACGACGATGCCGCCACCGAACATCGAAATGCTCTGATAGCGGCGGATGGACTGAAGCGGGCTGTAGGGCATGGTGCAAAACGACAACGCTCCGAAGCCGAAAACCGCACGGGTTTCCGGTCGGAGCGTTCGTCGCGATGGCGGCGCTCGAAAATAGGGATGCCGCGATCATGCCAAACGACCCGTCAGAAATCAGTCGCCCGCATCTTGTTTAGTACTTGTCAAATATGATTTGAATTTACTATTGAACTCGAACTAAAAAACCTCGTAAAAAAAGCAGACTGTCGAGGTTTGTGGGCGCGATGTCCGACGCGCCGTTCGATGCGGGATGTCCACGAGGCCGAATCGGCCGGACCAGCGATTGGCGGCAGGCCGATGCGAACCTCGTCGCACGGCAAAAGCGCGTCGCGAAGCTCAAGGCGCTCGACGACACGTCCAGCACCGTCATCGAGCAGATGAAGGAAGCGACGAAACCGATCGGCCATTGCGGCAGACCGGGCCGGCTGGCGCGGGATCAGCACCCGCGCTTCAGCGCAGGGAAGCGGGCGTCCGGGTCGCAAGCGCGCGCCGGTCGCACGACAACCGGGAACAGGCGGGCGGGCAGCGCCACCCGCATCGGCCGGCGGGCCGGTTGGCGGCGCGCTCCGCCCAATGCATCAGTTGACCTGCAGCTGGCCGCCGCGGCCGAGGCCGCCCTTCACGTCCTGCGCCTTGTAGTTGCGCAGCGCGACGACCATCTTGTTGTACGCGTCGATGAACGCGACGACCGTCGCCTTGCCTTCCGGCGTCGTCGAGAAGCCGGCCAGGCCGCCGCCCACGCCGCCGCCGAAGCCGGCCAGCGCCGCGCCGTAGTTGGTCGCCGTCGAGCTGCCTTCCGACGCGGCGATCTGCACGGCCGAGCGCACGTCGAACAGCGTCAGCGTCACGACCGACGCCTTCGTCTGCAGGTGGCCCGCCACCGCCGCGATCGCGCTGTTGCCGATCAGGCCGCCGACCATGCTGCCGATGCCGCCGATCGGCGAATCGTTGATGACGATCTGCGGTTCCATGTAGTAGTCGGCCGCGACGCGCTGGCCCTTCTGCTGTTTCGAGCCCGCGCGGTATTCGCCGGAATTGCGCTGCATCTGCGTGATGCGCGTCAGGCGCGCGTCGGATTTCTGGTTGCCGATCGACGTGATCACAAAGCAGTTCGACTGCTGCACCGCGAGGCGCAGCAGCGGATCGATGGTGGTGATCTTGGTCGCGCTGCCGAACGGGCCCCACCAGTCGGCGTTACGGCCGTCGTCGACCGCGATCGTTCCGAGCGGCGACGCGCAGCGCTGCAGCGTCGAATCCGCGCCGGCGCTCGCGCCGCCCGCGGCCGCGCCGGTCACGCCGGCGTTCTGGCCGCCCGGCGAGACAATGCCGCCGCATGCGGCAACGGAAGCGGCCAACGCCGCGGTCAGTGCACATTGTGCGAAACGGTTGGAGAGGATGGTCTTCATGTCGTTATCGATATGGATGAGTCGATGTCCGGCTTATGCGTCCATGCGAACCTCGATAAGCCCCCGGCAAGGCGCGCGATGGTGGTCTCCCCGCAGCCCCGATGCTTGCGGTACCGGTCAATAGCCGTAGTACCAGGACGTCTGCTGCCAGACGCCGTAATACGGATAGCCCGAATACCAGTAGCCGTAATAGACGTCACGCCATTGCGTGCGCCATTTGTAGTCCTCTTCGTCAGCCTTCTTGTCCGCCCGCGCCTGCTCGAGCAGTTTCTTCGACTCCTTGTCGCCGCGGCCGGCCGCGATCGACAGCCACTTCTCCGCCTCGCGCGCGTCCGAGCCCATCTCCTCCAGCCCGAACAGATAGAACACGCCGAGCGCCTTCTGCGCACGCAGATCGCCGCGCTCGGCGGCCTCGCGCATCCACTTGAGCGCCTGGTAGCTGTCCTGGCGCACGCCGTCGCCGCGGAAATAGCGCAGCCCGAGATCGTAGGCGGCCTTCGGCTGGGTCTTCGCGGCCGTCTTCAGCGCCGTGATGCGCGGCTCGTCACGATCTCCGTCATCGTTGTTATTTTGGTAGGAGACCTGATCTTTAGGTCGGTCGGAACATCCCGTGTCGTCGCAGATGCGCACCATGTTGCCGGCGGAAGGGTTCTGCGCACAGGCAACCAGCAGCATCGACACCAGCCCCGATGCGAGTAAACGGCGATACATTTTTACGGTCCTCAAATTTTATTGGCGCCGCAATTCGAGCTAGCTCACCCCCGTGAGCTCGCACCCCGGTCGGGCGCGGCGCCGCGGACAGATGTCCGACGGCGCCGACGCGCGGCACAAGGCTCTCTCAGGTTCCCACTTTGAATCGTTTGTCATCTTTTGTCGCCGCGCTTAAACATGACGCGACAAACAATAGTGACGTGGTGAGCAATAATAATGCAGAAAAATGGCATGTCAAGCCGATTCTCTTATTTAAAGTTTGCATAGCACGTCAGCTTTGCTATGCTTTCACGCGAAAACCACCGGAGACCCCATCGAGATGCCCACCAGCGAGCAGGCCAATGCCGATCTCATCACCGCCACCAAGGTGCGCGACCTCCTGACCCGAAACGGCGTTCCGCCGCGCAGCCACAACACGACGATCGCGAATGTGCTCGGCCTCAGTTTCTCCGTCGTCACCCGCAAGATGAAAGGCATGATCCCGTGGAGCCTGTCGCAGCTCCACGACATCGCGACGCACTTCGGCGTGCCGCCCGCGATCCTGCTCGACGACAAGGGCGCGCACGCCGGCGCGGCCGCGCCGGAGATGCTCGACGCGACGCTCGTGATCGAATCGCGGCGCTTTCGCTGCCGCGCGGCGATCGCGACGAAGGCCAGCAGCCACGCCGATACGGATTTCGTCGCGCTGCAGTGGCAGGGCGAATGGCTCGTCACGGAGCGCCAGCACGCGCGCGAGGGCCGCACCTATCCGGTCGACCTGATCGAGCTGCGCGCCGCCCCGCAGAATGCATACGCGGCGCGCATCGCCGTGGTCGACGATTCGCCGGACGTCGCCGAGACGGTATGCGAATACTTCATCGAAAAAGGCGTGAACGCGATCCCGTACTTCGACGGCGAATCGTTCCGCAAGGCACTGGCGGTCGAGGATTTCGACGGCTACATCCTCGACTGGATGCTCGGCGACCAGACCGCCGCGGGTCTCGTGCGCAGCATCCGTTCGAGCGAAAATGGCGGTGCGCCGATCTTCCTGCTGACGGGCAAGATCTCCACCGGCGAGGCGAGCGAGGACGAAATCGCGCGCGTGATGTCGCAATACAATGCGCGCTGCGAGGAAAAGCCGGTGCGCCTGCCGATCCTGTTCGCCGAGGTGGCGCGCGAGCTGAAGATCGCCCAGCCGTTCAACGCGCCCGCGGGTTGACGGCCCAACCACGACAACAAGCGAGAAAGCACCATGCGTATCCCGACGATCTGGCTGAAAGGCCTGCTGCTGGCCTGCCTGCTGGGCGCGGCCGCCGCATCCTGGGCCGCGCCGTTCAAGTTCACCGTCGACGGCAACATCAGCAAGACGAACCAGCCCGGCAAGGCCACCTACGTGTTCTCCGAGCGCGAACTGATGGCGCTGCCCCAGCACGCGATCACGACCTCGACGAGCTGGACGCCAAAGGCGACCTTCACCGGCCCGCGGCTGAGCGACGTGCTGAAGATCGTCGGCGCGAAAGGCACGCAGATCGAGTTCCACTGCATCGACGAATACACGTTCTCGATTCCGGTATCGGATGCGGACAAGTACGGCGTGATCCTCGCCCGCACGATGAACGGCAAGGTGCTCGACAACGACAACTACGGCCCGCTGTGGATCATGTATCCGCGCGACCAGTACGCGGACGAGCTGAAGACGCCGCTCGGCGAAGCGAAGTTCGCATGGCAGATCATCGGCCTGACCGTGAAATGACCCGCAAGCGATGGAGAAAGCGGAAAGTCATCGTCGTCCTCGGCTCCCTGTGGATCCTCGGCTTCACCGCGTGGGCGTTCCTGCTGTATGACCTGCTCGCCACGTCGGTCAACGAGGGCGTGCTCGAAGGGCCGCGCGAAGGGGTGTTCTGGACGGCCTCGCAGTACCGCAACGCCTACAGCCGGCTCGACCGGCAACTGATCCTCTACGCGACGCGCGAGGACGACGATTTCGATCGCGTCGAGATGCAGCTCGACGCGCTGTCGGCATCGTTCGGCTTCCTGCAGCGGCCGTCGGAGGTGTCCGAATACTGGCTGCGCATCCCGAAGGCGCGCGACGACATCGCCGCGCTCGCCGACTTCATGGCCGAGCTGAAACGCGACGTGCCGCCGCTGCGCCACGCGCGCGGCGATGCGCGGCGCGTGCTGGCGGATCTCGCCGCGTACTGGCCGAGGGTCAACGACCTCGCGCACTACTTCCGCGCGCTCGAGATGGCGCAGCGGGATTTCACGTTCCACCAGCTGCGGGAAAAGCAGCAGGCGATCCTGATCCTCGGCGGCATCCTCGGCGTGATCCTGTGCGCGCTGTTCATGCTGCTGTTCTACACGGTGCGCACGCGTGACGACCTGCTCGAGCGGCAGCATGCGGCGCTCGAGGCCGAGAAGAAGGCGTCGGATCGCGCGTTCGAGATGGTCGAGGCGAAGAACGCGTTCCTCGGCATGGTCAGCCACGAGCTGCGCACGCCGCTCCAGGCGATCTGCGGGTCGATCGAGATCCTGCTCGCGCGGCCGCAGTCGGAGCCGAACCTGAAGACGATCCGGCGGCTGCACAATTCCGCGTCGTCGCTCGAAGCGCTGGTGCGGGAACTCACCGACTACATCAAGCTGCGCGCCACCCAGCGCCGCGCGAACCCGGAAGTCGTCAGCCTTGCGCCGCTCGTCGCCGACGTGCTCGAACCGCTGCGCGAGAAGATCGCCGGCAAGCGGATCGCGGTGTCGCAACGCGTCGACCCGCCCGGCCTCGCGATCCGCTCGGATCGCAAGCTGCTGCAGCAGGTGCTGTCGAACCTCGTCGAGAACTCCGTCAAATACACGAACGGCGGCACGATCGCCGTGGCCGCGACGCTGGTCGACACGGCCGACGGCGCGCAGCTCGAAATCTCCGTGCGCGACACCGGCGCGGGCATCGCGAAGCCGCATCTGCGGAAGATCTTCGAGCCGTTCTACCGCGCGAACGACATGGCGGGCCTGCACGTGGACGGCATCGGCATGGGCCTCGCCGTGGTGCGCGAGATCGTGACGACGCTGCGCGGGCACGTCGACGTGCGCAGCGTGGTCGGGGAAGGCAGCGAATTCGTCGTGACGCTGCCGGTGGACGTGCCGGACACCGGCGAGGCGTCGGGCGACGCGCCGGCATGGCCGCAGGCGGCGATGCTGCGCGACCGGCGCGCGCTGGTGGTCGACGACAACGACAACGCGCGCGAAACGCTCGGCTCGATGCTGGCCGCGCTGGGCATCCACGCGGACCTGTGCGGCACCGGCCGCGAAGGCATCGCGCGGTTCAGCGAGCGCCGCTACGACATCGTGCTGCTCGACCTCGAGCTGCCCGACCTGAGCGGGCTGGATGTCGCGAAGCGGCTGCGCGCGGCGTCGCCGGCGAGCAGCCTTCGGCCGACGGCGATCCTCGGCGTCAGCGCGTACGAATCGGCCTCGCTCGACGCGAACCGGAACGGGTTCGACGCGTTCCTGCCGAAACCCGTGCATCTGCGCGAGCTCGGCGCGCTCGTGGAGCGGCTGCTCAGCTAACGGGCCCGGGCCCGGGCCGGGGGCGGCTCGGGTATCGGCTCGGGTGTCGGCCCCTGTATCGCCGGACGCGAATGACAGCACAAGAATCGGAGCGCCGGCCGGCGGCGGGCGGATCAGCATGAAGCCCGATCCCGTCACCGGAAGGACACGACCATGAGCGCCCCGCATCGCATCAGCGAACCGAACATCCTCTATTTCGGCACGCCCGTCGTGCTGATCAGCACCGTCAACGACGACGGCACCGCCAATCTCGCGCCGATGTCGTCCGCGTTCTGGCTCGGCTGGCGCGGCGTGCTCGGCCTCGCGGCCAGCTCCCAGACCACGCGCAACCTGATCCGCACCGGCGAGTGCGTGCTGAACCTGCCGTCGTCGGCACAGGCGCACGCGGTGGACCGCATCGCGCGCACGACGGGCACGCACCCGGTGCCCGCCTCCAAGCAGGCGCGCGGCTACGTGTTCGAGCCCGACAAGTTCGGCCGCGCCGGGCTCTCGGCCGTACCGTCCGACACGGTGGGCGCGCCGCGCGCGCTCGAATGCCCGGTGCACCTCGAAGCAGTCGTCGCGGCGCGCCACGGGCTTGCCGAGGAGACGCCGGACGGGCGCGGCCGTGTCTGCGTGTTCGAGGTGCGGATCCAGCGCGTGCACGTGCATCCGGACCTGCTGATGGAAGGCGAGCCGGACCGGATCGACCCCGACAAGTGGTCGCCGCTGATCATGAGCTTCCAGAAGTTCTACGGCCTCGCGCCGTGGCCGGTGCATCCGTCGCGGCTCGCGGAGATTCCCGAGCGCGCGTATCGCAGCCCCGACGTCGACCGCGCCCGCGACGCCGGCCGCCATGGCGCGGCGGCGAGCGCGCCGCATCCGATCGGATAAGATACGGGCCGCCACGCCCATTACCGATTGACCGAACCGACGGAGTGTTTTCAGTGATTCAACCGACCAGCGTCTTCAAGGACAACCTCGCGCAACTGCCGGCCATCGACGGCATCGAACGCATCGACCTCGTCAACGGCAAGGGCGACGTGGTCGCGAACATCGAGAACAAGCCGGGCAAGCAGGGTTCGCTCGCGGTCTATCACTATCTGCAGCAGACGTTCGGCACGCTCGACGCCCGCGCGGCCGAGCACGGCCTCGCGGTGTTCGCGGAGCACACGGTCGATGCGCGCAACCGTCCGGGCGCGCATCCGAACGTCGATCACCTGCTCGCGATCGCGGCAGGCGGGGAAGCGCTGCGCATCGACGTGATCGCGAAGGCCTGAGCGGCCGGCCGCATCCGCCGAGATGTTCCGCGTGCGCCGCTTCATCGCCCCGTCTTCCGTGCGCCGGATCGCAGCGCGCCTGTCGATCGCCGCGTTCGCCGGTGCAACGCTCAGCGCGGCCGCGACGGCCGACACGCTGCGCACGGCGTCGGATCTCGCCGGCGCGTCGCTGGTCCCGCTCGGCGCGCTGCCGCGCTCGCCCGAGAACGGCGCGCTCGACGAATTCTGCACGCGCTATCGCGTGAAGACGACCACCGAGGCCGGCCGCGAAGTCGCGCAGCGCGGCTGGATCGTGACCTCCGAGGCGCCGCTCGGCCGCTATCGAATCGTCACGTTCGCCAGCGGATTCAAGCCGGGCACGAGCGGGATCTGTTATGCGCGCAACGGCAATCTCGGCGTGTTCGACGGCGCATCGCTCGTCGCGCTCGCGTATACGTCGCGCGCCGCCGGCTGGCAGCTCGGCACGGCCGAGCCGCTGGAAAGCGGTGCGCTGCTGGTCTGGGGCGGCGACGGCCCCGCGCCGCCGGTCGGCGAGCTGCGCCTGGAAAACGGCGGCGTGCGCCTGGGCCGTGTCGCCGCCGAGCGCACGTTCTGCCACGGCCGCGCGGTCGTGCCCAACGTGTACGGCAAGCCGCTCGACGCCGCGCGCAAGATCCTGATCGCGCATGGCTGGCAGCCGCTGCGCCCGCGCCAGAAGCCGGACCCGGCGGACGGCGCCGCGACGCTCGCGAAGCACGGCATCATCGAGGCCGAAGCGTGCTCGGGCACCGGCATCGGCTATTGCGCGCTGAACTATCGCGGCGCGGCCGGCGTGCTCGGCGTGACGACCGCCGGCGGCGAGCCGGACCAGCCGTCGGCCAACACCGTGTTCGATTACCAGGTCGCGTGCCGCAAGCCGTGACCGATACACCGATCGCGCGGGCATGATGCCGCGCCCGCACAAGGAACCGCCATGATCGACTTCGCCACGCTCGCCCTGTTCTCCGGCGCCTGTCTCGCACTGACGGCCACGCCCGGCCCCGACATGCTGCTGATCGCGTCGCGCAGCGTCAGCCAAGGCCGGCGTGCCGGGTTCGCCACGCTCGCGGGCATCCAGGCCGGCACCTACTGCCACGCGCTCGCCGCCGCGCTCGGGCTGTCGCAGCTGTTTCTCGCGGTGCCGATCGCGTACGACGTCGTGCGCTTCGCCGGCGCCGGCTATCTGCTGTATCTCGCGTGGAAGACGTTCCGCTCGGATCCGGCCGCGCTGTCGCCGGTCGCGTCGCAGCGTCGCTACGCCACCGCCGCGATCTTCCGCCAGGGCCTGACGACCAACCTGCTCAACCCGAAGATGGCGCTGTTCGTGCTCGCGCTGTTCCCCCAGTTCATCCGGCCGGAACACGGCTCGATCGCCGTGCAGATCCTCGTGCTCGCGACGGTGCTCAACCTGATCGGGCTCGTGGTCAACGGCGCGGTGATTCTGTCGGCAAGCCGGCTGAGCCAGCGGATCGGCGCGCGCCGCCGCGCGTCGAAGCTGCCGCAATACCTGCTCGGCACCGTGTTCGTGGGGCTCGCCGCGCGGCTCGCGGCCGCCGGGCGGAGCTGAGCCGCGCGCGCTGCCGCGGCGGCGTCACCGGTTCGCGCCCAGCGACACGCGCAACCCTTCCATCAGCCGCGTATAGCGGTCGCGCACCTCGGCGCGATCCACGACGTTCGCCGTCGCAAACCGCTCGTGCCACGCCGGGTTCCACGCGTACGTCGCGTGCCGCGTGCGATCGCCGTCGGGCGTCTGGACGTGCGAGCGGATCCGCGCATCCTGCCCCGCGCCCGTGTGCATCTCGAACAGCGCGTGGAGATACGCGTGATACGCGTCGTACACGTGATCGTCGAACAGGTAGCGGTAAATGTGGAACGTGCGGTCGAGCTCGCGCTTCGCGCGGATCACGTCATCCGGCGAGATGTCCTTCCAGTATCCGATCCACGTGTAGAAGCACAGCAGCGCGTTGAGCTGCGGCGCCACTGCATCGTAGAGCGCGAGGCGCTTCTCGATCAGCTTCTGGTTGGTCCACTGCACGAGCTCGAGCCGCTTCAGCCGGCGCGCGACGAACCAGCCGAGGCCGGCCACCGACAGTGGCGTCAGCACGCCGAGCGTCAGCTTGACGATTTCCAGCGAATTCCACGGACTGGTGAGTGGCGGCATGAATGGCCCGGCGGTTCGTGTGGGTGTCGGTTGTTGCCCGTTAGTTGCTCGCTCGCGCGTCGCTGCACGGCGTACGCAAAAACATGGCGCGGCGACGCATCCTCGCCAGTCTATCGGGCAAATGTCACCGGGCCATGACCGTGCCGCGCTACGTCGGCAGCGCCGACGTCAGCTTGATCTTCTGCATCGGGATGTCGGTCTTCACGCTCTGCACGCCGGGGATGCGCGTCAGGTATTCCATCTGGAAGCGCCGGTATTCGTCGATGTCGGCCGCGACGATGCGCAGCAGGAAATCGCAATCGCCGGCCATCAGGTGACACTCGACGACTTCCGGCATCTGCTGGACCGCATCGGCGAAGCGATTCACGGTGTCGGCGTCCTGCCCCTTCAGCCAGACACGCGCGAAGATCGTCAGCGCCTTGCCGACCTTCGCCGGGTTCAGCACCGCGACGTACTTCTCGATCACGCCCGCTTCCTCGAGCAGCCGCACGCGCCGCAGGCACGGCGACGGCGACAGCCCGACCTCGTGCGCGAGTTCGATGTTCTGCATGCGGCCGTCCCGCTGGAGCGCGCCGAGGATCCGGCGGTCGATGGCGTCAAGCTTCATTGGCATATGATTCCAAAAAATCTGCGAGATGCGCGTTAGATGCCAAATTCTCCAAAAGAAATGGCCACAACGCAACCCGATTCGAGTCAAAAAAGCAGACAATTCCTCCCCCCGAAGGAGGAGTAATGAGCAGTAGCGTTTCAACGCCGACCGGGCTGCGCGAGCGGCCCGCTTTTGTCATCGAGATGGGCCGCGGGATGCGTGCGGCGCTGCCCGTCATGCTGGGTTTCATTCCGTTCGCGCTGGTGCTGGGCGCGCAGGCCGCGCAGAAGGGCCTGAGCCTGTTCGAAGTGCCGATGCTGACCGGCCTGAATTTCGGCGGCGGCTCCGAGTTCGCGGCGATCCGCCTGTGGACATCGCCGCCGCACATCGCGCTGATCGTCGCGATGTCGTTCCTGGTGAATTCCCGCCACATCCTGATGGGCGCCGCGTTCGCGCCGTACATCCGGCGCCTGCCGCGCCGGCGCGCGTTCGCCGCGCTGTTCTTCATGTGCGACGAGAGCTGGGCGATGGCGCTCGCCGACGCGCGGCAGCGCGCGGCCGACCACATCAGTGTCGCGTATTACGCGGGCATCGCCGCCGGCCTCTACCTGACCTGGATCTCGATGACCACGCTCGGCGCCGCGCTCGGGCCGATCGTCGGCGACGTCGAGCGCTACGGCTTCGACATGGCGTTCACGGCGGTCTTCCTGGTGCTGCTGAAGGGCATGTGGAAAGGCGTGCGCGCGAGCCGGCCGTGGTTCGTGAGCCTCGTCGTCGCGGCCGCCACGCACCTGGCCGTGCCCGGCGCGTGGTACGTCGCCGCCGGCGCCTGCGCGGGGCTGGCCGCCGCGTTGCTGTGGGAGCGGGAGCCGCGCGATGCCTGATTTCCACACCGTCGCCACCATCGTGCTGATGGCGGCGACCACCTACCTGTCGCGCATCCTCGGCTACGTCGTACTGCGCAACCGCACGCTCAGCCCGCGCATGACGGCCGTGATGGAGAACGTGCCCGGCTGCGTGCTGATCTCGGTGATCGCGCCGGCGTTCGTGTCGAGCCGGCCGGCCGATCTGCTCGCGCTCGCGATCACGCTGCTGGCCGCCACCCGCCTGTCGATCCTGCCGACGGTGACGATCGGCGTGGTCGCGGCCGGCGTGCTGCGGCATCTGCTCGGGTAACCGGAGCGTGCCACGCCACGCGCAGGCGCGCCGCTACGCCAGGTTCAGCCCGCCGTCGAGCAGCACGACTTCGCCGGTGAGGTAATCCGACGCGACGAGCATCGCGACCGTCTGCGCGACGTCGTCCGGCGTCGCCGCGCGGCGCATCGGCGCGCGCTCGCGCCAGAGCTGCCGCGCGTGCGTCCAGTCGGCCGTAAGCGGCGTATCGACGAGCCCCGGCGCAACCGCATTGACGCGAATCGCTGGCGCCAGCGACAGCGCAAGCAGGCGCGTCATGTGGTTGAGCGCCGCCTTGGTCGCCGCATAAGGAATCGACGCGCCCTTCGGCCGCACGCCCGCATGCGAGCTGACGTTCACGACGCAGCCGGGCCGCCCGCGCGCCGCCGCTTCGCCCAGCGCCTGCTGCGCTTCGGCGACCAGCCGGAACGGCGCGATCACGTTGACCTCATGCAGTTCCTGCCAGACCGCGGGCGTGGCCGCCGCGAGATCGTCGTGCGGAATCACGCGGCTGATCCCCGCATTGTTGACCAGCACGTCGAGCCGCCCCCACACGGCCACCGCGTCGCGAACCAGCCGCACGCGCGCCGCGTCGTCGGCCAGATCGGCCTGCAAATAGGCCGCCGCGCCGAGTTCGCGCGCCATCGCCTGCCCGGTGTCGGCCGACTGCCGCGAATGCAGGATCACCGCATGGCCGTCCGCCGACAGCCGCCGCGCGATCGCGGCGCCGATGCCCGACGTGGAACCGGTGACGAGCGCGACCGGCGCGGCCCCGCGCGCGCTCATTCGGCGCCCGCCTTCGGCAGATCCACGTAGCCTTCGAGCGCGCCCGCCACGTACAGCCGCTTGCCCGCGCGCGGGTAGTCGCACACGTCGTGCTCGAGCCGCTGCCCGGCGACGAACAGCACCAGCGGCGCGTCGCCCGTGTTCTGCACCGTATGCGCGTCGCCGCCGCGCGCGAAGCCGAGGAAATCGCCCGGCGCGATCCCGGCCTGCTGCTCGCCGATCGTCACCGTCCCGGTGCCGGACAGCACGTAGACACATTCCTCCTCGTACAGATGCCGGTGGTATTCAGCCGACTCGTGGCCGGGCATCAGCGTGATCAGGTGAACGCCGAGCTGCGTGAGTCCGGTCAGGTCGCCCACCGACTTCCTGAGGCGCACCGCGTTCGGGTTCAGCGCATGCACCGCGCGCGTCGCTTCCATGTTCTCGATATCGGCGGCCTTCAGCAGTTCACGGAGTTGGGTCGACATGGTGTCCTTGCAGGGAGGTTGGGCCGGCTATTTTGCGATATTTCCGGAGCGGTCGCGCGGCGGATCGGGGGGCAGAGAGTATTCGGATTCGTGACGCGTCACACGTTGTTTACAATCGCCCCATGCGTCGCTCGACCGCCAGCCGCTTTAAGTCGGAAACCGAAGCATCGCGACACGCGTGGCGCGCTGCGCCGACCTCGTGCTTTCCCTGATCCATGCCGTTCGCCCGCGCCGGACCCGCGATCTGCCGCCACGGGAACGCATCTTGCAAGACTCAACCATTGTCAAATTGCGCCCCGACGATCGCCCGGGCATGTCATGATTGCCGCTGTTACCCACGGCAGCCGCCCGCCGATCGCATTCGCCTCATCATGCCCATCCGTCCCGACGCCCCCACCCTCCCCCGGGACCGCGCCACCATCGTGTGCCGGCAGGGCTCACGCATCCTGCTCGTCGCGCGCACGACCGCGCGCTGGTCGTTGCCCGGCGGCAGCGTCAAGCGCCGCGAATCGCCGCTCGCCGCCGCGCATCGCGAGCTGTGGGAGGAAACGGGGCTGTCGAACCTGCCGATCGAATACGCGTTCCAGTTCGGCGGCCTCGCGAAGCTGCACCACGTGTTCGTGACCGATGTCCTGCTCGATGCCGCGCCCCGGCCGCGCAACGAGATCGTCCATTGCCGCTGGTTCGCGCCGGCCGACATCGCGTCGCTGCCGACGAGCATATCGACGCAGACGATCGTCAAGCTGCTGAGCAGCCGCAAGTTCGCACACCTGGCGAGCTTGGCCACGATCTGACCGCCGCGACGGCATCCGTGTCGGTACGACGTCGCGTCACCGTTTCGTCACACATTCGCCGCCGCGCGACGGCGCCGCGCCCGGCCGCCGTCACCGCTTCGCCAATACCCGCTCGATGATCTCGCCGATCCGCCGCGCCAGCCGGTCCATCTGCGCGGCAGGCACGCCGCCGTACCCGAGCACGAGGCCGTTGTAACCCTGCGCCGTCCCCGGCAGGCAGAACGACGACAACGGCCGCAGGATCAGGCCGTGCGCCTGCGCGACGCGACAGAGTTCCGTATCCGCCACCGGCACGTCGAGCCGTGCGGACAGGTGCATGCCGCCCGCGCCGCCGGACACCGTCAGTTGCGCGCCCAGGTGCCGTTCGAGCGCGTCCTGCAGCGCGGCGCGCCGCTCCGCATAGAGCCTGCGCATACGCCGCAGGTGACGCGTGAAATGCCCCGCCTCGATGAAATCCGCCAGCGCGCGCTGCTCGACCGCGCGCCCATGCAGCATCAGCGCGCCGGCCGTCTCGCGCAACGCGCGTGCGAGCGCCGGCGGCGCGACCAGGAAACCGATCCGCAGCGCCGGAAACATCACCTTGCTGAAGGTGCCGAGATAGATCACCGGCGCATCGTCGGCGAGGCCCTGCACCGCCGCGAGCGGCGCGCCGTGATGGCGAAACTCGCTGTCGTAGTCGTCCTCGACGATCCACGCGCCCGCCGCGCGCGCCTGCGCGACCAGCGCGAGCCGCCGCTCGAGGCTCATCACCGCGCCGAGCGGATACTGGTGTGACGGCGTGATGTAGACGAGCTTCGGCGTGCGCGCGCGCCAGTCGTCCGGGTGCGGCGCCAGGCCCTCGGCGTCGACGCCGATCGGCACGACCCGCAGGTCGGCGGCCAGGAACGCGTTGCGCGCGCCGTGATAGCCGGGATTCTCGATCCATGCGGTGTCGCCGGCGTCGGCCAGTGCGCGCGCGCACAGGTCCAGCGCGTTCTGCGTGCCGTCGGTGACGACGATCTGCTCCGCGTCGCAGCGCACGCCGCGCGACACGCGCAGGTAGCCGGCGATCGCGTCGCGCAGCGTCGCATCGCCGGCGGCGGCCTGGTAGCCGAGCTGCGCGGGCCCCGCGTCGCGCCACGCGCGCTCGATGCAGCGCCGCCATTGCGCGAGCGGGAATTCGTCCAGCGCGGGCGTGCCCGGCACGAACGGCAGCGATTCGTCGATGCCTTCGGCCGTGCGCTCGACCTGCGCCACGCGCCGCGACAGCCGCGTAACGTCGCCGCCCGCAAGCGCGGCGGCAGTGGCGGTGGCCGTTTCGGCCGCCGCCGGCGCGGCGCGCAGCCCCGAACGCAGGCCCACGCGCGCGACCACCGTGCCCTGGCGCGTGCCGATCACGAAGCCTTCCGCCGCGAGCCGCTCATACGCATACAGCACCGAGTTGCGCGCGATGCCGAGTTCGTCGGCGAGCGTGCGCGACGGCGCGAGGCGCGCGCCTTCCGCGATCCGGCCGTCGAGTATCGCGGTGCGCAGGCACGCGTACAGCTGGTGCTGCTGCGACATTCGCGCGGATGCGCGCCGGCCGGTTTCGCGATCGAACGTCGACAGCAAGACGCCGTAGTCCATCTTGGCTCCAAATGCAGGGTATGTCATGGGTCTACACATGGTGCCATGAAATGTCTATCGTAAGCGTCTGCTCCATGCCATCACGAGGACGAACGCACATGAACGCTACCGATGCCAGCCTGACCGTACGCGCGGTCCGGGAAGACGACTACGACGCCTGGCTACCGCTCTGGGACGGCTACAACCGCTTCTACGGCCGCTTCGACGCAACGGCGCTGCCGCGCGAGATCACCGACCTCACGTGGTCGCGTTTCTTCGACGGCTACGAACCCGTGCACGCGCTGGTCGCGGAACGCCACGGCGCGCTCGTCGGGCTCGTGCATTTCCTGTACCACCGCAGCACGACGCTGGCCGGCCCGACCTGCTACCTGCAGGATCTGTTCACGCTCGAAAGCGAACGCGGCAAGGGCGTGGGGCGCGCGCTGATCGAGGCCGTGTATGCGCAGGCGCGCAGTGCGCGGGTCGAGCGCGTCTACTGGCAGACCCACGAGACCAACCACACCGCGATGCGGCTCTACGACACCGTCGCGGAGAAAAGCGGGTTCGTGACCTACAGGAATACGCTGTCACGCTAGTCCGACGGCATCCTGAATGCGCGCGCGGGCGCGACAACCTCGGCTTCCGGCGATGCCATGCGCCGCCGGCATCGTAAAGGGAACCCGCGCGCATGACGTCGTGTCGAACGCCATCACGCCCGCTGATGGCTTCGCCGTCCGCGGAAATCAATCCCCGCGCCCGCGTCGACCACGTCCTGTCCTTCCCATGTTGAGCATCGGTCCCTTCTCGATCCGCGTCGTCGCGGTGGCCGCCGCCGCGCTGCTCGCGTGGCTCGTGGCCCGCTTCATGCAGCGCCGCCCGCCGGCGGGCCAGCACAAGCGCGCGTCGAGCCTGATCCTCGACGCGCTGCTGTTCGGCCTGATCGCCGCGCGCATCGGCTATGTCGTGCAGTGGTGGCCCGACTACGCGGCCGCGCCCCGCTCGCTCGTCGCGCTCGGCGACGGCGGCTTCGACTGGCGCATCGGCATCGCAGCGGGCCTCGCATTCGCCGGCTGGCGCTTGCGCCGCCTGCCCGCGCTGCGTCGCCCGGCCTTGATCGGCATCGCCGCCGGCCTGGCGGCATGGGGCATCGCGCAGGGCACGTTGACGTCGCTGCAGCGCGCCGCGCCGCCGCTCGCCACGATGCGGCTCGAAGCCCTCGACGCGACGCCCGTTCCGCCGCAACGCTTCGCCGGCCGCCCCGCCATCGTGAACCTGTGGGCCACCTGGTGCCCGCCGTGCCGGCGCGAAATGCCGATCCTCGCGCAGGCGCAGCACGACCATCCGGGCGTTGCGGTGCTGATGCTCAACCAGGGCGAAGACGCGCAGGCCGTGCGCGCGTTCCTCGAACAGCAAGGGCTGCGCTTCGATCACGTGCTGCTCGATCGCTCGCTGCGCGCGATGCATGCATACGGTTCGCGCGGACTGCCGACGACGCTCTTCTTCGATGCGAACGGCAACCTCGTCGAATCGCACATGGGCGAGCTGACCGCCGCGCGGCTGAAGGACACCGTCACGCAACGCTTCGGCCCCTGACTCCCACCAGCACCTGAACCCGAATCCCGCCCCATGTTTCTCGATCAACTTCATCCGGAACGCTGGACGCTTCTCTGGAATGCGCTGTCCACCTTCTCCATCCGGCTCGGCGCCGGCTTTGCACTGCTGGTGGCCGGCTGGTGGCTGTCGAAGCGCGTCGGCAACTGGCTGGGCCGCCTGCTCGCGAACAAGGAGCGCGTGGACGACACGCTGCGGCCGATACTCTGCGACGTGGCCGTGTGGGGCATCCGCATCGTCGCGATCGTCGGCGCGCTGTCGCAGCTCGGCATCGAAACCGCCAGCATCGTGGCCGTGCTCGGCGCGGCCGGCCTCGCGATCGGGCTGGCGCTGCAAGGCACGATGCAGAACATCGCGGCCGGCATCATGCTATTGCTGCTGCGGCCGTTCAAGGTCGGCGACTACATCGACGGCGGCGCGGGTGTCGCGGGCACCATCGAGGAGGTCGGCCTCTTCATGACGCGCCTGACGAAACCGGACGGCATCTGCGAGCACGTGCCGAACAGCGCGCTGTGGGGCAGCTCGATTCGCAACTACACGCGCAATCCGACGCGCCGCCTCGATCTCGAAGTCGAAGTGTCCGTGCGCGATGACATCGACCGCGCGCTCGACGCGCTGCGCGCGCTGGCCGAAGCCGATCCCGACGTGCTGCGCGACCCGGCGCCGGACGTGATGGTGATGCGCTTCGACGACAGCACGGCGATCGCGAACATGCGCGTGTGGACGCATACGGACAAGTTCTGGGCGCTGCGCTGGCGCCTCGCGCGCCAGGTGCGCAAGGCGCTCGCCGATGCCGATTGCGCGCCGCCGATCCGCACGCGGGAGCTGCATATCGTGCACGATTCGGAGCGTCGCACCGACGGCTCGCGCGCCCGCGCGTTGTAATCGGCGCGTGCGCGGCGCCGGGGCGCGACGTCACATCTTCACGACGTCGAGCAGCACCTTCTTGCCGCCCTGGTACGTGAACACCGAGATCGCGCCGTGCTTCAGGTCGCCTTGCGGCGTGAAGCTCGTGTCGCCGATCACGCCGCGATAGTCGGTGGCCGGCATCGCGGCCAGCACCTGCGCGGCGGACGTCGAATTCGCGCGCTTCATCGCATCGACGATGATGTAGACGGCGTCATACGAGAACGGCGCATACACCTGCATCGGCTGATGGAAACGCGCCGCGTAGCGCGTCGCGAACGCCGCGCCGCCCGGCATCTTCTCGAGCGCGATGCCCGCTTCCGAGCACACGACGTTGTCCGCCGCCGGGCCCGCGAGCTTCGGCAGGTCGGTCGAGCACACGCCGTCGCCGGCGAGGATCTTCGCGCGCAGGCCAAGCTGCCGCGCCTGCTTCGCGAGCGGCCCGCCGGTCGCGTCCATGCCGCCGTACATGATCGCGTCCGGGTTCGCGCCCTTGATCTTCGTGAGGATCGCGCGGAAATCGATCGCCTTGTCGTTCGTCGCGTCGCGCGACACGACCTTCACGCCGGCCGCCTGCGCCGCCTTCTCGAATTCGGTCGCGAGCCCCTGCCCATAGGCGGTCGCATCGTCGATCACCGCCACCGTGCGGATGCCCATCCGCTTCGCCGCATACGCGGCCAGCGCCGGACCCTGCTGCGCGTCGGTCGCGACCACCCGGTACGTCGTCTTGAAGCCCTGCTGCGTGTACATCGGATTGGTCGCCGCCTGCGAAATTTGCACGATGCCGCCGTCGCGATACACGCGCGACGCGGGGATCGACGTGCCGGAATTGTGATGGCCGACGACGCCCACCACCTTGTCGTCGACGAGCCGCTGCGCGACCTGCGTCGCGGTGCGCGGGTCGCCGGCGTCGTCCTGCGGATCGAGCTGCAGCGTCACTTTCGTGCCGCCGATCACGAGGCCTTTCGCGTTGATCTCCTCGACGGCGAGCCGCGCGCCGTTCTCGCTGTCCTTGCCGAGATGCGCGATCGCGCCGGTGAGCGGCGCGACGTGGCCGATCCGCACGATCTCGTCCGCGTGCGCGGACAGCGCGCACGCCATCGCGACGGCCGCGGCCACCGTTGTCTTGTGATGCCGAATCATGTCTCGCTCTCCTGATGGGGAAGGGTTGTTATGTCGTGATGCGTCGTGATGCACCGTCAATGCCGCAGCGCCGCGAGCAGCACGCGGTCCGCGGTGCTCGACGTGGTGCGTTCCTCGCTGCCCGCCGCGACGCCGTACAGGTTCTTCGGGTCGCGCGGCGTCGGGATCAGGTCGAGTTCGATGCCGATGTCGCGCTCGCGCGCCGCCGCGTTCAGGTAGCGCAGCGCCGAGAAATCCTCGAGCGCGAAGCCGACCGAGTCGAACACCGTCACCTGCGCGTCCGACTCGCGGCCTGGCTGCTCGCCGGACACGATCCGCTGGAACTCGACCACCGGGAAATCCGCCGGCATCTGCTGGATGTCGCCTTCGATGCGCGTCTGCGGCTCGTATTCGACGACCACGCGCGCGCGCCGCAGCACGTCCGCATGCAGCTCGGTCTTGCCCGGGCAATCGCCGCCCACCGCGTTGACGTGCATGCCGTCCTCGATCATGTCGGGCGTCAGGATCGTCGCGTTGGTCTTGTCGGCGGTGACGGTGGTCACGATGTCCGCGCCGCGCACCGCATCGGCCGCCGACGCGCAGCGGATCACGCGCAGGCCCGCGAACGGCGCGAGGTTGCGCTCGAGCTTGTCGGTGGCCGCGGGATCGATGTCGAATACGCGCAGTTCGTCGACGCCGAGCATGTCGTGGAACGCGATCGCCTGGAACTCGCTTTGCGCGCCGTTGCCGATCAGCGCCATCGAGCGCGCGTCGGGCCGTGCGAGGCGGCGCGCGACCAGCGCGGAGGTCGCCGCGGTGCGGATCGCCGTCGTCAGCGTCATCTCGCTGAGCAGCAGCGGGTAGCCGGTGTCGACGTCCGCGAGCACGCCGAACGCCATCACCGTCAGCAGGTCGGCCCGGGTGTTCTTCGGGTGCCCGTTCACGTACTTGAACGAATACAGCCGGGCATCGGAGGTCGGCATCAGCTCGATCACGCCGTCGGTCGAATGGCTCGCGAGGCGCGCCGTCTTCTCGAACGTCTCCCAGCGGCGGTAATCCTGCTCGATGTAGGAAGCCATCGTCGCCAGGACCTGCGTGATCCCGACTTCGGTCACGAGGGTCGATACGCTCGTCACATCCAGATATCGCGTCATGCTTGTTGCTCCTTTGAGTGCGGCGGCCTGCGGGGCCGCCGCCGAACCGGTGCGGGCGCGGCGCTCACGCGCGGCCTTCGAATCCCAGCAGCACGTTGACCGCATTGATGCCGATCTCGTCGACCATGTATCCGCCCTCCATCACGAACAGCGTCGGCAGGTTCAGGCGCGCGAGCGCCTCGCCGATCCGCAGGTAGTCCTGCGAGCGCAGGCGGAAGTGGCTGATCGGGTCGTGCTCGAACGTGTCGACGCCGAGCGACACGACGAGCACGTCGGGCGCGTGCGCGGCGATCGCGGCCGCCGCGCGGCCGAGCGCGGCGTCGTAGCCGCTCCATGCGGTGCCCTTCGGCAGCGGCAGGTTCAGGTTGAAGCCCTCGCCCGCGCCGGTGCCGCGCTCGTCGGCATAGCCGGAGAAGTACGGGTACGACACCGCCGGCTCGCCGTGAATCGATACGAACAGCACGTCCGCGCGGTCGTAGAAGATGTCCTGCGTGCCGTTGCCGTGGTGGAAATCGACGTCGAGCACGGCAACGCGCGCCGCGCCGCGCGCGATCGCGTGTTGGGCCGCGATCCCCGCGTTGTTCAGGTAGCAGTAGCCGCCCATGTATTCGCGCCCGGCATGGTGGCCAGGCGGGCGGCACAGCGCGAAGGCCGCGCGCGTGCCGGGCGTGCCGCCGGACAGCAGCTCGGCGCCGGTCAGCGCCGAATTCGCGCTCGCGCTGACCGCGGCCCACGTGCCGGCGTTGATCGGCGAACCCGCGTCCATCGCGAAGAAGCCGAGCTTGCCGTCGATGAACGCCGGCGGCGTCGCGCCGGACGGCATCGCGCGCACCGGCCACACGAGCGGCAGCGCCTGGCAGGTGCGCCCGGTCGCGCGCCATTCGTCCCATGCGCCGGCGAGGAACTCGACGTAGCGCGGGCTGTGCGCGCCGGCATAGCACGCGCGATCGAACGCGCGGGGCGCGACGACGTCGCCGAGGCCGCTCGCGCGCACTTGCGCGAGCACCGTTTCGGCGCGCAGGGGGTTCTCGAACGAATCGGTGATGGCGCCGTCCTTCAGTTCGACGCCGCGATGCAGTTGATGATCGCTGCTGTAGATCGTGAGCATGATGGGCTGTTGCGGAAAGGGTGAGCAACAGTTTATTGGCGACGATCGGCAATAGCTTTGCTTTTCGCGCTGCCGCTCCGTACACTTTTGTACAAACCGACTATGGAGCGGACAAAATGAGCAAAAATCGCCCAAAGGCAGAGATGGACGGCGTCGACCGCGCCATGCTGCGCCTGCTGCAGGAAGACGGCGCACTCTCCAACGCGACGCTCGGCGAGAAGCTGTCGTTGAGCGTGACGCCCTGCTGGCGGCGCCGCAAGCGCCTCGAGGACGAAGGCGTGATCACCGGCTACCAGGCGAACCTCGACCGGCGCGCACTCGGCATGAACGTGTTCGCGTTCGTGCTCGTCACGTTCAACATGCATTCGGACAAATCCGCCGACAATTTCGAAACCGTGATCCGCAAGCACGACGAAGTGCTGTCGTGCCACAAGATCACCGGCGCCGCCGATTACGTGCTGCAGGTGGTTGCGACGGATCTCGACGCGTATGCCGAGTTCGTCGAACGCGTGCTGCGGCGGCAGGCCGGCATCTCGTCGATCCAGTCGAGCCTCGCGTTGCGCGAGGTGAAGTTCTCGTCGCGGCTGCCGGTGCCGGAAGCGTGAGCGGCGGTGTAGGCCGGCGTGGTGGCCGGCAACGTGCGGGTATCATCGGCGCGCATCACGATACTTTTTCTCGTTCAACGGAGCACCATTCCATGAAGCGTTTCATTTCGTCGATTTCGCTGGCCGCCACGATTGCACTCGCGCTGAGCGCGTGCGCATCGCAGGCGACATCGCCCGCCCCGCAGATCGTCGGCGGCGATCGCGATGCACATGGCTGCATCGGCTCGGCCGGCTATGCATGGTGTGAGTCGACCGGGCAGTGCGAACGGCCGTGGGAACTCGCGAAACAGAAGGGCTTCGCGAATTCGGCGGAAGGGTTCGCACAGTTTTGCAGGGGCGCGGCGGCCAAGTGATCGTGCGGCGGCACGCCGCTATCGTTTCATCCCCGTTAAACGCTGCCGCTTTCGACGGATTCGGACCGGGCGGCAGCCCTCCGCAGCCCCACCGATCCACCGCATTCCCCCCCACCCGCCGACCCGCATTCCGGAAACCCGGACACCCGAAAAACCCCACGAAAACAAAGGCATTTTCCACCTGCGACACGGCAATCGAGTTCGGTTATATTACGCGCCCCTTGCCACCCCGCCCCCGGCAGAAGCGCCGCGTGCGGCCCTTTCCGACGCAGCCTGAAACCCCAACCGCTCAGGCTTGCCGCAAGGGCCTCGGCGCGTTGCGCGCCCGCGCGATGCAGGCGATTGCCTGCCTGCCGCGAACCGCATCGAAGGCGTCCTTCGCAGCGGCTTCGCGTGCGCAAATGCAACGGCTTCCCGCGTCAATCCGGAATCCCGGATTCGCGATCCGGATATCCGGATGCGTGTGCCGGCCCCGGTCGACACGCGCAGGCGCCGGCATTCCGCCCTGGCCGGACGGCGTGGCAAATCGATGCATTCAAGTTGAAAAGGGATCTGCTGTGATCAAAACGTTACGGGTAATGCTGTCGGGTCTCGCGCTGTGCGTGGCCGCGTCGTCCGCGCACGCGGCCGACACCAAGAAGGTCGACGTCCTGCTGGTGGGCGGCGGAATCATGAGCTCGACGCTGGGCGTCTGGCTGCACGAGCTCGAGCCGAGCTGGTCGATGACGATGGTCGAGCGCCTCGACGGCGTCGCGCAGGAAAGCTCGAACGGCTGGAACAACGCGGGCACCGGCCATTCCGCGCTCGCCGAGCTCAACTACACGCCGGAAAAGCCGGACGGCAAGATCGACATCTCGAAGGCCATCCAGATCAACGAGTCGTTCCAGATCTCGCGCCAGTTCTGGGCATGGCAAGTGATGCAGGGCGTGCTGAAGAACCCGCATTCGTTCATCAACTCGACACCGCACATGAGCTTCGTATGGGGCGACGACAACGTCCGCTACCTGAAGAAGCGCTACGAAGCGCTGCAGGCAAGCCCGCTGTTCAGCGGCATGAAGTATTCGGAAGACTACGACCAGATCAAGCAGTGGGTGCCGCTGATGATGGAAGGCCGCGACCGCAAGCAGAAGGTCGCCGCCACCTGGACGCCGATCGGCACCGACGTGAACTTCGGCGAGATCACGCGCCAGTTCGTCGGCTACCTGCAGCGCCAGCCGGGCTTCACGCTGTCGCTGTCGAGCGAAGTGCGCGAGATCAAGCGCAACGCCGACGGCACGTGGCACGTGTCGTGGGTGAAGCTGCACTCGAACGAAGCGCCGCAGGACATCGACGCGAAGTTCGTGTTCATCGGCGCGGGCGGCGGCGCGCTGCACCTGCTGCAGGCGTCGGGCATCCCCGAAGCGAAGGACTACGGTGCATTCCCGGTCGGCGGCTCGTTCCTCGTGACGGACAATCCGGAAGTCGTGAAGCAGCACCTCGCGAAGGCGTACGGCAAGGCGTCGGTCGGCTCGCCGCCGATGTCGGTGCCGCACCTCGACACCCGCATCATCGACGGCAAGAAGATCATCCTGTTCGGGCCGTTCGCCACCTTCTCGACCAAGTTCCTGAAGAACGGCTCGTACTTCGACCTGCTGTCCAGCACCAACACGCATAACGTGGCGCCGATGATGCGCGTGGGCGTCGACGAGTTCCCGCTCGTCCAGTACCTCGCCGGCCAGCTGATGCTGTCCGACGACGACCGCTTCAACGCGCTGAAGGAATACTTCCCGAACGCGAAGAAGGAAGACTGGCGCCTGTGGCAGGCCGGCCAGCGTGTGCAGATCATCAAGCGCGACCCGGTGAAGGGCGGCGTGCTGAAGCTCGGCACCGAGATCGTCGCGTCGCAGGACGGCAGCATCGCGGGCCTGCTCGGCGCGTCGCCGGGCGCGTCGACCGCCGCGCCGATCATGCTGAGCCTGCTCGAGAAGGTGTTCAAGGACAAGGTCGCGACGCCCGCCTGGCAGCAGAAGATCCGCCAGATCGTGCCGAGCTACGGCACGAAGCTGAACGACAGCCCGGCGAAGGTCCAGGAAGAATGGAACACGACGAGCGACGTGCTGCAGCTCACGACGCCGCCGACGATCGACCTGAACGCGCCGGCGCACGCGGCCCCGGCGCCGGCCCAGCCGGTCCGGCCGGCCAAGGCGGCAAACGACATGGCGCTGTGATGCGCTGACGGCCATCGCGCCGCCCGGAACGGCCGTTCCGGCACGGGTTGCCTCCGCCACGCGGAGCGCCGCCCGCGCCGGGCGGCCGTTTTTCACTGGGCGCCGCGGCCGCGAACCCGCCGGGCCGGCCGCCGTATCCGCTAGAATTGCGCCACGCGCGATCCCCGATCGCCAACCGATCCACCTTCCACCCCGACGAACCATCACGCGAACGGCCGCGCCGTGCCCGCACGCTTGCGGACGCCGCGCGCCGTGGCCGTGCAACGCCGGCGCCCCCGCCCCGACACGCGCGGGAGCGCGCAACCGAATTCAGCTGGAGATTGACCGTGTTTACTTGCCGAAACCAGAGCTGCGGCACGCAGTGGGAAGAATCCGACGTCGTGATCAAGGACGAAGGCCAAGGGCTGCTGTTCCGCTGCCCGCTGTGCGGCGCGCGCAACTACGTCGAGCGCTTCGAAGACGATGAAGGCACGGTCGTCTACGAGCAGTTGGAAGGCCGCCCCTATCTCGGAGACCTGGAATGACCCAGCCGACCGCCACGCCCTTCAGCGCGCTGCCGCTCACGCCCGCGACGCTCGCCAATCTCGCGCAGCTCGGCTATGCCGAGATGACGCCGATCCAGGCCGCGAGCCTGCCGATCGCGCTCGCGGGCCACGACCTGATCGCGCAGGCGAAGACGGGCAGCGGCAAGACCGCCGCCTTCTCGCTCGCGCTGCTCGCGCGCCTCGACACGCGCCGTTTCGACGTGCAGGCGATGGTGCTGTGCCCGACCCGCGAACTCGCCGACCAGGTCACGCAGGAAGTGCGCCGCCTCGCGCGCGCCGAGGAAAACATCAAGGTGCTGACGCTGTGCGGCGGCACGCCGATGCGGCCGCAATCGCAGAGCCTCGAGCACGGCGCGCACATCATCGTCGGCACGCCGGGCCGCATCATGGACCACCTCGACCGCGGCCACCTGTCGCTCGACGCGCTGAACACGCTGGTGCTCGACGAAGCCGACCGGATGCTCGACATGGGCTTCTTCGACGACATCGCGAAGGTCGCGCGGCAATGCCCGACGTCGCGCCAGACGTTGCTGTTCTCCGCGACCTATCCGGACGGCATCGCGAAGCTGAGCCAGCAGTTCCTGCGCAACCCGAAGGAAGTAAAGCTCGCGGAGCGCCACGACGACAGCAAGATCCGCCAGCGCTTCTACGAAGTGACCGAGAACGAGCGGCTGCACGCGGTCGGCCTGCTGCTGAACCACTATCGCCCGGTGAGCACGCTCGCGTTCTGCAACACCAAGCAGCAATGCCGCGACCTGCTCGACGTGCTGCACGCGCAGGGCTTTCATGCGCTCGCGCTGCACGGCGAGCTCGAACAGCGCGAGCGCGACCAGGTGCTGATCCAGTTCGCGAACCGCAGCTGCTCGGTGCTGGTCGCGACCGACGTCGCCGCGCGCGGCCTCGACATCGCGCAGCTCGAAGCGGTGATCAACGTCGACGTGACGCCCGACCCCGAAGTGCACGTGCACCGCATCGGCCGCACCGGCCGCGCGGACCAGGAAGGCTGGGCGCTGAGTCTCGCGAGCATGGACGAGATGGGCCGCGTCGGCGGCATCGAGCAGGCGCAGAAGCGCGACGTCGAATGGCATCCGCTCGCCGAACTGAAGGCCGACGGCGGCGCGCCGCTGCTGCCGCCGATGGAGACGCTGCAAATCCTCGGCGGGCGCAAGGACAAGATCCGGCCCGGCGACGTGCTCGGCGCGCTCACCGGCGACGCGGGCTTCAGCGGCGCGCAGATCGGCAAGATCAACGTGACCGAGTTCTCGACCTATGTCGCGGTCGAGCGCGGCATCGCGCACGATGCGCTGCGCAAGCTCAACGCGGGCAAGATCAAGGGCAAGCGGGTGAAGGTTCGCCTGATGGACGACGAGTAAGCGTTTCATGCATCGGCGGGCGGGACTCGCCTGTCGGTGCCCGCTCCGGCGGCGCGACGCAATTCAACGCGTCAAGCCAGCACCGGATAGCCGTATGCAGCGGCCTCGGCCGCGAACCGTTCGATGACCGCGTAGTCATCCGGAACCAGCCGTTCGAACCCGTGCAGCCTGAGCGCTTGCGCGCGGGCAGCGTCCGCCGCCACGGCCGTATCGAGCGCATCGCGCAGCATCGCCGCCTGCGCGTCGCCGAGCGCGCGCGACGCGATCAGCGGCAGGCCCGGCGCAAGCGCCGTCGTGCCGATCACGCGCACGTCGCGCAGCAAGTCGGGCCGCGCATCGCGCACATAGGCGAAGGTCACGCAGTCGATCGCCGCGCAGTCCGCCTCCCCCGCGCCGATCGCGCGCAACACGTTCAGATGCGAACCGAATCGCGCCACCGACGCGAAAAAGTGCCCGTCGCGCGCATGCGGCGCCACCGCGTGCCGGAACGCGTTCATCCCGCTGTGGGAATCGTCCCCGTTGTACGCGGCGCGCAGGCCGCGGCACGCGGCGAGCGTCGTCGCGCCGGCCGCATGCGCGCGCGCCGACACGACGAGCATGCTGCAATAGCGCGCGCCGTCGCAGCCTTGCGCAGCGAACGCGGGCGTCGCGATCAGGCGCACGGCCTCGCCGAGCCCGAGCATGCGAAACGGAAAGCCGCAGGTCTGCGACAGCAGCAGATCGCCGCGCTGCCAGAGCGGCCATAGCTCGCCGAAGGGTTCGTCGAACAAAGCGACGTCGGACGGGCCGCCCGCCCGCGCGAACGCGTCGAGCGCGTCGCGCAACAGCGCGCGCCACAGCGCGGTGTGGCGCGGCGTCACGTTGTACATCGGCAGTCCGGCGATCCAGCGGTTCATGCAGGCATTCTACGCAGATCAAGACACACGGTGGATGCGCGTTTGCATGCTCCGATCGCGCACCCATTCCCATCAACCCCGCGCCGCACATCGATCCGACCGCCCGCGATAAGCAAATGCCAATCCATTGATTGGCCGCCGCGCGCAAGCTGGTTAAAGTTCGGTTTCCTCTTCAAATATCGCGGGACGCCCTGCACATCCATCCCGCACATGGCTGAATACTTCGACGTCGACCACGCCCGCGCGATCGCGGCGCTCGGCGCGCGCTTCACCGCGCGCACCGAGTGGCCGACCTGGCTGCTGATCGTCGCGATCTACGGCGGCTGGCTCGGCGTGCTGCTGCTCGTGCGCGCGGGCCATCTGCCGCTCGCCGCCGCGACGCCGCCGCTGATCCTGTTGTGCGCCTGGCACCTGTCGCTGCAGCACGAGCTGCTGCACGGCCACCCGACGCGCTCCGCGCGCGTGAACCGGCTGCTCGGCTATCCGCCGCTGTCGGTCTGGTATCCGTACACGCTGTATCGCGACACGCATCTCGACCATCATCGCGACGACGATCTCACCGTGCCCGGCGTCGATCCGGAAACCAACTACGTGTCGCCGCAGTGCTGGTCGACGCTGCCGCGCTGGCGGCGCGCGCTGCAGGTCGCGCGCAAGACCTTCGTCGGGCGGCTCGTCGTCGGCCCGCCGGCCAGCGTCGCCGCGATGCTGGCGGCGTCGTTCGCCGCGTTCCGCCACGGCGACCTGCGCCACCTGCCGATGTGGCTCGCGCACGTCGCGTGCGTCGTCGCGCTGCTCGCGTGGCTGCAGCGCGCGATCGGCGTGCCGTGGTGGTGGTACCTGCTGGCGATCACGTGGCCCGCCCAGTCGCTCGCGATGATCCGCTCGCTGTACGAGCATCGCGCGGCCCGTGATCCGAAAGCGCGCATCGCGATCAACGAGGCCGGCTTCGCGATGCGGCTGCTGTACCTGAACAACAACTATCACCTCGTGCATCACGACCTGCCGGCGCTGCCGTGGTACGACCTGCCGCGCGCATACCGGATGCGCCGCGACGCGTATGCGCGCAAATGCGGCGGCTTCGTGATTCGCGGCGGCTACCGGGAACTGCTGCAACGCCATGCGTGGCGGCCCACCGATGCGCCCGTGCATCCGTTCCCCGCAGGATCGGCGTCGTTGTCGACGGGCAGCGGCGCGCGCGTCGCGGTAGTCGACGGCACGCTGCGGATCAGCACCTGACCGGGTCGCTGCCCCGCGCGTGCCGGCGCGCAGCCCCGGACCGGCGATAAAAAATAAGCCGTGCCGACGTCCATTGAAGAATTGTCAATTCCGGCGTCTGCGCCCAGAATGGCCGCACGCCGGCCGCCGCGCGCATTCGCCCTTTCCCCGACGATGACTCAACTGACTCCCCAAGCCGACGCGCCGCGCGCGCGCCTCGGCGACTGGTCCGTATCGACCGTCACCGCAGGCTTCCTCGCCGTGCTGATCTCGTACGCGGGCCCGCTCGCGATCTTCTTCCAGGCCGCGCAGGCGGCGCACGCGTCGAGCGAGATGGTCACGTCGTGGGTATGGGCGATCTCGATCGGCGCGGCCGTGTCGGGGCTCTATGCGAGCTGGAAGCTGAAGGTGCCGGTCGTGACCGCGTGGTCGGCGCCCTGCACCGCGCTGCTCGTCGGACTGTTTCCGCAGCTCACGCTCAACCAGGCGGTGGGCGCGTACATCACCGCGGCGCTGATCATCCTGCTGATCGGCATCACCGGCTGCTTCGACTGGCTGGTGCGCCACATTCCGCGCGGCATCGCGTGCGGGATGATGGCCGGCATCCTGCTGCCGTTCGGCACCCATGCGTTTTCCGCCGCGACCACGCAACCCGCGCTGGCGTTCGGGATGATCGCCGCGTACGTGCTGTTCAAGCGGCTGCTGCCCCGCTACAGCATCGTGCTGGTGCTGCTGACGGGCGCGGCGCTCGCGATCCTGCTCGGCATGACGCATCTCGGCGACGTGTCGGTGCGCGTCGCGCAGCCGGTGTTCATCCGGCCCGAATGGACGCTCGGCACGACGCTCAGCCTCGCGCTGCCGCTCGTCGTCGTGAGCCTCACCGGGCAGTTCCTGCCGGGGATGACGATCCTGCGTGTGTCGGGCTACCACACGCCCGCGCGCCCGATCATCACGGCGACGGGCGTGATGTCGCTCGTCGTCGCGTGCTTCGGCGGGATCACGATCGTGATCGCGGCGATCACCGCGGCGATCTGCACCGGCAAGGACGCGCACGAGGATCCGGGCAAGCGCTACGTCGCGGGGCTCGCGAATGGCGGGTTCTACCTGCTCGGCGGCATCTTCGCGAGCACGATCGTCGCGGTGTTTCTCGCGCTGCCGAAGGCCTTCGTCGCCGTGCTCGCCGGGCTCGCACTGATCGGCGCGATCAGCGCGAACGTGCACGGCATCTTCACCGACGAGCGGCATCGCGAAGCGTCGGTGATCACCTTCCTCGCGACGGCATCGGGCATGACGTGGCTCGGGCTCGGCTCCGCGTTCTGGGGGATCGTGATCGGCTCGCTGGCCTATGCGGTGCTGAACAAGGTGAAGCGGGCCGCGTGACGCGCCGCATTCACCGCATCGCGCGCCGCACGAGCGCCGCCAGTACCGCCGCCGGCTCCGTGATGCCGTAGCGCCGCTCGGTCGCGCCGGCCTCGACGTCGATATGGCCCGCGTTGTGCACGTCGTACAGATTGGTGATCAGGCGTGCGTGACGCTCCGAGAGGCCCGCGCGCAGCAGCGTGCCCGTCCAGGCTTCGCGCGGCAGTTCGCGCGCGACGATCGTGCGCCCGCTCGCCGCGCCGAGCGCGTCGGCCACATCGCGCACACTGACGCGCCGCGGCCCTTCCACGCTGACCACGCGCGGCCCGCCGGCCGGTGCGTCGTCGAGCAGCAGCGCGGCCGCCACCGCGCCGACATCGGGCGCCGACACCGCCGGAAACCGCTTGTCGACCGGATGATGCAGGCTCGGCAGCACGCCCGTGGCGAGCGCGACCGGCATCATCCGCGCCCAGTTCTGCAGGTGCTCGGCGGAACGCAGCAGCGTCACGCGCGTCGCGAGCGGCTTCAGCCGCGCCTCGAGGTGATGAAACAGCCGCGTGATGCCCGTGTCGAAATCGAGCTCCGCGCCGTAGTCGGACAACGCCACCAACACCCGCGGCGGATTCGCGGCGAGCGCCGCGGCCGCGACGTCGATCATCCGGCGCATCGTCGCGGCGGGATCGTCGTCCGCGACGGGCACCGGGCACAGCATCTGCACGCCGTGCGCGCCGTCGAGCGCCGCCGCCACCGCGTGTGCGTCGGTCAGGTCGGCCAGCACGACCTCGCAGCCTATGCGCGCGAGCCGCTCGCGGTGACGCGCGTCGCGCACGACCGCGCGCACGGGATGGCCCGCGTCGCGCAAGGCCGTTGCGCTCGCGTAGCCGACATTGCCTGATGCGCCGAAGATCACGAACACGATGCGCTCCCGATGGTTGAACAGGCAGCCATTGTCGAGCGATGCCGCCGCGCCGGCGCGCAGGTCCGGATGAAACCAGCAGGCAAGGATGATTGCGTCGACACCGAGCCGGCCGCCGTGCATTCCGGACGCGTTCCGACGAATTCTGATTAAATTACCCGCTTCCGACATTCCCGACCAAGAACAACGATGAGCGACCTGAAGGGCGACCTCTCCTTCGCCGCGCCGCCCGTATCCGCGGCTGCCGCGCGCCGCCGCTCGCTGGTCGCCGCCTGCGGCGCGCATGCGGTGCACGACGGTCTGACGGACGTCATCTACGTGCTGCTGCCGATCTGGCAGGCGCAGTTCGGCATCAACTACGCGCAGATCGGGATGTTGCGCGGCGCGTACTCCGGCACGATGGCCGGCTTCCAGCTGCTGGTGAGCCGCGCCGCCGCGCGCTGGGGACGCAAGCGCATGCTGGTGGGCGGCACCGCGCTCGCCGGCCTCGCCTACCTGGTCGCCGGCCAGGCGGGCGGGCTCGCGGTGCTGCTGGTCGCACTGGTGCTCGGCGGGCTCGGCGCGAGCACGCAGCATCCGCTGGCGTCGTCGATGGTCACCGATGCGTACGAGGCCGGCGGCGGCGTCAAGGAGGCACTGTCGCAATACAACTTCTCCGGCGACATCGGCAAGACACTGATCCCCGGGCTGATCGGCCTGCTGCTGACGGTCGTCACGTGGCGCACCAGCGCCACGCTGATCGGCGTGCTCGGCGTGGTATCGGCGGCGTTGCTGGTATGGCTGATTCCGGCGACCGGCGTCGCGCAGGCCGGGCGCGAGAAGGCCGCCCAGGCGACGACCGGCCAGGGTTCGGCCGCCGGCCTGCGCGCGCTGCTCGCAACCGGCACGCTGGACAGCGCGGTGCGGATGGGCTTTCTCACGTTCCTGCCGTTCCTGCTGAAGAGCAAGGGCGCGGGCACGGCCGGCATCGGGCTCGCGCTGACGCTGCTGTTCGTCGGCGGCGCGTTCGGCAAGCTGTTGTGCGGCTACCTCGGCGCGCGCGTCGGCATGATGAAGACGGTGTGGCTGACGGAATCCGCGACCGCGCTGCTGATCGTGTGCGCGGTGTTCGCGCCGCTCGTCGCGATGATGGCGATGCTGCCGCTGCTCGGGCTCGCGCTGAACGGCACGTCGTCGGTGCTGTACGGCGTCGTGCCGGAACTGGCCGGCCCCGGCCGGCGCGACCAGGCGTTCGCGCTGTTCTACACGGGCACCATCGGCGGCGGCGCGCTGGCGCCGGTGGTGTTCGGCCGGCTCGGCGACATCGCGGGCGTGCCCGTCGCGCTGATCGCGCTCGCGGCGATCCTGCTGCTGACGCTGCCGCTGTCGTGGTACGTACAGAAGGGGCTGCAACGCTGATGCCCGAGGCGGGCGCGCCGCCACGCACGCCCCGGTCGATCCGCTTCCGCCATGCTGTCGCGGTCGATCACGCGATGCAAGCCGATCGCGCCTCGCATCGCGCGGCCCATCCGGCCGCTCATGCGCGCCCGGCGCTCGCGTGCGCCAGCGCCCGCGCCAATCCGACGAACCGCTCGACGCACGCCGACGCGAACGGCTCGCGCCACATCACGATCTGGTCGACCACGTAGCGCGCGGCGAGCGGCACGTAGGCGACACCCGGGCGCTGCAGCGTCGCGGTGAAGCCGGGCACGATCGCGACGCCGCGCTCGGCGGCGACGAGCGACACCAGCGTCGTGATCTGCGCCGCGGTCGCACCGACCCTCGGCGTGACGCCCGCTTGCGCACACAGATCCTCCAGCGCGACGTTCAGCGCCGAGCCGAGCCCGGGCGGGAACGTCACGAACGTCTGCGCGGCGAGATCGGCGAACGCGACGCTCGCCCGCTTCGCGTACGGGCTTTGCGCGGGCACCGCGGCGACGAGCGGCGCCTGCGCGACGACGAGCGAGCGGATGCGCTCGTGCGCGTCGTTCGCCGGCTCATGCGCATGCGCATGCGTCGCAGTCCAGCCGAAACCGATGTCCATCGCGCCGTCGGCGATCTGCTGCCGCTGCCCGGTGGTCGCCACTTCGCGAAACGCGAGTTCCACGTCCGGCATGCTGCGGCTCGCGTGGCGGACCAGATCCGGGAACGCGTCCGACATCGGGATCGCGCTCGCGTAGCCGATCACGATGCGGCCGGCGAGACCGTGCGCCATCTGGCGTGCGGTCGCCTCCGCCTCGCCGACCGCGTCGATCACGCTGCGCGCCTGTTCGAGGAACAGCGCGCCTTCGGGCGTGAGACGCACCGCGCGCGTCGAGCGCTCGAACAGCCGGACGCCGAGTTCCGCCTCGAGCGCGGCGATATGGCGGGTCAGCGGCGGCTGCGCGATGCGCAGGCGCTGCGCCGCGCGCCCGAAGTGCAGTTCGTCCGCGACGGTCACGAAATAGCGAAGGCGGCGCAGGTCGAGCATTCTTGTCTTTCCGGTATCAATGGCGACGAAATCGGTATTGGCGCGCGGGCCGCGCGATCGTCAGACTGTCCGTTGAACCAGACAGGGCGTCATCCGTGAGCAACCGAACGATCCGAACCGCCTTCTTCCTGTGCGGATTCGCAGCCTTTCTCAATCTCTATTCGACCCAGGGCATCCTGCGCGAGCTCGCCGTGGCGTTCGGCGTGAGCGCGGAGCGCGCGGGCCAGGGCGTCAGCGCGACCACGCTGGCCGTCGCCATTATCGCTCCGTTCGTCGGCACGCTCGCCGCGCGCTTCGCGCGCCGCACCGTGATCGTGTGCGCCGCGCTGGCGGTCGCGCTGCCGGTCGCGTGGTCCGCGCACGCGACGAGCTTTCCGTCGTTCCTCGCCGCCCGTTTCGCCGCGGGCGTGCTGGTGCCGTTCATCTTCGCGATCGCGATCGCCTATATCGGCGAGCTGTTCAGCCGCGACGCGGCGACGGAGGTGAGCGCGCTGTTCGTCGCCGGCACGACGCTCGGCGGGTTTGCCGGCCGCTTCGTCACCAATGCGCTCACGTCGGTCGCCGGCTGGCGTCATGCGCTCGACGTCGTCGCTGCGCTGTGCGTCGCGGCCGGCTTCGCGATCCACGCCTGCCTGCCGGCACCGGCGCAAGCGCCGCATGCCGCGCGTTCGCGCGACAGGGCCGCCCGCGCGTCGCGGTGGGCAAGCCTGACGCGCGGCCCGCTGCTCGCGTCGTTCGCGATCGGCGCGTGCGTGCTCGCGTCGCAAGTCGCCACCTTCACGTTCATCGGCCTGCGGCTCGCACAAGCGCCGTTCGGCTTCGGCACGACCGCGATCGGTGCGATCTACGCGGTGTTTCTCGTCGCCGTGATCGTCACGCCGCTCGCGGGACGCGTCGCCGCGCGTCGCGGGCCACGGCAGCTGGCGCTGGCCGCCGCCGCGCTCGCGATCGGCGGTGCACTGCTGACGCTGTCGAACCATGTCGCCGTGATCCTGGCCGGCCTCGCGCTCAGCTCGACCGCGGTGTTCGTCGAGCAGGCGTCGGCCAACG
The DNA here is from genome assembly GCF_004343775.1 of Burkholderia sp. SRS-46. Classification (GTDB taxonomy): domain Bacteria; phylum Pseudomonadota; class Gammaproteobacteria; order Burkholderiales; family Burkholderiaceae; genus Burkholderia. The sequence goes on along the minus strand of NZ_PTXL01000005.1, from coordinate 385,513 downwards.
CGTTCATCTCCCAGCAGACGGCGAACGCGCGCTCGACGGCGATCGGCATCTACCTGTCCTGCTATTACTTCGGCGGCAGCCTCGGCTCGATCCTGCCCGTTCCCGCGTGGCATCGCTGGGGCTGGGCCGGCTGCGTCGCGTTCATCGCGGGCGCGCAGGCGCTCGTCGGCCTGCTCGTGTGGTTCGGCTGGCGCGCGGGCAAGGCTGATGATGGCCCGGCGGCACGCATCGGCCGCACCGGCACGGCACGGCAGCCCGGTTAGCGACGCGCGACGGGCCGCCGGCGCCGCGGCGGCGTACTCTCGCACGTGCCGAATGCGGTGCTCGGTGGAGAGGCAATCGGCACACATTCTCACAAAGATGCACAGACCTCGACGCCGCCCATCGTAATGAATATGTAAGATTGCCGGTGTCTCTCGTTGTCGTTGTCGCGACGGCTCGATGTCGCTGCGCAATCGCAAGTCTGGAACGCGGAACCGCGCTCGAGACATCGTTGCGGACAAGTGAGTCGCTCACCTCATAAGCAATCCTTTCAAACTCTCAACACAACCCTTATCGCTGGGTGAAACCCGCAAGGCCTATGTCATGGCGATGAATATCTGGAAGAAGTATTGGGACCTGCGGACGCGGGAGTGTCCGTGCGACGTGCACTTCATCGAATGGCTGGAGTCCGTTCGTCTCAAGGGAATCCGCATCTATCATTTCGGTACGGGCGGCCACCACCATGTCGGCCAGGAATGCGCGCGTCCGCACCTGAACAGCACCGTCTTCGGCGTGACGGCGTCGCCGAAGGAATACAAGTCGTATGTCGATCTCGTGACGCGCCGGCCGGAGGTGAGCAAGACCTATCTGGCCTATTTCGGCGACATCTATACGAGCAATTCGGGCCTGCTGCCGACGTTCGATGTCGTCACGCTGTTCCATCTGTGCGAGTTCCGCGACGAGACGAACAGCCGCTACGGCGCGAAGACCGACGAGGAGGTGCTCGACCTGTTCGCGCGCCATACCGTGCCCAATGGCCACATCCTGTTCTACAAGGGATCGGCGGCCTACCGGAAGGCCGAGCCGATCATCGCGCAATGGGCGGCCACCGCCGATTTCGTCGAAATCGGCGACTTCAAGACCCTGCGGATTTTCCGCAAAGCCGCGCTTGATACCTCACGGTAGGCCAGCCTCACCACACGGGAGTCATACCGACTAGCCGGCCGACTTCCTGCGCCGCGCCAGCTCCAGCGCGGGCGCTGCCCGCCCGGCCCGACGGCCCGGCTTGGCCACCTCGGCGTCAGCCGGCGGGTCGAACCGATCCATGCTGAGGCACCGCCCCTGCTCCCATTCGGCTTCGAGCGCGGCGCGGATCTCCTGCAGCTCCGCCCGTTGCCCGTCCAGTTTCACGCGCAACGCGTCGATCTCGCGCACGCGCTCGTCGAGGCGAGCAACCAGGCCCTCCTTCGAGAACGCGTCCATTTCGTCGGCCACCGCGCGCATCTCGTCCAGCGAGAACCCGAGCCGCTGCGCGAGCTGGATCATCCGCAGCCGCTCCGCCGCGGCTTCGTCGTAGATCCGGTAGCCGTTCTGGCCCCGTCCCGCGCGCGGCAGCAGCCCGCTCTGTTCGTAGAAGCGGATCGCGGACGTCGTCATGCCGGTCCGGGCGGCCAGTTCCCCGATCTTCATCGTGCTTGACCTTAAAGTTGACTTGAAACTTAGTATAGGCGCATCGTGTCCGCCAGACAGGTCTTTCGATGACGACGTCCCTCTTTGCCCCGCTGACGCTGCCCAACGGCAGCACCCTTCCCAACCGCATCGCGAAAGCCGCGATGGAGGAGAACCTCGCCGACGCCGGCCAACTGCCCGGTGACGCGCTGCGGCGCCTCTATGCCGAATGGGGCGCGGGCGGCACCGGCCTGCTGATCACGGGCAACGTGATGATCGACGCACGCGCGCTGACGGGCCCGGGCGGCGTCGTGCTGGAGAAGAACACGCCGCTCGAGCCGTTCCGCGCGTGGGCCGCCGCGGCGAAGGCGCACGGTGCGCGCGTGTGGATGCAAATAAACCACCCGGGGCGGCAGGTGATGGCGGCGATGGGCCAGGAAGCGTGGGCGCCGTCCGCCGTGGCGCTCGATCTCGGCAAGCACAGCAAGCTGTTCGCGCCGCCGCGCGAGATGACCACGGGCGAGATCCACGAGGTGATCGAGCGCTTCGCCGCGACCGCTGAAGCGGCCGAAGCGGCCGGCTTCGACGGCGTGCAGATTCACGCCGCGCACGGTTACCTGCTGTCGCAATTCCTGTCGCCGCTGACCAACCGCCGCCGGGACGACTGGGGCGGCTCGCTGGAGAACCGCGCGCGGCTTCTGATGGCCGTCGTGCGCGCGGTGCGCGCGCGGGTCGGCGCGCGCTTCGGCGTCGCGGTCAAGCTCAACTCCGCGGACTTCCAGCGCGGCGGGTTCTCCGAGGACGATGCGAAGCAGATCGTGCGCTGGCTCAACGACGAGGCCGTCGATCTCGTCGAGCTGTCCGGCGGCAGCTACGAGAGCCCGGCGATGCAGGGCCGCACCGCGGACGGCCGCACGCTCGCCCGCGAGGCGTATTTCCTGGCGTTCGCGCGCGACATCGCCGCCGTCGCGACGATGCCGGTGATGACGACGGGCGGCATACGCCGGCAGGCGGTTGCCGAAGCGGTGCTCGCCGAAGGCGTCGCGGTGGTCGGCATGGCCACCGCGCTCGCGTGCGTGCCCGATTTGCCGACCCGCTGGCGCGGCGGCCAGGCGATCGACGCGCCGGGTGTCCATGTCCGGTGGCGCGACAAGGCCGCCGCGGGGCTCGCCACGATGGCGCTCGTCAAGCGCCGCCTGCGCGCGATCGCGGCCGGGCGCCGGCCCCGGCGCCGTTATTCGGCGGTGCTGAGTCTCGTGCTCGATCAGCTGCGCATGCGCAAGCTCACGCGCCGGTATCGTGAATGGAGCCCGGTGCGCGCGTGATGCGCGGCCGGCGCGCGGTTGTGCGCCGCGCGCATGCCACGCAGGCGACCCAGTTCATGCGTCCGCGCGCCGCGCCGCCGATCGCGCGATCTCGCGCGGCGTCACGCCGAGCAGGCGGTTCATCCAGTTCGCCAGGTGACTCTGGTGCGCGAACCCGGCTTCGAGCGCGACCTGGCCGATACTGAGCCGGCCCTCGAGCAGCAGCGCCTTCGCGCGCTCGACGCGCCGCTGCACGACGTAGCGGTGCACGGGCATGCCGAGCGTCTCGCGAAACAGCACCTTGAAATGCGGGACGCTGATCGCCGCCAGCGCGGCGAGCTCGGACAGCGTCAGACGCTGGTCGAGATGCGCGTCGATGTAGTCGATCACGCGTTCGGCGGCCTTCGGCGCGAGCGCGTGCCGCCGGCTGCGAAACGTCGGCGCGGCGTCTGCCAGCCGCGCGACCAGCGCCGTGCACAGGCTTTCCGCGTAGAGCGGGTCCGACGCGTCGTCCGCTTCCAGCTCGGCGGCCAACGCCCATGCGATATGTTGCAGCCGTGGATCGCGCACCTGCATGCGGTGGCGGATCTGCGCCTGCGAGGGCTTGAGTTCCAGCTGGTCGAAGGTCGCGCGCGCGAACGCGTCGCTGATCGTGATGCGCAGGATCCGGCAGTCGCCATCGTCGGTCCAGCGGCCGTGCAGCCCGGCGGGAATCACGTCGGCGTCGCCGTGCGCCTGAATGCGCGCCTGCCGGCTCCCGTCGCACGCGCAGTCCGCACGCACCGGCGCGCCGACGTGCATGCCGACCCGGTGATCGCCGGCCGCCGGAATCAGGTGGGTGCCCGCGTGAATGCCGAGCAACGCCGCGCCAAAGCCTTGCCACCCGCGTTCGGCGCTGGAACGCAGGATCATCGGCACGCCGGGGGTCGGGTGCGCGGCCAGGGTCGCATCGCTCATCGCCTGCCTCGTCATTCGCGAATCGAATGCGCATTGTGCCGCCGTTTCGATGCGCGCGCTTGCCGTCGGCCGGCCAAACCCCGCGCCACGCAAAAGGATCATCCGTTTCTGTTCGCGGCGATCCGCACGTGCGCGTCGATGCCCGTGCCGCGCGCTACGATCGGCGCATTCCGCCCCTTCCGGAGTTCGTCATGCAAGCTTGTTGCTCCCGGCAAACGGCGGTCGCCGCACCGCGCGCGCCCGCATCCCGAACCGGTGCCGGCACCGTCCGGACCCGGTTCGCCGCCGCCGCTTCGCACGTACCCGGCATCGCCGCGTGGCGCCGCTTCACGCAGTTACTGGCATCGATTCCCGACAGCAACGACGATTTCGGGATCGTCTGAGCAACGGGCCTGCGCGCGCCGTCGCGCAGCGTCGCCGGCTCGCTATGCGTCGACCTCGGGCGCGCTGCACGCATGCGTCGCGGCGAGCGAGCGCCGCAGATGCGCTTCGAGGATCGCCAGCACGGCCCGCGTCTTCGGCGGCACCGGCCGCGCGGCCGGATACAGCGCATGCAGGTCGAATCCGGGCACCGCATGGCCGGGCAGCAGCTCGACGAGCCGCCCGGCCGCCAGCGCGTCGCGGCAGACCGGCTCCTGCAGTTTCAGGTTCAGCTTGGACATGGATGGCCTCGGCAGTGACATGACCGTCACCGTAGCCGCGGGCCATTCGCGCGAGTAGGGGCGGCGCGGCGATCTCAGTCATCGGGAAAACCGATGACTGGCGCCCCGCGCGTCACCTGCGCCGCCGCTCGTGCGACGCGACGGTCGCGCCGTCGATGACGGGCGCGCCCTGCTTGATCAGGAAATCGCGGAACAGCCCGGTCACCTGCGAGATGCGCCGGTCCGCGAGCGTCACCACCACCCATTCGCGCTCGATCGGGTTGCCGGGATACGGCAGCTGCCCCAGCAGCCCCGTGCGCAATTCGAGCGCGCACGCGTGCAGCGACAGGAACGCGACGCCAAGCCCGGCCTCGGCCATCTGCTTGATGGCCTCGTTGCTCGACAGTTCGGAGCCCACATGGAATTTGTGGCCCGACGACTTGAACAGGCTCTCCACCGTCGTGCGCGTGCCGGCGCCGCGCTCGCGCACCAGCAGATGCGCCGATTCGAGATCCTTCAGCGACACGCGCTTGCGCTGCATCAGCGGATGCGCGGGCGCCGCGACGAACACCATCGGATGCTTCGCGAACTCGACGGCATGCGTGCGCAGTTCCTTCGGCGGGCTGCCCATCACCGCGAGATCGATTTCATGGGTGGCGAGCATGCGGATGATGTCCTCGCGGTTGCCGACCTTGAAGTACGTCTTCACATGCGGGCGCGTCGCCGTGAACTTGACCAGCAGCGGCGGAATCAGGTACTCCGCCGTGGTGATCGCGCCGATCCGCAGCGTGCCGCCGAGCTCGCCGGTGAGCGCCGCCACTTCGTCGCCCGCCTCGCTCCACAGGTGCAGGATCTCGCGCGCATAGCGCGCGACGATTTCGCCGGCCGCGGTCAGCTCGACGCCTCGCCCCACCCGCTGCAGCAGCGCCGCGCCGACCGCCTGCTCCAGCAGCCGGATCTGCAGCGACACGGCCGGCTGCGTGAGGTTCAGCTCCTCCGCCGCGCGCGACACGCTGCCCAGCCGCGCGACCATGTCGAGCGCCTTCAACTGCCGGAAGGTCGCCGTCTTTCCGATAAGTGAATACATATGAGTCGCTTATAAACATTAAATTGTCTTCGCTGATTCGAAACTATATCGTCGTATCTCGAAATCTGTCATCCGAAACGACATCAGCGCGGAGCATCCCATGGCCAAGACTCTCTCACCCCTCGCAGCGGCGCACGCCACGCGTGCGCCGCGCATCGTGATCGTCGGCGGCGGCGCCGGCGGCCTGCAACTGGCGACGCGCCTCGGCGACACCGTCGGCCGGCGCGGCGCGGCGGAAATCGTGCTCGTCGATCGCTTTCCGACGCACTTCTGGAAGCCGCTGCTGCACGAAGCGGCGTCGGGCCATCGCGACCCCGCGAGCCATACGATCGAGTACGCGGCGCAGGCGAAGCGGCACGGCTTCCACTTCATCCAGGGCGACCTGCAACGCGTGGACCGCGCGCAGCGCGTCGCGACGATCGGCGCCGTGCTCGACGCCGACGGCACGGAAATCCTGCCGCAACGCGACGTGCACTACGACGACCTGGTGCTCGCGGTGGGCAGCGTGACGAATTTCTTCAACGTGCCGGGCGCGGCCCGTCATGCGCTGCCGCTCGAGAACGTCGAGCAAGCCGAGGATTTCCGCCGGAAGTTTCTCGCCGCGTGCGCGAAGGCCAATCATCTCGCGGAACGGCAGCCGGCGCAGCCCATGCAGCCGGTGTGGATCAACGTGATCGGCGCGGGGGCGACCGGCGTGGAGCTGGCCGGCGCGCTCCGGCACGCGATCGACCAGCTCGCCGCGTACCGCTTCAAGGCGCTGACGCCGGATCGCGACGTCCGCATCCGGCTGATCGAAGGCGCGCCGCGCGTGCTGCCGGTGCTCGACGATCGGATTTCCGCACGCATGCACGCGCAGCTTCAGAAGTTGCACGTCGACGTGCTGACCGACACCCGCGTGGCGGAAGTCGGCGCGGATGCGGTCGTGACCGCGACGGGCGAGCGGCTCGCGAGCGACATCACGTTGTGGGCCGCCGGCGTGGCGGGCCCGGCGATGCTGCGGCAGATCGGCGACCTCGCGCTCAATCGCGCGAACCAGGTGATCGTCACCGACACGCTGCAGACGCCGGACGATCCGCACGTGCATGCATTCGGGGATTGCGCGGCCTGCCCGACGGCCGGCGCGCACGGCTTCCTGCCGCCGCGCGCGCAGGTCGCGCACCAGCAGGCCGTGTACCTGAGCCAGGCGTTCGCGCGCCGCCTGGCCGGCAAGCCGGTTGCGGGCTTCACGTTCCGCGACGCGGGCACCGTCGTGTCGCTCGGGCAGGCCGGCGCGATGCTCCAGGCGGAGCTCGGCACGCACTCGCGTTCGGTGATCGTCGATGGTCTCGCCGCGAGCGGCCTGTACAAGTTTCTCTATCGCAAGCACCTGTTCAGCGTGCACGGCGTGACGCGCGCCCTGCTGCAGGCGCTCGGCCACTGGCTGCAAAGCCGCAACCAGCCGTCGATCAAGCTGCATTGAGCGGCACGCATGCGACGCATGCGCGGCATGCATGCGTCGCATATCGGGCCCGAACGGCCCGATATGCGCACCAATCCTGTGCGGAATATCGTTGCGCATGCACCATGATCGACGCTCGAACGAATGTATTAGCCGAACCCTATGAATCGGCTAAAAAGATTAATTGGTTCTGTATTCCGTTTCGACGCTAAGGTGTGACTTTCCCGTCAGCGGGCGGATCGTCACTTCCTTGGAGAGGACATTCCCGTGGTCATCGAAGCCATCGTCACCAGACTCGACGCAGCGTTTGAACAGATCGAAGCAACGCCGGACTCGCGGGAATCACAGCAGCAGCGCGAGACGATCAAGCAGTGGCTCGACCATGCTTCGGCGCAGGGCTACCGCCTCGGCCTCGTCACGACGTTGCCCGCGTCGCGGCTCAGCGCGATGTTCGAGGGGCAATTCGGCGCGGCGAGCCTCGACCGCTTCTCGGTGGTCGTCGCCGATGCGCGCCAGGCGCCCGTCGGCGCAAGCCAGCATCCGTTCGACGTCGCGCTGCAGGCGCTCGGCGTGCCGCGCGAATGCGCGGCGGTGGTCGCCAGCAGCGAGCCGGAACGCCGCGAGGCCGAAGTTTACGGCATGTCCCGCAGTGTGCGGATTGCCGACGTCGCGCGCACGGCCGCGCCGCTGGGCCATTGCTGAAGGAATTGAGCACGCGCCACATCGGCGCGTGTGCACCGCGCGCTTGACATGCGGAGAACGGCCGGCCGTATGATGCAAATTTGCATCATGCCGGGGGCCACATGAACTGGGACGACGCACGCGTTTTCGTCGCGCTGCATCGGGAACGCACCTTGCGCGCCGCCGCGCGCGCACTCGATATCGACCAGGCCACGGTGGGCCGCAGGCTCGCCGCACTCGAGCACGCGCTCGGCGCGACGCTGTTCCTGCGCACGTCGAACGGCTATGAGCTGACGCCCGTCGGCAAGATCGCGATTCGCTCGGCCGAAGCGATGGAGCAATCCGCGCACGATCTCGTGCGTCATGCGCAAGGCGTCGATAAACGGCTCGCCGGGGAGGTGAAGCTGTCGACGACGGATGCGCTCGCGCAGGAATTCGTGGTGCCTGCGATCGAGCGCCTGCATGCGAAGCATCCGGACGTCTCGGTGATGCTCGACACGACGACGCAGGTGCTCAACCTCGCGAAGCGCGAAGCCGACATCGCGATCCGCACCGTGAAGCCGCGCAATCCGGATCTGCTCGCCCGCCGTCTGGCGAGCTGGGAAGCCGGGCTGTTCGCGTCGCGCGAGTATGTGCGGCGCCACGGCGAACCGGTGCCGGGCGAACGGTTCGCCGGGCACGATCTGGTCGTGTACCAGCCGCATCTCGTGAAGATGGCGGTTCCTGCGTTCGTCGGCGAACCGCTGGCGGGCGGGCGCATCGTCGCGCGCCTGAACACCAACCTGACGCTGCGCGCGGCGCTGAAGGCCGGGCTCGGCATCTGCGAGATACCGGTGCCGATGGGCGAACGCGACGGCCTCGTGCGAATCTGGCCCGAGCGATCGAGCGAGGCGCGGTATGAGATCTGGCTCGTCACGCATCAGGACCTGCGGCACACCGCACGGATTCGCGTGACGATCGATGAAATTGTCGCGGCGTTCGGCGGGTAACGGATAGCGGCAGGCCCGTGCGCGTCACTCGCTCGCGGGCACGCGCGATACGATGCGCTTCAACACCCAGCGAATCGACGAACCGTCGGCCGGCGGCTGCGCGACCTTGTATTCGTCGATCTGGAGTTCGTAGCGGAAGCCCGGCTTGAAGTCGAAGCCCTCGATGCCCGCGTACCACAGGCTCCATTCGGCGTCCGGGCGGTCGCGCACCTGCAGACACGCCATCGGCGCTACGCCGACGCAGCGCGCCGTCTTCGGCGCGATATAGACGGCTTTTGTGACCGGTTGGCCGTCCGCCGGCCGTGCGGTGGGTGACTGCATGTTGCCTCCGGGGGTTTCACAAGCGGTGAGTGCGGCCATGCTGGCCAGCGCCGCCGTCAGCGCGAGCGCGCGAACAATTCGATTCATTCGATTCTCCAGCTTCAGTGAACGGCAACACGGGTCATCATGCTGGCCTGCGCGGGCGTTTGGTCGCAATGCTGCACCAACGCTGCAACCGAATGTCGCACATAGAGTGCGAAGCCGACGTTCAAAGGTCCGCGTTAGAGCATGAGCCAATGACCGGAGATGGCCGGCAACTGCCTGTGGTGACCGGTTGAATCCGCTGCCGGTCACCGACAGTCGCCCCGCATCCCCCGAAGAACCATAAAAAAAGCCTGGAAACCGCGGTTCCCAGGCAAGGAGACCATCAACGATGATGATGGTGGAGGAGACAACGAGGTATCTGCGCCGGTCAGATCGCCCAGCCGCCGAGATAGAACACAACAAGCACGACCGCAATAGCCACCGTGCCCACATTAAGCTTGCGAACCTCCCCACTCGCGATACGCCCGATCACGAGCGTCGAGAACCCAAGCATGATCCCCGTCACGATATTGGCCGTCAGCACGATGAACACCGCGCACACAAGCCCGGACATCGCGTCGACCATATCATCCATATGCAGCTTGCTCACGCTGCCCAGCATCAGCAGCCCGACGTACATCAGCGCCGGCGCGGTCGCATACGACGGCACGAGCCCCGCGAGCGGCGAGAAGAACATCACGACCAGGAACAGCAGGCCGACCACCGCGGCCGCAAGGCCCGTCTTCGCACCGGCCGCGACGCCGACGCTCGACTCGATGTAAGCCGCCGCCGGCGCGCCGCCGAGCAGGCCCGAGAAGATCGAGCTCACCGAATCCGCGGTCAGCGCGCGCCCACCGTTGATGATGCGGCCGTTCTCGTCGAGCTGGCCCGCCTGCCCCGCCACCGCGCGGATCGTGCCGGTCGCGTCGAACACGGCGGTCATCACGAGCGCCAGCACGCTCGGCAGCACGGCCATCGACAGCGCGCCCTTGATGTCCATCGCACCGATCAGCGACGCGTGACCCGGCGCGCTCAGCGACGGCAGCGCGAACACACCGTGGTATTTCACGGCCGGATCGAACACGAGGCCGAACACCGAGATCGCGATCACGACCAGCAGAATGCCGCCCGGCACGCGGCGCTTTTCCAGCCCGAAGATCGCGGCAAGACCGATCACCGACATGATCACCGGCAGCGCCGTGACCTGGCCGAGCGACACCGGCAAACCGGCGCCCGGGTTCTTGACGACGAGGCCGACGTCGTTCGACGCGATCAGCAGCAGGAACAGGCCGATGCCGATCCCCGTGCCGTGCGCGACGCCCGCGGGCAGGTTGCGCAGGATCCAAGAGCGCACGCCGGTCACGGAAATGCCGGTGAACACGAGCCCCATCAGGAACACCGCGCCGAGCGCAACCGTCGGCGACAGGCCCTTGCCGAGCACGAGGCCGAACGCGGTGAACGCGGTGAGCGAAATCGCGCAGCCGATCGCGATCGGCAGTTTCGCCCACAGGCCCATCAGCAGCGAGCCGAACGCGGTCGTCAGGCACACGGCGACGAACACGGCGCTCGTGTCGAAGCCGGCCTTGCCGAACATGCCGGGCACGACGAACACCGAATAGACCATCGCCAGGAAAGTGGTGATACCCGCGACGATTTCGCGGCGCTGCGTGCTGCCTCGCGCGGAAATGCCGAAGTATCGATCGATGACTCCCTTGGTGCCGAAGTCTGCTTCCGCGCCGACGCCGGCGACCGGCTGCACCGGGGTATCACTCATGAGCTTGCTCCTTTATCAGCATGCTGAAACGATCGCCGTGGACCGTCGTCAGGTTTGTCTCGTATCTAATGGATTGTTCGGCAACGTCACGGGGACGAGCGAGCCGTTGTGCGTCTCGGCGCTTCGGGGTCGTCGGCGGAGGGGTATGCGCCATGCGACGCGCTTGCCTGTCAGCCCCGTCATCTGCAATTGCCGTAGCGAAGGGTAGGCGAACAGAACATCACGTCCCATTGGGCGACGAGCATGCAGCGCATGTCGGCGCGCTTATATCGGCGCGGAACGGGGCTCCGTCGTCGCGAAACGCGTGTATACGCCTAGTGCGATTCCGTTAAGGCGATTATTTGAGTGCGCGATCGGGCGGGCGAAATCCGGCCCGAAAACGCGAAAATCTTACGATTTCCCTACGCATCCGCGTGGCGGCCGCGCGGATGCACGTCTGCGGGCCGCCGCCCCGCGTGCAAGCCGGGGGCCGATCCGCGCCCCGCCCGGCGCTTCCAGCCCCGGCACGCCACGCCCCCGCTTGCTAAAATCCGCCGCCTGGGCATCGACGGCGAGCGTACGTTTTGACGGATTTCGAGCAGGGTTTCATCCTCACCCGCCACTGGCGGGACACCGCATCCGGCGTCGAGATCGAGTTCTGGCTGGCAACCGAATGCGGTCCGCGCCTGGTGCGGCTGCGCCCGCAGGAATCGGTCGCGTTCCTCCCCGTCGAACAACGGGACGCCGCCGAACGCGCGCTGGCCGGCGAAAGCGACGCCGAACTGCGCCCGCTCGCGCTGCGCGACTTCCGGCAGCGCCCGGTGGCCGGCCTCTATTGCCGGCGCTATCGCCATCTGGCCGCGCTGCACAAGCGCCTCGCGCGGGCCGGCGTCGACGTGTACGAGGCGGACGTGCTGCCGCCCGATCGCTACATGATGGAGCGCTTCATCACCGCGCCGGTGTGGTTTCGCGGCGTGCCGGCCGGCGACGGCGCGCTCGCCGACGGCGAGCTGAAAGCCGAGGCCGACTACCGGCCCACGCTGCGCTGCGTGTCGCTCGACATCGAGACCAGCGCGCACAGCGAGCTGTATTCGGTCGCGCTCGAAGGCTGCGGGCAGCGGCAGGTGTTCATGCTCGGCCCGGCCAACGGCGACGCGCGCGGCCCCGCCCTCGACTTCGACCTCGAATACTGCGACAGCCGCCCCGCGCTGCTCGCGCGGTTGAACGACTGGTTCGAGCAGCACGACCCGGACGTGATCATCGGCTGGAACCTGATTCAGTTCGACCTGCGCGTGCTGCTCGCGCACGCGGAGCAATATCGCGTGCCGCTGCGGCTCGGGCGCGGCGGCAGCGTGCTCGAAGGGCGCGCGCACAGCCAGCACCCCGACCACTTCTTCGCGGCGGCGCCCGGCCGGCTGCTGATCGACGGCATCGACACGCTGAAATCAGCGACCTGGACCTTTCCGTCGTTCAGCCTCGAAACCGTCGCGCAGGCGCTGCTCGGCGAAGGCAAGTCGATCGACAACCCATACCAGCGGATGGACGAGATCCAGCGCCGCTTCGATCACGACAAGCCCGCGCTCGCGCGCTACAACCTGAAGGACTGCGAACTCGTCACACGCATCTTCGCGAAGGCGGACCTGCTGTCCTTCGCGCTCGAACGCGCGAGCGTCACGGGCCTCGCCGCCGATCGCACGGGCGGCTCGGTCGCGGCCTTCACGCACCTGTACCTGCCGCGCATGCACCGGCTCGGCTACGTCGCGCCGAACCTCGGCGACGTGACCGGGCAGACGAGCCCCGGCGGCTTCGTGATGGATTCGCGGCCGGGCCTCTACGATTCGGTGCTCGTGTTCGACTACAAGAGCCTGTACCCGTCGATCATCCGCACGTTCCTGATCGATCCGGTCGGGCTGATCGAAGGCCTCGCCGATCCCGGCGACGATGCGTCCGTGCCGGGCTTTCTCGGTGCGCGCTTCTCGCGCACGCGCCATTGCCTGCCGGACATCGTGCGACGCGTATGGGACGGCCGCGACCTCGCGAAACGCCAGCGCAACGCACCGCTGTCGCAGGCGCTGAAGATCATCATGAACGCGTTCTACGGCGTGCTCGGCTCCACCGGCTGCCGCTTCTTCGATCCGCGGCTCGCGTCGTCGATCACGATGCGCGGCCACGAGATCATGCACCGCACGCGCGAGCTGATCGAAGCGCAGGGCTACGAGGTGATCTACGGCGACACCGATTCGACCTTCGTCTGGCTGAAGGGGCCGCACGACGACGAAGCGGCCGCGCGCATCGGGCGTGCACTCGTCGCGCACGTGAACCGCTGGTGGCAGACGCAACTGCGCGAGCGCTTCGGGCTCGACAGCGCGCTGGAGCTGCAATACGAGCGGCACTACCGCCGCTTCCTGATGCCGACCGTGCGCGGCGCGGACGAAGGCAGCAAGAAGCGCTACGCGGGCCTCGCGCGCGCCGCGGACGGCGGCGAGGACGTCGTGTTCAAGGGCCTCGAGACGGTCCGCACCGACTGGACTCCGCTCGCGCAGCAATTCCAGCGCGAACTGTACCGGCTCGTGTTCAAGCGGGAGCCGTACCAGGATTTCATCCGCGACTATGTCCGCCGCACCCTCGCCGGCGAACTCGACGAATGGCTGATCTATCGCAAGCGCGTGCGCCGGCCGCTCAGCGAATACCAGCGCAACGTGCCGCCGCATGTGCGCGCGGCGCGCCTCGCCGATGCGTTCAACGACGCGCATGGGCGGCCGCTGCAATACCAGCGCGGCGGCTGGATCAGCTACATGATGACGACGGCCGGCCCGGAGCCGCTCGAAGCGCTGCGCGCGCCGATCGACTATGCGTTCTACGTGAGCCGGCAGTTGCAGCCCGTCGCCGACGCGATCCTGCCGTTCCTGCGCGACGATTTCGAATCGGTGGTGTCGGGGCAGGGGCGGCTGTTTCCGGGGTAGCGCGCGACGCGAACCATCCGGCGGAATGCCGCGCGGCCGGCAGGCGCTCAGGTACGCGACGAAACGCGCGTCACTGCTTCCACGGCGGCGGCGTCGCGGACAGCGTCGCGTTGCGCTCGGCCAGCGTGCGGATCAGCCCGTCGACGCCCTTCTGCTGGATCTCTTCGCGGAACTGGTGCCGGTAGATCTGCACGAGCCATACGCCCATCACGTTCAGGTCGTACACGCGCCAACCGGCCGCCGAACGGTACAGGCGGTAGTCGATCGCAACCGGCTCGCCGTTGTACATCGCGAGCGTCTTCACGACGATGTCGGTCTGCTCGGCCGTCTCGCGCAACGGCGGATAGCGGAATTCCTGGTTGGGCGTCACAAGCCCGAGCGCGCCCGAATAGGTGTGGATCAGCAACTGCTCGAACTGCTTCGCGAGCGCGTCCTGCTGCTCGGGCGTCGCCTTCTGCCAGAACGGGCCCATCGCGAGCCGCGTGGTGCGCCTGAGATCCGTGTAGGGCAGGATGTAGCGGTTGACGATCTCCCGGATGTGCGTGGTATCGCCCGGCTCGATCGCGCGCGAGCGGATTTCTTCCTGGATTTCCCGCGTGACGGTGCGGATCAGCGTCTGCGCGCTGGACTGATCGTCGATTACGGCACGCGCCGTCTCGCAACGGGCGGGCGTCGACAGGGCCATCAGCGGCACGGCCAGAACCAGGGCCATGGCAACGGCGGCGATTCGCGTACGTTTCATCATTTCGGGTCCGACGAAGTGCAGGCCTCACCGAGCATACTCAAAATGAAGTCGCAATGTAAGCGCATCGGCGTCAACAATGCGATACGGCGCATCGCTCACGCGTGCGGCGCGGGCCAGTTCAGGTCCCACGGCGGAACTGGCTGGAACGCGTCGACCAGCGCATCGACCACGACCCGCACCTTCGGCGCGAGAGTGCGCGAGCGCGGCCACAGCGCGGTGACCGGCATGTCCTCGACGGGCGCGCTGAGCGGCACCACGTCGAGCGTGCCGTCGCGCACGTCGTCGAGCGCGAGCCATGTCGCGAGACACGCGATCCCCATGCCGCTGCGCGCCGCATCGCGCAATGCTTCGCCGTGCCCGATCGTGTAGCGCGGGCGCACCGACTGCGCGCCGGCATCCGCATGCGGCCACGGCAGCGGCTGCCCGTCCTTGCCGAACGCGAGGCAGTCGTGCTCGCGCAGCGCGTCGAACGACGCGGGCACGCCGCGCCGCCGCAGGTAGTCCGGCGACGCGCAGATCACCGAGCGCTGCATGCACAGCCGCCGCCCGACGAGACTCGCGTGATCGCCCGGATCGCCGACGCGGATCGCGAGATCGACACCTTCCTCGACGAGGTCGACGCGGCGGTCCGTGAATGAAATATCCATGTCGAGATCGGCTTGCGCGCGCGCGATTTCCGCGAGCACCGGCACGATGCACACGCGCCCGAACGCGATCGGCAGGTTGATCCGCAACGTGCCCGACACGTGGCGCATGCTCGACGCCAGCAGCGTCTCCGCCGCGCTCAGCTCCTCGAGCACCTTGCGACAGCTGTCGTAGTACGCGAGCCCTTCGGCCGTCATGCCGAGGCTGCGGGTCGTGCGATTGAGCAGCCGCACGCCGAGCCGCGCTTCGAGCCGCGCGACGCTCTTGCCGGTCACCGACTTCGACACGCCCATGCGCGCGGCGGCCGCGGTGAAGCTGCCGGTTTCCACGGCCTGCACGAAGGCGGCGATTCCCTGCAGGTGCGAATGAAGGTTCGAGCTCACGGTATTGGCGACGAATCGGCGGAAGTGATGCGCAAAGATATCGCAACACGCTCGACTGCGTCGTCCATAACATCGGTCGCTCCTTCCCGCAACGAGACCCTGCATGGACACAAGAATGAAACGATGGCAGTTGCCGGCGTTCGGCTTGCCGCACCTCGAACTCGCCGATGCGCCGGTGCCCCGGCCGGGGCCGCATGAACTGCTGGTGCGCGTCGCCGCCGTGTCGCTCAACTATCGCGACGCGCTCGTCGTCGACGGCGCATTGTTGCCCGACCTCCCGGCGATGCCGTTCGTTCCGTGCTCGGACATGGCCGGCGAAGTCGTCGCCGTCGGCGCGGACGTCACGCGCTTCGCGCCCGGCGATCGCGTGCTCGGCCATTTCTGGACGCAATGGCTCGACGGCGAGCCGCCGCTCGAAATGACGCGGCACGGCCTGTCGCTGGGCGGCCCGCTGCCGGGCGTGCTCGCCGAATACGTGACGCTCGGCGAGCAGGCCGCCGTGCACGCGCCCGCGTCGCTCGATGCCGCCGCGGCGTCGACGCTGCCGATCGCGGCGCTGACGGCCTGGTTCGCGCTCGTCGAAACCGGCGGCGTGCAAGCGGGCCAGACCGTGCTGGTGCAAGGCACGGGCGGCGTCGCGCTGTTCGGGCTGCAGATCGCGCGTGCGTTCGGCGCGCGCGTGATCGTCACGTCGCGCGATGCCGGGAAAGCGGCGCGCGCAATGGCGCTGGGCGCCGATGCGTCGATCGATACGCGGGAGACGCGCGACTGGGCGGACACGGTGCTGCGGCTGACCGGCGGGCGCGGCGTCGATCACGTGCTGGAAACCATCGGCGGCACGAACCTGCGCCAGTCCGCGGCGGCGGTCGCGCCGGGCGGGCGCATCGCGCAGATCGGCTTTCTCGACAGCGACGCGCTCGTGCTGCCCGCGATACCGCTGATGCTCAAGCGCGCGGTCGTGCAGGGCATTTCCGTCGGGCATCGCCGTGCGTTCGAGGCGATGAATCGCGCGTTCGACGAACGGGGCATCCGGCCCGTCGTCGAGCACGTGTACGCGTTCGACGATGCGCCGGCCGCGTTCGCGCATCTCGAACGCGGCCCGTTCGGCAAGGTCGTGATCGACGTGGCGGGCGCGTCGTAAGCCGGGCACGCGCGGCGTCAGCCCATCGGCGGCGCGGCCCATTCGAGCAGCCGGCGTCCGAATCGGGCGCTCGCCGCCAGCAGCAGCGCCGCGACGCCGAAGTGCCACATGAGGACCATGAGCGTCGCGTCGAGCGGATGAAACACGGACAGCGCGGTCGCCGCGAGCGCCGACACCGCCAGCGCGCCCGCCATCGCGACCGGCACCGGCGCGAGCGACGCGACATGGCGCAGCATGACGACCAGCGCCAGCGCGAGCGGCACGCCGATCAGCACGAGCGTCGCGAAGCAGCGCGCCGTTTCGCCGAACGACATGCCGTCCGGCCCGATCTCGACCCAGTGCGTCAGACACCCGTAGCCGATCGACGACACCCACGCCAGCCACGCGGGCACCGGCAGCCACAGCCAGCGCAGCGAGCGCCCGGGCACGCTCGCGACGAACGCCGCGACCGCCGCCAGCACGCCCGTCGCGGCCGCCGCGCCGATGCTCGTGACGAACGCGGGGTCGCGCAGTTTCGACGGCAGATCCGGCCGCACGCCATGCGCGAGCGCGACGCACGCGGCCAGCAGCGCCGCGAACAGCAGCCAGCCGGCCGCGCGGCGCAGCGGGGCGCGCAACACGCGCACCGGCGCGCCGTCAGCGACCAGCGACTCGATCAGATCGGCTGTCGAGCGCTTCATCGACTGTTTCATCGATCGCTCCCGTCGTTTCCCAACAGCTTGCGCAACGTCCTGACCCCGCGATGGACGGCGACCTTCAGCGCGGCGACGCTCATGCCGGTCGCGGCCGCCGCTTCCTTCAGCGACATCTCCTCGAGCTTCAGCAGCCGGACCGCGTCGCGCTGGCCGGGCGGCAATTGCGCGAGCAACGCGCGCAGCACCTGCGCATCGGCCGCTTCTTCCATCAGATTCGCTCCATCGCCGGACAAGGTTTCATGATCGGAATCGAGCGGCGTCTCGCGCGACAGCGCGCGCCCCTGCCGGCGCAGCGCGTCGACGGTCCGGCGGCTGGCGATCGCGACCAGCCACGGGCCGAACGGCCGCTCCGGCGAATACGTGCGGCGCATCTGGTGCAGCGAGATCAGGATCTCCTGCACCACGTCGTCGACCGCATCCGCGTGCACGCCGTGCCGCGCGGCGAACCGCCTCAGGTACGGCGTCACGCTGTCGAGCAGGCGCCGGTACGCGGCGCGGTCGCCGATCTGCGCGCAGGCCATCAGCATCGACCAGTCGGGCGAGCCATCCGCGCGCGTCGGCGCCGCGTCGGCGGCGTCTTCGCGGGGCTCGGGCGCAGCGGCCGGTGCGGGCTTCACCAGCCGGACGCGGCGCCGCCGATCGTCGTTCTCGTCTGTCATGGCTTCGTTCCCCGGTGTGCAATCCGGTACGAAAAAAGACGGCCGGACTGCGTAACCTTTTGTCGCGCGGGAGCGAATTTTCTGACAAGGTCGCGCACCGGCGATCCCCTTCTGGAGACGACACCATGAACCCGTCCGTTTCGACCCTTTCCTCGCTGTCGGCCGCCATCGGGCTCGCGCTCGCGATGCAGGCGGCGCCCGGGCTCGCGCAAGGCACGAAGGACATGAGCAGCATGCCGCAGATCGTCAAGGACAACATGGCAAGAATGGCACAGAACCATCTCGAGAAATGCTACGGCGTGAACGCCGTCGCGAAGAACGACTGCGCGGAAGGCGCACACTCCTGCGCCGGCCAGGCCACGCAGGCGCGCGACCCGAAATCGTTCGTGCTGCTGCCGGCGGGCGACTGCGGCAAGCTCGCCGGCGGGAAGCTGAAGGCCGGCTAGCACGCGGCCCGGCCATGACGACGATCGAAACCGGCACGGTGCCGGCGCGCGCGGGGGTAGGGCTGCGCTTTCGCCATCACGGCGACGTGCTGGCGCGGCAGCCGGCCTGCGCGTGGTTCGAGGTGCACACCGAGAACTATCTCGGCGGCGGCGCCGCGCCGCGCTGCCTGGACGCGATCCGCCGCGACTATCCGCTGTCGCTGCACGGGGTCGGCCTGTCGCTCGGCAGCGCGGACGGGCTCGATGCGGCCCATCTGGCCCGCATCCGCGCGGCGGTGCGGCGCTTCGAGCCCGGCCTCGTGTCGGAGCACCTCGCGTGGAGCGCGATCGGCGGCCGCTATCTGGCCGACCTGCTGCCGCTGCCGATGACCGAAGAGGCGCTGGCGGTCGTGTGCCGGCACGTCGACCAGATGCAGGCCGCGCTCGGCCGCCCGATCCTCGTCGAGAACCCGTCCACCTACCTGCGCTTCGTGCATTCGACGCTGCCCGAGTGGACGTTCCTCGCCGAGCTCGCCCGGCGCACCGGCTGCGGGCTGCTGTGCGACGTCAACAACCTCTACGTGAGCGCGTGCAATCACGGCTGGAACCCGCAGACCTACCTCGCCGCCTTGCCCGCCGCGGCGATCGGCGAAATCCATCTCGCCGGGCATCGCATCGCCCGGCTCGACGACGGCCGCACGTTGCGCATCGACGATCACGGCGCGCGCGTCGCGCCCGAGGTCTGGGCGCTGTATCGCGACGTCGTGCGCCGCACCGGCCCGGTGCCGACGCTGATCGAGTGGGATACCGGCGTGCCGCCGCTCGACGTGCTGCTGCACGAGGCGGCCATCGCGGAATCGATCCTGGAGGAGGCCCGGCATGCGCCCGCACGCGCCGTCGCTGGCTGAGCTGCAGCATGCGTTTCGACGCGACCTGACCGGCGGCGGGCACGCCGCGTCGGCCTGGATCGCGCCTGACGGGCTCGCGCCGCACGCACGCGTGTCGATTCATCGCAACACGGCGACGGCCGCCCTCGTGAACGCGCTCCGGCTCGCGTTTCCGGCCTTCGAGCGGCTCGTGGGGGCGACCTGTTTCGAAGGGGCCGCGCGACGCTTCATCGACGCCACGCCGCCGGACAGCGCGTGGCTCGACACGTACGGCGCGGCGTTTCCCGCATTCCTGGCCCGGCTGGCGCCGATCGCGGCGATGCCGCATCTCGTCGACGTCGCGCGCGTCGAATGGCAGGTCAACGTCGTGCTGCACGCGCCGGACGCGCCGCCGCTCGACATCGCCCGTCTCGCCGCGCTCGACGACAGCGCGCTCGGCGCGCTGCGGCTGCGCCGGCACCCGGCCGTCGCGCTGCTGCGGTGCGCCTGCCCGGCCGACACGCTCTGGCGCGCCGTGCTTGAGCAGGATGACGAAACATTGTCCGGCATCGCGATGGACAGCGGCCCCGTGACCCTGCTCGTGCAGCGCACCGCGAACGGCATCGACGCGCTGCGGCTGACCGGCCGCGAATGGCGGATCGCCACCGCGCTCGTGGCCGGCGCGCGGATACGCGACGCGCTGTCGCGCGCGCCGGACGCCGACGGGCATGCACTGCTCGCGGTGCTGCTCGCGCGCGGCTGCTTTACCGACATCGATCGGGTACCCGGGCGCGGGCCGCCTGCCGAAGGAGCGACATCATGAACCGGCCCGCCCACCCCGACGCCATCCGCGTGCCGCTGCACGTCGTGCTGGCGCGCGCGATCCAGCGGCTCGACCGCGTGCCCGACTGGCTGCTCGCGATTCCGCTGCGGCTCGCGGTCGCGACGATCTTCTGGAATTCGGCGATGGTCAAGCTCGCGGACTGGAACGCCGCGCTCGCGCTGTTCCGAGACGAGTACCGGCTGCCGCTGCTGCCGCCCGACCTCGCGGCGTACCTGGCCGTGTCGATCGAGCTCAGCACGCCCGTGCTGCTCGTGCTGGGCCTCGGCGTGCGGCCGGTCGCGCTGCTGCTGCTCGGCATGACCGCCGTGATCGAGATTTTCGTGTATCCGCTCGCGTGGCCGACGCACCTGCAGTGGGCCGCGATGCTGCTCGTGCTGCTGTGCCGTGGCGGCGGCGTCCTGTCGCTCGACGCGCTGGTGCGCCGGCGCGTCCTGGGGCCGCCGCCGCCGGGCGAGCGGCCTGCGGATCGTTGAAGCCGGCTCGCGCCTTACACAATGAACACGCCCACCCTCGAATCCGTGCTGACGTGCCCGCATTGCGGGTTCGCGCAGCAGGAAACCATGCCGGTCGACGCGTGCCGGTTCTTCTACGAATGCCCGCATTGCAAGGCGCTGCTGAAACCGAAACCCGGCGACTGCTGCGTGTTCTGCTCGTATGGCTCGGTCTGCTGCCCGTCTAAACAGCGTTCGCAAAGCGGGCCGCCCGCCGACAGTGCGGGCGGCTGAACCATGCGCGCCGCCGCGCCGCTCACGAACGCCGCGTCGGCAATGCATCCAGGCGCGCGCCCGCCGCATCGCCCATCGCGGCGGCCGCATCGCCATCCGAGATCTCGTCGAGCGAACGGTTGTTGGTGCGCGGCCCGAACACGCCGATCGACAGCATCACGATCAGCATGCTGCCGCCGATCAGCGCGAACACGGCCGACACGCCGGCGCGCTCCAGCAGCAGCGCGACGATGAAGCTGCTCAGGATGCCCGTCAGGCGGCCGATCGAATGCACGAAGCCGAGCGCGCGCCCGCGAATCTCGGTCGGGAACACTTCCGACTGATACGCCGTGCCGTTGCTCGCGAGCACCGTGTTCGACAGCGTGACGAGCACGCCGAACGCAATCACGAATGCTGGCTGCGACGCCATCGCGAACGCCGTGCCGAACAGCGCGACGCCGAACGCGGCGGCGACGATCAGCCACTTGCGCTCGATGCGGTCCGCGAACAGGCCCGCGACGAACGGCGACACCGGATACGCGAACGCGATCACGAACGCGTACCAGAGGCTCTTCGTGACGGTCGCGCCCTGCGCGGCGAGCAGCGTCGGCAGCCATTGGCTGAAGCCGAAGAAGCCGATGCTCAGGAACGCGTTGAACGCGATCAGCATCGCGGTGCGGCCGCGATGCCGCGCGTCCCACATCGACGGCGCGTGCTGCGCATGCGGCGCGCGCGGCGCGGCGGCGTCCGGCGCCCACACGGCCGGCAGCGGCCGGCCGGATTCGCGCGCGACCGCTTGTTCGAGCTTGTGCAGCACGGCCTCGGCCTCGGCTTCGCGTCCGGCGAGCACGAGCCAGCGCGGCGATTCCGGCAGCCGCGACTGCAGCCACCAGACCACCACCGCGCCGCTGCCGCCGAGCAGCACGACCCAGCGCCAGCCGGACAGCCCGAGCGGATCGCGCGGCACCCACAGCCACGACACCAGCGCGAGCACCGGCATCGCCAGGTAGCCAACCGCGAAGCACACCGCGAACGCGCGGCCGCGCACCGCCTTCGGCACCAGCTCGGTCAGGAACGCGCCGATCGTGATCAGCTCCGCGCCCACGCCGCAGCCCGCGATGAAACGGCACACGAGAATGCCGAGCGCGCTCGACTGCACGCACATCGCGAGGCTCGCGGCCGTATAGAGCAGCAGCGCGCCGGTGAACACCGCGCGCCGCCCGTAGCGATCGGCGAGGCGCGACACGAACATCTCGCCGATGAACAGCCCCGCGAACGTCGCCGCGCCGAGCGCGCCCTGGTCCGACAGGCCGAGCACGCCGTGCGAGCCGGTGTGGAAGATACCGTCGCGGATCAGCCCCGGCGGCAGGTAGGTCATCTGGAACAGGTCGTAGACCTCGAAGAACCCGCCGACGCTCAGGAACAGCACGAGCTTCCAGATGCTGGCCGTCGCGGGCAGGCGGTCGATGCGCGCGGCGATCGACGCCGCCGGGGAATGGGACATGACGTTTCCTCAGTGAGCCGCGCGCGCATCGTGTGCAGCGCGCGCGGCAATGACGTTCACACGGTGGCGACCGGGTTGACCGGCGAGCCGACCAGCCCGCGCAGGTGCAGCGGCGGCGCGGTCAGCAGGAAGCCGTTGCGCCCGTGCGCGCGCAGCCAGTCGGCGAGCGGCGTCAGGTGCCACAGCTCGCCGAGATGGATGCCGAGCTTGAACAGGCACAGCTCGTGCAGCGGCATCAGCGCACCGGGCCGCGCGCGCGGCTGCGCGTGCTGCGGGCGCTCCTCGACCGCGTGGTTGTCGGCCGCGAGCGCGGCGAGCCCCGATTCGGCGATCCATTCCAGCAGCCGCGCATCGTCGCCGTCGAGCACGCAGCACGCGTGCGGCGCGCCCGGCTCGCCCTTCTCACCCGGTGCACCGCGCGCGGCGGCTTCGAGCAGCCGGTCGGCGAACCCCGTGTGCACGCATACGATGTCGCCGCGCTCGACCACCACGTCGTCCGCGCGCAGCACGGCCATCCACTCCGCGTAACCGATCTTGCGCCGTTCGTCGCCGAAGTGGCGGCGCAGGTCGACCAGCACGCCGCGCCCCTGCACGCCCGTCTGCGCCATCACCTCGATGCCGAGCGCATGCGCGCCGCCCTGCGGCGCCCCCGGTTCGGGCACGCGGATGTGCTCGTCCATCCGGTAGCCGTTGTAGAACACGCGCTGCGGATCGCCGCCGCCGTCCGCGTCGAACAGCGAGCCGACGTGCGACAGCGCATCCCATTGCGTCGAGAACTGCGCGTGCATGCAGAACGCGTCGTCGCACACCACATCGGTGGCGTTCGCCACCTGTTCGTCGGCGCGATAGCCGAAGTACGGCTTGTCGCCGAGCAGCGCCGGCATGATCGCCGGCGGCCGGCGCCGCGCGTTCAGCCCGCCGCCGCGCGGCACGTCGAGCGGCAGGCTCAGCGAGAACACGCGGCCTTCGCGCACTTCCGCGACGCCGCGCAGCACGGCGTCGGGCGTCAGCCAGTTCAAGCGCCCTTTCTGGTCGTCCGGGCCGAAGTCGCCCCAGTTCGAGCCGGGCGGCCGATGGGTCCAGCGTGGCTTCATGGTGTCTCCTCCATGCAATGTCCAATGCGTGCGGGCCGGCGCGCGTGGCCGTCGGTTGCGGCCGGGTCGCGCCGCCGCGCCTATCGCGAGCGGATCACGCCGAGCCCGGCGAGCCGCTCGTATTCCTGTTCGCCGAGCAGCGGCAGCAGGATCTCGCGATTGCTCTCGCCGAGCGTGGGCGCGGGCCGGCGGAACGTGCCGGGCGTGCCCGACAGGCGTGGCGTGATGTTGTGCATCGGCAGGCTGCCGACGTCGTCGTCGGGCAGCTCGACCAGCGCCTCGCGTTCGATCACATAGTGATCCGAAACGATTTGCGCGATGTCCTGGATCGGCCCGGCCGTTACGCCAGCTTCTTCGAAGAAGGCAAGATTGACGTCGAGATCACGCGCGCCGATGAACGCGCCGACGATCGCGTCGAGCGCTTCCGCGTGCTGCACGCGCTGCACGTTGGTCGCGTAGCGCCGATCGTCGATCAGGTCCGCGCGGCCGATCGCGCGGAACAGCCGCTCGGCCATCGCCTGCGTCGAGCTCGACAGGCACAGCCACTTGCCGTCGCGAGTGCGATACGCGTTGCGCGGCGCGGTGTTCGACGAGCGGCTGCCGGTGCGCGCCTTCACCTGGCCGGTGAGCGCGTAGTTCGCCGCGGCCGGCCCGAGGATCGACAGCAGCGGCTCGAACAGCGACACGTCGATCACCTGCCCCGCCGCGCCGTGCGCGTCGCGCGCATGCAGCGCGACCAGCACCGCGATCGCGCCGGACAGCCCGGCCGTCATGTCGCCGAGGAACATCGGCGGCAGCACGGGCTCGCGGTCGGCGAAGCCGTTGATCGCCGCGAAGCCCGCATACCCTTCCGCGAGCGTGCCGAAGCCCGGCTTGTGGCGGAACGGCCCGGTCTGCCCCCAGCCGGAGATCCGCGCGATCACGAGTTGCGGACGGATCGCGAGCAGCGCGTCGGGGCCGAGCCCCATCTTTTCGGCGACGCCCGGCTTGAAGCTCTCGACGAACACGTCCGCGTCGCGCACCAGCTGGCGCACGATGTCGATGCCCTCCGGCGCGCGCAGGTCGACGCACACGCTGCGCTTGTTGCGCCCGTACACCTTCCAGTTGGTGCTGACCCCGCCCGCACCGACCGCGCGCAGCGTGTCGCCGCGCTCGCTTTCGACCTTCACGACATCCGCGCCGAAATCGGCGAGCTGCACGCTCAGCATGTTGCCCGCCATCAGGCGCGACAGGTCGACGACGCGCACGCCGGCCAGCGGCCCGCGCGCGCCGGCGTCGAACGATTTCGGATGGATCGGGCCGGTGGGCGCGCGACGGCGCGCGCCGGCCGCGTCGGCGGCCTGCGTGTCGGGAACGAACATGGTGTCTCCTGGTTGGTGTGGGTGTGTCGTTCGTGGCGGAGTGCGCGCGCCGCGCGCCGGCGCTACTCGAGCAGTGCGCCGAGCTGGTCGGCCGCGCGGAACGCGCCGCCGGCGGCCGGCAGGTCGCCGCCCAGCGCGTGAGTCAGCTCGGCGGCCGCCGCCTGCACACGCGGCAGGTAGTCGGCCAGCACCTTCTTGTTGAAGCGGTAGCGCGGCACGCCGAGCGAGATCGCGCCGCTCAGCACGCGCCCGACGCCGAATGCCGGGCACGCGATCGCCGCGCTCTCCGGGTCGCGCTCGGCGATCGACACCGCGTAGCCCTGCTCGGCCGTCTTCTCGTAATCGCCGCCGCGCGTGCCCGTGAACGCGAGCAGCACGCGCCCGGCCGCGCCGACCTCGAGCGGAAAGCGGTCGCCCTCGCGCAGGTGCGTGCGCACCGAACGCTGCGCCTGGATACGGAACAGGCACACGCGCTGGTCGCCCTCGCGCACGTAGAACGCGGCCGTCTCGCCGGTGTCCGCCGACAGCGTCGACAGGATCGGCATCACGTATTCGCGCAGCTGGAACGACTCGCGATACATCATGCCGAGCTGAAACACCGCCGGCCCCAGCACGTAGCGCCCGTCGGGCAGCCGCTTGATGAAGCGGAACTGCTCGAGCGACTCGAACATCCGCAGCAGCGTGCTCATGTTGAGCCCCGTCTCCTCGCTCACCTGCGCGAGCATCAGCCCGCCCGGCGCGCTGCCGAACGCGAGCAGCGCCGTCAGCGCGCGATTGACCGCGGCCACGCCGCCTTCCGCCGGATTGCCTGTCTCCACCTTGCTCATGTGCACCTCTGACGATGCCGTGCCGCCCCTCCCGAGAGACGCCGGCCAGCATCTTGAAAAATGAAAGTCACTTTCATTATACGCAGAACCTCGATGACATCAACATGAATTCGATCCGCTTCGGCGCGTCATCTTCTTTCAACACCCTTTGAAACTAGGCGTTAACGATAATCTTGACGAATGGGGTCATCCGTCACAAAAATGAAAGTGACTTTCATTTTACGAGAACAACGATGAATTCGTCGCCGCAACCCGTCTGGCGCTCACTGCTCTACGTGCCCGCCCACGTCCCCCGTTTCGTCGCGAAAGCGGCCGCCAGCGGCGCCGATGCGCTGATCCTCGATCTCGAGGACAGTGTGCCGCCCGCGGGCAAGCTGGCGGCCCGCGATGCGCTCGCCGGCGCGGTGCCGATGCTGCGCGCCGCCGGCCGCGACGTGCTGGTGCGCGCGAACGGCCCGCTCGACCTGCTGGTGCCGGACCTGCGCGCGGCCGTGCGGGCCGGCGCGCATGGCGTCGTGCTGCCGAAGGTGCGCGGCGGCTCGCACGTCGAGGCGATCGACGAGCTGCTGGGCACGCTCGAGCAGGACACCGGCGCGGCGCCCGGCGGCACGCGGATCGTCGCGATCGTCGAGACGCCGCAGGCGTTCCAGGCGATGGACCGGATCGCGCGGGCGTCGCCGCGCGTCGTCGCGATGATGCTCGGCGGCGGCGACTTCGCGCTGCATTGCGAGAGCGGCGCCGGCGCCGACGTGCTGCGCGTGCCGAAGCAATTGCTGATCATCGCCGCACGGGCCGCCGGCATCCTGCCGCTCGGCCTGATCGGCGGCCTCGACGAGCTGCGCGACCTCGACGCGTTCGAGCGCATCGCGCGCGCGTCGGCGGAACTCGGCTATGCGGGCGCGACCTGCGTCCACCCGCTGCAGGTCGATGCGCTGAACCGCGCATTCCGGCCCGACGACGACGCGGTGCGCGACGCGCGCGCGGTGCTGGCCGCGTACGACGACGCGCGCGACACCGGACGCGGCGCGCTGCGCGTCGACGGCCGGATGGTCGACGCGCCGGGCGTCGCACGCGCCAAGCGCGTGCTCGCGCGCCACGCGGCCGTGCAGGCGCGCGTGCGCTGACCCGACGCGATTCCGCCGCGATGCGCGCCGCCCGCCACGCCGCCCCGCTTCGTTCGCGCCACCGCGCGCCGGGCCGATCGTTCGCCGCCCGGCCCGGATAGCGGCGCCCCCGCAGCACCGCCGTGCCGCCCGACCGGCACGGCGCATCCATCAAAAAAACCACCCCAAAGGAGACGACCCATGGGCAAGCGGCTGTCCGCATTGTGCGGACTGGGCCTCGTATCGGCCGGCGCCTGCGCGCAAAGCAGCGTGACGCTGTACGGCATCGCCGACATCTACACGGAATTCCTCACGCACCAGGCCGCGCCCGGCGACAAGTCGTCGGCGTCGCAGGTGCGCATGGCGTCGGGCGGCAAGAGCGGCTCGCGCTGGGGCCTGAAGGGCGTCGAGGATCTCGGCGGCGGCTGGCAGGCGGCGTTCCGGCTAGAAAGCGGCTTCAACCTGAACAACGGCTCGGCCACCGGCGGCGGCGGCTTCGACCGCTCCGCGTGGGTCGCGCTGCAGCACGAACGCTGGGGCGCGCTGCGGCTCGGCCGCCAGTACTCGACGCTGTTCGACATCATGGAGCGCTACTCGCCGACCGGCGCGTATTCGACGCTGTACGAGCCGGCCGGCGCGGTCGTCGGCGTGAATTTCCGCGAGAACAACGTCGTCAAGTACCTCGCGAAGCTCGGCGCGCTGACGCTCGAAACGCACTTCGCGTTCGGCGGCACGCCGGGCGCGTTCCAGTCGAACGCCGCGTACGGCGCCGGCTTCGACTATGCGGGCGGCGCGGTGTCGTTCGCCGCCGCGTTCGACGACGTCCACACGCCGCAGCCCGGTGGCTTCGCGCATTTCCGCCGCTACGCCGCATCCACGATCGTGTATCTCGACCGCACGCAGCTGATGGCCGGCGTCGTGCGCGGCCAGAGCGGCGTGAACACGCCGTCGGTGGTCACGCGCTACACGTTCTGGTGGGCCGGCGTGCGCTACAGCATCACCGACTTCCTGCAGGCGATCGGCGCGTTCTACTACGAGGACATCCGCGCGCAGAACCCCGCGAACGCGCAGTCGCCCGCGCCGCGCCCGGCCAACCCGCAGCAGGTGACGCTGCAGCTGAACTACTTCGTGTCGAAAACCACGACGCTGTACCTCGCGGGCGGCTACGTACGCCGCGCCGCGCTCGATTTCGACAACTACAACTACAACTTCCTGCACTACACGCTCGCCGCCGGCCGCGCGAGCAGCGTGGGCGTCGCGCTCGGCCTGCGCAAGGCGTTCTGAGCCCGCCGCCCGCCCCCCGCTTCTGGAACCTTCGGAGTCGTCAAACATGAATCGCCGCCACTTCCTTTCCTCGCTGTCCGGCGCCGCGCTCGCGCTGCCATTCGCCCGCGCCCGGGCCGGTTCGCCGCCCGCGGCCGGCCCCGGTGCCGACCCGCGCAGCGCCGGCCGCCCCGACCTCGCGCAACAGCTCGCCGACTATGCGGCCGGGCTGCAGTACGCCGACCTCGACGCCGCCACGGTCGAGACGGTCAAGGCGCACCTGATCGACGCGCTCGGCTGCGCGATCGCCGCGCACGACGAACGGCCGGTACGCATCGCGCGCGCCGCGGCGCTCGGCTCGCCCGGCGGCGCCGCGACGGTGATCGGCACCGCGCAGCGCACGAGCCCCGATCTCGCGGCGTTCGCGACCGGCACCGCGCTGCGCTACTTCGATTTCAACGACGCATACGCCGGCAAGGAAACCGGCCACCCGAGCGACAACATGTCCGCGTGCCTCGCCGTCGCGGAAGCGCAACACGCGAGCGGCCGCGACCTGATCCTGTCGATCGCGATCGCGTACGAGATCGCGTGCCGGCTGATGGACGCCGCCGCGATCAGCCCGCGCGGCTGGGATCACACGTGCTACAGCCTGCCGGCCGTCGCGCTCGCCGCCGGCAAGCTGATGCGCCTGCCCACGCCGCAGCTGGTGCAGGCGATCAGCCTGTCGATCAACAGCCACCTCGCGCTGAACCAGACGCGCGTGCAGGAGCTGTCGAACTGGAAGGCGCTCGCCGATGCGGACGCCGCGCGCAACGCGGTGTTCTCGACGCAGCTCGCGCGCGCCGGACTCACCGGCCCGTCGCCGATCTTCGAAGGGATGGCCGGGTTCTTCCCGCAGGTGTCCGGGCCGTTCGCGGTGGACACGCGCGAATTCGGCGGGCGCGGCGGCGCGTTCCGGATCGGCAAGTGCTTCGTGAAGTTCTACCCGGCGCAAGGGCTCACGCAGACGGCGATCCCGGCAGCGCTCGACGTCGCGGCGCAGGTCGGCGACCTGCGCCGCATCCGCAGCATCGAGATCCACACGACCGAGGTCGGCTACGTGACGGCCGGCCGCGATCGGGAAAAGTGGGCGCCGTCGACTCACGAGACCGCCGATCACAGCCTGCCGTACATCGTCGCGCGCGCGATGCTCGACGGCGACATCACGACCGAGAGCTATGCGAGCGCCGCGCTGCGCGACCCGGCGCTGCGCGCGCTGATCGACAAGGTGACGGTGCGCGCGGACCCGGCGCTGACCGCCCGCTATCCGGCGCAGGCGCCGAACCGGGTGACGGTCGTGTGCGACGACGGCGCGACCTTCACGAAGCAGGTGGACGACCTGCCCGGCTCGCCGACCCGGCCGATGCGGCGCGACGACTACGAAGCGAAGTTCGCGAAGAACTGCCGGCGGCACTGGCGCGACGCGCAGACGCGCGCGGCGCTCGACTACCTGTGGCGGCTCGACGCGCAGCCCGACGTTGCGACGCTGCCGCCGCTGCTGGTGGTGGGCTGAGCGGCGCGTGCTACGCCTCCACCGGAACGTCGTGCTCGAGCGCCGCCGCGACCTCGGCGATGCAATTGCGCAGCCACGCGTGCGCGTTGCTCGCGTCGTAGCGGCGGTGCCAGTACAGCGACCACGTGACGGGCTCCATCGGCAGCGGCAGTTCGCGGATCACGAGCCGCGCATCGTCGAGGCTCAGCGCGTGCCGCTCCGACATGATCACCGCGTACGGCAGCGCGTCGAGCATGTTCGGCACGACGAGCCAGTGCGGCACGTTCAGCGCGATGCGCCGCGTGAAGTTCATGTTCGCGAGCAGGCTGTCGATCAGGCTGTGGTCCACCGGGTTGATCGACACGTTGAGGAAGTCGAGCGCGAGGAAGCGCTCGAGCGTCAGCGGCCGCTCCGCCTCCGGGTGGCTGCGGCTCAGCACGCAGACGAGCCGGTCGTGAAACACCGTTTGCGACGACAGCGTGCCCGACTGCTCGAGGCCCGCGCTGATCGCCAGGTCGAGCCGCCCCGCTTCGAGCGCGTCGGCGGTCTTGGCCGCGCTCAGGTGCACGACGTCCATGCCGATATGCGGGGCCGTGAGCCGCATGATGCGCAGCAACGAGGGCAGCATCAGCAATTCGGTGAGATCCGACATGCGGACCGTGAAATGACGCTCCGAGGTATACGGATTGAATTGATAATCCGATTCAAATAATGCTTCGATTTGTTGCATGATTTGCCGAACCGGCATGACGAGCGACTGCGCGCGCGGCGTCAATTCCATGCCGACGGCGGTGCGCGCGAGAATCTCGTCCTTGAATACGTAGCGCAGGCGCGACAGCGCATTGCTCACGGCCGGCTGGGTCAGCCCGATCTTCAGGCCGGCGCGCGTGACCTGCTTCTCCGTCAGCAGCGCGTCGAGTATCACCAGCAGGTTCAAGTCGATCGATCGAAGATTCATGATTGTGACCATCCACTAAACAGGTTAATCACCGAGCCCTAATTACGCGTTAACGCAACTAGAGAATTTCCCTGATATTTAGTGCAATGCACAAGAATAGTCCAATCTTGACGCGCGGATAATTTTTCTATAGCTGGTGATATTGGATGGTTTTTTAAATTGAATCGCGATCTACGCCTTTATTTTTCCGATAATCGCGCCAATCCGAAATTGAATTTCCGTATCGTGCGACCGGGTTGCAGCGCAAAAAAGACGGACGGCGGCCGCCACAACCGCCGCCCGCGCGCTTAAACAGGTTCTAAACGGTCGCGACCGGGTTCACCGGCGCGCCGACGAGGCCGCGGATGTGCAGCGGCGGCGCGGTCAGCAGGAACCGGTTTCGGCGGTGCGCGTGCAGCCAGTCGGCGAGCGGCGTCAGGTGCCACAGCTCGCCGAGGTGGATGCCGAGCTTGAACAGGCACAGCTCGTGCAGCGGCATCAACGCGCCCGGCCGCGCGAGCGGCTGCGCGTTGTGCGGCCGCTCCTCGATCGCGTGGTTGTCGGCCGCGAGCGCGGCGAGGCCCGATTCGTCGATCCAGCGCAGCAGCCGCACGTCGCCGCTGTCCAGCACGCATGCGCTCCCGACCGTCTCGGGCGAGCCGCCTTCGTCGTGCAGCAGCAGGTCGGCGAAGCCGGTGTGGACGCACACGATGTCGCCGCGCTCGACCCGCACGTCGTCCGCGTCCATCACGCGCATCAGCTGGTCGAAGCCGACCTTGGTGCGCGCGTCGCCGAAGTGGCGCCGCAGGTCGATCAGCACGCCGCGCCCCTGCACGCCCGTCTGCGCCATCACCTCGATGCCGAGCGCGCGCGCGCCGCCCGTCGCGTCGCCCTCCTGCGGCACCCGCAGATGCTCGCCCATCCGGAAGCCGTTGTAGAACACGATCTCGGGCACGCCGTCGTCGTCCGCGTCGAACAGGCCGCCCACGTGCGACAGGCCGTCCCACTGCGTCGAGAACTGCGAGTGCATGCAGAACGAATCGTCGCAGACCACATCGGTGGCGTTCGCCACCTGTTCGTCGGCGCGATAGCCGAAGTACGGCTTGCCGCCGAGCAGCGCCGGCATGATCGCCGGCGGCCGGCGCCGCGCGTTCAGCCCGCCGCCGCGCGGCACGTCGAGCGGCAGGCTCAGCGAGAACGACAGCCCGGCGCGCACCTCGGCCACGCCCTGCCGCACCTTCTCCGGGGTCAGCCAGTTCAGCCGCCCTTTCTGGTCGTCCGGGCCGAAGTCGCCCCAGTTCGAGCCGGGCGGCCGCTTGTTCCAGCGGGGTGCGTTCAAGATGCGTGCCCTCCCGGCTGTTCGGCGTGGCGCCGCGTGCCGGACGTCAGCGCCGCGAGCGCGTCGAGCGGCGCGTCGTCGACGAGCTCGCGCACCGCGTCGCGCAGCGCCAGCGCGCGCGTCATGCCGATCGCCGAGCTCGCCGCCAGCACGAACTTCGCGGTGAGCTCCTCCTCGGTCAGCGGCCGCGAATGGGTGCCCTTGCTCGACTCGATCCGCACCTCCCGCTCCTCGCCGTCGCGCAGCCGC
The DNA here is from genome assembly GCF_004343775.1 of Burkholderia sp. SRS-46. Classification (GTDB taxonomy): domain Bacteria; phylum Pseudomonadota; class Gammaproteobacteria; order Burkholderiales; family Burkholderiaceae; genus Burkholderia. Next base: position 353,390 of record NZ_PTXL01000005.1, on the reverse strand, counting down.
ACGCGCAGCACGGCCGGCAGGAAGGTCGGGAAGCGCGCGTCGCACCACGGATCGGCCACGCAGCGCACCTTCGCGGCGAGCGCGCGCCGCGCGGGCTCCTGCGCGCGCGCGTCGTCGAAATCGTCGAACCACACGCCGAGCCCGCCGCCGCCGAGCAGCGCGGCCGCGACCGTGTACGGCCCCGAAAACGCCGCCGCATAGCCGTTCGGCGGGTTCGCCTTCAGCTCGGCCGGCTCGCCGATCGTGCGCAGCGTCGACGTCGCGACCCGCAGCTCGGCCCACACCACGTCGTCGGCCGTCACGCCGTCCGCCTTCAGCTGCAGCGCCGCGTCGATGCCCGGATGCGTGAAGTGGTTGCACGGATACGGCTTGAAGATGATCCGGCTCGTCTCCCATTCCTCGCCGAGGTCGCGCAGCACCGCGCCGGCGTCGGCCTGGTCGCCGCACCACGCATGGAAGAAGCCGAAGCGGCCTTCGAGCGCGGTCGGCGGCGCGGTCACGCCCGCGCCCGCCAGCTCCGCCGCGCTCACGCCCGCATGCGCGGCCCAGCCGCAATGGATCCGCTTCACCGAGCCGCCGGTGCGGTTCGCCTCGAGCAGCCCCGCGCCCATGCTCGCGGCAATCCCGAGCGCGGACGCGATCTGCGCGGCGTCGAGCCCGAACAGCATCGCCGCCGCGGCCGCCGCGCCGAGCGTGCCGCAGATCGACGTCGCATGCTGGCCGCGCTCGAAGAACACCGAGTTGCCGAGCCGCTCGTTGTACGCGGCCACGCCGAGCCGGATGCAGATCTCGGTGCCGACCGTGATCGCGTCGAGCAGCGCCGCGCCCGATGCACCGCTCGCCTGCGCGGCGGCGAGCGCGGCCGGGATCACCGACGCGCTCGGGTGCAGCACCGACAGCATGTGCGAATCGTCGAAATCCATCGCATGCGCGAGCGTGCCGTTGACGAGCGCGGCGCTCGCGGCCGGCAGCCGGTCGGGCGCGCCGATCACGCCCGCGCGGCCGCTGCCGGCCCAGCGCCGCGCGACCTGCAGCACGGATTGCGCGACCGGTTCGTCGTGCGCGATCAGGCTGTTGCCGACCACGTCGAGCACGCGCGCGGCGGCCTCGGCGCGCAGCGTGCGCTCAGCCCGTCGGCGCGCGCCGCCGCCGCGAAGCGGCCGAGCGCGGCGACGATGCCGTCGGGCGGCAGCGCGGCGTCGCCGGCGCCCGGGCGGGCGGCCGCCGCCGGCCGCGCGCGCGCGGCGAAGGGCGGTAATCGTATCGGGCGTGCTCATGCCAGTGCTCCACTGGAGTCGAAGATTGTTGGCGAGCGCGAGCGTCACGCGCGCGTTCGCGATCAGCGGCGGCGCGACCACGCGGCCGTCCGGCAGCACGAACACCGACGACGCCGATGCCTGGCCCGCCGCCGCGTCCACCGCCTCCAGCACGCGCTCGGCCGCGCGGATCTCCTCTTCGGATGGCGTGAACACCGCGTTGATCACCGCGAGCTGCGACGGATGGATCGCGAAGCGGCCGAGAAAGCCCATCGATTTGGCGCGCAGCGTCGATTCCTTCAGGCCGTCGAGATCGGGCAGCGTGTGATAGACGGTCTGGATCGGCCCGCTCAGCCCGGCCGCGCGGGACACCACGACGCAGCGCGCGCGGCACACCTCGAGCGTGAAATTGTCGACGCCGATCTGCAGGTCGGCGCGCAGGTCGCTCTCGCCGAGCCCGATGCGCTCCAGCCGCGGCGACGCGGTGGCGAGCTGGTAGGCCGTCTCGACGCCGTACGCAGATTCGATCAGGATCTGGATGCCCGCGTCGCTGCCGAGCGCGTCGAGCCAGCCCGCCACTTCCTGGATGTGCGCGGGCAGGTCGCATTTCGGCAGGCGCAGCGCCTGCAGCGCGGGCCGCGCGATCGCCTCGACGTCGTCGCGGCACCACGGGCTCGCGATCGGGTTCACGCGCACGTACGTCGGCTTCGGCGGGCCGTCCGCGAGGATCGCCGCGGCCGCCTTGCGCGCTTCCAGCTTGTGGCTGGCCGGCACGGCATCCTCCAGGTCGAGCACGACCGCGTCGGCCTCGCTTGCATAGGCCTTCTCCACGACCTGCGCCTTGTGCGCGGGCACGTACAGGTAACTGCGATAGGTTGCGCTGCTTTTCATATCACGCCTCGCTCGGTCAATTCGGCGATCTCGCGCCGCTCCAGGCCCAATGCGCCGAAGACTTCGTCGTTGTGCGTGCCGCGCGGCGGGCCGCCCCAGCGGATCGCGCCGGGCGTGTCGGACAGCCGGAATGGCACGTTGTGGGTGCGGAACGCGCCCAGCTCCGCGTCGGGCACCGACACCACCGAGCCGAGCGCCGCGTACTGCGGGTCGCCCAGCACGTCGGTCACGTCGTAGATCGGCGCAACGGCCGCCTGCGCGCGCTCGAACTCGGCGATCACCACGTCGCGCGTGCGCTGGCCGATCCAGCCACCGACCGCCGCGTCCAGCTCGTCCGCGTGCTTCGCGCGCTCGACGCCGTTCCTGAACCACGGCGCGTCGATCAGGTCCGCGCGGCCGATCAGGTGCATCACGCGCTCCGCGATGCTGTGCGCGGACGTCGACAGCGCGACCCACTTGCCGTCCGCCGTGCGGTAGACGCCGCGCGGCGAATTGTTCGGCGAGCGGTTGCCGGTGCGCGCGGGCACCTTGCCCGTCTGGTCGTAGCTCGCGATCTGCGCGCCCATCGCCGCGAGCATCGTCTCGATGATCGCGAGATCGACCACCTGGCCGCGCCCGGTGCGCTCGCGCGCCTTCAGCGCCGTCATGATCGCGAACGCGGCATTGAGCCCCGCGACGGTATCCGCGAGCGGGAACGACGGCAGCAGCGGCGGCCCGTCGGCCTCGCCCGTGACCGACGCGAGCCCGCTCATCGCCTCGGCGAGCGTGCCGAAGCCCGGGCGGCTCGCATACGGGCCGAACTGGCCGAAGCCCGTCACCCGCACCAGCACGAGCCGCGGGTTGATCGCGGCCAGCACGTCGTAGCCGAGCCCCCAGCGTTCCAGCGTGCCGGGCCGGAAGTTCTCGACGACCACGTCCGCCTGCGCGGCCAGCTCGCGGAACAGCCGCTGGCCGTCGGGCGTGCCGAGGTTCAGCGTGACCGCCCGCTTGTTGCGCGCGAGCACCTTCCACCACAACGGCACGTCGTCGCGGCGCGCGCCGTACTTGCGCGCCGGGTCGCCGTCCGGGTGCTCGACCTTGATCACGTCGGCGCCGTAGTCGGCCAGCATCGTCGCGGCGAGCGGGCCCGCGAACAGCGTCGCGGCGTCGATCACGCGAATGCCGTCGAGCGGCGCGGGGTTCGAGCCCTGCGACGCCGTGCCGGCGTCGACATCCTCGACTTCCACAGAGGCCATGGCGTTCTCCAGTCAAAGGAATTGAACGGCGCGCCGCGCGCCATCATCGTCTGCATGACTAATCATCGTGCGGCGAAGCGAACGCGGCGCGCATCCTGCCGGTCAGACGGCGTTGATCCGGTAGATCGGGAAATACGTCTGGATCTTCCCGTTCAGGTAGTCGGACGCCAGCTTCGGCACCTCGTCGAAATCGAAGATCTCGGTCGGCTCCTGGCCGATCCAGCCGGTCGACTCCTGGAAGTCGCGGATCGTGATGCTGTCGTCGTAGCGCCACGCGTGCGTATGGATGTGCAGGCGGCGGTTGATGCATTCCGTCGCGCGCAGGTTCCACAGGCGCATGCCGGTCTTCCAGCCCACCGTCGTCACGATGCCGGTGCGGCCGACCACACGCATCGTCGCGCGGTACAGCGCGCCGCCGAGGTTGTCGAGGAAGATCGCGACGCCGCGCCCGCCGCTCAGCTCGGCGATCGTCTCCGCGAACACGCGCTCCGACTCGCGATAGTTCGCCTGGTACTCCGGATCGCTCTTGTAGCGCGCGTCGTCGTACGCGAGATGCGGGAACTTGCGGCGGTCGACCGGCGTGATGCCGAGCTTCGCGAGCTCCTCGAGGCGGCGGTCGTTGCTCGCCGTCATCGCGACGCGAAAGCCCTCGCGCTTCGCGAGCTGCAGCTCGGCGAGCGTGGTGCCGCCGCCCCAGCCGAACACCAGGTAGTCGGCCGGGTCGACGTCCGGCAACTGCGAGCGCCAGCACGCCGACGCCACCTTCCAGTTGTCCCACGCGGTGAAGTAGCGGCCGTAGGTCGCCCATTGCAGCAGCGAATGGCGGCTGTCGGACGGCACCGGCACGAGGTTGTCGGCGCGCATCTTCGTCCGCTGCGCCATCACGCCGATCGTGCCCGGCGCATCGTACGCGTAGACGAGCTCCGCGAACCCGTATTCGTCGCGCTTGCCGAACGGCATCACCATGCAGATCTCGCCTTCCTGCAGCGCGCTCACGCCGCTGCCGCGCTCGACGATCCGCACCAGCGCGCCGTTGCCGAGCACGATCTTGTCCTCGCGCCGCTGGCGGCAGATGTCGACCGGATTGCGCGACAGCGCATGGTCGAGGTTCGCCTCCCACGACCCGTACAGCGGCTCGACCAGCACCTCGTCGGCGGCCAGGTCGGCAAATTCGAAGGTTTCGCGGCGCAGCTCGCCCGCGACGGGCGCCTGCTGCTTGCCCGGTTCCGGTCCTGCGTAAAGCACCCATGCATCGGTCTTGATCATTGTCATTCCTCGGTTAACGACAGGTATGGGGGGCATGCCGAACGGATCGCGCCGCTCAGCGCGCCAGGGCCTGCTCCAGTGCCGCCTCCACGTCGGCCGCTGCGGCGACCTGCCCGAGCTTCGGGAAGATCTGCGTCAGCGCGAAGTGCTGCGCGTCGGTCGACGACGTGCTCACCGCGTCGCTGACGACGACGACGTTGTAGTTGTTCTCGTAAGCCTGGCGCGCCGTCGATTCGACGCCGATGTTGGTCGCGATGCCGGTCAGCACGATGTCGGTGATGCCGCGGCGGCGCAGCTGCACGTCCAGGTCGGTGCCGGTGAACGCGCCCCACTGGTGCTTCGTCACGACGATGTCGGACGGCTGCACGCCGAGCGCCGGCGCGAACGCGCTCCAGTTCGGGTCGAGATTCGGCGGCGCCGACGGCGCGTCGGTCTTCACCTTCAGCGCCACGCCGCCGTCCGGCTGGTAGCTCGTGTGCACGTAGATCACCGGCAGTTGCAACGCGCGGAACGCGGTCGCGAGCTCGACCGTCGTGGCCACCACCTGCGCGCCGGTGTAGGGCACGACCGGCAGCGACACGATGCCGTTCTGCAGGTCGATCGCCACCAGGGCGACGGTGCGGTTGAGCGTCGGAATGGACATGTTGAAAGCCTCACTTTTGTTGTGGAACGGAAGAAGCGGCGCCATCGAGGTGTCGGCTCGACGCCGCGTTGAGCAGCAGCAGCACGCTGATGACGGCCAGGACGATGGCCAGCGCGCGCAGCCCGCGATCGCTCGCCGGATGGCCGAGCGCGAGGCCGACGAGCGCGAACGACAGGCTGCCGCCGACGTACTGCGCGGTGCGGTACAGCCCCGACGCGGTGCCGATCCGGTCGTGTGGCGCGCTCTGGTAGAGCGTCGCCTGGTTGCCGAGGTTGTTGAAGCCGTTCGGCACGCCGAACACGATCGACAGCAGCACGATCGACCAGACCGGCAGGCTGCTGGACATCAGGCTCATCACGACGCTGCCGACGCACAGCATCGCGGAGCCGATGATCAGCACCGGCCGCGAGCCGCGGCGGTCGGCGATGCGGGTCGCGAGCATCGTCGCCACCGTGCCGATGCCGGCGACCGGCAGCATCACGAGGCCCGCGTCGGCGGCCGACAGGCGCTTCGCCTCCTGCAGCCACATCGGCAGCGCATAGAAGATCGCGTAGAACACCGCGTAGGTGCCGATGCAGCGCAGGTACGTGCCGAGCAGCGCGCGGTTGTCGGCCAGCATGCGGATGTCGATCAGCGGCGTCGCGGCCTGCCGCTCGCGATGGATCAGCAGCGGGCACAGGGCGAGCATCGCGACGAGCAGCCGCCAGTCGGGCGCGTGCGACACCGACTGCAGGAACAGCAGCAGGCTCGCGAGCGTCAGCACGAACAGCGCGACGCCGGGCAGATCCAGCTCCCGCAGCGTGGCGCGCAGCGTGCGGCGCTCGGGTGCGCCGCGCCACGCGGGGTCGGCCGGCATCCACAGCCAGGCGAACAGGAACGCGGCCAGCACGATCGGCACGTTGATCCAGAAAATCGCGCGCCAGCCCGCGAACTGCACGAGCGCGCCGCCGAGCGGCGGCCCGAACGCGACGGCCACCTGCGCGGCGACCGAGATCGCGCCGAGGCCGCCCGTCGGCGTCGCGCCGTTCGCGTGCCGCTGCGACCACGCGCGAATCATCGCCATGCCGGCCGGATACGCGGCCGAGGTGCCGACGCCGAGCGCGACGCGCGACGCGATCAGCCAGCCGAGCGTCGGCGCGAACGGCGCGAGCGCCGACGCGGCCAGCACGATCGCGAGGCCGATGCAGAAGATCCGCTTCGCGCCGAAGCGGTCGGCGAGCCGCCCCATCGTCGGCTGCCCGACGGCCGTCGCGAGATACAGGCCCGACACGAGCCACATCGTGTCGATGCGCGCGTGCGCGCCGCCGCTCGGCGCGAACGCCTGCTGAATGCTGACGAGCGCGACCGCGATCATCGACGAGTTCAGCGCGTTCAGCAGCGTGCCGAGCACGATCGGGCCCACCAGCTTGCCGGGCAGGCGCGGGCCGGACGGACGGGCTGCTTGCTCGCGTCGATCGGGGGTGGTTTTCATGGCGTCGTCGGGTCAGGGATGTGCATCGTGATTCGCGTGGTTCGCTGAAATTCGAACGTGCGTTCACCTTACCGTTTCGATTGCGCCGGATGAAATGGATTGTTGCGATGCACACATTCGTCACTTGAATGTTGCGCGTGGGGGGCGCGGTTGCCGATGCCGGCCGGCGGATGGCGGGTGGTATCGCCGCCAGCCGCTCCAGCCTTGCGTGACGGGCGAATCGGCGCAGCACGGCGGCCTGCGTGAACGAGCCGCGTCCGGCCACGCGCGGCCGGCAAGGAACGGCCCGGATGACAGTTTTATGCCGCAGTGCGATGTGGCGGCAGAGGGGTAGCTCTAGGGACGGTTCAGGCTGACAACGAGCTTGCGAACGCACCGGAACGCAGGCGGCCGCGTTGCCGCGATGAAACGCTTTCGACACACGCACCACGCCGCACGCGCGCGATCCCCGCACCGGCGGGCATGGCCCGATTCATGCGTAATCCGTTCGGTTTTACCGGCGCGCCCGCGCGCCGGCCTGCGCCGGCCGTCGCCGCTCGGTCCGGCGCCCCGGCCTCGACGCCCGCATCGCGCTTCCGTGTCTGTCCGAAGGAGTCGACAACCATGTCTCTCGCCTGCAAGGGTTTCGCCAATGGATGCAGCATCTCCCGCGCCGTGATGATGTTCGCATTCCTGTCTTTCCACGCGATCCAGCCCGCCGCCGCGCAGTCGCTCGCGATCCAGGATCTCGGCACGCTGCCCGGCGGCGCGTACAGTTCGGCCGCCGCGATCAACAACCAGGGTCAGGTGGTCGGCCGCGCATCGATCGCGCCCGACGGCATCGTGATCCACGCGTTCCTGTACCAGCAAGGCGCGATGATCGACCTCGGCACCCTGCCGGGCGGCGACATCAGCCTCGCGTACGGCATCAACGAGCGCGGGCAGGTGGTCGGCAGCGGCGACGCCGGCCCGAGCACCGCGGCGCGCCAGCCGTCGCACGCGTTCCTGTACAACGGCGGCCTGATGACGGATCTCGGCTTCCCGCCGGACTTCTTCGCGAGCGACGCCACCGGCGTGAACCAGCACGGCCGCGGCCAGGTGGTCGGCACCCTGTACAACGGGCCGCACGGCGAGGGCCATGGGTACGTGTACGACAACGGGACCTTCAAGGACCTCGGCACGCTGCCGGGCTATTTCGACAGCAGCGCGGCGGCGATCAACAACCTCGGGCAGGTGGTCGGCACGGCCGGGCGCGGCGCGCACATCCACGAGCCGCCGCATGCGTTCCTGTACGACAAGGGCGTGATGACCGATCTCGGCACGCTCCCGGACGGCAAGTACAGCTACGCGAACGCGATCAACGATCACGGCCAGGTGGTGGGCGAAGCGACCGTCGCGAGCGGCAGCACCCACGCGTTCCTGTACGACAAGGGCGTGATGACCGATCTCGGCACGCTGCCGGGCGGCAGCTACAGCTCGGCGACCGGGATCAACAACCGGGGGCAGGTGGTCGGCTACGCGGATACCGCCGACGGGGACATGCACGCGATCCTGATCGAGAACGGCGTGATGACGGATCTCGGCACGCTGCCCGGCGGCCATCGCAGCCAGGCGGCCGGGATCAACGAGCGCGGCCAGGTGGTGGGCGAAGCCACGACCTCGACCGGCGCGACGCACGCGGTGATGTGGAGCCGGTAGGCGGAGCATCGGCCGGCCGGCGACCGCCTCGGCCCGGTGCCCGGATGCCCGTCAGGCGGCCCGGGTCCGGGCGCGCGCGACCGGCGCGTCAGTGCACCGGCTCGACCACGCCCGCAAGCCGCAGCTCGCGCACGATCACGCACTCGCCCGCGACGCGCCACGCCGTGCCCGGGCCGCCCGCCGATACGACGAGGCGTGCATGCGCGCAATCCGGGCCGCCCTGGTCGATGACGACGTCACCCGCGTCGACCGGCAGGCCGGCGTGACGCACCACGGTCGGCGCGATGCCGGCGGTGGCCATGTCCTCCTGCATCCCGCAGCGCAGCGGGAAGTGCCGCGCGACGAGGCGCGGCGCCGCCGCTGCGTCGCACACCGCGTAGACATAGAGGCCCGTCGTGTCGAGGCGCGCGCACAGCGCGTCGCGGCGGGCGGGGTCGAGCGCGATGTCGCGCAGCGCGGCCGCGTCGGGCAATGCGACGAGCAGCTTGTCGCGCGGCGCGCCGATCGAGCGCGCGAGCGTCGCGCCGGTCGCGCGCAGCGCCGCCGGGTTCGGCACGCCGAGCGCGGCCAGCGCGTCGCCGAGCGCGTCGCCGTCGACGGGCTGCGCGCCGCCCGCGTCCTGCAGGTACGACCAGCGCCCGTGCGCATCCTGCTCGACGCGTAGCGGCGCGCCGCCGACGTCGAACACCCGCGCCGTTGCGCCGCCGTCGCGCGCGGCGAGCCACGCGGCCGCGGCCAGCGTGCCGTGGCCACAGAACGCGATCTCGCCGCCCGGCGTGAAGAAGCGCAGGCCGGTGCCGAACGGCGTCGTGTCGCGCCGGATCCAGGTGACTTCGCACTGCAGCCGGTCGGCCGTCGCCACGCACGCGTCGACGTCCACCCGCTCGTGCGCGCCAGTGGCAAACACGACCGCGGCATTGCCGCGCTGCCCGTTGGTGCTGAATGCATGAACCCATGCGCCATGCGTGATCATGTCGGTTGCGATTCCTCGTGCGGGCAGCTGTATTGAAAGGACCGGAAATCGCGCGGTTGCGTGGCGACGGCGATCGCGTCACGCGTATTCCGGCGATGCCGGGAACGGCCATCGATTGCCTGAAGCATGCCCGAAATTCCTGCAGCGCGCCGCGCGTCAGCCGTCAGGCTCCGCGTTCCTGCCGACCAGGAACCACGTATTGAGCTCGCCGATGCCTTTCGCGGCGATCGTGCCGCGCGCCTCGCAAACGAACGCCGCGCCGAGCCGCTCGCGGGTGGCGTCCGTCACCTGCACGCGCCCGGCCACGCCCTGCGATTCCATCCGGCTCGCGAGATTGACCGCCCTGCCCCACAGGTCGTAGATGAACTTGCGCTTGCCGATCACGCCGGCCACGACCTCGCCGCTGTTGATGCCGATGCGCAACTGCAGGTTGCAGCGCCGCTGCGCATTGAAGCGGGCCATCGCGTCGATCATGTCGAGCGCCATGTGCGCGGCCCGCGCCGCATGGTCGGCCACCGGTACCGGCAGCCCGGCCGCCGCCATGTACGCGTCGCCGATCGTCTTGATCTTCTCGAGGCCGCGCCGGTCGGCGATCACGTCGAACTCGGTGAAGATGTCGTTGAGCATCTCGACGAGCTGCTCGGCGCTCATGCCGGCCGCGAAGCCCGCGAAATCCACGATGTCGGCGAACAGCACCGACACCTCCGGGAAGCGGTCCGCGATCACCTGCGGGAAGCGGTCGGCCATGCCGTCGAGGTGGGCCTTCAGCCGCTGTGCGATCGGATAGGGCAGCATGTTCAGCAGCAGCCGCTCCGACACCTGCTGCTCGGCGACCACCTTCGCGACCAGGCGCTTCAGCTCGTCGCCCTGCTCGCGCAGCGTGCGGTTCAGCACGCGCACCTCCAGCATGTTGCGCACCCGCATCAGCACTTCGGCGAGATCGAACGGCTTGCTGATGAAATCCTTCGCGCCGGCCTCCAGCGCGCGCAGCTTGTGCGCCGGCTGCGCGGTGATCACGATCACCGGCAGGTAGTTGTCCGCCTCGAGCGCCTTCAGGCTTTCCATCACCTGGAAGCCGTCGGTGCCCGGCATCTGGAGATCGAGCAGGATCAGGTCGTAGCGATGCGCGCGATGCAGCGCGTGGACCTCGGCGGCATCCATCGTCGACGACACCTGCGCATAGCCGGCCCGGCGCAGGATCTGCTCGAGCAGCCGGACATTGGCTTCCAGATCGTCGACGACCAGGATGCGGGCGCCGAGGATCGCCGCGGGTTCGCTCATGATGGGTCGCCCGGCCGCACGACGCGCTAAGGCCGGCCGACGGCCGCCGCGACGGCGTCGGCCAGCGCCTGCATGAACTGGTCGATGCGGATCGGCTTGGTCAGGTAGCGGAAGAAGCCGGCTTTCAGGCCCTTTTCGATGTCGCGCGCCATCGCATTCGAGCTCAGCGCGACGACCGGAATGGCCGCCGTCTCCGCGTGCGCGCGCAAATGCGCCAGCGCGTCGATGCCGCTGATGTCGGGCAGGTTGATGTCCATCACGATCACCCGCGGCCGCGCGCGGCGCGCGAGCTCGACGCCGTGCAGGCCGGTCGCGGCGCTCAGCATGTGCAGGTCCGCGCGCCGCGCGACCAGCTGTTCGACGAGCTTCAGGTTCGCGGGGTTGTCCTCGATGTAGAGCACGGTGTGCGCGGCCATGCCGGCGGCCGCGCCGCCGATCGCGTCACCGGCCGGCGCGGCGGGTTGCGTGGCGGCCGACGGCGCGAGCCCGGGGGCCGCCGCCGCGTCGAGCTCGATCCAGAACACGCTGCCCTCGCCGACGGTGCTGTCGACGCCGATCGCGCCGCCCATCAGCTCGGTCAGCCGCTTGGCCACCACCAGGCCGATGCCGGTGCCCTCCTCGGCGCCGGCTTCCTGCCCGAGCCGCTCGAACGGCTGGAACAGCCGGCCGAGCTGGTCCGGCGACAGCCCCGGGCCGGTATCGCGCACGCTGATGCGCACCCGGCCCGGCGCATGCGTCGCGCACGCGACGTCGACCGTGCCCGCCGGGCGGTTGTACTTGATCGCGTTCGACAGCAGGTTGACCACCACCTGCTTGATGCGCGTGCGGTCGGCGCGCACGTGGCTGAGCGGCCCGACCGGCGGAAAGCGCGCGTCGATGCCGCGCTGGCGCGCCTGCGGCGCGACCATCGACGCGCATTCATCCAGCATCTCGCTCAACGGCACCGCCTCGAGCGACATCGGCACCTGCCCGGATTCGATCCGGGCGAGATCGAGCACTTCGTTGATCAGCTCCAGCAGGTGCCATCCGGCCCGCAGGATCTGGTCGATGCTCGCCTGCTGCGACGGCGTCGGCGGCGGCGAATCGGACGCCATCAGCTGCGCGAAGCCGAGGATCGCATTGAGCGGGCTGCGCAGCTCGTGGCTCATGCTGGACAGGAAATCGGACTTCGCGCGGTTCGCGCGCTCCGCCACGGCCTGCGCCTGTTTCTGGGCATCGATGTCGGTCTCGGTGCCGAACCACTTGACGATCTTGCCGTCGCGATCCCGGTACGGCAGCGCGCGGCACAGGAACCAGCGGTACCCGCCGTCCGCGGACCGCAGCCGGTACTCCGTCATGAACTCGTCGCCGGTCGCGATCGAGAGCGCCCAACGGTCGTACGCCCGTTGCAGGTCGTCCGGGTGCACGAACGGCGACCAGTTGTCCCAGCCCTGCGCCTGGCTGAGCGTGATGCCGCCGAAGTCGAGCCCGCGCTGGTTGACGAAGTCGATCGAGCCGTCCGGATCGGCCGTCCACACGATATGCGGGATCGCTTCGGCGAGCGCGCGAAAGCCGCGCTCGCCGTCGATGGCCTCATGCTCGTCGCGGGGCGATTGTGCAGACGGATCGGCTTGGTGCATTCGCATGATGTTTTCCGGAAACGGGCACGGACGCACCTTCAGTTTAGGACTCCACGCTCAGGCCCGGTGCCCCGAAATCGGCCCCGCCTCGCCGGTCAGGTTCAGCACGCTGTCGATCCACGCGAGGAAGGTCGAGAACGTGAAATCCGACCACTTCTCGGTGCGGAACGCCTTCATCACCGGCTGGTCGGCCGGATCCTGCTGGTTGAGCAGGTCGGCGACGAAGGTGCCGACGTCCGCGTCGATGCCGTTCTCGTGGATGCCCGAGCCGGTGAAGCTGACCGCGGTCACCTGGTGGTTCGCGATGAAGCCGTTGCGCGCCCACGGCATGAAGTAGCCGAAGTTCGGCAGCGGGTTGATCGTCTGCTTCAGCCCGTCCAGCTCGCGTTCGAACATCGCGATCGACAGCGCGTCCTTGGTCGCGTCGTCGGGCGCAGCGATCACCGCGGGAACGAACGCGCGGTAGTGGTACGCGGCGATGATCCGGTCGCGCTGGTAGCTCGAGAAGCCGAAGCGGTCATGCGGATAGGTCGCCGACAGCGCCGCGTACGCGCTGCCCATGTTGCCGGGATCGAAATAACGGGTCAGCCGGCTGTTCACCGTGATCATGCCGTCGGGCGCATCCATCCCCCATTCGGTGCGCGCCTTCGCATACAGGCCGACCGACGGATGAGTCGCCGGATCGGCGTCGAAGCGCGTATTGAAGACGGTGCCGGCATCGTTGAGCAGCGAGCTGTGCGCCTGCGGCTGCAGCGTGTTGCGCAGCGTCGCGTAGTTGGCGAGCGTGCCGTAGCCGCCCGCGCTCATGCCGTACACGAGCAGTCGGCCGGGCTTGCCGAGGCCGTGCGCGACGAGCCATTGCGCGACGGCCTGGATGTTCTTCAGCCCGCTGTAGTGCTGCACCCGCCAGTCGCCCGTCGGCGACGTGTAGCCGCGCACCGCGCTGCCCATGTGGATGTCGCCGGTGCAGTACGGCACGAACACCTGCGTCCAGTCCTGCGTCTCCACCTTCGGTTCGCCGACGAGGATGTGCGCGAGATCCATCCGCGTCATCAGCGGCGACAGGAACGACGCCTTCACCGTCTGGCTCAACGTGCCGTTCATGTAGTTGTGCGGGATGCCGTCCGGGTTGAAGCCGCCGAGGCCCGCTTCCGGCCCGGTGGCCGTCTGCGTGCAGGTGCCGTGATCCCAGCACGCGCCGCCCGGCTCCATCATGTACAGCAGGTTGTCCGACTGCGCGCGGTTGACGTAGAAGCGCATCGGCGTGCCGTTGCCGCACGACGCGCCGCTGCTTTCCGGCAATATCACTTCGTACCACGAATAATATGGAATCGCCGGGTCCGGCGCGGTCGTGTCGGCCGCGTGGCCGTTCAGTGCCGCGCCGCCCAGCAGGGTCGCGGCGATCAGACGCATCAGGCGTCGTGCTGTGGACATGCCCCCTCCTTTTCGATCAACGTGATGGAATCGCCGCGCCCTCGCGCGGCGCGATGCCGCCGGCGGTCAGTGCGCGCCGGTCGGTGATGCGCCGTCGAACAGCTGGACCCGCAGCGCCTGCAGGCGCTGCGCGATGACGGCCTGTTGCAACGCGGGATCCACGACGCTCGCCTGCGCCTGCCGGACGATGTCGCGGCTCTGCTGTTCGTACGCCAGATAGCGCGGGTCCTGCGCCGGGGACGGGCCGACGGTCTGCCGCGCATACGCGTCCCATTGCGCGCGCATCGACTGGATCGCCGCGCCGCGCGTCGCGGCATCGGCATGCACGTCCGTCAGCAGCGCCGCGCTGAGGGCTTCCGCCTGCACCGGCACGATCTCGTTGCGCGCGACGTGCTCGGGCAGTTCGTCGAGGATCCGCCTGGCCAGCGCGGCCCGTTCGGCCTCGGGCAGGCTGTTGCGGCCACGGCCATACGCGGTGACCGTGTCGCGAAAACGCGCGAACGCGACGATGCGCTGCAGTTCCGCGTCGGCGTCCGGCCGCGCCGCGAGGCTGCGGCGCAGCGCGTCGAGATCGAGCCGGCGTTCCTCGGGGCCCGGCCCGACCGACGCCGGGCCGGATGCTTCGGCCGGGCCGGGCGCCGCGCTTGCGGTCTTGTCGCCGGACGGCGCGGCGCTCGCCGGCGTCGGCTGTGCGTAGCGCCATACCGCGACGGCGGCGACGATCGCCGCCACGAAGCCTATGCGCCGCCAGAGTCTGCTGTTCTTGTTCACACCGTCTCCTCGATGGGCCGTGCCGCGCTTCTTGGGTGCATCCGCGAGTAGGTTCTAGGTCGAAACCCGCACATCGTCAAAAGCGGCACTAGAATCGGCCCACTAGAGCGGCGCGGTTCGCGGCCGCCGATCGGGCCGCGCGGGTTCGCGCCGCACGCCGGCCGCGCCGCAGCGCAGCGACGCGCGCAACGCCCGCCCGGCGGCGCTTCGCGTGCGCGCGGGCGATGCGCGCCGCCGCGCCAAGCAAGCGCCGGTCCAGCACCGTGCCGGCACGCCGCTCGCCCGCGCGCACGCGCGTGGCGATTGGCCAGATCGGACCCATCGATCGACCCGCTGCGCGCTTGGTCCGCGCCCCACCCGGCCCTATGCTGGCTGCCATCCTGCATCGAACGATCGATGCGCCGAACGCCCGCCCCCAACCGAGCCAGGTCCATGAACCGCGCAGATCCGCCGCCGCCCGAGCCCACCCTTGCGTTCCCCGTCGCGCCGCCCGCCGCCCGCGATTACGCGTACTACCGCGACGCGCTCGCGGGCCGCGCGCTGCCTGCCGCGTTCGTCGACCTCGATCGCCTCGACGCCAATCTCGCGGACCTGGCGCGCCGCGCGGGCAACCTGCCGATCCGCCTCGCGACGAAATCGGTGCGCTCGCGCGCGCTGCTGCGCTCGGTGATGGCGGCCGGCCCGTTCATGCGCGGCCTGCTGTGCTATTCGGCCGCCGAGGCCGCGTGGCTCGCGGACGGCGGCTTCGACGACCTCGTCGTCGCGTATCCGACGGTCGAGCCCGCTGACCTGCGCGCGGTCGCCGCGCAACTGCGGCGGCAGCGCACGATCGCGCTGATGGTCGACGACGCCGCGCAGGTCGACCGCATCGACGAGGTGGCCCGCGCCGAGGGTGTCGTGCTCCCGCTCGCGATCGATCTCGACATGTCGTCGGCATATCCCGGCCTGTACTTCGGCATGTACCGCTCGCCGGTGCGCGACGTCGCCGGCGCGCTCGCGCTGGCGGACCACATCGCGCGGCGGCCGGGCGTGCGGCTCGACGGGCTGATGGGCTACGAAGGGCAGATCGCCGGCGTGATGGACGCGGTGCCCGGCAGCGCCGCGCGAAACGCGCTGCTGCGCTGGCTCAAGCGCCGCTCCGCGCGGGAAATCCACGCGCGCCGCCACGCGGTCGCGCAGGCGCTCGCGGCGGCCGGCCACACGCTGCGCTTCGTCAACGGCGGCGGCACCGGCAGCATCGAGAGCACGCGCGGCGACGCGTCCGTCACCGAGCTCGCGGCCGGCTCCGGCCTCTACGCGCCGGCGCTGTTCGATCACTACGCGACGTTCCGCGCGCGGCCCGCCGCCGGTTTCGCGCTGCCCGTCACGCGGGTTCCGCAGCCCGGCATCGTCACGTGTTCGGGCGGCGGCTACATCGCATCCGGCCCGGCCGGTGCACACCGCTTGCCGCGCCCGTGGCTGCCGGCCGGCTGCACGCTGATCGGCAACGAAGGCGCCGGCGAAGTGCAGACGCCGCTGCGCGTGCCGCCCGGCGTCGCGCTCGCGATCGGCGAGCCGGTGCTGTTCCGCCACGCGAAGGCGGGCGAGCTGTGCGAACGCTTCAACACGCTGCTGCTGATCCGCGCGGGCCGGGTGGCCGGCGAGGCCCTCACCTACCGGGGCGAAGGCAAGAGCTTTTTCTAACGGCCGGCGCAGCGCGCGCGGCACGTCATTCACGCATCGGCAACGAGGACATCACCATGTGGCGCAACTGGTCTGGATATGTAAGCAGTCCTGATGCAACCGTATCGACACCCGCGTCGCGCGACGCGCTGGCCGCCGTGCTGCGCGACGCGGCCGCGTCCGGCGCGACCGTGCGGGCGGCCGGCGCGGGCCATTCGTTCTCGCCGCTCGTGCAGACCGACGACGTGATCCTGTCGCTCGACCGGATGCAGGGCGTGATCGACCTCGATCCCGCGCGGCGCGTCGCGCGGGTCCACGCCGGCACGCGGCTGTGGGCGCTCGGCCCCGCGCTCGCCGCGCGCGGCTACGCGATGGAAAACCTCGGCGACATCAACGTGCAGTCGATCGCCGGCGCGACCAGCACCGGCACGCACGGCACCGGGATCGCGCTCGGCAACCTGTCGACGCAGATCGACAGCCTCGTGTTCATGGGCGCCGACGGCTCGGAAATCCGCGCATCGGCCGACACGCACCCCGACCTGTTCGCAGGCGGCCGCATCGGGCTCGGCGTGCTGGGTGTGCTGACCGAGATCGGGCTGCGCGTCGTGCCGTCGTTCCGGCTGCGCCTCGAACGCGGCGCGATGCGGCTCGACGATTGCCTCGCGCAGGCCGATGCGCTGACCGGCCGGCACCGCTCGTTCGAGTTCTACTGGTTCCCGCATACCGACACCGTGCTGACCAAGGCGTGGGACCTCACCGACGACGCGGTCGACACCGCGAGCCGCACCAGCCGCGCCGCGGAATCGTTCCTCGAGAACACCGTGTTCGGCGCGCTGTGCGGGCTCGGCCGGCGCGTACCGGCGCTGTGCCCGTCGCTGAGCCGGCTGTGCGCATCGACCGTGTCGGCCGGCCGGCAGGTCGATGCGAGTCACGCGATGCTGTCCACGGTGCGCCGGGTCCGCTTCAACGAAATGGAATGGGCCGTGCCCGCCGAGCGCGGCGCCGACGCGCTGCGCGAAATCCGCGCGTTCATCGCGCGCCGCACCTTCCCGCTGATGTTCCCGCTCGAATACCGCTGGGTGCGCGGCGACGACATCTGGCTGAGCCCGAACTACGGGCGCGACAGCGTGCACATCTCGGTCCACCAGTATCGCGGGATGCCGTTCGACGCCTACTTCGCGGGCGTGCAGGCGATCTGCCTGAACCACGGCGGGCGGCCGCACTGGGGCAAGGTGCACGGGCTGACCGCGGCCGGCCTCGCGGCCTGCTACCCGCGCTGGGACGATTTCCTCGCGCTGCGCGAACGGATGGATCCGCACGGCCGGTTCCTGACGCCGTACCTGCGCGCGCTGCTCGGCTTGCAGCACGGCGCGGCGGTCGCGCCGGTTCGTTCCGGCACGCGGTTGCCCGCCGATGCCGCCCGCGCGCGTCACGCCGCGTCCCGCTCCGTCGAGGAGAACCGATGAGCACCACCGCCTCCCGTTACGCCGCATCGTCGCGCCCCGATCCGTCGCGCGGCGCCGTCGTCCGCCTCGCGCTCGCCTTCGCGGTGGCCACCAACGGCCTGATCCTGTCGCCGTTCCTGGTCGCCGCCGTGATGGCGCGCTTCCGGCTCGACGAAGGCGCGGCGACCGCGCTCGTCAGCGCCGAGATCCTCGGCATCGCGATCAGCTGCGCGCTGCTGCCGCGCCGGATCGCGCGCGCCGCCGGCCCGTTCACGCTCGCGGGCCTGTGCGGCGCGCTCGCGGGCCAGGCGCTCAGCGCCGTCGCGCCCGGCATCGTGCTGGCCGGCGCGGCGCGCGGGCTGACGGGGCTGTTCGAGGGGATGCTGTTCGTCGTCGTCGCGTCCGGCGTATCGCAGCGCACGTCGACCGACCGCCTGTGGGGGCACATCAACCTGCTCGCGGGCGGCATCAACGGCGGCATCCTCGTGCTGATCTCGGCGCTGCCGGGCCACTGGCTCGGGCGCGGCATCTTCGCGCTGCTGGCGGGCGTCACGGCCGTGCTGGCGCCGGCGATTCGCGGCATCGGCGCGTTCGCGGCGCCGCCGGCGCAAACGCAGGCGCGCGACGGCGGCCTGCCGTGGCGCCCGGTCGTCGCGATCTGGATCGTGACCGCGCTGGTGTACGGCGTGCAGGCATCGCAATGGGCGATCGCCGGCTTCGTCGGCGCGCGCGCCGGGCTGTCGCCGACGACGATCGGCGTGCTGCTGTCGGCGTCGTCGCTGCTCGGCTTCGTCGGCGCGGCCGTGCCCGCGCATCCGGCCAGCCACCGGCATCGCCTCGCGCTGATCTGGGCCGCGCAGCTCGCGATGATCGCGTCGCTCGAATGGTTCTTCGGGTCGACCAGCGGCAGCGCGTACTTCGCGAGCCAGCTCGTGCTGAACAGTGCGTTCTTCGTGATCGTGCCGTTCCTGACCGGCCTGCTGTCCGACGTCGATCCCGACGGCTCGCTCGTCGCCCGCACGCTCGTCGTCACGTTCTTCGCCGCGGGCGTCGGCACCGCGCTGTCCGGCGCGCTGCTCGGCCGCTACGGCGGCACGCGGGTCGCGCACCTGCTGTGCATCGCGGTGCTGGCCGCCGCGCCGTTCGTACGGCTCGCGCTGCGCCGCGCGGCGCCGGCCGGCGCGCACGGCGGCGTCGGCCAGCCATTGCGCTGAAGCGCGCCGCCCGTCGCACCGGGTCGCGCGGGATCAGCTGCATCACGCCGCATCACGCTGGCCGCGACGCACCACGAAAATGGCCGCCGCGGCCTTGGCCCGCGCAAATTTGGCTTTCTACATTCATCCCGGCGGCGCAAGACCGCCCGTCTCCTCCCCCCATCCGTTCGGAGTTCAGAATGACTCGTCGAATGACTCGTCGCATCACTCGTCTCGAAAGCGCACGCGCCGCATGCTGCGCGCTGTTGCTCCTCGCCGGCACCGCCGCGCACGCGCAAAGCAGCCTGACGCTGTACGGCGTCATCGACGCCGGCCTGCGCTACGAAACGAACGGCGTGTCCTACGGGCCCGACGGCGCGCCGATGACGACGGGCCGCAAGCTCTCGATGGCGGACGGCGGCGGCCTGACCGAGAGCTACTGGGGCCTCAAGGGCCAGGAGGACCTGGGCGGCGGCCTGTCCGCGCAGTTCAACGTGGAAAGCCACTTCGGCCCCGGCAGCGGCCGCATCGTGCCCGCGAATTCGGACAACTTCTTCCAGGTCGCGTTCGTCGGGCTGACGTCGTCGACGCTCGGCCAGCTGCTGCTCGGCCGCCAGTACAACGTCGCGTTCGAGGGCGTGTCGATGACGTACGGCTCGAACCTGTGGGCAGGCCCGCAGGATCCGTACTTCAACCTGTTCAAGCCCGAACAGACGATGCTCGCGGGCGCCCGCACCAGCAACATGATCCAGTACATCGCGCAACTCGGCGGCTTCTACCTGCTCGCGCAATACGCGCCGGGCGGGCATGCGGGCGGCGGCTCGGCCGGCAGCCAGTACGGCGCGGCCGTCGTGTACGCGCCGGACAAGGGGCCGTTCACGCTCGGCGCGTCGGTCATGCGCACCCGCGACGACGCCACCGGCGGCCACTTCGACATCTATTCGGGCGGCGGCTCGCTGACGCTCGGCAACGCGACCGTCAACGCCGGCTACATCGTGAACGCGCGCGACAACGACTTCACGTCGTTCGCGAACGGCCCGTTCAGCCCGACCGATCTCGCGGGGCTCGGCATCATCTCGCCCGCGCAGGTGGCCGATCCGAACACGCCCGGCGGCTTCCGCCGCCGCGAGATGGTGCTCGCGGGGCTGACCTACCGGATCACGCCGGTGCTGACCGCGGCGGTCAACGCATGGTGGACCACGCAGTCCGGCCACGTCGCGAATTTCGACGGCCGCGCGCGCCAGTTCCAGGTGATCGCCGGCTACTGCCTGTCGAAGCGCAGCATGCTCTACGCGGAAGTCGACTATGCGATCTATCGCGGCGGCCTGATCGGCGCGCAGCTCGTGGGCGTCAACGGCCAGGCGCCCGGCACCCGCACCACGCAGCTCGGCGCGACCGTCGGCCTGCGCCACTACTTCTGAGCGGCCGCGCCGATGTGGCCGACGGCGGCCGAGGCACCCCGGGCGGGCGGGACGCGTACAATCCGTGGAAAAAAGCTGGGAGCATCCATGGACGATACCACCCGCTATACAACGGCGAATCTGCCGGTTCATTTACTGCGGTGCCTGGCGGAGACAAGCAAGGAACTGGGCATCGACCCGACACGGCTGTGCCTCGGGCTCGGTTTCGACGTCGCGGACCTGTCCAACCCGTCGTGCCGGATTTCATTGCGCCAGGCCAGCGCGATGATCCGTCGCGCGCTCGAGATGGCGCCGCGGCGCGCACTCGGCCTGGAACTGGGCATCAGCGAGACGATCGCGTCGATCGGCCTGGTCGGCTACGCGATGCTGACGAGCCCGACCGTCAAGGACGCGATCGCGGTCGGCATCGCGCTGCAGCGGCACACCGGCCCGCTGATGCATTTCGACCTGACGATGGACGCGCGATCCCTGTCGATCTGCGCGACCAACGTGTTCCTCGAGCCCGACATCGAGGCCTTCCTCGTCGAGGAGGCGTTCGGCAGCTTCATGAAGATCGGCCGCTCGCTCGCCGGTGACGGGTTCCAGCCGAAGGCCGTCGATCTCAGCTACCCGCGCCCCGACTACGCGGACCAGTACGCGCGCGTGTTCCAGTGCCCGGTGCGGTTCGAGCAGGAGCACAACCTGTTCGCGTGCGACGCCGCATGGGGCCACCGCGCGATCGCGACCAGCGATCCGCTCGCGCATCGGCAGGCGCTCGAGTTCCTGCAGACGGCGCTGCCGCCCGAGCCCGAAGGCACCGACTTCCTCGAATCGATCGAGCGGATCGTGCGGCGCGACCTGCGGCACGCGCCGACGCTCGCCGCGATCGCCACGCAGCTGTGCATGAGCGAGCGTACGCTGCGGCGGCGCCTCGCCGACCAGGGCGTGTCCTACCAGGCCGTGATCGACACGATCCGCAAGAAGCGCGCGTTCACGCTGCTCAGCAACCCGCGCCTGTCGATCGAGGACGTCGCGCACGCGGTGGGCTTCAGCGATTCGCACAACTTCCGGCGCGCGTTCAAGCGCTGGACCGGGCATGGCCCGCGCGAGGCGTTCGGCGTGACCGGCGCGGCAGCGCCGGCCGGCACGCACTGACGGATGCGGCGCGGCCGGTCGATGGCCTGGTTGGTTTGCGCATTCTTGGCCCTGTCGACTGAGCCGTCCGCGCGATATCGTGGGCGTCGTTCCTCGTTCGATGAGACGCCCATGACCGCCTCGCTGCGCTTCACCCATCTCGACACGCCGGAGGCGCTGCTGCCCGCCTTCGACGTGATGCGCCAGTTGCGCCCGCACCTGACCGACCCGCACGCGTTCGCCGCGCAGGTGGCCCGGCAGCACGCCGAAGGCTATCGCCTGCTCGCCGCGTCCGATGCCGGCCGCGTCGTCGGCCTCGCCGGTTACCGGACGCCGACCAATCTGCTGTACGGCCGCTTCGTGTACGTCGACGACCTGGTCGTCGATGCCGCGCTGCAGCGCGGCGGCATCGGCGCGCACCTGCTCGACGCGGTGCGGCGCATCGCGAGCGACGCCGGCTGCGCGCAGCTCGTGCTCGACACGGGCCTGCACATGCCGCTCGCGCAACGCTTTTACTTCCGCAACGGGCTGCTCGCCCGCGGCATGCATTTCGTCGAAGCGCTCGCGCCGCTGTCGCAACCGGTGGGGTGCGCATCATGAAGATCCTGCTGCTCAACGCGAGCCCGCACGGCGAGGCCAGCCACGGCTTCCGTCTCGCCGGCGAAATCGTCGACAGGCTGCGCGCGCACGTCGCGCCGGGTGCGGCGGCGATCGACGTGACCCTGCGCGACCTCGCCGCCGCGCCGCTGCCGCCCATCGCCCGCGACTACGCGAGCGCCATCACGTCGCGCACGCCCGACGTCGCGCAGTTCGACGTGTCCGAGCAACTGATCGGCGAACTCGAATCGACCGACGCGCTGATCGTCAACGCGCCGATGCACAACTTCGCGGTGCCGGCGGCGCTCAAGCTGTGGATCGATTACGTGCTGCGCATTCACCGCACGTTCGCGGCGACGCCGGACGGCAAGGTCGGGCTGATGCGCGACCGGCCGACCGTCGTGATCGTCGGCTCCGGGGGGTTCCATCGCGGCGAACGCGCGCGGCAGCCGGATTTCCTGACGCCGTACCTGCACCATGCGCTCGGCTCGATCGGCATCCGTCGCGTGCAGTTCCTGCTGCTGCAAGGGCTCGTGGCGAGCGACGCGGCGGTGGCCGAAGCGCTCGATGCGGCGCGCGCCGAGCTGGCCGGCGGCGACGTGTTCGCGGCGCTCACGACACTCGCCGCGCACGCGGGCGGCCACGCGGGCGCCGACGCAAGCGAGGCCGCGCTGAGCGATTGACGCTGTCGGGGCGGGCGGCATGCCCGCCGCGTTGCATCGCGAACGCGTGCCGCGCGCCGCGCGTGGGTGCGGGCGCCATGCCTGCCGGCGCGCGGTGCGTCAGCCGTCCAGACAGGCGCGCAACGTGCGCGCGAGCCGCCCCGCTTCCCGCGCGTCGGCCACATTCGCGAACCCCATCACCAGGCCGCGCGGCGTCTGCCGTGCGCGGCTGTTCGCATACCAGATCGACAGCGGCAGCACGGCGAGCCCGGCCTCGGCGGCGCGCGATGCGACCGCGACATCGTCGACGCCCCCATCGGCGAAGCGCGCCGCGAACTGGATGCCGCCGGACGGCGGGTCGACGATCAGCCGCTCGCCGAACGCCTGCCGCAGCGCGGTCACGATCAGCAGGCGCCGCTCGGCATACAACGCGCGCATCCGCTTCAGGTGGCGCGCAAAATGCCCCTGCTCGATGAAATCCGCCGTGGCTGCCTGCAACAGGGTCGGCGAGCCGGCGTTCATGCTGAGCGCGACCCGCCCGATGCGCTCGATCGCGCGCTCCGGCACCACCGCATACGCGAGCCGCAGCCCCGGAAACATCACCTTGCTGAAGGTGCCGCAATAGATCACCCGGTCGCGCTGGTCCAGGCTCTTCAACGCCGGCAACGGCCGCCCCTGATAACGGAACTCGCTGTCGTAGTCGTCCTCGACGATCCAGCTCGACGCCTGCTCCGCCCAATCCAGCAGCGCGATGCGTCGCGCGAGCGACAACGTATGCCCGAGCGGGCTCTGGTGCGACGGCGTGACGAGCGCGAAGCGCGCATCGGCGCCGAGCTGCCTGCCGCGCTCGACGTCGATGCCTTCGCCGTCGGCCGGCACCGGCACGAGCCGCATGCCGGTTTCGTTCAGGAAGCCGCGCGCGAGCAGGTAGCCGGGATCCTCGAACCACATGCGGTCGTCCGGGCGCGCGAGGCTGCGCAGCACGAGTTCGAGCGTCGCGCGGTAGCCGCCGGTCACGAACACCTGTTCCGGCACGCAGGTCACGCCGCGCGACAGCCCGAGATAGGTCGCGATGTGCTCGCGCAGCGGCCGGTAGCCGGCCGGATCGGGGTACGCGAGGGTCGCGCGGTCGCCGCTGCGGGCATGCTGCGACACGAGCCGGTGCCAGACCTTGCGCGGAAACGCGTCGAGCGCGGGCAGCCCCGGCTGCAACGGCCGCGGCTCGCCGCTCATCGCGACGGCAACGGCCTGCTGGCGCGACGCGGCCGGCCGCTGCGGCGCGCCGTTTCCTTCGGCGCGCCGCGGTTCGCGCACATTCCGCCCGTCCGGCGCGCGCGATGCGCGCGTCACCGCCGCCGGCAGCGACGGCGACACGAACGTGCCCGCCGCGCCGCGCATCTGCAGGTAACCCTCGTCGACGAGGATCGAATAGGCCAGCTCGACCGTGCCGCGCGCGGTGTTCAGCTGCGTGGCCAGCCCGCGCAGCGCGGGCACGCGGTCGCCGGGGCGCAGGTGCCCGGCGGCGATCGCGATCCTGAAGCGCTCGCAGATCTGCAGATAGATCGGCAACTGATGCTGCCGGTCGATTTCGATGGTCAGGGCGGGGGACGGATCGGTCATGACGGTCTCGCGGGCGGCGGGCACAACGGTGGAAGCGGTGGCGACATGGACCAGTCGGATCGACATTTCTTGGCCCTTATCGCCGGGACATGATTCTCCCAGAATAGCCTCATGCGATGCGGCGGCGGCGCACCGGTTCACACGACACGGCGCCCGTCGGGCATCCCGCCCGTTCAATTGCTTTCATCTGGAGGATGTGCCATGAAGATCGTCGTCATCGGAGGTTCCGGCCTGATCGGCTCGCGCGTCGTCGCGCGGCTCAACGAGGCCGGCCATCAGGCGCTCGCCGCGTCGCCGCGCACCGGCGTCGACACGATCACGGGCGCGGGCCTCGCCGGCGCGCTGGCGGGCGCGGACGTCGTCGTGGACGTGGCCAATGCGCCGTCGTGGGAACCGCAGGCGGTGCTCGACTTCTTCCGCACGTCGGCCCGCAACCTCGGCAAGGCCGAAGTGGCCACGGGCGTACGCCATCACGTCGCGCTGTCGATCGTCGGCACCGACCGCATGCCGGGGAACGCGTACTTCGAAGCCAAGGTCGCGCAGGAAGCGGCGATCGAGGCGGCCGGCGTGCCGTACACGATCGTGCGCGCGACGCAGTTCATGGAATTCCTCGGCGGCATCGCGGACACCGGCACGACGGACGGCACGGTGCGCATCGGCGACGGGCTGTTCCAGCCGATTGCCGCCGACGACGTCGCGACGCTTCTCGCGCAGGCCGCGCTCGCCGCGCCGCTGAACGGCACGGTCGATATCGCGGGCCCCGAGCGCGCGCCGTTCGCATCCATCGTCGCGCGTTACCTGCAAGCGATTGGCGATACGCGCCCGGTGGTGACGGATCCGGACGCGCGGTATTTCGGCGGGCGCGTCGACGCGCAGTCGCTCGTGCCGCTCGGCGACGCGCGGATCGGGCGCATCGGTCTCGACCAGTGGCTCGAGCAGGCCCGGCGGGTGGAGTGAACAGGGCCTAGCGACGCGGCGTCTCGCTTGGCTGGCGATCGACACCCACGCGCGGCTCGAAGCGCACGCGCGCATTTTTGGGGCGAAGGGAGAACCAGCCTTGCGGGGTCACCGGCCCCAGGATCGTCATGTCCCAGTGCTCGATCCAGTAAGCGAGCGATACGGCCAGGTCCATCATGGCCATGCCGGTGCCGGGGCAGGCTCGGTCGCCGACGCCAAATGGAAAGTACGCCCCCTGCGGCCAGGTCGGGGTTTCCAGGAATCGCTCGGGCCGGAACGCATCGGGCTCGGGAAACCAGCGTGCGTCGCGATGCGTGATCCAGCTGGAAATCATCACGATATCGCCGCGCGCGAGCGGGGTTCCCGCCACGGTCATCGCGCGCGATAGCTGGCGCGGCACCAGCGCATAAGCCGGCGGGTACAG
This sequence comes from Burkholderia sp. SRS-46, assembly GCF_004343775.1. Classification (GTDB taxonomy): domain Bacteria; phylum Pseudomonadota; class Gammaproteobacteria; order Burkholderiales; family Burkholderiaceae; genus Burkholderia. Next base: position 327,779 of record NZ_PTXL01000005.1, on the reverse strand, counting down.
GCGCAGGGTTTCCTGAATCACGGCGCGCAGCAGCGGCGCCCGACGCAGGTCCTGCAATTGATTCACGCCGGACCAGTCCAGCGTGGCAAGCTCCTTGCGCAGCGCGGCCAGCACCTCGGGATGCTGGGCCAGCAGCAGTTGCGCCCACGCCAGCGTTGCGCCGGTGGCCTGGTGCGAGGCCATCAGCAGCGTGGCGAGATCGTCGCGGTGCATGACCAGCGGGCGTTGCGATTCCTCGACGACCTGATCGATCTGCGCACGCATCACGCGCAGGGCCCAACGCTTGCGCGGGCACATCTTGCTGGGAAACCAGTGCCCCAGCGGCAGCCCCGTACTGGTTTCGAGCAAGGCGACGCGCGACAGGATGCGCACCGCCTTGGCAATGGTTTCCGCGTTCGGGCCGAGATCGATGTCGAACAATGCATGGCCGGCCAGCGTGACGCTGTAGGCGGCCATTGCCAGATCGAGATCGACCACCTGGCCCGGCGCGATATGCGCCGACCAGTGTCGGGCGATGCGCTGAATCTCCGGTGCGGCAGGCGGCTGGATATGCGGGCGCACCGTCTGGCGCTGACGGCGTGCCGCTTCGCCTTCCTTCATCATGAAGCTGGGCCCGTTCCACTGGCGCATGATGCACAGGCTGGGCTCCCAGCGCCGCAGGTCGGCGCGATGGGAAACCATCAGCTCATGGATCGCCTCGGGATGAAAGATGCACCAGAGGCGCTTCGGTCCCATCCGCAGGCGCGCGACATCGGGCGAGGCACGATGCGTGTCGGCCAGCCACTTCAACGGGTCGCGCTGAATTTCCAGCCAGTGACTCAGGCCGGTATCCGGGAACGGCCGGCGGTTGCGGCGCAAGGCCAGACGCTTGCGGATAGGACAAGTCGTGACGGTTGAGGTGTCGTTGCTCATTCGGCCGGTGCAGGGGAGGCGTTCTCGGAGTTGTCGGCCGCGTCAACGGGACGGTGGGACGGGCGTCGTCGATTCTATTACGACGGGCTTTGGCGTCGAACCCGCGAGTGTAAGAGAAAGCCGTAGCCGAGCAAAAGCCATCGCGCGGAAACCTGTCATGCATGACAGGCTTATCCCGGCGCGAGCGGCAGTGATGCTTCACGACCGCGATGCGTCAATCACATCCCGGAAAGGCACCGCGCGGCTATGCCCTTTCAAATCGCGCCGCCATTCCCCGGCCCATTTCCACATATTCACCACCCGCGTGAAAATGTGGGATTCCGGATAGATAAACCCCACCATAAACAGGGTGAATGCCAATATAAATCTCATCAATAATTGAGCGAAATATCCTGCCAAGTAAAACACGGCCATTGCGCCTCGCCTGCCGGCAACCCCGTACGCCATTCGACCCGTACCACGCTCAGCCCCGCCCCGCCTACGATTCACGCACCTCCCACGCATCGCATTCCTCCGGCGCAATGACGTCGATGCATCCAACGGATCAAACAGGATCATTTCATAATTCTCACCAATACCTGACTCGATTCAAGGCGATACAATGAATAATTAATTTATTCGCAAGTATCTTGTAAATATGAAATTGAACTCCTAGCATGGCTTTGCAGTTCACATTACCTCTCACGTCTTGCGCTGCCACTTAATAGATTCTTAATCGTCTCGCATTCGTTATCTGGGGGATTACATGAAGAAACTGTCTTGCCTGCTGACCGTCACCGCGATTTCCCTCGCCAGTTTCGGCGCGTTTGCACAAGCCGGCGATCAGTCGGCCCCGGTCGACCGGGCACTGCAACTGATCCAGCAAAATCCGGCCGCATTCAGCGTGGCCGGCGGCAATGCCGCGCGCACGCTGAAGTTCGCGGCCGCGCCGGCGGGCGCCCCGGTGGAGGGCGACCAGTTCAAGGTGCGCGACGTGGTCGTCGATCCCGACGGCACCGAGCACGTGCGCTTCGATCGCTTCTACTCGGGCCTGCCGGTGATCGGCGGCGACGTCGTCGTCCACTCGAACCAGGGCAAGCTGAAGCAGGCGAGCCTGACCCAGCCCGCGCCGATCGATCTGGCCGGCAAGATCGGCAAGGCCGGCGACCGCTACGTCGTGCGCAATGCGCCTGACGTCGGCGCGGCCACGGCCCGGCGCGTCGCAGTCGCGCGCTTCGGCGCGGAAGTGCGCCGCATCGACAACGCGGAGCTCGTCGTGTTCGCGCGCGACGTCGTGCCGACGCTCGCCTATGCGGTGCGCGTGTACGGCAAGTCGACCGAAACGCACAGCGACGCCGTGCTGTACTACGTCGATGCCCGCACCGGCAAGCTGCTCGATGCCCAGGACCTGATCAAGACCGCCTCCGTCACCGGCACCGGTCGTTCGCTGTACTACGGAAACCTGTCGCTGACCACCGACCAGCTCGGCACGAACTCGTACCGGATGCTCGATCCGACCCGCGGCAGCGGCTCGGTGTACGACGGCCGCGGCCTGACCTCGGACGACGTCGAGCAAGCGACCGACCTGCCGATCTTCACGAGCAGCACGAACGTGTGGGGCAACAACTCGACCACCGACCGGCAGACCGTCGCCGCCGACATCGACTATGGCCTCGCGCTCACGTGGGATTACTACCGCAGCGTGCACAACCGCAACGGCATCTTCAACGACGGCCGCGGCGTGAAGAGCTACGCGCACGTGGTGTTCAACACCGGCACCGGCACGACCGGCGCGAACGCGGCCTGGCTGGGGTCGCAGGTGATGGTGTACGGCGACGGCCAGCCGGGCACCCGCCTGCCGAACCCGGTCGTGTCGGTCGACGTGGCCGGGCACGAGATGAGCCACGGCGTGACCGAGGCCACCGCGAACCTGAACTACTCGGGCGATGCGGGCGGCCTCAACGAGTCGACGTCCGACATCTTCGGCACGCTCGTGAAGTTCTACGCGAACAACCCGAACGATCCGGGCAACTACGTGATCGGCGCGCGCGTGACGGCGGGCGGCCTGCGCAAGATGTACAAGCAGGATCTCGACGGCCGCTCGTTCAGCTGCTACCCGTCGGGCGGCTTCTCGTGGTCGAATCCGCGCCACGATCCGCACTACACGTCGGGCGTCGGCAACCGCTTCTTCTACCTGCTGTCGGAAGGCCCGGTGGTGCCGTCGACCGACACCGGGCTGTCGAGAAGCCAGCTGGTCTGCAATGGCGACACCACCTTCAGCGGCCTCGGCCGCGAGAAGGCCGGCAAGATCTGGTACCGGACGCTCACCGTGTACCTGAGCGCCAACTCCAGCTACCCGAACGCGCGCCGCGCGTCGATCCAGGCCGCAAGCGACCTGTACGGCCCGAACTCGCCCGAAAGCGCGGCAGTGGCGCGTGCATGGAGTGCGGTGGGCGTGAACTGATCGCGCGGCAGGTGTCGATCGGCCGCCTGCGAAGGCGGGCGGCCGATCGCAGCCTACCCCGCGCGGTGCATGTGGGACGGTGCCTCGACGGCACCGTCTTGTTCTTTCAATCCTTGCCGGACCGGAGCTGGTCGACAGGCGGCCCGAATCCGAGCACCGCATATTCGAAGATCGGCACGCTCGCTCGCCCGGTCGGCCCGCGAACGACGACGGCGCGGACCTCGCCATGCCGGTCGAATTTCAGTTTCATGCCGACCGCATCGTTGCGCAGCGCCTCGAGTTCTTCCACGCGCGCGATGGCCAGCTTGCGCACGGCCCCGGAGACGAATACCGGGAGAAACACCAGCGCGATGCAAACCGCGATCTCGTCCTTCAGTGCCATGCTGAGCGCCGGCAGGCCCGATTGCGCCATCGACACGGACGTCACGTTGACGAAGATCGCGAGCACCGTCGCGCCCACGCCGAGCGACGAGAATCGTTCGGCCGCCTGCTTCATGCGCGCCCGCATCACGGCGCGCGTCGTCGACGACGGCACGAGACATTCGCGCTTCGCGCCATGAAACCCCGCGAAGCCGAGAAACAGCGTCATGAAGCTGCTGAGGAATACGGCGCTCAGGACCATGTCGAATATCACGAGGATCAGGACGACCAGCAGGATGCCGACCAGCGGAACCAGCATCCGGCGGAATGAATAGCCGTCCCTTCCCTGGCCCTGGATCCACCCTCTCACCCACGACAATCGCCAGAAGCGGCTTTTCCGGCGACGCGGAAGATTATCTGCATTCGACACTGCTGCACCTGTGCAATGGAGCGCCGCCCGGCCTGCGCGGAGCCGATTGGTCCGAGGATTCGGTCGCCGGTCGGGCGGCAAATTTCGCGTCGATGTTATCCGAGTTCGGCGCGGCCGAGGCGGCCCGCATCCGTTTCCGCTACAGTAGGACGGCTGGCCTCGCACACGGCCACGCCGCACCGACTCTTTCAAGCACACAGGGCCAAGATGAATTCGCCACACGCCTACACAGCCGATGCGCCGACCCGCGCCGAAGTCGACGCGCTCTCGGGCGCAACCGTCATCGAGTTCGGCACGAACTGGTGCGGCATCTGCGCCGGCGCGCAGCCCGCGATTCGCAGCGCGTTCCTGACGCACCCCGCCATCCGGCACCTGAAGATCGAGGACGGCCCCGGCCGCCAGCTCGGCCGCTCGTTCCGGATCAAGCTCTGGCCGACGCTGGTGTTCCTGCGCGACGGCGTCGAGGTGGCGCGCGTCGTCCGCCCCGCCGACGCCGCGCAGATCGAAGCCGACGGCTTCGCGGCGCTGGCGTGAGCACCGGCCGCACCCGATGACCATGCGCCAGGCCATTCAACACATCGCCGTCGACGCGCGCGGGCGCGGCCTCGTCGAGTTCACGTCGCAGGTGCGCGCGTTCGTCGACCAGCAGTCGATTCGCACTGGCCTGCTCACCGTGTTCTGCCGGCACACGTCCGCGTCGCTGCTGATCCAGGAGAACGCCGATCCGTCGGTGCGGCGCGACCTCGAACGCTATTTCGCGGACCTCGCCCCCGAGGATGCATCACGCTACGAGCACGACACCGAAGGCCCCGACGACATGCCCGCGCACCTGCGCACGGCGCTCACCCAGGTGCAGCTGTCGATTCCGGTCGAGCATGGCCGCATGGTGCTCGGCACCTGGCAAGGGATTTATCTGTTCGAGCATCGCCGTGCCGCGCAACGGCGCGACATCGTGCTGCACCTGATCGGCGAATGAACGCGCATCACGCGCCGAGCGACTTCTTCAGGAAGATCTTGGCGTGGCCGACCGGGAAATCCGGCAGTTCGCCGAACTGGACATAGCCGAGCCGTTCGTAAAACGGCTTCGCCTGAAAGTCGTGCGTGTCGAGCCACGCGCCGTGGCATCCGCGTGCGCGCGCTTCCTCCTCGGCCAATTGCATCAGGCGCGTGCCGACGCGCTGGCCGCGCGCCGCCTCGGGCACGACGAGCAGGTCGACGTGCAGCCAGCCCCAGGCGGTCGACCCCCACAGTCCACCCGAGATGGTGTTCGCATCGTCGGTCAGGATCACGGCCAGCGGACGGAAGTTGATCGGGCCCGTCTGGCTTTCGTTGAATTGCACCAGTGGCGCCGCGATTTGCTTGCGGACGCTTGCATCCCCTGCATCCGTCACCGTGTAGTTGTATGCCATGCATGCCTCGTGTTTTTGGGGGTTTTCGCCATTCTCGACGGTCGCGCGATGACGTGCAGCGTCAGCGCGCCCGCAGCGTCGACGGCGGCACGCCGAGCAGCCGCTGGAAGCTGCGGCGCATGTTCTCGGTATCGCCGAAACCGCATTCGTTCGCCACGCGCTGCAGCGACGACGCCCCGCTTTCGAGCGCGGCGCGCGCCGCTTCCACGCGCAGCTTTTCCACCGCCTTCGCGGGCGTGAGACCGGTTTCGGCCTGGAACGCCCGCGCGAAATGACGCGGGCTCATGCAGGCCCGCTCGGCCAGGTCGTCCACGCGATGACGCGCGCCGAGGTTGCGGCGCACATGATCGAGCAGCGGCTTGAAGCGGCTGCTTGCGCTGCCCATCTCGATCAGCGCGGAGAACTGCGACTGTCCGCCGGGGCGCCGGTAGTAGACGACGAGCTGGCGCGCCACCGCGCGCGCGATGCGCTCCCCGAGATCCTCGCCGATCAGCGCGAGCGCAAGGTCGATGCCCGCGCTGATGCCCGCGCTGGTCCAGAACGGGCCGTCGTGCACGAAGATGCGCTCGGGCTCGAGGCATACCCGCGGAAACGCGCGCGCGAATTGCTCGCTGTAGGACCAGTGCGTGGTCGCGCGCCGGTTGTCCAGCACGCCGGTCGCCGCCAGCAGCAGGCTGCCCGTGCAGACGCTCGTCACGCGCGCGCCGCGCTTCACGCAGCGCTGCACGAAGCGATGCAGGCGCGTGTCGGACATCAACGCCTCCACGCCGTCGCCGCCGGCGACGAGCAGGGTGTCGATCGCGCTTGCCGGCGGCAGCGCTTCGGCGGCCCAGCTCACGCCGGACGAGCTGCGCACGAGCCCGGCCTGCGCGGCGATGGTGCGCAACGTGTAGCAGCCGTCGCGATAGTGGCCGGCGACTTCGAACGCGGCCACCGGCCCGGCCGCGTCGAGCAGCTGGAAGCCGGGAAAGACGAGCACGGCGATACGATGGGGCATGGCAGAAAAAGCGGGGATAGCGACATTGCTGCCATGACGATAAAGCGCGACGCTGTGCGACGTCAATCCACCAGAAGGAGATCCCTGACATGACTGCCACACCGTACGTTGTCGTCTTCGCGTTGTTCGAGAACATGACCCAACTCGATTTCGCGGGCCCTTACGAAGTTTTCCTGCGCGTGCCGGGCGCGCAATGCGTGCTGGCTTCGTCCGCCGGCGGGACGATCCGGGTCGACGGCGGGCTCGAGATCGCGAACGTCCAGCGGCTGGCCGACATTCCGCGTGCGGACCTGGTGTGCGTGCCGGGCGGCCTCGCGGTGGCGGATGCGCTGGGCGACACGGCTTACCTGCGCGAGCTGCGCCGGCTGGCGGCGGGCGCCCGCTATGTCACGTCGGTCTGCACGGGGTCGCTGCTGCTCGGGGCGGCGGGGCTGCTGCAGGGCAAGCGAGCGGCGTGCCACTGGTCATGGCGCGACCTGCTGCCGCCGTTCGGCGCGATCGTCGACGAGGGCCGCGTGGTGCGCGACGGCAACGTGATCACCGGCGGCGGCGTGACGGCGGGCATCGACATGGCCCTGTCGGTGTTGGCGGAGATCGCCGGCGACGAGTATGCGCAAACGGTGCAGCTGTGCCTCGAATATGCGCCGGCGCCGCCGTTCGATTGCGGGCGGCCCGAGCGCGCGACGCCCGCGCTCCTGGAGGCCGTGACGACGCAACTGAACCAGATGCGGACCGATCGCTACGCAGCGGTGCAACAGGCCGCGCAAGCGCTCTGATGCAGCGGCGGGCGAATCGCGCGATTCGGCTTACGCCGTTTCCCGCGCTTCTTCCGTGACCCAGTTCACGAACGCGCCGACCTCCGGGCGCTGCATGGCGTCCGGCAGCGTCACCACGTAGTACGCGAAGCGCGCGGGCCACGGCTTGTCGAGCGCCAGCGCGAGCCGCCCCGCGGCGATTTCCTCCCGCGCGTACTCCACCGGCACCAGTGCGAGCCCCTGGCCCGCTTCCGCCGCGCGAATCAGCAGGTAATCGTCGTCGAACGCCGTGCCGCGTTCGGCCCGCGGGCTTTCCGCCACGCCGTGCGCCGCGAGCCATAGCGGCCAGTCCGCGCGATCGGAATCCTGCAGCAGCGGCCAGGCCAGACAGTCGGCCGGCTCGCGTATGGCCGCGCCGGCCGCCAGCAAGGTGGGACTGGCGACCGGCCACAGCACCGGCGCCATCAGGCGTTCCGTGGCCAGGCCCGGATAGCGGCCGAGGCCGTGGCGAATGGCGACATCGACGCGATCCCGATGAAGATCGACGAGGCCGGACGACGCCTCGACGCGCACCTCGATGTCCGGGTGCCGGCGGGTGAAGCGCCCCAGCCTCGGCACCAGCCACGATGCGGCAAACGACGGCACCGTGCTGATGGTGACCGTCTTGCGGGCATGCGTGGCTTCCAGCGTTCTCAACGCGCGCTCGATCTGGTCGAACGCCATCAGCAAGCCGGGATACACGCTCGCCCCCGCCTCGGTCAGCTCGACCCCATGGCGGGTGCGCACGAACAGCGTCACGCCGACGCGTTCTTCGAGTTGCCGGATCTGCTGGCTGACCGCACCGGAGGTGACGCCCATCGCTTCGGCGGCGCGCTTGACGCTGCCGTGCCGCCCCGTCTCGGCGAAAGCCCGCAGCGCGAGCAGCGGGAGAACTGGGTTCATGATTTAGCCAATCTAAATGCAGGATTCAGATCTTATCGTTTTTCAATGCGCATTGAAAAAGACAGAATAGCCGAATCGAGCAATTTTAAAGTTTAGCCCGGCTATTTTCATGTGGCGCAGTGCCGGCCACCGGAACCCCACGATGATCGACCTCTACACCGACGCATCACCCAACGGCTTCAAGACTACGATTGCATTGGAAGAACTGGCGCTGCCCTATCGCCTGCATCATGTGAGCATCGACGCGGGCGAACACCGGCGGCCGGCGTTTCTCGCGCTGAATCCGCATGGCCGCATCCCTGTCGTCACGGATGACGAGACCGGCGTCACGCTGTTCGAATCGGCCGCCATCCTGCTGTATCTCGCCGACAAGACCGGCCGGCTGCTGCCGACGGAAACCGCCGCGCGGTGGGAAGCGATCAAATGGCTGCAGTTCCACGCGTCGAGCGTGGGGCCGATCCTCGGCCAGCGCGTGCATTTCGAGCTGGCCGCCGACGAACGCATCCCGGCCGCCATCGCGCGCTACCGGCACATGACGGACAGCGTGTTCGCCGTGCTCGACGCTCGCCTCGCCGAACAGCCCTGGCTGGCCGGCGACACGTATTCCATCGCCGACATCGCCCATTTCGGCTGGACCCACATCGCCCGCATCATCGGCTTCGATTTCAGCGCCTGCCGGCACCTGAGCGCGTGGCACGAGCGGGTGGCGGCGCGACCGGCCGTGCGCCGGGGCGTCACGCTGCCCGTGCCGGCAACCGGCGCCTGACCGACAGGAGACACACGACATGAACCTCACCGATTCCATTCGGATTCCGAACGGCGCTTCGTTTCCGGCTTTCTCGGCTCACCCCGGCTACCGCAGAATGTTCGCGCCCGACAAGCTCACCATCGGCCTCTTCCTGCCACTGCGCTTCTATCAAGGCGACATGCGCGTGCTGGCCGGGCAAGCGGATCTCGTGTCGGACATCGATCGCCACGGCTTTGCCGCCGTCTGGGTGCGCGACGTGCCGCTGTTCGATCCGTCGTTCGGCGATGCCGGGCAGATCTTCGACCCGTTCGCCTACCTGGCCTTCCTCGCCGCACGGACGAAGTCGGTTGCGCTCGCAACGGGCAGCGCGATCTTCTCGCTGCGCCACCCGATCGACCTGGCCAAGGCGTCGACCACCATCGATCAGCTGTCGGGCGGCCGGCTGGTGCTGGGCATCGCGTCGGGCGACCGGCCCGTCGAGTTCCCCGCCTATGGCCTGGCGCACGACGCACGGGGCGAGCGTTTCGCGCGGGCGGTCGAATACTTCCGCCGGCTGATGCAGCCGGGCAGCCTCGCCATCGACTCGCCGCTGGGCCGATTCGACGGCGCGGAATGCCTGCCCAAACCGGCCGCCGGCGCGATTCCGCTGATCGTCACCGGTTCGTCCGGCCAGTCGCCGGCGTGGATCGCCGAGCATGCGGACGGATGGCTGACCTATCCCGGCGCCACGCACGACCGCCAGGGGCCGGAGCGCCTCGCGGAAAAAATCCGCGCGTGGCGCGCACTGATCCCCGATGCCGGCTTCCGTCCGCACATGACCAATGAATGGCTCGACCTGACCGACGCGCCCGATCACCCGCGCACGCCGCTGCATGGCGGTTACGTGCTGCGGACCGGGCGCAAGGGGCTGATCGAGTTGCTGCACGCGTGGCGGGAGGCGGGCGTCAATCACGCCGCGCTGGGCATCCAGTTTTCGCGACGGCCGGCGGCCGAGGTGATCCAGGAACTGGCCGAGGAGGTGCTGCCGCACTTTCCTTCCCATGAGGGGACGCCGGCCCTTGCGGCTTCATGGTGAGGCTGCGGTGTCGATCGGGTGTTGAGGGTGCCGTTGGCGAAGCCAGCGCGCAGTCCCTCGTCAATCCGCGCCGACGCGTGCACCGCGTCGGGTCGGTAGCGATTAGTAATCGTAGTCGTCGTAATGACGGCGGTGATGCTTGTGGCGCCGCTCCCAGCGAGCGTTGTCGCGATCGTAACTGCGTTCGCGGTCGCGATTGTTCGCGTTGCGCCCAAGGTTGCCGCCAAGCGCCGCGCCGCCGCCGCCGCCGACCGCCGCACCGAGAAGGCCGCCGCCGCGGCCGCCCATCGCCTGGCCTGCCGCGGTGCCCGCGCCGCCGCCGAGCGCGCCGCCGATGATCGCGCCGGTACGCTCGTCGCGCGATGACGACACCGCGCCGCCGGCGCCACCGCCGATCGCACCGCCGATCACCGCGCCGGTGCGGCCGCCGAGCGCGTCGCCGACCGCCGCGCCCGCGACACCGCCGAGCGCGCCGCCGACGGCGTTATCCCAACCGTCGGCTGCCGCCGGCAGCGCAGTCGCGCCAGCCAGCGCGACGATGAGGGTAGAGGCGAACTTCTTCCACATGCGCGTGTTCTTCCTTGTTCCACAACCTTGTTATCGAGGGGGCGCTCCGGGATCGCGATTGAATCGATCGGCACCGGTCCGAGCATGGTTCCGAGTGCCGAACGCATCCCTTACATTGAGCTTGCGGCGGAGAATAGCACCGGCCCCGGCGCGCGCCGCTTCGGCGTGTAACACGATGTTGCATGCGGAGAAAGCGGGATTACGTTGGAATGCATGCAAGATTCCGGCGGAATGCACAGCCTCGCGCGCGCGAAGCTTGCATTCGCGGCGACGTCTCGCCGTCGACCTTTGACGACGCGGCTGTTGACCGGATCGTGTCGAAAGGGCGTCCCGATGCGCGGCTACGCTGCATCGAATGGCCCGACGCCCGTGCGCCGGCTGACGCGCAAAGCACACGCCCCACGGAACGAATGGATACAGTCACGACAATTCTCTACACGTCGTGTGTTGATATCTGGCGCGCTGGCTCCGCCGGGCGTGGCTCAATCTTCCGCACGAGAGGAAGCACTCCGAATCATTCGGCCGGATGGATCATTCAATCCCTCGCCGCCTGAACGGCGCGATACCGCTGCTCATGCTCCAGCAACCACTGCTTGCGCGCCAGGCCGCCGCCATAGCCGGTCAACGTCCCGTCCTTCCCCAGCACGCGGTGGCACGGTATGACGATGGCCACCCGGTTGGCGCCGTTCGCGCCGGCCACCGCTCGCACCGCCTGCGGCTTGCCGAGCTTGTCGGCCTGTTCGCTGTAGCTCGCCGTGCTGCCATAAGGAATGGCCTGCAACGCCTGCCACACGGATTGCTGGAACGCGCTGCCGGGCGTATCGAGCGCCACGTCGAACCGAAGCCGCGTGCCCGCGAAGTATTCGCCGAGTTCGCGCTCGGCCTGGCGCGTGTGGCGGTTTTCCCCGGCCAGGATGCGTGCCCGCGCGCGCCTTTGCAGATCCTGGAATTCGGTCTCCAGCATCCGGCGGTCGACGAACTCCAGCAGGCAGACGCCTCGCTCGGTGGCGCACACGAACATCGGCCCCAGCGGCGTCGTAAAGCGATGAATGAGAATGACGTGAGCCGCCGCGGTCGGCGCGCCGCCCGTCAGTTTCTTGCAGGTGTAGCCGAAGCCGCTGAGCGAGTCGTAGCCGCTGTCGAATGCGACATCGGACGCGCGCCGCCCCGTCTTCAGTTCTTCCAGTGCCGTGTTGATGCGCAACGAACGCTGAAACGCCTGGAAGCTCATCCCGTAGTGCTGCTGGAACCAGCGCCGGATGCGCTCCGGGCTCGAACCGCGCTGCCTGAGGCGATCGTCGCTCAGGCGTTCCTTCGGATGCCGGCGCACCCAGTCGACGGCCTCGGCCACCTCGGGCGGGGCGGCATGCGCATTCTCGGTCGGCTTGCACACCTTGCAGGGCCGGTAGCCGGCATCGAGCGCTTCCTTGAGATCGGTGTAGAACACCACGTTCTCGCGCTTGGGCTTGCGCGCCCGGCAGGTGGCGATGCAGAACACGCCGGTGGTCTTCACGCCGACGTAGAAGATGCCCACGTGATCGGCCGCGCGCTCGACCAGCGCGCGGTAGAAGGCATCGATTTGCCGGGCGTCAGTGACCCGCATGATCGAACACCGGCTGAAAGGAGCGTGCGCTGCGAACGGCGGCAAACAGGTGCTGCAGGCTTTGCTGAACCCGCTGGTGCAGGAAGTTGCCCATGCTGATGCGCTTCACGCCCAGCGCGGCCAGGCGCTCGAACGGCGGCAAATCCGGCATGCACATCACGTTCAGCGGCAAGGAGACGTCGGCCACGATCGCGACGATATCGGCCTCGTCGGTCACGCACGGCACGAACAGGCCATCGGCTCCGCTGTCGGCATACCGCCGGCCGCGGGCGATGGTCTCCGTACGGGCGTGCGTCCCCAGGCCCAGCAGGAAAGGATCGGTGCGCACGTTGAGAAACATCGCCACGCCGGCCGCTTGCAGGCCGGCACGGATGTCGCGCAGGCGCTGCGCGAACGTCTCCGCGTCCGACAACGCGCGCGCGCCATTGCGCACCACGCTGTCCTCCAGATTGACGCCCGCCACGCCCAATGCGGCCAGCTCGCGCAAATTGGCCACCACCTTCCCGGCCGTCTCGCCGTAGCCGGCTTCCACGTCCACCGACAGCGGCAGATCGGATACCGCTCGCACGCGCGCAACCAGGGCTTTCAGCTCCGCGAAGCTCACGCCCTCGCCGTCGGCATAGCCCAACGAATCGGCAATGGCCGCGCTGGACGTGCCGAGCGCGGCATAGCCCGCCGCTTGCGCGGCACGGGCGCTGGCGGCATCCCAGACGTTGGCGAGCAACAGCGGTTCGGCTTGTTGATGCATACGGGCAAAATTCATGAGTCGCTCCTCGCTTGAACATGGTGCAAGTATGGGTGTGCGGGTCATCGCTTCACAACCGAAAACCGGACGACCATTTTTCGTCGAGCCGGCCCAACGCGTCCGACGTGCCGAACAACGCAACGACAAGACCGATGCTCGAACATCCCGCTCGCGATCCGTCGTGATCCGCTTGCGCGGCCCGAATCGGGCCACGCAGCCGGATCAGGCCTTCAATCGAATCGCCTGCGTCGCGGACGGCGCACGCGCATGCTGCTTCAGGTAAGCCAGCGCGTCGCCGATCGTCAGCACGTGCTGCTCCCCGTTTCTCATGCGCAGCGACACCTCGCCGGCCTGCGCTTCCCTGCGTCCGGCCACCGCGACGATCGGCGCGGCCCGTTCCCGCGCGTCGAAAATCTTGCGCGGCAAGCGCTCGGCGCGGAAATCTCGCAGCACACGGCAGCCGATCTCCTCGAAGGCGAACGCCGCGTGGTCCGCAAACGCACGCTCCTCCGGCCCGATGTTCGCAACGACGATCTGGTCGGGCGCCAGCCACGTCGGCAACCACCCTTCATAGTGTTCGAGAAGAATGCCGATGAACCGCTCGACGCTCCCGAGCACCGCGTGATGCAGCATGACGGGCGCGGCGCGGTCACCGCGCTCCGTGACGTACGTCGCACCGAGCCGCTCCGGCAGCACGAAGTCGAGCTGGATCGTCCCGCACTGCCACGTCCGCCCCTGACGGTCGAGCAAATGAAATTCGAGTTTGGGCCCGTAAAATGCGCCCTCTCCTGCCTGGATGGCGAAATGCAGGCCGGCCGCGCGTGCAGCGGACGCCAGCATCGCTTCCGAGCGATCCCACACCGCGTCGTCGCCCGCGCGCACCGCCGGCCGCGTCGACAAGGCCACGTCGAATCCGTCAAACCCGAAATCCGCATAGATCGCTTTCAGCAGCACACAGAATCGTGCGACTTCGACCTCGACCTGATCCGGCGTGCAAAGCACGTGCGCGTCGTCCTGCGTGAACGCGCGGGCACGCATGAGGCCATGCAGCGCGCCCGACGGCTCGGCCCGGTGGACAGCGCCGAATTCCGAATATCGAACCGGTAGATCACGGTACGAACGAACGCCTTTCTTGAAGACCTGCACATGGCACGGGCAACTCATCGGCTTGAGGCAGTACGGCTGGCCATCGCTGTCGAGCGAGAACATGTTTGGCCCGAACTTCTCCCAGTGGCCGCTCTGTTCCCAAAGGCCGCGCGAAACGATTTGGGGCGTCCGCACTTCGGCAAACCCGGCTTGCCGCATCCGGGTACGGATGGTTTCCTCGACGACGCGAAAGAGGGCCATGCCGCGCGGATGCCAGAAAATTGCGCCCGGGCTTTCATCCTGCTGGTGAAACAAGTCGAGTCTGTTGCCGAGCACTCGGTGGTCGAAATCATCCATCACGTTCTCCGCTGACGTTCGGTGCCGGCCGAACGAAGCATGAAAAAAGCCCCGTCCGTTTCCGGCGGGGCTTGGGGATGGTCGACGCACTGACCTAAGACGCGCAACCTCCTCCCCGCCCGCCATTGGCGGTCGTGGTGGTGGTCGTGGTCGTGATGAAAAGTGCGTTCATGCGATGAATCTAACGAACCCGTTATCGGCTGTCAATCACGCTCGCCAATTTAAATACAAGGCAGCACGGCATTCGAGTAATGCGCCCGGTTGGCACTTGCATCATCTCGCGGTGCTAGCATCGTGGCAGGAACGTGCCCGTCAAACGAACCTTTGGCGGACATTGACGTCGATACAATGCATGAGCGAGCCTCGCTTCCGTGGAAATTTTCTTCCTTCTGCCCTTCATTACCATCGGCCTCATCGATCTTTTAACGCCGTGGATCGCCGTCGCCGGAACCCTGATCTGGCTGTCCTGCTTCGCGTTCAAGGCATCCACGCCGAAGAACCGCGAAATGCTCCGCTCGAAAAGGAAATACTGGTGGCTGACCGCATGCATCCTGATTTGCTTCGATGCAGCCTTCATTCACAAGATCGAAAAAAGAAGCGAAGTCCTGATGAACGACTATCGGTTCAAGGTTCAATACACCGGAAACGATTCGGTTTTGATGAAGACCGACATTGACTATCATGGACTATCGATCCCGGCCGGATCGATCGTGGAGTGCCTTGGATACGACTACGGCCCCGTCGATCATTTGACCGCCGGCAATCCGACGGATGAGCTTTGCGCCGCCCGATTTTCTCGCCCGGTCACCGCCCAGGGCATCGAGTTTATTGCGCTGGTCCCGAATGGCTACAACGACACGAATTTCCATAACTACGGATACGTGGAGCTCTCCAGAGACCAAAAAATAAACGGTGAATGGTGCAAGAAGGGCGAGATGGCGCACTACACCACACCCGGCGTTTCATTCAGGGAACCGCTCGCCCCGGAAAAGTGGCAATTCGAAGGGTGCGGAAACGATGAAAAGCCAATCCGGCTGACCGCGGTTCCGCCGCCACCGAAACCGGGTTTCCTGGAGGCCTTTTTCGATGCGCTGTTGCCGCATCCGGGCGGATTCTACTGCTGCTGAAAGGGATTCCCGAGGCGAGGCCGGCGTGTCGAGGTGCGAGAAGCGCGACGACATGATGCGCCGATCTCGACACGGCGCCCCGGGCCTTCGCCCTGCGGGTCGACGACGTACCTATCGCGCAACCTGGCAATCGCCGTCCTTGCACACCGCGCCAGCATCAGGCGCTGCGTCGTCGGCCGCGTCCTGCCGTGCTTGCAACACCCGGACAAAGTCCGACACGTCGCGCGCGCCGGAAATCGTCGCCTGACCATCGATCACGAAATGGGGCACGCCACGAATGCCCAATCGGGCCGCTTGTTGCTCGTCGGCGCGTACCTCGGCGGCGAATCGGTCGGTAGACAGCACCGCGTCGACGTCCTCGGCCGTCAGCCCCACCTCGAGCGCCAGCGCGCGTATGACCTGCACCTCGCCGATATCCTTGCCCTCGGTGAAGTACGCACGAAGAAATCGTTCCTTCGTCTGGTCTCCCAGCCCGACATGCTTGGCCAGATGCAGCACACGATGCGCGTTGAACGTGTTGCCCGGTTTGGCAATCCGCCACAGAAAGTCCAGCCCCACGAGGCTTGCCTCATGCGCTTCGTGATCCAGGACGGCCACGGCGCGTTCGGGGCTCATTCCGTACAACGCATTCATCACATCGGGAAGCGGCACCCCGTAGGACTGCGGGGCGCTCGGGTTCAGCTCGAAGCTGTGCCATTCGATCTCCACGTGGAGACCGGTTTGCTCCAGCGCCGCTTCCAGCTTGCGCTTGCCGATGTAGCAAAAGGGGCAAATCACATCGGACCAGATATCGATCTTCATCACCGCTCTTCTCCTTGAACGAATTGCGCATGCCGAGGCCACGCCGCTCATTCATCGTGCCCATTGCATGCGGGTCGTGAATCGCCTTCACCGCAACAACATTGATATCACGCTTGCGGCGCGCACTGGCGCGTCGGCGACGCCTCGCAGCAACCCCTTTCCCGCTCAGCCCCGCGCGAGGCGCCTCTTGACGCCCAGGAATGCCACACCGGCCAACGCGATGGATCCGCCGTAAAACAGCAGCGCCGTGACATCCGCTCCCAGCCGGGAAAACACGAACCCGACCGCCAGCGTACCCAGCCCGAGCCCGGCGCGTTCCGCGATGTACGATGCGCCGATCACGCGATCGCGCGACGCCGACGGCGTCGATTGCAGGAGCGAGTAGTAGACCGTCTCCGTTGCGGCGTCGACGATGCCGGCCACCAGGACGAAACCCAGCATGCCGAGCATCCCCGGCACCTCGAAGACGCCGAGGAAACACGCAAAAGCCAGGATCACCAACGCAATGAAGTACGGCTCGAGCGGCCGGCCGCGCCGTTCGAGGCGCTCGAGAAAACGCGGCGTCACCGCTGCGGAAACGAGCCGCCCCACGCCCCACATCGCCATCAGCCAGCCAAACAGGAACGCGGGATGATTTGCGTCGAACAGCTGCGACCGGATCGGAAAGCCGACGTTGTGCGTACCGGAGCCGAACGCCTCGACGAAGCGCGCGCCGATCACCAGCGTCACGATCGCCGACAGCGCGCGCGCCGTACCTGACGGTGCCCCTGCAGCCGACGCGTGCTTGACCTCGGCAGGTGGTTGCCGGCGCGGCATGCGGCCCACCAGCAGCAGAAACGCAAAGGCGGAAACCGCAAACGTGATCGAATCGATCAGGAACACGTTCTTGTAGGCCAGATACTGCGTGATGACCGATGCAATCAGGCTGCCGCCGACCACCGACACGCCGTCGGTTGCGCTCAGGACCGCGTTGAAGCGATGCCGGCCTTCATGTCCGACCATGTCCGGCACCTCGGACATGATGGACACCCGGTACATGCCCTGGAACAAGCCGATGAAGAACGGCACGAAGAAGATGAGCACCTTGTCGGCCGCATGCGACGAAACGGCCAGCGCGCCGATCGCCAGTGCACTGCCGGCTTCCGCCGAGAAAATGATGGTCCGGCGCGACAGCCGGCTCAGACGCGGCACCGCGGCGCCCCCCGTCACCGCGCCGAGCAGGCGCGCTGCGATCGCCAGGCCAAGCAGTGCCGCGGACCCTGTGACCTCGAGCGCGTACGTCGCCAGCACGATCATGATCATCGTCGAACTGATATCGGAGATCGTCTTGAACGACAGCCAGACGTATAGCTGCGTCAATGAGGTTGAAGCGCTTTTTTCTAGAGTCAGCTCGGAATTCATTACAGGTCATCTCGCTGAGGAAAAGGAGAGCAGCGGCATGTCCCGGACCCAGTCTCCATCCAAAATTTTTCAACCTCAATGCCGCCCGGACGAGATTGAAAGATCTGGTGTTTCCGATATAAGTATGGCTGCCGCTACCGACCCCAATCCTAAGTTAACCAATTTAAGCAAGACAAGAAGATTTTTGCTGCCGGCCGCAGCAACCCCGTGCCAAGTACACGACTCTCGTATTGCGCCGATTCAGTTTCAACTCCCTCGTAAAACTGTCAGCGCTCATCTATCAATCTATTCTTTACTCCGCGCTTTCTCTCAAAATACAGGATTAAAAGCTGATTTAGCTCTGCTCGCGCCAAGCAAGTTCAGGGTTTGAGGGGGGTACTTTGCTCGAAACGCCACAGCCGGGCCTTGTGATCGAACACGTCATCCTCGGCAAGGTATTCAATAAACCGCTTGGGTTGGTATGCGCTCCAGGCCATGCCGGCGATGTTCAAAATCCATGTGGATGTCGCCCCGAGTCATTCCATCTGCCGGCGCGTACAACCGCCTCCCGTTACCAGCGACTCTTTCGCGATGACCATGAGATTCCCAATCACTCGCGTCGAAAAGTTTCCGCCACCCTCCGCTCCAACTCACCTACGACCAATAGCACCGGCATCATTAGCCACCGTCCCGAACCCTTCGAACCGCGTTGCTGAGCGGCCCTGTAATCCGTGAGATGTCACCGGTTATTCAAAGACAACATCTCGAGACCACGGACAACGCTTCCGGGAACCCATGTGGGCTCTCGGAAAAGGTGTCTTTGAGCCCCTCGAAAAATCAAGGAGTTGGACACTTTTTCTGAGACAACTGCATGCCGCTCGTCTCAGAAAAATTGTCCTTGGGCACCGGAAATCTCAAAAAAGTCGTCCTTGGGCAGGTTGTCCGTCTACGTAGGGATATCCCAGCAATCGACCGCACGCATCGAATCTGTCGCTCAAGCGCGTTTGATCGACTGCTTGCAAACCAGCCACAGCGTGACGTAGCTCGGCCGCGCGATGCCAACGTCCCCGCGCTTGCGACCCGCGCTGTCTCGTCGCGTCGTCAGGCGAACGAGCCGACGGGAGGGCGAACCGTCCCGCCGGCCATGCGCTCGCCGGACGCATCCGCCCGGCTACCCGTTACCGGTCGTACTCGAAGGACTCGGTGAAGAGCGTGTCGACCGGGTCGGACCAGCTCAGGTTCACGAACGAGAAGTCCGTGCTGCCCGTCCAGCCGGCCACCGACGGGAACACGACGCCCTGATCGCCCGGCACGTTGAGCGTCACTGCGGCGCCCGGCTGGACCGGCGTCGCCGATGCCGAACCGTTGACGAACGCCGCCGCTGTCTGCCCGGCCGCGGTTGCGCGAATCTGCACGTTGCCGCGCTTGACGAACGGCAGCCCCGCTTTCGACGTCCAGGCCAGCGGGAAGGTCGCGCCGCCCGCGAACGTGCCGGCGGAGTCCGGCGTCAGCTTGTCGCGCGTGGACTGCGCCAGATCGTGCCACGCGTACTGGCGCAGTGCGTCGGGCGACGGCGACGGAGTACGCAGCCGGACCGTGTAGTGCCTGGCCGGCGTCGACGTGTTGCCGTTCTGGTAGACGTCGATCGTATAGGCGCTGAACGGCTTGATGTCCGCCAGCTCGGCGGCGCTCAGTTGCGGCTTCGCCCATGCGGTATTGTTGCGCGGCGCGTCGCCGGGCCACGTGAACAGGCCCTGGTTGGCCGGGTCCTGTGCGACGCCGGCCAGACGGAAGTTGTTGCGGCACTGCGCATTCTTCGCCAGCGCGGCGAGCTGCGCCGGCGTCTGCCCGCTTGCGATCTGCGCACGGATGTTCAGCGTGTCACAGGTGCCGCTCGACGGCTGGAGGAACACGCCGTTGCGCAAGCCCGGGCCGTTGACGATCGCGAAGTCCACCGCGGTGCCGGCCGCGTCGACGGCACCCACCTGCAGGTTGAGCGAATCGACGAACGCGTTGGTCCCCGTCGACGGATTGGCCGGATTCAGCCAGTCCCATTTCTGCGCGTTCGCATTGACCTTGCTCAGTACCGCGCGCTGATTGCCGACCACCCGCCAGCCGGTATCGCCGTTTGCGAGACTGCCCGCCCGCACCGCAAGCTGTACATGCTGCTGCATGCCGTCGCGAATGCCGTCGCTGCGCGTCCACGCGAGCTTGACCCACATCGTGTCGCTGGCAACGACACGGATGACGTCCGGCAAGCTGAAGCTGGCGTTGTTCATCGCATCGTCGGCCACGATCCCCGGCGTGCCGCCGGCCGGCGCACCGAACTCCTGGTCGACCGACATCCCGTTGTTGAGGTACGCGGCAGGCACGCCTGCATTCAGCGCGCCAGACGCGACGTCGTTGACGAAGATACGGCCGCACGCCGATACACTGCCGCCCGTGCGCGCGGCACCGGTCGAACCGGCGAAACACTGGTTGAGCGCGCTCTGCAATGCCGCCAGATCGCTGGCGCTCGGCAGGTTCGACACGACCGCGCCATTGATGGTCGCGGCGGCCGGCAAGCTCGTCTTGTCGCTCGCCTGCGGCGCGACGCCGGGCGCGAGTTGAAGCTGCACCGGCGTATCGCTGGACGCGCCCGCCACCGAGCTGATCTGGACGCCGCCGTCCGGCAGGACGTTGATCTTCACTTGGTCGAGCAACCGGTCGAGACCCGGTGCGCCCGCGGTCAACGGACCGGAAATCAGGTCGACGCCCGTATTGCCGGTGGCGGCCAGCAGGTCGGCCAGCGCCGAAGAATAGGCCTGCACCGTGCTGGCAACGGCCTGGGCCGTGACCTTGCTTTGCAGCAAACCGGTGTCGGCCAGCAGCTTGGTCGGATTGTCGCCGATGATCGTGGCGGCGATCGCGTTCGTGATTGGCGTGATGTTGATCGTCTGCGTGCCGGCCGTGGCGCTGAGCGCGATCAGCGTGGCCTGCGAATCGGCGACGTTGCCGTTTGCGGACAAAGCGAAAGGCGCGGTCAGGCCAGTCACCGTGCAATGAAACGCGCCCGTTGACGCGTCGGCCGGGCAGTCGACCGCTTTGCCGGTCGCATCGACCAGTTTCACGGTGGCGGCCTGCATCGCGGCGCCGGCGGCCGCGACCCCGCTGACCGTCTGCGCGGCGGGTTCCGACGGCGGCGAGGAGGAACTGCTGCCACCACCGCAAGCCGACAGGACGAGCACTGCAATACCGGATACGACAGGCGTGAGTTTCATTGCGTTTCCCCGAGATCCTTCTGGTTGATGCGTGTCATATGCACGGCTCATGCACGCTGGATGGCGAGGATTCTCGCAAAGCCGATTTTTGCGATCATCATTCAGGTGGATGAAAATCGGGAAATAACACGACGCGAAACGCAAATAACCTGTGTTAGCCTGAAAAAAATTCGGTATTCGAATCAATATCGTCAGACAAAACCCACATACGAAGATCGCGAGGCTACGGGGGAAGCATGCAACGGGATCAACTCATTGGGGACCTCTACGAGGCCGCGCTGCATCCGGACGGTTTTCTCGAAGTTTTTCATCGGGTATCCGAATCGCTCGGCGCAAACGTGTTTCACATGTTCAGCTGGGACGCCGCGCGCAATGCCCCGAAATTCTCGATCTACTCGCCGCGCGCGGAGTTCGACGAGATCATCGCACTCTACGACCGGTATTACGGCGCGCTCGATCCGCGCCGCGGCTTCGTCGAGAACGCACCGCTCGGCGAATTCGTTTGCTGTCAGGATCACCTGACCGAGCGCGACGTCGAACGCAGCGAGTTCTTCCAGGACTATCAGATTCCGTCGGGATTTCGCTACCTGATGGGGATTCGCTTCGCGCGCCCCGGCAGCGACAACATTCTGCTCGGGTTACTGCGAGCGCACGGCCGAACACCGTATTCGTCAGAAGAACGCGCGACCCTGACCGGTATGGCCGGGCATCTGCAACGCTCGATCAACCTGTGGCGAGACGCGAGCGTGCTGCATCGCGACGCCACGCTCGGCGCCGAACTGATGGAGGAGCTGGGCCTGTCCGTCTTTGCGCTGGACAGGCACTCGCGCGTCCTGTTCGTCAACCAGGCGGCAGAGTCGATGCTGCGTGCCACCACCTGCCTCAAGCTCGAGAACGGGCACCTGAGCGCGACGAGCGCGCCGCAGAACGATGCGCTCAAGGCGGCGTTGACGCGCGTCGCGAAGACCCGAAAGAGCGAGAGCCTTGCCCTTTCCGGCACGTCCGTCGCGGCGCACGAAATGTTTCTCAGCATCGCGGTACTGTCCGGACAAGCGCTCCACGCCACTTTCGGCGATGCGACGATGCTGATCACGGTCAGGCGACGCAGCGCCGCCCCGCTCGTCGTCGCACAACAGCTGCGGCAGTCGTTCGGCTTGTCGAGCGCCGAAGCCGCGGTCGCTGAAGCGTTGATCAGCGGCAAGACGCCTGACGAATGTGCGGCCAGCGCCGGCGTGTCGCTTGCGACGGTTCGCACCCAATTGCGTGCAATCTATGAAAAGACACACACCCGAAATCAGGCCGAAGCGGTCGGACGGATGCTGTGGGTACTCCCGCAACACAAGCGCAAAGATTGACACTTCGAAGCTGCGAGCATGTCAGCGGTCAAAACGCAATTGCTTGCTACACCGGGTTCGGTATGGCGGCGGAGCAGCGACCTCGCCGCAAGTTCATGCGGACAAGCCTCAGATGTGAATGGGCCGTTGAGTGCGTCCAATGCGACCGCAACGATAGATAGTGCTATGTCGACCGAACATTGCGTGAGATGCCCCGCGACCCAATATGCTCCAATCCTTTCTTACAAGGAAACGTGAACTGCGCCGCGCAAGCCCTGCCGCTACATCAGCCGTTCGACAGTGCAGCGCGCCACCACAATGCCTTCCCGGTTCATCTGTTTCCAGACCTTCGGCACACCATAGACCTGCATATTGGCCTGCCAAACGCGCTTGATCTCGGGTTGCAGTGATCCGCTTGGGGTTTCCGGGCCAAATCTAGAGCGAGTTTTCCGGCGTTTCGGGTTCGGTAGGACCCGATGAAGGCGCCAACTGGCGGGCGAATTCGGCTGGTGCCAACTCTTTGAGAGCCGAGTGAGGACGGCTCTCGTTGTAATCCCGGCGCCATGCCTCGACGATCGCTTTGGCTTCGCCCAGTGTTTCGAACCCATGTAGGTTCAAGCACTCGTCGCGGAATGATCCGTTAAACGTCTCGAGTCGCGGAATGATCCGTTAAACGTCTCGATGTGGCAATTGTCCGTCGGCTTACCGGGCCTGCTGAAGTCGATTTTTGCGCAGTAGTGGTACGCCCACATGTCGAGCAGGCGCCCGGAAAATTCGCTGCCGTTGTCGACAAACAGATGCCGCGAAGCGCCGCGCCGAGCTGCGATTCGATTCAGTGCAGACACCACGTGTTCGCCTTTCAAGCGTTGCCCGACTTCGATGGCCAACGCTTCCTTCGTGAAGACATCCACGATCGTCAAGGTGCGAAATTTCGAGCCATCAGCAAGCTGGTCGGCCACTAATGGTATGGTCCACCCGCTTCTTCCACCGATAGAACGTCTGTTCCGAAATACCGACCTGCCGGATCACATCAGCCACCGGCATGCCCAGCTCGGCTTGCTTCAGCACCGCCACAATCTGTTCGATCGAAAAGCGTTTCCGTTTCATGACAACCACCTCCTGGTTCAGGGTGAAGTTTGCTGAAAAACTCACTCTCTGATCGGTCCAGGATTCCTAAAGCGGATCACTGCTGCGCTACGTCACATCACTCGAGGCCGGAGCAGCCGGGTAACCGCGTCGACAGGCGCAGCACTTATCACCACGATCCCAAGTGCGCCTTGTTTTCAGGGCAGGCGGCCGATGAGCGATCGACGCAGCCTGCGGATGCTGCTCTATGGCGCGTCATTTGTGGCCATGCGTCCCTGCCCGATGAGCGCCGTCATCGCCATCATCAGTTCGAATGCGCGGTCCGCGTTGACAGGTTGATTCTGCGTACCAAACCTCAGCACGATTACACCGTCCGCCAGGGCTGCAATGAGTGTCGCGCGCGCGAGGCATTCGCGCGCGGTCGCCGACGAATCGATCTCCCGGATGAGATCAGTGCAGACCACCCGGTACGCAGCGTAGCCGCTTCCCACAATTTCACGCGTGATATCCGAATGTTGAGCCAGAGCAAACAACTCTATCCAGAGTTGTTGCACCTCAGGAACACAGGCTTCCTCAAAGACGTCTGCGGCGATGTCGCACAGGCGGTCCAGCGCCGATTTTCCGCTCGGCTTGCCGAGTTCCGAGTAGCGGTCCAGATATGCTCGTCCCACCGCGTCAAGTGTCGACCGGAGCAGGTCATCATGGGTCGGGAAATAGTTTTGGAGCGCTGAGGGCAGGATGCCAAGTTCTCTCGCCACCCGTGCCAAGGTGAAGTTTGCATAGCCTTCTGTCGCCAGAAGGTTGGCGGCAGTGGAGACGATCTCGTTGATCTTGAGTTCTCTGCGCTTACCCTGGACTGTCGGCCGGTAATGGAAGGCGTCTTGAGTCGACCGGCGCACCCGTAGATCCAGTAGCCCAGGGTGGAGGTCCCCATTCGATCCGAAAACACTGATCGGGGCATCGCTACTGCCGTGAAGAACACGCGGACGACGATGTGGCGCTTCGCTCTCAAGCATCTGTGTGGACGCGCTCATCACCATTTTTACGGCTCGCTTGGCCACGCGGACTAACTCCACATAGTCTCTTCCGGGGTAATCGCCGTGGGACGCAAATATTGTCATGCCGTCCATCTGCGCGACGATCACGGCGGCACGCACCTGGCACGCCTCGCTAGACAACGTCGGGTGAAGCTCCGACAGCAATTTCTCGAAGATGCCTCGATACCGCGTCTGCATATCGCGCAGCAGTTCCGCGACATAGGCTTCATGCGAGGCGAAAGCCCAGATCTCGACCATGAACTTCGGCAGATCGGTCTCGTTGATGTTCTGGAAAATGCGATTGATCAGCGCGGAGCAACGTTGCGCAGCACCCATGCCCGGGCGACTCGCGATCGCTTTGTAGTCCTCCATGACCTGGCTCATGTAGGCCGGGAGCGCCGTGCGCAGCAAATCCTCTGTCGTTCGAAAGTAGTACTGGAGATTTCCATGGGTGATTCCCATGCGATCCGCTACACGGCGTATCGCGAACCCGGCATAACCGTCCTCCTGAAAGACTTGGCGCGCGGTATCGATGATCTCTCGAATGCGCTGTTCGCGATTGCGCCGTGATGACGGCCGCACGGCGAACTTGGCTCCCTCCGAATGGTCTGGGGTTCCTTCCTCGATCGCGCTGTCTTGCACGTTGACTCTCCCATGGCTTAGACGAGGTTTCTGCAAATTATAGGCCCATCCGATGGAAGGGGAAAAATGCCGCTTCTTTCCCTCATGCCTTTGTGCGCAAGCAATGACGGGTTGAGTGCACAAGGCGCTCCCCTACATCTTTCACTCAGGGCATGGCGGCGTACTGCCCACGGCAACCTTGTGCCCCGAAACATCTTTCCAGCGCTATCACGCTATCCCGCGCCTTGCAGCATGCGAATTTGAGTCGGTCCGACATCGCTTGCCTCGTGCCTGGTCGGTATTTTCCCTAGCCTTCTCGCCCTTGAGTGTAGGCCGCTGCGACGCTAATATTAGGCCACGATAACGTCTTTTTAGGGCTGACGATACGTCTGTTGGTGATTGATGCCGGCTCCGGAACGAGGTGAGGGATTTCATCCGTTGCAGTGCGGATTTGCATACGAAAAGCATTCCGGGGAAGTGCAAAACGCCTTCCCGCCTTGGTAGTGAAACGGAAGAAAGGCGGCGCAGGTTCTCTTTCGCTCGGACATGAGAGCAGGCTTCAACTGATGTGCAGCGCACCATCGTCGGCGGCCGTGGCCGTCCACATTTTGAGCAAGGATTGAGGGGGTCTGAAATGAGCAAAGCCGTCGATACAAAGCAGGAAAAGCCAGCCAAGCGTTCAGGAATGACGCGGCGCAATTTCGTGAAAGATGCGGCAGCCGCGGCGGTTGTCGTGCCTGCCGTGGCGGCGATGCAAGATACGCGCACGGACCCCGTGGAGGACGGCAAAGAGCGAGCCGACCTCGAAAAGTATCGGGCGCTGGGCGGATGGGTTGAAAAGCCCGATGACATGCGGCCCGCGCTCGAGGGCGA
The DNA here is from genome assembly GCF_004343775.1 of Burkholderia sp. SRS-46. Lineage (GTDB taxonomy): Bacteria > Pseudomonadota > Gammaproteobacteria > Burkholderiales > Burkholderiaceae > Burkholderia. The sequence goes on along the minus strand of NZ_PTXL01000005.1, from coordinate 301,831 downwards.
CGTCAGCGCGGATGTGGTGATTGCCGGCGCCGGTTTCGCAGGCCTTTCCGCGGCAGTGGAACTCGCCAGGCAAGGCGCGAAAGTGGCTGTCATTGAGCGCGAGTTTCCTGGCTTTGGTGCAAGCGGGCGCAACGCGGGCTACCTGGCAGGCGCAATGGGGCTCGAATACGACCTCATGCTCCGGAACATCAGCAAGGAGCAGGCGACGCAGATCGTCCGGTATTACGACGACGCAGTCGGCTTCGTCGAAGGCAAGCTCAAGGAGCACGATATCGATTGCGAGTACGTGCAGTCCGGATGGATCCGTGCGGGCGTGCATCCGTCGCAGGAGAAGAAGGTCCGCGAGGAGATGCAGATCGGTGCCGAGCTCGGCCACAAGTCGCAATTTCTGGATCAGGCCCAAATGCGCGCGCGCGGGATCCCCCCCGCGTTTCTCTTTGGCGAATACACACCGACTGGCGGCACGCTCCACCCGGGCAAATACGTGATGGGACTGCGGCGTGCCGCGCTGCGGGCCGGCGTGAATCTGTACGAGAACACGCCGCTGGTGTCTTACACCGAAGGCCCGGTCATCCAGGTGAAGACCCCGCGCGGTAGCGTCAGCGCCCCAGTGCTGCTGTTTGCTACCAATGCCTACACCCCGCAGCTCGGTTTGCTTGCAAACAAGGTGGTGCCATTGCGGATCTCCGCAATCGAGACCGAGCCTCTGTCCGAAGCGCAACTGGCGTCGCTGGGGTGGTCAAGGCGCGAAGGCATCATCACCGGCCACTACAGCATGGAGAGCTTCCGCCTGACGGCACGCAACACGATCATCTCGACCGTCAAGCGTATCCACTATCCCTACGGCTCCAAGACGCCGAATGTGCCCGACTACGATCAGTATCGTGAGTTGAGGACGAACCTGCATGAGCGCTTGCCGACCTTGAAGAACGTCGCATTGCGGCATTGCTGGAGTGGCTATGTCAGCGCCGCCGGCGACGCGCTTCCCGTAGTCGGCAAAACCGGCACGAACCAGAACATTTACTACACCGCAGGGTGTTCGGGGCATGGCGTAGCCAGTCAATCCATGGTGGGGCACATGATTGCCCAGCACATTCGCGGCACCGAGCCGCCGCTGCTGACTGCGTTGCGCCACGACACGCCCTCGCTGCCGCCCGAGCCGATCCGGTGGTGCGTCATCAATGGGCTGCTGGTCGGTGCGAACGTGATGGACGATTGGGTGAACCGCAAGGTGCGAGACGCTGCAGCCTGAAGGCGAGCGCCTTCTTGCCCAGCAGCCCGAAGACATCGATCGGGTCTTCGATACCCACTTCCGGGGCGCAGATCAGTTTGACCCGATCAACGGCTTCAAGAGCGGTGCAGGCCGCGATGCCACTGGCGCGATACCCGAGGGCGTCAGCGCGCTCTTGCAACACGATATCGACGACCTCGCGCAATACATCGCAAGCCGATAGATCACGCAGATTTTTCAAGCTAGGCGGAAAACAAGATGGACGATATTGCAAAGAAACGCGGTGAGGCGCCGGAAGCGGCCGCGCTCACGCGGCGCGGCTTTCTCGGCATGGCTGCATCGGTAACGGCAGCCGCGACGGCGTCCGTACTGCCGAAGGTGGCGGGCGCGGCCGTTACCGCGAGTGAAGAGCGCGACGTGCTCGAGGTGGCCATCATCGGCGCCGGGCTGGCCGGCCTCACCGCTGCGCGCGACCTGAAACGTGCAGGGTGCGAGTCTTTCGTGGTGCTGGAGGCGCGCGACCGTGTTGGCGGACGTACCCTCAACCACGATCTTGGCAACGGCTACTTCTCGGAATCGGGTGGCCAATGGATCGGGCCGGGTCAGACTGCGGTTGCCGATCTGGCTCGAGAGCTGGGTGTTGGCACGTTTCCCACCTACTGGAAGGGCAAGTCCACGATGCTGGCTGGCGGCGCTCGTGCCGCTGTCGATACCGAGGGCGGGTTCGGCACGGATCCGAAGATTGCGCATGAACTCGAGGAGCTGGCCAAGAGTGTGCCCTCCGGCGCGCCTTGGAAATCTCCGCGCGCCGCTGAGTTCGATGCGATGTCGGTCGGCGACTGGCTGGTGAAAAAGAACATTGCACCGGCAGACCAGATCGGTTGGTCGACCGGTTTGGAGATCACGGGCGGGGCCTCACCGGCAAGACTGTCGCTGTTGCACTGGTTGTCGATGGTCAATTCGGCCGAATGCAATTACGACCGGCTCGAAGCGGTCAAGGGCGGCGCGCAGGAGACCCGCATCTCGGGCGGTTCGCAGATCCTGTCAATCAAGATGGCGCAGGCCCTGGGCGACAAGGTGAAGCTGTCGACTCCCGTACTGCGCATCGAGAACTGGCAGAACGGACCCGTCGCCATTCATACCGCGCATGAAGTGGTCCGTGCGCGTACCGTGATCGTCGCGCTCTCGCCGATGCTGTGCAATCAGATCGCCTTCGACCCGCCGCTGCCGGAAAAACGCCGCGAAATGCAGCGCCGCTGGCCTGCCTTTGCACCAGGACGCAAGACGACGCACGTCTACAAGAAAGCGTTCTGGCGCGACAAGGGCTTGAACGGCTGGATCTTTCAACCGAAGGGGCCGGTGCTATGGGCGTACGACAACTCGCCGGAGGATGTCTCGTTCGGCGTGATCAACGCGTTCGTGCACATCAGCATGCTGCCGGCCGACCCGAAAGAGGCCGAGGCCCAGCTTTCGCGCATCTATGCCGAAGCGTTTGGTGACGAAGCGCTGCACCCCATCGCGTTCCGTCAGCGTGATTGGCTCAAGGCTGATAAGTGGACGCTGAGTTGCGTCTCGCCGATGCCGCCCGGTTTTCTCACCACGTACGGGGAAGCCCTGCATCCGTCTGTCGGCAAGCTGATCTGGTCGGGCACGGAAACGGCGGAAATCTGGGCGGGCTACATGGATGGCGCAGTGCGTTCCGGCCACAAGGCAGCATTGCAGGCGCTGCAGGCCGCGGCAGGGAGGAAGGCATGATGAATATGACAACGAAACCACGTAGCCGCAGCAAGCGGGTGTTGATCATGTCAGGCTGGTTGCTGTCGGCTGCTGCCGTAGTCGGCGGCATCGTCTACGGACCGGAAGTCTATGGCTTGCTGAGCGTGAGCAATGAGATCGACAAGGTCTCGGCCGAAAACGCACGTGTGAACGGCCCTTGGCCGCGTGCCGCCGATTCCTGCGTTTACTGCCACGGCTTCGAAGGGAACGCGGTCAACCAGGCCTATCCGCGTCTGGCGGGTCAGAAAGAGGCGTATCTCAGGAAGCAACTCAAGGCATTCGCCAGTGGCGAACGCAGCGACCCAACCATGACGTCATTTGCGCTCAGCCTGTCGGAGCACGAGTTCGAGTCGATGGTGACGCATTTCTCGCAGATGACTCCGCTGCCCAATACGAGCTTCCATGCTGATGCCGTCCGCGTGGCACGTGGTGAAGTGCTGGCCAAGGCCAAGAATTGCGCCGCCTGCCACGGGCAGCAGCTAGAGGGGAAGGATGCGTATCCGCGCTTGGCCGGCCAAGGCTACGACTACCTGGTTGACCAGCTGACGAACTTCAAGAGCGGGAAGCGCCACGATGCCAGCGGCGCGATGGCGGCGATGGCTGGCCCGCTGTCGCAACAGGATATCGAGGACCTCGCGCAATTCATCGCCAGCCGATAGGAAGGAGACAGGCCATGACACAACTCGCGATTCATCGCTCATGGTTGTGTCTCTTCGGCATTCGCTTGCTGCGCGGGCGAGCACCAGCCCTGGTTGGCACGGGGATCGCGCCAGCTGCCTGACATACCCGCGTGAAACCCAAATCGATCGGCAGCGGCTTCTCGCGCCGGGCGGTGATGCCAAGACTGATGTTGGCATGGGCAAACGTAATGGTGATTAAATTCACAATGACCATTGGATTGCATCATGGAACTCAAATTCTATCTTTATTGTCTTGCTGATCTTGCATTGATCACAACTTCGCTAATCTACGGCGTGAAGCTTCTCAAGAAGCGCAACCTTCTCCTCGGGATCGAGTGGCTGGTGGTGACGTTCTCGGCGTCAAATATCATGCTCAATGCTTTAACTGGAGAAAATGTCTTTTATAGCATCGCACTTTTTTGCGATGCATTTTCCAGAGCTGCCGGTGTACCAGTGATCACCGTCGTGGGCATGATGGCGGTTACGCATCGGTACAAGCCATCGATTTTCGCTGATGTCGCGTATGTGGTGGGCACCTTGGTAGTAACCGTCATTGTGTGGGGGGCAGACTTCATGGCAGAAGCCAGGCCCTATTTCTATCTGGTGATGTGGTCCTTGTTCTCGGTTTATCTCGCCTACGTTGTCAAGCGGTTGCTGAGCATTGGAGAGAAGCTTCACGCTGCGAGTGTGATGCTGGCACTGGTATCTACACAGATTATTGCGAGCACCTATGACTTCTACCATATCCCAGGTGACGAGCATCACATGATTTTTTATATCTTCGCGTTGCTTGCCTGGTCTTACCAGAGCGTTGCTTTGTACTACGCTTATTGTGCGCTGGAGCGCGCGCAGGAAAACGAGTTGAACCAAAATCGAGGTTATGCCATTGGCGGCCTGAAACGAACTTCGTAGTGACCACGCCGTTTTTTTTAGAAATTTCCTTTTCCCCTGTAATGCCACCGGACACGTCGTTGATGGCGCTCTCGCTACATGTGCGCCTGTCGAATGGTGTCGAATTCGATCTTGGCGAGGCGAGCGTCGATGAGCTCGCCACGGTGATCCAGATGCCGGGGAGGTTGCCGTGTTCCGGTTCGACGAAGAGCTGAAGGTCTACCTGCATCGCGATCCGGTCGCCTTCCGCATGGGCATCAACGGGCTGTCGATTCTGGTCGAACAGGCGATGCGCCCGAACCCGATGACCTCGGCGTTGTTCGTCTTCGGCAACCGCCGTCGCAATCGAATCAAGATTCTCGGCTGGGGTGGCAACGGCTTCTGGTTGCTGCTCAAGCGACTCGAAGCCGACCGCTTCGTCTGGCCGAACGGAGGCGACACGATCACGCTCAGCACCGAGCAGTTGCACTGGCTGCTCGACGGCATCGACCTGGCCGTGATCCAGAAGCATCCCCAGCGATATTACGCGCGGATGAGCTGAACACCGCGCACATGGCGTGATCTAACCGGCCATGCCGAATCGCCCCATCATGCTGAGCGCCGAGGAGTACGAGGCGCTGCTTGCCGCGAGCGCCGAACGCGATGCGCTGCGCGGCGAACTCCGGCTCGTGACGGCCCAACGTGATCTGGCCGAAGAGAAACTGCGGGCCTACAAGCACGAACTGTTCGGTGCATCGAGCGAGGCGCGCCATGCCGACCAGCTCGGCCTGTTCAACGAAGCCGAGGCACTGGCGTGGATCATCGCCGGCAAGTACCAGTACGGCATGCCGCTGTATCGTCAGGCCACGCTGCTGCGTCGCTTCGGCGGCGACATCTCGTCGAACACGCTGGCCGCCAGCGTGGTGCGGGTAGGACTGGCCGCGCAGCCGGTGATCAACCTGATGCGCGACGCGCTGCTCGAATCGGACTTGATCTACGGCGACGAAACAACGTTCCAGATGCTGAAAGAACCGGGACGAAGGCCTCGGGCAAAGAGCTACCTGTGGGCACAGGTCAACGGCTCAGGGCCGCCGGTGCGAATGTTCTCGTACTCGCCGGGGCGCGGCGCCCGACATGCGCAGAAGTTCTATGCCGGCGTGCAGCCCGGCACTGTTCTGATGACGGACGGGTACGAGCTTTACAACGGCATCGCCCACGATCAGCAGCTCGTGCATCTCGGATGCTGGGCGCACGTGCGCCGCGGCTTCATCAAGGCCGAGGAGTCGGTGCAGAAGGCGGCACGCTCGCCTGATCTGCTAGCCACGCGCTTCGTCGTGCTGATCGGCAAGCTGTTCGCGGCCGAGGCGCGAAGCGCGAAGTGGATGTCTGAACGCCGGCAGCGACTGCGCGCCCGGTACAGCGCCCGCGTGCTCGCCATCATTGAGCACATGCTGGCCGAGCATCTGCCCACCGTCATGCCGTCGAGTCTGCTCGGCAAGGCGTTGCTGTACATGAGCAGACAGTGGCCCAAGCTTATCCGCTACATTGAGAACGGAAACTGGCCGATCTCGAACAATTTGTGCGAGAACGCAATCCGACCGTTCGTCGTTGGTCGCAAGGGATGGCTGTTCGCAGACACGGTTGCCGGTGCGCAGGCCAGCGCCAACCTGTACTCTCTCGTTGAGACGTGCAAGGCAAACGGAATCGATCCCTACCACTACCTCGTATGGTTGTTCGCGAAGTTGCCGCTCGCGACCACCGCTGACGACTATGCTGCACTTCTTCCTTGGAACACGCCTGTTTCAGCTACTGCTTCCCCGAGATTGAAGAACGTAACAGGCACACTTGCCGCGTCAACTGGCGTCCCCCATTGCTAACATAGTAGCGGCAGCTCAAACCTGAACCGGAATCAGACCATGTCCTACATTCTGTACTACACACCGGGCGCGGCAAGTATGGCGGTGCACTGGATGCTACTCGAACTGGGCGTACCGTTCGAAACAAGGCTCGTTGACATTGACGCGGGCGCGCAGCGCGACCCAGAGTATTTGCGCCTGAATTCCTCCGGTCGCGTGCCAACTCTCGTAATCGATGGCATACCACGAGGAGAATCGACCGCGTTGCTGATGCTCCTTGCTGAACGACATCCCGAGTCCGGGCTCGCACCGGCCCCGAACTCACCGGTGCGTTCCGAGTGGTTCGAGACGATGATCTATCTTGCGAACACGTTGTTGCCGGCGATGCGAAGCTGGTTCTACGCGGATGTCGACGGTGAACCGTCAAACGCCGCAGCCGTGAAGGAGTTTGCGCGTGGGCAAATCGAAGGGGCCATGGAGCATCTAAACAGTTTGCTCGGGGATGGTCGCCAGTATCTGATCGGCAATCAATTGAGTACCGCTGACTTCCTGGCGCTCATGCTTATGCGCTGGACGCGCAATATGCCGCGCCCAGCGACATCGTGGCCAAATCTCATGCGCTACATACGGCGACTTCGTGGAAGGCCGATGTTCGTCGAGCTAAATGCGCGGGAAGGATTGACAGAATGGTTGAACCAGACACCGTGAGAAGGGTGAAAGCCTGGCGGACTAGAATCCTTTACGCCGTCACCTCCACTTGATGGGCGCCGTAGAATGATCGCTTACAGTACACCGCAGCCACCGGCCACCTTGCTGCCCGGCGAACTGCTGGAGCGCCGCCCGAATGTCTTGCGTCACGCTTGCGCGCTGGATGCTGCACTGGCACGTGGGCCCGGACCGTACTGCTGGTGGTGGGGGTTGTCACGGCGAGGCTGTCGTTCTTTGAGGCGACTCTCCGAGCCGCCGATCGGCGTTTTCGGGGGGCTACGCTGCGATCAGCGCGGGTGGCGCGCAGCATCGGCCATCGGCTTCCAGTGCAGGACACCGAAGAGCAGCGTTAGCAGCACGCTATCGAACAGCGGCCCCTTGTGCAGTGCCACCTTTCTGAAGCAGACCAACACCTCGAGCACATGCACGCCCAGCAGCACCGCGGCCACGATGCGCAACCAGTGGATGGCGTCCGGCCCTAGCGGCAGCGCCGTCAGGTAACTGCAGACAGTGACGCCATACACAACGAGCAGCAGCAGCTTGCTGGCGACAGTGAACACGGTGGAATCTCCAGAGACGGATGCGGATTGCGTTGATGGGTTCAGCTTTCGGTTCTTGCGGGCTTCGCGGCTTCCGGCTCTTGAAGCTCGCGCCACATGATCTTGCCGGTGCCCGATTTGGGCAGCGACTCGACAAATTCGACAATGCGCGGCGCCCTGTACGCCGCCTATGTTCTCGCGGGTCGCGCAAAGTGCGCTGGCCAGTGCGGAGACGTTTCCAGCGGCATGTTTCGACTCCGAACTTCACGTGGGTGGTCGACAAGCTATTAAGCCCGAACGGCATTCGGCGCCGCCAGCGTCGGCGCGCGACGGAGCAGTTGCCAGCCGAATACCAGCATCCAGATCGGTAGGACCAGGACGCCGATGGTCTCGCTCGCATCTGTGACCGCAGCGAGACTGGGGAAGAAGCCGAACACGAAAAAGAGGCCGTAGCTCCAGCCGACGATATGGAGCAGGAACGATCCGCGCCAGCCCACCTGTTTGAGCAGTCTGGCGGCAATCGATGTCCAGAAGAACACGAACGGGCCTTCCACCCACCAGAACCCGCTTTGCGTGGCATTGGCGATAGCGGTCCACACGGCTGCCGCTGCAACCTTCGCGCCGTCTTCCCCGCTGGCATACACATGCGCGAGCGGATGGAGGGTCGACAACTGAAGCACCGCACCAGTCACCCCGCAGACGATATAGAGCGCGATGGCGATGGCGATCATTTCGCGGAGCGCCCCAAGCTCTTCACGAAACGTGTGCAGGAAGTAGCCGCCGATGGCCACGAACGGCAGATAGAAGCCCAGCACGTCGGCCAGCATCCACCAGCGGAACAGGTCACGTCCTTCGGCAGGCAACGCCAGCATTGCGGGGCCGTGGGGCACCATTTCGATGTTGCCGCCGGTGACGACCACCGACAGGCCGAGGGTGGCAAAAGCCGCGAGACCGCCCAGGATGGCGTTCCAGGCCGTGAACCTTGCTACGTTATACGAATTCATATGCATTCATCTCCAGGGGAGCTTCAGATGTTCACGGTCCGCTGCAACGTACTCAGGCGGAATGCCTGCTCGCGTTCATCTGTTCGGCTGCGGAACCTGCCGTACTGCGTCTTGCATGTCCGGCGATCAGGTCGACCAACAGCGGCACGACACCCACCGAGATGTCGTGGCCCATGCCGCGGATGGTGACCATCTCCGCGCCGGGAATGGCAGCTGCGGTCGCGGTGCCACCGCTGGCCGCCACCATCAGATCCCGATCGCCGTGCACCACCAGCGTCGGCACCCGGATACGGCGGACGTCTGCCGTCCTGTCGCCCGACTTGATGATCGCCCCGAGCTGGCGCGCCATGCCTTCGGCATCCTTCGCCTGCTGGCCGCGGTCCCATGCGTCGGCGGCGTAGGCGCGTCGCGCAGCGTCGTCCACGGGGTACGTCTGCGTGCCGATGTGAGCCATGATCGCGCTGTAACGCTGCACGGCTTCGTCGCGCGTGCGTGCGGGTGGCTTGGTCAGCATCGACATGCTGGACAAGGCCGGCTGGCCGACTTTTCGGGAGCCGGTGGTGGAGAAGATCGAGGTGAGCGACAGCGTGCGGTGCGGATGGCTGCCGGCGATGATCTGCGCGATCATGCCGCCCATCGACATCCCCACGACATGGGCGCGCGCCACACGCAGATGATCGAGCAGGCCAACCGTATCGGCGGCCATGTCTTCAAGGCTGTAGGCGGAAGGGATTGGCAACCGCAGGAATTGCCGCAGCAACCCCGGCGGTTTCTGCGGGATGAGTGAGGACCGGCCGACATCCCGGTTGTCCAAGACGATGACGCGAAAGCCGCGTTGCACCAGCTCGTCGATCATGTTGGCGGGCCACGACGTCAGTTGCAGGCTCAGGCCCGCGATGAGCAGCAGGGGCTCTGCGCTCTCGAGGCCGTAGGTGCGATAGCACAGGCGGACACCGGTCGGTGCGTCACAGAACAAATCGCGCGCTTCATCCATGGCGTGGATCGACATGATCAGGCTCCCACTGCTTGCCGGGCCTGCGAGCGCGCCGTGCTGCTCGCTTCGTGGGCATGCTCAAAACGCAGGAACCGGTTTTCGACCGGGCTGTCCCGCAAGTTGGCGACGTCGAGGTTGTAGTCCTCCGACATGACCCAGGGCGTTTCCAGGCCCTGGCAGGGCATGTTCTGGATGGCGCGCTGGACGTAGCCGGCGCCGAGATTGAGCAGCGGACGCCTGGGCATGTCAGCGTCAGGAGTCTCGGGCACGCAGATCGCTGAGCCGGTGCGATCCATATGGTCGAGCATGCGGCAGAAGTGTTGCGCCAGCAGCCCCAGCTTGAGCGTCCACGACGAGTTCGTGTAACCGATCGAGAAGACGTAGTTCGGCACGCCGCTGAGCATCATGCCCTTGAAGGTCACCGAACTATGCAGATCGACGGGCTCGCCGTCGACCGTCAACTTGATGCCGCCGAACAGTCGAATGTTGAGCCCGGTGGCAGTCACAACGATATCGGCTGGCATCTCTTGCCCGGATTCCAGCAGGATGCCGGTCTCCGTGAATGTCTTGATGCGGTCCGTCACCACGGACGCTCGGCCTTGGCGGATGGCCTTGAACAGATCGCCATCGGGCACCGCGCACAAACGCTGATCCCACGGGTCGTAGGGCGGATTGAAGTGCACGTCGATCGGATAGCCCTTGGGCAACTGGCGCTTGTTGAGGAAGCGGATGAGACGCCGCGCGAATTTTGGCCGCTTCTTGCACAGGTACCAGATGCCGCGCGAAATGGCGATGTTCTTCCGGCGCACGAGCGCGTAGGCCCACGCGTGCGGCATCACCTTGCGCAGCGTGTTGGCGATGATGTCTTCCGAGGGCAGGCTCACAATATAGGTGGGCGTGCGCTGGAGCATCGTCACATGCTCGGCCTTGTCCGCCATGGCCGGCAACAGTGTGACGGCAGTGGCGCCGCTGCCGATCACCACGACACGCTTGCCGGTGTAGTCGAGGTCGTCCGGCCAATGCTGTGGATGGACGGTGTGCCCCTGGAAGCGTTCGATGCCTTCCAGCTTGGGGGTGAAGCCCTGATCGTGGTGGAAGTAGCCGGCGGCGCTGAACAGCCATTTGGCCAGCATCGTTTTGCGTTCACCCGTATCCATGCGCTCGACCTCGACCGTCCACAGTGCTTGAGCGCTGGACCACGATGCTTGAATCACCTTGTGGTTCAGGCGGATGTGGCGATTGAGTCCGTACTCGGCGGCAGTCTCGCGCAGGTAGGACAAGATGTCGGCCGCCCCGGCAATCGACTTCTTGTACGGCCACGGCTTGAACTCGTAGCCGTAGGTGTGCATGTCCGAGTCGGAGCGAATGCCGGGATAGCGGAACAGGTCCCATGTGCCGCCGGTGACGGCGCGCGACTCCAGGATGACGTAGGACGTGCCCGGACGCTCCGTCTCCAGGTAACGCGCAACACCGATGCCGGACAAGCCGGCGCCAACGATCAGGACATCCACATGCTCTGTGGGCGGAAGGTGATGTGCGGTCACAGCGTGTCTCCAGATTGGGTCGAGGTACCCAGGGGCGGGGAGCAATTTGGTTGGCAGCGCCGTGGTCCGACCCGGGTTTTTCGGGCTGCGCTCCGAGCCCCGCGTTGCTGCCATACACAGACCCTGCCCCAAAAAACGGCGTCCGAAGTCCGTATTGTCGGCCTACAGATAACGTTCTATTGGCCAAATATTAGCGTCGATACGGCCTAGATTCAAGCCGGCGCAGGGTAGGGGAAACACCCAGTCGAACGGGCGCAAACGATGTGGATGCCGTCTAGTCGGTGTACGGCAGAACACGCTTCAGCGAACGGCGCCGCAATGTCACGGATTCAGCAACCTAAGTAGGTGCCGTGTCCGGAGTTACGGGGGCAACTCCACCCGGATATGCCTCTCTACCGTAAATACACCCGGTGCGTAGTCCAGCTTCTCGCTGATATCCTCGCCGATTCGCACGGGCTCGCAGCCGCAGTGGCAACCCGTGCTGTGGGCTCGTGGAGGATGTCGGTGCGAGGCAGCTGCGGCGGCAACGACGCGCGTTTGGGCTGCTCACGTTGCCGCTCAGCCGGCAGTGATTTGAGCTGCTCGAGCTCCATCTCGATGGCCGCCACGTCGCCATCGATCACCTTCTCGAGGAGGCTCATCTGCTCGCTGTTGAGCCGCTCGCTGCGCTGGCCGAACTGCTGGCGCTTGAGGATCGCGATCTCATGCGATAGCTGGTCGACGCGGGTTTGCCGGGAATGCAGCTCCCGATCCCGCTCACTGACCTTCCGGTCCTTCACCTGCACCTCGGCAATCAACTGCGCTGCGAGGGCGCGCAACTGTTCAAGACTGAGGGAATCAAGATCAGCGGGCAGGTTCATGCAACCCGGTCTGCCAGAACCCCACGCACTGATGAAGTGAAACTGTTTACGTCACGGTCACCCATCCGACCACGACCATGAACACGTTATCTCTAACGCACCGCCCGCAAAGCCCTTTTACACCGTTCCCAAATTCAACAGCCTGCTAGGGCTCCATATACCCCAACGGAGCGTATCTAAGCGCCGCGGCCTTTTCGTCTCGCTACATGCTTCTGCACGCGAAATTGACCCGACACACCATCGTTTGTGCGTGGCGCGGTTGGTGTTTTCCCTGACTTTTAGCTCCTTGATTCTAGGCCGACTCACCTCTAATATTAGGCCTATAAAACGTAATAAATAGGCCACATCAACGCATTAGTTGGATTGGCTCCGGCTACGAAACAAGGAGACGATTTCGGCCGCTCGGTGCTGGCGTGCATCGCTGAGAAGCGCTGAGCGAATTGCCCACTTGAAGGTGACTCGGAAGAGCGGCATCGCCGTTTCTCTCTCGTCCAAGCATGACAAGCCGGCTTCGATCGACTGGCGCTACGACTCAGTCGATCACCTACGAGCTTAAAGAACTGGACGCGTTGCGATGTCGCTGGTGCGATGGTGGCGGTCGTCGGTGCGGAAGACCTGGCGCAACTCATCGCAAGCCGATAGGTCACGCAGATTTTTCAAATTGGGTAGGAGACGAGATGGATGATGTTTCAAAGAAGCGCGACGAGGCACCGAAGGCGTCCGCACTCACGCGTCGAGGCTTTCTCGGCATGGCCGCATCGGTGACGGCCGCGGTATTGCCGAAGGTGTCGAGCGCTGCGAGTGCCGCAAGTGATGAGCGTGATGTGCTGGAGGTAGCCATCATCGGTGCCGGGTTGGCCGGCCTGACTGCGGCACGTGACCTGAAACGTGCGGGATGCGAATCGTTCGTGGTCCTGGAAGCGCGTGACCGTGTCGGCGGACGTACCCTCAACCACGACCTCGGCAATGGTTACTTCTCGGAAGCGGGCGGTCAATGGATCGGGCCGGGTCAGACCGCGGTTGCCGATTTGGCCCGCGAGCTGGACGTCGGTACGTTTCTCACTTACTGGCAAGGTAAGTCCATGCTGCTGGCGGGAGGTGCGCGCGCCGCGATCGCGCTCGGTGGCGTACCTGGCACGGATCTGAAGTTTCAGCACGAACTCGAGCAGTTGGCCAGGAGCGTGCCGTCCGGCGCGCCGTGGACGTCGCCGCGCGCCGCTGAGTTGGACGCGATATCGGTGGGTGACTGGCTGGCGAAGAAGAACATCGCACCGGAGAACCAGATCGATTGGTCAGCGAGCTTGCGGCTTACGAGCGGTACCTCGCCGTCGAAACTATCGCTGCTGTACTACCTGTCGATGATCAATTCGGCCGATTGCAAGTACGAGCAGCTCGAAGGGACCAGCGGCGGTGCGCAGCGAGCCCGTCTCTCGGGCGGTTCGCAGATCCTGTCGATCAAGATGGCGCAGGCGCTGGGCGACAAGGTAAGACTGTCGACCCCCGTTCTGCGCATCGAGAACTGGCAGAACGGACCAGTAACTATCCACACCCCGAACGGTGTGATCCGTGCGCGCAACGTAATCGTCGCGCTGTCGCCGCCGCTGTGCAGCCAAATCGCCTTTGATCCGCCGCTGCCGGAAAAGCGTCGCGAGATGCAACGGCGCTGGCCAGCTTATGCGCCGATGCGCAAGACAACCCATGTCTACAAGAAGCCGTTTTGGCGCGAAAAAGGGCTAAGCGGTTGGATCTTTCAGATCAAGGGACCGGTGTTATGGGCGTACGACAACTCACCGGAGGATCTCTCGTTCGGTGTGATCAACGCGTTCGTTCACAACGGTTTTCTGCCATCCGACCCGAAAGCGGCCGAGGCCGAGCTTACTCGCATCTATGGCGAGGCACTCGGGAGCGAAGCGCTGCATCCCATCGCATATCACGATCGCGACTGGGGCAAGGCAGATCAATGGACGCTGACTTGCGTCTCACCGATGCCCCCTGGTTTTCTTACTCAATACGGTGAAGCTTTGCATCCGTCTGTCGGCAGGCTGATCTGGTCGGGCACGGAAACAGCGGACATCTGGGCGGGCTACATGGATGGCGCAGTACGTTCTGGCCATAAGGCGGCATTGCAGGCGCTGCAAGCGGCGGCGGGGAGGGCATGATGAAAACCACGACGAAACCACGCAGTCGCAGCAAGCGGATGTTTATCCTGTCGGGTTGGCTGTTGCTAGCCGTCCTCGTGGTCACCGGCATCGTTTATGGGCCGGGACTCTATGGGTTACTGCAGCTTGGTAAGCAGGTCGACCAGATCTCGCAGGATGACACGCGTGCCGGCGGTACATGGCCGCGTCCCAGCGAAGCGTGCATCGGCTGTCATGGCTACGGAGGCAATGCGGACAGTCAGATCTATCCGCATTTGGCGGGTCAACCGGAACCCTATCTTAAGAAGCAGCTTGCGGCATTCGCCAGCGGCGAACGTCGCGATCCAAACATGACGCCGATGGCACTCAGCATGTCACCGCGTGAGCAGGAAAGCTTGGTGGCGTACTTCTCGAAGACGGCGCCGCTGCCGAATTCGGTTTTCCATGCCGATGCGGCCCGCGTGGCACGTGGCGATGCGCTGGTCAAGGCCAACAACTGCACCGCCTGTCACGGGCAGCAGTTGGAAGGAAGGGATGTCTATCCGCGATTGGCTGGGCAGGGGCACGACTACCTGGTTGATCAACTTACGCGCTTCAAGAGCGGTGCGCGACACGATGCCACCGGTGCGATGCCAGCAGTCGTCCGTGCACTGTCGCAACAAGACATCGAGGACCTGGCGCAATTCATCGCAAGTCGATAGAGCACCACGAGCGGCATGACCCGTGCGCAACGTGATCGTTGCGCAATCGCCGCCTCTGTGCAACCAGATCGCCCTCGATTCGCTGCTGCGGGAAAAACGCCGCCAACGCGACAACAATAATCTGGCACTGCTCAACAAACCTTGCGCCAACCGTCTGTACAGACAAATATTTCATGATTATTTCCCATCAACGAGACCCACTGTGGGCTCTCAGAAAAGTTGTCTTTGGCACCCTAGAAAAATCAAGAACTTGGACATCTTTTTTGAGATGAATGCATGCTGCCCGTCTCAAAGAAGATGTCCTTGGGCACGGGAATTCTCAGAAAAGTCGTCTTTGAGAATGTTGCCGTCCCGTCCGAGTGTGCTGGCGAAACTTGGCGCAAGGCATCGCGCGTAGAAGCGCGTATCACCGTCCAGCGGCTCTGATCAGCATGTGCTATAAATGTGCAAATAGTGTGCATAGAGGAATCCACCATGGATCCTGACGTCGCCTGCGACTCAACGCCTCCCAGCGGTTTCGACCAGTTTATGGCGTCCTTGAGGGAGCGTGATAGCGACGCGCCGATCGTCTCAGCGCGCCGCTTCGCTGCCGCTTTGCATATCGATATGCTGACGCTCGCACGGCTGGCCCATGTACATCGCAATACGGTGAGCCGCCTGGCGGGCTCCGAAAGCGTGCAGAAGTTCGTTCGGGACGCGCGTCGGATCATCCGAGCGGCTACCGATATCTCCGGCGACGTGCAGCGGACGCTCTTCTGGTATCGCAATGAACCGTTGCCGACCTTTGATTACAAGACTGCTGAGCAACTCGTTTCAGAAGGGCGCACTGAAGACCTGCTGCGTTACGTCACATCGCTCGAGACCGGTGCAGCGGGATAGGGTCGGGCATACACGTTTCCGGTCTGCAAAATAGAGGCTACTCTCACGTCGTAGCCGACCTATATTCGGTGAAAGAAAACAGGGAGCGGGGCTTACCGGCTTGGACGTGGTTCCGCGGTATGTTCCTGCCCCACCTCTTCAAATACCCGCTTGATACGCGGGTATTTTCTTTTTCACGCTCACTTAACCGCATGTCCACTCGAAAATTGTGTATTTCGAACCCGCGCGCCACGAATGGTGGTTCGTGGACCTCTATATCGGGTGTGCGCGCAATTGAGACTCCGTCGTGACCGGCGTCCGTATCGGGCAGGTATCGGCCACGAACGGCCAGATGCGTCGATTACTAAGGGGACCGCTTCCGTCTCCGCTACCGTCATTCGATGCCTATAGAATCAAGCGCAGCGACTGGCGCCCCTGCGACAAAGCCACTCCTTGATAAGATGAACGGCGCTGATACTGACTCGGGGCATTAAATCCCCGAAAGCGGTGGGTTAAGTCCACGTCATCCAATCAAGTTCGCAGGCATCGTTCACGGCAATGGAAAAACCGAACATCCGCAACGAGCTAGGCATATGAATCACTTTGACGATCTGCCGCGTCGCCATCGAAATCACGCGATCGAGGACAAGGCAATCACCGCTTTCCAGACGCGGCTTGAGGAGAGTGGCGCTTTCATTCTGCAGGCGACCGACCGCAAGGACTACGGGACCGACTGCCAGATCGAGGCGAGTGCCAATGGGTGCGCCACCAATGCTCGCGTTCACGTCCAACTGAAGGGAACTGAAAGGGAGTTGAACGCCAACGGCTCGCTCAGTGTCGAGGTGGACCGCACGAACCTCAACTACCTGCTAATGCAGCCGTACAGCGTGTACGTGGCCTATCACGTGCCGACGCGCTCATTGCGCATCTGCGCTGCAGAAAGTGTTGCTTATCAGTATGGGCATGGCGGAACGAACTGGACCGACCAGGAATCGCTGACCGTGTCGTTCGTTGAAGAGCTGACGGTCGAGCGCCTTTGCCGGCTTGCGGATCTCGCCCGTGCTTGGGCAAGCTTGTCACGCGATCGGCGCGTAGCCGAAGTCGGCGTTGCTGCGCTGGATTTTCATGTTCCCGACGATCCGGCCCTGGCTCGAAAGCTGCTCGTGGAGCTCTATGAGCAGAACGCAGACGACGTGATCAGCGCCGGGTTCGCCAAGTTCGCGGCCGCTTTGGGCGCTGGCTGCGACGAAATGGGCATTTGCTACATGTCCGAGATTAACCTGGGCATGGATGGCATGAGCCAACATCCGGAGAGGATCGAAGAGGCTATCCGCTTTTTCCGCACGAGGCTCACTGACGGTCGTCATCAGGTCAGCGACCTCCATTACACGATAGGAAACGCCTTTCACGCTCTCCATAACGAGCAGGAAGCAAAGCGCGCGTTCGAAGCCGCCCTCGCCGACTCGGCGCTTGCTGCCGTCCCCGAACTGACTGCTCAGATCCACAAGAACCTTGGGTCCAGCTACGCGCAGCTTGGCGACCAAGACCCGGCGGTGGATCACTACCGCGACGCTTTGCGGTTGAATCCCGAGCTCGCGGAGGCTCACACTGCCCTGGGCACCCACTTTGTCCGCCTGGGCAGGTACGAGGAAGCGCTGCATCATCTCGATCAGGTTGTCTTTTCGAATCAAAAGCAGGGGCGGACTTCCGCGGTCACCGGCTGGCGTGCAAATGTCCTTTTCAACCTTGGCGACGGCCGGGCAGCGTTTCGCGAAATCAATAATCTGGTGACTCAGGCTGACCGCTTCCGCTGGATCTGGCCGTGGTGTCACCGTCTGGTTGCTGCCTTCGGGCGCTCAAATGTGGACAACGCCCGACAGGCTTTGCCCTTCTGGCAACGCCACATAAGGGCGCACCCCGAGGATCCCATTGCGAGGTACGAGCTTTTGATGGCAGGTTTCTACCTGCGCGGCCAAGGGGTGAACATCGGGAAGACTTATGCCGAGTTCCGCCAGGAATTTGACCAACACATCCCCCACATTGACGCCGACAACGCGGCGCTGCCTTGGGATCGTTTGGGCCATTGGGCGCAGGATGATGAGGACTGGGCGGAAGCGGAGCGCTGCTTTCGCAAGGCCCATGAACTGGGTGGCGGCGAATATGGCTACTGCCTGGCGATTGCCCTCATGCAACTGGAGCGGTTCGATGAGAGCGTGCCGCTGCTGCTCGAGCAGGCTCAGACCGTTCAGCCGGATGCCATGAGCTGGTTTCAGCTGGCTGCGGCTTACGCCAGCCTCTGTCGCTGGCCCGAAGCCATCGACGCCTACGAGAGGGCGCTTGCGCTCGACCCGGACCATGACCTTGCGAGGTTCGACCTCGGCGGGGCTCACTGGAATAGCGGTGACCTCGGGACGGCGGCAGAGGTTTGGGCTTCGGCGATAGCACGTTTCCCCGACCATGAACTTACCGCCAAGCTTAAGCGCGATTTACCGTTGTTGTTTGGTGATCCAGATGCCGGCCAGACCAGCGACGGCGCTCACTGATATGCCCCATTCACTTACATGCCTTGTTTAGCCTGCTCAGGCTGCTCACGCCTCCATCGTGCTAAACATGTACGCAAACTATGCGCAGAGGTATCAGCATGGTCACTGCCAGCAATTACCCACCACTCCCCAGCAACAGTTTCGAGCAGTTCTTGAGCTCGCGGCGAGACCCCTGACGGCAATACCTCCATTGTTTCACCACGTCGCTACGCCAATGCCCTTCCCGTCGACCTACAGACACTGGCCAGCCAAGCGCATGTCCATCGCTGTGCATCAAAAGTCCTGTGTTCGGCCGCAACCGCTCGGAAAGCGGTCAGTCGCTTTGCTATCCCAGATGACAGTAACGGGTCGACTTGCGCAGGCCCCGATCTCCGCCGGCAGCGGATCGCCTCGTCGGTACCGTATCGGACCGGGCTCGGGCGAGAGCTGCCGGTCCGCAGACAGCGCGGAACAGCATTCGGCCGCGCTGCAGTCGCACCCTGTTCGTTAGTGCTAGGATCCGATGACGACACGCTGGAGATGAACATGACCCGCGCCGAGAACACGCACAACGGCTTTAAATATTCAGTTCAAACGCTCCCGAAACATGGCGTCGGAGGTGCGGATTTGCAGATATTCGGGTTCCACGGCTTCGTGCTTATCCCGAACGACACTGATGCTCAGCCCGCCACGCAAATTCCGGTTCGATGTCTTGAGGAAGAGGGCTATCGTCGCGAAGACTGGGCGTTGGATGCTGCCATCGACGAAGCAAAAGCCATCATCGACGGCAAGCGTCCACTGAAAGACCGTAAGCGCCCGGTAAAGGCACCCAAGCCGGCGAGTGATGGCGATCAAGCGGTAGCTGGCGCCCAGCGATGCGGAAGTAACGACGCGATGTCGTCGGCGCGATGGGTCGGCAGTCGTGTGAGCACGTCTTTCAGGTAGACGTACGGATCATGACCGTTGAGTTGCGCCGACCGGATCAGGCTCATGATCGCGGCCGCGCGCTGCCCTGCGCGCAGTGAACCGGCGAACAGCCAGTTCGAGCGGCCCGTTGCCCATGGGCGAATCTGGTTTTCCAGCCAGTTGTTGTCGATGGGCACACGCCCGTCGTCGAGATAGCGCATGAGCGCTTCCCAGCGTTTCAGGCTGTAGTCGAGCGCCTTCGCAATCGCAGATCCTTCGGCAACCAGCTTGCGTTGGGTCACCATCCAGGCGTGCAATGCATCGGCAACGGGTCTGGATCGCTGCCGGCGGATGGCCTGCCGTCGGTCGGGCTTCAGTTCGGCGACATCGCGTTCGACGTCATAGAGCGCGCCGAATGTTGATTTCCACCGAGTCTTAACCCACCGATTTCATCTAAATCTGACCCACCCTGAGACAGCGTAGTACATCTATTCCGGTGTGGATAACTCTTCGTTACCCGCTGGTTTTGCTGCTCTTTTTCTTGTTGTCTTTGCCTTGGCAGAACTGGTCCTGAAGCGCCACGATTCATTGCCCGTTTCGACGATGTGGCAGTGATGGGTGACGCGGTCCAGCAGCGCTGTCGTCATCTTTGCATCCCCGAACACGCTCGCCCACTCGCCGAAGCTGAGATTGGTCGTGATCGCGACGCTCGTGTGCTCGTAAAGCTTTGAGAGCAGATGGAACAGCAATGCACCGCCGGTCTGGCTGAACGGCAGATAGCCCAGCTCATCGAGAATCACCAGATCGACGTACATCAGCTTGTGGGCGATCTGGCCTTGTTTGCCGACGGACTTCTCCTGCTCCAGGGCGTTGGTCAGCTCGACGGTCGAGAAGTAGCGCACACGCTTGCCGTGGCGCTGTACGGCTTCGATTCCGATCGCTGAGGCGAGGTGCGTCTTGCCAGTGCCCGGACCACCGATGAACACGACGTTGTGCGCGCTTTCGAGGAACGACAGCTCGCTCAGTTCGCGCACCAGCGCTTCGTCGACGTGTGCCTGCGCGAAGTCGAAGCCCTTCAGGTCGCGGTGGGCCGGGAAGCGCGCAGCGGTCATTTGATAGGCGATCGAGCGCACCTGCCGTTCGGCGGTTTCAGCCATCAACAGCTGCTTCATGAAGCGCTCCGGCTCGAAGTCAGTGTGGCGCGACTGCGCGAGCAGCTCCGGCCACGTGCTCGCCATGCCGTGCAGTTTAAGACCCTTGAGCTGGGCCGCGATATCGTTAGACATGACGATCCTCCGGTGGGTTGGCACGCAGCGTCTCGTAACGGTTCACGTCGGCCGCGGGCTCTTCCTTGAGCTGGAGTTTCGTCGTGGCGAGGCTGCCATTCGTGACGGGCGCCTTCAGCCGGCTCAGCACGTTCAGGACGTGCTCTGCGCTGGGGCGTCCTGAATCCAGCGCAGCCTGTACGGCGAGCAGCACCGCATCGAGCCCGTGTTCGCGCACCGCAGCGAGCACCTGCGTCATGACGCGATCGCCGCCCGGGTGTTTCAGCAGATGCCGCTGCAGCAGTTGCAGCGGCTGCGGCATCGTGATGAACGGTGCGCCGTTGCGCAGTGCGCCGGGTTTGCGCTCGACCAGCGTGACGTAGTGGCGCCAATCGTAGAAGGTCATGTGCCGCTCGAAGCTGCGTTCGTGGCGTGCGATCTCCTGGGCGTTGGCGACGACGCTGAGATATGCCGGATAGCAGCGCACGCTCACCAACTGGTTCGTGTACTCGGTGGGCACGCTGTAGCGGTTGCGTTGGAAGTGAATCAGGCTGGTCGACGAGACTCGCAGGGTCTGCTCGATGTAGCCGTCGAACGGCCGTGGATTGGGCATCAGCCGGGTACGCTCGTCCTGCAGCACATCCTCGACTGTCAGCTCAGGCCACTGCGGGTGCCGCATGTGCCACGCCTCACGACACTGACCAGCGACCCATTCGTTCAGGATCTCCAGCGTTTCCCAGCGCCGTAGCGCTGCTTCGTGCCAGATCTGACGTCGCCGGTCCTGAACGTTCTTCTCGACGATGCCTTTCTCCCAGCCTGCAGCCCGGTTGCAGAACTCCGGCTCGAACAGGTAGTGACTGCACATCGCTTCGAAGCGCGCGTTGACCGCACGCTCCTTGCCGCGGCCAACCTTGTCCACGGCGGTCTTCATGTTGTCGTAGATGCCGCGCCGCGGCACGCCGCCGAACGCGGCGAATGCGCGGGCGTGCGCATCGAACAGCATCTCGTGACTCTGTGTGGGATAGGCGACGAGCCAGAACGCGCGGCTGGAGTTAAGTTTGACGTGGGCGACCTCCAGGCGTCGCCGTAGCCCGCCAACAAACGCGTATTCGCAGCTCCAGTCAAACTGGAAGGCTTCGCCGGGTTCGAAGGCGAGCGGCACGAAGGCCTTCCTGCGAGGCGCCTCAGCCTGCTCCTCGTGCCAACGCCTCACGAACGCGCTTACGCGGCCGTAGCTGCCGGCGTAACCCTCGGCGCGGATCGCCTCGAACATGAACCGGGCGGTGCGCCGGTCACGCTTCGGGCGATGACTGTCGGCACGCAGCCAACCTGTCAGCTGTGCGGCCCAGTCGTCGATGACGCTCGGGCTGACGCGCTTCGGATACTTCGGCTCGACAGCATCAGTCTGCCGCAGCCAGCGGCGCACCGTGTTTCGGGACAGGCCCGTACGCCGCGCAATCTCGCGCAGTGGGACCTTCTCGCGGAAATACATCCGCCTGATCTTGGCCAATATGCCCACCGTGATCACCTTTGTATCCCCTGCTCAAAGATTGAGCAGGGCATTCAATCACGTGGGTCAAAATTCGATGAAAATTTTCAGCTCTAGTGGGTCAGTTCTGTGCGGACATCAACACTGGGGGTCGTATTGCGTCAGGCCAGCGGATGCGATGCTACCGCTTGCGCTTCGCGTCGAACCCTGTCCCGACGAGTCGTTGTCGTCGATGCTCATGCGCCTGGTGGATGCCAACGGCCTGAGAAGCGTAGGGGCTTTGCTGCGTGACGCAGGTTGCGTTGCGTTCGGTCCGTTGGTTTCCGCCGAGATTGCAGAGCTGGCGCGTGTTTGCCGGGTCGGGCAATCGATCATGAGATCGATGTGCCCGGTCGAAGTCGGGGGGCGAACACGAGCGATCGCCTTTAGTTACGCGGTGGGGCATCACGTGATTGAGGCCCGGCACTTGCTTGTTCGAGAGCGGGAGCGGATTTGTCCGCTGTGCCTTCTAGACGGCGGCATCATGCTTGCCTCACATCGTCTTACGTTGATGACGGCATGTCCTGCCCACTCTGTTCAACTGCTCGACGTATGCCCACAGTGCGAAAAGCCGATCATGATGACGCGGCCGAACATGGTGCAATGTCGATGTGGTCTAGATTTTTCTCGCATTTCGCCTATTACCTGCACACCGGAGGAGGCTGAGAACGCGCGCTCACTTTACCAGGGCTGGTGCTTGCCGGCGACTATGGGATCCGGACTTTCTGAAGGGCTGGCCGTGGTCGAGAAGCTAATCGACTGCCGGCGTGTCGCAGGGGCCAAGAATGGGAGCGGCACGGTCGACCAGAGGGCAGTCCCGTTGTATAGGATACGGGGGGCGTTGGGTTTTACCTGACTCGCGCGAACGCCGACATGATTGAGGTGTATCGATCGGTTCCTGAGGATCACGCGCTGCGGCAAGATTGCCAAGGTTGACCAAGATAAACGGTCTTCGTGCCTCCGTTACGTAGTGAACAGAATGCACGTGCTCGAGGCATCCGTGCGCGGCCTTCAAGGCACCGGACGAGTGGGTAATCAGCGTCTGCTTACCTTTCGATCGCTGTGCTTGCGGACCATTTCGCGGAAATGAGTACCGTGTCGCCTGAGGGTTGGTGGGTATCTAGCGTCGCTTGTCCGGTAATCGATACAGGTCGATTCCCCAAAATTTGGCAATGTAATTGCCGGATAATGGAAAAATGAACTACAAACTCCTTTGTGGAGAATAATGAACGATGGGAACTCCTTTGTCGTTGGGTGGCTTGTTTGACGTATGGTCTGAGGCCGTGGAGCGTGATGAGCCTACAATCGCGTTCGAAGTCCGTAATGGACGAGGGCGATTCTTGTTTATGATGTTCTTTGATCCAGACGACAAGGCAACAAATGACCGCCTGCTTGTGTTCCTGCAGAATACTCGGCACATGCTTGAATTGAAGCTCTACGGAGCTCATGAGAGGGGACAGTTTGATATCTATCTTAAACAGCAGGACGTGACGGCGATCAAGCGCGAGCTTGAATTAGAGGGCGGAGTTGGCCTGCCGTTCGATGAAAGCCGCTTCGTCAAGGCATTGAATGCCATGTTGCCTACTTCTTTGCCGTTGGTGGCAAAAGTCGAAGTGCTACGAGCCAATATGCCAGCCATCCGAGATAGGTTGAATACCATTCTTGATGATCATAATAAAACTGAGCTTATTGGTGAAAGACAGCTTCCTCAGCAGCAGCGGCCGAGAGAGAAGACATTAAGAAAGCTGTATCTATATTCGACCGATGCCCCGGCAGCCGCCGCAGCTTACATTGAGAACCTTAAGAAGAGAAACTGCACCGTGGCGTGGCGCGTACCGGGTACGCCATAAGTTTGGCTATATGTTATTTTGCCAATCTCGGACCGGTTGCACGTGAATGGGTGGTGAAAGGTGTGTCGCGCACAGCGGTGCCTTCGCACTGTAGTAAGTCTGTCATGGATGTTTAGCTTCGGAATGCGAATTGAATCATTTACAGGTCGAATTATGAGAAAGTGTGATCTTTAAAATGATCGTAGTTCTCGCGGAGGACGCTGGAGGGTAGATGATTCCTGGGTCAGGAATCTTCATGATTTTTTACCTCCCTCTTCCTGTCCGGCGCGCGAGCGCGGCGCGGCCACAAACAAGTCAAGTATGAAATCACGCACATACGCAATATGCGGATTGCGCGTGGCGCTTTTGTTCCAAGCAAGATACAGGTTATCGGACGGTGCCGTTTCGAGTGGCGACGCCGCTACAAGGCTCCCTGATGCGAGCGCATCGGCGCAAAGACAGCCGGATAGCACCGTCCAACCGTGTCCTTCGACGGCGAGTTGCTGAATGATTCGCAAGTCAGCGATAGTGAAGGCTGTCTGCAGTGTGGGGACATTTGGAACATCGACGTCCAGACTGCTCGAATCAATGGGAGGTCTTCGTCGTACGCGATAAGAGGCAGGTTAGCTAGCGTCTCTGGCGATGGGTGTTTACCCAAGTGTGCGGCTAGCTTGGGCCAAAGCACAAGAAGGAGTCGCTCGGTGAGCAATCGGGCGAAGTCATGCGAATGTTCATCGGGCAGCGATGCCGTGATGGCGAGGTCTGCGGTCGAGGTGTTCAGGAGGTCATAGATACTGCGAGCACGCGCAGGCTATCGACAACCTTCTGCAGCATATACAGCTAGCTGTGAAGCTTCAATAGGTTGTATCGATGGTTCATCCGGACTGAGTCTGGGAGACTGGAAGTCGCCAAACACCCAACCTTCCAGGAACCCAGCCGGATGAACACCCATAAGAATGCCCGACTCACTTTCGCGCGTCGACTTGAGATGGTTCAGGAGATCACCGAATTCGGTTCGAGTGTGCCGCAGGCCGCAGCCGATCATGGCGTGACAGCGCCGACCGTGCGCAAATGGCTGGGTCGCTATCTGGCCGGTGGTGCAGCAGCACTGGCTGACGCCTCGTCGCGTCCGGCCCGCTCCCCACGTTCAATCGCTCCGGCAACTGCCTTGCTGATCGTGGAATTACGCCAGCAGCGCTTGCTACAGCGCCAGATCGCCCGACAGGCAGGCGTGTCTGCCTCGACCGTCAGCCGCGTGCTGGCGCGTGCCGGACTATCCCGGCTGTGACCTGCAACCGCGTGAACCCGTTCAGCGCTACGAACACGAGGCGCCAGGCGACTTGCTGCACATCGACATCAAGACGCTCGGTCGAATCGCGCGTCCTAGCCATCGTGTCACCGGTAATCGGCGCGATACGGTGGACGGCGTGGGTTGGGAGTACCTGTTCGTCGCCGTGGACGACCATGCCCGGATTGCCTTCACGGCGATGCATCCCGACGAGACGAAGCGCAGTGCCGTGCAGTTCCTGCGCGACGCCGTTGCGTGGTACGCCGGGCTCGGCGTGCAGGTGCGCCGGTTACTGACCGACAACGGTTCGGCGTTCCGTTCGCACGAGTTTGCTCGGGCCTGTCAGGAACTGGGTATCCGACACAAATTTACGCGGGCATATCGTCCGCAGACCAACGGTAAAGCTGAACGCTTCATCCAGTCGGCTTTACGTGAGTGGGCCTATGCATGGACGTACCAAAACTCGGCTCATCGCATTGAAGCCTTGGCGAGTTGGCAGCATCACTACAACTGGCATCGGGCTCATAGCGCCATCGGCGGCATTGCGCTCGAAACCACCATTGCTCAAAAAGTTCTCTCTCCGAGCTCACGCAGTTCTCCCATGACTCAATCTTGAGTCCGCGACTGTGACGACAACCACACGTGAGCAATACGCGCTCCTGCGGGCCTCGGCCGTCAGCGTTCGGCATTCACTAGCTCGATTCGGACTTCCCGCGGAGCAACTTGAATGCGGCCTTCCACCCTATCAACATGTCGCTCTACGCCGCAACGAGACTGCCCGACACCGGGATAATATCGCCGTGGATAGCCCGGTGAGTCGACTGCCACTTGCTCGCACACCATGCGCCAAACGTCGCTTCGACGTCATCGTCGGCCATGGTTCGATTCGTACTCGTCGTGGCGCATCCCTAAAGCTAGTGTAGCGAGCGAAATGGCGCGGGAAATACGGGCCAGCTACAAACGCAACTGGGGTGCGATGGCAAGCGGGAAAGTTCAACGGCCATCAACATCATCAAGCACTGGCTAACCTGCCAACGCCTTAGCCTCGGAAGCATTGATGAGCTCGGACGCGCAAAGCAACTTTTCCCGGCCGTATGTGCCACCAGCCATCGACGTGCCGACGGACCCGCCAACGTCACACCAATCATTCAACAATAAGTGTTCTTCGTCGCTGCCGAAATAAGAGAGTTGCTCGACCGGAGATGCGCGTATGATGGCCTCATCCGAGCCACGTTTGCCGATTGATCGCTCGCCCTCCGCTGCAGTCTGTGTCGCGCCCCTACTTGCGCACCACATTCCCCCCTCACCGTACCCGTCGTGCAGCAGCCGCACAGCTCGGCATCGGCTCCGACGCTGCCTTTGAGTGAACTCGAGTGTTCTCGAAAGGCAACAAGCCAAGATACAAATCATAACCAACAGGCGGAAAATATGAGCTGGTACTGCGAAGTGGAACGCGAATTGGTCCATATCAGGCGAGCAATCGGACTACTTGAGCAAGCACAACATGCCTTCATCAAGAGATCGCCCGTAAGCGATCCAGCGTATTGGAAAGTCAAGCTCAACAAACTCCGCACGCAATCGCAGCGAAACAAGGTCATCGAACTCCAAGTGGATGAGCTTTTGGGGCGCCTCGAACGAATGCACGATTCGCACAGCTGAAAATAGGAACCTGTTCTCTCATCCTCAACATTTTCCTTGGCTCTCTCAATCCCGGAGGCAGTTTGAGCGAGTCGAATCAAACCTTTGGAGCAACATCATGATTGACGCCACACCAAGCAACACGTTTCGACACCTTCCACTCTCGCCAGAGCAAGACGCAGAAATCCGCCACTATATAAAGAAGAAGGAACAAAGGGGGGAACAATGGGACACCCCCGAACTGGCGATGATGCTCGGAGATATGCTATCCCCTCCACCCAGCGACGATGAGGAGCCAGAGCCTACGGTTGAAGAAACCAAACTGGCTTGCGAGTATGCATTAGCTTCGATCGACGAAGCCATGGAATCCGTTTCCGCAAGCGAAGAACGACTTGCCGCGATGGAAGCCGAAGAAATGAAGCATCCACAACGATAGTGTTGCGCCGGCGCCAACTTGTCATGTCCACGAATTGACGATCATCAGTGCCCGCCATTGCGGTTCGCAGCATACGCATCGGGACGCATGTGCAGGTACCGTATCAGAATCCTCGCGGGGGATCACGTAAGGCTGGAGTTGTCCGTCTACGATCTGACCAAAGGCCGCATCAATTTCCGGCACAGAGACGACCGGGCGCCGATCGCTTCGACGGGAAAGCGATTCGTTCGACGCTAGCTTGATCACGGTCGTCATCGAATGGACACGTGACAACGTCACCTCCTGACGCTCGCAAGCCGATACCGCGCGCTTGTCGCACCGTATGCCGATGCGTTCTTGCTCAAAACCCGAAATAATTTGGACGTGCATCAAACGATGCGCGTATGATGGGTCCGTCAGGGGGACCATCAGTCCTCTGACCTTTCGCCCCTCCATCCGCCCTCTTGCTGCATCGCCCCTCCTTCGCGCTGCAACGTAGTCCCCTTCACCAACCAGCCTGCTCTGCAACGTGGATACCGGCTGGATGTGTTCGCCCATGCGACTCGTCGTGGCCGAACGCCAGGAGTTTGTCATGAGCATGCACGTCTACCGTGGATTCGAGATTTATCCACTGATTTACCCTCACGTGACGGCGCCGAATGGCTGCCCGCATAACTACGACGCAGGGTTCGATGCGGCGGTCAAGATTTGCCTTCGCGGGACCACCGATACGCTGACGCAGAGCCAGACTTTCAGATTGCGCGACACATCGCCATTTGACAGCGCCGGCGACGCCCGTCGTGCCTCTGTGCTCTATGCTGAGAACATCATCGACGACAATCGCGGCAAACAGGGGTTCTTTTCCAGTGCGCGCTGAGGCGACTCGTCAGCGCAACACAAATCCCCTGTCTTTTGGAGAGCGAAATGATCATCGACGAACTGCTCGGCTTGATCAGACGACATGAGGTCACCTGGATCGACACCGTCGTGCCCGCCAGAATCGCCGATTCAGCGATGTGCCATCCACATGAGTTGCAAATGTTCATGGCTATCGTGCACTGTCGATCGGAGCCGGATATTCGGAATTCGAATCCGACGAGATAGCAAGCGCCGTCATGACACAGCTCGGCTAGGTGTCCATTTGAACCTTTCGAAACAGGATCTACATGACGACAATTACTCTAAAGCTCAACGAACCGATCGATGTCGCGCTGCGGCGATTTCGACGTGGCATCGAGAAAACAGGGCTGATCCGCGAGTTGCGCAGTCGCACTGGCTATGAAAAGCCAACGACAGAACGCAAGCGAAAAAAAGCCAGCGCCGTTGCTAGGCAGCGCTTGCGTGCGAAGCGCATGTTGCCACCCCGAAAAATGTACTAGGAGAGCATCGTGTACAACATGTCGATCGAGGTGCCTCCGTTTTTCCCGCTGACTAAATGCGAAGTTGATTTCAATCAGCAGAAAGACATGGTGACTCTGTTGCCGAGCTTCTATGCATTCGGGTGCGAGTATACCAGCCGGGGTTTTCTGATCGGCCGGGATGACGCATTCAAATTGATTGCCGCATTAGAGAAGGCGCTCAGTATTCAAGGATGAGCACACACCGACGCGTTCACAAACATTGAAAGCCAGAAGACCAACCATGCGCGTCGCGACCAGGTATGTTGATTTGCTCTGTTTTCTTGTTGGGCTGCAACTCGTCACCCAAAGGAAAACTCGTCAGTGGCTGTCACCCCCTCAGCTCGTTGAATCACTTCAGGCATGGCTAGTCGTCCATCGAGCGAAATGCGAGTGGCGCGATCGTGTCTGGATAGGTCACGCTGCTCTTCAAATAGCGAAGTCTGTCCACGGCGTAGATAGCACCGCGCCCTCCGAACAACGTCCCAGTGTGGCAGATGATGCGGCAACCCACTCGCGAGGTGCGCTCACGAATCGGTTGGGTCTACGACTAAAGTGCATCCAGTACCTTCGGGAGCGGGTCTGATAGTAACCGTCCTCTTATGGGGTGAGCACTCGGGCAACAGCAGCATGCTAACGAGAAGAAATCGTCAGCTGTTGACTCGATCTCTTGGCTATCTCAGCCCCATCGAGTACCGTGAAAGCTTCGGGTTAACGACCTAAATCAGTCCAAGAAAACGACCGCATCCCCGGTGGGTTAAGACTCGGTGGAAATCAACAGCCCGCCCCGCTGAACAGGCCGCCGCGCGCACTGCGCGTCGCCTGTTCGTGGGATGGAACTGAGAAAAAGCGCTGGCTGGCGGCCGTCACGCGCAAGTTGATGACGGTAGTGTTGCTTGGGGGCGATCATGGCCTCGACGCGAGATAGCGCTTGCGTGGCCGTGGTATAGGGCGCATTCTCGTGAGGTTCGATGTGCGTGACCGATGGTTTTGCTCCGACTCCTTACGCTTCCCCCTGTCCGCACAGCCAAGCAGAAAGCTCACCACGACGATCCTGCGCGCGAACGTCGAAGCTGCGAACTTCGCGCGTCAACCGAGCCTCCCTCTGAGGTTCGGTCCGGCAGTTCCGTGCGCGAGAGATGCCGTCGGCGGCAAGCCCGCGGGTCGTCGTCCGGTCCTCGTATAGGGCGGGCGACGACGAAATTCAGTCACCGCGACGGTCCTGAAATTTGAAATTCTCTTTTTGGGAACCGGCATGCCTAAGCAAACCGAACTGAAGCCAGCCACGCCCGCCAGGCACAGCGATTACGCTGACGTGAAAAAGGCGCGCGCGTCGGCACTGAAGCGCGCGGACAGCGAGCGTGCCGAGAAGCGGCGCGAAAATGACGCTCGCATCAATGTCAACGCGAGCAAGTGGCGTTATATCTGTCAGGAGGGTTAGATGGGGAATAGCGCCGTGACACTCAACTTTCCCAATCCCAGTCGCACCTACGACGCTTCCAGACACTGTGTATGCTTTTGGGGCTACGACAATTCTCGCGAGATTACCTTTCTGGTCGACGATGCGATGCTGGCGAAACTGAACTCCCACATGGGTTCTGGCGAGTTCGCCTTGCTTGCGGCCTTCGACCGTAATCGCGACCGGATTCTGGGACTTGCCAGAGACCTTTACAAGGGTGGTTCCCAGAACTGGTACACGATCTCGTGAGAGTGGCCCTCGTTTGCGCCCGCACTCCACGTGCGCCTTCATTCTGACCTGCGCTAGCCGCGTGTGCGGGTATTCCGGGGTGAGAGGGGGCATGGATCGGTCAAAGCATGCGCTGCTTGATTATCACGAACGCAGCAAGCACCGTCTCAACTTCTACGCTCCTGGCCCTGGGG
Source organism: Burkholderia sp. SRS-46 (assembly GCF_004343775.1). Lineage (GTDB taxonomy): Bacteria > Pseudomonadota > Gammaproteobacteria > Burkholderiales > Burkholderiaceae > Burkholderia. Next base: position 271,403 of record NZ_PTXL01000005.1, on the reverse strand, counting down.
GGCTCGACTGGACAACCCAGCCGGATCCGTTTCGGGTATTTCACGGCGCACCGCGCGTTGCTCTGCCGTTAGCCGCGGACACCCTGGCCACGCGCTACAACGCGTTACGCTGCGGCACCTTGCCGCCCGCGCAGGGATTCGATCTGTCCCATCTGGCAATCCTGTTCGAACTCTCACTCGGCCTGTCGGCGTGGAAATCCTATGGCGCCCAGCGGTGGGCACTGCGCTGCAACCCTTCGAGTGGAAATCTGCATCCGACCGAGGGCTATCTTCTATGTCCGGCTCTGCCCGGCTTGTCCGCAGGCGTCTACCACTACCTGAGCCGGGATCATGCGCTTGAACATCGCGCTGCGGTGGACGAGCCACAATGGACCGAGGCGTTTTCGGAAAGTGGTGTCCTGGTCGGCATAAGCTCGATCCATTGGCGCGAGGTGTGGAAATACGGCATGCGCGCCTGGCGCTACTGCCAGCAGGATTGCGGTCATGTCATCGCTGCGATGAGTTACGCAGCCGCGGCGCTCGGCTGGCAGACGCGGTTGATGGAGTCGGCTGCGGATGATGCAGTGGCCGGCTTACTTGGAGTGGATCGCCGCGAAGATTTCAAGGATGCCGAAACGGAGGCGCCGGATCTTTTGCTCTGGATCGGCAACCCTGACACGCGGCCCGATCTCGAGCGCATGCTGATCGCTCTGGACAGGGCACAGTGGCACGGACGCGCCAATCAACTGAGTTCGGGACATGTGACGTGGCTGGACATCGATTCGATTCATCGCGCCACACACAAGACCCATACTCGCGAATCACCCTCGCCGAACCCGGAGCAGTGTGCAGCGCCGGCGACGCCAGCCCTCGATCTCAGCTTCGCCCGAATCGCCAGACAGCGTCGCAGCGCCGTGAATTTCGATGGCACGACGCGCATCAGCGACGCGGCTCTTTTCAGCATGCTGGCGTGCCTGCTGACACATCCCGACACGCCGCCGTGGAATGCGCTGATGTCTCCGGCCGCAGTGCATGCGGCGCTATTGGTGCACCGCGTCGACGGCCTGGAGCCGGGCCTCTATATGCTCGTGAGAACGCCGGGCGCACTGCCGGATCTCAAGCGGTCTCTGCGTCCGGAATGGCTGTGGCAAAAGATCGGGCCGGACCATCTGCCGCTCTATTTTCTGCTGCCTTACGATTTGCGCGCGGCGGCAAAGTTGATTTGCTGCCACCAGGATATCGGTGCTGATTCCTGCTTTGCGCTTGGGATGATCGCGAGATTCGAAATCGCGTTGAAGCAACCATGGCGTTATCGCCATCTGTTCTGGGAATGCGGCATGCTTGGCCAGGCGCTCTATCTCGAAGCAGAAGCCGCCGGAGTACGCGCGACGGGGATCGGCTGTTTTTTCGATGATGAAATGCACACATTGCTCGGCGCGAAGGATCATGCCTGGCAATCCCTGTATCACTTCACCGTCGGTGGCGCGGTGGACGATCCACGCCTGTCGGCATTTCCGCCGTACGAGAATCAGCCTTGACGCGAAAGCCCAGGCATCGATCCTGGCGGGGGAATATCCGCAAGGACCGCACGCTGCCCGAACATCGCGTGTAGTAATAATCGACGGGGCATATTGGTCCGATGTCGCCGGATCGTCCTTGCCAGCTTCCCGTCGACCTGTCCGGAGTCGACCGCATCCGTTCGATTTCACCCGGAGTGCTAGGATGATCGAATACACGCAGAAAGTCATTCTGGACGATATCACATCGAGAGCAGTACGGTCTCGCGCTCGAAGACGCCAGGATTCTCGCTCAAGGTCTGCTTCGCGAGTTCGAGTCTCAAGCCGATGACGCTTCGTGTCGTTGGGGCGTCTTGGGTAGAGGCTGCAGCCACTGGAGGAGTGACATATGTCGGGTCAGCCATCCATGATCGAAAATCATCTGCTGGCAGCATTACCGGTAGAAGATCTGGCGCATATTTCGCCGCAGCTCGTGCTGGTCGACATGCCGTTGGGAAAGGTGCTGTACGAGTCGGGTGGTGCGCTCAGTCACGTCTATTTTCCGACGACGTCCATCGTGTCGCTGTTGTACGTGATGGAAGACGGTTCCTCAGCCGAAATTGCCATCGTCGGCAACGATGGGTTGATCGGCATCGCGCTATTCATGGGGGGCGAAACAACCCCGAGCCGCGCGATCGTCCAAAGCGCGGGACACGCTTACCGACTCGATGCGCGCATCCTGAAAGACGAGTTCCGTCGAGGCGGTTCGATGCAGCGGCTGTTGCTACGCTACACCCAGGCGCTCATCACACAGATGGCGCAAACAGCCGTATGCAATCGACATCACTCGATCGATCAGCAGCTCTGTCGGTGGCTCCTGCTCAGCCTCGATCGCCTGCCATCGAGCGAACTGAAAATGACGCAGGAACTGATCGCCAACATGCTCGGTGTCCGCCGGTCGGGCGTGACGGAAGCTGCGCTGAAACTTCAGGATGCCGGGTTGATCCGGTACAACTATGGGCACATCGAGGTATTGGATCGCTCCGGGCTTGAGAAGCGCGTGTGCGAATGCTACGGCGTGGTCAGGCGAGAATTCGACCGCCTGCTCCCTGATTTGAAGCGCCTTGAGAAACGGCGCTGATGCCAGACCCGCATCCATGCCATCCCGCCCGTACGGCAGCGTACCGACTTCAGACGCTCGCACGAGCAGGCTGACACATGACGCACAGACTGCAGATCGGCCGCAGACTTCATCGAGATGTAAACGCCGTGATCGAAGTGGGCCGTCGCGATCCGTATCGCTTGCGCAGTTTTATGTCGACTCGGGCGGCGCGAGCCAATCAATGACGAAACTGGGGTTGTGGAGGGAGCATGTTGATGAACGATTACCCGAAATGGGAAAAAAATGTGAAGGACGAGCAACAAGAACAGGCGGAGGCACGCGCGACCGACGATGGAATGCCCGTGGTTCACCCGGAGCGGCAGAGAAGCCATGCCCATTCGTGGAAAGCCGTTACACCCAAGCAACGTATTTCCGATGCAAGGAAACGTCTGGGCATGGGTTTTCTGCCGAACCTATAGCGCATGTGTAGCAAAACTCCTCGCTCTCAAACAGAACGTGGAGCCGCCCCAGCAAGGCGGAACTCGAAGCCGGCCAAGCGCCGGCTTTTTACTTTGGCGCGTCGCTTGTGACGACAAACGGCGCATGCATCACTTTCCCGCATCGGTGAAGCGACGCAACCCGGGCAGATGAATTCGCTGAGTCGCGTTCGGCAGCTACGCCAAGACAAGTTCGTGGCAGGAGGACCGCAACGCTGGGTGGCCAATTCCTTCCGTACACTCGGCCACCACCGCTTCGCGGCTCATATGGCGCGATTTCGCCACTGCATCGATCTTTTCGACGAGCTGCTTGGGGAGGCATAGCAAGACCAGCACCGAACACGACGTCGGCCGGGCGATATCAATGAACCTCCAGATTCCCTCGCCGTCGTCGATGCACGACGCATGCAATGCCGCCATGTCCGTTGTCGGGGACGGAATTAGGCGCGCACATTGGTCATACAGTTCATTGACCCGGTCGTTTGCGGTGTTTGCCAACTCGCTGTATGTGTGGCCCTCCACGTGCGCGCCGGGAAAATCCGGCAGCCATCCGCGATAGCCTGGGCCTTCCTGTCGGGTGATAAAGATGGGGTATTCCACGATCAACTCCGGATTCCTATGTGACGTCGATCATTGTCGTTCCCAGGGGTGGGTGTGTCGGTACGCTAGAGAACGATCTCCAGGGATCCGATCTCATGCAGGTAGGTTCGGATCCGGGTATGGGGTGGGCACGCCGGACGACTGGCTCGAACCCCACGTCTATGCTCGCTATCCGAGTCTCGGCGTCGGGCTGCTGGCCGTGATCGACGTCGGGCTGTCCGGGCTGCCCGGCGTGTCGGCGTGGGCGATCCAGATGATGTGGATTCCGTTCTGGGCCGGCGGCGTGGTCAATGGTGGCGGCCACTTCGGCGGTTATCGGAATATCGCCACGTCCGATGCGAGCACCAACCTCTTCCCGCTGGGCATCCTGATCGGCGGAGAAGAGTTGCATAACAATCACCACGCGTACGTGACGTCCGCCAGGCTGTCGAACCGATGGTTCGAGTTCGACATCGGCTGGCTGTACATTCGCCTGCTGGCAGCATTGAGATTGGCGACCATTCGGCGGGTAGCAACGAAGCCGCGCCTGCTCTCGAACAAGGCCGTGGTCGACGACGCGACGCTGCAAGCGATCATCCGCAACCGACATGAAGTCATGGCCGCCTATGCGCGCATGTTCGAGCGCGCCTGCCGGTGGGAGCTGCGCCGCATCAAGGACATGAGCCGCGACGACAAGCGCGCGTTCGTGCTTGGTATGAAACGGTGGCTGCGCCAGGCCTGGGGCTATCGGGACAAGCCCGACCAGCAGGCGCTGACGAGCCGCAATGCCAGCCGGCGAATACGCGTGTACGTGGAGAGGTATGAGGCTTTGCTCGAGCTATGGGCGTGGTCACATGCATCGCGCGAACAATTGCTGGTCCAGTTGCAAAATTGGTGCCGCTACGCGGAGCAAAGCGATGTCACCGCGATCGCCGATTTTTCGATACGCCTGCGGCGGTATACCTGATCCCGGAACGTCCGCGACGCGTCATGCGGGATCGGCGCGCAACAACGCGAGGGGCGAGCGCCATCCTCTGGCGGTATCGGGAGCAACGCTGCACCACTACTTCACCTGACGGTCGGAATCGGAATAGCGCCACTTGCTCGCATTGGAATCGATGCCGGCATAGTCGCGGGTACGCTTTTCGGCCCGTTCGATATCGGCTCGGGCCAGATCGTCGCGGTCCTTTTGTCGGGTCACCTGGTCGTGTCGATCGGGTAATGTGCTTGGATAATATTTCATAGATCCTCCGAAGTGAGGTGTGCTCGCGTAGCGAGGGGCCGCATCGAGTCGGATCGCTCGAACAGGATCGCGGTCAGATGCACGGGTGTTGAGTACAGGATGGGCGAGTGGGAAGGGGAAGTCGGTACGTTGCCGTGCAGTGGCTGCTAGAGCCGTTTCGGTCAATCAAGTGGTGATGCGCCTAAAGGCTGCTTCCAAATGTCGAGCGGCCACCCAAAAGCCTGCTGCGCTACGACGCATGGACGACGCTCGGACCGGATCCCGAGCAGTAGCCCACAACGCAACCTGCGGGTCATGAGCTCCGGATCAGCCGATGGCCAACCCATCGGGCTGTAGAACGGCGCGAGATTGTGGCGCAGATCACGCAGATCCAGGAAGTGATCGATACTTCTCGACAGGTGTTCACGAGGGGCGTGACTATAGCGGTTGATTTACCGCTCGGCATGAGGCTGCCATAACCATGCCCACCCGGGTTGATCGATCGAAGATGTGCGTACCTCCAGTCACGCCGCCATCGACGATTTTTCGGACTGAATGCCTTCGCAAACAGACCTCGTTTCGAATAGGCCGCTGAGCTCGCCGTCCGCAAGGAATGCGCAGGTTGGTGCAGTCAGAGAGCAGCAAGTAACCGGAGTTGATGTTCGCTTTCGGCCCCGCAAACCAGTGCATAGGCCCGCATCTCCGTGCGCTCAAGGAGCGAAATGGATTCCGAGCCGGAAAAGTCGCTCCATGCGTCGTCCGCGATCGAGGTCGGCGCGCCGCGGGCTCTCGCGAACGCTCGCAGGAGAGGGCTTGCCTCGCGGCGCAGCACGTGGCGGTCAGCGTTCAGAACATACGGTGGACAGTCAGTCCGTAAGACAAGGTAGTACGGAATCGCATTGCGATCACTTTGCATGGTGGCGATACCGGTGAGGAAGAATGCGTGCGTTCAGCTTCTCGCGTCGTCGTGGCCGACCGCTGCGTTTGACCGAACTACATGTCGATGACCGAAGCTCCACTCACCTTTCCGTCGATGATGTCCTTTCCCTGCTGCCGGGCGGCACGCCTTGCTATACCAAAGTCGGAGTATGCATGCGATTGGTCCAGCCTGAAAATACGGCTCGCGGCGGAGGTTGCTATCGCGCCCGGGCGGCATATCCGTACCGCGATGTCATACCCTTCGGCGTAACGGGAATGTCCGTCAAAGCGACTGAATGTACGGGCGAAGACGAGGGGATGAAGTTCGTACCCCTTGTAGAGAAGAAGCAGGTGTGTCGACATGTTGGCCACTCCACAGGGGGCGACTCGCTATACGCTCGAACGCGCTTTTCATTTCCGCTGCCGCAGCCGGCTTAGCAGCTCAAGCGCCACCGTGTCAGCGTCGTTGTTGATCATTTCCGCTTGCAACAACAGGCCGCCAACACGGACGGCTGCATCCCAACCATCTTCTGTCATTGCCCGATGGTTGCGTGCAAGCTGCTCGGCAAGAGCCAGGAGCGCCGCCATCCTTGCTGACTCGCCGGAAGTCCGGCGCTCCTCCCTCCCGGCAATGAGCCGGAACAGGCCCAGGACCGACTCGGCGGTAACGGAGGGGATAGTCATTCGGACTTTATACGCCCTTTCGGTCCGCCCCGCCCATATCTTCACGCTGGCCCCCGAGCCTGCCTAGTACCGCCTCGCATACCCCTCGCGATACAGCGAGGCGCCGATCGACGTCAGAACTGCGATCTCATCCTCATTCAATCGACTCCATGCCTCCGCCAACCAGCCAGCGAATCCGGCACAAGCATGGTCCAGATCGGCGGCCGCCTTTCCCTCTGCGTTCATCCGCTCGAAGATCATCATCACGTCATGTGGCGTCATAGTCGGCTCCTCGTGAGCTTCCAGCATAGGCGATCGGTGGCGTCCGCCCCTACTCCTTCGCACGCTCGATGTTCGCTCTCTGGCGTGCCCGCAGCCACAAGCCGAAGCAGGCCAGTAGCGGGTCGACCTGGTGTCCTGTTCCGTTGACGTCAACATACTACGCACATATGGATCGGTTAAGGCCTACGCGAGCCATGTCATTGCCCGCATCGCCGATGCATCCCGTGAACCGCGTCGGTCAGTTACAGCCATGGGCCGTCGCTGGTCAGCTTCGCTCCAATATCGTCTGAGTGTATGGTCATATCAATTCGTATTCCTACGTGATCGGTCGGTCATGAACGGACGGAATGTCCTTTGACTGACGGAATCGGCCGATCGAATGTCATGGTGACGTAGGCAGCCAACGACTGCTGATGGCCAGCTGTTGCCTGCCGCAGCGACGCACGGCATTTGATTCGACGAATGAGCGCTTCGATCACGACTCTCATGGTCGCAAGGGGACTACACTGAAGACGCTATAGCAGGAGGAGACAGCGATGACAAACTCTGACCCCCAAAGTACCTTCCAGGGGCTGCCGTTAACCGCGGAGCAGGACGCGGAAGTGAAACACTACATAAAGGTCCGAACCAGGCGTGGCCTGCCATGGGACACGCCTGAGCTGAGCGCGATGCTCAAGGACATGCTGCTACCCCCGGGTGACGGCAACAGCGATGTCGACTCCCCGGAGGACGAAACTAAAGCGGCCGCCGAGCGCGCAACGGCGTCGGTTGACGAAGCGATGGACCTTGTCGAGGCGAGCGAGGAGCGGAATGCAGCCATGGAGTCGGAAAGCATGAAAGGACCCAGACGATAAAACCGCAGGCGATGACGCTTGCTTCCCGGTGGCGCCGTATGTGGGGGATCGTAAGGTATTCCGCATGAGTTGGGTGTGTATGATTTCAACGCTCGAACGCGTGCCGTCGGCCCCGTGACATCGAGCCGCGCGACATCTCCGCTGAACACGAGGGGGCCGGATATGCGGCTGATCGAACCGGATGAACACAGAGACTTTCTGGCGACCTTGGAGTGCCGTGGCTTGGCAGAGGGCGATTTCGATCTTCAGGAAACGGATACGACCGACCCGAAGGGTGATGAGAACCTCGGTCTACAGGGCTATGTCACCATCACCAGGCTCTCGACGCAGATTACGAAGGAATACGTGATCGGCGACGAAAGCGACTGGCTACAGCATTTCAGGAAAGATCTCGAAGCGGGTGCCTTCGACCGACTGGAATGAGATCCCGACGCGACGCGCCGCACTTGGGAGGAAGTTCGGCTCACGAGAGTCGCGGACTTCGAGGATGCGGAACGCATGCGGCCCGATCTGGCGGTGATGAGCCCGTTGGAGGGCGTGCTTGCTGCCTTGGTCTGTGGCCCTCCAAGGATGGCCATTCTCTCGATCGTCCTTCGACACCGCGTCAGCCTGCTTTGGCAGCAGCATGTATTGCCGTCGGCCTCGATCCCGGCGACGCCCTGATTGCTCGGGCGGCTGGCGTGCCACCCGAATTTCAATTCATCGACGTGGGGAGATCGTCGACCAAATTCGCGTCGAGCCATTCGAGCGCCCAGTTTTTCGCAAAGGCAATCGCATCCTCGCGCACGTCGAAGCCAGCCAGATCTCCGCTCAGTTGAACGTCGCACTCACTGCCGTCTGCACGATCGATGCTGATCCGCGCGTGTGCCATGTATTCCCCGTCGGCCCTGCGCGGTGTCGGGTCGATATGGAATCGGGTTGAGTCGAGTTGCATTTTCCTTCCTCCTTCAGTTGCTGCGGGGCCCGTGGCCACCGCGAAGCGTATCGTCGCGACCAGAACAGTCAAAGCTTGAGGAGTGCCATGATCTGGCCTGCTTCCTGGTCCGATTCGTAGCTCGCCATTCCGCCTTTGCGCAACAGCGCGCGGATCGAGAAAAACATCAGGAAGGCATCCTCATCGATTTCATGACGACGATCGAGAATGACGCCGTCCATCTCGGCACGAGCGTCATACGGCAGGAACTGTTCGATGACACCAGAACCATCGCGTCGAATCCATTTCAACAGGTCTTTCCTGTTCATATCCAGCCTCCCGACGTTGCCGGCGCGCCATGCGCCAGGCGTGTTTGAGTCTGTGGCGGCGCCGCGGACGCAGAAACAGGATGGACCGAGGAAGAGATCAGGACGCGTTATCCAACACGCTCGTGTCCTGTAGACATGCATCGATCAGGCGCTTCGCATACGCAGCCGATACGCGGCGCGCTCGTCCGCATTGCGCGGTTTCGATGAGAGGCCCGATCACGTTCGGAGGGGGGCGCCTTGAGTGGCGCGGGAATCGGTAGCGAGTCAGTCAACAAATCCATCCTACGCCCATTGGCGAACTTGTACAGCGAAAGTTCTGCGCGAACCGCCGCATGGCATGCCGCCCCGATTGGGCGCGGCACGGACCGGCTCAGCCGCGTGTGAACAATCGCCGATACGCGGGGAGATGGTGCCCTGACGGTATCGTCGAAATTTCAATTAGACATTCGAAGCAAATCAAAACCGAGGAGCCAAGGGTATACAACCGGGGCGAGCCTCGCCGATCGCGGCGTGTTCTTGCGATGCCACCCGAAATGCTCCGACCGAAACAGCTTGACAGGGTGTTTGGTCCCCCGTAGGGTGGGTGTCTGAAGCCTTCAAGAAGCGCGATTGCTGGTCATCACTGACCGCGGAACGCGGTATTCGTTGTCCTCTCCCTCCTTGATCCTTTTTCGTGCCCCCCTATCGGGGCGCATACATTTGTCCAATATCAGGAGAATTTCCGTGGATACCGGTACCGTCAAGTGGTTCAACGACAACAAGGGTTTTGGCTTCATCACGCCTGACAGCGGCGGCGACGATCTGTTCGCGCACTTCTCGGAGATTCGCGGCGATGGCTTCAAGACGCTGGCCGAAGGTCAAAAGGTCAGCTACGAGACGAAGCCCGGGCCCAAGGGCCTGCAGGCGTCGAACATCGTTCCTCAGTAATCCACATCATTCGTCGGTCCTGCGTGCAGGATCGGCCACGCAGTCATCGTCGGGGATCTTTCGCATCTGCCGCAGGCGCCCACAGTCCTGCTGCGGCTACCGTTTCGCCTCAAGACGTACACCCCAAGGAAGAAAGTGGGGGATGCCGCGCATCCGGCGGCGAACAATCGGGCGCTCATTCATCGTGAGTTCGCGATCGACGCATATGGAGGTGACTTCGACCATGAGTCAGTTGCGCAACAAGAAGTCACTCGCGAGACCACGGCGCTCCAAGGATTTGCCGGTGCTCGGCGCGGCGCTGAACTGGGTGCCACCGAAGGCACCCTCTGCGCCCGCCAAATCGAGCGGGAAGAAGCGCTCCACCGAGACGCGATAACGAGACACGTTAACGCCGGACGAGGTGCGGCCCGCATGTCGCGTTGGTACGCGCCCCCCACGCATGGGCGTTTTCGATATTTGCACTGAAACCGCTCCCTGTCGGGGACCGGATATCCGCACGCCGCTGTGATTGCGGCGCGTCACATTGATTGGAGAAATTGATTTGGCAAAGGAAGAATTGCCGGAATTGGACGGCGTCGTGGATGAGGTGCTCCCGGACAGCAGGTTTCGCGTTACCCTGGAAAACGGCGCGGTCGTTGCGGCGTACGCATCGGGCCGCATGCGCAAACACCGCATCCGTATTCTCGCCGGCGACCGGGTTAGGCTGGAATTGTCGGTCTATGACCTTACCAAAGGGCGTATCAATTTCCGGCACAAAGACGAACGGGCTTCGCCCGGTGTGCCTTGAAACCGATTTGTTCGACGCTAACCATGTAGCGCCGATACAGGATTGATTGCACTCGTCTACGCAATTCGTAGCCATCAATCACCAGGAGTTCATCATGAGTATGCGTACCTATCGCGGATTCGAAATATATCCGCTGATTTATCCTCACTTTCACACAGGCGCTGGCCGTACTCACAACCACGAAGCCGGTTTCGACGCGGCGGTCAAGGTTTGCCTGCGCGGTACTGACACCACGCTGACCCGGAGCCAGACCTTCAAGCTTGTAGACGGTTCGCCGTTTGCCAGTGCCGGTGACGCACGCCGGGCTTCGCAACGTTACGCAGAAGACATCGTCGATCAGAACCGAGGCGAACATTGGATGTTCGACGCAGTTCTTTGATACGGCTCTCTGTTGAACAGCAGCGCGCGTCAATCGGAGACGCGCGTCCCGATCTGAAATTGCGCGAGCCGACGCCATGCTGCCGGTCAACGGGAAACTCGCGTCGTAACACCGACATTCCTTTCTGTCCCGTGCTCTCAAGGCAGATCAACGGACGAGCGGCCGCATTGTGCGACTGGCGCGCTACGCGCTGATGGACGTCGCGTTGCCGATCGACGTTGCGTAACGACCAGGCCGCCGACGCAGATTCAATCGATGCCTTGCGCCTTTTCGTGCCCTTGGATTTGCTCTTCGAGCAATCTGCGCGCGAGCGTTCGCGCGGCGTCACGGGCCTCCACGTCCGATGCAAAATCCCCTTCGGTATCGTATTGCTCAGAGGTGCCGGGATCCTCTCCGATGCGGTGCAAGTGGACGATTCCGCGATAGCGCTCAGACGTGGTCTGCATCACGCGAGGGCGTGCCACGTGCGTGTGGGTTGTACACACTTCATCATCCATGATGTCTTCCTTGCCACGCCCCCTGGTGAGACAACCAAATGGTCGACTTCATGCGCCCGCCTGCATCGGTGCGTTTGGTCCCCGGTAAACTTCGGCAAGGCGGGGTTATCGCCGCCAGCGCGGAGATGTCAATGTTTGCGGTGTATCCACCCCAAGTGATGGGAATCCAACCACTGAACGACTTCCATACTTGAATGTTCGCTCTGGTAACGGCGCGCCAACGCGACTGCAACCACCGCGACCACCGCAAAACCAACCACCCAACCAATCATCGACTGAGTCATGACAGTCTCCTTGCGGAATGCAGCCATGACTGAATTCTAGGCGTCTTGGGGGAAGGATTCACAAGTCCTGCGCCACGCCGCGCGGACGAAGCGCCTCCACATGCACGATCGTGGGGAAGGTACGCTCGACCTCCACCTGATCGGTCGCGCCCCATATCCAAGGATCTGGGGCGCAAGCGATTAAGCAGGTCATACACTGGAAAATGGTCGCGTCGGAAAGCGAACCTCTGCTGTCTCGGCACCAGGATGTCGGCAAACGCGCGCTCATGCGTCGTGCGACAGGCTGCGTTTGATCAGCCGCCGGGCCAACAGGCGCCATCCGATCGCTTCAACGCCGCCGACATCCAGAACGGATCGCTGCTCTCAGGTCGCCCGGGCGATAGGGGCGCATGCTCGGTCGAATCCGAGATATCTGTCGCCATGCGTCTCAGGGGTCGAGGCGGAAATCCTGTTGACGTACGAGCCGCGGTGAGGCCTGACCGTCACGCGGCCCACACATCAAATGATCATAGAACTGTACTCATTGCGTGAAGCGCTCGAAGCCAAGGCGGCGAGCCTGGCAGCGCAGCATGCGTATCTGCTCGATACAGACGCCGTTCGCGACGCCGTCCCAATTGTGCGCTACACCCGATGTTGAGGTCCGCAAACTACCGTTCGTTGTGTGCGAGCGGGTGCGAAATACACACTTTCGCGCGGACATACGGACGAACGGGAGCGAAAAAGAAAATGCCCGCTCATCAAGCGGGCATTTGAAGAGGTGGGGCGAGAACATGCCGCGGAACCACGTCCAAGCCGGTAAGCCCCGCTCCCTGTTTTCTTTCGCCGAACATAGCTGGCTACGACGTGAGAGTAGCCGCTATTTTGCAGACCCGCAACGGGTGTACCCGACCCTATCCGGCCGCACCGGCCTCGAGCGATGTAACGTAACGCAGCAGGTCTTCAGTGCGCCCTTCTGAAACGAGCTGCTCAGCAGTCTTGTAATCAAAGGTCGGCAACGGTTCATTGCGATACCAGAAGAGCGCCCTCTGAACGTCGCCGGAGATATCGGTAGCCGCTCGGATGATCCGAAGTGCGTCCCGAAGGAACTTCTGCACGCTTTCGGAGCCCGCCAGTCGGCTCAAGGTATTGCGATGGACATGGGCCAGCCGTGAGAGCGTTTGCATATCGATATGCAAGGCGGCCGCGAACCGGCGAGCTGAGACGATCGGCGCGCCGCTATCACGGTCCCTCAACGACTCCATGAACTGGTCGAAACCACCGGATGGCGTTGGGTCGTAGTCGACGTTTGGATCCATAGCAGATTGATCAACGCACACGATATGCACATTTATAGCACATGCCGATCAGCACGATCGGATTCTGATGCGCACTTCTGCGCCGATGCTTGTTGCCAAGCTCCGCCGAGACGCGTAGTCGGAAGTGGGCAGCATCCCGAAGACGACTTTTCTGAGAATTCCCGTGCCCAAGGACACTTTTTCTGAGATGTGCGCCATGCGGTTGTCTCAAAAAAGATGTCCAAGTCCTTGATCTGTCTAGGGGGCCAAAGACACCTTTTCTGAGAGCCCACAGTGCTTGTTGTCTCTCAGAAAAGATGTCCGCAGTCTCAATAAGTTGTCTTTGAATAATTAGCTGTTATTCACGTGTAATTTATTCGATATATATCGAAAGGTTGAAAATATTCGGATAATATTTGGCGATTGCGGTATATTACGCAATGTTTGATCTACGGTGTCAGATCGACGTTGTCGCATCGGAGGCGCTCATTCGCCATTCCACGTGCGATCTCGCCCACGCAAAAAGTATCGATCACGACCGTTGTAGGTTGGCAAAAAAGTGACCTTTTTTGCAATATTTGATCCGGCGTATAGGAAATAAAATTCAATAGTTTTTGTTGATGGCCCCGGTGTTTTCGCCTGGTCGACCTGCCTCCCGTTAAGTACGGTGTCTGCGGGCTGGTGGGGATTTCGCGTTCGCTGTTCCACTACGAATCACGGCGCCGCGTTGACGACGAATCGCTTACCTGTCGAATGATGGCCACTGCGGCGCAGAAGTGCCGCTACGGCTATCGCCGGATATGGAAGCGGGCGTACCTGACTGCACTTTATCGCTATCAATACTTCGTCCAGAAGGCGCTGGGGAATTTCAAGGGTCTTGCGCGACCGCAGGCCTGCATCGCTCGGGAAATCGGTGTGCCAGTCGGACCTCTGGTTTGCCATGCCACGCTCGCGACCCTGGAGGAAGGCGCGGGCGAAGGTGAGCAAACTCGGTGGGGGCGTCGTGCGTTGGATGCCTTGGTGAAAGACTGCGAGGCGATTAACGCGCAATCGATCCAGGGGTGACTGTCTGGCAGTTGGAGAAACCTGGTCTGGGAACGCGTTCTACTGATCCGCAAGAAACTGCTGCTGACTGGCGATTAATGATGCGCCGCAGGCGGTTTTCATACCATGCAAGGCGACAGCGCGACCTTCAATCGAATACTGGCTCGATCCCTGAATGATCGGGAATATGCCTTTACATTTCGGGCAACTGACCATATGGCCAACGCCAGCCGCTGGCTGACCACTGAGATCCATGCCTGCGAAGCCATCGAGCACGACACCGCCGTGATCTGTCATGTCACCCTTGCGAATGATGGGTTGCATTTTTACCAACTCAAAACGTCATTATTTGTCAACTATTAATCGACTGTCGTCGTGATATTTCGAAAATATCATTTCGCATCGGTAAATTTCGGGTCCTTCACTATCTCATCATCTTCACTAGAGTAGTAAAGAAATCCGAGCGCCTTTGTTTCCACAAGAATACCTTCTGACATTTTTCCGCCTCCGACCAACTCTTGATCGATAAGCCAGTCATCATACCCATCTACACATTGGCGCTTGTCGAAATCACACACGACAAGGCCAGCAACGTCCCCCTCGACGATAACATGATCGCCGATGTGGATATCTAGTCCAGATGAAACGTATTTCACGATGCGCCTCCTCCCTATCAAGGTGAGTTGAGAAATGGCTCAATCGGCACCATGCTTGACGTTAATTGCTCCGGCTTAAGCACATATTTTTGCTTCGCCCAGAAGCAAATGCATTTTGGATATGGTGACTGATTGGCCTGAAATATATTGTGATGCGACCCGTACACGCCATGTTGCATTTCATTATCAGGTATCACGTCGAGCGGCCTGTACCCAAATGTGCCAACTGCGATGATCTTCCCCGACACGGTTTTGCATGGATTGCATTTGTTCGGGCAGTCATCTTTTTCCTTGACCTTTTCTTGCGTACCGTCCGTGGACCTGGTCATGTACCAGATGCCCGCTCCGATCATGACCAGGGCGCCAATTCCTGCACCGATCAGTGTTCCGGGCCCCGGAACGACACTTCCGATACCAGCACCAATTGCTATCGTGCCAAGACCACTCGGATCGATCTTCTGTGTCGGAATGCCATCCGCATAGGCATAAAAATTTGGTTCTTCGTAGGAAACCGTGGAGGGTTTGAGGGCGATTGCGTAACCTGACGCCTGACTTCAGGAGGTCAGGAGGAAGAATTGCTTGATCGCAAGGCACTTCAAGCGCTGGGTTGCTGGACCGGCTATCGGTTGGAGCGGGTGGAATGGCCGGAAGGCGAAAGCCACACGCTCTCGCTGTATCTGAAACCCGTCAGCAAGGTGATGTACTGCGAACAATGCGGGGCACGTTGCCAGCAGATCCACGAGACGACGGTTCGCCGCGTGCGCGATCTGCCGTTGTTTGAATACCGAGTGGTGCTGCACGTTCCGCGTCGGCGAGTCTGGTGCGAAAGCTGCGGCGGCCCGCGGCTGGAAAAGCTCACGTGGCTGGGCCGCTACCAGCGCGTGACGGAGCGATTCGCCAAGGCCTGCGAGAAGCTGCTGCAATCGGCCAGCGTACAGGCGGTGGCCGCCTTCTACGATCTGGGTTGGCACACGGTCAAATCGATCGACAAGATGCGCTTGCGAGCGCGTGTGGCCGAGCCGGACTGGTCGGCGATCCGTTATCTGGCCATGGATGAATTCGCGCTGCACAAGGGTCATCGCTACGCCACGGTAGTCGTTGATCCGATCGGCCGGCAGGTGCTCTGGGTCGGTCCGGGACGCTCGCGCGAAACGGCCCGAGCCTTCTTCGAACAGCTTCCCGAAGGTGTTGCCGAGCGCATCGAGGCGGTTGCAATCGATATGACCACGGCGTACGAACTGGAGATCAAGGAGCACTGCCCGCAAGCGGAAATCGTCTTCGATCTGTACCACGTTGTGGCCAAGTACGGACGCGAAGTGATCGACCGGGTGCGAGTGGATCAGGCCAATCAACTGCGCCATGACAAGCCGGCCCGGAAGGTTCTGAAATCCAGCCGCTGGCTGTTGCTGCGCAACCGCCATAACCTGAAGCCGGAACAGGCCGTGCACCTGAAGGAGTTGCTGGCCGCCAATCAGTCGCTGCTATGCGTCTATGTGCTGCGTGACGAACTCAAACGGCTCTGGTTCTATCGCAAGCCAGCCTGGGCGGAAAAGGCCTGGGAACAGTGGATCGAGCAGGCTCAGCAAAGCGGGATCGCTGCCCTGCAAAAGTTCGCCGGGCGTCTGCTGAGCTATTGGCACGGTATCGTGGCCCGCTGTCGCCACCCGCTCAATACCAGCGTCGTCGAAGGCATCAACAACACCATCAAGGTGATCAAGCGTCGGGCTTATGGGTACCGCGACGAGGAATACTTCTTCCTGAAGATCCGCGCCGCGTTCCCCGGTAATCCGCGATGAACCAAAAATTTGGCCCGCCACGCAAGCCGATCGGATCCTGATTGATATATCGGCCTATAGCTGGATCGTAGTACCGGTGCCGGTTGTAGTACAGTCCGGACTCTCTGTCCCTGAATTGCCCCGGAAACCGGATCGGATTGTCGACCTCGTCGGCGATCATCGACTTCGTCTGCCCATAGCCGTCGCAGTCTGCCGCCCACACGACCCGACGCGTCTCGTCGTAGAGTTCCTGCGGCGCACCAAGATGATCGGTAATGTAGAAGTATCGTTTGCCGCGCTCGAGACGAGCCACCGGCCCGGCATGGTCCGGATGGGCAACGTAGGTCACGGACTCATCGTTGCGCGGAGTCTGCCCCGCGTGGACCTCTTGCAACATCCAGTCGCCGTCCCAGACGAACAGCGTTGTAGACGGCGCTGCACCCGCGGGCGTATGAACCTTTGCGATCCGTCGACCGAGCGCGTCGTAGCGGTATTCGGTGCGGCTGCCATCGGCCTGTTCTATGCTGCTGAGTTGATGCCCGTTGTCGTAACGGTAGCGCGTTTCCACGGATTCCGGTGTTGTTACAGGTGCGACGACATCCCTGCGGGTCAGCAACCTGTCGAGCAGCCCGGGATTGTGATCCGGCTCAGGCACATCCTGCAGCGCACGCGCGACGCGTCCGGTCCGGTTGCCGTGCCCATCGTAGCTGAAATCAAGTTGAGAGCGCGTCAGCCCGGCGACTGCAATGAATCGCTTCAACCGATCGCCAGGCGCCTCCGGGACGGCGGTCGCATCGGTCATCGACATAGCTGCGCTGTCGTCTTCCGATCCGTGGTCTAGCCTCGAGAGCAGGTTACCTGCCAGATCGTACCGATATATTTCACCTGACGGGTGCTGGACAGCTTCGCCGCCCAGCCGGTTCACACTGGCCAACCGCGCGAGCGGATCGTATTGGAAGTGACGCTCGCCTCGCCACGTATCGGCTAGTCGCGTGATCTGCCCGGCCGCATCGTAGTCCCACGCGCGCCACGGACGCGGTTCCGCACGTGGCTGCCCCCGCTCATCGAGATCCTGCAAGCGCTGCGTTTGCAGAAATCCGGCTTCGTTGTACGCAAACAGCTGCGCAATGGGGCCTTGAACTGCATGAATCGTCCGATGCAACGCATCGCGCTCGAAACTCACCAGCGGTTCGCCGTCGAGCAGTAGCCCGTGGATATGACCACTGCCGTAACGTTGCCAAGTCAGCGTGCCGACGCTAGGCAACTGCATCCCGCTGCGGTTGCTGGCTGCATCGAATGTGTGCTGGAGCCGCCAAACTCGCCCGTGGTGCGATTGAACCTCGGCCGTGCGCCGTCCGGCCGCATCGTATTCGTACGTGATCTGCGATGATTCGCTGTCTTTCGGTTCATGGCGGATCTGCGTGAGCAGGCCACGAGCGTCGTAACCAAACGTAGTGTGTGTTCCATCCCCGAGTCGTCTCTCGATCGGCCGTCCCAGATTGTCGTAAAGCAGCGTCGTACGCAATTGGCCATCATTGCCGTAATCGACTTGTGCGATCTGTTCGCCAGCAGCATTGCATTCGACTTGCTGGCGTCGGCCATCGAATCCCGTTTGTGCAACCATGCGACCCTGCGCGTCATACTCGAACGTACAGCGCTCGCCTTTTCCATTGGTCAGCGCCACGACCCGCCCGAGCACGTCGTAACCGTAATCGGTGGTGCTGCCATCAGGCGCTTCAACCCGGACGATCTGGCCGTAGACGTCCCGTGTCACCTGCGTCGTGCGCCCAAGCGGATCGGTATAGGCAATCGCCTGTCCCGTCCGATCGTATGCCGTTTTCCAGACGCCGAGCCCAGCCGGGGCGATCGCCGTGGGCAGTCCGGCAGCATTGCCGTAAAATTTGCTCGTCTGCCCGAGTGCATTCGTCTGGTGGGTTTGCCGCCCGCGCTCGTCGTAACCGTACTGCGTCGTGAAGCCCGAGCAGTCGGTGCGTGCGATCATCTGACCGGCGTCGTTGAATTGTGTTTTCGTAACGTTACCGAGCGCGTCGGTGTGTGCGACAGCCAAGCCATTTTCAAACGTGGTACTAGATGTGTTGCCGAGCGGGTCGATCTCCTTGACCAGATGGCCGTCGGTGTCGTATTCGCGCTGCCAGATATGCCCAGCGGGATCGGTAATTCGCGTCGGCAAGTTTTGGTCGTTGTATTCAATGCGCGTCAGCTGGCCTGCGGCGTCACGGATCGCGATCGGATTCCCGGTTGTGTCGCTGACTGATTGCGTCTTGCGGCCGAGCGCGTCGATGCGCGCCGCGACATTACCCGTCTCATCGAACTCGGTCTGGTCCGCGCTGCCGTCCGAATGAACGATCTGGTCGACTGCCCATAGGCCGTTGTAGCGGTATGTCGTCGTGTTCCCGAGTGCATCCGTCACCTGCGTCATCCGGGCGGTCGGCTGGTACGAGAAGCGTGCCTCGCGCGTCACGACTGGCTGGCCGTCGGCGTCGAGTGTGTACGCGTAGGTTCTGATGCAGCGCGCTTGTGGCGTCTCGCCGTCCCACTCCGCGACGAACGTTGCGCCGGCCGGTGTCTCGTAGCGCGTCAGCAGGTGCGTGTGATACGCATATGTCCAGGTTAGATTGCCGCTGTCGATCGCCTGAACGAGATCGCCGTGATTGTCGTATCGATACGCGGCAAGTTTCTGCGTCGAAGTGCCATGCTCGTCGAGCAGATGGACCTCGATGATGCGGCCTTCACTGTCATGCTGGCACGAGACCGTATGGCAGTTGTTCTGGATCTGATGCAGGTTGCCGCTGGGCGTATACCTAAACGACAGCGATTGCTTGTCGCGGGTCTCGTAGCGCTCCAACAGCCAATGATCGGATTCGCTCGGATGCGGGCTATACGTCTCGACGATCCCGTTCGGAAAGCGTACCGCGTACCTCGTGAGCCCATCGATATCGTCAAGCCGCTGAAGCGTGTATTTCTCGATCGGATGAAAGTATTCCTGACCCGAATCGAGCAGCGGAAATTGCAGCTGTCGGCCGTCGAAGTCGATATAGACAAGCTTCGGTATATCAGCGATCGTCACGCGACGTACTTCGGTCGCGTACTGAAGCTTCCATACGACGCCGAAACTGCCGGTTCGCTGATCGGCACTTCGATAACGCCGGTTCCAGCGGATCGGCACTCTTCCTGGCAACGTGAAATCGTCGTGCGTGAGCAACTTCTGGCCAGTTGCAACGTCCACTGGATGCGCGCTAGTGGTCTTCTTAGCGCATTCCGCGCAATCGGCCTCCGTGACGGGCGCGAGACCTTTCGCACTGCCGCCGCTCTGCGTGACCGGCCCCTCGAGATAGATTCCCTTGCCCTTCAGGTGAATACCGGCCGCGTCGATCGTGATCATGCCGCCGGGACCGATCAGTTGCGCCGTCTTCGCGCCTGAGAGGCTTGCCTGGCCCGAGTCGGTGATTCGAATCTGATTGCTGTTCGCACTCTGGACCGGATCAGGGATTTGCGGGCTGAAGCTGGGTGAAATATCGAGCGGCGTCTCCTGGTCTTTCTTGACCGCATCGCCGACGGCCTTGCCTCGTACCGTTACCTCATAGGTATGTCCGACGTGCGCGGTCCAGTCCTGTACCACGCGATCGACGCGATCCATGCCGACCGTGCTGGCCATCTGCAGTACGACATTGCGTAGATATAGGCCGCCGACGTTCACGTTGTAGGCGAGACCGACGTTGAGCATTTTGCCAAGTCCGACCGATTGCACGGAGGCCAGACCGACGGTCTCAAATTTGACGCCACCAGTCGATAAGGTCCAGTTCTGGCCAATGCTGGCCTTCTCGTCGTTCCCAACCGTTTTTTCGCGATCGTTGCCGACCGAGTGCGATTCATCGTTCTCGACTTCGATGCGCTGATCTTTCTCCGCATGCAACCAGACTTCTTCCTGCCCCTTTCGATCTTCGAAGCGCAGCGCGTTCGCCGTTCCGTTGTCGCCGCCCGTCGTTGAGCGTGTCAGGATGCCGCTCTGGGTCGCGTTGTCCGGCAGCCCCCACGGCGGCATGTTCGCCGCGTTGTAGACAGACGCAATAATTAGCGGGCGATCAGGATTGCCGTCGGTGAAGGTCACGACGACCTCGTCCCCAATGCGAGGAAGCTGGATCATCCCGAATCCGCTACTGGCCCAGGGTTGCGCGACGCGCACCCAGCACGAACTCGCCTGATCCTGCTTGCCGAGCCGATCCCATGGCAACTGGATCTTCACGCGGCCAAGCCTGTCGGTATAAATTTCCTCGCCTTTCGGCCCGACTACCACTGCTGTTTGCACGCCATGGATCATCGGCCGCGGATTCGTCAGCAGCGGTCGATACGGAATCTTCTTGCGGATGCAGCGGAATTCGGCGGTATAGATCGCGCTGCCCGGCGCGGTTAGGACTTGCGACTCCGGCTTTGCCTGGTAGTTGTTCGTTCCGTGGTGCCGGATCGACGTCAATAGAAATTGCCGGTCCTCGGGCTTCGCCTGCTCGTGATCGTAGTGCGCGTCGAGCTCGAAGTACCGCTCAAGCTCGAGCCTGCGATAGTGACTCTTGCCGACGAAGAGCTTGCTGTGGGCAGCCAGCGCCTCGGTCCGGAATCGGGCGAGTTGTTCGCCTCGATCGGAATCGGGAAAACCGTGGGCGCCAAGATAGTCGTAGAGCTCGTAGTTGTCGACTTCGCCCTGATCGACAGCCGTGTCTCGTTCGATATAGCGCCGCGCACCAGGCGCTTTATAGTCTCCGGTCTTGAGCGCGACGCTACCCGACGTGAATTTGCGACGCGATACGAACGATGTAACGACCTGGTTGCTTTCCAGGATCTCGTCGGTCGAATAGCGGAGCACCGGACTGTAACCGGCAATCGGACCGGCGTTGATCGACGAGTCCGTGATGATTAATGTATGGCCGTCCTTCTTGTGCTCGAAATAGAAGAACAGCCCTTCTTCCTGCATCAGGCGCAGCGCGAAAGCGAGATCAGTCTCCTTGTACTGGGTACAGTAGCTGCGATTAACCGTTGGCGCAGACAGACGAAACACGACGTCGCCGAATCTTCGGTATCGATGCATCACGTCATTGAGGATCTCGCCGACGGTCTGCTCCTGAAAAATCCGGATATCCTGACGGCGATCCATGAAGGCGAGCCATGGCCTGGCGACGGCCTCGTAGGTTGCCAGGCCGCCATCGGTGCCGGTGTGTATAAAATCGGTTACGTAGCCGTGGAAATAGCGCACGTCCGTACTGGCGAGCGCGTCGGTCAGCTGCAGCGTGACCGTCACCGGCTTGCCGATCAATTGCTTGAGCTCGATGCTCGGGTCCTGGGACGCGAGCATGAACTTCATTTCAAACAGTTCGCCCAACCCCTCTTCGCAGACGAACTCGGTTAGCACGAGCGCAGAGCGACCGGACAACGGCGTGTCGATCGTGAACAGCCGATTGTTTTGCAGCGCGAAGAATTGCTTCGCGATTTCTTGGAGAGAAATCGGCGACATAGGCGATGACGTCCTGTCCTTGTTGGTTCTTCTATCGGACCGGGAGGCAGCCTCCTCCCATATATCGGTCCCCTCTCATCAGGCGCGCTGCCCAATCGTATGATCGTAGCAAAGTCGTTTTCGACAGGCACGATTTTTTTGGCTATTATTTCCTATTGATGCTGAACTGGTGGTATGTGTGCCATATTGTTGGCGAATTGTGAATTAACGTATCGCCGCAGCTCGCGATGACTTCGTCCGATGTGCAATGATCATTTGCTCCGCTGCGGTGCTTGCTCATTTACCTCGAACAAAATCGAACGGCGAACTTTATTGGGGCATATTCAGATGTGTTCATGACTGCGCCCGTTGAGGTTGTTTTTAATCTGCATTCAACACAAGGTATTAGGTTGGTGCGCGAGATTGTAGGGGAAATTCTTCTGCCGGCATCGCTGCGTTGCGTCACAGGTACCTTCATCGAATCTCATCCAAGGCGTGATGACTGTTTCGGCGCCTTGGTGGGCGAAGCGAACCCAAGCTAGACCGCTCGCGCATTCTAGTCGAGTGGCCACAAAGACCGACTGAGGGCGATCCCATTCACCTTGGACCTGAAGGGAACTCATTCCACATACCCAGCGAGGTGCATTCTCTGTCGCGTCGCCAAAGCACGCCTCGCTCGCTTGCCTCAGACCCCAAACGGATCCCGCGTGGCCGAAGACCAAGTCGAGAACAGCGGCTTGTAGGCGGAGCAGGAATATGTCGAGTTTTCCTGAATCGCTTGGGAGCAGATACTGCACCGTACATCCAACGCTCGCGAGCGCGTGTCTTGCCGCAAGCTTGTTGACGTTGTCATCTGGTTTAACTTGATCGTTGCCAATTTCAAAGAGCATGGGCGCTTGAACAAGCACCATCTCTCGCTCTTGAATACCGATTGCGTCCGCGAACTTGAGCCACTCTCGTACTCGTCCGTCGAAACGCTGCTTTCGTGTGCCGTTTTCTAGCGGGAGAAGAAGTCTCGGTCCGTGAGTTTGTTCCGGCAAACGTACACTGAGAACCTGAATTTCATCTCCCAACATCGCATGAACAGTGGTCTTGACCCATTCGATACGCTCCGCGAAATCAGCTAAATACTTGGTCAAGAAAGACTGCGACCTCGCCAATCAGAACTGTTGACTCAGGAATCAGGCCACCCATCGTCAGAAAGCCATGTATCTGACCTGGATAGTGCTGGTGACGAACCGAGACACCCGCATCGCGAAGTCGGGCAGCATATGCGGCGCCTTCGTCACACAACGGATCATGGCCACAAGTCACGACATACGCTGCCGGCAAGGCGGCAAAAGTGGGAGCCCTGAGCGGTGACGCTTTCCAGTCGAGGCGATCTCCGCCTACCGGCAAATATTGATCTGCGAACCAATCGAGACTTGCTTTTGTCAGCGTCGGTCCAAGCGAGAACTGCTCGAGTGACGCTGTATTCGCCGCGAAGTCGGTGGCAGGATAGAGCAGTACTTGCGCGATCGGCTGATGCCCGCCCGCGTCGCGCAACAGGTGTGTGAGAACCGCCGCGAGGTTGCCACCCGCACTGTCACCACCCACGGCGATCCTTGTCGCATCGATGTTCAATGACGACGCGTGTTCAAGAATGTAAGCGTACGCAGCTTGCGCGTCTTCGATTGCCGCCGGAAACGGATGCTCGGGAGCGAGTCGATAATCGACCGCCATCACCGAGATTCGCGCCGTGCTGGCTATCGCTCGGCAGGCGTTGTCATGGGTGTCGAGATCCCCGGACACCCAGCCACCGGAATGGAAGAAGAGCAGGCAAGGAAGCTGGGATCCGTCGTCCGTTCCCCACCCGCGATAACAGCGGAGTCCGAATTTTCCGTCGGGGTGCACGACTTCGAGATCCCGAACCGAGGAAATCTGAACCGGCTGCGACGCAAGCGCTTTGCGACTTTTGCGAAATGCAGCGCGCGCCTGCTCGGGGGACCCGGCTTCCGGGCCCGAAGCCCCGCTTTCGCGCGCGAGCGCAACAACGCGTGCCGCGCCCGGGTCCAGCGGAACGTGACTCATGCGCTACCTCCCGACCATGCCACCGCCTCGATCTCGACAAGTGCCTCGGGGACGGTCAATCCACAGACCACCGTCGATCGCGCCGGTCGATGTGTCCCAAACACGCTCGCGTATGCGGCGTTGAACGCTTCGAAATCTGACGCACGACGAAGCCAGACCGTGGTCTTGCCGATGTCCGTCAAGCCAAGGCCCGAAGGTGCGAGCAGCGATGCAATGCGTTGCAGTATGACGCGAGTCTGATGCACCACGTCTCCCTCAATATGCCCTTCAGCATCGAATGCGAGTTGGCCGGAAGTGAAAATTATTTCTCCCGATCGGACGGAAGGTGAAAGGTGTGGTTGAGTCAATGGAATAGTCCCGATAGTTCAAGCGAAGATCCAGCGGAAGCTGTTCGACTCCCGCTTCACGTAACCTGCCGAATTCGCGCCAAAGTGCGCAGGCAAAACGAGTGCGCCGGATTCAGCCGTATATTCGAGCATCCAGTGCCTCGACTTGCGTGCCGCATCCTGGTTCTCGCAGAAGGCGGAGTTCCATTCCGGTCGGTAAATCTGAATCGGGTTGTGAATGACGTCGCCACTGAAAAATGCTTCGCCTCCACCTGACCGGATACTGATCGACATATGGCCGGGAGTGTGCCCGGGCGTGGGGTGAAACATCACGCCTTCGATCACTTCTGCACCAACGTCGGGAACAACATCGACAAGACCCGCATCGACAATCGGACGCACGCTGTCCTCGTAGACGCCAGGAGAGACGATATTCCTGAAAGTATCTCCGGCAGCCCAGTCATGCTCGCCGCGAGACCAGAGATAACGCGCAGACGGAAACGTCGGAATCCAGACCCCGTTCGATAGATGTGTGTTCCAGCCAACGTGATCGCTATGAAGATGAGTACAAAATACAAAATCGACGGCATGCGGATCTATGCCGTTAGTCTTCATTCGTTCGAGGTATCCGGTATTAAGGTTGTTGAATGCTTCGATGTGACGTACTCGGCCATCTCCGATTCCGGTATCGACGATGAACAACAGATTTGGTGTTCGGACGACCCAGGAGTTCACATAGACGATCGCACTTCTACGATCAGGCGTTAAAACACCTTCGTGCAGATTCTGGAGTTGCACTTCAGCCAGATTGTCCTGCCATTCCGGAAACAGAAAGGTCACCGGGAATTCGAATGAAATTTCGGTGATGCGTGTGATTTTCATATCACCCACGTGAAATCGGGGTGCTGTAATTGTTGAGATATCGACGCTCATCTGACTCTCATAGTGATGGCTGAACGAATCTACTATACTCAGGCTACGCTAATACATCCAATCGATACCAGGCATGGAAACTATCGATCATTTCGATCTGCGTTCGTTCGACATGAATCTGTTGATCGCGTTCGACGCGCTGATGCAGGAGCGCAGCGTGACGCGCGCAGCCGCAAAACTACGGATCCAGCAACCGGCAATGAGCCACTCGCTGTCCACGTTGCGTCTGCTGCTCAGAGACGAACTGTTCGTCAGAGTCGGGCGGACATTACAGCCAACCCCGCGAGCATTATCGTTGCAGCATCCGGTTCGGAGTTCCTTGCTGCAGTTGCAGGAAGCATTGAAAACGGAAGCGTCGTTCGATCCGTCGAACGCACGGCGAGATTTCCGCGTTGCAATGACAAACGGAATCGAATCGCTGCTCCTGCCGGATATCGTTGCCCGCTTCCGGACCGCCGCTCAAGGCATGACGTTGCTGGCGCGTTCGGTCGATCCGCAGGACATGCCCGACATGCTCGATCGTGGTGAACTGAATCTAGCTATCGGTTGCTACGAAAGCACCCATCCCTGGATACGACGACACGAGCTATTTAGTGAAACACTGACCTGTTGTTTCAATCCCGATCTGCTTCCGATCAAAACGCCGATTGACGAAAAAACCTATGTCGAAACGCCACACGTAGTTGTATCAATGCGAAATACAATATTGGGATGTCTTGAAGATGCATTGCGTGATGCACGCCTCGAACTCAATATAGTTTCTGCCGGCCCCAATTTTCTCGCAGTGCTAATGATGGCAGCGGACACCCCCGTTCTCACGACCTTGCCATCCCGCATTGCACATCGGTATGCGGATCGCTTTGGTCTTTCGACCTGCCCCGTTCCGATTTCATTCTCCGCAAATCCGATCGCAATGGTATGGCATTCCCGTGAAGATCGGGAGCCGGGGAGCGAATGGCTGAGACAGCTAGTTAGAGAACTGTGCCCCTTCGAGCGAGCTGATTGAATGTGAGCGGTTCGCATGTCGATCAAATCAAATTCCCTACCCGGGCTCACGGTATCAATTGATCGAGTGCCAGGCGCTCACCCGGCAACGCCAACTGATGCAGGCCTGTCCATGGCGCTGCTTGTTGCCAAATTCCGTCGAGAAACTCGGCAGGGTCGTGCCATTCCCAAAGACAGCTTTTCTGAGAATTTCTGCGGCCAAGGACATCTTTTCCGAGACGAGAGGTGTGCAGTTTTCTCAGAAAAGATGTCCGGGTCCTTGATTTATCCAGGGGGGCAAAGACACCTTTTCCGAGAGCCCACACCCACCAACAAACACCACACCAGACCACCTCACCCCCGTACCGGCATTCGTCCACCCAACTGTACCGGTACCGTACAGATAACTGTCGCTAAACTGGCTCCATCAACCCCGCCTCACCGATGGAGAACACCGCGATGGAATTCCTCACCTTCAGCGCCCTGCCCGCCGGCATGCTGTTCGCGCTCGTCACGTCGATCACGCCCGGCCCGAACAACACGATGCTGCTCGCATCCGGCGTCAACTTCGGTTTCCGCCGCACGATGCCGCACCTGTTCGGCATCAGCATCGGCGTCGCGATCCTGATGCTGTGCGTCGGTTTCGGCCTCGGCGAAGCCTTCAAGCGCGTCCCGGTGCTGTACACCGTGCTCGAGATCGCGAGCGTCGCGTACCTGCTGTACCTCGCGTGGCGAATCGGTACGTCGGGCGAAGTCAGCGCGAACGGCGGCAAGGCGCGGCCGATGACGTTCATCGAGGCCGCCGCGTTCCAGTGGGTCAATCCGAAAGCATGGATGATGGTGCTGACCGCCGCGACGACGGTCCGGCTGTCCGCCGACTACGGGATGAACGCCGCGTGGATGGCGGTCGTGTTCATCATGATCGGCTTTCCGTGCATCAGCCTGTGGGCCGCGTTCGGCCAGGGGCTGCGGCGCTTCCTGTCGAACCGCCGCGCGCTGCGCGTGTTCAACGTCACGATGGCGGTGCTGCTGATCCTGTCCCTGTATCCGCTCGTCGCGCATCTGCTGCCGCAGTGAGCGCGCCGGCGCGCCCGCCCGTTGAGATTCGCCCCCTGCAGGCGTACGCTGGGGCTCCGGGCGCGCGAAACCGGCAGGCCGGTCGAGCCGCTCTCGTCGGGAGAAGCGCGATGAAGCCGCTGCTGAGAACAGGCGAACACATCGAAGGGATGCACTGGGTCGCCGAATATCGTCAACTGACGCACGACATCCGGATCTTGCGCGAAGACATCGAAGTCGGCACGTATGCCGCGCCGCCCTCACTGTTCGGCGAAGAAGAAGACGTGGGCTCCGCGAACGTCGCCGATCACCGCAGCCGGGAAGCGGCGCTGCGCGCGTATCTGCGCCGCTTCGTCAAGGAACACGACGTGGAGGAATGACGGCGCGCGATTGCGCGCACCGCCCGCCCGATCCTGCTCAGTGCCCGAGCGACTCCGCGTTGCCCGTCGACGGCGCGGCTTCATACGGCCGCGCCGACTGCTTGATCAGCAGCGCGACGCACGACAGCACGCCGGCCACCGCAATCGTCGCGAACACGCCCGCGAACGTGAAGTGCCGGCGCGTCAGTTCGGCGACGAGGAACGATCCCGCGATCCCGCCGAAGCGCCCGACGCCGAGCATCCAGGCCACGCCGGTGCCGCGCCCTTCGGTCGGATAGAACGCCGCCGCGAGCGCGGGCATCGACGATTGCGCGGTGTTCATCAGCACGCCGGCGATGAACACCGTCAGCACCAGCAGCCCGACATTGCCTACCGCCTGCCCGATCGCATACACGCTGACCGCCGTCAGCGCATAGCACACGGCGATCACGCGGTTCGCGTTGAAGCGGTCCATCAGCACGCCGCACAGCACGGCGCCGACGCCGCCCAGCGGGAACAGCGCGGAGATCAGCGTCGCGCTCTTCGGCGTGAGGCCGGCATCCTTCAGCAGGATCGGCATCCAGTTGATCGACGCGTAGAAGATCACGAGGCCCATGAAGTACGCGATCCACAGCATCACCGAGCCGACGACGTACGAGCGCGACAGCACGACGCCGACGCCCTTGCTGCCGGTCTGCGGCGCGGCCTCGGTCATCACGAAGGAGCCTGCGTCCAGCGCGTCGCGCGAAATGCGCGCGAGCGTCGCGCGGATCCGATCGACGGGCCGGCTGTTCGCGACCATGAAGCGCACCGATTCGGGCATCTTCACGACCAGCAGCACGCCGAGCAGCAGCGGCGTCACGCCGCCGAGCATCAGCACGCTGCGCCAGCCGAAGTGCGGGATCATCCACGCGGCGAGGAAGCCGCCGAATGCCGCGCCGAGCGGAAAGCCGCAGAACATCAGGTTGATCACGGTCGCGCGGCGCTTGTCGGGGCAGAACTCGCCCATCATCGTGACCGCATTCGGCATCGCGGCGCCGAGGCCGACGCCGGTGACGAAGCGCAGCACGGTGAGCTGCCCGATGCCCGACGAGAACGCGGACGCGAAGCACGCCGCGCCGAACAGGAACACCGAGCCGAGCAGCAACGCGCGGCGGCCGAGTCGATCGGATAGCGGGCCCGACACGAGCGCGCCGCACGCGAGGCCGAACAGCGCGGCGCTGAGCACGGGCGCGAGATCCGGCTTGGTGAGATGCCATTCGGTGAGCAACGACGGGGCAATGAAACCGATCGCGGCGGTATCGAAACCGTCCAGCAGGACGATCACGAAACACATCGCAAAGATAAGCCACTGAAAGCCGCCGAACGGCTGCTCGTTGATGAAGGTCTGTACGTTGACGACCGGGGCGCGATTCATCGCTAGTCTCCTGTCGACCGGAGTGGGCGCTTCAGCGCTTGCTCCGGTCAGCTGATATATGAAAACGGCGCGGCCTCTCCGACGCGCCCTTCCTTTATCGCGCACCATCGGCGGTGCGCTGCGCGCCGATGCTCTGCCGGCGCGTGTGTTGTCGATGGCCCGCCGACGCGGGCCGCAAGCGGTACCCGGCCGGCCGTCAGCCCGCCGCGCCTAGGCGGCCCCGTCCTGTTCCTTGAAGATCCTGTCCGCGAGATGGAACGCCGAGTTCGCCGCCGGCACGCCGCAGTAGATCGCGGTCTGCAGCAGCACTTCCTTGATCTCGTCGCGCGTCACGCCGTTGTTGCGCGCCGCGCGCAGATGCAGCGCGAGTTCCTCGCCGCGGTTCAGCGCGACCATCATCGCGATCGTCAGCAGGCTGCGCGTGTGGCGCGGCAGCCCTTCACGCGTCCAGATCTCGCCCCATGCATAGCGCGTGATCAGGTTCTGGAATTCCTCGGTCACCTCGGTGCGGTTCTCGATCGAGCGGTCGACGTGCGCGTCGCCGAGCACCGCGCGGCGCACCTTCATCCCGGCTTCGTAACGTTGCGGGTCGTCCATCGCGGGCTCCTCGGCTCAGGCGGTCAGGAAATCGAGCAGCGCACGGTTGAAGCCGTCGGTGCATTCGATGTTCGAGATGTGCGCGGCGTCGAATTCGACATGCTGCGCACCCGGAATCGCCGCCGCCAGCGCGCGGCCCTGGTCCGGCGGCGTCGACATGTCGTGCGTGCCCGTCACGACGAGCACCGGCAGCGCGATGCCCTTCACTTCCTCGCGCAGGTCCGCGGCGTTCAGCGCGTCGCAGTTCGCCGCATAGCCGTCCTTGTCGGTATGTACGAACGTGTCGCGGATCGCGTCGATCAGGCGCGGCTCGCGCCCGGCGAACGCATCCGTGAACCAGCGCGGCAGCACCGCGTCGGCGAGCGCCGACATCCCCTCGGTGCGCGCCTTCTGCGCGCGCGGCGTCCACACTTCCGGCGACCCGATCTTCGCGGCGGTGTTCGCGAGCACCGCGCGGCCGATCCGCGACGGGAAGCGCGCGGCGAGCGCCGCGCCCGTCAGGCCGCCCATCGAGATCCCGCAGAAATGCGCGCGCGCGATGCCGACCTGATCCAGCAGCCCGATCACGTCGCCCGCGAGCTGGTCGATCGTGTACGCGCCGGCCGGCGCGGCGGAATGGCCGTGGCCGCGCGTGTCGTAGCGCAGGATGTTGAAGTGCTGCGCGAACGGGCGGATCTGCGGCGCCCACATCTGCAGGTCGGCGCCGAGCGAGTTCGAGAAGACGAGCCACGGCGCGTCGTCGCGCGCGGCGCGGTCGATCCGGTAATGCAGTTGCACGCCGTTGACAGTGGCGAAAGGCATCAGTGTTCTCCTTGCGGGTTCGGGCTCGCGTAGGCCGCGAGCACGGCGTCGACGAAGGCCTGCGCCTCGCCGACGTAATGAGCGGGATCGAGCAGACGCGCCAGCGCGTCGCGCGACAAATGGGCCGAGACGGTGGCATCGGCGGCGAGCACGTCGAACAGCGTCGCGCCGGTGCGCACCGCTTCCTTCGACGCATGCTCGACGACGTGGTGCGCATCGAGCCGGCCGATCTTGTCGCCGAGCGCGAGCATGACCGCCTCGCCGAGCATCAGGCCGCGCGTCAGGTCGAGATTGGCGGCCAGGCGTTCGGTGTTCACGTCGAGGCCCGCGACGATCTGCGCGATCTGCGCCAGCGCGCCGCCGGTCAGGCGCGCGAGGTCGGGCAGCGCGTCCCATTCGGCCTGCCAGCCGCCGAGCGCGCGCTCGTGCTCCTGCACCATCCCCGCGAACACCGTCGCGACGAGGCCCGGCGCGCGCACCGCGGCGGTCAGCACCGCCGCGCAGCCAACCGGATTGCGCTTGTGCGGCATCGTCGACGAGCCGCCCTTGCCGGCCGCGGCCGGTTCGCCGAGCTCGCCGATTTCGGTCTGCATCTGCAGCGACACGTCGCGCGCGATCTTGCCGAGCGTGCCGGTCAGCATGCCGAAGCACGACGCGGCTTCCGCGATGCGGTCGCGCTGCGTATGCCACGGCACCGCGGGCAGCGCGAGCTTCAGGTCGCCGGCGAGCGCCGCCGTCACGCCGCGCGCGTGCTCGCGCAGGCTCGCGAGCGTGCCGGCCGCGCCGCCGAACTGCAACACCAGCGCCCGCGCGCGCAATTCGGCGAACCGTGCGCGATGGCGCAGCAGCGCGTCGAGCCATTGCGCGAACTTCAGGCCGAGCGTGATCGGCAGCGCCTGCTGCAGCCACGTGCGGCCGATCATCGGCGTCGCGCGGTGCGTGCGCGCCAGCTCGGCGAGCGACGCGCAGGCCGCGTCGAGCATCGGCTCGAGCACGTCGAGCGTGTCGCGCAGTTGCAGGACGGTGGCGGTATCGATGATGTCCTGGCTCGTCGCGCCCCAGTGCACGAATTTCGCGGCTTCGGAGTCGTCGGCCTTCACGCGCGCGGTCAGCTGCTTGACGAGCGGAATCGCGAGGTTGCCGCCGAGCGCGGCGTCGCGCGCGAGCGCGTCGGCGTCGAGTTGCTCGGCCCGGCACGCGCGCTCGATCGGCGTGACGGCGGCAGCGGGAATCACCTGCTGCGCGGCGAGCGCGCGCGCGAGCGCCGCCTCGACGTCGAGCATGCGCTGGACGGTCGCACGGGGCGACCAGATCCGGTTGAGCGGCTCGGTGCCGCAGATGAGGGAGGTCAGGCGGGCGCTGTCTTCGAGCATGGCGTCAGGTCGGGAAACAGGGTGCGCTTATTGTCCAACGAAGCGCGCCGGCGTGCGCGGGTGCGCACGCCGGCATCCGGTTCAGGCGGCAGCCTTCTGCGTCGCGTCGATCAGCGGCACGCCGGTCAGCTTCTGCAGCTCGTCGAACGACAGGTCGGTGAAGATCTCGAGCACCGCGAGGCCGTCGCGCGTCACGTCGAGCACGGCCAGGTCCGTATAGATGCGGCTCACGCACTGCACGCCCGTGACCGGATACGAGCACTGCGCGACGATCTTGCTCTCGCCCTGCTTGGTCAGGTGCTCCATCATCACGAACACCTGCTTCGCGCCGATCGCGAGGTCCATCGCGCCGCCGACCGCCGGAATCGCGTCGGGCGCGCCGGTGTGCCAGTTCGCGAGGTCGCCCGTCGCGGACACCTGGAACGCGCCGAGCACGCAGTAGTCGAGATGGCCGCCGCGCATCATCGCGAACGAATCGGCGTGGTGGAAGTATGCGCCGCCGGTGAGCAGCGTCACGTGCTGCTTGCCGGCGTTGATCAGCTCGTCGTCCTCCTCGCCGGGCACGGGTGCCGGCCCCATGCCGAGCAGGCCGTTCTCGCTGTGCAGGAAGATTTCCTTGGCTCGATCGAGGTGGTTGCCCACCAGCGTCGGCACGCCGATGCCGAGGTTCACGTACGCGCCTTCGGGAATGTCCTGGGCGACGCGCTTGGCCATTTCATCGCGGGTCAGTCGTTTCATGTCGGTTCTCTCGAGGCGGTCAGGCGGCTTGGGACGCGGCGCGTTCGGCGGCCAGCTCGGCCGCATGCGCGGCCTGCGGCACTTCGACGATGCGCTGCACGAAAATGCCCGGCGTCACGATGTGTTCCGGGTTCAGCCCGCCGAGCGGCACGACTTCCGACACCTGCACGATCGACACCTTCGCCGCGCTGGCCATGATCGGCCCGAAATTGCGCGCGGTCTTGCGGTACACGAGGTTGCCCCAGCGGTCGCCCTTGTACGCCTTCACCAGCGCGAAATCCGCGTGGATCGGCTGCTCGAATACATAGCGCTTGCCGTCGATCTCGCGCGTTTCCTTGCCTTCGGCGAGCTTCGTGCCATAGCCGGTCGGCGTGAAGAAGCCGCCGATGCCCGCGCCCGCCGCGCGGATGCGCTCGGCGAGGTTGCCCTGCGGTACCAGCTCGAGCTCGAGCTCGCCCGCGCGGTACAGCGCGTCGAACACCTGCGAATCCGCCTGGCGCGGGAACGAGCAGATGATCTTGCGCACCCGCTTCGCCTTCAGCAGCGCGGCGAGACCCGTCTCGCCATTGCCCGCGTTGTTGTTGACGATCGTCAGGTCGCGCGCGCCCTGCTCGATCAGCGCGTCGATCAGCTCGGACGGCATGCCGGCCGTGCCGAAGCCGCCGATCATGATCGTCGCGCCGTCATGAACGTCGGCGACCGCCGACTGAAGCGATTCGAAAATCTTGTTGACCATGTCTCTTCCTGATACGTACCCGCGGCACGATGCGCGGCCTGTCGAGGGAACACGCGCGTCTCGCGTGCCGCGCCGGACCCGTATCCGGACCCGGCCTTTGTTCGCTATACGAACCTAGATTCGATTAGCGAACGATTGGCCGATCATAGAGTCGCGCACAGCGCGTTGTCAAGGCGGGACTCCTCGGGGGCCGCGTCGTCGTCGAACGGCAGCCCGACGTAGTTCTCGGCGAGCGCCTGCGCGGCGGCCCGGGAGCGCGTCACGTACTTCAGTTCGGCTACTTTCAGGCGGTTGACGAACGGCGTGTCGTCCGCGGACGGGTGCAGCATGTTCGTCATGAAGTATGAGAAATGCTCGGCGCGCCACACGCGTTCGAGGCAGGTCGCCGAATACGCGTCGAGCCGCGTCGCATCGCCGTGGCGGTAGCGCGCGCCAAGTGCGCGAGCCAGTGCGCGGACGTCGGCCACCGCGAGGTTCATCCCCTTCGCGCCCGTCGGCGGCACGATGTGCGCGGCGTCGCCGGCCAGGAACAGGCGGCCATGCTGCATCGTCTCGGAGACGAAGCTGCGCATCGGCGTCACGCTCTTCTGCGTGATGCGGCCCTCGGCCGGCGTCCAGCCGGTGTCGTTCGAGAAGCGCGTGTGCAGCTCGTCCCAGACCCGTGCGTCGGACCATTCGTCGAGGTTCTCGTCCGGCTTGCATTGCAGGTAGAGCCGGGTGACGGTGGGCGAGCGCATCGAGAACAGCGCGAAGCCGCGTTCGTGGTGCGCATACACGAGTTCGTCGAGCGACGGCGCCGCGTCGGCGAGAATGCCGAGCCACGCGTACGGATAGACGCGCTCGAACGTGCGCTGGCGTTCGGCGGGAATGGTCTGCCGCGCGATGCCGTGGAAGCCGTCGCAGCCGGCGATGTAGTCGCAGTCGATGCGGTCCGCGCGGCCGTCGGCGTGCTTGAAGGTGACGAACGGCTGGTCGCCGTCGACGTCGTGCAGCGCGACGTCGCTGACCTCGAAATGCATCGGGTGGTCATGCTCGACGCCGGCCGCGATCAGGTCGCGCACCACTTCGTGCTGGCTGTAGACGGTGATCGCGCGCCCACCGGTGAGCCCGGTCAGGTCGATGCGATGGCGCTGCCCCGCGAACAGCAGCTCGATGCCGTGATGCTCGAGCCCCTCGCGGCGCATCCGGTCGCCGAGGCCGGCTTCGTTCAGCGTATCGACGGTGCCCTGTTCCAGCACGCCGGCACGGATCCGGTTCTCGCAGTACTCGCGCGAACGCGCTTCGACGAGGATGGAATCGACGCCTTGCAGGCGCAGCAGATGGGAAAGCAGAAGGCCGGACGGGCCGGCGCCGATGATCGCGACTTGGGTACGCATAGTTTGTCTCCTGTGTCGGCCCGAGTTAGCGCTTCAGCGCTTACTCGGGCCCCGTGCAAAGCACATTAATTCGAATCGTCGAACACATTTCAGCGCTTTCCCGACTATGCGGCAACGCGATTCAGGAGATATGTTGTATACGTTTTGCCGATACTGGTGCCGTGATGGACGCGCTCGATCTGAACCTGATTCCCTACCTCGTCGCACTCGACGACGCGCGCAACGTGAGCCGCGCCGGCGACCTGCTCGGCGTGAGCCAGCCGCGCGTGAGCGCCGCGCTCGGCCGGCTGCGCGACTATTTCGGCGATCCGCTGTTCGTGCGCACGTCGCGCGGGATGGAGCCGACGCCGCGCGCGCAGGCGCTGCTGCCCGCCGCGCGCGACGCGCTCGCGCAGATCGAGCGTGGCCTCGTCGCGCCGCACGACTTCGATCCGGCGGCGAGCACGCATACGTTCTCGATCGCGCTGTCGGACGTCGGCGAGATCGTGTTCCTGCCGCGGCTCCTGCAGGCGTTCTCGGCGCACGCGCCGCATGCGAACCTGCGCTCGGTATCGCTCTCGCATGACGAAATCGGGCGCGGCCTCGAAGCCGGTTCGCTCGATCTCGCGGTCGGCTACTTCCCCGATCTCGACGGCAACAACTTCTTCCAGCAGCGGCTGTTCACGCACCGCTTCGTGTGCCTGATGCGGCGCGGGCATCCGCTGGAGCGCGCGCGGCCCTTCACTGTCGAGCAATATCTCGCATGCGGCCACGCGGTGGTGCGCGCGGAAGGGCGCAGCCAGGAAGTGCTCGAGAAATACCTCGCGAAGCAGCGGATGCATCGCCGCGCGGTGCTCGAGACGCCGCACTTCATGAGCCTGCCGTTCATCCTGAGCCGCACCGACCTGATCGCGACGGTGCCGCACGCGATCGGCTACGCGTATGCGGCCGAACACGCGTTCATCACGCCGGTCGAGCCGCCGCTGGCGCTGCCGCGCTTCGACCTGAAGCAGCACTGGCATCGCAAGTTCCACAACGATCCGCGCACCGCGTGGCTGCGCGGCGTCGTGGCCTCGCTGTTCAACGACGAGCAGGACGAGTGGCCGAAGTGAGCGGGCGCGGCGCCGCCTCGTGACACGCGCGCGCCGAAAGCATGAAACAATGCTCTCCGTTGCGCCGCCGCAGGCGGCCGTCCTCGATGGAGCGAATACATGGGTAAAAAATCCTCGCGGCCCGAACCGGCCGCGTCCCGGCCGAGCCGCGAAGAAGCCGAAG
This sequence comes from Burkholderia sp. SRS-46, assembly GCF_004343775.1. Taxonomy (GTDB): domain Bacteria; phylum Pseudomonadota; class Gammaproteobacteria; order Burkholderiales; family Burkholderiaceae; genus Burkholderia. Next base: position 235,423 of record NZ_PTXL01000005.1, on the reverse strand, counting down.
CCGCCGTGCGCGTCCTGCTGCGCTGGGCCGGCGACGACCCCGCGCGCGAAGGCCTCGTCGACACGCCCGCGCGCGTCGTGCGCGCGTACGAGGAGTTCTTCTCCGGCTATAAGCTCGAACCGCGCGACATCCTCGCGCGCACGTTCAGCGAGGTCGACGGCTACGACGAGATGATCGTGCTGAAGGACATCCGCTTCGAGAGCTATTGCGAGCACCACATGGTGCCGATCATCGGCCGCGCGCACGTCGCGTACCTGCCGAATCATCGTGTCGTCGGGATCTCGAAGCTCGCGCGGCTCGTCGATGCGTTCGCGAAGCGCCTGCAGATCCAGGAAAAGATGACCGTGCAGATCGCCGACACGCTGTTCGACGTGCTGCAGCCGAAAGGCGTCGGCGTGATCCTCGAAGCCGCGCACCAGTGCATCTCGACACGCGGCATCCACAAGCCGGGCGTCGAGATGGTCACGTCGCGCATGCTCGGCACGTTCCGCACCGATCCGTCGACGCGGCGCGAATTCCTGTCGATCGTCGCGAATCCGTCCTCAGTGAACCTGACGAATACGTAAATGGAGTCGACGAAGCAAACGGCCGATGCGCCGGTGGTGCTCGTGACCGGCGCCGCGCGCCGGGCCGGGCGCGCATTCGCCGAGTTTTTCGCCGCGCAGGGCTACCGCACCGCGATTCACTTCGACCGGTCGGCCGACGCGGCACGCGCGGCCGCCGACGCGATCGCCGCGCGCGGGACGGATGCCGTGGCGCTGCAGGCGGACCTGTCGGATGCCGAGCAGGTCAATGCGCTGATCGGCGACGTCTACGCGCGCTTCGGCCGCCTCGACGTGCTGATCAACAACGCATCGGTGTTCTGGCAGGACCACTTCCCGGGCTTCGACCTCGCCGCGTTCGACCAGGCCTGGGCCGTCAATTGCCGCGCGCCGATCCTGCTCACGCGCGCGTTCTACGAACGGGCGCGCGCAGCCGGCACGCAGGGCGTGGTCGTGAACGTAATCGACCAGAAGATCAAGGAGAACTTCCATCGCGACCACTTCAGCTACACGGTCGCGAAGGCCGCGCTCGGCAACCTGACGCAGATGCTCGCGCTGTCGGCCGCGCCGGTGCTTCGCGTGAACGCGGTGTTCCCGGGCCTGATGCTGCCGAGCGATGACCAGACCCTGGCCGATTTCGAGCACGCGAGCCGCGCGTCGACGCCGCTCGCGCGCATCGCCGGGCCCGATGACGTCGCGCGCGCGATCCTGCTGCTGACGGGCAACGCCTACAACGGCGTGGATTTCGTCGTCGATGCAGGACAGAACCTGATCCGCGTCGATCAGGACGTGCTGTACAAGCACCGTTCGCCGGCCGGCAAGCCCTGACGCGACACCCTCGGGAAGCCGGCGTCGCACGGGCTGCGCCCCGTGCGATGCCGGCGCGCGCCGCCGTTACGGCCGCTCGGCCCGATCGCCTTCGCGCGCCTTGCTCTGCGCGACGCTGGTGCCCGGCGGCACGCTGTGCGTGAGCCACACGTTGCCGCCGATCACCGAGCCGCGCCCGATCGTCACACGGCCGAGAATCGTCGCGCCCGCGTAGATCACCACGTCGTCCTCGACGATCGGGTGACGTGCATTGCCCTTCACCAGCGCGCCGTCGCCATCGGCCGGGAAGCTCTTCGCGCCGAGCGTGACGGCCTGGTAAACACGCACGCGCTCGCCGATGATCGCCGTCTCGCCGATCACCACGCCGGTGCCGTGGTCGATGAAGAAACTCGGCCCGATTTGCGCGCCCGGATGGATGTCGATGCCGGTGGCCGAATGGGCGATTTCATTGATGAATCGCGCGAGCAGCGGCACGCCGAGACGATGCAGCGCATGCGCGAGGCGGTGGTGCATCATCGCCAGCACGCCCGGGTAGCACAGCAGGATTTCCGTAATGTGCTGCGCGGCCGGGTCGCCCGCATACGCAGCCTGGATGTCGCTGACGAGCAGCGCGCGGATCGCCGGCAGTTGCTTGCCGAATTCGCGCGCGATATCGAACGCGCGTTCATCGAGTTCGGCGGGCGGCGTGTCCACATGTTCGGGCAGGAACGTCAATGCGCGGCGGATCTGCTCGGACAGCACGCGCAGCGTGCTCTCCAGCGTGTGGCCGACGTAATAGTCGACGCTTTCGTCGGTCAGGTCCGGCGCACCGTAATGCGTCGGGAACATCGACGCGCGCAGGCCGGTGACGACCTTGCATATCGCATCCCGGGACGGCAGTTCACGGATGCCGCGCGGGTGGCGGGTGCGATGCAGTTCCTCGCGCGACTCGCGCAAGCCGGCAACGATTTCTTCGAGGCCCCAGTGACGGGCAGGCGATTTCGACATATGCAAATGCGGCGGCCCGCGCTGCCTGCGCACGGCCGCAAATAAAAGTGACGGTTTGGCTAGATTACCGCGTTTTTCGCCCGCGAGCGGCCCCCGGAGGGTCGGCCGGACGGCTAACGTCGGCAGCGGGCGTCAGATCGTGACGCTGCTCGCGTCGATCCAGCGCACCGCCCAGTCGCGGGCATGCGCGATCGCCGAACCTTCATCATTGAACTGAAGCTCCGATGGAAAGAAACGGTTGGCGACAAGCTCCCCGTCGCTCGATCGCGAGATCACGACGTAGGGCTTGAACGAACCGTCACTGGCGCGCGCAGGCGCGCAGTTCAATAGATAACCGCGATGCGTGAAGGCAGTAGTCGCTTGCATGAGTCCGCCACCTCAAGTCCCTTGCTTTCTTGTTAACTACCCGTGTGTTAAGGGTGTTGCGGCGCCCTGGTACGGGCGGAAGCGGCCATCCTTCGTCCCCTGTCGCCGCTTCATCGGAAAAGAATCATACTCTGTAGAAAACGCATCTTCTAGCTGAAATAAATCATGACAAATCAGTGCACGCGACGCGGCTGCGGCGGTCGCCCGCGCGCCGTTTCCCGTCATGCCCGGAACGGGACTTGCTTCGATCCGGGGCGCTTCGCCGCCAGGAGATTCGCGATGGAATCGTCTGCACAAATGCGCGCCTCGCATCCGCGCAGCATCGAGCTGTACAACGACGATACCCACGACAGCACCGTCGACACCGACGGCAAGAACCGCGAAGCGGCGCGCCTCGCGCGCGGCGAACCGATCTCGCCCGATCAGGTCACGACGAGCAATGCGTCGCTCGACAACGCCGTGCCCGAAGCCGGCGACGGCCTCGCCGGATACGACAGCCGGCCCGGCGGCAACCATCTCGCGCTCGCGCTGCGCGCGGGCTACGTGATGATCGAGAAAGGCTTCGACGCGCCGCTGCCGGTCGGCGACGAAGTGGCCGGCGTCGTGCACCGGATGCACGGGCGCGAGCACTGGCCGGGCCATGCCCGTCGGCCGGAACGGATCATCGAGCTGACGACGGCGCCGCGTTGATCGCGGTGTTTGAAGCAGTCGTTTGCGCAGCGGCGCGAAGCGAATGCATGGTCGCTTCGCGCCGATCGCAACGGCGCGCATGCGCGTGCCGATCGGCATCGCCTTCGATCGCAGATTGATGCACCCGATCGATGCACGACGGTGCAGCAAGCGGCCGGCCGTCGCGCACTGATTTGGCGCGCGATGACGGCGGCGTCTGCACGAGCAGACGTTCTGCAGCGTCGAACGTCGGTCGCGATCCCACGTGCACCGCCAGCCTCGTCATCGTGCTGCCGAAACCAGCCGGCGGCTCGTACCCTCGCCACGCCACGGTCACCACGCTCCGCACGATTCAACGTCGCAATGAACGCGACCGGCATCGCTTGCTTGTCCCGCGCATCGCGAATACACGCGATGCGCACATCGTTTGATCCGTGTCACGCTTTTCGGCGCCGATTGCGATTCAATGGCGATGCAGGCGCCGCGCTCATCCGAGCGTTGCGCAGACACCAGGCCGATGTGCTGCGGACCGGGATGCGAGCGGAACGACGCCGCCCCGCCGCCGCAGCGCACCTGGCGCGATCGCGATCGATGCCCGCTCATTTCACACGGCGCCGCTTCGCTGCAGGGCCACCGGCATTCGTTTACCCTGCCTCGCAGCCGCGCGCCGTTCAACTGGCCATCCGGCCAGCTCCCTTTCCACCCGCATCTCGGAGACACTATGTACAAGCGTATTCTGGTTGCCGTCGACGGCAGCGACACCTCCCGCCACGCGTTCGATGCCGCGCTCGCACTCGCGCAGTCGCACGGCGCGGAGTTGCAGCCGTTCTACGTCGTCGAGAACGCCGCGATCTACTACAACGTACCCGGCTACGATCCTTCGATCCTGCGCGACCAGCTCCTCAAACAGGGCAACGACCTCGCGAAGGAATTCTCGCAGCGGATGCAGGCCGCCGGCGTGAAGGGCGAGGCCAAGCTCGGCGAGGCGTCGTCGATCGCGGACGTCTCGTCGCTGATCCTCGAAGGCGCGACCGCGTTCGATGCCGATCTGCTCGTGCTCGGCACCCACGGCCGCCGTGGTTTCCGCCGGCTCGTGCTCGGCAGCATCGCCGAGCAATGCGTGCGGCATGCGTCGCTGCCCGTGCTGCTGATTCCGTCGGCCGCGCACGCCGACACGCAGCCAAGCTGAGCATCGCCACGCACGCTTGCGACGCGCGCCGCCGCAAGCGTGCGCAACATGAACACATCGCGACGTTTTGTCACCCAACAGCCGCAAGTTGCGGTGGGACAATGATCTCGTCGATTCAACGCCGGAGTAAACGATCATGCTGACGCCCGTCGCCACACGCCAAGCCGCCGCGCCCCATGCCGGCAGCTGGGCTCCCCGTCAGGCAGCGCACTGCTCGTCGTGCGCGATGCGGCATTTGTGCATGCCGCAGGGCCTGGCACCCGAAGCGCTCAGCCGCCTCGAGTCGGTCATCTGCGTCGCACGCGCAGTCAAGCGCGGTGAAGCGCTGTTCCGCGAAGGCGATGCCTTCGACAACCTGTATGCGGTGCGCTCCGGTTCGCTGAAGACGGTCGCGACGCGCCACGACGGCCGCGAGCAAGTCACCGGCCTGCATCTCGCCGGCGAAGCGCTCGGCCTCGACGGCATTTGCGACGACGCGCACCCGCGCACCGCGGTCGCGCTGGAAGACAGCTCCGTCTGCGTGATTCCGTACAGCGCACTCAAGTCGCTGTGTTCCGAAGCCGGCTCGATGCAGCTGCGCATGCACAAGCTGATGAGCGAGCAGATCATGCGCGAGACGTCGCAATCGATGCTGCTCGGTTCGCTGAACGCCGAGGAGCGGGTCGCCGCGTTCCTGCTCGACATCTCGTCGCGCTACCTGAAGCGCGGCTATTCGCCGACGGAATTCAACCTGCGGATGACGCGCGAAGACATCGGCAGCTTCCTCGGCATGACGCTCGAAACGGTCAGCCGCACGCTGTCGAAGTTCCAGAAGCGCGGCCTGATCGAGATGCACGGCCGCCACGTGCAGATCGTCGATTTCGACGGCCTGCGCCAGATCTGACGCCGCATCCGGCGCGCGCATCGCGCGCGGCCGGGCACGTTGCGCGACGCGTCACGCGCCGCGCAACGATCAATCGAGAAACTGCGCGGCGCGCGCCTTGAGCATCGCGCTGAAATCGTCGAGCCAGCCGATCGACAGGCGCCAGCTCTGCCAGTACAGGTCGATGTCGACGGTTCGCCCCGCCGACATGTCGACCAGCTCTCCCGCCGCCAGCTGGCGGTCGGCCATCCGGTCCGGACACATCCCCCATCCCAGCCCCGTTTCGCACGCGCGCAGATACCCGGCGACGTGCGGTATCCAGTGCTGCGGCGGATCGAGATCCGCGCGCGTCACGCGCCGGATGAAGCGCGCCTGCAACCCGTCCTTCGAATTGAACATCACGCACGGCGCGCGACGCAGCGCATCGCGGGTCACGCCCGCGCCGAAATAGCGCGCGTGGAATTCCGGCGAACACACGGCGCGATACCGGATACGCCCGAGCCGCGTCGAACGGCAGCCCTGGATCGGCTCCGCCTGCGCGGTCACCGCGCCCTGCACGCTGCCGTCGCGAATGCGCGACGCCGTGTAGTCCTGGTCGTCGATCACGAGGTCGAGCAGCGTTTCGCGCTCCGCGCAGAACGGCGCGACCGCGTCGATGAACCACGTCGCCACGCTGTCGTCGTTCACCGCGACGCGCAACCTCGGCCAGTCGGCCGACAGTGCGCCCGGCAATGCGGGCAGCCTTCCGGACAACTCCGCTTCGAGCAGTTGCACGCGCTCGGTATGACGGCACAGCAGCGCGCCGGACGCCGTCGCGACGCACGGCTGCCCGCGCTTCACGAGCACGCTGCCGACGCGCTCCTCGAGCAGTTTCACCCGCTGCGACACCGCCGACGGCGTGACGTTCAGCGCCTTCGCCGCGCGTTCGAACGAGCCGTGCCGGATCACCGCCGCGAGGGCATCGAGCAATGCGTAGTCGAGCATCAGTTTTCCTTAATCGGCATTAGAGGATTTAGCTTTTCTTAGCTTCATGAACCCCGCAGACTAGCGCCACTCGATCCATCCGTCTACTGCTGGCATCCATCATGAACTGGCTCGCTTTTTCCCACGGCGCCGTGTTGTGCGGCTCCCTCATCGTCACCATCGGCGCGCAGAACGCGTTCGTGCTGCGCCAAGGCATCATGCGCGCGCACGTCGGCAAGATCGTGCTGCTGTGCGCGCTGTCCGACATGATCCTGATCGGCGCGGGCGTCGGCGGCGCGTCGGTGCTCGTCGAGCGCTATCCGACGTTCGTCCACGCGGTGCTGTACGTCGGCCTCGCATACCTCGCGTGGTTCGGCTTCAGCGCGCTGCGGCGCGCCCTGAAGCCGGGGCATGCAACGCTCGACGTGCGCGGCGACGCCGTCGCACCGCCGCCGCAGAGCGGGCTCTCGATCGTGCTGATGACGCTGGCGTTCACGTGGCTCAACCCGCACGTGTATCTCGACACGTTCCTGCTGATCGGCACGGCCGGCGCACGCGAGCCGGAAGGCGCGCGGCTCGCGTTCGCGATCGGCGCGATGGCGGTCAGCGTCGTATGGTTCCTTGGCCTCGGGTACGGTGCGCGATTGCTCGCGCCGTGGTTCCGCCGTGCGGTGGCGTGGCGCGTGCTCGATGCCGCGATCGGCAGCATGGTGCTGTTTCTTGCGGCCGTGCAGTTGCGGTGACGCGATGGCGTGAACCGTTCCGGCACGTCCGCCTCATAGCCCGTCGGTTTCACTCCCCTACGACGCGAGCGGCACGCAGCCGCGCTCGGTGAGCACCACCTGCTTCTCCGGCTTCACGCCCTGATGGCCACCTTCCGCGCCGCGCCGGACGTGGCTGCTCACAGCTCCAGCACCAGGTCGGACGTCGGGCGGCTGCAGCACAGCAGCCGGTAACCCTTCTGGATTTCGCGCTCCCGAATTCCGCCGTTGTGATGCATGTCGACCGTGCCGTCGAGCACCTTGGTCTTGCAGGTGCCGCACACGCCCTGGCTGCACGACGACGCGATCGCCACGCCTGCCTTCTTCGCCGCGGCCAGCACCGTCTCCGACGGGCTCATCGTGAAGGCCCTCGACGAGCGCGACAACTTGACCATATAGGTCTGCCCGTCAGCCGCCTCGCTACCGTTGACGCTATCGCACGGCGCGGCTTGAGGCGCCGCACCGGCCGCGATGTCGAAGCTCTCCTGGTGATAGCGCGCCGGGTCGTGGCCGCCTTCGCGAAGCAGCGCCCGCACCGCGTTCATGTAGCCGCCCGGGCCGCAGGTGAATACCTCGCGGTCCGCATAGTCGGGTATCCACTTCGCCAGCAGTTCGAGGCTGAGTCGCCCGGTCGCGCCGGTCCAGCCCGCGTCGTTCCCGGCGCTTTCGCATACGAAGAAGAGGCGCAGGCGCGGCGACAGTCTCGCGAGCCTGTGCAGCTCCTCGTGAAAGACGATATCGGCCGGCGTGCGCGCGCTGTGCACGAACGTGATGTCGCGGTCGAGCCCGAGATCGATGCTGGCACGCGTCATCGACATCAGCGGCGTCACGCCCGAACCAGCCGACAGATAAAGCGACTTCGCCGCGGGCGCGGCGGTGGGCGTGAAGGTGCCGGACGGGCCGTACGCGTGCAACGGCAGGCCCGGCCGCATGGTGTCGTGGAGCCAGTTCGACATGACCCCGCCCGGCACCCGCTTCACCGTGATGGAAAGCAGGTACGGGCGCGTCGGCGGCGACGAGATCGTGTAGCAGCGCTCGACCGGCCGGCCTTGCACGTTCGCCGACACGGTCATGAACTGCCCGGGCTCGAAGCGCACGGGCATGCCGTCGCCGGTGCGGAACACGAAACTCCTGACGTCGTGCGTTTCGTCGACGACGCGACAGCACGTCAGCGTCTGCCGCTCATTGCTCGCCCAGAGCCGGCCACCGCACTCCCACGTGCCGGCGCTGGCGAGACGGTCTGCCGCGCCGGGCGCGGGGTCGAATCGGGTTTCAACAGCGTTCATGGTCGTGATCCTGCTCACACGCCGTGCGCGCCCAGGCGCGCGGCATACCAGCGCGAGAACTGGTCCACGTAGGCTTCCGTGAACGGCGAGAACATGCCGGGTGCGTATGCCGGATCCTGGGTCCCTGCGTGTGTGATCTCGACGAGGTGCTTGTCCTGCGCGTTGGTCGCCATCCACACTTCAGTCAGGTCGGAAATCGTGTAATCGACACCCTCGACCGCATCGGCGTGGACGAGCCACTTCGTCCGCACGAGCGTCTGGTCCGGCGCGAGCGGAATGATGTAGCTGATCACCGCGTGGTCGCTCATCACGTGCGTCCACGAGTTGTGGGTCCACAGGTGCGTATCGCCGAGGTCGCGCCGCTGGAGCTGCCCGAGCAGCCGCGCGCTGGCGACTTTCGTGCTGAGCGTCTGCGATTCGCCGTTGCCGGCAATGACGAGCTGCTGCGTCTTGAACTGCGTGACCGCGTCCGCATCCAGCCACTCGACCGGCGCGCAGACGAATCCATCGCGCTCCCAGCTTTGCCGGGAGGCCGCATTGCGCACGTGGTAATCGTCCAGCGCCCGAAGCGATTCCTCGCTGAGATTGTCCGGGCAGAAGCCGAAGTCTTCCGGCAGGAACGATGCGGTCAGTTCCGGGTGGGTGCCCGCGCAGTGGTAGCACTCGCGGTTGTTCTCGATCACCAGCTTCCAGTTGCCGTGCTCGACGATCTCCGACTCGAATGCGATCCGCGTATTGCGCAGGTCGTACGGCGCGAAACGCGGCGCCATCGTGCCGTCCAGTTTCGCGATGTCCGCCGGCGGATCGTCGGCGAGGCAGGCGAAGATGTGCGTGCCGACGATCCGTGTGTGCACCGGAATCAGGCTGCGGCACGTCGTGTCGAAATCCTTGCCCATGTGCGTCGCATGGCGCAGGCTGCCGTCGAGATCGTAGGTCCACTGATGATACGGGCAGACGAGCATGCCGACCGTCGATTTCCCCGCCGCTTTCAGCCGGGCGCCGCGATGCCGGCAGACGTTGCGGCAGGCGCGGATGTTTTCATCGTCGTCGCGCACGATCAGGATGGACGCGTTGCCGATGTCGACCGTCGAGACGTCGCCCGGCTCGGGCACGTCCGCGGTGACGCCGACGAGGATCCAGTGCTTGTGGAAGAACACGTCGACGTCCGTCTCGAAGACGTCCTGCCGCCCGAACAGCGCGCCAGGCATGCCGTGGCCCGGCTGGCGGCTCCGCACGAGCTCGCCGTGCGTCTTGAAGTGATTCCCGGACATCGTGTTCCTCCCATGCTCGAATGATCGTGATGCGAGTGCATCGCCGTGGTGATTCGAGTATTGGAGGAACGAAAAACACGGTCAACGCGCTTTATTTTTCCGTTCGCATAACTTGAAATCATGCGAACCGCGCGCGCGACACCGGCCGCCCGCAGCAGCGCTGCACCTCATTCGGCGACGACGTCCTCGCGCAACCAGTCGATCAGGCCATCGATCGCGGGCGACATCGTGCGGCCGTGCGGCACCACGATGAAATAGGCATCGCGCGGCTTGAACGATGCGGCGCTCAGCCGAACCAGCTCCCCGGCCGCCAGCAGATCGTGCACCAGCCGCCCCCAGCCGAGCGCGACGCCCTGCCCGTAGCGCGCGGCCTGGATCGCATCGGTGTACAGGCTGCAGCGCAATGCGTAGTGCAGCTTCGGCGGCCGAAACTCGACGGACCGGAACCATTCCTCCCAGCCCAGCCAGCCTTCCGAGGTGGAGTCGGACTCGATGAGCGCGGCTTCGGCCAGTTCGGCGAGCGTGCCGGAGGCCGGGTTCGCATCGCGCCAGCCCGGCGAGCAGACCGGAAAGACCTCCTCGTCGAACAGCAGCGTCGCGGTTCCGTCTGCCCACCGGCCGTTTCCGTACCGCACCGCGACATCGACTTCCTTGTGCCGCAGGTCGGCGGTGAACATCTGCGTCGTCAGCCGCAACTGCAGGTTCGGCTGAGCCTGCTTGAGCGCGGCCAGCCTCGGCAGCAGGCGGAATTGCGCGAACGCGGCCGTGGCCGCCAGCACCAACTCCTGCTGCAGCGCGCCGCTCGACAACCCGTCGAATACGCCTGCGATCCGCTGCATCGATTCGGCGACGACGCGGTACAGCGCGTCGCCTTCAGCCGTCAGCGCAATCGCGCGATGCAGCCGGTGGAACAGCCGGACGCCGAGCGTCTCCTCGAGGAACCGCACCTGACGGCTGACCGCCGCCTGCGTGACGCCGAGTTCGTCCGCGGCAATGGTGAAGCTGCCCAGCCGCTCCACGGCCTCGAACTCGACCAGCGCCGTCATCGACGGGATCAGCCGCCGGTATCCCTTGGTTCCGCCGCTCGCTGTTTTCATTGCGTCACCTTCGTCATGGCCCGACGATTACCGATCCTGTCGCTTCCATGGCTGGATCGGTACGCGCACGCGCGACCGTTGCCGACGGCGCGCTTGCGACGGCCGTCCGTCGCCCGCCATCGCATACCCGTCATGCTGCACCCAGCGCCGCCGAACGGCTCTGCGGCCGCGCGACGCGATAGGCGTTCGGCGATTCGCCGAATGCCTTCCTGAATTCACGGCCGAGATGCGACGCATCCGAGAATCCGCAGGACGTCGCGATATTGGCCACCGTGCGATCCGAGCTCGTCAGCAGCCAGGACGCCATCCGGATCCGGATCTGCCGCGCGTACGCGTTCGGCGATTTCCCGGTCTCGGTCGCGAACAGGCGCTCGAGCTGACGCACCGACATGTCCAGGCGTCGCGCCAGCTCCGCGAGGCCCAGCGGCTGGCCGATGTGCTGCTCCATCAGCAGGATGGCGCGCCGCACCTTCGGATGGGTCGCGGGTGCGAGGCCCGGCGGGTGCGGCTGCGGCGCATTGCCCTTGTCGGCATCGTCGACGAGCAGGATGCGCAGCGCCTTCTGCACGACGGTCGCCTCGAAATGCCGCAGCAGGATGGCCGCGGCCACGTCGATCGACGCCCGGCCGCCCGAGCAGGTGATACGCCGCCGGTCGATCACGAACAGGCGATCGGCCACCAGGTTGCGCTCGTCCACGCCCGGAAAGCGCTCGACGAAATCCCAGTAATGGAACCAGCTCACGCACATCCGGTAGCCGTCCATCACGCCGGCCCGCGTCAGCGCGAACACGCCCGTGCAGATGCCGACCAGCGTCGCGGCACTGCTCGCCGCCGCGCGGATGAAGCGCAGCGTCGCATCGCTGGCGGCCGGCCCGGAATGCAGCAGGCCGCCGACCACCACGACGTAATCGAAGGTGCCGGCCTCGTCGAAGGTGGTCCACGGCGTGACCTGGATGCCGCAGCTCGCGCGCACCGGCACCAGCGATTCCGCGACGATCGTCCACGCGCAGCGCACCGGCCGGCTGCGGTCGCCCTCGTCGCTCGCGAGCCGCAGCAGGTCGACGAAACCGGAAAAGGCGGTCAACGTGAAGTTGGGCAGCAGCACGATCCCGAAGCGCAGCGGCGGCGGCGCAGCGGCCCGGGCGTCGTCGAGAGACCGGATCATGGGGCGGCTTGCATCAAGTTGCGGGCACTGTCGGGCCCGGCGGCACGCGCCGCCGCGCTACACGGCCTGCGCGTCCGCACTGCGCCAGTCGCGCATCATCACGGCCACTTCCGCATCGAGCCACTCGCGAAACTGCCGATACTCCGGCCGGGGCTTCGCGTTCCGGTGCGTGATCAGGTAGTGGTGACGATCGTGAAACACGAGCACGTCCGGCACCGGCCGCATCAGGCGCCCCTGTTCGACCTGGCGATGCACGAGGTGATGCCAGCCGAGCAGCGTGCCCTCGCCGGCTTCCGCCTGCGCGACGAGCAGCCGGTAGTCGTTGCTCTCGAGGCGATCGTTCTCCGCCAGCGCGTCGGAGCCGTCTCCCTGCTGGAACCAGTTGCGCCACACGCGCCAGTCGACATGCTCGCAAACCTGCGCGCGCCCCAGCAGCGACAGGTTCAGCGTCGGCTGCGACAGCAGGTCGAGCGGCTTCAGCGTCCTGCCGCGGAAATGCCGCTCGTGGAACGACGGGCTGCAGACCGGATAAACGATGTCGTGGAACAGCGGCTCGACCTCGAACTCCTGCTCGCGCGGCGGGTTCTTGGTGATGATGACGTCGGGCTCCATCAGCTCGTCGAGCTCCATGAAATGCTCCGTCACCATCACGTGCAGCCGGGTGTCGGGAAACCGCTCGCGGAACGACGGCAGCCTGGCCGACAGCCACAGCGCCGAGAAGGTGTGCGACACGCACACGGTCAGCGCGTGCTTGTCGTTGCGGCGCACGGCTTCCGCCGCTTCCGCGATGTTCATGATCGACAGATACGACGCGTTGTAGAGAATGCGGCCGGCGTCGGTCAGCGCGATATGCCGCCCGGTGCGCTCGAACAGCGCGACGTCGAGCGAATCCTCGAGCTCCTTGATCTGCCGGCTGATCGCCGCCTGGGTGACGCACAGCACCTCCGCCGCCTGGGTAAAGCTCTCGTAGCGCGCCGCCGTCACGAAGCATCTCAGCGCCCGGAGCGACGGCATCTGGGCAAGGAGTCGGTCGGCAAACAACTGCTTCTTCTGCATGGTCTTCACTCTCAAGGCGGGTACGCGCGACGCGCACGCGAATAGTGTGCGATCCCGCTCGCGCGCTCGCAAGCGTGGTGATCCCTGAATCGGGGTCACACCCGCGCCGCGCCGGGATCCGATTCGCCCCGCCGGACAGACGGGGCACCCGATTGGAGCGACAACGCACGTCAATCCAGCTTCAGCCAGGTCGTCTTCAGCTCGCAGTACTGGTCGTGCGCGTACACGGACTTGTCGCGGCCGCCGAAGCCCGACTGCCCGAAGCCGCCGAACGGCGTCGACAGGTCGCCTTCGCCGAAGCAATTCACGGTCACCGCTCCCGCCCGGATCCGGGCCGCGATCTTGTGCGCGTGATTCACGTTGTCCGTCCACAGCGACGCGGCGAGCCCGTAGCACGTGTCGTTGGCGATCCGCACCGCATCGTCGATATCCGCGTATTCGATGAAGCAGACGACCGGCCCGAAGACTTCCTCGCGGGCGATGCGCATCTCGGGCGTCACGTTGTCGAAGATGGTCGGCTCGACGAACCACCCGCCCGTCTCGGCGAGCGTGGCCTGCCCGCCGCACACCACGCGCGCGCCTTCCGCCTTCGCCTGCTCGATGTGGGCCAGCACCTTCTCGTAATGCTTCTGCTCGATCAGCGCGCCGAGCTTCACGCCCGGGTCGAGCGGATCGCCCGTCGTCCAGCCCGCCAGCACGGCCTGGACCTTCTCCAGCAACGCCGCCTTCAGGTTCGACGGCACCAGGATGCGGGAGCCGGCGCTGCAGTTCTCGCCCATGTTCCAGAACGCGGCGGCGACCGCCTGCTCGGCGACGGCATCGAGATTCGCGACGTCGGGCAGGATGACCTGCGGATTCTTGCCGCCGCATTCCAGCACCACGCGCTTCAGGTTCGTGTCCGCCGAATAGTGCAGGAAGCGCTTGCCGGTTTCGGTGGAGCCGGTGAATGCGATCAGGTCGACGTCCGCGTGGCGGCCCAGCGCCTGCCCCGCGCTGTCGCCGAAGCCGGTGACGACGCTGAGCACGCCCGCCGGCACGCCGGCCTCCAGCGCGAGATCGGCGATGCGCAGCGTCGACAGCGACGTCTGCTCGGCCGGCTTCACGACGACGCTGTTGCCGACGGAGAGCGCCGGGCCGATCTTCCAGGCCAGCATCAGCGCCGGAAAATTCCACGGCAGCACCGCGCCCACGACGCCGATCGGCTCGCGCGTGATCATGCTGACGACGCCCGCGCCCGACGGCGACAGCGCGTCATAGCGCTTGTCGGTCACTTCCGCGTGCCAGCGAATGCAGGCCGCCGATTCGGGGATATCCAGCCCCATGCATTCGCCGATCGGCTTGCCCGCCTCCAGCGCCTCGAGCAGCGCCAGTTCCTCCGCGTGCGCGTCGATCAGTTGCGCGAGCCGAAGCAGCACGGCCTTCCGGTGCGCCGGCGCGGCCTTCGACCACACGCCTGATTCGAATGCGTCCCGCGCCGCCCGCACGGCGCGATCCACGTCCTTGCCGTCGCATCGCGCCACGTCGGCCAGCGTCTTGCCGGTCGCGGGGTTGAGCGTGTGGAAGGTTTCGCCCGACGCGGCCGCGCAGCGCTGGCCGGCAATGAACGCCCGGCCGTCGAGCGGCAACGCGGCTGCTTTCTGCTTCCATTCCTGACGAGTCGTCATCTCCATTCCTCATAGTTTCAAAGTTCGGCACCCGCCGAGAATTCCTTGGCCCAGATGGCCGCCGACACCGCGACGTCGACGATCGGCCGCGCGGGCAGCGAACGCGGGTGCGGCTGGCCCAGCAACTGGCGCACGAGCGCGCTGTCCTGGCCGAGCGCGTATTCCGCGATGAGCTTGCCCGCTGCCGAGCCGCGGCTCAGGCCGAGGCCGTTGCAGCCGACCGCTTCGAGGATGCCGTCGCCCCTGCGGCCGAACAGCGCGCCATTGTTCGCGGACAGGCACAGCGGCCCGCCCCATGTGTATTCGAGTTCGACGCCCGCGAGCATCGGAAAGCGCCGGTCGAACGAGCGCTGATGCAGGCGCTTCGCCTTCGCGAGATCGGCCTGCGACACTTCCAGCCCCGGGCGGAATGCAAAGTGGTTGCGCACGCAGATGCGGTCCGTGCTCAGGCGGCGCACCGTCGTGCCCATCGGGTCCGCCGGAATCAGCGCCCACGAGCGCGTGCCGCCGAGCTTCCGGACTTCGTCCGCGCGCATCACGCGCGTCATCGACGCGAACGTATAGACGGGCAACAGGCCGTTCGGGTGGCGGCCGAACGTGGCCGCATACGCGTTGGTACAGAGCACCACCTGCTTCGTCACGATCCTGCCACCGCGAAATTGCAGCACCTTCATGCCGCCGCGATCTTCGATCCGCGTCACCGCGCTCAGCTCGAACACCTTCACGTTCGGCGGCAGGGTCGCGGCCAGGCCACGCATCAGCGCGGCCGGCTGGACCGTGCTGCAGCCGGGCGTAAACAGCGCACCGTGATAGAAATCCGTGCCCGTCACCGCGCGGATCGCGGCTTCGTCGAGCCATTCGAACGACTCGTCGATGCGGGCCAGCCCGTCGGCGAAATGGGCGAGCGCCGCCTGGCCTTTCCGGTTCACCGACGCATGAAACTTGCCGTCGTCGCGCCAGTCGCACGCGATCCGGTGCCGGCGCACGATCGATCGCACGTAGTCGATGCCGTGGCGCTGCAGGCGAACGTCCGCCTTGTCGGCCTCGACGCTGCGCGAATAGCTTTCGCTGCTGATGTCGTGCGGCAGGTCGACGAAGAATCCGGAATTCCGCCCCGCGGTGGTGCGGCCGATGCGGTCGGCCTCGACCAGCGCGATCGACGCATCGGGCGCGAGCTCGGCAAGCCGCCGCGCCGCGCACAGCCCCGTGATGCCGCCGCCGACGACCACCCAGTCGTAGCGGCGCTCGGACGACACCGATTCGGCCGCCGGAATCGGCGGCAGGCTTTCCCACCACCCGTTCACGCCGTCAGGCGCGGGAAATCGCGCGAATTCCAGATTCGAGGCCATGACGTTACTGACCGTTGCGCAGCATCGGCTTGACGAGTTCGGCGAACGCGCGGCGCTCGCCGTCGGAGAGCGCACCCAGCGGCGCGCGGGCGGGACCGACGGGCAGGCCCGCGAGCTCGCAGCCGTAGCGCACGTACTGGATGAATTTCCCGCTGCGCTCGAGCAGTTCGAGCACCGGCAGCAACTGCGCCATCAGCGCGCGGCCCGACGTGAAATCCCCGCGCGTCACGCACGCATCGAACAGCGCGGTGTGCGCTTCCGGCAGGAAGTTCGACGCGCCGCCCACCCAGCTCCTCGCGCCCCACGCAAAAAACTCGAGCGCCTGGTCGTCCATCCCGCAGCTCAGCACCAGCCGGTCGCGGCAATGCGTGGCGAGGTGGTGCAGATGCGCGATGTCCCCGGTGCTCTCCTTCATCGCGACGAAGTTCGGCCGCTCGAGCAGCGTCGCCAGCACGTCGTCGCCGATCGCGGTGCCCGTGCGCGCCGGGAAGTTGTACAGTATGATCGGCAGGTCGACGCTGTCGTCCACCTTCAGCAGATGGGCGAGCAGTTCTTCCTGCGTCGGCTGCGCGTAATACGGCGCGGCGACCAGCAGCGCGTTCAGGCCGGCGCGCTTCGCCGCCTGGCCGAGCCGGATCACCTCCCGGGTCGTGGTGGCGTTGATGCCCGCGGTCAGCCAGGTCTTGCCGCCGGCCGCTGCGGCCACCGTGTCGAACGTCGCGACGCGCTCGTCGAAGCTCAGCGCGTAGTATTCGCCGGTGGTGCCGCCGATGCCCAGGCCCGACACGCGGCCGGCCAGGTCAGCCGCATGCCGGCCGAGCAACGCATGGTCGATTTCATCGTCCGCCGTGAACGGCGTGACCAGCGGGGTGTGTACGCCCTCGAAACTCATTTGGATTCCTCTCTTCGGTAAGAACGCCGGATCACGACCTGCCGCGCGCGGCCGGATTCGACGGCAAGCGGCAAGCACGGGATCGGCGCGTTGCATCAACACGTTCCGCGCACGGCATCCGCCACGCGATGCCGCGCACGCGTCAGACGAGCGCCTCGGCGTGCGCGTAAATGGGAAACTGGCCGCACAGATCGCGCACACGGCTGCGCACCGCGCGCTCGACCTGCTCGTCGCCGTTCGGTTCGCGTTCGAGCGCCGACAACACGTCGAGAATCATTTCGCCGATCTGCTCGAACTGCGCGGTGCCGAAGCCGCGCGTCGTGCCGGCCGGCGTGCCGAGCCGGATGCCGGACGTCACCATCGGGTTTTCCGTATCGAACGGGATGCCGTTCTTGTTGCAGGTGATGCCGGCCCGCTCCAGCGCCTTCTCGGCCTGCGTGCCGGTGAGGCGCCGGGTGCGCAGGTCGACCAGCAGCAGATGGTTGTCGGTGCCGCCCGTCACCAGGCTCAGCCCGCCGGCGGTCAGCACGTTGCCGAGCGCCTGCGCGTTGCGCAGCACCTGGTCGATGTAGACGGTGAAGTCCGGGCGCAGCGCCTCGCCGAACGCCACCGCCTTGCCGGCGATCACGTGCATCAGCGGGCCGCCCTGCAAGCCCGGGAACACGGCCGAATTGATCTTCTTCGCGATGTCGCCGTTGTTGGCGAGGATGAACCCGCCGCGCGGCCCGCGCAGCGTCTTGTGCGTCGTGGACGTCACCACGTCCGCGAACGGCACCGGGTTCTGGTGCCGGCCGGCCGCGACGATGCCGGCGATGTGCGCCATGTCGACCATCAGCATCGCGTCGACGCTGTCGGCGATCTCGCGGAACGCCGCGAAGTCGAGCGCACGCGGATACGCCGAGTAGCCGGCGATGATGAGCTTCGGACGATGCTGCTCGGCGAGCCGGCGCACCGCGTCGTAGTCGATGCGGTACGTGTCCGCGCATACGCCGTACTGCACCGCGTTGAACCACTTCCCGGACAGCGCCGGGCGGGCGCCGTGCGTCAGGTGGCCGCCGGCGTCGAGCGACATCCCCATCACCGTGTCGCCGGGTTTCACGAGCGCGAGCATCACCGCGCCGTTCGCCTGTGCGCCCGAATGCGGCTGCACGTTCGCGTATTCGGCGTCGAACAGCGCGCGCACGCGGTCGATCGCGAGCGCCTCGATCCGGTCCACGTGCTCGCAGCCGCCGTAGTAGCGCTTGGCCGGGTAGCCCTCGGCGTACTTGTTGGTCAGCACGGTGCCCTGGGCTTCCATCACCGCGGCAGACACGATGTTCTCGGAAGCGATCAGTTCGATCTGGGTTTGCTGGCGGCGCAGTTCCAGCGCAATCTCGGACGCGATGACGGGATCGCGGCCCTGGAGCGTTTCGGTAAAGAAGCGCGAATTCTCGTTCACTTGGTGACTCCGCAAGGTTTCGTGTCGAGCATGTATTGCAATGACGTCGAGTTCAGCGGCGAGCCGCACTTATTGCTGCAGCCACGCCTTCAGTTTTTCCGGATGGGCGTCGACGAATTTCTTCGCCGCCGTCGCATAGTCGTTGGTGCTGTTGCCCTCGAATTCGATCGACTCGACGTCCGCCAGGCTCAGCTTGAAGTGCTTGAAGAACACGTCGGCGCGCGGGAACTTGGTGGCGAACTGCTTCGACGCGAATGCATGCACCTGCTCTTCACCGCCCAGCGTGCCCTTCGGGTCCTTCAGGTAGCGCATCTGCCATTTCTGGAACAGCCAGTGCGGGCTCCAGACGGTCGCGACGATCCACTGCTTCGACTGGTACGCGCGCGAGACGCCCGCGAGCATGCCGGCCTCGCTCGACGCCTGCAGGTTGTAGCCGTTCATGTCATAGGCCTTGAGGGTCTTCTCGGAGGCCTGCATCAGGCCGCCGCCCGGCTCGATGCCCTGGACGGTGCCGCTCAGCTTGCTCTTCACCTCGGGCTTGTTCAGGTCGGTAATCGACGACAGCTCCGATTCGGGGATGTATTTCGGCACCGCCCAGCCGTTCTTGCCGCCCGTATAGATGACGCCGACGTCATCCATGTCGTTCTTGTACTTCGCGTAGTACGTCGCGTGGGTGACCGGCAGCCACCCGCCCACCATGATGTCGAGATCCCCGCGAGCGACCCCTTGATACTGGATGCCGATATCGGCCTGCACGAACTGGACAGGCTGCTTGAGGCTCGTCTCGAGCGCGTACTTCGCGACATTGGCCACGGCCAGCACGTCGGCCCAGTTCGTGACCGCGATCTTGATCGGTTCGGCCGAGACCGCCGGCCCGACGCCGACGCCGACGCCGATGGCTACGATCGTCGACACGGCCAGCTTCGCGACGAGCGATTTGAGTGCATGGGATTTCATCTAGTATTCCTCATCAATCAACGGATTTGTCGAACAGGTGACGGTACTTTCATTCACGCGATCAGGTTCTCGCGGCGCCGTTCGCCTCTGCCTTTCCGGCCCGGGCGACGGATCGCGGCTTCTTTTTCCTGCCCTTCACGCCGAAGCTTTCGGTCAGGCGATCGAGGACGATGGCGAGCAACACGACGCCCAGCCCCCCCTCGAAGCCGATCCCGATATCGAGGCGCTGGATGCCGCTCAGTACGTACTCGCCCAGGCCGCCGGCGCCGATCATCGACGCGACCACGACCATCGACAGGGCCATCATGATCGTCTGGTTGACGCCGGCCATGATCGAGGGCAGCGCGTTCGGCAACTGGACCTTCCACAGCAGCTGCATGTCGGTGCTGCCGAACGAGCGCCCGGCCTCCAGCAGTTCCTCGCGGACCTGCCGAATGCCCAGCGTCGTGAGGCGCACCACCGGCGGCATCGAGAACACGATGGTGGCGATCACCGCCGGCACCCGGCCCAGCCCGAACAGGATGACCGCCGGAATCAGGTAGACGAAGGCAGGCATCGTCTGCATGAAATCGAGCAGCGAGCGAAGGATCATTTCCACCCGGTTGTTGCGCGCGCCCCAGATTCCCAGCGGCACGCCCATGACCAGGCTGAAGAACGTGGCCGCGATCACCAGCGCGAGCGTGGCGACGGTCTGGTTCCACAGCCCCATGTAGTGGATCACCAGCAGCGCGAAACCGACGAATACCGAGAACACGACGCCGCGCCGCCACAACGCGAGCCCCACGAGGATCACGAGCATCGCGACGAACGGTACCGCGGCGAGCCCGTCCTCGAGCAGCTTGACCACCGCGCCGAGCGCGGCGGAGAACGCGTCGAAACCGCCCCTGAAATGCTGAAACAGGAAGTTGACCGCGTCTTCCGCAAATTTCCCGATGACCGACGAATTCATGCTGCCCTCCGTTCCATGACCTGCTTCAGGATCGTCCGGCACGACACCACGCCGACGAGTCTTCCGGCTCCGTCCGTGACCGGCACGTCGTGCGCCTGACCGAGCGCGATCGCGGCCAGCTGGTGCAGATCGGTGTCCAGGGAGACCGCGGTGACGTCCCGCAGCAACGCCTCCCGAATCGGGCGTCCGCCGGATTTGTGCAGCGACGCGGGCGTGACGCAGCCGTGGTATCGGCCGGCTTCGTCGCAGACGTAACCGCACTCGACGCCGCTGTCGATGAGCTGGTTGAGGTAACGCTCGGCTGGCTGGCCGACGTCGCACGAGATCAACCCGCGGCCGACCCCGGCCATCAGGCCGGCGGCCTTGAGGAACCGCGATACGTCGACGTTGCGGAAGAAGTCCCGCACGTATTCGTCCGCCGGCGACTGGATCAGCTCGGCCGGCGTGCCGACCTGGATCAGGCAGCCGTCCTTCATGATGCCGATCCGGCCGCCGATCTTGACCGCCTCTTCGATGTCGTGCGAGATGAAGACGATCGTCCGTTGCTCCTCCTTCTGGAGCCGCAGGAGTTCGTTCTGCATTTCGAACCGGATCAGCGGATCCAGCGCGGAAAACGCCTCGTCCATCAGCAGGACCGACGGATTCACCGCCAGTGCACGCGCCAGCCCCACGCGCTGCTGCATGCCGCCCGACAGCTCGCTCGGCAGCAGCTTTTCATATGAGCCGAGCCCGACGCGCGTCAGCGCGGCCCGCGCGATGTCGTATCGCTCGGCCTTCTTCATGCCGGCCACTTCGAGCCCGTACGCGATGTTGTCGATCACCGTGCGGTTCGGCAGCAGCGCGAACGACTGGAACACCATCGCCATCTTCTTGCGGCGCACCGCCCGCAGCTCCGGCGTGGACATCGGCGCGATGTCGCGGCCTTCCAGGATGACCTGCCCGGAGGTCGGCTCGATCAGCCGGTTGAGCAGCCGGACAAGCGTCGATTTCCCGGAGCCGGAAAGGCCCATGATCACGAAGATTTCGCCCGCCCGGACGCTCAGGCTGACGTCGTTGACCGCCACCATGTTGCCGGTCTGCGCGAAGACCTCGTTCCGGCCGAGGCCCTGCCGGATCAGCTCGGCCGCGCGCTCGGGCTTCGGCCCGAAGATCTTCGACAGGTGCTTGACCGTGAGAATGTCGGTCCCGGACGCGGCGCTCGCATTCGCCGCGAACGGCACGCCTTGCGCTCGGATTGCGCGCGGATCGAGTACGCCTTCCGGCGCGAATGTCAGGTGTGGGGCCATTCTGTCATCCCAACTGGCAAGTTCAAGAAATCGTTTCCCGCATCACCGGGCCGTGCGAACCGTTCGAATCGGCATTGCCTCGCTTATTCAGCAGGATTCCTGATCGATTCGAATTTTCCGCACACGATGTCGTTGTCGCAAACCATGCGTGAATGTCGGTTGCCGCCACGGTTCGCGTTCGGTGTTTAACGCATGACTTGAGCGTATCAATCCAAATTGACGCATCCAGCTACATTTTCTGTGCCCTTTCCCATACCTCTGGTAATGCGTTCCGGATATGCAGTGACTGCATAAAAACCGCCGCGAGCGCGGAGAAAGGCGCAACCCCAATGCCGGCGAGGGTTGCAGGCCGGCGCAACGCGGCATGAAGGCGGGCGCGGCAGGCGGCGCGCCACGGTTGAAATTCGCGCGATTAAGGGAATGTCCTAGGTCAGCGCGCCGCCCCGGCGCTGGCGCGGCCGATTTGTGCCGTTCCGGCGGCGTGCCGACGACGCGGGATTCGACGACAATGACCGACTGCCGAACCTGCCGAACAACGCTCGTCCATCCATTTTCAGAGTCGCCAATTGAATGCAACGACACTGCTGCTATATGTGATCGCGGTCTCGGCCGTCACCATCACGCCCGGCCCCACGATGCTGCTGGCGCTGAACAACGGCGCGACGCGCGGCTTGCGTGTCGCGGCGTACGGCATTGCGGGCGCGGCATTGTCCGATCTCATTCTGATCGGCGCCGTGGGATGCGGGCTGGGCGCGATCCTGCAGGCATCGGAGCAGTTGTTCGCCGCGGTGAAATGGGTCGGTGCCGCCTATCTGCTGTATCTCGCGTGGGGGCTCTGGCGCGCGCCGGCGACACTCGCCCGCCCCGCTGCGTCGGAGACGGCCGCCGCGTACGGCGGCTGGTCCGCATTCAGGCGTTCATTGCTGGTCGCGCTGTCCAATCCCAAGGGCCTGCTGTTCTTCTCGGCCTTTCTGCCGCAATTCATCCAGCCGCAGGCCGATGTCACGCCCCAGTACGTCACGCTTGCGATCGTGACGGCGCTGATCGATATCGCGCTGATGAGCGTGTACGCGATCGGCGGTCATCATGCGATGAAGGTACTGTCCGGGCGGGCGCTGCAATGGCTCAATCGCGGCTGTGCCGGCATGTTGGCGGGGTTGGCCGTGGCGCTCAGCCTGTATCGGCGCAACGCGGGGAACTAGATGCAAAAAGGGCTGGGTTCCGCGCAATACGGAACCCAGCCCGGTCAGCCCCGGCAGCCGGGGCTGATTTCAGCGACGGTCGTCAGCCGATGTTCACGCCATGGGCTTCGGCCAGCGGCTTCAGGCCGCCTGCGAAGCCCTGGCCGATCGCCTTGAACTTGAACTCGTCGTTGTGACGATACAGTTCGCCGAAGATCATCGCCGTCTCGGTGGACGCATCTTCGGACAGGTCGTAGCGGGCGATTTCCTTGCCGTCGGCCTTGTTCACCACGCGGATGTAGGCATTGGAGACTTGCCCGAACGACTGCTTGCGGCTTTCCGCGTCGTGGATGGTCACGGCGAAAACCAGCTTCTTCACGTCGGCCGCCAGGCCGGTCAGCTTGACGACGACCTGTTCGTCGTCGCCTTCGCCCTGGCCCGAACGGTTGTCGCCGAGGTGCTCGACGGAGCCGTCGGCGGACTTCTTGTTGTTGTAGAAGATGAAGCCGGCATCGTTCAGTACCTTGCCGCTTTCCCCGGTGACGAAGATGGACGCGTCGAGGTCGAACTCGGTGCCGTCGGTGACGCGCGGGTCCCAGCCCAGGCCAACCAGCACTTCGCTCAGGCCCGGGGCCTCTTTCGTCAGGGAGACGTTACCGCCTTTGGACAGACTCACAGCCATGGTGCGATTCCTTGTTCAGTTGAGTTAAGCGATCAGAAGCTCATGCCGTAGCCATTGGCCAGCGCGCGCAGGCCGCCGGCATAGCCTTGGCCGACGGCGCGGAACTTCCACTCGTTGTTGTGGCGATACAGCTCGGCGAAGATCATCGCGGTTTCGACCGATGCGTCTTCGGCGAGGTCGTAGCGGACGATCTCGGCGCTGTTGGTCTCGTTGACGATGCGGATGAACGAGTTGCCGACCTGACCGAAGTTCTGCTTGCGCGCGTCGGCGTCGTGAATGGTGACGGTGAAGGCGATCTTGTCGATGTCGGCCGGCACACGGCTCAGGTCGACCTTGATGACCTCGTCGTCGCCGTCGCCGGCACCGGTGCGGTTGTCGCCGGTGTGCTCGACGGAGCCGTCCGGGCTCTTCAGCTGGTTGTAGAAGATGAAGTCGGCTTCGCCGCGCACCTTGCCGCCGGCGCCCAGCAGGAAGGCGCTGGCGTCCAGGTCGAACTCGGTGCCGTCGGTGGCGCGCGGGTCCCAGCCCAGGCCGACCAGGATCTTGGTCAGGCCCGGTGCTTCCTTGGACAGGGAGAGGTTGCCGCCTTTTTGAAGAGTCAGTGCCATGAGTACAGCTCCTTGTGGTTGCTACGGATTACGGATTTTCGGCCGATGCCGTGATGGAAGCGGTGCCCTGCTTCCGGTTCCTTAGAGTTCGAAGTCCGCCGGGTTCAGGCCCAGCTCCTGGCAGATCAGGCGGCAAGCGGCTTTCTCCTTGTCGTCGAAGTTGCCGTCCGAGCCGCCGATGGCGATGCACACCCGCACCAGCAGGCGTGCTTCGCCATCCTTGCCCTTGATCTTGCTGATCGTCTTCAGCGCCTCGGCCTGGCCGATCTGGAAGTCGAATTCGAACTTCGCGCAGGCGTCGGTGAACACCTTGATCACATCGGTCAGGTTGAAGACCTTGAGTTCCGGGGAGTTGTTGATGAAGCCGACCATCTTCATCTTCTCCTCGGACTGGATCACACCGTCCGCCGCCGCGATGAGCGCGCAGCCGTTGGCCACGGCTTCCATGAAGGCCCGGTTCTTGAACTTGGCGACTTCCGTCGTCAAGGTTTCGCGCGCTTTCGCCGCATTGGTTTTCAGCCACTCGAGCATGATTTCCTCCTCGTTGGGCGGAGCCCTTCGGCCCCGCCGGACATGTGGTTACTTGGAGCCGGCGGCCCAGCGCATCCCCCAGCCGTTGGCACGGTCCATCTCTTCGTGCCCACGGTGGAAGTCGACGCGGCGGGTGACCTTGACCGAGCCGCCCACGTTCTCGAGCAGGGCGATCGCACACATGCCGTAGCGGCCGCCTTCCTCGTTCAGCCGCACCTCGATCTCCGGCTGGCCGGGGACGAAGATGGTCACCACCCCGTCGGTCGCCTTCCAGTTCGGCGCACCGTCGTAGATGAAGGCGTAGACCAGGATGCGTTTGATCTCGCTCCAGTGCTTGCCGTTGATGTGCAGCCATTCGCCGCCCGCCACTGAGCCGGTGCGGTCGTCACCCATGAGCTGGATGTAGGGCTCGTCGTTCAGGTCGCCGAAGGTGTTGCCGAGTGCCTGGACAGCGCCCTTGTAGCCGTCCTGCAGTTCGAACAGGCAGCCCACGTCGAGGTCGACGGAATTGCTCTTGCCGAACAGGCCGCCCAGCAGGCCGCCGCCGCCGCCGCTCCCGCGGTTCCAGTTCAGGTTCACCCGGATCTCGCCGAAACCGGCTGCTGGCTTGTCCAGGCTGATGCTGGAGCGAGACTTGTCCAGCGTGACCTTGCTCAGGCTGACCGTCGAATTCGGCGCGGCCGGCGGAACCGGGGCCGGCGCTGCAGCGGGGGCCGGAGCGGGAGCCGGAGCCGGGGCGGAAGCCGGTGCCGGCGCGGCAATGTCGACACCGAAATGCTTGGCCAGCGGCTCCAGGCCGCCCGCGAAGCCTTGGCCGACGCAGCGGAATTTCCAGGCGCCCTGGCGGAGATAGAACTCGCCGAGGATCAGCGCGGTCTCGGTCATGCCGTGCGTCGGAATCTGCGCTTCGATGCCGCCGGTGACGGCCATCGCCAGGGTCGATACGCGGTCGAAGGCGGCCTTGTTCTCGTAGATGGTCGCCGTCAACGCGACCTTCTCGATTGCGGGGTCGACGCGGCCAAGGTCCAGCGTGAATGCCGCTTGGCCCGCGGCGCTGCCGGCCAGTTCGACAGCGCCGCTCAGGATGCGGGTCTGGCCGTAGAAGCACATGTCGCCGTCACCCCGGACTTTGCCCGTGGCGGTCAGCGCGAATGCGGAGATGTCGATATCCGTGCCCGGGATCGGGGCATAGCTGATGTCGACGCGAAGTTGGCCGGTGGCGACCGGCGCGTTGCCGCCAGGAAGCAGCGTGGTCATACGCGCACCGCCTGAATGGCCAGGTTGACGAGGTCTTCGGCGGTGCGGCCGTTGGTCGACTGGCCGATCGCCTTGAACTCCCAGCCGCCGTTCCCACGGCTCAGGCTCGCCATCACCACGCCGGTGTGGCGGCCTTTCTCGGCCAGGTTGAAGCGTGCGAGTTCCTTGTTGCCGGATTCGTTCACGATGCGGCAGTAGGCATTCTCGACCTGGTCGAAGGTCTGGCCGCGGAAGCTGTTCACCGTGAAGACCAGATGCTTCGCCATCGCCGGCAGGCGCTGCAGGTTCACGGAGATGGTTTCGTCATCGCCGTCGCCCTCGCCGGTCAGGTTGTCGCCGGAGTGTTCGATCGAGCCATCCTTCGAAGCCAGCTGGCGGAACCAGACGACGTCGATCGGCGCGTAGTCGCCATCCAGCACGATGCACGACGCATCGAGGTCGATCGAGTCGTTCCCACCGCCCAGCAGCTTGGAGAGGAAGCCGCCGGTTTTCACCGGATCCCAGCCCAGGCCCAGGCTGACGTTGCTCAGGCCGGTGCCGGCCGTTTTCTCCAGCGAGATGCTCTGATTCTTGCTCAGGGTGAGTGCCATGATTAACGCTCCTTGTTGATCTTCAGTGTTCCGTCGGGATTGAGAGGCCGGGAGGCGCCTCTCGATCCCGGCTTTCTTGAACTGCGGGTATTGCCCCAGGCCGCGGGCCGGCTTCAAGCGTCTCGAGACGCATCAGCTGACCTCCGCCAGGCGGATGTTGGGCTCGCCGCAAGCGACAGCGGCGGGCTTCACCCCGAGCCATTTGGCGCGCTCGAGGATGTTGGTCGCCCACTTGTGATGGGTGGCGGGTTCGCACATCGCGTCGTTGTGCTTGAACACCGCCCGCGCATCCTGATCGACGATCAGCCGGGCAGCGTTGAGATCCTCCAGGCTGACGCGAAGCGTGTCCTGGATGAGGCCGATCTGGCGCGGGTGAATGGCGGTCTTGCCCACCAGGCCGTGGGCGATATCCAGCTCCAGTTCGGCTGCCAGGAGATCCGGCGTGGCGAGCTGTTCGAATACCGGCGCGGTCAGCGAAAAACCTTGCGCGCCCATGACGCCGGCCAGCATCGGGATGACGTAACTCATCGGGGTGTCGTAGAGCGTCCTGGCCGGGTTGCGGCGCAGCCCGAGGCACCCCATGAGGTCGTTGCCGCCGATCCGCAGCGCGATGATGCGTTCGTCCAGGCTGGCTTTCAGCGCCTGGCCCAGTTCCACCATCGCACCCGGGTTGTAGACGTCGGCCGTCTCGAGCGTGGGCATGAGGAGCAGGTCCGGGTTGTCGACCGCTTGCTCCCAGCTGCTCAGGCTCTTCAAAGTCAGCTTCGGCACCACGAAACCGTCCACGTGCTTCATCAAGAGCCAGTCGTTCAGCACCGCGCCCATCCCCGCGTCGCGGGGCCGGACGAACAGGAGCGGGCCCTGCGCAGGGCGTCCGCCGCGCGCGTCGATCTGCGCGAGCAGCGCCCGCAGGTTCGCCAGTGCGCGCTCGACGTCGATCGCCGCCACGGCGTCTTCCAGGCAAACCACGAGCGAGCGGAGCTCGGGAAGCTTGCTGCCGAACACCATGTCCAGCATGTCGTCACGGGTGGCCGGCATGTACAGGGTCGCGCCGAGGGCGAACGGCGAAATGGCCTTCATCGGTTCGCACTCCGGATGATGGTTGCGGCGCGGTACGGGCCCAGGTCCGTTCCGGCCGCCTCGACGGCCACGCCGGCGCGCTCGGCAAGATGCATCAGCAACTGAACGTCGCTGTCGCCGCGATCGCGCACCAGGACGTGGTCGGGCACACGACGAAGGACGGCGCGCGTCGCTTCGGCGATGCCGGGCTTCACGCGGTTCAAGTTGGCGATCTCGAAGCGCGCCGCAAGCGCGTGCACCACGCTGTCTGCTTGCGCCTGAAGCCTCTCGCGCTGACCGGCGGTCCACGGCGCGGCTTGCGGCACGTCGCCCAATGCGCCGCGCTCGATCTCGATCTGCTCGATGAATTCGCGAGTGACGTCGTGTTCATGCAGGTGGTCATAAATCACGCAGCCATGCAGGCCGCCTTGCGTCGGCCAGATGGAACGCGATATCAGGCCCGATACGGTGGCGCCCAGAATGCCGGACGGAATCACCCAGTCCTCGGCCGACGCGGCCAGCCAGGCGCGGCCGCACGGGTCAGCCAGCACGACGAGGCGCGGCGCTTCCGGGAAGCGTTCGTCGGCGCCGAGCGTGCGCTCGAGTTCGCCGGCAATCGCGCCTTTGCCGGTCCAGCCATCCACGAAAACGATGTTCCCGGCACCGTGGAGACGGATGATGCCTTCGAGGGCCACCGTGTCGATGCCGCGGTCGCGGATGATGCTGACGCCGTAGTGGTGGACGTCGCGCCCCATCGCGACCAGTGCACGACGCAGCAGGACACCCAGCGGCAGTCCGGCGCGAACGAAGGAGACGAGCGCGATGCCCGGGCCGGTGCAGGCCGCGTTCAACGCCAGCGCCAGCGACTGCACGTCGGTGGCCATGCGCTTGCCGTTCTGCACCAGCGCACGCGCATAGAGGCGCTTGTGCAACCCGGTTGGCGCATGCTCGGTGCTGATCATCTCGGAGTAGTGCTTGCGGTTCGTCTGGATCAGGCGCTCCTTCTCCAGGACGTCCGTCACCGGCATGTGCATCGGCTGCAGGAGGAAATGCACGTCGTCCGCGGCGTAGCTGCCGCTGCCGACGGTGACGACGGATGCGAACGGATCACGCATGGACCAGCCCCTCCGCGACCTTCGCCAACTGGCTCCGGGCCGGCGTGGCCCACATGTGGCAGAGATCCATGAAACCGAGGTCGGTGATGCTGTCACCGAAGCCCAGCACCGGGCGTTCGCCGTTGCGCTCGCGGTCGCGGCGCAGCCATTCGTGAGCGGCCACGCGCTTGTCCAGCCCGTCGGGCAGGAAGGCCAGGTTGTTGCCGTTGGCGTGGATATGCATGCCGTCCAGCAGCCCGCGGGCCTGAACTTCGGCAAGCACCGTGGCGAGCACGGCGTCGTCGGATTCGTTGTGCTTGGTCACCACGTAGTGGCACAGCCCGTCCTCCGCCGCGACCCAGCCGCGCAGGGAAACGCCAAGCGCCTGGCCGATCTGCAGCGTGGCTTCGCTCAGCGCCGGCAGACGATCCTGGAAGGTCCGCAGCGCTTCCGTCATCCGGCCGTGCCAGTCCGGATCGAGCGTGCCGTCAGCGCGCAGGATCACCCCTCCGTGCGAGCAGATTGCGCCATGCGCGAACGGCAGCATCACGCGGCGGTAGGCCTCGACGCTGCGCGCGGTGACGGGAACGACGTCGGCAGACGCCAGCAGCCAGCCGATGACGTCCTGCTGCACCGGGGTCATGTAGCCGTTCGGCTGGCCGTGCACATCCACGGTCGCCGGGGTGCGCGGCGCGCCTTCCGGCATCTTGCGTGCGGTCTGGAACAGGGTGTCGTCGAGATCGACGAGCACCAGCGGACGCTTACTGGCCATCGACGATGACCTCCGCGCCGAGGGCCTCGACCAACCCTGCGGACAATGCCTGCGCGGGCGTTTCGGTGCAGATCAGCACCCGGTCGAACTGGCCGGGCTTCACGTTGTAGAGGAAGTTCGGGATGCCGAGTCCGTAGTTGTCCGAGAAGGAGAGCGCGTGCTCGATGGCGTGGCCCAAGGCGATCGGGGAACGGGTGGTGGCGCTGAAGCAAACGTCCGCGCCCGCGCGCTCCAGGCGCTCCGCCAGCAGGAAGGGCCGCCACACGAATTCGCCGGTGCCGATCACGATGATCTTCTCGCGCGGCGCGACCTGAAGATCCGGCGCGAGTGTGTCTTCCACGTTGCGCACGCCCAGCCGCCCCCAGTCGTTCAGAGAGGAGAGCCGCCATTCGCCGACGGAGACCGCGCCCACGTCCGGCATGTCCGGCAGCGGCGCGCGCGGGTCTTCATGGAACTGATAGGAACCCTGCATGAGCGACACCGACGTGGCCGATTCGCCGATGGCTTTTCCGACGGCCCCGGCGGACCAGTCGGTCAGGACGCAGGTGACGACCCGCTCGATTTTCGACAGGCCGGCATCCACCAGCGCGCGATGCAGGTTGACGAAGGTCTTGCCGGTGGACGCTTCATCGTCCACCAGCACCAGCGACCTGGCCCGCAGCATCCTCTCCCGAACCTCGGGCTCGACCGGCATGTGGATCAGGTGGGCGCTGGCGTGGCTATGCTCCTCCTCGAAGCGGGCGAAGAGTTCGGTGCCGAGCGGATGGCGGGTGCTGACCAGGTACACGGTATCGGGGCGGGTCGCGCCGAGTGCGCGGTGCACGCCGGCACCGAGCCCGACAGCGGTTTCCGCCATGCCGATCACGAGCACCGGGCCGGGCAGGTCCGCCGGGATCTCCGCGGCCAGGCTCTCGAAGCTGGCGGACATGACGGACGGGCGCACCGGAATATGCCGGCCCAGCACCTTGGACACGAACAGGAAGGCCCGCTTGGGGTTACGGCGCTCGGCGAAGCCGAACAGTGCGGACGGAGGCAGGATGGCGTCGTCGACCTGGACTTCGAGCAGTCCCCGCATGAGCTGTGCGCGGAGGGACACGGGTATGACAGGGCTTTCCATAACTGCTTCCTAGATTGGCGCGAGTCGGCAAACGCGGCGCCGCTGCCTCGGGATTCAAGTCGACGTGCTGCTACGGGTTCCGCGCCTCGATGCGCCATAGGCATGGCTGCGCCTCGCGGGATATCTGCGCCGTGGTGAAGGTCTTGCCCGACGGCGTTCTGGCGGCGGTCACGCCGCAGGCATCCAGGAAGGCCAGTGCAAGGCCGGCCTTCACCGCGAAATTCATGTTCTGGGCATCCGTGACCGTCGAGGTGACCATCCCCACGACCGCACCGGACGTATCGAACAGCGGGCTGCCGCTCGATCCCGGCTGGATCGGGGCCGTGAACTGCAGCAGGCTGGCGTCGTTGTGCAGGCCGAACAGCGCGGAGACGCCGCCCTGGGTGACCTGCACGCCGCCGCCGGTCAGGCCGGCCAGCGGGAAGCCCATCGCGACCACCTGCTCGCCCAGGTCGCAGCCCGTGCCGTCCTTGAAGGAGACTGGCTTGAAGACGGGCGCGCCCTGGACGCGCAGCAGCGCCAGGTCGTTCCGGCGATCGACGACCACGGGCTCCGCGCGGTGCCGGCCCTCGAAGGACGCGATGTGGATTTCCTGCATGTCCTCGATGACATGCGCACAGGTGAGGACATGCGTCGGACTGACCGCGAAGCCGGTGCCGCTGGCGGAGCGGCACGAATCGGTGGTGGGTGGGCGCCGCTCGGGATGGGCGTCGTCGATCGACAGCCCGATCCTGCGGCCGAGCGCGGAAAGGCCGTAGGCCGAGCCTTCGGCCAGCGCGCGGAACTTCCACTGCTGGTTGCGGCAATAGAACTCGCCGATGATGATCGCCGATTCGCCGTTCTCGGCGAGGTTCAGGCTGAACTCGATCTGGTTGTCGACCTGCAGGCGAACGGAGCGGAGCTCGCTCACCGGGCCGACGGCCGAGAACGTGTACACGACAACGCATACCCGGTCGGCGCCGGCCGGAAGCGCGGCAAGGTTCAGTTGGCAGCCGATGCGCTCCTGGCTGCCGCTCCACGCCATCCAGCCTTGTTCGACCTGGAACAGGGCCGGATCTCCCTTGGGCTGACGCTTGTCGTCAACCGGGAGCAGAGCGACTGCAGCATATTCCCCGAAGGCCGAGGTGTTCGCGCATTCCAGCGTCCAGGAGCATTGCGGTGCTCCCAAAGCGGTATTTGCGCCAGGCGCCAGCACCATCATCCCCGCGTCGCTCCTTGCATCGGAACCCATACAGAATAAATACATTCACCATACAAATAGTGGTGCCATAGTATCAAAGTTAAGGCTTTTTGTAAGGGAGACGAGAGCCCGTTCTGACAGATGGGAATGCGTCGATCTGGAGCGAAATGTGTTCGGGTCGGAAGCTGGGATTTCGGGCTTGGGCGAGTGATCGGGAGAGACGGATCTGGAATGGTGCCAAAACCGCCTACGGCAGGTAAGCCGCGCTATTGCCTGTCGCGCGCCCACGCGATGCGCACGATCAATGACAGGGCAGGGCCTGCTGCTCGGCGTGGGGTTGATCCCACACGCAGATTCTCTTGATCAAATACCGGACGAACGGAATGTCATGTGGAACGACCCAAGCCAAACAACGCAAGCGTGAGCCCGAAGCGTTGCAGGGCCGCCTCCTGAAAATGACGGCAAGGATCATCACCGAGTAACGACTGCGTGCCGTGACGAGCAGCGCGGTGAGTGCGGAGGCGGGCGCGACAAAGGACGGCCCCGCCACGTTGCGAAAAAGGATTCGCTTTCTGACCGTCTGTATGGTCGATCCGCCGTCACTGTTTTAGTGCAACACGCCTCGCTGCGATACAGCCTCGAGCGCGTTGCATCGCCGGTTTGAATCCGCATCCAGGAAGCGACGTCTGCTCGCACCCTCGGGCGTCACTTGCTCCTTGGAGGCAGCCATTCAATTCACGGCGGCGAAGATTTCCTTGTCGTCCAATTCAGTCATTCATGTCACGTTGAGGCAATGTTGCTCGACGCTGGCTAACGCCCCCCCTGTAAGCGCTCGTCACGAAATCAACGCTATCGCCCTCCTGTCCATCCCTACGCGTCCGGGTCGGACGCCCCGGACCAGAGCAGTGCGGGCAATTGCCGCGACGATAGAATCGGCTCGCCAGATACATGCAGTTCCGACAAGCGATGCCACGCAACGTTGGGCGCATGATGATGCTGCTGGTGATAATTGATGTTGTACGGCCAGATAAAGAAGCGCCCCAAAAGCCCGACGCGCCACGAATAAGTCCAGTCATGCCAGCCGGGCGTGACGCCCGGTCCGCCACTATGTTCGGCGATGCTGCGGATTTTCTGGAGCAGCGCGCCGATCGTGACGAGCGGAGTGAACCAAAGGGCCATGAGCGTCAGCAGTTCGCGAACCGTGCACGCATGCACGAGCGAAGCGAGCAGGACACCCCATGTCGCGACTGCCGCAAGCAGCGGTGACGTCACGGACGCGCCGCGCCCGTTCGCGCGTCGGTAAGCGCGCATGTTCTTCACCATGTTGACCACGAGCAGATCGCCAAGCAACTGCCGGATGAGCGACAGTGTGTCGAGCGGCTCGAACTTCCATGGCTGCGCGTGATACAGAAAATTCCGTTCGGGATCCTGCGAAGTACCGACGTGCCGATGGTGCGCAAGATGCAGTGGACGGTAGAACTCGATGGGCACGAGTCCCGGTGCGCCGATCGCGACGTTGATCAGATAGTCGTTCGTGAAACGGCGGCGGCTCAAGTGATAGTGTGTCGCATCGTGGTACAGAATGAACAACGCGTGCTGCCGGGTGGCGACAACGACGGCCGCAAGCAGGTAGACCGCCCAGTGGCCTGCTGCGAGCGCGATGCG
This sequence comes from Burkholderia sp. SRS-46, assembly GCF_004343775.1. Taxonomy (GTDB): domain Bacteria; phylum Pseudomonadota; class Gammaproteobacteria; order Burkholderiales; family Burkholderiaceae; genus Burkholderia. Next base: position 202,110 of record NZ_PTXL01000005.1, on the reverse strand, counting down.
CAGCGTGACGACGATGCAGAGCCATTCAAGCAGCATTGCGCCGGCCGTACGCAGGTCGACGTCGAGACGAACAAGCACGGCCGTTGCGCCGCCCACGCCAATGCCGAGCGCGACGCCCGCAAGCATGTCGGCAAGCAGATGCTGCCCGGTCGTCAGGACCGTGAGCGCCAGCATTGCACTCCACGCGGCGTAATAGCGCGCGGCCCGGACACGCAGCGCGGTCAACACGACAGTAACCGCGACAGGCAGCGCAACATGGCCGCACGGACTCGCGGCGAGCGGTGTATCGATCCGGTACAGCCACGCGAGCCATCCCGTCGCGACGGGTGGCCGCATCACCGCCGTCGGCCAGAACAAGTGACTGACGAGGCACAGTCCGGCGGCAAGCGCACCCGCGAAAAATGCAGGCAGCAGCCAATCGCGGCGCCGGCCGAACCAGACAATCGACGGCATGACGAGCGTGTAACTCAAATAAAGCGGCACGCTGGCAGGCACGCGCGGAACGAACGCGTCGTACGGCCCCGGACGCAATAGACTCACGGACGACAGCGGTGCGCGCGTGACCCAGAAGTACAGTGCGCCCGACACGACGACATAGATGACGAGCCAGCGCCACGCGTCGGTGGCACGCGGTGCGACGGAATTGGAAACAGGAGGTGTGGCGCGCATGAGAAAAAAGGAAGCGGCTCAATCGAGTATCATGATAAATCGTTTCAGATCGCGTGAATAACGACGCTATGCCGCTTCGAGCCAGCTCCATGACACGTGCGCAGCTGCGCGACGTCGACGTTGCACATATGTACGCGCTCTATTCGACCTGCTACCGGGATACGGAACGCGAGCGCTTCGAACGCGATCTCGACGACAAGACACATTGCATCGTCATGCGCGACGACACGGGCCAACTGCGCGGCTTTTCGACGCTGAAGCTGTACGACCAGCCGTGGCGCGACACGACGCTGCGCATCCTGTTTTCCGGCGATACGATCGTGGATCCGGCCTGCTGGGGCAGCCAGCAGCTCGCGTTCCGCTGGATCCAGCTCGCCGGTGAAATCAAGCGGCTCTCGCCTGACGCGGCACTCTACTGGTTCCTCATCTGCAAGGGACATCGCACGTACCGCTACCTGCGCGCGTTCGCGCGTGACTTCGCACCACGATTCGACCGGCCGACCGCACCATCGACTCAAGCGCTGCTCGATCATCTTGCCGTCGAGCGCTTCGGGCGTGCGTACGACGCCGCGTCGGGCGTGCTCGACTTCCCGGTGCCGCAAGGCCGCCTCGCCCCCACCCTCGCCGGCGTGCCGGACGCGCATCGACGGCTGCCCGACGTCGCCTATTTTCTCGAGCGCAATCCTCACTACGCGCGCGGCACCGAGCTCGTCTGCCTATGCGAACTGACGCCGGAAAACCTCAGGCCGATGGCGAGACGGATCTTCGCCGGTGAATGAGCGGATGACGCGAATCCGGCCGGCAACCGCCGTCGACAACGAACGGCTCCTCGCGTTTCAAACACGCTACGCGATGCGCGGCGGGATGCCGCTGCGCTTCGATCGCTCGCCGGATTACGTCGCACTGCACCACTGTCATTCAGATGACTATCGAACATGGCTCGCGGAAGACGGCGCAGGCCATCTCAAGGGGATGGCAAGCCTGGTCGTCCGCGACGGTTACCTGGCCGGAAACGCACAGCGCATCGCGTATCTTGGCGATCTGCGTATCGCGCCCGATCGCCATTTGGCGCGCACATGGACCAGCTATGTACGCGATCGCCTCGCCGAACTGGCCGCGCATGACGGCGTCCATCATACGTATTGCTGCGTCATCCGCGACAACCGGATCGCGATGCAATCGCTGTTCGGCACGGGCAAGCGGACCCGGCTCGGGTTCCGGCATTGGCGCGGCTACAGCAACGTGTCGATCTATGCACGGCGCGTGGCGACTCGACGCACCAGCTCAGTCACGGTAACAAACGCTTCGGCAGCAGATGCCGACGCACTGCGCGAATTCCTGGACCGGGAATCGCGCTCCCAGCCCTTCGGCTGCGTCTTTACCCAGGACGAATTCGAGCGTCGCCTGGGTGTCTGGCCGGACTTCGGGATCGAGTCCTTCCTGGTGGCGCGCAACGCGAACGGTCGCATCGTGGGCTGCGTCGCGCCGTGGGATGCGGGGCGCATCAAGCGCATCGTCCTGGAACGACTGCCGTGGGAACTCGGCGCGCTGCGCCACGGCTTCAACGCAGTCGCGCCGTTGCTTGGGCGCCCCCGGATCGCCGCGCCCGGTCACGCGCTGCGGGACATCTATCTGACTCACCTGCAAGTGCACGGGCGCGACCCGGACATCGCACAAGCGCTGCTGGACTCGGTTTGGCAACGAGAACGAGGCCGCTACGCACTGATCCAGCTGTGCCTGTACGATCAGGATCCGCTCTGGCCCGCGCTGCGCGGCTATCGGTATACCGCGCTGCCGATGGACCTGTATACGCTGTCCACGCCAGGCTCGCCTGTGCTCGACCTGGGCAACGACGAGCGGATGCCCGGTTTCGAGATTTATCTGGTCTGAGCGCCAGCGGCCATGATCGGCCGCGTCGCATCGAGGAGCGTGACGAGCGCAAGCCAGAAGCGCCCCGCGTCGAATCCCGCGCCACCGAGTACAGGCTGGCCATGATCGAGATGCGGCACGCACACTTGCGGCATGTCGCGAATCGTCTGGTGGTCAAGATAGAACTGTCCGTCGTGCGCACACCCGGGGCGGTAGCGATCGAGGCGCGGGTGATGCGCATCGAAGCGGGAACGACGCTCCACCGACCAACTCACGACATGCACACAGTGCAGGTCGTCGGGCAGCTCGGACAACAGGTTCGCGATGCCGGCATCACGGCCGCTGCCGATATCGCGCGAGCCGGCGTATAGCCAGCGCGTGCGCAGCAGCCTGCCCGCCGTCCAGCGCAACCACGCGGGATCGATGCGTGCACCGCGCCGATCGAGCAGATCGTCGACGATCGCACTCGGGCCGACGGGTGGCTGAACGAGGGCGATGCCGTCGCAGCGGGCACGCAGCCCGGAATCGGCATGCAGCGCCGCCAACGCGTCGAGTCCGCCCTTGCTGTGAGCGAGGACGATGAAGCGACTACCAGCCGGCAGGCCTGCGTGGAGTGCGCGCACGATATGCCGCCCTTGTTCGGCGACACCGCGCGACGAGCGGACCGGCACGCGCAGGACAGAATACCGCGCGGCATTCAGCGCACGCGCCGCATGCCGGAAGCAAGCGGGAATCCATTCGGAATAGAGCCCGGCAATCAGCACAATGATGGTGTCCGCGCGCGCCTCGGCGCCGGGCGCCTGCCAACAGTCGATGAAGCGCCCTGTCCAGTCAAGTGCCGCGGGCGCGCGTTCGAACGGCGTCGACGGGTAGTGTCGTCGCCAGTCGTCGAAGCCAGACGGTAGCCAGGCCGGACACGGCGCAGTCATACGCACTCCGTTGTCGCGACATCGGTAGCAGCGAGCGCAGCACGGGCCGCGGCAAGCGTTGCCGGGTTGCCGATTCGGCAGGGGTGAAAACGCGGCGAGAACCACGCCAGCCAAGCGGGCAGCACGCGAGTCAACACGCCTGGCGCACCGACCAGCCACCAGCCAAGCTGCGCCCAACTCCGCCAGTTGCCGGCATCGTGATCGGCCGCGGCGAGACGGATGACGAAATAAGCTAGATCGACGACGAAACATGCGGTGACGCCGAGCATCGCAGCGGTCCGCATGATGTAGCGCCTGATGGCCCCGCCGCCGCACGCACGAAACACATCGAATGCGACCGTCTTGTGTTCGGTTTCCTCGACCGCATGCCACCGCCAGATCGCGGCCATCGACGGGTCGGCACCGTCGAAGATGGCCTGATCGCGCAACAGCAGATCGGCGAGAATGGCCGTGTAATGCTCGAGACACGCCGTGAATGTCAGGCGAAGCAGCGGCGACGCGACGCGTCGGCATTGCTGCTGCCGCCGCCGCATGATCGCTTCGAGCGCATCGACAGGCATGCCCTGACGAGCCAGACGTCGGTTGTACGCGCGATGTTCGCGGATATGCGTTCCCTCCTGATACAGGAATGCATCCACCTGTGCGGCGAGCATGCAGTCGGCCGGCAACGCATCGCGGTAATGCCTGACGCTATCGACAAAAAACTTCTCGCCGAGCGGGAACATGATCGAGAACGCGTCGAAGAAGCGCGTCACGCGCCTTTGGCCGCGATACCAGTAGCGCGGGATGTCGTCGGCGAAGCAGAAGTGCAGGTCGCGCCGGCGGATGTCGGCCCCGTCATCACAGGGCGCATGCATTGCATCGTCGGTTCGTCTGGTGGACATGGGCTGGAGCGATCGTGGCATTGACGCGCACGGGCAGCAGGCACGCGTATTGTTCGATGACGGCGATCGAAGGTATGCTCTGCGTCGCTGCCACCATCCATGTCCGAATTGTATGTTCGTTGCCAATGCATGCGCCACAGATAATCGTTCGCCGCAATTCGACCGGCTGAATCTGTGCGTGCTCGCACTGCAGAGCGTCGCCTGGGCCGGCATCCTGACCTGGCTGTCGCACGGCAGCAGCTCGCTGCGCTGGCTGGCGCTCATACCGTTCTGCCTGATCATGCAGGGTGTGTTCTCGATGATGCACGAGACGTTCCACGGTTTCGGCCATCGGCGCAGTGCAATCAACTATCTGATGATGTGGTGGGCGTCGACGATGTTTGGCGCGGCGGCAACGCTCATCCACGTGAATCATCTCGGTCACCACGTGCGCAACCGGACGCTCGCGGAGCGGGTAGATTTCGTCGAGCCGGACGCGTCGCTTTTGCGCAAGCGAATCGAATACTATGCCGCGATCGTCGGCGGCATCTGGTTCGCGAGCCTCATCGGCAGCTGCGCCCTGGCCATGCTCCCCACTCGAATCCCGTCCGGCTGGGCGAAGTACGGGCGCGACAACACGTATGCGGCTGCGTTCAGGGATTTCGATACAGCCAAGTTCCGGCGAATCCGTTACGAAGTCATCGCGGGCGTGGCCGCGTGGGCCGCGCTAGGTATCCTGCTCGGCTGGCGGCCGCTCGACATCGCGATCGCCTATCTCGCGTTCGCGTTCTCGTGGTCGTCGCTGCAGTGGGTCTACCACATGCATACGCCGCTCGACGTCGTTGAAGGCACCTATAACATGCGCGCTCCCGCGCCGGTTCGCTGGGCATTCCTCAATTTCAACTACAACCTCACGCACCACCGGCATCCGAGCCTGCGCTGGCAGGAACTGCATGCGCGCTCCGATCCGGGTGAGACGCGGCCGCTGTGGTACGGCTGGCTGCACGTGTTCGAGCCGCCGCGCCGCTTGCCGAGCGATTTGGCGCAGCTCGACAAGACCTATTTCTGACAGGGGGATGCACGTGCGTGCACAGGATGCGTGGGCCGCATTCGCCACTTCCGCCGAGCCCTTCCGCGACGCATGGCTGGCCGCGCTCGACGCGCCGGCCGACACGCAGGCGGCCTATCTCGCGCGCCTGCTTGCGACGAACCGGAACACGGCATTCGGCGCCGCGAACGGATTTGCCGACATCGCAAACCCGGCGCAGTTTCGCGAACGCGTGCCCGCGACGACATATGCCGGCATGCATCCGTGGATCGATCGTGCGCTCCGCGAATCCGGCCCGATCCTGACCGCACAGGCGCCGCGCTTTTTCGAACGCACGAGCGGCAGCAGCGAGCGGCAGAAGCTGATTCCATACACGCCCGCGTTTCTCGACGAACTGCAGTTCGCACTGGTCGTCTGGCTCGCCGAGCTGTATCGCGCGGTGCCGGGTGTCGCCACCGGACGCGCGTACTGGTCGATGTCGCCGCCGATGCAGGAACGCGAGCGCGCTATCAACGGCATCATGATCGGATCGGAAAGCGATCTCGATTACCTGGCCGACTGTCCGCTTGTCGATCTGCTGCCGACGCTCGTCGCGCCGCCGCTGTCGGGCGACCGTGACGCTTGGCGCACCGAGACATTGCACGCACTGATCGCCGCCGACGATCTCGCGTTCATCAGCGTATGGAGTCCGACCTTCCTGACCAGCCTGCTCCGCCCATTGTTCGACGATACCGAACCGCGGCGCGGCGAAACGCTCGCGCGCCTGTTCGACGCACTGCCGGCGGCGCGCGCGGCAGCACTGCGACGCGCACTCGACGAAGGAGATTGCGGCCCTCTGTGGCCTCGGCTCGCCGCGCTGAGTTGCTGGATGGATGGCCCGAGCGGACGCTACGCAGAACATGCGCGAGCCTTGTTCCCGCAGGCGGCCTGGCTCCCGAAAGGCCTGTTTTCGACCGAGGCGGCGGTCAGCCTGCCATTCGGCAACGATGCGGGCTGCCCGCTCGCGATCCGCAGCCACTTTCTGGAGTTCCTGCTCGACGACGATTCCGTGGTGGGCGTCGAGGGGTTAAAGCCGGACGACACCGCCGAGGTGATCGTGACGACGGGAGGCGGCCTGTATCGCTACCGGCTCGGCGACCGGGTGCGCGTGACAGGATATGCGGGGCGGACGCCACGCGTCGCATTCGTCGGGCGGACCGGCGCGCAGAGCGATCTCGTCGGCGAAAAGCTGGACGAAACTTATCTGGCGGCTTCGCTCTCGGAGGCGCTGCGGCCCGGCGACGAAGGGTGCGTGATTCCATGCGCTGATGCCGATCCGCCGCACTACATGCTGCTGCTCGCAAGCGGTACACGAGACGTCGACGGCGTGCGCGATGCGCTCGAACAGGCCCTCGTACGCGCCTTTCACTACCGGCACGCACGCGCGCTCGGACAACTCGGCCCGCTGCGCGCGGCACGCGTGCCGGGCGGCGCCGCGCATCTGGCCGATCTCGTTCAGCGCGCGCACGAGCATGCGGGCATCCGGGCCGGCGATGTCAAGCCGCGAGCGCTGATCGGCAGGGTCGCGGTCGCGGACGCGCTGCGCGCATTCATCGAGGACGAGTGGTCATGCTGAACGTATCCATCGCGCCGACGCGCGATCCTTGCCGCGAGTCGGCGCCCGATGTCGAGGCCGAAGCATTCGGCGCATTGACCGAGCATTGGTACGTCGCATGTACCGAAGCGGAGGTAAAGCGAGACAAGCCGTTCGGTACGCGCGTACTCGGCCTCGGCATCGTGTTGTTCCGAACTGCCGACGGCGAGATCGTCGCGCTCGTCGATCAATGCGTGCATCGCGGTACCAGACTGTCAGCCGGCCGGATCGCCGACGGCTGCCTCGTATGCCCGTATCACGGCTGGCACTACGATCGCCACGGCAGCGTCACGCGCATTCCGAGCATCGACGGAGCGAGCGGGCCACCGACGGACGCCACCTATCCGTATCGTCAGCGCACGCTGCCGGTGCTGACACGGCACGGGCTCGTCTGGGTCTACCGCGGACGAGGCGACCCGGCCCTGACGCAGCCGTTCGACATGCCCCACTACGGCGAGCGGCCCTGGCAGTCCTACTACATGGTCAATACGTTCGACGGCGATCTCGGCGCGCTGGTCGAGAATTTCATGGACGTCCCGCACACGGTATTCGTGCACGACCGGATCTTCCGTTCGGCGAGCGGACGACGGCTACGGGCGACTGTCGAGCTCAAGCGGCAGAGCGTCGAGGTGACCTATCACGACGACGGCGACAAGATCGGCATGCTCGACTGGCTCACCAATCCGGAGAAGGAACCGCTCCGGCATACCGACCATTTCCATGCGCCGAACGTCACGCGTTGCGACTATCACTGGGGCAGCCGCTCGAGCTTCCTGATCATCAGCCAGATCACGCCGCTCGACACACGCCGATCGCGCGTCTATACGTACATTGCCTATCGTTTTGCGATACCGGCTGCGGTACTGCGTGCACTGAAACCGCTGCTGCACCTCTACACGCATTCGGTGATCCAGCAGGATGTGCGGATCATGCGCGCGCACCGCGAAGGGCTCGACAACGCGGTCGGCTTCACGCCGTCGAGCGTGCGCGCCGATGTGGTTCACGTTGCGATCGGCCGGCTGTTGGCGGCCGTGCAGCGCGGCGAGCCGTTGCCGGACGCGCAATGCGGCACGAAGTCGATGGAATTCATCATCTGAGCCTGTCGCCCCCAGGCTCGACTCCACCCCGCGTATGTCTCGCCAGGATCCATCGGTACGGCGGATGCGCCGTGCCCTTCTTCCCCATTCTCCCGTCAGCCTCCGGTTTGATCCTGGCTCGCGATCAGGCGTGCGCCGCACGCCAGCAAGTCGCCGTCGCATGCGGCGGCCTGCCCATCGAAACGGGCGTTGCCCGACACCTGCGCGATGAAGGTCGGGCCATGAATCTCGCAGATCGCTTGATCGTGCAAGCGAGCAATCGCGCGCCCTTTGATCCGCGAATTCGGCGCCCCGGACACCACTCGCCCGCCGTGGCTGTGGACGTCACCTTCGACGATATATCGTTTTTGGCCCATAGCTTCTTCACCTGGACACGCGCTAGAAATCCCAGCCGAACGTCTGAGGATGCGCCTGGCGCGATGCCGCGTCCGGCGGCGTCAGCATGACGATCGTAGCGTGCATGGGGTCCCGAAGATTGATCAGTGCACTCGTCTTGCCATCGCCATAGCCCATCATCAGCGCCAACGCCGTCTGGACCCAGGTCGAACTCGTCCCTGTATCGCCGCCGATGCGACGCTGCATATCGAACGCGTCCTTGGGATCGTCCAGATCCAGATGCTGCGGATTGTCGTGCAGCGACTGCACCAGCAGCGCGAGATTGCTGGTCGAGGCGCCCGTGTCGTAGAACATCCGCCCCGGCTGCTCCCCTGGCGCGAGCGTGCCCAGCGCCTGTTGCCAGCCAGCGCGAATCCTTTCGATCCGCTCGCCCTTCTTCAGCGGCTCGCCGCGTCCGTTGCCCAGGTCCACCCGGATCGGCCGATGCAGATTGGCCAGGACCGGCCACTTGTCGTATTCCTTCAGCTGCCAAGTTGTCCATGGAATCGGCACCCACGGATTCGGCTTGAAACCGTCCGGCATCTTGAGCGATGCCGTCTTCCAGAACTCCGGCAGCTTCGTCTGCCAATAGTCCCAGGACATTTCATACACACCAAATGCCGGCCTCGGATAGGATTTCTGCTGCGCCCAAAAGTAATTCCACAGCTTGATTACGTCATATTGCGTCTTGGTCTTGTCGATCGCCTCCGGCGCGTCGACAACGTAGGGCCGAATCACGTGGTCGACCCGGTCTTTGCGCGACACCAGCATCGCAACCAGGCTATCCGGATATTGCGGAACGAAATTTCCATTTGCATTCGACTTGTCCAGATAATTGCCGTTCGGCGTGCGCATATAGCCGCGCGTCACGAGGCCATCCTCCGCCAGCACGACGACAGCCGGCAGATCCGGATGCTGGTCAAAGAACTCAAACAGACGCGCCACGGCAGAGTCGCCATGCTCGCCGTGAATCTCGTCGAGCCGTATGTATAGCGTATTGCCGATGCCCGCGCCGTTGTCGGCACTATTGATGTGCGTCGCCATGCGATCAGCATGCGGATCATTGGCATTGCGCGGCGGCCCCAGTACGATCACCGGAATCGGCCAATAATCGACCCAATTGCGCAATGCATATCCGAAAACGTTGTTTTGCCGTTTGGCGTATTCGGAATCGCGCGTATCGCTTGACCAAGGATATTGCTTAGGGTCCTGCAGCAGCAATGTGCCGTTCGTCCCGGCCTCATCCAGGCGCATCAGAAGTGCGCGCTGCCGGAAACGGTCAACCGTTACGCCCAGACGGCGGATTTCCAATGTAAAACGCGGATCCTGCGATCCTGCTCCAGCCGTTGCCGCCGCGTTTGCTTGAGCCGTGTGCGCGGCACTCGGTTCGTCTCGACGCGCCGAGTCCTTGCGCAACGAAGCACCATAGGCAAGACTTATGCCGCCGGCCAGCAGCAATGGCGGCAGAATCAACAACAGCAATCGCCTTATCATCGTCATATTTTCCAGAAACGAAAAACCATATCTCGTAGTCAGCTCGAATACGACGAGCCATATCAATGTCAGGCTCGCGATCAGAAGCAGGAATATTCGCAATCCTGATGGACGCGTGATGGATGTCGTCGTCATGGTGCGTCAAATCGGCATGTTGTGGAGCGAGCGCGCTCGCGCCTGCTTGTGAAGTTCCTCATTTCTCATCTCGATGGTTTCGCTGACGACGCCTAGAGGAAAATCCTTGGGAATGACATCTTCCGAAGGAAAGTTGCCCTGGTCGTAGTACTCACAGTTTGCCCTTACGATGCTCAGCGTCTGTTCGTCCAGATTCGTATGGGCCTTGGTCAACTTGTCGATCTTGCTCATCGGCGTGCGCCAATCTGCAACCGCGCGCAGCAGCGTCGCCCAGTCCTGATCATCCATTGCGCGTGCCTGCCCGACAGACACATCGAATGCCGTCGAGCAACGATGATTTCTGCGGCCGCTCATGACGGCCGAGTGATACGAACTTTCGGCCTCGTGGGTATTCATCAGCCGCACCTTGGCTTCGTTGAGCGTTTCCTTTCGCAAGACAATGACCTGCCCACGCGAAGGCGGTACGGTCGACATCACGCGGCCCACCTTGCATTGATCATCCGGCTCCTTGCCGGCATTCAGTGACTCTTCCACCTCTGCGGGCGTCGGGAGCGTCCCGTCCTCGCTCATCGGCCAGTCGACGGTTTGCGCAGGCAACTGCTGCAATGCACCTGCGCCGCTGTTGGTGCTCAACGCGATTTCCGCTTCGAGCTGGTCGATCGACTGCTTGCCGGGAGCATGCTCGCCGTGGTTCTTTTTCGACAGCGGTTTCGCCTCCGTTCCGGGCAACACATTGCCCTCCATCTCGGGATCAAACGGGGGTGTCAACGCCTCGCCATTGATATTGCGCTCGGTTCCGACAGATATCGTCGCTGACTTGACCCATGACGTGAAGCCGCTTGGCAGGCCATGTGAGGTTTCACCGTCTTCACGCATCGTAAACAGACCAGGCGGCGTGCCGACCTGGACTGGCTTGCCCTGTCGCAGGCGCCGGGTAAAGACACGCTGACGAAAGGCCGCCGACAACAGATTGACCTTCTCCGGCTTGCTGCCCGCCGGCACCGCGCGCACGTCGATGGAGTCCGGCAAGCCGGAACAGCCCATGCCGTTCACGCCGCGGAGGCCGACGGTCGCATCCTCCGGGCTGAAGTACATATAGACCTTGCCGCGGTTGTCTCGCTCGGCGAACACCACGCATTCGTTGCCTTGCGGTCCGCTCAGGCGAGTCGCTTGAGTGGGGTCCCAAGTGGGGCCGACGATACCGAAATTGTCCTGCCCCGGAACGTATTTCAATTGATCGAGTGCCGGCGCGGTGTATTTGCCGGTCGCCACATGCCGGGCCAGGTTCGCCAACGTTTTTGCGCGCGCGTAGGCGGTCTGCTGCTGGTCGCCCCGCTGCAGCAGCCGATCCATGAACTCCTCGCTCAGGCTGTAGGGCGAGTCGATCAAGACCAACGTGTCGGCGGGGCGATCGGCCGGGCCACAGCTGTTCGGCTTCAATCCCTCGACGAGATAGGCCTGGGCGAGCAGCGATATCAGCGTACCCTGGCTGTGGGCGATGATATTGACCGTCCCGTCCGGATCGATCAGCCGGACCTGCCGGACCAATGCCGCGAGCCGTCGTGCCGCCAGCACCATGTAGTGCCGATTTTCCGCCTCGCGAAGCGGGTGCGTCGGGTCGCCCTGCTTCCAGTCGAGAATTTTCGTCCCCAGGCCACCTTTGAAATTCGAGTCGAACATGTCCGGGATGTTGTTGGTCGCATTGGCGAAGAACCCGCCGTTGCGAGCCCGGTGCTCGTCGAGGCGGTTGCCGAACCGGTCGACATATTGGCCGTTGACGGTCGCCCGATTCGGGTCCCTCGGCAAATCCTCCTTCCCGACGCGCAGCCCCCAATAAAACGGGATCAACGGGCTTTTCGTGTCCTCGCTTTCCTGGCGGCGATAGATCACGTCGTCCATGTTCTTCATCATGTCGGCAACGCTCACCTTGCGCGAGTCGTTCGCCATGCGGCCGTGCGAATATTCCGCTCCCTTGAAATCGGTGCGGCCGAGGCGATCATTCAACCCCTCGCAGAGGCCGCCTTCGACCGTGCCGAAATCGGTTCCGAGGTCGTTGACGCCATGGATCAGGATCGTCGTGCAGGGAAAGCGATTCTGAACGTCGGTATTGACGCACGCATCCTGCGGCCGATTGGAATTGAGAATCGCCTGACGTTCGCCGACAACGCGAGGCGATGGGGTTGGGGTATCGGACATGATCGCGTGCCTTAAACGTCAAAAACCTGGATATGTGCGATATGCATCGCGTCGCTGGACGCCAGCTCCGTCAAACCGTGTGCATCGGAGGTGCCGTTGATGACCTGGCCGTTGCGCAGCGTGATCTTGTAGGGGCGATTCGGGACAGGATGCGTGCCGTCGTCGCCATCGGTGCCGGGGTACCGCAAGCGGAACTTCTGATCGGCGCCGGCGCGATTGAACGCCGGCGGAGCGACGTGATCCGTATTCGGACCGACGAAGTCATGTCCGGCAGTATGGGCAGTGAACGCCCCGTCGGAACCGACCTCGATGCCGCCGCCGACTTTCACGTAGCTCCCGTCTTCCGCGACGAGTCGGATCGACTTGCCCGAGATCAGGACCTCGTCGCCGATCGACATGATCTGTATTCCCTTCTGGGCTGTCGCCGACAGCGTGTCCTGTTGCGCCTGCAACACCATCGGGCCGTCGCCGGCAATCGCATGAACGCCTTCCCCTCGTCCGAACATGTGAAGCCCCTGTCCGGCCGTCGCGATCACGCGCTGTCCACTCACCAGTTGCAGATGTTGCTGGGCGATCTGATCGATATTCTCGCCGGCGTACATCACGTGGGTCTTAGGCGTGATATTGACGGAGCCGGCCTTCGCGCCGAATGCCATCAGCGCCTGGGAATCGCCCGCGCCGGCGTTCGTGGCATGGCCGGCGCCCGACGCGCCGCCGCCCGGCGTCCATCCCTTGAAGGCCGTGACGACGGCTTGCTGTCCCGTTGCATCGGTCGCCTTGCCACCGTGTTGTCCGGCGTAATCGCCCAACGCCTTGAATAGCTCCGCGCACTCGCCGAGCAACTGGACAAGCTCTTCGCGATCGAGTTGCCCACCGCTCGCCTGCGTGCGCGCATAAGTCGTCAGCAGCATGCCCTGTGCCGCACGCAGCGCCGCCGCGGCATCGGTGCGCAACTCGGCCCCTTCGCCGCGATCTCCGCCCTGCCCGTTGTCGCGCGGCTGCGTCAGATAGCCGAGATTCAATTGGGTATGCGCATGCTCCGACGCGAGCTGCGCGCTGATTTGCTGCGGCGTGTCGTCAAGACGAAGCTGGTTGTAGCGCCGCCCCTTGATTTCCTTTGTCTTGATGCCGGAAAGGTAGCGGTTCCCCGGAAGGCTCCCAGTGTGGGTGAAACTCGCCGGCATATTCGCGCCGTTCGCCAGGACGCCGACGATAACCAGGCGATCCGGATCCCCGCCGAGACTGCCGAGCAGGACTTCGGTGCCCACCCGGGGCAAAAACGTCTCGCCGAAATTCGGCCCGGCCAGACTCGACGCCACCCGGATCGGCGCGCTGTCGCTCTGGTTATCGTTTGTTCCGGCGCCTTGCGCATGCGCGTGATCCGCCGAATCCTGCCCCAGAATCTGCACGAAGACACAGCCGTTCTCGTCGCAGCTGACTTCCTCTCCGTCTGCGCCGACCACGCGCCCGGTAATCAATGGCGTCGGCGGGAGATCGGCCGTCGGATCGTAAAGCGGCGTGAGCGGCGTACCGCGCGGCACGCACGAGAACGTGTTCTCGTAGCGGGTATCCTGCCCGGACGGATCGCCCCTGGTCGGCGACGGCGGCTGGAGAAGTGTGTGGCTGGCCGCGAACAGCGCCTGCGCGTGCTCGTTCAAACCCTTGGGCAGGTTGTTCCAGACGTCGTGATGCAGCGACGTGATCACGAATTGCTGCTTGTCGGACGGGAGCGTGCTCAACTCGCCATCGCCGGCGATCGTGATCCATGAACCTACCGCGAGATCGCGAATGCCGCTCGCGCCGTCGTAGCGAACCGCCTGCGCTTCGTGAGCCAGCATGCGGTCTTCCGTCATCCGCCCGTGGTCCGCCCACGAATCCGCCATGTGCGGGACATCAATCACGATATCCGTCAGCAATTTCGCCAGGTCGTTACCCGCCTCGCCCTGGTCGATCCTTGTCGATGAACTGGACTGGTCCACCCGGGCGTACCGGTAGTCCCACGACGGCCGCCCCGATTCACCCGAAATCAGTTGCTGATGCATCGTCAGCGACGTGATGGTGTCGCGCTGTTCCGTTCCGGCATCCCGCGGATGAACGCGCACCGTGCCCGCCGGGCCCTCGCTCAGCTTCTTCGGGTCATCGCAGAACACCAGCGTGTGCACCGGCGGATCACCGTCCTTCGTCTCGCCGCTCGCGTGTCCGGAACGCACGAACATCGTAATGCCGTCGCGACGCACGAGCCGGGAGACGAAGCGCGCATCCGATTCGTTGACCTGGCGCACAAAGGACCGGCTCGGATAGCGGGACCTGTCGAGTTGAGACAGGTCAAACTCAAACGCCTGCGCGAGGGCAACGCTACGCTGTCGCCATTCGTTGAGGACAACCCCGAGAACGTCAACCACGCTGACGTTGCGGAAGACACGGGAATTGGTGCGCTTGTGCAGCAGGTTCAACGCATCGGTCACCGTGAACTGGTAGACGGTCAGTTCCCCGTCCGTTCGGCCAATCTGGACGGCGCTGACGATTGCGTTGATTGTGTGCAGTTGGCCGCGATCCGTGACGATACCGACCGAAACCGGCGCGCCGATGAACAGCTTCGGAGGCAGATCGCCCTGCTGCGAGATGCAGGTCAGATGGCCCGTGATGCCGGTCATCATGCTTTCGTGGATGCTCGCGTGCTGCAACGCGATTTTCGATTCCAGCGCCTGTTGGGCCTTGCCCCAATTCAGCACGACGGGCCGCCGATTCGCATCGATCCCGGACACGAAGTTGCGGAATAACTCTCGGGTATTCACGACGGTCTCTCAGTTTGATTCGTTATGACCAGCCGGGATTGCGGATTCGTATAGCTGGCGGCTGCGCGCGATTTTATCAAGCTGTCACACAAAGATAACAATGCCGCACGCCGAGAATTAGCAATTTTTCATGTTATTCGAAGAGGAACACTAAGATTGACGTGCGCTATCCGGATCGGGCTGGCGTTACAAATCAAGGTTGTCCAGCACGCCCCCTCGCCGAACCTGACGCGTGGTGCAAATTCCGCAAGCTCGTCGGCCGCCCCTCCCTACATGCACTCGAAATGCCAACAATCCCAACTCTCTCTAGGCCGAGCACCTGAACCCAACCTGACCGAGCGTCGAGTCTCTACCCTGACGGGCGTTGTCCGTACACGAGCGGATCAGGAAGCGTTCCCAGATCGCACGCACCACCATCCAACCCCAAATAAATCGCATTGACTTCCTATCTTTCGATATATATCTTTAGATATGTTTTCCGACATATAGGACACGATCATGCGACACAGCCCCTTCCGCGGCCACGCCCGATGCGACGAGTACGGTGCGCATTCCGCCCCCGCGTGGTTCACCGGTTTCTGGCATGCGATCGGCCGCCACCGCCGCGGCCGTGATCCGTTCGGCGGCGGTCCCTTCGGCGGCCCGGGCGGCTTCGGGGGATTCGGCGGCGACGACGCCATGCCGCGCGGCCGCCAGTTCAGCGCCGACGACCTGCAATTGCTGCTGCTAGCGCTCCTCGCCGACCAGCCGAGCCACGGCTACGAACTGATCAAGGCGCTCGACACGCGCTCGAACGGCTTCTACAGCCCGAGCCCGGGGATGGTCTACCCGGCGCTCACCTATCTCGAGGAAGTCGGCTTCGTCGCGTCGCAGGCGGAAGGCAACCGCAAGCGCTATGCGCTCACCGACGCCGGCCGCGCGCATCTCGACGCGCAGCGCGAACGCGTCGACACGCTGTTCGCGCGGCTCACGCACCTCGCGCGAAAGATGGAATTCATGCGCCGCGCATTCGCGGGCGAATCGGCCGGCGACGCGGCGGACGAGCAGCAAGGCGGCTGGCTGCCGGAGTTCGTCGACGCGCGCGTCGCGCTGAAGCACGCGCTGCTGCACAAGAGCGGCGCATCCGTCGAAGAGCAGCGGCGCATCGCGGCGATCCTGCGACGCGCCACCGCCGAAATCGAAGGCCGCACCGGCGCGTAACCCGCGCCGGTCCCTGCTTTGCATGGCACCCGGGCAAGCGCATAAGCGCCACCACGGGTCGATACTGGAGAACCGATCGATGCAAGACACGCAAGAACGCACCGTCACCCGCGTGCGCCACACCCTCAAGTTCCGCCTGCTGCAAGTCGTGCGCGTGCACGCCTTGACGCCGCACCTGCTGCGCGTCACGCTGAGCGGCCCCGACCTCGCGGATTTCGAATCGGCGTCGTTCGACGATCACGTGAAAGTGTTCCTGCCACCGCCCGGCGCCGAGCGTCCCGCGCTACCGTCCATGGGGCCGAACGGCCCGGTGTTCCCGGAAGGCGAGCCGAAGCCCGTCGCGCGCGATTTCACGCCGCGCCGCTTCGATCGGTCGACGTGCGAACTGGATCTGGAGTTCGTGCTGAATCACCCGGGGCCGGCATCGCAGTGGGCCGCGCAGGCGCGCGTCGGCCAATGGCTCGGCATCGGCGGCCCGCGCGGTTCGTTCGTCGTGCCGACGGGTTTCGACTGGCACCTGCTGATCGGCGACGACACGGCGCTGCCGGCCGTCGCCCGCCGCCTGGAAGAATTGCCCGCCGGCTCGCGCGCAGCGGTCGTGCTGGAAGTCGCGGATCGCGACGCGCGGATCGCGTTCGATACGCGCGCGGACGTGCATGAAATCTGGTGCTTCCGCGATGAAGCGGCCACCGATGGCGGCGACGCGCTGCTGGATGCCGTTCGCGTCCTGCCGCTGCCGAACGGCGACGGCTATGTGTGGGCAGCCGGCGAAGCGCTCGCAATGCGCGCGGTGCGGCAGCATCTGACCGCCGAGCGGGGCATCGACAAGGCGCGGATCCGCGCGGCGGCCTACTGGAAGCGCGGCGCGAGCGCCGTACACGAATCGCTCGACGACTGACGCGCACGGCGCACGGCATTCCGGCGCGAACAACGCAAGGACACCTTGGCATCGGCAGGGCGGCTGGTATATACCTACGTCTGCGATGCCGCTGTCAGGCAGTCCACGCCGCCCGCACCAGGAGCGCCCGGTCATGACAAGAGAAAGCCACGCTTCGCCGTTCCTTCGCAACCTGAAGATCGCCGGCTATTGCGGCCTCGCGGCCGTCGCGCTCGCGCTGTTCATCGCGATGTGCGCGATCCT
This sequence comes from Burkholderia sp. SRS-46, assembly GCF_004343775.1. Taxonomy (GTDB): domain Bacteria; phylum Pseudomonadota; class Gammaproteobacteria; order Burkholderiales; family Burkholderiaceae; genus Burkholderia. The sequence continues at coordinate 184,666 of NZ_PTXL01000005.1, read as the reverse complement.
CAAGGAGAGCGCGCTCGAGCGGGACGCCACGCAGCCGCCGGCGGATTCGGCCGAGCTGCACGGCGGCGCCGCCCCGGCCGCGGCCGCCGATGCGGCCAGGGCGCCGGGCTGACCACGACCGGCTCGATCTTTCCTTACGGCGCGTGCAAGCGCCCCATCACGACTGCGTGCACCGCCTCGCCGATGCGCTCGAGCATCGCCGTGACGGGCCGCGCATACAGGTGCGCGGCCAACGCGCCGGCGGTGCCGACCAGCACGCCGCCCGCCATGTCGAACGGCCAATGCACACCTGCATAGATCCGCCCCCACGCGATCGCGGCGGCCATCGCCGCGATCACGACACCGGTCACGCGCGTCGCGCCGCCCAGCAGCATGCCGGCCGCGATGCTCCACGCGAACGTCATGTGATCGCTTGGAAACGATCCGTCCGGCGCATGCGGAATCAGCTGGGTGCCGACGCCGGCCATGAACGGCCTCGGCGAGAACCAGAAATGCGACAGCACCTGAGCAAGCGCGAGCGCGATGCAGGCGCCGAGGCCGGCTTCGATCGCCTGGCGGCGCGTCGGGCGCGCGCCGAACATCCAGGTCAGCAGCAGCATCGCGGGAATCGCATAGACGAGCCAGTCGGCGGCAAAGATCGCGAGCTTCGCGACACCCGGTTGCGGTGCCGTGCCGGCGTTGATGGCGGAAAACAGGGTGAGATTGAGGTTCTGCATGAATCGGGGTACGTGGAGCGGAGGGGCACGACCGGCCATCCGGTCATGCACGATGCTAGGGGCGGCTCGCTTAAGCGATGCTTAATGGTGTCCGACGGATGTACGACGGGTGTCGACGTCGCGTGCGGTACCCGCTCGTCCGTCCGCCGGGACGCGTTTAGAGCGTGCATTGCAACACAAGTTCACACAATTGAAATATTTCAGGCGGAGCGTTTCCCGTAAAACCTCACCCAATGCCCCGTAAAGGCTCACCTTTGATCACATTCCGGCGTCATCGAACCCTGCGAGGATCGGTACGCTGCGCGTCCATCGGGCTATTTGCGTCGTTCGAATCAATATTTGCCGAGTCAATCTAGCGATTCCTGCAACAATTTATTCCAGTTGCGGCATCGCACAACGACGGCGTGCCGGCATACGATTACGAGCACTCATTCACGAAGCCGATCAACAACAAGGAGTCCGCATGAAACCCAGCGATGTCCGATCGAAAGCGTTTGCAATGCCGTTGACGAGCCCTGCGTTCCCGATGGGCCCTTACCGTTTCGTCGATCGTGAGTTTCTGATCATCACGTATCGCACCGATCCGGACCGGCTGCGTGAAATCGTGCCCGAGCCGCTGCAGATCACCGAACCGCTCGTTCATTACGAATTCATTCGCATGGCCGACTCCACCGGCTTCGGCGACTACACCGAAAGCGGCCAGGTGATCCCCGTCGAATACGACGGCCAGCCCGGCGGCTATACGCTCGCGATGTACCTCGACGACCATCCACCGATCGCCGGCGGCCGCGAGCTGTGGGGCTTTCCGAAGAAGCTCGCGTCGCCCACGCTGCACGTGAACACCGACCACCTCCTCGGCACGCTCGACTACGGCAAGGTGCGCGTCGCGACCGGCACGATGGGCTACAAGCACAAGGAGCTCGACATCGCCGAGCAGACGAAGCGTCTCGCCGGCCCCAATTTCCTGCTGAAGATCATTCCGCACGTCGACGGCACGGCGCGCGTGTGCGAGCTGGTGCGTTACTACATGCAGGACATCGTGATGAAGGGTGCGTGGACCGGCCCGGCGTCGCTCGAGCTGTCGCCGCATGCGCTCGCGCCGGTCGCCGATCTGCCGGTGCTTGAGATCGTCGAGGCCCGGCACCTCGTCGCAGATTTGACACTTGGGCTCGGCGAAGTCGTCTACGATTACCTGGCTCAGTAACGCCCGCTGTCCCTTTCCACCTTTCATTCCGGAAATTCGAACATGAGCAATCTGAATGGCAAGACCGCAGTCGTCACCGGCGCCGCGAGCGGCATCGGCAAGGAAATCGCGCTGGAACTGGCCAAGGCGGGCGCGGCGGTCGGCATCGCCGACCTGAACCTGGATGGCGCGAATGCCGTCGCGGAACAGATCAAGCAGGCGGGCGGCAAGGCGATCGGCATCGCGATGGACGTGACCAATGAAGACGCCGTGAACAGCGGCATCGACCAGGTCGCCGAAACGTTCGGCTCGATCGACATCCTCGTGTCGAATGCCGGCATCCAGATCGTGAACCCGATCGAGAACTACGCGTTCTCCGACTGGAAGAAGATGCAGGCGATCCACGTCGACGGCGCGTTCCTGACGACGAAGGCCGCGCTCAAGCACATGTACAAGGACGATCGCGGCGGCGTCGTGATCTACATGGGCTCGGTGCACTCGCACGAGGCGTCGCCGCTGAAATCCGCGTACGTGACGGCGAAGCACGGGCTGCTCGGCCTCGCGCGCGTGCTGGCGAAGGAAGGCGCGAAGCACAACGTGCGCTCGCACGTCGTGTGTCCGGGCTTCGTGCGCACGCCGCTCGTCGACAAGCAGATTCCGGAGCAGGCGAAGGAGCTCGGCATCAGCGAAGAGGACGTGGTGAAGCACGTGATGCTCGGCAATACCGTCGACGGCGTGTTCACGACCGTGGAAGACGTCGCGCAGACGGTGCTGTTCCTGTCCGCGTTCCCGAGCGCCGCGCTGACCGGCCAGTCGTTCGTCGTCAGCCACGGCTGGTTCATGCAGTAATGTCCTCGCCTCCCTAAAGGGAGGCGATTCCCACACCTGGCGATGCACGTCCGCATCGGAGAATGTTCAACGCAGCGTTGATATCGCGATCATGCACGACACCGCAGTCACTGCAGGTCCATTCTCATATTCAGCAAGCCGTTGAGCGACTTCACCCGGTAGCGATAGACAAGGATCATGCCGGCCATCCTAACCCGTGGGAGAAGCTGCCTGTCAAGCGCACTCCTTTCCTCACCGCCATCAATGGCGGGATTTCTAGGAGCAATTGATGAAACCGCACGCCCGAACAGAAAGGCAGGCCGTCGATGCGGCGGACCTGCACCACGAAGCCGGCGCACCGGCCGCCGCGCGCACGCTCCCCTACGAGACGATCGCACTCGTCCTGCAGGGCGGCGGCGCGCTCGGCGCCTATCAGGCCGGCGTGTTCGAAGGCTTGCACGAGGCGGGCATTCCGCTCGACTGGATCGCGGGCATCTCGATCGGCGCGCTCAACACCGCGCTGATCGCGGGCAATGCGCCCGAGCATCGCGTCGAGCGGCTGCGCCAGTTCTGGGAAACAATCTGCCAGCCGGCGTTCTTTCCGGCGATGCCGGCCGCGTTCGAGTTCGCGCTGTTCAACAGCATCGACCAGGTCCGCACGTTCTTCACCGCGTCGCAGGCCGCGAGCGCGATGATGCAGGGCCAGCAGGGCTTCTTCGCGCCGCGCTTCCCGCCGCCGCTGCCGGGCATATCCGACCATCCGGACAAGGTCAGCTGGTATGACACGTCCGCGCTGCGCGCGACGCTGCTGAAGCTATGCGACTTCGACCGGATCAACTCGGGCGAGACGCGCGTGTCGGTCGGCGCGGTCAACGTCGGCACCGGCAACTTCGTCTACTTCGACAACATGCGCACGCGCCTCGAGCCGGAGCATTTCATGGCGTCCGGCGCGCTGCCGCCCGCGTTCCCGCCGGTCGAGATCGAAGGCGAGTACTACTGGGACGGCGGCGTCGTGTCGAACACGCCGCTGATGGAAGTGCTGCGCGCGCGGCCGCGCCGCGACACGCTCGCGTTCCAGGTCGACCTGTGGAGCGCGCGCGGGCCGCTGCCGCGCTCGATGGCCGACGTTGCCGAGCGCACGAAGGACGTCCAGTACTCGAGCCGCACGCGTTTCGTCACAGACACGCTGCAGCGCGAACAGCGGTATCGCAACGTGATGCGCCAGGTGCTCGACCTGGTGCCGGAAGAACAGCGCAAGAGCGATCCGTGGTGCATCGAGGCGGAAGCGCTGTCGTGCGGGAAGAAGTACAACATCCAGCACCTGATCTACCAGCAGAAGGCGTACGAGCATCACTACAAGGACTATCAGTTCGGTCTGTCGACGATGCGCGACCACTGGTCCGCGGGTCTCGACGACATCCGCAAGACGCTCGCCGTCAAGGACGGCCTCGCGTTGCCCGTGAACGACGCGGGCTTCGTGACGCACGACATTCACCGCAAACGGTGACGTCGTGCACGACGGGCCGGCGCAAACCCTGCGCCGGCCCGCTCCATTACTGAATCCGACATGCCGATTTTCATTGTCCTGTTCGCGCTCATCGCTCTCGTCTGGGGCGCGGTTCACACCTATCAAGTCATTGCCGCGCAGTTCGGCCCGCCGGTCGCGGTGGCCGCCGCGGTGCTGGCCGGCGCGCTGACGATCGCGCTGGCCGCGTGGTGGCTCAAGCGCCGCCGCGACATCGCGCCGAACACGACGGAACAGGGCTGGACCCACATCGTGCACCGCGCGTGGGGCGAGTTGCGCGTCTCCGCGACACAGGGCCTGCTGTGGCTGTCGCACGACGGCGCGGACGGCCGCTACACGCTGTCACAGCTCGACGGCTGCCAGACCGCGCCGATCGGCGGCCGCTGGCATCTCGTCGTGCAGGTGCGCGATGCCGCGCGCGCCGAATGGAAGCTGCCGATGATGAACAAGCGCGATGCGCAGCGCTGGGCGCGGGTGCTGATGCTGGCGAAGGACAACCGGCTGTAGGTCAGCGGGGATTCCGCGTTGCTTCCCGCAATATCTGAACAACGCGATCGCCAAGTCACCATTCGTCACGCGTCTTCTTCACGGTGACAGGCGCTCCCGAGAAAGCGTACGATTCATCGTGTCATGTACACGAATACCAGCCCTCATTCCTGACGCCGCACGTACGATGTTCCAGGCGTGTCGTTCTCACCGTTCCGATCAATTGCCGCAGCGCGCCAGTGGCAACGCAAATCGCAAAAATTCCAGAAAAATAAAGATTTTGCGACATCCATCCTTTCATCTACGCCCGTAATCCAGTAGACATCAATTAATCGTTTCCTTTAATCAATTGGGAAACTCCAGTGGTTGAATTACGAACTTGCAGGAGTTATTTTTGCCACACGTGACGCGAATCGCTCAACCGTCAACGTGCGCATGTTGACTGATGCGGAGCGGTCACTCATTTCGGGTGCCGGTAACCCTTGGGGTGCGGTCATCGGTGGTCTACAGGGCTCCGTTGCAGGCGGGATCGCCGGCGCGGCTACGGGCCCCATGCTCGGGGTATCCTGGACAATCGGCGGCTTGGCCGGAATGGCACAAGGGGGAATTCAAGGCGCATTCACGGGGTGGAATACCCCGCAAATCCCGAATATGCCGCGATAATTCTCGCGCGAAGTACCCGCTGCCGATCGCGTTGAGACAACGCATGATCGGCAGCCCCCGGCGATCACCGATACACAACCACGGTGTCCGCTCTCCAATCCCTATACGGCGCCATCGCGCGCCGCCTCGCCCCAACCCGAGAACGCCCCTCCACAAGAAATCCACGAATAGAATGGCGCCATGTTCGGCTGCGCGTCCCCCCGGCAGCGCCCCGACCCGCCATGGAGAAGCATCCGCATGAACGACAAGACTTACAAAATCGCCGTCATCCCCGGCGACGGCATCGGCCGCGAAGTGATGCCCGAGGGCTTGCGCGCGCTCGACGCCGTGACGGCCCGCTTCGGCATCCGTTTCGACTTCACGCACATCGACTGGGCGAGCTGCGACTACTACGCGCAGCATGGCCGGATGATGCCGGACGACTGGAAGGCGCAATTGTCCGACATGGACGCGATCCTGTTCGGCGCGGTCGGCTGGCCCGCGACGGTGCCCGATCACATCTCGCTGTGGGGGTCGCTGCTGAAATTCCGCCGCGAGTTCGACCAGTACATCAACCTGCGGCCCGCGCGCCTGTTCGACGGCGTGCCGTCGCCGCTCGCGGGCCGCCGCGCCGGCGACATCGACTTCATGATCGTGCGCGAAAACACCGAAGGCGAATACTCGTCGGTCGGCGGCACGATGTTCGAAGGCACCGACCGCGAAGTGGTCATGCAGCAGGCAATCTTCACGCGGCACGGCACCGAGCGCGTACTGAAGTTCGCGTTCGAGCTCGCGCAGCGGCGCGCGAAACGCCTGACCGTCGCGACGAAGAGCAACGGCATCGCGATCAGCATGCCGTGGTGGGACGCGCGCGCGGCCGAGATGGCCGAACGCTATCCCGAGGTCGCCTGGGACAAGCAGCACATCGATATCCTGTGCGCGCGCTTCGTGCTGCAGCCCGACCGCTTCGACGTCGTGGTCGCGTCCAACCTGTTCGGCGACATCCTGTCGGATCTCGGCCCGGCATGCACCGGCACGATCGGCATCGCGCCGTCGGGGAACCTCAACCCCGATCGCACGTTTCCATCGCTGTTCGAGCCCGTGCACGGTTCGGCGCCCGACATCGCGGGCCAATTCATCGCGAACCCGATCGCGATGATCTGGTCGGCGGCGATGATGCTCGACTTCCTCGGCAACGGCGCAGGCCGCGAACGCGACGCGCATGACGCGATCGTCACGGCGATCGAGGACGTGCTGCGCACGGGGCCGCATACGCGCGATCTCGGCGGCGGCGCCGGCACGCAGGCGGTGGGCGAGGCGATCGCGGCGCGGATCGCGGGGTGACGGGTGAGGTGATCGGCGTGTCGATGCGCACGGCAGTGCGCGACGATGCGTCGATCAAATCCATCGGTGAGCTGCACGGCGTATCGATGCGCACTTGTGCGCGCCGCGAAATCGACATGTCGCTACGATGCGTCGGGATTGATGGGTGAGAAACGCGAAGTGCGCGTGCGCACTCAAGTACGCTCCGGCATCGACACACCACGCATTTCGCTGCCGATCGAGTCGAACGGGTGAGTATCACGCCCGGTCACTGCGCACCGCATCGCACTTCGGAACAGTCATCACGTTGGTTTCGTCATGCATTGCATTGGTGAGGCGCACGACGTTCGACAGCGCACCAACGCGCGGTACGATTCGTCAACCAGTGAGCGACGCGGCTTGCCGTCGATCACCGATGCCATGCAGCCTGACCCGGCGACGTGATGCGATCGCGCCATCAATACGAACGCCCGTGCGACCCAATCGGCGGGCGTTCGCACTTCACGATGTTTCGATGGAATGCCGCCCCGGTCTTCCCGGGCATATGTTCACCGGCTCCCGAAGATTCTCACCATCGCGCATCGGCTCCCGCATTTCCTCACCTTCAATCGGAATGACGCGGTTCCCGGCGTGCGTCGGCTATCGCGCAATCCCGGACGACACGCTCACAGTCCGAGGTCGGACAAGCCCGGATGATCGTCCGGACGGCGGCCGAGCGGCCAGTGGAAGAGCCGGTCTGCTTCGCGGATCGGCATGTCGTTGATGCACGCGTAACGACGCGCCATCAGCCCGTTGTCGTCGAACTCCCAGTTCTCGTTGCCGTACGAGCGGAACCAGTTGCCGGCGTCGTCGTGCCATTCGTACGCGAACCGCACCGCGATGCGGTTGCCGCCGAACGCCCACAGCTCCTTGATCAGCCGGTAGTCGAGCTCGCGCGTCCATTTCCGCTGCAACAGTCCGACGATTTCTTCGCGGCCTGTCGCGAACTCCGCGCGGTTGCGCCAGCGGCTCTGCGGCGTATAAGCGAGCGACACGCGGTGCGGATCGCGCGTGTTCCAGCCATCCTCGGCGGCGCGGACCTTCTGCAGCGCCGTTTCGAGCGAAAAGGGCGGAACGGGCGGGCGGACTTCAGCTGCTTCAGACATCGTTTTCTCCAGTCAGGGTTCGGCCGCGCAAAGCCGCGGCCAGCTTGCTACTTCGATGGCCGCGACACGGCGTCGAGCAACAGTTCGGCCGTGGCGCGCGCATCCCGCGCGGCCGTCGCGTCGCCGCTCACGAGCGCCACGCCGATCGCGCCGTCGATCAGCACGAGCCACTGGCGCGCGACGCGCGCGAGCGTGCGGCGCTCGATCCCGGCGTCATCGGCCAGTGCGTCGAGCCGTTCGCGTACGAACGCCAGCAGGCGCGCCTTGTGCGCCCGCGCGACGACCCGCACCGGATCGTCGGCGTCCGCGATTTCGCCCGACGCATTCAGGAACGCGCAACCGTGGAAATCGGGCTGCTGGAACCAGTCGCGCAGCACGTCGAACATGCCGAGCAATTGCGTCCGCGGCGTCTTGCCGCGCGCGAGCGTCGCATCGACGAACCAGCGCATCCAGCGTTCGTCGCGGCGCTCGAGCGCCGCAACGACCAGCGCTTCCTTTGATTCGAAATGCGAATAAAAGCTCTTTCGTGCAGCGCCGGATCGCTTCACGATCGCGTCGACGCCGGTCGCATGGATACCGCCCGAGTAGATCAGCGCTTCGGCCGCGTCGAGCAGGCGGTCGCGTGCGCCCGGTTCGCCGGGCTGAGGTTCGTGTGTCGTCATGGTCGGTTGGCTGTAACGGATGGGTTTACAGTAGAACGATCATTCTCCCATGTCAAGCAGAATGCAGAACGATCGTTCCACCTCGACAGCGGAGATGGATCGTGGCCGGACCGCGATCTTTACGAGATTTTTTCTTGATGCCGACATTCGCGACTCACTACACTGCGTGCACCCAGTTGGGCCCGAGGAAGTCATGCCGCATTCCGCACCCGCACGTCGCACCCGTACCTATGCCGCTTACGCGAAGCAGCTCGACGATCGCGTCGTGCTGAGGCGCTTCGACCCGCGCACCGACTCGTACGAGTCGCTGACCGGCCTGCTCCATCGTGCGTTCGCGCACCTTGGCGCGCTGGGCTTTCCGTACCCGGCCATCGACCGTTCCGCCGCCGCGACGCGTGCATGCACGCTTGCCGGCGAATGCTTCGTCGCGCTCAGCAAAGGCCATCTGGTCGCGACGATCACGATGCGCATGTCCGATCCCGACACCGCGTGCGACCCGTATCGCGGCCGACGGGTTGCGACGATCCGCGAGCTGGCCGTCGATCCGGTCTGGCAGGCGCACGGCATCGGCCGGTCGTTGCTTGCGTTCGCCGAGCGATGGGCCGCATCGCGCAGTGCCAGCCATCTCGCGCTCGACGTGCCGCAGGAGGCGGCGCGGCTCGTCGAGTTCTGCCTCGGCGAAGGCTTCCGGCCGATCGATGTGATGCGCTTCGCGGGCCGCGGTTATGACAGCGCCGTGCTGTGCAAGCAGGTCGGCACGATGCTCGGTGCGGCGGCGATGTGCGGCGCGATCGCGATCCAGCCCGTTCGCCGGCCGGCGGCCACATCATGAAACGCGACCCGCTCCCGGGCCGCGACGCGCGCATCGAGCCGGACGAAGCCGCGCGGCTCGCGCTGCGCAACGCACGCCTTCGCGCCGCGCTGCGGCTGCGCGGCCTTGCGAAGCTGGCGCTCGTCACGATCGCCGTGGCGCACCTGCTGACGCTCGCGTTCGACTTCGCGCTCGTCTCGGCGGGGTTTGCGCCCGAAGCCGCCACGCTGCTGCTGTTCCGCTTCACATCGTGCGCGCTCGTCAGCTACTGGCTGCAGGCCGACGCGCTGCGCGCGTACCGTCATGCGCTCGAGCACGGCTTCATCGCGTTCGGCGGCCCCGACGACGCGCCGGTCCGCGTCGCGCCGCGCTGCCCGAAGCACTGGCTCGTGTGCCTCAACCTGCAGCTCGATCCGCACTGGATCGAGAACAAGCCGCTCCGCTGACGGCGCACGCCGCGCGTGTTTCTCGCCAGCGAATTGGCCCGGCATGCGATGAAATGAACTTATCCACTCGATGCAGGCCGGCCCCGCCGGCCTGGGAGGCAGCGTGATCGGCAATGCCTGGACACAGGTCGGCGTGTTCCTGTTTGTTCTCACCTTTCTAGTCAAACCGCTTGGGCACTACATCGCCCGCATCGCGCGCGGCGACCTGCCGGGCCCGTTGCGGCGCCTTGCCGTGATCGAGCACGCGATCTACCGGCTGGCGGGCGTCGCGCCCGACGAGGACATGCACTGGCAGCGCTACGCGGTCGCGCTGGTCGCGTTCAATGTGCTCGGCACCGCCGTGCTCTACCTGCTGCAACGCGTCCAGGCCTGGCTGCCGCTCAATCCGCAACACCTGCCGAATGTGGAGCCGGGGCTCGCATTCAACACGGCGGTGAGCTTCGCGACGAATACGAGCTGGCAGGCGTATGCGGGCGAGACGACGCTCAGCAACCTGACGCAGATGCTCGGCATCGGCGTGCAGGGTTTCCTGTCGGCCGCGAGCGGGATCGTCGTCATGCTTGCGCTGATTCGCGGCCTCGTGCGCCGCGACAGCGACACGATCGGCAATGTCTGGACCGACCTGACGCGCGTGACGCTCTACGTACTGGTTCCGCTGTCGGCGTTGTTCGCGGCGGCGTTCATCGGGCAGGGCGTGGTGCAGGGTTTCGCGCCGAATCGCGACGTCGCGATCGTGCAGCCGCACCCGTCGGCGCCGGCCGCGAACGTACAGACGCTGCCGACGGGGCCCGTCGCGTCGCAGGAATCGATCAAGCTGCTGAGCGGTGACGGCGGCGGCTTCTTCAACGCCAACTCCGCGCATCCGTACGAAAACCCGACGCCGTTCGCGAACTTCCTGCAGATGATTGCGATCCTGCTGATTCCGGCCGCGCTGTGCCATACGTTCGGCACGATGATTCAGGACCCTCGGCAGGGCTGGACGATCTACGCCGCGATGCTGACGCTGTTCGTCGCGGCCGCCGCCGCCACGATCCGGGCGGAGCAGACGGCCAGCCCGGCGTTGAGCGCGCCGGGCATCGACGCGGTTGCATCGGCAAGCCAGCCGGGCGGCAACATGGAAGGCAAGGAGACGCGCTTCGGCATCGTGTCGTCGGCGCTGTACGCGACGGTCTCGACCAGCAGCGGCGACGGCGCGGTCAATGCAATGCACGATTCGTTCACGCCGCTCGGCGGCCTCGTGACGATGGCGCTGATGCAGTCGGGCGAAGTCGTATTCGGCGGCCCTGGTTCGGGCCTGACCAGCATGCTGATGATGGTGTTGCTCGCGGTGTTCGTCGCCGGGCTGATGATCGGGCGTGCGCCCGAATACGCCGGCAAGAAGATCGACGCGTACGAAATGAAGATGGTGTCGATCGCGATTCTCGCGACGCCGCTGATCGTGCTGACCGGCACCGCGATCGCGGCGGTGACGCCGGCCGGCGTCGCCGGGCTTGGCAATCCGGGCGCGCACGGCTTCAGCGAGATGCTCTACGCGTTTTCGTCGGCCGCGAACAACAACGGCAGCGCGTTCGCGGGGCTGTCGGCGAACACGACGTTCTACAACACGGCGCTGGCCGTTGCGATGTGGTTCGGCCGCTTCACGATCGTCGTGCCGGTGCTGGCGATCGCGGGCTCGCTCGCGCGGAAGAAGCGGCGCACGGCCGGCGCCGGCACGTTGCCGACGCACGGGCCGCTGTTCTTCTGCATGCTGATCTCGACCGTGGTGCTGGTCACGCTGCTGACGTTCCTGCCGGCGCTCGCGCTCGGCCCGATCGCCGAGCATCTGGCGATGACGGCCGGCCGCTGACGCTGACGGGAACACGGCCGACGCCTGCCGCAACACGCGGTGGCGGCGGCCCGGCTCGCGATCAGGCCGTCCAGTCGAGAATCACCTTGCCGCTTTCGCCGGACAGCATCGCCGCGAAGCCCTTCTCGTAATCGTCGACGGCGAAGCGGTGCGTGATGATCGGCGACAGGTCGAGGCCGCTTTGCAGCATCGCGACCATCTTGTACCAGGTCTCGAACATCTCGCGGCCGTAGATGCCCTTGATCTCCAGGCCCTTGAAGATCACCTGATTCCAGTCGATCGCCGTCTGCGCGGGCGGAATCCCGAGCAGCGCCACCTTGCCGCCGTGATTCATCGCCTCGAGCATGCTCGTGAACGCGCTCGGCACGCCGGACATCTCGAGCCCGACGTCGAAGCCTTCGGTCATGTGCAGATCGGTCATCACGTCGCGCAGCGATTCGCGCGCGACGTTGACCGCGCGCGTCGCGCCCATCTTGCGCGCGAGCTCGAGCCGGTAGTCGTTGATGTCGGTGATGACGACGTTGCGTGCGCCGACGTGCTTCGCGATCGCGACCGCCATGATCCCGATCGGGCCCGCGCCCGTGATCAGCACGTCCTCGCCGACGAGGTTGAACGACAGCGCCGTGTGCGTCGCGTTGCCGAACGGATCGAAGATCGAGGCGAGATCGTCGGAGATCTCCGGCGGAATCTTGAACGCGTTGAACGCGGGAATCGCCAGGTATTCCGCGAATGCGCCCTCGCGATTGACGCCGACGCCGATCGTGTTGCGGCACAGGTGCCGGCGCCCCGCACGACAGTTCCGGCAGAATCCGCACGTGATGTGGCCTTCGCCGGACACGCGGTCGCCGATCGCGAAGCCGCGCACTTCCTGTCCCATCTCGACGATCTCGCCGACGTATTCGTGACCGACGTGCATCGGCACCGGGATCGTCTTCTGCGCCCAGTCGTCCCACTTCCAGATATGGATGTCGGTGCCGCAGATCGCCGTGCGGTGGATCTTGATCAGCACGTCGTTGTGGCCGACTTCGGGGCGCTTCACGCGCGTGAGCGACAGGCCCGGGCCGCGTTCGAGCTTTGCAAGTGCTTTCATGGGCGGCCTCCGTCAGACGATGCCGAGCGACTTGCCGACGCGCACGAACGCCGCAACGGCCTGGTCGATCTGTTCGGGGGTATGCGCGGCGCTCATCTGCGTGCGGATGCGTGCGCGCCCGCGCGGCACCACCGGGAACGAGAAGCCGATCACGTAGACGCCCTCGCCGAGTAGCGCATCGGCCATGTTCGTCGCGAGCTGCGCATCGCCGAGCATCACCGGGATGATCGGGTGCGCGCCCGGCACGAGCGTGAAGCCGGCTTCGGTCATCTGCTGGCGGAAGCGCGCGCCGTTCTCGCGCACGCGCTCGCGCAGTTTCGCGCCCTCGTCGCTGCCGAGCAGCTTGAGCACTTCGAGCGAGGCCGCGGCGATGCTCGGCGTGAGCGTGTTCGAGAACAGGTACGGGCGCGAGCGCTGGCGCAGCAGCTCGACGATCTCCCGCCGCGCCGCGACGTAGCCGCCGGATGCGCCGCCCAGCGCCTTGCCGAGCGTGCCGGTGATGATATCGATGCGCCCCTCGACGCCGCAGTATTCGGGCGTGCCGTGGCCGTGCTCGCCGATGAAGCCGACCGCATGCGAATCGTCGACCATCACGAGCGCGCCGTAGCGGTCGGCGAGATCGCAGATGCCCTTCAGGTCGGCGATGATGCCGTCCATCGAGAACACGCCGTCGGTCGCGATCAGCTTGTGGCGCGCGCCCGCCGCGTCGGCTTCCTTGAGCTTTGCCTCGAGGTCGGCCAGGTCGTTGTTCCGGTAGCGGTAGCGCTTCGCCTTGCACAGACGAATGCCGTCGATGATGCTCGCGTGGTTCAGCTCGTCGCTGATCACCGCGTCGTTCTCGTCGAGCAGCGTTTCGAACAGGCCGCCGTTCGCGTCGAAGCAGCTCGAGTAGAGAATGCTGTCGTCGGTGCCGAGGAAGGCGGCGATCGCGCTTTCGAGCTGCTTGTGCACGGTTTGCGTGCCGCAGATGAAGCGCACCGATGCCATCCCGAACCCGTCCTGGTCGAGGCCGGCCTTCGCCGCGGCGACCAGGCGCGGATCGTTCGCGAGACCCAGGTAGTTGTTCGCGCAGAAATTCAGCACGCCGGCGCCGCCGGCAAGCCGCACGGCCGCCGCCTGCGGGCTTGCGATCTCGCGCTCGGTCTTGTAGAAACCGTCCGCGCGGATCTGGTCGAGGGTCCCGCGCACCTGGGCGAGAAAGGCATCACGCATCGCAAAGCTCCTGACAGGAATCGCAACCCGCCGCGCCCCGCTCGTGGCGGCGGCGCGGCGGCCTGCTACTGTTATAGTCGGTCGTTCGGTTGACCGCTCTTTTCCGTTATTCCGAACTAAAATTCGAAATATCGAACAACTCTAAGCGAACGGAATTCAAATGGCAAGTTCCTCCGGGTCCCGGCGCGCGTCCGCAAGCGCGGCAGCCGCGCCCGCCGCCGTGACACCGCCGCGCGTCGGCGAGCAGATCCAGCGCCTGCGCAACGAACGCAAGCTGACGCTCGACGACCTGTCGCGCGCGGCCGGCGTATCGAAATCGATGCTCTCCGAGATCGAGCGCGACAAGGCAAACCCGACGATCGCGGTCGCGTGGCGGCTGACCAACGCGCTCGGCATCACGCTCGACGAACTGTTCTCGCAGCCGAAGGCGCCGGAAACGATCCGCGTCGACGGCCCGCACGACATCCCGACGCTCGCCGGGCACGACGGCCTGTACCAGCTGCGCGTGTGGGGCCCGATCGATCTCGCCGGCAAGTTCGAGTGGTACGAGCTGACGCTGCCGAACGGTGGCGCGCTCGTGTCGAATGCGCACGAGCCGGGCACGCGCGAGCACCTGACCGTGCTGCAGGGTTCGATGGAAGTCGAAGCCGCGGGCAGCGTGCGCCGCCTGAAGAACGGCGATACCGCGCGCTACCCGGCCGACACCCCGCACGCGATCCGCAACCCCGGCAAGGGCGAAGCACGAGCGTTGCTCATCGTGATTCATCGCTGACGGGGCGTCGAGTCGTCCGAATGGCCAGTTGCCAAAAACACTGTATGTTTGTACAGTATACGGACATTCCGCTTTGCAAGGGCCCAGGGTACGCGTCGATGCGCTGACCTTGGTCGACAGGAGCCTGCGATGACCGAAGAACAAGACCTGGCCGCGCTCAGCTTCAAGGCTGCTGCGCACGACCTCGAGAAGATCGTTCGGCATATTGCCGAACGCTACATCCGCCAGCAGGTGCCGCTGACGTGGCGCCTGCTGCATGCCATCGAAGCCGAGGCGCTCGCGGATCTCGGGTTCGCCAGCCGGCACGACACCGGCAAGCGACAGCTGTTCGAACGGCCGTCGGACATGACGTTTCCCGAAACCGACGACCCGATCGACTTCGGGCAGTCCAATGCGCTGCCTGCGGTGTTCTCGTTCGCGGTCATCGCGTACGAGGCCGCGGCGCACAAGCGCGACACACAACCGCCCGTGCCGGTCGCCCGCCTGACCCAGGCCTGGGGCGACTGATCGCCGCCCGCCCGGGCGCGTCGCCCGCTCGCCTGCCGACGGCTTGCCCGATCGGCGGGCATTCCGCCGCATTCCGGGCATGGCGAAGCGGTCGGATATGCGAGGGGCCCCCGGATTCCGCGGAAAGGGCTACCATATATGCAACTAACGGAATAAATCACATGTCCCTTCCTTCGTCCACGCCCACGCCCCAGCCAGCGGAAGAAAAGGATCTGTTCGACCGCGGCGCGTCAGACTGGCTCGCATCCCCGGAAGCCGCGTTCGACGCATGGCTCGCCATGCAGGACTATCGCCGGTCCTCCGCCGACGTCTATCGTGCGCAATGGGGGGCTTTCCTGACCTGGCTTCGCGCGCATCAGAAGAATCTCGCGACGGTCGATACGGCGTCGATCGCCAATTTCGTCGGTGAGTTGCCGATCAAGAAAACACAGCGCATGCGCTATTTGCGGTTGATCGAGCGCGTGCTCGATCACATCCGCCGCAGCGAATTCGCATCGACCAACCCGGCCCGTTTCATCGCTCAGGATGGCGAAGCAATCTGGCGCAAGGCACGCGACAATGAGCCGACCGGCTTTCTCACCCCGTCCGAGCGCGCCAGGTTGCTGGCCTATCTGTTTTCGCCGATCGGCGTATCGGGCGCAGCACACTGGAAAGAGCGCCGCGACCGCGCGCTCGTCGCCGCGTTTCTTGGTGCCGGCGTGAAAACCGGCGAGGCCCGGGTTCTTACGATTAGTTGCATCAATACAGGCGGCACATCGCTGCAGATTCCGTCGACACATCCCGACTTCGCTCGGGAGACACATCTGGCATCGTTCGCCATCGCGCTGTTCGAGGCATGGCTCGCGGAACGCAAGCGTCAGGATATTCCGGGCGACCTCGTCTTTCCCGCATCGCACACCGGGCGCCCGATGCACAAGGCGACGATGCTGCGTGCCGTCGATGCCATCGTCGAAGCGGCCGACCTCGCGACGTCTCGCACCGCGCGGGCCAGCCCGCAGACGCTGCGCAACACCTACGCCGCGGAACTGTTCGAAAACGATGTGCCGCTCGAGCGGGTCGGCCGGTGGCTTGGCTTCATGCAGCCGATTTCGTCGAATCGACTGCATCGCGCCTGGAAGAATTGGCGCGACGGCCTGGCCGAGGGTGAAGTCGAGGCCGCCCCTGAATCTCACGAATCGTGATTGCGCAACGCACGTCGTGCAATACGTGAGTGCCTTGTACGGCGGGGGCTCACCCTTTCAGCGGCCCCGCAAAACCTCACCTTTGACTTCCCGAAAAGCCTCACCTGTGGCCGGATAGGCGACGATTCCGGTCAGTTTCGCCCGAAACGGGTGACCGCTTCGAAGCGGGACGGCCAGGATCCCGATGCGTGTTCGCACTCCGGGCACGACACTTCGAAACCCTCATCGGTATGTGACAGCTCGGGTTCGCCGTCGCAATGCGGGCACTGGTTCGGCACCGGAATATCCTGGTCCAGCGCGGTGCCGATTGCGGAAAACGCATCGGTGTCGAGTTGGCCGCTGTCGGCCAGGCGCCGGATCAAGCCGGCGATTTCCGGATTCACCCCGCGATTTGCACGCAACGTGTTCCTTTCGCGCGTCGTCGCATCCAGTTCTTCGCTTTGGCTGCGAAGCTGCTCTTCGAGCCGGTCCGCGCGGGCCTTGGCCGCACTCAGTTGCTGCAGAAAATCGAATTCCTTGCGTTGCACGTCGCGCAGCCCGGCCTGATACGTCGATGCCATGCTGCGCAGCGAGTCCAGCTCGACCAGCATCGGCTTGACGCGCCGCTCGGCCTCGGCCACCGCGTCCTTGATTTGTTGTGCGTAATGCTCGGTGCGGTGCTGTAACTCGGCTTGCAGCGTATCCATGCGGTCGCGCAACGCGGCGTTCTGTGTTTGTTCCGCGTCTACCCGGCCGGTAGCGGCGACCAATTCCTTCTCCAGACGGCTGACTGAGGTGAGCAGCGTCGCTTCGTTTGCCGAACCGTGCGTTGCCTGCGAAGCCAGCTGCACTTCAAGTTCGGTCACACGCGCTTGAAGTTGTTCATTGCGGGTTTCGTTGCGCGCCAGGGCCGCCTCGAGCGTTTCCTGACGGATGCGCGCGTCGCGCAACGCCTGCTCGGCTTGCACGACGTTGGTGCGCACCTGCTCTCGGTCGACGTCGAGACTGTCGCGCGCGACTTTCAGCGCTTCTTCATAGAGGGCGCCGAGCAGCGCACCGGCTTTTTCCTCGACGGCTTTCGGAATCGCGGCGCCTTCCAGGCGCACCTTGGATGCAGAGCGGATCCGTTCCCAGAAATGGTCGATGTCCTTCGGAATGTCGCTCGCGCTACCGGTCTGGGTGAGATCGCGGACATTGGCAGCGGACGGACGGATACCCAGATCGAAAAACAGCCGCTTGCACGCATGCAGCGACAGCTCTTGGCGGCGGGCACCGCCGGCTCGCAACGATTCCAGCTCGTCCCGGATGACTTGACGCATTTCGTCGAGGGTCATGATGTTGTTCTCAGGCGTTCGAATGTCGCAATCATAACGAATTACGTATTGTTCGATACCGATTTTCGGGAGGCGTTGCGAATTTGCGTCGACAGTCACAGAAAGCGGTGCTGTGGCCCTTCACAGCCGACCGAGGTTGCCGATTCCGTGAAACAAAGCGAAGAAAACGAGCTAAGTGATTGTTCCGGCGATGTTTTCGAGCAGATCACGAAAAACAGGGGTTGTTTCACACGATGGCCTGTATCGAGGTCGCGATCGGTGTAGGGGTTGGGGTGTCTGTGGAAAACTCCTCCAACGAAGTATTGAGAGTAATAGAAGTAAACACCCTTGAACCCTTAGTTAAAAACGTTAACGCCACGGCACAGCCTTATGTACCAAGGGTTTCCGGCCGACAAGGTGAAGCTTTACAGGAATCAAGGTGACCTTCTACGGGAGCTGACGTGATGGGGTTCGGGGATCTGCGTGAGCCCTTGCGGGAAAGGTCGTGAGCGGATTCAGGATCACAGTGAATAACGCGGTTTTCCAAAGGTGAGGGTTTTCGGGGCTTCACAGCCGCGGAACGCCTGCTGTGTCTGGAATCACAGTTTTCTGCCTGTGCAGACATAGGTGAAGCTTTTCGGGACCATCGTTTGCTGTGGATTCTGCCCTTCTTTTAGGCACTTTTGGCGAAAGGTGAGATTCCACGGGACTCCAGGCCGATTTGATGTGAGGATTTCCGGGACACAGAAGGGGTTTTGCACCGCAAAAGGGCGTTTCCGAGCCTGTGAACCCCAAAAGGTGAGGTTTTTCGGGAGCGAAATGGCGGCAATCCTGGCTCGACCGGCTTCAGGTGAGGCTTTTCGGGACCTGCGAAACAGGCAGGCAGTGTCGCTACAGGTGAGCGTTTTCGGGAACGGAATTTGCCCGAAAAATGGTCACAGGTGAGGTTTTGCGGGAGCAGTGGGTATCCACTTCGGCTGGAAAGCCCGCCAATACTGGATGGTGAGACTGTCTGTGCAGGCTTTTTTTCCGCACAGGTGAGGCTTTTCGGGACCTGACATGCGATTGTCGTACGAATGCTCTCCGGTGAAAGGTGAGGTTTTTCGGGGGAGTGCGCCACAGGCCGGCGCATTCGCAATTCGCGCTTAAGTATCGGAGGACATTGGGATTTTTGAAACCGGCGAGGTTGCGGTGAGGTTTTTCGGGAGCCCCGTCGGCGTCTGTTTTCGCGGCGCTTTTGCCGATAAGGTGAGGGTTTACGGGAGGTGCAAATTGGCGATCCCGCATGCGTCGGGGATTCGTCGATGTCAGGTTGTCGGAATTGCATATCCCGAAGGTGAGATTTTTCGGGAGCGCACGCCGATGGTGCACTGTACAATGCGCGCCCCGGCTGTCGATGCGTGCGTCCGATGGCACAGAAACACGCGCCAATGGCCCGGAAACGGGCTGTGCTGGCCTCGCAGCACCGTGTCTTTCCGGATCCGGGCACCGTGTGGATCCCTTGGCTGCCCGCGCCTGTACATGCATACAGGCGGCTGCGCATGGACTCGAGGCACTGTGCGGCGGCCACAGAATCTCAGTCGTAAATTTGCGACAGGATCACAGGTGAGTCGATACGGGAAGGCTCGACGCGTGGAGCGTGCACAGGCAAAAAACTGTGAATCCGCGTCTCCCGCGGCACGTAAAGGTGAGTCCGAAGCACAGTGATTCTGGACCGGTGAGCCTTTGCGGGAGCGGGTTGGGGTGAGCGCCATTTCGTGAGCGCGCTTCACCGGCTATGGTGAGCATGTCGTTCTGGACGCACTTCACCGCAAGCGCTATCCTTCCGGAAAACTTCTCCTCCGACCCGACGCATGGCAACGAAGCGCGCCAAGAAAACCGATGTGGATGTGGTGAGTGCCAGTTCAGCCGAATTGCGAAAGGCCGTCGAGGCGATCGCCATTCAGCCGAAAAGCGGCAAGATCACCCTCCTGACCCGCAAGCTGTTCAACGTCCTGCTGGCCGTCGCGCAGCAGGCCGACGACTCGGGCGATACCTATCGCGCACTGTTGTCGGATATCGTCGCCAACTCCGCATTCGATTCGAACGACACCGCGCTCGTGAAGGAACACCTGCGCCGCATGGTGTCGGTGCAGGTCGAGTGGAGCACCGGCACGTCGAGCCAGAAGCCGGGCCGCAAGTGGGGGATCTCGACGCTGATTGCGGACGCGGAAATTCTCGAAGACCCGGCCACGCGCCGCGTGTGGGTCGAATTCTCGTTCGCGCCGAAGATCAAGAAGAAGTTGCTGGACCCGGTCCAGTACGCTCGCCTCAGCCTGCAGTTCCAGAGCCAGCTGCGCAGCAGCGCGGGCCTCGCGCTGTACGAGATCTGCGTGCGCTACCTGACGAACCCGAGCCACCTGACGATGCGCGAGCCGTGGGAATGGTGGCGGCCGATCCTGTCGGGCACGCCGGACACCGAAGCCGGCGACGAGGCGAAGCGCGAATACAAGTATTTCAAGCGCGACTACCTGCGCCCGGCGATCGCGGAAGTCAACGCGGTCACCAACATCTTCGTCGAGCTGATCGAGCATCGCGAAGGGCGGCGGGTCGCGGAGATCCAGTTCCGCGTGACCGAGCGCAAGCAGCCGATGCTGGCGCTCGACGAGCACCCGAACGTGTTCGACAGCACGCTGGTCGACCGGATGGTGAAGCTCGGCATTCCGTTGAAGGAAGCGCAGACGCTGTACGCGGATAGCGAAGAGAACCGCATTCGCGCCGCGCTGCAGATGACGGAGCAGCGGATGCGCAGCACGTCGCTGCCGCCGGTGCGCAGCGCAGCGGCACTGTTCAAGGATGCGTTGAAGAAGGGCTATGCGCCGCCGGTGGAGGCCGTCGAGGCGCTGCCTGGCAGTGCGACGTCGGGCAAGGCGCCGGCGGCCCAGCCGGACGATCTGAAGGCGCGTCTGCTGAGCGAATACGCGGCGTATCGGCGCAAGGAAGCGAAGGCGCTGTACGACGAGCAGGGCGACGCGGAGCGCGAAGTGGCGCGCGAATCGTTCGAATCGGAGGCGTTGCCGACGATGGGCTCGCACCTGCGCGAAGACTGGCGCAAACGCGGCCTCGATTCCAAGCTGGCCGAGACGGCCTTCTTCGACTGGCTGGCCCAGAAGACCTGGGGCGAGCCGACCGACGGCGACCTGCTTTCCTTTACGCTGAATCAATCCCGGGCGGCCTGAGCCGCCTGTCCTGCCTGCGGGCGCGCCGGCATCGCCGGGCGCCCGCCGCTCATCACGCCTGATCCGACAGCAGCATCCGCTCGAGCTGCTCGAGGATCGCATCACGCTTTTCCTTCGGCAGCCCGCGCAAACGCAGCTCGATGCGGTCGTCCCCGTACGACTTCAGATCGCCGACCGACGAGCCGCCAAGCTTGATCTCGAGCCGTTGCGCATAGCGCTGGCGGCTGGCGGGCTTCGGGGATTCCTGAGTCGCGGCCCGGCCTTTCACGATGTCGGACACCTGGCGCGTGCTCAGGTCGTCCGAGACGATCTTGTTGATCAGCCGAAGCGTTGCATCCGTGCCGCGTGCGCTGTGATAGCGCCCGACCTGATAGGCCATGTTCGAGCCGAAGCGATCGGGGCGCGCGACCATTTCCTGCATGATCGATTCCGGCAGCTTGCCGATCGACAGCGCGACCGCGATCGTCGATTCGTCGAGCCCGAGATGTTCGGCCAGCTCCTTTTGACTCTGGAAGTGCTTGTCGTCGAGGAAGCGCCGCCATACGACGGCGTTGTCGAACACGGTCTGCGAATCGCGCTGGACGTTGAGGTCGTAGCCGAGCTTGTAGCTCTGGATGCCGATCGGCAGATCGATCACGATCGCCTTCACGCTTTCCTTGTTCGCTTCCTTCAGCGCGCGCACGCGACGGCCGCCGTCGCTGACGAAATACGTGCCCGGATTGTCGTAATCGGGGATCACGTGAATCGCCTGCTGCTGGCCCTGCTTCGCAAGGTTGACCGCGAGTTCGGCAATCGACGACTTCAGATAGAAGTGCCGCGGGTTGAACGGGCTGTGCTTGATGGTCTTCAGCGACAGCTCGATCACCTGGCCGGGCGCATAGCGATTCTCGAGGCGCCACGCGCGATAGTGCGACGATTCGTCCGTTGACGGGTCGAGAGCGAGGTCCGGCGCCGGCGGGGCGATGTTGTCTTTCTTCGCGGATTTTGCGGCGGCGGGGGCGGGCGTTTCCGATTTGACGAGACCGTCGATCGCGTTCAGTCGATCGAGGGCCGTGCGCTTCTCACTCGTCGTCATATCCGGCCGCGCTTGGAATCCTTTGGCGAATTGGGAAGGTTTCATGCGAGTCCTTTGTGCGCATAAAGTCAGGGCAGCATCGCGACGATCTCGTCGGCGCATGCGCGTATTTCCGCGGCGGCGAGCTTCGCGCCGCGATCGTTCATCTGCAGGACGGTCTGACCGAGCGCCATCGCCTGCTTGTACGCTTCCCGCGTCGGGATTTGCGTCTTGAGCAGCGGGAAGCCGAGCTCTTCGAGCGCCCGCTTCAGCTCGCGGGTCAGCATGCGCTTTTCTTCGGTCTTGTTCAGCAGGAATACCGCGCGCAGATCTTCGTTCATGACCTGCGCTTGCTGGATCAGCTTGACCAGCCCGACGCTCGACCAGTAGTCGGCGGGCGACGACGACGTCGGAATGACCGCGATCGATGCGGCCAGCAGGACGACGCCGGACACTTTCTCGGTGATCGAGGGTGGGCAGTCCACGACGATGATGTCGTAGTCGTTGATGAACTTCTTGATCTCGCGGTGGATCTGGCCGCCCGCTTCAGCGAGGTTCACGACAGGAAAAGGGATGCCGGTTTCGCTGTCGCCGGAGGCGCTCGACCAGTGGACCAGTGTGTTTTGACCGTCGGCGTCGACGACGAGGACGCGCTTCCCTTTTTCATGAAATGCAGCGCCGAGGTGCATGGCGATCGTGCTCTTGCCGACGCCGCCTTTTTGTTGAGTGACTGCAATGATTTCCGCGGCCAATTTTCACTCCTGTTTTTGGTCGTTGGAATTCTACCGGACGATATTTATATTTCAATGAAATTGTTGTTCATCAACTACGCGTTGGCCGTTTAGACGAGCGGCTTATGCGCATAAACAGGTGTGCGGTGACGGTCGACGGGACGCGTCGAGCCGATCGAGTGGGCGACGTCGCGTGCAAGTGTTCAGTACGCGTCCGCAAGCGAAAGACGGGGTGGAAAGAATCGGTTCCCTCCTGATCAGGCGTTGGCGGTGCGCTCGGATCGGCGTCAGCCTCGCGGTGTTTATGCGCATAAACAGGTCTGGGCATTGGTGATCGAGCGCCGGGAGATGTGGCGGCGATTCGCAGGTGGGCCGCCGAAGCGATAGGCCCGCCTGTTCATGATCCTCGTGCAACGGTAGGGGCATGCACTGCGCGACGAGGTTTATGCGCATAAACCGCCCGATGGTCGACACCTCGATCGTGGCGTGACAACCCTTCACGTCGCGATGCGGCGCCCCACATGAGCGGCGGGCGCGCGGCTCCCCCCCCCCGCCAGGCGCGAACGCGTTTCGTTGGTCGCGGTAGCGAGGGCAAGCTTATGCGCATAAACCGCCAGCGGTTCAGCATGTAGCTCGCTGCGCGACAAGGCAGCGGCAACGAATGCGGCAAGCATGCGCCGATGACCAAAGCGCACTCCCCTACCGAGCAGGGGTGGTTGCCATGCCGTTCATCCGGCAACACATAGGCACGTGAATGAGCTCGGGGCTCGACGTTTGATCGCATGCGGCGGCCGTTCGAGCTATGACGCGGCGACCATGGGCCAACGCGAAGCACATGGCCTACTGGGGCTGAGTACACCGCACACACGCGCTTTATGCGCATAAACTCGCTCGTTGTCGGTGCTTCGGGCACGCCGTGGTAGTCGTTCCGGCAACTGAGAAGTGCCATGCGGCGACGCTCAACAAGCGCCCTTTTGTGGGAGACTGCGCGCCCCTGGCGATCGATTCTTTAGCTCAGAGGTTCCCGACGTCGATGCGAATTTATGCGCATAAACCGAGTTGTGCGGCGAACGCCGAATGTTTGACGAGCAGCCTTTTCGGCGACGAAGCCCGCCCGCCTCCACGCTGACTACCAACGCTGCCCCCGCCCTCTCGCTGGTTCGAGCCTCCGACGCGGACTGGCTACAATACGAGACCCTACTTCCCAGGCCCGAACGATGATCACGATCTACCACAACCCCCGATGCTCGAAATCTCGCGAGACGCTGGCGCTTATCGAGTCGCTGAATCAGAGCGGCGCGCCCGTGAATATCGTCGAGTACCTGAAGACCCCGCCGACGGTTGAGGAACTGGAGGTGCTGCATCGTCAGCTCGCGCGCCCGGTTCGCGACATGCTTCGTGACAACGAAGAGCCATACAAGACACTGGGTCTGGCCCGCGAGGATTTGACCGACGCGCAAGCCTACGAGGCGATTGCCGCTCATCCGATCCTCCTGCAGCGCCCCATCGTCGTCTACAAGAGCAAGGCCGCGATCGGGCGTCCCCCGGAAGCAGTGCGCGAGCTGTTCGAATAATTCCAAGTCTGCGTATTTTTATTATTGCGCCGGGTGATCGACGCGCGGCGGGCGTGCGGCCCGATCGGCCGCACCCGCGCTGCGGTGCCGGTCACCGCCACGCCGACGCCTGACGCCTCACTCGCCCCGTCTCCACCACCATCCCCGCCCGCCCGCGGCCTTCGCCGCCGCCCGCAGCAGCGATCTGTTCGCGGTACCCTGCAGCCGCTGCAGGTCGGCAGATGCACGCGCACCTGCACGCGCTCATGGACCGTCAGATGCCGGTCGAGCGCATCCGACAGCAGGCGCGTCACGTCCTTACATTTCCCCGGTAGCATCTTCGGTCGTCAGCCCCTTTTCGCTCAGGCAGGTGCGCAGGCGCGTACGCGCGCGGTACAGCAGCACGCTGCAATGGTTCGTCGTCAACGTCAGTTCGGTGCAGATGTCGTCGATCTCGACATCGAGAAACTCGCGCATCATGAACACGCGCCCGATCTGCTCGGGCAGATGGTTCAGGCAGGTTTCGAACAGCATCCAGAATTGCTGCTGCTGCAGCAGCGTTTCCGGTCGGGGCCACGGCCGCGGTTTCGTGTGCGGGGCCCAGTGCCCGTTTTCCTTGAAGAGTTCGCGGTCGAGCACGGATTCGCCGTCGAGTTCGGCGTCGAGCGCGGACAGGCTCACCATCCGCTGCCGCGCGCGCAGCACGTCGATCAACTTGTTGCGCAGGATGCCGAACACCCAGGTCTTGTGCGCGGACAAACCGGCGAACTCCGTCGCGTGCGTCCAGGCGGCCGTCAGCGCTTCCTGCACCGCGTCCTCGGCCGCGTCGGCATCGCGGAGCTGCAGGCGCGCGAAGCGCAGCAGGTCGTGCCGCAACTGAGCAAGATAGGCGGGATCGTCATACGCGGGCGGCATCGTCGGGCATCTCTCGGGTAAGCGCCGCACTCGCTGCCGGTCGCGCGAGCCACGGTGCCAGCAGCTTACTGGGCGCGGCGCTCGCCCGCAACGCACGTCGCGCCGCGCTTTTCACGAACGCGGCCGAGGCGCTGCGCTATGCTTGCCGACAGGCTTGCGTCGCGCCCCCGGCATCGCGCGACCGATCATGTGTAACGGCGGGGCTTGCCAGCAAAGTTATCCACAATTTCTGTGGAAAACCTTGTGGAAAGTCGGCCGGATGGCCCCGTGGGACGGTTCACGGGCTGGCCTGCCTATAAACAGACCTTTGTTGCCTGTTCCGCATCAATCATATCGATTACTCACCCATCAGAAGGAGACAGTCATGGCACATCGTGTTGCGGTCATCGTCGGCAGCCTGCGCCGCGGATCCTGGAACCGCGCGCTCGCACACGCAGTGATCTCGCTTGCGCCGGCCGATCTCTCGTTCGAGTTCGTCGAGATCGGCGAGCTCCCGCTCTACTGCCAGGATTACGACGCGGATTTCCCGGACGTCGCCAAGCGTTTCAAGCAGTCGATCGAAGCAGCCGACGCGCTGCTGTTCGTCACCCCGGAATACAACCGGTCGATTCCGGGCGTGCTGAAAAATGCGCTCGACTGGGGCTCGCGCCCGTGGGGCACCAATTCGTGGGCCGGCAAGCCGGGCGCGGTGCTCGGCACGTCGCCGGGCGCGACGGGCACGGCGCTGTCGCAGCAGCATCTGCGCAACGTGCTCGCGTATCTCGACGTCGCGACGCTCGGCCAGCCGGAAATGTTCATCAAGCACGACCCGGCCCGCATCGACGACGAAGGCAAGATCGTCAACGAGGACACGCGCAAGTTCCTGCAGGGGTTCGTCGATCGCTACGCCGCGTGGGTGCGGCTGAACAAGGCGGCCTGAGCCCGACCTCGCCGGGCGCGGCGGCTCACGGCGCGTGATGCGCGCCGGCGTGCCGCGCGTCACGTGCATCCCGCGCCTCGCGAATGCCTTGCAGGATTTCGTCGAGCAGCGCGATATCGAACGGCTTCGACAGCACGCGCACGTTGACCCCGCGCGTGCGGTCGAGCTCCTCCGCATAACCCGTCACCAGGATGACGGGCAGCTTGTCCGGCCGCAGCCCGACCGCCTCGGCGAGATCGATGCCGTTCAACTGGCCGGGCATGTGAATGTCCGAAATCACGAGATCGAAGCCCTCCCCTGCCGGCGTGCCTTCGATGAGCCGCAGCGCGTCGTCGGCGGTCGCCGCGTAGGTCACGCGGTGCCCGAGCAGCGTGATCAGCGCTTCCGTGCCCGCGGCGACTTCGCTGTTGTCCTCGACGAGCAGCACGTGCAGGCCGGCCGGCGGCCGTGTGTCGGACGCCGGCGCGACCGGGGCCGGCGCCCGCGCGACGACCAGGTCCTGCGCGCTCGCCCGCGGCAGATAGAGCCGCACCGACGTGCCGGCGCCCACCGCGCTGTCGATCGTCGCGAGGCCGCCCGAGCGCTCGCAGAACGCGAACACCTGCGGCAGCCCGAGGCCCGTGCCCATCCCCTGCGCCTTCGTCGTATACAGCGGCTCGAACGCGCGCGCGAGCACCTCGGGCACCATCCCCGAGCCGGTGTCGTCGAGCGAGATCTGCACGAAATCGCCGGTCAGCGGAAAGCCGTCCTCGCGGCGGAACGTCACGTTGCGCGCGCCCACCGTGAAGCGGCCGCCGGTCGGCATCGCATCGCGCGCGTTCACCGCGAGGTTGATGACCGCGAGCTCGAGCTCCGCGATGTCCACGCGAATCGGCCACACGCCGGGGTCGATCGCCGCGATCAGCGACGACTTCGAGCCGAGCGACGTCTTCACCAGTTCGCGGCAGGTGCCGAGCCACTGCCCGACGTCGATCGTCTCGCTGTGCAGCGGCTGCTTGCGCGCGACGCCGAGCAGCTGGCGCGTCAGCGACTGCCCGTTCTTCAGCGCCCGTTCGATCGCGCCGAGTTCGGTGTCGAGGTGCTGCACGCCGCGGTGCCGCGCGATCTGCACGTTGCTCGAGATGATCATCAGCAGGTTGTTGAAGTCGTGCGCGACGCTGCCGACGAGGTTGCCGAGCGCCTGCATCTTGCGCGACTGGCGGTAGGCCGATTCGATCGAGCGCCGCATCGACGCTTCGGCCTGCCAGCGGTCCCATGCCTCCTCTTCCGCCTTCAGCCGCTTGAGCGACAGCCAGATCACGCACCACAGCGCGAACGACGGCGCGAACATCGACACGAACAGCACGCTCAGGTGTTCGTACCATTCACGCCAGATCGCCGACGTGCGAAACGCGCACGACACGTAGACCGGATAGCTGCCGACCTGCCGGTACGCGACGATCTCGCTGCCCGCGCCGTGGCTCACGCGCACGACGCCCGCGCGCCCGCTCCGCTCGCCGGTCAGCGGGAGCGGATGATCGCCCTGCGCGGTGGCCGGCAGCGGCGGATACGACGCGAGCACGGCGCCGTCGGTGCGCGTGAGCGACATCGTCATCGGCGTCTTCGCGCCGCCGAGCAGGTCGCGGTAGAACGCGTTGAAATACGACGACTTCAGCGCGATCGACACCATCCCCGCGAACGAGCCGTCGCTGTGTCGACGCGCGACGCCCGTGTTGAACACGGGAATGTTCTCGAGCTTCAGCGGCCCCATCATCAGGCGCGAGATGTGTTCGATCACCTTGCCGTCGCGAATGCCGACGAAGTCGTCGCGGTTCGCGATCGACGCATACGGCGCCGGAAAGTAGAGGCTGTTCGCGAGCAGCATCCCGCTCGCGCCGAAGATCGACACGGCCGCGACCTGCGGGTAGCCGCCGCCGATCGTGTTGAGCGCATCGTGGATGTCGGATTCGTCCTTGCGCACCGACGCATCGTCCATGTCCTGCACGAGATCGACGATGCGCGCGTCGAGCGTCTCGCTGAGGTCGAACACCTTGAGCGCGTGTTCCTCGGCCACGCGCACGGTGCGCATCGTCACGTCGCTCGCGGCGGCTTCGCGCGCCTTCAGGTCGTTGTACGCCATCACCGACACGTAGATGCACGGCAGCACGATCGCGGCGATCAGCAGCACGATCAGCGTCACGCGCCGGACGGCGAAATCGTGTTCGGGCGCGCCGGCCGCGTAGGTCTCGTCGTCCTGCCAGTCGTCGGCGGAAGCGGGGTCGCGGGAGTCGGCAGGCCGGTCGGACGTCATGGATGGGAAAGGGTGAGGCGCAGGCTGGAGGTGCCTGCCATCATAAACGAGTTGCATCCGCGTTCCGCGCCGCGGGCCCGCATAATCCCGACGAATCCGACCGTTGAAATTGTCAGATTGAAAACGCGACGAATCCGGCAGCGCAAACGTACACAAGGAAAAATTTTGCGTGCTTATTGAAAAAATGGTCGCGGCTGTTTTCGGAAAGGCGCGGGATCGGATCGATTTTGTCTGAAAAGGCAAAAATGGCGAGTTGCACCGCCCCGGTTTTACTCACAGAATCGCGCCTTGCTTTCCATGACAGATACGCGCGCGCCGATGCCGGCGCGCAGCCCGTCGCCTGCAAGTTTGCCGCGGCGTGCGCTGCGTGGCCGCCCGACGCAAGCTTGCGACCGTTCATTCGGCGCCTAAAGAAACGCGGCGCACGGTCGTTAACGCGAGAGAGACCATTCCGTATTCCGCTCCGCCGCCATGCCTTTGCCGATTGTGATTGCCGACGATTCGCTGCTCGCACGCAAGCTGCTGACAAAGGCCTTACCGGGGGACTGGGACGTCGACATCGCGTATGCGGCAAACGGCCGCGAGGCACTTGCGCTCTATCGTGACGGCAAGGCTTCCGTGATGTTTCTCGACCTGACGATGCCGGACATGAACGGCTATCAGGTTCTCGAAACACTGCGCCACGAAGATCTGAACACGTTCGTGATCGTGGTATCCGCTGATATCCAGCCGCAGGCGCGCGAGCGCGTGCGCGAGCTGGGTGCGATCGCGTTCGTCGCGAAGCCCGTGACGTCGGAGGCGTTGCTGCCCATTCTCAAGGAGTATGGGTTGTATGCCTGACTCGGTGTTCACGGCGGAGCAACGCGACGCGTTGCAGGAAATCGCCAACCTCGCGATGGGGCGTGCCGCTGCACGGCTTGCGTCGCTGCTCGGCCGCTTCATCGAGCTGTCCGTGCCGCGCGTGCGGGTCGTGCGGGCGGCCGATGCCGGCAAGGCGCTGCGCGACATGACGGGCATTCACGAAAGCGTGACGGCCGTGCGCCAGGGCTTTCGCTCCGACATCAAGGGCGAGGCGCTCGTGCTGTGCCGCACGTCGAGCGTCGCGCGGCTCGCCTCGCTCGTCGATCACACGTTCGGCGACGGTGCGCCGGCCACCCGCGCGCGGGACGACGACGAGACTGCCAGCGCGCGCGGCGACGCGTCGAGCCAGGACGAACTCGTGTTCGACGTCGCGAACGTGCTGATGGGCGCGTGCGTCGCATCGATCCTCGACGAGCTCGGCCGCACGCCGGTGTTCTTCCCGCCGGGGCTGCTGGGCGCGGACGTGTCGTTCGACGACGTGTTCCAGCCCACGGTGCTCGCGTGGAGCGTCGCGCTGCTGCTGGAAGTGAATTTCGGCCTGGAGGATGACGGGTTCCGCGCCCATTTCGTGATGCTGATGGCCGAAGACTCGATCCGTTTGATGGGCGACGCGCTCGACGCGTTGCTCTCCGCACTATGACTGTCCGCCCTGCTTCGCTGAGCGACCTCGTGATCGAACGGGTCGGATTCGGCCTGTTCGTACTCGACCGCGCGATGAACGTGCTGATGTGGAACCGCTTCATGCAGGACCACAGCGGCGTCCCCGCCGACGACGTGATCGGCCGCAACCTGTTCGACTGCTTTCCGGACCTGCCGCGCGCCTGGCTCGCGCGCAAGCTCGAGAGCGTGTTCCAGCTCGGCAGCTTCGCGTTCAGCTCGTGGGAGCAGCGGCCCTACCTGTTCCGCTTCGAGCACGACCGGCCGATCACCGGCGGCGTCGACTTCATGCAGCAGGACTGCACCTTCATGCCGCTCACGCGCGGGCGCGAGGTCGAGGCCGTGTGCGTGACGATCTCGGACGTCACGCACGTGAGCGTGATGCAGCGCGAACGCGAGGAAGCCGTCGCGAAGCTGCGCGAGCACGCCAACTGCGACGGCCTCACCGGCATCGCGAACCGGCGCTTCTTCGAATCGCGGCTGCGCGACGAATTCGCGCGCTGGCAGCGCTACGGCGGGGACCTGTCGGTGCTGCTGTTCGATCTCGATCACTTCAAGACGATCAACGACCGGTTCGGCCATGCCGTCGGCGACGCGGTGCTGCGCGAGATGGCGCTGCGCGTCTCGGGGATCGTGCGCGCGCAGGATACGTTCTGCCGGTTCGGCGGCGAGGAGTTCGCGCTGCTGCTGCCGTGCACCGATCTCGCCGAAGCGATGCTCGTCGCGGAAAAGGTGCGCTGCGCGATCGGCGGCGCACCGGTCGACGCGGAGGGTGTGCGCGTGCCGGTCACGGCGAGCGTCGGCGGCGCGAGCGCGCACGCGGGCGCGCAGACCTGCGAGGTGCTCGTCAACGAGGCCGACGCCGCGCTGTATCGCGCGAAGCGGCTCGGCCGCGACCGGTCGGTCGCGTACGCGTAGCGCGCCGCGCGGACGCGAGCGCCGGCGCGGGCTTCAGCGCTTCGCGATGTCCGCCAGCACGCCGGCCAGCACCGCCGGCTGCGACACGAACGGCGAGTGGCTGCTGTCGAGCTGATGCACGTGCGTCGGGTTGTCCGGCGCGAACGCATCGGCTTCGTCGATGAAGCGCTGCTGCAGCGCGGGCAGGATCACGTTGTCCTGCAGGCACTTGATGTAGTGGCGGTCGATCGCGCCCCAGCGCGCGGGCGTGGTCGGAACCGCCGTGGCGAACGGCGCGGCCGGCACGTCGCAGCTCATCAGGTTCGCGACCGCCTCGTATTCCGCCTGCGGGACGTCGTCGCACAGCGCGCGCTTGGCCGTTGCGCGATATGCATCGTCGTCGCTGCGCGGATCGATGCGCAGCGCGCCGGCGGCGCGCGGGCTCGCGAGCATTAGCTTGCCGAGCATCTCGCCCTGGTTTTCCGGCGCGCGCACGTAGTCGAGGCCCGGCACGCCCGACGCGGGCATGAACGCCGCCAGGTAGACGATCTTCGCGATCTTCTCGGGCATCCGCTCGGCGGCTGCCGTGATCGCGATGCCGCCCATGCTGTGCCCGACCAGCACGACCTTGCCGTGGCCGAGCGCATACGCGTCGTCGATCGCCTGCATCACCTGCGACGCATAGTCGTCGAGCGTCGTGTTCGCCACCGGCGACGGTTCGGTGCCGAACGCCTCCCGGTCGAGCGGTCGCTTGAAGTACGACGCGGGAAAGCGGGCGTTGATCCCGTGCGCGGGCAGGTCGCGCGCGATCGCGAGGTGGCCGCGCTCGGCCAGCGCGGTCATCACGTGCGCGAAGCACCACGCGCCGTGCCATGCGCCGTGCACGAGCACGAATACGGGGTGGGCGGACTGCGGGGATGCGGGGGACGCGGCGGTCACGGTCGTCTCCATGAGGTCGGGATGCGTTATTGGGATAAAGCGTCATCTTAGACGAATGGGCGCGGGCCCAAGCGGCGGTGGGCGGCCCGGAGGTAGGACGGCCGCCGGTCATGTGGCCCCCGATGTGTCGCGCAGGCTACATTTCATTCCAATCTGATTTAAATTCGCAGCAGATCGCGCTAACTTTGCACTTTGTTCCGATCGCGCCCCATGAACGTCGACTACCTCTTCTACCGGAAACCGGACAAGCCCGGCCCCTATTCCCTCGACGACCTGGGCGAAGTCGCGCCGCCGATCGGCCCGGGCGACGCGGTGCGCGCCGGCATCGCGCGCGTGTTCGCGCAGATCGACTGGCACGAATCCGCCGACGTGCCGGGCGCCTGGTTCGGCTCGGGCGGCGCGGTGTTCCAGTTCACCACGGAACCGGACGGCCGCGTGACCAGCTTCATGGGCTCGCGCCTCGAGCGGCGCGCGATGCTCCAGCTGACCCGCGAAATGGGGCTCATCGCGCTCGACCTGCAGCGCGACATCGTCTACGGCTAGCGGCGCCCGGGCCACGCGCGGCGGGCGTTCGCGGCCCGCCGGCGCGTGCGTTGCCGCAGCGCCGCACCGCGCGGCGGCCATGCCGCCATCGACCTTCAAAGATTGCTATACTTTCGCCCAATTCCGGCTTCCGGCCGGTAATTTGTGCCTGTCTGCGTCGAACGTTCGCACATCTCGCACGCATTTGACGCCCTTACCATCCCAGCCGGGCATGGCTTCTTCAATCGCCCCGCGTGGGCGTCTCCGTGGAGCTCGTCTTGGCCGTTTCCAATCCCGTCGTGGACGAACAAGAAACCGACGCCGCTGCCGTCACATCGGGCAGTTCCTTTTATCTTGCGATGCGGATCCTGCCGGCGACGCAACGCGACGCGATGTTCCAGGTGTACGCGTTCTGCCGCGCGGTCGACGACATCGCCGACAGCGACCTGCCGCGCGCCGAGCGCGCCGCGGGCCTCGCACGCTGGCGCGCGGATATCGACGCGTGCTTCGCGGGCCAGCCGCCGCGCCATCTCGTTGCGCTCACGCGTGAAATCCACGCGTTCGACCTGCAGCGCGCCGATTTCCACGCGATGATCGACGGCATGGCGATGGATGCCGCCGAAGATATCTGCGCGCCCGACGAGCCGACGCTCGACCTCTATTGCGACCGCGTCGCGAGCGCGGCCGGCCGCCTGTCGGTGAGGATTTTCGGGATGCCGGAAGCCGAGGGGATCGCGCTGTCGCACCATCTCGGCCGCGCGCTGCAGCTGACCAACATCCTGCGCGACATCGACGACGATGCGGCGATCAACCGCTGCTACCTGCCGCGCGAGCTGCTCGCGCGCGAGGGCATCGCGATCGCCGACCCGGCGACGATCGCGCGCGAAGCGGCGCTGCCGCGCGTGTGCGCGACGCTCGTCGAGCGCGCGCTCGAGCATTTCCGCCAGGCGGACGCGGTGATGGATACGTGCCCGCGTGCGCAGGTGAAGGCGCCGCGCATCATGTCGGGCGCCTATCGCTGCATTCTCGAGGCGGCGGTCGCACGCGGCTTCGCCGCGCCGCGCGCGCCGATCCGCAAGCCGAAGGCACGCATGCTGATGATCGCCGCGCGCTACGCGCTGTTCTGAGCCTGATGCCCAGAACCGTCCACGTGATCGGGGCAGGACTCGCGGGCCTGTCGGCCGCCGTCGAGCTGCAACGTCGCGGGCGCCGCATCGTGCTGCACGATGCGCACGCGCAGGCGGGCGGGCGTTGTCGCTCATGGTTCGACGGCACGCTGAACGCGACGGTCGACAGCGGGCTGCATCGGGTCTTTGCGGGACAGGCGGCGACGCAGCGCTATCTGCGGGCGATCGGCGCGACCGATCAACTGGCCGGGCCGGCGCTGCCGGAATTCCCGGTGCTCGACCTCGCGTCGCAGCAGCGCTGGACGCTGCGCTTCGGCAGCAGCCGCTGGCCGTCGTGGCTGTTCGACGCCGCGTCGCGGGCGCCGGGCACGACGCCGCTGGACTACCTGTCGCTCGCGCCGCTGATGTTCGCGCGCACGGGCCGCTCACTCGCACAGACGATGCGCTGCGACGGCGTGCTGTGGGATCGTTGGCTGCGGCCGATGTTCCTCGGCGCGCTGAACGTCGAGCCGCGTCATGCCACCGCCGAACTCGCGCGTGCGCTCGTGTGCGGCACGTTCGCCGCGGGCGGGCCGGCATGCCGCCCGCTCGGCGCGCGTCACGGGCTCGGCAGCGCGTTCGTCGAACCGGCGCTGCGGATGCTGCAGCACGGCGGCGCGACGATCCGCCTGCGCTCGCGCCTCGACGCGCTCGAATTCGACGAGAACGGCCATGCGGTCGACGCGCTGGTGATCGACGGCGAGCGGGTCGATCTCGCGCCGGGCGACGCGCTCGTGCTGGCGGTGCCGCCCGACGTCGCGCAGCCGCTCGTGCCCGACCTGAGCGCGCCGGATACGTACAGCGCGACCGTCACCGCGTATTTCGCGGCCGAGGCGCCGACGGGCGGCCCCGCGTACACGGCGGTCGTCAACGGCGCCGTCGACGCGGTGCGGGCCGCCGAAGGCCAGCTCGCGGCGACGATCCAGGATGCGGGCCGCTGGCTCGACCTGCCGCGCGAGACGCTCGCGCGGACCATCTGGCAGGACATCGCGCGCGCGACCGGCGCGCACGCGGATGCCATGCCTGCGTGGCAGCTCGTCGTCGAGCCGCGCGCGGGCTTTGCGGCGGTGCCGTCGCAGGAAATGAAACGTCCGGCCGCGCGTACGCGCTGGACCAATCTCGTGCTGGCGGGCGACTGGATTGCCACCGGCCTGCCCGCCACGATCGAGGGCGCGATCCGCTCCGGCCAGAAGGCCGCGGACGTGCTCCAGACACAATAAGAGAGGGACCGATGAACGATCTCACCGATTTGCCAACCCTGGCCGCCGGCACGGTGCCGGCCGAGCTCGACACCGCCGTGCAGCGCGCGACCGACGCGTTGCTGGCCGCGCAGCAGCCCGACGGGCACTGGGTCTATGAACTCGAAGCGGATTCGACGATTCCGGCCGAGTACATCCTGCTCGTCCATTACCTCGGCGAAACGCCGAACCTCGAACTCGAACAGAAGATCGGCCGCTACCTGCGCCGCATCCAGCAGCCGGACGGCGGCTGGCCGCTGTTCACCGACGGCGCGCCGAACATCAGCGCGAGCGTGAAGGCGTACTTCGCGCTGAAGGTGATCGGCGACGACGAGAACGCCGAGCACATGCAGCGTGCGCGCAAGGCGATCCACGCGATGGGCGGTGCCGAGATGTCGAACGTGTTCACGCGCATCCAGCTCGCGCTGTACGGTGCGATTCCGTGGCGCGCGGTGCCGATGATGCCGGTCGAGATCATGCTGCTGCCGCAGTGGTTCCCGTTCCACCTGTCGAAGGTGTCGTACTGGGCGCGCACGGTGATCGTGCCGCTGCTCGTGCTGAACGCGAAGCGGCCGATCGCGAAGAACCCGCGCGGCGTGCGCATCGACGAGCTGTTCATCGATCCGCCGGTCAACGCCGGCCTGCTGCCGCGCCAGGGGCACCAGAGCGCGGGCTGGTTCGCGTTCTTCCGCGTCGTCGATCACGCGCTGCGCGCGGCCGACGGGCTGTTCCCAAGCTACACGCGCGAACGCGCGATCCGGCAGGCGGTGGCGTTCGTCGACGAGCGCCTGAACGGCGAGGATGGCCTCGGCGCGATCTATCCGGCGATGGCCAACGCGGTGATGATGTACGACGTGCTCGGCTACGCGGAAGATCACCCGAGCCGCGCGATCGCGCGCCGGTCGGTCGAGAAGCTGCTCGTCGTGCATGAAGACGAGGCGTACTGCCAGCCGTGCCTGTCGCCGGTGTGGGATACGTCGCTCGTGTCGCACGCGCTGCTCGAGACCGGCGACCCGCGCGCGGAGGACGCCGTGGTGCGCGGCCTCGAATGGCTGCGCCCGCTGCAGATCCTCGACGTGCGCGGCGACTGGATCTCGCGCCGCCCGAACGTGCGGCCGGGCGGCTGGGCGTTCCAGTATGCGAACCCGCACTACCCCGACGTCGACGATACGGCCGTGGTCGTGTTGGCGATGGACCGCGTCGAGAAGCTCCGTCATTCGGACATGTATCGCGAGTCGATCGCGCGCGCGCGCGAATGGGTCGTCGGCATGCAGAGCAGCGACGGCGGCTGGGGCGCGTTCGAGCCGGAAAACACGCAGTACTACCTGAACAACATCCCGTTCTCCGATCACGGCGCGCTGCTCGATCCGCCGACGGCGGACGTGTCGGGCCGCTGCCTGTCGATGCTGTCGCAGCTCGGCGAGACGGCCGCGAACAGCGAAGCCGCGCGCCGCTCGCTCGACTACATGCTGAAGGAGCAGGAGCCGGACGGCAGCTGGTACGGCCGCTGGGGGATGAACTTCGTGTACGGCACGTGGACCGCGCTGTGCTCGTTGAACGCGGCGGGCCTCGGCCCGGAAGATCCGCGCATGAAGCGCGGCGCGCAGTGGCTGCTGTCGGTGCAGAACAAGGACGGCGGCTGGGGCGAGGACGGCGACAGCTACAAGCTCAACTATCGCGGCTACGAGCAGGCGCCGAGCACCGCGTCGCAGACGGCCTGGGCCCTGCTCGGCCTGATGGCGGCCGGCGAGGTGAACAACCCGGCGGTGGCGCGCGGCATCGATTACCTGATCGCCGAGCAGACCGAAGCGGGCCTGTGGGACGAGGCGCGCTTCACGGCGACCGGCTTCCCGCGCGTGTTCTACCTGCGCTACCACGGCTATCGCAAGTTCTTCCCGCTGTGGGCGCTCGCGCGCTACCGCAACCTGAAGCGCGACAACGCGACGCGCGTGACGGTCGGGATGTAACGCGTGACGGCATCGATGCACAACGGCACGCTGCCCGTCATCGCGGTGACGGGGATGGCATTCGAGGCGCGCATCGCGCGCGGCGACGGCGTCGAGGCGGTGTTCGCCGCGCGCGCCGATCGTCTCGAGCGCGCGCTGACCGAAGCGACCGCGCGCGGCTGCGCGGGGATCGTCAGCTTCGGCACCGCGGGCGGGCTCGCGCCCGACCTGGCGCCGGGCGCGCTGGTGATCGCCGACGCGATCGACGGGCCGTTCGGCGGCGTGCAGACGGATGCCGGCTGGAGCACGCGGCTCGTCGCCGCGCTGCACGACACGCCGCTCCGGTCGCGCGTGACGCGCGGCACGATGGCGGCCGTCGGCGCGCCGGTCGTCAGCGAAGCGGACAAGGCGTCGCTGTATCGCGCGAAGGGTGCGCTGGCCGTCGACATGGAGTCGCATATCGCGGCGGCGTTCGCGGCGGCGCGCGGCGTGCCGTTCGCGGTGTGCCGCGCGATCGTCGATCCGGCGTGGCGCACGCTGCCGCGCGCGGCGACGGCCGGGTTGCGCGACGACGGCAGCACCGCGATCCTGCCGATCCTGCGCGAGCTGCTCAAGCAGCCTTCCCAGCTCGGCCCGCTGCTGCAGGTCGCGAGCGATGCGCGCGCGGCGCGCACGACGCTGATCCAGGCGCGGCATGCATTCGGGCGCGCGGGGGCGCTGCGGATCGTCTGAGCGGGCGTGCCGCCCGCCAGTGACGGCGCGGCCCCGGCACGATCACCCGCGCATCAGTTCAGCACGCGCTTTCCGTAGATCCATTCGATGCTGCCGTACGGCGCGAGCCGGTCCAGGCGCTCCAGCTTCGCGCGCCCCGCCGCCGCATCGCCCTTCACGAATTTCATGTAGGCACCCTCGTAGAAGGCGATTTCGCTCGAGGCTTCCTGCCGTTCCGTTCCGGCCATCCGCAGCTCGTCGCCGGCAAGCTCGCGGCGCGTGTCGCGTCACCTTGCCACATGCGAAGCAGCGCGCTGTAGTGGCTCTTGTCGTGCGTCGCATAGTACGTCGCGTCCTGCTCGAGCTTTGCGTTCCCCAGGGATGGATCGTGCGCGCGCGTCATCAGGTAGCGGTAGACCACGCTTCGGTATGCGTAGAAGCTGGGCCCCTCGAGTGGGGAATGCGCATCGGCGAGCGTGCCGATCGCCGCTTTCCAGTGTCCGAGCTGCGCATGCGCGAACGTGGCCGTGACGAATCCTTCCGAGAAGGTGCTCAACGCCACCGGCCGCTCGGCTTCCGGCTTGCCGCTCGCGAAACGGCGGGTCTTGTCGATGCCCGGCGCGAGCGCATCGAGCGCGGCCTGCGGATCGTTCAGCGAAAAGAAAATCTTCGCGCGGGTCACGGTCATCGAGGTGTCGCCCGACGGGCCGGCCAGCTGTAAGTGCCGCCTGGTCGGCGGAAGACGGACATGCAGCGGGGCTTCGGCGCCACGCATGCCGCACGATAAAAAAAACCGACCGGCGTGAGCCGGTCGGTTCGTTCGACGATTGCCGCTTGCGCGCGGCGCGCGGATCAGTTTGCCGCGGGGCTGCTGGCCGGTGCGGCCGAGCCCGACGCGGCCGACGTCGCGCTTGCCGGTCTGGCCGCCGGGACGGCACCCGGCATCGCGCCATCCGCACCCGGATCGTCGTACTTCGGCAGCCCCGGCGCCGCCGGCGCATTGGCCGGCGTACCACCCGACTGCCCCGGATCCTCGTAGTTCGGCACACCCGGCGCGGCATCGCCACCCGACTCGCCCGGATCCCCATAGTTCGGCAGCGCGCTGGGCGTCGCCTCGCTCTTGTAGGTCAGCGACTTGCGCTGCTGCAGGTACGCGTCGCGCACGAACGAGTACGGATCGAGCGCCGCCTGGTTCAGCAGGTCGGTCGCGCCGAGCAGGTCCGAACGCGCGCTGACGAACTGCATCACGTACATCGGGTTGCGCGCGGCCGGCTCGATGTAGTTGAGCAGGTTGAAGCGCACGTCGACCGCGCGGCCGACGCCGTCGCGGAACGTGCTCGGCCCGAACACCGGCAGCACGAGATACGGGCCCGACGGCATGCCCCAGCGCGCCATCGTGAGACCGAAATCCTGGTGATGCTTCGGCAGCCCGGCGGGCGTCGCGATGTCGATCAGGCCGGCGACGCCGAACAGCGAGTTCATCGCGACCCGCATCAGGTCCTGCGTCGCATCGGTGATGCGCAGCTGCAGCAGGTTGTTCGCGAAGTTGCCGAGGTCGCCGAGGTTCGAGAAGAAGTTGCTGACGGCCGTGCGTACCGGCGTCGGCGTGATCTTCTGGTAGCCCTTCGCGATCGGCACCGCGATGTTCTGGTCGACGGTGTCGTTGAACTTGTACACCGCGCGGTTCATCGGCTCGAGCGGGTCGGACGGATTGCGGTTGGGGCCGGTTGCACAGCCGCTCAACATCGCACCGGCGGCGACGGTCGCCGCGATGATTCGCACCTTATTCATTGCTTCCTTGCGATTGGTTCTTCGCGCGTTTCGCGCGCGGTTTGCCCATGAGTACCGGCTGGAATACCACGGCACCGATCAGCGTGCACGTCAGCGCGAGCGCGAGCAGCTTGCCCATGCTCGACGTGCCCGGGTGATGCGACAGCCACAGGCTGCCGAACGCGGTGGCCGTCGTCGCGGCGCTGAACAGCACCGCATGCGTGAGGCTCGAATGCAGCAGGCCGGTCTGCCCGGCGCGCCATGCCATCACGAAGTACACCTTGAACGCGACGCCGACGCCGAGCATCAGCGGCAGCGCGATGATGTTCGCGAAGTTGAGCGGCATGCCGATCACGACGCACAGCTCGAGCGTCACGACGCCGGAGACGAGCAGCGGCACCAGCGTGCGCAGCACGTCGCCGAAGCGGCGCAGCGTGACCCACAGCAGGATCGTGATCGACACGATCGACCACAGCGCCGCATGCAGGAACGCATTGATGATCGTATCGGCCGAATGCAGGATCGAGATCGGCCCGCCGATCGCGTTCGGTTCGGCGGCCTTCACGGCCGTGACGAAGCGGCGCAGCAGCGTGTCGTCGCCCGGATCGACGCCCTTCGGCACCTTCGGCGAAATCTGCACGAGCGCATGGCCGTCCGGCGCGACCCAGTCGCGCACGAGCGGCGGCGGCAGCGTGCCGCGCGTGATCTCCTGCGGCTGCAGCAGCGTCGCGAGCTGGTCGAGCGCGACGCGCAGCGTGCCGGCGAACGCGCGCTCGGCGCGGTCGCGCGCCGCGGCGTCGGCGGCCGCGAGCTTCGCGAGCGACGCCGACAGGTGCTGCGCGGCGGCCGCGCCCGGGCCCGGATGATCCTCGGCCGCGTAGCTCAGCAGGTCCGACGCGCGCTTGAGCGCGGCGACGCGCTGCGCGTCGGTCGCGGGCGGCGCGGCCGGCTGGGTCAGCGCGGGTATCAGCTCGCTCGCGGCGGCGGCGATCGATGCGCGCTTGACGGCCTGGTCGGCCGGGATGAAGGTCGACAGCGTGACCGTGCGGCCGACTTCGGGCAGCGCGTCGAGGCGCTTCGCGGTCGCATCGGCCTGCGCGAGCGACGGCGCGAGCACCGTCACGTCGTTGACCGACGCTTCCGGCGAATCCTTCAGCGCGAGCAGCGTCGCCATCGATTCGCTGTGCGGATCCTTCAGGTGCAGCGGGTTGAAGTCGAAGTGCAGGAACTTGAGCAGCGGCAGCGCGCCGATCACGACCGCGAGCGTGCCGATCAGGATCGGCTTGCGGTGCCGGTCGAGGAAATCGTCCACCGGCGCGAGCCACGGGAAGCCCGGCGTCTTCGATTCGCCCGGCGGCGCGAACAGGCGCAGCAGCGCGGGCAGCGTCGTGAGGGTGGTCAGCAGCGCGACGAACATGCCGACGCCCGCGATCAGGCCGAGCTCGGACACGCCACGGTACGCCGTGGGGATGAACGAGAAGAAGCTCGCCGCGACCGCTGCCGTTGCGAGCGCGAGCGGCATGCCCATCGAGTGCGCGGCACCGATCAGCGCGTGATCGATGCGCGGGTCGCGGAAGCGCTCCTCGCGGTATTTCACGCCGTACTGGATCGAGAAATCGACGCCGAGGCCGACGAACAGCACCATGAAGGCGACCGAGATCATGTTCAGCGAGCCGACCATCATCAGGCCGAGCGCGGCGGTGACGACGAGGCCGACGAACAGCGTGACGATCACCGAGCCGATCATCCGCTTCGAGCGCAGCGCGAGCCACAGGATGACGAGCACGGCCAGCAGGGTGGCGACGGCGTTGAGCGCTGCGCCGTCCTGTACCGACGCGAATTCGTCGTCGGCGAGCGGCTGTTCGCCGGTCAGCCGCACGACGGCGCCGTAACGCTTGTCGAGATCGAGCGTGCGCGCGGTGTCGCGGATCGTCTGGCTTGCCTCCGCGCCGGCCTTCAGCGCGCCGTAGTTGACGACCGGCTGCACGGTGACGAACGCGCGCGCGGGCTGCCGCGCGGCGTCGCTGTCGACGAGCGCGCGCCACGAGAACGCGGCGGGCTTGCCGGCCAGCACGTCGTCGACCGTCGCGGCGCTGCGCGACAGCAGCTTGGCCATCGCCGGCAGCTTCACCTGGCCGGTCATCAGCGGCTGGCCGAGCGTGGTCGACAGCGTGGTCGCGAGCCCGGTCAGGCTCGGGTTCTTCGCCAGCTCGTTGACGAGCGGCCGCGCGCTCGCGAGCTGCGACGTGGTGCTCGCAACGTCCTGCGGCGGCAGGAACAGCAGCCCGTTGTGCTCGAAGAACGGGCCGCCGCCCGGTTCGGCGACCTGGCCGATGCGGCCGGCCGCGGCCTCCTTCTGCAGCGCCGCCGTCAGCGCATGCGCGGCAGCGGTCGCGAATTCGGGCGCGGGCGCCTCGACGACCGCGAGGATCGTGCCGTTGCGCTGCGGGAACGCGTGGTCGACGGCCCGGCCGAGCGCGGCCCATTTGGGATCGGCATCGACGAGCTTGCTGATGTCCGTGTTGATCTTGAAGTGGTTCGCCACGTAGACGCCGCTGACGGCGGCAATGACGAACGACAGCACGACGACCCAGATCGGGCGTCGCACCGACCACGCGACGAGTCGGACGATGAGAGAAGTCACCATGAGGCGGCGGGGTGGGGCTCGAAAAGGCAAAGTAGCCAAGTATACCGGCGCGGCGCGGCGTCGGTCGTGACGCCGGGGTGTTTCGGGGCCGAAAGGATATTTGCCCGGGGCGGCGGAATCGGCGCCGGCCGCGATGTAAGGATCCGTTTACTTCGCGCGGTGCGGCGACCGTTGGCGGGCGCGCTTGTGACAATCGGCGTCAAAGGTAACAGTCGGTCACCTTACGGCAGCTGGGCGCGAGGCCCGCTATACTTGCGTCGACCGGGCGGCGCGCCGCGCCGTCCGTCTTTCCTTACCGAGTGCGATATCCGTATGAAACGTCATCTGTTTGCTTTTCTCGCCGCGGCCACCGTGTCGATTTCCGCTTTCGCGCAGAGCGCGCCGGTCGACATCGTCCGTAATGCGGTCGAGGGCACCGTCAACGCGATGAAGGCCGATCCGGCCGCGCGCGGCGGCGACATGGCGAAGGTCACGCAGGTGGTCGAGGCGCGCTTCCTGCCGGCGACGAACTTCGAGCGCACGACCCGCATCGCGGTGGGCGACGCGTGGAAGCAGGCGACGCCGCAACAGCAGCAGGAGCTGTACAAGCAGTTCAAGCTGCTGATGACGCGCACGTATGCCGCATCGCTCGCGCAGCTCGGCGGCCAGGACGCGAAGTTCTCGTTCAAGGCGGGCAGCGCGGCGGGCGCCGACGCGCTGGTGCAGTCGACGGTGACGACGCCGGGCGACAGCCAGTCGGTCGGCTACCGGCTCGGCAAGGTCGGCAACGACTGGAAGATCTACGACATCGACATGTCGGGCGCGTGGCTGATCCAGGTCTACCAGGGGCAGTTCAAGACCCAGCTGTCGCAGGGCGGCATCGACGGCCTGATCGCGTATCTGCAGAAGCACAACGCACGCACGAACTGACCGCAGCGGCGGTTCGCGATGTACGAAGGGCGCCTCCGGCGCCTTTTTTTGTTGCCT
Organism: Burkholderia sp. SRS-46; assembly: GCF_004343775.1. Lineage (GTDB taxonomy): Bacteria > Pseudomonadota > Gammaproteobacteria > Burkholderiales > Burkholderiaceae > Burkholderia. The sequence continues at coordinate 141,999 of NZ_PTXL01000005.1, read as the reverse complement.
GCGCGGATGCCGGTGCCATTGCCGGCGATGCCGTCACCGCCGCCGGTGCTCGACCGCGAACTTGATCAGCTCGGCCTGCCCGTCGATGTCGAGCTTGCGCTTCAGGTTGAGCCGGTGGGTCTCGACGGTGCGCACCGACAGCCCGGTCTGCTGCGCGATCTGCTTGCTCGACAGCCCTTCGGCGAGCGCCTCGAGGATGTCGCGTTCGCGCGGCGTCAGCCGGTCGAGCGGCGAGGCCGCCGCGCTCGCGTGGATCATCCGCGCGGCGAGCCCTTCGCTGAAGAACGTGTGGCCCGCGAGCACCGCGCCGATCGCGCGCACGATCTCGCTTGCCGGCGAATCCTTCAGCAGGTAGCCGCTCGCGCCCGCGCGCACGGCCTGGGTCACGTATTCGACGTTGTCGTGCATCGACAGCATCAGCACGCGGATGCCGGGAAAGCGCTCGTGGAACACGCCGGCGAGCGCGATGCCGTTCATCCCGGTCATGCCGACGTCCATCAGCGCGAGATCCGGCTCGAGCGTCTCGGCGAGCGCCAGCGCCTCGTCCGCGTTGCCGGCCTCGCCGACGACCGACAGGTCGGCCGCTTCGAGGCGCATGCGCAGGCCGTCGCGCACCAGCGGATGATCGTCGACGAGCAGCAGGCGGGCGACCGGCTGGGTGACGGACTCGGCGGGCCCGGTGGACTGGCGGGCGGGGATGTCCGGGGCGCTCATGGGCGGGGGTCTCCTTGTATGGGGCAGCGGCGCGCGCCGTCAGGCCGGTGAAGTCAGCGGGACGCGCGCGGCCACCACGGTGTGGCCGACCTGCGACGTGATCGTCAGCATGCCGCCGAGCGCATCGAGGCGTTCGCGCATGTTGCGCAGGCCGATGCCGCGGCGCGCGTCGGCCTGCGAGCGCTCGGCGTCGAAGCCGCAGCCGTTGTCGGCGATGGTCAGCGTGACCGCGTGCGCGCCGACGTCGAGCGTGACCGCGGCGCGCGATGCGTGCGCGTGATGCACGATGTTGCTGAGTGCTTCCTGCGCGATCCGGAACAGCGCGGTGTTGGCGGCCGCGGGCAGCGGCCGCGCGCCGCTGTGCGCGACCTGCGTGTAGCCGATGTCGATGCCGCTTTCCGCGCCGAGCTCGCGGATCAACTGGTCGAGCGCGGCCGCGAGGCCGAGATCGTCGAGCATCGCCGGGCGCAGCGCGTGCGAGATGCGCCGCACTTCGCGCAGCGTGTCGCCGAGCCGCACGACGCCGGACGCGAGCGCCTGCTCGGCCTCGGGCATGCGCGTCGCGCCGCGCTCGAAGCGCGCGAGCGCCGATTCGAGCATCAGCTTCGCCGACACCATCATCTGGCTGATGCCGTCGTGCAGTTCGCGCGACAGCCGCGCGCGCTCCTGTTCCTGCGATTCGACGACGCGCTGCGCGAGCTGCTTGAGCTTCGCGTCCGCGCTGCGCGACTCGCTGACGTTCAGCACCAGCGCGCAGACGGCGATCGCCGCCGCGCCCGTCAGCGCGATCGCGGTGAGCCAGCTCATCGTCCGCTCGATGTTCGCGGACGCGCGCGCGTCGATCCGCTGCAGTGCGTTGTCGACGTCGTCGAGATAGATGCCGGTGCCGACCATCCAGCCCCAGCGCTCGAGCGCGACGACGTAGCCGAGCTTCGGCGCGGGCAGCCCGGTCGACGGACGCTGCCAGGTGTAGCGCACGTAGCCGCCGCCGTGCGACGCGGCGCCGATCAGCTGCTGGATCGTCATGCCGCCTTGCGCGTCGCGCATCGACCAGAAGTTGTGCCCGACCCGCTCGGGCTCGCGCGGATGCATCAGCGAATTGCCGTGCAGGTCGTACACGAAGAAATAGCCGTCGCGGCCGAAGTCCATTTTCTGCAGCATCGCGAGCGCCTGCGTGCGCAGCAGCGCGTCGTCGCGCGCGTTGCGGCCGCTCGCGTCGTAGAGCGGCATGATCGCGCTCGTCGCGAGGTCGACGTAATGCTTGAGTTCGACTTCCTTGCTCGACAGGTAGGCAGCCTGGATCGTCGCGTGCTGGGTGCGCGCGAGCGACGTCGCCTGCTGACGCACGCCGAAGCCGATGCCTGCGATCGCGACGAGGAACGGCACGATGGCCAGGAGGAAAATCTTTGCCTTGAGTCTCATGATGGTGTGGGCCCGGCCGGACGGGCCTGTGTCGGCGCGGCGGGCCGGTGCGGCGAGCCGATATTGTCGGCGATTTTGCGGGCGGGCGGGCGGGCGGCGGCGGGCGGGGTGGGCCGGAGACGGGAGGCCGCGGAACCTGCGCGCGCCGGTTACGCCCGCTGCCGCGCGAAGCGCACCACCGCGGCCTGCACGACCACCTGGTTGCGCCCGCTTTCCTTCGCGCGGTACAGCGCGTCGTCGGCGAGCTTCAGCGCGGCCTGGACGCCGCCGTCCCATTGCGGGAAGCAGGTCGTCACGCCGAGGCTGGCGGTCAGGCGGCCGAACTCGCTCGCGTCGTGCCGGATGCCGAGGTCGTAGATGCCCGCGCGGATCGTTTCGGCGATCGTCGCCGCGCCGTTCGAATCGATGTCCGGCAGGATCACGACGAATTCCTCGCCGCCGTAGCGCGCCGCGTAGTCGGCCGGGCGGCGCAGGCAGCCGGCGAGGCAGCGCGCGACCGCGGCGAGCGCGTCGTCGCCCGCCTGGTGGCCCTGCGTGTCGTTGTAGCGCTTGAAGTGGTCGACGTCGACGAACAGCAGCGACAGCGCATGCTGCGAGCGCGCGGCGCGGCGCCATTCGCGCGCGAGCGTGACGTCGAGCATGCGGCGGTTGTCGAGGCCGGTGAGGCCGTCGGTGCGCGCGAGCGCCTGCAGCTCGGTTTCCGCGCGATGGCGCTTGCGCAACTGCACGTCGAGCAGCAGCGACAGGCCGACGAAGCCGAGCGCGAGCAGCACCATCGCGGAGCCGACCGGAATCGCGCGGTCGTACCACGCGGCGTAGATGTCCGACTCGGCCTCGGCCACCATGATGATCAGCGGCAGGTTGTCCAGGTGCCGGAACACGTACAGGCGGCGCACGCCGTCGATCGACGCGGTGTCGGCGAAGCTGCCTTCGCGGGCGGTCATGAAACGCTTGAACGTGCTGGCCTTGCTGATGTCGCGGCCGATGATCTTCGGATCGAACGGCTTGCGCATCACCATCCGGCCGTTGGTCCCGATCAGCGACATCGAGCCGCGCTCGCCGAGCGTGAGGCGCGCGAACAGGTCCCGGAAATACTCGAGCCGGACCGACATCACCGCGATGCCGCCGAACGAGCCGTCGGGCTGCGAGATGCGCCGGCTGAGCGCGATGCTCGGCGAGCCGTTGCGCAGCCGCGACCGATACGGGTCGCTGATGAACAGGCCGACGTTCGGGTGGTCGCGATGCACGGTGAAGTAGGGCTCGTTGCCGAAATTGGCGCGGCGCGGCACGTCGCTCGCGCCGTCCACCACGATGTTGCCGTGCGCGTCCATCGCGTAGATGCCGCCGAGGTAGCGGGCCGCGGTCGCGCGGTCGAACAGCACCTGGCGGCGCAGCGGCATCGGCAGGCGGACGACGTCGGGCTGGTTCTGCCCGTCGACGACCGCCTGCAGCGACAGCGAATAGATCTCGATGTTGCGCTCGATGTCCCATGCGGCCATCAGCGCGAGGTTCTGCAGCGTGGTGCGCGCGCGCTCGCGCGCGTCGACGCGGGCCTCGTAGAGCACGATGCCGCACAGCAGCAGCAGGAGCAATGCGATCAGCAGCCCTGAGTAGAAGATCAGGTGCGGGATCAACAACCGGCGCAGATGCGCGGCAATCCGGCTCGTCCGGCCGGGCTCGCTGGGCTCTGCGTAGTCGGTGTCTGCCATTTTCCGAAGATCGGTAGGCATCGCCGCCGTGTGCGACGGGCCGATGCGTTTGTTCGTGTGACGATATTCGCGTCGATCCGGTACGGCTTTTCTGGTCGGATGGGGGGTAGGCCCATCCGGGTGAGTCTCTCCCGGTCATGCGGAAACGATTGACGGGTGATCGGCGTGCATCATGGGTGAATATGGCGGCGCGCCGCGACCGTCCGAAGCACACCGAACCGCTTTGGTTCAACGTATCCGGCGCGCATCGCACGCAGTATAGCGCGCGCATCCGCATGCGCCAGCATTGTCGAACACGGTTGATGTGCACCCGTTCGCGGCAATGGTGCGTGATCCGAAAGATTGTCACGGACGTGGCGCACCGCCGCAAAAAAACGGGCGGCCGCAGTGGCCGCCCGTTCGGGGTCGAAGCACGCGGGCCGGGCCCGCGTGCGCCTGGGTCAGCCGGCGCGCTGGTGTTGCTTGTACGCGAGCCGGAACTGGTGCAGCAGCGGCTCGGTGTAGCCGCTCGGCTGCGCGGTGCCCTGCAGCGCGAGCGCGCACGCGGCCTTGAACGCATACGACGCATCGAAGTCGGGCGCCATCGGCCGATACGCCGGATCGCCGGCGTTCTGCCCGTCGACGACGCGCGCCATGCGCTTGAACACGCCGAGCACGAAGTCCTCGGTGATCACGCCGTGGCGCAGCCAGTTCGCGATGTGCTGGCTCGAGATGCGCAGCGTCGCGCGGTCTTCCATCAGGCCGACGTTGTTGATGTCGGGCACCTTCGAGCAGCCGACGCCCTGTTCGACCCAGCGCACGACGTAGCCGAGGATGCCCTGCGCGTTGTTCTCGACCTCGCGCAGGATCTCGTCCTCGCTCCATGCGGCGCGCTCGACGACCGGGATCGTCAGCAGCCCTTCGAGCAGCGCGTCGCGCTCGCTCGCGTACGGGATTTTCTCGAGTTCCTGCTGGACGGCCTGCACGTCGACGAGGTGATAGTGCAGCGCGTGCAGCGTCGCCGCGGTCGGCGACGGCACCCAGGCGGTGTTCGCGCCCGCGCGCGGATGGCCGATCTTCTGTTCGAGCATCGCGTGCATCAGGTCCGGCATCGCCCACATGCCCTTGCCGATCTGCGCGCGGCCGCGCAGGCCCGCCGACAGGCCGGCGAGCACGTTGTTGCGCTCGTATGCGGTGATCCACGCGGACGATTTCATGTCGCCCTTGCGGATCATCGGGCCCGCTTCCATCGACGAATGCATCTCGTCGCCGGTGCGGTCGAGGAAGCCCGTGTTGATGAACGCGACGCGCGCGGCCGCCGCCGCGATGCAGGCGGCGAGGTTCACGCTGGTGCGGCGCTCCTCGTCCATGATGCCCATCTTCAGCGTGTGGCGCGGCAGGCCGACCAGGTCCTCGACGCGCGCGAACAGCGTGTCGGCGAACGCGACCTCGGCCGGGCCGTGCATCTTCGGCTTCACGATGTAGATCGAGCCGGTGCGCGAGTTGCGCTTCGCCTTCAGGTCGTGCAGCGCGCACAGCGTCGTGACGACGCCGTCGAGGATGCCTTCCGGAATTTCGTTGCCGTCGCGGTCGAGCACCGCGCCGTTGGTCATCAGGTGGCCGACGTTGCGGATGAACAGCAGCGAGCGGCCGTGCAGCGTCAGCGTGCCGCCGGCGGGCGTGGTGTAGTCGCGGTCCGCGTTCAGGCGGCGCGTGATGGTCTTGCCGCCCTTCGCGACTTCCTCGACGAGCGTGCCCTGCATCAGGCCGAGCCAGTTGCGGTAGAGCTGCACCTTGTCGTCGGCGTCGACCGCCGCGACCGAATCCTCGCAGTCGATGATCGTGCTGACCGCCGCCTCGAGCACGACGTCCTTCACGTTCGCGGGATCGGCGCGGCCGATCGGCGTCGATGCGTCGATCTGGATCTCGAGGTGCAGGCCGTTGTGCTTCAGCAGGATCGCCGACGGCGCGTCGGCCGCGCCCTGGTAGCCGGCGAACTGCGCGGGCTGCGCGAGCGCGGTGGCGCCCTCTTTCGTGTCGACGGCGAGCTGGCCGTCCTGCACGCGATAGCGCAGCGCGTCGCGGTGCGAGCCGCGCGCGAGCGGCGCCGCGTTGTCGAGCACGCCGCGCGCGTAGTCGATCACGTGCTGGCCGCGCGTCGGGTTGTAGGCCGAGGTGCGCTCGGCGCCGTTGTCTTCCGGCAGCGCGTCGGTGCCGTACAGCGCGTCGTACAGGCTGCCCCAGCGCGCGTTCGCCGCGTTGAGCGCGTAGCGCGGGTTCGACAGCGGAACGACGAGCTGCGGGCCGGCCTGCCCGGCGATCTCGCTGTCGACGTTCGCGGTGGCTGCCGCGACGTTCGACGGTGCGGGCACCAGGTAGCCGATCTGCTCGAGGAACGCGCGATACGCGGCGTGGTCGCGCACCGGGCCGGGGTGCGCGCGGTGCCACGCGTCGAGTTCCAGTTGCAGGCGGTCGCGTTCCGCGAGCAGTTCGCGGTTGCGCGGCGCAAGCTCGTGCACCAGCGCGGAGAAGCCGCGCCAGAATGCCGCCCTGTCGATGCCGGTGCCCGGCAGCGCTTCGTTTTCGATGAACTGGCTCAGCGCTGGCGCGACTTGCAGTCCGTCATGGTCGATCATCGTGATTCCTCCCGGGGAAAGATGTGGCGCGCGCGGATCAGGCCGCGACGCTTTGTACGCCGGCGCGGGCGATCTGCGCGTCCTGCTCCGACTTTACGCCAGACACGCCGATCGCGCCCGCAATCTGGCCGCCGACCGTCACCGGCACGCCGCCTTCGAGAAGCCCCGAAACCGGCACGCTCAGGAAGGCGGTGCGGCCACCGTTGATCATATCCTCATACGCTTTGGTCTCGCGCCGGCCGAGCGCGGCGGCGCGCGCTTTTTCCTGCGCGATGTACGCGCTCGCGGCCGACGCGCCGTCGAGGCGCGTGAGCGCGAGCGGGTGGCCGCCGTCGTCGACGATCGCGATCGTGACGGCCCAGCCGTGGCGTTCGGCTTCGGCGCGGGCGGCGGCCAGCATGCGGTCGGCGTCGACGCGTTCGAGTACGGATTTGGTTTGCATGGCAGGTTCTCCGTCAATCAGTTGACATGGGGGATGTCGACCAGCTCGATCCAGTGACGCACGGGCGTGCGGCCCGCGCCGTTCAGGTGAGTCTGGCAGCCGACGTTGGCGGTGACAATCAGGTCCGGCCGCTGCGCTTCGAGCGCGTCGAGCTTGTTGTCGCGCAGCGTGGTCGCGAGCTCGGGCTGCGTCAGCGCGTAGGTGCCGGCCGAGCCGCAGCACAGGTGCGCGTCGGCGACATTCGTCAGATCGAAGCCGAGCCGCGCGAGTAGGCTTTCCACCGCGCCGCCGAGGCGCTGCGCGTGCTGCAGCGTGCACGGGCAATGGAACGCGATGCGGCGCGCGCCGGGCGCAATGAGCGCTTCCAGCGCATCGAGCGGCTCGGTCGTGATCACCTCGGCGAGATCGCGCGCGAGCGCGCTCACGCGCCGCGCCTTGTCCGCGTAGGCTGGGTCGGACCGCAGCAGGTCGCCGTATTCCTTCACGAATGCGCCGCAGCCGCTCGCGGTCAGCACGATTGCCTCCGCGCCGGCCTCGATCGCCGGCCACCACGCGTCGATGTTGCGCCGCGCGCGGGCGAGGCCCGCGTCCTGCGCGTTCAGGTGGTATTCGGTCGCGCCGCAGCAGCCGGCCTGCGGCGCGGGCGTCACGCTGATGCCGAGCCGGTCGAGCACGCGCGCGGCCGCCGCGTTGGTGTTCGGCGACAGCGACGGCTGCACGCAGCCCTCGAGCATCAGCACCCGCCGCGCGTGACGCGCGGGCGGGCGCGTGCCGGCGGCCGGCGTCGCGGCCGGAATCTTGTCGCGCAGCGTGCCGGGCAGCAGCGGGCGCAGCGCGCGCCCGGCCTTCAGCAGCGCGGCGAAGGTGGCCGGGCGCGGCACGACGTGGCGCAGGCCCGCGCGCAACAGGCGTTCGCGCGCCGGGCGCCGGGCGGTTTTCTCGGCTTCCGCGCGGCCGATGTCGAGCAGCATGTGATAGCGCACGCCGGACGGGCAGGTCGTTTCGCAGTTGCGGCAGCTGAGGCAGCGGTCGAGATGCTGCTGCGTGCGCGTGCCGCAGGGCTCGCCTTCGAGCAGCTGCTTGATCAGGTAGATGCGGCCGCGCGGCCCGTCGAGCTCGTTGCCGAGCACCTGGTAGGTCGGGCAGGTTGCATTGCAGAAGCCGCAGTGCACGCACGCGCGCAGGATCGCTTCCGCTTCGTCGGCCCGTGCGTGAGCCCGGCTGGCTTCGCTGAGGTTGGTTTGCATCGGCGTGTCTCTCAGAATTCGGCGTGCAGGCGCCCGGGGTTGAAGATCGCGTGCGGATCGAGCCGGGCCTTCAGCGCACGATGCACGCGCAGCAGCGCGGGCGGCAGCGGCTGGAACGGCACCGGCGTCACGCCGGGCGTGAAGCAGGTCGCATGCCCGCCGCATTGCGCGGCGATGCGCTGCAAGTCGGCTGGCTCGGCGTCGGTTTTCAGCCAGCGCTGCGCGCCGCCCCAGTCGAGCAGCACGGCGCCGCCGGGCAGCGTGCCGAGTGGTGCGGCGGCCGGCACCGACACGCGCCACAGCGGGCGCGGATCGTCGAAGAACGGCAGCGCGAAGGCGCGCAGCGGTGCCCAGAACGCGCTGTCCGCATCGTCCATTTCATCGCCGCCGATCGTCGCGCGCGCTGCGTTCACGGAGCCCGCGCCGCCTTCGACGCGCACGCGCAGCACGCCTTCGGCATGACATGCGCCGGCGAGCGGCAGGCCTGCGCGGCGCCATGTGGCGACGCGTTGCAGCGCGGCGTCGGCATCGAGCGCAAGCATGAGGGTGCGGGTCGCGCGCGGCTTCGGCAGCACCTTCAGCGACACCTCGGTCACGAGGCCGAGACAGCCGAAGCTGCCGGCGAGCAGGCGCGACACGTCGTAGCCCGCGACGTTCTTCATCACCTCGCCGCCGAAGCGCAAGTGCTTCGCATGGCCGGTGATCACCCGGCAGCCGAGCACGAAATCGCGCACCGCGCCGGCCCACGGCCGGCGCGGCCCGGACAGCGCCGCCGCGAACATCCCGCCGACCGTCGCCGCGCCGCCGAACGCGGGCGGCTCGCACGGCAGCATCTGGCCGGCCGCGTCGAGCGCGGCTTCGAGCTCGGCGAGCGGCGTGCCCGCGCGCGCCGTGACCACCAGCTCGGTCGGGTCGTAGCTGACGATGCCGCGATGCGTGCGCGTGTCGAGCTCGCGCGCGGCGACCGGGCGGCCGAGGAATGCCTTGGTGTCACCGCCGCGGATCCGCAGCGGCTGCCGGTCGTGCAGCGCGGCCTCGACCTGCGCGAGCAGGGCGGCGCTGTCGTCCGTCGATTCGATTTCGCGTCGCATCAGAAGCGCTCCAGGTCGGGAAACGGCAGCTGGCCGCGGTGCACGTGCATCGCGCCGAATTCGGCGCAGCGATGCAGCGTCGGGATGTTCTTGCCGGGGTTCAGCAGCCCGCGCGGATCGAACGCGGCCTTCACCGCGTGGAAGAACGTGATCTCGTCGGCGTTGAACTGCACGCACATCTGGTTGATCTTTTCGCGGCCGACGCCGTGCTCGCCGGTGATGCTGCCGCCCACCGCGACGCACAGTTCGAGGATCCGGCCGCCGAGCGCTTCCGCGCGGTCGAGTTCGCCGGGCCGGTTCGCGTCGAACAGGATCAGCGGATGCATGTTGCCGTCGCCTGCGTGGAACACGTTCGCGACCGGCAGCCCGTATTCGGCGGACAGCGCCGCGATTCCTTCGAGCACGCGCGGCAGCTCGCGGCGCGGGATCGTGCCGTCCATGCAGTAGTAGTCGGGCGACAGGCGGCCGACCGCCGGGAACGCGTTCTTGCGGCCGGCCCAGAAGCGCTGGCGCTCGGCTTCGTCGCGCGCGACGCGGATGTCCGCCGCGCCCGCGTCGCGCAGCAGCGCGGCCACGCGTTCGGCGTCTTCGTCGACGTCGCTCGCCGCGCCGTCGAGTTCGCACAGCAGGATCGCCTGCGCGTCGACCGGGTAGCCCGCGTGGATGAAATCCTCGGCGGCGCGGATCGCGAGGTTGTCCATCATCTCGAGGCCGCCGGGAATCACGCCCGCGCCGATGATCCGCGCGACCGCGCCGCCGGCCTTGCCGACGTCGTCGAAGCTCGCCATCAGCACTTTCACGCTCGGCGGCTTCGGCAGCAGCTTCACGGTCACTTCGGTGACGATGCCGAGCATGCCCTCCGAGCCCGTGAACAGCGCGAGCAGGTCGAAGCCGGGCGCGTCGAGCGCGTCGGCGCCGAGCGTGAGCGTGTCGCCGTCGATCGTCAGGATCTCGACCTTCAGGAGGTTGTGCACCGTGAGCCCGTATTTCAGGCAGTGCACGCCGCCCGCGTTCTCCGCGACGTTGCCGCCGATCGAGCACGCGATCTGCGACGACGGATCGGGCGCGTAGTAGAGGCCGTACGGCGCGGCGGCCTGCGAGATCGCGAGATTGCGCACGCCGGGCTGCACGCGCGCGATGCCGGCGTCGGCATCGATCGACAGGATCCGGTTGAACTTCGACATCACGAGCAGGATGCCTTTCTCGAGCGGCATCGCGCCGCCCGACAGCCCCGTGCCCGCGCCGCGCGCGACCACCGGCACGCCGTGCGCGGCCGCGACGCGCAGCACCGCGCGCACCTCGTCGACGCTGGCCGGCAGCACGACCAGCAGCGGCACCGTGCGATACGCGGCGAGGCCGTCGCATTCGAACGGCTTCAAGGCCTCGCGTTCGTGCAGCACGTCGAGCCCGGGCGCCGCCGCGCGCAACGCGGCGGCGAGCATGCCCCGGTCGACCGTCGGCAGCGCGCCGTCGATCCGTTCGTCGTAGATGAAACTCATAGGGTGTCTCCGCCATGCTGACGGCACGCGTCGTGCGCGGGCTGTCGGAAGGACGGATTCTTGTGGGTCGGCGCGCGTGTGTCCAGACGCCTCCAACATGGTCATACCAGTTTTTGAGAAAGCATCGGAAAGGGACTTCTCGCGTCACCATGAAACCCAATAGAGACAAGGGTTTATGGCAGAATCGACGGCATCACCTGAAAGTGGTCATACCAGTATGGAAACGCAGGATCGGGAAGGCCGCGCGCGGCGCGTGGCGGACGTCGTCGCCGAGCGCATCGAGAAGCTGATCGTCGACGGCGTGCTGAAGGCCGGGCAGGCGCTGCCGTCCGAACGGCGGCTCACCGAGAAGCTCGGCGTGTCGCGCACGGCCGTGCGCGAAGGGATGAAGCTGCTGCACGCGCGCGGCATCATCGACACGACGCACGGCAAGGGCTCGTTCGTCGCGAGCCTGACCCCGCAGCGGGAGATCACGCCGATGATGCACCTGCTCGGCTCGCAGCCGCGCACGCTGTACGACCTGTTCGAGGTGCGCGGGATGCTCGAGGCCGAGGCGGCGCGGCTCGCGGCGCTGCGCGGCACGCCGGCCGATTTCATCCTGATCACGCGGCGCTATGACGAGATGGTCGCGGCCGACGCGCGGGATCTCGATCCGGCCGCGCGCGCGAAGCTCGACCACGCGTTTCATCTGGCGATCTGCGAGGCGTCGCACAACCCGGTGCTCGTCCATACGCTGCAGTCGCTCACCGATTTGCTGCTCAGCTCGGTGTTCGCGTCGGTGAACAACCTGTACCACCGCGAGCCGATGAAGAAGCAGATCGACCGCCAGCATGCGCGGCTGTTCAACGCGGTCACGGGCCGGCTGCCCGAGCAGGCGCGCAAGGCGGCCAGCGAGCATATCCGCCAGTGCGTCGATGACCTGCGGGAGATCGAGGAGGAGGAGCAGCGGCTCGTGCGCTCGACGCTCAGGCTCGAAGGGTGGACGTGAGCGGGCAGCGGCATGCGCCGGGCCCGCATCGCTTCGCCGGGCTTCAGATCGACGCTTGATTCACGCGCTTCGACAGCGCGTCGGCGCTTTCCTTGCGCTCGCTGTACCGGTCGACCAGATACGGGCCGATGTCGCGAGTCAGCAGCGTGAACTTGACCAATTCCTCCATCACGTCCACCACGCGATCGAAATACGCGGACGGCTTCATCCGGCCGGCCTCGTCGAATTCCATGAAGGCCTTCGCGACCGACGACTGGTTCGGGATGGTCAGCATGCGCATCCAGCGCCCCAGCACGCGCATCTGGTTCACCGCGTTGAACGACTGCGAACCGCCGCTCACCTGCATGACGGCGAGCGTTTTCCCCTGGGTCGGGCGAACGGCGCCGACCGACAGCGGAATCCAGTCGATCTGCGATTTCATGATTCCCGTCATCGCGCCGTGCCGTTCCGGCGAGCACCACACCATCCCCTCGGACCATTGGACGCGTTCGCGAAGTTCGACGACCTTCGGGTGGTGCTCCGGCGCGTCGTCGGGCAGCGGCAGGCCGCTCGGGTTGAAGACGCGTACCTCGGCACCCATCGCCGTGAGCAGGCGCGCGGCTTCCTCGATCAGCAGGCGGCTGAACGAGCGCTCGCGCAGCGACCCGTACAGCAGCAGGAAGCGGGGCGGATGGGCGGACGGCGACGCCGCGCGCAACTGGCTGGCGTCCGGCACGCGAAACAGTGTGGCGTCGAGTTGCGGCAGGTCGTTCAGGCGGTCGGTCATGGGTTCGTCCTCGTGTTTGCTCAGGCCCGTTCGTACCAGCCCCTGGACCGGTTGACGATGCGCACCACCAGCAGCATCACCGGCACTTCGATCAGCACGCCCACGACGGTGGCCAGCGCCGCGCCGGAATGGAAGCCGAACAGGCTGATCGCGGTCGCGACCGCCAGCTCGAAGAAATTGGAGGCGCCGATGAGCGCCGACGGGCACGCGACGTTGTGCTGTTCACCAACGGCGCGGTTGAGCCAGTAGGCGAGCGCCGAATTGAAGAACACCTGGATCAGGATCGGCACCGCGAGCAGCGCGATCACCAGCGGCTGCTTCAGGATCGCTTCGCCCTGGAACGCGAACAGCAGCACCAGCGTGGCCAGCAGCGCGGCGATCGACCACGGGCCGATCTTCGTCATCGCGGCATCGAACGCCGCCTGTCCCTTCGCGAGCAGCCGCTTGCGCCAGAGCTGCGCGAGCATCACCGGGACGACGATGTAGAGCACCACCGACGTGAGCAGCGTGCCCCACGGCACGGTGATCGCGGACATGCCGAGCAACAGCCCGACCAGCGGCGCGAACGCGATCACCATGATGCTGTCGTTCAGTGCGACCTGGGACAGCGTGAACAGCGGATCGCCGCCCGTCAGCCGGCTCCAGACGAACACCATCGCCGTGCACGGCGCGGCGGCCAGCAGGATCAGGCCTGCGATGTAGCTGTCGAGCTGGTCGGCGGGCAGCATCGGCGCAAAGATCTGCTTGATGAACAGCCAGCCGAGCAACGCCATCGAGAACGGCTTGACGAGCCAGTTCACGACGAGCGTGACGCCGATGCCTTTGACGTGCTGGCGCACTTCATGCAGCGCGCCGAAGTCGACCTTGACGAGCATCGGGATGATCATTACCCAGATCAGCAACCCGACCGGCAGATTGACCTGCGCGTATTCCATCCGGCCGATCTCCCGGACCGGGCCGGGCAGCACCTGGCCGAGCGCGATGCCGGCGACGATGCACAGCGCCACCCAGACGGTCAGATAGCGTTCGAAGAAGTTGATGGCGGGCTTCGCGACGGCGTTGCCGGGCGGGGCGACGTTCGAGGTGTTCATGGGGCGGCTCGGTAAGGGGCGGCGGGGCTCGACCCGGCCGGCGTGCCTGCGCTGGTCCGGCAAGCCGCTGCATGGCGCATCAGGTTTGCGAGATGTCGATGAGGGCCTGCCGGAGATCGGCGTCGTTCATGCGATCGAACGGGAGCGCCAGCAGCTGCAGCATCCGGTAGCCGAGCGCCTCGCGCGTGAGCGCGAAGGCGACGCGCTTGCCCGCGTCGCCGCCCGGCGCGTTCGACGGATCGGCGTAGCCCCAGTGCACCTTGACCGGGCTGCCGGGCCAGTACGGGCAGGCTTCCGCCGCCGCGCCGTCGCACACCGTGATGACGACGCGCATGGCGGGCGCGCCGTTGCCGACGAACTCGTCCCAGCTCTTGCTGCGGTATCCGCTGACGTCGACGCCGGCGGCGGTCAGCGCGTCCAGCGCGAACCGGTTGAGCCGGCCGCTCGGCGCGCTGCCCGCGCTGTACGCGCGGACGTCCTTGCCGAGCTTCGCGGCCCAATGGTTGAGCATGCCTTCCGCGAGTACGCTGCGCGCGGAGTTGTGGGTACAGAGGATCAGGACGTGGGTGGTCATCGGCGGGTGCCTCGCTGGGGTGCGACCGGCGCAGGGGCGCGCGGGCGTGTCACGACGCGCGCATTTTCGAGGGCTTGCAGCTGCCCGCTTCGGCCGGCAGGCACGGATTGCCGCCGCAGCAGTTTTCGGTCAGGTAGCCCAGCAGGTCGTTCATGGCCGCGTAATGGGCGGCGTAGATCATGTAGCGCCCGCGCGGCTCGACCGTGACGAGGCTCGCATGGGTCAGTTCCTTCATGTGAAAGGACAGCGACGACGGGGCGATGCCCAGGTGTTCGGCGATCTGGCCCGCCGGCAGCCCGTCGGGGCCCGCTTCCACGAGAAGGCGAAAGATTGCGAGCCGGGATTCCTGGGCCAGGGCGCCGAGCGCGCGGACGACAGCATTCGTTTCCATATTTCAATAATAATTGAAATATCGGGTGGTGCAAAGGCGCGCGGGGGCGTGCATCGCGACGGGTTGCCACGACGGCAACGTCACAGCGCCACGCCGTAAACCTCCCGCGCCGCCGCCCGGATCGCGTCGGCCATCACCGCCGCCGCCGGCGAATACAGCCGGTCGGTGCGCGTGATGAGCCCGAAATCGTCCATCCGGCAATCCATCTCCAGCGGCAGCATCGCGACGATGCCGTGCCCCGCGTAATAGCGCGCGACCTCTTCGGCGAGCACCGCGATCATGTCGCTCTGCTCGAGCACGCGCGTGATGAACAGCAGCGCGGCGGTTTCGACGACGTTCGCCGGCGGCGCGAGGCTCGCGCGCTGGAACATCAGCTCGAAGCGGTGGCGCAGCACGCTGCCGGCCGGCGGCACGACCCACGCGGCGCGCTGCGCGTCGGCGAGCGCGAGCGGCGCGCGGCCCAGCAGCGGATGCCCGGGCCGCACGACCGCGGCGACCGGCTCGCCGGCGAGCGGCTCGTAGCGCAGGTGCAGCTTGTCGTGCTCGGCGGACAGCCGGCCGAGCACGATGTCGAGCTTGTCCTGCGCGAGCCGCTCGAGCAGCACGTTGCTCGTGTCGATCTCGACCGACACGTGCACGCCCGCATGCGTCCCCTTCACGGCGGCGACCGCCGGCGGCACGACGCGCAGCCCCGGCGACGTGATCGCGCCGAGCGCGACGTGCCCGAGCTGCCCGGCCTTCAGCGCGGCCAGCTCCTCGCGGGCCTGGTCGAGGCTGCCGAGCGCCGCGCGCGCATGGCGGATCAGCGCGTCGCCGTACAGCGTCGGCCGCATCCCGCGCGGCAGGCGCTCGAACAGCAGCGCGCCGATCGCGTCCTCCAGCTCGCGCAGCAGCTTCGATGCGGCCGGCTGCGTCATGTTCAGCGCCGCCGCCGCGCGATGGATGCTGCCTTCGTCGGCGAGCGCGACGACCAGCAGCAGCTGGCGCGTCTTCAGGCGGGTGCGGATTCCCCACGGGGCGCGATCGGGCATGGCGGCTCCGGGTTTATATCGATGTCGAAAGTAATATGGGAGACGTTCAAAACGTCATTGGTAGGTTATCAGAATTCTTTCTAGACTTCGCCGATATCCCCGTCTCATACAGGACTGACGATGTCGGTAACCAAGCCCAAGCTGCGCTCCGCCCAATGGTTCGGCACGACGGACAAGAACGGCTTCATGTACCGGAGCTGGATGAAGAACCAGGGCATTCCCGATCACGAATTCGACGGCCGGCCGATCGTCGGCATCTGCAATACGTGGTCGGAGCTGACGCCGTGCAACGCGCACTTCCGCAAGATCGCGGAGCACGTGAAGCGCGGCGTCCACGAGGCGGGCGGCTTTCCGGTCGAGTTCCCGGTGTTCTCGAACGGCGAGTCGAACCTGCGGCCGTCCGCGATGCTCACGCGCAATCTCGCGTCGATGGACGTCGAGGAGGCGATCCGCGGCAACCCGATCGACGCGGTCGTGCTGCTCGCCGGCTGCGACAAGACCACGCCCGCGCTGCTGATGGGCGCGGCGAGCTGCGACGTGCCGGCGATCGTCGTGTCGGGCGGGCCGATGCTGAACGGCAAGCTCGACGGCAAGGACATTGGCTCCGGCACCGCCGTGTGGCAGCTGCACGAAGCGCTGAAGGCCGGCGAGATCGACCTGCATCGCTTCCTGTCGGCCGAGGCGGGGATGTCGCGTTCGGCCGGCACCTGCAACACGATGGGTACCGCGTCGACGATGGCGTGCCTCGCGGAGGCGCTCGGCGTCACGCTGCCGCACAACGCGGCGATCCCGGCCGTCGATGCGCGGCGCTACGTGCTCGCGCACATGTCGGGCATCCGCATCGTCGAGATGGCGCTCGAAGGGCTCGTGCTGTCGAAGGTGCTCACGCGCGCCGCGTTCGAGAACGCAATTCGCGCGAACGCGGCGATCGGCGGCTCGACCAACGCGGTGATCCACCTGAAGGCGATCGCGGGGCGCGTCGGCGTGCCGCTCGAGCTCGAGGACTGGATGCGCATCGGCCGCGACACGCCGACGATCGTCGACCTGATGCCGTCGGGCCGCTTCCTGATGGAAGCGTTCTATTACGCGGGCGGCCTGCCCGCGGTGCTGCGCCGGCTCGGCGAAGGCGGGCTGCTGCCGCACCCGGATGCGCTGACCGTGAACGGCAAGTCGCTGTGGGAGAACGTGCGCGAAGCGCCGCACCACGACGACGAGGTGATCCGCCCGCTCGACCGGCCGCTGATCGCGGACGGCGGCATTCGCATCCTGCGCGGCAACCTTGCGCCGCGCGGCGCGGTGCTCAAGCCGTCGGCGGCGAGCCCCGAAATGCTGAAGCATCGCGGCCGCGCGGTGGTGTTCGAGAACATCGATCACTACAAGGCCGCGATCAACGACGAAGCGCTCGAGGTCGACGCGAGCTCGGTGCTGGTGCTGAAGAACTGCGGGCCGCGCGGCTATCCGGGCATGGCCGAGGTCGGCAACATGGGGCTGCCGCCGAAGCTGCTGCGGCAGGGCGTGAAGGACATGGTGCGGATTTCCGACGCGCGGATGAGCGGCACCGCATACGGCACGGTGGTGCTGCACGTCGCGCCGGAAGCGGCGGCGGGCGGGCCGCTCGCGGCGGTGCGCAGCGGCGACTGGATCGAGCTCGACTGCGACGCGGGCACGCTGCATCTCGACATCAGCGACGAGGAGCTGCAACACCGGCTGTCGGACGTCGATCCGGCCGCCGCGCCCGGCGTCGCGGGGCAGCTCGGCAAGGGCGGCTATGCGCGCCTGTATCTCGACCACGTGCTGCAGGCCGACGAAGGCTGCGATCTCGACTTCCTCGTCGGCCAGCGCGGCGCGGCGGTGCCGAGCCATTCGCATTGAGCGTGCCTGCCCGACCGGAACCCGAACCATGACATCCAGCCGTTCGCCGCGCTATCGCGGCATTTTCCCCGTCGTGCCGACGACGTTCACCGACACCGGCGCGCTCGATCTCGAGAGCCAGACGCGCGCGGTCGATTTCATGATCGACGCGGGCTCGGACGGGCTGTGCATGCTCGCGAACTTCTCCGAGCAGTTCGCGCTCGCCGACGACGAGCGCGACGTGCTCACGCGCACGATCGTCGAGCACGTCGCCGGCCGCGTGCCGGTGATCGTGACGACGTCGCACTACAGCTCGGACGTCTGCGCGGCGCGCAGCCGCCGCGCGCAGGATCTCGGCGCGTCGATGGTGATGGTGATGCCGCCGTATCACGGCGCGACGTTCCGCGTGCCCGAGCCGCAGGTCTTCGCGTTCTACGCGCGCGTGTCGGATGCGCTCGACATCCCGATCATGATCCAGGACGCGCCGGCGAGCGGCACCGTGCTGGCCGCGCCGCTCCTCGCGCGGATGGCGCGCGAGATCGAGCAGGTCGCGTACTTCAAGATCGAGACGCCGGGCGCGGCGAACAAGCTGCGCGAGCTGATCCGGCTCGGCGGCGACGCGGTCGAGGGGCCGTGGGACGGCGAGGAGGCGATCACGCTGCTGGCCGACCTGAACGCGGGCGCGATCGGCGCGATGACGGGCGGCGCGTATCCGGACGGCCTGCGGCCGATCCTCGTCGCGCACCGCGAAGGGCGCCTCGACGACGCCGGTGCGCATTACGCGAAATGGCTGCCGCTGATCAACCACGAGAACCGCCAGGCGGGGCTGCTCGCCGCGAAGGCGCTGATGCGCGAAGGCGGCGTGATCGCGTGCGAGCGGCCGCGCCATCCGCTGCCCGAGCTGCACCCGGACACGCGTGCCGAGCTGATCGCGATCGCGCGCCGGCTCGATCCGCTGGTGTTGCGCTGGGCGCGCTGACCGATCACGTACATGGAGCGCACGATGGATCCTGTCTATTCGCTGGGCGTCGTCGGCATCGGCAAGATCGCCCGCGACCAGCACCTGCCCGCGATCGCCGCCGATCCGGGCTTCGCGCTGGCTGCATGCGCGAGCCGTCACGCGGAAATCGACGGCGTGCGGAACTACCCGAACCTCGACGCGCTGCTCGACGCCGAACCCGGCCTCGACGCGGTCGCGCTGTGCGCGCCGCCGCAGGTGCGCTACGCGCAGGCGCGCGCCGCGCTCGAAGCGGGCAAGCACGTGATGCTCGAAAAACCGCCGGGCGCGACGCTCGGCGAAGTGGCCGTGCTGCAGGCGCTGGCGCACGCGCGCGGCCGCACGCTGTTCGCCACCTGGCATTCGCGCTACGCGAGCGCGGTCGAGCCGGCGCGCGCGTGGCTCGCGACGCGCGCGATCCGCGCGGTGCAGGTGCGCTGGAAAGAGGATGTGCGGCGCTGGCATCCGGGCCAGCAATGGATCTGGGAGCCCGGCGGCCTCGGCGTGTTCGATCCGGGCATCAACGCGCTGTCGATCGTCACGCAGATCCTGCCGCGCGAGCTGGTGCTCGCGTCCGCGCGCCTGTTCGTGCCGAGCGACGTACAGACGCCGATCGCGGCCGAGCTCGATTGCATCGATACCGGCGGTGTGCCGGTGCGCGCCGAATTCGACTGGCGCCACGGTCCGGCCGAGCAATGGGAGATCGCGGTCGACACCGCCGATGGCGTGCTCGCGATCGACGGCGGCGGCGCGCGGCTGTCGATCGCCGGCGCGCCGGTCGCCCTGCCGCCGCAGCGAGAATACCCGGCGCTGTACGCGCGCTTTCACGAACTGATCACCCGACACGAGAGCGACGTCGACGCGCGGCCGCTGCGCCTCGTCGCCGACGCATTCCTGTTCGGCCGCCGTATCGAGACGGACGCGTTCGGCCGCTGACGCAGCCATCCGCAACACGCTGCATCGCCGTCGAGCGCGGCGCACGCATACCCACACCATGGTCGCCCACGACCTGACACAAGGAGACACGACATGACCCGCACGACCCGCACGTTTCGCCGACTGACCCTGCGTGCCGCGCTCGCGGCGCTGTGCGTCGCGCCGCTCGGGATGCATGGCGCCGCCCGCGCCGATGCGCCGCTGAAGATCGGCTTTCTCGTGAAGATGCCCGAGCAGGCGTGGTTCATCAACGAGCAGAACGCGGCCAGCGCGCTCGGCCGGAAGGCGGGCTTCTCGGTCGTGAAGATCGGCACGCCCGACGGCGAGAAGACGCTCGCCGCGATCGACAACCTCGGCGCGCAGGGCGTGTAGGGCTTCGTGATCTGCGCGCCCGACGTGCGGCTCGGGCCCGCGATCGCCGCGCGCGCGAAGCGCTACAACATGAAGTTCGTGACCGTCGACGACCAGCTCGTCGATTCGTCCGGCAAGCCGCTCGCGAACGTCCCGCACCTCGGGATGTCGGCGACCAGGATCGGCAACCAGGTCGGCCAGGCGATCGCCGACGAGATGAAGCAGCGGGGCTGGAAGCCGGAGGAAGTCGGCGCGCTGCGCGTGACCAACTACGAGCTGCCGACCGCGAAGCTGCGCACCGACGGCGCGACCCAGGCGCTGCTCGCGAACGGCTTCCGCAAGGAGAACATCTTCGACGCGCCGCAGAAGACGACCGACGACGAAGGCGGCTTCAGCGCCGCCGCACCGGTGCTCGCGCGACATCCGAACGTGAAGAAGTGGGTGGTGTTCGCGCTGAACGAGGAGTCCGTGCTCGGCGCGGTGCGCGCGACCGAGCAGCTGCACATCCCGGCCGCGGACGTGATCGGCGTCGGCATCAACGGCGCGGGCGAGGCGTTCGCCGAATTCCAGAAGAAGGAGCCGACCGGCTTCTACGGCACGATCGCGGTCAGCTCGACGAACCACGGCAAGGACAGCGCGCAGAACCTCGTCGACTGGATCCGCGACGGCAAGGCGCCGCCCGCCGACACGCAGACGAGCGGCAAGCTGATGACGCGCGGCAACTGGCAGGCGGTGCGCGCCGAGCTGGGCATCTGAGCGGCGGCGAGGACGCGATGACGACAGACACGATCACGCAGACGGGCGCCGCCACGGCGCCCGGGCGCGCGGCCGACGCGCTGCTCGCGCTCGACGGCATCACCGTGAGCTTCCCGGGCGTGCGTGCGCTCGACGCGGTGTCGCTGGCGGTGCGCGCGGGCGAGGTGCACGGGCTGATGGGCGAGAACGGCGCGGGCAAGTCGACGCTGCTGAAGGTGCTGTCCGGCGTGAACCAGCCGCAGGCCGGCACGCTGACGCTGAACGGTGTCGCGCGGCGCTTCGCGTCGACGCGCGCGGCGCTGGAGGCGGGCATCGCGATCATCTACCAGGAGCTGCATCTGGTGCCCGAGCTGACGGTCGCGGAAAACCTGATGCTCGGGCAGTTGCCGAGCCGACTCGGCGTGGTCGACGCGCGCACGCTGGCGGCGCGCGCGATGCGCGAACTCGAGCGGCTCGGTGAGCGGATCGACCCGCACACGCCGGTCAAGCACCTGTCGATCGGGCAGCGGCAGATGATCGAGATCGGCAAGGCGCTGATGCGCGATGCGCGCGTGATCGCATTCGACGAGCCGACCAGCTCGCTGTCCGCGCGCGAGACCGCGCAGCTGTTCCGCATCATCCACGCGCTGCGCGCCGACGGCCGCGCGATCATCTACGTCACGCACCGGATGGAGGAGGTGGGCGAACTGTGCGACCGCGTGACGGTGTTTCGCGACGGCCGCCGCATCGAGACCTTCGAATCGGTCGCCGATCTCGACCGCAACCGGCTGATCGGCTGCATGGTCGGCCGCCCGATCGCGGACGTGTACGGCTACCGGCCGCGCGCGGCCGGCGACGTGCTGATCGAGGCGAAAGGGCTGGCCGGGCCGGGGCTCGCCGAGCCCGTGTCGTTCAGCGCGTGCCGCGGCGAGATCGTCGGCTTCTTCGGGCTCGTCGGCGCGGGGCGCTCGGAGCTGATGAAGCTGCTGGCCGGCGCGACGCGCCCGAGCGCGGGCCACGTCGCGCTGCACGGGCGGCGCGTCGCGTTCGCGAGCCCGCGCGACGCGGTGCGCGCCGGCATCGCGCTGTGCCCGGAAGACCGCAAGCAGGAAGGCATCGTCGCGATCGCGTCGGTGGCCGACAACCTGAACATCAGCGCGCGCCGGCATTTCAGCCCGGCGCGGATGCTGCTCGCGCCGCGGCGCGAACGCGAACTCGCGCAGCGCTACATCGAGCGGCTCGCGATCAAGACCCGCGACGGCGACACGCCGATCGGCGCGCTGTCGGGCGGCAACCAGCAGAAGGTGGTGCTCGCGCGCTGGCTCGCCGAACGCATCGACGTGTTCCTGATGGACGAGCCGACGCGCGGCATCGACGTCGGCGCGCGCGCGGCCATCTACGACCTGTTCTACGAACTCGCGGAAGCGGGCCGCACGGTGATCCTCGTGTCGAGCGACCTCGCCGAGGTGATCGGCGTGTCGGACCGGATCATCGTGATGAAGGAAGGGCGGATCGCGGGCTGCGTGACGAAGGCGCAGGCCAGCCCCGATGCGCTGATCAGGCTCGCGCTGCCGCGCTAGGGCCCGCCATGAGCAAGAACGGGCCCCAGGGCACGCGAAACGCAACCGGAACGACGCACACGACATGAGCGACACCATGCAACCTCAAGGCACTTCCTCTTCCCCCGACGCGAGCACGACGGCCAACCGGCCGCGCGGCGCCGCGTGGAACCTGATCAACCGCTCCGGCATCGTGATGGTGTGCGTCGTGCTGTTCGCGACGCTGTCGCTGACCGTGCCGGACTTCCTCACGCCGCGCAACATCCAGGGCCTGCTGCTGTCGGTCACGCTGATCGGCTCGATCGCGGTGACGATGATGTTCGTGCTCGCGCTCGGCGAGGTCGACCTGTCGGTGGCGTCGATCGTCGCGTTCTCGGGCGTGGTCGCGTCGACGCTGATCACCGCGACCCACAGCGTGCTGCTCGGCACGGCGGCCGGCGTGCTGGCGGGCGGCGCGGTCGGGCTCGTCAACGGCGTGCTGATCGCGCGCTGGCGGATCAATTCGCTGATCGTCACGCTCGCGATGATGGAGGTCGTGCGCGGGCTCGCGTTCATCACGTCGAACGGCGACGCGGTGATGATCTCCGAGGAGCGCTTCTTCGCGCTCGGCTCGGGGGCGTTCCTCGGCATCTCGTATCCGATCTGGAGCAACATCGTCGGTTTCGTCGTATTCGGCTTCCTGCTGCGCAAGACGGTGTTCGGCAAGAACGTGCTGGCGGTGGGCGGCAACGGCGAGGCGGCGCTGCTCGCGGGGCTGCCGGTGATGCGCATCAAGATCGCCGTGTTCGTGCTGCAGGGGCTCGTGACCGGCTTCGCCGGCGTGATGCTCGCGTCGCGGATGAGCCTCGGCGACCCGAAGACGTCGGTCGGCCTCGAGCTCGGCGTGATCTCCGCGTGCGTGCTCGGCGGCGTGTCGCTGACGGGCGGCGTCGCGACGATCTCCGGCGTGCTGGTGGGCGTGCTGATCATGGGCGCGGTGCAGGACGCGATGAGCCTGCTGAACGTGCCGACGTTTTACCAATATCTGATACGCGGCGGGATTCTGTTGCTCGCCGTGCTGTTCGACCAGTATCGTCGCAATCAGCGGCGCGCGATGCGGATCTGACGGCGGGGACGGAGTCTGTCGCGAGGCTGCGCGCGCATCCACGCAGACATTCCGGAGACAGCATGCAACAGCAGATTCAGGCGGCGTCGGCGACGCTGCTGGTGGACAGCCGCAATACGCTCGGCGAAGGCGCGACGTGGTGCGACGCGCGCGACGCGCTCTACTGGGTCGACATCGAAGGCGCGCGGCTGTGGCGATGCCGCGCGGACGGCACCGACGCAACGAGCTGGGCGATGCCCGAGCGGCTCGCGTGCTTCGCGCTGACCGGCGAGCCGGACGTGCTGCTGGTCGGGCTCGCGACGCAGCTCGCGTTGTTCGATCTGCGCACGGCAGCCTTCACGCACGTCGTCGACGTCGAGCCCGGCGCGCCGACGCGGCTCAACGACGGCCGCTGCGATCCGCATGGCGCGTTCGTATTCGGAATGAAGGATGAAAGCGACGGCGCGCCGCGCGCGATCGGCGGCTTCTATCGGCTCAATCCGGACCTGACGCTCGAGCGGCTCGCGCTGCCGCCGGCGGCGATCGCGAACAGCATCGCGTTTTCGCCGGACGGTTCGACGATGGTCTTCTGCGATTCGCCGTCGCGCGAAATTCTCGCTTGCGACTACCGCGCGGACGGCGACGTCGATCGCGTGCGGCCGTTCGCGCGTCTGACCGATGCGGACGGCGAACCGGACGGCTCGACGGTCGATCGCGACGGCGGCTTGTGGAATGCGCAGTGGGGCGCGGGGCGGGTCGTCCGCTACGGGCCGGACGGCGTCGAGACGGATCGCATCGCCGTGCCGACCGCGCAGCCGAGCTGCGTGACGCTCGATGCGAACGGACGTCTGTACGTGACGAGCGCACGCGTCGGGCTGGATGACGCCGCGCTGTCGAACGACGCGCACGCCGGCGGCGTGTTCGTCGCGCAGACGCGGTATGCGGGCGGGAAGACCGCGCGTTTTGCACTCGGGCGGGCCGCGCGCGGCTGAACACGCGTCGCGCGGGCGGGCTGGTAAGATGGCCCGCAACGTCCTCCAGCCCGCTTTATGAGCCCCGCACCGACCAAGCACGCGAATCCGAAGCCCGCTGCCCGCGCGACCGGCGAGAAGCCGAAAGCCCGCTCGCCGCAGCGCCTGACCTACGTGATCGGCAGCCTCGACCGGCTGCTGCGCCGCCACATGAGCGACGCGCTCGCGCCGCTCGGCATCACGCTCGCGCAGTACACGGCACTGTCGGTGCTCGAGGCGCGCGGCGCGTCGTCCAATGCGCAGCTTGCCGAGCGTTCGTTCATCACGCCGCAATCGGCGAACGAGGTGATGAGCGTGATGGCGAGCCGCGGTTTCGTCACGCGCGAGGCCGATCCGTCGCACGGTCGCGTGATCCTGCTGACGCTCACCGCCGAAGGCGCGGCGATGCTGCGCGAATGCGAGGCCGTGCTGCGTCCGCTCGAAAGCCGCATGCTCGGCGATCTCCCCGCCGACGACGCCGCGCACGTGCAGCGCGCGCTCGAACTGTTCGCCCGCAACCTGCGCGGCTGAACCCGCCGCCCCCACGAAACCGCCGGTCGTTCCCCCGAACCGGAGGGCCGTAGCAGGCCAGCCGATCCGGGTTTACACCGGCGTTTTTGTCGCTTGCAATATCAGGTAGCCTGATATTAAATGAAGCCGTTCGCAGCAGAGGCGCTGCGCACCGAATCGGCACTGGAACGAACGACAGGAACAGAACAGTCATGAGCAAGTACGACAACCGCTGGCAGACCGTCGAGGTCAACGTGGAGGCAGGCATCGCGTGGGTGTTGCTGAACCGTCCGGAGAAGCGCAACGCGATGAGCCCGACGCTCAACCGGGAGATGCTGCAGGTGCTCGACGCGATCGAGTTCGACGAAGAAGCGAAGGTGCTCGTGCTGACCGGCGCGGGCGCCGCGTGGACGGCCGGCATGGATCTGAAGGAGTACTTCCGGGAAATCGACGGCGGCCCGGACGCGCTGCAGGAAAAAGTGCGGCGCGACGCGTCGGAATGGCAGTGGCGGCGCTTGCGGATGTACGGCAAGCCGACGATCGCGATGGTGAACGGCTGGTGTTTCGGCGGCGGTTTCTCGCCGCTGGTCGCGTGCGATCTCGCGATCGCGGCCGACGAGGCGGTGTTCGGCCTGTCCGAGATCAACTGGGGCATCCCGCCCGGCAACCTCGTCAGCAAGGCGATGGCGGATACCGTCGGGCATCGCCGCGCGCTGCACTACATCATGACCGGCGACACGTTCACCGGCGTCGAGGCCGCGGACATGGGCCTCGTGAACCGCAGCGTGCCGCTCGCGGAGCTGCGCGACGCGACGATCGCGCTCGCCGCGCGCCTGATCGACAAGAACCCGGTCGTGTTGCGCGCGGCGAAGCACGGCTTCAAGCGCTCGCGTGAACTGACGTGGGAACAGTGCGAGGATTACCTGTACGCGAAGCTCGACCAGGCGCAATTGCGCGATCCGGAGCAGGGCCGCGAACAGGGACTGAAGCAATTCCTCGACGACAAGGCGATCAAGCCCGGCCTGCAGGCGTACAAGCGGTAATGCGGCGCGCCCGCGCAGCGGGCGCACGCTGACAGGAGACAACGATGACAGACAGACGGATGCTGATCGGCGGCGAGTGGTGCGCGGCGCACGACGGCCGAACTTTCGACCGCTTCAACCCGGCGACGGGCGCGCTCGCGTCGCGCGCGCCGGCCGCGGGCGCCGCCGACGTCGACGCGGCGGTCGATGCCGCGCACCGCGCGTTTCCCGCGTGGGCGGCGCTCGCGCCGACCGAGCGCCGCCGCCGGCTGCTGAAGGCGGCCGACCTGATGGACGCGCGCCTCGACGAATTCGTCGCGACGGGCGTCGCGGAAACCGGCGCGACGCCGGGCTGGATCGGCTTCAACGTGACGCTCGCGGCGAACATGCTGCGCGAGGCGGCCGCGATGACCACGCAGATCGACGGCGACGTGATCCCGTCCGACGTGCCCGGCAATCTCGCGCTCGCGATGCGCGTGCCGTGCGGCGTCGTGCTCGGCATCGCGCCGTGGAACGCGCCGGTGATCCTCGGCACCCGCGCGCTCGCGATGCCGCTCGCATGCGGCAACACGGTCGTGCTGAAGGCGTCGGAATCGTGCCCCGGCGTGCATGCGCTGATCGGCGCGGTGCTGCACGACGCGGGGCTCGGCGCGGGCGTCGTCAACGTGGTCGCGCACGCGGCGGCCGACGCGCCGGCACTCGTCGAGCGGCTGATCGCGCATCCGCACGTGAAGCGGATCAATTTCACCGGCTCGACGCACGTCGGGCGCATCATCGCGCGCCACGCGGCGGCGCACCTGAAACCGGTGCTGCTCGAACTCGGCGGCAAGGCGCCGGTGCTCGTGCTCGACGACGCGGATCTCGACGCCGCGGTCGACGCGATCGCATTCGGCGCATTCTTCAACCAGGGGCAGATCTGCATGTCGACCGAACGCGTGATCGCCGCGCGATCGATCGCGGATGCGCTCGTCGAGCGGCTCGTCGCGAAGGCGCGCACGCTGGTCGCGGGCGACCCGCTGGCCGGCCATGCGCTCGGCACGATGGTCGACGCGGCGGCGGCCGCGCGCGCGGCGTCGCTCGTCGACGATGCGCGTTTGCTCGGCGCGCGCCTGCCGCTCGGCTGCCGGGTCGACGGCGCGGTGATGCAGCCCGCGATCGTCGACGGCGTGACGCCCGACATGCGGCTGTACCGCGAGGAATCGTTCGCGCCGGTTGTCGCGATCCTGCGCGCGGACAGCGACGACGACGCCGTCGCGCTCGCGAACGACAGCGAATTTGGCCTGTCGGCGAGCGTGTTCAGCCGCGACATCGCGCGCGCGATGACGGTCGCGCGGCGGATCGAATCGGGGATCTGCCACATCAACGGCCCCACCGTGCACGACGAGGCGCAGATGCCGTTCGGCGGCGTGAAGGCGAGCGGCTACGGCCGCTTCGGCAGCCGCGCGTCGATCGGCGAGTTCACGGAGCTGCGCTGGATCACCGTGCAGACCGCGCCGCGTCACTATCCGATCTGAAGGGAATGCGATGAACGCATCGATGACTTCGCCTGCCACGGATCGTCACGACGGCGGGTCGCGCTACCGCGCGGCGGCGGTCGCGCAGGGCGCGGCCGACATCCGGCGCGACGCCGACGGCACCTGGCGATTGCACGCGCGCGAACCGCTCGGCGCCTATCCCGACCGCCTGACCGACTGCCTCGTGCAGGGTGCGCACGCGCATCCGGACCGCGTGCTCGCCGCCCGCCGCGGCACGGACGGGCGCTGGATCGAGATCACCTACGCGCAGATGCTCGAGCGCGCCCGCGCGCTCGGGCAGGGCCTTGCCGATCTCGGCCTGTCGGCCGAGCGGCCGCTCGCGGTGCTGTCCGGCAACGATCTCGAACACCTGCAGCTGATGTTCGCGGCGATGCTGGCCGGCGTGCCGTTCGCGCCGATCTCGCCCGCGTATTCGCTCGTGTCGACCGACTACGGCAAGCTGCGCCATACGCTCGGCGTGCTGCGGCCGGGCGCGGTGTTCGTCGCCGACGGCGATGCATTCGCCCGCGCGCTCGACGCGGCGCTGCCGGCCGATGCGACGCTGATCGTCGCGCAGGGCGGCGACGCGGGGGCGGCACGCACCGCGCGCGACGCCGTGCCGTTCGCGCGCCTGCTCGGCACCGTGCCGCGCACGATCGACGCGATCCACGCGACGATCGGCCCGGACCATCTCGCGAAGATCCTGTTCACGTCCGGCTCGACGAAGCAGCCGAAGGCCGTGCCGACCACGCACCGGATGCTGTGCAGCAACCAGCAGATGCTGCGCCAGACCATGCCGGAGCTGACGCGCGAGCCGCCGGTGCTGGTCGACTGGCTGCCGTGGAATCACACCTTCGGCGGCAGCCACAACCTCGGCATCGCGCTGTACAACGGCGGCACGCTGTACCTCGACGACGGCCGCCCGGTGCCGGGCCGCTTCGACGAGACCGTGCGCAACCTGCGCGAGATCGCGCCGACGATCTACTTCAACGTGCCGAAGGGCTGGGAAGAGCTGACCGCCGCGCTCGAACGCGACGCCGCGCTGCGCGACACGTTCTTCTCGCGCGTGAAGCTGTATTTCTTCGGCGGCGCGGGGCTGTCGCAAGCCGCGTGGGACCGGCTCGATCGCGTGACCGAAGCGCATTGCGGCGAGCGCATCCGGATCATGGCGGGCCTCGGGATGACGGAAACGTCGCCGTCGTGCCTGTTCACGACCGGCCCGCTGATGCGCTCGGGCTATATCGGCCTGCCCGCGCCCGGCTGCGACGTGAAGCTCGCGCCGTGCGGCGGCAAGCTCGAACTGCGCTTCAAGGGGCCGAACGTGATGCGCGGCTACTGGCACGCGGAGGTCGACCCGCGCGACGTGTTCGACGACGAAGGCTATTACCGCAGCGGCGACGCGGCCGCGTTCGCCGATCCGGCGCGGCCGGAACTCGGCCTGCAGTTCGACGGGCGGCTGACCGAGGATTTCAAGCTGAGCACCGGCACGTTCGTCAGCGTCGGGCCGCTGCGCGCGAATGCGGTGTCGAGCGGCGCGCCGTATGTGCAGGACGTGGTCGTGACCGGGATCAACCGCGACGACATCGGCCTGCTGGTGTTTCCGCGTCTCGACGCCTGCCGCGCGCTGGCCGGGCTCGGCGGCGACGCGCCGGCGGCGGACGTGCTGCGCACGCCGGCCGTGCGCGCGGTGTTCGCCGGCTGGCTCGAACGGCTCAATCGCGGCGCGAGCGGCAGCTCGACGTTCGTGGCGCGCATTCGCGTGATGGAGACGCCGCCGTCGCTGGATCTCGGCGAAGCAACCGACAAGGGCTCGCTGAACCAGGCGGCCGTGCAGCAGCATCGCGCGGCGGCGATCGACGCGCTCTACGATCCAGCGCGCCGCGATCCCGATGTGATCCGCGCGTAGGCATCGGCCGGCCGGCAGACGCATCGGCCGGCTTTTTTACGGCCAGAGAATCAGGTTGCCTGATAAAGACGACCGATCCACCGGGAGACAGCGCGCTCGTCCGCCTCTGGCCGGCGGCGGGCGCGCGGGATCAGCGCCCACGCTGATCGACGGATGAGAAGAGGAGACGAGACGAGATGAACACCTACGTAGCCGAGAAGCCGGCCGTCGCGACCACGCTCGCGCTGTGCTTCGCGATCGCCCTGCTCGAAGGGCTCGACCTGCAATCGGTCGGCGTCGCCGCGCCGCGCATGGCGCGCGAATTCGGGCTCACGGTGTCGCAGATGGGGCTCGCGTTCAGCGCGGGCACCTTCGGCCTGCTGCCCGGCGCGATGCTCGGCGGGCGCCTTGCCGACCGGTTCGGCCGCAAGCGCGTGCTGATCGCATCGGTCGTGCTGTTCGGACTGCTGTCGATCGCCACCGCGCAGGTGTCGGGCTTCGCGATGCTGGTGGTGGTGCGCGTGCTGACCGGCATCGGGCTCGGCGGCGCGATGCCGAACCTGATCGCGCTGTCGTCCGAGGCGGTCGAGCCGCGTGCGCGCAGCAGCGCGGTGGCGGCGATGTATTGCGGGATTCCGTTCGGCGGCGTGATCGCGTCGCTGATCGGCGTGCTGCTCGCGGGCGACACCGAGTGGCGCCACATCTTCTACGTCGGCGGCGCGGGGCCGCTGCTGCTCGTGCCGCTGCTGATCGGCATGCTGCCCGAGTCGCGCGCGTATCTCGACGTCGCCGGCAGCGACGCGGCCCGCGCGAGCGTCGCGCACACGCTGTTCGGCGGCGGCCGCACGCTGTCCACGCTCGAACTGTGGATCAGCTACTTCTGCACGCTGATCGTCCTGTATTTCCTGCTGAACTGGCTGCCGTCGCTGATGGCGGCGCGCGGGCTGGACCGCGCGCATGTCGGCCTCGTGCAGATCTGTTTCAACGTCGGCGGCGGGCTCGGCGCGCTCGGCATCGGCGCGGCGATGGACCGGATGCGCGCGTCGCGCGTGGTCGGCGGCATGTATGCGGGGATCGTGCTGTCGCTCGCCGCGCTCGCGGCCGCGCCGGGCTTCGCGTCGCTCGCGGCGGCCGCGTTCGCGGCCGGCATGTTCGTGATCGGCGGCCAGTCGGTGCTCTACGCGCTCGCCGCGATCTACTACCCGACCGCGATGCGCGGCACCGGCGTCGGCACGGCGGTGGCGGTCGGCCGGCTCGGCTCCGTGGTCGGGCCGCTCGCCGCCGCGCAACTGCTCGCGATGGGCCGCAGCGCGCCGGTCGTGATCGGCGCGAGCATCCCCGTCACGCTGGTGGCCGCCGCGGCCGCGCTGCTGCTGATCCGGCGGCCGCAGTCCGGCGATTGACGTCCGGTTTTTTTCACGCGCGCCGTCAGAGCGCGCCATCACTCAAGGTCTGGAGACGCTTCAACATGAAATCGACGACAACGCGCGGCCTGCTGGCCGCCGGCGCATGCTGCGCACTTGCCGCGCCGGGCGCGCACGCGCAATCGAGCGTGACGCTCTACGGGATCATCGACACGGGCATCGAATACGTGTCGCACGCGAACGCGGCCGGCGATCACGTGGTGCGCATGCCGGCCGTGACGGGCGAGCTGCCGTCGCGCTGGGGGCTGCGCGGCACCGAGGATCTCGGCGGCGGCTACCAGGCCGTGTTCGTGCTGGAAAGCGGCTTCAACGTGCGCGGCGGCGATCTCGGGCAAGGCGGGCGGATGTTCGGGCGGCAGGCGTTCGTCGGGCTGAAGGGTGGCTTCGGCACGCTCGCGTTCGGCCGCCAGTACACGATGACCTACCTCGCGCTGCAGGGCGCGGACATCATCGGCCCCGACATCTACGGGCTCGGCTCGCTCGATGCGTACGTGCCGAACGGTCGCGCGGACAACGCGGTGACTTACCTCGGCACCTATCGCGGCGTGACGCTCGGCGCCGCCTGGTCGTTCGGCCGCGACGGCGCGGGCACCGGCAACTCGCCGGGGCAGGGCACGTGCGCGGGGCAGGTGCCCGGCAAGGCGGTCGAATGCCGCAACTGGTCGGTGATGCTCAAGTACGACAGCGCGTATTTCGGCGCGGCGGCGTCATACGAGGAGCAGCGCGGCGGCACGGGCGCGGCCGCGAATTTCTTCGACGGCGTCGCGCCGGCCGCGTTCACGAGCAGCGCGGGCAAGGACGCGCGCGTGCATGTGAGCGCGTACGCGCAGGCCGCGGGCGCGCGGCTCGGCGCAGGGTGGATCGGGCGGCGTGTGTCGACCGGCTCGCCGGCCGCGCCGGGCGCGCATTCGGACCTGTTCTTCGTCGGCGCGTCGTATGCGGTCAAGCCGGATGTCGTCGTCGACGGCGAGGGCTACCGGATCGTCAACAGCGCGCACGACACGCGCGCGACGATGGCGACGCTGCGCGCGACCTATCTGCTGACGAAACGCACGTCGGTCTATGCGCAGAGCTCGTATCTGTGGAACAGCGCACACGCGCGCTACGCGGTCAGCGGCGGCGGACCGGGCACGACGCCGGGTGCGGGCATGGGGCAGCTCGGCGCGATGGTCGGCGTCAAGCACATGTTCTGAGCCATCGGTACGGAAAACGGGAAACGTCATGAAAATAAATTATGCATTCCTCTGCATTGCGCCATTGTCCGCCGCATTGCTCGCCGGCTGCGGCGGCGACGATTCGGTCACGTCGTCGCCCGCTCACCTGTCGGCCGCGACCCCGGCCGCGATGACGCAGACCTGCGACGCGCTTGCCGCGAAGCTGGCGTATGCGAGCACGTCGTTCACGTCGGTGACGACCGCGGCCGCCGGCGCGCTGACGGTGGCCGGCAAGCCGATCGCCGAACACTGCGTGATCGCAGGGAAGATGAACGAGCGCGTGAGCGCGGTGGACGGCAAGACCTATGCGATCGGCTTCGAGATGCGCCTGCCGAAGGCGTGGAACGGCCGCTTCTTCTACCAGGCGAACGGCGGGCTCGACGGCAACGTGGTGACGGCGACCGGCGGGATCGGCGGCGGCGGGCCGCTGACCAACGCGTTGAACATGGGCTTCGCGGTGATCAGCTCGGATTCCGGGCACAGCGCCACGCAGAACCCGCTGTTCGGCCTCGATCCGCAGGCCCGCCGCGATTACGGCTATGCGGCGGTCGACGCGCTGACGCCGATGGCGAAGCAGGTGATCCGCGTCGCCTACGGGAAGGCGCCGGACCGCAGCTACTTCGGCGGCTGCTCGAACGGCGGGCGGCACGCGATGGTGACGGCGGCGCGCAACGCGGCCGACTACGACGGGATCATCGCGGGCGATCCGGGCGTGCATTTGCCGAAGGCGGCGATCGGCGAGATGTTCGGCGCGCAGCAGTTCGCGAAGATCGCGTCGGCGACCGGCGCGAACGGGCTGCCGGACCTTCGCAGCAGCTTCACCGACGCCGAGCGGCAGTTCGTCGGCGCGAAGATCGTCGAGAAGTGCGACGCGCTCGACGGCGCGGCCGACGGCATGGTGCAGGACGTTGCCGCGTGCCAGGCGCATTTCAGCGTCGACGCCGACATCCCGACCTGCGCGAACGGCGCGCGCACCGGCGCGTGCCTGACGGGTGCGCAGAAGGCGGCGCTCGCGAGCGTGTTCGTGGGCGCGCACAACAGCGCGGGTGCGGCGCTGTACGCGAGCTTTCCATACGATCCGGGCATGGCCGGCAGCGACTGGGCCGGCTGGAAGCAGTCGAATTCGATCACGCTCGATCCGGCCGCGATGGCGTTCACGTTCATGACGCCGCCGAAGCCCGCGGCGACGCTGGCGAACCTGCCCGGCTTCGCGCTCGGCTTCGACATGGACAACGACGCGCCGGCGATCTTCGCGACGAATGGCGTTTATACGGAGTCCGCATGGTCGTTCATGACCCCGCCCGACGAGACGAACCTGTCGGCGCTGAAGTCGCGCGGCGCGAAGCTGCTTGTCTATCACGGCACGGGGGATCCGGTGTTTTCATTCAACGACACGCGCGACTGGTATGCGCGGCTCGCGCAGGCGAACGGCGGCGATGCGTCGGATTTCGCGCGGCTCTTTCCGGTGCCGGGGATGAACCACTGCTCGGGCGGGCCGACGGCGGATCAGTTCGACATGCTGACGCCGCTGGTTACATGGGTCGAGGAAGGCCGAGCGCCGGATTCGGTCGTCGCGACCGCGCGCGATGCGGCGAATGCGGTGCCGAATGCGGAAGTGCCGGTGGCGTGGGGGGCGGGGCGGACGCGGCCGCTGTGTCCGTATCCGAAGGTGGCGCGCTACAACGGGGCCGGCGATGTGAATGCGGCGGGGAGTTTCAGTTGTAGCTGATGTCGAAATGGACGGCCGGCGCTTTGCGCCGGCCGTTTCGCTTACGCATCCTCGTCGACCGGCACCCCCAGCCCCACCTTCACCCGGCTCATGCTCACCAGCGTCTTGAACCGCTTCACGTTGTTGTTCGAGAAGAACAGCTGCCGCGTGAGCGCGTTGTACTGATCCATGTCGCGCACGATGAGGATCAGCACGAAATCCCACTCACCCGTCACGTAGTAGCACTGCTGCACCTGCGGACACTGTTCGAAGGTGTGCTTCATCGCATCGAGCTGGTTGATCTGCTCGCTTTCCACTTCGACGTTGACGACGATCGTCAGCGCATACCCGGCCTTTTCCGGCGCAACGACCGCCGTGTAGCGTTCGATCACGCCGTCTTCCGCGAGCCGGCGCAGCCGCCGGTTCACCGCCGCAGTGGACAGGTTCACGCGCGCGCCGAGTTCGTTCTGGGGCGTCTGCGCGTCGCGCTGGACTTCCATCAGCAGCTTGCGATCGAACGCATCGAGTGGGGTGGTCATGATGGCGCGTGAAACCTCGAAAGAATGAGAAATTTTTGCGTGAAAGCGGTCAACTTGGAGAATTCGTTGATCCGCCTGCGCAATATTATTTTGTTCATCGAGGGCAGGCGCAAGCGGCGCTTTCCCGATGCGAACCAACCGACGGACCATTTCCGAAGCCGTCTCGTCCTTCCGGAGCCAACCTGCCATGCTGATCGCCAACCCCCGGGCGTCGCGCGCCCCTTATCCCGACGCGCTGCGACGCGTGCTGAACATCGCGTCCGCCGACGAGAGCCGCGCGTGGCTGTCGCACTGGCCGCTCCTCAGCCGCGCGCCGACGCCGCTGCGGGAGCTGCCCGACGCGGCCGCGCGGCTCGGCATCGCGCGGCTCGCGGTCAAGGACGAGTCGTGCCGCTCGCCGCTCGGCAGCTTCAAGGCGCTGGGCGCGCCGATTGCGCTGATGCGTCTCGCGATGCGGCTGCGGCGGTCGCACGGCCTCGACCCGAAAGACCTGATCGACGGCCGTCACGCGGCGCTGCTCGCCGACCTGACCGTGATCAGCGCGACCGACGGCAATCACGGCCGCGCGCTCGCCGCCGCCGCGCGTGCGATCGGCTGCCGCTGCGTGATCGTGCTGCACGCGCACGTCGGCGCGGAACGCGAGCGCGCGATCGCCGAGCTGGGCGCGCGGATCGTGCGGATCGCGGGCAACTACGACGAATCGGTGGTGCATGCCGCGGCGCTCGCGCAGGCGAACGGCTGGCATGTGGTGTCGGATACGTCGTACGACGGCTACGAGGCGATTCCGCGCGACGTGATGCAGGGCTACGGCGTGATCGCGGCCGAGGTCGTCGCGCAGGCGGCGCGCGCGGATGGCGAGCCCCCGTTCACGCACGTATTCCTGCAAGGCGGCGTGGGCGGCCTGGCCGCCGGGATCGCGAGCTATCTGTGGGAGCGCGACGGCACGCGGCGGCCGCATTTCGTCGTCGTCGAGCCGCGCCAGGCCGATTGCCTGTATCAGAGCGCGCTCGCGGGCCGCGCGACGAAGGCGACCGGCTCGGTCGATTCGGTGATGGCGGGGCTCGCATGCGGCGAGGCCTCGCCGCTCGCGTGGGATGTCCTCGAGCCGTGCATCGATCACTTCCTGCTGATCGACGACGACGACGCAGTGCAGGCGATGCGCGGGCTCGCGGCTGGCAGCGATCGCGACGTGCCGTTCGTGGCCGGCGAATCGGGCGCGGCCGGCGTGGCGGGGCTCGCGGTGCTGATGCGCGATCGCGACGCCGCGCGCGCGGCGGGGCTCGATGCGAACGCGCGGGTGCTCGCAATCAACACGGAAGGCGCGACGGCGCCGTCCGTCTACGAACGCTGCGCCGGCGAGCCGGCCGACGCGGTGCTGGCCCGCCAGCACGACTGGCTGCAACGCACGGCGCTCGCCGTGCAATGACGATGCCGATCGACGAGGAGCGCGACATGGAAAGCACGCTGCAAGGCCAGCTGAAGACCTGGCGACACCATCTGCACCAGCATCCGGAAACGGGTTTCGAGGAAGTGAACACGTCCGACTACGTCGCGCGCATCCTGACGACGCTCGGCCTCGACGTGCATCGCGGCATCGGCGGCACCGGGCTCGTCGCGAACCTGACGGTCGGCACGGGCACCCGCGCGATCGGCGTGCGCGCCGACATGGATGCGCTGAACATCGCCGAGCACGCGCCGGGCCGCGCGCATGCGTCGCGCACGCCCGGCAAGATGCACGCGTGCGGGCACGACGGTCACATGTCGATGGTGCTCGGCGCGGCGCGGTTGCTGGCCGAGCGCAAGGGCTTCGACGGCACGGTGCGCTTCATCTTCCAGCCGGCCGAGGAGCACGGCCGCGGCGCGAAGGCGATGATGGCCGACGGGCTGTTAGAGCGCTTTCCGGTGGACGCGATCTTCGGCGCGCACAACATGCCGGGCATGCGCGCGGGCACGTTCGCGACGCGCGCGGGCGGCATCATGGCGAGCGAGGACAATTTCGTGATCCGGATCAACGGGCGTGGCACGCATGCGGCGCGGCCGCAGATGGGCATCGACCCGATCGTGATCGGCTCGCAGATCGTGCTCGCGCTGCAGACGATCGTGTCGCGCAATCTCGATCCGGGGCTGCAGGCCGTGATCTCGTGCACGGAGTTCATCACCGACGGGCTGCGCAACGTGATCCCGTCGACGGTGACGATCAAGGGCGACACGCGCAGCTATGCGCGCGACGTGCAGGCGCTGCTGGCCACGCGCATGCGCGAGATCAGCGAAGGGATCTGCCGCGCGCATGGCGCGGATTGCACGTTCGACTACACGCACGAGTTCGCGCCGACGGTGAATTCGCCGGAGTACGTCGATCTGGCGGTGCGGGCCGCGACGCACGTCGCCGGCGCGGAACGCGTGGATCCGAACGTCCAGCCGATGATGATCTCGGAAGACTTCGGCGCGTTCCTGCAGGCCGTGCCGGGCAACTTCGTCTTCATCGGCAACGGCGAAGCGTCGGCGCAGGGCGGCGTGCCGCTGCACAACGCGACCTACGATTTCAACGACGAGATCCTGTCGACCGGCGCGCGGTATTTCGCGGAGCTTGCGCGGCTCGCGTTGCCGGTTGCGTAGCGCGGGATCGTTACAGGCTGCAGGCGTGCCGCGTCACGCCTCGGCCGGCTGCCGCTTGCCCGCCGTGTCTGCCACGCGCGCGCGTTCGAGAATCGCGAGCACTTCGCGCGCGGTGTTCTCCGAGTGGCTGCGCAGCACCTGCGGCAGCTCCGCGTGCGCAGGATCGGCGAGCGCCTGCATGATCGCCTCGTGCTCGCCGAGCGATTCGGCCCAGCGCAGCGTGTCCGCGTTCGCGGCGCCGCGCGCGCGATGCACCTTCGACATCAGCGATCCATAGATGCCCGACAGCACCGGGTTGCCTGCCGCGTCGACGATCATCTGATGAATCTGCTGGTTCAGCCGGAAATACTCGACGCGCTTGCCGGCCGCGTGGCATTCGACCATCCGCTGGTGCTTCGCGCGCAGCGCGGCGAGCGCCGGCGCGCCGATGCGCCGCCGCAGCAGCTCGCCCGCCATCGCCTCGAGGCCGTGCAGCAGCTCGAAGGTCGCGGTGAGATCGTCGAGATCGATCGGCGCGACCCGGTAGCCGATGTACTGGCGGTGCGTGACCGCGCCTTCGGCGACGAGCACCTTCAGCGCCTCGCGCAGCGGCGTCTTCGACACGTCGAACGCGAGGCTCAGTTCCTTTTCGTCGATCCGCGCGCCGGGCGGCAGTTCGCCCTCGTCGATCATCACGCGCAGGCGCGCGGCGATCTCCGCGGCCATGCCGCGGGTGCGCAGGAGCAGGGGGTTCCGGGTGGGCTGGCTCATGATGGATGCAAGCTTATCACGATACCGATGCTGACCCTTCTGGTGCAGGTAACGTAAACACAAATCCAATAAAACCAAGTGTTTACACCATATGTAATTATAAATTTCTAATCCTATACTTGGCTCAACGTTGCGCGACGTCCTGACCATCCTCGTTCATCCCTGGAGTCCGTCCATGTCTTCAACCTCCGGTGTTGCCACCCTGGCGGTAGGCAAATCCGCCGTCCGCTGGAAGATATTCGTCGTCATGCTGAGCCTGATCGCGATCAACTACGTCGATCGGGCCTCGCTGTCGGTCGCGATGCCGTTCATTTCGAAGGAGTTCGACATCGGTCCGGCGATGGAGGGCCTGATCCTCAGTTCGTTCTTCTGGACCTACGCATTCATGCAGATCCCCGGCGGGATGCTCGCCGACCGCTTCAAGCCGCGCATCGTGATCGCGACGGCGACCGTGTTCTGGGGCTTCTTCCAGGCGCTCGCCGCGCTGTGCACGAGCGCGCCGACGCTGCTGCTGACGCGGCTCGGCCTCGGCGCGTCCGAAGCGCCGATCTATCCGGCCGGCGGCAAGCTCAATGCGATCTGGATGACGCAGACCGAGCGCGGCCGTGGGGCCACGCTGCTCGACGGCGGCGCACCGCTCGGCGCGGCATTGGGCGCGGTGCTGATCGCCGGGCTGATCGCGGTGCTCGGCTCGTGGCGGCTCGCGTTCGCGGTGGCTGGCATCGGCACCGTGCTGGCGGGCGTGCTCGCGTGGTTCTACGTGCGCAACTCGCCGCGCGAGCATCCGGGCGTCAACGAGCAGGAAGCGGAATACATCGAGGCGTCGCATGCACGCGATCTCGCGGCCGAGCCGCCGGGCGCATCGGGCCGCTCGCGCGATTTCTTCAAGTACCGCTCGGTGTGGTGCATGTTCTTCGGCTGGATGTGCTTCAACAGCGTGTTCTACGGCCTGCTCACATGGATGCCGAACTACCTGCACAAGGTGCACGGCTTCGACATCAAGGCGATGGGCGGCTCGAGCTTCATCATTTTCTTCAGCGGCTTCGTCGGTGAGCTGCTTGGCGGCTGGATCGCCGACAAGTGGAAGGCCGCGGGCGGCCGCCCGAACGTCGTGATGCGCACGCTGTTCGGCATCGCCGCGCTGGTGGCCACCGTGTCGATCTTCTCCGTCGCGTACGTGAAGGACGCGGCCGTGGTGGTCGCGCTGCTGTCGACGACGCTGTTCTTCCTGCGCTGGTGCGGGCTGTACTGGTGCATTCCGTCGTCGCTCGGCACGCGCAACAAGATCGGCTTCCTCGGCGGCTTCATGAACCTCGGCGGCAACATCGGCGGCATCACCGTGCCGATCATCGTCGGCGCGATCGTGCAGTTCACCGGTTCCTACTTCCTCGCGCTGATGTTCTTCGCGGCGGCCGGCGTCGGCCTGCTGCTGTGCTCGAGCGCGATCGACTACGAAAACAAGCTTCCCGTCTGACGTTTGACCGAACCCTTTTACTGGTAGAGAGACTTCCCATGAAAAAGCGCACCCTTCTCGGCATGCTGACGCCGTCCTCCAACACCTCGCTCGAGCCGCTGACGAGCGCGATGGTCGCCGGCCTGCCGGGCGTGTCCGCGCACTTCGCGCGCTTCCCGGTGACCGAGATCTCGCTGTCTGGCCAGGCGCTCGGCCAGTTCGACGACGACAAGATCATCCAGGCCGCGATGCTGCTCGCCGACGCGAAGGTCGACGTGATCGCGTGGAACGGCACGTCGTCCGGCTGGCTCGGCTTCGAGGCCGACGAGCGGCTGTGCCAACGGATCACCGAGGCAACCGGCATTCCGGCGACCACGTCCGTGCTCGCGCTCAACGAGATCCTGAAGAAGACGAACGCGCACGAGTTCGGCCTCGTCACGCCGTATCTCGACGATGTGCAGACGAAGATCGTCGACAACTATCGCCGCTCGGGGCTGAACTGCATCGCCGAGCGTCACCTGAACCTGAAGGTCAATTTCTCGTTCTCCGAGGTGACGGGCGACCAGATCGGCGGGATGGTGCGCGAGGTTGCGAAGGCCGGCCCGCGCGCGATCTCGATCTTCTGCACGAACCTGAACGCCGCGCATCTGGTGCCGGCGCTCGAGGAGGAAACCGGCATTCCGATCTACGACACGATCTCGACCGTGGTGTGGAAGTCGCTGCAGCTCGCCGACTACGACACGCGGCAGGTCAAGGGCTGGGGCCGCCTGTTCGGTGAAGTGGCTTGAGGAGCGCGCCATGTCGAACGATCTCGATTTCGTGATCCGTCACGCGGACGTCGTGACGGCGGCGGACCGGTTCTCGTGCGACATCGGCATCCGCGCGGGGCGCGTGGCCGTGCTCGGCCACGGCCTGCCGCGCGCGCCGCGCGAGCTCGACGCGACCGGGATGCTGGTGATGCCGGGCGGCGTCGACGCGCATTGTCATCTCGACCAGCCAATGCCCGATGGGCTGCGGATGGCCGACGATTTCCTGTCCGGCACGCGCTCGGCGATCTGCGGCGGCACGACCACCGTGATCCCGTTCGCCGCGCAGGCGAAGGGGCAGTCGCTGCAGGCGGCGGTGGACGACTATCACCGCCGTGCCGAGGGCCGCGCGGTGGTCGACTACGGTTTCCACCTGATCGTCGCGGATCCGACGCCGCACGTGCTGGCCGAGGAGCTGCCGCGACTGATCGCGAATGGCTATACGTCGTTCAAGGTCTACATGACCTACGACGACCTGAAGCTGAACGACCGGCAGATGCTCGACGTGCTGAGCGTCGCGCGCGCGCACGGCGCGCTCGTGATGGTGCATGCGGAGAACTCCGACTGCATCGGCTGGCTGACCGAGCGGCTGCTCGGCGACGGGCACGTCGCGCCGCATTT
Source organism: Burkholderia sp. SRS-46 (assembly GCF_004343775.1). GTDB lineage: Bacteria > Pseudomonadota > Gammaproteobacteria > Burkholderiales > Burkholderiaceae > Burkholderia. The sequence continues at coordinate 101,834 of NZ_PTXL01000005.1, read as the reverse complement.
CCATGCGCACGCGCGGCCGGCGGTGGTCGAGCGCGAGGCGACGCATCGCGCGATCGCGTTCGCGGAGCTCGTCGACGTGCCGATCCTGATCGTGCACGTGTCGGGCGCGGAGGCGATCGAGCAGATCCGCTGGGGGCAGTCGCGCGGGCTGCCGATCCTCGCGGAAACGTGCCCGCAGTACCTGTACCTGACCGCGGCCGATCTCGGCCACGGCGACTACGAAGGCGCCAAATGCGTGTGCAGCCCGCCGCCGCGCGATCCGGCGAACCAGCAGGCGGTGTGGAAGGCGCTGAAGCAGCGGGTGTTCTCGGTGTTCTCGTCCGATCACGCGCCGTTCAACTACGACGATCCGTGCGGCAAGCATCCGAGCGGGCACCGGGCGACCTTCGACCACATTCCGAACGGCATCCCGGGGCTCGAGACGCGCATGCCGCTGCTGTTCGACGGCGTGCGCGCGGGGCGGCTGTCGCTGCACCAGTTCGTCGAGCTGACGTCGCTGCGGCCAGCGAAGCTGTACGGGCTGTATCCGCGCAAGGGGACGATCGCGGTGGGCGCGGATGCGGACATCGTCGTGTGGGATCCGGACAAGCGTGTGCGGATCGCGAATGCGTCGCTGCATCACGCGGTCGATTACACGCCGTATGAAGGGATCGAGGTGACGGGTTGGCCGCGGCATTGCCTGTCGCGCGGCGAGCTGCTCGTCGAGGACGGCCGGCTGCTGGCGGTCGAGCCGGGACGCGGGCAGTTTTTGCCGGCGGGGAAGCCGTGTCTGGATTGATGGCCTGGCGCGAGCGATGTTCGCTCGCGGCGCAATGACCGGCTCGATGCCGACGTCATTGCGCCGGTTTTTGTAGGGTCCTGTTCGTCGAAAGACGCGGAAACCGGAAAACGAAATGGCGCGCGCGGGTTGATTGACCGGCTAATTGATATAAACGTCACGGGGAATTCGGTATGAAGGTTTTCACGTATATTGAATTTTGAGATTCCTGCAATACTGGTGGTGTTCGGCGCGCGCCGACATGCGCGGCCGGGCAACGGCCGCCAGATAAGGTTTGGCGCGATTAAGGGGAGGCGAATTGCGCCGTGATTTAAAATTTCAGAATTAATATTTTTATGCGGCGGATGGGTTTTATGTCTTGAATGATTTTGTGGTCTTGATCGAATTAAAAATAATCTTATTTCGAGTCGACAAATGAAAATTCACACACTCGTCCTGGCGCTCGGCGTGAGCGGCGCACTGGCCGGTATCGCGCATGCGGGCCAGCCTTCGCCTCAAGCGGTCGTGAAGAAGATCACGCTGACCGCGCATATCGGCGACAGCATCTTCGTGTCGAAGCCGGACGGCTCGACCTGGTACGGCACGGTGGAACTGGACGCGAACGACTACACGCAGCAGTCATTCAACAAGACGCTGCCGATCCGCGTGTGGACCAAGAACCCCGACTTCACCGTCACGCTCGCGCATCCGCTGAAACTGTCGAACGGTTCGTACGAGATGGCCAACGCGCAGGTGGTGCTGACGAGCACCGGCGGGACGCAGGTCGTCGCGCCGGGCACGGTGGGAAAGATCACCCAGGTCAAGCAGGCCAACGGCGGTTTCGACGAAATCCACGACCTGAAGATCAACGTCGACGCGCCGGCCCGCACCGGCGCGGCGCGCATCAACGGCAGCTATGTCGGCGATCTCGTGCTGCTGTTCGAGCCGACCGCGTCGTCGGGCGACGACAAGCGGATCGACCCCTGATCGGCCTGCCGTCACACTAGTTCGCCGAGACACGCATCGAATTGCGCGACGAGCCGGTCGACGTCCTGCGCCGTCGTGTCCGGGCACACCAGCATCATGTTGTGGAACGGCGTGATCAGCACGCCGCGATTCAGCAGATACAGATGCACGATGTGTTCGAGCTCGCTGTCGAGCTGCGCGCCGGCGAGCGTGCCGTTGCGCGGCGGCGTGGGCGCGAACTGGAATTCGGTGCGCGCGCCGATGCGCGTCACGCACCACGGCAGCCGGCGCCGCGCGATCGCCTGTTCGAGCCCTGATGCAAGCCGCGCGGCGAGTTCGAACATGTGCGCGTACGCCGCGTCCGTGGCCACTTCCGCCAGCGTCGCGCGCATCGCGTGCGTCGCCAGCATGTTCGCGGTGAGCGTCGTGCCGATACCCGAGTGTCCGGGCGGCGCGTTCAGCTTCGCCTGCTTCGCGCGTTCCGCGAATTCCGCGCTGAAACCGTAGACCGCGCAGGGCACACCGCCCGCGATCGGCTTGCCGACCACCAGCACGTCGGGATCGAGCCCGTGCGCGACCGCATAGCCGCCCGGGCCGCTGCTGATCGTGTGCGTTTCGTCGATCACGAGCAGCGTGCCGTAGCGGCGCGTCAGCGCGCGCGCCGCATCCCAGAAACCGGGATCGGGCAGCACCATGCCGATGTTCGTCATCGCGGGCTCGGCGAGCACGCACGCGACGTCGCCTTGCCGCAGCGCGGCTTCGAGTGCGTTCAGATCGTTGAACTCGACGACGCGCGTGTTCGCGAGCAGGTCGTGGGCCTGCCCGAGCAGGCTGTCGCGCTGCACCGGGCGGCCGTCGATCAGATCGACGAACACGTCGTCGACCGTGCCGTGATAGCAGCCGTTGAACACGACGATCGTGTTGCGGCCGGTGGCGGCGCGTGCCCAGCGCAGCACGAAGCGGTTCGCGTCGCTCGCGCTCAACGCGAACTGCCAATACGGCAGCGTGAAACGGCGCGCAAGTTCGTGCGACACCCACACCGCATCCTCGCTCGGCAGCATCGTCGTGAAACCGCGCGTCGCCTACTGCGCGAGCGCACGCGCGACGGGTTCGGGCGCGTGGCCGAACATCGCGCCCGTGTCGCCGAGGCAGAAGTCGACGTAGCGATGGCCGTCGACGTCGGTGAACGTCGCGCCGCGCGCTTCCTTCACGTACAGCGAAAACGGCGTCGACCAGTCCCGCATCCAGTGCAGCGGCACGCCGAACAGCAGATGCTCGGCCGCTTCCGCGGATAGCGCGCGGGATTTCGGCATCGCTTCGGTGAACGCACGGCGCTCGCGGTCGAACAGCGCGCGGGCGCGGGTGAGGTCGACTCCGTGGCGGGAAGGCAAGTGGAACTCCTCTGACGAGTGGATCGGATGACGCCTGCGCGAGCTTGTCATACTCCTCAGGCGCGGTCGATTCGGGCTTGACCGTGTATCCATCGGACATGAAGTTTGTGCGCATAAACATACGATAACGTATATCAATGTCAATGCGAGAGATGTGAGTGTGCGCCCACATATTCCAGAATTTCCGCATAAAAACAGGGTAAATGACAGAGTCGGAGAGGGTGCCTGCGGAGACTAGACTGTTCCGCATGGTACGACGACATATAAATAAAGATGCCCCACTCGGCACATCGATTGCCCAATACACTGGAGGCGTGCCCATGGCCGCAGCCCGCCGTCGTTCGTCTTCATCCGTCCGGTTTCGATCGCCGCAGCGGCTGTCGCGCCGCGCGTTCCTCGGCTGGACCGGCGCGCTGGCCGGCGGCGCGATGCTCGGCGGGCCGTTCGCGGCGACCCGGGCCTTTGCCGGAGGCAGCATGTCGAGCGCGTCGGCAGTCGATCCGATCTGGGGCGAACATGGCGCGGCCGCGCGCATCGCCGCGTCGCTCGCGCACGTGTCGCGGCATGCGTTCCACGGCCGCGAGTTCGACGTGACGCGCTACGGCGCGCGCCCGTGCGCGACGGTCCCGCAGGCGTCTCCTTACACGAACACCGCGAAGTCGCCGGTGAGCCCCGGCTCGGAGCTGACGGCCGCGCCCGGCGCGTTCGATGCGCGTCCGGCGTTTCTCGCGGCGATCGATGCGTGCCATCGCGAAGGCGGCGGCCGCGTGGTCGTGCCGCCCGGCAACTGGTATTGCGCGGGGCCGATCGTGCTGCAGAGCCAGGTGAACTTCCACCTGAGCGCGAACTGCACGATCTACTTCAGCCCGAACCCGGCCGACTACGCGAAGGACGGCCCGGTCGACTGCGGTGCGAACGGCCGCCTCTACTACAGCCGCTGGCAGGCGAACGACTGCCTGAACTACGGCGCGCCGGTGTACGCGCGCAACGCGGTGAACATCGCGCTGACCGGTGAAGGCCCGACGTCGGTGCTGAACGGGCAGGCGATGACGCCGTTCTCCGGCAGCGGCAACAACAGCGTGTGCTGGTGGACCTTCAAGGGTTCGTCGGGCGCCTACGGCGCGGGCGCGGCGGTGCCGAGCCAGGCATTCGCGAACCCGAACAACGTCGACCTGCGCATCGTCGCGCCGGCGATCCCCGATGCGCTGTACGCGCTGCTGACGTCGCCCGTCACGCCGTGGCAGCAGGACCAGAACTACCTGCCGGCGCTATCGGAGGCGGGCGTGCCGGTCGAGCAGCGCATCTTCGGGCTCGGCCATTACCTGCGGCCGTGCATGGTCGAGTTCATCGGCTGCACGAACGTGCTGATGGAGAACTACCAGACGCAGAACACGCCGTTCTGGCAGCACCATCCGGCCGCGTGCCGCAACGTCGTGATCCGCGGCGTGACGACCGACAGCATCGGCCCGAACAACGACGGCTTCGATCCGGACGCGTGCACCAACGTGCTGTGCGAGGACTGCACGTTCAACACCGGCGACGACTGCATCGCGATCAAGTCGGGCAAGGATCGCGACACGGAATACGGGCGGGCGTTGCGCCACCTGATCCGCAACTGCACGATGAACAGCGGCCACGGCGGCATCACGCTCGGCAGCGAGATGGGCGGCGGCGTCGAGCAGATCTACGCGACCAACCTGTCGATGCTGAATGCGAACTGGCAGACCAACCCGCTGAACATCGCGATCCGCGTGAAGACCAACATGAACCGCGGCGGCCACGTGAAGGATTTCCACGTGAAGGGCGTGACGCTGCCGAACGGCGTGAACCTGAAGGGCGGCGGCTACGGCAGCGCGCTGCTCGCGGGCAGCCCGATCAATGCGAGCGTGCCGCTCGGCGTTGCGACGGCGGCGGCCGGCAACCCGTCCGCCGCGCAGGGCGGCATCGTCACGTTCGATTGCGATTACCAGCCCGCGAACGACGCGGTGCGCTCGCGCCCGCCGCTCGTGCAGAACGTGACGATCGCCGACCTGAAGGCGAGCAACGTGACGCTGAACGGCGTGAGCGCATCGTGCTTCCAGGCGATCGTCGCGCAGGGGCCGGTTGCGTTCGACTACAACGGCGCGCCGCCCACGCCGGCCGTCCAGCCGATCGCCGGCGTGACGATCCGCGACTGCGATTTCGGCACACCGGTGGCGTCGGACACGCCGACGGCGACGTCGCCGGGGCCCGTCTATGCGTACAACGTGAGCGGGATGGTGCTGTCGAACGTCGTGATCGCCGGGCAGGCCGTGAACACGACGCTCACGGATCGGCGCTAGCGCCGCGAGAAGGCGGAATGCGCGCGTGCGGCGGCGATGTACCCGCGGCACGCGCGGATGCGTATCGACGCGTTATGCCAGCGTCTTCACCATGTGATGCTCGTCGTAGAAGCGGCCGTCCACGAACATCGAGCGCGGTTCCGTGCCGAACCGGACGAAGCATTGCGACGCATACAGCCGCTCGGCCGTCGCGTTGGTCTCGTTCACGCACAGCATCAACTGGCGGCATTGCCACGCCTGCGCCGCATGCGCGGTCGCGCCGTCGAGCAGCGACTGCGCAATGCCGCGCCCGCGATAGGCCGGATCGACGAACACGCCCCAGATCGTCGCCTTGTGCGCGACCTTCATGCGCGCATCGCGGCGCACGCCGGTGATGCCGACGAGCGTTTCGTCGTCGAACGCGCCGAACACGGCCTGCGCGGGCGTCGGGCGCAGGCGCGCGGCGCGTTCTTCGATCGGCAGCGCGGCTTCCTCGTCGCGTGTCGGCAGGAACGAGGTCGGCGACGTGGCGACCGCAAGGAGGCGCAGGGCCTGGAACAGGATGGCGTCGGCGGCGTCGAGCAGGCGAATCGTGATCATGGGTCGTGGGTCGGGTGGATCGTCGGAATCCGCGGCGCGTCGCGCCGCAGGGCACGCCAATGCTAGTCGGATTCGGCCACGCCTGCCGTGCCGATCGACGCCGCGGTGCCGCGCGGCCGCTTCAGATCGCGTCGCGCGGCCGCTCGGCCTCGCCGTCGACGCAGCACGCGAGCACCTCGGCATCGGTGTCGCCGAGGCTCAGGTACACGTGCCCGACCGAGCTGTCGAAATACAGGCTGTCGCCGGTCGCGAGCCGGAACGCCTGGCCGTTCTCGAAGCGCAGCTCCAGCTCGCCGCTCAGCACGAACACGAACTCCTCGCCGCTGTGCCGGATGTAGTCGGCGAAGTCGGACAGCTTGCGCGCATGAATCCGCCCGCGCACGGGCACCATCCGCTTGCCGGTCAGGTCGTTCGCGAGCATCCCGTACGCGTAGTTCGGCGTGTCGTACACCATCTGCCGGCCGGCCGGCGTGAACGTCGGCGGCATCGCGCCGGCCGGCGCCGCGCGGCCGAACATCGCGTCGAAGTCGAGCGCGAGCGCGTGCGTGAGCGCCGCGAACTTGTCGTAGGTGAGCGCGATGTCGCCGCGCTCGGCCTTCGAGATCGTCGACACCGCGATGCCCGAGCGCTCGGACAGCTGCGCGAGCGTCAGGCCGCGCGACTTGCGCGCGTCGCGCAGCCGCGCGCCCACCGTCTGGTGATCGAGGCGCGGCGGTTCGGCGTCAGGCGCCGGCGGAACGGGGGCGGTGGCTTTGGACATCGGAAACTCGGCGTGATGCGTGTGCGGCCTGGCTAGGGTTTTGTCGTATACGAGAAATAATTTTCTCGTATATGATAATTTTCGTCGAAATCGCCAGGGTGGGGCGTGATGGCAACTCTAGCATCGGGCGGCGCGAAATCCGCGGCAACCCGGCCGCGCGCCGCCACCCTGTTCCCCGTCATCCCGCCGGTCCGTCGCGGCCGGCCACTCGAAGGTGCCCTCGATGTCCAGTGAAATCCAGCGTCTGCAGACCAACGCGCGCATGAGCCAGGTCGTGATCGCGAACGGCTTCGTCCATCTCGCCGGCCAGGTGCCCGACTCGGCCGGCGCGCCGCTCGCGGTGCAGGCAGGCGAAGTGCTCGCGCGCATCGACGCGCTGCTCGCGTCGGCCGGCGTCGACAAGACCCGCGTGATCACCGCGAACGTGTGGCTCAGCGACGCCGCGCACTTCGACGCGTTCAACGCGGTGTGGGACGCATGGGTGCCGGCCGGCCACGCGCCGACCCGCGCGTGCGTGCAGGCGCTGCTGATGAAGCCCGGCCTCGACGTCGAAATCGCCGTGACCGCGCTCGCCTGAGCCCGGCACCGCGCGCCTGGAGGAGTTTCCCCGTGAAGTTCGATACGCTCGTCCTCGGCGGCGGCATGATCGGCGTGTCCGTTGCCGTGCATCTGCAGCAGCGCGGCCTGTCGGTCGCGCTCGTCGACCGCAAGGCCCCCGGCAACGAGACCTCGTTCGGCAATGCCGGGCTGATCCAGCGCGAAGGCGTGTACCCGTACGCGTTTCCGCGCGGCTTCGGCACGCTGCTCAAGTACGCGTGCAACCGTTCGCCGGACGTCCGCTATCACGCGGCGGCGATGCCGAAGCTCGCACCGTTCCTGTATCGCTACTGGCGCAATTCGCATCCCGCGCGCCACGCCGAGATCGCGCGCGTGTACGCGCCGCTCATCGAGCACTGCGTGACCGAACACCGCGCGCTGATCGACGCGGCGGGCGCGGGCGCGCTGCTGCGCGAGGGCGGCTGGCTCAAGGTGTTCCGCCGCGCGGCGACGCGCGATGCCGAAACCCGCAACGCAGAACGCTGGCGCGCCGAATACGGCGTGACCTTCGACGCGCTCGACGTCGCCGGCCTGCGCGACGCGGAGCCGTTCCTGAGCAAGGAACTGATCGGCGCGCTGCGCTACACCGGCTCCGATTCGATCCGCGATCCGCACGGGCTCGTCACGGCGTACGCGCGGCACTTCGAGCGGCTCGGCGGCCGCATCGTGACCGGCGACGCGCTGACGCTCGCGAACGACCCCGGCAACGGCTGGCGCGTCGACACCGCCGAGGGCCCGTTCCACGCGCACGCGGCGGTCGTCGCGCTCGGCCCGTGGTCGGACCTGCTGTGCGAGCGGCTCGGCTACCGGCTGCCGCTCGCGGTCAAGCGCGGCTATCACATGCACTACGCGGCGCAGCCGGGCGCGCGGCTGAACCAGCCGGTGCTCGACGCGGACAGCGGTTTCCTGATCGCGCCGATGACGCGCGGCATCCGCCTGACGACGGGCGCCGAGCTCGGCCTGCGCGACACGCCGGCGACGCCGGTGCAGCTCGCGGCCGTCGAGCCGGTCGCGCGGCGGCTGTTCCCGCTCGGCGCGCGCGTCGACGGCGTGCCGTGGCTCGGCCGCCGGCCGTGCACGCCGGACATGCTGCCGGTGATCGGCGCGGCGCCGCGCCACCGCGACTTGTGGTTTGCCTTCGGCCATGCGCATCACGGCTTCACGCTCGGCCCGGTGACGGGCCGGCTGGTGGCCGACCTGGTGATGGGCACGCGCCCGTTCGTCGATCCGGCGCCGTTCCGGGTCGAGCGCTTTTTGCGCGGCCGCTGATCCCGGCGCCGCGCGATGCTGCAGGGCGAGCCACGGACACGATCCGGGCCGCCCGTCCAACGGCCGACCCAACCGGCGGGCCGTGACGATCAACGTTTGGAGACGACATGCAACAACACACGATGCGGCGCGATCTCAGCGCCCGCCAGATTTCGTTCATGGCCCTCGGCATGGCCCTCGGCGTCGGCCTGTTCCTCGGCTCGGCGTCCGCGATCAAGGCGGCCGGGCCGGGCGTGCTGGTGGCCTACCTGATCGGCGGCGCGATGATCTTCCTGATCATGCGCGCGCTCGGCGAGATGGCCGTGCACCGGCCGGTGGCGGGCTCGTTCGGCGCGTACGCGTTCGAATACCTCGGGCCGTTCGCGGGCTACCTGGTCGGCTGGAACTACTGGCTGCTGATGGTCGGCGTCGGCGTGGCGGAGACCACCGCGGTGGGCATCTACATGGGTTTCTGGTTTCCCGACGTGCCGCAATGGCTCTGGGTCGTGTCGTCGATCGTCGCGATCACCGGCTTCAACATGCTCAACGTGAAGGCGTACGGCGAGCTGGAGTTCTGGTTCGCGCTGATCAAGGTCGCGACGATCCTGCTGATGATCGCGGGCGGCGCGCTGATCGTGTTCACGGGGATCGGCCATGCCGGCGTGCCGGTCGGCCTGTCGAACCTGTGGCGGCACGGCGGCGTGTTCCCGCATGGCGTGCTCGGGCTCTTGAGCGCGCTGCCGATCATCGCGTACTCGTTCGCGGGCGTCGAGATGATCGGCCTCACCGCCGGCGAGGCGCGCGAGCCGCAGAAGGTGATCCCGCGCGCGATCAACGCGGTGCTGTGGCGGATCCTGATCTTCTACGTCGGTGCGATGTTCATCATCATGGCGCTCTATCCGTGGACCGGGCTCGGCGCGCACGGCAGCCCGTTCGTGACGACCTTCGAGGCGCTCGGGCTGCGGCAGGCGGCGGGCATCGTCAACTTCGTGGTGGTGACGGCCGCGCTGTCGAGCTTCAACTGCGTCGTGTTCAGCGCCGCGCGCATGCTCGTGAGCCTCGCGGAAAACGGCCTCGCGCCCGCGCCGTTCGCGCGGCTGAGCGCAAGCGGCTCGCCGTCGCGCGCGGTTGCGCTGACCATCGGGTGCATGTCGGTTGGGGTCGTGCTGAACTACGTGGTGCCCGCGCGTGTGTTCGGCTGGCTGATGTCGCTGCTGTCGTTCGAGGTGCTCGTCACGTGGGCGATGATCGTGCTGACGCACATGCGGTTCCGCCGCGTGATGGCCGCGCGCGGCGTGACCACGCATTTCCGCATGCCGTACGCGCGCGTCACGTCGTGGATCTGCCTCGCGTTCGTCGCGTTCGTGTTCGTGATGCTGGGCATCGACCCGTCGACGCGCGGCTCGCTGATCGTCGGCGCGGTGACGATCGTCGTGCTGACGGTGATCTATCGACGCTCCGTGAGCCTGCAGGCGGCCGCGCAGTCGACGCAGGTCGCGCTCGGGGCCGAGCGCGCGTGATGGACGTTCGTCGCACAGTCATGCTGCGCGCAAGCGCCGGTCACGGGTTGACGTGCCCGGCGCCGGAGGGCGATCAATACCGCGACAGCTGGCTGCCGTCGATTCGCACGCGCTCGCCCGGGCGCAGGTCGCCCGGCGTCGGCACGTCGAACGAGCGCATCGAGCCGTCGTTGACCTGCACGTCGATCCGGTAGCCGCTCGGCGCCTGCTGCGCGCCCATCTGCTGGCCGATCTGGTTGCCGGCGACGGCGCCGCCGAGCGCGCCGATCACGGTCGCCGCATCGCGGCCGCGGCCACCACCGATCTGGTTGCCGAGCACGCCGCCGATCAGCGCGCCGACCACGGTGCCGGCGATGCCCGCCGGCGCGACCGCGCTGCTCACCGGGCGGATGTTCGAGATCGTGCCGTACTGCGTGCCGTATTGGTTGCCGTACTGGTTCTGGTTCCCGTACTGATTGTTGTACTGGTTTCCGTATTGCGAGTCGTACGGCGACGGTGCCTGGTTCGGATAGGCGGGCTGTTGCTGCTGCACGTAGCCCGGCTGCGAATACGCCGGCTGCGCGTAGCCGGGCGTCGCGTATTGCTGCTGCGGATAGCCCTGCGCGCCGTACGGGCCATAGCCCGGCGCGACGCAGGCAGTCAGCGGGAGCGCCGCCACGGCGACGAGCGAGGCGAACAGAATGGTCTTCGTGGAGGGCATGCGCTTCATGATGGTTCCTGCATCGGCAACGTGTTCGCCGTGGGGATTTTGAGACGGGGTGGCGAACTCGGCGTGAGTATAAGGAATGGCCGCATGGGCGTCCGGAGCGGCCAGGTAACAACGTGTAAAGTCTGTTGCCGTGTAAATCCTGGACGGTGGGCGGCGCGCGGGGGCCGCGTATCGGCAAGAATTTCCGGGCGCCGGGCAGCCGGGCGCCGGCGCCCGCATCGTGAAATCGAATGCGCGGCATCGCGACATTTAATTGGTCGCGCACGGCGGCGTCCGATATCGTGGCCGCACGTTCCGATTACGGTCGCTCCGCTCCGCGCCGGCTGCGTGCTGCGCCGGCCCGCTCCGGCGCGACCGCCTCACAGCGCCCGTGCCATGACAGATCGCATTTTCATCAACGCCGTCGCTCCGGACGGCCAGCCCCTGAACCTCGTCGTCAGCGACGGCCGCTTCGTCGCGATCGGCCCCGATTGCGTACCGCCGCCCGGCGCGGACATCGTCGATCTCGACGGCCGGCTCGTGCTGCCCGGTTTCGTCGACGGCCACATCCATCTCGACAAGAGCTTCGTCGGCGATCGCTGGGTGCCGCACGCGCCGGCCGCGACGCTGCGCGAGCGGCTCGCCGCCGAAAAGCGCCTGCTCGCGGCCGCGCCGCCGATCGTCGAGCGTGCCAATGCGCTGATCGCGCAGGCGGCCGCGTTCGGCACGGTCGCGATGCGCAGCCACGTGGACGTCGACGCGACCACCGGCCTCGCGAACCTGCACGCGGTGATGGCCGCGCGCGAGCAGTGGCGCGGCATCGTCGACATCGAGCTGGTCGCGTTTCCGCAGGCGGGCGTCGTGTCGTGCCCCGGCACCGCCGAGATCCTCGACGCGGCCGTGCGCGAGGGCGCCGACGTGGTCGGCGGCATCGACCCGACGACGCTCGACGGCGACGCGGACGGCCAGCTCGACATCGTGTTCGGCATCGCGGAGAAACGCGGCGCGAAGCTCGACATCCACCTGCACGAGCCGGGGCAGACCGGCATCGCGCAACTGCTGCGGATCGCGGCGCGCACGCGCGCGGCGGGCCTTGGCGGCCGCGTCGCGGTGAGCCATGCGTACGCGCTCGGCCAGGTGTCGGCCGACGACGTCGAGCGCACGGCCGCGGTGCTGGCCGAGGCGGGCGTCGCGATCCTGACGAACGCGCCCGGCGACTGCGCGTTTCCGCCGGTGCGGCAACTGCGCGCGGCGGGCGTGCACGTGTTCGCGGGCAACGACAACATCCGCGATGCATGGTGGCCGTACGGCAACGGCGACATGCTGCAGCGCGCGATGATGGTCGGCTATCGCTCGGGCTTCTACACCGACGACGAACTCGGCATCGCGCTCGACATGGCGACCCATGCGGGCGCGCGCGTGATCGGCCGGGAACGCTACGGGCTCGCGGTCGGCTGCGACGCGACCTTCGTCGCGCTGCGCGCGCCGAATGCGGCGGCGGCGGTCGCGGGCGTGCCGGCGGAGCGCTGGGTCGTGCGGCGCGGTGAAAGCGATGCGGGTGCGCCGCTCACGCCGGGGCTGCTGTTTGCGCGATGACGCGGCGGCGCCTCGTGCGCCGGGGTGGCAGGATGACGGGCGGGTGACGCAGGCCTAGCGCCGTTCGCGCTCCAGCATCGCGGCGAGCGCCATCGTCAGCTCGATGACCATCGGGTCGGCGGTCGGCCGATGCAGGATCGCGATGTCCATGTTCTCGATCGGCGCGAAGCCGTGCTTCGCGGTCAGCACGACGTGCTCGGCCGTGACCACGCGCGCGGGCAGCACGCTGATGCCGAGCCCGTCGGCGACCGCCGCCTGGATGCCGCTCAGGCTCGACGTCGAGAAGCTGATCCGCCAGCGGCGGCCGCGTTCCTCGATCGCCTTGATCATGTCGTCGCGATACAGCCCGCGCGGCGGAAACGTGACGATCGGCACCGGGTCGAGATCGATCGACGGATGCTTCGCGCTGTCGATCCATTGCAGTTTTTCGGGCCAGCGCACGACCGCTTCGCGGCTGTCGCGGCGCTGCTTGATCAGCACGAGATCGAGGTCGCCGCGGTCGTACGCGGCGCTGATGTCGCGGCTCAGCCCGCAGGTCACTTCCAGCTTCACCTGCGGATGCTGGCGCTTGAACGCCGCGAGCGCATGCGTCGTGCGGCCCGCCGCGAAATCGTCGGGCACGCCGAGCCGGATCGTCACCGCGACGGTCGCGCCCGACAGCGCCTCGAGCATCTCGTCGTTGAGCGCGAGCATCCGGCGCGCGTAGCTGAGCAGCGTGACGCCCGCGTCGGTCGGCCGCACGTCGCGCGTGCCGCGATCGAGCAGGCGGTGCCCGGCGATCTCCTCCAGCCGCCGCACCTTCTGGCTGACCGTCGACTGGGTCGAATGGAGCCGCGCGGACGCCGTCGTGAAGCTGCCGCAATCGGCGACCATCACGATCGCCCGCAGCAGGTCCAGGTCGAACAGGGGTCTATTCATTTTTGCACTTCTGCGGATTCGAACATTTCATTTCCCAATGCATGCGACGACTTTTAACATGCCGTGACGTGACGGGCAATCGCGGTTTCGCCGGGGCCGTCATGCACTTGCGACGCCCGTCCGATGGCGTCGGAACCACGGAGGAAGCGGGATGTTCTTCAGGCGGATGGCGATCGTCTGGTCGTTCGCGATGACGACGCTGACGTCGGTCACGGCCGCCGCCGACGGCGGCGCGCTCGAAGGCCGGCTGCGCGACGCGGCGCAGCGCGGCAACGCGGGCGAGATCCGCGCGCTGCTCGATCGCGGCGCGCAGGTGGATGCGCGCGACCGGCACGGCCGCACCCCGCTGCTGATCGCGACGCACGGCAATCGCGTCGACGCGGCGCGCGTGCTGATCGACGCCGGCGCCGACGTCAACGCGAAGGACATGAGAGCCTGAGTGAGGTCGAGTTCACTCCGCCGCGCGGTAACCGCCTGACCCATTTCGTAAAGCTGCATGACGACCTTCCGACTGACGATTCGGGTTGGTACGCGAATGTAAAGCATTGCCTACATCGCTGGTTGTCAGATGGCGTCTGTTCTTGTCCCCGTTGCAGTATAGACCGCAATCGATGACAGGCCTCCCTCGAGGTACGGAGCGACTCCGCTGCGATTTGCGTAGTTTCCACAATCGCTTCCCGCTTGCGCTCAAAAATCTAGCGGTCTAGACTGCATCGCAGTTCCACCGAAGTCCCCGTCGTTCGCGCCCCGCGCCGGCCCGCCGTCGCGCCGCTTCAACCGGACGCCCGGGCGGCCGCCCGCCGCGTCGAGATTCGCAGGGAGATGTGATGAACCGGACCGCAAAGCTTCTCGTCACCGCGCTGGCGTTCGCGCCGCTCATGTCGTTCGCCCAGGACACGGCGACGATCCGCTGGGGCATCGATCCCACCTATCCGCCGTTCGAGTCGAAGCAGCCGGACGGCTCGCTGGCCGGCTTCGACATCGACCTGCGCAATGCGATCTGCGCGGAGTTGCGCGCGAAATGCGTGTGGGTCGAGCAGGGCTTCGACGGCATCATCCCGGCGCTGCGCGCGCGCAAGTTCGACGTGATCATGTCCGCGATGACGGCGACCGACGAGCGGCTCAAGCAGATCGATTTCTCGAACAAGCTGTACGCGTCGCCGGGCGCGCTGGTCGCGCCGGCCGGCTCGAAGCTGCTGCCGAGCGCGGCGTCGCTGGCCGGCAAGCGGATCGGCATCGACCAGGGGACGACGCAGGAGGCGTATGCGAAGGCCGAATGGGCGCCGAAGGGCGTGACGATCGTGTCGTACCAGAACCAGGATCAGGTGTACCAGGATCTGGTGAACGGCCGCCTCGACGCGACCTTCCAGGACAAGACGCAGGCCGGCTATTCGTTCCTCCGGACACCGCGCGGCAAGGGCTTCGCGTTCGCGGGCCCCGACGTGACCGACGTGCGCATCACCGGCTACGGCGTTGCAATGGGGCTGCGCAAGGGCGATGCGGAACTGAAGCAGCGCCTCGACGCGGCGATCGTCGCGATCCGCGCGAACGGCACGTACCAGAAGATCGCCGCGAAGTATTTCGACTTCGACATCTACGGCGCGAAACCCTGAAGCAGTGAAAGCGTGAAAGCGACGCCGACGCGCTCCTTCAACCCACCCGCGATTCACCCGACCCACAGGCAAGCCATGACCCCGAGTATTCGAGACCGCGTCGCGCACGCGGTCACGCCCGAGCTGATCGACGCGTTCCGCGCGGACGGCGCGGTCTGCATCAAGGGCATCTTTTCGCCGGACGAGCTTGCGACGCTCAAGGCCGGCATCGACGACAACCTCGCGCGCCCGAGCGCGCGCTCGAAGGTCGCGAGCCGGCCCGACGATCCCGGCTGGTTCTTCGAGGATTTCTGCAACTGGCAGCACATCGACGCGTACCGCGATTTCATCGTGCGCTCGCCGGCGCCGTCCGTCGCGGCGGCGCTGATGGGCGTCGACACCGTGCGGCTGCATCACGACCACCTGCTCGTCAAGGAGCCCGGCACGCGGCAGCGCACGCCGTGGCACCAGGACCAGCCGTACTACAACATCGAAGGCGACGACAACGTCAGCATGTGGATTCCGGTCGACCCGGTGCCGCTCGAATCGACGCTGGAATTCGTCGCCGGCTCGCACCGCGGGCCGTGGCTGATGCCGCGCACGTTCATGGACAAGGAGGCGAAGTGGTTTCCGGAAGGCAGCCTCGCGGACCTGCCCGACATCGAAGCCGATCGCGCCGCGTTCCCGCTGCGCCACTGGGCGCTGGAGCCGGGCGACATGGTGTGCTTCCGGATGTTGACGCTGCACGCGTCGGGCGGCACGCAAAACCGCCGGCGCGCATTCTCGATCCGCTTCATCGGCGACGACATTCGCCATGCGCCGCGGCGCTGGAAGACGTCGCCGGATTTCCCGGGGCTCGCGGACGCGCTCGCGGACGGCGCACCGATGACGCATCCGCTGTTTCCGGTGGTGTGGTCGCGCGACGCGGGGCAGGCGGCCGCGATTTGAGCGGGCAGCGTGGCGTAGCGTGTAAACGCCAGGCGGCGCCTGTTCCGTGCCGGAGCAGGCGCTGCTTCTTTGCGCACGGGCCGAACGGCGCGCGCGGTGAAATCGATCAGGCCTGCTTGTGACCTGCGCCCGGCTTGAAGCGCGAGCCGAGCCGGTAGCGATTGCCCGGATGCAGGAAGTGCACGAACGTGACGGGCAGGCCGTCGGTCCAGGTGCGGCGCGTGAGCGTCAGGCACGGCTCGCCCGCGCGCATGTCGAGCAGCTGCGCCTGTTCCTGCGTCGGCAGCGACGCGTCGACTACGTGCTCGATCTCCAGTTCGT
Organism: Burkholderia sp. SRS-46; assembly: GCF_004343775.1. Lineage (GTDB taxonomy): Bacteria > Pseudomonadota > Gammaproteobacteria > Burkholderiales > Burkholderiaceae > Burkholderia. Next base: position 85,632 of record NZ_PTXL01000005.1, on the reverse strand, counting down.
AGTGCGACACGTTGTTGTACAGGTACTCGGACGGCGGCTCGTGCTCGAAATCCTGGTCGATGAAGCCGGGCGCGGCGGCGGGATTCACGTAGCGATCCTCGAGCTGGATCGGCCGGCCGTTCTCCTCGTGGACGCAGATCACGTGGAACACCGGCGTGTTGACCGGCACGCCGAATGCGGCCGCGACGTCGAACGACGCGGGCTCGCGCGACCGGCTGAGCACGCGGCAGCGGTATTCGTGGCCGCGCGCGCGGATCTCGTCGCGGATGTGCGCGATCATCAGCAGGTTCGACTGCGGCATTTCCTCGGCGACGAAGGTGCCGACGCCCGCGATGCGCCTCAGCGCGCCTTCGTCGGTGAGCTCGCGCAGCGCGCGGTTCACCGTCATGCGCGCGACGCCGAACTGCGCGGCGAGCTCGAGCTCGGACGGGATGCGATCCCCCGGGTGCCAGTCGCCGGACGCAATGTTCCGGCGCACGCGCGTCTTGATCTGCTGGAACGGCGCGGCGGTCTTCTTGACCATCGGGGGAGATCCTTGCGGGAAAAGGGACGGGGGGATTCTATCCCGGATCAGCCCGCCGGCAATTCCCGTACGTCCGCGGTCGGCGTCGTGCCGAACGCATCGCTCAACGCGTAATCGATCAGCTGCTTCGCGGCCGCGTCCGGCGTCGCGAGCGCGCCGCTCGACTTCAGCTGGTCGAACTTCTCGCGCATCGGGAAGCGCTCGGTGCCGGTCGCGCGGAGCGTCGCCTGCATGCCGGTATCCACGACGCCGGGCGCGACGCTGCAGATGCGCAGCCCGCGCGCGCCATCGAGCGCGACGGCGCGCGCGTGATGGTCGAGCGCGGCCTTGGTCGCGCAGTAGATGCTCCAGCCCGCGTAGGCGTTGCGCGCCGCGCCGCTCGACACGTGCAGGATGCGGCGCTCGACGGTGTCGGGGCCGAGCTTCGCGAGCGCGCTCGACAGCATCAGCGGCGTCGCGACGTTCAGCCCGACCGCGCGCGCGATCGCCGCCGGGTCCTGCGTGTCGAGCGGGCCGATCGGCTCGACGGTGCCCGCGTTGTTGAACAGCAGCACGGTGGATGCGCCGTCGACGAAGCGGCCCAAGGCGTCGCCGGCGAGCCATGCTTCGAGTTGCGCCGGGTTCGACAGGTCGAGCTCGACTTCGGCGAAGCGCTCGGCGGCCGGCGTGCCGAGCGACGGATGACGGCTGCGCGACAGGCCGAGCACGGCGATGCCCCGCTGCAGCAGTTGCGCGGCGAGCGCGGCGCCGAGGCCGCGCGTGTGGCCGGTGACGATTGCGCGAACGGTCGTGGAAGAAGAGGACGGGTTGGCCATGTCGATGAAATGCGGATGGGGTTGAACGAGAACGAGACAGGGTGCGCGGCGGCGTGGCAGGCGGGACGGGCGGCGCGGATGCGAGGGAGGTTCGATCACGGCGATCGGCCGCCGGAAGCGGATGCCGCGACGCGTCGTGACGATCCTGGCGAGGCCGTATCGTAGCGCCGGCGCCCGCGGTGCGCAAACGCGGGCGCCGGCACGCGGCTTGTGGCTTACGGCTTACACGGTCGCGACGAGGAACACTTCGCCGTCGATCGGCCGGAACGCGTCGCTGCGGTCGCTGAAATAGCGTTGCGACAGATCGGCCGGCATCACGCAATGCGCGTCGCTGAAGCCCGCTTCGTGCGCGAGCGCGACGAACTGATCCGGACTGAAGAGGCTCACGAACGGCGTGCCGGCATCGCGCGCGCGGTCCACCACGGCCTGGTACACCGGACGATCCTCCGGCTCGACGAGTTCGACGGGCAGCAGGAAGGTCATGGCGAGCGTCGTGCCGCGCGCGAGCGACGCGATCTGCCGCAGCGTCGCCTTGATCGCGTCGAGGCTCAGGTACATCGTCACGCCGGTGGACGCGATCACCGCCGGCCGGTCGGTCGCGAAACCCGCCGCCACCAGCTTGTCGAACCACGAATCGCTGGCCTCGAAATCGACCGGCACGAGATGCAGCCATTCCGGCACGCCGAAGCCGAGCGAGATCAGGCGCTGCCGCTTCCACGCCTGCGGGCCGGGCTGGTCGACCTCGAACACCTGCAGGCTCGACGCGAGGCCCGGCCGGCGCTGCGCAAAGGTGTCGAGCCCCGCACCGAGCAGCACGTACTGCCCGACGCCGTGCTCGGCGCGCTCGGCGAGCAGATCCTCGATGAAGCGCGCGCGGCCGATGACCGATGCGCGAAAACCACGCGTGCCCTGCGGGTTCATGTCGGGACGCTCGCGCCAGTCGTCGTCGGGCGCGATCAGTTGCAGGCCGATTTCATCTTCGAGCACGTACGGCGGCGCATCGACCTCCGTGTGCATGGCCCGCCACAGTGCGACGCGCAATGCGGTGCTTTCCGGTGCGACGGACTGCTTGTCTTGCATGACGTTCTCCAGTCAGGTGAGGAAGGTGAGGAATGAACAAGCTGCGCAAAGAGTGTAGTCACCGTGCGTGGCGCTTCCAAGCTGGCAGTTCTGTGCGCTCGACAGCGGCGGCTAATTCGACCGTTGAAACAAACGCGGCGACTGCGACGAATCCGGCGCATTCCGCGACGGTGAAAGATGCAGTCCGCGCAATTATCGTGACGACTACGGCGATTGCGACGAATGCGATGCACGCGGCCTTTACGCGATCGACGCCGGCCGGCCAGCCGCCGCGGCCGCGTCGCGCGACATGCGACCGCACGCCCGGTGGCGCGGCACCGGCTATCATATGGCTCGCCCGCCCGGCGCGCTGCCGGGCCGCGAACGCTTCCCTTTCACCCGCAGCACGCCACCACGCCATCATGAACACCACTCCGGATACGCCTTCGCCCCGCCCCCTCCGTGAACTGACGCAGCTCGAAGCGCGCATTCTCGGCGTGCTGGTCGAGAAACAGCACACGGTGCCGGACACGTACCCGCTGTCGCTGAACGCGTTGACCGCCGGCTGCAACCAGAAGACCGCGCGCGCGCCGGTGATGAACGTGACCGAAGCCGAGGTGACGACCGCGATCGACGGGCTGAAGCACCTGAGCCTCGTGATGGAGGGCAGCAGCAGCCGCGTGCCGCGCTTCGAGCACAACGTGAACCGCGTGCTCGGCATCCCGAGCCAGGCGGTCGCGCTGCTGACGATCCTGCTGCTGCGCGGCCCGCAGACGGCCGCCGAATTGCGCCTGAACACCGCGCGCCTGCACGGCTTCGCGGATATCTCGTCGGTCGAGGCGTTCCTGGACGAGCTGGCGACGCGCGAGCCGCCGCTCGTCGTGAGGCTGCCGCGCGCGGCCGGCGCGCGCGAGAACCGCTGGACGCACCTGATGTGCGGCGAGGTGAGCGTGAGCGACTTCGCGGGGCAGGATGCGGGCGGCGCCGATTCGGTGCCGCCGTCCGAGTTCGAGGCGCTGAAGGCCGAGCAGAAGCGCCTCGCGGACGAAGTCCTGCGCCTCCAGGCGCTGGTCGAACGGATGGCGGCGGAACTGGGGATCGAAGTCGATCCGCCGGCGGACGCCGCCTGATCGAAGCCGGCGCGGCGGGCGGCCACGCCCGCGCGCGCGTCGCTGCCGGGATGGGCGGGTGAGATAATCGAGCCTGCGACCCATCCCCCCGGAGCCCCCAGATGAAAAACCTCGACAATCCTTCGCACGATCGCGAGGTAGGCATCGCCGACGCGACGCAGGACACCACGCGCATCGACGACGTGCGCATCGGCGCCGTCCGCCCGCTGATCTCGCCGGCGCTGCTGCAGGACGAACTGCCGGTGCCCGCCGCCACGCAGACGCTCGTCGAGGACACCCGCAAGGCGATCGGCGACATCCTGCACGGCCGCGACGACCGACTGCTGCTCGTCGTCGGCCCGTGCTCGATCCACGATCACGCCCAGGCGCTCGAATATGCGCACCGCCTGAAGGCTGCCGCCGACGCGCTGAAGGACGACCTGCTGATCACGATGCGCGTCTACTTCGAGAAGCCGCGCACGACGGTCGGCTGGAAGGGCTATATCAACGACCCGCGGCTCGACGGCAGCTTCCGCATCAACGAAGGGCTGCGCGCCGCGCGGCAACTGCTGCTGGACGTCAACGCGCTCGGCCTGCCGGCCGCGACCGAATTCCTCGACCTGCTGAGCCCGCAGTACATCGCCGACCTGATCGCGTGGGGCGCGATCGGCGCGCGCACGACCGAGAGCCAGAGCCACCGGCAGCTCGCGTCGGGGCTGAGCTGCCCGATCGGCTTCAAGAACGGCACCGACGGCGGCGTGCAGGTCGCGTCCGACGCGATCGTGGCCGCGCGTGCGAGCCATGCGTTCATGGGGATGACCAAGATGGGCATGGCCGCGATCTTCGAGACGCGCGGCAACGACGATGCGCACGTGATCCTGCGCGGCGGCAAGAACGGCCCGAACTACGACGGCGAGCACGTCGAGGCGAGCTGCGCGGTGCTGCGCGCGGCGGGCCTGCGCGAGCAGGTGATGGTCGATTGCTCGCACGCGAACTCGAACAAGTCGCACGAGCGGCAGATCGACGTGGCGCAGGATCTCGCGCGGCAGCTGTCGCAGGGCGAGCACCGGATCGTCGGCGTGATGGTCGAGAGCCATCTCGAGGCGGGGCGCCAGGACCTGAAGCCGGGCGTGCCGCTGAAGTACGGCGTGTCGATCACCGATGCGTGCCTGAGCTGGACGCAGACCGAGCCGGTGCTCGACGTGCTCGCCGAGGCGGTGCGGCATCGGCGCGTGTATTCGCGCAACGCGTGAGGGGCAGCGGGCCGTCCCATTTTCGTTTCGCACTCCGGCCGGTTTGCGCCGCACACCGTGCCGGCTTGCGTATTCGGCTTCCCTGAGACGGCGCCGGCGCGCAATGCGCCACGTGACGCGAGCCGCTCAGTGAGCCCTCGAGTGAGCCCTTGAGTGAGCCGCTGACCGCGTTCGCACGCACCGTTTCCAAGCTCCCGAATATTCTCACCTTCGCCCGTCGAGGAACACGACGCCGATGCGGATCGTGTCGCGCGGTGCCGGCCGGTGTCGGCACATCACAGGCTCCTCAAGTTTCATGTGACGAATGCCGTAATACGTCTGTATGGAATCTAGCGTTCCGCTGTAATGATTCGTTCACACAACCTACGGGAACACGTTATGCAAATCGATTCTTCGTACGTCGCAGGTACGACGCAAGTCACAACGACCCAGACACCCGGTGCATCGGGCAATCAGCCGGCTACCAGCGGCGCGGCGGCGAATGCCGCGGATCCCGCGGCGGCCGGCGGTTCGACCGCGGCGGCGGGCAAGGCGGACAAGGCGGGTAAAGCGAGCGGCGGGGAAAAGGTCGGCGGCGCGAGCGCGTCGGGCGACGACCCGGCGACCAAGGCGCTGAAGGAACTGATCGAGCGACTGCAGCGGCAGCTTGCGGAGCTGCAAAGGCAGATCCAGCAGGTCGCGCAGCGTGCACAAAAAGACCCCGCGGCCCAGGCCGAGCTGCAGGCGCTGAACGCGCAGGCCGGCCAGTTGTCCGGCGCGCTGCAAATCGCGGTTACGAAGATGGCGGAATTGATGCGCAACAAGTCGGGCAGCGCGACGGGCGCGCTCGTCTCGACGCAGGCCTGACGCGAGGCGGCAGCGGCGTCACGCGGCGCGTTCAGCCGCGGCGCGCATCGCTTCAGTCGGTGCCGCTCACAACGGATGGGCGGCGCCCGCCTGCGCCACCAGCGACACGGCGGCCGGATCGGGCATGCCGTTGGCGTCGATCGCCCCGGCCGCCGCAAGCGCGACGAGGTCGCTGTCGACGCCCGGCTGGCCGACCACGAACGGCGTGCTCAGGAACGCCGGCGCCGCCAGCGTGAGCGCGTAGCGCTGCTGCAGGTTCGCGACCACCGCCGCCTGCGCGGCCTGCACGTCGGACGCATCCAGCAGCACCTGCTGAAAGTGCGCGTTGTTCGGCAGGTCCGCGATCAGGCGGGCCGTGCTCGTGCCGAGCTGCGCGGCGAGGTAGACGAGCATCAGCTCGGTTTCGGGTGTCGTATTGAAGGTGCCGCCGGCGAACGCGACCGAATGCAGCGTCGTGCCGCCGGTCGTCACGGTGAGTGTGCAGGGCAGCGTCGCGTTGAACGTCAGGCTGTAGTGCCCGCCGCCGTCGGACAGCGTGGACCCCGAACCCTGCGCGCAGTTGACCGCGACCGTCGCGCTGGCGAGCGCGGGGCCGGTGGCGGCCGTGCCCGACAGGGAGACGGTCTGCGTGCTGCCGTTTCCGTTGAAGCATCCACTGTTGAAGCCGAAGCAGGCTTCGCCGCCGCATGCGGACAGCGCCGCCAGCGAAGCCACGCACAGTGCGCCCAGCGCGGGGCGGATGAAGCGCGCATCGGGAGTGTTCATGGCCGCGGCTTTCGACGAAAAAGGGGAAGACGAAGCGGATTCGCGCCGGGAGGCCGGCGCCTGGCTCAATTCTAGGTTTTATTCCCCGAAACCGCTCGCGGGTTCGGCGCACCAGACGCCGCTATAGACCGCTTCGACCGGCCCGGTCAGCAGCACGCCCGCATGGCCATCCCAGCCGACCGTCACGACACCGCCGTCGCATTCGACCGCGACGCGCGCTTCCAGCAGCCCGCGCCGGATGCCGTTGACGACGGCGCCGCACGCGCACGATCCCGAGCCGAGCGGCACGCCGCCGCCGCGTTCCCAGATGCGAAGACGGATCCGCGCCGGGTCGATCACCTGCACGAAGTGGACGTTGGTCTTCAGCGGAAACAGCGGATGCGATTCGATCTCCGGCCCGAGCGCCGCCACGTCGAGCGCGTTCACGTCGTCGACGAAGAACGTGCAATGCGGATTGCCCATGTTGCATGCGGCCGGCGCGCCGGGCAGCGGGAGCGCCAGCGTATCCGCCTCGTGTGCGAGCGGCACGTGCCGCCAGTCGATGCGCGGCGCGCCCATGTCGACCGTGATCAGGCCGTGCGCCGCCGCTGAACAAGCGAGAAGCCCGCGTGGGGTCCTGAGCACGGTGGACGCGGCGCCGGTTTCGCGCAGCACGCGCCAGGCGACGCCGCGCGTCGCGCTGCCGCACGCATCGAGCGGCGAGCCGTCGGGGTTCCAGAAGGTGACGCGCGCGGCGGCATCGTCGCAGTCCGACATCACGGCAAGCTGGTTGAAGCCGATCCCGCGATGCCGATCGCCCATCGCGCGGGCGAGATCGCGGTCGACGAGGTTGGCCTGGCCGCGCAGGTCGACGATCACGAAGTCGTCGCCGTTCGCGTGCATCTTGTGAAACGGGATGGGCATGGTGGCTCCACGATTCAATCGGGCGGGAAAAGCGTGTGTGGAAGATTATCGGTTTTTTTCAATGCGAGGCGATCCGGTGATGTCGTTCGATGCCGGTGTGACGCGCCGGATATCGCGCGACGGCTTGTTCACGGGACCAACATGCGCATGCGCCATTCCATTATTCAAATCGCTGCATTGCCGATATCCGGTAATCGAACCGACTCTGTCGCCTTCCGCCATGCAGTCGCGCAATTCACTGCGCGATTGCGTGATCGCTGCAATGTCGGCGGCAATCGTTTCTGTCGTTGACTGCTCTCCTCCGTTGATTTCCGCCGATCTACGTAATTCTACGTAGCCGCGCATACGTAATTATCCGCTTGTAAGCCCGGCCTCGAACACGAATACTACGACCCCACCATGCCGGCCTTTGCGAGGCCGATGCGCGGCGCCTAGACGCCGTGGGCGCGCGGTCGACCAGCCGCGCGATGTCGATAACTAATCCACGTTGCATGAGACCGGCGTAAGCGCTAAAGCGCCAACTCCGGTCGACCGCAAAGCATGAGACCGGGGTAAGCGCTAAAGCGCCAACCCCGGTCGACACAGGAGACAACATGAATCGGGCTTCCAGCACCCTGATCTGGATTGCGGTCGCGCTATTGGGCGCGTTCTCGTTCGGCACGATCGCGCTCGCGCACGGCGAGCGGGTCAGCGCCCTCTGGATCGTGATCGCCGCCGTCTGCGTGTATCTGATCGCGTATCGCTTCTACAGCCGTTTCATCGCCAGCAAGGTCATGCAGCTCGACGGGCTGCGGATGACGCCGGCCGTGCGCCACAACGACGGCCTCGACTACGTGCCGACCAACAAGTACGTGCTGTTCGGTCATCACTTCGCCGCGATCGCCGGCGCCGGGCCGCTCGTCGGGCCGGTGCTCGCCGCGCAGATGGGCTACACGCCCGGCATGCTGTGGATCCTCGCGGGCGTCGTGTTCGCCGGCGCGGTGCAGGATTTCATGGTGCTGTTCATCTCGACGCGCCGCGACGGCCGCTCGCTCGGCGATCTCGTCAAGATGGAGCTCGGCACCGTGCCCGGCGTGATCGCGCTGTTCGGCGCGTTCCTGATCATGGTGATCATCCTCGCGGTGCTTGCGCTGATCGTCGTGAAGGCGCTGACCAACTCGCCGTGGGGCACGTTCACCGTCGCCGCGACGATTCCGATCGCGCTGTTCATGGGCGTCTACACGCGCTACATCCGCCCGGGCCGCATCGGCGAAGTGTCGATCATCGGCTTCGTCGGGCTGATGGCGTCGATCGCGTTCGGCCAGCATGTGCACGATTCGCCGACGCTCGCCGCCTGGTTCACGTTCAACGGCACGCAGCTCACGTGGATCCTGATCGGCTACGGCTTCGTCGCCTCGGTGCTGCCGGTGTGGCTGCTGCTCGCGCCGCGCGACTACCTGTCGACGTTCCTGAAGATCGGCACGATCGTCGGCCTCGCGATCGGCATCCTGGTCGTCGCGCCGGAACTGAAGATGCCGTCGCTGACGAAGTTCGTCGACGGCACGGGCCCCGTGTGGTCGGGCAACCTGTTCCCGTTCCTGTTCATCACGATCGCGTGCGGCGCGGTGTCGGGCTTCCACGCGCTGATCTCGTCGGGCACGACGCCGAAGCTGCTCGATAACGAAACCAACGCGCGCTTCATCGGCTACGGCGCGATGCTGATGGAATCGTTCGTCGCGATCATGGCGCTGGTGGCCGCATGCGTGATCGAGCCGGGCATCTACTTCGCGATGAACGCGCCGGCCGCCGTGCTCGGCACCACGCCGGAAGCGGTCGCGAACACCGTCACGCAATGGGGCTTCATGCTGACGCCGGACATGCTGACGCAAACCGCGAAGGCCGTCGGCGAGACGACGATCATCGCGCGCGCGGGCGGCGCGCCGACGCTGGCCGTCGGCATGGCGCACATCCTGCACCAGGTGATCGGCGGCGAAGCGATGATGGCGTTCTGGTATCACTTCGCGATCCTGTTCGAGGCGCTGTTCATCCTGACGGCCGTCGACGCGGGCACGCGCGCGGGCCGCTTCATGCTGCAGGACCTGCTCGGCACGTTCCACCCGGCGCTCAAGCGCACCGAGTCGCTGCCGGCGAACCTGGTCGCCACCGGGCTGTGCGTGGCCGCGTGGGGCTACTTCCTGTATCAGGGCGTGGTCGATCCGCTCGGCGGCATCAACACGCTGTGGCCGCTGTTCGGCATCTCGAACCAGATGCTCGCGGCGATCGCGCTGGTGCTCGGCACCGTCGTGCTGTTCAAGATGAAGCGCGAGCGCTACGCGTGGGTCACGCTCGTGCCGACGGTATGGCTGCTGATCTGCACGCTGACGGCCGGCTGGCAGAAGGTGTTCGACGCGAACCCGAAGGTGAGCTTCCTCGCGCACGCGGCGAAGCTGCAGGCCGCGGTCGACGAAGGCAAGGTGCTCGCGCCGGCGAAGTCGATCGCGCAGATGAAGCGGATCATCTTTAACGACTACGTCGACGCGGCGCTGGCCGGGCTGTTCATTTTCGTGGTGATCAGCATCGCGGTGTACGGCGTGCTCGCGATCCTGCGCGCCCGCCGCGAGGCGAAGCCGACCGTGCGCGAGACGCCGTACGAGTCGACGCCGGCCGTGCAGGCGCTCGGCAGCGGCCGCTGAGGAGACGCCGCGATGTTCTCCGATCTCGGCGGCGATCTGCGCAGCGCAGGGCGGTATCTGGGGCAGGCGTTGCGGCTGATGGTCGGCCTGCCCGACTACGACACCTACGTCGCGCATATGCGCGAGACCCATCCGGACCGCGAGCCGATGACGTACGAGGCGTTCTTCCGCGAACGCCAGAATGCGCGGTATGGATCGGGGGCGGGGAAGTGCTGTTGAGGGCCTGAAACGCCCGGCCGATGCGAGAGCGCCATGACGCGAGTCATGGCGCTTTTTTATTGCTCACGCGCCGCGCACGGTCATTGCGTCGCGTCGCCGTGCGCGGCCATCCCGAGGCACGGCAGCGGCGTGTGCGGCGACAGGTCGGTCGGCAGCGCGCCTGCCGGTCGCGCCGGCATCAGTGGTGTTCCGCTTGCCTCGGTTGCCGTGCACCGTACGGCAACACGATCGCCAGCAACGCCGCAACCGCGACGCCTGCGGCCAGACAGTACAGCGCCAGCGAGAAATCCGCGGAGCGGGTGCGTGCCATGCCGACGAGCCACGGCGAAAAGAAACCGGCCAGCCCGCTGATCGAATTGATCAGCGCGATCCCGCCGGCCGCGCCCGCGCCGACCAGAAACGTCGGCGGAATCGTCCAGAACACGCTCAGCGAACCGACGATACCCGCCGCGGCAAGGCAAATGAACGCAAACGACACGAGCGCGAAGCCGGAGGTCAGCCCGCTGCAGGCGAGTCCGACCGCGCCGACCACCAGGGCGCCGGCAAGATGCCAGCGGCGTTCCATCGTGCGATCGGAGTGCCGTGCGTTGCCGAGCATCGCCATCGCGCCGAATACGAACGGAATCGCGCTGACCAGGCCGATTTCGACGATCGTCAGGCGGCTCATCTGCTTGACGACCTGCGGCAGCCACGTCGAAATGCCGAAGAAGCCGATGCCGATACAGAAGTAGAGCAAGCCCATCAGCCAGACCATCGGCGAAAGCATCGCCTTGCGAAAGCTCGCGGTGCCCGTCCTTGCGGCCTCGGCTTCCTCGCGCGCGAGCGCGGTCACCAGCCAGTCGCGTTGCGCGGCAGTCAGCCATTTCGCATCGGCCGGCCGGTCGACCAGCACGAACCACGCGAACGCGCCCAGCACGACGGCCGGGATCCCTTCCAGCAGCATCATCCAGCGCCAGCCGGAAAGACCCGCCACTTGATGGAAGTGCGTGATCAATAGTGTCGACAGCGGCCCGCCGAAGATCAGCGCGCAGATATTGGCGGAATACACCTGACTGATCGCGCGCCCGAGATGCTGCTTCGGATACCAGGTCGACAGATAGTAGAGCACCGACGGAAAGAATCCGGCCTCGACTACGCCGAGCAGCAGGCGAGCGGCGTACAGTTGCTGGGGGGTATGCACGAAGGCGGTCGCGGCCGAGACGATGCCCCACGTCACCATGATGCGCGCGAGCCACGCGCGTGCGCCGAAACGATGCATCATCATGTTGCTCGGCACTTCGAAGCCGATATAGCCGAGATAGAAGATGCCGGCTGCGAAGCCGAACGTTTCCGGGCCCAGGCCGAGTTCCTGATTCATTTGCAGCGCGGCGAAGCCGATGTTCGCGCGGTCCAGATAGTTGACGAACCACGCGACGAAGATGAACGGCACCAGCCGCCGCGTCACCTGCCGGATCGTTGCCGATTCGACGTCATCTTCTCGTGTGCGGCTCGATGCGAGCGCATCAAGTTCAAGCTGCTTCATGGAGGATTCCTTGTGTTCGCGCGAAGCGATCTGTCAAACAGCGATCGGAAAAAGCAATTGGTTGCCCGTTCGGCGCGGGTGGCGCCACGTCGATCATCGATCGGCATCGTGCGCGAAATGCGCAACCGAATCCGCGAGCGAGCAGGTTGCGGTGAACCCCAGCTCGCGTTGAGCCGCGCGCACGTCGGACGGCGCCGGGCGACGGTGGGGAAAGGCAGCAAAGCCGCCGTCCGGAAGCCGCATTGCGCCGATGCGCAGCGCAGGAAACTGCGCGCGCACGACGTCGACGAATTCGTCGACCGTCAACCACGCGCCGGTGGCGATGCTGTAAACGCGCTGGGTCGGCGCGTCGGCATGGAGCGCGGCGACGTTCGCGCCGGCACAGTCGCGTGCGTCGACGAACGCTTCGCGGCCATTCCACAACAGCACCGGATCGTCGAACTGGGCGGGAACGCCACGCCGTCCGGCGTCGAGCAGGCAACACAGCAGACGCCCGGGCACGCTGGTTGCCGCTTCCGGCCCGGTGCCGAGCACGGCGGCGTAACGCAGCACGACGACACACAGGCCGTATAGCGACGCATACGCGAGAGCAAGATGCTCGCCGGCAGTCTTCGTTGCCGCGTAGATGCTGGCCGGCGCTTCGCTGACGCTGTGGCTGACGAAGTTCTCGGCGCTCGGCTCGGCCGGCAGCGTGCCGAATGCCGAATAGGCGACCGTCGTCGAACTCGCGATCACGATCCGTTGCAACCGGTGCTGTCGTGCGGCTTCCAGCACGTTGGCCGTGCCGAGCGTGTTGACCCGGACACCGGCGAGCGGGTCGCGGCGAATCGCACTCGACAGCAATGCCGCGGTGTGCACGACGGACCGCACCCGATGGGTGTCGATCAACGCCGATAGCGCGTCGAAGTCGGTGACGTCGCAGCGGACCACGTGCAGGTTGCCTGATGCGCTTTCGTCCGGCATCCGGACGTCCGCCAGGACCACGGACTCGCCTTGCGCGCGCAGGCGGGCCGCCGTGAGGCGACCGATCAGGCCGGCGCCGGTAATCAGTATTGTCATATCGCGTATTCGGAAGAGAAGTGATTCGGATTCCGATGCTATGCATCGAGAGTACGGGTGGCCTTCCTGACAACGGTGCTTTCCAGATCGAGGGGCATGGCGGATCCTGCTAGAAGCGGTGATTGAGGCCGATGTTGAACGCGGAATTGCCTGCCGCCGTGTTGCCGATGTCGGTTGCGTTCCATACCCGGTAGAAGCCCGACGTCGCGGTATTCGGCGCACGGTTCCATATGTGCGCGTACGACGTGTACACGCTGGTCCGCTTCGACAGGTTGTGCACATAGCCGAGCGCGAATTGCCGGGCGTCGTTGCGAGCGGCCGTGCGGTCGTCCTTGTAGATATATGACGCGAGCACGTAGTCGATGCCGACGCGAACGCTGGCGCCGATCAGGATGTCTTGCGACCGGTCATTGACGTTCCCCGGGACGACTGCGCCGCGGTTGATCACGTAGTTCAGGTACGCGGTCGCGATGTCGAAGTCGTATTTGGCGCCGAAAAACACCTCGCGCCCGTCGCGCCCGTGCCCGTCGGCATCCTTCGCATGGGCATAGGCGACGGTCGTATCGAGCCTGCCCGCCTTGTAGCCGAGCGACGCGCCGAACTGGCCGTTCGCGACGATCGATCCGGGCTGACCGCCGAGGCTGTAGGAAATCTCTCCGTACAGCCCGCCTGATGTTTTCGGCAAGTCGTACTTGATCGCATTGTTCATCCGGTTTCTGCCGCCTTGTCCGCCCGCGGAAATCAGGTTGGCCGACGAGCCGGCGAGTCCGGTGCTGAACGGGTCCATCAGCACTTGCGCGGTCGCGAGCGTCGTGTACTGGCGTCCGAACATCAGGCGTCCGAATGACCGGGAGTCGAGGCCGACGTACGCTTGACGTCCGAACAGCAGACCGCCTTGTCCCATTGCGCCGGTATGGGCCAGGAAGCCGCTCTCGAGCGTGAATATCGCGGACAGTCCGCCGCCCAGGTTCTCCCGCCCGCGCAAGCCCCAGCGGGACCCGGACATGACGCCGCCGGTCTCCCGTGTGGTCGCCCCTGCCGCGGCGCCGGACTCATGGACGATGCCGACGTCCACGATGCCGTAGAAGTTGATCGCGGCGTCCTGGCTCTGTGCGCAGGCCGTTCCGTACAGCGCGCAAGCAGTGCCCGCGACACCAATCATGTCGATTGCCGATCGATTCATTGATTTCCCGTCCGTTCATGGATCGCGTGCCGAATGGCGCACGGGGCCGCCCGCTACACCTGCATCACGCTGGTTTTTACGGAGATGTTTCAGATTTGAAACGTCGTTCTATACATTAAACGTGGAAATTATAAATTTTCGACAATCAAAGAAACTATGTGTATACCCTAGACCCTAGGCCGGTCGGGGCAGCGGCCTGCGTGGTGCGTTGCGGACGCCGCGCAAATTGTGATGAGGGAGCATGCGTGATCGAGCGCGGAAGTAGGCTCGGGATGCCGTCCGCGATAGGACGTGTGCAGGTTGCCGATGCGGCGCGACAGGATTTTTCCGAATTTATAAAACATGTCGCTAGGTATAATGTTTCGCGTATCGGGCGGCCCGCCCCCAACCGAAGCCCCGCATGTCCACGACCATGTCGTCCACCCACGTCCTACGTCACGCTCAGCCCGCCGACGCCGCGCCGTCGCAAACGATCTCGGAGAAGGCATACAAGCTGCTCCGCGCCGATATCATCGCGGGCCGTCTGGCTCCGGGCGAAAAGCTTCGGCTGCAATCGCTGCAGGCGCGCTACGAGCTGGGCGTCAGCCCGATCCGCGAGGCGTTGATGCTGCTATGCGGCGACGAACTCGTCACCAATGAAGGCCAGCGCGGCTTCAGCGTCGCGCCGTTGTCCAAAAGCGACCTGCTCGACCTGACGAACGCACGCATCTCGATCGAGCTGCTGCTGCTCGCGGATTCGATCGCGCATGGCGACGACGATTGGGGGGCAAACATCACGGCTGCGTATTACAAGCTGACGAAGGCGCGTTTGCCGAGCGATGCGTCGGACGTCGCGACGGTGGAGCTATGGGAGACCGCGCATCGCCGCTTTCACTTTTCGCTGGTGGCGGCCGCGACGTCGAAATGGCTGCTGCGGATGGACGAGCAACTCGTGGATCATTCGGAACGGTACCGCCGGATTCGGCTGGCGTATCCCCGCTCCACCAAGAAGCTCGCCGACGATGTGTTGAGGGAGCACTACGACTTGATGGAAGCGGTTCTGGACCGGGATACCGCAAAGGCCTCGGAAATGTTGCGGCAGCATCTGACGGGGACCGCCGAAGCGCTGTTGAAGCGCTTCGGCGAGTGACGGCAACGCGGGGCGGGAACCTAGCCGCGAGCGGGCGGCAACGCGATATACGCGACGATTTCGATGCGCATCGACGGCGCGACCAGCGCGCTGGCGATCACGGTCGACCGGTTCGGATACGGGGCAGAGAAGAACTCGCGATAGATCCGGTCGACCACCGGCACGTCGTCGGCATCCAATAGCGTGACCAGAACCTGTGCGACGCACGACAGATCCGCGCCGGCCGCTTCGGCCGAGGCCTTCAGATTCTGAAACGTGAGGCGCGCCTGCGTCGCGATATCGCCGGTGTCGAGCGAACCGTCGCTGCGCACCGGCCCCTGCGCGGTGAAGAGCAGGCCCGCGGCCTTGACCGCCCACGAAAAGGGCTGTGCGGGTTCGGGCAATCCGATGTCCACTGCTTCTTTCAATTCGACGTCTCCTCGACAAGATGGGCAAGCCTCGCGAACCACGGATGCGATGGATTGCGCAACGCGGTATGCGTCTGGAAATGGTCTTCGGCCGGGTGTTCGTGGCAGCGAAACAGGCCGTGCGGATTGGCTTGCTCGAGCAGCGCATGCATGCGCCGGTTCGAGCGGATCACGCGTTCGCTGTCGTATTGCCCGTAGTTCAGCACCATCGGCACATTGCAAGCGGCCGCCCAGCACAACGCGCTCATCGCCGAATCGTGCTCCGGGTCATCGAGCAGCATCGTGTATGCGCGTTCCTCCAGGCTGCCGGGCAACGGGCTCGGATGACAGAGATCCATCACGCCACTGATCGGCAGGCAGCCTCGCACGGCTTGCGGTGATCCGCCGGCAGTTCGCAGCGCGTGCACGCGCAGTGCCGCCATTGCGGCGACCGCGCCGCCCGCGGAATGCCCGGCCAGATACAGGCGGCCGGAATCGCCGCCCCATTGGGGCGCTGCGCCGGGCAGGTGCGCGAGCAAGGCGGCGGCGTCGTCGAACGCGGCCGGAAGCCGATGCCGGGACGCGAGCCGGTAGGTCGGCGCGACCAGAACCATGCCGAGGCCGGTTACCGTCGACGCGAGAAACGATACGTACTCCTTGTATCCGTTCGTCCAGCCGCCGCCATGCCAGAACACCAGGATCGGCGCGTTTTTCAGTCGATCGGTCGTGAATACGTCGTAGCGGTGCTGGAGGTCATCACCATAGTGGCGATCGCGAATCGCGACGACGCCGGGCGGGATATCGGCCGACCAGCTCAGCACGGTTTGCTCATAGTCGATCGCAGCCTGGAGAGGCAAGGGCGGTTGCGCGTCGACGGAAAGGGAGGATTGCTTGCTCATCTGGGTTCGGGTGTTCGCCCTCGGCGACGTTCGGCTGCTGACGACGCACTCGGATGTAAAAAAACAAAATATATTTGAATGAGAAGAATTTGTAAATTTTTGAGAAAGGCGTGACGGATGTCGTCGTGGCGGGTTTGTGGCCGCGTCCGGTTGCGTCCCCGGGCGATATCATTGACCCATTTACCCGGATGAACCCGCATAGGAGGACGACGTCGTGCATGCCGGTGAACGTTTCAACAGCATTACCCATCTCGTCGGCGCGGTGCTGTCGATGGTGGGACTGGCGGCACTCGTGACGATGGGCGCGCTCGCGGGCGACCCCTACAAGGTGGTGAGCTTCAGCGTCTATGGCGCGATGCTGTGCATGCTCTATGCGATTTCGACGCTTTACCACAGCGTGCGCAACCCGCGCCTGAAAGCGATCCTGCAGAAGTGCGACCACTCGGCGATCTACCTGCTGATCGCCGGCAGCTATACGCCGTTCACGCTCGTCACGTTGCGCGGCCCGTGGGGCTGGTCGCTGTTCGGCGTGAGCTGGGGGCTCGCCGCGCTGGGCATCGCGCAGGAACTCACGCTCGGGCGGCGCACCCGCATCGTGTCGATGGTGCTGTATGTGCTGATGGGCTGGCTCGCGCTCGTGGCGATTCGTCCGCTGGTTCACGCGTTGCCGCCGGTGGGCACTGCGTGGCTCGTGGCCGGCGGCGTCATCTACAGCGTGGGGATCTATTTCTTCATCAACGACGAACGCATTCGCCACGGGCACGGAATCTGGCACCTGTTCGTGCTGGCGGGCAGCCTTTGCCAGTTCGTCAGTGTGGCGATGTACGTCGCGTGACCGGCGCGACGTGCCGCAGCGCCATGAAGCCGACCCATCCCCAGTAGACGCGGTGATGCGCGATCAGCCCGTCGCGGATATCCATTACCTCGACGAGATCGACCTGATCGCCGTCCGGCGTTTCGCGCGGGTACTCCCACGTGAGTTGCCGGCCGTTGGCGAAGAACTGCCCCGTTCTGTACCAGCGCCCGAGCTTGCTCCGCGGATTGCGCAAGCCCGCCGCGAAGAACTCGCCGATCGCGGCTTTGCCGTGCAGCACGCCGGAGCCGCGCCCGGGCAACGTGGCAACGACCAGCGGCGTCTCCAGCAGCGCATCGTCCGCGTAGAGCGACATCAGCGCGTCGAGGTCGCGGGCGACGACGGCCGCATGCCAGCCCTCGTAGATGCGCCGGCTATCGGCGTCGGTGTGCGTCATGGCGGATTCCCGGAAGGTCGATCACGGCATCCACTCTAGCGACGCGTGGCCGGCGGAAGTTTCACGACAGGCTGAAGCGTGGATGATGACGCGCAGCCGCCGCCGGTGACGCTCGCGCGACAGGGCTTATCCCGCCAGCGCGTCGAGGTTCAGCGCATACGATTTCCCGATCCACACGGCCGAATCGCGATGGTCGCGCAGGTCGTCGCCGGTGTTCGGATGCAGGAAGAGGTCGAGCGCGCCGTGGTTCAGCACGAGCCACGGCACGATTTCGTCGAAATGGGGCGCGGCGAACGCGATCTGATACGACCACGCCGGATGTGGGCCGACGAGGCGCTCGTGGAAGCGGCCGAGCTCGATGATCGCGCCGAACCGCTGCTCGACGATCTGCCGGAATGCCCAGGCCGCGTCGCGGCTCGCGGCATCGAAATAGACGTGCGCGTGCCAGCTGCCGATGGCGGCGACGTCGAGGGAAGTGGCGTGTGCTTGCATGATGGGCGATGAGTAGGTGCGCCGTCGCATCGGCGGCGGCCGGAGCGCCATTATCGCGCCGTGCGGCGCGGCCTGCAGTGACACATGTCACGCATGGCCGATGCGCCGCCGCCGAAGCGTCAGTGCATCCACGATTGCGGCGCAAACACGATGAACGTCGCCCGCGTGGCCGGCATGCGCCGACGCGTCGCCGTTGCCGGCAGGTGCCGGCGGCGCACGGTGGGCGCGCGTTCGCGCCGCCGCCGGTGGCCGGGCGTCGCCGCGTCCGCGCGCAGGGCCGCCGCGCGCATCATGCCGGGCGACCCTGCGGTGCCGCGTCGCCCGTGCCGGTCAGCCGCGCGGCGAGCGCGACGGCTTCGTCGAGCGACGCGACGGCTTCGTGCGGAATCCCGAACGCCTTGACGGCCACCTCGGCCTGCGACGCGATCCACGCGCGCCGCCCGGGATCCGGCTCGACGCTGATCAGCGCCTTGCACACCGCGCCGAGCGCGGCCTTGTTCCGTTTCAGCCAGATCGCGCGATGCCTGCGGTCGTCGTGCGTCTCGTCGGCGTCGAACGATACGTACACGACGACGAACGGCGCGCCGTGGCGCGTCAGCGCGTCGATTTCCGTTTCCCACTGCGGCGCGTAGCCGGGTGTCGCGGCTTGCGCGCGAAACACGCAGAACGGAAACCGGTTGATGTCGTGGACGATGAAATCCTGCGGATCGAGTGTCATGGCAATGTTCCGATGCAGCGTGACGATGGGAAGGCCCGCGCGACGCGCGTCACCGCGCGGGCGCCGGCGGCGCCGGGCCGCCGGCCTGCGCGACCGGCGCATCGCGGCGCCAGCCGGCGCCGAGCGCCTTGTACAGCGCGATCACGCCCTGCACCTGCGCGAGCTGGCTGAGTGCGAGCGCGTCGCGGGCGCGGTAGGTCGCGCGCTGCGCGATGAGCACCGACAGGTATTCGCTGAGGCCGTTGTGGTACAGCCGCGTCGCGCGCGATTGCGCATCCTGGCTGCTGCCGACCGCCGCGACGAGCGCCGTCTGCCGGTCGCGCTCCGCATCGATTTCGGTGAGCGCGTCCTCGACCTCGCGAAACGCGCCGCGAATGCGCTGCTCGTACGCGAGCCGCGCCGCTTCGGCCGCGGCCCGCGCGGCGCTGACGCCGGCTTGCGCGCGGCCGCCGTCGTAGAGCAGCTGCGTGCCTTCGAGCGCGACCGACCACGCGATGCTCGCGCTGGAGAACAGGTCCTGCACGAGGCTCGCGGTGGTGCCGACGCTCAGCGGAATCGCGAAATGCGGAAACTGCTCGGCGCGCGCGACGCCGATCTGCGCGGTGGCGGCCGCGAAGCGCCGCTCCGCCGCGCGGATGTCCGGCCGCTCGCGGATCACGTCCGACGGCAGCGTGAGCGGCAATGTCGGCGCGACCGGCAAGGTCGCGCCGGGCGCGGACAGCGCGTCGCGCAGCGCGCCCGGAAAGCCGCCCGTCAGCACGCCGATCGCATGCGTGAGCCGCGCGGCATTCGCTCGCAGCGGCGGCAGCGCGGCCTGCGCGAGTTCGAGCTCCGCGCGCGCCTGCGCGACCTCGAACGACGTGCCGAGGCCGTGCCGCTCCGAACGCTCGGTGAGCCGCCGTGTCGCGTCGAGGCTCGCGACGTTGTCGGTCGCGATCCGCAACCGCGCCTGGGTCGCGCGCAGTTCCGCGTAATCGGACGCGAGCTCGGCGAGCAGGCTGACGAGGATCGCGTGACGATCGTCGTCGATCGCGTCGACTTGCGCGTCCGCCGATTCGATCGCGCGCCGCGTGCCGCCGAACAGGTCGAGTTCCCACGATGCATCGAAGCCGAGCCGATACGTGCGCGACTGGCCGATCCCCGGCGGATAGTCGAGCGCGCGCGCCGAGCGCTGCGCGTTCGCGGTCGCGCCGGCGGAGACGGTCGGGCCGAGCCGGCTCGTGACCTGGTCGCGCTCGGCACGCGCCTGCAGCAGCCGCTGGCGCGCGATCGCGAGATCCTGGTTACCGTCGATCGCCTGCGCGACCAGGCGATCGAGCAGCGGGTCGTTGAACGCGCGCCACCAGTCCTGCAACTGCGCGGGATCGGTCTGCACGGTGTCGCCGCCGCGCTCGATCCAGCCGGGCGGATGCGCCGGCCGCGGCGGCTGGTAGTCGGGGCCGACCATCGTGCAGGCGGCGAGGGCGGCCGCGCACGCGGCGCAGCCGAGCGTGGCGGACAAGCGTATCGGGCGGAAAGGGAAACGTCGCATCGAAGCCGCCTTACATCCAAGCATGCAGCCACGACGCGAGCCGGCCGCGCGGCGTCGTGCCGCGGCCCGGCTCGCCGATCTCGACGCTGCAGGTCATGCCGGCCGCGAGCAGCACGCTCGCCGGCACGTGATCGAGCTCGATGCGCACCGGAATGCGCTGCGCGAGCCGCACCCAGCTGAAGGTCGGGTTGACGGTCGGCAGGCCGAGATCGTCGAGCGCGCCGTTCTCGTCGGCGATGCCGCGGCCGATGCTCGTCACGTGGCCGCTCAGCAGCGGATCGAAGCCCATCAGCTTGATCTGCGCGGGCGCGCCCGACGCGATGCGGCGCAGCTTGGTCTCCTCGAAGTAGCCGGTGATCCAGAAGCTGTGCGCATCGAGCACCGAGATGTCGGGCCGGCCCGCAACCGCGTAGTCGCCGTGCCGCAGCCGCAACTGCGTGACGTAGCCGTCGACCGGCGCGCGCAGCGTCGCGCGGGCGAGATCGAGCTTCGCGACGTCGAGCGCGGCCAGCGCCTTGCGGTGGTCGGCCTGCGCGATCGACACCGCGCGGCCCGAACGCTGGATGTCCTCCTTCGGCACGAGCTCGTCGAGCCCGGTGCGGCGGCGCGCCTCGTCCTGCTTCTGCCGCACCGTCTCGGCGCTCGACGCGACCTGCGCCTCGGCCTGCTCGACGGCGAGCGCGAAGCGCTGCGGGTCGATCCGGTACAGCACGTCGCCTTTCGACACGCGCTGGTTGTCGACCACCGCGACCTCGATCACGGTGCCCGACACTTCCGGCGCGATACGCACGACGTGCGCGCTGACGCGGCCGTCGCGGGTCCAGGGGGCGAGCACGTACGCGCGCCACAGCGCGGCGACCAGCGCGATCGCGAGGCCGACGGTGGCGAGCGTGAGCAGGGAACGGGTCAGGGGTTTGAGCGACATGACGCGATTCGATGAACTAAAGAAAAAGGATCAGCGCGGAGACGAGCACGAGCGACACCGCGAACTCGAACAGCGCCGGGTGCCAGACCCGGCGCAGCAGGCC
Organism: Burkholderia sp. SRS-46; assembly: GCF_004343775.1. Lineage (GTDB taxonomy): Bacteria > Pseudomonadota > Gammaproteobacteria > Burkholderiales > Burkholderiaceae > Burkholderia. The sequence goes on along the minus strand of NZ_PTXL01000005.1, from coordinate 64,271 downwards.
CGCGCGGGCGAGCGCGGCGCGCACGGCCATGTAGAGCGGCACGGTGGCGCACGCATACACGAAGAACGGCGGCAGGTAGATGCCCGCCACGGCGAATTCACTGAGCACGGCGAAGCGCCTCCGGAGCAGGGGTGAAATACGCGGCGTGCGTGTGCAGCAGCACGTACACGTCGGCGAATGCGGCCATCAGCCGTTTCAGCTCGGCGTCATGGCCGGGCCGCGCGGCCGCGCAGCGGGCGAGCGCCTGCGCGGCCCGGCGCGCATGCAATGCCGCCCGCCCGGGCTGCGCCGCGCGGCGCGCGAGCCGCGCGAGCGCGGTGCGCGCGCACTGCCGCGCCGCGTCGGGCAGGCCGTCGTGCGCGACGAAGCGGCGGATCCGCAGCAGCTCCTTGCCGACGTGCAGCGCGGCGAGGCCTTCGACGGTGGCCTGCGTCATCGCGCCCGGCTGGCTCGCGAGCAGTGCGCCGAGCTGCGCGATCCGGTGCTGCTGGCGCTGCTGCCACTCCGGCGCCGCGGGCTGCCGGCCCGCGAGCAGCGCGAGCGTGTCGTCGCGGATGGTGCGGCGCAGCCGCGCGATGTCGGCGGCGAGGTTGCGCGGCAGGATCAGCTGGAACGCGAGCAGCGTGATGAACGTCGCGAGCACCCAGGCGACCGACTGGTTGAGGAACAGGCCGAGGTCGGGCCGGAACGGATTGGTCGCCGCGTTCAGCGTGTTGAACGCGACGAGGTACGCGAGGCCCGCGAGCGCCGTCTTCGGGACGCTCGTCGCATAGATGCCGGGCAGCCAGAACAGCGCGAGCGTGACGACGAGCAGCGGGAAGCCGTCGATGCGCGGCAGGATGCCGAACGCGCAGACGAACGCGGCCGGCACCGCTACGACCGTGCCCTTGATGAACGCCTTCGCGCCGGCGGCCGGGTTGCCGGCCGTCGCGAGCAGCGCGCAGTACGGCGCGACGACGAGCAGCATCATGTCGCCCTGGTTCCATGCGGTGGCGATCCAGAACACGCCGGTGATCACGATCGCGCACATCGAGCGCACGCCGTTCTCCACGGCCGAGCGCACGTCGCGATGAAAGCGCACCGGCGCGGGCCGGTGGCGCGGCCGCGGCCGCCGCAGCTCGGCGAGGCCGTCGAGCGCGGCGCGGAAGTCGTCGATCTGTTCGAGCAGGCGCTCGCCCGCGATCAGGCGGGCCGCTTCGTCGCGAGGATCGTCGAGCGCGATCGCGTCGAGTGCCGCCGTGAAATGCCGGCGCGCGTCGCCGAGCAGCGCGTGCGCGCGCACGGTGCCGGCCGGGCCGCTGTCGAGCGCGTCGGCGGCGGCCTGCCACGCGGCTTCGAGGCGCGGCTGCAGCAGCGCGATCGCGCGGGCGCCCGCGCTGTCGGCGGGCAGCGGCGGCGTGCCGCCCGCGAGCGCGCCGAACAGCGACGCCATCCCGTGCCGCACCGCCCGCGCGCGCTGCGCGAGGTCTTCCGATTCGGCCTTGCCGAGCGCGAGCAGGTCGTCGATGCCGTAGACGCCGGCCAGCAGCGCGAGCCGCTGGTCGTCGCCGGGCGCGGCCGCGAGGCCGCCGCGCTGGCCGGCGATCGCGCGGGCGGCGGCGGCGGCGAGCCGCGCGACCAGCGCCTCGAGCCGCGCGCGCACGTCGCGCGTCGCGAACAGCATCGACACGAGGCTCAGGCACAGCACGCCGATCACGACCGTCGAGCCGCGTCCGACCACGTGCTCGAAGGTCAGCGCCGGGCGCTGCATCGCGCCGTAGGTCGCGAGGCCGATCGTATAGCCGGCGACCACCGTGCCCGACGCGCGGAAGTGCCGCAGCAGCGTCATGCCGGCAACGCACAGGCCGAGCCAGAAGCCGAAGCCGAGGATGAACAGCAGCGGCTGCTGCGCGAAGCAGCCCATCAGCACGAACGCGACGAGTATCCCCGCGAGCGTGCCGACGACGCGCCACACGCCCTTGCCGATCACCGCGCCCTGCACGGGGTTGATCACGAGCAGCACGGTCGACGCGGCCGAGTACGGCGTCTCCAGCTCCAGCAGGTACGCGACACCGAGCGCGAGCGCCGCGGCGGCGATCGAGCGCGCGACGTACGCGCCGCGCGGCGTGAAGATGTCAAGGCGCGCGAGCAGGGCGGCCGTCGCCCGGCCCAGGCGCGAAGGCGCCGCTGAAACGGCCGCCGTCTGGTCTGCTGCGTCACGCACTGCCGGCACTCCACGATGAAGGACGCAGGCAGTCTACGGTTGCCGTCTGCGTTCAGAACAGTGATGTCTTTGCATTCGATGCGTGCGTGCGGCGCACGGATCGGGCGCGCGTCAAGCCTGCGCCGGCTGCAACGCCGACGGGCCGGTGCACAGCCCGCGCACGACCCGGCGCAGCCATTGATGCGCGGGGTCGCTCTGGAAGCGCGGATGCCACGCCTGCGTGATCAGCACGGTTTCGAGCGGCACCGGCAGCTCGAAGGTGCGCACGCCGAGCCCCGCCTGCACGGCGCCGCGCGCGAGATGCTCGGGCAGCGGCAGGATCAGGTCCGACCCCTGCAGCGCGAACACCGCCGCGTACGGCGTCGGCACGACGAGCAGCACCTGGCGCTGCAGCCCGCGCTCGGCCAGCGCGGCGTCGATCGGCCCGGTGGTCTTGCCGCGCCGCGACACGCCGATGTGCGGCCAGCGCGCGAAGCGCTCGGGCGTGATGTCGTCGTTGAAGATCGGGTGCCTGCTGCGCGCGAGCCCGACGAACGTCGTCGTGAACAGCGGCTGCACGCGGATCTCCGGCCCGAGGCGGCGCGACGCGCTGATGAACAGGTCGATGCTGCCGCTGCGCAGCGCGTCGTCGTCGATGTCGTCTTCCTCGGGCATGAAGCGCATCATCGCGCGCGGCATGCAGCGCGCCATTTCCTCGAGGAGCTGGCTGCTGTGCATGCCGACGAAGATGTCGTTCGCGCGCACGCTGAACTGCTTGTCGAGCGTGCGCAGGTCGACCTCGGCGCTCGGCGCGAGCAGCTGCGACGCGCGCTCGACCGCCTCGCGCACGACGCCGCGCAGCGCGAGCGCGCGCGGCGTCGGCACCATCTTGCGGCCGGCCTGCACGAAGATCGGATCGCCGACCGTCTCGCGAATGCGCGCGAGCGTGCGGCTCATCGCCGGCGGGCTGAGGTTCATGCGGCGCGCGGCGCCGACGACGCTGCCCTCCTCGAGCAGCGCGTCCAGTGAAATCAGCAGGTTCAGGTCGGGGGCCATCGGCTTCTCCTGGTCATGGCATGCATGCCGCGCAATGGTAGAGCGCGATGCGATCGCCGGGCGTGCGTGCGGCGCACGCATCGATTGCGCGCCGCATCATGCGCGGGTGCACGCGTTGTACGGCGGCGGCGCGCTCATTCGTGCGCGGCGGCCCGCGACGGCGTGCGCGCCGCGTCCGGCGCCAGCGTGCGAACGCCGGCGAACGCGCCGTTCACGTACATCAGCGGGTTGATGTCGTCCGACATCGCGAGGCGCGTCACTTCGCCGACCAGGATCGAATGCGAGCCGACCTCGAACTGCTCGAGCGTGTCGCAGAAGAACGCCGTCTGCGCGTTCTCCAGGTACGGCAGGCCGGTGGCCGCGTCGATGCGCCACGCGCCGTGCGCGAAGCGCGCGTCGGAGCCGGACACGCTGCACGCGAGCGCGAGCGACGCGTGGCAGCTCTGCAGCGCGTTCACGCAGAAGCGCCGGCGGCCGGTGATCGACGCGTGGATGCTGGCCTGCCGGTTGATGCAGACGAGCACCGTCGGCGGATCGAGCGACACCGACGTAAACGAGCTGGCCGTCATCGCGCACGGCGCGCCGGCCGGGCCGCCGCCGCCGGTTGTCACGATCGTCACGGGCGCGGCGACGCCGCGCATCGCCCGTTTCAGCTGCTGCGCAAGTTCCACGGTATTCGGCATGATGCGGTTCCATCGCGAGAGACCCCGGCGCCGCCTGCTGCCGCGCGGCGCCGGGGCGAAGCGTCAGATCTGGTACGCGTCGGCCCAGGTCCAGTCGTACGACTTGAAGTCGGCGCGGCGCGATTTCAGCTCGGCGTCGCGTGCGCGCTGCTCGGGGCCGTCGGGCAGGTGGAACACGCCGCCGTTGCCGGCGGACGCGAGCTGGATGCGCGCGCTGCGGTCGATGCGCAGCCGCTGGTACTCGCGCAGCGCATCGCCGAGCGCGTCCTTCGACGCGAGGCCCGTCACGCAGCGGCCGAGCACGACCGCGTCCTCGAGCGCCTGCGCGGCGCCCTGCGACTGGTACGGCAGCATCGGATGGCACGCGTCGCCGAGCAGGCACACGCTGTCCCAGGCCCAGCGCGCGAGCGGCTGGCGATCGTGCAGCGACCAGCGGCTCAGGTCCGACGCGCAGCGGATCAGCCCGACGAGCCTAGGGTCCCAGCCGTGCAGCTCCGCTTCGAGCGTCGCGCGGTCGCCCTTGCTGCTCCACGATTCGCGCGTGCTGCCGTCGCCCGGCACGATCACGACGAGGTTCAGCAGCGTGCGGTCGCGCACCCAGTAGTGGATCGCGTGCCGGCCCGGGCCGAGCCAGATCGTCACCTGCGGTTCCGCGACGATCTCGAACACGTTCGAGCGTGGGTCGATCGCATCAGCGGGAATCAGCGCGCGATACGCGTCGTCGCCGCTGTAGTGCGGCGCGTCGTTGCCGAGCAGCGCCTGGCGCAGCATCGAATGGATGCCGTCCGCCGCGACGACGAGGTCGGCGTGCCAGCGCGTGCCGTCGGCGTCGAACACGGTCGCGCCGTCGGGGCCGTGCGTGTCGAGGCCGCGCACCGCTATGCCGCCCCGCACGTCGACCGGCTGGCCCGCGCCGGCGGGGTCGCGCGCGGCGTCGAGCAGCACCGCATGCAGGTCGGCGCGGTGCGCATTCCAGTAGGGCGCGTTGAAGGCCGCCTCGACGCCCGCGCCGAGCGGAAACGCGCCGAGCAGGCTGCCGTCCTGCCAGCGGCGGCGGATCGTGGCGGTCGGCGCGACGGCCGCGAGCCGCCGCTGGTCGAGCACGCCGAGCGCGCGCAGCGCGCGGGTGGCGTTCGGCACGACCTGCAGGCCCGCGCCGACTTCGCGGAACACCTTGCTCTGTTCGAGCACGGTCACGCGATGGCCGGCGCGGCGCAGCGCGAGCGCGGCGGCAAGCCCGCCGAGCCCCGCGCCGACGACGATCGCGCTGAGTGAAGGAGTGGTGGTCATGGGCAGTTTCGCCTCTCGTCCTGAATGGATCGGCACGGCATCACAGGCGCGGCAGCACGTCGCGGGCGAATACCTCGAGGTTGTTGCGCATCAGGTCGAACGGCTGCGCGCCGTAGTCGATGTGCCACAGGATCACGTCGAGCGCGAGATCCGCCTCGAGCGCGCGGATCCGCTCGCGCACGGTGTCGGGCGCGCCGAGCACCGCGGTGGCGTCGAGGTCGGCCGTGTCCATCCCGCTCATCTTGTTCTTCATCGCCTCGTTGTAGCCCTGGTACGCGGGCGACGCCACCTGTTCCCACGATTTCGCGGCGTCGGCGAAATAGCGCCAGTGATGGCGCAGCCGCGGCTCCGCGAGCTGCAGCGCGTGCGCGTCGCTGGTGCCGATCATCAGCGGGATGCTGATCGCGACCTGCGGCTTGCGGCCCGTGTGGCCGTGATGCCGCTCGAAGGTGTCGCGATACAGCGCGACCATCTCCTGGGTTTTCGACAGCGCCGCGCGGCGCGGCGGCGCGGCCATCAGCAGGTTGAAGCCGCGCTCGCCGATCCACTCGAAGCTCGACGGCGTGAGCAGCGCCGCGACCCACACGGGCGGGCTCGGCTGCTGCGTCGGGCGCGGCAGCGAATGCGCATCGCGGTAGCGGAAGAACGGCGTGTCCTCGCTCGCGGATTCCTCCTTCAGCAGCCGCACGGTGGCGTCGATCGTCTGCTGGAAGCGCGCCTTGCTCGAATCGAGGTCGATGCCGAACGCGTCGAATTCGTACGGCAGGAACGCGCGCGCGAAGCCGAGCTCGAGCCGGCCGTTCGAGATCGCGTCGAGCTGCGCAGCCTCGGCCGCGAGCTGGATCGGATGGTGGAACGACGCCTGAATGCCGCCCGTCATCAGCCGGATCGACGACGTCTGCGCGGCCGCCGCGGCGAGGAACATCAGCGGCGACGGGCTGTAGCCGCCGTACGGCTTCAGGTAGTGCTCGGTCATCTTCACGTAGGTGTAGCCGAGCCGCTCGGCCAGCGCGCTGAGCTTGAGCGCCTCCGCGTAGTAGTCGGCCGCGCAACGGTCGGCCGGGCCGGTATCGGGCAGGAAGGACACGCCGAACTTCATAGACACCTCACAGGTTGATGTACTGCCGTTGTCTGCAAAGGGGAAGCGGTGCCGCGATTGTTGCGTCCCCGTTTCATCGGAAACAAGATCGCTCGCAATCTACTTGCAAGGATGATCCAATCATAGGATGATTGGACGTATGCAAGTCTTACACGATGGAAGATTTGCTGCAAGCGTTGCTCCAGTTGTCGCTCCAGTTCCGCCCGCAAGCGGGCATCCCGAGGGCAGGCTGAAGTCGGACGAGCCGGCCTCTCCATGTTTGGTGAGGAGTCACGGATGAACTCTCTTCTTTCGGTTTCTGGCAAGGCGCTCAGATTGCGGCGGGTCGTGCACGCCGCGTCGGGCAAGTGTTTGATGGTGCCGCTCGACCACTCGCTGGCCGACGGCCCGATCGCGAATCCGCAGCAATTGCGGCAGATCGTCGGCGACGTCGGCGCGCACGGCGGCGATGCGATCGTCGTCCACAAGGGGCGCGCGCGCTTCCTGTCGCCGGACGTGCTGAACGATCTCGCGCTCGTCGTGCATCTGAACGGCAGCACCCGCTACGCGGACGACGCGAACGCGAAGACGCTGTTCGCGAGCGTCGAGGATGCGCTCGCGTGCGGCGCGGACGCGGTCAGCGTGCACGTGAATCTCGGCTCGAAGACGGAAACGCAGCAGCTGCTCGACCTGAGCCGCATCGCGGCCGAGTGCGTGCGCTGGTCGATGCCGCTGCTCGCGATGATCTATCCGCGCGGCCCGGGCCTCGGCGATCGCCCGCAGGCCGAGCTGATCCAGCATGCGGCGAACGTCGCCGCCGATCTCGGCGCGGACATCGTCAAGCTGCCGTACAGCGGCGACCCCGCGAGCATGGCCGACATCATCGCCGGCTCGTCGCTGCCGGTGCTGGTCGCGGGCGGCGCGAAGCTGCCGGAGGACGAGTTCGTCGCGTTCACCACGCGCGTGATGAAGGCCGGCGCGATGGGCATCGCGGCCGGGCGCAACGTGTTCACCGCGCCGAAGGTCGCGCCGCTGATCCGCCGCTTGTCCGACGCGGTGCACGGCGTCGAGCGGCAGGCCGCGCATCTCGTCGCGTGAGCCGGCCCGCATCCGGCCGCTGACCGATTCGTATCCGGCCCGCGTGCCGGGCTCCCCCTGACCAAGAAGGATCTCGATGAACGTGTATCCATGGATCGACCTCCGCGCGCTCGGCACGCAGGCGGGTGCCGTCGCGGCCGACGCGGCGCGCAGCGGCGTGCACCGCTTCGTGCTGGACGAGGCGAGCGCGCCCGCGTGCCTGGGCGAGGCGCCGGCCCTCGCGGTGGTGTCGCGCGCCGGCGTCGCCCGGCTGGTCGACGACACGGCGGCGCCGCTCGCGGGGCGCCGCGTGCGGATCGACGACGCACACGATTTCGACGCGGCGCGCGACGCGATCCGGCGTCACGTGTTCGTCGTGATCGACTACGCGCTCGCGACGACGGTGCCGCTCGAACGCTTCCTGGCGGACGCCGGCGCGCTCGAATGCCGGATCGTCGTGTCGCTGGCCGAGCCGCACGGCGCCGCGTATCTCGCGCGCAAGTACGAGCACGCGCCGGTCGACATCGCGTTCGCGCCGCGCGACGCGAGCGCGCTGCGCGACGTGCTGGCCGCGTGCGGTGCATCCGATCCGCTCGAGTCGTTGTCGCTTAAACAGTTCGAGGTACTGAGCGTCGAGCCGCTCGGCACCGGCTCGCACGCGATCGTCGACGGCTGCTCGCGGCTCGACGACGACGAATCGGTGCTGGTCGGTGCGACCGCGACGAGCATGCTGCTCGTCAAGGCTGCCGACGGCCCGCGCGACGTCGTGCAGCCGCTCGCGTTCGCGATCAGCGCGGGCTCGGCCGATTCGTTCGTGTCCTGCGGCGGCGCGCGCACACGCAAGCTCGCGCAGCTGCGCTCGGGCGAACGGATCCTGACCGTCGGCGCGGGCGGCGCGCTGCGCACCGTCGTGGTCGGCCGTGTGCGGATCGAAGTCGGGCCGCTCGTCGCGCTGCATGCGCGCAGCGCGTCCGGCGCGCGCGCGAGCCTCGTGATGCGCGCCGATCGCCCCGTGCTGCTCACGGCCGACGACGGCGCGCGCGTCGCGCTGTCCGCGCTCGCGCCCGGCCGCCGGCTCGCCGGCGTCGAGCCGGGCATCGGCTGGATCGACTGCCGGATGCGGCGGCCCGCGTCGCGGCTGGTCGTGTCCGTCCATCGTCAAGTTGCTTCACCCCGTCACTAACCCGGTTGTAATCCCACTCGCAGGAGATTGGCCTTGAAGAAGCTTTCCTGGATTGACCTTCGCAAAGTCGGCGAACTTGCGGACGAAATCACCGAAGAAGCGTTGCACGTCGGCGTGTCCGCGTTCGTCGTGAAGGATCTGGAGCAGGCGCGGCGGCTGCCGCCGAGCGCATGCAAGGTGGCGGTCGTCGAGCGGCCGCCCGTCGACACCGAGCTGCTCGAGCACGTGCAGATCGTGCTCGTGAAGGACGGCCTGCCGGTCGATTTCGCGCTGCCGGACGGCGTGGAAACCGGCGTGTTCATCGAAGTGACGGGCGAGGCGTCGCTCACGCGCGCCTGCGAGCTGGCGACGGCGACGCCATGGCTGCTCGTCGAATTCCTGCAGGACCCGAGCAAGATTCCGCTCGAGATCCTGCTCGCGGCCGCCGATCGCGCGAGCGGCGAGCTGATCACGATCGTCGCCGACCTCGAGGATGCGGAAGTCACGCTGAACGTGCTGCAGCGCGGCCCGGAAGGCGTGCTGCTGACGCCGACGCAGGTCGGGCAGGCGACGCAGCTCGTGTCGATCTGCAGCGACACGGTGGAGGACCTGCAGCTCGAGGAGATCGAGATCGTCGGGCTCACGCACCTCGGGCCGGGCGAGCGCGTCTGCGTCGATACGTGTTCGCGGTTCGAGCAGGACGAGGGCATTCTGGTCGGCTCGTATTCGACCGGGATGATCCTGATCAGCAGCGAGACGCACCCGCTGCCGTACATGCCGACGCGCCCGTTCCGCGTGAACGCGGCCGCGCTGCACTCGTACGTCGTCGCGCCGGACAACCGCACGCGCTATCTCGCCGAGCTCGAATCGGGCGCGGAGATCCTCGCCGTCAACGTGAAAGGCAAGGCGCGGCGCGTCGTGGTCGGGCGCGCGAAGGTCGAGACGCGTCCGCTGCTGCTGATCGAGGCGAAGAACGCCGCGAATCGCGCGATCAACATCATCGCGCAGGACGACTGGCACGTGCGCGTGCTCGGGCCGGAAGGCAGCGTGCACAACATCACCGAGCTCAAGCGCGGCGATCGCATCCTCGGCTACACGCTCGACGCGCAGCGCCACGTCGGCTATCCGATCCGCGAATTCCTGCACGAACAATAATCTTTCGTCATCGCGACGGCGATCGTGCGGCGCGCCCTGCAGCGCGCCGGGCAGCGGGCGCACCCGCGCGATCCGCCAGGCATCAGGAGGGCATTCATGGAACACGCTGCAAAGGTGATAGTGGATACGCTGTTCGGCCGCTGGCGCAGCCGGATCCTGTATGCGGGCACGCGGCTCGGCGTGTTCGATGCGGTGACGGCGCACACGCATGTGCCGGCGGCCACGCTCGCCGCGACGCTGAACGTCGACGCACCGCTGCTGTACCGGCTGTTGCGCGCGCTCGCGTCGATCGGCCTGCTCGACGAGGACGCGCAGCGCGGCTTCCGGGCGACCGCGTCCGGCGAGCTGCTGCACGCGGACGCGCCGAGCACGCTGCGCGATTTCGTGCTGCTGCAGGAGGGCCCCGAGCACTATGCGATCTGGTCGCATTTGCCGGACATGGTGCGCGACGGCAGGCAGAACGGCTTCGTGCGCGAGTTCGGCGCGATGGCGTTCGACTATGCGAAGGATCACGTGCGCTACCGGACCGACTTCAAGCGCGCGATGTCGAGCTTCTCGACCGTGCAGTCCGAGCGCGTCGTCGAAGCGTTGCGCGATGCGGCGTTCGCGCCGGGCGCCGAAGTGTGCGACATCGGCGGCGGCCAGGGGCACATGCTGTGCAGCCTGCTCGCGCAGTTCCCGGCGCTGGCGGGCATCGTGTTCGACCTGCCCGAGGTGATCGGCGGCGGCGACGAATCGTGGGCCGCGCGCATGGGCGTGAGCGCGCGCTGCCGGCAAGTGGGCGGCGACATGTTCGACGCGGTGCCGGCGGCCGACGTCTATCTGCTGAAGCTGATCCTGCACGACTGGAACGACGACGAATGCGTCGCGATCCTGAAGCGTGCGCGGCAAGGCGCGCGGGAGGGCGGGCGCGTATTCGTGATCGAGCGCGTGGTGCCGGGGCCGGACGTCGCGCACCATGCGAAGCTCTACGACATCCACATGATGTGCTGGGGCAGCGGCCGCGAACGCACGCGCGACGAGTACCACGCGCTGCTCGAAGCGGCCGGCTGGCGGCCGGCCGGCATCCGGCATGCGTCGGACGGGCAGATCGACGTGATCGAGGCGCACGCCGCGTAGCGCCTGCATGCGGTGTCGACGGGCCGGTGCAGACGATGCGCCGGCCCGTTTCGTCTATTCAGCGGCCGAGCGGATCGCGCGTTTCGAGCCAGGTCATCTGCGGCTTGAGGATCGCGAGGGTCGCGCGCACCGCCTTGTTCTCGTCGCGGTGCTCGATCGCATCGAGCACCGCTTGGTGCGCCTTCATGTCGGGTTCGGGAATGTCGGCCTCGTCGAGTTCGACGAGCACGTCTTCGACGTTCGCGAGGATCGAGCCCGAGAAGTAGCGGTACAGCGCTTCGAGCGCATGATTGTGCGACGCCGTGGCGACGGCGATGTGGAACGCGCGGTCGCGCTCGACGAACGTCTTCACGTCGCCCCACGTCTCGCGCTCGCCGCGCGCCTTCAGCAAGGCGTGCAGGACCGCGAGATCCTCGTCGGTGCGCCGCCGCGCCGCGTAGCGCGCGCATTCCGTTTCCAGCATGCACTGCAGTTCGAGATGGTCGCCGCGCGCGGCGCGGTCGACGTCGCGCATCGTCTCCGCGGGATCGACATTGCGCCGCACGTAGGTGCCGTCGCCCTGGCGCACTTCGAGCACGCCCGAATACGCGAGCGTGCGCACCGCCTCGCGCACCGTATTGCGGCCGACCGCCAGTTGCTTGGCAAGATCGAGTTCGGTCGGGATCCGGTGGCCGACGCGCCAGATCCCGGAAGTGATATTCGATTTGAGGATCTCGATCGCGGAATCGACGAGCGAGTGTCGTGTGGCCGGGGGCAGGCTTGACATAGGTATGTCACTTGAAACTTGGGATTGACACTATCCTATCATCCGACCATTCATTTAGGCATTCAGAATAACGACATCCAATCGTGACAAATTGTTAATCCTGCGTGAATAGACACAACACGCGGCAAGTTCACGGATTGCGCGGATTCTGACGGCAAAATCGCCGCGCCCCGCATGGCGCAAACGGCCCGGCGCGCGTGCGTTTCATGCATTGGACGATTGCGTCCGGCGGCATTTACCCCTCGTCGTGCAAGAGGAATGATTCCCATTCGCGAATCAACAGGGCCGCCGTGGTGCACGCGGCCTTCCCTGGCCTCGTGGCCCGTCTTTTTTGGCACTGCTCATCGCTGGATTCCGGATTGCTCGACATGGTTCAACGACACGTCGGCCGCTGCGCGCGGCCGGGATTCCTCTCGCCGCGCGCGGCGCTCCGGCGGATCCGGAATGGGGCGGCGGCGTTCGCGTGCGCCGCTGCCACGCCGGCGATCGTCTTCGCGCAGGGCGTGGCCGATGCCGCCGACGCGCCGCTGCTCAAGCCGATCGCCGTCGACGGCCGACGCGAAACCGGCATCGGCCCGATCGACGGCATTGCCGCCGAGGTGTCGCGCGCGGGCACCAAGACCGACACGCCGCTCGTCGAGGTGCCGCAGGGGCTGTCGGTCGTCACGCGCGCGCAGATGGACCAGCAGGACGTGCACAGCGTCGGCGACAGCCTGCGTTATACGCCCGGCGCGTATGCGGATTCACGAATCGGCGGCGTGCTGGAAAGCGTGTTCCTGCGTGGCTTCGGCGGTTTCGCGGCGGCGGCGATCAATCCGCAGATGCTCGACGGCCTGCCGTTGCCGAAAGGCGTGAACTGGGCGGCCAGCGTGGTCGATCCGTCGACGCTCGAACGCGTCGACGTGCTGCGCGGCCCCGCATCGGTGCTGTACGGGCAGGCGAGCCCGGGCGGCATCGTCGACATGGTCAGCAAGCGGCCGACGCGCGACGCGCAGCGGCTGCTGGCCGTGCAGGCCGGCAATCGCGATCGCGCGCAGGTCGCCTTCGACTTCAGCGGGCCGCTGACGCAGGACGGGCAGTGGGCGTACCGCGTCGACGGCCTCGCGCGGCGCGCGGACGCGCAAGCGGATTTTTCGAAGCAGCAGCGCGTCGTGATCGCGCCGTCGCTCACCTGGCAGCCGAACGCCGATACGCGCTTCACGCTGCTGACGTCCTACCAGCGCGATCCGTATAACAGCTTCGCCGGCTGGTTGCCGGCGCTCGGCACGCTGCGGCCGGGCCCCGCCGGGCAGATTCCGACGCACTTCTTCCCCGGACTGCCGGATTTCGATGCGTACGACCGCAAGCAGGCGATGATCGGCTACGCGTTCGAGCATCGCTTCAACCCGACCTGGAAGGTGCGGCAGAACCTGCGCTATACGCACCTCGACGTCGACTTCAACGGCGCGGCCGTGAACTTCAACGCGCCGTTCGTCGCGCCGGGCGTGCTGAACCGCTCGCTGTCGTGGGCACGCGAGCACGTGAATCACGTCGCGCTCGACAACCAGGTCGAGGCGCGCGTGCTGACTGGGCCGGTCGAACACACGGTGCTCGCCGGGCTGTCGTACGAGCATGCGGTGGCGACGATGAGCGCGTCCGGGTTCGGCGCGGCGCCGCCGCTCGACACGCGGCAGCCGGATTACGGGCAGCCGTTCGCGGTGCCGCCGCTCGCGCAGCAGACGCGCCAGACGCCGGATCGGCTCGGCGTCTACCTGCAGGACCAGATCCGCTGGGATCGCTGGGTGTTCACGCTCGGCGGCCGCGAGGAATGGGCGCGCACGGTGACCGACGACCGGCTGAACGGCGCGTCGGCGCGGCAGAGCGAGCGCGCGTTCACGTGGCGCGCGGGCGCGGTCTACCTGTTCGACAGCGGCTTCGCGCCGTACGCGAGCTACTCGACGTCGTTCGAACCCACGCTCGGCACGCGCTTCGGCGGCCAGCCGTTCACGCCGACCAAGGCGGAGCAGGTCGAGGCGGGTGTGCGCTACCAGTCGCCGGACCAGCGGCAGATGGCGTCGATCGCCGCGTTCGACATCCGTCAGCGCAACGTGCTGACCGTCGACCCCGCGCATCCGTTCTTCAACGTGCAGTCGGGCGAGGTGCGCTCGCGCGGCATCGAGCTCGAGGCGCGCGCGCGGCTCGGCAAGCGCCTCGACGTGATCGCCGCGTATACGTATCTCGACACCACCGTGCGGGCCGATTCGAATCCGGCCGTCGTCGGCAAGCGCGTCGCGGCGGTGCCGCGGCATCTCGCGTCGCTGTGGCTGAACTACGATGTCGCGTGGCAAGGGCTGCGCGGGCTGAGCGTCGGCGGCGGCGTGCGCTACATCGGGCGCAGCGTGGGCGACAACGTCGACACGTTCGACGTGCCGGCCGTCACGCTCGTCGATCTGGCGCTGTCGTACGATCTCGGCGTCGAGCGCGCCGTGCTGAAGGGATGGCGCGTGGCCGCGCACGTGAACAACCTGTTCGACCGGACCTACATGTCGTCGTGCTTCTCGGCGGGCGGGTGCTTCTACGGCCCGCGCCTGAGCGTGACGGGGGATATCAGCTACCGGTGGTGATTGCGTATCGTACGTATGGCGCGTATCGGTCAACAACGCATTTCCAAAAACGAAAGACCCGCCGGGGCCGCCTGCCGGGCATTTCGCACGTCGCATTCAGGTCATTGATCGAGCGGGGAAATTCGCTTTTGCCGAAGCAAGGCGGCAAGCGCGTCGCACGAGGTTTTGCCAAAGCCGAAAATTTGAATTGCGGATCCGGCTATTCAAGCGGAATCGCAGGCGGGCTACGATGGGTTCAACACAGCGGCGCAGTTCGCCGATGCAGATCGTTGCTGAAACAACCATCTGGAGGCCGCCATGCAATCGTTCGTTCCCGCCCTTGCCCTGTCCGCCGCGCGGGTCATTCCCTTTCCCACCGATCCTGAATCATGAAGCCCGCGAAGAAGACCAAAGGTCGCCGGCCGCTGACCCGCGAGTGGCTGTTGCCCCTGCCGCCGGCGCACGTGCGCGACATCTCGCTGAAATGCCACATGGCGCTCGTCGCGCTGCGCGGCGATCACGGCCACGAGGAACTGCTGCTGCGGCTGCGCACGAGCGTGTATCTGCTGTTCGTGTCGATCGACGATGTGCGCTCGCAGGCCGCGAGCGTCGAGCTGTGCCTGGAGGCCGAGCGCGTGCTCGATGCCTGCGCGCAACGCGCGGCCGACGGCGCGGCGTGGGTGCTGCGCGACGACGAGTGCGCGGCGCTCGAACGGGTGCTGACCGCGCACGACACCTGTGTGGCGACGTTGCCGCGCGTGCGGCTGGCCGACCTGTGGCGCCATGTCTGCGCGTTCGCGGCGAGCGGCGTGCGCGCGCCGCTGGCGCTGGCGGTCACGCGAATGCGCGAGCACGAAGCGCTCGGCATCGCGATGGCGGCGGCCTGAACGCCTGACGCCAGAAAAGAGAAAAGGGTGCGACGGATTGATTCCGTCGCACCCTTTTCGTATGACCCGCTGGCGGGGCCGATGCGCGCGGCGGTGGCCGCCGGGCGCATCGTATCGCGGGCTTAGGCCGCCGCGGCCGGCTTCGCCGGCTTTTGCAGCTTGCCCTTGCCGGCGCGCTGGATTTCATCGAGCTTGATCTCGACGTGGCGCGAGAACACGTACTCGGCCGGGCGCTGCTTGTCGATCGGAATGTCCGGCGCGAACGGGCCTTCGGTCTTGATGCCCTTGCGGCTCACGGCGAACGCCTTCAGCGGATGCGCCATCGTGTCCATCACGGCGGTCGCTTCGAAGCCGCAGTGGACCATGCAGTCCGCGCACTTCTCGTAGTTGCCGACGCCGTAGTTGTCCCAGTTCGTGTCTTCCATCAGTTCCTTGAAGGTCTTCACGTAACCTTCGCCGACCAGGTAGCACGGCTTCTGCCAGCCGAACACCGTACGCGCCGGGTTGCCCCACGGCGTGCACTTGTAGGTCTGGTTGCCGGCCAGGAAGTCGAGGAACAGCGACGACTGGCTGAACGACCAGCGCTTGCCGCCTTCGCCGCGCTTCAGGATCTCGCGGAACAGGTTCTTCGTCTTGTCGCGGTTCAGGAAGTGCTGCTGGTCCGGCGCGCGCTCGTACGCGTAGCCCGGCGACACCGTGATGCCGTCGACGCCGATCGGCTTCAGCGTGTCGAAGAACTTCGCGACGCGCTCGGGGATCGCATCGTTGAACAGCGTGCAGTTGATGTTCACGCGGAAGCCGCGGCGCTTCGCTTCCTTGATCGCCGCGACCGCCTTGTCGTAGACGCCTTCCTGCGACACCGAGTGATCGTGCATCTGCGCATCGCCGTCGAGGTGGACCGACCAGACGAAGTACGGGCTCGGCTGGTAGTCGTCCATCTTCTTTTCCATCAGCAGCGCGTTCGTGCACAGATAGACGAACTTCTTGCGCTTCATGATGCCGCGGACGATTTCCGGCATTTCCTTGTGCAGCAGCGGTTCGCCGCCCGCGATCGACACGATGGGTGCACCGCACTCGTCGACCGCTTCCAGGCATTCCGCGACCGACAGGCGCTGGTTCAGGATCGGATCCGGATAGTCGATCTTGCCGCAGCCATTGCAAGCGAGGTTGCAGCGGAACAGCGGCTCGAGCATCAGCGCGAGCGGATAGCGTTTGTTGCCGGACAGGTGTTGGCGCGTGATGTAGGCACCGACGCGGACTTGCTGGAGCAGCGGAATAGACAAGAGATGTCCTCCTTAAACTTCGCGGGCGACAGCTTGCATGAGCTTCGCCGGCAGCTTGAATTCGACTTTTTCCTCACGGCCCGCCATCGTCGTGACCTCGACGGACCCCAGCGCGCGCAGCGCGCCGATTACATCTTCGACCATCTCTTCGGGCGCGGACGCACCGGCGGTCAGGCCGACGGTCGTCGCGTTCGCGAACCATTCGGCCTTCACTTCCGAGCCGTCGGCGACGAGGTAGCTCGGCACGCCGCTTTCGGTGCCGATCTCGCGCAGGCGGTTCGAGTTCGAACTGTTCGTCGCACCGACGACGAGCAGCACGTCGACCTGCGCGCTCAGCTCGCGCACCGCCGCCTGGCGGTTCTGCGTCGCGTAGCAGATGTCGCGCGTGTCCGGGCCGACGATGTCGGTGAACCGGCGCTGCAACGCCTCGATGATGCCACGCGTGTCGTCGACCGACAGCGTGGTCTGCGTGACGTACGCCACCGGCGTATCGATCGGCAGCGTCAGCGTGTCGACCTCGGCCTCGCTCTGGACGAGCGTGACCTCGCCCGGGATCTGGCCGATCGTGCCCTCGACTTCCGGATGGCCCGCATGGCCGATCAGGATCAGCCGGCGGCCCGCCGCGACGTACTGGCGGCCCTGCACGTGCACTTTCGTGACGAGCGGGCAGGTTGCGTCGAGCACGTCGAGCCCGCGCGCTTCCGCATCGCGCTCGACCGTCTGGGCGACACCGTGCGCGCTGAAGATCGCTACGGCACCGTGGGGCACCTCGTCGAGTTCCTCAACGAATCGCGCCCCTTTATTACGCAGATTTTCGACAACGTGCCGGTTATGAACGATCTCGTGACGCACGTAGACCGGCGCGCCGTGCTGTTGCAGCGCGCGATCGACGATCTCGATAGCACGGACAACCCCCGCACAAAAGCCGCGGGGCTGGGCAAGGATGACTCGCATAGTTGAGCGAACTCCGACGACAGACGCGGGGTTCGAGGGAGCCGGCATGCCAGCTCGATCGCCCCGACTTGATGTTATGAATGCAGGAAGGACGACCCGGCACCCCGAATTAATCGCGCATTTTAACCCTATCGGCCAGTCCTTGCTTTGGTGCCGTTTGAATCGTGTTGCAATCGCGGGACGGGCGCGTCGGCGCCCGTGCGCGCGGAACACAGTAAACTAGGCGGTTTCGCCGGCAGCCTTGCGGTTGCCTGACGTCGAGCATTTTTCAAGGCCTCTCGATGACCGTCGATTCCTACGACCCGTTCCGCGCCATTCCTGGCGTTTTCAATCCGACCCCGATTGCCGCATCCGCGCCTGCCGCGGACGGCCGGCGCGCCTGCACGCGCGCCGCGCGACGGGGGGCGTGCCGATGATGCTGGCGATCGCTTTCCTGCTGTCCTGCCTGTCGCTGCTGATCTGGATCGTCCTGCTGGCCGCGCGCGGCGGCTTCTGGCGCGCGCAGCCCGCGCGGCCGCTGCCGCCTGAAGCCCGTGGCGCCGCGGCGGAGGCCGGCTGGCCGGCCGTCGTCGCGGTCGTGCCGGCCCGCAACGAAGCCGACGTGATCGCCCGGGCGGCCACGTCGCTGCTCGAACAGGACTACGCCGGCACGTTTCATCTGATCATCGTCGACGACCACAGCGACGACGGCACCGCCGACGCGGCCCGCGCGGCGGCGCTCGCGATCAACCGCGCCGACCGCCTGACCGTGCTCACCGCGAAGCCGCTGCCGTCGGGCTGGTCGGGCAAGGTGTGGGCGCAGTCGCAGGGGATCGCGGCGGTGCGCGCGCTCGGCTTGCCGGCCGACTACCTGCTGCTGACCGACGCCGACATCGGCCATCCGCCGGACGCCGTCGCGCAGCTCGTCACGCGCGCGCAGGCCGAGCAGCGCGACCTCGTCTCGCTGATGGTGCGCCTGCGCTGCGATTCGATCTGGGAAAAGGCGCTGATCCCGGCGTTCGTGTTCTTCTTCGCGAAGCTCTACCCGTTCTCGTGGATCAACAACCCGCGCAACAAGACGGCCGGCGCGGCGGGCGGCTGCATGCTCGTGAAGCGCACGGCGCTCGAGGAGGCGGGCGGCATCGAGTCGATCCGCAACGCGCTGATCGACGATTGCAGCCTGGCCGCGCAGATCAAGCATCGCGGCGACGGCCGCCACCCGATCCGGCTCGACCTCGCCGAGCGCAGCGTGTCGCTGCGTCCGTACGACAGCTGGCGCGACATCTGGAACATGATCGCGCGCACCGCGTTCACGCAGCTCCACTATTCGCCGTGGCTGCTGGCCGGCACGCTGCTCGGCATGACGATCATCTATCTCGTGCCGCCCGTCGCGGCGCTCGCGTATGGCGCGCGCGCGTGGCCGGCGTGGCTCGCGTGGGCGTCGATGTGCACCGCCTATGCGCCGATGCTGCGCTACTACCGGCGCTCGCCGTGGTGGGCGCCCGCGCTGCCGCTCGTCGCGGCGTTCTACGTCGGCGCGACCTTCGCGTCCGCGTGGCGCTACTGGCGCGGCAAGGGCGGGCAGTGGAAGGCGCGCGTGCAGGCGCCGGTCGACCGCTGAGCGCCCGGGCCGGCCCGCCGCGCGGGCCGGCCGGAAACAAAAAGGGGCGGCGCAAGGCCGCCCCTCGATGGCGCCGCCCCGCGCTTACCGCTGGGTGAGCATCATGTACATCTGGATCACCACGTCCGGCGAGAACGTGAACGGCACCCAGCCGTAGCCGGTGTGGCGCGCGACCAGCAACCGGTCGCCATTCGCCTGCTTCTGCACCGCCATCATCGGATTCTTCGTCGACACGAACCGCCAGCCGGCCGGGATGCCCTCCGGCGGCTCCGGTTCCATCGATGCGCGCGCGTGCGCGAGTTCCTCGATCAGCTGGCCCAGCTGCTCCGGCTGGAGCGTGATCGATTCGCCGTTGACGGTCAGCGTGATTTCGTTCTGCGACGGGCGCGCGACGTGCAGCGTCGGCTTGTCCGCCGGCGCGGCGGGCGCGTCGGCCACGACCGCGACCTCGGCCGCCGGGGCGGATTCCGGCCGCGCGGTTTCGGCTTCAGCTTCGATTGCCGCGGGGACCGGTGCGTGAACCGCCGCCGGCGTGGCGACGGCTTCCGGCGCGGCCGCGACTTCCACGGCCTCGACATCCACTACGGCGCCCGCGGGTTCCACTGATACCGCGCCCTTCATGACGGCTTCGACGAGCGCCTCGGCGTCGGCGATGGCCTTCTCATGACGCTGCGCGGCGGCTTCGGCTTCCGCGAGTGCTTCGGTGTGGCGCTGCGTGATCGCTTCGGCCTGCGCGGTTGCCTCGGCATGGCGCTGCGCGGCGGCCTGGGCCTGCGCGATCGCCTCGGTGTGGCGCTGCGTGACGGCTTCCGCCTGCGCGGTGGCTTCCGCGTGGCGTTGCGCGGCGGCTTCGGCCTCGGCGACGGCTTCGGTGTGGCGCTGCGCGACGGCTTCCGCCTGCGCGGTGGCTTCCGCGTGGCGCTGCGCGGCGGCTTGCGCGTCGGCGATCGCGGCGGTATGACGTTGCGCGGCCGCCCCGGCTTCCGCGGTGGCGGCGGCATGACGCTGCGCGGCGGTGTCCGCTTCGGTGGCGGCGGCGTGGTGGCGCTGCGCGGCGGCCTCGGCTTCGGCGATCGCGGCTGCATGGCGCTGCGATGCGGCTTCGGCATCCGCATGACGCTGCGCGAGGGCTTCGGTCAGCGCGGTCGCTTCCGCGTGACGCTGCACGGCGGCGTCGGCCTGCGCGGCGGCATCGGTGTGGCGCTGCGCGGCGGCCTGCGCCTCGGCGGTGGCATCGGTGTGGCGCTTCAGCGCGGCCTCGGCCTCGGCGGCGGCCTGCGCATGGCGCTGCGCGGCAGCCTGCGCTTCGGTCTCGGCTGCGGCATGACGTTGGGCGGCCGTTTCGGCTTCGGCCGCGGCTGCGCGCGCGAAGGCGTCGGCGCTGCGTGCCGCCTGCTGGGCGGCGCGGTGATCATGGAGGAGCTGATCGACGCCGGCAATGAGCGCATCGATCTGATCGTTCAGGTTCATGCGTGCTTTCTCTACGTAAGACCCGCGATTTTACCCGCTGCGCCGAAACCGGTCCGCGCGCGACGTGTAACAAAGTGCAGGCACAGGGTCTGGGCGCGCGCCGGTGCAGGCGCCGCGCATGAATTTCAGGGGGAAAGAGGGGTGACGCACGCGACCCATGCGCGTGGCGCTGGAACAACGCGCGGGCCACGGCAGCCGGGCATTCGGCCCGTCGCCCGCGTCACGTCACTTCAGGTAGCCGGCCGAGCGGAACCAGTCGAGCGCGTCGCGCAGCCCGTCGCGATACGGCCGGGCGCGGTAGCCGAGCTCCCGCTCCGCCTTCGCGGACGTGAAGTACATCTTGTTCTTCGACATCCGCAGCCCGTCGACGGTGACGAACGGCTCCTTCTTCGTGAACTTCGCGACCGCTTCCGCGCCGAGCGCGAGCGGATAGAGCGGCCAGCGCGGCAGCGCGAGCGTCGGCGCCTTGCGGTCCGTCATCTGCGCGATGTCGGCGAGCATCTGCTGCAGCGGCAGGTTCTCGCCGCCGAGGATGTAGCGCTCGCCGATGCGGCCGCGCTCGAGCGCGAGGAAATGGCCGTGCGCGACGTCGTCGACGTGCACGAGGTTCAGGCCCGTATCGACGAACGCGGGAATCTTGCCGAGCGCCGCCTCGACGATGATGCGGCCGGTCGGCGTCGGCTTCACGTCGCGCGGGCCGATCGGCGTCGACGGGTTGACGATCACCGCCGGCAGCCCCTCGTCGGCGATCATCCGCTCGACCGCGCGCTCGGCGAGCACCTTGCTGCGCTTGTACACGCCGATCGCCTGCTCGGGCGTGAGCGGCCGGTTCTCGTCGGACGGGTCGCCCGCGCTCGTGACCTTCAGCGTCGCGACGCTGCTCGTGTAGACGATCCGCTCGACGCCCTCGGCGCGTGCCGCGCGCATCGTCGCCACCGCGCCCTCGAGGTTCGCGCGCTCGATCTCGAGCGGGTCCGGCGCCCACAGGCGATAGTCGGCCGCGACGTGCAGCAGGTAGCGCACGCCGCGCAGCGCGGTGCGCATCGACGCCTCGTCGCGCATGTCGCCGGTGACGATCTCGGCGTCGAGGTCCGCGACGTTCGTGCGCGGGCTGGTCGGGCGCACGAGCACGCGCACCGCGTAGCCCTTCTGCTGCGCGATGCGCGCGACGGCCGAGCCGACGAAACCGGAGGCACCGGTGACCAGAACGAGATCGCGGGATGTATCAGTCATGCAAGTCCTTGTGGCCGCGCGCGGGCCGCGCGGCAGTTGTGCGTCGTGCGAGATTGTACGTGCTTGGCGCGCGCGGCGACGCTAGAGCGGCGGCGCCGCCGGCACTGACAGCGCGCCGCCGACCCGACTACAATGCCGGGCTTGGATGCAACCGGAAGCAACTGGAGGGCGACGACGATGAGCCGCGACGAACATGACGAACGGATCGAGACCTACTACGTGCGGGTGCGCGGCGTCGTGCAGGGCGTCGGGTTCCGCCATGCGACGGTGCGCGAGGCGCACGCGCTGAAGCTGCGCGGCTGGGTCTCGAACCTCGAGGACGGCAGCGTCGAGGCGATGATCCAGGGCCCCGGCGCGCAGATCGACCGGATGCTCGCATGGCTGCGGCACGGGCCGCCGGCGGCGCGCGTGACCGAAGTGACCTTCGAGGAACGGCACACCGACAAGCGCTTCGAACGCTTCCAGCAGCAGTGACTGCGCGATGACGGGGTATCCGGAGGCCGGGCGCGGCATCGCGCTGTCGGTGACGGCGTCGATGCTGTTCGCGCTGCTGTCCGCGTATGCGAAGCTGCTCGCGCCGCTCACGGGGCTCGACATCTTCGCGTGGCGGATCCTGTGGACCGCGCCGGGCGCGCTCGCGCTGATCGCGCTGCGCGGCCGCTGGCCGGTGTTCGTCGCGCTGCTCGGGCGGCTCGTGCGCGACTGGCGCCTGCTGATCGCGCTGCCCGCGAGCGCCGCGCTGCTCGGCCTGCAGCTGTGGCTGTTCCTGTGGGCGCCGCTGCACGGGCGCATGCTCGAAGTGTCGCTCGGCTATTTCCTGCTGCCGCTGACGATGGTGCTCGTCGGCCGCTTCTACTATCACGAACGGCTCGATCCGCTGCAATGGGCGGCGATCGCGTGCGCCGCGCTCGGCGTCGCGCACGAGGTGTGGGCGACGCGCGCGTTCGCATGGCCGACGCTCGTCGTTGCGCTCGGCTATCCGCCGTATTTCGTGCTGCGCCGCCGGATCAACGCCGATTCGCTGGCCGCGTTCGCGCTCGAGGTGGCGCTGCTGTGCCCGGTCGCGATCGCGATGGTCGCGGCGAGCACGACGCCGGTGGCCAGTCATCCGGTGCTGTGGGCGGTGCTGCTGCCGGGGCTCGGCGCGCTCAGCACGCTCGCGCTCGCGAGCTACCTGAAGGCGAGCCGGATGCTGCCGATGGTGCTGTTCGGCATCCTCGGCTACGTCGAGCCGGTGCTGCTCGTCGCGGTGTCGCTGCTGCTGCTCGGCGAGACGCTCACCGTCGCGAAGCTCGCGACCTACGGGCCGATCTGGGTCGCGGTCGCGCTGACCGCGTGGCACAGCGCGATGCTGATGCGGCGGCTGCCCGTGCGCTGAGCGTCGCGCACGCCGCCGCCAACCTGTCCGCAAACTGACTACCCACTGACCGCGCGCTGACCGCGCAGACAGCTTCGCGCATGCGAAGTGCGGCAGGCCCCGCTGCTGTAAACGAACGGAAGATTCGGTTGCACTTTCTTACTTAGGGTATGCCCGGACCGGCTACTAGACTGAACGGACCGTCTTTCTTCCGTATGCGGCGATTCGATGAGCGGTCCTCTCCGTGCCTGGGCAGCCGGGTTGGTGCGATACAGGCATACGTGTATCGCCGCTGACCGCGCGCGCCTCCTCTTTCCCGTTTCGTCCGGCGTGCTTCACGCCGCCGCTTCGCGGGCGCGCTCATGTCCTTGAGCGCGCCGCCGTCCGTCGCCGTTGCCCCGTTGCACGGCGGCCGCCTGATCGAAGTCGATTTCTTCCGCGGGATCGTGCTGCTGATGATCGTGGTCGACCACATCGGCGCCAGCATGCTGTCGCGCGTGACGCTGCACGCGTTCGCGCTGTGCGACGCGGCCGAGGTGTTCGTGTTCCTCGGCGGTTTCGCGACCGCGAGCGCGTATGTCGCGATCGCCGGGCGGCATGGCGCGCGCGCCGCGCAGCGGCGATTCATGCGCCGCGCGATGCAGATCTATCGCGCGTTCCTCGCGACGTCGACGCTGATGCTCGTCGTGTCCGCGGTGCTCGACCATTACGGGATCGACGCGCCGAATCTCGCGCTCGACGACGTCAGCGTGATGCTCGCGTCGCCGCTCACGGGCCTCGCCGAGCTGCTGACGTTCCAGCGCCAGCCCTATCTCGCGGCGGTGCTGCCGATGTACGTGCTGTTCGCGCTGGCCGCGCCGGCGATCGTGCCGTTCGCGCGCCGCCACCCGTGGCTGCTCGTCGCGCTGAGCGCGGCGTCGTGGCTCGCGGCCGGCTGGCTCGGCCCCGAGCTGCTGGATACCGACACGTTCCGCTGGAGCTTCAACCCGTTCGCGTGGCAGCTGATGTTCGTGGCCGGCGTGCTCGCGCGCTGCCAGCCCGTCTACCGGCGCGTCGCGCTCGGCCGCTGGAGCGCGGCGGCGACGGGGCTCGCGTGCGCGGTCGTGCTGGCCTGCGCGAGCTACAAGCTGTTCGCGGGCCTGCCGCTGCCCGAAGGCGGGCTCAAGCGCGACCTGGCCAGCGCGCGCGTCCTGAACTTCGCGGCGATCGCGTGGCTGATGGCGGATTGCGTGCGCTACGGCTGGATCGCACGGCTCGCACAGATCGTGCGCCCGGTCGTCACGGTCGGCGAGCGCGGGCTGCCGAGCTTCGTCGCGGGCGCCGCGATATCGCTGGTGCTCGATTCGCTGCTGCATCCGGCGGCGCAAGGCGCGCGCCTGCCGCACGCGGTCGGCGTCGGGCTGGCCGCCGATGCGTGCGCGCTCGGCCTGATGATGGCGCTGGCGAGTGCGGGAATGTGGATGGCGCGGTGGCGCAGGGCGCCCGCGTGAGCCGCGCGGCGCGCGGGCGTCAGCCGTAGTGGAAACCCGGCTTCGGCGGCGCGGGTGCGCGCCTAGTGAGGTGAGCCGATACGGGAGCGGGGCGTGTGCGGCGCGTCGTCGGTGTCCGCGTCGTCGCGCTCGTCGGAGGTGGCGTCGTCGGTGCGTTCCGCGAGCACCGCGTCCGCTTCGGCGGCCACCTTCGCGGCGCGCAGCGCTCGGCAGCGCTGCGCATGCCGGATATCCGACAGCACCCTCAGGATCCGCGTCGTCTTGCTTTTCATGTGATTCTCCTGCCTGTCGCGCGTCTCGTCGGATGCGCTCCCTGAATCCAGTGTAGGACGCGCATCCGCGCGCGGCAGGAGAATGTGGCGTGCACGCCGCACGCCAAGGGATATTACTGAGCCGCGGCGGCCACCGGCGCCTGCGCGGCCTCTTCGCGGCGCTCTTCCACGCAGCGCTGATGCTGGCGCGACAGGCGGTTCATCATCGGCAGCAGCAGCAGCGCGAGCACCATGCCGATCGCCGCGAGCCAGCCGAGCTTCTCGAACAGCGACAGGTACAGCGGCAGCGATTCGGTTGCCGGCAGGTCGTGCGACGGCATCTGCGCGAAGTTCGCGACCACGCTGCCCAGGTACTGCGAGACGCCGGTCGCGACGAAGTACGCGCCCATCATGAAGCCGCTCATGCGCGCCGGCACGTAGCGGGCGATCATCGCGAGGCCGAGGCCGCTCACCAGCAGTTCGCCGAGCGAGTAGAGGCCGTAGCCCCACACCATGAACCACGACGACACGCGGCCGTCGACCGCGTAGCGGCCGCTGATCGTGAACACGAGGTAGCCGAGCGCGACCACGGCGAAGCCGAGCGCGTATTTCGCGGCGACCGGGAAATCGTGGCCGCGCTTCGCGATCCGGTTGTAGACGAGCACCAGCACCGGGCTCAGCACCATGATCCAGATCGGGTTGAGCGCCTGGAACTGCGCGGCGCTCCACGTGAACAGCGTCGTGCCGAACACGATGAAGCGCGGATCGACGTTGCGCAGCGCGAACAGCGTGAGCGACGTCGACATCTGCACGTAGAAGATGAAGAACAGGATCACCTGGCCGATCAGCACGAGCGCCGCGATCAGGCCCGCGCGCTCCGAGCGCTCCGACTTCGCGATCATGTACGCGAAGATCGCGAGGATCGCGAACGCCGCGGTCCACACGCTCGCGACCGCGAGCTGCTTGTGCTGCAGCACGTACAGCGTGACGAGCGCGAGCGCCGCGCCGCCGGCCGCGACCGCGCCGAGGCGCTTCCAGCGGACCGGCGCGTCGTCGGGCTGCGAGCCGATGTGCGCGAGCGTGCGGTGCATCAGCACGAAGTTGAGGATCGCGAGCAGCATGCCGCCGCAGCAGACCGCGAACGCGGTGTGCCAGCCCCAGTGATCCTTGATCCACGGCGTCGCGAGCATCGACACGGTCGAGCCGATGTTGACCGCCATGTAGTAGATCGTGAACGCGCTGTCGATGCGCGCATCGTCGCCTTCGTAGATGCGGCGCACGAGGTTCGCGGCGTTCGCCTTGAACAGGCCGTTGCCGACCACGATCACGCCGAGCGACGTGTACATGTAGACGAGCTGGTCGTTCGGCACCGCGAGCATCAGGTAGCCGGCGCACAGCACGGCCGCGCCGATGATCATCGTGCGGCGCGCGCCGAGCACCTTGTCGCCGATCCAGCCGCCGATCGACGGCGATGCGTAGACGAGCGCGGTGAACGCGCCCCAGGTGAGGTTCGCGTGGCTGTCGCTGAAGCCGAGCTTGTCGACCATGAAGAGGACGAGGAGCGCGGCCATCCCGTAGTAGCCGAAGCGCTCCCACATCTCGATGAGGAAGACCGTCGTGAACGATCGGGTTTTCGAAACAGGTGAATGCATCATCAATCTCGGTTGCGGCGAGCGGCGCGGATCACGCGTCGCCGTGGGTCGGTCTGGCGCCTGGTCGCATGCGCCGGGTAGGCGCACGCGAAGGCGGCGGCGGCAGTCGGGCGGGCTGGCCCGTGGCCGGGGTCAGGCATCGCCCGCGTCGGGCGGCGAGAGGCCACGGCCGGCGCGCAGCTGGTAACGTTTACAGGTATGGCGCGTCAGGTCCGCACCACATCGGGAAATCCCTGATGAGTCGGGATCTTTCAGGAACATTCGTCTCGTCATGTCTTTGTAAGCTCGTGTCAAGCGGCTCCGAAAAATCCCGGAGAGCCGCGTGCAGCTTGCCTGTGGAGGCGGCGAGTCTGGCAAGATAACGCGTTTCCCGGCCGCGGCCGGGGGGTGTTTAGCCCTATGTGCGCAACATCCGGAACGTCCGTAAACCCGAAGACTAAGCTATATCGATCTAACTTAGTTATTTTCCATCAAACATTTTTTGACGACCCTTTTTCGGCCTGCTATGGTTCCCCCCACTGAAAACACACGGCCCGCCGACGCTGCCGCCGCCCTGGGCAGCAAGATCCGCGCGTTGCGACAGCGACTGAAACGCACGCTCGATGAAACGGCGACAGCCGCGGGTATTTCGAAGCCGTTCCTGTCACAAGTCGAGCGCGGGCTCGCGTCGCCATCGTTGACGTCGCTGGCCGGCATCGCGCAGGCGCTCGGTGTGACGGTGCAGTACTTCGTCGACACGCCGAGCGAGGAGCGGTCGGTGTGCCGCGGCGAGCAGCTGCGCTTCTTCGGGTTTGCCGATTCGGCCAACCTGTTCGCGCGACTGACGAACGTGACCGAAGGGCGTCAGCTCGAGGCGATCCTCGTGCGGATGCCGCCCGGTCAGAAGCGGTCTGAAGTGACGACGCATGCAGGAGAGGAATTCCTGTATGTGATCGAAGGGGAAGTGTCGTTGACACTGGAAGGCAAGACATTCGTCCTGCCGGCCGGCGACAGCGCGCACTATCAGTCGACGGTCCCGCACAGCTGGGCCAACACCGCGAAGGTGGATTCGGTGGTGGTCTGGGTCGGTACCCCGAGGCTGTTCTAACGCACGGGTATTCCTTCGTTCAAACGACGGATTACCTGTCGAAAGGAACGTAAGGAATACTAAGATGAGATACGAGATTCTCGGGCCTCCCCGATCGCTGCGCTCGGCAGCGTCCCTCGCGTAACCGCGGCGTCCCGCCGCGCCACACGCACCGAACAACCACACTGAACTGTCACGATGAAATCCTTGCATGCCATGTCGGCCGTGCTGGCCGCGCTCGCCCTGTCGACGCAAACCGCATCCGCCGTTACCGTCCCGTCGAACGTCGCGCTCGCCGCGCAGCAGGACCTGACGCGTCAGGTGCCCGCCGAAGTCGAGTCGCTCGATCCCGCGCACATCGAGTCGTGGACCGGCAACACGATCGGCCTCGACCTGTTCGAAGGGCTCGCCCGCATCGACGCGGCCGGCCAGGTCGTGCCGGGCGTCGCGCAGTCGTGGGAACGCAAGACGCCGGATACGTGGGTCTTCAAGCTGCGCCGCGATGCGAAGTGGAGCAACGGGCAGCCGGTGACCGCGGCCGATTTCGTCTACGCATGGCAGCGCCTCGCCGATCCGAAGACGGGCTCGAAGTACACGATCCTCGTCGAGTTCGTGAAGAACTCGAAGCAGATCATCGCCGGCAAGGCTGCGCCGTCGACGCTCGGCGTGCGCGCGGTCGACCCGTACACGCTCGAGGTGACGACCGACGTGCCGGTCGCGTTCTTCCCCGAGCTGACCGCGATGGCGCCGCTCACGCCGGTGAACAAGGACATCGTCGCGAAGTTCGGCGATGCGTGGACGCGCCCGGGCAACATGGTCAGCAACGGCGCGTACCAGCTCGTCGACTGGCAGCCGAACAACCGCATCGTGATCACGAAGGACGCGAAGTACTGGAACGCGCCGAAGGTCGTGATCAACAAGGTCACGTACCTGCCGATCGAGAGTGACGAAACGGCGATGCGCATGTACCAGGCCGGCCAGATCGACTACAGCTACTCGATTCCGTCGGGCATCTTCCAGCAGGTCAGCAAGCAGTTCGGCGGCGAACTGCGCCAGGGCCTGCAGCTCGCGACGTACTACTACTACCTGAACAACAACGACCCGGCGCTGAAGGACAAGCGCGTGCGCCAGGCGCTGTCGATGGTCGTCGACCGCGATGTGCTGACCACGAAGCTCACGCAGGCCGGCGAGAAGCCGATGTACGGGCTGATGCCGAACGGCACGAAGGGCGTGCAGTCGTTCACGCCGGAATGGGCGACGTGGCCGATGGCCAAGCGCGTCGAGGCCGCGAAGAACCTGCTGAAGCAGGCCGGCTATTCGGACGCGAAGCCGCTGTCGTTCACGCTGACGTACAACACCAACGACCTGCACAAGAAGGTCGCGCTGTTCACCGCATCGGAATGGCGCACGAAGCTCGGCGTCAACACGAAGCTCGAGAACGTCGAGTTCAAGGTGCTGATGAAGGACCGGCATGACGGCAAGGTACAGATCGCGCGCGACGGCTGGTTCGCCGACTACAACGACGCGATGACGTTCTTCGACCTGCTGCGCTGCGGCAGCTCGCAGAACACCGTCGGCTACTGCAACAAGCAGGCCGACACGCTCGTCGACGAAGGCAACCAGAAGCTCGACGACAAGGCCCGCGCCGCGCTGCTCACGCAGGCGCACGACGCGGCGATGAACGACACGCCGATGGTGCCGCTGTTCCAGTACTCGGCCGACCGCCTCGTGAAGCCGTATGTGGGCGGCTACTCGCTGAAGAACGTGATCGACATGCGTGCTTCGCAGGACATGTTCCTGATCAAGCACTGAGCGGAGCGATCATGCTGGCCTACGCTTTGAGACGCACGTTGTGGGCGGTGCCGACGATCCTCGCGGTCGTCACCGTCTGCTACCTGCTGCTGCATTTCACGCCCGGCGGCCCGTTCGATACGGAAAAGCAGCTGTCCGCCGCAACGCTCGCGAACCTGAACGCGAAGTACCACCTCGACGAGCCGCTGTGGAAGCAGTACCTGCTCTACCTGAACGCGCTCGTGCATGGCGATCTCGGCCCGTCGTTCCGCTATGTCGACTGGTCGGTGAACGATCTCGTGAAGAAGGCGCTGCCGGTGAGTCTCGGCGTGGGCGGCATCTCGATTCCGCTCTCGATCGGCTTCGGCGTGCTGCTCGGCACCGTCGCGGCGGTGCGCCGCGACAGCCTGATCGACCGCGTCGTGATGCTGATCGGCAACTTCGGCAACGTCGTGCCGCCGTTCGTGCTCGGCCCGGTGCTCGTGTGGATCTTCGCGATCCTGCTGAAGACGTCGGCCGGCAACGGCTGGCTGCCGGCGGGCGGCTGGGGCGACGGCGGCTGGCAGTACCGGCTGCTGCCGATCGTGCTGCTGACCTTCATCAACGTGTCGCTGCTCGCCCGCGTGATGCGCGGCTCGATGATCGAGACGCTGTCGAGCAACTTCATCCGCACCGCGCGCGCGAAAGGCCTGCCCGGCTCGACGATCGTGCTGCGCCACGCGCTCAAGCCCGCGCTGATGCCCGTCGTGTCGCTGTTCGGCACGGTCTGCATCTCGTCGATCACGGCGGCCGTCGTCACCGAATCGGTGTTCGCGCTGCCGGGGCTCGGGCAGCTCGTCGTGAACGGCGCGATCAACCGCGACTACACGCTGGTGCTCGGCCTCGTCGTGCTGACGACCGTCTGCGCGGTGCTGTTCAACCTGCTGGTCGACCTCGCGTATGCGTGGCTCGATCCGCGGATCCGTTATTGAGCGAGGCACAGCGATGACCCCGACTACTCCCGTCGTCAGCCTGCCCGTGCAGGCCGACACGCCACCGCGCTCGCGTTCGCCGCTCGCGCTGGCCCTCTCCCGTTTCCTGCATAACCGCGCGGCGGTGCTGAGCCTCGCGCTGCTCGTGCTGGTCACGCTTGCGTGCTTCGTCGGCCCGTGGCTGCTCGCGGCCGATCCCGCCGCGAGCGACTGGGGCTCGATCAGCCTCGCGCCGACCTGGGCGAACCAGCACTGGTTCGGCACCGACGAGCTCGGCCGCGACCTGCTCGTGCGCACGCTGATCGGCGGCCGCGTGTCGATCGAGGTCGGCCTGCTCGGCACGCTCGTGTCGGGCCTGTTCGGCGTCGCGTGGGGCGCGACCGCGGGCTTCGCGGGCGGCCGCGTCGACGCCGTGATGATGCGCGTCGTCGACATGATGTACGCGATCCCGTACCTGCTGATCGCAATCCTGATGATGACCCTGTTCGGCCGCTCGTTCATGCTGGTCGTGCTGACCATCAGCGCGTTCTCGTGGATCGACATGGCGCGCGTCGTGCGCGGCCAGACGCTGTCGCTGCGCAACCGCGAATTCGTCGACGCGGCGCGCGCGATCGGCGTGTCGCCGGCGTCGATCGTGCGGCGCCACGTCGTGCCGAACCTGCTCGGTGTGGTCGTCGTGTATGCGACGGTCTCGGTGCCGGGCATCGTGCTGACCGAATCGGTGCTGTCGTTCCTCGGCCTCGGCGTGCAGGAGCCGATGACGAGCTGGGGCGTGCTGATCCAGGACGGCGCGCAGAAACTCGAATCCATGCCGTGGCTGCTGCTGGCCCCGGCCGTCATGCTGTGCGTGACGCTCTATTGCGTGAACTTCGTCGGCGACGGCCTGCGTGACGCGCTCGACCCGAAGGATCGCTGATGAATCGACGACCCCCACACTCACTTCGTTCGTTGCCCCCCGAGGGGGCGGTCGGCCTCCTTGGGGCGGCCCGGCGGAGGCTGACATGACAGCACTACTTGAAGTCGACAACCTCGGCGTGCGCTTCACGCGCAAGGACGCGCCGCCGATCGACGCCGTGAGCGGCGTGTCGTTCGCCCTCGAGGCCGGCAAGACGCTCGGCATCGTCGGCGAATCGGGCTCGGGCAAGAGCCAGACCGTGATGGCGCTGCTCGGCCTGCTCGCCGGCAACGGCACGACGAGCGGCGAGGCGCGCTATCGCGGCGAGAACCTGCTCGCGATGAACACGCGCGCGCTGAACGCGGTGCGCGGCGACCGGATCGCGATGATCTTCCAGGATCCGATGACGTCGCTCAATCCGTTCCTGACGATCGAGCGGCAGATGACCGAAACGCTGCAGCTGCATCGCAAGCTGTCGCGCAAGGCGGCGACCAGGCGCGCGATCGAAGCGCTCGAATCGGTGCGCATTCCCGACGCGGCGCGGCGCGTGCGCATGTATCCGCACGAGTTCTCGGGCGGCATGCGGCAGCGCGTGATGATCGCGATGGCGCTGCTGTCCGAGCCGGAAATCCTGATCGCCGACGAGCCGACCACCGCGCTCGACGTGACCGTGCAGGCGCAGATCATCGACCTGCTGCGCGAGCTGAACCGCGAGCGCGGCACCGCGATCGTGCTGATCACGCACGACATGGGCGTGGTCGCGGGCCTCGCCGACGACGTGATGGTGATGTATGCGGGCCGCACCGTGGAATATGCGCCGGCCGACACGATTTTCGCGGCGCCGTCGCATCCGTACACGATCGGCCTGCTCAACGCGCTGCCGCGCCTGACCGATGCCGACGACGCGCCGCTCGTCGCGATTCCGGGCAACCCGCCGATGCCGGGCACGGCGAGCGCCGGCTGCGCGTTCGCGAAGCGCTGCGCGCATGCGGAGAGCCGCTGCGGCAACGCGCGTCCCGCGCTCGAAGCGTACGGCGCCGGCGGCGCGGTGCGTGCATGCCACCGTCCCGTGGCGGAACTGACCGGAGGGCTGCGATGAGCGACATCGATCTGGCGCAACGCGGATCGGCGGATGCGCTGCTGTCCGTCCAGGATCTGAAAGTACATTTCCGCGTGCCGCTCGGCGGCTATCCGTGGTCGCCGAAGGGGACGCTGCGCGCGGTCGACGGCGTGTCGTTCGACGTGAAGCGCGGCGAGACGGTCGGGCTCGTCGGCGAATCCGGCTGCGGCAAGTCGACGCTCGCGCGCGCGTTGATCGGCCTCGTGCCGATGACGGCCGGCAGCGTGGGCTGGCGCGGCCGGGCGGTCGCGCCGAACCAGCTGCACGGCACCGCGATGCGGCGCGAAGTGCAGATGATCTTCCAGGATCCGCTCGCGTCGCTCGACCCGCGCATGACGATCGAGCAGATCGTCGCCGAGCCGCTCGTCACGCACCAGCCGGGCATCGGCCGCACCGAGGTGCGGCGCCGCGTGGTGTCGATGCTCGAGCGGGTGGGCCTCAATGCGCATCATCTGCTGCGCTATCCCCATGAATTTTCCGGCGGGCAGTGCCAGCGCGTCGGAATTGCGCGCGCGCTGATCGGCGAGCCGAAGCTCGTGATCTGCGACGAACCGGTGTCGGCGCTCGACGTGTCGATCCAGGCGCAGATCGTCAACCTGCTGCGTGACCTTCAGCGCGAACTGTCGTTGTCCTATCTGTTCGTCGCGCACGATCTCGCGGTGGTGAAGGCGATCAGCCAGCGCGTGCTGGTGATGTATCTCGGCCGCGTGATGGAGTTCGGCGCGCGGCACGACGTGTACGGCGCGCCGCAGCACCCGTACACGCGCGCGCTGCTCGACGCGGCGCCGACGCCGGAGCCCGCGCGCGAGCGCGCGCGGCGGCCGATGCTGCTGGCGGGCGAGATGCCGTCGCCGCTCAATCCGCCGTCGGGCTGCGCGTTCCGCACGCGCTGCCCGGAGGCGATCGACGCGTGCGCGCAGGACATCCCGCGGCCGGAAGTGCGGCACGGTTCGGCGGCGCGCGTCGCGTGCATCCGCGCGGGCGCGGGCTGATACACGACACATAGACACACAAGCAGGCAGGTCGACAGGGGCAGGTGCGGCGCGAAAGATCTTCGTGCCGCGGGTACAGGCGCGTCCTTAGCCGGGCGCGCCGGGGTGGGACCGGAAGCGGATCGCGACCGGCGCAGACGACATCAACACAAGAAGAGAACCAGGATGACTAAATACAGGACGATCGGAACGACATCGAAGATGCTGCTTGCGTGGGGGCTGCCGGCACTGGCCGGTGTGTCGCTGACGGGCATGGCGTATGCGGACGACGCGGCCCCCGCGCCGCTGACGGTGGCGCAGGCCGCGCCGGGCGCAACGGTGGCGCAGGCATCGACGCCGAACGCGATCATCAACACCGAGGCCACGCAGGCCGTCACGCCGCCGGACGTGCCGTCGGCGCAATCGAAGTCGAACGGCTTCATCGCCGACAGCCATCTGAACTTCCTGTTTCGCAACTACGCCGACGTGCTCGACAGCAAGGGCGGGCCGCACCGCCATGCATGGGTCCAGGGCGCGATGGCGAACTTCGAGTCGGGCTTTACGCAGGGCGTGATCGGCTTCGGCTTCGACGCGTCGCTGTACGCCGCGCTGAAGCTCGACGGTGGCATGGGCGCCAGCAACATGGTGCACGTCGCGAAGGGCGGTGGCGGCTCGAACCAGCTCGCATGGGCGTACCCCGGCGTCTACGACGTGAAGGCGCGGATCTCGAACACGGTGATCAAGTACGGTCTGCAGGCCGTCGACAACCCGTTCATGGAACAGCACGACAACCGTGCGCTGCCGCCGACGTTCCTGGGCGCGACGATCGTCAGCAACGAATTCAAGAACGTGATGCTCGAGGCGGGCAGCTTCACGAAGACCGACGCGCGCGGCCGCACGACGCTGACCAACCTGACGACCGAGTACGGCGGCAAGCGCATCGACCGGCTGACCTACGCCGGCGGCACGTGGGACTACTCGCCGGACGGCGAGGTCGCGCTGTACGCGAACCAGGCCGACGACGTGTGGCGTCAGTACTACGCGTCGATCAAGCACAGCATCGGCAGCCCGAAGACGATCAAGTGGACGGGCTTCGCGAACGTCTACTCGACGCATGACACCGGCGACAAGCGCCAGGGCGAGATCAACAACAACGCATACAGCCTGTCGCTGGCCGCGCAGCACGGCCCGCACGAACTGCTGCTCGGCTACCAGCAGGTGCTGAGCGACCAGTTCTTCGACTACGTGAAAGAGACGAACGGCATCTTCCTCACGAACTCGATGGACGTCGACTACAACGCGCCGAACGAAAAGTCGCTGCAACTGCGCTACACGTTCTACGGCAAGGAAGCCGGCCTGCCGGGCTTCAAGGCGATGGTGTGGGGCGTGACGGGCTGGGGCGCGGACGGCAGCAAGATGGCGTCGCAGGATCCGACCCGGTCGAGCAGCTACTGGGTCAACGGCGCGCCGCTGCAGGGCCGTCACCACGAGTTCGGCTTCATCCCGTCGTACACGTTCCAGAGCGGCAAGCTGAAGGACACGAAGGTGACCTTCATCGCGATGTGGCACGTCGGCTCGCTGCACTACTCGGATGCGACGAACCGCGAGTACCGTCTCGTCGTGAACGTGCCGGTGAAGGCGTTCTGAGCGGAAGGTCCGAAGTGACGCGCGCCGGTTGCGGCGCGCAGCGCAAAGCCGGCGTTCAGGCCGGCTTGTGCAGCCCGCCGAGCGGGTCGTTCGCGGCGGGCGTGTCACCCGCGAGCGACGTCAGCTGGCGGCCCGTGTCGCGCCACGCGTCGAGGCCGCCGCGCAGCGCGAGCGCATGGGGGAATCCCGCGTCGGTCAGGCGCTTCGCCATCAGCGCGGCCGACACTTCGTTCGGGCACGAGCAATACACGACGAACTTCTGCGTGAGCGGGTAGCGCGCGACGATGTCGCCGACGTGACGTTCGTCGGCGAATTGCGCGCCGGGAATCGCGAACGGGTCGAGCTTGCGATGCTCTTCGGAACGCACGTCGAGGATCACCGGCGCGGACGGGTCGCGCAGCAGCGCGTCCAGCTCGTCGACGCCGATCCGCGCGTTCGCGAGCTGGCGGATCAGCGCGCGTCGGCGCATCCAGCGCACCGCCGTATACACGGCCAGCAGCGCGACGACGACCAGCAGCGCCGCGCGGCCGAGCCGGCTCGCGCCGGCGAACAGCCAGTCGATCTGCCGGTAGAACACGAGCCCGGCCAGCAGCCCGCAGAGCGACCACAGCGCCGCGCCGAGCGCATCGTAGCCGGCGAACGTGCGGTAGCGCGTGCCGAGCGCGCCCGCCATCGGCACCGACACCAGCGACAGCCCCGGAATGAAGCGGGCGACGGCGAGCACGCGCACGCCATAGCGGCCGAAGAAGCGCTCGGTCTTTTTCACGCAACTGTCACGCGACAGCGACAGCCGGCAGATCGTCTTCAGCGTGGTGCCGCCGTAGCGGCGCCCGGCGACGTACCACACGGTATCGCCGATCAGTGCGCCCATCACCGACAGCGCCAGCACCGTCGCCAGTTGCGAGCCGATCATCACCGGGTGCATCGCGGCCATCGCGCCGAACAGCACGAGCGTCGGCATCGCCGGCACGGGTAGCCCGATCGCGGCGGCCAGCACGTTGGCGAATACGAGAAGCGGCCCGTACTGGGCGACGAGGTCACGGAGCATGACGGCTGTCCGAAAAGGAAGACGCGCGGAAAGCGCTTGGATGGGCCGATTATCGGCCATTTTCAAGACAGCGGCGGGACGCGGATGCGAAAGTGAGCCGGCGCGGCGTGCGCGGCTCACCGGTCGGACGAATCAGGAGGGGCTGCGCGCGAGCGATGCCGCGCCGTGGTTTTCGCCGGGCAGTTCGGCGCCGTGCGAGCGGATCGCGGCGATCAGCTCGGCGGGCGTGATCTCGTAGCGGATCTCGCGATGAATGCCGGGCTTGCGCTCGTCGATTTCGATCAGCAGCACGCTTTTGCCGTCGCCCGTCGCCTCGAGCCGCAACGAACGCAGTTCGCGGCCGTCGGCCGGGTCGTGTTCGGTGAGCAGGGTCATTGCCCCGGATGAGCCTGAAGTGCGCATCGAACCTATCCTCGTGTCGTATGTGCCGTTAAGGCGAAGATGTCGTTTTTGCAAACAGCTTGACGGAGTTTAACGCGAACCGGCAACGAATACGGACATTTTCGTGCACTGCGAAATGAGGGCGGCACCAGCGATCCTTCTGATGGTCGGGCGGCGGCCGGGCAGGCGGGTGATGCGTCGCCTCAGAAGCGGCCGGGGGCCGCTTCGCCGGATCGCCGGCCGTATCCGGATCAGCCAATTCGGATAATCTCGATATTTTCCCCGGCATGCCGGCGACGCCTGACGCGGGCGCGTCGGTGTGCGTCCTTCGTCCGGCCACAACAAATATGAACGACATCACGATCCGACACAGCGAGACGCATGACTTCGACGCGATTCGACAGATCGCCGCGCACCCTGACGTTTACAGGAACACGCTGCAGGCGCCGTTTCCGTCGCTGGAGAAGTGGCAGAAACGCCTCGAGGCGGCGCTGGAGCGGGGCTTCAGTCTCGTCGCCGTGGTCGACGGCGAGGTGGTCGGTCACCTGGGCCTGCATCCGGAACCGAACCCGCGCCGCAGCCATGTCGCCGGCTTCGGGATGATGGTCAGGGCGTCGCATCACGGGCGGGGCATCGGCGGCCGGCTGCTCGCCGCCGCGATCGACCTCGCGGAAAACTGGCTGAACGTCACGCGGATCGAGCTGACGGTGTTCGCCGACAACCAGCCTGCGATCGCACTGTACGAGAAGCACGGGTTCCGCACCGAGGGAATCTCGCCGGATTTCGCGCTGCGCGACGGCGAGTACGTCACCGTTCTCCATATGGCGCGGCTCAGGCGCATCGCCCGACCGGCTGCTTCCGGTCGCGAATGACGATGCGCGCGCGCGCCGCGTCGCGCGCAGGCGTGCCTGGCTGGCGCCAGGCCGCCGGAACCGGTCGGGCATGCGTGTGCGCGACCGAATCGGCCTCGAGCTGATCTCCCGCCTTCCTCCTCCCCCGCCTTTTCCTGTTGCACAGCGCCGGCCCCAATCGGGGTGGGTGCTGCGTATCCATGCGCTTTCGGAAGCTGCCGCTTGCGAAGAAATTGCATTTTTAAATCACATTTTATTCTGAATTTTTCAAATGAGACGTTTTGAAGCATCAAATGAGACAAATCGAATAAACGAGATATTGCGTTAATTAACCTGTATTTGTCTAATGAAAGATTTTTCAAAAAATAATGGGAGTTGAGGTTGAAATTGACGATGATTTACAATTTATCGGCACAAGTTGGCGGTTTCTGAAGGTTTTTTCTCGAAATTGCTGGATATAATCCGCTCCAGATTTTTGACGGGACTAGACGGATTTGATTCCGGCAATTCCACGAAGCGGGTGGGCTCCGGGAACGATCAAGCGTCATGAATCGCAGGAACGACGTCGGGCCGATTATTTGCCTGGATCGATCCCTAAATAATGCGAAGCCGGTTCAGATAGAGCGGGTGATTGCGATCGCAATCGAGCCCGCGGGCCGTGCACGCGATTACAGAGCCAATTTGCTACGGGAAAGCATCAAAATGCCGCGGAATATCCTGTCCGTATACGGCGCTCGACCGCAAGCCATCGGGGTGGCGCAGGTCGTCAAGGCGGTTTCAGCCGCGCCGGAACCCGAATCCATCATTCGCATTCGTGCAAACGACTTCTCGCGACCCTGCGGCCCGGTGAAATAGCCGGTCGTGCCGCGACGTCGCCGGCGATCCGTCATTCGCCCGGCGACTCCCTTGAATACGAATCCGTAAGGCCGCTCAAGCGGCACTGAAAACACGGCATCGGCCCGTGGGCCGGCGATCGTCCGCAGCAACGCGGAGGCGCCGTCACGCCCCGACATTCCGGCGAATTCCCTCGTGCCAGGCGCTCCGCAAGCGTCGCCGTGCGGTTCAAGAGTTCATGACGATTCGCAGTACTGATTTCTGTTCAATGCAACACAACTTGAAAAGAGGAAACGCAGAATGGAGAAGAAGCAAATTTCGATGCTCGTCGCAACGATGTTCGCGGGTGCGGGCATCGCGGGGGTCGCGCACGCAGGTTCGAGCGATCCGATCACGGCGGGGAACAGCGGTGTCAAAGCGGGGACATACGCAAATGGCGTCAATTTCTACGATCGCCAAAATCCGGATAACGGGGAAGCGCAGATTCCGACCTACGACAACGGCTATGTTCTGCGCGGCGGTACGAATTTCGCAGCGGCCGGTGCAACGGCAGACCGGGCCGGGATTGCAATCGGCGATCGCGCTCGTGCAGTCGGCAACGATCAAGGTTCGGGCAATGACATCAACGGCGGCGCAATCGCAATTGGTCAGGGCGCGCAGGGCCTGCACAACTCGGCAACGGCAATCGGCACCGTCGCGCTCGCATCGGGCAATACGTCGCTCGCAATCGGTCGCCAGTCGGCCGCTACCGGCGATTTCTCGATGGCGCTCGGTAACGTTGCAGATGCCACGGGAACAAGCGCGCTCGCGTTCGGTCATTCGGCTCAAGCAACCGGCAAGCAAGCAGTCGCGATCGGCGGCGCGGCGTCGGACGGCATCATGTTCGATTCGAAAACGAACACGAAGGCGACTGGCGCGCGGACCGTGGCGATCGGTGCTGGCGCACAGGCAACCGCTGACGATCAAGTGGCGATCGGCTCGAATGCAATCAGTCAAGGCGTCAATACGACCAAAACGTTCGGCGAAACGGCTCAATTCGGCGGTACGGTTTCGTTCGGTTCGAATTCGGTCAAGCGCCAGGTGAAAAACGTCGCAGCGGGCGCGGACGGCACCGACGCCGTGAACGTCAATCAACTGACGAACGTGCAAAGCGGCCTGAGTACGGCAATCGGCAGCGTCGATCAGCGCGTGACGAACGTCAATACCGCGCTCAGCACGTCGATCGACAACAGCGTCAAGACGCTGAACCAGACGATCGACGCGAAGACGAAGAACGCCGTGAAGTTCACGGACGACTCGCACGCGGCAATTTCGCTCGACGGTCAAGGCGGCACGACGATCAGCGGCGTGAAAGCGGGCGTGAAGGATGGCGATGCAGTGAATGTCGGTCAACTGAACACGAAGGCCGGCGACATCACGAATTCCGTGACGAACAACGTCACGAACAGCATCAACAATGGCGCAACGAACGCGGTCATCTACGACAGCAGCAAACGCGACAACGTTACGCTCGGCGGCGTCGGCGCGAAATCGACGGTTGCGCTGCATAACGTCGCAGCAGGTACGGCCGATACCGATGCGGTGAACGTCGGCCAGATCAAGCCGCTGCAATCGTCGCTGTCCACGGCGGCAAGCAACATCACGAATTTGCAAACGAACGTGTCGAATCTGAGCACGTCGGTCACGAATATCGGTTCGTCGCTGAGCACCGCCGTTACCGATATCGGCGGTCTGAAAGAAGCCGACAAGCGCAACGTGAAATACGACGGCAAATCGGGTTTCGATTCGGTCACGCTGCAAGGCGCAAACGGCACGACGATCAAGAATGTCGCGGCGGGTCAGGCGGACACCGATGCGACGAATGTCGGTCAGCTGAAGTCCGGCCTGTCGAACGTGACGAACAACGTCAACCAGACGATCAGCACATCGGTTTCGAATCTAAGCACGTCGGTGACCCAGCAAATCGGCGCGGCCACGAAAAACGCCGTGCAATACGACGGTGACGATCATTCGCGCGTGACGCTCGGCGGCAAGAATGCAAGCGCGCCGGTCGCATTGTCGAACGTCGCGACAGGCGTCAATGCAACCGATGCAGTGAACGTCGGCCAACTGACGAAGGCATCCGGCGACCTGAA
Source organism: Burkholderia sp. SRS-46 (assembly GCF_004343775.1). Classification (GTDB taxonomy): domain Bacteria; phylum Pseudomonadota; class Gammaproteobacteria; order Burkholderiales; family Burkholderiaceae; genus Burkholderia. The sequence continues at coordinate 24,234 of NZ_PTXL01000005.1, read as the reverse complement.
TACGTCGATCAACAACGTCGATGCGCGTGTGACGCAAGTTGACGGCCGCGTGACGAATGTCGATCAACGCGTCACGCAGAACACGACCAACATCGGCGCGCTGCAGCAAGACGCGCTGCAATGGTCGAAGTCGGCGGGTGCGTACGACGCGTCGCACAATTCGGGCAGCGCACAGAAGATCACGAACGTGGCGGCGGGCGACGTTTCCGCAGCGAGCACGGACGCGATCAACGGTGCGCAGCTGAAGTCGGTGCAGGATCAGATCAACGGCAACATCGGCGGGGCGACGAAGAACGCCGTCGTGTACGACACGGATGCACAAGGCAACCGCACGAATTCCGTCTCGCTGGTCGGCGGTGCGTCGGGCCCGGTGACGATAGACAACGTCGCGGCCGGCACGCTGTCGGCGAACAGCACGCAAGCCGTCAACGGCTCGCAACTCTACGCGACGAATCAGCAGGTCGGCGCGAACACGACCGCCATCACGAACATCGACGGCCGCGTCGCGCAGAACACGACCAACATTTCGAACCTTCAGGCGTCCGATACGCTGTCAGTGAAATACGATACGGCAGCGAAGAACGCGGTGACGCTCGGCGGCACGAATGCGGCTGCGCCGGTTGCGCTGTCGAACGTGGCCGATGGCGTCGCGAAAAACGATGCCGTGAACGTCGGTCAACTGTCGAATGCGACGGGCAACCTGCAATCGCAGATCAACACGACCAACAGCACCGTCACGACGATCGGCGGCCAGGTCACGACCAACACGCAGAACATCACGGCCCTGCAACAAGCGGACACGCGCAACGTGAAGTACGACGGCGCGCAAGGCTTCGACACGGTGACGCTGAATGGTGCGAACGGCACGACGGTGACGAACGTCAAGGCGGGTGCGCTGACGGCGAATTCGACCGATGCCGTCAACGGCTCGCAACTGTTCGCGACCAACCAGAACGTGAAGCAACAAGGCGACTCGATCACGCAACTGGGCAACTCGCTCACGTCGATCGACGGCCGCGTCACGCAGAACACGACCAACATCGGCGCGCTGCAACAAGATGCGCTGCAATGGTCGACGTCGGCGGGTGCGTACGACGCGTCGCACGGTTCGGGTTCGGCACAGAAGATCACGAACGTGGCGGCGGGCGACGTTTCCGCAGCGAGCACGGACGCGATCAACGGCGCGCAGCTGAAGTCGGTGCAGGACCAGATCAACGGCAACATCGGCGGCGCGACGAAGAACGCGGTGCAGTACGACACGGACAAAGACGGCAAGCGCGTGAACTCCGTGACGCTCGGCGGCGGTCAAGCCGGCCCGGTCACGATCACGAACGTTGCGGCTGGCGCGCTGAATGCGAACAGCACGGACGCCGTGAACGGTGCGCAGCTGTTCAGGACCAACAGTAACCTCACCACGCAAACGAATCGCGTCGACAACCTGACGACGAACGTTTCGAAGCTGACGAGCGACCTGTCCGTCACGAACACGAACGTGTCGAACCTTCAGGCAGCCGACAAGCTGAACGTGAAGTACGACGCGGCGGCGAAGAACACGGTGACGCTCGGCGGTGCGGGCCACGCACCGGTGACGCTGTCGAACGTCGCCGATGGCGTCGCGAAAAACGATGCGGTGAACGTCGGCCAGCTGTCGAAAGCCACGGGCGGCCTGCAATCGCAAATCGACGTGCAGGGCGACAAGATCACGAACGTCGATCAGCGCGTGACGACGAACACGACGAACATCGGCCAGAACACGACCGACATTACGGCGCTCAAGCAGGACGCGCTGCAATGGAACGCGGGCATCGGCGCGTACGACGCAAGCCACGGCACGGTGTCGCCGCAGACGATCGCGAACGTGAAGGCCGGCCAGGCCGACACCGACGCGGTGAACGTCAAGCAGCTGAAGGACTCGGTCTCGTCCGGCGTGAACAACGGCGCCACGAACGCGGTGCTGTACGACGACAGCAGCAAGCGCCAGGTGACGCTCGGCGCCGGCAACGGCGGTGTTTCGGTGCGCTTGACGAACGTCGCGGAAGGCGGTGTCCAGGCCGGCAGCCTCGACGCGGTGAACGGCTCGCAACTGCGCTACGCGACCGACAGCACGGCGGCCGCGCTCGGCGGCGGCGCGTCGGCGAACACGAACGGGTCGATCAACGCGCCGAAGTACGACATCGGCGGCACGTCGTTCAACAACGTCGGTGACGCGCTCGGCAATCTCGACGGCCGTGTGACCAGCAACACGACGATCATTTCGGGTCTGCAGCGCGACGCATTGCAATTCGATCCGACCGTGGGTGCCTACAACGCTGCGCGCGACGGCGTGGCTACGAAGATCACCAGCGTCGCGGACGGCAACCTGGCGGCGGGCAGCAACGACGCGGTGAACGGCGGCCAGCTGTTCGGCGTGAAGACCGATCTTCAGCAGCAGATCACGAATGTGTCGAACCAGGCCGGCGAAGCCGTGAAGAACGTCGTGAAATACGACGTGGACGCGAGCGGCAACCGCCTGAATTCCGTTTCGCTCGTCGGCGGCAACGCGGCGTCGCCGGTCGTGCTGAAGAACATCGCGGAAGGCGTGAGCGACAACGATGCGGTGAACATGAAGCAGCTGAAGAACGTGCAGTCGGGCATCAGCCAGCTTGGTGAGATGGCCGTCAGGTACGACGACAGCTCGAAGAGCATCATCACGCTCGGCGGTGGCACCGGTGGCACGAAGATCACCAACGTGCAGGCCGGCACGCTCAGCGCCACCAGCAAGGATGCCGTGAACGGCTCGCAGCTCTACGCGACGAACCAGCAAGTCGCGAAGAACACGACCGACATCACGAACCTGCAGGAGAACGTGACCAACGTGACGAACGGCAAGGCGGGCCTGGTGCAGCAGCAGGATCCGAACGGCCAGATCACGGTCGGCGCGGGCACGGGCGGCACGTCGGTGAACATCGCCAACAATGCCGGCGGCAATCGCGTGCTGACGGGGGTCGGCGCGGGCGTCAACAGCAACGACGCGGTGAACGTCGGTCAGCTCAACACCGCGTTGCGGGACGTCTCCGCCAACCAGGCCATCAAGGCGGCCGCCACCGATGCGAACACGACCTGGATCACGCGTGCGGAGGCGGGCTCGTTCGGGTCGACGGCAACCGCGAGCGGCAAGAACGCCGTTGCGGTGGGCCAGGGCTCGGTCGCGGATCGCGACAATTCGTTCTCGGTCGGTGCGAAGGGCAGCGAGCGGCAGGTCACCAACGTCGCGGCCGGCACGGCGCCGACCGATGCGGTGAACGTGCAGCAGTTGAACGACAACGTCGCGGCGTCGCGCAGCTACACGGATCAACGCGTCGGCCAGGTCTACAACGACCTGAACACCGTCAAGAAGGACATGTTCGGTGGCGTGGCGTCGGCGATGGCGGTGGCCGGTTTGCCGCAGCCGACTGCGCCGGGGCGTTCGATGGTGTCGGCCGCAACGGCGAACTACCGTGGCCAGCAGGGCTTCGCGGCGGGTTACTCGTACGTGACGCAGAACGACAAGTGGGTCGTGAAGGCGGCCGTCACGGGCAACACCCGCTCGGACTTCGGCGCGGTGGTCGGCGCGGGCTACCAGTTCTGACGCAAGCCGTTTCGTGACGCCGCACTTGCGTTGAGTGCGCGGCTCGACGATGCGACGTGCCCACCTGGGCGCGTCGCATCCCGGCATGTCGTTCGAACGGGCATCAACACCGGATTGCCTGCACAATTCCGCGGCAGATCGTCTCGCGGAGTGTGCGGCGACGAAGGCGTGCGACGCATGCAAGCTGGCTGTCGACGACGGCGCGGCTCACGAATCACGACAACAAGCATCGCAACAGCAATCAGAAAATGCGAGGGGATCATGGCTTCCGGGGAAGTCTTCTTATCGACCGAATGTGTCGAGCCGGCGTTGCGCGACGAATACTGGCGCGAGGTGACGCGGCCCATCGTCGACACGGCACCGATCGCCGGGCACGCAGACGCGCGGCTGGCCGGTACGCTGGCGTCGCGAATGATCGGCGAGCTGCTGATGTGGCGCACGTCGTTCAATGCACAGCAATACCGGCGCGATCGCCGGACCATCCAGCAGAGCGGTTTCGACCAGTACGTCGTGCAACTGGTGCGCTCGGGTTCGTTTTACGGCAATTTCAATGATGTGGACGTGCACGCGGGGCCCGGTGACATCTACATCATCGATCTCGGCCAGCCGATGTACGGCCGGGTGGACGCGGGCGAGGCCGTCGCCGTGTTCGTGCCGCGCGAAGCGCTCGAGAAGGCGTCAGGCGGGCGCGACCTGCACGGCGTCGTGCTGAGCGCGAAGCGGGCGATCACGGGCCTGCTCGCCGATTACCTGCTGGGCATGTATGCGCTGAACGAGCTGGTGTCGCAGGCGCAGTCCGTCGCCGTGCAGGACGCGATGATGGCGTTGCTCGCGGCCGCGCTCTGCGGGGCGGAGTCGCCTGTCGGCAAGCGGCCCGGCGCGCATGGCGCCGCGCTGCGCACGCGGATCGTGCAGCACATCGCGCGGCATGTCACCGATCGCAACCTGGGCCCCGATGCGCTGATCGCGCATTTCCGGATTTCGCGCGCGCACTTGTACCGGGTGTTCGAGGCGGACGGCGGCGTCGCACGGTTCATTCGCGATCGGCGTCTCGATCTTGCGTATCGGGCGCTCGTCGATCCGCGCATGAACGGGCAGACGGTCAAGGAAGTCGCGTACCGCTACGGCTTTTCGAGCAGCGACATGCTGGTGCGCGCGATGCGTCAGCGCTTCGGCGTGACCGCGCGCGAGATCCGCACCGAGCATCGGGAGCACTTCGCGGCCGGCCATGACCTGTCGAGCCTGCACATTCACTTCGCGCGCCATGCCGTGCCGGGAGGCCAGGATTGCAGGCGGGATTGAAGGCGCGGGTGCGCGTGATTCGACGTGATGCGGAAATCGGGCGGAAAATGGGGAAAAAAAACGGGAAAAAAAGAAGCCACACGAAGGTGGCTCAAGAATGGCACAAATATTACCGAACACGGGGTGTATCCGGTACGAAATTGTTGCATTCTTTCGGGTTCAATTGAATAACAGTGGGCCTCTAATTGTCTCGTGTTTACCCCGATGACGTCCCATATCCGCTTCGCAATCGTTTTACATGAGGTTCCATGCCGCCGGCTACCGACACGGCGCGCGGGAATGTCCCGGAAATAGCGCCGTGTCGGTGCGATTCAGGCCGCTGCACGCGAAGCGGTGTCCCGCGTCGCGTGATAGTTCGCGAAGTGATCCTGCAACGTGAACAGCTCGTTGCGCGGTGACACCGATTCCACCCGCGCCCGTTTCGCGTCGCTGGGCGTGACGCCGAAGTGCGTGCGGAACGCGCGCAGGAAGCGGGCGTTGCTGGTGAAGCCGCATTCGGCGGCGATTTCCGCGATCGGCCGTTCGCGGCCGCGCGGGTGCCGCAGCGCCATGTAGGCCGCGTCGAGGCGCTTGTTGCGAATGACGCGGCTCACGCCGCCGTCGTCGGCAAAGGTTCTGTACAGATGGGCGCGCGAGATGCGGAACCGGCGCATCAGCAGGTCGGGATTCAGCTCCGGCCGCGTCAGGTTCGCGTCGATGAATTCGACGATGCGTTCGCGCAGCACGTCCGCCAGCGCCGACGCCGTTTCGCGCCCCGTGACGTCTTCTCCGGCGAGGCCCGCCGCCAGCAGCGCGGTGATCGCGTCCTGCGCCGCAAACGATTCGCTGGCCGACAGGCGCGCCGATACCGCCATCAAGCCGTTCAGGAAATCGACGAGCAACTGCGTCATCGGCCGGCCGGCCTTCAGCACGGCGCCATGCAGATCACGCCGCCCCAGCGCATGTTCGAGCGCCTTGCGCGGCACGGCCGTCGTCAGCGTCGCGCCGGCTTCGACGCGGCTGTCGAACGTGCGCGTGAGATCCATCACGCAGACGTCGCCGGGCTCGGCCGCGACATTGCGCCGGCCGAACACGCCGTTCAGCGATCCGGCGGTGACGACCTGGATCACGTAGTAATCGAGCCCGCCCCGCGCGATCACGCGCCGGTCGCGCCGATATTGCTGCGCGTTGAAGGTCGTCTCGCCCATCAGCAGCTCGCCCACCGGGCGGCTCTGGATCGTGCCCTCCAGCGCGGCGTTCGCGCCGTCGCCGAGTGGCGTCGTTTCAAACACGGGCCGCGTGACCTCGCGCCAGAAATCATTGCGCAGCCCTGGTTCAACCGCGTCGGTGGAAATGATGATCTCTGGCTGCGTCATGACAGTCCTGGCCCCGGATTCGTGATTATTTAAAACGCACGCGAATACGGCGAATGGACAGGCATGGCCGGAATGATTCCGGCTGCAGAAGCGCGCGCGAATTTTCGACGGGCAACTATACACGCTTCAATGAATACAAATATTGCATTTTTTCAGTTCGCGCGCAGGCTGTTGCGTAATCCGGAAATTCGGCCTGCAAGGCAAGAAAAAGCGGTAAAAAAGCGGCAATTTTTTCGAATTCTATTGCGCTTTCGTGCGGTGCCGGCGGGCGGGTAACGTGTTCTGAAATGCCGTTTCATATCCAATTGAAAAATGATTCGTTTTCATCTGGATGTGCGATCCGTATCGTTCTACGATTTGCCGGATGGCGGCGCGATACGCACGCGTTCGAAAGTGCCGCGAACGATTTAAGGCGGAAATCACGCGTATTTCGCTGTCTGGACGCAGTCGCAAATGTTTGCGGCGTGCCGTGCGCTGTGCGCGCGGTTCGCTTTTCATGGCCGCGGCGCATGCAGCGCGTGTCGCGCGGCCCTCACGATCAACGGAGACCGCATCGATGCAAACCTCTCTTCGGACCTTGACCGCCGCGTGGCTGCTTGCCGCGGCAAGCGCGGCATTCGCGGCGGACACGCCGCGCGAGCCGGTGCACGTGCCGCCCGGCATTGCCTGGCAGCAAGGCGACGTCGACGCCGCGTTCGCGCTGGCGAAACGGACCGGCAAGCCGCTGCTGCTCTACTGGGGCGCGGTGTGGTGCCCGTCGTGCAACCAGGTGAAGTCGACGGTCTTCAGCCAGCAGGCGTTCCGCGCGCGCTCGTCGTTCTTCGTGCCGGTGTATCTCGACGGCGACACCGAGAGCGCACAGAAGCTCGGCGAACGCTTCAAGGTGCGCGGCTATCCGACGATGATCCTGTTCCGCCCGGACGGCACCGAGGTCACGCGGCTGCCGGGCGAGGCCGATCTCGACCGCTACATGCGCGCGCTGTCGCTCGGCATGAACGCCGCGCATCCGGTGCGGCAGACGCTCGCGAACGCGCTGAAGGGCGGCGCGTCCGGCAGCGAAGCGGGCTCCGGTGCGACGGTGACGCGCGACGAGTGGCGCATGCTGGCCGACTATTCGTGGGATACCGATGGCGCGCTGCCGGTGCCCGGCGATCACGTCGCCGAGACGCTGCAGACGCTCGCGCGACGCGCGCAGGCCGCCGGCGCGGCGGGCGATGCGCTGCGGCTCGAGTTGAAATCGGTGGTGGTCGCCGCGACCGGCGAGCCCGCGCAGGCCGGTGCGCTCGACAAGGCGGCAGGCACCGACGCGCTGCGCACGGTGCTGCGCAATGCCGCGACGTCGCGCGCCGACGCCGACGTGCTGATCGCGGCGCCGGCGGGCGTCGTCGCGTATCTCGGCACGGATGCGGCTGCGCGTGCGAAGTTGCGCGATGCCTATGACGCGGCGCTCGCGCGGCTGTCGGACGATCGCACGCTGTCGTCGATCGATCGCCTGATGGCGCTGCACGGCCGCGTGCTGCTCGCGCGCGGCGACGCCCGCAAGGGCACGCCGCTCGACGCGCCGGCGCTCGTCGACACGGTGCGCCAGCGGACGGCCGCGGCGATCCAGGGGGCGACGAACGTGTACGAGCGCCAGGCGCTCGTCAGCGAGGCGGCCGATACGCTGACCGACGCCGGGCTGCTCGATGCATCCGACACGTTGCTGAAGGGCGAACTGCGGCATTCGGCGACGCCCTATTACTTCATGTCCGGGCTCGCGGCGAATGCGAAAGCGCGCGGCGACAAGGCCGCGGCGCTCGACTGGTACCGCAAGGCGTACGACAGCGCGACGGGAACCGCTACGCGGCTGCGCTGGGGTGCGACCTATTTCGCGAACGCGGTCGAGCTCGGGCCGGACGATGCGGCGCGGATCGAAGGGATCGCGGGCAGCGTGCTCGCGCAGGCCGGGCAGACCCGGGACGCGTTCTACGGCGCGAACCTGCGGGCGCTGACGAAGGTGGTCACGCAGCTGACGCGCTGGCGCAATGGCGGCGCGCACGACGCGTCGGTGCGGACCGTCGTGAAGCAGTTCGACGACGTGTGCGGGAAGCTGCCGGCGGGCGATCCGCAGGCGGCCGCGTGCGAGCGGCTGATCCAGCCGGTGAAGACGTAACGGCAAGGATGCGCCGGCGCACTGCGGCGGCGCATCCGCGGGTACCATGGGCGTGTTCCGCGCGCCGGCCCGGCATCGACGCTTCGGCGCGCGGCGATTTCACTCATCACCATCACGCCATGCCCCATCTGACGCTTGAATATTCCGGCAACCTTGACGGTTTCGACGCCCGTGCGACGCTCGTCGCGCTCAACGCAGCGCTCGCCGCTTCCGGCCATTTCGACGAACTGGACATCAAGAGCCGCGCAGTGTGCTTCGACACGTGCGTCGTCGGCACCGCGGACGCGCCGCGCGCGTTCGCTCACGCGAAGCTGGCGATTCTGAGCGGACGGTCCGCCGACGCGAAGCGTGCGCTGTCGGAACTCGTCCTGTCGGTCCTGGCGCAATGCTGCCGCGCGCCGTCCGGCACGCATTTGCAGCTGTGTGCGGAAATGATGGAGATCGAGCGCGAGTCGTACGCGAAGGCGGCGATCGAGCCGCGTTGACCGGGTAGCCCGGTTCCCGGGATCGATGCCGCGCACCGGCCATCGCTGCGCCGGATGAAGAACGGGACAGGCCGAACGCATCGGTTTGCCTGTCCCGGGGAAGCGCCCGCGCGCGACGGCGGCGCGGCGCGCTACGGCGTCGCGCTTACACGAGCCCGGTCGTGTAGTACACCGCGATCACGAAGAACACCGCGAGCGTCTTGATGAGCGTGACCGCGAAGATGTCGCGATACGCCTCGCGGTGCGTGAGGCCCGTGACCGCGAGCAGCGTGATCACCGCGCCGTTGTGCGGCAGCGTGTCCATGCCGCCGCTCGCCATCGCAACCACCCGGTGCAGCACCTCCAGCGGGATGTTCGCCGCTTGCGCGCCCTTGATGAACAGGTCCGACATCGCGGCGAGCGCAATGCTCATGCCGCCCGACGCCGAGCCGGTGATGCCGGCGAGCGAGCTGACCGACACGGCCGCGTTGACGAGCGGGTTCGGAATGCTCTTCAGCGCATCGCCGACGACGAGGAAGCCCGGCAGCGCGGCGATCACGCCGCCGAAACCATACTCCGACGCGGTGTTCATCGCGGCGAGCAGCGCGCCGCCGACGGCCGCTTTCGAGCCGGCCGCGAAGCGCTCGCTGACGCGCCGGAACGACGTTGCGATCACGAGCAGGATGCCGAGCAGCAGCGCGGCCTCGACCGACCAGATCGCGACGACGGTCTTGATCGACGTCGTCACCGGCGCATGCACGCCCGGCAGCACGTCGGGCGTGACCGTGTACGACGTGCTGCCGTACCAGGTGGGGATCAGCTTCGTGAGCGCGAAGTTCGACACGCCGACGAGGATCAGCGGCAGGATCGCGATGATCGGGTTCGGCAGCGATTCGGTCGCGACGCGTTCCGGCTCGTTGACGAGCGACGTGCCGTAGCCTTCGCCCTTCGCCATCGCCGAGCGGCGGCGCCATTCGAGATACGCGAGGCCGACGGCGATGATGAACACCGAGCCGATCGTGCCGAGCGCCGGGGCGGCCCAGGCGGTCGTCTTGAAGAACGTGGTCGGGATGATGTTCTGGATCTGCGGCGTGCCGGGCAGCGAATCCATCGTGAACGAGAACGCGCCGAGCGCGATCGCGCCGGGCATCAGCCGCTTCGGAATGTTGCTCTGGCGGTAGAGTTCGGCCGCGAACGGATACACCGCGAACACGACGACGAACAGCGACACGCCGCCATAGGTGAGCAACCCGCACACAGCGACGATCACCGCATTCGCGCGCGAACGGCCGATGTAGCGGATCGCCGCGTGGACGATCGACTCGGAGAAGCCGGACAGTTCGATCACCTTGCCGAACACCGCGCCGAGCATGAACACCGGGAAATACAGTTTGACGAAGCCGACCATCTTCTCCATGAAGATGCCGGAGAACACCGGCGCGACGGCGGCCGGATCGGTCATGAGCACCGCGCCGAGCGCGGCGATCGGCGCGAACAGGATCACGCTGTAGCCGCGGTACGCGGCGAACATCAGGAACGCCAGCGCGGCGAGGACGATCACGAAAGACAAGGGAGTCTCCTAATGGCTTTGGTTGTTGTTGGGTCGTGCGGCGAGCCGCCGCCGTGGACCGGCTCAGGGTCGTGCAGGTTTCGTGCCACCGGCCGCAGTGCACCGCCGGACGTGGCTCCGGAGGCGGCCGGCGGGCCCGCGCCAGCCAATCTTCAGTCGATTCTACAGAAAGCGTCTTGATCTGGAGACAGGTTGGCCATCCGGACGATCCGAAAACCCGCGCAGAATGTGATCCGACAAGGCATTGCGGGATGTCTCCGGAATGAGATAATCCGTCTCGTTCTGGAGACATCCGAAAAAATACGCGGAGACGACGACACAATGATGAACGACTGGGCGCGCTTGCCCGTCGATTACGGCGACGTGCTGCGGCGTGCCGCCGAATCGCTGTTCAGGACGTTCGAGGATTCGAGCGCGGGCACGCTGATCGTCGATCGCGACGCGCGCATCGTGTGGATGAACGAGCGCTATGCGGCGCGTTTCGGTTTCGCCGATCCGCAGCAGGCGGTCGGCCTCGACTGCGAGGCCGTGATTCCGCACAGCCTGATGCGCGAGGTCGTGTCGACCGGGCAGCCGATCCTGCTCGACATCATGGAGACGGGCCGTGAGCCGCTCGTCGTGACCCGCCTGCCACTGAAGAACGAAGCGGGCGAGACGGTCGGCGCGATCGGCTTTGCGCTGTTCGACCAGCTGAAGACCCTGACGCCGATCTTTTCCCGCTACGTGCAGCTGCAGCAGCAGCTGATCGCGACGCAGCGCTCGCTCGCGCAGGCGCGCCGCGCGAAGTACACGTTCGCGAGCTTCGTCGGCACCAGCGCGGCGAGCCTCGAGACCAAGCGCCAGGCGCGCCGCGCCGCGCAGGTCGATTCGCCGGTGCTGCTGCTCGGCGAGACCGGCACCGGCAAGGAGCTGCTCGCGCACGCGATCCATGCGGCGTCGGCCCGCGCGCTCCAGCCGCTCGTGACCGTGAACGTCGCCGCGATTCCCGACACCCTGCTCGAAACCGAGTTCTTCGGCGCGGCGCCCGGCGCGTATACGGGCGCCGACCGCAAGGGCCGCGTCGGCAAGTTCGAGCTGGCCGACCGCGGCACGCTGTTTCTCGACGAGATCGGCGACATGCCGCTGCCGCTGCAGGGCAAGCTGCTGCGCGTGCTGCAGGACAAGGAATTCGAACCGGTCGGCTCGAACCGCATCGTGCGCGCCGACGTGCGGATCATCGCGGCGACGTCGGCCGACCTGCCGGCGCTCGTCGCGGCCGGCCGCTTCCGCGCGGATCTCTATTACCGGCTCAATGTGCTGACGATTCATGCGCCGCCGCTGCGCGAGCGTGCGTCCGACATCGCGGCGCTCGTCTATGCGACGCTCGAGGAGCTCGCCGCGCAGCACGGGCGCGCCGCGCACTGCGAACTGACCGACGATGCGTTGCGGATGCTGTGCGCGTATCCGTGGCCGGGCAACGTGCGCGAGCTGCGCAATACGCTCGAGCGCGCACTGATGCTGTCCGATCGTTCGGTGATCGATGCGCGCGCGCTGGCGCCGTTTCTCGGGCCGTCGCGTGCGCAGCCCGACGGCGTGCCGCATGCGCCGGGCGCGGCCGCGTTGCCGGCGCAAGCGGATGCGGGTGCGGCGCCGTCCGTCTCGTATGCCGACGCGCTGGCCGCATGGGAGCGCCAGTTTCTGACCGATGCGCTCGCCGCCTGCAACGGCAAGGTGGTGGACGCCGCCGCGCGTGTCGGCATCGGGCGCGCGACGTTCTACAAGAAGCTGGCGGCGCTGGGTATCGACTGGTAGCGCCGCGCGTGCCGGCGCGGTTCGAACGAGGAGGCGGCGATGAAGCGAACCTGCATCGCGCGGTGGCTGGCCGTGACGCTGGCGGCGTCCGCGATTGCGGCGCCCGCGCTGGCGCAACAGGACGCGGCGGGCGAGCAGGCGGCGCGGCGCAACTGGTACAACGATCCGTTCGTCGCGCTGTCGCAGGACGTCGCCGGATGCCCGGTGCCGCTCGGGCCGTGGATGACCAAGGCGGAGATGGAGGACGACGCGCATTACCGCGTCGAGCGCGGCACGACCTGCTGGCTCGCGCATCGCTGCACGAAGCCGAATTCGTATCTGTACGATGCGCCGATCGCCGACGCGGCGAAGGCGCACTTCGCCGGCTCGGCAAGCCTGGGCGGCACGAGTCTGTGGATCACGGTGCAACGGCGGTTCATCTACGTCGAAGGATGCGCGAGCGCGCCGTTCGATCGTGCGGCACTGCAGCGGGCGCTGGAGGCGCTGCCCGACGTCGAGCAGGTTTTCGTTCGCATCACCGACGATCCGCACCGGTCGGTGCCGTACAAGACGCGCGCGCGGCCCGACCGGGTGCCGAATTGACGCGCGTGCGGGGCGACATGGCATACTCGCGGCATTTAAAAAAAGGTTGACGGAAAGAACAATGAAACACATGCTTGCGTCGGTCTGTCGACGGCCTGGAGCACTGGTTCGACAGGCCGGAGCGATAGCGCTCATGGCGGCGCTCGGGGGATGCGGCGGAAGTGCCCCGCTGTTTACTTCGGATGGGCGTCCGACCACGCTGGTGCAATGCACGAGCGGCGATGCGTGGAGCAATTGCACGGACAACGCACGCGCCACCTGTAATGGTGAATTCGACGTGCTGCAGCAGTCGGTCGACGGCGGCGTACGGAGCCTTCTCTTCGCCTGCAAGAAGAAAAGCGGTTATTGATCCCGTTTTCGCAGGCCGAGCAGTTTCCCGATCGCGCCGGGCCCTTTTCTATTTGCTTCGAGTCACCTATTTTTCATAAATAACACTCAGGGAACTCCATCCATATGGCGACCTACAGGCAACTGACAGCGCAACTCGAAAAACTTCAGCAGAAGATCGATAAGGAACGCGAAAAGGCGATCGCCGACGCAATCGCGTCGATCCGCGCGAAGATCGAGGAATTCGACATTACGGCGGAGGAACTCGGTTTCCGTTCCACGGCCGCGCCTGTCAAGGCCAAGCGTCCGCTGCCGCCGAAATATCTCAATCCGAAGACCGGCGAAACCTGGAGTGGCCGCGGCCGCGCGCCGGCATGGCTCGGCAAGAACCGGGCGCGTTTCCTGATCAAGGACTGACTCCCGAAAAGTCTCACCTTTCCCACGCTGACTGACGGTGCGCATGGCCGAATGGCCATCGCACCGTTTTGTTTTTGGGCCGACGCGATGCAGATCGATGCGCCGAATCGCGGCCGCGCGCGGTGCGATTGCCGCATGCCATTCCGGCAAAACGCCGCGATTTATCCGCATGTCGTGCCGATTTCCGGTAAACAGCGCGGTAATCGCGTGTCGCGCTGTCGCACCCGCGCGCGATGCGCGTGGTGCATGCGCCGCGTGTGTTTTCATCACCTTTTGCGTTTTCGCGCATTCCAGCGCGCAATTCCCGAACATTCTCACCATCGCTCCTGTAAATCCTCACCTTTGCCGGATCGGCCGCGTGACCGTGGTCGACGTGCTGCATGCCATTGCATGATGCGCGGCTTGATCGCGGGCAGGTAGCTGGCCGTTCGGCATATAGGCAGCCGCGGGCGGTTCGCCTATGCTTGAATTCGCGTCGACCGGGCGCGCGGCTCGCCGAGCCGGGGCCGGCCGTCTTTCCTTACCGTATGGAGCCGATGTGACTGTTCGCCATCTCGATGCGCTGTTCCAGCCCAAGTCCGTTGCGGTCATCGGTGCGTCGCCGCGCGCAGGCAGTATCGGCGCGATGGTGTGGGCGCGCGTGCTCGACGGCGCGTTCCAGGGGGCCGTGTGGCCGGTCAATCCGAAGCATCGCGAACTGAACGGCTACCCGGTGGTGGCGGACGTCGACCGGCTGCCGGCGCCGCCGTCGGTCGCCGTGATCTGCACGCCGCCCGCGACCTGGCCCGGCATCGTGCAGAAGCTCGGCAACCTCGGCGCGCGGGTCGCGGTGATCGTCGGCGAGGCGCGTACCGCCGCGGATCGTGCGGCGCTCGAGCGCGCGCTCAAGGCGGCGCGGCCGTTCGTCCTCCGTATCGTCGGGCCGGGCAGCCTCGGTGTGCTGTCGCCGGCGCGGCATGCGCATTTCGGCGCGCCGGCGTATACGGTGCGCCCCGGCGGCGTCGCCTGGGTGTCGCAGTCGAACGCGCTGACGAACGCCGTGCTCGGCTGGGCGCAGGCGCGCGGCCTCGGCTTTTCGCACGTCGTCGCGCTGGGCGACGAGGCCGATGTCGACGCGGGCGACGTGCTCGATTACCTGGCGAGCGACCCCGGCACGCGGGCGATCCTGCTCGAGCTCGACACCGTGCAGGCGGCGCGCAAGTTCATGTCGGCGGCGCGCGCGGCCGCGCGCAACAAGCCGGTGCTCGCGTTGCGCACCGGCCGCGCGGATCCGGGCGATGCGTTGTATACGGCGGCATTCCAGCGTGCGGGGATGGTGCGGGTCGACGCGCTCGACGATCTGCTCGACGAGATCGAGACGCTCGGCGTCGGCCGCGTCACGGCGCGCGGCGCGGCGACCCTCGTGACGAGCGACGCGGGCGTCGCGAAGCTCGCGGTCGACGCCGTCGCGGAAGTGCGCGACGTGCTGGCCGAATGGCCGGCGGCGGCCACGGCGGCCGTCTCCGCCGCGCTGCCGCATCTCGATGCGCCCGCCAATCCGCTGATGCTCGGCGACGACGCACGCCCCGAGCATTTCGGCGCGGTGGTGCGCGCGCTTGCGCCGTTTCCGCAAACCGGCACGCTGTTCGTCGTGCATTCGACGTCGCACAGCGCGCCGGCCGATGCCGTGGCGCGCATGCTGATCGAGACGCGCCAGCATGCGCATCGCGGCATCCTCGCGTGTTTCTTCGGCGCGGTCGACGCGCCGACGCGCGACGCGCTGCATGCGAACGGCATTCCGGTGCATACGACGCCGCAGCGGCTTGCGCGCGCGTACGCGCGTCTCGTCGACTACAACCTCGGCCGCGAACTGCTGATGCAGACGCCCGAGGCCACGCCGCCGCAGCCGGCGGCGTGCGTTGCGTCCGCGCAGGAGGCCGCACGCCGGATGGTGGAAGCGGGGCAGCACGAACTTGCCGGCGAGCCCGCGGCGCAATGGCTGTCCTATTTCGGTCTGCACGGTGCGGCGCCCGGCGACGCACCGGATGTGGCGATCGTCGACGTGACGGTCGACATGCACGACGACCCGAACTTCGGCCCGGTTTTCCGCTACGCCGTGCCGCCGGCGGACGGCGCGTCGGCGCCGTTCGTCGTCTACGGGCTGCCGCCGCTGAACACCGTGCTCGCGCGCGCGGTGATGGAGCGCTCGCCGTACGCGCGCCGCACGCCGGTCGAACCCGCGCTCGGCGCGTTCACGGCGCTGTCGCAGGTGGTGTGCGACGTGCGCGAAGTGGTCGCGATGACGGTCACGCTGCGCGTGCTGCCCGACCGCGTACAGGTGGTGGCGCCGCGCATCACGCTGGCGGCGGGCCGCAGCCGGCTCGCGATCATGCCGTATCCGCGCCATCTCGAGCGGACGCTCGCGTGGGATGGCGGGACGATGACGATCCGGCCGATCCGTCCGGAGGACGAGGCCGCGCACAACGAACTGCTTGGCGCGATGACGCCGGAAGATCTGCGGATGCGATTCTTCGGCGCGGTGCGCAGCTTCGATCACTCGCAGCTCGCGCGCATGACGCAGATCGACTACGACCGCGAGATGGCATTCATCGCGTCGGTCGACGACGGCGCCGGCCAGTCGCACACGCTGGGCGCGGTTCGCGCGGTGACCGATCCGGACAACGAGACGACCGAGTTCGCGATCGCGATCCGGCCCGATCAGAAGGGCAAGGGGCTCGGGCGCCTGCTGATGGCGCGCATCATCGAATACGCGCGGTCGCGCGGCACCCCGTGGATGGTCGGCGAGGCACTGCGCGAGAACTCGCCGATGATTTCGCTGGCGAAAGCGTGCGGGTTCGCGATCGCGTCGACGGAGGAACCCGGCGTCGTGGGCTTCAGGATGAAGCTGCAGGCCGACGCGTGACGTCGTCGGTGCCGCCCCGCCATCGGATGCACGTCGAATCGATGCGCTGACAACGATCTGGCCGTGACATTGCCGCGAAGCGATGCCGCTGCGACGCACGCCCGGCGATGCTTTCACGTCGCCGAACTTTCAAAGGTGAGCTTTTTCGGGGGGGCCGCAGTGAGCCTTTCCGGGAGCGCCCGGTGAGCTGTTTCGGGAGCGTGCGGTGAGCCCTTTCGGGAGCATTCGGTGAGCCCTTTCGGGACATGCCGGTGAGCGTCTCCGGGAGCCGTCGGTGAGCCGTTCCGGGAAGCCTCGGTGAGCCTTTGCGGGAGAGGTTGGTGAGGGTCTGCGGGAAGCGTCGGTGAGCCTCTCCGGGAGCCACCGGTGAGCCCTTTCAGGACGTGCAGGTGAGCGCCTGCGGGAGCTTGAGGTGAGATTTTTCGGGAGCCGGCACCAGCCGGGCTCCCGTGGGCGCGGCGCCGGTCATCGCGGCACGCGCGCCCGTGTCGGCCGCGGGGTCAGGCAGCCAGTTTCGTCGCCGCGTCGTTCACCTGCTCGCGCGAAATCGCGAGTTCGTCGAGGTGCATGTCCGCGTAGACGGCGCCCGTTTCGCGTTCGAGACGCGCGATCGTCAGCGCGCAGCGGGCGCCGTCCTTCGGCATCGCGATGAAGCGCTTGACGGATTCGCCGGACGTGAACGCGTCGAACAGCGCGCCGCGAACGTCGTCCGGGAGCGTCTTGGTCCATTGATACGGCTTGCCGTTGAACGTGATCGAGGGCGGCAGCGTGCGCTCTTTCTTTGCTGCGGTGATGAGCCCGTAGGTGCGGGCGGCTTCACCGATCTGCTCGGGCGAGAAGAGCTCGTCCGGCGTGATGCCGAATTGCTCGATGTGGTTTTCGATCGCCTGCATCGCGGCAGCGCGGTCGTCGCGCTTCTTCTGCGCGCGCGCGACGATGTCGCGCAGTTCGTCCGCCTCTTCGGGCGTGATCGTGAAGCTTGCCTGCTTCTGCTGGAGTTCGGAGAAACGCTGGAATTCGAGATCGCTCAGAAGTTTGGCCATGACATTCATCAGACACGACCGCCGGCATGACCGGCCGCCGTAGTTTTGGAGAGGGCCGCTATTCTAGCGTAGCCGTCATGCCGGGCGCGACCGCACGCGTGCCGCCGCGGCGCCGGCATCGCACCGGCGCCGCGGCGGCACGCGCGCGTCAGCCCGTCAGTTCGCGCCGGTGCGGCCTATCGACACCTCGGCGGCAGCGGCGCGCAGCCGCTCGAGCGCCTCGTCGACGGAAGGCGCCGCGTTCGTATCGATGCGACGCATGTACGGGCAGGTCAGCGCGGCGATCGCGTGGCCGGACGGGCCGAGGATCGGTGCGCCGAGATCCGTGATGCCGAACGCCTGGTTGTTGCCCTGGCACATGAAGCCGTCCTGGCGGATCGCCTGGCATGCCTGCGTGAGCTCCTGCTCGTTCAGCGGCGCGTCGTTCCGGGCCTTGCGATGCTCGGTCAACATGTACGCGCGGTGCTCGGGCGACTGGAACGACAGCAGCACGCGGCCCGAAGTCGAATCGGCCAGCCCGATGCGCGAGCCGAGCCGCACCGACACGCCCCACGGGCCGGGTGCGTCCACTTGCGCGATCACGAGCAGGTTGCCGCGATCGTAGACGGACAGGTGACACGATTGTTCGGCCAGATCGGCGAACCGCTGCATCGGCGGCAGCGCTTCGGCAATCAGGCGATTCATCGGCGGATGGCGATGCGCGAGCGCGAACAGCTTGAGGCTCAGCGTGTAGCGATCGCCGCCCGTCGAGCGCATCACGTAGCGGCGCGCGACCAGGCGTTCGAGCATCCGGTAGATCTCGCTCGCGTTGCGGCCAAGTTCCTTCGTGATTTCCGTGCGGGTGAGCCCTTCCTTCTGCTCGGACAACAGCTCGAGGATGTCGAGCCCCTTGTCGAGCGCGGGGGCGCGATAGCGTTCAAATCCCCCGCCGTCTCCGTGGGCGTCGTCACCGAGGGGGCGGTCATTGATGATCTGCATTGCGTTGGTATCGTGGGTCGGTGAAATGCTCACGATCGGTTGACAGCACACGCATGACGGCTTGGCAACGCCCATATGCAAAGCCTGCGACTGCTGGTGAGCGCTCTTCGGTCGAGCATAACAACAAACAATTGGGAATCAATACGGCGTCTTTTTACCGATCGTTACTAAACAGGAACGGATGATAAGACGATCTCGATGACAAATATAGAAACAAAATGCATATTTGTTTCGTCTGAAGAATCAATGCGATGGGCGGCGACGCAGGCCGGACGAGGGGCCGCGGGCGCCGGCCGCGATGCTGCGCCGCAAGGCCAGCGCGCACTGCAATAGTCGGTATGCGTCGCGCGTCATTTCACGGCCGGCGGCAGGTGGTACAAAGGTCGGTGATCGCCGCTTGAATCCGGCGCTTGGCTGCACGTTGCCAGGTGCGTCGGTATCCTGTCCCATTCGATAAGAGAGGTTGAGTTCGATGAAACTGCTTCGCTATGGCCCGCCCGGCCAGGAAAAACCCGGCATGCTCGATGCGGACGGCCGGATTCGCGATCTGTCGGCACTCGTGTCGGACCTCGCCGGCGACGTGCTGTCCGATGCCGGCCTCGCGCGGCTGCGCGCGATCGATCCGGCGACGCTGCCGCTCGTGTCCGGCGAGCCGCGCATCGGCCCGTGCGTCGGGCGGATCGGCAAGTTCATCGGCATCGGGCTGAACTATGCCGATCACGCGGCCGAAGCCGGCATGCCCGTGCCGAAGGAGCCGGTCGTGTTCGGCAAGTGGACGAGCTCGGTGTGCGGCCCGAACGACGGCATCGACATCCCGAAAGGCTCGGTGAAGACCGATTGGGAAGTCGAGCTGGGCGTGGTGATCGGCACCGCGTGCAAGGACGTCGACGAGGCGCACGCGCTCGACTACGTCGCGGGCTATTGCGTCGTCAACGACGTGTCCGAACGCGAATGGCAGATCGAGCGCGGCGGCCAGTGGGACAAGGGCAAGGGCTTCGACACGTTCGGCCCGATCGGCCCGTGGCTCGTCACGCGCGACGACGTGCCCGATCCGCAGCAGCTCGACCTGTGGCTCGAGGTCGACGGCCATCGCTATCAGACGGGCAATACGCGCACGATGGTGTTCACGGTCGCGCAGCTCATCGCCTACCTGTCGCGCTGCACGAGCCTGCAGCCGGGCGACGTGATCACGACCGGCACGCCGCCGGGCGTCGGGATGGGCATCAAGCCGGCGCCGGTGTACCTGAAGGCGGGGCAGACGGTGCGGCTCGGCGTCGAAGGGCTCGGCGAGCAACTGCAGCGCACGCGCGCCGCGCAGTAACGCGGCGTATGCCGGGCAGCCGCGCGGCTACCTGCCCGACAATTTCCGCCACATCGTCGTCTTGCTGATGCCGAGCATCGCGCATGCGCGGTCGCGATCGCCGTCGCATGCGTCGAGTGCCGCGCGGATCTCGTCGGCTTCCGCGCGGCGGCGGCGCGCCTGCAGCGTCGGCGCGTCGTCCGCGGCGGCGGCCGTGTCGGCCGGCGTCGCGAACAGCTCCGGCGCGATCATCCGCAGCGCGTCCGGCGCGAGCACGCTGCCCGCATCCGTCCGGCTGGCGTCGGTGTCCGCTTCCTCCGCCAGTTCCACCGCGATCCGCTCGATCACGTTCTGCAGCTCCCGCACGTTGCCGGGCCACCGGTAGCGCATCAGGATCGACTGCGTCGCGTCGAGCGCGCGCGCCGCGTCGCCGGCATCGCGCAGGCTGTCCGCGAGCCGCGCTTCGCGCCGCGCGGCCTGCACCAGCAGCGCGGCCGCGAGCGCGGGAATGTCGGCCGGGCGCTCGCGCAGCGGCGGCAGGCCGACGTTCAGGATGTTGAGCCGGTAGTAGAGATCCGCGCGGAACGTGCCGTCCTCGACGGCCGCGAGCAGCGGGCGGTGCGTCGCGGCGATCACGCGCACGTCGATGCGGATCGGCTCCGTCGACCCGAGGCGGATCACCTCGCGCTCCTGCAGCACGCGCAGCAGCCGGCTTTGCAGCGACGGCGGCATCTCGCCGATCTCGTCGAGGAACAGCGTGCCGCGGTGCGCGGCCTCGAACAGGCCCGTCTTGCCGCCGCGCCGCGCGCCGGTGAACGCGCCTTCCTCGTAGCCGAACAGCTCGCTCTCGAGCAGCGCTTCCGGAAACGCGCCGCAGTTGATCGCGACGAACGGATAGCTGCGCCGCGCGGACAGCGCATGCAGGCTCTGCGCGATCATCTCCTTGCCGGTGCCGCTTTCGCCGAGCACGAGCACGGTCGCGTCGGATTTCGCATAGCGGCGCACGCGCTCGCGCACGCGCGCCATCGGCGCGGATGCGCCCACCACGTCGTCGAGCGTGTAGCGCGCCGCGAACTGTTGCGTGTTCGGCTGCGAACGCAGTGCGCGGTCGAGCCGCTCGACCGCGCGCGATTCCTGGAACGTCAGCACGCTGCCCGACGTGACGCCGCGATCGACGAGCGGCCCGCGATGCACGACGTAGCGCACGCCGCGCACGGTCGCGAGCGTGTCGCCGTCGTCGCCGCGCAGCGTGCGCAGTTCCGGCGTCAGGTCGACCAGCGCGCGTCCGACGGCCGCCGCGGGTTCGACCCCGAGCGCGAGCGCGAGCCGTTCGTTGATCGCCTCGACGCGGCCGCGCGCATCGAGCGCGACCACGCCGTCGCGCAGGTGCTGGAGCAGGTTGTCGAGGCGCTGGCGGCGCAGCGCCTCGGCGTGCGTCGCGTAGGCGACTTCGAGCGCGGTGTCGATCGCCTTGCGCACCGACGCGTGCGAATACAGGAACACGGCGCCCATGCCGGCGCTCGCCGCGAGATCGGTGACGAGCCCCGGGCCGACGATCGTCTCGATGCCGCGGTCGCGCAATTCGTGCACGCACGATTCCGCTTCCTGTGCGGACTGATATGACGCAAACTCCACGTCGAGGCCGTACGCGGTGACGAAGCGGCGCACCTCGGGCGGCGTCTCGCCGACGCTGACGAGCGCGATCCGCGACGCGTCGCGCCGTGCGCGGGCGAGCGCCTGCATCACGTCGAAGCCGGTCGGCGTGACGACCACGACCGGCACCTGCGCGCGGGTTTTCAGGAAGCTGCCGTTCGAGCCGGCCGCGACGATCACGTCGGGCCGCGCGGCGCCGGCCTCGGCGATCGCGTTGAGCGCTTCCTCGTATGCGCGCGACACGATGCGCACGTCGGCGCGCTCGTCGAATTCGCCGGCGATCTCGCGAAAGAGCTCTCGCAGGCGGCTGATGCCCATGGCCCACACGCGTGGCCGCACGGTGCGCTCGGCCGGGCCGCCGAGCTTGATCGCGGAGATGTCCATGGCGACCGATTATGCGCGCGGCATTTCAGTTTTGGAATCGAAGATTTCCAATTTGAAATCATCGGGCCAGTCGGGCCACCGGCAGGTTGCTTAAGAATCAGTGAGTTAGCGGCGGCGCAAGAGCTGGCCCGGTATTTGCTGTTTCAATGGACGTTCCATCAGGAGGCCGTTCATGAGCAATACGCATCTTCAAAGCGCCGGCGCGAAATTCCGCGCGGCAGTCGCGGCCGAGCAGCCGCTGCAGGTGGTCGGCGCGATCACCGCCTACGCGGCCAAGATGGCCCAGGCCGTCGGCTTCAAGGCCGTCTACCTGTCGGGTGGCGGCGTGGCCGCGAATTCGCTCGGCATCCCCGATCTCGGCATCAGCACGATGGAAGACGTGCTGATCGACGCGAACCGGATCACCAACGCAACCGACCTGCCGCTGCTCGTCGACATCGATACGGGCTGGGGCGGCGCATTCAACATCGCGCGCACGGTTCGCTCGTTCATCAAGGCCGGCGTCGCGGCCGTGCACATCGAGGACCAGGTCGGCCAGAAGCGCTGCGGCCACCGCCCGGGCAAGGAATGCGTGCCGACCGACGAGATGGTCGACCGCATCAAGTCGGCGGTCGATGCGCGCACCGACGACCAGTTCGTGATCATGGCCCGCACCGACGCGGCCGCCGCCGAAGGGATCGACTCGGCGATCGAGCGCGCGGTCGCCTATGTCGAGGCCGGCGCCGACATGATCTTCCCGGAAGCGATGAATACGCTCGACGACTATCGCCGCTTCAAGGCCGCCGTGAAGGTGCCGATCCTCGCGAACCTGACCGAATTCGGCTCGACGCCGCTGTTCACGCTCGACGAGCTGCGCGAGGCGAACGTCGACATCGCGCTGTACTGCTGCGGCGCGTATCGCGCGATGAACAAGGCCGCGCTGAATTTCTACGAGACGCTGCGCCGCGACGGCACGCAGAAGGCGGCCGTGCCGACGATGCAGACGCGCGCCGAGCTGTACGATTTCCTGGGCTATCACACCTACGAGCAGAAGCTGGACGAGCTGTTCGCGCAGGGCAAGAAGTAACCCGGCCCGCCTCCCCACAAGACACGTATCTGAATCTGGAGAACGAAAGCATGAGCGAGACGAAAGACGCAGCAGCACCGGCCGCCGCAGGCGCCTTCAAGCCGAAGAAATCGGTCGCGCTGTCGGGCGTGGCCGCCGGCAACACGGCGCTGTGCACGGTCGGCAAGACCGGCAACGACCTCCACTATCGCGGCTACGACATCCTCGACGTCGCGGAATCGTGCGAGTTCGAGGAAATCGCCCACCTGCTCGTGCACGAAACGCTGCCGAACCTGACCGAACTGGCCGCGTACAAGGCCAAGCTGCGCGGCCTGCGCGGCCTGCCGAGCGCGCTGAAGGCCGTGCTGGAGCAGATCCCGGCGTCCGCGCACCCGATGGACGTGATGCGCACGGGCGTGTCGGTGCTCGGCACGGTGCTGCCGGAGAAGGACGACCACAACCTGCCGGGCGCGCGCGATATCGCCGACCGCCTGATGGCGTCGCTGGGCTCGATCCTGCTGTACTGGTATCACTTCTCGCACAACGGCAAGCGCATCGAGACGGAAACCGACGACGACTCGATCGGCGGCCACTTCCTGCACCTGCTGCACGGCAAGGCGCCGTCGAAGTCGTGGGTCGAAGCGATGCACACGTCGCTGATCCTGTACGCGGAGCACGAGTTCAACGCGTCGACGTTCACGGGCCGCGTGATCGCGGGCACGGGCTCGGACATCTACTCGGCCATCACCGGCGCGATCGGCGCGCTGCGCGGCCCGAAGCACGGCGGCGCGAACGAAGTCGCGTATGAAGTCCAGAGCCGCTACCGCTCGCCGGACGAAGCGGAAGCCGACATCCGCCGCCGCGTCGAGAACAAGGAAGTCGTGATCGGCTTCGGCCACCCGGTCTACACGATCTCGGATCCGCGCAACAAGGTGATCAAGGGCGTCGCGCACAAGCTGTCGAAGGAAGCGGGCGACGTGAAGCTGTACAACATCGCCGAGCGCCTCGAGTCGGTGATGTGGGACGCGAAGAAGATGTTCCCGAACCTCGACTGGTTCAGCGCCGTGTCGTATCACATGATGGGCGTGCCGACCGCGATGTTCACGCCGCTGTTCGTGATCTCGCGCACGTCCGGCTGGGCCGCGCACATCATCGAGCAGCGCGTCGACAACAAGATCATTCGCCCGAGCGCGAACTACACCGGTCCGGAAGACCTGCAGTTCGTGCCGATCGAGAAGCGCTGACACGCAGGCGGCGCGCGCCGGGCCCCCGCCCGCCCCGCCCCCCCCCCCCCCCCCCCCCGGGGGGCGCCCCCCCGGGGGTGCCGGCGGCGAGAGACACAACCCCACCCCCCCCCCCCCG
>NZ_PTXL01000003.1 GCF_004343775.1 Burkholderia sp. SRS-46 | reverse complement strand
CGAACCATTGTTCGGAGACGCTGAAGCTCGTGCCGTTCACGGTCGCGATGCCGTAGTCGCGGCGATCTTTCACGCCCTGCACGGTGAACACGGTGAATCCGGCCTGATCGAGCAGCGCACGCCCCGGCTCCAGCATCAGTTGCAGGCCGTGCTCGCGCAACAGGTCGGCCAGCGGTCTCGACTCGCCTTCCGGAATGCCCGTCACGATGGCGTCGAGCATCTGCGCGCCGCTGCACGCCGAGTGATACGGATAGAACCCGTCGAACACCTTCTTCGCGTGGTAATCGTCGGGGCCGTGGGCCGCCAGGAATGCGCGCCAGTCGTCCGGGCTGGCGTACGACATCGCGAAGCCGCCGCCGATGTTGACCGTGTGAGGCGAAAGATCGAGCGCACGCGCAGCCACGCATGCGCGCACCGCGATCCCGGCCTGATTGCAGCGCGCCTCGGCGCTGTATCCGGACAAATGGAACGAGAAGCCTTCCAGCACCACCGACGATCGATTCGATGCGCATGTCGACAGCGCCGCGTCGAGCGCCGCGGCGTCCAGGCCGAAACGGCTTCCGGACGGTGGGCCCGGCTCGATACGCAGCAGCACGCGCGCGATGCATCCGCATTGCCGCGCGATCGCGACGAGACGCCCGAGTTCGTCCGGACTGTCGACGGCGATCAGCGCGCCGTGCAGGACGGCAAGCCGAAGCAGACCGTCCGCCTTCGCCGGGCCGGAGACGCCGATGTCCGCACCGCTCACGCCGGCGGCCAATGCATCGGCGAATTCGCCGATGCTCGCGACGTCGACGCCAATTTCGCACTCGGCGGCGGCATGCACGAAGCAGCGCGCCTTGTTCGCCTTCTTCGCGTAGTACACGCTGCCCGCTACCTGACGCTCGGTAAGCACGCGCTGGAACGCCGCCACATTGCGGGTGAATCGCTCCGGAAACAGCAGGTGAATGGGGGCGTCGAAGCCCGTCGCGAGATCACGGATCATGGCTTCGTGCTCGTCCACGAACTCACGCTGAGCCGGGTCCCACAAGGCCGGCAGGCGCGGAATGTCGTTCACCATAGCTCGACCTCCGTGCCAAGCCCCTTGGCGCGCGCCGCGTCGGCCAGGACACGCCCGAGCGCGATATCGGTCACGATCATCCCGCTGTTGAACGCGTACACGATTTCGTCGGCGTGACGGCGCGCCGGCTTGCGGCCCAGCAGGATGTCGGGCAGCTCCGCGTCGACCGGGGGCAGCTTGCCCGCTTCGTCGACGAGATCGACGCCGGTCACCTGCATCTGCGCTTCGCTCGTCGCAATCCGGTAATCGGCGCGGTGGAGTGCATCGGCATGAATGCCGTAGCCGACCAGCAGCGCCAGGGCGCCGGGCTTCAGCGCGCCGTGATGCACGGCTTCCGGCGCACCGGCGCCGGCCACGCCGAGCACGATGTCCGCTTGCCGTGCCGATGCCTCGAGGTTCGTCGACACCTCGATATCGCGATCCGGATGGAAGCGCTGCAGCGTCTGGCGCACCGCGTCGATGCCTGCGTCGTAGTGCCCGTGCACGATCACGCGTTCGACCTCCGGCAGCGCGGTCAACAGGAATGGCGCAGCCATCCGGCCTTGCGTGCCGGTGCCGACGACCAGCGCCGTGCGCGCATGCGGGGCGGCGGCCCGCGCGATCAGCGCCGAGACGGCCGGCGTACGCAGTGAACCGACCAGGCTGCCGTCCATCATCGCGACCGGCATGCCCGTTTCGTCGTCGAACAGCAGCAGCGTCGTGTAGTACTTCTGCAGCTCGCGGCTGTGTTCCGGGTCGTGCTTGTACGAGGTCTTGAAGCCGACCGTTCTGCGTCCGCCATCGCGGCCGAGCATCGCGTAAGCGACGGAATGCTTGTCTGCGGGCTGGCTCATCAGCTTGCGAGGATTGTCCGATTCGCCGGTACCCAGACCGAGATATGCGCGCTCGACCGCGTCGAGCACCATCGCCGGGTCGTAATCAAGTTCGTCGATCACGCGCTTGCCGAGCACGAGCAGTTGCGACGGCTGTGTCGCGAGCCGCGGGCGCACGTCCATACTGGCTTCGGCCGTCGGGGCCGAGTCGATTGTCGTCGTATTCATCTGCGCCTCACAGGATTTCGCGCGTCGCAGGCGCTTGCCGGAACGGCAGCGTCTCGCGCAGGTTGACGTGAACGTTGACCCGCCGCAGCCAGCGCTGGCGCGGACCATAGTTCGGGCGATAGACCGTGCGCCCATGCACCGCCCGCTTGTTGTCGACCCAGACCATGTCACCCGGTTGCATCACGACGCTCGTCTGGTGCGCATAGCACGCGTCGATCAGCCAGCGCAGCGCACGCCGCGCTTCGTCGTCGCCGGGCAGCGGCGCCATGAACGCCTCGTCCACGCGCACCCACGGCTTCGCGCGCAGCCCGGACAGTGCGGGCACGGGTTCCGGGCTCTCATGCATGCGGCGGATTCGCTCGAACACGTGATCGTCGAGCCGCCACTGGTCGCTGACGTTCTGCTCCGGCAGGTGCGACTTGTCGGGCAGGATCGTGAAGCGCGGCGCACTCAGCACACGCCACATGTCGTCCGGAATCTCGATCTCTTCGATCCCGCAGAAGATCGTCTCCGCGCGCTCGTCGTTGCGGTAGCACAGAATCGACAGGAAATCGGCGCGGTGCTCGTGGAACGCTTCCTCGTTGTGCCAGACCAGCGTCACACTGCTTCCGCCACCAAGCTGCTCCGCGTGGTCTTTCCTGATCGGCACGATGTGACGCAGGAAGCGGCCGTTCTCCTGCGTGCGCCAGCCGAACATGTCCCCGAGCAGCGACGTCATCAGGCACTGCATCGCCTCTTCGTGCAAGGACGGCGGATTCCGCCACGGCGCATCCCAGTGCGACGGCGAGGCGCCGATACGCGCGTCGTCCACGGGCATGCCGCGCAGCAGCAGCACGCTGCATGGCAGCTCGAGTTGCCTGTAGCGGTGCGCGAGCGCACGCAGCGAACGCGGCAATTCCTGTGCGGCGAGCATGCAATCGTGCGCGAACGACGTACTTTCGACACTGTCGTGATGAGCGATCAGTTCGTGCGCGACATCCGCGAGCCCGGCGATTTCATCATCGCGTAGCTCGTAGATCGCAAGCGACTTCGAGACCGGCCGCAGACCGGATGGATCGATGCCTTCAACTAGATTCATGCGTTTCCCTCGTGTGAAAACGGGCGACGCCACACCGACGGCGCAGCGGGTGCCCTGCGGATTACCTGTTTTCGTGGGGGGACGGCCGGCGTGCTCTGTGGCACGTCCGGTGGCCGTCGTCTCTCGTTTGGTTCCGATACGGCGCGTTACATGTCGACCTGCGCGGACAGGAAGAACGTGCGTGGCTGACCTGGCCACACGGCGTTGTAGTTCGCTGCGGCCCAGTAGCGCTTGTCGGTCAGGTTCTGCACACCGGCACGAAAAATCGTCGTGTGGCCACCGATGTTCGTCTGATAGCGCGCACCCGCATCGAAACGCACGTAGCCGGGCAGCGAGACGGTGTTCGCGGCGTTGAGCGGCCGGCTGCCGACGTAGTAGACGCCGGCGTCGACGTTCAGCCCGCGCACGGCCGCAATCCGGTAGTCGAGGAATGCGTTCGCCTGGAACTTGGGCACGTTCGCTGCCCGCTTGCCGTTCGTCGCGGCGTCGCCCGTATCGTCCTGCGCGGTATGCAGGTAGGCGGCACCCGCGACGATCGACAGGTCCCGCGTCAGACGGCCGTTCGCGGTCAGTTCGATCCCGCTATGACGCTGCTTGCCGGCCTGCACGAAGTAGTTATCCGCGTTCACGTACTGCAGCGTCTTCTCGATGCGGAACACCGCGGCGTTGACGGTGAAATCGCTGCCGATGTCGGCCTTCACGCCCGCTTCGTACTGCTTGCTCTTCACCGGCGCGAGATTCTGGCCTGCATTGAGCGTGTTGTACGGCGCGACGCCACCTTGCTCGAAGCCTTCCGAATAGCTGACGTACGTCGACAGCGACGGCAGCGGCTTGAAGATCAGGCCAGCGGACGGCACGTTCACGCTGGTTTCGTAGTGCGTTTGCGCACCGGACGGGGCATACGAATCGTCGCGGTAGCGTACGTGGCGCAGGCCAAGCATGACGCTCCAGTGCGAGCCGATATCGATCAGGTCGCTGATGAACACGCTCGGCTGGAAGTTCTTCGTGGCCGTCTTGCCGGGGAACGTGGTCGTCTGTGGCGGCGAGTAGACCGGATTGAAGATGTTGCCCACCGTGATCGGCATCACGCCGAACCCGCCTTGCTGAGAATCGTAGTTGCGCGTCGACACGCCCGTCACGAGCTGGTGCGCGAGCGGTCCGGTGTTGAATTTCCCGGATACGAAGGTGTTCGTCGACAGCACGCGGAAACTCTGGCCCGGCGACAGGTAGATGTCGCCGCTCAGGATGTTGCCGTTCGCCGCGACCGAGTAGATGTCCGGAAACGCCGCGTCGCGGTTGTTGTACGACTGCGCGACCTGGGTCGTGAAGGTCCAGTTGTCGGTCAGCTTGAAGTCGAACTGGCCACCGATGTTGAACGTGTTGGTGCGGTATTGCAGCCACGGCTGCCCGAGCAGCGTCCGCGGATCGATCTGCGGCGGCAGCGAGCCGTCCGGCTGCGTGCCGATCACGGGCTGCGATGCCAGCCGCTTGTTCTGGTAGTCGAAGTTCACGCGCAGCAGCGCACGCGGCGAAATCGCCCAATCGAGCGCGCCGCTCACGAACGTGCGGCGCAGGTCGCCCGAGTGGCCGAAATTGCCGACCTTCTCGCCGGCCACGTTGAAGCGATAGCCGAACTTGCCGTCGCCGATCGGGCCGCCGGTGTCGACCGCGCCGTAGTAACCGTCGTAGCTGCGCACCTCGCCGGTGACGGTCGTGAAGCGGTCGCGGGTCGGGCGCTTGAGCACGTAGTTGACCGTGCCGCCCGGCGAATTCACGCCGTACAGGAACCCCGACGGCCCCTTCAGCACATCGATGCGCTCGACGTTCTCGAGCGGAAGATCGTAGTAGGGCGCGACCGGCATGCCGTCACGGCACATCGTGTTGGTCCAGTCGACCGCAAAGCCGCGGATGCTGATGTTGTCCATCGCGCCGCCGACCGCGGTGTTCTGCACCGACGGATCGTTCTTCAGCACGTCCATCAGCGTGCGGGCCCGCTGCGCTTCGATCAGTTCGCCGGAATAGGATGCCACCGACATCGGCAGGTCCTTCGGATCCTTCGCGCCCAGTGCGCCGACGTTGACGTCCGGCACCGCGTACAGCGACGGACGGCTGCCCTGCACGGAAATCGCGTCGAGCGTCGCGGGAGCCGCCGCCGCATCCTGCGGTGCGGCACCTGCCGCAGCCTTGTCCGGTGCGGCCGCTGCGCCCTTGTTCGCGGCGACTTGCGCATGAACATTCCATGACGCAAGCGCCAGCGCGCACGCGAGCATCAATTTGTCCTGCCGGCGCACCGTCGCGCGCCCGGTGGACGGCATCCCTCTCCCCAAACCATCTGCACTACTGATCAGCTGCATCGCTCTGCTTCCGTATCGTCTTATTGTGAAAATCGATCGCCACCCGCCGGGCGATGGCCATTCAGCTCGAACCGGCGTTTCGCGTATTCGCCGTATCCTGGCAACATCCGCGCATCGCCGGAGCACACGGGATCCTTTCCCCTGCCCCGCACCCCGTCGCGTCGGTTTCCGGCATCGCGGGCATAGCCCGACTGCCCGAAACGCGAAATGAGAATTATTCCTTTTTGAGACAGGAAGTCAACATTAAATTCGTAGTGCGATGTATTTATCGAAGAACGCTGGCGAGCGAAGGCCCGTGCGCTCCCGCAACGAAGTATCGTGGAGACGCGGCGCGACCAAAAGGAGATTGCCGTCATGGAAGGCCTCACAGGTCCGTCGACAACGTCAGCCAGAACGTACGCGGCATGCCGCTGATCAGATACCCGGTCGGGTTGGCTTGCCAGTAGTCCTTGTTGAAGAGATTGGTCACGTTGGCGCGCAGCGTGACGTCTCGCCCCGCGACCTTCGTCATGTAGCGGCCACCGAGATCGAATCGCGTCCAGTTCGGCACGTGCTGCGTGTTGTCCTGGCTCACGTAGGCCTTGCCTGTGTAGATGAGGCGCCCGGTCAACGTAAATCCGGGGATGAAGGGCGTGTCCCATTCCCCGCCGAGATTGGCCTGCAACGACGGTGCGCCCACCGCACGATTCCCGTCGTTGGCGCTGCCCTGGGTTCGACGCAGCTTCGCATCGAGCCAGCTGACGCCGCCAAGCACGCGGACGCCACGGGCAAGCTCCCCGAAACCGGAAAGACCGATGCCGCGATTGCGTTGCAGGCCATTCAGGCCGTAGATCCGGGTGACCGGGTCGACGATGCCGCTCGGGACATCGATCTGGAACAGCGCCAGGGTCGCGCCGAAGGTGCCGAGATCGAGCTTGGTTCCGACCTCGTATTGCTTCGACTTGAACGGCGCGAACACCTGGTTCGGATTGGCCGCGTCGGCGGGCGGCGCGGAACCCGGCGTCAGCGCCTCGATGTAGTTCGTGTAGAAGGACAGCTGGTCGAGCGGGCGGATCACCAGCGCGACGGAAGGCGTCGTTGCGCCCTGGTCGTAGTGCGACGCCTCCACGCCGGACGCGGCGAAGTTGCGGCTGTCGACTTGCTGGTGGCGCACGCCAAGCGTGAGTTGCACGAGACCGTTCGCGACGGACAGCGTATCGGCAATGGCGATGCTGCGCAGGATCTGCGTGCTGTCCCTGGCCTCCGGCGCAACGGATACCGGCGCGCCCGGGCCCGACAGCCGGGTCGGCACGTAGATGTTCGTCGGATAGCTTCCGTAGGTCGTTTGCCCGAACCAGGTCGTCTGCTGCAGATAATTGCCGCCGACGACCAGCCGATGCTCGATCGGCCCGGTCCTGAACCGGGCCCTGACGCCCGCTTCCGCCGACAGCGCGTGCGAGCGCCCGGTCTGGAATTTCGACGTGGACGTGGCATTGCCCTGCACGTCGGTAATGACCGCGCCGGGGTCCTCCAGCTTGTCGTAGCCAAAGCGGTTGATGCCGGCGGCGCCGTACAGCGTCACGTCGGGCGCGAGGTCGTACTCGGCCCGCCCGAGCGCCGTCACGCTGTGCGCACTCGAATAGGCAAACGACTGCGCGAGGTTGATCCTGGGATCGGGCGCCTCCGGCACCGCGATTCCCGCGATCGGGGTATAGCCGCGCGCGGCCGCGTGCATGTGGTCATTCTGGTAGATGACATCGCCGAAGAGGCGCAGGCGATCGCCGCGATAGTCGAGCCCCACCGACAGCGCGGTGTTCCGCCGGGTCTGGTCGTCGATCGGCGTATCGCCCTGCCGACGCGCGGCGTTGATGCGGATGCCGAACGCGCCGTTCCTGCCGAAGCGCCGGCCGATGTCGGCATGGCCGCCGAACACGGAACCGGACATGTATTCGGTCGTCAGGCGGGTCAGCGGCGCGTCGTCCGCGCGCTTCGTCACGACGTTGACGCTGCCGCCGACGCTGCCCTGCGGAAGCATGCCGCTGAGCAGCGCACCGGGCCCCTTGAGAATCTCGATCCGCTCGATCGGGTCGGGGCCGACCCGATAGGCCGGCGCGAGCCCGTACAGCCCGTTCAGGCCGATCTCGCTGTTTTCGACACGCAGGCCGCGAATCGTGATCGCGTCGTAGCGGTTGCTGCTGTCGATCGCCGCCCTGACCGAAGGATCGGTCGTGGTCAGGAGTTCCGCCACGCTGGTCGACTGCTCGTCCCGGACGAGCTTTTCCGTATAGCTCGTCAGGCTGAACGGCGTATCCATGTAATCGCGGTTGCCGAGCAGGCCGACCCGGGCGCCTTGCGCGACCTGCCCGCCCGCATAGGGCGCGACGATGGCGTCGTCGATGCGTTTGCCGATCACCGTGACCGCCGGCAGGACGCCTTGCATGCCCGCTGCCGCCGAAGGCCTCAGCGAGTAGCTGCCGTCGTCCTGTCGCACTGCCTCGAGACCCGTGCCGATCAGGATGGCCTGGAACGCGCCATCGACGGAATACGCTCCGCGGACACCCGGGCTGGTCTTGCCGTTCGTCAGTTCGCCCGGCACGCTGAGCAGGACATCCGCCTGATCGGCAAGCCGGTTCAGTGTCGCGGATAGCGCCCCGGCCGGGATGTCGTAGTGCCGGACCGCAGCCCGGCCCATGGCGCCGGCGGGCGCCTGGGCGAATGCATGCGGGCAGGCGCCGCTCGCCGCGAGCGCGATGCCGAAGACGGCAAGCCGCACCGCCCGGGCCGCGGGGCGATACGCGGCCCGAGCGGCGTCGGTTCTCCCTTCGACGCAGCGCGCAAGCGCGGCAGCGTCCGGATTCGAAGAGAACGGCAGGCGATGCATGAGACGGTTTTCCCCGGAGGTGGAAGTTGCCAAGGAAGAGGTCCATCACGCATCGCGCGGCGTCAGGCCCGGCGCGCCGCACCGGATATCCGGGCCGCCCGCCATGACGAATGCACCGTAGTCGCAACGGCCGCGGCCGGAAACGGGCGCGGTCAGCTCAGTCGCCGGACGCCCTGCTCCGGGGCGCCGGATCCGCATTCAACGCGCGGACCGATTGCCGGATGATCCTCTTTCATCTGTTAACCGGATGAGGAACGGAAACGCGAACCGAATTCGGATATTTTTTTGAGGTCGCTCGGCCGGCCCGCCGGGAACGGGCGTCGGGCAAGGCCCCGCGCGTCATTTGACGTCGATCGTGGTCCACCACGGAAGGGTGCGACGCACCCGAATCGGCAGGTCGCGCTCGAGCATGGCGAGCACCTGGTCCGGATTGTTTGCCGGGAAGCGACCGACCACCCGGATCCCTGCCACCCTCGGGTCGACGCTGATGTGTCCGAGCTGGTAACGGCTCAGTTCGCTCGTCAACGCATCGAGCGTGATGTCCTCGGCGAGAATGACGCCGCGGGACCAGGCTTCACGCGCGGGGTCCGCCTGGGCCGCGCCAGACATATCGACAGCCGTGAATTGCCGCTGCTCGCCGGCCGTCACGATTTCCACGCGCCCCGACCGGTTGCGAATCCTGACCCGCCCGTCGAACACGGCCAGCAACGTGAAGCGATCCGTCTGCTGCACGGTGAAGCGGGTGCCCAATGCCTGCATCCGGCCAGCCGGCGTGTCGACGAAAAATGGCCGCCCCTGGCGGTCCTTCCCGGTGTCGACGAGCATTTCGCCCGCCTTCAGCGTCAGCAGGCGCTGCGCGCCGCTGTAATCGACGTCGAGTGCGCTCGCCGTGTTCAGCCAGACGCGCGTGCCGTCGGCCAGCAGGACGTCGCGTCGTTCGCCCACGCCCGTGCGATAGTCCGATCGCCACGCGACCAGGCGCTCCGGCAGCATCGTGTGGCGCCATGCCAGCCATCCCGCGAGCCCCGTCCCGCCCAGCGCCGCCAGGCAGCCGAGCACCTGGCGGCGGCCTGCCGTGCGTCTGGCGGAAACATGCACGGCGACCGCGGCCGCCTCGCGCTCGCCCTCGGCCCGTAACGCCTCGAACCGGCGGCTGACTTGCTCGATGTGTGCCCACGCGCACCGATGCTCGGGGCGCTCCGCCAGCCAGCGCGCCCAGGCTTCACGGCGTTCGCCCTCAGCGCCGTCGGCATACAACGCGGCATACCAGTGAGCCGCTTGTTCGAGGCTCTCGAAATCTGCCTGGACGCCACTTTGAGAGGCGGATGGGGGAACCGTCGCCGCCATGGGTCAATGCGTCAGCCCGGCATCGACGAGCGCGAGCTGCAGCATGGCCTGGGCGAGGTACTTTTGCACCATGCGTTCGGAAACGGCCAGCTCGCCGGCAATCTCGCGCGTGGGCAATTCGTGGATCTGCGCCATGATGAAGGCCCGTCTCGCCTTGTCCGGCAATCGGCTGATGAGCGCGCCGATCTCCATCAGCGTTTCGATGACGATCGCGCGGTGCTCCGGCGAAGGTTCGCAGGGCTCAGGCTGGGCGGCCAGCGAATCCAGCCATGCCTGCTCGACCTGGCGACGGCGCCACAGGTCGATACACATCCCCTGCGCCATCGTGCGCAGATAGGCACGCGCTTCGACATCGCTGCCGAATCCTTTGGGGGCGGGTTTGACGATCAGGCGCAGGAATGCGTCGTGGGCGAGATCGGCGGCATCGACGGCATCGCCCAGCCGCCGGCGCAGCCAACCCTGCAGCCAGCCATGATGGTCACGGTAAAGGGCGTGTACGTCCTGATGCAGGGCGATCTGGGCGGCGGTCATGAATCAGTCCCTTCACATCAATGGCGGCAAACAGTAAGGAAAATGCGAATCATTTCCATTTATAAACCAAATCGCCCTACTCCCGCAACACCCGCCTGACAAGGGGTCGAATCGAGATCCCTGCAACCGCGCCGATGCCAGGCGCCGCACCGACAAGGTCCGCTATTCGACCCCGCCCACCCGTTCCGGCGACGCATACCCCATCACCGCCCCATCGACGCTGAGCGCGACCCGCTCGCCCACCGCCGGGCATCGATGCCCCGGCACGCGCGCGCGCACCACCGTGGCCGGCGCATCGACGAGGCGCACAAGCACATCGGCGTCCTGTCCGCCGAACTGCGCCGACTCGACGCGCGCCAGGTGCCCGCGCGACACATCGGCATCGTCCACGCCAGCGACGCGAACCTGCTCGGGCCGCAGCATCGCGTCGGCCGGACCGTCCGGCAACGGGCCGATGAGCGGCAGCTCGCCGAGCGCGCAGCGGATGCGGCCGTCGCGCACGTGCCCCGCGAGCAGCACCGCCTGGCCGACGAACGATGCGATGTCGCGC
Source organism: Burkholderia sp. SRS-46 (assembly GCF_004343775.1). Classification (GTDB taxonomy): domain Bacteria; phylum Pseudomonadota; class Gammaproteobacteria; order Burkholderiales; family Burkholderiaceae; genus Burkholderia. The sequence continues at coordinate 790,063 of NZ_PTXL01000003.1, read as the reverse complement.
GTGACGGGCTGCCGGTAGAGCCGCTGCGGCGTCGCGGTCTGCACGAGCCGGCCCTGCCACAGCACCGCGACTTCATCGCCGAGCGTCATCGCTTCCGGCTGGTCGTGCGTGACGAGCACCGACGTCGCGCCGGCTTCCGCGAGCGCGGCCGCAACCGCGTTGCGGGTCTCGTGGCGCAGCGACGTATCCAGCGCCGAGAACGGTTCGTCGAGGATCACGAGCGACGGCTCGGGCGCAAGCGCACGAGCCAGCGCGACGCGCTGCTGCTGGCCGCCGGACAGCTGCTGCGGCGCGCGGCTCGCATACGCGGCCGGCAGGCCGACCATTTCGAGCAGTTCGCCGACGCGATGATGCCGCCGCCGCGCCGCACGCGGCAGCCCGAATGCGATGTTGTCGGCCACCGTCAGATGCGGAAACAGCGCGCCTTCCTGCGGCACGTAGCCGATCCGGCGCCGTTCGGGCGCCACATGCGTGTCGGCCGATGCGACGCAGCGTCCGTCGATCTCGACGATGCCGCGCTCCGCGCGTTCGAAGCCGCACAGAATCCGCAGCAGCGTGGTCTTGCCGCTGCCCGACGGGCCGAGCAGCGCGACCAGCTTGCCGCGCTGCACCGTCAGGTCGATGTCGTGCAGGACCGCATGCGCGCCGAAGGATTTGGAAATGCCGGAGAGTCGAAGTTCGCTCATGGGTCGGTCGGAGAAAAAGCCGGACGTGCCGCCGCTCACGCGCGCACGGAAGCGCGGCCGACGAAGAGGAACAGCACCGCCGACGCGCCGAGCGACAGCGCGACCAGCAGCGCCGCGTACGGCGCCGCGGCCGCGAACGCGAGCTGCGACGTGTCGCTCCACACCTGGGTCGCGAGCGTGCGCGTGCCGGTGGGCGACAGCAGCAGCGTCGCATTCAGTTCGGTGACGACCGAGATGAACACCATCGTCGCCGCCGCGCCGACGCCCGGCGCCACGAGCGGCAGCACGACCCGCATGAAGGTTTGCCGCCAGCCGAGGCCGAGCACGCGCGCGGTTTCCTCGAGCTGCGTCTGCACGTGCGCGAAGGCCGCCCGCACGCTGACGACGGCGAGCGGCAGGAACAGGATCGCGTAGGCGCCGATCAGCATCGGCGCGCTCTGGTAGAGCGGCTCGAGCAGCCGCACCGTCAGCGACACGAGCGCCAGCGCGATCACGAGGCTCGGCACGCCTTGCGCGGTCATCACGATGCGCTCGAACGCGGCGGCGACGCGGCCCGGGAAGCGTACCAGCAGGAACGCGACGGGCAGCGCGAGCAGGGTCGTCAGCGCGGCGGCGGCCAGGCCGTAGCCGGCGGACGCCAGCGACGCCTGCCACAGCAGCGCGGGCGATACGTCGGCGGGCGTGACGGCCGCCGCGCCCTGCTGCGTGAGCCAGTAGCCGATCGTCGCGAGCGGCACGCCGAGCGTGGCGGCCGTCAGCAGCACGAAGCCCGCGACCACCGCGCCGCGCCACGCGCCGAGTTCGTATCGCATCGCCGCCCGCCGCGCCGCGCGGTGCGTGTGCCCGTAACGGGCCTGGCCACGCGCGCGCGCCTCGACGGCCACGCACGCGAGGCACAGCAGGATCAGGACGCAGCCGAGCAGCGCCGCGCCGCCGCCGTCGAACGACGTGCGGTATTCCGCATAGATCTCGGTGGTGAAGGTGCGAAACCGCAGCAGCATGAATGCGCCGAACTCGGACAGCACGCCGAGCGCGACGAGCAGCATGCCGCCGAACAGCGCCGGGCGCAGCTGCGGCAGCACGACACGAAAGAAGATCCGGCGCGGCGAGCAGCCGAGCGTGCGCGCGCTTTCCTCGAGCGCCGGATCGAGTTCGCGCAGCGCGGCGGCGACCGGCAGGTAGACGAGCGGGAAATACGCGGACGTCACGACGATCAGCGCGCCGACGAAATCCTGCAGGTCGGCGCTGATCGACACCCACGCGTAGCTCGTGACGAACGGCGGCACCGCGAGCGGCGCGGCGGCGATCGCGGCCCACAGCGGCCGCCACGGCAGCGTCGTGCGTTCGACGAACCAGGCGACGGCCGTGCCGAGCACCGCGCAGGCGAGCGTGGTCGCGAGCGTGATCAGCAGGGTATTGGCGAGCAGTTCGCCGACGAGCGGCCGCCACAGCAGGTCGAGCACGTCCTGCGGCGTGCCGAAGCTCGCCGCGCGATACAGCGTGAAGCCGATCGGCAGCAGGATCGCGAGCGGCCCGCAGGCCGCCGCCGCGACGAGCGCGCGCGGCGCGCGCCGGCGCCCGGCGGCGGCCGCGCAGGACGTGCCGGGGGTGCCGGGCGCGCCGGCGGGAACCGCGTCGCTCATGCTCAGAGCAGGCCGGCCTGGCGCAGCAGCTTGCCGGCCTGGCTGTCGTCGCCGAGCTGTTCGAAGGTCAGCGACGGCGGGCTCAGCTCGTTGAAGGGCTTCAGGATCGGATCCGGCGCGACGCCCGGGCGCAGCGGATACTCGAAGCTCACATGGCTCGTCGCCATCAGCTGCTGCGCGCGCTCGCTGACCAGGTACGCGACGAACTTCTGCGCGGCGGCCGCACGCTTCGACGCTTTCAGCACGGCTGCGCCCGACACGTTGACGACGCCGCCGACATCGCCGTGCGTGAAGTGATGCACGGCGCTGCGCGTCGCCTTGTCGCCGAGCTCGGCATGCAGGCGATCCCAGTAATAGTTGTTGACGAGGCCCGTGACCACGCCGCCGCGGTTGACGGCCGCCGCCACGCCCTCCTCGTCGTCGAAGATCTGCGCGTTGGTCTTGAGGCCCTTCAGCCATTGCAGCGTCGCGGCTTCGCCGTGCAGCGCGAGCACCGCGCTCACGAGCGGCAGGAAATCGGCGTCGCTCGGCGCAATGCCGACCTTGCCCTTCCACTCCGGCTTCGCGAGATCGAGCAGCGCCACGGGCAGCGCTTGCGACTGCAGCTTCGCGGTGTTGTAGATCAGCACGCTTTCGCGCGCGAGCACGCCCTGCCAGTTGCCGTCGGTCGCGTTGAAGCGTGCCGGCACGGCCTTCAGCGAATCCGCGTCGACCTTCGCGAGCAGTCCCTTGCGATCGAGCAGCACCAGTTCGGGCGAGTTCTCGGTGAAGTAGACGTCGGCGGGCGTGCGCTCGCCTTCCGCGACGAGCTGCGCGGCCAGCGCCGGGCCTTCGCCCGAACGCACCTTCACGCTGATGCCGGTTTGCGCTTCGAAGTCCTTGACGAGGCGATTGACCACCTGCTCGTGTTGCGCGTTGTACAGCGTGAGCGTGTCGGCGCGCGCGCGCGTCACGTGCAGCGCGCCGGTCAGCATCAGCACGGCGGCGGCCGCGGCGGCGAGGTTCCCGAACGGGCGGCGGACAGGAGATGTGTGCATGTCGTAATCGAAAAACGAATGCGGAATGGCCGGCTTACGCGTCGAACAGCGCGGCGCCGATGAACGAACCCGGTTGCGCGCCCGGCGGGCACGCGAAGATCGCGCTGCCGACGTGCGTGGTGAACTGGTTCATGATGTCCAGCTTCGCGAGCTTCTCGTTGATCGGGATGAAGCCCTTGCGCGGATCGCGCTGGTGCGCGACGAACATCAGCCCCGCGTCGTACTCGGTCTGCTGGCGCCACGGCGGCCAGCGCTCGATGTAGAAGTTCGCGCTGTCGTTGTACGAAAACGCGCGGCGCAGGATCTGCGCGCCGTTGTTCAGCTGCGGCGACGCGAGGCGCGCGTGCGAGTTGTCGGGGATGACGGGGTTGCCGTCCTTGTCCGCCGCGTCGAGATCGAGCGCTTCGAACTCGTGCTTCTGGCCGAGCGGCGCGCCGCTGTACTTGTGGCGGCCGACCACCTGCTCCTGGAAGCCGAGCTCCGTGTTGTCCCAGTGCTCGAGCGTGATGCGGATGCGGCGCACGACCGTGTAGGTGCCGCCGTTCATCCAGGCCGGGCCTTCGCCGCCGGCCCACACGAATTCGTTCATCGCGGCCGGATCGGACATCGACGGGTTCATCGTGCCGTCCTTGAAGCCCATCAGGTTGCGCGGCGTCTCGCCGGGCTTGCCGGACGTGAAGCCGGCCTGCCCCCAGCGCATCTGCGCCGCCTTCGCGCCGAGGCGCACGAGCTGGCGCACCGCGTGGAAGGCCACCTGCGCGTCTTCCGCGCAGGCCTGGATGAACAGGTCGCCGCCGGTCTTCTCCGGCAGCAGCTGGTCGCCGTTGAAGCGCGGCAGGTCGACGAGCGCGGCGGGCCGGCGCTTCGCAAGGCCGTAGCGGTCCTTGCCGGCGAGCGCGAACAGGCCGGGGCCGAAGCCGAACGTGAGCGTCAGCCGCGCGGGGCCGAGGCCGAGCGCATCGCCGCCATCGGCCGGCGCAACATCGTCGCCGCCGGTCGTGACGAGCGGCTGCGCGGTCTCGCCGCGCGTCATCCGCGCGGCGGCGTCGGTCCAGGTCTTCAGCAGCGCGATCACGTCCGCGCGTTGGGTCGTCGTCAGGTCGAGCGCCGCAAAATACGCGTGGCGCTGTTGCTGCGTCGTGATGCCGCCCTGGTGCTTGCCGTAGAACGGCTCGATGCCGTCGTGCGGGTCCGGAGCCGGTGCCGGCGCATCGGCCGCGCGCGCGGCGGGCATCGACGCGGCCGCGAGGCCCGCCGCCACCGCCGCGCCGCCGGCTTTCAGGAAGCCGCGTCGCGCGGGGCGCGGCGGCGGGTTGAGATCGTCTGCCATGATCCGCTCCGTTACTTCGCGAGCAACAGCGTGTTGACGTCGTCCGCGACGAAATAGAAGCCGTCGCCTTCCGGCGTCATCGCGATGCCGAACAGGTTGCCGTTGCCGGGCGGCACTTGCGCCTTGTCGGTATTGATCCAGCGTGCGTAGAGCTGCTTGCCGGCGACCGGGTCGATCTCGACGACCTGGCCGTTCTGCGCGTTGGTCGCGAGCAGGTGGCCGTTCGGCGCGGTGGCAAGCGCGAGCGGGCGGCGCAGGAAGCCGTCGGCGGTGACCTGGCGGCCGACGCCCGCGCTGGTGTCGCGCGTGAGCGGATCGTCGATCTCGACGATGCGGTTGCCGATCGCATCCGACACGTACAGCTTCTTCTGGTCGCCGGACAGCGCGAGGCCGGTCGGGCCGACCAGGAACACGCCCTTGTCGGCCTGCGCGCCGAGCCCGCTCGCGATCACCGTTTCCTGCTTGATCGCGGGCGGCTGGCCGTCGGCGATCGCCAGATCGAGACGCAGCACGGTCGCCTGCTTGAAGACCGGCGGATTGCCGTCGGCGCCGCCGACGCCGAAGCCGGCCATGCTGACGAACAGCGTCGCGGTGTCGCCGCGGTCGACCACGGCCATGTTGCCCCACGGGTCGTTGATGTTCGGCGTCGACCAGGTCGCCGCGACCTTGCCGTGCGGATCGAGCACGATCAGGCAGCCGGCGCCCTTGGTGTTGGTCGTGCCGTCGTTGCTCGGCGTGCTGCCGACGATCACCCAGCCCGACTTCAGCATCGTCATCGCGGTCGACAGGCCGACGCCGCCCGGGCACGCCTTCAGGTCGCGCGGGATCGACGCGAACAGGCTCAGCTGCTTCGTCGACGGGCGGTAGTCGACGATCGTGCTGCCGGTGCCCTGCAGGTTCGCGGCGTTGTTGAAGTTGTCGACGAGCACGTCGCCTTTCTGGATCGTGCCGGCCGACACGGGCGCGACGGCGATCGCGTACGGGTTCTGGTCGCCGTTGTCGGGCACCGTGTTGACGAGCGTCGCGTGGCGATGCAGCGTTTCGAGGAAGCCTTGCGGCTCCGCGTGCGCGGTGACGGCGGCGGCCAGCGCGAGCGTGGCCAGCGCGCCCGTCGCGACACGGCGCAGCGGTGCGGATTCAAGCATGGGGAATCTCCTGGGAGGCGCGCCGGCATCCGGCGCGCGAAAACGAATCACGAGGCGGGTGCCGTCGATCAGAACGTGACGACCGTGCGCGCGCCGAGCACGAACGTGTTGCGCAGCGGCCGGGTCGGGTCGTTCGGGTTCTGGCCGGCACCGGCGTTGAACGTGTACTGCGCGTCCGCCGAGATCACCCACCACGGGTTGACCTGGTACTGGTAGGTCGCCTCGACGGTCGTCTCGCGGGTGCGCACGCCGTACGGGCCGCCGGAGAACGCGAGCTGGTCGCGGTCGAGCGACGTCACGTGGTTGCCGACCTCGATGTAGGTGACGGCGAGGCCGACGCTGTCGTTGTCGCGGCCTTCGAACGGCGCCTTCAGCACGACGCCGGCGTTCGCCGCGAAGCTCACGAGGTTGCGGTCGCCGGGCGCGCCCATCACGCGCGCGAACACGCCGAGGCTCTTCGCGCCGCTCGGGTCCGGACGCCAGATCATCTGGTCGGCCACCGCGTAGAAGCTGTAGTTGCCGTGGTGCTGCTGCGCGTTGCCGTTCGACGCCGGATCGGCAAGCGACGCGCCGTCGGTGCCGTTGCGCGGGTCGGCGAAGCGGCCGTTGTGATACCAGACGCCGATCTTGTAGGTGCCCGGCAGGCCGTTCGAGTGGCCCGTATCCATCTCGCCTTCCGACGGCTGGTTGAGCGCGTACTGCAGTTCGCCGATATAGAGCGCGCCGTTGTGCAGGTTGAAGTTGGTGCCGCTCAGGTTGTTCGGGTTGTTGCCGAGCGGATCGCCGTCGAACACGCCCGCGAGCGCGGTGAGTTTCGGCGTGAGCTGCGCGCGCACGCGCACGCCGAGCGCCGCGAGCGGATACGCGGGGCCGCCGTTCGGCAGGTCGTACGACGGCAGCGCGGGCCAGCCGAACATCGTATTGAGGAACGTGTTCGCGTAGGTGCTGACGATGAATTCCTGGTCGAGGCTCTGCTGGCCGATCTTCACGTCGACGCGCTTGTCGAGGAACGACTGCTGGTACCAGAGCTCCCACAGGCGGGTCGTATCCTGCGCCTCGATGCCGCTCGCGGTGTTCAGCGTGCCGAGGTTGGCGGTGCTCAGGTTGCGGCCGTGGATCTGCAGCGCGCTCGCATTGAACGTGCCGCCCGGCAGCCCGATCGCCTTCTGCGTATCGACCGACAGCGTGGCGGTCGTCAGGCCGTCGTAGGTGCCGCCGCGGTTCAGGCCGCCGCGCACGTTCGCGAGGTATTCGCTGGTTTCGGTGATCAGCAGCGTCGCGCCGTACCGGCCGAGCCACGGGCGGATGCCGCCCATGTCGCCCAGCAGCGTCTGGCGGGTCCAGATGCCGGTCCACATGTTGGTGGGCTTGGCCTGGATCGCGAGATCGGCCTCGGGCGCTTCGGGTTGCGCGTCGGTCGTCGCCGCGAACGCGCCGGCGCTGGCGAGCCACGCGCATGCGGCAAGGGTCATACGGGCGGCAACGCGCCGCTGCGGACGGTTGCACGCGCTATTCGACGGCGCCGATTTCATGTCGATCCTCTTTTGCTATTTTGTCTGGAGTTATTCGTGTCACTGCGTTAATCGACGCAATGCGGCGGATCGTAAGAGGTCGGAATATCAAAGTCAATGCAAACACGAATGATTCTCATCTACATTACCGTTTGTAATTGATTAGATTACGGATGAGATGACGCGATTCCGATCAAAGAAAGCAGAATGCAAAGATATGCGTAATTAAACTGTATGAATTAATGCCGTGAATACGGCGTCCTGATTGTCGATCGCTACCGGGTCGGGGTGTACGCCCCCGCTAACACCCGTCCCGCACCACCGCGAACCCGTCGCGATAAAGCTCGGCCAGCTCTCTCGACTTGCCGTCGAGCATCGACGCATCCGCGCGCAGCGCAGCGCCGATCGCATCGCCCACGTCCTCCACGCCGACGACACCCGGCACACCCGCCGCCTCCCACGTCGCCACATACGCACTCAGCTTCGTCGTGCGCGCGACGTCGCCCGGATGACCGACGTTGACACGCGGCCGCGCGAACGCCATCGCCACGATTCGGCCGTGCAGGCTGCTGCCGCAATACACGCGGCTGCCCGCGATCAGCGCGCAGATGTCCCACAGATTCAGCGACGAAAAGAGCCTGACCGATGCGCTGCGCATCCGGCCGGCGATACGCTCGTAGCACGCGAGATCGTCATGCCACGGCGCCGCGCCCGCGCGGAACAGCACGATGCCGAGCCGATGCGACGCGGCCGCGCGCTCGAGCACGCGCGCGATCGCGTCGAGCGTGGCGTCGTCGCCGAAATCGGCGCTGAACTGCACGGCCGCATAGCCGCCGGGAAACGCCTGCAGCACGTCGTGCATCGCGCGCTCGCCGGCATGGCGGCGAACACGCGCGCCGAACAGCGCGCAGGTCATCGCGGCCGGATCGGGCACGAGCCGCGCGCGAATGCCCGCCGCGCTCAGCTGCGCGTGCGTGTGCCGGTCGCGCACGCTGACGTCGTCGGCTGCCGCGAGCGCGGCCAGCACTTCGTCGCGGAGCGCCGCATCGCCCGCATCGAGCGCGACGCCGCCCACCGCATTGAACACGACGCGGCGCATCGGCACGTCGGGGTACGCGTGCCGCGACAGCACGTACGGCGCGAGCGACGCCGCGCCGAACCGCGCATGCGCCCACGCGGGCCCGTTGCGCGCCCACGTGTCGGCGTGCGCGATGTCGTCGCGGCTTTCGCCCGGGCGCGACAGCATGACGGCCGCTTCCCACGCATTGCAGGTCAGCAGTTCGCCGCCGACATGCACGACGTTCAACGGATGCTCGCGCGACGCCGCCGCGATCCGGTCGAACGCGTCGACACGATGGCCGCCGTAGCGGCGCAGGTCGCGCGTGGCCAGGCCGGCAAAACGCAGGTCGTCGCGGTCGAGCATGCGCGCGGCGACGTGCGGGAACAGCAGGTCGCCGAAATTGTGCCGATCGAATGCGCCGAACAGGACCGTCGGCGTGTCGTGCTGCGCGGGTCTTCGCATCGCGGAGGTCCGGACGAATGTGATTGGGCCAGACAGGGATTCTATTGGCGTCCGCTTTCAGTCGCTCACGCGCGGCCCCTGCCCTTCGTCCCGTGGATCGAGCCGGAAAACAATCACGCTGATTTTTACTGTTTCTTCCGTCCGCCCCGCCCGAACGTCCCGTCATCGCTCCGGTTTTCAACACAATCAAACTTTTTTTGATTAAAACTAAAAATGTTTGACACGGCGATTTCCGTCGGATAAGTTTTGTGCAAGCTTCCGGAAAGATAAATGGAACCCGGCGGCGCACGCAACGCGTCACAAACAGGGTCACCGTTTCACTCAGTTCCCGTCACACAACTTCGGCGGACGACGCATCGTCCGGCCCACGCGGCCGGATGAATCGATCGGCCGCAACCGGTTTGCCGGCAACACGCCGCCCGATCGATTCCTGGTCGTTCGCATCGGCGCGGCGTGTTCTTTCTTGCCGGCATCGCAGCGAAGCACCCAGCTACACCTACAACATCGTCGACTCGTGCCGTTCAATTCCATCCTGGGGGGTGTATGGGCATGTCCAGATTGATTCGCACTGCTTCGTTTAAATCGACCGTCATCGGCGCCGCGCTGGCCGCTCTCGCTTCGGCCGCCTATGCGCAAACCACCGCAGCGCCGTCCGTTCCCGGGCCGGCCGAAGCGGTCAACCAGCTGATCATCAAGCTGCGCGCCGCGAAGGCTTCGCCCGGCGCGTCGATCGCGCGCGCCGAGCCCGTGGACGTGCAGGCGGTGATCGACCGCGTGCTCGCCGCGCGCAAGGCACGCGCCGGCGCGCGCGCATTCGGCGCGACCGCCGCCACCGCGCCCGGCAACGCGGGCGACCCCGCCGCCGGCCTGCGCGTGAAGCGCGACATGTCGGGCGGCGCGACCGTGCTGTCGCTGCAGCGTCACGTGTCGCTTGCCGAAGCCGAAGCGCTCGCGCGCGATTTCGCGGCGGACGGCGCCATCGAGTATGCGGAGCCGGACGCGCGGATGCGCGCGTTCCTCGTGCCGAACGACACGCGCTACTCCGAGCAGTGGGGCTACTTCAATCCGGCGGGCGGCGCGAACCTGCCGAAGGCATGGGATCGCACGACCGGCTCGCCGAGCGTCGTCGTCGGCGTGATCGATACCGGCTATCGTCCGCACGCGGACCTCGCGGCCAACCTGGTGCCCGGCTACGACTTCGTGTCGGATCCGGCCGCCGCGAACGACGGCAACGGCCGCGACAACAACGCGGCGGACCCCGGCGACTGGGTAACTGCCCAGGAGGATGCCGATCCGAACGGCCCGTTCTACGACTGCGGCGCGAGCAACAGCTCGTGGCACGGCACGCACGTCGCCGGCACGATCGGCGCGGTGTCGAACAACGGCTTCGGCGTGGCGGGCATCTCGTGGGCCGGCAAGGTGCTGCCGGTGCGCGTGCTGGGCAAGTGCGGCGGCACGCTGAGCGATATCGCCGACGGCATGCGCTGGGCCGCGGGGCTGCCGGTGCCGGGCGCGCCGGCGAACCCGAACCCGGCGAAGGTGCTGAACCTGAGCCTCGGCGGCTACGGCCGCACCTGCAGCGCGACGTACCAGAACGCGATCAATGCGATCACGGCGCGCGGCGCGAACGTCGTCGTCGCGGCCGGCAACAGCGGCGGCCCCGTCGCGCAAAGCCAGCCCGCGAACTGCCAGGGCGTGATCACGGTCGGCGCGATCGACAGCCGGGGCGTGCGCGCGAGCTTCAGCAACTACGGCCCGGCCGTGAAGATCGCCGCGCCGGGCGTCGGCATCCTGTCGACGCTCAATGCCGGCCAGACGTCGCCGGGCGCGGACAGCTACGCGAGCTACAACGGCACGAGCATGGCGACGCCGCACGTCGCGGGCACGGTCGCACTGATGCTCGCGGTCAATCCGTCGCTGACGCCGGCGCGCGTCCTGCAGATCCTGCAGTCCACCGCGCGGCCGTTCGCGAGCGGCTCGAACTGCTCGACGAGCACCTGCGGCGCGGGCCTGCTCGACGCGGGCAACGCCGTCAGCGCCGCCGCGCAGTAAGCAAACGCGGGCGTGGCCGCGAGCAGGCTTCGCGTTCGCGCGCGGCGGTCGGCGCGCGGCGCACGCTTCCCGCAGCCACGCCCGCCTCGCGGCGCCGCCGGCCGGTCATGCCGCGCCGGCAGCGCCGAAGTATCGCGTCGCCAACCCGCCCGGCTGCGTCCGGGCGATGCCGCGCGCGGTGCGGCCGGCAGCGTCAGCCGGCTGGTTGCACATGACGCCATCCATCACGGGATACGCGTTTCCCGATCCGCATCGAAACAAGGAAAACAATGAGACATCTTCGAACCGAACCGCGACACGCATGGATCGTCGCGCTCGCGGCCGCCGCCACGCTTGCCGCGTGCGGCGGCGACGACGGCGCCGGCGTGCCCGGCGCTTCCGCGCTCGCGCAGGGCCGACAGGAAGGAACCGCGGCCGACGCGAAGCAGCTCGCCGCGCGCTTCTCGCCCTCCGGCGTGCGATATGCCGACCTGTCGAGCGGCCGCTATCGGCCCGTCATCCAGGACGGCCAGGTGCAGCCGTCGCTGTCCGGCGGCACGATCGCCGAGGAGGCGTGGGTCGACACGCCCGTCGATTCCGACGGCGACGGCACGAAGGACCGGATTCACGTGCGCATCGTGCGCCCGGCCGAAACCGCGAGCGGCGCGCGCACGCCGGTGATCGTGCTGGCGAGCCCGTACTACAACAACCTGGCCGACAGCCCGAACCACAACGTCGACGTCGAGCTCGACGGCACGCCGCACCCGACCGTGTCCGCGCGCATCGCGGTCGCCGCGCCGCAGACGCGCATCCTGCAGCAGCTCGAAGCGGCCGCCGCCGGGCGTTCGTGGATCGAAGGCTACTTCGTGCCGCGCGGCTTCACGATCGTCTATGCGGATTCGCTCGGCACCGCCGGCTCGGACGGCTGCCCGACGATCCTGACGCGCGACGAGTCGGTCGCGATGGCGTCGGTGATCCACTGGCTCGGGCGCGGCGCCGCCGCGAAGGACGCGAACGGCAAGCCGGTGGTCGCGAGCTGGTCGACGGGCCACGTCGGCATGTATGGCGTGTCGTACGACGGCACGCTGCCGAAGATGGTCGCGAGCCTGCGCACGCGCGGGCTCGACGCGATCGTGCCGGTCGCCGGGCTGTCGAACATGTACGGCTACTACCGCTCGGGCGGGCTCGTGCGCGCGCCGGACGGCTACCAGGGCGAGGACGTCGACGTCTACATCAAGGCGCTGCTGACGAACCCGCATCCGGAACGCTGCACGCACCTGGTCGACGAGGCGCTGCAACAGGAGGATCGCAAGACGGGCGACTACTCGCCGTTCTGGGCCGCGCGCGACATTCCGACCGACTTCGCGGTCGCGCCGGCACTGGTTGCGCAGGGGCTCACCGACGACAACGTGCGGACCGACCAGTCGACGTCGTGGTATCTCGCGATGCGACGCCAGGGCGTGCCGACGCAGTTGTGGCTGCACCGTGCGCGTCACACCGACCCGACCCGCGTGCCCGCGATGGCCGACGCGTGGACCGCGCAGGTGAACCGCTGGTTCACGCGCTATCTGCTCGGCTACGACAACGGCGTCGAACGCAGCCCGGGCGCGGTGATCGAGCAGGCGGACGGCACGCTGCTGAAGGAAGCGAGCTGGCCGGCGCGCGGCGCGGCACCGGTCGTGTATTTCGCGGGCGGCGACGGCACGGGCACCGGCACGCTGCTGCGCGAGCCGACCGGCGGCCCGCTCGTGAAGTTCTCCGACGACGCGCGGCTCACCGCGCTCTCGCTGGTGAACGCGACCACGGGCGAGCACCGCTCCCGCTTCGAGACGGCGCCGCTCGCCGGCGCGACGCGGATCTCGGGCAGCGTGACCGCGCGCGTGCGCCTGACCTTCTCGGCCACCGCGAACGTCACCGCGCTGCTCGTCGATCGTGCGCCGGACGGCAGCGCGACGATCGTCACCCGCGCATGGACCGACCCGCGCAACCGCCTGTCGAGCTGGCTCTCCGAGCCGGTGCTGCCGGGCATGCCGTATGACCTGCGCCTGACGTTCATGCCGCGCGACTACAAGCTCGCGGCGGGCCATCGGCTCGGGCTCGTCGTGCTGTCGAGCGACAACGAGGCGACGCTGCGGCCGACGCACGGCACCGAGCTGACGCTCGATCCGGCCGGCACGTCGGTGACGGTGCCGCAGCTTCCGGCATGACGTAGCGGCGCGCACGGCGGCGGACGGTCAGCGGTCCGTCCGCCGCCGTGCGAAAGCGCGCCCGATTCGACGGGCGACGCGCGCGACGCCGCCGTGTCCGCGCGGGAAAACGAGTGAATGCGGACGGCGCGCTGCGACGCGATGACGTCCGCGCGCCGCTCAACGCCCTTCGAACCGCGGCTTCCGTTTCTCGACGAACGCGCGCACGCCCTGTTCGAAATCCGCGTCCGTCGAGCACGCGGCAAAGCTTTCCTGCTCGGCGAGCAGCTGTTCGGACAACGTACGGTTCAACGATGCATTGAGCAGTTGCTTGGTGCGGCCGAGCGCGCGCGTCGGCCCCGCGGCCACGCGCACCGCCAGCGCGCGCGTGGTGTCGTCCAGTTCCGCCGTCGGCACGACGCGGTTCACGAGCCCCCAATCGAGCGCCTGGGCCGCGTCGAAGCGATCGCCGAGCAGCGCGATCTCCATCGCGCGCTTGAGGCCGACCACGCGCGGCAGGCCATAGGTGCCGCTGCCGTCCGGGCTCGCGCCGATGTTGCAATAGGCCAGCGTGAAATAGGCATCGTCGGCCGCAACGGCCAGATCGCAGCTGTTCATCAGCGAGAGCCCGAACCCGGCCACCGCGCCACGCACGCTCGCGATCACCGGCTTGCCCATGCGCCGGATGCGGATGATCGCTTCGTGCACGTCGGCAATGAAGCGCTCGAACAGCCGCCGGCGATCGTCGGGCGCTTCGTCGAGCATCGCGTGAAAGGTCTTGAGATCGCCGCCGGCCATGAAGTGGCCGCCGGCGCCGCGCAGCACGACCGCGCGCACCGCATCGTCGAATTCCACTTGCGCGACCGCATCGCGCAAGCCGTCGCTGAGCGCGCGGTCCAGCGCGTTGAGCGACGCCGGCCGGTTGAGCGTGATGGTGGCGACGCCGGTGGCGGCGTCGAGATCGAGCAGGACAGCAGGCTGGGTCATCGGGGTCTCCTCCATTCGAATCCAGGGTAACGTTTCCTGCAGTCTGCTGAAACAGCCTCAGGCGTACCGATCAGCCTTTTCGAACAGACCGTGCAGGCTTCAGGCCACCGCCGCTCGCCGAAACGCCGAAACACCGTTCTTGAACGACAGCGCGGGTTTCTCGATCAGGTGCCATGACAGCCATGCACATGCGAGCGTCATCACGGTTGTCGACGCAAGGTAGGCGGCGAACGACAGGCTGTGTCCGAACCGCCAGGCAAGCGTCTGTTGCACGACGAACGCGTAGATGTAGACGCCGTAGGAAAGATCGCCGAAGCGGCCGAAGCGGCGAAAATACGGCGTGGCGGCTTCGCCGAACATCACGACGAGCGGGGCGATGAACAGCAATGCGCCCAGGAGCGTCTGGCCGGCGAAACAGGCCGACGCGCCGCTGAGCGCGGCCAGCATGATCGCGACGGGGCGCCGCGTTGCCCATGCGTCGCGGTACAGCCACATCAGCGCCCCGGCGCAGAAATAGAGACCGAAGTCCGTGCTGTAGGCCTTGACCGGATTGATCTCGGCCCGATAGACGGCGAAGTATTGAACGGCAAGCAGCACGGCCGCGACGAGTACGACCGCGCGTCGGCGGATCAGCGTCAGCGCGCCGCCGATGAGGAGATACACGTACCAGCGAACTTCGAACGGTATCGTCCACGTCGATCCGTTGACCGCGTTGGGATACGGATTGTGTTCGAAGACGCCGGGCAACTCGAACGTCATCTTCAAACGAAGATTGTTCAAGTAGCGCCACAGCGATGGGTCGTGGAAATATTCCGCGGCCGGCAGGCGCGAGACGAGCGGCCCCAGCACGAAAGCCGCAAGCACCGTGGCGACGAACAGCCCCGGCCAGATTCTCAGGACCCGCTTCAGCGCGAAACGAAGGACGTGCGGATCACGTTCCCAGCTCTGCGTCACGAGATAGCCGCTGATGGTGAAGAAAATCGTGACGCCGATCGACCCGAACGTGAATCCATGGCCGAACCCCGGCTCCGGCAGACCCAACAGCGCATACTGGTGGGAGTACAGCACCATGAATGCCGCGGATAGTCTCAAGAAGTCGAAGTTGTTCGTATGTTTCATTCCAATCGCACCGAGCTGCAAGCGCCGGCATTGTAACAATGTGAGCGCGCGCCCTCGTCACCGTGACGGGTGACCGAACACCCACCAGCGAGCCGACACGAAGTTGGCCGCGAGGCCGGCTACCGAGCCAAGCGCGACGCCCCACAACGGCAGGTACGGGCTCTTCGGCAACGTCAGGATCGCGGCGCTGTACACGCCATAGTTGATCGTCCCGCCGAGCGACATCGCCAGCAGGTAGCGCCACCATTCCCGCCATGCCGACTGCGGCTGGCGTCGCTCGAACGTATAGCGCCGGTTGATCCGCCAGGTCGTCCAGACGGCGACCAGGAACGAAACCGCCCGGCCTTCGAAATACCCGACACCGGTTCGCACGAGCAGCGACAGCACGCCGGCGTCCACGGCGAAGCCGATGGTGCCCGCGATCAGGAATCGAAGGAACTGGGTTTTCAAGATGTTCGCCAACTGACGGAAACGCGAGCGTAACACGCGCCGCCTCGCCCGCCGGCCGACCGCCCCCCGCGGAAAATCGATATCAGAATTGCTTCGTTTGCGCCGCCTGGCGACCTCCCTACACTGGCCTCATCTTGTCATGACAAGTTGACCATGTCGAAAGCGAACCTTGTCGCGCTGCCGCCGCAGCCGCTCTACGCACAGATCAAGGACGCGCTGCGCGCGCGGATCCTCGACGGCACCTATGCGCCGCACAGCCGGATGCCGTCCGAACACGAACTGTGCGCCACCTACGGCGTGAGCCGGATCACGGTCCGCCAGGCGCTCGGCGATCTGCAGAAGGAAGGGCTCGTGTTCCGCCTGCACGGCAAGGGCACCTTCGTGTCGAAACCGAAAGCCTTCCAGAACGTCGCGTCGCTGCAGGGCTTCGCCGAGGCGATGTCGTCGATGGGCTATGAAATCGTGAATCAGCTGCGCAGTTTCCGCACCGTCAAGGCCGACCGGCACGTGGCCGCGAAGCTCGGCCTGCCCGAGGGCGCGAACGTCACGCAGATCCACCGGGTCCGGCTGCTGAACCGCGAGCCCGTGTCACTCGAAGTGACGTGGCTGCCCGAAGCGCTCGGCAAGCGTCTCGCGCACGCGGATCTCGCGACGCGCGACATCTTCCTGATCCTCGAAAACGACTGCGGCGTGCCGCTCGGCCATGCCGACCTGGCGATCGACGCGATCCTCGCGGACGACGACATCGTCGGCGCGCTGCGCGTCGAGGACGGCAGCCCGGTGCTGCGCATCGAGCGGCTCACGCACGACGAAGCCGGCACGCCGATCGATTACGAATACCTGTATTTCCGCGGCGACGCGCTGCAGTACCGGCTGCGCGTCGACCGCAAGCAACCGCGCGCACACAAGAGGAACCCGCGATGAACACCGAAGTGCTCGACTACGACATCGTGGTCGTCGGCGGCGGCACGGCCGGCCCGATGGCGGCGATCAAGGCGAAGGAACGCAACCCGGCGCTGCGCGTGCTGGTGCTCGAGAAGGCGAACGTGAAGCGCAGCGGCGCGATCTCGATGGGCATGGACGGGCTCAACAACGCGGTGATTCCCGGCCACGCGACGCCCGAGCAGTACACACGGGAAATCACGATCGCGAACGACGGGATCGTCGACCAGGAAGCCGTGCTCGCGTATGCGCGCCACAGCTTCGCGACGATCGGGCAGCTCGACCGCTGGGGCGTGAAGTTCGAGAAGGACGGCAACGGCGACTACGCGGTGAAGAAGGTGCACCACATGGGCGCCTACGTGCTGCCGATGCCGGAAGGCCACGACATCAAGAAGATCCTGTACCGGCAGTTGAAGCGCGCGCGCATCGCGATCACGAACCGGATCGTCGCGACCCGGCTGATGACCGATGCGCACGGCGCCGTGTCGGGCGTGCTCGGCTTCGACTGCCGGAGCGCGCAATTCCACGTCGTGCGCGCGAAGGCCGTGATCCTGTGCTGCGGCGCGGCCGGGCGCCTCGGCCTGCCGGCCTCCGGCTACCTGATGGGCACCTACGAGAACCCGACCAACGCGGGCGACGGCTATGCGATGGCCTATCACGCCGGCGCCGCGCTCGCGAACCTCGAATGCTTCCAGATCAATCCGCTGATCAAGGACTACAACGGCCCGGCGTGCGCGTACGTGACCGGCCCGCTCGGCGGCTTCACCGCGAACGGCAACGGCGAGCGCTTCATCGAGTGCGACTACTGGAGCGGCCAGATGATGTGGGAGTTCTACCAGGAGCTGCAGAGCGGCCGCGGCCCCGTGTTCCTGAAGCTCGACCATCTCGCGGAGGAAACCATCCGCACGATCGAGCAGATCCTGCACACGAACGAACGGCCGAGCCGCGGGCGCTTCCATGCGGGGCGCGGCACCGACTACCGGCGGCAGATGGTCGAGATGCACATCTCCGAGATCGGCCTGTGCAGCGGCCACAGCGCGTCCGGCGTCTACGTGAACGCACGCGCCGAGACGACGGTGCCCGGCCTGTATGCGGCGGGCGACATGGCGGCCGTGCCGCACAACTACATGCTCGGCGCGTTCACGTACGGCTGGTTCGCGGGCGAAAACGCGGCCGACTACGTCGCGGGGCGCGCGCTCGCCGATGTCGACGGCGCGCAAGTCGCGGCGGAGCGCGCGCGCGTGCTGGCGCCGCTCGGGCGCGAACACGGGCTCGCGCCGAACCAGGTCGAGTACAAGCTGCGGCGGATGGTCAACGACTACCTGCAGCCGCCGAAGGTCACGCGCAAGATGGAGATCGGCCTGCAGCGCTTCGAGGAAATCGCCGACGACATCGACGCGATCAAGGCGACCCATCCGCACGAGCTGATGCGCGCGGCCGAGGTGCGCGCGATCCGCGACTGCGCGGAGATGGCCGCGCGCGCGTCGCTGTTCCGCACCGAGAGCCGCTGGGGCCTCTATCACCACCGCGTCGATCATCCGCAGCGCAACGACCGCGACTGGTTCTGCCACACGCATCTGTACAAGGACACCGCCGGCCGCATGACGAGCGTCAAACGCGCGATCGAGCCGTACCTCGTTGCGGTGTCCGACGACGAGCGCGGCGCGTATTCGCAACTTCGCATTCGCGAGCCGGCGCATCCGGCCGCCACCACGATCTGACGAACCCGAGGAGCCCGCCATGGCCACCACCCCGCACGACATCTTCCAGCGCAGCAGCGCGCCCGTGACGATCGACGCATCGCGCTGCATCGCCGACAAGGGCTGCACGGTCTGCGTCGACGTCTGCCCGCTCGACCTGCTCGCGATCGACACGTCGACCGGCAAGGCCACCATGCAGTTCGACGAATGCTGGTACTGCATGCCGTGCGAGCACGACTGCCCGACCGGCGCCGTCAAGGTCGACATTCCGTACCTGCTGCGCTAGCCATCCGTTCCCCCTGACGAGAGCCGTTCATGACCGCGTCCCACCCGCCCGCGCCCTTCGCGCCGCCGGCTGCCGCCGCCGCGCTGCTGCGCCGCGCCGCCGATCCCGATCCCGCCGTGCGCCGCATCGCGCTGTTCGAGCTGGCCGACCTCGAGGACGCCGCGTGCGTCCCGGTGTTCGTCGCGGCGCTCGCCGGGGATCCCGATGCCGACGTCCGGCAGGAAGCGGCCGAAGCGCTCGCCGCGTGGGAGCGCGACGATGCGGTCGAGGCGCTGTGCGCAGCGCTGCTCGACGACGACGACGGCGTGCTGTGCGCCGCGGCGCACAGCCTGTCCGAGCTGAAATCGCCGTCGTCCGGGCCGATCCTGCGGCGCTATGCGGCGCGGCCGGAGCCGTTCGTCGCGCGCGCCGCGCTGCGCGGCCTGCGCGAGCTCCGCTTCCCGGACGCCTACGGGCCGGCCGACGCGGCGCTGGACGCGCCCGACGCCGGCGTGCGCGCCGAAGCGATCGCGCTGCTGGGCTGGCTGAAGGACGCGCGCGCGCTGCCGCGTCTCGCCGCACTGACGGTGCGCGACCCCGATCCCGACGTGCGGCGCACGGCGGTCGGCGCGCTCGGCTTCGCGTCGCCGGACGCCAGCGGCGGCACCGTGGTCGAGGCGCTGCTCGGCGCGCTGGCCGACGACGCGTGGCAAGTCCGCGAAGCCGCCGCGACGACGCTCGGCAAGCTGCGCGCGGGCGCGGCGACGCCCGCGCTGGTGCGCGCGCTGGACGATCCTTACTGGCAGGTCCGGCTGCGCGCGACCCGCGCGCTCGGGCAACTCGGCGATGCATCGACGGCGCGCGCGGTGGCGGCACTGCTCGCGCATGCGATCAGCAACCTGCGCCGCGAGGCGGCACTGGCGCTCGGGGAACTGCGCGACCCGGCGTCGCTCGCGGCGTTGCGCGACGCGCTCGACGACGCCGATCCGGAAGTGCGCAAGGCCGTGCGGATCGCGATCCGGCAGCTCGGCGGCGCGGCATGAACGCGCCGGCCGAACTGCACAGCGACGCGGCGGCCGGCGTGCTGACCGTGCGCTGGGGCAACGGCACGCAGCACGCGATCGCACACGGGCGGCTGCGCGCGGCATGCCCGTGCGCGGGATGCCGCGCGCAAAGGCTGGCGGGCGGGCCGGCGCAGTCACCGCCCGGCGTGATGGTGACCGCGATCCACCCGATGGGCTATGGCGTGCAGCTCGTGTTCAGCGACGGCCACGCACGCGGCATCTATCCGTGGCCGTACATCGCGTCGCTCGGCGCCGCCGACGTGAATCGGCAGGCCGCATGACGGAAGGCTTCGCGCAGGAGATCGTCGCCGTGTGACACCGGACGCGTGACCGCACGCGGGCCATGCGTCCGGTGGGCTCAGCGCGGCGTCGAGCGCAGCGACGACGGCCCGGCCGTCAGCGCAATCCGCTTGCCGGTGTCGCGCAGCTTGCCGCCGTCGACCGCGTAGAGCGCGAGCTGCCGCTCGACGTTGAACTGCACGATCACGTGGCGGCTGTCGGCCGTAAACACGATGCCTTGCGCCGCCTCGCCGCCCGTCGCTTCGCCGGCCTTCACGGCCTGGCCGTCGCGGATCGCGAACAGCAGCACCTTGCCGAGCGCGTGGCGGCCGGCGTTGTCGGGCGTCAGGTTCGAGCCGTCCATCGTCTGCACGGCGATCCACTTGCCGTCCGGCGAAATCGCGACGCCCTCCGGCAGCGACGGCACGCTCAGGTACTGGACCGTGCGGAACGGCGTGCGCGACACGTCGATCAGCGCGACCGTATCGGCGTCGCCCGCGAGCTTGCCCGCATAGCCCGGCAGGCCCGCGAGCCCGACGTTGCTCACGACGGCCCAGCGGTTGTCGCTCGACACGTCGATCGTGTACGGCGCAACGCCGCTGGACAGGCGCGCGCCGCTGTCGCTCACCTTGCCGTCGTCGACGTTCAGCACCGCGACGCCCTGCTCGTCGCGCAGCGCGACGAGCGCATGCCGGCCGTCGTGCGTGAAGCTCACGCCGCCGAGCCGCTTCTTGCCGATCTTCAGGCTGCCGTCGGGCGTCACGCGCGAGCCGTCGATGCGCAGCACCGACACGCCGCCGTCGACGTCCGTGACCAGCGCGAGCCGGCCCGAGCGGTCGATCGCGATGCCCTGCGGATGTGCGGCGAGCGCGATGCGCGTGACGGCGGGCGGCGCCGCCTTCAGGTCCACGACCTGCAGGAACGTGTCGAACGCGAGCTGCTTCGCGGCCTGGTCGTAGCGGGTGGGCGCGGCGACGAGCGCGATGCTCGCGTCGGGCGTGACGGCGACTGCCTGCGGCGGCCCCTGGATGCCGTTCTCGACGTCGACCTGCAACGCGACCTTCGGCGGGAACGTGGCGGCATCGAGCAGCGTCAGCGTGTCGGACGGCGGCGCGGCCAGATAGGTGTCGCGGCCCTCGACGCGCTGGTACTTGCCGTCGTTGGCGGACACGATCCAGTCGGCGGCGTGGGCCGACAACGCGGCGGCCGCGAACGCCAGCCCCGCGAGCACGCGGATCGGCCGGACGTAGGGTTGATTCGCTTGCATTTCTCTCAGTCTCTCCTTGTTCGAATGATGCCGGCGTAACGGACGCACGCCGGGCCATTCGATACTAACCCGGCCATCGAAAACCAGCCGCCAGGCGGATTCCGCCACAAGCTGGCAAGCGTTCAGGCACCAATTAAAAATCCGAGCCGGAATCGTTTGCGCGCCGGGCGCGGCGTTCAGTTTGCTCATCCCGTGCCGTTATCTTTTATGCGTTTTCCGTCGCGAAATGTGGCAATCCGTGTGCGCGCGGGCAGCCGCCGACGACAGACGCAGCGGTAAGTTCAAGGAAAGGATGGCGTGTGGCGACAGTTCTCGGGTGCATCGTTTATGAGCACAATCTCTGGCTCGTGCTGCTGGCCGCGCTGCTGTGCGGGGCCGGCTCATGGGTGACCGCGCGGCTGTTCCAGCGCTCGGCGAGCACGGTCGGCACGCAGCGGCTCGGCTGGCAGGTGCTGACGGCCATCTCGGCCGGCGTGGCGATCTGGTGCACGCACTTCATCGCGATGCTCGGCTTCGATGCCGGCGCGCCGGTGCACTTCAATCCGCCGCTGACGGTGCTGTCGCTGCTGATCGCGGTAGGCGGCAGCACGGTCGGCTTCGCGCTGACCACCTGCCGCGCGACCCGGGCCGCACCCGCGCTCGGCGGTGCGGTCGTCGGAACTGCGATCGCACTGATGCATTACACCGGCATGCTGGCGTGGCGGGTCGAGGGCATCCTGTCGTGGGACGTCACCTACCTGGTCGCGTCGGTGACGCTGTCGGTCACGCTGTCCGCGCTCGCGCTGCACTGCGGGATGCGGCGGGTGCCGCACGCGGTCAACCACATGGCCGCCCTGCTGTCGCTCGCGATCCTCGCGCTGCACTTCACCGGCATGACCGCGCTGCGTGTCACGCCGCTGACGCTCGAAGGCACGCTGACTGACGCGACCGCGCTGCGCACGCTGGCGCTCGCGATCGCGGGCATGTCGCTCGTGATCGTCTGCACGGGGCTCGTGAGCTACGTGATCGACGGCAACGTGCGCGCCGAATCGCTCGAACACCTGCGCCGGATGGCGCTGAGCGACATGCTGACCGGCCTGCCGAACCGCGCCAGCTTCAACGAGCGACTCGACCTCGAACTCGCGCTGGCGCACGAGCGCGGCGCGAAGCTCGCGCTGATCGGCATCGACCTGAACCGCTTCAAGGAAATCAACGACCTGCGTGGCCACCACGCCGGCGACGAGGTGCTGCGCATCCTCGCGCGGCGCATGACCAACCTGCTGCGCGACGGCGAATTCATCGCCCGCATCGGCGGCGACGAGTTCGCCGCGATCTGCCGGATGGGCAGCGACGCGCACCTGACGGAATTCCTCGAACGGCTCGAACCCGCGCTGTACAAGACGATCCGGCTCGACGACTACGAGATCGTCCCGGGCGCGAGCTTCGGCGTCGCGATCTACCCCGACGACGCCGCCACCAAGGCGGTCCTCGTCAACAACGCGGACCTCGCGATGTACCGGGCCAAGGGCAGCGTCACCCGGCCGGTCTGTTTCTACGAGCCGGCGATGGACCAGCTCGTGCGCGCGCGGCGCAGCCTCGCGGCCGACCTGCGGCGCGCGGTGGCCGACAAGCAGCTGAGCATCCACTACCAGGTGCAGACGTCGCTCACGACCGGCGAGGTGCGCGGCTACGAGGCGCTGCTGCGCTGGCGCCATGCGACGCTCGGCGCCATTTCGCCGTCCGAATTCATTCCGCTCGCCGAGGAAAACGGCATGATCATCGACATCGGCGAGTGGGTGCTGCGCGAAGCGTGCGCAAACGCGGCCGGCTGGGAGCCGCCGTATATCGTCGCGGTGAACGTGTCGGCCGTGCAATTCATGCACACCGACCTGACGAAGCTCGTCGCGGACGTGCTGGAGGAAACCCGCCTGCCGCCGGCGCGCCTGCAGCTCGAGCTGACCGAATCGACGATCTTCGCCGGGCGCGAGCGCGCATTGCGCACGCTGCGCGAGATCAAGGCGCTGGGCGTCACCATCGCGCTCGACGATTTCGGCACCGGCTACTCGTCGCTCGACACGCTGCGCTCGTTCCCGTTCGACCGGATCAAGCTCGACCGGTCGTTCGTGACGGACGCGGAAACCAACCCGCCCGATCGCGCGATCGTGCGGGCCGTGCTCGCGCTCGGCAAGAGCCTCGGGATTCCGATCCTGGCCGAAGGCATCGAAACGCACGACCAGCTGTCGCTGCTGACCGAGGAAGGCTGCGACGAGGCGCAGGGCTTCCTGCTCGGCCGGCCCGTGCCGCTCGACGAGATCGTCGGCAGCGGGCAGATCGCGCTGACCGGCGGCGAGCGCGCCCGCGCGGCGTTTCCGGTAACGGACGCGGCGGCCCTGGCGATGGTGCGGCCATGAGCGCGCGATCGCCGGCGAAGCCAGGCCCGACACCCCGAACCCGGGTTGCAACAGGCACGCTCATATGAAAATCCTCAAGTCATTGGCGGCATCGCTGGCCCGCATCGCGGCGCCGGCGCAGAACCCGGACCTGCTCGCGGCGCAATACCGCGTGTTCGCCAGCCAGCTCCCGGTGATGTACCTGATCCTGATCACGAGCACCTGGAGCCTCGCGCTCACTCACTTCGGCGATGCGCCGTTCTGGCTGACCGTCACGATGCCCGCGCTGATGTCGCTCGCCTCGATCGCGCGCCTGCTGCACTGGCGCCGTGCCCGGTTCGAGGAACCGACGCCGGAGATCGTGCGGCGCGCGCTCACGTATACGAGCTGGCTGGTCGTCCCGATGGCCCTGACCTTCACGACCTGGGCGATGCTGCTGTTCCACTACGGCGACCCGTGGCAGAAGGCGCAGGTCGCGTTCTACATGGCGATCACCGTGATCGGCTGCATCTTCAGCCTGATGTACCTGCGCTCGGCCGCGCTGATCGTCGCGGTGATCGTCAACGTCTCGTTCATCGCGTTCTTCAGCGCGACACGCCAGCCCACGCTCGTTGCGACGGCGATCAACATGGCGTTCGTGTCGGCCGCGCTGATCGCCGTGATCACGGTCAACTACCGCGGCTTCGTGCGCACCGTCGAGGCCCAGGCCGAATCGCGCATCCGCGAGCAGGCGCAGACGCGGCTGCTGCGCATGATCGACGACATGCCGGTGGCCGTGATGACCGCCGATCCGGACACCTTCAGCATCAACTACCTGAACGAGACGTCGAAGGAACTGCTGCGCGAGATCGAGCACCTGCTGCCGATCCGCGCGGACGACGCGCTCGGCGCGTCGCTCGATTTCTTCCACCGCCACCCGCAGCGCCAGCGCCGCATGCTCGCCGACCCCGCGAACCTGCCGCATCGCACGCGCATCCGGCTCGGGCCGGAAGTGCTCGACATCCAGGTGTCGGCCGTGCGGGACACCGAAGGCCGCTACATCTGCCCGATGCTGTCGTGGTCGATCGTCACGCAGCAGGCCGAAGCGGAGGCGCGGATCCACCAGCTCGCGCACCACGATTCGCTCACCGGCCTGCCGAACCGCGCGACGTTCCTCGCCGAATTCGACGCGAGCCTGCGCGACACCGACCACGTGATCGCGCTGCTCTACATCGACCTCGACGGCTTCAAGCTCGTCAACGACGCGCGCGGGCATTCGGCCGGCGACGCGCTGCTGCGCCAGGTCGCGGAGCGCCTGCGCGTGCAATGCCCGGGCCCGGGCATGATGCTCGGGCGCATCGGCGGCGACGAATTCGCGGTGCTGCTGCGCGACACCGATGCGGACACCGCGACGGCGGCCGCCGCCCGGCTCGTCGATGCGCTCGTCGCGCCCTATGCGCCGTCGCCCGGCCGGACGATCCATATCGGTGCGTCGATCGGCTGCGTGCTGGCGCCGCACCACGGCGAAACCGCCGGCGTGCTGCTGTCGCGCGCGGACATGGCGCTCTACGCGGCCAAGATGGCCGGCCGGGGCACCTTCCGCATGTTCGCGCCGGACATGGAAACGCGCGCGCTGGAACGGGTCGCGCTCGAATCGAAGCTGCGGGCCGCGCTCGACGGGAACCGCGAGCTGTTCGTGTTCTACCAGCCGATCGTCGACGTCCACACGAAGCGGGTGACCGCGCGCGAGGCGCTGCTGCGCTGGCATGACCCGCGCAGCGGCTGGATCTCGCCGGGCAAGTTCATTCCGGTGGCGGAAGGCAGCGGGCTGATCGACCGGCTCGGCACCTTCGTGCTCGAGCAGGCGTGCCGGCACGCGGTGCGCTGGCAGGACGGCGCGCGGGTGGCCGTCAACGTGTCGGCCGCGCAGCTCGGCCACGGCACGATCGCGCCGGCCGTCGCGGCGGCGCTGGCCGGCTCGGGCCTCGCGCCCGACCGGCTGGAGATCGAGGTGACCGAAACCGCGCTGCTGCACGACGAGGGCAAGGCGATCGCCGACCTGCGTGCGCTGCGCGCGATGGGCGTGCGCGTCGCGCTCGACGATTTCGGCACGGGCTTCTCGTCGCTCGCGCACCTGCGCGCGTTTCCGTTCGACAAGATCAAGATCGACGGCACCTTCGTGCGCGATGCGGTCACGCGCCCCGACTGCGCCGCCGTCGTGCGGGCGGTGGCGGATCTCGGCAAGCGCCTCGGCGTGACGACCGTCGCCGAAGGCGTCGAGACCGAGGAACAGCTCGCGTGCATCACACAGGAAGGCTGCCGCGAGGTGCAGGGTTTCCTGTTCGGCCGGCCGGTGCCGGGCGAACAGGATGCCGCGCGGGTCGAGCAGCTCAACCGGCAGTCGTCGCGGGCCGCGGCGCAGGCGTGACGCCGGCGCGGCCGGGCAGTCGACGCGTAGCTACGTGGGACCGTCGTGCCGGCGGCGGACGTCCGCGCGTCGCTCGCCAAACGGCGTGCGTCGTCGCGTTGAGCGGCACGAGCTACCGCTTCGTTCTCCCCGGAGGCGCACGACCCACTGGCCGCGCTCGAGGACGCAAACTGGTCTGTGACGGCCTCGCCGTCAATCAAACCCCAAAGAACGCCAACCCGGCCATCACGATACCAATCGCGGCCACGCCGATCGACAGACCCTGCATCCATGACCGCCGCGTGAGGATCGTGATCGCCGCAAGTGCGATCGAGATCTGGATGACGGTCGTCGCCTGCGACCATCGATGGTGTCGGTGCATCCGCGCCTCGCTCGCCGCGTTGTTCTTCTCGACTTCCTTTTCGAGCGCCTCGGCACGTGCCCGGATCGGTTCCTTGTCGGCGCGGTATCTCGCGGCGTCCGTCTCGAACCGCTTTCGCTGCGCTGACGCCTCCGGGCTCAACGCCGCACCGAGTTCGGCGAGGTTCTGCTTATTACCCTTCGCTTGATAGTAGGCCCACTGGTTCGCAGCCTCGGTTTTCCGGATCGCGGCGTCATTCTTGTAGAGGAGCGCGAGGCTCTCGTCGGCACCGCTCTGATAGGCAGATATCGCGCCGAAGCAGGCAAGCACGGCCGTCAGCACCGCGATGCGCGACGTACCTTGATCGCCACCGTGAGCCGCGTGATGTTCCACCGCATGGTCGTGAGGGCCATGAACTTCGTATTCTTCAGACATCCGTGGTATCCGCGTGATACGCGCTCTATCGGGATAATGCGGCGATTATCCGGCACCAGGGCGAATTCGAGCAACGCCCGGGTCACCCGATCCGCTCGACATTCGACGCCCCGGGCACCGAACGCGCGTGCGTCACAGCGGTGGCCCCAATTTGCACGCCGGCCAACGGGCGCTTCGGCGCGGCGCTGTCCGCGTAGATCGTGCTGAACAACCGGTTGAGCCGCTTCAGTGCCTGATGGACCAGCAACCGGTGATCGCCGGCACGAAGTCTTCCAGCTTCAGACGAGACTCGAAATCAGGTGGCAGCCACACGTGGCGCAGTGGCCGTGCCGAGCGATCGGAATGCCGCCATCCGTCATCGATGAATCGCCTTCCTCGATGAGGTTGGGCGATATGTCGGGATGCTGCGGGCACGACACGCGATCGCCCTTGCGGGCGACGTAGCGGCCGTCGAATTTCATGGTCGACGAACCAGTTTCGACCTTGCCGCCGTGGTCGGTAGCGTCAAATAGAGATCGTCCATCACGACGACCTTGTGCGATTTGCCGTCTTTCGCGAAGTCGAAGCGCGGAAACACGCCGACTTCCTCCATGCTCCGGTGCACGAAGTTCCAGTCGGTTTCCCATTGCACGCGGTGCGAATACGACCGGATCGTCCCGCGCAGCTCCAGCCCGTAGTGGCCGGATGCCTGCGGATGCTTGTTCAGCACGTCGGTCAGGATCTGCCAGCCAGGGGTTTCCTGCCAATCTCGCCGGTCGCTGCTCAGCTTCAAGAAGCTCAACCAGGAGGCGAAGCGGAGCTGAAAATACGAGAGCGATCCATCACTTCCCACACGCCGAACCTGCTGCACGTAGCCGTGAATCGGCAGATATCCACCGTCTGTCTGGCGAATCCAGAGCGTGACCGGCTGCAGCATCAGTGCGTTGAGCTTGATCTTGTCGCCAACGACCGATGATGCGTCGACGACGACCTCGAAATTGCGCCCGAGCCGCGCGTGAATCTTGACGTACATCGGCACCAGCCAGTCGTCGCCGAGCGGCGTGTCGAGTTTGACGATGCGATCGAACTGCGCGTGCCCGCCGCGCAGCGCCTTCAGCAAGACTTCCCCGCTCATGCTGACATCCCATGGTAGGCAATCCCGGCCGTTATTGCTCTCTCAGATCCGCGACTGCATGATTCGAATGATATGACGTGGCGATTACACATCCTTTCACCATCATTTCACACCAGGCACCAATTAAATCGTTGCTCGTGAGTGGTGATTTGAATCGCTTCATCGATAAATACAAAATCGAGTCATATGGCAATTCGCGAATTTGCGCAGGGTGGCCCATAAATTGGAATGCCAGCGAGTGTTAAATCGATTTCACGTCTCACCAAATTCCCACGGACTTTCTGCAATATGCCGAATGGTCAAATGATTGCGCCGCCATCGGAAATAATCGCACTCTTCCGCGCTATGAACACGTGCATTGGAATCGGCTCGATCCCACACCTGATCGAAGTACGCAACGCGCGGCTCATTCCGATATTGCGTCATTTCATTCGACGCCAAGAGGATGAAGGAACGCCTAGCGCCTGGCTGCGGCTGAGCGAGAAGGATTGCTGGTAGTGCTGGAACTGGTCGAAGTATTCGGCGCAGTCCAGGATGTTCAGCCACGACAGCGGCTTTCCCTTCACGACGTTCGCCCATAACAGCGGGCGTTCGGCTTCGCACCGGTGCGCGCCGGGTCGCATCGCTGCACGCGCAGCGCCTCGAGCGGCACGACGTCGGCAGCGCCGCTCACTCGCGGCGGCGCGGTCGAGCGGTCGCCTCGGCGACGCGGTCGACCCAGTCCCGGTAGAACGCGCGGTACTTGAGCACGAGCTTGTCGTACTTGCTGTACGCGCCGCCGCCGTCCGGCTTCATCCCGTTCCAGATTTTGACGTCGTACCCCGCGGCCTGTCTGGTCTGCAGCCCGAACAGCACGAAGTCGGTCGCGCGGCGCAGGGCGCCGCCCACCTTCTTGATCGAGATGAGCATGTGCATGACGTTTTTGCCGTCGCGCACCGGCGTCACACACTGGAGCAGCTTGTATTTGACGTCTCCGTCCAGGGCGACGGTCATGACGCACCCGCCGGGGTAGCCATCGAAGTGCAGGTTCATCTGCGACATGTTCAGGCCGAGCGCGCGCGACAGCATGCCGAGGGGCCCGAAGTACCGGTCCACGGTGAAGTCGATCCCGGCACCGAACCACGCGCCCGCCCGGGCCAGCGACTCGACCTCCGGCCACCGGCGCCAATCGTCGAAGAGCTTGAGCTCGAAAGCCGAGATCGGGAGCGCGTGCACGGGGTTCGCGTGCTGCGCGTCGTAGAAGTTCTCGACGATCCGCAAGACCGCCGTCGTCGTCTCGAACGCGAAGTGCAGGTGCATAAAGTCGCCGTTGTCGACGTCGGCCGCGGCGATTTCGGGCAGCGGGTGCAGCGGCTGCGGGGAGCCGTACCAGACCCACACGTAGCCATATCGCTCGGCGGTGACCAACGTCGGCTGGTGCGCCCCACGCGGGACGGGCTCCAGCCGGCGCACCGCCGTGCTGTGGCCGGGGATGTGAACGCACTGGCCCTGCTCGTCGTACCGCCAGTGGTGAAACGGGCACTGGATGCACCCGTCCTTGACCCGCCCGTCGGCCAGGTTCGCGCCGAGGTGCGAGCAGTGACGGTCCATCACCACGGCCCGCCCCGTCGCGCCGCGCCACGCCACGCACGGACGGCCGAAGAGCGTCAACTCCGTCGGCTTGTCCTTGAGGTCGCCCGAGCGCATCGCGACGTACCAGCTCGCGGCCAGGCGCGTGGTCGCGTCGTACGCCCCCGGGGGATGCTCCCTGGTGCCCACTTGATCCAATTGAACGTCGTTCATCGTTTTCGTGCTGGTGTCGGCCGACTACTTCAGCGCCAAGCCGATGCGGGTCGTGATGTACGCCTTGAGCAGCGCGAACATCGGGTTGTAGTCGAAGTACTTCTTCACCTCTGCCGGCGCGCTGGTTTGCGTCCAGTGCATCAGCTTCATCGCCGGCAGCAGGCTGTACTTCGAGTTGTTGAGCTGCGGCTTGGCCCCGGTGATGCAGTACCCGAAGCCGAACATCGGCCTGGCGAATTCTCGTTCGTCGATGAGGTCGTGAATTCGCGCCGCAGCCTCCTCGGCCGGCTTGCGCCCGGCGCTCACGGCCTCGACCTCGGCTTTGGCGTCGTTGAACAACTGGTAGTACTCCTCCATGTCCGCGCACAGGTACCCGAGGTACGGGGGGTTGTCGTCGAGGTGATCGAGGTCGGCCTCGTCGCGCGACGCGCGGAACCTCGCGTGGGCTTGCACGAGCCGGAACTGCCCGAGGATCGTGCCGACCGCCCACAGCCTGTGGAACGCGTCCCACAGGCGGAAGTCCGAGAACGCCGTGTAGCAGCAGCTGACGAAGTCGTCGTTGTGGTCCAAGAGCTTCTGCTGCAGGCGCTCGATGTACTCGAAGCGCTCGGGCGAGAAGTCGTCGTCGCGCAGCGCCTTGATGAGGCGCGCCGCGAGCGCGTGGATGGTCA
Source organism: Burkholderia sp. SRS-46 (assembly GCF_004343775.1). Lineage (GTDB taxonomy): Bacteria > Pseudomonadota > Gammaproteobacteria > Burkholderiales > Burkholderiaceae > Burkholderia. The sequence continues at coordinate 759,781 of NZ_PTXL01000003.1, read as the reverse complement.
CCGCGGTGTTCTCCAGCCCCCGGGAGAAGAGCGGGTCGATGAACCCGTTCGCGTGCAGCATCAGGCAGTAGCGGTCGCCGACGCAGGCGTTCGACGAGAATTGCAGGCGGTCGGTCTTGACCCAGTCGCGCACCGGCACGGCATCCCGGAACTGCGCCCCGATGCTCGGGAACCGCGCGAGGAACTCGTCGAATTCCTGCTGCGCGGAGATGTCCGTTTTCGGGTAGACACGCGGGTCGAGCTGCAGGCCGACGCTCACCAGGTTGTTGGTCGACCGCGGGTGGTTGTTGAACGGAATCACCCAGAGCCAGCCGCCCGCGAACATGTGGTGCAAGGTCCCCTCGTGCCAGCGCCAGCGCTGCCCCTTGACCTTGAAGATGTCGTCGAACGGCTTGACCCCGAGCATATGCGTGTAGAGGCTGCGCGAGTGCGTCTTGAAGCGACACGGCTCTTCGCGGAGCTTGAACTTGGTCGCGAGCGGCGCGCGGGGGCCGCCGCAGTCGATCATGTACCGGCCGGTGAACCGTTCGCCCTGGGCGGTGGTCACCGCAACGCCGTCTTGGTCGGCGTGGTATTCGGTCACGGTCGTCTTCTGGCGGACCGTGCAGCCGTATTTGATGGCGGCTTGCAACAGGTAGGCGTCGACGTCTTGCCGGTAATAATGGCTCTCCGGACCCCACGGCAGCTCGGGAATGACGCACTGCGTGAACTCCTTCGGGTCGTGCTCCTGGCCGGGCTTGTGGAACACGAAGCCGAAGTTGCGCTTGATGCCCGTGCTCGACGCGACGTAACGCTGCGTCGCGTAGAACGACGTGATGCGGTCGAGCTCCGGAATGCCGTAGCGATCGGCGATGATGCGATTCATAAGAGACGTCTCGGGGATCGACGATTCGCCGATCGTGAACCGCGGGTGCGACGACTCCTCGATGATCAGCACGCGAAACGCTTGTTTGGCCAGGATGGCCCCCATCTGGGTGCCGGACATGCCCGAGCCGAGGATGATCACGTCGAAGTGGTTGCTATCGCGCCCGTTCGCGGGGCTCTTCTGAGTCATGGGAGCACACTCTCCTTGTGAGATGGAACACATGGCCGCACGCGTCAGGCGTCAGGTCGCGTCGAGCGCGGCGCGGAGGCGGGACCGCGCGGCACGCGTGAGCGTGAGTAGATCGCCGAGCATGCTGGGCGCGTACCCTCCGCTGCCGATCGTGGGGCCGCTTCGCCCGACTTCGTATGCCCGCTCCGCCAATTTAAGGTGAGGCGCCCGGAAGCGCAGCAGGACCTCGAAGACCCGGTCGAGGGCCGCCAGCCCGGCCCCGACGAGCTCGCCCCGCACGCCGACCGCTTGCGCCTCGCCGAGCACGCGGTCGACGAGCGCCGGCCCCCCGGCGAACCGAGCGTAGACCGCCCTGAACGCGGGAAGCACGTAGGGCAGGTACGTCTCTTTGAATTCTCGATAAGCTTGGTGGTCCGATTGCGAGCCCCACAGGACGTGCTCCAGCACAAAGAGGGGCATTTCTACGGCACCGGGGCCAAGGTAGCTCTGCCCCCCGATTCGAATCGGTTCGTAGAACGGCCGGAGCTCGTCGTAGAAGACCTGCAGCGAGATGAAGCGGTAAGCGTAAACGATCGATTCGACCATTTTCTGCAGATAGGCTGCCAACTCGTCGCACCGTTCCGCGAACGCGGGCGACCGCAGGGGCACGTCGGACAGCTCGACGGTCACCGCGATGGCCGCCTCGAGGGCCGCCATCGAGATGCGTACGCTCTCGAGCAGGTGCGCTTCGTCGCGAAGCCCGGTGTAGCTCCGCTGCGCGTCGGCCGCCGCGGGGTTCCAGACCGTCACATGCAGGAGCGTCTCGCGCGGCGGCAGGCCGGTCGCGCGCGCCAGGTCGAGCAGCACCGGCTCGAGCCCGGGCACCGCGTCCGCGGGCTCGTGTCCGTGCCGCTTGAGCGACCCCAGGAAGAATCCGATGTCCCGCATCGCGGCGGCCGCTTCGACGAAGCCCCAGCCGGTCGGCACGCCGCGTGCCGGGAGGAACTCGCGCAACAGGCCGACGATGCCGGGCACGTCCTTTTTACGGTTCAGGCCCGGCAGTTGCAGAACGAGCGCCCGCGCCTGCAGCGGATCGCAGGCCGCCACTGCAGCGTGCGTGGCCTCGAATGCGCTTACCCGGCCCAGGGCGGGCTTCACTACAGGATTTCCGGCGCCGCGAGCGTCGGCCCGGGCTGGCTGCGAGACAGCCCCGCGTCGCCCTCACGCAGCGACCGCAGGTAGTCGTAGTTCGTCGGCAGGCTCGTCCGCAGACGCTCGGCCTCGCGCCGGATGCGGGCGAACATCGCCTCGGCCTTGTCGATCGACTCCGGTCGGTGCCGCAAGAGCGGCAGCGACCGGTCGGGCAGCATGCCCAAGCCGGCAAAGATGCAGTAGTAGTTTCCGTTCAACCAGAAGTTCTTGAATTCGTAGTCAAACGTTTCGTAGTACGTGGCATCGTCGAACGACGTGGTGGTCAGCGGCAGCCCCGCCTTGTAGCGCTGTACCTTCTCTTTGATGGCGTCCGAGAGCCGCAGGTCGTGCCGGTTCGCGAGCCAGAACGGCGTGTCTTCGCGCGACGAGGCGAAATAGTGCGCCTGGACGAAATCTCGGCAGTCGTCGAACATGTGGACGATCTCGGCGTTGAATGCGTCGGTCAACCGCGGGTCGAACGAGGTGTCGGGGAAGTGCTTCACGAGCTGGTAGAGCGCCGCGTAGATGAAGTAGATTCCCGTCGATTCCAGGGGCTCCAAAAAGCACGACGACAGCCCGATTGCGACGCAGTTGTTGACCCACGCCCGCCCGTTGCGCCCGACCCGGAACTTGATCTGGTTGAGCGGCTGCTTGTCCGAGAGGCCCCAGAGGTCGAGGAAGTCGGCGGTGGCCTGGTCGCGCGAAGTGAACTTGCTCGAGAAGACGTAGCCGCTGCCGAACCGGCCCAGCATCGGAATCTTCCAGGTCCACCCCGAGTTCATTGCGATCGCGGAGGTGTACGGCTCGATCCCCACGCGCGCGTCGGCGTTGGGCACGGCGCTGGCGACCGCGCTGTCGCACAGCAGGTAGTCGGACATGTCAATGAAGGGCTCCTTCAGGGCCTGGTTGATCAAGAGCCCCCGCATGCCGGAGCAGTCGATGAACAGGTCCGCCTCCAGCGACCGCCCCTCCTTGGTGGACAGGCTGGAGATGTAGCCGCGGTCGTTCAGGCGAACCTCCACGACCTCGTCGACCACGCGGTTCACCCCGCGCTCGATGGCCCAGCGCTTCAAGAAGTCGGCCACCAGGTGCGCGTCGAAGTGCCACGCGTGGGACATCTGGCGGGTGCCGTCGGGCAGGCACGGTGCCAGCTTGCCGTCGAGCGCCCCGGGCTGCGGGTAGCAGGCGTACGCCATCGGCTGCTGGAAGCCCTGTTCGCGCTTGCGCAGCCAGTAGTGGGTAAGCGGCACGCCGTCGCAGTTCGGCACGCTGCCGAACAAATGGTAGAAGTAATCGTCGCGCGAGCGGTCGGGAGACTTCCTCCAGTTCACGAACTTGATGGCGGCCTTGAACGCGCCGTTCACCTGGGGCATCCACTCCCGTTCCGGTATCCCGAGGAAGTCGAAGAACACCTTCTGCAAACTAGGGATGGTCGCCTCGCCCACGCCGATCCGGGGGATCGCCTCAGACTCGATGAGCGTAATGTTCGCCTGCTGTTGGAGCGCCCGGACGAGGTACGAGGCGGCCATCCAGCCCGCGGTGCCGCCGCCCACGATGACGATATTCTTGATCGGGTTGCTCATGACACCTTTCTCATAGGATTTAAAACCTGACTGGATAGTGCCGCCTTATCGAGCTGAACGCTCAACTCGTCTGGTAACGCGTCATAACGTATCTGGCTCATCACGACAAAAGACACCGGGAAGGCGACTTGCCGATGCGGCAATCGCCATTAGCGCATCAAGATGCTCAGACACCGTCAGCTTCCCGAGGCTTGCCATACCATGCACGTAAACTCTCCGATACACCTTAGCAGCGTTCACGATGGCACACCTCGCAAAATTTCATATCAATCTCAATTGACCCAGAGGAATACTCAATCCCGAAAAATATCGGTGAAATATTTTCTAACAAATGATTTACTTTTCTTGAAAAAAGAAATTCACTTTTTCATTTGAGGCGTGCGCGCCAACGAGTTTCTTGTCTGAAAATGCGAAATGAACGATTTAATTCACAAGAAAGAAATAAAGTCGCCACCATTTCCGAAACAAAGATGTCAGCCCCGGCGCATTTCGGCGGTCTGACCCTGAACCAGAATGAGTCCCGGTCGGAAGTGGAGATTTCCGGCTTGGTTGAGTTATCAGATAGCGCATTTCCGCTCCCCTTCCCTGCAGCCCCACCGGCGCCGGATTTTTACTATCTTGTCGCAAATCACCATTATTATTTACGAAATTCAAACAGATCAACAACCACTTCCAATCAGAAATTTTTAGAATTCACTCCAGCCCTCCCTTGCGGAAAGAGATTTCACCTGCTTTATTACTCATACTCAATCAGGATGAAACGCTATCGGGGTATCACGACCACTCTTCCAAGCATTTGTGCCTGGCGAATCGGCATCGATTCACCACGGCATCCCATCCGCTTTGAAAGCGCAGCCCCCTTTCAATGGGCGTGCTACGGCTGTTGCGCGTGCCCGCGCCATTCACGGATGCGATCAGATGACCACACTGGCTTATCCATGGCCCATTGATTAACGCTTTCAAAATTCCAACCAATATCTGAATAAAAAGAATCCGATCGAATCGTTGCAAGTCGAATATCGAAAAGGCAACAAAAAGCCGCTGGAAGACCTGATGCGCGCGTGGAAAGGCATCAAGGCACTCCCGCCCGACGATCCGAACTCGTTCTTCATGATCGGCGGCTTTCATGGCGAACCGTTCCGCGGTGCCGGCTGGGGATCATCGTCTTACTGGGGCGGCTATTGCAACCACGGCAACGTGCTGTTCCCGACCTGGCACCGCGCGTACCTGCTGCGGCTGGAACAGGCGCTGCAAAGCATCCCCGGTTGCGAGCAGGTGATGCTGCCGTTCTGGGACGAAACCAGCGACGAGTCGCTGACGCAAGGCATTCCGTGGGCACTGACCGACCCGGAATTCGAGCTCGACGGAGAAACGATTCCGAACCAGCTGGCCTCCTTCACGTTCAACAGAGCGATCACGGACTTCATCAACGGCGACGATCCGAACTACAGCAAGCCGCTGCCCTACGTCACGGTTCGCTACCCGCTATCGGGACTCGTGGGTACCGACGAGGACAGGGCCGCCACCAAAGAGCACAACGACAAGTTCCCCGACCCCAAGGAGAACGTCATGTTGTTGAACCGGAACATCGTGGACTGGCTCACGTCGTACATCATCGTGAACGGCAAGGTGGTGCTGACCAACGTGAAGGGCAAGTACGAGCAGTGCCTGGACGCGCCGAACTACGCGGTGTTTTCCAACGGGACGTCCGCGGCCCAGTGGAACAATAATCTTCCGGCCGGCGCGACACCCATCGTCCCGCTCGAGTCGCCGCTCGATCCGTTCAAAAAGATCGAGAACGGCAAGGAGCGCGCCTATACGTCGCTCGATTGCATCAACATCGAAGAGCAGCTCGGCTACACGTACGGCCCCGGTTCGCTGGAAAACCTGCCGAAAGTCTCGCTATCGGCGGCGGCCGTACCGGCCGGCAACAGCAGCAAGGTCTTGCGCGTATCGGGCCTCAATCGCGCGCCGATTCGCGGATCGTTCCTCGTGTCCGCGTACGTCAACGTGGACGGCGAGCGGCACCTGCTCGGCACGGAGTCCGTGCTGAGCCGCTGGAGCGTGCAGTCCTGCGCGAACTGCCAGACGCACCTCGAAGTGACGGCGTTCTTTCCGCTGAACCAGTTCGCGGAAAGCTCGGTGAAGGATGCGCAATACGAAGTGAAGGTGCACACGCGTGACGGCGTGCGCCATCAGACGGATCCCGCTTTGCAGTCCGCCGCTGGCACCGTTGCGCAAGCCGCACCGAAACTGTTCCGGGTCGAGGTCCGGTAACCACGACGCGTGACGAACCGGCGCCATCGCCCGGCGCCGGTTCACCTCGCTACGTCGACAACGTGAACATGAAGGGGAGACGCGGGCATGAGAGATCCCGCCTGAACGGCCATGACTTCTCCGACTGCGCCGCCGGCTGACACGGCCAGGCGTCCGGCAAGGATGACGGACGCGATCCGCGCATGCGTTGGGTTCCGGCGCGCGCGGACTACCCTTTTTTCGACATCCGAACGGGTGCGCGGCGTGGTGTCGTTCGCGCTCCTCGGTTACCTGACATGCGACTTGCCGACCCGGCTGCATGGCGCCAATTCCGGCTGGATCTGGTGTTGCGTCGGCGCAATTGCATGCGGCATCGCCGGCTACTCGACGAGAAGCGGATCGCACGGCAGCTGTGCGCGTCAGTCGATGCTCTGGTGCATGCCCGCTATCTGCGCAGGATTGACGCTCGATGCGATGCGCTCACCCCTCGATGCGATTCTCAACATCTTCGGTGGAACGCTCGAGGCAGACGCCGTGTGGAATACGCTCGTACTCCATCTCCGTTGGTTTCCGATGTCGATGTTGGCCATGCTGGCGCTTTTGATCCTGCGCGAGGCTGACCGCAAGGACAGGCTTCGACGCAACACGGTACGCGTGCTGGTTCTGGCTCCGGTTCGGGTCGCGCCTGAATTTGCGGCGATGCTGCTCGTCATGGCACTCGGCATGACCGCGATCAAGGCATTGGCGTTCAGTCTGGGGCTGCGTTGGGACACGAGCGGCGTCGCTTTTGCGATGCTCGTCAGCATGCTGGCGTTCTACGCACTGAGCAATCGGGCTGCACTCAGAGAGGTGTCGTTAACAGACCGCTTACGAAACATAAACGGCCGCATTACTTAGGATAGCGATTTACTTGAACATGATCGCGCAGTAGTCAACCTGCAGGGCCGCGATGCCCGAGAACGCCATGCCGATCCCGCTCAGCGCGTGCTCGAGGACCGACACCGCGTCGGCCGAATGCAGCACCACGCGAGCCGCGCGCTCGTGACGCGCGGCCCGCCCAGGCGCCTGGCTTACTGCACGTGGAGCTTCGGCGACGTCAGCAGCGTGCCGTTCACCTTGCAGTCCGGCGACAGCGTCGCGTTGTTGAACGTCAGCGACGAGTTCGCATCGCTCCACGTCGCCACGACCTTGCTCGGGCCACAGGTGCCGAGCAGCGTCACCGAGATCTTCACGTTGTTGATCGTCAATTGCGTCGCGGTGTCCGCCTGCCCGGTCCACGGCAGCCCGGTGGCCGTGATCAGCCCGCAGGTGCCGCCGCCCGTGAACTGCGCCGACGTGATCAGCACGCTGCCGGTCGGCGTGATCGTGCCGTTGAATGTCGACGTGCAGTTCGCGGTGATCGTGCCCTTGCTCAGCGCGGTGATGCCCGTTGCCGAGAACGGTTCGCCATTGGGGTTCAACGGCACGCCGTCCGTGCGCGACACGACGACGGCGAAGGCGGGCGCGGCGAGCGCGGACGACAATGCAAGCGCAGCAACGACAGAAACGGCTTTGCGAATCTTCATGGTACTGGCCTCACTTGACGAATGGCGGCGAGCCGCCGTATGGACGGCGCGCGAACCGGACCGGCCAGCGCGCCGCAGGAACCCGGCATGGCGCCCGGCGGGCGCCCGCCGGGTCAGAACTTGTAGGAGATGCCGACGAATGTGATCAACGGGTCCGCCTTCACCTTCGAGCGCGTCGTCGCGAGCGCCGTGCCGTCGGCCGCCTTGATGGTCATCGTCGAATACGTCTTGAGCGGCATGTACGACAGCGTCGCCGTCAACGCCCAGCGGTTCGTGATTGCATAGCTCGCGCCGAGGTTGTAGATCGGCGTGAACGACGACGACGCCTTCGCCTCCACCGAGGTCGGCCCCGCCTTGCCCGCGCCCGCCGCCAGCACGCTGCCCAGGTTCTCGTTCACGTCGCGCGCGAAATTGCCGTTCAGCTCGATGTTCGAGAACCAGCTGTACGCGATGCCGATCCCGACGAACGGCCGGAAGCGCGCGTTCGGCGCGTTGAAGTAGTACTGCAGGATCACGGCCGGGCTCCACTGCCGCGCGTTCTTCACGATCGGCTGGTTCGCCGACTTGTCGAGATCGACGTTGCCGAGCGAGCCGCTCGGGCCGAACGGGCGGATCATCCCGTGCCCGGTCAGCGTGAACTCCGGCGGCACGCCGAGCACCGACGTCACCGCGATGTGGTCGGTGAAGAAATGCGTGAGCGTGAGGCCGACCGTGTCGGCGTTGTTGACGGTAAGGCTCGAGCCCGGCGACGTGAACGAGCTCGGCAGGCGCAGCGGGCCGTTCATCGGCGAATTCACCACGTTCGTGGTCAGCGGGCCGCCCGAGCCCTGCGGCATCACGTGCAGCCAGCCGAGCGTCGCGACGTTGTCGCCCGCCTGCTGCGCGCACGCGAGCAGCGGCATCGTGGCGGCGAAGCCGGCAGCAAACAGCTTCTTCATAGAGTCTCCTCGCACTTTGCGTCTGCCGGCGTCATTGCACGAATGCGCCGATCGTGAAATACGGATGGTTCGCGATGCTCGTGTCGAGGAAGCCGAATACGCCGCCCGTGAACACGAACTTGCCGGTTGCCGGGCCCGTTGCCGCATCCGTATGCACCGACGTGATCACGCCCGGCACGCGCTGCGTGTAGTCGAGGTTCAGCGCGCGCGTGAGCGCCGCCTGCGACGCGTTGAACGGATCGAGCAGCGTCGCTTCCTTGCCGACCAGCGCGGTCGCGCGGTAGTCGAGCCGGCAGTCGAGGCCGGTGTACTCGCCGTCCAGCGAGCCCACCGCGATCGGGTTGCGCGGGCTCAGGATCGAGATGCCCGATTCGTCGTCGGCGGACGGCGCGCCCTGCGTCAGGTCCGCATTGGCGGCGCCGGTGCGGATCAGGATCGGCACGAGCTGGTTGCGCAGCTTGCCGACGATCATGATTCCGCGCCCGGCCTTCGTCGGATCCACGGCGGCGAGTGTCGCCGGAACCTGCGGCTGGTAGTTGATCGACTGGAAGGCCGGCGCATCCGTGCGCAGCGTGAAGTTCCGGTTGACCACCGCGGACGACGCGAGCGGCGCGCCGCCGTTCCGCACGCCGAGGTTGTCGGTCTCGGTGAAGCTGCCGTCGGCGCGGATCGTCACCGCCTGGTCGATCCCGACCTCCGCGAAGTTCTGCGACGGCACCTGGTGATAGCCGAGCTGGTTGTAGGTGCCCGCGATCTTCGACAGGTCGGTTTCCTGCTGCGAGAAGCTGACGAACGGATAGGTCGGGTACGTCGTCTTCGAAATCCGGCCGACGCCGATCACGCCGTCGAACTGGATCGTCGAGCCGGGGATCGCGCCGCCCAGCACGCCCTCGCCGAGGAACATGCGCGCCGGCCGCGCGGGGTCGAGGTTCGCGTTGACCAGGCGGAACGTGCACTGGTTCAGCTTCTGCGTGGGCAGGCCGGTTTCATCGGCGAGCGTGCCCTCCATGACGTTGTACGGCGCGGCTTCGCGCGTCGGCTGGACGGTGCCCTGCACGGCCGGCACCGGTGACGCGAGATAGGTGATCCGGAAGATCATCTTCACGGTGTCGAGCTGCACCTTCACGAGCTCGCCCGACCCGGCTCCGCCGATGAACGCCGTGTTGTAGTCGATCTGCTGCGGGCACAGGCGCTCGACCGGTGCCGGCGGCGGATCGCCGTCGCCGCCGCATGCCGCGAGCACCGGCGCGAACACGGCGGCGGCCATCCAATGGGAGATTTTCATAGGAATCCTTTCTATATGGACGAGGGCGGCGGCTTGCGCCGCCCCGCCTGACGAACGATCACTGGACGAATGCGCCGACCGTGAAGAACGGGTTGATCTTGCTGTCGTTCACGACCATCGCGTAGACGTTGCCGACCTTCACGGCCCAGCCCGTATCGCCCTTGCTGATGATCGCCACGTCGCCGTTCGCGTTTCTCGCGTTGAAGTCGCGCAGTGCCGTCACCTTGATCTTGCCGGGCGTCGCCTGCGCGTAGTCGAGCGCGAACTGGCCCGTCACGCCCGAGGTCTGCGGATTGATGAACGCGGCCGTCGTGCCCTGGAACAGCGTCGACGTGTAGTTCGCCGCGATCGTCGACACCGCGCTGCCGTCCGTGCAGTTGCCGGCGTCCGGCAGGAAGAACGTACCGTCGAACGAGCCCGGCAGGTTCGGGTGCGCCTTCAAGCCGTCGAAGGCAGGGCCGCTCTGTGCCGGCGCGCCCTTCGGGCCGTTGTAGGTGACGACGCCGCACGCGGACGCGCTCGTCGCGCCGACGAAGCCGCCCTGCAGCGAGTTCGCCGGCAATGCGGTCGCAGGCGACAGCACGGAGATGCCGACCTCGGCGTCCGCGACCGAACCGAGCGGAAAGTCGGGCGGCGAATACGAGTAGCCGACGCGAATCACGACCGGCACGAGCACACCGTTCAGCTTGCCGACGATCATGATGCCCTTCGCCTGCGTCGGCGTGATGATCACGAGCGGCAGCGTCTGCCCGGCGCCCGGATACGCGCCCCCCGCGGAGTGGCTGACGAACACGTTGTCGGGCGAGCCGTCCGCATTCGTGCGCTGCGTCCACGGCGTCCCCGTCGTCTGGCACGAGTAGTCGCTGCCCGCCGTGATCGTGCACGAGCCGTCCGCGTTCAGCGTCTGGTTCCAGTTCACGACGTCCGGCTGCCAGCCTTGCGGCGTCGCGGTCTGGAACGAGGTGCCGGTCGGCTGCAAGTGGACGCCGAGTTCGTTGTAGTTGCCGGCGACCTTCGTGAAATCGGTCTCGGTCGCGCTGAAGCCGATGAACGGGTAGAAGTCGAACGTGCGCGACGGCACGGTGCCGAGCGTCGTGTCCCCGAGTTGGATACCATCGAACGCGATCGTCGCGCCGGGAATGCCGCCGCCGACCACGCCGTTGCCGACGAACAGCATCGGCGGATCGTAGCGGTTGATCTTCACCGCATAGCTGCCGTCGCTCGTCGCGCCGCTATCGAGAATGAACGCGCAGCGGTTCTGCTCGGACGACGGCAGGTTGGTCGGGTGGTGGAAGGCGCCGCTGATCGTGAGGCCCGCGCGCGTCGTGTTGATCTGGCCGGCCGACGTCGGCACCGACGATTCGATGAACTGCATCTGGTAGGTCTGCTTCGTCGTGTCGAAGCGCACCTTCAGGTATTCGCCGCTGCCGGAGCCACCGGTGTAGGTCGTCGTATAGTCGAGCGCGTCGGGACAGAGCTTCGCGACGACGGGCTGCTGGCTCACAGGGCCGCTCGGCCCGCAACTGCTGCCCGAGCACTGCGGCACGTTGATCGGCCCCGGATCGTCGCCCCCGCCGCACGCGGCGATGAACGGCACGACCACCATTGCACAGGACAATAAAACGGACAGCCCAGGCTTGAAACGCATCAGCCCCTCCTATTGATGAACGGTTGTCTCGTCGGCGCGGGCTCGTCGGCCCGTCGCCGTGTGTGCCGGCCGTCGCGAACGACAAGCCGGGCTCGCGCGCCGCCCCCTGATGGCCAGAGCACGCATGCGCAGCCTTCGCGCGCCGGACGATGCGTCGGCGCGCGAAAGTGAATTGGGTGTTGCGTGGGGAGCGCCGGCTAGCAGCCGGTCGCGCGGGATGCCGGCACGTTGCGTGCCTCGCCCTGTCGGGCGCTCCGCGTGGAATGGAATTGCCTGGTCGGCCCCTCGTAGCTGCGTCTCATCTCGGTCTCCGTCGGTACCCGGTCGTCGTTATGGTGCTGCGTCGTTTGGTCAAACTATGATCCGACGAATGCCGCATGTAAATTGATGCTGAATTCCAAACATTGCATCGCGCGCGAGGCATGGCGTCCGTAGGCGCTTCACGATTTTTCAAACAGCTTGCAATTGCAAATCCGACGTTCGGAAAATGCCTTTCCGCGCCAATTTTCATGGTGCGTTGCGGGATCGGAAGGGCATCGCGCGATCATTGCAAAATATGCAAACATGGTTTGAAGTGGGAAACATGGCGCGTATTCGTCTGCCGCGTCGTATTTGCCGAGACTGTGTGCTCGAACGGTTTTTCAGCCGATTCGGCACCTGACGTTACAGAAACTGTTCGATCGAACAGTTTTTCTCCGATTCGGGCCCCATTCACAAAAAACTCGTCGATTGCACGGTTTCGGCTTGCATTTCGCGGTTTTGATACAATACTGTTTGATCGCACAGTTTTTTATGGCAGCCCAGGAACGCGCCGCACCCGCCGCCGGCCGTCGCCGCTTCCACCGCCGGAGTCCCACGACATGCGTTACACGATCGAACAGGCATCCGATATCGGCGGCGTGATCCGCGCCGCGCGCAAGGTGCAGAACCTGCGGCAGGACGATGCCGCCGGCAGCGTCGGCGTCAGCGAATCGTTCATGGTGAAGGCCGAGCGCGGCGCGGACACCGTCCAGTGGGGCAAGCTGTTCCAGATCCTGCAGGGGCTCGGCGTGCGGTTGGTCGTCGACATTCCCGATGCGGACGACGCGCTGCTCGAGCGCCAGTCCGCGCAGGCCAGCCACCGCGCGAACGTCCGGGCGCGGCGCGCCGCCGAGCAACTGCTGCTGCGCGCCAGCGATGCATCGCGCACGGATGGCGACCGCGCCGGCGCCCCGCCCGACCCGGAACGCCTGCTGACCGCCGCCCGGCTGCTGCTGGCCGGCGCGACCGCCACGGAATCCGCCGGCCGGCCCGCGTCGGCCGGCACGCAGCGCGCACTGGACGTCGCGCGCCGCGTGCTGGCCGGGGCGGACTCGGCCCGGGCGCCGGGCGCGCCGCACAAGGAGACGCCGAATGACTGAGCGGACCCTCGTCGCGTCGATCGACGGCCAGCGCATCGGCACGCTGCACGAGAACCAGAACCTGTGGGCGTTCGAATACGCGCCGTCCTGGCTCGACGCACCGTCGCGCTTCGCGCTGAGCCCGCACCTGCCGCTGCAGGCCGCGCTGCTGCGCGACGGCGCCACCACGCGCCCGGTGCAGTGGTATTTCGACAACCTGCTGCCCGAGGAGACCGTGCGCGCGCTGCTCGCGCGCGACGCGGGGCTGCCCGACATCGGCGACGCGTTCGCGCTGCTCGCGCATTACGGCCGCGAGTCGGCCGGCTCGGTCACGCTGCGCGTGCCCGACGATCGCACGGACGACGATACGCGCCTGCGGCCGCTCGACGACGCGGCACTCGACGCGCGCATCCGCCACCTGCCGACGATTCCGCTCACGCACGATGCCCCGAAGAAGATGTCGCTCGCGGGCGCGCAGCACAAGCTCCCGGTCGTGCTGCGCGACGGGCGGCTGTTCGAGCCGAGCGGCCAGGCCGTGTCGACCCACATCCTCAAGCCGAATCATCCGCACGCGCACGAATACCCGCATTCGGCCATCAACGAGTGGTTCGTGATGACGCTTGCGCGCCGTGTCGGCCTCGACGTGCCCGACGTCGAGCGCCGCTACGTGCCGTCGCCGGTCTACGTGATCCGCCGCTTCGATCGCGACGTGACGGGCGGCAGCGCCGAGCGGCGTCACGCGATCGACGGCTGCCAGGTGCTCAACCTGGCCGCGACGATGAAATACACGGACTGGTCGCTGGACGCACTCGCGGCGCTCGCGCAGGCATGCCGCGCACCGGCGCCCGCGCGGCTGCGGATCTTCCGCTGGCTCGTATTCTGCATCGCGATCGGCAACGGGGATTCGCACCTGAAGAACCTGAGCTTCGTCGTCGCCGACAGCGGCCTGTCGCTGGCGCCGCACTACGACCTGCTGTGCGACTGCGTGTACGAAACCGCGACCTACAGCATGCGCAGCCGCTGGCCCGATCTCGCGGAATTCACGCGGCCGGTCGCCGGCGTGCAGCGCTACGCGGATTTCACGCGCGAGGTGCTCGCGGCCGCCGGCGCGGCGCTCGGCCTGACGCGCGCGACCGCGCTGCGCCATATCGACGACCTGCTGCAGCGCATTCCGGCGGAGGCCGACACCCTGCTGCTCGAAGTCGGCCGCGACAACGAGGCGCTGATGGCCGAGCGCCCGGAACTCGCGGCGACGCTGGGTGGCGAAATTCGGCTGCTGAGGGCGATCCGCCATATCGTGATCCACGAGATGGTCGCGCGGCTGCGGGCGCGCTGAGCGCGCTTCGGGCAGTACCGGCAGTGCAAGCTGTACGACTGCCGAAGAGGAAAGCTCGATCACATTACCAAGGACTGCGGAATAATCGATCCGCGCGGGATACCCGCTCGACATCCGGCGCGCCGAAAATCAACACGGGCTGCGTCACACGATTCGCCTCGCCAATGCGCCGCTGCGCGATTCATTAACGACCCTGCGTGATCAAAAACGGGATGAACAATGCGCATTCCCGCCCCATTCATCAGACGAATGGTTTAGCATGCAATCGTGCTACCGAACCACACCTGCGTGTGGGAGCGAGCGTGCAGCACGCGACGTAGCCGAAGTCCAAAAGTTTCCGCCGAAGCGCGCACCACGACGGCGCGTTGCCGCGTCGGCACACGATCCGCCTCGCGATCCCGCGAGCATCCGGCGGTCTCGCACCGAGCATCCCGATTCAAGCGTCATTCAGCAGTGCTTTCGCCGGCAGGCGACATCCGTTCATCGGGTTCATCGACGCAATTGCCCTTGCCCACGAGAACATGGAGGAAACATGAAGGCGCGTCTTGATACGAGGAAAGTCTTCAGTTATTTGTTCGCCTTTTTCATTGCCTTTCTCGCGAGTTGTTCCGATCACGACGACATTACGGGTGGCGGCGATCCGCCCGCATCCGCGCTCGCGTTCCGGCTCGACCGCGGCGGGCAGATCAACGCGTTCTATCGGCAGGACAAGATCGCCGCGCATCTGCTGATGCGCGCATCGACGAAGCCGCGCCTGCTCGTCGTGTTTCCGGCCGGCAACAGCGGCGCGGGCCTCTGGTTCGACGACACGTCGCGGCCCGTCAACTGGCGCCAGGACACGCCGATTTCGCCCGCGACCCTGCAGGATGCACTGGGCCGGACGCTGTACGGCATCCGCGTCGACGTATCGGCCGATACGAACAACCTGTCGATCCGGCAGGCACTGCTCAGCTCCGTGCGCTTCCTGCGCGACTACAACGGCGGCGCGAGCGTGCCGTCCGACATCGTCGCGCAGCCGTCCGTGTCCGGCAACGTCGCGCTCTGGCAGCGCAATCGTGTCGACGGTGCGCCCGGCTACGCGCTGCGCGTCACGGCGATCGACGGCGGCGCGATCGCCGCTGGCGGCGCCGGCGGGTTGCTGCTGCAATCGCCGCCCGGCACGCCGGCGCTGCGGCTGCGCATCGAGGCGTTCAGCGGCGAGACGCCGCTGCAGCCGATCACGCACGCGAATCTGTTCACGTCGGCGGTCAACCCCGATCCGCTGAGCCAGAACGTGTTCGAATTCCTGAGCTTCAGCGACAAGCTGCTCGCGGGCTCGTGGCAATACGATACCTACTTCGGCCGCGACACACTGATCTCGGTGCGCATGCTGATGCCGGTGCTGCAGCCCGACGTGATCGAGGCCGGGCTCGGCTCGGTGCTGAGCCGCCTGTCGCCGGACGGCAAAGTCGCGCACGAGGAAGGCATCGGCGAATTCGCGCTGATCGACAACCGGAAGCACGGCCGTCCGAACGATCCGACGCCGGCCTACGACTACAAGATGGTCGACGGCGACTACCTGCTCGCGCCGATCATGGAGGACTGGCTGATCGAGGATCCGCGCGGGCAGGCGCGCGCCGCCGCGTATCTCGCGCAGAAAGGTGCCGATGGCGTGACGAACGGCAGCCGCTTCATTGCCAATCTGGTGCGCGTCGCGCAGACCGCGCAGCCGTTCGCGCAACAGGCGCTCGCCGCGAACCTGATCCGTCTGCGCCCCGGCGAGATCGTCGGCAACTGGCGCGACAGCACCGACGGCATCGGCGGCGGCGTCTATCCGTACGACGTGAACGTCGCGCTCGTGCCGGCCGCGCTGCGCGCGACGAGCAACTTCCTCGCACGCGGGCTGCTCGACCCGTACCTGAGCGCCGACCAGCGTGCCGTACTCACCAACGCGGGCGCGGCGGCCGATGTCTGGGAGCGCGCCGCGCCGCCGTACTTCCAGGTGGCCGTCACGCCGAACGACGCGCGCGCGAGGCTCGCCGCGTATGCGCCGCAGACTGGAGTGCCAGCCGGCGCGGTGCCGAACACGGCGCTGCAGTTCGACGCGATCGCGCTCGACGCGAGCGGCAACCCGATTCCGATCATGCACTCGGACGGCGGCTTCGTGCTGCTGTTCGGCAATCCGTCGCCCGCGCTGCTCGCGCGCATCGTCACCGACGTGATGCAGCCGTTCCCGGTCGGTCTCGTGACCGACGTCGGCGTGCTGATCGCGAATCCGGCGTACGCGGACCCGACGTTGTGGCCGCGCTTCACGAGCGCCGCGTATCACGGCACGGTGATCTGGTCGTGGCAGCAGGCGATGTGGGTCGCGGGCCTCGACCGTCAACTCGCGCGCACCGATTTGCCGAGCGACGTGCGCACGCTGCTCACGCAGGCGCGCCAGCAGATCTGGCAGGTAATCGCGAACGCGAAGGACATGCGCTTGACCGAGATGTGGTCGTGGTCGTACGCGAACGGGCGATACCAGACGGAGGCGTTCGGCACGCGCAGCGCCGATGCGACCGAGGCGAACGCGGCGCAACTGTGGAGCACGACCTATCTGGCGATCCGGGATCCGCAACTGCGCGCGGGCAAGTACTGGTGGGAAGCGCGCGCGGCCGGCGGCGACACGCCGCGGCGCGGCTCGACGGAGACGGCGGCGGGGCATGCCGCCCATGCCGTGAAAGACGCGGCGTCATGACCATCCCGGTGCCGGGGCTGCGCACCTCCTCCGCACAGCCCACGCCTGCGCGGGTCACCGCCCCGCCTTCCCACCGCCGCGTGTCAAACCTGAAACGTTTCTTACGATTTCCAGACGGCACGCCGCCGCGCCTTTCCAAAAGCCGACGAAAAATCAACCACTTGCACGGCATGGCATGCAAATGGCTTACATAAGCCGTACAAGCCGGGCATCGTGCCGGCGCGACCGCCCGGCAGCGTGCCGCCCCCCTTCGCGGAACACGTTGCAGCGCAGGCGCCCCACGACGTACCGGCTTGTGGAGGAGACCATTCGCCATCGTCCCGGATGACACCGGGTCATGCCGGTGCGCGTGGAACGCAGGCCACGCCGCCGGATGCAGGGTCGCTTTTGCAACATCGCCAACCGCGCCTGCGACGCTACGAGGACACCATGCCCCCCCGCCGAATCAGACGGCTCCGGCACGCATGGCGCACGCTGCTGTGCGCCACCTGCGCCGCGCTGGCCGCCTTCTCCGCACTGGATTCGCCGTCGGCACTCGCCGCCGGCAAGCGCCCCATCGGCCATCAGCGGCTCGCGCCCAATGCGCAACTGCCCGCGAAGCGCCCGCCGATGCCCTCCGGCCCGCATCCGGGCGAAGCGATGAGCCGGCAGGCCGTCACGCCGAAGAAACTCTAGGCGCCGAACCATTGCAGTGCCCCCGGGCAAACGTCCCGCCACCCGCTACTCGTTGCGTGAGGTTCGTCATGAGCGCAATCCGGACATTATTTCGTTTTCCGAATCTTATGGCGCGCGGCATCGTCGTCGCGTGGCTCTGCCTGAGTGCGAACGCCGGCCACGCCGTACCGCTCGATGCGCAGATCGACCTGAAGATCCTGATCCTCGCGAGCCAGCAGACCGGCAACGGCCCGGAACTGCAGGCCGCGCAGGCGATTCTCGATCGCGTCGGCGTGCCGTACACGGTCTACAGCTACGACACCAGCAATCCGACGCTGCCGCCGCTCGAAACCGGCAACCACGCGCTGTACCAGGGCGTCCTGATGCCCGTCAGCGACTACCGCTACATGAACCCGTTCTCCGGCAGCGCGCTCGCGACCGCACTCGCGCGCTTCCAGTTCAAGTACAACGTGCGGCTCGCGAGCCTCTACACGTGGCCGGGCGACACGGCCTGCCTGCAGTACGTCGGCTACCGCGACACGAGCGCGTCGCCGCTGGCGTCGACGTTCACGACGGCGGGCGCGGCCCTGTTCCCGTACATGAACGCGGGCACGACCGCGAGCAACCCGCTGACGGTGCAGAACGCATGGACCTATTTCGCGTCGCCGGCGAGCCCGTTGCCGGCCGGCACGACCGTCACGTCGGTGCTGCAGGCGGCCGGCGCGAACAACGTCACGTACCCGATCGCCGCGACCTGCCTGTTCGGCAACACGACGCCGCTCGCGGGCGACAGCACGTCGCGGGAAATCATGTCGCTGATGTTCGACAACAACCCGTTCCTGCTCCATTCGATGACGCTGTCGTACGGCCTCGTCAACTGGCTCACGCGCGGGCTGTTCCTCGGCAACCGGCACGTCTACATCGATCCGCAGGTGGACGACGTCGGCATTCCGGACGAGATCTTTCCGTATGCGCAATCCGATCTCACCGGCCTCTGGTATGACGTGAGGACGGGCGCGGTGACCGGCACGAGCCCGAGCGGGCTCTGCCCGCTCGGCAACCCGCCGGGATCGGTCGCGTCGTACACGGGCACTACGTCATGCGAGTACCGCTTCACCGGCGCCGATCTCAACAACGTCGTCAAGTGGCAGTCGAACGTGAACGGCAAGACCGCGAATGCGTCGGCCCTGAAGTTCTCCTTCGCGTTCAACGGCTCGGGGTTCAGCACCGCGTATGGCGGCCTGGGCGACTACCCGGCCACCGGCACCGATACGCTGACCACGCAGGTCCGCTCGAACCAGAGCCGCTTCAAGTGGACCAGCCACACGTACGACCACCTGCTGCTGGATCCGCCGTTCACGACCACGGCCGGCCAGGTCACGACCGAAATGCAGAGCAACCACACCGTGGCGCGCCGCTTCGGCTTCTCGACCTATTCGACGCAGACGCTCGTGACGCCGGAGATTTCCGGCCTGTACAACCCGACGACGCTCGGCGCGCTGGTGTCGTTCGGCACGCGAGTGCTCGTGTCCGATTCGTCGAAGCCGACGCCGCCGGTCGGCACGCCGGGCTGCCCGACCAACAACAGCGGCACGCCATGGCCGCTTCCGGCGTTCAACACCGGCAAGTTCAACTGCGTGAACCAGGGCATCTTCGAGGTGCCGAGATATGCGACCGCGCTGTTCTACAACGTGTCGCAGCCGCAGGAGTGGGTCGACGAGTACAACTACTTCTACGGCGCGAACGGCATCGATCCGACGCGGTGGGGCTTCGACCTCACGTACGCGCAGGTGCTCGACAAGGTGTCCGACACGCTGGTGTCGTACCTGCTCACCTATGACAACCGGCCGCTGATGTTCCACCAGTCGAACCTGCGCAACTACGGCGGGCAGAATTTCCTGCTGGGCGACCTGCTGAACGCGACGCTGACGAAGTACAACAAGTACTACAAGAACCTGCCGATCGTCAGCCCGTACCTGACCGACCTCGGCACGCTGGCGTTCCAGCGCAGCATCTACAACGCGTCGAACGTGGTCGCCACGCTGACGCCCGGCAAGACGATCACCGTGAGCGGCGCGCGCACGGACGGGCAATCCGTCGTCGTGCCCGTGACCGGCGTCAGGTTCGGCACGTCGATCGAAACCTACGGCAGCCAGTCGATTTCGTACCTGACGCTGCTGCCGGCGACGGCCTATACGATGCTGATCGCGCCTGCGCCCGTCTGGAAGTAGCCCCTGCCGATCCGGCAGGAGAAAGCACGCCCGCTCTCACGCGGGCGTGCTTGCACCGTGGCTGCCGCACGCTACCGCGCGGTCTGCTGGCGCTGGATCTCCTTCGCCTTCATCTGCATGTAGTCCGGCCGGTCCAGTTCGTGGAGCTGCCGCGCGTACTGCTCGGTCGCATCGAACCAGCGGGCGAGGCGCTGGTCCAGCGGCTTGTCGAGCGTGCCGAGGTACGCGTCGATCGCGAGGTAGTAGCGCATCGTGTTGCGCTCCAGCAGGCCGCGCACGCCGCCGATATAGTCGGGTGGCGTTGCGGCAGGCGTCCCGACCGTGGTGAAGCCGACCTTGTCGCTGCCGATGGTGGCCAGATAGGTCTTCATCGCGACGCGCCCGAGCGTACCGAAGCCATACGAGTAAGTCAGGTGCACGAACGTGCGCGTGTCGCCGAGCGGCACCGCCTCCAGCACGATGCGGTAGTCCTTCGTGCTCATCGGCCCGCTGTCGGCATTGAGATCGACCTGGAAGTAGCCCGGCGTGGCGGGCTGCACGCGGTAGCGAAACTCGACGCGGTAGGTATCGCTCAGCTTCTGCTCGATCTTCCTGCCGATGTTGACGTCGAGCACGGCGTCGTCGCCGGCGGACGACGCATGGCAATACTTCACGTTCAGATGCAGGATCAGCACCGCGCACCAGTTCGCCGGGCCTTGCACGGGGTCGTTGAGCTTGCCGTCGACCACCGCGTACGGGTAGTCCACCACCGCGTAGATGTCGCCCTTGAGCGAGGATTTCGCTTCCGACGATTCGAGGTAGAGCGGGCGACGGAACGGGTTGCGTTTCAGCTGCTCGGACAGGTCGCGGTAGCGGTCGCGCAGCGCGGCGGCCGGGTCCGCGCCGAACGACAGCACGCTCCAGCACAGGCCGCATGCCGCGACGACGACGCGCCATCCCGGCCGGAACGGCCGGTTCGCGCCGGGTGCTGCGGCGCAAACTTCAGAGGTCGACATTCGCGTGCTCCGGCAATCGGCGCACGTGGCGTGCGCATGACGCTCAGCTTACGCCTTTGCGCGTGCGGCTGCGCGGCTTGGGCGGCTTGGGCGGCGGCAATTGCGCGGCCGTGATCGCGATCAGCCGGGACAACCACGCGTGGTCATCCCATTTTTCGCCTGGGATCACGAGATAGGGTTTCGCGCCAGGATAGGGGCTGTCCTCCTCGAACGTGCCGAGATACGCCTTGCCGTCGGGCGTCGGCTTGACGAACAGGCGGTCGTCGCAGACGAGCGCGACGATCTTGTCGTCGCAGTAGACGCCGAATTCGCCGAACATCTTCTTCGCCGAGATGGCGCCGGCCGCGGCCATCTGCTCGACGATGAAATCCACGGTGCTTTGACTGGATGCCATGAACCTTCCTGGAAAGGCGGCACGGAAACGCCCGTGCGCACGGCGTAGAGGATAGTGAAGTTGTCGCGATCGCGGAAGCGGCTGCGAGGGACGAGTCCTTGCCGGCATCCTTGAGTCGCCCGACTCGGTAGACACGCTCGCGGGCGGCGTCCCGGTTGCCCCGCCGTTCAAGCGCGGTTTTACAGCGCCATCAACACCTGATACTGATTTGCACAGATACCCAATATTTGTCCTTGCCTGCTGGAACTGACAGCTGTACCACGGCCGTCGCGTGGGAGAAGCTTGGGCCATGAATGGCAACGAACCGAAACGTGCGACAGGAACGGCGGGCACGCAAGCAGGCCTTCGAGACGTGGGAGATGGTGACGGGTTATCCACTGCCGGAATGTCTTGTCGAGCAAGACAGCAATCCTTATAAATTTACTTTCCTCCTGCACCCCATCCAACAAATTGACGATACCCCTCCAGGACACAGAGATGGCCAAGGTACTACTGCTCGATGACGACGTCGAGCTGCGCGAGGAGATTGCCGTCTTTCTGGAAAAGCGTGACTGGCTGGTCAGTCAGGCGGGTACGGTTGCGGAGTTCAAGGTGTTGGCCATGCAGGCCGACATGGCAGTGATCGACGTGATGCTGCCCGACGGCAGTGGTTTCGACGCGGCCGCCTGGTTGAGAACGCAGCGCAACGGCTGCGGCATCGTCTTGCTGACCGCACGCGGCGAAACCCAGGACAAGGTGAGCGGCCTGAGAGGCGGGGCCGATCATTACCTGGTCAAACCCATCACGCTACTCGAACTCGGGGCGATTCTCGATGCCTTGAGTCGAAGGGTCGTCAGTAGCTGGCGGCTCGACAGGCTGGCCGGCGCGCTGTATGCGCCAAATGGGGACCGCCTGGAAGTCTCCGCCAGCGAACGCATCCTGCTTGAATTGCTCGCGTGCCATCCGGCGCAGCCGGTCAGCCGCAGCCAGATCGCGGAACGCTTCGGCTACACATGGCTGGAGTACGATGAGCGCAGGCTCGAAGCGACGGTCAGCCGTCTGCGGCAGCGCTGGCGCAATGAATTGGGTACCGAGCTACCGCTCAAGACGGTGCATCGCGTGGGCTATACCTTTACCGAGCCGCTCGCATTAACGTGAAATCCAGCGTGTAGGGACGGCAGGAAAATCCGGGCACGGCAACCCCGGCCAGGCAAGCTGTCCAGACTCAGGGAACCACCCTGCATCTCGACCATGCGCTGAGCAAGCGACAAGCCAAGTCCGGTTCCGGGCTTCTGCCCCACGTTCCGGCCACGATAGAAGCGCTCGAATACGTGAGGCAGATCCGCTGGCTCGATGCCCGGACCATCGTCCTCCACCTCGAGTTCGACCCCTTCCCGCATTAAACGTCCTCGGAAAACCACGCGCGTCCCCGTCGGCGTATATTTCACCGCGTTGTCCGCGAGCGTCCGCAATACGAGGCGCAACAGGCTGCTGTCGCATAGGAAGGTATCCGGCAAACCTTTCGCCTCGACTTCGAGCCGATGGCGCTCCGATAATGGGCTCGCCGCTGCTGCAGCATCCTCGAGCAGGGTTGTCAGATCGGTGGGCGCCGGCTTGCAGCGATTCCTCAGCAACTCGAAGCCATCCTCGTGCAGCGGGTCGCTCAGCAGCAGCGTCAAACGCTGTGTGGCCCGCAAAATCTTCTGGTACCGGGCCGACGTCAGCGGATCAATGTGCGAATCATCGAGGTTGAGATTCTGTGCGGTGGCATCGATCACAGCCAGTGGCGATCGCAATTCGTGCGAGACGGTCGCCAGGAACTGGCGCTGTTCATCCTGTGCGCGGCGCTCCGTGGCGAGCGATGCTTCGACCTGCTCCATCGCTTCTCGCAGCGCCTGGGTACGCAGCATGACCTTCGCTTCCAAATCGCGTTCGGCCTGACGCGCCACACGCAACGCTTCGGCCTGCGCCGCCTGCTTTGCTGCCCGCATCTCGTTGTAGCGAAAGCCGATCGCCGAGTTCATGATGAACATGAAGGCGAGCATGCCCAGATAGTCGGCATTGTCGGCAAAGATGCCGGGGGCAATCCAGCCAACGTTGCGTGCGACGCGCAGCATCGTGCCGCCGAGCAGCAGTAGCAGCACAATCACGATCACCCGCGACGGCCTGTTGCCACGCGATGCGAGCCAGGCCGCGACCGCCAGTGTGACGACGATCACGCTCGCCTGCCAAAGCATGTAGAGGGGGCGCGCCCACCAGACATTGACAACGAGCACGCAAGTCACGGCTGCCAGCGCCACGCCGAGCGTGAGGTACGTGAAGGCGACCGTCGCGCGGCGACAAGGCGACCGAAACAGGCCGAGATAGTGCGCCGCAAATAGCGTGCCCACCGGTGTGCCGAGTAGCCAGCTCAGTATATAGAGGGTATTGCTCGCCACCGGGAAGTCCGGCAGCAAATACTGATAGAGATAGCCTTCGGCGCCCAGCGACGTGATCAGATTCACGAACACGCTTAGGCCGAAGAGGCCGAAGGAAGCATCGCGTGTCACCCAATAGAGCCATAGACACGAAAGCAACAGGACGAGGTGTACCGCGTCGAAAATGCCAAAAAGCAGGGACTCGGTGCTTACGGCCGAGATGAACGCGTCCGGCGACCACAGCACCATGGAAAAGCTCATGGTGCTATGGCTGCGAATCCTTAGATATATGGTGACCGGCTGGTCCGGCGGAAGGTCAAGTCGAAATACGGGGTTCCGATACGCCACGTCGCGGCGCTCCACCGGTTGCCGGTCGCCCGCGATATGGCGTTCGTAGCCACCGGGCCGGGGCACGAACAGGGTGACGTCGTTCAGAAGCGGCGAGCGCAATTCGAGCAACCACATCGAGGCCGCTTTGGCTGGCCGAATCACGGTAAGGCGCAACCACATCGAGCCTTTGACGTAACCAAGCGCCGGGGCGGTGTGCTGGCCTTGGAACATGCGGGCGACCTCCGGCTGTGACATCTTTTCCACCGTCAGATTGCCGCTTGGATCGTGCAACCGATCCCAGTTCTGACGGATCGGTATCCGGCCCGCTTCGGGTAGCGAAATGGCCGGCGATGCGATGGCATGTTCGGTCCAGCACAACAGCAGAATGAGAATGAGCCGAAGCGCGATGTGCGATCCAGTCGCTCCTGCAGGGCCGTTGCGATCGCGCAACCCGTGACAATCGCCGCTTTTGTGCATGTTCTTGTGCATGTATGGCCTCGACGCCTTCTTGGACGCTTTTTGTTCGCGAGGTCGATACGGTCCGAAACCAGGCCAGGTTTGCGGCCTGCTTTACGGTTGGCCCCACGAAAACATTAGATGCTCCATGCGGCATCGCGGATGTCATGGCTTGAATCGGCCACTACGCATCGAGCCCGCGTGTCAGGACTTGTCAGCTTTGCCGTACCGAGTTTGCATATGATCGGTGAACAGGGAGGCAAGATATCGCGCTTGCGTCGATTGTAAGCGCAACCTCCACAATATCTAACCACTAAAGCCTTTGGGCTGCGCGATCGTCACGCAAGGTGATCGGCGCACGCCATCATCGGATTGCTCACGCTTCGACGAGTTTCAATATTTTTCTCGGCGATATATTTTTTGATTTTTTGCGTTGTGCGCGGCTCGCCTGGGCAGGGTCTTGCGGTGCCTTCCCGGGAAGCCGGCTTCATTAGAAGGTGGATAGTAATTTTTTAAATAATCGGCTAACACCAATAACCATGAAAAGGGGTTCATCATGACTGCAAATGGGAAAAAAATTCTGAAGCTGAGGTTCCAAAATCAAGATTTCGGCTATGTGCGCATGCAGAAGGGAAGCGATTCATTCTATGGTGGCGGCTCCGAGAAAGAGGCTGTGGAGTTCGAGCTTGAAAGCTACAAGGGCAGCATGACTCGCTTCTACTTCAAAGTATCCGGCACCAAGGATAGCTACATGGACTTCTCCCTGACCTCCTCGGTACTCAAGGTTACCAAGCCCTGGTTCAGCGTCGAAAAGTCCACTGTTTGTGCTTGGGAACTGATCGGCGGCGAACTGCATGCCATCCTTGCCGACAAAGACACCACCAAAGCGGTGAGCCGCAGCCATAGCGATCCGACGTCGACCATTTTGTACGCCAACTCTCCGTACGATGGTAACCATTGCCAAGTAAGCATTGATGACGCTACAAGCAAATCATCGAACCAGGATAAGCCTGAGTTGCAGCACGCCTTGGCTTAAGCCCGCGAATATGCTGCCAGCGCCGTGCCTTGTGTGACCCATGGCGCATATTGCTTTCCAGCTGGGTGTAGATAATGTTCCATCACCCTGGCAGGGCGGGCAGGCCGTAAAGCCTTGCCCGCGCACCCTTCGGAAAGACCCGCCCCCGAAAGGAGCAGGCAATCAAGAGCAGCCGGGTCTGAAAGGTTGCGCCTTCCTGCCCACGCGTGGCGTTGCCGGGCTCCGTATAGACCGACTTCGCGGTGAACGTCGAGCCGCCCGGCCCGTAGTTCCCGTGATACTCGACGTCAACTTGCCGGCGCGAGGGGACAGCCTCCAATCCGAAGTCCAATCACCACGCAGTACTCGGCGCGCGCGTGCGCATGCGCCGGCGTTCACTTGTCTGCCGAGAACGCGTCGGACAACTGGCGCGCGCGCTTCACGTCGTCGCCGTGCAGGTAGATCGACGTCGTCGAGATCGATGCGTGACGGAGATTGTCCCGCACCGTGGTCAGCTCCGCGCCGCGTGCGAGCGCGTGGGTCGCATGCGTATGGCGCATCCAGTGCGGGCTCGCCTGCCGCAGCTTCGCCGCGAGCGCCGGGTTGTCGGCATCGACGATGGCGGCCGTCTGCGCGAAGAAGCGCCGCAGCACTTTCCAGAGCCGCACGCTGGTGATCGCCGCGCCGCCGTCTTCGGCCAGGCTCGGGATCAACGGCGTATCGGGCCGCCAGCGGCTCGGCGTGACCGGCAGGCGGCGCGCGACCAGATGACGATCGAGCGCCGAGCGGGCGAGCGGCGGCAACGCGACCCGCGCCGCCTTGCGCCCCTTGCCGATCACCTTGATCCACGGATCGCCGTGCGCATCGGTTTCGATGTCGCCGAGCGTCGCGCCGACCAGCTCGCTCGCACGCAGGCCCGTCGCATAGCCGAAGTCGAGAATGAAGCGCAACCGCTGCGCGGCCGCCGCGTCCCAGCCGTACGACCATTCGAGCCCGTCGGCGATCGTGCGGACCAGCAGCCACTCCCCTTCGGTGAACGCGTGCGACGTATCGAGCACGATCGAACGGCGCGTGTCGCGCACCTTCACGCCGGAGAACGGATTCGCGAGCAGGTAGCGCTGCTCGATCAGCCAGCGGAACAGCGCGCCGAGCACCGACAGCGTGTACGCCGCCGAGCGCGCCGACAGGTTGCCGGAGAACGGACGCCAGTCGGCCGCGCCGCGCGGCCGGACCGGCCCGACCCAGCGCTCGCGCGGCGACGGGTGGCGCAGGAACGCGCGGTACGCGACAGCGTCTTCGGTCGTCAGCGACGACAGCGCCCGCCCGCGTTCGACGATCGCCCACAGGATCAGCCGCTCGGCCTCCTTCCGGTAAGCGCGCCGGGTCGCGGCGGATTCGTGCAGCGACAGCCACGCCTGCACCGCGCGGTAATCGTCGTCCGCGTCGAGCGTGCAGGTGGCGCGCGGTGCGCGGAACGCCCCGGCCGACCCGTCGACCTCGTGCGGCAGCCGCAACTGCTCCCACGGCACGATGCCGCTGCGCGGCGACGCCGCGACGAGCGCCCGCGCACGCTCCGTCAGCTCGGGATGCGCGGCGAAAAACGCTTCGATGCGGCGCGCGCTGGCCGCGCCGAGGCCGGGAATCGCCTTCCACCACTGGCGCCGGCGCGGAATCCGCACGGTGAGGTCGGCCAGCGTCGCAATGCCGAACGCGCGCAGCGTGGCGACGGCGCGGGCCGGCAGCCAGCGGTCGATGTCGTCACCGATGTGCGGCGCAGGCGCGCGCGCATGGCGCAGGATCTCGATCGCTTCGCCGACCGCTTTCGCTTCCTGTAAACGCTCACCGTCGGGGTGCGCCAGCACCTGCGCGAGATCGGGGCGATGCGCCAGACGGGCGGCGCGGACGAGGCGCCGGCGTATGCCGCCGAGTACGCCGCGTGCCGACCGTCCGTCGCCCAGACGGTCCGGCAGATAGCGCTCGACCGCGTGGCGGACGGTCATGCCCGCGTACCACGCGCGCAACGCGGCGAGTTCGTCGGCATCGGGGAAATCGGCGGGAGCGGATTCGGGTTGGCTGGGGAGGCGCGGCGGCGGGTTCATGCCGTCAGTGTGACATAAAAATGCAGACGTTAAGATAACTTTCATTATCTTGATGATGCGATTTTTATCACAAACATTCGAACCTCGAAACGCGCGAGTGGAGCCGATACCCCGGACGTGGAACGCGCGGTTCCGCATCCGGGGTGCTCGTTACCCACCTACCACTGGTAGGAGACACCGCCACCGTACGTACTGCCCTGCCCGCTGATCCCCACGCCGAGCTTCGCCTTCAGGTTGTCGGAGAAGCGGACCGATACACCGATCGCGGATGCCGAATATCCCTGATAGCTGCCTGCCCCGATACCGACCGCAATCGTCTTGCCGGGATCGACTTCCGGGATCATCGTCAACGCGGTGGCGGCCGCCACACCCGAATAGGCGCGGCGCGCGGCCTGATCGACGCTCGATTGCACGCCCCGCAGCTGGTTCATGTTCGCGGCGTCGGTGCCGTCGATCCCCGGCGCGACGTTCGTGAGCCGACGCTCATGGCCCGCCGAACCGAACGACACCGTGTTCGGCTCGGACGCGACCGAATTCGCGCCGATCGCCACGGCATTCGGTGCCGATGCCGTCGAATCGGCGCCGAGCGCCGTCGAGTTCGCACCGGAGGCGACCGCTCCCCGGCCGAATGCCGACGCTCCATCGCCTGACGCGCTCGCGCCCTGTCCGACCGCCGTGGCACCGTTTCCGGACGCGCTCGACGCTTGCCCCAGCGCCGTCGAATTGCCGCCCGAAGCGTTCGACGCCTGCCCGAGTGCGGTGGCATTGTTTCCCGATGCAGACGCCGCCTCACCCACCGCCGTGCTGTTGCCGCCCGAGGCGTTCGCTGCCGGCCCCACCGATACGCCTCCCACGCTATTGGCGTGGATTCCCCCGCCGGACATCGCAGTCGACAATGACTCGAGATTTCTGTCCGTCGTACTCAACCCCGTCGAAAGAGAGGCCATGCCACTCTGCGTTGTGCTCAAGCCGGTCGACAGCGACGACATGTTGCTGCTCGTCGTGCTTAGCCCCGTCGACAAGGAGCTCATGCCGCTTTGCGTCGTCGACAACGCATTGGCCGTCGAAGTCGACAGCGATGCGAGCGCCTGCGTCACGGCATTCATCTGTGAGCCGTTCACCGCGTCGGTCGACGCGGCGGAAATCCGCCCTGCCGCGACATTGGTGATTTGTCGTTCAGCCCCCGGCGCACCCACGCTCACTACGCTTGTCGGCGAACCGCCCGCGAGCGAATACGTCTGGCCGGCAATCACCGCACTGCCTACCGGACTCGCCGCCCCGGCCACGCTGCCCGAGCCCAGCGCGACATCACCCACATTGTTCGCGATGGCGTTGGCACCCAACGCAACCGCGCCACTCCCCGCAGCCGTGGACGTGTTGCCAAGCGCCAGCGAGCCCGCCCCCGTTGCGGTGTTCGCGTTGCCGAGCGCAACGGCGCCCTGGCCGTTCGCAGCGTTGTTCGCGCCCAACGCGACCGCACCGGTGCCCGTTGCGACGTTCGGATCGCCGATCGCCACCGCGCCATCACCGCTCGCCGTATTCGCGACACCGATCGAGACCGCCTGCCCGCCCGTTGCGACGGCGGTTCGTCCAATCGCCACCGCGCCGCTTGCAGACGCGTTCGCGGCATCGCCGATGGCGACGCTGCTCGCACCTGACGCCGTGGTCGCGGGGCCTACGGCGATCGCGTTCGTCCCGAGCGCCTGACTGTCGGGCTGGGTCGAGTTGGCATGAAAGTACTTTGTTCCACCGCCATTGACTGCGGTCGACAGCGAACTCAATCCGGTAGACAGCGACGCGATGTTGCTGCCCGCTGTGCTTAGACCTGTCGAGGTCGATGAGGAGAGCGATGCAACCGAACTGTTGGTCGACGAGAGCCCTGTCGACAGCGAACCGATGCCCGTCGACGCGGAAGTCGACAAGGACGCAATCGAGCTGTTCGCGGAACTGATACCTGTCGAAGCCGACGTGGACAGCGATGAAACCGCGCTGTTCGTCGACGAGAGCCCTGTCGACAGCGAACCGATGCCGGTCGACGTGGATGTCGACAAGGACGCAATCGAGCTGTTCGCGGAACCGATGCCGGTCGACGTCGACGTGGACAACGATGCAACCGCGCTGTTCGTCGACGAGAGCCCTGTCGACAGTGAACCGATGCCGGTCGACGTGGATGTCGACAACGAAGCAATCGAGCTGTTCGCGGAACCGATGCCGGTCGACGTCGACGTGGACAACGATGCAACCGCGCTGTTCGTCGACGAGAGCCCTGTCGACAGCGAACCGATGCCGGTCGACGTGGATGTCGACAACGAAGCAATCGAGCTGTTCGCGGAACCGATGCCGGTCGACGTCGACGTGGACAACGATGCAACCGCGCCGTTCGTCGACGAAAGGCCTGTCGACAAAGACGAGATCGAGCTCGACGCCGAATCGAGTTTCGACGCGACCGAGTAGAGCTGACTGCCGTTGATCGCGTCGGTGCTGGCGGCCGTGACCTGGCCGGCTGCGACGTTCGTGATCTGGCGTTCCGCGCCCGGCGCGCCAACGCTTACGACACCGACGGGCGCACTGCCTGCGAACGCGCCGAACGTGGTCGAGCCGACCGTCGCGCTGCCGGTCGGGTTCGCTGCGGCCGTCAGCGAGTTCGCGCCGAGCGCAACCGAGTCGCTGGTCGAGGCGGTCGCGCCCATGCCGATCGCGACGGCGTCCATGCCCGTCGCGACGCTATCGGTGCCCGTCGCGTTTGCGTGGAAGTACTTGATGCCCTTCGCGTTGATGCTGTCGATCGCCGCGCCGACGCTGTTATTCGTTGTCGCCGTGCCGTTTGCGTTGTACGTCGTGTACGACGGCGCGGAGATTGTGCCCGTCGCCGGGTTGTACGTCGCGCCGCCGCCGAGCGCCGTGGCGGTACTGTTGCCGAGATCGTTGGTCGTCGTCGCGACCGTCGACAGGCCAGTCGACAGCGAGCTGATGCCCGTCGAGGTCGAGGTGGACAGCGAAGCGATCGAGCTGGTGGCCGACGAGATACCGGTCGACGCCGAGGTCGACAGCGAGGCGGCGCCGCTGTTGGTGGCCGACAGACCGGTCGACAGCGAATTGACGCCACTTTGCGCCGTGCTGATGCCGGTCGACGTCGACGTAGACAGCGACGCGACCGAGCTATTGGCCGAGCTGAGGCCGGTCGATAGCGAATTGACACCGCTTTGCGCCGTGCTGATGCCTGTCGAAGTCGACGTAGACAGCGAAGCGACCGAGCTATTGGTCGAGCTGAGGCCGGTCGATAGCGAATTGACACCGCTTTGCGCCGTGCTGATGCCTGTCGAAGTCGACGTAGACAGCGAAGCGACCGAGCTATTGGTCGAACTGAGGCCGGTCGATAGCGAATTGACACCACTTTGCGCCGCGCTGATGCCGGTCGACAGCGAGCCGATGCCGGTCGAGGCCGAAGTCGACAGCGAAGCGATCGAGCTATTGGCCGAGCTGACGCCCGTCGAGGCCGACGTGGACAGCGATGCCACTGCGCTATTGGTCGACGAGAGACCCGTCGACAGCGAACCGACGCCGCTTTGCGCGGTGCTGATGCCGGTCGACGTCGAGGTCGACAACGAAGCGATCGAGCTATTGGCCGAGCTGACGCCCGTCGAGGCCGACGTGGACAGCGATGCCACCGCGCTGTTGGTCGACGAGAGACCCGTCGACAGCGAACCGACGCCGCTTTGCGCCGCGCTGATGCCGGTCGACGTCGAAGTCGACAACGAAGCGATCGAACTGTTGGCAGACGACAGCCCGGTCGCCGTCGAGGTCGACAAGGCATTGATCGCCTGATTGGTCGAATAGAGTTGCGAACCGTTCACGGCGTCGGTGCTCGACGCCGTCAGGCTTCCGGCCGCAACGTTCGTGATCTGTCGCTCGGCTCCCGCGGCGCCGATACTCACGACACTGGTGGGTGACGCACCGGCGAACGCGTAGGGCACGCCTCCGATCGTGGCACCCGAAGTCGCATTGGGTGCAGCCGTCACGGCGCCCGACCCCAGCGAGACGTCATTCGCGTTACTCGCCACTGCGCCGGCGCCGAGTGCCACACCTCCGTTCGTCACTGCAGTCGACGCATTGCCGAGCGCAATCGTTCCCGTGCCGGTCGCCGTGTTCGAATTTCCGAGCGCGACCGCTCCCTGCCCATTTGCGACATTGCTGGCCCCGACAGCAACCGCACCGGTCCCGGTCGCCGTGTTCGGGTCGCCGATTGCAACCGCACCGTTGCCGCTAGCGGTCTGCCGGCTGCCGATCGCGACCGCGCCGGTGCCGCTGCCGGCGCTCGACAGGTAGCCGATCGCGGTTGCGCCCGCGCCTGCCGAGGCGGCCACCACCGTCGAATCACCGATCGCGACCGAAGACGGGGCCGCGGCCGTCGATGCATTGCCGATCGCACTCGAATCGAGCGCACTGGCCGTCGCAGCCGATCCCAGCGCGACCGCCTTGGTGGCCGAGTTCGCCGCACCGCCGATCGAAATCGCTCCCGCACCGTTTGCGACCGCCGCATTGCCGAACGACACCGCGTTCTGGCCGCTTGCTGTCGCAGCATGCCCGACAGCCACAGCCGATTGCTCCGACGTTCCGGACGTGATGCCCGAGTTGGCCACCGATTGCGCGCCGATTGCAATGTCTCCCTGCCCGCTGGCTTTCGCAAGCGCGCCCACCGCATAGGCATCCATTGCCGACGCAACCGCGCCGATTCCGAATGCGATCGCACCTTGACCCGATGCGGTCGCATACACACCTATCGCGACCGCTCCGGCGCCACTCCCGTTTGCGCCCCATCCGAATGCCTGCGACGCCCAGCCGTTTGCATGCGCATCGCAGCCCATAGCCGTCGCCTGCAGGCCATAGGCGGTCGTGCTTGCAATTCCGTTGGCGCTCTGCTGAACATTGCCGGTAGCACTGTTGTTCGCGGTCCAGCCCTGCATTCCCGTCTGCCCAGAGCCGGCGTTGGTCGGATCGTTGTAGCTGGTTGCGGTGTTCTGGACGCCGAAGCCATAGATACCACCGGAGAAATTCGATCCCGTACCGTACACGCCGGCCGCGGTGAAGGGGCCGGAGGTCAAGGTGTTGCAATCTCCATCGCCCACCATCGCGATCGAGTTGGCCGATGCTGTCGCGCCAGGCCCACCTGCACTTCCACCTGCATGCGCCGTGCCGGAATTGTTATACGAAACGCCCGTATCCGACGCCGTAACCGCCGCATAAGCCGTCGACGAGAGCGCCAACGTCGCAAGCAGCGAGACCGCGCCCGCAACGGTCGCAACCAAGCCTGTTCCCCGCGACGCGCTCCCGCGCGAATTCCCGGATGACAGCTCGGAAACGACCACTACCTGCCCCCGTGACCTGCTCCAGACTCTTCTATAGATCTTGTTCATCGCCATCCCTCCCCGCCGCTATAAATTTGCAGTCCATATCAATCGACAAGCAACATTTCATGTGACTTGCACGTCGAACCATGTTCATGGTTACAACACGATCATCAACTCACCCACCCGCTTCTTCCGCATCTCTCCCAGGAAGCAGGGGGCGGCAAAGCCCCCGCAAACCGACCGAATCATTTCACGCTCGAGTGGCAATGACTGGAAAAGCAATACGACTATGACGGACTGCAATCGCAGCCCGATAATTTCTGCGTCGCCGAAGACATGCCGAAAACAATAAACAGACGAAGGTCACGCGATAATTCCGCCAGGTTTAACCGGCGCGTTATTTTCGCTGCAGTCCAATTTCAATCTTGCCGGCCGTCAATTTCGAGGCGAGCATCGATATCGCCTCCTCTCAGATCCATTTATATTTCGCACGGCAGCAACGAAACCATGCGCATGCATGCCGGTTGCGCCTCACCATCGTTGGCAGCGCCATGCAGGCTCACGACAATGCCGCCCTTCAGTTCAGTCAGTTTATATTTGATTTTAAAAAAATGAAGCCGACTCACGCGAAGTCAATGTTAAATTTATACAAACTCATATCGCCAGATAAAACACAACACCGATATCTTATTCATCAAAACAAGACACTCTATTAATATGATTACCCGTGTCGGCAAGCGAAACATTTCGATCCGGAGCCGGACTCGGGTTCCCGCCTCGCCCATACCATCTGTGTGCAACGGCTACTGCTCGTCGTCGGAGTTCGCGATCAGAAATTGACGCAGATCCTGACCAACCAGCCACTTGGGCGTGCGTCCCCGCCCCGACCACGTGGCGCCCGTCTGCGGATTCCAGTATTTCGGGGAAACCTTCCGTCCACGGAGCTGCGGCTTCGCCATTTCCCGCACATCCACTCCGCTTTCGGCCAACAACTCGAGCACTCGGCGTGCGATGCGTTGCGCCTCTTGCTCTCGCGCGATTTCGATCTCCTTCTTCAGCTGATCAAATTGCACCATTAGCTCACCATATGTCTTCATCACGTGCTCCTGCGCCGGTCTCTCTTCAGTCGTCGATGTTCGATCCCCGGCCGTGACTGATTCTCGCGGGCGCCTCAACGCATCCCGTCCGCGCTGGCAGCGCATAGGTGACTCGCTGAACCTGGGTTGCGCACTGCGCCCGGCCTGCGTGAATGGAGCCCCGCACGCCGGTCGTGGTCCCGGTCGATCTTGGCGGAGTCGATACGCGGCATATCGCCGACACCGGCACCCACTGATTCGCGAACAGGCCAGCCGCACCCCAAGGCCAAACACGGGATCGAAGCCGATCAAGTCACGGCGCGGATCGGGATCTGGCCGAGTTGGGCGGAGATGGCGCGGCTGCATGCCTGCAACCGCCCGAGATAGTCATGAATGTTGACGCGGCTGATCCGTATTTCCGGCCCCGTCACGCTGAGGGACGCGACCGCCGCGCCCGTCCGGTCGCAAACCGGCACCGCGATCGCAACGGTTCCCGCCGTCACCTCGCCGACACTCACCGCGTAACCATTGCGCGCGATCGCGTCGAGCGCGTCGCCGATCTCAAGCGAACTTCCGCCCGCGGATTTACCCAGGTATGCGAAATATTCTTCGCGTACCGCGACGGGTGCGAACGCGAGCAACACCTTGCCCGATGCGCCGAGTCCGATCGATCGCCGGTTGCCGACGGAGCCGATCGTGCGGGTCTCGCAGGTCGTGTTGCAGCGCATGATGCAGATCGTCTCGAGCCCTTCGCGCACGCGCAGCACGACAGTCTCGTTGATTGCCAGGCTGAGCGCGAACATGTGGTGCTGCGCGGCATGCATGAGCGCACTCTGTCGCAGCGCCGCGACGCCGATGACGAACGCCTGTGTTCCGAGCGCATAGGTCGACGTGCGCTCGTCCCGCACGACGTATCGATGGAGCTGGAGCGTGCAGAGCAAACGGTACGTGCGAGACTTGTTGATGCCGAGCTTCAACGCAAGTCTGGTCACACCGAGATGCGGATGCTCGGCCACGCAATTCAAAAGCTTCAGCGCGCTGTCGACCGCGTCGACGATGTAGTTCATTACAGTTTCCCCACCCCGGGCAACGTAGATAACTTTTAATACACTGCTGGCGAGCAGGCACGCTCGAACATTCGATCGTCGATATCGGTGCGCGCAATCAGGAAGACATGTCCTCCCTGCACCGCTATCATTGACTCAGAGAAGATCTCTCAAATCCGCACCGTGCCGGATGCCCAGGTGGCGCAAGCTTTCCAGTTGATCACATGTCCACTTTGAGCTTCCCACCGGCCGGAGCTGTGGCATCGATGACACGCCCACCAGGTCGTAATAGCTCAACGCAACGGACGATCCATATATATTCTTCGCCTGCACGTCGCCAGGCGTGATTCCCTTATAGGCACAGCACTCGATAATCATGTTGCCGTGCCGCACGCGTCGCTGTGCCAAAACAACGGAAGGGAGGCATGCATCGATTGGAAGCTGGAAATTCGCGAGCAGCCACAGGCATAACCGTGGCGTCCGCCACCGCATGGGCAGCCAGCGCACAATGGCCAACATCACACTCAACCTCGGAACCCACGCCAAAGATACCCCTGCGTCTCCGATATTTCGAAAACACATATTCCATTCTTCATTTGGATGCTTCAACTCACTTCAGGCGAACCATTCAACAAATAACGTGGCCAACATATCATTCACGCCGCCTCGCATTTCCGGTGAGTTTTACCTGGCGATATGCGATCGATATCAAAAATCATCACACGATTACCAGCTTCTCTCGCATCATCATTGCGAGACGCAGTCTAACCCGACTCTTTAGCGACCTATCGACGAATTTGACAAAAAAATTGTCAAATTTCGAAAATGCGTTTTACCTATCGAAAATATCGCCAATTCGTTTTACCTGTCGAAATATTAATTACCCCTCTGTCGAGCACGTATCGACAGGCAAAACATTTCATCCGACAACAAGTTGAAGAAGAGGATTATCGAATGGACGCAGACAAAGCCGTACTATCCGAGGTTGTGCAAAACCGGTAAAGGCTTCGACGAATGGCAGCATCGTGGCCTGAAGTCGACGCGGACAGAGGTGCGACCGGCTGGGAATCGATTTGGGGGGGATCGCGGCCATCGACCGGCGCGCCCGCGGAGAAATGGGGCAACGGCTCCCTTGCAGCGGATACCGGCTGACGCACCGCCTGCTTTCGAATTTTGTCCGACAAGAAACAGCCCTTCGACCGTTAGCGCGCCGCCTGTTGAATTTGGCCGCAGCCTGCACTAGCTTTTTTAAATACCCGAATGACGCTGCGACGCCTCGCGAGACATGGATCGACAAACGTTGGCGCGCACGATCCGACCGCGCTTGCGCGTGACGATCGTCACCGGGCAATCCGATGGAGCACCTGCGATGCGCTGCCGCGCAGCATCCCTGCTGATCCCGCTGATCTGCGCCGCCGGATTGGCGGCGCAGAGCGTCGCCGAGGAGCACGCCATGACCTTGATCCTGACTTCGGCGGCCTTTCGCGAAGGGAGCGAGATTCCCCGCCGCCATACCTGCATGGGCGCGGACGTGTCGCCGCCGCTCGCGTGGTCCGGGGTGCCCGCCAACGCAAAGAGCCTCGCACTGATCGTCGACGACCCTGACGCGCCGGACCCGGCCGCGCCACAGATGACCTGGGTCCACTGGGTGCTGTACAACATCCCGCCCACGGCGCCCGGGCTGCAGGAGGCGCTCGCCGGAAGCGCGCTGCCGCCGGGCACGCTCGAAGGCACCAACGACTTCCGGCGCACCGCGTATGGCGGCCCCTGCCCGCCCGTCGGCCGTCACCGCTATTTCCACAAGCTGTATGCGCTCGATACGGTGCTGCCCGATCTGCACCAGCCCACCAAGGCCGCGCTGGAGAAGGCAATGAAGGGGCATGTGGTCGCGCAGGCCGAATTGCTCGGGACGTTTCGGAAGTAATGCGCGGTCACGGGTTCGAATGAGGCGGCCCGTGCACAACGGGCTGCCGCCTCAGGCCATCGCGACCGACAGGTTCGGGAATCAACGATCGACGCGCTGCTGCAGATGCGCCGGATAACGGTCACCTGCAATCGTGACCTGCCGCAGCGCCGCTTCGATCGCCGCGAGATCGTCCGCCGTCAGCGTCACCGCGGCCGCGCCGACGTTTTCCTCGAGGCGGTGCAGTTTCGTGGTGCCCGGAATCGGCACGATCCACGGCTTGCGCGCAAGCAGCCACGCCAGCGCAACCTGCGCGCGCGTCGCGCCCTTGCCGTCGGCGATCCGGCCGAGCAGTTCGACGAGGCCCGCATTCGCTTTACGGTTTTCCTCGGAGAAGCGCGGCACGATGTTGCGGAAGTCGGTCTTGTCGAACGTCGTGCTCGCGTCGATCGCCCCCGTCAGGAAGCCCTTGCCGAGCGGGCTGAACGGCACGAAGCCGATGCCGAGTTCCTCCAGCGTCGGCAGGATCCTGTCCTCCGGCTCACGCCACCAGAGCGAATATTCGCTTTGCGACGCGGCCACCGGCTGCACCGCATGCGCGCGGCGGATCGATTGTTCGCCGGCTTCGGACAGGCCGAAGTGCTTGACCTTGCCTTCGCGGATCAGGTCCTTGACCGTGCCCGCAACATCCTCGATCGGCACCGTCGGATCGACGCGGTGCTGGTAGAACAGATCGATGCGATCGGTTTTCAGGCGCTTCAGCGCGGCTTCGGCGACGGCGCGAATGCGCTCGGGCCGGCTATCGAGCGACTTCGCGACGTCGCCGTCGCGGAAGCCGAACTTGGTGGCGATCACGACCTGGTCCCGGAACGGCATCACGGCCTCGCCGACCCGTTCTTCGTTGACGAACGGGCCGTAGGCCTCGGCCGTGTCGAAGAACGTGACGCCGCGCTCGAACGCGGCGCGAATCCCGGGTTTCTCGCGCGGTATCCGGACATTCACATCGAGTTCGTCACGGATTCGCGGCTCGTCGATATCGTCGCGGAAGGGTTCGATGCGGGCATACGCGTGATGGAAGATGTGCCGCGCGACATGATCGCCGTCCGCTTCGGGCCGGATATGCGGTTCGTGGCGGTCGCGTCGCCGGCGTATCTCGCACAGCATGCGATGCCGCGGGCGACGCATGATCTCGCGAAGCATCGGTGCATTCGGTTTCGCTTCGAAAGTGGCGCGTTGTTTCGGTGGGAGCTGACGCGCAGGGGCAAGAGCGCGAGCGTCGACGTCGACAGGCCGCTGACGCTCGGGAACCTCAACCTGATGGTCGATGCGGCGTTGGCCGGCGTGGGGATTGCGTGGGTGCCGCAGGCGCATGTCGTCGAGCATGTGGATGCCGGGCGGCTGGTCGAGGTGCTGCCGGAGTGGGGGCCGGTTTATCCGGGGCTGTGTCTCTATTACCCGGCGAATCGGCATCCGCCGACGGCGCTGAGGTTGTTCGCGGCGGAAGTCAGGGAGTGGGCGGAGGGGGAACGTGCAGCGGGTGCGGTGCCGCCCTAGGCTTGTGCCTGCCCGCCACCTCTGTCTAACCTGCGCGCCATGCCAGGCAAGGCTGCATCGCTTCGTCTGCAGAACGGACCGCCTAGTGAAACAGTTACAAAATAAGTATTGACGCCGAACCACCCGGTGAGTAATGTGCCGTTCGAAGTTCAAGAAGTTCGATTGCTGTTCATCAATTGCTCGCTCCTCAGCGGTATTCGTTGTCCTCTCCCTCCTTGAAGCTTCACACGCGCCTTAATAGCGCAAATCTTCGTATTTTTTCTCAAGGATTCTTCATGGATACCGGCACCGTTAAGTGGTTCAACGACAGCAAAGGCTTTGGCTTCATCACCCCGGACAAGGGCGGCGACGACCTGTTCGCTCACTTCTCCGAAATCAGGGGCGACGGCTTCAAGACGCTGGCTGAAAATCAGAAGGTGAGTTTCGAAACGAAGCAAGGCCCGAAGGGGCTGCAAGCGGCTAACATCAAGCCGATGTAAAGTTGAAGCACCCGGCCTCCCGAGACGGATGCCGGGTTGCAGCGATACCCTCGCGGAGCTTTGCCTCCCTCAGTTGGCGCGATCGCTCCTGATTGGCATCTGTTTATTGAGCAGCTTGCCAAGCGTCATACGCCTCGTTGTGCCTCATTCTCCCCTCAGGCTTCAACGCCATTTTTCGCTTTTCGACTGCTGCAGAATTCGGCTCGAACGGCCTTGAATCGGCGCACCCGTGCACTTTTCGCACGGCACGTGCGCACTCAAATATCATTAAAATTAAAATGCAAAGCAAACAAATTCAACAATACAACGGCTATGCCGTCCAATCCTCGGCGCATCGCTTGCCCGACGGCAGCTTTTCATCCAACCTGCTGCTCGAACGCATCGATAGCACGCGAGCCGAAAGCCGCTACTGGTTCTATTCGCTCGATTACTTCAAGAGTGAAGAGCAAGCGCTGCAGCACTCGGCCCAGTGGGCACGCAACTGGGTCGACATGCGCGGTTAAAGACGACGCCACGGCTCGTAACACCCAACGCATCCGAGGCGCCAGGGCGGGTGCGACAAAGCGCACCCAAACATCACGTGGGATCCCGAACTGCGCATCGTCGGCACGCATGGCTGACAACCCCCCTTCCTTCTGGTCCCGCCGATAATGGCGGGGCAGATGGCGGCCCTCGGTTACAATGCAGAACCTAGTTCGCTTCGCACAGCACCGAAAAGACGCGTGTCGGCTAGTCGCGAATCTTCCTTTGATTGGTAGTCCAGTGACGCCAGCAATAGCCGAGCTCGCCGGACTGCACGCCCCGACTCGCATCGGTATTGCGAGCCGTCTCGTCTGACCAATCCCCTCGCGTACCTGGTGCGCCGCCCGGACAAGGCGGTGCCCACGACTTCCAGGACGCAAGGGCTGCCGAGCAAATGTCATGCTTCCACTACCGCGCAAGCGCATGTCGATCAACGCTCGCGGCTTCTTCCTCGATGCAGCATCCGAGCCCATGTCCCGCCAATTGATCAGGAACCTTGAATGGTCAAAGAAGAACTGCTGGAACTCGATGGTATCGTTGACGAAGTGCTGCCAGACAGCCGCTACCGCGTCACGCTCGACAATGGCGTGGTGGAAGGGGCGTACGCGTCCGGTCGTATTCGCAAGCATCACATTCGCATCCTTGCGGGCGATCGGGTAACGCCGGAACGCTCGGCGTACGACCTGACGAGAGGACGAATCGATTTTCGACGTAAGAATGAACGGAGCGGCGGCGCAACGCAACGACCGGCATTTCGCCGTCGTCGATGGCGCGATACGCGACCGTCGGCTGTAACCCTTGCCTGTGCCACGACGCTGCGTGCACATCCACATCACCATTCGCCATTGCCGGCGGATCTCAACCAAGGAAAAAATTGACTACCGTAATTCTGAAACCCGACGAGCCCGTGGAAGTTGCATTACGCCGTTTCCGTCGCGCGATCGAGCGCAACGGCTTGATTCCGGAGCTTCGGGCCCGGACCGCCTATGAAAAACCTACCGCAGAACGCAAACGCAAAAAGGCTGCTGCAGTGGCACGCCTGCGCAAGCAGATCAAACGGTCGCTGCCGCCGAAAAAGCGGTACTGACCGGGAACTGCCGGGCGGCCATGCTGAAGCGGCCGCCTAGTGCCCAGCCGGGCGTCTCACGTAACCTCCGCATGGGGAACCGGTCCTGATCTGGGCCAAGTGGCCGGTTGAGTTCGCATACCGGCCACTCGATTTTCTGCGATCGACAGACCGCTCCGGGTCGGAGTCGCCGCTCGCTGACGTCGACGACCGGCCAATTCCGCTCGCTCACTCTCAAGCATACCCAAGCACTCAAACGTCGACTGTGTCTTCCATACCCAACAATGGTTGCCTTTTGCTTCAAGCCTATGGATCGGTGACGGTCAGTTGGTGCTGACCAAGATCGGCAAAAAAACCCTCAACCAACTCGTGGCAAATGACCAATCGGCTTGAGCTCGTACGCGCCACCCTGGAAAGGTGGATCGACACCTGCTCGGATGCGGACAAAGTCTGGATCGCATTAAACCAGGATGCGTACCCATTCATCGATCATTCAATTCGTATCCGGCAGCTGCGCAAGGTAATGACGGCATTTCCGCTTTTGCGCGCTTCTTGCGAAGCGATGCTGGCACAAACCCAGCGATGGATGTGTGTGGATCGAGAACCCGAGAAAGACTCGCCATGAAAGAAGCGCGTCGGTTTGTTCGGCGGTCAAGGGACACCCCATCCAGATAGCTCATGAACTATCATCGTTCCATGCACGATATGCATGCCATGGAACGAGAGGTATGAATGACGCTAGCCCAACTCCAAGCACTCGCCGCCGTCGTCGAGCTCGGCTCCCTTACCGCCGCCGCCGACCGCCTCAACCGCAGCCAATCCGCGATCAGTCACGCGTTGACCGAGCTCGAGGACATCACCCAGGTCAAGCTGCTTCTGCGTGACCGCCAGCCCGTCGTACTGACGGCCGCTGGCGAACGTCTCT
Organism: Burkholderia sp. SRS-46; assembly: GCF_004343775.1. Taxonomy (GTDB): domain Bacteria; phylum Pseudomonadota; class Gammaproteobacteria; order Burkholderiales; family Burkholderiaceae; genus Burkholderia. The sequence goes on along the minus strand of NZ_PTXL01000003.1, from coordinate 718,359 downwards.
GGCCGTACATCCAGAACGTAGTCCGAGAAACCCAGACACTCCGGCAGCAATTCAGCCTGTCGCGCGGCAAGCTCGAAGGCCGACTCGTGATCGGCTCGCTGCCGAGCGTGTCGCTCGCATTCGTCGCGCCCGCACTCGAAGAATTGAAAAAGATGCACCCAGGCGTTTCGGCGGTTTTGCTCGAAGGCACCGACCAGGAAGTCGAGGAGTGGATCGAGAGCGGCACCGTCGACATCGGCGTCGTGGCAGGCGCCAAGACCTTCGCGAACAACCTGCCGCTACTCGACGACGATTTCGTCGCGGTCGCCGCGGACGGCACGTTCGACGGCCGCAAGAGCGTATCGGCAAAGCAGCTGTCCGCGTTGCCGTACATCTTCTCGAAGGGAGGCTGCGGGCCGGTGATCGCCGATTACTTTGCGCGCAGCGGCGGCCAGCTTCGGCCCGCGTTCAACGTCGTCGAGACGCGCACTGTCCTGTCGATGGCGGAGGCCGGCATGGGCGTATCGATCGTCCCTCGCATCACGCTCACGTATACGCCGTTTGGCGGCCGCGTACTGGAGCTGTCGCCGAAATTGCATCGTTCCGTTCGGCTGTCATGGAACACCGCAGGCAATGCGGTGGTCGACGAATTCATCCGGCTCACCACCGCACAACGCGGCAAGGGGAGCAAGACGACCAAGACGCGGGTGCGAAAGCAAACGTAAACGGCGCGCGGAGTGATGAAGCGTGCTCATGGGTGGCTTGCATTTTATTCACACAAGATAAAGTCGATATGCAATACATTGATTGGCACCCGTCAACCTGATTCCGCCCTCCGGATAGCGCCCCCATGCCTGCCACCCCCACTCTGCTTGCCTTCGGACTCGTGTCGCTCGGCATGGTCCTCACACCCGGACCGAACATGATCTACCTGATCTCGCGTTCGATCTGCCAGGGCCGCCGCGCGGGCCTGGTTTCGCTCGGCGGCATTGCGCTCGGGTTCGTGTTCTACATGTTCTGCGCGGCATTCGGCATCACCGCGCTCGTGCTGACCGTGCCCTACGCATACGATGCATTGCGCATCGGTGGCGCGCTGTACCTGGCATACCTCGCCTGGCAAGCGCTCAAGCCGGGCGGCCGCTCGGCGTTTCAGGTCCGGCAGCTGCCGCACGACAGTCGCGGCAAACTCTTCACGATGGGGTTCGTCACCAACCTCACGAATCCGAAGATCGCGGTGATGTATCTGTCGCTGCTGCCGCAGTTCATTTCGCCCGGACACGGCAGCGTGCTCGCTCAATCGCTGGCGCTCGGCTGCGTACAGATCCTGGTGAGCGTCAGCGTCAACACCGTGATCGCGAGCATGGCGGGTTCGATCGCGGTGTTTCTCGCCAGGCGGCCGGTCTGGGCACGGGTTCAGCGCTGGTTGATGGGTACCGTGCTGGCCGGATTGGCGGTGCGTATCGCACTGGAATCGCAGCACTAGAGGTTGTACCAATCGAGGAAAAACCGTGCTTCCCGTGGCGGCGCGTTCACGAGTGCGGGCACGCGCTGCCGGCGCCCGGCCGGGTCAATTGCGTGGGGCCGGCGGGGCCAGGTGTTCCATGTCGATCATCTTGAACACGCGGTCTGCGCAGATCTCGTCGAGTTGATTGACACCCGGTCTGCCAGGTGATCGCACGACGGGCCTTCCCGTTTGTTCCGAGCCCCATCCCAGTGGTCGTCCCATTCAACACCTCCAATCTGGAGATGTTGCGACGACCCGTTGAATCCGCCTTGTACCCGGCGTGTACCCGCTGCCCGGCAGGCTCGGCGGCGGTGCACGGTACGAGATACCGACGTCGTCGCCCATGCTCGTTTCGCCCTGTTCGCACGACGCGCATGTACACTGTTACGTCCGTTGCGTGAGGTATCTGCCCGGGCATCCACAAACCAGATATCGAATCGCGTTTGCATTCAGGTGTTCGATATTTCCGTGTCGATACTGCGACTCCCCAGGAACTACCCAGGTCGAGCAACGGCCGGAATGCGCCGTGGCCGGATCGACCGATTCGCCCGACGCGCGCTGTGTTCCGCCGGTCTCGACCGATAAATTCTCGAACCATGATCGAAAAAAAGGATCCGACAACCGCAATGCCAGTACGCACGGCCGGGGTACAACGCCGAGGCGTCGAGCGCAGGCGCGCGCTCCTCGACGCCGCCGAGGCCCTGCTCTCCGAAAAAGGCTATGAGGCTGCCACGCTGAAGGCGATAGGCGATCGCGCCGGGATCCCGATTGCCTCCGTCTACCACTACTTCGCCGACCGCCATCAGGTGGAAATCGAACTCGCGCAACGCCATCTGCGCGATCTAGACGCATACCTCACCCCGGTTCTGCACCTTCCCAAGGCACGCAGCCTGCGCGACGTCGTCGATGCGGTCATCGACCGGCAGCTCGACTACTACAACCAGCACCCGGGCTTCCTCCAGCTCTGGTACGCCGGCGACAGCAAGGCGCTCGCCGACATGGCGCGAAGCTATCAGGAATCGCTGGTCAAGCGGCTCCGGCACTACCTCGTCCAGCAAGGGCTCCTGCGCCCGAGCACGCCGCTGCTCGTCCTGCATGTCGCGCTCATGGCCGGGGACACGATTCTCGATGCCGCGTACCAGCACGACCCGGAAGGCGACAACGCACGGATCAAGGAGGCACGACGCCTCGTCACCGCCTACCTCGAGACCTACGGCCCGCAAGCGTCGTCATGACGGCGCGGCCCGATCCGGAACCCCGCGACCACCACGGCGGGCCGCGACTCAGAAATCCTCTCGCATCTTGCGAAGCAGATCGCGGCCCGATTGATGCGTGTTCACCGCGTGGATGATGTCGGTCAGAAACCAGGGCAGCGTCAGTTGCGTGTCGGAATCACCGGCGCACACGCGGATCAACGGGGGTTTCGACGGGGAGCGAGCGGGGTGCGTCGCATCGACGGCGGTCGGCGGCACGCAATTCCTTGCGTCCGCCGGAGCCGGGGGAGCGTTGCCCTGGCCTGCGCCGAAGGCGGTCGACAGGCTGGCGGCGGCAAGCAGGAACAGGACAGCGGCAGGGCCAAGGCGCTTCATTAGATGTCTCCGGCGATATTCCTTCGACAAGACGGCCGATCGCGAGTTCGGAGACGCCAGCCGCCGGCGCGTCAGGCAGTGATTCGGTTTCCTCACAGGAACGGCGCAATGTTTTCCATCGCACGCGTCACATAGGCCTCCTTCTCACCCACCGGCGCGACGTAGTGAATCGCGGCGCGTGCCGCGTCGACGCCCGCGAGACGCGCGATCACCCACGCCGCGAGGTACTGCGACGACAAACATCCTCCCGCGGTCGCCACGTTGTGCGCCGCCACGAAAGGCCGGTCGAGCACCGCGACACCGGCCTCTTCGACCCACGGCTTCGTGGTCAGGTCCGTGCAAGCCGGCACGCCGTCGAGCCAACCCAGCCGGGCAAGAACCAGCGTGCCCGAGCATTGCGCGCCCAGCAACTGGCGTGCCGGGTCGAACCTGAGCCGCGACATCAACCCGGCATCGGCGACGATGTCCCGCGTTCGCACCCCGCTGCCGACGAGCACGGCGTCCGCCACACATGCCTCCTCCAGCGACGCCTGGGCCTCCAGCACCACGCCGTTCATCGAGCGCACGCGTGGCTCCGGACTCGCGATCGAGACCCGCCAGCCGGGTTTTCCGACCCTGTTGAGGAGATTGAACGCGATCAGTGAATCGAGTTCGTTGAAGCCTTCGAATGTCAGGATGGCGATGTGCATGGCGTCGTCGTGCAAGCGGTGAGGTTGTATTGCGCCATGCTAGGACCGACAATCAATACAATCAAATTATTGTCATGGATACGCTGGCATGCGCGCGCCCCGCTACAAGCCACTGGTCGATCGACTCGCGGCGGACATCCGCGAAGGCCGCCTGCTGCCCGGCACGCGCCTGCCGACACACCGCGACCTGGCTGCCCGCGAGGGCCTCGCGCTGGTGACGGCGACCCGCGTCTACGCGGAGCTGCAGGCGATGGGGCTGGTCAGCGGCGAAACGGGGCGCGGCACCTTCGTCAAGGCGCCGCTGCCGCTCGGGCAAGGCATCGACCTGCAGACGTGGGGCGCGGACACGGTCGACCTCAGCTTCAACTACCCGTCTTCGCCGGACCAGACCGAGCTGTTCCGGACGGCGCTGCGCCAGCTCGCGGCCAAAGGCGACCTCGAATCCCTGCTGCGCTACCAGCCCCACGGCGGGCGCGAGCACGAGCGCGCCACGGCGGCGCGCCACCTGGCCGGCCAGGGCCTGGCGGCAACGGCCGCAACCGTCCTGCTCGTGAGCGGCGCGCAGCACGGCTTGACGACGGTCGCCATGGCGTTGCTCGAACCGGGCGACGTGGTGGCCGTGGATGCGCTGACCTACCCGGGATTCAAGCTGGCCGCCGAGGCCAATCGGCTGGAGCTCGCGCCGATCCCGGCCGCCGGGCGCGGCCCCGATCTCGACGCCCTGGCCGCATTGTGCAAGCGGCGGCGCGTGCGCGCCGTCTACACGATGCCGACCCTGCACAATCCGCTCGGCTGGGTGACGAGTGCGACGCGACGCCGGGAGCTCGTCGCGATCGCACGACGGCACGGGCTGCTCGTCATCGAGGACGCCGCGTACGCTTTCCTCGCCGAAGGCGCGCCGCCGCCGCTCGCGTCGCTCGCGCCGGAAGCGACGGTCCATGTATCGAGCCTGTCGAAGAGTGTCGCAACGGGGCTGCGCGTCGGCTTCGTCCATGCGCCGCGCGAATGGGTTCCGAAGATCGAGCGCAAGATTCGCGCGACGACCTGGAACACCCCCGCGACCATGACGGCCATCGCGTGCGGATGGATCGAAGACGGCACGGTCGCCCTGCTCGAAGCCGAAAAACGCCGGGACGCCGCGCAGCGCCAGGAAATCGCGGCTCGCGTGTTGCACGGCCTGAAACGGGTCGGCCATCCCGCATCGTATTTTCTGTGGCTTCCGCTCGCACACGAGGTGCGCGCGGACGCGGTCGCGATGGCGCTGCAGCGCGAACGGATCTCGGTGTCGACGGCCCATCCGTACGCGACGTCGTCGCACGTTCCTCATGCCCTTCGATTGGCACTCGGTTCCGTCAGCCTGTCCACGCTCGAGCAGTCCCTGGAAAGGGTCGCTCATGCCATTGCGGACCAGACCTTCTGATCGATCGACGCGGTTATCCGCCTCGTCTGCAGGCGATCTGCTCATGCGCGTTTACTTCGCATGCGAACAACAATATACTTCGCATGCGAACCGTAACGCTTGCTGGCGTTCCAGCGGCGCACCACCGCATTTTCAGGAGGCAAGGCAATGACCCCAGAAATCAGGATGGACCTTTCAGACGGCATACTGACCGCAACGATTTCGCGGCCGGACAAGAAAAACGCGCTCACCAACGACATGTACGGCGCACTCGCGGATGCCATCGCGAGAGCGAACGACGACGACGCGATTCGGGTGCTGCTGATCCAGGCCGACGGAGACGCATTCACGTCTGGCAACGACGTGTCGGAATTCGCGGCGCAGGCGATGGGCAACGGGCCGAAGGAGCCGAACGTCCTGCGTTTTCTGCGCGGCCTGGCGACCGCGACGGTGCCGATCATCGCGGCGGCTCAGGGCAAGGCTGTCGGCGTCGGCACGACGATGCTGCTCCATTGCGACTACGTGCTGCTTGCCGACGACGCGCAATTGATCACCCCGTTCGTGAACCTCGCGCTGGTTCCGGAAGCCGCCTCGAGCTACCTGCTGCCATTGCGGATCGGGCATGTGCGCGCGTTCGAAATGTTCGCGCTCGGGGATCCTGTTCCGGCCGATGCGGCCGTCGCATGGGGTATCGCAAACCGGACGACTCCGGCTGGGGAGCTGCACGCGGAAGCGCGCCGCGTCGCCGAAAAAATTGCCGCGAGACCCATCGGGTCGCTCACCGCAATGAAGCAACTGATGCGGGACGCGGAGAAGCTGGTCGCCCAGATGGATAGCGAAAGCGCGATCTTCGTCGAGCGGCTTGCCAGCGCCGAAGCGAAGGAAGCCTTCATGGCGTTTGCTCAAAAGCGCCAGCCTGATTTCACGAAGATCGTTCGGCAATAACCCGCGATAACCGGCGATAGCCGGCAATACGCACCGCAGGGCGCCGCCGGCGCCCTCGCGTTACGCGTCCGGCGCGTCGTCGAGGTCGGGAAACTTGTCCTGCAAGCTTGCCAGCCATCGCGCCACGACGTCGATCTCGGGCGCCGTAAACCCTTCTGTCAGCCGCGCATTCAAATCGGCGAGCCCTGCCTTCGTGCGCTTGAGCGCGGCGCGTCCTTCCTTGGTCAGCCACAGGCGCGACGCGCGTCGATCGGTTTCGTCGGCGTGGCGTTCGATGATGCCCGCGCGCTCGGCGCGATCGACCAGCCCGCTCATTCCCGGCGCCTTGAGATCGAGGGCCGCCGCCGCCTCGCTCGTCAGCGCGCCGTCGTTCTTCGCCAGATAAAAGAGCAGGCCTGCCTGCGCCGCCGTCACCCCGCCCGCGGCCGTCCTGGCCTGTGACCATCTGTGCAGGCGACGTTGGCCCACATTCAGCAGATAGACGAGCCGATGATCCATTCCCCACACCTCATGAATTGTTCGCATGCGAATATAGCATGGGCCGTTTTCGAGACGCGACGGCTGCCGCCCATTTCCGATCAGCCGGCTCCGATTGACCTCGACACGCAAGAGACGCTACCATCGTCCACATGCATCGCACCTACCCCTTCCCCGCCTCGTTCGTTTTCGCATGTTGTCGCGACATGCCGGGGGGAAGCTGCGTCTAGCGTTCGCGATACATCGCCGCATCGAATGCCCTCTGGCCGCCCGTTGAAAAACCGGCGGCCTTTTTGTTTTCGTTCAACCCTTTCAGGACGGGAAACTGCCATGCCGCTCGCGTTGTATGACACCTGGTCGCGCACCCTGCGCGCGTTCGAACCGATCCATGCCGGCTCCGTCGGGATGTATTGCTGCGGCCCGACCGTCTACGACCATGCGCATATCGGCAACCTGCGAACCTACGTGTTCGAGGACATCCTGCGTCGCACGCTGATGCGCAACGGCTACGACGTGCGTCACGTCGTGAACATCACCGACGTCGGCCATCTGGCATCCGATGCCGACGAAGGCGAGGACAAGATGGAGAAAGGCAGCCGGCGCACCGGCGAGTCGGCGTGGACCCTCGCGAAACGCTATACCGACGCGTTCGTTTCGGACTGGCGCACGCTGAACCTGCTGGAGCCGTCCGTCTGGTGCCGCGCGACGGACCATATCGACGAGCAGATCGCGCTGATCGCCGAAATCGAACGCGCGGGTTACGTGTACCGGACGGACGACGGCCTCTACTTCGACACCGGCCGGCAGGACGACTACGGCTACCTGGCGCGGCTGGACCGCGCGGGCCTGCAGGCGGGCAAGCGCGTCGCGCTCGGTGCGAAACGGAGCATCACGGACTTCGCGTTGTGGAAGTTCAGCCCGGCCGGCGTGAAGCGGCAGATGGAATGGGACAGCCCGTGGGGCCGCGGCTTTCCGGGCTGGCATATCGAGTGCTCGGCCATGGCCGCGAAGTACCTGGGCACGTGGTTCGATATCCATTGCGGCGGCGAGGATCACATCGCCGTGCACCACAGCAACGAGATCGCGCAGACCCAGGCGGCCCATGGCACGCGCCTCGCGAACTACTGGATGCACGGGCACTTCCTGACGCTGGACGCCGCGAAGATGTCGAAGTCGGGCGGCACGTTCATCCGGCTGGACACGCTGCGCGACAGGCGGGTCGATCCGCTCGCGTACCGCTATCTGTGCGTCAGCGCGCACTATCGCAGCAAGCTGCACTTCAACTGGGCATCGCTCGACGCGGCGCACACGGCGTTGAATCGGCTTCGGAACATGGTTGCGGGCTGGCCGGAAGGCGGCCGCATCGATGCGGGCTTCGCCGAGCGATTCGACCGCGAAGTGAACGACGACCTGAACATGCCGAAGGCACTCGCTGTGCTTTGGGAACTCGTGAAAAGCGACCTGCCGCCCGCGACATTGAGAGCGACCATCGACTACTTCGACGGGGTCCTCGGGCTTGGATTGAAGGACTGGAAGCCGGCTGTCACCGATATTCCCGAAGACGTTCGAGCATTGCTCGAAGCACGTGCGCAGGCACGCGCCGACAGGGATTGGGCAAAGGCCGACAACTTGCGAGCGACGTTGCACACGCTCGGCTGGCGGATCGACGACGGCAAGGACGGACCCACACCGGTACCGATCCCCGCCGACGACGCTCGCCCGTAAGCGCTAGGGTGCCGGGGGGCGGGCCGGTTCCAGCGCATAGATGCCGCGCCGGGCGATGCACGGGACAGGCGGGTCGATCGCCCGCACGTTGGCCAACTCCCAGCAAACGTACCCGGCACACCACTGCTTGCCTTGCGAACGCGCGTCGTCGGGCGTCCAGTCGCGTACACCGACGACGTCGACCCGCGCGAGCGCAACGCCGTCCGGATCTTCCTGCCCGTCCTGTCGCAAGTAGCGTTTGTTCTGAACCAGCACGAGATCGACCAGCGGGATCTCCGGAGGCGCCCAGGACCGGATCTCCACCTGCTTCCTTCCCGCGAGGATGTCTTCTACGGCGGGCTCGACAATCGACAAGGCCAGTTGCGGCATTCCAGATCACTCCGTCACTCAATATCAATCCGGGCCGCATTGTTGCCGATTCGCCCGGTTCTGTCGAACCGCCACGCCGCCGCGCGCGCGACGTATCGCCTAAACTACAGAACCAACGGGCACAGCCCTCCCCGCGCGGCCTCTCCGCCGGCCTCCCGCCATGGCGCACCTCTTCTTCGCGGCTTCGATCCAGCGACATGTCGCAACGCCCGAGCGCGAGATCGACGCGCGCACGCTCGGCGACGCACTCGAAACCGTCTTCACCGCGCAACCCGGGCTGCGCGGCTACATCCTCGACGATCAGGGCGCGCTGCGAAAGCATCTCGCCGTGTTCGTCGACGGGCAGCCGGTGCGCGACCGCCAGCATCTGTCCGATGCACTCGGCGATGAAAGCCGGGTGTACGTCGTCCAGGCGCTGTCGGGCGGATGACGGGGTCGCATTCTCGCGCATTGGATGGGCCACCCTGGTCGACAGGAGACACTCGACATGAACGATCGATTGCTTGTCGCGACTCGAAAGGGTCTGTTCGTTCTGCAGACCGACGGCAACGGCGGCTGGACGCTCGGCGCACCGCATTTCGCCGGCGAGCCGGTCAGCATGGTGCTGCCCGATCCGCGCGACGGAACGTTGTACGCCGCCCTCAATCTCGGCCACTTCGGTGTGAAGCTGCATCGTCAGCGTGCGGGGAAGACCGACTGGGAAGCGTGCGCGGTACCCGTCTACCCGCCGCAGCCATCGGACGATGCAGCGAAAGCAAGCACCGACAACGCGAGCACACCCACCCCCAGCCCGCCTGCGCCGGCGTGGTCGCTCCAGCAAATCTGGTCGCTCGAAACCGGCGGCCCGGACGAGCCGGGCGCCTTGTGGGCCGGCACGATTCCGGGCGGGCTGTTCCGTTCCGACGACGGCGGCGACACCTGGACGCTCAACCGCGCGCTGTGGGATCGCCCGGAACGCCGCGAGTGGTTCGGCGGCGGCTATGACGCGCCGGGCATCCATTCGGTGATGGTCGATCCGCGCGACAGCCGGCACGTGTCGATCGGCGTATCGTGCGGCGGCGTCTGGCAAACCGACGACGGCGGCGCGACCTGGCGCGTGACTGCCGACGGCATGGAGGCCGACTATATGCCGCCCGAGCGGCGCGGCGAAGCCAACGTGCAGGATCCGCACCGCGTCGTGCAATGCGCGGCCCACCCCGATGTGCTGTGGACCCAGCATCACTGCGCGATCTTCCGCTCGACCGACGGCGCGGCGCACTGGCATCGGATCGACGCGCAGCCGTCGAGCTTCGGCTTCGCGGTGGCCGTGCACCCGCGCGAACCGGACACCGCATGGTTCGTGCCCGCCGTGAAGGACGAATGCCGGATCCCGGTGAACGGCGCGTTCGTCGTCACGCGCACGCGCGACGGCGGCCGCACGTTCGAACGCTTCTCGAACGGCTTGCCCGCTGCGCCCGCGTATGACCTCGTGTATCGCCACGGGCTCGCGATCGACGACTCCGGCACGCGCCTCGCGATGGGATCGACCACGGGCGGGCTCTGGACGTCCGGCGACGGCGGCGAAAGCTGGCACCTTGTTTCAGCGCATTTGCCGCCCGTCTATTGCGTGCGATTCGGGTAGATACGCCCCGGGGAAATGGGGTATCAGCGCAATGCAACAAATTGTATTCATCGGAGGGGATGCGGCGACGCTCGTTTATCATCGTCCAGTCATGTCGATTGAATGACCGGTGAATGAAGTATGAGGAATGCCCGCAAGACACTGATGATTGCCGGGGGGCTTCTGGTTGTGGCGACAGGCACGTCGTACCTGATGCTCCTCAAGGCGGACCACCGTGCGATGGAAGAAGGCACGGCCGGCATCGCCGATCCTGCCCGAACGCTGTCCGCCGACGTCCGATCGAACGAAGATCACGCGTCGCAAGGCAGCATCCGGCCCGCGCCGGTTTCCGCCGCGCCTGCACCTGTCGCGCCCGCTGCGCCCGCGAAGCATGTCGACGCTGCGCCGCCACCGCCGCCTGCACCTGTCAGCACCGTATCGCAACCGCCGCCCGCGCCCGTGAGCGCGCCGCCAAAGCAGGCACCCGTGGCCGTCAGCGCGGCGCCCGCATCGGGCTCGGCGACACCGCGCGTCAGCGTGCAACTGCACCCGCAGCCCCAACCGCAGCCGAGCGCGCCACCGTCCGTCACCGTCGTGTCGGTCGATGCCCAGGACTCTTCCGCTTCCAAGACAGGCCCGGCACAACGCGCGCCGCGCCGACGCGACGGCCTCGAACGTCACGCAACGCCGAATCAGGGCACGACGCCTGAAACGGCCGCGCTCGTGCGCGAGTCGGCCAAGCTCGATCCTTCATTGCCGATGCCCAACCTTCCAGCTCGCTCGAGCACGGACCAGCGCGGCTCGTCCACGGGGTCCAACGCAGTCGCCGCCGCGATGACCGAGCAGCTCGTCAGGCAATCGAGCAACATCGGCGCGTCGACGTCCGCGGCAAAGGACAACGCGGCCGCAGCCAAATGATCCCGCATCGCGTTCGCGCGTGACTGCTCGCCTTCGAAACTGAGCCCCGTGACATGGACTCCTGATCGGTTTCGATCGAATGCCGGATCGACAGGGACGACTTATCGCGCCGCCGTATAGCGCGGCGCCGGAACATCGTTCGACAGGTGCGGCGACATCGTGCGCCGCGCCGCCTCGTACGCGTCCCACTCCTCACCCGCATGCAACGACGGGATCGTCACGAGTTCGCGACGATCGAAGCCCGTCAGCGCCGCATCGACCATGTCGCTGGCCGACATGACGATCTCCTTCGGCAAGTGCTCGACCGGCAGGCCGCCGGTCTGCCAGAACGCCGTCGCCGTTGCGCCCGGCAGCACCGCCTGCACCTGCACGCCCTTGTCGGCGAGCTCGTGATGCAGCGACTGGCTGAACGCGAGCACGAACGCCTTGCTGCCGCCGTAGACGCCGTTGAGCGTCTCCGGCGAGATCGCGACGATCGACGAGATATTGATCACGGCCCCGTTGCCGCGCGCGACGAAGCCCGGCACAGCGGCATACGTGAGGCGGGTGAGTGCGGTGACGTTCAGGTCGATCAGCCGCGTCATCGCGTCGACGTCGCTGTCGAGCAGCGGCGTATGCGTGCCCACGCCCGCGTTGTTGACCAGCAGCGTGATGCTCGCGTCCTGCTTCAGTTTCGCTTCGACGGCGGCAAGCGCCGCGCGGTCGTTCAGGTCCGCATCGACGATTTCGACGCTCCGGTGCGTGTCGTTCGTGATGCGCTCGGCCAGCGCGACCAGCCGGTCGCGGTTGCGCGCGACCAGGATCAGGTCGTAGCCGCGGCGTGCGAGCCGGTCGGCGTAAATGGCGCCGAGACCCGACGATGCGCCGGTAATCAGGGCTGTACCACGGTGTGCTTGAGACATGACGTCACTCCTGTTTGAAGGTCATGAATGAATGCGTGAGTGCATTCTGGCCTTGACCCGGAAAGACGGAAATGACGTAGATGGGTATGATTCAGGACATCGCGTGACCGCTTTGCGCGAATCGACGGGAGAACGGACATGCACCGGATCGGCTTCCTGATCAGCGACGGTTTCCAGATCATGGCGCTCGCGCCGCAGTCGGTGTTCGAGTACGCGAACCTCACGACGGGCGACGCGTTCTACACGCTCGACAATTTCTCGGTCGCCGGCGGCGACGTGCGCTCGTCGCTGGGCGTCGCGGTGAGCACGCGGCCGCTGCGCGGCCGGCTCGACGTCGATACGTGGATCGTCGCCGGGGTCAACGATCCGCTCGCCTCGCCCGCGCCGGACGGCGTGCTCGCGTTCCTGCGCAAGACGGGCACGCGCGCGCGGCGCATCGCCGGCATCTGCACCGGCGGCTTCGTGCTCGCGGAAGCGGGCCTGCTGGCGCAGCGGCGCGCGACGACGCACTGGGCGTTCGGGCGCGAGATGCAGAAGCGCTTTCCGGACATCCGCGTCGAGGACGACCGGATCTACATCGTCGACGGGCCGATCTGGACCTCCGCCGGCATGACGGCCGGCCTCGACCTGGCGCTCGCGATGGTGGAAAAGGATCTGGGCGCGGAAACGGCCCGGTCAGTCGCGCACAAGCTGGTGATGCACCAGCGCCGGGCCGGCGGCCAGTCGCAGCATTCGGAGATGCTGGACCTCGCGCCGAAATCCGACCGCATCCAGAATGCGCTGAACTATGCGCGCCAGAACCTGAGCCACGCGCTGACGGTCGAGGAACTGGCCGACGCCGTACACCTGAGCCCGCGCCAGTTCAGCCGCGTGTTCACGCTCGAAACGGGACAGTCGCCGGCCAAGGCCATCGAGCGGCTTCGGCTCGAAGCGGCGCGGCTGATGATCGAGCAGAGCCGGCATCCGCTCGACGTGATCGCAAAGGAAACCGGCTTTCGCGACCGCCGCCACATGCGCGAAGCCTTCGTACGCGGATTCGGCGTGCCGCCGCAGGCGGTTCGGCGCGACGTGCGCATGGAGGCGCAGGGTGGTCTCTAAGGGACGGTTTCAAAAAGGCCCCGTTGGGCTGTTAACTTGTGCGGCGAGCTGTTAACCTCAGGCATCGGAACAACCGAGGCAGAGGAGATGGAGAGCGAGGTCGCATTTTTTGTGGCAGGTGACTGGAAGGCACTCAATGTTATTGAGCCATGCGAACTTTATTTGAATATTATTCCAGCATGATTCAATTGTGCAAATTAGCACGTGTAAAAATAAAACTTTGAAATCAGGCTTTTCCGATACTTTATTTAGGAGTATTCCTATACATAAATTCAGAGATCGGGTCATTGCTGCAATTCAGCTTCGTCGCGACAATTGCTCCTGAGACCCAGCGTCTATTACCGGTCGAAATGCTTGTGCCAGGCATCGACTGGTTTCGTGTCGTACTCAAGGTCAAGTCTCTCCCGTCGTCAACGAGATCGCGGAGAGGTCTGACCGCGCACGCGCCGTCTGGTGAGTTGAAGTGCTTTGGAGACGGTTTCACAAAGGCCCCGTGAGGCTTAACTTGTGCGGCGAGCTGTTCTCAGGCATCGGAACAACCGAGGCAGAGGAGACGGGCAAGCCGATCATCGACGACGAATTGTGGACACGATCGAGCCGTTACTGCCGCCAGCCAAGCCGCGGCGCGAGAAGAATCCAGGTCGCCTGCCTGTTTCGAATCGCGCCGCGCTGATCGGAATCTTGTTCGTTCTCGAGACCGGACTGCGCTGGCGCGACCTGCCCGCCGAGATGAGATGCGGCTCGGGCGTGACATGTTGGCGACGGCTACGCGATCGGCAGGCTGCCGGAGTGCGGGACCGCTTGCACGAACTGCTGCCCGCGAAGCTGCGAGCAGCAGACCAGATCGACTTCTCGCGAGCCGCTGTCGATTCATCATCGATTCGCGGATTGCGCGGCCACCCACTGCAGAGACCGCGTGTGGTCTACGCCGATCGCGGTTACGACGCCGAGCGACATCGACGAGCATTGCGCAAGCGCGGTATCGAGCCGGTGATCGCCGAGCGCCGAACCGAACATGGCAGCGGCCTTGGCAAATATCGCTGGGTCGTTGAACGCAGGCATGCTTGGCTGCATCACTTCCGTCGCCTCCGTATTCGTTTCAAGCGCCGTGCCGATATGCACGGCGCGCTCCTCAAACTCGGTTGCTGCCTAATCTGCTGGAACGCTCTCCGGCGCGCCGAACAGGCTCTATGAAACCGTCTCTTATATAGCAGCCACCTTGCTACCAAATATTTCATCCGCTCCAGCTTGCAAACGAAACCTACCCTATCTCGACCAAGATTGATTTTTATCTGTTTCATTTGTTTAGGCAAACTAATTATCGTGCAATCATCAACATCCAAGATTGGTATGGAGACAACATGCGTCGCTGCCCGTTTAAGTATCTTTTCTCATCAAATGTCAGACTAAAACTTTCGCTCGGCCTCCTGATTACGGTGACACTGGCTGCGTGCGGCGGAGATAACGATTCCACGAGTATCGCCAAAACCGCGCCGACTCTGCCATCAGCGACTAGTTCACCACCGCAAACCAATTCGTCGCCGCCAGCATCGCCAATCAATTGGCCGGCTGACCATGCGATCGTAGACCCCAACCACTATGCGGCTGCCCAGGACGCAGATGCGATGAATAGCGTGAGTTATCGCAGCGGCCCCAATGGTGGTGCAGGTGACACCACCGATGACGTTGCCTCGGCAAGCCTCGATCTCAAATCCGTTGACGAGACGCCGAGTGCCAAACATCATCAAATGACCGCCAACGGCAAAACAATCGCGTACACCGCATCGGCGGGCCATCTGATCGCATGGGCGCCCAAGGATTCGGCCAATCCGACGAAGAAGGATGCCAAGGCGTCGGTGTTCTATATGGCCTATACGCGTGATGACTTGCCCAAGGACAAACGACCGGTTACTTTCGTGTTCAACGGCGGCCCGGGTGAGCCGTCGATCTGGTTGCATTTGGGTTCGTGGGCACCCAAACGGCTGACGGTCGGTGCACCGAAGGTGCCCGATGGTCCCGATATGCCCGATAGCTACCCGTTGGTCGACAACGATCAGACCCTGCTGGATCAGACGGATCTCGTGTACGTGGACATCGTTGGAAGCGGCTACTCGGAAGCCATCGCGCCTCACAAGAATCGCGATTTCTGGAGTACGGATGCCGATGCGGAAGTGTTTCGGGATTTCATCACTGCATATATCAACCGAAATAATCGCCAGAGTTCGCCGAAATATCTGATGGGCGAATCCTATAGTGGCATTCGCACCCCCATTCTGGCCGATCTGCTCGTGAAAGCAGGCACACGGGATTACGCGCAGGACCCAACCGGAAAGAAGCCGATTGTGTTGTCCGGAATGGCCCTTCAATCACCCATCCTGGATTATGGATACGTGGCAACCAAAGGTGATAATGCACTGGGGAGTTTCCCAACGGTAGCAGAAGTGGCCGCTTTTTTTGGGAAATCCTCTGTCCGAGGCGCGCAGTCAAATGATGATTATGCATCCCACCTTCGGAAATTTGTAATTGACAAACTTTCCCCATCAATAAATTTCACTGTAACTATCTCCAATTCGCTTGCCCTTGAACTAAACAGGATTGGAGGGTGGTCAGCAAATGACCTGGCGTCTCGGCCACTTGACCTGGGGAATTTTAATTTCCGCTCCATCGGCACTCAGCTTTATCCGGCAGGCACTTCCGTGTCGTTCAATGACTACGATGGGCGCATGCTGAAGACGGGAGAATTCAATTTTAAATTGTCTTTCTACGAGGATGCGGCTTTCTATGGCGCCATCAAACCGCTATTGGTGGAGCAATTTAATTACAGGAACGCCAATGAAATGCAACTCTATGGCAGTGACGTCGCCGTCAATTACTGGGTGCATGGACATAGAGGGGAAAGTCAGAGCCGCAGCGTACTCGACCTGGTCGAAACATTGGTGTATGCGCCAGATGTCAAGGTTCTAGTGCTGCATGGTTATCATGACAGTGTGACCCCGTTTTTCCAGACCGAGCTCGATCTGGCGTACGTCGGCCTGCTGGATCTGACGAATCCCGGAAAAGGCGGCCGCGTTGTTGTCAAGGAGGACGATGGCGGTCACATGGAATATTTGACTGAATCGTCGCGTACGTCGATGCGCGCCAATCTCGACATCTTCTACGGCACATAAATCCGGCAATTCGATCGGCCGTCTATCGACTATTGGAGAACAAAATGACTCGTCATGTTTTAATCGGCACGGCGCTGCTGGCACCGCTACTGATGCTCGCCGGTCAAGCCGTCTACGCAGGTGAGCGATTTGGGAGGCCCCCAATCTCGTCAAGCGCTCCGAGAGCCCCGCTCACGGAGCAGGAAGCCGGCGACGCGATCATTGTGAATCTAAAGAAGCAGTTTGATGCTGCAGCAAACCCATCGACCCATCTGCTGACGAAAGATGACGCAGTCAAGAGCGGCTGGGGATGGGCTGCAGATCATTTCTCAGAGATGGACACGAAACATAAAGGTTCCGTTCGCTTCGAGGATGTCGCGCGTTATGTCAGGCGTCGTGCAGCGATCCGGC
Source organism: Burkholderia sp. SRS-46 (assembly GCF_004343775.1). Classification (GTDB taxonomy): domain Bacteria; phylum Pseudomonadota; class Gammaproteobacteria; order Burkholderiales; family Burkholderiaceae; genus Burkholderia. The sequence goes on along the minus strand of NZ_PTXL01000003.1, from coordinate 701,608 downwards.
TTCCTGGAGCGTAAAGCGTCGCATAGGAGGAACAAGAAAATACTTCGCGATATAGCTGTCCTGCATGCTTTTTCACCATCAAATTAAAAGGAAAATCGATGAAAAAATTGTCTAGGTCACTTGTGTCAACCGCGTTGCTGTTGTCTGCCGCGCTCGCCGGCTCCGCTAACGCCTCGGCCGCCCAAGCCGTTCCCGAACCACTGCCCGAATGGAGTGTGCTGGTTTATATGAACGCCAAAAATGATCTCGAACGCTACGCCTTCCCCAATTGGAGGCAGATGGCCGACACGGGCAGCTCGAACCAGTTGAAGATTGCAGTCGAACTCGGTCGCATCGGCAATTCCGACGAGGCCGGCGGTTGGACCGGTGTGAAGCGGTTCGTCGTCGCGAGGGGCATGACTGCCGATGCGGCCAACGCGGTTCAGGATCCCGCTCAAGCGGTACAAAACACCGACATGGGAAGTATCGACGCGTTTCGCGAATTCCTCACATGGGGCAGGCAATATCACCCGGCGAAACATTACCTTGTGGTCGTCTGGAATCACGGGATGGGATGGCGCGCGAAGACGAAGTGGTCGCCCACGACTCGTTCGGTGTCGTACGACGAGGAAACCAAGCACGCGCTCTACAACGTCGATGTCGCGAACGCGATTCACCAGGTGTTCGGCGACGACAAGGTTGACATCGCGGGTTTCGACGCGTGCCTGATGGCGAACGTCGAGAACGCCTACGAACTACGCTCGCGGGCGCGCTACCTCGTTGGCAGCGAGGAGCTGGAGCCGGCCGCCGGCTGGGACTACGGCTTCCTCGGTGATCTCGCCGCGAATCCGGCGATGAGCGCCCGCGACCTGTCGAGGTTAATCGTCGCGCATTACCAGCGCTACTACACCGCCAACCCCAACCCGTTTGAGCACGTAACGCTGTCAGCGGTTGATCTCGCCAATGTCGATTCGATCATTGACAATTTGAATAAGACCGTCGCGTCGATCAGTGCCAACACACAAGCGGAACGCGCATTGCTCGCATCGCCATTTGGACGCGGCAGCGCGCCCGTTTCCGCGCAATCGCCGTTCAACAGTGCCGCCGCCGCGCGCGAAGCGCGCGTGCCGCTGCAGTACTACTCCGGTCCGGATACCGGTGCGGTCGACCTGTTCTCGTGGCTCGACAATCTCGTGGCGAACAAACAGACCGATCCGGCGACGGCATCCGCAGCCAAGCTCGCGCGCACTAGCCTCCACTCGGCGGTGATCGCGAACTACCGCGCGAGATGTCAGGGCAAGGCCAACACATGCGGCGACGAAGGTCTGTCGATCTTTTTCCCCAAGAACAACATCGACTACAAGCGAGTTGATGATGTGAGCGGCTACGACGTGTCGAACGCGTTTAAGCCGGTTTCGTTCGTCAAGAATACTGGCTGGCCGAAGTTCCTCCACGAGGTATTCGGCCTCCCACTGAAGCTCCACTAAGATCCAAGGACTGTGTACAAACCAGGAAACAGCTTGGCCTTCCCCCGTTCTCCCCGGACACATCAGCTAAGCTGATGTAATCCGGAGAGGACGAAATGAGCAGAACAAGAAGGGTAAGCGGCTCGGCAACGTCTCCAGCCCGGCAGGACCTGTCCAAGCCGGGCTGCCGCAGCAAGCGATCGCTCAGAACTTGTGCCGCAAGCCCAGCGCGACGATCACCTGGTTGCTGTTCGCGGACGGCGTCAGCGTCCAGACCGTCGCGTTGAACGCCGGATTCCCGTTGCCGCCGCTCACGCTCTGGTAGACGCCTTCGAGGTACGCGTCCGTTCGCTTCGAAAACGCATAGTCGACTTGCGCGACCACCTGGTTCCACTTCGGGCGCGTTTCGCCCGAGCGCGTCTCGAAGCGGCCCATCGTGTACGTATACGCGGCCGCCAGGCTAAGCGCGTTCGTGACGAAGTACCGTCCGTCGACCGAGAAGTTGTCGAACACCAGCGACTCGCCTTTGAGCGGTGCAATGCTGCCGCCCTGCAGCACGCCGCTCACGCCGTCCGTCGCCAAATGCGACCAGCCGAGGCCGACCGAATGCCGGCCGAACGCATATCGCCCGGCCAGGGACCAGATCTGCTGGCTGCCGCCGGTGATCGTCGCCGAGCCGTCCGTCGTGCTCAGCGCGCCGTTCGGGTTGGCAAGGTTCCGGTTCCGGTTGATCTTCAGGTACCCCGCGCCGAGCTTGAAGGGCCCGTTCGCATACGACACGCCCGCGCTCCATGCCGCGTTGTTGCTGAACTGGCCGGCCGTGTTCGAGAAGCCGTACATCGCGCCGAACGTGAAGCCCCGAACCGTCGGGCTCGTGTACTTCACCGAGTTGTTGATGCGGATGTTGCGGTTCGAATCGTCGTTGTCGTACGGGTGCACGGCCAGGTTGCCGCCCCAGCCGGGGCCCGACGCGCCGAGCGGCGTCACGAAATCCAAGATCAGGTCGTACTGGCGGCCGAACGTGAGCGTGCCGCCCGTCTTCGAACCGAGCCCGACCCACGCCTGCCGGCCGAACATGTCGACCCCCTTCTGCGACAGTGCGCCGCTGGACGACGAAAAACCGTTCTCCAGCGCGAAGATCGCCGACATCCCGCCGCCGAGGTTCTCGCTGCCGCGCAGCCCCCAGCGCGACGCATTCAGTGCCCCGCTCGTCATCGACCAATTGCTGCTGCCCGGCGAACCCGCGCCATGGGTGCGCTGGTTGTTCGCGTAGGTGATCGACGTGTCGATCAGGCCGTACAGCGTCACGCTGCTCTGCGCGTGCGCGGCCCCCGCGCCGAAGCCGGCGAGACACGCGGCCACGACGGCGCCGGCGATGCCGGACATCCGCCGGCTGCCGTGCGCTGCTCCGTTCGTGATGGCCTGGTTCGCGTTGCGCGTTTGGTTCGGTCTGTAGCAGTACATATATTATTTTTTCAAGTTGCTTTGGCGAGAATGCCGACGGGCCACCGCGGTGGATCGACAGGCGGATGGAAGGGCATTATTGGAGATGGCGCTATCGGCGATTAACGCGCTGCACAGGAAAGGACTTCTGCAAAATCTGGAGGAATCGCATGACGCCCTGAGCCGATCAGGGGTTTCCGTGAATGTCGCGCACGACGATTCGTGTGCTCGCACGACCGCCGTCGAACTGTGCATCGACGACATGCATGAATCGCACACCCGCACCCTTCATGCGATCAAGCATCCGGAAGAAGAAGCGGGTCGCGCGCGCCGATATCCAGCCCCGACAACGCGTAATGCCGGGCCAACAAGGCTCGGTTGCCCTCGTAGGTCTGCACGACCCAGTCCGAGTAAAGCGCGCTCAGCACGCTCGACCGATGAGGATGATGAAGGACGTCGGCGGCGAGCGCCCCCGCGCGCAGGCCTGACGCCATCGCGAATCGCAGGCCGTCTCCCGTCGCCGGATCGAGATGGCTCGCCGCATCGCCGCACACGATGTAGCCCGGCCCCGCCGCCCGCCGCAGACACCGCCAGCGTCGGCACTCCCGCCACACCGGCCCGACGGGCGAAGCGTCGTCGGGCCATGGCACATCGTCGTCGCGCACCGCGTGCAGCGACGTCCAGATCGGGTACGTGGCGGTCGCGCGCAGCCAAAGCCATCCATCGCGCGTGATATGCCAGCGTGTACCGCCGCGCGCCCCCTCGGTGCGTGCGTAGCCGCGCCGCAGCCAGAACGACGAGGAGTCGGCCGACGCCTCGAGCCGGAGTGCGCGACGCAGCCAGCCGCCCACGCCGGTCGCATCGATCACGATGCCGGCGTCGATGGTGCCGCCGCGATGCATGACGCCGACGATCGTGCCGTGTTCGACGCGCGGCGCAAGCGGGCCGGCGGGCGCTCGGGCATAGCGCACCCGCGCGGCCAGCGCTTCGGTGCGCAACGCGTCGTCGAGGCGGCTGCGGATGATGGCGCGCCCGCCGTGTGCATCGGTCACCGCGTCGAGCCATGCGCCGGACTGCCCGGCGAGATTCGGCACCAACCCGTCGAGCAGCATCGACGCCGCACCGGACACGCACTCGGGCGCGGCACGCGCACGCCCGTGGCCCAGCATCGACACGTCGCACCCGGCCCTCGCCGCGGCGATCGCCGCGGCACACCCGGCCGGCCCGTCTCCGACGATCAGCACGCGGGCACGCATCGCGATGCGTTCAGTAGAGCCCGAGCGCCCCGGGCCCGGGTTCGCATCGTTGCGCATGGCCGACGACGCCCGCCTCCGACGCGTCGCAACGGATCGCCTGCCCATAGCGCACGCGCAGCCGCCCCGGCGTATGCTGGACCGGTACCGCATCGCCGTCGTCGGGCAGCACGAACAGAAAACGGTAGACCCACGCGGCATGCGGCGCGCCCGCCATGGCGGACTCGCGCAGCAGGCGTGCGGAAACGAGCCACAGCCGCGTCTGCGACGGCGTCTGCCCGTTGTCGCAAGACGCGACGGCATGCCGGAATGCCGCGATGCGCCGGATCAGTTCCGCCGAATCGACATGCTCGAACGCGCCATACAGCATCTCGCCCTGCACCGCGTTCGCGACATAGTCCGAGCGTTCGATGTCCGCGTAATCCACCCTGCCGTCGGGCGTCAGGTACGGGCCGTATTCGCCGTCCCATCCGCGCCGCGTATTCGACTCGTCGCCACGCTCGACCAGCGGATGCGACGGGTGGAATCCAAGCTCCCGGTCGAGCATCGGAATGGCGGTCGGCGTATCGGCGCGATTGAAAGTCCGCGACGCATCCGGGCTCACGGCAGGCCAGAAGCTGTTGGACGCGGCACAGAGCTTGATGTCTTCGGCGAACGGGCTGCCCAGGCCGAACGTCGCGAGGAAGATGCCCCGCCAGTTGCCGGCATAGGTGACGTCCCAGCCGGGCGCAAAGACACCCGACGACGCATCCGACAGGAACGACACCATGCGCGGCACATGCTCGTCCCCACCCTGCCGACGCCGCGCGCGTGCGGCCAGGCTGAACGAGACCGCGATGGTGTCGTCGTCGCGGGAAAACGCGCGTTTCCCGTCGAACGGATCGAGGTGACCGGGGTTCGCCGCGAGACGCTCGGCGCTGAGCGATACCGGCGAGCCGCTGCGGAACTGCGACTTCGGATCGATCTTGTGCTCCGTGAACCAGCGCTGCAATTCCGCCTGGTCCGCATACGGATAGAAATCCGGCGCGGAGACGATCGAATAGGCCGGCAACACCGCGTGATCCGCCAGCTCCGCGACCCTGACCGTGACGATCCCCTCGCTGCAATGGTCGAGAAACAGTTGCGCGTGGTAGCCGCCCTTCCTGACTTCGTCGAGGAAATCCTCCCGGCCGGCCGGATGCGCGCGCATGTCCGTATAGCGGCCGTCCTCGTGCGCCTTGTGGCGGATGTTGATGAACTCCGGTGCGTTGCGCGGCTCCGGAAAGCGCAGCCATCCCGGCGCGAAATGCGGAAAATAATGCTGCCGCGCTTCGTCGATGCCGGCCAGCACCAGCTTCCACAGATCGGTGACCACCCGCATCGTCGTGAAGCGCCGGTTCACGAGCGGCACCAGCGGCCATTCGGCCGGCACGCCGAAACCGCGCACGTTGAAATTGCGGGGCGTCACGGGTTCGATCAGCGGCCGTGCGGCCGGCATCAACAGCACGGCCGCGCCCGAGCACTGCAGCGTCATCAGCGGCGCGCCGCCCCCAGCCATCTTTGCCGCGCCGGGCTCCTGGCACGCAACCACGTACGGCGGCCCGCTCAGGTCCCCCGGCGGCGAGGGCCGCACGCCCCATCGCGCATCGACCGCGCGCCTCAGTTTCTCGCCGACGTGGCGGTGGCCGAACGCCAGCGACAACCGGCGGCCCGGCAAACATCCTTCGGGAAACAGCTTGCGCACGGGCTCGACGAACGTTCGCCGCTCATCGCCCGGTTGCGTGCCTTCGATCAGCGCGAGCGTATCGGGGCCCGTGACCCGGCGCACCAGGAACGCACCGTAGCGCGCGGGCATCACGCGCACATGCTCGATGCCGTCCGGCGCGTGCGGCACGAAGCTGCGGGAAAGCGCGTCATAGTGCGCGCCGGTATCGCCGTTGCGCGCGATACCGAGCCGCGAGAACACGAGATCGGCATGCTGTCGATGCCCAGTGCGGCGGGCCGGCCGGTACTGGTACGCGAGCACCGCGATGTCCAGCGTCTGCCAGTCCGACGGCAGCGGCGCGAGCGAGTAGATGTAGTTTTCCAGCAGGTCGATCGCTTCGAGACGCACGCCGCCATCCGGCGACGGGCATTCGGACAGCGCGAGCAGGTGATAGATCAGGCTGCGTGCGGGGCTGCCCGGCTCGATCGCGCGCTCGGTGGTCGCGCAGAGATCGCGCACGCGAGGATCGTCCCAGTCGATCTGCAGCGGCCGGATCAGCCGTCTTGCCGTTTCGTCGGGCGCGTCCGAGTCGGCCAGGTCGAGACCATGACGCCTGAACACGGTCAGCCACGGCGACGACAGTGCGAGCAGCATCGCGTGAACGTCATCGGCAAGCATCAACGACCTCCGGAGAGTGGTGCGGTCGCGGCGGGCTGCATTTTCAGCGGCTGTTTCAAACGAACCTCACATTCGGGTTTTCAGTCGCCGATGCCAGTGACTAATATAGGTGATTGCAGCAGAAATAAAACGCGCGATTGTGTTTGAAACGTGAATCAACGAGGCCCGTGGCCGGATGCCTTGCCGGCCCGGTGACGCGAACGAGACATGTCGGCGAGCACGTGATGCTGAAGCGTAGAACCTTCCTGTTGGGCGGCGTGGGCACGGCGGGCATGCTCGTGATCGGCTGGGCGTGGTGGCGGCCCGACGACCGGCTGGATACGCCCGCCGAGCTGGAAACCTCGCGCGTGGACATCCCGCTGAACGGCTGGGTGGCGATCAATTCGGACAACGACGTGACGATCGTCATGAGCAAGTGCGAGATGGGCCAGGGCGTCCATACGGGCGCGGCCATGTTGCTGGCCGAGGAACTCGATGCGGACTGGAAGCAGGTGCGCGTCGCGATGTCCCCGCTCGACGCGATCTACAAGAACCGGGAAAACCTCGCCGACGGCTTGCCGTTCCGCCCGGACGACGACGGCCTGCTCGCGCGCGGCATGGAGGCGCTGGCGCGCCGTGGCGCACGCTACGTCGGGTCGATGGTGACGGGCGGATCGACGAGCATGGCCGACCTGTGGCAGCCCATGCGCGAGGCAGGCGCCACGGCCCGCATGATGCTGCGCAGCGCCGCGGCCAGGCATTGGAACGTGCCCGTCGACGAATGCGAGACCAAGGCCGGCCTCGTGCTGCACCGGTCGGGGCGCTCGGCGACGTACGGCGAACTCGTTCGTGTTGCGCGCGACATGCCGCGCCCGGCGCATGTCCCGCTCAAGGATCCGAAGGCGTTCACGCTGATCGGAAAGCGGCTGAACCGCATCGAGGCCCGCTCGAAGCTCGACGGTACCGCGCGCTTCGGCATCGATGCCCTGCCGGACCAGCTCCTGTATGCGAGCATCACGATGTGCCCGACACTGGGCGGCACGGTGCGGGATGTCGACAAGAGCAAGGTCGCCGGCCTGAACGGCGTGACGGGCGTCTTCACGGTCGAGCCGGCCAACGGCGGAACCGGCGGCGTCGCAATCATCGCGGACAATCCGTACCTCGCGATGCGCGCGCTGTGCCGGTTGGCGGTCACATGGGATCACGGGGCAGCCGCCGGCGTGAATACCGCCGATGTGCGGGCCGTGTTGACGCGTGCCCTCGACGACGACGCGGGCCGCCACGTCTTCTACGCGAGCGGCGACGCCGATGCGGTGCTGGCCAGGACGCAGTCGCTCGACGTGCGGTACGAAGCGCCCTACCTGGCCCACGGAGCGCTTGAACCGCTCAATTGCACGGTGCGGGTCGACGACGGATCGGCGACGGTCTGGGTCGGCACACAGGTTCCGATGATCGCGCGCAAGGCGGTCGCGGCGCTGCTGGGCCTCGACGAAGACCAGGTGGTCGTGAACCAGCAGCTGATCGGCGGCGCGTTCGGCCGGCGACTGGAAGTCGATTTCATCGTGCAGGCGGCCGCCATTGCGCGGCACGCGAAGGGGCGGCCCGTGCAAACGATCTGGTCGCGCCCGCAGGACATGACGCACGACTTCTATCGCCCGGCCTGCGTGTCGAGATACCGCGGGGCGCTCGATGCCGGCGGCAGGCTGATTGCGTGGAAAAGCGTATCGGCCAGCCAGTCGATCAGCGCGCAGGCGATGCCCCGCACGTTCGGCACGCCGCGCGTCGCCGCGCAACTGATGCCCGACGCCACCACCGCGGAAGGCGCATTCGACCAGCCCTACGAATGCGCGAACATCCAGGTCGCGCACCACGCCGTGACGCTGCCGGTGCCGGTCGGCTACTGGCGCTCGGTCGGGCACTCGCACCAGGCGTTCTTCGTCGAGAGTTTCATCGACGAGCTGGCGGCGCTGGCGCGGCAAGACCCGATCCGGTTTCGCCTCGACATGCTGACGACGCCCGCACACCAGCGTCATGCGGCCGTCCTGCGTGCGCTCGCCGACCTGTCCGGCTGGCGCGCGCCTTACACGTGGCGCGACAAGGCCGGCGTGCGATTCGCGCGCGGCGTCGCGATGCACGCATCGTTCGGCAGCGTGGTCGCGCAAGTCGCCGAAGTCCGGCAGGACGGCGACGGTTTCCGCGTGACGCGCGTGTACTGCGTGATCGACTGCGGACTCGCGGTGAATCCGAACCTCGTCGAGCAGCAGCTCGAAGGCGGGATCGTGTTCGGGTTGTCGGCCGCGCTGCAGCAGGCGATCACGATCGACAAGGGGCAAGTCGCGCAGCACTACTTCGACGACTATCCGCTGGTCGACATGGCGACCTGCCCCGAGATCGTCACGCGCGTGCTCCAAAGCGGCACCGAGCCGCGCGGCGTCGGCGAAACGGGCACGCCCCCCGTCGCGCCGGCCGTGGCGAATGCGCTGTATGCGCTCACGGGTACGCGCCATCGCACGTTGCCGCTCGTCCAGCCGCGCCCACCGCAACCGGGAGACGACCGATGGTGTCAGTCCGTATCAACGGGGAAACCGCTCGTATCCGTTCCGAGCCCGACACGCCGCTGCTCTGGGTGATCCGCTGCGAACGGAAACTGACCGGCACGAAGTTCGGCTGCGGCGTCGGGATCTGCGGCGCGTGCACCGTGCTGCTGAACGATCAGCCGGTGCCGGCCTGCCAGATCCCGGTCGGCACGCTGGACGGCGCGCACGTCACGACCATCGAAGGGCTCGACAGCGTCGAGGCGCGCGCGCTGAAAGACGCATGGCTCGCCTGCGACGTCGTGCAATGCGGCTATTGCCAGAGTGCACAGCTCGTCGTCGCCGCGGCCCTGCTGTCGCGCTGCCCGCACCCCGACGACCGCCAGATCGACGACGCGATGAAGGACATCGCCTGCCGCTGCGGCACGTTTCCGCGCCTGCGCAAGGCGATTCACCTGGCGGCGAAATCGCTCGGCCGCTGAGGCGGCCGCCGCGTCTCAGTTGCGGCCGGCGTGCGTCGTGATCTGGACGAAATCGGCGGCGACGCGCCCCGCGCCATACTTCGCGTCGAACAGCTTCAACTGGCGATCGACCGCCGCGAGATAGGCGGCGCGCGGCTCCGATGGCGGGCGAAGCGCATCGAACAGCGGCGCGGGCGTCGCGATCAGCACGATCATCTCGGTGCCGAACGGCTTGCCGATCACCCAGTCGCCCATGCTGCCGATCGTGGCCGAGTAATTCGGCGGCGCCTGGTTGTCGCGCGCGTGGCTGCTCGGCACGAGATGCACGACGCTGCCGTTCAGCACGTAGTAGTCGACGTAGACGTACGTGTCGTAGCCGGGCGTCGTGATGTCGATGACGAGCGGGCTGCCTTCGGCGAGACGCGCATCCGGCGGCCGCGTGCGGATCGAGGCGACATGCGCCGACGCGCGATTCGCTCGCCAGTACGCAGCCAGCGCATTCACGACTTCGCAGTTGTGACCGTCGATCGGCTGCACGTCCGGATTGACGGCCTGCCCGAGCGCCATGCCATCGAGCGCGGTTTGCAATCGTGCGGCGCCACCCACGGCCTCCACATAGCCGCGCACCTGCAGCGCGTGGTCGCGCACGGAAGCATCCAGCGCCGAACAAGGCAGGCGCGACAGCGCCGCCATCACCGATGCCAGCGCGATGGCCGGCGCGGCCGGCGCGCTGGCGGCAGGGGCGGCCGGATTCACGGCAGCGGCGACGGCTGCCGGCGCGCTGGCGGCTGTGGCATGCGCCGTCGCGGCGTCATTGCCGGCCGCGGGCGCCAGCGCCTGCGCGCTCGCCGCGGGATGCCGCTCGCTGTTGCGCGACAGCGCCTGGAGGCCATACCAGAGCACGACGATCGCCGCCAGCGCGCAGGCGCCGGCCGCCGCGCCGACGCGCACGCCGGACAGCGTCGACGGGCGCTTGAACACGCCCATGCCTTCGAGAAACGGGTTGATGCCCGGCGTACGCGTCGCGCGATCGAACGACAGCGCCGCGCTCAAGGTGCGCCATTGCGTGCGGTCGAGGCCCGGCAGGCGTTCGGGCCGCAAGTTGTCGCTGCGCGCCTGGGTGGCCGACAGCCGCTTGAACGGATGGCGCCCGGCCAGCAGCTCGTAGGTCACGCACGCGAGCGCATAGACGTCGTCACGCGGATCCGGCTCGCGATGCTCGAACATCTCCGGGCTCGCGTAGGCCGGCGTGATGCCGCCGAGGCTCGCCGGGTCGAACACGGTGACGTCGGGATCCTCGTCGCGCCGCTGGAACACGCGCGCGATCCCGAAGTCGATCACCTTCACTTCACCGCTGTCCGTAATGAACACGTTGGCGGGCTTGAAATCGCAGTGGACGAAGCCGCGCTCGTGCGCGTAGGCCAGCGCCTGCCCCATGCCGGCGATGATCGGCAGCGCCGCGTCGAGCGGCATCCCCGCAAAGCCCGGCGCGCGCAGCACCTTGCTGAGCGGCTTGCCGGACAGGTACTCCATCGTGAGATACACGAGCGGCCCGTCCCGGTCGAAATCGTAGACCGTGACGATGTTGCGGTGGGCGAGCGTCTGCGCCTTGCGGGCTTCGCGCTGCAGCGCGATCAGCGACGTCGGCTGGCCGCGGAACTGCACGTTGAGCACCTTGATCGCGATGTGCGGCTTGCGGTCCGACGCCTCCAGCTTGCGCAGGTCGAGCGCCTTGTAAACGGTGCCCATGCCGCCGACGCCGAGGCACGCCTCCAGCACGAACCGCCCGTTCAAGGTGTCGCCGATGCCTTTCACGCGCTCGCCGTCGACCAGCGGGCCGTCGGCCGGCACGCCGGGCAGCCCCGCTGCCGGCAAGGCGCTTTCCTGGAGCCGGGTCTCGTCGCCGACCGACGCCGTGCCGTCATGGAACCGCTCGATGTGCCGCAGCACCTCCGAGTAGACCTCGTCCGACAACGGATGCGTGGTTTGCGTCTCGTCGAGCACTTCGCGCAGGCGTGCGCAATTGAGCCGATCGGTCGCCAGCGCCCGGTCGATCTCCGAGTAGAACGCGTCCCGGGACAGCGCTCCGCTCTGGAACGTTTGAATCAGCTGCGCAAGGCTCATCATTCGTACGCCTTCAACTCAGCTTCAGGCTGGCCGACCCGATCGGGCGCCTCGCGGCGCCTCCAGGGCATGGACTGTCCATGCACGTCCCGATGCGGCGCAATGCGTCGGCGAAGGTCCGGGCGTCGTCGACGACGCCGTCACGCCATCGTCTGACGAAACCGACCGCGCGCCACGCCTTCCGACAGGACATCTAACAAATCATACTAGTCCGCGCTCACGCCCTGTGCAATCGGTACCGGAACTCGACGTCCCGCCGGCTGGCCGACGCAGGCCGGCGCCGGCGCTGCGCCGCCCGGGCCTTCCCGGGCCTGTCGCGCGCTGGCCAACGAACCGGCCGGAACCTGTTGGGCCGGCGCAGTCATTTTCCTGCCAAAAGCAACGCCGGACCGTGTCGAACGCGTGCCCCGACGAATCTTGCCAGGCCCGCCACGCAAGACGCGCCGCGTGTCGAATGCGCGCGCGGGCATGGCTGGCACGTCCCATGCAGTAAGTGATGCGAGCGCGCAAACCTGCAGCTCGATCACCCACCGCCGTTGTGCATCCATCCGGAGAACTGCCATGAACAAGCTCATCATCGAAGACCTGAACGTGACCCACGAACTCGACCGCCGCGCGATGTCCGCGGTGCGCGGCGGCACGCTGGGCCTGTGGCCGCTGTACTACCCGTCGTACAAATTCGACACCACCAACTTCAATGCCGAGCAGCTGATCGGCCAGACCGTCAACGTGGTGAACAACACGGGCAACGACGTCGCGTTCGCGACCAACATCCGCTCGACGGTCAACCCGACGCAGAACGCGCACAACACGATCAACTTCTGAGCGCGGCGCGGGCGGGGCCGCAAGGCGCCCGCCCGGCTCGCGCGACGTGATCCTTTCATTCGGAGCAGCGCCATGTCTTCCATCATGATCCGCGAACTCGCGCCGGGATCGGCGCTCGACCGCAAAGCCATGTCAGCCGTTCGCGGCGGCACCAATTCATGGCTCGCCGGCCTTGGCCCCATCGCCACCGTCAACGTCGGCGTGTCGCAGAACATCCAGCAGTTTCAGGCGGTCGAGGTCAACGCATTCAACAACATCGGCTACATCGGCCCGGGCATCGGGCAATTCAAGCTCGACGTCAGTCCCTCGCAATTTGCGAGCACGGGCTTCAGCCTGGCTTGACCGCCGGCCCGAAACGGCGTGGCCGGAGCCGCCCGCTCCGGCCGCGCCGCCGTGCGCTTTTCGAGGCGCGCCGACCTGCCCCGACACCTATACTGGACAGAGGCCAGCGCAGCGCAGGCTGCCGCTCGGCCGCCGTTCTTTCCATCCCGTGTCGCGGAGCAGACCATGGGCGTTCTCGTGATCCACGATCTTCCTGAAAGCGTCGACCTCGACCGGCAGGCCATGGCCGCCGTCACGGGCGGCGCAATGGTCCACGCGCATCAGACGATGCTCGCGCCGCAGCCGTTTCCCCATCTGCATACCGGAGCACCCGACGCCGGGCTCGCGCGCACGCCGAAGGCCGAAGCCGTCGCGTCGCACGCGCAGCCGACCTTGTTGCGTTGAGCGGCACGCACGGTGGTCGAGCGCCGCTCGCGCGCTCAGGCCGCGCGCATCGTCGTCGCGACGCGCCCGCCTGCCGGCGGGAACACGCACCACGAGCCGTCGTCGTGACGAAAGAAGAAGATCGCGATGGTGCCGGTTGGATGCGCGGCCTCGACGCAGACATAGCGGCGCCGTTGCGCCGGCATACGGCTGAAGCGCACCACGCGCGCCGGCACGCGCACGCTCGGCGCGAGCCACTTGTCGACCTGCATGCGCAGGGAGGATCCGGTTGCGTTCATTCGAGCCTCCTCGGGCAGCAAAGTCGATGGCGTCGGGATGGCGCTTATGCAAGGGCCATCGCAACCGCTGCGCGACGCGTCAGCATCAGCGCGCGGCAAACGGACAGCACGAACCGCAGCGCCGTGCGCGGATGCATCACGCAGGTGCGAACCTGTTCGCTGCGGCCCTTGCCTTCCACGCACCACGTACAGAAGTGCTCGCAGTTGTTGGTCAGCAGGCGGTAATGGTTCTCGCCGAGACGCGAGCGCGCGCGCAGCACCGCCGCGCGGCCGGCATACGCGGCGCGCGGATGCGATGCGATGCGCACTGCGTGGCCGCCGGCGAAGCGCTCGAGCGTGACTTCCTCGATCGGGCCGCGCTGCAGCGACGCGCACAGCCCCGCGTAGTGGACGACCCGACCGTCGCCGACATAGATGCCGTGATGGCTGTAGCCGGCGCGCTCGGACACCAGGTGCGCGCCGAGCGGCAGCGCGTCGGCGGCGGCGGTCGGCGAAGCCGCGCACGCGATCGACGACGCGGCGACGGCCGCGGCGCAGGACGCTGTGCGGGTCACCGGTTGAAGGTCGAGTCTCATGGCTGGCTCCGTTGGCGGGTTGCCGGCCGAATGGACTGCCGAAAGGTCGGCCGGTTGCCAACAAACCTGCATCAAGCGTGCCAACGAACCGGAGGACCGATGCGCAAGGCGTGGCGGGACATGCCCGGCGCGCCGCGCGCCAGTCTGTCGTCGTGCGGCCAACCGTTTGCATGCGATTGTGTTGGTGCGGCAGCACCAGTTGGCGCGACCCGCCGCGATCGGCAGGTTCCGGCGCACGTGTCGGGTTTCCGGTCACGTTCGCCCCCGCAAGTGTCGGCGTGCGGACAACCGTTGCAGGAAGCGCCCGCGACGCACTAGCATGCAAGGAATGCGTACCGATGGCGCCGCGCCTTGCCGCATGGGGCACTCGCCGGATCGATGCGGCCCCGCGTCGCGCATGGCATGCGATTTGCACGTATCGGTTATCCCGTCCGTCGCCAGGCGCCCATCCGGAGACTCATCATGACCACGCTCGCGATTACCGACCTTCACCTGCAGCGCGACATCGACCGCAACGCGATGTCGTTCATCCGCGGCGCGGGCGCGCCGTGGGTATTCGGCTGGATCCAGCCTTACGTGCCGCCGGCGCCGCCGTTCGGGCCGGTCGTCAACCTCTATCAGACGTTCAACACGTTCTACGCGAACCAGGTCGTCAACCAGATCCAGAACGTCGACGTCACGAATTCGGCGGCCGGCGCCAATCTGTCGGTCGTGGTGGGCGAGGACGGCAGGAACCGGCTCGCCTAAACCCAGGAGGATCGTGCGCCGTGAGCGCAGACTTGCAGTGGATGTCGGCTTCGCGTACCGACGTGGGCCACGTTCGCGAGATCAACGAAGACGACTGCCTCGCGCTGCCGCAGCGCGGCCTGTGGGCCGTCGCGGACGGCATGGGCGGCCATTCGGCCGGCGATCTCGCGAGCAGGACGATCGTGCACGGGCTGGCGCGGCTGGCCGTGCCGGCGACGCTCGCGGATTTCGTCGCGGCGGCGCGCGCCGCGCTCGTTGCCGTCAACGCGCAATTGCGCACGTCGGCCACCGAATGCGGCGTGCGCATGATCGGCAGCACGGTGGCGGTGCTGCTCGCGAGCGGCCGTCAATGCGCGTGGCTCTGGGCCGGCGACAGCCGAATCTACCTGTACCGCGACGCGCACCTGACGCAGCTCACGCTCGATCACACCCAGGTGGCGGAACTGCAGGCGCAGGGCCACCTGAGCGCGGAGGAGGCGCGTCATCATCCGGCGCAGCACCTCATCACGCGTGCGGTCGGCGCCACCGAGCGGCTGCAGCTCGACGAAGGACGCATCGACGTCCGCGACGGCGACATGTTCCTGCTGTGCAGCGACGGCCTGAGCAATGAAATGGAGGATGCGGACATCGCGGCCGCACTCGCGTGCGGCGATTGCGAGCTGGCGACGGGCATGCTCGTCGAGCATGCGCTGCGCGAGGGCGGGCGGGACAACATCACCGCGATCGTGATCCGCGCCGACGATCCGGAGGCGTCGGACCGCACGCTCGCGAATCCCGCCGTGCGACGCTGATCGCGCGGCGGCCGCTCACGCCTCCTTGTCGCGCGTCGCGTCGTCCTGGTGCCGGAACGTCTTCGAGCGGATGCCGTGCTTCTTCAGCAGCATCTGCAGATGCGAGCGGTTCATCTCGCAGCGGCGCGCCAGCTCGGCCACCGTGCCCCCCGTTTCCTGCAACCCGCGTTCGAGAAACGCGCGCTCCGCCTCGTCGCTCGCGGCACGCTTCGCGTCGCTGAGCGACATCGGCCGGGCCGCCGTATCGGCATCCGCCGCGCGCAGCGCGGGTGCGGGCGCCGCCGGGCGGATGTCCTCGGGCAGGTGCTCGATATCCGCGACCTCGCCGGCCAGGCACGACAGGCGGTAGACCAGGTTGCGCAGCTCGCGGATGTTGCCCGGATACGCATAGGTCAGCAGGAAGTCGCGCAGCTTCGGCGTCGTCCTGACGGGCCGGCGCTTCAGCGCGCCGGCCGCCTCGTCGCCGAAGTACGCGAGCAGCAGCGGGATTTCGTCGGGGCGCTCGCGCAGCGCCGGCAACGTCAGGTGAATGACGCTCAGCCGGTAGAACAGGTCCTCGCGAAACAGCCCCTGCTCGCTCAGTTGCCGCAGGTTCTTGTTGGTCGCGGCGACGATGCGCGTATCGACGGCGATCGGCTCGTCGGAGCCGATCCGCTGGATTTCGTGCGACTCCAGCACGCGCAGCAGCTTCACCTGGCCCTGCAGCGGCAGCTCGCCGATCTCGTCCAGGAAGATCGTGCCGGTGTGCGCGCTCTCGAACTTGCCCTTGCGATCGTTCGACGCGCCGGTGAACGCGCCGCGCCGGTGGCCGAACAGCTCGGATTCGATCAGGTTGTCGGGAATCGCGCCGCAGTTGACCGAGATGTACGGCCGGTCGGCGCGCCCGCCGTTCGCATGGATGACTTTCGCCATCAGTTCCTTGCCGGTTCCGCTTTCGCCGTCGATCAGCACGGGCAAATCGGTCGGCGCGGCCTTCTCGGCGATCTCGAGCGCGGCGAGCAGCTTCGGGTTGTCGCCGAAGATGCCTTCGAACACGAAGCTGCGCTCGATCAGCGCCTGACGGCGCCGGTGCGCGGCCGACCCGGCCGCCCCTGCCGCTTCCGGCATGTCGAGCGCCTCCGGCGCGGCCGCGGCCGCGTCGACGAAGCGCTCCTTGCGCGACATCTGCATCACGTCGTCGCGCAGCACGTTCGCCTGGTTGAGCAGCTTCTCGATGTCGGGGCGCTCGAGCTTGGGTGCCCAGCGCAGCATCGAGCGCAGGATCTCGATCTTCTCGAGCAGGCCGGCGTACGACACCGCCGAGTTGCCGAATCCGTGCGGATCGAAGAGTTTCATGTCGCGCCCAGTTGTTTCTGCACGAGCTGGTAGTACATGCCCTGGCGGGCGACCAGTTCATCGTGCGTGCCCTGTTCGACGATCGCCCCCTCGTACAGCACGAGAATCTTGTCGGCGCGCATGATGGTGCTCAGCCGGTGCGCGATGATCACCGCCGTGCGGCCCAGCAGGATCTCGTGCATGTTGCCGAGGATGTTGCTCTCCGATTGGGTGTCGAGCGACGACGTCGCCTCGTCGAACACGAGCAGGCGCGGGTCGTGATACAGCGCGCGGGCGATGCACAGCCGCTGGATCTGGCCGCCCGACAGGCCCACGCCCCGCTCGCCCACCACCTGCTCGTAGCCGAGCGGCAACTTGCTGATGAATGCATGCGCGTCGGCCATCCGCGCGACTTCCTCCATGCGCCGCCAGTCCGGGCTCGCGTCGCCGCACGCGATGTTCTCGGCGATCGAGCCGGAAAACACCAGGTTGGTCTGCATCACGTAGCCGATCTGCTCGCGGTAGCAGGCCTTGTCGATCGCGTTCATGTCGTAGCCGTCGACGACGATCTTGCCGTCCGTCGGCGCGTAGAAGCCGACGAGCAGCTTGGCGAGCGTGGTTTTTCCCGACCCGCTGCGCCCGACGATCGCCACCATCTCGCCGCGCTGGATCGTGCAGCTGATGTTCTCGAGCACGTAAGGCGTCTCGTTGCCGCCGTAGCGGAAATACACGCCGTCGAAGCGGATGTCGCCCTGCAGGTCGGGCAGCAGCACGCGCGAGCCCAGGTCGGACGGCTTCTGCTCGGGCTCGATGTCGAGCACGTCGCCGAGGCGCTCCATCGCCACCGCCGCGTCGTTCATCAGGCTCCACATGCCGACCAGCCCCATCAGCGGCGCCAGCACGCTGCCCATGAACGCGTTGAACGCAATCAGCTGCCCGATGCTGAGTTCATGCGACAGCACGAGATTGGCGCCGGCCCACAGGATCACGATGGTCGTCGCCGCATTCAGCAGCTGGCTGCCGAGCGCCACCAGGATGTGGAACGCCTGCGCGCGGTACTGCACGTCGAGCGCCTTCGCATACTTGCGCTCCCACTTGAGCCGCACCGAGCGCTCGATGCCCATGCCCTTCACGGTCTCGACGCCGCCGAGCGTCTCCATCAGCAGCGATTTCGCATCGGTCGACGCGGCGAACACCTCGCGCGCATAGCCTTTCAGCTTCGGCGTCGCGAGCGCGGTGAGCACCATGATCGGAATCACGAACGCGATCAGCAGCAGCGTCATCTTCACGTTGTAGAGGAACATGATCGTGAAGTAGATGAAGATCATCAGGAGATTGAGCACGGTGGTGACGGTGGATTCCGTCAGGAACGCGCGGATCGTCTGGTTTTCCTGGAAGCGCGCGAACACGTCCCCGCTCTTGCGGCGCGCGAAGAACGAGTACGGCAGCGACATCGTGTGCTTGAAGAACTGCGACATCATCGCGAAGTCGAGGCTGCGCACCATGAAGTTCGACAGGTGCGCGCGGATCGTGGTCATCAGCTGCGTGAACACATGCGAGATGACGAGGCCGGCGATCAGCAGGTGCAGCAGGCTCACGTTCTGGTGCACGATCACGCCGTCCAGGATGTTCTGGATGATCAGCGGCGGGATCACGCCGAGCACCTGGATCACGAAGGTCGCCAGGAACAGGTGCGCGAGTATCTTCTTGTAGGGCCGCAGGTAGCCGATGAAGCGCACCCACGGCGAACGCGTCTCGGCCGGCGCCGCCGCCGGCCCGCTCGCGGTGAACAGCAGGCAGGTGCCGCTCCAGCCGCGCTCGAACGCCTCGACGCTCAGCTTCCTGAAGCCGAGCGCCGGATCGGCGATGCGCACCCACGACTTCGACACGCCATACACGACGACGTAGTGGTACCCCTCCCAGTGGACGATGAACGGCAGCTCGAAGCCGAGCAGCGCCTCGTACGTGCACTGCACGCCGCGCGTGGCGAAGCCGACCGCCTCGCCGGTGCGCGCGAGGCTGTCGAGCGTCGCGCCCTGGGTGGTGACGTTGGCGAGATCGCGCAGCTTGCCGAGCGTCATCGCGACGCCGTAGTGACGGCAGATCATCGCGAGGCACGCCGCCCCGCAATCCATTTCCTCGGCCTGCTCGACCAGCACGAAACGCTTGATCATGCGCTCGTTGAAGCCGGCGTCCGCACCGATGTCGATCTGCAGCGGATGGCGCCGCCGCTCGGCCAGCTTCTTCTGCCGCTGCAGCTCCTGGTCCACGAAGCGAATGCGCTCCTCGAGCACCTCGCGCAGCTTCGGGTTGCGCTCGAGCATGAAGTGCACGGTCTTTTCCGGAATCACCAGCAGGCGCGTATCGGTGACCGCCGTGACGGTCGCCGCCTGTTCCTGCCGCAGCAGGCACGCGCGCTCGCCGAAAATCTCGCCCGCACCGAGCGTCGCGAGCGGATAGTCGTTGCCGTCCTCGTGGCACGCGACGCGCACCTCCCCCTGGCGCACCACGTACAGCCTCAGGTCGCCGCCCGATCCCTGCGTGACGATCTCCTTGCCGGCCGCGACGCGTTTCACGCCGACGCTCGACACGTATTCCTCGAGTTCGGCGCGGGTCAGCTTGCCGCGCAGGTCGAACAGCCGCGTCACGAAGCCGCCGGCCGAGCTGATCGCGACGTAGCTCGTCACGAACGACTGCGCGGCCGGGTTGTCGCGCAGGATCGGCTCGATCGCGCCGCGCGGGATGCACAGCACCTCGGTCTTCGTCGACGCGCGCACCGACACCTCGTGCCAGCAGTCGCGCAGCATCGCCATTTCGCCGAATACTTCACGTTCCTTGCGCACGCCGACGCTGGTTTCCTTGCCGCGTTCGTCGGCAATCAGGCGCACGGACCCGCAGCGGAGCACGTACAGGCCTTCGGCCGGTTCGCCGCGCCGGCACACGGTGTCGCCGAACCCGTAGGTGCGCACCTGCGCGTGGGCGGCCATGCGATCGAGCTCCTCGCGCGAGAACAGCGAAAGCGGCTCCACCGACGCGAGGAATTCCGCGAGCGAAGGGGTGCTGGCCGGTGCGGGGGCGGGGGCGGATGCGTCCATCGGTGCGGTGCTCCGTGATCAGCGTGCTTCGATGATGTGTTCCTGCGCGCGCTCGGCGAGCCACTCCTCGCGCAGCAGGCGCCGCACTTCCGACGCGACGTCGGCGTCGAGCGCGGCCGGGTGCTTCGCGGTCACGCAGAAGATCTCGAAGAACGCGCCGTCGGGCGCCGCGAACGGCCCGAGCAGGTCGCCCACCCGCGCGTTGAACACCTTGGCCTCGATGTCCGTCTTCAGCGAGCCGCGCAGCACCTTGCCGATCACGCCGCCGCGCTCGCTCGTGTCGGCGATCGAATGCTCGCGCGCCATGTCGCCGAAGCTGTCCGGGTCGTCCTCCAGGATCGCCATCATCTCGCGCGCCTTGCCGTCCGAATCCAGCACGATGTGGCTCACCTCGATGCTGTCGAACTTCGGCGAGTTGAGCTTGAAGTACGTGTCGACCGCCGCGTCGCTGCAGATCGTGTCGAGCATCTTCTCCTGATACAGCGTGTCGGTGATGAAGCGCTCGAATTCGTCGAGACTGATGCCGAAGATGTCCAGGTAGCGGTTCATGTCCGCGGCGCGGTGCAGCCCGCGCACGCGGCGGAACTGATCCGCGCGCACCTGGATTTCTTCCGTCGACACCTGCACGCCCGCTTTCCGGGCCGCGATCACCGTGAGCCGGTCGCGCACCTGCTGTTCGACGAGCCCCTCGAACTGCCCCGTGAGCTTCAGCACCCGGATGAAGTCGTCGGTACCGATGGTCTCGTCGTCGATCCGCACGATTGCCGTCATGTCGTCCCCCTTGTTTCAGAACACGGCGAGCGCCGCCGCTTCGCCACCTGCGCCCGTCAACCGGCGACCTGCCGGAACGGATCCAGCAGGAAGCCGATCAGGCGGCGCTCGCGCACCACGATTTCCGCCGTGGCCGTCATCCCGTAGCGCAGCGGATACTTCGTCCCGGCGATCAGGTACGCATCGCGCGCCAGCGCCACACGCCCCTCGTAGACGGGTTCCTTCGTCTGCGCCTGCGGCTTCGTCGCCGGCGAAATGTATTCGAGCGTGCCGTCCATCACGCCATAGCGCTGATACGGAAACGCATTGAACTTGAGCTTCACGGGCAGTCCCTCATGGAGGAACGCGCGATCCTGCTCCGCGATCGCGATCTTCACCACGGTGCGCGCATCCGACGGCGCGATGCCGCCGAGCGGCGTGTTGGCGAGGATCTTGTCGCCGGGCTGGGTCGTGGTCACGTCGGTGATCACGCCGGACACGGGCGCCAGCACGAGCAGGAAATTGTCCTTGTCGATGTTCTCGAAGCGGATGCGCGCGGCGGCATCCGCGGCGAGGCGCGCCGTTTGCACCTGCAGGCGCAGCTTTTCCTCGGTATTGGCGATGTCGCGCACCGTCGCGTCGTACTGGATGCGCAACCCGGTCAGCGTCTCGCCGCTGCCTTCGAGTTGCGCCTTCGCCTGCGCGAACTCGTGGCTCTGCTGCGCCTCGATCTGCGCGAGCCGCGCCTGCGCGACGCGGTAGCTGTCCTCGGCCTGCAGGTAGGCGCTGCGCTTCTGCTCGACCTGGCTCTGCGACACGCCGCCGCCGCCCGGCAGCGCGAACAGCCGCGCATATTTGTCCTGTTCGTCCTTCGCGAGATCGCGCGCATGGCGCGCGTTGTCGATATTGCCGCGCGCTTCGTCGACCTGCGCCCGCTGCGACTGCGCAAGCTTGCTGGTGCCTTCGGCGATGCGGTTCTGGTGCAGGTGCGCCTCGACGTCGATCTGCTCCTTCAGCGCGTCGGCCTTGCGCTCCATCAGCAGCTTCTTCTCCGGAAACTGCTTCCACTCGCGCTCCGCGTCGTCGAGCTTGAGCCGCGCGTCGAGCGCGTTGGTCGCCGCCTCGATCGCGCCGCGCGCGTTGATCCGGCCGATCACGTCGTTCTTGGCAACCGGCTGGCCTTCCGCGATATAGATATCGACCAGTTCGCCGTCGACGGGCGCGTAGATGCGCCGCACCTCGGATTCCGGCGCGAGCGCGCCCTGGGCTGTCACGATGACGTCGGCGCGGCCGACGAACGACCACAGCAGCGCGCACACGATGAGCCCCACCATCGCGATCACGGTCGCCTCGGTGAGCCGCCACGGCCGCGCGGTCAGGATCGCGATCCCTTCGGCGCCGTGATCCTCCAGCGCCTCGCCGAGCGAGCGCGGCGGCTCCGGCGGCGGCGCCAGCCGCGCGCGCCTAAGGAGACGGTCGAGCTTCATTGCGCCCTCCCGAGGCAGCGAGCCGTTCCAGCGCCGCGGCATGCGCGGCGAATTGCGGCGTCGCGAAGCGGAACGTCTTCAGGCGATCGAGCACGGCCGCGCCACGGCCGGCACGCGCATCGCTCTCGAACTGCGTGTACTGCTGCAGATCGGCCCGCACCGCGTCGAGGCCGCCCAGCCGCGGATAGCGCTGCTCGTAATCGGCCAGCAGCGCGGGGAGGCCGTCGAGCCGGTCGTCGTCCAGCGCCGCGCCGATCGCCCGTTGCAGCCGTTCGAGCGCGGCCACGTAGACGGAATGATCGCTTTGCAGCTTGCGCAGCTGGCTGAGCGCGTCGGCATACGTCACGCCGAACGCGGGAACGTATGAAGAAATCCGGTCGAGCAGCCGCTGATGCGCGCTCGGGTCGTCGTTCCAGCGGCCGGTGAGCGCCTTGATCGGGGCTTCGTCGCGGTAGATCCGGAGCGGGGCCTCCGGCCCGCCGCGGCCGGCGACGAACGCCTGCAATTCGCCGATCCAGGCGATCTCGTCGACGAGCGGCCGGGCGTCGGCGTTGTGGCGGGCGAGCGCGCGCATGGCCTGCACGCTCGCGCGGGCACGGTCGAACGCGTGCGCGTTCAGCGCGGCGATCCAGTCCGGCAGGGTCGACCGGACGAGCGCCTCGGTGCCCAGCGCAAGGAACGCCGTATCGTCCGGACGATCGGCGAGGTACCGGTCGGCGAGCTGCGCGGCCTGCGCGGTGTCGCCGCGCGCGAGCAGCGCGCGCATCTCGCGCAGCGACGCGTCCTGGAAATACAGTATCGCGACCAGCATGACGACCACCGCCACGAGCCCCCCGCTCCACCAGCCGAGCCGGCGCATGTCGATCCGTCCGCTGCCGCCGAACGCCTCGCTCAACTCCGACAGGAAGACTTCGAACCTGCCGCGCCGGTGGCGCGCATCATGCGCGGTTTCGACGGCGCCCTGCGCGGCGTGCGGATTCACTTCGTCTTCCTGCGCAACCGCCGGAGCCGTGCAGAAGATGTCCAGGAACGAATGGGCGGAATCGACGAACGTCGTGCGGTCCGCCTCCGCGGCGCCGGGCGGCGCGGCCGCCGTCACCGTGGAATCCTGCCCCGGCTCCCGCTGCACGCCCACGCGATACACGAAATGATCGCCGCCGAACGCGAGCAGCGCACCGTCGTCGAGCGCCAGCGCGTGTTCGTCGAGGCGGCGGCCGTCGACGAACGTGCCGTTCGTGCTGCCGAGATCTTCGACGAACACGTCGCCGTCCTGCACGTAGAGGTGCGCATGGCGCCGCGACAGGTAGTTCACCTGATGCGGATACGCGTTCCGGTAGCACGCGAACGTATCGTCGGTCTTGCTCACGAGAAACGGGAAGGCGGTAATCACGACCGGTTGCAGGCCGAGATCGGCGCGCTCCGGCGCCAGCGTCACGACGGTCGGCCGCGCCGCCTGGCGCGTCGCGCGCGGCACGAACGCCACGCGATACGACAGTGCGCCGCCGAAGCGCAGCTCGTCGCCGTCGCGCAGCAGATGCGGCTTGTCGCCGACGTCGATGCCGTTGACCGCCGTGCCGTTCTTGCTGCCGAGATCGGCGACATAGCCCGCGCCGCCTTCGAAGAAGATCCGCGCATGCCGGCGCGACAGGTCGGCCACCAGCTCGGGGCGTGCCGACGCGAATGGCGCGTCGGTGCGCCCCACGGCGAACAGCGCCTTGTCGACCCGGATCTCGCTCAGCTCCGGGTGGGACATCGGCTTGAGCACGATGTCGAACGGCCGGTCGAGCACGCTCGGTGGCCCGGCAATCGAAGCGGCGTCTGGAACCATGATTCGGCCAACGATCGACATGTGTCCGCCCATGCGTGCGCGACGCAAGAAACGCGACGCGATCGCGAACCGCCCGCAGGAAGCCGCGCCGCCCCGGCACTGGGCGGCACGCGCGTGAAAAAAGTTTAGGCGACGGATGACGGTAGTCAATCGATTGGCGCCGATGGCGCGGCCGCGCAGCGCTGGCGTATTCATTGCATCGCTTGCCGGACCGGCTCGATGCTGGCGTTCGAGATTTCGACCGCGCGCCAGCCGCCGCCGATGGCCTTGTAGAGGGTGACCGTGTCGCCCAGAATCTGCTGATGATTGGCGATCAGCGCGAGTTCGGCGGCGGCCACCGAACGCTCCGATTCCAGCACCTCGAGCTGCGACACCAGCCCTTCCTTCAGTTGCGCCTCGACCTGCGCGGCCACCGTGCGCAGGCGCTCGCTCTGCTGCTGTAGCTGCACGCGCTGCTGCTTGTGCGCGTCGAGATCCACGAGCGCGTTTTCCACCTCCTTGAACGCGGTGAACACGGTTTGCCGGTACTGCTGCTCGGCGAGCTTGCTCTGTGCCTCGGTCGTCTTGATGTGCGCCCGCACGCCCGGGTCGAACATCGGCAGGTTGATGCTCGGCAGGAAGCTGAACGTGAACGCCTTGAACAGGTCCGACAGCGCGAACGCGGCGGTGCCGCCACGGCCCGTCAGGCTGATCGACGGCAATTGCGCGAGCTTCGCGGCGCCGATCTCGTCATACGATTCGAGGATCCGGTATTGCGCGGCGACGATGTCGGGCCGGCGCGCGAGCAGTTGCGCAGGCAGGCCCATCGGCACGTCCGGCAGCTTCACGCGCTGCCGGAGATGGCCGGCAGGCATCCTGAATTCCCCGGCCGGCACGCCCAGCAGCGTCGCGAGCGCGTTCTCGGCGGTATCGCGCGAACGATGCAGCTCGATCAGTTCGTTCTGCAGCCCGTTGATTTCCGCGCTCTGGCGCAGCACTTCGGTCTGCGGCGCCAGGCCGTTGGCCAGCATCGAGCGGTAGATCGCGAGAATCTTCGTGTTCTTGTCGAGCGTGCGCTGCTGCTGCTCGATCTGGTCGTCGAACCGGAGGATCTGGAAATACGTGCTCGACACGTCGGCGACGAGCGTCAGGTAACCGGCGCGCCAGTCAGCCTCGGTCGCGTGGTATTCGGCCTTCTGCGCCTGCACGCCCTTCTCGACCTTGCCCCAGATATCGATGTCCCAGTTCACCTGGCTGCCGAGGTTGTAGGTCTTCGACAACTGCTGGTGCGTGCTCTTCTCGAAGTCCGCACCGGCGCCCAGGTCGGCGCTGGGCAGCGCGCCCGCATGGGCCTCGCCGATCTGCGCGCCCGCCACGGCGATGCGCGCCGCGAGCACCTTGATGTCCACGTTGCCGGCGATGGCCTGGTCGATCAGCGCGTCGAGCGTCGGATCGTCGAAGCGCTTCCACCATTCCGGATTGACGGCGTCCGATGCGGACACCGGCCCGTGCGCGTGCGCCCACGTCTGCTTGGCCGGCATCTCCGGGCGCTGATAGGCGGGCACCTTCAGATCCATGCAACCGGACAGCGCCGCCGCGCACAGCCCGGCGGAGCCGGCGATGCGGGCCAGCGAACGCATGAGGCCGCGGCGGTTGCGCGTGGCGGTGGGCGGCAGTCGGGTGTTCACGATCGACTCCTTCGGAGGAACGCGGGGCGGTGCGGTGTGGCGGTGTCGGGGGCGAGGCGCGGGGTGCACGTGAAGGGCGGCCGGTCCGTGGCGACGCTGCGGCCGCCACGGCGTGCGGCGGACGATCAGAAGTTGATCGTGTTGTGCGCGTTCTGCGTCGGCTTGACCATCGAGTGGATGTCGGTCGCGAATGCGACGTCGTTGCCCGTGTTGTTCATCACGTTGGCGGTCTGGCCGATCATCTGCTCGGCATTGAAGTTGGTGGTGTCGACCTTGTACGACGGGTAGTACAGCGGCCACAGGCCCAGTACGCCGCCGCGCACCGCGGACATCGCGCGGCGGTCGAGTGCTTGGGTCACGTTCAGGTCTTCGATCGTCAGCTTGCTCATGGCAGTTCTCCGAATGGGTCATCAACGGTGTTGGCAATCGAGCTGCAGGTTTGCACGCTCGCTTCTCATACTGCATGGCGCGTGCCAGCTGCCTGCGCGATCGCCGGCGATCGGGCGGGAAGGCTTGTCGGTGCGGGGTTCGGCGATGACGAAGGCGGTTCCGGAGCGGCCCGCGCGGCGCGGCGGCAGTCGAAACGGGATGGCTCCCGACCAACACATTCGGCGTCGGCTGTCTGGCGGGCGCAGACACCCGCACGTCGGGCACGCTTGCGCGACACGCGCGCGTGAAAGCCGGACGTGCGCGCGGCACGTCATCCGGCTGCGGGCGGCGTCACTTCACGTAGATCGTGATCTTCTTCGAGTAGACCGGCGGGTTGTGCGGCACGTGGTTGTAGTCGCCCATCAGCAGTTGCAGCGTGTGCTTGCCCCGCGGAAGG
Source organism: Burkholderia sp. SRS-46 (assembly GCF_004343775.1). Classification (GTDB taxonomy): domain Bacteria; phylum Pseudomonadota; class Gammaproteobacteria; order Burkholderiales; family Burkholderiaceae; genus Burkholderia. The sequence goes on along the minus strand of NZ_PTXL01000003.1, from coordinate 675,098 downwards.
TCCAGCATGGTTTCGGTCTCGCCCGCGCCGAAATGCAGATGATTCCGGTCGGACGGAATCGGCTGGTCCATCGGCGGCAGGTCCGTGTCGACCAGCAGGTGATGATGCCCGGTGTTCGGAAACTGCACGTGCGACGGCGCGATGCCCATGTCGCGCAGGCCGAACCACACGCGGAACGGCCGGCCGGCCGGCAGCACCTGGCCGTCGTTCGGCCAGCCAATGTAGGCCATGGCCTTCGGCGCGTGCGTGCCGGTTTCGGCCTGCGTCGCGCCGGTCCATAGCAGTGCCGCGGCAGCGGCGACGAGGATGAGCTTGTTCATGGCGTCCATTCCCGGTTCGCGCGGCATCGCGCTACTTGACCGTGATCGTGATCTTCTTCGAGTACACCGGCGGATCGTGCGGCACGTGGTTGTAGTCGCCCAGCAGCATTTGCACCGTGTGCTTGCCCGGCGGCAACTCGACGCGCGCCTCGGTTTCGCCGGCGCCGAAATGGAGATGATTCCGGTCCGACGGTATCGGCTGATCCAGCGGCGGGAGATCGGTGTCGATCAGCAGATGATGATGGCCCACGTTGGGCCGCTCGATGCCCTTCGGACAGATGCCCATGTTGCGCAGGCCCATGCGCACCCAGAACTTGCCGCCGGTGATCGTCGCGCCGTCCGGCGGCCAGATGATGTACGCCTCGGCGCCGGGCGGCGACGGCGTGCGGCCGGCGGCGAATGCGATTCTCGGCGCCAGCACGACGGCGGCCAAAGCGAACAGCGTGATCCTTCTTCGCATCGTGTTGCTCCTCGCGTGGGTACACCGGCGCACGGCGTCGGAGAGAGGCGCGCGTTTTACAGCTTAGGACGTAATCGACGGGAGAGCACATATCGATGCACCGAGGTGGCCGGCCCGCATCGATGCCGGCGCGCGTAGGTCTGTTTTTTGCGAAACCCGCGGATGGTCCCGGTTATCCGCCCGTATTGCGCGTGCTATCTTGAATGTGTCCCGGCGGTACATGTGCGCGATGGAGACAGTCGTGGCGCGCACCACGACCGGACACCCGGCAACGGCTGCGCGCCGCCTTCGGCCATCACGTCCGACGGCGCACCCTGGGGGGCTGAACATGTGGCGAATACTCCTGCCCGCATGCGTGTTTGCGTCGATCGCGGTGATGTCGAGTGTGTGTGCCGGCGCGGACCTGCGTCCGCGTGCGACGCCACCGGCGACTTCCGCGCGCACGCCGTCCGTCGCACCGCCACGCGTGGCGCTCGTGATCGGCAACGGCGCGTATCGCGACCATCCGCTCGGCAATCCTGCCCGTGACGCCGACGCAATGAGCACCGCGCTGCGGGCGCTCGGCTTCGACGTGATGAAGCTTCAGGACGCCACCCGGCAGCAGATGCTCGACGCGCTCGACGCGTACGACCGCCGTCTCGCCGCCGGCGGCGGGGCCGGGCTGGTCTATTTCGCGGGGCACGGCGCGCGCGTCGGCGCCACGACATGGCTCGCCCCCGTCGACGCCGACGTCCGTTCGGCCGCGGGCCTGTCGCGCACGGGTGTCGCGCTGCAGACGGTGCTCGGCGCGATGTCACGGCCACGCAACGACCGCATTGATCTGATCATTCTGGATTCCTGCCTGATTGCGCCGTTGCGCGCCACGGACACGCCGGCCCCCGCACTCCCCGCCCAGACGCTCGTCGCCTACGCGACGGCGCCCGGGGCCTTTGCGGCCGACGGCGCGCGGCACGGCGTCTACACGGCGGCGCTGCTGCGGACGCTGGCATCGCCCGGGCTCGACATCGCCGAGGTTTTCGAGCGTGCCGGCGCGATCGTCGACCGCGCCACCGGGCATCGGCAGACCCCGTGGTCCGCGTCGACGCTTTCGGCTGCGGCCTCGGCCCTTCCGTTCACCGCTTCCGGTCGGGCCGGGACCGGCATGGCGCATGCCGCGCTCGATGTCGCGACGCGGCAGGGCGAACCGGCCGACGTCGATGTCGTCGCGCTCGAAAGCCGCGGCGTGATGCCGAAGGACAGCACCGAGCAATACGAAATCACGTTCTGGGAATCGATCAAGGACAGCCAGTACGCGGGCGACTACGAAGCGTACCTGAAGGCCTACCCGAACGGCCGCTTCGTTCCGCTCGCGCAGGCGCGCCTCGCACGGTTGCGTGCGGCCGCGCCAAAGCCGCCTGCCGCGTCCGCGCCGGCGCAGGCCGCGAGCCCCGCGCCGGCTTCGGTGCCGGCTTCTGCGCCGCCGGCACGCGCCGCGGCCCCGGCGGCCCCGGCGGCACCGGCGACCAAGGCGCCGCCCGCCGCGGCGACGGTAGCGCCTGCGCCGCCACCGGCACCGGCACCGGCACCGGCACCGGCACCGGCACCGGCAAAAAGTGCCGCGACGGCGAACGAAATCCACGACTGTCCGGCCTGCCCCGTGATGCTGCCGGTCAATCCGGGAGCCTTCACGATGGGTAGCGACACCGGCGACTCATCGGAAAAACCGGCCCATCGCGTCACGCTCGGACATGCCTTCGCACTTGCGAAGTATCTGGTGAGCGTCGCGCAGTGGAACGCGTGCCGCGATGCGGGCGCGTGTCCGCGCCTGCCCGGCGACAGCAACACGATTCCGAATGCCCCGGCGCGCGATTTGAGCTGGGACGATGCGCAGCTTTACGTAAAGTGGCTGTCGAAGGTCAGCGGCAAGTCTTACCGGCTGCCGACCGAAGCGGAATGGGAATTCGCCGCGCGCGGCGGCACCTCGACGCGCTACTGGTGGGGCAACGAGATGCGTACGGGCAACGCGAATTGCAAGGACTGCGGCCAGCCCTGGCGTGCCGACGCGCCGGCCAACGTCGGCTCGTTCGCGGCGAATCCGTTCGGCTTCTACGACATGGCCGGCGGCGTGTGGGAATGGGTCAGCGACTGCTGGCACAACTCGTACCGGAATGCGCCCGGCGACGGCCGTTCATGGGACGAGCCGAATTGCCAGGTGCGCGTCATCCGCGGCGGTTCGTGGCGAGACGGCGCCGGTTACATGCCCGCGTCGACGCGCTTCAAGTACGACAGCAGCGTCCGCTATTCGGCAAACGGGTTCCGCGTGGCGCGGGATATGAAGTAGGCCGCTCGCCGGCATGCCCCGGCTCGAAGCGGGACGGAGTACCGCGCCGGAAAAGGCCAGGAGGCTGCTGCCGGGCGTGTGCGAACGCGTCATTCGACGCGCGCCTTGCCGTCATGCGGCCCGATCGGCCGTTCGGGCCAATCCGTCCAGCGATCCTTGCGCGTCGCTTCGTACGCTTCGTTCATCGGATAGCGAATGCGATTCTCGGGCTTCGCCGTCTCGCCGACCACGATCAGCCGCACTTCCTCGCGGGTGTTGTTCAGGAAGGTGTGGCAAATGCCGGTGCCGGCGGGAAAGGCGACGGCATCACCCGGCTTCAGCCGGTGCAGGTTGCCGTCGATCCAGACATCCGGCGTGCCCTCGAGCACATAGGCAAACTCCTCCTCCGCGCTTTCCGCGTGTGGGTACGAGGTGCGGCGCCCAGGCAACAGCCGGACATGATGAATGCCGATGCGCGTCAACCCGAGCTTGCGGGCCAACGGCGCACCGATGTCCAGAAGCTCCGTGTCGCCCGTGTAGTGCTGGTTGATCCGCTTTAGGAATCCTGGACCGATCAGAGAGTGAGTTTTGCGGCAACTTCACGAACAAAAGGGCTGAGTCCTGTGCAGTACGGAACTCAGCCCTTCTTGGCCTGGCATTCCTCAACCGTCCCGCTTCCGGGGTTCGGTTCACACCGGGCCTGTCGCATCGTCGCCGATGCGATGCGGTATTACTTCCTGTCGAGCGAGTACTTGCCCGGGCCAGTCAGCGCGAGCAGCAACAGGCCGCCGATGATGCTGATGTTCTTGTAGAAGTTGATCATTGCGAGGTACTGCTCCATCCCTTGCAGCGACCAGTAGCGGTGCCCGATGAACGCGGTGGCGAGCGTATAGGCCGCGAACAGCAGCGCGAGCGGCCGCGTGTAGAAGCCGATGGCGATCAGCAGGCCGCCGGCCAGTTCGAGCGCGACGGCGATCACCGCGGACAGTTCGGGCGACGGCGAGCCGGTCGACGCCATGTAGGCGACGGTGCCCGAGAAGCCGGTGAGCTTCTGCCAGCCGAACAGCACGAACAGCACCATCATCAGCACGCGAGCCGCCAGCAGCAGCCCATCCTTCTTCGATTCCAGCGAAACGTAACGCATTGCAAGCCCCATTGAATTGATGGATTCACGCGTCCGGCGGCGGCATCCCGATGCAACGGGGCACGCATGCCACGGACTACACCCTCGCACGATCGAACGGCCAGCCGGAGCGGCTCGCCGCCGACGATGCGATCCGGTTGCGCCTCGTTGGCGCGGTGCCGGATCGGATCTGGCGAAGCACGAGTGCAGTCTACTGTCTCAGCAGAAATCATCAATCCGTTTAAATCGGATTCGCTGTCGCGTTTTGGTGGACAATTGCCGGGTATCCGGCGACTCACTGGGGCAGGTCACGAGCGCAAGCGCGAGCGCGTGTGGGGCCTGGGCACACAGCGCCTTGATGTGTCGCGTGGTTGCCAAGGTGACAACGCCGGTCCACCCTCCGCCGGGATTACTTCCAGAATTCGCTGTGGTGCTTGTATTTTCCGACTTGAGGGTTCTTGCTCACGATCGAAGTATTCCAGAGCTGCACACCCACATCGAGCTGTCCCGCGGTCAGCCATTGCAGCGTGTCCGAATCCGTCGAGTAGGTTCGAGGATATTCGTAGGAAAGACATTTGCGCATGTCCGGTTCCGACACGTCGTCGAACATCGCCTCGAACAATCGTCCGCGAGGTTCCAGATCAATGATCAGGTGGGTTCTGTCCACGTTGGAAAAGTTGGTCACGGCATGGACACGCCATGTATCGAGGATCCAGCAATTACCGGCGCTCATGTGGAAGTCAGTCCGCTCTTCGGCACGCAGTTCGTCGTTCATTTCCCACACATGGAAGCGCACATCCTCATTGGTGTCGATCGGGATATGGACACGCACCTTGTTGTACCAGTTCGGATGAAGGTCGCGATGTGGATTGATGATGTCTCCGACTTTCATCTTGGCAATGCGTACGCGCTGTGGCTGGATGCCGAACGAGTAGATGATGTCCCGGGTACGCGGCATCTTCTGCAGGAACTCCGTCGGCAGGAACGGCGGAACAAGCGCGTTGTTGCGTGTGCCATCGGCGTTGAACAGCACGCCGTTCGTACTCAGCAACGGGATGACGTCGTGTCCGGTTTCATGAAAACCGTGGCGCCCCCAAGGACATTCGAGTTGTTCGATTTCCGCCCTGATCGATGCGACGTCGATAGCGATGTCCAGCTTCTTGAATTTGTATGGCAAGTGCATGCTTCTCTCGGAATGTTGAATTATTTATTGAAACCACCATGCCCCTGAAGTGTCCGGCTATGCGTTTCTCCTGTATGTGATGACGGACAGTGATGCAAGCATCATGAAAATCCCCAGCCATTGATTCGGCAGCAGTCTCTCTTGCAGGAACATGAATGCCAGAACGCCAGAGGCAGGAATCGCGAGCAGCGACAGCATGCTGATGATCCAGGCGCGCCCATAGCGGTAAGCCGCCGTCTTCGCGAAATCGGACGACGCACCGAGCATGCATATCAACCCGAGCAGCAACACCTCGCGCGGCGTATAGCGGGCGACGAAGATCGCACTTCCGCCGAACATCAGTGCACCGAATAATTTACCCAGCCCAAACCAAAAGACCACGGCGTTGGTCCCCACCTTCTGGACCGCGAACCGCACCGATACGAAGGACACCGCGACGAGCGCGCCCGACGCCAGGCCGATTGCAACGTCCAATGGGTTGATGTTGGTCAATCCACCCACGTGCCCTTGATCGGTGGTCAGGTAGATCGAAAAGATGGCGAACAGCGCATAGAACAAGATTTCCTTTCTTATTCTTTCTTTCGTGAAAAATGCTTCGATGAAAATGACGAACACCGGGGTGATGCCCGTCAGCGTCATCGCAACCGGAACCGGCAGTACGGAGATCGTGTAGAAGACACCATAAATTCCAAAGAATCCCGCGACGGCCCGGATGACCAGTAGTCGCAACGCTTCCGATCTGAAGGACGCGTAGATCTGTGCACGGGCCGATTGCGTGATCGACGCGCAGGCCAGGGTCGCCAGCGAACGGAAGAAAATGATCTGCAGAATCGTTAGCGTCAGGCTCGATGCCTTCACTGCAACGGCGTTCGCCGAAAAGCAGGTAACGTGTATCGCGAGCCACAGCATGGCGACGGCATAGGGTGTGCCCGCCGTTTTGGCGTTCGACGTCGCTGACGGCACGTTTGGTCCCGATTTGAAATCGCGATTGCGTGCTGGCGACAACGATGAGGTATCCTCAACGGAGGATGTCGCTTCATTGGTGCTCTGCATGATCGGCAGGCTGGTTCAGGTATGCGCTGTCGCCCGTAGGCGCGAGCAGCACTTGCGTTAAGGGGTCCGCCGAATACCTGCCGGAAAGGTCCAGTGCTGGAGCGGCGGTTCGCTTGTCGGGTGTGATGGCGATCGGCGTCGCGCCGCTTTGGTTTGGCGTCACGCGATGGCCAGCGGCTGCGGCATCGACCATGCGCCGGCGCGTACGGACGGCGTCCGCCAGGCATTCGACCACCTTCACCGTGTCGTCCCAGCCGATGCATGCGTCGGTGATGCTCTGGCCATACGTGAGTGCGCGACCGGTGCTCGGAATCTGACGCCCGGCGATCAGATTCGATTCGATCATTACGCCGGCAATATGCGTGTCGCCGACAGCAATGCGTGCTGCGAGCGATGCGCCGACCGATATCTGGTTCTCATGCATCTTGCCGCTGTTGCCGTGGCTGACATCGATGACGACACGCGGCGACATCGCGTGGGATGCAAGTTCGTCGCAGGCGGTCGTGACGCTTCGAGCGTCGTAATTCGGGATTTTGCTACCTCGCAACACGAGATGGCCGCCCGGGTTTCCACTTGTCATTCGTGCGATCACCCGCCCCTCCTCATTGACGCCGAGGAAGTGATGCGGGTGCCGTGCCGCGCGAATTGCATCAATGGCAATGCCGATATCGCCGTCCGTACCATTCTTGAATCCGATCGGGCAAGGCAGGCCCGAGGCCATTTCGCGATGGAGCTGCGATTCGGTCGTGCGCGCGCCAATCGCGCCCCACGACACGCAATCCGCGAAATAGTGCTGGTCGATGATGCCCAGGAACTCCATGGCAACTGGCAATGCGTGCGCCGTTACGTCGACCAGCAGCTTGCGGGCCATTCGCAAGCCGGCGTCGATGTCGTGCGATTCGTCGAGGTGCGGATCGTTGATCAAGCCTTTCCAGCCGAGGCTGGTTCGGGGTTTCTCGAAGTAGGTGCGCATCACGATCTCGAGATCTCGACCCACGGCCCGCCTCAATGCCGAGAGTCGCGCTGCGTAGTCGAGCGCCGCAACTGGATCGTGTATGGAACAGGGTCCGACAATCACGAGTAGACGATCGTCATCACCATGCAGGATTCGACCGATGGCCGCGCGCGACTCGGCGATAAAGCGCGCATCGCGATCGGAAATCGGCCATTCGCGCTTCAAGTTCACCGGTGTGGTCACATATTTCCAATCGTGGCAGTGATCGCTCAACGGAATCCTCTCAGATAATTTTCCCGGAAACCTTAAAAATCAGTTGACTCAGGAATATTGACATCGCGAACCTCGGAGCCACTTTGTCCGCAATTTCGATTCGTGCAACGGCGCCTTGCAGTGTGGAATGATCTACAAGAGGATTTTCCTGACCATACCGACCATTCCGCCTCTGATTCCTGATAGAAGTCACAGGACTCGCATCCGAGTCGATGGCGGACCCGGCGAAATGAACCTTGCCGGAAAATTCGACTTGCTATTCCTCGACGGTTCGAAGCTTCCCTCTTTCCGTCCAGAGAGGGTCGATCATTAGCTGATATTATTTAAAGCGAACTAATTGACGTGTGCATTGAGCATCCAACCCTTTCATTTGCACAACATTGCTTCGTGGTCGGTTGATGAAATTATGGCAGTCAATGTGTATTCAATGAATATCGCGATGACTATTTCAGTCACAACAAACCAGGATGATTGGCGATGATCTCGCTCGATGTCGATGCCGTACGTGCATTCTTATTGGTGGCAGAATTTGAGAGCTTCACAAAAGCCGCTCACTATCTGGACACAACCCAAGGCGTAGTGAGCGTCAAATTGAAACGATTGGAAGAACGCCTCGGGTACCGATTGCTGGATCGCACGCCGCGACGAGTCGGCTTGTCCAGCGAAGGAAAAGTCTTCATCAACGCGGCGAGCGAGTTCATCGCCGCGCACGATCGCGCACTACGCGGGCCAACGTTACGCCATGCGCGGCTCGTGCTCGGCGCGAGCTATCACCTGGTCGACCGGGAGCTGGCGCTATTGCTGTCCGCGCTCCGCCAATACGATCCCGCGCTGGCGATCGAGGTACGTGTCGGCCATTCACGCCAGATGCTGGACGATCTCGGTAGCGGGCGTCTGGACGCAGTGATCGTCCCGCGCGTGGAGGGGCGGAGCGATGGCTACACGATCATGCGTGAGCGACTCGGCTGGTACGCGACGCCGGAATGGACCCACGAGCCGGGCACACCGCTGCGCCTGGCATCCTTGCCGGCGACCAGCAGTACGCGCGCAATGGCGCTGCGATCACTCGACGAAGCCACCATTCCGTGGATTGAAGCATTTGTCGGCGAGACCGCGAGCGCCGTGTACGCCGCGGTGTCCGCGGGGCTTGGCGTTGCGGCCTTGATGTGTCGAATCGCGCCGGCTGGCGCCGAGGAAGTCAGCGGCCGTTGCAATCTGCCGCTTTTGCCCGAGATGGAGGTGGTGCTGTATACGGGCTCCGTCGATGAACGCGTGAAGCATGCGTTGTGCACGGCCGCCGGAATGTGTAGCAGTCACGCGGAACAGGGCGGAAGCTTCGACTCGCCGATCGGGGCCGCACGCCGTGTGGAGAGCGTAGCGATGTAGTGTTGCCCGGAATGGGCGGCAGCGCGAATACAAACGTGCCGCCCGGGCGCCGTCGCCTATGCATCGGGCCGAGCCGTCACGCCCACCCTACGCTGTGACTGTCACCCAACACCCGGGACTTCCACTGGCATTCGCGCCATTCGAGATCCGCCGCGGAATCAAAGACAATTCCGCCACCGACACCGTATACGCCGGTGCCGTTGCGATTCAGGACAAGCGATCGGATGGCAACACTCAAGGAAAAATCGCCGCCGGGCGCCAACCAGCCGATGCTGCCGCAATACAGCCCGCGATCGTCGATCTCGAGCTCCCGGATGCAGCGCATCGCGGCGACCTTGGGCGCACCGACCACCGAGCCGCACGGAAAGAGCGCACGGAGTATGTCGATGAAAGCGGTTTCGCCAACCTCTGCCTTGATCGTGGAAGTCAGTGTCCAGATGGACGGATAGCGTTCGAGATCGAACAACTTCTCGACGTTGACCGAGCCCGTCCGCGCGATCTTCCCCAGGTCGTTGCGAAGCAGATCGACGATCATCGCGTTTTCGGCCCGGTCCTTCTCGCTGGCCACGAGTGCGTCGGCGGACCTTCGGTCCTGGTCCGGATCCGGGTGCCTGGGCGCGGTACCTTTCATGGGGCGGCTGGTCAGGGTGCCATTGGTGCGCGACACGAACAGCTCCGGCGACAACGACAACGTGAACGATTCGCCGTCGTCGATGTAGGCCGCATGCGACACCGGATGCCGGTGAATCAATTGCCGGTATAGCGACGCCGGGTCGCCCTCGATTTCGACGTCGACCGGCAACGTGAAGTTGACTTGGTACACGTCCCCGTTCTCGATCCTCTGCTTGATGGCCGAGATTTTCTTCTCGTATTCCGCAAAGCCGATGCGTGGACTGGCGCTGACAATTCTGCCGTGCAAGTCGTCTGGACCTGGCTTCCACGTCGGACCACGGACGGCGCGTTCGAAGACGAGCGCAGTCAAGCGCGGTTCGCGCTCCGCCTCGGCGGGAAGACGGTCCTTCGCCAACGCCGGTTCGAGCCATTCGCCGAGCGCATACGACAACTTGAGCGCAACCCAGTAGCCCGCCTGTTGAGCACGATCGATCTCGGCGATCGAGGCGGGCAAGTCGTCGATGGTGTTTGCCGTGACCTTCTTTACGAATCCGCGCAACTCGAGCGACTGGTCTTCGATTGCGTTTTCAAAGCGGCAAATGTGCACTCGACACTCCGAACCGCAACGTCATAGGCGTCATGAAACGCGAGGAAGTGGGAATTCGGGCGAACTGTCGCCCAAGAGCGGGAAGCGGGTCGAGACCCGCGAGACACGCATGGGCAACGCGTCCCGATTCCATGGCGGACGACGGGACGTCGGCGGTTGTCGACTGCGTTCCGTGAGCAGCGTCGAAGGTACAGAAGAAGCCGGGGCGCATGTTTCCTGAGCGTTAGTCGTTATGGAAGCCGGCCCAGGCGCGCGGCAAGATGATCAAGGTCGCGCTTCCCGATAGTTCTCTATCTATTAGCGCCAGTTACGCGACACGCGGATTCTCTCATAGTCGGGCCGGACTTTGTCGAATCCATCCGCGAGGCGGTTGAACGGGCGTTGTCAGGTTGGCGATCGCACGGCGCATCATGGTCAGCATCCCGGGCCACATCGTTCATCGAACTCGACACATCAAAAACAGTACGAATGCGCGAAATTCGTATCTAAGTATGTGAAGATAATTCCTTGGACTGACCCGCAGGGGGCTCACTAAGATACCGAACGTACTGTTTCATTCTCGTTCGCATCGACACGCTGTGCTGGGCGCGTTTGCCTCCGGCACACATCAGCCTCATGACCACTGCCACTTCCTCAGCCACGCACCGCCATCGACGCCCGCAAAGCGAACGCCGCGCCGCAACGCGCCACGCACTGATCAATGCCACGCTGCGATGCATGAAAGAAATCGGGCTCGCAAAGACATCGATCACCGAGATTTGCAATCAGGCCGGATTTTCTCGCGGCGCGCTTCTGCATCATTTCCCGCACAAGAACGACCTGCTGGTTGCGTCGTACATCGAGTGGCTGGAAGGCAAACTGGCGTCGCTCCAGCAGCGGATTCACGTCACCGCCACCGTGCGCGAGGAGGTCGTTGCCTGGCGCACGCAGATGCAGGAAACGTTTCCGATGACGCAAGAGTTCTACTGGGCTCTGCGCAACGACGACGACCTGCGCGAACGCTTCAACGCCGCGTTGTTCACGCATTCGATCGGCGCAGACGTGAGCGCGTACCTGCCGAGTACGTCGATCGACGACACCGAAACGCCCATGCTCACGCGTTACGTGATTGCGTGCTTCATCCGCGGTTTGTGCTTTCAGGAACTGTTCGTCCGCGATCGATCCATCCCGGATCGGGCGTTCGATCACTTCGTCGACATTCTGAGTGCTTTCGTAGCGCGCCGCCCTCCCGCTCACGATTGAGATTCGGAATCGGTTGATCCTCATGCACGGCATTAAACGCTACACATCGGATTCCTAATGATAAAAGATAGAAAATTCAGGCTGCACCTATTGTCCGCACTGATGTTCGGAACAGGATCGCTCTCGATTGCGCACGCCGAGACCGACACCGTCTCGCCCAACGCGTCGGCACCCGATACGCAAATACCCGCGACCAAGGGCGCCCGTCAGGATACCGACAAGGTTCGCAGTCTCCCCACCGTGACCGTGAACGGCGCGCGCCAGCAGGCGCCGCAAGTGTCAAGCGGCGCACTCGGCACGCGCTCGGACCTCGAAACGCCGTTCTCCACGCGTGTCGTCAAGCAACAGGATCTGGAGGACCGCCAGGTCAAGGCGCTTGGCAAGGTATTCGCGGAAGACGCCTCCGTCATGTCGCTCGGCGACACCTATTCATTCAACGCCTACTCGGTCAACGTGCGCGGCATTGCCCTCGACGATTACAACGGCTACAAGATCAACGGATTGCCGTTCTACATGACGACGGTGGAATTGCCGGTCGAATCGTTCGAGTCGATCCAGCTGCTCAAGGGATCGTCCGGCTTCATGTACGGCTTCGGCGCCCCGGGCGGCATCGTCAACTTCGTGACGAAGAAGCCCACCGAAGCCTTCACGTTCAGCGCGGACGTCGGCTACAGTTCGGACAGCGTGTTCAGCGAGCATATCGACACCGGCGGCCGCTTCGGCCCCGGGCACATGTTCGGCTATCGCTTCAACATCACGCACGAGCAAGGCGATACCTATAACGGATCGCACGTGCTTCGCAATTCCGAATCGCTGTCGCTCGATGCACGCCTTGCGAGCGGCCTCACCTGGACGTTCGACGGCATCTACCAGTCGCGCAAGATCAAAGGCGGCATCCAGGATCTCACGCTCGATGCGTATACGAGCAAGGCCTTGCCTCGCGCGCTGAGCGGCCGCACGAACCTGTCCGCCTACAACGACACATGGTTCAACTCGAACGTCTACTTCGCGACGACCGGCCTGCACTGGCAGATCGATCCGGCCTGGAAAGCCAGCTTCGACTATAGCCACAGCAAGGACGAACGCAGCTACTCCGGGCAATGGCTCGGGTTGCACAACGAACAAGGCGACTTCAATACATTCCTGAATCGTTCGCGCGGTTCGTCGATCTACGACCAGGTACAGGCCACGCTCGAAGGCAAGTTCTCGACCGGTCCGGTCGATCATCAGGTCGTGGTGGGCGCATCCCAGCAATGGCTCAGCAAGAAGACCGTACCCGCGTCGCTCTACACCGACATCGGCGACAACAATCTCTATCAACCGATCGTCACGCATACGTGGGATGGCACGTATGACTACGGCCTCCAATACGACAACTTCAGTTCGCAGCAAAAGTCGGTCTTCGCGAGCGATACGCTGAGTTTCCTGAAATACTGGTCAATCCTCGCCGGCGTCCGCTACACGAGCTATCACCAGACCTCGCTGACCAAGCCCGGCGCCGCAGCCAAGACGTATACGCTCACGCCCACCACGCCCACGCTCGCGCTGATGTTCCGTCCGCGCAACGACCTGCTGTTCTACGCGAGCTATGTCGAGGCAATCGAGGACGGCGGAACGGCAGCCGTGACCTACGCCAACGCGAACGAAGTGCTGTCGCCGCTCAAGAGCAAGCAGTACGAGGTGGGCGTGAAATATGACGGCCGCAAGGTGGGCGCTTCGGCGGCGCTCTTCCGGATACAGCGCGGCGCCGAGTATGGCAATGCGCAAAACGTCTACGTGTCGAACGGCTCCGAGCGGATCGAGGGCCTCGAACTGAACGGCCGTGTCGACCTGCCGGCGGGTTTCCGCATCTCGGCGAGCGCGTCGTGGCTGTCGGGCACCTATACGGAGACCGAGGCCGATCTCGTCGGCAAGCGCCTCGAAGGCATCCCGCGCTGGCAAGGCGTGCTGCAGGTCAGCGATCGCATTCCGGGTCTGCCGGGCCTGACCGCAAGCGCCGAAGCACACTATTTCAGCAACATGAAGGCCGATGCGCACAATCAGTACGTGCTGCCGAGCTACACGCTTTTCAACGCGGGCCTGAGCTACCGCACGACGATCGGCGGGCACGGCGTCACGCTGCGCGCCGAAGTCGACAACCTCTTCAATCGCCACTACTGGGGCTTCCTGCAGTCCGGCGACATCTTCGTCGGGCAACCGCGCACGGTGGCGCTGAACGCGAGGTTCGACCTGTGAGCGCCGCGCATTTTTCCTGGGATGGCGCGGGACCGGGCGCGCGTCGCCGGGCGACGTATCTTGCGCTCATGATGCCGCGCCGCGAAACGCGCACGCACGACGAACGCCACGCGCAAGATCGACGCGCACGAACGCCCGGCGCGCATGGCCCGCGTGACGCCGCCTCCTTTCCGTCGCGCAATGTGTTCGCGTGCACACTCGGCGTGGCGGCGCTGCATGCCGCATTCGTCTGGACGTGGCTGCATGCGCCGGCAGCGGCGAACAAGCCGCCCATCACGCCACCCATCGCGCTCGACATGACAGCACCGCCCAAGCCGCTGCCGCAAGCGCCCAAGGCGGCCCCCGTCACGCCGCCGAAACCGCTGCCGCAGGTACGCAACGCGCATCCACCGCACCCACGCCCCGTGGCGACGGCAGCGCCCGCGCCGGTCGCCAACGTGCCGCCGCCCCCCGCCGCCGCGCCGTCGCCCGCTGCCGCGGACACGCCCGTGGCAACGCCGCGCGCAGCCGCGTCGCCGGCCACCGAAAAAACCACGCTACCGGACGGCGATGCCGACTACCTGCGCAATCCCGCGCCCGCCTATCCGGCCATCGCGCAGGACTACGGCTGGCAAGGCAAGGTCGTCCTTCACGTGCATGTGCTCGCGAACGGCACACCCGATTCGATCCAGCTGCGCAGTTCCAGCGGACATCGCGTGATCGACGACGCCGCCATCGCCGCCGTGCGCCGCTGGAGCTTCGTGCCCGCCAAGCGCGGGACGACACCCGTCGACGGCTGGGTCGACGTCCCTTTGAATTTTCAGCTTGACTGATCCATCAGGAGTTTCAACATGAATTCGCTACCGCTTACGATCATCGTGCAAGGCGCGCTGTGGGCGCTCGGTCTCTTTTCCATCGCCACCTGGACAATCATCGTCGTCAAGACCATCCAGCATGTGCGCGCGGCGCGCGCCGACGGCCGCGCCAGCGCCATGCTCGCCGACGCGAACACCCTGCGCGAAATCGCTGCGCGCCCGCTGCAAGCAGGCCCCAAGGCACGGGTGACGCAGGCCGCGCTCGACGCACTCGCGAGCGCGCACGCATTCTCAGGCGAAACACCGGAAGATCTGTGGAGCCGCCAGGACACGCTCGAGCGCCAGCTCGCGCGGCAGATCGGCCACGAACGCCGACGTCTCGAGCACGCGCTCGCATGGCTCGCATCGGTCGGCAGCATCGCGCCGTTCGTCGGCCTGTTCGGCACGGTGTTCGGCATCATCCACGCGCTCGGCGCGATCTCGCACGCGGCGTCGGCAAGCATCGACGTCGTGGCCGGCCCGATCGGCGAGGCGCTCGTCGCCACCGGCATCGGCATTGCGGTCGCCGTGCCCGCGGTGCTGGCCTACAACATCTTCGTGCGCCGCGTGAAGGTGGTGGTGGCGCTCCTCGACGACCACGCAGGTGATCTCTATGCACTCGCGCAGCGCGATCATTTCCGTCTCGCAGGCAACGGCGGCGACGGCGCAGGCGCGGCCCCGTCGCGCGCGGAACGCAGCGGGGCGTCGTTCGCTCGCGCGCAGGAGGTCGCAGCATAATGGCCTTCTCTTCTTCCAGCCAGGACGACGACGTCCTCAGCGAAATCAACATTACGCCGCTCGTCGACGTGATGCTCGTCCTGCTCGTCGCCTTCATCGTCACCGCGCCGCTGCTCAACAAGGCGATTCACGTCAACCTGCCGAAGACCGAAGCCACGGCCTCCGTCGATCCGAAGAAACCGCTCGCGGTGAGCGTCGACGCAGCCGGCACCGTATGGTTCGACAAAGAGCAAGTGCCGCTTGCACAGGTGGAGCGTCAGCTCGAAGCGCGCAAGCAGCAGGATGCCGATCTCGCGGTCTCGCTGCAGGCTGACGAAACCGTGCCTTACGGCCCTGTCGCGAAAGTGATGGGTGCGATCCAGCACGCGGGCATCGCGAAGCTGTCGCTGGTGACGCAACCGGAGCATTGATGACACGCCTCGGTTGCTCGTTTCCGCACCCTCCGCGTCGTACCGGTCACGGCGCGGCGTCGCGTATCGCGGCATGCGTCGCGCTGTGCGTCGCCGCCTCGGCTCAAGCCACGGTTTCGCCTGCCGCGGCCACTTCGCCAGCGCCCCGCTGGCAGACCACGCTTTCCGAGTTCGGCGACGCACGCCCCCGTGCCGCACTGACGCGCTTTGCCTATGCCGACGCGGCCCCGCCGCGCGAAGGCACGCTCACGCTGGCGAACTACAGCGAAGTCTCGACCTACGACTCGCTGAACCCGTTCCTGCTGCGCGGCAATGCGGCGCCCGATCTGCTCAATCTCGCATTCGAGACGCTGATGCAGCGCAGTCTCGACGAAGTCGGCGTCCAGTACCCGCTGCTTGCCGACCGCGTCGCGCTGGCCCCGGACGGTCTCTCTGCCACGTTTCATCTCGACCCGGCCGCGCGCTTCTCGAACGGCGACCCCGTCACCGCCGACGACGTGCGCTACGCGTTCGAATGCCTGACGAACCCGGCCGCGTCGCCCGCCTACAGCAGCCGCTACGCACTGATCCGCGACGTGGTCGTGGTCGACGCCCGCACCGTTCGCTTCGCGTTCCGCCGCGCCGATCGTCGCGCCGCGCTCACGGCGGGCGATCTCTACGTGTTTTCGCGCAATTGGGGGCGCTCGCCGGGCCACGCCACGCTGCGCTTCGACCAGCTCGCAACGGTCGAGCCGCTTGCGAGCGGCCCCTACGTGATCGCGTCGCGCGCGAGCAACCGCGAGATCGTCTATCGGCGCAATCCGCGCTATTGGGCCGCGAATTTGCCGGTGCGCCGCGGCATGTTCAATTTCTCGACGATACGCTTCCGCCTCTACAGCGATCCGTATGCGCCGCTGCAGGCGTTCCGCGCGGGTGAAATCGACGCGATGTTCGAAGGCAGCGCCGAGCAATGGGCACACAACTACGACGGCCCGGGGTTCACGAACCGCACGCTCTACAAGCGCGAGTTTCCCGAACACGGCATCAGCGGCGCGCAGGGTCTCATCTTCAATCTTCGCCGCGCGAAGTTCCGGGACGCGCGCGTGCGCGAGGCGATCGGGCTCGCGCTCGATTACAAGTGGATCAACCGCAACATGTTCTACGGGCAATACACGCGCAGCCGCAGCTACTTCGACGACAGCGCGTTCGCGGCCACGGGCGCGCCCGGTGCGGCCGAGCTGGCGCTGCTCGAGCCGCTGCGCGACAAGGTGCGGCCCGCCGTGTTCGGGCCGCTGCCGCCGCAACCCGACACGTCCGCCCCCCACGGCCTGCGTCGCAACCTCGCCAAGGCCGAAGCACTGCTCGCGAGCGCGGGCTGGCGGTACCGCGACGGCGTGCTGCGCGACGCGTCCGGCGCGCCGCTCGTCGTCGAATTGCTCGACGACGGCAGCGGGATGGAGCGCATCCTGATGATCGTGGTGCGCAACCTGCGGCTGCTCGGCATCGACGCGCGCCTGCGCATCATGGACCAGGCCGTCATCAACGAACGGCTCAAGCATTTCGACTTCGACATGACCACAGTAGGCTATCGCCCGGCCAGCATCCCGGGCGCGGAACTCGCGCGCCGCTTCGGCAGCGCGGCAGCGCGTACGCCCGGCTCGGAAAACTATGCGGGCGTGGCGTCGCCCGCCGTCGACGCGCTCATCGATGCCGTCCAGCACGCGCAATCCGAAACCGAACTGGTCGCGGCGACGCGCGCGCTCGATCGCGTCCTGCTCAGCGAACACATCATGGTCCCCGAGTGGCATGGCACGCATACGCGCATTGCGTGGAATGCGCGCATCGCACCGCCATCGAACGTGCCTCGGCAGTACGACGGGGCCGACTGGGTCATCGGCTGGTGGCATCCGCAAGCGGGCGCACCGCTTCGAAGCAAGTGAGGCAACCATGATCGCGTACATCGGTCGCAGACTGCTGCTCATCGTGCCGACGCTGCTCGGCGTGCTGACCCTCACCTTCATCATCATGCAATTCGTGCCCGGCGGCCCCGTCGAACAGGTGATGGCGCGCCTCCAGGGCACATCGCTGCACGGAGAAAGCACGCGCGGCGGTGACGGCTATCACGGCAACGAAGGCGTCGATCCCGTGCAGGTCGCGGCAATCCGCCACGAATTCGGCTTCGACGTGCCGCCGCTCACGCGTTATGTGCGGATGCTCGGCCGCTACGCGCGGTTCGATCTCGGCCAGTCGTTCTTCCAGCATCGGTCGGTGTGGGACCTGATCGTCAGCAAGCTGGCCGTCACCGTCACGCTCGGCGGCTGGTCGCTCGCGCTCACTTACCTGATCGCGGTACCGCTCGGCATCGCGAAGGCGCTGCGACGCGGCACGCCGTTCGATCTGGCGACGAGCGTCGCGCTGCTCGCGGGCTACGCGATTCCGGGCTTCGTGCTCGGCGTGCTGCTGTTGATACTCTTCAGCGGCAACCTGTTCCTCCACGTGTTTCCCCTCGGCGGCTTCGCGTCGGACAGCTACGACCAGCTCGCTTTCGGTGCGCGCATCATGGACCGGCTGTGGCATCTGGTGCTGCCCGTCACGGCGGCGGTCACGGGCAATCTCGCCGTCGTGTCGCTGCTCACGCGCAACGCGTTCCTCGACGAGCTCACGCGCCATTACGTGCTGACCGCCCGCGCGAAAGGCGCGTCGCGCCGGCGCGTGGTGTGGCGACATGTGCTGCGCAATGCGCTGATCCCGCTCGCCACCGGCTTTCCGGCCGCGTTCGTCGCGGCGTTCGTGAGCGGCAGCCTGCTCATCGAAACGCTGTTCTCGCTCGACGGCGTCGGCCGCCTCTCATACGACGCCATCATCGGCCGCGACTATCCGGTCGTGCTCGGCGCGTTGTTCGTGTTCACCGTGACGAGCCTCGTCGCGAAGCTCGTCGGCGACATCGCCTACGCACTGATCGATCCGCGCATCCATTTCGGCGGCAACGCCCACTGACGCTCTCGTCCATCATGGCAGCCATCACCCCTCTTCGCTCGCCCGCATCGCATCTTCCGGCGGACGATATCGCGCCGGTCAGGCGCACCGCGAGCTTCTGGCAGCGCTTTCGCGTGCACCGGCTCGGCTTCGCCAGCCTCGTCGCGTTCGCGGCGCTATTCGTCGCGAGCCTGTTTGCGAGCTGCATCGCCAACGACCGCCCGCTCGTCGTGCGATACGACGGCCAATGGCTGTTCCCCACCGTGCGCACGTACCCCGATACCCGGTTCGGCGGCACGTTGCCGACGGAAGCCGACTATCTCGATCCGTTCATCCGCCAGCAGCTCGCGCGCGACGGCAATTTCGCGCTCTACGCGCCCGATCACTATCGCTACGACACCGTGAACTATCACGCGGCGACACCGTTTCCCGCGCCGCCCTCCCGGGAAAACTGGCTCGGCACCGATGCGTTCGGCCGCGACGTATTCGCGCGCGTGCTCTACGGCTTTCGCAGTTCGATCCTGTTCGCACTCGCGCTCACGCTCTCGGGCGCGCTGATCGGCGTGCTGGCGGGCGCGCTGCAGGGCTATCACGCGGGACGCGTCGATCTCGTCGGGCAGCGGCTCATCGAGATCTGGAATGCGCTGCCCGACCTCTATCTGCTCATCATCCTCTCGTCGATCTTCGAGCCGAGCCTGCCGCTCCTCTTCGTGCTGCTTGCCGCATTCGGCTGGATCACGCTTGCCGATTACGTGCGCGGCGAGTTCCTGCAGAAGCGCGCGCTCGATTACGTGCGCGCCGCGCGCACGCTCGGCCTCTCCGATCGGCGGATCATGTGGCGGCACATCCTGCCCAACAGCCTCACGCCCATCATCACGTATCTGCCGTTTCGCATGAGCGCCGCCATCGTCGCGCTCACCAGCCTCGACTTCCTCGGCCTTGGCGTACCGCCGCCCGCGCCGAGCCTCGGCGAACTGCTCGCCGAAGGCAAGAGCCATCTCGACGCGTGGTGGATCTCGGCAACCGCCGTTGCCGCGCTCGTGCTCACCCTGCTTCTGCTCACCTTCATCGGCGACGCGCTGCGCGAATCGCTTTCCGTTCGTCGGCCGGGCGCCATCGGATCTTCACGCACATGAACACGCCCGTACTCGCGGTGGAAAACCTGCACATCCGCTTCGGCGCGCACACGGTCGTCAATGGCCTCGATCTGTCGATCGGGCCGGGCGAACGGGTCGCGCTGGTCGGCGAATCGGGTTCAGGCAAGAGCCTCACCGCGCTCGCGATGCTGGGCCTCGCCGACGGCGCCACGGTCAGCGGCCGCGTGCGCCTGGACGGCAAGGACCTGCTCGGCAATACCGATGCGCAATGGCGGTCCGTGCGCGGGCGCGACATCGCGATGGTTTTCCAGGAGCCGATGACTGCGCTGAATCCGGTGTGGAGCATCGGTCGCCAGATCGGCGAGAGCCTTCGCCTGCACGCGGGCCTACGCGGGGCCGCTGCGCGTGCGCGCGCCATCGCGTTGCTGCGCCGCACCGGCATTCCGCAGCCCGAGCGCAAGGTCGATTGCTATCCGCATCAGCTGTCCGGCGGGCAGCGCCAGCGCGCGATGATCGCGATGGCGCTCGCGTGCCAGCCGCGCCTACTGATCGCCGACGAACCCACCACCGCACTCGACGCCACGATCCGCCAGCAAATCGTCGATCTGTTGATCGATCTGCAGGAGAGCGAGTCCGGATTCGCGGTGCTGCTGATAACGCACGACCTGCATCTCGTACGACGCTTCGCCCACCGCGTTGCCGTGATGCGCAGCGGCGAAATCGTCGAAAGCGGCGAGACCGACACGCTGTTCGCCACGCAGCGGCATCCGTACACACGGATGCTGTTCGGCAGCGCGCCGCAACGCACGCTCGCGCCGCTCGCTGCCGATGCGCCTCGCGTGCTGGAAATCGACGGGCTGCGCGCGGGCTATCGCATGCGGGCGCGCGGCTGGCGCGGCATGTTGCGCAGCGACACGTCGCACGTACTCGACGGCATCGATCTTCATCTGCGCGAGGGAGAGACGCTCGGCGTGCTCGGCGAGTCAGGCTGCGGAAAGTCCACGCTGGCGTCGACCATCGTCGGATTGATGCGGCCGCTTGGCGGCACCATCGGCTTTGCCCGGCTCGGCCATGCTGGCACGCAGTCGCGCATGGCACGCGCCGCACACGTGCAGATGGTGTTTCAGGATCCGTTCGGCTCGCTGCCGCCGCGCATGACGGTCGGCGAGATCATCGGCGAAGGGATGACGCTGCATCACCCGTACCTGACGCCCGCTGCGCGGCGCGCGCGTGTCGCCGCACTGCTCGCCGAAACAGGCCTGCCGACCGAGGCCGCGTCGCGCTACCCGCACGAGTTCTCCGGCGGACAACGGCAGCGCATTGCGATTGCGCGCGCGCTCGCCGTCGATTCGCGCATCCTCGTGCTCGACGAGCCGACCAGCGCACTCGACGTCTCGGTCCAGCAAAATATCCTTGCGCTCCTTGTCGATCTACAGCGCCGACACGGGCTCAGCTATGTACTCATCAGCCACGACATCGACGTGCTGCGCGCGACTGCGCATCGAATCGCGGTCATGCAGAACGGGCGCATCGTGGAGAGCGGCGAGACGCTTCAGACCTTGGACTCGCCGCGGCATGCGTATACCCGAGCGATCGTGGCGGCGACGCGCGAGCGACGTGAGCGGGTCGCGATCTGAAGATTCGCACGTCGTGGTAGTGCGCAAACAAAATCGGAAGTGCGGGACGCACCGCAATGCGCCCCGCACTTCCGTGATCTCCCCGCTGCGCATTTCAGCGTGCCGGGGTTCTGAACGACCAGCCTGTTGCGGCAGAAGGTTCGAGGCAGATTCGCCAGCGATCGTGATCCGACCGCGCACCTGCCCCGACCACCCGCGCCTCGTCAGGCCTTCAGCGCCCCGAAGACCTCGTTCAACATCGTCTTCGCGTCACCGAACAACATACGGTTGTTGTCCTTGTAGAACAGCGGATTGTCCACGCCCGCATAGCCCGAGGCCATGCTGCGCTTCATCACGATCGACGTCTTCGCCTTCCACACTTCGAGCACCGGCATGCCCGCGATCGGGCTGGCCGGATCCTCCTGCGCGGCCGGGTTCACGATGTCGTTCGCGCCGATCACCATCGACACGTCGGCCTCCGGGAAGTCGCTGTTGATCTCGTCCATCTCCATCACGATGTCGTACGGCACCTTGGCCTCGGCCAGCAGCACGTTCATGTGGCCCGGCATGCGGCCCGCGACCGGATGGATCGCGAAGCGCACGTCGACGCCCTTCTCGCGCAGCAGCTTGGTGAGTTCGTGCACGGTATGCTGGGCCTGCGCCACCGCCATCCCGTAGCCGGGCACGATGATCACGCTCTTCGCGTCGCGCAGCAGCTCGGCGGTTTCCACCGCGCTCACCGCCACCACTTCGCCGGCCGGTTGCGCACTGCCGCCGGCTGCCGCGGGCGCGCCCGCACCGGTGCCGAAGCCGCCGGCAATCACGCTGACGAAGTTGCGGTTCATCGCGCGGCACATGATGTACGACAGGATCGCACCCGACGAGCCCACCAGCGCGCCGATCACGATCAGCAGGTCGTTGCCGAGCATGAAGCCGGTGGCCGCCGCCGCCCAGCCCGAGTAGCTGTTGAGCATCGACACCACCACGGGCATGTCCGCGCCGCCGATCGCCATCACCATGTGCACGCCGAACAGCAGCGAGATCACCGTCATCACGATGAGCGGCGTCATGCCGTCGTGGATCGTCTCCGCATGCAGGAACGCGCGGCCGTAGTAGATCACGATCAGCAGCGCGGCCAGGTTCAGCCAGTGCCGCGCCGGCAGCAGCAGCGGCTTGCCGCCGATCTTGCCCGACAGCTTGCCGAACGCGATGACCGAACCCGCGAAGGTCACGGCGCCGATCAGGATGCCGACGTAGATCTCCACTTCGTGGATGGCCTTCTCCGCGCCGGCGAACTGCACCGACGTATCGATGTAGCTGGCAAAGCCCACCAGGCAGGCCGCCAGGCCGACCAGGCTGTGCATCAGCGCGACCAGTTCGGGCATCTGCGTCATCTGCACTTTCTTCGCGGCGAACAGGCCGACCGCGCCGCCGACCACCAGCGCGGCGATCACGTACGGAATGCCCTCGGCCGACACGCGCGGGCCGAGCACGGTGGCGAGCACGGCGATCAGCATGCCGATCATGCCGAGCAGGTTGCCGCGGCGCGCGGTCTCGGGATTGGCCAGCCCGCCGAGGCTGAGGATGAACAGGATCGCCGCGCCGATGTAGGAGACGGTAGTCAGATTGGATGTCATTGTTGTCGTCCCCTTCTTATTTGCGGAACATCGCCAGCATGCGCCGCGTCACCGCGAAGCCGCCGAACATGTTGACGGCCGTGAGCGCCAGCGCGCCCACCGCCAGGCCCAGGATCAGCCCCGACGGCCGGTCGCCGACCGCAGCCCCGCCCAGCGGCGGCGCGACCTGCACCAGCGCGCCGATCGCGATGATCGACGAGATCGCATTGGTGACGCTCATCAGCGGCGTGTGCAGCGACGGCGTGACGTTCCAGATCACCATGTAGCCGACGAAGCAGGCCAGCACGAACACCGTGAAGTGCGCGAGGAACGTGGCCGGCGCGAACTGGCCGACCAGCAGGAACGCCAGCGCGCCGACGGCGAACACGATGGCGAGCGTCTTGGCCGACATCGGCTCGCCGCTGCCGTGGCCATGGCCATTGCCCTTGGACGCGGCCGCCGCGGGCGGCGTCTGGGGTTGCGGCGCGGCGGCCGGCTGCTTGAGCTGCGGCGGCGGCCAGGTCACGTTGCCTTCCTTGATGACCGTGAGGCCGCGAATCGCGTCGTCGTCGAAGTCGACGTTGATCGTGCCGTCCTTGTTCTTGCACAGCTCCTCGACCACGCGCAGCAGGTTGGTCGCATACAGCGTGGACGACTGGCGCGCGAGGCGCGACGCGAGATCCGTGTAGCCGATGATGGTCACGCCGTGGCGCACGACCGCCTCGCCGGGCACCGTGAGTTCGCAGTTGCCGCCTTGCTCGCCCGCCATGTCGACGATCACGCTGCCCGCCTTCATCGACTGCACCATCTCGGCCGTGATCAGCTTCGGCGCCGGCTTGCCGGGAATCAGCGCGGTGGTGATGATGATGTCCGCGTCCTTGGCCTGCTGCGCGTACATCGCGCGCTGCGCCTGCTGGAAGCCCTCGCTCATCACCTTCGCGTAGCCGCCGCCGCCCGAGCCCTCTTCCTCGTAGTCGACCTTGACGAATTCGCCGCCCAGCGACTTGACCTGGTCGGCCACCTCGGCGCGCGTGTCGTTGGCGCGCACGATCGCGCCCAGGCCCGCGGCCGTGCCGATGGCCGCGAGGCCCGCCACGCCGGCGCCGGCGATGAAGACCTTGGCGGGCGGCACCTTGCCCGCGGCCGTGATCTGGCCGTTGAAGTAGCGGCCGAACGCATTGGCCGCCTCGATCACTGCGCGGTAGCCGCTCACGCCGGCCATCGACGTGAGCGCGTCCATCTTCTGTGCGCGCGACAGCGTGCGCGGCAGCGAATCGATGGCCAGCACGGTGGCCTGCTTCGCGGCCAGCTGCTGCATCAGCTCAGGGTTCTGGGCCGGCCAGACGAAGCCGATCAGCGTGCCGCCCGCGCGCATCAGCGCCACTTCCTCGCTGCTCGGCGCACGCACCTTGAAAACGATATCGCTGCGGCCCCACAGGTCGGCAGCCGACGCCACGACCTCGGCACCGGCCGCGCGGTAGTCGTCGTCGCTGAAGTTCGCGCCCACCCCGGCGCCGCTTTGCACGGCCACCGCGAACCCCAGCTTGATCAGTTTCTCGACCACGTCAGGGACGGTCGCTACGCGCCGCTCCTGAGTGGCTGTCTCCAGAGGAACCCCAATCAGTAATGTCATATCGTGAATTGTCAGTAGTGGCCGTCGCACGGAATTCGGGCCGGCGGGTCAAGTTACCATACTCAAGCGTCACTCAAGCCGACCTCGCCGGGTACTGTTGTGCAGACCCATCGCTTCGAGGGGCTGGCCGACCTGAATCAATTGCATCGGCTCCGGCATGGCCTGGGATCGATCGGCCTTTACACCAACGTCAGTAATACTGAAGATTGGAACGTCGGATACGGCATCGCGCAGGCGTGCCGCTTCGGCTTAGACTTCGACTTCGACTAACCGATGAAACAATCCATCGGCCAGTTGCTCCTTCATGGGGATCTCGTCGCGTGCCCCACCTGCGCAAATGTGGGCGCCGGATCTCGACCCCCCGATTTGACACGACGGCCGCAGGCGGCGCCTGCGCCAAACGGACCAGATATGCCGAGCATATCGAGTGTCGTAGGATTCGTGAAATTTATCTTCTGAATCCACCGCCATTCACTTCATGAATCCCCAGCCGGGATACGGCGCGCCACCGCCTCCCGTCCATCGACGCGAACGGGCCCGCCACGCTCAACCCGATACGCCCGGCTCCAGCCGCTCGGCCAGGAACGCAATGAACGTGCGCAGCGTGACGAACCCTTCCCGATGCTGCGGAAAGACCGCATTCAGCCTCAGCGCCGGCGGCGCATGCGCATCGAGCACCGGCACGAGCGCGCCGCTGTCGAGCGCCGCGCCGACGATGAAGTGCGGCAGCAGCGCGATGCCGAGCCCGGCGATCGCCGCTTCGCGCACCACCTCGCCGTTGTTCGCGACGAGCGGCCCCTGCACGTCGAAGGTCCGCAGCGCGCCGTCGACCCGGAACTCCCAGCCCACCCGCCGCTCGCGCCCATACAACAGGCAAATGTGCTTGCACAGATCCGCGGGCGTCGCCGGCGCGCCATGCTGGCGCAGGTAGGCCGGGCTGCAGCACGCGATCATCCGCCACTGCCCGAGCGGCCGGGCAACCAGTGTCGAATCCTCGAGCGGGCCGATCCGCAGCACGAGGTCGAAGCCTTCGCCGATCAGGTCGACGCGCCGGTCGGTCAGGTCGAGATTGAGCCGCACGGCCGGGTGCGCGGCAAGAAACTCGGCGACCAGCGGCGACAGGTGCGTGATCCCGAACGACAGCGGCGCGCTGATCTTCAGCGAGCCGTGCAGCTCCGTGCTGCGCACCGACATCGCCTGCTCGGCGTCGGCCACCTCGGCAAGAATCCGCTGCGCGCGCGCATAGAACTCGTGCCCCGATTCGGTCACGGCCAGGTTGCGCGTGTTGCGCAGCAGCAGGCGCACGCCGAGCGCCGCCTCGAGCGCCATCGTCCGCCGGCTGACGAACTGCTTCGACAGCATCAGCTGGTCGGCGGCCGCCGTGAAGCTGCCCGCGTCGACCGTCGCCACGAAAATCCTTAGATCGCCCAGTTCCATATTGTCCACCTTGATGTGACAGTGATTATCTTACAGGCGATTTATTTGTCAAATCGATTGACTTAAGATTCATCTCAACGATCAGCCGGGCCCACTTTCGAGGTCCGGCGACTTTGAGGACATACCAAATGATTGAGATCCGAGCAGCAAACCAACGCGGCCGCGCCGAACATGGCTGGCTCAGCTCCCGTCACACGTTCTCGTTCGCGAACTATTACGATCCGCAGCAAGTCGGCTTCTCCGACCTGCTCGTGATCAACGACGACCGCGTGAAGCCGGGCCACGGCTTCGGCACGCACCCGCACCGCGACATGGAAATCCTGTCGTACGTGCTCGACGGCGCGCTCGAACACAAGGATTCGATGGGCACGGGCTCGGTGATCGTGCCCGGCGACGTGCAGCTGATGAGCGCGGGCACCGGTGTGCGGCACAGCGAGTTCAACCACTCGCGTGAAGCGTCGGTGCACTTCCTGCAGATCTGGGTCGGGCCGTCGGAAAAAGGCGCGGAGCCGCGCTACCAGCAGACGAACATTCCGGCCGAGGACAAGCGCGGCAAGCTGACGCTCGTCGTGTCGCCGGACGGCGCCGCCGGCTCGCTCAAGATCCGCCAGGACACGCGCATCTACGCGGGCCTGTTCGACGGCGACGAGCGTGCGACGCTTGCGCTGTCGCCGGACCGGTTTGCCTACGTGCACGTCGCTCGCGGCAGCGTGACGGTCAACGGCGTGACGCTCGGCGAAGGCGACGGCGCGCGGGTGCGCGGCGAGGAAGCGCTGGCGTTCTCGGAAGGCAAGGATGCCGAAGTATTGGTGTTCGACCTGCGTCCGGTCGAAGTGACGGCCGAATGGGCATGACGTGAAGCCTGACGTCGACGCACGGGCCCCGCAGCGATGCGGGGCCCGTCGTCGTTTACGGGCGACTCGCGGCAATCAGCGGCTGCGCTCGGCGCCGCCGTTGACCTGGTCACCTGGCCGGTGATGTGCGGCGCGTCGGGCGACGCGAGCCGCCGATCGTGAACATGAACGTGAATGCCGATGCGCGGCGGCTACCACGCGGCGATCGACGAACCCAGCGCACGCGCCGGATGCACCCAGCGCATCGGCGCGCCATCGACCCGCACCGGCGCGCGCACGCGCTGCGCCGGGCCCCAGCTCGTTGCCTCGATCGTGGCCGACAGGTCGCGCGCGTCTTCGGGCGCGAGCAGCGCCCGGTCCCGCGCCTGCGCGCCGCCCGATGCGAACAGCAGCGCCGTCCTCGCCAACGATGCGCGCGTGCGCGTGCCGGCCCGCGTCGTCAGCCGCCGCGTCAGCCCGCGAATCGCGGCGGCGGCGAGCATGTAGCCCGTACCGTGATCGAGCGCCTGCACCGGCAGCGGCACCGGGCGGTCCGCCCCCGTCGCGCGCATCGCCGTTTCGACGAGACCCGTGCTCGTCTGCAACAGGCTGTCGAATCCCCGGCGCTCGCGCCACGGCCCGCTCCAGCCGTACGCATCGAGCGACACGTCGACGAGCCCCGGATTGATCCGCCGCCGTTCGTCGGCGTCGAAGCCGAGACGGTCGAGCGCATCGGGCCGGTAGCCGTGGACCATCACGTCGGCCTCGCGGATCAGGTCCCGCAGCAGCGCGCGCCCTTCGGGCGTTTTCAGGTCGACGCGCGCGCAGCGCTTGCCGAGCACGACTTCGGGCACGGTGTTCGGCTCGTCCCACTGGATCGGATCGATGCGCAGCACGTCCGCCCCGAAACCCGCGAGAAAGCGCGTGGCGACCGGGCCCGCGAGAATTCGCGTGAGATCGAGCACGCGCACGCCGTGCAGCGGCCGCCCGGCCGGCGCCGTCCACGTCGGGCGCGGCCCTTCGGCCGCAATCGCGTCGTGAATCAGCAACGGCTCGGCCCGCACCGCGACGCCTTGCGGATGGCGGGCCCATTCGTCCTGCGTGTGCATCGCGGCCGCGCAGCCGCCCTGCCCGATCACCGCGGCTTCGAGTTCGTCCTTCCGCCAGCCGGCGACGGCGTGTGCGACGGCCGCCCTGTCGAGCGGCGTGCGCAGCACCGCGAGCACCGCGTCGCGATGATGCGGCGCATTCGTGTGCAGCCGGATCCAGCCGTCGGCGGTGCGATAGTCGCCCGCGATCACGTCCCATTGCGGCGGAATTTCCCAGCCGCGCGGGCGCAGCGACGTGCCGAACCACAGCGACGCGTAGCGCCGGTTCACGTCGACGGCAGGCAACGCGCCGTTCGCCTGCTGTACGAGTTCCGCGATCGCCACGCTCGCCGCGCCGACGGCAGCCGCCGCGAAATCGGTCACCGGAAACACGGACGGCAGCACACCCGAACCGCTGAACGTCAGCGTGTCCAGAAGCTCGGGTGCCCCGTTCAGCGCATGCCAGATGTCATGCAGATACGCATCGGCGCATGCGCTGCCGGCGCACTCCGGCGCCAACGTCGAAGCAGGTTCGGACATGAATGTTCTCGGTGGTGGAAAGGGTGAGAAAAGTCTATGTCCCGGCAATTTCGAGCGTCAATCTTGATTCCGCGAATCAAGACATGAATATTTAGCGGTCGAATTTTCTTGCCGAACGCGCGCGCGAAAGCGTCGCCGCGCCGATGCGATCGACGCGTCGATGTTCGAACGGGTGGAAGGTATGGGAGGACGTCGCGAGCGCCGGGCAGGCCGACAGCGTGCTCTCGATCTCGAGACCATTAAAGAGGAAGATCCGCGCCGCATTCAACCCCGCGACGCCGGGGCAAGACGGGCCGCGCCGCGGCCCGTCCGTCACTGCCCGGTTACTGCGCCGGCGACGACGCCGCGCCGCTGGGGGCCTTTGCGCCCTGGCCATTCTTCGGGAAACCGGTCCGGTCGCCCGTCAGGCTGTAGCCGTTCTTCTGGATCGCGTTCAGATCCTCGTTGCGTTTCTGGCGGGCCGCCTTGCGCGCCGCCTTGCGCTGCGCCTTGCTGAGCTGCTTGGCCGTCGGCGCGGCGGCCGACGACGGCGCGGCGTCGCTCGCCGGCCCCTGTGCGAACGCCGCCGGCGCAGCCGCCAGCGCCAGGCCGATGGATACCGCCGCTGCCACCGAAACTACGCGAATCCTGATCATCACCGTTATCTCCTTGCCGAAAGTTGAGCGCCGCTCGCGCGCCCGTTCTTATCCATGTGACGGGCAACGATGCGAGCCGGCTCCAGTTATACAGACGACGAAAATGCCACGCAAATATCGTGCGCCGAATCCCGACTATTCGAAACTCCGCGGTTTCGCTAGCCGCCGCGCCGCTCGGCCTCCGCGCGATCGGCCGCCGTCACCGACGTCAGGCGCGCGAGCCGCACGGCGAGCCAGGCCCGCAGGTCGTCCATGCAGGTATAGGCGACCGGCACGAACACGAGGCTGAGCAGCGTCGACGTGATCAGGCCACCGATCACCGCGACGGCCATCGGCGCGCGAAAGCCCGCATCGGCGCCCGTGCTGATCACCGACGGCACCATGCCGGCCACCATCGCGATCGTCGTCATGATGATCGGCCGCGCGCGCTCCGCGCCGGATTGCAGCAGCGCCTGGTGGCGCGGCATGCCTTCGGCCCGCTTCTCGATCGCGAAGTCGACCATCAGGATCGAGTTCTTCGTGACGATGCCCATCAGCATCAGCATGCCGATCACGACCGGCAGGTCGATCGCGGCACCGTACAGCAGCAGCGCGCCGAGCGCGCCGCCGACCGACAGCGGCAGCGCCGTCAGGATCGTCAGCGGTTGCAGGAAATCGCGGAACAGCAGCGTCAGCACCGCGAGCACCATCAGGATGCCGAACGTCATCGCCACGCCGAACCGGGAGAACATCTCGTTCATGTACTCGGCGTCGCCATACTCCACGCGGCGCACGCCGTCCGGCAGCGCGCGCATCGACGGCAGCGCGTCGACCGCATCGAGCACCGGGCCGAGCGTCATGCCTTCCGTCAGGTCGGCATCCACCGACACGCGCCGCAGGCGGTCGAAGCGCTCGATCCGCGACGGCCCGCTGCCGAAATCGACGTCCGCGACCGCTTGCAGCGGCACGCTCGTGCCGCGGTCGGTCGCCACGCGCAGTTGCCGCAGCGTATTCAGGTCGCCGCGCTCGGCTTCCGGCAACGCGACGCGCACCGGCACCTGCCGGTCGCGCAGGTTGAAGCGCGCCGAATTCGCATTGATGTCGCCGACGGTCGCGATGCGCGCGACGGTGCCGATCGCGTGGGTCGTCACGCCCGCGCGTGCCGCCTCGTCGAAGCGCGGCCGCACCTGGATCTCGGGGCGCGCCAGCGGTTCGTTGACCTGCGCGTTCGCGATGCCCGGCACGTTGCGCATGTCGCGCTGCAACGCCGACGCGACCGCCGACAGTTGCGCCGGATCGGCGCCGACGAGGATGATCGACGCGTCGCGCGCGGCGCCATCCGCGCGGAACGCGTAGCGGATGTCCGCGATCTTGTCGAGCGCCGGGTGCAGCGATTGCTCGAACGCCTTCTGGCCGAGCTCGCGCTGGCCCGCCGGCACGAGCCTCAGCATCACCGTGCCGGTCGACACGTCGGTGGTGCCCGCTGAATCTTCGCCGCCCGCCGTCGTGAACGCGGCGAGCACTTCGGGGCGGCGGCGCGCCTCCTTCGCGATCTGCTGCAGCACCGCGTCGGTCTTCGCGAGCGGCGTGCCGGGCGGCAGCGTCACCTCGATCCGCGACTGGCTGACGTCGTTGGTCGGCAGGAAACCGGACGGCAGCAGCGGCACGATCGCGAGCGACGCGGCGAAGAAGGCGACGCCCACGAACACGCAGGTGCGCCGGTGCCGCAGCGCCCAGTCGAGCAGCGCCAGGTAGCGGCCGAGCATGCGCCCGGGCTGGCCATCGGCGGACGGCGCGTGCGCGGCCGCGCCGGCGGGCTTCGGTTGCATCAGGTAGGCGGCCAGCAACGGCGTGACGAGCCGCGCGACCAGCAGCGACGCGAGCACGGCGACCGACACGGTGATGCCGAACGGCGTGAAATACCGGCCGACGATGCCGCCGATGAAGCTCACCGGCAGGAACACCGCGACGATCGTCGCGGTGATCGCGACCACCGCGAAGCCGATCGCGTCTGCCGCGTCGATCGCGGCCTGGAACGGCCGCTTGCCGAGGTCGAGATGGCGCTCGATGTTCTCGATCTCGACGATCGCATCGTCGACCAGGATGCCGATCACGAGCGTCAGCGCCAGCAGCGTGATGCTGTTCAGCGTGTAGCCGAACCACAGCATCACCGCGAAGGTCGGCAGTATCGACAGCGGCAGCGCGACGGCCGCGACCAGCGTCGCGCGCCAGCTGCGCAGGAAGAAGAACACCACCAGCACCGTGAGCACCGCGCCTTCGATCAGCGTCGCCATCGTCGCGTTGTAGCTCGCGAGCGTGTAGTCGACCATCGACGCCACCTCGCGGATCTCGATGTCCCGGTGCTGGCGCTGCAGGCGCTCGAGCGCCGCCTGCACGCCGGCCGCGACGACCGTGTCGCTCGAACCCTTCGCGCGATACACGGCGAAGCCGACCACTTCCGCGCCGTCGAGCCGCGCGAGCGAACGTGCGTCGCTCGCGCCGTCGTGGATCGTCGCCAGATCGGACAGCCGCGCCCAGCGGCCATCGGGCAGCGCGATCGGCATCGCGGCGAGCGCGTCGACCGACGTCGCGCCGCCGAGCGTGCGGACCGACTGCTCGCTGCCGGCCAGCACCGCGCGGCCGCCCGGCACGTCGACGCTCGTGCGCACCAGTTGCGCATTGACCTGGTCGGTCGTGATGCCAAGCGCCTCGAGCCGCTCGGGGCGCAGTTGCACGCGGATCTCGCGAGCGACGCCGCCGAGCCGCTGCACGCGCTGCACGCCGGGCACGGCCAGCAGCTCGCGACTGAGCGTATCGTCGACGAACCACGACTGCTCGACGACGCTGCGGTCTTTCGCGCGCAGCGCGTAATCGAGGATCGCGCCGCCTTCGACGTCGACCCGCGTGACGATCGGCTCCTCGATCGACTGCGGCAGGTTCGCGCGGTTCTGCGAGACGGCCTCGCGCACGTCGTTGACCGCGCGCGCCGTATCGACGCCGAGCTGGAACTCGACGGTCGTGACCGACAGGCCGTCGCCGACCGTCGACGTGATGTGCCGCACGCCCGCGAGCCCCGACACGGCGCGCTCGACCGGCAGCGTGACCGCATGCTCGAGATCGGCGGGTGCGGTGCCCGCCTGCGCGATCGCGACCGTGACGATCGGAAAATCCACGCGCGGATTCGCGTTGATCGGCAGCTTGAGGAACGCCATCCAGCCCGCCACCGCGAGCACGACGAACAGCACGATGGTCGGAATCGGGCGGCGGATCGCCCACGACGACAGCCTGAGACTCATTGCGCCCCCGCTGCGCCGTTGCCGGCCGCCTGCACGACGTCACCGTCGCGCACCAGCGCCGATGCCACCGCGACCACGCGATCGCCCGCCTTCAGGCCGCTGCGGACCTCGATCCATGCGCCGTCGCGCCGGCCCGCGACGATCGCGCGGCGCGTCACGCGGCCCGCCGCGTCGACCATCGACACGAATGCCGCATCCTGCGCACCGAACGTGACCGCGCGTTGCGGCACGGCGATCGGCACGTCGACCCGTTCGGCCAGGAGCTCCGCGCGCGCGAAGCCGCCGGCCCGGAACCGCGACGCGTCGCCCAGCGCGATGCGCGCCTTGCCCATCCGGGTTTGCGGATCGATGCGCGGCGCGACGAGACGCACGGTGCCGCCGACGGTGCCTTGCGAATCAGGCAACGCGACCGTCGCGTGCTGTCCGGCGCGGATCGCACCCAGGTCGCGCTCGACCACGTCGCCGTCGAATTCGAGCTCGCCGCGGCCGATCAGCCGGAACAGCGGCTCGCTGCCGGCCAGCGCGCCGGCGCGCACGGCGCGGCTCGCGATCACGCCATCCGACGGCGCGCGGACGACGGCCTTGTCGCGTTCCGCGCGTGCCTCGGCAAGCCGCGCGAGCGCCTGGTCCTGATCCGCGCGCGCACCGCGCAGGTTCGCGGCGGCCGCGGCGGCCTGCGCGCGCTGCTGGTCGACCTGCTGGTCGCTGACCGCGCCGGAGCGGCCCAGCGGCTCGATGCGGCGCCACACGGCCTGCGCGTCGGCATCGAGCGCCTGCTGCTGCACGACAGCAGCCCGCGCGCGATCGACGGCCGCGCTTGCGTCGCGCACCCGTGCATCGAGCGTCGCGGTGTCGAGCCGCGCGAGGATCTGGCCGGCTTTCACGCGATCGCCTTCCTCGACCAGTACGGCCGCCACCCGCTGATCCTGCAGCGGCGTGCCGATCGCGATGTCGTCGCGCGCGGCGATCGTGCCGGTCAGCCGGATCGTGTGCGTAAACACGGCCGGCCCGGCGGCCGCAACGGTGACGCGCTGCACGGCCTGCGCGGGCCGTGGCGCAACGTCGCCGTGTGCCAGCGAAGGCAGCAGGCTCGTGGCGGCGCCCGCCAGCGCCATCAGCAGCGTGAACGTCAGGACGCTGCAGCGCGCGCGTGCAACGGCCTTCCAGCGAAACAGGGCGCCCGTCGAGGGCGGTTTCCGGATCATGGGAGTCGTCAGGAAAGGGAATCGGGTGGCGGACGGCCGCAAGCGGCCGCGCGCCTCATTGCGGCTGCAGCATCCGCCGGATGATCAGCCGGAGCATCGGCGCATGCGTCTTCGTCTTGAAGCCGGGCTCGAACACGACGCGGCCGACCGCGCCTTCCGCGAGCGCGATCAGCCAGGTGGCGACCAGGTCCGGCTTCAGCGCCGGGTCGATCTGCCCCTGCGCGATGCCGCGCTTGACCAGCGCGACGAGCAGGCCCTTCTCGTGCGCCTCGTTCGCGGCGAACAGTGCGGCGACATCCGGATTGCGCGACGCCTCGGCCGCGACCTCGATGCTGATGCGCGCATAGAGCGGCTCGCTCGCGGCCTTCATCTTCTCGAGCGCGACCGCTTCGATCGCGGCCACCACGTCGTCGGCGTCCGCCCATTGCGCGAACAGCTCGGCCGACTCCTGCCGGTCTTCCTGCGCGATCGCCTCGATGATCGCCGCCTTGGTCGGGAAGTAATGAAACAGGTTGCCGGGGCTCATGCCCGCGGCGGCGCAGATCGCCGCCGTCGACGTGCCGTGGAAACCGTTGCGCGCGAAACATTCGATCGCCGCGTCCAGGATCTGGCGCCGCTTCGCTTCCACTTTTTCCGGATCGACTTTTCTCACTGTGTACTCCGCACTGGACGTTGATTCAAATCTTTAATAGACTGACTACTCGATCTATTATCAAGCGGTGGCGCCGACGCGTCAAGCCGCGTTGCCGAGGATGAGTACGAAGATGAGCGTCATGGGTGACAGGAAGCCGGGCCGGCTGCGCGGCCTGTGGATGCGCGGCATCGCGTGGCTGGTCGGCGCGGGCATGCTGGCCGGCTGCGTGTCGCCGGCACAACTTCCCGATGCGCATCAGCCCGTGCCGGCCGACTGGCGCAATCGCGGGGCACTCGCCCCGGCCACCGCAGCCGCGCCCGCCGACTGGTGGACCGTGTTCCGCGACCCGACGCTCGACACGCTGGTCGCCGCCGCGCTGTCGCGCAGCCTGACGCTCGCGGAGGCCGGCTATCGCCTGCAGGCCGCGCGCGCGATCGCCCGGCAGGCGGACGCGTCGCGCCTGCCGCAGGTCGGCGCGAGCGGCGAGCTGCAGCGGCAGCAGCGCGTGTCGGGCACGGACGGGCACGGCGAGTTCGCCAATGAAGCGGGGGGTACGGCATTTCCGGCCGGCAACGTGCCGTTCGTGCCGTCCGACCGCGCCAGCGGCTTCTACCAGGCCGGCTTCGACGCGTCGTGGGAAATCGACCTGTTCGGCCGGCTCGCGGCCACCGCCGCTTCGGCGCGCGCGGGCGCGGACGTCGCGCAGGCCGACTGGCAGCAGGCGCGCGTGACGGTGATCGCCGAGCTGGTGCGCTGCTACGTCGAGCTGCGCGGCGCGCAGCGCCGCAGCGCACTGCTCGCGCACAGCATGGCCGACCAGCGCGAGCGGATCGTGCTGACCCGCGAGAAGCGTGCGGCGGGCGTCGCCAGCGACTTCGACGTCGAGCGCGCGCTCGCCGGCGCCGCCGAGCTCGCGGCCCGCCGCGCGGCATCCGACCAGGCCGTGCAGCAGGCCGCGCAACGCATCGCGCTGCTCACCGGCGAGCCGGAGCCGGACGACCGCTGGCTCGCCGCGACCGCGCAGCCGGCCGTGCCGCCGGTCGCCCTGCAGGCCGTGCCGGCCGACCTGCTGCGCACCCGGCCCGACATCCGCCGCGCGGAGCGCGCGGTCGAGCAGGCGGCGGCCGAGCTGCGCGTGTCGAACGCCGAGCTTTATCCGCGCCTGAACCTCACCGGCGACATCGTCGTCAGCGGCAATCTGGTCGGCATGCCGCTGCCGGGGCGCAGCGCGGTCGGCTCGGGCGCGCTCTCCGTGACGATCCCGCTGCTCGACTGGGGCGCGCGCCGCGCGGCCGTGCGCGCGCGCGAAGCGGAGCTGGCCGCGGCGATCGTCGCGTACCGGCACGCCGTGCTCGAAGGCATCGAGGAAACCGAAAACGCGCTGAACGCGCTCGCGGCCGAGCGGCGCCGCGCGGCGGACCTCGCGCTGCACGTCGACGCCGCACGGCGCACGGATGCGCATGCCGCGCTGCTCCGGCAACGCGGGATGACGAGCCGGCTCGAACGCATCGAAGCGGGCATGGCGACCCGCGAGGCCGACCTGGCCGCGGTCGAGGCGCTCGAGAAGCAGGGCCTCGCGGTTGTCGCGCTGCACAAGGCAGTCGGTGGCGCGGCGATCGGGCACGACGGCTGAGCGGCGCATGACGACGACGCCTGCCTTCAGATTACGATGAACACAAAACGCGGCGCATCGTGCGCGCGTCGAACTTTTCCCGGGGAACTCGATTGAAACGCACCACCTTCGTCTGTCTCGGCATCGCCGTCGTCGCGGCGCTGCTGCTCGCGCTCGGCGCGTTCATGCTGAGCGGCCTGTCCGATTTCGAGCTGAAGAACGCACGCGTCACGACGCTGACCTTCCGCTCCGGCGACGCCGAGCTCGTCGGCACGCTGGCGCTGCCGGCGCACGCGCCCGACGCGCCGATCGCGCTGCTCGTCCACGGCGACGGCCCGCGCGACCGCTTCTCGGACAGCGCGATGCTGCCGCTCGTCAATCGCCTGCTCGACGCCGGCATCGGCGTGTTCGCGTGGGACAAGCAGGGCATCGGCCGCAGCGGCGGCGACTGGCTCGGGCAATCGATGCAGGACCGCGCCGACGAGACGCGCGCGGCGATGCTGCGCGTGCGCGCCGCCGTCGGTCCCGAGAACAAGATCGGCCTGCTCGGTTTTTCGCAGGGCGGCTGGGTGATCCCGCGCGTCGCGAACACCGTGCGGCCCGCGTTCTCGGTGATCGTCGGCGCCGCCGTCAGCTGGCGCCGGCAAGGCACCTACCTGACGCGGCAGCAGCTGCAGGCAACCGGCATGCAGCCGGAGCGGATCGATGCGACACTGGCGGCCGAGCGACGCGCAAACGACGACATCTTCGGGCGAGCGGACGCGCCGGCCGACCCGCGCCGGCGCCCGGACATCGAGCCGCGCCGGTTCGGCTTCATCGCGCGCAACTACGCGGAGGATTCGTCGCAGGCGATCGCGACGATGCGGGGCCCCGTGCTCGCCGTGTGGGGCGCGCAGGATCGCAACGTCGATCCGGTCGACGAGGCGAACGCCTATACCCATGCATTCGCGGGCCGGGCCGGCCGGCAGGTGGTGATCGTGCCGGGAGCAACGCATGCGCTGCTGCGCGCGCGCTGGTTCGACTACCAGCTGGAGTCGGACTGGCCCAGGTGGAAGACCTGGCTCTACATGGCGCTCGGGCGTGACGCCTATGCGCCGGGCACACTGGGCCCGATCGCGGCATGGATCCGGGCGCAATGAGCAACAGGAACAGGCATCCGCATGACGCGCCCGCCGGGCCGCATGCAAGGCCGCGGCGCCGTGGACGGCGTCGCTCGCGGAATGTGCATGACCGGCCCGGCCGCGTTGCCGGGCCGCCTCAAGGAGAAACTTGATGTTTTCGTGGTTTGAACGGCGCCTGCCGACTTTCCCGCTCGAAGAACCCGTCACGCCGCCGACGGGATTCTTCTCGTTCGTCTGGGCGTGCACGAAAGGCGCGCGCGGCTGGCTCCTGCTGATCGCGCTGAGCTCGGCCGCGCTAGCCGCGTACGAAGCCGCGCTGTTCGCGATGATGGGGCGCGTGGTCGACTGGCTGGCGTCCGCGACGCCGGCGAACTTCGGCGGCCGGCACTTCGGCACCCTCGCCGGCTTCGCGGCGATCCTCGCGGGCAGCACGCTGTTGATCGGGCTGCACACGATGGTCAAGCACCAGGTGCTCGCGATCAACTTCCCGATGCGGCTGCGCTGGGTGTTCCACCGGCTGATGCTCGACCAGAGCCTGTCGTTCTACGCAAACGAGTTCGCCGGCCGCGTCACGACCAAGATCATGCAGACCGCGCTCGCGGTGCGCGATGCGCTGTTCATGTCGGTCGACGTCGTGATCGGCGTCACCGCGTACCTGATCGGCATCCTCGCGCTCGCGGCCAGCTTCGACTGGCGGCTGATGATTCCGCTCGCGCTGTGGGCGATCGGCTACGGCGCGGCGTGCGCGTACTTCGTGCCGCGCCTCGGCGCGGTCGGCAGCCGCCAGGCCGACGCGCGCGCGCTGATGACGGGCCGCATCACCGACGCGTATTCGAACATCACCACCGTGAAGCTGTTCTCGCACACGCGGCGCGAGGCCGATCACGCGCGCCGCGCGATGGAAGCGTTCAAGGCCACGGGCGATGCGCAGATGCGTCTCGTCAGCGCGTTCGAAGTCGTCAACCACCTGCTGTCGACCCTGCTGCTGGTCGGCGCGACGGGCCTCGCGCTCTATCTGTGGATGCATGGCGAGGTGAGCGCGGGCGTCGTCGCGGCCGTGATCGCGATGGCGCTGCGCCTGTCGAGCTATTCGCACTGGATCATGTGGGAGATGACCGAGCTGTTCGAGAACGTCGGCACGATCCAGGACGGCATCAATACGCTGACGAAGGTGCGCAGCGTGGTCGACGCGCCCGATGCGACGCCGCTCGCGGTGCAGCGCGGCGGGATCGTGTTCGACAACGTGCGCTTCACGCACGACGACAACGACCGCGCCGTGTTCGAAGGGCTGAACCTGACGATCCGGCCGGGCGAGCGGATCGGCCTGATCGGCCGCTCGGGCGCCGGCAAGTCGACGCTCGTGAACCT
This sequence comes from Burkholderia sp. SRS-46, assembly GCF_004343775.1. Lineage (GTDB taxonomy): Bacteria > Pseudomonadota > Gammaproteobacteria > Burkholderiales > Burkholderiaceae > Burkholderia. The sequence continues at coordinate 636,704 of NZ_PTXL01000003.1, read as the reverse complement.
GCTGCTGCGCTTCTACGACGTGAGCGGCGGCACGATCCGGATCGACGGGCAGGACATCGCGCACGTGACGCAGGACAGCCTGCGCGGCGCGATCGGGATGGTCACGCAGGATACGTCGCTGCTGCACCGGACGATGCGCGAGAACCTGCTGTACGGCCGCCCCGACGCCACCGAGCGCGAGATGCGCGACGCGGCCGTGCGCGCGGAGGCGTCCGAGTTCATCGAGCGGCTGCGCGACCGCCATGGCCGCAGCGGCTACGACGTCGAGGTCGGCGAGCGCGGCGTGAAGCTGTCGGGCGGCCAGCGGCAGCGCGTCGCGATCGCGCGCGTGATGCTGAAGGACGCGCCGATCCTCGTGCTCGACGAGGCGACGAGCGCGCTCGACTCCGAGGTCGAGGCCGCGATCCAGCAGAGCCTCGACGGCCTGATGAACGACAAGACGGTGATCGCGATCGCGCACCGGCTGTCGACGATCGCGGCAATGGACCGGCTGATCGTGCTCGACGAAGGGCGTATCGTCGAGGAAGGCACGCACCAGCAGCTGCTGCAGTCGGGCGGCATCTACGCGGCGCTGTGGGCGCACCAGAGTGGCGGGTTCCTGGGGGAGACGGAGGAGGAGGTGCAGTAGGCGCCTCGCGCCGTGAATCCCGTTTGAAACCGGCCGCGAGCGCCATGGATGCGCCCGCTCGCCCGATGACGCGGCACGCCGACGGCGTGCCGCGCGTCGTCGAACAACGCCGGCGTCGGATCGCGTCCAAGTCGCCGTCGCACCGATCGTCCACGTCCCCGCCCTCCATACGCTGAAGCAGGACATCTGCTTGCGCACTGGCGCCCCTCCCGCCGGCGCTCAGCCCCAAATTCGTTCTTTCGACCGATGCCACCGGGAGCCGATGGACCTACCATCTGCGTCGCGCGCCGTGCAAGCGGCGCCGCTTCGACGGACTCTCCCCCCATCGCGAGGTCGATCATGAAAGCCGCCGTATTCCACCAGCCCGGTTCCCCGCTCACCATCGAAGACGTCGGCATCGCCAGCCCCGGCCCGCGCGAAGTACTGATCCGCACGGCCGCGGTCGGCATGTGCCATTCCGACCTGCACTTCGTCGACGGCCTGTACCCGCACCCCGCGCCCGTCATCCTCGGGCACGAGGCCGCCGGCATCGTCGAGGCGGTCGGCTCGGACGTCCGCACCGTGAAGCCGGGCGATCACGTCGTCACCTGCCTCACCGCGTTCTGCGGTCACTGCGCGCACTGCGTGATCGGCCGCCTGAATCTGTGCGAATCGCCGGAGACCCGGCGCCGGCAAGGCGAGGAGCCGCGGCTCGCCTATGCGCACAAGCCGATGACGCAGTTCCTCAACCTGTCCGCGTACGCCGAGCAGATGCTGGTGCACGAGAACGCGCTCGTGGCGATCCGCCGCGACATGCCGCTCGATCGCGCCGCGCTGCTCGGCTGCGCGGTGATCACCGGCACCGGCGCGGTCTTCAACACGGCGCGCGTGCGCCCGGGCGAAACGGTGGCGGTGATCGGCTGCGGCGGGATCGGGCTGTCGGCGATCAACGGCGCGGCGCTGGCGGGTGCCGGCCGGATCATCGCGATCGACCGGCTCGATTCGAAGCTCGAACTCGCCCGCCGGTTCGGCGCGACCGACACGGTCAATCCGCAGCACGGCGATCCGGTCCAGCAGGTGATCGACCTGACGCGCGGCGGCGTGCACGACGCGTTCGAGTGCATCGGGCTCAAGCAGACCGCCGAGCAGGCATTCGGCATGCTGCGCCGTGGCGGCGCCGCCACCGTCATCGGCATGATCAAGCCCGGCACGAAGCTCGAGATCGATCCGTATGCGCTGCTCCACGAGCGCCGCCTGCAGGGGTCGTTCATGGGCTCGAACCACTTCCCGGTCGACCTGCCGAACCTGGTGGACTTCTACCTGCAGGGCCGGCTGAAGCTCGACGAAATGATCTCGCAGCGAATCCGCCTGGACCAGATCAACGAAGGCTTCGCCGAACTGCGGCGCGGCGAACTCGCGCGCTCGGTGATCGTCTTCGATCACTGAGCGCGCGGGCCGGGTGACGGCCCGGCGCTACAGGCGGACGATCGTCGACTTGAGCTCGGTGTACTTGTCGAGCGCATGCAGCGACTTGTCGCGACCGTTGCCCGACTGCTTGTAGCCGCCGAACGGGAAGTTCATGTCGTCGCTGCCGTCGCCGTAGCAATTGACCCACACGGTGCCTGCCCGCAGGCGCCGCGCCACGTCGTGCGCGGTCGCGAGATCGCCGGTCCAGACGGCCGCCGCGAGCCCGTAGTCGGTGTCGTTGGCGATCCGCACGGCCGTCTCGACTTCGTCGAATTCGATCACCGACAGCACCGGCCCGAAGATTTCCTCGCGCGCGATCGTTGCGTACGCATCGACTTCGAACACGGTCGGCTCGACGTAGAACCCGCCCGTCTCTTCCCGCACGCGCGCGCCGCCGGCCACGAGGCGGCCTTCTTCGCGCCCCGCGCCGATATACCCCATCACGCGCTCGAGCTGGTGGCGATCGACGATCGCGCCCATCGTCACCGCGGGGTCCAGCGGATGCCCGGGCGCGAAGCGCCGCGCGGCCTCGACGAGCTTGTCGACGAACGCGTCCTTGATGTCGCGGTGCACGAGCAGCCGCGAACCGGCCGTGCACACCTCGCCCATGTTGAAGAAAATCGCATCGGCCGCCGCGCGGGCGGCACGGTCGAGATCGGGGCAATCGGGCAGCACGATGTTCGGCGACTTGCCGCCCAGTTCGAGCCACACCCGCTTCAGGTTCGACTGCGCGGCGCACGCCATGATCTGCTGCCCGGTGCGGGTCGAACCCGTGAACGCGATGCAGTCGACGTCGCGGTGCAGCGCCAGCGCCCTGCCCGGCGCCGCGCCGCCCGGCACCACGCCGAACACGCCGGGCGGCAGGCCCGCTTCGTGCGCGAGCTGCGCGACACGAAGCGCGGTCAGCGGCGATTTCTCGGACGGCTTGAGCACGACGCTGTTGCCGGCCGCGAGCGCCGGCGCAAACTTCCATGCCGCCATCAGCAGCGGGAAGTTCCACGGCACCACGGCCGCGACGACACCGACCGGCTCACGCGTCACGATCCCGACGAGATGACGGTCGGCACGATCTCCGCCGACGAAGGCGAGCGCGACGAACTGGATCTCGACCTCGTCGCGCAATGGCTGCCGGAATGGCAGGAACGGCTGACCTCGCGCGAAATGCATGTGTGCGCGTCGTTCATCCAGGGCATGACCTCGGCGGCCATCGCCCAATCGATGGGGCTCAAGACCTCCACCGTGGATACGTACGCGAAGCGTGCGTTCGCGAAGCTCGGCGTCGATTCGCGGCGGCAGCTGATGGCGCTCGTGCTGCGCAACGCGTCCCGGCGGCACAACGCGTAAGCGCCCCGCCGCCAGGGCCGTCAATCGGTTGTGCGCGCAGCTATCGGCGCGCGGTCTCATAACGATTCGACAATTTATTGGTTCCCTTGACGATGCGCTGTCCGTATCGTTCACCGATTCGTCAGACCTATCGATCAACCGGGGGAATCCAACAATGAAACGAATCAAGTCACTCGCGCTGCTCGCGCTGCCGGCCGCGCTCGCCGCCACCGGCGCCCACGCGCAAAGCAGCGTCACGCTGTACGGCATCGTCGACGCGGGCATCGCGTACGTGCACAACGCGCAGAACGCGGACGGCGGGAACGCCTCGAATCTCGTCAAGTTCAGCAGCGGCAACCTGTCGGGCAGCCGCTGGGGCCTGCGCGGCACCGAGGATCTCGGCGGCGGCCTCGCCGCGCTGTTCCAGCTCGAGAACGGCTTCAACATCGGCACCGGCGCGCTCGGCCAGGGCCAGCGCGAATTCGGCCGCAAGTCGATCGTCGGCCTGTCGCACAACACGTACGGCACCGTGACGCTCGGCCGCCAATACGATCCGGTCGTCGATCTCGTGCAGGGGCTGACCGAGGACAACTACTTCGGCGGCGTGTTCTCGACGCCGGGCGACCTCGACAACTACGACAACAGCCTGCGCGTCAGCAATTCCGTGAAGTACACGAGCCCGCTGATCTCCGGCTTCCAGTTCGCCGCGCTGTACGGCTTCGGCGGCGTGGCCGGCGCGACCGGCAGCGGCCGCACGTACAGCTTCGGCCTGAGCTACGCGAACGGGCCGCTGTCGCTCGGCGCCGGCTACTTCTTCGCGAACGGCGGCTCGACCGCCACGAACGGCGTGCGCTCGTGGACGAGCAGCTCGGACACGCTCTTCAACACCGTGATCAACCAGGGCTTCTCGAGCGCGAAGTCGATTCAGATCGTGCGCGTCGCCGGCCAGTACGTGCTCGGCGCGGCCACCTTCGGGCTCGCGTACTCGAACACGCAGTACGGCGCGGATTCGCTGTCGGCGTTCAGCCAGACCGCGAAGTTCAACAACGGCTCGGCATTCTTCAACTGGCAGTTCTCGCCGGCGCTGCGCGCGGGCGTCGGCTACAACTACACGTCGCTGACGGGCCCGACCTCCGCCCACTACAACCAGGTCAACCTCGGCGCGGACTACTCGCTGTCGAAGCGCACCGACCTGTATGCGCTGTTCGGCTACCAGCGCGCGAGCGGCCATACGCTCAATGCGAACGGCGCGGTCGTGAAGGCGGCGGCTTCCGTCGGTTCGTATGGCGTGAACTCCGGCACGAACACGCAGGAACTCGCGGTGGTCGGGATTCGCCACAAGTTCTGATGCGCCGGGCGCGGCCCACGGCCTTGTGGTCGTGGGTCGCGTGGCGTGTCGTCAAACATCCGTGTCGCCCGTCATTCGAGCCAAACCAATCTGACGAACGCTCACTTGGCTGAAGGCACAGAAAGCCCGCAAGCGTAAATCGTCGCGTTGGCCTTGCGCGGACATGCGGGCGCTGAAGGGATGGACCGTTAGTTGCGAATCACAACGCCTCGCCAAGCTCCGGCACGAGCGAGAACAGGTCACCGACGAGGCCGTAGTCGGCCACGCTGAAGATCGGCGCTTCCGGATCCTTGTTGATCGCGACGATCACCTTCGAATCCTTCATGCCGGCCAGGTGCTGGATCGCACCCGAGATGCCCACCGCGATGTACAGCTGCGGCGCGACGATCTTGCCGGTCTGGCCGACCTGGTAGTCGTTCGGCACGTAGCCCGCGTCGACTGCCGCGCGCGAGGCGCCGAGTGCCGCTTGCAGCTTGTCCGCCAGCGGCTCCAGCACCTTCGTGTAATTCTCGCCGCTGCCCAGACCTCGGCCACCCGACACGATGATGCTCGCGCTGGTGAGTTCCGGACGGTCCAGCTTCGTCACTTCGCGGCTCACGAATTGCGACTTGCCCGCATCCGCCGCCGCGTCGATCTTCTCGACCGCTGCGCTGCCGCCAACCGCCGCCACCGGGTCGAAGCCCGTCGCGCGCACCGTGATCACCTTGATCGGGTCGCTCGATTGCACCGTCGCGATTGCATTACCCGCGTAGATCGGACGTTCGAACGTGTCGACACTGACCACGGCCGTGATGTCGGAAATCTGCGCGACATCCAGCTTCGCAGCGATACGCGGCGCGATGTTCTTGCCGTAGGCCGTCGCCGGCGCGAGGATGTGCGAGTAATCCTTCGCGATGTTCAGCGCGGTCGCTTCGACGTTTTCCGCCAGGCCTGCGGCCAGTTGCGGCGCGTCGGCCAGCAGCACCTTCGCAACGCCCGCGATCTTCGCCGCCGCATCGGCCGCGCCCTGCGCGTCGTGGCCCGCAACCAGCACGTGGATGTCGCCGCCGATCTTCGCGGCCGCCGCCACGGTGTTCAGCGTTGCCGCCTTGATCGACGCGTTGTCGTGTTCTGCAATCACCAGAATCGTCATGTCTTTCCGCTCCCCTTACAGCACCTTGGCTTCGGTCTTCAGCTTCTCGACCAGCGTCTTCACGTCCGGCACCTTCACGCCGGCCGCGCGCTTCGGCGGCTCCGCCACCTTCAGCGTCTTCAGGCGCGGCGCGACGTCCACGCCCAGGTCTTCCGGCTTCACGGTTTCCAGCGGCTTCTTCTTCGCCTTCATGATGTTCGGCAGCGTCACGTAGCGCGGCTCGTTCAGGCGCAGGTCGGTGGTGATCACCGCCGGCAGCGTCAGCGACAGCGTTTCCGCGCCGCCGTCGACCTCGCGTGCGACCGTCGCCTTGCCGTCGGCCACCGTCACCTTCGACGCGAACGTCGCCTGCGGCAGGCCGGCCAGCGCGGCCAGCATCTGGCCGGTCTGGTTCGAATCGTCGTCGATCGCCTGCTTGCCGAGGATCACGAGCGAAGGCTGTTCCTTGTCGACCAGCGCCTTCAGGATCTTCGCGACGCCGAGCGACTCGACGCCGTCGTTCGACTCGACGAGGATCGCGCGATCCGCGCCGATCGCCAGCGCCGTACGCAGCGTTTCCTGCGCTTGCGCGACGCCCACCGACACGGCCACCACCTCCGTCGCGACACCGCCCTCCTTCAACCGCACCGCTTCCTCGACCGCGATCTCGTCGAACGGATTCATCGACATCTTCACGTTCGCGACATCGACGCCCGACTGATCCGACTTCACGCCCACCTTCACGTTCGCGTCGACCACCCGCTTCACTGCCACCAGGATTTTCAAGCTCATCTCCCTCCATCACCCCTTGATCGTCGTTTTCCGAATGCGATTCGCGGCAGTCAACCGTCAACGGCATCAAACCTGCGCCGCCTCGTCACCCGCGCATGATCCGCTGCGCCTTCAGGATGACCGGCGCGTCGACCATCTTCCCGTCCACGGCGACCACCGCCCCCGCGCCTGCCTCGACCGCGTCGAGCACGCGCACGGCCCACGCGCGCTCGGCGTCGCTCCACGCATACGCGCGATGCACGGCCTCGACCTGCTTCGGATGAATGCACAGCTTCCCGCCGAACCCGAACTTCCGCGCCGCGCGCGCGTGCTGCTCGATCGCAACGGGATCGTCGATGACGGTCGACACGCCATCCACCGGCGGCTCGATGCCGGCAAGACGCGACGCGAGCACGATCTGCGAGCGGAACACATTCAACTCGGCGCCGTCGCCGTCGATGCCGAGATCCACCTGGAAATCGAGCGTGCCGAACGCGACGCGCGCCACGCGCGGCGCGGCGCAGACTTCACCGAGCCCCGCGATCCCGCGCGCGGTCTCGATCAGCGGCAGCAGCGCGAGTCGCGCGTGCGCATGCGCGAGCACCGCGTCGATCTGCGCGCGCGTCTCGCATTTCGGCAGCATCACGCCCGCGGTGCCGGGATGCGCGACGATCGCCGCGACGTCGTCCGCGAACCATGCGGTGTCGGCCGCGTTCACGCGCACCCAGACCGGCCGGGCGGCATCGAGATGCGCGACGACGGCCGCGCGTGCCGCCTGCTTTTCGGCGAGCGGCACCGCGTCCTCGAGATCGAGGATCACCGCGTCCGCGCCCGCCGTACGCGCCTTGTCGAAACGTTCCGCGCGATTGCCGGGAACGAACAGCCACGAACGTGCCGAAACGGCCGTCATGCCGATACCTCCCGAAACAGCGAACCGAGCGCCGGCTGCGCGGCGATCTCCCACGCGCGGGCCACGAGCCGCGCGACCTCGTCCGCCGTCGCCGCCCCGGAAAACGCCGCGAGCCGGCGCACCTTGTCCGCGATCTCGTCGCGTGACAGCGTATTGCCCGGATCGCCCTTCGGCTCGTCGACGCGCCCCGCCAGCGAGCGGCCGTCGCGCGTCGTCACCGTGACCTTGCCGATCCAGCGCGCGGGATACGCGCGATCGACCTCGTCGTCGAGCACCATCGTCACGCGATCGCGGAACGCCGCCACGTCCGCCGCCGCGTACTCGCGCTCGAACTCGTCGACGCCCGCATAGCCGTGCAGCGCGACGAGCCCGAGCACGGTGCCCATGTTGAACTTCGCCTGGTGCACGGTGCTCGGCACCGTGACCGCGCCGAGCACGTCGAGCGCGCCCTGGTGCACGTGCGCGGCAACTGCTTCGATATCCGAAGCGACTAGCCCTTCGCGCGTCATCACCGCGAGCAGCGCGTCGGCGGCCGGATGCGAATGGCGGCACGACGCGTAATACTTGAACGACGTCTCCACCGTCGCCCAGCGCTCGCCGAGGCGATCGGTCAGGCGCGTGGGGTCGGCATCGCTCGACATCCCCGCAGCCATCCCCTGCGCGCCCTCGAGGATCCGCGTCGCGCCCTTGAAGCCGTCGCGCGCGAGCTCCGCCGCCATCACGCCGTTCGCGGCAGCCATCGCGGTGTGCAGCTGCTTCGAATCCGCCGCGTCGCGCAGGAACTCCCACAGGCCGCTCGCCTGCGTGCCGGCCGAGCCGAACGCATCGAGCATCTGCGCGGGCGACAGCCCGAGCAGGCGGCCGGCGGCGGCCGCCGCTGCGATCGTGCCCGCGGTGCCGGTGGTATGGAACACCTTGTAGTGCGAGCGCCCGAGAAACTCGCCGACGCGAATGCCGACTTCATAACCCGCGACCACCGCCGCGATGAACTCGCGCCCGCTCGCGCCACGCGCCTGCGCGAGCGCCAGCGCGGCCGGGAACACGACGGCGGCCGGATGGAACACCGAGCCGTTGTGCACGTCGTCCTGTTCGGCGAAGTGCGACGCGGCGCCGTTCATCATCGCGGCGAAGTACGGCGTCGCGCGAGTCCGGTCGATCAGCACGTCGGCCGTGCCCGCGCCGTCAGGCGCGCCGCCGGCACGTCGCGCGAACGCCGCGATCGTCTCGACCGGGCGCGCGCCCTTGCCGGCGAGCGCCGAGCCGAGCCAGTCGACATAGAGGTTGACGGTGCGCGCGACGACGTCGTCGGGAATCGCGTCGAAGCGCAATTGCGCGGCGAAAGTCGCGAGCGTCAGGCTGGGATGGGGCTGCATATTCGTCATGGCGTCAACGCGTGTCGAAGAATCAGATCGTGCGGTTCGCGCGCAGCGCATCGATGCGTGCGCGCTCGTAGCCGAGATCGGCGAGGATGGCGTCGGTGTGCTGGCCGAGCGCCGGCACCGCGTCCATGCGCGGCTCGACGCCGTCGGGCAGCCCCGGCGGCAGCAGCGCCGGCACCGTGCCGGCTGCCGTCTCCACGCTGCGCCAGCGCTCGCGCGCCGCGAGCTGCGGATGCCGCCACACGTCGTCGAGCGTATTCATCTGCGCATTCGCGATGCCGGCCGCGTCGAGCCGCTGCATCACGTCGCCCGCGGTGAGCGCGGCGAATGCGTCGACGATCAGCGCATGCAGCGTATCGCGCGCCGCGTGGCGTTTCGAATTCGCGTTGAAGCGCGCGTCTGCGGCAAGCTCCGGCTGACGCAGCACCTGTTCGCAGAACAGCTTCCACTCGCGCTCGTTCTGCAGGCCGAGCATCACGGTCTTGCCGTCGCCGGCCGGGAACGGGCCGTACGGGTAGATCGTCGCGTGCGACGCGCCCGACGGCGCGGGCGGGCTCTGCCCGTCGATCGCGTAATAGAGCGGATAGCTCATCCACTCGACCATGCTCTCCAGCATCGATACGTCGATCCGGCACCCCTTGCCGGTGCGCCCGCGCATCAGCAGCGCGCTCAGGATGCTCGTGAACGCATACATGCCGGCCGAGATGTCCGCGATCGAGCAGCCGGCCTTCGCCGGCTCGCCCGGCGAACCTGTGATCGACAGGAACCCCGATTCGCTCTGGATCAGCAGGTCGTAGGCCTTGCGGTCGCGGTACGGGCCGTCCGCGCCATAGCCCGAGATGTCGCAGACGATCAGGCGCGGATGCGCGTCCTTCAGCGCGTCGTAGCCGAACCCGAGCCGTTCCGCCGCGCCGGGCGCGAGGTTCTGCACGAGCACGTCCGCATCGGCGAGCAGCGCCTTGAGGATCTCCGCGGCCTCCGGCTGCTTGACGTCGAGCGTCAGGCTCTCCTTCGAGCGGTTCACCCACACGAAATGGGACGACAGCCCGTGCACGCGCTCGTCGTAGCCGCGCGCGAAATCGCCGCTGCCGGGCCGTTCGATCTTGATGACGCGCGCGCCGAGATCGGCAAGCTGGCGCGTGCAGAACGGCGCCGCGATCGCGTGTTCGAGGGTGATGACCTTGATGCCGTCGAGCGGTCGCATGGCGGCGCTCCTCAAAACGAACGCGGCAGGCCGAGCAGATGCTCGGCGACGTACGACAGGATCAGGTTCGTCGAGATCGGCGCGACCTGATACAGGCGCGTCTCGCGGAACTTGCGCTCGACGTCGTATTCGCACGCGAAGCCGAAGCCGCCATGGAACTGCAGGCACGCATTCGCCGCTTCCCACGACGCATCGGCCGCAAGCAGCTTCGCCATGTTCGCCTGCGCGCCGCACGGCTCGTGCGCGTCGAAACGGCGCGCGGCCTCGAAGCGCATCAGGCTCGCCGCCTCGACGTTCACGAACGCGCGCGCGATCGGAAACTGCACGCCCTGGTTTTGCCCGATCGGTCGGCCGAACACGACGCGCTCGTTCACGTACTGGCTGACCTTGTCGATGAACCAGTAGCCGTCGCCGATGCATTCGCCCGCGATCAGCGTGCGCTCGGCGTTCAGCCCGTCGAGGATGTACTTGAAGCCCATGCCTTCCTCGCCGATCAGGTTCTCGGCGGGAATCTCGAGGTTGTCGAAGAACAACTCGTTGGTCTCGTGGTTGACCATGTTCGGGATCGGCTGAACCGTGAGCCCGCTGCCGATCGCCTCGCGCAGGTCGACGATGAAGATCGACATTCCTTCGGACTTCTTCCTGACTTCCGCCAGCGGCGTCGTGCGCGCGAGCAGGATCATCAGGTCCGAGTGCAGCACGCGCGAGATCCACACCTTCTGGCCGTTGATCACGTAGCGGTCGCCGCGCTTCTCGGCGGTGGTCTTGATCTTCGTCGTGTCGGTGCCGGTGGTCGGCTCGGTCACGCCCATCGACTGCAGGCGCAGCTCGCCGCTCGCGATCTTCGGCAGGTACTTCTCCTTCTGCGCGGCGGAGCCGTGGCGCAGCAGCGTGCCCATGTTGTACATCTGCCCGTGGCACGCGCCCGAGTTGCCGCCCGACCGGTTGATCTCTTCCATGATCACCGACGCTTCCGTGAGCCCGAGGCCGGAGCCGCCGTACTCCTGCGGAATCAGCGCGCCGAGCCAGCCCGCATTCGTCAGCGCAGTGACGAATTCGTCCGGATAGCCGCGCGCTTCGTCGATCTTGCGGAAGTATTCGTTGGAGAACTGTGCGCAGAGGTCGCGCACCGCTTCGCGGATGTCCTGGAAAGTGTGGTCGTGCGTCGTATGCATGATCGATGTGCGTCGAATGGGTGAATCCGGGTCAGGCAAGCGTCGCGGTCGCCTGCATCGTCAGGTAGCCTTCGTGGTCCTTCGCCCACAGCTCGACCGTGCTGCCGTCGTCCGACGGCTTGCCGCACAGCGTGAACGGGTGGCCGTCGAAGGTCGGGCGCACCGCGCGGAACGCGAACGTCGCGAGCGTCGCGTCGGGGCGTTCGCGGTGCACGAGATCGACGAGCAGCGTCGCGATCAGCGGGCCGTGCACGATAAGCCCCGGATAGCCTTCTTCCTGCGTCACGTACGTGCGGTCGTAGTGGATCCGGTGGCCGTTGAAGGTCAGCGCCGAATAGCGGAACAGCAGCACCGGATCGGCCGTCACGGTGCGCAACCAGGTCTCGCCCCGCGGCGCCGCGACCGGCTTCGGCGCCGGCGCGCCCGGCTGCGGCGCGTCGCGATAGACGATGTCGTGCTCTTCCTCGATGCACAGCACGCCTTCCGATTCGTAGCGATGCTGGACCGTCACGAACACGAGGCGGCCGCTGCGGCCGGTCTTGTCCTCGACGTTCGCGATCGTCGATTCGCGCGTCGCGTGACAGCCCGCGAGCAGTGGCGCATGGAACGTCAGGCGCCCGCCCGCCCACATGCGGCGCGGCAATGACACCGGCGGCAGGAAGCCGCCGCGCTTCGGGTGCCCGTCGGCGCCCACCTGGGCCATCGGCGCGACCGGCAGGAAATACAGCCAGTGCCACAGAGGCGGTACGGCGTCGCCGGGCGCCGCGCGATCGAGCGTCGCGGCCAGCGCGGCGAGCGGGTACGACGTGATGTCGTCGCCGAGCGTTTCCGTCTTGCCCAGCCACGCGTCGAGCGGCTGCGACGCGTTGTCTTGCGATGATGAGGTCGACACTTGAGATATCTCCGGTACGCTGCAGTGGGTCCTACTATGAACCTCGGGCGCGGTTTCGCGAAGTCGCCTTTCCCGAACCGGGACTTCGAATTTGCTTAAGGTTCGCGGCGTGGGGCCCGATCCCGCCCAGATCCGGCCATCCGCGGGCTCATGCTTCGCCGCGCAGGTTCGCGGATGCCTCATCCTCGATGCGCTGCCAAAGCTCGAACGCCATCGGCCGCTCCGCTTCCTCGGCGAGATGCCCGACGAGCCCGATCGCGCGCGCCATCACGCCGAAGCCGCGCACGATCCGCCACGGGAAACCGAATTCACAGCAGATCGCGCCGATCGCGCCGGTCGCGTTGATCGGCAGCGCCTTGCCCGACACGCGTTCGGCCTCCGCGCCGATCAGTTGCACGAGCGTCACGTAGTCGCCGGACAAGCCGTTCTGCGCAGCGATCTCGAACAGCCGCGGCGTGCGCGGGTCGATGGGCTTGTGCAGCGGATGGCCGAGGCCCGGAATCGCCGCGCCGCGCGCGCGCCATGCGGCGACGGTGTCGCGCGCGAGCTGTTCGAGGTCGTCGTGCCGCGTGCCGTACGGCAGCGCTTCGGACAGCATCCGGCACGCGCCTTCCATGCTGCCGACGAACACCGAGCCGAGCCCGCACAGGCCCGCCGCGACCGCCGCCTGCAGCGCTTCGGGCGCGCCCGCGTAGGTCATCCGCGCGGCGATCGCGCTCGGCGTCATCCCGTGCTCGACGAGCGTGATGACGATGGCGTTGAACACCGCCGACTGCTCGGGCGTGGCGGCCTTGCCGGTGAGCTGCAGGAACGCGAAATCGCCGAGGTTCATGTGGCCGAGGATCTCGTTCGGCAGATCCTTGCCGCGCACGACGATGCGATCGGGCAGGCTGTATGCGATATCGGAGCGCACCAGCGGTTTCGGTTGACGGGGCATGGTTCGACTCCTTGGGAAATGAATCAATATGGAGGTTAACGCCGTTCCGCGTAACCATTGTCGAGGACGACGACGTCGCGCCCGCTCCTCGCACGTGTCCTTGCTTTCAGATGGATGCAGATTGACGCATGCATGCGGGCACGGCAATTTGTATCTCGCGAAACCGGGATTCGTCTCGCGTTAACGGGCGCCCTAGCGCGCGTGGCGGATCGCGTGCCCGGTCATCGGGTCTCCCCGCACTTTCTCCAATACATGTTGGTTGGACAGCGGACGATAATGCCGGCTGGCATTCCGGGATTTCGTCATGCGCTTCGATCTGGTCGATCTCAACCTCTTTACGCACATCGCCGAGGCGAGCAGCCTGACGCGCGGCGCGGAACGCGCGCACCTGTCGGTGCCCGCGGCGAGCACGCGCATCAAGAACCTCGAGGAGCAGGTCGGCGTGAAGCTGCTGAGCCGCACGAGCCAGGGCGCGAAGATCACGGCGCCCGGCGAGACGCTGCTCGCGCATGCGCGCCGCGTGCTGCGGCAGCTCGAGCAGCTGAGCGGCGACCTGCAGGAATATGCGTCCGGCGTGAAGGGGCACGTGCGCGTGTTCGCGAACACCACCGCGATGAGCGAGTTCCTGCCTGCGGTGCTGCGCAGCTATCTCGTCAATCATCCGGACGTGACCGTCGATATCCAGGAGCGGCTGAGCGTCGATATCGTGCGCGCGGTGCAGGATGGCGCGATCGATATCGGCCTCGTCGCGGGCAACGTGCGCGCGGACGGGCTCGAGGCGATCCCGTATCGGCGCGATCGTCTGGTGCTGGCGGTGGCGCTGAGTCATCCGTTCGCGCAGCGGGAGCGCATCGCGTTCGCGGACACGCTCGACCACGATTTCGTCGGGCTGCCGGAAGCGAGCGCGATCCACAACTTCCTGAAACGCGCGGCCGCGGACGTGCAGCGCACGCTGCGCTGGCGCATCCAGGTCAGCAATTTCGAAACTGCGTGCCGGATGATCGAGGCGAACGTGGGTGTCGGGGTGCTGCCCGAAGGCACCGCGCGCCGCCACGCGAGAACGATGGCGTTGCGCATCGTTCCGCTCGATGACGACTGGGCCGAGCGCCGGCTGCAGATTTGTGTCGCGGATCGCGATGCGCTGCCGCTGTTCGCGCGCAAGCTCGTCGATCTGCTGGTCGAGGATGGGGTCGGGCGGCACGATTGACGACGGGGCGTGCCGCTTGCAGCGGCGGCTACGCCCAGTCGTGGCGTTTCACGCGGCTCAGCGCCTTGCTTCCCATTCGATGCGCCCTGCGGCCGGGTATCGGCTCGGCCCCAGCAGCGCCGTCAGCGCGAAATCCGCGAGCTTGCCGAACGGCGCGCGCAGCAGGTTCGGAAGACTCCAGCGCCCCTGGACGAATACGCCCTTGGCATGGCTCATCGCGCGGAAGCCTTCGATGCCGTGATAGGCGCCCATCCCGCTCGGCCCGACGCCGCCGAACGGCAGGTCTTCCTGCGCGACGTGCAGGATCGTGTTGTTGATGCCGACATTGCCTGACGTCGTTCGCTTCAGCAACGTCTCGCAGTCGCCGTTGCGCGCGCCGAAGTAGTAGAGCGCAAGCGGGCGCGGGCGGGCGTTCACGTAGTCGACGACCTCGTCGATCGTGCGATACGTGCGCACCGGCAGGATCGGCCCGAAGATCTCTTCCTGCATGACCGCCATGTCGTCGCTGGCCCCGACGATCAAGGTGGGCGCAAGCGTCCGCCTGCGGGTGGCCGCTTGCTGCGGGCTCACGCCCGCCTCGATCACGCGCGCGCCCTTGCTGCGCGCCTCGTCGACGAGGTCTCTCAAACGATCGTAATGCCGGTCGCTGACGATCGATGTGTAATCCGAACTGGTTGGCCCGTCCGGATAGAAGCGGGTGACGGCCGCATCGTATTGCGCGACGAATGCGTCCAGATCGTCTTCGTGCACCAGCGCATAGTCGGGGGCCACGCAAGTCTGCCCGCCGTTCGACAGCTTGCCGAACACGATGCTGGACATCGTCCGGCCGTCGACATGCCCCCTCGCGACGATCACGGGGCTCTTGCCGCCGAGTTCGAGCGTCACCGGCACCAGGTTGTCGCTTGCCGCCTTCATGACCATGCGGCCCACCTGCGTGCTGCCGGTAAACAGCAGATGGTCGAACGGCAAGCCGCTGAAGGCGGCGCCGACTTCCGGGCCGCCGAGCACGACCGCGACTTCCTCGCTCGGGAAGGTGTCCGCGAGCATCCGCCGGATCACCTCGCTGGTGCGGGGTGTCAGCTCCGAAGGCTTGAGCATCGCGCGATTGCCGGCGGCCAGCGCGGTTGCCAGCGGAATGAACGTCAGCGCGAACGGGTAGTTCCACGGCGCCATCACCCCGACCACCCCCACCGGCTGGTATTCCACGCGAGCCTGCCCGGCGCGATAGAAGAGGCCGACGTGCCGGCGCTGCGGCTTCATGAAGCGACGCAGGTTGCGCGTCAGGTAGTCGATCGCCTGGATCACGCCGACCAGTTCCATGATCGCGGTCTCATGGCGCGAGCGATGGCCGAAATCGGCGCTGACCGCCTCCTCCACGTCGCGGCGATGCGCCAGCACCGCGGCGCGCAGCCGGGCGAGCGTGGCCTTGCGCTGCTGCACGCTCGGCGGCCCCTCCCTGACGAATGCGCTGCGCTGGCGGGCCAGCAACGCCGCCGGGTCGATGCTCGAGCTGGATTCTGCGGAAACGGCCATGGTGCACCTCACGTGGTTGCGTCGATGTAGACACTGTCAACTTGCATGCCTCGAATGATAGGACCACAATGTTTCCGATGTCAACATTGGAGCAACATGATGCCGTCAGACGCCGACACCGACGCCGGGCAAAAGGCTTATCACCACGGGGATCTGCGCCGCGCGATCATCGAAACGGCGCTCGACACGCTGCAGGCGCAACAGGGCTGGCAATTCACGCTGCGTGAAATCGCGCGGCGGGCGAACGTCAGCCACTCCGCGCCCTACCGGCATTTCCCGGACAAGGCCGCGCTGCTGCTCGAACTGGCGCTGATCGGGTTCGATCGCTTGCGCGATGCGCTCGCCGAATCCGTCGATCCCGCGTCGGACGCACCGGCGGTGCTGCGTGCGCTGGCCTATGCGCATCTCGCGTTCGGCCAGCGGAACCCGGAGCTCTATCGGCTGATGTTCGCCGCGGAGGCCGGGGAGCCGACGGCGATCCACCTCGATCCGCGCGCGCAAGCGCCCTTCCAGCTGGTCATCGACATCCTCGAGCGCGGCCAGCAAGCCGGCACGATCCGCCCGCGCTCCGCGCTCGGCCAGGCGACCGCCTGCTGGGCGCATCTTCATGGCCTGACGATGCTCGCGATCGACGGGCGGCTGGTGCGCGAGAAGGTCGGCGATCACGCGATCGAAGACGCGTTGACGACCTTGCTGGACGGGCTGGTTCTGCCGCAAGCGCGCCCCGGAGCGTGAACGGCAAAAAGGTCTTGACCTTTAACTTTACTTAAAGGTTATGGTTAGCCTCGGCAAGCGTATCGAGGCCGTGGGTATGTGCTCTGCCATCCGACAGAGCGGCGGCGCGTCGATGACGGCCGCCCATGGCCGATAGGGAAGGAATCGCATCATGACCAGACGCATACTTCACGTCGTCAGCAACGTCGCGCACTACGCCGACCCGTCGCAACCGACCGGCCTGTGGCTGTCCGAGCTGACCCATGCCCATCGCATCTTCGCGGCGAAAGGTTACGAGCAACGGCTCGTGAGCCCCAAGGGCGGCGCATCGCCGCTCGAACCCCGCTCGCTCAAATGGCCGCACGCGGACGCCGCCGCAAAGGCGTGGCGCGCCGACATGGCCAACCAGGCACTGCTCGCGAGCACCGCGCGCCCCGACGACATCGATCCGGCCGATTTCGATGCGATCTACTTCACCGGCGGCCATGCGGTCATGTGGGATTTTCCGGACGATGCCGGGCTGCAGCGGCTCACGCGCGGGATCTACGAGCGCGGCGGTATCGTGTCGTCGGTCTGCCACGGCTATTGCGGCCTGCTGAACACGAAGCTGTCGGACGGCTCGCTGCTGGTCGCGGGGCGCCGGATCACCGGCTACTCGTGGGTGGAAGAGATCCTGGCCGGCGTCGCGAAGAAGGTGCCCTACAACGCCGAGCAGGAGATGGCGCGGCGCGGCGCGCGCTATGAGAAGGCGCTGCTGCCGTTCACGTCGAACGTCGTCGTCGACGGCCGCCTGGTGACCGGCCAGAATCCGCAATCGGCGAAGGCGACGGCCGAGCAGGTCGTCGCGCTCCTGTCACGCGGCGGACGGGTTCGCGCCCGAAGCGAGGCGTGACGCGTCCGCTAGGATGGGGTCGTCCGGCGCCGGGCCGGCTTGTCATGTGAGTCGGCCGTGGCGGCATGGCCGGCGCTTGCCGCATGCTCCGGCTGAAGCTGCGACAGCAATCGCCTCGCATGGGTGGCGCAATCGACCGTATTCGGCTTGGCCGCGATTTCGGCGACGAGCGACACGACGTGCGCCTTGCTGCGCGCAAGCCGCGCTTCCAGCGCCTCGATGTCCCGCACCTTGCGGCACAGCGCATCGAGCAACGACTCGCATTGCCACTGCGCGAAGTCGGACGGGATCAGCGCGCGAATCTCGTCGAGACTGAAATCGGCCTTCTGCGCGGCAGTAATCAGATCGAGCACCATCACCGCTTCCAGCGGATAAGTGCGATAGCCGTTCGCTTCCCGCTCGACGCTCGTCAGGAGACCGATACGTTCGTAGAAGCGGATGCGCGAAGGGGTCAGGCCGGTGCGTTCCGCCAGTTCCCCGATCTTCATGTTCCGATTCTCCCCGGCCGGATCGGATCCGGCCATCTGGCCAACCGTGACGGTAAGTGGTCTCCTCACATTGATGCGTTATCCGATACGGATTCACTTCCTTCCGGATG
Source organism: Burkholderia sp. SRS-46 (assembly GCF_004343775.1). Lineage (GTDB taxonomy): Bacteria > Pseudomonadota > Gammaproteobacteria > Burkholderiales > Burkholderiaceae > Burkholderia. The sequence goes on along the minus strand of NZ_PTXL01000003.1, from coordinate 618,636 downwards.
CGACGCGCGCTTGAACGCTCGAACGCGCGCGCGTCGGCTGCCGGCTCACATCAACTCGAAACGCAACCCCGCATGACGAACCAGACGCTCGACGAAGCGTTCGTCGAACATCGTGGCCGGCGTCCAGAAGCCGCCGCCGCGCCCCGTCTTCTCGCCGCCCGCGAAGCAATCCAGCGCGAGACTGATCGCGGCCTGCCCCAGCATCTTGCCCGTGGAGCCGTAACCCGGATCGCGATCGCCGGTGACTTTCACGCGCAAGGTCTGCCCGTCGCCGGTGCGGCCGAAGAAGCGCAGATCGAAGCGGCCGGCCAACTGGGCCGCGACGCTCGGCCCCTCGCCGGGCTTCGGCAGCAGGAAGCGCTCCATCAGGCTGCGTACCGGCTTGATGACGACGCCCACCATGAACGCGCCCAGGCCGGCCACCATCGTCAGCGCCGCCAGGCGGCCCTTGAGGCCCGTGCCCGTCATCACGGCTTCGTCATAGGTGAACCGGTTGCCATAGGCGTTGCCCGCCAGCGCATTGGAGCGATGCACGACACGCTCGTTGATGGCCGCCATCACGAAGGGGGCGATCCACGCGTCGCTGTCACGATCGAATTCGGCCGATCTGACCGCGTGCTGCCGCACCGTGAATCCATGGCCTTTCGGGCACAGCGAATACGGGTCGAGCAGTTCCCTGCGCAACGCGGGATCGGCCGCGGCTTCCCGGACGACATTGATCACGCTCGCCACCGTGCCGCCCGACGCGCCGCCCTTCAGCGTCCGGACGCGCATCTTCACCTGTTCGGCAGGCACGCCCCACTGCCGCCGCGCCTGCTGCTGCAGGAACAAGACGCCCATGTCCGACGGAACCGAATCGAAGCCGCAGCAATGAACGATGCGCGCGCCCGATTGCCGGGCCGCGGGCTCGTACTTCTCGATCATCCGCTTGATCCACTGGGTCTCGCCGGTGAGGTCGCAGTAGTCCGTGCCGCTTTCCGCGCACGCCCTGACCAGCGGCTCCCCGTAAAGCGCATAGGGCCCGACGGTCGACACGACCACCCGCGTTTGCGCGCATAGCGCGCGCAGCCGCGCTTCGTCGGCCGCGTCGGCGACGATGATCGGCAGCGACTGCCCCGCCGCGCCCAGCGCATCCCTGACCTGCCTGAGCTTCGTTTCCGACCGGCCGGCGATGGCCCAGCGCAGCGTCTCGCCGCCGCCCGACAGGTGTTCGGACAGGTAGCCGGTCAGGATCTGCCCGACGAAGCTGGTGGCGCCAAATACGACGAGATCATAGGGCGGCGTGGTCATGGACGATTCCTTCGGAGCAGGTATGTCGAGAGTATCAGCGCCGTTGCCTTTACCTTCCGGGCGCATCGAAAGCCTTCAGCGGCGTCGGCAGGTTCAGGACCAGTTGCGCGTCGTTGACCACGTCGAGACGCATGATGGTGGATGCGCCCAGTCCGTCGAGCAACTGGCTGAGCGGCCCGCCGTGCCGCACCAGTTCGACGTCTCGCGGGAACAGGCGCTGGGCGAACGACAGCGTATTGGTCTGCACCGTAGTCTGGTGCCATGCGCCGTCGATGCGATTGATCATGGTCGCCGTGCTCATCCGCGATTGGGACGGTACGTTGTGCAGCGCGGGCAGCGGCGTGCGCAGGCTCAGATCCGGCCGACCGCCCGGACCGGCAATGCGGGCGCTTGCGTCGGCGCCGATGTTCAAGTCGATATCGGCGAGCCACTTGGGCAGCTGGTAGCCGTGCACGCCGCGAACCCGCGCGATTTCCGTGGTGACGGGAAGCGCCAGCACATGCGCGAAGAAGCTGCGGCGCCGCATCGAATCGATCAGATCCCGCGCATGTGACCCGCGCGCGCCGGGCCGGCGGATGACCACGGCGACAGACACTTCGTCGTAGGGATCGTTGTCGCAAACCGAATACGAAAAGAACGTCAGCGCCACCAGCCCGCGCCCCGGCAGTGCGCGCAGCGGCTCGAGCGGCACCGGCAGCACGGCCCGCAGGCGTTCGATCGGCGCCAGGAACAACAGCTGGATGTTGCTGGAACGGTAGTAGAAGTTCGGCGCCCAGGTCGGGCCCACGGTCGAATCGACCTGACGCTTCGGAATCCGACGGAAAAAATCGATGTTGCCCGCGGCGGGATCCCGCGCCACCTCGTCCAGGTTCGGATTCATCCGGAACCGGTCGTAGTATCCGCCCGCAGGCACGTCGACCTTGTGCGGCCCGAATGCGACCTGTGTAAACCGCCTGTCCATGTTCGTTGCCCTCCTCGATGATTGATCGTGGCAGGCAACAGCCAAAGCCTGCTGACTCACTGCCATCAGCAGGCACTTTAAGGTTGAACTCAGCTTCAAGGTCAAGGGCCCGGATAGAGGAACGCGTCGGTCGTCTTGTCTTCAGCTTATTCGGTGCTCGCGCGACGGCCCTTGCCCCGTGTCGACACCACGCCGCGATCGCGCAGCCGATCCATCACCCACCGCGTCCGCTCCGCGCAGTTCAGGTCGGTCGGCCGGTTCCTGATGCTGTCGATCGCGACGAGCAGTTGCGCCTTGTTCTCCTTGAGGCGCTTTTGCATCGCGTCGATTTCGACGACTTTCCGTTCGAGGGCCTCCACCAGCCCGTCATGCTGCCAGTTGCCGTCCCCCACCGGCAGCAGATGGCGGATCTGCTCGAGCGAGAACCCCGCGCGCTGCGCACCGGAGATGATCTCGAGCATCCATACCGCGTCGTCGGAGTAGTCGCGATAGCCATTCGTCCTGCGTTCGACGGCCGTGATCAGCCCTTCCGCCTCGTAGAAACGGATCCGGGATGCCGTCAGGCCGCTGAGCTTCGCCAGCTCCCCAATTTTCATGCTTGCCTCTTCAGCGTATTGACATTAAATCTAACTTTAATCCTAGAGTCGGTTCGTCGCCAACGCAAACGCGACAGCCGCATTGCCCTTCGATCAACCCGCCATCGTCAGGAGCCGCATGCCATCACAGATCCGCCGCAACCCGAACGCACGTCATTGATTGAACTCGCCGACTGAACAGGAGCAACCATGGGATACGTCACAACGAAGGATAGCGTCGACATCTTTTACAAGGACTGGGGCCCGCGCGACGCACAGGTCATCTTCTTCCATCACGGCTGGCCGCTCAGCGCCGACGACTGGGACGCCCAGATGCTGTTCTTCCTGGCTCAGGGCTACCGCGTCGTCGCACACGACCGTCGCGGCCACGGCCGATCCAGCCAGGTCTGGGACGGCCACGACATGGATCACTATGCGGACGACGTTGCCGCGGTGGTGAACCACCTCGGCGTCCAGGGCGCGGTGCATGTCGGCCATTCCACCGGCGGCGGCGAAGTCGCCCACTACATCGCCCGTCACGGCGAGGATCGCGTTTCCAAAGCAGTCCTCATCAGCGCCGTGCCGCCGATCATGGTGAAGACGGAGAGCAATCCGGGCGGCCTGCCGAAGGAAGTGTTCGACAATCTGCAGGCGCAACTCGCGGCGAACCGGGCGCAGTTCTACTACGACATTCCGGCGGGGCCGTTCTACGGGTACAACCGCCCCGATGCCAAGCCGGCCGAAGGCGTCGTCTGGAACTGGTGGCGGCAGGGCATGATGGGCAGCGCGAAGGCCCATTACGACGGCATCGTCGCGTTCTCGCAGACGGACTTCACCGAGGACCTCAAGGCCATCACGATCCCCGCGCTGGTGATGCACGGCGACGACGACCAGATCGTGCCCTATGCGGACTCCGGCCCGCTGTCGGCGAATCTGCTCCGCAACGGGACGCTGAAGACCTATGCGGGCTTCCCGCATGGCATGCCGACATCCAACGCCGAAACGATCAACGCCGATCTCCTTGCGTTCGTCCGCAACTGAACACGGCGGATGCCAAGGGCCGCCCTTTGGCATCCGTCCCCCTGCATTTCCCCCCTGACAGCCCGGCCTTCAGCCTGCAACCGCGGACTGAGGGCCGCTCGCCCCTCGCCACTGCAATCCCGCACGAAGCCGCTCGTTCCGCACCTCAGAAAAGGCCTTGACCTTAAAGTTTGCTTCAACCTTAAAGTCACGACATGCTCAAACGAGGTGGTGCCATGAACGTGTTCGACAAGCTGACGCTCCCCAATGGTTCGACGATTCCGAACCGCATCGCCAAGGCCGCGATGGAAGAGAACATGGCCGACGCGGACCACGGTCCGTCGGAGAAGCTGATGCGTCTCTACCAGGCCTGGGCCGACGGTGGCGCCGGGCTGCTCATCACCGGCAACGTGATGGTCGACAATCGTGCGATGACGGGGCCCGGCGGCGTGGTGCTGGAAGACGACCGGCAACTGGAGAAGTTCAAGCGCTGGGCGCGGATCGGCCGCTCCAGGGGCGCGCAATTCTGGCTGCAGATCAACCATCCCGGCCGCCAGATGCGGGCCAATCTCGGGCAACAGACCTGGGCGCCTTCAGCGGTGCCGCTGGATCTCGGCAAGATGTCGAAGCACTTCGACACGCCTCATGCGATGACCCAGAGCGTCATCGAGGACGTGATACAGCGCTTTGCCCGCACCGCTCGACTCGGGGAGCAAGCCGGCTTCACCGGCGTGGAGATCCACGCGGCCCACGGCTACCTGCTGAGCCAGTTTCTTTCGCCGCTCACCAATCGGCGAACCGACGAATGGGGCGGCTCCCTGGAGAACCGCGCGCGCCTGCTGATGGAGATCGTCAAGGCGGTTCGCGCCGTCGTTTCGCCCGGATTCGCCGTGGCGGTCAAACTCAACTCGGCGGATTTCCAGCGCGGCGGCTTCAGCGCCGACGACGCCCGGCAGGTGGTCGAACTGCTCAACGCGCAGGCCGTCGATCTGGTCGAGCTGTCGGGCGGAAGCTATGAAGCGCCCGCGATGCAGGGTGACGCGCGCGATGGCCGGACGCTGGCCCGCGAAGCCTATTTCGTCGAGTTCGCACGCGACATCCGCACCGTGGCCAACATGCCCGTGATGGTGACCGGCGGCATCCGCCGCCGGCCGGTGGCCGAGCAGGTGGTCACCAGCGGCGTGGACATGGTCGGCATCGGCACGGCGCTGGCCCTCGACCCGAATCTGCCGCGCGACTGGCGGCTCGGCAAGAACAACGCGCCGCAACTGTCGCCCATCGCGTGGAAAAACAAGGCGTTGGCGTCGCTCGCGAACATGGCCGCCGTCAAGTTCCAGCTGCGCAAGCTCAGCCTCGGCCGGACGCCCGATCCGGAGGTATCGCCGGTGCGGGCGCTGGTGCTGCAGCAGCTCGCGAATGCATGCCGGACCCGCCAGTATCGGCGCGGCATGGCGCAACGATCCCGATGAAAATTCAGCCGGCGTGAGAGAATGCATGCCCGAATCGATCAGGGAACGTGCTCGCGGATCGCCATGCGGTCGATCCGCGTCGATGTGAATCCAGGCGCCGACAAGATGAAAACCCACCATTCGATCAGGCCGGCCAACGCGGAAGACTCGATGCGTATCGCGGTGCTGGGTGCGCACGTGTGGGTGCATACCTACGCGACGGCAGGTGTGTCCGACGTCATCGCCGATTATGTGATGACGACATTTACGCCGGATCGATTCAGGGCTCTGTTGAACGATCCGGACATCGTCCTGTCGATCGCCGAGCCAGACATGAATCTGGCCGGCTATATCGTCATGCGCTTCGATGTTCGTTCTATCACGCCCGCGGAATGACACAGGAAGGGATCGCGCACTTCGAGCTTGGCGGTATCAAGCACGAAAACAAGGTGATGGTTGCAAGGGATTGACGGACTGCGCACTACCCCGTGGTGGTGGCCGCTCGCCGGAGGAGATTCATCGGGCCGACGCGGTCGACGATCCGCATCTGCGTGTCATCGCGGACAAACAGCGAGCCGGCGAACCCCAAGGCATTGATCGAGATGCCTTCAACGCACTCCGTGGATCTCGGCACCATCAACAGGCCCGTGGACATGATCAGCAGGTTGTACGGTGCCGACTGATGCAGTTCGCCATCGACATCGAGCGCCCGCACGCCAACCGCATCGAGCAATGCGCGGTAGCGCTCGCACGCCGCACGTGCCGTCTCGTGCGCGGGCGCCGCAAACACGTCCAGCGGCGCGAACGCATGCGCAAACGCGAGCCCCGGAATGGTACCGATCGCACCGGCGATCCGCGCCGATTCGACCAAGGGGCCGATCGGCAACGCCGGGCCATCCTCGGCGAATGGCAGCGGCACGATCTGCAGATGCTTGTGGGGCTGGCTCGCTCCGGCAGCGGCCCCACCGTTATAGAAACCGAGACTCCCGAACTCCGCCATGCAGGCCAGCAGCGCGGCAAAGTCCGCCACGGTCAGCAACGACGCCTGCGGTTCGAAGCGGCGCGTGACGATCAGCAGGTGATGCTCGATGACGTTGAACTTGTTGAGCAACGCCACATGAGTGTCGGAGACATCCGCGACAAACAGGTCGGGGTCGTAGGGCAGGAAGGGATTGCTCCCGGCGCTCCTCGCTGCGCGCGCCTTGTCCTTGCGAGCCAGGCTCGATACCTGACGGACCAGAAACCGCACGCCGCCATCTTCGATCGACGATTGGACGGTTTCGATCGGACACAACGCCCCCGCCTGCAACGCGTGCGCCGTCCGCTGCACGATGGCCGGCCACAGCGTGCCGGGCTGAAGGGTTGGATGGTGCATGGTCCGCTTGTGCTCCCGCTGCAGCATGAATGTTTCGGCAGCAACGCTCGACTTGCGGCGCGGCCGCCGGTGTTCCGCATTGTGCGCCGACGCGCGAATGCGTCCGATATTACGCGTGGTAGTGATGCGGCGAAACGCCGATGACGCGTTTGAACATGGTCGAAAATGCCGTCGGGCTGCCATAGCCCAGGTCATAGGCCACGCGCGTGATCGAGCGGCCCTGCGCAAACCAGGCGATGGCGGCCAGCAGGCACGCCTGCTCGCGCCACGCGACGTAGCTCACGCCCAACTGCTCGCGGAACAGCCGAGTGAAGCTGCGGCGGCTGAGCCCGACGCGGCGTGCCGCTTCGTCGACGCCGAGCGACGCGGACGGCGCCGCGAGCACGTCCCGGCAAAACGCCGCCAGACGAGGCTCTTTCGGCAGCGGTGCATTGAGCGCCAACGGCGGCATCGCGGCGATCTCGTCCACGAGCAGCGCCATGATCCGCCCGGCGCGCGTCATCGGCTCATACAGCGCCGGCTGTCGTACGGCTTCCGCGATGAGATCCCTGAGCAAGTGCGACGTGCCGAGGACGCAGCAATGCCCCGGCAACGCGCCCGCCTGTTTCGCATCCGGGCGGACAAAGGCGTTGAGCATCCGCACCTGGCCGCTCATCCGCATTTCGTGCGGCAGTTCGGCGGGGAGCCAGACCGCGCATTGCGGCGGAACGATCCAGTTGCCCGCCGTCGTCAACACCGTCATCACGCCTTCGGCCGCGTAGGCGAACTGGCCGCGCGCATGCGTGTGGTCGGGATGGGTGAAACCCGAAGGATAGGTGCGTTCAGTCGCTATGACGTCCCTCTGGACTTCCTCATAGCTCACCGGCATGGCAACTCGCATGGCCCGAATTATCGTCAGATTGACCTGATCGTGAGAGTGGAACGACGCACGGGAATCTACCATGACTGTTACACGCACTACGCGAATTCCACTCACTTTTTACAGATCACGCTTCTGGAGAAACGACCATGACACTGCGCAGCGAGCAAATGTTGGCCCGATACAGTCAATGGGCCAACGAGGTGATTTATGACGTGGTGGCTCGGTTGCCTGAATCGGAGGTAGCGGCGCCCCGTGAAACCGTGTTCGGGAACGTCCTGCGCACGTTGGGGCACAACTACGCGGTCGGCGCGATCTTTCAGGCGCATCTGGAGCGACGTGCGCACACGTTCACCGTACGCCTCGTTCCCGATACGACGACGTTCGACGCGCTGCGCACAATGCAACGCGAACTCGACGCCTGGTATGTGACGTGGATCGACGAGATGAAGGATGGCGAGCTGGATGAAGCGATTCGCTTTCAGTTCGTGGATGGCGGCACGGGCGTGATGACGCGCAGGGAGATGTTGTTGCACGTCGTCAATCACTATACGTTTCATCGCGGGTTCGCCGTCGATACGCTGCGCAGGATGGCTACGGTGGTGCCGGCTACGGACATCACGGTTTATCTCTGCGATCATGTGCGGAGGCAGGAAATGACGCGCTAGACGTGATGCGGAGGGTGGCCCCGTGCAATACAGCAAGGCGTTCTTTGATCTGCAAATCCGCTTTGCACGGGCCGTTGCCAGCTTGATCGACATGCCGATCGAGCGAACGTTGCTGGACTATACGAACCTCTACGTCCGGCTTGGGCTCGATCGCACCTTCGATCCGGAACATCCGATTTGGCGCCGCTACTTGGCCGGTCTGGATCGGTCGGCGGACATGTCGGAATGGACGTATCGCTTCTATCTTGAGCGAGCCGAAGATACCCGGATGCAGTCAATGACCGCGACCTTCGGCTGTTTCTCGTATGTCATGCAAGATGCAGGACGCGTCCGCATCCATTTCCAGAACGTAGAGCCGACTACGGTCTCTCCGCTATGTATCGAGCGCTTGCCGGTACGACTCAGCGAACTCCGTTCGATGTTCGATCACATCGGGCGCAACCATAAGGATGCGGCACGCGTTGTCGGAACTTCGTGGCTCTACAACCTGCAGGCTTATCAACGGTGCTTCCCGGAAGGGTACGCTGCGAGCGCGCGGATCGCGGAGTCGAAGTTTCGCAATTTGCCCCTGTGGGGGCAATTTCTCGATCGTAACGGCCACGTCAGAGAAGGTGTTGCTGCGGATTTCAGGCGACGGCTATCAGACATCACGCGTGTTCGAGACTTGGCGGACGCCTTCCCGCCCCTGACGCCGCGATCCTTATGCGGTACATCGAACGCGTATTGCTTTCCACGATCGAATCGCGGATGATTTTTTGGTTTGCGAATACATCACTCGTCCTGACTCACCGTTTCCAAAAATGGAATCCACAGACCTCAATCTCCTGCTTGCGCTCGACGCGATGCTGACCGAAGGCAGCGTCACGGGCGCCGCCGAACGCCTGAATCTCAGCGTGCCGGCCATGAGTCGCACGCTCAATCGCGCCCGGAAGATGGTTGGCGATCCGCTGTTCGTCCGGGCAGGGCGAGGGCTCGTGCCGACACCGCGTGCCGAAGCCTTGCGCGAAGGCGTGCACGACGTCGTCCAGCAAGCGACCTGGTTGCTGCGCAAGACCGAAACCTTCGATTTCAAGAATTTGCGCAGGACATTCACGATTCGCGCAGACGACGGCACGATCAGCACGATCGGCCCCGACGTCCTGAACACCCTCAAGACCCTCGCGCCGCTCGTCACTCTTCGATTCACGGCACAAGGCAGGCAGGATGTCGTCGCGCTCCGCGAGGGCATGATCGATCTCGACATCGGCGTCATCGACGACCTGGGGCCGGAGATCGTTCGGCAGACACTGCTGCACGACCATTTCGTCGCGGTCTTCCGCGCCGGCCACCCGCTTGCGAAGCTCAAGCGGCTCTCGCCGAAGGCGTTCGTGAAGTACGACCATGTCATGTTTTCGCGCCGCGGCCTGTTGAACGGGCCGGTCGATATCGAGCTCGGCAAGCATGGTCTCTCCAGACGCATCCAGGCCGTGGCACCCACTTTCATGGAAGCGCTATCGATCGCGAGATATACCGACCTCGTCGCAACCGTTGCTTCACGCCTCACGCAAAACGCGCGCGCTGACATGGAATCCCGCGAGCTTCCCGTCGTCACGCCGCGCATCACGATCTCCCAGGCGTGGCACCCGCGCTTTCAGGCGGACCCCGGACACCGCGCGCTGCGCACGCTCATCCATCGCATCTGCCAATCCGGCAACGACCGGACGCCTCCGGCGCGCTGACCGCGCGAGCATGCGACTCGCAGCGTCGCGACGCCTGCCCTGCCCGAGCTACGCGTGCGCGTTCGAACACATCTCGTATATGACGCGCCGCAACCATCGATGCGCCGGATCGCTCTGGAGCCGGGGGTGCCATGCCTGGACGATCGTCACCGTGTCGAGCGGAACGGGAATGGCAAAGCGCCGGACGCGCACGCCCATCTGCTCGATGCTCCACGCGACATGCTCCGGAATCGGCAGGATCAGATCGGACGAGCACAACGCGAAAACCGCGGAGTAGAACGTCGGCACCACGAGCGACACGCTCCGCTTCAGATCGTGTTCGGCCAGCGCCGCATCGATCGGCCCCGCCGTAAGGCCACGGCGAGAAACGCCGATGTGTTCGTAAGCGACGAAGCGCTCGGGCGTGATCTCCGCATCGAAGATCGGATGATCGTCGCGCGCGAGCCCGACGAATTTCGTCGAAAACAACGACTGGACATGCACGTCGGCGCCGGGTTGCCGCATCGCATTGATATAGAGATCCGCCGTGTCGTCCTTCAGGACGTTCTCTTCCGCATCGGTTTCCGGCATGAATCGCAATACGCAGCGCGGCGCGTCCCGCCTCACGCAGTCCAGCAATCGGCCGCCGAACGATCCGGTAAACGTGTCGCTCGCGTAGAGGTTGAAATAACGCTCCAGCACGCTCAGTTCGACATGGCGATCCGGTTGCAGAATCCGGGTCACTGTTCGGACGGAATCCCGGACCTGATCGCGCAGCGCGATCGCTTTCGGCGTCAGCACCATGGCCCTGCCCACCCTCACCAGGATCGGGTCGCCGACCACGCACCGGATGCGTCCCAACGCGCGGCTCATCGCGGGCGTACTCAGCTCCATTCGCCGTGCGGCACCGACGACCGAACCCTCATCGAGCAACGCGTTCAGGGCAATGAGCAGGTTCAGGTCTGGAAGCGGCATATCGGTTCCTCATAGATAAGCAGATCATTCTGCACAGTGCGTTACGCGCTGCATGTCGTGCAAGGCTGCGCTGCAAATGACGGCATTTACCCCGGTGCACGCGTGCGCGGAAGATGATGCGTCAATCGACTCGCCCGCCCGGTGGTCGAGATCGGTCAGCAAGCAGCTCAAAGCAACGCGTCATGAAACACGATCCATCTTCGGCCTTCCCTATCAGAAGGTCGCCTCGTCAGCGGCGGTCCTCCAACACGGTCGACCTCATCCTCGAGACCGCGAGCCGGCTCTGGACCGAACGCGGGCCACGCGGCTACACGACCAACGAAATCGCGCGCGTCGCGGGCATCAGCATCGGTTCGCTCTATCAATACTTTCCGAACAAGGACGCCATCCTTCATGCGCTGATTCAGCAAGAGCTGGAATGGCTGATCGAGGCACTCGGTTCACACCGGGCATGCAAGGACAAGGATTCCGGTCTGCATGGCCTGATACTCGCCTTCGTCGCGCATCGCCGCCGCTTCGATGCCGTCCAGAAGATGCGCTGCGCATGTGCCGACGCGGCGCATCAACTGCACGCCGGCGAACAGGCCGCCGCGATCCACGACGCCTTCGTGCACGCCCTCGAACACGACAATTTCGTGAGCGATCTCGAGATTCGCACCATCGCGATCGATCTCGTCGCCATCATTCATGGCATGCTCCGCGCGTCGAACGCGGACCACGCTGACGATGCAAAGCATCTGGTCGAACGGATCGAGCGCGCGGTATTCGGTTATCTGGAAGCGTCGCGGCGATAATCGACGAACGGCAACGACGCGATAGCGCGGCATACAAGCGGTAGCCAAGGTCGGGGGATCGCGGCAGCAACCGAAGCCCCGACCATGCGCCGTCAATCCCGGTGGTCCACCGCGCCCACCTTCCAGTAGCCCTTGCTGCTCAGTCGCTGGCGATCCAGGCCCCTGCGGTCGAGCCAATAGGCGCGCCAGCTCCTGACCCATTCCGCTTCACCGGCCATCCAGACCTGCCCCGGCCCGCTCAGCGCGTCGATCGTCGCGATTGCGTCGTCCGACGCGCAAAGCGTCTCCGCACGATCGCAGCCGTGACGCCACAGGATCGTCACGTCGGCGTCCGAGCACACCACCTGATGTTCCGACGCGTCATCCACGGCGAACAACGCGGCCACGTACGTCTGCGCCGGCAGGCTTTCCAGAATCGACAGTGCGGCGGGGAGCGCACTCGCATCCGCCGCGAGCCAGACCCACCGCGAGTCCGGCAGAAGCGCGAAGCCGCCATTGCGCGGCCCCGCGATGCCGACCTGGTCACCGCGTCGCGCGACGCGAGCCCAGGCCGAGACCGTGCCGCCATCACCTGCGTCACCATGCAGGACGAAGTCGATGTCGAGGGTGCCGGCCGCCGCATCGACGCGACGGATCGTGTACGCCCGGCCGGCGCGATCGGGCGGAAACACCTTGACCCAGGCGGCTGGCGAACGGACGCCATCCGATTCGAGCCACGCCGCCAGATCGGGGCCGCCCAGCACCAGGCGACGCATGCGGGGGGTGATATCGACGGCGTCCAGCACGATGGCGCTGACGCGGGCACGCGGCGAACGACGAAGAAACTGAAGATCCATGATTGCGTTCCATGAATGAATAGACAACGATCGATACGTCGATTCGGATAGCAGAACGATTTCGCCTATCCGGGTTTCCTGGGCGGCCTGGCCATCCAGACGATCGCGATCGACAACGTGAAGCCGAGCGTCGAGAACGCGAAGAAATCATTGAGCGACAGCATGTCCGACTGCACCATCACGTGACGCCAGATCACGGCCCACGACTGGTGCTCGGTCAGCCCGCCCTGCTCGAGCGTGTGCAGCCCATGCGCCACCCGGTCGGAAAACGGCGTCAGCGTGTCGACCAGCGTGTTTTGATAGAAGCGCGAGCGCCCGTCCCAGAAGGTTTGCCCGAGCGATGCCACGAGGCTGCCGGACATCATCCGGATCGAAGTCTGGAGCCCGGATGCCGCGGCCAGGCGCTCCGGCGGCAACCCCGCGAGCGACAGCGCGACCAGCGGCGTCAGGAACAAGCCGATGCCGATCCCTTGCGCCAGGCAGGTCAGCGCGATCGTCGCGGCGCTGACATCGGTCGTCATCGACGCGCGCCACCACGCCACCAGCGCCCAGGCGACGAAAGCGAGACTCGCGAAGACGCGGGCATCGCCCCGCTGCACCAACTTGCCCAACAGCGGCGCGAGCAGGATGCCGAACACCCCCATCGGCGCCGTGACGAGCCCCGCCCAGGTCGCGTTGTAGCCCATGTCGGTCTGCAGCCACAGCGGAATCAGCACCAGCGCCGCGAAGTAGAGGCCGAAGCCGACCGCGACCGCCAGCGTCCCCATGGCGAAGTTGCGGTGCGCAAACAGGTGCAGGTCGATGATCGGGTGCTTCTCGCCCAGCTCCCACACGACGAGCAGGATGAAGCCCAGCGCCGACAGGATCGCCGTCGTGCAGATCACCGGCGACGAGAACCAGTCGAGGATCCGCCCCCGGTCCAGCGTGATTTGCAGGCAGCCGATGGCGATCGCGAGCAACACCAGTCCCGCGACATCGACGGGCAGCTTCGTGCACGGCGTGTCTCGTCCCTTGAACAGCATCAGCGCCGACGCGACGACGAACAGCCCCACCGGCGCATTCACGAGAAAGATCCACGGCCAGCTGTAGTCGTCGGTGATCCACCCGCCGAGCATCGGCCCCGCCACCGGTCCCGCCATGTTGGTCATCGCCCACATGGCCAGCGCGAAGGTGCGCTTGTTCGCGGGAAAGATCGCGATGAGCAGCGCCTGGCTCAGTGGCACGATCGGCCCGGACACCATGCCCTGCAGCACGCGCGCCGCCAGCAGCGATTCGAAATTCGGCGCGAGGCCGCACATCACGGAGGCAACCGTGAAGGCCGCGACCGACATCACGAACAGGCGAACCTGCCCGAACCGCCGGGAAAGCCAGCCGGTCAGCGGAATGCAGATCGAGTTGGCGATCGCGAAGAACGTAATCGCCCACTCGCCGATTTCAGCGCTGACGCCGAGATTGCCCGAGATCGTCGGGATCGACACGTTCGCGATCGTGATGTCGACGACCGCCATGAACGATGCGAGGCTCACCGTGATCGCGGCGACGATCAGCATCGGCCCCGACAGCGGCTCGATGGGCTGGAGTGCGGCCCGGGTCACGGTTGTTCCCCCCGGCTGTCGCCGATCGCGGCCGCGGCCTGCTCGTCGGCGCGCTTCTGCTGGTCGGCGTACAACGCGGTGCGCTCCACCGTCGCTGCCCGCTTCAGGTCCTTGCCTGAAACGCATGTGGACGTATCGACGTCGACTTCGGTCGACATCCCGATGCGCAGCGGATGCTTCGCCACTTCGTCGGGATTCAGCCGGATCCGAACCGGTACGCGCTGGACGACCTTGATCCAGTTCCCCGTTGCATTCTGGGGCGGCAGGAGCGCGAACGCCGAACCGCTGCCCGCCTCGATGTCGTCGACCGTGCCGTGATAGGTCACCCGGCTGCCGTAGATGTCCGCCTTCACGACCGCCGGCTGGCCCGAGCACACGCCGGCGAGCTGAACTTCCTTGAAGTTGGCGTCGACCCACACCTGGTCCAGCGACACGACGGCCATCAGCTTGTCGCCCATGCCCACGCGCTTGCCGAGCTGCACGGTGCGCTGCGCCACCATGCCCGAGATCGGCGAGCGGATGGTGGTTCGCTCCAGCGCCAGCGCGGCGGCACGCACGCGTTCCAGCGCGACGCGGACCTCCGGATGATCGTCGACGTCGGTGTCGCGAATCTGCGCGAGCGCTTCCGCATGCGTCTGCACGGCAGCGTCGAGGGCCGCGCGGGCGGTCTTGACCGCATCGCCGGCATGCCGGGCCTCCTCGGCCGTCACGGCGCCCTGGTCGACGACGCCCTGTCGCGCGGCCAGGTCCGCCGTCGCCCGGTTGAGCTCGGCCTTGCGCAGATCGATCATGGCGGCCGTCTGCGCTTCCGTCGCAAACAGCCCTTTCACCTTGCGCAGGGTTTTCGCCAGCTCGGCCTGCGCGGCATCCAGTGCGATGCGCGCATCGCTCGAATCCAGTTCGACCAGCGTCTGGCCGGCCTGAACCCGATCGGCGTTGTCGGCCAGGACGGCGGATACGGCGGCCGCGACTTGCGGCGTGATCGATACGACGTGGCCGTTCACATAGGCATCATCGGTAGAACGAATCGTGTCGCCGGAAAGCAGATGCCATCCGCCCCAGGCCGCCGCCGTCACGGCGAGTACCCCGGCGATCGCGAGCAGGCGGCGGCGACGGGCCGCCGACGCGGGCGTGATGTTGGTTTGGGTGTCGGTCATGTTCGATTCCGTTAATGGATAGTGGCGAGGGAAGGCGTCCATGCCCCCCCGAGCGCCCGAATGAGGGAGACCTGCGCATCGGCCACGTCGGCGTCCGTCTCCGTGACGCGCCGCCGGCTCATCAGCGAGGCCGTTTCCGCCGCGAGCAGATCCCCGGCATCCGACAGTCCACTGCGTTGGCGCGCCCGCTGCAAGTCGACGACGTGCGCTCTGTGGCGCTCCGCCGCCATCGCCTGCTGCTGAAGAACCCGGGCAGCCTTGACGGTCGCGACCCCGTCCGCCACCTGCTGAAGCGCCACCGCAATTGCTGCGTTATAGGCGCTCACCGCCGCGTCGTATTCGGCCACCTTGCCTTTCAGGTTGGCGCGCAGCCGGCCCCCTTCGAAGATCGGCAGCGTGACGGCGGGGCCCAGGTTCGCCGCCGTGCTGCTCGCGCGCAGCAGATAGCCGATCCCGAGGCTCTGCATGCCGGCGAACGCGACCAGGTCGACGTCCGGATAGAAAGCGGCCTTCGCCACGCCGATCTCGTGCGCGGCGGCCTCGACGGCCTCGCGGCGCGCCGCGACATCGGGGCGAAAGCCGAGGAGCATCGCCGTGACGTTCGACACCGGCGCGGGGTCCGCCAGCGACCGGATGTCAGGCCGCCGCAGTTGATCCGCGAACGCCGGCGTCTTGCCGAGCAATGCCGCGATTTCATGGCGTCGCCGGGCGATGTCCGCGTCATAGCGCGCGATGTCGGCGCGCGTCTGCGTGGCGGCATCGCGGGCTTCGATCGCGTTGAGGTCGGTCGACAAGCCGGCGTGGATGCGCAACGCCAGCCGTTTCAGTACGTCCTCGCGTCGCGACAGCCCTTGTGCGGCGACGTCCCGGAGCTTGTATGCCGCATCGAGTTTCAGATACGCCGCCGCCAGTGCGGTCTGGAGTACCAGCTTCGCATCCGCGGCTTCGAAGCCGGCCGATTCGGCGCGGAAGCGGGCGGCATCGGCGGCCTCGCGCCATTTGCCCCAGAAGTCGACGTGATAGCGCAAGTCGAGGCCGATCGCGCCTCTGCTGCCGGTGTTGTCCGCATAGCGCGCGGAATACGTGTCATGGCCGGGAAAGCGATTGGCGCTGACCGACGCGGTGCCGTCCACGGTCGGCAGCAGGCTGGCTGCCGCGACCGCGCCGGCCGCCTCGGCTTGCCGCAGGCGGGATTCGGCGATCTGGATCGACGGCGCGTCTTGCGTGGCCTGTTCCATCAAGGCATCGAGCTGCGCGTCGCCGAACGCTTGCCACCATATGGGCAAGGCGATGTTGGGCTGGGCGGAACGCTGGAATTCCGCGATTTCCTTTCCGCTGTCCAGCGCGCCCGGATCGAGCGGGAGGCGCGACGGTTGCATCCCGTTCCCGCTCGCGCATCCGGCGAGCACGGCAACCATGATGGCGGTGAGCGACGCGGCGGAGATCCGGCCGTCGATCGAACGGCTGTCGCGACGACGGCGGGCGCGGCGCCGTCTCGTCAGCGCGTCGAGCCGTTTGAATAAGTAGCGATTGATTTTGAGTCTCCGGTTGAGTGCATGGCTCGTATCCTGGAGGACTCGATGAGTTGCATGAATAATCTGGGTGATAAGTTGAATTTGCGTTTTGTGCAAACGATAAACGCGAAGGGGCAAGTACGGGATGGTCCGGGCGTGTTCATACGGACTCGACTAATTTGAAACGTTCGACACCGCTGGAAAGTTCGCTGACAATCGGCGACTGAAAGCCCGTTAGCGGCCGACGTCGATCACCCATTCGTCGTCGGAACCATCCAATTCCCGTCCGCCCCGCTTCTTCAGCATGACTATCGCCATCGAATCGCCCGATCAACCCGACGTGATCGCCCTCATTGCCGATCTGGATGCGTACCAGGACACCCTGTACCCGCCGGAGAGCAGGCACGCGCTGGACCTCGCGTCGTTGAAGCAAGCCAATGTCCTGTTTGCTGTTGCGCGCGACAGCGAGGGGCTGGCGATCGGATGTGGAGCGGTTGTCCTCTACCCTGAATTCGGCGAACTGAAACGCATGTACGTCAGCCCGCGCGGCCGGGGGCAAGGCGTTGCCCGGAAGCTCATGGCGTTGCTCGAGTCACGCGCAATAGACTTCGGCTGCACGTTGCTCAAGCTCGAAACCGGACCGTACCAGCATGAGGCGCTGGCGTTGTATGCGTCAGCCGGCTATCAGCGCCGGGGGCCGTTTGGTGATTATGCGAACGACCCGCTGAGCATCTTCATGCAGAAGCACATCGCAGCCTGAGGTCTGGGCTCGCGCGGGCATGCGATAGCAACCCGCAAGGTCCGATTGGCGCGCGCTTCAGGCGCTGACGTCGACCGAGGTCGTTGCAGCGACGTCCGCCGTCAGGTTGAAATGCACCATTCGCGGAATCGCTCGAATATCCGGAATCCGACATAGTCGGATTTTCGTTTGTATTGCCAGCGGTAGTAGCAATCCCAGTAGCTGACCATGCGATCGTGCGCCCGTTTCAGGAAGATCGGGTTGGCCCGCAAGAACGCTCCGTAAATGTGCCGATCCATTGACGGCAAGCTCGCCTCGACCACAGCGAGAATCTCGACCACATACTCGCCGCAAAGCTGCACGACGAACGGCGCAATCCATGGATCGGGCGAGGCAACCAGTGGCTTGAGATGGCGCTGGCGCACATGGCCGTCATGGTGTCTCGTCAGCACGCATGCGTAGATCGCCGCTTGAACCTCGTTCAGCCGGGAAAATAGCCTGTCGTCGCCGTGGTGATGAATTCGATACGGAACTTCGAGTGTTTCACCGCGCACCACGACTGGCGACCCAACATGCGTAGCCGTGCTCGGACGAATCAAGTCCGTGACGACGCGCACTTCCGGACGGAGTTCCGCAGGAAAAGCGGCCGTCAACGGGCAGCTTCGAGCAACATCGATCACTGCTCGGGTGTCGGTCATACGCTGTCGCCACCAATCCAATTCAAATCGCCAGCCCTCTATCCTACTTCCCCTCCGCCAACATCGCCCGCAACTGCTGCTTGAGCAGCTTCCCGCTCGCCGTGGTCGGAATCGCCGTCACGCGCACGATCCGCTGCGGCCGCTTGTACGGCGCAAGGCGCTCGGCCAGATAGTCGCGCAATGCATCGGCGTCGAACGCCTCTCCTTCCTTCATCTCGACGCACGCGATCACGGCCTCGTTGCCATCCGCGCCCGGACAACCGACGACAGCCGACAATCGCACCGACGGATGCGAGTTGATCGCCGCCTCCACCTCGATCGGATAGACGTTGAACCCCGAGCGGATGATCAAATCCTTCGTACGCCCGACGATGAACAGCGCGCCGTCCGGCCCGAGCCGGCCGATATCGCCGGTATTGAGCCAGCCACCCGGGCGCAGCGCATCGGCGGTCAGCTCCGGCGCGCGGTAATAGCCGCGCATCACCCCCGGGCCGCGCACCCACAGCTCGCCGGGTTCGCCGTCGGCCACGTCCGCGCCGTCCGCGCCGACCACACGCAGCTCCGCCCCTTCGACGATCTCGCCCGCCGAGCAATCGGTGCGTGGCCGCTCCATCCGCGTGACGAACAGCGAGCCCGCGTACTCGGTCATCCCGTAGCCGTGATGCAGCGGCAGGCCGAACAAGGCCTCGACGTCGCGCTTCAGCGTCGGGTCGAGCGGCCCGCCGCCGGTGTACAGATAGCGCAGCCGCCGCGACGCCACCGGCACGCCGCTGTCGCGCACGTAAGCGACGATCCGGTTGAACATCGTCGGCACGCCCTGCACGATCGAGATCGCGTCGCGCCGCAGCGCCGCGCATACGTCGGCCGCATTGAAGCGCGCGCACAGGTACAGGCTCGCGCCCGCATGGAACGTCGCGAGCAGCAGCGTCGCGAGGCCGAACACATGCGACAGCGGCATCACCGCATA
Source organism: Burkholderia sp. SRS-46 (assembly GCF_004343775.1). Taxonomy (GTDB): domain Bacteria; phylum Pseudomonadota; class Gammaproteobacteria; order Burkholderiales; family Burkholderiaceae; genus Burkholderia. The sequence continues at coordinate 599,468 of NZ_PTXL01000003.1, read as the reverse complement.
CGCGCAATCCCCGGGTTGCAGGTGGCGCGATTCGGCGGACACCCGCGCGAAATGCAGCAGGCCGCCATGCGGCACCATCACGCCCTTCGGCTGCCCGGTCGTGCCGGACGTGTAGATCAACGCCGCCACCTCGCGCGCGACCGCTTCCGGCTCGCACTCGCTCGCATGATCGACGGCGCCCGCCATCAGCGGGCCGAGGCCCGCCGGCGCAGTCTCGCGCGCGCGGTAGCGCACGCCGTGCCGCAGCGCATCCGGCGACGCCGCGTGCGTAAACAGCATCAGCCGCGGCCGGCAATGCGCGCGGATCGCCTCGACCTCGTGCTCCGACAGCCGCGCGTTGACGACGGCCGGCCACGCGCCGAGCTCGGACAGCGCGAACACCAGCGTGACGACCGCCACGCAGTTTTCGGCGACGACCATCACGCGGTCGCCGGCGCCGACGCCCTGTGAACGCAGGTAATCCTGTGCCGCTTCGATGTCGCGCCAAAGCGCGGCGAACGTGACGACCCGCTCGTCTTCGACGATCGCCACGTGGTCGGGCGACGCGCTCGCCCAGTGGCGAGGGAGGTCGCCGATGCGTTCCGCCGGGTATCGATCCTGTCGCATCTCGCGTGCTCCCTTGTGCATTGCGGTAAACCACGAACGGCGTTGCGAGCCGCCGCGCTGGATATCAGTGTGTTGGAGCCGCACGGGCCGCGCAATTCGTATTCGCTGAAGGAGGCATTCCGGATTCTCGAAGCCGGATGCCGCGCGTTCGCGGCACACCGGCAAGCGACGTCGGACGGCCCGCGCCAGCGCCTCGGATCGAACCGCAGCCGCGTCGCGGTGTCAGGGGTTGCCGCCCCTCAGGCATCGGTGCCCGCGAACGACCACGTGAGCGCCGGATACCACGCGAGCGTCGCGATCCGCGACGCACTGCTGCCGAAATGCTCGTCGAACGCATCGTTCAGGCGCGCCGCCGACGCGAAGCCGGACTGGTGGGCGAGCGTGGCCAGGTTCTGCCGCGCGCAGGGCTGCGCGAGCAGCGCCAGCAGCGCGCGCATCAGCCGCTGCTCGCGCACGATCGCGGTCAGCGCGCTGTTCTCGCGGAACAGCCGCCCTTTGAGGTGCCGCGTGCTCAGCTGCATCCGTTCGGCCGCGAGCGCGATCGACCAGTCGCGGGCCGGCGCGCGAAACACCGCCCGCGCGACGCGCGCGGCGAGCACCGGCGACAACGCGGTGCCAAGGCTATCCGCATCGACGCACGGCGCGCGATCGTGGATCGCGAGATGCAGTTCGTAGCCGACCCGCGGATCGATCGACGTCGCGCCTTCATAATGCACGGTGCGATAAGGATCGAGCACGATCGATTCGCCATGCGCGAGCACCCCGCGACGGCGGTCGCCGGCAAGCTGGTGGTGCCCGCGCCGCGCGGTGATCCGCACCGGAAACGGCAGGCGCAGGTTGTAGACACGCAGCAGGCCGCCGTGGCCGGCCGAGAGGCCACGGCCGGGCCGGTACGCGGCGTGGGCCGGCGTCGGCGAATGGGCGGCGTGCGTCATGATCGGAAATCGGCGGGCGCCGCGTTGGCCGGAAGTCGTCCCGGACGCGCAACGCAGCCGGTTTACGATGCCAGCGCCGCGCAATAGCGCGCGACGTGATAGTCGCTGTCGCCGAACAGCGGATCGAACATCGTCAGGCGCTTGAAGTAGTCGCCGACTTCCAGTTCGTCGGTCATCCCCATTCCGCCGTGCAGTTGCACCGCCTGCTGGCCGACGTAGCGCCCCGCCTTCGCAACCATCACCTTCGCTGCCGCGAGCTTGCGCGTGCGCTCCCGAGGATCCGCATCGTCGAGCGCCTGCGCCGCGACGTATGCCATCGACAGCGCCAGCTCCTTCTCGATCAGCATGTCCGCCATCCGGTGCTGCAGCGCCTGGAACGCACCCAGCGGCTTGCCGAACTGCCGGCGCGTGCGCAAATACTCGGCCGTGATCTCGATCAGCCGCTCCATCGCGCCGGCCGCTTCCGCGCACAGCGCCGCGATGCCGTGATCGATCCCGTGCTGCAGCGCATCCAGCCCGCCGGCGATCCGCGCGTCGTCATCGACGATCACGCCGTCGAGCGTGACGTCGGCCGCGCGCAGGCCGTCCATCGTCGGGTAGCCGGCCAGCGTCACGCCCTGCGCATCGCGCGGCACGACGAACAGCCCGAGGTCGTTCGACGCGGCGAGCCGCGCGGTGACGAGCAGCGCGTCCGCGGCCTCGCCGTGCCACACGAGCGCCTTCCGGCCGCTCAGCACGTAGCCGCCGCCTGCGCGCGGCGCGGCCGCCGTCTGCACCGACGCGGCTTCGTAACGCGAATCCGGTTCGAGATACGCCACCGTCACGATCGTCTCGCCGCTCGCGATCGCGGGCAGCCACGCCGCCTTCTGCGCCTCGCTGCCGTACCGGCCGAACACGGCCGCCGCGACCACCGCGCTCGGCACGACCGGCTCGAGCACGAGCCCGCGCCCGAGCTCACGCTGCACGACGAGCCGGCTCGCGGCCCCTTCGCCGAAGCCGCCATGGTCGGCGTCGATCGTCAGCCCCAGCACGCCGAGCTCGCCGAACGACGACCAGATCGCGCGCTCGAACGCGCCCTGCTGCCGCGCGCGCTTGCGGCGCTTGTCGAACGTGTATTCGGTATCCACGAAGCGGCGCAGGCTGTCCGCCATCATCTGCTGCTCTCCGCTGTAGGTAAAGTCCATGCCCGCTCCTTAGAAACCGAGGATCATCTTCGCGATGATGTTCTTCTGCACTTCGGTCGCGCCGCCGTAGATCGACACCTTGCGCATGTCGAAGTACGTCGACGCGGCCGGCGCCGCCCAGTCCGGCCCGCTGACCGGCTGCAGCGCGCCTTCCTCGAGCCAGAGCGGCGCATACGGCCAGCCGTGCGGCCCCGCGACTTCCAGCTGCAGCATCGCGATGTCCTGCTGGATCTCCGAGCCGCGGATCTTCACGATCGACGCCTCCGGCCCGGGGCCCTTGCCCGCGCCCTGCGTCGCGACACGCAGCAGCAGCATCTCGAGCGCCATCACGTCCATCTCGATCCGCGCGAGCTTGTCGCGCATCCGCACGTCGTCGATCAGCAGGCCGCCCTTGCCGTCCGGCGCGATCGACGCGTAATGCTTCAGCTGCCGCAGTTCGCGATGGCAGAAGCCGATGCCCGCGATACCCGTGCGCTCGTGGCCGAGCAGGTATTTCGCGTAGGTCCAGCCCTTGTTTTCCTCGCCGACGAGGTTCTCGACCGGCACCTCGACGTCTTCCAGCCACGTCTCGTTCACGTCGTGGCCGCCGTCGAGCGTCACGATCGGCCGCACGGTCACGCCCGGCGTCTTCATGTCGATCAGCAGCAGCGAGATGCCTTCCTGTGCCTTCGCGTCGGCGTCGGTGCGCACGAGGCAGAAGATCCAGTCGGCGAAGTGCGCCATCGTCGTCCAGGTCTTCTGGCCGTTGACGACGTACTTGTCGCCCTTGCGAACCGCGCGCGTCTTCAGCGACGCGAGGTCGCTGCCCGCGCCCGGTTCCGAGTAGCCCTGGCACCAGAAATCCTCGACGCCCGGAATGCGCGGCAGGAAGCGCTGCTGCATCTCCGGCGACGCATACTTCATCAGCACCGGCCCGATCATCGTCAGGCCGAACGGCAGCAGGCGCGGCGCGCCGAGCCTGAACGCCTCGATCTCGAAGATCAGCCGCTGCAGCGGGTTCCAGCCGGTGCCGCCGAATTCCTTCGGCCACGTCGGCGCGCCCCAGCCGTGCGCGTGCAGGATCCGGTGCCAGCGCACGTAATCGTCCTTCTCGACGCGCCGGTGGCCGAGCACCTTGTCCCGGATATCGTTCGGCAAGTTCGCGTCGACGAATGCGCGCACGTCGTCACGGAACGCCTGTTCCGCCGCGGTGTAACGCAAATCCATCCTGGTCTCCTCCCAAATTGGCGCGCCGCAACGGACGCGCGGTCACACGATGCCGGTGAGTGTGTGGGAGCCCGCCGGGCGGCGCAATTCGTATTCGGCGAACGCGGAATTCGGCATTCCCGAAGTCGGCGGCCCGCGCGGGGTGCGGGCGCCGCCTCCATCGGCCGCTTACATCAGACGAATAAGCGCCCACCCCGCGCCTTCGGACCGCTTGACCGATTCCGGATCGGCACCCTACATTGCGTCCATGCCGTCCCGCGCCGGCCGCGCGGATGTGACGCGTGCATGACAAAAACCGATAGTTTGCTATCGAATGTTTTTGCCCCTATCATCTCGGCCATGAAGAACCTGCACGATCTCCGCCTCGCCGTCAGCAGCATGCTCGTGCTCTCCGCCCGCAAATGGCGCCGGACGAGCGACGGCGTGCTGACCGCATACGGCGTCTCCGAGGCCTGCGCGGCGCCGCTGCTGATGGTCGGCCGGCTGGGCGAAGCCGTGCGGCAGGGCACCCTCGCCGAGCATGTCGGCATCGAAGGGCCGTCGCTGGTGCGTCTGCTCGACCAGCTGTGCGCGGCGGGGCTCGCGCGCCGCGACGAGGATCCGGGCGACCGCCGCGCGAAGACGATCTCGCTGACCGACGCGGGCCGCGCGGTCACCGCGCAGATGGAGGACGACCTGAAGGTGCTGCGCGCCCGCGTGCTGAAAGGCATCTCGCGTGCCGACCTCGAGACGACGCTGCGCGTGCTCGACGCATTCAACGCACCCCGCGCGGGCGATGCTGCGTCGCGTCACGACCCCGCGTCCGCATCATGACGTACCCGAGCCTGCGCGACTGGCTGTTCTCCACCAAGACGTTCGCCGCGTCGATGCTGGCGCTGTATCTCGGCCTGTTCTTCCAGCTGCCGCGCCCGTACTGGGCGATGGCGAGCGTCTATATCGTGTCGAACCCGTTCGTCGGCGCGACGCGCTCGAAGGCGCTGTACCGCGCGCTCGGCACCGCGCTCGGCGCGGCCGCCGCGATCTTCTTCGTGCCGCCGTTCGTCGAGACGCCGTTCCTGTTCAGCCTGATCGTCGGCGCATGGTGCGGCACGCTGCTCTACCTCGCGATGTCGGACCGCACCGCGCGCAGCTACGTGTTCCTGCTCGCGGGCTATTCGATGCCGCTGATCGCGCTGCCGACCGTGACCGACCCGACCACCGTGTTCGACGTCGCGATCGCGCGCACCGAGGAAATCGTGCTCGGCATCGTCTGCGCGAGCGTGGTCGGCAGCACGATCTTCCCGAGCCGGCTCGCGCCCACGCTGATCGAGCGGACCGACGCGTGGTTCAAGGACGCCGCGTTCTACGGCCGCGAAACGCTGTCCGGGCACCTCGCGGGCAAGGCGCTGTCCGCCTGCCGGCAGCGCCTCGCGACGACGATCACGGGGCTCGAGTTCCTGCTGAGCCAGCTCGGCTACGACCACGCGCATCCGCGCATCCTCGCGCGCGCGCAGGCGCTGAGCGGCCGGATGCAGCTGTTCCTGCCGCTGATCTCGTCGCTCGCCGATCCGCTGATCGCGCTGATGCGCGACCTCCACCTGCGCCCCGCCGGGCTCGACGCGCTGCTCGCCGACGCCGCGAAATGGTTCGACGCGCCGCTTCCCGCGCTGCTCGGCGACAGCGCCGGCAGCGTCGACGATCCCGTCGCCGACCGGCTGCGCGAGCGCATCGCCGCGCTGCAGCCGCCGGACGCCGCGCTGTCGACCTGGGACGGCGCGCTGCTGTCGAACGCGCTGTGGCGGCTGCGCCAGGTGATCGACGTGTGGCAGGACTGCCGCTCGCTGCGCGCGCTGATCGCGAACGAATCCGGCGTCTGGCAGCCGCGCTACCGGCACTGGCGGCTCGGCGGCACCGAGCGCTTCTTCGACCGCGGGATGATGCTGTTCTCCACGCTCACGGTGGTGTGCGCGATCGTCGCCGCATGCGGGCTGTGGATCAGCTCGGGCTGGCACGACGGCGCCGCCGCCGTCACGCTCGTGGCCGTCTCGTGCAGCTTCTTCGCCGCGCTGGACGAACCGGCGCCGATGGTGTTCCGGTTCTTCCTCGCGACCTGCGCGAGCGTCGTGATCGCGGGCCTGTACCTGTTCGTCGTGCTGCCGCACGTGCACGACTTCGCGATGCTCGTGCTGATGTTCGCCGGGCCGTTCATCCTGGTCGGCACGCTGCTGCCGAGGCCGCAGTTCAACATGGTGACGATGCTGGTCGCGGTCAATACGGCCACCTTCATCAGCATCCAGAGCGCGTACGAAGCCGATTTCTTCGTGTTCCTGAACAGCAACCTCGCGGGCGTCGCCGGGCTGCTGTTCGCGTTCGTCTGGACCCGCGCGACCCGGCCGTTCGGCGCCGAGCTCGCGGCGCGCCGGCTGCTGCGCTCGGGCTGGGAGGACGTCGCGCTGTCGGCGTCGACGCAGCCGATCGACAATCCGCGCAACCATGCGTCGCGGATGCTCGACCGCGTGACGCAGCTGCTGCCGCGCCTCGGCGCGTCCGACGATCACCGGCATCCGTCGATCGAAAGTTTTCGCGACCTGCGCATCGCGCTGAACGCGCTCGACCTGCGCCGCTACCGCCGCAAGCTCGACGGCGACATGCCGGCCGCGATCGACCGCGTGCTGACCGGTGTCAACGAACATTTCACGCGCTGCGCGGCGGCGAACGCGCGCGAGCCCGCGCCGGCCGCGCTGCTCGCGACGATCGACGACGCGCTGCGCCGCGTCGCCGGCCACACCCGGCCGCCGGCTGCCGACGCCCCTGCACCGGCGACCGCGCCGGCAATGCATCGCTGGCTGCGCGACACGCTGCACGCACTCGTCGGCCTGCGACTGTCGCTGTATCCGGCGGAGGCCGCGCACGCGCCCCAGGCCCCGGGCGGAGCGCAGGCATGATCCGCATCCCTTCCCTGCCATCCCGAGCGCACCCATGATCGGCGAAATCGACATCTTCGGCGTGTTCGTGCCGGCCCCGCTCGTGCTGATGCTGATCGCCTACCTGATCAACGTCGTGATCCGCGCCGGGCTCACGCGCATCGGCTTCTATCGCCTCGTCTGGCACCGTTCGATCTTCGATCTCGGCATCTACGTGTTCGTGCTTGCCGCCGTCGTGATCGTGTCCCACCGTCTCGTGGCTACCTAACGTGAAAAAATCCTGGCTCTCCGCAGGACAGGTCCTGCTTACCCTGATCGTCGTCATCGTGGCCGCGCTCGTGCTGTGGCGCATCGTCAGCTACTACATGTTCTCGCCGTGGACGCGCGACGGGCACGTGCGCGCCGACGTGATCCAGGTCGCACCCGACGTGTCGGGCCTCATCACGGCGGTGCGGGTGGTCGACAACCAGCCGGTCAAGCGCGGCCAGGTGCTGTTCGTGATCGACCAGGCGCGCTACACGCTCGCGGAACGCCTCGCCGAAGCGACGCTCGACCAGCGCCGCGCGACGCTCGCGCAGGCGAAGCGCGAATACGCGCGCAACATGAAGCTCGGCAACCTCGTCGCGAGCGAGCAGGTCGAGGAGAGCCGCACCCGCGTCGAACAGGGCGAAGCCTCGGTCGAGGACGCGAAGGTGTCGCTCGACACCGCGCGGCTGAACCTGCAGCGCACCACCATCGTCAGCCCGGTCGACGGCTACCTGAACGATCGTGCGCCGCGCGTCGGCGAATACGTGCCGGCCGGGCGCGCGGTGCTGTCGGTCGTCGACCTGAACTCGTTCCGCGTCGACGGCTACTTCGAGGAGACCAAGCTGCGCGGCATCCATATCGGCCAGGCCGTCGACATCACGGTGATGGGCGAGCCGCATCCGCTGCGCGGCCACGTGCAGAGCATCGTCGCGGCGATCGAGGATCGCGACCGCACGCAGGGCGCGAACCTGCTGCCGAACGTGAACCCGGCGTTCAGCTGGGTGCGTCTCGCGCAGCGGGTGCCGGTGCGCGTCGCGCTCGACGAGGTGCCGGACGACTTCCGGATGATCGCCGGCCGCACCGCGACCGTGTCGATGCGCTCGGCCGACGACACGTCGAAGCCGAAGGCGGCCGGCGCGGCGGCCGGCGCGCCCTCGGCCGCGAGCGCGGCGGGAGCGTCGCAATGACGCGGCGCGGCATCCGGCTCGCGGCGGCGCTCGCGCCGCTCGCATTCGCGCTCGGCGCGTGCAAGTCCGTCGACCCCGACTATCACCTGCCGCAGCAGGCGTACGTGAATGCGCCGCTCGCGAACGGGGCGCTCGACGACGCGGGCGGCGCGCTCGTGTCGCACGACGCGGTGCCCGGCAACTGGTGGCAGCTCTACGACGATCCCGTGCTCGACCGGCTCGTGCGCGACGCGCTGAAGTCGAACACCGACCTGCGCGTCGCGGCGGCGAACCTCGCGCGCTCGCGCGCGGCGCTGGATGTCGCGAATGCGCAGGGCGGGTTTTCCGGCGGCGCGGAGGCGGGCGTGCAGCGCGCGCAGGAATCGGCCGAGCAGTTCCTGCTGGAAAAAAAGCTGCCGGTGGTGAACGAAGGCTCGCTCGGCATCAGCGTGTCGTACGAGATCGACCTGTTCGGCAAGCTGCGGCGCGGTGTCGAAGCCGCGCACGCGGACGACGATGCGGTGCGCGCCGCCGGCGATCTCGCGCGCATCGCGGTGGTCGCGGACGTCGTGCGCGCGTATGTCGAAGCGTGCTCGGCCGGCGACGAGCTCGCGATCGCGAAGCAGTCGGTCGCACTGCAGAAGCAGCGGGTTGCGCTGTCGCAGCGGCTGCGGGATGCCGGGCGCGGCAACCAGACCGACGTGACGCGCGGCGTGACGCAGGTGCGCACGCTCGCCGCCGATATCCCGCGCTTCGAGGGGCGCCGCAAGGTCGCGCAATACCAGCTCGCCGCGCTGCTCGCGCGCGCGCCCGCCGACCTGCCGAAAGCAGTCGCCACCTGCGAGCGCCTGCCGGCGCTGCGCCAGCCGATTCCAGTGGGCGACGGCGCCGCGCTGCTGCGCCGCCGCCCGGACGTGCGCGAAGCGGAGCGGCAGCTCGCCGCCGCCACCGCGCGGATCGGCGTCGCGACCGGCGCGCTGTACCCGTCGATCAGCATCGGTGCGTCGGCCGGCACGACCGGCCTCGCCGCCGACCTGTTCTCGCCGACCACCAATCGCTGGTCGTTCGGACCGCTGATCAGCTGGACCTTCCCGGTCAACGGCCAGCGCGCGCGGGTGCACGAGGCCGAAGCGGCGACGGCCGGCGCGCTCGCGCATTTCGACGGCGTCGTGCTGAACGCGCTGCGCGAAACGCAATCGAGCCTCGCGACCTACGCGGCCGACACGCAGCGCGCGGATGCGTTGCACACGGCCTACGAATCGGCGCGCAGTTCGGCCGACGAAACGCACCGGCTCTACCTGGCCGGCCGCGAGTCGTTCATCTCCGATCTCGATGCGACCCGCACGCTGACCAGCGTGCTTGCGCAGGTCGCGGCGGCCGAGGGGCAGGTCGCGGCCGATCAGGTGCGGCTGTTCCTCGCGCTCGGCGGCGGCTGGGAAGCGGACGCGGATGCAGCGCCGGCCGCGCGGGACGCGCAGCCGCAGGCGAAGCACGCTGCGCGTAAACCGGCGGCAACCGGCGAATGACCGCCAACGCGGCGATGCGCGATATCGCGCCATGCGCACCGTCTGTGCCTGATCCGCGTCATAGCAACTGACTGCCGCCAGCCGGTCGCGGCAGCGGTACACTATCCGCCGCACCTCATTTACCGTCCGCTGCCCGCCGGGCAGCGGCATCCCTTCCGGAGATTCATCATGCGAACCAGCGCCCGTAATCACTTCGCCGGTCAGGTCGCCGCCGTCAAGGCCGGCGCCGTCAACGACGAAGTCACGCTCAGCACGCCGGACGGCCTCGAGATCGTCGCCGTCATCACGCACGGCAGCGCCGCGTCGCTGGGCCTCGCCGCCGGCTCCGCCGCGTTCGCGCTGGTCAAGGCGTCGTCGGTCGTGGTGATGGTCGACGTCGACAGCAGCAAGGTGTCGGCGCGCAACTGCATCGCGGGCACCGTGTCGTCCGTCACGAAGGGCGCGGTCAATGCGGAAGTCTCGATCTCCGCGCCGGGCGGCGCGCAGATCGTCGCGATCGTCACCAACGACAGCGTCGACCGCCTCGGGCTCGCGCGCGGCGCGGCCGCGACGGCGATCTTCAAGGCATCGAGCGTGATCGTCGGCGTCGAATGACGTGCGTGAAGGCGGCCCGCCAGCGCGGCCGCCTTTCGCCTCCGAAGCGGGCCGAAAACGTTTGCGCCACGCAAAGGCCGCTTGGCCCGCCGGCGTTCCCCTCGCGGTATCTCGCGTCGACTCGCGGCGCGTCGGACGAAACGAGGGGCGTGTCGAAGCGCAACCGCGTCATTTGAGCCGACGCAGCACCACTTCCGCGGTGCCGCCGCTCGACGCGGCCGGCGTGACCCACTTCAACGTATCCGCACTGACGGCGAACGGCCGCTTCTGCTCGACGCCGTTCCAGTTCGGAAACGTACTGGCCGTGATCCGGAACGTGATCGTCCGGTCGGCTTCGTTCACGGTGTAGGTTCCGAAGTGCGCGATCGAGCCTTGCACGATAGCCTGGTTTTCGTCGGGCGTTCCCGTCATCCGGTTGGCGGACGCGAATTTCGCGAGGTCGGCGCGCGCGGTCATCAGCACGTAGCGCCCGTTCCCGTCGAACATGGCGACGCCTTGCGGATGAGCGCCGAACAACTGCTGGCGGCTGCCGTCCGCACGCACGATCTCGACCGATTCGTATGTCCAGGTGCCGACCACCTGCTCCTTCAGCGTCTCCGCACGAACCGCGACGCTTGCACATGCGGCCGTCATGCCCAGCGTCGCTGCCAGGACAAGACCGGTATAGCGGCTCACGTGACGCATGACGTTTCTCCTCGAGACGACGTTCGGCGCAAGCGCGCCGCATATCGGACGATTCCAAGCTTATCCGGCGGCGCGCCGCGCGGCCACGCTCGTTTTCCTGCATCGAAACGCACCGCAGAATCTCCGGCCTCAGCCGTGGATTTGTGCGAGCCGACCGCGTAATATACGTTCGGCTATAACGCCCGGGAAATCGCCCGGCCATCGATCTGGAGGTCGAAGCATGCAGACTGCGGACATGTTGACCACGCCTGCCGCGCACGCGTGCGTCGACCGCGTCGTATGCGTGAGCGGCGACGTGATCGATCCGCTGGCGCTTTCGCTCGATGCGCTCCGGCAATACGAACGCGTGACGACCGAACCGTTCGACTTGCGCTGCTTCAAGACCCATCGCTTCATTCGCTCCGTCGATCGCTACTGCGGCGCGCGGCTGACCGACCTGATCGCCCGCGCCGGATTGCGTTGCGACCAGTCCGGCGACTTCAAGCGAATGGTGTTTCTCGCGGTCGGGCACGACGGCTATACCGTGACGTTCTCGTGGCACGAGCTGTTCAACACCGCGATCGGCGCACAGGTGATCGTCGCGTACGAGCGCGGCGGCGAGCCGCTGGATACCGCCGATGACGCGCCGGTGCTGTTTTCCGGCGCCGACATTTTTGCGGCGCCGCGCCACGTCAATCGGCTCGCGCACGTCATCGCGCGCGTGGTGGCGCCATGACGTCCGCGTCATCCGCCGACGCGCCGCTGCGGCATGCGCTGCTTGCCGGCGCGGCCGATCCCGATGCGCCGGACGCCCGCCTGTTCGCCGCGCTCATCGCGGCGCGCGCCGCACGCGGCGAGCTGGCGCTGCTCGGCCTGTCGCACCCGCAGCTCACCGCATTGCTGGCCCGTCACTTTCCGCGCCTGCAGCCTGCCGCGATCGCCGCGCCGCCCGTCACGATCGCGCCCGGGCACCGCGCGCATGCGGCGTTCGTCGTGACGCTGAATGCGCTGCTGCTGCGCGACGCCAGCCACGCGGTGCGCGACGACGATGCCGAGTGCGTCGCGGCGATCGTCGCGCACGCGTGCCTGCGCCCCGATCATCTTTGGCGGGATCTCGGGCTCGACGGGCGCGACGCGGTGTCCGGCATGCTGGCGCGCTACTTCCCCGCGCTCGCCGCACGCAATGTCGCGCACCTGCGCTGGAAGAAATTCCTCGCCATGGAAGTCGCCGCGCAGCTCGGCGAGCCGGCCGGGCCCGCGCCGGGATGCCCCGGCTGCGAAGACTACGCGCACTGCTTTCCAGCGGCACGCTAGCCGCCCGCGCACGCACAGCCCGTTCGTGTATCCTTGCGCGCATGACGAGACCCACCCCTCCCGCCGCGCCGTCGGCAATCGACGAACCGCAGGTCAGTTTCCGCATGCGCATCCGCATGGGCGACACGGTCGCGCTCGGGCCCGGCAAGGTCGCGCTGCTCGAAGCGGTACGCGAGCACGGTTCGATTTCGGCGGCCGCGCGCAGCCTCGGCATGTCGTACCGCCGCGCGTGGCTGCTGATCGACGAACTGAACCGCTCGCTCACCTCGCCCGCCACCGTGTCGGAGCAAGGCGGCCACAGCGGCGGCGGCTGCACACTCACGCCGGTCGGCGAGGAAATCATCCGGCTCTATCGCGCGATCGAACAGCAGGCGCAGAAGCACTGCGCGAAACAGATCGCGGCCCTCACCGGATTCATGCAGTCCTGACGCGCGGCACGGCGTATTACCCGTGACGCAGGCAGAACGCCGTCGCGCGGCCACACCCGGGCTGCGCCGCCGGCGCTTCTTCCGGCGCATCCATCATCAGGTCGACGAAGCTGGCGACGCTCGCGGTCCTGAGCGGGTGATACGCGATTCCGTGCCGCTCGCACACACGCTTGAGCGTGTTCATGGAATCGTGGTCGACGCAATCGACCGGGAACACCACCACGTCGGCGCCGGGAATCGACGCGGCCAGCTTGCCCTTGCGGTCTTCGATGCCGCCGTCATGCACGGTCAGCGAACCGCCGGCCGCTTCGACGAGCCGCCGGATCGCCGCATGCGGCCCGGGGCGTCCGCCGACGTACACGACGCGCTTGCCCTGCACGCGCGTCAGTGTCGTCGGTCTGCTCTCAGGTTCGGCGAGGGTGCGCAGGATCGTCTGCTCGATCGCCTGCGCTTCGCGCTTCATGGTCGCGATCGTGTCGCGGGCCTCGTCGAGTTGCGCGCGCAATGCCTGCACACGCAGCTGTTCTTCCTGCAGCCGGTCCTCGGCCGCACCGCGGCGGCTCGCATGCAAGGCGACGACGGCGTCGCGCTCGCTCGCCGCATCGCGCAGGCGCGCGAGCTCCGCATGCAGATCGTCGCCGGGCGCGCTCGCGCGCCGGTCCGCCGCCGCGCGCAGCGCGTCGAGCTGCGCATGCAGCGCGCGCACTTGCGCATCGCGTTCGACGGCAAACGCGTGCAGCCGGCCCTGCTGGCGCTCGGTCTTGTTCCTGAGCGCCGCGTTCTCTTCTTCGAGCGCGACGAGGCGCCGGATGTCCGCGCGATTCGCCGCCCCCACGAGATGCGACAGCATGTGCACGTCGCCGAACGCGAGCTGCCGCATCTCCAGCGTGCAATCCGGATGCGTGACGACGGCCCAGTATGCAGGCGGTACGTCGCCGGTCTGCAATGCATCGGCCCACAGCGCGCGCAATGCGTCGACGTCCGTCGCGTGGCCGAAGCGCTTGATCGCCAGCGCATAGCGCTGGTCGAGCGCCTTGTGCAGCGCCTTCGCGCCGTCGCCGCCGAGCGTCGCGAGTTCGACCGCCGCATGATGGATCTGCAGGTCGGACGCGTGTTCGCGGTCGACGCGGGCATGGCGCGGCACGAGCTTGCGCAATTCCGCCGTCGTCAGGCAGGTGCCGATCACCGAGCAGTGGATGTGCGGGTCGAGTTCCGCGAGACGCACGCGGCGACGCGCGGCCGGGCGCGGCGCGTCCGGCGCGGGCGCGCAGCAGGCATCCTGCAGCGGCCGCAGCGGCCCGTCGGCCTGGCCGGACGCCAGTCGGGACAGTCGAAACGGGGGCATGTCCATTCAGACCTCTTTCAAAAGACATTCACGCGACGATCTCGCGTCCGCCGCGCGGCATCGCCGCCGCATCGGTCGGCAACGGGTGCGCCGGGTGACTCGCGAGCACGTGCGCGACGCACAGGCCGACGAACTCGGCATCGAGCCGCTCCAGCGCGACGGCCGCGTCGCACAACGCGGCGTCGCTGGCCGGCGGCGCCTGCACGAAGATCACGTCGCGGTGCCGTTCCGCCGCCCGCGCGCGCTCGATGCAGCGGTTCAGTTCCGGCAGGCGGCGGAATCCCGCCCGCTCGGCATGCGCGGCGAGTGCCTGCAACAACGCATCGAACGGCATGACGTCCGATGCGCCGGAGACCCGCGCCGCCGTGTCGCGCCGCGCGAGCATCGCGACGAAACGCTCGACGCTGCCACGCAACCGCCCGAACGCATCGACCACGTGCGCGATCCGTTCCGCACGCGGTCCGTCCTCGCGCCGCCTCAACGGCACGATCCTGGCGGACAGCCCGCCGTCCGCGACGCCGTCCTGCTGCGCCCGTTCATCCATCCCGCCCTCGCTGCGATCGAACGCGCGCCGTCCAGCCACGCGTCGCTTCTTCATGGCCCCGTAATATACAGCAGAATATAGCGAGTGCCGGCGTTACCCGCGACTGTGCCGCCGCGCGCCGCCGTCGAGTGCCTGCCCGCCCCGTCGAGAAACCCCAACCGCCCCCGGAATAAGCCGCCCGAGCCGAACGTTTACCGCACGTACGCCGCGCGGTGTTCGCACCTGTATCGACAGGCACAACGTTTCATCGAAAAAGGGAGGCAGTCATGGACATGACTTGGCGTACTGCGCTCGTCGCAAGCGTGGCCGCGCTCGGCATTGGATCGCAGGCGGCCCACGCGCAGCAAACCGTCAAGGCGACATTGCGATCGGACGCCATTCAACTCGAGCCGCATGATGTGAAGGCGGGCAAGGTCACGTTCGACGTCGCGAACTCGGCCGACAACAACATGGCGCACGAGCTCGTCGTGCTGAAGACGAATCTCGCCGACGGCGCGCTGCCGGTTCGCAAGGGAGAAGTTCTGGAAGAGCGCCTGCACAAGATCGGCGAAGTCGAGGACGTCGCATCCGGCCGACACAAGCGCGTGACGCTCACGCTTGCGCCGGGCCGTTACGCGGTGATCTGCAACAAGCCCGGCCACTACGCGGCCGGCATGCATGCGACGCTGGTCGTTTCACGCTGACGCTTCAGGCGGACGGCGCGTGACGCCATGCGCCGCCCGCCGATCCTTGCAACGGAATCCCGGCCGCCCCCCGCCCTGCGCGCCAGCTGCGACTGGCTGTCCGATCAATGCCGATGACGGTGATGAATATCCGGAAAATGCGCGTGCGAATGCGTGATCGGCAAGTGCACGTGCGGATGCGTGTGCGGCTCGTCGCCTTCGTACGGAAAGTCGTGCGTGTGCTGGTGATGCGCGTCGTGGCGGTGCCGATGCGTATGCTCCAGCCGGTCGTGCGTGTGCTCGTGCTCGTGCCGTTCGCGCACGTGCAGCCAGATGCCGAGCGCCATCAGCGCGGCCGCGGCCCAGAACGCGGCCGACGGCATCTCCGGCCAGATCAGCAGCGCAAGCGCGACGCCGAACAGCGGCGCGACCGAGAAATACGCGCCCGTGCGCGCGGTGCCGAGATCGCGCAGCGCGACGACGAACAGCACGAGGCTGATGCCGTAGCCGGCGAGGCCCGTCAGCATCGTCGCGGCCGTGGTCGTGACGGCCGGCAGCGCGGCGCCGGTCGCCACGGCGATCGCGATGTTGACCGGGCCGGCAAACAGGCCCTTCAGGCACGCGATCACCATCGCGTCGTTCGCCGACACCTTGCGCGTGAGGTTGTTGTCGATCGCCCAGCACAGGCACGCGCCGACGATCAGCAGCGCGCCGATCGGCACGCCCGCCGCCGCCGGCTTCCACGACAGCAGCACGCCGCCGGCGACGATCGCCACCATGCCGAGAAACACCTGCAGGTCGACGTTCTCGCGGAACACCACCCACGCGATCACTGCCGTCAGCACGCCCTCCAGGTTGAGCAGCAGCGCGCTCGTGGCGGCCGGCGTGCTCGCGAGCCCGAGCATCAGCAACGCGGGCCCGGCGACGCCGCCTGCCGCGATCGCGCCGGCCAGCCATGGAATCTCGGATTTTTTCAGTGCGTGGCCGTCGCCGGCCGGCGCGGCGGGCCGCCGCAGCCGGCGGATCAGGATCCCAGCGCCGAGGCCGATCCCGCTGCCCAGGTAGAACAAGCCCGCCACCATGAACGGGGACATCGCGCCGAGCAGCGCCTTGGCAAGCGGCGTGGCCGCGCCGAACAGCGCGGCGGCGGTCAGGGCGACGACGATCGCGTTGAATCTCGTATGCATAGGGTCGGAAGTGAGTGGCAAGATCGCGCAAGGCTTGCGGCGACGCAGCCAGATTATGCCGCCGGCATGACGGCGTGTGCCGGTTCACGCGTGTCGATGTCTCGTCCGGAGCCCGCCAATCGCGGCAGAGCGCATCAGTGAACGCCGGGCCACCCCGTGCCCGGGCTGGCCTCGGAGGGAACGCTTCACGAGCGTCCGCGCGCTATCGGAGCGCCATCACGCGCAGCGCCGGGTGCCCACCGACATTCATCAACGGGAAGTACGCCCGGTGCGTATTCGGATCAACCGACACGACGTGGGCATTGGGTCCGAGGTAAGCATCGCCGACTTTCGCGACGTTGGCACCGGTCACGCTGAACATCGACACCGTGCCCGCTTCACCCGCGACAAAAAGTTTGCCGAGCGCCGGATCGAAGGCAAGCACGTCCGGATCTGTCCCAACATCGAATGATCGAATGATCTGCTTCGAGCGCAGATCAAAGACGATCAGCTTGTCGTTACCCTCGCACGCGACGAAGGCGAGACGATCCTTCGAATCGATCAACAGGCCGTGATTGCCTTTCGCGCCCGGCAGATCGAAGCGGCCGACGACGCTGTCCGTCGCCGGATCGATTTCGACGAGTTGGCGACGTGTCTGGACGTTCACAAAGATGTGTCGGGAAACCGGGTCGTATTGCGTGTTGCCGGCCTCGCCGTCGAGCGGGATCGTCGCGACGCGCCGGTTGCGCCGGACATCGATGACCGTTTCCGTTTTCCCGTATTCATCGGCGACGTACAGCTTGCGCGCGTCCGGCGCATAGGCCATCCCGTCCGGGTAATGCCCTCCCGGCATGCGCGCGACGATTTTCAGCGTCGCGGCGTCGATTGCGACGATCTCGTCCGTGCCGGTAGCGGAAGCGTACACGCGCGACAACGCTGGAATCGCGAGCACGCCGTGCACCGACGGGACATCCGCAATCCGCGCGGTGACGCGTGACGCTTGCGTATCGAATACGATCACGTCCCCATCGCCGAGATGGGCGATGAACAGCAGGTTGCGGCCGGGGTCCAGGCTCGCATAGTCGAGCCGCGTCGTGCGCCCGGGGAGCGGAATGTCCGCGACGTGCTTCAGTGGCAGGCTGCCGACGGAGAGATCGTCGGCCTCGGCATCGACCCGTTGGATAACGACACCCGTCACCGCCAGTGCGACGGACATTGCGACGAGTCCGAGAAGGCGGAAACGCCGGTTTCGGATGTGCTTCATGATTTCATCCCGTGACAGCCGCCGCCACACCTGCTGCAATCCAGGTGCGGCGGCGACGCGATGCGGCAAACGTCAATGACCCACGGCCGCCTGGGCATCCAGCGCGCCCTTCACCCCCTTCGCCAGATCGACGGCCTTGCCCTTGCCCCAGAAATGCAGGAACGGGATGCGCGGCGATTCGCCCGCCATGTGCTGGTGGATTGCAACGATGTTGATTCCCGATGCACGCATGCTCTTCAGCACGGCCTGCAGTTCGCTTTCGCGCATTGCGAAGTCACCGTCGACCACGGCTTCGTCGTCCGAGCCGGCGAATGCCGCCCACGTATTGACGCCCATCTCGCTGCCGATCTTGGTGCCGTGCATGCTCGCCGGCTTGCCGATCACGATCTTGAACATGCCGTTGTTCGTTTGTCCCTTCGACCCGAATACCGCCTCGAGCGGCGCTGCCGTGATGGTGCTCGACTCGGCGATGTGGCCGGGGAAGACGCTTTCCGGAGTCGGGTGCGCGGCGCGGACCTCCGCGATCTTGTCGTAGATCTGCTTCACGCTTTCAGCGAGTTTCGCCGAATCGCCCGTGCCGGCGATGTGCATGAAATAGACCTTGGGTCGGTCGAAGAAGAAATGATTGTGGAGCGCCGTCACGTCGAGACCGGCATTGAGCGCCGCACTCATCACCGGATTGACTTCGTCCTCGAACAGCACGGTGTCGCCCATCATCATCGCCTGTCCGTGATGCCCCGGCGTGAACGCGGCCCACGACGTGAGCCCCATGAACGGCGGCATCGCCCACTCATCGACCTGTACCTTCACATCGTTGCGCGGCATCGTGACCTTGAAGACGTTCTCTTTCGCCGAATAGGCACCCTTCATCCCGGTGATCTGCTCGATTTGCGCGGTGTCGATCCCGGCATGCTGCTGCGCTCCGGCCTGGCCGGCTATAACGCAGGCAACCAACGCGGCGGCAGCCGCTTGCGTGAGTTTTCTTGGACGTGACATGGGTCATGGCTCCATTGACGGCAGGTAAGTAAAAGGCGCGCATTCTTGTCATGCGGTGATGCGTCGCTTCGTGTTGGCTCCTCGCGTGATCGCCAAGTCCGCTATGGCCTGGCCTCTTCGTCCGGCTTGACGTGGCGGAACGCGACCAGCAGCGAAAGGTCATACCCGATCTTCAGCGCACCGCATGCGACCAACGGCACGCCGAGCCATCCAAGGCCGAACAATCCGCCCGCCAGCGTCGGTGCGATCGCGGCCGCGAGGCTGCGCGGGACGGACGTGAAGCTGGCGGCGGCCGGGCGCTCCGCCGGCGTGACGACGGCCATCACGTAGGCGGTTCGCGTCGGCACGTCCATTTGCGACAAGGCGCTGCGCATCAGCAGCAGCGCCAGCGTCACCGGCAGCGACGGCGCCAGCGCCGCACCGATCAGGCAGATGCTCGACGGGATGTGCGTGAAGACCATCGTATTGAGCAGGCCGATCTTGCGCGAGAGCGGCGCCGCCGCGAGTTGGGAGCCTGCGGCAAGCAGACCGGTGCAGAAAAAGAACCGGCCCGCCGCGCTGACGGAGAACCCGAACCGCTGCATCAGCCAGAGCGACAGCAGCGAGTTGACGACGAGGCCGCCCGCGAACGCGTCGACGCTGAACAGCAGCGCAAGCCGCGTGACGATGCGCCGCGATGGCCCGAGCGGAGGTGCTGCCGCCGCTGCGTGCGATCCTGTCCGCGGCAATCTTGTGTACAGCACGCAGACGGTCAGACCTGTCGCCGCATAGACGAGGAACATCGCGCGCATCGCGGCCAGCAGTGAAACCCCCGCATGTGAAGCAAGCCAGATTGGCAAGCCTGCGGCGAGCGATCCCGATGCGGCCGACACGGCGCCGACCAGGCTGTAGCGTGCAAACAGCGCGGTGCGCGCATGACCGGTTGCCGCTTCGGCAAGACGTGCCTGCTCGAGCGGCAAGAACAGGCTGACGTCACCGGAACTCGGATTGAGCGTGCCGACGAAGGCGACGACAAGCAGCGGCCACATGGTCGACAGGCTGGCGAACCCGATGCCGGTGGCGGCCATCAGGACGGCTGCGAGCGTCAACATCCGACGGTGCGGGAAGCGGCCGGCCACTACGCCGACCGCGATCGTCGCGACAGCCGAACCCATCAACGTCGCGGTGCTGATCAGTCCGACGTCGATTTGCGCGAGACCGAGCGAGAGCAAGTACGCGGGGAGCAGCACCGCGATGAAGCCGTCGCAAAAGCCGCGCAAACTCCGGCTCGCGAGGATGATCCACGCGGCAGGCTCGACGCCGTCCGGAAGAAGCCTGCGCGAGAGACGGAGCGCGAACGAGACGGCCACGCGGCCGTTAGGGACATGCATCGCGCTGACACCATGCGTAGAGCGCGTCGTAGATCACCATCCCGTGCCGGAGCTGCTCGTATCGGGCGATCAGCCACGGGCACGCAATGCGATCGATCTTCGGCCGTTCACGCGTCATCCATTTCATGGCGCTTCTCCTTCTTCTCGACGCTTCCGCCTTGCAGCGCGCGCTCCAGACGGGTACGGGCGCGAATCAATGATGAAGCAGCGGGTAAGCCACCAGCCCGAAGAGTGCCGCGGCGGTCACGATCACCGGTTCCTGGAGCTTCTTGAAGCGCCACAGCACCAGCACGGTTGCAACGGCAATGACGGCCGTGGGGATGTCGACGATCGAGCGCTTCGCGATGACAAGGACGGAGCCCGTGATCGCGCCCACGGCTGCCGCGGTGATGCCGTCGACGAATGCCTTGACGTCGGGCCGGTGGCCGTACTTCTTCACGTAAGGCGCGGGAATGATGGTGAACAGATAGCAAGGCAGGAACGTGCCGAGCGCGGCGACGCACGCGCCGGGCAGGCCCGCCACGATATACCCGATAAAGCCGACCGTAATCACGACCGGCCCCGGCGTGATCATCGCGACCGCGACGGCGTCGACGAACTGCTTGTCGTTGAGCCAGTGATGTTCGGTCACGACGCCGCCGTACAGGAACGGCACGATCGCGAGCCCCGACCCGAACACGAACGCGCCCGCTTTGGCGAAGAACACGCCGATCTGCGCGAGTTGCGGAAGATCGATGCCGCTCAACAGGCCGCTGGCCGCCGGCAGGTCAACGCCGGCGAGCGCATTCAGCCCGCCCTTGCGCAGCCATTTCGGCGGGGCCCGCCAGAACCAGCCGATCAAGCCGGCGACGACAAAGAGCCACGCGATTTCCGATTCCGTGATGAAGGTCACGGCAGCCAGCGTCAGGAAGATCGCCCAGAGCAGCTTGTCGCTGCCGACGGTTTTCGTCGTCAGCTTGTATGCGCTCATCGCGATGATGCCGACCACTGCGGCCCCGACGCCGTAGAAGACCGCCTGCATCCACGACAGGCCGCCGAAGTGCGTATAGGCGACGCCAAGCCCGAGGACCATCAGGAACGACGGCAGCACGAACGCGAGCCCGACCAGGGTCGCGCCGAGAATCCGGTAGTGGACGAAGCCGAGATAGATCGCGAGTTGAGCAGCCATCGGCCCCGGCGCGAGCTGCGCGAGCGTCAGCCCTTCCTTGTAGTCCGCTTCCGTGATCCACCCGTGCCGCTCGACCAGGTCGCGACGCATGTAGCCGGCGAGCGCGACCGGGCCGCCGAAGCCGAACGCGCCAAGACGCAGCATGTATCCGACCAGTTGGCCCAGCGTGTAGGCCGGCTTGTTCGTCGCTATGGTCGCGGTCATGAACGCCCCCCTGTCTCGCGCTTTCCATTCGATGCGAAGTGCGCGTACAGCGCGTCCAGCACCGCGCCCATCCGTTCCAGCAATTGATCGTCGTTTTCGGCACGTTGACGCGTGCCGGCCATCACGGCCTCGAAGCCGGCCGCTTCGGGCACGGCAGGGCCGCCGACGTCGAGCACATGCACGATTTCGCCGAGCCGCATCAAAGCCGGATCCTTGTCGAGCCCGAAACTCGCGAGCAGCACCTCGAACGTCACGCGTTCGCCGACATGGGTGAACGCGGCGCCGTCGAAATCGAAGCCGAGCGCGTCAGGCGGGCAATCCGCCGGCGACGCGAGCCAGATGAAGCGGGCTCGCGCGTCGATGAAGCGGCGGATCAGCCATGCGCTGGCGATGCGATCGACCCACATGCGCTGGCGTGTCGCCCAGGTACGCCCTTGGTACGCGTCGATCGCGAGCATGCGGATCGCGCGCTCCGCGGCGTGCGGCTCGCCCGGCGACAGCACGGTGTCGACGAGCGCGGTGAAGTCCTGCAACGCGACTTCAGCCCGGGTCGCCGAGTCGCCCGGGAAGTAGTCGATCGCCCGGACGGTGTCGAAATCCTTGCGCAGGCGGCGCAGCAGGCGCGTCAGTTCGGTGGCGGACTGCCCGGCAAGCGTCTTGCGGGCATCCGCGAGCGCGCGGGTGAAGGCGGTGTATTCCTCGTCGCGATCGAAGAGCGCGCGAAACTCCAGCTCCTGCGCGGCATCGAGGCTTGGCGCCCGCAACAGGTGGGCAGTGCCGCCGCTTTCGGCGATCGCACCGGCGAGGTCGCGCAGCATGCTTTCGCGCTCCTCCGTATACGGCAGCACGTAGATGCCGTCGCGCAACACCGCGCACCCTTTCGCCTTGAGCGCGCGCCAGAAGCGCATGCGCGCCGTCGCGTTTTCCGTGGGCAGGGTCAGAACAAGGAGCGACCACGTCGAAACAGTATCCATGTAGCAAATACTACTAACGCGTTATTACATCTACAAGTTAACTTTTGAGAGGGGGGCCTCCGGCATCCAGCCATTCGGCTCGGCGCGCCGCGCAACCCGCCGCACGCCCGCACCGTGGACAGCACACGCGCCCACCGTTATATTCCGTTGGTTATAACGGAGACGGAGCAACGCAGGTGAACACCGACTTGAAGCAAGCAGTGGGCAGCAAGTACGTGCTGGAGCAGATGTTGACGGCGCGCGATCGCACATGGGAAGTCGTCGACAGCGTCGCCGCGCGGGTCAAGCCGGGCATGCGCGAATCGGAAGCCGTCGCGCTCTGCAAGGCCGTGATGCAGGAACTCGGGATGGACCGCATCTGGCATCCGGTCATAGTCCGCTTCGGCGAGAACACGCTGAAGACCTTCAAGCAGCGCGCCGACGACGATCTCTGCCTGCGCGAGCACGACATCTTCTTCATCGACCTCGGCGTGGTGTGGAACGCGCACGAAGGCGATGCGGGCGCAACCTTCGTCGTCGGCGACGATGCGGACATGCAGGCCTGCGCGGACGCCGCGCGCACGCTGTTCGACGACGTGAAGCATCACTGGCAGACGACCGGCGCGGCCGGCAGCGCGCTTTACGCGTATGCGGAGCGCCGCGCGACGGAACTCGGCTGGCGCCTGAACGTGGACATCAAGGGCCATCGCGTGTCGGATTTCCCGCACGCGATCTACAAGGCCGGCGATCTTGGCGATTTCGACGCGTGCCCCGATGCCGGCCTGTGGATCCTGGAAATCCAGCTCGCGCATCCGACGCGCCCGTTCGGCGCGTTCTACGAGGATCTGCTCGCGTGATGCGCCCACGCTAATGCAACTGATTCGCCTTTCGCTTCCTCGGCCAGACGCAAATGTCTGATTGTGATTCCGCGCGCGACTGACTATCGTTGAGAACGGCACGACGTTACGACGATGGGTATCGCTCGACTGTGGAGATCCGAGATGAAAGGCGACAAGAAAGTCATCGGCTACCTGAACGCGCAGCTGAAGAACGAACTGACGGCGATCAATCAGTACTTCCTGCATGCGCGCATGTACAGGCACTGGGGCCTCGAGAAACTCGGCAAGCACGAGTATGACGAATCGATCGGCGAGATGAAGCATGCGGACGCGCTGATCGAACGCGTCTTCATGCTCGACGGCCTGCCGAACCTGCAGGATCTGCACAAGCTGCTCGTCGGCGAGCACACGGAAGAAATCCTCGAGTGCGACCTGAAGCTCGAACGCGGCGCACAGGCCACCTGCAAGGAAGCGATCGCGTACTGCGAATCGGCGCAGGACTACATCTCGCGCGAGATCTTCGAGCGCATCCTCGAGGACACCGAGGAGCACATCGACTGGCTCGAAACGCAACTCGATCTGATCAAGAAGGTCGGCATCCAGAACTACCTGCAATCCGGGATGACGTCGCTCGAATCGTGACCACCGTCACGGCCGGCCAGAGGCGGCCCGTGCCGCATGCCCGCGAGCCCGCGTAACGGGCTCGCGGCGTTTCAGCGCAACGCGCGGCGCTCAGCCACCGCGCGTCCCGTGCGTTACATGTGCCACTTCATCGTGGCGGTCAGCGTGCGCGGCTCGCCCGGCATGTTGTACAGATCGGCATTGCCGTGCGCGGAGATGAAGTAGCGGCGATCGAACAGGTTGTCGAGCGTGAGCGTCACGTCGAACTTCTTGCTGCGGTAGCCCGCGCCGAGATTGAACACCGTGAACGACGGCAGCGTGACGAGATCGCTCGCGGAGGTGTAGCGCGCCGACTGGAACTGCGCGCCGGCCGCCGCGTAGAAACCGTACGGCAGCTCGCGCTTCAGCCACAGGCTTGCGCTGTGACGCGGCATCAGCCCCGGCGTGTTGCTGGACAGCGCCAGCCCGGCCGCCGTCGATTGCGGCGAGCCGTCCACCGTGCCGTTCAGGTACGCGTAGCCCGCGATCACGGACCATTTCGGCGCGATCTCGCCGGAGAAGCCCAGCTCCATGCCGCGCACGTGCTGCGTGCCGATCGGCAGCGCATAGCCGGGATGCGCAGGATCGCCGATCTGC
Organism: Burkholderia sp. SRS-46; assembly: GCF_004343775.1. GTDB lineage: Bacteria > Pseudomonadota > Gammaproteobacteria > Burkholderiales > Burkholderiaceae > Burkholderia. The sequence continues at coordinate 575,148 of NZ_PTXL01000003.1, read as the reverse complement.
TGGTTCGTCTGGCGCATGTCGAACAGCGCGATGCTCGCCATCGCCTTGCCGCCCAGATCGAACTTCGAGCCGACTTCGTACGCGGTGGTTTTCTGCGGCGCCAGCGCCGCGCCGTTCGCGAACGCGCCGGAGCTGATCAGCGTATCGGCGAGCGGCGAGAACGACTGGCTGAACGATGCGTACAGCGTGAGCCAGTCGAGCGGCTCGTAGATCAGCCCGACGCGCGGGCTCCACGCGCGATCGGTACGCTCGAGGTTGACGTTCGCCGACGTGTAGTCGTGGCGGATCTGGTTCAGGTAATCGAAGCGCAGGCCCGCGAGCACCTTCCAGTGTTCGGTCAGCGAGATCAGGTCCTGCGCGTAGACGCCCGCAAGCCCGGTGACGGTCGACGCGTTCGTGCGCGCGCGCGTGCCGGGCGGCACGCCGGGCAGGTCGACGAGCTGCGGGTGGTAGAGATCGTAGGTCGCGACCTTCGTCACGTTGTAGATCGTGTCGAACTTCTGCTGCTGCGACAGCTCCAGCCCGTACAGCACTTCGTGACGCATGCCGAACAGCGTCGTCTTCTGCGTCAGCTCGAACACGCCGTCGACGCCGTGGTCGGTGCGCTGCCGCGTCGACTGGTCGAGCGTGACGGTCGGGCGCGCGGCGGTCTTGATCGGCTGGAACGTCACGTAGTTCTTCCGCTCGAGCGAGAAGTCGTACGCGCGGATCGCGCCATGGAACGACAGCGAATCGCTGAAGCGGTGATCGAGCGACACCGTCGCGCTCTTCGCGGACACCGAGTTGGTCGAGCTGTTCGCCGCATCGGCCGAGCCGTAGTACGTGTTGATCGGCACGTCGACCGGCCGGCCCTGGTACGCGGGGATGCCCTGGTCGGCGGTGCGCTTGTCGTGCAGATAGTCGAACTCGACGTTGAGCACCGTGTCCTGGCTCAGCTTGAACTGCGCGGACGGCGCGATCGCCTGGCGGTTCAGCTGGAACTGGTCGCGGAAGCTGTTCGAGTTCTCGGCCGCGCCGGTGATGCGAAAGCGCGCCGCATCGTTCGCATTCCAGCCGAGGTCGAATTCGCCGCGCCGCTCGCCGCGCGTGCCGAGCGTCACGCCGACGTCGCGCACCGGGTTCGCCTGCGGCCGCTTCAGCACGCGGTTGACGATGCCGCCCGCCGAGCCGCGGCCGTACAGCACCGCCGCCGGCCCCTTCAGCACTTCGACGCGCTCGACGTTCGACAGGTCGCGGTAGTAGAGCGCGTCGTCGCGAATGCCGTCGACGTACTGGTCGGTGATGCTGTTGAAGCCGCGAATCGTGATCTGGTCGCGCTGGCCGTCGCCCACCGAGAAGCCGACGCCGGGCACGTTGCGCAACGCGTCCTGCATCGACGTCGCGTTCTGATCCTCGATCACCGCGTGCGGCACCACGTTCACCGTCTGCGGCACGTCCATCAGCGACATGTCGGTCTTGGTGGCCGCGCGCGAGCGGCTCGCATCGTAGGTCGCGCGCTCGGCGGCAGCCTTCACGGAAATGGTCGGCAGCGTAGCCGGCGCATCGCTTGCCTGCGCGAAAGACGTCTTGGCGCCGGCGAGCGACGTGGCGATCAGGAGCGCGCGGCAGGCGTTCTGGTTGAGTTTCATCGTTGAGGGTAGACGGAAGCGGAAGAAATCGGTCGGCGGCATGAAAAAGCCGCGACTTCGGGGTCGCGGCCTGTAATGTCTCGAAATATTAAACGATAATGATTCGTATTTTTAATCAATTTTCCGACGTGTCGCCTGCCTGCAACACGCTAGCCGTCAGCCGATACCTTTCATATTCCCGACAATCTTCATTCCTGACGAAATGCTTTCGGCGTCTGCATGACGCTGCTTACGTCGTGCCGGGCAACGGGCTCGACACGAGCACGGCGGCGGCCGCCAGCACGCCGGCCAGCACGACGGATTCGACGCGCAGCACCGTATTGAAACGGCGCAACGGGCCGCCCGGCGGAATCGTCGACGCGTGCGACAGCGCCGCCAACAGCTTCGGCATCCCGAAGAACCGGTTGTGCCCGCCGAGCGCCGCGGCCAGCAGCACGAGCGCGAGCTTCACGAGCAGCACCTGCCCATACGCAGACCCGATCAGCTCGGCGGACGTGTTCACGCCGCGCCAGCCGTTGTAGGCGCCGGTGCCGACCAGCACGACCAGTGCGACCGTCGCCGCGTCCGACAGCGACTGCACGAACGCCGCGCCGGCCGGCGCATCGCCGCGCGGCGCGTCGAGCAGGCGCGGCATCGCCACGCCGGCCGTCACCAGCACGATGCCGACCCACGTGCTGATCGCCAGCAGATGCAGCCAGTCGATCCACACCGGCAGGCTGAACCACCCCGCATCCACCGGATGGCCGCCATGGCTGCGCGCCAGCGCGACGCCGGCGATCGCGAGCCACAGCGCAACCGGCATGCGTGCGCCGCGCCCCTGCCAGCGGAACGACAGCACCACGATCACGGCCATGCCGACCGCGCTCGCGAGCCACGCATGGCCGAAGCCGGTGCCCGTCAGCATCGGCCACACGGCCGGCCCGACCGTCAGCAGCGTCGCATCGCTCATCAGCGCGCAATGCGCGAGGAACGCGACGACGCTCGCCAGCAACGTACCGGCCGCGGCCGCGCGCAGCGTGACGACCATGCGCCGGCCGGCCGCCGCCTGCCATGCGGCGTCGCCGCGCGCGAGCCAGCGGCTGCCGAGCAGCGCCCCGACGACGACGGCGAAGCCGAGGTTCTGGATCGCGACCGCCGCGAGGCGCAGGATGCCGAGGAATCCTTCGTTCATCTCACTTCACCCTGAACGTGTAGGTGCCCTTGGTCTTGTGCGCATCGGCGGTCATCACGGCCCACCGGACCGTGTACGTGCCCGATGCGAGCTTCGGCACCGCAATGGTCATCACGCGCGGCTCGGACGCGTCGACCCGCGCCTTGTCCTGCGTAACGGCCGTGCCGTTCGCGTCCGCCACGACGATCGCGCTGAAGGCTGCTTCGAGATCCTCGTTGAAGGTGAGCCGGAGCGCATCCGGCGCCACGTCGATGGTGCTACCCGACGCGGGCGATGCGCGTTCGAGTTTGCCGTGCGCGGATGCCGCGAGCGGCGCACACGCCAGCAGCGCGCTCGCGGCCAGTGCGGCCAGATGCGTAAGCGTCGAAGATTTCATGGTGCTGTTCATTCCGCTGGATCGAGATCGGGCGGTGCGCCAGCGCGCCGCCCCCGTTGCCGTCACTGCCGCTGCAGCTTCGTGACGGTCAGCGCGCCGTTCACCTCCTCGGCGACGAAGTCGATGCTGTCGCCAACCTTCACCTGCGACAGCATCGCCGGGTTCTTCACCTTGAACACCATCGTCATCGCATCCATGCCGAGGTTCTCGAGCGGGCCGTGCTTGATCGTCAGCTTGCCGGCGGCCGCATCGACCTTGCGGATCTCGCCGTGCGACATGCCGTTGCGCGCGTCGGCGGCGGGTGACGGTGCGCCGTTCGGGTTCGATGCATCCGCTTCGCCGGCCGCGTGCGACACGGCAGGCAGGGTGGCAAGGGCGAGCGCGCAGCCCGCTGCAAGCGCGGCAAGTGCTTTCTTCATCATGGTTCTCCAGGGTTGGGGGCGGCCGGCGTCACGCCGGCCGCATCGTGTGAATCAATGCGCCGGCAGCTCGCCGGTGTATTCGTAGGCGACCGTGCCCTTCGGGTGCCGGAACCAGCCCGGGTCGCGGTAATCGTTGCGGCCGAGCCCCTGCCGCACCTTCACGACGGTGAACATGCCGCCCATCTCCAGCGGGCCGAACGGCCCGGTACCCGTCATCATCGGCAGCGTGTTGTCGGGCAGCGGCATCTCCATCTCGCCCATCGCACCGCCGGTGCTGCCCATCGCCATGTAATCGGGCACGAGCTTGCCGATGCGCTTCGCGAGATCCTTCTGCGGCACGCCGATCAGGTTCGGCACCTGGTGCCCCATCGCATTCATCGTGTGATGCGACTTGTGGCAATGGAACGCCCAGTCGCCCGGCCGGTCCGCGGTGAACTCGATCGCGCGCATCTGGCCCACCGCGACGTCGGCGGTCACTTCGGGCCAGCGCGCGCCCGGCGGGATCCAGCCGCCATCGGTGCCGGTCACCTCGAACGTGTAGCCGTGCAAGTGCATCGGGTGGTTCGTCATCGTCAGGTTGCCGAAACGAATGCGCACGCGATCGCCCGCGCGCACCGGCAAGGCATCGATGCCAGGGAACACGCGCGAATTCCACGTCCACATGTTGAAGTCCGTCATCTCGTTGACGCGCGGCGTGTAGCTGCCGGGGTCGATGTCGTACGCGGCGAGCAGGAACACGAAGTCGCGGTCGACCGGCATCACGCCGCGATCCTTCGGATGCACGATGAACATGCCCATCATCCCCATCGCCATCTGCACCATCTCGTCGGCGTGCGGGTGATACATGAAGGTGCCGTGCTTCTCGAGCCGGAACTCGTACACGTAGGTCTTGCCGGGCGGAATATGCGGCTGCGTGAGGCCGCCCACGCCGTCCATCCCGTTCGGCAGCAGCATCCCGTGCCAGTGGATCGTCGTGTGCTCCGGCAGCCGGTTCGTCACGAAGATGCGCACCTTGTCGCCTTCGACCGCCTCGAGGGTCGGCCCGGGCGACTGCCCGTTGTAGCCCCACAGGTTCGCCTTCATCCCGGGCGCCATTTCGCGCACCACCGGCTCGGCAATCAGGTGGAACTCCTTCCAGCCGTTCTTCATCCGCCACGGCAAGCTCCAGCCGTTCAGCGTCGCGACAGGCGTGTAAGGGCGGCCGTCGGGCGGCGCGAGCGGCGGCTGCGTGGCGGCCTGCGCCATCGTCGGCGCCTCCGGCAGCGTGGCCGCGCCGGCCTTGCTGACCATCGCGGCACCGAGGAGCGCGGCGCCCGAGCCGCTGAGAAATTGTCGACGGGACACCATGTCAATGACCTTCCGTATGCGTTGCCGGCGCGGAAAGCGCCGCGGGAATCGGGGGAGAGGGCGCCGCCTGCGTCGCCGGCGGCGTGTCGCGCTGCGCCGCGCCTGGCGGCGGCAGACGGCCGCCGACCGCCTGCTGGAGATCGGTCTCGGCGAGCCAGTAATCCTTCAGCGCGTCGATGGCGCCGTTGACCGCGTCGACCTGCTCGCGCGCATCGACGAGCAGCTCGAACACGCTCGCGAGCATGCCGTTGTAGCGCAGCAGCACTTCGTCCGAGATGGTCTTGCGCAGCGGCACGACCTCGTCGCGGTAATGCCTCGCGACGTCGTAGCTGCTCAGGTACGCCGCGTACGATTCGCGCACCTCGGAACGCGCATCGATCGCGGTCTGCGCAAGCCGGTTGGCCGACTGCATGTAGAGCGCTTCCGCGCGCGCGACCTTCGCGCCGCCCCAGTCGAACAGCGGGATCTCCACGCTGATCTCGTAGCCGCGTTCATGCCCCTTGTCGGTTTCGTAATTGTTCACGTAGCCGACGTCGAGCGCGTTGACGAAACGCGTGGCCTTGCTGAGGCCCAGCGACGATGCCACGCCCTGCGTCTGCAGCTGCGCCGCCTGGATGTCGACGCGGTTGCGCATCGCGAACGCTTCGAGGTCCGCAAGATCCGGGCGATCCTTCGGCAGGTCCGGCAAGCGATCGGGCAGCCTGTACTGCGTGCCCGCGCCCCACAGGCCCATCGCGCGCGTCAGCCGCTCGCGCGCGGCGACGGCCTGCTGCCGCGCCTTCGCGAACTGCGCCGTGGCGTCCGCATGGAACGCCTGTTCGCGCGCGTGCTCGAGCCGGCTGAAGTGGCCGGCGTCGCGCATGCGCTGCGCGAGTTCGGCGGCCGCGCCCGCCGCGTCGTTCACCTGTCCCGCGTAGCGGGCCGACTGCTCCGCCGCAACCGCGTTCACGTACGCGCGGCGCGCATCGGCCGCGACCTTCAGCATCGCGTCGGCGGTTTCCAGCTTCGTCTGTTCGAAGCGGCGGCCTTCGATGCGCGCGGCGAACGGTAGCGCCAGGATGCCGAGCACGTTCGCCGAGAATGTCCGGCCGATGCTCAGGTCGTTGCTCGAACGCGTGCGGCTGAAGCTGAAGCCGGGATTCGGCAGGCGCCCGGCCTGCACCAGATCGGCTTCCGACAGGCCGAGCTGCGCATACGAGGCCTGGAGCCCGCGATGATTCAGCAGCGCGACCTGCACGGCGTCGTCGATGCCGAGCGGCTTCGCGAGCAGCTCACGGGTGCGCGCCGCCACCGTCTCGCGATCCGCGTCGCTGCGGACGATGATCGCGTCCTTGCCGAGCCGCTCGCGCGCGGCGGTGGACACCGTATCGAACCCGCCATCCCGCGAGAACGTCGTGCAGCCCGCGAGCCACGCGATCGCGGCGACGCCCGCCGCGACCCGCGGGGAAACGAATCGCTCGATCATCTGGCCGGGCTCCCGTGGGTTGCATGGTTCGTGTGGTTCGAATGGGGCGCATCGGCCGGCTTGCCCGGCGTGGCCGCGCGCCTGGCGGGCTCGGTCACCGCGCGGTTCAATTGCCGCCAGCCCGGGCCTTCGCCGTCGCGATACGGCCGATACCCGTCGAATGCGGACGGAACGGCGGCGTGCGCAGGCACTGGCGCCGCGGCATCGGCCGGATCGGGCAGCGCGGTCGTGGCGTGCGCGAACGGCGGCAGGAAGGCCGCCGCGCCGAGCAGCGCCGCAAGGATCAATCGCATGAGTTGCCTCGTCATGAGTCACCGGGCGGGCCGCCGCGCAGCCGCCGGTTCGGATTGCACTTCGCGGCGCATCGGCCGCGATCTCGGGTACTAGACGAGTGCGCCGCGAGGCGGCCGTTCGATGCCGCCGGTCAGGAACGACGCGGCGGCCGTGGGAGGCGGCATGAATCCGTGGCTGCGGGCCGTATCGGCAGACGCCGCGACATCCGGCAGCGCCGGCCACCCGGGGCCGGAGCAGCACGACGTGCAGGCCGGGCACGCCTGGGCGTGGCCGGCATCGCCGCGCGCCGCATGGCGGCCGTGGCCGCGCGCGTCCATGTCGACGGCGTGCGCCGCGGCGACGACCGCTTCCGCGTGCCGGACCGGCGTGCCGCCCGCCGCCGCGCACGACATCGCCGCAGCCGCGAACGACTGCCCCGGCAGGCTCAGGGCCAGCAACACGACGATGAAGAATTTGCGCCAGTACGACATGGAAGCGGAATCGGGCACGCGGCAATCAGGAACGGCCAGCTTATCGACCCGGCCGTGACCACGCCGTGGCCGCAAGATGACCGGATTTTCATGAAAGACGCGCCGCAGTGGCGTACCCTCCTGCCTGTCGGCCGCCATCGGCCGCACCATCGCGTTGCGCCGCACCGCTTCTTGAACAACTTGCCATCCCCAGATCGTGTTTCGCGCACGCCGCGCCCGGACCATCGCCCGCGGGATGCCGACAGCGACAGCAATCACACCATGCGGATACTCATCGTCGAAGACGAAGCCAAGATGGCCGCCTATCTCCGTCAGGGGCTGACGGAGGCGAGCTACACCGTCGACATCGCCACGAACGGGCGGGACGGCCTGTTTCTCGCGCTGCACGAGGCGTTCGACCTCGTCGTGCTGGACGTCATGCTGCCCGAGCTGGACGGCTTCGAAGTGCTGCGGCGCCTGCGCGAGCAGAAGTCGACGCCCGTGCTGCTGCTCACGGCCCGGGACACGGTCGACGACAAGGTGGCCGGCCTCGAACTGGGCGCCGACGACTATCTGCCGAAGCCGTTCGCGTATGCGGAATTCCTCGCGCGCATCCGGTCGCTGCTGCGCCGCGCGCCGCGCAGCGTGCGAGACACGCTGCAGATCGCCGATCTCGACGTCGACCTGCTGCGGCGCCGGGTGCGGCGCGGCGACACGCGCATCGACCTGACCGCGCAGGAATTCGCGCTGCTGCAACTGCTGGCGGAGCGCGAGGGCGAGGTGCTCACGCGCACCTTCATCACGTCGCAGATCTGGGACATGAACTTCGACAGCGACACCAACGTCGTGGATGCCGCGATCAAGCGCCTGCGCGCGAAGATCGACAACGCGTACGAGCACAAGCTGATCCACACCATCCGCGGCATGGGCTACGTGCTCGAGGATCGCTCGTGAGCGCGGCGAGCACGCCCTACTCGCTGCTCAGGCGGCTGACGTTCGCGTTCGCCGCCGTCGCGGGGCTCGTGTTCTCGCTGACGGGCGCGTACCTGTACCGCTCGCTGTCCGCCGAGCTGCAACGGCGCGACGACATCGAGATCAGCGGCAAGCTGAACCAGTTCGAGCGACTCTCCAGCGCGCGCGGCTCGGCGCAGGCGATCCGCGCCGACCCGGCCGTCTTTCACGACGTGCTGCTGTCGCACCCGGGCGTGTATCTCGGCATCTACGATTCGCGCGGCGTGCCGCTGGTCGAGCATGCCGACGGGCCGGACCCCGCATTGCAGCCGCTCGCCGCGGGCGAGCATCCCGACAGCCGGCCGTTTACCTGCACGCCCGACGAGATCGGGCAAGCGCGCTGCATTTTCTCGAAGGTCGTGCTGCCGTCCGGCGAAGTGATCCGGATGCTGCTCGTGCGCACCGCGGAGGATCGCCAGTCGCTGCTCGACAGCTACCGGTATCACATCTGGCTCGCGGTCGCGGCGGGTGCCGTGCTGGTGTGCGCGCTCGGCCATGCGGTCACGCGCCGCGGGCTGCTGCCGGTGCGGGACATCGGCCGCCAGGCCTCCCGGATCGAGGCGCACAACCTCGACGAACGGCTCGACATCCGCGGCGGCCCGGTCGAGCTGCGCGAACTCGCGCTGTCGGTGAACCGGATGCTCGACCGGCTCGAGCGCTCGTTCGGGCGGCTGTCGCAATTCTCGTCGGACCTCGCGCACGACATGCGCACGCCGCTCGCGAACATCATCAGCGCGTCGCAGATCACGCTGTCGCGCGCCCGGTCGGCGGAAGAATACGAGACGCTGATCGATTCGAACATCGAGGAATGCGAGCGCCTGCAACGCATGATCGACAGCATGCTGTTCCTCGCGCGCACCGACAATGCGCGGCAGCACCTGAAGCTCGCCGCGCTCGACGCGGCCGACGAGCTGCAGCGGCTGGCCTCGTATTTCCAGGGGCTCGCGGAAGACGCCGGCGTGCGCGTCACAGTGCATGGGCACGCGAGCGTGCAGGCCGACGCGCCGTTGTTCAGGCGCGCGGTGAGCAATCTCGTGTCGAACGCGCTCGAGCATGCACATCGCGGCTCGACCATCGAGCTTGCGGTGTCGGTCGATGCCGATCATGCGGTGGTGTCGGTCGCGAACCAGGGCGCCGTCATTGCACCGGACCAGCTCGACCGGATCTTCGAGCGCTTCTATCGCGTCGATGCGTCCCGCCAAGGCTCGGCCCGCAACGCGGGGCTCGGCCTTGCCATCGTGAAGTCGATCATGGCGCTGCACCATGGAAGCGTCGGGGTGACGAGCGACGCGCAAAGGACGATCTTCACGCTGCGATTCCCGCGCAGCGAAGCGACCCGCGCCTGACCCGCGCGCGCCGGCTGCGCATGCGCGGCCGAGGTCGCGCTATTGCCCGTCCGGCGGCGTGCCGCGGTCGAGCTTCGCTTGCCGCCGCGCACGGTCGTTGACGATCTGGTGCCGCCGGTGATCGGTCATCTTCTTCCATGCCCTCGCCTCTTCCAGCGTGCGAAGGCAGCCGATGCAGAAGCCCGTTCTTCCGTCGAACGAGCAGATATCGATACAGGGTGACTTGACGGCCATCGCTCACGCCGCCTGCTGCGGTCTCACGACCTCGACGGTCACGTGCGACAGGCCGTCGACGCGGTCGAGCAGCCCATGGTAGAAGCGTGCGTCGCGGCTGCCTTCGCCGGTCGCCACCGATACGACCGCGCTCATGTGGCCCGGCCCAAGGCGCCACACGTGCAGATCCGCGACGCGGTCGCCGCCGCCCTCGATCAGGCCGCGCACGCGCTGCGCGATGCGTGGATCGGATTGCATGTCGAGCAGGATGCCGCCCGTGTCGCGCATCAGCCCGTATGACCAGTTCGCGATCACCAGCGCACCGATGATGCCCGCGAGCGGATCCATCCACACCCAGCCGAACGCGCGCGCCAGCACGAGGCCGATGATCGCGAGCACCGACACCGCCGCGTCCGCGATCACATGGACGTAGGCGGAGCGGATGTTGTGGTCGCGCGTCGCGGCGGCGTGCGCGTGCGCGTGCGCGTGCGCGTGCGCGTGCTTGTCGCTGTGGTCGTGGTCGTGGTCGTGGTCGTGGTCGTGGTCGTGGTCGTGGTCGTGGTCGTGGTCGTGGTCGTGCGCATGATGGTGACGATGACTATGCGAATGGCCATGATGATCGCCACTCAACAGCCACACGCTCGCGAGGTTGACGAGCAGGCCGAGCACCGCGATCGGAATCGCTTCGCCGAAATGAATGGGCACCGGCGCCAGGAAGCGCGACACGGCCTCGTAGCCGATCAGCAGCGCGATCATCGCCAGCACGATCGCGCTCGTGAAGCCGGCCAGGTCGCCGAGCTTGCCGGTGCCGAACACGAAGCGCGCATCGCCCGCGTGCTTGCGGGCATACGTATAGGCCAGCGCGGCGATCAGCATCGCGCCCGCATGCGTCGACATGTGCAGCCCGTCGGCGACGAGCGCCAGCGATCCGAACAGGCTTCCGCCGACGATTTCGGCGACCATCATCGCGCTGCACAGCGCGATCACCGCCCATGTCCTGCGCTCGTTCTGCTCGTGCGCCGCGCCGAGGAAGATGTGATCGTGTCCCGCGCCGAATGCCGCGTCCTTGAACTCGTTCATGCCGCGCCTCACTTGAAGTAGCTGTGCACGACTTCGATCAACTGCTCGGTCGCGCTGCCTTCGTCATGGCCGCCGTCGTGCTCGGCATCGACCAGATGCGTGCGGATGTGATCCTCGAGCACCACGGCCAGCAGCCCGTTCATCGCGCCGCGGCAGCTCGTGATCTGTTGCAGGACCTCGTTGCAGCCCCGCTCCTCCTCGAGCGCGCGCTCGATCGCCTCGACCTGGCCCTTGATGCGGCGGACCCGGTTGAGCAGCTTCTGTTTTTCGCGGACGGTGTGGCTCATCGATGACCTCTCCATATAGGGTAGGGGAGTATATCTCAATGCCAGATTCCATATAGGGGATGGGGGTATCGCTCCTTTGCGGCTCATGCGTCGCATTTCGCCCGCGCGTCCGCACAGCAATTCCGACTGGTCACTCGACGGCGACTACAGCCAGGATCCGCTGGTGCGCGGCGGCAGCTTGAACGTGGTCAGCAGGGGGGGCAGGCGTTTCTCGACCTGTGTCCGCTCGCGGAATACGTGAACGAACGGGAAGGGATCCATGCCGTATTCTTAGGAAGTCGAATCTTCTGGAAAGTGGCGATTCCGGCTTCATCGCTCGGTCGGACGCCGCGATCGGTCAAACGTTCGGTGGTTTGCGTGGCAAGCGGTTCACCCACCCGTGGGGTTGGTCCTGCCTCAGGCATCGGAGATGGAAAACGGATTGCCGGGATGCAACGGCAGGCGCATTGCCTGTCACGGAAAATTCATCGTGCACCCGTCGAGCCGGCAGCCGAACCAGCACGCAGGCGATGCGATTCGCGCGATGACTGCGTTATGGGGACGAATCCAGAACCCTGACCATGCCCGGTCCGGCAGCCCCCGTACGTCCCACGGCACCGCCCTCGGGTCTCGATCGCGCGGTGTAGTCGGGAAATCTCGCACGTGCTGCCGGCCATTCAACGCATAGCCGGCAGCACGGCGTCACGCCGGTGCGTTACTCGGCTTTCGCTGCTTGCTGCTCCACCGGTGCTGCTTGCTGCTCCACCGGTGCTGCTTGCTGCTCGACGGGCGCCGCCTGCTGCTCGACCGGTGCTGCCTGCTGCTCGACCGGCGCCGCCTGCTGCTCGACCGGCGCCGCCGGCTGCTCGACCGGCGCCGCCGGCTGCTCGACCGGTGCTGCCTGCTGCGCGACCGGCGCCACTTGCGGCTCGGCCTGCGCGGCTTGCGGTGCCGCGGCATCGACCTGTTCCGGCGTCTGGCCCTCGGCCTTCGCCGGTTGCTCGCCCGCCTTGGCTGCTTGCGCAGGCCCCTTGCGCGGGCCGCGCGCCTTCAGCCGCCGGGCACGCGCCGCGTCGTCGTGCGTCACACGCCCCGCTTCGTTGCCTTGCAGGTCGACACGCACCGCGTCCTCGACGAGGCAGGACCAGTAACGGTTACCGCGGCACCACGTCGACATCGCGTCGCGCAGCTCGGCCTCGCTCAGCCCGATTGCCTGCACCTCGGCGGCGAGATCCGCCCAGACCCCGACCTTCAGCGGCACCTTGGGCGCCGGGTTCCTCGGGAACGCCAGCGGGAAGCGCTTTTGCAGTTTGCCGATCGCGACGATGACCGGATCGACCGGCGCCGACGGCTTGCCGCCGGAGGACGGACGCGGCCGGTGCGTCTGCTTGGCGCCAGCCGATGCCTTTGCGCCAGCGGATGCCTTTGCACCGGCCGATGCCTTCGCGTCGGCCGGCGCCTTCACGCCGGCGGGCGCCTTGGCCCCGGAGCCCGGTTTGCCTCCGGACGACGGCTTGGTTCCGGACTGCGGCTGCGCCTTCGCGCGCTTGGCATTCCGATCCTGCTTGGCCTTCGCTGCGAGTTGGTCCCGCAATTCGGCAAGTTGTTCAAAACCCATAAATTCAATCCACCAGGAATAGAGAGCGTCGCTTCCACGGCGAAACGCACGCGAGGCCGCGCCAGGCTTGGCACGGCGGCTCGGGATGACGGCGTTCGGCACATCCGTCACCGGCGTGGAAGATACCGCATGAGCAGCGAAGCGCACCCTGTGTCGGGTATCGCGCCGCGCTGCCGGATGGTACGCAGGAGTGGAAGTATACCGATACGCGCGGCTGGCGGTCGACTGACGCCAAGCGGGCCTTGACCGGCGCCGGCCCGTCGCGCCGTGGCGCTGGCGCGCCGTCCTTCGAAACCGGCTTCCCGCGCGCGTTTCCGGCGCCCGCGTTCGCCGGCCGGGGTTCGCCTCCCTTTCACGCAAGATTCACGGTCGGGAGCATGCAATCCGGCGCTCGAATGCCACCCACCGGGCCGGCGCGCGGTGCGCGGTGCGCCGATCGCTTCGGGCAGGCCGTCGATGAACGCGGGCGGATCGACGTCGATACGTCAGATCGTTGCACCCGCATCGATCGCGCCAGTTGCCATTGCCGGCGGCTGCTTACCGCGCGAACGCGACAACCTGTTCGCCGAACAGGATGACTGCCACCACGACCATCGCTCCGCCGGAAAGCGGGCTCACCCGCCGTGCGGCCTTCGGTCGCGTACTCATCACGGCCTGCGAGCCGAGGCCGACAACGGAGTAAACCGCGGCGCAATTGATCATGTGCAACAGGCCCAGCGCCACGATCCGGGCGGCGACCGACCATGCGGCATCGCGCCGCGTGAACTGCGGCAGGAGCGCGACGAACAGCAGGATGGCCTTGGGATTCAGGCCGCTGATCGCAAACCCGCGGGCCAACCAGCCCCGCGCGCCGCCCCGGATGGATGAAGAACGCCTGGTGAGCATTGCAAGGAAGAATGCGAAGACCATCACGGACCGGATCGCCGGCGCGAACAAGCGTCCGACCTGACGAGGGCACACTCGCTCCGACGGCGATGGCGTGCCGTACCCGTTCTCCGGAAAGTGCGTAGTATGTTCGCGACGACACTGTCGCAGGCCGCCATACGTGCGATCGCCGACGAAAAGAACACGCAGACACCCACGGAGAGAGACATGGTTCCCCAACCCGACGACGCGCCGGACGGCATCACACGCGAGGCGCTTCATCTTCGCCAGATCGACATGCGCGGCTACCGCCGCAGCGACGGCCTGTTCGAGGCGAGCGCCTGCCTCACGGATCGCAAGATGCACGACTTCGCACCGCCGGGCGGCACGCGCGTCGTGCCCGCGCAGGCGCCGATCCACGATCTGGGCGTGACACTGGTATTCGACACGGACATGGTCGTGCGCGAGGTCCGCACCTTCATCAGGTCGCACCCGTACGCGCAGTGCCCGGGCGGCGGCGACACGCTCCAGGCGCTCGTCGGATTGCGCATCGGCCCGGGCTGGAACAGCGAAGTCCGCAAGCGCCTGCCGTCGTGCGACACCTGCACGCATCTGAAGGAAATTCTCGGCCCGCTCGCGAGCGCTGCGTTCCAGACGATGGTCGACGTCCGGCCGCCGTCGCTGGACAACCGCGACGGCGGCGGCACGCCGGTCAAGATCGACAGCTGCTATGCGTACGGCGCATCGCGCGATCTCGTAAAGACGCTGTGGCCCGCTCACCATCGGCTCGCGCAACCGGTCGACGAAAGCTGACCACGCAACAACGCACCCGCGCGCCCGCCATGCGGCGGACGCGCGGCATCGTCAGGCCGCGCCCTTCAGTTCGATCAGCAGATCCTTCGCCGCAACCCGTTCGCCGACCTTCACGTGCACGGCGGCAATCTCGCAGTCGCGCTCGGCGGCGATGTGGGTTTCCATCTTCATGGCCTCAAGCGCGATCAGCGTCGTGCCCGCCGTCACGCGCTGGCCGGGCTGCACCGCCACCGTCACGACCGAGCCCGGCATCGGCGCGGCCACGTGCAGCGGATTCGCCGGATCGGCGCGCTGCAGGCCATGGCGCTCCTTGCCCGCATGCACCACGGTCTTTTGCTCGACGAGCGCAGAACGCGACTGGCCGTTCAGCTCGAACAGCACCTTCACGATGCCGTCCTGCGTATCGGCGTGCTGGCCCTGCAGCGACACGAGCAGCGTCTTGCCCGGCGAGATGTCGATCGCCACTTCCTCCTGCGGCTGCAGCCCGTACAGGAACGCCGGCGTCGGCACGACCGACGTGTCGCTGTATGCACGCACGTGCGCGTAATAGTCGACCGTCTGCTTCGGATACATCAGGTACGACGCCAGTTGCCGGTCGTCGAGCGGCTGCTCGCAGGCGGCCTCGGCCTGCGCGCGCGCCGCATCGAGATCGACCGGCGGAATCTGGTCGCCGGGGCGATACGGCGCCGGCGGTTCGCTCTTGAGCACCTTGCGCGACAGGTCCGCCGGGAAGCCGTCCGGCGGGAAACCCAGCTCGCCCTTGAACAGCGACACGACCGACTCCGGAAACGCGATGTCCTTGTCCGGGTTGCGCACGTCGTCCACGCCGAGATCGTTCGCGACCATCATCAGCGCCATGTCGCCGACCACCTTCGACGTCGGCGTCACCTTGACGATGTCGCCGAACAAACGGTTCACGTCTGCATACGCGCGCGACACTTCGGTCCAGCGATGATCGATGCCGAGCGAACGGGCCTGCTCGCGCAGGTTCGTGTATTGGCCGCCGGGCATCTCGTGACGATAGACGTCGGCGGTACCGGCACGAATCTCCGACTCGAACGGCGCGTAGTAGCGGCGCACGCCCTCCCAGTACATCGACGCTTCGTGCAGGCGATCCGGATCGAGCGCCGGGTCGCGCTCGCTGCCGGCCAACGCCGCCGCGATGCTCGACAGGTTCGGTTGCGACGTGAGGCCGCTCATCGCGTCGAGCGCGCCGTCCACCGCATCGCAGCCCGCGCCGATCGCGGCCAGCACCGAGGCCGCCGCGATGCCGCTCGTGTCGTGCGTGTGGAAATGCACCGGCAGCCCCGTTTCCTCCTTGAGCGCCTTCACGAGCGTCGCGACCGCCTGCGGACGGCAGATGCCGGCCATGTCCTTGATGCCGAGCACGTGCACGCCGGCCTGCTGCAGTTCGCGCGCGATACCGACGTAATACTTCAGGTCGTACTTCGCGCGCGACTTGTCGAACAGGTCGCCGGTGTAGCAGATCGCGCCTTCGCACAGCTTGCCGCTCTCGCCCACCGCGTCGATCGCGACGCGCATGTTGCGCACCCAGTTCAGCGAATCGAACACGCGGAACACGTCGACGCCGGCGCTCGCGGCCTGCTTCACGAAGAAGCGGACCACGTTGTCCGCGTAGTTGGTGTAGCCGACCGCGTTCGAGCCGCGCAGCAGCATCTGGAACAGGATGTTCGGCACGCGTTCGCGCAGCAGCGCGAGCCGTTCCCACGGGTCTTCCTTCAGGAAACGCAGCGCGACGTCGAAGGTCGCGCCGCCCCAGCATTCGAGCGAGAACAGTTGCGACAGCTCGCGCGCGTAGAACGGCGCGATCGGCAGCATGTCCGCGGTGCGCATGCGTGTCGCGAACAGCGACTGGTGTGCGTCGCGCATCGTCGTGTCGGTCAGCAGCACCTGCTTCTGGTCGAGCATCCAGTTCGCGAACTTCTCCGGCCCGAGCGCGCGCAGGCGATCGCGCGTGCCGGCCGGAATCGCCGCCGCCGTATCGATCTTCGGCAACACCGGTTTCGGCAACGGCAGCACCGGCAGCGTGCGGCCGTTCATCTCCGCGTTGCCGTTCACGTTCAGCTCGCCGAGATAGCGCAGCAGCTTCGTCGCGCGATCGCCGCGCTTCGCGAATTCGAGCAGTTCCGGCGTCCGGTCGATGAAGCGCGTCGTGACGTCGCCCGCGACGAAGGCCGGATGGTTGATCACGTTCTCGAGGAACTGCAGGTTCGACGTGACGCCGCGAATCCGGAACTCGCGCAGCGCGCGATCCATCCGGTGGATCGATTCGGCTGCCGTCGGCGCCCACGTCGTCACCTTCACGAGCAGCGAGTCGTAGTACGGCGTGATCACGGCGCCGCCATACGCGGTGCCCGCATCGAGCCGCACGCCGAAACCCGCCGCGCTGCGGTATGCGGTGAGCCGCCCGTAGTCGGGCAGGAAGTCGTTCTCCGGGTCTTCGGTCGTGATCCGGCATTGCAGCGCATTGCCGTTCAGCGGAATCGCCTGCTGCGCCGGCACGCCGGCCGCGCGTTCGACGAGCGCGCCGTCGCCATCCGTTGCGTCCTCGGCGAGGCCGATCCGGCCGCCTTCCGTGATGCGGATCTGCGCCTTCACGATGTCGATCCCGGTAATCATCTCGGTCACCGTGTGCTCGACCTGGATGCGCGGGTTCACCTCGATGAAGTAGAACTGGCCGGTGTCGGCATCCATCAGGAACTCGACGGTGCCCGCATGCGTATAGCCGACCGCGCGCATCAGGCGCAGCGCGGATTCGCACAACGTGTGCCGGCCGTCGTGATCGAGGTACGGCGCGGGCGCGCGCTCGACCACCTTCTGGTTGCGTCGCTGCACGGTGCAGTCGCGCTCGTACAGGTGCACGACCGTGCCGTGCAGGTCGCCGAGCACCTGCACCTCGACGTGGCGCGCGTTGCGCACGAGCTTCTCGACATATACCTCGTCGTTGCCGAACGCGGCCAGCGCCTCGCGCCGCGCGGCGGCCAGCGACGTCTCGAGATCGCGCTCGCTCTCGAGCACGCGCATCCCGCGGCCGCCGCCGCCCCAGCTCGCCTTGAGCATCAGCGGATAGCCGACTCCCGCGGCCAGCGCCTTGCATGCGTCGAGATCGTCCGGCAGCGGCGCGGTCGCCGGCATCACGGGCACGCCCGCGGCGATCGCGGCATTGCGCGCGGCCACCTTGTTGCCGAGCGTGCGCATCACGTCGGGCGCGGGGCCGATCCAGCGAATGCCGGCGTCGATGACGGCCTGCGCGAAGTCCGGGTTCTCGGACAGGAAGCCGTAGCCCGGATGGATCGCATCGACCTTCGCCTGCCGCGCGACACGCAGGATGTCGTCGATGTCGAGATACGCGGCCAGCGGCTTCTTGCCCTCGCCGATCAGGTAGCTCTCGTCGGCCTTGAAGCGATGCAGCGCGAGACGGTCTTCCTTCGAATAGATCGCCACCGTGCGGATGTTCAGCTCGGCGGCGGCACGCATCACGCGAATCGAGATTTCCGAGCGATTGGCGATCAGGATGGACTGGATGGGGGTAGGAGTCATGTTATGCAAGGATCAGCGGTCGTCGAACGGAACCGGCCCACGCGGCGCGCACGGTCTGGAGCGAATCGGGAACGATGTAAGCAAGCGGCGGGCCAGTTCGGACCCGCGCACCTATGTGCTTGATTTGGCACGCGAACGGCACGGTGCCTGATTCCCGTTCATTTCAAAACTGGAAGCCAACTTGCAACTCTGAACTGCGCAATCGTGCAGGCGGCCGACCTGCGCCGCGGCCCGCGTTCGGGATGTCGATCGATCGAGCGCGTCTCCGCCATGACGGTGCGCGACGCAAGCGCCACGCAAGGCTTCCCGGTCCGGTGTTCGTAGTTCGAAACATCGATGATGATCCGCGGGCCCACCTGCGTGCACGCGCAGGCCCGTATCGCCATGCATGGGATTGTCTTGTTCCGTCGGTGCTGTCTGCTGCGCTGCACCCCGCACGTAACATACGCTGCGCATCGGCAAAGCGCAAACACGGTCTGCGCGGTGCTTCCGTCAGAACACGCCGAGCGCGAGACCGGCCGCGAGGCCCGCGCCGAGTTCGGCGCAGCGCGCGAGATCGTCGGCCTCGATCGTCTTCGGCGCCAGGATGCGCTCGGTCGTCTGCGCATGCGTGCACACGATCAGGCCCGGCGCCACGCTTTTCAGGCGCCAGCCGGTCGCGATGCGATCGATCTGGCGCAACGCATTCTGTCCGTCGCTGCCGGCGCAGATCATCGTCGCGTACGGACGGCCGTTCACGCGATCGAGCGCCGCGTAATAGCAGCGATCGAAAAAGTCCTTCATCAGCCCGGACATCGCGGCGAGATTCTCCGGCGTCGCGAACAGATACGCATCGGCCGCCAGCACGTCGCCCGGGCCCGTCTCGTCCGCGCGTTGCAGCCTGACCGACACGCCGGCCTGTTCGCGCGCCGCGCCGGCGGCCGCCTCGGCCATCTGCCGCGTGCCTCCGGTCATCGTGTGATAGACGATCAGCAACGTCTTCATTCAGCTTCGCTCACGTTCCGGCCCCGGCATCGCACCGGTTGCATCCTGTCGTCGCGTCGTGCGCGCAGTCGCGGCATGGGGGTGCTTCCAATGTAGATCAAACGTCACCGTGTCGAGACGATGTGCCGACGGCCGACGCTTCAACGTCCGCTTTCGTCGTGACCGTCGCCGCCCTGCTTTCGCTCGTAGTACGCGAGAAACATGTCGGCAGCCGATTCCGCGACCTGCTTCTGCGCCTGGTCGTTCAGCGGCGGCTGTCCCATCGTCACCTGCGGCCAGAACGCGAACGCCTTCACGATGCCCTGCAACTGATGCGATGCGAATGCCGGATCCGGCGCGGCAAGCCGGCCCGCGGCCGCGGCCGCGCGGATCCAGACCGTCACGTCCTCTTCCCGCTCGCCGAGACGCTCCACCATGTCGCGCGCGCGTTCCGGCGAATGAATGGCGGCCGCGATCGCGACCCGCGCGAGCGCGAGAAACGCGTCATCGTTGAGCAGGCGCAGCTTGCGCGTCAGCAGGTCGAGCAACTGCGCGCGCAACGGCACATCACTGCGATAGGCCGGCGAGCTGCCCGAGTGGCTCGCGTCCCAGAGCTGGTGCAGAATCGCGGCAAACAGCGCGTCCTTGCTCGGGAAGTGGTTGTACACCGTGCGCTTGGAGACATCCGCGCGCGCGGCGATGCGGTCCATGCTGGTCGCGTCGTAGCCGGACGCGAGAAATTCCTCGATCGCGGCGCTGACGATGGCCGCCCGCTTTCGATCGGTCAGACGTTGATGAGTGGTGCTCGTATCCATCTTCGAATTTTACACCCGGCAGTTTACTTTTCCTGGAAATAAACTACACTGTTTAGTGTACTTTCATCCGGATGGATTCCCATGGCATCGCTCCCAGATTTCATTCAACGCACGCTGGGCCTTACTGCCGCGAAGCGCGGCCGCGCGTTGTCCGCCCATTCGCCGCAACATGACGGCGAGCGCTTTCGCAACGTCGCGCCGCGGCCCGCCGAGGGGCTCGGCAAGATGCTGGGCATCATGTGGAACATGCTGTTCCACAAGCCGCGCGGCGCGGTGCCGGCGGGTGCCCTGCCCGTCGATACGCTCACTCGCGCGCAACTCGACGCGGCGCCGGACCGCAGCCTCTACCGGCTCGGGCATTCGACGCTTCTGCTCAAGCTGCGCGGGCAGTTCTGGCTGACCGACCCCGTGTTCGCCGAACGCGCGTCGCCATTCCGGCGCGTCGGCCCGAAGCGCTTCCATGCGCCGCCGATCGCGCTCGGCGACTTGCCGCCGCTGCGCGGCGTGATCCTGTCGCACGACCACTACGATCACCTGGACCGCGACACCGTGCTTGCGCTGGCCGCGAAGGCGGAGATATTCCTGACGCCGCTCGGTGTCGGCGATCGCCTGATCGAATGGGGCATCGACGCGGCCAAGGTGCGTCAGCTCGACTGGTGGCAAAGCGCGGAGCTCGACGGCGTAGCGCTGACCGCGACGCCCGCGCAGCATTTCTCCGGGCGTAGCCTGCTCGACGGCAACAGCACGCTGTGGGCGTCGTGGGTGATCGTCGACGGCGACCTGCGCGTGTTCTTCAGCGGCGACACCGGCTACTTCGATGGTTTCAGGACCATCGGCGAACGCCTCGGGCCGTTCGACGTGACGCTGATCGAGACGGGTGCGTACGACGCGCAATGGCCCTACGTTCACATGCAGCCGGAAGAAACCGTCCAGGCGCATGTGGATCTGCGCGGCCGCTGGCTGGCGCCGATTCATAACGGCACGTTCGATCTGGCGATGCATCGCTGGCACGAGCCGTTCGAGCGCGTGACCGCGCTGGCGGTTTCGCGCGGGGTCGATCTTGCAACACCGCGGATGGGCGAGCGGCTGAACCTGGTTACGCCGCATCGCGGCGAGCGCTGGTGGCGCAATGCCGTCGAGAAGGTCGAGGCGCCGAAGTCGCTGCGGTTCGCGATCTGCGCGTCGCGGGCAGCCAAGTAAATGAACGGTGTTTCTCCGGCGGGTGCGCTAGTTAGCACGTGTGGCGTGCCGGCCGGGGGCTGGTTTCGGCGGGCTACCGGGCGGCGCGATTGTCACGATGCCTTTCCGGCAGTTGGCGTTGAACCCATCGCGTTCTTGTTTGCCTGATTCTGCGCGTTGTAAAACGCTCGCCAGGACATTCGCGACTGGCGATGCCGCGGTGAAGCGCTATTCCGCTCCTTGGTTCGGATGTCGAGTTTTCGACTACGTCGATCACCGCGAATTATTGAACGGACGGGATTGGGGTTGATCGCGACCGACATGTCGGAGGCGGTCAGATATCGGTCGTGGCTTCGACACTTGTCGTGCGACTTACGGTGATGCCGACCATTCCAGCAAACGAATTCGGAAGAAATTTGGGCTGCCCTACCCCGGGCTTTGCTTATTGGCTTCGTTTCCGATCATGTCGCTCATTCCAGAGCCGCGCTTGTAATTGAAACATCATGATTCCGCAAGAGACCCGCTTCGAGTTGTCACGTTGTCACGTGACAACTCAATACGCTGCGAGGATCGCCTTACTCAAGATCATCCTCAGCGCAGCGCTCTCATTTGAAATCCCGCGCCTTGATTCGTTTTATTTACAACATAATACGTACCAATCAACATCTTCGATGCCGGCATGGGACTAAAGCACCGCATCTACCTCAGACGCCATGCTTCACCCCCTCCTTTTGAGACGATGCTCGTCCTTCCCGCGTGAAACAACATGAAGAATCGCCCGGAAGTCCTTATAAGATAAGGGTTCCGTGAGCACGCCCCATTTTGGGCGAATGTTTCACGATACGAATCGTGCGCGTCGCCAGCGCCGGTGAATCGGGCATTCTCGATAGCTTTCGGTAGTCACGCAGGTTTCCACGGTGCATGGTGCTGGGCGATCTGGCGTTTCTTCACGGCTACAGACAGTCGGTAAGGCCTCGAGAGTCGCACGGGCAGGAAGAAGCCAACCGGCACTGCTGCATCGAGGGTGACTAATGGGGCCATATCACCGCAACCTCACCCGCCTCTTACTTTGTGGTGCTCCGCACGTAGAACGCTCATCGCGCGACTCCAGGTCGGGCCTCGGCTTCAACCATAGCAGAGGCTCGGGAGTTCGCGGGCCGGCAAACCAACGAACGCGTTCGTCTCGCCACATTCCAGAGCCAATCGTCGACCGTTCTCGTCGAATCCTGCAGTCACCCCCGGTGCACACGTAAGCCGGACCTCATCACCCGTTGTCACGTGACAACCGACCAACACCGACGAGAACTCTCCACGCACATCCGCTTGCGCCAACCACACTCCAGTGCCGGTCTCGACTACGGAGGCGCGCTTTCGGTCAATAAACCAAAGTGATGTAGCCGCAATCGATGCCGGAGTCATCGATACCTATCCTCGTTGTCACGTGACAACCTGCCGATTGACAGAGTCATCAATCAATGTTGATCAAAATACTTGTTGATTGAGTGGTCTACGGCTATGCAGCCTTCCGATCACACGATCCGCTCATCAACTTCGCGGCTTGTCACGTGACAACTGCCCGTACGTAAATCGTCGACAGATCAGTCCGCCGCAATACGTTTGCAGTTACTTAACGCGCGCTGGCGCGATCAAAAACATGATGTGATATCAAGGAAAAATCAATTTGTTGATTGCGTACTGCGTCCCGACTTCGAGAAAACCGATTTCTATTGATTTTCATTGTGGCTCGATCCGATCGCTTGTCCGCGCGTTAGCCGTCCGGCTACTTGTCACGTAACAACTGCGCCGTCGCACTCGAAAATTTCTCGATCAGGACATCTTGTCTGGACTTTTCTCTAACAACTGCATATATTACGCAAAACTCCTTGGAGGAATTTAATGGCTTTCAAGATCGCCGTCAGCAATCAAAAGGGTGGTACTGGAAAGACCACCATCTCCGTCAACATCGCCGCTGCCTTCGAGGCAGGCGGGAACAAGGTGGCACTCATCGACGCCGACCCGCAGGGCACGTCCGTCCGGTGGGTCACGAGTGGCGAGAACACCCTGCCGATGACCGTTCTCTCCCTGGCGCCGGCCGGACGCGGAATCGGTGGCGAGATCAAGAAGCAGGATGCGCATTTCGATGTGATCGTCGTCGACTGCCCCGGCAACCTCGAGGATCCGCGCATCGCGTCAGTACTCGAAGTCGCAGACTTCTGTCTCGTCCCGCTGTCGCCTTCGCCCGCGGATCTCTACAGCACCGTCGCGATGATCCGCATGATCGAATCCATGCGTTCGGTACGTAACCCGAACCTGTCTTCCGCATTGATGCTCAATAGTGTCAATGGAAAAACTAAAATGCGTGAAGAGATTTTAAAAATTCTAAGAGCAGAAGAAATAGGGGAACATCTGCTCGACAGCCAGATCGCTCAACGCGAGGTCTATCGCCAGACCTTCGCGCTCGGCACCACCATCCACCACCACAATCGCTACCTGAAAGGCCTCAAGGAGGCCCGCGCGGAGATCGAGAAGCTGGTCACCGAAATGGCCCAATACATTGCATCGACACGCGCTACCGGAGCCGCAGCCCATGGCTAAAGACACAACGAAGGAAAAGAAGGCGACGGGCAATCTCCATCTCGCGGCCGGCCTTCTGCGCGGGCTCGCGCAGGAAAATGCAGCGCTGGAGACGCGGCTGCCCGAACCGTCCGTGACGGTGTTGCCGACCGCCGCTGCGCCGGCGATCAAGCTGGCGACGGCGCAGCCCGCCGACACGACGGATCTCGACGCCCCGCAGAAGGTCGCCGTGAAGGACTGCATCCCGAACCCGTTCAACCCGCGGGTTTTCTACTCGGAATCGAGCCTGCATGAGCTCGCGCTGACGTTGAAGCGGGAAGGGCAGATCGAACCGATCAAGGTGACCCGGCTGCCGGAATTTCCCGGCAAGCTCGTCGTGATCGATGGACAGCGCCGGTTGCGCGCCACCAGCATCAACGGCGACGAAACCATCACCGCCACCTTCCGGTCGGATCACACGCCCGAGCAGCTCTATACGATCGCCTATCGCGCGAACCACGATCACGAACGTCAAACGATCTTCGACGATGCGGTCGCATGGAAGCGGCTCCTCGACGAGAAGGTGTTCGCCGACCAGAACACGCTGGCGGAAAAGATCGGCAAGGACAAAGCGTCGATCAGCAAGACGCTCTCGCTCAACGCATTGCCGAACACGCTCCTTGAGCGGATGGCCACCGCGAGCGACGTGGTCGGCCTGCAGGCCGCCTATTTCCTCAAGCTGATCTTCGAGCGGCTGGGCGAACCGACGGCCGATCGCCTGCTGTCGGCCGTGATCGACCGGAAGAAGTCGGTCCGCGATCTCGAGAATTTCCTGCGCGCGCAGAACGACGGGGACAAGAAGGCAGGGCGGACACGATACAGCGTCCGTCACGACTTCGCGCTCGAATCACAGACGATCGGCCAGTTGAAGACCTATCCCGACGGACGTCTCGACCTGCAGCTCAAGGGCGTCGACGCAGCCCACCAGGAAACGCTCGCCGATCGCCTCAAGGAAGTCATCGACGCGTACGTCGCCGAACTGGCCGCCGCGCAAAAGTAGAAAGTAAGGTGCCCAAATAAACAGACCTCGCGTTGCGAGGTCTGTTTTTGAGTATCAGTTCGTGGCCAGGCTGCTTCTGAGCAGGAATTCCAGCAAGTCATCCGAGGTCGGTTCGCCCCAGGTATCCAGCGCGAGCCACCTGAAGAAGCTGGTTTGCGCGAGCTTGCTTGCCTTCTTCTTCGGCGACAGCACCAGATCCTTCGAGCCGACCACCGTCTCGTTGTAGCGATCGATGAGCTTGGTCTGGTCGTCGATTTCCAGTTCGCGGAAGTACGCACCGGCCTCGTCGATCTTGGCCGCGAGGTACTTGTCCCGGATCTGCTCCTGCTTGCTCTGCGCCGTTTCTTTCGCCGACGGCGCCGTCTCCGGCGTCGGTCCGTCGGACAGCGTATAGCCGTGCGTCAACGCCTTGCGGAAATAGGCCCCAACGTTATCGACCGGCGCCGCATTCTTTTTCGTGGTCCGGTTGAGCGTGTACGCAATCGCAGCCTTGATGCGCTGCACGCCATACTGCGTAATCAGCCGGCGTGCCTCCGAGCGCGGGATGCCGAACTTGGCGACTTCTTCGACGAGCGCCTCGTTCTTGACGTCGCCTTCCTCCACGGTATCCGCACTCTGCTTGCGCATCACCTTGAACTGGACCGCTTCAACACTGCGCCCGGACTTGTGCTCGATCAGCTCGAGCGTGTGGTCCGATACTTCGTTGACCTCCTGAATGCACGGCACCAGCACCTTGCTCTTGAACAGCTTGTACTCCTTGTACGACTGCGATGCCTTGTCCTGACCCAGGATGAGATCCCGGAACTTCGGCAGCGGGATCTTCGCGGTGATGCCGATCCCTTCGTAGCGCACCGTGTTTTCCCACAGCGCGAGCGAGTGCGAGCGCCGAAACTCGCGCGCGATCCGCATATCGATCAGCGCGTAGATCTCGGGGTTGAGCAACTCGCTGCGAATCTGGTCCGAGAAGCTGTACTTCAGTACCGATTGCTCGAGCTCGGCGCCGGCCAGCAGACCCGACGCCTTCCAGACGGTCGAGCGGTCCGCGGCAAGATAGTCCCAGTTGACGACGGTGCTGATCAGCGAGTTCACCGTGTCCTTCACGTATTTCGTGTTGTTGCTGTTCAGCCCGCTCTCGTGCGAGAGCGAGGCGATCGAGATCGAGAAGCTCGTGCGCCCCGGCTCGAATGCTTCCTGCCTGAGCGCGTTCTTGATCAGCGAGCTGAACATCTTGCGCTGCTGCAGACCGATCTTTCCCGATTTGGGCGCGATGTGAATCGCTTGAACCGCCTTGCGCAGCAAGTCGGGAGGCTCTGGCGTCTGGAACAGCGAGACCTGTTTGTCGGAGCCTTTGCTTGCGGGCTTTCGCGGCATTGTGATGTCCGGATAAGGTTACCTTGTTGAGAGCGGACTTTATACCTCTTCACTGCCCAGGGCAACGCCCCTGTTCCCACGTCACTTGCACTGTCGCAGCTAACTTGCGGACCACAAACGAATTTTTTCCGCGAGCGAATGTTCGACTGGCCCCATAACCATCTACCTTTCCGCAAACACCCTTCCCAAAAGCAGCTACCTTTTGCGCGGGCCGCCCCGATCCGGCCTGGACATCCCCCCGCTGAAGGTACCTTTTTATGGGAAGCAAGTGATCAGAACCACGATCAGATGCGGAATCTGTGGTGCCGTGCAGCACGTCATCGTTTTTCTCCCATAACCGGCTACCTCGACGATTTCCCATAGAAGGGGACCTTTCGAAGCCATCGCTTTTTGCGAATCGCGCGCCTTTGGCTGCGGCGCCGCCAGATCGATCCCATAACCGGCTACCATCAACACGCCCCACAGATGGCTACCTTTTCAACGACCGAATCCTGTTTACGCACGGAAATCACAGCTCCGGGCTGTGCATGAACGCCAGTCGGCGCGCACAGCGCAATCCCATAAACGGGTACCTTCAAAACTTCCCATAACTGGCTACCCAAAATCGTCCTGGTCACACAGGAGGTCAGATCTACGCGCGAATATCTCCCATAACCAGGTACCTTTTGGATATCCCATAGACCGCTACCATCGGTGTTCCGCCGTCGAATTCCCATAAACGGTAACGCTTGCACCATATCCACATCCCCGATTCCCCATTCCGGGCTACCCAAAGCCCCAAATCCACAGACCTAACGCCCCAGACACTTCTACCTGTGCCCCCATAAATGGGTACTGAACACCCCTCACAGCCTTATCTGGTAAGCCTGTGAGGCGTCTAAAAGTAGTTAAAGAAGTAAACGTTGGTTTCTAAAAGAGTAAACACACTGTGTGCCCCCTGAAAAAGAACACCCCATAAACCGCTACCAGAAGCGTTGCACACACGGCCCGGCATGCATCGGCCAGTGGAGAACCCCAGGGATTCATCACAGTGCTGTGCCCCGACTGTCGTGCTTTCTGGCCATGTTCGACCTATTCGGACGTGAGCACGTACTTACAAGCATCGAAACGTATAAAGCTATGGGAGCAAATCCAACAGAAAGGGCCCTTTCTCATACATAGGTTCCCGTCTATGGGGGCACGCAGTGGGAAGCGACACAGAAATCGCCGATCACAGGACGCAAGAGCCGGCATGACTCGGACAGGTCGTTTTGTTGCTCCGCACGACGGTTACCGGTCGAATTCCCACATACAGTGGCGCCAGGAAGCGCCGAGCCGACCAGAGGCACCACAGAGCGGCTCAGAACCCCAGTCGAATGCCTGTGCTCAGCCACCCTCGAACCCGGCCGCCAGGATCCCATCTGTGCAAGCGATGGCTACCTTGGCGTCGGCACACGGTATCGCCTCGACAAGTTTCTACCTTTGACTCGCCCCACACCGCGGCATGATGCGCGGATGTCCCACAGCACGATCTGTGCCTCACCCATCAGAATCGGTCGATATTTCTTGCGGTCGACCCGTCGTAGCCAATTGATCGCCAACGTGAGAACGCGAACATTCCCGGTACTCACCTCGGGCAACTCGGCGCCTGCCTCCCGAAAACGCTCACCATTCGCGTACACCCGATCCCGTAAAAGCTCACGGTTAGCACGCCCTGGATTACATGCCGGACGCGGTCACGATGCCGCAAAGGCACGCAAAGCGGTTTCGACATCCATGCCTGATCGATCCTTTGACGAGACCGCCTCGTCCACACGAAGGTTCGGTGCCATCGTCGCGCCCGAGAGGATCGGTGAGCCGGATGCGATGGCCATCGATCACCAGAAAGTGATCAAGCTCGACTTGCGCTGTTACTGCGTGATCGGGCTACGAGATGTTCCGGAGCCTCGCACGTCCGGTTGTGCATGACATGCATGAGGCACAGGGAGAAACGTATGTGGGGATGTCCGCCGCGGCGGGCACCGCATGCGTGTCCAACGGTATACGCCCATGGGAATCCGCGCGTCGGATGCGCTCGTGACCACCGCATGGGTTGTCACTTATGGGAGAGCACGGCTCAATCGCGCGCGATGACGATTCTCGGTACCGGTCGATTGATGAAGTTTGTCGACGTCCCGCGATCTTCCTTGGCAAACTGACCCGCCACCATGACGAGATGCGGTCCGATGCACTGCGCATGTGCATCCCGACAAACCCGGTCATGTATTCGTTCGTTTGGACGTGGCGCAGAGACTTCATGAACACGCGTCAGTCATGTGTTCCGTGCGTTGGAAATTCACCGATCCGGGAACAGGCATTGCCACCTTGCGTGTCGTTGTCATCAGGCATGCATGTCATGACGCACACGCCACGCGTTGCATCCGGATATGCACCGACAGACGATTTCCATGTCACCACCCGCGCGGCAACACGGTTATGATGCAGAGGCCTCGATTGGCGTGCTCACGCATCGGGGCAGGGGTGGTATCTCGCAGTTCTTCATCCGTGATCAATCAGAATAGAGAGTTCAGCGATGCGAATCCAAATCAGAACGTTCACGCTCGTTGCTGCGGCAGCAGCTTTCCTGATCGGCGGGACGGCGCCGGCGTTTGCCCAGGACGCGGCCAGCGCACCCGCACCGGCAGCGCAAGATGCAAAGGCCGCGAAAGCGGAGGCCCGCAAGGAAGCCCATGCGAAACACAAGGCCGAGCGCAAGGCGGCTCGCGCAAAGAAAAACGCCGAGCTGAAGAAACTCGAGGACGCGGGCTACAAGCCGTCGGCCAATGATCCTAACTATCCGCAAAACCTGCAGGACGCGCAGAAGAAGGCCGGCGCAGCAGGCGGCGCAAGCCAGTAAGCGCCGTCACGGCAGGGGCGTCGTGCGAGGAATGCGTGACGCCCTGCCCAAGCATGCGAAACGGATATCGAGTAATCAGTTCGTTATGCTAATGACATGTGCGGCATGACCCGGTCGCACATTCGCCTGGAAGACCGGTACCGTCAGGCGATTGTCTATTTCGCTCGAGTCCTGTCAGCGCGTGCAGGAATGGCTTGCATATCGCTCGTTGCATTGGCGGACCCCGGGCCGCCCTTCAACCGTCGTGCGAAGCCGACGCGCCGGCTGCGCGCTTCAGCCAGTCCTTGAATGCGCGAATCGCGCCGTCTTCCGCGCGCGATGCGGCGACGTAGCTGAAGTACCGCCAAGGCGGCATGACCGGCGCCTTGAACGGCTGTACGAGCCGGCCTTCGGCGATATCGTCCGCGACGAGCGCGATCGGCCCCATCGCGACGCCGAGCCCGTCGAGCGCGCCCTGCAGCGTCAGGTAGAAATGCTCGAGCGTGAGCGATTGACGCGGCACGAGATGCGGCTCACCGGCTGCCGCCAGCCACTCGGGCCACATGCCGGGATAGGTTGCTGCATGCAGCAGCGTGAAATGCGCGAGATCCGCGGGTTTGCGCAGCTTCTTGCCCTCGAGAAGCCGAGGCGCACACACCGGCAGGCGCACTTCGGAGAGAAACTCGTCGGCGACGTAGCCATCGATCGCCTGCGGACCGCCGCGAATGATCAGGTCCACGACTTCGCGCAGCTTCTCGATCGGCTCGTTCGACGTGGACAACCGCACCTCGATGTGCGGATGCGCGACCTGGAACGACGACAGCCTCGGCACGAGCCAGCGCAGCGAGAACGTCGCCGGCGCGCTGACACGCAGCACTTGCTGTTGGCCGCGTTCGAGCTGCTGCGCGGTGGCGAGCGCGATGCGGTCGAACGACGCGCCGACTTCCGCGAGGTAGGTCCGCCCGGACTCGGTCAGTTCGACCCGCCGGTTGTAGCGCTCGAACAGCGCCCGGCCGAGCCAGGCCTCGAGCTGCTGCACATGCCGGCTGATCGCGCCGTGCGTGACGCACAGCTCGTCCGCGGCCCGCGTGAAGCTGCCCAGGCGGGCGGCGGCCTCGAACGCCCGCAACGCATTCAACGGAGGTAGCTTTCTGCCCATTGCATCCGTACGCGTGATTTTTTATCACACGATGCCTCAAGATTAATCGTTTGATCGTCCAGTACTGCTGCGCCAATATGCCATACCTGCGGCTCGTCGAGTCCGCCAAGTGTCGAGTTTTCTCACATGGAGAGTGGAGCATGCAGAATGTCGTGGTGGTGGGCGCCCAATGGGGCGACGAGGGCAAGGGGCGCGTGGTGGACTGGCTTGCGGGGCAGGCGGACATCGTCGCGCGCTACAACGGTGGCCACAACGCGGGCCATACGCTGGTCGTCGACGGCAAGACCTACAAGCTCGCGCTGCTGCCGAGCGGGGTGGTGCGCGGCAAGCCCGGCGTGATCGGCAACGGCGTGGCGCTCGACCCGGAGGCGCTGCTCGCCGAGATCGCGCGCGTCGCCGAACTTGGCGTCGCGGTGACGCCCGCTAACCTGACGATCGCGGAAAACGCGACGCTGGTCCTGCCGATTCACAGGGCGATCGACGCCGCGCAGGAGAAGCTGCGCCGCGAACCGATCGGCACCACGCTGCGCGGCATCGGCCCCGCCTACGAGGACAAGGTCGGCCGCCGCGGGCTGCGGGTCGGCGACCTGGCCGATCCCGACGGGCTCGCGAGCAAGCTCGACGTGCTGCTCGACCATCACAATGCGTGGTTTCGAGGGCTCGGCCTCGAACCGTGGACGCGGGACGCGATGCTGCCGATGCTCGTCGACCTCGCGCCCAAGGTGCTGCCGTTCGTGCGGCCCGTGTGGGCGGATCTCAACGATGCGCACGAGCAGGGCCGGAAAATCCTGTTCGAAGGTTCGCAAGCCGTGATGCTGGATATCGACTGGGGCTCGTATCCGTTCGTGACCTCGTCGGGCACGGTGGCGTCGGCGGCAGCAGCCGGCACCGGCCTCGGCGCGTCGAAGCTCGGCCACGTGCTGGGCGTGACCAAGGCCTATGCGACCCGCGTCGGCGGCGGCCCGTTCCTTACGGAACTCGCCGACGACGTCGGTGCGCGGCTGCGCGAACGCGGGCGCGAGTTCGGCGTCAACACCGGCCGGCCGCGGCGCTGCGGATGGCTCGATGCGGCCCAGCTGCGGCAGGCGGCCAAGGTGTCCGGCATCGATTCGCTCGCGCTGACCAAGCTCGACGTGCTGGACGGGTTCGACACGATCCGGCTGTGCGTCGGATACGAACTCGACGGCAAGCGCGTCGATCTTCTGCCGGCGAGCCTCGCCGCGCAAGCCAGGGCAAAGCCGGTCTACGAGCAGTTCGACGGATGGGCCGGCACGGTCGGCGGCACCCGCCAGCTCGACGACCTGCCGCAAGCGGCGCGCCGCTTCGTCGAACGCGTCGAGGCAATCGCGGGCGTGCCGGTTTCGCTGCTCACGACCGGGCCGGAGCGCGACGACACCATCGTGCTGCGCAATCCGTTCGATTCGTCGGTGGGCGTGTAACGAGGACGGGACGGGCACCCCGCGCATGGCGTTCGACCGCGGGGCAGAACCGTGAGGAGTCCGGCCGAGCGACGGCGGTGGGGGCGGCCGTTCGGCCCCCGAACCGCCGCGCGATCCGGCTCATGCCGAACTGGACACGTCCGTGGTGCTGCGGTAGTGTTCCGCACCAATCATTCCGGCATCCGGATGAAGGTGCCGGCATCTTGCGTCGCGCGGCTCGCGCTGCGACGATACCGGCACGGACCCGTGCCGCGCGTGTCGCGACGCGCCGGGCCGCACGGTGCGAGGCGATCTCATTCCCCAGGGACTTGTCGATGGACACGCTACAGATGATGCGCATTTTTGTCCGCGTGGCGGAGGAAGGCAGCTTCACGAGCGCCGCCCAGCGACTGGACATCACGACCGCCTACGCGTCGCGTTCGGTCGCGCAACTCGAAACGCATCTGCGCACGCGCCTGCTTAATCGCAGCACCCGCCGCATCGCGCTGACCGATGCGGGGCAGCGCTATCTGGACCGATGCCAGCGCGTGCTCGCATACATCGACGAGGCCGAAGCGGAAGCGGCGGATGCGCAGGCGAGGCCGTCGGGCCGGCTGCACGTGCATGCGACGACGAGCTTCGGCCAGGCGTACGTGGTGCCGGCGGTCGTGCGCTACCGGGAGCGGTATCCGGCGGTGGCGGTCGAGCTGACACTGTCGCAGCACGTGCCGGACCTCATCGACGAGGGCTACGACGTCTCGCTGCAATTGAGCACGACGGAGCTGCCCGATTCCGGACTCGTGTCGCAGCGGCTCGGCGCCGTGCACAGCGTGCTGTGCGCGTCGCCCGCGTATCTGCAGGCGCGCGGCACGCCGCAGACGGTCAAGGATCTCGAAGGGCATTCGTGCCTGCAGATCGTCACGCCGGTGTTTCCGCGCGACCGCTGGCATCTCGACGGGCCCGACGGCCGCGAAATCTTCGAACTGCCGCTGCCCGATTTCCAGGTGAACATCGCCGATGCGCTCGGCGCCGCGCTGCGCGCGGGCCTCGGCATCGGTTCGCTGCCGATGTCGACGGCGGTGCCCGCGCTGAGCAGCGGCGCGCTGGTGCGCGTGCTGCCCGATTACCGGCTGCAGAAACTGACGGTCTATACGCTGTATCCGTCGCGCCAGTATCTCGACGCAAAGATCCGCACCTTCGTCGATTTCCTGCGCGAATGCGTGCCCGAGATGCTGGCCGCCGACGAGGCGGCGCTGTGCACGTCCCACCAGACGTGATGCGTGCGGTGGCGTCGCCACCGCGGATGGTCGCGCGCGTCGAGATCGACCCTCTTCAATTCGGTGAACGCGTCGCCCGACGGCGTTCCGTACTTCGATGCCGCCGCCGCCGCGCGGGCCGATCGTCCGGCGTGTCGAATCCGATGAATCGTTCCGCGCGCCGTACGTGCAAGGGGCGTCGCCTGTCCGCGTAGCCGCGCGACGTCGCAGGTCGGCGCATCGCCAAACAGCCGTGCGTATTCGCGACAGAATTGTGACGCGCTCACGTAGCCGACGCAGCGGCACGCCTGGGCCGCGTCCATCGACGTGACGGACCGGAGGTGGTGATGGCAGGTCGACGGGCTCATGTCGACCTGCCGCGCGAGATCCTCGACCGACATCGGCACGAGGTAGTTGTCGCGGATCTACGCGACCGCTTTGGAGATTCGTTGTGAAGCGGAATCGGCGTGGCCGATGCGCGCGAGTTCATCGCCGATCAGTATCTCGACGCGAAGATCAAGACCTTCGTCGAAGCGCTGCAAGCGCTGACTCCGCCGACGCTCGCGGCGGACAAGGCCGTGCTCGAACGGTTGAGCAGGACCGACACGGGTGCAGCGGGCGGGTTCGTCCCGCCCGATCCGCGCCGCGTGACGATGCGGATCGGATAGCACGCGGCCGGCTGGCGCCGGCCGCATTCGTTCGTTCCCGGCGCGTCGCGCGCCAGCCGTGTTGCGCGGCCGGCGATGAGCGACCGGGTTGCAAGCCGTTTACTTCTGCGCGGCCGCCCACATCGTGCGGCCGAGGAACGTCAGCGTGCGGTCCCATGCGATCTGCGACCACACCGGATCGAACTGCGTGCCCGGCAGGCGGCCGGTGCCGACCGCCGTCTCGTTGGCGAACGCGTGGTGTGCGAGATAGCGGTGGAACGTGTAGTCGACATTCGCGGCGCGCAGCTTCTCTTCGAGCGCGTCCACCTGGTCGGCCGCGAAGAACGCGTCCTGCGTCGCCCAATGGCCCATGACGGGCGCCTTGAGCTTCGACGGGTCGAGATATTCGAGCGGCGGCAGGCCATACCATGCGATGCCGGCCGTCACGTCGGCGTTCTGCAGCGACAGCAGGGTCAGCGCGCCGCCCATGCAGAAGCCGGTGACCGCGACGCGCTCGGCGCGCGTCTTCAGGTACTGCACCGCGCCGGGGATGTCCTGCGACGCCGCGTCGCCGAAATCGAGCGCGCTCATCAAGTGGTGCGCCTCTTCCGCTTCGACCGTCGACTTGCCGCGATACAGGTCGGGCACGAGCGCGAAGTATCCGCAGCGGGCCAGCCGGTCCGCGACGCCGCGGATCTGGTCATTCAGGCCCCACCATTCCTGGATGACGACGACCGCGGGCGCACCGTCGGTCTGTTCCGGCGTCGCCAGGTAGCCCTGCAGTTCCTGGCCGTCCGGGCGGCGAAACGTGATCATGGATCCGGTTGCTTGAGACATGAAACCACTCCTTGTTGAAATGAGCATGGGTGCGGCACCGAAACGGGCCGGCGCGCGTGGCGGCCGGGGGCGACCGGCGGTCGTCGCGAACCTTCACGCATCCGCTTCGGCCGGCTCCGTACACGCGGGAATTCTATGCGCAAACACGCGGCGTCTGCTGGCACGGCGGCGCATTTCGCGAACCGCACGGACTGCTGCGCCGCAGTGGCGGATTGTGACAGCAAGCGTCGGATGGAAGATGTGACCACGCAGGCGGACCAACAGAACGGGTGCGACGTGTCGAAGGGGGCACTGGACCAGTAGAAAATCCGCCAGCAACTTTTTCGAACAAAAATACAGGATTCCTGATTGTTTGGCGAAGAAGTCGCCACCTGCAGACCATGCCGCGCATGCGTCAATAGAAGCTCAATGTGAAAACACCACGCCCCCGACGGTCGGGGGCGTGGTGTTCGGCAACGCTCGCGCAATGCGAGCGGCAAGTCCGTGTTACTGACCGAAGTAGATCGAATCGCGGCCGTTCTCCTTGACCGGCGTGACGCGGCCGGCGCGAACACCGGCGGCTGCCTGTGCGCCGTAGCCGGTTTCATCGGCGTTCGTCACGCGTGCCTGGGCGGCCTGCAGCGCTTGCGGGTAATAGGGATCGGACACCTCCGGCTTGTACCCGGCCTGCTCGAGCTGGACCAGCTCCGCGCGAACCTGCTCGCGCGTCGGCGCCGACGGGGTCGACTGTGCGAATGCGGCATACGAGGCGGACAGGGCGGTGGCTGCGACCACGGCGTAGATGAACGATTTCATGATGACCTCCGGTTTGATTGGTTTCGCGCTTCACTGATGTGCTGAGCGGTTGATTGCATCGTAGCGGTCGCGTTACCGGCCGGAAATACCGATTCCAGTTATAAATTATCGCAGCTGGGTAAACAATCCGGCACGAACGCCGGTTTTGTCCGATGATTATCGGAGATCATGGAACGATCGTCGGCAGCGTTTCCGTTGAGTGGAAGCTGCGACGCCGAAACGCGGTTCAATGAGTTGTTACGTGACAAAGCCATGACGTTGCCGCATACCTCCATCGACTGAATGCGTCCAACGTCGGCCCGGATTTCGCCGATCCGCACAGGCCTGGCAAAACGCCTATAATGATTGGGCAAATTGCCGAGGAGAGGTCATGGCAACCATCGCTTTCCATCCGTCCGGCGTCGCGCATCCGCGCCAGGCCGAGTTCTCGATTCTCGAACAGCTGCTGGCCACCCGCGTTCGATCGGGCGCCGATCTTGCCGAGCTCGCGAGCGCGCGCGTCGACGTCGCGGTCATCGACCGGCTGTCCGAGCGCGGCCTCAAATCCGACGAGCTCGCGTTCATCATCCCGCGGCGGACCTTGAGCCATCGCCGCCAGGCGCACGAGCGCCTGTCTCCGGAGGAATCCGACAAGGCGATCCGTCTTGCGCGGATCGTCGCGCAGGCCACCGCCACCTTCGGCGATCCGGACAAGGCGATGTCATGGCTGCGCAGCGGGCTCCAGCGCTTCGGCGGCCGGACCTCGCTCGACATGGCGAGCACCGAGCACGGCGCGCGCCTCGTCGAGGAAGCCCTCACGCAGATCGACGAGGGGTACTTCGCTTGACGATGCTGTGGCGAATCAGCAATTACGCGGACCTGCAAGGTATCGGGGGCTTGCGCGCCGGCGGGCGCTGGCACTTCGCCGGGCAGCCGGTCGTGTATCTCGCCGAACATCCGGCGCTCGCGCTGCTCGAGACGCTCGTCCATCTGGAGATCGGTTCCGTCGCGCAGTTGCCGGACGGTTATCAGCTGCTGCGCGTCGACGTGCCCGACTCGGTCGCCGTGGCCGAGATTGCCGAGGACGACGCGCCGGACGACTGGCGCACGAACGCCGACTGGACCCGCGGCGCGGGCACCGAATGGCTGCAGACGAAGCCGAGCGCGCTGCTGCGCGTGCCGAGCGCGGTCGTGCCGTATGCGCACAACTTCCTGCTGAATCCCCTTCATCCGGCCGCCGCCGAGATTCGCATCGCGGAGATCGTGCGCGCGCCGTACGACCGCCGGATCCTGCATCTGCTCCAGCCGCCGAAGCCACGCGGTTGATCCTCCGCGCGCGCCGCGCGCTGCCCTCCTATCCACGCCGAATGCGCGCATCCGTCCGTTGCAACTGAGGGAATGCCATATCCCGTTCGCCGCTTGCCGCGACCGGGCGCGGCACTAGAATGTTTAAGAGCAGGTTCCGGGCAAGGGAAGGGATCGTATGCGCTGCGCACATTGCGGATTCGACAATCCCGCCGCGGCCCGCTTCTGCGAGGCGTGCGGATCCCCGATGTCGCGCATCTGCTCGCGCTGCGGCCACGCGTCGGGCCCGTCCGCGAAGTTCTGCAGCGAATGCGGCGCGCCGCTCGCCGATACGCCTGCCGACGCATCGCCACCCCCATCGTCGCGTGCGCGGCCGGTTGCGGGGCCGTCGCCGGCGCCGATCCATTACACGCCGCAGCATCTGGCCGAACGCATCCTCGCCGAACAGGCGGCGATGGAAGCGCGCGGCGAAACCGCCGGCGAGCGCAAGACCGTCACCGCGCTGTTCGCGGACATGGCGGGCTCCACCGCGTTGATCCACGACCTCGACCCGGAAGAAGCGCACCGCCTGATCAAGCCCGTCGTCGCGCTGATGATGGAGGCGGTCCACTACTACGAGGGCTATGTCGCGAAGTCGCTCGGCGACGGCATTCTCGCGCTGTTCGGTGCGCCGATCGCCCACGAGGATCATGCGCAGCGCGCGCTGTTCGCGGCATTGCGGATGCAGCAGGCGATGCGGCGTCATGGCGATCGCATCCGTCTGGAGAAAGGCATTCCGCTGCAGATTCGGGTCGGCGTGCACACGGGAGAAGTGGTCGTGCGGTCGATCCGCACCGACGACCTGCACACCGATTACGACCCGGTCGGTCACACGATCCACATCGCGTCGCGGATGGAAGGCATCGCGACGCCGTCGTCGATTCTCGTCAGCGAATCGACGCACAAGCTGGCCGAGGGCTATTTCGAGTTCAAGGCGCTCGGCGCCACGCAGGTCAAGGGCATTCCCGAGCCGCTGTCGGTGTACGAGGTGCTGAGCCTCGGTGCGCTGCGCACGCGGCTGCAACTCGCCGCGCATCGCGGCCTCGCCCGCTTCGTCGGCCGCGATGCAGAAATCGATCAACTGTACGGTGCGCTGGAGCGGGCCGGCACGGGCAGCGGGCAGCTCGTCGCGGTGGTCGGCGAGGCCGGGGTCGGGAAGTCGCGGTTGTTCCATGAATTCAAGGAGCGCACGCGGCGCGGCTGCCTGGTGCTCGAAACCTTCTCGGTGTCGCACGGCAAGGCGTTCGCGTACCTGCCGCTGATCGAGCTGCTGAAGAACTATTTCCAGATCACTGCGCAGGACAACGAACGGCACTGCCGAGAAAAAGTCATGGGCAAGGCGCTGACGCTCGAACGCGGTTTCGAGGAACTCGTGCCTTACCTGCTGTACCTGCTCGGCATCGGCGAACGCGACCCGGTGCTCGCGGAGATGGACGCGGGGATCCGGCGCGAGCGGACCTTCGACGCGATCATCCAGCTGCTCGCGCGCGAGAGCCGCGACCAGCCGGTCGAGCTGCTGTTCGAGGATCTGCAATGGCTCGATCGCGAGACGGAAGCGTTCCTCGCGTGCCTGATCGAACGCGTGCCGGCCACCCGGATCCTGCTGCTCGTGAACTACCGGCCGGAGTACCGGCCGGTGTGGGACAGCGCGCCGCATTGCGCGCAGCTGCGGCTCGAACCGCTCGGGCCGACCGAGGCGCAGGGCCTGCTCACCGCGCTGCTCGGCGACGATCCTTCGCTCGCGCCGCTCAGGCAGCGCATCCTCGAGAAGACGGAGGGCAATCCGTTCTTCATGGAGGAGGTCGTGCAGACGCTCGTCGAGGAGCATTCGCTGCTCGGCGAACCGGGCCACTACCGGATCGAGCGGACGCCGGCCGCGCTGCATATCCCGACCACCGTGCAGGGCGTGCTGGCCGCGCGTATCGATCGGCTCGCGATCGACGAGAAGGAATTGCTGCAGACGCTCGCGGTGATCGGCAAGGAGTTTCCGTACAGCCTGATCCGCCGCATCTGCGACGGGCAGGTCGCGCAGACGGACGACGACCTGCGCCGCTTGCTGGCGCGCCTCGAGGCCGCCGAATTCATCTACGAGCGGCCGGCGTTCCCGGAGGTCGAGTATTCGTTCAAGCACGCGCTGACGCAGGAAGTGGCCGGCTACTCGCTGCTGATGGAGCGGCGCAGCGCATTGCACGAGCGCACCGCGCAGGCGATCGAGGCACTGTTCCCGGCCCGCGTCGCGGACTACAGCGGCGAACTCGCGCACCACTACCGGCTGAGCGGCAACGTGCAGAAGGCGATCGAGTATCTGTACCGCACCGGGCAGCAGGCGCTGCAGCACTCCGCGCAACCGGACGCGATGCGTCATCTCGGCGCCGCGCTGGAGCTGCTCGAGCGCTTGCCCGACTCGACCGAGCGCGCGCACCAGGAGCTGACGCTGCGGCTCGCGCTGGGGCCCGCGCTGATGGCCGTGCGCGGCTATGGCGCGCCGGAAGTCGAAGCGAACTATACGCGTGCGCTCGCGCTGTGCGAGCAGATCGGCGAAACCTCGCAGCGCTTCTCCGTGCTGATGGGGCTGCGGACCTATTACCACTTGCGCGCGGAATACGCGACCGCCGGCGAGATCGGCGAGCGGCTGCTGCGCATGGCGAGCCAGGCGAACCAGCCGGCGCTGCTCGTGGAGGCGCATCTCGCGCTGTCGGCCAGCCTGTTCTTCGAAGGCGATCTCGATACCGCGCGGGCCCACCAGGAACGCGCGCTCGCGCTGCTCGAAGCCGAGCCGCGCCATGAGCCCGCATTCCCCGCCGCGATCGATCCGGGCATCCGCGCGCTGAGCTTCCTCGCCTGGAGCCTGTGGCACCAGGGCTACGCGGATCAGGGCAAGCAGCGCTGCGAGGCGGCGCTGGCGCGCGCGCGGCAGGTCGCGCACGTCCCGACGCTGGCGCTGACGCTCGCGTATGGCGCGCAGTTCCATCAGCTCCGGCGCGAAGCCGACGTCACCCGCGCGCATGCCGACGCGCTGATGACGCTCGCGACCGAGCAGGGGCTGCCGTTCTGGTTCGCGTGGGGCGCGATGCTGCGGGGCTGGGCGCTGAGCGAGCAGGGCAGCGTGCCGGAAGGCATCGCGCAATTGCGCGCGGGCCTGGACGGCTACCGCGCGACCGGCGCCGCGATGGCCTGCTCGTACTTCCTCGCGCTGCTCGCGGACGGCTACGGGCGCATCGGCGAGACGGCGGCAGGCCTGCACGCGCTCGACGAAGCGATGGCGATGGCGGCGCGTTGCGGCGAGCGCTGCTACGACGCGGAGCTGCATCGGCTCAAGGCGGTGCTGCTGCTCGGCGCGGCGGAGCGCGACGGCGGCGACGCGGCCCGCACGGAGGAAGCCGAAGACTGTCTGCACCAGGCGATCGACGTGGCGCGCCGCCAGGGCGCCCGCGCGTTCGAGCTGCGCGCGGTGCTGGGCCTCGCGCGCCTGCGGCAGCACCAGGGCCGCACGGCCGACGCGCGGCGGATGCTGTCCGACGTGTACGCCGGGTTTGCGGAGGGGTTCGATACGGCGGACCTGAGGGAAGCCGCGGCGCTGCTCGACGCGCTGGCGTCGACCGGCGCGTGAGTCGGCCGCGCCGCGGCGCGAATGGGCATCGCGCGTCCGGCGCCGGCGCGCATCGGCATCACGAGGGAGAGACGGACGATGAGCACGAAGAGCGGAAAGCATCGGGGCGGCGACGAACCCAAGCCGATCGCGCTGGCATTGCAGGGCGGCGGCATGCACGGCGCGTTCACCTGGGGCGTGCTGGACCGCCTGCTCGAGGACGGCAGGCTCGCGATCGAAGGCGTGAGTGCCACCAGCGCCGGCGCGATGAATGCCGCGGTACTCGCGCACGGGCTGCGCAAGGGCGGCGAGGCCGCCGCCCGCGAGTCGCTGCACGATTTCTGGTACGCGGTCGCGGAATCGGCCGAGCAATACAATCCGCTGCGCTGGACACCCTGGCTGAAGGGCACGCACAGCTTCGGGCTCGACCACTCGCCGCTGTATGCCTTCGCGGACATGGTGCTGCGCCTGTTCTCGCCGTACCAGTTCAATCCGCACAACCTGAATCCGCTGCGCGACGTGCTGGAGCGCCACGTCGATTTCGACGGCCTGCGCAAGCACTGTCCGATCGGCCTCTACCTGAGCGCGACCAATGTCGAGACCGGCAAGATCCAGATTTTCACGGGCGACGACGTGTGCGCGGACGCCGTGCTGGCGTCGGCCTGCGTGCCGACCCTGTTCCAGGCGATCACGATCGACGGCCAGCACTACTGGGACGGCGGCTACATGGGCAATCCGGCGATCTATCCGCTGATCTACCACTGCAAGACGCAGGACGTCGTGATCGTGCACATCAACCCGCTCGTGCGTCCGGGCGTGCCGACGACGGCCGCGGACATCCTGAACCGCATCAACGAGATCAGCTTCAATTCGTCGCTGATGCGCGAGATGCGCGCGATCGCGTTCGTCACCGAGCTGATCCAGCAAGGCAAGATCGATCGGCACGAGATGAAGGAAATGCTGATCCACTCGATTCGATCGGACGAGGCGATGTGTGCGCTCAGCGTATCGAGCAAGTACAACGCGGACTGGGCGTTCCTGTGCGCGCTGCGCGACAACGGGCGGCGCGAGGCCGACGTGTGGCTCGCGGAGAATTACGGGAACATCGGCCAGCGCTCGAGCATCGACATCCGCAAGGAATTCTTCTGAGGGCCGTCATCGGGGCGGTGCCGGAAACCGTATGCCGATGCCGCATGGCCGCGCGCGGCGGGATGACGGAAAGGGGCGGGGATGAGCCACACGCAAACGCGCTTCATCGCACTGTGGTCACGCAGCGGCGGCCTGCATGCCGACACCGTCTATGCGGATCTCGCGCGGCATTATGGCGAAGCGACGCGCCACTACCATACGCTGCGCCATATTCGCCGCTGCCTGCGCGATCTCGACTGGGCGCGCGGCGCGGTGCCCGATGCCGACGCGGTGGAGCTCGCGCTGTGGTGCCACGACGTGATCTACCGGCCCGGTGCGCGCGACAACGAGGAACGCAGCGCCGACTGGTTCCGGCACTGGGCGGCGGGATGCATCGCGGCCGGCGAGCGCGTCGGCGAGATGATCCTCGCGACCAAGCACCGCGGTGCGCCGGTCGAGCCGGCCGCCCGCTTCGCGGTCGACATCGATCTCGCGGTGCTGGGCGCCGCGCGCAGCCGGTTCCGCGACGACGGCCTGCGGTTGCGTGCCGAGCGCCCGGATCTCGACGATTGCGCCTACGACCGCCATGTCCGCACGATCCTCGGTGACCTGCTGGCGCGCCCGCGCATCTATCACACCGAGCTGTTCCATGCGCGCTGCGAAGCGGGCGCACGCCGCAACCTGTCGTGGCGGCTCGGTTTGCCGCCGACCTGAGCGGGCCGTGCCGCGGACGCCGCGCCCCCATCGTGGTGCATCGCCGGTGCGACAAGCGTGCATCGGCGCGCCCGCGCGGCGCGTGATGCCGAAATGCGTGCATCGCCGCGCGGCAAAGCAGGCCCGATACTTGCGTCGTCTCTCCCGACCGTACATCGACACACCACAACGAGAGAGACCCATCCATGGCCAATCCGCAAGCAATCGTCGACCTGACCCACGAAGTGAAGAAGCTGGCGACCGGCAAGATCGGCGACATCAACGACATCAACCGCGAGACCACCTTTCTCGCGTTGAACGCGCTGATCGAGGCGGCCCGCGCGGGCGATGCCGGCAAGGGCTTCGCCGTCGTCGCGAACCAGGTGAAGCACGTGTCGAAGCGCATCGGCGACATCACCGACGGCCTCAACAAGGAACTCGCGGGCGCGCTGACGCGCCTGACCGAGCTCGGCGACAGCATGATCGACCGGATGCGCTCGCACGACGGGCAGCGCTGCGCCGACCTCGCGCTGAACATGATCGACATCGTCGATCGCAACCTCTACGAGCGATCGTGCGACGTGCGCTGGTGGGCGACCGATTCGTCGGTCGTCGACTGCGTGACGCACCAGAGCGCGGCGGCGAGCGCGCATGCATCGGAGCGGCTGTCGGTGATTCTCGACAGCTATACGGTCTACAAGGATCTGTGGGTCGTGAACGCCGACGGCGTCGTCGTCGCGAGCGGGCGCGAGACGACTTACCGGGTGCAGGGGCGTCACGTCGGCGACGCGCGCTGGTTCAAGGCCGCGATGAAGACGCCGTCCGGCGCGGACTACGTGGCGTCGGACGTCGAGCGGCTGCCGTCGCTGAAGCAGGCGCAGGTCGCGACCTATTCGACGGCCATTCGCGACGGCGGGCACGAGCGCGGCCGCGCGCTCGGCGCGCTGGTGATCTTCTTCGACTGGGAGCCGCAGGCGGCGGCGGTGGTCAACGGCGTGCGGCTGAGCGACGACGAGTGGGCGCGCACGCGCTGCATGATCGTCGACGCGTCGTCGCGGGTGATCGCGAGTTCGGACGGCAAGGGCGTGCTGGAGGAGCAGTTCCGCCTGCAGACCGACGGCCGGGCCGCGGGCTTCTACCGGATGCGCGACGGCGCGACCGTGTCGTTCGCGGCGACGCCCGGCTACGAGACGTACAAGGGGCTCGGCTGGTACGGCGTGATCTGCCAGCAGCCGCCGAAGCAGGCGTGAGCCGCGGGCGGCGCGCCGACACGGCTCGCGCCGCTCGCGTGCGCCGCCGCCGGTGCGCTTACGAGTAGTGCTCGATGAACAGGTCGGTGATCGCCTTGACCACGTCGTCGCCGATGTGCAGCGCGGAATCGTCGTCGTTGCCGTAGAACGGCCCGACGTGCCCGCCGAGCCAGCGCACGACTTCGAAGCTCGGCCAGTAGACGACATCCGGATGCTTCGTGACGAACTCGTGCGCGACGACCCGCAGCGTCGACTTGGAGATGCAGTCCGCCTGCAGCGCCGACTTGAATTCGAACGTGGTCTTCAGCGGCACGGGGCTCACGGTGATCACGATCTTCACGTTCGGGTTCAGCGCCCGCATGTGCGACGTGATGTACTCGAGGTTGTCGAGGTTCTCCTGGACCGTGGTGGTCCGGAAGTCGTACATCTCCGCGAACGCGCGCGATGCGAACGCCGAGTTCGCCGGCATCACGAACGCGCCCGACTGGCGGTCGAAGAACGCGGGCGCCACGCCCAGCGTGTAGATGAACACGTTCGCGGCGGCCCAGCGCGCCCGCAGCCCGTCGGGCGTGATGTTCAGCGACGCGAACAGCTCGTCGAGCCGCTCGCGGGCCTGGCCTTCGCACCGGCCCATCGCCCAATCGACCATGCTCCGGTTCGCGAAGCTCGAATTGATGTGCTCGACCACCTCGAAGAAGTCGGCCTGGTAGCCGCGCTCGATCATGCGGGTGGCGATCTCGCGGGCAAAGCACGAGCCGAGCGTGAAGAACCGCGTGTCCTCGCTGATGAAGCGCTGCTGCGGCAAGTCCTTGAGCAGGGTCGAGCGGATCGCGGCCTTGAGGTCGCCTCGCATCTCCTTCATGGTCGGGTATTTCGCGCGGGCGATCGGCGCGCGGCGCGCGTCGGCCGCCAGCACCTTGCGCGACAACGCGAGATCGTTGCGGTCCGTGATGCCCGGATTGATCGACTGCGCCTTGTCGAGCAGCGCGGCGGCTTCCTCGAGATTGTCGTCGGCGCGAAGCTGCGAAAGGCTCGCGTAGTGCCCCGCATTGCCGGGGTCGATCCGGATCAGCCAGCGATACGCGAATTCCGCGTCCTCGGCCGGGCCGACGTAGGTGGCTGCCTGCGCCAGCATCTCGAGGCAGAGCTTGAGCTGCGGCCAGGGCGTCGCATCCGGCGTGTCCTGGACCAGGCCGAGCGCTTGCCGGGCGTGATCGCGGCGCACGGCCCAGCTCTTGTGGAAACCGGGCACCCGCAGTGCCTGGAAGCAGCCCAGGAAAAAGATCGTGTCCGGATTGTGCGGGTTGCAGGCGGCGGACCGGCCCAGGAACTTGACCGAATTGTCGAGATCACGCACTTGCCCGTACAGGATGCCGAGCAGCATGTTGGCTTCCCACTCCGCCTCGTCGGGCTCGTGCGCCAGCAGGGCGATGGTGTCCGGCACGCTCCCGTTCCCCGACAGGGTTCGGTGGGCGTGTTCTTTCCAGCTTGTGATGTCCATGGGGTTCGGATTTGTAATGAGAGGGGCACATATCCTGCCGACGTGTTGACGGCAGCGTGCGCGACGAACTTTAGGGCGGCGCGCACCGGTCGTATCGCCCCGCCTGCCTAAGGATATGAAGAACGCTTCGTTGGCGGGTGCGAACACGGTCATTACGATGGGCCATTCCGTTTCGCGCCGCGCGTGCGCTCCATCGTCCGATGTCATCGCCGATCCTGACCGTCTCCCGGGTATCGAAGCGTTTCGACGCCACCGTCGCGCTGTCGTCCGTCGACCTGTCGATCCGCGCCGGCGAAGTCGTCGCGCTGATGGGCGCGAACGGCGCGGGCAAGTCGACGCTCGTCAAGATCCTGAGCGGCGTGGTTGCGCCCGACGGCGGCGCGCTGACGCTGCGCGGCGCGCCGTATCGGCCCGCGTCGCCGCGCGTGGCCA
Source organism: Burkholderia sp. SRS-46 (assembly GCF_004343775.1). Lineage (GTDB taxonomy): Bacteria > Pseudomonadota > Gammaproteobacteria > Burkholderiales > Burkholderiaceae > Burkholderia. The sequence goes on along the minus strand of NZ_PTXL01000003.1, from coordinate 530,401 downwards.
GGCAGCTCGGCGTCGCCACCGTGCATCAGGCGATCGCGGACGCGGTCGTGCCGGCGCTGTCGATCGCCGACAACCTGCTGCTCGACCGGCTGTGCGATCCGGCGTCGCCGTGGCGCGCGCCGCACGCGGCCCGGCGTGACGCGGCGCGGCCGCTGGCCGTGCGCGTCGGGCTCGACGCCGACCTGTCCGCGCCGCTCGCATCGCTGTCGCTCGCGGGGCAGCAGCGCGTCACGCTGGCACGTGCGCTGGCCGCGCATCCCGCGCTGCTGATTCTCGACGAACCGACCGCGAGCCTGTCCGCGCCGGAAGCGGAGCGGCTCTTTGTGCTGCTCGACGCGTTGCGCGCGGAGGGCGTCGCGATCCTGCTGGTCTCCCACCGGCTCGGCGACCTGCGCCGCATCGCCGATCGCGTCGCGATCGTCCGAGACGGGCGGATCGTCGCCGATCTGCCGGCACCGATCGATTTCGACGCCGCGGTCGAAACGATGATCGGTCGGCCGTTGCCGAAGGATCGCGCACATCGCACCGATCGCGCCGTGCAGGCCGCGCCGCTCGACGCGTGCTTCAGCATGCGCGATTTCCGGTTGACTGCCGCGAGCACGCCGTTCGATCTCGACGTGCGGCGCGGCGAGATCGTCGCGCTCGCGGGCCCGGTGGGCGGCGGAAAATCGCGCGTCGCGCGCGCGATCTTCGGCGCTGCCCGCGCGGCCGGTGGCGCGATGACGCTCGACGGGCGGCCATGGCGCCCGCGCTCGCCTGCCGACGCGATTCGCGCGGGCGTGTTCCTGGCCGGCGAGGATCGCTGGCGCACGTCGCTGTTTCCGGACAGCGTCCCGTTCGCGTCGATCGCGGGCACGCTCGGCTTTCCGTTCCTGTCGCGCTGGTTCGCGCGCGGCCCGGTTCGGCGGGAACGCGAGCGCGCCGCAGCCCGCGCGGCGATCGCGCGGTTCGGCATTCGCTGCACCGGCCCGGACGATCGCGTCACGCACCTCTCCGGCGGCAACCAGCAGAAGGTGGTGCTTGCGCGCTGGCATGCGGAACCCGCGCGGCTGCTGTTGCTCGACGAGCCGTTCCAGGGCGTCGACGCCGGTGCGCGCGCCGACATCGTCGAGACGCTGCGTCAGCAGGCCCACACGCGCGCGACGCTGGTGTTCGTCAGCGATCTCGAAGAGGCATACGAGATCGCGGATCGCGTCGTGCGATTCGATCGCGCGACTCTCGATTGTTCACCTCCCTCCGATCCGGCATCCGCCCTCCCTCGATGAAACCCGTCACCTCGTTCCCCGGCCGCGACGCGGCCTCCGGCCCGCACCCGCACGCCGCATGGCAGCGCCTGCGCGAAACGCTCGAACGTACCGGCATCCTGCTCGTCCTCGCGCTCCTCGTCGTCGTGTTCGCGGCCCGGGAGCCGGCGTTCCTGAACCTCGACAACCTGTTCAGCATCCTGCAGTCGGTCTCGATCGTTGCGCTGCTCGGGATCGGCGTGACGATCACGCTGGCGGCCGGCGGCTTCGACCTGTCGATCGGCAGCGTGGCCGCGTCGGCGCAGATGGCGGCCAGCTACGTGCTGGTGGTCTGGCACGGCGGCGCGGTCGCGGCCGTGGCCGCGTGCGTCGCACTCGGCATCGCGGCCGGCCTGTTCAACGGCGTGCTGATCACGCGCCTGCGCGTGCCCGATCAGCTCGCGACGCTCGGCACGCTGTTCCTGCTGGCGGGCCTGCAACTGATCCCGACCGGCGGGCGCTCGCTCGCAACCGGCACGGTGCTGCCCGACGGCACGGACGCGACCGGCGTGTTCCCCGCTGCGTTTCTGGCGCTCGGGCGCATGCGCCTGTTCGACGTCGTGCCGTTGCCGGTGCTGATGCTCGCGGTGCTGACGGTGCTCGCGTGCGTCGTGATGGAGACGACGCGCTGGGGCCGCGTGATCCAGGCGATCGGCGGCAACGAGACGGCCGCGCGGCTCGCGGGTGCGCCGACGCTGCGCTACCGGGTCGCGGCGTACGTCGCGTCGGGCGCGATCGCGTCGCTGGGCGGCGTGCTGATCGCCGCGCGGGTCGGCCGCGGCGACGTCAGCGCCGGGCACTCGCTGCTGCTCGACGCGGTGGCCGCCGCGCTGGTGGGCTACGCGGTGTGGGGCGCGAAACGGCCCAACGTGTTCGGCACGGTGGTGGGCGCGGTGTTCGTCGGCGTGCTGCTCAACGGCCTGACGATGCTGAATGCGCCTTACTACATGCAGGATTTCATCAAGGGCGCGTTGCTGGTGCTCGCGCTGGCGTTCACGTTCGGCGTCGGGCGGCGCACGGATGCGCGGAGCTGAACCGGCCGCGCGGGCAAGCGTCATGCTTGCCGCCCGATGGAATATCCATTGCCGAATCGATCGGTTTGCGCGTGCGAATCCCGCTGATAGATTGGGCGATCAGTCATTCAGGCGGAGACGCATATGGCAGAGATTGACGGGGCGCACCCGACGCACGAGCCCGATGCGAACCGGCAAGCGGTTCGCGTGATCGCCGACGACGCGCAGGCGATCGCGGTTGCGCGTGAGCTGGCGGGCCGCCTCGCGCAGGGCGCGGCCGAACGCGACCGCGAACGGCGCTTGCCGCACGACGAGATCGAGTGGTTCTCGCAGTCCGGCCTGTGGGCGATCACGGTGCCGAAGGCCTACGGCGGCGCGGGCGTGTCGTTCGTCACGCTGGCCGAGGTCGTCAGGATCATCGCGGCGGCCGATCCGTCGCTCGGGCAATTGCCGCAGAATCATTTCGGCCTCGTCGACGTGATCGCGCTGACCGGCACCGAAGACCAGAAGCGCCGCTTCTTCGCCGAGATCCTGAACGGCAAGCGCTTCGGCAACGGCTTCTCGGAGAAGGGCACGAAAAACGTGCTCGACCTGAAGACGCGGGTGCGGCGCGACGGTGATCACTACGTGGTCGACGGCACCAAGTTCTATTCGACGGGCGCGCTGTTCGCACACTTCGTGCCGGTGCTCGGGCTCGACGACGCGCGCAAGGGCTGGCTCGCCTACATTCCGAAGGGCACGCCGGGGCTGACCGTGATCGACGACTGGTCGGGCTTCGGCCAGCGCACGACGGCGAGCGGCACGGTGGTGCTGGAGAGCGTGCGCGTGCCGGCGTCGCACGTGTTCCCCGCGCATCGCGTGTCCGACGAGCCGACGCTCAACGGCCCGATCTCGCAGATCATCCAGGCCGCGATCGACGCCGGCATCGCGAAGGCTGCGCTCGACGATACGCTGACGTTCGTGCGCGAGCGTTCGCGGCCGTGGATCGACAGCGGCGTCGAGCGCGCGAGCGACGATCCGCTGACGGTGCGTGAGATCGGTCACCTGCATATCCAGCTGCATGCCGCCGAAGCGTTGCTCGAGCGCGCCGCACGCGTGCTCGACGAGATCGCCGCAAAAGGCGCGACGATCGAGGACGACGTCGCGCGCGCGTCGGTCGCGGTCGGCGAAGCGAAGGTGCTGACCACCGAGATCGCGCTGCTCGCGAGCGAGAAGCTGTTCGAACTCGCGGGCACGCAGGCGACGCTCGGCGAGCACAACCTCGATCGCCACTGGCGCAATGCGCGCACGCATACGCTGCACGATCCGGTGCGCTGGAAATATCACCTGGTCGGCAACTACTACCTGAACGGCGTCAAGCCGGCGCGTCATCCGTGGAATTGAAACCATGAGCGCTCTCGCATCCACCACCGCGCGCGGCACGCCGCCTGCCGTGCGCATCGAAAGCGACGAACAGGCACTGCGCGTCGCACGCGACGTCGCGGCCACGTTCGCGCGGGACGCTGCGCTGCGCGATCGCGAACGCCGCCTCCCCTACGAGGAAATCGACGCGTATTCGGCAAGCGGCCTGTGGGGCATCACCGTGCCGCGCGAATTTGGCGGCGCGCAGGTGTCGTACGCGACGCTCGCGGAAGTCACCGCGATCGTGTCCGAGGCCGATCCGGCGCTCGGCCAGATCCCGCAGAACCACTTCTACATGCTCGACGTGCTGCGCGTGAACGGCACGCGCGAGCAGCAGGCGTTCTATTTCGGGCGCGCGCTGGCGGGCGACCGGTTCGGCAACGCGCTGTCGGAGCGCGGCACGAAAACCGTGCGCGACTATCGCACCACGCTGACGCCGGACGGCGACGGTTTCCGCATCAACGGCACCAAGTTCTATTCGACCGGCGCGCTGTTCGCGCAATGGATTCCGGTGGTCGCGAAAGCGGCCGACGACACGCTGCACGTCGCGTTCGCGCATGCGCACACCCCGGGCCTGACGGTGGTCGACGACTGGTCGGGCTTCGGGCAGCGGACCACCGGCAGCGGCACGACGACGCTCGACAACGTGTACGTCGCGGCGTCGGCGGTCGTGCCGTACAGCGCGGCGTTCGATGCGCGGCCGACCACCGTCGGCCCGCTCGGCCAGCTGGTTCACGCGGCGGTCGATCTCGGCATCGCGCGGGCGGCGTTCGCCGACGCGCGGCGCTTCGTGCGCGAGCGTTCGCGGCCGTGGGTCGACAGCGGCGTCGAGCACGCCAGCGACGATCCGCTCACGCTCGAATTGTTCGGCAAGCTCGCGCTGCAACTCGACGCCGCGGGCGCGCCGGCCTGCGCGTGGACGCCGCGGCCGCCGCGTCGAACGAAACGACCGTGGCTGTCGCGTCGATCGCGGTCGCGCAGGCGCGGGCCGCGACGACGGAGATCGCCTTGCAGGCGTCGACGCGCCTGCTCGAACTCGCCGGCACGCAGGCGGTGCTCGCCGAACACAATCTCGATCGCCACTGGCGCAATGCGCGCACGCATACGCTGCACGACCCGGTGCGCTGGAAATACATCGCGATCGGCAACTACGTCCTGAACGACGTGCTGCCGCCGCGCCACGGCGCGCTCTGAATCGATCAACGGAGCCGATCATGGCCAGACAGATTCGCCTCAACGCATTCGACATGAACTGCGTCGGGCACCAGTCGCCGGGCTTGTGGGCGCATCCGCGCGACACGTCGTGGCGCTACAAGCATCTCGATTACTGGACCGACCTCGCGAAGCTGCTCGAACGCGGCAAGTTCGACGGCCTGTTCATCGCGGACGTGCTGGGCACTTACGACGTGTATCGCGGCAACGCGGAAGCGGCGATTCGCCAGGCGGCGCAGGTGCCGGTCAATGATCCGATCCTGCTCGTGTCGGCGATGGCGAACGTGACCGAGCATCTCGGCTTCGGTGTCACGTGCTCGCTGTCGTACGAGCATCCGTATCCGTTCGCGCGGCGCATGTCGACGCTCGACCACCTGACGAACGGCCGCGTCGGCTGGAACATCGTCACGTCGTACCTGGACAGCGCCGCGCGCAACGTCGGCCTGCCGGCCCAGGCGAACCACGACGAGCGCTATGCGCTCGCGGACGAATACCTGGCGGTCTGCTACAAGCTGTGGGAGGCGTCGTGGGAAGACGACGCGGTGGTGCGCGATGCCGCGCGGCGCGTGTTCACCGAGCCGTCGAAGGTGCATCCGATCGGCCATCGCGGCACGTACTTCGACGTGCCGGGCATCCACCTGTGCGAGCCGTCCCCGCAGCGCACGCCGGTGCTGTACCAGGCCGGCGCGTCGAAGCGCGGCAAGGACTTCGCCGCGCAGCACGCGGAGTGCATCTTCATCGCGGCGCCGTCGCGCACGATCCTGAAGCACTTCGTGTCCGACATCCGGGCGCGCGTGAAGGCGTTCGGCCGCGATCCGCACGACGTGCTGATCTTCAACCTGCATACGGTGATCACCGGCAAGACCTCGGCGGACGCGCACGCGAAGCATGCGGATTACCGCCGCTATGCAAGCGACGAGGGCGCGCTGACGCTGATGTCGGGCTGGACGGGAATCGACCTGTCCCGCTACGACCTCGACGAACCGCTGCGCCATGTCGAGAGCAACGCGGTGCAATCGGCGGTGGAGGCGCTGTCGAGCGCCGATCCGACCCGCGTGTGGACGGTGCGGGAGATCGCCAAGTGGGGCGGCATTGGCGGGCTCGGGCCGCTGTCGGTGGGCGGCCCGCAGGAGATTGCCGACGAGCTGCAATCGTGGGTCGACGAGACCGACGTCGACGGTTTCAACCTGGCTTACGCGTTGACGCACGAGACCTTCGCCGATTTCGTCGACCTCGTCGTGCCCGAGTTGCAGCGGCGCGGCGTGTACAAGACCGAATACGCGGCAGGCTCGCTGCGCGAGAAGCTGCACGGCCGCGGCGCGCGGCTCGCCGAACCGCATCCGGGCGCGCGCTATCGCGTGGGCGCCGGTGTGCCGGCGGCGTGAGCGCGCGCCCGATCACTCTGGAGAGCGTTCATGAGATCGTGGTTTCGTCGCAAGTCCCGGGTCGGCCGCATCGCCGGCGTGCTTGCCGTGGTGTCGGCCGTCGCGCTGGCCTCGCCCGTTGCGCACGCGGGCCCGCTCAAGGGCGCGCCCGCGCCGTTCGACAAGGGCGGCGTGCGGATCGCGCTCGTCAATTACCTGTCCACCGGGGATTTCTTCCAGGCGTATGAAGCCGGCGCGCAGAAGCAGGCCAAGGCGCTCGGTGTCGACCTGCGCATCTACGAGGGCCGTCAGGACGCCGCCGAGCAGCGCGAGCAGATCCAGCAGGCGATCAGCCTGGGCGTCGCCGCGATCATCGTCAATCACGGGCTGCCGGAGTCGCTGAAGGACGTCGTCCAGCGCGCGCTCGACAAGGGCATCAAGGTCGTCGCGTTCGACGTCGACCTGGGCCACCCGAAAGTCCCGCAGATCGAACAGAGCGATCGCGACCTGGCGGCGTTGCTGCTCGACCAGGCGGTGAAGGACAACGGCGACGCGTTCGCGGCCGGCTACGTGTATGTTGCCGGCTTCGCGCCGCTCGACCGGCGCGACGCGGCGTGGCGCGACTTCAAGCGTGCGCATCCGAAGGTCGTGGAGAAGGCGCGCTGGGGCACCGTCGACAACCCGATCGCGCAATCGGTCGCGAACCAGGCGGCCGCCGCGTACCGCGCGCATCCCGACATCCGCGTGGTGTTCGCGCCGTACGACGAATTTGCGCGCGGCGCGAAGCTCGCGGCGGACGAGGCGAAGCTGTCGTCGAAGCTGCGCATCTACAGCGCGGATATCTCGACCGCCGACATCGATGCGATCCGCGCGCCGAACAGCGCGTGGGTGGCGACGGCGGCGACGAATCCGGCGGTCGTCGGCGCGGTCTCCGTGCGGGCCGCCGCGCTGCTGGTCGCCGGGCAGGATCCGGGGCGCCGGATCGCGGTCAAGCCGGTGCTGGTCACGCGCGACGACCTGGTGAAGCACGACATCCGCACGATTGCCGAGCTCGGCGCGAAGTTCCCGGCGTTCCGCGCGAGCGACGCGGCGACGGCGGCGTGGATCCCGGCTGCGGAATGAGCGCTGTCGGGCGCGGCCGCGCGGGGCGCCGCGCATGCGCGGGCGGCCTGCCAGGCTGAGCGTTCGATTCCGCGCCGGCGCGGCGCCGTTGCGCGCGGTAACGCGCAGATCACGCCGCACGGCACCATCCGTGACACCCGTCGGCCGTCGGGCACGGTCTTTCCCTCTCGAGCCATCCCCCTGCCGCCCGCGTTCGCACCGTGCTTAAATGGCGGGGCCGCCTGCAACCGGGCCGGCAGCAGGCCGCCGGTCTGCCGGTTGCAGGGCGCGAACCCGTCCGATCGACATCGTGACGACCCATCACACGAAAACGCCGCCCGGTCCGCCGGCGCGGCTCGATAACATTCCGAGATCTCACGAACATGACTGTCCTGTTCCGTCTGCTTGCGCTCGTCTGCGCGCTCTGGCTTGCCGCCTGCAGTTCGTCGCTTCCGCCGCCCGCCGCGCCCGCTGCCGCCGTGCCGTCCCCGCAACCCGAGGAGCGCCGCGGGCTCGGCACCGCATGGGGTGAGGCGGTGCGCTCCGAGACGCGCCACGTCGATTTCGAACGCGCGAACCCGGCGACGCCGACCGACGTGACGTCGGTCTATTACAACGACGCGCTGCCGGGGCGTCCGTCCGCCGCGAAGGTGCGCGCGCTGCCGACCCGCGTCGCGCTCGCCAACGGCGACGTCGCGCTGTCGTTCATCGACGAGCGCGGCGCGCCGCTGCGTCTCGCGCGCCAGGACGGCCGCTGGCACATGGCGGGCGTCGACGGCGCGCGCTACCGGATCGTGCTGCGCAACCAGGGGCGCCGCACGTTCGAGGTCGTGTCGTCGGTCGACGGGCTCGACGTGCTGTCGGGCCGCCCCGGCAGCTACGCGAACGGCGGGTACGTGCTTTATCCGGGCCGCACGCTGACGATCGACGGGTTCCGCAAGAGCCAGGACGAAGTCGCGGCGTTCCGCTTCGCGTCGGTGCCGGACAGCTACGTCGCGAACTCGATCCACGGCGACACCGCGAACGTCGGCGTGATCGGCGTCGCGCTGTTTGCGCAGAAGGGGCCGGACGAGGACGCGCTGCGGCGCAACGCGAACCCGTTCCCGGGCAACGACAACCGCTTTGCGCCGCCGCCCGTGCCGCGCGGGGAGTGACCGGCGCCGGCGGATTGCGTGGGTTCGGGCGCACGCGATCCGGGGCTTGCCGGGCGGGCGGCATGCGATCGATGGCCGGCAATGACCGTCCGGCGATCGCGGCCGGCGAAATGACCACTACAATCTGCCGATTCCGGCGATGCCGCGACGGCGAACCGGCCGCCCGCGGGCATCGCCTGCTCCACCCCCGATACGTACCCGAGGAATCGTCGTGAAGTTCATCCACGCGGCAGACATACACCTGGACAGCCCGCTGCACGGCCTGAGCGCCTATCCCGATGCGCCGGCCGCGCAGCTGCGCAACGCGTCGCGCGACGCGCTGCGGCAGCTCGTCGATCGCGCGATCGAGGAGGAGGTGGCGTTTCTCGTGATCGCCGGCGATCTGTACGACGGCGACTGGAAGGATCACAACACCGGCATCTTCTTCGGCCAGCAGATGGGGCGGCTGCGCAAGGCGGGCATCCGCGCGTTCGTACTGTGGGGCAACCACGACGCCGAGAGCGAGATGACGAAGAAGCTGACGCTGCCGGACAACGTCACGGTGTTCAGCCATCGCAAGCCGGAGGTGCACCTGCTGCAGGAGTTCAACGTCGCGCTGCACGGGCAGAGCTTCAAGGACAAGGCGGTCGTCGAGAACCTGGCGATCGGCTATCCGGCGCCGGTGGCCGGCCACTACAACATCGGCGTGCTGCACACGGCGCTGGAGGGCAATACCGTCCACGCGAACTATGCGCCCTGCACGCTGGCGGAGCTGCACGCGAAGGGCTACGACTACTGGGCGCTCGGTCACGTGCACGAGTTCCAGCAGTGGACGGGGCCGTCCACCGTCGTGTTTCCGGGGAACCTGCAGGGCCGGCACATCCGCGAGACGGGCCGCCGCGGCGCGGTGCTCGTCACGGTCGAGAACGGCCACACGCACGTCGAGCGCCTGTTTCTCGACGTGCTGCGCTGGGAGGCGGTGTCGGTCGATGCGTCCGATTGCGCGTCGATCGCCGACCTGTCCCGCAAGATCGGCCAGTCGCTCGAGGCGCTGCTGACGGTCGACGGCCACGTGCCGCGCGCGGTGCGCGTGACGGTGACGGGGCAAACGCCCGCTCACGGGCTGTTCTTCGGGCGGGCCACGCAGCTGCGCGCGGAAGTGCTGAACCAGATCGGCATCATCGGCAACGAGCGGCTGTGGCTCGAGAAGGTCAAGCTCGCGACCTCCGCGGCGGACGAGTCGCATGGCGCGCGCGAGCAGCTGGAAGCGCTGGAGGACCTGAAGCAGATCCTGGCGGACGCCGCGCACGACCCGGAATTCCTCGCGCTGCTCGAGCGCGACCTTCGGCCGTTCGTCGGCAAGGTGCGCAGCGAGGTGAAGGAGGAGGCGCCGCTGCTCGGGCTCGCGAGGTCCGGCGAACTGACGGGCCTGGTGCAGCAGGTCGGGCCCGCGCTGCTCGCGCGCCTGTCGCGGGGGGAATGAGCGATGCGCATCAAGCAACTCGACCTGATCAAGTACGGCAAGTTCACCGATGCGACGCTGCGCTTTCCGCGCGCGGACCACGATTTCCACGTGATCGTCGGGCCCAACGAGGCCGGCAAGTCGACGATCCGCACGGCCGTGTCGGAGCTGCTGTTCGGCATGAAGCTGCAGACGCCGCTCGATTTCCTGCACAGCACGCCGGAGCTGCGGCTCGGCGGCGTGCTGGAAGGCGTCGCCGGCGAGATGGCGTTCCATCGGGCGCGGGGCCGCAGCCCGCTGCGCACGCCGGCGGACGACAAGCTGCCGGACGATTATCTGGCGGCCGTGCTCGACGGCGCGAGCAAGGAGTTCTTCGAGCAGATGTTCGGGCTCGACCATGGGCGGCTGGTCGAGGGCGGCAGGAGCATTCTCGACGCGTCCGACAAGCTCGGCCAGGTGCTGTTCGAATCGGCGGCGGGCGTCGGGAGCCTCGGGCCGGTGCGCGAGGAACTGGATGCGCGCGCGCTCGAGCTGTGGGCGCCGCGGCGCAGCGGCAGCGCGTTCGCGGTGGCCGAGACGGCCTTCAGCGAAGCCGTGGGCGAACTGAAGGCGGTGCAGGTGCGCACGCGGGACTGGGTCGACCGCAAGGAAGCGTGCGAGGTGGTCGAGCAGGAGATCGAGCACGTGCGTGCCGAACAGCGCCGGCTCGAATCGCTGCGCTCGAAGCTCGAGCGCGTGCGGCGGCTCGCGCCGTACCTGAAGGAGCTGACGGTCAAGCACGCCGCGCTGGCGGAGCTGGGCGACGTCGTGGAATTGCCGCCGACCGCGTACGCGGACCTGCTGAAGGCACAGGGCGATCTCGCGGCGGAGCGCAAGGTGCAGGAAGAGCGGCGCGCCGATCTCGCCGCCAAGCGGCAGGCGCGCGACGCGATCGCCGCGGACCACGGCGCGCTTGCGCTGGCGGGCGACATCGAGGCGCTCGACCGGCTGCGCAGCGCGTGCGCGAATCATCCGCAGGACTTGCTGCTGCGCGAGGCGGAGCTCGACCGTCACCTGTCGGCCGCGTTCGGCGGCGCGGCGCAGCTCGGCTGGCCCGAGGACGAAGCGGCGCTGCGCGCGGCGTTGCCGAAGGCGCTGTCGCTGAAGACGGTCACCAACCTGCTGCGCGAGCACGGTGCGTTGCAGCAGGCGTTGCTCGGTGCGCGCGAGGCGCTCGACGAACGGGCGCGCGAGCTTGCGCAACTGCAGGGCCAGCTGGCCGGGCTGGCGACCGTCGAGGTGCCGGAGGCGCTGCGCGCCGCGCTTGCCGACGCGCAGGGTTTCAGGAACAGCGCGCCGAGGGAGCAGGCGCTCGAGCGCGAGGTAGCCGCATCGGAGCGCGCGCTGCGCGATGCGCTCGACGGGCTCGGGCAGTGGCGCCGGCCGGCGGCGGCGTTGCGCGCGCTCGACCTGCCGTCGACGGCGCGGCTCGCCGCGTGGCAGAAGGACGACAGCGAGCAGGCGAGCGCGGTCGGTGCGGCGCGCGACGCGCTGGATCAGGCGTGCGAGGAGCTGGAGCGGCTCGAACTGCAGGAACGGCATTTCACGGAAAACCACAAGGTCGTCACGAGCGCCGACGTGCAGGCGGCGCGCACGCGCCGCGACGGTGCGTGGGGGGAGATCAAGCGCGGCGCGGTCGGCCTCGAAGCCGGCGCGCCGGCCGTCGACGATGCGATCCGGCTCGCGGACGAGCTCGTCGATTCCCAGCTCGGCACGACGCAGGCGGCGGCGACGCTGCAGTCGCTGCGTCAGCAGGTCGAGTCGGCGCGTGCGAACCAGGCGCGCAAGCAGGCCGCGTTGGCCGAGCGCGAGCGGGCGCTTGCCACGTCCCGCAACGCGTGGGCGCAGTTGATGACGGCCGCCGGTGTGCCGGGCATGCCGCTGGCCGACCTGAACGACTGGCTGGCGAAGCGTGAAGCGGTGTTCGTCGCGCAGGCCGAGCGCGAGCGTCAGGCGCACGAGCTCGACACGATGCGCGCGGCGCGCACGGCGGCCGACGCGGCACTGTCGTCGGCGCTGCGCACGGTGGCGCGCGACAGCGAGTCGGACGCGCTGGCGGCCCGCGTCGTTGCCGCCGAGTCGTTCGTGCAGGCGGCGGAAAAGGCGAATGCGCAACAGGGCAGCCTGGCCGACCAGGCGCGTCAGGCGGAACGCGGGTGTGCGAGCGCGCAGGCGAAGGTCGATCTTGCGCAGGCGGCCTACGACGCGTGGCAGGCGCAATGGCGCGACGCGCTGGCGGACGCCAGGCTCACCACGAGTGCCGTGACGCTTGCGGTGGCGGAAGGGGCGGTCGAGCTGGCGAATGCCGTTGCGGCCGGCCTGGCGGCGGCCGATGCGCCGCGCGGCCGGATGGCCGCGATCCGCGCCGAGCTGGCCGCGCTGGAGAACGATGCGCGCCGGCTGGCCGACGCGCTGGATCCCGCGCTGCTGGCGGCCGACAACTGGCCGGAGGTTGTGCGCCGGCTGACGGCGCGCCTCGCGGCCGCGAGGGAAACGGCGAAAGCGATCGAGCGGGCCGACGACGCAATCCGGCAGGCCGAGGGCAAGGTGGCGGACGCGGTGGCCGCGGTCGCGGGCGCGGACGCGCGGATCCAGCCGCTTCTCCAGTCGGCCGGCGTCGTGTCGATCGACGCGGCGCTGCCGCTGGCCGAGCGCTCCGACCGGCAGCGCCAGTTGCGGCAGGCGGTCGAGGCGGCGCAGGAGGCGCTGGTGCGGGACGGCGACGGCCTGTCGCAGGACGCGATCGAGGCCGAGATCGCGGAGCAGGACATCGCCGAGGTGCCGGCGCTGCTCGAATCGGCGAAGCAGGCATTGAGCGATGTCGGCAAGCGCCTGAACGAGCTCGCGCAGCGGCAGGTGGTGGCGGAACAGGCGTTCGGCGCGGTCGCCGGCCAGGCCGGTGCGGCGGTTGCCGAGGCGAAGCGGCAGGAAGCGCTGGCCGCGATGGGCGACGCCGCCGAACAGTACCTGGAGGCGGCGACCGCGAGCCGGCTGCTGAAGTGGGCGACGGATCGCTATCGCGACCAGAAGCAGGGGCCGATGCTCAAGCGCGCGGGGGGGATTTTCGCGGGACTGACGCTCGGCGAGTTCGCGAGGCTGACGGTCGACACCGAGACGTCGCCGCCGGCGCTGCATGCGAAGCGGACGAAGGGCACGACGGTCGAGGTGACCGGGATGAGCGAAGGGACGCGCGACCAGCTGTTCCTCGCGCTGCGGATCGCGGCGCTCGAACTCCAGCTTCGCAACAAGACCGCGCTGCCGTTCGTCGCCGATGATCTGTTCATCAACTTCGACGATGCGCGGTCGAAGGCGGGCCTCGAGGCGTTGCGGGACTTGTCGACGAGGACGCAGGTGCTGTTCCTCACGCACCACGATCACCTGCTGCCGCTGGTGAAGGCGGTGTTCGGCGAGCAGGTCAACGTGGTGCCGCTGCAGCGCGAGGCGGCTGCCGCGTAGCTTCGGTCGCGGCGGCCGGGGAATCTGCAAGAATGCACGCGGATACGGAATGCCGGATCGCCTCGCGGTTCCGGCGAATCAGGGGGCAACGATGAACAAGCTGGTCGCCGCCATGGCGTTCGCCGCGGACAGGCATCGCAATCAGCGGCGCAAGGACGACGAAGCGTCGCCGTACATCAATCACCCGATCGCGCTGGCGGACGTGCTCGCCAACGAGGCCGGCATCGAGGACGAGCGGGTGATTGTCGCCGCGGTGCTGCACGACACGGTCGAGGATACCGGGACGACCGAGCAGGAATTGCTGCGCCGGTTCGGCAAGGACATCGCCGACATCGTGATGGAGCTGACGGACGACAAGTCGCTGCCGCAGGACGAGCGCAAGCGTCTGCAGATCGAACATGCCGCGCACATCAGCCGCCGCGCGAAACTCGTGAAGCTGGCGGACAAGATCTGCAACCTGCGCGATATCGCGACGCGTCCGCCGGCGGACTGGCCGCTGGATCGCAAGCAGGCGTATTTCGACTGGGCGAAGGCGGTGGTCGACCGGATGCGCGGCGTGCATCCGGGGCTCGAGGCAATCTTCGACGCCGCGTACGACGCGCGGCCGTCGGCATGACCGTGCGGGCGAGGACGATGCGAACGGCGCCCGTTGCCGGCATCGACGTGGGCGGGAACCTGAAGCTGTGCGATCTCGTGATCCTGCAAGGCACGTCGATCCTGCATCGCGCCCGCGGCGTAGCGCCGGAAGCGCTGCTGCCGCTGTGCCTCGAACATGACGTGGTGGCCGTGGGTGTCGATGCGCCGTGTCGATGGTGGGCCGGCGAGGGCCACCGGGCGGCCGAGCGCGCGCTGGTGCGCGAACGGATCTCGTTGTTCTCGACGCCGGCGCGGGAGCGGGCGCTGGCCAATACCACGGGCTTCTACGACTGGATGTTCGTCGGCGAGCGGGTTTATCGCGCACTTGACGGCGCGTACCCGCTGCTGAGCGCGCCGCGCTACGCGGGCGGGCGCGTGAGCTTCGAGACCTATCCGCACGCGATCACGTGCGCGCTGCTGGGCAAGGACGTCGCGTCCGCCAGGCAGAAGCGCGTTCAGCGCAGACAATTACTGGAGGGATGGGGGATCGACGTCACGACGCTGACCTCCGTCGATGCGAGGGACGCGGCGCTGTGCGCATTGACGGCGCGATTCGTGGTCGAAGGAAGCGCCGACGCATATGGGGATGCAGAGGGCGGGTACATCCGGGTGCCCAGGGTGAGCGAACCGATCGGCTATCCCGCGCCGTAGTCGGGCACACCGGCCCGGCGTCCTTCCCATGTCACGGTGAGCTTTTACGGGAAGTGCGCCGGCGGCCGGGTCGTTCAGTCGTCGAGCAGGGATGGCGGCACGTCGGCCGGATCGGGATCTTGCGCCTGCTCGTAGTGCGCGTCCGCATCGTCGATCATCACGGTTGCGACATCGATCAGTTCGTCGAGACGCTGCACCAATGCGTCGCGCCACTCTTCGTCTTCGTCGCGGGCGGGCGTCTTGTCCAGCTGCTCGATGATCGATTCCGCGGTTTGCAGGAACGGGAAGGCCTGCTGGTAGTTTTCGATGGAGACCAGTGCCGCATTGCGCGCGCCGACCAGCGCTTCCCGGTAATCGTCCGCCAGCTCGGATTGTCCGCCGATGCGGGGCAGCACGTCGGAGATGCGTTGCAGGAGAGACGGGACCTGTTCTTCCAGCGCGGCGGCGCGCTGGCTCAGTGCGAGGTATTCGGCGCGAAAGTCGGCTTCGTCGGATCGGGTGGTGCTATCCATCATGGGTCAGTATGGGGAGTGCGATCGCGGCATGATACTCGACCGGGCATTCGGCGTTCATCCCATAAATGGGTTCCTGTGCGGGCGCGTCGTGTATGTGTGTGCAATTACGGGGGCGGTGCTTTCTATATAGACGCGTCGTACATCGATAAGTCAGCTATATAAGAGGCGGCGTCCGGTTTAAGAGGTTTTTAAATTTATTTCACGAAACCCCTTGCGCATCTCGCGCGGGCTGCCTAGAATCACGCCTCTTTCGCGCTAACGGAAACGCAGCGCGGAAGGGGAAGCGAAGCTGGTGGTGTGTCGCAGGATGGGACGCGCGGCTGGCTGAGAAGAAGAACCCCGCAGTCGCAACGAAGTAGTAAAAAAGTTGTTGACGAACTGCGAAACACGGTTCATAATCTCGCTTCTCTGCTGCTGAAAACGCAGCGCTGCTGGGAAACAAGGCCAACGCCGAATTTCTCGCAGAAACGCTCTTTAAAAATTAACAGCCGATAAGTGTGGGCGCTTGATCGAAGCGAGCTGATCCTCGGATCAGATAGCAAAAGTATCAAGAGTCTCACACTAAAGTAAGTCAGGTTTATGAAGCAATTCATATTCCTGTCAGCTTTGAGTGAGCGACCGGTTCTTAACCGAACCGAAAACAGTAACAGGTTTAAACTGAAGAGTTTGATCCTGGCTCAGATTGAACGCTGGCGGCATGCCTTACACATGCAAGTCGAACGGCAGCACGGGTGCTTGCACCTGGTGGCGAGTGGCGAACGGGTGAGTAATACATCGGAACATGTCCTGTAGTGGGGGATAGCCCGGCGAAAGCCGGATTAATACCGCATACGATCTACGGATGAAAGCGGGGGACCTTCGGGCCTCGCGCTATAGGGTTGGCCGATGGCTGATTAGCTAGTTGGTGGGGTAAAGGCCTACCAAGGCGACGATCAGTAGCTGGTCTGAGAGGACGACCAGCCACACTGGGACTGAGACACGGCCCAGACTCCTACGGGAGGCAGCAGTGGGGAATTTTGGACAATGGGCGAAAGCCTGATCCAGCAATGCCGCGTGTGTGAAGAAGGCCTTCGGGTTGTAAAGCACTTTTGTCCGGAAAGAAATCCTGAGGGCTAATATCCTTCGGGGATGACGGTACCGGAAGAATAAGCACCGGCTAACTACGTGCCAGCAGCCGCGGTAATACGTAGGGTGCGAGCGTTAATCGGAATTACTGGGCGTAAAGCGTGCGCAGGCGGTTTGCTAAGACCGATGTGAAATCCCCGGGCTCAACCTGGGAACTGCATTGGTGACTGGCAGGCTAGAGTATGGCAGAGGGGGGTAGAATTCCACGTGTAGCAGTGAAATGCGTAGAGATGTGGAGGAATACCGATGGCGAAGGCAGCCCCCTGGGCCAATACTGACGCTCATGCACGAAAGCGTGGGGAGCAAACAGGATTAGATACCCTGGTAGTCCACGCCCTAAACGATGTCAACTAGTTGTTGGGGATTCATTTCCTTAGTAACGTAGCTAACGCGTGAAGTTGACCGCCTGGGGAGTACGGTCGCAAGATTAAAACTCAAAGGAATTGACGGGGACCCGCACAAGCGGTGGATGATGTGGATTAATTCGATGCAACGCGAAAAACCTTACCTACCCTTGACATGGTCGGAATCCTGCTGAGAGGCGGGAGTGCTCGAAAGAGAACCGATACACAGGTGCTGCATGGCTGTCGTCAGCTCGTGTCGTGAGATGTTGGGTTAAGTCCCGCAACGAGCGCAACCCTTGTCCTTAGTTGCTACGCAAGAGCACTCTAGGGAGACTGCCGGTGACAAACCGGAGGAAGGTGGGGATGACGTCAAGTCCTCATGGCCCTTATGGGTAGGGCTTCACACGTCATACAATGGTCGGAACAGAGGGTTGCCAACCCGCGAGGGGGAGCTAATCCCAGAAAACCGATCGTAGTCCGGATTGCACTCTGCAACTCGAGTGCATGAAGCTGGAATCGCTAGTAATCGCGGATCAGCATGCCGCGGTGAATACGTTCCCGGGTCTTGTACACACCGCCCGTCACACCATGGGAGTGGGTTTTACCAGAAGTGGCTAGTCTAACCGCAAGGAGGACGGTCACCACGGTAGGATTCATGACTGGGGTGAAGTCGTAACAAGGTAGCCGTATCGGAAGGTGCGGCTGGATCACCTCCTTTCTAGAGCTATCTCGCGAAGTTGAGCGCTCACGCTTATCGGCTGTAAATTAGGACAGACTCAGGGGTCTGTAGCTCAGTCGGTTAGAGCACCGTCTTGATAAGGCGGGGGTCGTTGGTTCGAATCCAACCAGACCCACCATTGTCTGACGTGTGCCGGTGATCGTTAGCGCTTTAGCGCTTACGAGTACCCCATGCCGATGGGCTGAAACCTGAGGAAGTCTCTGTACATGGGGGCATAGCTCAGCTGGGAGAGCACCTGCTTTGCAAGCAGGGGGTCGTCGGTTCGATCCCGTCTGCCTCCACCAATCTTCAATGACAAGCGTTCGACTTGAGTCGAATCTTTGTCATTGGCGATTGAGCCAGTCAGAGTGATATGAGTAACACCATATCGGCTGTCGTTCTTTAACAATCTGGAAGAAGTAAGTAATTTGGATAGCGGAAGCGTCTTGAGATGGACGTGAAAACTATCCGGGTTGTGATTGTATCGATGTATCTCAAGATGATTCGAACTTAACGTTCGGCTCAATTGGAATACGGCACAACGCGAGAACTCAACCTGTAACGAGACAGACTCGTTATAGGGTCAAGCGAACAAGTGCATGTGGTGGATGCCTTGGCGATCACAGGCGATGAAGGACGCGGTAGCCTGCGAAAAGCTACGGGGAGCTGGCAAACGAGCTTTGATCCGTAGATGTCCGAATGGGGAAACCCACTCCTTTTGGAGTATCCATGGCTGAATACATAGGCCATGTGAAGCGAACGCGGTGAACTGAAACATCTAAGTAACCGCAGGAAAAGAAATCAACCGAGATTCCCAAAGTAGTGGCGAGCGAAATGGGATGAGCCTTGTACTCTTTATTTGTATTGTTAGCCGAACGCTCTGGAAAGTGCGGCCATAGCAGGTGATAGCCCTGTAGGCGAAAACAGTATGAAAGAACTAAGTGTACGACAAGTAGGGCGGGACACGTGAAATCCTGTCTGAAGATGGGGGGACCATCCTCCAAGGCTAAATACTCGTGATCGACCGATAGTGAACCAGTACCGTGAGGGAAAGGCGAAAAGAACCCCGGGAGGGGAGTGAAATAGATCCTGAAACCGCATGCATACAAACAGTCGGAGCCTCGTAAGGGGTGACGGCGTACCTTTTGTATAATGGGTCAGCGACTTACGTTCAGTAGCAAGCTTAACCGTATAGGGCAGGCGTAGCGAAAGCGAGTCCGAATAGGGCGTTCAGTTGCTGGGCGTAGACCCGAAACCAAGTGATCTATCCATGGCCAGGATGAAGGTGCGGTAACACGTACTGGAGGTCCGAACCCACTAACGTTGAAAAGTTAGGGGATGAGCTGTGGATAGGGGTGAAAGGCTAAACAAACTTGGAAATAGCTGGTTCTCTCCGAAAACTATTTAGGTAGTGCCTCGTGTCTCACCTTCGGGGGTAGAGCACTGTCATGGTTGGGGGGTCTATTGCAGATTACCCCGCCATAGCAAACTCCGAATACCGAAGAGTGCAATCACGGGAGACAGACATCGGGTGCTAACGTCCGGTGTCAAGAGGGAAACAACCCAGACCGCCAGCTAAGGTCCCCAAATATAGCTAAGTGGGAAACGAAGTGGGAAGGCTAAAACAGTCAGGAGGTTGGCTTAGAAGCAGCCACCCTTTAAAGAAAGCGTAATAGCTCACTGATCGAGTCGTCCTGCGCGGAAGATGTAAC
Source organism: Burkholderia sp. SRS-46 (assembly GCF_004343775.1). Taxonomy (GTDB): domain Bacteria; phylum Pseudomonadota; class Gammaproteobacteria; order Burkholderiales; family Burkholderiaceae; genus Burkholderia. Next base: position 511,236 of record NZ_PTXL01000003.1, on the reverse strand, counting down.
GGGGCTAAGCTATATACCGAAGCTGCGGATGCGTGCTTAGCACGCATGGTAGGAGAGCGTTCCGTAAGCCTGCGAAGGTGCGTTGAAAAGCGTGCTGGAGGTATCGGAAGTGCGAATGCTGACATGAGTAGCGATAAAGGGGGTGAAAGGCCCCCTCGCCGTAAGCCCAAGGTTTCCTACGCAACGTTCATCGGCGTAGGGTGAGTCGGCCCCTAAGGCGAGGCAGAAATGCGTAGCTGATGGGAAGCAGGTCAATATTCCTGCACCATTGTTAAATGCGATGGGGGGACGGATCGCGGAAGGTTGTCCGGGTGTTGGAAGTCCCGGTCGCTGCATTGGAGAAGGCACTTAGGCAAATCCGGGTGCGCAATTCAAGGGTGTGGCGCGAGCTTCTTAGGAAGCGAAGCAATTGGAAGTGGTTCCAAGAAAAGCCTCTAAGCTTCAGTTTAACGATGACCGTACCGCAAACCGACACAGGTGGGCGAGATGAGTATTCTAAGGCGCTTGAGAGAACTCGGGAGAAGGAACTCGGCAAATTGGTACCGTAACTTCGGGATAAGGTACGCCCTTGTAGCTTGATGCGCCTGCGCGCAAAGGGTGAAGGGGTTGCAATAAACTGGTGGCTGCGACTGTTTAATAAAAACACAGCACTCTGCAAACACGAAAGTGGACGTATAGGGTGTGACGCCTGCCCGGTGCCGGAAGATTAAATGATGGGGTGCAAGCTCTTGATTGAAGTCCCGGTAAACGGCGGCCGTAACTATAACGGTCCTAAGGTAGCGAAATTCCTTGTCGGGTAAGTTCCGACCTGCACGAATGGCGTAACGATGGCCACACTGTCTCCTCCCGAGACTCAGCGAAGTTGAAGTGTTTGTGATGATGCAATCTACCCGCGGCTAGACGGAAAGACCCCATGAACCTTTACTGTAGCTTTGCATTGGACTTTGAACCGATCTGTGTAGGATAGGTGGGAGGCTATGAAACCGGAACGCTAGTTTCGGTGGAGCCGTCCTTGAAATACCACCCTGGTTTGTTTGAGGTTCTAACCTTGGCCCGTGATCCGGGTCGGGGACAGTGCATGGTAGGCAGTTTGACTGGGGCGGTCTCCTCCCAAAGCGTAACGGAGGAGTACGAAGGTACGCTAGGTACGGTCGGAAATCGTGCTGATAGTGCAATGGCATAAGCGTGCTTAACTGCGAGACCGACAAGTCGAGCAGGTGCGAAAGCAGGTCATAGTGATCCGGTGGTTCTGTATGGAAGGGCCATCGCTCAACGGATAAAAGGTACTCTGGGGATAACAGGCTGATACCGCCCAAGAGTTCATATCGACGGCGGTGTTTGGCACCTCGATGTCGGCTCATCTCATCCTGGGGCTGTAGCCGGTCCCAAGGGTATGGCTGTTCGCCATTTAAAGAGGTACGTGAGCTGGGTTTAAAACGTCGTGAGACAGTTTGGTCCCTATCTGCCGTGGGCGTTGGATATTTGAAGGGGGCTGCTCCTAGTACGAGAGGACCGGAGTGGACGAACCTCTGGTGTACCGGTTGTCACGCCAGTGGCATCGCCGGGTAGCTATGTTCGGAAGAGATAACCGCTGAAAGCATCTAAGCGGGAAACTCGCCTTAAGATGAGATATCCCTGGGGACTAGATCCCCTTGAAGGGTCGTTCGAGACCAGGACGTTGATAGGTCAGGTGTGTAAGCGCAGTAATGCGTTCAGCTAACTGATACTAATTGCCCGTAAGGCTTGATCCTATAACAAGTCTGCCTTGTAGATCGGCGCCGTGCGCAAGCACCGGCCGCGATCGAGGCGACAAGTTGGATTCTCGTGTGTGATACACACAACCAAAATTACTGCTTCTTCCCAGATTGGTCGCGCTGCGAAGCCGCGCGACAACCCTCTTTGCCTGATGACCATAGCGAGTCGGTCCCACCCCTTCCCATCCCGAACAGGACCGTGAAACGACTCTACGCCGATGATAGTGCGGATTCCCGTGTGAAAGTAGGTAATCGTCAGGCTCCCTAAGCCAGAAACCCCCGCCCGAAAGGCGGGGGTTTTTGCATTTCCAGTCCAGGAAATGCGATAGAGCGCGCCATCGGCGCGTTCTATCCTTCCTCTCCAATCCAGAATCACCGCGCGTATCACGCTCCGCGCAGCACGCCGAGGCGCGCGAGCCGGTCCGGGCGCAGCATCGCCTCGCCGGCGATCCAGCGCAGCGCCTGCTTTGCTTCGTCGGCATTTACCGCAACACCGCTGCCGAGTGCTTCGCTGGGCACGAACGCGGGCGTCGCGTCGTCTGCGCTGCTTGCCAGCGTGAGTGCCTGTGCCGCAGACGGGCTCGCCGCGCGTCGCACACCCGTTTCCGTGCAGCCGCCCGCCTGGGCGAACGGCGTCAGCGTACCGCTCGCGACGAGGAACAGCAGGTTCTGCAGGATCTCCGGCGGGTTGTGGCGTTCGCCGCCGAGACGGGCAACGATCTCGCCGATTCGCATCGCACCCTGTCGCATCAGCGCACGCAGGTCGGCGATGAAATTCGGCTGAAAATTCAGCGCGCCGCGCGGTATCGTCACGCGCGTCTCGATCCGTTCGACCTCGGTCGTGCAGCCGATCGCGATTTCGTCGAGATGCCGGATGGCCTGAGCCGGCGCCGGACTTGCGAGCGCGCCGCGCACGAACACGTCGCGGCGAAAGCGGCGATTGACGGCGAAATCCTCGGCCAGATGCCGCAACCGTGGGTTCGGCAGCGCCGCGATCGCATTGGCCGCCTGACGGTCGATCAGCAGCATCGGATGATTGTCCGCGAGCGTTGCGCTGCCCGCGTAAGCGAGGTTCGCCGCGGCCATCTCGTCGATGACGTCGACCGAGTAGTGGACCTCCCACGCGCGGTTCAGGAACTCGTGCGCGAGGTAGTCGTGCGGATCCTTCGCGAGCGCCGCCAGTGCGTCGGTGGCGGCCGGATTGTCGCGGAAGTAGCGGACACCCGGGTTGGCGAGACCTTGCATGCCGGCGATCGCGCTGCCTATGCGCGCTTCGGTGCCGCCGTCAGCCGCCTGCGCCAGTTCGAGCATCAGCTTGCGCAATGGCATTTCGGCCGACCAGCCAGGCTGGCAGTTGTAGCTGACGTAGGCCCGCCCTTCGTCGGCCAGGTGTCGCGCGACCAATTGCCGGACGACGCGCCGGACATCGGCATCGACCCAGCTGTAGACGCCGTGCATCACGATGAAGTCGAACGGCGGCAGAGCCTGATCGAGCAACGCGTCGAAGCTCGCCTCGTGGAACACGACATTGTCGATGCCGAGCCCGGTCGCGCGCCGTGTGGCTGCTTCGATGTGGGCCGGATTGAAGTCGCACGCATGAAACTCGGCGTGTGGAAACGCCGCCGCATTGATGACGGTCGAATGCGCGAAGCCGCAGCCGAGGTCGAGGTAGCGGAACGGCCGGCCCAGATCTTTCGGCCGGGCGCCGCCCAGTACGCTGGCGTAATTCAGCCACGCGGGGGACAACTCGCGATGGAAGCGGTCCGGGAACGTCACGTCGCTCACGTAGCCGGAGAAAGGATCGGATGCTTGCATGAGAATGGAGAACACGATTCGGTTGCCGGCCCATGCGGCACAGCGGAGCGCTTGCTCCGGATGGCGCGGGCGATGCATGGGAATGATCGAAACGAGGTGGATCGCGACCGGCGCACTGTGGCCCGCGAAAACGGTATCACGCGGCGCGGCGACCGACAGGCTGACTTGCTGCGCGAGCTTACCATACGGTCCGCGCGCGCGAGGACGGCGTGGGCGAGGGGCAGTATTGAATCGCGGCGTGGTGTCGAACGGGCATTGAACCCGAGACTCGTCCGTAGCGCGACTTGATGTATCGTTGTGGATGCAACGACCCGCATTGAAGCGAGCTTCACCGGTTCACGAAGTGTCCACATGCCGAACAGCCCCGCCATCTCGATCACACGTCAGACAAATGTCCCTGCCGGGCCGACTTTGCGCTAACGCTTCGCATTTGGCGAAACCGCGCCGCACGCCCGGATCACCAGCTGAACCACCTGCTCGGATTTCTCCGCGAACGCCTTCTGCGTGAGCGCCCGCTTTCCGCTCAGCGCACGGATCTGCGCATCGAAATCCGCGTAATGCTGGGTCGTCGCCCAGATCAGGTACATCAATGCCTGCGCGTCGATCGGTGCGAGCAGCCCGCGCGCGATCCAGTCGTCGATCACCTTCACGCGCGTATCGAACCATGGTTTGACGCGCTGCGCGAGGATGTCCTGCATATGCTCCGCGCCCTGGATGATTTCGTTCGCCCATACCTTCGAGCCGAGCGGCCGCCGCCGCGACAGCTCCATCTTCGCGCGCACGTAGCCGCCGATCGCGTCGACCGGGTCGTCGCTGCCCTCGAACGTGTTGGCGGCCCGATGCCAGTCCTCGAACAGATCCTCGAGCACGCGGCGGTACAGCGCCAGCTTCGTCGGGAAGTAGTAATGCAGGTTGGCTTTCGGCAGGCCCGCGCGCTCCGCGATCATCGCGGTGCTCGCGCCGTCGAGCCCGCGTTCCGCGAACACGGCTTCGGCGCACGCGAGCAGATGCGCTTCATTCGATTCGCGGATGTGCGCCTTGCGTCGCCGCAAAGGCGCGGGCATTTCTGCGCGTTTCGTCATTTCCGCTACCGCTTCGTCACGTTTCATCGTAGGCCTCGCGCGGCGTGCATGCCGCGTTGCGCTTCATTCTAGCCGCCCGGCATCGCGACGGCACGCGTGCGAATGCGCGTGTGCACCGCGCATGCTGCGGTGCGGTGGCACGCTTCTCGCTATATCTGTCCACGCAAGAAAGACGTTGATTTGGCAGAAAGATTAGCCTAAAACCTGTCCAATCGGACAGGATTGGACGAGCGGCGGACGGCCCTGGCGAAGTGCCTGGCCGAGCGCCGACGGTGAGCCGGAATCGTGCACCTGGCACGTGCGGACATGCCCCACGAAACACCGCGCGTGCACCGGCAGCGACCGAACCGACAGCATGACCGACCCAGAGGAGCAACGCGCATGAACGCGGTATCCGAAGCAGTGAAGCGGGCAACACTCGACCCGTCGATCAAGGTCGACGGCAAGCGTTTGTGGGACAGCCTGATGCAGATGGCGAAGATCGGCGCAACGCCGAAAGGCGGCGTCTGTCGCCTCGCCCTCACCGATCTCGACAAGGCGGGCCGCGACCTGATCGTCAGCTGGGCGAAAGCAGCCGGTTGCACGGTGACGGTCGACCGGATGGGGAACGTGTTCATGCGCCGTGCGGGCCGCGTGGCGGATGCGCCGCCGGTCGTCACCGGGTCGCATGCGGATTCGCAGCCGACGGGCGGCCGCTTCGACGGCATCTACGGCGTGCTGGGCGGACTCGAAGTGATCCGCAGTCTTAACGATCGCGGGATCGAAACCGAGCACCCGGTCGAGGTGGTGATCTGGACCAACGAGGAGGGCTCGCGCTTCGCGCCCGCGATGGTCGCCTCGGGCGTGTTCGCCGGCGTGTTCCCGCTCGAATACGGCCTGTCGCGCAAGGACGTCGACGGCAAGACGATCGGCGACGAGCTCGCGCGCATCGGCTACGCCGGCGACGCGCCGTGCGGTGGCCGGCCGCTGCACGCGGCGTTCGAACTGCATATCGAGCAGGGACCGATTCTCGAGGCCGAGCAGAAGACGATCGGCGTCGTCACCGATGCGCAGGGGCAGCGCTGGTACGAAATCACGTTCACGGGGCAGGAGGCGCATGCCGGCCCGACGCCGATGCCGCGCCGCCGCGATGCGCTGCTGGGCGCCTCGCGCGTGGTCGACCTCGTCAACCGGATCGGGCTCGACCACGCGCCGTTCGGCTGCGCGACGGTCGGGATGATGCAGGTGTATCCGAACTCGCGGAACGTGATTCCGGGCCGCGTGTTCTTCACGGTCGACTTCCGGCATCCGGACGACGCCGTGCTCGCGCAAATGGACGCCGCGCTGCGCGATGGCGTCGCGCGCATCGCGGCCGGCATCGGCCTCGACACGCAGCTCGAGCAGATCTTCTACTACAAGCCCGTCGCGTTCGACGCCGACTGCGTGAAAGCGGTGCGCGCCGCGGCCGAACGCTTCGGCTATTCGCATCGCGACATGGTGTCGGGCGCGGGCCACGACGCGTGCTATCTCGCGCAGGTCGCGCCGACGTCGATGGTGTTCGTGCCGTGTGTCGACGGCATCAGCCACAACGAGATCGAGGACGCGACGCCCGAATGGATCGAGGCGGGCGCGAACGTGCTGCTGCACGCGATGCTGGCGCGCGCGTGCGAACCCGCGTCATGACGACGCTGCCTTAGCCGGCATCCTCTTATCGACTGATCGTACGCATTGCTACAAATATGCCGTCCCGGCTTCGCGCGAGCGCAGCCGGCAGGCACGGCTTTGTCCTCACCTTGACGAAGGAACGAGTATGGCCACCCAGCAAACCGGCGACATCGCCGCGCACCGCCTGTCGTCCACGCAACTCTCGTGCGAGTTCGCCGATATCGCGCCGCTGCTCGATCCGACTGCCGCGGCGGCGGCCGCGAGCCGCTGCCATTACTGCTACGACGCGCCGTGCGTGCAGGCCTGTCCGACGCGGATCGACATTCCCGGCTTCATCCGCAAGATCGGCAACGGCAACCTGAAGGGCGCGGCGACGGACATCCTGTCGGCGAACCCGCTCGGCGGCATGTGCGCGCGCGTGTGCCCGACCGAGATCCTGTGCGAAGGGGCGTGCGTGCGCAATCACCAGGATGCGCAGCCGGTCGCGATCGGCGCGCTGCAGCGGCACGCAACCGACTGGGCGATGGCGTCGGGCGCCGTGTCGTTCCGGCGTGCCCCCGACACCGGGCGCCACGTCGCGGTGGTCGGCGCCGGGCCGGCCGGGCTCGCGTGCGCGCACCGGCTCGCGCTCGCCGGGCACCGCGTCACGCTGTTCGACGCGCGCGCAAAGGCGGGCGGGCTCAACGAATACGGGATCGCGGCCTACAAGACCGTCGACGACTTTGCGCAGCGCGAGGTCGACTGGCTGCTGTCGGTCGGCGGCATCGCGCTGCAGACGGGCGCCGCGCTCGGCCGCGACATCACGCTCGACGCGCTGCGCGAACAGCACGACGCGGTGTTTCTCGCGATCGGCCTGGCCGGCGTGCGCGCGCTCGCGCTCGACGGCGAAGCGCTCGCCGGCGTGATGAACGCGGTCGACTTCATCGAGCAGGTGCGGCAGGCCGATGCGCTCGAGAACGTGCCGGTCGGGCGCCGCGTGGTGGTGATCGGCGGCGGCAATACGGCGGTCGATGCGGCCGTGCAGAGCCGCAAGCTCGGCGCCGCGAGCGTCACGATGGTCTATCGGCGCGGCGTGGAAACGATGAGCGCGACCTGGGCCGAACGCGAGTTCGCGCAGAAGAACGGCGTCACGCTCGTCACGCACGCGAAGCCCGTGCGCCTGCTCGGCCGCGACGGGCAGGTGAGCGGCGTGGAATTCGAAGCGGCAGCGGGCGACCGGTTCACGCTCGACGCGGACATGGTGCTCAAGGCGATCGGCCAGACGCTCGTGCCGGCCGGCATCGCGCGCGAGCTGCTGACGCTCGACGGCGGCCGGATCGCGGTGGACGCGAACGGGCAGACCACGTTGCCGGACGTCTGGGCGGGCGGCGACTGTGCGGCCACGGGCGGCGTCGACCTGACGGTGCAGGCGGTGCAGGACGGCAAGGTCGCGGCTGCGTCGATCGACGCGGCGCTCGCGCGGCGCGCCGCGCGGGCGGCTTGAGCCGCCCGCTCACGCACGCCGCACGTACCACCGATCACGACAACGACCCCACACTCACGGAGCCGATCATGGCCGACCTTCGCTGCACCATCGCGGGCATCACTTCGCCGAATCCCTTCTGGCTCGCGTCCGCGCCGCCGACCGACAAAGCCTATAACGTGAACCGCGCATTCGAGGCAGGCTGGGGCGGCGTCGTCTGGAAGACGCTCGGGCTCGATCCGCACGTCGTCAACGTCAGCTCGCGCTATGGCGCGGTGCAGTGGAACGGGCAGCGCATGGCCGGACTGAACAACATCGAGCTGATCACCGACCGCCCGCTCGACGTGAACCTGCGCGAGATCGCCCAGGTGAAGCGCGACTGGCCGGATCGCGCACTGATCGTCTCGCTGATGGTGCCGTGCAACGAACGCGACTGGAAGTGGATCCTGCCGCTCGTCGAGGACACCGGCGCCGATGCGGTCGAACTCAACTTCGGCTGCCCGCACGGCATGAGCGAGCGCGGGATGGGCGCGGCGGTCGGGCAGGTGCCGGAGTATGTCGAGATGGTCACGCGCTGGGTCAAGGAGGGCACGAAGCTGCCGTGCCTCGTGAAGCTGACGCCGAACATCAGCGACATCCGGATGGGGTCGCGCGCCGCCTACAAGGGCGGCGCGGACGGCGTGTCGCTGATCAACACGATCAACTCGATCGTCGCGGTCGATCTCGACCAGATGGCGCCGATGCCGACGGTCGACGGCAAGGGCACGCACGGCGGCTACTGCGGCCCCGCGGTGAAGCCGATCGCGCTGAACATGGTCGCGGAGATCGCGCGCGACCCGGAGACGCCGAACCTGCCGATCTCCGGCATCGGCGGCATTTCGTCGTGGCGGGATGCGGCCGAGTTCATCGTGCTCGGCGCCGGCAGCGTGCAGGTGTGCACGGCGGCGATGCACTACGGCTTCCGGATCGTGTCGGATCTCGCGGACGGGCTGTCGAACTGGATGGACGACAAAGGCTACGCGACGCTCGACGACGTGCGCGGCCGCGCGGTGCCGAACGTCACCGACTGGAAGTACCTGAACCTGAACTACGACATCAAGGCGCGCATCGACCAGGACCGCTGCATCCAGTGCGGGCTGTGCCATATCGCGTGCGAGGACACGTCGCACCAGGCGATCACGTGCGAGAAGGACGGCGTGCGCCACTTCGAAGTGATCGACGCCGAATGCGTCGGGTGCAATTTATGCATGCATGTCTGCCCGGTCGAGCAATGCATCACGATGGAACGCGTCGACTCGGGCAGCTATGCGAACTGGACCACGCATCCTAACAACCCGTCGCGCGTCGAAGCCGGTGCAGGCACCGCGGCGCCGGAGACGCACCCGAAGGCCGCTTGACCGGCGTCCGGCGCGCGAGGCCTCTGCCTCGCGTGGCCGTTTCAGATCCATTCGATCCGGCGTCGTCCACGACATTGCGCCGGCGCGGACGATTCCGTGGAGTGCCTTGATGAAGCTGACAGCGAACCCCGTCGACCCCGACGGCGCCGCCGCGCACGGCGGCAACCTCTACAACGACGACCTCGCGCCGACGACGGCCGCGCAGCGCACCTGGAAGTGGTATCACTTCGCGGCGCTGTGGGTCGGGATGGTGATGAACATCGCGTCGTACATGCTCGCGGCCGGCCTGACCGAGGAAGGCATGTCGCCGTGGCAGGCGGTGCTGACCGTGCTGCTCGGCAACCTGATCGTGCTCGTGCCGATGCTGCTGATCGGTCATGCGGGCGCGAAGCACGGCATTCCGTACGCGGTGCTCGTGCGCTCGTCGTTCGGCACGCAGGGTGCGAAGCTGCCGGCGCTGCTGCGCGCGATCGTCGCATGCGGCTGGTACGGCATCCAGACCTGGCTCGGCGGCAGCGCGATCTACACGCTGCTCAACATCCTGACGGGCAACGCGCTGCACGGCGCGGCGCTGCCGGTCATCGGCATCTCGGCGGCCCAGCTCGCGTGTTTTCTGGTGTTCTGGGCGTTGCAGCTGTACTTCATCCTGCACGGCACCGATTCGATCCGCTGGCTCGAGAGCTGGTCGGCGCCGATCAAGGTCGTGATGTGCGTCGCGCTCGTCTGGTGGGCGACGTCGAAGGCGGGCGGGTTCGGCTCGATGCTGTCGGCGCCGTCGCAGTTCGCGGCGGGCGGCAAGAAGGCCGGGCTGTTCTGGGCGACGTTCTGGCCGGGCCTGACCGCGATGGTCGGCTTCTGGGCGACGCTCGCGCTCAACATCCCGGATTTCACGCGCTTCGCGCATTCGCAGCGCGACCAGGTGATCGGGCAGTCGATCGGGCTGCCGGTGCCGATGGCGCTGCTGTCGGTGGTGTCGGTGGTCGTGACGTCGGCGACCGTCGTGATCTACGGCAAGGCGATCTGGGATCCGATCGACCTGACGAGCCGGATGACCGGCATCGGCGTCGGCATCGCGCTCGTGATCCTCACGCTCGACACGATGTGCTGCAACCTCGCGGCGAATCTCGTCGGCCCCGCGTACGACTTTTCGAGCCTGTGGCCGAAACGGATCTCGTATCGCGCGGGCGGCCTGATCACCGCGACGATCGCGATCGTGATGATGCCGTGGAAGATCCTCGCGACCAGCGACGGCTACATCTTCACGTGGCTCGTCGGGTATTCGGCGCTGCTCGGGCCGGTGGCGGGCATCCTGATGGTCGACTACTTCCTGATTCGCGGCACGCGGCTCGACACGCGCGCGCTGTTCGACGAGAACGGCCGCTTCAGCTACACGCGCGGCTGGAACCCGGCGGCGCTCGCGGCGCTGGCGGTCGGCGTGCTGCCGAACCTGCCGGGTTTCCTGCATACGGCGTTTCCGGCGGCGTTCCCGAACGTGCCGGCGTTCTTCAATACGCTCTATACGTACGCGTGGTTCGTCGGCCTCGTGCTGGCGTCGCTCGTGTACGGCGCGTGGATGAGATGGCGGGCCGCGCAAGGCGCGCAGGTGGCGAGCGCGTGAATCGCGTGAGTGGCTTGAGCGGCACGGACACTGGCAGTCAACGAGGAGGCAGCAACATGGCAACCCTGATTCGCGGCGGCACCGTCGTCGATGCGGACCGCACCTATCGCGCGGACATCCTGTGCGCCGATCCGCAGGACGGCGGCACGATCCTGCAGATCGCGGAGCGGATCGATGCGCCGGCCGGCGCGACGATCGTCGACGCGCACGACCAGTACGTGATGCCGGGCGGCATCGATCCGCATACGCACATGGAGCTGCCGTTCATGGGCACGACGGCGAGCGACGATTTCTATACCGGCACCGCCGCGGGGCTCGCGGGCGGCACGACGAGCATCATCGACTTCGTGATCCCGAGCCCGAAGCAGCCGCTGATGGACGCGTTCCACGCATGGCGCGGCTGGGCCGAGAAAGCGGCGGCCGATTACGGCTTTCACGTCGCGGTCACGTGGTGGGACGAAACCGTGCACCGCGACATGGGCACGCTCGTCCACGATCACGGCGTATCGAGCTTCAAGCATTTCATGGCGTACAAGAACGCGATCATGGCCGACGACGAAGTGCTCGTGAACAGCTTCACGCGTGCGCTCGAACTCGGGGCGCTGCCGACCGTGCATGCGGAGAACGGCGAGCTCGTGTTCCAGCTGCAGAAAGCGCTGCTCGCGCGCGGCATGACCGGGCCCGAGGCGCATCCGCTGTCGCGTCCGCCCGAGGTCGAAGGCGAGGCCGCGAACCGCGCGATCCGCATCGCGCAGGTGCTCGGCGTGCCGGTCTACATCGTGCACGTGTCGTCGAAGGATGCGGCGGACGCGATCGCACGCGCGCGCAGCGACGGCTTGCGGGTGTTCGGCGAAGTGCTGCCGGGGCATCTCGTGATCGACGAGGCCGTGTATCGCGATCCCGACTGGACCCGCGCGGCGGCCCACGTGATGAGCCCGCCGTTCCGGTCGGCCGAGCATCGCGAGGCGCTGTGGCGCGGGCTGCAGGCCGGGCAGCTGCATACGACGGCGACCGATCACTGCGTGTTCTGCGCGTCGCAGAAGGCGATGGGCCGCGACGACTTCACGAAGATCCCGAACGGCTGCGGCGGCGTCGAGGATCGCATGTCGGTGCTGTGGCATCACGGCGTCAACCACGGCCGCATCACGCCGAACGAGTTCGTGCGGATCACGTCGACGAACGCCGCGCAGATCTTCAACCTGTATCCGCGCAAGGGCGCGGTGCAGGTGGGCGCGGATGCCGACCTGGTGGTGTGGGATCCCGCCGCGACGAAGACGATCTCGGTCAATACGCACCACCAGAAGGTCGACTTCAATGTGTTCGAGGGCATGACGGTGCAGGGCGTCGCGACGCATACGCTCACGCGCGGCGCGCTCGCGTGGGCAAACGGCGAGCTGCGCGCGGTGCGCGGCGCGGGGCAGTACCTGAAGCGGCCGCCGCAGGCCGCGTATTACGAGGCGATGCGGATCGCGAACCGGCGCAAGGAACCGCATCCGGTCGAGCGCAACCGGTAAGCGACACCTGCGCGTGTCGCGAACGCATCCGGCCGCCGGGATGCATCGCGCACGCGTTCGCCATCGTGCGTCGTCGCCGGGCCGGAATGGGCCACGGCCGTGGCGAGGCGCACGGCGTCGGGTACGCATCCTGACCGAACGGTCAGGCCATGGCACGGGTTGTGCTTGATTCTCCCCGTTTTATCCGCAGGACCCGCCGAAAGCTGACTGCCTGGTCAACATCGACGCGCGCACGCACCTGAAGCAGGCGGCGCGCTCGAATGTGGGGCAGCCGGCCCGCGCGGCGAGCCATGGCCGGCGCACGCGCGTCGCGCTTCGAACAACAAGAATACGGACGTATGGAATCAGGCGAATGTGCATAGAAGAACTGAATAATGAACCTGAGTGCAAAAGACGATCGACATCAACGAGGGCGTGCATCGGCGTCGGGCTGCTGGTGGTAGCGGCCGCCATGCTGGCCGCGCCGGCGGCACGCGCCGCGCAGGCCGATGCGGCGTCGCCCGGCCCGCTGCTCGCCGAAAGCGGCGCGGTCGTGCCGAATCCGCCGCCGGCGCCCGCGCCGTCGCCGTATCTGTCGACGTGGTTTCACCAGAGCATCGGCGTGATCGGCTCGAAGGACATCCGCTTCGGCCCGCATGCCACCAACGACGTCTACCTCGAATACGAGTATTTCGGCAGGAAAGGCCCGTTCGACCTGTACGGCTACGTGGACGTGCCGCGCGTGTTCGGCGCTGGCAACGGCTACGACACCGGCATCTCGAACAAGGGCTCGCCGCTGTTCAGCGAACAGGAGCCGCGCGTGTCGATCGACGAGCTCGTCGGCCGGCATCTCGGCTTCGGCCCGTTCAAGGAGTGGTACGTGGCGTTCGACTGGATCTACGACCACGGGCGCAACACGGCGGGACGCCAGAACACGCTGTATGCGGGGCTCGGCACCGACATCGACACACATACGAAGCTGATGCTGTCCGCGAACCTGTACCTGCGCCGGCAGTGGGAGAACTACGGCGCCGCGAACCAGAATTCATGGGACGGCTACCGCGCGCAGATGAAGTACATCTACCCGATCGGCACGTTCCAGGGCGGCAACCTCACCTATGTCGGCTTCTTCAACTACGACTTCGGCTCGAAGCTGCGCGAGGAATCGGGCGGCGACGCGCGCACCGACACGGCGTTCGTCGCGACGAACGTACTGATCTATTCGTTCAGGCACTGGCGCTTCTGGACCGCGGCCCGCTATTTTCACAACGGCGGCCAGTGGAACGGGACCGAGCTGAATTTCGGCGACGGGCCGTTCCGCAACCGCTCGACCGGCTGGGGCTATTACGCGAGCGTCGGCTATCAGTTCTGAGGCCGAAGCCGCATGCAGCATGATTCGCGCATCATCACAAGAACCATCCATACGAGGGATTCATGTTCAAGAAACAATGGCTGAAACTGTTGTGGCTCATGGTGCTCGCGGGCATGTTCGCGAGCACCGCGCAGGCGGCGGGCGACAGCGCGCGTCGGCCGCGCGCTGTCAAGGTGCTCGTCATCACGATGTTCGGGCCGGAAGGCAAGGCGTGGCTCGATCGCCTCGGGCCGCTGCAGCGCGTCGCGGTGCCGGGCCTGTCGCCCGACTATCCGGCGGTGAGCTGCACGCGTGACGACGTCTGCGTGCTGACGACCGGGATGGGCCACGCGAACGCGGCGGCGTCGATGGCCGCGCTCGTCTACTCGCGTCAGTTCGACTTGCGCAAAACCTACTTCCTGATCACGGGCATCGCCGGCATCGATCCGGCGCAGGGCACGCTGGGCTCGGCGGCGTGGGCGCGTTACCTGGTCGACTTCGGCATCCAGTGGGAACTCGACGCGCGCGAGATTCCGGCCGGCTGGAAGTCGGGCTACCTGGGCATCAACACGAAGAGCGAGAACGAGAAGCCGCCGCTCGACTACCGCACCGAGGTGTTCCAGCTGAACGAGGCGCTGCTGCAAAAGGCGCTGTCGTTGTCGCGCGACGTGACGCTGCACGACAGCGCGGAGGCGGCCGCACATCGCGCGAAATATCCGAACGCACCCGCCAACCAGCGCCCGGCCGTGATCCAGTGCGACACGCTGGCGAGCGATACGTGGTTCTCGGGCACCGCGCTCGGCCAGCGCGCGCGTGACTGGACGCGCCTGCTGACCGACGGCAAGGGCGTGTATTGCACGACGCAGCAGGAAGACAACGCGACCTTCGAAGTGATCAAGCGCGCGGCGGCGGCGGGGCTGGCCGATCCGCAGCGCGTGGCCGTGCTGCGTTCGGGCTCGGACTTCGACCGCCCGCCGGAGGGCGGGTCGGACGTCGCCAACCTGCTCGACTACCAGAGCCAGGGCGGGTTCGTGCCGGCGCTCGACAATCTTTATCTCGCCGGTTCGCCGCTCGTGAACGCGATCGTGAAGGACTGGGGGCACTGGAAGCACGGCGTGCCGGCCGAGTGACGGCAGGCACGCGCGCCGCGCCGGCAGGTGTCGCGCGCGGCGCGCACGCATCACGGGCCGCTCGGCGCGAGCGCCTTCCAACATCGAGAGAGGCTTAACGTGGATATTCTGCGCAGTCTGTTGGGCATGCTGTTCCTGCTGCTGGTCGCGTATCTGCTGTCGAACAACCGGCGCGCGGTGCGCGGCCGCACGATGATCGCCGCGCTGTGCACGCAGCTCGCGATCGGTGCGCTCGTGCTGTTCGTGCCGTCGGGCCGCGCGGCGCTCGCGGCGGCCGCGAACGGCGTCAATCGCGTGCTCGACATGGGCAACCACGGCATCGCGTTCGTGTTCGGCGGGCTGGTCGACAGCCGGATGTTCCAGCTGTTCGGCGACGGCGGCTTCGTGTTCGGCCTGCGCGTGCTGCCGATGATCATCTTCGTCACCGCGCTGATCGCGGTGCTGTACTACCTCGGCGTGATGAAATGGATCGTCACGATCCTCGGTGCGGCGCTGTCGAAGCTGCTCGGCGTGAGCCGCATCGAAGCATGCTCGGCCGTCGCGACGATCTTCCTCGGGCAGAGCGAGATGCCGGCGCTCGTGAAGCCGTTCGTGAAGAACATGACGAGCGCGGAGATCTTCACCGTGATGGCGAGCGGCATGGCGTCGATCGCGGGCTCCGTGCTGGTCGGCTATGCGGGCCTCGGCGTGAAGATGGAGTACCTGCTCGCCGCGTCGTTCATGGCCGTGCCGGGCGGGCTGCTGTTCGGCAAGCTGCTGTTCCCGACCGTGGAGCCGAGCCGCATCGTCGTGGACGGGCTCGACTTCGACGACAAGCGCGCCGCCAACGTGATCGAGGCGGCGGCGTCCGGTGCATCGGTCGGCCTGAAGATCGCGATCAACGTCGGCGCGATGCTGATCGCGTTCGTCGGGCTCATCGCGCTGATGAACCTGCTCGTGAGCGGCGTGGCCGCGCTCGTCGGCTTTCCGCAGGTCACGCTGCTGGGCCTGCTCGGCCGCGTGTTCGCGCCGCTCGCGTGGATGATCGGCGTGCCGTGGCACGATGCGGTGCTGGCCGGCAACTTCATCGGCGAGAAGCTGATCTTCAACGAGTTCGTCGCGTACGGCGACTTGTCGCCGTACCTGAAGGACAGCGGGCATGTCGCGGCGGCGGGGCTGCAGGTGCTCGACCCGAAGACAGTCGCGATCGTGTCGTTCGCGCTGTGCGGCTTCGCGAACTTCTCGTCGATCGCGATCCTCGCCGGCGGTTTCAGCGCGGTCGCGCCGGAGCGCCGCTCGGAAGTGGCGCGGCACGGCCTGCGCGCGTTGACGGCCGCGACGCTGTCGAACCTGATGAGCGCCGCGATCGCCGGCTTGTTCTTCTCCCTGCATTGAACGAGACTGGCACGCTTGAATGCCACCCCCTTCGACGTCATCCTAACGAGGACCCTCACCATGTTTCTGCCGCAGGAATTCATTCGCAAGAAGCGCGACCGTCTGCCGCTCAGCCGCGAGGAGATCGCGGCATTCGTCGGCGGCGTGACGGACGGGAGCGTGACCGAAGGCCAGGTCGCGGCGTTCGCGATGGCCGTGTACTTCAACGACCTGAGCGTGGACGAACGCGTTGCGCTGACTGTCGCGCAGCGCGAGTCGGGCGAGGTGCTCGACTGGCGAACGCTCGATCTCGACGGGCCGGTGATCGACAAGCATTCGACCGGCGGCGTCGGCGACGTCGTGTCGCTGATGCTCGGGCCGATGATCGCCGCGTGCGGCGGCTTCGTGCCGATGATTTCGGGGCGCGGGCTCGGCCATACCGGCGGCACGCTCGACAAGCTGAGCGCGATTCCCGGCTATGACGTCACGCCGGACACGCACGCGTTCCGCCGCACGGTGCGCGACGTCGGCGTCGCGATCATCGGCCAGACCGCGCAGCTTGCGCCGGCCGACAAGCGGATCTATTCGATCCGCGACATCACGGCGACTGTCGAGTCGGTCGCGATGATCACCGCGTCGATCCTGTCGAAGAAGCTCGCGGCCGGGCTCGACGGGCTCGTGATGGACGTCAAGGTCGGCTCCGGCGCGTTCATGCCGACCTTCGAGAAGTCGGTCGAGCTCGCGCGCAGCATCGTCGACGTCGGCAATGGCGCCGGCATGAAGACGACCGCGATCCTCACCGACATGAACCAGTCGCTCGCGCCGTGCGCGGGCAATGCGATCGAAGTGGCGTGCGCGATCGATTACCTGACCGGCAAGTCGCGGCCCGCGCGCCTGCATGAGGTCACGATGGCGCTTGCCGCGCAGTTGCTCGTCACCGGCGGGCTGGCCGCGGATGCCGCACAGGCGCACGCGAGGCTGCAGCACGCGCTGGATTCGGGCGCGGCGGCGGAGCGCTTCGCGAAGATGGTCGCGGTGCTCGGCGGCCCGGCGGACCTGCTCGATGCGCCGGCGCGTCACCTGGCGCGGGCCGGCGTCATCGTGCCGGTGCCGGCGCGCACGGGCGGTGTCGTGCGGCAGGTCGACTGCCGCGCGCTCGGGCTGGTGGTGGTCGCGCTCGGCGGCGGCCGCGCGCGCGCGGAGGATGCGATCGATTACGGCGTCGGCCTGACCGGGCTCGCGGAAATCGGGCAGCACGTGGCGGCCGGCGAGCCGCTGGGGTTCGTGCATGCGCGCAATGCCGCCGCGGCCGCGCACGCGGTGGATGCGGTCCAGCGCGTCTATACGGTCGGCGAAGCGGGTGATGCGCCGCCGCCGACCATTCATCGATGGATCGATTGATAATGAGCGTACGCCGGCAGGCGGCTTCTTCAACAATCCACCCACCCCACCCGAGGTATCGTCGCGATGGAACGAGACACGCTGATCGAACAGGCCAAGGCGGCGCGCGAACGCGCGTACGCGCCGTATTCGCGCTTCAAGGTCGGCGCGGCGCTGCAAGCGCGCGACGGCACGATCTTCCACGGCTGCAACGTCGAGAACGCGTCGTACGGGCTGTGCAATTGCGCGGAACGCACGGTGCTGTTCGCCGCGATCGCGGCCGGCTATCGGCCGGGTGAATTTACCCGGCTCGCGGTGGTGGGCGACACGGACGGGCCGATCGCGCCATGCGGCGCATGCCGGCAGGTGATCATCGAGATCGGCACGCCCGAGATCGAGGTGATCCTGGGTAACCTGAAAGGGGCGGTCGAGGTGACGACCGCGCAAGCGCTGCTGCCGGGTGCGTTCCGCCTGTAGCGGGGCGCGCGCAGCGCGACGCGCCCGCCCGCCGGTTCACGCGCTGTCGCCCGCCTCGCGAATCGGAATGACCGTGCGGCCGCCGCACTGGCGCAACAGGTCGCGCAGTTCGTTGATGACCGGAAACACCTCGTGGTTCCAGTCGTCGCCCTGCGCATCGTGCGCTTCCTGCTCGCGCTCGACGATCCAGCGGTCTTCCTTGAAGATGCGCTCCGTGAACCACACGAGCAGCGGCCACGCGAGATCCAGCGCGAACGGCACGCCCGGCCGGCGGATCGACAGCACGCCGAACGTGCGGTTGGTGCGCTGCGCCGCATCGAGCGGCACGTAGACGATCCACAGATCCATCACCAGCGTGCCTTCGCTCGAGCGGATCCGCAGTGTCTGGTACGGGTAGCCGGTGCGCACCGTCATCACGCTCTTGTCGGCCTGGTCGCGCGGTTGCTTGCTGGCGCCGAACACGAGTGCCTCGCCCACCGGCTGCTTGCCTTCCTCCCGGGTGAACGTGTAGTCCACCTCGACCGAATCCTCGCCGCGCCGACGGCCCAGGGAGCGCGCGCGCATCTGCCCCATCTGCCGGCGATGCAGGAACTGGTGGTTCATGTCCATCAGGTTCTCGTGCATGAACGAGTAGTGGCATTTGACCTCGCGGCCGAAGCGGCGCGTCTTGTACGCCTTGTCGGCCACCGACGGCAGCTCGGGCAGCGGCCGCTGGTCGGCCAGCGCGGCATCGCCGGGAAACACGAAGATCAGGCCGCGCACCTCGCGGCACGGATAGGCGCGCACGCCGTTGGGCAGGCGCTCGCGCCCGAGGTACGGCACGTCGACGCAGCGCCCGCTGCAGTCGTAGGTCCAGCCGTGATAGCAGCAGCGGATCGATTCGCCGGTTACGACGCCCGCGTGCAGCGGCACCTGACGGTGCGCGCAGCGGTCTTCCAGCGCGAACACCGCGCCGGACTCGGTGCGCACCAGCACGATCGGATCGCCGGCGAAGCGCACGCCGAGCGTCTTGCCGCGCTTGAGTTCGCGCGACCACGCAAGCGGATACCAGTGATCGGGATGGATCGGCACCCGGCGCAGGTCGCGCGCGGGCGCGCTGGCGGGCGGCTCGATGGGCTGGGTGTCCAGTACAGGCACTGCTCGCATGCGCGACGCCTCCTTTCGGGTCGGGAGCGGCGGCCGTCGCTGAAAGCGGACGGCGGATCTGATGCAGTCTACGCGAAAGTGACCGGGGTGGAGAGGGTCGGAGGCCGCGTTGTGCGGCTGGGGTAGGGTTGATCTCTACGCGCCCGTCGAGCAGGCGACGGCATCCGCGGCGTGGCGCCGCGCGGATCGTTGTGCGCGCCTCGATCCGCGAGCCGCGCGTCGCATGCGGGGACGCGCGGCGCGGGTTGATGCGTCACGAGCGGGTCTGTCGCCACAGCACCGCGTCGGACCGGAAGATCGACGGGAACAGCTGCTTCAGCCCCGCGACTTTCGGCATGTCGTTGATCGCGATGTACGGCGCGTCCGGGTGCAGTTCGAGATAGTTCTGGTGATAGGTCTCGGCGGCGTAGAAGCCGTTGAACGGCTCGACGCGCGTGACGATCGGCGCGGCGAAGGTGTGCGCGTTGCCGAGCTGCGCGATGTACGCGTTCGCGATCGCGCGCTGCTGCGCGTTGGTCGGGAAGATCGCCGAGCGGTATTGCGTGCCGTCGTCGGGCCCCTGGCGGTTGAGCTCGGTCGGATCGTGCGCCACCGAGAAGAAGATCTGCAGCAGCCGCCCGTAGGTGATCTGCGCGGGGTCGTAGACGATGCTGACCGATTCCGCATGGCCGGTCAGCCCCGTGCCGACGAGTTCGTAATGCGCGGTCGCGGCCATGCCGCCCGCGTAGCCGGCCGTGACCTGCTTCACGCCCTTCACGTGCTCGAACACGCCCTGCACGCCCCAGAAGCAGCCGCCCGCGAATACGGCCGTCTCGTTGTGCGATGCAGCGGGCGTTTCGTCGAGCGCGGGCGCCGGTACGACCTTGGTCGGCTCGGCCGAGTTGACGATGCCCTGATAGCCGAACGCGGCCACGGCGGTGACCGCGAGCACGCCGAGATGATGCCGGACGACGAGGCTGAGCCGTCGCGGTGGGTGTTGCGATGAGGTGGTGTTCACGATGTGCTCCTGCATGACTCCGGATGAAGGAAAACCGGGCGGCGACCGGTGTGCGGCCTCGGCTCAGCCGAATGTGAACGCATACGCGTGCACCCCGGCGTCGAGAAACTCGATCGAGAACGTGCGATCCGCGATCGGGCCAGTCTGGCGAACGAGCTGGTACAGCCGCTGTCCGGTCACGGTGCCGTAGCCTTGCGCGTCGACGTCCGCGCCGTGCGCTGCACCCGGCGCCGCACCGTCGAGCGTGACGCGGAAGCGCACCGGGCGGCCGTTCGCATCGGGCCCGAGCACGAGATGCAGGTCGCGCGCGTGGAAGCGGTAGACGATCCGGCCGGCCGGCGCCGCGAGCGTCGCGTTTTCGGCGCCGACCTGCCACGTGCCGGCGAGCCCCCAGTCGTTCAGGCCGGGGCGGGCCGCCGCGTCGTAGCGATGCGCGGCGTCGCGCACCATGCCGCCGGGCGATGCGAAGTTCTCCGCACGTGCATAGCCGACGTACGTTTCGGGCGAGCGCACGTCCGCGCTGTCGGCGGCGGCCTGCGCGCCTTGCGCGGGCGCGCCGGCGAGCCCGACGGGCACGTTCAGTGCTTCCGGGTGGCCCGCTTCGGCGAGCAGTGCCTGGATCGCCCGCTCCGATTCCGCGTATTCGCCTTCGCCGAAGTGATGGCGGCGGATCCGGCCCTGCGCGTCGACGAAGTAGTGCGCCGGCCAGTATTCGTTGCCGAAGGCGCGCCAGATCGCGTAGTTGTTGTCGATCGCGACCGGATAGCCGATGCCGAGATCGTGCACGGCCTTGCGCACGTTGCCGAGGTCGCGCTCGAACGCGAATTCCGGCGCGTGCACGCCGATCACGACGAGCCCGTACGGTGCGTACTTGCGCGCCCACGCGTTGGTGTAGGGCAGCGTGCGCAGGCAGTTGATGCACGAATAGGTCCAGAAGTCGACGAGCACGACCTTGCCGCGCAGGCCGGCGGCCGTGAGCGGCGGCGAATTCAGCCACTGCACCGCGCCGTCGAGCGACGGCAGCGTGCCTTCGACCGGCAGCGCGGCGGCCGTGGGCGCGGCGGCGCGCATCGCCTGCGGTTGCGACGTGTCCGCGGTCCGCATCATCGCGCTGCCCGTCATCGCCGCGCCGTCCGGTTGCGCCGGTGCGCCGGCGGCGGTCATTACGCCGTCGGCCGGTGTGCTGGCCGCAGCCATCACGGGTTGCCCGCGCCCGCCGAGCCGGTCGACGAGCTTCGCCTCGAGGCCGCCGGTGGTCACCGTCGACAACTGCGCGAGGGCGCCCGTATCGAGCCCGAGCGCGATCGCGCCGACGCCGGCCAGCAGCGCCGCGCCGATCCCGCGCTTGATCCATTCGCCGGCACCGAGCGAGCGCTTCATCGCGGCGAACACCTTGCCGCCGATCAGCAGCGCGACGCCGAGCGACGTGGCCGCGCCGGCCGCGTACGCGACGAGCAGCAGCGTCGTGCCGACGTTCGCGCCGCGCAGCGCCGCGCCGGTCAGCACGAGCCCGAGGATCGGGCCCGCGCACGGCGCCCACAGCAGACCGGTCGCGATGCCGAGCACGAATGACGAGCCGGGGCCCGCCGGGCGGCCGTCGCGCTGCGCGAGGCCGGTGAGCCGGTTGCCGGCGGCGACGAGCGGGCGCGTCAGGTGCTCGGCGAGCCGCGGCAGCAGCAGCGTCAGCCCGAACACCGCGAGCAGCGCGAGGGCGGCCCAGCGGCCGGCCTGGTTGGCCTGCGCGGCCCAGCCGCCGCCGACGGCGGCCAGCGTCGCGACCACCGCGAACGTGAGCGCCATGCCGACGAGCAGCGGCAGGCCGGTGCGGCGGAACGGCTGGTCGGCGCGCGCGAATACGAACGGCAGCACGGGCAGGATGCACGGGCTCAGGATCGTGAGCACGCCGCCGAGATAGGCGAGGACGATGAGCAGCATGGAGCAGTCTCCGGAAAGGTTGGGGCGGGATCAGGCGGCGGCCGGATGGAACGCCAGCGCGAGGCCGTTCATGCAGTAGCGCAGGCCGGTGGGCTTCGGTCCGTCGTCGAATACGTGGCCGAGATGGCCACCGCAGCGGCGGCACAGCACTTCGGTGCGCATCATCCCGAACGACAGGTCGGTTTTCGTCACGACCGCGTGATCGAGCGGTGCCCAGAAGCTCGGCCAGCCCGTATGGCTGTCGAACTTGGTCGTCGACGAGAACAGCGGCAGCTGGCAGCCCGCGCACGCGAACGTGCCGTGCCGGTGCTCGTCGTTGAGCGCGCTGCTGTACGGCCGCTCGGTGCCGGCTTCGCGCAGGATCTCGTATTGGGCGGGGGTGAGCAGCCGGTGCCACTCGGCGTCGGTGTGGGTGATTTCGAGGCCGGCGGCGGGGGCGGCGACGGCGCTGCGGAACAGCGCGCGGCGGCCGGCCGTGGTCAGCGCGGCCAGGGTGGCGAGACCGGTGGCGCCGGCAAACAGAAAGCGTCTGCGGGTGTGCATGATGGGCTCCTCGGGGCGGATCCTGAAAACATGCGCCTATCGTAGGAACGGCCCGGTATCGAAGTCCTCACGGAAAGTTAAAAGTTTCGTGATGGTTTTCCGGGTGATCCGATGTGGTCCGCCGAAATCCATTCAGCCTCGTCTGACAAGGGTATTCGGGGAATTGATGGTCCGCCATCTTCCGCTGAAATTCGCCGTGCAAATGTCCGCCCACCGCTCAAAGCAGGCAGCGTCACCTTTGCTCGGTACGCTGCCGACACCGTCCGTCGGGCGCTCCTTGCCGGTGCAGGCCCCGGAGCGATCCACTCGTCTGACGGTCACAACCTTGCGTGGCCATCTCCCAACGAGCCACCGACAGCCCGTGCAACTACTGAGTTGCCGCGAAAAATGGTTTATGGTCAAATGACCATGTCAAGTGACCTACGTGTCTGTTTCATCCCCAATTGGAAGTCACCGCTCAAGCGCGGACTTGCCCAGGGTGGGCAACGTTTTGCGAAGACTTCTGCGTGGCGGAGCCATTGGCCCGCACGGATTACCTGAAGTCAGGCGAAATCCTGGGCGATGGAGCAGGCGTTTGCGTATTGACGCCTGAGCGGCTTTTGCCTGTCGGCTGAAAGCGCCTGGGTCGAAAAAACAAGAATTTCTGGAGACGGTGCTCGTGGATGAAATGCACAGCAGGATGAACCAAGCGATTGACCCCTCGGCGCTGCGCGCCCAACTGCGAGACGGCTCCTTGCTGGAGACGCGTGCGTGGCTTGCGTCGGGATGGGAGGAGAGTACGGATGGCCGCTCGTTTCCCGTCACGAATCCGGCCACGGGTGACATCCTGGCCCGCGTGGCCAGCCTCGGCGCCGCAGCGGTGGAGCAAGCCATCGCATCGTCGGCGCTCGCACAACAAGGCTGGCAGAAGCGGACCAGCCACGAGCGCGCGAAGATACTGCGCGCCTGGTACGACTTGATCGTGGCGAATGCCGACGACCTCGCATTGATCATGACGTCGGAGCAGGGCAAGCCGCTGGCGGAGGCCCGCGGCGAAATCATGTATGCGGCTTCTTTCGTGGAGTGGTTCGCCGAGGAAGCGAAGCGCGTATACGGCGACGTCATTCCTCACCCGCAAGGTGACAAGCGCATCGTCGTCATTCGTCAGCCGATCGGCGTGTGTGCCGCGATCACGCCGTGGAATTTTCCTGCCGCGATGATCACACGCAAGGTTGCACCGGCACTGGCTGCGGGTTGCTCCATCATCGTGCGCCCGGCGGACCTGACGCCGCTGACTGCGCTTGCGCTTGCCGTCCTGGCCGAGCGAGCGGGCATTCCGGCGGGTGTCCTTCAAGTGGTGTGTGGCCCGTCGCGCGAGATCGGCGCGGTGCTCACGGCCAGCCCGATCGTGCGCAAGCTTTCGTTTACCGGTTCGACCGAAGTCGGCCGCGTGCTCATGAGTCAATCGTCCGGGACGATCAAGCGACTCTCCCTCGAACTCGGCGGCAACGCACCTTTCATCGTGTTCGACGACGCGGATCTCGACGCAGCGGTCGAAGGTGCGATGGCGTCGAAGTACCGGAATAGCGGCCAGACCTGTGTGTGCGCCAATCGCTTTCTCGTCCAGGCAGGCATCCACGACCGCTTCGTCGACGCGCTCACCCGGCGAGTCCAGGCGCTCAAGGTAGGTAACGGCATCGAGACGGGGGTGCAGCAGGGGCCGCTGATCCAGAAGTCCGCCTGTGACCACCTGAATCAGCTGATCGACGATGCCGTAAGCAAGGGCGCACGAATCGTCACGGGCGGGAAAGGCCATCAGCTTGGGGGCACGTTCTTCGAGCCGACCGTCATTGCCGATGCGACGCCAGCCATGCGTCTCGCACGCGAGGAACTCTTCGGTCCCGTCGGCCCGGTGTTCCGCTTCGAGGATGAGGCAGAAGCGATCGAGATGGCCAACGACACGGAGTACGGGCTCGCAGCCTATCTCTATACACGCGACCACGGCCGCATCTGGCGTGTGGGTGAGGCGCTCGAGTACGGCATGGTCGGCCTGAATACCGGCGTGATTTCCAACGAGGTCGCGCCGTTCGGCGGAGTCAAGCAATCGGGCCTGGGCCGTGAGGGTTCCCGTTATGGCATCGAGGAATACCTGGAAATCAAGTACATGTGCACCCAGGTCTAACTGCCAACGTCTGCATCAAGGAAACGTCAATGGAAATGTCCCCGCAGTCGATGCTCTTCGAAACTGTTCCGTCCATTCTCCAGGAATGGGGTTGTGTGCGCCGCTTGGGTCAGGTGATGGCGGCATGGACGGAGCGCCGTCACGTCCTGATCGTTACCGACGCGGGACTGCACAAGGCCGGCGTGCTGGAGCCGGCGAAAGCGTCGTTGGCGGCCGAGGGATTCCGTGTGGCGGTTTTCGACGAGGTCGTGGCCGACCCGCCGGAGATCGTGGTCTCGCGCTGCGTCGAGTTCGCGCGCAGTGCAGAGGCGGACGTCGTCATTGGCCTGGGTGGCGGCTCGTCGATGGACATCGCAAAACTGGCCGCCGTTCTCACTGTCTCGCAGCAGTCGCTCGCAGAAATGTACGGAATTGGCAACGTTCGGGGCGCGCGCCTGCCTTTGGTGCAAATTCCTACAACGGCGGGCACCGGGTCGGAAGTCACCAACATTTCCATCGTTTCGGTTAACGAAACAACCAAGATGGGAATCGTCGCACGTCAGCTGTATGCAGACAAAGTGATCCTGGACGCCGAGCTGACGGTCGGTCTGCCGCGCAGTCATACCGCGGCAACAGGCATCGACGCGATGGTTCACGCGATCGAGGCCTATACCAGCAAGCACAAGAAGAATCCCATCTCCGACGCCCTCGCGCGTGAGGCATTGCGATTGCTGGTGAGCAACCTGATCCCGGCTTGTGAAAACGGGGAAGACCGGCGCGCACGTGAAGCAATGCTGCTGGGCGCCACGCTGGCCGGGCAGGCCTTCGCCAATGCCCCGGTGGCTGCGGTCCATGCGCTGGCGTATCCGTTGGGTGGCCATTTCCATATCCCGCATGGCTTGTCCAACGCATTGATGCTCGCCCCCGTGCTGCGTTTCAACGCCGAAGCGGCCGCTTCGCAATATTCGGAGCTGGCAGACGTCGTAGGCGCGGGTGGAAAGGGCGACGCCACGGAGCGCACGGCGGCGTTCATCGGATTCATGGAAGACCTGATGGATCGATCCGGCGCGCCGCGTCGTCTCCGCGACGTGGGTGTCACGCATTCGAGCCTGCCAACCCTGGCGGCAGATGCGATGAAGCAGCAGCGCCTGCTGTTGAACAATCCGGTCGTTGTCACGGAGTCGGACGCATTGCGTTTGTATGAACAGGCCTATTGAACCGACGCCGGAAAATCCGTAGTCGCCGTAACGTTGATATAGAGAGTGCACCGTGAACAATGTAGAAAGGATTGAGCACCACGAGGTCGTTATCTTGGGTGCAGGCTTCGGAGGCCTCGGCATGGCCGCCCGCATGAAAATCGCGGGCATCGACGACTTTGTCGTGCTGGAGAAGCGTCCCGATCTCGGTGGCGTCTGGCTGGACAATTCGTATCCCGGCGCGGCATGCGATACCGAATCGCACCTGTATTGCTACAGCTTCCATCCGCATTTGCGCGTGAGCGCCATGTATGCCGGCCGGAACGAGCTGCTGCATTATTTGAAATCGCTTGCCACGCGGTTCGACCTGACGGAACACCTGCGTTTCAATCGCGAGATTCGCAGTGCCGAATGGGATGCCGATGCAAGCCTCTGGCGGTTCGCGCTGAACGACGGTTCCCGGATGACCTCCCGATTCTTTGTGCCGGCGTGGGGGCAGCTGAACCGTCCGATGATTCCGTCGGTGCGCGGCCTGGCGGATTTCAACGGAGACTATTTCCACTCCGCCGAGTGGCGGCACGACGTGGACTTGAGCGGCAAGCGTGTGGCAAGCATCGGAAACGCCGCCAGCGCCGTGCAGTATGTGCCGCTCATCGCACCGAAGGTCGATCACCTGACGGTATTCCAGCGAAGCGCGAACTGGATCATGCCGCGCAACCAGATCGTCTTCTCGACGGAGCAGCTCGATACATACGAGCGCGAGCCCCATCTCTTCGAAGAAAGCAGGAAATCGCTGCACGCTTTCCGCGAGTCCGGGTTCGAGCGTACACGGATGGGTTCCAACGCACAGGTGGAAGGCAAGAGTCTCGCGTTGGCACATCTTCATCGCCAGGTGTCCGACCCGGTACTGCGCGAGCAGCTGACGCCGGATTATGAATACGCGTGCAAACGGATTCTGCGATCGGACGACTACTATCCGGCGCTCATGCGCGACAACGTCGCGCTGGAGACGGCGGGGGTGGAATCGTTCGTCGACGAGGGCATCGTGACCCGGGACGGCCGTCTGCTCCCGTTCGACGTGGTCGTGTTCGGAACCGGATTCGAGAGCCAGGCTTTCCAGGGCAGCCTGCAGGTTCGCGGGACGGACCGCACGTTGGCCCAGGCTTGGGAAGACGGTCCGGAAGCCTATCTGGGCATGACCGTGCCGGGCTTTCCGAACATGTTCATGCTGTATGGGCCGAACACGAACCTGAACCACAACTCCATCGTGTCGATGCTCGAGATCCAGCAGAACTACATCATCGACGCGATCGGCGGCATGGCTTCGGCCGGCGTGAAGGCAGTCGACGTCGACAGGGCCGTATTTGACGAATACAACGGCAAGCTGCAATCAGCGATGATCGGTTCGGCGTTTTCGGCGGGCTGCTCGAGCTGGTACAAGAACGCGCAAGGCAAGGTGATCAACAACTGGCCGGGCACGGTGGACGAGTACCGCGCCGCGACGCAATGGGATCAAAGCGTGTTCGCTGCGATCTGAGCGGAGAGGCACATGACATCGGTGCACTGGTTGCCGCTGACCGAGGTGGCTGACGATGCTCGGGATGCCGTTCGGGCGTTCCGCGAACTGGGCGGACGACACTACGGCAGCTTTTCCGTCGACCAGTCGCGCGTGAACTTCGTGCGTGCCTGCGAATTGAACGGCCTCACGGGTGACGAGGCCGTTGTCCATGACGATATCGATGTTCCCGTCGCGGACGGCAGCATTCGGGTACGGCTCTATCGTCCGCCCGCCGGGGCGGGTGCCGAGGACAACCCGCTTGTCGTCTTCATTCACGGCGGCGGGTGGGTGATCGGCAGCGTGGACACGCATGACGGCATCTGCCGTCATCTCGCACGGCATGGCGGGTGTGCTGTCGCGTCGGTGGAGTACCGGCTATCGCCGGAGCACCGTTGGCCGGGGCCGCTCGAAGACTGCGAGCGAGCGCTGGACTACCTGATCGCCAACGCGCCTGCGCACTCCATCAACGCGTCTCGGGTGATCCTGGCGGGCGACAGCGCCGGCGGCAATATGGCGACCATCATCGCCAATGCGGCATCGGCGGTGGGACCCGCGATCGTCGGGCAGATCCTGTTTTATCCCGTGACGGACCTGACGGCGTCGCGCCCGTCATATCAGCGCATTCAAGGCGGATTTCCGCTCGTCGCCGAGTCGATGCTCTGGTTCCGGGAACACTACGTGCCGGTTGGCACACCGTTTGATCTGCCACGCCTGTCCCCGCTGCTGCATGCGGAAGGCCGGCGGCAGCCGCCGATGTTCATTGCCACGGTGGGGCTGGATCCGCTATGTGACGAAGGCATTGCGTACGCGTCGTGCGCGGCCCGCGCCGGGAGCAAGGTCGAGCATCACCATCTGCCCGGGCATCATCACGGCATCATCACCGCCGCCCGCACTATCCCGGCAGCGAGATACCTGCTGGATCGCGCCGTTTCCTTTGTCTGGCGGCTTGCCGAAAAAGACGGTTTCGATGTTTGACGCTTCGGTCGTCGCGCGGGCCGGCGCATGCAACCTTCGCGACCGATCGTGTAATGGAAACTCCTGATTCAAATTGTCCCCCGACTGCATAGACTGGGAACCGTTGAACTTGGTCAATTGATCATATTCGGGGTGACCGGTCAAACCGGGATGTGCACATCAGTGACCGGCGTGCATGTCCGGTCGGGTGCATAGGTGGTTGTCTCGTGCTGGTTTGAAGCGTTGTCGCTGGCATACACGTGTGGGCGTCTCTTTCCTGTGTAGTCACATGACCAAGTCTAATGATCTAGTCGTGCGGCATTACGGATATTTTCAATAACTGGTCATCGGAGGGATCTCGTGACTAAGAATCAAGCAGATTCGTGTTCGCCTGAGCACGTAGATGTACTAATCATCGGGGCGGGGATCTCGGGGATCGATGCCGCTTGTCATCTCCGCATGAACTTGCCGGGCCGCTCGTTCGCGATCCTGGAAGCCATGGACGGATTCGGCGGTACGTGGTGGACCCATCGCTACCCCGGCGCGCGCTCCGACAGCGACCTGTACACGTACGCGTTCGGCTTCCGCCCGTGGCAGGGCCGCTCGATCGCCACGGCGGACGAGATCCACGGCTATCTGGGAGAGGTCATCAAGGAATATGACCTCGGATCGAAGATCCGCTACGGGCATCGTGTTCAAACGGTGAGCTGGTCGAGCGAACAGAAGCGCTGGACGGTCGAGGTATCGCGCAACGATACGGGCGAACACTTCTCGCTCACCACCGACTTCCTGTGGCTGGGGGCGGGGTATTACGATCATCGCCAGGGCTTCACGCCGAAGTGGAACGGGTTCGATCGCTACAAGGGAACGGTCGTTCATCCGCAGCACTGGCCGGAAGACCTCGACTATGCCGGGAAGCGGGTGGTCGTGATCGGCTCGGGTGCGACCGCCGCGACGCTGATTCCGGCGATGGCCGGCACCGCCGCGCATGTGACGATGCTTCAACGGTCGCCGACGTTCTTCACGGCGGTACCGTGGACCCACCAGCTCGACGCGACGCTTCGCGAACTGAGCCTTCCCGAAGAGTGGCGGTCGGAGATTCTGCGGCGTGCGCACCTGAAGCAGACGTTTGACCTGATCAATCTGTCCTCAGCGAACCCGGACGCCGTTCGCGACTGGCTGATCAACGAGACCCGGCAACAGCTGCCGGAAGGCTTTGACGTCGACAAGCACTTCAATCCCAGCTATCGCCCGTGGCAGCAGCGCGTGGCGGCGGTGCCCGAGGGCGACCTCTTCACGGCCATCCGGGACGGGAACGCATCCGTCGTGACGGACACCATCGAATCGTTCGACGAAAGCGGCATCACGTTGGCGTCGGGCGAGCACCTGCAGGCGGACATCGTCGTGACGGCGACCGGCTTCGACATGAGTGCGTTCGGCCAGATCGCCTTCCACGTCGACGGAGATCCGGTCGACATGACCAAGCGGGTCTCGTATCGGGGAATGATGATCGAGGGTATCCCGAACATGGCGTTCATCTACGGCTACTACCGGTCGAGCTGGACGCTGCGCGCCGACCTCGTCTGCGAATTCACCTGCCGCGTCCTTGCGCACATGGACAAGGTGGGTGCGAAGACGGTGGAACCGTGCCTGCGCGCCGAAGACGCCGACATGCAGCGTCTGCCGTGGACGGACCCGAACAACTTCAATGCCGGGTACGTGATGCGGTCGCAACACCAGATGCACTTGCGTGGCGATCGCATGCCGTGGCAGCACCACTTCGAGTACGAGGAGGAGCGCCGGACCATTCCGGAATTGAGCCCGGATTCCGAAGTCCTCGTGTATCGCTGATCTCCGAGCAACGTTCGATTAAAAGGTGATGTTATGGCACTCGATTTGCACCTCGCTGGCTTTCTCGAATCCTTTGCCGGGTCCGGCGCGAAACCGCTGCCGCAGTCGACCCCGGAAGAGGCGCGCGGATTGATGCAGCACCTGGCACGCGCCGTTCGCGCGCCGGAGGCCGTTGTCGACATTCACGGCGTGGAAGACGTGACCGTTCCCGGCGCGGCTGGACCGCTGCGGGCGCGGCTCTATCGTCCGACCCAGGAGCGTCATCTGCCGACGGTCGTCTATCTCCATGGCGGCGGGTTTGTCATTGGTGATCTGGACACCCACGACAACATTTGTCGAGAGCTGGCTCGTGGCGCGAACGCGGTCGTCGTCTCGGTGGATTACCGTCTGGCTCCCGAGCATCCGTATCCGGTCGCGGCGGACGATGCGATTGCCGCGACCAAATGGGTGATCGCGAACGCGGGTGAGCTGGGCGGAAGCGACGTCGTGGCGGTGGCCGGAGATAGCGCTGGCGGCAATCTTGCGGCCGTCGTGACCCAGCAACTGCACGCCGACGGGATTTCGCTGTCCGCCCAGTTCCTGATCTACCCCGCGGTAGCACAAGATCGCTCCGGCTTTCCTTCCTTCAAGGAAAACGGCGAAGGCTACCTGCTCGATCTCGAGACGATCGCCTGGTTTGACCGGCATTACGTGCTCGACGGCACGAACCGGGAGGATGCGCGACTGGCCCCGATCCTCGCGAAGGACCTTGCCGGGTTGCCGCCCGCGGTCATCCTGACCGCCGAATTCGATCCGCTGCGCGACGAGGGCGAGGCCTACGGTCGCCTGCTCCACGCGAGCGGCGTCAAGGTCGACACGATCCGGTGCGACGGCATGATTCACGGGTTCTTCGACATGGGGGCGATCTCCCCGGGTGCGCAGACGTGGATCGAGAAGGGCATCGCGAGTTTTCGAAAGGTACTCGGCGGCGCGCAGCACCATTGATACGTTGGCGTTAGCGACTTGATTTCGCTTTTCGCCATTTCGTGGCCGCACGCGGTTCGATGGATGACCTCCAACGCTGCCGGCGCGGCCACGCAGTTCTGATGCATGACGGAATGAAGCCGATTGCGCAACGGCTCGGTGAGGCCGCGACGTGAGTGGCGCAATCGATGCATCAGGTAGTTGCTTGTGAAGCGCTCAAGCATCTATCGAGGACACAGACCCGTGAAGAACTCATTCGATTATCTTGTTGTAGGCGGCGGCTCGGCAGGCAGTGTGCTGGCTTCGCGTTTGACCGAAGACCCCGATGTGACACTGTGCCTCTTCGAAGCCGGTGGCAAGGGCGATGGATGGCCCATCAACGTTCCGGCCGCCCTGGTGCTGATGGTCCCGTCCCGGCTGAACAACTGGGCGTTCGAGACGGTGCCCCAAAAGGGGCTGCAGGGGCGACGCGGCTACCAGCCGCGTGGCAAGGCGTTGGGCGGATCGTCGGCGATCAATGCGATGGTGTACACGCGTGGCCATCATGCCGACTACGACGATTGGGCCGCGCTTGGCAACGAAGGCTGGGCCTGGAACGACGTCTTCCCCTATTTCAAGCGAAGCGAGCATAACGAGCGCCTTGGCAATGAATGGCACGGGCGCGGCGGCCCACTGTGGGTCAGCGATCTGAGGACCGGTAATCCATTTCAGGGCCGTTGGCTGGAGGCCGCACGACAGTGCGGCTTGCCCATCACGGACGACTTCAACGGTGCGGAGCAGGAAGGCGTCGGCATCTACCAGGTGACCCAGAAGAATGGCGAGCGCTGGAGTGCGGCGCGTGCCTATCTCTTTCCGCACATGAAGGCGCGCGGCAATCTGACCGTGGAGACGGGCGTGCAGGTCAGGCGCATCGTGTTCGACGGTAAAAGGGCCGTTGGTGTCGAAGTCACGCGCGGGGGGAATGTCGAGACGGTCTGGGCGAAGAAAGAGGTGATCCTTTCCGCAGGCGCGTTTCAATCGCCTCAGTTGCTGATGTTGTCC
This sequence comes from Burkholderia sp. SRS-46, assembly GCF_004343775.1. Lineage (GTDB taxonomy): Bacteria > Pseudomonadota > Gammaproteobacteria > Burkholderiales > Burkholderiaceae > Burkholderia. The sequence continues at coordinate 478,956 of NZ_PTXL01000003.1, read as the reverse complement.
GGCGTCGGGCCGAAGGACGAACTCGAGCGTCACGGGATCAAGGTCGTCGCCGATCTCCCGGGCGTGGGAGAGAACCTGCAGGATCACCCGGACTTCGTTGTCAGCTACAAGACGGATAGCCTGGACGCGCTGGGGGTATCGGTACGCGGCGGGATCAAGACGTTGCGCGACATCAGGCAATACCGCGCTTCGCGGGACGGCACGATGACAACCAACTTCGCTGAAGGCGGCGCCTTCCTGAAGACGCGTCCCGATCTGGAGCGACCGGACGTTCAGATGCACTTCGTCGTGGGGCCCGTCAACGATCATGGAAGGAAGGTGCAGCTCGGACATGGCATTTCCTGTCACGTGTGCCTGTTGAGGCCGAAAAGCCGTGGTTCGGTCAAGTTGCGAAGCGCGGATCCCCTTGATGCGCCGTTGATCGACCCGGCATTCCTCGAGCACGCGGATGATCTCGAGGTCCTGGTCGACGGATACAAGCTGACGCGGCGGTTGATGGCGGCGCCGGCGATGTCCGAGTTCGTGACGGAGGATCTGCTCGAATCCCGGTCGCGATCGGACGAAGACATTCGTGCGTTGCTGCGCGAGCGGACCGACACCGTGTACCACCCGGTAGGAACGTGTCGCATGGGGAACGACGCGCTCGCCGTCGTCGACGCTCAGTTGCGCGTACGGGGAACGGAAGGCTTGCGTGTGGTTGATGCCTCCATCATGCCGACGCTGGTGGGTGCAAACACGAACGCGCCGACGATCATGATTGGGGAGAAAGCCTCGGATCTGATTCGGAGGATCTCGCGATTCCCGTCTGCGATGTCGGCGTGAAAATCAGAATGGTGGTTTGACTGACCCTCTCTCGTGCCGACATTCGCCGGCACGAAGGCCTTAACCGGACACGGACGTTGCGGGCATGGTGTGCGCAGCGACGTCCGCTGCCTGGAGGCAGGGGCTTGCAGGCCGGTTGAGGCAAGACCGGACGCTGCTGGGGCATCGCGAGCTTTCTGGCGTCGAGCGCTTGAGCGGCGAGGTCGGGTGACGCAGCCAACCACCGATCATAAAAGCATCCTTGTTCCTTGAAGCGCAAGGCGAGCACGAGGAAAGCGATGTCGCCACCCGACGCTCGGATGCCGGGTGGCGACCGGTGTGCGCCAACAACCGGAGAAAGACCGGTGCTTGCTTCGCGGCGATGAGTCGCAGCAACCAACGAACCAATCAGCCGATCGACCTTGCTCGGCGTCCGGCCTTGTCCGGGGGCAGGAAATATTCTTCCCCAGCCTCTATCTCAATGCCTTCGGCGTGCATCATGCCGAACGCTGCTTTCAACTCGTCGAGTCGTGCCAGTGAACCTGGACCCCATCCGGCGTCGAACGCTGTCCGGAAGGTGTTCACGCGCACGAAAGGCGACGACTCGGAAATTCAAACATGCACTCGCTCATACTCATCGCGGATGACGCACCGGAAATGTCGTCAACGCTCGATACCTGCCTGACTCGCAACGGGTTTCGAACCTTTCAGACCAACACCTCCCAGGCCGTGCTTGCCACGCACCTGAACCTGAAGCCGGACCTGGTCATTCTCGACGTCCGTGAACTGCGTGCGGATACCCTGGAAACGCTGGCCAGGCTTCGACGACAAAGCGATACCCCTATCGTCGTCATTTCGGAGTGTGATCTGGACAGGGAGCGGTTGCGCGCACTGCACGCCGGCGCCGACGACTACATCGTCAGGCCGTTCAACCCGGACGTGGTCGTCGCGCGATTGCTCACGATTCTTCGCCGCTCCGGTACGCTCGCGCCCGAGCGCCGTCTCAGGGTTGGAACGCTCGAGATCGATACGGAAAGCTATATGGCGTGCGTGCGAACGTCCTCCGGCGAAGTGCCCGTTTCCGTGACACTCGTCGAATTCCGCCTGCTGGCTCACATGGCCAGGCTGCCGAATCGTGCATTTACGCGCATCGAATTGCTCAATGCGTGCATGACAGACGTAAGCGCATCCACACGCACCGTCGACAGCCACATGACCCGGCTACGGAAAAAGCTGATGGTCTCGGGAGCGTCGGGCATTTTGGAAAGCGTGCACGGCGTCGGCTATCGTCTTCGAAAACCCGGGTGACGGGGGAGGGCGTCGCTCATGGTCTGAATCCGTGCAGGTCAGGAAGGCTTCGAAGCAGCGAGCCGCGTTTCACGAACACGGCCCGCTGCGCCGATCAGGCATCGGACAGTTACTGTGCGACGACCCCGTCGCGAGAAAAAATCAGCCACTTGTCGCCAGGCGACGGGAGAGCCGCGGTGTAAGTCGTCCCGGTCTGGGTGTGCAGGCGCTGGAACGTCTTTCCATCATCGGCGCTTTGGGCCTGCAGCCCGTCGACCCCTACCGCCAATACCGTGGAGCCTCGGGACGCAAGCGCGGTAATGGAATTCTTGGTGTCGAGCGTCGCGCGTGACCACGTATGGCCGTTGTCCTCGCTTCGCATCACCGTACCGCGCAGCCCGCCGACCAGAAGTACACCATTGGGGAGCGCCACACCGCACCAGAACGATCCCTTGTAACCGGTCTCCACGCTCTCCCACGTGTTGCCCTTGTCCCTGGAAATAAGGAGTTGCCCCTTCTCGGCCGTGGCAAAGATCTCGCCGTTGCCGTTCGAAAAAAGACCAAACAGATTCAGGTCCGACTTCTTGCCATTCGGAAGAACTGCCTCTCTTTTTGTCCAGGTCTTGCCGCCGTCATCGGTGACAAGAATGAGCGACCAGAGTCCAACGGCCACGCCGTGGTTGGCATCGATGAAGTGCACGCCGAACAGTGGGCGATCCTCGGTCGTCGCGAGCCGTTGAATCTCCCACGTCTCGCCGCCGTCGGTCGTCTTCAGGATCGCGCCCCAGTGGCCGACTGCCCATCCTGTCCTGGCGTCGATGAAACTGACGGACGTCAGCGTCGAGCTCACGGGTACGGCCTTGGCCTGGCGGTACGTCGCACCGCGGTTGTCGGACAGGAGAATGATGCCGTTCGCACCGACACTCACCACTCGCTGGCCTGCCCACGCTGCATCCAGCACGGCCGACTGCGTCGCGATGCTGGACTGGACGGCCGGAACGGGCTTGAGTTCCGGTGCGGATACCGCGCTTTGCATGCTGCACAGCAGCGTTCCGAAGACGACGATACCCGCCGACATCGAGAGAACCTTACGATATAGGGTCATGGAATCCTCTTCTTCTTCAATGGGCGAGCAGGCCGGGTGCGCGGGCAGGCCGGCGCCGCGGGAAGATGCGCTCGAGCCAGACGGCGAAAGCGGGCAGAACCGTCATGGCCATGACCATGTTGACGATGAACATGAATGCCAGGAGCTTGCCCATATCCGCCTGGAACTTGAGCTCGGAGAACGACCAGGTGGCGACGCCGATCGCGAGCGTGATCGCCGTAAAGATGGTTGCCGTCCCGATCTCGAGGATCGATTGCTCGAGCGCCTTGACGATGCCGACACCGTTGGCGAGATGCAGCTGCAGCCGGTTGTAGATGTAGAACGCGTAGTCGACGCCGATGCCCACCGCCAGCACCATCACGGGTAGCGTGGCGACGGTCAGGCCGATCTGCAGTTCCTTCATGAACCAATACCCGATGAAGGTGCCGATCGTCAGTGGCAGGCAGCATGCGAGGACGGCACGCAGGTCACGGTACGTGACGAGGACGAGCAGGACGATGGTCGTATAGACGTAGAGCATCATCGGCAGTTCGCTGCGCTCGATCTCGTCGTTGACCGCGGCCAGCACGCCGGCGTTTCCGGAGGCGAGCCGGATCTTCACGCCCGGCAGCTTGTTGGTGTCGCGGAAATGCTTCGCCGCGTTGATCACCTGGGTGATCGTGGTCGCCTTGTGGTCTGCCAGATAGATGTTCACCGCGGTCATGCTGCAGTCCTTGCGCATGACGCCGGGCGTGCGGGCCACCTCGCCGGCCAGCGATGAATAGTTGTCGGGGTCGATGGGGATCGCGGACATCTTCGGATTGCCTTCGTTGTATCCCTCGTTGTATTGCCGCAGCAGCGACGAGAACGAAACGACCGACAATACGCCGGGGACGGCACGCATCGACCAGACGAAGCGATCCTGGTAGGCGCCGACCTCCACGTTGTTGCAGGACTGGGGAGGCGCTTCGAAGACGATGGAAATCCAGTCGAGGCCGACGTCGTAGCTCGACGCAATGGAAACCGAATCCTTGTTGAACCGGGCGTCGGAACGAAGCTCGGGCGCGCCTGCCTGCAGCGTGCCGACTACGCGGTCGCGACTTTCCCAGGCCGCCACGCAGAACACCACGACGGCAGCCAGGAGGATGATCGCTGCATTGCGCGGAATGGCGACTTTTGCGAGGACCCGCAGCACGCGGCCACGACGAACGGCATGCAGCTCCGCATTCTTCGCATAATTGCCGTCGACCTTGAGCAGGGACGCTGCCAGCGGGAGCATCACCAGATTCGTGACGATCTTGTACGCCACGCCGAGCGAAGCGGTGATCGCGAGCTCGCGAACCATCGGGATCGGAATCAGGATCAGCGTGACGAAGGAAACGAAAGCGGTCACCAGTGCGAGCGTGCCGGGAATCAGGAGCCCGCTGAAGCTGGATCGAGCGGCTTGCTCCACCGACTTCCCGTGGGAGATCTCGCGAACGATGAAATTGATCTGCTGGACGCCGTGTGAAACGCCGATCGCGAACACCAGGAACGGAACCAGCACGCCCAACGGGTCGAGCCCGTAGCCGAGGAGATGCAGCGTGCCGAACTGCCAGACGAGCGAGACAAGCGAGCAGGTCAGCGGCAGGATCGTCAGGCGAACGGAGCGGCAGTACCAGTAGACGGCCAACGCGGTCAGGAGCAGGGCGATCGCGCAGAACTTCAGGACAGACGATGCGCCGTTTGCAATATCACCGATCTGTTTCGCGAAGCCGATAATCTGGATCTCATAGTTCGCATCCTCGAACTTCGATCGCAGTTGCGATTCGAGCGCCTGATCGAATGCCACATAGTCGACCCGCTCACCTTTGGCATCCAGCTCGTTGAGGTCTGCGGTGATCATTGCACTGCTTTGATCGCGCGACACGAGGCTGCCGACGAAACCGCCCTGGGCGGTCGAGCGCGAAATGGCGCCGACCGTGTTGCTGTCGAGCTGATCGGGCGTCACGGTGCCGGGAATGAGCGGGTCGGCCCGGAATCCGTCTTCGGTGATCTCGTTGACGAATGAATTCGGAGTCCAGAGCGATTGGACGCTGCTTCGAGACACGTTCGGCAGAAACGTGACTGCCTGGGTGACCTCATACAGGCGCTTCAACGCCGCCGGCGTCCAGATGCTGCCCTTGCGGGCCTTGACGACGACGATCAAACGGTTGGCGCCGAGCAGATCACCGCGATACTCATTGAACGTCTGAGTGTACTCGTGCCCAAGCGGAAGCTGCTTCTCGAACCCCGCATCCATGCGAAGCTTGACGGCGAAGCAGGCCATGACGACCGTGAAAAGAACCAGAAGCCCCAGAACGAGACGCCTGTGACCGAACAGCGTATTTTCCAGCGAATGAAGAGTTCTTAGCAGCTTGCTGGGTCGGGCTGCGTCGGAAACAGGCGTTTGATTCATATTGACCTCAGAAATTTCGAGATGCGACGATTGCCACGAAGTCCCTGTCACGTAGCGGGTTGGCCAGCGGGTTGGTCGGGCCCATGAAACGGGTGTAGTTCAATGCGACCTGCCACTTCGCCGGGTTCTGTATGAAATTCACATACAGGTTCATGGCCGTCACGCCGCGCATGAACTGGGCATTCACGTTCGGCGTATTGCCGAAGAGGCCGTATCGGACGAATATCCCCGGATTGACCTGCCACCCGGGAATGAGGGTGCCGTCGTAAACCCAGTTGAAATCGACGTCAATCCCGCCGGAGTATTTCGTTCCCTGTGCACTGCCAGGAGAGTTGAGTGCCCCGGTCGCGACCAAATCATTGAATTCATTCCCCCACAGAAGCGCACCAGGAGAAATCGGCGACCCGCCGTAGCTCTTGTGAAGCCCGGGATAAGCAATGATCACCGTCTCGGTCGTCAGTGTGGCGGTCTGGGCGCCTAGCAGCTTCAGGAATGCTCCCGAATTGCCCGGCTGGAGCGAGTAGAGGGTCGTCAGATGCCACTGGAATCGCTTCTCGTCGACCCAGCAGTTTCCACCTTGCGCGACGCATCCACTGGCCGGATTCAGGGGAACGGCATCTCGCGGGCGGTACGAGAGCTCGGTACCGATCGCCCAGTCGCCCACGGGGAAGTTGGCGCTGACACCGATCATGTGACGGTCTTCCGGAAATCTGAAGACCGTCCCACCCGTTGAACTCAGCGAGACTTGCGGGAACTTGTCGTGGTACGCGATCGTGTAGAAGCCGAGATTCAGGTCCGTTCCCGCGGGCTGGTAGCGAATGGAAAAACCATACTGCCCGCCGTTTTTCGGATGGATGGTCGAGACGCCATACGTGTTGTTGCCGGGCCCGACGATCTGATTCGACCAATAGCTGCCAACCGGCGGAAGGTAATTCTGATTCCAGTTGCTCTGGACGTACCCTTCGACGTTCACGCCGTGACCCAAGCCAGAGGCGACACTCAGGATCGGTGCGGGCAGGATGATCTCCTTGACCTGCGCCCCGGGTTGGGACGCGCGATTCACGTCGATCGCATTCGTCGCATTGACCCCGCCGATTTCCCAGATGCTTTCGCCCCAGCTGACGACCTGATTACCCACACGGACGCGTGCAATCTGGTCGCCTACGTTGAACTGCTTGCTGACCCACAGGTCGAGCAAGCGCGGCTTGAAGCGGATGTTTTTCTCGGCATCGGACGGGAGCCCGCCGCTCAGGTTGGGCGCAGGGTTATAGAACAGGTCCTGTCCGCTGGTTGCGCCTGTCGTGCGGGTACCGGAGTAGTCGTATTGCCAGGTGCCCCGTGCCATGAACGTGAGCCCTTGCGACGGCATCTTCAGGACCAGCTCGTGGTTGCCCTTGAGATAGCTCGTGAAAGGATCTCCCTTGCCGTAGTTGATGTCGCCTTGATCGGAGAGGCCACTCAACTGGCCGAGCTGACCGCCACCGGTCCGTGCGCCGGTGGCTTGGTTGTAGGTCGGCGATACGAGATTGGAACTTGGCGAGGCAGTTCGAATGCCGACGCCCGCCGATATCGTCGAATCGAAACTGCCTTCGACATTCCCGATCGTGAACGTGAACGCGTGCGCGCTGCCGCACCCGACGGCGACAAGCGCCGCGATCGCCGCGCGCACGAAAGCCACGCTGGATCGGGGCTGTAATGAGGAGGTGGTAGCCATTTTGTCTCGGCCCCTGTCAACGCTCGCTCAACGCACGGAGATTATCGGCGTTGTAGAAGCTCGGCTTGTAGTGTTGGTCCGCCGACGAGTCGACCGACCACTTCGCGTCCCGTCCGGCCGCGAGCATCGAACCGTCCACGAGGTACCGGCCATCGACGAGGTTGTACTGAGCGAACGCGAGCGTGTCGCAGCTCCCCGTCTCATACACCGGAATGACGTAACCCTCGCGAACCTTCGAGATGTTCCCCTGTGCATCGTAGTCCACCGCGCCGAGGTAGCTCCAGCTATCTTCGTCGACGTAGAAGAGGCGCTTGGGCGCGGTATGGCGCATACCCTGCTTGACGGTGGCTTCCACGACCCACACGCGATGGAGTTCGTAGCGACGCTTCGCCGGATTCACGAAGTCAGGGCCGTAGGCATCTTCGAATTTGTCCGAGAAGTCGTACATACCCAGGTCGTTATAGGTAACGATCATTTCCTTCTTGCCGAGCAGCTTCCAGGAGAATCGGTCCGTCTGGCCGGAGAAGACCAGCGCTTCATCCATGTTGTACTGGTTGTCGAAGCCGATCTGGGGCGCATCGTAGGCATACGACGGCATGCGACGGGTTCGGCGCTGGCCCGGGAAATAGTAGAAGACTTCGGTCGGCTTGCCGGCATAGGTCGTAAAGATCGCGGCCTGACCGGCAATGGCCGCCGGGGACTTGTACGCGTAGTAGGCGTTTCCTTCGACCTGATTGACCTTCGCGAACGTCGTGCCGGCCTTGTCACCCCACGGCTGGTAGATCCACGCGTCGGAAACGTTCTTGATCCAGTCGGACGCGCCCTTCCGCGGGGAGACGACGGTGATGATGTCGCGCATCTCGACGCCGGCGCCGCGGTAGTGCAGCTTCGCGTTCCACATCACTTCCGCGCCGGTCTTGGGCGCAGGGAAGGGGTAGCCGGGAAGATGCGCATCGGCGAGTTCCGACCCGTCGGCAGACATCTTGGCGAAGCCCGCGTTGTTCTTCGTATTTTCAGCGACGAAATCGGGGACGCCACACGTGCGCCGCGACGGATAGACCGGCATCGTGAAGCCCTTCAGGTTCTTCAACAGCGCAATTTGACCCGGGTTGAGCTTGTCCGCGTACTTGTCGACATTGCCGGCGTCGATCGTATACAAGGGTTTGTCGGACTTGTATTTGAAGAAATCCGCGCGGCGCTTGCCGTAACTCCAGCCCGCCCCGACGTTGCCCACGGGTGTCCAGGCGGGAATGCCGCTCGCGGTGCCGGCGATTTCGGCGCCCGACGGCGTATGAGATGTATCCGTACCTTCCGCAAGCGCGCCGGTCAAAGACATCGCGACTGCGGAAGCGATGACGGACAATTTCGCTGCCGATCGGATGAGCGAAGCAGATTTCTTGAAAGAATGAGTCTTGACCACTGCTATCTCCTTGACCTTGACCAGCTAACGTGCGCCCGCCAAAGGGTTGTGCATAGGTGAATACGGATGAAGGTACCGATAGTCCTGTCCGTTTATTAGCTATGCGAAATGAATGAAGGTACGTTTGTACTTTGTTTTATTGAATCACCGAACTCCAGGTCATCGCTATAACGTGGAAGTTCGTATTGACCGGCGCCTTGGTGGGGCGCCGGACGTCTATCGATACATACAGCTATCGGGTGCCTACCAACGCCGGATGCGGCTTACTCGACCGCATCGGCTCTGTTCGCGCACCACTTTCGAGTGATTTCCCGCTTATGCCGGGACCGACGAGAAGTATTCGGCCGGCTGCGCGTGCCATCCTGCCCAGCGTTTCTCCCAGTAGAGGTTGTGAATCTTCTCGGAGATCGGGCCGGGGCCGTTGCGGTTGCCGAGGGGCTGATCGTCGACGGCGCTGACGGGCATGATTCCGCCTGCCGAGGAGGACGTGAATGCTTCATCGGCTTCGCGCAACTGGGTCGCGGTGTATGTGCCGATGTTCACCTTGATGCCGAGCTCGGCGGCGATGTCGAAGACGCTCTGGCGCGTGATGCCCAACAGACAGCCTTCAGCAGGGGTATGGAGCTCCCCGTTCTTGACGAAAAAGACGTTTGCACCGGCTGCTTCGGTGAGGTTGTCGCTTTCATCGACGAGAACTGCCCAATCCTTTTCCTGCGTCATGGCTTCGAAGAGGGCGAGCTTCATGTCCATCCAGTGGAAGTTCTTGGCCGTGGGATCGACCGCCTTCGCGGAAATGCGGTTGTACCGCTTGCTGATCAGCAGGTTCGAGCCTCGCGTACGCACCTCGTCGTCGGCCTGGAAGAAGAACGGCACGGCAAAGGCAAACATGGCGTTCTTCATTGCGCTCCGGTCGCGTCGATCGACGCTCAGCGGGCCGCGGGTGACGCACCACCAGACGTACGCGTCCTTCAACCCGGCGTTTCGCACGAGATTGTGGAGAATCTCCTTGACCTGGTCGCGGTTGAACGGATTCTCGAGGAAGAACTTCGCCGCCGACTCTTCCATGCGCGTGAGGTGATCGTCGAGCCGGAAGAAGTTGCCTCGCGAGACAGTGACGACATCGTAGGCCGCGTCGGCATGCAGGAATCCCGCGTCGACGAGCGGGACGGTCGCTTCGGTGATGGGGACGTAGTTGCCGTCGCAGAAAGCACTGCCATCTTCATAGCGGGGTTCATGCGGAGCGCGAGCATGCAGCGGGTTCTCATGCATGATCTGCTGGACTTGAATGATTGCCATGGTAATTGCCTTTCGCTCCCGAGGGAGAATTGTCGTTCGATGTTGACGTCAAAAGCGACCGGATCGCGGTGCGCTTCTTTGCGGATTGCTTACTTCCAGGCTATCCGGCGTGAAGTCTGCCATATGACTTGATCAAATGACCGTGCAGTAGAAAGTATTGCTCGAAAAATTCCTTGTCGATGAAGGTTAACCCTCTGTGAGGCCCGCTTGGGTACTCGAGCTGCGTGCAGGCCTGCACTTGCCGCACGGTGATAGGCGAAGGTTCGTTTCGGTAGGCCAAACCGATCTACCTGAGGAAAGTGGCTTCGGTTTGTCGCGGGCTTCGGTAGAAGTCGCCTCGTGGTCTCGTCTTCGTTATCGTCCGGTCGCGCTTACGGCAGATTTTTCTGCGGCAGCATGGCTGTTCGTTCCCTGAAGCGTCTTACTTCGCAGTGCCGGTGGCAATACTGATTATTACTGAGTCGAGTGACTTGGCCAAATGATCAAAAAAGGCGATAGTATGGATCTTCCGGGGCGATGCCGATGCTGAAGACTCGCCCCCGATACCAACTGACATGGAGCGAGCAGATGCCGATCTTTGAAGCAGACCATCTCCGCAAGGCGTTCATCGGCGGGCGATGGGTGGCGCCGGCGAACGGTGGCATTGAGCACGAAATCATCAACCCGGCGACTGGCGAAGTCTCCGGCGTGTTGCTGTTCTCTGACGAAGCGGATGTGGACCTGGCTGCTGCGGCGGCGCGCGACGCGTTCGCAGCATTCTCGAACACGCCCCTCGTTGCGCGGCTCGCGATGCTCGAGCGCGTGATCGGTTCATACACCGAGCGGTTGCAGGATATGGCCGACGCAATCACGCTCGAGATGGGCGCACCGATGGACACTATCTCTCGCCCGCTTCAGGCGGCGCTGGGGCTCTGGCACCTCCATACGACCCTGGAAGTTGCGAAGCAGTATCCGTTCGAGCGAACCCAGGGCACGTCGCGGATCGTGAAGGAGCCGGTGGGTGTGTGCGGGTTGATCACGCCCTGGAACTGGCCAATGAACCAGGTCATGTGCAAGGTGGCGCCGGCGCTGGTGGCGGGCTGCACGATCGTGTTGAAGCCGAGTCAGAATGCGCCGTACTCGGCCATTGTTCTCGCCGAGATCCTTGAGAAGGCCGGCGTACCTCCCGGCGTATTCAATCTCGTGCAGGGCGCCGGGCAGCGCCTGGGAAAGGCCATTGCTTCCAGTCCGCTGATCGACATGGTGTCGCTGACGGGTTCGACGAGCGCTGGCGTGGAGGTCGCTCAGGCCGCTGCGACGACGATCAAGCGGGTGACGCTGGAGCTAGGCGGAAAGTCGGCGAACATCATTCTGGATGGCGAAAACTTTCAGCAAGGCGTCACGCACGGGGTGCTCCAGATGATGGCCAACTCGGGGCAGACATGCACCGCGCCATCGCGAATGCTGGTGCCGGCGCATCGGCTCGAGGAGGCGGAACAGATTGCAGCGGCGGCGTGCGGCCAGGTCGTCGTCGGCGATCCGCGCGATCCCGGTACGACCATGGGGCCGATGGCGAACCAGCGCCAGCATCAAAAGGTGCAGGAAATGATCCGGGTTGGCCTTGAGGAGGGCGCGGTGCTCCTGTCGGGCGGGCTCGGCAATCCTTCCGGGCTTGAACGAGGCTACTACGTCAAGCCGACGGTCTTCAGCCGCGTGAACAATCGCATGAAGATCGCAACCGAGGAGATTTTCGGCCCAGTCCTGGTGATCATCCCCTATCAGGATGAATCAGATGCCGTCGCCATCGCCAACGACTCGCCGTACGGATTGTCCGGCTACGTCTACGGAGACTCGATCGAACAGGCTGAGCGTGTCGCAAGAAAATTGCGGACCGGGATGGTGCATTTGAACGGCGCGGCCGTTGATATCGCGGCACCGTTCGGTGGGTACAAGCAGTCCGGCAATGGACGAGAGTGGGGATACGCCGGTATCGAGGAGTTCCTGGAGACGAAATCCATGTTCGGCGCGACACCGGGCACGGTCAGCTAGCCGGAATCGACGACGGGCGCCCGGCGGTCTGCGGACGTCCGTCTGCGGAAAGGTGGCAAGATCGAAGCCTGTCATGAGGCGTAGCGCTGATAGGCTTTGTTGGGTTGCCGGCTATGGGCGCAATGGTCCGCAGCGTCGATTCTCAAGCCTGTACCGTCGAGTTCGAGATGGAGGTGGCAAACGCCTCCAGAGCTGAACTTGCACTATCCAGGTTCGCCTTGAGCCGGCGGATATTCGGTTCCGCGTGCCAGCTATTCAGCAATCCGTCGATCAGGATGATGCTCATTCTGGCTACGGGTTCGAGCATGTCATGGTTGACTCGCGGCACGCACTTGCCGAAGTAGGCGATCGTTCGCTCGACAGTCTGGACATAGGTTTTCAGCGCGAAATCCGGGCGATGACGCTCTGCCCACTGGATCAGTTCGGACTGCGCTCGCGCGTACGACGGATGCTGCACGAGCCATTCGACGATCTTGCGCAGCTGCCATCCGGCGAGTTCGCCGAAAGACTGAAAGTCGCGATCAGCGGGGGCGCTCGCCGAGAGAAGATCGAACAGGGATTCGTAAACCGCGTCGAACAGATCGTCCTTGGTATGGAATACATAATGCAGCGATGCCAGAGGGCAGCCTGCGGCTTCAGCGATTCGCCGCGTGGTGGCTCCAGCGACGCCGTGCGCGGCGATGACCTCAACGGCAGCGTCAACAAAATCTTGTCGCCGCAACGCAGCGCGAACTCTTGTCATTGGTAAACTCCGGTACCCGAAAATCCTCTTCCATCCACGTCGTAGCGGCGTGCAACAATTCTTCGTGATACATGGTCAAGTGACCATAACGCTCGTGAATTATGTCGGCTTCTTGAAAGTTTGTCCATGGACGTGCAGGGCCACGGGTGCCCTGAATATCCAGTTCGCCTGGTTGAGTCGATTCCGAGAAATATGATCTAATGACTGGATCATTTGATCGGTCAAAGTTAAGCAGACAAAGATGCGCTGTCGATGGAGGTAAACCCGTGGGCGCGAGAGCGGCAACGTCAGACCGAGGGCTGCCTGCCGGGCGCGTCAGGTTTCCATGCGAATGGAAGCAGGGTGCTTGGTCGCAGCCTGTGTGGATTTTCGGCGGTGCCTGTTACCGCGCGTCGCACGTGTCGCGGTCGGACGCGAACAACGGTTCCTGAAAGAGCACCTTCGAGCAGCGCTTGCGAGAAGGGCGGCGCATGGGACGAAACTGCAAACGTCCTGCGCCGCGCCGTGCGGTCATTGGAAGAGGCGACGCTGCCGGCATGAGGCGCCGGGGAAATCAGTGCCTCGGCGCAGGTGGTAGCAGCTTACTAGCTTACTGCTTCCGTACCGACTTGCGAGGGGTCTTGGCGGCAGGGCGAGCGTCCGAAAGCGTCGCCGCATAGGAGGCCAGCATCTTGCTGGCGTGGTCGACATCGGCAGCCAGGCGTTTCGGATCTTCCTGGGCAAACCACGAGAAAAGCAGCCCGTCGATCAGGATAATGGTCAGCCGCGCGATGGCATCCAGCGCCTTGGCGTCCGCACGAGGTTCGGCGGAGGACAGGAAGCCGCGGGCGCCTTCCAGGGAAATGCGAAAGCCTCCAATGGCCACATCGGGCTGATGCCTGAGTGCCCAGGTAAACAACTCTGATTGGGTCTTCGCGTATGTCGGGTTTGCTTCGAACCAGGTCATCACGGAGCGCAGATTGAACTCCGCGAGGTCCGACAGGGTACCGTGCTCCGGAGCATCGGGGCTATCCGAGCGGATCAAGTCGATCAAGGACTCGTAGACAGCGAATAACAGCTCGTCCTTTGAGTGAAAGACGTAGTGCAGGGAAGCCAGCGGGCATCCTGCAGCCTCGGCGATGCGGCGGGTCGTGGCGCCCTTCACACCGTGCTCTGCAATAACCGCGACAGTCGCCGCTACGAGGTCCTGGCGGCGGACTTCAGCCCGTACTCTCTGCATAGGCCAGAGCTCCGTTTTATGTCTTCGTCCAAAGGTGCTACCCGTGCAGGGTAGTCGAATCCTCGAATATTAGCATGACGATGGACGGCATTTCGCAAGCAACCTAAGGCATTGTCCTGCTCGGATGTCGCGCCGCCATGGCTGCGCGAGAAGTGTCGTTCGCAGGTACGTGCCGGGCATGGTTATGGCGCCGGCGCGTCGCGACACCAGACAAACATCACGACGGCGACGCGATTCGGCAGCACGCTTCGTGAGCCAGGAGGCGGACTCATTCATCGGAGATCGGCCCGGCGCGTCAAGCGGTGCTCCGCTTGTCGAGTGGCGCTTGCGTTCCTGCTTCGATGATGCTGTCTCGGAGGGGGCGCACCTGCGTTGGCGCATACGATGCCTTCGTGATGAGGCTAATGGAAACTCCGTATTCCAAATGTCCTGTCGAAGCATAAGACTCGTGCCTGTAGATTCGTGGTCATTTGATCAAGTCATCCTGTTTGCACCGCTACCGTGACTCTGCGCATCACTTGGTGCGGCTGATTCCCCGCGCCGGGGCATGCGTATCACAACCGGGCGCGTCAGCCGCGCGTCACGAAGGGCGAACACTTGGATCCGATTGGCATACGCCTTGCTTGATGGTCATATGATCAAGTCGGGCGATTCGATTGGTTGACTTGAACGAAGGACATTTCTCGGTAGCGTAGTCGACGACAACGATAGGGAATACGAATGAGCAATTTGATTGCTGTCTTGGGCCTGGGAGTGATGGGGGCTGCAATTGCTACCGCCCTGGTTGAGGATGGCGAGAAGGTCGTCGTCTGGAACAGGAAGGCGGAAAAGGCGCATCGCATGCGAGAGCTGGGAGCACGGGTTGCCGAGCGCGCCACGGCGGCCTGTGATGAGGCGGACGTCATCGTCGTCGTGACTGCAACCCCGATTGACCTCGCGGTGGATTTCGAGGAACTGGGCGATCGCCTGAAAGGGAAAACGGTCGTCAATCTGGCAACGGGGCGGCCGTCCGAGGTCCAGAAGCTGGATCAAATCGTGAGTGGCGCTGGAGCAAAATTCATCAGCGGAACAATCCAGTGCTTCCCGCCCGATATCGGCCGCGAGAACGCCATCATCCTTTTTGGTGGCGACGAGAAGATCTGGAACGAAGTCGAACCCCTTCTTCGAAAGATTGCGCCGCAATCCACCTACGTCAGTACAAGACCTGATGTGCCGAACGTGCTCGATGCCGGGTTGACGGGCACCTTCGTTTTTGGTGCTGGCGCAGCATTCCTGGAAGGTCTCAGGTTCGTGGTGAATTCAGGCATTTCGATCGACGAGATTCGCGACCTGATCCCAACCTATATTGTCGGTCAGACCCACTTCATCGAAGGTCTGTTCGAATCCGTGGCGGCTTCTGACTATCAACCGCGAGGCGCAGACCTGGACATCTACGCGAGAGCGACCGAACTGTTTCAGCAGGCGCAGGAAGATATCGGGCAGCCGCCGCGAATTTTGAAGGCTTTACGCGAGCGAATCCTGTCATCCATTGCAGAAGGCGATGGTGACCGAGGATACGCCGCACTTTTTAATCATTGACACCTTGTTGGAGGAATCATCATGTCGTTGCAACGCCTTTCAAGTGATAGCACTCCTGACGATCTTGCGAATGCAGTCAGGCAGGATGGTGGAGCGATCGTCAAGAACTTTCTCGATTCCGATTTGCTTGCGCGAATCCAGCGTACGCTTTTTGACACGCTCCAGTCCGCTCCGAACGGAGTAGACGAGTACTTCGCAGGTACACAGACGCGTCGCGTCTCGCGACTCTTCGCACGTACCGACTGGATGGCCGAGGTTGCGTTGCATCCGCTCTATCTGGGCGCGGCGCGCAGCATTCTGCAGACGCCGATCAAGATCTGGAGCGGCGAAAACCAGATCGATATCGCTCCCGATATTCAGGTGGGGGTGACGCAAGCCATTCAGATCCTGCCCGGTCAGGGCCTTCAGCCGTTGCATCGTGACGATTCCGTATGGCTCTGGCGGCACCCGAGCTATGGGCGTGAGGCCCGGTTCCAGGTCATGGTGGCGGTATCCGACTTTACGGAGGCAAACGGCGCCACGCTTGTCATCCCGGGTAGCCACAAGTGGGACGACGAGCGCATGCCCAAGCAGGAGGAAGCCGTTTCCGCGGCGATGTCTGCTGGCGATGCCCTGTTCTTCATCGGCTCCACCTATCACGGAGGAGGAAAGAATACCAGCGATGCACCGCGCACCGGCCTGACGATGTCGTATGACCTGGCGACCCTGCGGCAGGAAGAAAACCAGTACCTCACGCTGTCCATCGAATGTGTGAAGCGCTATCCGGAAGAGCTGCAGCGCCTGCTCGGCTGGACGTACGGCACGACTTTTGCCGGCTTTGTCGAGCGTAACGGTCAAATGTCGGATCCGAACGACCTGTTGAAAATGAAGGATTTCCTCGAGGTCGGGCATTTCGATTAACGGACCGAATGTGTTGTGGAATCCGGGCCCGGTTTTCACGCGGAAACTGGGCGATTCCATCACCTGAAGGCATCGTAGTCGGTCGACAGGATGCTTAGGTCGGTGAAGAGCGAGCAATTTTGATATCGCGATTTTTCGGTTGGATGAAGCAGTCTTCGAAACGGTGCCAGTATGAATGCGAGCAAGAGGGCGATTCGATGCCTCGTCGCGATCTCGTATTCGTGCAAACGACAAGGAGTCGATCGTGAATTACGAGATCAAGGGAATCCGAAAAATCGCGCTGCTTTATACAGGGGCCGTGGTCTGGACGCCAACCTACCTGCTTCCGTTCAACATCGAAGAATCGATGGCCCGGTTCGGACTGTCCGAAAGCACCGCTGGATGGCTTGCGTCCGCGGTGCTTTTCTGTCTTTCGCTTTCCATCATCATTTTCGGTCAGCACATGGCGACGTTGAACAAGAGAACGGGCGCGCTTGGTGCAGCAGCGCTTGCCGTTCTGTCGACGTGTGCGATGTTTTCAAATAATTTTTATATATTCGTCGCCGCGAAACTGGTTCTCGGCGTCGCCTTGGGCGTCAGCTGTGTTTGCGCGTATGGGGTGATTTCACACGTCAAGCACCCGGAGAAGGTCGCGGCTCAAGTCGCCGTGGCGATGGCCATCATATTTTCCTGTTCGATGTACGTCATACCGATCGTGAATGTGAAGATGGGCAATATCGGTGTGGATGCCGTCCAGCTCGCGATTGTCGTGGCGGCTCTGTTTTTCGGCGCATTCATGCATCCTGCCATCAACGCAAGCGAGGAAGAGGTCGCGAAGGATGCCATCAAATCCAATGACGTCCGAGGGATTCTGGTCAGCGCATTCTTCATCTACGTTTCGCAGACGGCCCTCATGGGATTCGCCGCGGAGGTCGCCGCAGCCCGGGGTGTCGAAGCGGAGCAACTCGGCATTCTGTTCATGGTCAATGCTGCCCTCCAGTTGCCGGTGGGGGTCGCTGTCACCTGGCTGGGTGATCGTTTTGGCCTGTTCAAGCCCATCGCCTTTGGACTCGCGCTGTTGATCGCATGCAGCCTGGGCATGTATTGCGTGGGCGGCAAGTGGGCGTTTCTCGTGTCAACGGCACTCGTCAGTGCCGGTGCGACGCTGGTTGCCCCTTACATGGTGGGGGCACTTTCAAAAATGGATTCCAGCGGGAGAAGCACCGCGACCTGTGCGTCGGCAATCAATCTTGGCCTGGCAGTGGGCCCCGCGATTGCCGGCACGGTGTTCAGCGTGGCCGGTTTGCGTGCGGTCGGCTGGCTCTCCGTCGGGTTGCTGGTGGTGCCGATCTTTCTGACCAGCGTTGCGATCCGGCAGCTCAAGTCGCGACATTCCCAGGCAGCTATCGCTTGACGCATTAGGCGAAGCGATCAGCTTGCCGCGCGAACGCGCCCCGGCCCTTGCGGGTGCCCGGGGCGGCGCCGGCCGCCCGACATGCCAGTGCGAAACCAGCCTATGCCGGTAGCGCCTCCTCGGGTTCGAGTGGCTGGTTACGACGTTCTCGGCATCGAATTTGATGATCAACGCGTTGACTGGCGAGCACGTATTTCTCAGTGTCTCGCTTTTTTGCGATGCATTTTCCAGAGGTTTCGGTGTACCTGTTATCACCATCGTCGGCATGATGGCTGTTACGCATCGATATAAACCATCGATTTTCATCGATGTCGTGTATGCGGTGGGCGCGCTGGCGGGAACCGTCGTCGTGTGGACGGCAGACTTCATGGTTGAACCCAAGCCCTATTTCTATCTGGTGATGTGGTCCTTGTT
This sequence comes from Burkholderia sp. SRS-46, assembly GCF_004343775.1. Taxonomy (GTDB): domain Bacteria; phylum Pseudomonadota; class Gammaproteobacteria; order Burkholderiales; family Burkholderiaceae; genus Burkholderia. Next base: position 460,643 of record NZ_PTXL01000003.1, on the reverse strand, counting down.
CTCGGTGTATCTCGTGTACGTCGTCAGGAAGTTGCTGCGAATTGGCGACAAGCGCAACGCCGTGAGTGTGATCGTGGCACGGGTCGCCACGCAAATTATTGCGAGCACCGATGACTTCTACCATATACCCGGTGACCATGATCACATGATCTTTTATATCTTCGCGTTGCTTTCCTGGTCTTGCATGTCCGTCTCACTGTATTACGCCTATTGTGCGCTGGAGCGCGCGCAGGAAAAGGCAACGAACCTCGATCGACGCTACACCCTTGGCAGCCTGGAACGAAATCCGCAGTGATTGCCGCGCGTCCACCGGAACGTCCTTGGATCTTCATGCGCGAAAATGGAGATAGCTACTTCAATCATGAGCTACCCCGCCGTGGAGGGGGTGCCATTTGACCGCGAGCAATATCTTGCGACCCACGCCTCGCTCGTACGGGCAGCGTGGGGCGCATTTGGCCTGGAGTCGGCAGAGGTTCTATTTACGGCGTCAGGTCTGCAGCCCTTTGGCTGCGTAACGGTACCTCCGTTTCTCTCTCGCCCAGGCATGACGAGCCGACCTCGATCGATTCGCGCTGCGACTGCCTGGTCGATCAACTTGCGAGCTTAAAGAGCTGGACGCGCTGCGATCGAGCTCGGTGGCGTACCCGGCACGGATCTGAAGATTCAGCACGAACTCGAGCAGTGACCCAAGGGCGCCGTCCGGTGCGCCGTGGGCGTCGCCGCGCGATGCGTACACACGAGGCCAGCACAGCCGCGATCGAGCGAGAACGCGCTATCGAGATCAGTTGCGCGCGCTCGCCTTCGGTCGTCCGATCGTCATGCTGACTTCTCCCGTTCCGTTGACGTCAACATACGACGTGAATAGAGGTCCGTTAATAGCGGAACGGGATACTGGTTGGGTTGTATCTAACGCCGGTCTGCGAGCGGCTTCCTGAAGCATTCAAACACGGCGGCCAGCTCATGTTGACCGTGGCCCATGGCGACGGCCTGCTGGAGTCGCGCCAGGACTTCTTGCGGGTAGCTGCTGTCCGTACCGCTTTCTTGGCTAAACGCTACAAGCTGTCCGATACCCGCGGCCCAACTGTCCAGGGTGGCCTGCGACCCTGAGTAATTCCCTTTCTTGATCATCTGTACGCACGTCTGAAGCGTATCCTCAACGAAGGGACGACGTGCCAAGGCAAGCGACAAGTAGGTGTCGAGGGAGATGCCTTCGGCGTCACATACGGCGGCGCCGTAGAGAAACCCGAGCGCGGCCCCCAGGGAGAACGAACCCACAACAGCGCCGTCGAGAATAGCGGCATTCCCGAAACTCTCTCCAAGGAACAACGCATGTCCACCCAGGTTCGCCAAGGTAGGTCGCAGGGTTTCGAAGGTCGAGCGCGAGCCGGCATACAGGATCGATCCATCTGGCGTGCCGATATCCTTGGGGTAGCAGCCGATGGTGCCGTCCAGGTAAGCCACGCCGTGTTCCTTGGCCCACTCCGAAGCATCTTGCGCGTCCTCCGGTGTGCCCGTCGTGAGCTGGATGATCGTTTTGCCCTTGAGACGGGCCGCGACGTCCGGAGTGCGCAGCAACGAGTCGGACGCGCCATAATCGAGCACGCAAACGACCACGACCTGACTCGCATCGATCGCCTCCGCGGCTGAGTGTGCGACCCGGGCGCCAACCTCGCCAAGCGCCTCGGACTTGCTCGCCGTGCGGTTCCACACGGTGACGCGATGATTAGCGGCAAGCAATGCCTTGGCCAGGGCCGCTCCCATTGCGCCGAGCCCAATGGCGCATATTGCCGGCGCCGTTACGGTATCTGCCATCACAAACCTCCTTCGAATCGGGGATACGAAACTTCAGAACAGGACTCGCTTTGCACAGCGAGGAACAGGGGCGCCGTCGACCACATGCGGCAGGAACCTGTCGTTCCGCCTTTCCGGCTTGCCCGGCCACCGCGTCGGGATGCGCTCGATCAGCACCCTGCCATCGTCGGTCTCCCGCATCGCATCGGTCATCTCGGTCCGGCACTAACGCTGCACGGTGTCCAGAATATCCAGGCGGCTCACTGCAACCGCCTTCTGCTTGATCGCGCCAAACGCCGCTTCGGTCGCCTCGAGCGTCCGCGCGATGTCTTCGTCGGTATGGCTCGCCGTGAAGAACATGTTGTGCCACGGGTGGAGATAGGCGCCATTTTTAATGACTTCCGAAGTCCACGCCCGGCCGCGCGACACAAGCTCATCGTCACCCGCGAAAAGCATCTGGGGCATGACGCTCGGCCCGGTCTGCTTGAGTTCGAAGCCATGCCGCTCGGCTTGCTCGGCGATGCCGGCGCGCAGCTTGTCCGCCAACCGCTTGGTGTGTTCGAGGTAGTCCGTTTCTCGTACCAGGCGCAGCGTTTCGATGGCCGCGGCCATCGGCACAGCCGAGAGCCAGTAGGAGCCCGTGACGAAAATGTTCGTCGCCGCCTCGCGTGCCTTGTCCGAACCGAGAACCGCAGCGATCGCATAGCCGCCGCCGATGGCCTTGCCCCAGCAACTGAGGTCCGGGTGCACGCCCCAGTCCGACCACGAACAATCACGCGACAGGCGCAGCCCCGTGCGGACCTCGTCGACGACCAGAAGCGCTTCCTGCTCGTCCGCGAGGCGACGACATTCCTTCGCGTACTCGATCGACGGGAAAAACTGATCGAAGAGCACTTCGTGCCGGAACGGCGTAGCGTAGATGGCCGCTACGTCACCGTCGACGCTCTTGACAGCGGCATCGAGACTCTCGATATCGTTGTACTCGAAGTAGACGACGTGAGCCCGGTCTTCCTTGGTAATCCCCGTCGTATAGGGCACGTTCCACGGAGACGCACCATGGTACGTGCCGCGCGCAACGAGAATCTTGCGCTTCTCGCGATACGCGCGCGAGATCACCATGGCCATCGACGTGGCGTCCGAGCCGTTCTTGCAGAACATCGCCCAATCGGCGTGGCTGACCTGTTGAGTGAGCGCCTCGGCAAGCTGAACCATCACCTCGCTGGGGCCCGTCGCCGTGTCGATCTTCTGCAACTGGAGGGCTGCGGCCTGCTCGATCCGCTCGTTGCCGTAGCCGAACAGATTCGTGCCGTAGCCACACACGTAGTCGATGTACTTGTTGCCGTCGACGTCCCAGAGATGGGTACCTTTCGCTTTTGCAAAGTACAGCGGGAAATCTTCCGTCAGATACTTGACACTCTGGTGACCGTACATCCCGCCCGGGATGACCTTTTCGGCTCTTGCAAACCACTCGTTCTTCTTTGCCAGCCTGTCCATGCTCGACTCCTTGTGAAAAATTCGTTCTCGGAACGTCAGACCCGATATCAAGTCTTTTGACTGAGTCATTTGACAAAGTACTCGGGCCCCGGGAATTTCGGGGAACGCAGCTTCTGAAATCTCGCGTCTCATCGTTGGATCGACGCGCCGTATTGCCTGGCGTCGCGAATGCAGCCTCACTGCGTCGCGCGCCCGAGCGTCTGTCGGCGCCTCGTGAGAATTGGTCATTTGACCAAGTCCAGTGTCTACAAATGTCGCGCAGACGGAAATTGGCGTTTTCCACTAGTCCCGCACGGCCGTGGATCAACGTCACGCTCGGCATGCCGAGGCGGGGGGGGAGGCGAGTTGAGCAGCGGTAGTTCGCCGGCTTGCGCTGTGCGGCGTCGCTATCTGATCCGCATAATGAAAATCCCCGCTCAACCTTCAAGCAGGGATGCAGGGCGATCAAGGCGGGGATGAGGGCTGGGAGGGGCGGCGGTGTACTTCCGCCAGAAGATTTCGCCGCTGGAGATCGTGGTGCGTACGGGCGTGTTCAGACGCACGATGCAGGCAGGGGCAGACTGATCTACGCAGTCGGAAGTATCCGCAGCGCGCGGGCCCGCGCGTCCTCGATGCATGGACCCACTAACTGTCGGGCTGGTTCGAGACCGAAAGCCGCCGACCGAAGCGCGAGCAATGCGCTACGCGGATCGTGTTCGACACGACCGCGCACAAGGCTACGCCGGCATGTTCGATCTTTCCAGGTGGAGCCTATTGGCTCGAGTCGTAGTGCTCGATATGGTAGAGAACCATGAATCCCGGGCTCAATACAAGAAGGATCCCTGCAACGAGAGAGATTGCGACAAATAAACGCTTCACCATGATCACGCTCCTGAGTTGGGTGAGGTGCAATAGAAAGTCGATTCTTGGGGGCCATCCTCGGAAAGACGCGCAATCCCCGCATTGATCTCGAGAGCGCCCTGGGCAACGCCGGATGAAGGAACCATCTCGCCGCCGCGGTTTGCCGCCTCGTCGAGGCGTTGGGCGAGCGGGTGAGCGACCTGGTCGCCGGTCACGATCGCAACGCGATTCGTCAGGTCGATCTTCATGGGGTGTCTCGCGGGTGGTGATTCTGTCGTGGCTCGCGCATGTGCATCACGGAATCCGGGGAGGGGGATCAACCCGCCCGGACCGACGCAGGCCTCTGTTCCTGGCTTAGAGACCGAGGTGCGTTGCGATATCGTCGTAGTCGACTTGCCACAGGCCCGGCGTGCCAGCGGGATATTGCGAGCGGAAGCCGATGATTCGCTGAACGCGTTTCGACAGGCGTCGCACGGTGTCCATGTCCACGATGAAGGGATACGCTTCCTCCGGCGTCAGGTAGGACGGTTGCATCGGAATCGTGAGCCCGCGTCGGCGCTCGTTCTTCGTCACATTTGCGCCGCCACCGTGGATCACCTTTCCGCTGAACAGCAAGGCGTCGCCGGCGTCCATCTCGGCGGCAATGGTCATTTCGGGCGTGCCCTTGCTGTCGAAGTAGTCCTCGTCCCAGTTCTGGCTCCCCGGAATGATTCGGGTGGCACCGTTTTCCTCGGTGAAGCGCGTCAGCGCAATCATGAGGTTGGTGAACACCGTGGGCCCGTTGACTCCGAGCGCGCACAGGGGCGGAAAATTGCCGACATCGCGATGCAGCATCTGTGCCGTGTTGCCCGGGCCGATGTCGATGACCTGCGCGGTCGAAAGCCACCAATCGCCGGACTCTTCACGGTAGAGCACCTCGCCGAGTTCGTGAAAGAGTTCGTCGTCCAGCACGTCTCCAAAAGTCTTGCTGTGCGTGACCATGTTCGTCAGGCGCTTTGTATAGGTGCCGTGGAATTCCTTGATCAGTTCGTTTTCGTGCGACGACCCCTCGCGAAGCCGCTCGAGCGGAGCATCGACCTCGCGGTTGATGTTCGCGACCTGCTCCTGGGTCAGATAATTCTTGATCCGGACTCCGCCGTATTGATTCATGAGCGACACGATCTCTTGTGCGCTGGTCTGCTTGGGAACGGTAGGGAGGGAGCCCTGAATGCTCTGAATGTTTGCGTTCATGTTTGCCTCAAAGTTGCGTGGACGGGTAAATCAGACGCGGCGTCACGTTCTGATTCGGGTGGTGATCCAGGCATCAAGTCGAATATTTGACTGAGTCATTTGACTACGTATGCCTTCGCTTTCTGCCATACGTTCCTTTCACGCCAGTTGACGGCACGCACACGCTCTTCCCGCCGTTGTCGCGACCTCCGGGTGATCCCGTACATGTTTCCAGAGGCCGCAGACATGGCGCCATTTGCGGGGGATACCAGTGCGCTGGCATATTTGTTACGGATCAGGTCAAATGACCAAGTCGTATGATCTAGGAAGTTAACATGGCGTTTTTCGACGGTCGATCATGGTTAACCCGTCGCGCATGACCGGGCAGGAGCACGCACGCAAACTTGCTGGAACGCACAACGCATCCCAAAAACGGCGCGTCGGAACCACCATGTGTTCGACGTGTACCTCGACTGAATCCCTGGGCACGGTCAATCGCGTGCGGCCAAGCAATGCGTCCGCGGGCGCGGCTCCGTCCGGGTTCAACGGCTTCACTCTGTTGAACGTAACGGAAAAGTATTCCGGCGTGACGGTGGCCGACGCATAACCCTGCGCGTCGTGGTCGGCGTGGCACAGATCGGGGTTGTTCGCCGTCAGGAAGCGATCGAGTCTGGCAGGCGTGGCCGTTATCGAAGCGAGCGGCGTACCGTTCCATGCGACGTTCAGGTAGGAATAGAAGGACGTGCTGCTGATGCCGGCGCAGACGAAATCGACGATGACCGGCACCCCGGTCGCGGGATCGGGATCGTCCCGCACGACGCCGCACTGGAATGCATGCAGGTCTCCGGTGATTGCGATGACGTTATGGATCCCGTGCTCCCTCAAGTAAGCGAGCAGTTCGTGCTTGTGCGCGGGATATCCGTCCCATGCCGTTGGCCTCGTTTGCGTCCGGCGCCGTGCGCGCGACACCCGTCATGCTGACGTCGTCGCCGGCGATGAATCGGTAGTGGTAGTTGGTCTTCGGCGAGAAGGCTGTCACCTTCGCGCGCACGGTGAAGTCGTGGGTGGCCAGCGCTCTCAGCGGTACGCTGGCGACGAGCGTCGAGAAATCCGGCAGCGTCGATACTTCGAGTCGTAGCGGTACCGCGCGCGCGACACCTTTTGCATCGCGTCGCACGCCGCTGGATACCGGCACGCATCGCGTCCAGAACACGATGGAGCGATCGCGCGGATCACCGCTGGCGACACCTTGCGGGAATCGATGGAGGTTCTCGCGCACGGGGCTGCCCGGCAGGGCCGCCGGTGAAACGTCGTGCGTGACGGCGGCGGTGGCAGCCGCAATGGTAAATTCTAGAGAGGGCTGTTTACTCACCTTGGATACCTGAACAACGGAATCCAGGAGACAGGCGCGCCGGTCATTGACGATGAATTGCGGGTACTGATCGAACCGGCGCGGCAAAGCGGCTCTCACGCGGCGCGCGATCGACGTCGACGCCTCATCGAACGATCGCACGCCTGAATGGTCACGACGCCGCGTCTTTCACGGCATGGGCGGCATTCCCCGCCGCCTCCGTTGACCCGCGCCGCGGCGCGTCGCCGCTCACGCCTGCGAGTTCGCCGCGTCGTGACGGGCGTAGTCGACGTATCCGGCGCGCTCGCCGCCATACCAGCCAGCTGTCCCCGGCGCGGCGAGCGGTGCCTGCGCCGCAATGCGCTCGACGAGATCGGGGTTCGCGATATACGCACGTGCAAACGCGACGAGATCCGCGTCGCCGGCTTCGACGAGCGCGTTCGCGGCATCCGGCGCAATGCCGCCGTTGACGATCAGCGTGCCGCCGAACGCCCGGCGCGTCTGCTCGACGATTCGCGGCAGGTCGGGTTCCCCGCTCCAGCCGTTGGTATCGGCCGCGTGCAGATAAGCAACGCCGGCTTCGTCGAGCATGCGGCCGACGTACGCATACGTCGCATCCGGGGCGGTGTCGCGCACGTTGTTGTACTTCGCGTACGGCGAGATGCGGACGCCGACGCGCTCGAGCGGCATGACGCCGCCGACTGCCGCGACGATTTCCTCGAGAAAGCGCGCGCGGTTCGCGATCGACCCGCCGTAGCGATCGTCGCGGCGATTCAACGTCGACGAGAGAAACTGGTGCGGCAGGTAACCGTTGGCCGCGTGGATCTCGACGCCGTCGAAACCGGCGGCCATCGCGCGGGCCGCCGCGCGGCGGAATTCGTCGACCGCGTCGACGACCTCGCCGGTCGTCATGGCGCGCGACGGCGTTGCGTGGATCTTCGTGTAGTAGCCGTTCTGCAATTGCGCCCAGACCTGAAGCTGTTCGAGATCGTCGTTCACGCCGGACGGCGACAGCGGCGCGGCGCCGCCGAGCAGCGTCAGCGAGCTGACCCGGCCACCGTGCCACAGCTGCGCGAAGATGCGCCCGCCGTTCGCATGGACCGCGTCGGTAATCCGTTTCCAGCCGGCGGCCTGCGCGTCGTCGACGAGCCCGGGCGTCAGTTCGAATGCCGCGGAGGCCGGACTGACGTTGGTCGCCTCGGTCACGATCAGCCCGGCGGACGCGCGTTGCGCGTAGTACTCGGCCATCAGTTCGGTCGGCACGCCGCGCAACGGTGCGCGCGAGCGTGTCATCGGGCCCATCACGACACGGTTGGGCAGCGCGAGGCCGCGCAGGTCGTACGGACTGAGCAGGAAAGACATGATTGACTCCTTGGTGCGTGGGACAGGGCAACGCCGTGACGAATCCGTTCGACGAACGCGGTGGCGGGCTTCGGGACAGGTCGTGGTCGACGTGCCGGCGGCGCGGCGCCACGCATCCGGCCGTGGCCGGATTCGCGCACGAACGCGCCGCCGGCTCCGATTCAGGCGTGTGCGCGGCGTTGCGCGTGCGGCCGCCCGATCACGAGGTAATGCGCGAGCGCGACGATCGGGAACGCGCCGGCGACAGCCGCGACGAGCGGCCAGCCGCCATGTTCGTACAGCGGGCTCGCGAGCGCGGAACCGACGGCACCGCCGACGAAGATGCTCGTCATGTAGAGCGCGTTCAGCCGATTGCGGCTTGCGGCGTCCAGTGCGTAGATCTCGCGTTGGCCGAGCACCATGCTCATCTGCACCGCGAAGTCGAGCACGATGCCGGTGACGACGAGGCCGAACAGGCCGGCGGCGTGGATCAGCGTGGGCGCATACGACAGCGTGCCGGCGACCAGGGCGATCAGCGTGGCGCGGACGGTATGGCCGGCGTCCGCGAGACGGCCCGCGACGGGCGCCGACGTCGCGCCGATCGCGCCGACCAGCGCGAACATGCCGATGGCGGATTGCGACAGCCCGTAGTGGCGTGTCAGTTCGACCGGCACGGCGGTCCAGAACAGGCTGAACGACGCGAACATCAGCCCCTGGTAGAACGCGCGATGGCGAAGCACCGGCATCGTACGAACGAGATGCAGCAGTGAGCCGATCAGTTCGAAATAGGTTGCGCGGTGATCGGGCTGGCGCGACGGGATCGTCAGCGCGAGTACGGCCGTGACGAGCGTCATCAGCACGGCGGCCGCCGCGAACACGACGCGCCAGCCGAATGCGTCGGCCACGACGCTCGACAGCGGCCGGGCCAGCAGGATGCCGAGCAACAGCCCGCTCATGATCGTGCCGACGATCCGGCCGCGCGAATGGTCCGGCGCGAGGTGCGCGGCGAGCGGCACCAGGATCTGCACCGCGACCGAGCTGAAGCCGATCAGCAGCGAAATCGCGAGGAACAGCCCGGGCGTGCGGACGACCGCGGCCGCCGCAAGGCTCGCGATCGACACGACTGCCGTGACGATCATCAGCTTGCGGTTTTCGAGCAGGTCGCCGAGCGGCACGATGAAGAACAGGCCGAACGCGTAGCCGATCTGCGTCAATGACACGATCAGGCTCGCCGTATCGCTCGACATGTGCAGGCCGGGTGCGATGAGCTCGGTGATCGGTTGCGCGTAGTACAAGTTCGCGACGATGGCGCCGCAACTGAATGCGAACAGCAGGATGAGCCCCTGCGTGAGTTGGGTTGCATGCGCGGGCGGCGCGAGCGAGGTCGGATCTGCTGACATGGTGTGCTCCGGGAAGAGGGAAGGTGGCGGGACGCGCGCGGTCAGCCGCGTTTGCCCTGAAGCGTCGGAATCTGCGCGAACAGCCCGGCCAGCCAGTCGACGAACACCTTCAGCTTGAGGGGGACGTGGCGATTGGGCGGATACAGCACCGAGATCGGCCGGGCAGGTGCATTGAAGTCGGTCAGCACCTCGCGCAACCGGCCGGATTGCAGGTACGGTTCGACCAGGTACAGCGAGGTCTTGATCAATCCGATTCCCGCGATGCCGCACTCGATGTAGTTGACCGCATCGTTGACCGCGACCGTGCCGCACATCTGCACGACGCGCGGCTCGCCGTCGACGACGTAGTCCCAGACCCGCGGCCGCCCGGTATCGGCCGAGATGTGGCTGACCGCGACGTGCCGGGCGAGATCGTCGACGGTTGCGGGTTCGCCGAACTGCGCGAGATAGGCGGGCGACGCGCACGTGCAGGTGGTCAGGCTGCCGATCCGCCTGGCGATCATCCCCGAGTCGTCGAGCGAGCCGACGCGCACCACGCAGTCGACGGCCTCGCCGATGACGTCGATCTGGCGATCGGTTACGCCGAGTTCGATCATGATGCCCGGATGGGCCGCGAGAAACGCCGGCAGCGCGGGCACCATGATCTGCTTCGCCATGGCCGGCGGCAGGTTCACTTTCAGCCGTCCGCGCGGCGCGTTGCGCGCGTGCGAGACCGACGCCTCCATGTCGTCGATCTCGCGCAGCACCGCGACGGAGCGTTCGTAGTACGCCTGACCGTCCTCGGTCAGCGAGATCCGGCGCGTGGTGCGGTTCAGCAGCCGGCAGCCGAGATGCTGCTCGAGCGCGCGCAGCAGCGCGGACACGCGCGGCGTCGTGAGTCCGGAGGTGTCCGACGCGCGCGTGAGGCTGCCGGTTTCGACGATACGCGTAAAGACGCGCATCGAAAGCAAGGTATCCATCGTCAGAAAATCTCCAGCCTGTCGGCGTGCGGCGCCGGTTCGTGCCGGCGCCGTCGTCATGATCGAACCGCTACGCGTCGATGCGCTTGCGCAGCGCCTCGCCGGCAAACGGCATTTCCCGCATGCGCTGGCCGGTCGCGTCGAAGATCGCGTTGGCCAGTGCGCCGGCGGTGGGCCCCATCGACGCCTCGGCCGCGCCGAGAAACGGCGCGCCGGGACGATTGATGAGGTGAACCTTCACGCTTTGCGGCGCGGCCGAGAAGCGCAGGATCGGATAGCTGCTCCAGTCGAAGCTGCGGATCCGTTCGGTGTCGTATTGCAGCGCCTCGTACAGCGTCCAGCTCGCGGCCTGGAGGATGCCGCCTTCGATCTGGTTGCGAATGCCGTCCGGCGACACGACCTGGCCCGCGTCGACGGCCGCCTCCGCGTGCTCGAGCGTCACCTGGCCGGTTTCCGGGACGACCGACACTTCGACCGCGAGCGCGACGTACGCCATCAGGTTCTTGTACTTGCCGAACGCGAAGCCGACGCCGCGGTTGCGCGCGCGCGGCGGCCGCGGCCAGCCGAAGCGCGTGGCCACGAGCTTGATCACCTGGCGCGCGCGATGGTCGTCCATGTGACGCAGCCGGAATTCGACAGGATCGACGCCGGCCGCGTGAGCGAGTTCGTCCATGAAGCTTTCGATCGCCCAGATGTTCGTGTGCGCGCCGAGCGAGCGCATCGCCGACGTCTGCAACGGCATCGTCGGCGAGAAATGGTTGACGATGTGCTGGTTGGGCAGCGTGTACAGCGGAATCGCGTTGCGGTCGGCGCCGCCTTCGGGCTGCAGCATCGGCGTCGACGGTGCGGGCACGAACGGCCGCTCCAGCATGCGCGCGGGCAGCAGCCGGCCGGCGTTGACGATCCGCTCGTTGTGCGAGCTGCTCCACAGCGCATATTTCCAGTCGACGATACGGCCGCTCGCATCGAGCGACGCACTCAGCTCGGTCACCATCGCCGGCGTGAAGTGATCCCACGTGTGTTCCTGTTCACGCATCCATTGCACGCGGATCGGCTGGCCCGGCATCGCGGCCGCGATCAGCGCGGCGTGCGCGGCCGCATCGTCCGCGCCGTTGTGCCCGTAGCAGCCCGATCCCTCGGTGTGGATGCAGCGCACGCTCGCCTTCGGCATCGACAGCATCTCGGCGAGCGCGTCGCGCAACGGGTACACGCCTTGCGAGTGGGTCCATACGGTCAGCATCCCGTTCTCGAGATGCGCGACCGAGCAGGACGGCCCGATCGAGCCGTGCAGCAGGTAGTTCTTCAGGAACGTCGCGGTCAGCGTTTTCGCCGCGGGCGCGGTCGTCGCATGCGTGTTCGCGATCTCGATGCGCTGCGTCGAAATCCGTTTGAGATCCTCATGAATCGTATTTCGGTCAGGCAGCGCGCGTCCCGGCGACCAGCGGCAGCGCGCGGCCAGCGCCCGTTGGGCGACGACTGCCTGCCACTCGCCCCTCGCGATCACCGCGAGCATGCTGCCGTTGCGGACGATGCGCACGACGCCCGGCATCTTCAGGATCGCGGGTTCGTCGTACGACAGCAGCATCGCGTCGTACACCGGCGGCATCACGACGCGCGCATGCAGCATGCCGGGCAGCGCCATGTCCTGCACGTAGCTCACGCCACCGGTGACCTTGTTCGGGATGTCGACGCGCGGCAGCGACGTGCCGATCACGGTGAACGTCGCGGGATCCTTCAGCGGCGATGCGGGCGTCGCGTTGCGGTGCAGGTCGACGGTGCGCACCGCGTCGCCGTAGGTCATCGCGCGCCCGTCGGGCGCCTTGATGACCGCGTCGGCGGTCGTCAGCGTGCGCGGGTCGACGCCGAAGCGCCTTGCCGCACCGTCGACCAGCAGCGCGCGCACCTGCGCGGCGGCGTTGAGCAACGCGGAGCCGCTGTCCGCCATCGTATGGCTGCCGGCGGTCAGCCCCTCGTCCGGCGACGCGCCGGTGTCGGCGGTCAGGAACGTGATCAGCGACGGCTTCATGTTCAACTGCTCCGCGGCGACCTGCAGCAGCGCCGTGCGCACGCCGGTGCCGAGCTCCACCTTGCCGGTGAAGACGGTGACCTTCCCGTCGGGCGAGATCTTGATCCACGCGTCGAGCAGCGGAGTGGTTTTCAGGCTGCCCGCCAGCGTCTGCGTGGCTTTCGCCACGTGGACGGCCGCGCCTTCGTCCGCGATCACGAGTTGCGCGGCCGCGCGTGCGGCCGGAGCGAGCGTGAACGCGACGAAGAGCGCGCCGGAGACCATGAAGTGCCGGCGCCCTTCGTCGATGTCGTCGTGAGAATTCATCAGAGTGCCTTGCTGATCGTGACGGGGGCGGAAGCGGGGTCCGGAGCGGGCAGGCCGGCGACCTCGCGCACCGCGGCGAGAATCCGCATGTGCGTGCCGCATCGGCACAGGTTCGGCTCCATGTGCGCGCGCAGTTCGTGTTCGGTCGGTTTCGGGTTGCGTTCCAGCAGCGCCTGCGCGCGCATGATCATCCCGGCGATGCAATAGCCGCACTGCGCGGCCTGGTGCTCGATGAACGCACGTTGCAGGGCGCCCAGGCGCTCCGCGGTGCCGAGGCTCTCGATGGTCCGGACGCTGCGCGAGCCGATCGCGGCGACCGGCACCAGGCACGAGAACATCGGTTTGTCGTCGACGATGACGGTGCAGGCGCCGCATTGTCCGAGGCCGCAGCCGAATTTCGCGCCGTGCAGATGCAGGTCGTTGCGCAGCACATACAGCAGCGGGGTGGACGGGTCGATGTCGAGCGTATGCCGCACACCGTTGACTGTGAGAGTGATCATCGCGCGCTGTCCTCCTTTCTGAGCTTCGCGGCCAATGCACCGACACTGGTCCACGCGGGGCGGTCGGTGTAGCTGGCGCGGATGTACGCGGCGAGATCGGCGATCTGCGCGTCGTCGTACTGGTCGATGAACGGCGGCATGTAGTTCAGCGTGTCCTCGCCGTGCCAGCCGATCCCGTTGAACATCATCTGGATCGCATTGCGCGGCGTGTCGGCGTTGACGGCCGTGCTGAATGCAAGCGTCGGCCGCTCGCCGATCGACTGCATCGGCGCGGCGGGCCCGTGGCACTGCGCACACGACGCCTGGAACAGGACCGAGCCGCGCTGTGCGGCCGGTTCCGTCGAGACGCGCTCGGCGGTGGACGGCGCCGAGCGCACGCCCGCCGGCTTCTGGATCGACAGGATGTAGGCGGCGATCGCCTCGACGTCCTCGGCCGGCACCGTCGCGAGGTCGCGCGTGACGGGCAGCATCGGTCCGGCTGCCGCACCGTGCTCGCTCGCACGGCCGGTGCGCAGGTACGTGACGAGCTGCGCCTGCGTCCATGGCCGCGCCGCGTCGTGGAGCCGATTGAGCGGCGGCGCTTCCCAGCCGTCGACGATGCCGCCGTCGAACGCGCGGCCGGCCTGTTCGCCGCCGATTGCGTTCAACGGCGAATGGCACGACGCGCAGTGGCCGAGCCCGTCGACGAGCAGCTTGCCGCGATTCCACTGCGCGGATTGCGCCGGGTCGGGCCGATATGCGCCCTCGCGCAGGAACAGGACGTTCCAGAACGCGACCAGCGGCCGGAAATTCAGCGGAAACATCAGGTCGTTGGCCGGCGTCGTCGCGCGCACGGGCTCGCGCGTCATCAGGTAGGCGTATGCGGCGGTGATGTCGTCGTCGGACATCCGCGTGAAGTGCACATACGGAAACGCCGGGTAGAGCGGATGGCCGTTGCGCGCGATCCCGCTGCGCAGCGCGCGCGCGAAGGCGTCGTGCGACCAGTGGCCGATGCCGGTGTCGGCATCCGGCGTGATGTTGGTGGCGTAGATCGTGCCGAACGGTGTGGCGAGCGGCAGTCCGCCGGCGAACGGCTTGCCGCCCTGCGCGGTGTGGCACACGACGCAATCACCGAGCGCGACGACGCGCGCGCCGGCGCGCACGAGTTGCGGATCGAACGAAGCGGGGGCGGGCGGATCGATCGGCGCGATCGACGGACGGGACATCACGCCGATCGCGACCGCGAGGCCGATGATCGCAATGCCGGCCGCGCCGAACCAAAGTCGTTTGTGCTTCATGCGCGCTCCACGCGGGTCGGTGCGCCGCGCGTCGCACGATGTGCGATGCGGCGTTGAGGCGCTGGCCGGGGCGGCTGCGACCGTCGTCCTGCGCGGCAGCGGTTCGCGACAGAAATCATGTGATCACTCCAGGGGCGGACAGGCGCAGGCGATGCCCTGCACCGTAGTTCGTGGCGGCAGTCTACGCAGGCGTCCGGTTCATTTCCTGAAGCCGCGCTGAAACGTTCTGAAGCGAACCGGCACCACGCAATCCGGCCGTTACGTTCGCGCCAGAACCGAATCAGCCTGGCCGCGTTGCGGCCCGGCACCGTCGCACGTTGTCCGGTCGTCAGGTCCAGCCCGCATTCAGGTGGCCGGCTCCCGGCTGAATTCTCTTGAAGACCGCCGTGCTGCCGCCCGTATCGCGGCCGTGCAGATCAATTAAGCCTGCGACCAAGACTCTTCGGTCGCAGTCGACTATCGTAGGTATCCGGTCGCCCGCCGCATGCCGCGGCGATTCGCGCCGGTGCACGACGATCTCGCGATGCGAACGAGCCCGATACGCCCGGACCGCGCGTCATTTGCCTGGATATGCCGCCATGGATGCCTTCAATCGCTGGGAGCGCGTGATGATGCTGCTCGACCCGCATCTCGACGCGGGCCATTGGATGGCACCGCGCGGCCGTGATCGGGACGACGTGTCGATGCCGTCGAGCGGCGGCCCGCGTCGCAGTAGCGCCATCATCGCCGCCGAGCGATACACCCGTTCGTCGGTGCTGGTGTCGTGGAGCGACCCGACGCACTGCCGCTACGACGAGCAGCGCTGGATCATCGCGAGGGCGCGCGCGCTTGGGCACTGCGCACTGACCGGGCATGTGATCCGTGACGGAGATGCCATCTACAAGCCGCAGTGCCGCGGCGCGAAGCGTCCCGCGACCTGTCGCGAGAGGGTTCTTGCGTCGGCAATCGATCAGTTCTTCCCTCTGTTGTCCGCGCAAATTCGGGCGAACGGCGCGCTGGTATCTAAAGATGAAATCATGCGGCCTACGTGCGTCAGCGCAGGTTGCAGCATGTGCGCGAGGAACTCCTCAGCGACGAGATGTCAGGGCTCGTCTCGGTGACGGACATTGCGCTGAAATGGGGATTTGCGCACCTCGGGCGGTTCTCGGTGGAATACAAGCGTGTGTTCGGGGAGTCACCGTCGGCTACGCGCCGGACGCGGCGCGGGCGTGCTTGATGATCGTGATGGCAGCGTCGACAGACTGCGGGGCGAGGTTCCATTCGATTGTCGCCGCCATCTCGTCCGCGTTTGAGTGTTCGTGCCCGGATGGTCGTGGTTGTATTTCAAGGGCTGGATCGGAAAACCTTGCGGGTCTTGCCTCACAGCGCATGCACCGCCCAAAGTTAAACGATTTGTGACCCCTTGCCGCCCCAAAATTTTGCACAATGGCGGCAAGGCGGCATTCCGTCGCCACCCAGACCCGACCCAGACGCCCCGCCCGGCGCCGCCGACCCGCCATGGACCACCTGAAACGCATCCTGATCGTCGAGGACGACGCCGACATCGCCGACGTCCTGAGCCTGCACCTGCGCGACGAGCGCTACGAGGTCGTGCACAGCGCCGACGGCGCCGAAGGCCTGCGCCTGCTCGAGCAGGGCAACTGGGACGCGCTGATCCTCGACCTGATGCTGCCCGGCGTCGACGGGCTCGAAATCTGCCGGCGCGCGCGCGGGATGGCGCGCTACACGCCGATCATCATCACCAGCGCGCGCTCGAGCGAGGTGCACCGGATTCTCGGCCTCGAACTCGGCGCGGACGACTATCTGGCCAAGCCGTTCTCGGTGCTCGAACTGGTCGCGCGGGTCAAGGCGCTGCTGCGCCGCGTCGACGCGCTCGCGCGCGATTCGCGGATCGACGCCGGCACGCTCGACCTCGCCGGGCTGTCGATCGACCCGATCGCGCGCGAGGCGAGCGTCGACGGCGCGCGCATCGACCTGACGCCGCGCGAATTCGACCTGCTGTATTTCTTCGCGCGGCATCCGGGCAAGGTGTTCTCGCGGATGGACCTGCTGAACGCCGTATGGGGCTACCAGCACGAAGGCTACGAGCACACCGTCAACACCCACATCAACCGGCTGCGCGCGAAGATCGAGGCCGATCCGGCCGAGCCCGTGCGGATCCTCACCGTGTGGGGCCGCGGCTACAAGCTCGCCGCGCCGGACCAGCGGGACGCCTCATGAAGCTCACGCTCACGCAACGGCTGTCGCTCGTGTTCTCGGTGCTGCTGCTCGCGTGCTCCGGCGCGTCGGCGTGGCTGCAGATCCGCGCGAACGACATGCGCGAGATGGAAGTCGTGCAGGGCCTGTCGCGCGATCTCGCCGCGCACATCGCGAACATCACGCCGCTGATGGACGCGAACGGGCTGCGCCCGGACGCGGTGCGCACGCTGTTCGGCCAGCTGATGGGCGTGAACCCGAGCGTCGAGGTGTACCTGCTCGACAACGCGGGGCGGATCAAGGGCGACGATGCACCGCCCGGGCACGTGAAGCGCGAGCGCGTCGATCTCGCGCCGGTGCAGCGCTTCCTCGCGGGCGAGCCGCTGCCGATCCTCGGCGACGATCCGCGCAGCGCAGGCGGGCGCAAGATCTTCAGCGTCGCGCCGCTGCGCCGCGACGGCCAGCCGCCGTCGGGCTACATCTACGTGGTGCTGCTCGGCGAGGCGCACGACCAGCTCGCCGCGCGCTTCGACGCCGGCAACGTGCTGCGCACCACGCTGTGGTCGATGGCGCTCGTCGCGCTGCTCGGCCTGCTGGCGGGGTTGACCGCGTTCAGCTTCATCACGCGCCCGCTGCGCCGGCTGACCGACGCGATGCGCCGCTTCGACGCGCACGGCGAGCCCGACACGCAGCCGCGCGTGCCGCGCCCGCCGCCCAGCCGGCGCGGCGACGACATCGCGGTGCTCGAATCGGCGTATGCGCAGATGGCCGACCGGATCGGCGAGCAATGGCGCGCGCTCACGCACCAGGACCTGCAGCGGCGCGAGCTGATCGCGAACATCTCGCACGACCTGCGCACGCCGCTCACGTCGCTGCACGGCTATCTGGAAACGCTGTCGCTGAAGGCCGGCACGCTCGACGACGCGGAACGCCGGCGCTACCTGTCGATCGCGCTCGCGCAGAGCGCGAAGGTCGGCCGGCTCGCGCAGGCGCTGTTCGAGCTCGCGCGGCTCGAATCGGGCGGCGTGCAGCCGGCGCCGGAAGATTTCTCGCTCGTCGATCTCGTGCAGGACGTGTTCCAGAAGTTCGAGCTGGCCGCGAAGGCGCGCCACATCGCGCTGCATGCGCGGATCCCGCCGCGCGTGCCGAACGTGACGGCGGATCTCGGCATGATCGAGCGCGTGCTGACCAACCTGCTCGACAACGCGTTGCGGCATACGCCCGAACAGGGCGAGATCGAGGTCACGCTGGCGCCGCGCGACGGCAAGGTGGGCGTGACGGTCGCGGATACCGGCCCGGGGATTCCGCCGGAGCGGCGCGAAGGCCTGTTCCAGCGCCCGCAGCGGCCGATGAATGCGGGCGGCGCGACGGTGAACGGCGGGCTCGGGCTGTTGATCGTGCACCGGATGCTGATGCTGCATGACAGCCGGATTCGCCTGGTCGATCGGGCGGGGCGGGGGGCGGTGTTCGAGTTTGCGTTGCCGGCCGCGAGCGGCGCGAACGAGGCCGGAAACCGTTCGGGGGCCGCGCGCTGAGCGGCGCGCGCGTCACATCTGCTTGAACAGACCGACGTACGCCCGGCTGACCGGCAACACGCCGCCGCGGCCGCGCAGGTGGATGTGCTGACGGCCGAGCAGGTCGCGCTCGACGTGATCGATGGCCGCATAGGCGACGATCACGCTGCGATGCACCTGCGCAAAGCGTTCCGGATCGAGCCGAGCCAGCAGCGCCTTGAGCGGCGTGCGGATCACATGCCGATCGTCCGCCGTCACGACCTCCGTGTATTTGTCGGTGGCCTGGAAGTACAGCACGTCGTCCACGGCGACGAGCCGCGTCCGGTCCTTCAGGCCCACCGTCAGCCAGCGGATCGGCGCCGCGTCGCGCGGCATCCGCGCGCTCGCCAGCGCGGCGGCGTCCACCGGCGCCGGGCCGCTGCGCTGCAGCTTGGCGATACAGCGCAGCAGGCGTTCGTCCGTCACCGGTTTCAGCAGGTAGTCGACCGCCGACTGGTCGAATGCCTGGACCGCATAGTCGTCATGGGCCGTCACGAACACGACGTGCACGTGCGGGACGAGGCCGGCGACTTTCAGTCCGTCGATGCCGGGCATCCGGATGTCGAGAAACGCGAAATCCGGGCGCTTCGCATTGAGCTCGGCCAGCGCGTCGATGCCGTTGCGCGGCAGCCCGACGATGTCGAGCTCGGGCCAGAGCCGGCCGAGGCGGGCGGCCAGTTCCGTGGCGAGGTTGGGTTCGTCGTCGGCGATCAGGGCGGTCGGCATGTCAGTCGAGCGGAATGTTCAGGGTTGCGGTGACGCCGCGCGCGGCGCCGGCATTGACGCCGACGGACACGCGGCCGCGCTCGCCGTAGAGATGCAGGATGCGCGCACGCACGTTCGCCAGCCCGACGCCGCCATGCAGCTTCGTGCCGCCGCTGCCGAGCCCGACGCCGGTGTCCGTCACGCCGAGTGCGAGCATGTCGCCGTCGCGCGTGGCGTGAATGCGGATCTCGCCGCCGTCGATCGATGGCTCGATCCCGTGCAGCAGCGCGTTCTCGACGAGCGGTTGCAGCAGCAACGGCGGCAGCGGGAGCGTCGACAGCGCGGCCGGCACGTCGATCGCGTAGTTGAGCCGCGTGCCGAGCCGGATCGTTGCGATCTTCAGCAGCGCCTCGACGAGCTCGAGCTCGTCGCCCAGGGTCGAACGCGTGTCGCGGGTCCGGCCCAGGCTCGCGCGCAAATAGCGATTCAGGCTGTCGAGCATCGTGGTGGCGCGCGCGGGTTCGCGCTCGATCAGGCTCTGCACGTTCGCCAGCGTATTGAACAGGAAATGCGGCTCGATCTGCGCCTGCAGCAATGCCAGGCGCGCGGCCGTTTCGGCCTGCCGCGCCTCGGCGATCTCGCGTCGATGCGTCTCGAGCGACGCGCGCACGCGTGCCGCCTGCACGAACACCGACACGAAGGCGCACGCGATACCGGCGACGACGACCGACGAGCCGTAGGCCAGCCACGCCTCGAGGCCCGCGTGGCCGATCAGGTGCGGCACATGGCCGATCGTCGATGCCGCGATCTCGAAGCCGATGAAGACGCTGACGGGGGCGACGATCAGGACTTTCGGCAGCAGCGCGAGCTTGCCGCGGGCAAGCTTGTCGGCCGCCCTGCCGAGCAGCAACGCGCTGAAGCCGATGCCGTTCGCGACGACCAGATAGACCGGCAGCGCGTCGTTGCGCCGGGTCGCCCAGAAAATGAGCCCGACGCAGCAATTGAACACCGCGAGGCCCGGCAGCGACCGGATCCCGAGCCCGGAACGCGCGGTGCCGGGGCGGGCGGCAGGCAAGGACGAGAGGGCGGGCAGCCTGTTTGGCATGGCGTCGGGCGAGTCCGGGTTCCGGCGATGGTAGCGCAAGTTCGCGGCGCGATCGCGCCGTTCGACACACCGCGACGCCCGGGACGGAAAGCGCCGTCGCCGATGCCACCGTACGTCCGGCGTATGTGCCGTTCGTCCGCGCAATCACCCGCTTCGTCGCACATGTGCGCGCGCTGCCGCGCCGGCCGCTAGAGTCGCCGATATTCCGGCCTGCCGGCGGCGTTTTCCAATGGGGATGCACATGCGACATTTGCCGACTTACGTCTATCTCGTGTTCTGCGCGCTCGTCTACATCGGCGCGAAGCGTTGCTTTGCGCGTGACGTTCCGGCGGCGCGGCCCCTTCTGTTTCCGGCCGTGTTCGT
This sequence comes from Burkholderia sp. SRS-46, assembly GCF_004343775.1. Taxonomy (GTDB): domain Bacteria; phylum Pseudomonadota; class Gammaproteobacteria; order Burkholderiales; family Burkholderiaceae; genus Burkholderia. Next base: position 440,227 of record NZ_PTXL01000003.1, on the reverse strand, counting down.
CGGCCTGGGCCTGCTGTCGCTGGGCCATCTCTTTCCGCACTCGGGGGCCGGCGCCTATGCCGTCGCGCTGGCGGCCGTTGCGCTCGGCACGGCCGTCGGCTGGCACCACGCGCGCCGCTGGCGGCTGCAGTTCAGGAACGGCGCGCACGGGTGGCGCGTGCGCCTGCCCGGCGACGCGAGCCTGCTGGTCACGCTGCTGCTGACGTTTGCCGCGGAAACCTTCATCCACTACGCGATTGCGGCGGGGCGGCCGTGGGCCGCGACCGCATCGTTCGGCATGGCTTCCTTCGCGACCTGGGGGCTGCTCGTCGGCATGCCGCTCGGCCGGGCGATCAATGTCGTGACGCGCTCGATCCGCCACGTGAACCGGGCGCCGGATGCCGCTGCCGCGCTGCCCTGACACGCGCCGCTGCATTGCGCAGCGGATCGCCTACGCGCCCCGCTTGCGCCGCACGTCGCTCGGCGTCTTCCCCGTCCAGCGCTTGAACGCATGCCGGAAGCCCACGGCATCGCTGAACCCGAGCGTGAGCGCGATGTCCTCGGTGCTCAGCGACGTGGTGTTCAGATAGTCGATCGCGAGCGCCTTGCGCACGCTCGTCAGCAGTTCGCTGTACGACGTGCCCTCCGCTTCGAGCTTGCGGCGCAGCGTGCGCGAGGTCATGCACAGGTTCTCGGCGATCGCGTCGATGTCCGGGAACTGCCCCGGCGTGCGCGTGAGCTCCTGGTAGACGCGGCGCGTGATGCCCGACTGGTTGCGCAGTTCCTCGAGCAGTTGCGCGCAATGCGACGACACCTGCGCGGCGGTGATCGGGTTCGCGAGCTGCGGCGCGCGCCGCAGCCACGCGGCCGGGTAGCAGAGCATGTTGCGCGGCTGGTCGAACGCGAGCGGGCATTCGAGCGCATTGGACAGCAGCGCCGCATGCGGCGGCTCCGCCTGCGTGAACTGCGCGCGCGCCGGCACGCACCACGCGCCCATCACGTCCTTGATGATCGTCACGTGCAGCGCGAACTGCATGTCGATCAGGAAGCGGTACAGCCGCACGTCCAGCTCGGGCAGCAGCACTTCGTCCAGGTTTGGAAACAGCCACGACGCGGTGTCGCCCTGTTCGGCCCAGCGGATCCCGAGCATGCCGTTGGCGAGCCGGTGATACTTGACCGCCGATTCGAACGCATGCGCCATCGACTCCGAGCACAGCATCGCGTAGCCGTACATTCCGTAGCTCGACGCGTGCAGCCGGTGCCCGACCCGCACGCCGAGGTCCGCGCCGTCGCAGGCGAGCACAGCGTTGCGCGCGGCCGTCAGGAACTGCTGCGACGAGGTCAGCGTGAACGGATCGGCGACGGCGGCGGCGTCGAGTTCGGTGCCGGCCAGCACCGCGCCGGCCTCCAGGCCCGCCGCCGACGCCACGTCGAGCAGCACGGCCAGCTTCGCCGGCGAAAAACGTTTCTCGCGCAGCGAAACGGCCAGCGCGGCGTCCGACAACCGGTCGCCGTGCACGCGTAGCTCCGTTGGGTTCGAATGCGCATTGCGCAGCATGACTGGGTCCTGAGTCCGATTTGATGTCTGTCTCGGGCACGCGATTCTGCGCCTGAACGTGCCGCCGCGCCACAGGGTACACCCTGAGTCGGGTCGCGTCGCCCGGGCGGGAGCGCCCGCCAGGCCGGGCCGTCCGGTGCGCGGCCAGCGTCGCCGCGGCGGCCGCGGGCGCGCCGCGTGTCCGTTTCGATCACCATTTCGGCCGCGCCGATCATTTGCAAAGCGCGGCCGGCGGGCGATAGTCGGCGCTTGCGGGCGGCTCCCGCCCGCCCGGGCGGCGCATGCCGGCCGTACAAGGATACCTACATGATCAAGAGACACTGGATCGAGTCCTATGGCCCGATTCCCGCCGAGATCGACGCCGATCGCCATCCCTCGATAAATGCGCTGCTGGACGACGCGATGCACCGGTTCGCCGACAAGCCGGCGTTCCGCGCGTACGACCGCACGCTCACCTACGCGGACGTCGACCGCCTGTCGACCGCGCTGGCCGCCTATCTGCAGCAGGTCGTCGGGGTCAGGAAGGGCGACCGCGTGGCCGTGATGCTGCCCAACGTGCTCGCGTTTCCGGTGGCGTTCGTCGCGGTCACGAAGATCGGCGCGATCCAGGTCAACGTAAACCCGCACTACACGGCGCGCGAGCTCGAGCACCAGCTCAACGATGCGGGCGTCGAGGTGGCGGTGGTGTGCGGCGGGTCGATGGGCACGTTCGCCGACGTGGTCGGCAATACGCGCATCCGCACCGTGCTGAGCGTGGGCCGCGACGATCTTGGCGTGTTCGACGCGCCGGCCGCCGCGTGCGAAGCGCTGCCGCCCGGCTCGATCCCGCTCGCGCAAGCGCTGGCCGCGGGAGAAACGCTCGCCTGCGAACCGGTCGCGCTGAGCGGCAGCGACCTGCTGCTGCTGCAGTACACGGGCGGCACCACCGGGCTGTCGAAGGGCGCCGCGCTGTCGCACCGCAACCTCGTCGCGAACATCGAACAGTTCGCGGCGATCGTGCCCGACGCGCGGCGGCCGGGCGAAGAGGTCGTCGTCACCGCGATCCCGCTGTATCACATCTTCGCGCTGACGGTGAACTTCCTGTCCTACTTCGCGATCGGCGCGGAAAACTGGCTCGTCGCGAACCCGCGCGAGATCGAGGCGTTCATCGACGTGCTGAAGGCCGCGCGGCCGACGGTGTTCGTCGGCGTCAACACGCTGTATGCGGGGCTCGCGGGCCATCCGCGCCTGACGGAAGTCGACTGGTCGCGCCTGAAGCTGGCGGCCGGCGGCGGCGCGGCCGTGATCGACGTGATCTCGGCGCGCTGGCAGGCAGTGACGGGCAGCTTCATCCGCGAAGGCTACGGCCTGTCGGAGACGTCGCCGGTGGTGTCGTTCAACCCGCAGTTCATCGACGGGTTCACGGGCAGCACGGGCCTGCCGCTGCCGTCCACCGACGTGACGCTGCTCGACGACCAGGATCGCGCGGTCGGCATCGGCGAAGCCGGCGAGATCTGCGTGAAGGGGCCGCAGGTGATGGCCGGCTACTGGCAGCAGCCGGACGCGAACGCGCGGGCGTTCACCGCGGACGGCTATTTCCGCACCGGCGATATCGGCGTGTTCGACGACAAGGGGTTCCTGCGGATCGTCGACCGCAAGAAGGACATGGTCATCGTGTCGGGCTTCAACGTCTATCCGAACGAGGTGGAGGCGGTGGCGACCGCGTTCCCGGGCGTCGCCGAATGCGCGTGCATCGGCGTGCCGGACGAGAAGACGGGCGAGGCGGTCAAGCTGTTCGTGGTCGTGGCGCGCGAAGCATTCGTGGCGGAGGCGGACCTGATCGCGCATTGCCGCGCGAGCCTCGCCGCGTACAAGGTGCCCAAGCGCGTCCGTTTCGTCGAGCAACTGCCGAAATCGACGGTCGGCAAGATCCTGCGCCGCGAGCTCGGCCACCTCGACTGATGGCGGCGCCGCGGCGCCGGGCCCGCGCGGATGGGCGGCCCGGGCCCGGCGGCGCGGCTCGCGCGCGGTCGGTCAAGTACAATGCCAGCGATTCGTTGGACAGGTACGCCATGACCGGCACCGATTCGTTTTTTTCCCCGTCTGGCCGTGCATTGCCGTCGCCGAGCGCGACGGTGCCGATTTCGCTCGTCAACGGCTTTCTCGCGAGCGCGGGCGTGCAGCGCGACGTGATCGAGCGGTATCTGCGGCAGGCCGGCATTCCGAGCGAATTGCAGGGCGAGCCGAACGCGCGGGTGACCGAGGAGCAGTTCTCGACGCTGTATCGCACGCTCGCGATCGACCTCGACGACGAGATGCCCGGCATCTTCTCGCGGCCGCTGCGCGGCGGCACGCTGAAGTTCCTGTGCCTCAGCCTGCTGGACGCGCGCAACCTCGAAACCGCGCTGCATCGCTTCGGGCAGTTCTTCCATATCCTCGTCGACGATTTCTTCGTCGACTCGAAGCGCGACGGCCAGGTCGGGCAAGTCGTGCTCCGGCCGAACCCGGCCTTCGGCCCGATCGGCACGCTCGGCCAGGAGCTGATGCTGAAGCTCGTGCACGGCGTGTGCTCCTGGCTGATCGGCCAGAAGATTCCGCTGCTGCAGGTCGAATTCGCGTGTCCGCGGCCGCGCCATGCGGTCGACCACCTCTACTTCTTCCCGGGGCCGGTGCAGTTCGACAGCAGCCGCACGCTGATGCGTTTCAGCGCCGACTATCTCGACGTGCCGATCCGGCAAAGCAAGCGCAACCTGCGGAAATTCCTCGCCCGCGCGCCCGGCGACTGGATCTTCGAATCGTTCAGCGAACAGCTCGTGTGCCATCGCGTGCGGCAGTACCTGTCGGGCGAACTGCCGAGCCTGCCGACGATCGAGGCGGCCGCGGACAGCCTGCACTGCTCGGTGCGCACGCTGAGCCGCCATCTCGCCGCCGAGGGCACGACGTTCCAGGTGCTGAAGGACGAGCTGCGGCGCGACATCGCGATCCAGCGGCTCACCGACACGAACGACACGATCGCGGCGATCGGCGCGGACATCGGCTTCGACGATCCGAGCGCGTTCCATCGCGCGTTCCGGCACTGGACGGGCAGCACGCCCGGCACCTATCGGCGGCGCGCGTAGGCGTCGCAACCGTGCGCGGACAGCCGATCTACAAGCGCTCGACGGACAACAGGCTGCATCTTCCCGGGTAGGCGGTGTAAACGGGATCGTCGCTTATCCAGAGTCGAACCTGTTGACTGGCATTCTTCGCATCGCGCAACAGTGACAACATGCTCCTGTCGGGATCGATTGTCTTGAGTGTGGTGACGTAATGGATATCGCAATTTACGGCGCCGGAAAGCTGAATGCCGGCGGGCACGTAAATCTCCATGTTCCCGGGTGCGACGTGCCCGCCAAATGCGCTGCCGAGCACCGCGATACTGCCCAGGGTGACCGGCGGGGTATGGATGACACCAGGAAAGGCGGCAGTCGAGATGCACAGGAGCCCGATGCCGAGTGTGGATTTCAGTACGTTCATGTTCTCACCTTTTTAGGTATGCATTACATGCGTGGAAATACATGACTGGGGTGTGCTCGATCAAACCGAGTTGAATCATAGGAAATCCATCGAAACCCGCAAGGTGATTCCAGACCGATCGATTCCGGTTTCCGGAGCGGTCAAATTACTTTGAAACTATCGCGTCAAGAATTTCAGCTGGAGCAGCCTATTTAAAAACGCGTCCGGATATATTGCATTTCCCTTGCAATGACTGGCGAATGATATAGGCTTGATGCCGCTGTCATGAACTTCTTGCAAACCCTTTCCGTGGTGCATTTAACTATGCGCAATTTATCAGGCCGTTCTTCATTGAATTCGATTCAATACTTCATTGGAATCCTGCTGATTGCAGCCAGCCTTGCCGAAATCGCCCATGCGGCGTCAATCGAGACGTCGTTGCAACGCTCGATCGAGCAGGCGCTCGAATCGCGATCGGGCAGGACGTTGACACTGCCGGCCCAGTCGGAGAGCGGCCTGGTCGAGGCGATAAAAACCGACGACGTTTCCGGATGGGTATTTGGCACTGCGACGCAAATCCTGCGTAATGACGAATCCGCCGATCCCGTCACGAAGCTGTTCATTGCGCGCAACGTGAATGGCCGATGGATCGCGGGCGTGGAGGGCAGCAGCAAGTTTGGAGAATGGCTCGACGCGGCGCCACCCACGCTGCTCGCGGCCGACGAGCGGAAAAATCTGGCGTCAAGACGCGCATCGCTTGCACCACGGTCGGCTGCATTGCCGCAACCGGGCCTTGCGTTGCCGTGGGAACCGAATGCCGGGTGGTATTGGACGGGCGGCGCACACGGCTGGTCCGGACAAAGCAGGCCGTATAACTCCCTCGATTTCTCGGGTGGCAACGGCCGCGTGCTGGCGGCGCGAGACGGTTATCTCTACAAGAGCTGCGAGCGCAACGGCAGCGCAATCGTGAAGGTGGTTCACGACAACGGCTATGCGACGACGTATTACCACATGGTCCAGCTGACGTCGCTGAACAGCGGTACGCGTATCCGTCAGGGGGAATATCTCGGCAGCGTCGGAAACGGCCTGCCGTGCGGCGGACAGACGACGGGGCCGCATGTTCACTTTTCATTGAGCAAGGATGGCAATGACGTGTCGGTCAATGGCATGACGATCGGCGGCTGGCAATTCTTCGAGGGCACTTCACCGTATTCCGGATACGCGGTTCGCAATCAGCGGCGCGTCTCCCCGCAGGCGTGGCTGGTCAACTACGGGGGCGCGGATTCCGGCGACCCGTCCACGCCCGTCAGTGCGCGTGTACAGGCACCGGGGCAGGCGAATCTGCGCAGCGCGCCTTCGTTGTCGGCGCCGATTGTCGGTTCGCTCGAGAATGGGCGCACCGTGCAGCTTGCTTGCCACAAGTACGGCGACGCCGTGAACGGCAACTGGGGCGCCACACGGCTTTGGTATCGACTCGACTCGAATCAATGGATCTCCGACGGATTCATCTACACGGGCAGCAACGACCCGGTGGTGCCGGAATGCGTGAATTAGCGCGGGCGTGCCGGCGCACGCCGGGCCGCCGCATTGCGCCGCGCCCGTGACGAGCGCATCGCCGTTGGTCGCCGCGACGGCGTCGAGCTTGCCCGCGGAGAACGCGCCGAGCGACGCCGAGTCATCGAACCACTCGAAATCGACGTCGACGCCGGCTTCCTTGAACCAGCCCTTGTCGGGCGCGACCTGGAACGCGACCCGGCCGGATATGTGGCAGCAATTTTTCACTGACCGGGCGCAGTTTTCACCTTCCGCGGCACCCGACACGGCCTGCCATTCACGGCGCTGATTGCGCACGATTCATCGGATGAATTTCAAACATCAACGCGTGTTCGTTACGCTTGGGGTCGGCAGTGTGTCCGCCATCCCATACGAAACGGAGCGCAGGCATGTCTCGATTCAGCGCGGAAATCCCCCTCGACATTTCATCGCGGTTCAACGTCCTCGGCTATCCGAACGGCGGCTACCTCGCGACGCTGGCGGCCGACACGCTCGCCGCCCGTAGCGCGCATCCCGACCTGCTCGCGATCCATGCGAGCTTCATCGGGCACCCGAGCGCCGGCCCCGCGACGGCGTGCATCAACGATCTCGGTTCGACGAAGAGCCTGTCGCGCGCCACGCTGTCGCTGGTCCAGGGCGGTGAACTCAAGGCGTTCTACGTCGCGACGTTCAGCGATTTTTCCCGGACGACCGGCGCGACGGCGCGCCTGTCGCCCGAGCCGGCCGCCGTTACGCCGCACGAAGCGTGCACCCGCGTCGATGCGCGCGCGTTGCCGGAGCCGATGCAGTCGTTCGTGTCCCGGTTCGACCTGTCCCTCGCACCGGGGGCGTTGCAGCGGCCCGGCCCGGATCAGGCGGCGGCGATCGAAGGCTGGATCGCGCTGAACGGCGAGCCGGTTTCGACCCTCGGATCGCTGGTGCTGTTCGCCGATGCGTTTCCGCCGCCGGTCTATAACGTCGTCGATCGCACGCAGTGGGGCTCGGTGCCGACCATCGAATACGCGGTGCACCTGAAGGCGCGACCCGCGCCCGGGCCGATCCACGCACGCTTCGCGTCGACGGAGGTGCGCGACGGCCTGCTGGGCATCGACGGCGCATTGCGCGATTGCGAGGGCCGGCTGGTGGCCGAGTCGCGCCAGCTCGCGAAATTCCGCGGGGCATTGGCGGACGGGGCTTTGGCGGCGCGCTGACCGGCATGCTGCGGTGCATGGCGTGGCCGGTTTTGTCACCAGGTGGGCCGGATATGACAATGGAAATCCGGCATCCGGGGGTTACGATTTGCCGGACGTCGCCATTGGCTGGCCGATTTTGCCGTATCGGGCCGCATGGCGAACCCCCTATCCCCGCCAGACTGGAAGATCGATCATGAGCTATACCGCCCCCGTCAAGGACATGCTGTTCGTGCTGAAGGAACTCGCCGGCATCGACGCCGTTGCGCAGTTGCCGGGCTTCGAGGACGCGGGTTTCGACACCGCGCAGGCCGTGCTCGACGAATCCGCGAAATTCTGCGGCGAAGTGCTGGCGCCGCTGAACGTCGACGGCGATCGCAACCCGAGCAGCTGGAAGGACGGCGTGGTGACCGCGACGCCGGGCTTCAAGGAAGCGTTCCGCCAGTTCGTCGAAGGCGGCTGGCAGGGGCTGCAGCATCCGGCCGAATACGACGGCCAGGGCCTGCCGAAGCTGATCGCGACGCCGTGCATCGAGATGCTGAACGCGTCGAACCTGTCGTTCGCGCTGTGTCCGCTGCTGACCGACGGCGCGATCGAGGCGCTGCTGACCGCGGGCACCGAGGAACAGAAGCAGCGCTACGTGCCGAAGCTGATCTCCGGCGAATGGACCGGCACGATGAACCTGACCGAGCCGCAGGCGGGCTCCGACCTCGCGATGGTGCGCTCGCGCGCCGAGCCGCAGGGCGACGGGTCGTACAAGGTGTTCGGCACCAAGATCTTCATCACGTGGGGCGAGCACGACATGGCCGAGAACATCGTCCACCTCGTGCTGGCGCGCACGCCGAACGCGCCGGAAGGCGTGAAGGGCATTTCGCTGTTCATCGTGCCGAAGTTCCTGGTCAACGAAGACGGCTCGCTGGGCGCGCGCAACGACGTGCACTGCGTGTCGATCGAGCACAAGCTTGGCATCAAGGCGAGCCCGACGGCGGTGCTGCAGTACGGCGACCACGGCGGCGCGATCGGCTACCTGGTCGGCGAGGAGAATCGCGGGCTCGAATACATGTTCATCATGATGAACGCGGCGCGCTTCGGCGTCGGGATGCAGGGGATCGGCGTGGCCGACCGTGCGTACCGGAAGGCGGCGGAATTCGCGAAGGAGCGGGTGCAGAGCCGGCCGGTGGATGGCTCGGCGAAGCAGTCGGTGACGATCATCCACCACCCGGACGTGCGCCGGATGCTCGGCACGATGCGCGCGCTGACGGAAGGCGCGCGGGCGCTGTCGTACGTGGCGGCGGCGCACAGCGACATTGCCCACCGCCATTCGGACGAGGCGACGCGTGCGCGTCATCAGGCAATCTACGAATATCTGGTGCCGGTCGTGAAGGGCTGGAGCACGGAGATGGTGAACGACGTGGCGAGCCTGGGCGTGCAGGTGCACGGCGGGATGGGCTTCATCGAGGAGACGGGCGCGGCGCAGTACTACCGCGATGCGCGGATCCTGGCGATCTACGAAGGCACGACGGCGATCCAGGCGAACGACCTGGTCGGGCGCAAGACGGTGCGCGACGGCGGCGCGGTGGCGAAGGCGCTGATCGGCGAGATCGGTCAGACGGCCGAAGCGCTGGGGAAGCTGGACGGCGCGGCGGCGGCGGCGATGAAGGTGCAGCTCGAGAAGGGCGCGCAAGCGCTGTCGGCGGTGGTGGATTACGTGGTGGAGAACACGAAGCGCGACCCGAACGCGGTGTTCGCGGGCAGCGTGGCGTACCTGAAGCTCGCGGGCGTGGTGCTGTGCGGGTGGCAGATGGGGCGCGCGCTGGTGGTGGCGCACGCGAACCGCGCGAGCGACCCGGCGTTCTACGACGCGAAGATCGCGATCGCGCAGCACTACGCGGAGCACCTGCTCGTGCAGGCGGACGGGTTCGCGGCATCGATCGTCGGCGCGAAGGGTGGCGACGGCGTGCTCGCGCTGACGGAAGATCAGTTCTGAGCACGACAGGTGCCAGGAGGAGACAGGATTTTGAATAACCAGGATCTGATCGCGCAATACGGCCCGCGCGAATCGATGGAATACGACGTCGTGATCGTCGGTGGCGGCCCGGCCGGGCTGTCCGCCGCGATCCGGCTCAAGCAGCTGGCTGCCGAGAAAGGCGCCGAGATCGGCGTGTGCGTGCTCGAGAAGGGTTCCGAGATCGGCGCGCACATCCTGTCGGGCGCGGTGATGGACCCGCGCGCGATCACCGAGCTGTTCCCCGACTGGAAGGAACAGGGCGCCCCGCTCACCGTCGAGGTGACGGAAGACCGCTTCCTGTTCCTGTCCGAGAAGAGCGCGATGCAGACGCCGAACTGGGCGCTGCCGGAGAACTTCAAGAACCACGGAAACTACGTGATCTCGCTGGGCAACGTCACGCGCTGGCTCGGCACGCAGGCCGAGGCGCTGGGCGTCGAGATCTTCCCGGGCTTCCCGGCCGCCGAGATCCTCTACAACGACGACGGCTCGGTGAAGGGCGTCGCGACCGGCAACATGGGCGTGGGCAAGGACGGCGAGCCGACCGAGAACTTCCAGCTCGGCATGGAGCTGCACGCGAAGTACACGCTGTTCGCCGAAGGCTGCCGCGGCCACCTCGGCCGCCAGCTGATCTCGACGTTCAAGCTCGACGCGAACGCGGATCCGCAGGCCTACGGGATCGGCATCAAGGAGCTGTGGGAAATCGATCCGGCCAAGCACAAGCCGGGCCTCGTGATCCACACCGCCGGCTGGCCGCTGAAGTCGGACACCTACGGCGGCTCGTTCCTGTACCACATGGACAACAACCAGGTCGTGGTCGGCTTCGTGGTGGGCCTCGGCTACACGAACCCGTACCTGTCGCCGTTCGAGGAATTCCAGCGCTACAAGACGCACCCGTCGATCCGCGCGTTCCTCGAAGGCGGCAAGCGCGTGTCGTACGGCGCGCGCGCGATCACGGCAGGCGGGCTGCTGTCGCTGCCGAAGACGGTGTTCCCGGGCGGCGCGCTGATCGGCGACGACGCGGGCTTCCTGAACGCGTCGCGCATCAAGGGCAGCCACGCGGCGATCAAGACCGGCATGCTGGCGGCCGACGCGGCGTTCGACGCGGTGCAGGCCGGCCGCCAGGGCGACGAGCTGAACGCGTATCCGGATGCGTTCAAGCAGTCGTGGCTGTACAACGAGCTGTACCGCGCGCGCAACTTCAAGCAGTGGATGGCGAAGGGGCTGTACCTCGGCACGCTGATGGTCGGCCTCGAGCAGAAGGTGATGGGCGGCAACGTGCCGTGGACGCTGCATCACAAGCATGCGGACCACGAGACGCTGAAGCCGGCGTCGCAGTGCGAGCCGATCGAATATCCGAAGCCGGACGGCAAGCTGACGTTCGACCGGCTGTCGTCGGTGTTCATCTCGAACACGAACCACGAGGAGAACCAGCCGGCGCACCTGACGCTGAAGGATGCGAACGTGCCGGTGAACGTGAACCTGCGCACGTACGCGGGGCCGGAGGGGCGGTTCTGCCCGGCGGCGGTGTACGAGTTCGTGAAGAACGACGACGGCAGCGATCGCCTGGTGATCAACGCGCAGAACTGCGTGCACTGCAAGACCTGCGACATCAAGGACCCGACGCAGAACATCGTGTGGGTCACGCCGGAAGGCGGTGGCGGGCCGAATTACCCGAACATGTAACGCGTGACCGCGCATCCCGGTGCGCACGAAGAGGAGTGAGACGATGAGCAATGCAGCGAAAGAAGTCGTGGTGGTGAGCGGTGTCCGTACCGCGATCGGTGGTTTCGGCGGGAGCCTGAAGGACTTCGCGCCGACCGAGCTGGGCGCGAAGGTCGTGCGCGAAGTGCTGACGCGCGCGAACGTGCCGGGCGATGCGGTCGGCCACGTCGTGTTCGGTCACGTCGTGAACACCGAACCGAAGGACATGTATCTCGCGCGCGTCGCGGCGATCGAAGGCGGCGTCGCGCAGCACGCGCCCGCGCTGACCGTGAACCGCCTGTGCGGCTCGGGCCTGCAGGCGATCCTGTCGGCCGCGCAGACCATCATGCTCGGCGACGCCGACGTCGCGATCGGCGGCGGCTCGGAAAACATGAGCCGCGCGCCGTACAGCGTGCCGGCCGCGCGCTTCGGCCAGCGCATGGGCGACGGCAAGCTCGTCGACATGATGCTCGGCGCGCTGCACGACCCGTTCCAGGGGATCCACATGGGCGTGACCGCGGAAAACGTCGCGCGCAAGTACGGCATCAGCCGCGAGGACCAGGACGCGCTCGCGCTCGAATCGCACCGTCGCGCGGCGCGCGCGGCCGCGGAAGGGCGCTTCAAGGATCAGATCCTGCCGATCGCGATTCGCACGCGCAAGGGCGAAGTGCAGTTCGACACCGACGAGCACGTGCGCGACGACGCGAGCGCCGACGATTTCACGAAACTGAAGCCGGTGTTCGTGAAGGAGAACGGCACGGTGACGGCCGGCAACGCATCGGGCATCAACGACGCGGCCGCGGCCGTGCTGATGATGAGCGCGGACGCCGCGCGCGCGCAGGGCGTGAAGCCGCTTGCGCGCCTGGTGGCATACGCGCATGCCGGCGTCGATCCGGCGTACATGGGCATCGGCCCGGTGCCGGCGACGCAGAAGGCGCTCGAGCGCGCGGGGCTGACGATCGCCGATCTCGACGTGATCGAGGCGAACGAGGCGTTCGCCGCGCAGGCCTGCGCCGTGACGAGGGAGCTCGGTCTCGATCCGGCGAAGGTCAACCCGAACGGCTCGGGCATTTCGCTCGGCCACCCGATCGGCGCGACCGGCGCATTGATCACCGTCAAGGCGCTGTATGAGCTGAAGCGCATCGGCGGCCGCTACGCGCTCGTGACGATGTGCATCGGCGGTGGGCAGGGCATTGCCGCGATTTTCGAAAACCTTTAATCATCGGCATGTACTGCATCCGACTCCAGGAATCGTCATGGCAATCGAAATCGTAGGCGTCATCGGCGCCGGCACCATGGGCAACGGCATTGCGCAAACCGCGGCCGTTGCGGGACTCAACGTCGTGATGATCGACGTCAACGAAGCGGCGCTCGCGAAGGGCGTCGCGACGCTGAAGGGCAGCCTCGACCGGCTCGTGTCGAAGGACAAGCTCGACGCCGCGTCGCGCGATGCCGCGCTCGCGCGCATCGAGACGTCGACGGACTACCAGCGTCTCGCGGTGGCCGACATCGTGATCGAAGCGGCCACCGAGAACGTCGAGCTGAAGGGCCGCATCCTGAAGCAGATCGAAGCCGTGGCGCGTCCGGATGCGATCATCGCGACGAACACGTCGTCGATCTCGATCACCGCGCTCGCCGCGCCGCTGGCCGACCCGTCGCGCTTCGTCGGTATGCACTTCTTCAATCCGGTGCCGCTGATGCAGCTCGTCGAGATCATCCGCGGGCTGCAGACGAGCGACGCGACCGCCGCCGCGGTGCGCGCGCTGACCGAGCGCTTCGGCAAGTCGCCGATCGGCGTGCGCAACGCACCGGGGTTCGTCGTCAACCGCATCCTGGTGCCGATGATCAACGAGGCGTTCTTCGTGCTCGCGGAAGGGATCGCGTCGGCCGAGGAGATCGACCAGGGGATGAAGCTCGGCGCGAGCCATCCGATCGGGCCGCTCGCGCTGGCGGACCTGGTGGGGCTCGACGTGTGCCTCGCGGTGATGGACGTGTTCCTGAAGGACTTTGGGGATCCGAAGTATCGTGCATGCCCGCTGCTGCGCGAGATGGTCGCGGCAGGGCGTCTCGGCCGGAAGACCGGGCGCGGCGTGTACGACTACAGTGCGTGATGTGAGCGCCGGGCGCGGGTGGCGTGTACGCTTCCGCGTGAATCCGGCGAATGCATGAAACCGGCGTGAGGGCCGGTTTGAAACAGAACCCCGGAGGCCGGACTTCGATCCGGCCTCCGGGGTTTTTTTGCGAATGCGATATTCGCGCCGGTTATTCCCCGCAGATCAACCGCTATTGGTTGGTGCCCGTCGCCCATACGGGGACTTGCGGTTCGTAGACGACGACGTTTCCGTCATTTTGAACGATGAGCGTGGAATTCGGTTTGCCGTTCGTGCCGGTTGCCCAAATCGCTCCGGGATAGCCGTAGATAACGAAATTGCCGTCTTGCTGCATGATTGCCTTTGAGACGGCCTTGCCGTTCGTGCCGGATGCCCATAGCGGCCGATGATCGCTCAGGCGATACAGCACGAGATTGCCATCGTCCTGCAGGATGAACTGGTAACGACCATCCGTGGAGACGAGAAAATCTTCTTTGAGCAAAAACTGATTCGTCAGCAATGTTGCGCCTTTATATCCCATGATGATATCTCCGGTGGTCAATTGGACGGCAAGCGCAAACCCACTGTGAAAATTCGCAGTGAGATTGCATTCTGATAAATTCGGTTTTTGAAGTGCCGCGCTGGTCGTTGCTGATTCGTCGGGATGTCACTCGTTATATCGTGGTAAGAAGAATAGTAGGTCGGCTTTGCTATTCAGCAGTCAAATTGCTCCTATCGTTTACCCTGTAATCGACTGGTATATTATTTATTGAGTTGGTTAATAAAAAATAAGAAATTTTAATTAACTCGATATTGAATTAATCAGTCTCGCGGCACTCTACGCGTACGCTGAGTGCCGAATCACGATGCGACCCTCAGGCGCATCAGCCGACCAGGATGTGCGCCGCCTCGCAAATCGGGCACATCCATTTGAAATACGGCTGGTTGATCCGGTGCCGATCCGAAGCACGCGCCGATCAGGTCTGGATCGTGTTCATCACGTTGACCGGCGTGATGAGATCGAACACCACCGTTTCGGGAATCGCGGTGGCGCCCGGATGCGCGTTCAGGTAGTTCGCCGTATCCCTGGCCTGCCGCGCGCCGATCGCCTCGCCGATCTTCACGACGTCCAGGTAGTAGTCGAACACGGCGTCCCGCAGCTGCGGGTCGACGAAGCCGTAGCTGTCCTGCAGGAAGTCGATCGAGGGCTCCAGCACGCCGCGCCCCGGCACCGTTTCGGGGTAGGGCCCCTGGCCGGTCACCGACGCGTTGATCTGCACGTCCATGAAGTTCATGCCGCCGAGCGTCGGATAGGTGGCCGTTTGCGACGGCAGGCAGGCCAGCACGTCGGCAGGCGTCCACCGCGAGGACGGCTTGCCCGCCGGCAACGGATACATCAGCGTCGACGCGTTGGGGACGAACGCCGCATGGTTGTAGGCGCCGTCGTTGACCACCGTGTGCTGCACCGAGAACTGCCAGATGAACATCGTGAGCACGTCGCGCAGCGCCGCGACGGTCTTGACTTCGGCCGGAAAGCGATGGGCGAACGTCGCATTGTCGACGAAGTTGAACGCCGGAATCAGCTTGTCGAAGAAGCGCTGAAGCTGGATGTCCGCCTCGATCGCCAGATCGCCGTCCGGATACCGAATCGCGATGAACTTGCCGACGAACCGGAAGATGGCGTCATACCAAAGGCCGGCGTCGTGAACGTATGCGTAGGAGAACGGCGTTTGCTCGACGCCGCGCCGCTTCGCATCGGCCGGAATGGCCAGCTCCAGGAAGCGGAAACGATCGTTGTCGTAGTACATCCTGTCCTGCAGCTGATAGTTGCCGATCCGCCCGCACGAGAAGATCAGGTCGTAGACGAAGCCGATGTTGTACACCCCGGGTGCGCCATTGGCCTCGCGGGTCGCCGGGAAGGATTTGGCATACGGGTCGTAGGCCCGGTTGTAGATGGTCTGCTGGAATTCGACGGTCTTCACCACGTGCGGCCGCAGCAGCTTGAACACGGGGTGCTGCTGGAACGGCTCCGCCGAATGGGGCAGCGTGTCCGGGTTGAAGACCTCTTCCGAGAACAGCGCAATCGACACCATCGCGCAGATCTGGTGCGTCAGCAGCTGATGAAAGCCCACGTCGTGCAGCGTCTGGCCCGCGCAGTTGGTCTGCATCTTGGCGAGCAGCCAGGCATTCTCGGCATTGGCCATGTCCGGCGTGAACAGCTCGCCGCCCGGTTCGAGCTGGATACCGACCGGCATCAGCTCGTGATGGTGGTTCACGGTGAAGAAGACGAGCGGCTTGGCGAGGTAATAGCCCGCCGGCGTCACCGTGCAGGCCTCCAGGTAGCGCCGGTAGTTGGCCACGTATTGCACCGCGCCCGGCCGGCCGAGACGCGCCGCGTCGACGATGCCGGCCTCCGACACCAACCGGTCGAAGTCCGCCGTCGACACCTTCTCGAGCAAGGTCGGCATGAAGCCCGCCAGCTGCTGCCGGGCGAATTCGTCGTCGCTCTTCAGCCAGAACTTCGGCGCCGGGATCGTCTGGAAGTTGTTGCCGTAGTAGATGTCCTCCAGCATCTTCACCGCGTTTTCCCTATCCACGGGCTTGGGCGGCAGCTTGGCGCGCCACGCGACGTTGTCGTCCCAGGCCGTGTTCAGCATCGCCAGCACCTGCTTGTCGCGGTTGGTGGCCTTCATCGATTGCGGCACCGTGTCGTAGTCCGCCACGAACGCGGGCACCTGGCCATCGAACACGTATTGCACGTCGCCGTAGATGCTGTCGCCGCCGCCGGGCGGCTTCGATGCCGCATCGCGGTCGGTCTTGTTGTACGTGTAGGCGTACGACATCTGGTTGGCCGTTGCCGGATCGCCTTCGATATCCGGCGCGAGGAACTTGCCCCAGGTCTGCTGCATCGCGTCGATCTTGTCGGTCTCTCCGGCGTGCTGCAGGATGTTCAGCACGGCGTTGTAGGCCGAATCCAGCGCCCCGACGATCCAGCCGTGATGCACCGAGCAGCACTCGCCGGCAAAGTTCAGGCAGCCGTCGAACTCGGGCGTCAGCAGCGTGGGGTAGAGCTGCTTGAACTGCCCCGGCTTGAACAGCGCGAATGCGCCGCCGCCCGCATGCTCGTCCCAGAACCAGGTCTTGGTCGTCACGCCGTCCTCGTAGCCCGCGAAGCAATCGTAGACGTCGACTTCGGGATACAGGTATTGAATGCCCTTGAGGCATTCCGCGATGCGCTCCCGGTCGTCGAGCGCCCCGAGCTTGCGCGCATCCAGCGCCCAGCAATACACCTGCAGCACACCCTGGTTCGCCGCATAGCCGTACGACGGATAGATGATCTGCCGGTTCGGGCGGTCGGTCGCCGCCGCGCCGTAGCCGCCCGTCTGCTCCTGGCGCTCGCCCGCGTCGGTCCAGAACTGGCGCTTGAAGGTCAGGAAGGCCTTGAACGACGCCATGTAGTTACATTCGCGGATCGCCTGCGCCTTGTCGAAGGAGATCCCTTCCAGCAGGTTCACGTGCTTCCGGCCGTTCAGGTAGGCGCCGGTGGGCAGCGTGGTGACGACGTACGGATAGGTCCGCTCGTGCTCGCGGCCGTCGTGCGTGCGGCGCACCTTGACCCGCATGCCGCCCTGGCCGTCGTTCAGGCCCGGGTCGTGGCGCAGGCTCGTCACTTCGTGCTGAAGGTGCACGCGCTGCTTGTAAGCGGCCCGCGAGGGTTCGCCGCGCGACGCGCTTTCCGGATAGCGGGCGGTGGATGCCGGCGGCCTGGCATCCGGCGTGAGATTGGGCGGATCGTAACTGTAGAGGCCGCTCGATTGCGGCAGCATGCCGACCTGAATCTGCGCGGTGATGCCATCCTGCACGGTGACGGCGTCCTGCAGATCGAGCACCGTCCTGCACGCGTCCGGGAAGCGCTGCATCCCCTGGTCCACGGTCAGCATGTAGATCGCGTTGTCGTCCGGTCGATAGGGGTCCTTGCTGCCGCCCCAGTCATAGACGGCGATCACCATTTCCACGAACGAAACCGAGTACATCCCGCTGCCCACGTTGGTGGTCTCGAGGAAATTGGCCACGGACCACGGCAACAGATCGTTCTTCGCGCCCATCGCCGGATCGTAGTAGTCGCCGAGATCCCCGAGGCGGAACTGCGTCGTCAGGTAGTCCCACATCGAATACTGGTCGTACTGCATCAGCAGGTCGAAGCCCTCGGAAAACGACCGGTTGATGGCCTTCAGGAACGGATCGTTCACCTGATCCAGCACCTTGTTGATCGGCAGGAACTGGTCTTTGCCGACGCCCTTCGGCGTCACCCAGACCACCGGCACGTCGCCGCCGTTCGCCACGCCGAAGTTGAAGCTGTCCAGCGTCGACTCGGCGGCCGTCGTGGGCGTTGCCATGTTGTTGTAGCGCAGCCGCTGCTGCGGCGAGTCGTAATAGAACTTCCGCCAGTACACGTTCTGGCCGTCCAGGCCGTTGCGGGCCAGCACCGCATTCACCGCCAGCGCCAGCTGTTGCACCGGCAGCATGTCCGCCGAAAACTGCGGCAGGCGCATCCCGCCGACTTCGCCATACAGGCCGGCGCGTTGCACGTCGTTCGGATCGTAGTCGCTCGAGTACCACGTGTGAATGCGTCCGCCCACGCGGTCCGACGATTCGAACAACTCGAACTCGATGCCGAGCGACTGCAGGATCAGCCCAGCGAACATCCCCGCGAAACCGCCGCCGACGATCCCGACCTGCGGCGCGTCCACCTTGGCCGACAGCTTGTACGCGGCCGCGCCGCGCGTCGCGCGGATATTGGCGGCTTTCGCGCGCTGCGTTTCGATCCTGGCGCGGTAGGTGGCCCCATGGTTGGCCAATATCCAGTTCGAGAACGCGGCGCCGAGCGGGCGCCGCTGCCGGGCGTGGCGCACCGGCGATACGGTCGTGGCGTTGAAATGAAGGAAGCTCATGAGATCCTCTTTTCGGGTGGTGTGACAGCGGGGACGGCTCAGTCATCGGGCGGTGTCGATCAGCCGCCGAATCGACATCGGACACGCGACGCGCGCGATGCGCGACGCAAATGCGTGCTCGACCGGCAGGGGGCTTACTTTGGGAGGGGGCGTCCGGCGGACGCGTGTCGGAACGGGGATTTGCTCCAGGCGCTATTGCGAACAAAGCTGTCCATTTGAAATGGTCTCCGTGACAGAGCTGTTCAACCCGGCGGCGTGGGCCGGGTCTTTTTTAAATAAATATTGAATTTAAAATCAATAAAACGCGACAGCCGGTCATGCGGTTGTCGGCCAAAGCCGCACAACCCTGTTTTTGAATTATTGTCTTTTTGCCGCTCGGAAGCCCGGCGCCATCGGCGCCGTCATTCACCCGTCACATTTGCTGAGTCGAGGGTGTTGAGTGTGTGTTTCGGCAGGTGTTCGTTCTGATATTAGTGGTCGGGTATTTGATATTCCACCTGTTATTATTGCCAGTGTTTTTGCAATATTGGAAGCGATCGGGCGGCGCCATACGATATTTCCTGATCGAAACGGTGCCGATGCCTATACTTGTCGATTGCCGTGCTGCACATTCGAATTCGATCGACATCGAGGCGCAATGACGGACACTCTCCTTTACGGCGATTTCGCGCGGTACTACGACCTCATACATGCCGGATTCGATTACGGCGGCCATGTCGATGCGATACATGGGTTGCTGCTCGCGGAGGGCGTGCACGACGGCGCGAACGTGCTCGAAGCGGCCTGCGGCACGGGCAATTACCTGGTGGCGCTGCGCCGGCATTACGCGGTGGGCGGGTTCGACCGCAGCGAGGCGATGCTGCGCGTGGCGCGCGACAAGCTTCCCGGCACGCTGCTTCGGTTGGCCGATCTCAGGGACTTCGACTGGCCGGAACGCGTCGACGCGATCCTCTGCCTCTGTTCCGCCATTGCCTATCTGCGCTCGTGCGACGAGCTCGCCGCAGCCGTCGCGGCGTTCGCGCGCGCGTTGCCGCCGCGCGGGGTGCTCTTGTTGCGTCCGTGGCTGACCCCCGCCGAGGCGCGCGGGGGCGCGCTCTGGATGGACGTGTTCGACGGCCACGCGCTCAAGCTCTGCCGGCAGGCCGTGCTCAAGCGCGACAACCGCGACTCGATACTCGATTTCCATTGGCTGGTCGCGACGGTCGAAGCCGGTGTCAGCCATCACGTCGATCGTCACGTCCTGCATCTTTTCGAGGATCACGAGATCGAGATGGCGCTGTCGGCGGGCGGCTTTTCGTGCCGGCGCGTCGCCGTCGCCGGCTTGGGCCGGCCTTTGTGGCTGGCTCGCCGAGCCGAATGACCACGAGCGCTGACCTTTTTCCCGACAGGCCGCGGGGCGCGCCGTTCAGGATCTGCGTGTGCGGCGGCGGAAGCCTCGCGCATGCGCTGGTCGCGGTGCTGGGGGCGAGTGCGTCGAACGAGGTGCGGTTGCTCACGCGCCAGCCGGAGCGCTGGTCACGGCGCATCCGGCTGATCTATCTCGACAAGGCCGAGCTGTACGGGGCCGTGCATGCCGTCTCGGACGACCCGTCCGAGGTGGTCGCCGACGCCGACCTCGTGATCCTGGCGATTCCGCACGCCGCGCGTGAAGTCGTGTTGCGCCGGATCGCGCCGTATCTGAGCCCGCACACCTGGCTCGCGGGCTTTCCAGGCTATGGCGGGCTGCCGTGGGCCGTGCGTCTTGCGCTCGGTCCCGAGCAGCGCTTGCTCGGCTTGCAGCGCGTGCCGTACGTGCGGAAGGTCGTGTCGTACGGCGAGGTCGTCTGGGTGTCGGGCATCCGCCCCGAGCTGTTCGTCGCCACCGTGCCGAGCCACTACGCACCGTCCGCCGCGCGCTGGCTGCAAGCGCTGCTCAACATCCCGACGACGCCGCTCGCGCATTACCTTGCGGTCTGCCTGAGCAATTCCAATCCGATCTTCCATCCCGCGCGCCTTTATTCGCTCTGGCGCGACGCGTCTCCGGAAGGCGTCTGGGCGACGCGTCCTCAGTTCTACGAAGACTGGGACGAGCCGGCATCGGCGCGCTATCTTGCCTGCGAGCACGACCTGCAATCGATCGGCCGCGCGTGTCCGGTCGACCTATCGGGCCGCCGGACCTTGCTCGAACACTACGGCGCGCGCGATGCCCGCGAGATGACGCAGATCATCCGGCGCATCGCGGCGCTGCGCGACCGGCCCATGCCGATGCGGGCCGTCGACCATGGCTGGACGCCCGACCTGCACAGTTACTACTTCGCCGAGGACGTGCCATACGGCATCGTCGTGCAACGCGCACTCGCCGAGATCGTGGGCGTCGCGACGCCGGCGCTGGACGAGGTCATTCGCTGGGCGCAGCGCTGGATGGGCCGAACGTGGCTCGACGACGGCCACGCGCTGGGCAGCGACACGCGTGGCTTGCCGCTGCCGCAGCGTTTCGGTGTGGCGAATGCGGCGGATCTCGTCGCCATGCTCAGGTGACGCGGCACCGCGCATCGGACCGTCGATGCGTGCCTACGCGCGCCACAAAACGGGAAAGACGCGCGGATCCGCGAAATCCGGAGCGCCGCCCGGTGTCAGCCTGCACAGCAATTCGTTCGAATGCATCGCGCGGCGGCCGTTCGGCTGAATCCAGGGTCGATGGCGATTCGCCGCGTCCTGCAGATGGACGGCGAGCGCGATTCGTGGGGCCTCGCCGAGATTCGGCACGCTCCGGTGCAGCACCCTGCTATGGTGAAACACGACCTGGCCGCGCTTGACGGGCAACACGCGCACGACCGGCTCGACCGCATCCGGCACCATCGCCGCCGGCACCTGTCCGTTGAAGTCGGGGGTCAGGAAACGCCGTTCCAGCGAGATAGTCGGCCAATGGTGACTGCCTTCGACGACGGCGAGCGTCCCGTCGTTCACGCCGCAATCCGCGAGCGGAATCCACGCGGTCAGCAGTTCCGTCGAACTCGAGTTGCCCCAATAGGCCACATCCGTATGCCAGCCGGTTTCGGTCGACGCTGCCGGGAGCCCGCTGGGCTTCACGATCAGGCGGTCGTGGAACAGGCGGATCTCGTGCGTGCGCGCGAGTCGCCCCGCGATCGCGGCGATCGCCGGGTAGGCGACCAGGTCGCGCACCGCACGCATCTGCAACGACAGGTAGCCGCTGATCTGGATGACTTGCACGGACCCCTCGACCCAGTCGCGCTGCGTCGCCTGCGCGGCAATCGCCGCGTCACGCTCGCCGCGCCGGTAGCGCGCGATATCCTCGGCGGCCGCGTCGAGCAACGCGGCGGGAACGATGGCATCGCTCACGAACCAGCCCCGTTGCGCGTAGGCCGAGCAATCGGCCTCGTTCGGCAGGCGCGCGGCCTGGTCGGGCGGGAGCGCAGCCACGGCGGGAAAGGTCAGCATGGCGAGCCATCCAGTATCGCGGCGCGTGCGCCGTCGTCGTGCGACGCGCAACGAATCGACAACCGCGCGTCGCACGAGAAGGATTCGATGGACGCCGCATCGAGTAGTCCCAGGGATTGCGCGTCGTGCCACGGCGAAGGGGGCGCCACGTGATCGTGGCCAGGCCGTTCGAGCAGCCTTTCGGCCCATCCGAGCATCGTGTCGAGCACCGGCGTCTCCACGCCGGCGAGTCGGCCGAGCGCCCGATGGATCGCCAGTCCATGCGCGAAGTCTTCCTGAAAGAAGCGCGCATCGGTATCGGGCGAACCATCGGCGCGGGACGGAACGGTGATATGGCGCAACGGCGCCATCGAGCGGATGAGCGCCGTCACGACGTCCGGCGAATCCGCGCCGAAATGGACGCGCGCGCCGACGTCGCTCGGCACGTTCAACGCGCTTCGGATCCGCGCCAGCTCGTCGTCGAGGCGCAGCAGATGCGCGCTGGCCACGTCGTCCCAGTCGCCGTAGAAGCGCACGGACGGCGCGACTGGCCTGCCGCTGCCGTAGAGCGCGAAGAGGCGCGGTGGATGCAAGGCGGGGTTGTCGAACCCGAGCGTGACGGACAGGTAGCCGCCCAGCGGGCGAAGCTCGAGCCCGAACGCGTCGGACAGGCGCGGCGCGAGCGCCGTCAGTTCGCGCGCCGGATGGCCCGCGATGCCGACGCGGCTTCGCACGGCAGTGACGTGAACCACCTCGCCGCGCACGACGGTGCGCGCGACCCACGGGGTGCGTTGCAGTCCGAAATATCGCGCGCCGTTCCCGAGTACGCGGGCGACGCGCCAGTCGAATCCGGCAGCGCAGCCGAGGCACCCCACCCAGGCATGCGGCGCGAGGAACGGCCGGATGCGTTCGAGGAGCGTGGCGTGAGCGAACGCGGGCACCGCGAGCAACACCCAGTCGCTTGCGCCGATTGCCCGGGCCGGGTCGTCCGTCGCATCGACGGGGCCGGCCAGACGAAGGCGATCGCCGAAATGAATCGTCGCGACGTTCGACCAGCTCGACGGTTCGCGCGTCAGCACCGAGACCTCGAAGCCCGGACGGGCCGCGAGCACAGCCGCCGCCGTGAGCGCGATGCTGCCCCCGCCGCAGACGGCGACCTTCATGACGTAGCGGGGGCGGGCGAGGCGGCCGTGAGCTCGTGCAGCTCGACGAAGGTGGCGCGAAGCAGGCTGGCGATGTCGCGCAGCAGCGGAATGACGACGGACGCGCCGCCACGCTCGGCGGTCAGCCGATAGGCAATCTCCACCATCTCCGCATAGTGGTCGTCCTGTTCGTCGATACGCAGGTGCGCGTTCGCGCCGCGCACGTGTCGCTCGCCGAACACGGCGGCGGCCCGTTCGATCGCCGCGCGGGAGAATCGCGCCGAATTCCATTCGACGAAAATCGAATAGCTGACCGCGGCCACCGAGCCGACGCTGTGGATTCGCGCCTCGAGATAATCGAGCAGCGCGCGCGTCGATTTCAACGGCGGCCGCTCCTCGATGATCGACTTCCGGTAACCGTGCGTGGCGAGATCGGCCAGGAACATGCGATCGTGCTTCATTTCCTCGACGATGTAGTCGCCCCACCGGCAGGCGGTGTCGTAATCCTCGTCGAGCATTTTCAGCAACGCAAGCGCGTCGGTACGCGCCGTCAGGCGGATACGATGAACCGTCTCGATCCGGTGCGCGATGTAGTAATCGGTGTCGAACGGCAACGATGCGTCCGCCAGCTGCCCGGCGCGCGGCACTTCGGCTCGATAGCGGTGCGCCTCCTCGAGCAGCGCTGCCTCGATCGCGTCACGAAAGGCCGTCGGCGACGGCGCGGCCGCCGACGGCACGTCGTACGCGTTGCGCGCGACGCTCATTTAACGAGATCGAAGCCGATCGGGAGACGATCGACGGTCAGGCGGTCCGCCGCCGCATGGATCTCGGCGGCCCGATGCGCGCGCTGCAACAGCAGATCGACGAATTTGACGTCGTTGTCGGTCAATTGATTCGCGCCGAGACGCTCGCGAATTTCGCGAATATCTTGAGCGGCAATGATGATGTAAGCCATGTTGATCCCCTTGTAAAAATTATTGAAAAAGTAATGCCCTAATCTTTCTAGGTAATGGGGTGAGTGAAGTCAAGGAGCGTCGCCCGGCATGATCCATGCGCCATTTTTGTGATCGCACTTCGGGCAAATTTCACGAGAGAAGACAGGGCGCGTGCCGCTGAAACGGAGGTTGTCGGGAAAATGAAAAATATCGACCGCTTGTCAATTCGAGTCGCACTGCGATCGCAAAATCGGAGTTAACTTTATAGAAAATTAACTGAGAATTTCAATGCGTATTTGTCTGAATAAAAGCCGTCGGCGCTTATCCTAGACTTCGGATTCCGTCCGCGAGGGATTTCACGGATGGGGAAACTCCTGCGCGCATGACGAAGCCGTTCACGCGCGGGAGACGGCGATTTCGTCGATAACGAGAAAGCAATCGGACGACACCTGCGTCCACGTTTTCAGCTCGGGGCTGAAGCATAAATTATTCAGGGGACCTTAAAATGATCAAATATATTCGCAATAACGCCTGGAATGCGGGCGGTACTTTCAACAATCCGGATCTGCTCTGGTACGCGAAGGGCGTCGCGAAGATGATGGCGCGCGGGCTGAACGACCAGACCAGCTGGTGGTTCTACGCAGCCATGCATGGCGAGTACCTCACGCCCGAAACGACCAAGAATATCCCGCAGGGCGACTATCCGAGGTGGAGCCAGATCCAGAGCCCGCCGAGCGTGCCGACCAAGCCGCTTCCGGACCCGAGGACCATCAAGCTGTACTGGAACCAGTGCCAGCATGGCAGCTGGTATTTCCTGCCGTGGCACCGCGGGTATCTGATGGCGCTCGAGGCTCAGTTGCGCTCCGACATCATCAAGCTGGGCGGCCCCGCAACCTGGGCGCTCCCTTACTGGAACTACTTCGGCGGAGCGAAGGGCTACGAGGCGAAGATGCCGCCGGCTTTCGCCCAGAAGACCTTGCCGGACGGAACCACGCCCAATCCCCTGTATGTGAAGATGCGGTACGGTCCGAACAACGACGGCAACATCTACGTCCCGACGAACACCCTGGGGGGGCTGGACGATCAGGATCCCAACGACGCCAATGAGGACGTGACGCAAGCCTGCATGTCCAACGACCTCTTTTACGGGTCGAATCAAGTAACCCCTTGGCCGGGATTCGGCGGGCCGAATTACCCGGAGTTTTCCCACAATGGCCGGCATCACGGAAACATGGAAAAGAATCCGCACGACCTGGTTCATGGATACGTAGCGGGCGGGTTCAGCAAAACCGATTTCGGCTTGATGGGCGACCCCGGCACGGCGGGGCTGGACCCGATCTTCTACCTGCATCACTGCAACATCGACCGGATGTGGGCCGTGTGGAACGGGATGGGCAACGGAAACCCGAGACAAGCGGACTGGCTCCATGGCCCCGTGAAGATTTTCGTGATGCCGCTGCCGAACGGCGAAAGCAAGCGGTACACGCCCGGGGACGTGACCAGCCTTGCCAACCTGGACTACACGTACCAGGATCTCGTCGCGGTCGACCTGCCCGTGGCAGCGCCGCTGCTGCTGAGATTGCAGAATCTGGGCGTCACCGGCCTTCCGGCCGCGACCGCGCACCACGCGCCCAGCCCGCAGGCGACGCAAACGCCTGCCGAGCTGCTGGGCGCCGCCACCGACGCCGTGCAGATCTCGGGAGCCGGCAGCGGACCCATCAGCGTGCGACTGGATGCCGATGTCCAGCAGCGCGTGATCAAGAGTCTCGCGGCAGCGTCGCTCTCGGCTCCGCCCGATCATGTGTATCTCAAGCTGGAGAACGTGCGCGGCACGCTGGATACGACCGTGCTGGGCGTGTATGTCAACCTGCCCGCCGACGGCGGCAGTCCGGCGGTTCGGCGCGCGCACCACGCGGGCGCCATTTCGCTGTTCGGCCTGCGGCGCGCCAGCGAGGCGGATGGCGCGCATGGCGGGGACGGCTTGTCCTTTGTGCTGGACATCACTCGATTGCTGGACCAGCAGTATCTTGACGGCCAGCTGCCGAGCGAAAGCTTCACCGTCACCCTGCTGGCACGACGCGCGCTGCCCGAGCAAGACACGATCGAGGTCGGCCGAGTGAGCGTCTATCGACAGCCCGATTGAGCGCGCGCATCATGGACCTCAATCGGCGTGAGCTTGCCCGCGTGCAGTTCGGTGTGCTGGGCGCAAGCGCGGCTGCCTGGATCGCGATCGTCGCGTCGTCGCTCGGGTTGGGGCAAGGGGGGCTGGCGGATGCGTTGTGCAGTTCGACGCCGTCCGCCAGGTGGCTGACCGCAGGCTGGATTCAGTCGACCAGCGGCGGTTGGCTGTTGATGATCGTGGCCATGATGGGGCCGATGACCTTGCCCGCCATCGTGCACATTCGGATCAGCACCTTTGCCAACCGACGCCGGCGTGCCGTTTCACTGTTCGTGCTGGGCTTCATGGCCGCCTGGGTGATCCCGGGCCTGGCGATGACGGCGCTGGCAACGGCCGTGAGAGACGCGACGGCGAATTCGACCGGTCCGGCCGCGTTGGCAGTGCTCGTCGCGTGTGTCTGGCAGGTCTCGCCGCTCAAGCAGCGGTGCCTCAATCGCTGTCACGCGCACCGTCCGCTGTCGGCGTTCGGGCTGAAGGCGGATGTCGATGCCCTTCGGCTCGGGCTGCGGCACGGGCTGTGGTGCATCGGCACGTGCTGGGCGCTGATGTTGGCGATGGTGCTGATGCCGGGATGGCAATTGGCGGCGATGGTCGTCGTTGCGGTGCTGGCGTTCTGCGAGCGGCTGGATCCGCCGAGCGCGCCCGCGTGGCGGCTCAGGGGATTTCGCACGGCCGGCCTCTGGCTGCGCCGCGAAATCGTGCATGCCAGGTTGCGCGTGCTGCGTCAACGCGGGCAAAGTGCTGAAGGTCAAGCTCGGGAACGTGGACTCGTATGACTGACCCAACCAACGCGACAGGCCCGCGTCGCTCGCTGCGTATGATTGCAGCGAGCGACGCGCCGATCCTCGTGGAAGGCGACGGCGTGGAGGTCCCGCTACGCATCGACCACTCGGCCGTCGCCGCACTGGCGTCCGAACAGGCCGCCCACGCGGGCGACGCGTCCGTGTTCCGTTTCTACCTGGTGCTGGAGCAGGTCCGCGGCACGCACGATGCGGCCGTGTTGCAGGCGTTTCTGCGGACCCTGAGCGCCACCCGGGCCGGCCACCTCCAGGATACCTACCTGGCCAGCGTCGGATTGTTCGGACTCCGTCTGGCCAGTGCGGACGATTCGCGCGACGGGATGTTCTACTACCTCGACGTCACGTCGCACGCGGCGCTGCTGCAGCGCGTGGCCGTGCCGGAGGCAGCGAGTCTCTGCGTGTCGATCCAGTCCCGGCACGCGCTTCCCGATGGCGTCACGATTCACGTCGGTCGAATCAGCATTTGCGTCGAGCATATCAACGAATGAAAGCGGCGCGCCGAATACTGTCCGCCGGGCAGCGCTGCTTGCGCGTTGTCGCTCGATCGTATGTAGGCAAGCCCTGTCGAGCGATGGAATTATTTCGCAAATCGATTTTAATCGTCGAATAGTTAAACTAACTAACCTGAATCTCTTTCATATCGATTAAATTGACGTTTCAGTATGTAATGTTATATCTTGGTTGCCCAAAAACAACCGAGAGAAAATAACATGTCAATAAACGAGGCGCCTCAAAAAACCCGTCGCTGGTCGGCCATCGTCGCGTTGTCGGTATTCGCGGGACTGGCCGGCACCGCATCGGCCAATACCGAGCCGACACAGCCGACTCAACAAAAGCAGGCGCGCATGCCTCGCGTGCCGCAGAATCTGCCCGTGTCGCCCGAGCAGGCCCAGTACAACCTGCCGCTCAGCGAGCAGGATCGCGCGTCGCTGACGAAGCCTTCGCAGCTCAGGCAGCCGGCCACGCGCAGCAAACGCAGTACGTCGGGCGCCGATTGCCGCGACATGTCGGTGATGACCCAGTATCACGGCGCGGCGCTCGCCGATTACATCGCGAATCTTCCCGATTACGAATGCCATTACGGCCTGTTCTCGGTCGATAAAACGCAGGCCGCGCAGATCTTCAATGCCGAAAACGTGCACGCTGTCGCGGCTCGTTTCGTGCAGGAAATCTATAAATACGATGCGAGCAATTTGATCCTGGTCAATTTGCTGATTTATCTGCGTTCCGCTTATTACCAATATGACGTATCGGGCATTGCCAACCCGATTCCGAATCTCGCGGTGTCGCTGCGCCCGTATATCAAGCAAAGCCTCGAGGGCGATGCGCTCTTTCGCGAGAACGCGCGCGGGCCGAGTACCGCGAACGAGCTGATGAAGCTCATCACGAACATGCGGGACGAGGCGTACTACCTGCCGACGCTGAAGAACCGCATCGCGTCCTACACCGCGAGCGCGGCGAATCCGCAGGCGGCGGCGCCGCTGTTGCAGCGCAGCGCGGCGGGCGGTTTCACCGGCTTGCTCACGGTGTTCTTCTATGCGCACCAGCGCAGCGACGCACAGCAGATGCTCGGCAGCGACGCGACGCTTCCTGAGACGCTCAACCGCTTCGTCACCGCGAACCGCGCGAGCCTGTTGAACACGAGCGCCGCCTATCAGCTGGCCGACGCGGCGCGCGAAACGTTTCGCTTCCTCCGCTATCCGGCGCAGAAGCCGCGGGTGAAGAGGATGATCCAGGACATGCTCGCGTCGACGAGCATGACGGGCGCGGACAGCGATCTCTGGCTCGCGGCGGCGGAAGCGGTCGACTACGGCGATCCGGGCAACTGCGCGGACTACGGCACCTGCGACTACAAGAAGCGGCTGACCGACGCGGTGCTCACGCATCGCTACGCGTGCAACGCGGGTGTGCGCATTCTCGCGCAGGACATGACGATGCCGCAGCTGCAGTCGGTCTGCACGGCGGTCGCGCAGCAGGACGATTACTTCCACCGGATGATGAAGACCGGGCGCAAGCCGGTCGCGGGCGATCGCAACGATACGATCGAGCTCGTCATCTTCGATGACTACGCGAACTATCGAAAATACGCGTCGGTGATCTACGGCATCAGCACCGACAACGGCGGCATGTATCTCGAGGGCGATCCGTCCGCGCCCGGCAACCAGGCCCGCTTCATCGCGCACGAGGCATCGTGGCTGCGTCCCGAGTTCAAGGTCTGGAACCTCGAGCACGAGTTCACGCACTATCTCGATGGCCGCTACGACATGGCGGGCGACTTCACGGTGAGCACCGCGAAGCCGACCGTGTGGTGGATCGAAGGCGTCGCCGAGTATCTGTCGAGAAAGAACGACAACCAGGAGTCGATCGACGCGGCGCGCACGGGCACGTACCGGTTCTCGGATGTGCTCGGCACGCGTTATTCGTCGAGCGACTACGTCATGCGCGCCTATCGCTGGGGCTACATGGCGACGCGCTTCATGTTCGAGCGCCATCGCGCGGACATCGATACGATCGTGGCGCGCTTCCGGGTGGGCGATTACGACGGCTACGCGAACACCATCGCGTACATCGGCAATCGCTACGACACCGAGTTCGCCGACTGGGCGCGCAATGCGACGACGGCGGGCGAGCCGCCGGTGCCGGCGAAGCGCTGAGCGGCCACTGTGGCGCTTGACGCCCCCGAGTAGAAACCGGCCCTCGAGCGCACGCTCGAGGGCCGCGGCGCGTCGACGAGACGCGCCGCCACCGCGCTAGCGATCCTTGCCGATATCGGCCACGTAATTGGCGATGCTGAAGAATCGATAGTCGCTCAGCAGGTCCGGCCCCGGGAATCCCTCCGGATGAATCCGCCCGTAGATCGGACTGTCGGGGCGCAGGCCGGCCAGGGTCAACGCGAGCGTGAATTCGTTGAACGGCGCCATGAACTGGCGCGACACGAAATGCATGCCCCAGTTGAACACCGACGGCAGCTGCTCGGTGCGCAACCACGTGTCCGGCCCGCCCGGCGCGCGTGCGCAAAGATTTTCCGCCCACGGGCTATGGCCTTCGACGACGAGAAAGCCGTGCTTCGCGTGGCGCTTCCAGCGGGTCAGGAAATCGATGAGATCCGCCGCTGCCACGAAGCCGGGAACGAGGCCTTCCGCATCGCTGTACGCCACCTTGAACGCACGCTTGATCTGGTCGAGCGTGATCGGCAACTCGGCCTGATCCGATACCGTCAGGCCGCCGCCGTAGTGCTGGTCGATGACCGCGCGCAGGCGGGATCGATCGACGGTGCGCAGATGGCGCTCGAGTATCGCTTCGGCGGCGTCCGCGCGTCGGATGCTCAACCGGCGGTTGTGGACCAGGAACATGAAGGTATGCAGCAGGTCGCTCAGCCGCACCGGGCGCATGCTGCCGTTCGGCTGCCGGACGGTCAGGCCGCTTTCGGCCACCGCTTCGTCGTAGCGGTCGGGCTGGGAAATGTCGGCGGCGATCACCCGGACCTGCACGCCGGGGGTGTCCTTCAGCGCGGACAGGGTGGCGGCGGCCCGGCCGCGCGCGGATTCGTTGTAGTCCGCGCCGATCACGAGCAGCGGATAGTCCGCGAGGTGCCTGCCGCGCCGCGTCGAGGTGATGATGTACTCGGCCAGGCGCTTCACCGCGCTGCCGTCGCCGCAGCCCATGTCGGCGATGCCGGCCGGCTGGCGATCCAGCGGCGTGTCGTCGAACAGCTCGCGCAGGATTTTCGTGGTGATTTCCTGCGACGCCGGCCCCGACCCGGCGCCACTCGACGCATACACGTTCATCACGCGATCGATGTGGCCGTCGCTGTCGATGTCGAGCGGATCGGGATTGCCGAACAGGAGGTCGTCGAGCAGCGCATACGAACGCAGATACGACGCGGGCAACCCCGCGTAAGGGGCGGCGATCGGCCGGTGAATCCGGCCCGACTCGGTGAGGCGCACCTTTTCCCGATCGATTTCCACCATGCCGAACTTGCCCATCAGCGACCACGCCGCATGCAGGACGACCGGGTCCGCATGCGTCCAGGCGCCGATCGCGACCTCGCCGGGCTGGTCGTCGAGCTTGCCGAGGATCCCGGGCGCCGTCTGCGAATACTGGCCGTCCGGCTGCTTGTCGTACACCGGCATATCGAGTGCGACCCAGGTCGGACCGAGCAGCAGGCCGTCCATCGCGGTGCGCAGCTGGCCGTTCACCTGCCGCTCCAGGTCGGTGGCCGGGGCCGGCAGCTCCGGCCAACCCGCCACGCAGATCCGCGCGAGCTGCGCATACAGCACGCTGTCGTCGGCCGCCACGCGCTTTCGATGACACAGCGCGTGCAGATGCTGGAGCACCGACGTGGCATTCGCCAGCTGCTCGAACAGCGGCCGGGCGCGCTCGACGCACGCGACGACGATTTCGCCGGCCGGGGTGAGCGCATATTCGGCGTCTTCGTCGCCGCGATCGAGGGTCAGCCAGCCGGCCAGGCTCAGCAGGTTGAGCGCGCCCCACAGCACGCCGAGGTTGCGGGTCGGGTCGGGTTTGCGGGACTGCGCGAACGCGCGCATCGCGCGGGGCGTGCCGGCCCGCAGGCCGCGGAACGCGCCGGCGAACACCAGGCGCGCGAGCGTCGGCACCAGCACGATGCCGTTCGCCCAGTTGCAGCTGCGCGTATAGGCCATCACGCGCTGCGCGTCGCGTCGGCCGATGCGCAGCGTGGCCGCATCGGCGCGTTGCTCGAGCTTGACCGGCGACGTCGTGTCGAGCACCGCGACGCCGAGCGCGGTACCGGCCGGCAGGCCGAGCAACGCGCGCGTTTCGTCGGGATACGCGTCGAGATACTGTTCGAGCTGCCGGGACAGCGCGGCGGGGGAGTCACCAAGGTCGAATCGGGTGTGCATGTTGAACGGTCTCACAGGGTAGAAGATTGGGCGGCACGGGGCGAAGGCGCATCCGACGCGGCGTGCGCTTCGGCCGCCGGCGCCGCGCCGCGAATCCGGGGCGCGAGATGGGCGGCCAGCGCGCGAATGGACGGGTAATCCCAGACCGCCGACGGATCGACGCTCACGCTGAACGTCTCGCTGGCCACCATCGTCATTTCGACGGCGAGAATCGAGTCGAAGCCGATCTCGGCGAACGTCGACTCGCGCGTCAGGCGAAACTTGCGCTCCTTGAGGCGCTCGCCGAGCCACGTGATCAGCCATTGCTCGACGGCATGAACCTGCTGGCGATCGATCAGGCTCGCGGGCTCGCTCGCGTCCGGGGCCGCCGCCGCGCCGGCGTCTTCGCCGGCGGGCGCGTCGGGCGCGTGGGCGACCGCATGCACGCGGGCCTCGGCGTCCAGCAGCGGATCGATCGTCTGGCTGGCGCCCGGGATGGTTTGTTCGATCGCGCCGATCTCGGCTCCGTTGCGCGCGGCCCAGTCGTTCAGTTCCGCCGACGTGGACAGCGCGGAGCGCAAGCCGACCTGCCGCTGCGCCGTCTCGATCGCGAGTTCATATTGGCTCTGCACCCAGCGCAGCGCGCCGTCGTCGACGCGCTGCTGCGCGGCCGCGCGCTCGGTCACCGCCAGCAGCAATCCCCATTGCGCGACCGTGCCGAGCCAGTAGTTGACCCAGACGGCGGCATGCGCGGCGCCGTCGAGTTGCGCCGCATTGGCGAGCCCGTCCTCCGACAGCTGTGCGCCGAGCTGGCGCAGCTCCCTCGCCAGCACGCCGGCGCCGAGCGCGCTGTCCAGATAGCGCAGCAAGTCGTCGCTCCCGTTGAGCAGACGGCTGCCGAGGTGAACCAGCAGCGTTTCGGTCGGCCCCTCGAAGATGCGGGTCAGGCGCGCGTCCCGGAAGATCTGCGGCGCGAGGTTGGTTTCGATATAGCCGCGGCCGCCGAGGAACTGCATCATCTCGTCGGCCGATTGCGACAGCAGCTCGGAGCCGAGGATCTTCGAAATCAGCAGGCAGTCCTCGGGCACCGCGATGCCGACGTCCAGCTCGGCGGCCAGCTGCTCGACCAGCGCGTTGAGCCCGTCGATGCGGTGCCGCAGCTCGCCCAGGCGCAGGCGGCTCAGCGGGTTGTCCAGCAGAAGCCCGGTCCCGATCTGGCGCCGCGCTCCATAGCGATGCATCAGCTGCGCGCAGCGCTTCATGCCGCCCAGGCAGACGGCGGCGATGGCGAGGCGCGCCGTGTTCATCGCCTGCTGCGCGACGGACATCCCTTCGCCGATGCCGCCGAGCCGGTAGTCGTCGCTGATCCGCGCCCGATCCAGGTGCAGCGAATTCTGGATCATGCCGCGCACGCCCATCGTCAGCTCCTCGGCGCCGATCCGCACGCCCGGCGTGCCGGGGCGCACGGCCAGGCCGACCATCCCCGCGCCGTCGGCCTGCCGGGCGAACACGTTGATGATGCCCGCCCACGCGGACGAGCCGCTCCAGCTCTTGTTCCCGGTGACCAGCCAGTCGCCGGCGTCGGTGCGCTGCGCGCGGGCGGCGATCGCGCGCGGGTGGGAGCCCGCGGCCGGCTCGGTGATCGCGAATGCGGCGAGCATCCGGCCGCGCGCGAGGCTCGGCAGCAGTTCCTCGCGCAAGGCCGGCTGGGCATGGTTCAGGATCGGCAGGATCCCCAGCGTGTTGTTCAGGCCGACGAAGAAGGCCAGCGTCGAATCGATCGCGGCCAGCTGCGACAACACGCGCGACATGTCGCGATGGCCGAGGCCGAGGCCGCCATGCGAACGGTCGATCGGCATGCCGAGGAGGCCCTGGTTGCCGAAATCGAGCACGACGTGCGGCGGGATGGTGCGGCGCTCGTCGATGGTGCGCGAATCGATCCGCGTGCGCGCGTAGTGCCTGAGCCAGTCGTTCAGTTCGTCGACGGTGGCGCTGTCGGGCCGCCGGTGATCGTTGGCCGCCGGCGTGTCGATGCCGGCTGCCGCGCGCGCGGCCGGCCGGCGCTCGGGCGCCGGCGCATGCGTGCCGGTCTCGGCGTCCCACTGCGCGAGGATCGTCAGCGCGCCGTCGTGCAGCTGCGTGCGGCACGTGCTGCGGCGCACCTTGCCGCTCGACGTTTTCGGCACGCTGCCGGGCGACACCAGCACGATCGCGCTCGGGGCGATGTCGAGGCGGTTCCAGATCGCCTGGCGGATCGCGTCGATGAAGCCGTCGAGATTGCCCTTGCGCTGCGTGCGCTCGACTTCCGCCACGACGATCAGGCGCTCCGCGTCGACCTGGTCGTCCATGAACGCTGCGCAGCCGTTCGGCACCAGTTCCGGCACGCCGACGATCAGCGCGTACTCGATGTCTTCCGAGTAGTAGTTGCGGCCGGCCAGGATCACCATGTCCTTGAGCCGCCCGGTGACGTAAAGCTCGTCGCCCAGCATGAAGCCGAGATCGCCGGTTCGCATGAACACCTGATCCGGCTTGCCCGCCAGACTGTGCCGGAAGGTCGAATGCGTCTGCTCGTCCAGCTTCCAGTATCCGGTGGCGACGCTCGGGCCGGCCACGCAGATTTCGCCGATGCTCCCGTCGGCGCAATGCGCGTTCGTCTGCAGATCGCGCACGACCACGCGCTGGTCGCCGGCGGGGCGGCCCACGCTGACCAGAACCCGTTCGCCCGGGCGATCGAGGGGCGCCTGCGAGACCCCCGCGAACTCGCCGCGGATCACCACGGATTGCCGCTGGAGGGCGGCCTGGTCGACGCAAACCGTCTGAATCGGCTGCTGTGCCGTGCGGCCGGCGACGAACAGCGTCCCTTCAGCCAGCCCGTAGCACGGTCGAAAACGCCCGGCGTCGAAGCCCGTGGCGGCAAAGCGCTGCGCAAAATCCGACAGGGTGCTCGCGCGCACGGATTCAGCGCCGTTATACGCGGTACGAACACACGACAGGTCGAGCGTCGCCAATTGTTCGTCGGAGATGCGCCTGCAGGCCATCCGGTAAGCAAAATCCGGCGCGCCCGTCAGGTCCGCACGATATTGGCTGATGGCGCGCAACCACAGGTACGGATGCTGGATGAAACGCTCCGGGGCCATCAGGACACTCCGGAAGCCGCCGTAGAGCGACGTCAGAATCACGCCGATCAGGCCCATGTCGTGGTACGGCGGCAGCCAGCTGACCATCGTGCTCTGCTCGTCATAGGCGAACCATTCGCGCAGCATCCCCAGGTTATGCATCAGGTTGCCGTGTGACACCATCACGCCCTTGGGCGTGCCGGTGGTTCCCGACGTGTATTGCAGAAAGGCGACATGGGACGACGACACGCTGGCTGGCGCGTGCAGGGGCGCCACCGCTTGCGCGGCCCCGACGTCGAGCAGCGTGCTGCCGGAGGCTTCGGTATCGGCGATCCACGTCGTGCAACGTTCCAGGTCTTCGGCCGAGCACAGGATCGTGTTCGCGCCTGCATTCCTGACGATGCCTGCGATCCGCACCATGTGCTGCTTGTTGCGCGGCGGGTAGGCGGGAACCGCGATGGCGCCCGCATACAGGCAGCCCATGAAGGCGCTGACGTAATCGAGCCCCGGCCGGCACAGCAGCAGGACCCGGTCGCCGATGTCGACCGCATGCTGTTGCAGCAGCGCGGCGATCCGGCGTGCGCGCGCGTCGAGTTCCGCGAAGGTCATCGAGTCGGCCTGCTCCTGTTCGGGCGGGCCGCTCAGGAACACGTAGGCGGTGTTGTCGCCGCGCGTGGCGGCTCGGTTTTGAAGCAATTCGCTGAGCGTGGTCGGCAAGGTCGCAGTGGTCATGATGTCGTCGGGAAAGGAATGAAAACAGCGAGCGCGGGCCTGGCACCGGCCGGCGCCCATGCGTTGCTTCGTCAGGAGTCCGAAGGCGGTGCGGCGATTGCCTGGCGCCGCCTGTTGCACGCGGACGTCCGCGTACGGCTAATCGGCGCGATGGAACAGGTCGATCATGCGCACCATGCTTTTGAGATGCAGGGAACGCGGCACCACGCGTTCGCTGCGTGCCGCATACCGCGCGGTCCAGCGCTGGGCCAGCTCATGCGCGGCGGCGGCGTTGCCGCGAACCGCGCGCGCGTCGCTCTCGCGCGCATCGAGGCACGCACGCGCATGCCGCGCGGCCGAGCGGGCGAGCTCGCCGGTGAGGATGCCGTGGTGCCCCAGCGCGAGGCGCGGCGCGTCCAGCTGCTCGATCACGTCCAGCGAGTGCCGATACGCAAACAGGTCCTGAAAGACCAGCGGCAGCCAGGTGGCGGCGCCATGAAACTCGCCGAGCGCATCCGACACGAAGCCGAT
Organism: Burkholderia sp. SRS-46; assembly: GCF_004343775.1. Classification (GTDB taxonomy): domain Bacteria; phylum Pseudomonadota; class Gammaproteobacteria; order Burkholderiales; family Burkholderiaceae; genus Burkholderia. The sequence goes on along the minus strand of NZ_PTXL01000003.1, from coordinate 404,049 downwards.
GTCTAGCTGCGGACAGTAGTAGCCGAACTGGCAGTGGCTGTGGCCCGGGAGCGCGATCGCCTGGATCTCCATGCCGTCGCCGATGTCGAGCCGCGTGCCCGGATTGACGGGGTAGAACGGCAGCTCGGGCAACGCGGTGACATCGATGTCGGCAGGGGGATCCCAGGACTTCGACGCGAGCGCGTCGAGCTGGTGGATGGTTCGGCATGCAGACGGACTCTGGAACGCATCGAAGGTGTCGGGCGAACCGGATACATGGACCCACGGCATGCGCGACTTGAGTGTCGTCAGCAGGCTGCAATGATCGTAGTGCGAATGCGTGATCAGCCAGTAGCGCAGATGCCGGATGCCGCCGAAGTCCCGCAGCAGGTCGTGAAGCTGCTGCCACACGAGCTCCGTCATGCCGCTCAGGCCGCCCTCGACCAGCGTCGCGGCCTCGTCGTTGACGATCACGTACAGCGGCACGTCCGCCGTGCCGACGAGGGCCAGCCGCGGGTCGATCCACCCCGGGGAATCGTTCAGCATGTCGTTCAGCTCCGATAGAGGGCGCAGGCCCAGGTCGCGCCCGCGCCGTAAGTCACGAGGAGATTGAGCTGCCCGGCCGGCATGCGGCCTTGCTCGCGCGCGATGGCCAGCGCGACCGGAAACGCCGCGCTCGCCATGTTGCCCAGCTGATCGACGGAGATCATGCATCGCTCGCGCGGCAGCCCGAGTTGCCCGATGACCGCGTCGAGGATGCGCAGGTTCGGCTGGTGCGGCACGGCCAGGCCGATATCCCCGATCGTCAGCCGGTGCTTGTCGAGCATCTGCCGGCACGCGTCGACGATCCGCCGCGTCGCGTCCTCGAACATGGGCGCGCCTTTCATCCGGAAATAGTGGCGGCCGGCCGCGATGTCGTCGCCGTCGATGAAGCGCGGGCGCCGCGCGCCGGGCGCTTCGGTGCTGAGCAGGTCGAACTGGGTGCCGTCGGCGCCGAGCGTCAGGTCGATCAGCCCGCGCGCCGGGTCGTCGGTCGCTTGCAGCAGCAGCGCGGCGGCGCCGTCGCTCAGCAGGATCGACAGGTTGCGGCCGGCGTTGCTGGTGTCGATTCGCCGCGACAACGCCTCCGCGCAGATCAGCAGCACGTTGCGATACAGGCCGCTCGCGAGGAAATGGCGCGCAATCTCGATCCCGTAGAGCCCGCCGCTGCATTGCGCGCGGATATCGAAGCACGGGATCTCCCGCAATCCGAGCCGGGGCTGGATGTAGCACGCCTGCGACGGATCGTGATGATCCGGCGACAGCGTATTGACGATCAGCAGGTCGACGTCGCGCGCCGTGATGCCGGCGTCGGCCATCGCCCGTTCCGCGGCCGGGCACGCGAGATCCGCCAGATGCTGATCGGGGGCGAGATAGCGGCGCGCCACGACGCCGGTGCGTTCGCGAATGAAGGCGTCGCTGGTGTCGATCATGCCGGCGACTTCGTCGTTGCTGACGATCCGCTCCGGCAGCGCATAGCCCATGCCGGCGATGACGAGTCGGGTGCTCATGCCCGCACCTCCTGCTCCGTCACGGCGGCGACGGCGTCGCCCGCATCGGTCACGACGGTTTCGCCCCAGCGCCACAATTGCGCGCCGAAGCTCCAGCCCGCGGCCGCACCGGCGAGCACCACCAGCGATCCCGGCCGGATCACGCCCCGCCGGATCGAATCAAACAGCGCAAACGGCACGGCGGCCGACACGAGGCACGCACAATCGGCCACGCGGATCACGTATTGGTCCGGCTTGAGCCCGAGCCGCTGCGCCCACGCGCGTACGATCAGCGCCGACGGCTGGTGGAACACCATCGCATCGATGTCGGCGATGCCGATCCCGCTCCGGTGCAACAGCCGCTCGACGATATCGGGAACGGCCACCGGAACGAAACGCGAGATCGCCTCCTGCGCTTCGGGCTTGAGCGTGAAATACACGCCGAACGGGTTCTCGGCGTCGTTTGCCGCATCGTCGTCCGCCGGGGCCCGGGCGTTGCGCCACTGCATCGTCGCGAGGTCGTAGCGCGTTGCGTCGCTGTGATACGCGGCATCCAGCCAATCGGCGCCGTCGGAATCGGCCGGCTCGGCGACCAGCACGGCCGCGGCCGCGCCGTCGCCGAAGTTCGTCGACGCTTTGCTGGTGTAGTCGACCACCGCCGACATGCGCTCCGACGAGCACACCAGGGCCCGCTTCACCCGGCCCGCCTTGATGAGGTTGGTGGCGATCTGCAATTGCAGCATGAAGCTTGCGCATTCCATCTCGACATCGGCGTCGAGCGCGCGCGTGGCGCCGAGCCGGTCGCGCAGCGCACGTGCCAGCCGTGGCGCGAAACGGCGCCGGCCGTCGGCGTGCGTGACGAACGGCGACGTCATGTTGAACAGCACCAGGTCGAGTTCGGCGGGCTCGACGCCGGCGCGGGCGAGGGCGTCGCGGGCCGTGCGCTCGGCCAGCGCCAGTTCGGATTCGCCGGCGTCGGGATCGATCACGTAGCGCGATTCGATGCCCCAGAATTGCCACCATTCCTTCGGGATGGGCTCGACCCCGGCGAACACGGGATCGTCGTTGGGGACCAGGCGTGCCGGCAGGCGGCAGGCGAGACTCGCGATTCGGACGTTGCAGACCATCAGACCTCCATCGTGCTGCAGGCAATGCGCGGCCGGAACGGGTCGAGCGTCATGGCGACCACCGTACGTTCCTCGTCACGCAGCGACTTCGATGCCGCGACGCGGGACGCGAGCCACGCGGGCAACTGGAAAGGGTTCGGGATGCCGGTCGAACCGGCGACGACGTCGACGCGGAACGCGCCCACCGCGCCGGCGGCAAGCGACGGCCATCCGCTCATCCATGATTCGCACAGCAGCGTGGCGGCGCGCCGGTCGATGCGGTGCTGCACGTCGTCGACCATCGCGCGCACCGCGGCGGGCGCATTGGCCGGTTCCGCGTCGAATCGACCGGTGGCGCGATCGAACCGGCTCTCGAACCGGGCCAGCGTCAGCGCGCCGTTCGCGCGCCGCGCGGGAATCGCGTCGAGCGTCGCGAACGGCGGCGACTCGAGGTCCGCATAGCTGCTGGCATAACCGCGTTCATGGCCGGCAGGCGTCAGGACGATCGCCCCCGCGCCGTCGGCGAAGCCGCTCGCGGCCACCTGTTCGACGTCCGCGAGCGCCTCCGCGCGAACGACGAGCGCGCGCCGATAGCCGAGCTGCCGACAATGGCTTTGCGCAAGATCGAGGGCGAGCGTCCAGTCCGCGTCGAGCAGATCGAACACGGCCGCATGCCGCGCGCGCAGGTCGCGCTGCACCGGGTGCGCGAGCCGCGGCCCGGCGATCGATGGCGCGTCCGCCATCCGGCTGGGAGAAATCGACAGGCTGACGATGAGATCCAGCTCCGATGGCAGGCAGCCGGCTTGCAGCAGCGCCTGCCGGGCTGCCTTGACGGCGTAGTCGTTGGCGCAGGATTGCGCGGTGATCGCCGGGTCCGGGATGGACACCGCGGCTCCAAGAATTTTCATATCGCTTGCTCGATTTGGACTGCTTGATTCAGGGGACGCGTCGCGCCATGGCCCGCCTGCCTGAGCACGGCGCGCCGCAACTTGCCCGATTCGTTGCGCGGCAAGCTGACGGCGTGATAGGCAACCCGATGCGGACATTTGTATGGCGCGATCACGCTCTTGACGTGCTGCTGCAGCTGCGTCGTCAACGCCTCCGAGCCGTCGACGCCCGGGCGCAGCACCACGTGCGCGCAGATGAGCGTGCCGCCCCATTCGTCGATCTGCCCGACGACGCCGCATTCGGCGATATCGGGATGGCGCAGCAACGCCTGTTCCACTTCGCCGGGCGACACCGTGTATCCGGAGCTGATGATCATGTCGTCCGCGCGCGCCTGGTAGAACAGATAGCCGTCCTCGTCCAGGTAGGCGCTGTCGCCCGTCAGGTTCCAGCCGTGCTTGACGTAGTCGCGTTGCCGCGCGTCGTTCAGGTAGCGGCACCCGGTCGGCCCCTGCACGGCGAGATAGCCGATTTCGTACGGCGGCAGGCATTGGCCGTGCTCGTCCACGATGGCGAGGCGATAGCCGGGCACCGCCTTGCCGATCGCGCCGTCCTTCGAGCCGGCGTCGCCCGTCGACGCGAAGATATGCAGCATCTCGGTCGACCCGATGCCGTCGATCAGGTGCAGGCCCGTGCGTTCGTACCATGCGTCGCGCGTCCACGACGGCAGCGCTTCGCCCGCCGACACGCATTTGCGCAGCGACGACGTGTCATGCCGGTCGAGATGGTCGAGCATGGCCCGATAGGCCGCCGGCGCCGTAAACAGGATGCTGACCCGATGCCGGTCGATGGCGTCCAGCAGCCGCTCCGGGCTCGCTTTCGGCAACAGCACGACGCTTGCGCCGACACTGATCGGAAACAGCAGCAGCGCGCCGAGGCCGAACGTGAACGCGAGCGGCGGCGAGCCGCAGAAGACGTCATCGGCCGTCGGCTTGAGCACGTGCTGCGTGAAGCAGTGGCAGGCCGCCATCACGTCGCGGTGAAAATGGACGGTGGCCTTCGGTTCCCCGGTCGTTCCCGACGTGAACGCGATGAGGCAAGGATCGTCCGCGCGCGTCTCGGCCGCCGCGAATTCGGCTGAATGGCCGCTGAGCCAGCGCGCGTGCGGATGGACGTCCTCCGTCTCGTAGCGCCGAACCTCGCCGCGCCATTGCAGGCTCGCCATCGCCGCGTCGAGCTCGGCCGACAGCCCGGCTTCGCAGATCACGTGCGTGACCCGGGCCCGCCCGATGACGGACGACAGTTCCCCCGCGCGCAGCTTCGGCATCGTCGCGACGGCCACGCCGCCGGCCTTGGTCACGCCGAACCACGCGGCGGCGAGCATCGGGTGGTTGGCGCCGTGCAGCAGCACCCGATTGCCGGGCACCAGGCCGGCATCGCGCACCAGCATGTTGGCGATCCGGTTGCCGGCATCGCGCAATTCGCGATACGACCACGTGATGCCCGACCCGGTCCTGATCGCAACGCGCTCGCCCCAGCCCCGTTCGTCGACCGCGGCATCCAGCAGCGCGGCGGCGCAATTGAGAAACGGCGGAAACTGCAGCCCCGGCAACTCAAAGACAAACGTCGGCCAATCCTTGACGGGGGGCAAGTTCGCGCGGCAAAAGTCGTCCATTGTCAGCGCTCGCAAGAGTGTGAGTTCGAAGTTCGCGACGGCAATGCGGTGCCGGCCGGGCAACCGGGTTGGGCCCGTCCCGCGCAGCCTGAATCGCGATGGCAAGAAGATGTGGTCGAGGCGGCGGGCACATGCCGCCGGGCGACGCACGGAGAAGCCGGTCAATCACATGATGGTCTGCCGGTTTTCATGGACATATTTCGTCGCAACGTATTTTGGAAGTGAGATAAACAATGGATTGATTTAAATTAAATCGTGTTGTCAGTGCGAATTCATCAACGGATGAAAACATTCCGAAGTAAGGGTGCCGCAAGCTTAGCGGAAGTAAGCTCTTAAAGTAAACGGGAATATAGGTGGATTGCTCAAATTATTGATTGAAACCGTTATCACCTAATAACCAGATTTTGTTGAATTAATCGCTTTCTGTAAATCATTCGGAGATTTGTTGACTTCGACGGGGCGCCGATTGCCGGCGCGCCGGATGCGGCGGGGCGCGAAGCCGGGCGGGGATCGGCGATGGCACGCAGAATGAAATGCTGAACGCGTTCGTTGACGTTCCGGTTGTCGGCTGCTTTTCTGTTGCGATGATGCCGTTACGCGCATCCGTTCACTCGGCGGATTACCTCGCGCGTAACGAAAAATGCCCGTGCTCACGATGGCGGCGGGCCTTGGGGAGGTTCTGGGTGAGAATAGGGGGGGCTGAGTGCTGGAATATTGAATTGAGCCGATATTATTCGATTTATTGTTTCTCTCGTATTTTCTGAATCAATCGGGCTGAATATTCGCACCCGGATGCCCGCGCTTACGCATCCAGCACCGACAAGTCCGCCGGCAACGTCCGCTTGAACATCGCGAGAATCCTGCGCGCCGCCTTCGGCGGCAACCCGATCGCATGCCGCACCGCTGCCGCGATCAGCACCATCGTCAACTCCGAAAATGCCGCCCGCTGCGCATCGGGCACCGCCGGCGCGAGGTCCCGCAACGCATCCGCCAACAGCCCGGCCAGAAACGCGCCGTCCGCCTGGTCCAGCTCCTGCAGCGCCCGGTCGGCCTGCGTCGCCCGCCAGATGTCCCGCATCAGCGGCTCGTCGACGAACATCTGGTAGTAGCTGTCCGTAATGCGGCACAGCGTGGCGTGCAGATCCGCGATCCGCTTCATCTTCGCCAGGTCGCGCCGCACGCAGTCGTGCCCGAGCGCGTTGTAGCGCTCGGCCAGCGTGCCGATCACGGCCGACTTGTCCGGAAAGTACTGATACAGCGAACCGAACGGGATGTCCGTGCGCTCGACGATGTCGCTCATCCGGAACGCGTCGCTTCCGTTCTCGATCATCACCTCGGCCGCGCACGCGAGGATGCGCTCGAAGCGCTCGCGGCTGCGCTGCTGGGTCGGCACCCGGCGCGCCCGGCCCGGCGTGCTCGCGACGTCGTCGCTGTCGGTCTGCCCCGATTTTCGCGTTGCCATTGCGTCTCCAGAAGAACTTGATCTTTCTAATGCGAGAGTCTATCGTTTTTTAAAAACGCGAGACGTTCTCGTTTTTTTAGCCAAGGAGACGCACATGGCAACGCTTCCCGTCCTCATCGTCGGCGGCACCGGCAAGACCGGCGCGCGTGTCGACGCCCGCCTTCGCCAGCGCGGCATCGCGACCCGCCCGGTGTCGCGCTCGAGCGCCATCGCATTCGACTGGGCGCGCCCGGCGACATGGCGCGCCGCGCTCGACGGCGTGTCGAGCGCGTACGTGACCTACCAGCCCGATCTCGCGGTCGACGGCGCGGTCGAGGCGATCGCGGCGTTCGGCCGGCTCGCCCGCGACAGCGGCCTCGCGCGCGTGGTGCTGCTGTCGGGGCGCGGCGAGCCCGGCGCGCAGGCCGCGGAAGCCGCGTTGCAGGCGTCCGGCGTGGCGTGGACGATCGTGCGGGCGAGCTGGTTCAACCAGAACTTCTCGGAAGGCTATCTCGTCGACAGCGTGCGCGCCGGCGAAATCGCGCTGCCGGCCGGCGCGGTGCCCGAGCCGTTCGTCGATGCCGACGACATCGCCGACGTGGCGGTCGCCGCGCTGACGGATGAGCGTCACGCGAACCGGCTCTACGAATTGACCGGGCCGCGTGCGCTGACCTTCGCCGAAGCCGCCGCCGAAATCGCGCGCGCCGCCGGCCGGCCCGTCGGCTATCGCCAGCTCGCCCACGACGAATTCGCGTTCGGCATGCGCGAGGCGGGTGTGCCGGAAGCGATCGTCACGCTGCTCGACGAACTCTTCAGCGTCGTGCTCGACGGCCGCAACAGCCGCGTGATGCACGGCGTCGACGACGCGCTCGGCCGCCCCGCGCGCGACTTTGCGGACTATGCGCGGGCGACCGCCGCGACCGGCGTGTGGAGCGCGTGACCGATGCGCGCGCTCGTTACCGCGATCCTGTTGTGGGGCTCGGCCATCGGCTGCGGCATGCTGGCCGGCGTCTACTTCGCGTTTTCCGCGTTCGTGATGACGTCGCTCGGCCGCCTCGCGCCGGCGGCCGGCATCGCCGCGATGAACGCGATCAACGTCGACATCGTCAGGTCGCCGTTCATGCCGGCCTTCCTCGGCACGACGCTGACGTCGCTTGCGCTCGTGGTGCTCGCGCTGCTGCATCGCGGCGAGCCGGGCGCGACGTGGATCGCCGCCGGCGGCGCGATCTACGTGCTCGGCATGTTCGTCGTCACGATGCGCTTCAACGTGCCGCTCAACGACGCGCTGGCCGCGACCGATCCGTCGAGTGCGCACGGCGCCGCATGCTGGGCGCGCTACCTGCGCGACTGGACGCTGTGGAACCATGTGCGCACGGTCGCGTCGATGGCGGCCTGCGGGCTGTTCATCGCCGCGATCGCAGCGCGATAGGCAGGCTGGCTTCCCGCCGCGCGCTACGCGTAGAACGCCGACGGCGACACGCCGAAGTGCCGCTTGAACATCGCGGAGAACGCGCTCTGGCTGCTGTAGCCGTGATCCATCGCGACGGTCAGCACCTTCTCGCCGTGCGCGAGGCGCTTCAGCGCGAGCAGCAGCCGCGCCTGCTCGCGCCAGCGGCGGAAGCTGAGGCCTGTCTCGCGCAGGAATGCGCGATGCAGCGTCCGCACCGAGAGGCCGAGGCCGTCGGCCCATTCGGCGACCGTGCGCAGGTCGTCGGGGGCGGCGACGAGCGCGTCGCAGATCGTCCGCAGCCGTGCGTCGTGCGGCCACGGCAGGTAGAGCGGCAGCAGCGGCGCGGCCGTCACCTCGGCGAGCAGCAGGCGCATCAGGTGATCGTGGCGGGAGCCGGGCGTGTAGTCGAGCGGCACGTCGACCGCGGCGAGGATCAGCTCGCGCAGCAGCGGATGCACCTCGACCACGCAGCTGCGGCCGGGCAGGTGCTCGACCGCGCCCGGCTCGACGAACACGGTGCGCATCTCGACGTCGCCGCTCATCTGTACCGTATGGTCGAGCCCGGCTTCGAGCCAGACGCCGCGCGTCGGCGGCACGACCCACGACGCATCGTCGGACTGCACGTGCATCACGCCCGCGATCGCGTAGAGCAGCTGCGCGCGCCGGTGGCGGTGCGGCGCGATCCAGGTGCCGTTCGGGTAGTGCGCGGCCATCGCCGCGACCGGCATCGGCGTCGACTCGTACGGCAGGTGCCCGTACGGGCGCAGGGATTCGAATGTCCGATTCGCGACAGGTTGTGACATGTTGGCGTGAGACAGGCAATGGGATGGGCGGGCACGATGACGCTTCGTTTCACGTCACGCTCCACAACGAGTTTAATCCGTCACACGCGATGAACAAGACGCCCCATTCTCCTGCCCGCGCGATCGCGCAACGATTCCCGGCGCGGTTGCGCCCCCGGCAAGGGGTATCCCGATGAGCGCCGATCCGCGCATGCCCGAACCGATTCCGTCGCCCGAAGGCCTTCTGTTTGGCCTCGCGCACAAGCTCGAGCGGATCGCCACCGCGCTCGAGACGATGACCCACACCGCGCGCCCGGCCGACGTCGATTTCGACGCGGCCGTCGCGTTCCGCTGGCGCGGCGGCGACCGCGCGCATCGAACGCAGGGCACGGCGCTGCTCGAACCGATCGCGTCGCCCGCGCTGATCGGCTTCGACGCGCTGCGCAACGTCGAGCGGCAGGCGGCGATCGTCGAGCGCAACACGCGCCAGTTCGTGCGCGGCGGCGCGGCCAACCACGTGCTGCTGACGGGCGCGCGCGGCACCGGCAAGTCGTCGATCGTGAAGGCCTGCCTCCATGCGTTCGCGAAGGACGGGCTGCGCCTGATCGAGGTCAGCAAGGAAGGGCTGAACGACCTGCCGGCGATCGTCGAGCTGGTGCGTGCGCGGCCGGAGCGCTATATCGTGTTTTGCGACGACCTGTCGTTCGAATCCGGCGAGACCGGCTACAAGGGGCTGAAGACGGTGCTCGACGGCTCGGTGGCGAGCGACCTGTCGAACGTGCTCGTGTATGCGACGTCGAACCGCCGGCACCTGCTGCCCGAGCACGCGAGCGACAACGCGGACGTGTCACGCGCGGAGAACGGCGAGCTGCATCCGGGCGATGCGGTGGAGGAGCGAATCTCGCTGTCGGAGCGCTTCGGCATCTGGGTGACGTTCTACGGCTTCTCGCAGGACCAGTACCTGGCCGTCGTCGACAGCCGGCTGGCCGAAGCCGGTTTCGACGCCGCGCAAATCCACGCGGCGCGCGAGCCGGCGCTGCAGTGGGCGCTCGAACGCGGCGCGCGATCGGGCCGCATCGCCGCGCAGTTCGTGCGCGACTACACGGGCCGTTTCGCGGACGAAGCCATCGACGCAGCCGCCGACGGCGAGCGCGTGCTGCGCACGGGCTGAGCCGCGCGCGCAGCACCGGCATCGTCAGTAAGACGCGTCGTTGCCGCCGGCGTCGGTGACGATCGCGACGCCCGAGCTCGTGCCGAGCCGCGTCGCGCCGGCGTCGAGCATCGCGACGGCGGTTGCGCGGTCGCGCACGCCGCCCGACGCTTTCACGCCCATGGTCGGCCCGACCGTGCGGCGCATCAGCGCGACATCCGCGAGCGTCGCACCGCCGTGGCCGAAGCCGGTCGAGGTCTTCACGAACGCGACGCCGAGATCGCGGCAGATCTCGCACACGCGCACCTTCTCGTCGTCGCTCAGCAGCCCGGTCTCGAGGATCACCTTCAGCGGCACCGAGCCGCACGCGGCCTGCACGGCGGCGATGTCGGCCGTCACGTCGTCGAGGCGGCCGCTCTTCAGCGCGCCGAGATTGATCACCATGTCGATCTCGCCGGCGCCGGCCGCGATCGCGGCCGACGCTTCGAACGCTTTCGCGGCGGTGAGGCCCGCGCCGAGCGGGAAGCCGACGACCGCGCACACCGTGACGTCCGTGCCGGCCAGCGTGCGGGCCGCGCGCGGCACGTTCGCCGAGTTGACGCAGACCGAATAGAAGCGATGCTCGGCCGCCTGGCGGCAGAGCGCGTCGATCTGCGTGTCGCTGGCGTCGGCCGCGAGCAGCGTGTGATCGATGGTTCGGGCAAGTTGGGCATTGGAAAGCGGCATGTTTCAGACTCCACTGAGCCGTGCGGCGTTGCGGCCGCACGAAAAGTTGATGTTTTCACATCGGTTTGTTACAAATACGACATTTCGGCCGGGCCCTGGCGCCCGGCCCGGCAAGCGGCGGGCCGCCAGGACACGAGCATGGAAACCAAAAAGGGCGAACGGATCAAGACGCTGATGAACGTGCTGCAGGGGCAGAACGCGATCCATCTGCGCGAAGTCGCCGAGCTGTTCGGCGTGTCGGAAATGACGATCCGCCGCGACCTCGCCGACAGCCCGCACGGCGTCAGCCTGATCGGCGGCTACGTGACACGCCATTTTGCCGCGCAGCGCAGCGACATCGGCGAATACCTGATCAGCGCCGAGAATAACCGGCAGACCGAGGAGAAGCGCCGGATCGGCAAGCTCGCCGCGCAGTTCGTGAAGACCGGCGACACGATCTTCGTCGACTGCGGCTCGACCACGCCGTTCGTCGTCGACTTCATTCCCGACGACCTCGAATTCACCGCCGTCTGCAACTCGCTGAACGTGTTCGCGAAGCTGCAGCAGAAGCCGCATTGCAGCGTGATCCTGTGCGGCGGCGCCTATCACCGCAAGAACATGGTGTTCGAGTCGGGCGCCGAAACCAGCATCCTGGATTCGATCCGGGTGTCGAAGGCGTTCATCTCGGCGGCCGGGGTGAGCGACCGCTGCGGCGTCACCTGCTTCAACTTCCACGAAGTCGACGCGAAGAAGAAGGTGATGCAGCGCGCGCAGAACCGCTTCCTGCTCGTCGATCACACGAAGTTCGACGAAGTGCGCGCCGCGTACTTCGCCGAGCTGACCGACTTCAACTACGTGATCTCCGACGGGCAACTGAGCCACCGCTACGAAACGGCGATTCGCGAGCACGGCATCGCGCTCGTGACCTGACGCCCGGCGCGCGCGCTTACGCATGCGGCGCGGCCGTCCGGTCGCGCGCTTCCGCGGCGCTCAGGTAGCCCGTGACGACTTCGAAGCGGCGCGTGTCGGCCGGCGCGAGCCGGGCGACGTGGCCCTTGCGGCGCTCCGCCTCGTAGCCCTCCGGCTCGCAGGTCGACGGCAGCGCGAACGCGGCGACCTGCTGGTCCGCGTTGTGCAGGATCCAGCGCGTCGCGTGCGGAAACTGCTCGGGACGAAACGCGGTGTGGAACGCGCCGCCGTCCGGATGCGCGAGCAGGAAATGCGCGATGCCGTGCGCGTCGGTGTCGACGTCCCGCATGAAGAACACGATCTCCGGGTCGTACAGCTCGGGCGTGTCGAGCGCGTCGAGCCGTTCGGGCGCGCGCGCGAGCGCCGCCGTGTAGTCGCGCCACGCGGCGGTCGGCTTCACGTGCGCGGGGACGCTGTCGCGCAGGCGCAGGCCGCCGCGCGGCACCGCCTGCACGAAGCGCGCGCCGGGCACGTACGCATAGTTCAGGTGCGCCATGTACATCAGGTCCATCGGCGTGCCGCCGAGATTCGTGACGTCCATGCGGATCGTCATCTGCGCGGCGTGTTCCGCGAGCCGCACCGACGGCCGCGCGACATAGTGGCTGCCGAACCCCTGCACGTATTCGACCTCGCCCGTCACTTCGACGAACGCGCCGTGCGCGTTAGCGCCGACGATCACGCTCGCGCGATCCATCGGCGCGCACGGCATCTCGCCGTGCAGCGCGTGCGTGTCGTCCGGGCCCGGGCAGCCGTTGCGCAGCAGGCCGCTGTGGAACATGAAGCAGCCGTAGGTGTCGAGGATCGTCGCCGCGCGCCGGGGCTGCCGGAACATGTGCTTCATCGTCAGGTCGCGGCCGTCGAACGCGGCGACCCAGATCATCTGGCCGAGATACGGCAGCACGACGACGTGGCCGCGGCGGTTCTCGAGCTTCAGCGCCTCGACGCCGGACGGATACGCGAACGCCGTCACCGTGAAGCCGTCGGTGCGGTACAGCGTGCGCGGCGTTTCGCGGAAGTCGTCGCGCCGCAGTTCGATTTCGCCTCGCATGCTCAGGCTCCCGTCGTGTGGCGGGTGTCGACGTAGTGCGCGTCCGCCGCGGCGGGGCCGTGGCGCAGGCACAGGAAGCCGTAGCCGACGATCACGACGAAGCACGCGAGCGGCACCACGAACGCGAGCTGCATGTTGCCGCCGGTGTGATCCGAGATCAGCCCCTGGATCAGCGGCACGACCGCGCCGCCGACGATGCTCATCACGAGGATCGAGCCGCCGTATTCGGTGTCCTTGCCGAGGCCGTCGATCGTGAGCCCGTAGATCGTCGGCCAGCACGGGCCGAGGAAGATGCTGACGCCGACCGCCGCGTAGACGGCCGTGATGTCGTGCACGCTGATCGTGTACGCGAGCAGCGCGATGCACAGCAGGCCGTAGACGATCAGCACCTTGGCCGGGCCGACGCGCTTCATCACGAGTGTCGCGATCAGCTTGCCGACGAAGAACGCGAAGAACGTCGCGAGCAGGTAGCGCGACGCGCCGCGCTCGGTGAGGCCGCCGATCTGCATCGCGAGCCGGATCGTGAAGCTCCACACGCCGACCTGCGCGCCGACGTACAGGAACTGTGCGATCACGCCCGCGACGAAGCGGCGGTTGCCGAACAGGCGCGCGAGCGTGCCGCGCGCGTCGATCGTGTGCGTCGCGGCGCTCGTGCCGTTGCCCTTGCAGGCCGGATACGGCGTCAGCGCGAACACGACGAACACGGCCGCGAGCACGACGATCAGCCATTTATACGGCTCGAGCGTCGCCTGGATCATCGCGAGCTGGTGCACGCGCGCGTCGGCGGCCGACATCGCCGCGAGCTGCGCGTGCGACGCATCGCCTTCCTTGAAGATCAGGAAGCTGCCCATGTAGACGCCGGCCATCGCGCCGAACGGGTAGAACGTCTGCGAGATGTTGAGCCGGCGCGTGCCCGTCTCGCGCGGGCCCATCAGCGTCGAGTAGGAATTCGACGCCGTTTCGAGGAACGACAGTCCGGCCGCGATCACGAACAGCGCGACGAGGAACATCCCGTATTTCGCCATCGACGCGGCCGGGAAGAACAGCAGGCAGCCGACCGTGTAGAGCAGCAGGCCGGCCAGGATGGTCGTCTTGTAGCTGAACTTCTTCACGATGGTCGCCGCGGGAATCGCGACGAAGAAGTAGCCGAGGTAGAACGCGGACTGCACGAACGCCGATTCGAAGTCGGACAGGAAGAACGATTTCTTGAACTGTGCGATCAGCACGTCGTTGAGGTTCGCCGCGGTGCCCCACAGCGCGAACAGGCAGCACAGCAGCGTGAACGCGAAGAGGGGCGTGCGGTTCAGGTAGTAGCCGTCGGGTGCGTGTTCGATCCTGGCTCGGCTCATGGGGGTCTCCTTCCCGGGGTGTCTCGTCGAGGGGCGGCGCGGGGCTCAGAGGCCGGCGTCGCGGATGAAGCGGTCGAAGGTCGCGGCGTCCGCATACGACTTCTGCGTGCCGAGGCCCGTCACCGAATGCGCGGCATACACGGATGCGTAGCGCATCGCGGCGGCGGCGTCGCGCGTGTCGACGTAGTAGCGCGCGAAGCAGCCGATGTACGCGTCGCCCGCGCCGGTGGTGTCGCGCGCGTCGACCGGCACGCCCGGCACGTGCCGCACGCCGTCGCGCGAGACGAGCAGCGAGCCCTTGTCGCCGAGGGTGACGATCACGTTGCGTAGCCCGCGCTCGACGAGCGACGCGGCCGCGCGCGCGGCGTCGTCGGGTGAATCGACCGGCATGCCGGACACGATCGCGAGCTCGGTTTCGTTAGGGACGAAGAATTCGACCGGGCGGATCCGCTCGAAGTCGAGGTCGGCCACCGCCGGCGCGGGGTTCAGCAGCACCGGGATGCCGTGTTGCGCGCCGAACGCGATCGCGTGATAGACGGTGTCGAGCTCGATCTCGAGCTGCAGCACGATCAGCCCGCATTCACGCAGCTTCGGCGCGGCCGCGTCGATGTCGGCGGGCCGCAGGTGGCGGTTCGCGCCCTTGACGATCAGGATGCTGTTGCTCGAATCGGGCTCGACGAAGATCGGCGCGACGCCGCTCGGCACGCCGGGCACCTTGCGCACGTGCTCGGTGTCGATGCCGGCTCGTTCGAAGTTGCGGATCGTGTTGTCGGCGAACACGTCGTCGCCGACCTTCGTCACCATCGCGACCCGCGCGCCGAGGCGCGCGGCCGCGACCGCCTGGTTCGCGCCCTTGCCGCCGCAGCCGAGCTCGAAGTTCGGCGCCTCGAGCGTCTCGCCGCGAGCCGGCATGCGGGTGACGTAGGTCACCAGGTCGACCATGTTGCTGCCGATGACCGCGATTGTCTCCATGCGTTGTTTTCCTTGGAATGATTTGGGGCGGATACGCAAACGGGTGCGCCGCCAACGCATGATAATAAATTCACATGAAATGTGAAATAAGAATCTTCATATGTGAGGTTGGTCACGTTTGAGTGGTGCAAGCGGGCGCCGCCGCTTGCGCAACTAACGATCGTGTTGGTTGCGATCCGGCTGCGCCTATGCGAGGGTTACTGCGGTAGACGGAGCAAGGGTCGTGGGCGGCTGACGTGTGTCTATGCCCCAGAGTTTTCCGAGGGGACCGACTATCCAGTGCGGCTTCCGAGAACGGAATACGTCTCCCTAGGCCGAGGGACGTACGCCTATCGGGGCGATTGATTATTGTTTTATGTCTCTCAACTAATGCTCGCCGTTACTTGAACATGGCGACAATTCACGGTACTTCTCGTCCTCGGTTTCCCAAAACTTAGTCACACTGCCTGCTGTCGGCCTAGCCGGCTGTGTCTGGCCTTCCGTGGAATTGCACTCCCGCGTAGGCGCTACGACAACCGGGATTCAGCTTAACCATCATAGGGCGTCAACGCGTCAGCCAGCGAAGGAGGGCCTTCAATCGTGCACGCCACGTATGCCCGCCAGTTCTGCTCCTGAGCGAGGGCTGTACTGCATCGCTAAATGGCTGATACGCCGCTCATCGAGTATGGGACGAAGTTGTAAGGTCATTGCCACACTGAGCGCCAGTCTTATGGAACATGTTGGCCAGGTTCGCTCTCGCCGAAAGCTACCCGTTGATCAAGGCATCTCAGCTAAAGAAAGTGCGAAACGCGACGTTACATGGGAAAGTACTCTGCTTAAAGGAGCGAATTCCGTGCGTTATTCGACGTGTATTGCAGTGCTGACCCGCAGTCTTCGCTGCCGACATGGGCCTGAAGCCGTTGACGACGCCGGTGTGCAGACCACAAAGTAATGGCATGGCAGAGAGCTTCGTGAAGACGATGAAACACGACTACGTAACCTTCATGCCGAAGCCCGACGCGGCGACTGCCGTGCGCAATCTCACCGTCGCCTTCGAGCATTACAACGAGCAGCATCCACGTAGCGCCTTGAAATATCGCTCTCCATGTGAGTTCAGGCGAACCGTGGTCCGGGAGGGAGTCTGATGCAACCCGATGTGGTACTTCGTGTTCGGCTCAGAACCACGGCCGAAGGAGGACGAAACGGGCCGGTGTTCGTAAATCCGGGCACGCACTTCAGTTGCCCCCTGGTCATCGAGGGTCGGCACTTCGATTGTCGCTGGTTGCTGGAAGGTCGAATTCTCGAACTTGGTCACGAACACGATGTACCGGTAAAATTTCTGTCCCTCGCCCTACTTGCCCCACTTCTGGCTGTCGGTAAGGAAATCCAGATGTGGGAGGGCAAGGTCTTCGCAGATGGCGTCATTACGGATATCTGTCGATCACCCGATTCGCAATATTGACGAGTTTGTTCTAGCGCGTGTCCGGTGATACAGGGGCAAGTCCAGCATGAGTTACGTATATCGTTACGATCCGTTGATGTCCCACCTCAGGATGCACGGGGGTATGCTGCGTGCGCGGCGCTGGAATAGTGGTGAGGGATCATGGAAACACACGCCGCTACTTGCAGCCGAAAGCACTCTCGCCGAAGGCGAGGCGATCTTCCGAATCTCGTTCTGGAAAAGTCTTGACGCTGCGAAGAGCCGAATGAGTTGTCGTCTATGGAGTGAAGTGCACGTACTTCAACGTGTGCGTGAAGATCATCCGTTCTTCAACAGCTTTCAACGGACCGACGACGATTTTCTCGTCGATACCGCGTGGCTGTACTGGCAAACGTCGCCCCGGGAACCTAAGCAGGATTGGTCGCGGGATGCCATTCCTAAAAGTGACATTGAAATTCTTGATTTGGATGGGCACTGGCGAGCGATCCCTGACTCGACGCTGATGGCAAGCTCACAAGGTCGCTTGGAACGGAAAGGTTTTCGGCCACACTACTTCATGACAGGCAGCTCCCAGCCTGCCTTGGTCCTCTGGACGTCTCGATTAGTCACGCGACCGTCGGGCGATACTGACGTTGCGTTGCTATTGTTGGATCCTCAAGAGAGCAGCCGCCGCATCTACAACGATGTCTCCGTGATGCAAGCGATAGTTGATCAGTTTCTCGAATCGGGGGGCAAAAATATCCCAGCTGACCGGTTGCGTCTCTTCGTTATCGACGAAGGCAGGCATATTTATGACGCCAGCCACTTGTTGGAGATCCCGCTCTCTGGAGGCTGGAGGCCAGAGCTACCGGCCCGTAGCAAGTCCGCGTGGTGGCCGTGGCGTAGGTCAACCCAGCGCTATCAATACGCCGTGACGCTCGCTGGGTTGGGCGACTGGCGCTGGAACAGGCTGGATAGCGAACTTGGCGCCATGGTACTTTCAGCGTTTGAGTTGCCGACGCTCGACGAAACCTTGAAACGTTACGTAACTGTGCTTAAGGGAGCGCACGAGGGCGCATTCACGGGGGAATCGGGTATGGCACGCGTGTCGACGGAGCTGCCGGTGTAACGCCACGGAAAACGAATGAAGACCTACCCTATATATGTCGCGCGCAGCAGTTATCGCGGGGCCGACCAGAGGAAGCGAGCCAAGGCCGCCGATCGCAATCGAGATGCGGCACTACCGGAATCGTGCGCCAACGAACTTCTCCGGAGCCAGACCGAGCCAGTGCGGTCGTACCTTTGGATGGAACTAGCTGAAGCAACTGGCCTCTCTTACGATAGAGTCGCCAAGCTGGGATATCCATCGACTGCGGGAGCAACGGCTTCACGGCCTACCGTCATGATTTGGGATATGAGGCCGCTATGGAAGCTGTCCGAACGGGGAGTAGGGAGGTGCGGGATTGCAACGCGCGCTTCTCGGCTGCGCATTTCCACGTCCAACCGGCACGGGACAACGCCGGCTTGGCCGGCACCCAAGATAAATCGCTGTAGAAAGGTCGTATGAAAAAAGGGAAACCAAAACTTACCCGCGAGGACGCCGAGCGTCTTTTCGCGGGACTACCACGCGGGGACGCGAGCGTGTCGAACCAGCCCGCGAATCCCTTCGAGACAAGCGTGTTCAGAACGGTCCAGCACACCCCCGATGAAACCGGGATCTGGAAAGATAATCTGATCACGCTTCCGATTGCGATAGAGATGCCTGCCGGCTACGCGTCGCCGTCTAGCCTTCGCGAGGCGATTGCGCGGGCCTGGCGCGTGAGGTGGGTGAGAGAAACCAGAAACGAGGTGATTGCCGAGTTTCCGGAAGGATGGAAATCCATTCGTCCAGCCACAGGCCCCATTGAACTGCGAGATCCGTCGAACGTAATTCGAGCTGTATACGGCTGGGCCGAAGATGCAGAACTGAGGATTTTGCCGCGTTATGTGGTCGAGGCGCAGGCAAACAGTTCGAGTGGACTGGGCAGCCTGCTAATCCGAGACCGCGCGACCGATCAGCTCCTCGAGCGCTCCACGATCTGGTCGGCGATGACCGGTACCAACCATCCCGACTGGGCTCGCCTTTTGGGATGGCTCAATGCACGATTCCCGCAGCATCAAGACCCGTTGCGATACTGGGTAGATTGTGAGGAAAACGCCGACCGAATCGAGGTCTAGGAAAACTCACCGTACGATGAATTTTCAACGACCTCTCCTTGCCTTCACCCTCGTCCTCTTGTGCAGCGAGTGGGGTTTCGCCGCTGCGTTCACGAAGCCAAAGATCTTGTCGCCTTCTGTCGAGGCCAAGTGGATCGCGAACGTGAAGCACCATCGCACAAAGGACGGCAGAACCGTCGAGGATATCCTTGCATACGCCGAGAAGATGCGACCGCGCAAATTCAAGGCTGGGAAATTCGACGTCGCATACAACGGAGCGACCGGCGCCGCCGACACCGTCGCGATCGGCTATTGGATCGGCCTGAAGCGATCGCCCGATGATGCCTTCGTGGATCTCGGCTACCCCATGTCGCCCACCGGGCAGGTGATGGCAGTCCCACCCGAGGAGGTCCTTACCACGGCTCTCGAAAACGGACGTGACACATTTTTGCGCGCAGTGGACGACGCATACCGAATGGATTGCTTGTCCGATCCGGATGGATCGCCGACGTGCTGATGCATAGGAGAACGCCGGCCGGCGCCGGCAACAAGGAAATAGCGAAAACATGAACGCCAAACCGACAGGTTACCTAGCCCTAATTGCGCAACGAGAGGCACTGGATGCGCAAATCAACGCCGCTCGCGAAGCCGAACGTGAAGCGGCGGTCGGACAGATCAAGGAACTGATGAAGGAGTTCAATCTCAGCGTTCTGGATCTGCAAGAGAAAGTGCATAAGCGCAACTTAAGGCGCATGTCGACGGCTCCGAAGTACCGCGACCCGACGACAGGTAGAACCTGGTCTGGCCGTGGTCGGCAACCCGCGTGGCTCGGTGACGATCCTGCAGCGTTCCTGATCCAGCCAGACCTGCTCGCCATCTGAGTAGGGCAGCCGCTCGTCGACTATTGATAGGAAAACGGGAAAAAGCTAAGTGAATGCGGACTCTTTAAAAACAGTCGCATACCATTCAGCCAATCACGCACGTCCCTCACGAGAAGGAATATCGGGCGTGGAAAGCGAAACTGACAGATGAGCAATATCGCTCGATTGAATGTGAGATCGAGGATCGCCTCGGCGACGGAGAGGTGCATACGGCCGGATGGCTTACCGGGAACGATTGGTCCGACACGGCGTTCGACCCCATCTATTCGGTGGCATGCGAACGCGATCACGTCGCGTCCGGATTATTTTTTTGGCTTATCGTCTGGGTGTTCATGCAGAAGCACCCTCAGGCGTGGGCCTTCGGCCGCTACGAGAAAGACGGGGTTCCAATCCGAAGCCTCACTTATTTTCGCGTCAATCTGGAATGATGCGACAACGATCGGTAAACATGGACCGGCGCATATACGTCATCGATGGCCTTGGTGCGATCCAAATCGATTTTTTGGAGCGCGGAGACATGATCGGCGAAATGCAGGTCAAAGGAATTGCCGCCCATGCGACGCCTTCACCCGCCAGCATGGCCGGGCATGAGTTCACAGAGACAGAGGTTGCAACGACTGATCGGGAGAGCCCCTCGTGGAGGCTGCAACCGGAGCAGTGAGTGGGCTGGTCCCTGTTGTCCGAGGCCGCCTATAATCGCTATCAACTCGTCCAAGAAATCGCGGTTACCAAGGTGAGGGGGTGTCCAAATGGGACAGTGCCGTCGCATCTATTCGCGCTTCGTGCTCACAACGCGCTTCGTGCTCACAAGCTCGATCGCCGGTCTGGCAATTCTTGCAGGCCCGGGCCACGCGCATGCCGAGGACAGTCCTTCGAGCTTGGCGACCGGGTTCAAACCATCGGAACGAACGATCGACGTCTATGCGGTGTATGGCGACGGACGCGCGACCGAGGGTGGCGATATGCATTGGCGTGCCTACGAGGTCGGCTTCGGCCACGTCGTGAATGACTACCTCTCGGTCTACCTCGCGTATGTGAACGAGGGGCATCCCTTTGATCACCACCGTGACGGCTTCGCCGCCCTAGGCTCGTTTCGTTGGCCGGTCGGCAATCGCCTGGCGCTCGAATTGTCGGCGGGGCCTTATTTCAGCATGGACACGACACATGTCGACAACCAGTCGCGTAATGAAAAGCGATGGGGCGTGCGTGCCTCGGCAGCAGTGCGGTATTACCTCGTTCCCAACCGCTTCTTCCTCAAGGTGCAGTACAACCACGTCCAGATGATTGACGGATTCAATTCCGACGCGGTGCTCTTCGGCATCGGCGCGGATTTTGGCGGCGATCCCAGCCCGGCGTTTTCGGACGGCAAGACGCAGGTTAGCGTTTGGGCCGGGACGTCGCAGACGAACCGTCCCCAAGTGCCGATCGAAAAGGGGTATATGGTCGAAGTCAAGCGGCCGCTCGGCAGTGAGTGGGCCTATTCGGCGAGCTTCGTCTACGAAGGCAATAACGGCGTCTCCGGCCGAAGAGGTGTGGCAGCGCAATTTTGGTACGTTGCGCCGATCAAGA
Organism: Burkholderia sp. SRS-46; assembly: GCF_004343775.1. GTDB lineage: Bacteria > Pseudomonadota > Gammaproteobacteria > Burkholderiales > Burkholderiaceae > Burkholderia. Next base: position 382,964 of record NZ_PTXL01000003.1, on the reverse strand, counting down.
GCAAATGGTCGCTTTCGGCAGGTGTCGGTCCGTATCTCTCGCATGATCGGGACGAGGTCTCGAGCAAAACGAGACTCAATGCCCTGCTCAGCGCGCAGGTGACCTATCAGGTCACGAACGATTGGGCGGCGAGCTTGCGCTTCAATCGTGTCGCAACCGGCAACAACAAGGACCAGGACATGTTCATGGTCGGCCTGGCGCGAAATTTCTAGGTCTCGTTCTCCAGCGTAGGCCCATTCCGTTCAGAGAGTCGAGAAGCGGGCGTTGCGGTTTGGGCGTTCAGAAGAAGTGCAGCCGCGTGGTCAAGGTTTCGCAAAAATGTGCGTCGTGGATCAGATACAGGCTCGACGGACAGGGACGGGCCTATCAGCCTGCCGCGCCCTTCATTACTCCCCCGCCCGGCGAAACGCCCCCGGCGATTGTCCGGTCCATTTCCGGAACGCGCGATGGAACGCGCTCGGCTCGGAGAAACCGAGATCGGACGCGATATCGGCCACGCTGCGCGTGCCGTCGCGCAGCAGCGCCTGGGCCATCACGCTGCGCATCTCGTCCTTGATCGCCGCGAAGCTTTGCCCTTCGCTGCGCAGGCGCCGCCGCAGCGTCGCCGGCGGCATGTCGAGCTGCTCGGCCAGCGTGTCGAAGTTCGGCCAGTCCGCGGCCGCGACGGTTTTCAAATGCGCGCGGATCTTCGCGACCCAGCCCGTGTCGTGCCGGTAGCGCACCAGGATGTTGGCCGGCGCGCTGCGCAGGAATGCCTTCAGCGCCTGCTCGGAGCGGATCGTGGGCAGCCGCAGGTAGGCCGCGTCGAACGTGAGCCGGCAATCGGGCTGGTCGAAATGCACGGGCGCGCCGAAGAACTGGCTGTAGTCGGCGCGATGCTCGGGGCTCGGGCACGAGAAGTCGATGCGCCGCAACGGAATGCGCCGCCCGATCAGCCAGCACGCGAGCCCGAGCAGCACCAGCCAGAACGTGCGGTAGGCGAACGCCGGGCGCGGCGCGCCGACGTCGGCGAGCACGATGCGCGCCTCACCGCCGCTCACGTGCAGCGTGCCGTGCGGATGGTCGAGCACCACGCGCAGGAAGCGCAGCGAGCGCCGCAGCGCCTGTTCGAGCGTCCCCGTGTGCAGCACCGCATGGCCGAGCAGCGCGAAGCTGCCGACCCGCATCGGGCGCGCGGCCAGGCCGAAGAACTCGTCGTCGAGCGCGTCGGCCATCGCGAGCCACAGCCGCCCGTACTGCTGGACCGTAACCGGCGCGTCCACCTCGGCGGGCAGGCCCGCCGCGCGCAACAGCGGCGCGACGTCGACGCCCTGCGCGCGCAGGGACGCCAGCGCATCCTCGACAAAACCCGGCGAGATCATCTGCCGCTCCACCACGCGTCCTCCGTCAGACATGGCAAATCCGATCAAGATCGTAGACCAGATTTGTCATTGTTTGCAATGTCGGCGATGACTAACATCGGGAACGAATCTGCGGCTCCGGTCGACCGGCCGGCAGCGATACAACGGGAGGAGACACCCATGTCGGATCAGATCGTCGTCGACGCCACGCCCGCCTACGCGGACGCGCTGGCCGGCTTCAGCCTCGAAGCCGCCGCCGCGCGCCTGCACGGCGACCTCGCGCGCGGGCTGAACGCGTGCGTGGAATGCTGCGACCGTCACGTGGCGGGCGGCGGCACCGCGCTCGACTGGATCGATGCCGGCGGGCGCCACCACCGCTACAGCTTCGCGCAGCTGCAGGCGCTGTCGGCGCGGGTTGCGAACCTGCTGGTCGCGCAGGGCATCCGGCCCGGCGACGTGGTGGCCGGGCTGCTGCCGCGCACGCCGGAGCTCGTCGCGACGGTGCTCGGCGCGTGGCGCGCGGGCGCCGTCTACCAGCCGCTGTTCACGGCGTTCGGGCCGAAGGCGATCGAACACCGGCTGCGCATGGGCGACGCGAAGCTGGTCGTGACCAACACCGCGAACCGCGCGAAGCTCGACGACGTGGCGGATTGCCCGCCGGTCGCGACCGTGCGCGCGCCCGGCGCGCCGCTGGCTGACGGCGACCTCGATTTCGCCGCCGCGCTCGACGCACAGCCGGCGGCCTTCGAGCCCGTGCCGCGCACCGGCGCGGACCTGTTCCTGATGATGTCGACGTCGGGCACGACCGGCCTGGCGAAGGGCGTGCCGGTGCCGCTGCACGCGTTGCTCGCGTTCGGCGCGTACATGCGCGACGCGGTGGACCTGCGCCCGGGCGACCGGTTCTGGAACATCGCCGATCCGGGCTGGGCGTACGGCCTTTACTACGCGATCACCGGGCCGCTGCTGCTCGGCCATGCGACGACGCTCTGCGAAGGCAGTTTCACGGTCGACGGCACCTGTGACGTGATCGAGCGGCTCGGCATCACCAGCCTCGCCGGCTCGCCGACCGCGTACCGGCTGCTGATGGCGGCCGGCGCCGGGCCGGCCGCGCGCATCAAGGGCCGGCTACGGGTGGTCAGCAGCGCGGGCGAGCCGTTGAATCCGGAAGTGATCCGCTGGTTCGATGCCGAACTCGCCGCGCCGATCCGCGACCACTACGGGCAGACCGAGCTCGGCATGGTGGTGAACAACCACCACGGGCTCGAACATGTGGTGCATCCCGGCTCGGCCGGCCTCGCGATGCCCGGCTACCGCGTCGCGGTGCTCGACGACGCCGGCCGCGAGCTCGGACCGAACCAGCCCGGCATCCTCGCGATCGACATCGCGAAGTCGCCGCTGCTGTGGTTCTCGGGCTACTGGCGCCAGGCGACGCCGGCCATCGCGGGCGGCTACTACCGCACCGGCGACAGCGTCGAGCTGGAGCCGGACGGCAGCATCAGCTTCATCGGCCGCGCCGACGACGTGATCACGTCGGCCGGCTACCGGATCGGCCCGTTCGACGTCGAGAGCGCGCTGATCGAGCATCCGGCCGTGATGGAGGCGGCCGTGATCGGCGTGCCGGACCCCGAGCGCACCGAGATCGTGAAGGCGTACGTCGTGCTGTCGGCCGGCTACGCGGGCTCGCCGGAGCTGGCCGACGAACTCAGCCTGCACGTGAAGAAACGGCTGTCCGCGCACGCGTATCCGCGCGCGGTCGAATTCGTCGACGCGCTGCCGAAGACGCCGAGCGGCAAGGTCCAGCGCTTCGTGCTGCGCAAGATGGCCGTCGAACAGAACACGAATTCCTGAAGGGAGTGCCATCAATGAACATCGATAACCGGGTATTTGTCGTGACGGGCGCAGGCTCCGGCCTGGGCGCCGCGGTCGCGCGGATGGTGGTCGCGCAGGGCGGCCGCGCGCTGCTCGCCGACGTCAATGCGGATGCCGTCGCCGGCGTCGCGCGCGAGCTCGGCTCAGCCGCACGCTCGATCGCCGCGGACGTGACGAGCGAAGCCGACGGGCAGGCCGCGATCGCCGCCGCGCTCGACGCGTTCGGCCGGATCGACGGCCTCGTCAACTGCGCGGGCGTCGCGCCGGGCGAGAAGGTCGTCGGGCGCGACGGGCCGCACCGGCTCGACAGCTTTGCGCGCGCGGTGTCGATCAACCTCATCGGCACCTTCAACATGATGCGGCTGGCGGCCGACGCGATGTCGAAGCAGGACGCGGACGCGAACGGCGAGCGCGGCGTGATCGTCAACACCGCGTCGGTGGCGGCGTTCGACGGGCAGATCGGGCAGGCGGCCTATGCGGCATCGAAAGCCGGCGTGGCCGGGATGACGCTGCCGGTGGCGCGCGAACTCGCGCGCTTCGGCATCCGCGTCGTGACGATCGCGCCGGGCATCTTCGAGACGCCGATGCTGACCGGGATGCCGCAGGAAGTGCAGGATTCGCTGGGCAAGAGCGTGCCGTTTCCGTCGCGGCTCGGGCGGCCCGACGAATTCGCGGCGCTGGTGCGCCATATCGCCGAGAACGCGATGCTGAACGGCGAAGTCATTCGACTCGACGGTGCGCTGCGCATGGCGCCGCGCTGATCCACAAGGAGAAGGAATCATGACGACACACGATCCGATTGTCATCGTTGGTGCGGCGCGTACGCCGATGGGCAGCTTCCAGGGCGACCTGGCCGCGGCGACCGCGAGCGAGCTGGGCGCCGTGGCGATCCGCGCCGCGCTCGAACGCGCGGGGCTGCCGGCCGAGCAGGTCGAGGAAATCGTGTTCGGCTGCGTGCTGCCGGCCGGGCAAGGCCAGGCGCCGGCGCGCCAGACGGCGCTGAAGGCCGGGCTGCCGCTGGCGGCCGGCGCGACCACGGTCAACAAGATGTGCGGCTCCGGCATGAAGGCCGCGATGCTGGCGCACGACCTGCTGCTCGCGGGCTCGGCGCGCGTGGCGGTGGCCGGCGGCATGGAGAGCATGAGCAACGCGCCGTACCTGTTGCCGAAGGCGCGCGGCGGCTACCGGATGGGCCACGGGCAGGTGATCGACCACATGTTCCTCGACGGCCTCGAGGATGCGTACGAAAAAGGCCGCCTGATGGGCACGTTCGCCGAGGATTGCGCGACGACCTACGGCTTCACGCGCGAAGCGCAGGACGCGTTCGCGATCGCGTCGCTCACGCGCGCGCAGAAGGCGATCGCGGAAGGCCGCTTCGCGGCCGAGGTGGCGCCGGTCAGCGTGCGCGCGGGCAAGACCGAGACGCTGGTGAGCATCGACGAGCAGCCGGGCAAGGCGAAGCTCGACAAGATCCCGACGCTCAAGCCGGCGTTCCGCGAAGGCGGCACGGTGACGGCCGCGAATGCGTCGTCGATCTCCGACGGCGCCGCGTCGCTGGTGCTGATGCGCCGTTCGGAAGCCGAGAAGCGCGGCCTCGTGCCGAAGGCGGTGATCGTCGGCCACACGAGCTATGCGGACCAGCCGGGCCTGTACCCGACCGCACCGATCGGCGCGCTGCGCAAGCTGTCGGAGAAGACCGGCTGGCAGCTGCGCGACGTCGACCTGTTCGAGATCAACGAGGCGTTCGCGGTGGTCCCGATGGCGGCGATGCGCGATCTCGACCTGCCGCACGACAAGGTCAACGTGCACGGCGGCGCGTGCGCGCTCGGGCACCCGATCGGCGCGTCGGGCGCGCGCGTGATGGTCACGCTGCTCGCGGCGCTCGAGACGTACGGCCTCGCGCGCGGCGTGGCGTCGCTCTGCATCGGCGGCGGCGAGGCGACGGCGATCGCGATCGAACGGCTGTCCTGACGCAGCCCGGCGGATCCGTACCCGGATTCGCCACGACGTCGAATGCGGATGCGCATCGGGCGCGGCCGGCAGCGGCCGCCCCGATTCGCCGGCCGGCGGCCAGCGCCGGCCGCGCACCGCGCACCGCGCATCGCGCGGGCACCCTGTCCAACCCGGGCACACCTTCGGAAAACGGCCGCTGGCCGTTCGGGAGAGGTGACGCCCGCGTGCCGGCTGTTACAATCGCCACTTGTTCCAGTGTGCTTGACGTGACGGGTTCCGCACGGCGCGCAGGCGGCCGGCAAATCTGTCGGTCGCGCGAGTGGCCAGGCCGGTAACTTTGTCGAGTCCAAACCTTTCGGTCGTGCTGACGAGCGCGACGCGCCATCGGCGTTTTCCCCCGGCTTTTCCGGTTATCCGGCACCGGCGCCCGTTCGGGCCGATTCGACGGACAACGAAGCAGCGCACGTGCCGCCCGGTCAATCCATGCCGCGCGACGCGGTGCATGGGGGGCGATCCCGCAGCGGCCAGGCGCACTGTGAACGAGTGACGGACATCCATGTGCCCGGCCGCCGCCAGACACCGCATCGACGAAGACTACGCCACGTGACATCCAGCAAAATCAACTCGCTCCAGCAGCAGCTCGGCCACCTCAACCTGCTCGTTGAAGAGGCCCGAAAGAAAGAAAAGGCTGAAGTATTGGCCGCGATCCGCGAGCAGGTGAAGGAATTCGGCATCACGGAGGTGGAACTCCTGCGTGCGGCCGGCTTCGTGAAGGACAAGCCGAAGAAGCACCCGGCCAAGTACTACGATCCGTCGTCCGGCAATTCGTGGACGGGGCGCGGCGCCCGTCCGAAGTGGCTGGTCGACAAGAACCTCGACGACTATCTGATCCAGCCCGCCGCGAAGCCCTGGTGGCCGGGCGAAGAGTAATCCTCATACCTGCAACCTGCATGCGGCGCGCGTGATCGCGCGCAGTCGGCCGGCCGGCGTCAGCCTGAGCCGGCCGTTGCGCGTCATGGGGTCGGGTCGGGCTGGGTGCCCGCCGACGGACGTCCCGCGATGACCTACACTGGAAGCCTGCCCTTCGCGGGCCGGCGTGCCGCGCCTGTGCCAATGTGGCCGCGGCGATGGCTTGCGAATGACGATCGAACGGGAAACGCGGCTTGATCGGCTGCCCGGCCCCGCCGGGCGCCGACGTTCGTGAAGGAGGTCATCATGTTGCAAGCCAGCGAGATGCAGCAACGCTTCAGCCATCTGCAGCAAACGATCAGCGACGCATCGCGGACCTGCCACTCGGACAAGACGGCGCCCAGGGTGCTGCTCGACTGGGTGGATGAACTGGACCGGGAATGCCGGTCGGCCAGGAAGATCATGGCGTCACGCGACGAGGATCGCATCCGCCAATGGATCGACGATCTCGAACGGATCGGCGATCGGGCCGAGCGCGCGTGCATGCAGGCCGGGAGTGTCGATGTCGGCGTGATGAACGCGGTGAGTTCGATGCACTCCGAACTGTCCGACCTGAAGCGCAAAATTCACTGAATCATGCGACCGCCCCGGCCAGACTGGCCGGGGCAGGGTGGGTAAACCGCGAGCGGGTTTACCTGTCTCGAATGGTGGTTTTTCGAGTAGTACGATCAGCCGTCCAGTTTGTTTGTTAGAGGTTTCTCACAGCGAAGCTCGCCCGCGTATTGCGGGCTTTTTTTTTGTCTTTCGCGGACGCCGCTTCGAGACAGCACGTGAATGCGCCGGTAGCGGTAGCGCACGCGGGTATGCGCCAATTCCCGCATGCGACCAAGCTGGCGTGCGTGGGTCGACTGCAAGCGGTGCTGCTGACGAAACTACGAGCGGCCGAGAAGATCAACTTCTCCCGCGTGTTCGTCGACTCATCATCGATTCGTATAGTTGGGGCGGGAGAAAAACTGGCCCGAATCCCACCGATCGAGTGCGACCCGGTTTGAAGCACCACATCGCCACCGGCGCCAATCGCAACGACGTCACCCAACTGCTGCCTCTGATCGAGGCCGTCCCGCCCATTCGTGGCAAGCGGGGGCGGCCTCCGTCGAAGCCCATCGTCGCGCAAGCCGATCGCGGTTACGACTCCGGGCGACATCGAAGAGCGTTGCGCAATCGCGGTATCGAGCCAGTGATCGCCAAGCGCCGTACCGAACATGGCAGCGGCCTTGGCAAATATCGCTGGGTTCGTTGAACGCACACATGCGTGGCTGCATCACTTCCGTCGCCTCCGTATTCGTTTCGAGCGCCGCGCCGACATTCACGGCGCGTTCCTCAAACTCGGTTGCTGCATGATCTGCTGGAACACCCTTCGGCGGCCCGAGCAGCCTTTATGAAACCGTCTCTAAATAATTAATCAAATGCGGCGCATGTTTTTTTGCAGATAGACATTGCGGGATTTGCGGGATTTGCGGGATTTGCGATGGAGAGCGAGGCCGCATTCTTTGCGGCAGGTGGCTGGAAGGCGCTCAATGTTATTGAGCCGCGCGTACTTTATTTGAATATTATTCCAGCATGATTTAATTGTGCAAATAGGAACATATAAACAAAAAACTTTGCAACCTGGTTTTTCCGATACTTTATTTGGGAGTATTCCTATACATAAATTCAGAGATCGGGTCATTGCTGCAATTCAGCTTCGTCGCGACAATTGCTCCTGAGACCCAGCGTCTATTACCGGTCGAAATGCTCGTGCCAGGCATCGACTGGTTTCGTGTCGCACTCAAGGTCAAGTCTCTCCCGTCGTCAACGAGATCGCGGAGAGGTCTGACCGCGTACGCGCCGTCTGGTGAGTTGAAGTGCTTTGGTGACGGTTTCAAAAAGGCCCCGTGAGGCTTAACTTGTGCGGCGAGCTGTTCTCAGGCATCGGAACAACCGAGGCAGAGGAGATGGGCAAGCCGATCATCGACGACGAATTGTGGACACGATCGAGCCGTTACTGCCGCCAGCCAAGCCGCGGCGCGAGAAGAATCCAGGCCGCCTGCCTGTTTCGAATCGCGCCGCACCGACCGGTATCTTGTTCGTTCTCGAGACCGGACTGCGCTGGCGCGACCTGCCCGCCGAGATGGGATGCGGCTCGGGCGTGACATGTTGGCGACGGCTACGCGATCGGCAGACTGCCGGTGTGTGGGACCGCTTGCACGAACTGCTGCTCGCGAAGCTGCGAGCAGCAGACCAGATCGACTTCTCGCGAGCCGCCGTCGATTCATCATCGATTCGCGGATTGCGCGGCCACCCACTGCAGAGATCGCGTGTGGTCTACGCCGATCGCGGTTACGACTCCGGGCGACATCGACGAGCATTGCGCAATCGCGGCATCGAGCCGGTGATCGCCAAGCGCCGCACCGAACATGGCAGCGGCCTTGGCAAATATCGCTGGGTCGTTGAACGCACACATGCTTGGCTGCATCACTTCCGTCGTCTCCGTATTCGTTTCGAGCGCCGCGCCGATATGCACGGCGCGCTCCTCAAACTCGGTTGCCTCCTAATCTGCTGGAACGCTCTCCGGCGCGCCGAACAGTCTTTATGAAACCGTCTCTAATAGTCATGCGTGGTCATTTTTTAAGGTCATCTGTAATAATATGCGGCGATTTTTAGGCTTAGGCCACTGAAGATAGTTGCTTTGTAGGGAGGTGTTCCGGTGCTGAAATCGATGGTTGTCAGAATAATTCTGACATTTTTCTCGTATTTGATGATTTACGGAATCATCCGATGGTTCGATGTCGTACCTGCGGGGACGTATTCGGCATTCGTGTCGGGTGTCGTTGGCGCAGCCCTTGGGCAGTGGTTGTATATTTTAATCAGACGTAAGAGGTGATACTTGAAATATGCTGAGAGTGGATTTGCATACGAGGCAGTTGGTGTATGCCGTGAGTTGACCGAAGAGGAGCTTGCGATTGTTGCAGGTGGAGGAAACGTCGGAGGGGCAATCATCGGCGGACTTAAGGGGGCGGTTGTCGGAGGCATTGGCGGCGCGGCCGCTGCTGCTGCTATCGGGGGTCCGGTTGGCGCCGGTGGTATCGGCGGAATGGTGTCCGGCGGAATTGGCGGCGCCGTGGCTGGTTTCTCGGGCGGCGGCGGCGGCTGATCGCAGGTTGGCGACCGTGACATATAGCTAACGCCTGGGCGGCTGCGAGAAATTGCGGCCGCCTGTCTTTATACCCGATACCGATTGCATCGCATGGCTGAAAGAAGTGACTTCACTGATGATCTCATCAGAAGGAAATATGAGGAACTTGGGTGTGTCGCAAGCTTGATGCTTGCGCAACCCGCGGCATCGAATCGCGATCTCGTTCGCCTGAATTCCTGGATTCTGCCGGCAATCGAACTCAGGCAGATCAAGGTATTTTTTAACGCGAATGGAAAGCCGGTTGGCTTTGTCACCTGGGCTTTTCTCTCGGACGATGTCGTTCGGACGGTCGAGGGCGGTGGATTCATATCGCACTTGTCTGAATGGAATGAAGGGCCTGACCTTTGGGTGATCGATCTTTCAATTCACCGGGGTGGATTGGCGGGCGTTGCAAGATTCATCAGGGAAAAATTCTCCCGCGAACACGACGAAGTCTTCTGGTTGACGCGTCGTGGATCGTCGGCGTCGCACGTTCGCAGAAAGGCACTGTCCTGATATCGCCTGCTTCGCCGACATGACTGTTGTCGCAGGCGACGGATCGAGATCGAAAATAAACCGAATGAAAGGTCAGGTGATGACGCTCGATGAGCTCGACGATGTATTTGTGCCGATATTGGTAGAACGGGTCAAAGGAGTAAGCGTCGTCTACAAGAACGACGCCGAGGCGATAAGTCAGCGCGCGTTGATCGACCAATGTGCCTTTGTCCTCGCCGCCCGCCCTCGCGATCGACGTGCCGAGCAGCAAATATGGCTGAGCGAGCGCTACGGCGGGGAGGAGATCGTCAATAACGGTGGCGGTGTCCGATGTGGCTTGTCGATCGATCTGCAGGTAAAGGGCATTGGCGCAAATCTCTTGTTGGGGTGCGATTCGGACGGTGCGCATTCAAATGGTCACTTGTCGCTGGTAGACGCGATCTATGAGGCAGCGTGGAGCGAAATCCTCGAAGCGGTCGTTCCTTACGGCGTGCAGAGGGTAGTGGCGGTTCTGAAAATGGGGGAACACGTACATATCGACGGCGGCGCACGCGCGTTGCTGATCAGAAGGCCGGAGATCCGGCCTGCCCATTTCGAGCGCGCAATTTACTTCAAGCCGATTCGCGACGCATCCTGGCACCGTGAGGCAGACGTTCGTCGTGTCAGAAATTCGGTTCGATACCTGGGAGAGATCCTGCCGCGACCGGCTTTCATCGCCGAGCAGCAGTGGCGTGGCATGTCGGACAAGGAGAGATTCTCCGCGGGGCTCGGTGAGTTCGCGCGTCGAATTGCAGCCCAACTCGCGTACATGCGTTCTCGCTTCATGGCGCATGGCTGCACGTCGTCGAACGTCTCGATCGACGGACGTCTTCTCGATTTCACATCCGTCATGTCGTTGCTGTCGTTTGGTGCTGAATCGCTGCCGGATCTGAAGGCCATCTGGAACAAGGCGTCGCGTGAGCATCTGCCGATCGTGAAGAGTATTGCTTCGATATGTTTTTATGCGAACAAATACTGGATCAAAGATGATGCGCTTTCTGCACAGGTTCTCGGCCATGCCGTTCGCGAGTTCTCACGCGAATTCGATGCGAAATGTGCCCGATATTTTCTATGTATGGCGGGGGTGCCGCGCGCGCTTGCCGAAAAAATAGCAGATGACCCGATCGTGGCGGGCTGGATGAATGAGCTCAAATCGACACTGGTCGAGTGGGTTGCGCAACTGGATGTCGAAGGCGGACGGGACGAGCACGATCCTCGTCTTTTCAGTCTGTCGGGGAAGTTCGACTGGCTGTCGTTCTGGGACTTCGTGCATCACGGCGCCATTCGCCCGTTCCGATGGCCACAGCGGCGTCAGGTGCTGACCCGCGCATATGCCGAGGTTCTTGGCGTCGTGTCCGACGTGGGGAGAACGATGAACATCTCTGGCGATGCGCTGGTTCGCGGCTTCGGTATCAACAGGAAAAAGTACCTTGGCGAATCGGCCTGCCTGAATCGCGATGCGTTAAAGCAAATGCTGAAGGGAATCGTCGAAGCCGGCGACGAGAGTGAAGTCAGGGGCGAATTCATCAACAGGCAGAAGCAGCAGTCGCTGCTGGTATTGAGATACGAAGACGGGATGGTCGTGGATGTCTGGCGAGAGAGCGACCTGAAGATCGAGTTCTTGTTGGTTGAAGAACGATTCAGGGTCGTGCATGGGAGCGAAAGCGAAGTGTACCGCCCCGCGGAGTTCGGCAGTCTTGTACGGCAGCGCCACGAATTTCATTCAATGCTTGCCTTTTATGGCGAAGCGGAAATCGAGCGAATCTGCGGAAATGTGCCTCGTATTCAATAGTCCGGACAATGGGTGGGTTGGAATGCGCAAACGGAAGGAAGCCTTTGGCATCGAGACGATGGACCTGGTTGCACGGTGGCATTGGCTTGATATGTCTGACCGTTTGATGCGCGCCAAGTGATGTCCGTCATTTCATCGTTGTTCCGGCCTGAAGCCCGGGCAGGTCAGTGCACGCCGGCAGTGGGTGAGATCGTGCTCGTGCGCCCCGTATCGCTGGGCTTCCTGACGGTCGCCGCTACATGCATGGCGCTTGCCGTCGTGATGCTGTTTGCGCTTGGCAGCTATACGCGTCGCTCGACGGTCGAAGGCGTCGTCGTACCCGATACCGGTCTCGTGAAAATCTACGCCCGGCAACCGGGCATCGTGCTGCGCAAGACTGTCGCTGAAGGCAGTCACGTAACGCGGGGTACGGTGTTGTACGCGATCTCGATCGACCTGCAGAGCGCGGCCGAAGGGCGCACACAGGCGGCACTGATCGAGCAAGCCCGCCTGCGCAAGCACTCGTTGCTGCAGGAAATGGACAAGACGCGTGTGCTGCAGCAGGACGCGCGCGACACGCTGGAAGAAAAGGCCGAGAGCCTGCGGGCGGAGCTCGCACGCCTCAACGACCAGCTTGCGGGCCAACACGAACGTGCGGCGATTGCCGCCGACGGTGTCGCTCGCTACAAGCGGCTGCTGGCGCAGGACTACATCTCGACCGACCAGTTCCAGCAGCGGCAGGCGGACTTGCTCGACCAGCAATCGAAGCTGCTCGGTTTGCAGCGGGATCGCGCCAGTGTGCAGCAGTCGCTCACGGAAGCGGTCAACGAGATCGCAGGCATTCGTCTCAAGCAGCAGAACCAGCTCTCGCAGATCGAGCGCAACGTGATCGAGATCGACCAGTCGCTGATCGAGAGCGAGGCACGACGGGAACTTGTCGTCACGGCGCCGGAGACGGGGGTTGCGACTGCGGTGATTGCCGAGCCTGGCCAGACGATCGATACCACCCGTCCAGTGGCGAGTATCGTGCCGGACGGCGCGCGTTGGCAGGTTCATCTATTTGTGCCGAGCACGGCTATCGGCTTTGTGCATGTCGGCGATCCGGTGCGAGTGCGCTATCAGGCCTATCCGTATCAGAAGTTCGGCCAGTACCGTGCGCATGTCACGTCAATTGCGCGCACCGCGCTGTCGACCGCCGAGCTGTCGACGAGCGGGATGCAGGACGCTCTTGCTCGTGGCGGCGACGGTGCGTTCTATCGGGTCACCGCCATGCTCGACGCGCAGACGGTGACTGCCTATGGCAAACCTCAGCCGCTTCAGGCCGGCTTGGCGTTGCAGGCAGACGTCCTCCAGGAGCGCCGACGGCTATACGAATGGGTGCTTGAACCGCTCTACAGCCTCACAGGTAAATTCTGACTTCTTGGTCTACCCATGTCCATTCTCGACCGACTCTCGTTTGGCGTCGGCAGCAAGCTCCCGATGCTTTTGCAAACCGAGGCCACTGAATGCGGACTCGCGTGCCTTGCCATGATAGCCGGCCATCACGGCCACCACGTCGACGTGGCGACGTTGCGCGGCCGTTTTCCCGTGTCACTGAAGGGGACCGGGCTCGGCCGCTTGATCGAGATAGCACAGCGGTTCAATCTCGGGACGCGTGCGTTGAAGGTGGATCTCGATCGCCTCGACCAACTGTGCGTGCCGTGCATTCTGCATTGGAACTTCAACCACTTCGTCGTATTGAAGGAGGTGAGCGGAAAATCTGCGGTGATCCACGATCCGGCTCAGGGCATCCGCAAGCTGCCGCTCGACGTGCTGTCGCGTTCGTTCACCGGTGTCGCGCTGGAGTTGTGGCCGACCAGAAGCTTCGAGTTGCGCGATGCCGCGCCGGCCGTCAAGCTGCGCGCGTTGCTCGGACCCGTGTCGGGTTTGTCACGCTCGCTCGGCCAGGTGCTGTTGCTCGCGCTGGCACTCGAGATATTTGCGGTGGTGCAACCGTTCTTCCTGCAGTGGGTGATCGACGAGGTGATCGTCGGCGTGGACCACGACCTGTTGACCGTGCTCGTGCTTGGCTTCGCTCTGCTGCTGTTGATGCAGCAGGCGACGAGCGCAATCCGCGCATGGGCGCTGATGTACTTCGGCACGACACTCAACGTGCAGTGGCGCGCCAATACCTTTACGCACCTGCTGAGCCTGCCCATGCGTTACTTCGAGCGCCGCAATCTCGGTGATATCGTGTCGCGCTTCGGCGCGGTCGACACGATTCAGCAGACACTCACGACATCGTTCCTGAGCGCCGTGATCGATGGGCTGATGACGATCGTCACGTTGGGGATGATGTTCGTCTACAGTCGCGTGCTTGGGTGTGTCGCGCTTGTTGCGATGGCGCTCTACGCGCTGCTGCGATGGCTCTGGTACCAGCCGCTGCGACGGGCGACCGAGGAGCAGATCGTGCGAATGGCCAAGCAACATTCCCATTTCCTCGAAACCGTGCGCGGCGTGAAGACGATCAAGCTGTTCAACAGACAGGACGAGCGTCGCGCAAGCTGGCTGTCGCTGCTCGTCGAGCAGGTTAACGCGGGACTGCATGTACAGAAGTTGCAGTTGCTCTACCAACACCTCAACGGGCTGCTGTTCGGCATCGAGGGACTGCTGATCGTGTGGCTTGGCGCACGAATGGTGATGGACGGTCAGTTTACCGTCGGCGTGCTGATGGCGTTCAACGCGTACAAGAGTCAGTTCGACTCTCGCGTCGGCAGTCTGATCGACAAGTATTTCGAAGTCCGGATGTTGCAGCTGCAGGGCGAGCGACTTGCCGACATCGTGTTCGCGCAGCCTGAGCCGGAAACGGGTCTTCGCCATGTGCCCGGCGAGGCGGACGATCTCGCGGCCGGCATCGAATTCCGCGAGATCGGTTTCCGCTATGCGGACGGCGAACCGGCGGTGCTCGACTGCGTGTCACTGAAAATCGCTCCGGGCGAATCCGTTGCGCTTGTCGGACCGTCTGGCTGCGGCAAGACGACGCTCGTCAATGTGCTGCTCGGTGTGCTCGACCCGACCGACGGCCAGGTGCGGATCGGCGGCGTCGACGTCGCCCGGCTTGGGCTTCGGCGGCTGCGGGCGCTTGTCGGCACCGTATTGCAGGACGACGTGTTGTTTGCCGGGTCGATAGCCGACAACATCAGTTTTTTCGATCCAGATGCCGACACGCAGTGGATCGTCGAATGCGCGCGGCTGGCGGCGGTGCATGACGATATCGTCGCGATGCCGATGGGTTACAACACGCTCGTAGGCGACATGGGCACGGTGTTGTCGGGCGGTCAGAAGCAACGTGTGCTGCTTGCCCGCGCGCTGTACAAGCGCCCGGGGATCCTTGTGCTCGATGAGGCCACGAGTCATCTCGACCTGGAGCGCGAACAACAGGTCAATGTGGCCGTCAGTGCGTTACGGATGACGCGCATCATCGTTGCGCATCGCCCGGAAACGATCGCGTCCGCCGAGCGGGTCGTGATGCTGAGAGACGGACGGATCGTATCCGATCGGCCGACGGCTGCAACAGGTGCGCCCGACGCGCCGAGCGCGGACGGGGCGGAACGCCATCTGCGGGTTGGTTCATGAAGCTGTGCCTGATCGTTGCCGTTTCGATTGCCGTGCCGGCAATGCCTTCTTGCGCCAATGCGCAAGCGATCGACGTGTTTCGCACGCTTGACGATGTGTCGGCAACGCCGGCCGCACCGTTGCTGAGGGACGCATCGTGCCGCGCAATGCCGGAAGATCGCCCGCTTGAACTCGACGACGCGATCGTGCAGGCAATTTGTGCGGCTCCGCAGGCCCGTCGGGCCTGGGCGGAAGCGCGCGCGCAAGCCGCGGCGCTCGGCGTCGCCGATTCTGCATACTTGCCGACGGCGAACGCGACGGTGGGTGTCGAGCATGACACCTTGTCCACGACCTACGACTACAGTGCATTCGGCGCGGGCGAGATACGCCGGTCGCAAAGCACGTCGAGCAGGTACGGCATGCTGACCCTCAACTGGGTGCTGTTCGACTTTGGCAAGCGTGACGCGGCTCGGCGGCGCGCCGGCGCGTTGCTCGCGCTCGCCAATGCCGTACAGGACGAGGTGCTGCAATCCGTGATCCTCAACGCCGCGCAGGCGTTCTACGCGCTACGCAACGCACGAGCGTCGCTCGACGCCGCACAGCGTACCGAATCGATCGCGCGAGAAAGTTTTGTGCAGGCGTCGGCCAAGCACGCGGCTGGCGCCGGGACGCTTGCTGACGAATTGCAGGCCCGTACCAGCTATCGTCGCGCAATGCTCGACCGAGTGAGCGCCGAGGGCGAAGTAGGGGTCGCGAGCGGCGCGTTGGCGGTGACGATGGGGCTCGACGCAAACGTGCCGGTACGGATCGATTCGCAGGAGTTGACGGTGGAAGGTCAGGCCGAACACGATGCCGGCGTCGACCAGTTGATCGATGAGGCGAAGCGGCGTCAGCCGAAGCTTGCGGCCGCACGCGCGAGACTCGACGCTGCGCGTGCGAATGTCGATGCCTCTCGTGCGCAGGGCCGCCCGACCATTGCGTTGATCGGTAGCGTGACGCAGAACAGTCCGTCGTACCAACAGCAATCGGTGCCGGTCACCGGGAGTCGCGGTAGCACGATCGGCGTGCAGTTGACGATTCCACTGTTTGAGGGATTCGCATCCGGCTATCGCACCGGGCAGACGCAGGCTCAGGCGGACGCGCAGGAGGCCGCATTGCACGACGCCGAACTGCAGGTGTCGCTGGACGTCTGGACGAGCTACCAGAGCCTGCGCGCCGATGCTGCAAACCTGTCCAACTCGCGGGAGTTGCTGGTGGATGCCCGGCGCGCACTCGATGTGGCACGCGGCCGATACAAGGAAGGGGTGGGCACGTTTACCGAGTTGTTGAATGCACAGACGGCGCTTGCGGACGCGCAGAAGCAGCGCGTGCTCGCCGTGTCGAAGTGGCGAAGCGCGCGCCTGAAGCTTGTCGCAAGTTTGGGAAAGCTCGATCTTTCCGTCAGTCAGAAATAGACGAGTTGTGTCCGGAGGTCCCGTTTGATCTGGCGAGCCATTTCCCTGAAATGCAGATAATGCGCCGGTTCCAGCAGTGGACCGGCGAGTCGCAGCGCGAGTTGTCTCGTCACGGTGATCGTTTGTCCGCTCGCTTGATAAGACGAAGAGTAAGCACCGAGCGGCGACGAGATTCGCGTGGCCGATGGCAATTGCGGGATCGCGATATGGTCGGGGAACACGATGACGGTTATCTCATCGACCTGGCGGCCGACATAGGGCATCGCCTGGGCTCGCGCCGGCAATCCGGCTTGCTCGAGCGCTGCGCGGATGCTGCTGAAGCTGCTCAATCCCACGGGAGCGGGAATGGCGCCCGGCCCTGGAAACAGCGCGTAATCGGGCAACTGGAACGTCGCTTCGTAACGGAACGGCCGCGTCAGGTCGTTGATCTCGCTGTGCCCGTAGGTTCCATTGCCATCCTGTCCTGTAACCATCAGAACACGCGCGGCGGCCTGAGCCTCTTGCCCTGGGCGAATGGATGCGAAGATCTGTCGCGCAATCCAGTCGAACGGGCCTTCATTCTCGATCCTGCTGGTGCCTGTGACATTGCCTTCCCGATCGAGCGTGATATGGGTGACGGTGCGAACGCGTGCGTTGTCGGGCGTGGCAACCGGAAGGGTGGCGACGCGCGCCGAATGCTCGTGGTGTCGAATGACCAGAGCCGATTTGCCCAGTAAGGAGGTGGGCAGCGTTCCGAGTCGAGCCGAGGTGGCAGTCGAATCGGCGAACAAATCGAAGTCCGGAAGATAGGTGATCACATGATCGAATATCCCAAGGGGGAGCGCGACCTTGGGCAGCCAGTAGATGGAGCCGGAGTTGACCAGGACCGGCGAGCTGCGGATGTTTTTCGCGCTGAGCAACGCTTCAAGCAGGGTGACGTGATCCTTGCAATCGCCATAGGCCGTTGACAACACGGCATCTGCATTATGCGGGATCACTCCGCCGAGACCGAAGTGAATTGCGACATAGCGAATATTCGTGCTGACCCAGTTATATAGAATCTCGGCCTGTTTCAGCGGGTTTGTCTCACCCTCGGTCAATTTGTTCGCGAGTGCTTGAATGGAGGGCGTTACCGTGGCCTGCGGGGCTGCGTGATGCAGGTATGCCGCGCCGACGGCATCGAAATCGGGAAACGTGGTGACTGCCACCCGCGCGCTGTAATCGACGTCGCTGACCGAATCAAACTCAGGCGGACGGGCAGGCTGTTCGGCGAGATGCCAATGCCAGCGCTGCGTGTCTGGATCGTCCGACGTCGTGCGCCCGCCAGGTAAATCGACCGCGTCGACATGTAGCGTCATTGAAGCTGGCGCGTGAATGGTCAGCGCTGTCGCCTGGCGTGGCATTTCGCAGCTGAAGTATTCGACCACCGCGAAGTGCCCGGGAAACACAGGCTTCCTGAGGAATCGGCGATACCTCAGCGTAAGCGTGGCTCCGATGCCGACCGACGGGAACACCACGACCTTGACTTTGTTGTCGTCGAACATCGGTGCGCGCGCACTTTCCGCTGTCTGCTGCTCGAGAATTCTGTCGGTGCTGACTTCCAGGCGCTCGCCGTCGGCAGTGGTCGTATATGCGCTATCTATAGTGAGCGTTTCCAGCGACTCGCTGTAACGGAGCGAAATCTGACCATGTTCCTGGACGCCTTGGTCGGTCTCGATGCGCAATTGAAAGCAGACTTCCTGAAGGAAGGTTCCGTCGGTATTGACGGTGTAGGAAATATCCTCGTACAGGCAAATTACGTTAGGCTGGAAATGAACATGCACCGCAGGTTCCTGAGAGTCTAGTGTCATCGTTGCGTATTCCGGGGAATGCGAACACCTGCTTCAGTGAAGCCGAACAGGTCGTGAGTGAGGTACTGCGTAGTGCTTAGATTGTACGGAGGATATTCGAGATCAGGCGACTTTTTCGTTTCCGTCCTTTGGGTCTACGAGGCGAGTGCCCGTGTAAGGTTGACCCTCTTGTCACGCAGCACGATCACGAGCTGAAACTGGCGATCCGCGCAACGCGTGACCGCGCTCGCCGCGACGGGCCGATCAGGCGTTGACAGCGGGCTTTGCGACGCTCAGCCAGTGACAACTTCAATTTGGTCTACGTCTCGCTTCGTCCACGGCCAGGCCGATGTCTCCGCGGCACGCCTCACATGGCGTCTCGATGCGTACGCGCATCGACGGGCGGCTGCCAGTTTTCCACCAGCGACAACAACCCCGGAAAGCGCGCGTCGAGATCTTCGCGGCGCAGCCGGCTTCGCCGTTCGAGCCCGTATTGCCGCTGGCGGAGCACACCGGCCTCCCGCAGCGCCTTGAAATGGTGGGTCAGGGATGACTTGGGCCGGTCGAGACCGAACCAGCCGCACGGATGGTCGTAGGCGTCGGACTGCATGATCAGCTTGTGGACGATGAACAGCCGCAGCGGATCGGCCAGCGCACCCAGAATATGCTCGAGCCGCAGATCGTCGATGGCCGGCTCTTCCAGCGGCGGCGGGAGGTCGGCCGGCGTTGTGGGCAGCGTCCCGGCGCGGGGATTCGTAGACATTTTCCTCATGATGTGTCGCACTATAGCACCTGTACGAGTTTTTTCGAACTAAGGTATAGTTCGAAAAAACTCGTACAGGAGGTCGTCATGCCGCTTTCTTCCGCGTCCGCTTGCGCACGCTCATCCCGCGTCGTCACCCGATCCCCGGCCCGGATGGGGGCCGCCGCCTGGATGATCACGGCGGTTTTCATGCTGTCGAACTCGCCCACGCCGCTCTACGTGCATTGGCAGGAGCGAATGGGCTTTTCGTCCGGCATGCTGACCGTGATCTTCGCGCTCTACATCGTCGGCCTGCTGGGCACGCTGCTGGTGGCGGGGCAGTTGTCGGATCACTACGGGCGCAGGCCGGTGCTGATTCCCGGCCTGCTTGCGGCGCTGGTGGCCTGCGGCTTGTTCGCCGGCGCCGATTCGATCGCCATGCTCGCGGTAGGCCGACTGCTGGCGGGCGTTTCCGTGGGGGTCATCGTCTCGGCGGGCATGGCCGCGGTGGTCGACGCGGGCGGCCCCGAGCGCAAGCCCAAGGCCGCCTTGCTGGCCTCCATCGCGATGGTGCTGGGCGCGGGCCTCGGGCCGCTGTGCGCGGGCGGCGCGGCCCAGTGGCTCGCGCACCCCGTGCTGCCCATCTTCGCCTTGGAGGCGCTGATCCTGCTCAGCGCGTTGGCGGTGGCGTCGCGCTTGCCGGCGCGCAGCAAGGCCGATAGGCCGCTTCGTTTGCGTTTGCCGCACGTGCCGGTTGCCAACCGTCGCCACGTCCTGGGCGGCATCGCCGCGTTCGGCCCGGGCATCACCGCGACTTCGTTCGTGCTGGCATTGGGCCCGTCGTTGCTGGCCCGGCTGCTCGGCATCCGCAGCCCGCTGCTGGCCGGCAGCATGGCGTGCGCGATGTTCTTCACCGCGGTCGGCGTGCAGTTCGCCGTGCGGAAATGGCCGGTCGCGCGCATCTTCGCGGCCAGTGCCCTGGCCACGGTCCTGGCGATGATCGGCCTGGTGCTGGCGATTCACGCGTCGCTGGTTCCGGCATTGATCGTGTCCGCATTGCTGGCCGGCGCCGGGCAGGGGCTCGGGCAATTGGGCGGCTTGACGCTGATCGGCCAGCACGTGCCCGATACCCATCGTGCCCAGGCCAATGCCGTGCTCAACATCGGCGGCTACATTCCAGCGGGCCTGCTGCCGGTCGCGACCGGCTATCTCATCGACCGCGTGGGATTGGCATCCGCCGGGACGTCGTTTGCGCTGGTGATGGCCGTCACCGCAATGGTCGGCGGCGCCTGGGCGATGCGATGCTCCGACGCCTGATTCGCTCGGCATGGCGCTCGCCCACGCAAGATGACGCGCGGGCGAGCGCAACGGACGACGCAGCGCTGTCGAAGCGCCGGCGGGCGTCCGCCATGCGCTCGGGCACCGAAGCGAATGACCGCAACCGGCCGAACACTGGCTGTCTGTTCCGCGCGTTCCGGTGATCCTCGACGGACCTTTTCCTCTCCCGCGAGGACGGCTTTCGCCGGTTGCGCTATCTTCTCGGCTCCGGCGTTACGCCATTCGCCCAGTCTGCCGATGCAATCCACGCTCCCGCCCATGCCGGCGCTGCTCGACACGGGCCGCCTGCTGCTTCGCCCGGCCCATCGCGCGCATGCGCCGGCGCTGCTTGCATACGCCATCGACAACCGCGCGCACCTGGCGCCCTGGGAGCCGTCGCGGCCCGAGTCGTTCTACACGTTGACGTCGTTCGAGATGCGCCTGAAGTCGATGGAGGACACTTTCGCGTCCGGTCGCGCGCTGCATCTGCTCGCCTTTGATCAGGATGGCGATCGATTGGTCGGCGAATGTCATTTCACCCAGATTTCGCCGGAGCCGTTCCTCGCGTGCTATCTCGGGTTTTCGATCGCACACGACCGCGAAGGACAAGGTTTGATGCGCGAGTGCCTCGAGACCGCGATACGCTACGTGTTCGACGAACTCGGCCTGCATCGCGTGATGGCGAATCATCGCCCCGACAACACGCGCAGCGCGCAGCTTCTGAAGCGGCTCGGTTTCGAGCGGGAAGGTTTCGCGCGCGGGTACCTCAGGATCAACGGCGCGTGGGCCGACCACGTGCTGACTGCGTTGACCAATCCTGCACCGGTCTGACGGCGGTGCGAACCGTACGAGAGGGAACATGATCGACGAAAGCTGGGCGAGCGCCGCGCGTACGTTGCGCAGCGACGCCGATTTCTGGGCATTGCGCGTCGTCGACGAGACGACCGACGGCCACCAGGTGCGCAACGACGTCGCGTTGCCGGTTTCCCGCGTGCGCGACCGCGGCGCGATGCTGATCGCGTGGGCGGGGGCCGGCGCGGGCTACGCGGCGAGCGCGAACCTGTCGCCGCACGGGCTGCAGGCCGCGCTCGACGTGGCCACCGCGCGGGCGAAGGCGAGCGCCGAATGGTCGCTGATCGACCACCGGCAGGTGGCGCGCCCGCAAGCGGGCGGCGTCTATGCGTCGCCGGGCATCGACGTGCCGCTGCCGTCGCGCGCCGAATGGGTCGAACGTCTCGCGCACGAATGCGCGGCCGCGCGCATCGATGCGCGGATCGTCGAGCGCACCGCCGCCGTAACGATCACGCACACCGACCAGCTGTTCGTGACGAGCGACGGCGTGCGGATCGACCAGCGGTTCCGCTTCCTGATGCCGGAGCTGAGCGCCGTCGCGCACGCGAACGGCGACACGCAGGTGCGCTCGCTCGGCGAGTCGGGCACGCTCTCGCAGGGCGGCCTCGACGTGCTCGCGCGCTACGGCTTCGACGGCGCGGGCGCGCGCGTCGCCGACGAGGCGCTGCAGCTGCTGGCCGCGCCGAACTGCCCGTCGGGCCGCCGCGACCTGCTGCTGATGCCCGACCAGATGATGCTGCAGATCCACGAATCGATCGGCCATCCGCTCGAACTCGACCGCATTCTCGGCGACGAGCGCAATTTCGCGGGCTGGAGCTTCGTGAAGCCGGAGATGTTCGGCCACTACCAGTACGGCTCGCCACTGCTGAACGTGTCGTTCGATCCGGGGCTGCCGTCCGAGGCGGGGTCGTATGCGTTCGACGACGACGGCAGCGCCGCGCACAAGCAGTACCTGATCCGCAACGGCGTGCTCGAGCGGCCGCTCGGCGGCGCGCTGTCGCAGCAGCGCGCGGGCCTGCCGGGCGTCGCGAACGCGCGCGCGTCGAGCTGGAACCGGGCGCCGATCGACCGGATGGCGAACCTGAACGTCGAGCCCGGCGACCAGACGCTCGACCAGCTGATCGCCGGCATCGAGCACGGCATCCTGATGCGCACCAATACGTCGTGGTCGATCGACGATCACCGCAACAAATTCCAGTTCGGCTGCGAGTTCGGCCAGCTGATCGAGCACGGCAAGCTCACGCAGGTCGTCAAGCAGCCGAACTACCGTGGCA
Organism: Burkholderia sp. SRS-46; assembly: GCF_004343775.1. Taxonomy (GTDB): domain Bacteria; phylum Pseudomonadota; class Gammaproteobacteria; order Burkholderiales; family Burkholderiaceae; genus Burkholderia. The sequence continues at coordinate 360,333 of NZ_PTXL01000003.1, read as the reverse complement.
TTTCCGCGAGTTTCTGGCGCAGCCTGCGCGCGGTCGGCGACGCGAGCACCTTCGGCGTGTACGGCACGCCGTTCTGCGGCAAGGGCGAACCGATGCAGCTGATCCGGGTCGGCCACGCGGCGCCCGCGTGCGTGTTCGCCGACGTCGACGTTTTCGGGGGAGCGTGATGACGGAATTCGATACGACGACGGGCGCGGCCGCGCTCGACTGGCGCACGCATTTCCTGCGGCTCGCCGACGAAGCCGAGCGCATGAAGGCGCATGGCGAAACGGTGCTGCTGTGGTTTGCCGGCGAGACGTCCGATTTCGTCCGCTTCAACGCCGGCAGGATCCGCCAGACCGGGCGCGTGGTGCAGGGCAAGCTGACGGTGCGGCTGATCGACGGCGCGCGGCAGGCGAGCGCCACGTCGACGCTGGCGGGCGACCTCGCCGCCGATCTGCCGGAACTTGCGGCGACATTGCGCGCGCTGCGCGACGGCCTGCGCGACGCGCCCGACGATCCGCACCTGCTGTACGACACGTCGACGTGGGCGCAGGACACGCGCCGCGCCGGCCGCCTGCCGGACGCGGACGCGCTCGCGCGGGTGGTGGCCGAATGCGCGCGCGGGCTCGATTTCGTCGGCTTCTACGCGGGCGGCTCGGTGGTGCGCGGGTTCGCGTCGTCGACGGGCAGCCGTGGCTGGCACGAAGTCGAGAACTTCGATTTCAACTGGTCGCTGTACGCGCCGGGCGGCCGCGCGATCAAGACGGCCTATGTCGGCGACGACTGGGACGATGCGGTGTTCGCACGCAAGGTCGAGGCGGCCGCCGCGCGGCTGCCGGTGCTCGGCCGTGCGCCGAAGGCGCTCGCGCCCGGCTGCTATCGCGCGTATTTCGCGCCGGCCGCGATCTACGAGATGACCTACCTGATCGGTGGGAGCGGCTTCTCGGCGCGTGCGTACCAGAGCGCGCGCAGCGCGCTGCACAAGCTGCACGCGGGCGAGGTTGCGCTCGATCCGCGGGTGTCGATCGCCGAGGATTTGTCGCTCGACATCGTGCCGGCATTCAACGCGGACGGCTACCGCCGCGACAGCGTGCCGCTCGTCGTCGCGGGGCGCAGCGCCGAGCGGCTCGTCGGTGCGCGCAGCGCGCGCGAATACGGGCTCACGCCGAACGGTGCGGACGCTTACGAGGCGCCGCAATCGCTGACGATCGCGGGCGGCACGCTCGCGGACGACGACGCGCTCGCGGCGCTCGATACGGGGCTGTACGTCGGCAATCTCTGGTACCTGAACTTCTCCGACCGGATGAATTGCCGGATGACCGGGATGACGCGCTTCGCGACGTTCTGGGTCGAGGGCGGCAGGATCGTCGCGCCGGTCGACGCGATGCGCTTCGACGACAGCTTCTACCGGCTGTTCGGCCCGGCGCTCGAGCAGCTCGGCGCGACGCCCGCGCTGCAGCTGAACGATGCCGGCTGGGGCGAGCGGGCGACGGGCGGCGCGCAGGTGCCGGGCGCGCTCGTGAGCGGGTTCGAACTGACGCTGTGACGACGGGCGAGGGCGCGGCCGCGGGGCTGCGTCTTCGTGCTGTCGTGCAGCGTCGACCGCGATGTACGTGCGACTGTGCACCGGAAGTGCCCCGTCGGCTTCGCGCGCGGCGTCATGCATTCGCGTTCGGCATGCGCGATCGGCGGGACGCGTTGCACGATACGCGTTCCACACACAGATTGAGAGCATGTCATGGAACGCGTAAGCAATGCGCCCAGCGGATTGAGCTTGTTGATGAGGGGCGGCGAGCAGCAGGAGAAAACATCGGGAGCCGGTCAATCGCAAGGCCAGTCTCGTCCACAACATGCACTTACGTCGCTCGACACACACAAGCAGCCCGCGCAACTCCGGCTTCCCAATACCTATTTGCATACGACCGGGGAGCACAATCTCGAGCACATCCACGATGACGGATTGATCGCTGGCGGCAATCGCAGGAGCGCCGGTATCGGAGACGTAAACGGGCGGCCCTGCACAGAGGGGGTGTTCGTCGTCAATCCGCGGATGACTCACCACATGCACGGTGACGCGCTTCCCGGTAACGTTGCCGTCTTTTCAGACCGGCAACCCATACCCGACGTCAATTACAAGCCCTATGGCACAGCATCATTTTTCCTGGCCGATTCCTCACCACATGTCGACATCCCGCCGTTGCGCACGGCTGGGCACGGTGATGGCGCGCACCATTCCGCGATCTTTCCGATGACGCCTCGCACGGCGCAAGGCGCGGCCAATCTGATTCAATCGATGAATCCCGGTCACCCCGATGCGGCGGCCCTGACGCCCCAGACTGCGGCAGGAATGTTGCACAACAAATTCAGCGAAGATTTTCCGATGGCGGCACACGGGCAAGCAGCGTACACGCCAACCAGCCGCGGCGATGATTGGAGTACGGAACAGTCTTCGTCTTCGTCTTCGTCTTCGCCGTCTCCGTCTCCGTCTCCGTCTCCGTCTCCGTCTCCGTCTCCGGCTCCGGCTCCGGCTCCGGCTCCGGCCTCGACCTCGGCCTCGACCGCGCAGCGAAATCCGATGTCGATCACGCGCGGTGGAGCGGCGGAGCCGGTAGTCACGACGCGGTCGCCTCAGTTCCAGTGATGATCGACGGCGTGCCGACCGTGAATCCGTCGGCTATTCGCTCCCGCGACGCGGCGCATGCCGCGCCAGAAACCGATCGAGCTGGCCCGCAAACGCCTTGCTGTCGCGCGCGCTGAAAGGCGCCGGCCCGCCCGTATCGATGCCTGCGTTGCGGAGTTGATCCATGACGTCGCGCATCGTCAGGCGCTCCTTGATGTTCTCACGCGTAAACCAGTTTCCGCGCGGATCGAGCGCATGCGCGCCGCGCTCGATCACCGCGGCGGCGAGCGGTATGTCGGCGGTAATCACCAGGTCGCCGGACTCGACGAGTTCGACGACGCGGGCATCGGCGGCATCAAAACCTGCCGGCACCTGGATCGACTTGATGAACGGAGACGGCGGCGTGCGCAAATATTGATTGGCGACCAGCGTCACCTGGACTTCGGCACGCCGCGCGGCGCGAAACAGCATGTCTTTGATGACGGCGGGGCAGGCGTCGGCGTCGACCAGCACTTGCATGAAATCCACTCCAGTACGTTGGAACGCCATCGTATCCCAAGGTCGGCGGTGGGCTCGCCGCCCAACCGCGCCGTCAGTGCCGCACGGTTTCCTCGGGGCGCAACGTGAGGACCCGCACGCCGTTTCCGGTCACGGCCACCGTGTGTTCGAATTGCGCGGACAGTTGCCCGTCGCGCGTGACGACGGTCCAGCCGTCGTCTTCGGTGCGAACGGCATGCCGCCCCTGGTTGAGCATCGGCTCGATGGTGAACACCATCCCTTCCTGCAGCACGAGGCCCGTTTGCGGCTTGCCCCAATGCAGCACCTGCGGAGGCTCGTGCATGTCGCGCCCGATGCCGTGCCCGCAATATTCCCGCACGACCGTATAGCCGTTTCTCCGCGCGTGCTGCTCGATTGCATGCCCCACGTCGCCGAGTCGGGCGCCGGGACGAACGGCCTTGATGCCTTCCCACATCGCTTCGTAGGTCACCTGCACGAGCCGTTTGGCCAGCGGCGACACCTCGCCGACGAGGTAGGTCTTGCTGGAATCGGCGATATAGCCGTTTTTCTCCAGCGTGATGTCGAAGTTGACGATATCCCCGCTTTGCAGGACATCCGCCGTGGATGGCACGCCGTGGCAAACCACGTGGTTGCGGGAGGCGTTCAGCGCGTACGCATACCCGTACTGCCCTTTGCTGGCCGGTCGCGCGGCGAGTTCGTTCACGATGAGGCCGTCGACCAGATCGTTGACCTGCATGGTGCTCATGCCGATCAGGTTCAGCCGGTCCAGATGGCCGAACACCTCCGCCAGCAACTTGCCCGATTCCGCCAGCAACGCGATTTCGTCCGGTCGCTTGGTCATGCCGACGTGCCCTTGACGGCCTGCGCCACCACGCCCGCGGCGCGCAGTTCACCGGCGACGATCTCGTTGAAACTCTGCGTCGGGTTCATTTCGCACAACATGCCGATCTTGATCCAGAAGGCCGCTTGCGCGTTGATCGAGCGGCACGACACGGCGCTCGCCTTGCGGATCTGATCGTGCAAGTCATCGTCGATATTCACAATGCCCATGTCATTCTCGATATATGAAACGTATACGAATCATATATCCGAATCGACGGGCGCTGCAAGTCAGCCTTGCCGCCTTCCTTCGCGAATAGGAAATTCCGTGTTTGCCGAAGGCAAATTGCGCGGCCGACCGGTCAGCTTGCGTTCCGCTCCGCTTCCTGCAACGCGCGCCACTGGATCTTGCCGGTCGCCGATTTCGGCAGCGCGTCGACGAACGCGATCACGCGCGGCACCTTGTACGCGGCGAGCCGTGCGCGGCACCACGCGATGATCGCTTCCGGCCCGGCCGTCTCATGCCCGTGCATGCCGGGCTTGAGGACGATCACGGCCTTGACGGTCTCGCCGCGGCGTTCGTCGCGCGCGGCGATCACGCAGGCTTCGTGGATCGCCGGGTGCCCGAACAGCAGGTTCTCGACTTCGGCCGGCCAGACCTTGAAGCCGGACGCGTTGATCATCCGCTTCAGGCGGTCGCGCATGAAGAAATAGCCGTCTTCATCGACGAACCCGAGGTCGCCCGTGCGCAGGAAGCGCTGGCCGTCGATCTCGATGAACGCGTCGGCGTCGGCCTGCGGGTTGCGCCAGTAGCCGAGCATGATCTGCGCGCCGCTCGCGACGATTTCTCCCGGCTCGCCGGGCGGCAAGGCCACGCCGCGTTCCGGATCGATCACGCGCGCGTCGACCCCGAAGGTCGCGATGCCGAGGCATTCGCGCTTCGGCCGGTGGCGCGGATTGGACAGCAGGAACGACGCGGTCTCGGTCATTCCGTACGCCTCGATGTAGTCGAGCCCGAAGCGCTCGCGCAGCATCGTGGCGATCGCGTCGGGCATCGCCGCGCCGCCGCCGCCGAGGAACGCGAGGCACGACAGGTCGCGTTCGAGCACGCCCGGCTGCGCGAAGAAATCCACCAGCATGCTCGGCGTCGCGCCCCAGTTCGACACCCGGTGGCGTTCGATCAGGTCGGCCGCGCATTCGCGGTCCCAGCGCGGCAGCAGCACGATCGTCGCGCCGAGGTAGAGCGGCGCGTGGATGCCGTTCTGCATGCCGAGCAGGTGGAACATCGGCGCGACCGACAGGAACACCGCGTCGGGCGTGTTGCCGCGCCAGATCTGCGAGCCGGCCGCCGCGCTCATCAGCGTGCCGTGCGTGTGCATGCAACCCTTCGGGCGGCCGGTCGTGCCGGACGTATAGGCGAGCATGCACAACGTGTCGGGGCCGGCCGCGTGGGGCAGCGGCGTACGCGCGGCCGCGTCCGCATGCCGCCAGCGCACGAGCGTGCCGCCGGCCGGCGCCGCCGCATCGAGCGGCCGCGGCGCGCGCAGCCACGCCGGCACGGCAGGGCCGTCGCCGGCCTGCGCGTGCGCGTGCGCATCGTCGGGCAACAGCTCGGCGTAGTCGTGGACGATCACGTGCGGCAGCGCCGCGCCGTGCAGCGGCGCGAGCTGTGCGTAGAGTTCGGTCGCGACGAACGCGACGCGCGCTTCGCTGTCGTGCGCCACGTGCGCGAGCTCGTCGGTCAGCCACATCGGGTTGGCCGGCACGACCACGGCCTCGGCGCGCAGGATCGCGTAGTACGCGACGATGAACTGCGGGCAGTTCTGGCTGACCAGCAGCACGCGGTCGCCGGGCCGCACGCCGCAGTCGCGCTGCAGGTAGCCGGCCATCCGCTCGATCTGCGCGAGCAGCGCCGCATACGAGATCGCGAGGCCGAAGTACTGGATCGCGCCTTTGTCCGGATAGCGGTGCGCGGCCGCCTCGACGTTGTAGACGAGGCTGGTGCGCGGAATGCTGGCTTCCGTCGGCAGGCCCGGCGGCCAGCATGCGGAGCGGCGAGGCGGGCGGGGCGCACCGGCGGAGATCGAGGGAGCCATGGTGTCGCGGTGTGCGGGTTCGGGTGAGCGGGCCGTGCGCGTCATGCGGGTTGCGTCCGTCGGATCGACACCGTGCGGGGCGTCGTGTACGCGAGCAGCCCGTCGATGCCGTTCTCGACGCCGATGCCCGACTGCTTGTGCCCGGCCATCGGCTTGTCGGGTGCGAACGTGTGGATCTGGTTGACCCATACGGTGCCGGTGTCGAGCCGCAGCGCGACCTGCTGCGCGGCGTCGACATCGCTGCCCCACACCGAGCCGCCCAAGCCGTATTCGCTGTCGTTCGCGCGCGCGATCGCGTCGTCGAGGTCGCGGTACCGCAGCAGCGGCAGGATCGGGCCGAACGGCTCCTCGCGTACGACGCGCGCGGTGTCCGGCGGGTTGTCGACGAGCGTGACGGGGAAGAAGTAGCCGCCGCCGTCGGGCACGTCGCCGCCGACGAGGAGGCGGTGGCCAGCCTGTTTCGTGTCGTCGAGCAGCGCTTTCAGCCGCTCGAACTGGCGGCGGTTCTGCACGGGCCCGAGCAGCACGCCGTCGGCGTCGCCGGGGCCCATGCGGGTGTCCCGCGTGATCCGCACCAGCGCGTCGGCGAGCCGGTCGTACACGTCGTCGTGCACGTACAGCCGCTTGATCGCGAGGCAGAACTGCGCGCTGTTCGCGAACGCGCCCCAGAAGATCGCGGGCGCGATCGCGTCGACATCCGCATCGGGCAGCACGATCGCGGCGTCGTTGCCGCCGAGTTCGAGTGTCAGCCGCTTCAGGTTGACCGACGCCGATTCCATCACGCGGCGGCCCGTCTGCGTCGAGCCGGTGAAGCTGATCTTGTCGATGCCCGGGTGCGCGGACATCAGCGGCCCGAGCGCGTCGGTTCCGCTGATGACGTTCAGCACGCCGGCGGGCAGCACGTCGCGCAGGGCTTCGCCGAGCTTCAGCGTCGTCAGCGGCGTGAACGGCGACGGCTTCAACACCATCGTATTGCCGGTCAGCAGGGCCGGCGCGACCTTCCAGATCGCCAGCACCAGCGGAAAATTCCACGGCACGATGCCGCCGACGACGCCGAGCGGCACCTGCAGCACGCGCACCTGCTCGGCGGCCGATTCGCGGATCGTGACGGCCGGAAACGGGAGCGCGGCCAGCTCGGTGCACCAGTACGCGGCCCGCTCCACTTCCTGCCGGGCCTGCGCGAGCGGCTTGCCCTGTTCGCGCGTGAGCAGCTGCGCGAGTGCCTCCCGATGGGCGAGCAGCGTTTCGCCGATCCGGATGACGTACCGCTGTCGTTCCGGCAACGGCAGCGCGGCCCACGCGGGCGCGGCGCGCCGCGCGCTGGCGACGGCTTCGTCGAGCTGCGCGGGCGTGGCGTCGGGCGCGTCGGCGATCGCGCGATCCGTGGCGGGGTCGATCACGGCGAAGCGGGCAAGCGTCGGCGCGGCCTGGCCGTCGATGGTCATGCTGAAGCGGGCACTGTCATTCATGCTGACTCGAACCTCGTTGGTGTGAATTTGAAGGAAGGGGAGATGCCGTTGATCGGGCGTCAAAGATCGAGCACGACCAGCGGCGATTTCGCGCGCGAGCAGCACGGCGTGAACTGCAGGCCGCTCGCGTGTTCGTCGTCGGTGAGGAAGACGTCGCGATGATCGGGCGCGCCTTCGAGGACACGCGTGACGCAGGTGCCGCACGTGCCTTCCTCGCACGACGTGTAGATGTCGATGCCGCCTTCGAGGAGCACGGACGTGATCGAGCGGTCCGCCGGGATGTGAAACACCTGCCCGGTGCTCGCGATCCGCACGTCGAACGCGCTGTCCTGCGACGTGTCGACGGGTTTCGCGCTGAAGTACTCGTAGTGCACCCGCTGTTCCGGAATGCCGGCCTGGCGCGCCGCGTCGCAGGCCCAGTCGATGAAACCTGCGGGGCCGCATACGTAGGTTTCGCGGTCGCGCCCGGCATCGGCGAACAGCGTGTCGAGCTTCAGCTTTTGTGCATCGTCTCCGTCATCGAAATGCAAGGAAACCTGCCGCGCGAACGGGGCCTGCGCGATGCGTTCGAGAAACGCGGCCTTGTCGCGGCTGCGCGCGCAGTAGTGCAGCGTGAACGCGGTGCCCGCGGCCGCCAGCGCTTCGGCCATGCACAGCATCGGCGTGACGCCGATGCCGCCCGCGACCAGGATCGCGGGTGCGCCGGCGTTCAGCGGGAAATGATTGCGCGGCGCGCTGATCTCGATGACCGACCCTGCGTCGAACCGGTCGTGGATCGCGACCGAGCCGCCGCGCGACGCCGGGTCGCGCAGCACGCCGATCACGTAGCGATGCCGTTCGGCCGGCGCGTTGCACAGCGAATACTGGCGCACGACGCCGGGCGCGACGTGGACGTCGATATGCGCGCCGGCCTCGAATGGCGGCAGCATGCCGCCGTCCGGCGCGCGCAGCTCGAGGCTGACGATGTCGCCGGTTTCCCGGACGCGTTGCGCGATGCGCACGAAGAGAGTGGGTTGAGCGTTCATGTTGCGAGGGTTCGTTTCGGACGACGGTGACGACAGGTGTTGTGACGGCCCGGCCTAGTGCACGATGCAGCGCACGGGAAGATGCTTCGGACCGCCGACGAAGCAGGACGCGATCATGTCCATCTCGCCCGCCGGTTCGACGCGTTCGAGCCGTGGAATCAGCTCCTCGTACAGGATGCGCATCTCCATCTTCGCGAGATGCTGGCCGAGGCACACGTGGGTGCCGAACCCGAACGCGAGGTGACGATTCGGCTTGCGGTCGATGTCGAATTCGAACGGCCGGTCGAACACAGCTTCGTCGCGATTCGCGGAGCCGTAGCACAGCATCAGCCAGTCGCCCTTGCGGATCGTCCGGCCGCGAATCTCGGTGTCGGCCGTGGCAGTCCGCATGAAATGCCGCACCGGCGACGCGATGCGCACGGCTTCGTCGATGAACTGCGGAATCAGCGCGGGCTCGTCCTTGAGACGCGGCAGCAAATCCGGATAGCGGCTCAGCGCCCACATCGCGACCGCGGACGACGACGACGTGGTGTCGTGCCCCGCCGTCGCGACGATCACGTAGTAGCCGAGGCGCGCGGCGTCGCTGATCGGCTCGCCGTTCACGACCGCATTGGCGAGCAGCGTCGCGACGTCGTTGCGCGGATTGCGTCGCCGGTCGGCCGTGACCTGGTCGAAGTACGCGCGGAAATCCGCGATGATCGCCATCATGCTGGCCGCCGTCGCGCCGCCGTTCGCGGGCGCTGCCTGCTTCTCGCGCTTGAGCTCCGGATCCTCGCTGCCGAACAGCTCCTGCGTGAGCATCAGCATGCGCGGCTCGTCTTCCGGCGGCACGCCGAGGATGTCCATGATCACGTGCAGCGGGTAGTGCAGCGCGACGTCGGTCGCGAAGTCGATCGTGGCGCCGTTGCCGTGCCGCAGCCGGTCGACGATCTGCCGCGCCAGCGCGCGGATCCGGTCGTCCAGCTTCAGGATGCTGTTCGGCATGAACCACGACTGCGTGAGCGCGCGCAGGCCCTTGTGCTCGTCGCCGTCCACGTGCACGAGCGACTTGATGATGTGCGGCGATCCGGTGACCGAGGTCACGTGGTCGATCGACGCTTTCGGCCGGCATACGACCGAGTAGTCGCCGTTGCGGAACAGCGTGTTGTCGCGCGAGATCGCGCTGATGTCGGCATGCCTGGTGACGACCCAGAACGGGTCGAACCCGTCGTTGATGGCGAGGCCGAGCGGATTGTGCGCGCGGGCCCACGTATAGGCCGCGTGCAGTCGTTCGGGATCGGCATAGGCGCGCGCATCGACGAGGACGTTCGCGATCGCGTCGGGCAGCGTGTAGGAGGCGGTATTCATGATGGCGGGTGGCAGGTCGCTTTCGTGGGTTGAGGGTCAGGGCAGCAGCACCGGCTTGACGCACAGGCCGCGCCGCTGCTCGTCGACCGCGCGATTGATGTCGGCGAGCGGGTAGGTCGTGATCAGCCGGTCGAACGGAAAGCGCCCGGCGAGATAGAGCGACATCAGCTGCGGCAGGAATGCGTCGGGGTCGCTGTCGCCTTCGATGATTCCGCGGTACGTGAAGCCGTTGCGCATCGCGTCGCGCAGCGTGCCGGGCAGGCCGAGGTTCGCCGCGCTCGCGGGCGGCACGCCGACGAAGCCGAACGTGCCGCGCGGCGCGAGCAGGCGCGGCACGGCGTCGATCACCGCCGGGATGCCGCTGGTGTCGAGCGCGTAATCCGCGCCGTCGGGCAGGACCGCCCGCACCGCGGCGGCCAGGTCGTCGTGCGCCGCCGGATCGATCGCGTGCGTCGCGCCGAGCGACAGCGCGAGTTCGCGCCGCGGCGCGGCGGGCTCCACGACGACGATGGCGCGGCACTGCTGCAGCACCGCGCCCATCACCGCGCTCAGGCCGACCGCGCCGCCGCCGAGCACGACGAGCGACGACCCCGGGCGGCACGCCATCGAGCGCATCACCGCGCCCGCGCCGGTCTGGAACCCGCACCCGAGCGTGCCGGCGATTTCGAGCGGCACGCCGTCGAGCACTTTCACGAGGTTGCGTTCCGTCGCGAGCGCGTGGGTGGCGAACGACGACTGGCCGAAGAAGCTGCCGGAGACGGCGCGGCCGCCGTCGCGCAGCGACGTCGAGCCGTCCGCGCGCTTGCCGGTGAAATTCAGCGCCGGCATCGCATGGCAGTACGCGGGCTCGTGGCTCGCACAGCGCGGGCAATGCCCGCACGACGTGAACGTGAGCGCGACCTTGTCGCCGGGGCGCACCTTGGTCACGCCCGCGCCGACCGCCTCGACGATGCCCGCGCCTTCGTGCCCGAACACCGCGGGCATCGCGACCGGCAGCAGCCCCTCGACGGCCACGAGGTCGGTATGGCAGAGCCCGGCGCCGACGATCCGGACGAGCACTTCCCCCGCGCGGGGCGGATCGAGTTCGACCGCCTGGAGGACGAAGGGCGCGTGGGCTGCCGGCGTCACCGCCGCTGTGATTTTCATGGCGTCTCCTGATCGGGGGAATGCGTCGCCGCGCGTTCCCCCGAGGTTTGATATCGGAATAAAATCAGAATCAGAATTCTGATTCATTTTTGTTTGCGGACACCAGCCGATCAATGGGGGATTTCCCTAGCGCACGGTGCGTCAGGGGCGATGCTGCATAATGGCCCCCTTGTTTTCACGACCCAGGATGCGTTGACCATGACCACCGCCGGCAAAGGGGCCGCCGCGCCGCGCATGCGCGCGAGGCGGACAGCGCGCGACGACAGCGCGGCCGTGGCCGATACCGAAGCGGCCGCTGCGCCGCCCGCGCTGCGGCCGCCGCGACAATCGCGCAGCGAGGAATCGCTCGCGAAGATGATTCACGCGGGGCGCGACCTGATCGAACAGCACGCGTGTTTCGACACCGTCGTGATCAGCGACGTGATCCGCGTGTCGGGGACGTCGACCGGCGCGTTCTACGGCCGCTTCAAGGACAAGGACGCGTTCGTCGAATCGGTGCTCGACGTCGTGTTCGCGGAGCTGCGGGTGAACGTCGACCAGTGGATCTCCGAGGATCGGGCGCTGACGGACGGCACGGCCTCCGACATCGCGCGCAGCGTCGTGCGCTACTACGTCGAGATGTGCCGGCTCAATCGCGGCATGTTCAAGGCGGTGCTGCGGCACTTCGCGTCGCGCGACCCGGACGCGAACCCGATGCGCTGGCTCGACCGTCACGTGCGCGAGTGCGTCGTGCCGCTCTTGGCCGCCAAGCTGCCGCACCTGACGAAGGCGAACGCGCGCTTCGAGGTCGAGTCGGCCGTGCAGATGGTCGTCGGCACGCTGGTGCTGACGTTGCTGACCGACCCCGGCCCGCTGCATTTCGACGGCGGCGAACTGGAAGGCCAACTGCAGCTGATGATGCGGCGGTTCCTGCAGCTGCCGTAGCCGGCCGCCGCCGCATTGCCGCGCGAGCGCGCGGCATCGGCCGGCCGTGCGCCCGATGGTGGTCGACGGCTGCATCGCGTTCGCCGCCGCCTGCTCAGAACGCGTGGCGGATGCCGACGTCCGCGCCTACCGTCCTGCCGCTCGGCGCATACAGCGCGCCCGAGATCCCGACCCCCGTGTTCATCACGCCGTGATTGTCGACCAGCGCCGCCTGCGCATAGAGCCAGGTGCGCTTCGACAGCCCGTATTGCGCGCCGAGGCCGGCGAGGATCGAATGGTTGGCCGTATGGTTGCGGTCGCTCGTGTAGCCGACACTGCCGTTGACGATCACGGCGGGCGTCACGAAGTATTCGAAGCCGCCGGTGTACACGTTGCTGTCGAACGAACCGGCGACCTTGTAGTTCGCGAACGATGCCTTCGCGGTGACCGGCCCGAAACGGTAGCCGGCGCCGATGATGCGGCCTTCGAACGCGACGGTCGTCGGGATCGGCGTATTGGCCGTGCTGCCGGCATTGCCGTCGTAGATCGCGGCGTCGACGAACAGCCCGCCGAGTTCGTAGTCGACGCTTGCCGAATACGCACGCCCCGCCTGGAACGAGCCGGCCGCGTTGCCGAGCGAAACCAGCGCGCGCGCCTGCAGACCCGCGATGCGCGGGCTCGAATACGACACCGCGTTCGGCGTGAAGATGCCGGTGCCGGCCACGTTGTCGACGTAGTTCACCGCGGAGCCGCCGAACAGCGCGCCGCCGCGCGGGTCGAGATGGTCGGCCGCGAGCAGGAACGGCGAATATTGCAGGCCGAGCTTGACGGTGCCGTACGGGCTGTCGAGGCCGACCCACGCCTGCCGGCCGAAGAAGTTGCCGTTCGAGATGTTGTGGCCGCCCGTGCCGACGTTGATGCCGCTTTCGAGCGCGAACATCGCGCGCAGCCCGCCGCCGAGGTCTTCGACGCCCCGCAGGCCGACCCGCGACGCCGAATAGCCGGCGTCGGCGAAGCCGATGGTCTTGCCCGCGTTGCCGCCGGTCGCGTGGTCGAGGGTCCGGCTCGTGTACAGGATGCTCGCGTCGAGCACGCCGTACAGCGTGACGCTGCTCTGCGCATGCGCGGACGCGGCGAACGCGAGGCCCGCAGCGAGCGCGGCCGAGTGTCGTGCGGCGGTCCGTCCTTGCTTCGTCATCGAATGTCTCCAGGTTGTGTTTTCTTATTCCTGCCGGGCGTCGCGGGCCTGGCGTGCGGCACGTTGCGCGCCACGACGCCATTCAAGCGCGTGCGCCAAGTGGGCGACAACCGGAAGACGCGCCGATGTGCGCAATGTGCACTCGGGAAAACCTCAGCGCCCGCGCGCGTGCGACGGGGCTTGCGGTGAAGCGGGCGGGAAGGGATGACGGGAGAGCGGCGGGGCGCGACGCCGCTCGGAGTCGTAGCGGCGATCGGAGCACGTTGCTCTCGAGAACATTGTTGACATTCGGGTCGGAAAATTGGCGATATATTTCGGCAGCGCTGGCTGGTTGCGTCGCGCGGTCGGGCAAAGCCGGAATTCCACCTATCACCTCGCGACACGGCCGCTCGACCTCACTCCATAACCCTGACCGCACCCATGTCGACGATGCAAAGCCATAAGCCAGCCGCCCGCTTGCCGATGACGCAACTGGCAGTTGTGGTCGTTCTATTAGGTATGCTTTTCAGCGTCGGTGGATGTGCGTCCATGCCTTGGGATATGCCGCACCCCAACGACAGGGCCGCGTCGTACAACACGGTGCCGCCCGGCTACTATCGCGTGAATCCGGGCGACGCTCTCGACGGTATTGCGGGAGGATTTGGCCTGCGTCCAGAGGACGTCGTCCGCTGGAACGGGCTCGCCAACCCCGCGGCCATTGTGCCGGGTCAACTGCTCAGGGTCGTACCGCCAGTCACGGAGCATGAACACGCCACGCCCGATCACGACGACGTCGGGTCGCAGGCACCCGGGACGGGGAGCCCGTCAGGTTTCATCTGGCCGGCCCAGGGGCGGGTCGTACAGCCCTACGTCGCGGGAAAGTCATATGGTGTGCTGATCGGCGGCGTGCCGGGTGATCCGGTCAATGCAGCTGCCGCAGGGCGTGTGGTGTATGCCGGTACGGCCATCGCGGCCTATGGGCCGCTCGTGATCATCAAGCACGACAACGGTCTGATCTCTGCCTACGGACACAACGGAAAACTGCTCGTGTATGAAAACGACGCCGTGAAGCAGGGGCAGGCGATCGCTGAAATGGGTGCAGGGGAAAACGGCCGAGGCGTGCTCCTGTTCGAGGTGCGGCACAATGGCAAGAAAATCGATCCGTTGTCCGTGCTGCCCGCCAAGCCTGCGCACGTGATCAAGTGAAGGCGTGGCTGGCATGGTGTCCGGCACATCATGACTTATTTGGATCGGCAGGCGCCGATCGACCAGATACATCGATGCGAAAAACAAGAAGTGAATTCGGGAAAGTCGCGACCATTGCGATAGCCGTCGTTGCGACGCTCATGATGACGTCAACCTGTCGTGCTGACCCGATTGATCAACAGAGCGACGGCGAGTCATCGTTGTCGAGCCAAGCGAATGACTCGATGGTAGTGGATTCGACATTGGAGCGTCTGCAATCGGAAGCGCTGCGTTTTATCGGCGTGCGTTATCGGTACGGCGGAAGTACGCCACAAACCGGCTTCGATTGCAGTGGCTTTGTTCGCTATGTTCTTTACCATGCAACTCAGCTGAATGTCGGCCGTACGTCGACAAGTATCGCAGCCGAAGGCAGACAGGTTCAGCGCGTTGAGCTGCGTGTAGGGGATCTTGTTTTTTTCAATACGCGCGGGAAAGTCTATTCGCACGTGGGCATCTACCTCGGGGGCGGACGGTTCATACATTCTCCATCACGAGGTGGCCGTGTAAGAGTGGATGATCTGGACGATGCTTACTGGCAGGCTCACTACTCCGGGGCGAGAAGACTGATCCTATGACCGTTGCGTCACGAGATCGGTGCGGAACGACGAGAGCGGGTTTCGCCTCCACGAAATCATCGCCTTCGAACGGTTCAACGCTGTGTCCTGGATAGGTAGGCATGCGAACCATCCCGGATAGATCTTGCCGATGGTAACGCCGTGTATTGACAACAAATGTCAAGAAGCGGTTTTGCGTCAACGACGCGGGGCGAAGAATCGTTGATCGATCAGGCACGGGTTCGTGTCTGATCGATCAACCCAGGGGAGACCTTCGTCATGAAACTGCTGAAAATGACCGTCGTTGCCGTTATGGCTTTTGCGTTTGCTGGTGTCGCGAGTGCCGCCAACGTGCATCACCACCGTCATCATCACCATCACAAGGTGGACCGCCACTAAGCACGCGGGCAGGGGCGGAGGGGCGGCCTCTTCGTGCCGCCCCGATTCGCTTCGATGGTATAGGGTGTCCTTATTAAAGAACACCGGATCTGGAGCCTGTCGGCAGTGGACTCGACTGGCTGGCCCTTGCGATTGCCGTGGTGTTTGATCGGCGATTTGACAATAGTTGTAGCCAGCTTGATAGCGCTGCGTTTGTTTTCAAAATAGCATTGGGAGGCGCGGGCGAATCCTGCTCGCGCGCATCCTTTTACTTCGGAGGTGATGAATGGGAATCTTCGGCGACATCGTAGGCAAGCTCTTCGGCAAGGCGAAACCGGATCAGCCGGCCCCGGCGGCCGAGGCGGCGCCTGACCCGGCCGCAGCGCCGGCCTCCGCACCGGTTGCGCCGCTTGCCGACGTCGACGTCGGGGCGGTCATGGATCAGTTTGTCAGTGACAGCGGTGAAGACCTCAACTGGCGTACGTCGATCGTCGATACGTTGAAGGCGTTGGGTCTGGATAGCAGCCTGGCGCACCGCAAGGCGCTGGCGGAAGAGCTGAAATACGACGGTGATATGAATGATTCCGCAACCATGAACATGTGGCTTCATAAACAGGTGATGCAGGCGCTTGCTGCAAATGGCGGCAAGCTTCCTTCCGATCTGGCGTAAGCGCGGTCGTCAGGCGCGCGGGCGGCCTGTCTAGGCATCTTCGCCCGCGCTTGACCGGACAATCTCGAGCGGCTTGGCTACTACTTAAAAATTGGGAGAACTATGGAACACGGCATCATTGCATGGTTGGTCATCGGGGCGATTGCCGGATGGCTCGCGGGCTTGCTCGTCAAGGGCGGCGGATTCGGCTTGATCGTCGACATCGTGGTTGGGATTGCAGGGGCATTGATTGGCGGATGGCTGTCGGGCGTGTTGCACATCTCGCTGGGCGGTGGATGGATTGGCTCGATCATTACCGCCGTGATCGGGGCCGTCGTGCTGTTGTTCATCATTCGACTCGTCAAGCGAGATTAGCAGGCTGTTGAAATACGTCTCATCCTGACGCATTTTCCCTATCGCCCTTCGGGGCTCGCGATCCGGCAACCTATCGACCTGTGTGTCATCCCGTGAAGCGGCATGGATGCATATCGATAGCATCCAACCGGCGTCTTCCACGATAGACTCCGGGCGGCTTGAGGTAGACCGGATCGCTTTTCAACCCCTCTGCAATTTGCGTCGGGCGCCATGCCGGCCGTCAATCGGCAATCGAACGAATGACCTTCGCCGGATTGCCGCCGACGAGCGTATTCGGCGGAACGTCCCGGGTGACGACGGCACCCGCGCCGACCACCGCGTTCTCGCCCACTGTCACGCCGCCGAGAATCGTCGCACCGGCGCCGATCCAGACGTTTCGCTCGATCCTGATCGGCGTGGCGACGACGAACGCGCGTCGCCGGGACGGTTCAAGGGGGTGGCCGCTCGTGATGAGGCTCACGTTCGGCCCGATCATCACGTCGTCGCCGATGTCGAGCCCGCCAAGGTCGTAGAACGTGCAGTTCTGGTTGATGAACACGTTGCGACCAACGCGGATATCGGGCCCGCCGGTCGTATAGAACGGTGGAATCAACAGGACGCTGTCGTCGACCGGCTTGCCGATGAGCTCGCCGAACAAGGCCCGGACCTCATCCGCATCGTTGTAGGTCAGGCGGTTGAGACGCGCGGTGAGCGCCATCGCGCGCTTGATGTCGGCCTGCATGGCAGCCGATTCCGGCGTCTTTCCCGCGATGATCCTGGTGCGATCGTCATTCGCCATGCGTCGTGTCCCCTGTGCGCGTTCGAGCCGGCCGCTACGATGCGGCAAGGCCAGCGCCCGCATTGTAGGCCGACTCGCGTCGAGGGCTCGAACTAAGGGCGATAGCTATCCACATGCATGCGCATCAGCGCGGCCACCGCGACGCTGCGCGCGCGCGGCATCTCGGACGCCGCCGTGATCACGTTCAGGCCGGCCAGGCCGCACGAGCCGGTCCGGAAGCCGATGCCGACGCCGGCCAGCCCGCGCGACGAGACATAGGCGAAGCCGGCCTCGCGTGTCTGGTGCAGCACGCGGCGCAGCGCCGTTTCGGTAAGCTGACGATCGTGATATTCGGCCCGGTGCCGCACGTAGTGCTCGTGAATGCCCCGCTCGTCGAACGACGCGAGCTGCGCGACGCCGGAGATGCCGGTGCCGAGCAGCAGCATGCGGCCGAGATAATGCGCGAGCCCCGGGAGCGCCGGCTCGGACGGCTCCAGGTGCAGGCAATGGCTGTAGTCGCCGGACTGGATGCTCAGCATCACGTGCCCGCCCGATTGCCGCGCGAGCGCCTTCATCATCGCGATGCTGCGCTCGACGAGCGGCGGGCGCTGCATCGACGCCATGCCGAGCACCATCGCCTCGATGCCGAGCCGGTAGCGCTTGTGCGCATCGCGCGACGCCATGCCCGCTTCCACCAGCGACGACGCGATGCGGTACGCGGTCGTGCGGTCGAGCCCGGTCTCGGCGACGATCGACGCCAGCGACATCCCGCCCGCCTGATGCGCGGCGAGCAGCTGCAGGATGCCGACCGCGCGCTCGAGCGTCTGCACGCCGCGCACGCGCGCGGCATCGGCGGCCGGCGCCTCGGCCGATGCAGCCGATGCAGCCCGTGTGGCGAGACCGGGTTCCGCCCGCGCGTTCATCGAGCCGCCACGCGCCGCGTCATTGCGCGGCCACGACCGCGAAGGTCGCGCTGGCCTTGAGCAGGCATCGCTCGCCGCTCGTCAGCCGGCACGACGCGAAGTGCAGCCGCGCGCCGCGCTTGTCGATATCGACGTGCGCCTCGACCCAGTCGCCGGCCTGCGCGGCGCTCAGGTAGTCGAGGCCGAGATGCACGGTGACGCTCTGCTGCCGCGCGCCGCTGAAGCGATTGATCACCAGGCCGATCGCGGTGTCGGCGAGCGTCGCGAGCATCCCGCCGTGCGGCATGCCGAGATGGTTCAGGTGATGCTCGCCGATGCGGATGCCGACGATGCGCCGCTGCGGATGCCAGTACAGCGTGCCGACGCGCGCGATGAAGCCGCCGTGCGCGGCGAGCGCCTCGAAGCCGTCGGGCGGCGCGTCGCCGGCCGGCGCGCACGGGGCGGCGAGCGTGGCGGGCGCGTTCATGCGGATGCCAGCGCGGGTTCGGCGGCCGCATCGCCTGCCGCGAAGCCGGCCGCCGTCGCGAGCCGTTCGCGGCACTCGCGCACCATGCGCTCGATCAGCTCCGCGCAGGTCGGCACGTCGTCGATCAGCCCGACGCACTGGCCGGCCGTCACCACGCCGTCGTCGACCCGGCCCGACTGCAGCGCGGCCTTGCCGCGCGCACCGGCGACGAGGGGGCGGAGATCGTCGAACGTCGCGCCGCCGTCGCGGCGCTCGAGCGCCACCACCTCGTCGGAGAGGCCGTTCTTCAGCACGCGCGCGGTGTTGCGCAGCGTGCGGAAGATCAGGTTGGTGTCGCGCTCGGTCGCGCGC
Organism: Burkholderia sp. SRS-46; assembly: GCF_004343775.1. Classification (GTDB taxonomy): domain Bacteria; phylum Pseudomonadota; class Gammaproteobacteria; order Burkholderiales; family Burkholderiaceae; genus Burkholderia. The sequence goes on along the minus strand of NZ_PTXL01000003.1, from coordinate 341,532 downwards.
AGCAGCGCGGCCTTGATGTCGTCGTGGATCGGCGCTTCGCGGGTCGCGCAAAAGCGCGTGCCCATGTTCACGCCTTCCGCGCCGAGCGCGAGCGCGGCCGCGAGCCCGCGCCCGTCGGCGATGCCGCCGGACGCGATCACCGGCACGCGCAGCCGCCGCGCCGCGAGCGGGATCAGCACCATGCCCGGCACGTCGTCCTCGCCCGGATGGCCCGCGCACTCGAAGCCGTCGATCGAGATCGCGTCGACGCCGAGCCGTTCGGCCGACAGCGCGTGACGGATCGCGACGCACTTGTGGATCACCTTGATGCCGGCCGCCTTCGCGCGCGCGATGTGCTCGCCCGGGTTGTTGCCGGCGGTTTCCAGCACCGGCACGCCGCTGTCGATGATCGCGTCGAGGTAGCGCGCGTACGGTGGCGGGTTGATCGACGGCAGCAGCGTCAGGTTCACGCCGAACGGCTGGTCGGTCAGCGCGCGGCACCGGCGGATCTCGTCGTGCAGCGCTTCGGGCGTCGGCTGCGTCAGCGCAGTGAGGATGCCGAGCCCGCCGGCGTTCGACACGGCCGCGGCCAGCTCGGCAAAGCCGACCCATTGCATGCCGCCCTGGATGATCGGGTAGCGGGTGCCGAGCAATTCGGTGATGCGTGTTTTCATGGCGATGGTCTGGATGGAAAGGCGTCGCGGTGCGGCACGGGTTGCGGTGGCATCAGTCTAGGGGCGCGGCTGTCGCGGCGTCGTCGTTCGAAGGAACGAATCGTTCGGCGCTGCCGTACACCGCTATGCAACGCCGGCCACCGTCACGCGCTGCGCGGCCAGCACGGCGATCTGCGCATCGTCGTAGCCGAGCGCGGCGAGGATCGCGCGACTCTGGCCGCCGAGCGGCGCGCCGACATGGCGATACGCGGGCGGTGTCGCCGAATAGCGCACCGGGTGCGCGATCTGCCGTGCACGCGTGCCGCCGGCTGCATCCGGCACGTCGACGATCATTCCGCGCGCGGCGAAATGCGGATGACTGGCGGCCTCGTCGAGCGTCAGCACCGGTTCGACGCAGCAGTCGACCGCCGCGAACACCGCGCACCAGTGCGCGAACGGCTGCGCGCGGAACGCATCGGCAATCGCGGCCTTCAGGGTGGCCATGGCCGACGGGGTGCCGGCCTGCGCGAGTCCGACCCATTCGGGGCGGCCCATCGCGTCGCAGAACGCCTGCAGGAACTGCGGCTCGAGGCTGCCGACCGAGAAATGCCGGCCGTCCGCGGTGGCGTAGTAGTCGTAGTGGCTGCCACCGTTCAGCCGCTCCGAGCCGTAGCGCGGCGCGTCCGCGCCGGCCAGCATCGCCGCGCCGCCGAGCGCGTTCAGGCTGAACGCCGCGTCGGTCATGCTGACGTCGAGGTGCTGGCCGGCGCCGGTGCGATGGCGATGCGCGAGCGCCGCGAGGATCGCGACCGCCGCATGCAGGCTGCCGCCGGCGAGGTCGGCGACCTGCACGCCGAGCGGCGCCGGCTCGCCCCGGCCGCTGTAGCTCGATGCGCCGGCGATCGACAGGTAATTGATGTCGTGGCCGGCGCGATCGCGATACGGGCCATCCTGGCCGTAGCCGGTGATTGAGCAATAGATCAGCGCCGGGTTGAGGTCGCGCAGTTGCGCATAGCCGAGGCCGAGCCGCGCCATCACGCCGGGGCGGAACTGCTCGACGACGATGTCGTGCGTGCGCACCAGCCGGCGCACGATCTCGACGCCGGCCGGCTGCTTCAGGTCGAGCGCGAGCGAGCGCTTGTTGCGGTTCAGGTACGCGTGCGCGGCCGACGTGCCGTGCCGCTGCGGCGGGAGCTGCCGGACCGGGTCGGCGCGGGTCGGCGATTCGACGCGGATCACGTCCGCGCCGAGATCGGCGAGCGCGAGGGTCGCGAACGGCCCCGGCAGCAGCGTCGAGAAATCGAGGATCTTCAGGCCGGCCAGCGGTCCGCTCATGGTGTCTCCGTGATGGGGCCGGGCGCGGCGGGTGCTGCGGCGCGGCACACCGATTCTTCCACCGCGCGCGGGCCGTGTCGTAGTCCTTTCGAACCAATTGCGCGGCGCGCGCAAATTACTCCCTTCGGTGCACGACAGCCGCGTGCCGCCTCCCTACAGTGATGGGCAGACAGAACGATCCGCCGCGGCAGTCGCGGTGACGGTCGCAGGACAATCCCAATCACGGAGACGGTGAATGTATCTGACGCAGGGGCTGCATCGCTGCATGCAGCAGACGCCCGACCGGCGCGCAACGGTGTTCCACGGCCGCACGCGCACGTTCCGCGAACAGTACGACCGCGTCGCGCGGCTTGCCGGCGCGCTGCAGGCGCTCGGGATGGCCCCGGGCGACCGCGTGAGCATGCTGGCGCTGAACGCCGACCGCTACATCGAGTATCTGCTCGGCGTGTGGTGGGGCGGCGGCGTGCTGAACCCGGTCAACATCCGCTGGAGCGCGCCGGAGATCGCGTATTCGTTCGACGATTGCGACTCCGGAATCCTGATCGTCGACGATCGTTTCGCGCCGATGGCGCCGGCGATCGTCGCCGCGACCGCGCGGCCGCTGCGCGTGATCTACGCGGGCGACGGCGCGGTGCCGGCCGGCATGCTCGGCTACGAGGCGCTGATCGCGGACGCCGCGCCGGTGCCGGACGCCGGCCGCGGCGGCGACGAACTCGCGGCGATCATGTACACGGGCGGCACGACCGGCAAGCCGAAGGGCGTGATGCAGACCCACCTGAACCTGTGGGCGTCGTCGGTCTCGCGGATGGCGCAGTATCGCGGCGGCGCCGAGCCGGTGGTCGCGCTGCACGTCGCACCGCTGTTCCATACGGCCGCGATGGCGAAGGCGATCGGCCACGTGATCGCCGGCGACACGCACGTGCTGTTGCCGACCTTCGCGCCGCAGGACGTGCTGGCGACGCTCGAACGCGAGCGCATCGACGAGATCCTGCTGGTGCCGACCATGCTGCAGGCGATCATCGATCATCCCGAGTTCGGCCGCTACGACCTGTCGACGCTCAAGCGCATCTATTACGGCGCGTCGCCGATCAGCGCGGGCGTGCTCGATCGCGCGCTCGCGCTGATGCCCGGCATCGCGTTCTATCACGGCTACGGGCTGACCGAGGCGTCGCCGGTGGTGTCGGTGAATCCGCCGGAGAACCACGGCCCCGACGCGCGCGCGAGCGGCCTGTACCGCTCGGCCGGCCGCGCGGGCTTCGGCGTGACGATCAAGGTCGTCGATGCCGACGGCCACGAAGTGCCGCGCCATACAGTCGGCGAGGTGGTGGTGCGCGGCGCGAACGTGATGGCCGGCTACTGGAACCGGCCGGAGGAAACGCGCGCGGCGCTGCGCGACGGCTGGCTCCATACCGGCGACGGCGCCTACATGGACGACGACGGCTACCTGTTCATCGTCGATCGCATGAAGGACATGATCGTGACGGGCGGCGAGAACGTGTATTCCGCCGAAGTCGAGAACGCGCTGTCGCGCCATCCGGACGTCGCCGCGTGCGCGGTGATCGGCATCCCGGACGCGCGCTGGGGCGAGGCCGTGCACGCGGTAGTGGTGCCGCGCGACGGGCACGCGCCGGACGAACAGGCATTGCGCGATCACTGCCGCGCGCTGATCGCCACCTACAAGTGCCCGAAGAGCATCGAGTTCCGCAGCGAACTGCCGCTGTCCGCGGCCGGAAAAATCCTCAAACGCGACCTGCGCGCGCCCTTCTGGGAGAACCACGCGCGCCGGGTCAACTGAAGTCTTGCCTCTGAACCTTTCATCAGGATACGAACATGAGCAATAAAGTGGTGGTGGCCGGCGTCGGCATGATCCCGTTCACGAAGCCCGGCGCAAGCGACGATTACGCGACGATGGGCGCCAGCGCGGCGCGCGCGGCGCTGGCCGATGCGCGCATCGACTACCTGCTGGTCGAGCAGGCGTACGTCGGCTACGTGTACGGCGATTCGACCGCCGGGCAGGCGGCGATCTACGGCGTCGGACTCACCGGCATTCCGGTGATCAACGTCAACAACAACTGCTCGACCGGCTCGACCGCGCTGTTCCTCGCGCGCCAGGCGGTCGAAAGCGGCGCGATCGAATGCGCGATCGCGGTGGGCTTCGAGCAGATGGTGCCGGGCGCGCTGAAGGGCGCGTACACCGATCGCCCGACGCCGATGGCGCGCTTCGTCACCGCGATGACCGACATCCAGGGCTACGACGAGCAGGCGCCGCGCGCCGCGCAGTTCTTCGGCGGCGCGGGCCGCGACTACCTGAAGGAATACGACATCCGCCCGGACACCTTCGCGCGCATCTCGGTGAAGGCGCGCCAGCACGCGGCGCGCAATCCGTTCGCGGTGTTCCGCAACACGGTGACGCTCGACGAGGTGCTGGCGGCGCCGGTGGTGTTCGATCCGCTGACGCGCCTGCAATGCTGCCCGCCGACCTGCGGCGCGGCGGCGGCGATCGTCTGCTCGGAGGCGTTCGCGAAGCGGCACGGGCTCGACACGCGCGTCGCGATCCGCGCGCAGGCGATGACGACCGACCGCAACAGCACGTTCGACGAAGGCGACATGCGCAAGGTGGTCGGCTACGACATGACGCGCGCGGCTGCGCAGGCGGTCTACGAGAAGTCGGGCGTCGCGCCGACCGACGTCGACGTGGTCGAGCTGCACGACTGCTTCACCGCGAACGAGCTGATCTCGTACGAAGCGCTCGGGCTCACGCCGGAAGGCACGGCGGAGAAATTCATCGTCGATGGCGACAACACGTATGGCGGGCGCATCGTCACCAACCCGTCCGGCGGCCTGTTGTCGAAGGGCCACCCGCTCGGCGCGACCGGCCTCGCGCAGTGCACGGAGCTCGTGTGGCAACTGCGCGGCGACGCGCAGCAGCGCCAGGTGGACGGCGCGCGCCTCGCGCTGCAGCACAACGTCGGGCTCGGCGGCGCATGCGTCGTGACGCTGTACGAGCGCCAGTAAGCGGCCGCTGCCAAGGAAACCCGACATGATCGACACCCGCCACATCGGCGCGCTGATCTCCCGCCACACGGTGGACGTCGAGGCCGGCCGCCTGCGCTTCTTCGCGAAGGCGACCGGGCAGGCCGACCCGCGCTACCTCGACCCCGATGCCGCGAAGGCGGCCGGCTATCCGGCGCTGCCGGTGCCGCCGACCTTCCTGTTCTGCCTCGAGATGGAGGCGCCGAACCCGCGCGCGACCATCGAGATGCTCGGCATCGACATCGGCCGGATCCTGCACGGCGAGCAGCACTTCCGCTATCACCGGATGGCGTTCGCGGGCGAGCGCCTGACCTTCGAGGTGCGCATCGCGGACATCTACGCGAAGAAGGGCGGCGCGCTCGAGTTCGTCGTGCGCGACACGCGCGTGACGGATGCGCACGGCGCGGCCGTCGCGGACCTGCGCAGCGTGATCGTCGTGCGCAACGGCTAGACCGAGAGGAACACACACATGCAACAGCTTCGTTTCGACGCGCTCGAAGTCGGCAGCGAACTGCCGACGTTCACGACCGCGCCGCTGAGCCGCCTGACGCTCGCGTTGTACGCGGGCGCGTCCGGCGACCACAACCCGATTCACGTCGACCTCGATTTCGCGCGGCAGGCCGGCATGCCGGACGTATTCGCGCACGGGATGCTGTCGATGGCCTACCTCGGCCGTCTGCTGACCCACTGGGTGCCGCAGCAGGCGATCCGCGAATTCTCGGTGCGGTTTTCGGCGATCACGCACGTCGGCGATGCGATCGCGTGCACGGGCGTCGTCACCGCACGCGACGACGCGGCGCGCACGGTGCGCGTCGCGCTGACCACGCGCAACCAGGCCGGCGAAATCAAACTGTCCGGCGAGGCGCTGATCGCGCCGGACGCCTGACTCTCATCCATATAAGGAGCACTACCCATGAGCAAACTGACGGGCAAGGTCGCGATCGTTTCCGGATCCGGACGCGGCATCGGGCGCGAGATCGCGCTGAAGCTGGCCGGCGACGGCGCCGCGATCGTGGTCAACGACCTCGACGCCGAACCGGCCAACGCGGTCGTGCAGGAAATCGTCGCGGCGGGCGGCCGGGCGGTCGCGTGCACCGGCAGCGTGACCGATGCCGATTTCGGCACGCGCTTCGTCGGCACCGCGCTGGAGAAGTTCGGCCGGCTCGACATCATCGTGAACAACGCGGGCTACACCTGGGACAACGTGATCCAGAAGATGTCCGACGAACAGTGGGCGGCGATCATGGACGTGCACGTGACGGCGCCGTTCCGCATCCTGCGCGCCGCGTCCGACTACTTCCGCGAAACCGCGAAGGCCGAGGCCGACGCGGGGCAGGAAGTGTTCCGCAAGGTCGTCAACATCTCGTCGGTGTCGGGCGTGATGGGCAACGCGGGGCAGGCGAACTACTCGGCCGCGAAGGCGGCGATCAACGGCCTCACCAAGGCGCTCGCGAAGGAATGGGGCCGCTACAAGGTCAACGTGAACAGCGTCGCGTTCGGGCTGATCAAGACGCGCCTGACGGATGCGGTGGCCGGCGAGGGCAATGCCGCGACGATCGACATCGCGGGCCAGGAGATCAAGGTCGGCGTCAACGCGCAGCTGATGAAGAACATCGAGGCGATGATCCCGGTCGGCCGCGGCGGCACGCCGGCCGAAGCCGCGGGCGCGGTGTACCTGTTCTGCATCCCGGAATCGAACTACGTCAGCGGCCAGGTGCTGGTCGTCGGCGGCGGCCGCCCGTAAGCCGCGCGCCCGGCGCGCGATCGCGCCGCCCATTGCCCCGAGGAGTTCCCAGATGACGTACACCCGCAGCCCGTGGATCACCGACGATCTCGCGATTTTCCAGGATTCGGTCCGCAAGTTCATCGAGCGCGAGCTCGTGCCGCACGAGGATCGCTGGTGGAAGCAGCAGCACGTCGATCGCGAGACCTGGCGCAAGGCCGGCGAGTTCGGGATGCTGTGCGCGAGCATCCCGGAGGAATACGGCGGGGGCGGCGGCACGTTCGCGCACGAGGCGATCATCGCGTACGAGCAGGCGCGCGCGATCGCGTCGAGCCTCGGCACGAACGTGCACAGCGGGATCGTCGCGCACTACCTGCTGCGCTACGGCAGCGACGCGCAGAAGCGGCGCTGGCTGCCGAAGATGGCGAGCGGCCAGATAGTGGCCGCGATCGCGATGTCCGAGCCGGGCGCGGGTTCCGACCTGAAGAACGTGAAGACCCGCGCGGTGCGCGACGGCGACCACTACGTGATCAACGGCTCGAAGACGTTCATCTCGAACGGGCTGCTCGCGGATCTCGTCTGCGTCGTCGTGAAGACCGATCCGGACAAGGGCGCGAAGGGCGTGTCGATCGTCGTCGTCGAGACGGCCGACCTGCCCGGCTTCCGGCGCGGCCGCGTGCTCGAGAAGATCGGCCAGAAGGGGCAGGACACGGCCGAGCTGTTCTTCGACGACGTGCGCGTGCCGTGCGCGAACCTGCTCGGCGGCGAGGAAGGGCAGGGCTTCTACCAGCTGATGCAGCAATTGCCGCAGGAGCGGATGATCATCGCGCTCGGTGCGCTCGGCTCGATGGAGCGCGCGCTCGACGACACGATCGCCTACGTGCGCGAGCGCAAGGTGTTCGGCACCGACCTGATCGCGCTGCAGAACACCCGCTTCAAGCTCGCCGAGTGCAAGACGAACGCGCACATCGCGCGCGTGTTCGTCGACGACTGCATCGCGAAGGTGCTGCGCAGCGAACTCGACGCGGAAACCGCCGCGATGGCGAAATGGTGGTGTACGCAGCACGCCGGCGAGATCATCGACGAATGCCTGCAATTGCACGGCGGCTACGGCTACATGATCGAATACCCGATCGCGCGGCTCTACGTGAATTCGCGCGTGAGCCGGATCTATGGCGGGTCGAACGAAATCATGAAGGAACTGATCGCGCGCACGCTGTGACGCGCATGAAGGGAGGATCAACCATGGATGAAGACAACCCGCTGCTGATCGACACGGCCGACGGCATCGCGACGCTGACGTTCAATCGCCCGCAGCGCAAGAACGCGTTGAACCTGCCGCTGCGCAATGCGCTGCGCGACGCGGTGTATGCGATCCGCGCCGACCGCACGGTGCGCGCGGTGATCCTGCGCGGCGCGGGCGAGGATTTCTGCGCGGGCGGCGATATCCAGGCGATGAACGTGACGGCGGCGGCGGCCGGCCGCGATCGGATCGACGATCTGCACGGCTGGGCCGGCATGCTGCTCGACCTCGACCGGCCGGTGATCGCGGCCGTCGACGGCGTCGCGTACGGCGCGGGCTTCAGCCTCGCGCTGCTCGCGGATTTCATCGTCGCGACGCCGCGCGCGCGCTTCTGCATGCCGTTCATGAAGGTCGGGCTCGTGCCCGACTGCGGCGCGTTCTATACGCTGCCGCGCATCGTCGGGATGGCGCGCGCGAAGGACCTGATCTTCACCGCGCGCGAGATCGGCGCGGACGAGGCGCAGCGTCTCGGCGCGGTGTTCGAGATCGCGGCGCCCGACGTGCTGCACGCGCGCGCGCGGCAGATCGCGACCGGTCTCGCGAATGCGTCGCCGGTGGCGTTCGGGCTCGCGAAGCGTGCGCTGAACCAGTCGTATGCGAGCGACCTGCGCGCGATGCTGGAGATGGAGGCGCTCGCGCAGGGGATCGCGTTCACGACCGACTATCACCAGGAGGCCGTGCGGCGCTTCAAGGACAAGGCGCCGCCGCTGTTCGTGTGGCCCGCGCCCGCAGCGGCGTGACGGTCACCGGCGCGGCCGCGATGCGGCCGCGCGCCGTTTCCGCGCCGACGCGCGACAACGGCCACGCGCGGTGCGTCCCGTCACCGCGCCGTCATTCGATCAGCCCGCGCGAGCGCGCGATCGCCACCGCTTCGGTGCGGCTCTGCGCGCCGAGCTTCGCGCTGATGCGGCGCAGGTGCGACTTCACCGTGAATTCCGACACGAACAGCTTTTCCGCGATCACGCGATTGCGATGGCCGATCGCGAGCATGCGCAGCACGTCGAGTTCGCGCGGCGTGAGCGTGTCCGCGTCGGGCACGCGCTCGGCGTGGGCTGCCGCGGCCTGCAACGGCGCATCCTGAGCGGGCGCGGCGCAGCCGGTGCGTTCGAGCAGCCGGGAAAGAAACTGCGGCGCGATGCCGAGCGACGCGGCGGCCGTCTGGTGACGCGTCGCCCACCGTTGCAGCAACGCGGCGAGCCGGTCGCCTTCGTCGACGAACGTGCGGCGCATGCCTTCGTGGCTCGCGCAGCGCAGCGCCTCGGTCAGCTCGTCGAACGCGGCGTCCTGCTCGCCGATGCGATCGAGCGCCGTCGCGCGCAGCAGGCGCAGTTTCAGTGCGCGCCAGTAGCGCTGCCGCGAGGCAGCCGCCGCGATCGCGTCCGCCAGCGCCGCGCAGGTCGATGCGTCGTTGCCGCGCGCGATTTCCAGGCGCCAGCGCGCGATCGACGGCAGGTCCACTTCGTTCGCATAGCCGGCGAGGTCGTCCTGTTCCCAGCCGCCATGCAGCTCGGCCGAATGCAGCGCCTGCGCGGCGGCGTCGAGCGCGCCGTCGAGCGTCGCGACGCGCGCGCGTTCGAGCCACGCCGAGCAGATCGCGCGCTGCGAGCCGACCTGCACGCCGAGCGCCTCGAGCTCGACGAGCCGCCGCTGCCACAGGTCGCGGTCGCCGTGCGCGAGTGCGATGCGCGCGCTGAGCACGTGGCACGACGTCATCGAGTCGACCGGGCCGTTCATCTTCGCGAACGGCAGCGTATCGACCACGAGCCGGCCGGATTCGTCGAGCTCGTCGGCTTCATACAGCGCGAGCGCGAGCGCGACGCCGGCGGCCGCGCGGCCGCCCGTCACTTCGCCGTGCCGCTCGTTCCAGCTCCGTTCCGCGCTGCGCAGGCGCGCCAGCGCGCCGCCGAGCCGGCCGTGCACGAGATCGATGATGCTGTCGATGCAGTCGGACACGCTGCGCAGGAACGCGGAGCCCTGGCTGCGGCCGTTGGCCGACGCGCGCGCGAGCACGTCGCGCGCCTCGTCGTAGCGGTGCGCGGACATCAGGCCGTACGCGAGCGAGTTGGTGAGCATGCAGTACTGGAACGTATCGTCGGGCGAGATCCGGCCGAGATGCGGCAGCCCGGTGCGGCAGCACGCGTCGATCCGGTCGGTCATCGCATACAGCACGCAGCGCAGCGTCTCGGCCTGCAGCAGCAGCGCGTCGCGCGCGTCGCTCGCCGCGCTGTCGTCGACGATGCGCTGCACCGCGTTCACCGCCTCGTCGTAGCGGCGATTGAGCAGCAGCGCCCACGCGTCGCCGATGCGCACGCGCGGATCGGCATCGGGCAGCCGATCGCGCACCTGGTCGAACCAGCGCGCGAGCAGCCGCACGCGGCCGTCGCCGAGCAGCGTATCCGCGCAACCGGCGATCTGCGCGATCGCTTCGTCGTGCCGGCCGGCGCGCAGCAGGTGGTCGATGGCCGGCACCGGCCGCCCGGCGTCGAGATACCAGCGCGCGGCGGCCGCGTGCAGCTGCGCTTCGCGCCCCGGGTGCTGCACGCGCAGGCGGTTCTGCAGGAAGCTCGCGAACAGGCTGTGATAGCGGTATTCGCGGCGATCGCTGTCGAGCGGAAACAGGAACAGGTTCGACCGTTCGAGCAGGTCGAGCATCGCGGCGCTGTCGTCGCGGCCGGTGACGGCATCGCACAGCGGCGCGGACAGTTGCGTGAGGATGCTGGTCTCGATCAGGAAAGTGCGGCACGATGCGCTCTGCCGACCGAGGATGTCCTCGGCGAGGTATTCGGCGAGCTGCGTGTTGGTGCCCGAGAACGTCGCGACGAAGCGGCCGTAGTCGTCGCGCTGGCGCAGCGACAGCGTCGCGAGAAAGATCGCGGTCGCCCAGCCTTCGGTGCAGCGATGCAGCGTGGCGATCTCGCTGTCGCGCAGCGGCAGCGCGCACTTGTCGCGGATGAACTCGGTCGCCTCCTGCAGGCTGAAGCGCAGTTCGGCCGGATGGATCTCCAGCAGCTGCCCGCGCGCGCGGATCCGGCCGAGGCCGATCGCCGGCGTGGCGCGTGACGCGATCACGAGCGTGCCGTTCGGCGGCAGCGCGTCGAGCAGCAGCTGCACGAAATTCAGCACCGACGTGCTCTGGATCGCCTCGAAATCGTCGAGCAGGATCGCGAACGGCGTGCGCAGCGACGCGGCCGTCTCGATCACGCTCGCGGCCAGCCGCTCGTCGAACCCGGCGCTCAGGTCGCCGGCGGGGGACAGCGTGCGCAGGCCCGCGCCGAGATGCGCGACGAACCGGGGCAGGTCGTTGTCGGCCTCGTCGAGCCGCAGCCAGACGGCCGCGCGGCGCTGGGCGTCGCACGACGCGACGTACTGCTGCATCAGCGTGGTCTTGCCGAAGCCGGCCGGCGCGCGCACCAGCACGAGGCGCGCCGCGTGCGCGGCGAGCATCGCGTTGACGAGGTGCGGGCGCACGAGGTTCGTGTCGGTGCTGGCCGGCGGCATCAGCTTGGATGCGACCACGGCCGGCATCGCGCCGGACCGGCCGGCGTCGGGCGGGGCGACGGGCGCGCTCACCGGCACGCTCCGCCGCCGCGCGCGGCCCGTTCCGAACGGTTCGGCCAGCGCTTCATGATCATCTGTCTCCTGTGTCCTGGTCGGACGAATCCGGTTCTCGTCGGTGCAGGGATTGTCACACGAGGCGCCGTGTCTTGCGCTGCCGGGCCCGGCGCCGTCGTGTCCGTGTCATCCCCGATACTAAACGCCGCGGCGCGCCGTGGATTCGGCATATACGAATGCCGATTTTGCGAATCGCGAATGCCGTGCGCGCGGCAATGGAACCGGTTCAACGATCTTTACCACCCGGACGACGCTGCAGCGGCACGCGGATAAATCGACGAATCGCTCTAAATAAAAAACGGGCGACTGACACATTAGTGAAGTCCATACGAAATGTGCGGGAATATCGGGTCGCTTGCCTTTTTCGGCGGCTCGTAAGCTGCGCTACTGATAAAGATATTTACTTGGCGATTTTGAATCCGGTCCGCAATACCCCGGCGTTTGAAACCAAACATCAAGAAAATCCATCTTGACGACGGCCGGCAAGCCGGTGTAAGGCAATCTTAATATTTTTGATCGTTGCAATAATCGCTGCGATTATTCGGTCCGCCTCTGTGATATTTGCGTTCCCGGCCCCCAAAGCGTGCGTCATATGCGCCCGACACATGCGAAATCTGCAAAAATGTCATTTGAACCGACCCAGCGATTCGCTTTCAATACGAAAGCCATTTTTGCTGGCAAAAACCAAAACAGTAATCGAGTTTCTTTAAATATAAATCGCAAGGCGTGCCGGAACGTTGCTGTGTCGCCGCTGGTTGCCTGAATGGGCGACTTGTCCGATTCCGCCAGGCCGAAGCGAACAAGTGTCGTCGTAGTTGAGCGAGCATTACCACTATCGAATCAGAGTCCCCGGCGTGCTTTTCTCGATCGTGGCCGGACGGCGATCCCGTCCGGGAGAGCGCGCGTCGGCGGGGCTGGTGCATCTGCCCGACGCACCGGGCCCACGCTTGCCGCGCCGGCACGACCGGAGACGCGACCAGGAGCCAAGATGACAAACTGGGTTGAAGAGCTGTTGGCCGGACTGGAACGAGCCAGTTCGGAGCGGGAGATCTACGGTCATATCGAGGAGGCGGCGCGCGGTCTCGGCTACGAATACTGCGCATATGGGTTGCGCATGCCGTGGCCGGTGTCGCGACCGAAGATCTATCTGCTCAACAACTATCCGCAGGCATGGCAGACGCGCTATCAGGAGGCGCGCTATGTCGATATCGACCCCACCGTGCGGCATGCGCGCCGCTCGCAGGCGCCCGTGGTGTGGAGCGACGCGTTCTTCGCCGATACGCCCGACCTCTGGTTCGAGGCGCAGGCGCACGGGCTGTGCTACGGCTGGACGCAGTCGGCGTTCGACCGCTGCGGCGTGTCCGGCATGCTGACGCTCGCCCGCTCGCACGATCCGATCACGCTCGCCGAGCTCGAGCAGAACGAGTTCAAGATGCGCTGGCTCGTCAGCACGACGCATCTGGCGATGACCGGCATGCTGATGCCGAAGCTTGCGCCGCACACCGAGCGCGACCTGACCGACCGCGAGGTCGAGGTGCTCAAGTGGGCCGCGGACGGCAAGACGTCGAGCGAGATCTCGACGATCCTGGTGATCTCCGTCGATACGGTGAACTTCCACGTCAAGAACGCGGTGACGAAGCTCAAGGCCGCCAACAAGACTTCCGCCGTCGTGCGCGCGACGATGCTCGGGCTGCTGAGCTGAGTCGTCGCGCATTCATTTCGTCGTCCAATCGTCCGGCGCCGCGCATGCGCGGCGCGTGAGCGTGCGCGCGCACGTTTGCGCGCCCGCGTGCCTGCGTCGCGCAGGGCCCGTTGCGCGTGGCCTGGCGCGTATTGCGTCGTGCGTGTCGCCGTTCGAGCGTCGCGCGCGATGTGCGAGCGGAGTCAGCTGCAAACTTTGGTAGTTGTCGCAATCAACGGCGCACGTTGAAATCTCGATCTAGCGAATGGTCACCTGCGCCGGGCACCGATGCCTGCGCGAGTCGGTCGTTCGCCTCGCTTCATCCCGTCGAAACGACACACCCCACAGCAGGCGCGTTGCTCGGTCGAACCGATGCAGGTGCGCTTTTGATCGAGTTTCCTTGCTTGAAGAGAGGTTGACGATGGACCCCAGAGCACACACGCCGACGCAAGACCGCGGATCGCACAGCCTGTACGGCTTCGACATGACGGAATACCTGCGCGGCGACGCGCACGCCGGCCAGCCGGCCTGCGACGTCGCGATCCACGCGGTCACGCACGGCGGCATCTATCCGCTCGGGCAGGCGCGCCTGGCACTCGGCGCCTATGAACGCGCGGCACTCGACGTGCTGCAGCGCCATCGCGACGTGCGCATCGACGGCGACGCGCCGGCCGGGATCGCCGGCGGCACGACGCTCGCGCTGTACGTGAACTCGCTCGGCCGCCTGCACATCCGCCCGGCGTCGGAGCCGAAGGTGGCCTACGAGGAGAACGACAGCTGGGTCGACCTCGGCACCGTGACGGTGGGTGACGACGTGCTCGCCGAGATCGACACGATGCTCGCCGCGTGGCGCGCGATCGAACGCCGCAGCTTCGCCGAGGTGCGCGCAGCGATGGATCGTGCACACGCGGAAGGGAACCTGTCGCGCGTGCTCGAGGAAGTCATCGATCACGTCGAGCACGTGGAATCGGTGTGCTTCTATGTCGGCGACCGCTTCTTCGCGCTGATCGACCGCTTCACGAACCTGATCGACAGCAAGAGCGGCAAGGGCCATCTGCCCCGCCTGCGCGAGCTGCCGTACGAGGCCTGGAGCGAAGAGGACGTGCTGATCGTCGCCGCGCTGAACGCGCTGTTCCTGTCGGGCCGCTCGGTGCGCTTCGAGGAATTCAACGGCGCGCTGCTGACCGCGCAGGACGTCGTCGGCCGCCTCAACCAGCTCGCGGCGAGCTACACGGAAGCCGGCTGCGAAGTGGCGGTGCCGCTCGATCTCGACCTGTTCGAGCGCGCGCAGAAGATCCGCGAGCAGACGCTGTGCGCGATCGGCAAGCCGTGGCTGCGCTACCGCTGGATCTACGGCCTCAATTTCCAGAAGACCGAACGGATCCTGCACTCGACCGTATCGACCGAGGCGCATGATCAGTGGTATCGCGAATTCGGCGACGACTTCCGCCAGTTCGTGTCGCCGCACGGCGAGTTCGAACCGCCCGAGTATGTCGCGATGGCGCTGCTCGCGAACGCGGCGATCGCGCGCGACGTCGCGGGCGTGCCGTGCGAGGCGGGCAGCTCGGCCGTCACGAGCTGGATCGAATACCTGATCGAGAAGACCGTCGCGTCGGCCGTGCTCGCCACCGGTTCGGACTACGGGATGTCGAGCTCGCTGCGCGACATCGGCCAGCTCGTCACCTACGACGAGCCGACGCTGATCGACACGGTGCACGCGCTCACGCCGGGCAGCTTCTTCACCGCGTACGTGTCGCACCGCACGATCGAGCGCTACGGCGACACGGAAAGCAACATGATCGCGAGCTCCGTGCAGAAGCGGATGCAGTTCAACCGCTGGCACTTCATCCCGGGCAACTTCGAGCGCCCGCTGATCCGCGCGTCGCGTCACTGGTACTACCCGCCGCTCGTGCCGGACATCTCGTCGCACTCGGACATGCACCGCGCCGCGCACAACCGCGCGCGCGTCAAGTACTCGATCCGCGTGCCGGGGCCCGACATGTCGCGTCCGCCGCTGAACATCGCGGGCCAGCGTTATCGCGGTTTCTACGACGTGCGCATCGTGCGTGCCGAAGGCGACGAGTATTCGACCGAGGACATGCTGCGCGTGCGCCGCCGCACGCTGTGGCTCGAGGCGCTGTACACCGCGCTCGTCAACTACCTGATGACGCCGGACGCGCGCCGGCTCGTCGTGAAGGGGTTCGAGGCAGGCACCTATCTCGACCTCGCGGGCGACGTGCTGCCGAACGCGGCGGACACGCTGCGCGCCACGGCGACGGAGGGCGCACTGTGACGGCAGCGCCGACCAGCGTCGTCAACACGGTTGCCGCCAGCGGCGGCAAGCGCGACACGCACCGCATCACGTTCTTCCAGCAGGGCGGCCGCGTCGTGCTCACGCACGCGCAGCTCGACGCGCAGGCCACGCGGCTTGCGCTCGACCTGCGCGAGGCGGGCCTGGCGTGCGGCGCGCGCATCGGCATCGTCGCGCGAAACGGGCTCGCGTGGGTGCTGCTCGATCTCGCCGCGCTGAAGGCGGGCATCGTCACGGCCGGCTTCGAGTTCGGCAAGTTCCAGCCGAACCAGGCGCTCGTCGACAAGTACGCGCTGGACGCCGTCTACGCGGACGGCGCGACGTCGTTCGACCCGGCGCGCGACCTGCGCGCGCGGGTCGATGCACACGTGCGTGCGTGCGGCGACGGCAGCGACGTCGATCCGGTCGCGCCGCCGTTCGAAGCGGCCGTGTATGCGCGCGACGACGCGACGACGATCAAGTTCACGTCCGGCAGCTCCGGCGAGCCGAAAGGGCTCGCGGCGCGTGCCGGCAGCATCGACGCGTCGCTCGCGGCGGTCCAGCAGCTCTACGCGCACGGCGACGGTGACGGCGACGACGTGCTGGTGTTCCTGCCGCTGTCGCTGCTGCAGCAGCGCTACTGGATCTACTCGGCGCTGACGTTCGGCCACGACGTGACGGTCGCGCCGTTCGAGTTCGCGCTCGAGGCGACCCGGCAGCAGCCGCCGACGGTCGTGATGGGCGTGCCGGGCTTCTACGACGGCGTGAAGAAACGCATCGAGCGCACGACGCCGGCCGGCGAAACCGGCCTCGACGCGCGCCGGCAGCGCATCGACGCGCTGCTCGGTTCGCGCATCCGCTACATGTGGACGGGCTCCGCGCCGGCGAACCCCGATACGTTGCGCTTCTTCGAGGAAGCGGGCGTGCCGATCTTCGAAGGCTACGGGATGAACGAGACGTGCATCGTGACCAAGAACTATCCGGGTCACGCGCGCACGGGCAGCGTCGGCCGGCTGATTCCGGGCAAGCGCGCGCGGATCGACGACGAAGGCGTGCTGATCGTCGGCGCGGACGAGCCGGTCAACACGCAGTACCTGTACAGCGAGCCGGGCGCGAGCGAGCGGATCTTCCTGCCGAGCGGCGAGGTGCGCACCGGCGATCTCGCGCGCTTCGACGACGACGGCTTCCTGTACATCCTCGGCCGCGCCGACGACCTGATCGTACTCGCGAACGGCAAGAACGTGCATACGCGCAAGCTCGAGGAGCAGGTCAAGACGCACGTGGGCGTCGAGGAGTGCGTGCTGTACGGCGCGGGCCAGCCGTACCTCGTCGCGGTGATCTCGCCGCAGGACGCGCGCGCCGACCACACGGCGATCCATGCGCATCTCGCGGATCTCAACGAAACGCTCGCAC
Source organism: Burkholderia sp. SRS-46 (assembly GCF_004343775.1). GTDB lineage: Bacteria > Pseudomonadota > Gammaproteobacteria > Burkholderiales > Burkholderiaceae > Burkholderia. The sequence goes on along the minus strand of NZ_PTXL01000003.1, from coordinate 324,510 downwards.
CGCACGAGCGGATCGTGAAGGCGTTCATCGCGCCGCAGCCGTTCGGCACCGAGACGCGCTTCGTCACGTCGCAGTTCAAGCCGAAGCGCAAGGAAATCTTCAATGCATTCAAGAACGAAATCGATCGACTTTATGGAGGACGACCTTGAGCGATATCGAATCCATTGTGCGGCGCCACTTGTGCGAAGTGGTCGGACGCCCCGAATCGGAAGCGGCGAGCCTGCCGCTCGACGACGATCTGACCTACGACTTCGGCCTCGCGTCGCTCGAGCTGATCGTGCTGATGAGCGGCGTGTGCGAAACCGCGCGCGTGCCGTTGACGGAGTTCGGTGAGGACGACCTCGCGAAGCTGCGCACCGGCCGCGACATTGTCAACCTGCTGGCGACCAAAGTACCCGCATAAGGAATCACGATGACCTGGAACATTCCGAAGATCCTCGACACGACGCTGGAGAACGACGTCGTGACGCTGCGCCGCATCGGCGTCGACGACAAGGAAGGCTTCGCGCAGATCGCATACGACCCGGACAGCTGGACCTACATGGTGTCGGTCGTGCACGACGAGCCGAGCCTGGTCACGTTCCTCGAGCGCGCGATCGCCGATTCGCTGGCGGGCACGCGCGTCGTGTTCGCGATCATCGACAAGGCGAGCGGCCGCTTCGCGGGCACGACCGCGTTCGGCAACCTCGCACCGGCCGACCGCCGGCTGGAGATCGGCTGGTCGTGGCTCGGCGCGCCGTATCGCGGCACCGCCGTGAACCGCGCGACGAAGGGGCTGCTGCTCGAATACGCGTTCGGCGAGCTCGGCTGCGAGCGCGTCGAATTCAAGACCGACGTGCTGAACTCGCGGGCGCGCGCGGGCCTGAAGTCGATCGGCGCGACCGAGGAAGGCGTGATGCGCAGCTTCAACTTCATGCCGAGCGGCCGCCGTCGCGACGCGATCTACTACAGCATCCTGAAAGCGGAGTGGCCCGATGTCCGTGCAACCCGCTTTCGTTGAGCCGGTGCCGGGCGGGTCGCCCGACGCGCCGCATGACGCGCGGTTCACGATCGACGCCGACGTCGATCCGGCCCGCGTCGTGCGGCTGGCCGGCAGCCGCCGCGAAATCGGCCGCCAGCACGGCGCGGCGCTGCGCGACGCGATCCAGGGCTTCCTGACCGATCGCATCGCGCGGCTCGCGCCGCTCGTGACGGCCGCGCGGCTGCGCGAACTGGCGCCGCTCGTCGAGCGTCACGCGCGGGTGATCGAGCGCGAGCTGCCCGATCTCGCGGAAGAGGTGCACGGGCTCGCGGAAGGCGCGGGCATCACGCTCGAGGATGCGTACCTGCTGCAGCTGCGCCGCGAGCTGACGGGCTTCCAGCGGATTCCGGTCGCCGCGCGCGGCGATTGCACGACGTTCGCGCGGCATGCGAACGGGCAGGCGGTGATCGCGCAGACCATCGACCTGAACGGCGACATGGCGAGCGAGCTGAGCGTGCTCGAGATCACGCACGGCGAGAACGGCGCGAGCGGTGGCAAGCGCGGCGCGGACGTCGCGCTCGTCAGCTTCACCGGGCTGCTCGGCTATCTCGGGATCAACCGCCACGGCGTCGCGATCGGGCTGAACCTCGTGCTCGGCGGCGAATGGCGGCCGGGCATTCCGGGCTACCTCGCGATCCGCCATCTGCTCGATACCTGCGCGAGCGTCGACGAGTGCATCGACACGCTGCGCGGGCTGTCGCTCGCGAGTTCGCGCGCGTTGACGATCGCCGATGCGCAGCGCGTCGTGACGATCGAATACCTGCCCGACACGCTCCTCGTGATCGAGGGCGCCGAGCATGCGCATACGAATCACTTCCTGCATCCGGCGTTCGTCGCCGGCGACGCGCTGAACCCGTTCGCGCGCACGTCGTCGCAGCGGCGGCTCGACGCGTGCCGGGCCGGGCTCGCGCGCCTGCCGGACGACGCGGATGCGGCGGCCTGTCTCGCGCTGCTCGGCGAGCCGCCGATCGAAGTCGTGCCGACCAGCGACATCCGCCGCGAATGCACGGTGGCGTCGGTCGCGATGTTTCCCGCGCGGCGTGCGCTGCACGTCCGCGGCCGGGCGGGCGCGCCGCCCATGCCGCCCGCCACGCAGCACTGAGTGTCACGAACCTAAAACCGATTCCCGTCCCCACCGGAGAACCCCGATGACCTACGTCGTCACCGAGAACTGCATCAACTGCAAGCACACCGACTGCGTCGAAGTGTGCCCCGTCGACTGTTTCCACGAGGGCGAGAATTTTCTCGTCATCGATCCGGACGAATGCATCGATTGCGGCGTCTGCGAGCCGGAATGCCCGGTCGGCGCGATCAGCCAGGACGTCGCGCTCAAAGCGGACCAATCGCTGTACGCGAGCCTGAACCGCGAGCTCGCGCAGAGCTGGCCGACCATCACGATCCGCAAGCCGGCGCTGCCTGACGCGGCGGCGTGGAAGGACGTCGAAGGCAAGCTCGAGCAACTGAAGCGCGACGCGATCGCGTAAGCCACAGGGATTCTTTATGTCGAATGTTGGAATCGACCGGGCTGGCGTCGCGGGTGCGACGTCCGGGCACGCCGCGCCGCACCGCCGGATGCTGCCGCTGCTGCTGATCGGGCAGGGGATGGCCGCGATGGACACGTCGATCGTGAACGTCGCCGCTCCCGCGCTGCGCGCGGACCTCGGCATTTCCGGTGCGCTGCTGCAGCTGGTCGTTGCCGGCTACATCCTCGCGTACGCGGTGTTCCTGATCACGGGCGCGCGGCTCGGCGACGATTACGGCTACCGCCGGTTGTTCGTGATCGGGCTGGCGATCTTCACCGTGTCGTCGCTCGCGTGCGGCGTCGCGCCGGGCACGTGGCTGCTGATCGTCGGGCGCATCGCGCAGGGCATCGGCGCGGCCATGCTGGTGCCGCAGGTGATGTCGCTGATCCAGCGCAGCTACGAGGGCAGCGCGCGGGCCCGCGCGATCGGCTTCTACTCGATGATCCTCGGCCTCGGCTCGACCGCCGGCCAGGCGCTCGGCGGCGTGATCATCACCGCCGACGTCGCCGGGCTGTCGTGGCGCCCCGCATTCCTGATCAACGTGCCGATCGGCATCGTGCTGCTCGCGAGCGCGCGCTCGGTGCTGCCGGCGCTCGCGGGGCCCGAGCGGCGCAAGCTCGACCTGGTCGGCGTCGCATTGCTGACGGGCGCGATGCTGCTGATCGTCGTGCCGCTCACGTTCGGCCACGACGTCGGCTGGGCCGCATGGGTCTGGGCCTCGCTCGCGGCGGGCGTGATCGGCGTGGCGACCTTCCTGCGCTTCGAGCGCGCGCTCGCGAATCGCGGCGGCAGCCCGCTGCTGAACCTCGACGCGCTGCTCGCGACGGGCATCCGGCCGGGGCTCGCGGTCGTGTCGATCGGCTTCGTCGGCTACGGCGGCTGGCTGTTCGCGTGCGCGCTGTACCTGCAGACCGGCCTCGGCTACTCGCCGATGATCTCGGGCTTCGTGTTCGCCGCGTATGCGTTCGGCTTCGGCATCTCGAACGTGACCTGGTCGAAGCTGCCCGCGCGCCTGCTGCGCTTCACGCCGGCGGTCGCGCTGGTGGCGATGGTGGCCGCGAACCTCGCGTTCGGCGCGACCGCGCGCCACGCCGGCTGGATCGCCGCGGTGATGGTGCCGCTGCTGTTCTGCGCCGGCGCGAGCCACGGGCTCACGTTCGGCACCACGGTCAACCAGATGACGCAGCGCACGTCGCCGCAGCACGCGCCCGCGTTGAGCGGCCTCGTCACGACGTCGGTGCAGCTGTCGATCGTGATCGGCGTCGCCGCGCTCGGCGCGATCTATCTGGCGGTCGCGGCGCCCGGCGAGAAGCTGGCGTCTGCCCGCGCGATCTCCGACGTGACGTTCGCGATCGGCGTGCTCGCGCTCGTCGCGATCGCGTGCTCGCTGCGGCTTGCCACCGTGCGCACGCCGGCCGCGACGGCGCAGCCCGCGTGATGTTTCCGATATCGACGAACCCGACGTACAACAAGGACCGCCCCGTGGACGCCCAATCGCTCATCCCCGAACCCGCCGTCGCGCCCGCGCCGTTGCGTGCGCAGCTCCTCGCCGAATGGCGCGCGACGCTCGCGGCGACGCTGCATGTCGCGCCGGACGCGCTCGACGCCGACCTGCCGCTCGTCGACGCGGGTTTCACGTCGGTCGAGCTGATCGACCTGGTCGTGCGCTGCCAGCTGCAGCACGCGATCGCGTTTCCGCCCGAGCGCCTGGTCGGGCTGACGCTCGCGTCGCTGGTCGACGGCATCGTCGAGGCGCTCGGCGCCGTCGATGCCGCAAAGGACGCGTCATGACGACACCGATCGCCATCACCGGCTTCGGCGTGCTGTCGCCGGCCGGCGCGACCACCGACGCGCTGTGGCGCGCGCTCGAGTCGCGCGCAGTGCTGAACGGGCCGTGGCCGAAGCGGCCGCTCGCCGGCTATCCGGCCGACAACGTGATCGCGGTGCCCGAGGTGGCCTGGCGCGCGCTCGAACCGGCCACGGCCGGCGTCGAGAACCGCGCGGCCGCGCTGGCGCGCCACGCGGTCGGCCACGCGCTCGCCGATGCGGGCCTGGCCGACGCGCTCGGCGACCTGCGGATCGGCTGCATCCTCGGCACGACGACGGCCGGCGTCGAAGTGGCGGAGAACCGCCTGATCGACGCGCACGGCGGCGACGCCGCGCGCACGGCCGATCTCGATGCGAGCGCGGTGCTGCCGGGCCGCGACGGGCGCTGGCGCGGCCCGCTCGCGGTGCTGTCGACCGCCTGTTCGTCGGGGCTGCTCGCGCCGGCGCTCGCGATCGACGCGCTGCTGGCGGGCGAGGCCGACGTGATGATCGCGGGCGGCGTCGACGTGCTGCTCGAATACACGATCTGCGGCTTCAACGGGCTGCGCGTCGCGACCGGCGACCGTTGCCGGCCGTTCAGCGGCGACCGGCAGGGCGTGGTGCTGTCCGAAGGCGCCGCGTGCGTATGCCTCGAGCCGCTCGACGCGGCGCTCGCGCGCCGCGCGCCGATCCGCGCGGTCGTGACCGGCTACGCGTCGGGCTGCGACGCGGCGCACGCGACCGCGCCCGACGTCGACGGCGTCGCACGCACGATCGCCGCCGCGCTCGCGGCGAGCGGCGTGTGCGCGGATGCGCTCGGCGGCGTGTTCGCGCACGGCACCGGCACGCCGACCAACGACGGCGCCGAGATCGCGGCGCTGCGCCGCGCGTTCGCCGACACCTTCGGCAGCGACGCGCTGCCGCCCGTCACGTCGATCAAGTCGACGCTCGGCCATCCGCAGGCGGCGGCCGGCACGTTCTCGCTCGTCGCCGCGGCGCTCGCGCTCGCGCGGCGGCACCTGCCGCCCACCGCGAACCTCGACGTGCGCGACGACGCGCTCGGTGACGTGCGGATCGCCGACGGCGACGGCCTGCCGCTCGTGGGCGACAGCGTGCTGGTCGACGCATTCGGTTTCGGCGGCAACAACTGCGTGATGGTCGTCGCCGACGCCACACGCGCCTACGAGGAGACGAGCGCATGAGCGCCGTGATGCCCCGCGCGCCCCGCCGCGCGTTCCGGATCGCGGCGGCCGCCGCGATCGTGCCCGCCGACGATGGCGTGCTGACCGATGCGCACCTGCATGCCGAGCGCCGCTCGCGCAAGGTCGGCCCGCTGCCGGTGAAGGCGCGGATGACGCTGGCCGCCGCCGAGCGGCTGCGCGCCGCGCTCGGCGAAACCGACCGCGCGACGCCGGCCGGCCGGATCGGCGTGAGCTTCGGCACGCTGTTCGGCGCGATCGACGTCGCCGAGCAATGCCTCGGCACCGTGCGCGCGGAAGGCTTCGCGCAGGTGACGCCGTCGTGGTACGCGACGGGCCTGCCGAACGCCACCGCCGCGATCGTCGCGTCGTTGCTCGACTGGCGCGGCCCGAACCTGACCTTCCTCGGCTACCAGGCCGGCCTCGACGCGATCGTCGGCGCCTGCCGGCAGATCGCGGCGGGCCACGCGGACGCGGTGTGCGCGGGCGGCTTCGACCTGCCGAGCGCCCGCTACGTCGCGCGCGCCGATGCGCCGCTGCGCGACGCCCGCGCGCTGCATCCCGGCGCGGGCCTCATGTGGCTCGCGGGGGGCGAGCCGCGTGCGGGCGACCTCGGCCGGATCATCGGCTGGTCGCAGCAGGCGTTCGACGACGACGCATTCGACGCGGCGCACACGCGCGGCTTTCCGGCGCTGATCGCGGCCGCGCTGCATGGCGTGGCGGACGATGCGGCGACCGATTCCGCGCCGGCCGTGCACGTCGTGCGCCCCGGCGCGCCGGGCACGATCGACCGGCTCGCCGCCAGCGCGCCCGTCGCGCTCGCGGCCGGCCTGAGCGGCGCCTGGGCACCCGGGCGGCACGCGCTGGTCGTGAAGGGGCTCGGCACGCTCGCCACGTGCGTGGTCGTCGACAACCAACCGAATCCGGAGTGATGCGATGGTCGATCTGATCGAAGTGCGCCCGCGTGCGGCGCTGCCTTACCTCGATGCGCGGATGCGCGCGTTCGACGCGCTGCGCCCGCTGGACGCGCTCGCGGCGCACACCGTGATCGCGAGCGACGGCGTGCCGCTCGCCGCGTTCGAGGCGGGCGACCCCGACGCGCCGACGGTGCTGGTCGTCAACGCGCTCGGCGTGTCCGCCGCCTTCGTCGCGCCGCTGGCCGCGCGCCTCGCCGAGCGGCACCACGTGATCCTGTGGGAATCGCGCGGGCTGCCCGATGGCGGCGGCGACGCGGCGGACCTGTCGCTCGCGCGGCATGCGCGGGACGCGGCCGACGTGCTCGCGGCATTCGGCGGCGCCGATGCGCGCGTCGCGGCGCTCGTTGCGTACTGCTCGGGCGCGAACCCCGCCGTGCATGCGCTCGACGAGCGCGTGCTGGCCGCCGAGCGGCTCGTGATCCTGAGTCCGTCGATGGAAGTCGCGGGCGTCACGGAGCGCACGCTGTACCAGAAATCCGTGCTGCCGCTGTGGCAGCGGATCGCCGACGGCGGCGCGTCGTACGCGGCGCTGGTGCGGGTGCTGCTGAACCAGGCGCGCCGCGTCGACGACGGCTCGCTCGACTACCAGCTTGCAACGCTGAACGGGCTGCCGTTCGGCGACGACGCATCGATCTGCCGCTACGCGTCCATGCAGGCCGCGTGCCTGCGCGAGGACTGGGCGGCACGCCTGGCCCGCCTCGCGCTGCCCGCGCTCGTGCTGCACGGCGCGCGCGACGACGTGATTCATGCCGCGACGTCGCGCGGCGTGGCGGACGCGCTTGACGGCGCGACGCTCGAGACGATCGACGACGCCGGTCATTTCGGCGTGTACACCAGCCGCGCGCTGCAGGACCGGGTCGCGGCCTTCCTGAACGACGGCGGCGCCGGCCGGGCCACGCCGCAGGCGAACGACAATCTGACAAGGAGTAGTGGGCGATGAAGATGCATCTGACCGTGCTGGAAGAAGCGAAGGCCGATCTGGTCGACCGGATTCGCGATCATTCGTTTCTCGCGCGCTGCCGCGAGGGCGACGTGCCGCTCGACGAGCTGAAGCTGTTTCTCGTCCAGCAGGGGCTTTACAGCAGCTACTTCACGCGCTACCTGTGCGCGCTGATGGCGAACCTGCCGAACAACGCGGACGTGCTGAAGCTCGCCGGCAACCTGTGCGAGGAGCTCGGCCTCACCGACGACAGCGAGACGCCGCACAGCCTCGTGTACCGCGCGATGCTCGAGCATTTCGGGCTGACGACGGAAGGCGCGCAGCCGCTGATCGGCACGCGCCGGCTGATCGACGCGATGTTCGACCACTGCCGCCACCCGGACGCGTCGCGCGGCCTCGCGGCGCTCTGCCTCGGCGCCGAGGCGCTGGTGCCGACCGTCTACGCGGACATCATCAAGGGCTTCGAGCGGCACGGCGTCGCCGCGCCGGCGCTGTCGTTCTTCCACATCCACGTCGAATGCGACGACGGCCACGCGGAGACGATGCGCGACATCATGGTCGACATCGCGCAGCGCGACCCGGAGCAGATCCCGGCGATGCTGAGCGCCGGCTACGCGCTCGTCGACGCGCGCCTGGCGTTCTTCGATTCGATCGAGGCCGGCTTCGCGCAACGCGACGACGCGCAGGCCGCGCAGCTCGAGACGATCCAGTAACGCGAGGGTGCGATGGCCGACACGCTGACGATGGACAAGGCGACGCTCGTGGCCCGCGCGCAGGGCGAGATGCGCACGCATCTCGCCGCGCTCGACGCGACGGTGCGCCAGAAGGTGGCATTGACCTGCGGGATCCTGTTCTCGCACGGGCACGACTCGGGGCTCGCGGGGCAGATCACCGCGCGCGCGGAGGCGCCCGGCACGTTCTACACGCAACGCCTCGGGCTCGGTTTCGACGAGGTGACCGACGCGAACGTGCTGACCGTCGACGAGGACTTGAACGTGCTCGACGGCGACGGGATGGCGAACCCCGCGAACCGCTTTCACACGTGGATCTACCGCGCGCGCCCCGACGCGCAGTGCATCGTGCACACGCATCCGCCGCACCTGTGCGCGCTGGGGATGATCGGGCGCTCGCTGAAGGTGTCGCAGATGGACGCCTGCATGCTGTACGACGACGTCGCGCATCTTCCCGAATGGCCGGGGCTGCCGGTCGGCAACAGCGAGGGCGAGCTGATCGCCGGCGCGCTCGGCAAGCGGCGCGCGGTGCTGCTCGCGCACCACGGCATCGTCGTGGTCGGCCGCTCGATCGAGGAGGCGTGCGTGGTCGCGGTGCAGTGCGAGCGCGCGGCGCGGCTGCAGTTGCTGGCCGAGGCGGCCGGCGAGATCGTCGACATCGATCCGGCGCTCGCGCGCGAAGCGCACGACTGGATCCTGCAGGACACGCGCTCGCGCGCGTCGTTCTTCTATTTCGCGCGCCGCCTGCTGCGCTCGCTCGATCCCGAGCAGCGCCGCGCCTTCGGCCCGCTCGCGTTCGCGTGAGCGCCGCATTTCACGGAAACCGATACACATGTACACGACGCTCAATCACGATGCGAGCTTCACGCAGAAGGTCGTCGAACGCCTCGCGGCGAGCTGGAACCACCGCGTCGCGGTGCGGCAGGAACGGCTCGACCTCACGCAGTACTGCGACGACACGATTCCGGAATTCCCGGTGTCGATGGTGCCGTTCTGGGACGACGAGGATTTCGCGCAACTGACCGACGCGCAGAAGCGGCGCTTTCTCGGCGCCGCCTGGGTCGCGTACAACGAGAAGGCGATGTACCTCGAGGACGAGATCGTCCAGCCGCTGTGCAGCCTGCTGCTGAAGGGCCAGCTGCCGGGCATCGGGGATCCGCAGCTCAAGCAGGTGCTCGCGCAGGTGCAGGTCGACGAGCAGTTCCACATCCTGATGTGCCTCGACGTCTGCCACTGCGCGCGCGAGCGGCATGCGCTCGACGGCTACGCGATGCCGGAGCCGCGCGTCGGCGCCGGGCAGCGCGCGCGCCTCGCGCAGGCGCGCGACGCGCGCCATGCGGCGATCGTGCGGCTCGCGTATGCGTCGGTCGCCGAGATGTCGATCAACGCGTACCTGAACCAGGTGTCGAACGACACGACGATCCAGCCGCTGAACCGCATCAACACCGACATGCACCGCCGCGACGAGGCCGCGCACAGCACCGCGTTCCACGAGATCGTCGCGTCGGTCTACCGCGCGCTCGACCCCGACGGGCAGCAGACGTTCCGCGACGAGATCGCCGCCGCGCTCGACGTCTACACGACGCCCGATGCGAGCGGCTGGGAATCGATCCTCGAATTCCTCGACGTGCCGGGGCGCGAGCGCATTCTCGCGCGCCTCGACGCACGCACGCGCGGCGTCCGGCTGAACCGCGACTACGCGACGCTCGGCAGCCTGTTCGACGAACTCGGCATTGCCGCGCCGTTCTCGTTCGCATGATGCGCGCCTTCGACTAACACGCCCTGCCGGGAGCCGTATGAAGATTTTCGATGCCTCGATCCTGAACCTGCCGTTTTACGACGCCGCGCACCGCGCACTCGCCGCCGACCTCGAAGCGTGGGTCGGCACGCACGCGTACCTGCCGCGCGAGTACGCGCACCTGAGCCCGTCCGAGCGCGGCCGCGTGTACGCGCGGGTGCTCGGCGAGCACGGCTGGCTGCGCTACGCGATCGATCCGGCGCCGGGCCGCACGCGGCCCGACGTGCGCAGCCTGTGCCTGATCCGCGAGGCGCTGTCGTATCTCGACGATCTGGTCGACTTCGCGTTCGCGATCCAGGGGCTCGCGGCCGCGCCGATCGCCTGGTATGGCAATGCCGCGCAGCAGGCGGCGTGGCTCGGCGCGCTGCGCGACGGCACCGCGGTCGGCTCGCTCGCGCTGTCGGAGCCCGAGACGGGTTCGAACCTCGCGGCGCTGACGGTCGCGGCCGAGCGCACCGCCGACGGCTACGCGATCAACGGCCGCAAGACCTGGGTGTCGAACGGCACGATCGCGAACCATCACGCGGTGCTGCTGCGCACCGGCGACGGGCCCGGCGGGCTCGGCCTCAGCTTCCTGTCGGTGCCGGCCGAGACGGCCGGGCTCGCGGCGAGCGAGATCGAGCTGGTCGCGCCGCGCGCGTTCGCGAGCCTCACGTTCGATCGCGTCGCGCTGCCGGCCGACGCGCTGATCGGCACGTCCGGCGCGGGCTTCCGCTACGCGATGGAGATCCTGAACCTGTACCGCGTGACGGTCGGCGCGGCCGCGCTCGGCTTCGCGCGCCGCGCGCTCGCCGCATCGCTCGACTGGGCGCGCCAGCGCCCGGTGGCGGGCGGCAAGCTGATCCAGCAGCAGTTCACCATCGACAAGCTGGCCGGGATGGCGACCTTCGCCGATGCGGCCGCGCTGCTCGTCGCGCGCTCCGCGTGGGAATTCGACACCGGCGTGGCCGACGTCGCCGCGCACGCGAGCATGGCGAAGCTGTATGCGACCGACGGCGTCGCGCAGGTCGTCGACGACACGGTGCAGCTGTTCGGCTCGGCCGGCCTCGTCGCCGGTTCGGTACCCGAGCAGCTGTACCGGCAGGTGCGCGCGCTGCGCATCTACGAAGGGACGTCGGAAATCCAGAAGATCGTGATCGCGGGCAGCGTCTCGCGCCCGCGCGCATGAGCGCGCCGGCAGCGCGCGTGGTGCTCGTGACGGGCGGCACGCGCGGCATCGGCCTCGCGATCGTGCAGCGGCTCGCGGCGGCCGGCTGGCGGATCGCCGCGTCGTATCGCGGCGATGCCTCGGCCGGCGCGCGGCTCGCCGACACGCTCGCGAGCGCGGGCGTCGAGCACGCGGTGCTGCAGGCGGACGTGACGGCGCCGGATGCGTGCCGCGCGCTCGTCGCCGACGTGGTCGCGCGGTTCGGCGGGCTCGATGCGCTCGTGAACAACGCGGGCATCATCGACGACGCGCCGTTCGTCACGCTCGCGCGCGAACGCTACGCGAACGTGCTGCGCACCAACCTGCTCGGCGCGATCCGCATGACGGGCGCGGCGCTGCCGCACCTGCTGAAGGCGCCCCGGCCGGCGGTCGTCAACGTCGCGTCGCTCGGCGGCGTGGTCGGCAAGGAAGGGCAGGTCGCGTATGCGGCGAGCAAGGGCGGGCTGATCGGCTTCACGCAATGGCTCGCGCGCCGCTATGGCGACGCCGGGCTCGCGGCGAACGCGGTCGCGCCCGGCTTCATCGAGACCGACATGATCGCGGCGCTCACGCCCGCGATGACCGCGCACATCGTCGGCGGCAGCGCGGCGAAGCGGGTGGGGCGCGCGGACGAGGTCGCGCACGCCGTGCAGTTCCTGCTCGAGCCCGGCTACGTGCACGGCACGACGCTGCGTGTCGACGGCGGCTTCAATCGATGACCCGGGCGCCGGGTCCTGTATTCACGACAGCAACGGAATCGCACCATGCGGACTGACGAAGACGATACGACGCTCGACTACGAAGTGGGATACGCCGACACCGACGCGGGCGGCATTGTCTATCACGCGCGCTACATCGAAATGGCGGAGCGCGCGCGCAACCGGCTGATGCGCGCGGCCGGCTACTCGTTCGCGCGGCTCGCGGAGGACGACGGCGCGCTGTTCATCGTGCGCCGTGTCGAAGCCGTGTACCACGCGCCCGCGTGGCTCGAGGACACGCTGACGCTGCGCGCGCGGCTCGCGAGCGTGACGGTGTCGCGCTCGGTGTGGGTGACCGACGTCGCGTGCGACGGCGCGCCGGTCGCGCAGATCACGATCGAGATGGTCGCCGTCGATCGCACGACGCGGCGCGCGGTGCCGCACCCGTCCGCGCTGGTCGAGTGCCTGGCGCCCTACGTGACGCAGCGCACGGGAGCCCCCGCATGACGGCCGCCCTCGACACCGGCACGCGGCTCGACGCCGCCGACGTGCTGCGCTGCCTGCCGCACCGCGCGCCGTTCCTGTTCGTCGACCATGCGCAGGTCGACGCCGCCGGCCGCGCGATCGCCGCCTACCGCACGTTCCGGCCCGACGAGCCGTGGTTCGCCGGGCACTTCCCCGGCGATCCGCTGGTGCCGGGCGTCGTGCTGATCGAATTCGTCGCGCAGACGGCCAACCTGCTGGTCGGCCATCTCGCGGGCGGCGAGGCGCGCTGCCACCTCGTCGGCGTGCGCAACGCGCGCTTCCTGCAGCCGGTGCGGCCCGACCAGGCGATCGAGGCGCGCGTGCGCGCGAGCGCCGACGGCGAGATGCCGCGCGCGGGCGGCATCGCGACGTTCGACGCGACCGTGCTGCGCAACGGCGAGCGCTGCATGAGCGCCACCGTGACCCTCTATCTGACGCAGTAAACCGCCCGGCGCGCGCCGGGCATTCAACCCGAATGGAGATGCATATGAGCCAGCCTTGGACGAAGGACCAGGTGACCGACGTGATCAGGACGGAGCTGCTGCCGGCGCTCGAATCGGTGGCCGGCGTAGCGCCGGACACGATCGATGCGAACACCGCGCTGCTCGACAACGGGCTCGCGCTCGATTCGCTCGACGTGCTCGACCTGCAGGTGGCGCTCGAGCGCCGCTTCAGCGTGAAGCTGCCGGTGCTGAACCGGCAGCTGATCGAAGGCGCGCGCAACAGCGTCGGCGGCCTGGCGGATCTCGTGATCGACCATCTGCCGCAGGTCACGACTTGAGTGCGCGCGTGCTGGTGATCGACGCGCACGGCGCGCTCGAGCATGCACTGTGCGCATCGCTCGCCGACGCCGGGCTGCAGGTCGTCGCGCACGTCGCCGGCGACGACGATCCGGCGCCGCCCGCCGCGCGCGTCGTCCGCGCGGCGGATCCGGCCAGCGCGCTCGACGACTGGAACGACACGTACGGCCCGTTCGACCGGATCGTGTTCGGCCAGCCGCGCGACACGCGCGCGGCCGCGCCGGCGGACGATCCGTTCGACGCGCTCGCGGAGGGCGTCGACGCGCGGCTCGGCGCGTTCCTCGCGACGCTGCAGGCGGCGGCCGCCGTCGCCATGCGGCGCGGCGACGGCGCGCAGATCTGGGCGCTCACGCAGGACGACAGCGTCGGCTACTACCTCGACACCGCGCCCGGCGCGCTGCCGATCGACGTGCGCGCGCGGCACGCCGCGCTGAAGAGCCTCGGCAAGGAAATGCTGCGCTTCGGCGTGCGCGTGAACGGCGCGCACCTGCAGCCGGTGGCCGAGGACGCGGAGCCGGATGCGTGGCACGCGGCGCGCGATGGCCTGAAGGCATTCGCGCTGCGGTTCCGGCCGTCGTCCGCGGATGCCGTCGCGGACGCGCTGACCGCGTGGATCGCACGCGACGATCTGCCGCTCGCCGGCATGGTGGTGCCGATCGGCATCGGTTTTGCGGAGAACAACTTGTGAAGACCAGCGATTCCCTGATCGACGTCGGCGCGCCGGACGCGGGCCGACCCTTCCCCGACGGCGCCGAGGCGGCGCGCCTGCTCGCACGGTTGCGCGAACCCGCGCCGGCGGGCGCCGCCAATCGCGAGTACGTGCTGCGGCTGTCGTGCCGCGACAGCCGCGGCGTGGTTTACGCGGTGTCGCGCGCGCTGTTCGAGGCCGGCTGCAACATCGTCGACGCGCAGCAGTTCGGCGACGTGGGCAGCGAGCGCGTGCACGGCCGCTTCTTCATGCGCGTGCATGTCGACGCGCCCGCCGCCGTCGCCGACGCGACGACGCTCGTGCGGCTGCTCGACGGCCTGCGCATCGCGTACGGGATGGACGTCGAGGTGCACGACGCGCAATGGCGGCCGCGCGTCGCGATCCTCGCGAGCCGCGAAGGCCACTGCCTGAACGACCTGATCTTCCGGCAGATGTCGGGGCAGTTGCCGATCGACATCGTCGCGATCGTGTCGAACCACGCGGAGCTCGGCGCGCTCGCCGCGCGCTTCGCGCTGCCGTTCCATCACCTGCCGATGTCCGACGCCGACGGCGGCAAGCCCGCGCAGGAGGCGCGCATCGCCGCGCTGCTCGAGGATGAGCAGGTCGAGCTGGTCGTGCTCGCGCGCTACATGCAGATCCTGTCGCCGGCGATGTGCGCGCGGCTGCACGGCCGCGCGATCAACATCCATCACAGCTTCCTGCCGAGCTTCAAGGGTGCGCAGCCGTACTACCAGGCGTTCGACCGTGGCGTGAAGCTGATCGGCGCGACCGCGCACTACGTGACGACCGATCTCGACGAAGGCCCGATCATCGAGCAGGACGTCGAGCGGGTCGATCACGCGGCCGGCCCGCGCGAGCTGGCCGCGATCGGCCGCGACATCGAATCCGTCGTGCTTGCGCGCGCGGTCAAGTGGCATTGCGAGCATCGCGTGCTGATGAACGGCGGCAAGACCGTCGTGTTCCGCTAATCCCGTCTTTTTCGTCGCCGAGGCCGACATGTCCGCTTTTTCAGAAGAAACCGTGCTGCACGTGCATCACTGGAACGACACGCTGTTCAGCCTGCGCACCGAACGCCCGCCGAGCCTGCGGTTCTCGAGCGGCCACTTCGTGATGATCGGCCTCGAAGTTGACGGCCGGCCGCTCACGCGCGCCTACAGCATCGCGAGCGCGGCGCACGCCGACCATCTCGAGTTCTTCAGCATCAAGGTGCAGGACGGGCCACTCACGTCGCGTCTCCAGCACCTGCAACCCGGCGACAAGCTGCTGGTGTCGCGCAAGCCGGTCGGCACGCTCGTGCTCGACGACCTGAAGCCGGGCCGCCGGCTCTACCTGTTCGGCTCCGGCACCGGGCTCGCACCGTTCCTCAGCGTGATCCAGGATCCGGAGGTGTACGAGCGTTTCGAGCAGGTCGTGCTGGTGCATGGCGTGCGGCTCGTCAGCGAGCTCGCCTATGCGGATTTCATCCGCGACGCGCTGCCGCGCACGGAATTCCTCGGCGACCTGCTGCGCGACAAGCTGATCTATTACCCGACGGTCACCCGCGAGCCGTACCACAACCGCGGGCGCATCACCGACCTGATCGAGAGCGGCAAGCTGTTCGAGGATATCGGGTTGCCGCCGCTGTCGCCGCAGGACGATCGCGCGATGCTGTGCGGCAGCCCGTCGCTGCTCGCCGATCTCGGCCGGTTGCTGGACGCGCGCGGCCTCAAGGTGTCGCCGCACCAGGGCGAGCCGGGCGATTACGTGATCGAGCGGGCGTTCGTCGAGAAGTAGGTCGGGAAGTCAGTCGAGCGGCACGCGGTGCGCGGGCGTGCGACAGGCCTACGTGCGCCCTGGCTGGCCGCGCACGATCAGCCGGCGCACGAGCGTGCGCCAGTGCGCGGCGCGCGCGGGCACGCAGGCCCGTTCGAGCGTCGCGACGCGGATCGCGGGCGGCACGCGCATCCCGTCCGGTGGCGGGCCGTCCGAGCCGCACGCGTTGAATCCATGGCGGGCGAACGTCGCGGCGCGCGCGTCGAGTTCGGGAAAGATCGCGCAGCGCACGGCCGAGCAGCCGTCCAGCTCGGCCAGTGCGGCGATGCGGGCCAGCAGTGCGCCGAGCACGTCGCACGCGTGCGCGCCGTCGCGCACGTACAGCCGGCGGATCTCGCGCCGGCCCGCCGGGCCGTCGCAGGCCGCGACGGCCGCCACGGCCGCGCAGCCGGCCGGCGCGCCGTCGAGCCGCGCGATGTACACGGCGCCGTGCGGCGGTGCGTACGGGCCCGGCAGCGCGGTCAGCTCCGCGCCCAGTCGCGGCATCGTCACGCCATGCCGCAGCAGTGCCAATTCGTATTCGAGCAGCAGATCCTGCACGAGCTCCTCGTCGTCCGGAAACGCCGCGACGCGCACGTCGACGGGGCGCGCGCGCGTCGCGGCATCGAGCCGGGCCGGATGCGCCGAGGAGAGCGTCATTGCGTCACCCGCAGAGCGAGAAGCCGCTCAGCAGCGACAGCAGCGCGGACGGCGTCAGGTAGCCGGCGAAGCTCCACGCGACGAGCGCGGCGAGCGCGAGCGACACCGCCGCCACCCGCGCGATGCGGGCCGCGCGGGCGAAGCGCGCCACGCGGGCCGGGCGGCGCGTGGCGCGCGCGGGGTGCAGGGCGGCCGTCATGCGGGTTGCGCGACCGGCTGCACGGCGGGCCGCGTGACGCGCTGGTCGTTGATCGGCAGGTGCAGCAGCCCGGCAATCACGCCGAGCGCGATCGAGCCGTACCACAGCAGGTCATACGAGCGGGTCATGTCGAACACGATGCCGCCGAGCCAGACGCCGAAGAAACTGCCGAGCTGGTGGCCGAAGAACACGAGGCCGAACAGCGTCGTGATGTAGCGCACGCCGAACACCTGCGACACCACGCCGTTCGTCAGCGGCACCGTGCCGAGCCAGATCAGCCCCATCACGAACGAGAAGATGTAGAGGCTCGCGTGCGTGAGCGGCAGGAGCACGAACAGCGCCATTGCGGCCGAGCGGACGAAGTAGATGCCCGCCAGCAGGTACTTGCGCCGCATGAAGCCGCCCGCGTAGCCGCACAGGAAGGTGCCGATCGTGTTCGCGAGCGCGATCGTCGCGAGCGCGATGCTCGCCTCGCGCGCGGACATGCCCTTGTCGAGCAGGTAGGCCGGCATGTGCGCGGCGATGAACGCGAGCTGGAAGCCGCACGCGAGGAAGCCGAGGTTCAGCAGCCAGAACCCGCGGTGCGACAGTGCTTCCGCGATCGCCTCGCGGATCGTCTGGTCGTGGCCGCCTTCGGCGCCGTGGCCGACCGGGCGATCGCGCAGCCAGCCCGCAAGCGGTGCGGTCGCGAGCATCACGACGGCCAGCACGACGATCGCCGATGCCCAGCCGAACGAGCCGATCATGCCTTGCGCGAGCGGCACCATGCAGAACTGGCCGAGCCCGCCGATCGTGCCGGCGATGCCGAGCGCCCAGCCGCGCTTGTCGGCCGCGAAGAGCCGCGACAGCGCGCCGTAGACCGCGCCGAACGCGGTGCCCGACAGCGCGATCCCGACCATCACGCCGGTGCCGAGCGTGTAGACGCCGGTCGATGCCGCGTGTGCCATCACGACGAGGCCGAGCGCGTACAGCACCGCGCCCGCGAAGATCACGCGCGCCGAGCCGAAGCGGTCGGCGATCATCCCGGTGAACGGCTGCGCGACGCCCCACAGCAGGTTCTGCAGCGCGAGCGCGAAGCCGAACGCTTCGCGCGACCAGCCGCGGTCGAGCGTGACGGGCATCAGGAACAGCCCCTGCACGTTGCGCACGCCAAGGGCCGCCCCCATCACGATGCCGCCGGCCACTACCAGCAGCCAGCGGCGTTTCCATGCCTCTTCTGGTCCGATCACCTTCGTCTCCTTCCCCTGTTGGATTCGTACGCCCGCCGCATGGGTGCGATGGTCGTGCGCTTATTAGAGACCCGGCCCGGCTGTTCGCTCAAGTGAGTCTTCGGGTGGGTTCGCATGCGTGGGGGGTATGTGAGGGGGGAGGGGGGACTGTTTACGCTAATCGTGGGCTTGCGAATGTGCGTTGCTGGTTGTCGCCCACAGCGGACTTCCCTCGGAAGCAACGCACGACGCGGGAACACCACCGGCAAGGTACGTTTCCGTGATAGAAAATTTGGTTCTTCGCGGATTTCTGTGGATGTCGCTGGCCGACCCATATCGGCCGGTCAGCCCGTCGCAGCCCGAGCGTCGCGTTCGGATGTACAGCGGTCACTCGGGTGGGATATCGTCGCTGACAGGCGGTCGGCCGAAGCGGTCGTCGCCACCTCACGGTGTCAGCGGCAGTACGGGTTCCGGAGTTGACGATGGCCCGACGGGTTTGACCGTCGTTACGCGCCGGTCGACGAGGTAGTTAACACATGCGGCACCTGCGATTAGCACATACTGCACCTCCGACGTCGGCATGGTCCGCACGGGCCGATCCCCATGGCACGTCGAGCAACTCAATTCCTTTTCAACTTACTCAAACATGTGCTATTAGACGTCCAGGTTCGAACAGGATTTAAACTGTACACCGCACAGTGCAAACGTATCTTTTCGTGCCGCTACCCACTACTGAGGCGTAGGAAAAACAATATATGGACGAACAGACTAAAAGCGAAATCAAGGCTCGGACCGAATGGCGCAAGTACGTTGTGTACGAAAGCCACGACGAAATATTTGGCGAAGACACGTATGCTGCGGTGTTTTGCATCCGCGAGGTCAGTGGCTACGCTGTGTGGTATGTGCGCCAGCTCGGCCAAGACAATGAGAACGCGCCAGTGATCGATGGACGATACCTCCTGCGATTCTTTAGCCCCGCTGCGCGGCACGATGCGATCGAATTTGCCGTGACTACTGCCAGTTCAAGTACCGACAAGGATACTGAAGAGGCAATCATGCGGTTGGACCGGCTCGCATCCGATGCATGCCGCATTAGCGGAGGCGAGCGCAACGGGCCGCCGTTCGAAGAAATCAGGTAGAAGTCGATAGCGGCGAGGTCACTAGGGAGAGCGTGCGTTGCGGCTCTAGCTCCGTATGGCGCAATTGCAGTCACGTTGTACTGCGCTGCGAACTCGCCGGGGCCGATGAACGATCGGATTTGCCAAAAACTCGGCTCGCATATTAAGCGAAAAGCTGTATATCCTTCGAGGCGACAGTTTCGATTCTATTGCGAGTGTTAGGCCTAGGCTATACATATGAATTTTCCCAACAACGTCGAAGAGTTCGAAGAATTCGTAGCAACTGAGAACCGCAGGGCGACCGCTGACAGCCCGCAGCGTTTCGAGCTTGACATTGCAACACTCGCCCAGCGTAGCAAGTATCCGATCGAAGATATTGCACGAGTGCAGGCTCTAAATAGCTGGTTTCGGACGGCACCTACTGACCAGGTGACGACAGTGCTTCAGCAGGCGTCGCTTTCACAGGGTGTAACCGAAGCTCTGGCGAACAGCATGCTTGGGCTATCACTGATAATTCTGGGAAGGTCTGCCTTCAGGCAAAATGATCGGACACCACTTCGACACATTCGTAACGAGTATTTCTCACGTCTCCATTCATGGCCTGATTTGGCTCGCCTTGACGCGTCGTATCTAATTTGCGACGACAGCTACAGCAAGGGCTTGCCAAATCCCTTGGACAGCGGCGATGGCACGCTCAAGAACGCAGCGCAATTCTCCAAGATGGTGCCGAAGCTGGTCGGCAGCGTTATGCGACCCGAAGATCTGAAGGGAAAAATTGAGGAGCAGTACTCGCTTCTTACGACGCTGTTATTTGAGCTCGTCAAGAACACACAGGATCATGCAATGTTCGACGCTGACGGGAGTGCGATCCCACAATCGCTCCGGGTGTTTTTTTCGCGGTTTTATCCCCTGAGCTCTCTTGACGTCTTTGTTGATAGGAAGTCGGAACACCCGTTGCCCCCGCATCTGGCGTACGTGAAGTCGTTGAATCCCGAAGATCATTCCAGTATGCGTTCGGAGACGAAGAAACGGTTTAAGGGCGTTCTTGAGTTCTCTGTTTTGGATAGCGGGCCAGGTTTTGTTGGAAGTTGGCTCCGCAGAAGGGTCGATCCAGCAGATAGTATCGACCTCGAATACCAAGCCGTTCTAGCCTGCCTTCGAGAAGGACACAGCACCGCGCGCAACCCCAATCGGGGATTGGGACTAACGGATGTCATGCGTGTTTTACGCTTGTTAAATGGATTCATCCGGATACGTACAAATCGAATCAGCTTGTACAGGGATTTCCATCTGTTGCCAGCTCAATCGACGACTGAGTCAGCAGGCCTGATGGACTGGAAACGTGGGCTCTCAACGAAGCCGAGTGTGTTCGGACCAGTGACGGGCGCAGCCGTCTCTGTGCTCATCCCGGTGGAGGCTTGATGACTTTCGCCTTGTATGAGCATTCTCACGGAACGTCCGCCACAGGATCGTCGCGCCAGATCAGCATCGTCTTGCATTCTGATGAACAAAATCAGGAGGATCTAGCACGAGCTTTAGCGGCGCATCTTCGCGATAAACCTGCCGCTTCTCGGGTGATCATCTTCGGATTTGAGTCGAATTCTGAATTTATCATTGAGCTGATGGACGCATCATCTGCTTTTATGAGCCGGTTGGAAAACGCATGGGGTGGCGACGCAATCCATAAATGTCAAGGTGTCGTTTTGCTGCAGGACGGTCGAAACTACGCTATCGTTGTTGATGTCCGCACAGAACTGACCCACTAGAGCTGAAAATTTTCATCGAATTTTGACCCACGTGATTGAATGCCCTGCTCAATCTTTGAGCAGGGGATACAAAGGTGATCACGGTGGGCATATTGGCCAAGATCAGGCGGATGTATTTCCGCGAGAAGGTCCCACTGCGCGAGATTGCGCGGCGTACGGGCCTGTCCCGAAACACGGTGCGCCGCTGGCTGCGGCAGACTGATGCTGTCGAGCCGAAGTATCCGAAGCGCGTCAGCCCGAGCGTCATCGACGACTGGGCCGCACAGCTGACAGGTTGGCTGCGTGCCGACAGTCATCGCCCGAAGCGTGACCGGCGCACCGCCCGGTTCATGTTCGAGGCGATCCGCGCCGAGGGTTACGCCGGCAGCTACGGCCGCGTAAGCGCGTTCGTGAGGCGTTGGCACGAGGAGCAGGCTGAGGCGCCTCGCAGGAAGGCCTTCGTGCCGCTCGCCTTCGAACCCGGCGAAGCCTTCCAGTTTGACTGGAGCTGCGAATACGCGTTTGTTGGCGGGCTACGGCGACGCCTGGAGGTCGCCCACGTCAAACTTAACTCCAGCCGCGCGTTCTGGCTCGTCGCCTATCCCACACAGAGTCACGAGATGCTGTTCGATGCGCACGCCCGCGCATTCGCCGCGTTCGGCGGCGTGCCGCGGCGCGGCATCTACGACAACATGAAGACCGCCGTGGACAAGGTTGGCCGCGGCAAGGAGCGTGCGGTCAACGCGCGCTTCGAAGCGATGTGCAGTCACTACCTGTTCGAGCCGGAGTTCTGCAACCGGGCTGCAGGCTGGGAGAAAGGCATCGTCGAGAAGAACGTTCAGGACCGGCGACGTCAGATCTGGCACGAAGCAGCGCTACGGCGCTGGGAAACGCTGGAGATCCTGAACGAATGGGTCGCTGGTCAGTGTCGTGAGGCGTGGCACATGCGGCACCCGCAGTGGCCTGAGCTGACAGTCGAGGATGTGCTGCAGGACGAGCGTACCCGGCTGATGCCCAATCCACGGCCGTTCGACGGCTACATCGAGCAGACCCTGCGAGTCTCGTCGACCAGCCTGATTCACTTCCAACGCAACCGCTACAGCGTGCCCACCGAGTACACGAACCAGTTGGTGAGCGTGCGCTGCTATCCGGCATATCTCAGCGTCGTCGCCAACGCCCAGGAGATCGCACGCCACGAACGCAGCTTCGAGCGGCACATGACCTTCTACGATTGGCGCCACTACGTCACGCTGGTCGAGCGCAAACCCGGCGCACTGCGCAACGGCGCACCGTTCATCACGATGCCGCAGCCGCTGCAACTGCTGCAGCGGCATCTGCTGAAACACCCGGGCGGCGATCGCGTCATGACGCAGGTGCTCGCTGCGGTGCGCGAACACGGGCTCGATGCGGTGCTGCTCGCCGTACAGGCTGCGCTGGATTCAGGACGCCCCAGCGCAGAGCACGTCCTGAACGTGCTGAGCCGGCTGAAGGCGCCCGTCACGAATGGCAGCCTCGCCACGACGAAACTCCAGCTCAAGGAAGAGCCCGCGGCCGACGTGAACCGTTACGAGACGCTGCGTGCCAACCCACCGGAGGATCGTCATGTCTAACGATATCGCGGCCCAGCTCAAGGGTCTTAAACTGCACGGCATGGCGAGCACGTGGCCGGAGCTGCTCGCGCAGTCGCGCCACACTGACTTCGAGCCGGAGCGCTTCATGAAGCAGCTGTTGATGGCTGAAACCGCCGAACGGCAGGTGCGCTCGATCGCCTATCAAATGACCGCTGCGCGCTTCCCGGCCCACCGCGACCTGAAGGGCTTCGACTTCGCGCAGGCACACGTCGACGAAGCGCTGGTGCGCGAACTGAGCGAGCTGTCGTTCCTCGAAAGCGCGCACAACGTCGTGTTCATCGGTGGTCCGGGCACTGGCAAGACGCACCTCGCCTCAGCGATCGGAATCGAAGCCGTACAGCGCCACGGCAAGCGTGTGCGCTACTTCTCGACCGTCGAGCTGACCAACGCCCTGGAGCAGGAGAAGTCCGTCGGCAAACAAGGCCAGATCGCCCACAAGCTGATGTACGTCGATCTGGTGATTCTCGATGAGCTGGGCTATCTGCCGTTCAGCCAGACCGGCGGTGCATTGCTGTTCCATCTGCTCTCAAAGCTTTACGAGCACACGAGCGTCGCGATCACGACCAATCTCAGCTTCGGCGAGTGGGCGAGCGTGTTCGGGGATGCAAAGATGACGACAGCGCTGCTGGACCGCGTCACCCATCACTGCCACATCGTCGAAACGGGCAATGAATCGTGGCGCTTCAGGACCAGTTCTGCCAAGGCAAAGACAACAAGAAAAAGAGCAGCAAAACCAGCGGGTAACGAAGAGTTATCCACACCGGAATAGATGTACTACGCTGTCTCAGGGTGGGTCAGATTTAGATGAAATCGGTGGGTTAAGACTCGGTGGAAATCAACAGTATATACCGTCGTTGCCTGTGCGCTCAATGAACTTCGGCAAAAAACGCAGGGCGACAGCTTGCGTTGTAGTGAATATGCTCGGCGCGTCATTTCCCCCAAAAATTTCGTCAGGTTCAACGATGGCGTGATTCAGGCGTCAATTCTAAGGGCTTGTAGCGGTGACGAGCTAAATTTTGTCGCTACCGACAGTGACGCGTTTAGCGGTGAAATACGGGATATCATCTTTTCGATGATAAACGAAACGGGAGAGGCGCTGACGGAGGTCATGTTAGCGATGGCTATCGGACATCTTCGTCTCATCAAAGCAGATGAGTCTCAAGTTTTGAGCCGCGTGATTGATCATAAGGCGGTTATGCCGACCATTGTCGTTCTGTTAGCAGAAGCGATGAGAGCAGGGGTAGTTGGTAACGTACCCAAAGCCTAAAGCGGCCGATGCTTAAAATGACCGGGCGCCCCGCGGTACGAGCTTCGTACGGTGGGCGACTGCTGGGTCAATCAGGCCGTAGCAAAAGGACCGCGTCACGAGATGAAAATGGCCCGCGAGCGGCCTGAATACTAGGAGATTTCACCCAAAGAACTGCAACAAATGTAGCGCATTCGTCATTTGACAAAGGATCGCTTTGAAAAATGCGTGTTTCCCATATGGGTCGCGAGTAGTCATTCATTCGCGTCAGTGTCTGACATCCGAGGCTACGACCGCGCGAACGGCGGCAAGGCGCCAACCAGCTACCTACAATGGTTGACGCTTCAGCGTCCACTAAGGCCATGAGAGGACGCTGGCTCCAGGCATTCGAATGACCGCTTGCGTAGTGGAACTGGCTCCCAAATGTCATGGCGTCGCCCCAGACGAAAGTCGCTTCCTGGCCGGTTTCCGCCCAACACGGTCGGCTTTAGCCGACCCTAAGCGGACCGGCGTCGCGCTTGTGTACTGGCGTTTCTCAAAGTGCAACGGACATTCGGGCCGTAGCCGTGGGCCGGGATCCTGTCGATGCAGATTCATACCTCTAGAGATTTGTCTCTCTCGTTTCGCCAGTTGGTGCGATAAGCATCACTAGCTACCCATCCGATCAGACCACTGCAAACGAAATAAGAGAAATCTTCCAAGATTGCAATCGGCTCAGTTGGAACATCCCTTTTCCCATCGTAGGCTACGCGCAAAAAATCACTGAGTGGCTTGTAGTTCAGATCGGTCCCGCGAGATTTGATGCTGTGCGCGACTTTGTTCCTAAGACCGTTAAGGTGTTTTATCGCAGCCACCATCTCGCCGCCGCGCGGAAAGATCCCCACCGGAAATAGTGCGAGCTTCTGCGAGAAAGTCAGCTTAGCTGTGTCCCAGCGAAGGCGTGTGCCTAAGGTCGTCAGAAACTCGTCGAGGTGATGCTCGATGACGAGGTGGCAAGTAAGCAGGTATCCGAGAAACTCATAGTCGATATCCTCAAGTGTTTTGAGCTTGAGCATGTTGCCATCAACACCGGCAACGACTGGCGGAAGCTGTCTCATAAGTCCTCAAGTGTGCTGTGGAACAGCAGTAAAATCTCTCGAAATAAGAGGGAATCGTCGTCGACTGCTGGTTCTGTCTAATCGAATTGCCGACTCGTGATGACTGATATTTCGGTGGCACAAACGCTTAAATTCTGTTGAATATGACGCTGCGGGCTATGGTAAAAACGCCTTTGGGTCTGGCAACGCTCCGAGTTCGATGCATCGGCGGATGAGTCGTCTCAGCAATGCGGCGGACTCGGTACTCGCCTCGTCCGAATTTTCAGCCATCTTTCCGCCGTGGACAGCTCGCGACCGAATACGGTAGAGACGTTTCACTTGGTCAAACGCCGCTTTTCGACTAGCCGCCACGTCACCCCCAAGAAACTGAGCCACATGGATGCTGAGACGAAAGACGATCTCACTTTCAATTTCGAATAATCCTTCAACTCCCGCCCATATCAGCGCCAAGCGAGCTCGTGGTAGCGAATGCCACCGATAAGTGGCCAAGCAGTGCACAGCATTCTGAAACCTACTGTCATCAAGCAACGCGCGAGCACCTTCTATGTTTGCCTCAAGCCAGCAAAGATCGAGATCGGACAGCGGCTCCGACGCAGAGGTAGTTAAGCCACGGAGCGCATAGTTGGTAACGCTCAATTCACTCGATTCGCGCAGATTTTTTGCGGAGCAATCAGCCTGCAGATTTACCATCGCATCGCGATCAAATATTGCATTAATCAGCAAGATGTCCCAGATCGAGTTCCATGCTTTTGCAGCGAGCTCTTTTCCATGGCATCCGCTAAGGTGAAGTTCGCTCTCGACCCCGCCAAGAAACGTCATCATCACCCCTAGGTCAACCCGGGACGCACCCTCGACAATCGGCAACATCGCTGCAGTTGTTGGCTGAAGTTGAACGCATGGATCTAACCTCGCCGGGCGAACTACAGAAAGCCCATTTACGTAGAGGAAGAGTTCTTTAGCGGTCGCACATACCTTCACTCGAAACCCCGAAATTTGTAGGCACGTCTACAAAAGATGGTGAAATGTTGAGTTCATATTGCGAGCCGGCAACTTGTAGAATCACAACTACCCGCGCTCTTCAATCAGCATAGACGACCGCTAAGCGATGCGAACGGGACAGTGTAACGTCGGACGGGCGATGTAGGCGAGCGACGGATCATGGCCGACGGCCGCCGCCTGATGCCGTCGGCCGAACCCGACCCGGAAGGGACATTCGCGCGGCGGCAAACTTGAAACGACGTGCTGGGCGCCCACCGCAGGAAACAGGATTGCCCGTAGGGGCGTTGTTCTGCGCGCTGTAAGCAAGCGCTCGGCCCATTCGATCATCCCAGCGGTTGCGTCGAACACTATTCTTGGCTCAACTCGCAGAATATAACTGTTTTCTTTTTATCAAGCTCTTCCAGAGACGACACCTTATTCATTGCAAGTACCATACGATCATACGGATAATTCAATGCCAAAAATCGGTGGTTTAAATCATCCGGATTCTTGTCAGAGTCGTGCATAACGGTCGGTACACATCCGCCAAGGTTGCCGGTCGCTGACGAAATGATTTCGCGATCTTCTCTACTTTTCCAAAACGCATATCCCGAACAGAATGTAGCGACCACCGCGATGAGCATTCCAGCAGTTGCAATCTTCCCAGACCAATATAGCATCGGATAGCGCTTCGCATCGGCATGCTTGCGCATTGAGTCAGTAACTTTGGTGTCGCCAATTAGCACATGCTCAATTGAGAAGCCGTTAAACGGATTGAAAAATGCCACAGATACAGTTTCGTTTGGGGGGATTTCATCGATTGAAATCTCCTTGTTTTCTGTGTCAATATTGTATTTAACTTCTACATCCCTTCGCTTGAATTCCAACTGTGCGGGATATTCGCATTCCGCCGAGTAAAGAATACGCAAGTTTCGACACGATACATCGGAATAGTTGTCGATCCGCAATGCGAGAATGACGACTTCGGCCGGGGTTTGAGTTTGGGTTGCGATATCCTCTTTTATTATATCAATGGGAAGTGGATAGCTGAGCGGCCCAAAAATCTCGTAGCCCAAAGCCGGCGGTCGATTTTGTCCGTGCGATTTAAACCACCCCCATATTGCAAACGAAAATGTAGCCAAGATTCCACTGAATAACCATTCCTTGTTCTTCCACGTCCAATCAATAATTTCCATCATTTATGTCTGCCTTGAGGGTGAAGGTGATTTTCCGTAAACTTTTAATCGCTCCCGCGTTAATTCTGAGATGTGCGGTCAGGCATCGCCGTAGGTTATCGGCAAAATCACAGCTTCTCTTTAGGTGTTTTTTTGAATTGCGAGACAGTTTGCGATGGGCAGGTGGCCGGTAATAATGAATATTCGCAACCGAATCAAAGGATAATAATACCGCCACGTCACCATATCGCGACTTCCCTTCGCGAGAAAATTTTCACGCACATCAACGCTTCAGCTATCGATTGTCACCGATCTAGCATCGACATCGAACGTCCGAAACTGGCCGACTACAGCCCGACGGCGAGCCGTTGTCGGATGCCGGCGTCGAACGGACTGCATCCGGCGGAAGCCGACCCGGAGCGGTCGGTCGAATTGATGCGACTTTAACGACCGCGTCCGAAGTCAAGCAGACCGCCCATCGAATGCAAAAGGCGGCTTTTCGCGAAACTCGATAGCGAAATAGAAACTCTCGCCATGATTGATCGCCTTTCCGGATGCGAACAGGAATAGGCGCGAGTTCAAGGCCTGAAGGTAACTGAAAACTCTAACAGGTGCATGCCGAACATCAAAGGGCTATGGTGCCAGTGCAGGATCGTATTGCCCCTTGCTTCATTGTTCCATTCATTTATCTCGATAGGAGTTTTGGTCATGCTTGAAAGGGTTAACAATCCTGTGGTTGCCACAGTTCCGACGCGCGCCGAGCGTGAATCCGCCGAATTCCTCGGGGTGCCACCGCCCGCAAGCCTGTTCCAGGGTACCGACAGCGTCAACGGGTCCGGCGTGTCGACGGCGGTGGAGGGCAGCTACGCGACACACGGCGGCGCCAGCAGCGTGGTTTATCAAGTGACGATGGACCTCGACACCTTGTATCAGGCACTCGACGTCTCGCAGTCGGTGTCGGTCGGCTTCGGGCCGATCGGCGGAGGCAGCGAAAAGACCGAGTTTGTCCAGACGCTCAATTTGACCACGTTCAGCGTCAATATCGTCGTGCGTGCGAAGCACGTGATGAATACCCAAACCGCGACCGCTTTCAAGCTCAAGAACGGCATCAATCCGCCAAGTGGCAACAGTCAGTTGAACGACTTCTTTCGCAGCTATGGCGATTCGTTCGTCTCGTCGGTGACGAGTGGTTCCGAGTACTACGCGGTCTATACCTTCTATGCGCAGAGCAAGGAAGAGCAGAACTCGGTGAGTATCGAACTGCAGGCCAACGGCATTTTCCAATTCGGCTCAGTGGACGCGGGCCTGCAGGCCAAGCTCGACAAGGTCACCACCTCGACCCAGGTGCGAATTGCGTTCAATCAGAACATCTCCGGCATTGCCAATCCGAAATTTCCGACGCCCGACAGCATGATCGCCTACGCGCTCGCGTTCCCGAGCCTGCCGATCGATGCGCCGGCCATCGTGGCGTATGCCGTGACAGGCTACGAGCACGTGGGTGATATGAGCGGTTTCGTTCCCGTCGCAAAGAACCGCGATTTCC
This sequence comes from Burkholderia sp. SRS-46, assembly GCF_004343775.1. GTDB lineage: Bacteria > Pseudomonadota > Gammaproteobacteria > Burkholderiales > Burkholderiaceae > Burkholderia. Next base: position 296,206 of record NZ_PTXL01000003.1, on the reverse strand, counting down.
TGATCGGTCCCGATGGCCGCGGCGGTCTTTCGCAATATCTGGTCGCCGAGACCGAACTGCTGAACCAGATCGCGTGGCTCAAGGAAATCTATGCGTTCTATCAAGGCTTCAAGGACGGCAAGGTCGATGAGGTGCAACGCGAGGCGCAGGCCAACCTCGACGCCCTGAACGAGCAGTTCTTGCGCTACGAGAGCGATCCGACCGCCACGCTGACCAAGCCGGCGCTGCCGTCGCTCGACAAGGGTACGCCGATGCTTGAATACGGCATCGGTCAATCGCCGACCCGGGGTGGCAACGGCGGTTCGCCGTTCAACGACGTCGATATCAACACCTACATCCAGAACCGAACCTACGTCAGTGCCGTGCAGCTGCGCACGGGCTCGGAAGTCGATGCGCTGATCGTCACGTACCAGGTCACCGCGAAATCGACCAGTACGCAGACGTATCACGGTGGCGGGGGCGGCAGCTTGAGCCAGACCCTGCAGGTGCGGCCGGGGCAGTTCATCAAGGGGCTGTCGGGACGCTCCGCGGACCGCGTCGACCAGCTTCGCATTACGCTCGACGATGGCCGTTCGGTGGCTGGAGGCGGTGGTGGCGGCAGTCCGTTCGACTGGTCTGTACCTTCGGGCAGCGTCGTGATGGGTTTTGCCGGACGTAGCGCGAAGCGACTCGATCAGGTCGAGGCCGTATACGCGACGTTGAAGGCGGCTACCTGGAAGAAATAGGCCGGTAGGATAACGATGGGGACCGCGGCGGCGGGTGCGCCGCGGTGAGGTGTGCTGCAGGGTTCCTCGCTAGCCATCACCAGGCAGGAACCACTTCCAAGCGTCATCACGGTCGACGCGGCTGCCTTGTTGCAGCGCATCCTCGGGGCAAACTTCCTCGAATTGGCGGGCAACCTTGATCGCTCTAATTGTGCCCCTAGCAGCCTTCGGTAGTGCAGCGGTCCTTTATCGCGCCAGTGCCAAAAATTGACAGCGCCATCGGCACGAAGCATGCCGCGGTCAGACGTCCGCTAGTCGAGCGAACTTGACACGCGAGCGTCAGTTTTAGCGCTGAGCCGAACGGCCGCTCCTGGCCGCCTGCCGCCCGACCCACTGATCCGCCCACATTTCCTCAACGCTCCAGCACACGCATATCGCTCCGTTCCCGGATATCCGTGCGAGGCCCGAGTGCTTACGAAACCAAATCCGGCTCAACACCATCTTGCGATGGCAAGGTGTTCGCGCTTCGCACCACCCCGTGAAGGCACACCCTGTTGCGTCCCGAACGCTTCGCCTCGTATAGCGCAGTGTCCGCTCTCGTGCTCAGGTGGTCCAGGGTTTCGCCCGATCGCCAGCCGGCCAACCCGCCGCTGATGCTGTACGAGCACGGCCCGGCAGCTGTTATCACGGGATGTGCAATGACTGCATTGCGCAGCCGCTCCGCGATGCGCCGCGCGTCGTCCAACTCGGTTGCCGGCAGTAGCACGGCAAATTCCTCGCCGCCCATGCGCCCAAGCACGTCGCCACGCCTCAGTTGCATTTGAGTCAAGCGGACAAATTCGCGCAGCACGGCGTCCCCACCAGCGTGACCGAGCGTATCGTTGATGGCCTTGAAATGATCGAGGTCGAGGATCAGGAGCGAGGCCGGCAAACCCCGCCTGCCCGCTTCGGCCAACTGCATGCGTGCAACGGCTTCAAAGCCCTTGCGCGAGAGCGCCCCGGTGAGGAAGTCACGATTCGCTGCCTCGCGCGCATCGGCGAGAAGTACGTCGTGCACCATCATCATCGCGGACATCGAGAGCGTCGGCATGATTGCCGCGCCCGCGACCAGCAATATCACGTTGCCGGTGGAGGCGAACATCAGCGGGCTCGACACGCCGTCCAACGTCATGAAATAGGCCCCTCGTGCGACCTGGCATGCGGCAAAGAGGAATGCCATCACAGCGGTCACCCAATAGGGATAGGCTGATCGCCCGGACGGGCGGTGCCGGAGAACCAAAAGCGCGACCGCGATGCAAACTGCGGAACTGAACAGCGTTGTGACGAGTACGCGAACAGGAATGCTGTCGACCGCATAACGCCAGTAGACAAGCGCAATTCCAAGCGGCAGAAGTGAGGCGGTCAGCGCAGGCCAGTGGGCAGGGCGCCCGAGAAAACGAGCGCAACCGGCGTAGTACGTGACGGCTGCCAACGCCATCAGCATGTTTGCGGCAACGACGGATAGGGCGTCTGGAATCCAGCCCCGCATCAGGATAAGCGGCAATGCTACGACCATCCCGGCATTGGCGGCAAACCATTCGAGGACGCCGGGTATCCCCGATCGAAGCAGGGAACCGAGCAGCACCAGCAGTACCGTGCTCATGAGTGCGGACGTGGCAATCGCCACTGCGGGATCTAGCATGTAAGTGAGACTGCCCGGAAGAAGTCGACAGGCCGGGGACGAGTCCAAGGGTTATGGTGGCTCCTCCACCCGCTGTTGCTGCGCGGCGTGTCAGAAAGGCACCGGCCGATTCGCCATCATGCGGCAGCATTTCCGCGATTGTCGACGATCCAGGCGCCAATGTCGAACGGCCGGAACTGAGCGATCGCCGCATCACGCGCCTTGCGAACACACGCGGTATCAACTGCGTCCTGTTCCTTGAGTTCACCCTTCTGCCGGCCAGCGCAAGCGTTTCATCAGCATGACCACGCCCTAACCAGCACTCCCCTCGAACCGCATCCGCCTTACCACCCGATCACGCACCGGCGCGCTGAACGTCAGCTTGACGAGCCACACACCGTCCATCTCCAGCGCGAGCCGCGCGCGGTAGCGCCCCGGCTGGCCGTCGGGCGTCGCGTCGACGGGCGTGATGTTGTGCGCCATCGGCATCGACGGCATGTCGGCCGTCACCGTGAAGCGCGCGCCGTCGACGGGCGCGCGCGTGCGGGGATCGGCGAGATCGATCGCGCAGTCGTACGCGTACGCGCCGCCGGCCGGCTTGCACGCGATCCGTGCGTCGGGGGCGGCGGCGTGCGCGGCCGGCAGCGCGGCAGCCAGCGCGACGAGCGCCGCCAGCACGCGCGCGCGGCGCAGCGGCCGCCGCGCAATGGCCGAGTCGGAATGCGGAAGAGTCATATTTGCTCCGTTTGACGCCGCGCCGCGCGGCGGCGCGAGCGGCGCGACAGCGGCGAGCGGGGAATTGCGCGTAGCACGCGCCACATGCGCCACCACCCGCGCACCTTCACGACAAGCGCCTCATCAACCAACCCACGCGGCCGCACGACGAGGATCGCCGCGACGAGCCCGCCGAACACAATCATCCGATAGCCGTGAAACACCCGGCTCCCCTCGACCAGCCCGAGATCCACGGCGACGCCCGCGAACGGCCCGAGCGGCGCGCCGAGCCCGCCGATCAGCGCGTACGACAGGCCGTGGATGCCGAGCATCAGGTCGAAGTTGTCCGGTTCGATGTAGGTATTGCAGTGCGCGTAAAGCGCGCCACCGAGCGCCGCGATGCCGCCCGCGAGCGCCGCCGCGACGAGCCTCACGCGCCGCACGTCGATACCGAGCGCGGAGGCGAGCGCGGGATCCTCGCCGGTCATCCGCAGTGCGCGGCCGAAGCGCGTGCGCTCGAGCACCACGAGCCCAACGAGCACGATCGCGAGCACGCTCCACACGACGAGCGCGACGTCGCCCGGCGTCATCCCGTGCTCGAACACGTAGCGGATGCCGGCGAAGCCCTCCGCGCCGTTCGGGCCGACCGGCTCGCCGTCCGCGCCAAGCCGCTGCACACGCACGACCGCCAGCGCCTGGCGCACCGTCTCGGCGGCCGCGAGCGTCGCGAGCGAGAAGCCGAGCGCGCGCAGCCGCAGCGTGAGCGCGCGCAGCGCGAACCCGGCCGCGATGCCGACCACGGCGGCAAGCGCGAGCGCGGCCGCGAGCGGCCACGCGCCGAGCACCGTCGCCGACGCGCCCGCATAGGCGCCGAGCCCGAACAGCGCCTGCTGCCCGAACGACAGGTCGCCGCCGATCGCGAGCACGTACGTGGACAGCGCAAGAAACGCCAGCAGGCCGAAGTTCGCGAGCAGCGTCATCGGCCGGGCTCCGCGCGGTCGAGCAGCGCGGCGCGCGCGCGGCGGCCCGGCACGAGCGACGCGAGCCCGCCGGGCCGCACGCACAGCACCGCGAGCAGCAGCAGGTTCGCGGCGAGATCGCGGTATTCGGCGCCGACCCGCGCCTGCAGCACGGTTTCGACCGCGCCGAGCGCGAGGCCACCCACAATCGCGCCCGGCAACGAGCCGAAGCCGCCCAGCACGGCGGCGGCGAGCCCCTTCAGCGTCGCCCACATCGCGAACATCGCGCTCACCTGGCCCTGGATGCCGGCGATCAGGCAGCCGCCGAGCGCGCCGAGCGCGGCCGCCAGCGCGAACACGCGGGTCGACACGCGGCGCACGTCGATGCCCATCAACGTGGCGGCCGCGCCGTCGTCGACGATCGCGCGCACCGCGAGGCCGAAGCGGGTCCGGTGCAGCAGCAGCCAGCAGCCGAGCGTCGCGAGGGCCGCGCAGCCGAGTGCGATTGCATGGTCCGCGCGGACCGGGCCGGCCTGCCACGCGGGCGGCAACAACGCGAACGGCGACGGGAACGGATTCGCGTGCGCGGGCAGCAGGTGGACGCCCGCATCCTCGATCTGCATCCACACGGCGAAGCTCGCCGCCATCGCGGTGACGCTCGCGCCGCCGCGATGCGGCGCGAAGCACAGGCGCTCGACATAAAGATTGACGACGAGGGTGGCCGCGATCGCGATCAGCGGCGCGGCCACGAACGCGACGACGGGCGGCAGCGACGCGGTCAGCCGGATCGCGACGTACAGCCCGAACATCACGGTCGCGCCGTACGCGAGGTTCACGCGCCGCAGCACGCCGAACACCAGCGTGAAACCCGTCGCGAGCAGTGCGTACGAGGCGCCGAGCGCGAGGGCGTCGAACGGCAGCGCACCCATGTCAACCAGCCGCGATATTCGGTTCCGGCGACGGCGCGTCGCCGGGATCGTCACCGACGCCGTCACCCAGGTACGCACGGCAGACGGCCGGATCCGCGAGCACGCGCGCGGGCGTGCTGTCCGCCAGCACGCGGCCGTGCTCGAGCACGACGATGCGCGCGGCGAGCCGCGCGACGAAGCCGATCCGGTGCTCGACGAGCACAACCGCGACGCCGAGCACGCGCAGCGCGGCGAGCCGCTCGTGCAGCACCGCGAGTTCGTTCGCGTCGAGCCCCGACGCCGGTTCGTCGACGAGCAGCAGCCGCGGTCGCTGCGCGAGCGCGCGCGCCAGTTCGAGCCGGCGGCGCTCCGCGAAGGTCAGCGTGGCGGCCAGCGCATGCCGCTTGTGCGCGAGCGCCGCGGCCACGAGCGCGGCATCGGCGGCCTCGCGCCCGGCCGCCGCGAGGTTGTCGCCGACCGACAGCCGCTCGAACACGCGCGGCTGCTGCGAGGTCCACGCGATGCCGAGCGAGACGCGCCGCCACGCGGGCATGCGCGTCACGTCGGCGCCCGCAAAGTGCACCGTGCCGGCCGTCGGGCGCAGCGTGCCGGCAACGAGGCCGAGCGTCGTGCTCTTGCCGGAGCCGTTCGGCCCGATCAGGCCGAGCGTTTCGCCGGGCGCGATGTCGAGGTCGAGGCCGTCGACCGCGCACACGTCGCCGAAACGGCACACGACGCTGCGCAGCGCGACGAGCGGCTGCGTCACGGCAGGCGGGCGGGCTGCGCGTCGCCTGCGAGTTCGTTGCGGGGCGCGGGCTGCTCGATCACGGCCCACACGTTGCGGCGCGCCTCGACGACCACGAACGGCTTGATCGACTCGCGCTCCGGCGTGCGCTGCACGGTGCCGAGCAGGCCGTCGGCCGTCTTCATCGCGGCGAGCCCCGCGCGGATCTTCTCGCGGTCGGCCTGCACGGTGTCGGGCTTCGCGAGCACGCCTTGCGTTTCGATCGCGGTGCGGATCATGTAGAGGATTTCCCACGCGGCCATGCTGTGCAGGTCCGCGTAGCCGCCGTAGCGGGCGGTGTCGTTCGCGGCCTTCTGCGCGCCCGGGTTGATCGTCGCGAAGCTGGTCGGGATCACGAGCCCTTCGGCCGCCGGCCCGCACACCTTCAGCAGCTCCGGCGTCGAGCTGCTGGTCAGGCCGACCAGCACCTTCGGCCGCACGCCCTGGCGCTGCATTTCCTTCAGCACGCCGCACGCCGAGTACGGGTGCGCGGAGATCGTGACGACGTCGGCGTTCGCGGCCTTGATCGCGCGCACCTGCTCCGCGAAGTTCGTGTCGTCGAGCAGCCAGCGCGTCTCGCCGAGCACGTCGAAGCCGGCCGCCTGCGCGCGCGGCTTCATCACCTGGTACCAGGTCTGGTTCGAGTGGACGAAGTTCTGCTCGACGCCGCCGTAAACCGTGCGCGCTTCAGGGTGCTCGCGCCGCACCCATGCGAACACGTCGGCGTACATCGCGTTCTCGTCGGGAATGTTGCGGAACGACCAGTCGGAGGTTTTCGCGAGACCGATCTTCATCGCGACGTCGGTGAACACCGGCAGCTGCAGGCCGGAATCGTTCGCGTCGCCGGCCTTTTTCTGCAGCGAGCCGTAGACGGCCTGCACGACCGGCGAGCAGGTCGTGCCGACCGCCGCGAGCGTGTCCGTCTGCGCCAGGCGCCGCACGATGTCCACGCCTTCGGTCGGCTTGCAGTTGTCGTCGAGATAGCTGATCTGAATCCGGCCGCGCGTGCCGTCGCCGAGCTTCACGCCGCCGTCGCGGTTGATGTCGTCGGCCGCCGCGCGTAGCGCGGCCTCGCTGTTGATACCGAACGGGCGCAGCACGCCCGAGGTTGCGCCGAAACCGGTGATCCGGATCACGCGATCCTCGGCGGCGGCGCTGCCGGTGAGCATCGCGAGTGCGATGGCGGCGGCGAACATTGGCTTGCAGGGTTTCATCGGGGCATTCCTTCTGGTGCGCGGCGTACGGATGCACGGCCAGGGGGCCGGGCACGCCGCGTTGCGGTCGTTGGAACGCTGTAGATTTCACCCGCCGCGTTTGCCATGGGCAACTACCACCTTTGGTAGTTGCATGCGGCGGCGCACCGCGCTCAGGCAGCAGGCGCGGGGGCGGCGGCCCCATCGTCGGACGCGGCCGCGCGGGCCTCGTCGACGATCCAGTCGACCACCGCGCGCACGTCGTCGCGCAGCGTCTCGTCGGCATGGCACAGCCAGTACGCGTGGCCGGTCGCGCGGCCCGCGCCGGCCTCGCCGATCGCGACGAGGCGGCCGTCCGCGAGCAGCGGCTCGACCAGCGCGCGGCGGCCGAGGCGCATCCCGCGGCCGGCGAGCGCCGCCTGGATCACCTGGTCGTACTGGTTGAAGCGCAGGATGCCGCGCGGCCGCAGCGTGTCGAGGCCGAACGCGCTCAGGTGATCGGACCACTGCAGCAGCGGGCGGCGCGCGCCGTCGAATTCGAGCAGCACGTGGCGCGCGACGGTGTCCGCATCGAGCGTCGTGATCTCGAGCGACGGATGCGCGACCGGCACGATCACCTCGTCGAACAGGCGGATCGCGGCCGGCGGCACGCCGCTCGTCGGCGCATAGCGGATCGACAGGTCGATGCCCTCGGTGCGCGCGTCGAGCACCCGGTCGGTGGCGGCGACCCGCAGGTCGATGTCGGGATGGCGGCGCTGCAGGTTGCCGAGGCGCGGCAGCAGCCACAGCGCCGAGACGCCGATGCTCGCGGTGACCGTGACCGGCTGGCGCGCCTTCGGATGCGTGAGCAGGTCGACCACTTCCTGCAGGTGCTGGACCGCGCCGTCCGCCGCGCGGAACAGCCGCTCGCCCTCGGCGGTGAACGAGATCGCGCGGTAGCCGCGGTTGAGCAGCTTGACGCCCAGCGCTTCCTCGAGCGCGTTGACCTGGCGGCTGACCGCCGACTGGGTGAGGCACAGGTCCTGCGCCGCGAGCGTGATGCTCATGCGCCGGCCGACCGCGACGAAACCGCGGACCAGGTCGAGCGACGGGAGCCTGACGAGAGGGACTGCCATGCGCGCTCCTCATGCGAGAGATGCAAGAAGATTGATTGAGGGAAATCCAGCAGTCAAGTGAAATAGGCATAGTGGCGCGTCCGCAAGGGACATCCGAGGCCTTCCGGACGCGTCACGCATGACATTCGAGCATGTGGAGATCAAGGAATGAGTGAGAAGGACACACGCATGCCGGAGCCGGAACCGTTCGCCGTGACGGCGGCCGACGGGTATCCGATCAAGGGCTTCGCCTGGCGGCACCGCGCGGGGGCCGCCGACGGCGAGCCGCGGCCCGTCGTGATCGTGAACGCGGCGACGTCCGTGCGCTGCCGCTATTACTTCCGATTTGCCGGCTACCTGCACGGGCACGGCTACGACGCGATCGTGTACGACTATCGCGGCATCGGCGAATCGCGGCCCGCGCGGCTCGACCGGCTCGACGCGACCTGGCTCGACTGGGGCGAGCGCGATTTCGAGGCGGTGCTGCGCTACGCGCTGGCCGAATTCCCGGGCCAGCCGATCGACGTGGTCGCGCACAGCATCGGCGGCTTCGTCGCCGGCCTCGCGCCGTCGAACCACCTGGTGCGCCGCGTGTTCACGATGGGCGCGCAGTATGCGCACTGGCGCGACTACGCGCCGCGCAGCAAGCTCGAGATGCTGTGGAAATGGCACGTCGTGATGCCGGTGCTGTCGGCGCTGTTCGGCTATTTCCCGGCCAAGCGCCTCGGCTGGATGGAAGACACGCCGAAAGGCGTCGCGCTGTCGTGGAGCCGCAGCCGGCCGGATTTCGAGGATACCTACCGGCGCGCGCCGATCGAGCGCGACGACACGCAGCGCCGCTCGCTGGTCCGGCGCTTCGCCGCGATGCGCGCGCCGGTGCTCGCCGCGAGCGTCACCGACGATCCGTTCGGCACGATTCCGGCGATCGAGCGGCTGCTGCGGTATTTCACGCGCAGCCGGGTCGTGCATCTGCGGATCGGCCCGGAGGCGATCGGTGTCGACGGCATCGGCCATTTCGCGTTCTTCCACAGCCGCTTCGAGTCGACGCTGTGGCCGATTCCGCTCGGCTGGTTGAAGACCGGCCAGCTCGCGCCGAAGACGCCCGGCTGGATCGTGTCCGAGCGCGAGCCGCGCGGGCATGCCGACGGGGAGCCGGTGATCGAGCATCAGATCGTGCTGCTGTAAGGGCGATCTGCCGGGGCGGCGCGCCGCGCGGCGTTCGGCCGGCGGCGCGTCGTGGTTTTGTGCGCCGGGGCGTGCGTCGCCCGGCGCAGGTGTCGAATGAGGAGCCGGTGCGATGCTGAGTCCCCATGAAATTGCCACGCTGATGGTGCTGGCCAGCACGCCGGGCGGGTTGGACAGGGAGCTGGCGGAGATCCGTTCGCTGCTCGGCCGCGGCCTGGTGCAGCTCGACGCCACCACGAGCGAGGCCACGCGCGTGCTGCTGTCGGTGCGCGGGCGCGAGGTCGTGTCGCGGCTGGCGGGCGTGTTTCCCGCGCCGGGCTTCGGGAGATGAGGCGGGTGTAAAGCGGCGGGGCGACGGGAGCGGCACCGGCGCGTTCGCCGGGCCGCTGCGTCGCCCCGTCACGTGCGAATCGACTGCCGCTCAGTGGCTGGCCGCCTCCGATGCGCCGATGCCGGTTTCGGAGCGGATCGTCTGCGCGTCGAACCCGGCCTGGTCGATGCGGGCGCGGGCGGACTTGTCGGTCACCGAGAACAGCCAGATGCCGGCGAAGCCGAGCGCCATCGAGAACAGCGCGGGCGACGCGTACGGGAACGGCGCGTTCGCGTAGTGGAACACGTCGACCCACACCGCCTTCGACAGGATCGTCAGCAGCACCGCCGACAGCAGCCCGAGGAAGCCGCCGAGGGTCGCGCCGCGCGTCGTGCAGCCGCGCCACAGCACGGACATGAACAGCACCGGGAAGTTGGCGGAGGCCGCCACCGCGAACGCGAGCGACACCATGAACGCGATGTTCTGCTTCTCGAACACGATGCCGAGCACGACCGCGACGATGCCGAGCACGACCGTCGTGATGCGCGACACGCGCAGCTCGCTCTTGCTCGATGCCTGGCCGCGCTTGAACACGGTCGCATACAGGTCGTGCGACACCGCCGACGCGCCGGCGAGCGTGAGGCCCGCGACGACGGCGAGGATGGTCGCGAACGCGACGGCCGAGATGAAGCCGAGGAACACGTTGCCGCCGACCGCGCTCGCGAGGTGCACGGCGGCCATGTTGGCGCCGCCGAGCAGCTTGCCGCCCGCGTCCTTGAACACCGGGTTGGTGCTCACCAGCACGATCGCGCCGAAGCCGATGATGAAGGTGAGGATGTAGAAGTAGCCGATCCAGGTGGTCGCCCAGAACACCGACTTGCGCGCTTCCTTCGCGTTCGGCACGGTGAAGAAGCGCATCAGGATGTGCGGCAGGCCGGCCGTGCCGAACATCAGCGCGATGCCGAACGAGATCGCCGAGATCGGATCCTTGATGAAGTTGCCGGGGCCCATGATCGACGTCTTCTTCTCATGCACCTCGACCGCCTTCGCGAACAGCGCCTCGGGGCTGAAGTTGAACTGCCACAGCACCATGAACGCCATGAACGACGCGCCCGCGAGCAGCAGGCAGGCCTTGATGATCTGCACCCAGGTGGTCGCGGTCATGCCGCCGAACAGCACGTACACCATCATCAGCGCGCCGACGATCACCACCGCGATCCAGTATTCGAGGCCGAACAGCAGCTTGATCAGCTGCCCCGCGCCGACCATCTGCGCGATCAGGTAGAACGCCACCACGACGAGCGTGCCCGACGCGGCGAACGCGCGCAGCGGGGTCTGCTTGAAGCGGTAGGCGGCCACGTCGGCGAACGTGAAGCGGCCGAGATTGCGCAGCCGCTCGGCCATCAGGAACGTGATGATCGGCCAGCCGACCAGGAAGCCGATCGAGTAGATCAGGCCGTCATAGCCGTTCGCATAGACGGCGGCCGAGATGCCGAGGAACGACGCGGCGGACATGAAGTCGCCCGCGATCGCCAGGCCGTTCTGGAAGCCGGTGATGCCGCCGCCCGCCGTGTAGAACTCGGCGGCCGAGCGCGTCTTGCGCGCGGCCCACTTGGTGATGAAGAGCGTGGCGATCACGAACACGACGAACATGCAGATCGCGGTCCAGTTGTTCGCCTGCTTGACGGCCTGGCCGAGATCGCCGCCGGCGGCGAAGCCGGCGGTGGACGCGGCGGACAGCGCGGCCGCGGCGAGAAGGTGGCGGCGCTTCATGCGGCCTCCCGCTTGATTCGGTCGGTGAGGTCGTCGTAGGTGCTGTTGGCTTGGCGCACGTAGAGGCCCGTGACCGCCACGGTGAAGACGATCACGAACAGGGCGATCGGCATGCCCCAGGTCGTCACGCCCGCGCCCAGCTTCGCGGCGAGCAAGTCCTTGTCGAATGCGATCAGCAGCACGTAGCCGTAATAGATGACCAGCACGAGCGCGGTCAGCGTCCAGCCGAGCGTCGAACGCTTGCGCACCAGTTCGCGGTAGGCCGTGCTCGACCTGATTTTCTCGACACGTTCGAGGTCCATTTTCGTCTCCTGCATAGATGTCTTCCTTTGCTTGCCTGATGGAGCGCCGTCGTTCGGGCAGCGCCTGAACGGTGGGCGATCCACGTGGGTTGGGGCCCCCGGACACGGATGGGGGCGAGGTGCGCGCACAGGCAATCTTGGTGTGTTGTTCTTACGATGCGCCCGTGAGTAAGGTAAAAGCGTCCGCTTACCGGGTTCTTACTGGCGAGGAAATCTTTCGCTGGGGTTTACGCGGGGGACCGTGAGTGTGGTGCTCGTTTGTGAACGATTCGATGGATTGTGTCGAGCGCGTGCGAGTCGTTGCAGATGGACGCATAGGGTGATGCCGCGCGTGGTTGTTGAGGTGCGGGGCGCGTGGTTCAATGACGCACTTTTTTGTGATCGCCCGCCTTCATGTCTCCATTTGAACCCGTCAGGTTGACTACCGCCCGTCTCACGTTGCGGCCGCTCAAGGAAGACGATGCGCATGCACTGTTCGAGATCTGGTCGGACGCGGAGGCGATGCGCTATTTCTCATTTTCGGCGATGGCCGACCTGGACGAGGCAAAAGAGCGTGTCGCGCGTAAATTGACGACGGCTGCCGACGGGACGGATTTCAACTGTGTGCTCGAATCGCGCGCGACCGGCGAAGTGCTCGGGGAGTGCGCGCTCTTTCACATGAACGAGCAATGCCGTCGGGCGGAAATCGGCTTCAGTCTCAAGCGCCGGCATTGGGGAAGCGGCTACATGCGCGAAGCGGCTGCGGCGCTGGTCGAGCACGCGTTCGGCGTGTTGCACCTGAATCGGCTCGAAGCGGATATCGACCCGCGCAATGTGGCGTCGGCGCGGCTGCTTGAGCGGCTGGGGTTCGTGCGGGAAGGCTTGTTGCGAGATCGGTGGATCGTCGGCGACGAGGTGTCGGATAGCGCGCTTTATGGGTTGCTCAGAAGGGATCGGCGGGGGGCGTGCGATCAGTGACGGACCTCTCCGGAATCAAGGCCATCCTGCACGAATCATGAATGAGGCCAGTGCCGTCATGGATTTCTATCACCGGCTGCTTGAAGTCAGGCCGCCTGAACGGTGTGCGCTTTGTCGAAAAGGGACGCCGAAAGAGCGTGGGCATCTGCATCCGCGGCTGGTGTCCAGGTACATCGGGAAAGTACTGGGATCAATGGCCCTTCGCTTTTCCGAGGCGCCACTCAAACGCCAGCAAGACACCATAAAAATTCGAATGCTGTGCAAGCGCTGTGAGGATGTTTTTGGGGGATATGAACAAAAATTCGCCCGGATGGTGCTGAAACCGTACTTTGCGAATCGCGATGAGGTTCTCGCTTACGATAGCGATTTTTACGCATTCCTGCTGTCTGCGGCTTGGCGCGCACTGTTCCTTGCTTCCCTGATGCCGGATTCAAAACATCATCCATATTATCTAAAAGACACTATGGAGCAGTGGCGGGCAAGTCTGGATGCTCGAAAACCGGAGGCGGATCACGCTCTCTTTGCTGTTTTGGACAGGGATATCAAAGATGGTCGATTCGCGTGCCATCCGTTTCTTACAAGGGCGTCGCTTTCATACGGCATCTGTCAAGGTGTTGAAGTCTTCCCGAACATGAATTTGATCGACATGACAAGCGCGTTTGTCTACGTACAACTTGGGCCTCTCCATCTGTTCGCCTGGACGGGCGAGCAGCGCGACTGGTCTGGCGCACTCGCCGCGCCGCTCATGCCTTTCAGGGTAATCGGCGCAGCCGGACAACTTGAGGCGCACGCGGACATCCCGGACGAGCTGTTCAACTTGCTCTTCCGTACTCACGCAAGGAGCGCCGGAAAATTCTCGGATGCGGGAGTATACGATCGGCCACTGTAATTTGGCCTGTTGTTTTGCGGGGATTGCGAATCGGGTGATTCGCATGAGGTTGTTCAAGTAAATATAAAAAGGCATTCCATGTCTGCAAGCGATGATTTGCGGGGTTATTTAAATTTAAAGTGTGACGAACTGATTCGGGCGGCGGGCATGTTCCGGACTTTATTGCCGCATCCTTTGAATAATGCATCGGTTCACAGCGGAGAGGAGGGGCGATTCGTAGAGGGTTTGCTGGCCGCCTTCCTGAGGGATTCCCTGCCGTCTCAGCTGACGGTGGCAACCGGATTCATCGTTAATCTCGATTACGATTGGAATTCTGGTCAGACCGACATCATTGTCTACGATAGCGCCAGGTTCTCGCCCTATTTCAAATATGGTGACGCGGTTGTCGTTCCTGTTGAATCCGTTGTGGCTGCCATTTCCGTCAAGGAGCGCTTGAGATACACCGATATCCAGAAAGAGCTGAAGGGGCTCGCGAAAATCGGGGAGATGTGCGGTAGTACCAAGGCACCGGCGCCGTATTTGTCGCTTGTCGCCTTCGACGACGATCTGACCGACGATCCACCCACGAAAGCGAACACGTCATGGCAGCACATCCAGAGCGCTTACCCGGCGCGCAGTAGTGGCTATGGCGCGAATGAGTTGATCGATTCGCTCATCGTCGTCGGGAAGTTCTACATCCGCAAGCGCTCCTGGACCCCCGGCAAGGCGGCCGAGAAGAGGACCAACGCCAAATATATTTGGTCTGGCGCGCAGGGTGTGCACCGGAATGCCTACCTGCAGGAGTTGATACATTCCATTCACGAGCGTGCTCGTGGCCGCGAGAGTGACGCGCTGCCGAAGCACAACACCGCGCATTTCGCTCCCAAGGGCATGAAGGACCTTGGCGATATTGCGGTCAAATGCGACAACCGGCCGCCGCCCAAGTTGAAAGGTAAGCCGGCAGCTGGGTCGGCAGGCGTGCCGGGCGCCGCGGCCACGGTTACGTCGGCAACTGCGCCCACATCCAAGTCGGCATCCAAGTCGGCATCCAAGTCGAAAGCCAAACCGGCATCTAAGTCGGCAGCCAAGCCGACATCCAAGTCGAAACCCAAATCGACATCAGGTTCATCGGTCGTAAGCGGCGGGGCGAAGTGAGTCTACGCTGAGGCAGCATCGCAAGCCGCGCACGGGCACGAACCCACGGTGCGGCTTGCGACTGCCGACGCATTACCCGCAAGCCTCACCGCCCCACCTTCCTCCCCGCCATATACCCCAGATACGCCACAATCAAATCGATCTCCCGATCGCTCAACTGATCTTGCGAAAACGCCGGCATAATCCTCCCGGGCCAATTCCGAACCGCCGCCGGATTCCGAATATAGCGATGCAACGCCGCGGGCTGGAAGTATTCGACGGGATTCATCGGCAGGTTGAGATCCGGCCCGCTGTCCGCGCTGCCCGCCCCGTTGAGCCGATGGCAAGCAAGACACTGCGTGATGAACAGGCTCTGCCCCGCGCGAATCGGGTCGGTCGCCGGCAGCGCCGGATCCACGGCAAGCGCCGGCCATCGCGCGGCGGGGGATTTTTGCGTCGCGAACTGCACGATCTGGAACGGCCACTGTTCATTGCGAACCGACGCCGCCTCCTTCCCGACCCACACGAGATAGAACGGCCCCGCGTTGACCGCCTTGCCGGGCAGATTCGGCCATGGATTCGCGGGATCCTCGACCGCGAGCCACGCAACGGCGCCTTCGGGGTTGCGATTGCGCACGAGGTCCATCGGCAGTTGCGCGGCGAAGCCGTCGGCCGCGCGTGTCTCGAGCACGTTGTCCGCCGGCAGCGCCGCGATGTCGAGCAGGTCGGCCAGCGGCACGGCGCGGAAGGTCATCGGCTTGCCGTACGCGACGTCGTGCGGCACGCGGACCTCCGCCAGATCTTGCCGGGCGAGTAGCGCCTCCCGCGTATACGTCCGGGTTTCGCCGACCGTCCTGAATTCGATCGCGGGCTGGGCCACTGCTTGATGTCCGATCAAGCTGACCGTCAACAGCAAAAGCAAAGAAAACGCGCGTTTCAGCATTCATTCTCCGATGATTGTCGTTATCTGCCGCGGCAGCGGCAGGGGTGCCGCTGCTGCCGCCACGAGTGAGCAGGCGCCAGTGTATCCGGCCGGCGGATTCGATGATGCCGACGATCGTCCCAGATCTCCCGCGAGGCAGCGTGGTCGCAGGTCGACGGCCTGTCCGCGCATCACCCGGCAGCTCTGACAGGTAAAAGTTCAGCGGAGATGCTGCATAATAAATCGGTGGTGCGCGGGAAATAATGTGCCTGGGTCGGTAGTTGGATAACGTAATTCAAATAATGTAAGTTAATTTTATATTGATTGAATTACCTAAGCCATGAATAAATTTCCGCTGCGCGATTAATTGGGTATCGCGACACTCGTATAAGTCATTTCGACATGCGCGCTTTTAACCGACGACATGTCGAAGTGGTCCTGAATTGAACGGATCGGCCCACGCAATTCCCGGATGCCGATTACCGCAGCGAAGTTCCGGCGGGTCAGTCACGAGATTCTGCGATCACAGAATGCCGGCACGCAGACGGCGGCAAATGGCGCCCAAGTACCAGGTGTAACGCCGGGACTACAATGGCGCCCGGCTTAGAGACGTGCTCGATGGCTCGCAAAACCGGGCAAGCCGATGCGGCATCGCGGCCTTCTGTCACAAGCAGCAGGCCCATGACGAACGCATCGACACTTCACGCCCGATTCGGCCCGCAAGTCCCGACCGGATCGCACGTGCCGAAGCACAAGTATTCATCGTTGTACGGTTTTCTGACGCAGATCATCCGACGCGTTCGAAGCTTTGGCCGCGCCAGCCCCGGATGACGCAAAACATCCGTCGCGCGAGAGCAGACCGGAAGCAAGGCCGAAGCAAACCCGAAGCAAACCCGAAGCAAGCCAGATTCAAACCGTCGACGACCTAAAACAATCAGGGGACACGATGCGACACAGTGCGATGAATGGCGGCCCGACCCGAACCGCGGCCGAGGCCCTCCAGCCCGTCATGCTCCTGGCGTGACGCAGCTGAACTCCCTTCGAAACGGAACCGAGCCGCATGTATTCGATCCTGCCCGCGTTTGTGTCCGCGCTCTTTCTCGGCTTCGGCGTCTATGTCTGGCTGACCGAAGGCGTGACGCGCCGCTCGACGCCGTTCGTGCTGATGTGCGTCGCCACTTTCTTCTGGCAGGCGACCTGGGCCTTCCTGTTCCAGACCACCCGGCCGGACATCGCCGGCGTGCTCGCCAAGGTCGGCTACCTGTCGATCGTGTTCCTGCCGACGACGTTCTATCACTTCGTCACGGAAGTCGCCGGCCGGCCCGATGAGCGTCCGCTGCTGCTCGCGTCCTATGGCGTGAGCCTCTTGCTGGCGGTATTGCTGCTGGCCGGCAACGAGGTGGTGGACGGCATCGGGCATTTCTATTTCGGCGATTATCCGCGGGCGGGGCGCCTGCACCCGGCGCATGTGGCGCAGACGATCATCGTCGCGGCTCGCAGCGGCTGGCTGCTGATCGCCGCGCAGCGCCGCACGCGCACCCCGGACCAGCGCAGGCTGCTGGATTTCTGCCTGCTCAGCCTGGGGCTGTATTCGCTGGCCGCTGTCGATTACGCGGTGAACTACGGCTACCGGTTCTATCCGCCGGGCGCGATCTTCATCGCGATCAGCCTCGGCATTCTCGCGATGACGATCGTGCGCTATCGGCTGATGCGGCCGTTCCTGGCCGCCGCGACGGTCGCGCACGAGGTCGCGACGCCGCTCGCGGCGATCGGCATGTATATCGGCGAACTCGGCAGCGCGATGCCGGCGCTGCTGCGCGGCTATCAGCTCGCCGTGAAGCAGCGGCTGATGGACGACACCCTCGACCCCGAGCAGCTCGAACGCCTCCCGTCGCTGGTGTCCGCGATCCATCGCCAGGTCAGCAGCACGCACGCGGTGGTCGACATGTCGCTGGCGATGTTCACGCTGGACCGCGTGGATCGCCAGAGCTTCGCGCCGCATTCGATCCGGCGCTGCATCGACGTCGCGCTCGATTGCTATCCGTTCGCCACCGGCGAGCGCGAGCGCATCGACGTCATGCCGATCGATCCGCGCCTGCAGTTCTACGGTTCCGATTCGCTGATGCTGTTCGTGGTGTTCAACCTGCTGAAGAACGCGCTGCAGGCGACGATGGGCGGTGCGACGAGCCGCGTCGAGATCGTCGCCGATCGCGACGGCGGATGCTGCGTGCTGCGCATTCGCGACACGGGCCCCGGAATCGCCGCCGACGTGCTGCCGTATATCTTCGATCCGTTCTATTCGACCAAGTCGCACGGGCGCGGCGCGGGCCTTGGGCTGGTGTTCTGCCGCCGGGTCTGCGAGGTGTTCGGCGGCCATATCGCCTGCGAATCGGTGCCCGGCGTGCTGACGACCTTCACGCTCCGGCTGCCGGAGCCGGGCGCGCCGGCGTAGCCCGCCGGGCGTTCTGCCAGTGACGCCCGACACGGGCGTGTCGGGCGAGAGGCGGTGGCTTAGTTGTCGGACGACGGCAGGTTCAGCTCATATTCCTTGACCCGCTCGACGATGCCGGCAGGGAAGCGCCGGATGCGCTTGTCGGTGCCCGCGAAGATGATCTGCTGGTAGCCGAGCGAAACCGGGCGCCCGTCGATGCAGAAGCGGAACAGCAGGTAGGCCGAGCACTGGCGTACTTGCCACGTATTGAGGTAGCAATCGACGCGCTGGAACGGGAACGTTTCCTGGATGTATTCCTGGTGGGCGCGCTTCGTGACGAACGTGCCGCCCGCGGCCAGCAGGTTGTCATGAATGCACTCGTGAAACCAGCGTTCGCGGCATACGCCTTGCCATTCGAAATAACGTGCAAAGTAGGTGTTCATGAAAGCATTTGAATCCTTGAGATAAATGTCGATGACGTGATGAAACGTCTTTTGCGACGTTGCCGCATCGATATCGGTCGACAGCAGCAGCGGGTTGCGGGAAAGAATTTGCGGGATGGTTTCTCGCGTCAACATGGACGACTCCGGAAAAAACAGCTGCAAGCGGCAGCAACGCACGCCCTTGTCATAAGGGCGCGCGTTATTTTGGGTTGTCGCTGTTTTTGCTGGCATGCCGTAAATCCGACATATTTGCGTGCACGGTTTTTTGTCGGCGCAAAATGCGCGCGCAGTTGCCGGCGATCGCCGGGATGCCCGATAATCTTGCGCTCGTATGCGGGTCATTGCCGGAATGCGGAATGGCCCGAATTTTCGATTCACGTCATTCGGGGCCGCTATGCGCCGTTTTGTCAGCCAGCCGGTGTTTTATCCAGCGCCGGTGGTATTCGTCGACGATCACCCGGGGTTTCTCGACGCATTGCGCGGGACCTTTCGGGACGGGGGACTGAACCGCTTTTTCAACACGCCGCATGAAGCATTGCGCTTCGTCAAATCGCACGGCCGGCGCACGACCGCGGAGCGGCTGTCGGGGGCCGGCTATTCCGAATTCGAAAAGAAGGGCTCCAATGCGCTCGGCCGCGATCCGCTGACCGACGCCGCGCGCTTCGCGGAAGTGGCGGCCGTCGTCGTCGACTACGAGATGGCGCAGATGAACGGCGTCGAATTGCTGACCGCCCTCGACGACATCGCCTGCACGAAGATCCTGCTCACCGGCGTCGCGACCGAACGGGAGGCGGTCGACGCGTTCAACGCGTCCCTGATCGACCTGTATCTGCGCAAGTCCGCGCCGGACATGACGGCGAAGCTCGGCGCCGCGCTCGCGGACGCGAAGGTGCGGCACTGTGCGCACCGGGGGCAGGTCAGCGTGCACGGCATCGGCGCGACCTACAGCGACCCGCGCATCCTCGCGGTGCTGCAGGCAGTCGTCGAGCGGGAGCGCATCGTCGAGTACTACTGGCGCCCGGAGCAGAATGCGGTGCTGATGTTCGACGCGGCGGGGCAGCCGAGCGTGTTTCTCGCGTGGGATGAGGAAGAGTGGACGTTCCAGTGCGACGTGGTGTCGGACGAGGGCGGCGCCGACGACGTGCGGCACGACATGGCGGCCCGCCGCGCGATGCCGCTGTTCTGGCCGTTCCAGGCATACCGCCCGGGCATGACCGGGATCAGCTCGACCGAGCCGCATCCGGTGCCCGGCTGGGACGGCGCGTGCTACGGCTGGAGCCGGCTCGACACCGCGGTGCTCGAGCCCGACATGTGGACGTTCGCGCGCTGGCGCAAGGCAAACGGCGGCGACGTTCGCTCGGCCGGGGCCTGACGTGCGCCCGGCGCGTTCCGCATAGTCCTGTTAGGATTTCCCGCGTATCTGACGAGCGGCGACGCGCATCGCCGCGGATTTCGCTGCCTAATCCGACAGGAAGGAACACGACATGAGCACGACCCTCTACGACATCCCCGTCAACGCCATCGACGGCTCGCCCACCACGCTGCGCACGTTCAAGGGCAAAGTGCTGCTCGTGGTGAACGTCGCATCGAAGTGCGGGCTGACGCCGCAATACGAAGGCCTCGAAGCGCTGTATGAAAACCGGCGCGCCGACGGGCTCGAAGTGCTCGCATTCCCGGCGAACAACTTCGCGGGTCAGGAGCCCGGCAGCGACGCGGACATCCAGGCGTTCTGCACCGCGACGTTCGGCGTGAAGTTTCCGCTGTTCTCGAAGATCTCGGTGGTCGGCGACGACCAGCATCCGCTCTATCGCACGCTTACGCATGCGCAGCCGCAGGCCACGGGCGACGGCCCGTTTCGCGAGAGCCTGAAGGGGTATGGCATCGCGCCGAATCCGGCGCCCGACGTGCTGTGGAACTTCGAGAAATTCCTGGTGAGCCGCGACGGCGCCGTGGTCGCGCGCTTCGCGCCGGACGTCGGCTCGGACGATCCAGCGCTCGTTGCCGCGATCGACGCGGAACTCGCGAAGGCGGCGTAAGCGCAGCGCCGAAGCACGGCAGTGCGTCGGCGCGGGCCATCACCCGGCGCCGGCGCCCGGCCAGCATCGCGCCGCCGCGTCAGCGCTTCGACGTGAGGCGGCGGATCATTGCGTTCACGGCGACCATCTGCGCGCCGGACTTCAGCGCGTAGTCCTGGCCCGTGTAGCCCCACCAGTCCCAGCACCCCTGCGGGTTGTACGGAACGTCGGACGCATCGACCTGCGGGTACAGCACCACGATGTTGTTCGCATCGGCCCAGCTGTTGTAGCTGGTCTGCCGATAGAAATCGTCCCCGACGATCTTGGCCGATTGCTTGCAGCCATGGAACGCGACGTGGATCCGGCACGCAGTGCCCTGCGCGCACGACTGCGGCACGTACGCATAGGCGTCGTTGGCCATCCCGGTCGCGACGCCGGCGAATTCGCGCTGGTTGAACGTGACGATCTTGCCGCCGAGCTGGCCGGCCGGCGGATTCAGCGAACCGTAGATGAATTTCAGCAAGGCGCCAGGCTGGTCGTAGTGCTGGTTCGCGACCGTGCAATGGCTGATGTACGGGGCGGCGTTGACCGGGCAATCGTTGCCGAACGACGGCGTGATCAGCGCATGGCCGGCCGGCACCGTGTTCACGTACGTGAGATTGCCGTCGGGCACGCCGGCTTGCCTGAAGAACGACACGGCTGCGTCGACGGCCGGCGGGTACACGATCGTATCGTTGGTGCCGCTGAACACGTAGATGCGGTCGCGCTGCATGCCGCTCAGCGGATCGATCAGGCCGAGCGACGCGAAGCGCTGGGCGGCGCTCACCATCAGCGCGGGGTTGGGCGGCACGAACGGCACCTGCCCCATGCAGATGCCGGCGTTGGCCAGGTTGCCGGCCGCGCAGTAGTACGGGCCGCCGGCGACGATGCCGGAGCCGACCACGGAGCGCGAATAGGCGACCTGGTATTGAACGGCCATGAAGGCGCCCGACGACAGGCCCGACACCGACGTCTGGGCCGGATCGGCCCCGAGCGCGGGCAGCGGATCGGCGGCCCATGCGAGCGGGGCACACAACGCGGCGCCGAGCACGGCAGCGCCCAGGGTACGGTGGAATGGCACGGCAAACCTCCGGTTTCGTCGAGGGTTCGAATGCACGAAGCGTCGATGGACAGCGCCGCCAGCCACTGTGCATGAAGAACGCCCGGAAATGCACCTGCCGCATTTGGTAGGTGCGCCGGCCACACCGAGCAAATTTCGGCAATGGAAATACTGGGGAAAATCGTTGCGATCACACCGCGCTCGTGCGGTGTGCATCGCCCGGCGCGCGTCGCGGCGCGCGGCGGCAAGGGCGGCGATCCGCTCCGACGTTGCGGATCGCCGCGCCCGGCAGCCGGCTCGCGGCCGGCCCGGGCTTCATGAAAGGATGGTCTGGCGCATTCGCAGCGCGCTCGCGCGCGAACCCGTTTCGTGGTTATGGCCGCTCAGGCCTTGTCGTCGCCGCGTGGTGCACGGCGCGTGCGGCTAATAAATGACGCCGAGCAGCACCGCCTTGACGATGGCCTGCGTCTTGTTGACCGAGTTCAGCTTCTCCATGATGTTCTGCATGTGGAACGTGATGGTGCGCTCCGAGATCGACAGGATGGAGGCGATCTCCAGCGCGGTCTTCCCGTCGGCGGCCCACTGCAGCACTTCCTTCTCGCGCGCGGTGAACTGGCTCATCTGCATGCCTGGCGGCGGCACCGCGGCGAGCCGCGAGCTGGCGGCATGCGCGGCGTGCGCGAGGTAGATCAGCCGGCTCTCCGACGCGGACAGCTCGAGATCGGAAATCGGCTCGGCGCTGCGCGCGAAGCTCCACATCGCGATGCGCCCGTGCTTGTCGCGAATCGGCTGCGACCAGCCGGTCGCGAGCCCGTGCGCCTTCGCTTCCTCCCAGAACGCCTCGTCGGCGCGCGCATCCACCGGCCACACCAGCGGCGACGTGTAGACGAGCCCGTAGCGCACGACGGGGTCGCGGGCGAAATAATTGCCCTCCAGATAACGCCGCTGCCAGGCTTCGGGGTAGGTGTTCCGCGTACTGAACGTCGGCCGGGTGACCGGCAGCGGATCGCGCGCACCGAACGCGCACATTTCGAAATTAAGGGATTGAGCGCAGGCGGCGACGGTGCTGAAAACCTCGTCGAAATTCCTTGCGCGTGACAACGTCGTCATGACGTCTTCTCTCCATGCGTCCACAACATTCTCCAAATGGCCCGTAATGTCTAACGCATGCGTGTCATGCCCATGAGGCGGTGCATGCGTCCGCGACATGTTCGCCGCCATGCCGATCGAACGACACACCGGAGTCGAAACCCTGCGCGCTCACGCGAGCAGCCCCTTGTCCGATCGGTCCGCGTGGTGTCCGTGTCGGGACAGCGGAGCGCGGTGGACGGTGCCTGCGGCTGAATGTTGTCGACGACGGCCTGGTGCCCGTGTCGCGCCCGCCGTTGGGCGTTTGTCGTGCTGGAATAGCGACTGCAACCCGTGCCCGGCGCACGGCATCGCCGTGGCGGGAAGCGGGTTCACGGCTGCCGTACCCTGCCGTCCGCCTCCCGTTCGGAGGCCGGTCGCATCGTTACACGTTCGCCGGACAATGCGTTTCGTTCGGAGGCTGCCGATGGAGGGGCATTTCAAGCCCTGAGTGGAAGTTGTTCATCATCGGTCCAGCCGTCGTCACGACCGGCGGCAATGCACGAGGCGATGCCGCTGTTCGCCCGCTGCGCCAGCCTGCCACGACGACGTGGCCCCGTCGTCGCGTCTCACTTGCAGGCCGGCGCCGGCGCGAACTCAATCCATCCAGATCGGCACGATCGATAACGCCAGCAGGAGCCCGAGCGCGCCGTTCGCGACGCGCCAGTGGAACTCCGTGCGCAACGCGCGGCCGAGCAATACGCCGGCCGTGCACCACAGCGCCAGCGAGACGATCGCAGCGATGCCGAATGCGCTGCCGAGAATCGCAGCGAGATGCAAGGGGTCGGGCGTCAGCGCGGCAAACGACGCGGCTGCGCCGAGCGCCATGGTCCAGCCTTTCGGATTGAGCCACAGCAGCAGCGCGCCGCCGAAGAAGCTGGTCGGTGACTGGGCGGCGTTCGCGCTGGCCTTCGGCGCGCCGCTTGCCGCGATTTTCCACGCGAGCCAGATCAGGTAGGCCGAGCCGACGATCTTCATGATCAGCTGCAGCGCGGGCACGGCATGCAGCAGGCCGGCCAGCCCGGCCGCCGCGATCGCGGCGAGCGATGCCAGCCCGAGCGCGATGCCGCCCAGCAGCGGGACGCTGCGCCGGAACCCGAACTGGGTACCCGACGCCGTCGCGAGCGTGGTGGCGCCGCCGGGCGTGATGGTGGCGACGATCACGAACACGATCAGGGAGAGCAGCGTCTGCGACATGACTCGACAACCTCCGGTAAGGCGCCCACCCGGCGCGTGACGTGTCCCGACGGCAATCGGGCCGACATGTGTCAAAACTCTAAAAGTCTTTCGCATGCCAGGGTATGGAATGTTTATAATGAGCCCCATTAGCGACGCTAATGATCTCCCCTCCAATGCCCCGCAATCTCGACACGAGTCTGTTGCGTACGTTCGTCACCGTGGCACGCCGTTCGAGCATGACGGCGGCCGCGCATGCGCTGCATCTCACGCAAAGCGCGATCAGCCAGCAGATCAAGCGCCTAGAGGAGTGCTTCGGCCAGAAGATGTTCGACCGGACCCAGGGGCGCCTGAAGCTGACCGGCGCGGGCGAGCGCCTGCTCGAGCAGGCCGAGCAGCTCGTGCGGCTGAACGACCGGATCTGGACCGACATGAACGGCGCGGCATTGTCCGGCGTCATTCGGGTCGGGGCGCCGTCCGATCTCGTCGGCACTTATCTGGCCGCCATTTTCAAATCGTTTGCCCAGAGTTTTCCGCACGTCGAGATCGCGCTGGTCAGCCTTCCGTCGATCGAGCTGGCCGCCGCGCTGGCCGACGGCCAGCTGGATCTCGCGGTGATCGAGCAGGCCGCGAGCGAGCCGGGCGGCGAGTGCCTGCACACCGAACGGCTCGTATGGGTCGGCGCGAGCGGCGGCAGCGCGTACATGAAGCGGCCGCTGGCGGTCTCGATCGTCAGCGACGCGTGCGTGTTCCGGCCGGCGCTGTTCGATGCGCTGACGAAGCGCGAGATCGCATGGCGCACGGTATTCGAGAACGGCGACATCGAAGCGACGAAGGCGACGGTGCGGATGGACATGGCCGTGACCGCGTGGCTCGCATCGACCGTTCCCGCCGATCTGCAGATCGTGTCGTCGCCGATGGGGCTGCCCGGGCTGCCGGATTTCGCGATCGCGCTGCACTTTCCGCCATCCGGCGCCACGCCGCTGGCCGAGGAGATGGCGAACTTCATTCGCCAGGGTTTTGTCACCGCATCGTCCCACTACGTGGGCGCGCGTGCCGGCCGCGGCGATCGCGCCGCGTGAGCCGCATGGCCGTATGCCGCGCGGGCGATGCACGCGATGCCGCGCTTTTCCAGTGGTGCTTGCCTGTAGTTCCTTCCAGTATCGCCTCGTGTGACCCGCCTATAGCATCGGTGTCGACATCCGGCGGGCCGCCGCCTGTCACGCCGCTCGCCGTCGCCGGCAATCGCGACGGCCGCCCACGCGAATCGGTCGGGCCTTCCTGAGGCAATTCATGACTATCTGGTTGCTGCAACTCGTGCTCGTCATCGCACTGTGCAACGTCTGCGGCAGAGTCGCCGAACGGCTCGGCCAGTGCGCGGTCGTCGGCGAAATCGCGGCCGGCCTGGTGCTCGGGCCGTCACTGTTCGGCGCGATCGCACCGGGTTTCTACGACATGCTGTTCGGCCCGCGCGCGCCGTCCGGGATGGGGCAGGTCGGCGAAGTGGGGCTCGTGCTGCTGATGTTCCAGGTCGGCCTGCACCTGGAGCTCGGCGCGACGTTTCGCGACAAGCGGTGGCGCACGCCCGTCGCGGTCGCGGCGTTCGGCCTGTGCCTGCCGGCGGCGTTCGGCATGATCATCGCCGTCGCGTCGAAGAACACGCTCGCGAGCGAAGCGCCGCCGCTCGCCTACGTGCTGTTCTGCGGGGTCGCGCTGTCGGTGTCGGCCGTGCCCGTGATGGCGCGCATTGTCGAGGATCTGCGCCTCGGCGCGATGGCGGGCGCGCGGCACGCGATGTCCGCCGCGATGCTGACCGATGCGCTCGGCTGGCTGCTGCTCGCGACGATCGCGTCGCTGTCGAGCGGGCCGGGCTGGGCGTTCGTGCGCATGCTCGGCAGCCTGCTCGTCTACCTCGCCGTCACCGCGCTGCTCGCGCGTTTCGTGATCCGCCCGCTGCTCGCCCGGCTCGCGCGTTCGGTCCACGCCGCGCGCGACCGGCTGGCCGTGCTGTTCTGCTTCGTGATGGTGTCGGCGCTGGCGACGTCGATGATCGGGTTCCACAGCGCGTTCGGCGCGCTCGCCGCGGCGCTGTTCGTGCGGAACGTGCCGGGGCTCGCGAAGGAGTGGCACGACAACGTCGAGGGCTTCGTGCGGCTCGTGCTGATGCCGGTGTTTTTCGCGTATGCGGGGCTGCATGCGTCGCTCGGCTCGATCGACGACGCGACCGGCTGGCTGTGGTTCGGCGTGTTCCTCGCGGGCGGCTTCATCGGCAAGTTCGGCGGCAGCTATCTGGGCGCGCGCGCGACCGGCCTCGCGCCGAACGATGCGATGCTCGTCGGCTCGCTGATGAACACGCGCGGGCTGATGGAACTGATCGTGCTGTCGATCGGCCTGCAGATGCAGATCCTGCCGACGCGCGTCTATACGATTCTCGTCGTGTTCGCGCTCGTGACGACGGCGCTGACGGCACCGCTGGTGCGGTTCACGCTGCGTCTGCAATCGCGCTCCTCGCCTGCGATTTCGGTCGCGAGCAAATAAGAAGCGCCGGCCGCAGGCAAGGCGCGGCCGGCACGGCGGGCGGCGCGCGTACCGCGCCGCTTCAGGTGCGCCGCTTCAGGTCGAGGTTCAGTTCCCGGCGACGGCATCCCACGCGCGCTTCAGGCGGCGCGCCGCCTCGCCGGCGTTCTCATCCCCGAGCATCGAATACGACAGCCGCAGCGTGTCGTGCTCCGGGTCGCTCGCATAGAACGCCTTGCCGGGCACGAACACCACCTTCTCGCGGATCGCCGCCTCGAGCACGCGCTCGGCCGGCACCTGGCGCGCGAAGCGGGCCCACAGGAACATGCCGCCTTCCGGCTCGTTGAACTGCAGGTCGTCGCCGAACGTCGCGCGCAACGCGCGCGTCAGCGCATCGCGGCGCGTGCGGTACGCGTTGCGCAGCACGTCGAGCCGTCCGGCGAGGCGGCCGGACGCGAGGTAGCGCGCGACGATGTTCTGCGTGAGCGTCGACGTATGCAGGTCGAACGCCTGCTTGGCGACGGCGGTCGGCGGGCGCAGCGCCGGCGGCATCACGAGCCAGCCCACGCGCACGCCCGGGGAGAACACTTTCGAGAACGTCGACAGGTAGCAGACGGTGCGGTTCCCGCCCGGCTGCGCCGATGCGATCTCGAGCAGGCTCGGGATCGGCTCGCCGCTGAAGCGCAGTTGCCCGTAGGGATCGTCCTCGATGATCGCGCAGCCGTGGCGCTGCGCGAGTTCGACGAGCGCGATGCGCTGCGCGAGCGGGATCGTGTAGCCGGTCGGGTTCGCGAAATTCGGCGTCAGGTAGATCGCCTTCACGCCGCCGCGTTGCAGTTCGCGTTCGACATGGTCGAGATCGAGCCCGCCGGGCCCGCCGCGGATGCCGTCGATCTGCGCGCCGACGAACTGGAACACTTGCAGCGCCGCCACGTAGGTCGGCCGTTCGACGAGCACGCGGTCGCCCTGGTCGAGCAGCACGCGTGCGACCAGGTCGAGCCCTTGCTGCGATCCGGACGTGATCAGCATCGACTCGGCCGTCGCCGGGATGCCGAACGTGCCGGCCCACTGGGCGATCTGCTCGCGCAGGCTCACTTCGCCCTCGGTGAGGCCGTACTGGAACAGATCGCGATGTTCGTCACGCAGGATCGCCGCGATCGCGTCGTCGATCCCTTCCATGTCGAACAGGTCGGACGCGGGAATGCCGCCAGCCAGCGAGATCACGCCGGGCATCTTGCTGTGTTCCAGCAATTCGCGCACTGCGGAAGACTTGATGCCACGCGCGCGCATGGCGAGCACGATATCGTTCATGGGGGTGCCTGTCAGGGTTGAAGCCGGCGCGCGGCGGGCCGCCGGATGCGAAAAAGGCCGGCAGGCGCGTGGTGCCTGCCGACCGGAGAAAAAATGGCCGAGGACGTCGCGCGCCATGCGCGCTCGCGTTCGTTCAATCGAACAGCCGCCAGCCGTCTTCCTGATGGATCAGGAACAGGCCCATGGTGCGCCGGGTCGACGTGCAGCGCTCGATCGCGTGCAGGTACTTGCTCTGGAACAGCGTGAGCTGGCCGGGCTGCGGTTTCAGCAGGATCTTGCGGGCCTGTTCCAGCTCGGCGATCGCGCCGGTTTCGCGATACTCGCCGTTCATCCGGTCGAGCACGGCGCGCGATTCGGGGCGGTTGTCCCACATCACCATGCCCGCATCGTTCGCGGCGCCCTGGATGGTCAGGAAGCCGCCGAGCTGCCGCGGGTACGAGCGCTTGAGCGGCCAGTTCACGGTGTCGCGCCCGTAGCTCACGTCGTCGCAATGCGGCGCGAAATTGAACGGCGCCTCGAACGGCTCGTACACGCGCCGCGTCGCGAGCAGGAACTCGACCTCGTAGTCGTGACCGATCGTCAGCGGCCGGGCGTCGAGCGCGTCGGCGAACAGGCGCACGAAGCGCGTCTGCCGCAGGCCTTCGTTGACCCGGCACGCGACGCCGAAATATTCCGCCGCCTTCGACACGAGCTTCTCGCCTTGTTCGCGCTGCAGTTGCCCGAGCGTCACCGACGTCGCGACAATGCCGGCGTGGTGTGCGTTCTTCGTGAACGGCGAGCTCGAGAAGCCCGCGTCGTCCCACCAGGCCTCGCGCTCGCCTTCGGGCACGATGTCCATGACGATCGCGTCGGCGTCGTCCGCTTCGAGCGCGTGGATCGCCGCGGCGAGCGTCAGGCGCTCGCCGCGCGGGGCCGCGCCGAAGCGCATCACATGAGCTGAGTAGGTATCCTGCATGATGCCTCCACGAAATCGGGGAAATCAGGGTTGCGGCACAAGGCAGTCGCCTTTGCCGAGTTCCGACAACGCCGGCTGCCGCAGCAGGCGGTAGAGCTCGCCCGGCTTCGGCTCGGATTCGGAACGTCGATACTTGGGAAACAGCAGCAGGCCGCTTTCGTCGGCCACGATCGGCGCGCCGTCGTGCATGCCGAGGCGCTCGCCGGCCCGGATCAGCTGGAAATTCCGCAAGCCCGCGTCGAGCCTGACGTCGCCGTCCGGGTAGGGGACGATGTGCGCCCACGTGTAGATCGGGTTCGCGCAAGCCTGCACCGCCGGCAGCGGCGCGCCGCGCAGCACGCCGTCGATCGCGGCGATCGTTTCCAGGCACACGCGCACGCCCGCCGCGATCTGGTAGAGGCCGAAGCCTTTCTGCCCGAGCTCGATGCTCAGCGCCACGCCGCCGGCCTGCTGGATGAACTCGTCGGACGTGCAGCCGCCGGCCGTCGTGGCCGAGAACGGCCGGCCCCAGTGCGTGACGACGGGCGTGTCCTGCGAGATCACGTGCGCGAGCTGCAGGCTCGACGCCATGTAGTTGAAGACGAAGAACGGCGCTTCCGATGGCTCGATCGTCTGGTGCAGGTCGAGGCTGTAGCGCGCGCGCGCCATCACGGGTTCCATGTCGCGGGCCCGCCGGTCGTCGACCGTATCGCGCTGGATGCGGCCGAACGTGCGGTTCAGGTCCCGCTCGACGAAGCGCGTGCCGTGCCGCGCGGCATCGACGTTGCCCAGCAGGAAGCCGATCGATGCGGCGGGCGCGAGCACGCCGGCCGCGAAGTAGCGGCACAGCGCGTTGAGCGCCGGCAGGCCCGCGTATTCGTTGCCGTGCGTCAGCGCGATGAACAGCAGGTCGATCGGCTGCCCGGCGGCCGGCCGCGCGCCGCGCGGATGCACGACGAAGCCGTAGCGCTCGATGCGTTCGACGGGCGCGCCGCCGATCGCGCTCGATGCCGCGAAGCGCTCGAATGCGGCGAGTTCGGCGTCGAGCCGGCTGCGCGCCGGGTCGGCGCCGTGCAGTGGAAGGGTGGTCTGCATCAGTGGAACATCCGCCATTGGCCGTCGTGCCAGACGAGGAACGAGCCGAGCGTCCGGCGCACCGTGCGGCATTGCTCGACCGCGTGCATCACCCGCGTGTTGAGGATGTTCAACTGCCCGGGGCGCCCCTTGATGGTGACGCTGCGCACCTGCTCGAGCCGCTCGATGCGGCGGGTGCGGGTGAATTCGCTCATCAGCTCGTCCAGCTCCACGCGCGTCGCGGGCCGGTAGTCCCACATCACGAGGCCCGCGCTGTTTTCCGCATCCTTCACCGACAGGAAGATCGAGATCTGGTCGTAGCCTTCGTCGTAGCCTTCCTTGATCGGCCAGTTGTGCGGCTCGCGGCCGAAGTGGATCGCATCGCAATGCGGCGGCACGCTGTACAGGCCGTTCTCGACCGGCTGGTATTCGCGCTTCGACACGAGCGGCAGCTCGCCCCACGCGCCCACCTGCACGGTGCCCGCGCCGAGTTCGCGCGCGCACAGCCTGACGAATTCGGTATCGCGCAGCGCCGCGTTGGCGCGGCCCGCATACGAGAAGTAGTCGATCAGGCCCGGAATCAGCTGCTCGTTCACGAGCCGCTGCGTCGGTCCGATCGCCAGCCCGGATTTGCCGGCGCCCGCGAAGCTCTGATGCTGCGTGACCGGCGGAAACGCGTCGTCGTTCCACCATTTGTCGAGGTCGTGCGGTTCGACGAGATCGACGAGCACCGCGGCCGCCCGGCGATCGCGAATCAGCAGCGCGGCATCGGCAAGCGTGAGATCGGCGCGTTCGACCTGCTTGTCGAAATCGTAGATTTCGGCGCGATAGTGCTTGTTCAAGGCGATTTCCTCCTGCATGGCAAGGCAATGCCGGACCGGCCGCACGGCCCTACTGCGCGGCGATGTTCGTCGATTCGACCAGCTTCTCGCTGAAGGTCCGGAGACACGGGTTGTCGAACAGCAGGCGCAGCGGCACTTCGTAGCCGAGCTGGGCTTCCAGCTGCGTGCTGACCAGCGCCGCGGAAATCGACGAGCCGCCGAGCACGAAGAAATCGTCGTCGGGGCCGACGTCGTCCCGGCCGAGCACGCTGGCCACGACGGATGCGACGACGTGGTCGATGCGCTGGACATGAGGCATCTCGATGGGGGGTGTCATGGTGTTCGGGTCGCTCGAATGGCGAACGGCGCGGGTGCGCCGTTCGCCGATGGCAAGGGCCGCGGGTGCGGACGGTCAGGCAAACGACGGCTGCTGCGCGAAGCTGAAGCCGCGCGCGTTCTGCTCGACGCGACGGTTGTGCCCGTAGGTATCCTCGCCGGACACGAGCACGACGCCGAACTTGTCGAGTGAGATCTTGCTGCCGTACTCATCGACCGTATCGGTCCCCGGGTAGACCTGCACGGCAGCCGGCACGTAGCGGCTCGCGTAGCCGAGGCGGGTCTTGTCGGTCGTCGAGTTCGGGAACGACGAGTGCATCAGCGTCGACCAGAAGATCACGAACTCGCCGGGCTTCATCACGAGCGACACGGCCTTGCTCTCGTCCGGCTTCCAGTTCGCGTCCTTCTGCAGGCTGCGGTAGTCGTAGCCGAAGAAGCCGCGCTTGATGCCGTCCTTCTCGAGCGCGTTGATGTTCGTCGGATCGAACGCCATCTTCTTCGATTCGTCGTAGAACATCTCCTCGTGCGTGCCGGGCACGAAGCGCAGGCAGCCGTTTTCCTCGGTGGCGTCGGTCAGCGCCGTCCACACCGTGATCGCGCCGCCGAAGCGCTGGTCGCCGGGCCAGATGATCTGCGGCTGGCCGGACGCATGCGCGAAGGTGTCCGCCTGGTGCCAGTCGGTGCCTTCGTCGCCCGGATATTTCGGGAACATCTCCGAGCGCCAGCAGATCACGTCGGGGCCGAGGATCGAGTTCACCCGCTGGACGATTTCCGGGCGGCCGATGTGCTCGCTCAGCAGGTTCACGTCGAGATGGCGGTCGTAGTTGGCGATCGGGCTCGTCGGCGGCAGGTCGTAGACCGCGTACTCGCGGTCGAACAGCTGCGCGCGGATCGCCTTGTAGCGCTCGCGGGCATCTTCCGGCGAATAGAGCGTGAACGGGCCGATATAACCCTGTGCGCGGAACGTCGCGATTTGTTCGGGCGTCAGTCGAAAGTTCTGCATCGAAATACTCCTGGTCGAATCGACAAGATGGTCCGCTCCGAGCGGGCGGAGCGGCGTTCGGTGAAGGCCCGCGCGGTCAGACGAGCTCGGCGGCCGCTGCCTCGTAGATGCCGGTCCAGCCGCCGATCGACGGTGCGGCCATCAGCTTGCTGGTCGGCACCCGGATCTGTAGCTTCGTCTCCACCTGGATCTGCAGCTCCACGATCGTCAGCGAGCTCGCGCCGCGGTCGAAGAAATCCTCGTCGGGCGCGAGGTCGGCGAAGCCGAGCGTGTCCCGGCAAGTCGACGCGATCGTGTCGGGGATGGCGATCTTTTCAGTCATGGCGTTCTCCACGTGTCAAGGTTGAACCTGCGAGTCGATTCCGGTCGACCTTGCCGTTCGCGTTCAGCGGCAGCTGCGCGCACACGGCGATGGTGTCGGGGATCATGAAAGGCGGCGCGAGCTTGCGCAGTTCGCCGCGAATGAAGCCGGACAGGTCGTCGCGCGTTTCGCGCGACTGCACCGTGGCCGTGAGGAACTTGTCGCCGTTCTGATCCTCGCGAACCTGCACGATGCATTCGTCGACGCACGGGATGCGCGACACGAGCAGCTGAACCTCGTCGAGGCTCACCCGGTAGCCGCGGATCTTCGTCAGCCGGTCGCGCCGGCCGATGAATTCGAGCGCGCCGTCCGGGCGGCGGCGCACGACGTCGCCGGTGCGATAGAGCAGGCCGCGCCCGGACGGATCGGGAACGAACGCGGCGCGGGTCGCGTCGGGGCGGTTCAGGTAGCCGAGCGCGACGCCGTCGCCGCCTGCATACAGTTCGCCCTCCTGCCCATCGGCAACCGGCATCGGATCGTCGGCGGCGCCGTCGAGGATGTGGATCGACGTGCCGGTGATCGCGACGCCGATCGGCACCGCGCCGGCCGGCCGGTTCGCGCGCGTCATCGCGTGGCAGCAGGTGAACGTGGTGTTCTCGGTCGGGCCGTAGCCGTTGACGACGGTGATGCCGTCGAACGCGTCGAGCACCGTGTTGACCGCTTCCGGCTTCAGCACGTCGCCGCCCGCGAGCAGCACGCGCACGCCGTCGAGCATCCCGAGGTTGCGGCGCACGACGAGGTGGAACAGCGCGGCCGTCAGCCACAGCACGGTCACGCGCCGCTCGCGGATCAGCGCCGACACCGCGTTCGGATCGAAGATCGCGTCCTCGTACACGACGAGCCGCGCGCCGTTCAGCAACGCGCCCCAGATCTCGAACGTCGACGCGTCGAAGGTGATCGGCGACAGCAGCAGGAACGCGTCGTCCTCGCGGATCGTGATGTAGTTCGGGCGATCGACGAGCCGCACGACGCCGCGATGCGGCACCACCACGCCCTTCGGCTTGCCGGTGCTGCCCGACGTGAACATGATGTAGGCGGGGGTTTCTCCGTCGTGCGAGGCCGGCGGCGGCGCGGCCTCGTCGGCCTCGTCGGCGCGCTCCGCCGCGAGGCCCGCGACGTCGACGATCGTGAGCCCCGCGTCGCGCAGCGCGGCGTCGCCGGACGCGACGATCGCATGCCGCGCGCCACTGTCGTCCGCATACGTGCGCCTGATCGCGTCGGGGTAGTGCGGGTCGACCGGTACGAAGGTCGCGCCGAGCTTCACGACGGCAAGCATCGCGATCACGGCGTCGACGCTGCGCGGCAGGCTCAGCAGCACGGCGGCGCGCGGCGCGACGCCTTCGCGGGCGAGCCGCACGGCCAGCCGGTTCGCACACCGGTCGAGCTCGCGATAGGTGAGCGGCGCGGCCGCGCCGGCGCCCATCAGCGCCACGCGGTCGGGCGTGCGGCGCACCTGCTCGGCGAAACGGCCGTCGATGGTCATCAGGGTCATGACGAAACTCCCGGTCGAACGGACTCTGTCCGGAAGAACTGCAGCAGCGCGTCCGTCATGTCCGGATGCGCGCGGCACAGCTCGTAATGGTCGCCGTCGAATTCGTGCACGCCCGTCGCGTCGCTCAGGTGGGACAGGAGGATGTGCGCGCTGTCCGGCGTGACCTGGCGGTCGCTGCGCGTCGCGATCACGAGCGTGGGCTGCGTGACCGCGCGCGCCTCGTTCAGGAAGTCGACCCGCCGATAGGCGACGTAATTCAGCCCGTAGCGATGCAGATGGGCCGCGCTCGAGAACGGCACGGAAATGAAGTCGTGGAATTCGGATTGCGGCGCGCTGCGCCCCGACGAAATCTTGTCGAACAGCAGGCTCGCCATGTCCTTGCTCGTCGCGGCGGCCGGCAGCAGCACGTCGACTTCCCGCTGGAAGCTGCTCGGCTTGCATACCGACGGCTTCAGCATGAATTCGCCGGACACCAGCGCGAGCCGGCGCACGGTGCCGGGGTGGCGCGCCGCGGCCAGCAGGCTGATGCCCGCGCCGGAGCAATAGCCGATCACGTCGGTCGCGCCCCCTTGGCCGATGCGCGCATTCGCGTGCGCGGCGACCTGCACGAGATCACGCACGTGATAGTCGACGTCGAAGCCGTCTTCGCGCGCATCGTCCTGCAGATCGAGCACGAACCGGGATTCCCACGTGACGAGATTGACGTGCGGCGCGAGCGCATCGCACAGGCGTTCGGCCATCGCATGGCGCACGCCGAACGGCAGCACCAGCATCAGGTTTCGCCGCTCGGGCGAGAACCCGGAATGGAAGACATTCAGCGGCCGACCGTCAAAGCCCGGAATGATCTCTCTGTGCATGGGAATGGCCCGGATCGTGAGGGTGGGGCGGTGTGCGCACCGTGCTTGACATGCGCGGTGACGCGCATGGCGATCGCGCGCAATCAGCTCGGCGTCGGGCCGTGCGGCTGCTCGACGTCGAGCGCGGCGCAGGTGAGTTCGTCGATTTCGATCCAGCATGCGAACACCGGCTTGCCGTCGATGAACCGGGGCGGCGCGGCGCGGTGCGCGTGCACCTTCAGGCGCTTCAGCAGGCGTTCGACGCCGAGCGGCGACACCGTGATCAGGCGCCGCACGCCGTTCGCCAGCGCGAAGCGGACGATGTCGGCCAGCAGCACGCGCGTGTTGCCGTGCGCGCGTTCCAGCGCCGCGGCGTCGGCCCCGAGGATGTATGACGAAAAGCGGGAGAGCTCCCAAATATCGGGCGCGTTCGGGATCGGCGCCGCGCCCATCAGCGACGGAAAAACCTCGCTCAGCAGGTAAGGCTGCGTCGTCGGCAGCAGGCGCGCGCACGAGCAGATCGCATCGTTCTCCTCACGGCCGAAAACGTAGACCGTGTCCGGGCGATCGAACTGGTCGAATTCCTGATTATTGACCACCGGCAATTGCCAGCCGAGCTTGTCGATAAAGATTGCGTGTCGGTACGATGCGAGCGCGGCAAGGCTTGAAACCGATAATTGCGACGCATTTCCGATAGTGGTCTTTTGCATGTGCGAGCTCCAATAGACCTACGCATTAAATGCGAAATGGAGGACGCATCGAAACTGCAATTTTTTACAGGTCTGTTAATGATATGTATGCATGGATACTGGTGCTCCACGGCAACGTGATAATCCAGTCTTCGAGAAGCCGCATGGTGCGTTCCGGGCCGAGGTCATACCCTTTTTCGCACACGATCATCACATTGGCCGTCATGCTGTTCGGCAGCATGCGATAGACCCGGTGGCGATCGGCGAGCCAGCACCAGCCGAACGTGAGCGGCGGACGCCAGTCGGTATCGATCCATTCGCAATAGCCGGCGTGGCATGCGGGCACGCCGTGGTCCCACGCGTCGTTGAGGACGTGCTCGTCGCAGGCGGCGTAGAGCAGGCCGGGGTTCACGGCCGCGAGCTGGCCGACGGACAGGCGAACGTATCCGTCATGAGGGGAAGGCGCACCGATGCGGGCCGGCGTCGCGTTTCCGTCCGATTTCAGATCCAAGATCAACCTCCTTGTTTGTGTGATCCGGGCGGCATGCGCGTACGACGCGTGCAGGACGACCGTTACTTTCAAACTTGGGCGGATGGCTGTCCGGGCAGCCGCGCGATGGCGGACCGGAACCGGGATGATGTCGATGCGGAACGAATCGAATCGCGCGACGGAGCGTGGCCGTTGGCGGTGCGATGCGCGGCGTGATGCCGGACGGATGATCCGGCTGCCGCGCGGTCATCCGGACGGATCGGGCCGGATGGCGAGCGGGCCATGGAAGCGCGGCTCGTGTCACCGTGACACGACGCCGATTGACCTTCTTCGATGGCCGAATTGGACAGTATTCTGGGGAAATATTGCCTGACACGCAAACAAATTCATCCTGCAAGAAACTACAGCTGCGCATTCGTAATGATTATCTGCATCATGGCACCCGATAAACATTATTCGGCTCGAATTCGGTGCGATGCATGAAGCGCTTGATTCACCACTGCCGGAAACGACGCAGCGACGGAGCGGAGACTGGCGTGATCGAAATAGCGGATATCGACGTACGGGATTTCAGTCACGCTGACATCGACGGATTCATCGCGTACTGGTACGACGGCGGCGACAGCCATCTGGCGGCAATGGGCGTCGATCCGGCCCGGCTGCCCGGCCGCCGGCAGATGCGCGAGATGCTCGCGCTGAATCTCGAACGCGAAGCGCGCGCGGGCACGCCGCAGAACGCGATCTTCAGCATTACGCTGAAAGGGCAGACCGTCGGCGTGCATGAACTCACGCACCTCGAGCAGCGCGCCGGTGGGCCGCCGGGGCACTACGCGAGCGGCGTCATGCATGCGCATATCTGGCACCCCGCGCATCGCCAGCTCGGCATCGGCGTCGTGTCGTACGTGAAGGCGATGGCCGCGTTCTTCGAGCGGTTCTCGCTCGATGCGATCCGGTTCGAATCCCCGGCCGACAACGTCGGCGCGAACCGCGTCAAGGTGCGCCTCGGCATCGCGCCGCAAGGCGAGGGGGTGTTCGAGCTGCCGATCCTGCGCACGCCGCTGCGCACCATCCGCTACCGGGTGACCCCCGACCAGATGCCGGCGATCACCGCGCGCATGGAAGCGCTGTGGGAAGCGCGCCCGCACGCGGACGCGCCGTATTGATCCGTCCGTCAAGCCAGCGAGATTTCTTCCCGATGAATTCGAGTTCAGCCGGTACGGCAACCCAGGCGCCGTTCAAGACGCAGTCGAAAACGCAATTGAAGATATTCGCGCCGGTGCCGGCACCGCGCCTGCGGATGATCTGCTGCGCGTACGCGGGCGGCAGCGCCGCGGTGTTCCGCGGCTGGCACGAGCGCCTGCCGCGCGACGTGGAGATTTGCGCGGTCGAGCTGCCGGGGCGCGGCGCGCGCTTCCGGGAGGCGCCGTTGCGCACGATGCAAGCGCTCGCCGACGACACGATGGTCGGCCTGCTCGATTGCGCCGATGCCGACCTCGTGCTGTTCGGCCACAGCATGGGCGGGGTGCTCGCGCTCGAACTGGCGAACCGGCTCGTCGATGCGGGGCGGCCGCCGCTGGCGCTCGTCGCGTCCGGTTGCGCGGCGCCGCATCTGCCGTCGCGGCGGCGCCGCCGCCTGCACGACCTGCCGCGCGACGAGCTCGTGCAGGAACTCGACCTGCTCGACGGGCTGCCCGCGGGGATGCTCGACGCGCAGGCGTTCATCGACATGTTCCTGCCGACGATCCGCGCGGACCTCGAAAGCCGCGAGACATGGCGGGCCGAGATCCGTGCGCTGCCGGTGCCGATTCACGTGCTGAGCGCGCACCACGATGCGCTGGTGTGGACGCCGGACCTCGGCGAGTGGCAGCGCTATTCGGAGCTGCCGGTGAGCGTGCGCCTGTTCGACGGCGAGCATTTCTTCATCGACACCCATGGCGCGGAGGTGCTCGCGCACCTGAGCGGCGTGCTCGATGCGCTGCCGGCCACTGCCGCGACATCGGCGGATCGCGCGGATGCGCCGATCGGCCAGTAAGTCTTTCCCGTCGAGCGTCAACGCACCAGAACGAACTACAACGAAGGAGATCACGCGTGGAAACCACCCAAGCAGTGCAGTCCCCCTTGCTCCACAAGAACCAGGTGAGGACGCCGGAAGACTTCCGCAACATGCCGGAAGAATACCGGTCACTGGCGACGCACCTGATGATGGTCCATACCGAAGGCGAGCTGACCGGCGCGGACGACTACACGCAGGTGTTCTACAACCTCGCGCCGAACGCGTACGAGAAGTTCGTCTGCTGCGAGCGGGCGGCCGAGGAGGTGCAGCATTACGAGCTCAGCGCGGAAGTGCTGGCCGGCCTGGACGTCGATACGAGCGGCATGCTCGCGCAGCATTTCCAGCAGCGTCCGTACTATGCGAACGAACTGGTGCGCGGCGTGCGGAACTGGATGGAGCGCGGCATCTTTTCGTTTCTCGGCGAAGCGGTCGTGCTCGAGCACCTGCTCGAGTTCCAGGAGTCGAGCTACGAGCCATTCAGCGAAATCTTCGTGAAGCAGATCATCAAGGACGAACACGTGCACGTCGCGCACGGGTTCCGCATCATCCGTGACGCGTGCGGATCGGATGCCGGCCGCCAGGACGCGCAGCAGGCGCTGGACCGTCTGTGGCCGCACATTCTCGCGCTGTTCGGCCGCGACGACTCGAAGCGCTCGGCGCTGTACGTGAAGTGGGGGCTGCGCAAGACGACCAACGGCGAACTGCGCCGCCATTTCGTGCGCAAGATCCTGCCGAAGCTGAGCACGCTCGGGCTCGTCGTGCCGGAAATGGCTGCGCTGGCCGCGGAGCAATCATGATCGACGCCCGCGAAATCAAGACCCGGCGCAAGGCGCTCATCGCCGAACGGCTGCCCGACCTGCTCGCGCAGGATCCGGCGCTCGCGCAGCGCTTCAACGAAGTCCGGCGCTTCTCGTCGCTCGTGCGCGCATCCGAGTACCACCTGACCAATGCCTGCAATATCCGCTGCAAGGGCTGCTGGTTCTTCGAGTTCGGCCACGACAAGCACGCGCAGGAGGCCAAGTCGATCGACGCGTGGCACGCGTTCATCGCCGCCGAGCGCAAGCGGCGCGTGAACTGCGCGTTGCTGATCGGCGGGGAGCCGACGCTGTTCCGCGACCGGATCGAGGCGTTCGTCGACGGGATGCGCTACGTGTCGATCTCGACGAACGGGCTGAAGCCGCTGCCGAACGTGGCGCCGTTCGAGAACGTGACCGTGTTCATCTCGCTGTTCGGCGGCGGCCCGCTCGACGACGAGCTGCGCGCGATCCGGCCGGGCGGCGGGCGCTTCGAAGGGCTGTTCGACACCGCGCTCGACAACTACCGGAACGATCCGCGCGCGACCTTCGTGTTCGCGGCCACCGAGGACGGGCTCTCCTATATCGAGCCGACGGTGCGCAGAATCCGCGACAACGGCAACGTCGTCACGTTCAACTTCTACAGCAAGTACGACACCGGGCATCCGCTGCGGATGGAAAACCAGCGGCGGCTGCTGGCCGAGATGCTGCGCGTCGCGCAGGCGTACCCCGACACCGTGCTGAACCACCCGGCGCACATCGAGGCGATCGTCACCGGGCGCGCGTGGTGCGGCGAGTTCGGCTACGACGTGTGCCCGAGCGTGAGCCAGGATCATCCGGGCAATGCCGAACGGCTGACCAACGGCAACGCGTCGCTGCCGATGTTCAACACGTGGAAGCCGGACCTGCAGACCGTCGAGCTGTGCTGCACGTCGGGGCATTGCACCGATTGCCGCGACAGCCAGGCGGTGTACAGCTGGCTGATGGTGAGCCTCGACAAGTCGCTCGACAGCCTCGAATCGCTGCGCACGTGGGTGGGTGTCGCGGAAAGCTACTGGAAGCAGTTCATCTGGTCGCCTTACCGGCAGGCCATCGGTTCCCGCGCGCCGGAGGCGGATGTCGAGATGGGCGTGCTGGCCGTCGCCGGCGAGCCGCAGGTGGAAGAGGTGCGCCCATGACGGCGATTCCGGCCTGGGCGTCCGACGCGCTCGACCTTCCGGGCGACGAGGCGGACCGCATCCGCTGGGAGGCCTGCCTCGGCGCGATGCCGATCCTCGCGCATCTCGGCGCATCGCTCGACCTGTCGGACCGGCGGATCGTGCGGCTCGCGCTCGTGCAGCGCACCCCGGCGCACGAGGGCGGGCTCGGCACGGACGCGCTCAACGGCGCGATCATCGCGGGCCTGATCGATTGCGCGATGTCGGTGACGGGCGTGCTGCATTTGCGCGGCCGCACCTGCGGCACCGTGCAGCTGTCGATCCAGTTCATGAAACCGGTGAAGACGGCCCGGCCGGTGGTCGAATGCGTGGCGGTGCGACGCTCGTCGGGCGTCGTGTTCGTCGAGGCGCGGCTGACGGAAGGCCGCGGCCGCTGCAGTGTGCTCGCGACGGGCGTGGTCGGCGCGGCGACGCTGGCGGCGCGCGATTCGGGCAGCGACGGCCGCAGCAACTGGCTCGACCGGGCCGGTCTCGCGCCGTGCGCGCCGGAGGCCGTGCCGGCCGCCGCCTGAAGCATTGTCGTGTCGATGTTGGCGCGCCGTGGCTGCGGCGCGCCGATAGGGAGAACTTGCATGATCGAAGCCGCGTTTCCCGAATCGTTCCATCTGCCCGGCGCGTTCGATGCGGTGCATGACTGGTGGTCGCCCCGGATCGTCGCGCGGGTCAACGACCAGTACGTCAAGGTCGCGAAAATCAAGGGCGAACTGGTCTGGCACAAGCACGACGACGAAGACGAACTGTTCTACGTGGTGCGCGGGCACCTGCACATGCAGTACGAAGGCGGGCGCGTGGTCGAATTGCCGGCCGGCACCATGCATGTGGTGCCGAGAAATACGTTGCACAATCCGCGTGCCGACGACGAATGCTGGATCGTGATGATCGAGACGGTGACGACGAAACATACCGGCGACATCGAATCGCCGCGGACGAAAACGATTGCGGATCAGCTGGCGAAAAGGGCGGAGAATTAGCGATCGATATCGGGATTTTGGCAGCATTTACGTCGTTTTTTAATCACGCACGACGCAATTGCCGGCGCCTGCGCCATGGCCGGGCGCAGGCATTCCTGACAATAGAGTGCCAAATAAATTTGTCCACTTGACATCGGTCCCGGCCGCATGAGATTTGTGATTATGCCGACGCCGTTCCTAAAACTACATTCGGCGCGAATCGGCAATCATCGAGACGTCAATCAAACCGTCTCCCACTTATTAGGGAATCTCTGATGAAGCAAAAGAATGCACCCATGCTGCGCAAGCACGTGCTGATTGGTGCCGCGACGATTCTTTCGGCCGTCGCCGCGACTGATGCGATGTCCGACCAGACTGTCAAGATCGGCAGTGTCGAGCCGCTGACGGGCGGTATCGCCCACCTCGGCAAGGACAACGAGAACGGTGCGCGTCTTGCCGTGGAGGAGATCAATGCGAAGGGCCTGACGATCGGCGGCCAGAAGATCACGCTGCAGCTCGACGGCCAGGACGACGCAGCCGACCCGCGCCAGGCCACCCAGGTCGCGCAGAAGCTCGTCGACAACAAGGTCGTCGCGGTGATCGGCCACCTGAACTCGGGCACGTCGATTCCGGCCTCGAAGATCTACAGCGATGCGGGCATCGTGCAGATCTCGCCGTCGGCGACCAACCCGGCCTATACGCAGCAGGGCTTCAAGACGACGTATCGCGTCGTCGCGACCGATGCGCAGCAGGGCCCGGCGCTCGCGGCCTATGCGCAGTCGAAGGGCATCAAGAGCGTGGCGGTGGTCGACGATTCGACCGCGTACGGCCAGGGCCTCGCGAACGAATTCGAGAAGAAGGCGAAGGCGCTCGGCCTGAAGGTCACGTCGCACGACGCGACGAACGACAAGGCCGTCGACTTCCGCGCGATTCTGACCAAGATCAAGGGCGAGAACCCGGACGCGATCATGTACGGCGGCATGGACGCAACCGGCGGCCCGTTCGCGAAACAGGCGAAGCAGCTCGGCTTGCGCGCGAAGATCTTCTCGGGCGACGGCGTGTGCACGGAGCAGCTGTCGAGCCTCGCGGGCGATGCGTCCGTCAACGTGATCTGCTCGCAGGCCGGCGCGGCGCTCGAGAAGATGCCGGGCGGCGCGGCGTTCCTCGCGAAGTATCAGAAGCGCTTCGGCCAGGGCATCAAGTTCGATGCGCCGTTCGCGTATGACGCGGTCTACATCGTCGCCGACGCGATGAAGCGCGCGAACTCGACGGATCCGGCGAAGATTCTCGCGGTGATGCCGTCGACGAGCTACTCGGGCGTGATCGGCACGACGTCGTTCGACGCGAAGGGCGACCTGAAGCACGGCGTCATTTCGCTGTACGGCTACAAGGAAGGCAAGAAGACGTTCCTCGACGAAGTGAAGATGTAATCGCGCCGATGCGCGAGGGATGGCTGCCGCTCGCCGAGCGGTGCCATCCCGCGTCGCTCGGGCCGCCGGCGTTTCATGAATCGGCTTGATAGCCGCATGCAAATGTTTGGGCATTATCGACGGGCACCGGGGTACCTGAGATAGGGGGCGAGCCACCCTATCTGTCCAGGAGCCCCGTGATGTCCACGTCACCTTCACCCGCGCGCCAGGCTTTCGGCGCCATCGCCCCCGGCCTGGCCGATTACACCGACGACGTGCTGTTCGGCGATATCTGGCAGCGTCCCGGCCTGTCGCCGCGCGATCGCAGCCTCGTTACCGTCGCGAGCCTCGTCGCGCTCTATCGCGTCAACGAACTGCCGTTCCACCTGACGCGGGCGATCGACAACGGTGTCACGCGCGACGAGCTGATCGAGTTGATGACGCACCTCGCGTTCTATTCGGGTTGGCCGACTGCCAGTTCCGCAGTGCAGGTCGCGCAACGTGTGTTCGGCGAAGCCGGCGACGCGGACCAGAAATAGGCAAGCGGCGCATCGGCTGTCCGGCGTTTGCCCCGGAACAACC
This sequence comes from Burkholderia sp. SRS-46, assembly GCF_004343775.1. Classification (GTDB taxonomy): domain Bacteria; phylum Pseudomonadota; class Gammaproteobacteria; order Burkholderiales; family Burkholderiaceae; genus Burkholderia. The sequence continues at coordinate 253,578 of NZ_PTXL01000003.1, read as the reverse complement.
CTTCGAATGGATTGATCGGACCGGCGGCCCTGGTATCGGGCGCTGCACGCGGCCGCAATTGGAAGCGCACCGCGATTGGCTCATCGGCGACCGGCTTTGCCGGATCAAACGGTTCTTGCTATCCTCGCCGCCGAATCCCGCTTCCCGAACCCATTCCAGGAATGTCCCATGACGATCGACGCGCAACCGGCGCCGCCACGCCCGGCGCATCACGACCGCAAAATGCTGGTGCTGTCGATGCTCGGAGGCGCGCTCGAAGTCTACGACTTCATCATCTTTTTCTTCTTCGCGGTGACGCTGAGCCGCGTATTCTTTCCCCCCGACATGCCGCAATGGCTGAAGCTGCTGCAAAGCTTCGGCATTTTCGCTACCGGGTACCTGGCGCGCCCGCTCGGCGGCATCTGGATGGCGCATTTTGCCGATCGCAGCGGCAGGAAGCGCGTCTTTAGCCTGACCGTGCTGCTGATGGCGTTGCCGTGCTTCGCGATCGGCATCATGCCGACGTACGCGCAGATCGGCTATCTGGCTCCGCTCGCGTTGTTGACGATGCGGATCCTGCAGGGCGCCGCTGTCGGCGGCGAGGTGCCGAGCGCGTGGGCGTTCGTCGCCGAGCATGCGCGCAGCGGGCGGCGCGGCTACGTGCTCGGCATGCTGCAGGCCGGCCTCACGCTCGGCTATCTGCTCGGCGCGCTGACGGGCGCGGTGCTCGAACAATGCTTCAGCCCCGCCCAGATGCTCGATTACGGCTGGCGTATTCCGTTCATCCTCGGTGGGCTGTTCGGGCTCGTCGGGGTGTGGATGCGCCGCAAGCTCAGCGAAACGCCGCTCTTTCTCGAGATGCAGGTGCGTCGCACGGCCGCCGTCGCGTTCCCGCTGCGCGAAGTGATCCGCGCGCAGCGCAGCGCGTTCATGCCGGCCATCGCGCTCACCGCCGTGCTGACGTCGGCCGTCGTCGTGCTCGTCATCGTGACGCCGACCTTCATGCAGCAGCGCTTCGGGTTGTCGGCCCGCGAGACGTTCGCGATCAGCAGCGTGGGCATCATGTTTCTCAATCTCGGCTGCGTGATCGCCGGCCGGGTCGTCGACCGCATCGGCGCATGGAAGGCCGTGGCGCTCTACAGCGCGCTGCTGCCCGTCGGCACGGCGGCACTCTATGGAAGTCTCGCCGGCGCGGGCCACGTCGTCGCCATCGCGCTGGCCTATGCGTTTGCCGGGCTGTTGTCGGGGGTGGTCGGCGCCGTGCCGTCGGTCATGGTCGCGCTCTTTTCGACCGACATGCGCGTGTCGGGCATTTCGTTCACGTACAACCTGACCTACGCGATCTGGGCCAGCGTCGCGTCGCTGGCGCTCGTCGCGCTGATGCCGACGAGCGCTTGGGTGTGTGTGCAGTTCACGCTTGGCGCAGGCGTGCTCGGCCTCGTCACGGCCCTGCGCTATGGTCGCAAGGTCTACTTCGGCGACTGGCAGGGGCAACGCGACTTCCCGGCCGCCGCGCGTCCCGCCGAAGCGGCGTCGCGCCGCTGACCGGCCGCGCCCGGACCCGGCGCGATGCCGCTTGCGGCATCGCCTCGCGCAGCTTGCGATAGCGACGCACGATCTTCGGCGCCCAGTCGAAGCGCCCCGGCATGTCGTCGGTCACGAGGATCGGGCCGTCGCACCGATCCGATGTGCCGATGCCGATCGTCGGTATGCGGACCTGACGCGTAATCTCCTCGGCAAGGCCGCTCGTCGCGCCTTCGACGACCATCGCGAACGCACCTGACGCATCCGCGGCGAGCCAACGAGGCGCCACGTGGCAAGTGGCCCTCTTGCCACGTCGCGCGTGTTCATGAAACTCGCGCATATGACATGACCAGCAAGATGGCATGCTTTAAACCCCTCATTTCTAACAGGTTGAACTCGCGCAATCCGACTCCTATATTCATTGGACGTCAGGCGCCTTCGAATGAGCATGCCCGTTGGATTTGCCAGTATTGCCCTGTTCATTGAAGCGGGTCTCATGCCATAACGCTCGGGCCTTCCTGCAGCTTTCCCTGTATGCGGTTTTCGGCAACGGCTTTTCAAGCCGATGCTGCCGCGCATTCGATGCATATTGGTTGAAGCGACTAAAAATACTCGGAGATCATGATCAATCGCATCGATCACACTTGCGCAATGCCGCGTTTCGCGACCGACGCGTTGCGTCGTGACTGCCTGCTCGGCAAACCGTGCACCGAACGGGTCGGCGATCTCCAGCCCTGGCCTTCCGTCATATAAATGCCTGCAACGCGCATTGCGGGCAACACCGGTCCTTTCCTGAGGACCGCAAGCAGTTTTCAACCACGCATCGTGTGCATCGTTCCTGCAGGAAATTTCAGACAGCGCAGTGACTCATTGCGCCGATCGCGCAAATTTGCTTCCCACTTCAGGAGGTTCCATGTCATCTGGCTAAGTCTATTTTCCCGACCACCCTCGACGTCGACTCAGATGCGACCGTTCGAGGACAACACATGCCACGGGGGCTGAAAGACGCGACCGCATGGAGGCGGCGAATTCGTTCGCCAGGAGGAATATGCCCGGCCGTCGCTCCTGCACGGCGACCCCACGGACGAGCCGCAGTCGGCTGCAAGGCTGATCAAGGCGGCGACCCAGTGTCTGACCGAGGAGCTTTGAAAAATGACGAAATTCACTGACCTGACCGATTTCAACAATCCGATCGCGAACTTGCTCGACAACAACGCCGAGGCGTTTCTGACACCCGCGGCACGCCAACTGCTCAAGGGCGATCTGGTTGCGCTGGCATGGCGCAACCATACGGCTCGCACCGAGCAACTCACGCCGCGCGATCTGGACTCGATCGAGGAAGCGTTCCGCCGCCACAGCCTGTGGGGCTCGGCGAACGCGCCCGTGGTGGGCTCGAGCTGCTGCTGCACCTGCACGCCGGCGTGCTGCTGCACCGCCGTCGCGGTCGTCAAGGCCGCAGCCTGATGTAACGCGTGCGGTCTACCCGGCCCGCCCGCGCGGGCCAGGCAGCGGCGCCGCTGGCACCTGCCGTGTCGGCGCCTCGTCCGTTATTGCCATCCGCTTTGTCGCGCACCTGCCGAGGTCCAGTTGAACCCTAACGAAAAGCTCAAATTGCTGCCGGTCCAGATCGTCGAAGAGATGGACGGAATCGTCCTGCGCAGAGGCGTGGAGCAGGTGCTGGTTCCCGACATGAATGCACTGCTCGTGATGCGTGTGCTGCAGAAGGCGCTGCTGCTGCAGCCGCACACCCGGCAGGAGCTTGCCGGCCTTTTCGCGGGGCCCGCGCGCCCGCTCGTCGAGTCGTTGCTGGAATTGCTGCACGCGAAGCGTTTCATCGTCTCGGCCGATGCGGACCCTACCTCGCCGCATGCGGCGAGCGCGGAGGGCGCCAACGACGTCTTCTACTGGCATTTCAACCAGTCGCAAGCGCAGGTCGCGCAGACGCTCAATGAAAAGCGCTGGGCGTTCGTCGGCATCAATTTGCTGAACCAGCAGTTGCTGCAGGCGATGCTCGACGAAGGGCTCGAGAACTACGTGATTGTCGACGATCCGATGCTGCGCAATGTCACGCTGTACGACGACGGATTCGAGCTGGACGCCGCATTCTGGCGCAGCCGACGCAGCCATATTGTCGACGAGGACACCTTCCTTGACGAAGCATCGTCGGCGTGTGGCTTCGTCGTCGCGGCGTCCGAGTTCGGCGGGGCCTTTCTGCTCGAACGTTGGAACGAACACGCGGTGACGAACGGCATTGCGTTCTACCCGGTGCTACTGCAGAACCTGGTCGGCTATTGCGGGCCGCTCGTGATACCGGGCGATTCGGCATGCTTTGCCTGCCTGAAGACGCGCCAGAATTCCAATGCCGGCGGATTTGAGGAAAAGCGCTTCATGGAGCGTCACGCGTACCACGGTCAGCATGTGGCCGCGTACCATCGGTCGATGCTGCAGGTACTGGCAAGCGTCGCGCAGTTCGACCTCGTCAAGTTCAAATCGAATATCCAATGGGAAGTCGGCACGCTGTGCGAAATCAATCTGCTGAACGGAAGCATGAGCCGCCGCAAATTGCTGAAGGCGCCGCGCTGCCCGGTGTGCAGCGCACTGCGCACGCATCCGCAGACGAACGTTCACAAGCAACTGACTTCGACGGAAGCGTGGAACGAAATCCGCCAGACCGTGGGCCATTATGAAGATTGACATGAACGCGCCGCTCGCGCGCCTGACGGACGTTCTGCCCCTCCTCGTCGACGAGCATGTCGGACTGATCACGCAGGTGCGCGAGCATCCCGCCGAGGCGGATTCGCCCCGCTTCATCCGCTTCAACTGCACGGCGGCCAATACCGAGGCATTCGGCCAATACCGAAATTTCGCGGTGGGCGGCGGCGCCGCGACCACGCGCAGCATGGCGCTCGCAAAGGCGATCGGCGAGGCGATCGAACGGTATTGCGCGGCGATCTACGACAAGCGCGATTTTCCGCTGGTGACGTACGACCAGGCGCCGTTCGACTGCGTGCATCCGGCGGACTTCGCATTGTATTCGGAACAGCAGCACCGCTTCGACGGCTTCATGTTCGACCCGTTCACGACCGGGTCGCCGGTCCGTTGGACGCCCGCGGTGGATCTGGCGACCGGCGCCGCGATTCACGTGCCGGCCGCGATGGTCTATGTGCCTTACTTCTTCTACGAGGGCGGCGACGAATCGCCGATCGCGCAGCCGATCTCGACCGGCCTGTCGTGCCATTGCAGCTACAAGGAAGCGGCGCTCGGCGGCCTGTGCGAGGTGATCGAACGCGACTGTTTCTCGATCACGTGGCAGGCACGCCTGCCGCGGCCGCGCATTCGCATCGCGACGTTGTCGGCCGCCAATCGCGATTTGGTGGCGCGTTTCGAGGACGTCGGCTACCGCATCCATCTGATGGACATCAGCAACGAAACCGGCGTACCCGTGGTGCTGGCCGTCGGGCGCCACGAGCGCGATTACGTTCCGATCGTCGTCGCTGCCTCGGCGGCACCCGGTGCCGAGGAGGCGGTGAGGAAGGCGCTCGAGGAACTGGCGCACACCGAACGCTACGCATTCCAGATCAAAAGCGAAGTTGAACCGGTCGCGCGCGACGACGAGTTCGACAACATCATCGGACAAGTCGACCACGTCAATTTCTGGACCAATCCGGCAGTCACGCGTCATGCGGAATTTCTGTTCCAGTCCGAGTCCAGCATCGACGTGCACGACATGCCGGATCTCTCCGGCGGCAGCGCACGCGAGCAGCTCGACCGCGTCGTGTCGCGCATCCGGCATTCCGGCTACCGTGCGCTCGCGTGCGACATCACGACGCCCGATGTCCGCGAACTGGGGCTGACGGTGGTGCGTGCGCTGGTGCCGGGCTATCACCCGCTGTTCATGGGGTATCACCACCGCGCCCTGGGCGGCAAGCGGCTGTGGACCCTCCCGCAGCGCCTCGGCTACCGCGGCATCACGGCGGCGGACGGCGATTACCGTTACCCGCATCCGTTCCCCTGAGCAAGACCCATGCGTGTTTCTATTGCGCGCCTTTCTTTTTGCGAGACAGACCGATGCTGAACACGAAGTGGCTCGACACGGAGCTGGCCGGCGAATTCGCGGGCACGGCCTGGGAGCAGTTCCACGAGAGCTCGAAAACCGGTCACTACGACATCGCGCTGCCGCGCGAGCGCGTGGTGGAGGAGATGAGCAACCTCTATCCAAGCCTGCCGTACCGGAACCTGGCGACCATTGCGCTGCCCGATGCGCTGGCGCCGATCGAGCGCGGCTTCGCCGAAACGGTGCTCGGCCGTGTCACGCCACACGACATCCGGCCGACGCCCATTTCGCTGCTGCAACTGCGCACCGTGCTGCATTTCGCGTACGGCGTCACGCGCGACAACCGGGACAATCCGTATATCGACCGCGGGTTTCGCACCGTTCCGTCCGGCGGCGCGCTGTATCCGCTGGAGCTGTACTTCTACCATGCCGGCTGCGTCGAAGGACTGCCGGCCGGCATCTATCACTATTCGCCCGAAGCGAACGCGCTGCATTCGATCCGGCCGGGCAACTACGATGACGCGCTCGCTCGGGCGCTGGTGGAATTTCAGAGCGATCTCGCCACGAAGCTGTCGGTCACGATATTCATCACCGCCCTGTTTGAGCGCTCGGTGTTCAAGTATCGCGACAAGGGCTACCGCTTCACGCTATTCGAGGCCGGCCACGTCGCGCAGAACATCAACCTGGGCGCGACCGCACTCGGCTTCGGCGCGATCAACCTGGGCGGATTCTACGACCGTCTGGTCAACGAACTACTCGGGCTGGACGGGCTCAACCACTCGATTCTGTATCTGAACGGCCTGTGTGCGAGCGATCATGACGTCACACACGGCTGACACACTGCCTCAGGCTCTGCCGATCGTCAGAGGGCCGCACGCGCGGCGGATCACCGTTTACGGCTTTCACGATTTCGCACAGCTGGCGCGCGACGCGGGCGTGTCCGAACCCGGCCGGCAGTGCATATTCTCGGACCTGAGCTGCGGGCCGTGGCGCGGTCACTGGCTGGCCCGCGAGCTGTGCCGGCAACTGGACCTCCCTGATCCGCAACCGATACAGCCCGATCTTCACGCCGGCAACCGGAGCTCCGACGCGTATGCCGATACGGTCAGCCAGCTGATCGACGCGGAAGGCGGCGGCGATCGCAATTTCGCGACCGCTCACGATTGTGCGAGCCGCATCGCTGCCCGTGTTCGTGCCTACGCGATCAGCCACGTATTCGTCGTGGCGCCGCAGAACGGGCATGTCTGGGGCAGCGAAAATCTGCACCTGCTCAGATTGCTCGCCGATGCAGCGCAGTGCCATGGTTTCGACCTGTGGTGCATTGCCTGCGGAGACGGCGTGCCTGCGCCGGCCGCCGGTATCGAATGGGTGGCATTCGATACGCCGCCCGCGCAAGCACCACGGCATGCGGGCAGTGCGCTCGCCGGCCTCGTGCGCGAGGAATGGCTCGCCAACGCGGATTCGCCGCTGCCGCCGCATCTGCGTGTGCGCGACGGCAGCCTGTTGATCGCGCCGAACGCGCGCAGCGACAGGCCCGGCGCCGGCGAACTGCAGCGGTTGGGATCGTTGGCACTGCCCGCGTATCTTCAGACCTGCCTGGCATTGCATGCGCCGGCCCAGAATGTCGAATTCCTGCTGGCCTCGGCGGGGCAGTGTTTCGCCGAAGGCGGCTACGATGCCGCGCTGACGATCCTCGATCGCATCGACACCGGCGCACTCGATCCGCTGCTGCGTGCGGCGGTCGAGGCGCGCAAGCAGAATATCGCCATCGCGTTGATGAAGTTCGAGCGCGCGGCACAGGGCATGCTGCCCGACGAGGCGATGCCCGACGCCGTCAAGGCGTCGCTGTATCAAAGCAAGGCCTGGGGTCTCGTGATGACCGGCCACGCGCGCGTCGCGAACAGCTATTTCGAGCTGGCACGTCAGCATTTCGATCCGGACAGCGCGCCGCGCCTGGCGCTGTACCTGCTGAACATCTCGGCACTCGCGAAACTGAAATCCGGCGACGTCGACGGGGCGCTCGCGCTGGAAAAGGAGATCGAGAGCCGCCTGCAGGATTTGCCCGGACGAGACTGGCACCTGATCTACATCAACTGCCTGAACCTGGCGCGCATCTACAAGAAGATCGGTGCGCTGGACGAAGCGACGCTGTATTACCGGCGAGCATTCTTCGTGACCTCCAGCGCGCGGACCGAAAGCGACTTGCTCTACATGAACCTGTGCCACGCGCAACTGGACAATCTGCGCGGCGACACAGAAGCGGCGGTCGACAACTGGCTGCGCGCCGCGATCCACTGGCTTTCGAATCCGTTGCCCGAGGCACTCGCGCCACGCGTCGCACAAGCGGTGCTCGGCAAGCCGCTGAACGACCGTGAAGCCGACGTCGAGCAAATCTCGGCCGTCCTGAGCAAGGCACTCGGCGATGCCGCCACGGCACGCGGCATCGCCTTAGCTCCCTCAGCGCGTACGATCGGGTTTGCGCGGCTGAGCGAGCCTGGGCAGGCGGAGCTTTGCATCGCGACCGAAGGCTGGGCGATCGCGGCGTCGTGGCAGAAGGCCGGCGCGCCGCCCTTCGCCGGCGCGCAATACGACGCGCTGAACCGATTGGTGTCAGGCCTCGTGGCCGCGCAGTTTCCGCAGATCGATCTTGCCGCCGTACAGACCTTGCTGTCGGATTCTCGCTGCGGCGTGGAGTTGCCGGCGACCGTGCGCGAAGCGTGCTGGTCCTGCTGGCGCTACGGCGTGACCGAGTTGCTGCATGCCGGGCGGCACTACCTGGTTCCGGCCGGCGAAAACGACGTGCTGGCGCGATTCATCGTGCAGCCGAGCGGCGCGATCGCATCGATCGTGCGCAGCGGCGAATGCTTGCAGGTCCGCTTCAAGCGTTACCTGGCTCCGATCGAACTGACCGGCCTCGAGCGCACGATCGTCGAGGGTCTGGACGAACCGCTGTCCATCGCACAGCTCGCGCAACGGCTCGACTGCCCGGTCAGCGACTGCGCAGTGACGGTCCGTCGTCTGGAAGACCGGCGCGTCGTGGTGGTCGGCTGAATGGCCGGCAGCCTGCTGTTGCCGCTGCAGGTCGAGCAGCAAGCCGGACGCATGCTGTGCTGGGCCGCCGTGTGCGTGGCGCTCAAGCGTTACTACGGACACACGCCACTGCCCGGACAGGCCGAGTTCGCCCGCTCGGTGCTCGGCGACAATTTCGATCAGGCCTGCGCGCCGGCGCGGGCGCTCGCCGCGGCAGGGCTGCAATTCGGGGAGTTCCAGCGCGCCCTGGCGCTTGAAGAGTTGCGCGCGCAGATCGCCGCGGGGCATCCGGTGCTTGCCTGCATGCGCCATTTCATCGGGTGGCATCTGGTCGTGCTGCACGGCATCCGCGGTGAAGCAGGGCTTGTCGTCGCCGATTCGCTGCATGGGCCGGGTGATTGCGCCTATGACGACTTTCGCCGTGCATATCGCGACCACTATGACTGGTCCGGCACGTTCGTGTCGTCGCACGTCGCAGCACGGCTTCCGTAGCCGGCTTTGGGGTAAGGCGTTCACGAAAAACCGACTTGATATTTGATGCCGTACCCGGCCAGCTTTAGAGTGTTTTCACGAATTGGCATGAACATCCCGAAGCAGGAATGGTGTAACGCTTCGGCGGGAATCGATGCGAACGGAATGATTCCATTAATTGTTTTGTGGCGTTAAACAATTTAACTAATAGAGCCATGCCTTGCGATGCCGGTTCGCTTTGGTTCAAATGCGGTTCGAGCACGGAATCGGTTCCATCCGAATTTATTTACCTAAATCAAATCATGCGTCGCGAGACGCATTTTTTTAATTTTCACAGATTCAATTTCCGGATAAATCGGATAGCATGTCTCCCCGGGTCGGTCTCCGCGTGGATTGCCGAAGTTGAATGAAACGGCATAAAGCGATTCGACGCGCTTGCGCGCAGTCGCGGGTGGCAATGGGGGCGCGGCCGAGAGCATGACTGCATCAGGAATCAAAAGAGCAACAAGACTGCTGCATGACCCGGGCCCTTGCCGGACGAAGCAACGAGAATGCGCCAACGCGTCGAGTTTTCCGATCGCGCGTCGACCTTCATCGATTGCGATGCCGGTTCGCTGACCGATGGCCGTTCGGGACCACATTCATTCGACAGAGAGGGCGTCATGGTTCGTGTTCGTGCTGATGCCGTTGCGGCAGGCACGCCCGATGGGGCGTGTCGCGCTATGCGCGGCGCTGAAACGCGTGCCGTGTTTCCCGATTCGTCACCGCGCATCTGTCCATGCAAAACAGCTTGAGTCTCGACGCGCAGCGCACTCCCGTCGTCCCGCAGGGCCGGGGCATGCGCTCGATCGTCAACGGTGTGTCGCTGATCTGGGAATCGGCGCCCGGCATGCACGCCATTTCGATGGGGGTGGGCGTCGGCCGGGGCGCTTATGACGATCCGTCCGGCGAAGCGGGGCTGGCCCATTTCTGCGAGCACGCACGGGTGGCCCAGGTCAACCGGATGATCGGGCCCGCCAAGGCGAGGGTGCTGTCGGTCGAGGCCTTCACCGAGCGAAACGAAACCTACTTCGTCGTGTGCGCGCTGAAACAGGACGCCGCGGTGCTCGGGGAATGGCTCGACGCGTTCCTGAATCCGCAACCGCTCGACGACGAAGCCGTCGAGCAGGAGCGCTCCGTTCTCGTCGAGGAGGTCGCGACGCTCGAGAGCAGCGAGATCAGCCGGATCGACGACGAGTTCCTCAAGGCCGCCTACGGCGACGAGCGGATGTGGCGCCCCATCGGGGGGCGGGTGGCCGATATCGCGGCGCTGGCCGGCGCGAAGGTGCATCGCGCCATCGGCGACGACAACCGGCACGGCAAGATCGCGGTGGCACTCGTCGGCGATATGCTGTCGACCGGGCTGCTGACATCGGTCGAACGCACGCTCGGGAAGTTGCCGCGCTCGCCCGTGGCGGAGGCGGTCCGGCCGATGCCGGCGCACGGCTTTACCGCGCGCCGCGCGCCGATTCCGACCTCGTTGGGGGTGGGCTATTTCATGCTCGGCTACCCGGCGTTCCCGCGCTTCGACGATCGCCGCGTGTCGCTTTATGCGATGAGCCTGATCTTCGGCGAGGACGAGCATTCGGTGCTCTTCAAGGCACTGCGCGTCGACAAGGCGCTGCTGTATGCCGTCAATTCGGAGTGCCATCTGTTCAAGGACCACGGGCATCTGATCATCCGCGGGATGGTGGCCTACGACAAGCTCGAACGGGTGATGGAGCATGTCTTCGAGCTCGCGGCGGCCATGCCGGCCATCGTGCAGGGCCGCGGGGTGCAGGAAGAGGCCCGGCAGGCGCTCGTGCGCACGCTGCTGATGCGCCTCGACGATCCGCGCAATCGGCTGATGCGGCTGCTCAAGCACGAGATGTGGTTCGATCGGTACTTCGACTACGAGGACGACCTGGACTTTATCCGGGGCGTGACACCGCAGAGCCTGCAGGAGGTGACCGAAGCCGTGCTCCGGGCGCCGCCGCTCATCTGCCATGGGGTAGCGAATGGCTAAGGTACTTCTCATCAATCCCAACATCAAGATCGTCGATCGAGAGAAAGATCATTACTCGATCATGGAGCATCTCGGGTTGGGCCTGCTGTCCGCCGCGCTCAAGAAAGACGGGCATGTCGTGAGGATCCTCGACTGCTATGCGCACAACCTGTCCAACGACGCGGCGGTCGGCGCCTTTCTCGCATTCGAGCCGGACTTCGTCGGCCTGACCGCGAACTACCTGAACTTCGACTCGGCGCTGGAAGTCGCCGAGCTGGCGCGCCAGATGCTCGACAACGTCTACGTCTTCGTCGGCGGCGAGCACTGCACGTATGCGGCCGAGGAAATCCTCGCCCGGCATCCGGCCATCCAGGCGGTCGTGCGCGGCGAAGGCGAAGAGGCGGTCGTGGAGCTGGTGAAGAAGGCGCCCAAGCTGCTGGGCGTCGCAGGCGTCTATTTCCGGGACATCCGCACCAACACGCTCTTCAAGAATCCCGACCGGCCCGGCATCGAAGACCTGGACGGGCTCCCGCTGGCCGACCGCGCGACGCTGGACTACTGTCGCCGGCGCGATCTCAAGACCGCGATCGGCGTGATCGCGCAGCGCGGCTGCAACTTCAAGTGCACCTTCTGCAACGCGAACAAGTACCTGCGGCTGGGAGGCGGCGCGGCCATCCGGCGGCGTACGGTCAAGAACGTGGTCGACGAGCTCGAGCATCTCTACGAGCACTATTTCCTCAAGGGCAACGTCGAGAAGCTCTATTTCTACGACGCCAATTTCATCGACGGAAGCAATCGCTCGAAGGCGTGGGCGCGGGATCTGGCGCACGAAATCGTCCGCCGCGGCGTGGTCATGCCATTCGAGGTTTACCTGCGCGGCGATTCGCTCAAGGGCGACGACGACGAGGTCGTGGCGGACCTGAAGCGCGCCGGGCTGGAGGCGGCCTTCGTCGGCATCGAATCGTTCGACCAGCAGGATCTGGGCTTCTACGGGAAGGACATCACCACCGAACGGCTGACCGAGGGCCTGGATCTGCTGCGGCGCCATCGCGTGCTGGGGCCGACCGCGGGCGTCATCATGTTCAACCCGTACAGCACGGTGCAGGGTATCCGCACCACGGCCACGCTGCTGGCGCGCTTCGGCTATGCGTCGTTCTGGAACCTGTCGCAGCGGCTGCAGCTCTTTCCCGGCGTGAAGCTGGTGGACGAGCTTCGCGAGAAGGGCCTGCTGCAAGGGTACGACAAGTCCAACAAGGTGTACTCGTACCGCTTCCAGGAACCGATGATGGGGCGCTTGTCCGACCACCTGCTGCATCTCAACGACGAAGTGGAAATCGTGCGGGACAACGCGCTGCCGCGCCATGTCTCCACCGAGTTGAACCGCATTCTCAACGCGGTCGAAATCCACGGCCTGGACGAGGCCAAGGCCAACCGGATCGCGGCGCCGGCGATGACGCGGCTGCAATCGATCAACGGCCTGAACGTTCAGTATTTCCTGCAGACCATTGCGCACTTCGAGGGCGCCGGCGATGCCCGGGCCATCGCCGACGACCGGCATGCCTACCTGGGCGAACTGGGCGATTCCCTGGACAGTCTCGAGACCGAATTCAGCACGGCGCTGCATGGGTTACATGATTGGTTGATCAGCGAACGATCCGCTGACGACCTTGCTGTTGCTTCGCCAGCCGGACTAGGGCGGTGAATCTGTCCGGCCGAAGCGGGCTGGCGAGCAATTCCGTGTGGCTCACGCCACGTCTTTAACGTGTCAACCAAGGAGAAGTCATGGCTATCAACCTCATGGCCCCCAAAGGCAATGACCAGAACGTGAAGCTGTCGACCGAAATCTGGAAGAAGCTGAACGAAGTCAAGACCGCCAAGCTGCAGGAAGCCGCGCAGCAAGGGCACGCCGACAAGGCAAGCGACGTCGAAGTCCGGAAGGACGGCGAGTAATCGCGTTGCCTGAGGTTCTGCCGCGGTGCACCGCGGCGGAACCTCTTTTTCGCCCCAGCGCGATCGCACTCGGGCGTCCATTTCCTATGAGCAGGATGCGCCATATGGACCTGTCGAACGACTTCGATGTGCTGTTGGTGAATCCCCGCAATCCACCGAGCGGCACGGCCGAAGCGGCGGAATTCACCTGCGAGAACCTCGCGCTCGCGTACCTGTCGAGCGCCCTCGCGACGGCCGGCGCACGCACGCTGATCGTCGATTGCGACCTCGACAAGGTTGGCGCGAGCGAGATCGCCGCACTGTGCGAACGGGAGCGTCCGGTGCTCGTGGGCATCACGGCCCTGTCGCGCAACGCGGGCGATGCCATCGAGATCGGGCGGGAGATCAAGCGCCGCTGCCCCGATGCACGGATCGTGCTCGGCGGGCTTCACTTCACCTATTGCGGCGAAAAGGTGCTGGCGAAAGTCCCCGAGATCGATTTCGTGATTCGCGGCGAGGGCGAATTCTCGATGATCGCCCTTTATCGGTACCTGAAGGACGGCGTCGGCACGCGGCTCCAGATCGGCGGGCTCCTCTACCGCTCGCAGGACGGCTCCATCGTCAAGATTCCGGCGACGAGCGCCATCGAGAACCTCGACGAGCTGCCGTTCCCGGACCGGCAGGTGCTGGCGCGGGCCGTTCGCAAGGGGATCCAGCCGGCCATTCCCGTGCTGAGCAGCCGGGGCTGCTATGCGCGCTGCCTATTCTGCAATGCGTCCCACGTCTACAACGAAGGGGGCGGGCGGCCGTGGCGCCACCGCTCCGCGTCGAACGTGGTCGACGAGATCGAGGGGCTGGTCGACCGCTATGCGGCCGACGCCGATCCCGTGATCCTGTTCTACGACGACACGTTCATCGGCCCGGGGAACAAGGCGAGGCGCCATGCGTACGAGCTGGCCGACGAGATCATCCGGCGCGACATTCGCATCATGTTCGAAACGTTCCTGCGCGCGGACACGTTCCACGACGACTACGAACTCGTGCGCCGCCTGCGCGAGGCCGGCATGGTGCGCGTGTTCATGGGCATCGAGGCGTCCGACGACCAGGAGCTCAAGCTGTTCCGCAAGGCCGTCACCGTCCACCAGATCGACCAGGCGCTGGACAACCTCAAGACCAACAACGTGACGACGCCGTCCAGCGGCTTCATCATGTTCCTGCCGTACAGCTCGTTCACGTCGCTGCGCCGCAATGCGCTCTACCTGCGCAAGATCCACCATGCGTCGGTCTGGAATCTCTCGACGCGGCTGGACGTCTATGGCGGCAACGAGTTCGTTCCGTACCTGCGCGAGCAAGGGCTGCTGACCGGCGCGGACGACTACGACGGGGTTTACGAATACAAGTTCCGCGATGCCCGGGTGGCCCGATTCGCGGCCTACATGGACATTTCGCAGAACGACGTCGTGCAGCGGCTGGACACCGTCGGCCGGTTCGTGGAATTCAACTTCGCGATCATGTCGTACGAGCTGTCGCGCCTCAGCATTCCGTGCGACTGGGATGAATCGGACCAGATCGACCGTGCCCAGAAGGACATCCAGACCCTGGCTTTCGACTTCTTCATGAGCGTCATGGAGCGGTTCGAGCGCAACGAGCCCGATATCGAGCGCGGGCCGGAGAAGGATCGGTTCTTCGACACGCTGTCCGATCGGATCGACGAGCTCGAGTCGTCCTATGCACGCTTCCTCGACCGTGCGAATGCGGCGCTGGAAAGCCAACCGGCCCCGGCCGGGGCAACGCGTGCCGAATCGGCGCATGCCGCCTGAACCGGCGAGACGGAGACACCATGCCTGCCAACAAGATCATCCTGGTCAACGCCCACAAGAAGTCGGCGGAGTATCTTCACAACAACCCGACGGAACACCTCGGCCTTGGCTATCTCGCGGCTTACCTGCGCAAGTTCGGCTACTCGAACGTCGAGATCATCGACGGCTATGCGCTGGCGCTGTCCACCGATCAGATCTTCGAGGAGGTGCGCGTTGCCGCGCCCGAATTGATCGGCATCACGCTCGAATACAACACCTTCGAAGAGGCGATCAAGCTTGCCCGGCTCGTGAAGGGCGTCCACCCCGGCGCCCGGGTCGTGCTGGGCGGCGAGCATGCGACCTACGCGACCGTCGATATCCTCGAGAACCACCCCGAGATCGACTTCATCGTGCGCGGCGAGGGCGAAGTCACGTTTCTGGAGCTCTGCGAGCTGACGTTCAACGAGTCGGGCCAGCCGTTGCCGGAGGTGCTGGGCGTCGCCTATCGCGACGCGTCCGGCAAGGCCGTGCAGAACAAGGACCGCCCGGCGATCGAGGATCTCGACACGCTGCCGTTCCCGGCGCGCGACACGCTCGAACGCGCGCTGAAGGCCGGGCTGCGGCCGGCGATCGCCATGCTCGGCAGCCGCGGCTGCCCCGCCAAGTGTTCGTTCTGCAATGCATACAAATTCTTCAACATCGGCGGCGGCGCGCGCTGGCGGCCGCGCTCGGCGGAAAACATCGTCGACGAGCTGGAGACGCTGCTGAACAAGTACCAGGGGCTCGACATCTATCCGGTGGTGTATTTCGGCGACGAGAACTTCCCGGGCCCCAAGCGCGGGCTGCCGCGCGTGCGCGAATTCGCCGAGCGGATCATCCGGAAGGGGTTGAGCGTCGAGTACGAGATCTTCTGCCGCACCGATTCGTTCAACGGGCAGGACGAGGTGGTGGACCTGCTCAAGCGCTCCGGCCTGATCTCCGTGCTCATGGGCATCGAGGCCGGATCGGACGACCAGCTCAAGATGCTCAACAAGGGCTCGAGCGCCAGCAAGAATCTCTCGTCGGTCGAGATCTTCCAGAAGTACAACGTCGTGACGAGCTCGAGCGGGTTCCTGATGTTCAATCCGTATACGACGTTCCGCGATTTGCGGCGCAACGTCAGCTTCCTGCTGCGCATCCAGCACGCAACCCTCTACAACATGAGCTGCCGGGTGCATGCGTATCCGGGGCTGGAGATGAACAAGGACCTGGCCGCGAGCGGCATGCTGACGCCGGAGTATTCGCACTACAAGGTCGACAGCATCGCGTTCGTCAACAAGTATGTGCAGGGCATCGCCGACGTGCTCACGGACCTGGCCGACGTCGACCTGCTCCGCAGGGAAGATTCGACGATGCGCGACATCGACATCAACATGGCCCGCATGCTCTCGGTGATCGGCGGCAACCTGCTCGAGGGGGAGCTGGTCGAGCAGTGCGAGGTCGCCGCGCTGTTTGCCGCCAAGGCCGCCGTGCAGCGGCGCTCCGCCGATTTCTTCCTGGCGCTGGTGCAACAGGCGGAGGCGCACAGCCTGACGCGGGACGGCTTTGTCGCGCAGTACGAAACCTATGCCGACGAAATCCGCCAGGCCCTGGATCATCTCGACACCGTCTTCTATCAAACGATGCTGAATATCAAGAACTACCTCGACGAGGCCTTCCTGCCGGACCTCGTCGTCGAGCCGATCTCGGCCCAGAACCTGTGCCGTCCGGAGCGGGCGCAGGACAGCCAGCGTGCCGCCGTGTCGATGCACTCCGTCGGGGAGGCCTCGTGAGGAACGTCGCGGCCTCCGCACTCTTGCGCACCGTCCCGGTCGGGCTGGCCCTCACGCCGATCGGCGTGCTCTTCGGGGTGCTCGCCGCGCAGTTGAACTGGACACCCTTCGAAGTCTTTCTGATGAGCCTGATCGGCTTCACCGGCAGCGGCCAGTTCGCCTACCTCGGGTTCGCGTCGAGGGGCATCGACATCTCGTCGCTGGGGCTGGCCTTTCTCGTGATCCTGAGCATGAACCTGCGTTACGTGCCGATGTCGCTGACGGCCACCGCGCCGCTGAAGGTCAATCTGCTGGGGAAGGTGTCGCTCGCCCACTGGCTGGCGGACGAATCGTATGCCACCGAGACGCAGTCGGACGGGGTGGCCAGCCGCTTCGTGATCCGCGGGACGATCACGGCGTTCTGGTGCCTGTCGACGGCGGCCGGCGTCGCGCTGGCGGCGTTCCTGCCGCCGGTGGTCAAGTCGACGCTGGCCGGCGTGACCTACCCCGTCAGCGCCATCCTGCTGGCGCTGGGGCTGCTGAACATCTACGACTTCGTGCGCAAGCGCCGGGCGGAGCGGGCGCGGCAACCGGCGGCGGTGTCGCCGCGCAAGGCGATTGTCATCGGCTTCGTGGCCGTCTTCGTGCTGCAGTATCTGCTGGGGCCGGTGTATTTCTGGATTCCGGGGATCGCGGTCGTCTATGTGCTGCTGGTGAAGACAACAGGGATGGCCGGCCATGAATAACGCGATGTTGGGAACGCTCCTGCTGCTCGGAGTCAGCCTTGTGGTGCGCGTGCTGCCGAGCATCGTGCGGCTGCCGTTCGACAACCAGCGCCAGCAAATGCTGCGCCAGCTCCTGCCGATCGCCGTATTCGTCAACCTGGTGGCGTACTGTTTCCTCAGCGAGGTGAAGACGCATCCGGCCGAGGCCGTGGCCGCCTTCGCGCTCCTGCTCGGGCTGTTGACGTTTCTCCCGCGGGTGGGCGTGCTGTTGTCGGTCGTCCTGTCGTCGACGGTTTATTTTCTGATGCTGCACTTCGGGGCCGGCGGGCACCTGATCGCTTCGATCGGGCGCGTCGTGGCATGAGCGCGGGCGACCCATGACGATCGTCGTTCGTGATGCCGTGGCCGCGGATACGCCGGCCTTGCGCGAGCTGTTCCTGCGTGCGCGGCGCGCGACCTTCGCGTGGCAGCCGGACGATGCGTTCGCGCTGGCGGATTTCGACGCACAGACGCAAGGCGAACGGCTGCGGGTGGCCGAGGACGAAGCGGGGCAACTGGTCGGCTTCGTGTCGGTCTGGGAGCCGGACCATTTCATCCATCACCTGTACGTGGACCAGCAGCAGCTGCGGCGCGGCATCGGCCGGGCGCTGCTGCATGCGCTGCCGGGCTGGCCGGCAACGCGCTACCGGCTCAAGTGCCTGCGCGCGAACGACGCGGCGCTGGCGTTCTATCGCGCGTGCCGCTTCGTCGAGATCGGCGCGGGCTTCTCGGGCGACGGCGAATATCTGCTGCTGGAATCGGCCGGCGAGCGCGCATGAAAAACCCCGCCGAAGCGGGGCCCGTGCGTCGAATCGGCCTGTCTTCAAAGTCCTTCATGAGTTGAAGGATCTCCGGGCCAACTTCTTCCACTTTGCCATTCGGGAATGCGGATGTCAGCGCGGCAACGGCCACGACCATGATGTCGGCGCCGGATTTCTCGGTGCCGTTGCCCATTCCTTGCACCAGGAGCGCCTGGACTTGTTGGTTTTCTCGCGGAGACGAATGCCACGCGTTGTGGCGAAAGTATAGGGAAAGGTGAAAAATGGAATTTGAAAGGCGGAGCTGAATCGTGGATGCCGCACCGGCTCACGAACGATCGCATCTCCGTGTTTTCCCTGATACAGGAACGGCGCCGCAGGCCGATGTTGCAGACAAGGCGTGAAAAACCAAGACGAGGGCCATCATGACGACGCCGGAAACAAACGGCAGTAGTCCCGCACCCGATGCAACAGTCGACGCGACGCAGCCGGCCGACGGCCTGCCTGCCGCGCCCGTGATCCTGCTCGTCGACGACGAGCCGCCCGTGCTGTCGGCGCTCAGGCGCCTGCTCAGGCCGGCGCGCTACGAGGTGCTGACCGCCGACGGCGGCGAGGCGGCGCTCGAGATACTGGCGTCGACCGACGTCGACCTGATCGTGTCGGACATGCGCATGCCGCACATGAGCGGCGCGACGTTCCTCGCCCGCACGCGGGAGCTGTATCCCGACACGATGCGCATCCTGCTCACCGGCTATTCGGAAATCGACTCGGTGGTGCAGGCGATCAACGAAGGCGGCATCTATCGCTACCTGAACAAGCCGTGGGATGACCAGGACCTGCTGCTGACGATCGAGCAGGCGCTCGAACAGCGGCACCTGAGGCGCGAGGCCGCGCGGCTGGCGGCGCTGACGCAGGCGCAGAACGACGCGTTGCGCCAGTTCAACACGGAGCTCGAAACCCAGGTGCGGGCCCGCACCGAGGAACTGGGGCAGACCGTGATGTTCCTGGAAGCGGCGCAGCGCGACCTGAAAAGCAATTTCACGGCGATGGTGCAGGTGTGCGCGAGCATGATCGAAATGCGCTGCGGGGCCGCCAGCGGACAGTCGATGCGCATCGGCGAGATCGCGCGGCACCTCGCGCTCGCGTCCGACATGTCCAGCCTGCATGCGCAGGACGTCTATTACGCCGGGCTGCTGCACGGGATCGGCAAGCTGTCGCTGCCCGACGAACTGCTGCACAAGCCGCTCAGCCGCATGACGACGGACGAGCTGCGGCTGTTCCTGCAGCATCCGCTGCGCGGGCAGATGGTGCTGACGCCGGTCGCGCAGCTGCACCAGGTCGCGTCGATCGTGCTGCACCAGTACGAACGGTTCAACGGCCGGGGCACGCCGAATGGCCTCGCGGGCATCGATATTCCGCTCGGCTCGCGGATCGTCGCGGTCGCGCGCGATTTCGAGGGGCTGCGCGTCGGCGAGATCGGCCCGCCGCATTCCGTCGAGCAGGCGCTCGATGTCATCACGTCGCAGGCCGGCGTGCGCTACGACCCGCAGATCGTCGAACGCTTCGTGGCGTTGATGCGGGAGCCCGCGACATTGGGCATCGCGTCGTCCGTGTCGGAAGTGAAATCCGCGCAACTGCGCGAAGGGATGCAACTCGCGGACGACTTGCGCACCCATCGCGGCGTGCTGCTGATGACGAAGGGCAGCGTGATGTCGGCCCATCAGATCGACCTCGTGCGCCGCTTCGAAGCGCGGGAGGGCACGTCGTTCGACATCCTGGTGCTCGCCGCGCCGAACGCGCAGAAGCCCGCGCCGCAGGCCGGCGGCCCGGCCGGGTGACGGCGGCGCGGCGCGCTCGCCACGCCGCACGACCGGCCCGCACGGCACGGCACGGCACGGCAACGATACCTTCACCTGACCGGGCGCGACCATGCACGGTACCTACCATCTGCCGCTCGTCCTGCTGTCGCTCGTGATCGCGACGCTGGCTTCGTACACGGCGCTCGACCTGGCCAGGTTCATTTCGCAGCTCGACAAGCCGAGGCTCAAGCGTGCATGGCTGAGCGGCGGCGCGGCCGCGATGGGCACCGGAATCTGGTCGATGCACTTCGTCGGGATGCTGGCGTTCTCGCTGCCGATTCCGCTCGGATACGACCTGGTCGACACGGGCATATCGCTGGCGATCGCGGTGCTCGTGTCGTACTTCGCGCTGAGCGTGGCCACGCGCGCCACGCTGCCGCGGCTGCGGCTGTTTGCCGGCGGCGTGCTGATGGGCGGCGGGATCGCCGGCATGCATTACATGGGCATGGCCGCGATGCAGATGCGGCCGGGCATTCGCTACGACTCCGCCCTGTTCGCCGCGTCGATCGGCGTTGCGGTGCTGGCGTCCACCGCCGCACTGTGGCTGGCCCAGACGCTGCGCACGCGCAATGCGGGATTCGCGGGCGCGCGCCGCGCGGGCGCGGCCACGCTGATGGGCATCGCGATCACCGGCATGCACTACACGGCGATGGCGGCCGCGCATTTCGCGCCGGACGCGCGTTGCGGCGCGGCGAAAGGCATCGACGCGCCGTGGCTGGCGACGACGGTCGCGCTGTTCACGCTGGCGATCCTGATCGTGACGCTGATGCTCTCGCGCTTCGACGCGCGCACGATGTTCCTCAGCGGCATCACCGACATGCTCGACGATCTCGTGCTGCGGCGCACGGCGGAGCTCAATCACGCGCTGCGCCGCTACGAGCTGACCACCGAGATGCTGCAGCGCACTCGCGCGCACATGATGCGCGAGATCGAGGAGCGCAAGGCGGCGCAGGCCCGCCTCGAACAGGAAAAGGACGAGCAGCGGCGCCTGCTGCACGCGCTCGAGGAAACCCACGTGCAACTGCTGCAGTCGGAAAAGCTGGCGTCGATCGGCCAGCTCGCGGCCGGCGTCGCGCACGAGATCAACAATCCGATCGGCTTCGTCAGCGCGAATCTCAATACGCTGAGGGCCTGGGTGCGCGGCCTGCTCGACGTGGTCGCCGCGCACGAAGCCGCGATGTCGAGGCACGACGCTGAAACCCGCGATGCGCTGACGGCCGCGGGGCGCGAGGCGGACATCGACTACATCCGCGACGAGATCGCGACGCTGATCGAGGAATCGATCGACGGGACGATGCGGGTGCGGCGCATCGTGCAGGACCTGCGCGACTTCTCGCGCCCGGGCAGCGGCGAATGGAGCGTCGTCGATCTCCACGCCGGGCTCGAGAGCACGCTGAACGTGGTCCACAACGAGCTGAAGTACAAGGCCGACATCGTGCGCGAGTACGGCGACGTGCCGCAGGTCGAGTGCCTGCCGTCGCAATTGAACCAGGTGTTCATGAACCTGCTCGTCAATGCCGCGCAGGCGATCTCCGGGCGCGGCGTCATCACGATTCGCACCACGAGCGACGGCGACCACGTGACGATCGCGATCAGCGACACCGGAAAGGGCATGTCGCCCGACGTCGTGCGCCGGATCTTCGATCCGTTCTTCACGACCAAGCCGGTCGGGCAGGGGACCGGGCTCGGGCTGTCGGTGTCGCACGGCATCGTCGAGCGTCATCGCGGCGCCATCGAAGTGGCCAGCGAACCGGGGCGCGGCTCGACGTTCTCGATCCGGTTGCCGATCCGGCACGCGCGGGACGAGGCGGGCGCCGTCGCGTTGCGGCATGAGGCGTGAATTCCTCGATGACGTCCCGCCAGTTCGCAACTAACGGTCCGTCCGCCATTCGTCCGCCGACCGCGCCCCGATACCCCGGCCCCGGTGCGCGGCAACGGCTTGCAGCCGACACAAATTGTCCCCCGAAAAGTCCACAATGCAGTTTCGTGCAGAAAAATCGAGCCCTGTCATGCGTCTGAAAATCGAATGGCGCGCGGCGACACCCGCCGACGTGCCGTTTCTCCTGAGCCTTCGCAAGCTCACGATGACCGAGCATCTGCAGCGCGCGGCGATGCCGACCGACGATGACGCGCATTACCAGCGCATCTCCGCGAACTTCGAGGACGCCAGCATTGTGTGCGACGGGGAGGTCCGCATCGGGCTTCTCAAGCTGAGTCGCACCGGCGGTGAGTGGCACCTGCACCAGATCCAGATCTTGCCCGACCGCCAGGGCCATGGAATCGGCGAAATCATCCTGCGCAGGGTATTGGACGAAGCAACGCACGAAGGCGCGGCGGTTTCGTTGAGCGTGCTTCACGGCAATCCGGCGCGGCGTCTCTACGAGCGACTCGGCTTCGCATGCGTGACGGAAACGTCACGCAGTGCCGAGCTGGTGTGGCGGCCCTGATCCCTGGGAGCGCCGACGTGTCCTCATTCGCAGGTAGGGCCGCTGGAGCCCGCGCCGCAATGAAATTCGACAACAGCAGAAAAGGCGCAATGCCAGTGACCCGAGTCGCCTCTGCTCGACGCCGAACCGAAAGTGTCGGCAGCGCGCCGGATGCCAATCGGGTTTCTCGGGCTGTCGTCGATCGAGTCGCAACCGCGAGCGCGCAACAGCATCAGAAAATCTGATCGAAGCATTCAAAACAATGCGTTGGTTCGATCATCGAACGGCTTGCATACTGGCTGCATTCAATCATGCGGCCGCAAGCGCGGCGGGGACCAACATCATGCCGACCACCTACGATGCATTCCTTCAACTGGGCATGCGGCTCGACATGTCGCGCGGCAAGCCCGCGCCCGAGCAGCTCGACCTGGCGAGTGCGTTGTTCGCGGCGGCCGGCGACGCCGGGCATCTGTCGCGCGACGGCTTCGACTGCCGCAACTACGGGCATGGTCTCGGCTTGCCGGAAGCGCGCGAATTCGGTGCGGCGCTGCTCGATGTCGACGCGGCGCAGGTCGTCGCGGCCGGCAATTCGAGCCTGGCGCTGATGCACGACGCGCTCGCGTTCGCCGTGCTGTTCGGTGTGCCCGAAGCGCCGGCGTGGCGCACGCAGCGCGACGTCGCGTTCCTGTGCCCGGTGCCCGGCTACGATCGGCATTTCTCGATCTGCGAGGCGCTCGGCATTCGCATGATCCCGGTGCCGATGCGGGACGACGGCCCCGACATGGACGCCGTCGAGGCGCTGGTGCGCGACGATCCGTCGATCAAGGGCATCTGGTGCGTGCCGTTGTACAGCAACCCGAGCGGCACGATCTACTCGGCCGACACGGTCCGGCGGCTCGCGTCGATGCCGGCCGCGGCAGGCGATTTCCGGCTGTTCTGGGACGACGCGTATCGATTCCATCACCTGACGGACGTGGCGCATGCGACGCCGAACGTGATCGACGCGTGCGCGGCGGCCGGGTATCCGGATCGCGCGCTGGTGTTCGCATCGCTGTCGAAGGTGACGTTCGGCGGCGCCGGCGTGGCGTTTCTCGCGTCGTCGCGACGCAACGTCGACTGGTGGCAGCGGCATCAGTCGATCCGCACGATCGGCCCGGACAAGCTGAACCAGCTCCGCCACGTTCATGCATTGCGCGATCGCGCGGGGCTCGACGCGTTGATGGCGCGCCATCGCGCGCTGCTGCGGCCGAAGTTCGATGCGGTGCATCATGCATTCGGCGAACATTTTGCCGATCTGCCCGACGTGTCGTGGACGCGGCCGGAAGGCGGGTATTTCATCGACTTGCTGGTTCCGCCGGGGCACGCGAAGCGCACGGTCGCGCTCGCGGCCGAGGCCGGGCTCGTGCTGACGCCCGCCGGCGCCACCTTCCCGTACGGCAAGGATCCGGACGACCGGCATCTGCGGATCGCGCCGTCGTTTCCGTCGCTCGACGAGGTGCGGCGCGCGGCGGACGGCATCGCGCTGTCGGTGCGGCGGGCGATGGAAGCGGGTTGAGTCCGCCTCGTCCGGGGCGGGCAGTCGGCCTGGAGAGGCGGGCCGTCATCGCCGGAAGCATTGCGCGATCCGCTCGCCTGCGACGTCGAATATGCGTCGGGCCCCCGGCGTCAGTCCGCACATATGGATGCAGGCGTGAATCATGCCCGGCAGCCATTCCACCTGCACCGGCACGCCGGACTGCCGAAGCTTCTCCGCATAGGCTTCGGCCTCGTCGCGCAACGGATCGTATTCGCATACGAGCAGCGTTGCCGGCGGCAGCGCCGCGTGTGTCGCCGCGAGCAACGGCGACGCATAGGGCGAGCGGCCATCGGCCGGATCGGCAAGGTACATGTCGAAGCAATAGCGCATGACGTCCGACGTGAGGTAATAGCCTTGCCCGTAATCCCGGTAGGACGCCGTGTTCATCGACGCATCCAGCGGCGGGTACAGCAGCAACTGATGCGCGATTGGCGGGCCGCCGTGGTCACGCGCGACCAGGCATGCCGCCGCCGCCAGATTGCCGCCGGCACTGTCGCCGCCGACGGCGATCCGCGCCGGGTCGATGCCGAGGCCGGCCGCATGCGCAAACACCCAGGCCAGCGCGTCGCAGAAATCCTCCAGGGGCACGGGGAACGCATGTTCGGGCGCGAGCCGGTAGTCCACCGACAGCACGACGCATTGCGTCGCGTTCGCCAGCGCGCTGCAAGGGTTGTCGTAGAGCGCGAGCGTTCCGAGGCACCATCCCCCGCCATGGGCATACACGATCGCCGGCTGCGGCGATGCGCTGTCGCGGATGGCCGCCGGCCAATAGGCGCGCACGCGTATCGATTGCCCGTCGCGTGCGGGCACCTCGAAGGTTTCGCTGCGGGCCACGGTTTCCAGCGGGCCATGCCAGGCCCGTAACGACTGGTCCGTCACTGCGCGCAATTCGGCGAGCGACACGCGCGCATCGGCAGCGGGCAGTTGATCGAGCCAGGCGGCAAGTCGCGGATCGAGCGGCATGTTCAACGGCTCCGTTCGAAGAACGGCAGCAGGTGGCCGATGAAGGCGTCGGCGGCTTCTTCCATGATGAAGTGCCCGCAATCCGGCACGACGATACCCTGCAGGTCGACCGCGTGATCCCGCAAGGTGACCAACGGCGCATCGCGCGTCGCGTGCTCGGCGCCGATGGCCAGCACGGGCATGCGAAGCTTGCGCTCCGCGCGGGCGAGGTTCTGGCGGATCGTCTCGGGAATGACCCGGTAATAGGCGAAGCCGCCACGCAGGCCGCCGGGCGCGGCATATGCGTCGGCGTACACATCGACGGCCACGCAGTCGCGCCGGAACGACCAGCGATCGAACATGAAATCGAGGTACGCGCGTTCGCGCCCGGCAATCAGCGTCTCGGGCAGGTCGGCGAGCTGGTTGAACATGAAGTGCCAGAGGAAAATGTTTTCCTCCGGCGGCACGAAGATCGGCGGCGCGGGCGCAAGGCCCGGGATCACCGCCTCGGTCAGCGCCAACGCGCGCACCGCGTCGGGCTGGTCGCTCGCCAGTGCATACGCGACCCACATGCCGACGTCGTGGCCGGCCACCAGATAGGTGTCGAAACCGAGCTGCACCATCGCGCGATGCAGCGTGGCGGCGGTATGGCCGGTGTCGTAGCCGGTATCGGGGCGGTCGGAATAGCCCGTGCCGGGCAGGTCGACGGCGATCGCCATGAAGCCCCGTTCAGCCAGCGCACGCATCACGTGGCGCCAGGCATACCAGGTCTGCGGCCAGCCGGGAATCAGCAGCACCGGGGCGCCGCTGCCCGTGGTGACGCAATGCACGCGCTGGCCGTCGATGCGCACGTATTGATGCGCGAAGGCGTCGCCGGCGGCGCGTAGTGACGATTGGTTCGACATATATCGTAGTCCGTATAAATTAATTTAAATCAGGCGATGCCGAGCATCGTATCGATCTGCTGCCGGTTGACCGAGGCACCGGCGAAGTCGTCGAAGATGCGCTCCGTCACACGGATGATGTGGCGATCGATGAATTCGGCGCCTTCGCGCGCGCCGTCCTCCTGGTTCTTCAGGCAGCACTCCCACTCGAGAGTGGCCCAGCCTGCATAGTCGTATTGCGCGAGCCTGGAGAAGATCGCCTTGAAATCGACCTGGCCATCGCCGAGCGAGCGGAAGCGTCCGGCGCGCTCGACCCACGACGCATAGCCGCCGTAGATGCCTTGTCGGCCGCTCGGAACGAACTCCGCATCCTTGACGTGGAACATGCGGATGTGTTCGCGGTAGATGTCGAGGTAGTCGAGGTAATCGAGCTGCTGCAGCACGAAGTGGCTCGGGTCGAACAGGATCTTGCAGCGCGGGTGCTGACCGACGCGCTCGTGGAAGCGCTCGAACGACACCCCGTCGTGCAGGTCCTCGGCCGGATGGATTTCGTAGCAGAGGTTGACGCCGTTTTCGTCGCAGGCGTCGAGAATGGGCCGCCAGCGGCGGGCCAGTTCGTCGAAGGCGGCTTCGATCAGCCCTGCGGGCCGCTGCGGGAACGGGAACAGGTACGGCCACGCGAACGAGCCCGAGAAGGTTCCCATCTCCGTCAACCCCAGCCGGCGCGACGCGCGCGCCGCAAGTTCGAGCCGCTCCAGCGCCCACGCCGTGCGTCCGGCCGGGTTGCCGCGCAGCGCTGCAGGAGCAAAGTTGTCGCACATTGCGTCATACGCGGGATGCACCGCGACCAGCTGGCCGAAGATATGCGTGGTCAGCTCGCTGATCGCCAGCCCATGCCCGGCCAGCATGCCGGCCACGTCGTCACAGTAGGCCTGGCTTTCCGCGGCGGTGACCACGTCGAACAGCCGGGCGTCCCACGCGGGAACCTGCAACGCCTTGAACCCCTTGCCGGCGGCCCATTGGGCCACGCCCGCGAGGCTGTCGAACGGTGCGACGTCGTCGGCGAACTGCGCGAGATGGAGGCTCGGGCCCTTGATGGTACGCATCTTCAACTCCTATTATTTGTTGATCGACAAAGAATAGGGCGAACGCTTATCGTGTGTCAACTGCCCCGCGCGATAAAATCCGTGCGGGATGCATTCAGCGAACAGGAGAGGTGATGGCAGGACGGCCGAGAGAATTTGATCGCGACCTTGCGCTGAAGCGCGCGATGATCGCGTTCTGGCGGCGCGGCTACGAAGGCACGTCGATGTCCGATCTGGTCGACGCGATGGGGATTGCATCGGCGCGCATCTATGCGGCCTTCGGCAGCAAGGAAGCGCTGTTCCACGAAGCGGTGGCGCTTTACGAGAAGGGCGATGGCGGCTTCGCCGATCGCGCGCTCGCCGAGGAGGCCGGCATTCGCGCGGCCATCGAACGGATGCTGCGCGACGCCGTCGCCGCATATACGAAGCGCGGCCAGCCGCATGGCTGCATGGTGGTGTCAGCCGCCACCAACTGCACGGCCGAGAACGACGGCGTGATGGAATGGCTCGCGGAACTTCGGCGCGCCCGCACGCAGTCGATCGTCGAGCGCCTGCAACAGGCGATGGCGCAGGGGCAGCTCAAGCCGGCGACCGACGTGAAGGCGCTGGCCGATTTTTATGCGACGCAACTGCACGGCATCTCCGTGCAATCCCGCGACGGGGTTTCGAAGGATCGCCTGCTGGCGTCGATCGGCCCGGCGATGATGCCGCTGGAGATGGCCGTGCGCGAGAAGGCCTGAGTTGCATCGAACGCCCGGGCCGGCCACGCTCGACGTAGGTGGAGCGTGCGTCCGGCAATCAAGCCGGCAGCCCACCGCAACTGCCTGATGCGCCCGCTGAAGGCACGACGGCGCCTGCCGTCGCACCGGTTCCAGGTGCGGTTGTCAGTTGAGCGAAGCCCGAGCGCGCGATGCCGTCAGGGGCGGATTTCGCGAAGGCGCTCGGGCAGGCGAAAACCGCGCATGCAGAAGCAAAATGTCGAGTTCGATGCCGTGTTGGCCAGTCAGTGCCGGGTGCGTAGTAAAGAACGCCTCGATCCGACGCGTGCCGGCGACACCGAGTCCGGTGATCGCAGACCAACTGGAGCGGAGGCAGGCCGGCACTATGATTGGCCCAACCAGCCTGCCTGTCGGAATCAGCTGTACATCGCATTCAGCAGACGTTGCATTTCCTCGCCGGACACCTTTTTCTTATGCGTGGCGATGGTCCAGGTGTTACCGAACGGATCGATCACGCGGCCCTCGCGTGAGCCGAAGAACATATCGGTCATCGGACTCAGTTCCTTGGCACCTTCCTTGATAGCCAGCGCGAAGGTGGAATCCGAATCGGGCACATAGATTTGCGCCAGCAGCGGCTGTTCCGGCCAGCCCTCCATCGATTCGCCCAGATTGATGCGCGAGTCGCCAAATTTCAACTCGCAGTGGACCACCTTGCCGTCCGGCGTACTGAGGCGTAGCAATTCTTCCGCGCCAAACACCTTCTGATAGAACTTGACGGCGTCGGCGACGCTACTGACGATGCTATTCGGCGTGATGGTGTTGAAACCTTCCGGCGTACCGTTGGTATTCATGGCATTCCTCTCAGTTGGTCAATACAGTGAAGGTATCCCCGGCGGTCGAAGCCCGCGCCGAATTTCTCGGCCCACCGGCGAATCGATTCATGGCTAACGATCACGCCGCGCTCGAACAACCACTTCTCGATGTCGCGCAGGCTGACCTGGAAGCTAAAGTACCAGAGAACCGCGTGACGGATGACCGACGCCTCCCGGCGTCCTGGAGACAATTTGGAACCAATCGACGACGACCGCGCGATTGTCTGCTGGATAGCTTGTCGCTACGCTTCAAAGTCCGTCTTCCGCTCCGGGGTGCGCACGATGGACCACTGGCGCCTCGCATACCTCGGCATGCGGCACTTCCCGCATGAGCCGACCGAATTCGAAGTCAATACGCTCTTCACTTAGCGGCGATAGAAATTTCGAAAGATCAGCGGATGGCTGTCCAGGAGCGGACGCTGCCGGCCTGGACCTTGAGCGCGCTTACCACCCGAACTTCAGCTCGACCCCCAGGTACTCGCTGTTGTGGCCGCCCGCCGCGCGGATCGTATCGCCGACGGCGTAGTAGACACCTTCGACGGCCCCCGTCAGGTGGCTGTTGAACGTATAGTCGGCGCGCACCTGCGCATATGCCCCCGTCCAGCGCGTGCCGCGTCCGGCGGTGCCCGCGACCGGGGTGGCGGGCTGCGTGTAGACCGCGTCGTCCGTCGTCGCGCGCCACTGGAACGCGAGCGCGCCGAGCAGCGTGAGCTTCGGGAGCGGCTTGACCGTGATCGACGGTTTCACGTGGATGAGGTTCGAATAGCCGGTGAAGCCCGCGAGCGTGAAATAGTAGCCGTTCGGAAACAGCGGATTGAACGTGCCGAGCGTGCCGTCGCCCGGATGCCGGTCGCCGGACGCCGCGTCGATCTGCAGGCCGACGCGGGGCGTCCATGCGGCCTTGGCGAACGTGTAGCCGAATCGCGAACCCGCCGCCCACGCCCGCACGCTTTCCGGGCCGACGCGGCCCGTCTGCCCCATCGCTTCGAGATCCCAGTCGATGCCGTTGGCCGCGCCCGCGAAGCGCGCGTCGAACACGTTGCGGCGTTCGTTGCCGCGTGCGCCGATGTAGCGTGCGTTGTCGCGCTCGTACAGCGAATAGTAGGCGGAGAGCTCGTTCTTCCCGAGCACCTGACGTTCGATCCGGATCGTATGAAACCGCATGCCCGGGTTGGAGGTGTCGTCGAACGGCTTGTCGTCGCGATACTGCACCGGCTGGCTGACGAAGCCGATCACGCGCCACGGGCCGCTGACCCAGTTGGCCCACACGGCATCGAACGATTGCCGCACGTTCGGGCCGTCGCGCGACGACACGAAGCGCTGCAAGTCGAACAGGAAATCCTGCCGCCCGACGCGGAACTTCAGCGTGCCGGCTTCGAAGGGCTGCACGAACGACACGAACGCGAGCCGCAGGTCGAGCGGATTCTTGTCGGCGGGCGTCACGGTGTTCTTGCCGAACGCGCGCGCGTCCTCGAACTCGGTGTACAGCTCGACGTGCCGGTTCAGGTGCACGTCGACGTTGAAGCGAAAACGCTGGATCAGGTACGAATCGCCCGCCGTCTTCCCGACGCCGAAATTGCCCGCGTCGGACGATTCGAACCGTTCGCGCAGGCTCGCACCCAGCGAGACATAGCTGTACGGATCGGTCGCCGACAGCGGGATGTACTTGAGGCTGTCGAGCGGCTCGGTGCGCAAGGCCGGGTTCGCGAGCGCATACCAGCGTTCCTGCCAGCGGTTCGTCATGATCGCGGGGCGCTGCGCCGGCAGCGCGTCCGGGACGATCGGCGCGTCGGTCGCCTGCGCGGCGGCCGCCATCGGCCAGAGCGGCATCAACGCGACGAGCGAGGCGCGCAACCGCGCGGCGCGCGCGCGGCGGGCGGTGGGCGTCACGGCTGCGTCGTCTGGTGAATCTCGGCGACGTAGCCGCCGGGGAACTGCACGATCGCGGCGTCGCGTCCATCGGCCGAATACGGCGGCACGAGCACGGTCACGCCCGCGGCCTTCGCCTTGTCGAGCGTCTCCGCCAGGTTCGCGACTTCATAGCCGGTGGTGTCGCGGCCGTACGGATAGGGCAGGTGGCCGTCGGTCACGAGCACGACCATCTTGCCGAACGGCGATTCGATCCGCACCCGGCGATAGCGGTCGTCGGGCCGGCCGATCTCGACGCCGGGCGCCTGCGCGACATCGGACACCACCTTGCCGTGTGAGAAGCGCACGAAGCCGCGGATCAGTGCGTTCGCGACGTCGCGCGGCACGTAGACCCGGTTTTCCGGCACGCGTTCGAACGGCGCGTAGTTCGGCGTCGTCGTGTGGATGTAGAGCTGCATGTTGACGCCGCCCGGCCACTGGATCACCGCGTCGCGCCCGATCGGGTCCGGGAACGTCTCGACCAGCACGCTCGCGCCGGCCGCCCGCGCATCGCGGATCGCGCGGTCCATGTCGCTCACGAGGTAGCCGGTGCGCTCCGCGCCGAACGGATAGGGCACGGGCGTCTTGAAGCCGAACAGCGACACCGTGCCGGATGGTGTCTGCAGCAGTTGCGACGTGGTCGAGCTGGGCGTCGGCGTGACCGTCGCGACGACCTGCGGCGTGCTCTTGCCGCCGAAGGTCGCGAGGAAGCTCGCGACGAAGCGCTCGACGTCCTCGGGCGCGACGTACACGTGGGTCGTATCGTATTGCGGTGCGACGGCGACGGTCGCTGCCGTGTGGGCCGGCTGCGCGGCGTGCACGGCGCTTACGGTGCCGATCGAAACGGCGAGGCCGAGTGCCGCGGACAGGACGAGCGTCTTGAGTTTCAGCGCAGGGTGTTTCATGGTTGGTTTTGACATGGCGGTAGGCAATACACAATGGGCCGGCTATCGGGAGCCGGCGTCGGTTGGGGCGGGCACCTCGCGCTCGCGCAGGTCGTGCAGCGCAACCAGCGCGAACGCGCACGCGAGCCCGACGTGCTCGAAAAACGCGGCGGTAAGCCCGAAGCGGGCCTCCGGCGGTGCGTGCCAGAACGCGTTCGCGACGCTCGCGGCGAACAGCGTGAAGCCCGCGAGCACGCCGGCGCCGAGCCAGCGCAGCACGCCGGTGAGGATCAGCAGCGGAGCGACCAGCTCGACCGCGATCACGAGCGCCGCGATCGGCGCGGCCGGCTCGACACCGAAGTGCCGCATCTCGGCGATGGCCGCGCCGAAGTCGCCGGCCTTGTGCAGGCCGCCCTGCAGATAGGCGGAGCACAGGCCGAGCAGGGCCAGCCAGCGGACGAACCGGCTCCGCGCCAGTGGCCGCAGCAGCGCGGCCGCGTGCGCGTCGATCCGGCGGATGAGGCCGTTCATACCGCCCAGCACGCGCAGCCGAGCGCGCCCCAGAACGATTTCAGGTCCGACGCCGGCACCTCGCTCGACCACGCGCGCGCATGCGCATGGCCGTGCACGCCGCACGCGCTCGCGCAGCCGCACATCTGCGCGGCCGCGCGGTGCAGCGGCCGGCCGTCGGCGCCTGCCGCGCCCCAGCCGGCATAGCCGCCGAACGCGCGCACCGGCGACCAGTCCGGCATCGCGGGCGGCAGCGGCGCGTCGCGATCGGCAAACGGCCCCGCCGCATAGACGACCTTGCCGCCGACCACCGTCAGCAGCGACGTTGTGTCGGCGATGTCGGCCTCGGCGCACGCGAAGAAGTCGCGGTCCGGCACGATCAGGTCCGCGAGCTGCCCGACTTCGATCCGGCCTTTCTTGCCTTCCTCGTTCGAGAACCACGTGACGTTCTCGGTCCACATCCGCAGCGCCGTTTCGCGATCGACGCAATTCGCCTGCGGATACAGGCGCAGGCCGCCGACGGTCCGCCCGGTCACGAGCCACGACAGCGACACCCACGGGTTGTAGCTCGCGACGCGCGTCGCATCGGTGCCCGCGGAGACCTTCAGCCCCTTCGACAGCATCTTCGCGACAGGCGGGGTCGCCTCGCCGGCCTTCGAGCCGTAGCGCTCGACGAAATACTCGCCCTGGTAGGCCATCCGGTGCTGCACCGCGACACCGCCGCCGAGCGCCGCGATGCGATCCATCGAGCGCTCGGAGATCGTCTCCGCGTGGTCGAAGAACCAGTTGAGCCCCGCGAGCGGCGTCTCGCGGTTCACTTTCTCGAACACGTCGAGCGCGCGGCTGATCGTCTCGTCGTAGGTCGCGTGCATGCGCCACGGCCAGCGGTTCTGCGCGAGGATCCGCACGACGTCCTCGAGATCGGATTCCATCTCCGGCGCCATGTCCGGGCGCGGCTGGCGGAAATCCTCGAAGTCCGCGGCGGAGAACACCAGCATCTCGCCCGCGCCGTTGTGGCGGAAATAGTCGTCGCCCTGCTTGTAGCGCGACGTTTTTGTCCAGTTCAGGAAATCGTCCTTCTCCTGCTGAGGCTTCTGCGTGAACAGGTTGTACGCCAGGCGGATCGTCAGCTGCTTCGCGTCGGCGAGCTGCTGGATCACTTCGTAATCCTCCGGATAATTCTGGAAGCCGCCGCCCGCGTCGATCGCGCCCGTCACGCCCAGCCGGTTCAGCTCGCGCATGAAATGGCGCGTCGAGTTGACCTGGTATTCGAGCGGCAGCTTCGGGCCTTTCGCGAGCGTCGAGTACAGGATCGCGGCGTTCGGTTTCGCGAGCAGCAGGCCGCTCGGGTTGCCGTGGGCGTCCCGCACGATCTCGCCGCCCGGCGGCTCGGGCGTGTCCTTCGTGTAGCCGACGACGCGCAGCGCGGCCGCATTGAGCATCGCGCGGTCGTACAGGTGCAGGATGAAGACGGGCGTATCGGGCGCGACTGCGTTCAGTTCGTCGATCGTCGGCAGCCGCTTCTCGACGAACTGGTGTTCGGTGAAGCCGCCGACGATGCGTACCCACTGCGGCGCCGGCGTGATCGCCACCTGCTGCTTCAGCATGTCCATCGCGGTCGCGAGCGAGCGCACGCCGTCCCAGCGCAGCTCCATATTGAAGTTCAGCCCGCCGCGGATGATGTGCAGGTGATTGTCGATGAGGCCCGGCAGCGCCGCTCGACCGCCGAGATCGACGACTTGCGTGTGGCCGGCCGCGAGCGCCATCACCTCGCTATCGTCGCCGACGGCCGAGAACACGCCGTCGGTGATCGCGACCGCGCTGGCGGTCGGGCGCGACGGGTTCAGGGTCGTGAAGCGCCCGTTGCGGAAGATGACGTCGGGCGATTTCGGGCTGGGCGTGGTCATGCGCGGTTCTCCGTGGAATGGCTGTCAACCTGGGTGGTGGCGTTGGCGTTGCGCCCCGGCAATGCGCCGAACATGTGCTGGTTGCACTTCGAGTCGCGCCATGCCGCATGGAACGCGGTGCCCGACAGCATCTGCTTCGCGACCGGCACGATCTGCTCGCCCGCGAGGATGCCGAGCAGGCCGACCAGCGCGACGAGCGGAGGCGCGGGCGAGCGGACGTGCAGCAGGCTGTAGATCACGCCGACGAGCACGCCGGCGAGCAACGACAGGACATAAATCTTCATGAGTGGAACCTCGGGCGGTGCGTGAGCGGGATGGCCGCGCGCATGACGCCCGTGGCGGGCGAGCGGGGCGCGGCCGAATGATGCGCAAGCCTGGAATTCGCTTGCGGCAAGCACTGCGACGACTGGATTGTAGGCAGGCGATGCGGTCTTGAGACGCGCACGAAGGGTGAATTAAGGAGATTTAAGGATATTTAAGACGGACGTTGCTAGCATGATAAAGACGCCGAAATGATCGGCGGCGCCGGTGCGGCGAAGCGCGCTTCATGCGCCTTCGTCGTATCGGTCGTACGGCGAAAGCCGTCCTGCCCGTAACGTTTTGAAGATTGAGAGGATCAAGCAATCATGAGCAACCCGAAACTCGAAGTACTCACCCCGCAAAACTGCCAGATGATCTTCATCGATCAGCAGCCGCAAATGGCATTCGGCGTGCAGTCGATCGACCGGCAAGTGCTGAAGAACAACGTGGTCGGGCTGGCGAAGGCCGCGAAGACCTTCGATATCCCGACGATCATCACGACCGTCGAGACCGAGAGCTTCTCGGGCTACACGTATCCGGAACTGCTCGACGTGTTCCCGGATCACCCGCTGCTCGAGCGCACGTCGATGAACTCGTGGGACGACCAGAAGGTGCGCGACGCGCTCGCGAAGAACGGTCGCAAGAAAGTGGTGGTGTCGGGCCTGTGGACCGAGGTGTGCAACAACACGTTCGCACTGTGCGCGATGCTGGAAGGCGGCTACGAGATCTACATGGTGGCCGACGCATCGGGCGGCACGACCAAGGAAGCGCACGACCACGCGATGCAGCG
Source organism: Burkholderia sp. SRS-46 (assembly GCF_004343775.1). Classification (GTDB taxonomy): domain Bacteria; phylum Pseudomonadota; class Gammaproteobacteria; order Burkholderiales; family Burkholderiaceae; genus Burkholderia. The sequence goes on along the minus strand of NZ_PTXL01000003.1, from coordinate 218,795 downwards.
CATGATCCAGGCCGGCGTCGTGCCGGTGACCTGGCAGCAGGTGATGCTCGAATGGCAGCGTGACTGGGCGCACCGCGGCACCTACGACGCCGTGATGGCGATCGCGAAGGAGCATTCGGGCGCATACGGGATCGGCGTCGACTACGCGTACACGATGGTGCACAAGGCGCAGCAGCGTACCGCGAACGCCCACGAGATCATCCCGGCGGTGCCTGCGAAGTAAGGTCGGTCGATCGGGGCGTCATGCGCGCCCCGGAATCGAACCACGAAGAAGCTGCCGCGTCGACGGCGCGGCAGTTTTTTTATCGGCGCGCGGTGAACGCGCCGAGGCGGGGGATCAGCGCGGCGCGCTAGCCGGCGCGGCGCTGCACGCCCAGCCGATCATCACGAGTACCGGCGGCAGGAACAGGCACCACAGGCCTGCCGCCAGATAAAGGCCGGCGGCCGCGCCGCAACCGGCGGCGAAGGCGGCGACGCTGATCGCCATCTTCCGCAGGCGCGCGTCGTCGCCCGGCTTGCGCGGCGCGTCCGAACCGATGCGCTCGCCGAGCGAGATCATGATCTGCGTGACGGTGCCCGTCATCAGCGTGGTCGGCGGGGCGTCGGACAGATGCAGGCGGTGCAGCGCGTTCTGCACGGCCATCGCGACGACGAGCGTCATGCCGGTCGCCAGTGCCGGCAGCGCATCGCTGTTCGGAAACGGTCCGACGCCTGCCGCGAGCGCCGCGCCGCCCGCCAGCAGCGCGGCCTGCGCGAGCAGCATCACGCGCAGCGCATTGACGCCGCGCGCGCTCAGCCGGTTCGCGCAGACGGTCGCGAGCACGATCGCGATGCAGAACACGGGCAGCGCCGCGAGTTTCGCGATCGCGCCCGACGTGCCGGACACGAGCGTGGCGCCGAGCGTGACGAAGTTGCCGGTCACGTGCGCGGTGAAGAGCCCCTGCAGCGCGAGAAAGCCCGCGGTGTCGACGAAGCCGCCGTTGAAGCTAAGCAGCACGGGCAGTCGGGTGTCGTTCATGTGTGTTCCGGGACGTCGGGGGTTCAGGGGCGGTGGCGCGCGCCTCGAGCGAGCGCTCGTCGAGGATAGGCGAACCGGCGCGCGCGGTCACATGAAACGTTCTGAATTCTTCGCAAGCGCCGTCGGGCGACGTGCGCTCAGCGGCCAGCGCCGCGCCGCCACGCGCCGGGGGCATGGCCGACCACCTTCGCGAACGCGCGGCTCAGATGGCTCTGGTCCGCGAACCCGCAGGCCGCGGCAATTTCGGCGAGCGTCATGGCGGTCGATTCGATCAGCCGCCGTGCCTCGGTCACGCGCTGATCGAGCAGCCACTGGTGCGGCGTGCGGCCGGTGGCCTGCGAGAACGCGCGAATGAAATAGCCGCGCGACAGGTTGCAGGCCTGCGCGACTTCGGCGAGCGACAGGCCAAGGTTCGCCTTTTGCATCAGGAGCTCCTTCGCGCGCGCCACGTGCGCGGGCGACAGCGTGCCCTTGCGGTGGAGGTCGCCTTGGGCCGCGCTGCCGTAGCGCCGCGCGAGGTGCGTACCGATCGCGAGCCCGATCTGCTCGACGAACAGCGTATTGAGCGCGCCCGGCATGTCGAGGCTGTCGGCGACCGCATGCGCGAGATGACCGAGCACCGGGTCGCGCGTATCGGCAGCACAGGTCAGGCCGCTGATGAGCGCGTCGCCGTGTTCCTCGCCGAGCCGGTCGAGATACGCCCGCGGCAGCTCCACGAGCACGAAATCGAAATTGCCGTGGAGATCCGCGCGGAAATGCTCGGAGAAATCCCGAATGTAGATCGAGTGGTGCCGGAACGCTCTTTCGGCTTTTTGGGTACCCCGATACAAGGTGCGGCGGTGCCCGTCCTTCAGGGAAATGCCGACCAGGAAGCCGCGGTCGCAGGCGGGCATCACGATGCGCTCGAATTGCTCGGCCGGCATGCATTTGCGATGAAACGTGAGGCCGTCCGCGACATGTTCGACATCGCGGGACAGCAGGCCCGACACGCATCCGAGCGTGTCCTTGGGCGCCGGCGTGGCGGGCGCGACGAACGAATGAGACATGACGCTGAATCCTTGAAGGGTGCCCGGGAGGCGAGAAATCAGCGGCCAGTTTATACGGGACGCGTGACTGCCCCAAGTACAATTGAACGAAAATGCACGGCTCGCCGGGCGTGCGGTGGATTTTCGTTCAAGACATGCGATCCGGGGCTGCCTACACTTGCGCTGCGCGCGTGGCATGGCGTGTCGAGTTTGATGCAACAGGGGGCGCGGGGCGCCAATTTCCGGCCCGATGCCGCAGCGTTCGGCGGGCCGTCGTCGAAAGGTCGCCGGAGGCAGCCATGATCCAGATCGGGACGTTGTCGGTGGACTTCGCGCAGCGCGACATTCGTCGGCACGGCGCGCCGCTGCGCGTCGGCGCGCGCGCGTTCGACATTCTCGAGGTGCTGCATCGCGCGGACGGTCGCGTGGTGTCGAAGGACGACATCATGGACGCCGTCTGGCCCGGCGTGATCATCGAGGAAAACTGCCTCCAGGTGCATGTCGCGGCATTGCGCAGGCTGCTCGGCGACCACCGTGGCCTGATCAAGACCGTGCCGGGCAGAGGCTACATGCTGGTGGCCGGCGCGCACCCGGGCGCCCCGGCGACTCGGCCTGCGGACGCGCCGCTTCCCGGCGACGGCCCGCGGCCTTCATTCGCGCCGCTGATCGGGCGGCAGGCCGAGATCGGCCAGATCATCGACTTGCTGGACCGGATGCCCGTCGTCACGCTGGTTGGTGCCGGCGGCATCGGCAAGACGAGCCTCGCCGCGCAGGTCGCCCGCGACCTGCGGCGCCGCGCTCGCGACACCGTGTACTGGGTCGAGCTCGCGCGCGCCGCGACGCACGACGACGTGCTGTGCGCGCTCGCGGCCGCGCTCGACCTGGCGGGCCACGGCGAGCCCGACCTCGACGGCATCGCCAACGCGATCGCCGCCTCGCGCTGCCTGATCGTGCTCGACAACGCCGAGCACGTGGTCGACGTGATCGCCAGCCTCGTGGAGACGCTCGCGGCGCGCACCGACGCGCTGCACATGCTGGTGACCAGCCGAGAGCCGCTGCACGTCCCGGCCGAGCGCGTGTTGCGCGTCGCGCCGCTCGCGGTGCCGAGCAGCGGCGCGCGAGCCGACGAGATTGCCGGCTGTTCCGCGGTCCAGCTGTTCCTTTGCCGCGTCCGTGCGACGGCCGGTTGCGCACCCGACGAAGTCGGCCTCCGGCTCGCCGGGGACATCTGCCGGCGTCTCGAGGGGCTGCCGCTGGCGATCGAACTGGCGGCCGCGCGCGTCGCGACGCTCGGCATCGAGGGCGTCGCATCGCGTCTCGACGATCGCCTGAACCTGCTGACGGGCGGCTTGCGGGCCGCGTTGCCGCGCCACCAAGCGCTGCGGGCGACGTTCGACTGGAGCCATGCGCTGCTGAGCCCCGCCGCGCGGGCGCTGTTTCGCCGGCTCGGATGCTTCATCGGTCCGTTCACGTTCGATGCCGTGGGTGCGGTGGCGGCGGTGTTCGGCACGCCGGTCGACGAGACGATCGGCGCGCTGGGCGAACTGGTCGCGAAGTCGCTGTTGAGCGTCGAGTTTCGCAGCGCCCACGCGCAATACTGGCTCACGGAGTCGACCCGCGCGTATGCGCTGGAAAAGCTGCGCAACGAGGGGGAATTCGCGCGCGTCGCCACACGCTGTGCGCGCTACGCGCGAGAGCAGGCCGGCGCAATGGCGGCGATGCCGGCCGGGTTGAAATCGGCATCGGCATCAGGGCCGGTTTCGGCGCCGGTATGGCAGCCGGCGGGAACCCACGCCGGCGAACTGGCGGCCGGCGTCGCGACGCTGCCGATCGTTACGCTGACGCAAGTGAGCGAATTCGGCACACGCGGCGATATCCCCTTGCATGCCGCATGCGCGACGACGTCGCCGCATCCGGATGACGACACGTCGTGGAATCGCATGCTCGAACTGCCGGAGCTGCCGCCGCACGTGGGCAACGACGCGTTCGAGAAACGCGCGCTCGCGGGGCAATGGAATACGAAGCTGGCGATCGGCGACATCCACGAATCGCTGCGCTACGCGACGCGCTTCGCGCGCGCGGCCGAACGATGCGGCACGCGTGCGCAACGGTGGCTCGCGGCCAGCATGGTCGCAACTTCGCTTCATTGCTTCGGCGAGCATGCGCAGGCGCGCGAGCGGCTGGAGGCCGCGATGTCGGCGTTCGGCGACGCCGACGAGCCGGCCGGCTCGGGCAGCAGCGCGGCAACGCTCTCGCAGGCGACGCTCGCCCAGCTTGCGTGGATCCAGGGCGAACCGGAACACGCGATGCAGCTGGTGGCGCATGCGGTCGAGCGCGCGCGGCAGCACGCGAACGAGCCGCGCTTGTGCGTCGTGCTCGGCGCGATCGCCGTGCCGCTCGCGCTGCAGTACGGCGATCACGACGCGGCGCTCGGCTATCTTGCGGCACTGCGCTCGGAGGCCGAGCGGCGTCGCTTCGGTATCTGGCTTCTCCATGCCGAATGCCTGCAAGCGCAATTCGAGAGTCAGACCGGGTATCCGGGCGCCGGCCTCGTGCGCCTCGCGCCTGCTCTGCAGCGTCTCGAAGCGAGCGGATTCCGGCGGCGGCTCGCGCCGGCGACGGTCGTGCTGGCGGAAGAACTGGCGCGCGCGGGCCGCGCGAGCGAAGCGTGCGCGAAGCTCGACGCCATGCTGGCAAGTTGTCGCGCACGTGGCGAGCATCTGTTCGTGCCGGAACTGCTGCGCGCGAAAGGGCTGGCGATGCTCGAGCAGGCGAACGACGCCGACGCGGATCTGGCCGGCGCGCAGGAGGAGGACGCGCGCCGCCACCTGCTCGACGCGATGCGCGTCGCACGCGGGCAGGGCGCCGGCATGTGGGAGCTGCGTGCCGCACTGGATCTCGCCGACCATCTGCTCGAACGCGGGCATGACGCTCAGGTAGCGTCGCTGGTTGCCAGCCTGGCCGGGCGCTTCGACCTGCGCTCGCGCGCATCCGACGTGCGCCGCCTGGCGCGTCTCCATGCGTGCGCGGGCGACGGTGGCGCGCAGCCGGCACACCCGCCGCACGCGCGGCGCGAAGCCGCCGCCCTGCACGACGACACCGCATAGCCGCTCGCGTTGGGCGGGCGTGGCCGGCATGACTGGATCGCCAGGCCGGCGAAAAAGAAGGGGCACGGGGCCCGCGAACGACCGGCCGGGCGCACCCGGTGCCGCCGCAGGCCCCGGCGGATTACGCCTTCAGGAACGCGAGCAGCTCGGCGTTGATCTTGTCGGCGTCGATGACGCACATTCCGTGCGAGCCGCCGGCGATCACCTTGAGCTGCGCATTTTTCACGATCTTCGCCGACAGGCGCGCGGAGTGATCGATCGGCACGATCTGGTCGTCGTCGCCGTGCAGGATCAGCGTCGGCACGTCGATCTTCTTCAGGTCTTCCGTGTAGTCGACCTCGGAGAATTCCTTGACGCACTGATACTGGCCGAGAATGCCGCCCATCATCCCCTGCGCCCAGAACGCGTCGATCGTGCCCTGCGACACCTTCGCGTTCGGCCGGTTGAAGCCGAAGAACGGCACCGCGAGATCCTTGTAGAACTGCGAGCGGTTCTCGGCGACGTTCTTGCGAATGCCGTCGAACACGTCGATCGACAGGCCGCCCGGGTAGGCGGCCGTGTTCGCCATGATCGGCGGCACCGCGCCGATCAGCACCGCCTTCGCGACGCGCTTCGTGCCGTGGCGGCCGATGTAGTGCGCGACTTCGCCGCCGCCCGTCGAATGGCCGACGAGCGTGGCTTCGCGCAGGTCGAGCGCGTCGAGCAGCGCGGCGAGGTCGTCGGCATAGGTGTTCATGTCGTTGCCTTGCGACGGCTGGCTCGAGCGGCCGTGGCCACGGCGGTCGTGCGCGATCACGCGATAGCCGTGCTGCACCAGGAACAGCATCTGCGCGTCCCATGCGTCGGCGCACAGCGGCCAGCCGTGCGAGAAGACGACCGGGCGGCCGGTGCCCCAGTCCTTGTAGTAGATCTGCGTGCCGTCTTTGGTCGTGATGGTGTTCATGGCATGGGCTCCGTGATGGGCGGAAGTGGCGGCGGCCTGTTTCGGCGCGCCGGCTGCTGCGGCAGCCGTGGGCAGTGCTGCGGCGGCGACGGCCGTCGCGCCGGCGAACAGCATCTCGCGACGCCGGGTCGACGGAACGGCGTCGGTTTGCGTAGGACGCATTGGGGCTCCTTGAGCGTGCGGCGAAACGACACCGCGTGAAACGGATGATGAAGGTGATCGGGGCGTGGCGACCTCGCCCGACAACCGGCAGGCGCCCGCCGTCGCGATGCGATGACGATCGCGGCGGATACGAACACAGCGGGCAGCCTACACGCCGCTCCGCGGGCTTGTACTGAAGCGATCTGAATTTTCATGAACGGGGTGCGGGCGGCCTGGCCGATACGCAGCGGCAACGCCGTGCGCGCGGGATTCGAGGAATGATTCGGATTCCTGTTGTTGACGCTGGAAGTGTCGAGGCGCGACGTTTCGGGTCGTCGCCCGGTTCTCGTGCACACCAGAACGATTCAGCTCCGCTCAAGGACTATTCATCGCAAGCCGGCTATCGTCGATCCCATGTCGGCCCCGGCCGCGCTGTCGCCATGGGTTTGCGTGGCGGCCATCGACGACAGCGACGTGAACGGAGGGGGAGACGCTCTTGAACCTTGCGCCATTTCCCAGGACATGCCGCCATGAACGAATTCAGCCGTTGGGCGCGGATGGTCACGCTGCTCGACTTGTCCCCCGAGGCCGGCCGCGCGATGCTGGCGTCGCTGCGCGACACGAACGCCGCCGGCCGCCGCCACCGCAACGCCGTGCCGATGCCGTCGAGCGGCTACGCGCGGCGTCGCGCCACGATCGTTGCCGCCGAGCGGCAGACCAGCTCGGCGGTGCTGCTGTCGTGGCGCGACCCGACGCGCTTTCGCTACGACGAACAGTGCTGGATCAGCGCGAAATCCCGCATGCGCAGCTGCTGCGCGCTGAGCGGGCAGGCGATCCGGATCGGCGACGCCGTCTACAAGCCGCAGTGGCGCGGCGCGAAGCGCCCGGCGAACTGCGCGGACATGATTCTCGCGACCGAGCTCGACAGTGTCATCATCCATTTCAACTGCCGACGCTCGTAATCCACGGCGACGACGACCAGACCGCGCGGCTCGCGCTGACGGCCGCCGCGACCGCGAGGCGGGTGCCGCACGCGGAGGGGCGGATCTACGAGGGCGCGCCGCATGCGCTGTACCTGGCCCGTGCCGAATGGCTGGCGGAGGACCTGCTCGCGTTCGTGCAGGCGTAAGCCGGCGCGAGCCTAATCCGGCCAGTTCGCGCCGAGCACCCGGCCGCAGAAATTCATCCGGCGGTAGTTCGGGTCGTGCCGTTCCTGCACGTCGTCGCCGATGCTGCCGAACGTCGTCGCCGCGCGCTGCGCGATGCCCTCGGCGAGCGCTTCGAGGAACAGCTCCTTGAAACCCGCGCCGCGCGGCCACGCGTGCAGCACGGCATCGCGCTCGGGGCGGGTGACCTCGTCGAAGTGCGCGCCGAACAACTCGGTCTCGATGCCCGTGCCGAGCAGCGCCGTGAGCGGCGCCATGTGCGCATGGAGGCCGAACGCCGTATGCAGCGCGACCGCTTGCCATGCGTCGGCCGAGTCCGCCGGCGGCACGCCGTGTTCGGCGAGAAACGTGTGCGCGGCATTCGCGCTGTCGATCTCGAACCGCTGGCGGGAATGCCGGTAGCGCCCCGTCAGGCCGACGAGATGAAACAGCGCGGCGACGTACAGCAGGTCGGGGTCGAACGCCAGCGTGCGGCGCCGGCCGATGAGCGACGCGAACAGGAACACCCGCATCGCGTGCCGGTACAGGATCTCCGGCTCCTGCGCGGCCACCGTCGCGGCCGCCGCGCACGCGATCGCGCTGTCGGGAATCCGGATGCCGGCGACGCTGCGTCCCATCGTCGTCGTCCTCAGCATGCGGCCGGCGGGCGGCGCGGCGCGTCGCGCACGGCGCGGGGCGCGGGAAGCGGGCCGTCCTCGATCGCGGACGCCGTCATGCGCGCGCGGCTGTCGTGCCGCGCCGCAATCCTGCCGTTGCAGACGATCGTGTCGACGGTCGGGGCGTCGTTCATCAGGGGGATAGGGTCCGGTGTCGGTGAGGGAGCGCCGCCGGCGCGCAAGGGCGTGAGCGGGCCGGTGCGCCGTCGCTGCGCTGTAGTGTGCGCAGCCGTGCGCCGAAAGTCCTGAGCCAATCCTGAATTGTTCTGAAGTGCCGCGCGGCGATCGCGTCGAATTCCCGGTCGGCGGCCGGAGTGAATAGGCAATGAGGAAATGGAATATTTAGTCGAATTCCGAATGGCGTGCTGCCGGACCATTCGCCCGACTTAAACGATTTCCGGAATGAAGTACCGACTTGCGCGCCGATCGTCGAAATATTGCCCGAAAGACCAGCCGAGCCGCATCTCCGTCGTGCCTTGTCCACCGCGCTGCACGGCGTCATTTCAATAAATTTGATCGGTGGATTCTGAATATTTAAATCATCGACGCGCGCGAAGGACGTAGCATCGGCGTTATGAACGGCGGCATGCTGGGCCCGCCGCCGCAGACTCATTTCAGGAAAGACCGATTCGCCATGATCCGCATTGGAGCCCTTCAAGTCTTTCTCGACAGGCGTGAAATTCGCTCGAACGGCGAGCTGCTGCGGATCGGCAGCCGCGCGTTCGACATTCTCGAGCTGTTGATCCGGGCGAACGGCGCGCTGGTATCGAAAGACGACATCATGCAGCGCGTCTGGCCGCGCACCGTGGTCGAGGAAAACAACCTGCAGGTGCATGTCGCCGCGCTGCGCAAGGCGCTCGCCGACGACCGCGACCTGATCGTGACCGTCCCCGGCCGAGGCTATCGGCTCGCGGTTCGCCACGATGCCGCCGCCGCGCCGTGCGCGCCGGACGCGCAGCCGGTGGCGCACGACGCGCTGCCGCTGCCGCGGCGCGCCGTCGTGTCGTCCGCGCTGATCGGCCGGGAGCAGACGATCGCGGAAGTGATCGCCGCGCTCGATGCCGCGAGCGTCGTGACGCTGGTCGGCGCCGGCGGCATCGGCAAGACCCGCGTCGCGGTGGAGGTGGCGACGCAGGTCGCGGTGCGCTTCACCGACGGCGTCGCATTCGTGCCGCTGGCGGCCGTGTCGAACCCGCGCTTCGTGGCCGATGCGGTCGCGGCCGCGCTCGGCATCGCGGAACCCACGGGGCCGGCCACGCTCGACACCGTCGTCGCCCACCTGGCCGATCGCCGGATGCTGCTCGTGTTCGACAACTGCGAGCACGTGATCGATGCGATCGCGCAGGTCGCCGGCGCGCTCGCGGACGCCCTCCCGGACCTCTGCATCCTCGCGACGAGCCGCGAGGCGCTGCGCATTCGCGGCGAATGGCTGCGCCCGGTTCCGCCGCTGAACGTGCCCGGCGAAGACGCCGGCTGCGATGCGATCCTGGCGACGAGCGCGGTGCAACTGTTCATCGCCCGCGCGCGCGCGGCCGACCAGGGCTTTCCGATGGATACGCGCAGCCTGCTGCTGATGTCGGCGATCTGCCGGCGCCTCGACGGGCTGCCGCTCGCGATCGAGCTGGCCGCGGCCCGCGCGGCGCTGCTGGGCGTCGACGTGCTGGCGACGCATCTCGACGACCACTTCCGGCTGCTGACGGGCGGCTTCCGCACCGCGCTGCCGCGCCACCAGACGCTGCAGGCGATGTACGACTGGAGCTACCGGCTGCTCGACGATCACGAGCGCGTGCTGCTGCGCTGGCTCGGCGTGTTCCGCGACAGTTTCTCGCTCGAGGCGGTCGAGCACGTCGTCGAAGGCCAGGGGCTGTCGGGCACGGCCATCCTCGAGGCGGTCGCCGGCCTCGTGGCGAAATCGCTGCTGATCCGCGAGGACGCGCGCGGCGCGCCGCGTTACCGGCTGCTCGCGACGACGCGCGCCTATGCGCTGCAGCAACTCGAGAACAACGGCGAATGCAAGGCGGCGGCGCTCGCGCATGCGCGCTTTTTCCATACGCTGTTCATCCAGGCGCCGGCAGGCCGGTTCGACGCGCGGGCGGCCGCCTGGTTCGAGGCGGTCCGGCACGAGCTCGGCAACCTGCGCGCCGCGCTCGATTGGGCGTTCTCGCCGTGCGGCGACAAGGCGGTCGGCATCGCGCTGGCGGCGGTCGCGGTGCCGTGCCTGTTCGACCTGTCGCTCGTCGACGAATGCTGCGAACGGGCGCGCATCGCACTGGCCGCGACGCGGGACCCGGAGGTTGCGCCGGTGTCCGACGACACGCGGATGCGCTTGCTCGCCGCGTTCGCGGTTGCGCTGGCCTATACGGCGAACCCGACGCAGACGGTGCACGCGACCTGGGCGGAGGTGCATGCGCTCGCCGTCGCGGAGGGGGACGCCGAATACGAGCTGCGCGCGCTGTGGGGCCGATGGAGCGCAAGCCAGCAGGCCGGCGACGCGCGCGACGCATTGCGTTGGGCGCGCCGTCTGCGCACGCGCGCGCACGTGCTCGATCACGGCTCGGCGAAGGTGCTCGCGTTGCATGCCGAGGCCAGCGCGCTCCACTATGCGGGCGCGCAGGAAGCCGCGCACCGCCGGCTCGAGCAGTTGCTGAACGCATGCGCGTATGGCGAACGGCGTTGGCACGAGGCGGGCCTGCACCCCGAGCACGGGATCGTCGCGCAGGCGATGTTCGCACGCGTGCAGTGGGCACTCGGCGCGCCGGACGACGCGCTGCGCAACGCGACGCAGGCGTTCGACCTCGCATGCGGCTATGCGCCCGACACCGTGATCGGCAACGTGCTGGCCGAGGGGCTGATACCGGTCGCACTGCTCGCCGGCGCGTTCGACGTCGCCGAGCGCGGCATTGCCGCGCTGCGCGCATGCGCGAGCCGGGCAGGCTTCCGCGTGTGGCTCGCCTGCTGCGAATGCTATGACGAATGCGTGAAGTCCGCGACCGGTGCGGGCGCGTCGCGGGCGGCGCAGTTCCGTGCCGCGCTCGATGCGTTGTCGGCAACGGGCTACGGCGCGCCGTGGACGTTCCTGCTCGCGCAGTACGCGCGCTGCCTCGCCGCCGACGGCCGCACCGAGGAAGCGAAGGCCGCGCTCGACGCCGCCTTGCAGCGATGCGACGAAACCGGCGAGCGCTGGCTCGCCGCGGAACTCATGCGGCTCGGCGGCACGCTGGCCGGCATCGAGCGGCCGGCCGCCGTGCCGAGCCTGGCGACCTGACGGCCGTTTTCGTCAGTGGCCGGCGGTGAATCGTTCGATCAGGTCCGGTCGGTCGAACTGCTCGATCCACCAGCTCAGCGCACGGCCGATCTCGTCGTCGCGCCACGCGAGGAAGCATTGCGTGACGTCCCGCATCCCGGTGACCGTGCGGGCGACGAGCCTGCCGTCGGCGATTGCGCGCTCGGCGATGCAGGCCGGCAGCGCGCCCACGCCGAGGCCTTCGCATTGCGCGGCGACCTTGGCGGCGAGGCTCGATACCGCGAGCACCTGCTGGCCTGGCTCGACATCGATCGACCACGGCGTCAGCTCGCGGGACGTATCGCTGATGACGATGCGCCGGTGCCGTGCGACGTCGGCCATCGTCAGCGGCTCCGGCGCGCTCGCGAGCGGGTGGTGCGGCGCGATCGCGAAGACGTGCCGCATCTCGCCGATCGGGCGCGTGACGATGTTCGCGAGCGCCGGCGGCTCGCCGGGCGCGCCGACGATCAGGTCGGCGCGACGGGTGATCAGCGCGTCCCAGGAGCCGCCGAGCACTTCGGTCGACAGGCGCAGGCGCGTATCCATGTTCAGCTTGTCGAATGCGTGAACGTACGGCCACAGCGCCGCGAACGGCATGATTTCGTCGATGCAGATGCGCAGCTCGGCTTCCCACCCGGACTGGATCCGTTGCGCCCGCAATTCGAGCTGGCCCGCGGCGAACAGCAGGCGCCGGCCTTCGTCGACGATCACGCGGCCGGCCTGCGTCAGCCGCGCGCGACGGCCGCTGCGATCGAACAGCACCACGCCAAGATCGCTTTCGAGCTTCTGGACGAGATAGGTCAGCGCCGACGGGACGCGGTGCAGCAGTTCGGCCGCTTCGGCGAAGGTGCCGGTCCGGTCGATCGCATCCAGCGCCTCGAGCGCCTCGAAGGAAAGCTTCATATGGGGAATTCCGTGGACAAAAGTGATGCACGCCCGAGCCGCCGGGCGTCAGGCATGCATGCTAACTCCCGGTTGCGGACTCGTACACACCGTTCGGAAAAATTCGCCGGCGAAGCGGTCCGCGCCACGGTGCCTCGCCGAACGCGCACGCCTATCCTGGCGAACGCATAACCAAAGCTGAAATCGGTTTTTCACGCGTCCGGCGCCCGTCCCTATACTTTTTCCCATCGCATGCGGCGGCTTCCCGGTGGCGCGCGCCGCGAACCGACCTCCGCATTGGGCTTCCTCGAATGAACACCGCTCACGTCCTCGGCCCGCACGACCGCCTGCGCGACGCGCTCGCCACGCTGCCGGCGCTGGCCGCCGCGATCGGCGCGGACGCCGCGCTGCGCGAGGCGCGGCGCGAACTGCCGTTCGAAGGCTTTCGGCTGTTTCGACGCTCGGCGTTCGGCGTGCTGCGCATCCCGCCCGAGCAAGGCGGCCTCGGCGGCACGCTCGTCGACCTGTTCGACGTGATCGCCGCGCTCGCCGCCGCGGACTCGAATCTCGCGCATGCGCTGCGCATCCACTACGACCAGACCGAAACGCTGCGCCTGTCGCCGCGCTCGTCGTTCAACGAGGTGCAGATCGAACGTGTGCGCGCCGGTGCGATCTTCGGCGGCGCGTCGACCGAGCGCGGCACGTCGCGGCCCGGCGAAAACACGACCGTGCTGCGCAGGGATGGCGAGCATTACCGCGTGAGCGGCCGCAAGTACTATTCGACCGGCACCGCGTTCGCGGACTACGCGCGCATCAACCTGCAGGACGAAACGGGCGCGCCCGTCGCCGCGATCATCCCGGTCGGACGCGAAGGCGTGGAGATCGTCGACGACTGGGACGGGATGGGCCAGCGGATGACGGCGAGCGGCAGCCTGCTGCTCGACGATGTGCAGGTGTTTGCCGACGAAATCGCGACGCGCGACGGTACGACGCTCGTCGGCCGGCACACCGGCGCGCTGCGCCAGCTCCATCTCGTCGCTGTCGGCGCGGGGATCGTCCGCAACGTGGTGGCCGATGCGCGGGACTATGTGCTGCGGCATGCGCGTACGGCGCTGCACAGCCCGGCGCCGTCGGCGCGCGAGGATCTGCTGGTTCAGCAGGTGGTCGGCGAGCTGTCCGCGCACAGCCACGCCATCGACGCGCTGGTGCGCGAGAACGCGCGCGTGCTGGACCGCTCGGCGGACGCGATGCTTGCGGACGCGCCGGACGCCGACGCGCGCGTCCTCGACGGCGCGCTCGCCACGGCGCGCACCCAGCTCGTCGTCAGCAAGCTCGCCCTGCATGCGGCGGAGCGGCTGTTCGAGATCGGCGGCGCATCCGCGACGTCGCGCGTGCACAACCTCGACCGTCACTGGCGCAACCTGCGCACGATCTTCAGCCACAACCCGCTGCTGCACAAGGCGCGGGTCGTCGGCGACTACGAGCTGAACGGCGTGACCACCCACCTGACGGAAGGGCGGGTTTTCTGATCTTGCTCCCCCGTGCGCTGCGTGCCTTGCATGCCGCCGCGTTCGGCGCGTTCGGCGTGCGTCAGTTCCGCAGGCCGGCCTCGCGCAGCAGCGGCAGCACGCGTTGCCCGAAGAAGTCGAGATCGGGCTGGAAGTCGTAGAAACTCAACTGCACGCCGTCGATGCCGGCGCGATGCAGGCGCACGATATAGTCGGCTACCTCCTGCGGCGACCCCGTGATCGAGATATTGCCGCCGATCGCGCGCGCGGCCGCCTGCGCGCGTTGCTCGAACCCGCCGCGCCATGCGTGCGCATCGCTGTCGAAGCGATGGAAGCTGCCTTCGTCCGCGTGTGCGACGATCGCGTCGCGATACGCGCGTGCGTCGGCCGCGGTCTCGCGGCAAATCACGAGCGGGTTGATCAGCGTGCGGATCGTCCGGCCGTGCGCGGCCGCGGCGGCCTTCACGCGTGCGGTGTGCGCGGGCAGCACGGCGAGCGTGGGCTCGATGTCCGGGCCCGCCGGGCTCGTGATGAACACGACATCCGAATAGCGTGCGGCGAACGCGATGCCGGCGTCGGAGCCGGTCGCGTTGATCAGCAGCGGGCGGCCGTAGCGCGGCTTCGGCGTGACGAACGCGCCGTTCAGGCGCCAGCTCGACAGCGCCGGTTCGTAGCTGAAGTTGTCCGGCTGCGCCCAGAGCTGCCGGACCGCGTCGAGGAATTCGGCGGCCAGCTGGTAGCGCCGGTCGTGCGCGATCCGTTGCCAGCCGAACATCTCGTGCTCGACCGCGCGGTGGCCGGTCACCACGTTGATCCCCCAGCGCCCGCGCGAGATGTGGTCGAGCGTCGCGGTGAACTTCGCGAAATGCAGCGGATGCCACGGCCCGTAAAGCACGTGGCTCGTCGCGGCGAGGATGATGCGTTCGGTGCGCGCGGTCAGCGCCGCGAGCGTCATGAACGAATCGAGCGCCTGGCCGTCGAACACGCCGCCGTAACCGCCCTTCGGCAGCCATTGCGACAGCGCGAAGACGAGATCGAAGTCGAGCGCCTCGGCTTTCTCGACGAGTGCCGCGTTGTAGTCGAACGACCAGTCGGTCGTGCGCGGCAGTGTCGACGCGCTCCAGCCGCCGGCCTGGATCGGCAGGAACAGCCCGAGCATCAGCGGCTGCGCGAATGCGCGCGATACGGGGCTGTCCGGGAAGTCGGCCGGCGACCGAACGTCGACGAAGGCGGATGGGGCGGCAGGCACGATGCCGCGTTCGGTCAGGGGCGTTTCGCTCACGATGGGACTCCTTTGCGAGGCACCACGCGGCACGCGCGGGCGCTCGTGCGGCGCAAGCGCGGCCGCTGCGGTGATGCCGGGCCGATCGCACCATGCTGCGCTTCCGGCCCGCAAAGTTAAGCACGCGGCGCGTCGATTCGCCAAAGAACGATTTGTGATTTTCTATTCGCGCGCCGCACCGCGCCGACGTCAGAACTTCACGCGCAGCCCGCTGACGACCGCGACCTGGCGGTTCGTCGACGACGCGCTGCCGATGTTCGAGATCGCCGCGATCGACCGGTAGCCGCCCGGCGTCGCGGTGCTCGGATCGCCGGCCGCGAGCTGGTAGATGCCGGACAGATAGAGATCGGTGCGCTTCGACAGCGCATAGTCGAAACCGAGCGTGAACTGGTGCCAGCGCGGTTTCAGCGTCCGGCCGCCGGTGCCGGGCAGGCCGTCCGCGCGGCCGTCGGTGAACGTATACACGCCGATCAACGTGGCTGCCGGCGTGAGCTGGTAGCGCGCGTTCACGTCGTAGTTGTTGAACTTGCGCGACGAGCCGTCGAGATAGTCGAGCTGCGTGTGGCTCCACGCGAAGCCGAGCGTCGCGCGGCCGAGCGCGTAGTTCAGGCCCGCGACGCTGATCTGCTGCTTGCGCACGCCGCCGTTCAGCCCGTAGAAGAACGCGCCGCTGTAGTCGTTGCCGGTCGTGCTGGTCGCGCCGCCGACCGCGCCGCCCGTGTTCGACGACGCGTTCGGACGATTGAGCCGAACGTAGCCGCCGCCCACCGACAGCGGGCCGTTGACGTAGTTCGCGGACACCCCCCACGCATTGTTGTTCGAGAAACCCGAGCCGGCGCCGCCGCTCGCCTGGTTGCTGAATGCGTACAACAGGTCGGCCGTGAAACCGCCGATCGTGTCGCTGCGGAACTTCACCGCGTTGTTTAACCGGAAGCTCTGGTTCAGGTTGTCGTTGTCGCCGACATGGGTCGCCGGCGACCAGAAGCCCGATCCCGCGTACTGGGCGACGAGATCGGCGAGCGGCTCGTACTGGCGGCCGAAGGTCAGCGTGCCGATGCCCGTCTTGCCGAGGCCGACATACGCGGAACGGCCGAACAGGCGGCCCCCCTGGCCAAGCGTGCCATCGTTGGGCCTGAAGCCGCTTTCGATGGTGAAGACCGCCTTGAGTCCGTCGCCGAGATCCTCGGTGCCCTTCAGCCCCCAGCGGCTGCCGCTCAGCTTGCCGCTCGATTGCTGGATGTTGCTTGCGCCGCCCTGATTGTTCGTATATGCGATGCCGGCATCGACGATCCCGTAGAGCGTGACCGAGCTTTGCGCGTATGCGTTGATCGATGCGATCGAAACCAAACCTGCCGCCAGCGATTTCTTGTTCATGAATATCCTTGGGTTTTTATGAGTACGTCTGCGAGCAGCACGATGCTATTGATCTCGCGACGCCGGACGAATGATCGATCGGTGAATAGCAATCGTGCGGGCGGCTGATTTGCAATCGTCGGTGTCAAACCGTTGGCGAACGTGGCGCGATAGCGTCGGCGCGGCACGCTGTTGCCGAGGCATTGCGCCGAAGACGGAGGCGAGGCGACGACAATCCGGCGCCGGATGGATATCGATAGGTGAATTCATTCGGAGTGCGTCGCGTGTCGAACGATGTTTTTACGCAACGCGCAACGTTCATGCCCGACCGGCGATATCGGCACAGGAACGATGCTTGCGTCGGATTGAACTTCATCGTTGCGATCTACCTGATCGTCATTGGGCTGCTTGGTCTATTGGGCGGACATCTCCGTTGACGGGCTCAAATGTTTGTCAAGCGGTACGCTGAAACGTGGCACATTGATCGGGTGTGACCTGTCTCGGGAGGATCGATGGACCGCCGCCATTTCCTCAGATCGTCGGCCTTTTTCACGATCGCGGCTGCGACGAGCACGCTTGGCGCGCCGCGATCGGCTACGCCCGGCACCGCGGCACGCAAGGGGCGCCACGCGTTCCCGCAGGGCGTCGCGAGCGGCGATCCGCGCGATCGCTCCATCGTGTTCTGGACGCGCTGCGTGCCCGCGCTCGACGGTGCGCCGTCCCGGGCAAAGGAAGGGGCGCGCGCGGTGCCGCTGCGGCTCGAAGTCTCGACACAGCCGGATTTCTCGACGCTCGTCGCCAGCGTGCCGCTGAGGGCACGGGCCGCCTATGACCACACCGTGCGCGCGAAGGTCACGGCGCTCGTGCCGAAGACCACTTACCACTACCGGTTCGTCGCCGGCGACGACGTGAGCGTCGCCGGCGCCGCCCGCACGGCGCCGGACGCCGACGAAGCCAATGAGCGGGTTCGCTTCGCGTGGCTCACCTGCCAGGACTGGAGCGTCAATCACTGGCAAGCGATGAGCTTGCTGGCGGCCGAGCGCGATCTCGATTTCGTCGTGCACGTGGGCGACTACATCTATGAAACGGTCGGCGCGGCGAAACCCGGCACGGTCGAGGCGGCGCATCCTCCGCTGCGGTTTCCCGATGGAAAGCGGCTCGCCGACGGTCGCGCGTATGCCGAGTCGCTCGAGGATTACCGGATGCTCTATCGAACCTATCGTACCGACCCGCGCCTGCAGATGCTGCACCAGCGCCTGCCGATGATCGCCATCTGGGACGACCACGAGTTTTCGGACGACTGCTGGCGGGATCATCAGGTCTACACCAACGAGGAAAAGCAGGAGACACGGCGCCGCCGCAACGCCAATCGCGCGTGGGCGGAGTACCTGCCGGTCGACTGGAGCGATGTGCGCTTCGAGCCGGACAATCCGTCGTACGCCAACATCCGCATCTACCGCGAGTTTCGCTTCGGCATGCTGATGCATCTGGTCATGACGGACGAGCGGCTGTATCGCGACGACCATGTCGTGAGCGAGGCGGCGATAGCCCGCGTACGCGGGCACGATCCGGTCCATGGCGACGACGCGGCCGGCTCGCGCTACTTCGTCAAGCAGGACGTGCTGCAGCGCTTCGAGGCGCGGGATACGGAGCAGCTCGGCCGCGCGCCGTCGATGCTCGGCCCGGAGCAGGCGCAATGGTGGAAGGCGACGTTGAAGGGCTCGCCCGCCACCTGGAAGGTGTGGGGCAACGAGGTGATGTTGAATCGTCTGTGGGCCGTGATGCCGGGCGCGCCCAAGAATCCGGCCGCACGCCTCGTGGTCGATTGCGATTCATGGGACGGTTATCCGGCGCACAAGCGCGAACTGCTCTCGTACCTGAAGGAACAGCGGATCCACAACATCGTCGCGATCAGCGGGGATCTTCACGCGTTCCAGTGCGGCGTCGTGCGGGATGACCCCGATCCGGCGACCGGTACGCCCGTGATCGTCGATTTCGTCTGCGCAGGCATCAGCAGCACGTCGTTCTATGCTTACCTGAACGCGGCATGGAGCGGCACGCCGCTTGCGCAGCTGGCGGCCACGCCGGCCAAACTCGATGCGTTCCTGATGGCCAACAACCCCGATCTGCACCATGCGGACCACGACGCGCAGGGCTACGCGTCGGCCACCGTCACGCCGGAGGGCTTTTCCGTGGTGTTCAACAAGGTGCGGCCGCTGAACCCGGATGGCAGCGCGCCCGCGGGCGCATTGCTTGGCTGCACGCGGCTGACGGTGCCGAGGGATTCGGTCGAGGTGCGTGTCGAGCGGCTCCAGCTTCGGTGATACCGGCCGCCGCCAGTCGCGAGCGACGGCCGGTGATCAACGCGCGATCAGCGCCAGTTCGTCTCCACCCAATCGCACACGCTTTGCCACGCGGCGGAACGCATGTACGCCTGGGTTTCCTGCTCCATCTCCGGCACCTTCTCCCACTCGTCCATGCCGATGGGTTGCGCGAGCAGGAAATTTCCGCGCTGATAGCCGCTGTTCAGAATCTGCTCGGCCTGGTGCGCGGCAATCCCCGCCGTGGTGTCCATCGTCAGCCCGAGCAGCGCCGCGGAGGGAATGGTCCCGCTTGCGAAGGGCGATAGCCACTTCGTGACGCCCCAGTTCAACGGGTTGCCGATCGAAGCCGGCGGAATGCCGTGCGCGCCCATCCCGGTGCCGAGGGACAGCAGGCGCACGTCGCTCAGGTTGCCTGCGTGCCCGTTGCCCAGCGCTTCGGCAATGGCGGCCACGGAAGGGTTGTTCGCGAACACGCCGCCGTCGGCGAAGTAGCCGAGCCCGTTGATTTCGTACGGCGGGAAATAGGACGGCGCGGCCGATGTCGCAAGCGCCGCATCGAGCGCCCGGATGTCCCGGTAGGTGTTGCTGTTGCTGTTCGAGAAAGTGCAGGGCGCCCAGCTGTTCGTGGACGGATCCCACAAGCGTGCCGAGTTGACCACGACGAGGCGCGACAGATCGGTCAGCTTGCTGGTGCCGAGCAGTGTCCCGGCGATCTGCTGAAGCCCGGTGTTGACGTACTGGCACGCCCATATGCCCGGTCCGGCCAGCTCGGCGCCCTGCTCGAGCGCTTGCTGTTGCGCCAGCCACGCGCTGTTTTTCTTGAAGATCGCCGAGCCCTGCGTTCGGTAGATGTCGACGATATCCGCAATGGGTGCGCCATGCGCGAGCCCCAGGGCGATCAGGCCGCCCGTGGACGTGCCGGCAAAGCCGTCCGCTTTCGCGATGATCTGGCTGCGCCTGTCGAGGTCCTGGATGAGCAGGGCGGTGATGAACCCGCGAATACCGCCGCCGTCGCAACTGAGAATCTTGAAGGTCATCGTGCTTCTCCTTGTTCTGGTGGGAGGGATACGAATGCCGCTTCGCTGCGGGCCGCGCACATGGCGCGACCGTCTGCCTGTCTGCCGCCTAGGCGGCGTAAACCTTGCGCCCGCTGACCCATGTCTCCAGCACCTTGATGTCGCGCAGTTGATAAGGACCGGTCGGCTTGATGTGCAGCGGATCGTCTTGCAGGAGCACGAGGTCGGCCTGTTTCCCCACTTTCAGGGAACCGACCTGATCATCCAGGTGGCATTGCCATGCCGCGTCGATGGTCACCGCGCGCAGCGCTTCCGGCGCGCTCAGGCATTCGGCCTCGTTGAGCACCGCAAGCTCCGGGTCGGCTTCCATCGCGCGCCACATCGCCTGGTCCATATAGCGCAACGGCCCCAGCGGCGAGACGAAGTGATCGCTGTGCAGGCTGATGCGCAGGCCTTCGCGCAGCGCCGACTTGCATCGATCTAGCTTCTGCGCGCGTTCTTCGCCCAGAATGATGTTCCGGAACGCGCGCCCCCAGTAGCCCACGTGGCCGATCAGGAAACTGGGCGAGATGCCCAGCCGCTTCATGATGCGCAGATCGTCGTCGTCGAGGAGCGACGCATGCTCGATCCGATGGCGCAACGGCTTGCGTTCTTCTTCCGCCTTGTGCGTTTCCGAATCGGGCGGGGGCACCTTGCTCAGCACCATCTGGTATGCCGCCAATACGTTGGCGATCGCTTCGTCGCCATTCGCGTGGACCATGATCGGCCATCCCGCCGCATCGACCTGCTGCATGATCTGCGCGAGCGATGAGATCGGCGTGAAATTGAACAGTCCGTTCGGACCGACGCCGGGTACGCTGTGCTTGTCGCCGGGCTTGCCGTGATCGCCGCAGCACTTGTATGGCGTACTTTGCAGGCCGGTCAACCCCTGGTTGGAGCCATCGGCGATCAGCTTCATGGCGCGGATGGTAAACAACGCCTCGGGCTGGCTGTCCAGCTGCGGTTTGAATTGATTCAGCCACAACGGCCAGAGGTTGTTATTGCCGAACAACGCCCCGCCCATGCGAACCGTCATCCACGGCGTGCTCGCCAGCGCCTGCAGCAGGACGACTTCATAGAACCCCAGCCCCATCCCCACGCCGGCATCGAACAGCGTGGTAATGCCGCGCTCGTTCGCTTCCGACATCACCTGCCGCAATGCGACCAGCAGCTCGGCCGGCTTTGCACGGGGGACGGTGTTCGTCATCAGGGTGACCTGCGTTTCGGTCAGCACGCCCTTGTTGGAACCGGCTTCGAGGTTGGCGGCTTTCAAGGCGGCGGTGTTGGCATAGCCGAGATGCCCGGAGGCATTGATCAGGAACAGGCACATGTCCTTGCTGATCGAGTCCAGCCAGTCGCTGTCGATATCCACCCACTCACGCATCAGCGACGGGTCGACGCCGCTGCCGCACACCCATTTTTCTCCCCGGCCCTGCGCGTCGTGGACGGCTTTCGTGAGCTTGTCGCGGATATCGTTGGCGCTGTAGTCGGGGTTCAGTCTTTGTTGGCGGTCGCGTTGAGGGTCGGGTTGAGGGGCGTGCCGAGGGTCGTGTCGACTGCCGAACGCCGACAGGTCGTGCCAGGGCCCGGTGCGGAAAACCGCGCTGGGCAGCAGATGCGCGTGCGGTTCGATCAAGCCGGGAAGCAAGGTCTGACCGTTCTTGAGCCCCTGCTCGCGCGCTTCGGGGTGGCTGCTCCGCACGCGTCGGCGCACCTCGTCCAGCGTACCCGCGGCGATGACCTTGTGATCGGCGATACCCAGCGCTTCGACGCGCGTGTTGCAATCCTCCGGGTCCGGGTAGATGTGCCCGCCGTGAAAGATGACGGCCTCGGGCGCGCGGTGTGCTGCAAGCTGGCTCACTTCCTTGAGCAGATCCTGCCATTCGTGCTCGTTTTGACTCAGGGCGCCTGCCAGCAAATGGGGGCTGCAGCATGCACATCCGAGCTGGTGTCGATGGAACATATTCAGATCCTTTTCAGTTTTTATTGCATTAAACGCAGTTGTTATTGAAAGGGACATCAAATTGACCGGCGAGGCTGGGCGCGGAATCCGCACAGATAATTTCAGATGTCAAAACGCCGGGCGGGATAATGTGCCGAATAACGTCATGCGGGCACGGTGAAGCTGGCTTCAAGAACCCATTTGGCGGTTGATGCGGATGCCGAAATCAATACGACAGCGCGGACCAGGTGAAACGGTCGTGCGCCATCATATGTATATGCGTTGCATGGATAGGGAGCAAGTACCGAATTCGGCGGAAGTGATGTGAGTCAACACGTAAAGGTTGCGCATTCGCTTTTCGGCGACGGGATGTTTATGCCGTATATTCCGGATTTTTCGTCGATTCGAACGGAGGCCCTGCCTTGACCGACTTTGCCAGCCCCAATCTCCCGTCACGCGATTTTGGCGCGACGTCGCGGTTCTATGCGAAGCTCGGCTTCGTGGAAGCGTGGCGTGACGATGGCTGGATGATTCTCGAGCGGGGCGACCTGCTGCTGGAGTTTTTCCCGCATCCCGATCTCGACCCTGCCGCGAGCTGGTTCAGCTGCTGCTTCCGGCTGGATGACGTCGACGCCTTTTTCGAAGTCGTGCTGGCGGCCGGCGTGCCCGAGACAACGACTGGCTGGCCTCGGGCACACCGGCCGAAGCACGAAGCGTGGGGCGGAACGGTGGGGGCGCTGATCGATCCGGATGGCAGTTTGATCCGGCTCATCCAGACACGATAGCCCGACCTGCCGGCTCAGGCCGGCAACCCATAGGCACGCGCGTTGGCGAGCGCGGCCGAGCGGGTCTTATTGTCTCCACGTCACATGCCCTTCACAAGCATCCGCTGTCGGTTCGGCCAGCACCGGCAATTAAAGATCATGCACTTTTCTGCCGATATCGACGAAGCGCCCGTGCACGGCGCAGCCGAACGAAGCACGCCGATGCATGTGACGTTCTCGGGACACAACGGGGCGACCACAGGATGAATGTTGCTCTTTGACGGGCAGGCCATACCGAACGGCCGGCCGCACGACGGAGCAACAAAAGATGGAGTGGGCAACGAGCACGGCACGCCATGCGATCGCAATCGCCGCAGGTGTGATCACAGGCGCAACATACGCCGGCAACGCCTGCGCGCAGGCGGCACAGCCGGCGAACGGTGTTCCGGCAGCGGGTGCGGCGGCACCGACCGATGCCGCGCGCGGCATCACGCTGCCGGCGATCTCCGTCAACGATGCGGCAAAGGCATCGTCCAGCGGGCTCGTCGGAAACCGTACCGCGACCGGCACGAAGACCGACACGCCGATCGCCGAAGTTCCGCAGACGATCAACGTGGTCACCGCGCAGCAGATCGAGATGACCGGCGCGACCGATCTCACGCAGGTGCTGCGATATGTGCCCGGCTTTGCCACGTTCGGATCCGACAGCCGCACCGACGGGTATGCGGCGCTGCGCGGCTTTGCGCCCACGTTGTTCGTGGACGGATTGCACGCACCGAACGCGGCGGCCATCGCGACATGGCGCGTCGATCCGCAGATGATGGACAGCGTCACGGTGCTGCGTGGGCCGGCGTCGGGGCTGTATGGGGCAGGCGACCCGGGCGCGCACGTCGATGCCCGGACGAAACAGGCCGACGGCGAACGCGTCCGTGAAGCGGGCGTTCAGATCGGCAACTACGCGCGCAAGCAGTTCATGTTCGACGTCGGCGACAAGCTCGACCCCGACAACGTGTATGCGTATCGCTTCGTTGGCGTCGCGCGCGACGGCAACGCGCTGACCGGCCCGAACCCGGATCGGCGCGTGGCGCTTGCGCCGTCGTTCCGCTGGCGGCCGAACGCCGACACGTCGCTGACGGTTTCGGCATCCTATCTGCAGGACCGGAGCGACATTTCCCTCAATTTCCTGCCTGCGCGGGGCACCGTGCTGCCGAACCCGAACGGGCCCGTGTCACCGGATGTCTACACGGGCGATCCGACCTTCAACGCCTACCGAAGGAAGCAAGGGTCGCTCGGCTATCAGGTCGAGCACGCGCTGAATTCGATGTGGACACTGCGCCAGAGCGTGCGCTGGATGCACCTGTCGGTCGACAATGCATCGGTGTTCGGCAACGGCCTGGTTCCCGGCAGCACGACCAACATGATGCGCTTCGCGGGGCTGTTCCAGCTGAACTACAGCCGCTTCGACATCGACAACAACGCCGAGGCGCGTTTCGGCACCGGGCCGGTCGAGCACCGGCTGCTGCTCGGCCTCCAGTACAACCGGCAGACGACGACCGACAGCGTGTGGCTCGCGCTGGCGCGGCCCTTGAATCTCTACCATCCCGTCTACACGCCGGTCACGAGCGCGATCTTCTCGGGCCCGACCTCGCTGGGCCACGTCAATCAGTACACGGCGATGAATTCGTTCGGCGTATACGCGCAGGACCAGATCAAATGGCAGCGCTGGACGCTGACGCTCGGCGGCCGCGAGGACTGGGTGAGCATGCGCAAGGACGATCGCGCGGCCGGCACGCAATCCGATGCGGATGTCAGTGCGTTCTCGGGCCGCATCGGACTCGCGTACCAGGGCGACTACGGGCTGTCGCCGTACGTCAGCTATTCGACGTCGTTCAATCCGATCATCGGCGTGCGGATGGTTGGCGGCGGCTTGCCGAAGCCGACGCGCGGCAGGCAGACCGAGGCCGGCCTGCGCTGGCAGTCGCCCGCGAAGAATCTTGCGCTGAGCGCGGCCGTCTACCAGATCATCCAGACGAACGTCGTGTCGCGGGCACCGATGAGTCTCGATCGGACCGGCACGTCATCCGTGCAGACCGGCGAGGTGCGCTCGCGCGGCATCGAGCTGAGCATGGTGGGCAAGGTGACGCGAGCGCTGTCCGTCGTCGCGTCATACGCGTACCAGGACGTGAAGAATGTGAAGGCGAACGACGCGTCGCTGAACAACTGGCCGGTCGCGGTTCCGCTGCCGCGCCAGATGGCATCGCTGTGGGCCGACTGGACATGGCATACGGGCGCGCTCGCGGGCCTGGGGATCGGAAGCGGGATCCGCTACCAGAGCGCGACCGCGGGTGCGCCGGACAACTCGCTGAAGATCGCGAGCCATACGCTGTACGACGCCGCGCTGCACTACGACAGCCGCAACTGGCGATTCGCGCTGAACGTCGCGAACCTGTTCGACCGTCGCTACGTCAGCGGCTGCAACTCGTACGAGGTCTGCGTGTTCGGCAATGAGCGAACCGTGCTGGCCACCGCGAAATACGACTGGTAAGCGCGAGCGCGCGGCGGCAGGCAAGGTCGGCACGCGTTGTGCGCATCATCCCGGGATGGATGCGCTCGATCGCTTACGCATCGGCTCGGCAGGCTTCGCCGGTGTCGGTCATATCGTCCCGGCTGCCTTGCTTGCGCCAATCCGACGGCGTGACGCCGAAGCGTTCGCGGAACGCCGTGGCGAAATTGCCTGCCGTTGAAAAGCCGACCTCCGCGGCGATATCCCCGATGCCCATCGACGTGTCGGCGAGAAAGCGCTGCGCGGTCCGCAGCCGCGTATCGCGCAGATATTCGAACACCGTCTGGCCGAGATTGTCGCGGAACGCCCGGGACAGGCGCTTTTCGTAGGTGCCGACCAGCTTGGCGAGATCGTCGAGCGCCGGCGGATTGCGCAGGTCGCGCAGCAGGATCGCGCTCGCGGCGCGCACCAGCAAGGCACCCGGACTGTCCGGAAGCACGGGCAGATGCTCGTGGGCGCGGCTGCGGCCCGCCTTTTTCAGGTGATTCCGGATCCGCGCAAACACTTCGGCCGGTTCGAACGGCTTGATGATGTAGTCGATCGCGCCGATCTCGAGCCCTTCGATACGATCCTCGAGGTCGCCGAGGGAAGTCAGGAAGATGATCGGGATGCCTTGAGTCGACGGCGCCGACGACAGCAGCCGGCAAGCGACGAAGCCGTCCATGCGGGGCATCCGCACGTCCATCAGG
This sequence comes from Burkholderia sp. SRS-46, assembly GCF_004343775.1. Lineage (GTDB taxonomy): Bacteria > Pseudomonadota > Gammaproteobacteria > Burkholderiales > Burkholderiaceae > Burkholderia. The sequence goes on along the minus strand of NZ_PTXL01000003.1, from coordinate 193,094 downwards.
ATCAGGTCCGGGGCGATGGCCTGGGCACGGTTGTAGGCCTGCAAGCCGTCGAACGCGACACTGATCCGGCAGCGCGCGATACGCAGGATCTCGATCAGGTAACGCAGCTCGTCCGGGCGATCATCGACGACGAGAATATGCGCGCCGGAGAGATCGGGCGCAGCGCGAAGCGACATCGAACTGGACGAGCTGGATGACATGATTGCGAACGAGGTGGGAGGCGGGTTTTACGGGATTGACTGCATCCCGAGCCGCGGGCGCGACATTGTTGCAAAAATCGGAAGCGCACGAAAGAGATGTCCTGGGATCCTGCGAGGTCGCCGGCCCGTGCGGCAGCGCGGCATTTTTTTGTCGTGGAAGGCATTCCGCGAGCATGCGACGACGGCCGCAACGCGCGCTCTTGCCTTGAGCCCCTTGAGCCGTATGGCAGCCGTGTTTTATGGGCGAATTTTTATTCCATATTCTATTTCGTTGCTGCACTGCAATGGTCGGGTGCCGGATACGAAATGAATGCTGGGATGTCCGCTCCGGAAAAGAATATTTCCGCTCGGGAAAAAGTCGGGCCGACTGAATCCTTGCACACTACGCCCATATCACCGAAGTCGGCTTGTGACCTGAGAGACCAGCCCGTCTGACGCCGTGGATGTCCCAGGATTTGGGATCGCAGAGACTGCAATGTGACACCGAACACCGGGGCATCAAATCATGGAATCGCGCGGGCGGTAAAAATGAAAATAATACAAATTTCATAATTGATATTTTTATAAAGATAAAGATTTTTGTCCGAGTGTCCGCATTTTTTGTGCGGTGAGTGGGAGTGGGGAAAAGCATGGTGCTCTATCAAATCAAACAGGCACGAAAAGTATGGCCACTCGAGGCACGGCTGGATGAAGCGTCGGCTCGTTCGAGCGGGCGTCATTCCCCTCCCTAAGCGGTAATTGACCGACTTCCTTGCGGTTCGGCGGTCGGTCACCTGAGTCGCTCCAACACGGCATCCTGTGCTGTGCGAGCCTGTCCTTCGCTCGGGGCGAAGGTCTGTATTCGCGCGTTCTCACTGTCTGAAAAAGACTCCGGTACGGCTTCGTCAGCGACATTGACGCCCCCGATTCGATAGCCGGCGTGTGCCGTTGCGAGTCGCGTCAACCGAGCGCACGAGGTGGGCGGCTGCGTGCTCGCGCACATGTTTCACGAGGAAGGCATGAAATATTTCTGTACAGAAGTTAGTAACCCGAAGTGTCTTGCGTAAGAGGAAATGTGTGAGCGGGGAAGAAGACGAGCGGAGCGTCTTCGCTCTCCGCCAGGTTCGCTGTCGCGTCATCAAGTACATGAAAACCGAGGGGAAACAAAGGTGAACAAGTCATTCAGGACCATCTGGAACGAGGCATTGGGAGCATGGGTTGCGGCGTCCGAGCTTGATCGGGCGCGGGGGAAGCGGGTTGCCTCGTCGAGAAGCACGCCCGTGGAAGGTGCGGCGGCTCATGCGTCGAAAAGCGAGAACGCCGGGTGGAGTACTTCGCCACGGCGTCTCGTCGCGCTGACGCTGATTGGTGTGGGCGGATGGGGCGGGTACGCGCAGGCGCAGGTGACCTGCGATGCCACTAAGGCCCCCTCTTATGCCAGCGCTAACGGCACCAGCACATGTGCGGGCTCCATGGCCTCGGCCGGTCAACCCGGCGCTACAGCGATTGGCGCCAACACCAATGCAAGCGGCGTCAACGCGATCGCACTCGGCCCAACCGCCGCGGCGACGGGCAATGGTTCGATGGCGCTGGGCGGGAACGCGGTCTCGAACAGCGGCAATTCAATCGCGCTGGGAAGCAGTGCCAGTGCTACTGGAGTCGGCGCCAGCGCGTTGGGCACCACCTCCACTGCGTCGGGGTGGAACGCCACCGCTGTCGGTGTCAGCTCCACTGCGTCGGCGGAATTCGCCAGCGCTATCGGTTACCTTTCCACCGCGTCGGGGAAAGACACCAGCGCGCTCGGCTACGGTGCCCGCGCGTTGGGAGATTATTCGTTTTCGGCTGGCGTGGGGTCCACCGCCAGCGGGTCGGCCGCCGTCGCGCTCGGCTATCAGGCCATTGGCAGCGGAGGCAATTCCATTTACGTAGGCCAGCGCACGGCTCCAGGCACCGGAGCGACCGGGCAATCGGCCACTGCCATCGGCACTGACGTTGCCGCGACCGCCAACTATGCGACCGCAGTTGGCTTCCAGGCGTCGGCTACCGCGGTCCAATCCCTTGCGCTGGGTTATATGTCCACGGCTGCTGCGCAGGACGCTACTGCTATCGGCAACGTGTCGAAAGCCCTCGCGGCGTCGACCGTGGCCATCGGCGACAGCAACGTAGTGGCGGTGGCTGCCGGCACCGGTTCGATCGCGGGCGGCCACAACTCTCAAGTGCTCGGCGGAACCGGCGCGGTGGCGCTCGGCGAAGGGCAGACGGTGAGCGGAAACGGCGCGGTCGCAATCGGTGATCCGAACACGGCGACCGGCAACGGCGCGGTCGCGATGGGGGCGAACAACACCGCGAGCGGTGACGGCGCACTCGCAATCGGCAATGCGAACAACGCGCAAGGGGTTGGCTCCATCGCGCTCGGCAACACGTCGAAGGCTGCGGCTGCGGGTGCGCTCGCATTCGGTTCCGGTGCCGTCGCCAACAACGCGGGCGATGTCGCGCTCGGCTCCGGGGCGATCACCGCAGCGCCCAATCCGACGGCGAGTGCGACGATTGGTGGCGTGACGTACGGCTTTGCCGGCACCACTCCGGCAAGCGTCGTGAGCGTGGGTGCGAACGGCAGCGAGCGCCAGATCACGAATGTCGCCGCAGGCCGGATCAGCGGCACGAGCACGGACGCGGTCAACGGCTCGCAACTCAACGCGACGAATCTCGCGATCGGTTCGCTGTCGACGTCGACTTTGTCGAGCATCGGATCGCTGTCGACCGGGGTCGCTTCGCTGTCGACCTCCACTTCCACGGGCATCAGTTCGCTGTCGACCGGAATCGCTTCGCTGTCGACTTCCACGTCGACCGGCATCAGCTCGTTGTCGACCTCTGCGTCCACGGGTATCAGTTCGTTGTCGACCGGCGTCGCCTCGCTGTCGACTTCCACGTCGACAGGTGTCAGCTCGCTGTCGACGTCCGCGTCGACCGGTATTAGCTCGTTGTCGACCGGGGTCGCTTCGCTGTCGACTTCCACGTCGACAAGCATCAACTCGCTGTCGACCTCCGCGTCCACGGGCATCAGCTCACTGTCGACCGGCGTCGCTTCGCTCTCGACCTCCACCTCGACTGGCATCAGTTCGCTGTCGACCTCCGCGTCCACGGGCATCAGCTCACTGTCGACCGGCGTCGCTTCGCTCTCGACCTCCACGTCGACCGGCATCAGTTCGCTGTCGACCTCCGCGTCGACCGGTATTAGCTCACTGTCGACCGGAGTCGCCTCGCTGTCGACCTCCACATCGACTGGCATCAGTTCGCTGTCGACGTCCGCGTCGACCGGTATTAGCTCACTGTCGACCGGAGTCGCCTCGCTGTCGACCGGAATCACTTCGCTCTCGACCTCGACATCGACCGGTATCAGCTCACTGTCGACCGGCCTGAGCACGGTCATCAGCACGACCACCAACCTTGGCAACAGCACGGCCGCGGCACTCGGCGGCGGTGCGACCTACAACTCGACGACCGGCGCGATCTCCGCGCCGTCGTACACAACGTACAACGCGGACGGCACGACGACGGTCAACAACAACGTCGGCTCGGCCCTCGACAATATCAATTCGCATGGCCTCAAGTACTTCCACGCCAATTCCACGGCAGCGGATAGTCAAGCGACGGGCACCGATAGCGTCGCGGTCGGCCCGGCGGCCATCGCGAGCGGAACGGGCAGCCTCGCGGCCGGCAATGGTGCGAAGGCGACGGCTGCCAACGGGCTCTCGCTCGGCGCACAGTCGACCGTATCGGTCGCGGGCGGCGTGGCGATCGGCTCGGGCTCGGTATCGGATCGGGCCGTCCTGTCCGGCGCCGGATCGGTGACGATCGGCAGCCGTGCAGTCCCGTACAACACGTCCGATCGAACCTTGCTCGGCGCGGTGTCGTTCGGCGACGCAAGCGGCAGCACCTATCGTCAATTGACCAACGTCGCGGACGGCACGCAGGCCCAGGATGCGGTCACCGTGCGCCAGCTCGCCAACGCACTGTCGTCCTTTGCGGTAACCGGCCAGAAGTACTTCCATGCGAACTCGACCCAGGCGGACTCGCTCGCGGTCGGCACGGATTCCGTCGCGGTCGGCCCGACGACCGTCGTCAACGGCAACAACGGCGTGGGCATCGGCAATGGCGCGATCGTCGATTCGACCGCGCCCGGTGGCGTGGCCATCGGCCAGGGCGCGAGCTCGGCCCAGGCCGACGCGATCGCGTTCGGCAGCGGTGCGACGGCCGCCGGCGCGCAGTCGATCGCGCAAGGCGCGAACGCGAGCGCGCTGAACGCGGGTGGCGTCGCGCTCGGGTCCGGCGCGCATAGCAGTGCGATCAACGCGCTGGCGCTGGGTGCCGGTGCAAACGCCACGCTCGCCAACAGCGTCGCCCTCGGCGCAGGCAGCACGACGGCCGCCCCGAACACCGGAACGACCGCGCTGTACGGCGGGACCGCGGCCGGCCTCGCGAGCGCGGCCAACGGCGTCGTGTCGGTCGGCGCGTCCGGCCAGGAGCGGCAACTGCAAAACGTCGCCGCCGGCGTGGTCTCGGCGGCAAGCACCGATGCGATCAACGGATCGCAGTTGTTCTCGGTGGTGTCCGGCGTCAATACGCTCGGCAGCAGCGTCGCGTCGAGCCTCGGCGGCGGCAGCACCTACAACAGCGCGACCGGCGTCGTGACGGCGAACCTCAGCTATGCGGGCAATACGTATAGCTCCGTCCAGAACGTGCTGAACGCGATCGGTGGCGGCGGGACGACCGCGGGCGTCAAGTATTTCCACGCCAATTCGACCGGCGTCGACAGCCGCGCGCTTGGTGCCGACAGTGTCGCGATCGGCACGAATGCCGTCGCGAACGATGCGGGCGATATCGCGCTCGGCGCCAATTCGACGTCTGCGGCGGTCACCCCGACATCCGGCGCGACGATCGGCGGCACCCACTACGTCTTCGCGGGCGCGAATCCGACGAGCGCGGTGAGCATGGGCACCAACGGCGCGGAACGGCAGATCCAGAATGTCGCTGCCGGCCAGCTGAACCCGACCAGCACGGATGCAGTCAACGGCTCGCAGCTCTACGCGACGAACCAGCAGGTCACCGCGAATACCACGGCGATCAACAACATGACCAACGGTGGCGGGATCAAGTATTTCCACGCCAATTCCACGGCTGCGGACAGCCAGGCCACCGGCGCGGACAGCGTCGCGATCGGCGGCGGCGCGCAGGCGACCACCGCGAATTCGGTCGCGCTCGGCGCGAATTCGACGACGAACGCCAATCTGGGGCTTGCCGCATACAACCCCGGCACTGCGCCGCTGGCGGGCGCGACGCCCGCGGGTGAAGTGTCGGTGGGTTCGGCGGGGGCCGAGCGTCGCATCACGAACGTCGCGGCAGGCGCCGCGCCGACCGATGCCGTGAACGTCAGCCAGCTGCAGGCAGTCAGCTCGAAGGTCAGCCAGGTGCAGAACGACGCGCTGATGTGGGACCCGACGGCGAACGGCGGCGCCGGCGCTTTCAGTGCCAAGCACGGCGGCAGTAGCCCGAACACGATCACGAACGTCGCGGCCGGCGCATTGAGCCCGACGAGCACGGACGCGGTCAACGGCTCGCAGCTGTACGCGACGAACCAGAACGTGACCAGCGTGACGAATGCCGTCAACAACATCCAGAACGGCGGCGGCATCAAGTATTTCCGCGCGAACTCCAGCGCGGCCGACAGCCAGGCGACGGGTACCGACAGCGTCGCGATCGGCCCGCAGGCCATCGCGGGCGGAACGAACAGCCTGGCAGCCGGCAACGGCGCGCAGGCGCAGGCGGCGAATGCGCTGGCGTTTGGCGCGCAGTCGAGCGCATCGATCGCGGGTGGCGTGGCGATCGGCTCGGGTTCGGTATCGGATCGAGCGGTGCTGTCGGGTGCCGGTTCGGTGACGATCGGCAGTCGGGCAGTTCCGTTCAACACGTCGGACCAGACCTTGCTCGGGGCGGTGTCGTTCGGCAGCGCGAGCGGCAACACCTATCGGCAACTGACCAACGTTGCGGACGGCACGCAGGCGCAGGACGCGGTCACGGTGCGGCAACTGGCCGGCGCGCTGTCGTCGTTCGCGGTGAGCGGGCAGATGTACTTCCACGCAAACTCCGCGCGGACCGATTCGCTGGCAGTGGGCGCGGAGTCGGTCGCGGTCGGTCCGACGACCGTCGTGAACGGCGATAACGGCGTAGGCATCGGGAACGGCGCGATCGTCGATGCGACGGCGCCCGGCGGCGTGGCGATCGGGCAGGGCTCGAGCGCCGCGCAGGCGGATGCGCTCGCGCTCGGCAGCGGTGCGGCGGCCGGCGGCGCGCAGTCGATCGCGCAGGGCGCGAATGCGCGCGCGCTGAATGCCGGCAGCGTGGCGCTCGGTTCGGGTGCGCAGGGCAGTGCGATCAATGCGCTGGCGCTGGGCGCCGGCGCGAGCGCGACGTTCGCCAACAGCGTCGCGCTCGGCGCCGGATCGCTGACGGCGGTTGGCGCGTTGAACAATTACGTCGCATACGGGTTGAGCAGCCCGCAGTCGTCGGCGGGCGAGGTCAACGTCGGCAACCGGCAGATCACGGGCCTGGCCGCCGGCCGGGTGGGGACCGATGCGGTCAACGTGTCCCAGCTGGATGCGGTTGCCAATCAGTTGACCACGCTGATCAGCCAGAAGACGAGCAATACCGGCGGCTCGACCGGCGGCTCGTTCACGTCCAACCCGTCCAGCCCGAACGGCGCGCCGGCGCCGAGCGGCTCGAACGCTTCCGCAGGCGGATTGGGCGCGGTCGCATCCGGCGCGAGCAGCACGGCGGTCGGCAACAACTCGCAAGCGACCGGCAATGGTTCGACGGCCATCGGCGTGGGTGCGACGGCAAGCGGAAGCAATTCGGCGGCCATCGGCACCGGCAGCAACGACGGCGGGCGCTCGGGCGTGCTCTCGGTGGGCTTCGCCACGTCGGCGCGGCAGGTCGTCAACGTCGCGGCGGGCACGGAAGGCACCGACGCGGTCAACGTCAACCAGCTGAATGCCGTGTCGGGCGCATTGTCGACGTCGGTGAACAATCTGGGCAACCAGGTCAACCAGATGCAGCAGCAGATCCAGCAAACCGACGCGATGGCGCGCCAGGGGATTGCCGCCACGGCCGCGATCGCGTCGATCCCGCACATGGACCGGGATTCCAATTTCGCGATGGGGGTCGGCACGGCGACGTTCTCGGGCCAGAAGGCCATGGCGATCGGTGTGCAGGCCCGTGTCTCGGAGAACCTCAAGGCAACGCTGAATGGCGGTTTCAGCGGAAGCCAGCGCGTCGTGGGCGCGGGCATGTTGTATCAGTGGAAGTAACGGAGAGGCCGGGCATCTCGCAACGCTGCCCGGCTTCGCGTGCCCGTCCGGCCGATCGCCAGGCGTCGGATCGGACGGGCCTTCGCGCCCTCGATAACGACTTGCGAAGCCGCTCGCGTCGCCGCGCGGCTTCGCCTCTACATACGGATTTTCCGGAGCATTACAGTGAAGAATCTCCATCTCGTACCCGTTCTGTCCGCGCTGCTGCTTTCTGCATGCACCAGCGCATCCGGCCCGACGTTCAGCGCCTACGAGCTGCAACCCAGGGATGGCGTCCGGACGTACCAGGTCGACTGCCACGGCATCTTGTCGAGCCAGGCGACATGCATGAAGGTCGCCACGCGCATGTGCGCGGACCAGCCCGTTCGGACGGTCGATTCGACCAGGCCGCTCCGCGATCGCGCGGATCCCGGAACGCTCGTCTTCCAATGCGGCGCGGCGATGGCGCCGGCGTCCGCACCCGCGCCTGCTGCTGCAGCGCCCGCTCCCGTTAAAAGCGTCAATCTCTCGGGGGATGCGCTGTTCGCGTTCGGCCTGGCGACGCTCACGCCCGCCGCGCGTGCAACGCTCGACCAGCTGATGAGTCAGCAAGGCGACAAGCATTTCTCGCGCGTGGCCGTCACCGGCCACACGGACACGATCGGTTCGGACACATCGAATCTCCAGCTCTCGCGGCAACGCGCGGACGCCGTTGCCGGCTACCTTCGCGAGCGCGGGCTGCGGGCCGATACGCTCGTCGTGACCGGGCGCGGGAAGGCCGAGCCGGTTGGCTCCAACGCGACGGCCGAGGGACGCGCCAGTAACCGGCGTGTCGAAATCGTGCTGCAACGTTGACGATGCCGCGTTTCGAGCATCCATGACCGGATGCAGGTGCGGCGCGCGTTGCCAGGCGCGCGCCGGATCCTGGGTTGCCGGCGGTTGTCCCGCCGGATCACTGGCTACGGGGACCAGGCGTCATATCGGGCTAGCGACACGGGAAGATGAGGCGGCCGCGGCGATATGCGTTCCTGGGGCGCAGATAAAAAGGAGAACACATGTCGAACGATTCGTTGCAGGAGTTGCTGGCCCGTCGGGCTGAGCTGGACGCTCAGATCACGACACAACGCACGGCCCGGAGTAAGGATGTCGTGGAACAGATCGTCAAGTTGATACGCGACTACGAGATCGACTGGCGAGTGATCGAGGCGCGATTGTTGAACGTCGGGGTGGCCTGGACGCAGCGGCCACGGCATGTCGAGCCACGCTACTGGGATCCCGAAACCGGCGCGACCTGGACCGGGCGTGGCCGGCGGCCACAGTGGCTGAAAGGACGCAATCCGGAGGATTTCAGGATCAAGTCGTTCAGCGAGACCGCAGGCGAATCGACGCCGACCGAAGAGTGAGGTGAACCGCGACGAAGCGCGTTGGCGCGACCGCTGCCGATGGCACGGCAAGCATCGCGTGGCAGTCGTGTCGACGACTTCGTCCGGATATTCAGGGGCTTCGTGATCTCGTGCCAGGCGGATCCGCACTTCAAAAATTTCCCCCCAAACAGAATGTTCTTCCGCCGTGGCAAACACGTGCGCCGGTGACACCGATCACAATCCCTTTGCAGGTCCGATGTCGCCGATTGCACGCTCCGCCGTGACGGCGAATGGTACTGACGGATCGCGTCCGATCGTCAGTCGAAAGGTATCGGAAAAAACGAGTTGAACACGCCTGTTTTTCTTTTCGGTTTTGCGTCGAAGAACGTCAAGAATTGTTAGTACAGCTGCGCAATGCCATGGGTCATCCGCCATGGCCGCGTCCTGAAAAAAGCAAGAAGACGACGAGAGATTGCAGAGATCGCGAGGGGGATAACCCAGGCGCCACATGACATTCTTATCTAGAGCCTAGGAAAACGTATGAACGAGGAACGTCGAGGGTTGGAAAATTCGGCACAACGCGCGCCGGCGAAGTCGAAAGCGGCAGTTGCTTTCGCCGTGGGTGCGGCTATGGTCGCGATGGCGGCTTCTACTTCCGCGCGCGCGGACTATGTCCAGAACGGGACCGCAACCCCAACCTCGGGAGGCTGTGTCGGCAACATCGCAATCTCGGGAAGCGCCACGTATCCGGCATCGGCAACGGGTTGCGACAACGTGGCGATCGGCACCGCGGCAGTGGCGAATTCGGGCTCGGCGACAGCCTATAGCGAGACCGTAGCGATCGGTCGCATGGCGGCGGCGACGGGTACGCAAGCGACGGCGGTTGGCGGAAATGCGACCGCCACCGGGGATCAGGCGACGGCGGTGGGTGGGCTCAGCAATGCGGCTGGCGGTACGGCAGTCGGCTATCAGGCGAACGCGGGCGCGACCGACGCGGTAGCAATCGGCATATCCAGTTCGGCGTCGGCCTCCGGCAGCGTCGCGATCGCCCGTGCGACGGCATCGGCGGTGAATTCGGTTGCCATCGGCGAAGGCGCGAACGCCGCGGATGCGAAGTCGGTGGCGCTGGGTTCGAACGCGACCACGCGCGCTTTTACGACCGTCAGCGGCGTGACGCTGAACGGCGTCAGCTACAACGGTTTCGCGGGCACGCCGGTCGGCGTGGTGAGCGTGGGCAGTGCCGGCGCGGAGCGTCAGATCGTGAACGTCGCGGCCGGCGCTATCAGCGCAACCAGCACGGACGCCGTGAACGGCTCGCAGCTGTTCTCGGTGGCAAGTCAGGTCTCGGCCTTGTCGTCGAATCTGGCATCGCTCACGACGACCGTCGGCAAGATTTCGACGAGCGGCTCGAACGGCACGGTTGCGGATGATACGGGAACCGCGGTCGGCAAGAATTCGGTGGTCAGCGTGTCGAACGGAACCGCCATCGGCGCGAATGCCAAAGTCACGGCAACGAACGGCACGGCGATCGGTACGGGCTCGACTGTCTCGGGCAAGGACTCGACTGCGATCGGCTCGAACAGCCGGGCATCCGCAAACAACGCGGTTGCGTTGGGCGCGAATTCGGTCGCGGACCGGGACAACACGGTTTCGATCGGTGCGCCGGGGGCCGAGCGTCAGCTGACCAACGTGGCTGACGGCACGGCGCCGACCGACGGTGTCAACGTGCGCCAGTTGAACAATGCCATCGGTTCCGTGCGTGACGACCTGTCGAGGTACCGCAAGGACGCGAATGCCGGTACGGCGAGCGCGATCGCAATGGCCAACTTGCCGCAAGCGGTTCTGCCCGGCGAGAAGGTCGTCGCGCTCGGCGGCGGTACGTATGGCGGCCAGAGCGCAATGGCAGTGGGCCTTTCCGTCGCGACTGCGAAATGGCTGGTCAAGGGATCGATGACGACGGCCGTCTCCGGCCACGGCTCGTTCGGTGCGGGCGCGGGCGTTGGCTATCGCTGGTGATCGGGCTTCAGGCGACGTTCGAGGTTGTCGCCACTGACTTGCTTCATGCGCCCGGGCGAACCGCCCGGGCGCGCGGCCGGGCTTCAAACCCGGCTCCACCACCGCCTGGAGAGATTCCAACGGCGACATGCACGGCCCGGTAGTGTCGTCTCGATCGTGGAGCGCGACGTGCGGAGAAATTCGTGCTTGCCATCATCCGGCGTCGTCCGCTGCCGACCTGAGCCGCGCGAGGCTGTCGCGCACGGCGGCCGCGTCGTAGCGTGCGCCTGCTCCGCCGAGTGCAACGGTCGCCTTCTGCGCGAGCGACAGCAGCATCGCGATTGCCGCGACCATCACCGGCGCGGCGGCGAGCCGCGATTTCGGCCCCGACACCGTCAGCGCGCCGACGCATTCGCCGGCGGCACCAAACACGGGCGCGGACGCCGACGCTGTCTCGGGGTCACGCTCGCCGTACGACGCGGCCCATAGTTGTTCGCGCACGTCGTTCCAGCGTGCGTCCTGCGTGTCGGTGAAGGCCCGCAGCACCTTCCCGGACGCGCCCTGGCGAACCGGAAATTCCTCGCCGACGCGAATCGACACCCGCACCGCGCGTGCGGGCTCGACGCGGTAGAGCACCGAGCGCATGTCGCCCTGGCGCACGTAGAACGACGCCGTTTCCCCGAGTTCGCGGCTCAGCGTCTCGAGCAGCGGCTCGACCACCGGGCCGACCCGGAACGAGCGCTGGTACAGCGCGGCGAGCCGCAACGGCTCGTGTCCGATCGCATACTGGCCGTCGTCGAGCTTGCGCATGAAGCCGCCATGTTCGAGCGCGGCGAGCAGGCGCAGGATCGTGCTCTTGTACAGCCCGGTGCGGCGCGACAGCTCGGCGAGCGACAGCCGGTCATCGGTCTGTCCGAAGGCACGGAGGATGGCGAACGCGCGGTCGAGAACGGCGACGCCGCTGGAGGCTTCCTCGGCCGACGAGTCGGGCCCGTCGCCGGCGTGATCTGCTTGAGTCGTAGGCACTGCCTGTTTCCTTCCGATGAGGGTTGGCCGACTATATCGTTCTACCTGACAGAACGCAAGTTCCGGAAAATCGTAATTTCACGGGTATACCCGGCTTATCGCCCATTCGATACGCGCCTAGAGTTCTATCAAACAGAACGATGTTCTTTCAGATAGAACAAGGAGTGATAGATGAGCGTTTCCGAATATCCGAAGGTGCTGGTCAGCGAGGTCGGGCCGCGCGATGGTCTGCAAAGCATCGGGACCGTGATGCCGACGGCCGGCAAGCTGCGCTGGATCGCCGCGCTGGCCGCGGCCGGCGTGCGCGAGATCGAGGTGGGATCGTTCGTGCCGGCCAGGCTGTTGCCGCAGATGGCCGATGTGCGTGAAGTGGTCGCGCATGCGCTGGCGATTCCCGGGCTGCACGTCGCCGCGCTCGCGCCGAACCTGCGCGGCGCCGAAGGTGCATTCGACGCCGGCGTGCACAAGCTGACGCTGCCGGTATCGGTGACGGAAGCGCATTCGCTGGCGAACATCCGCAAGACGCCCGCGCAGATGATCGACGAGGTGCGCGCGATCGTCGTGCTGCGCGATGCGCGATTTCCGTCGGTGCAGATCGAGGCGGGCGTGTCGGTCGCGTTCGGCTGCACGATCGCGGGCGCCGTCAGCGACGACGAGACGATCGCGATGGCCGTCGCGATGGCCGAATGCGGTGTCGACGAGATCGGGCTGTCCGACACGAGCGGCTATGCGAACCCGGCACAGGTGCGCCGGCTGTTCACGCGCTTGCAGCGCGAAGTCGGCGACAAGGCCGGCGGCGCGCATTTCCACAACACGCGCGGGCAGGGGCTCGCGAACGTCGTCGCGGCGCTCGACGCGGGCGTGACGACGATCGACGCGAGCCAGGGCGGCCTCGGCGGCTGCCCGTATGCGCCGGGCGCGACCGGCAACATCGTCACCGAGGATCTCGTGTTCCTGCTCGAATCGATGGGGTACGACACGGGCATCGACGTCGACGCGCTGCTCGCCGCGCGCACGATCCTGCACGCGGCGCTGCCGTCGGAGGCGCTGTACGGCCACGTGCCGGACGCCGGGCTGCCGAAAGGGTTCCGCTATGCGGACGGCCGCGCGCCGGCGGCGGCCCAGCCGGAAGGCTGCCTGGCGGGAGTCGCGCCATGAACGATCGGCAACCGGCCGCGCCGTTGCCCTACGACGGCCTGCGCGTGATCGAGATGACGCACATGGTGATGGGCCCGACCTGCGGGATGCTGCTCGCCGATCTCGGCGCGGAAGTCATCAAGATCGAGCCGATCGCGGGCGACAGCACACGCGCGCTGCGCGGTTCGGGCGCGGGCTTCTTCGGGATGTTCAACCGCAACAAGAAGAGCCTTGCGGTCGACGTGAAGGATCCGCGCGGGCTGGAGATCGTGCTGCGGCTTGTCGCGACGGCGGACGTCTTCAGCGAGAACTTCAAGAGCGGCACGATGGACCGGCTCGGCCTCGGTTATCCCGCGTTGTACTCGATGAATCCGCGCCTCGTGTACGTGTCGCACAAGGGTTTCCTGCCGGGGCCGTACGAGCATCGCACGGCGCTCGACGAGGTGGTGCAGATGATGGGCGGCCTGGCTTACATGACGGGCCCGGAGGGGCGCCCGCTGCGCGCGGGCTCGAGCGTGAACGACATCATGGGCGGCATGTTCGGCGCGATCGGCGCGATGGCCGCGCTTGCGCAGCGCGAGCGTACCGGCCGCGGCCAGCAGGTGCAGAGCGCGCTGTTCGAGAACAACGTGTTCCTGGTCGCGCAGCACATGATGCAGTTCGCGGTGACGGGGCAGGCCGCGGCGCCGATGCCGAGCCGGATTTCCGCCTGGGCCGTCTACGACGTGTTCGCCGTGAAGGACGGCGAGCAGATCTTTCTCGCGGTCGTGTCCGACACGCAGTGGGCGCTGTTCTGCGACGCGTTCGGGCTGGCCGCGCTGAAGGACGATGCGCGTCTCGCGACCAACAACCTGCGCGTGCAGGCGCGCGCGTGGCTGCTGCCCGAGCTGCGTGCGCGGCTCGCGCCACATTCGGCCGCGGAGATCGGCGCGATTTTCGAATCGATCGGCCTGCCGTATGCACCGATCACGAAGCCGCAGGACCTGTTCGACGACCCGCATCTGCTCGCCACTTGCGGCCTCGAAGCCGTGACGCTGCCGGCCGACGCGAGCAGCGCCGGGCGACCGGTCGACACGCGTACCGCGCTGCTGCCGCTGACGCTCGCGGGCGAGCGCCTGCGGCTGCGCTCGGCGCCGCCGGCACTCGGCCAGGACACGTGCGCGCTGCTCGGCGAGCTCGGCTACACGCCGGACGAAGCGCGTGCGTTGATCGACGCCGGCGTGATCGCGGGGCAGCACGACGCGGCCGGCGCAGCGCCGGGCGACGGCCCGGGCGGTGCGCCGTCGCCGAACGAACTGGCGAGCGCATAGCGCGGCCGCGATCCCTCGAACGAACAACGGCATCCCGGCCGTGCAACGCGCGGGCGCGGACTGCCGTATCCACGGAGACAACCATGACATCTGCTTCCCCCGCACTTGCGGCCGATCGCGAGTCCGACGCGTCGGTCGAGCAACGGGCCGTGCGCAAGGCCGCGTGGCGCTTCATTCCGCTGCTCGCGCTCGCGTATTTCTTCAACTATCTGGACCGCACGAGCGTCGGGTTCGCGGCGCTCACGATGAACCGCGATCTCGGGCTGACCGCGACGCAGTTCGGCTGGGGCGCCGGGATCATGTTCGCGGGCTATTGCGTGTTCGAGGTGCCGAGCAATCTCGCGCTTTACCGCTTCGGCGCGCGCCGCTGGCTCGCCCGCATCATGGTCACGTGGGGGCTGATGGCGGCCGCGACCGCGCTCGCGACCGGGCCGACGAGTTTCTATGCGATACGGCTGCTGCTCGGCATCGGCGAGGCCGGTTTTTGTGCGCCCAGCATGGGCGCACTCCTGCGGGTGTAAGTCCCGCCGTAAGTTGGTCACAACGAACGAAGTGAAGCGCAGCTGCATGAGGGTGACCGAGTGTGGGAAGGAAGCGTGGAGCGTAAATCGCGAGCCGATGGACAAGAACCGTATAGAAGGCATTGCTGAGCAGGGCGAGCGGGCAAAAGACCGCGAAGCTCTTGTGACCAAGGCGAGGCAATGTAAATACGGCGGTTGTGCGGTGAAGGAGTGCGTTCTTACCTGGGGAGACCTTGCTTTACGTCTGAAAGGGCGACGGTGAAGAGCCGGAGCAAGGGGTCAGCAGAGGCCATAGTAGCCGCCCGCTAGGGGCGAAGGGCCGAACGAGTAGGAGAGTGATCGGTCATGTCGTTCGAACGGGCAAGGCATCAGAAGTTCGGGAAACCGGAGCGAATCGCGGAGTGGCGAGGTGAAGCTTCGTCGGATGCGGGGCGCGATGAAGCACGTGCGGCACGGCGAGAATCCGAAAGCTCAGGACGGGAGGACCTGCTAGTGCAGGCCCTCTCGACCACGAACATGGTGTTGGCATGGAAACGTGTCAAAGCCAATCGTGGCAGTGCAGGGGTTGATGGACGGACGATCTCCGAAACGGCGAAATACCTGAAGACGCACTGGCCGCAGATTCGGAAGGAAATACGAGACGGAAGCTACCGGCCTCAGGCCGTGCGGCGCGTTGAGATTCCGAAGCCCGACGGTGGAGTGCGAGAACTGGGGATTCCGACGGTGACGGATCGACTGATTCAGCAAGCCCTTCTGCAAGTCCTGCAACCGTTGATTGATCCTAGCTTCTCCGAACACAGCTACGGCTTCCGGCCGGGCCGGCGAGCGCGTGACGCGGTGCTGATGGCACAAAGTCATGTACGGGACGGCTACGACGTAGTCGTCGACGTGGATCTGGAAAAGTTCTTCGATCGAGTCAATCACGACGTTCTGATGGAACGGCTATCAAGGCGAATCGAGGATAAAGCCATGCTTCGGCTGATCCGTCGATACCTCACGGCCGGGGTCATGGACGGCGGGATCACCAAAGAGCGATTTGAGGGAACGCCGCAAGGTGGTCCGCTATCGCCCCTCTTGGCGAACGTGTTGCTGGACGAGGTGGATCGAGAGTTGGAGCGGCGCGGGCATCGGTTCGTGCGCTACGCCGACGACTGCAATGTTTACGTACGCAGTCGGCGCGCGGGTGAACGTGTACTTGACGGGTTACGCTGCCTCTACTCAGCTCTACGCTTGAAGGTCAACGAGTCCAAAACGGCGGTTGCACCTGCGACGGGTCGAAAGTTCTTGGGATACGAGTTGTGGCGTCACCCAAGTGGCCAAGTCAAATGTGCGGTTTCGTTTAAGGCGCAGGACGCCTTCAAGCAGCGTATCCGGAAGATTACGCGTCGGTCGGGCGGCAGCAGTATGTCGACCGTAGTGGAACGACTACGGCAATACGTG
Source organism: Burkholderia sp. SRS-46 (assembly GCF_004343775.1). Lineage (GTDB taxonomy): Bacteria > Pseudomonadota > Gammaproteobacteria > Burkholderiales > Burkholderiaceae > Burkholderia. Next base: position 176,779 of record NZ_PTXL01000003.1, on the reverse strand, counting down.
CCCGGGTGGAAGGCGTACTTCCAACTGGCACAAACACCGAAGGTGTTCCGCCGACTGGACGAGTGGATCAGACACCGGCTGCGTGCACTGCAGCTCAAGCACTGGCGTCGGGGTACGACGGTCTATCGAGAACTACTAGCGCTGGGCGCGTCGGAATCGGCTGCGCGGAAGGCCGCTGGTCATAGCCGCCGATGGTGGCACACCAGCGGGCGGGCACTGCATCTCGTGCTCTCCACCGGTTACTTCGACCGTCTCGGCGTACCCCGACTCTCATAGCCTCAACTGCTCGAACCGCCCGGTGCGGACCCGCATGCCGGGTGGTGTGGGAGGGGATCGGTCAGGTTACTGACCGCCCCTATCCCGATTCCCGGGCGTGATCTTCTTCCTCGCCGTGTGGTTTCCGGCGAGCTACCGCACGCGCGTGCTCGCGTGGTTCACCGTGTCGACGCCGCTGTCGTCACTGATCGGCGGCCCGCTGTCGACGTGGCTGCTGCAACTCGACGGCGCGCTCGGGCTCGCGGGCTGGAAGTGGATGTTCATCGTCGAAGGGCTGCCGGCGTGCGCGCTCGGTTTCCTCGTGCTGAAGCTGCTGTCCGATTCGCCGTCCGATGCCGCGTGGCTGTCGGACGACGAGCGTGCCGCGCTGCAGCGCGCGTTCGAGCGCGACGGGGCGGCCGCCGGCCGCAAGAAGCGCTTCGGCGTCGCGCTGCGCGACGTGCGCGTGTACGTGCTCGCGCTGATCTCGTTCGGCTTCACGATGGGTTCGTACGGGATCGGCATCTGGCTGCCGCAGATGCTGAAGGCGCACGGCATGTCGATGATGCAGACGGGCTGGCTGTCCGCGGTGCCGTACTTTTTCGCGACGGTCGCGCTGCTGTGGTGGGCGCAGCGCGTGGACCGTCGCGGCGGCCCGGTCGCGAACCTGGCAATCGGGCTGCTCATCGGCGCGGTGGCGCTCGGCGTGTCGACGCATTTCCTGACGCTCGGGCCGGCGCTCGTCGGCATCACGCTCGCGCTGATCGGTACGATTGCCGGCCGCACGATCTTCTACACGCTGCCTTCGCGCTTCCTGTCCGGCCAGGCCGCGGCCGGCGGGCTGGCGCTGATCAACTCGATCGGCGCGCTCGGCGGCTTCGCGGGGCCTTATCTCGTCGGCTACCTGAAGGACAGCTTCGGCACCTTTGCAGCCGGCATGCTGGGTCTTGCCATCGTCCTGGCGATCACGACGCTGCTCACGCTGTCGCTGTACGCGTTCGACCGGAGCGAATGACATGGCGACGACCGTTTCGATCAAGCGACGCCGGCTGCTCGGCGCGGCCGCAGCATCGCTCGCGCTGCCCGCGTTCGCCGATACGCGCGCAGCGGCCCACGATGGAGTTCAAGGCATGACGACGCAAGGCAACTATCTCGCTGTCCGCACCGACTGGCTCGCATCGGCGCTCGAGCCCGCACTCGAGCCCGACCTGCCGATCGTCGACGCGCATCATCATTTTTATGAGCGGCCGGGCTGGATCTACATGCTCGACGACTATCTGCGGGACGCGCGGTCGGGCCACAACATCCAGGCGTCCGTCTACATGCAGGCGCAGACGCGCTACCGCGATTCGGGCCCGGCGGAACTGAAGCCGGTCGGCGAGACGGCCTATGTCGCCGGCATGACCGAACCGCTTCAGCACGGTGCTCCGGCCGTCGCGAAAGGCATCGTCGGCCACGCGGACCTGCGGCTCGGCGAGCGCGTGCGCGACGTGCTGGAAGCGCATCTCGAAGCCGGGCGCGGGCGGTTTCGCGGAGTCCGGCACCTGACCACGTGGGACGCCGACCCGACACTCGCCAATCCGCTGTCGGCGGTGCCGCGCGGGCTGCTGCTCGATCCTGCGTACCGGGCCGGCGTCGCGCAGCTCGCGCCGCTCGGGCTGTCGTATGACGCGTGGCTGTTCTTTCCGCAACTGCCCGAGCTGTTCGATCTCGCGAAGGCGAACCCCGATACGCGGATCATCGTCAATCATTGCGGCGGCGTCGTGCGGATTGCCAGCTATGCGGACAAGCGGCCGGAGGTGTTCGAGCGCTGGTCGGCGTCGATGCGCACGCTCGCGCAACTGCCGAACGTGTACGTGAAGGTCGGCGGGCTCGGGATGCGCATCAACGGTTTCGATTTCGAGAAGGGCGCGCGGCCGCCGTCTTCCGCGCAGCTCGCCGACGCGTGGAAGCCGTGGATGATGACCTGCATCGACGCGTTCGGCGCCGGGCGCTGCATGTTCGAGGGCAATTTCCCGGTCGACAAGGGCTCGTATTCGTACGTGAACGGCTGGAATGCGTTCAAGCGGCTGACCGCGCAAGCGAGCCCGGACGAGCGCGATGCGCTGTTCCGGGAGACCGTCACGCGCGTCTATCGGCTCGGCTGACAGATCACCCGCGATACGATCCCGCCAATTGCCAGGAATCGGGAAAACGCGGTTGCCCGGAGCGGTCTGGGTGTCTACTATTTCTCCGACAGATTCGCATGGCGTTTGCGCATTGCTGCGATCGTAGCTCGGGGTAGGCGAGGGGAATGCGTGGTTGCTTCGCGAAGTGGCTGTCCGAAGGCGTCAACGTAGGGAAAAACACATAAGGAGATCGCCGTGCCGACCAAGCAGTTCTATACGCGCTGGACCGGGAAGCTCATCACGATGCACGACAACGCGCCGTTCCTGTCGATGCCCATTACACCCACTCGACCGTCTTCCGTGACCGTCTTGTCGCCGCCGGGCTCCGCGGCCACACGTTGGAGCCTGACCGGGGAACATCCGTGGGACGCCGCGCACCACGCGGTGATGTCGGGCAACGCGACGTATGCCGAACCCGACTGCGTGCAGACACGCTACACGGATGAACAGGTGCAGACCCGGGCCCGGCAAGCTCAGCTCACGTTCAGCCTGGATGCTCACCACGGGGACGACGGGCCCAAAGAGCCGGCGCAGTGGGGCCCCGACGAACATGCCGACCCGAACTTCAGCCCCACCTGGTACTTGCATTCCGCCGGATTTGATCGGGTCCACACTGAGTATGTGACGGGTACCGACGTTCGGTTGACGGGGGCCGGTGTGCGGATCGCGCATCTCGATACCGGGTGCGCACCGAAACACCCCTCCGCGCCACGCCACCTTGCCCTTGCCGAAAGACGAAATTTCTACGATTCGAGCACGCCGACGGACGTGACGGACACGAACAAGGAATGGTTCACGCCGGGTCACGGGACCGGCACGATCGGCATTCTGGCCGGCAACACGATGACGTTGGATCCCCGGCCCAAGTGGGGGTTTGGCAGCCCTTACTCCGGCGACATCGGGTGCGCCCCGGACGCGACCGTCGTTCCGGTCGTGGTGGGGGGCATCGGCGGTTCCGTGATCCATCTTGGCGATGCATCGGTGGCGCAAGGGCTGTTGTATGCGCTGGGCGGCCAGGGGCGGCAGCCTTGCGACGTCGTCACGATCAGCCATGGCGGCTACCCTTGCCAGTCGTGGGCCGACGGCGTGAATCAACTCTATGATGCCGGCGTCATCGTGGTCGCCGCGGCCGGCGACTGGTATCGCGCAGGTTTGCTGGAAGCGCCGCCCCACTATACGGTCTATCCGGCCGCATTCTGGCGGGTCGTGACGGCGACCGGCGTGACGTACCGGAATACCGGCTACGAAACCCGCGACAACGCGACGATGCAAGGCAGCTACGGGCCGGATTCGATCCTCTACAAGTCGATTGCCGCGCTGATATGACTCCCGGTGTCAATCGGAATCGGTTTTCAAGATCTACTCCATGGGTAGAGCAAATTTCCTGAGGGCGGCGTAGCAGTAAATCTCGACGGTGGATCAAGCTGATATTCGCGGGTTGGTTACCGCATTACAGAGGTCCGTCTCATGAGCCTGCCGCTTCCTTACTACGCAAGTCGACTGATGTCGTTGCCAAACGCGGTCGCGGGTTACTCGAATACCGGGCTGCGCCGCCTTCAGGAAACTTCCGATGCTGGTTGGCTTTTCGTCAACTACGTCCTCCGTTTATGCGGCTTGTTCGCTGTACGGTGCGGCCAGAGTCATTCCCAGTCGACCGACGTCCCAGATGAAGGCAGCCAGTTCGCGCGCGACAGCGATGATGGCGACATGTGCGGTCTTCCCTCTGGCGACGAGCTTACGATATCGCCTGCACAGCCTCAGCTGCGCGTCCCAGGCACGATCGATTATCGGTTTGGGTAGACCTTCATGCCGGCGCTGGATATCGATGCTCACGCGTGCCGGATGTCGATAGCTCCAGGCGGATTCAACCAGCAGCTTACGTGCATAGCTGTTGCCGGTCTTGGTAATGCTACCTAGGCGTCGTTTCCCACCCGAGGAATGCTCCGAAGGCGTCACGCCAATCCATGCCATCAGTTGCCGTGGATGTTCGAAACGCGTGAGGTCACCCAGTTCGGACACCAAGCCGATTGCCGACGTGAAGTTGATGCCGCGCATCGCTTGCAAAGCAAGTACGACTGGATAGAACCGCCAATTGGTGACGGCTTCACGCAAAGCCAGTTCTAGCCGCTCGCATTGCGCGAGCCGATCCTCAATCGAGCGCCGATGTTCGTTGAACGCCAGTTGCTGCCAGGCGCTGTCAAACGAGAACGTACTTAACCAGCGCCTGTGTGTCGGCCCCCAGTTGGGACGGCCGAGATAGTGGACGCCGTGGGCCAGCAGAAAGGATTTGAGCCTGCAGCGTGCTGCCTTCAGGTCTTCTCTGGCAGCCGACCAGGCGCGGGCCAGGTCGCGGAACGCTTCATCTTCAACCGTCGGCACATGCACGGCTGAGAGGTCGCCGGCGCGCAGCGAGCGCACCAGCTTGATCGCGTCACGGCGGTCCGTCTTGACGCGATCACCTGGCTTGCGCGGAATAAGCGACGGAGCGCACACCATACAGTCAAAGCCTTTATCGACCAGCCGCCGGTACAGTCCGTATCCGCACGGGCCCGCTTCGTAGACGAAACAGATCTGCCTCGCCTTTGGTTGCAGTTTCTTGCACAGCCGATCAACGTCAATTTGCATGGTGCCGATCTTGCCGAACAGTTCCACTTCGCCCATCTCGATCGCGTACGCAACCGTGATCGAATCTTTGTGAACGTCCAGTCCCACGTACAACGTGCTATCGTTTTCCACGCTGGTCTCCGTGTCGGAAATCGCCGGGTGCGGCCTGTCCGCACCGTGCGGCTCTGGCAGACATGCTAACCCGCGTTTGATGCCGCGCGGCAGGCCAGCCTCTACCTCACGGAAGTCATACTGACTTACGCCCAACGTCGCGTGGATGCGACCGCTCGGCACGCCGGACGATGACGCGCCGTGGGAAATGTCGGGCGGTGGTACCTCCGCGTCCACCCCGCAGATCGCGGCCGCGTGCGCGCTCTGGCTGCAGAAGCATCGCGACAAATTTCCGGACGCCGATTGGCGACGCGTCGAAGCGTGCCGATATGCGCTCGAGAAGTCGGCGACACCGCTACCGGCCGGTGTCGTCCCTTACACCAGTCATCACGGCGCATTGAACGTCGAGCGCATGCTCGACGATCAGTGGGTCGACGAGGCCCTGGCGGGAATTGCGAACGGGACGATCGTACGACGTGATCCGGACAGGATCTCGTGGCCGTTGATCCGCGACCTGATCGGAAAGGCGCCGCCCGGAAATCCGGAGATGTACGAGGTCGAGGCGGTGCAGACCGTTTATCGGTCGACCGATTCGGAGTTCGTGGCACTCGCGCATCAGGACTGGGATGGCGTGGCGAAGCGCGGGCCAGATTCGGCGTTGTCGCAGGCGGATCGGACGAAAGTCAAAGCGCTGCTGCTGAACCACGATATTTCCAACGCGTTACGCAGCGCGCTCGGCTAGGCGACGCGGTCATCGTATTGCGGCTCGTGTGCACCGGCGTGATCGACCTGGCCGTTTCGCATCGGCGGAACGGCCAATCCACAATGGGCTCAGGAAAACGTACACGGGACAGTCGGCGCCGGAAGGCGCCCAGTCATTCAGATCGAGGTGAAATATGGCTCAAGTCATATCGGTACCCGCGAACGCGCCATGGGTCGACACGGGTGTGCACGTTACGGCAGGCACGCTGCTTCGATTTCAATCGGTCGGCGTGTGGGTGGATGCGGTCATTCCATGCTCGGCAGATGGCTACCCGGCCCAGTTGTTCTATGCGACCGGGCATCCGCCGCGGATCCCCGACGATGGCCGCTATTTCCGTCTGATGGGGCGCATCGTGCCGAACGACGTGGCGCCGACTCAAGACGATCCGGCGCAGACGTTTCCAATCGGCGCTCAGGGCGAACATCAGGCGGCCACCGACGGCGTGCTGTTCGTATTTGCAAACGACCGTGCCGGCTATTACTGGAATAATTGGGGGGCCATCACGCTCACGATTTCGACCGGTGACGACGCAGCGGCTGGTTGAACGTGCGCATCTGATCCGACTGCATTCCCGCGTATGGCTTCTTCCACCGATGGAACGTTTGCCCGGAAATCCCAAGCGGATCACTCGAGGCCGTTCTCCAAGATTGAAATGGTCCGAAGAAGTCAGGCAGGTCAAGGTGTGGGATACGCTGTTGAACAGCGTACGCTTGCGTCCCGGCGCGGTGTGACCGGAGGTCATATGCGACGGTATGACATCGTGAAAGGGGACTTGACGACGGTGGGCGGCATCGTGCAGGCCGGTGACGGAACAGACATGCTGCACGGCCGCGAACAGGCCCATGAGCACGATCCTGTCTTGTGCCCGGTATGCAAGACGGTCGGCAAGATCGTCTGCGATGGTCCCCGGATCTCGACGACTGGGCCGGATGGTCGGCAGGCGGCGTTGAGCGACGATCTTTGCGCTTGTCTATGTCCGCCCCCGCCGCGGCTGGTCGCTTCGCAGACGGTGTCGTATATCGACGCTTGATTTGTGCATGAGGAGGATTTCATATGTTCCGCTCCTCCAGTATGTTGATCGCGGTTGCCAGGTGCTCGTCTGTTGCCTCGAGATAGGACCTGAGTCCACGATGGATTGCCCATCGACGAGCGATCGTATGGCGTCCTGGGGAGGTGATGCCAGCATTCGCGCATCGTCGTCGAATTTCGAGCGTCAGGTCCGACAAAGGGTGCGCCAGGTGGCGCTGCGCAGGAGGCCAAGTAGTGAGTACCTCGTCAATGATTGCTTCTGCGCGGATTCCCAAGCGCTTGTTGCCTGTCTTGGGCCCTCGCGCGCGGCCGAATCGAACTGACAACGGGATCTTCCAGAAATCGCTTTCGCAACCGGTAGACCGTAGTCCAATGAACGCCGAGCAGTTCGGCCGCCTGGATGGCTTGAGCCTTTGAAATGGGGGGAGACCAAAGTGGACGGAGTACGCGAGCAATGGCAGTTTCCCGGTCTTCGCTGTCAGCAATCTTGGGCATAGTCGCTGGAGTAGGCGGACTGACTAACCCACATTAGTACAAATAATGCGCTGCAAAGGAGCGTCAGCAGAATTGGTGAACTCCGACGGCCAGTGTTTTGCGGAATGGCAACATGAAAGTTTTAGCGCAGTATGTCAGTATATTTATATAAATAAATGGCTTTCCGGATTTTGCGTTGGAAAAATTAAGGTCCCTGGTTCTCGGAATTAGTAACCCCCGGCACCGTCATCGGATGATGGAGCCGCTCGGCTACATTCCGCCCGCTGAGGCTGAGGAAAACGACTGCAGGCAACTCACAAACGCTGCTGAAGTGCCTGCATTAACTTAAACCAACCGGCCTCCACGATTCCAGGCGCGGTTCAAATCGGCCACATTATTTCGCCATTTAACCTGTCATGGCTACCAGCTGTACGCTGGTTAATTCAAGTGGCATCGTCTGGTCAGTCTTCTTGATCGCTTCTGCTCGAGAAGACGGTGTCGAAGAGCAAGATTTCTCACGCAAATGAATTGGTTCGTCGAAGAAACAACGACAATGCCAATTTCGCATCACCAAGTTCGCTTGTAAGACCACCCGATCTTCAACATAGCAAGGAGATGCATTATGTCCGGAACGAAAACGATCACGAACAATTCGAACGTTGCAATTTCCGTAGTGCTGCGTGGCCGCAAGGGATCCGACCCGAGCGGCGGCAACCTGCCGCCGGTATCTGCCACGATCGCTCCCGAGAAATCCGTCACGCTGCAATACGGCAACGATCAGAATCCTTACTTGAATGAGCTGGATGTCGAAGAGAATTCGAACGGCGCCGATATCCGCCAGAGCTATGTGACCACCAGCCGTGGCGGCCCCGGCACGCTGGACAACCTGTTCAACACGAACAGCACGCTCACCATTACGTACAACTCGTCGAACTACAGCTTTGCGTTGAGCGGACACAACTAATCGACCGCTGGCCTCGAATCGGGTTGCCAACCCTTGGCAACCCGATTTGCCATTTTAGGGTCGATCAGCAGGCGATAGGCGTTGGACTCCATCGTCCAAAGGGAGGTTCGTGCGTTGCCATCCTTGCACTCATCAAGGCGTATAGAGGTGGCCTCGCTCGTTCGGACAGGTTTTCGGTATTTTTAAGTGGCATGTCCGAGACAGTCATGCTGCCGATTTGATCGCAGGCAGCGTCGCGAAGGATGCCTCATCCGGCGTCTGATCCGCCAGGCTCGAATGAGGTCGTTTCCGGCTGTACAACTCGATGTATTCGCCAATGGCGCGCCGAGCATGGCTGACCGACTCGTATGCCTTCAGGTAGACCTCTTCGTACTTGATGCTGCGCCACACCCGCTCGACGAACACGTTGTCGCGCCAGCTTCCCTTGCCGTCCATCGACAGCCGGACGTTCCGGCCCAGCACGGCCTCGGTGAACGTGTTCGCGGTGAACTGGCTGCCCTGGTCCGTGTTCACGATTTCGGGCTGCCCGTAGCGCGCGAACACTTCCTCGAGCGCCTCGACAGCGTGCATTGCTTCGAGCGCGATGGCCACTCGGTGTGCGAGGATCTTGCGTGTCGCCCAGTCCACCTGACCTGCCTGACTTCTTCGGACCATTTCAATCTTGGAGAACGGCCTCGATTGCTTCAGTTGAACGATATCGCTGCTTGAACTCGTTGAGCGTCAGGTAGGCCAGACTCGAATGTGGCCGAACAGCATTGTAGTGACGCCGCCATTGGTCGATCACAACTTTCGCTTCCGTGCGGGTGCGGAACCATTCAAGGCTCAGGCATTCGTCGCGGAACTTGCCGTTGAAGCTTTCATCAGCGCCGTTCTGCCAAGGCTTGCCGGGATCGCTGAGCGCCATGTCCATGCCATTCTGTGCCGCCCACTTCAGGATGGCGCGCGACACGAATTCCGGCCCGTTGTCCGAGCGCAGATAGCGCGGTGCGCCGTGCAGGCTAATCAGTTGTGACAGAACCTCGATGACTCGCCCCGAGCGTATTGATCCGGCCACGTCGATGGCCAGGCATTCACGCGTGTACTCATCGATCACCGTCAGACACTTCAGCTGCTGGCCGTTGGCGCACGCGTCGAATACGAAGTCGTACGCCCAGACATGCCGTGCCGCCGTCGCTGGCTGCGGCCGAGGGCGATGGACAGACACGCGTCGACGGGGTCGCTTGCGCGGCACCTGCAACCCGGCAAGACGCCACAGCCGCCAGGCCCGATCAACGCTCATCGAGTGACCCTGCCGCTCCAGAAAGATCTGAATGCGGCGGTAACCATAACGCGGATATTGTGCCGACAGAATGCTCATCGCTGCCAGCACCGGCGCGTCCCGCACGACCAGCGTCGATTCGTAATGCAGCGCCGATCGGGCGACCGACATTAGCGCGCACGCACGCCGCTCTGACAGGCCCCGTGCTTTCGCGTAGGTGACCTGCTGGCGTCGAGCGGGCGCGCTCACCACTAATAGGATGGTCCGCCCCTCCCGCCATCGCATAATTGGCGGTGACACGTACAACTTCCGAGGAGGTGTGTCATGAGTCAGCCTGTTAAACCCGTCGTGGTTCGCATGGGCATCGACATCGGCAAATCAGCGTTTCACGTCGTCGGGCTCGATTTCGCTGGCAAGCCCGTGTTCAGAAGCAGGTTCACGCGCGAACGCGTCATTGAATTTCTCACCCGTGCGTCACCGACAGTCGTCGGGATGGAGGCCTGCCCTGGCAGTAACTGGCTTGCCCGCAAGGCCGCTCTCGCGGGGCACGAGGTGCGGATAGTTCCCGCGCAGTTCGTCAAACCGTTCGTCAAGTCCAACAAGACAGACATGGTCGATGCGGAGGCGATTGCCGAAGCGATCTCCCGTCCCACCATGCGCTTCGCACAGCCGAAGACAGAGGCGCAACTCGATTTGCAGGCGCTACATCGTGTAAGGCGACGTCTGGTCTCAAGCAAGACGTCCGTCATCAATCAGGCCCGCGCCTTCCTCCTCGAATACGGCCTCACTATCAGTGTCGGCGCCGCGTACTTTGTCCGCGACATGCCATCGATTCTCTCGGATGATCAGAATGGGCTGACGCCGTCCATGCGCCGCCTGCTCGAGGAACTTTGGCAGGAATATCGCTCCATCGAAGCACGCCTGCTTCAGCTTCGACATCAGATCGAATCTATTGCCAGCGCTGACGACGCCGCCACCCGACTGACATCCGTGCCGGGTATCGGCCAGCTGACGGCGACAGCCATCACCGCTTTCGCCGGCACGGGAACGCAATTCAAATCCGGCCGGCATTTGGCCGCCTGGCTTGGGCTTGTACCAAAGGAATTCTCGACCGGCGGCAAACAACGCCTGCTCGGGATCAGTAAGTCAGTATGACTTCCGTGAGGTAGAGGCTGGCCTGCCGCGCGGCATCAAACGCGGGTTAGCATGTCTGCCAGAGCCGCACGGTGCGGACAGGCCGCACCCGGCGATTTCCGACACGGAGACCAGCGTGGAAAACGATAGCACGTTGTACGTGGGACTGGACGTTCACAAAGATTCGATCACGGTTGCGTACGCGATCGAGATGGGCGAAGTGGAACTGTTCGGCAAGATCGGCACCATGCAAATTGACGTTGATCGGCTGTGCAAGAAACTGCAACCAAAGGCGAGGCAGATCTGTTTCGTCTACGAAGCGGGCCCGTGCGGATACGGACTGTACCGGCGGCTGGTCGATAAAGGCTTTGACTGTATGGTGTGCGCTCCGTCGCTTATTCCGCGCAAGCCAGGTGATCGCGTCAAGACGGACCGCCGTGACGCGATCAAGCTGGTGCGCTCGCTGCGCGCCGGCGACCTCTCAGCCGTGCATGTGCCGACGGTTGAAGATGAAGCGTTCCGCGACCTGGCCCGCGCCTGGTCGGCTGCCAGAGAAGACCTGAAGGCAGCACGCTGCAGGCTCAAATCCTTTCTGCTGGCCCACGGCGTCCACTATCTCGGCCGTCCCAACTGGGGGCCGACACACAGGCGCTGGTTAAGTACGTTCTCGTTTGACAGCGCCTGGCAGCAACTGGCGTTCAACGAACATCGGCGCTCGATTGAGGATCGGCTCGCGCAATGCGAGCGGCTAGAACTGGCTTTGCGTGAAGCCGTCACCAATTGGCGGTTCTATCCAGTCGTACTTGCTTTGCAAGCGATGCGCGGCATCAACTTCACGTCGGCAATCGGCTTGGTGTCCGAACTGGGTGACCTCACGCGTTTCGAACATCCACGGCAACTGATGGCATGGATTGGCGTGACGCCTTCGGAGCATTCCTCGGGTGGGAAACGACGCCTAGGTAGCATTACCAAGACCGGCAACAGCTATGCACGTAAGCTGCTGGTTGAATCCGCCTGGAGCTATCGACATCCGGCACGCGTGAGCATCGATATCCAGCGCCGGCATGAAGGTCTACCCAAACCGATAATCGATCGTGCCTGGGACGCGCAGCTGAGGCTGTGCAGGCGATATCGTAAGCTCGTCGCCAGAGGGAAGACCGCACATGTCGCCATCATCGCTGTCGCGCGCGAACTGGCTGCCTTCATCTGGGACGTCGGTCGACTGGGAATGACTCTGGCCGCACCGTACAGCGAACAAGCCGCATAAACGGAGGACGTAGTTGACGAAAAGCCAACCAGCATCGGAAGTTTCCTGAAGGCGGCGCAGCCCGGTATTCGAGTAACCCGCGACCGCGTTTGGCAACGACATCAGTCGACTTGCGTAGTAAGGAAGCGGCAGGCTCATGAGACGGACCTCTGTAATGCGGTAACCAACCCGCGAATATCAGCTTGATCCACCGTCGAGATTTACTGCTACGCCGCCCTCAGGAAATTTGCTCTACCCATGGAGTAGATCTTGAAAACCGATTCCGATTGACACCGGGAGTCATATCAGCGCGGCAATCCCTATTTGCGCAAGCTGCTCGTTCACGGCGCTCGTTCCTGTGTCCTGCATCTCGACCGGACAACAGACCATCTCGGCGCCTGGATAGGCCGAATGGAAGCGAGGGGCATACATCGCAACAAAGTCATCGTCGCGCTCGCCAACAAGCTTGCGCGAATTGCCTGGGCGGTTTTGACCCGACAAGGCGCGTTCTATCTCCGCCAACCACAGCAGCAATAGGGGGCCTTCACGCAGTTCTTCCAAGTTTGCTTGCCTGCACCTGATGACGAAATAGCGCAACGGCGTTCGGTAAACCCGGGACAAAAAAGCGGCCTTCGTGGCCGGTCCAATTTATTGGGAACTGGGCGCGCATATCCCATCATGGCCTTGCCGCCAAAAGCGGCTGACTCGCGAGAGGCCGGATACATTTACGCAAACTGCTTCGTTTGCCAGTGCTCGCTTGCAAAGCCGGGGCGGACCATACATTTTTTGCGTTGATCTCTGTCATCACGTCCAGCTCGAGATCGCGCTCGGCCAGCATCTTTTTCAGCCGGGCATTTTCTTGCTCAAGCTGCTTCAACCTCTTCACGTCGGCGGCCTCCAGGCCGCCGAAATGTTGCCGCCAGTTGTAGATCGTCTGCTCGCTGATCCCGTGCTTCTTCGCTACCTCCGCGACCGGCGATTTGTCCGCCTCGCGCAGGATCGTGACCATCTGTTCTTCCGTGAACCGGCTCTTCTTCATGACTTCCTTTCTCCGTTGGAAGCCATTCTCTCAAGTTTCAACTGGTCCGAAAATTCCCGGGCAGGTCAGTTCGTTTGCTGATCTCTGCTGTTGGTTTTATGGCACCCCCGGAAGCACCAGTTTGGCAGACAGACTGCAATTCATTGATATTAAACCAATACTTTTTGGGGGCAGGTCGCTAGACCGCGCGTAGTCTCGATCGTTCTAACCGGAAATTTGCGCGGAAATCAAAGTCACCCCGATGTATGCTGTTGGCGTGCCGCTACGAATTCACGGTTTGCTTGCCGGTGATCGTTGAAGCAGCTTCGGGATACGAAGCAGTAAGGAATTGCAAATCGATGTCGATATCATCGTGTAGGCTCTGTAGGGGCGCTTTCCAGTCATGCACCTCCGGACTCGCGATGTCGTATAAGTTTCAACAACAACCACATCGTATGTTGACAATAAAAAGTAGAATTTTTCGTAGAGGGTCGGTGACAGTGATCGTGCAAGCCGCTGTCATTTCAACTTTTATCGCATTTAGTCTGATCTATGTTGGGGGCGTTATGGCGGAAGAAAGCATGCACAAGATTGAAAAGTCGAAGGAATTTTGGATTAAAAAGCTTGGTCTGGCGGCGCACCCAGAGGGTGGGTACTTCAGATACGAGTTCGGTTCAGATGTGGTCCGAAAAACAGCGAGAGGAACTGAACGAAAAGATTATAGCGGAATATATTTCATGGTGACGCATGATAGTCCGTCACACTTTCATCAGATGACGTCCGATGAAATATGGTATTACCACGCTGGGGATGCGTTGACCATGCATGCCATCGATGAAGCTGGGAAATACCGCACCGTCCGTATCGGCCCCAATCCGGATCGTGGGGAGGTGCTATCCGCGGTCATGCATGGTGGCTGGATTTTTGGTGCGTCGGTTGACTCGGGTGATTATACTTTGGTTAGTTGTACGGTCGTGCCGGGATTTGACGAGGCCGACTACAGAATATTAACGCAGTCGGAATTGTTAGGAAAATATCCAGAATATCAGAGCGTTATACTGAAAATGGCATACAAAAATTTGCCAAAATAAAAGGGGGAGCGTGGTGTTGAAGCGCTCTGCTTTCGCGATTCGATAGTCGTTTGCGTGGATGGATTTTGGACGGGGTCAATCATGTCTATGGTGAACAGTATTCCAACCTGCCAAGTAGAGGCGATCTTCCCAAAAGATGGTGAGAAGCGTTTGTCGGTGGCAAGAGTTCGTGTGAATGATACAGGTGTATCGTTGAAGCTTCCAGTCGGGGAGCTGCTTGAGGCGGCCTGGATTGAGAAATTCTCTGTAAATGATGTTGCGTTACTTGCGACGGTGAACGCCAACGACGTGCGAATACAGAATATCACTGAGCGAAAGCCACATTTTCCATACGCGATAATATATCTCACGGCGCTATTTAGTGTCATGCTGATAACTACCAATCTGATCGGGGATAGTATATCGACCATAAACTTGCCGTTCCTCCCGGGATATAGTGTATTGTTTCCCACGGCCCTTGTTGTCTTTCCGCTAACATATTGTTTTGGGGCTTGCATAACGGAAACATACGGTTTTGTTGTAAGCAGACACGTAATTTGGGGTTCCTTTTTAGTGAATATCCTGGTTGTTGCGATTATTCTGTCCCTCGAGAAAGCGGGATTGCTTGAGGGGAGTATTCTCGGGGTGTCGCAGCAGATGATGAGGGCGCTGGGTGCTTCGGCGGTTGGTTATTTTGCGGGAGAGCTTTCTAATTCGCTGATGGTGTCCAGGTTGAAGGTTTTGCTAAAGGGGCGCGCGCTGATTTTTCGCTTTATTGCAGCTAATGCTGTGGGTGCGGTTCTGGACAGCGTGCTGTTTGGGACTTTGTTGTTTTATGGAGCGGTATCAACGGATGTGCTTGTTAAAATTATTATTGCGCAAATAACGATAAAAATACTGTACGAGATGATTTTCTCGGTATTGTTTTCGAGAATTGTTGTTTGGATAAAAACGCGGGATGGTGTTGACTATTTCGATTATAAAGTCAACTTCATTGGCGGTTAACGAGAGATAATTATCTCGAGAACTTTTCCGACGACGTCCTGGTTCTTGATTTTTTGGGGGTGACGCCTTGACGTTGATTCGATGTCGTGGCCAGTGAGCGTCTCCCCATCTGTTATCTTTACGAGGCAGTACGTATGCGTATCGATCTCGACTAAAGCCAAATCGCCGGAATCGAGGGACTCGTACTCTCCGATGACCAGGATAGAGTTGGGCGGCAAGGGTTCGGTGCGGTTCTTCGCGTCGAGGGCAATAGCGAAGCGGCTCGAATTTATGTTTGCCACTTTAATCCAGCGCTGATCATGTCGTGCGGTGGTCGCCGCCTCGCGCGCGTCACGTAGTTTACGTTGTTCATATACCGGCACGAATCCCTTGTTCTCCTCCTCGAAGAGCGTAGAGATCGGGACAGAAAAGAACTTAGCTATTGCCGAAATCGTGCTCAGCCTCGGATCGGTAGTCTCTCCAGACAGGAGGCGGCTTAGCGTCCCTTGGTTGAGATTGATCGCGCGCGACAACTCCGCGTCGTTGACGCCAGCCTCCTGCTGTAGGTGTTTGACCGAGGCCACAAAGGTGGCTGCCAAGCTCGCAAGATCTTCTTTCTTCTTCACGCGGCGCATCCAACCCCAATTGACGTTCGATAAAGCAGTTGAAAATTTTCAAGAGCCTGTTAGAGTTGGCGACGCCGTTCGATCGTTGAGTGATGGGGCATCGCTCTCACACTGGGCGGGCGGGCGTAGGTCTTCGGAGGAAGACTTGCAAAATGTGTTGTTTTGCAATGCATGCTCACACTGTATACGTTTCGCAACGAGCCGAGAACGTGGGCAAGCCTGGACAGCATGATGAAGTATTTCGAGAAACATGAGCTGAACGTGATCAGCTTGCAGTGGAATCCCAAAGAGGTCAGG
Source organism: Burkholderia sp. SRS-46 (assembly GCF_004343775.1). Classification (GTDB taxonomy): domain Bacteria; phylum Pseudomonadota; class Gammaproteobacteria; order Burkholderiales; family Burkholderiaceae; genus Burkholderia. Next base: position 160,778 of record NZ_PTXL01000003.1, on the reverse strand, counting down.
GGAAAGTGAACGGCTGACAGAGATAGAGGCGGTTGGCATCAGTGCTACCAACACTGACGCCCACCTAGCCACAGTGGCGCTCGTGCGAGAACGTAGTGGTTCTGAGCGAGGCCCAATAGGTTATCGAGCGAGGCCCACAAATGGCTGGCTGTATTGTATACGATCTTGATCAGTATCGGATATTTCTTATATCCGTAGTTGTCCTGAATTCGGTACTTGTCGGAACGAATGCGCGCGCCAACTGCATCGACGATGCGGCCGCCTACCATCACGTCAATCCGGCGCTCACGCACGCGATCGCGTCGGTCGAGTCGCGCTTTTCGCCGGTCGCATACAACCGCAAGGCGAACGGCAGCGAAGACATCGGTCTGATGCAAATCAATTCCAGATCGCTTCCGACACTCTCGCGCTTCGGGATCTCGCGTGCTGCGCTGTTTGACGGCTGCGTAAACGCCTACATCGGTACCGGGATCCTCTCGCAAAACATTTCCCGCCTCGGTTTGACGTGGAACGCCGTTGGCGCGTACAACGCGGCGTGGCCACGCAAGCGCGTCCAGTATGCCAGGCTGGTCTACGCGGAACTGCTCCGGTTTAAGCCCGGCGTGACGCCGCAGTCGGTTCTCCCAGGGGTAATCGTACCTTTCACGCAATTTCTGGCGGTTCGGCTATGAAAATCGCTATCAAACAATGGATTGGCGGCCTTCGCGATCGCAGCAAGCACGCATACCGCAGAGCCTTGCCAGAAGCGGTTCTGCGCTCGACCAATGCCATCTTTTGCACGAAAGGTACGACTCCCCCCCAGAAGGGCACCCAGACCTCGCTTTCGCGACGCTTGCTTTCCTGGCGCGCCAGTTCATCCCGGCGAAGACACGTAGCCTCGGTCGCCGGCCCCGCCTGTGTTCGGCGACTTGCTAGCTCTCAGCGCAGGCGGTTCGCGACCTCCCCTCTCGATCGCGCTTTTTGTTCCGCGTGGTCATTCCGCTCATTCGATATCATATGCATTCCTTAATTTGACGAAATGCGATGACCACGGTCCAATTTGTTCAAAGAACCGGAGCACTCAACATGCCAACCTACCAAGAACTGAAAGCCAAGGTACGAGCACTTCAAGCTCAGGCGGAGCTCGCTCGCAAGAATGAATTGCGGAGCGCCGTAAAGGATATTCAGGAAAAGATCGCCGAGTTCGATCTAAAGCCGGAAGACCTGTTTACAGGCATTCAAATCAAGTCGCGTCGCGTAAAGCGTCGCAGCCCCGCTATAGCAAAGTACCGTGATCCCGTCTCGGGTGCGGTCTGGAGCGGCCGCGGACGCGAACCCCGATGGATTGCAGGCCGCGACCGCGAGTCATTTTTGATCCACAACATGTCATAGCGGGCCATAGGGTTCGGTGTGCTCAAATAGATAAAACTCCAGGTGTGTCGCCCGCGCCGCTGCTCGAGATTTCCCGACGTCAGACCCGGCACGCATTGGCGTCGGACGAGGGAGGGGCGGGCGCACTCTTTCTCACACCCAGTCATGTCTCCATGTCCCAGGCTCACCCGTATCCGCGCCGCATTCGGTCGCTTTCGAGCAGTCATCTTCTCCGCCAGTATCGGTCAGAACCGGAATCAGACTTGCCTTCAAATATCGATCGCATCGCAAGTCGTCCGTGCGGCGCTCGCCGACGCCGCTCGAGCGGAAGCATGCGTTACCGAGCTGGAGAAATTGGAAATGCGGTATTCGATGCTGAAAACGGCGCACCTTCCGAGCGCGCGGGCACGTATTGAGCGAATAGACTCCCGCGTGCAGAAGGCTCGATCCCACGCCCGGCACGCACGCGACCACGCCGATACCGCGATTTTGATCTTTCTATGGTGCGTCGAATCCAATTTCGACTCGGCATCAGGAGACCTCACGCGTCATGCTGATCTCGCGAAGCAATCGCGGCAACTCGCTGACGAGCTCCTCGAAATTTCGCTCGCTCCAGAAAAGCGCGAGAGATCTCGATTTTCGCGGCAGGGAAGAAAATTGAACCCCATTCGGTGATCGCCTGATCCCGGCAAAACACCGACTGCTTCTTACCAGCCACGCCGATCCAAGCTCGCTCCCAGTCGATCACGTGCAAAGGTGGCCGCTGAACTGAACCCCGAAGGTTGGACTCCGACCTGGAGGGGCTATGGGAAAATATTCGGACCAAGCCAAGCTGGCAGCCGTAAGGGATTACTGCTCAGGCGAGGCTGGCCTAAAGACCGTTGCTCAGCGGCACGGCGTCGACGTTTCATCACTGCGCCAATGGATCGCTGGCTATCGCGCTCATGGCGAGGCAGGCGTGCAGACGAAGAGGCGGCCCTCCTCGAATTTCAGCGCTGAATTCAAACTTTCGGTCCTGAAGCGGATGCGTGAGGAAGGCTTGTCACGGCGCGAAGCCGCTGCTCTATTCAATATTCGCCGCTTCAACGTGATCGGCGAGTGGGAAGAGAAATTCAATCAAGGCGGTCCGAAAGCACCCGCGCGAGTGTCCGGCGAGCGCCGCAAGACGATGTCCAAGACACCACTCAACAAAGCGAAACAACAGAATTCCGATCACGATCGCAGCCGCCAAGACCTGATTGACGAGCTGAGCGGCCTACGGATGGAGAATGCATACCTAAAAAAGCTCGAGGCCTTGGTTCGGGCGAACGGTCGGCAACCGCAAAAGAGCGAACGCTGATCGTGCTCGAGCTGAGGCAACATTACCCGCTTGCCGGCCTGCTGCAGCTTGCCGGTCTTGCTCGCAGTACGTTCTACTATCAGCAAAGGACGCTGCAGCGAGGGGACAAATATGCGGACTTGAAGTTGAAGATTCGGGAGCTGTTTGAGCGACACAAAGGGCGTTATGGCTATCGTCGCATCACTGCCGCTATTCGTCGCAGCGGCGACCTCGTGAACCACAAGACGGTCCGTCGACTGATGGTTCAACTTCAGTTGCGCTGCCGGGTGCGAGTGAAGAAATATCGATCCTATAAAGGGCAACTCGGACACGTTGCCCCTAACGACCTGGCGGGGCAGTTTTACGCCGATCGGCCAAATGAAAAGTGGGTGACGGACGTGACCGAGTTCAACGTGGGTGGTCGGAAGCTGTACTTGTCTCCCGTACTGGATCTCTTCAATGGCGAAGTCGTGTCGTATGAGATGTCCCCTCGGCCACTGTTCGGCATGGTCGGCGCGATGCTCAAGAAGGCCTTTAGCAGGTTGAAAGCCGATGACCGGCCGATGCTGCATTCGGACCAGGGTTGGCAATACAGGATGCCCGAGTACCAGCGGCTGCTTGACGCACATGCTGCGAAGCAAAGCATGTCGCGTAAAGGCAATTGCCTCGACAATGCCGCGATGGAGAGCTTCTTCGGCACGTTGAAGTCCGAGCTCTACTACCTGGAGAAATTCCGCAGCGTAGAGGAGCTGCAAATCGGCATTGATAACTACATCCGGTACTACAATCATGATCGGATCAAGCTGAAGCTCAAGGGCCTGAGTCCCGTCGAGTACCGGATTCGATTCGCGTGAAGTTCGTTCAACCACCGTCCAACATCTGGGGTTCAGCTCATCCGCCATATGCGCCAGAAAATGGCATGCACGTGCTGCGGCCACATCGCACAAGCGGTCGCGCCGAGCCGTCCCATCGAGCGCGGTCTGGCTGGTCCGGGCTTGCTGGCTCATCTACTGGTCTCGACGTTCGCGGACCATCTGCCGCTGTACCGCCAGTCGGCGATCTATGCGCGTGAGGGGGTAGATCTGGATCGCTCGCTGCTGGCGAAATGGGTGGGTCATGGTGCGAGCCTGATGCAACCGCTGGTCGACGCCTTACGCCGGCACGTCATGGCGGCCACCAAGCTGCATGCCGACGATACGCCGGTGCCGATGCTCGCGCCGGGCAATGGCAAGACGAAAACCGGACGGCTGTGGGTCTACGTGCGCGACGACCGGAACTCGGGCGACATGACGCCGCCGGCTGTCTGGTTCGCCTATACGCCCGACCGTAAGGGCGTCCATCCGCAGCAGCATCTCGAATCGTTCAACGGCACGCTGCAGGCGGATGCCTACGGTGGATACCAGGCGATTTACGAAACCGGGCGGGTGGCCAAAGCAGCCTGCTGGGCACATGCCCGGCGACAGTTCTACGAACTGCACGCCGCACGTCCGAACGCCTTGAACACCGAGGCGCTGGAACGTATCGGCGCGCTGTACAAGATCGAGGAAGCGATCCGGGGCAAGCCGCCCGATAAGCGACGGGCGTACCGGCAAACACACGCCAGGCCCTTGCTCGATCAGCTCCATACGTGGCTGAGTACCACGCTAGAAACGCTCTCGCGCAAATCCGACACGAGCCGGGCGATCCTCTATGCGCTGAACCGGTGGAAAGCGCTCACGCGCTACTGTGACGACGGGCGGCTGGAGATCGACAACCTGCCGGTCGAGCGCGCGTTGCGCGGGGTGGCGATCGGGCGCCGGAACTACCTGTTCGCCGGTGCGGACTCTGGTGGCGAGCGTGCGGCGGCGATCTACAGTCTGATCGGTACAGCCAAGCTCAACGGCCTCGATCCGGAGGCGTATCTGCGCGCCGTGCTCACGCGCATTGCAGACCATCCGATCAACCGGGTCGAAGACCTGCTGCCATGGAACATGACCACCTTGGCATCGTGAGGCGATAATACCGCTGGCTTCCCGTTTCCCCGGAGATCAGATGGCGAAATCGTTCCAGCGCTTTACCCTGCACGTGCAGCTTCAACACATCGAGCCGCCCATCTGGCGCAGGATCGAGGTCGAAGGGACCGAGTCGCTACGCAAGCTGCACCATATCCTGCAAGCGGCCTTCGGTTGGGAGGACATTCACCTGCACGACTTCCTGATCGACGGCATGACCTACGCCATGTTCGAGGTCGATGATGTGCTGAACTTCGCTGACCCGGACACGGCGGCCGATGACCGGAAGGTTCGATTGCAGAAGATCCTAAAACCTGGCTCACGTTTCGTCTATCGGTACGACTTCGGAGGCGGTTGGGATCACGCCATCGTCGTTGAGAAAGTGGAAACCATTGAGAGCGAACCGTGGGGCGCGGCTCAGGTCCTCGATGGTGCTCGTGCGTGCCCGCCGGAAGATGTGGGCGGCCCGCCTGGCTACGATGCGTTCTTGAACACGCTATCCAACGATCCGAAAAGCGAAGAGGCTGAACATTACCGAAATTGGGTCGGCCCCGGCTTCGATGCCGAACTGTTCGATCTGCGTGCTGCCAATGCCACGCTGCTACGCATGGCATCCAATCGTTGGGGAAACCGATAACTCACGCCGTCAGGACGGTATCGGCTCCACGCTTACGCTGAATCTGACTACTCGTCGCGAGTTGTAAGCGTCGACATCCTCGTTTCGACGCGACGTAGAACTTCTTGCGCGGCAAAAGGTAATGTTCGCTCGGATTTCACAAGTACCTGGACGCTCTGGCGCCCGAGGAGAGGGTGGTCGATCGCCTTGCCCACCAATCGACCTGCTTCCACATCTGCGGCGATCGAATAGTCGGTCAGGAAAGCCACGCCCATTCCAGCGAGGGCGAAGCGGCGCAGAACGTCGAGTGTGTTCCCGACGAAGGATGGCTGATATCGAATCGGTTCACTGCGAGCCAACATGTCGATCGTTCCCCCTAAACCATACATCGGCGGCATTGTCGCGAATGGATACGAGATCGCGCGGCCAAACGTGATTGGGCCCGGTTGAGACGCAATCGGATGGTCAGGCCGCACGGCGGCGACCACTCGGTGAACGACGCTGCGATGAACGCGTATTCCGTCGGTTGTCGGTGGGTTGTACGCGATCCCGATATGTGCGACATCCTTCAGCACGTCACTGACGATCTCACCGGTCGCACGAATATTCACCGAGAGTCGTACATCGGGGTACTCGCTTCCAAAGGCCCACAGTATTTCCTCGGTGAGGGCGGGAATTACCCCCTCACTCGCTGAAATTGTCACGCGGCCCGTCTTTAGCGAACGAAGCGCGTCCAGCTCGCTTTGCAGCACCTCGTAAGTCGTTTCGCACCCGCGATGGTAACGGAGGAGGCACGCTGCCTGTTCCGTCGCCACGACGCCGGAGGAATGACGGTCGAAGAGATGAAGACCAGTTTCGCTTTCAAGTCGTTGAATCTGCCGGCTCACCTCCGACGGCGCGACCTGTAGTCGATCTGCCGCCTTTCGGAATGATCGCTCAGCCATGACGATCTCGAAGTATTGCATTTGGCGGTTTTTCGGGATTTCCATTTTTATTCTCTGCCGAATAACTGTTAATTCCAACAGGTGTTGCGATATAGCGCAACACCCCAGTCAAAATATTGATATCCAGCGTAACACCATTTGGCGCTACAGTTTGCACTTACCCAAAATCACAATACCGGGGTCCGCTCCATCTACTGAGGGCATTCATGTCAATTGTGTTCGACGCCAGCAACAATGGCCCGCAGGCCTTGTACAGGAAAATCGATCGTCGAGTACTCGCTTTCCTCGCCGTCTGTTATGCGGTCGCGTATATCGACCGAGTGAATGTCGGCTTTGCAAAATTGCAAATGCAACAGGATCTCGCGTTGAGCGACGCGGCCTACGGCTTCGGCGCGGGTGTGTTTTTCCTGGGTTACATGCTGTTCGAAATTCCGAGCAACCAGCTACTTACCCGGATCGGCGCGCGCAAGACGCTGAGCCGTATCATGCTGCTCTGGGGCCTCGCGTCGATGTCGATGTTCTTGGTTACCGACGCAACGTCGTTCTACGTGGTCCGCTTCCTTCTCGGCGTGTTCGAGGCTGGCTTCGCTCCCGGCATGCTGTTCTATCTGACTCGCTGGTACCCGCGCGAGCGTCTCAGTCGGGCGATGGCTTTGCTGCTCTGCGCGGCGCCACTCGGCGGTATCGTCGCAGCACCTGCGTCGGGGTGGCTACTCGAACACATGAAGGACGTGGCAGGGATGGCCGGCTGGCAGTGGATGTTCCTGATCGAGGGCGTGCCGGCGCTCATTCTCGGCGTGGTCGCGCTGACGTGGCTCAGTGACGCGCCCGAGGACGCGCGATGGCTGACGGCGGACGAGAAGCGGGCGGTCATCGAGCAGCGTGATACCGAACGGTCGACGCAGGAACGATGGCCGGCCCTGAGGACGGTGCTGCGCGACGTCGGAATTTACCGTCTGTCAGTGGTCTACTTCTGCCTGATTTGCGGTGTCTACGTCGTGGGCTTCTGGCTACCATCGATCCTGAAGGCGAGCGGCGTGAACAGCATTGTCGCGATCGGCTGGTACTCGGCCATTCCTTACACCGCGGCCATCGTAGGGATGTACTTGCTGGCAAGGCGCTCCGACCGGACGCTCGAGAGACGACGCCATGCCGGAATCGCGGCCGCCGTGGGCGCCGCTGCGCTGGCGATCGCCGCACTGTTCGTTGATCGATTCGGCGTAGCGATCGTGGCGATCACGATTGCAACCGCGCTGACGTATGCTGCCTACGCGGTCTTCTGGGCTATTCCGCCGGAGTACCTCCGCTCGTCGGTCGCCGCAACCGGCATCGCATTCATCAACACCGTCGGGCTACTTGGCGGCTTCCTCAGTCCAACGATCATCGGCACCTTGAAATCGATCTCCGGGAGCACTTCAGCGGGGCTGTTCGTGATCGTCGGGTTGCTCACACTCGGCGCGCTCTTGCTCCTTGTCAGCCCCATACGCTTGACGGAGGCTGAGCGCTCATGAAGTACTTTGTTGCCGGGTTTCTGCATGAAACCAATACGTTTGTGACATCGCGCGCGCGCTACAGCGATTTCGCGGAAGGCGCGAATGGTCCGATTGTCAGGGGCGACGCGGTGCTCGCGTTGCAGAAGGCGAATCTCGCAATTGGCGGATTCATCACAGCACTCGATCCGGGAGCGGACACACTAATTCCCGGCTTGTGGGCCCATGCGACGCCCTCCGGACCAGTGACGCAGGATGCATTCGAGCGCATCGCCGACGAGATCGTCGACGGGGCGCGCGCGGCGAAGGCGGACGCGATATTTCTCGACCTGCACGGTGCAATGGTCGTCGAGCATGTCGACGATGGCGAGGGCGAGCTGCTGAGGCGAGTACGCGAAGCCGTTGGCCCGGACACGACCATCGCTGCTTCGCTGGACCTGCATGCGAACGTGACCGCCCAGATGTTCGAGAACGCCGACGGCCTCGTTGCATACCGCACCTATCCCCACGTCGATATGGCGGATACCGGTGCTCGCGCGGCCCGCCTGATCTCAAGGATTGAGCAAGAACGCGGGCGCTATCACCGCGGCATCCGGCGCGGGCCGTTCCTCATTCCAATCGAAGCGATGACGACATCGAGCCCACCTGCGGCAGACCTTTACCGGGCACTTGCAACCCTTGAGGCAGATCTCGACGTCGACTTGTCGATTGCCCTCGGCTTCCCGGCTGCCGATATTGCCGAGTGCGGCCCGACAATCTGGGGATACGGAACCCAAGGTGCGGCACTCGACGAGGCGCTGGACCGGCTCTATCGCCAGTTCACATCCCGCGAGGACGATTGGCGGGCATCCTGCCTATCTCCGGACGATGCAGTGATGACGGCCACGGCAATCGCGGCGAATGCAAATCGCCCGGTTGTGATCGCCGACACACACGACAATCCGGGCGCGGGTGCCGATTCCAACACGACGGAAATGTTGGCGGCCCTGTTGCGCCATCGCGTGAATCGCGCCGCGATCGGGATCATCTGCGATCCAGCCGCAGCTGCAGCCGCCCACGCTGCTGGCATCGGATCCACGATCACTCTGACTTTGGCGGAAGGCACTCCACGTGCATTCCAAGCGACCTTTGTCGTCGATGGCCTCTCTAACGGCGAATGCCGGCTTGAGGGGCCAATGATGCGCAATGTCGACTTGCGATTGGGGCCATGCGCATGCTTGCGCGTTGACGGCGTGCGCGTGGTCGTGAGCAGCGTGAAAACCCAGTTGCTGGACTGCAACCTCTATCGGATGGTCGGCATCCAGCCGGAAGCGATGGCGATCCTGGTGAACAAGAGTTCGGTCCATTTCCGTGCTGCCTTCGAGCCGATTGCGGAGGCGGTGCTCGTTGCACGAACCGCTGACGGCATCGTGACCGATCCTGCCAGGCTGCCGTGGCGAAAACTCGATCCTGCTATTCGTGTCGCGCCGCGGCACGGGAGGAAAGACTAACGAGACCCCGCTGGGACGAAACCGACGGATTTGATCGAGACCTTGAGCGATCTCCTGCAGAACCGAGGTGGCATTACTCCTTTCTTCGTTAATTTTGAAGAAAGGGACAGAAATGCCGGCGGTGACAAAGAAGGAACTGTTACTCCTGGGGCAAACGCACAAGAACTACGACGTGTTCTTGATAAAGACGACGATCGGGGGCGATCGCTGGTGGAAGATGCTGGTCGTGCTGTCCCCGGACCAAGCTTTCGAGGTTCAGACCGCGCACGCAAAAACGAAGGTGTGGCGTCGGCTCGATATTGCGGTCGATTTCGTAACCGAGACCTGCCCGGGGCTCAAAGAACTCCGGATCCTACTGGAAGAACCAGAGGTGTAAGGGCATTTGAAGTAGGGCGGTTCGGTGAGGTGCTACCAACACCCCACGGAAGCTAACCATAGTCGCGACTTGTGAGAGTGAGCACCCATGGCTGAGCGTATTCTACGACAACATCCTCCCACCGAAAGGCAGTGCGAGATCACTCCGGGGATATCGTTTGCCCGAACCGCAAGAGTTGTTCGTCGTTCTCCGAAGTGGTTGAATCAACTGAGGCAGTCGCTTTCGACTCGCCGTGGCCACGTTCTAGCTAGGGTACCGAATCTCAGAGCAAGATCCATATCCCATTCGACCATCAATCGTTCGCCCGCCCCGAACGCAGTATGTCGGAAGGTCAATCGGACGATTCTTCTGCGCAAGGCCAATTAGCCGTTGTCGCCAGCCCGCCTGCTTTTTGCGACTGAGTCCCTCAGTGCAGGCGGTTCGCGATCTCCCCTCTCGATCGCGCTTTTTATTCCACACGGCCGCGGCGTCTTCGCCTTTTATTATTAGCACATCTAACGTCAATAATCGTGACGACCGTGAACTAAAACAAGCTCTTGACACTCTTTGCTTAGAGAAAACGACATGCCGAGCTACCGAGATTTGAAAGCACAGATTCAAACCCTTCAAAAGCAGGCTGAGCTTGCCCGTACTCACGAACTAGCGATCGCCGTTAAGGATATACAGAAGATGATTGCCGAGTTCGACCTGAGACCGGAGGACTTGTTCGGCGAACTGAAGTTTAAGCCACGTCGCACGAAGCGACGCGGCCGGGTCGCTCCGAAGTACCGTGATCCAGAATCAGGTGCCCTCTGGAGCGGACGGGGTAGAGAGCCTCTTTGGATCGCCGGCCGCCAAAGAGACGAGTTCCTGATCCACCGGTCAACATAGATTGAGGAACCCTTGGCATAGCCGGCGACCGAAGATCCCGGTTGATGCTCGATGTGGCCGTCCGACATAACCCACAATCCGGAGTAAGGTCGGCGGCACCCGAGCACAAACCGGGGTCATGCGAGCTTACGCCCTACCATGTCTAAATCCTCTCGATGCGCGGCGAGGTCACCATGCCCCAGCTCGGAGACGCCAACGAGCTGGCGCACCACGGCGAGCTAATCGCGCTGCTCAAGACCCGCGTGGGCCCGCTTCTGTTCAAAGGCTTTCCGACTAGCGTCGAGGTCGCCAACTCGATCGTCCACGCCAGGGCGTACCCGGCGACGGCCGTCGTGCGCGTCACCTCGTTGGACAGCGCTAGCAAGACGACATCGGCCTGAACTGCGGGACCATCACGACGCACCGCACAGGTCGTTGGGGCGACCCGCGTCAGCTAATGCAGACGATACCCCAGGTCGGCAGACGAATTCCTGGAAATGGCCGATTGAACCGTTCTGAGCTACGGTTCAATTGGTCGCGACATTCGACCAACGCTTCATCGCCCGGCTGAATGCAGATGTATTTTTGTACCCCAATCTTGCAGCGATCTCTTTGATCGTCATTTCCTTTTCCGCGAGATATTGTGACGTCAGATCTTGGCGGACGATATTGTGCAAAGCACTGAACGACGTCCCCATTTCCTGAAGTTTTCGTTGCAAGCTACGCAGCGAGATCCCTAGCTTCTTCGACAGTTCGGCGACGTCTTGACATGCCGGATTGTCATACATCAGGCCAAGTAGTCGCCCAATGAGGTCAGACGGGACCCAGTGGGCCAGCTCGAATTCGCGCTTCGAGCACGCCTTCTTTGCCAGCTCGAATTCTATCGGATGTGCGAGCGGGAGCTCGATTTCAAGTATCGATCGATCGAACTCGAGAAAACTCTCACTGGAACTGAATTCGATTGGGCAGTCGAAATAGGATCCGTAAGATTCTACGTGCGGCGGCTCCGGATAAACAAACCCTATCCTCAGGAACTCCGGATATCGGCCTATCAAGTCGCGCATTTCCCGGCGGATGGCGGTGAAAACCATGTCGGTATTCACGACAAGCAGATCCGTGCGATAGGTGTAACCGCCAACCGAAATTCTGACCACGTCGCCCTTTGTCGTAATTCTCATCCTGAAATAACTGATCCCCAGCAACGGGTGCTCGAAGCCCAGGCGCAGCGCATCACCCAGCGTCGGACTCACCAACATTGCGTGGGCGCGCAGGCCGTACGACGTGACGGGGATCGCGTGACCAATCTGAAGCCCAATCCCGGTGTTCCCGGTCGCCTCCAGCGCATTCGCGAACAACACCATTTCCTGCGCGTGCGTCACCATTGCGTTCGGCCGCTCGACGTCCGACGGGGAAATGCCGGTGCCTTTCAGCAGGACGTCGACCGGAACTCCGATACGCTTCATCAAGTCGAGCGTGATGAAGATGGTGTGAAGCGGCGCTGGACGTTGCGCTGCAGTGCGGTGAATTACGTCGGCGACCGGCTTCATTCGACTCCTTGGCTATCTAATTCCCTAGCGACTTCGTGAACACGATCTGGCATCCATACTCGTCCAATTCGCCACGCCTCCACCCTAGACGCTGGTAGAAGCCATCGGCCCGAGAACCCGGATCGGTCACGAGCGTGATTTGATCCACGCCCTTGTCCTTCAGCCATGTCAGCGCACGGTCGAGTAGCTCGCGGCCGATGCCAACGCCATGGAACGATGGCTTCACAAACAAGGCGGAGATGAACGGCTTTTCGGTGATGACTGGCAGACAGATCCCGACCGCCTCATCACCACATTCACAGATCCAGCCACCTCCCTGCCTGATTTTTTCGATCAGTAGGTCGCGGTTGAGTAGGTGAACTTGGTGGGGGTGGATTCTATTCTCGCTCACGGAGAATCGCACGTCATAAAAAGCGCCGATGTCGCGCACATTCATTGGCCGGTATTCTAGCTTCTCAGCATAGGTCATATTCGTTATCGCCTCTTATCATTATATGAAATCACTCGATGCAGCGTAGACAACTATCTCATGATTCTTTCGTATTCGCCAATAATCATGGAAGTGGGGTTGGTTCGCTGTCTGGTTGCACATGTGCGCGCGGGCATTGCCGCCGATGGCGTACCTCGAGATCAATGATCCCACCTCGGCGCCATACGGGCTGTCAATCGGGCGTCGACGTGTGACTCAATCCGGCGGTGATCGTTCGTTGCGACCGGATTATAGGCGCACGATAAAATGCTTTGACATCGATCGAAATAACACACCGGTATAAGAATTTCTGTCTACGCAATAGTTCAATGAAAAATGCCAGCCAGCAAACTTATAATAGCGTTGGCGCTCAGGGGTAACACATTGGCGCGATCGGCACGTGCGCCGACTATAAATGATGTGATCGATTTGGTACGCTTCTTGCCAATTGAACTGAACGATTTGAGGTAGTTGGCAGTGCGCCAAATCCCCATACTCAATCTGCTGAAATTGTGGCGGCCGATGAGCAACCCTGCGGTGCTCGTCATGACCGCAGGCGTGGTCCTTCCCATGATCGTCCTGGCTGTAGTCTCGCTCAGCACGCCGTTGGACTTCGGCGGCGTTGCGTGGGGTGACTTCACTGCGCGGGCGTACGAGCGGGTTGTTTTCGATCGGGACTGGGATGGCGCGCGCGTGCTTCAGCAGGGCTATCTCGTCATTTTTGCCCGATCGTTGACCATGGCCCTGCTGACGACCGCGGGATGTCTCCTGATCGGATTCCCGACGGCACTATTCATGGCGACGCGCCCCCGGAAGTGGAAAGCCGCGTTGCTGATCCTGATCACGATCCCATTCTGGACCTGCGTCGTCGTCCAGATGTACGGGTGGATCATCGTCATCGCAGACGAAGGCCTGGTGAATCAGATATTGGCCAAAGCCGGCCTCATGCAAGGCCCGCTCGGCTTGCTCTACACCGATTTCGCGACGTTGATCGGCCTCGTCTATGCGTTCACGCCGTTCATGATCCTGCCGATCTTCGCGGCGCTCGATGATCTCGACTGGCGGTTGGTCGAGGCGGCCTACGATCTTGGGGCACACAAGCCAGCCGCACTTGTCCATGTCGTCGTGCCGTGCTGCCGTCCGGGCATCATGGCGGGCGTAGGGCTCGTCTTTGTTCCGGCACTGGGCTCCTACGCGATCCCGGGCCTGCTCGGTGGCAACCATGCTTTCATGATCGGCAACCTGATCGACTTCCAGTTCGCCGGCGGACGGGATTGGCCTTTGGGTGCCGCCATGTCGTTTGCATTGCTCGCCATTGTGCTGCTGGCCATGCTCGTGTCTCGACTGGGTTCCGTGCTTCAACGACAGGGGCGCATTCATGAGTTCGCCTGAGCTGCGCCGGTTTCCGTTGACCGCGTCGATCGCGATCGCGGTGCTGGTGTTCCTCTATCTGCCGATGCTGACCGTGATATGGATGAGCTTCAACGTCGGCCCGTCCGCGCTCGTCTGGGACGGGTTCGGTTTCCGCGGCTACGTGGAGGCTTGGTCGGATCCGACGCTGGTTCGCGCTGCGAAGAATTCACTGCTGCTGGCGTTGGCGTCGATGGTGCTTTCGACCACGCTAGCGACGAGCGCAGCGGTCGCCTGGTGGTCGAGAAATGATCGGCGCTGTTTAGATCCGGCTGGACTTCTCATCGCGCTTCCGCTGGCAATACCCGAGATCGTGCTGGCGATCGCGACCATGATGCTGTTCTCGATGTTCGAGACCGAGCCTGGATTCGGCATCGTCCTGTTCGCACATGTGGCTTTCAGTGTGCCGCTTGCCTACCTGCCGATCAAAGCCAGGCTCAAGCGGATCGATCGCACCTTGCTCGAGGCCGCTGCGGACCTGTCGGCGACACCCTGGGCTGCGTTTCGTCACATCACCCTGCCTTTGGCGCTGCCGGGCATTATCGCGGGGGCGCTGCTGTCGTTCGTTGCGTCGATGAATGACTACGTCACCAGTTACTTTCTCGCTGGCGCCGGCATGACCACGTTGCCGATGTACATCTTCAGTGCGATGAAGATCGGGATCACACCAAAGGTCAGTGCTGTTTCAACCGTCGTCATCGGCCTTTCATCGGTGCAGCTGATGTCCGTGTGGATCCTCGGTGGTCGAGGTAAAAAGCGGCCCGTGACGGGGCAGTCCGATGTCCATCAATCGAATCTCCAAGCAATAGGAACACTATGAAAAAAACAATCGGGGCGATGTTGCTTCTCGCTGCTGTCACGAGCCAGGCCGCCGAGCTGCATATCGGAAGCTGGCCGGGCATCCTGCCCGCGAACTTGCTCAAGAAGTTCCAGGCAGATACCGGTATCGAGACGACACTCGACACCTATGCAAGCGATGCAGCACTGACCCAGAAACTGCAGGCGGGGGGAGGGGGCTACGACGTCGTGGTGGGCGGCGACTATTACGTTCCGGTACTCGTGAAATCCGGCCTGTTGCTCAAGCTCGACAAGAGCAAGCTGCCGAATATCGCCAATATCAAGCCGGAATACCGCCATCCGGCATTTGATCCTCAGCGGGACTACGCAATGCCCTTTACGGTCGTGCTGACCGGGTTTGCCTACGACAGTGCGCGCGTGCCGGGCGGCCGGCTTGACGATAGCTGGAAATCCTTTTTTGAGCCGCCCGAGGGGTTGCGCGGTCAGATCGGCGATCTCGACGTCGAGGAGGAGCTGTACATGGCTGCGAGCTGGTATCTCGGACAGGATGAATGCACCGAGCGGCCCGACGATGCTAAGCGCGTGCTCGACGTCCTGCAGAAGCAGAAGCCTTACGTGAAGACCTACAGCAACGATGGAACGATCGACCGTCTCGCCACCCGGCAAGTCACTGTTCAGCACGTCTGGAACGGCGCTGCGGCGCGCGCGCAGGATCGTCTGACGACCATTCGATTCGTGTATCCGAAAGAGGGCGTCCGGCTATTCATGGACAGCCTGCTGATCCCGGCCAAAGCGCGGAACGTCGAATCGGCGTACAAGTTCGTCGACTGGATGATGCGACCTGAAAATATCGCGCTGGTGACGAACGCAATTCGGTACAGCAACGAGATCGTCGGGTCGGAGCGCTACGTCGATCCGGCGCTGCAGAACAACCCTGCGATCAAAACGCCCGACCAGTACAAGGATCGGCTCAAACCGTACAAGATGTGCTCGCCCGCGGCGATTCAACTACGCAACAAGGTCTGGCTGAAGCTGAAAGGGAACGCTTGAATGGTACTGGACCCCGTTGACATCGCGGATGAACGATCCATTCCTGCGGAGGAGTGATCAATCGTGACGACGCATCGCTGCATGTTGCGGAAGCCGTGCAGCGGGGGTGTTCGAAGAAAAGTTCCGAGATGGAGCGGCCGCAGGTGATGGTGCGAACATCGCCTGCGGCCTGACCTTGGCGTACACATTGAGAGACCACCATGGCTGACCGTATATTACGACAACATTGCTTGACCGAAACGCATCGCGTAGGCGCGCCCATCTATGCTTCGGCCCGATTCGCTCGACGCGAGCGTCGTCCCCTGCGACGGTCGAGCACTAGGCTGCAGGCCCAGCAAGCTTGTACCGGCGGGAGCTTGCACGTGCGAGCCTTGTGTTTGCGTGAGCACGGAAGGCCATCCCGATCTCACTTGCGCGGCGCTTGCCTTCCTGGCGCGCCAGTTCATCCCGGCGAAGACACGTAGCCTCGGTCGCCGGCCCCGCCTGTGCTCGGCGACTTGCTAGCTCTCAGCGCAGGCGGTTCGCGATCTCCCCTCTCGATCGCGCTTTTTATTCCACACGGCCGCGCTGTCTTCGCTTTTTATTATTGGCATACCTAACGTTAATAATCATGACGGCCGTAAACTAAAACAAACTCTTGACACTCTTTGCTTCGAGAAAACGACATGCCGAGCTACCGAGATTTGAAAGCCCAGATTCAAACCCTTCAAAAGCAGGCTGAGCTTGCCCGTACTCACGAACTAGCGATCGCCGTTAAGCGATATACAGAAGATGATTGCCGAGTTCGACCTGAGACCGGAGGACTTGTTCGGCGAACTGAAGTTTAAGCCACGTCGCACGAAGCGACGCGGCCGGGTCGCTCCGAAGTACCGTGATCCAGAATCAGGTGCCCTCTGGAGCGGACGGGGTAGAGAGCCTCTTTGGATCGCCGGCCGCCAAAGAGACGAGTTCCTGATCCACCGGTCAACATAGATTGAGGAGCCCTTCGCATAGCCGGCAACCGAAGATCCCGGTTGATGCTCCATGTGACCGTCCGACATGACCCACCATCCGGAGCAAGGTCGGCGGCACCGAACGCCAACCGAGGTCATGCGAGCTTACGCCCTACCATGTCTAAATCCTCGTGGCTCAACCGAATTCGTGTTGCAATGGGACTCACTCGTGCATCGATCTGGAGTGGCATTCCAGCTGCGTGCCGTAGGCCGCTCGACCATCAATCGTCGAGCACTCTCGTCGCAGACTCCAGTGGCGCCGATGTGGTCCTCGCAGCGACCATTTCCGCCGTCAGAGCGGAAGCCAGTGTCGCCGAACTCGAAAGTTTGAAATGTCGACACTCGAGACTGGCGACCGCGCATTTTCCGAGCGTTCGCGCCCGCATCGATCTGATTGGTTCTCGCGTCCAGAAGGCTCGGTTGCACGCCACTCGCGCACGCGCCCACGCCAACGCCCCCGTCCTAATCTTCCTGGGTGGAACTGAAGATCACTCGGACTCGCCGTCGGAAGGTCTCAACCGTCACGCGGAGCTCGCGGAACACGCGCAAGTGCTCGCAAGCGATCTACTCGAAATTTCGCTCGCATTAGAGCACCGGGAAAAATCTCCTATTCCGCGGCGCCGATGAGGGCGCCATTCCGAAGCCCAGCCGCTACGCCAGCTGCCACTGGCCAACCCTGCAGTGGTCCGGTCCTGCAAACTCGCGGTACAGTGGCACGCCGTGCAACGCTTCTTCCAGCGTCGGGTCCGACAGGCCGAACCATTGCTGCAGGAAGTGGATGCGCAGCATCGCCTCGACCGCGAACGGCGGACGGCCGCGCGTGCCTTCCGGGGCGTACGGGGCGATCAGCATGACCAGATCAGCCCGCGGCACCACCCGATTCATCTCCTCCAGGAATTCGCGCTTGCACGCGCGCATCGTCGACAAGTTCAGTCCAAGGTCGGTTTGTTTCATGGGCTACATGTTCGCTTGCCCGCCGATCCTCGACAAGCACATCAGAGGGCGAGTTATGCAGAACGTCCCTAAATGATCGCGATAACCATATCGTTTTCTTGAAAATACCAGGCGAATTTATCCGGAAGGCATGCAATACGGCGATGCAATGGCTGCGCGCGCCCGCGCATGCCGCTAAGCAGCAAATCTCGCGATCGCGTCTTGCATCTTCCGGATTTCCTCCTATGCTCAATCACATAAGAACATGGTGCTCCGCTCCGGCAATCTCCATTTGCCAGCGGAGGAAGATCGGCCATGTACTCGCTGCAGCTCCCCGCGCCTTGTCGATTTCCGTTTTCAAAACGGAGGATTTTTTTTGCCTCCGACGCATGGAAATAGCTTTGAAGTGCCCGTTATCGGATTGTCATAATTCGCCCAGATTGATTGCTGGACACGAAGGAGCATCCAATGAGGCAAGCGAGCCGATCCATTATTTCGCGCGTATGGCCCGCAGCGGTCGCGCATCTGTTCAGGCTGTCGTCGGGCCGGCATCGCGATGCAGCATCGGCCGATGCCGATGCCGATGCCGATGCGGCCGCGCGCACGCCGGACGATTCGCTTTCACCTGCTCCCGCCCGTCCCGATGCAAGCACCCGGTACGAGGATCGCGCGAACCACGCGAGCTGGCTCGACGAGCGTTCGTTCTGCCTCTACGTGCCGACCGACGCGAGTAGCCCCGCGGGGCAGCTCGCCGCATGGCGCGACCGGCTGCACGCGCTCGGGCTGGCATCGATCGTGACGACGGTCGGCGAGCCGCGGCGGGACAGCCTGGACGTCCTCAATGCCGGCGTCGAGTCGGGTATCGCCGAGGCCGTGCCCTATCTCGAGGTCGTCGTCGGCGGCGAGACCGGTGCGTTTCTCTACTACCGCGGCGACGAGATCGAACGCGAACTGTCCGCTTTGCACGAGATGCTCGATCGCCACGGTCAGGCCGGCCGGGCGCCATCCTGACGGGCGCACCCCGCCCATATTTCACGACGATGCATGCGCGCGGCGAGGGCGCCGCCGGGCATGCTCGTCTTCGATGAGGAGGCTGTCGCGATGTCAATCGAAGTCAACCCGAGTCAAGCGTTGGCCTATCAGCAATGGGTGCAGAGCCTGAACGACGCGTACGAGGCGTTCCGCCTGCTCGCCGATACGCAGTTGCGGGTCGGCCTGCTCGCGGTCGATGCGTTCCAGTCCGTGCTGCGCACCGCGATCGACGACAACACGGCTGGCAAGCTGCTCGGCCAGCCGCTGCGGGAGGCGATGGCGGTCGCGGTCCAGTTGGCGGCGTACGGGCCGGCGAACGACCATTCGGCGACTTTCCCAGCATCCCGGTGAGCGCGCGATGACGACCTCTCTCCTGCAGCGGATGCGTGCGTTCGGCGCGCGTCCGTGTCTCGTGTCGGCGGACGAGACCGTCGCGTACGACGCGTTTTGCGAGCGGATCGACGTCTGGCGCGGCGAACTCGACCGGTGGGGCGTGCGGCGCGGCGACACCGTCGCGGTGTGCGGCGATTACGCGCCGAACGTCTGCGCGCTGTTGCTGGCGCTCGCGTTCGCCGGCGCGATCGTCGTGCCGATCACGTCGGCCGGCGTGAAGCGCGATGCGTTCATCGAGATCGCGGAATCCGGGTTCGTCGTCACGTTCGACGCGGCCGGGGCCGCGCGGGTCGAGCGTCGCGCGCCGCCGGCCGATGCGCATCCGCTGATCGAGCGGCTGCGCGCCGCCGACGCGGCCGGCCTGATTCTGTTCAGCTCCGGGTCGACCGGCAACAGCAAGGCGTCGCTGCTCGACCTCGACCGCATGATCGCGAAGCTCGAACGGGCGAAGGGGCGCGCGTACGTGACGCTCGTGTTCCTGATGCTCGATCACATCGGCGGCATCAACACGCTGCTCAACGTGCTGAGCCAGGGCGGCACGATCGTGACGCCGGCCAACCGGACGCCCGATGCCGTCTGCGAAGCGATCGCGCGTCACCGCGTCGAACTGCTGCCGACCAGCCCGACCTTCCTCAACATGATGCTGATCTCCGATGCGGGCGCGCGCCACGACCTGTCGTCGCTGAAGCTCGTCACGTACGGCACCGAGCCGATGCCCGCCACGACGCTCGTCGCGCTGCACGACGCGCTGCCGGGCGTGAAGCTGAAGCAGACGTATGGACTGTCCGAGCTCGGCATCCTGCCGACGCAGTCGAAAGATTCCGGCTCGCTGTGGATGAAGCTCGGCACGGACGGCTTCGAGCACCGGATCGTCGACGGCGTGCTGTGGGTGCGCTCGGAAACGGCGATGCTCGGCTACCTGAACGCGCCGTCGCCGTTCGACGACGCGGGCTGGTTCAACACGCAGGATGTCGTCGAGACCGACGGCGACTACGTGCGCGTGCTCGGGCGCCGTTCGGAAATCATCAACGTCGGCGGCGAGAAGGTCTATCCGAGCGAGGTCGAGAACACGCTGCTGGCGGCCGGCAACGTGCGCGACGTCACCGTGTCGGGACGGCCAAACCCGGTGACCGGGCATGTGGTCGTCGCGAGCGTGTCGCTGATCGAGCCGGAGGTGCCGGCGGCGCTCGCCGCGCGGCTGCGCGAATTCTGCGCGAGCCGTCTCGAACGTTTCAAGGTGCCGGTCCATATCGTGATCGAGGAAGGCGCGCATCACAACGACCGGTTCAAGAAAGCCAGGGCGTCACGAACGACGGAGCAACCCGTATGAGCGATGCAGACGACGTGGTCATCATCAGTGGCGGAAGCAGGGGGCTGGGGCTCGCGCTGGTGCGCGCGTTCCTGGACGCGGGCCGGCGGGTCGCGACGTTCAGCCGTTCGCGCACGGCCGAGATCGAGGATCTGATCGAGCGCGATACGCGCGGCGCGCGGTTTCACTGGGAGCAGGTCGACAGCACGGACGGCGAGGCGGTGTCGGCGTTCGTCGCGGGCGTGGCCGAGCGCTGGGGCGGCGTCGGCGCGCTCGTCAACAACGCGGGCGTGAGCCACGACGGTCTCCTGACGCTGATGCGCGGGGAGTTGATCGAGCAGATGATCGCGGTCAACCTGACCGGCACGATCCTGCTCACGCAGTGCTGCGCGAAGTGGATGATCCGCGCGAACCACGGCGCCGTCGTGAACATCGCGTCGGTCAACGCGATTCGCGGCCACGCCGGGGTGGCCGTGTACAGCGCGACGAAGGCGGCGCTCGACGGCCTGACGCGCAGCCTCGCGCGCGAACTCGGCGCGCGCAGCATCCGCGTGAACTCGGTCGCGCCCGGCTACTTCGAGAGCGACATGGTCCAGCACCTCGACGAGACCGCGCGGGCGCGGATCGCCCGGCGCACGCCGCTCGGGCGGCTCGCCGACACGGCCGACATCGCGAACGTCGTCGAATTCCTCGTATCCGAACGCGCCGCGTTCGTGACCGGGCAAACCATCGCAGTCGACGGAGGCATCACATGCTGACCCAGCGCTTCGATCGCCACGAGACCGAGCGTCTCGTCCATGCCGCGGTGACTCGCATCATGAACCAGCACGGGCTGCCGCCTCGCGAGCCGCGCGACGACGACAAGCTGAACGCGACGCTCGGCCTGAGCTCGCTCGATCTCGCGCAGCTCGTCTTCGATCTCGAACTGACGTTCGGCGCGGACCCGTTCCAGACGCTCGTGCCGATCACGTCGGTGCAGACGGTCGGGCAACTCGTCGACGCGTACCAGCGTCTGTTCGACGACACGGCGGTGCCGGCCGATGCAGGCGACGAACTGGCCGATGCGCAGGCGGCGAGCGAGCGCCGCCGGCAACGGCGGGGGGCGCGCGGATGACGGCGGCGAACCAGCCGGAGCCGGCCGGCGATGCGAACGCCACCCCGGATGCGGCCCCTGGTCCCAGCGAGCCGGCGTCGACGGCGCATGGCGGCGTCGCGATCGTCGGGATCGGCTGCCGCCTGCCGGGCGCGAACGACTGGCGCGCATTCTGGCAGAACCTCGTCGACGGCGTCGAGTCGATCCGTTCATTCGACGATGCGACGCTGCTGCGCGCGGGCGTCGATCCCGCGCAGCTCGCCGCGCCGGACTATGTGAAGGCGTCGCCCGTCATCGACGATTTCGACCGCTTCGACGCGGGCCTCTTCGAATATTCGCCGCGCGAAGCGCGCGTGATCGATCCGCAGCACCGGGTCTTTCTCGAAGTCGTCCACGATGCGCTCGAAGACGCCGGCTACGGGGCCGGCGCCAGCGACGCGTCGATCGGCGTGTTCGCCGGCGCGGGCGGCGTGGTCAGCAGCTACTTCGCGTCGAACCCCGCGCTGCGCGGCTCGACGGGCGGCGTCGAGCACATCGGCAACGACAAGGATTTTCTCGCGACGCGGGTATCGTACAAGCTGAACCTGACGGGGCCGAGCGTCACCGTGCAGACCGCGTGCTCGACGTCGCTCGTCGCGATCCATCTCGCGTGCAGCAGCATCCTGAACGGCGAATGCGACATGGCGATCGCCGGCGCGTCGACCGTGCGCGTGCCGCATATCGCTGGCTATACCGCGCGCCAAGGCGACATCCTGTCGCCGGACGGCCATTGCCGCGCATTCGACGCGCATGCGCAAGGCACGGTGTTCGGCAGCGGCGCGGGCGCGATCGTGCTGAAGCACGTCGACGATGCGCTCGCGGACGGCGACCACATCTATGCGGTGATCCGCGGCACCGCGATCAACAACGACGGCGGATCGAAGGTGAGCTACACGGCGTCGAGCGTGAGCGGACAGGCCAAGGCGATGCTCGACGCGTTCGGTTGCGCGGGCGTCGCGCCGCGCGCGGTCGGCTACGTCGAAACCCACGGCACCGGCACGGTGGTCGGCGATCCGCTCGAAATCGACGCGCTGACCAAGGCGTTCCGGCGGCACACGCAGGACACCGGCTTTTGCGCGGTCGGCTCGGTGAAGACCAACATCGGGCACCTCGAACAGGCGTCGGGGGTCGCGAGCGTGATCAAGGCCGCGCTCGCGCTCGATCGCGGGCAGATTCCGCCGAGCCTGAATTTCGACACGCCGAACCCGAAGATTCCGTTCGCGCAAACGCCGTTCTTCGTGAACACCGCGCTGCGCGACTGGCCGCGCGATGCCGCGCCGCGTTTCGCGGCCGTCAATTCGCTCGGCCTCGGCGGCACGAATGCATTCGCCGTGCTCGAGGAGGCGCCCGTGCGCGCGCCGGCGGCGGCGCAGAACGACCGGCCGCTGAACGTCCTCGCGCTGTCGGCCCGCTCGTCGTCCGCGCTTGCCGCGCTCGCGGACCGCTGGCGCCAGTATCTGGCGACGACGGATGCGCCGGTCGCCGACCTCTGCTACACCGCGAATACCGGCCGCGCGCCGCTCAACGTGCGACTGACGGCGGTCGGCGCCACGGTGGCCGAGCTGTCGGCGCAACTCGCCGCGCAGGCCGTGACGGAGCGCGGCGGCAAGCGGCCGCTTGCGTTCCTGTTTACCGGGCAAGGGGCGCAGTACGCCGGGATGGCGGCCGCGCTGTACCGGACCCAGCCGGTGTTTCGCGATGCGCTCGACCGCTGCGACGCGCTGTTGCGCCCGCATCTCGGCAAGCCGCTGCTGTCGGTCCTCTACGGCGAGGCGGGCGCGACGGCGCTGATCGATCAGACTGCCTACGCTCAGCCGGCGCTGTTTGCGATCGAATGGTCGCTCGCCGAGCTGTGGCGATCGTGGGGCATCGTGCCGGACGCGGTGCTCGGTCACAGCGTCGGCGAATATGCGGCGGCGTGCGTGGCCGGCTGCTACGACCTCGAAACGTGCATCGCGCTGATCGCGGCGCGCGGCCGGTTGATGCAGGCGTTGCCGACGGGCGGCGCGATGGCGGCGCTGTTCGCCGACGGCGAGACGGTCAAGCGGCTGCTCGACGCCAGCGATCCGCAGGCCATTTCCATCGCCGCGTACAACGGCCCCGAGAACACCGTCGTGTCGGGCCGCGCGGATGCCGTCGCCGACGTGTTCGCACGCGCGCAGCAGGCCGGCATCGGCGGGCGCGAGCTCACCGTGTCGCATGCGTTCCATTCGCCGTTGATGGCCGACGCGGCGGCCGAACTCGAAGCGCTCGCGGGCCGCCATCACGCGGCGAAGCCGAAGATTCCGCTGGTCGCGAACCTGTCGGGCGCGCTCGCCGCCGCCCCGCCGCCCCCCGCGTACTGGCGCGACCACGCATTGCAGCCGGTACAGTTCATCGCAGGCGTGCAGGCGCTCGCGCAGGCCGGCATCGTCGATTTCGTCGAAGTCGGCCCGGGCACGACGCTCGTGTCGCTTGCGCAGCAGATCCTGGGGCGCGACGAGGCCGGCGGCCGGCGCTTCCTCGCATCGATCGGCCGCGACCGCGAATGGGGCGAGCTGACGGCGACGCTTGGCGCGCTGTGGCGCAGCGGCGCGCCGGTCGACTGGCGCGCGTTCGATCGGCCGTATGCGCGGCGCCGCGTGTCCGCGCCGACCTATGCGTTCGAGCGTGAACGCTACTGGCTCGACGCCGGCCGGGGCGGGGCGGTGGGGCATGCCGGCGCGGCGGCGGGGCCGGGCGCGGACATTCCCGGCCAGCGCCTGTCGTCGCCGCTGGCCGCCTGGCAGTTCGCGGCCACGTACGACCTCGACGCGATACCGTGGCTCACCGATCACCGGATCTTCGGGATGGCGGTGCTGCCGGTCGCGGCCGGGCTCGTCGCGCTCGCGGCAGCCGGGCGCGAGCGGGCGGGCGGCGCGGCGGTCGCGATCGATTCGCTGACTTACGACGATGCGCTCGTCGTTCCCGACGACGGGGTGCGCGCCGTGCAGACCATTCTGCAGGGCGACGGCAGCGACGTCGACGCCGAGCTCGCGAGTCGCGATACGACCGGCGATGCATGGCATCGGCACCTCCGCGCGCGCGTGAGCGCGCTCGCGGCGCCGCGCCTCGCGCCGCTCGCGACGCCGTTGCCGGCCGCGGCCGGCGTCGAGCGGATGACGCCGATCGAGCCGTCGCGCTACTACGACGCGATCGCGCCGCTGGGGTTCGGCTACGGGCCGGGTTTTCGCGGCATCGTCGCGCTGTGGCAGGGCGACGACGAAGCGGTGAGCCGCGTTCAGTTGCCCGAGCATCTCGATGCGGCCGCGTATCCGCTGCATCCGGCGCTGCTCGATGCGTGCCTGCATAGCTATCCGGCGCTCGTGCCCGATTACCGGAGCCTGGCCGGCCTCGAAGCGAAGCCGGAGGGCACGTGGCTGCCCATTTCGATCGAGCGGTTCGAGATCGTCCGCGCGGGCGCCGATCGCGTATGGGTGCGGGCGAAACGGCGCGATGCGGCGCAGGCCGACGTCGTCACGTTCGACATCGAGATCTACGACGACGACGGCGCGCCGGTCGCGCTGCTCGGCGGCCTGACCGTGAAGCCGATCACGCGCGCGCAGATCGCGCCGCATGCCGCGTCGGCGCGCAACCGCGCGCTGCATCGGCTCGACTGGGTCGAGCGGCCGGCGCAGCCGTTGCCGGACGCGCCGGTGGTCGAGCCGGCGGACTGGCTGATCGTTGCCGGCGCCGAGCGCGGCGTCGCCGATGCGCTCGATGTGCAGCTGCGCGCGCTCGGGCATCGCGCGTCCGTCCTGCCGATGCCGGACCGCGGCACGGAAGCCGACATCCATGCGGCGTTGAGCGCCGCGCTGGCTGCGCGCCCCGCCGGTTCGGCCGGCGGCCTGGGCGTCGTGCTCGCGCATGGGCTCGGCGAACGCATTGACGAAACCACCACGGTCGACGCGCTCGCGGCGGCGGAGCGGCGGGTGAGCGGCGGCACGCTCGCGCTCGTGCGGGCGCTCGCGACGCTCGCCGAAGCAGATGCCGAAGCCCACGCCGACGCGATGCCGCGCGTGTGGCTCGTCACGCGCGGCGCGCACGCGCCCGTGCCGCGCGCGGCGGGCGGCGACCCGCTGCAGGCGTCGGTGTGCGGGATCGGGCGGGTCGCGGCGCTCGAGTATCCGGAGCTGTGGGCCGGGACGATCGACATCGGCGGGGAAGAGGATGTCGCGGCGCTTGCCGCCGAGCTGTTCGCGAGCGACGCCGAGGAAGAAGTCGCGTTGCGTGCGGGGCGACGCCATGCGTTGCGCCTCGATCGCGACGACGAACCGGCGCCCGAGCGGATCGTCCCGCCGTTCGACCCGGCCGCGACCTATCTGCTGACGGGCGGGCTCGGTGCGCTCGGGCTGAAGGTGGCGGACTGGCTCGTTACGGAGCAGGGCGTCCGCCATCTGGTGCTGACCGCGCGCCGCGCGCCCGGCGAGCAGGTCGCGGCGGTGCTCGACCGCTGGCGGCAGCAGGGCGCGAACGTGGTCGTCAAGCAGGCCGACGTCGCGCGCGCGGCCGACACGCGCACGCTGATCGAGCGGATCGGCGCCGAATTGCCGCCGCTGAAGGGCGTGTTTCACTGCGCGGGCAATCTCGACGACGGCGTGCTCGCGCAGATGGATTGGGACAAGTTCGCGCGCACCACCGGTCCGAAGGTGCTCGGCGGCTGGGTGCTGCACGCGGAGACGCGCCACCTGCCGCTCGACCATTTCGTGCTGTTCTCGTCGGTGCTGAGCGTGACGGGCGCGATGGGGCAGGCGAACTATGTCGCCGGCAACGCGTTCCTCGACGGCCTCGCCGAGTATCGCCGCCGGCTCGGCCTGCCCGCGCAGACGATCAACTGGGGGCCGTGGGGCGGCGCGGGCCTCGCGACCGAGTCGGGCGAGCGGGGCGAGGCGATCTGGCGCGCGCGCGGCACCGAATACATCGACGCGGAGGACGGCATTGCGCTGCTGCACGCGATTCTCGCGCGCGGCCTGCAGCAAGGCGTCGTCACGATCACCGAGTGGCCGCAATGGGCCGCGCAGTATTCGAAGCTCCCGGCGCTGCTGGAGCGGCTCGTGCGCGGCGCGCCCGCGCAGGCGGCCAATGCGCTCTTCACGCGCGCGCAGGTCGACGCGCGGTTGGCGGCCGTGCCGGACAGCGAGCGGCGCGACGTGTTGCGCGACATCGTCGGCCAGATGGTTCGCGCCGTGCTCGAAATCAAGGGCGAGTTCGATGCGACGCAGCCGCTGCGCGAGCTCGGCCTCGATTCGCTGATGGCGATCACGCTGATCAACCAGCTCGATGCGGCCGTCGGCGTGCGGCTGCCGGCCGCCGCGATGCTGAAGGGGCCGAGTCTCGAACAGCTCGTCGACGAATTGCTGCCGAAGGTCAAGGTGGCGGCCGGCGCCGTGGCGAACGGGCCGGCGGACGCCGCGCAGGCCACGCGCGCGGCCTCTGCTTCCGCCTCGGCCGCGATACACGTGCCGCAGCCCGCGCTGCCGGCTCAGAACGAACGCTGGCTGGTCGAGATTCGGCCGAATCCCGCCGCGCGCTACCGGCTGATCTGCTTCCCGTTCGCGGGCGGCGGCTCGGCGATCTATCGCGCCTGGGCGAACGGCGCGGACCCGGACGCCGAGATTCTCGCGGTCGAGCCGCCCGGCCGGCTGTCGCGGATCGGCGAGCCGCCCGTGAACCGGATCGGCGCGTTCGTCGACGGGTTGCTCGCGGAACTGCGCCCGCTGCTGGACAAGCCGGTCGCGTTCTTCGGGCACTGCATCGGCGGCCTCACGATGTACGAGACGGCGCGCGCGCTGATCGAGCGCGAGGGCGTTGCGCCCGTGCACCTGTTCGCGTCGGGCGCGCGGCCGCCGCACCGGCTCGTCGCCGACGCCGCGTTCGAGCGCAAGCTCGCGGCGACGCTCGTCGGGCTGCGCGAGTTCGACATCATCGCGCCGCTCTACCGGCAATCGGACGACGTGCTCGCCGAAGCGCTGCGCCATTTCCAGATCGACGCGACCGAGCAGATGCTCGCGATTCCGGAATTGCGCGAGCTCGTGCTGCCCGTCGTGCGGGCGGAGTTCGAGATGGCGAGCCGCTATGTCTTCGTGCCGAGTTCGCCGTGGGCGATCCCGATCACCAGTTTCCGGGGCAAGGACGACATCTACGTGACGCACGAGGACGCGCTCGCGTGGCGCGATTTCACGATCGGCGAATTCAATCTGTTCACGCGTGACGGCGCGCATTTCGGCGTCGTCGACGATCGCGTGTTCATTCTGGATGCGATTTCCGGCGCGCTTGCCGCGTGAACGCGATGGCAACCGACCGAGCGCCGCCGAACCCGTGGTTTCCGTCCGCGATCCCGACCGCGGGGGCGCGGCTGTCGCTGTTCTGCGTCGCGCATGCGGGCGCCGGCGCATCGGTGTTTCGCGACTGGTGCCGTCCGCTGGCGCCCGCGATCGACGTGTTCGCGGTCCAGTTGCCGGGGCGTGAAAGCCGCTTCGACGAGGAGCCGTACACCCACATGGACATCGCCGCGGACGAGATCGCCGCGGCGATGCAGCCGTATCTCGACCGGCCGTTCGCGGTGTTCGGGCACAGCATGGGCGGCGCGATCGCGTTCGAGCTGGCGGCGCGGCTCGAACGCACGCCCGTACATCTGTTCGTGTCGTCGTGGCTGCCGCCGCCCCCCACGCGCCCGAGGCGCTTCATCGAGCGCGCGACCGATGCGGCGCTGCTCGATTCGGTGTCCCGCTATGGCGGCATGCCCGACGAGCTGCTGCGCTATCCCGACTTCGCGCGGGCGTTCGTACGCGTGCTGCGCGCCGACATGACGCTGCTCGATGCGTACCGGCCGGCGGCCGTGCCGCCCGGCTGTCCGATCACCGTGCTCGGCGGCGCGGACGACCCGATCGTGCGGGCCGTCGAGCTCGAACAATGGCGCGCCCACGAACGCGTCGCGGCGGTGCGCGTGTTTCCGGGCGGCCACTTCTACCTGCGCGACGCCCAGCGGGCGGTGCTCGACACGATCGGGCGACAATTGCTCGGTGCGCCCGCGGATCTGCAACGCGCCACGCTTTAGCGCGGCACGAGGAGAACGGAACATGGACGACGACCTGCGGTACTTGCAGGACATGAAGAGTCGGATCGCGCGCATCCGCGAATACACGTGCGACGGCCGTCGCGCGCTCATCGGCTCCGACCTGCTGCAGGACGCGGTCGTGCGCAATATCGAACTCATCGGCTACACATGGACGTGCCTCAGTCCGGAATACCGGCTGCGGCTGCCGGATTTTCCGTGGCGGCTGATCGGCACGCGCGCGGAATACCTGAAGCACACGCACGACCCCGAGCGGCTGAAGAAGCTCATCTGGCTCGCGGTGCGGCGCAGCGTGCCGGAGCTGGAACGGGCGATACGCAAGCAGTTTCCGGATCTCGACGGCGATTCCGTGCAGGACCCGCCGCCCACCGAGGCCCGCGCCGGTGGGCGGTCGGGCCCGAAGCGGGGCGCGCGGGCGGCCGAGCGTGCCGCGACGGCGGAAGAGGACATCGTGCGGCGCGAAGCATGACGCCGACCGGCCGCGACGATGCATCGGTGCGCAGGCGCGCAGGCGCGGGCGCAAAGGAGAGACAGATGAGCCTTGCCGGAAAGACCTTGTTCATGTCGGGCGGCAGCCGCGGCATCGGCCTGGCGATCGCCCTGCGGGCGGCGCGCGACGGCGCGAACATCGCGATCGCCGCGAAGACGGCCGCGCCGCATCCGCATCTCGAAGGCACCGTCTACACAGCAGCGCAGGCGATCGAGGACGCGGGCGGCCACGCGTTGCCGCTCGTCGCCGACATTCGCGACGAAGCGCGCGTGCAGGCCGTCGTCGCCGAGACGGTCGCGGCGTTCGGCGGGATCGACATCGTCGTGAACAACGCGAGCGCCATCCGTCTGACGGGCACGCTCGACACGCCGGTCAAGCGCTATGACCTGATGCACGGCGTGAACGGGCGTGGCACGTTCGTGTGCGTGCAGGCGTGCCTGCCGCATCTGCTCAAGTCGGCGAATCCGCATGTCCTCACGCTGTCGCCGCCGTTGTCGACGGACCCGAAGTGGTTTCGCGACTATCCGCCGTACATGATCGCGAAGTACACGATGAGCCTGTTTACGCTCGCGTTCGCGGCCGAATTCGCGAACGTCGGCATCGCGGTCAACTCGCTGTGGCCGCGCACCACGATCGCGACCGCGGCCGTGCGCAACGAGCTCGGCGGGGAGGACATGATCGCCGCGTCGCGCACGCCCGAGATCGTGGCCGACGCCGCGCACGCGATCCTCACGCAGCCGGCGGCCACATGCTCCGGCAATTTTTTCATCGATGACGAAGTGCTGCTCGCGGCGGGCGTGCGCGATTTCGCTCAGTACGACGTGCAGGCGGGCTCGCCGCTGCAGGCGGACTTCTTCGTCGACGCGCTGCCGGGCATGCGCGCCGCTTTCGCGATTGCGAAGCAGGCCGCGTCGCCGTGATGCTCAACCGGATGGGGAGACGATGATGGGCGCATCCCGATTCAAGGCATTGATGCTGAAGGAAACGGACGGTGTCGTCGCGCCGTCGATCGAATGGCTGGGCGTCGACGATCTGCCGGACGGCGACGTCGTCGTCGAAGTCCATTATTCGAGCGTCAACTACAAGGACGCGATGGCGCTGGCCAATCGCGGCATCATCCGCACGTTCCCGGCGATACCGGGCATCGATCTCGCCGGCATCGTCGCGACGTCGGCGACGGCGCGGTTCCAGCCGGGCGACGCGGTCGTGCTGACCGGCTGGGGGCTCGGCGAGCGGCGCTGGGGCGGCTTCACGCAGGTCGAGCGCGTGAACGCGGACTGGCTTGTGCCGCTGCCGCCCGGCCTCACGCTGAGGCAGGCGATGGGGATCGGCACAGCGGGACTCACGTCGATGCTGTGCGTACTCGCGCTGGAGCAGCACGGCGTGCGCCCCGCGAGCGGCGAGATCCTCGTGACGGGCGCGAGCGGCGGCGTCGGCAGCCTCGCGATCGTGATCCTGTCGCAGCTCGGCTACAGCGTCGTCGCGATGACGGGCCGGCCCGAGCACGAAGGCTATCTGAAGTCGCTCGGCGCGGCGCGCACGATCGGCCGCGACGATTACGTCACCGCGCGCAAGCCGGGACGTTACGGGATGGAGCCCGAACTGTTCGCGGGCGTTGTCGACACGGTGGGGGGGCCGGTGCTGTCGACGGCGCTCGCGCGGCTCGCGTACGGCGGTTGCGTGGCTGTCTGCGGGCTGGTCGGCGGCATCGACCTCGAGACCACCGTGTTTCCGTTTCTGCTGCGCGGCGTCACCGTCGCCGGCATCGATTCGGTGCGCTGCCCGACGCCGCGTCGCGTCGAAGCGTGGCAGCGGCTCGCGCAATGCGTGCCGGGTGCGCGGCTCGACGGCATGATTCGCGAGGTGTCGCTGGAACAGGTCGTCGATGCGGCGGGCGAACTCGCGAAAGGCCAGGGGCACGGCCGGACCGTCGTCAATCTGAGGGCGGCGCCGTGAGCGTCTGCCGCGGGCGCGCAAACGGAGCGTGGCGCGTCTGCCGGCGCGGCGACTTGCGCCGCGTCGAAGCAGGCGTGATCGCGTCGATCAACACTTCGATCAGGCGCGCCATCTCCTGGCCGGATTGCGCCGTGTCCTTGAAGCCGCGAATACTGAAGACGATCACCCGCGCCAGTTCGTCCGCCTGCCCGCCGGCCGTAGAGCAAATTAAAGGTCCAGTCGAAATGCCCGCTGCGGAAGGCGATCGGCGGTTGAATTGATGATTTTATTGACGGTCTCATCAAAATAACGTCGTCAATTCGAATAATTCCACATTAAATTCGTCAATTCGCATCGTAGACTTCGAAGCCCGACCGTAAGGCATGATTTTTAGACGATTTCCGGCATGCGATGCGGTCGGTCACGACGCGGCCCCCGGTTGGACTCGTTTAGCCGAAAATTCAACCGCCGACTTCTGAAAGACTGTATAGGGTACCAGCAGCCGGCCACATCTGACTGCTCCCGGCTGCGGATTCAACCCGTCGATGCAACGAATTGATGAAAGCGCTCAGCCGGTGTATCAAAGTCTAGTGTTTTTCGCGGACGCTCATTGAGCCGCCTGGCAACAGCGTTGAGCTTGGCCTGGGAATAGGTCGAGAGGTCGATCCCCTTTGGGAAATACTGTCTGAGGAGCCCATTTGTGTTCTCGTTCGAACCCCGTTGTCAAGGGCTCTGCGGATCACAAAAGTAGACCTTGATGTCAGTGGCCACGGTGAAGCGCGTGTGATCGGCCATCTCTTTTCCCCGGTCCCAGGTCAGTGATTTGTAGAGTTCCTGAGGAAGCTTGCCCGCGTGCCGAATCAACGCATTGATGACCGTTTCCGTATCCTTGCTGCCGACCTTCACTAGCATCACGAAGCGGCTCTGACGCTCGACGAGCGTGGCAATCTGACTGTTCGCGCTGCCGAACAGCAAATCGCCTTCCCAGTGGCCCGGTATCGCGCGATCCTCAACGGTCGCGGGGCGCTCACTAATCGGGACAGTGTCGCAAATTCTGCCGTGGTCATCCGTCTTCATTGTGTGATGACGCGAACGGCGTATGGCTCGCGAGCGCCGTAAATGCTCGAGCAATTCCTTTTTAAGCGCACCACGAGCTTGTATGTAGAGGCTGCGGTATATGGTCTCGTGCGACACTTGATAGTCCCTGTTGACCGCGTACGCGTGCTTAAGCCAACCGGCGATCTGCTCGGGCGACCACTGCAGCCGGAGCTTGCTTGCCACGACCTGGGCAAGTTCCCGGTTCCTGACGAGCTTACAGATTTGTGGGCGACGGGCTCGTTCCCAAGCAAGTTCGTCCGCATTGTTCGCCCGATAGCCCGGCATACCTCCGTTCCGCTTGCGCTCGCGGCTAATGGTGGACGGAGCACGTCCGAGTTGATTCGCAATTGCGCGAATCGAATCGCCAGCAATCACCGAGCGCGAGATCTCCTCCCGCTCGGCAAGGGTCAGTGCCAATCTCGAACGGTGCCGTTGCTTTGGCTGTATGCCGCCCGTTTCCGCCAGAATCCGTTGTACCGAAGAATGGTTCCGATCAAACAACTGAGCGATCTGTTGCAGCGACTCGCCCGTGCGCCAACGCTCCCACATTAACGCCTTCTGGGGGGCTGTATAGTAGATCCGCCGTCTCTGTTTCATGGCAACACTCCTTGCTGCTATGCAGCCTCAAGTGTGTTGCATTGACGGGTTGAATCCGCAGCCAAGAGCAGTCAGTCGAGCTAGACTCCAAATTTTGACCTAATCCCCAAGAGATATGGAAAGACCGTCACTGGAAACTGCCGTTACGCTACGCCAAGCATATCTGACGATGTTTGAGTTTCTCGAGCAGGAGTGGGAGCGCCTCGATAGGCCTGACGTATTGGGCGCACT
Source organism: Burkholderia sp. SRS-46 (assembly GCF_004343775.1). GTDB lineage: Bacteria > Pseudomonadota > Gammaproteobacteria > Burkholderiales > Burkholderiaceae > Burkholderia. Next base: position 127,845 of record NZ_PTXL01000003.1, on the reverse strand, counting down.
TCTCGGTAACCTTGCTCTCTGGGGTGACCCGAATGGGCACGGGACGCCTATGGACGCCGCAGTCTTTTCGGAGTGGCTTGAATGTGCTCATCACGTGCTTGAGTGCGACCAAGCCGGCGGCTATACCAACGCCGACATCAAATTGTCGCCTGAGTAACCTGTTAGCGTCTGCTTTAGGAAACGCTGATTGTCCGCTTCGGGTCGGCAACGGCCTATCGCATCAGGCAGCAATCGGCCTTGAAGCGTCGTTTACCGGTGCCCTCGCTCAGACATTCAGGTGTCGGCCACTCGGTCTCTGCTGACGTTCACATATTGGCTTTGCACAGACGAAAAGCACCTTTCTAGCATTCGCAGTTCAGCGGTCGCGGATAGCGAGTCTACCCGTCGCCAACGCGTACTCTTGATCAGGCGCGCCTGGTGATTCTGGGTAGCGTCCGTCAGTACACCGACAGCATTTTTTTGCCGACGAACCGCTCGATCAACCGCCTGCACCAGTGTTCGTATAAATCATCTACCGGTTCGTCGACGAACATGAAGTCCGTCATGTGCGTCACCAGCCGCGCGGCGAGCGCGTCATCGACGTCGAGCGTGGTGTGCTCGCGTCCAGGCGATGAGATGTAGGCAAGCACTTGCTTGCCTTCCTCGTCTATTGTGATCACGCGCTGGTCATCCAGATCGAGCGCGTCTCTGCGTTGATGCATCATCGAGCCCATGCGCGTTTCGATGAACGGCAGCGGATACTCCAGGCTGTGCAGGTTGTGATCCGGGTTGGCGAGTGTTGCGGGGTCGTCCAGAAACATCCGCCGAGCGAACGCCTGATCGTGGTGCCAAGCCCGTACGACGGCGAACAGCGCATCGAAATAGCCGCCCTGCAGCGAGCGTGCCAGTTCCTCGTACAACGCGAGCTTTTCATCCGCGCTTTCCGATGCGGAAGCAATGTTCGCGCGCCATGACGCGCTTTGTGTCAGCTTGTCGAGGCGATCGAATAGCATGCCGGCGGGCATCGGCTCGGAAAATGCCTTATCGACCGGCGTCGCAGCGGCAAGGACAAGCACCTGGAAGTACCGGTGGCCAGGATGTCCCTCTGCCATCGACCGCTCCCCCTGTCCGAGCAGCATCCACGTACATAAGGCCGTCGCTCTCGCCACATCGATTTGCCCTGTCGATACTCGCATCACCTTCAGCAACGCTTGCAGCGGCGCGAGAAATTTCGCCGGGGACGTCATGATGTAATCGAGCAGCGCGTTCGCCGCCGCCTCGCCCTGACCCGACCAGGCTGCTTGCACCTGAACGAGATGCGCCGTTGCCTCGAAAATGTCGTCCGCCGAAGCACTGATGTCCCCGAGCGAAGAGCGATGCTTGCGCCGCACTTCCATCGTGCTGTAGGCCTGGGCTGCGATCAACGCCGCAGCAATCAGGAAGCGCTGATTGGACGAGGCGTCTGCGCGGTACGCGAGATCGCGTGGGAACGGCGCGCGCGCCACGTCAGGCACATGTGCTAGTTCGACGATGTCGTCCGCGCTTCGAATGCCGAAGAAGCTACCGGTGGAGTCGAGCCAGCGCTGCCGCGCGCTGTCGTCCCATTCGATCCAGCGAACGAGTGGCACTGGAACAAACCTGCCCGGGCATTCGCTCAGCGTCTTCAACACATGGAAGCCGTTGATCGATGCCTGCATGCGCGAGGCCATCGTCACCGTGCCGAACGGCGAGACCAGAAAGTCATGAAAATGCCGGACTTCATGGTCGATCGCCGAGAGCACGGAGACATCGTTCAACGATGGTTCGGCGTTTCTTTCTGCCCAGTCGACGAGATCATCGGAGACATCGACATAGCGACCCTGAAGATTCAGTCTGTCGCGGTCACTCAGATGCAGGGACACGCCGTAGAACCGCGGATTGAACGCGCCGAAGGGAATATGGTCCATATCCGCCTACCCAGCGATCAGAAAATGTCGGCCTGCTCGACTCGTTCCTGGATCGCATCCGTCGACAGCGAACCGTCGCCTTCGATCGTCACCGAGCCTTTCGGTGTCTTCACCGTGATCTTTCTGCACCCCTGCAGTTTCTTGTACGCATCGGCCAACAACCCGACGACTTCGGCCGATTCTTTGACGATTGCGATGATCGCCGCAATCTCGACGATGCCAAAGCGTTGATCCGACATCGGTACGGTCACTGGCTCGGTCGCGACGGAGCGCATGGCTGCGACCCGCGACAGCGCGTTAATGCTGTCCGCATCGGAGAGAAACTGGATCCGAATGCCCGCGCTTGCCATGATGTCGTCTCCCGGAGCTTCACATCGATCAGGAAATCGCTTCGATTTAGACGATAGGTGAAGCCTTTCCAAAGTCAAGCCGTCGAAAGCGATGTCTCATTTACTGCCGTCGCGCCTCGTGCAATCTCGCTCATACGTACGGGCAGACGTTTATCCTTACGCATGTGACTGATTACACGGGGGGCGATCACGTCAATTAATGATACGAAAAACGCAATGCGTTGGCTTTGGCGAAGTGCCATGAAATAGGGTTTCTGCCACAACCTTGCCGCGTGAGCAGAGCTCAAGAACGTGTGGAATGATTTCTCTCGTCTGAGTGTGCGTTGATGCCACGTTCCGTGTTAGAAACGAATACCCTTCTGGTGGCGCTCTCGTCGGGCGCTGCCCCTTACTGATGAAGGACTGTTGGACCTCGTTCAGAGTCTTTCGCGTCGCCCAAGAACCGCCATTCACTGTCGCGCGCAGATACTGACGTCGGGATGAACGTGTCAGCGAGATAAAGGCTTCTTGTCAGGTGGGCGATTTTTTTGTCGGATCGCCGGTTCTTGGCGACACTTCGTCCTGCCCCCTATCCGGCGGGCCCGTGCGGTTCGGTACACTTTCGGTAGCACCCGCTACCGGCTGAGCATCCCGTGCAGACGGTGCGGATGCCTTCTACGAACAAGGAGTGCCGCTGGAACCGAGCAGAGAGACGGGCGGCTGCAGCCCCCAGCGAACCAACTGGAGCGGGAATGACCCCAGACGTGCATGCAGTCACACAGGCGCTCGCGCCTTCCCCGACCAGGTTGAGCGTGCTGTCGGGCGCGCTTGCCGGCTCCGCGCTCACGCAGCTCACGGCGGCCTTATTCCGGCACCTCGATCACAAGCGCGAGCGGGCGGCAGACACCGATCGGCTGGCACGTGCCCAATATGAAATTGCGCGGACCTTGAGGCATTTGCGCAGCGCACGCATGTCTACCTTTGCGCCGTACTTCAGGCACTCGAGGCCGACACCAATGGTTGGCCAAAGCCATTCAAAGACGTCGAACAAATGCACCTGAGCTCCGAGCTCGGCCCCGAGCCGGTGTGGTCGGATCTTCCCCTCCCGAGCGTCGCGCAACTTCGTGAGTTGCCGCAGGCCCTCCAGAGCAGCGCGGACTGGCTTGATAACGCATGGGGGGCTTTTGGCGACGTCTACCTGTCATGGGAGATGGACGCGCAGCGCGCGGTGCATTTTGGCTTGCTCGCCTGCGACCTCGCAATCGAATTCCGTCGCGGGGCTGGCCTCCCGCCTTCGAAGCTCGCGGTACCGCGCCATCGCCACTTCAGGGAGGAATTCGCCTCCATCAAGCAACGTTATGAGAGCGGCGCTCTACCGCAAGGCTTAATACCGGAGATGAACGACCGGCTCGCACCGCGGGAGGGGGATTGACGTGCGGGCGGATGCACTTCGGCCGCTGCTGCGCTTCAAACCCGGCAGCCTGCCGCGCGATGCGCATGCGAGGGGCGCGGCGCGTGGGGCAGTCGAGGTGCCGACGCTCGAGGCATTTCGCGACGCGGTGGATCCGTACGCCGTCTATAGCGAGCGCGAGCTCGTAACGCTGTACGTCCAGACCTATCCGCCGGCGTCGTCGCCGGCGCTCGATCGCAAGGTCGCACGCAATCGGCGCCTGCGCGACCGGCAGGATGCCGCGCTTGCGCGCCTGGAGGCTAATCTCGTCGAGGCGCAGCAGCCCGAGCACACGATCGACGGTTGGTTCGACGCCAAACTGGTCGCGCAGCTCCCGGCCGCCGGCGTCGCCACCTTCGCGCAGCTGCTCGCGCTGATCCGCGAGCGACGTCGGCGCTGTATTGCGCGCTACTGACCTCAGCCCGCCCGGCAAACCACAGTCCGTGACGGCGCGGCCGGGATGGAGTAGGATTAAATCCTATTGGAAGAGGAGAGTCGCCATGCGCACCACCCAGCAAATGAGCATCACGCTCCCGAACGAGATGGCCGACGGCGTGCGGCAGCGGGTAGCCAGCGGCGCCTATGCGACCGAGTCGGAAGTGATCCGTGACGCGCTGCGCGCGCTAGGGGCACGCGACCGGGCAGTCGACGCATGGCTGCGCGAGACGGTTGTACCGGCCGCCGACGCGCTCGACGCGGATCCGTCGCGCGCGCTGTCAGCAGCCGACGTCCGCGCATCGCTCGCCAAACGCCGGGCGTCGTCGCGTTGAGCGGCCCGGACTACCACGTCGCCTTCTCTCCGGAAGCGCACGACCAACTGGCCGCGCTCGAAGACGCGATCGCGGCCGCCGGCGCGCCGCAGCCGAATACGTCGATGCAATCGTCACCTTCTGCGAGCAACTCTCGCGCTTCCCGGCCCGCGGCGTGCCGCGCGACGACCTGCTTGCCGGCCTGCGCGTCACGCATTACCGCGGTCGCACCGTGATCGCGTATCGAATCAGCGGCGGCCAGGTCGCGATCCTCGGCGTCTACTACGGCGGCCAGGATTACGTCGCTGATTTTCGTGCCAGTTTCGACGATTGAGCTGCCGACGCAGGCTCGCGAAGTACCATGCGCGGCTCATGGGGGAGAACTGAACCCCTTACGGTGATTAGTAGCGGATACCGGCGAGACATTGACGGCGTCTTACCAGCCGCGCCACCCCATTCTCGCGACCGGCCGATCGTCCGCCGGGACTTTGCACGTGCAAAGGTGACGGCTTTGTGACACGCGCATTGCAGACCCGTCAATCACGACGCCGGCGCTCAAGACGCTCACGGCAGTCGTCTCAAAACAGATACGACCCCAAAACATCGATAGATGTAATTATGCCAAATCTAATCTCAGACGTATTTAGCCCCTGATTTGCTGCCCAAGCGTCACGATGGATGCCTTCGCGTTTGATCAGTCTGACCCGTGTTTCCGCCTATTACCCCTTCCGGCGCAACGCCGACATCCCAACTATCGGGATCGGCAAACATGCACATGCTTGACCTGTTCGGGGAAATCGTCGTGACGCTCGATGACGTTACGCAGTGGGTCGTCGCGCTGGCACCGGCTTACATGGCGAACGAGCGCTCGTTCGAGCGCCACGTGCGCCTCTGGGACGTTGCGAGCAAGGTCACTCTCATTCGAAGAGCCGTTAGCACATCGAGTGGAGCACCAAACACCCGGTATTTTTTGTGCAACTTGAGAAGGTGGGGCGGCGCGTAGGGGAATAGGGCACCGGTTCTCGCTCATGAGCCCGGCATCCGATCCGGCATGTAGTGGCGTTACCGGTGGTGAGAAGAGGCGGTTTCGCTCGCGCCCCCCGCTGGCGCGCGTTCGGCCGCCGCCGGCGTGGAAGCCGGTGAAGCGTGCGGCACCGCACTCATATACGCCGGCGCGGCCTTTTTCTCCTTGCTCATGCCCGGCGGTGGCGCCGCCGGGCGCGGGGCCATGTCGGCCAGCATCTGCTGGCACGGCAGCGGCCGATCGCGGCCCGGCTGCAGCAACGCCAGCAGGCTCGCGAGCGGATTCAGCAAACCCAGCCCGATCGCTGCCCCGCCGCGCGCGACGAGCGGCCCCGCCTTCACCCCGACGTGGGGCTGCTTGAAGGTGCCGTCGACGTACAGCGGCGAGCGCAGCGAGATCACCCGGAATCCCTTGGTGCGTGGATGAATCGTCAGGTCGATGGTCTCGTCGCGCAGGTTCACGTTGCCGTCCATGCCGATCACCGCGTCGTCGGTGTCGATTGCGAACACGCGCGAATCGAGCACGCCGTTGGTCGCCACGAAATCGGCCACCGCGCAGTTGATCTTCACGTCGCGATCGTTGAACAGCTTTTCGTACACCACGTTCGCCACGTTCAGCCCGGCGGCTTCCATCATCACGAGGCTCACGGCGCCATCGGTGACCAGCGTCTTCACTTCGCCGTTGGACGTGGCGGCAAGCGCCGCCGGCGAGTTGCCGGTGGCCGATAGCGCCGCATCGCCGTTGACTTCGCCCAGCGCCTTCTGCATCACCGTGAAGGTCGGGAACAGCTGCTTCAGTTTCAGGTGCCGTGCCTGCAGCGTGAACCGCCCCTTGAGCGTGCCGCTGCCGTCCAGGTGGATGTTCGACGCCAGCGTCCCGCCCGCGACGCCGAAGTTCAGCGGGTTGAGCGTCAGCACGCCGTCCTGCATCACGACGTGGGTCGACAGATCGGTGATCGGCAGGCTCGCGGTCTTGACGAGGCGCCGCCCGGTAAAGTGGACGTCGGCGTCGATCTTCTTCCAGCGCTCGGTGCGGAACGCCTCGACCGGCAGCGCCTTGTTCGCGGGCTGCGCGACGGCATCGCCGCGCCGGGCCTTGCTGGCGTTCGTGTCGGCGCCGATGAGCGGCGCGAGATCGGAGAACTGCAGCAGCTTCGACACCAGCATGCCCGACAACAGCGGCCTCGGTTCGCGCGACACATACACCAGCGTGCCGCCGAGATCGCTGCCGCCGACGCGCCCCGTGAAGTCCTCGTACTTGAACACGTTGCCCGACGCCCGGAATTGCCCGATCAGCCGTCCGTCGGTCGCGTAGGGCGGGGTCTCGGGCAGCGGGATGCCGGTGACTTCATACAGGTGCGCCATGCTGGTGCCCGCAAGCCACAGGCGCAGATCGAGCGCTGCCAGGTGCGCCGGATCGGTCAGCGTGCCGATGAGCGCCAGCTGCGTATTGCCGAAGCGCAGATTGGCCTGAACCGGGAACGGACGTTGCGCGCCCTGCAGCCCCAGCACGTTGCCGAGCTTGCCGTTGCCGGCGACGTGCCCCTTCTTGTAGGTTCCCTTGACGGTCCAGCCGATCGTGTAATCGCCGGCGCTGGCGGATGGCGCGGCCGTCGTGGGTGCGTTCGACGAAGCCGCCGGGCCCGATGCCGCCGGCGCGATCGTGGTGCTGGAGCGCGCCGCCGACGCCTGCGATGCCGCGGCCAACGCTTGCGAGGCCGCGGCCGATGCGCGGGATGCCGCATCGGCACCCGATGCGGGCGCGACGGATCGCGCGGAACCGGGCCGGGCCTGGGCCGCGAGCTTCCTTTGACCCGCCTGGCCGACGGCCTGTGCCGATTCGCGGCGCGCGAGCGCCTCCTGCTGTTTCACCGCATCGCCGAACGGGATCGAGTGGCCGAGCGCGTCGATCACCGCGCTCAGGTCGAATTGCTTTTGCTGGTCGTAGTAGCCGAGATTGCCCTGGGCGAACGCGATGTTGTGCAAGTCGAGCGTCCACCGGCCCGGATGATCGAACTTCTTGAGCTGGAGTGTCCAGTTGGTGCGCCCATCCTCGAGGCGTTCGAGGTCGATGGACGGGTTGACCAGATCGATTGCCGGAATCACGATGCGGCGCGCGATCAGCGGCAACGCTTCGACTTCGAAGCCGATTGCGTCCAGCGTGACGAAATACCGGGTGCGCGCCCAGTCCGGGTTGGCGATCGTGACCTGGCTCGCGCTGAATCGAGGCCACGGCACCCAGGCGCGCCAGCCCTGTTCGCTCACGGGCCGGCGCCACTCGACACGCAAGTCGCCGTTGATGGCGAACTGCCGTCCGATCGCATCCGACACCGTGTCGTCGACCCACGGCCGCGCGCGGTTCCAGTCGAACGTCACGATGACGACGAACAGCGTCGCAATCGTCAGGGCAATGACAGCGGCAAGCCACGCGGCTGCCTTGCCGACGGTGTGGCCGATGCGCATGTCTCGCTCGGGGTTGTGCTTCATGGCAACGTCGACGCAATTCCTGTTCCCGCATGAACGCCAACCCGTAGTTGGTCAGGGGAACGTATCGTCGGACAGCGTCGGTTTCAGTTTCGCAACCTGCCGGACGAGTCGACAGATCGCGAATGCGATGAAATCAAGCAGGCGTGCTTGCCGGAGGCTTCGGGCAAGGGCGATTGCGATGTGCGTGCCGGTGTGCGGCGTGAAATGCATCAGCGATGAAACGTTTTCCTCCGCGGGGCGACTTCGATTTCCGCGCAAATTCCCGGTTAGAACGATCGAAACTACGCGCGCACTAGCGACCCGCCCTCAAAAAATATTGGTCGTAAATCAATAAATTGCTGTCTGGCAGCCAACGGGTGCTTCCGGGGTGCCATAAAAGGGGTTGCGTACTTTCCGTGCAGATTGGGGCGGTGAACGACAGAGGCGTGCCTTGCAGCAAGGCTCCGCAACTCCTCATCGTTGGTACGAGGTGCGATTCTGCAGGCCTTTGATCGATATCGATTTTTTGGACAAAACCGCCAGTTCTTGCATAGAAAATACGACAACCCCCAAAACCCGTCCAGGCGGTGCTCGACGTCATCACAGGGCGATGATCCGCGGCAAAGCGGTGCAGTTGGACGACTTCGGGGCGTTCTCGCTGGGGCAGCGCGCGGTTCGGACCGGTCGCAACCCGAAGACGGGCGCGGAGATCGCCATCGCGCCGCGGCGACTACGGTGAAGTTTACCGCTCGCAAGGCGCTTAAGGGCGCGGTGAACGCGTCGTGACGCAGTGCGACAATGGTCAGGTCGCCTATGCGGGCCTGCACCGTGAAATTGTTGTGGCTGTGGCGTCCACGCGCGCGGCAGCTGCCCGCAGAGTGAACGCGCCGAACATTGCTCAATACACATCCGATAGTTCGCTGCACGCCCGGATAGGCTGGCAAAACCGAAAACCAAGCGTGCTACGAATAGACGAGTCAGGCCACTTCGAACAATCCGGCCGCGCCCATGCCGCCGCCGACGCACATCGACACAACGACATAACGCGCGCCCCGTCGCTTACCTTCGATCAGTGCGTGGCCGACCAGCCGTGCCCCCGTCATGCCGTACGGGTGCCCGATCGCTATGCTGCCGCCGTTCACGTTGTAAAGCGCCGGATCGATGCCGAGCTTGTCGCGGCAGTACAGCACTTGGCAAGCGAACGCTTCGTTGAGCTCCCACAGGCCGATATCCTGCACCGTCAGTCCGTGCAGCTTCAGCAGCTTGGGAATCGCGTACACGGGACCGATGCCCATTTCTTCCGGCGCGTTACCGACGACGGTCATTCCTCGATAAATGCCTAGCGGTTCGAGGCCGAGCTGTTGCGCCGTTTTGCCGTTCATCAACACGCAGGCACTGGCGCCGTCCGACAGTTGGCTGGCATTGCCGGCAGTGACGACTCCGCCTTCGAAGACGGGCGCCAGCTCGCCGAGCGAGGCGAGCGTCGTACCGGGACGATTGCCTTCGTCGCGTGCGAGCGTGATCTCCTTGGTCGACGTCTGCCCGGTGACCTTGTCGGTGACCGACATCTGCGTAGTGATCGGTACGATCTCGTCCGCAAAGCGGCCTTCTGCCTGGGCCTCGGCGGTGCGCTGTTGCGACTCGAGCGCGTACTGGTCCTGTGCGTCTCTCGAGATGCCGTACTTGCGCGCGACGACCTCGGCGGTTTCCAGCATCGGCATATAGGCCGCCGGCTGTGCGAACACCACGTTGGGATCCCGCTCTGCGCTCACCCACTCGAAGTAGCGGGCCTGCACTGCCGAGATGTTTTCCTGCCCGCCCGCGACGACAACCTGCATACCATCGCACATGATCTGCTTGGCGGCGGTTGCAATCGCCATCAGGCCGGACGCGCATTGCCGGTCGAGCGTCTGCGCTCCTACTGAATCAGGCAGCCCGGCTGCGAACACGCCATGCCGGGCGAGATTGCCGCCGGCGGTGCCCGCGTTGAGCACGGAGCCGATCACGGCATCCTCGATACGGTCCGGCTCGATGCCGGCACGCAATACCGCATGCCGGATCGCGTGCCCCAGCAGCGTGGGCGAACGCGTGGCGTTGAATGCGCCGCGATAAGCTTTGCCGATCGGCGTGCGGGCGGTGGAAACGATGACTGCGTCGATCATGATGCGTCCTTGGTCGAATGGAAAAGGGCGAACCTGGCCATGCGGATAGCAGTGCGGCGGCGCCGCTCAGAGCCATTCCACCGGCGTATTCAGCGGGGTTGTCTCGACGGGGTCCAGCACCGCGAGCCATGCGGGAACTTTGGGCATCTCCCAACCGAAAAAGTAATCGCAGGCGGCGAGCTTGCCGCGATGGAAATCGCTTGCTTGCACATCGGACGCCAGCGCGTTCACGGCAACCGCCTGATCGAGCCACAGCCAGCCGACTACGACGTGGCCGAATGCTTCGAGGTAGGACGCAGCATTGGCGAGCTGCAGTTCGCTGTTGTCGATGGCGTGCAGCGCGCCCGTCACTATGCGGATTTGAGACCACGCAGCTTCGAGCTTGAGGGCGTGCCGCTGCAGTGACCTACTCGCCTGCGCCCGCGTTACGGTATGCGCAATCCTCTCGCCAAGCAGTGCCATGGCGGCTCCGCCGTTTTGACGGGTCTTTCGGCCAAGCAGGTCGAGTGCCTGGATGCCGAAGGTGCCTTCGTGAATCGGGTTCAGCCGATTGTCCCGATAGAACTGCTCGACGTTGTATTCACGCGTGTAACCGTATCCACCATGCACCTGGATCGCCAGATCATTGGCCGCGAGCCCCCATTGGGAAGACCAGCTTTTCACGATCGGCGTGAGCAGGTCGAGTAGGTCTTGCGCATCCGCGCAGGCGCGGGCGTCATCCAGCGAATGAAGATCGTCGCTGAGGCGGGCCGCGTACAGGCACAACGCCAGTGCTCCCGATGCATACGCCTTCTGGGCAAGCAGCATGCGACGCACATCGGCGTGACGAACGATCGGCACTTGGGCTGTCGTGGGATCGCGCTCGATACGTGGGCGCCCCTGCAGCCGCGTCTTCGCATAGTCAAGCGCATGCAGATAGCCGGTGTAGCCGAGCGCGGCTGCGCCGAGGCCGACGGAGATTCGCGCCTCATTCATCATGTGGAACATATAGGCGAGCCCCTTGCCGGGTTCGCCCACGAGTTCGCCAAGCGCGCCGGCTTCACCTTCCGGACGGAAGCGGCCTTCGCCGAAATTCAGCACGCAGTTGACGGTGCCGCGATAGCCCATCTTGTGATTGATGCCCGCCAAGGCAATATCGTTGCGCTCCCCGGCTGCCCCGTCGCTGCCGACGAGCCTGCGAGGGACAGTGAACAGTGAGATGCCCTGCACGCCAGCGGGCAACTGGCCGTTCTCGTCCGGGATCTTTGCAAGCACCAGGTGGACGATATTCTCGGTAATCTCGTGATCGCCTCCCGAGATCCACATCTTGTTGCCGAACAGTCGGTAGCGGCCGTCACCGGTTGGCACTGCGCGGGTTCGGATGTCCGCGAGGCTCGAGCCGGCTTGCGGTTCCGACAGGCACATTGTGCCGAAGCAGCGACCTTCGGACATCGCTTCGACGTAATGGGACACCAGTTCGCGCTCGCCGTGCGCAATCAGGAGGTTCGCATTGGCAATGGTTAAAAATGCGTAGCCGGCCGTGCCAGGATTCGCTGCCAGCAGGTACGCCATGCCTGCCCGCTCGACGGTAGCGGGCAGGCTCATGCCGTTCCATTCCGCGGGAAACGACGCGCTGATCAGGCCGGCATCGGCAAACGCACGCAATGCGATACCGACTTCCGGGTTGACGGTCACGCGCTCTCCATCGAACGTGGGTTCTTGACTGTCGTTCTTCTTGTTGTGGGGCGCGAACAAGTCAGCTGCAAGGAGTTCGTAGACGTCGAGCACCGACGCATAGTCGAACCGGTCCTGGCTGGCAAAGCGCGGGCGGACGGTGAGCGATTCGACCTGCAACCAGTCAAACAGAATGAAGTCCAGGTCGTGGCGACAGAGGATGAGCTCGCTTGTCATGGCATTGATTTGTGAATGTGCCCGGTTTTGATCGAAGCCTCGACCATCACCGCATGAGTAAAAAGGAATACTGAATACAATGACGATAAAGCAGGACGTCTGGATGATGGTTCCGTTGCTGTCAGGTGCTGACGAGCATCACCCACTCGGCTACCAGCGCGGGCTTGGGCTGGTGCTCGATTTCCACCGTGACGCCCACTGTCAACTGATAGCTGCCCGGGCTTCGTTCTACGACTTCTTTCAATTTGAATCGTCCACGCACACGCTCGCCGCTGCGCACGGGTGTCAAGAAGCGCAGACTGTTCAGGCCGTAATTGATGCTTGTGCGTTGGCCTTCGAGTACGGGAACGACGTCGTACGCCATTGCCGAGAGCAGCGAAAGGGTGAGGAACCCATGAGCGATGGTGCCGCCGAACGGACCCCTGCGCGCTACTTCTTCGTTGACATGGATGGGCTGCCAGTCATGCGTGACATCGGCGAAAGCGTTGATCGAGGCCTGGTCGACGCAAAGTGATCGGGAAACGCCCAGCTCCTCGCCGACGAGGGCCGACAATTGCGCCGGCGATAGCGATGCATGACCATGATGCTGCGCTTCAGGCGCGCGGCGGTCCTGGTCGATGCCGGCTACGTCGGCAATCGGACGGAATGTGTCACGCATGCTCATGCTCATGCTCGGTGGTTTCTGGTTCGACAAAGCCGGCCTTGCGCAGCTCGATATCGACCTGCGCTGCACCCGACGCAGGAACGGACTCGCCACTGCCGGCGGCTACCTCGTCGAGCCGCTGAGCGAGCGTGTGCGGCACATCTTCGCCGGTTCCAAGGTAGATCCCCGGCGTGAGCGTGATGTGTGCAGCCTCGAAGCTGCCTGCGCCCGCGCAAAGCACCATGCGGGTAGGCGCATCATCGCTGGCGAGCACGGCTACGGCAGGGCTGACGGCACGGGGTGAGAGGGCATTGAAAGCGTCCGCAGAAACGAGGCCTTCCAGCATGCGGGTGCCCGCAGAAGGAGCGAGACAGTTGACGCGGATGTTATGTCGTTCCCCCTCGATCGCCAGCGTTTGCATCAGGCCGACCAAGGCCATTTTCGCCGCACCATAGTTGGACTGCCCGAAATTGCCGTACAGGCCCGACGACGACGTCGTCATCACAATGCGGCCGTATTTCTGCTCTCGCATGACGTCCCACACGGCCTTCGTGCAATTCACCGAACCCATCAGATGGACTTCGATGACTGCGCGAAAGTCGTCGAGCGTCATCTTGCTGAAGGTCTTGTCACGCAGGATGCCTGCGTTGTTCACGAGAATATCGACACGGCCCCAGCGCGACAGCGTCTGGTCAATCATCTGCTGTACTTGGTCGACATCAGTCACCGACGCGCCATTCGCGATCGCCTCGCCACCGGCAGCCACGATCTCGTCGACAACGTTCTGGGCGGCGGTACCGGATCCGCCACGGCCATTCAGATCGCTGCCGAGATCGTTCACGACGACTTTCGCGCCCAATCGCGCGAGCAGCAGGGCATGTTCTCGTCCAAGGCCTGCTCCGGCCCCCGTGACAATGGCAACTCGGTTAGTCAGGTTGATCGTCATGGCTTGCTTTCCTTGAAATGAACTCCGAGATGGCCTGTAGATGCGCCGACGCTGGTTGCGGGCGCGACCGGTTGCTACGCTTTCTGCAGACCTTCGCCGACGGGGCTGAGTCGGCGGATCATGTCCAGTGAAAGTCGAGACAATCTGGTTGTACAGATATCGTGAGCCAGCCAAATCGGCGGGAAAACGTGAGATTCAGGCGGCAACGTGAGTTCATGCTAGGTGGTCGGCTAGCTCGCGTCAATCATTTTTTGAATGTTTGTACAGATTTGCGCGGGGAGGGTGGTTTTGGGTAGTTCATTGCTTCAAGGGCGCCCAGAAACTCGAGTCGCAGGTCGCCCAACGCCGCGATCTCTGCACCGGTCGCCAGCAAGCGGACCTGCATGCCCGTGAAGAGACCGCACATGAGCAGCCCATGTGCTGCGGGTGCCGTGCTGTCGAAGCCGGCCAGGAGCCGATGCCAGGCCCGGCTTCGGTCGCTGAACCATCGGCCCACCATTGGCCTCAGCGCTGGCTGTCTCGCTGCCTCCACTTCGATCGCGAGGGTGGCGAGGTTGAAGTCGCTGAACTGTGTGACTTCGCGGACGAGTACGGCGGTGGTCAGATCAACGATCTGGTCTACCGTTGCGACCGTGAGGTCGATGCCGTTCACACTTTCGCGATAACGCGCCTTCGCTGCTTCATAGAGTTGTTCGCGCGCTGCGTCGATCAGTGTGCCGACCGGCTTGAAATAGTAGGATGGCAGAGCCGGCGCGACGCCGGCCTCGGCGGCAACCGCATGTCCGGTCACTGCGCCGGCGCCGCGGGCCGACATCAGCCGAATGGCGGCATCGAGCAATTGCTTGCGGGTTTCGTGCCCTTTGCTGCGCTTGATGGATATGCGTTCCAAAGCGGGTGCCGGGACATCGGACAGAGGCTCGGGCACGACACAGTCCAGGCCGCTGGTAAAGCAGGCCGCGGCCTCGTCAGGGGTGAGGCCGAGCGCCGTGACGATGAACAGCAGGCCAATGGTCCGGTCGATCGCAGCCTGGACGTGGAGGGGTTCGGGGCTGGCGCCGAGCAGCGACGCGATATCTGTCCAGATCTCGCGCAGGTGCGTGTACCAGTTTTTTGCGAGCGCACGGGTATCGGTGTTTCGTGCGGCGATGAGCATGATCTCGCACCAGGCGATGGTGCGCAGCCGGTCCCGTCCCGCGGCATTGCGCAATAGGCGGACGAGGAATTGCTCAAACGTCGGGCGATCCGACGTGCGGGCCGCCTGGCGGGACGCAAAATTACGAAATCGTGCCGCGTAGTCTTCGAGGATGACGGACGACGCATGGGCGATGAGGTCGAATTTCGACGCATAGTGGTAAGTCGTGGCCGCCAGGGAAACCTCCGCGCACTTCGCGACGTCGCGATGCGTCAGGCCGGCTTCGCCGATTTCACCCAGCAGGCGTATCGTTGCCTGCGCAATCCGGTTTTGAGTCGCTTGCGATCGTTGCTGCTTGGGTTGCCGCGCGGGCGCCACTTTCGGGAGCATGTCGAGAGATTTCCAATTTCATCAGCGCTATTTTGCCTACACCCACAGTGTGACACGGTGCGACGGCGTGCTGTCTGGCGGAACCTCCATGTCGAAGCGGTGGCGCACGTCGAAGGAGCCGATGTGGGGGGCAAGCTGTGCCGCGATCTGGGTTTGACTCAGGCGGCAGGTGGTGAATGTGTGCTCGCAGCTGATGCGACTGTCCTTGAGTGGTTGCGAATGGCGGTTCACTGTATCGCCGGAATCCGGCTTGTCACGCCAGCCCGATTGGCGTGCCAATCAGGCCAGTAGGCGAACGCGCTCGATCTCATCATCTGCAGCGTGCCATTGTCTCCGAGCGCGCGCACGGCGAAGCGGGGAGGTCGGCTTGTCGAGCCGTCGCGCGATCCCGTACCGTCTGATCGCGTCGATTGAGGCAGGGCGCTGGCAGCCTTTGCCATCGGCCCAGTCTGCCGCGCAGCTGATCGCACCGGCTCGCGTCGGTATCGGTCCCGACATCGGTTGATGGTGAGCCTTTAGGGGGCCAGGATACGAGATGACTCCGGCAGTTTTCGCTTGCCGGCTTGCCTGCCTTTGTCGACCTTGGGGCGGGCTGGGTTCTACATCAGCAATAGGCGGATTGCGGGCAGCGCCTGCATCGAGCAGCCGGATGTCAGCTTAGCCGGAGCCTGGAATCCATGACAGTGACCAAGTCGACCGTATCGATTCGGAAGTCTCTCGCTGCCCCAACTAGGCCGTCGATCTCCTCTGGCCACTCTCTGTCGCTCTCTTGGTGCCAACGTTGCCTTGCGCGACGCGTATCGTGACGGCTTTCATCAACTCGAAAATGCGATTCGCCTCTAACGGTTGCTTCTTTGAACCGAAAAACAAAATTGGTGCTCCCTCTGTCTGAGCTGCGATGAGCGTCGCGCGCGCGTGGCATTCGCGGGCGGTGGCAGAAGCGTCAAGCTCGCGTACTAAATCCACATAGAGTGCTCGATAGGCCGAGTAGAGCGTTTTCGTCAGTTCCAGCGTAATGTCCGAGTGCTGGGCCAGCGCAAGTATTTCGAACAAGAATCGGCACACTCTTGAATCGCGAGCCTCTTCAAAAGCATCAACCGTGATCTCGCACAGTCGCTCCAACGCAGGCTTGTCGCTTGGCTTGCCCATTTCCGCATACCGGTCCTGATAAACGTTCATGAGCGCGCTCGTGGTCGATCGCAGTAGATCATCATGTGTGGGAAAGTAGTTCCGGAGCGCGGATTCCGGGATGCCCAGTTCCCTGGCTACTCCCGCAAGGGTAAAGTTCACGTATCCTTCCGTCGCCAATAGGTTCGCGGCAGTGGATACGATTTCGTTGATCTTTACCTTTCGTCGCTTCCCTTGAACTGTCGGTCGGTAATAAGGCGAATCCTGGCCCGTCTGTCGCGCGCTCAACTCGAACAGGTCCTGGCCATCCTTGTCAGAATTGAAGATGGCGCCGTGCGCACTGTTCGTGCCGTGAGTCTCCAGATTGGGCAAACCGCGAAGCGTTACGTCGTTCTCCAGTACTTCTGGCGAAAGGTCAACGATCATTTTTACAGACTGCTTTGTCACGCGAACGCAGTCGGCATAGTCCTTATCCGAATCTTCGCCGTTGTAGGCGAATATCATGATCCCTGCCATCTGCACGACAATCACAGATGCACGGGCAAGACACTCTTCGTGAGTCAAAGTCGGGTGGATCTCGGATAACAACTTCGCGAAGGTGCTTCGATGCTCGGTATACATGTCGTCAACGAGCTCGGCAGCGTAGGGTTCTTGCTGGGCGAATGCCCATATTTCAAACAAGAACTTCGGTAGATCGGTTTCGTTGATGTCGAAAAAAATGCGTTCTACCAGCGCTGAGCAACGCCGCTGAGCACTCATGCCCGGCTGGTTTGCGATGGTGGTGTAGTCGTTAATCTTCTGAGACACGTATGCCATTAGCGCCGCGCTCAGCAACTCCCCTTTCGTTCGAAAGTAGTATTGAAGGTTTCCTAATGTGATCCCTACGCGCGCAGCTACGCTGCGTGCAGCAAACGCGGCATAGCCATCCTCGCGAAACGTTTGCTGCGCCGCAAGAATGATCTGCGCAAGGCGCCGTTCCCGATTTCCCTGCGCAGTCGATCCCGTCGCTGATCTTGCCTCGGCAAGGTCACTCACGGCTGCTCGCCTTACCGCCTTTTGTTGCACGTTGACTCCCCCTCAAGAAAAGAGATTCCACTTCGATCTATCGCAAGTTATAGGTCGCAACCTAGCAAGAGGATACACCATCGTGTAGCCAGGCAAGCGGTGCGCTGCTGCAGTCATATCGCGATTGGAAGCCCGTGCCGGCTCAACCTCGCAGTCCGCAGGCGGGCCGCCGCCTCGTGGTTATACCCCTTGAAATCAAGAATCTTTCCGGGCGACCCGACACTCAAGTCAGTGTTTTCCCTATTTTTTTTACCTTGTTGTTAGGTCAGTGGCGCGCTATTCTTAGGTTGTTGGCGCGTTAATTATAGGTCGCATGCGCGTATATGATCGGTCGAATGCGCAGTGCCTTGAGTATCGAAGGGCGCGGGCTGCGAGGCGGAAGGCAAAAGAGAGCCTCGAGGTGCGCCGCGCCGATCCATTCCGCGCACCATAGGGTCCATCAACTCGTTTAATCGAAGGTATATGCACCATGGCATCTGGTACTCAACGGCAATCGATCGTTCCTCCCGAGTTTCTGGCTTGGCACGATACCTACCACTTCACGCCGGCGACCCGTGTGGGCGACACGATCTGGGTGTCTGGCCAAGTTGGGGTCGACGCACAGATGAAAGTTGGCGAGGACGTGCAGGCACAGACCCGAATCGCATTCGAGTCCCTGAAGACGATTCTTGCGGCGGCCGGGGCGACCCTGTCCGACGTCGTCGAAATGACGACCTTCCACACGAATCTGCAAGCCGACATTGAGCTGTTCTCCGCCGTCAAAGACGAATATTTTCCGAACTGCTTCCCCGCATGGACGGCGGTCGGCGTGACGCAACTCGGTCTCCCCGGGCTTTGCGTTGAAATTCGGGCAATGGCAGTTGCGGGATCCGGCGAGATGTGAATCATCAGGAAGTAGGTAAGCCGGATCGTCAGTAATCGCATTGTAAGGAATGCCGATCGTTAGCCAGTGGCGTGATCGGCGAATGAATGTGGAATAGGAAGGAGGCGATGATGAAGAAGCACCAAATTGGAGCTGCGTCTGCTATTGCAGCCGTCTTGTTACTTTCGGCAGGCAACGCTGTCGCGGCGGAAGGCCTTACCCCGGAAGGTGCTGAACACGCCGCGAGCAAGGACGGCGCGGTGGCGGCCTACGCCGGCAAGCAATCGCCCGACGCAGGCTGGGAGTGGGGCAAGGTTCGCGGCGATTTCTGGAAGCACAAGAACGAGAAGCTGCTGTACTCGATCGACGCGTCGAACATCGACCAGTACGCAGACAAGCTGACACCTGGGCAGATCGCGCTGGTCAAACAGAAGAAGGGCTACCGGATGGACGTGTATCCGTCGCATCGCGAATGCCAAGTGCCGGACTTTGTCGCGCAGAACTCCAAGGCGAACTTCACGGCGGCAAAGCTCGATTCGACGGGCGAGCAGTTGCAGACTGCGAATCTTCCGGGGGTCGCATTTCCGCAACCGAAGAACGGCGCCGAAGCGATTCTGAACTATCTCATGCGGTACCGGGGCGAAGCCATTGAATGGCCGGCTGTGGTGACGACGGTTTCCCCACGTCCGGGCGGCAGCGAATGGATCGATGCAATTAGCACGGCAACTCAATATTTTCCGCCGAGCAAGTCGGGCAAACACACACCTCAGGACGTCGACCAGTTCAGCAGCGGCACCTTCTTCCAGATGCAATCGCCGCCGGCGCTGGCCGGGCAGGCCTTTGTTCAGCGCCAATTCTTCAACAAGGATCCGGAAACTTTCTATTACTTCCCCGGACAGAGGCGCGTGCGTCGCATGCCGGCCTACACACACGATGCGCCGGTCATCGGTTTCGAAAACCAGTACCTGATCGATGAAGCCAACATGTTCTTTGGCTCCCTCGATCGGTTCAACTGGAAGCTTGTCGGCAAGAAGGAAATGATCGTGGCGTACAACGCCTTCGGCATGTACAAATTCAACGAGAAGTTGCACGACGTGATCAGGCCTGATGGTGTCGCCGCCGCCAACCGGCGCTATGAGATGCACCGCGTCTGGGTTGTGGAGGCGACGCTCAAGACCACCGCGCGCCACGCTGCATCGAAGAAGGTCTTCTATCTGGATGAGGATAGCTGGTTGGCGCTCGCCGGCGAGGACTACGACGCCCAAGGCAAGCTGTGGAGGGTGCGCGAGAGTTACCCGATCCCGGTGTGGGAGCTGGGCGGCACCTGCGATAACGAGCCGTTCGCGCAATATGACTTGATCAATGGGCGTTATGTAACCGATTCATCGTCGATCGGCCAAGGCAAAGACCTCCGTTGGTATCAGCAAGCCAATGATCCACGCTTCAGGGCGGACTTCTTTACTGCAGAAACGTTGCGGTCGGTCAGCGAACGCTGACGCGTGTCGAGTAGATAAAAAACGGAGCCGGCGCGCATGGATGCGTCGCCGGCATCCGGTTTGGAGATGGGGTGGAGACATGAAAGCGAAAAAAATCGTTAGGCATACTGCAGTTTCTATTTCCGTGCTGGGTGCCGCGACATCGACCGCGTACGGGTACGATTTCACGTTGGGTGATGGCGCCGTGCAGGGGTCGTTGGTCAGCAATATCACGGCAGGAGCCGGTATTCGGACCAAGAGCCCGAGCTGCTCGCTCACCGGTGATCCGAACGCGAACGGCTGCGGTGCGGCGGCCAATATCAACCAGTGGGGCTTCGGCGACAACGGTGACCTGAACTACCGCAAGGGGCAGCCGTTCAGCACCTACATCAGCGCGACCAGCGAGCTGCTGCTGAAGATGCCGAGCGCAGGGCTGAAGTTCATGGTGCGCGGCACCGGCATGTACGACTTCATGGCGAAGAACACCGAGCGAACGCCGCTGTCGAGCACCGCGGCGGCGCAGGTGGTGTACAACGCGCAACTGCTCGACCTATGGGGCGAGAAGGATTTCACGATCAACGGGCGGCCCGCGCACGTGCGGCTCGGTAACCAGGTGATCAACTGGGGTGAGAGCATATACGCGCAGAACGGTATCAATGCGACCAACTCGCTCGATATCCAGAAGCTGCTGATTCCGGGCACGCAGCTCAAGCAAGGTCTGCTCCCGGCGCCGATGGTGAGCTTCGCCGCGGATCTCTCGCACGGGATCAGCACTGAGGGTTACTACCAGTTTCAGTGGAACGGCAACCGCTATCCGCCGGTCGGAACGTTCTGGTCGACCACGAACGGCTTTGGCCGCGGCGCGGAACCGTTCACGATCAATACGACCAACTTCAACGTGGCCGGCCCGAGTGCGGGCACGATCGCGAACGCGATCGGCGGGCCGGGTTCGGCACGCAACCAGGGCACGCTTGACGGAATCAAGAACGGGCTCGTGAACGGCAACTTCGCCGGGCCGCCGTTCAACGACATCGGCATCCCGGTCTCGACACAGCTGCCGGCGAAATACCGGCCGCAGTTCGGCGTGAAATTCAATTTCGCGCCGCCTTCCCTCGGTGCGAACTTCGCGCTGTATTACGTCAACTATATCGACAAGGCGCCGGTGCTGACGTCGACGGCCAATGGGGTTGCGCAATGGTCGTATCTCGGCAACCGCCAGCTCTTCGGCGCCAGTACCAACTTCGGGCTCGGCGACTGGGCGATCGGCGCCGAGCTGTCGTATCGCCCGCGTGACGCGGTCGCGCTGTCGAGCTGCTTCGGGGCCGGCGGTCCGCTCGACCTGAACACGAACGGCGTGTCGGGCATCGACTGCCAGCAGTGGGCCGACAAGAAGAAATTCCAGCTCGACATCAACGGCCTGCTGGCGCTGACACGCAGCGGGTATCCGTTCCTGAAGCTGCTCGGCGCGGATTCGGCCACGTTGACGTGGGAACTGACGTGGATCCATTACCCGGGCCTGAATGCCAACGGCGTCACGCGCACGATCAACGGACAGACGGTCACGCAGGTACCCGCCGCCGGCTATCTGCCGTGGCTGAACAACGCCTCGGGGCTCGGTTATCCGATCGTGGCGGCGCAGGGCACGGCGAGTTCGGTCGGCGCGACGATCGATTTCAACTGGACCTATGACGGCACGCTGATCCACGGCTGGCAGGTGACACCCGGGGTGACCTTCTCCACCGGGCTCTACGGCTATACACCGACGTTCACCGGCAACTACCTGCAGGGCGCGAAGTCGGTGAACGTCTATGTGCTGTTCAACCAGAATCCGACCGTCTGGCAGGCGGGCATCAACTTCACGGCGTTCTTCGGCGGGCACAACACGGTGGGGCAGCCATACGCGGATCGCAATTTCGTCGGGATGTTCGTCACCCGGAATTTCTGACGCATGAACCGGTGAGAGACGGCGCGCATCGCGCGCCGCCGGAATACTTGAAGGGGTAACGTTGTGCTCAATCGTCTTGTCAGCAGGCTGGAAAAGGCCTTCTTCGCCCATCGCGCGATCGTGCTTGTGGTGATCGGCCTGTTTACCGTCGTGATGGCGGTATTCGCCGTGCAACTCCGGATGGACGCCGGCTTCGAGAAGCAGATGCCGATTGGCCATGAATACATCCAGACATTCCAGAAGTACCGGTCCAATTTGCTCGGCGCGAACCGGATCACGGTGGTGGTGCGCGCCAGGAAGGGTTCCATCTGGACGCCGGAAGGGCTGACGCGCCTGTACAAGGTGACCCAGGCTGTCACGTACCTGCCGAACGTCGATCGGATCGGTGTGCGCTCGCTGTGGACGCCGAACGCGTTCGTCAATGAGATCACCGACGAAGGGTTTCGCGCCGAGCCGATCATCTCGGGCAGCATCACACCTGATCAACTGACGCCCGAGGTCGTTGCGAACATTCGTCGCGCGACGACGCTGGGGGGCTACGTCGGCACGCTCGTCGCGCACAACGAAGACAGTGCGATGATCACCGCCGAGCTGAACGAACGGGACAGCACCGGCAAGGTGCTCGACTATGTCGCGTTCAACCATACGCTCGAAGACAAGATCCGCAAGCCGTTCGAAGACGCCGGCTATGAAGTCCAGATCATCGGCTTCGCGAAGCAGATCGGCGACATTGCCGATGGCGCCACTGCCGTGCTGGGCTTCTGCGCGATCGCGCTCCTGCTGACCGCGCTTGCGGTGTATTGGTACTGCCATTCGGTGCGCTTCACGGTGCTGCTGATCGTCTGCTCGCTGACGTCGCTGGTCTGGCAGTTCGGCACGCTGAGGCTGCTGGGCTTCGGTCTGGATCCGCTCGCGGTGCTGGTGCCGTTCCTGGTATTCGCCATCGGCGTGTCGCACGGCGTGCAGCAGGTCAATTTCATCGTGCGCGAGATCGCTCGCGGGAATAGCTCGTACGATGCTGCGCGCCACAGCTTCAGCGGTCTGCTGATCCCGGGTGTGCTGGCACTCGTCACTGCGTTCGTGTCGTTCATCACGCTGCTGCTGATTCCGATTCCGATGGTGCGCGAGTTGGCCATCACGGCGTCGCTGGGCGTGGCCTACAAGATCGTCACGAACCTGATCCTGCTGCCGGTTGCCGCATCGTGTTTCAACTTCACCCAGGCATACGCTGAAAGCGCACTCAAGCGTAGTGCCCGGCGCTCGGCATTCCTGCGTCCGCTGTCGCGGGTGGCCGAGCCGAAGTTTGCAGGCATCACGCTCGTGATTACGTTGATGGTGTTCGGGGCCTCCGTCTGGCAGAGCCGCGACCGCGTGATCGGCACGCTGCAGCCGGGCGCGCCGGAGTTGCGTGAAGAAGCGCGGTTCAACCGGGATGCGACGTCGATTGCGGGCAACTACGACATGGGCCTCGACTGGCTCTCGGTGGCCATCGAGTCGAACGGCAAGGCGTGCGACAACCCGGCCGTCGGGTTGTACGAGAACGAATTCACCTCCGCCATGCGCACCGAACCGGGCGTGGTGTCCGCACAGTCCTACTCGGCGATGCTGCGCACCTACAACGCGGGCTACAACGAAGACTATCCCAAGATGAACGTCGTCCCGATCGACCCCGAGAACTACGGTGCGGTATCGGTCGATGTGTCGCGCCTGAAGGGCTTCATGACGGCCGATTGCAGCATGACTGCCGTCCACCTGTACCTGACCGATCACAAGGCGACGACGATCAACCGGGTCCTCAGCGACATCAAGCAGTACCGCGCGTCGCATCCGTTCCCGGGTATCAACATTCGCCTCGCGGCGGGCAATGCAGGCGTGCTTGCCGCCACCAATGAAGAAGTGGAGAGGAGCGAGCTGCCGATGATGCTGTACGTGTACGCGGCCATCGTGATCCTCGTGTTCCTCGCGTACCGCGACTGGCGCGCGATGCTGGCCTGCTGCGTGCCGCTGGCGGTGGCTACCTTCATTGGCTACTGGTTCATGAAGGAACTCAAGATCGGCCTGACGGTGGCGACCTTGCCGGTGATGGTGCTGGCGGTGGGCATCGGCGTGGACTACGCGCTGTACATCTACAACCGGCTGCAGCGACACCTGGCCGAGGGCGATCCGATCCTCAAGGCGATGGAGCGTGCGCTCGAGTTCGAATGCGTGGCGACGATCTTTACGGCGATCACGCTGGCGATCGGCGTGGCGACTTGGAGCTTCTCGGCGCTCAAGTTCCAGGCGGACATGGGCAAGCTGCTCGCGTTCATGTTCATCGTCAACCTGGTGATGGCGATGACGGCGCTGCCCGCGCTGGCCTCGGTGCTGGAGCGCTGGTTCCCGCGTCGCAAGCCGGCGCGTGCGCCGGGCCTGCTCAGCCACTGAAGCCTGCGAACATCCCGACGGAGACTCAACCATGATCAAGACATTTGTCGTTTGTACCGTGCTTTGCGCTGCTGCAGCGGCAATTGCCCCATTCCATGGGCCGATCTCGAACGGGGCGGGGCCGATTCACACGGTCCTGACCCATGCAAAACCTGCGGGTGCACCCGCCGTTGCCGTCGACGAATCGAACGTCGCGCCGTCGTTGAGCGACGTCAAGACTCGACGGCAGGCCCTGGCCGCGGAGGCGCCGACCGTGTCGTCGACCGTCGCGCTCGGCGAGGCGCGTGCGGGTTGGGCCGTTTTGTTCAACCACTGAAGTCCGCGCACATCACGACAGAGATGCATCCATGATCAAGACTCTAGTTGCCTGTACCGCGCTCTGCGCAGCCGCGACCGCGTTCGCGCAACCACCAGGAACCGTTGCGGACTGGGCCGCGGTGCCGGCGCATGCGTGGGTCGCGCCGACCCACATGATGCTGACGGACGCGACGCGCGCCGGAAAACGCATCGTCGCCGTGGGTGAGCACGGCCTTGTTCTGCTGTCGGACGACGACGGCAAGTCGTTCCGGCAGGCCCATGCCGTGCCGAACTCGGCAACGCTGTCAGCCGTCACGTTTGTCGACGCGCAGCACGGCTGGGCGGTCGGTCAATGGGGCACGATTCTCGCGACCGGCGACGGCGGGGAAACCTGGCAGAAGCAGCGCATGGACACGTCGGTCGACCAGCCGCTGTTCTCCGTCATTTTCACGAGCTCGCAGGACGGGATTGCAGTCGGCCTGTGGTCGCTGATGCTGGTGACGCACGACGGCGGCAAGACATGGAACAAGCAGACGCTGCTGAAGCCGCCGGGTGGCGGGAAAGCGGACCGCAACCTGTACCACATCTTCTCGGATGGGAAGCGCGCGCTGTACATCGTGTCGGAGCAGGGGACGGTGCTCAAGTCGATCGACGGCGGTGCGAACTGGACGTACAGCGCGACGGGCGGCAAGGGCACGCTGTGGACGGGAGTGACACTGCCCGACGGGCGGATCGTCGTGGCCGGATTGCTGGGAAGCATGTTCCAGAGCACCGACGGAGGGGAGAGCTGGACGCCGGTGAGTTCAGGCACGAAAAGCTCGATCACCGAACTGTTCGTCAATGACGGTCGCCTGACCGGCGTCGGGCTCGACGGTCTGATGCTGCAGCAGAAGGCGGACGGCGCGTCGTTCGATGTTACGCAGCGCGAGGATCGCGCGACGCTGACTGCATCTCTGACGAACGCGGTAGGAAAAACGATCTTGTTTGCGCGTGAGGGGGTGCTGGCAGAGCATTGAACGCCCCTTGGCTCAAGTCTCACCAGCACATCAACACTAGCGGAAACAACTAGCGGCAGCGGCAAAGTCGGCATCGAAAACTCAGTCGATTACTGCCACCCATAGTTTGTCACTATGACCTAAGTTAGGTTTGATGTTCTATATGGAGTGAGATCTTCGTGCTCTCGAAACACGGTGGACACGCTTCGGAAACTGACGTGCGAAGTGGCTCCCTGTACCAAATCACGATGAATTGAATCAGCTCTCAACAACCGAACTATCAGGAGATAAATCATGGCAAAGCACCCCGTCGTCGTCTATGGCGCAAGCGGTTACACCGGCATGCTGATCATGGACTGGCTGATCGACCAGAACATTCCCTTCACCGCCGTGGCACGCAACGCTGCCCGCGCGAAGGAAATGATGGCGCAGCGCGTCGTGCGCCTTGAGTCGGCGAACTACGAAATCATCGAGGCGGAACATAACGTCGACTCGCTCGTGAACGCATTCCGTGGCGCCAAAGTTGTGTGTGCCACCGTCGGGCCGTTCTTCGATTTCGGGCTGGTTGCGGTGGAGGCGGCACTCAACGCTGGCTGCCACTACCTCGACACCACCGGCGAGCAGCACTACATGCGCCAGGTGCGTGAGCAGTTTGGCGAACTGTACAGGCAGGCCGGCTTGCTGGTATCGCCGTCGAATGCGTACATGTACTCGTTCGCAGAAATCGCCGCCGAGCTGGCGCTCGAGACGCCGGGCGTCGATGCACTGGAGACGGCTACGTTGGCGCGCGGCCCACGTGGCGCGGGCGCCGGTGTGAGCGTGGGCTCCACCGCAACCATCTTCGGTGGCTACCGCCAGGAAGCATGCTACCTGTGGGAAAAGAAGCTGGTGCCGCATGACAA
Source organism: Burkholderia sp. SRS-46 (assembly GCF_004343775.1). Lineage (GTDB taxonomy): Bacteria > Pseudomonadota > Gammaproteobacteria > Burkholderiales > Burkholderiaceae > Burkholderia. The sequence continues at coordinate 101,647 of NZ_PTXL01000003.1, read as the reverse complement.
GCACGCTTCGTTCAACGTCTCCTCCCCGGATTTCCTGCAGCCCGTGTTTGCGCTGCCGTGGGGCGGCACGTCGCTGCCGGTGTACTTCGAGCATGACGCGCGCGTGCGCAGTTGCATCTCGTGCGTGGGCTTCTACGACAACAACGCGATGCAGATGGTGCATGCGCTCGGCCAGAAGTGGGATGCCGAGTACGCGCACTTGCCGCGCGAGCAACAGGAAGCGGTGCTCAAGCAGCTCGTCGATTCGACCACGCCGGCCATGCCGCCGCGCGAGCGCACGTCGCTGCATCGCACCGTCGACTTCGCAATCGGCCGTGGCCAGCTCGCAGCGGTGCGTGCAACGCTGCACGGCATCACGCCGTATATCGCCACCGGAGCGCTTCATGCCGCCGGCGCCATCAAGCTCCTCGATGGCGATACCGCCAAGGTCGGCTTTGCATCTGGCTCGAAGGCGTTCGGCCACCGGTACCTGCTCGGCTTCCTCGAGCAACGCGGGCTGGCGCGCGCAACGATCACGCAGCTGTAACTGTACACGCGAGGGCGCCGCACGGGTTGGTTCGACCCGTGCGCGGAAGGCAGGGGTCATCCCGTCATCGACCTGGCATGAATTCAAAGGAATACGCAAATGGCAATCATTGATTTTTTCGATCGCGGGTGGCGCATCAACCCCTACGGCATCGCCTATATCCAGGATGAGCGAAGCTTCTCGTTCCAGGAGATCGGCGAGCTTTCTTGCCGCATTGCGAACGGGCTGCTTGCGAGCGGGTTCGAGAAGGAAGCGAAGGCGGCAGTATGGGCGGACAACGACGTGATCGGTTGGGGTTGCACGCTCGGCATGTGGCGCGCGGGCATGGTGTACATCCCCGTCAACGGGCGCAACGCACCTGCCGAGAACCAGTACGTGCTCGACGCCTTCGACTGCGAGGCGCTGTTCTTCACCGAGGCCTTCGCGTCGATCATCGAAGAACTGCGCGCCAGCTTGCCAAAGGTGAAGCTCTGGGTGTGCATCGATGCCGAGCTATCGTGGGCGCCGTCGCTTGCAACGTGGAGCGCAAGCCAGCCGACGACGATGCCGCGTGTCGATTACGACATGGACGACATCGTCACGCTGTCGGCCACCGGCGGCACGACTGGCGCACCGAAGGGCGTGATGAACTCGCACCGCGCGTTCCAGACGTACTTCGCCCAGTTCATGATCGCATTCCCGTATGGCGCGCAGCGTCCGGTGAATCTTGCCGCGGCGCCGATGACGCATACCGCGGGTATGTTGTCTCTGCCCTGTACCGCACGCGGTGGCACGGTGGTCGTACTGACCAAGCCGGATCCCGTGCTGCTGTTGGCCACCATCGCCAAGCATCGCGTCACCGAATTCTTCCTGCCGCCGACGGTCATCTACCGCCTGCTCGATATCCCGGGCATCGAGCAGCAGGATTTCTCGTCGCTCAAGTACTTCCTCTACGGCGCCGCGCCGATGTCGGTGGAGAAGCTCAAGCGTGCGATCGAGGTGTTCGGCCCCGTCATGGCCGGCGGTTACGGGCAGACGGAGGCCGCCGCGTCGATTTCCTACTTGACGCCAACTGAGCATTTCATCGACGGAAAGATTGCGTCTGACGAACGGTTGTCTTCGGTCGGCCGTCCGAACCCGCTGATCCGCATCGAGATCCTGAACGATCAGGGCGAGGTGCTGCCGCAAGGCGAGACCGGTGAAATCTGCGTGCGCGGCGATCTCATCATGAAGGGCTATTTCAAGGCGCCGGACAAGACTGCAGAGACCATCGTCGACGGCTGGCTGCACACCGGCGACATCGGCCACCTGGATGCCGAGGGCTACCTGCACATCACCGACCGCAAGAAAGACATGATCATCAGCGGCGGCTTCAACGTGTACCCGAGCGAAGTCGAACAGGTGATCTGGGCACACCCGGCGGTGCAGGACTGCGCGGTGATCGGCGTGCCCGACGACAAGTGGGGCGAGGCGGTGAAGGCAGTCGTGGAGCTTAACGTCGGCCAAAGCGTGAGCGCCGAGGAACTCGTCGCGCTGTGCAAGGACAAGCTCGGTTCGGTCAAGGCGCCGAAGAGTGTGGACTTCGTCGCCGCGCTGCCGCGCAGCACGGTCGGCAAGGTGCTGAAGAAAGATTTGCGCGAGCAGTACTGGCAAGGCCAGCAACGCAAGATCTAAGAGGCCTTCTACGAGCGACACGCCATGAACAACATCTACATTGTCGGTATCGCCATGACCGTGTTCGGTCGGCACATCGAGCGCAGCATCGACGATCTGGCCCGCGAGGCGCTGCGCGGCGCTTTGCATGACGCGGGCTGCAATGCCGACGCGATCGGCGCGGCGTTTTACTCGGGCGTGACCAATGGACACCTGCAGGGACAAATATCGATCCCGGGCCAGGTTGTGTTCAGCAAGATCGGGCTCGAGGGCATCCCGGTGTTCAACGTCGAGAATGCCTGCGCATCGGGCAGCACCGCTGTGCATTTGGCGGTGCAGAGCCTGAAAGCCGGCACATGTGACGTGGCATTGGCGATCGGCGCGGAGAAGATGAACGTTCCGGACAAGGCAAAGGCCTTCGCGCTGTTCGAGGGCGGGTGGGACGTGTCGCGCGTCGACGAAAACTTCGCGAACCTGGTGAAGCTAGGCGAGGGCGTCGAGCCGCCTAGCGGCTCCGAGTCAGACCGGCCCTACAGCCGCTTCATGTCGATCTATGCCGCGCTGTGCCGGTATCACATGAAGACGTACGGCACGACGCAGCGCCAGATCGCGGCCGTCTCTGCGAAGAACCACGGGCACTCGGTGCACAACCCGCTTTCGCAGTTTCGCAAGCCGTTCACCATCGACGAGGTGCTTGGGGCACCGCCGATCACCTATCCGATCACGTTGCCGATGTGTGCGCCGGTCACGGACGGCGCGGCTGCCGCGATTCTCTGTACCGAAGAGGGACTGCAGCGCATTGGCGCCGATCGCAGCCGTTGCATCAAGGTTGCCGCAAGCGTGGTGCGCAGCTTCACGCATCGGGGTATCGACGAGCCGGAAAAGAACATCGGGCGCCTGGCCGCGCTCCAGGCCTATGAGCAAGCCAGCCTGGGACCGGAAGACATGGACGTTGCCGAGGTGCACGACGCATCGGCAATGGGCGAAATCATCCAGGCGGAAAACCTCGGGTTGGCGCAGCTCGGTCTGGGTGGTGTCGCAGCTGAACGCGGCGATTTCACGATCGGTGGGCGCATCCCCATCAATACCTCTGGCGGCCTCGAATCGAAAGGCCATCCGCTGGGCGCGACGGGCATCGGCCAGCTCTATGAACTGGTGACGCAATTGCGTGGAGAGGCGGGTGCACGCCAAGTGTGGGGTGCCCGCCATGCAATTCAGGAAAACGGCGGTGGGCTGCAAGGTATTGAAGAGGCCGCGCTCGCCGTGCACATCTTGAGCAAGCCCTGACGGAGGCAGCGATGATTGAAGCGAATGCAACGCAGAACTGGGCGGAGGAATTCGTCGGAGCCACCTCGCGCCCCTTGGACAAGGGTGCGGAAGCGCCATCCGACAGTACGGTGGCACAAGAGAGAGTCACCGCTGCACTGAAGAAGTATCGGCCGATCGGCATGTGGGTGGAAAAGCCAGCTGATCTTCAACCCCCGCTGGACGGCGACGTCGACGCCGACGTGATCGTTGTTGGTGCTGGCTTCGCCGGCTTGTCCACCGCGTTGGAGCTTGCCGAGCAAGGGGCGAAAGTGATCGTCCTTGAGCGTGAGTTCGCCGGCTTCGGTGCAAGCGGTCGAAACGCGGGCTACCTCGCGGGCGGCCAGGGACTTGAATATGACCTGTTCCTGAAACGCGTGGGTCTCGAGCGGGCGAAGGCGATTGTTGGGTTCTACGACGAAGGGGTTAGGTACGTCGAACGAAAGCTGCGCGAATACGAAATCGACTGCGACTACAACGCATCCGGATTGATCCGGGCAGGCGTCCACCCATCACAGGAGAAGCATGTCCGCAAGACCATGCAACTGGGTATCGAACTCGGCTCTCCTGCGGTATTTCTGGACGAAGCCGGCATGCGCGCGCGTGGAATCCCGCCTGCGTTTCTATTTGGGTACTACGTCCCAACAGGAGGCACGCTGGACCCTGGAAAGTATGTGATGGGGTTGCGGCGTGCCGCGCTTAAGGCTGGTGTGAGGATTTACGAAGACACGGCGCTTTTGTCCTATGACCAGGGTCCGATTGTTAAGGTAAGAACGGCACGCGGCAGCGCGAGCGCTCCATTCCTGGTGTTCGCCACCAACGCGTACACACCGCAGCTTGGCCTGCTCGGCGACAAGGTGATTCCGCTGCGCGTGTCGGCGATCGAGACCGAGCCTTTGTCCGCGCCACAGCTTGCCGCCGTGGGTTGGCCGCGGCGCGAGGGCGTGGTGACAGCCCATTGGACGATGGAAAGTCATCGCCTGACGGCACGCAACACGCTCGTGCTCACGACGAAGCGCCTCCGTTACGTCTACGGTTCGCGAACACCCAATGTGCCGGATAACGTGGCCTATCGCGAGCTGGTGAAGGCACTGCACGACCGGTTCCCAACGTTGAGAGATCTCGCTATCCGGGCGTGCTGGAGCGGCTACGTCAGCTTCGCCAATGATGCGCTACCCGTGGTGGGTGAAACCGGGGCCCAACAGAACATCTTCTATTCCGCAGGATGTTCCGGACACGGCCTCGGCACGCAATCCTTGATGGGGCATCTGCTCGCCGAGCGGATTCGCGGAACTGAGCCTCCTCTGCTTTCGGCACTACGCCACGAGACCCCATCGACGCTGCCCGAGCCGATCAGATGGTGCTTCGTCAATGGCGCATTGAGCATGGCGAACCTTCTGGACGATCGGGTGAACAGCAAGGCGCGGTCCATCGCTGACCGAGCGGAGCAGTGAACCGATATGACGAGCACCGACACTCGGTTTCCCAGAAAGCGTCGTCTCAAACCGGAATTCTGATACTCGCCGGAGATTGATCATGAATCTTAGACTCTATTGCATTTTGTTTTCCTGTTCGGTATTTGCGTTGGCTTCACTCATTTATGGCGTGAAGTTCATGATAAAGCGCAACTATCTTGTTGGGCTGGAATGGCTTGCCCTGGGGATTTCCGGCTTGAACGTCATCGTGTTTTTGCTGACGAACTCGCACGTTTCGTATGAGGTCATGCATTTTCTGGATGCGTTTTCCAGGGGATTCGGTTTACCGGTTGTTGCAGTTGCTGGTTTGATGGATGTCACTCGGAAGCGAAAGCTGTCGGTGGTTCAAGACATCATGCTGGTCGCAGGTGCAATTCTTGGAGGGATTGTATTGGTGACGGCCGATTTCATGGTCGGGATTCTTCCTTACTTCTATGTGGTGATGTGGATTTGGCTATCGGGGCATCTCGTCTATTTCATCGTCAAGTTGATGGAAATTGGCGAGTCATTGCAGGCTTTGAGCACGTTTGCGGCGCTGGTGACTTCTTTGGCGATTGCTTGTATCTACGATTTTTACAAAATACCAGGGGATGAGACCAATTTGATATTGAATTTCCCATTTCTCGCACTGCTCACGTGGGGATATTTCTCGGCTTCAATCTATTACGCCTATTGCGCATTGGAGCGAGGCGATTTGAAGCGCGGAAGTTTGGCGCGTGCGTAAATCGCACGAGAAGTTAAGTTCTTGCCGTGAAGGGTTTTGGAAGGCAGGCTTGATTAAAATTATTCTATTTGTTAATCGTTATCTGTTCGTATCGTCAGCGATACCAATCTTTGGAGGAACGCAAAATGAGCAACATGGCGAAATCTGTTATTCAAACGGTGCCGAGCACGTCATCGATTGAAGACATTCACGCAATTTTCAAGGAGGACGGGTGTGTCATCCTCAAGAATTATTTGACTGAAGCACAGGTTGTATCGTTTAACGAAGATATCGAAACCGAGATGCAAAAGCTCACGCCGGGCTGTAAGAATGACGAATATGAAATCATGACCGAATTTCATGGCGTGAATACAAAGCGACTGACTGCTTTGGCCAAGATAAGCAGGACATTCCGCGAGGAAATCCTGGATATTGATGTCTTTCACGCCATGGGTGATGCGATTTTCCAGGAAGAGTCCGGTACCTGCTGGTTGACGACCGCCCAGGTGATCGAGATTGGCCCCGACAGCCGAGCGCAACCGCTGCACCGCGACCTCGAGGGCTGGACCCATTTCCTCAAGATGGGCGCTCAAGCGCCGGAGGTCGTTATCAACTTCCTGGTGGCCCTGACCGACTTCACCGACGAGAACGGTGCTACGCGAGTGATTCCGGGCAGTCACAAATGGCCTGACTACGCTGATCGTGGCACGCCAGAGATGACGATCCCTGTGGAGATGAAGGCCGGCGACGCGGTTTTGTACACAGGCAAGTTGGTGCATGGCGGGGGAGCGAATCGCACCAAGGACTTCTATCGCCGCGGCGTGACCATTCCTCTGATCCCGGGTTTTCTCACCCCAGAAGAAGCTGTTCCGCTCCTTGTCGATATTGAGACGGTACGCGGGTTGCCCGAGCGTGTGCAGCGCGTGCTCGGTTTCCGCTCGCAGTACCCCGTCGGTTCAATCGGTTTGTGGCAAGCCAACGTCGGCGACGTCGGGACGTACCTCGGACTCTGATGGAACCCTCAGGCCGGCGCACGCCAGGGGCACGCGCCGGCCATGCGATTCAGGAAAACGGCGGTGGCAGCAAGGCATCGACGAGGCCGCGCGTGCTGTTCATGTTTTGAAAAGGATTGAGGGAGGCAGAAATGAGCAAGGGTCTCGATACCAGGCAGGATGGGCCAACCGAGCGTTTAGGGATGACCCGGCGCAATTTCGTGAAGGGTGCGGCAGCCGCGGCCGTCGTCGTACCAGCTGTGGCGGCAATGCAAAGTGCGCGCACGGAGCCGGCTGCGGACGGCAGAGAGGCAGCCGACCTGGAAAAGTATCGGGCGCTTGGCGGATGGGTGGAAAAGCCCGAAGACATGCAGCCCGCGCTTGAGGGCGATGTCAGCGCCGATGTCGTGATTGTCGGCGCCGGCTTCGCAGGCCTTTCCGCCGCACTGGAGCTCGCCAAGCAGGGCGCGAAAGTGATCGTCCTGGAGCGTGAATTTGCCGGCTTCGGGGCGAGCGGCCGCAACGCCGGCTACCTGGGCGGCGGTGTAGCGCTCGAGTACGACCTGTTCCTCAAGGACGTCGGCAAGGAGCGCGCGAAGCAGATTGTCCGCTACTACGAAGACGCCGTCCCTTTTGTTGAAGGCAAGCTCAAGGAGCACGGGATCGACTGCGACTACAACCCCTCGGGGCTGATTCGCGCGGGCATTCATCCGTCGCAGGAAGAGAAGGTGCGCGAGGGCGTACGGGCCAGCGCGGAATTTGGCGCCCGGTCAGAATTTTTGGACGAGGCCCAGATGCGTGCGCGGGGCATTCCTCCGGCGTTTCTGTTTGGCGAATACACGCCGCGCGGCGGCACGCTCAATCCAGGCAAGTACGTGATGGGTCTGCGGCGTGCCGCGCTTCGCGCGGGCGTCAAGATTTATGAAAACACGCCGCTGCTGTCTTACACCGAAGGTCCCGTGATCAAGGTGAAGACGCCACGAGGTAGCGCGAGCGCTCCGGTGCTGATGTTCGCCACGAACGGCTATACCCCGCAGCTGGGTCTTCTCGCGGACAAGGTGGTCCCCTTGCGGGTGTCGGCCATCGAGACCGAACCGCTTTCCCCCGCGCAACTGAAGTCGCTGGGCTGGCCCGGGCGTGAAGGCATCGTGACGGCGCACTGGACAATGGAAAGCCATCGCTTGACGCCGAACAATACGCTCCTGGTGACCACCAAGCGACTTCACTATCCCTACGGATCAAAGACGCCGAACGTGCCTGACTACGATCAGTATCGCGAGCTGAGGGTCGCTCTGCGCGACCGCTTCCCGACCTTGAAAGACATCGCTGTGCGGGCGTGCTGGAGCGGCTATATCAGCTTTGCCAACGATGCGCTTCCGGTGGTCGGCACCACTGGGGCGAACCAGAACATTTACTACGCCGCTGGGTGCTCCGGGCATGGCGTGGCCGCCCAGTCCATGGTCGGTCACCTGATTGCCCAACGGATTCGCGGAACCGAGCCCCCGCTGCTCGCGGCGGTGCGCCACGAGACGCCCTCGACATTACCCGAACCGTTCCGATGGTGCTTCCTTAACGGGGCACTGGGTGGTGCAGCCGCGATGGACGATTGGTTGAACCGTAAGGTGCGCGACGCTGCAGCCTGAAGGCGGGCGCTTTAACTGCAAAAGGAATGGAGGAGCACAACATGATTCGCCTGAAGAAAAACGTGGAGTTGCCGTCGGTCGGCCTGACCGGTTTCGAGACGCCGTTGAGCGAAGAGGAAAGCGCGATCCAGAGCACCGTCCACCGCTTTGCTCGTGACGTACTGCGCCCCATTGGCCGGGAGCTCGATCGCATGACGCCGGAGGAAGCGATCGCCCCAGGGTCTCCGTACTGGACGGCGATCATCGAGGCTGCCAAGCTCGGCCTTGACCCGCAACTGATCGCACAGTTCCCGCCCGAAGTCGCGATCCGGATCGAGTCGATCATTGGCGAGGAACTCGGTTGGGGCGATGCGGGCTTCGCCATTTCGATCGGTGCCACGAGCATGCCGATGATGATGGCCCAGACGGTCGGTAGCAAGGAACTGATCGAAATGTGTGCCGGCAAGGTCGGCTGCTGGATGAACACGCAGCCCGACCGCGGCTCCGATGCTGCAATTCTGTATCGCCAGGAACTCAGCGCTGGCGGAAAGCAGCCGGTCGGCAACGTCACAGCGAAGGTCGGCACCGATGAAATCATCATCAACGGCCAGAGTTCGGCGTGGGTGTCGAACGGGGCAGTGGCACAGGTCGCGCTCGCATACATGGCGGCCGACTATGGCGATGGGTTCTACGGCACTGGCGAGCACAGCACGTTTACCAATGGCATCGGGATAATCATTCCGCTCGATCTGCCGGGCGTTTCGCGAGGTAAGCCGCTCGACAAGATCGGTCAGCGTTCGTTGCCACAAGGGGAGATCTATTTCGACAACGTCAAGGTGCCGAAGCGCTTCGCCATTGCGCTGAAGGATGACTATCTCGGCAACCTGGCGTCGACGTGGTCGTATGCCGGCACGCACATGTGCCAGACCTTTGTTGGCGTGGCGCGTTCGGCGTTTGAGCTGGCGCTCGAATATTGCCACCAGCGCAAGCAGGGCGGCGCACTGTTGATGGACCACCAGATGACGCACCTGCGCATCGGCGAGATGCTGCGCCGGCTGGAGATGGCGCGTGCGATCGCACGCCGCAGCCTCGCGTATTCGCGTATGTCGCCGGTGAGCCACCCTTATGCGACCGCACAGGCCAAGGTGAGCGTCACGGAGGAGGCGATGAAGATCACCCACGAGGCGTTTCAGCTCTTCGGCGGCAACGGCACGACGCGCGAATTCCCGATCGAGAAAATCTTCCGTGATGTGCGCTCCGCGCTGATCGAGGACGGTGAGAACTACATCCTCACGTCGCGCCTGGGCGTGCTTGCCGGAGAGCTTTATCAGAACGGATGGACCAGGGAGTAAGCGTCGGGAGTGGGTACAGGCTGCAACATCAATCAAGAAGCTACCGAGCCGCGAGGGACACGGTATTCGCATGGGAAAGGTTGTCATGACGACATGTTCCGGCACTACGGCTGCGTCTTGGGGGCGGCAGCCTACCGTAAAGGAAATGCTCCACTTCATCCGGGCGTCAGTGGAGAGCATTCGCAGGGATGCGGCCAACGATCGGCGGGCGTTGCGCGATCTGGTCTGGGCTGTCAGGCACCGAAGCATCCGCGGCGGCCGGCATGTCCGCAGGTTCGGGATCGAAGTGCAATGAGCCACTCGAAGCATCAACACATTCATCGCAGTTACGGAAACACCATGTCAGAGAAATCTCACCCCGACACACCAGCCAACGTGCCGCGCAGGCAATGGCTGAAATACGCTGGCGCTGCGGCGGCCGCAGGCGGTCTGGCTCTGGGCGCCCGGCAAGCCGATGCTGGTACCGCCAAGACTGGACAGACACCGGACGGCGTGCTTGATGTCGCCATCATCGGCGCTGGGCTGGCGGGCTTGACGGCCGCGCGCGACCTGCAGCTGGCGGGTTGCAACTCCTTCGTAGTCCTTGAGGCGCGAGACCGAGTAGGCGGGCGCACGCTCAACTACAACATCGAAGGCGGCTACGTTTCCGAAGTCGGCGGCCAGTGGATCGGGCCCGGTCAGACCGCTGTGGCGGATCTCGCCCGCCAACTTGAGGTCGACACGTTTCCGAGCTACTACGAGGGCAAGACCGTCATTCTGGGCGGCGATGGCCTAGTGGCGGTCGATTTGAAGGGGACGTTCGGTACCGACGAGGCGGTCAGCGCAAAGCTCAGCCAGCTGTCGCGCGATGTGCCTTCGGGCGCCCCTTGGAAATCGCCGAGAGTCCGTGAGCTGGACAAGCTCTCGGTCGGTGACTGGCTCGGAAAGCAGAACATCAAGCCCGAAGACCAAGTCGGTTGGAACGCAAGCATCACTCTTTCCGGCGGCACGGCCCCGGCCAAGATGGGGCTCCTGCATTTTCTGTCGATGATCAATTCCGCGGATCGCGACTACTCGCAGCTCGACAGCATCAAGCACAGCGCGCAGGAAACCCGCTTCGTCGGCGGTTCGCAAATTCTCAGTATCAAGATGGCGAAGCAATTGGGCGACAAGGTGCGCCTGTCGACGCCGGTGCGCCAGATTTCCGGTTGGGACCGCGATGTCGTCACGCTGCATACCGACCACGGCGAAGTGCGCGCCCGCAAAGTCATCATGGCCATCCATCCGGCCCTGTGTAACCAGCTGCAGTTCGACCCACCACTGCCGGAGAAGCGCGCCGCGTTGCAACGCGCATGGCCTGCGCACTCGCCCGCACGCAAAGTGGCCATGGTCTACCGCCGTCCGTTCTGGCGTGAGAAGGGTCTGAATGGTCACATCATCCAGATCAACGGGCCCGTGATCTGGGCCTTCGACAACTCGCCTCCGGGCGGTGAAATCGGAGTCGTCAACGCCTTCGTCGTAAATGCACAGCTTCCGTCGGAGCCGGACGCCGCAAAGTCAATCCTGACCGAGTTCTACGCCCGGGCATGGGGCCGTGAAGCCCTGTCGCCGGTGGCCTGTCACGATCATGACTGGGGCCGGGGCGATCCCTGGACGATCACCTGCATCTCAGCCATTCCGCCCGGCTTCTGGAGCGCCCACGGTGAAGCACTGCGCCCACCGTGCGGCAACCTGATCTGGTCAGGCACTGAGACGGCGGAGATCTGGGCCGGCTACATGGATGGCGCGGTGCGCTCCGGTCACCAAGCTGCGCTGCAGGTGCTCAATGCACTGCGTCGGGCGTGAGGGGAAGGACATGAAGAAACTCATTGTGATTAGCGTTGCCGCCATCACCGCTGCCGTGGCGCTTGTCGTCTTTGGCCCAGATCTGCTCGATCTCTATCGCCTGGATCGCTATATCGACACATCAACCAAGGCGTATGAGGCTGACGGAGGCCCGTGGCCGCACGTGAACGATGCCTGCTTCATGTGTCATGGCGTCAAAGGCAATTCACTCCATCAGGGCTATCCGAGCCTGGCGGGGCAGCCTGCCGCCTATTTGGAAGCGCAGCTCCACAATTTTGCGAGCGGCGCGCGACGCAGTCCGAACATGGGACCGTTGTCGATGACCATGGACAACGCGCAAATCAAGGACCTGGCGAATTATTTTTCCAAGGTTTCGCCCATCGCAAACCGCTACTTCAAGCCTGATGCGCAATTGCGCGAAAAGGGGCAGCAATTGGTGACGGGCGGGAATTGCGCGGCATGTCACGGGGCCCAACTGATGGGGCACGACCAGTTTCCGCGTCTGGCCGGCCAGGGCTACGACTACATCCTGGCGCAGTTCGACGCGTTTGCCTCCGGCACCCGTAGCGAACCGACCGGCATGATGAAGCGCGTTGCGGACGGCACCGCAGCAGAAGACCGCAAGGCAATCGCCAGCTACCTCGCGAGCCTTGAACCAAAACGCTGACGGCTTGCGTGCGGGTGGATACATGACCAGTTATGGAGCCTCCAAAGCGGCGCTGATCAGCTTGACGCAGTCCATGGTGCTCGAACTTGCAGGAAAGGGGCTTCAGGTCGACGCACTTCGCCCCGGAAACTTCAGGGCGGAGATGCATGCGTCTTTCGAAGAGCAGGGGCTGGACGAGAACCTGATCAAGCGTATCCCGATGCGCAAGATCGGCGAGGTTGAACAGCTCGACGGGGCGACCCTGCTGCTGGCGTCTGATGTCGGTAGCTATTTGACTGGCTCGGTGATCGACGTCGATGGCGGTCAGGTACTGAGTTGGATGTAAGGGCCTGTCGGGCACAGCTTGTAGCCGCCGGACAATGCGTCCGGCAATTTATTAGGAATGTTGAAGTCATGAAGCTGAAAGACAAGGTGGCCGTCATCACGGGCGCGGCCGCGGGTATTGGGCAGGCGACTGCGCGCAAGTTCGCAAGCGAAGGCGCTACGGTGATTCTTTGCGACCGTGCGACGGAGGCCGTGGAGCAAGAAGCCCGCAGCCTGAGGTCAGAGGGCTATAAGGCCGCAGGCTATTCGTTGGACGTCACCGACCGCGCGGGTATCGAGGCCTTGGCCGCGGATGTCGTAGAAAAGTTTGGCCGTATCGACATTCTGGTCAACAACGCGGGCATCACGCTGGACGCGAAGGTCACGCGCATGACCGAAGAGCAGTTTGACCGGGTGATCGATGTCAACCTCAAGGGGGTGTTCAACTGCACGCAGGCGGTGATCGGTGCAATGCTCGAGCAGCAGTCCGGGGTCATCCTGAACGCGTCGAGCGTGGTTGGTATCTACGGCAATTTCGGGCAGACGAACTACGCGGCCAGCAAGTTCGGTGTAGTCGGATTTACGAAAACCTGGGCGCGAGAACTCGGACCGAAAGGGATCCGCGTGAATGCCGTGTGCCCGGGCTTTATCGAGACGGACATTCTGAAAACGATGCCCGAGAAGGTTCTTGACGGATTTCGTTCCAACTGCTGGCAGCGGCGCCTGGGCTCGCCAAAAGAAATCGCAAACGTCTATGCATTCCTTGCGTCCGACGATGCGAGCTTTGTCAATGGGGAAGCGATCGAAGTTTCGGGAGGGCTTTCGATCTAAATCTGGTGAGCAAACGAGACCGGAGTGGCGAAGGTGTCTACTGAGCAACGCAGCAACAGGAATCAGCGCGCATCGAGTGCGGCGGCCGCACGAGTACCCCCCGACGGCTTGCGAGCTCAGGGCGTGCGCACACGCAATGCGATTGTTCGTGTTGCGAGAAAATGCTTGCTCGAAACCGGCCCGCTGGATTTCTCGCTGCGCGCAGTGGCGCTACGCGTCGGGATCAGCGTCAGTAACCTCCAGTACTACTTCCCGACAAGGATGGCAGTTTTGCGGGCGGTTCTGTCATCCACAATCGACGCGCACCTGGAAGAACTGAAGCGCACGCTCAACAACGGTTCCCCGGCCCGCGAGACGCTCGACGTGTTTCTGGAGCGGGGTCTGAGTGACGCGAAAGATGCCAACCTCATCACGCTGTGGATGCATTTCGTTTCGTTCGCATCGACCGATCCTGAATGCTCCCAGATGCTCGGCGAGTGGTACGACACGATTACGCGCTCGCTCGCACAACTCATCCGTGCAGTGAATCCGGAATGCACCGAGGTGGATAGCCTTCGCGTCGCCTCGCTCATCATTGCGATGGCTGACGGTTTATCGCTTCAATTCAGATTGGGGCGGCACACGCAGGGAATCGAGACGAAGTTCCTTGCGACAGCCAATTCCCTTGTGCAGGAGACTTCGAAGAAGATCAAGAACAAGCAGCAGGAACGTGGCAGCAGCGACCACAAGATACAGGGGAATACTCAGTCCTTCTTTTCTGACAGTTGTATGGAAACACGACCTATGTTCGGTAACACTTGAAATTGATGCGTCGGGCGGATACATCGGCAATCCGGTTGGCATGCCTTGGTGTTCGAATGGGCAGGGTGATGAAATTGAATCTGGAGTGACAATGAAGGTGTTGGTAGCGGTGAAGCGTGTAGTGGATGCCAATGTGAAAGTTCGCGTCAAGACAGACTGCTCGGGTGTCAATATTGCGAACATCAAAATGAGGATCAATCCCTTCGACGAGATCGCGGTCGAGGAGGCGGTACGGTTGAAGGAAGCGGGCGTCGCGAGCGAAGTGATTGCCGTCTCCGCCGGCTTGGCGCAGGCGCAGGAGACGCTGCGCACGGCGCTGGCGATCGGCGCGGACCGCGCGATCCTGGTCGAGTCCGACGAGGAACTGCAGCCGCTGGCGGTGGCCAAGCTCTTGAAGGCGCTGGTCGACAAGGAGCAGCCGCAACTGGTGATCCTCGGCAAGCAGGCGATCGACGACGATTCGAACCAGACGGGCCAGATGCTCGCCGCGCTCGCGAAGCTGCCGCAGGCGACGTTCGCCTCGAAGCTGACGGTGGCCGATGGCCGCGCACAGGTCACGCGCGAAGTCGACGGCGGCCTGGAGACGGTTTCGCTGTCGCTGCCGGCGGTGGTGACGACCGACCTGCGCCTCAATGCGCCGCGCTACGTGACGCTGCCCGACATCATGAGGGCGAAGAAGAAGCCGCTGGAAACGGTGGGGCCGGCGGACCTGGGCGTTGACGTGAGCCCGCGCCTGAAGACGCTGAAGGTTGTCGAGCCGCCGAAGCGTGCGGCCGGCGTGAAGGTGCCGGACGTGGCGACGCTGGTCGAGAAGCTGAAGAACGAAGTGAAGGTGTTGTGAGAGAGAGGAGAGACGACATGAGCATTCTGGTCATTGCAGAACCTGACGCCCCGAGGGAAGCCCCCTTGGTGGGCAATCAATCGATCAAGGCAGCGACGCTGAATACCGTCACGGCGGCACTCCAGTGTGGCGACGACGTGCACGTGTTGGTCGCGGGCGCGAACGCCGGTGCGGCAGTGCAGCAAGCGGCGCAAATCGCCTGCGTGAAGAAGGTGCTGCATGCCGATGCGGCGCACCTGGGCGACGGCTTGGCGGAGAACGTCGCGGCGCAGGTGGTGGCACTGGTTGTAACGGCAGGCGAGGGTTACACGCACATCCTGGCGCCGGCGACTGCCTACGGCAAGAACATCGCGCCGCGCGTGGCTGCGTTGCTCGACGTGGCGCAGGTCTCGGACATCACCAGGGTGGTCAGCCCCGACACGTTTGAGCGTCCGATCTACGCGGGTAATGCGATTGCGACGGTGCAGTCGAGCGATCCGGTCAAGGTGATCACGGTGCGTTCGACGGGCTTCGATCCGGTGGCGGCCGAAGGCGGCAGCGCAGCGATCGAGCAGATCGAAGCGGCAGCGGACGCGGGCGTCTCGCAATTCGTGAGCCGTGAAGTGACGAAGCTGGACCGTCCTGAACTGACGAGTGCGCACATCATCGTGTCGGGCGGCCGTGGCCTGGGCAGCGGCGAAAACTACCAGAAGGTGCTGGAGCCGCTGGCAGACAAGCTGCAAGCTGCACTGGGCGCATCGCGTGCCGCGGTCGACGCCGGCTACGTGCCGAACGACTATCAAGTCGGCCAGACAGGCAAGATCGTCGCGCCGCAACTGTACGTCGCAGTCGGCATCTCGGGTGCGATCCAGCACCTGGCCGGCATGAAGGATTCGAAGGTAATCGTTGCGATCAACAAGGATCCCGAAGCGCCGATCTTCAGCGTCGCCGACTACGGCCTCGTCGGCGATCTGTTCAGCGTTGTACCGGAACTGACGCGTGCGATTTGAGCGAAGGCTCACCCAGTCGGGAGGTGTTGTATCCACTACGCAATGGCTAGCCGCATCAAGGAGTCAGCAGACTGTTGAAAAATGCCGCGTCTTGATGACCGGAGCACTGGTTAAATCGATTTCGTATGCGATTGGCCGCGCCGAGTTGCCGATAGATCGTCGTGGCTGCCCCGCTGGCGAGCGGGATCGCCGGCGCGTGCCGCGCGACGGCTGCGCTTGGGTGGCTCATTGCATCGCTCCTTGCGGTGCCACCGTCAGCATTCGCGCCATTCGGGTCAGGTTGCTCGCCAGCGTCGTCAACTTGATTTTACATAAGCTAAATTAGCGACTTTTTGGGGTCGTAAGAGCAATACTGGTTTCAAACTCGATCCAGACATACGGGGCACGCGCGCCCCGTACGACTGCCGGTGCCGGCTCGATTGCCCGTCCCGTTGTTGTTCCGGCGCCATCCTTAGGCGCTCGGTAGGTACAGGCGCCATCCTGATTTTCCCCGTAGCACCTCAATTTTTGCACCGCTACGCTTGGCCGCTCTCGTCATCGATGCGGAGCCGCTGATGGATCACTGGCGATTGGCTTATCTCGGGATCCGGCAGGTGCCGCGCGAACCAAGCGAATTCGAGCTCGCCACAATCTTCACGTTCTCCAAGCGAGATCCTGCATCCATTGACTCCCGACGCACCGATCTATTTCGGTTGGCGGTCGCGCTGCACATCGGCTTTCTGCGCATGACGGGCCGGCCGCTCGACTCATACAAACAGATCCCAACTGTTCTCTGGCGACATCTCGGCCGGCAACTGAACGTAACACCGCCAGACCTCGGAACGCTTCGTTCACTTTACGACGGCAATCTCAAGACGTTATCCGATCACCAGCGCTTTGCTCGGGATGCGATCAATGTTCGAACCATCACAGAACATCAACGTCGGTATGTTATCCGTTGGCTCAAGGTCATTCTCGACGAGGCGCTATACGACAAGGCGTTCGTCGCGGAATGGACCGTCGGATTCGAGGCATTCCGGAAACGTGTGGATGAGTTTCCCCTCGAGCGCGTCGCGGCAATCACTGGCGTATCGGTCGAATTGATCCAGCAAGCGGCCCGTATGTATGCTTCCAGCGGCCCAGCCGTCATCCCGTGGACGCCGATCACCGACCAGCAACGCAATTCAACTTCGGCCATCCGCCTGATGTGCACTTGGCGTGCAATATGGGGCTATCTCGATGCAGTGCCCGCGACGCTCTCCGCTCTTCGGGTGAGGGGCAGGCAGCAACCATTTGAATTATATGGATAATTATTTGGGTCCCCAAGGCAAGAGCTTGCCAGAACAGAGACGTGCCGATATTGCGCAATAATTCTCGCGTTCAATTAAAATATTTTCATATCGAAAATCAAAATTCCAATAAATTATTTTCCGATAATTCATTATTTCAAAATCCATCGCATACAATAAAGCCGTCGATCCGGAGAGCTCCATCGACATAGGGTCGATATTCCGCTTTCAATTCTCGATATTGTTTTAAAAACAGCAAAGGAGAAATGATCATGGCTCAAGTTACACTGTGGGGCAGCGTCCAGAGCAACGGCACGGTCGTGGATGGCTCAGGCGGGTTCAGCGTGAGACGTGAAAGCAACGGCACGTATCAGCTCTCTTTCAATACCGCATTCATCAAGACGCCGGCGATCGTCGGCTCACAATGGGGGTACGGTAACGGACAAGACACGCGGGACAACGTGATCTTCCCGGCGCTGTCCGGAAGTGGGGCCACGATTCAGACCGGCGATTCAAATGGGAAATATACCGACCGGAATTTCAGCTTCGTCGTTATCGGCTCGATTAACTGAGCATCGATCAGGGCTGCATTCCTGCCGGCATCCGGAGTTTAATTAGGGAAATATTCCGGAAAACCTGAAGGAAATGCGGCTGCCATGGCATTGGCGTGTTGGCAGGTGCCGGCCCAGGATGCCGGGATGAAGCAGATGAAATCGCTGTATCGCGGACGCCGATTCCCGGCGCCCATCGTCAGCCAAACCATCCCCTGGACAGTACAGGCGGCGGCCCGAGGGCCGCCGCCTTTGCTCAACGCTCGAGAAACGGCCGCAACTTGTCCGCGCGGCTCGGATGCATCAGCTTGCGCATCGCCTTGCTCTCGATCTGGCGGATCCGCTCGCGCGTGACGTCGAACTGCTTGCCGACCTCTTCCAGCGTGTGATCGGAAGTGGTATCCAGCCCGAATCGCATCCGCAGGACCTTGGCCTCGCGCGGCGACAGCCCGTCGAGCGCCTCGTCGATCGCCGCGCGCATGTTCGCGTGGATCGCGGCCTCCGCCGGCGAGCTCGCCGACGCATCCTCGATCATGTCGCCGAGCGTCGCGTCCGCATCGTCGCCCACGGGGGTTTCGAGCGAAACAGGCTGCTTGGCGATCTTGAGGATGCTGCGCACCTTCTCTTCCGACATCTCCATCCGCTTCGCGAGCACGGCCGGATGCGCTTCCTGCCCGGTCTGCTGCAGGATTTCGCGGGAGATCCGGTTCAGCTTGTTGATCGTCTCGATCATGTGGACCGGCACACGGATGGTCCGCGCCTGATCGGCCAGCGCACGGGTCACGGCCTGCCGGACCCACCAGGTGGCGTACGTCGAGAATTTCCAGCCGCGCCGGTATTCGAACTTGTCCACCGCCTTCATCAGGCCGATATTGCCCTCCTGGATCAGATCCAGGAACTGCATGCCGCGGTTCACGTACTTCTTGGCGATCGAAATCACCAGGCGCAGGTTCGCCTCGATCATCGCGCGCTTGGCCTGCCGCATTTTCAACTCCGCGGCATTCATCTGACGGTTGATCTGCTTGAGCTGCTGGAGCGGCAGCGCAACCTTGGCCTCGATGTCGATCAGCTTCTGCTGCCCGGCCTGAATCGCCGGCAGATGCCGCTCGAGCGCCGCGCCGAACTGACGCGACGTCGCCGCCACGCGGCTGGTCCATTCAAGGTCGGTCTCGCAGCCCGGGAACGACTCGACAAACGCGTCGCGCGGCATGCCGCAACGGTCGACGGCGATTTCCAGGATGCTGCGCTCGATCGTACGAACCTCGGTCACCTGTTCGTGCACGCTGGCGCACAGGCGGTCGATCGTCTTGGCGGTAAAGCGGATCGGCGCGAGTTCGCGCTGGATCTCCAGGCGCACCTGCGCAGCCGCCGCGGAACCGGCTTTCGCGGTCACGACCCCTTCCGGCAACTGCTCGAACAGGGCGCGCACGCGCGCGAAAATCGCCAGGCTCTCGTTCGTGAGTTCTTCGAGGCGGGCTGCGTTCGCCTTCTCGGTTTCGCCGGCGTCCGCTTCATCGTCGTCGCCGTCCGAATCATCGTCGGCCGATGCGTCGACTTCCACTTCATCGGCTTCGAGCGCCATGCCGCTTTCGTCGGCTTCGCTTGCTTCGGCGTCGTCGCTGATGCCGTCGACCAGTTCGTCGATACGCAGTTCGCCGGCGGCGATGCGCTCCGCATCGGCAAGAATCGTGGACACGACCGACGGACACGCGGCGATCGCCTGGATCATGTCCTGCAGGCCGTCTTCGATCCGCTTGGCGATCTCGATTTCGCCGGCACGGGTCAGCAGTTCGCTGGCCCCCATTTCACGCATGTACATCCGGACCGGATCGGTCGTGCGGCCGAATTCGGAATCGACGGTCGAGAGCGCGGCTTCGGCCTCCTCGTCCGCCTGGTCGTCGGATGCCACGGCAGGCGCGGCGTCGTTCAACAAGAGCGTTTCCGCGTCCGGCGCTTGCTCGTACACGGCCACGCCCATATCGCTGAACGTGCTGACGATCGTCTCCATCGCAGCAGTCTGCGTGAAGTTGTCCGGCAGGTGATCGTTGATATCCGCGTGGGTGAGATAGCCGCGCTCACGGCCGAGCGCGATCAGCGCGCGCATCTGGCGCTGGCGCTCCTCGTCCTGGCGGGCCGTCGATGCGGTGTCCTGCGGCGTTGCGACGCCCTGGGTCTTGCCCTTCGGGGCGCGGCGGCCGGTCTTAGACGCGACTGCGGTCACGTGGGATGCTGCATCATCGCGAACTGGGTTTGCCAATACACTCTCCTCGACAGGTTGGCCGACGATCGTTGCGGACCTGACGGCGGGTCAAGTCTGACGGGGTACGAACGAAATCGTGGGATGGCGCACGGATAGTCGAAGCCGGAGTGCGTCTCGCGGATTCTGGTGCGCGCAGAATGGGGAACCCTAAATTTTACTGAATACTGTGGTGCAATGCAACACATAACGTCTTTTTCTTATACGCGGCAAGGTGCCCCAAGCGCAGGATCCGCGTCGTCGGCGAGCGCGGTGGCGCTGGATGGCGCGTCGCCGAGCCAGGCGAGATGGCGATCCGGGGTGGTGAGCACGTAGTCGAACACCCGCACGCCTTGCGGATCAACAAGACGTCGTGCGCGATGCATTCCGTCAGGCGGAACATCAGCCGAACGCGCCGCCGGTGTCGCCCTGCATCCGCTGCACGATTTCGGCCAACTCGCCGATGTGCGCCTTCACCGCCTGCATGCCCGCGCGGGTCCACGCGTCGAACGACGTCATGCCGCTCACCGCGCCGACGAACGGCATGCCGGCGCGCTCGGCCGCCTGGGCGTCCACGGCATGGTCGCCCACATAGATCGCCGCGTCGGCCGACACGCCAAGCTGCGCCAGGGCCTCCACGAGCCCTTCGGGGTCCGGCTTGTGGCGCGTCACGTCTTCTCCGCCGATCAGCACGTCGACCAGCGGGCGCAAGCCGTTCAGCGCGAGGATCGCCTCGATCCGGTAGCGAAACTTGGACGAGACGATGGCGACCGCGAGCCCCTGCCCGCGCAGCCGCGCGAGCAGGTTCGGAACGTCCGGGTAGATGCGCGTTCCGGCCACCATGATTTCGTCGGCGCGCGCCACGAAGTGCCCCGCAAATGCGTCGGCCCGCGCCGATTCGCTGTCGCCGGTGAGGGAGCGGAACATCTCCTGCAGCGGCAGCCCGATCACCGCGCGGATCTGCGCGTGCGTCGCGCCGGGCGCGCCAAGCTGCAGCAGCGCGTATTCCGTGCATTCGATGATGGCGGCGGAAGAATCCGCCAAGGTCAGATCGAAGTCGAATATGACAGCCCGAACAGCCATGGATGGACTCCAGCATGGTTGAAATGGCCCGTGCGCGCTGTGTGCGGCGCAAGCGCTGCCGCAATACCGCACGGGTCGTACAAGTCGTGCGGTCATGCGGTAACCGCCCTCGCCGTGCTCGACCGGCCGGGTGTTGAACTGCCGATGCTCGCGGGCTTCTACAGGACCACCGGCTAGCACGCGAACGCGCGGCAAACCTCGCCCCCGCGCGACGGCAATCGTATCGCATCCGGCAACGCTTGACGGTCCACCGCCCTCTCCCGTTCGACGTCGGCATCGAGCGGCTATTTGCCGCCTGACGCGCACCCCGCCTTGTCGAACAGCGCCGCGAGTCCGCAGGCCGACGCATAGATCCGGTAGCTCGAATGCCCGATGCCGCGTGCCGCCAGCACACGATGGCGCGTGCGCGGGTCGAGCATGTGGACATACGCGGCGAACGCCTGTCCGCGCGCGTAACGCGTTGGCCCCTGCGCATCGTAGCGATAGCTCCACACGCCGCCCAGCGGGTCGATCCGCGCCACCGGCATGCCGCGTTCGTTGGCTTGCAGCAGGCTGGTGTGGCCCAGCGAATCGGTGATGCGGGTCTCCCCGTGTTCTGGGTCGTAGGCGAAGCGGCAGTCGAACAGGCCGGCGTCGCCCCACGCGCGCTCGACCCGCCAGATGCCGTCCTCGTGCCGTCGATGGCTGTAGTGGAACGTGACACCGCGCCTGCTCGTGTGGCTCGCCATCCGGTGGCGCTCGACGTAGGCGAAGTGGTGCGGCTAGCCCATCGCATCGAGCGCGGCGGTCAGGTTTCGGGCGCTGTCCTGTTCGTAGGCAACCAGCGGATGGGCCCGCCCGCCGGCGTCGACCAGCGTCAATGCGGTGAGCAGCCCCGCCCGATGAGCCGGTCGGCTGCCTTCGCGCGTCGTGCATTCGACGACGCGGCCGGTTGCCGTCTCGCCTTCGTATTCGACCAGCCGTTCCAGCCTGCCGTGCGGCCGGCGCTCGAATGCCCAAGCGTTGCCGTTGAGGTCGGACATCCGTTCGACGGGCAGCGTCAAGGTGGCGTTGGCCGCAAGCACCTCCACCGCATGCTGCCAGTGCACGGGCAACGCAAACGCATATTCGCGCCCGGCGCGCGTGTGCAGGACCAGCTGGTCGTCCCGCCGATACAGTGCATAGCCGCGCTGCCAGTCATGGACGCGCGCCGGCCACTCGGCTGCACCTGGCAGTGCATCGAAAGCCGTCGCGTGCCCCGGGAAATACACCGCAACACCCACCGTGCCCTCATGCCGCATCAGTTCGAGCCGAATATCGGCCGGCGTCTGCCAGCCCACGCCAACCGCGCCGCACCGCGTGTCGTGACTCGCGTAATGCCGATTCCAGACGAGCGGCAGTCGCCCCGACACCGTGAAATCGTGCTGCTGAATGACCACTTCGCTGGTGATCATGTCGACCGGATCGGCTCCCAGCACCGTGCAGCGCAGGAATCCCGGCTTCAGCTTCAGCTTGTCGGCCAGCGCCCTGGCCCACTTGCTCCCGCGAAAGGCCTTGAAGAGTGATGAAGCCAGCGCCGCCATGTTCATGACCGGCGGCCCGCCCACCAGCACCGGCCGCCCTGCCGGAATCGGCAGCATCACGGAGGTCGGCATCGACAGCGCCGTTCTCTCCGTGTGCGCGCCGTCATGTGGTGGTGGCTCCAGGCCGACCGACCAGCAACTCATCGCCGGCAGCGCCATGAAGGACAGCGGATCATTGTTGGCCAGCACCGTCCTGCTGCCCATATAGGATTCGGCGTCGTTCGACGGCAGTTCGGCAGGCGGCGGGGCGAACGATTCGCCCAAGGGAAAGTGCAGGCCCGGCACGTGAAACGAGTGGGTGCCGGCCGTTGCCCGCAACAAGCCGTTCACGAAGATGGGGCGGCCCGCCATGCTGCCCATTCCGATACCGGCGCCGGCCGCACTGGCGATATCGCCCGCAACCGACGACGCCACCTTGCCGAGCTGCGCGTCTCCGGCAATCAGCGGGTCGCTCGTCAGCTCGGCCTTCGCCCGCTTCAGGTCGGTCGCCGCGGATTCGAGCGTGCGGTCCAGCTCGCTGGCGACATCCGGGTTGTCCTGAAGGTAGTCGATCACCTCCTCCACGACAAACGAGAACGCAATGCTGCCGATCACGCCCAGCGCGGCGTCGACATATTCGCGCAGGTCCAGCACGAAGCCGACATACGGATGCGGCAAATAGACAGGTGCCGGACTGGGGGCAACGATCACGGCGTGGACGTCCACGCCGACCACCGGGTCCAGATGCTTTACGGCAGGCAACGCCATAATCCGTCCCCCTGCTTCGTTCGACGCTCTCCGGTCGGCGCGTCAGCGCCTATGCCAACGATCGCCTTTCACTCGGCATACGCCTATCTCACGATTCCTGCACGTCGGACCAACCCGCAACGCCGCATTCACTCTTTCTCCGGCAGCGTTCACTACAGTGTATGAAACTTCAGACGTTACGACGAAGCGGGCGTCGGCGAAGCGGCCCGACTCCCGCCGCGCCCCGCTCGCGCGTTACGAACCGGTCCGCGCCGGCTCGCCCCGCTCCGGCCCGCTTCGCGCCAGCACCGGCGCGAGCGCGCGCCCCGTATGACTCGCGCTGACCTGCACGAGCCCTTCCGGATGCGCCGCCGCCACGATCGTGCCGCCGCCCACGCCGCCTTCCGGGCCGAGGTCGATGATCCAGTCCGCCTCCGCGATCACATCGAGGTCGTGCTCGATCACGACGACACTGTGCCCCGCGTCCACGAGCCGGTGCAGCACGCGGATCAGCCGCGCGACGTCCGCCATGTGCAGGCCCACGGTCGGCTCGTCGAGTACGTACAGCGTATGCGGCGCCTTCTGGCCGCGCCGCGTGATGTCGTCGCGCACCTTGCTGAGCTCGGTGACGAGCTTGATGCGCTGCGCCTCGCCGCCGGACAACGTCGGCGACGGCTGGCCGAGCGTCAGGTAGCCGAGGCCGACGTCCTTCATCAGTTGCAGCGGATGCGCGATGTTCGAGATCGGCGCAAAAAATGCCGCCGCCTCGTCGATCTCCATCGTCAGCACGTCGCCGATGTTCCTGCCGCGCCACGTGACCGCGAGCGTCTCCGGGTTGAAACGCTGCCCGTGGCACACGTCGCACGGCACCTTCACATCCGGCAGGAAGCTCATGCCGATCGTGCGCACGCCTTGCCCTTCGCAGGCGGGGCAGCGCCCGTCACCGGTGTTGAACGAGAAGCGCGACGCCGTGTAGCCGCGGGCGCGGGCCTCCAGCGTGTCCGCGAACAGCTTGCGGATGGTGTCCCACACGCCGATATAGGTCGCCGGGCACGAACGCGGCGTCTTGCCGATCGGCGTCTGGTCGACTTCGAGCACGCGATCGATATGTTCCCAGCCGCTGATCGACTCGCAGCCCTGCCACGCATGCGTGACGTTGAGCGACGGCCTGGGCGCGCTGCGCGCGAGCACGCTCGCGCGGCGCTTCGCCGCCTGCGGCGGGTCCTGTTCCGCGGCCTTGCGCGCGCGCCGCGTCGCCGGCGACGACAGCACCGAGCGGCCCACCGCGTCGAGCAGGTTCGTCATCAGCACGTCGCGCGCGAGCGTCGACTTGCCCGAGCCGCTCACGCCCGTCACCGCGACGAGCCGCGCGAGCGGAATCCCGACCGTGACGTCGCGCAGGTTGTGCAGCCTGCCGCCGTGCACCGTCAGCCAGGTCTCCGGCACCGCCGCCCCGTGCTTCGCGCCCGGCAGGCTGACGCTGCGGCGCGGCTGCAGCGGATGCACGATCGGCTGCGCGAGGAAGCGCCCGGTCAGCGAATCGGCCTGCGCGGACAGCTCCGCGACACCGCCCTGCGCGACCAGCGTGCCGCCGCGCTTGCCGGCGCCCGGGCCGACGTCGATGATGTGATCGGCGCGGCGGATCGTGTCTTCGTCATGCTCGACGACCACCAGCGTATTGCCCTTGTCGCCGAGCTTGCGCAGCGCGTTCAGCAGGATCTGGTTGTCGCGCGGATGCAGGCCGATCGTCGGCTCGTCGAGCACGTAGCAGACGCCCTGCAGGTTGCTGCCCAGTTGCGCCGCCAGCCGGATCCGCTGCGCCTCGCCGCCCGACAGGCTCGGCGCCGCGCGATCGAGGCTCAGGTAGCCGAGCCCGACTTCCTCGAGGAACGCGAGACGGCTGCCGATCTCGCTGACGATGTCGCGCGCGATCTGCGCGTCGCGCCCGGTCAGCGCCAGCCCGTCGATCCAGCGGCGCGTGTCGGAAACCGTCCACTGCGCGACCTCGACGATCGGATGCGCGTCGAACGTCACCGCGCGCGCGGACGGGTTCAGCCGCGTGCCGCCGCAATCCGGGCACGGCTCGTTGCCGACGCCTTCCGGTTCCTGCTCGTCCGACGGCAGCGTCTGCTCGCGGCCGCGGCCGTCCTCGGCCAGCACCGTGTCGTCGTACGCCGCGCGCTGTTCGCGCGTGAGCGTGACGCCGGTGCCGACGCAGGTCGTGCACCAGCCGTGCTTGCTGTTGTACGAGAACATCCGCGGGTCGAGCTCCGGGTAGCTCGTGCCGCACACCGGGCACGCGCGCTTGACCGACAGCACCTTGACCGCGCCGATCCCCGTGGTCGAATGATCGTTGTTCATCGCATCGTGCAGGCCGTCGAGCGGCGCGAGCAGGTGCATCACGCCCTTGCCGAGCTCGAGCGTCTCGTCGAGGCGCTGCCTCAGTTCGGCCTCGTGGTCCGGCGACACGACGAGATCGGCCACCGGCAGCTCGATCGTATGCTCGCGGAAACGATCGAGCTTCGGCCAGGGGTCGACCGGCACGAATTCGCCGTCGACGCGCAGGTGCGTATTGCCGCGCGCCTTCGCCCACTTCGCGAGATCCGTATACACGCCCTTGCGGTTGACGACGAGCGGCGCGAGCAGCCCGACGTGCTCGCCGCGGTGATCGCGCAGCAACTGCGCGGCGATCGACTCGACGGTTTGCGACGTCACCGGCGTGCCGTCGTGGATGCAATGCTGGAGGCCGAGCTTCACGTACAGCAGCCGCAGGAAGTGCCACACCTCGGACGTCGTCGCGACCGTGCTCTTGCGGCCGCCGCGCGACAGCCGCTGCTCGATCGCGACCGTCGGCGGAATGCCGTACACCGCGTCGACTTCCGGGCGTCCCGCCGGCTGCACGATCGAGCGCGCGTACGCGTTCAGCGATTCGAGGTAGCGGCGCTGGCCTTCGTGAAACAGGATGTCGAACGCGAGCGTCGACTTGCCGGAACCGGATACGCCCGTGACCACGTTGAACTTGCCGTGCGGAATGTCGACGTCGAGCGCCTTCAGGTTGTGCTCGCGCGCGTTGACGATCCGCACGACGTCCTCGCCTTCGACCGCCCGCCGCGCGCGCGCGGCGTTCAACACGGCCTGCAGCGGCACGCCCTGCTCGGCGGCCTCGGTTTCCCCGTTCATCGCGAGGTCGTAATGCACCAGCGCCGCGCCCGTATGCGAGCCGGCGCATGCCTTCACGTCGTCGGGCGTGCCCGCGCACAGCACGAGGCCGCCGCCGTCGCCGCCTTCCGGCCCGAGGTCGATAAGCCAGTCGGCCGCGCGGATCACGTCGAGATTGTGCTCGATCACGATCAGCGAATGGCCGCTCGCCAGCAGCTTGCCGAACGCCTGCATCAGCTTCGCGATGTCGTCGAAGTGCAGCCCCGTGGTGGGTTCGTCGAACATGAACAGGCGCGTCTGCGCGATACGCGCCTCTTCCGTGAAAACGCGGCGCCCGCTGCCGGCCTTCGCCGACTCGGCGAGAAAACCCGCCAGCTTCAGGCGCTGCGCCTCGCCGCCCGACAGCGTCGGCACCGGCTGGCCGAGCTTCACGTATTCGAGCCCGACATCGACGATCGGCTGCAGCACGCGCAGCACCTCGGCGTCGGCGGCGAAGAACGCCGCGGCTTCGCTGACGGTCAGGTCGAGCACCTCGGCAATGCTGAGTGCGCGGCCGTCGCGCTCGATCCGCACTTCGAGCACCTCGGCGCGATAGCGCTGGCCGTCGCAGTCCGGGCAGCGCAGATAGACGTCGCTCAGGAACTGCATCTCGATGTGCTCGAAGCCGGAGCCGCCGCACGTCGGGCAGCGGCCGTCACCCGAGTTGAAGCTGAAGGTGCCCGCGCCGTAGCCGCGCTGCAGCGCGAGCGGCGCTTTCGCGAACAGCTTGCGGATCTCGTCGAACGCGCCGACATAGCTCGCCGGGTTCGAGCGCGTGGTCTTGCCGATCGGCGACTGGTCGACGAACACGACGTCGCCCACCTGCTCCGCGCCCGCGAGGCGGCGGTACGCGCCCGGCGACTCGGTCGCCTTGCCCAGTTGCCGCGCCATCGCCGGATAGAGCACGTCCTGCAGCAGCGTCGATTTGCCGGAGCCCGATACGCCGGTCACGCACACGAGGCGCTGCAGCGGAATCTCGACGGTGACGTCGCGCAGGTTGTGCTCGCTCGCGCCCTCGAGCACGATGCGCGGCGTGTGCGCGTCCACCGCGCGGCGCGCCCAGTGCGACGCGTGCGCGACGTGCTTGCGGCCGCCGAGATACTCGCCCGTCAGCGTGCGGGCCGAGCGGATATCGCCGGGTGTGCCGTCGTAGACGATCGTGCCGCCGCGCTCGCCCGGGCCGGGCCCCATGTCGATCAGCCGGTCGGCCGCGAGCATCACCGACGGATCGTGCTCGACGACCACCAGCGTATTGCCCGCGTCGCGCAGGCGCTGCATTGCCTCGACGATCCGGTTCAGGTCGCGCGGATGCAGCCCGATGCTCGGCTCGTCGAGCACGAACAGCGTCTTCGTGAGCGAGGTGCCGAGCGCCGTCGTCAAGTTGATCCGCTGCACCTCGCCGCCCGACAGCGTGCGGCTCTGCCGGTCGAGCGTCAGATAGCCGAGCCCCACGTCGCACAGATACTTCAGGCGCGTGCGCACCTCGGCGAGCAGCAGCTTCAGCGCATCGTCGAGCAGCGCGCTCGGCAGGCCGATGTCGTCGAAGAAGCGGCGGATGCGCTCGATCGGCAGCAGCATCAGGTCGTGCACCGTCAGGCCCGGCAGCGCTTCGAGCTGCGCGCGGGTCCAGTCGACGCCGCGCGGCAGGAAGCGGCCGGCGGGCGCGAGCGCCGCGTCGGCGTTCGCCTTCGTGCCGAGCCGCCACAGCAGCGACTCCGTTTTCAGGCGCGCGCCGCCGCACACCTCGCACGGCGTGTAGCTGCGGTATTTCGACAGCAGCACGCGGATATGCATCTTGTACGCTTTCGATTCGAGGTAGCCGAAGAAGCGCTTCACGCCGTACCACTGGCTCTGCCACTTGCCGTTCCAGTCCGGCGAGCCGTTGACGACCCAGTCCCGCTCATCGGACGTCAGCTCGCTCCACGGGGTATCGCGCCGGATGTTCGCCTTCGCCGCATAGCGCATCAGGTCGTCCTGGCATTCCTTCCACGCGGGCGTCTGCATCGGCTTGATCGCACCGCCGCGCAGCGTCTTGCGCGCGTCGGGAATCACCAGCCCGAGATCGACGCCGATCACGCGGCCGAAGCCGCGGCAGGTTTCGCACGCGCCGTACGCCGAATTGAACGAGAACAGCGCGGCTTGTGGGTCCGCGTAGCGCAGGTCGCTTTCCGGATGATGAAGTCCGGTGGAGAAACGCCAGACCTGCGGCTCTGCTGCCGCGTCGCTCGCGTTGTGCGGCTCCTGCGCGAGCACGTAGACGTTCACCCGGCCGCCACCGCGCTTCAACGACGCTTCGATCGCCTCGACGACGCGCACCTTGTCGACCCGATGCAGACGGAAGCGGTCGGCCACCACGTCGAGCACCTTGCGCGGACCGGTGGGCGACGCGACTTCGCGCCGCGCCTGCACCCGCGTATAGCCGCTCGCCGACAGCCATTGCTCGACTTCCTCATCCGTCACGGTGTCCGGCAGCTCGACCGGGAACGTGACCACGAGCCGCGGATCGTGATCCGTCGTGCGCGTGGAGAGGTCCGCGTAGATCGTCTCCGGCGTGTCATGCCGCACCGGTTGCGCGGTCTTGCGGTCGAACAGTTCGGCCGCGCGCGCGTACAGGAGCTTCAGGTGGTCGTTGAGCTCGGTCATCGTGCCGACCGTCGAGCGCGAACTGCGGACCGGGTTGGTCTGGTCGATCGCGATCGCGGGCGGCACGCCGTCGACGCGGTCCACCTGCGGGCGGTCCATCCGGTCGAGGAATTGCCGCGCATACGCGCTGAACGTCTCGACATAGCGCCGCTGGCCTTCCGCGTACAAGGTGTCGAACACGAGACTCGACTTGCCGGAACCCGACGGGCCGGTGACGACCGTCATTTCACCGGTGCGCAGGTCGAGGTCGATGTTCTTGAGATTGTGCTGACGCGCGCCGCGAATGCGGATCTGATTGCTGGATGACAATTTGTCTGCTCGCCGGAATGGGTTGGCCAGGGGGCGCGGCAGCCGGAAGGCTGCGGGGCGCTCGCGGGGGCGGCGCGCGTGCCGTGATGCAGGCACGGGCGCGGGCCGGTTTCGGACGAGTACTATACTGTATATTCGTACAGCCCTCCAACCGTGGCGGTTTTGGGCTCGTTACGGGCAGCTCGGGGTCATGCACCGAAGGGACGATGACCCCGGCCGCCGGTTCTACGCCACAGATCGGCTCGACAATGATTCGAAATAGGAAGTGATCGGGGAGACATCGGAAAGAGAAGAAGACGCGGCGATGTACGCATCAGGGCGAACCAGGAGCACTTGATTCGCATACGGCGCCTTCTCTTCTCGAATCCGGATCACTTTTACGAATTCCGGCAGATCCAGGGTGACCTGGCAGTTGCCGAAGACGAGCAGCGTGAAAAATCGATAGTCCAGCAGCGAATAGATGCGCGTGTCGGTCTGCTCCCCATTGTTGCGGACCATGAAGTCGAGCAAGCGCTTGCCGTGAAGCTCGTGCTCGCCGTAGCGAATGCCCATTCCCGTGATGTAGCCGGCTCTTTTCTCGACGATCTTGACGTAGTCATCCGCGTGCGTGCCATCCTTGGAGTACTTGGTGGAACGCACGAGCTCGCTGGACGTCTCGACCACACCCATCGCCACCGGCTTGCGCTCTTGCTCGTAGGTGCGCAGCAGTTCCCCCGGTGCGCCGGCGTTCAGCACCATGCTCATCTTCCACATGATGTTGAAGGCATCCGCCAGGCCGGTGTTCAAACCCTGGCCGCCATTCACCGAGTGAATGTGGCAGGCATCGCCCGCGAGGAAGACCTTGTCGGCAATGGCATAGTGCTCGGCCACCGATTCCTTCACCGAGAACTGCGACGACCAGACGAGCTCCTTGAAGCGCAGCGTGTGCGGCTGCATGGCGCGGTTGATCTTGGCAACCGCCTGCTCGACCGTGAAATCCTTGGTATCCATGCGGACATAAAAGCGGTCGAGGTTCCCCTCGCGAGGAATCCACGCCACGTCGGAGGTCTCGGCCTGAAAGACGATGATTTCCGGCACCTTCACGAAGTCGGTCTCGATGACGCCATCCAGCACCGCCCAGATCAATTGCGGACGCGTCACCTCGAACGGCACCTTGAAAAGGTCACGCACGAACGAACGCGAGCCATCCGCGCCAATCACGAACCTGGACTTGACGGTCTCGCCGGTCGACAGCGTCGTCGTGCATCCATCATGGGCGACCTTGATATCCGTGACGGACGTGTTGCGTCGTACCGCGGCATCCGCATCCTTGAGCTTCTCGTCCAGCAACTGCTCGACGAACGACTGCCCGAGCATGAGGAAATGCTTGTGAAAGCAGCCTTCCAACGCTTCCCACCACGTCGACTGACGCGAAACGAACTTGCCTCCGGCCCACACCGAGCTGGTGTTGCACGGCTTCCCCTTGGGAAGGAGATCGTCGAACAGATCGATGATCTCGAGCAGTTGCAAGGTACGTGCATTGAGCGCGTCGGCCCGCCCCGCCTGCAGCGGCGCCGCCGAAATATCGACGATCAACGTCCGCAGATTGCACAACCGTCCCAGATAGGCGCAGAGCAGCCCCACCGGACCCGCGCCGACGATGACGACATCTGTTTCCGGCGTGCTCATGCGTATGTCACCAGGTGGGGGTTGTCGAGCGGCGGGTCACCAAGGACGTGCACGCGGCGCAGGTGTCGCGGCGCGCCGCTCGTGAACCCTTCGCGACCATGGAGCAGCGTGTAGTTATCCGAAATCACGACGTCGCCCGTCTGCCACGCGTGCGCATAGAAGTTCTCGGGCGCGTACAGCGCAGCGCGCAAACTGCGATGGAATTCGCCGATGTCGGCTTCGGCAAGACCGGTGAACGCCAAGGTCGGCCGATTGACGAAGCTGTCGTCGCCTTCGATGGATGGCTCGTTGTAGCGGACCACCGGAAAACCGCGCATTGGGTGAGTCGTGACGATCGGGGCAATCGTCTTGCTGTCGTAGAACTCCATCTTGCGATGATAGACGCCGGTGACCTTGTCCCAGAGCGCGCGAGCCTGGGGCGCAGCCTGCTCCAGCGATGTCTTCGTGTTCGAGAACGTGGTACGTCCGCCCTGCTCGACCTGGGGCGCACTGACGCAATGGAATATCTGAAACTCCGGCACCTGTTTCCGGTACATGCCGTCCCAGTGAAGGGGCACGTAGTTGTTGTCGAAGATGTGGTCAGCGGGTTGTTCATGTTCGACCAGCTCGAGGATCTTGCCGAACGGCCATACGCTGATCTCGCCCCAGCCGCCGCAATATTCCACGAGATCCTCGGTGCCATCGAACGTATCGAAACCTCGAAGCACCAGCAAATGATGTTGCCGCACCAGCTCGCGCATGCGTTCGGTAGGCAGTTCGCGCACGTCCGTCCTGCCGGACGCCGGCCGCACCATCAATCCGAACGGTGTAACGTTTGTGGTCTCGTAGTTCACCCTCATTCCTCCATGTCGGCAGTGCCGAGTTCTCGACCAGACAACGCCGAACCATCGAGAACGTAATGGCTCGGACGTCCGTTTTGAAAGACGAGCGCTGCGCCCGCCGCTTCGGCCTCGCGTCGCTTGAGCAACCTGAAACGGCCGTTCACCAGTGCCGCGACACCGTGCCAGGGCGTGAGCCATCCGTCCGCTGTCTCCATCATGTGGATGCCGATCTTCCTGCTGCCACAGCTCTGCGGGTGGATCGACAGGCGGACCGCATCGGGAAAGATGGTCGCGAGGAGCCCATCCCATGCCTTGCTGCGCAGCACGACCTGGTAGGCGCGCTCGCGACATTCCTTCTGCAGCGCCGTCTTGCTGATGTCCATGTCGGGTCGGGTGGCGTCCTCGACGAGAAATCGCGTGATCCCGCAGTACATGCGCTCGGCCTCGCCGCCGGCCCGGACGGCGGCCTGCAGCTCCGCGAGCGGCTGGCCATGGCTGGCCATGAGGCGCGCGCGCATCGCGTCGAAGCCGCTGCCGGGAAAGACGTCATCCAGGTTGAAGGTGCTGAGCGCGCTCGCGCCGAGCTCTTCGATCAACGCCGAGATCCCCCGTTGGTAGGCGGTGACGTCGCTTTCGTTCATCCCGACCGCGTCGCTGAAGACGCGACCGTCCGAGCACAGAATGATTCGCGCCCCCGGGGGGTACACGGCGCCGATGCGGTTGCAGAGATCGTTGAGAAACGCGAGCGATTGCCGCTCGGCCATGTCCGGTGTCGGGCCGAGCACCTTGCCCGGGTTGGGCGACTTGGCGGGAAATGACGGCAGGACGAAAACGACGGGCTCGTCGCGCTCGATCGCCTTCATGACCCGGTCGAGATGGGGTTGAAGACATGTCGTGCACGGCGAGCCCTCGCAAGGGCTCCGGGCCGCGACACGGCGATGCTTCATCACAAGCCCCAGAATCTCCATGGCCTGCGCATGGGCAGATTGATCGGACAGACGGCGTTTCTCGGGGGATGCGTAAGAAAAGGC
This sequence comes from Burkholderia sp. SRS-46, assembly GCF_004343775.1. Taxonomy (GTDB): domain Bacteria; phylum Pseudomonadota; class Gammaproteobacteria; order Burkholderiales; family Burkholderiaceae; genus Burkholderia. The sequence goes on along the minus strand of NZ_PTXL01000003.1, from coordinate 68,688 downwards.
AATGTCCATTAATGATCTCGAGACTGGATCGTATCGATCGCGATTAAAGGGATGCAGAAACGAATTCGTCGATCCACTCCGCGAACTGCACCTCACTCGCCGAGAAACCGAAAAATTCCGCCGGATACTTTTAACATTAAATAATATTTAAGTCGAGGCTTTTTCGGCACCGTCTCGGCAACGGCCATCTTTAGTCTGGCGAACCGTTTTTGTGTATTCATCGACATCTGGCTTGCTGGAAACTGCTTGTCCGAAAGGCATTCGGCGTCAACAAAGACAACAATTATCGATATTGAAAAACTGTATGAAGCACCGCGCCATCTCGGATCGACAAAATCATAAACAAAGTCTTCATCCGAAAAACAAAACGGAATTATGCCGCATTTATTTTTATTTCTTTGATTTAAAATATCGGATTGATTCTGAGCAGAAATAGAATATTTTCACCCACTCTGAGTGTGGTCTTTCTCGGGCGTGGAAATGAATCCGGTCGTCGATTCCGTCGAATATTTTTATTAATTTTCGGCGACGATACGGTTGGTTGCCGGTCGCAGCAGGTATGCGACTAACCTGGCGGTGCCGCTTGCCGAGCGCGCACACGAACGTTCGCAACGCCGGCACCCGGGATCCCGCTCACGCTCAAAACCCGCGCAAGCGTTCCCCCGGTGCCGACGCCCTCCCTCAAATATGCACCGCGTGCCCCAACGCCCGCAACGCGGCTTCCTGCATCGCCTCGCCGAGTGTCGGATGCGCGTGGATCGTGCCGCCGATATCCTCGAGCCTTGCCCCCATCTCGATCGACTGCGAGAACGCCGCGGCCAGCTCCGACACCCCTCTCCCGACCGCCTGCCAACCGACGATCAGGTGCGTATCGCGCCGCGCGACAACCCGCACGAAGCCGTCGGTTGCCTGCAGCGTCATCGCCCGCCCATTCGCGGCAAACGGGAACGACGCACTCAGGCAGTCGACGCCCGCCGCCCGCGCATCATCCGGCGACCAGCCCGACGTCACGATCTCCGGATCGGTGAAGCACACGGCCGGAATCGACGCCGGCACGAACTTGCGACGCTTGCCGGCAATCAGCTCCGCCACCATCTCGCCTTGCGCCATCGCGCGATGCGCGAGCATCGGCTCGCCGGCGACGTCGCCGATCGCCCACACGTTGCGCATCGTCGTCCGGCATTCGTCGTCGATGCGCAGCGCACGGCCGTTGCGTTCGAGCGGCAGCGTCTCGAGGCCGAATCCGTCGACGCGCGGCCGGCGGCCGACTGCGACCAGCACGCGATCGGCCGGCAGCGTCCGCTCGGCGCCGTCGGGCGCCTGCACGCGCACCGCGCCGTCGTCCGCGAGCCCGAGCACCTTGTGGCCGAGCCACAGCTTCACGCCGAGCCGCGCGAGCGAATCGGCGACCGGCTTCACGAGCTCCGCGTCATACGCGGGCAGCACACGCTCCGCCGCCTCGACGACGCTGACCTCGACCCCGAGCTTGCGATACACCATCCCGAGTTCCAGCCCGATGTAGCCCGCGCCGACGACGACCAGCCGCTTCGGCAAGGTTTTGGGCGACAGCGCCTCGGTCGACGACACGACATGCCCGCCGAACGGCATCGACGGCAGCTCGACCGGCTCGGAACCCGTCGCGAGCAGCAGGTGCTCGCAGCCGATCCGGATCGTCTCGCCGCCGGCGGCGACCTCGACGGTCTTGCCGTCGATCACGCGCGCGTCGCCGTGCAGCACGCGCACGCCGTTCTTCTTCAGCAGCGCGCCGACGCCGCGCGTCAGCCGGTCGACGACACCATCCTTCCACGCGACGCTGCGCCCGATGTCGATCTCCGGCTCGTGCACGCGGATGCCGAGTTCCCCTTCGGCGGCCTGGTCGCGCGCCTGCTCGAATGCGTCGGCAACGTGGATCAGCGCCTTCGACGGAATGCAGCCGATGTTCAGGCAGGTGCCGCCGAGCCGGTCGCGCTCGACCAGCAGCGTCGGAATGCCGAGCTGTCCGGCGCGAATGGCGGCGACGTAGCCGCCCGGGCCGCCGCCGATCACGAGCAGCGTGGTGTGTTCGTTCTTCATTGCGCTCACTCCACGAACAGCAGCGCCGGGCGCTCGAGCAACGCGCGCACTGCCTGGATGAATTCGGCCGCGTCCATGCCGTCGACGACGCGATGATCGAACGACGACGACAGGTTCATCAGCTTGCGTGCGACGACCGCGCCGTCACGGAACATCGGGCGTTCGACGATGCGGTTCACGCCGACGATGCCGACCTCCGGATGATTGATGACCGGCGTCGACACGATGCCGCCGAGCGGGCCGAGGCTCGAAACCGTGATCGTCGAACCGGTGAGTTCGTCGCGCTGCGCACGGTTGGTGCGCACCGCGTCGGCCAGCCGCGCGATTTCGGCCGAGATCGACCACACGTCGCGCGCTTCCGCGTGACGCAGCACGGGCACCGTGAGGCCGGCGTCGGTCTGCGTCGCCACCCCCATGTGCACCGCGCCGTGACGGGTCACGACGCCGGCTTCGTCGTCGAAGCGCGCGTTGATCTGCGGAAAGTCGCGCAACGCGATCACCATCGCGCGGATCAGCAGCGGCAACACCGTGAGCCGGCCGCGCGCGTCGCCGTAGCGGCGGTTCAGTTCCGCGCGCAGCGTCTCGAGCTCGGTCACGTCGATTTCCTCGACGTAGCTGAAGTGCGGAATGCGCCGCTTCGCTTCCTGCATCTTGCGCGCGATCGCGCGACGCAGGCCGATCACCGGCACCTCGGTCTCGTCGGTCCGTTCGTCATAGCCGCGCGCTGGCTGGGCCCCTGCCCGGCTGCCGGTGCGCGCGTACGCATCGAGATCCGCGTGCAGGATCCGCCCGGCATCGCCCGTGCCGCGCACGTAGCGCAGCTCGATGCCCATGTCCCACGCGCGCTGGCGTACCGCCGGCGACGCGAGCGGCCGCTCGCCCGGCGCAAGCGCCGCGCGCGGCGGCGCAGCGTGCTCCGCGCGGCGCGGCTCGGCGGGCGCGCGGCTCGCGGGGCGATCCGCATCCGCATCCACGGACGGCGCCGCAGGCGCAGCGGCCACCGGCGCCGCGACAGCCGCCGCAGGGGCCGCGGGCGCCACCGCGGCCTCGCGCGCGTCGGCGCCCGGCTTCAGGTTGCCGTCGCCCTCGACTTCGAGGCGAATCAGCTCGCTGCCGACCGCCATCATCTCGCCGATCTTGCCGCCCAGCGCAAGCACCTTGCCCGACACGGGCGACGGAATCTCGACCGCCGCCTTGTCGGTCATCACGTCCGCGAGCGGCTGGTCTTCCTTGATCGTCTGTCCGACTTCCACATGCCAGGCCACCAGCTCGACCTCGGCGATCCCTTCGCCGATATCCGGCATCTTGATGACGTGAATACCCATGTCAAGCCTCCATCACGCGTCGCAACGCTTCGCCGACCCGGGCCGGGCCCGGAAAATACGCCCACTCCTGCGCGTGCGGATACGGCGTATCCCAGCCCGTCGTGCGCTCCACCGGTGCCTCGAGGTGGTAGAAGCAATGTTCCTGGACGAGCGACACCAGCTCCGCGCCGTAGCCGCAGGTGCGCGTCGCCTCGTGCACCACGACGCAGCGCCCGGTCTTGCGCACCGATGCGACGACCGTATCGAGATCGAGCGGCCACAACGTGCGCAGGTCGATCACCTCGGCATCGATGCCCGTCTCCTCGGCCGCGGCAAGCGACACGTGGACGGTCGTGCCATACGTCAGCACCGTCACGTCGCTGCCGGCGCGCACGACGGCGGCCGAGTCGAGCGGCACCGTGTAGTAGCCCTCGGGCACCGCGCTCGCCGGATGCTTCAGCCACGACGTGACCGGACGTTCGTGATGGCCGTCGAACGGCCCGTTGTAAAGCCGCTTCGGTTCGAGAAAGATCACCGGATCGTCGTTCTCGATCGCCGCGATCAGCAGCCCTTTCGCGTCGTACGGGTTCGACGGCATCACCGTGCGCAGCCCGCACACCTGCGTGAACATCGCCTCCGGGCTCTGGCTGTGGGTCTGGCCGCCGTAGATGCCGCCGCCGCACGGCATCCGGATCGTCATCGGCGCGGTGAACTGGCCCGCGGAGCGGTAGCGCAGCCGGGCGCCTTCTGACACGATCTGGTCGGATGCCGGGTAGAAGTAGTCCGCGAACTGGATCTCGCACACGGGCCGCAACCCGTACGCCCCCATCCCGACCGCCGCGCCGACGATCCCGCTTTCCGAGATCGGCGCGTCGAACACGCGCGACTTGCCGTACTTCGTCTGCAGCCCTTCGGTGCAGCGAAACACGCCGCCGAAATAGCCGACGTCCTGGCCGAACACGACCACGTCGCCGTCGCGCTCCAGCATCACGTCCATCGCGGAGCGCAGCGCCTGGATCATCGTCATCGGCTGCGCCGCCGTCGTCACTGCTTCTCGTTGCGCCATGATCACGCTCCCAGTTCCTGGCGCTGGCGACGCAGATGCGAAGGCAGCTCCTTGTACACGTCATCGAACATCGACGCCGGCGACGGAATCCGTTCGTCGGCCAGCGACCCGAATTTCTCCGCTTCCTTCTGCGCGGCGATCACCTCGGCCTCGAGCTCGGCCGTGAGCGCGTCGTGCGCGCTGTCCGACCAGATGCCCTTGGCGATCAGGTGGCGCTTGAAGCGGGCGATCGGATCGCCGAGCGGAAAGTGGGTCCAGTCGTCGCTCGGCCGGTATTTCGACGGATCGTCCGACGTCGAGTGCGCACCCGCGCGGTACGTCACCCATTCGATCAGCGTCGGGCCGAGGTTGCGGCGCGCCCGTTCGGCCGCCCAGCTCGACGCCGCGTAGATCGCGAGGAAGTCGTTGCCGTCGACGCGCAGCGACGCGATCCCGCAGCCGACGCCGCGCCCCGCGAACGTCGTCCCCTCGCCGCCCGCGATCGCCTGGAACGTCGAGATCGCCCACTGGTTGTTGACGACGTTCAGCACGACGGGCGCGCGATACACGTGCGCGAACGTGAGCGCGGTATGGAAATCGGCCTCCGCCGTCGCCCCGTCGCCGATCCAGGCCGACGCGATCTTCGTGTCGCCCTTGATCGCCGACGCCATCGCCCAGCCGACCGCCTGGATGAACTGCGTCGCGAGGTTGCCGGAGATCGAGAAGAAGCCCGCGTCGCGATCCGAATACATCACGGGGAGCTGGCGCCCTTTCAGCGGGTCGCCTTCGTTCGACATCAGCTGGCAGATCATCCGTTCGAGCGACACGTCGCGCGCGATCAGGATGCTTTGCTGCCGGTAGGTCGGGAAGCACATGTCGCCGTGCCGCAGCGCCATCGCATGCGCGGTGCCGATGGCCTCTTCGCCGAGGCTCAGCATGTAGAACGAGATTTTCTTCTGGCGCTGCGCGATCAGCATGCGCGCGTCGAAAATGCGGGTCTTCAGCATCGCCCGCATCCCGGCGATCAGGCTCGCGTCGTCGAGATCCGGCGCCCACGGGCCGACGGCTTCACCGCGGTCGTCGAGCACGCGCACGAGGCCGCGGGCGAGATCGGCGGTGTCCGCCGCGGCAACATCGATGGGCGGGCGGCGTACCGCGCCGGCCGGCGATAGATGCAAATAGGAAAAGTCGGTCTGGCAGCCCGGGCGCCCGGTGGGCTCCGGAACATGCAGACGCAATGGCTCTGACAGGCTCATCGTGTCGTCTCCACGCTCGATTTTGTCTCACGCTGATAGGGGCACGCGCGTCCGGTTGCCGGTTCGCGCATGGCATGGCGCGCGGATAAGCGCACCAACCTTGGGAATCTATGCAATGCCGCTCCGGCAGTCGATGCCCAACCCGCTCGATCGTGGTGAGCAGATTTGCCATGCCGGATGCGGTCGGGGGGCGCGCGGCGATGCGCGCAGGTCGGAAGGTCGCCGCCGGGTGTGGGGCCCGTCGTCCGTTTCGGGCGGCCCCTCGGAGCGAATCGATCGATTCGAACGCTCCGGAAATTCTTACCGCTTCTGCAGCGACGATGTGCTGCCCTGGCGTATCGGCTCGACCGCAGGCGCGGGCCCGACACGCGGCGAGGCGGCCCCTTCCCGCCATGCCGTCGGCAGCTAATGCATTATAATTTGATTAACATACTTGCCGACCCGCGCTCGCAATGGAAACGAAAACCGCACGCCTGACCGTCCTGATCGATCCCGCCAAGAAAGAAGCATTCGAAATGCTCTGCTCCGAGCAGGATCTGACGCCGTCACAAGTCGTCCGGCAGTTGATCCGCGAGTATCTCGATCGTCACGGCGTGACCTACAAGACCCAGAGCCCGCTCGGCAAGCGGGTCAAGCGAAGCGCCGAGTAACGCCGCGCGCCGGTCATGGGCCGATCGTCCAGTGCGCGCTCCCTTTCGCGCGCCAGACCAGTCGATCCGGGTCGAGGCGCTCGCCTGCCTTGAGCTGCCGGGCCGTCGCTGACAGCTCGAGCTCGCCCGCAAACGCAAACGACTGCGCGCGTTCGAGCAGGACGCGCGTCGATGGCAAGCAGTGGCCGCTCTTCCACGCGAACACGACGAAGTTGCTGTCGTCGCCGCACCGGACGATCGCGCAGCACGCACCGAACACGGATCCCAGCCGCTCGAGATGCAGCGGCAGCGCCGGATCGTCGTCCGTGAAGTTGATCACGAGGACACCCGCCTCGGACAGGCGCGCGCGACATGCGTCGAAGAACGCAAGGTCCGCGCAACGGCTCGCCATGCCGTCCGTGACGAATGCGTCCAGCAGGATCACGTCCGTCCGGATGTCCTCGTTCGTCACGTAATCCGCGCCATCGGCGCATATCACCTGGAACCGCGCGTCGTCCGCCGGAATCCTGAACACGTCACGCAGCGCGATTACCTCGGGGCTGATTTCGACCGCGTCGATCGCGGCCCCGGGCAGGTGCCGATAGCAATACTTCGCCAGCGATCCCCCGCCCAGCCCGATCATGCAGATGTGCGCGGGGGCCGGCTGCAGCAGCAGAAATCCCATCATCGCGCGCGTATAGCCGAGCGCGAGCTTCTCCGGATCGCTGAGCGACATGAAGCTTTGCGTGGCGAAATGATCGAAGTGCAGCGACACCGCCTGCCGCGTCTCCAGCACATAGGGTTGCCCGTCACTCATGGGCGTCGCCAGGAATTCGACGAACGCGTCGTAGGAGGTTCGATCCTCGGTCATGCTCGGGTTGCCCGGCCGGCCCGTCAGACTTTCTTCAGGAAACAGGCCTTGAGCATCACGCTCATCCCGTCGACCTTGCAGTCGACTTCGTGATCGCCGCCGACGAGGCGGATGCTCTTCACCTTGGTACCCATCTTCAGCGTGATCGACGAGCCCTTCAGCTTCAGGTCCTTGATCAGCACGACCGCGTCGCCGTCGGCGAGCACGTTGCCGTTCGCATCCTTGACGACGCTGCCCGCAGGTTCGTCGCCCGCGTCGGCGCCGGCGCCCGGCGACCATTCGTGACCGCAGTCCGCGCACACGTACAGCGCGCCGTCCGGGTACGTGTTTTCCATCGAGCATTGGGGGCAGGCAGGGGCGTTCATTGCGGCTTCCATTGAAACGGTTTCGAGTCGATCGGTAAATGCAGGCGGGCAACCGGCCTCGCCAGCATCGGCCGCCGCGCCGGCGATTCATCGGCAGGCACGTGGCGGCACACACAACATTATAATGTTACACACATCACATTACCGCTCGATTATAATCCATGACTCGCCGCCTTTCGTCGGACTTGCGGTTGGTTTCGCGGAGGATGTCGACATGTTCGAGCTGGATGAAGCGTTACTGTTGCCCGATCGGCGCCCTGTCACGCTGCGGGAAATTGCGGGCAGCCGGGGGCTCGTCGTCGCAGGCGTCGGGCGTGGCGGCGAACGCGGCTTCCAGATGGTTCACCGCTTCCATGACGTGGGAGAGCGGCTCGCGGCGGCGGGGATTCACCTGGCCTTCGTCTATCCGAGGGATTCGGCCCGGCATGTGATGGATCCGATCTCGGTTGCCAGTGCGCGGTTCCGGCGCCATCCGTGCCTGCTGCTCGACGCCGACGGCCAGTGTTTCAGGCACGGCGTGCCGCCTCGATCGCTGCGCGCGGTATGCCTGAGCAGTGCGCTGGGCACGCTCGCCGGCATCGACATCGACGGGCGCGACGCGGCGTGGGAAATCGCATTCCGGGCGTTCCTGGCGGACCGCCAGATCGACCTGTCGCACTGATCCCAACGATTCATTCAGAGGCTTCGCGAAGAACGTGGCAACCGTTGTGTACCTTCAAATCGGCGCGCGCTGGAACCGGCATGGCGCGTACGCGGCCCAGGATGCGCTCGTCGACATGGCGCGCCGCTTCGACAGCGACATCCTGCTGATCGCAAACGGGCGCCACGGCAATGCGAAGGACGGCATGGCGATCGCGTCGCTGCAGGTGCGCCGCGGCACGTCCGCTCAAGTGATGGCGACCGGCCCGGATGAAGAAGCCGCGCTTCGCGCGCTCTTGCCGTTGCTGCAAGACGAGTAGCCTGCATGCCGCCCGCCTTGGCGACGGGCAATTTCCTGGATTCTGGAGACGCGATGAGCAACAACGATACGTCAAACGCCCCAACCATTTCCGCATCGGCGATCTGGGCACTGGAACGCCTGGCGGAAGTCCGCTACGGACGCGGGACACCCGCGCTCGGCTGGTCCATCACGCGGGAGCTCATCAGCGCGGGCCTGGTCGACTCCCCGATGAACGGCCGCTCGGGCATTTCGGTTACAGCGGCCGGCCGGGCATTCCTCAAAAACCGCAAGTAGCCCCCGCCGCACCCATCGGCACTCAAGGCTCGATCACGCGCGGCGTCACGAGGAACAGCCGCTCGCTGTGCCCGTCCTGCTTGTCGGTCGAGCGGAACAGCGCGCCGAGCAGCGGCAGCTTCGACAGCACCGGCACGCCCGATTGCGTGCTCGAGCGCGCATCCACCTTGTAGCCCGCGATCAGCAGCGCCTGCCCCTGCTCGATGAACGCCTGCGTATTGATCTCGGTCGACATGATCACCGGAATGTTGTCGACCGACTGATTCGACAGCTCGCCGTCGACGATCCGCACGTCGAGCTTGATCTGCGTGCGCCCGCCCTCCTCGACGACCATCGGCAGCACACGCAGCGATACCCCCGTCGAGATGCTGTACAGGTCGGCCGACGTATAGCCGGCGACACGCACGAAGAACTGCTTCTTGTTGTCCATCACTGCTTCGACGTTGTCGAGCGTCGTGACTTTCGGGCTGGCGTCGGTGCGCGCCTGGTTCGACGATTCGAGCGCGTTGATCCGCGTGAGCAGGTAGCGGCCCGCGTCGCCGAGCACGGCCGTCAGCGACAGGCCGAGCGGACTCGCCGGCACGCTCACCGAGTCGTTGCCGGACAGCGAGATCGAGCCGAACGTCGGGTTCAGCGAGCCGTTCGCATACGCATTCTGCGACGTGCGCCCCGTGCCCGTCTGCACGTCCAGATGGCTGTTGTGCGCGCGCCAGTCGATGCCGAGCTGCTTGAGCGCGCCTTCGTCGATCTGGATGATGCGCGCCTCGATCTCGATCAGGCGCGGCTTCACGTCGAGCAGCGCGATGAGATCGGGGTACTGCGCCATGTGTTCGGGCACGTCGCGGATGAGGATCGAGTTCGTGCGCGGATCGGCCTGGATCACCGGCAGGTCGCTCGCGTCGCCCGCGCCCACCGGTACGCCGTTCGCGCCACCGGATGCGGCGGGCAGGCTCGCCGCGCCCGTGTTCGCGATCGCGGCCGCAACCATGCCGCTCGGCCGCGGCTCGCCGCCCGGGCTGCCGGCCGGCAACCCCGCGCCGTCGCCCGCTTGCGCGCCCTGCAGGTACGGCGGCAGCGGCGGCAAGGCCGGCACGCCGCTGCGCCCGCCGCCGAGATCCATCATCGGCGCGGCGCGGCTGATCGGCTTGCCGACCGTCGTCTGCGACGTGCGCTTGCCGTCGCCCGGGTGGTACATCCGGTTCAGCAGCGACGCGACGCCCGGCATCGACACTGTCGTGCCGTCGACGTTCACGTCGCGATCGGCGGCCCACGCGTGCTTCAGCGAGAACACGCGGATCGCCGTGCCGCCGGTGCGCGCGGAATTCTCGTCGAGCCGCGCGGCGATGCTCGTCACGAGCTCGACGTAGCGCGGCGGCCCCGCGACGAGCGCGGTGCGCTGCTTCGCGTTGTAGGTGACGGGATAGCGCGGATCGGCAACCTTCATCTGCTCGAGCAGGTCGCGCAGGTCGCCCGTGTTCGCTTGATCGAGCTTGACGAGCGTGCTTTTCATGTCGCTCGCGGGTGTCACGTACAGCACGGTGCCGTCGTAGTACCAGACGAAGCCGAACGACGCGGCGAGCGTGTCGAGGAAGCGCTGCGGCGACATCTTCATCTTGCCGCTGACGGCGCCGCTCACGCCGGGCGCGACGTTCGCCGCGATGTTCTGGCTCGCGGAGAGGTCGCGCAGCACGTCCTTCACGTCCTTGCCCTCCGCCGCGTACTGGATTTCGGTGCTGCGCCAGCGGATCGGCGCGGCATCGACGGAAAGGCTCGCGAGCGAGCACAGCAGGGACAGCAATACGGGGATCTTGGCCTTCATGGGTCCGTCCGGTGGGGGCGCGCGCGCGTCGGATGGTGCGGCGCGCGCCGCGAATGGGAGACCCGTGCAGTTAACCGCAGCCGCGCGCGACGCAGGCGGCGCGCGGCGAAGGCGCGTTCAATAGAACGAATTGATGGTCCAGCCGGTGGCGAGCGGCGTCTGTAGGAAGGTCTTCTTGCTGTTGCAGTAGTTCGAAATCCAGGGCGTCGCCTGGCGGTCGTAGGTCGCCCAATTGCTGGACAGCACGACCTTGTAGCCGCGCCTCGGCTCGGCGGCCTGGTTCAGCGTGACGTTGATCGTCGCCGAATCGTCGATCAGCTTCGGCGACTGCGCGTCGCCGTGCGCGATCACCTTGTTGCTCTGGATATCGACGATGTCGACGACGAGCCGCATCTGCCCTTCCCAGCCTTTCGAGTTGCAGACCGCGTAGCTCATGTGCATGTACGCGCTCACCGAAATGAGCCCGTTGTTGTCGAGCGAGACGGGCCGCTCGATCCGGTACGTGTAGGTGCCGTCCTCGGCGTACGTGATGAACGATCCGTTCGGATACGCGCCGGAATACGTGTACGAGCAATTCGGGAAATCGTTCGCGCCGGGCGTCGCCATCAGGATCTGGCAATCGATGTCGGTGCTGCCGATCTTGATGCCCGATTGCGGCAGCCATTTGCCGTCCTGGCAGGACAGCACCTGGCCGTCCTTGCCCATCGAAATGAGGCCGGCGTTCGGCCGACCCGGATCGGGCGCGCACGGCGTGTTGACGACGACGCGCCCGGAAATTTCGTACTGGTTCGCGGAGACAACGCCGGGCACGATCAGGTTGTCGTTGCGGTCCACGGCGAGCGCCTGCCACGCGCTGCCTGTCCACGCGTAGGCGCGGAACTTGTCGAGCGTCAGGCGCACGTCGCCGACTTCGTTCGATGCGTCGACCGGCAGGTCGTTGGCGGTTTTGACAGGATCCTTCCAGTGTCCGCCCGCGCCGCGCCACACGCCACTCTTGCAGCTCAGCAGATTGCCGGACGCGTCCGCGCCCAGCTTGCCGTTCGTGAAGTTGCCGCCCGCCCCGCAGTTCGCCGGATCCACACTGCCATCCACGAACGTATGCGTGAGCCAGATCGGCACCTGCATCGCGTTCGCCTCCGGATGACCACTGACGCCGACGCGGTACAGGTAATCGCTGTTGATCTGCTGGCCCGGGCCGTTGAAGAAGATCTCGTTCGCGAGGTGGCCCGCGTTCGGCGGCGCTGCGTCGGCCGGATCGCACCTCGGCGAACTGCCGCCGAGGAACGTGGCGAGCGGCATCCGCCACGCGTCGAACGCGCCGCGCGCGAGCGTCGGCGTGCTTGCGGCGATCGAGCCGCCGCCCGGCCCCGCGCTCGCGGCGACAAGCCCGAGTTCCTTGTCGCCGATCGTCTCGCCGCCCGTCGTCACGACGAGCGCGTCGAGGCCGATGCCGCTCGCGGCCAGCTTGACGAGCACGCAGGTGTGCTGGCCGTACGCGTTCGCTGACTGAAGCGCTGCCGGTAGATCATTCGTCGCCCGCAGATCAGCAAGCGTCATCACGATGGGCTTTTGCGCATTCGCGCGCTGCAGCCAGGTGTCGTAATCGCGCCTCAGCGCGCGCGTCGCCGCGGCCGTCACCTGTGCTTGATATTGCGCGGCCTGCTGCGCGCGCACGTCGTCGAGCGACGCATCCACGAGCATCGTGATGCCCGCAAGCATCAGCGCGGCGATCGTGAGCGCGCCGAGCATCTCGATCAGCGTGAAGCCGCGCGCGCGGCGGCGGGAAGACTTGAAATGCATCAGTACGCTTGCCCCATCCAGACCGGTATACCGTTCGCGATCTTCAACCCGGCGGGCAGCGGCACACCGTTCGCCGGCGCGTTCGGATTCGCGTTGCCGGGGCGCACGACCGCATTGCGATACGCGACGCCCGCGAGCAGCGAGCCGTCGGCGAGCGTCGCGATCTCGCCCGTGATGTTGACGGGCGGTACCGCCGACGCATAGGCGACAACGGTGCCGTCCATGACGTAGTTGCGCCAAAGCGGGTTCGCGCCCGGATACCAGGTTGGAAACGGGAGCTTGGCGACCGGCACCGCGCCACGCGTGCCCGGATGCGTTCGTGCGTAATCGAGCGTCGCCTGACGGTAGATCGCGAGATTTTCGGCAAGCGCTTGCGCGGTGCGCGTCGGCTGAAGCGCGGGAACGGCTGACGGGCCTTGCAGCGTCGCGTAGACAGCGACGACCGCTGCAAGGGCCAGCGCGGCGGCGAAAGCGTACATGGGCTAGGTTGGTAATGGCGAGAGAGTCGGTGGCGTCAGTTCGCCGTCCAGGTAACCGTGGCGTTGTCCACGCAGTTCGCCGTCGCATCGTTAGGAGAAACTGGATAGTTGATGTTGGTATTCCCGATCGTGGCTCGCCGCCAATTGCCGCCAGCGGTGAGTGTGTTGATGCAGATGTCGCGCGGGATGTCCGTGTACTGAATCGTGAACGTCTGCCCGCTTCCTTGCACTGTTACGTCCCCACCCCATGCGTTCGTCACGATGCCGTTAGTGGTCGGAAGCGTGCTCGGAAACACCCGGGCCGCGATCAAGTTCGCGTTCAACGGCCCCTGCCCATAGTTGTTCACCTGCCCCATATAAAGCTTCTTCGTCCCCGTCTGAATCGCGTTCAGCTCCTCGGCCAGCCGGTTCGTATTCGCGCTGGAAAACGCCGACCCGAGCAGCGCGATCGCCCCCACGATCACGATCGCGGCGACCCCCAGATACGCGATGCTTTCGAGCAGCGACGCACCGCGCTGCTTGCGATGCCGGCGGCAGAACGCCGGTTCGTTTCGATACGCGGGATGATGAGCGAGTGGTTTCATGTGGTTCTCCTTAATGGTTGAATTGCGCGACGTCAATGCATCGCGCGTGTCATCGCGGCGATTTCCTGCTGGATACCGAAGAAGCCCGTCACGAGCCAGCCGATCAGCAGCGCGAGCACGACGATCGCGACGCCGTTCAGCACGCGCATCTGCGCTGTGATCCGCGCGACGCCCTCTTCGAGCCATTCGTCGGCGAGCATCTTGAGCGCCGCGTCGAAGCCGCCGTACTCGGCGTAGATGCACAGATCCTCGACGATCTCGCGCGACGGAAAGTGATAGCCGGCGTTGAGCAGCGCCTCGCCGGCGTTGAGGCCCGACTTCACGCCGACCAGCGTGTCGTCGATCCGCTCGCGCAGCCACGGCCCGGCGCCCGTGCCGATCCGCAGCAGCGCCTTCTCGACCGTGACGCCCGACGCCTGCAGCGCCGCGAACGCGATCAGGAAGCCGCTGCCCGTGACGAGCCGGTAGATCGAATAAGGCGGCACGCGGTCCGCATGGATGCGCAGCGGGCCGCGCCAGCGCGGCAGCGACCACGCAAGCGCGGCGAACACCGCGACGAGCAGCGCGACGACGATGGGCATCCAGCCCTGCACGAACCGCGACATCAGGTACAGCGAGCGCGCGGCGCCGTGCCAGTGCGACGGATCGGCGATCAGCGCGAACTTGGGGATCACGTGGGTCCCGAACAGGTACAGGTAGCCGATCACCATCACGACCAGCCCGACCGGATACGCGACGCCGCCCGTGACCGCGCGGCGGATCTTGCGGCTCGACTGCACGATGTCGGCCACCGACGCGAGCGCGTCCTCGATGCGCCCCGCCTGTTCGCCGGCCGCGATGATCATCTGCTCGGTGGCCGGCACCCACGCTTCCATCGCCTCGGACAGCATCCGGCCGTTCTGCACCGCCAGGCGCCAGTCGGACAGCACGATCGCGAGCGGCTCGCGCGGCTTGCGGCCCTCGCGCGACGCGCGCCACTCGAGCTCCTCGAGCACCTTGAGCAGCGGCAGCCCGTTGCCGAGCATCTTCCCGATCTTCCGATAGACGCGCAGCCGCTCGTCGGCATTCAGGCTGAGCTTCGCCCAGCGCCGATTCAGCTCAAGTGCCATAGCTGAGCCCGACGAGCGACAGCTGCTGCCGCGCTTCGCCGGCCACCGGCGCGAGCGTGCCGACGATGCGCTCGACGCCGCGCGGATCGACGAGCCCCGCCGCGACCTTGCGCAGCGCGTGCTCGGCGAGCGTCATCCCGCCGAGCGTGCGGGTCCAGTATTCGAGCGCGCCGACCTTGTCGCCTTCGCGCAGGAACTCGAACAGCCGCGCATCGGGCAGGATCACTTCGGCGACGACCGTGCGGCCGATCGTGCCGACCGTGCGGCACTGCGCGCAGCCGTCACCCGCGATGCACACGTCATGGAGCCGGCCGTCGAGCGCGAGCCGCAGCCGCGCGAACAGGCCCGGCTCGATCCGTTCCGGATGATCGGCGAGCCGCAGCTTGCAATGCGGGCACAGCAGCTTCACGAGACGCTGGCTGATCAGCCCGGACACCACCGTGTGATCGGTCACCATCCGCGCGTGCAGGCCGAGATCGATCAGGCGGTCGGCGATCGCGAGCGCGCTGTTCGCATGCACCGTCGTCCACACCTGGTGGCCCGTCATCGATGCGCGCAGCGCCGTCTGCCCGGATGCGCGGTCGCGGACCTCGCCGATCATGATCGTGTCCGGATCGAGTCGCATCGCGTTCGTGATCGCCGCCGCGAACGCGAGCGCGCGCGCGTCCTCGGTCGGCGCGTTCGCCACCGGCGTCTGCACCGCGCCGTCGATCGGATATTCGATCGGATCCTCGACCGTGATCACGTGCAGGCTGCCGCGCGACTCGTCGATCTGCGCGGCGAGCATGCGCTGCAGCGTCGTCGATTTGCCGGAGCCGGTCGGGCCGCTGATGATGTTCATCCCGTGCGGCTGCGCGCGCAGCGCGCGAAACGCCGCCACGTGCTCGGGCGCGAAGCCGAGCGCGGCGAGATCGGTCGCGTCGCCCGCATCGTTGTAGAGCAGCCGCAGCACCATCAGGCTGCCGTCGCTCGTCGGCGTCGTCGCGATCCGCACGCCGTACAGGTCGTCCGGCAGCTTGTCGCGATCGCCGATGCTCGCGTCCTGCCGCTCGCTCGGCCGGTAGCTGTTGTCGGACACGGTCGTCATCGCGCCGTACAGCGTCGCGAGCAACCGCTCGCCGTGCTCGCGCGTGTGCTCGTTCACCCGCACGAGCTCGTTGTGGATCCGGAAGTAGACCTCGGTGCTGAAGCGGTGCACGCGGATATGGATGTCCGACGCGCGCTCGCGGCACGCGCGGCCGATCAGCTCCTTCGCGAGCACCTGCATCACCGTGTGATCGAGCCGCTCGCCGCCGCCCGCGACGTTCTGCCGGTAGGCCTCGCGCACCTGCATCAGCGTCGCGGCCGTCGGCCGGTACGGCCGGCCCATCCGGTCGAGCCGCGCGCGATACGACAGCACGAACGGATTCATCTCGTGGCCGTCGGCGATCAGCAGGCGCCCGTCGTCGAACAGACAGACGAACTTGCGCTCCTCGACGCTCGCGGCGAAGTCGCCCGCTTCGCTGACGGCGCGCGGCTGTGCGGCAGCCGCGCCGGCGGGCGGCGCCGCGTGCGCGAACGCCGGGGCGGGTCGTTGCACGTCCCGGCTCATGATCCGCTCGCCGGCAGTGAAGGCTGCGTCGGCAGCGGCGGGGCCGCGTCGGCCGGCAGCGCCGGATTGCCCGCATACGACGGCGACGCCGTCGACAGCCGGACCGTGCGGCCGCGATTCGACACGACGACCGCGCGCGGCTCGATCGCGACGACGCGCCCGCCGTCCGGCAGCGCGTCGCCGCGCTGCACTTCGAATTCGGCGCCGCCGTTGATCCGCAGCGTCGCGAACGCGCGCTTGCCGACGCCTGCGATCGCCGTCACCGTGAGCTGCTGGGCCGGCACGCCGCCGCTGCGCGTGCGCGCGAGTTGCGCGGCACGCTCGGCAACCTGCTGCTCGGTTTCGAGCTTCTTCAACTCCGCCTGCAGCAGCACCGTCTCGCTTTGCAGCTGCGTGAGCCGTGCGGCGGTCGCGCCGCTGTCGTCGAACGACGCGGGCCCCGCCGCGCGCGCGGCGCCGGCGAGCCACGCCAGGCCCAGCACGCACAACGATCGGACGCGACTATTTCGCATAGAGCACTCCTTCGAGAGTCCACTGATTGTTCTGATAGACGATGCGCTGCACGCGCAGCCCCGGCACGTCGATCGCGCGCACGAATTCGGGCGGCGCGACACCGCCGAGGTTCGCGCTCAGCCGGTACGTGCGCCACGCGGTCGCGGTGGCCGCCTGCTGCGCGAGATTCGTGAGCGGCGCGCGCGCGCCCTGATCGGGCAGCATCGAGTCGAGTTTAGCGGCGGCATCGAGCCATTGGAGCCGCGACAGAAGTTGCGTCCTGACAGCCGAATCGTCGACGAGCGGCGTGTCGCCCGCGGCCGGCGCGGTGAGCGGCACGTCGAGCGACGCGCGTTCGCCGTCGGTGTCGACGATCGCGCCGGGCTCGGCCGCGAGCAGGTAGCGCACGTTCGAGCCGTTGCGCGCCCACGCGTAGTGCGCGGTGTCCGGCGTGCATTCGTAGCGCTCCAGCCGCCAGCCGCCTGGCGCGAGCCGGCCGAAGCGCGTCGTGCACGCGCGCGCGAACCCGACCGCGTCGGGCTGCGTCGCCCACGGATGCGCGATCGGGCCGCCCTTCGCCTGGCGCGCGGCGAGTTCCGCGCGCACGCGTTCGAGTGCCGCCTCGCGCTCCTCGGCCTCGACCTTCGCGCGATGATGCCAATAGGCCAGCGCCGCGCCGCCCGCGACGCACACGACCGTCGCGGCGATCAGCGCGGCGCGCGGCGACAGGCGCCGCTCGACCGGCCGCAGCCCCCACCAGCGCTCGGTACGCGGCCGGCCGCCGCGGCGCGGCAGCAGATCGTCGAGCCGCTTCGGCTGGAAATTCTGGAAGCCCTGCTTCTCGAGCTCCGGCTCGCCGATCACGACGTTCCAGCCGCCCCACGCGTAATCGGTGTGCAGTTTTTCCAGCGCTTCTTCGCGGCTGCCGACCCAGTCGCCGTTCGGCATGAACGCATGGTCGCGCACCGCGAAGTACGCCCAGCGGCCGTCGGGCAGCGCGAACGCGCCAAGCCAGTTCGGCGCGGGCTGCCGGCGCCCGTTGTAGAACGCGCCTTCGAGCGCGATCGCGCGCGACACCATCGCGCCGAGCGACAGATGGCCGGGCGCGAAGCCGTCGCGCGTGTTCGCATAGCCCGCCGCCGCGACGCCGCGATCGATCCGCAGCACCATCAGGTCGAACTTCAGCTTCTTCGCGAGCTCGACCGCTTCGGCGCGCAGCTCGTTGCGCCTCGACAGCGATTGCCAGAACAGCCCGCCGACGAAGCGCTGGCGGCCGATTTGAATCACCTGCGCGCTCATCGCCGGCTCCGTCAGGCGCCGCCGCGCTGCGTGACGGGCGTGATCAGGATCACGATCACCTCGCGCGCGCGTTGCGCCTCGTAGCCGCCGCCGAGCGCGATCATCTTCGGCGTGCCGACGCCGCGCTCGTCGAGCGAATCGTTCGCGCCTTCGTAGCCGCTGATGACGAGCGTCTCGCCCGACTTCATCGCGACCCGCTGCAGGAAGTTGCGCATGTCGACGTCGGGCGTCTGGATCTTCGTCGCGCCGGCGCCGGTGCTGCTCGACACGTCCTTCAGCTGGAGCAGCGACGAGATGTTCGTCGAGAACTGCAGCATCACGGTGCCGTCGTCGAGCACGTGCGGCAGCAGCGTCATGTTGAAGCCGGTCGTCACGGTGCCCGGCGTGAGCGCCGTCGACGAGCCGACGTTCGCAGTGTTGGTCGTCGACACCGACGCGAGGTAGCCCGTCTGCGTCGCGACCTGCACGGGCACCGGCTGGTTGTTGAGCGTCGTGACCGCCGCCGACGTCTTGCGCCGCACCGTGCCCTGCTGCGACAGCGCGCGAATCAGCAGCTTCGTGCCGTTGAAGCGGCTCGTCGGGCTGAGCACCGTCGCGGACAAATCGGCCGGCGACGTCAGCGCGACCGGCGTAAACGGATTGGCGATGCCGAAACTCGCCGACATCGTCTTGTAGACGAGGCTCCAGTCGATCCCGTACGCATCGCCGGCCTTCAGCGAGACGCTGAGCACGGTCACGTTGAGCAGCACCTGCCGCGACAGCGAGCGGTTCTGCTGCGTCATGAACGCGGCGACACGCTCGAGCACGTCGGGCGTATCCGTCACCGAGATCGAGCCGGTCGCCGGCGACGACACCGAACTGCCGTAGCGCGACAGCATCGACTGAATCGCGCTCTGCAGGCTGTTGAACACCGACAGTTGCGAGTTCACCGCGGTGTTCGCCGTGTTGTTCGCGGAGAGGCCCGTCGAGCTGCCATTCCCGCCGTTCGTGCCGCCGCCCGAGCCGCCGGACTGCGAGCCGCCCGACGTGCCGTCGCTCGTCGCGCCGCTCACGACCGACGCGTTCAGCGACGAGTCGCCGGGAATCGCGTTGACCTGAAACGTGCGGGTATCGGTGAAGAAGAAGCGGATCGTCCCCTGCTCGTAGCGCCAGAACACGCCGAAGCGCGCGCACGCCGCGTCGAGCAGGCCGCGCAGCGTGCCGCCCGTGTACAGGATCCGCGCCGGCGCGAACGACGTGCCGCCGCCTGCGCCGCTGCCGCCCGCGTTGTTGCCCGCATTGCCGCCGGACGACGCACCGCCCGGCATGCCGGGCGGCAGCGGCGGCACCGAGCGCCCGCCCGCCGCGTCGAGGAACGCGGGCGCGCCGCGCGCGGCGGCGTCCGCGCCGCCGCCCTGCTGCGAACGCGCGGCCGCCTGCTGCGCGCTGGCGGCGACCTGGGTCGGCACCTGCGTGAGCCGCGTGATCTGCTCGGCGAATTCGGACAACGAAGAGACCGAGCGATCAAACGACGCCGGCTCGTCGAACAGCGACGGCAACTGTTCGCTGTGCTGCAGCTTGACGGCGCCCGCCGACACCCAAAGCCCGTCGTTCACGACGACCGGCGACAGCGCGTGCACGCTGTTGTCGCCGTCGGACGCGCGCTTCATGAGGGCGCCGGATTCGCTCGAATCGCGCTGCGCGTCCCGTTCGATGCCGCTGCGCAGCCCGGTGCAGCCGCCCAGCAGCACGGCGGCCAATAACGAAATGGCGAGAAACACGCGCATCAGCCTGCTCCTTGCGCGACGACGCGCAACACATGATTGCCTTGATATAGAATCGCCTGGATCGGCGACGACGTACGGCCGAGGCTCGCGACGAGCGCCTGCAGCGCATCCTCGAACGAGCCGCGCAGCGTCGCCTGCGCATCGATGCTGAAGTCGACCGGCGCATCCCACACGAGCTGCCAGCCCGCCGTGCGCGCCCAGCGCGACAAAACGCCGCGAATCGTGCCGTCGGACGCGCGCACGTCCCACACCGGGGCGTTCGCCACGGGCGGCGGCGCGGGCGGCGGCGCGGGCCGCGCGGCGCGGTCAGCGGTGCGTGATCGAAGCGCTCGGCAAATGGGCCAGCCGGAGCCGGATCGGTGCCGGCGGGCGGGCCGCTCGCCGCGCAATCGGTTGCAAGAAGCGCGAACGCGATGAACGCGGCCGCGGCGACCGTGGCGCCGTGCATCATGATTGTCCTCGTTACTCGACTGCTGCCGTGCGCCGCTGGCCCCCGCGCTTTGCCGCCCGATGATCCCGGATATCGCGTCCGGCGCCTCGGGCCGCTTGCGCGGCCGCAATGGGTTTTCCGGACCCGGGATTAGCGCGGCTGTACATAATAGGTCTACGCACGCAGTCGCATTATTGAATTGATTATTGCGCGGCAAATATACCCCGAACAGTTTGACAAAAGCTAGTTGGCGTGCAAAATTAAAGAGACCATTCAATTTCCCGCCTGCGCGCAATGCGCCGCCCTTTTCAATCATTCGAATCGCCACAAAGATGAACCAGCATGCTGCCGCCCCGCTGCGCGATCTCGCGGGTGAAGTGCTCGGCCTGATCGACCTGAAGCAGATGTTCACCGACATCCACATCGAGCAGGACCGCCCCGTCACGATCAAGACACCGCGCGGCTGGGTCGAGACGAGCGATGAACCGGTGCTCCTCGACGACATGCGGCCGCTCCTCGACGCCATCGACGAGCACTGGGAGAGCGCGCTGCGTCAAGGCACGCTCGACCGCCCGTTCGTCCTCACGCGCTGCCGGCTGCGCTGCCACGTGTATCGCGCGGGCGGCGGCCGCAAGATCGTGATCTCGATGCGCCGGCTGCCGCTCAAGCCGCTGCCCCTCGAGGAGCTCGGCCTGCCCGTCTACGTGCGCTCGATGCTCGACAATACGAAGGGCATCATCCTCGTCACCGGCCCGACGGGCTCGGGCAAGACGACGACGATCGCGTCGCTGCTCGAGCACATCAACGCGACGCGCAACACCCATATCGTCACGATCGAAGAGCCGATCGAATACTATCTGGAGCGCCGCCAGTCGATCATCTCGCAACGCGAAGTGCCGACCGATACGCCGAATTTCCCGCACGGGCTGCGCGAGGCGCTGCGGCAAAAGCCGGACGTCGTGATGGTGGGCGAGGTGCGCGACGCGCAGACGGCCGACACGCTGCTGCAGGCGGGCGAATCGGGACACCTGGTGCTCGCGACGATGCACACGGGCAGCGCGGTCAGCGCGCTCAACAAGCTGCTGTCGTTCTTCCCGGTCGAGCAGCGCGACCGGCACGCGGTGGCGCTCGCGGAATCGCTGATCGGCATCGTCTGCCAGAGCCTCGTGCCGAGCGCGGACGGCGAAAGCCTGGTGCTCGCGAGCGAGCTGCTGTTCAACAACAACAACCAGATCGCGAAGCTGATCGCGGATCCGGCCAAGCTGCACCTCGTCAACGAGTTCCTGCGGCGCCGCGAGGACAACATGTCGCGCTCGCTGAACGACGATCTCGCCGCGCTCGCGGCCCGCAACCGGATCACGACCAAGGACGCATTACGGGCGACTTACAATCGGCTCGAACTGAATGAAATGATGCAGTCCATTGTTAATCGATAGCGTTGCGCAACCGGCCGGGCATTTTTATAGCCGATCTAAAATTGAAAAAAAGTCAGATAAACAAGCCCGATCGCGCGTTAATTGACCTGACGCATTAATTTAAAACACCGTTCGCGATCGCGCGCGTAAATCGTGCGCGATCGCCGTTTAATAAAGTGCGGAATTGGCATCAATTGCCGAGCAGGCGCGTTTGCGTGCTGAGGCCGAGGCCGGCCGGCGGCGTCGCCGAATGCGCGCGTGACGGCGCACGCGTTTGCGTCGCGGGCTTCGCGGTGTCCGGAGAGCGAGCCGCGACGCTGGCGGCCGGCGGCGTCACGCGCGGCGTCACCAGGACGAGCCGCTGCTCGCCGCGCCCTTCCGCGGGCGGCAGCGCGAGCGCCGCGCATTCCCCTGCCGCGAGCGTCACGCCCGACGCCGTGTCGCGCGACGCCGCCGCACCGCCCGCCCAGCGCTCGACGAACCGCAGGTCGAGCGCGTAGCGGCCCGCCTGCGCGGTTTCGTGCGGCGTGATGCGCATCGCGAAGCCGTTGCGCTGCGCCTCGAGCGCACGCGTATCGCCGTCGCCCGACGGCACGAATACCTGCGTCAGCCGGCCGAAATCCGCACTGCCGTCGGGGAGCGTCAGTGTCGAGCCGTCGGCATCGATCGAGGCGCCACCGTGCGCGGCCAGTTCGGCGACGCGCGCACGAGTCGGCGCGCAGCCGTCCGGCGCGGACGCGATCGCCACGCGCGGGGCGCCGGGTGCCTGCGTGCCGTCGCGCCACCGCAACCCGAGCGCATCGAGCTGCGCAGGGGCGAGCGTCACGCCGAATGCATCGATCCGGAGCGCCGCAGGCAGCGTATCGAGCTGCGCGACGAGCCGCGCATCGCGTGCAAGCCGTGCGGGCACGTCGCGGATCAGCACGGTGTTCGAGCGTGCATCCGCGTCGACGATCGGCAGCGACGCGGTGAATTCGCGCACGCCCGGCACCGCGCGCGGCGCGACGCCGTCCTGCTCGAGCCGGCGGCGCAATCGTGTCGCGAGCCCGGGCAGCGACACTTCGCCCCCGTCGCCGCGCACGGCGCGATCGGCCGCCGTGCGCGTGCGCAACCGGAACGCCCGCGTCTCGGTCCGCACGCGCGCCTGCGCGACCTCGTCCAGTGCGCGCGCGGCGGCGAGCACGAGCGCGACATAGCGCGGCGGGCCGGCGACCCGCACGATCCGCGCCGCATCGTCGTAGCCGGGCTGCCAGCGCGCATCGACGATTCGCTGCCGCACCAGCGTCGCGCGCAGCTCGGCGGGCGTCGCGTAGTTGAGCCGCACCGCCGTGCGCGCGAACGCATCGGGCGCGACGAGCTGCAGCACCGCGCCGTCGTAGTACGACGCAAGCCCGCAGGCCTGCGCAACCCGGTCGACGAAGCGTTGCGGCGGCAGCGCATCGTGCAGGTCGAGCCTGCATCGTGACGCTGCGTTGATGTCGATTGCAATGCCGGAACGTCGGCTCAGTTCGCTCAACGCGTCAGCGGCGTTCACGGGCCCGACGCGATAGTCGAAGCGCGCGAGCGGCCACGTGAGCGGCACCGCATGCAGCGCGGGCGCATGGCTCGCGAGCGCGAGCGCCATCGCGGCAGCCGACGCGGCCGCGCGCCGCGTCACGATGCGCGATCCGCCGGTTCCGCGTCCGCGCCCAGGTTCAGCCGATAGCCGGTCGCGTATGCCGCGTGCACGGTCCAGCCGAGGCCTGCCGTCTTCAGCCGGCTGCGCAGCCGGCTCACGTACATGTCGACCGAGCGGGTCTGCGCGTTCGCTTCCGCGCCCCACACGAGCCGCAGCAGGTCCTGCCGCTGCACGACGGTGCCCGGATGCTCGGCCAGGTGCCACAGGATGTCGAACTCCTTCGCGCTGAACGCATGCGACGCACTGCCGTCGGATACCGTCAGCGTCGCGCGCGACAGCACGCAGCCGCCGAGCTGCATGCGCCCGCTGTCGACCGACAGCGCCGCGAAGCGCCGCAGCAGCGCGCGCACGCGCGCGAGCAGCGTCTGTTTTTCGAGGGGCTTGATGAGGAAGTCGTCCGCGCCGGCGTCGAGGATCTTCACGATGTCCTCTTCGTCCGAATGCACGGTCTGGAAGATCACCGGGACGATCGAGCGCGCGCGGCCGCGCACCCACGCGAGCAGCCGTTCGCCGCTCATGCCGGGCAGATCCCAGTCGAGCAGCAGCAGGTCGGCCCAGCTGTCGCCGAGGAAGCGGCGCGCGTCGAGGCCGTCGTCGAACGCCTCGACGCGGTAGCCCTCGGCCTTGAGCCAGGTGACGAGCAGCGTGCGCTGCACCGGATCGTCCTCGACGACGACGATCTGCTTGGGCTGCTGCACGGTGCGCTGCATGTTGGGTTCGGACATCGTGGAAATGGGGTTGCCTTGCGAAAAGAGAAAGGGCGCGCTCAGCCGTCCGGCGCGACGCTCGCGCGCCAGCGCGCGACGCCTTCCGGCACGGCCGGCGGCACATGCTCATGGCCGGCCGCCGGCGCGAGCATCGGCACGCGCATCACGAACGTCGTGCCGACGCCGCGATTCGATTCGGCGTACAGCGTGCCCGCATGCGCGGCGGCCACCTGCGCGGCGAGCTGCAGCCCGAGGCCGAAGCCCATCGAGCCGCGCTTCGCGAGCGACGCGAAATCGGTCATGCGCGCGTCCGGCGCGAGGCCCGGCAGGCCGCCGGCCCAGTCGCGGATCGTCACTTCCGCGTGCGCGTCGCGCACGTGCAGCCGGATCTCGACGCGCGCGCCCTGCCGCGACGCCTGCACCGCGTTGTCGACCACGTTCTGCAACGCGCGGGCGACGAACACGCGCGCGCCGCGCAACCACAGCGGCGCGGCGTCGTCGAGCCAGAGCTGCAACGCGACGCCGCGATAGACCGCGCCCACTTCGAGCTTCGGCACGAGCTCGCGCAGCATCGTGCGCAGGTCGAAGCGCACGAAATGGCGTTGGCGGAGATCGTCCGCCGCCGACGCGACGAGGTAATCCTGACCGAGCAGCAACGCGTGCCGCGCGAGCTGCTCGATCCGTTCGAGGCCGCCGCACGCGGCGAACGCGCCTGGATCGGCGTCGTGAAGCTGGGTCAGCGCGAGGATCGAATTCTGTGGCGAACGCAGGTCATGCGCGAGAAAGCGCAGCGACGCGACGCGCTCGTCAAGCGCGCGCCGCAGCAACGTGACGTCGGCGACCGTGACCGTCGCGGCAATCTCCGGATCGTGCTCGACCGGCTGCAGCGTCAGCCACAGGATCGCGTCGTCGGTTTCGAATTCGAAGCCTAGTTCCAACGTGTCGAACAGCGCGGCGGCATCCGCGCCCGCCGCATCGCCGAGCACCGCGCGCAGCGGCAGCCCGGCGGGCAGCGTGCGGCCGAACAGCGCGTGCGCGCGCGCGGTGGCCGCGAGAATCGCGCCGTCGCGGTCGAGCGCGAGCGTGCCCCATGCCTGCCGGGCCTGCATCACCTCGTGGATTCGGGCGTCGGCCCATGGCGACACGCTCAAGTTCGACTCCGGCGGACCTCGCGGTCCGCGAATGATTGGACGGGCCGCGACGCGGCGGCACAAGCGCGCAGTGTGACCCGATTCGAAAGCGCTTGTCCAGTGCCGCCACGCCGCGTGGCTTGCACGATCAGAAGTCGGCCTTCTGGTCGATGTCGCCCGTGCTCACCGTCACTTCGTCCTGCGTGAACTCCATGTTGCCGCCCGCGCCGCGCTTGCCGACGTTCGCGTTCATGAACGGGTTGCCGCCCGTCTCGAGGCGCTCCAGCTCCTTCGTCGCGCCGGAGTTCAGCTTCACCGTGCCGTCCTTGTCCACGACGCCGACCGAATTGCCGCTGCCGTTGTACAGGTTGCCCTGCGAGTCCATCTTCAGGTGCAGCGCCTCGCCGCCCGCCTTCGTGTTCAGCTTCACGTCGCGCATGTCCTCGCCGGGCTTGCCGCCGCCCGTCGTGGTCGTGTGGTTCGTCGGGCTGTGGCCGCCCGTCGACGTGTTGCTGCCCGTCGGCGGGTTGCCGGACGAATCGTCGCCGATGCTCGTGTCGTCGCCGTCGCCCGAATCGTCCTGCATCAGCAGCTCCTCGATTTCGTGGAGCAGCTTGTCGATCTTCTCATCGCGGCTGCTCGTCGAGTTCGACGAATGGTTCTGCGCCGGATTGAGGACGTGGTTCGAAATGCCGTTAACGCTCATGACCGTCTCGCTATGAATGTGAATCGATTGAGGGAAAGGGAAAGGGAAAGGGAAAGGAACGCGCGCGGCCTTCGTGTGCCCGCGGTTCGACGACAAGCTTAGGCAGCGCGCGCGCGGGTGCGGCGATGCGTGCGAAGCGGCGTCGCGACGGCCGAAACGATCGGATCGTGAAGCGTTTGCGACGGCCGTGTGGCGCGCCGCGCTTCGTCGCACATGACGGCGCTTCGCACGCATTCATCGCTCGCGCGCGCGTGACGGCGATCATCGTCGACGGATCATTTCTACTCGACGCATCGCACCGACATGGCGATCAAACCGTGCAACAAGGCCGCGTTGCGCGCGCTGCTCTCGGCCTTCTCGGCCGGGCTGCGCGCGGGCGCGCACGCCGACCTCGACGAACTGCTGCTCGCGCTGCGCGTCCTGCAGCCGCGCAACGCCGCGGTCGACCTGTGCGACGTGCGGCTGCGCATCAGCCGGCGCGACTGGATCGGCGCGCTGCACATCCTGCGCACGCTCGAAGACCAGGAGCGCGGCACGCCGCTGTGCGCGGCGCTGCAGAGCTGGTGCCTGTATGCATTGCAGGACGACGACTGGCGGCGCTATGCGCAGACGGTGGTGCTGTCGGGGGATCGGGCGTCGACGGTGCTCGTCGGACGGTTCCTGAAAGTGGACGCGCTCGCGGAAGACGCCCGCATGCACGACGACGACGTCGCCGCGCGCATCTCGCTACTGCTGCGGCTCGATCGGTATCAGTGGGCGCGGCATGTGCATGCGAGCGGGATGGAGTGAGGCGGAGACGATGACGCGAAGATGAGGCGGACACCGGCAATCGACGCGCGGCGCGAACGCGCGCGCCGTTCAGGCGCGCCCGTTTACGCCGCCTGCCGCTGCGAAGCCTGCCGATCGGCCAACGGCTGCGCCTCGGCCAACGGCTGCGGCGCCTTCGTGATCGCGAACAGATAGCTGTCGCCCGCGCTCATCCCGAGATTCGGACGCGCCTCGTAGTTCCGCACGACCCCCTCGCGCACGAAGCCGAGCTTCGGCATGAACGGCGCGGCGCGGCCTGTCACCGCGCAAAACGCCTCGATCCGGTACACGCCGGGCTGTGCGATCAGCCAGTCGAGGAAACCGCGCAGCATCTCCGACCACGCGCGCGTGCGCACGCGCCCCGGCGCGAAGCTCGTCACGAGGCCGATCTCGACGCGCGGCAGGCGGCCATGCATCTCGAGCGTGCCGATCAGGCGGCCGTCGCGCTTCTCGAACAGCCCCCAGCAGAAAAATGCGCCGCTGCGCCAGCCGTCCGCGAGACGGGCGATGCATGCGCGCGTTTCGTCGACGCCGCGATGCATCGGCCAGGGCAGATCGCGCGTCGTCGCGGGATCGCCGAACAGCGCGTCGAACGCTTCGGGGGCGTCGTCGTCGGCAAGCGGGCGCAGGTGCAGGCGATCGGTTTCGATCAGCTCGGGCGGGCGGAAGGCGTTCATCGGCGGCTCCAGTTCAGGGATGGGACGCGCCGATTGTCGGGCGTCGACGCGCGAGCGCGCCGCGCGCGTGCGAAGACGCGGCGGCGTGCGCGAATCGCGGTCGTGCGCGCCGTATCGGTTCGGCGACGTTCGTGCACGGAAGCGTCGCTTCGCGCCGCGGCCGGCGATGGCGCGCATGTCGGCGTACAGTGCCGACGTGCGCCGCCCCTC
Source organism: Burkholderia sp. SRS-46 (assembly GCF_004343775.1). GTDB lineage: Bacteria > Pseudomonadota > Gammaproteobacteria > Burkholderiales > Burkholderiaceae > Burkholderia. The sequence goes on along the minus strand of NZ_PTXL01000003.1, from coordinate 41,212 downwards.
CCCGTCGTTCGACGGAAACGGGCGGCGCACGCATTCCTTCAGGAGCCGTATCGTGACTCGAATCGACGCCCGGTCCGTACCGACCACCACGCACGTGGGTCAAGCCGACCGCGCCGGCCCGGCGGGCGGCGCGAGCACCACGGTCACGCTCAAGCGGAGCAACGCGATCCGCGCCAGGCCGCCGGGGCTGACGTCTTCGGGCAATCCGGTGCAGCGTGCGCGCATGATGCACAAGTCCGGCCAGCCGGCGCCGGTCCAATCACCGCCGAAGCCCGCCGCCATGCAAGCGTCGCTGCTCGAGGCGACCCCGGCCGAATTGAAGTCGGTCGCGCATATCCCGGTTCTGCAGCCGACGGTACTTCACTCGGCACCCTCGCACGAAGGCAATCTCATCGATCTGAGCGACCCGCCGACGACGCCCAAGCCCACCGGCACACCATCGTCGCTGCTCGAAGCAACCCCGGCCGATCTGCAGGCGGTCGCGCATATCCCGGTTCTGCAGCCGACGGTACTTCATTCGGCGCCCTCGCACGAAGGCAATCTCATCGATCTGAGCGACCCACCGACGACGCCCAAGCCCACCAGTACACCATCGTCGCTGCTCGAAGCCACGCCCGACGAGTTGCAATCGGTCGCGCACCATCCGGTTCTGCAACCGACCGTGCTTCATCCCGCGCATGCGCCATCGCAGCCGACCGCCAAGCCGTCGACAGCGGCGCCCGCCACCGCGCACGAACCACACGGCGCCCCCGATGCGCCGCCGCTCGCCGCGTCCGGCATGCCCAGCGTCCACGACATCGAGCACGACACCAGGCAGACGATCAGGATGCAGCACGCGATCGGTCGCGCGAATCAGCTTCTGGCAGTGGCGGAGATGCTCAACAGCTTCAGGATGAAGCTGATCGACATGATCAAGAAGGCGGTATCGCCGTCATAGTGCGTGACGCGGTGTTGCAGGCATGCGGGAATGCGATGCCGCGGCGATCCTGGCGTCAGGGACGCTTCGCACGAACATCGACAGGCCGCACCTACCGCTGCAAGGCAACCGTCGACGGCGGAAAGATGCGCCTGAGCTACCACGACGGGCTGGAGCGAATCGCCCGTTTCAAGCGGCTCTGCACGCCGGAGCAGTTGCACATTGCCGAACACGGCGCCGAATGCACCGTCAGGTTGACATGGCTATACGCGACCGAACCCGAGCCCGCCATCGCGACTGACGTCGCATTCTCGACGCTGCTCGAGCTCGGCCGGCGCGGCACCGGGCAACACCTGACGCCGCGGCGCGTGGAGTTCGCCCGGGCGGGGCCGAAGCACGAGGCCTACCGCGCGTATTTCGGCTGTCCGATTCGCTACGGGGCATCGCGCAATGCGCTGGTGCTGAAGTCGGCGGACCTGGATCGGCCGTTTCCCGGCCACAATCCCGAGTTGCTGGACATGCTGACGCCCGCGCCCTCACCGGCCCGCCGTCTGCGACGGCGCTTCGTCGAACATGCGCCGATAGCCGTTGACGAGGGTCGACCGATGCTGGATTCCCCAGCGGCTCGCGACCTCGAGCACGCTCGTCGCGCCCGGCGCATCGGACAGCAGCTCGCCGCGAATCCGCTCCATCCGCTGGCGCCGGATCAGCTCGCTCGGCGACAGCCCGAGATAGGTCTTGAACGCCGCCTGCAACGCGCGCTCGGTCACGTCGATGTGCGCGGCGACCTCCCGCACCGACAGGTCGCGCTGGTCGAGCCGCTCCATCAGGTAGCGATACGCGCGCCGGTACTTGCCGGGCAGCCGCGCGCTGACGTCGTCGCTCGGCGCGGCCGCCTGCGTGCCGCAGCGCGCGATCGCGAGCGCGGGGGCCAGCGCCGCGCCGTCGGAGCGCACGTGCCGCACCGAGGCGAGCGCGTAACGCGCATACAGCGACGACGATTCGCGAATCCGCCCCTGCTGCTCGCGCACCTTCGCCGCGCAATACAGGTAGTCGAGCGTCCAGCGCACGTGCGAGCCGCAGCGCCCGGCCGCGTCGCGATACGGCGCGATCATCGTGTCGGCGACGTTCGGCGCGTGGCCCGCGAGCGCCGCGAGCGCGACCTCCAGGCGCACGCTGCGCTGGTAGTCGACCAGGCCGGCTTTCGCGCACCAGCTCACGTGCGCGTCGATCCGCGCGAGCGCCGCGTGGTCGCCGGCTGCGAGCGCCCGCGCCTGGCGCAGGTAGTCGACGCGCATCCGCAGCAGCGGCAGCGCATCGGCGCCCGCCGCCGGCGCAGCGGTGTCCGCGAACGCCGACAACGGCAGGTCGGCGAGCGCGGAGCGCCAGTAGACATGGTCGCCGAGCGCATCGGCGCGGCCGATCTGGTATTGCAGCAGCAGGTCGGCGCGCAGCGCGCCCGCGAGCGGCAGCCAGCGCGGATCGGCGTCGCGCGCGGCCGCGTCGAGCACGTCGAGCGCCGCCATCGCATCCTCGGCGCGGCCGAGATGATGCATGACGACGCAGGTACCGACGAGGCTTTCGAGCTTCTGCGCGGCGCTCGCCGCGCGATCGTCGACGATCCGCTGGAAGCCCGCCTGCGCGACGCCGAAGCGGTTCTGGAAGAACGCCTGCCAGCTCGCATTGCGGCAGGTCATCACGCGCGTCTGGTCGCGCGAGTCGCGCAGCAGCTTCTGCGCGCGGCGGAACGTTTCTTCGGCCTCCTCGAAGCGGCCGAGCACGAGCTGGATGTCCGCATACGCGTGGACGTCGCGCACGTCGGCGGCCGCGTCGCCCGGCTCGGCGTCGCAGCGCGCGGCGACCAGCGCGGCCGCTTCGGCAAAGCGGCCGTCGAGCACGCGCGCCGGATAGGCGTCGGTCGACGACGGATTGGCGAGTGCGGCGGCGGCGGCGAAATAGAGTGTCGAAAACATGGCGGATCCTCTCGGCAAGCGGGTTCGAATACGAAGGGTTCGGGCTCGATCCGCGCGCCGTGCCGCCGCCTGGTGCGGGGCGCAGCGCGTGGATGCGTGCCGCTATCGTCTCGTTCGCGCCGGATCCGCGCAGCAGTTTGTGACGTTCCGTTACGATTGGCGCGCCGGTCGCCCGGCCCTGCCGTTACACCCGCAGCCAGAAATATTCGCCGGACGCGATGCCGCTGAACATCTCGTCGCCCGATTCGATGATGTTCTGCCGCCAGTAGCGGCCGTGCTCCGCGTAGTGCGCGAACAGGTTCGCGACCGTTTCGCCGGTCACGTCCGGCGTGAGCGGCAGCCGCATCAGCAGCACGATGCTGCCCGAATCCGCGTCGATCCCGAGCTGCGCCTGGTCCTGCGCGTAGATCAGCAGGTTGGCCTCGAGCAGCAGCCGGTACACCGCGAGCGTGCGGCCCGCGCTGACGATCCCGTAATGGAAGTTCACGTACATCGACTCCGGATCCTCGTCGAAATACTCGATGCGCACGTCGAAGCCCTCGACGTCGATCGTGCGCGTCTCGAGCACGTAGTCGACGTCCGGCAGATCGACGACCGCGCAGACCTCCGCGATGACCTGCACATAGCGTTCCCAACTCATGACGGCTCCACCCCGATATCCGGTGTCCGAAAAAACCGGCCGGCGCTCGCGCGCCGGCCGCCCAACACGATGCGGAACGGCAGCCGGCTTACTGTGCCGGCTTCGACGCGTCGGAGACCATCTTCGTCGCCTGCTTCTTCACGTCGTTTTCCGCCTTCGTCATTTCCTGCATCTGCTGCAGTTTCGTTGCTGCTTTCGAGAACGCGATGCCTGCCATCGTGTCCTTGGTCATTTCGCCCAGTGCACCGCCAACCAATGCCGACATGATTACTCTCCAGAATGTGCGTGGTTCGACCACGCGTTGACAAAGTTCCGGCGCGCCGCACGACCGTGCGGGCTGCCGCTTTTTTGCCGCGCAGCGTGCGGCCTCGTCGGGAACGACTCGCGCCGCTCCGTCGGCCGCCGCACGCTGCGCGGCGAAACCCTGGCCGCTACGCGGCCGTCGTGTTCGCTTCGTGCAGCGTCGCGACGATCCGCTGCGCCGCCAGCAGGCCGCGATAGATCTTCTGCATCGCATCGCGATCGAAATCGCTCGCCGCCTGCGTGGTGGCCGCGCTCACGCGCTCGGCCGTCTCGCCGAGCGCCTGGCGCAGCGTGCCGATCCGCACCGCCGCGTCGGGCGCGCCGAGCGCCTGCTCGAGCGGTCCGCATGCGCCCGCTGCCTGTTCCAATGCTTCGTACATGCTGCTTCTCCTGTCAGTTGAGGTCCGGCGCGCCCTTCGTCGACGCACCCGCAAACACGTGCTTCACGCCGTCCGGCGTCTCGATGTAGCGCACGTCGCCGATTTCCAGCATGCCCGAGTACGCGACCGGCACCGGCGCGTCGCCGGACTGGCGCGCATCGACTTCGATCGCGCGCACGTTCGGCCCGACGTCCGCGCGCACCCGCTCGACCGCCGCGCGCAGTTGCGCGAGATCCGGCACGACACCCGACACCCTGAACCGCCCCTGCCCCGCATACGCGACCGCCGCACCCGTTACGCCAAGCGATTCGCCGATGCTCTGCGCGTCGTCCTGCGCGATGTCGTACTGGCGCTCGACACGGTGCGCGGCAAGCCGGTCGAGCAGCTTGCGGGCGGACAGGTCGTCGGCGGGCGTCGCCACCATGCCGGTGACGGCGACCATCGCGCCGCGCGGCGCCGCGTGCAGCTCCACATAGCCGGCGTGCGTCAGCTCCGCGCCGATGCGCGCCGCGAGTGCGTCCGCGTGCTCGACCGGCGGCGGCGCCCCCGGATGCGCGCTCGCGAGCATCGCGCCCATCGCCAACAGCCCCGCGACGAGCGCGCCGCCTGCCGCCGCGAGCGCGGCGAGCTTGCGCTGCGCGCCCCGCCTTGCCGCATCGGCGCCGGGCGGCGGCGCCCACAACGTCGCGAGCAGCTCGAGATCGCCCGGCCACGCACCGTCAGCGGGCCCGATGCAAAGCGCGGTTTCGCCGAACGGCACCGGCACGAAATCCTGCATCAGCAGCGGCGAGCCGTCCGCGTCGAACGGATCGTCGGCCGTCTCGGCCGGCACGGGTGCCGCGCGGCGTGCGCGCGTGATGCCCTGCGCGTCGATCGACAGCAGCAGATCGCCGTCGCGCCAGTCGGTGATGCGAATCTCCGCGTCATCGCCCGCGCCGATCCGGTGCTCGCCGGCGTCGAGCGCGATTTCCGCGCCGGCGTGCAGGCCGGTCAGGATCCGCAGCAGCTTCATCGGTGGCTCCTCGTCGTTGCGTCGTGCGTTTCATCGGTGTCGAACGAAGCGATCGGTGCGCCGCCTCGTTCATCCATGCAGCCAGAATAGTTCGATGCGGCCGCCTGGTTCGTTCGTCGTGCGAATTCACCGCCGCATTTGCGAAGCATCGCGCATGCCGCGGCGTTCGCGATCACGGCCGCGCCGCGACCGACACGCCACCGCGCAGCGTGCCGACGCTCGCGATCGCGCGGGCGAGCTGCGCGTTCGTCGACGGCCGCTCCGCGTTGAACACGAGCAGCGGCAGCAACAGGTAGTGCGTGCGTGCGCGCTCGCTGCGCGCGGCTGATGCGTCGCGCGGCGCGGCGCCCGCGCTTTGCATCGCGTCGAGCAGCACCTGCTTCACGCCGCTCCAGCCGATCGGCGCCAGCGGCCCTGAACGCAGGCGGGCGGCAAGCAGGTCCGCCTGGTGACTCAGCAGCGCGGCCGTGATGCGCGCGCCGGGATCCGCGTCGACGCGCCGGCCGAGCTGGAGCAGCGTGTCGGCCCACAGATGGCGTAGCGCCTGCTCGCGCTGCGGCGCGTCCGCGAGCGTGTGCGCGAGCTCGCTCAGCGCGCGCTGTGCCGGCGCGCTCGCGGGCATCGGACGCGCCCGCGCCACGCGCACGCGCGGCAGCGCGGCTACGCCCGCCGGCTCGTCGTCGCGTTCGTCCTGGTCGCGCTGCTGCCCGCCGCCGCCCTGCCCGCCCGAATGCCGGTCGTGCTCGTCATGCGGCGCGACGTGCGCGTGCGCCACCGTCGCTTCCTCTCCACCGTCGAACGATTCGTCCTGGCTCTCGGCGCGGCGCCGCCGGCGCGAGCCCGCCGCGGCCGTCTTCGGGCGCGGCTTCAGCTTCGCGAGCATCTGGTTGCGCGCGGCGATCGCGCCCGCCTGAAAACCGTTCGAATAGGTGAAGCGCGTGCCGTATTTGCCGTAGGTGGTCGCGGTGCGCGCGCGCACCGGCCGGCGTCGGCGCGGATCGGCCTTCGGCGCGTGCAGCGCCTGCACGTTCGTGCGCGTGATGCGGCTCACGACGGCACCGCCGCGGAGAGCAGCTGCTGCGCGAAATGCAGGATCTCGGCGGCAGCCCACGGCCCGGCGATCGCGACGGTCACCGTCACGGCGACGAGCTTCACGCCGTACGAAATGCTCTGCTCCTGCAGCGACGTGATCGCCTGCAGGAACGAGATCGCGAGCCCGGACGCGGCCGCGACGAGCACGACGGGCAGCGAGATGTAGAGACACAGCATCATGCCTTGCGACGTGAGCCGGATCAGGTCGTCGATGTCCATCGGCGAATCTCCTCTTGGACGGTAAACCGCGTTCAGGAATAAGTCAGCACGAGCCCGTGCACGAGCGTCGACCAGCCGTCCATCACGACGAACAGCATCAGCTTGAACGGGATCGCGACGTTGGTCGGCTGCACCTGGTTCATCCCCATCGACATCAGCACGTTCGCGATCACGAGATCGACGATGATGAACGCGATATAGAGGATGAAGCCGATGCGGAACGCGTCGGTCATCTGCGCGAGCGTGAACGCGGGCGCGAGCACGATCAGGTCGTCGTCGCGCAGCTGCGCGGCCGCGGCCTTCGGCCAGACCACCGACGCGGAGCGCAGGAAGAAGCGCTTCTCGCGCTCGCGCGAGTGTGCCGCGAGGAACTTGCGGAACGGCTCCTTCGCCGCGCCGAACGCCTGCAGCATCGCCTGCGTCGGCTGCGGCGACAGCGCCTGCCCCTGCAGCTGCTGCTGCGCGGCGAAGCCGATCGGCGCCATGATGTACAGCGACACGAGGATCGCGATGCCGTTCAGCACCATGTTCGGCGGCACCTGCTGCACGCCGAGCGCGTTGCGCAGCAGGCCGAGCACGACGACGATCTTCGCGTACGACGTGACCACCATCGCGATGAACGGCACCATGCTCATCACGAGCACGGCGATCAGCAGGCCGGTGATGTCGTTAAACTGAACCATCGTCGCCCGCCATCCGGTCGATCCGCACGCCGAGATGCGCGCCCACCGCGACCAGCCGGCCGCCGCCGATCGCCTGGCCGTATGCGACGAGCCGCACCGGCACGTCGCGCGCGGCGAGCGGCAGCTCGAGCACGTAGCCCGGCCGCAGCGCGGCCAGCTCGGCGATCGACAGCGACAGCGTGTCGATCTCGACGTGCACGGGCAGGTCGACCGCCCCGAGATCGGCCGGCCCGGGCGGGACGGCCAGCGTATCGTCGTCCGGCGCGGCGGCCGGCTGGTCGCCCGCGACGATCGGCTCGTCGAGATCGTCGGCGGTGTCGGGCATTTCGGTCATCGTCATCGTGGTTCCCTCGATCAGTACGGTTGCATGCCATTGCGTCGCGCGACGCGCGCCCCACCACGCATGCAGCGGGCCCGCCTGCGCCGTGCCGAGCGCGGCCGGCACCATGTCCAGCAGCACGTCGCCGGGCCGCAGGCTGCGCAGCACCGCGAGCGGCAACGCGCGCGAGCCGAGCCGCACGCGGCCGGGCAGGCGCACGCGGGCGTGCAGGCGCGCCGCATCGCCCGGCCCCTCGCCCCGCAGCCGGGCCGCGAGCGCATCGAGCCACGGCGCCTGTGCGTCGAGCAATGCGCAGCGCAGCGGCGCACCGTCGAGCGCGAACGACAGCACGCAGCGCGCCGCGTCGAGCGCGGCCGGATGCGCGGCGCGCAGCCCGCCGATCGTCACGTCGCCGAGCCCCGCCGCCGCGAACGCGGCGACGAGCGGCGCCAGCAACGCCGATGCGAGCGCCGTGCGCAGCGACACGCTCGCGTCGCCGCGCGCATCGAGCGCCGGCGCGGCGACCGCGTCGAGCGCCGGAAACGCCGCGAGGTCGAGCGCAACGCGCGCGGTCGCGCCGTTCAGCCGCAGGTCGAGCACGCCGGGGCGCTCGAAGCGCGGGCGCTCGTCCATGGTTACGCGCCAGCCGGACAGCGTCGGGAAGCGCGCGAGCCACGCGGCGAGCCGCGCGTCGGCCACGATGCGCGCGAGCGCCGCGTCGAACGGGCTGCACGCGGGCAGCGGCAAGGCGGCGTCGACGCCATCGGGCGCGGCGGCATCGGGTTCAAGTTCGAGCGGCTCGGTTTCCATCGTCGCGGTCGGTCGGGTTCGGTTGCGCGCGCCTAGCCGATGTCGATCTCGATCGTGCGCGGCGCGCCGTGATGCGCGAGCAGCGTGTCGAGTCGCGCATGCAGCGTCGCGCCATGCGTGCAGAGTAAGTGCCGCGTCGCCGCGTCCGGCGTCTCGAACCGAAGCCGCAGGTCGAAACGCGAAAGAACGAGATGCAGCACCGTGTCGGGCAGCAGCGCGGCGTCGAGCGGCAGGCTGATGTCCCATTGGCCCGATGCGTCGTCGCCGCACAGCGCGGCGATCTCGGCCGCGAGCGTCTCGGCCACGCGCACCATCCGCTCGCGCTGCGCGAACACCTGATTGACGAATGCGTCGGAGCCCGCGCAGGCGCGCGCCATCGCTTCGCGCCCGGCGGCGTCCGGCAGCGCGGCCGGATCGCGCTCGAACGCGCGCAGCGCATCCCCGTGCCACGGCATCGACGCGTCGCGCTGCCGCTCGTCGTCGGCCGGCGCACGCTCGCCGGCCGGCGCGACACGCGCGCGCCGCATCAGCTGCGCGTAGTCGAAGCCGCGCCGCGCCGCGCGTGGCGTGGCTGCGCCGCCCGGTGCCGCGGCCGGCTCGCCCGCGATGATCCGCACGGGCCTCAGGTCGGCGGCGCTCATGCTTGCCCCGCCGACGGCAACGTCACGCGGCCGACCGGCTGCAGTTCGACCTGGTCGCCGAGCTCCTGGTACGAATAGACGGGCAGCCAGCCGAGCCGCGCCTCGACCATCCGACGCGTGTAGCGGCGCACGTCCATCGACGTGACGAGCACGACGTCGTCGCGCGGCGTCTCGCCGACGAACGACGCGACGCTGTCGACCAGGTAGCGGACCTGCTCGGGCGGCAGCGCGAGGAAGTTGCCGGCAGGCGTCTGCTTGATCGACTGCCGGATATGCTGCTCGACCGGCAGGTCGAGCAGCACGGCCGGCAATTGCCGCGCGCCGCGCGCGGCCCGATACGCGAGATAGCGCGACAGGTCGCCGCGCACGTATTCGGCGAGCATCAGCATGTCCTTCTCCTTCGGCCCCCACGCGACCAGGCTTTCCATGATGTCGCGCGCATTGCGGATCGGGATGTGCTCCTCGAGCAGGCGGCGCAGCACGTCGGCGATCCGCTGCGTCGGCAGCGCCTTCTGCACTTCGGCGACGAGCCCCGGATAATCGATGCCGAGCTGGTCGAGAATCCACTGCGTTTCCTGGATGCCGAGGAACAGGTGCGCGTTGCGCCGCAACAGCGCGATCGTCTCGTGCGCGATCACCTGCTCCGCGCGCCACGCGCGCGCGCCGGCCGGCACCGCCTTGTCGTCGATCCAGTAGCTCTCGGCCAGGCCGCCCGCGGGCCCGCGCCGCGTGCAGCGGCCGGCGAGCGCCGGGTCCGCCGCCGCGTCGGGCAGCATCGTCTGGTCGGCGGGCAATTCGAACCGCGTCTGCGGCACGTCGCGCATCAGGATCTCGCACGTCGCGTCGGGCAGCGCGTCGCTGGTCCACAGCGTGATGCCCGGAAACGGCAGCCCCTGCTCCTCCTGCAGCTTCGCGCGCTCCTCGTCGAACGCGCGATCGAGCGCGGCGGGCGCGAGCCGCGCGACCAGATCCGGCGACACCCGCACGCCGATCGCGCACGTGAAGAGCGGCGCGCGTGGCAGGATCGACGGCGTGCTGCTCTTCGCGCCCGCGCGCTGCAGCGCGATCACCGGCTCGCCGCGCGCGGCCGTGCGGCGCGCGCCCTTCTGCAGCCGGTAGCCGGCGAACGCGAGCATCGCCGACAGCAGCACGAACAGCAGCGCCGGAAAACCCGGCACCGCGGCAAAACCGATCAGCAGCACCGCCGCGAAATACAGCGCGCGATGGCTGCCGCCGAGCTGCTTCGCGATCTCCGAGCCGAGCGACGCGCCGTCGCCTTCGTCGTGATCGTCGGCCACGCGCGTGATCATCACGCCCGCCGCGACGGAGATCAGCAGCGACGGAATCTGCGACACCATCGCGTCGCCGACCGACAGGATCGAGAAGCGGTTCGCCGCCTCGCCGGCCGTCATCCCGTGATACATCACGCCGATCGCGATGCCCGCGACGATGTTGACGAGCGTGATGATGAGCCCCGCGATCGCGTCGCCCTTCACGAACTTCATCGCGCCGTCCATCCCGCCGTGCAGCTGGCTCTCCTTCGCGAGCGTCGCGCGCTTGCGGCGTGCCTCGTCGGGCGTCAGGATGTTCGCGCGCAGGTCCGCGTCGATGCTCATCTGCTTGCCGGGCATCGCGTCGAGCGTGAAGCGCGCGCCGACCTCGGCGACGCGCTCCGAGCCCTTCGCGATCACGATGAACTGCACGGTCGTGATGATCAGGAACACGACGAGGCCGACCACCAGGTTGCCGCCGACGACGAGCTCGCCAAAGCTCTCGATGATGTCGCCCGCGTTCGCATGCAGCAGGATCGACTTCGTCGACGCGATGTTCAGCGACAGCCGGAACAGCGTCGTGAACAGCAGGACCGACGGAAACACCGACAGCGACACGATGCTGCCGACGTACATCGTCACCATCAGCAGCGTGACGCTGATCGCGATGTTGATGCCGAGCAGCACGTCGATCACCTCGGGCGGCAGCGGCAGGATCATCAGCGAAACGATCGCGACGATCAGCATCGTGATGCCGACCTCGCCGCCGGCGGGGAGTTTGAGGGTTTTCAGCGTCATGTCGACCTCGCGATGGGAGCGACGGCGGCGTCGGCGCGCGTGCCCGCGACCGATTCGACCCAGCGCAGGATCGTGGCCACCGTCTCGAACAGTTCTTCGGGAATCGCCGCGTCGTGCTCGACGCGATACAGCGCGCGCGCGACGGGCGGGTTGCCGACGATCGGCACGCCGAGCGCGTGCGCGTGGCGGCGCAGCGCGAGCGCGCCGTCGTCGACGGCCTTCTCGATCACCCGCGGCAGCGGATGCTCGTCGGGCGCATAGCGGATCGCGACCGCGTAGTGCGTCGGGTTGACGACCAGCACGTTCGCCTGCCCGACCTTCTGCCGCGCCGGCGCGCTGGTCGCGATCTCGCGCGCGAGCCGGCGGCGCTCGCCCTTCGTGTGCGGATCGCCTTCGCTCTCCTTGTGCTCGCGCTTCGTCTCTTCCTTCGTCATCCGGTTGTCGCGGATGAACATCACGCGCGCGAGCTTGTAGTCGGCCGCCGCGAACACCGTGACGACGAGCAGCACCACGCCGAGCAGCTTCATCAGCACGGTCCACAGCACGCGCGACACCTGCGGCGTCGCCTCGTACATGCTCGCGATGACGAGCGGGAACAGCGACGTCGTCAACTGCCAGATCACGCACGCGAGCACGACCGCCTTGATGATCATCTTCACGAGTTCGATCAGCGACTTCATCGAGAAGATTTTCTTGAGGCCCGCCATCGGGTTGATCGCGTCGAACTTCGGCATCACGGGCTCGAGCGTGACCAGGAAACCCGCCTGCGGCGCCTGCGACACGATGCCCGCGACGATCGCGGCCGCGACGAACGGCAGCATCGTCAGCGCGGCGCTCACGGCAAGGTCGTGCAGCGCGGACAGTGTCGCCTGCGGCGTGCGCTCGCCCTGCACGAAATCGAGCGCGGTGCGGATCGTGCGCGTCAGGCCGCCCATCAGCAGCGATTCGGCCGCGCTCAGCACGCCGATCGTGGCGGCGAGCGTCACCGCGTCCGCGACGTCCTTGCTCTTCGCCACCTGGCCCTTCTCGCGCACCTTCTTCAGCTTCCGCTCGGAAGGCTCTTCGGTTTTCTCTTCGGCCATCGCCGCCGTTCCTGTCGAGAGTCGGACATGGCGCGTACGTTAGCGGCGCGCGGCGGCGCAGGCGCGCGCCGACCCGAAGCGGCGCCGTCAGGCGCGAAGCGCGCACGCCGCTTCGCGCCGCGCGCACCCACTTCGCATCGGCGCCCGGCCGGGCGCGGCGCGCTGCTACCTTGCGCCTCATACGCCTTTCCCTCAACGACAAGCGCCGCTTGCGCGGCGACACGGAGCGCACACCATGGACGAATCCCGGCCGACCTACCTGCGATGCAACCAGACGGCGCTGAACGAGCTGATCGACGCCGCGAGCCTCGCGCTCGGCGGCGCGCTCGACGGCCCCGCCGCCGATCCCTACGACATCGGCCTGCTGATCGACGCGCTGCGCGTGCTCGCGCCGCAACTGCCGGCCGCCGACATGTTCGACGGCATGCTGCACGTCGCGCTCGGCAACTGGGACGACGCGGTGCGCGTGTTCGCGGAAATCGCGAACGGCACGACCAACGCGATCTACGGCAAGGCGCTGCTCGCGTTCGCGCTGCAGCTGAAGCGCGACCCGGAATGGCGGATCGCCGCCGACGAAGTGCTGGCGGCGGGCAGCCCCGCGCAGGCGGTCGCGCTCGTGCGCGCGCTCGAACGGCAGCACGACGTGATGCTCGCGAAGGAACACGCGGACCGCACCGGCGTCTGGGAACTGCCGGAATCGGCCGCCGCGGCGAACGGCGAGGCGGCGGACGGCGCCAATGGGGCCAGCGCGGCGCCCACGAGCCCGTCGGGCGGCTTCGATGCGCAGGCCGCGTTCGCGCATCAGCAATATCTGCGTCTTTGACGAGGAGGCTCGCATGTCCGCCCCGCTTTCCCCGACCGACCTGACCCGCGCGCTCGACGTCGCGTTCTCCGACGCGACGGCGCCTGCCGGCGCAACGGCCCACCTCCCGCCCGACGTCCCGGCCGAAGTCGCCAGCCGGTTCCAGGCGCTGATGTCGAACGCGACGCCGACCCCGCCCGTCTCGCACGCGCAGGAAGGCAGCGCGATATCGAAACTGGTCGAGACGTCGGACGCCGCCATCAAGCAGACGCTCGACAACGCCGCCTACCTGAGCCAGCACGCGGACGAGCTGTCGATGAACCAGATGTTCGCGGCGTCGATCCAGGCGTCGGCCGAGGCGACCGCGATGCAGATCGACCTGCAGGCGAAGATGGGCGTCGTCACGTCGACCAAAGACGCGATCGGCTCGCTGATGAAGAACCAGTAATCATGGAACGACTCCTTCCCCCGAACTTCGTGCGCGGCGGCCGCCGCGCGGCCCGGCTCGCCGCACTGCTCGCATGCGCGGTGCTCGTCGTCGGCTGCCGGCAGGAGCTGTATGGCGGCCTCGCCGAGCGCGACTGCAACGAGATGATGGCCGCGCTGCTGCAGAACGGCGTCGACGCGCAGAAGAAGACGCCCGACGGCGGCAAGACCTGGACGCTCGCCGTCGACGAAAAGCAGATCGTCAAGGCGATGGAAGTGCTGCGCGCGCGCGGGCTGCCGGCGACGCGCTACGACGATCTCGGCGCGCTGTTCAAGAAAGACGGCCTCGTGTCGACGCCGACCGAGGAGCGCGTGCGGTTCATCTACGGCGTGTCGCAGGAGCTGTCGGACACGCTGTCGAAGATCGACGGCGTCGTGGTCGCGCGCGTGCACATCGTGCTGCCGAACAACGATCCGCTCGCGCAGGTCGCGAAGCCGTCGTCGGCGTCGGTGTTCATCAAGTACCGGCCGAACGCGAATCTCGCGACGCTCACGCCGCAGATCAAGAACCTCGTCGTCCATAGCGTCGAGGGGCTGAAATACGACGAGGTGAGCGTCACGTCGGTGGCCGCCGATCCGGTCGATCTCGTGTCGGCCGCGCAACCGCCCGCACCGAAGTCCGGCGGCATGGCGCTCATCGGCATGCTGATCGCCGCGATCATGGGCGTCGCGCTCGCGGCCGGCGGCGGCGTGCTGTGGTGGCGCGCGCGCAAGCAGGGCGGCGCCGGCGTGGGCGGCCTCGCCGCGCGGCTGCGCGGCGGCAGCGGCGACGCGAACGCCGCGGGCGCGTCCCAGCAGGCTGGCGCACGATGAGCAGCGCCGCGCCCGTCGCAAGCGTGTCGGCTCGGGCCGCCTGGCTCGCCGGCTACGACGCGAACGCGCGCCGCGCGGCCGACTGGGTTCACGCGAGCTGGCACGGCGCGCTCGCGCCGCTCGTCGCGACGATGCACGCGCATGCACCCGGGTTGCGCGCCGCATGCTCGCTGCGGCTGCTGCGCACGCTGGGCGCCGCGCCGCCCTCGCTCGACGGCTTCGATGCGCCCGCCGACCGGCTCGCCGCATTGCCGGTCGCCGACACGTTGCGGCTGATGCGCGTGCGCGCGCTGCTGTGGCGGCGCACCGAGCTGCGCCACTGGGTCGACCGGGCGAGCCGCGAACGTCTCGCGGGCTGGGTCGGCGCCGGCGGCTGCCGCGCGCTGGCCGCGCTGCCGGATGCGCCGCGCGCGCGCGATCTCGATCGCCGCGAGCCGGTCGTGCCGCTCGCGCAATTGTCCGGCGACGACCTCGCATGGGAAGGCTGGTGCCAGTTCGAGCACGAACGGGCATGGTCGGCGGCGGGGCCGATGCGCATCGTGCGCCTCGCGCTGCCGCGCGACGCCGTGCGCCCGCCGTGGATCGAACACGCTGACGCGACCGCGGACGGCGCGACACTGCTCGCGCGCCTGCCGTCGCTGTTTCCGGAGTGGTCATGGCTTTTTGGCTGAAGAACCGACAGATTCCGCTCGCCGACGATCTCTGCATCGACGCGCCGCACGGCGTGCTGCGCCGTGACGCGTTCGAGACGGTTCAAGCGCTCGACGCCGCGCTCGACGCGCTCGCGGCGGAACGCGACGCGGTGCTGCGCGCGGCCCGCGACGACGCCGGGCGGATCGCCGCCGACGCGCGCGCGCAGGCCGACGCGCTCGTCGAAGCGGCGCAGCGCGAGCACGACAGCGCCCATGCGCGCGGCTACGACGCCGGCCGCGCGCAGGCGATCGCCGACTGGCACGCGCAGGCGGCCGATTCGTTCGAGCAGGAGCGGCGCGTGCGCGACCGGATGCGCGAACGGCTCGCGGAGCTCGTCGCCGCGGCCGTGCAGCAGATGGTGCGCGCGGAAGACGCGCGCGGCCTGTTCGCGCGCGCGGCGGAGACGGTCGAGCGCGTCGTCGCCGGCGCGAGCTACCTGACGGTGCGCGTGTGCGACGCCGACTACGACGCCGCGCGCGAGCAGTTCGGGCTGCTCGCCGACGCGTGGCGCCGGCAGGGTCGCAACGTGCCCGTCGACGTCGTGGTCGAACCGCGCGTCGCACGCGGCACCTGCGTGTGCGAATCCGACTTCGGCACCGTCGACGCGAGCCTCGACACGCAGCTGAACGCCATCCGCGCGGCGCTCGCCCGCGCGCTCGACGACGCGAGCCGCCCATGAACGCATTGACCGACCTGTCCCGCGTCGCCGACGCAATGGCTGCGCGGCTCGCGATCGAGCCGGCCGTCGGCATGACCGGCAAGGTGCTCGAGGTGATCGGCACGATCGTGCGCGTGGTCGGCCTCGAAGCGACGCTCGGCGAGCTGTGCGAGCTGCGCAGCGCGTCGGGCGTGCTGATCCAGCATGCGGAAGTCGTCGGCTTCACGCGCAACGTCGCGCTGCTGTCGCCGTTCGGCACGCTCGGCGAGGTCAATCGCGGCACGCGCGTGATCGGCTTGCGGCGGCCGCTGTCGGTGAAGGTCGGCAACGGCATCCTCGGGCGCGTGATCGACAGCTTCGGCGAGCCGATCGACGGGCGCGGCCCGCTCGACTACGACGCGCTGCGCCCCGTGCTCGCGCCGCCGCCGAACCCGATGTCGCGGCGCATGGTCGACGCGTCGCTCGCGACCGGCGTGCGGATCGTCGACGGCCTGATCACGCTCGGCGAAGGCCAGCGGATGGGGATCTTCGCGCCCGCCGGCGTCGGCAAGAGCACGCTGCTCGGCATGTTCGCGCGCGGCGCGTCGTGCGACATCAACGTGATCGCGCTGATCGGCGAGCGCGGCCGCGAAGTGCGCGAGTTCGTCGAGCTGATCATGGGCGAGGACGGCATGGCGCGCTCGGTCGTCGTGTGCGCGACTTCCGACCGCTCGTCGATCGAGCGCGCGAAGGCCGCGTATGCGGCGACCGCGATCGCCGAGTATTTCCGCGACCAGGGCAAGCGCGTGCTGCTGATGATGGATTCGCTGACCCGCTTCGCGCGCGCCGGCCGCGAGATCGGCCTGGCGGCCGGCGAGCCGCCCGCGCGGCGCGGCTTCCCGCCTTCCGTGTTCGCCGAGCTGCCGCGCCTGCTCGAGCGCACCGGGATGGGCGAGCACGGCTCGATCACCGCGCTCTACACGGTGCTCGCCGAAGACGATTCCGGCAGCGACCCGATCGCCGAGGAAGTGCGCGGCATTCTGGACGGCCACATCATCCTGTCGCGCGAGATCGCCGCGCGCAACCAGTATCCGGCGATCGACGTGCTCGGCAGCCTGTCGCGGATCATGCCGCAGGTCGCCACGCGCGAGCACGTCGGCGCGGCGGGCCGGCTGCGCCAGCTGCTCGCGAAGCACCGCGAGATCGAGACGCTGCTGCAGCTCGGCGAATACCAGGCCGGCAGCGACCCGGCGGCCGACGAGGCCGTCGCGAAGATCGACCGCATTCGCGCGTTCCTCAACCAGCGCACCGACGAGTACATGCCGCCCGACGCGACGCTCGCCGCGCTGCACGAGCTGGTCCAATGAAGCGCCGCGCGCAGAGCGCGTTCGAGACGCTGCTCGCGCGGCGCGAGCAGCGCGGCGCGAAGCTGCGCGCGGAGCAGGCCGCGCAGCGCGCCGAACGCGACGCGGCGGCGGACGCGCTCGCGCAGGGCGAAGCGCACGCGCTCGCGAAACGCGACGCGGCAAATCGCTATGCCGCGCGCGTCGACGCGATGGCGGCGGGCACCGCGCCGTTCACGATCGGCGACTACGCGGCCTGCCGCCGCTATCGCGACGTGCTGCTCGACGAGCATGCGCTCGCGAACACGCAGTGCGCGCGGCTGCGCGCGGCGCTGCAGGCGAAGCTCGATGCGCTCGCCGCGACCGCGCGCCGGATCGCGCGCAACGACGCGCAGATCGACGTCGTGGGCGAACGCATCCGGCAACTTGCGCGCGCGGCCGAGGCGGCCGCCGAAGACGTACAGGACGAGGAGATCGAGGAAGGCGTGCTCGCACGCCGGCTCGCGGCCGCGCGGGCATCGAACGAGACCATCGCATGACGACCTACGACATCTTTCCGCTGCAGCACCTGGGCGACGAATTCATCGGCTTCATCGTGCTGCTCGCGCTGTCGAGCGAGCGGCTGCTCGTGATCATGACGATCCTGCCCGCGACCGCCGACAACGTGATGAAGGGCCCGCTGCGCAGCGGCGCGGCGGCGGTCTGGTGCCTGTTCCTCGCGTGCGGGCAACAGGCGCTGCTGCCGCAGCTTCACGGCGCGTTCCTCGTGATCGCGTGCGCGAAGGAGGCCGTGATCGGGGTCGTGCTCGGCATCGCGGCATCCACCGTGTTCTGGGCCGCCGAGGCGATCGGCACCTACGTCGACGACGTCGCCGGCTTCAATAACGTGCAGATGCAGAACCCGAGCTCGGGCACGCAGACGTCGCTGATGGCGACGCTGTTCGGGCAGCTGACGATCGCGTCGTTCTGGCTGCTGGGCGGCATGACCTTCCTGCTCGGCGCGCTGTACGAATCGTATGCATGGTGGCCGCTCGGCTCGTTCGATCCGGTTCCCGCCCCGCTGCTCGCGATGTTCGCGCAGTCGCGGCTCGACCAGCTGATGAACACGGTCGCGCGCATCGCGACGCCGATGATGGCGATGCTGCTGCTCGTCGACCTGGGCCTCGCGTTCGTCTCGCGATCGGCGCAGAAGCTCGACCTGATGTCGGTCAGCCAGCCGCTCAAGGGCGCACTCGCGGTGCTCATCGTCGCGGTGCTGGCGGGGAGCTTCGTCAGCGAGCTGCGCGGACAGATTTCGCTGGCGGGGCTCGCACAGCAGGTGAAACAGCTCGCCGGCCGATGACGCGCATCGCGCGCATCTTCGTTCATGTCGTTTTGCCGGGTCCGATCCATTCAGGAGGCACGTCGCCATGTTGAAGCCGGTTCAGCATTCCACGCAGTCCCCCGCCGTCGCCGCTCCGGATCGGAGCGCGTCGGGCCCGTCGTCGAACCAGTCTGGCGACCGGCCGAGGCGCTCGCTCGGCACGCTCTCGCACAGCCCGCTGCGCAGCGCGCGCGAGACCGCCGATCGGACCCGGGACGACACACCGCCGCGGTTGCCGCCGCTGTCGCTCGGCGAGCCGCTGTCGTTCGACGGCGTCGTAGGCACGCCGCCCGCGCAGCCGCATGGTGGAGCGTCGGGCTTGCACGGCAACCCGCCGCCCACCACCGCTCCGCCCCCGCCCCCGACGACGCCGGCGTCGATTCAACAGACCGATCCGCCGTTGCAGCCGCAGCCGCAACCGCCCGCCGACGCGTTCCGCGCGCCGCACCCGGAGCGCCAGCCCGGCCAGGCCTACGACCGCAGCAAGGCGGGCTTCACACTCGCCGAGACGAACGGCATCCGCCCGCTCGCGCCGCTGTTCAACGCCACCGCCGCCAGCCACCACGGCGAGGTCGCCACCGGCCTCGCGATCGGCGGGCTCGGCGCCGGCCTCGCGCACGAGACGGTCGGCGCCGGCCTCAACGGCCATGCGCTGCTCGCGTCATGGCGCAAGCGTCAGCGCTACGATCGGCAGCTGTCGGCGATGCGCGATCGCGACGTCGCGGCATTCAGCGGCGCCACCGCCGGCAGCGACGCGCGCCGGCTCGACCGCCTGATACTCACGCGCGACCGCAAAGGCAAGCTCGACTACGACCTCGACAAGGTGATGACGCTCGCGGCGAGCGACGATCCGCAGCTCGCGGCCGAAAGCGCGCATGCGAAGGACGTGCTGCTGACGCTGTACATCCGCCACGAAGTCGCCGGCAAGCGGATGAACCGCGCGGCCTACGAGCTCGGCCGCAACGCGCTCGGCATCGCGTCGGGCGCGGCGCTGATCGCCGGCACCCAAGGGCTCGCGGTCGCGCCGGCGAGCGTGGGCGCCGTCGCGGCGAAACAGGTGGGCTTCAGCCTCGCGCTGGTGAACGCGCTCGATATCGGCAAGGGCGTGCGCGGCCTGAAACAGCGGATGCGCAACGACAAGGCGCGCGAGATCGACCGCAACATGCTGCGCGAACGCGCGACGCTCGACGCGCGCGGCATCGACGGCGAGACGCCCGACGAAGCGATCAAGGGCATCCATGCGGTGCTGACGGACAACGGGCGGATCGAAGCCGATGGCAAGCGCTTCGGCAAGGTCTTTCCGGGGCGCTGGATCAACGAGAAGAAATCGACGGCCAACAAGGACGCCATGGCCGACCTGACGGCCAGGCATGCGATGACGATCATCGACCGCAGCATCGACCGCTTTGCCGGCGAAGGCCACGCGAAGCTGAATGCGTTCTACCAGCGCATACACGCGAAGCACGCGTCGACGTCGCGGCAGAAGCGCGCGCTGCGCGACGCGATCGACCACGATGCCGACCTCATGAACGCCTACCACCTGATGCGCGATCTCGGCATGCGCGGCGGCGAGGCGCGCGTCGCGATCGAAAGCCTGATCGTGCGCAGGATCGAGGCCGGCCTCGCGAACGATCCGGCGACGTCGCGCGCCCGTGCGACGGATGCGGGCCGAAAGTACGCGGCGCAGGCGGCATCGGGCGAGCGCGCGCCCGACGACGTCACGGCGATGCGCACGGTGATGCAGCGGCGGTGAGCGAACGATGCGCGCGCGACGGCGTGCCTGCATCAGGATTTCGAAACGCTGCCTTCCCCGAAGCGCGATGGATGGACTCGAGCATCACGTGGCACGCCGCACCGCTTCCTGAAGCGCCGACGCACACATGCGTCATCGCGCTTCGACGGCGCCATACAGCGCATGTTCGTGCCGCATCACCACGGCCCAGTAGCGGTCGCCGTAGGACCAGTGCCACCACTCGAACGGGTAATTGACGAAGCCGGCCTCCCCCAGCACGGCGAAGAGGATCCGGCGACGGGCAGCGGCTTGCGGCTCCAGCGTGTCGCACACGGAGCGGCACGCGCCGTTGGACGACGCCTCGTCGGCGTCGTACGGGCATCCAAGATCCAGTTCCCTGCCGTCGCCGTCGCCGTCGCACAGCGTAACGTCGATCGCCCCTCCGGTCGGATGGCCTGCGACCCAAGGCGGCGCGACGTACTGGGAGGCCAGCCGGTTCGCTTCGTCTTCCGCGATACCCGGGTGGTCGGTCAGGATCTTTTGCCGATATGCGCGAAACCACTTGTCCTGAAGCGCCGACGGCCGCAGGGACTCTTTCACCAGCAGCGTGTAGCTATCGGGAAGCCGACGCGACGCCGCGGCCAGCTTCATGCCCACCGTCTCGCGCGCGCGAAAATCCACGTCGTAGCCGAGGAATGCGCGGTGTTCCGCCGAGCGATCGGTTCGAAGCCGGGCGCTCAGGCCATCGAGCGCGATCAGCGGCTCGCCGGTTTCGATGACCGGGATCTGCGCGACGCGGGGATCGGAAAGGTTGAGCAAATTCATGTTCGCACCCACCAGTTGAAAGGTCAGCGCGCGGGTCGGAGTTTCGCGCTGCTGTCGGGGTGGATAGTAGCGTCCCCTTTCAGGTTTGTCAGGAACCGGATGACGACGCGGCAACTCCTACCGCAACGAACAGCCGCATCGACCGGTGCGATCCATTGTTCGAATCATTCAAATGCCTGCGTCGGCCGACGACGCGTGAGCGGAGCTTCCTTGAGCACCGTCGTCCAGAATTTGATAAGGACACCCGGACTTTCGAATGAAATCGGGACATCCCACGCAAGTTGACAATGCCGTCTCGAAACGCAAGCCGCCGAGCGCGTATACTGGCGGAAGTACGCCACTTCCAGGCGCGTCGGGGCATAATCCCCGAGTTCATCGTTCTGCCTTCCCCATGAAGAAAAACGGCCCCGCCAGAAGCGTTTCCCGACTCGAATCACCGACCCCATCCGATCAACGGCTGGCCGACGTTGCGTTCACGCAGATCGAAGAGATGATCATTACGCGCAAACTGCTGCCCGGCTCGATGATCTCCGAAAGCCAGCTTGCCGCCGAGATGGACATGGGGCGTACCCCGGTGCGCGAAGCGCTCCAGCGGCTGAGGCAGATCGGCTTCGTGGACATGCTGCCGCGCCGGGGCACGCTCGTTGCGGGTGTCGACATCCGACAGCAACTGGAACTGCTGGAGGTCAGGCGTCCGCTCGAGGATCTGGTGGTGCGTGTGGCCGCGCTCCGCGCGACCCCCGAAGAGCGAACGCATCTGCTCACGCTGGCAAAGCGGATGATCACGGCAGCCGAACGCGGGGACACGGAAGCCTGGATCAAAACCGGCGGCGAGATACACGATGCTGAAGTTCGCGCCACCCACAACAGCATGCTGATCACGAGCATGCTGCCGATCCACGCGCAGTCTCGGCGCTTCTGGTATCACCATATCGTGCAGAACCGCGCGTATATCGAAGGTGCGCAGTTGCATTCCGGCGTCCTGACGGCCATTGCCGAGGGCGACAGTGACCGGGCTGCCGCAGCGGCTCAGGGATTGATGCAGTTCATCGAGCGGTTTACCCGCTCCGCGCTCGACACCTTCTAACGCACCCGTGGAGATTCCGCGGGCCGCACCACCAGGCTGACGGCGGGCACTTCACTTCCTTTGCCGGCCTGCGACAATGCAGGAAAGCGCTATCCGCGCTTCCCTGCACGATCGACACGCTTTCCAGACCACGCTAAAAGCCGTCGCAGCCGTGAGGATTCCGGCGTCACTCGACTCGGCGCTACCGAATTTCCACCGCGCTACCCGAGGTTTCGACCTCCACGCGCGGGGCGCTTACGAACACCGCCACCGCGGCCGCCCCTGCCAGCGCCATGCCGCCGCTCAACAGGAATGCGCTCTGGAATACGTGCGTCCATTGCACGAGGAAGCCCGTGATGATGGGCGCGAGAATCCCCGCGGTGTTCGCGAGCAGATGCATGAAGCCGCCAACGCCGCCCATCCGCGCGGGTTCGACGGTATCGAGAATGATCGCCCAGTACACGCTGAGGGTAAGGTTCATGAAGAATACCGTCGTGCCCATCAATGCCACCGCCGCGCCGACGCTGTTTGCCCTGCCGGCGAACGCGACGCACACCGCCGCCACCAGCAGGCCGCCCACGATCACGATCTTGCGCGACTTCAGCGCATTGCCGGTCCAGCGGAAAATCAGATCGGACGTGAGCCCGCCGAGTGCAATCCCCGCGAAACCCAGAAGCCACGGAATGACGTTGACCACGCTCATCGACGACAGACTCAAGTGCCGCTCCATCATCAGGTAGCTCGGGAACCACGACAGGAAGAAGTACAGGATGTACGCGTAACCGAAGTAGGCGAGCGAAGTGGCCCAGATCGTCGGGCTCTTCAGATAGTGAGCCAGCGACATCTTCGGCAGCGATGCGGATTCCCCGTGATCGGCCTGCTCCGGTGTCGACGACGAGACTGCGCCGCGCGCCCAGCGATTGTGCTCGGGCCTGTCCGTCGAAAAGATCGACCACATCACCACCCACAGCAGCCCCACGACACCGATCACGATAAACGGAATGCGCCAGCCCCAATGCAGCGCCATCAGCCCGACGATCGGCCCGGCCAGCGCGGCACCCAGTTGCAGGCCCGAGTTCGCGAAGCCAACGGCCGTGGTCTGCTCCTTGCGCTCGAACCAGTTGCTGACGATCTTGTTCGTGCACGTCGCCAGCGGCCCTTCCCCGGCGCCGAATATGACGCGGATCACGAGCAGGCCCATCAGCGTCGATGCCGCCGCGGTCAGTCCACAGAAAATCGACCAGAGGCCGATCGCGACGATCAGCACCCGCTTCGCGCCGAAGCGGTCCGCCGCGTAGCCGCCAATAAAGCAGAACAACGCATAGCCGACGAAGAACGCGCTGAAGACAATGCCGAGATGGGCGGCGTCGAGATTGAGATCCTTGGCGATGAGCGGCGCGGCAACCGAGAGTGCGGCTCGGTCGAGATAGCTGATTGCGCACGCGAGAAACAGCATGAAAACAATGAACCAGCGGTACTTCATGATTGCCTCCTCCTGATCCGCATTGGTGATCGGGATGGTTGTCGGTTGTCGATGTCGCGCCATCGCGCGGCGTCATGCAACCTTTTTGTCAAGACTGGCGCGGCGCTACACCGGAGCAGTCAATTGCCGCAAGCGGCCAGCGTGGCCGCGCCATTGCAGGGGCGTACTAGCCTTCGACTGCCGCTTCGGCCGGGTGAACCACGTTGTCGACGAACAGCGATTCATGCATGAGCGGCAACGGGTCGAGGATATGCGCGGGCCGGAATGCCATCAGATCGAGCACATCCCGGCGCACGTCCACGCCCGGAGCAACTTCAGTCAGCACGAGGCCGCTCGTGGTCTGCTCGAACACGGCGCGTTCGGTCACGATCAACGCGCTCTGCCCTGCCGCCACGCCATTCGCGACCGGATAGGTTCGACTCTGCACCGTATCGACGAACTTGCTGACCTTGCCCTCTTTCACGATCCGCATGCGGCCCGCGTCGTAGGCGATGTCGAGCCCGCCGGTCGTGAAGGAGCCCGTGAACACGAGCCGCCGTGCATTCATCGCGATGTCGATGAAGCCGCCCGCCCCCGGATTCACCTTGCCGAATTTGCTGACGTTGACCGTTCCATGCGAATCGTACTCGGCGAAGGCAAGCGCTGCGAACCGGCACAACCCGCCGTCGATGACGTCGAACTGCGTGACGCCATCGAGCAGGGCCTGCGGCCGCAGATTCGCCGAAAACTGCCAGCCGTTCATGACGATACCACCGTAGGAACCGTGTTCCGTCGTGAACCAGTAGTCGTTCGCGCTATTCTCCAGATCAATGAGACCCTGTTCCGCCATGACGAGCGGCACGTCGGCCGCCGCACCGAAGCCGAAAATCGAGAGCTCGTGCTTGCGCACTTCGAGTGCCGCACGGCGCGCGATCACCTTGTCGGGGCCGAACGGAATCGCCGGCAAGCGCGCATCCACGCCGGCTGGCCTCAGATAAGCCTCGTCGTATGGCGTATCGGTGCTCATCATCATGTTCGGATCGACCACGAGCGAGTCGACGAACATACCCGGGAGACGCACCGACGTCGCCGCGCGCGCACCTCCCGCCACGATGCGGCGAACCTGGGCAATCACACGGCCGCCGCTTGCCTTCGCCGCCAGCGCGAGCGCGAGGCTCGCGGAAACCAGCGGCTCGTCTTCGAAGGAAAGATTGCCGAACTCGTCGGCACTGCTGGCGCGGATGATCGCGACATCGATGGGCCAGCTCGGATAAAACAGCAGGTCTTCGTCGTTCAGTCGGATCTTCTGGATGAGATCCTCCTCGCAGCGGCGCGTGAACTTGCCGCCACCGTGCTGCGGGTCCGCATAGGTGCCGAGACCGACGCGCGTCATATAGCCGGGACTCCTGCGCGCGACCTCGCGCAGCCAGTGCATCGATGCACCGATCGGCCAGGAATACGCCTCGATCCGGTTCTCCTGGATCAGCCGCATCAATGCGGGACGCTCCCCGGTGTGCGGATTGACCGGATTGATATAAGAGCCGGAAACGATGCGCTTCATCAACCCTTCCTGCGCGACGTGATCCATCCCGCGAATATCGACCGCGTCACCCGTGCCGCACGGGAAGTAGAACGTGAGATTGCGCGGCGCGCCCGTTTCGCGGAAACGCTGGCCGATCGCCGCGAGCGTGGCATCGGGCACCACCCAGCCGATCACGCCGACCGATGCGACGCTCTGCCCGTCCTGGATCGAAGCGACGGCCTGTGCCGCCGACATGATTTTCGTCATCACTTCACCTTGAATTTCGAAAGAATTGCCTTGGCCGCGCCGCCTTCGCAGTTGCGTGCGAAATGCCGGGAAGCCAGATTGTCGAGCCGCTCGCCGTCGAGCGAGACGAAAGGTTCGAAGAAGCGTTTCGTCGATGCCACCGCGGCGGGCGGCAGCGCGGCAAGCCGTTTCGCGAGCGCGAGTGCCTGCTGGTCAGCGGTACCCGGTTCGCTCAGGTAGTCCGCAATGCCGAGACGGTGCGCCTCGACGCCATCCATGGCATCCGCGGCCCACGTGAGCAGGCGCGCACGCACCGGGCCCACGCGCGCCAGGAGTGCCTGTAGCCCCCAGGGCGGCAGCCAGCCGTTCGGCACCTCGGGAAGATGCCAGCGCACGTTGGATGCGCTCACGACGATGTCGCACGAAATCGCCAGCACGAAGCCACCGCCCAGCGCGAAGCCCTCCACCGCGGCGATCACCGGCTTCGACAGACTCGCGATGGAGCGCGCGACGCGCGCCGTGTTCGATTCGGAATCGCACATCTGCTGAATCGACATCGTCGCAAGCTCCTTCAGGTCGCTGCCTGAACAAAACGCAGGCGCCGCACCCGAGATCACGATCGCACGCACTTCCGGATCGCGATCGGCCTGCTGCAATGCCTGCTCGAGCGCCTCGATCGACTCGCCGTCGAGCGCGTTGCGCCGTTCGGGCCGGTTCAACGTCAGGTGACGGACGTCATCCATGTTCACGCTAATCACTTACATACCCTCCTTGCAGACCTCTTCAGTAGCGGTCTCACTGTTACGGATGCGCACCGTCTCGCCCAAGCGCAATGCGTATCGCCTGGGGATCGATCTTGCGTGGCTCGACGCCCTCGCGCACGGCCAGGGTGGCTGCATGGCCGATCGCATGGCCGTATGAAAAGCACTGCGCCGTGACGCGGGCGGACGCCACCGCCTCGTGTTCCGCGGACAAACACCGTCCCGCCACGAGCAGCCCCTCGCCGCGCGTTGGCACGAAACAGCCGTAGGGCACTTCGTAGTAGTCGTCGAGCACCCACTCCACTTTCGGCTTCGATCCGGCGTGCAATTCGATCGGCCACGGCGAGCGTGCGATGCCGTCGGAAAACTTCCTCGCGCCGAGCACGTCGCTGTTCATCAGCTTCGACATGCCTTCGACCTGACGCGTCTGGCGCACCCCAACCTGAACCGCGGTATCGTTGATGTAGGCGTTCTCGCATCCTGTTACGTAATCCTTAAGGAATTTTGCATACGAATGAACCTGTTTCCTGCCGTTCAGCTCCCCTTCCGTGAAATCGTCGTAGAAAAGCGGGTTGAGCTCCCGGCCGTCGGAGCCCGTGATCCGCGTACAGTTGCACAGCAGCTCGCCGGGGCGCGTTGTCGGAAAGAGCCAGATTTTCGAGCGCGGCAGGTTGTCTCCAGCGAGCTGGCGCTCGCGCAGCAGCGCCGAGATCGACTCGCCCATGATCGTGTCGTCGCCGTACGCGTCGGTGAAGCGCGCGACGTCCACGCCCTGTAACCTGAAGATCATCGTCGGGTTCTGCACGCGCGTGCCGTCGCCGATGAAGCTGTCGAGGCCGGCCATCGCGACGAGATCGGCGTCGCCGCTGGCGTCGACGGTGATACCTGCACGAATCGTCAACGGCCCCTGCTTGGTCCATGCCGTCACGCCCTCGACGCGCTCGTTGCCGTCCAGCAATACCCCCGTCGCAACCGCGTGATAAATGACCTTGACGCCCGATTCCTCAAGCAGGCTGTCGGCCGTATCGCGCCACACCAGCGGATCGTGAACGCGCGTCCAGGTTTTTCCGTAGCGTACCGGCGCGGCCAGGCCGCCACGCTGCGCCAGCGCGTCGCAGAACTCCTTCGCGAAGCCGGCGACGATCGCCTCCGGTTTCGCGCCGGCGCGATCGGTCGCGAGGTACATGCCGCACACCGTCCCCGAGAGCCCGGCAACGGCACCGCCGCCGCAGAAGCCATAGCGTTCCAGCAGAATCACCTTGAGGCCTTGCCGGCTCGCGGTGACGGCCGTTGCGACGCCAGCGGCGCCCCCACCCGTCACGAGCACGTCGCATTGAAGTCCGTCAACAGACCGGACGTCGACTCCAGCATTTCCCATCTCCCGCTCCTTGTGTCGTCAACTGACATATCAGTTGACGACAGTTGTACAGCTGCGAAATGGGCCTGTCAACATCGTGGGAAAAAGGTGGGGAACGGCTGCGACGGGGGATGTGCCCTGAACGGCAGATGGGACGGGGCTTGGCGGGGGAAATGACCTGCGGTGCTAACGTTTTCCCTGATTCGGGCGGCTTTGCTCGGCGGGGTCCTTGCGCGCTGGCGCGGGGTGAGATGGAAAACCCAAACCGAATCGCTGGAGCCAAGAAAGCTTTCAATACCTTACGGGCCGGGTTGAAATCCGGCGCGCTGCGCAAACGCCCGAAAGGCATCGCCACATCGTTCCAGACACTGCCGGTGCAATGCGCGCGCGTACTGCGCCGGCCGACAGCGCACGCATGATGGTGACGCAGCCGGATCGTGTCCCGCCAATACGCTGCGCGCTAGCGAATTCCTGGCAGTGACGAGGTCACCGCCAGGAAGCCGCGCACGGCGTCACGTGCAACTGCCGGCTATTGCATGTCCTCGTTGGGCGCGCGTGCCTTGGCGGCGTTGACGGGTGCGATGGTCCCGAACAGTCCATTCACTTCCTGATTGGGACCCGCCGAGAAGTACAGCGTGTCCGGGCTCGAGTTGCGGCCACCGCCCAGCGTCAGCGTCCACAGGCCGTCGATAGCCAGTGGATTGCCGGATGCGTTCTCCAGCTGACCGACCGACCTGCCGTCATTGTCGAAGACACCGATGTGGCCATCGCCGAAGTTGCCGATCAGGATCTTGCCGTTGAAGCGGCCGAATGCAAACGATGCGCGCGTGACGCCCCACGGCGAATCGAGTGTCCCTCGGCTGGCGAAGCGGCGCAGCAGGTGGCCGTCCGTATCGAATACATCGACGAAGCCATTTCCCCTGCCCGCAACGTCATCGTGTTTCTCGGCGTTCTGCCGCGCATAGGTCACGAAAAGGTCGCCATCGATGTTCGCGATACCGAACGGCGCGTAGCCGGCCGGGATGCGCCGGTCGATGAAGCCGCCGTCCGTCGTCGCAGGCGTGAACATGCCGTTCGACCCGTTCGGCCCGAATACATCGATTCGACCCGAGCGGAAGTTCGTCGCGAACAGGAAGGCGCCTTTCGCGTTCACACCGAAGGCAAGGCCCTTGTAGACGGCTCCGTTGGCCGCGGTTGGGGTGGCCGAGTTGTCGACCGCGAGCACGGCGTGGTCAGCCGGACTCAACCCGCCGGCCCAGGCGGAGAGCGTGCCGTCCTCGGTTGCAAAAATGAAAGCGGCCTGGATCCGGGTACCGGGCACGAGAAATGCCGGTGAGGGATTCCACACTATTCCGGTCGGCGCCGCGGGCGCGGGGTTCGGCGGATTGCCGGGCGAGAAAGGCTGACACGCGCTGGGCGGTGTGACGTTGCCAGGCAGCGGAATGGAGACCTGCAGCGCGACCTTGGTCCCCGTGCCGTCGTACAGCGTGGAGCAGCCCGTGGCATTGTCGTTGACCCAGAATGGACTCCCTGCCGGACTGAAGGCAATACCCCAAGCGTTCTGCAGCACCCTGTCGACCTTCGGGGCAGCGCCTGCCACGTTGGACACGAGCGGCGTGACGACGTACGCATCGTCGTCAGCGGCATGCGCGATCGTGAAACCGGCGACGAGCGCGAGCACGGCCGCCGCCTTGAGGCCCAAAGAGACCTGAGACATGACTTCCTCCTTAGTCTGACTGACGAGAAATTGCGCCGTGCGTCAGCGCGAGAGGACTGCGGTGCGGTTCACGGCGCGCGAGCGTTCCCGGGTTTCACCTGGCGACCTGGGCGACGCTTTTCGGATGGATGGCAACACCCCGCGCATTCGTCGGATTCGCGTCGGCGTGAGCCGCGGAAAAGTTGCCGTCGGGAACAAGGGCGGTGGTCGGGTATCGCAAGGCGCGCGCACCGTGTGGATCCGTTTCATGATCGATCAGCCTCCCGCGCCTGTGGATGCGTCGGTTGGAACCGAGAGTAAACGGGAGAACGGCCGCCTTTATTCCATTCACCCGCAACGTGTAGCCATCGGGAAGATGACGCGGCGCGGGGATCGGAAAGACTGACGTTCAGATTTCACTTCGTGAGTATCGCAATGTCGATACTGCATACCGGTAGCGCCTGCGGAAAGATATGCCGCGTCGTCTTCGGCGGATAAAGCTGGCGTGCCCGGGAACGCGCAACGATCTGTTCGCCGTTGACCCGATAATCCGCACGCCGCGTCTCGACGCCGACCTGCGCGTAATCGAGCAGCACGCACGGCACCCGTGGCAGGGACAGCCGGCGCGCGGCTGCCAGCCGGTGATGCCCGTCCATCACGGCAAGGCTCGCCCGCTCCAGCACGATGGGCGCAGTCCAGCGGCCGCTGCGCGCGATGCTGTCCAGTACCTCGAGCAGGCGCGTCTCGTCGTGTTCTTCGTTCGGCAGGATATGGGCGGTGGGAATCAGTTCGATGGTCCAGGTGTCGTGCTGCATGACGTGATCCTTTGAAATCGATGAAAAGGAAATCAGCCGGCTCGATCGAGATAGGACGACGCAATCTCGCGCAGGTCGGGGGGTGGGAATCGATCCGGATACAGATGCGCCGCGGCCTCGGCCAGCACCGCATGACGCGCGATCGGGCCGAACGATTCGATCCAGTGATCGCCGACACGCACGATCCGCACGCGGCGCACGGAAATCAGGTGCCGCCACACGGGGTTCGACTCGAAGCCGCGCGGCCCGCCGTCGTCGTATACGAAGATCATGTCCGGTTCCGCGATCAGCAGCGTCTCGAGACTCATCTGAAACGCGGTGTTGTCACGCCGCGACGGCAGCGGATTGGGCCCCGCGACATTGACACCGCCCAGCGCATTCAGCAGCGAGCAGGTCATGTTCTCGTCGTAGAACGCCCACGGTGCGGCGCCCGCGCCCCAGACGAACAGGTAGCGCGGCGCACGGCGCGACGCACGACGCGCAAGGAACGCCGCGCACACGTCCGCAAACCGGCGGTTGAGCGCCGCGGCGGCCGCGGCCCGCCCCACTGCCGCGCCGAGCAGCGCGATGCTGCGGTTGCTGTCCTCGCGAACCTCCAGATCGAGCGCGAGATACGGCGCGATCTGCTGCAGCCGCGCCGCGTTCGCCTCCGTGTAGCGCCGGATCGCAACGATCAGATCCGCGTGCGTGCTCGCCAGCAGTTCCAGGCTCGGGCTCGCGCGCTGGCCGAGATCGATCACGCGATCCATCCGGTCGAGCAGATACGCGGGCCGGCGGCCGCGCACGAGGAACGTCGAGGCGACCGGCCGCATGCCGAGCGCCAGCGCGGTGTCGGCGCCGAAGTACGAGATCGTCGCGAGGCGGTGCGGCGTGGCGTCGAAGCGCAACGTCACGCCCCGATCGTCGACGACGCTGTACGGGGCAACCTGCGCCGCGGCGCGCACCGGGCGCGCCAGTACGGACGCGAGCGATGCGGGCAAGGCAAGCGTGAGCGCGCGGCGCTTACGAACGATCATCGGATACCCTTCCGGCGAGCGGCACGACGTTCCCGGGCATCCACTCCGCTTCCGCCGGCCCGCATCCCGGTGCGGCGTAGCCGAGCGGATGGCACACCGGCACACCGTCGCTTGCGCCGTGCAGCCGTTCGCTGCGCACATGAAACACGTCCGCGACGAAGCCCGGCGTCAGCACGTCGACCGGTACGCCGTCGGCGATCAACCGTCCGTCGCGCATCACGACCGCGCGATCCGCGAAGCGCATCGCCTGGTTCAGGTCGTGCAGCGACATCACGAGCGTCAGGCCGAACGCCTCGTTGAGACGCCGCAACGTTTGCATCACGTCGAGCTGGTGCCCGAGGTCGAGATAGGTCGTCGGCTCGTCGAGCAACAGGATGTCCGCCCGTTGCGCGAGCGCCATTGCGATCCACACGCGTTGCCGTTCGCCGCCGGACAGCGCACCGAGCGGACGCTCGCGCATCGCGTCGAGGCCGGTCGTGGCAAGCGCCCAATCGACCGCATCGCGGTCCTCGTCCGTCTCGCCGCGCAGCCAGGTGCGATGCGCGAAGCGCCCGTGCCGGACCAATTCCTGCACGGTCAACCCGGCCGGACCATCTTGCGTCTGCGCGAGAAAGGCAATCCGCCGCGCAAGCCTGCGGCGCGGCCATTGCTGCAGCGGCACGCCGTCGAGGCGCGCGGCGCCGCCGCGCGGCGCGAGCAGGCCGGCCAACGCACGCAGCAGCGTGCTCTTCCCGGAGCCGTTCGGGCCGAGCAGCACGGTCATCCGGCCGGGCTCGATCGACAGCGACAGGTGGTCGACGATACGGCGAGCGCCATACCCTAGCGAGAGATCGCGGGCATCGAGAGTCATCGTGAGGATCGGGAAAGCAGATAAAGGAAGAGCGGCGCACCGAACAGCGCGGTGACCGCCCCGACCGGGATTTCGGCCGGCGCGACGACGACGCGCCCCGCCAGATCCGCGAGTGCCGTGATCAACGCACCACACAGCAGCGCGAACGGCGCCTGCCGCGCGAGCGGCCCGCCCACCGCAAGCCGCGCCAGATGCGGCGCGACCAGGCCGACGAACGCGACCGGGCCGGCGATCGCCACCGCACAGGCCGCGGCAAACCCCGCATACGCGATGGCCAGCAGGCGCCAGCGTTCGACTTCGAGACCGACGCTGGAGGCCGCGTCGTCGCCGAGCGACAGCACCTGCACCGCCGGCAGGATCGCCGGCAACAGCGCAAGCGTCGCGACGCTCCACGGCGCGAGCAGCAACACGTGCGGCCAGCCGCGCGCATACAGATTGCCGGACAGCCAGGTGAGCAGCACTTCGATGCGGCTCGAACCCCAGCCGGCGAGTATCGTCATCGCGACCGCATACAGCGCGGCGCTGACGGCAACCCCCATCAGGATCAGCCGGAACGGCGCCGTGCCTTTGCGCCAGGCGAGCATATACACACCGAGCACCGCGCCAATGCCGCCGAGCTGGGCGACCAGCGGCATCCACGTCACGTCGTACGCGTCGAGCCGGCTGCTGTCGAGCGAGCCGGCGAAATTCGCGACGAGCAGCAGCACCATCACGCCGAGCGTCGCACCCGACGACACGCCGATCACGCCCGGCTCCGCCAGCGGGTTGCGCAGCGCCGCCTGCAAGACGAGCCCGCTCGCCGCGAGCTGCGCGCCGATCATCAGCGCGAGCAGCACGCGCGGCATGCGCAGCTCCCACAGCACGAAAGCCGCGTCGTGCGCGCCGTCGCGGTGAAGCAACGCCTGAACGGCCACGCTCAACGGGAAGTCCGCCGCGCCGAACCGGACCGCCAGCACGATCGTGAAACCCAGCGCTGCCGCCCCGCACGCTGCGTGCGCAACCGCGCGCCACGCACCGCGCGGCGCGCATGCCGACAGATTCGAGCCGCCCGTCATGACGATGCCCCCTCGTCGCGGCGAATCATCGCGATCAACAACGGCGTTGCGACCAGCGCGGTCAGGAAGCCGACCGGCAGTTCGCGCGGCGCGGCCACCGTGCGTGCGACGAGATCGGCGGCCGCGACGAGCAGCGCACCGGCCAGCGCAGTCGTGAAGAGCGTCCGCCGATACCCGCCGCCAAGCACGAGGCGCGCCAGGTGCGGCACGCACAGCCCGACGAAACCGACCGGCCCCGCGATCGCGACCACCGACGCCGACAGCGCGACCGCAATGCCGCCGAGCATCAGGCGCCATCGCAACAGATCGAGGCCGACACTCTGCGCGGCTTCATCGCCGAGCGCGAGCGTGTCGAGCACCCGGGCGCCGGCGAACGCGGCGGCCAGACCCGCGACGGTCCACGGCGCCACCGTCGCAACCTGCTGCCAGCCAACGCCGGCGAGGCCGCCCGCGAGCCAGTAGAACAGCGGCCCCGCCTGCGGGCCCGCCGCGATCATCAGCGAGATGACGCCCGCGCTGCCGAGCGCAGCGATCGTCGTCCCGGCCAGCGACAGGCGCATCGGCGACAGGCGCGCGCGCCATGCGAGCGCGAACGTGAGCGTCGCCGCCCCGCCGCCACCGGCCAGCGCGACGAACGGCAGCGCGCCGGGCGGTATGCCCGGTGCCAGCACGGTCGCCGCAACGACCGCAAGCGCGGCACCGCTGACGACGCCGGTCAGGGTGGGATCGGCGAGCGGATTGCGGGTCATGCCCTGCATCAGCGCCCCGGCCACCGCCAGGCTTGCGCCGACCAGCAGCGCCGCGACGAAGCGCGGCAGCCGCAGCGCATGGACGATCCGGGCGGCCGGCGTATCGCCGCCGTGGGCCAGCGCGTCGAGCGCCGCGGCCGGGCTCAGCACGAGATTGCCCGCGCACAGGCTCGCCAGCGCGACCCCGCCCAGCGCGACGATCAGCACCGGCACGACCGTGCCGGCGCGCCCCCGCGGCGCACGCGCCGAACCCGCCGGACGCGGTTCGCCGGGCGCTCGCCATTGCGCAACATGCCGCCGTCTCATGGCTGACTCGCGCCCGTCTGCTTCGCCAGCGCGCCGAGGCGATACTCGAACTTGCGCAGCAGCATCGTCGCGGTGGCGGCGAGCCCGATCGCGAGCCCGATCCAGATGCCGTAGATTCCGTACCCAAGCATCACGCCGGCTGCCCACGCGACCGGCAGGCCGATCATCCAGTAGCCGACGATCGTTATCCGGAACGAGCTCTTCACGTCGCCGAGCCCGCGCAGGATGCCGACGCCGATGTTCTGGCTGCAATCGAAGATCTGCAGCAGCGCGGCGATCGTCAGCAGGCCCGACGCCAGCCGCAGCACGTCGGCGTTCGACGCCGCGCCACGGTCGATGAACAGCGCGAGCACCCGCGCCGGTGCGACGAGATACGGCAGCGCGACGATCAGCATCGCGCCGACGCCGAGCGCCAGCCCCGTGTAGCCAAGCCGCCGCGCGCCGCGATAGTCGTGCTGCGCGCACGCATGGCTGATGCTGATCGACGATGCATGCGACAGGCCGACCGAGATCATGAACACGATGTAGATCACCTGGTTGACGATCGTCTGCGCGGCGAGCGCATCGGTACCGAGCGTGCCGATCACGAGCGTGAGCACGGTGAAGAACGCCGCTTCGGAGCCATAGGTCGCCGCGATCGGCAGGCCCATCTTCCAGGTACGCGACAGGGCCTCCGCATCCGCTCGCCACGCGGCAAGCGACAGGTGCCCGGCCAGCTCCGGCCGGCGCTTCGCAATCGCGAGGAACGCGACGAACGACAGCAGATAGACGCTGCTCGTCGCATACGCTACGCCGGTCAGGCCGAGTTCGGGGAAGCCGAAGCGACCGAACATCAGCGCGTAGTCGAGCGCCGCGTTGACGACGATCGACACGGCCGTGATCGCGAGCAGCGGGCCGGGCTTGCGCAACCCGACCGTGTACTGCCTGAGCGACTGGAACCACAGGCACGGCAGCATGCCGGGCGCGGCAGCCGCAAGATAGAACGCGGCCTGCCGCGCCACGGCCGGGTCCTGGCCGAGCCACACGAGCGGCTTCTCGACGCACAGCATCAGCAGCGCGAACGCCAGCGCCGCCAGCGTCGACAACGCAAAACCCGCCCGCACGAGCCGCCTGATCTGCGGATGATCGTTCTGACCGTTCGCGAATGCGACGAGGTTGCCGGTGCCCGTCACGAGCCCGGTTCCCATCGTCCGCAACTGGTTGAAGATCGTCAGCGCGAGACCGCCGGCGGCGATCTCGCGCGGGCCGAGCATCCCCATCATCACGATATCGGTGGTGGTCAGCGCGACCTGCGCGAGCTGCGTGAGAATCAGCGGCCCGGCCAGCGCGCCGACGTGCGTGGCGTCGAACCAGAACTGTCGATGGAGCTTCATGCGGCGTTGGCAAAGATGGGATCGAGTTCGCGGGCGACGGTGTCGTCGAGCAGATCGCGCTCGCGCATCCAGTCGTCGTTGAATACGGTGTCGAGATATTTTTCGCCGCCGTCGCACACCAGCACGACCAGCGTCGAATCGGGCGGCAGCGCGTCGAACATCTTCAGCGCATGCCAGATCACCCCACCCGCCGATCCGCCGACGAGCAGCGATTTCTTCCGCGCGAGGTAGCGAGCGGTATTGAACGCGGCCGCGTCCGTCACCTTGACGCCTTCGTCGAGCAGCGCGTAATCGACCAGCGCGCCGATCTCCGCGCCGGGCGGCGTACCGGTACCCGACTGATAATAATCACCGCCTTCGCCGCCGAACGCGATCGAGCCCACCGGTTCGACACCCACGACGCGCGGCACGGGGCCGGTTGCGCGCAGCTCGCGCGCGGTGCCGAACAGCGAGCCGCCGGTGCCGACCGAGCCGACCAGGTAGTCGATCCGCTCGCCGAGCGTGTCGCGCAGTTCGCCGGCAAGCCCGCGATAGCCGTTGCCGTTCGCCGGATTGTTGTGCTGCTCGGTCCAGATGCTGTCCGGATCGTCGGCGGCCATCCGCTCGGCAAGCGCCTCGCGGTCGGCCGTCGCGAGCGCGTCGCCCTCGCTCACGTAGACGAGCTCCGCGCCGAACGCCTGCATCGCGCGCAGCTTGTCTTTCGACGCATGGCAGTCGACCACGGCCGTGAAGCGATAGCCGCGCTCGGCGGACAGCAACGCGAGCCCCATGCCGGTGTTGCCGGAGGTCGATTCGATCACCCGGCCGGCCGGTCGCAGGCTGCCGTCCTGCTCGGCTTCATCGAGCATCTGCCGCGCCATCCGGATCTTGGCGCTGCCGGTCGGATTCGTCGATTCGAGCTTGAGCAGGATGCGTGCGCCGTTGGCGCCGCGAATCAGCTCGAACAAAGGCGTACGGCCAATCAGGTCCGATACTTTCGAGACGATCGCCGGCACGGTGATCGTCGGTTGTTCACCCAGGAAACGCATATTCATCGTCAGGCTCCGGAAAACGGGGAAAGGCGGTCGACGCGCCAACGCGGCCGCGCGCCATCGAGGGTCATCACAAGCTTCGGGGGCAACGGCAATTCATGGAACGGCGACTCGTTCGAATCCATCTGGTAGCCGGCCGTGTTCGGATACAGCAGCAGGTCGCCGGGCTCGGGGCGTTGCGCGAACGCGACCTTGCGCCAGGTGATCATGTCCGAGTCGAGGCAGCTCGCGCCGCCGACGCACGCGCGGTACGGCCTCGCCGTGCGCGGTGGCTGCCCGGGCTCGCGTGCGGCCGTCAGCAACTCGGGATCGGGCAGGAATTCGCTGGCGAACCATTGTTCGGAGACGCTGAAGCTCGTGCCGTTCACGGTCGCGATGCCGTAGTCGCGGCGATCTTTCACGCCCTGCACGGTGAACACGGTGAATCCGGCCTGATCGAGCAGCGCACGCCCCGGCTCCAGCATCAGTTGCAGGCCGTGCTCGCGCAACAGGTCGGCCAGCGGTCTCGACTCGCCTTCCGGAATGCCCGTCACGATGGCGTCGAGCATCTGCGCGCCGCTGCACGCCGAGTGATACGGATAGAACCCGTCGAACACCTTCTTCGCGTGGTAATCGTCGGGGCCGTGGGCCGCCAGGAATGCGCGCCAGTCGTCCGGGCTGGCGTACGACATCGCGAAGCCGCCGCCGATGTTGACCGTGTGAGGCGAAAGATCGAGCGCACGCGCAGCCACGCATGCGCGCACCGCGATCCCGGCCTGATTGCAGCGCGCCTCGGCGCTGTATCCGGACAAATGGAACGAGAAGCCTTCCAGCACCACCGACGATCGATTCGATGCGCATGTCGACAGCGCCGCGTCGAGCGCCGCGGCGTCCAGGCCGAAACGGCTTCCGGACGGTGGGCCCGGCTCGATACGCAGCAGCACGCGCGCGATGCATCCGCATTGCCGCGCGATCGCGACGAGACGCCCGAGTTCGTCCGGACTGTCGACGGCGATCAGCGCGCCGTGCAGGACGGCAAGCCGAAGCAGACCGTCCGCCTTCGCCGGGCCGGAGACGCCGATGTCCGCACCGCTCACGCCGGCGGCCAATGCATCGGCGAATTCGCCGATGCTCGCGACGTCGACGCCAATTTCGCACTCGGCGGCGGCATGCACGAAGCAGCGCGCCTTGTTCGCCTTCTTCGCGTAGTACACGCTGCCCGCTACCTGACGCTCGGTAAGCACGCGCTGGAACGCCGCCACATTGCGGGTGAATCGCTCCGGAAACAGCAGGTGAATGGGGGCGTCGAAGCCCGTCGCGAGATCACGGATCATGGCTTCGTGCTCGTCCACGAACTCACGCTGAGCCGGGTCCCACAAGGCCGGCAGGCGCGGAATGTCGTTCACCATAGCTCGACCTCCGTGCCAAGCCCCTTGGCGCGCGCCGCGTCGGCCAGGACACGCCCGAGCGCGATATCGGTCACGATCATCCCGCTGTTGAACGCGTACACGATTTCGTCGGCGTGACGGCGCGCCGGCTTGCGGCCCAGCAGGATGTCGGGCAGCTCCGCGTCGACCGGGGGCAGCTTGCCCGCTTCGTCGACGAGATCGACGCCGGTCACCTGCATCTGCGCTTCGCTCGTCGCAATCCGGTAATCGGCGCGGTGGAGTGCATCGGCATGAATGCCGTAGCCGACCAGCAGCGCCAGGGCGCCGGGCTTCAGCGCGCCGTGATGCACGGCTTCCGGCGCACCGGCGCCGGCCACGCCGAGCACGATGTCCGCTTGCCGTGCCGATGCCTCGAGGTTCGTCGACACCTCGATATCGCGATCCGGATGGAAGCGCTGCAGCGTCTGGCGCACCGCGTCGATGCCTGCGTCGTAGTGCCCGTGCACGATCACGCGTTCGACCTCCGGCAGCGCGGTCAACAGGAATGGCGCAGCCATCCGGCCTTGCGTGCCGGTGCCGACGACCAGCGCCGTGCGCGCATGCGGGGCGGCGGCCCGCGCGATCAGCGCCGAGACGGCCGGCGTACGCAGTGAACCGACCAGGCTGCCGTCCATCATCGCGACCGGCATGCCCGTTTCGTCGTCGAACAGCAGCAGCGTCGTGTAGTACTTCTGCAGCTCGCGGCTGTGTTCCGGGTCGTGCTTGTACGAGGTCTTGAAGCCGACCGTTCTGCGTCCGCCATCGCGGCCGAGCATCGCGTAAGCGACGGAATGCTTGTCTGCGGGCTGGCTCATCAGCTTGCGAGGATTGTCCGATTCGCCGGTACCCAGACCGAGATATGCGCGCTCGACCGCGTCGAGCACCATCGCCGGGTCGTAATCAAGTTCGTCGATCACGCGCTTGCCGAGCACGAGCAGTTGCGACGGCTGTGTCGCGAGCCGCGGGCGCACGTCCATACTGGCTTCGGCCGTCGGGGCCGAGTCGATTGTCGTCGTATTCATCTGCGCCTCACAGGATTTCGCGCGTCGCAGGCGCTTGCCGGAACGGCAGCGTCTCGCGCAGGTTGACGTGAACGTTGACCCGCCGCAGCCAGCGCTGGCGCGGACCATAGTTCGGGCGATAGACCGTGCGCCCATGCACCGCCCGCTTGTTGTCGACCCAGACCATGTCACCCGGTTGCATCACGACGCTCGTCTGGTGCGCATAGCACGCGTCGATCAGCCAGCGCAGCGCACGCCGCGCTTCGTCGTCGCCGGGCAGCGGCGCCATGAACGCCTCGTCCACGCGCACCCACGGCTTCGCGCGCAGCCCGGACAGTGCGGGCACGGGTTCCGGGCTCTCATGCATGCGGCGGATTCGCTCGAACACGTGATCGTCGAGCCGCCACTGGTCGCTGACGTTCTGCTCCGGCAGGTGCGACTTGTCGGGCAGGATCGTGAAGCGCGGCGCACTCAGCACACGCCACATGTCGTCCGGAATCTCGATCTCTTCGATCCCGCAGAAGATCGTCTCCGCGCGCTCGTCGTTGCGGTAGCACAGAATCGACAGGAAATCGGCGCGGTGCTCGTGGAACGCTTCCTCGTTGTGCCAGACCAGCGTCACACTGCTTCCGCCACCAAGCTGCTCCGCGTGGTCTTTCCTGATCGGCACGATGTGACGCAGGAAGCGGCCGTTCTCCTGCGTGCGCCAGCCGAACATGTCCCCGAGCAGCGACGTCATCAGGCACTGCATCGCCTCTTCGTGCAAGGACGGCGGATTCCGCCACGGCGCATCCCAGTGCGACGGCGAGGCGCCGATACGCGCGTCGTCCACGGGCATGCCGCGCAGCAGCAGCACGCTGCATGGCAGCTCGAGTTGCCTGTAGCGGTGCGCGAGCGCACGCAGCGAACGCGGCAATTCCTGTGCGGCGAGCATGCAATCGTGCGCGAACGACGTACTTTCGACACTGTCGTGATGAGCGATCAGTTCGTGCGCGACATCCGCGAGCCCGGCGATTTCATCATCGCGTAGCTCGTAGATCGCAAGCGACTTCGAGACCGGCCGCAGACCGGATGGATCGATGCCTTCAACTAGATTCATGCGTTTCCCTCGTGTGAAAACGGGCGACGCCACACCGACGGCGCAGCGGGTGCCCTGCGGATTACCTGTTTTCGTGGGGGGACGGCCGGCGTGCTCTGTGGCACGTCCGGTGGCCGTCGTCTCTCGTTTGGTTCCGATACGGCGCGTTACATGTCGACCTGCGCGGACAGGAAGAACGTGCGTGGCTGACCTGGCCACACGGCGTTGTAGTTCGCTGCGGCCCAGTAGCGCTTGTCGGTCAGGTTCTGCACACCGGCACGAAAAATCGTCGTGTGGCCACCGATGTTCGTCTGATAGCGCGCACCCGCATCGAAACGCACGTAGCCGGGCAGCGAGACGGTGTTCGCGGCGTTGAGCGGCCGGCTGCCGACGTAGTAGACGCCGGCGTCGACGTTCAGCCCGCGCACGGCCGCAATCCGGTAGTCGAGGAATGCGTTCGCCTGGAACTTGGGCACGTTCGCTGCCCGCTTGCCGTTCGTCGCGGCGTCGCCCGTATCGTCCTGCGCGGTATGCAGGTAGGCGGCACCCGCGACGATCGACAGGTCCCGCGTCAGACGGCCGTTCGCGGTCAGTTCGATCCCGCTATGACGCTGCTTGCCGGCCTGCACGAAGTAGTTATCCGCGTTCACGTACTGCAGCGTCTTCTCGATGCGGAACACCGCGGCGTTGACGGTGAAATCGCTGCCGATGTCGGCCTTCACGCCCGCTTCGTACTGCTTGCTCTTCACCGGCGCGAGATTCTGGCCTGCATTGAGCGTGTTGTACGGCGCGACGCCACCTTGCTCGAAGCCTTCCGAATAGCTGACGTACGTCGACAGCGACGGCAGCGGCTTGAAGATCAGGCCAGCGGACGGCACGTTCACGCTGGTTTCGTAGTGCGTTTGCGCACCGGACGGGGCATACGAATCGTCGCGGTAGCGTACGTGGCGCAGGCCAAGCATGACGCTCCAGTGCGAGCCGATATCGATCAGGTCGCTGATGAACACGCTCGGCTGGAAGTTCTTCGTGGCCGTCTTGCCGGGGAACGTGGTCGTCTGTGGCGGCGAGTAGACCGGATTGAAGATGTTGCCCACCGTGATCGGCATCACGCCGAACCCGCCTTGCTGAGAATCGTAGTTGCGCGTCGACACGCCCGTCACGAGCTGGTGCGCGAGCGGTCCGGTGTTGAATTTCCCGGATACGAAGGTGTTCGTCGACAGCACGCGGAAACTCTGGCCCGGCGACAGGTAGATGTCGCCGCTCAGGATGTTGCCGTTCGCCGCGACCGAGTAGATGTCCGGAAACGCCGCGTCGCGGTTGTTGTACGACTGCGCGACCTGGGTCGTGAAGGTCCAGTTGTCGGTCAGCTTGAAGTCGAACTGGCCACCGATGTTGAACGTGTTGGTGCGGTATTGCAGCCACGGCTGCCCGAGCAGCGTCCGCGGATCGATCTGCGGCGGCAGCGAGCCGTCCGGCTGCGTGCCGATCACGGGCTGCGATGCCAGCCGCTTGTTCTGGTAGTCGAAGTTCACGCGCAGCAGCGCACGCGGCGAAATCGCCCAATCGAGCGCGCCGCTCACGAACGTGCG